>CAWERY010000020.1:0-298913 GCA_963811575.1 uncultured Solibacteraceae bacterium | reverse complement strand
ATCGATGTCGTGCGGCTGCCCCAGCGCCGCAAGGTGCCCGATTGCCCACGTCACCACGTAGCCGTTGCCGTGCAGAAAACCCTCGCCCTTGCTGCCTGCCCCCAGCACGCGGGCAATATCGCGCGCCACCGAAGGCTTCTCAGCCAGCACCGCGACACTTCCGGATTCCGCCATGATCACTTCTAGTGTAAATCGCGTCCGCAAATTCGCAGCCTCTTCACAAAACTTCTTGACATAAAGTACTTTGCAATATAAATTACTTACATGAGCAAGCCTTCCGCCGCGCGGCCCCGCTGGATGCCCGCCGATATGTCCCGCCCGCCCCTCCTCGATCCCGCAACCCCCGCCTGCACCGCCCCAGCCGCGCTACGCCCTGCTCATCAATCCCTTCTATCCAAAAGATCCCAACGCGAGTTTCGGGAAACACGTGCTCACGCCCAGCCTTGCGCTCACCAGCTTCGCCGCGGTCACCCCCGCGCATTGGGAAGTCCGGTATTGGGATGAAAACCTCCTCGACGGCCGCCCGCCCTTCGAACCCCTGCCCGCGGTGGTCGGGATTACCGTTCACCTGACCTTCGCCGCCCGCGCCTTCGAACTCGCCCATTGGTACCGCTGCCGCGGCAGTAAAGTCGTCCTCGGCGGCCTGCACGTCTTGTCAAACCCCGAAGAGTGCGCACCCCATGCCGACGCGCTTGCACTGGGCGATGGCGTGCAGCTCTGGCCCCGCATCCTGGCCGACGCCGAATCGGGCCGCCTCCAGCCGCGCTACCTCGCGACCTATGAGAACGATTACCGCGAAGATCCCCCGCCCCGGCGGTCCCTCCTTCCGCGCCACGGCTTCCTCACCACCACCAGCCTGATTGCGACCCGCGGCTGTCACAACCGCTGCGGCTTCTGTTACCTCGCAACCGACGGTCTTCGTATGCCCTATCGCATGCGTGACCCCGCCCAGGTGGCCGCCGAGTTTGCCCAAGATCGCCAGCCCTACGCCGTCTTCATCGACAATAACCTCGGTTCAAACCGCGAATACCTGCGCGCCCTCTGTCACGCCCTGCGACCGCTCAACAAAATCTGGAGCGCGGCCGTTTCCATCGACGTCACCGACCAGCCCGATCTCATTCGCGATATGGCGCTCGCCGGCTGCACGGGCGTCTTCGTCGGCTTTGAATCGCTCACCGATGAGAACCTCGCTGACGCCCGCAAGAAGACCCCGAAGACTGCCGACTATGCCCGCCGCGTTCGCCTGCTCCACGAAAACGGCATCCAGGTGAATGGCTCTTTTGTCCTCGGCTTCGATCACGATCGCCCCGATGTCTTCGCCCGCACCGCGCAATGGATTGAGGAGAACCGCCTCGAATGCGCCACCTTTCACATCCTCACTCCGTATCCCGCGACTCCGCTCTTTCACCAGATGGAAGCCGAGCGCCGCTTGCTCCACCGCGATTGGAGCCTCTACGACACCGCACACGCAGTATTTCGTCCAAAGCACATGTCACCGGAGGAATTGGAGGAAGGCTACGCGTGGATCTACGCCCGCCTCTTCTCCCACGCCTCCATCTGGCGGCGCCGCCCCGAAGACTGGCGTGCCGTGGCGCCGTACCTCGCCATGTCGTATCTCTACAAACGCTCCAACCGCTTTTGGCGCTTTCTCATCAAGTACCACTTGGTGCATGCGGTCTGGAGTCCCCTCGTGGAACTGACCCGGGCCCGTCACGTACGCTACCGCAGGGATCTGGCCGCCGCATCCCTACCGCCAGTCAACCTGGTATCCGCCGGAGTCTAGTGTTCGAAGACTATCCCCGCGCTCGGCAAAATCGGAAACATCGTATCCAATGTCAGAAACGCCTGGGACGTCCTGCTGTTGTACCCGTTGAAGCTGTCGTAAATGTAGTTCGTTCGATTGGTCAGGTTGATCACCTCCCCATACAACGAAATCTTCCATTTATCCTTGGTCCAGCTCTTGTTCACGCGCGCGTCGGTCCGCACGTACGCGGGCATGCGCAGTTGGTTGCGCACGCTCGTCAAATAATAGAGCCCGCCCACCTGTTGCAGGTAACCCGGTATCGGAAAACCGCTTCCGTAGCTCGCCTTCACGCTCAAGTTGATCGTCGGCTTCAGCCGGTATCCCCCGTAGACATTTACCGTGTGCCGCTGATCGTACTCGGAGGGAAATCGATTGTTGGTCACGCCATCGCGCAGCGCTGTGCGCCCATACGCATAAGAAATCCACCCCGTGGCCCGGTTGGCGCTGGAGCGCTGCAGGAAAACCTCGAGGCCCCGCGAGTAGCCGCGCACCGAATTCAGATAACGCGGATTTGCCGGCGGCGTTACCAGCTTGCCATCCAGAATTCGCGGGTCGTATAGCGGCTGGAACGGCAAGTCCCGATCCACCCGGTCGTACAGTTCGGCGCGAAAACGCGTGCGCGCGCCCAGCCGCTGCTCGAATCCCGCCAGCCAGTGTATGGAGCGGATCGGCAGCAGATTGCGGCTGCCCAGCGGCGAAGTAAGCAGCGTTATCTCCGGATACTGCACGTACTGCCCGAAGCCCAGCTGAACCCGCGTGCCCTCCGCCAGCATCAGCGATGCCGACGCTTGCGGCGACACCACCGCCACATCGTCTGTCGAGTGATGATCCCACCGCGCCCCCGCCGTAACGTGCAGCCGCCCCGCCCACGGCATCCACGTTTGCTGTACGTACCCGCTCTCCCGCAACGCGGTGCCGTCGGAGTGATCCAGCAATCGCGGCAGCGGCGCTCCCGTCTGATATTGAAGTGTGGTGCCGTTGCTGCGCAGGCGCCGCAGGCTCCATCCGGCATCCAGCGGCGCTTGCTTGTTCCACATCCAGGTCGCCGCGGAGTTCGCTACCCACTCGCCGTAATAGCCGCTGCCCAGCGGCAGCTTCGTTGGGTTATCGTTGTCGAACTTCTCTCGCATCCATGCAAGGTGGCTGACCACCATCAATTTCGCCGTAGGCGAAGCTCGCCAGCCCAGGTTCCCAAGCGTGTAATGATAGCCCGCCGTGGTCAATGAGTTCACGCCCAGGTTCGGCGTGACGTCGCGATTGAGTGCCGAATAACTTTCCAGCACGTAAAGCGTCAGATTGTTCTTCGGCGTGAGGTCATACGTGAGGCGGCCCTGTGCATCCTCAAAACCGAAAATAAAAGAGCTGTTCGGAAATGTGCGCTGGAAAATATACTGCAAATAACTCTTGCGCGCTCCCACCAGCCACGATCCGCGCTTCTTCTTGCCCAACGGGCCCTCCGCCATTGCCCCCGCGTTGGACGCGCTGGCCGCGATGCGGAACGAATCGCCCGTCCGGCTCCCATCGCGCGTATGCACGTCCAGCACTCCTGCCGAGCGGTCCTCAAAACGCACCGGGAACGCGCCCTCGTGCAGCTCGAGTTCCTCCACCATATCGCCGTTAAACGCCGTCGCCGATCCGGAGACCTGCTGTCCCTGCAGCATATGAAAGGGTGCGTGAAGCAGCACGTTATCCAGGTAGAGTCCGATCCGGCTGAAGTCCGCCCCGCGCAGGGAAAAACGCGCGTCGAAATCATTATTGGAACTCACGCCCGGAAGTCCCTGTACAGAGCGCAGCGGATCATCCGCCAGCACGCTCGCCAGGTTCTTGGCATCATTGCCGCCCAGCACCAGCGTCGAGGGGCTGTCCTGCCGTGACGCCTCAAACGGGCTGGCTTGCACCTCCACCGAATCCCTTTGCCGGAATGTCTCGGGGCTTAGGATGATCTCGAATTCCTGCGTCCCTCCCGCATCGAGATGAAACGGCCTTTTCACTAGGTGGTATCCCACCGTGGACACGTTCAATACGTAATCTCCCGGCGGGATTGCCGGAATACGAAAGTGGCCTGCCGAATCGGTTGTGGCGCGATAAATAGATCCTGCCAGTTGCACCACCACTTGGGAGAGTGCTTCTCCCCCGCGTGCGTCTACCACGGAGCCGTGGACCTCGGCGGCCTGGCCATACAACGTGGCAGAGGCCAGCAGCAAAAGGACAACCCGCTTCATTGCGCATCATAATAGCAAGCCGCCTCCTTAAACCGCCTGATAAGGTAGTACTTGAGATGAGCACCCTCGCGCCGCAGCATCTGGTAGGCCGCATTTTCGATACCGATTGGACCATCGCCAATGTCGCGAAGCTCCTCAAGTTCAATGCCGCTCGCGGCATGGTGCGTAGCGGCCCAGCCACCGGCGGCCGCTTGGCAGTTCAGCTCAACTACCTGCGCACCGCCTCGGCGCGCCATCTCCCCACCAACGCGATCGTTACCTTCACCCGCGAAGAAGACGGAAATTGCTGGCATGCTGCCATCTGCTTCGCCGACCTCGCTCACTACCTTCCCTGGAATGCCGCAGCCGCCGAAGATTGGCTTACCGCCCTCTTCGCCGACCGCCGCCCCCTCCTCCAGGAGTCCGTCGAACCCGGTGGCGTCGTCCACCATTTCAAACTTCCCGCCTGAAGAATCCATCCCATTGACTTCCCCAAAGGCGTGATATAGGCTATCAGGCTTGAGACGTTTCAAACTCGCGCCGCACCGCGCGTAACGAGGGACTCACAGCCGATTCACGGCCACGTAATGCCAACGAAGAGGACTTGCCTATGAGCTCTACCGCTTCCCATACCTCCCCCGCCCTCCACAACGCCATGTGGCCGGGCCTCGTCGGAAAGGGCCCCGATTCGGAGCCGCCCATCGATCTCGACACCATGTTGAATCTCACCGCCTCTACCGTCGTCGATGGCGTCAGGTTCGATGGCGTCGATCTCTTCCTGTCCCTGCCCCACACCGATATCGATTCCTCGGATGACGATCTCGCGAAGCTCGCCGAGAAGCTCACCTCCAAAGGCCTCAAAGCCGGCTCTCTCGTCGCGCCCGTCTGGGGCGCCACCGGCGGCGGCTCCGCCATGGGCGATGCCGAAGAGCGCGGCCGCTTCCTCACTCAGGTGCGCAAAGCCTGCCGCATCGGCCGCAAACTCCGCGATCTCAAAATCCGCCCCTCCGGAGTCATCCGCATCGATTCCGCCGCCGGCGCCGGCGATTGGGCCAGCGACCCCGAAGGCAACACCAAAATCATCGCCCAAACCTTCCGCGAGGCCTGCTCCATCGCCGAAGAGTTCGGCGAGCGCCTCGCCGCCGAAGGCGAGATCTGTTGGGCCGGCATGCATAGCTGGCGTCGCAACGTGCAGCTTCTCGAAATGGTCGACCGCCCCCAAACCCTCGGCTTCCAGGCCGACATGGCGCACACCATGCTCTTCACCATGGGCTACAACGCGCCCGAGGATAGCCTCCTGCCGCCCGACTTCGATTGGTCGCAGACCGAGCGCCTCCATGAGGCGTATGCGAAGATGGCCGCCGCCCTCCGCCCCTGGATGATCGATTTCCACGTCGCCCAGAACGATGGCACCGTCAAAGGCTCCGGCTCCCACGATAAAACCGGCCGCCACTGCCCCCCGTGCGACCCCAATGGCAAACTCGATATCGTCCGCGACGCCGGCGCCTGGCTGCGCGGCGACGATGGCAAACCTACCCACGCCGTCCAGCACATCTGCTGGGATGGCTGCATGTTCCCCAACTCGATGATGCTCGATCCCAAAACCTGGCAGGACGTCCTCCGCGTCATGATCGCGGTGCGCAATGCCCATGGGTGGAACTGACATGAAGAAACTCAATATCGGCATGATCGGCTACGGCTTCATGGGCCGCACCCACTCCAACGCCTTCTCCCAGGTCAATCACTTCTTCGACGTCCCGTATCAGCCCGTTCTCAAGATGGTCTGCGCCCGGAACGCCGATCGCGCCAACGCCTTCGCCTCCAGGTGGGGCTACGAATCCGTGGAACCGGACTGGCGTAAAGTGGTGCGAATCCCCTGATATCGACCTCATCGATATTGCCAGCCCCAACGACACTCACGCCGAAATCGCCATCGCCGCGGCCAAGGCCGGAAAAATGGTGATGTGCGAAAAGCCGCTGGGCCGTAACGCCGCCGAAAGCGAAACCATGGTCAAGGCCGTGGAATCCGCCGGTGTCCCCAACATGGTCTGGTATAACTACCGCCGCGTCCCGGCAGTGATGCTCGCCAAGCACCTGATCGATGAGGGCCGCCTCGGCCGCATCTTCCACTATCGCGCCAAATTCCTCCAGGATTGGACCATCTCGAGCGAACTTCCGCAGGGCGGCGAAGGCCTCTGGCGCCTCGATGTCGCCGTCGCCGGCAGCGGCGTCACTGGCGACCTGCTCGCCCACTGCATCGATACCGCCATGTGGCTCAACGGCGGAATCGACGAAGTCACCGGCGCTACCGAAACTTTTATCAAGGCGCGCCAGCACAATCTCACCGGCAAACTCGAACCCGTTGGAATCGATGACGCCAGCCTCTTCCTCGCGCGCTTCCACAATGGTTCGCTCGCTACCTTCGAGGCCACCCGCTACGCCCGCGGCCACAAAGCTCTCTACACGCTCGAAATCAACGGCGAAAATGCGTCCATCATCTGGGACCTCCACGACCTGCACCGTCTCCAGTATTTCGACCATCGCGACGAAGGCAGCCTGCGCGGCTGGAAGAGCATTCACATCACCGATTCCGACCATCCGTACATGAAGCACTGGTGGGTCCCCGGACTCCAGATCGGTTACGAACATACCTTCATCCACCAGGCCGCCGATTTCCTCAGCGCACTCGGCGAAGGCAAGAGCGCCGCGCCTACCTTCCGCGATGCACTCCGCACCGATTACGTCACCGATGCCGTCCTGGCATCTGCCGCAAACCGAAATTGGGTCAAGGTCCCGTCAGAAAAATTGGAGGCCACATGTTAGACGCTTTGCAGCCATCGCCATCGTGTCGGGCGCCCTCTTCGCGCAAACTCCCGCCCCGCGCGCCCCCCTGGTCCCGCCCCTGGCCGAGGTTGGCTTTCAGCCGATCTTCGATGGCAGATCGCTCGCCGGATGGGACGGTGATCCCGGCTTCTGGCGCGTGGAAAACGGCTCCCTCGTGGGTCAGACCACCGTCGATAAGCAGCCTGTCCAAAATACTTTTCTCATCTGGCGCGGCGGCAGTCCGGCCGATTTCGAATTGAAGCTTCAGTTCAAACTCACCGGCTTCAACAGCGGCATTCAGATCCGCAGCATCGAACTGCCCGAGATCAAATGGGCGATGAAGGGCTACCAGGCCGACATGGATGGCGTCCAACAATACACCGGCCAGCTCTACGAAGAGCGCGGCCGCGGATTTCTCGCCATGCGCGGCCAGTTCAGCTACATTCCGCAAGGCGGCAAGCCCGGGCTGGTGGGCTCTCTTGGCGATGGCAACGAATTAAAGGCGCTCATCAAGGGTGAGGATTGGAACGACCTCCACCTCATCGCCCGCGGCAACACCATCGCGCAGCTCCTTAACGGCCGCCTCACCAGCATGGTGATCGATGACGATGTCGAAGGCCGCAAATTGGATGGCCTCATCGGCATCCAGGTGCACAAAGGTCCCCCCATGAAAATCGAGGTTCGGAACATTCGCCTGAAGACTTTCCCTGCGCGCTAACCGAAATGCGTCATGCCCAGTATTAAAAAGGTGGCCGAGGTAGCCGGAGTTTCCGTGGGCACCGTTTCCCATGTGATCACCGGCTCCGTCAACGTCAGCGAGCCCCTTCGCAACAAAGTCCAGGCGGCCATCCGCCAACTCAACTACCACCCGAATCACGTCGCCCGTAGCCTCAAAACCAGCAAGACCCGTACCCTCGGCATCATCGTCCCGGACCTCACCATCTCCTTCTTTCCCCAGATCATTCGCGGAGCGGAAACCGCCGCCCGTCAGCGCCGCTACTCCATCATCGCGGTCAATTCCGATGACGATGGCGAACGTCAGAAGGAGCTTCTCTCCCTCCTCCGCTCTCAGCGCGTCGAAGGCATCCTGCTCGTCATCGCCGCCGCACCCACCCCGCAAGGGCAAATCAGCAGGATCCTCGACGCCGAAATTCCGGTGGTCTGTCTGGATCGCGTCCCCGACCGCATCGCCGTCGATTCGGTCTCCGTCGAAGACATGGAGGCAGCGAGCATGGGCGTTCGTCACCTCATCGAGCGCGGCTTCCGCCGCATCGCCATCGTGACCGGCCCTATGTCGCTAAAGAACGAGCGCCGCCGTCTGCAAGGCTATCGTCAGGCGCTCGAAGATGCAGGTATCCCCTTGGACGACCGCCTCGTCTGGCACGGTACACTGCACCTCGACGAAGTCGCCGCGCTCTGCCGCGAGCACCTCTGCAATCCCGCCACGCGTCCCGACGCCCTCTTCTGCACCAACGGCCACAACGCCCTCGCCGTGCTTCGCGCCTTTCGGGATTGCGGCCTGGAAACACCGCGCGATCTCGGCTTCGTCACCTTCGATGAACTTACCGTGGAAGACCTCTTCACGCCTTCCATCACCACCATAGTGCAGCCCGCTTACGACATCGGTTATCGCGCCGGACAAATTCTGCTGGATCGCATCGAAGGCATCGCCACCCAGGAAGCTTCCATCACCGTGCGCCTTCCCGCAACCCTGAAAATTCGCGCTTCCAGCCGCCGCTGAAAACCTTCGTCACCGCAACTCGATATTTATTTTTCCGCGATGAACTCCTTGAAGCTGAGTCTCTTATAGAAAACCTGCCATGCCTCGTCACGCCCGTTCTCAGATCCCGCGTGGGAGAATCAACTCAGTGAGAGTAGTTGGCCGCTAGGCCTGCAGTCGAAAGTTCTTCGCTACCGGAACGATCGTTCCGGCGCCTTTCTCCTAAGCCCTTCGCTCTCAACCAATCTTCTGGAATTTCCGGAACGATCGTTCCGGTGACTCAGAAATCGTACTGATCGATGTTGGCCTTATTAAAGATGAAGGGCTTTCCCAGAATCACTTCCGTCCCCCGAATCTCGATCGTCCCCAGTCTCCCGCCCTGGAAGGAATCCTTGCCCAACGGACCCTCCACCAACTTCGCGGCCGTGTAGACCGTCAGGTAGCCCAGGTCCTTGCGTGTTCCATAAGACCACCGCCTGCACCACTCCGTCATGCACGTAGCGCTTGCATAAGTTCGGCAGCGAAAGACCAATCACATTCACGTCTTTCCGTCCGCTCTGCTGCACTGCCTCGGCCGCCCCCGGCACCGCGGGCGCTGAGATCGCCACCACCAGTTTCACGTTGGGATAGACCTTCATGATGGTCTGCGTCTCCGAGAACGCCTTATCGCGATCGTCGTCGCTCGGCCGGATCGTGGCCAGCGTCAAGCCGGGATACTTCTCGGCCACGCGCTTCTTGATGAAACTGATCCATGCATTCTGATTCGCCGCGCTCAACGTTCCGGTGACGATCGCGAAATCGCCGTGGCCGCCCAGCAGCCGCGCACCCTCGTCCGTCAACGTGTTGCCGATCCCTTCCGGCGTTGCCTGGTTGATGAAGTAGTCGCGCGCATCCACCGCCGCATCCGCGTCCCACGTGACCACCTTGATTCCGCGCTCGCGAGCCTTACGGAGCACCGTCGAAATCCCTGGCGAGTTCTCCACCGATACCGCGATCGCGTCCACTCCGCGCGTGATCCAGCCCTCTACCACTTCGTTTTGCTTGGCGGCATCCAACCCCGTGGGGCCATCCCAAATCAGGTCCACGCCCAATTCGCGCGCGGCCTCTTCGGCCCCCGCTTTGCAGCTGATGAAGTAAGGGTCTCCCTTCGCCTTGGGCATCACCGCGATCACAGGCCGCTTGCCTGCCTTCCCCGCCACCGCCGCGGCGCCGGGCCCGCTGGGTCGCAAAGAATGGATCAGCCAGACATTGGTGCCGGCCACGATCAGCGATCCGCCGAGCACCACACTGCACAGAATCGCAAGTTGGGAGTTCTTCATGGAATCAGCCTCGTCAAAAGTCGTTTCGTTGGTCTCCGCGCGACCGCGCAGCCGCCCGAGTGCGATGGTCAGCACCAGTACCGCGCCCGTCAGCACACCCGTCATTTCCGAGGGCAGCGCCGCCAGCCTCAGCCCGTTTTGCAGCACCGAAATCGCGAACAGGCCGAGCACCGTGCCCCATACCGTTCCGCGCCCGCCAAACACCGAGGTGCCGCCCAGCACCACCGCCGTAATCGCCGCCAGTTCGTACCCCGTGCCCGCATCCGATTTCGCCTGCCCCAGGTGCGCCACGTAAATGATCGCCGCCACTCGAGGCCACCAGCCCCGAGAGGAAATACAGCAGCCCCACCCGTCGCCGCGTCGGAATTCCCGCGTACCGCGCGCCGCCCGGGCTGAAGCCGATGGCGTAGATCGTCCGCCCGATCGCCGAACGGTGCAGCAAAACCCAGTAGCTCGCCAGCGCCACAATCAGAATCGAAAACTGTACCGGCACCACGCCGCCGATGTACCCCTGCCCGAGCCGCAGAAAGCTCTGCGGAAATCCCGAATAGTTCTCCGAGCCTTTCGTGATCCCCTCCGCGATCCCGCGGAATAAGCGAGAGCGAACCCAGCGTGACAATCAACGGCGGAATATTCAGCCGCGTGATCAGTACCGCGTTCAGCAGCCCGGCAACGCAGCCCACCAGCAATCGCCGCGCCCGCCGCCGCCGCAATGCGCCATCCGCCGTCGCGCCACAGCGCGCCAAACACCACTGCCGCCAGCCCCATCGTCGATCCCACCGAAAGGTCGATCCCGCCGGTGATCATGATCGGCGTCATCGCGAGCGCAAGTAGACCGAGCTCCACACTCAGCCGTACCACCTCGAAGAAGTTCGCGAGCGTGAAAAAATTCTCGCCGATCGCGGCGAAGAGCGCCAGCTCCACCGCCAGCGCCAGTGCCAGCACCCACTCCCCGTTGGGGAAGCAGCGCTCGCGCCAGGGCCTATGCTCGCTGAGCGCCAACGATGTTCCCATATTTCCCCGAATGCACGCGGATTGCGTCCATCGATACCGCCGCCAGAATGATGCCGCCTTCAATCGCCCGTTCCCAGTACGCGCTCAGCCCCAGGAAGGTCAGCGCCGGGCCGATTACCCCCAGCAGCAGCAGCCCCAGCATCGTCCCGCCAATCGTGCCGCGGCCGCCCGATATCGCCACGCCGCCCACCACCGCCGCCGCAATCACTTTCAGTTCCAGACCCATTCCGGCGTTGCTCGGAATCTGGTGGAAGCGGACCGCGTTGAAGACCGCCGCGAAGCCGGTGAGCGCACCCGTAATCACGAACACCGCGAATACCACTCGCGCCGGGTTCACGCCCGCCAGCCGCGCCGCATTCGGGTCGCTGCCCGTGGCGTAGACCACTCGCCCCGCCGCCAGGTTGCGCAGCCCCCAACTCACTCCCACCGTCAACGCCAGCGCGCATCCAATCGTGATCGCTTCGCTCGCGGTCTGCGATTGTCCGAACCACTGAAATCCCGGCGGCAGGTTTTCCACCCATGCGCCCTGCGTCGCCCAGCGCAAGCCGTCGCGCAGCGCCACCATCGTCGCCAGCGTCACCACGATTGCCGGAATCCTCACCCATGCCACCAGCGCGCCGTTTAGCGCCCCCATCAGCGCGCCCAACACGCAGGCCGCAAAACCCGCCAGCGGTGTCGGCATTCCCATGCGCGCAAAGACGCCCGTAGCCACGCTGCATATGGCGAACTGCGAACCCACCGAGATGTCGATCTGCCCGGTGAGGATCACCAGCACCATGCCCAGCGCCACAATCAGCACCGGCATGTTGGCCAGCACCAGGTCGCGCTGATTGGCGAAGGTGAAAAAGCCCGGAGCCACTACCGCCAGCACCGCCCCGAGGGCAAGGATGGCGATAACCAGCGAGAATTCCCGGCGATGCCGTTCGAACATCAGGCGTGCCCCAGCGCCATCGCAAGAATTTTTTCCTGCGTCGCTTCGGCGCGCGACAGAATGCCTGTCATCGTGCCGCCGTGCATCACCGCGATACGGTCGCTCATACCCAGAATCTCCGGTAGCTCCGAAGATATCATGACAATCGCCAGCCCCTGTTCCGCCAGCTCGACCATCATTTCGTGGATCTCCGATTTCGACCCGATGTCCACGCCCTGCGTCGGTTCGTCCAAAATCAGTACCGCCGGTTCGATCGCCAGCCATCGCGCCAGCGCGACCTTTTGCTGATTGCCTCCGGAAAGCGACCCGGTCTCCGCGTAAAGCGAATGGGTCTTGATGCGGAGCCGGTCCACGTAGCGCCGCGCCAGCGTGCGCTCGGCCGCCTGATCGATCAAGCCGTGGCTCGAGATAGCGCCGAGATTGGCCAGGCTCGCGTTCGCGGCCACCGCCATTTCCAGCACCACGCCGTGTTGCCTCCGGTCCTCCGGCAGATAGCCGATGCGCAGCCGGATTGCGTCCGATGGCGACTCGATCCGCACCGCGCGCCCTTCGAGCAGGATCTCCCCGCTATCGGCCGGCGTCAGGCCGAACAGCGTCTCCGCCAGTTCGGTCCGCCCCGATCCCACCAGCCCCGCCAGCCCCAATATTTCGCCGCGGCGCACCGCCAGCGTGACGTCGCGCACGCCGGAAGCGCGGCAGGTCAGCCCGCGCGTTTCCAGCACGATCTCGCCCAGCGGCACCTCGCGCTTCGGAAAGATCGCGTGTATGTCACGCCCCACCATCAGGCGAATCAATTCCGCGCGATCCACCTCGCGCAGCTCGCGGGTCGCGATCGAATGGCCGTCGCGCAATACCGTCACGCGATCCGCGATCGCCGCGACTTCGTCCAGCCGGTGCGAGATGTAGACGATGCCCGCGCCTTCGCCGCGCAGCGTATGAATCACGCGAAAGAGCCGCTCCACTTCCCGTTCCGTCAATGACGCCGTCGGCTCGTCCAGAATCAGAATCTTGGAGCGCGCGCCAATCGCCTTGGCGATCTCCACGATCTGCTGTTCCGGCATGCTGAGCGTACTGACGGCGCGCCCTGGTGCGATGTCGGCGCCTGTGCGCTCCAACAGTACGCGCGCCTGGCGGTCGCGCGCCGCCCAATCCACCTTGCGCCACAGGCCCTCGCCTTCCAGTGCCAGCGCGATATTTTCCGCCACGGTGAGATCCGGAAACAGTGCGGGCTGCTGATACACCGCCGCCACTCCCAGCGAACGCGCCAGCGACGGCGTGTTGTGCGCCACCACCTGGCCATCGATCGTGAGCGTGCCGGAATCGGCGATCACCGCGCCGGTCATCACTTTGATGAGGGTCGATTTGCCGGCGCCGTTTTCACCTAACAGTGCGTGGACTTCGCCGGCACGCAGTTCGAACGAGACTGCCTTCAGCGCCTGCACGCCCGCGAAGGATTTGCTGATTGCGGTGGCGTTGAGTAGTGCCATCAGTTCAGGCCGGCCGTTCCAGTCTATCCGGCACGCTGGCGGCGTGCATCGTCATCGCCCAATACACTACTTCCAGGCGGCCCTTCGCAGGCAGCCAGCGATACGCGGGAACCCCGAAAAGCGTACCGCGCTCGATCATTGCGCGCCGCGTTTCCGGCTATTGGCGAAACCCCGAACTCCATGCCACGCGTCAGCGTTTTCCCGTTCCACGGCGCGTGGCTGCGGCTGTGATTCTCTTCCCAGATCGCCATCCACGGAAAATCGGCCTGCGTCCAAACGTAGCCAAACGACCAGCTGCGACGCCGGAGCGAAGGCCGCGAAAAACGCGTCCTCGCAGTGCGGATCCATCAGATGCGTGGTGAGCCCGCTCGAAACCCGGCCGCCGTGGAACACGCGCATATCCTCGGTTCCGCCTTCCTTGCGCGGAGCGTGGGGCCAATCGAACTCCGCCCCCGCGCGCAGATAATCGTGATCGCCAAACTTGCCCTCGAAGACTTTGGAGCGCGTGGCCGCGGCGCGAAACTGGGTCACGCCTTGCTCCAGAAACGGCGGCCCCAGCGTCACATGCTGCGTCCACCCGATCGGGCGGTCGAATGCCGCCAGGTTCTCGACAGTTTCGTGAATCCGCACGGCCTGGCCGTGCAGTTCCACCTGCCGTTCGAATTCGATCTGCGCCAGCGGAAGCGTCGCGCGCTGCGTCAATCTTCCGTCCCCGGCTTCGATCGTGTACTTCGCAATCGCGCCTTCGCCATGCACCGGAACCCCGGCGGCCGCCTCCTCCGGTGATGGTCCGCCGAAAATGTCGAGGCAGAGATTGTGCCCCATGATCCCGGCCAGCAGGCTGCCATCCACGTCCGCTCCGTATTCGGAGTACGCAGCCGGGCCGTACGCCGAGTGCTCTATGGAGCGCCACGGCGGCGTCCACAAGGGGTTGATGCCGCTTTTCTTATCGAGTATTTCCGCGATGTGTCCGCCTTCCTGCAGCACGGTCACGCGCAGATGTTCGTTTTCGATTGCCGCCGCGCGGCGTCCCCGGTACGTGGTCACTGAGCCATCTTACTTAAATAACAGCCGGTCCTTTTTCGCTTCGATCTTGGCCGCATCCACGCCGGGCACCTTCTTCAGATCATCGAGCGAATGGAAATCGCCGTTCTTCTCTCGATACTGGATGATCGCCGCGGCCTGCGAACGAGGCAGCGACAGTCCGCTTTCCAACTCGATCGCGCGCGCCTCGTTGATCTTGATCTTGGGGACCTCTTCGCCGGGATACGTGGCCGCCAGGTAATCGAGGATCGTGTCGAAATCCTTCTGGGTGCCCTTTGCGCCCAGCGCCACCATCTTGTCCATGGTGGCCTGCCATCCCGCGCGATTCTGACGCGGCGCAATAGAGCGGGCAAATTCGTGGCACTGGCTGCAGATGCGCTCCGCCTCCGCCCGCCCTGGAACGTCCTGCGCCCAGGCGCCCGCAGCCAAGACCAGCAGTCCTGTAACGCTCTTCAGCATGATTGAGTGCATAATCCCAGTTTAATGTTCGATCGGAAAGCCGAAGGAGTACATCGTGCCATCGTGCGCACCCACGTAGATCTGGCCGCTAGCGCCGGAAAGTCCGCCGCCGTGGACGAACGAAGTGATCGTCTTACCGCTGTTCCACAGCTCTTTCCCGGTCGTGCCGTCGAGCGCGTACACCACCGCCGGCACCGATTTCTGCGCCCGCTGCGCTGCCGTCATTTTGGAATCCTTGGCGCGAAATTCTCCCGTGGACACCGCGAAGACAACGCCGTTGATCACCAGCGGAGCGATCGGGGAAGTCAGGTCGCGCGATACCCATCCGGGCTCGAGCGATGCTGTTCCATTCTGCTCCGCCACCTTCCATGCCACGATCGCGCCATTGCTGACCGCGCCATTCCCGGTTGAAAACTTAGCGTCCGGCGCGACCGATCCGGCCATCGGAGCCAGAATCCAGCGTGTGCCGGCGGAGTCCTGCCAGGTGGCAAGCGCGCCGGCCAAAAAGTCGCCCGCAGTGGCATAGGGAGCGCTCTTCACGCCCGGCGACGCCATTTTCGCGGTATCCACCAGGTGAATCCGTCCGTCCTTCGTGCTGACGGCGAGCAGGGTCTTATCCTTGTGCTGAAAGATCACCGGCGACGAAGTCAGTTCCTGACCCGCCCGGTAGACATCTTTGACCTTCAGCGTCTTTGGCTCGAGCGACACCAGGTCGCCCGTGGTCGTTGCCACGAAAAGGGTTCCATCACCGCCAAAGGCGGGCCCTTCCGTGCCTGCCACTTCGCCGCTCGCGGGCTTCCAACTCGCTACCTCTTTGGCAGCGATATTCAGGGCCCAGATGCCGTTCGGCACGCCCCCGCAGCCATTCACCGTCGCCACGTAAGCTACGTTATCCACGATGATCAACCCTTGCGCATTGGCGTTGGGCGGCAGGAAACGGATTGGAGGAGTCGGTTCGTCGCCATTGGACACATAGTTGGCATGGAACATGCCGTCGCTGGAGAGAGAGTTCACTACTACCGCCATGCGCGGCCCCCGTCCTCCCCCAGGGAAGCCGCCGCCGCCACGGCCCGCGGGAGGCGCCGCCGCGGCGCGCGCCGCGAGTTCCGCCAACGTGACGCCGCCTTCACCCGGTTCGCCGACTCCGCTCTTGGCGGGCGTACCGCGCTGGCCGCCACCGCCGCGCCCCGTGGGAGCGGCCGTGGGGAATGCGGCGCTGATGGAACGTGCGGTGCCAACCGTCATACCGCCGGGACAGGTCATCGACGCATCCGCGGTAGCCGGCTTGCCGAAGTTCTTCTGCCAGTCGATCCGCGCCAGGTCGGTATCGATCGCGTAGACATTGTCGCCGCTACCGGCCACGAAACCGAAAGAACGGAAGCCGTGGATGCCGATGTGGCGATCCATCAGGGTGGGCGCCGAGAGGCTGTTGAGTTGCCGCGCCTCGTTATTCAGCTTGATTTTCCAGAACAGGGCGAAACCTTTTTGGACGCTGTCTTTGGAAATCTTGGGATCGCTCGCAACCGAAGATGAGCGATGGGCATCTCCGCCACTGGTGCTCCACTCCGCCGCGCCCCTTCCGAACTGGGCATGCGCGGCGCCCACGCAGGCAAACGCACAGGCAAACGAAACCATGGCAGGGGAAATCAGTTTGTTTCGCATCTTACGAGATCCTTTCCCAATCATTTTTTGCTCAGCGCCTCCGCAATCGCTTTTTCGGCAAGCGGGGCCATCACGCCATACGCCGGCGTCGTTAGGCAGCAGACCGTCATCGGTCAGCTCCTTCTTGAAATTACGTCCATCGGCCAGCGCGGAATAGTAGTTCAGGTACACCGCTCCGCTCGCCGCCGCGAAATCTTTAATCCAACCGTTCAAGCTGATGATCT
Source organism: uncultured Solibacteraceae bacterium (assembly GCA_963811575.1). Lineage (GTDB taxonomy): Bacteria > Acidobacteriota > Terriglobia > Bryobacterales > Bryobacteraceae > Solibacter. Next base: position 282,225 of record CAWERY010000020.1, on the reverse strand, counting down.
TTCCCTGCGGTCGAAGTCCCGTCTGCTTGGTGTAGCAATCGCATACGGGAGTTACCGAGGCCAGCACCACCCGAATTCCGTTCGCCTTCGCGATATCCATCATCGACAGAAAATTGTCGGCGATGACGCCTTCGGTGGCCACCAGCAGATCATTCATGCCGGCCTCAATCACCACCACTGCCGGCTTGAGCGCCACCACGTCCTGATGAAAACGCACCAGCATCTGCGCGCTGGTCTGCCCGGCGATTCCGCGATTCAGGAAAGGCTGGCCAGGAAAAAATTTGGCGCTTCCCTCGCCCCACCGTTCCGTAACCTGCCCGCCCAGAAAGACCACGCGTTTCTCGTTAGCCTTAGGCGCGCGAAGTTCGGCATTCTCGCTGCCGTACCGGACCAGGCCGGCCCAATCGTTGATCAGTTTCCTCTGGTCCGGGCGTCTGCGCCCACACGCAACAGCTCGCGAGAAGCGCACCCGCGAACAAACGGATCCCTAGCGCTTTCATGACGGGCTATTTCTTGATTCCGAAGCAATACAGGTTGCTATCGAAGGTATTGATATACACCCGGCCGTTGGCGATGGAAAGCCCGCTCCAGTGGTTCCATGATGTGATCTGATCGCCGCTCGACCAGAGTTCCTTGCCGGTCTGCGCATCCAGCGCATAGAGCACGGCGTGCGTGGAACCGGGGATGCGGCGCTCGGCGGTGTTCTCTAAACCGACATCGGGAACCGACTGATCCGTATCCTCGCCATTGCCATAGGCGTAGATCACGCCGTTCGCGATCACCGGGGGCTCGGCGTGATTCATATCGCGCGAGATCCACGCCGGGGTCAACTGCATCTTTCCGTTCTTCTCTTCGACTTTGAAGGCCACGATCGCGCCGTAGGTGACCTTGCCGTTCTCGATCGGCGCTTTGAACGCGGAATGCTTGGGACCCCAGATCGGAGTCAGCACCCAGCGCGTGCCTTTGGCGTCTTCCCAGGTGGCCATGGATCCCCAAATGCCGGCCGAAGAGTAGTTGACCTCTTCATTGCAGATGAGCGGTGTGCGATACATCGCGGAGCGATGGTCGTCGCCGCCGATCGAAGCGGTGTCCATCAGGTACACGCGGCATTCCTTGCCTGCGTCCACCATCAGTTCCTTACCCTTGTAATTGAAGATGGCGGGCGTGACCTGCATATCGAGATCGCGCTTCACCAGCCACTCCGCGTTGGAGGGGCCAAAGTAGTCTTCGAGCAGCAGGGACTTGGTCTTCGAATCCGGCTTCAAACCCACGATGCCGTTGCCGTAGAGGCCGTTTTCCGGATCCCACCGGCCATCGCCGGTGCCGGTGTACATGGTGCCGTTGGAACTGATCGCGGGACCGGTGCGGCCCCACATGCCGCCGCCCGCCGGACCCCAGGTGCCGACCTTCTTGGTGGCCAGATCGTACACGTAGGCGACGTTCGGATTGCCGCCGCAGCCTTGCGCGGTGTGCGTATAGATAACGTTGTTAAAAAGATTCAGCGCATAGGGCTTGCCGTTGGGCGGCATGAACTTTGAAGGCTGCGCGACCTCTTCCCCATCGGCCACATTCAGTTGATGCAGCATCCCGTCCCAGCTTGCCGCATAGATCGTGTACTTGCCGGGGGTGTCGGTGGGCCCGATTACCGGAGTGGCGGTGATACCGCCGGGGCAGAGAATTCCGCCGCCGCGTCCGCCATTAGCGGGCGGGGTAAAAGTGCTGGTGAAATGTTTCTTCCAAAGAATCGGTTCCGGCATCTACATCGATCGCATACAGGTTGTCGGAAACTCCGGTTTCGATCGCGATTTGTTTGGTTCCGGCGGGCGTGTTTACCTTTCCCACGATTAACGTCGGCAACAGCGAATGCATTTGCCGCGGCTCGTTATCCAACTTCAGCTTCCACAGAAGCTTCATGCCCTTGACGGTGTCCGGTGCCCAGAATTTTTTCGTCCTTCTGCCAGGCGGTACGCTGCACATTACCGCCATCGGTCAGCCAGTCCGCCCCCCAACTGAGTACACATCCTGCCGCAAGGGCCGCCAAAACCGGTTTTGTTCGCATTCCCATCCTCTGTGACCTGTAAAACAAATGATATGAAAAATCTCCTTGGGGTTGCGGCTCTGGCCAGAGCCGCAACCCCAGGAAGGACTACTCCCGCTTAGAACTTGAAGCGAGCCGAGAGTGCTACGTGCCGGGCTTGTACCTGAGCGCCCTGAATCGTACCGAACGCCGCGTTGGTGTTGGCGCCGGATGCGAAGTTCAGAGTCAGCGAAGTGTTCGGATTGTTCGGGTTGAAATGGTTGAAGGTGTTGAAGGTTTCAACGCGCAGTTCGAGCGTCTTGCCTTCCGCGATGCGTGTCATCTTGGCGAGGGACAAATCCACCGTCCAGAGCCACGGACCGTAGAAGAGGGTCGGAGGCGTATTGCCGAGGCCCAGCGAATTCGCCCCTGGCAGCGTGAAGTTCGCCGCGTTGAGCGGAACCTGCAAACGCGGATCTTCCGTAGCCGAAGGCAGCTGCCCGGTCGGCAGGAAGGTGTTGCTGCCCATCTGGCAGCGGAAGGGCAAATACTGCGGTCGGCGTTCCCGTCCAGTATTGAGAAGGCTGGCCGGTGGCCGAGCAGCCCACGGTGTACGGCGTGCCCGCGAAGACCGAGCCGTTGCCGTTGATGTGCCAGCCGTCGAAAACCGCCTTACCTACGCGGTTGCCGCTCATGAATTTCCGGCTCACGTCGGGAATGTCATAACCGAAGTTGTAGTTGATCGCGTGGCGGCGGTTCAGTACGTTCTTGGTCAGTTGCGCGTCCACAAACTGGTACAACGTCGTGGGGCTGTCGTTGTTGTAAATGATGGTCCGGGAGAACGTGTAGTTGATGTTCCACTGCACGCGCCCAAACCGGCGGTTCAACTGCATCTGCAGCGAATTGTAGTTGTTGGTGTAGCTGTTGGTGAAATCGATGATGTTGCCGAGTCCGGCGTAGCCTGTCATCGCGCGAATCAGGTTCGTCGAGTAGAAGCCGGGGTTGGCCGGGTTCGACGTGGGATCGATGAACTGCGACTGCGGGCAGCCGCCTTGAACCGGATTGGCGCAGCCGGAAGGCTTCCAGGTGGTCAATGGAGCAACGGCGTTGCCGTCGTACATTTGGCCGTAGCCATTCTTAAGCGCGTTGCCGACATACGAAATGTCCGCGATCATGTGGAACGGCAACTCGCGCTGGATGCCGAAGCTCCAGTTGTAAGTCGACTGCGGAATGTCATTCTGCGTTCCGCCGATCACGTTCTGCGGCGTGAACACGGATTGCGCTCCCGCCAGACCCTGGAAGTTGGTGTAGACAACGGTCGGCGCCAGGAACGTCGGCGGAACCATCATCGGACCTTGGCCGGCGCTCTGCGCGCCGATGTAGTCCACGGTCCAGTTGCGGCCCGTCGTGATGCCGAAGCCGCCGCGCATCGCCGTCTTGCCGTCACCAAACATGTCCCACGCGAAGCCGACGCGCGGCGAAACCTGAATCGGCGCCACGTTCCAGAAGTGGGTGTTGTAGTATTTGATGCCGGAGTACGGGAGAGTGCCCGCGGCATAGGAAGAGGTGTCGAAGGTGCCCTGCCGGACGTACGGGAAGACCGCGCCGGTCTTGGGGTTGATCGCGATCTTGTTCGCCGCCGGACAAGTGGTGGTGGTGACCGCGACGGAACATGCCGGGTAGAGTAGCTGTCCCACCTTGGTGGGATCGTAGGCCGCGGCGCTGAACAGGCCCAGATTCGCTCCCTTGCTGTTGAGGTCGCCGACACGATAGAAGCGCAGACCGTAGTCAAACGTCAAACGGCGGCTCGCCTTCCAGGTGTCCTGCAGGTACCACTCGACCTGCGTGTAGTGCGCGTGGTTCACCAGCTTGGTGTTGTCGTCGCCATAAGCGAAGATGCTGCCTGCCATCGCATTGGCGTAGGGGTAGTTGGTGTCCAGCGGATTGGCGCGGTCGGAACCGAAGTAATAAGTTCCGGCGGCGTTGTACACCGAATACACGCTCACGTTGCGAGCCTGCTTTTCGATGTAGATGCCGGCCTTCAACGTGTGGGCGGCCTTCACCCAGGTGACCTTGTCCTGAATCGTCTGCAACTGGTCGGTTCCGGTGAACGGCCAGCGGCTGTCCAGACTGAAGGTCGGAGCGGCGGTAACGCCCTGACCCGCGGACTGCGCGCTGTAATTCGCGGGCAGGCCGAAGTTGACCGCCGGCAGCAGGTTCAGAAGGTTGCTGCCCTGATTAATGCGCGGCAGTGTCAGCGCGTTGCCGTTGACGTCTTTCAGCGGCAACAGGCTCTGCGGATACGTGCTCACGCCGCCGGTGTTCGGATTGCTGCTGGCATTGTCGGTTGGGCCCACGCCCTGCAGGCCGCGGTTGATGCCCCAGCTGAATTCGTTGATGATGGTCGGGCTGATGGTATAAATCAGCGTTGCCAGTGCGCCCGCCGCCTGCACGTGATAGCTGGCCGGGAACTGGCCCCACTGGCCGCCCGGAGGTCCGACCGTCACGTTATACCCGTTCTGCGCCTGATAGTCCTGAAGCAGGCGAGCGAACATCTGCAGCTTCGGAGAGATGTTGTAATCGATGCGCAGGATCTTGTCATCCAGCGGCCGCAACTGCTGCTGCGGGTAACGGAAGTTATATCCGCGGTTGCCCGTCGGGTCGAGCGCCAGACCCAGTGGCGAGGGGTTCGGGAACAGGTTCAACATTGCCTGGCCCTGCGGACTGATTCGGTTCGCCGGAATCACGTTCCCCGGGAACGGCGTTTGCGTGTTGGGATCGAAGATCGTAATCTGCGCGCCCGTCGTGGTCACGCTCTTGGAGAAATCGCCCGTCTTCTCTAGTGCGGTGGGCATCGTGAACGTCGCAAAGCTGGTCGTGCTGTTGTACAGCTTGTCGTACGAGAAGAAGAAGAACAGCTTCTGCCGTGCCTTGTTGAATTGCGTTCCCGGAACGATCAGCGGACCGCCGACGGTGCCGCCGAAATTCTGGTAGCGGTAGCGCGGCCGCACTACGTTGGTCTTGTTGTTGAAGAATTCGTTGGCGTTCAGACTTTCGTGACGGTAGTAGTCGTAGCCGCTGCCGTGAAACTGGGGCGTGCCGTTCTTCGTCGACACCGTCAACTGTCCGGCGGTGCGCCCGCCGTATTCCGCCGTGTAGTTGGAAACCAGCAATTTCACTTCGCCGATTGCGTCCACCGAGGGGGAGATATAACCGGTGTTGAGGTTGCCGGAATCCTGGCTGGCCGCGCCATCCATGTTGAGAATGATCTGGCCCTGCTGGCCGCCATTGACACCCGGAATGCCGCCGCCGTTCCAACCGCGGTAATCGTAGGATTGCGCCAGCGATTGCGTACCGGGCAGCGTCATAATCAGGCTGATCGGATTGCGGCCGCGCGTGGGGGTATCCTCGATCTGGGTCAGGTTGATCGACACAGATCGGTCCGAACTATCGGTGGCAACGTGCACGGCGTTCGCCTGAATTTCGATCGTGCTGCTCACATCGCCGACCTGCAGATGAACTTCGTGTAAATCGACGCGTTCCTGTGTGGCGACCGTGATACCCTTCGAATCGTAACTTTTGAAGCCGGACCGCGCCACCTTCAGACTGTACGTTCCCGGCACAAGGCCGGTAAAGATGAAGGAGCCGTTCGACTCGGTAGTGAATCTGTGGATGGATTGTGAGAGATCGTGAATTAACTGGACCTCGGCGCCCGGCACAACGGCACCGGCCGGATCCACCACGACTCCTGAAATTTGGCCGGTGACGCTCTGGCCGTTAACTACTGGCAGCGTAGCCAGCAGGCAGACTAATCCTAGTACGAGACAACGTAGCCCGTTCATACTCCCCCTAATATGTCTTCTGTGTTGTGGTTTCCGGCCTGAGGAATCTTGACCGGTTGAGACAAGCGAGTAGCCTGAAGCATCTTGAAGCTCGCGCCCCATGCGCGATGTAACCGATGGCCTTTGCGTGGATGATAGGCGATGGCAATGCCGCGAGTGGCCGCGAACGATAGCGGACCGCGAGCGGTGTGTTGTGTTTCGATTTGCGACATCACGGTCGCCCTCATTTTTCGCGCCCCTTGAAACGTATCAAGCCAAGGTTAGTGGGTAAAGCATATAACCGAAGACAGCCAGTGTCAAGACCACGCAGCTCAGAATTAACTCCACTCTTGACAGACAAATCAGGAAGCTAGTACGCTACAAGCACTCGTTCGGCTGGGGCCGGAATTGGCCTCCAAACCGCATGGAACTCACCTCTGTAGAGGAATTCGAGGAACCACGATGAGCCCTCAGGTAGCCAACACCAAGTCAATGAACCAGTCCGCGTCGACGACAATCCGGGAGGCTCTTCGCGCCGGGGAAGGGGTAGTCCGCCTCGCGCCCTGCTGGGTGCCGCGCGCGTTTCTGATGCCCGGAGGCCGGTTAAAACTGGATCCCCGCGACCTTTACATTCTGGGCGGCCATCGCGGCGGCATCGACGAGCGATGGTTCTCTTCCACCACGAAAGCAGCGAATGGCCCGCTCACGGCGGAGGACGAAGGGCTCAGCTACATCGAGTATCAGGGTAGGAAGGTCCTGCTGAAGGAAGCGATCGAAACGGATGGCGATCTGTTCCTAGGCGCGGACGTAATGCGCCAATACGGCGGCTGGAATCTGCTCTGTAAATTCTTCGACAACCTCGGTCCGATTCCGCACCATTTGCACCAGACCGACGAGTTCGCAGCCCGCGTGGGACAGAAGGGCAAGCCGGAAGCGTACTACTTCCCGCCCCAATACAATTTCAAAGACAATAATTTTCCCTTATACCTTCATGGGCCTCGAGCCGGGCACGACGCGCGACGACGTGCGCCGCTGCCTGGAGCGCTGGAACGAAGGCGACAACGGGATTCTGTACCATACGCGCGCATACCGGTTGAAGCCCGGCACGGGATGGCAGATCGATCCCGGCATTCTGCACGCGCCCGGTTCCCTGGTCACGTATGAGCCACAGGTCAACTCCGATGTATTCGCCATGTACCAATCGCTGGTGGAAGGGCGCACGGTGCCATGGGACTTGCTGGTGAAAGACGTGCCGCCGGAGCATCATCATGACCTGGACTACATTCTCGACATGTTGGATTGGGAAGCCAATCTGGACCCTGAGTTCGCCAAGCACCGGCTCTTTGAACCGCTGCCGGTAGCTCCGCTGGAAGAGATGGCGGATTCCGGTTACGCCGAGAAGTGGATCGTATTCTCTACCCCGCATTACTCCGCAAAGGAGCTCACCGTATTCCCCGGCCGCTCCGTCACGATCCAAGACGCAGCCGCGTACGGGCTGATTTTCACGCAGGGCTTCGGCACTTTCGGCAAGCACGAAGTAGAGACGCCCTCGCTGATCCGCTACGGCCAGATGACGAGCGACGAACTCTTCGTGAGCGTGGAGGCGGCCACCAATGGCGTGCGCATCACGAACAAGAGCGCGACGGAAAATCTGGTGCTGCTCAAACATTTCGGTCCCGGCAATCCGCAGGCGCCTTCGTCGAAGCCGGAATGAAACGATTGCTGCCGTTGGCGCTGGCGCTACTGACCGCCGGCTGCGTAAAGATCGAGCATGGAAAGCAAGACGCCGAGCTCCGGCGAGGCGCCGGGAAACGGAGCGACAGCGGCGCACTCCGCCGCGCCGGTCGAATACTTTCACGTGGATGCCGCCACCGCGGGCACGCTGACGGGCGCGATTACGTTTCGCGGCGCCAAACCGGCGCGTGAAGTGATTTCCATGGAGGCGGAGCAGGGTTGTCAGCAGGCGAATGCCGGCAAACCGGTTTACGACCCCGGCGTACTGACAGGCAAGAATGGCGGGCTCGCCAATGCGTTCGTCTACATTCAGGCGGGGCTCGAGGGCAAGAAATTCGAGCCGGTGAAGGAGCCCGCGGTGGTATTGGATCAGCACGGCTGCATGTTTCTGCCGCGCGTGATCGGCCTGCGCGCCGGGCAAACGCTGGATTTGAAAAACGGTGACTCGGTAGCGCACAATATCCATCCGATCCCGGTCAACAACCGGGAGTGGAACCAGGAGCAGCCGCCGCACGCCGCCGATGTGGAACACCGCTTTGCGCGCCCCGAGGTCATGATCCCGGTGAAGTGCAATATCCATGCGTGGATGCATGCGTGGATCGGTGTGGTGGACCATCCCTATTTCGCGGTTACCGGTCCGGACGGGAGTTTCGAATGGAAGAACGTTCCGCCTGGCGACTACACGGTTTCCGTGTGGCACGAAAAACTCGGCGTGCAAACGCAACAGGTGCACCTTGCCCCGACCGCGAGCGCCGCTGTAAACTTCACGTATCGCTGAGGTTCTCCAAATGAATACGCGCGCGAAGTTCGCGGTTCCCACCCTGCTCTTCGGCTTGCTCGCCGGCTGCGGCCCGAGCGGCCCCCCTTACAAGGTCTACGTGAGCAACGAAGGCTCCGGCGATTTATCCGTAATTGACCCGGTGAAGATGGAAACGTTGAGCACGGTAGCGATCGGCAAACGCGCGCGCGGGCTCCACGCCAGCGCGGATGGCAAGCTGATCTACATCGCGCTAAGCGGGTCGCCCTCGGCGCCTCCCGGAGTCGACGAAAGCACATTGCCGCCTCCGGACAAGAGCGCCGATGGCATCGGCATTTACGAGATCGCGGGCAATAAGCTGCTGCGCAAGGTGCCGGGCGGGTCCGACCCCGAGCAGTTCGCGGTGGGCCGCGACGGTCTGCTGTACGTCTCCAATGAAGACGCGGCGGGGCTCAGCTTTGTCGATCCCGAAAAGGGCACGGTGCTGGCCACGGTTCCCACGGGGGCGGAGCCTGAGGGAGTGACGATCACGCCCGATGGGAAGTTCGTGTATGTCACATCGGAGGACAAGGGCACGGTCACGGTGGTGGATATCGGTACGCGGCAGGCGGTGAAGACCATCCCGGTGGGCCGCCGTCCGCGAGGTATCGCGTTTCTTCCCGACGGAACGCGCGCGTTCGTCACCAATGAGAACGACGCGACGGTGAGCGTGATCGATACCGGAAAGCTGGAAATGGTGCAGACGATCCCGATCGGCGCCAACATGAAGCCGATGGGGATGGCCATGAGTCGCGACGGGTCACACCTATATGTGACGACGGGCCGCGGCAACAAGGTTTACGACGTGCAGCCTTCGACCGGCAATGTTCTGACATCCTTCGAAGTGGGCGAACGCCCCTGGGGGATTGCGCTCTCGCCTGACGAGAAATTCCTGTTCACCGCGAATGGACGCTCGAACGACGTTTCCATCGTGGATGTTGCCACGCACACGGTAGTGAAGAAAGTGAAGGTCGGCGACAAACCCTGGGGCGTGCTGGTATTGCCGCGGTAGTTCGACGGCGGCTAAGCGCGGCGTTTGCGCGCCAGGAAGAGCAGGCATCCCGCGGCCGCAAAGCTCCAGGTGGCGGGTTCCGGAACGAACGTGCTGTCGATGGCCGCCTCGGCGGATAACGCGATCAGGTGGCCTCCGGTGGTAGTTGGGTGGCTGGGAAAATCCCAAAACAGATACTGATCCGGGTTGACCGCGAGCCCCTGTGCGGGCGTGGTGACATTGGTATAGCCGAATGCGGCGGGATTCGCCAGGATGCTCTGGTAGAGTCCGAAGATATCGGCTTGGGCAATCTGGACATTGAGCGCTTGCGCCAACAACGGCGCGCCGGCCGCAAGATCGAAGCGAAATTGCTGGGATGCCGCGGCGAGGGCACCATTCAAGGGGTCCGCCGCGCCTCTTGGGGTGGTGCTGAGCTGCGGGAGATTGAGGACCAGGAATTTCTTGGCACCGGCGGCCGCGAGGAAGCCGATGTCGTTGGCCAAAGAACTCACCATGGCAGTTTCGGTGGCGGCGACATCCGCGGGCGTCGCGCCGGGAGTTTCGACCGCTCCGTAAAGATCGTTCGCGCCACCCCAGAGCACGTAGAGCGCATTGGGGTCCGCCACGCCGCCGGTGCCGGAGAGGGCGAGCGCCACCTGTTGCGACAGGCTGGGGATCACGGGATCGCCCGGGAGAATCTTGGCACCGCCCACCGCGAAGTTGGTGCCGCCGGCGAGAAACGGCGTGGCCACCGGCTCCCCGAGAAGACCGGAGAGGACTTCATGCCAGATGCCGCCGAGCGTACCGGCGGGTGAAGTGTCCGGACCATCGGTAAACTTCCCTACGGTGTAGAGCGGTGGAGCGGGGATAGCTCCGCCGGTGCCGATGAAGGCGTTGCCATTGTCAGAGAGGCTATCGCCGAAGATGACGAATTGGGTAAACGGCGCCGCGTGCACGACGGTGGCACAGGTGATTACCGCGAACACGGCCGCAAGGAATTTCCGCATGGACAAAGCCTACTGCACGGCGGCGAAGTGAGCAAAAGGCAGACGTGAACGGGGGCACCTTTCCCTTGCAGGTGAGTACGGCGCTCCACACTAGCAGGAGGTTGACATGACCCTATAGAACGGGTTCGTCCGCAGCCTCCCTCACAATTTGGGGCATTTCACCCAGGTCCTGTCTTTTTCGGACTCCAAACACTTGATTTCACACGGCGATTCCTTTGGACGTCCGGGTGCATTATTCATGCTTCATTCGAGGACGCACCCTATGTTTCGATTCGATCAACTGATCCGCCGTGACATGATCATCCGTGATGTGAAACAACGTCACCCGGAAACCCGCTCCATATTCGACGATTTGCATTACCGACCCACCTGCGATGACTGCGACATAGAAACCGTCGCTCGCAAGAACGGTTTGAAGGTGCAGGACGTTGTGGAGACTCTCAACCAGGCCGCGTTCGGACCAAAGGCAGACACCGACAATGCTAGCAACCAGTAAACCCGCCAAGAAGAAGATGAACCGCAAACGGCAGCAGCCGCTCGACGTATTTTTCAAGCCGAAGACGGTAGCGGTGATCGGCGCCACGGAAAACCCGGGGACGGTGGGCCGCACCCTTTTCTGGAATCTGGTCACCAGCCCATTTGGCGGAACGGTTTACCCGGTCAATCCAAAACGCCCGAGCGTGCTCGGGGTGAAGGCCTACGCATCGATTTCGGACATTCCGGAACCGGTGGATCTTGCGGTGATCATCACGCCGCCGGCATCGATCCCCGGCCTGATTCGCGAATGCGGCGAGAACGGCGTGCAGGGCGCGATTGTCATTTCGGCGGGATTCAAGGAAGTAGGGCCGGAGGGAGCCGAACTCGAACGCCGGTTGCTGGAAGAGGCGCAGAAGGCCGGCATCCGCATCATCGGACCCAACTGTTTGGGCGTGATGAGCCCGCTTTCCGGCATGAACGCCACCTTCGCAACTGCAGTGGCGCGCCCAGGTTCCGTGGGCTTCATCAGCCAGAGCGGCGCTCTTTGCACGGCTGTGCTGGATTGGAGCCTGAAGGAAATGGTTGGCTTCAGCGCCTTCATTTCGGTGGGTTCCATGGTGGATGTGGGCTGGGGCGACCTGATCTATTACCTGGGCAACGACCCGAAGACGAAGTCGATTGTCATTTACATGGAATCGATCGGCAACGCCCGATCGTTCCTCTCGGCGGCGCGGGAAGTGGCGCTGACCAAGCCGATCATCATCATTAAGCCGGGCCGTTCGGCCGCCGCCGCGAAGGCCGCCGCGTCGCACACCGGCTCGCTCACCGGCAGCGACGAAGTGCTCGAAGCCGCATTCCGGCGCAGCGGCGTGCTGCGGGTCAGCAACATCGCCGATTTGTTCTACATGGCGGAAGTACTTTCGAAGCAGCCCAGCCCCAAGGGAAAGCGACTGACCATCGTGACCAATGCGGGCGGACCGGGAGTGCTGGCCACGGATGCGCTGATCATGGGCGGCGGCGAACTCGCCGAACTCTCGGCGGAGACGATGGAGGCATATAACGTCGTACTGCCGCCGACGTGGAGCCACAACAATCCGGTGGATATCATCGGCGACGCGTCGCCGGAGCGCTACGCGAAGGCGCTCGAGATCGCCGCTAAGGATCCGAACTCCGATGGCATGCTGGTGATCCTCACGCCGCAGGCGATGACGGACCCGACGCAGATTGCGGAGCAGTTGAAGCCGCTGGCGAAGCAGGAAGGCAAGCCAGTGCTGGCCAGTTGGATGGGCGGCGTGGACATTGCGGCCGGAGAAGCGATTCTCAACCGCGCGAATATCCCAACCTTCCCGTATCCGGATACTGCGGCGCGCGCCTTCAACTACATGTGGCAGTACAGCGACAACCTGAAGGCGCTGTACGAAACGCCGGCGCTGCCGGAAGATTCACAGGAATGGACGCCGGACCGCAAACTGGTGAAGGAGCTGGTGGAGAAGGCGCGGCAGGAAGGCCGCACCATCCTCACCGAATTCGAATCCAAGCAGGTATTAGCGGCGTACGGCATTCCGATCGCGAAGACGATCATCGCAGCCAATGCCGACCAGGCCGTCACGGCTGCCAACGAGATCGGCTACCCGATTGTACTCAAGCTGTATTCGGAGACGATCACACACAAGACCGATGTGGGCGGCGTGCAGTTGAACCTGGGCAACGCCGAGGCGGTGGATAAGGCGTTTCACGCGATCGAAGCTTCGGTGACCGAGAAGGTCGGGGCGCAGCACTTCCAGGGCGTGACGGTGCAGCCTATGGTGAAGCTCAAGGACGCTTACGAGCTGATCATCGGCAGCAGCCTGGATCCGCAGTTCGGACCGGTCCTGCTGTTTGGAACCGGCGGACAACTGGTGGAAGTGTTCAAGGACCGTGCGCTCGGGCTGCCGCCTTTGAATTCGACGCTGGCGCGGCGCATGATGGAGCAGACCAAGATCTACACGGCGCTGAAGGGTGTTCGCGGGCGCAAGCCGGTGGATTTGAAGGCGCTGGAAGTACTCATGGTGCGTTTCAGCGCGCTGGTGGCGGAACAGCCCTGGATCAAGGAAATCGACATCAATCCGCTGCTGGCATCGCCGGACGGATTGATCGCTCTCGACGCGCGCGTGGTGGTGCACGGACCCGAAGTTTCGCTGGAACAGGTTCCGAAAGCTGCGATCCGTCCGTACCCGACGCGGTACGTAGCGCCGTGGACGATGAAGGGCGGCGGAAGCATCAATATCCGGCCGATTCGTCCCGAGGACGAGCCGTGCATGGTGAAGTTCCACGAGACGTTGAGTGAGCGCACGCGTGTACCTGCGCTATTTCCACCTGATGAACCTGGAACAGCGTACGCAGCACGACCGTCTGACGCGCATTTGCTTCATTGATTACGATCGCGAAATGGCGCTGGTCGCGGAGCGGCGGAATCCCGAGTCGGGGGAAATCGAGATCCTCGGCGTGGGACGTATGACGAAGATCCTCGGCACGAGCGAAGCGGAAATCGCGGTGGTGATCAGCGATCAGTGGCAGGGCCGCGGGCTTGGCAAGGAACTGCTGGCGCGGCTGCTGATTGTGGGCGCGGATGAGAAGCTCACGAAGTTGACGGCTGATATTCTGCCCGACAATCGCGAAGTCATGCGGGTTTGCGAGAAGCTCGGTTTCACGCTGAAGCACTCGCTGGATGACGAGGTCGTGCGGGCGGAATTTACGGTCTAGCCCGTAGGTGCGCCCCGGAGTTGCGGGCGCGGCGTGCGATCATTTGATTTCATGCACAACCCGCACGTCGAGAAGCATTTCCAGGCGTCTGATACGGTCCGCGATGTAGTGATCGGTATGTCGGACGGCCTCACCGTTCCGTTTGCGCTGGCGGCGGGCCTGACGGGAACGGCGGTGGCCACAAGCAAGCTCGTGGTGATCGCCGGGCTGGCGGAAATCGCCGCGGGATCGATCGCGATGGGGCTGGGCGGCTATCTGGCGGCGCGGACGGATCGGGATCATTACGAAAGCGAACGCCAGCGGGAATTGCGCGAGACGGTCGAGCTTCCTCAAAAAGAGCGCGACGAGGTCGCCGATGTGTTCCGCGATTTCGGCATGGCGGAAGCGGATATCAAGCCGGTAGTGGACGCGATCAGCGCGGATCAGAACCGCTGGGTGGATTTCATGATGCGGTTCGAACTCGGCTTCGAGGAACCCGACCCGGCGCGCGCGCGAAACAGCGCGGTCACGATCGCACTCTCCTATATCGTGGGCGGTATGGTGCCGCTCTCCTCTTACATGTTGCTGGATAACCTGCACAGCGCGCTGCTGGCGTCGGTGGTGGTGACGCTGATCGCGCTCTTCATCTTCGGCTTCGTCAAGGGGCGGCTGACGGGCATTTCGCCCTTCCGGGGCGGTCTGCAAACGGTGGTCATCGGCGGCCTGGCATCTGCCGCTGCATTCGGGTTGGCAAGGTGGATCAGTTAGACGGAACACCAAGACGCGCGTTCCTGATCATGCCTGTGGCTTTCGCCGGGCTGATGGCGCTGTGGTACCGGCGCGAACGTCCGCTTCCCAATCCGCGGCTGGCCGGCAACGGCAGCGGGATCAAAATCGTACTCTTCCTGGATAATGGTAAGAGAGGGGAGACTATCCAAGTGAACAAGATCGTCAAGACGGACACCGAATGGCAGAAGGAACTCACTCCGGAGGAGTTCGCGGTGGCTCGCAAGAAGGGCACGGAGCGCGCGTTCACGGGCCGCTACTGGGATAATCACGAGCCGGGCACGTACCGCTGTGTATGCTGCGGGAACACGCTATTTCGCGCCGGGGAAAAGTTCGATTCCGGGACGGGCTGGCCGAGCTTCTACGCCCCCGCCGCCGAAGAGAACGTGGCAACCGAGTCCGACAATAGCCTTTTCATGCGCCGCACGGAAGTGCTTTGCAGCAAGTGCGATGCGCACCTGGGACATCTGTTCGACGATGGGCCGGCGCCCACGGGACTGCGCTACTGCATCAATTCCGCCGCCCTCCGCTTCACGCCCGAGAAGGAGTAGGGTTACTGGTGGACCAACCCTAGCGCGAGACTTCGCGGTTCCTGCGCCCGACCGGTGTGCATCATCAGTTGATAGCCGTTGCCTTCAAAGACGGTTTCAAAGTTGTTTCTGATGTAGTTCACCAGGGGTTTGGTGGCGAGGTCTGCATCTTTGACCCAAAGGTCGAGAATATCCTGGCGGTAGACGACACAGGCGCGGGGGTCTGCCGAGAGCTGGTTGACGATGGCGTTCTGCGCGCTTTCATCGAGCAGCGACATCCACACTTGATGATCGAGGCCGCGAGGCGCGGGCTTGCCCGTCCACAAGTGAAAGCTGAAGAGTCCGGGCTCGGTCACGAGGGTGCCGCAAGATGAGTTGATGCTGCCGACGATGGCGCGAAGGGCGGCGGCTTTCTCGGGCTCCACGCGCACCAGCCGCGCGCCCGGGAAACCGAGGGCGCTGAAGGAGCCGTAAATGCGGCGGGCATCCAACGCGAAACCGAGGTGAAGGGTGATGACCAGCAAGGCGGCGGTGAATCGAAGGGCCGCGGGAAACCAGGTCCGGTTGAGACGCGTGATGTAGGGGCCGTTCTGAGTTCGCGAAAGGCCATCCCAAAAGCAAATTCCTGCGATGGCGATCATGAAGACAGTAACGAAACCCAATTGCGACCCGGCTACCGGGTATGCGTACAGCACCTGAATCACGCCGAGTAGCGCGAGTAGGGAACGCGCCATGGTGGAGCGGCCGTCGACTCCGGCGCCGGCGGGACGGGCGGCGACCAGCCACAGAAAAGGAGTCGCAAAGTTGAGGAGTCCGCCATAGCGGGCGGTGGCGCACATGAAGAGGACGGCGATGCCGAAGGCGACTTTGGACAGGGCGAGGATTCGATCTGGCACACGGCGCCGGCTCACATACCACGCGAAGATGAGGCCGACGAGCGCCCAGGCCAGCGCCACGGGATGGATATTGGCGGGCAGGAACCAGGAGCGGCCGTAGGTTCTTCGCGGGATCACGACGAGCCACTCGAACAGGTTGTAGAGAGTACTGCCGTGCGCCAGGGCGAAACAGAAGATCGCGCCGGTGGTTGCGGCGAAGGTACCGGCGACCACCGCGACGTCACGCAGGGTCAGGGCTCCGGGCTGAACGGGGATGTTCCAGACGGTAATCAGGGCCGCGGCCAAAGAGAGGACGACGAGTACGCAATAGAACACGGCCCAGGTATCCGCCCGCCGGTCCCACATCAAGACTGCTGGGAGGGCGAGCGCCGCCACCGACACTGCGAGGCAGGCCGCCCGGCGGCGCCACC
The DNA here is from genome assembly GCA_963811575.1 of uncultured Solibacteraceae bacterium. Lineage (GTDB taxonomy): Bacteria > Acidobacteriota > Terriglobia > Bryobacterales > Bryobacteraceae > Solibacter. Next base: position 266,039 of record CAWERY010000020.1, on the reverse strand, counting down.
CAGGCGGTTGCACGAAGATCAAGCCCACCGTGAGAGCCACCGCAACGAAGATGCCGAGATTGCTCTTGGATGCGGCCATTGCTCCGCCGAGGGCGCCCATCAACGCCATGCGCCATGTCCGGTTGGAGATGTAAATGGCCCGTCCGAAGGCGAGTAAGAGCAGAATGCAGGCTTCCTGGGGATGTGCCGGTTCCTCGCCGATAAACGCCAAGGCGCGGAACGCAACCAGGTGAACGCACATCGCCAGCACCAGTGAGCCGGTCGCACGGTAGACCAGGAGGAAAGCGACTAAGGCCGATGCTACCCAGAATGCTTCGGAAATGAGCCGCATCGAATCGGATGAGGCGCCGGCTCCTGTAAGAGAAAGCACGCACCACTCATAGAGGTAATAGAACGGTCCATAGACAGTAGTTACCTGGTCGTACAAAGCCTGGCCGCCCAGAAAGTTCTTCACTGTCCAGGTCATATAACCTTCGTCATCGTAATTGGCCAGACTTACGAAGACGCGATAGTAGGCAGTGAAGGCGGCGAACAGAGTAAGAAGCGCAGCGCACGCCACAACTTTTATCTGAGGGCCGGTGTTTACGATCTGTACCGTTCGCGGCGGAGCGACGGGTACGGAAAGGCTCTTAATCAAGAGTCAAGCGTATATTAAGAGGCGAGTTAACACAATGGCAGGATGCCATTTGTAAGCCTTTGTAATGTTAACGGGTTTGCGTAAGCGTGCTTCAGGGCACGAAGGCTTGACGTGTCTGTAATCGAAGTTACAGACCGTTGCCGTAGATGTGATTAATTGTCCGTACTGAAAAATACGTCATTTAGCGGGCTGCATAAAAAGTAACTGGCCAAAGCGCGCTGGGGCGTGGGGGTTCGGCGTAGTCTGCGCCGAATGAGACCACATACTCAGACGGCGATCCGGCTCCACTCCATCCCAGCGGTTCAGGTTGGCGGTCCACACGGTACCGGGCGACGGGCGCTTGGCGAGCTCTTCGAAATTCACCCACGGAATGGCGACCTCGAGACTCCAGCCTTTATCCTCGTCTCCACGCGCATTGAGGGTGCCACGGATGAAGGTTGCCAGGAGCACACCCTGCATGTTGAAGCGCTTGAACGCATGGCTGGCATCGACCATCAGGTAGTCGTAGAGCACGCCGCGGGCATTCATTTCGAGTCCGAAGTAGGCGGTGATTTGCGAAGGCCGCGGGTTGACGAAGAACTCGACTGCATCGTCGAGATAGGTAGGGTCGTCGCGCTCGGTACGGAGCGCAACGATATCGGCGTCCTCGCATTCGTAGCCTACATAGAGATAGTCGTCGTCCCAGAGCAGCTTGGCGGTGGTCTTTTGCTTGGCGCCTGTTTGGGATTCCCAGGGAAAGAGAAACTCGATTGGCGGTGCGGCTGCCCAGGCTTTGTCGTCCAACTTGCCATCGACGACAATCCGGGTGGCTGCGCGATTGACTTCATAACGGGGAATCGGCGGCTGCGCGGCGAGGGGAGCGGCGAGGAGGAGGCAGAAGAGCAAGATTCGCATGGTCAGGGATATCGTACTCCAGTGCCAGAGAGTCGTGTTGATTGAGCCTGGTCCATCTGGTAGGATGCGAGCTTCCACCGTGGCGACGTCCCATAATAGTGATGTGTCGATTGAAAAGGAGCATGCGGCGGCCGCTGAGCTGGCCGCGCTCCAGGGACAGAAGACCGAGTGGGAGCGGAGAAGGATTGAACTGAGCGAGACCATTGCACGGCTCACGGTGGAATGCCAGGCGCTCCATTCGCGAGGCGAGCTGGAGCGCTACCGGCTTCAGGTACAGGCAGCCGACGCGCAGAAACGACTGGATCTTGCCGGCGAGCAGATCGCAGCGCTCCATGAGCGCGTTCGCGAGCTGCTGGCGGAGCGAGAAGTGGCCGGACCTGTGGCGCCCGCGGCGGAGGTGGAGCAACTTCGCGCGAGTTTGAGAGAGGCAGAGGCGGAGAGTGCAAGCCTGCGGGATGAACTTGCAAACAGCCTGGCGCTGCGGATGGCGCGCTCTCTGGCCTGGGTGCTGGCGCCGCTACGAAAGGCGATTGGCAGCGGCAAGACGGGAAGCGGCCAGTGAGCGGGGCCACCGAGCCACAGGTCGCAAGCGACGATTTTATTTACGCCGAGGCAGCGCGGTGTAACGGCATCGCGATCGTGGTCAATCCCAGCGTTGGGACAGCGATGACGGTGGTGCGCGGCATGCAGGCATCGAGCACACATCGCGCGCCGGCGCGGACTTACATTGTCGATACGAGGCGAAGTAATCTCACGCTACTGATGCGCGAGTTTGCGACGCAAAATCTGGCGGGTGAGGTCACTTTCTATCACGGCGCCCTGGAGGACTTTTTTCGCGATTTGCCTTTGACGGCAGACCTGGTTTGCATTGACGAGGACTCGACCAAACTGAACGGGTCCGATCTTTGCCGCCACCTCGGGGCTGGTACGCGCGTACTGGTGCGAACGCATGGCGACGCGGCGGAAGCTGGCGGCCGGCGGACCGCTGGAACTGCTCCAGGCGGCGGCAGGCGGCAGGCTTTATCGTATTGCGGCGGGCGGCTCTGGAAAAGGCGTGACGCCCTCGGCGGAGGCGCGCGTACTGCTGCAGGGCAGGCTGCACGAGCGCTATTTCCTGGCAACCACGGACGGCCCGGCCGACCATACGCCAGTGGCGGATCTTACCGAGGAGATCCGGCGGGACTTCTCGCAGCGGTATTCTTCCGTGAGCGGTTACGGAGGGTGGCCGCACGTGAATCCCGAGCCGTTCGACTTGCCGGCGACGCTGCCGTCGCATCGGGATTGGCCGAAGATATCGATCGTAACTCCTTCGTTCAACCAGGGCCGTTACATCGAGGAGACAATCCTTTCCGTACTGAATCAGGGCTACCCGAATTTCGAGCACATCATCGTGGACGGCGGATCGACGGACGAGACACTGGAGATCCTTGGCCAATACCGGGATAGGGTCGCGCATGTGATCAGCGAGCCGGACAATGGGCAGAGTCACGCCATCAATAAGGGCATGGCACTGGCGACGGGGCAGATTCTCACGTGGTTGAATAGCGACGACCGGCTCGCGCCGGGCGCGCTGGCGTCGATCGCGATGGCTTTCGAAAGCTCGGACGTCGACATGGTGGCGGGCATTTGCCGGCTGTACCGCGATGGCGAATGCGTGCACCAGCACCTCACGGCCTGCGTGGATGGTCCGCTGCCGCTGGAAAATCTGTTGGATCTTGATGGCGGTTGGAATGCCGGTCAGTTCTTTTACCAGCCCGAGGTGATGTTCACGCGCGAGCTATGGTTGCGCGCGGGCGGCTATGTGAACGACTGGCTGCACTACAGCATGGATTACGAGTTGTGGCTGCGGTTCGCTGAGGCGGGCGCGAAGCTCCATGTGATTGGCCGACCGGTCGCGTGGTTTCGCCTGCACGAAGAACAGAAGACCCATGTGACGGAACGCTTCCAGGCGGAACTGATCGTGGTTCGGGATGGATTCCTGAAGACGCGCGAGCACGCGAACGCGGCAAACGGGAAGAGCGCGCCTTCGCGATCCAACCTGCGAATTACCTTTCTCAACGACCACGGCCCTTTCTTCGGAGCCGGGATCGCGCACGCCCGGTTGGCGCGAGCGGCGGCGCGGGCCGGCCATGCGGTCACGCTGGTCTCAATTGTGGACAGGCCGAAATACGATCGGGAGGTGCCCGTTTACACCGTGGAAAGTGTGATGGATCGGATCTCGGCGACACGCCCGGACCTGGTAGTGGTGGGCAATCTGCATAACGCCGCGGCGGAGCCAATGCTCCTGAATTTCCTGAGCGAACGCTTTCCCACGCTGGTGGTGATGCATGATTTCTGGATCCTTACCGGCCGGTGCGCCTATACGGGAGGGTGCGAGAAGTACCTGACGGGATGCGACGACACCTGTCCGACGGCCGACGAATATCCAGCGCTGCCCCCGGCGGAAATCGCGGATGCGTGGAAGAAGAAGCGGCTGCTGCTGCAGGCGGAAAAGCGTCCGGCGCTGCTGGCGAATTCCGAGTGGGTAGCGAGTGTCGCGCGGGAAACGATGGGCAAGAGTTCCGAGGGCGCGCCTTCAATTGAGCGAGTGCATCTCAGCTTTCCGCTCGATGTGTTTCGGCCGCGCGACCGACGCGATTGCCGCGAGCAGTTCGGGCTGCCGCAGAATGCTTTCATCGTCCTGCTGCCCGCCTCGCTGCAGGATTCGCGCAAGGGTGGACGAAAGTTTTTGGCGGCGCTAGAGCGCCTGGGGCTGCCGAATCTTCTGGTGGTGGCACTGGGGCCGACGACGGACGGAATCGAGACCACCGTGCAGGTGCGACAGCTTGGCTTCGTCACCGACCCGTACCAGATCGCACGACTGAATTCGGCGGCGGACGTGGTGGTGGTGGCGAGCTCGGCGGAGACGTTCGGGCAGGTATGCATCGAATCGATCGCCTGCGGCACACCCGCCGTGGCATTTCCGGTGACCGGCGTTCGCGAAGCTTTGCGGGACGGCGTTACCGGTGTGCTCGCGGCGGATACGGAGCCGGCGAGCCTGGCAGCCGCTGTTCAGCACCTATACAATCGTCCCGATCTGAGAAGAGATATTTCGCGATGGGGACGGCTGTATGTGGAGAATGAGTGGTCCGAATTCTCGGCCTACCGGCACTTCTTTCTGGCACTGTGCGCGAACGGATTGGCAGACTCACTAGGGTTGCGCCGCCATCTGAGTTTTCTGCCTGGGGAGCCGGCCGCAACGCCGCTCCAGAGTGTCTGGCAAAGCAAATCACGCTGGATACCGCGGCGCGGCTTTTCGTGGCAGTCGGAGGCCGCCGAATATGGGCTCACTGCGTTTTGGTGGGCGCACGGGCCGAGCGCCCTGGCCGAACTCTTCGCGGATACCGCGGGCCCGCATCACGTATTGATCTCGTACCGGAATCCTAACCCGGGGCACCGGCTCACGCTGCGATGCAATGGCGTCGTCAGGGGAGTTTATGAGTTACCGCAGACCGGAGCGGCGGCGGGACGGCTGCTCGTGCTGGATACCCGTCTCGAAAGCGGCTCTAACCTGATGCATTTCGAATTCTCAGACAGGTTCTCAAAGGCCGAAAATCCGGAATCTGGAAACATCATGATCACGGAGATTCTGGTGGAGGCTGCGGCGCCGTCCGTGCGCGATTTCTGTTACGGGGACAGGTCCTCCGAGAGGGTGCTGAACGGCGTCTGGGGGAACGCGGAGTGTTAACGGGGCTCGGAGTTGTCCACGCACTCACTTTAATCGCGATCACGTGGCGTTCGACATCGCGCCTGGTGCACGGGATACCACAGCGACTATGCGCGGCCTTCCTGCTCGTCTGGGGCAATCTTGTCTATACCGCGATCCTGCTCGCAGCGTTCTCGAAGCTCAACTATCGCAGCCTGTACTTATTGATCTCGCTGACATTCGCGATGGGGTTGGAGGCGTGGCTGCAATATCGCAAGGTTGCCGCCCCCGCGGCGGCGCCCGGGGGAACCTCCATCGAGAAGGGCCGGTTTCCGAAACTCCTGCGCGGCTTTCTCTGGAGCACGCTCCTCGCGGCCGCGATCGGCTCGGCCATCATCTGCGTTTCATACGTCCCGAATAATTGGGATTCCTGCACGTATCGCTTCAGCCGGGCGTTTTTCTACCTGGCCAGAGGAAACCTGCTTCACCCCGGCGTGTCGGATGATCCTCGGCTTTTGTTTTATCCCTTCAATGGCACTTTGCTCTACCTATTTCTTGCGACTTACGGGTTTCCGGCGAAGGCGATGTATCTGGTCACTTACCTGACGTGGATATTCGCAGGGCTGGGATCCTACTTTGCCGCACGCTGCCTGAAAGCTTCGGCGAGCGGCGCGTTTGTGGCGGCGTGGATTTGCATGCTTTCGCCCAGCGTGCTGGCGCAGGCGGCTTCCACCAACGACGAGGTGCTGGCGGCGGTCCCGATTCTAATCGGTTTCGGATTTGCCTTACAGTGGTTCGCCACCGCACGGCTGCGGTTCGCACTGCTTGCCGGAATCGGGATTGGCCTGGGCCTTGGCTCCAAACTGCATTGGACGTTCTATGTGCTGGTTGTGGCCTGCGGCGCGCTGGTACTCTGCGCGCGCCTGTTCCACGACGCGCAATTCCGAAGTTCTTTGAAAATGCGTATTCCGTCGCTGGCCGCAGGTGCGGTTGTGGCGCTGCCCTTGGTTGCCACGTTCCTTCTGTGCAGTTATCTTTCTTCCGGGAAGTGGACCGATGCTGAGTACAACAACGCGATTCTCAACCGGCCCTTCCGAACCTCCCTGGCCCGCGAGAAGATCCGCATCAACACGGCCGAATTACTATTTAGTCCTATCCCGGATCTGACGCCGCCGCTGGACCGGAACCGGCGATCGGAAGCCTATCGGAATTTCAATCGCTTCTTTATGCAGGGCTGGCTATCCGACCTGGTGGAAGTCACCAAGCGATCACCGGAAGGGTACATCTTCGAAGGGCCGGCGAACCCGGACGCGGTCAGCCCGACCGAGTATACGGTTTGGCTGGGGTTCTTCCCTCACTTACTCCTCTTAATCTGCTGCACAGCACTGATCACTCGGCGTCTGCCCTGGGCGGCGGTGGCCGTGGCGGCATCGTTTTTTGTGTGGCACGCAACCTACGCAACTCAGAATCGCTACATCCCAACGGCCAGCGTCTATTACAGCTTTCCGGCCGTCCTCGCCTTTGCATCTCTTGGTCCGGTGTGGGATTGGGCGCGGGCTTCGCGGCGGTGGCCGCAGTACGGAATGGTAGCCGCCTTTTTGGCGGTCATCGGCACCCACATCCTGCTGGGCGCCAATCTCCTGGCCTTCGGCGGCTTGCGGAATCTGCAATTCATTTGGAAGAATTCGCAGGCTCCCCAGATGCATGCGGTGGATGCGGGAGTGGCCGCTGCCATCCAAAAGGCGGAGCGAATCTACATCCCGTACACGCATTGGGAGGTGCTTTATTGGAATTTCATGCGCTTCCATCCCGGAGCTGCGTATCGTACGGGAACGGAATTCCGCACGCCTTCGCCCGACACGATGATGCTGCTCAGCGCGGCCCGGGAAGGCGGCTCGGATTTGATTCCCGCACAGCTGCCTGCCGATGTCGCAGGGTTGACGTACCTGGGCGTCGCAGATTCGGAGCCTATTTTCGCTCAAGGCGGCGGCGTCGAGAGGTGGGGCAATTCGCGGCGCGGATACATGCTCCTCCCGGTGACTTGGATGATGAATGGTTCGGGGCGTATCACGGGGCTCCGGCCCGGATTCTCGCGGCCATCGCAGATTGCAGCTTGCTGCACTGGCATCGACGACAGCGACGGAATTGAGTACCGATATGAATTGTCCCGCGTGAACGGCGAGCGGCTGACGAGTGAATGGTACCGGCCGGGCGGTGGCGATGCGGGTTTGGGACCGAAAGATAAGGAAAGTTACGATACGATCGTGGTGGAAACGCGCAGGGTGGGCCGCCCGGATATGGTGTCGCGCATCGAGCACCGGATACCAGCGCAACACTACGCAATCCCGGAGTGAGAATAGATATGCCGCCCGACATTCCAACGTTCCTGATCGTCACGCCTTCCTATCAATCGGAAGCGTTCCTGGACGAAACGATCCTCAGCGTCGTTTCCCAGAAGGGCCCGTTCCGCATTCGGTATCACGTACAGGATGGCGGCTCGACCGATGGTACGCTGCAGAAGCTCGAGCGTTGGAAGGCGATGCTCGCAGGGCAAAACTCTCCCATCCTGTGCTCGGGTGTCGAGTTCACCTTTGCCTCCGCCAAAGATTCCGGAATGTACGACGCCATCAATCGGGGCTTCGATTCCCTAGGTGTGCGGGCTGGGGACTTTTTGACGTACATCAACTCGGACGATCGACTCTTGCCGGGAGCTCTGGAATTCGCTGCCGGGCGATTCGCCGAATCGGCCGAAATCGAATGGCTAGGCGGGCGGCCCTGCGAAATCAACGAGCAGGGTGAGATGATGCGCATCCACGAAGAACAGGTTTATCCTGCGGCCTCTCTTCGGGCCGGTTTGCACGACGGGCGCGCCATGCGTTTCGTCATGCAGGAGGGCACGTTCTGGCGCGGCCGCCTGTGGCAAGAGGCGGGCGCGTTTCGGACCGATCTGCGGCAGGCGGGCGATTGGGATTTGTGGCGGAGGTTCGCGCAGCACGCGACCTACTTCACTACCGACACCGTTCTGGCGTGCCATCGAAGAAGCGCCAAGCAATTGACTGCCGATATGGGCGTGTACTATCGCGAAGTCGATCGCGTGATTCAGCAGGAGACTGGCACGCTCTACCAGGCCGAATTGGAGCGCTTTCGCCGCTGGTGCGGCGCATCCGAAGAGAACTGGGAGGGCCGTTTCGAAGGCAGCATGCTGGTCTATCAGGGCACCGAAGCTAAGGGCGGCACTGGAAAGTGGGAGATCCGGCAGCGTCCGTATCAGCGGGCGCTGAGGAGCAGCATCGGTGTGACCAACGGGATTACCTCGATCATGCTTCCGGCGCAATTCGCGGCCGGCTTCGGACCCGAAGGTTCCGCGGAACCGGCACTGAAGCTGCCGCCGGGATATCGCGCGACCTTGTCCGGCGAATGTGGTTTGCGGTTTGACGCCCAGCGCAGCACGCTGCACCGGATCTTCCTGCGATGCCGCAATTTCGATGCCGGCACCGGCGTAAAACTGATCTACAAAACGAAGACGATTCTGAACGCCGAACTTCCGATGACCTCGCATGATCGCGATTGCCTGGTGCTCGCGGAAGCGGTGTTTGAAGCGGGTCCCAATGTTTTGTCACTCGTCGTCACCGGGAAAGATTCGCGGAAAGCGCCGGCCATCGTGGTGGTTTCCTGCGAGGCGATGTCCACGTTCTAACAATTCCGCGACTAGGTCTTCGTAACGAGCATGCCGGTTCCGGCAACTTGCCAATCGTATACGGCGCCGGCGCAGCGCGCGCGCAGAAAGAGCTTTCAGCTCCTCGGCCGCTTGCGGACTTTGGGCAAGCAGGATCAGGAATCCGCCGCCGCCCGCGCCCGCCAGTTTGGCGCCGTGAATGAACGGACGGGCTGCCTCGAGCAACGCGTTGATGGGCGCGTTGGCCGTATTGGGGTCGAGCGTTTTGTTCAATTCCCAGTGGCGATTCAGAAGACTGCCCAAATGTCCCCACTCGCCTTCCTGGATGGCATACACCATTTCCATGGCGAGCGTCTTGATGCTGTGCAGCACCTGAACGCCGGCCGTTTCGCGCGCCAGGTAACGGCCCACCACCTGCCGCAGCAGGTCGCGCGCGACGCGCTGGATGCCGGTGTAGTAGAGCACGATGCGGCTCTCAAATTCCTGCTGCCGCTGCGGCGTCCACAGCAACGGCTGCACGCGGATGCGCTGATGCAGGCCCGGACCGGTGACCGCCAGTTTCGCGCCGGGGAAGATGCCACCGGCCTGATCCTGCCAGCCGCCCCCGGTGGTCATGCGCTGTTCCAGTCGCATCACCTGCTCACTCAACAGCTGATCGCTCAATTGCGTACCCAGCATCTCACCGACACCGCGCAGTGTAGTAGCCGCGAGAATGCTGCTGACTCCGAGGCCGGAGCCCATCGGCAACATGACGGCGGTGTGGATCTCGATGCCGCCACCGAGGCGCGCGAGTGCCTGGTGGAGCGCGTTCTTCCCTGCGGAAAAGACCGGTCATGGAGAGGGCGGTTCTAGGAATAGAAAAGGGATCGCCCGGGCTCGGAGGATGGTGCAGTTCCTCGCTGCTACGGTACTCCGCGCAGAGCCCATCGGCATCCGATACACAGCGGATGATGGGCTCGTTGATGCGCCGGACGGTGGTCTGGATGGGGTGAGCGCCGTTGAGTTCCACGGCGACATTCAGAACGGTGCCGCCCCAGTCCAGGCAGAACGGAGGCGTATCGCTCCAGCCTCCGCCGAGATCGATGCGCGCGGGCCCGGCGACCGTCACGCGATCGCAGGTCCAGGTACTGGACGCGGCCTGCCTGTCGCCGTAATTGCCCGCCTGCACGGCTTGCTCCACCAGGCGGAATGCGGCCGATCGAGAATCGCCGGCTTCATCGACCAGGCCGGCCTGCCCGAAAAAGAGACTCGCCGCATAGTGGCGGCTGGCCGATTCCGTAGGCGCCGAGTCCGCCAGTTCATGGGCTCGCGAAACCAGGGCGTTCGCGGTCTCGCTGAGCGCGGCGATGCCGGGGGCGTTGGCCAACAGTGGACGAATGTCGGCGCCGGCATCCACCAGGCTGAGCGCAAGAATCCGCCAGGTAGCCTTGAGGCGGCGCGATCGCGCTGCTTCCAAGGCCGCCCCGTCGGCGCACTGCGCACCGGCGCCCAGGGAAAGGAGTTCGTGCTCCCGCCATTGCGCGGCGGAGTAGGCGTCAGAGAGCCGCAGCAGCCAGCGCGCGCAGGCCCAGGCTTCGTCCACGTTCGTCATCGGGAAGAGGCGCGCATTCCACAACGTCCACTCCGCGCGCGGCAAGCCGGGCCAGACGATCTCCGGCTCCAAGCCGAGTGCCGCCAGTTCGTTGAGAAGCGGACGCCCGAACCAGGTTGCCGTGCCGCGCGCCACGGACATTTTCGCGTCGTCCTCCACGCCATAAACGCGAATGACCACGCCCCGCTCGCCGGAGGGCAGCTCCACCGGAAGTTGATGGACGACGGTGTTCTCCGGAATGTCCACCGTCCCGGAGATGCCATCCAACCCGTGCAGCACCGCGCCGGACGCGGCGCGCACGTGTGCATTCATGTGGCATTCGATCACCACGCTGCCGGCGCCCAGATCCGCTCCGCCGGAGAGCACAGAATCGATGACGACGCCCGAAGAGCGCACCCCGGGCTGCCTGGTGACGCCGAGTTGCTGCTGGACTTCGTAGATCTCTCGAAACGCGCCATCCCCCGTCATCAACTGGCGGAACAGCGCGGTGGTACCGATGTGCGTGAAATCGCCCGCGACCACGGAGCACCAGAAGGGCGTATCTTTCAAAGCATTGGAAAGCGCGTGCAGGACGGGCGCATCCTGGTGTGCCGGTATCCACTGGCCGGTGAGCGCCATGGTGACATGCTCATAAAGATCGATGGCAGTCAATTTGGCGTCAGGGTTGGCCGCAAAGATTTCCGGCATGCGGCCCAATTCGGTTAGCCGGGCGGCCGTTTCCGGCGCGAAGCGCAGGAGGCCGGTATCGAGCGCGACCTGGTCATCCTTGAGCAGGCCACCGGACGCGGTGAGTTGCGAGAGCGAAGGCTTTTGCAGAAAGGCGTAGATCCGCCCTTCCTCGTTCGTGACGTAAACTCCGTGCTGCGTGCCGGTGACGGCGGGCTGCAGCATGGCGACGCCGCTGACGCCGGGACGGCCCCAATCGACTCGTGCCGGGTCGAAGGTGAGGATCACATCGCCCGAGCCCACCACCAACCCGGAAGCAAGGTTCTCCACCCACCCGGTGGAGAGAGTCATCATTTCATCGAAGACGGTACTCGCTTCTCCCCAGGGTGTGGTGACCGGCACGGCGCTGAAGAGCTTGCCGGACAACGAGTATTGGGGCAGCCTGCGCGAATCCCCGCCGGCGTGGATCATCAACACACGCTGCGTGCGCCACCATTCCGTGAGATCGCGGGCCTCGGGCGCCTGCGCAATCAGCGTATGCAGGGCATTGAGCGTCGCGCCGCCGCTGCCGATGCGTTGATCGTCGATATCCGGCACCACAAGGTAGGTGACGTCGGCCGGGATTTTTCCGGCTTCCTGCCTGCGCTCGATTTCCCAACGGTAGCGGTCGGCCTGCCGCTTCGAGCTCGCTGTGAGAATGACGGAACTCCACCACGGCGCAGCGGAAGGGATGTTGGCGACGCGGGCCGCATACAGGCGCCGCGCCCTGGCCGAAACGGCGGAAAGAACGCCCGCCAGATCGTCGCGTTGAGGTGTGCTGGTCATCGCCGGCTAAGCGTTCTTCTCGATCAGGTAGTCTTCGATTGCAAGGCAATCGATACCAGAAGCATAGAACGTTTTCAGGGCGTCGGCCGGGCTGCTGACGATCGGTTCGCCGCGCAGGTTGAAGGACGTGTTGATCAGCACGGGTACGCCGGTGAGCGCGTGGAACTCGCGCAGAATTTCGTAGAGGTACGCGTTCTGATTCCGGTTGACGGTCTGCACGCGGCTGGTCTGATCGGCATGCACCACGGCGGCGATCGCGGCGGGTTGCAGCGCGCGGTGCGTGAAAAGCATATAAGGGCTCGCCTGCATGCCGAGCGTCTCAAAGTAATCGCCGTAATACTCTTCCATCACGACGGGCGCGAACGGGCGGAACTCCTCGCGGAATTTGATCTTGGCGTTGAGGTGATCTTTCATCTCCGCACGCCGGGGATCGGCCAGAATGCTGCGGGCACCGAGGGCGCGCGGCCCCCATTCGTCGCGTCCGTGGACGATCGCGACCACGTCTCCGGCGGCCAGGCGCCGCGCAAGCGAAGCGGCGATGTGGGAATCCTGCCGCCAACTGACGTCGCGTTCCGTGAGCGCCTGCTCGATCTGCGCGCTGGAGAAGGAGACGCCGAGATACGGCGTGAATGCCGGGCGCAGTGGAGTGGCCGCGTGATGGGAAGCTTCGTGGAGCGCCGCGCCTAGCGCTCCGCCGGCGTCACCCGCCGCGGGGTGAATGTGCAGGCGGACGCCGAACTCGCGGATCAGGCGCGCATTGGCGGTGCAATTTAGCGCGACGCCCCCGGCGAGGCAGACGTTCTCCGAGGGGAAGCGCAACAGCATGGCGCGGAGCAGATTGCTTACGGCTTGTTCGAGCGCCTGTTGAACGCTCGCAGCCAGGTCGCAATGTGCCTGCGTCATCGGGTCCGCCGGATTGCGCGGCGGCACGCCGAGATGCGTCACCAGGCGATCGCGGTAGTGGCGCTCGACACTGCAGAAATTGAAGAAATCGAGATTGAGGCGAAAGCCGCCGTCGTCTTCCAGAATTAAGATGTGACCGAGAATGCGGTCGATCATCGTGGGCCGGCCATACGGGGCGAGGCCCATCACTTTGTATTCCCCTTCGTTGACTTCAAAGCCCAGGTACTGAGTGAATACCGAGTAGAAGAGCCCGAGCGAATCCGGGAAGTTGATGGAGTGCACGCGCCGCAGGGCGTTGCCTTCGCCGAGGAAGACGCCGGCGCTCTCCGATTCGCCCACCCCATCCAGAGTCAGCACCAGCGCATTCTGGAAGGGAGAGGTGTAAAACGAGGACGCGGCGTGCGACATGTGGTGGTTGCCGCAGACCACGTCGCTGAAAGCCAAACTCCTCGCGCAGGATCCTCGCTACGGGGTACTTATTTGCGAGGTAGCCGGGAATGCCGACCTCTTGAAGGAAGCGGCTCTCGGGCCAGAATCGCTTTACCTGATCTTCCAGGCGGCGCAGCTTCAATTCGGGATCTTCGTAGAAGACGACGCGGTCCACATCCGCAGCGCTCCAACCATTGTGCGCGAGCGCGGCGCGGATCGCGAGGCGGGGCAATGACGCATCGTGCTTCGAGCGGCTGAGGCGCTCCTCGTGGATGGCGAACGTGATGCGGCCATTATCGAGCGACGCTACGGCGGCATCGTGATAGAAACAGGAGATGCCCAGAATCCGCATCGAGGGGCCAGCTACCAAAGCGGATAGACCTTGGTGCCCGGGAGATGCGCGGAATCTCCGCCGGCGGCGGCCGCGGCGGCAAACGCTCGGGGTCGCTCGTGGATGGCGGCTTCGCGCACTGGCAATCGCGGTTCCAGGGCCTTGCGCGCCACTGCGGCGAGAACGGGATAAAGCTCCGGCCGCGGATGGCACGGGTCGAAGAAGTTGGAAGCCAACTCCTCCGAATCGGCGGGCTGGTAAGCCTCGAAGAGATCGATGAGAATGGCTCCGAACGCCTTGCAGTACCGGCGCACGCAGGCGTTGTATCGCAGCAGGCTGGTGTAAATTTCACGCGTCTTTTCAGGCGACGTGGGCCACCATCCCCAGGGAGCAAACGCGCGGCCTCTGGCGCCGCCGGAGATCAGGTGATCGATCCCACGGTTACAGGACTCTTCGTTGATACCCGCGGGTAACGTGCAGAGGGCGGTTTTCCGGCCCTTACCGCAGAATGAATCGAACATCTCATTCCAGTACACTTCATCGTGACGGTTGTAGGCCAGATTGTGCCAGCTGCCGGCCACCACCACGGCATCGATGGAAACCTTACTTTGCAATTCCTGAAACCGCTCGTAGATGCGTTTGAAATCGTGCCCTTCGACCGCCGTCAAGAGCGACTGATATCCGGGGATGCGCATGTGAAACGGCCAGGCATCCAACTCCGACCCGAAGACGGCGCTGTCGCCGAATACGGCCACCACTCCGAGGGCGGGGTTCAGTTCCTCACCTTTACAGCCGAGCGAGTTAATACGCACTTTCAATTCATCGCCTATCCACAGCTCCGTATCCGGAATTAGATTCCCTGTACGGTAGTTTAGATAATTGATTTGAAAATCCGTGAAGTCGGCAAAGCGCACGTCTGCCGGATACTGTACTCGACGACCCATCTAACGCTTTTGTACCACGATTATAGTAGCTTCCACCACAGAGCGATCGTGGCGGCCAGTACAGCGATGGCGTTTGAATCGATTACCGGCCCGGCGCGCCAAAGCGATGGATCGCGATCGGAGACATTGGTCCGGGTCTGATTGCCGCGTAGGGATTGTAAGAATTCGCCGCACAGGCGCTCTTGCAAAGCCACTCCGGCAACGCCGGAAGTAACGTTCCTTCGCCAGAGTCGTTGTACCGCACGACGATGGTCTTGGCGATGGGTGTGGCGGCGAACAATCGCTGGTACCCTTGACCGTCCCATCGCCATGAATCTCCCGCGAGCACCAGGTTGTTGCCAGTGCCGGGAGAACCGTCGGTAAAAAAGTATACGCCCGCAACCGGAGTGCCTGGATACATCAGGCGCAGGCCCAGGTCGAACCATAGATTGTCGAAAAACGGATCCTCGCCCTTCGGCACATTCGTGAGCACCACCACGGTACCCGGCTGAACGCTGGGAGCGAAGCGCGCGATCTCAAGCAGCGCCCTGCGGTGACGGTTCCAATCGTAACGATGCACGCCGGCCTTTTCCAGCGCGAACACACTTCCAAAGTAGGCGATGCAAGCCCCTGTCGCGATGACTACCGTGATGCGCGCGAATCTTCGCAGCGGCACCCACGAGATGAGTCCCAGAATGCCGGCGAAGACGATGCCTGCGCCAATGCCGGAGAGGAACTGCGTGCGCCACAGGCCTCTCGCGCTGTTCAACAGGAGGTAGACGGGAAAGCTGAGGGCGAGCGCGGCGAATCCGCCTGCCAGCACGCTCCAACAGGTGTGTATTGAGGCCGCGAAGGGATTCGGCCTTTCCTGGTCATTCCCCAGCCGGATGATCGCAACCCATCCCGCCGCGAATACGCACCCTGTAATCAATGAGAGAGCGTACGCAGAGCTTGGCCGGCATTCTCCAACCGAGCGGCGATCCCCATCCCCAGAATTTGAGGCTCGCGAAAATATTGAACGCCCAGTCGCTTGCGATGCTGGCCACACTCCAGGATTTCCGAAGCACCGATTCCTGATAGGAATGCCCGCCGGAGTGTTTATACCTCTGATACGTTTCGACAAGATAAACAACGGGCACGGCGTACCAGAGCATGAGCCGTGCCGGTTTCTTCCATTGGTGGCGCACCATCATAGTGACCACGGGGAATATCAGGATGAGAAGAATCTGGCTCTCATAGCTCCACAGGGACATGTACTCGAAAGCCGCGGCAATCGCGGCCAGGAACGCGATCTGCAGCCGGCGGCTCGAATCCCACGCCAGTAGAAAGCAGTACATGGCGAGCAGCATCCAGAAGATGAATCCGAACTGATTCATCTGTTCCACCAGCATCATCGCCCCGTCAGAGGAGTGAATGATGGTCAGCGCTCCGGCGCAGTAGCAAAGGGAAGGGCACTCCGGCAGGAATTTGCGAAGAATCGCGTAGACCAGCGTCCCGCGCGCCCACCAGAGAAGCGCATAAACGATCTGGAACGGAACGTAGCTTCCGCGAATGCCGAAGAGCTTCGCTCAACAGATAGCCGAGGTGATAAAACGTGCTGGTGTGGAGGCGCATCGGATCGGAATCATAGAGGAAGCCCCGTAGCGCAGAAGTCGTTTCGCTGGTGTATGGGAATGCGGTTTCGAAAGGCAGCCCGGTACCCGGACTGTACGCGCCCCACATGATCGCCACCATGCAGGCAAATGTGAGGGCGGCCACGCTATCCAAGGCGCGTCCTTCATACCAGGGCGCTGCGGGAATTTTGACCTTTATTTCAGCCTCAGTGACCGGCGTAGCGGCGGAGGAGGGATTCGGCCGTTTGTTGGATCGTTTCCGGGCTCGGCTCTTTGAATCTGGCATGTGAAAAGTGGGTCTTGGGCGCTGCCCGGACCGCAGCGTGGAGGTGTAGCCAGGACCATTTTAGCCGAAAACCCATTAGTCACGCCCGCTTTACACTTGTTGTTATCATCAGTCTTCCAGCGGCTGAAATGCGTACAGATCCCATCATTTTCAAACCGAATGCGTCCGTACTCTTGTTCGCCTTCTTCGTGGCGATCCTCATTCTTCTCTCCGCCTATTGCACGGAGCGCGATGGGCTCTCCGACGAGCCGGGTTTCCTGAATCCGCCCTACATGGTGGCTCACTATGGGAAACTCACTTTCCCTACCTATCCGCACAATAAATACTTCGATGTGCCGGTGGTCACGCATCCGCCCATGCATGTGGGTTATATCGGCTTGCTATGGCGCATGGGTATGCCGCCTTACTATGCGGAAGCCACGCCGACCGCTGTGCTCTTCCTGCTGGCGATCCTGATCATTTTATTTAGCGCCTTTCCCACACCCGTGAAACTCGGCTGGCTTTTCGCAATTGGTTTTCTCGCCTCCAGCGGGGAGACGCTGACGCTCTGTTTCGGCACCCGACCGGAAGGGGAATTACTTGCAGCATGGTTGTGCGGTCTCCTGCTGCTTGAATCAGGCCGGCTGGCAAACTGGCAGAGGTGGAGACTCTTCGCCGGTGCCTTCTTCCTGGCGTGGACGGCGGGCACGCATTACTATGCGGGAACGGCACTCTTTGGAGTGCTGGTGTACATGGTGTGGTCGGTGCGCAACCTCGGCTGGAAACAAGCCAAACCGCTGGTGACCGCTATGCTGGCGGGCGGTTGTTTGTATGGAATTCCCTATCTCGCGTTTTACGTTGTGCCGTATCACAAGGACATTCTGGAGGCGATCAACGATAACCAGGGACCCGGCGGAATCGGCCTCTCCATCGAACGCCATGTGGCGATGTACAAATACTGGGTCCTGGAGCTCAACCGCCCGGTGCTGATCCGCAAGGCGATGTCGCTCGGCATCCCTTTTTGGTTGATGTCGACCGCTCTATTGGCCTGCGTGCGTTCCACTCGTGGAATCGCGCTGGCCGCGCTGCCCTTGCAACTGGGGCTGTTCTTCCTCTCCTGGCATAAAATGCCGTACTACCTGGTCCACGAGTCAGTGCTGTTCGCCGGCGCGCTCGCCATCGCGGCGCTGGCAGTCGGTCAATTCCTTATCACGCGCTTTCCCTCGGGACTGGAGCGTCTCTACGCTCCGGCGGCGGCGGTCGTGCTCGGGTATTGCCTCATCTCGGGAAGTCCCATGCTGGCGCACGTCGATCTCTCGCTCAAACCACGCTTCAACGAGGTCGAGGTGGCTCAAGCCGCCGGAAAGCGCATCCTGGGCCCGAACGCACGCGTTGGGGGCGAGTGGTGGTCGTGGCATTCGGCAGGCGCCCAACACTGGTATGACGTAGACCACGATCTTCTGAATTTCACGCTGCTCGATCCGGCTACCTACCTTTCGAACATGGATGCCTTCGAAATCTGCTCCGAGCCCGGCGAACACAGCCGTCTCTTCGATTGGTACGCGGATGGCAAACTCAACCTGCGCGGCTTTTTCCTTGGTCAATCCAACGTGCACCTGCGCTGCCTGCAGCTCAGCCCCCATCCGGCATCGCCGCTCCTTGGATACGCCGAATGGGACGATCAGCTCTACCGCTTTCAAGAGAATCCGGGCGGCGATTATGAAGTGCTTTCGGCAATTTGTCCCGACCCGCACAACGATTGGCACAGCCCCTGGGCGAGTTCTTTTTCCGTTGCGTTCGCCGTTGCTCCCGATGCCGCGGGCGCGCCGATGTGGCTCGTCACGGTGCTCGCACCGCGCAGTTATATGTCTCCCGCCGGGCGCGTCGGTCTCGGATGCCGCGCTTTGGCTCGCAGCCGGGGGACGCTCCAACCGGACGACCGACGGGCTCTGGTGGAAGCCTCGCGCCGCAATGATCCGCCCATGCGTTTCTACCGGTTGCCGGACGAGATGCCAGGCTACGTAGGTGCCGGCCTGCCGCCCGAGGCGATCGCTCCCACGGGCGCAGTGCCAGTTCCAAACATCATCGATCTGGGCGGAATCCAGGCGATCAACGGCGCAGCGGTGGAGCGCTCACCGGTTATCCGAGTCACCACCATCCCCACCATCGGCGGCTACTCCGCGCTGATTCCGGTGCACGGCGCGGAGAGCGTCGAAGGTCCCTGCTGGGTGGTGCTGAAGCTCCGTGTCACGGAGGGCCGAGTGGGCTTCGGCGCCGCGGCCGAAGGCGGCGCACTATTAGCGCACACGTCGGCCATCGCGGGCTCCGCCGAACCGCAGAGCGTAGCGCTAGAGGTAGCGGACTTCCGCACGGCGCACAGCGTTATCATCTACAACCAGAGTCCCTATCGGAGCCGCGCGGACATTCTCGACATCAGCATCGTAAAGGCTCCGCGGGGTGTCGCGCCTGCGCGGTAAACGTCGCGGGAAGTCATCTTGAGAGTTGATAAACTTCAGTATGCGCGGGGCCGCTGCACGCGCATTTCGTCATTCGTATGTCGTCACCGGCTTCGGCGCTCCCCTACATTTCGGTCGTGGTAATCGCCCGCGGGGCAGGTGATTCCGTGAGCTTGCAGGCGTTCGTTGAATCCTGGACCCGGCGAGCGGCCGAGTTTGGCCTGTCGTCAGAATTGAAGGTGATCGAGGTTTCCCCAGGCGAGCACGAAGCAGTGGCCAGGAATGCCGGCATACGCGAGGCGCGCGGCGAGTTCATTCTGAGTACCGAAATCGACATCGCGTTCTCCGATGAATTGATGCGTTTCCTGGCATCCCGCCAACTGCGTAAGGGACGAATCTATCGGATCGATCTCCGTGAGGGGGACCGCCTTCACGCCCGGGAGGGTACCTTCCAGCTTTCGGCGGAAGGCCTCCGCAAGAATCAGGCGGAAGATATCACAGGGGCGGAATCGGGCATTCACTTCGGCGAGGGCTGGTTTCCAGCGGAGCGCGACGGGCAGACGGGCGAGGTCTTCCGCTGGATGGAGAACGCCGCCGCCGTGATCCTGCGAGCGCCTCCGGGCGGCGGCGCGCTGGTGCTCGATCTGGAACCGGGACCGGGGGCCGGCACGCTTCCCCAGGTGCTCCAAGTCCTCGACCAGAGCGGAGCCAAGGTAGCCGAGTGGACGGTCGCGGGCCGCACTTCCGTGCAACTCTGGGTGCCGCCCGCGACGCAGAAAGGGGGGCCGGCCTTCCGGTTGTCGGTTCCCGATGGCGGCCGCCCCTTGCTCGATGACCTGCGCATTCTGAATTTCCGGTGCTTCCGCTGCGATTGGGTTCATTTTGCAAAACCCGCACCGCGGGCCGCCGGATTGCAGAACCTGCGCCCTACCCTGATGAGGCTGATGCGCAGCGGCGGGTTCCACGCTCTGCCCGGTGCGATCGGCCTGTTACGAGCCGCCGGCGGCGATATCTTTGGCGACGGCGTCGAATACTGGGGCCAGGGGTGGCACCGTTTGGAGGAGGCCGGCACGGAAAGATTCCGCTGGGTTTCCTCCGATGCCGAACTGGTGGTGAGAGCTTCGGGTGGACCGCGCGATCTCTGCATCCTGCTAGAGCCTGGACCGAGCCTGAAAAACCGCCCGTTTCATTTGCAGGTCCGGCTCGAAGACGGCCGGGAAATCGGAAAGGTACCGGTCAACGGGCTAACCCTGGTGCGTGTTCCCCTTCCGGTGCCGGATGGCGCCGTCACCGCGGTATTTCTCACCCCGGATACGCAAGGCGAGGCGGTGCCGGGTGATTCCAGGGTGCTCAATTTCCGCGTTCTGGCGTGCGCGTGCGCAGCGTCGGCGCGCCCGGGTGCGCCTGCCGCCGCAGTGCGCCCGACGACTTGGACCGCCGTGACCGTGAGCCGGAAGAATCCCGCAATCGACTGGGAGGCAAAGCTCCTGCGTTACCGCCGTGAGCGTGCTGAAATCGGCCATCCTGCCTTTCTGCACGTCAACGCCTGCGATTTTATCCTGATGGACCGCGATCTCTGGTTCGACCTGCGCGGCTGCCCGGAATCAGACCAGCCTCGCGAGCACCTGAATACCCTGCTTTGCTATAACGCTCACTTCGCGGGGGCTACCGAGGAAGTGCTCCGCGAACCGCTGCGCATCTCGCGCGCGCAATCCTCGAACCCGCCGTCCGACGGCCACGACGAAGATCTGATTTGGTTGATCACTCAGATGCGCCGCATGCGGGCTCCCGCGATCCTGAATCTGGAAACCTGGGGTTCGCCACTGCTTCCGGCATGTGTCCCCGGGCGTGAGGAGTAACGGCGGAGCCCATGCCAGCGCAGACCGACAACGACGCACCCTATCTCTCCGTGGTAGTCGCCGCCCGAAACGATAATCACGGCGGCGACATGTTGGGGCGCATGCAGGCTTTTCTCGACTCCTGGATCGCCCAGGCGCAGCGCTACCGACTGTCGTCGGAGATCGTCATCGTCGAATGGAATCCGCCGGCGGACCGGCCGAAGTTGATCGACGACTTGCGCTGGCCTGAAGACGCGTCGCCTTGCGAGATTCGCTTTGTCGAAGTTCCGCGCGAAATTCACCAGCGCTTCGCCCATGCCGAAGCGATCCCGCTGCACCAGATGATCGCCAAGAATGTCGGCATCCGGCGCGCCCGCGGGCGGTTCGTGCTGGTCACCAATCTGGATATCATCTTCTCGCCCGCGATGATGCAGTTCCTGGCGGAGCGGACGCTCGAAAGCGGCACGATGTACCGCATCGACCGGCTCGATATCGCCAACGACCTTCCCAAAGACGGCACGGTGGACGATGTGCTCGCATTTTGCGAGGGCCACGTGCTTCGCGCTTTCGCGCGCGAAGGCAGCGTGAACCTGGATTCGGAGAAACTTCCGGTGCCGGTACCCGACGACATTTTCGCCGCGGACTCCGGCATCCGGTTGGGAACCGGCTGGCATGCGATCGAACGTTCGGATTCCGACCGCTATCGCTGGACCGACCCGGAGGCCGAGTTTCTGTTTCAGCGGCCACCGGACGCCGCACCGCGCCTGGTGATGGACCTGGAAGCGGGCCCCAGCGCCGGGCCCGATCCCGTGACGGTGGAACTGGTGGACCCAAATGGCTTCGTTTTGGCGACTACGAAATTGAGCGGCAGGGCCATCTTCCGTCTGCATCTGCCCCCGGAACTTTCGTGCGGGCATCTGCGGCTGCGGGTTCAGGGCCGCGGACTTCCGCTGCTCCGCGATCCGCGCATCTTGAACCTGCGCGTTCTCGGCATGGAGTGGGAACCGGCGCCGGACTGGTTGCAAGCTGCCTCTGTTCCACGTGAAACAAACGGTCCCGGGCAACCGGAGATCCGAGTTCTTTCCACCGGGCAGCGCCAGATTCAATTCGCGGTGAGGCCCAGTTCCGGAGCGGCGCTGCGGAGCTTTGAAATCGACATCCGCGACCAGGAGGGAAACGCAGTCTTTCAGGCCGCCGAGCAGGTGAGCGGGCGGGAGCACCTGATTACCCTCAACCTGAACTTTGAGCTGGCGGGCGGGTCACGGGAAGGCTCCGCCTGGCTTCTCGAAATGGTGCGTGCCAAGCGGCCGCAGAATTGGCCGGATTCCTTTCACGCTGTACACCCGCTCTGGCGCCGGATAACTCGCGCCGCATACCTGCACACCAATGCCTGCGGAGATTTTACGCTGCTCGCGCGCGAAGACTGGTTTCGCCTGCGCGGGTATCCGGAGTTTCCGATCTGGCCGATGCACGTAGACGCGCTGTTTTGTTACACCGCCTACCACGCCGGCATTCGGGAGGAGATTCTGCGCGATCCGCTGCGCGTTTACCACATCGAACATCTCTCGGCCGCCGGTTGGACTCCCGAAGGGGAGAAGGCGCGCACCGCCCGACTGGAGGCCAAGGGGCTTTCCGAAATGCAATACGTGGAATTCACAAAGTGGGTCAACCAGATGCGTAAATTCAACGCACCCCTCATCTTTACGCTAAGGAACTGGGGCATCGCGGACGTCGAGTTTGACGAGCGGCAGGTGTAGCCGGCAGAGTTACCAGGCCCGCTCGTCCACCAGGATCCGCTTGGCTAGCGCTCCGAAGCTGAATTCGGTGGCGATGCGGTGCTGCAGATAGCGTGAGACGTCGCGCCGGCGATGCGGATTGGTCAGGAAGCCGTCAATCATCGAATTCAAGTGATCGACGTTTCGGTACATCACTTCTTCAGCCACTCCGCCCATGATCCGCGCGAAATCTTCCTTATAGTCGAAGAGGATCAGTCCGCCCGCGGCAAAACAACCCATGATCTTCGGTGAGACGCCGGTGTTGTAACCCAGATTCACCACGTCAACGATCACATCGCTGTTCATGAACAGGAGAGGCAGTTCGGTGAAATAGTCCAGACACTTGAGAAAGCGGATGCGGTATTGGTCGCGTAAGCCGGCAACGCTCTTGGGCTCCATGAAATTGCCGTAAAAATCGTACTCGCGTTTGAGACCCGTCAGCACGGAGAGGCGAACTTCGGTATTGGCCACCACTTCGATCTCCTCGTGCATGAAGTGCCAGAAGAACGAAGAGTTCGGGTCCAGCCTCAGCTGCCTGCGGGTGCGGCTGTCGAGCGCCTGGATCTCCGCCATCAGCAGGTCCCAGACACACGCTGTGAGGCCGGCTTTCTTGGTCTCCATGACGCGCGATTCGATGGCTGCGAGCTGCGGCTGGTTGCGAAAAGGCAGATCCCGCGCGGCCTTCAGATAGACGTTGCCGGCGAAGGCCACGGTGCTGCGGAAGACATTGCGCGGCGGTGTGCGATATCCATAGCGAACAAAATTGGGATACGCCGGCTGCAGAAAAAAACGCACTTTGGACGCTTCTACGATGCCGGCCCGGTCCAGGGCTTCGATATGGCCTTTGTCGGGCGAATAGTGAAGGTAGAGAGGGTGATTGAGAACCCGGCGAATCCGGCGCACCGCCCCGCTCTGGGATTCCTCGGGCGTACTGGGATTGTGATTCAGCACCTGGCGCGGCAGTTGTAACAGGCCGTGGTCCCAGAGCATCAGGGTAGGAATGCGCAGAATGTCGCGAAAGATATTCTTCTGGTCCCGGCCCGCGCAAAGCAGGATGTACAGTGCATTGGGCAGCGAAATCGCCACGTCGGGCCGAAAGCTCTTGAGCGCTTCGATGACGCCGGCGATATAGATTTCATTCTGGCTGGTAAAGCCCGCCACATCGACGTCGAAGACTTTTGCGCCCAAGGTGCGCAGCTCTTCGGACATTTCGATGGCGAAGTTGTAGTCCACGCCTCCGAACCAGCTGTGCGGAGGCAAGGTTACCGCGATACGCAATCCCGCCAGGGGAAGTTTTTCTCCAGGGAGGACGCTCATGAGAGATACCTCTTCGCCAGAATCCGCGCGACATGCCTGGCGTATTGCGGCAACCCGAGAATGCGCTCATGGAGCGGACGCTCGCGGCCGGCCAGCTTAAATTGGGGAATATCAACCTGGCTGCTCCCCAGCACTACGCGCGCCAGCAGAAAACCGAGCGGCCGCGGATCGGAGTTCCAGCCGAACGATTCCGGAGAGCGCGGTTCGGCAATTTCAAACGTCACGGTAAGCTGATTCCCGGCGGCTGCTCCCTCGGCTACGATGGCCGCGGGAATGGTGGCGAACTGGCGATGCGGATGGCGTTCCTTCAGCAGCCATTCCGCGATGGCGCGGCCATTGACTTTGACGGTCACGGGCATTTGAGGAGCGCGCGAGGAGACCATGCAATCGGAGATTACGAAGGCGCACGGGAGGTCGCCCGAAACCGCATCTTCGAATGCGACTCGGAAGCTGCACCGGGGGCCGATCGTCCAGGATCCGCGCTGGCCGGGGAGGGACCAATCGGCGCCCATGCCATCGCCGACGAAAACCAGGGAATCGCCGCCTTCGACGAAATCGATGGGGTCGCCCGCGCGGTAGTGGAGGCGTCCGACGGGAACGATGCGCATTCGCGCGAGGCGAAATCCCAGCGGTCGGGTGTCCCAGGTAGAGAGGCCGAGGTCCAGCGGCCTGCGGGGCGTGGCGATTTCGAAGGCGATCGTCACCGGCTCGACCGTGCGTAGCGCGTCGGGCGGAAGCAGGATACGAAGCTCCCCGGCGTCGCGTGCCGGGCCCAGGGTCCAATGCGCCGCGATCTGCCCATTGAGCAATACGCGAACCGATTGAGTAGGATATTCGTCGTTGAGAGCGGTGTCGTTGATGGTGAAGACGGCCTGTCCGCGCTGCTCCATCAGGCCGGCGGGAATCAGGGTCAACGTGCTGCGCGGGCCGAAGGTCCAAACACCCAGGTCGTCGGGCAGGGACCAGCATTCATCGGTGTGTACGCCGCCCGTGCCAGCGGCCGTAAACTCCAGTGTCTGGCCCGGGCTGTAGCGAAGCTGTTCCTGGCTACGGAAGACGATGCTTTGCACCTTGAAGCCCAGCATTCGCGGGTCGTCGCCAACCACCGTCTCTCCGCGCGCTTTGGCGACGCGAGCCGCCGACTGCGGGTTTTCCACATGGAACTCGAGCCTGCAAACTTCCTTCCCCGCCAGGCAAGACGCAGGGATAAGAAGTTTGGCGTCCACCACTTCGTAGCGCGAAAAGAAACTCCAATGGGCGAGGCGGACACCGTCCAGCAGGACCTCGACGTGGACTGGATCGCCTTCGGGCCCGATCAGCGTTTCATTGACGCGCACGCAGGCGAGCACATCGCCGGTGAGCGTCGCCGGCGGTTGGAAGACGAAGACCGCGCGGTCGCCATCGGTCCAGGTGCCGGTGAAATCGGTCACACCCCAATGGCCGTCCTTGTAGAACGAGGAGCGGCCGGCGGAGGTGAAATCGATGCTCTCCTCTATGGCCACGCGCGGTACCGAGTCGGCTTCGACGTCATAGCCGAAGAAAGAGTTCATCTCGCCTTCGGTATGTTTCCAGGAACTGGAGCGGTAGCGGCGTTCCTCACCCAGGCGCGGCCGGCCCTTGCGCACGTGAGTGGCGAACGGCGTGAAGGTAAGCAGGAGGAACTGATTCACGAAGTTCCGGAACGTGTGGTGATTGGCATTGATCACCATGACCTCCGGGGCACGGGCGCCGCCCACGCCGGCCTGCGCGGCGCACTGCTCCAGGCAGCGCGCCACCGCGCCGAGGGTATAGCGCAGGTGACGCGGCCAATCCGTGACGCGCTCCACCTTCATCCCATTGAGGCTGGCGGAATCCAGGCTGAGATCGAAGATGATCAGATCGTAGTTTGCCAGGAGCGCTTCCGGCAGCGCGGCGGCATCGATCGGCCTGGCGTTCTCCGGCGGCGGACCGCTCTGGAGCAGGGACGCGGCGTATTCCAACGGGGCTTCAAACCCCATCTCCGCGATGCAGCGGGCGGCGAGCGACAGCATGCGCGGATGGTTGCCGGCATACGCGAAGCGCGCGGATCTGGTGAAGACGGTCAGATCGCTGGCCAGGTAGGGCAGCACATGCTCGGCCTGCACCGGTAAGAAGTTGCGGATACCGACCGCGTCAGATTCGTAGTACGCTTTCTGCGGTTCGCCCAACGTGCGTTGTACCGCGGCAACGTATCGCGATTGCGGCTCGTGTTCGAAATCCAGCTCTTCGATCGGCTCATCCGGCAAACCCCAGGTTTCCGCCTGGTGGCGCGCGTACGGATCGTCCATGGAGAACACGAACTCCTGAACGTTGTTATCGAGCTTCATATCGAACTGGTGCATTCCGGTCTGCACGCGGGTGTGGTCGCAGTGGTAGCCCTTAAGACGGTCGGCCAGGCTTTCGGTGCGTCCGCCGTAAAAGAGGTAGAGGCGGCGGCAGACGTTGGAATCGCAATGCCAGCCGTGAATCATGCGCTCGTCGAAGCCGTGGATATCCCAGAGGGCCTGGCGCGGCGACAGCATAAAATCCCCCACCTGATCGAAGCGGCTTTCGGGGAACGAGAGGGTGACTTCGTCCAGGTGCAGGCGGGGGCCCAAATCGCGGCAGGCTTGCAGAGTCGCCGCCGGATCGCTGCGCGGGAATGATTCCCAGAGGGGCTCCGGCAATTCGAAGCGGGGTAGGGTGTAGAGGCCGTCGGCGAGGTCCCGGACGACTTCCGTGAGATCCGAAAAGCCCGCGCGCGGGACCAGCAGAATATCTGTATTGGTGTTGAGCACCCAATGATTTCGCGGATTGGACCGCCGCAAAGCGATGTTGCGGGGAGGTGGTTCTACCACCATTAAATGCGTGAAACCGCCGACCAGCCGCTTATGCAGCTCGGGCCGCACGCGGAGCACCCGCAGGCGGGCCTTTGCCTGGGGCGTCAGAGTATCGTAGATCGCTTCAACGAAGGTCGGAAGGTCATTGGGGGTATTGCAATCGACGAACAGGATTTCGTCATCGGGGTCCGATAACAGGGCGGCCAGGCAATTCAAGCTGATTGCGCCGCGTTTGTGCAGATTGTAACCGTACGAGTCGTTGCGTCCGTACAGGATGACGGAAATCATTCAATTAGGGAAGACGGGCCTTAGGGAAAACAAAAGTATAGCGGACGGCGGATACATGTGTCGATGTGCCGGAAGCCGCAGTTTCAGAGGCACTTATATGTAGATAATTGCGCTTAGGGGTGGGTACAATGGAGGTCCTGTGAAAGGTACGGATCGGGACATTTGCTGCGCTCCGACACCTTATCCTGCAGAAACAACAATTGGAGAGAGATTAAGCCGGCCATGGAGCATCACCCAGTCTTCTCGCGATTTCGTCAGTTCAGCGGCGTTGTCCCAGCTGGTTACCATATCGACTTCGTCGGAAGTCAAATCAGCCATAAGTTCATAGCTGGCCAGGGATTTGCGAGTTATCCGGAATGCCGGACCGTGGAAAATTACTCCTATCCGATGTTCGACGAGGAGTACTTCGAGTGGATCGATCTCCTGGAATCCGTCGTGGCTGCGTCCAAGAATTACACCATGATCGAGCTCGGATCGGGCTACGGACGGTGGGTGGTGAGGGCGGCTTTGGCGGCCCAACAGTACGACCCTAAACTAAGCTGCACGCTTGGTCGCTGTAGAGGCGGAGCCAACCGTGTATGGATGGATGAAGGAACATTTCCGGCACAACGGCCTGAAGCCCCGTCATCACTCCCTGCTGCACGGCGCGGTGACGAATCAGGCCGGGCAAGGTCGAATTTTATATTGGTGGGCCGGTTGGCGGCGCGCATGACCTTGGCCCCGGATGCGTGGTACGGCCAGTCGCTGAGCAAGGATTATGAAGTCGCAGAGTCAAAATCTGCCGGCAAGTATAAGGGCTTCAAGGTCCTGCGGTATAAAAGCGGATGGCGATCGATTCGGATACCTGGC
Organism: uncultured Solibacteraceae bacterium; assembly: GCA_963811575.1. GTDB lineage: Bacteria > Acidobacteriota > Terriglobia > Bryobacterales > Bryobacteraceae > Solibacter. Next base: position 238,241 of record CAWERY010000020.1, on the reverse strand, counting down.
GTCAGCCTGAAATCGATTTTGAAGAAGTTCGACCGCGTCGATCTGATCGATCTGGACATCGAAGGCGAGGAACTGCCCTCGTTGACGGCAGTGGCCGCCGAACTCGATGCCAAGGTGAAGCGGCTGCACATCGGAACCCATGGCAAGGAGATTGAGGCCGGCCTCCGGGCACTGCTCACAGCGCACGGCTGGGAATGCCGCATCGACTATTCCCTGTTCTCGACGTACGATACCCCGTTCGGAAAGATTCCCGTTTGAAAACGGCGCGCAGAGCTGGGTAAATCCAAGACTTTGAGCGGGGCTCTTCATACATAGCTTCGGCATTTGGTGTGGAGCCGCAGCGTCAGCGCTCAGCGGCGGCCGGCCCACCCGGTTTATAATTGGGAATTCAGCCCCAAATGGAGTTTTGTCGGAACCATGAAGATGTCCACATCCTTTCCGGAGACCCCGATCAATGCGGTACGGGAGTACTGGAACTCGCGGCCCTGTAATATCAGGCACTCGCAAAAACCGATCGGTACCCGCGAGTACTTTGACGAGGTCGAGGCCCGCAAGTACATGGTGGAATCTCACATTCCACAGTTCGCCGATTTTGAGCGATGGAGGGGCAAGAAGGTGCTGGAGATCGGTTGCGGAATCGGCACCGACACGATCAATTTCGCACGCCACGGCGCCCACGTCACGGCGGTCGATTTGACTGAAAAATCTCTCGAGGTCGCACGGCAGAGGGCCAAAGTGTTCGGCCTGGAAGACAATATCCGCTTCATTCGGGCAAACGCGGAAAAGCTCAGCGAAACCGTACCGGTGGAGCATTACGACCTGGTCTATTCGTTCGGCGTAATCCACCATACACCGCACCCGGAAAACGTGCTCCAGGAGGTGCGCAAGTACGTGTCGCCGGAAAGCACGGTAAAGATCATGGTGTACAACCTGTGGTCTTGGAAGGTGCTGTGGATTCTCTTCGGTTACGGCAAGGGGCAGGTCTGGAAAATGAACCGCCTGATTGCCGAGTATTCGGAAGCGCAGACGGGTTGCCCGGTCACGTATAGCTATTCGCGAACCACCGGCGCGCAGCTGCTTGAGAACCACGGCTATCGCGTGACGGATGTCATGGTGGACCACATCTTCGCCTACGATATCCCGGAATACGTGCAGTACCGCTACAAGATGGTCTGGTATTTCCGTTGGATGCCGAAATCTCTGTTTCGCGCCATCGAACGGCTCTTCGGGTGGCACCTTTGCCTGACGGCGAAGCCGCGGTGAACTGACAATAATGCCCGGAATCGAACCGTATCTGTCGCTGGTCGTCACCGCTCGGAACGACGATCACGGCGGCAACCTTCTGGGCCGTATGCAGGCATTCGTCAGCGGCTGGATCGAGCAGGCGCGCCGCTACCGGATTCCCTCTGAACTCATCATCGTGGAATGGAACCCTCCGGCGGGCCGGCCGGGGTTGATCGACGCGCTGCAATGGCCGGACGACCTGGGCTGGTGCGAAGTACGCTTCGTGGAAGTGCCGGCGGAGATCCACGCGCGGTACGACCACGGCAAAGCGCTGCCGCTGTACCAGATGATCGCCAAGAACGTTGGCATCCGCCGGGCGCGGGGACGTTTCGTGCTCGCCACCAATATCGACATTCTCATCTCCAGCGAATTGGCGGAGTTCTTGAGCAAACAGCTGCTCGACGGCGATCGGATGTACCGCATCGATCGTCACGATGCGATGAACGAAGTGCCGATAGAGCGGCCGATCGAGGAGCAGCTCGAGTACTGCCGCACGCACCTGATTCGCGTGAACACACGCGAGGGGACGTTCAACGTCTCGGGCAACGGGCGGCCCACACTCAGCCCGAATGACGTCGCCTCGGTGGAATCAGGGCTGCTCTTCGGTTCCGGCTGGTTCGCGGTGGAAAGCCACGTGAAAGGCGAGAACTTCCGTTGGGCGTCCGAGAGTGCGGAACTCCTGCTGCCCGCGGGCCGCGAGGGGGCCTCGCTGATGATTCAGCTGGAGCCCGGCCCGGCGACCGGCGGGTTGCCGCTGGACCTGATGGTGGAAGTCAACGGCGAGCCGGTTGCGCGGCTGGAAATCGACGGGCGTAGCTGGGTGCGACTGCCGCTGGCCGGACCCTTGCCGGAAAAAATCGTACTGCGCGCGCACACGCAGGGCGCGAACGCGGAACTCGATCTGCGGCCCTTGTGTTTCCGGGTATTTCGCATGGATTGGGAGCAGCGGCTGCCGAAGGATATGGCGACCGGTTCCCTGCAAGCCTCGGTTCTTCGGACTGGTGCCGGCAGCCAGTTGGTGGCGGCCTGGAATGCGATGCAACACGTGATCAACAAACTGGCGCACGGCGGCCCCCTGGTACCGCTCACGGTGCCGGTGACACCGCGTCTGCGGCGCACGTTGAAGGCGTATCTGGAATGGGGCGGCGTGGTCGGCCTGGGGGTCAATGCGATTCCGCGCGGCTTGCGAAAGCTCTCGCGCACGGCCCTGACGCTGCCTGGCAGCGAAATTTTTCCGGCGGGTTCCGGTTTGACGCACGGCAGCGGCTGGCAGAAGCTGAACGACTATCGCGGAGAAGGCTTCCGCAATGCGGCGAACGGCGCCGAGATTCTGGCGGCGCCACGCGAAACCGGGAGTGTCGTGCTGGCTTTGCAAGTAGAACCGGTCAAAGCGATGACGGTGAAGTCGTTCGAGGTTTCACTGCTCGACGAAGAAGGCCGCGAGATTGGAAAGCAGGCGGTAAGCGGGCTTTCTTACCTGAAGTTTCAAGTGTCGCGGGCGCCGGGGCGGAGCAGCGTGTTCCGGCTGGCGTTTTCAGACACCAGCCCGGAAGGTTTCGGGCTGCGGGTTTTCTGGTGCGGGTGGGACGCTCAGGGTAAGGCTCCCGTGCCGCCGGTGGGACTCGCGCTGCCGTGGGGCGCAGGTTGGACGCGCGAACCAATCCGGGGCGCAATGATCTCGGAGGGCTCCGCGGAGTTGATTCTGCGCGCATCGCCGCGTCCACTGTTTCTCGATGTGGAGACGGACGCCGCGGTCCAATTCGAAGTTCACGATGCATGCGGACGGCTGCTGGCGTCCTTCGCATCAAACGGACGCGCCGTCCATCAGCTCGAACTGGCGCTGGAGGGCTCAGGCTTGCGCGTGCTCCTGATCACGGCGACCGGAGCGTTTCGGGCATACGGTGTGGATTGGGAAGGCGCGCAAGAAGCCGTGGCAGCGATGCAGAACCAGCCTTCGCCCGCGTTCCTGCACACCAACGGGTGCGGAGATTTCACCTTGCTTTCCCGCGAACGTTGGTTCGATTTGCGGGCTTACCCGGAAATCGATGTATTCTCGATGAACCTGGATTCCATGTTTTGCTTTGCCGCTCACTATGGCGGGGCGCGGGAAATGGTGCTGGCCGACCCGATGCGTATCTATCACATCGAGCACGGAACCGGCAGCGGCTGGACGCCGGAGGGGCAGGTCAAACTCTTCGAACGCATCGCGGCGAAGGGAATTCCTTGCGTGGAGAATGACGAAGTGCTGGCCTGGGCGAAGCAGATGCGGCGCTTGAAATCTCCGCTCATTTTTAATCATGAGAACTGGGGAATGGCGGATTTGGAGCTCAAGGAGGCGGTGCTGAAGGGCCGCTGGAGAGAGTGCGGCGTGAAGCCGGCTTAGCCCCCGGCGTTCCTCGCCGTGTAAGCGTTGAGCACATCCTCCGGGTAGCCGACCATCATGGCTTCGCCGTGATGCAACCAGAGCGCCTGGTCGCAAAGCTGCCTTACCATCTCCGGAGTGTGCGAGACGAACAAGAGCGTCTTGCCCGCGTGTTTGAAGCCGGAGATCTTTTCGAAGCACTTGGCCTGAAAATTCTGATCGCCCACGGCGAGTACTTCATCGATGATTAGGATGTCGGGATCCATGTGCACGGCTACCGAAAAAGCCAGGCGCATGACCATGCCGCTGGAGTAGGTGCGGATGGGTTCTTCAATGAAATCGCCGATGCCGGAGAACTCGACGATGGCGTCAAAACACTCCTCGGAGCGCTTGCGGCTCAAGCCCAACAGGGAAGCATTGAGACTGACATTCTCCCTGCCGGTGAGATCCGGATGGAAGCCGGAACCGAGCTCCAGCAAAGCAGCCACCTTGCCGTTGACCGCAACGCGTCCCTCATTCGGCCGTGAGAGACCCGCCACCAGGCTGAGCAAGGTACTCTTGCCGGCGCCATTGCCGCCGATGATCGCCATGCTGTGTCCCGGCTCCACACGGAACGAGACGTTCTTCAGGGCGTAGAAGACGTCGCTCTGCTTCGGGCGCAGACGCTCGCGGAGGTGAGCGCCCAGCAATTTCGCGCCGCCGGTATGGCTGAACGTTTTGGATACGCGTTCGAATTCGATCATCGCCATAAGCTAGAGGTAATCGTAGAAACCGCGCTTCATCCTGCGGAATGCGAGAAATCCGACGCAGATCATGAGAATGGAAATGCCGCAGAGTTTCGCCAGCAGGGTATTCGGCGGGGGCACGCCTTCGAGGAGAATGTTGCGTAGCGCGAGCACCAGAGCGGCGATCGGGTTGAGCTGGTAAATGTCGCGATATTGGGCAGGCACGTTGTTGAATGAGTAGAAGATGGGAACGAGCCAGAAGAGCAGCGTATTTGCCGATTCCACGATGTAGCGGGTATCTCGAATATAGATGTTCACCGCCGATGAAATCAGCGCCAGGCCGCACACAAAGAGAATTTCCATCCCCCAGACAAAGGGCAGCCAGAGCCAGTAGCGATTGACACCGCAACCGTAGGCCAGTGCGACGGTCAGGAGCAGACCGATTTGAATCAACAGGTGAATCGAATTACCCAAAACGGTGGCGATGGGAACGATCTCGCGGGGAACCGGGACGCGCTTGATCAACGAGGAATTATCGATCAGCGATGAGGTGCCGCTGCTCCATGCCAGCGAGAAGAAATTGAACGGCACGAGGCCGCAGAGAACGAACACGGGAAATCGCGGTTCCCGGCTGGGAAAGATCTGGGTAAACACGAAGGTCAACGCGAACATCGTGACCATCGGATTCAACAGGGACCAGAAGATCCCGAGAGACATGTTCCGATAGCGAACCTTGAAATCCTTCTTGACCAGATTGGACAAGAGGAAGCCGTAATCACCATTCCACATTTATGACGCCGCGCCCTTCTGCTCCGGTCCGGATCGGGCATAGTGGTACACAGATAATGAAGGGCACCACCCGAGGAACAGTCATTATAGCGAATTGCAGGCTACAGGTCCTGCTTCAGGCCCCCATACGTCATGAGGGCCGCGCGCAGAGGGCGGAACTGAATTAAGCGGATTGCAGCTCGAGTTTTTCCGTGTCCATGAAGTAGTAGCAAATCATGTGCATCACGATCATATGAACATCCTCGATCCGCCCCATGTGGGGAATGGAGGCCTGAATGTTCAGTTGGGCGAGCGGGCCAAGTTTGCCGCCGTCGCGCCCGGTAAGCGCGATGGTGCGGCAGCCGATGGAATTGGCATACTCGACGGCGCGCAGCACATTGGGCGAATTGCCGGAACCGGAGATGGCCAGCAGGATATCGCCGGCTTCCGCGAAGTTCTTCAACTGTTCGGCAAAGATGCAATCGTAGCTGACGTCGTTGGAATAGGCCGTGATCGTGGGTAGGGAATCGGTGAGCGCCATGATGCGAAAGCGGCTGGAGCGCCCGAAACTGGCTCCCTTCACCATGTCACAGACAAAGTGAGAAGCCGTGGAAGCGCTGCCGCCATTGCCGCAGACGAAGATATGGCGTCCTTCTTCTCGAGCGCCGGCCAGCAGTGCGATGGCTTCGCCGACCTTTTCGATGTCGATCGCATCGATGGCTTTGAGTACGTCGGATTTATAGAGGGCGGGAAAGGTATTAGACATGTTTATACTGCATTATAAACCGGCACGGCCGAACGCCCCGAATTTCGCAGCGCCCCCACGAGGTCAATGAGCGGCTTGCCGCTGGCCACAAGACGCGAGTGGACGTCGGACGACGGCTTTTGCGCCACCAGGACGTGGTCCGCCCAACTCGAGCATCGCTTCCAACTTGTCATCGAGCAGATTGCCGATGTGCGGAATCGCGTTCATGATGTACCGCTGGTTGCTGCCGTAGATTTCGCCGAGTTGGATGTGGGGATCGTGAACGCGCACTTTCCGTCCCTTACCGATAAGAGTCTCGAGCAGCAGGACCACGGGGCTCTCGCGCAAATCGTCGGTATTCTCCTTGAACGCCAGGCCGAAGACGCCGATGCGCTCGCCCGGAAGATCAAGGGCGAGGGCGATTGCGCGATCGAGTTGGGCGTTATTGGCGGGGAGCACGGATTCCAACAAGGGCAGCTTCAGATCAAGGCGTGAGGCGCGGTAGACCAGGGCTCGCAGGTCTTTGGGCAGGCACGAGCCGCCAAAAGCGAAACCGGGCTTCAGGTAAGCGGGCGAAATATTGAGCGAATGGTCGCGGCACAGCGTCTCCATGACCTCCGCGCCATCGATGCCCAATTCGCCGGAGAGCGCACCGATTTCGTTGGCGAAGGAAATTTTCACCGCGTGAAACGCGTTACAGGCGTACTTGATCATCTCCGCGGTTCGCAGCGCGACGATCGAAGGCTTTACCGGAAGTTCCGAATAGATATCGGCAACCTTCTGCACCGCGCCGGGCGAGGAACCGCCGACCACGAGCAGTGAGGGTTCCATGAAATCGCGGACCGCCGCGCCCTCGCGGAGAAACTCGGGGTTGGAAACTACGGCGACCAGCGGCGAGCCGCCGAATGCGGGCAGAACGATCTCTTCGCAGGTTCCGGGATAAACGGTGCTGCGTACCGCCACGATCAACTGCTTGGTGCGGCCGGGCAGGAGATCCGCGATTTCCTGCGATACGCGGCGCAACTGATCGAGGCCCAGGTTGCCGTTCTTTTCGGAGGGCGTTCCGACGCAGATCAACGCCACATCGGCATCGGCCACGGCTTCCTGTAACGATACAGAAGCGGAGAGCCGGCCGGCGGCCACTCCGTCGCGCACCAGATCTTCCAGGCCAGGTTCAAAAAAGGGCGCCCGGCCTTCCAATACGCTATTGACCTTGAACGGATCGCGGTCCACTCCGATGACGCGATGACCAATCCGGGAAAGGCAGGCGGCGGTGACACAACCGACGTAGCCGAGCCCGAGAACAGCAATTTTCTGGGGGTTTACAGCGACCGAAACAGGATCCACGATCTTTAGTATGCCATGCGCCGCGGCTCCTGCCCACGTCCCGGCGGTGCGCGGACTTACGGCATAATGGGGCTTAAGCGCGATGCCATGCGAATGATCAAAAGGCTGCTCCTGCTGGGGGTGGTCGTGTACCTCGGGTTGTGGGCCTTTCGGATCGCCTCCCGGAAGTACTACGTCTGGCTGCCGGGTTATCTTCGCTGGTCGATGAGCGCGCCCGAGAAAGCTACCGGCCCGATCCACCTTTTCTTTCTCTTTGCCGACCACTTCGAACCAGGTGAAAACGAGCATCTGCTGGCGCGGTGGGTAAGCGAATACCCGGCATTGGCATCGCGCCATCGCGATAGTACCGGCCGCGTCCCGCAGCACACGTGGTTCTATCCGGCCGAACAGCCGATCGACCGAAACATGGCGGCGCTGCAGGGGCTGGTCATAGGCGGCTTCGGAGAGACCGAGCTTCACCTGCATCACGCCAACGACACCCAGGAATCCGCGCGCCGGCGCTTTGAGCGCGGCGTTGAATATTTTCAGAAATTCGGCTTTCTGAAAACGCGGGACGGGTCGACTCATTTCGCCTTCGTGCACGGCAACTGGGGCCTGGATAACAGCAACGGCGCGCAATTCTGCGGGGCGAACCGGGAATTGGAGATGCTGCGCCAGTTGGGCTGCTTCGCGGATTTCACGTTTCCCAGCATTCAATGGAACTCGCAGCCGCCCGCGGTCAACAACATCTTTCAAGCCACCGATAACGATGCGCCGAAATCTTATGCGGACGGGGTGCCGGTGCAGGTTGGGGTGAAACCGGCGGGAGACCTGATGATTTTTCAGGGACCGCTATTGCTGGTGCCCTCCTTGCACGCCACGTTGTTCATCGGGATTGACGACGGAAATATCCACCCCGCTGCTCCGGTCGGACCCGATCGCGTCGATACCTGGATTCGCTCGCGAATTCACGTAGTGGGACGGCCGGACTGGCAGTTCATCAAGATCCACGGCCACGGCGCCGAATCCGAGGAGGACGCCACCGAGAGCCTGGGTCCGCGCTTCGATTCGGCGCTGACGCATTTGGAAAAGCACTACAACGATGGCGCACGCTACATCCTCCACTACGTCACCGCGCGCGAGGCATTTAACCTGGTACGCGCGGCAGCCGACGGGAAGACTGGAGATCCGCGCCAATACTACGACTATGTGATCCCGCGGTACGCCGCCGATCCGCTTTGAAACTCCGTGCGGCGGGGTATCATGGGACCGTGAAATCGGACCGTCAACGATGAAGCTCGCTGATCTGAAGATTAAGATATACGCCGATGGAGCGGACAAGCGAGGGATTCTCGATCTGTATCGCAATCCGCTGATTCAGGGATTTACGACCAATCCCACCTTGATGCGGCAGGCGGGCATTTCCGATTACGAGGCGTTCGCGCGCGACATCCTGGCGGAGGTGCCGGACCGCTCCTTCTCGCTCGAAGTCTTCTCTGACGATTTTGCCGAGATGGCGCGGCAGGCTCGCAAGTTGGCCGCGCTCGGCCCCAACGTCTACGTCAAAATCCCGATTACCAATACCAAAGGCGAGAGCGCGGCGGAATTGATCCGGCAGCTCACCGGGGAAAATATCAAACTCAACGTGACGGCCCTGTTGACGCTCGACCAGGTTCACACCACGGTGTCTGCCCTGCAGGGAAGCCCGAGCGCTTATGTCTCGATTTTCGCGGGGCGTGTGGCGGACGCCGGCGTGGACCCCTTACCCATCATGAAAGAGGCACTGGCGCTGATGAGCGCGCAGCCGCAGTTGGAGCTGATTTGGGCCAGTCCGCGCGAGATTTTTAATCTGGTCCAGGCGAACGGCATCGGCTGCCATATCATCACGGTGACTCACGATCTCTTGAAGAAGCTTCCGTCACTTGGCAAGGACCTCACCGAATTTTCACTGGATACGGTGAAGATGTTCCATCGCGATGCCGCCGCCGCGGGCTTTCATCTGTAAGCAGTAAGCGGCCGTTTTTGGCGCTGCCATGTTACAGTAAGGCCGAATGGAGCGATTGGAGGATTTGTCCGATGTTTTGCAGTGCTTTTCGGGACAACGAATCCTCGTACTCGGCGACGTAATTTTAGATCGATACTGGTGGGGCGACGCGGGACGGCTTTCTCCGGAAGCACCGGTCCCTGTGGTGCGCAAGCAGCGCTGCACGGCGCGTCCCGGCGGGGCTGCGAATACGGCCGCCAATCTTGCGACGCTGGGCGCAAGTCCTCAGCTGATCGGCCTGGTTGGAGCGGATCCGGAAGCCGCCGAACTCCGCGCTGTATTAGGGGAATGCGGGGTCGCGCCGGATTTGTTGATCGCTGACCGCAGCCGGCCAACCACGACAAAGACTCGGATTATCGCTTCCCATCAGCAGATCGTGCGGGTGGATGAAGAGGACACCGCGCCTCTTTCCGGAGAGGCCGAACAGCGTGCCCTTCAGGTGATCGCCGAAGCCGTGCAGCCGGCGAGCGCGATTGTGGTTTCCGACTATGCCAAGGGCTTTCTGACACCCTCCCTGCTTGCGCTTGCAATATCCGCTGCGCAGCGCGCCGGGAAGCGGGTATTCGTGGACCCGAAGGGCAGCGACTACAGCCGCTACCAGGGATGCTTCCTGATGAAGCCGAACCGGCTGGAACTCAGTATTCTGACGGGCCTGCCGTCGCGCAATCGTGAAGAGACGGCGGTGGCAGGCATTCGCTTGTCCGACGCGATGCCTGGCGTCCTAATCCTGGTAACCGAAGGCGCCGAGGGCATGTCACTGTTCAGTGGCGGCCGCCTGATCGAGCAGATTTCCTCCGCGCCGCGGCAGGTCTATGATGTGACGGGCGCGGGAGATACCGTGTTGGCGACCGTGTCTTTGGCAATTTCGGTCGGCGCATCGTATCGCGATGCCATGGAACTGGCTGCCGAAGCAGCGGCGATTGCGATCAGCACGGTCGGCACCGCTAGCGTGAAGCTGGCACAGTTGAAATCCGCCATGGCAGACCGGGCGCAGCCAGGGGCGGGTGCGGCAAGGTAGCAGGTCTGCGTACTGAAATTGATTTCAGCGGTTATGGTCTGTTACAGTTGATCCTCCGGTTTTTGGGCTGCAGACGGATCTGGCCCTGGAGCGTACCCCTCGACGTCGGAATTGCAATATGACTACCTCTAAAGAGTTTGAGGCTTGGGAAAGTGTACGTAACCTGACCAGCAAACTCAACGGCTTGACCGCCGCAGGGGATCCACACGCTGACGCCGCACAGCTGGTTTTGCGCGATGCGGACGTGATTATCTCCCACGCCGAAGTCTCCGAACGGCACGGGGTTGGAAAGTTCCTCCAGATGATGTTTCTAGGGGAGCCGAACATTATCTCCATACGATCGGCAAACCTCTACGACGGCCGCAATGAGTTAGGCGACGTTTCCCTGTGTATCTCCCACATTGCGAAATCCCGCGACGCTGTATGCAGGCGGGTTCTCAGTTACATGGGGGAACACACCGTGCGGCGCGTGCTGTGCGCGCCTTATTTCCCGGACGACGTCCGCACCGCGATCGCGATCAAAGACATCTATGATGCGCCTCTGTGCACCTATATCATGGACGACCAGAATGTGTACGCGAACGGCATCCCGGACGACCTGATGCGAGAGTTGCTGGAACGGTCGGAACTGGTGCTGGGAATCTCGCGGGAAATGTGCGCGGTATATGAGCGCAAGTACAACCGCAAGGTGTGGCCCATGCCCCCTCTCGCTCCGGGACGCCTGATCCCCTCGCGATTGAACGTGCCGCAAACGAAACCGGAGATGCATGGGGTCATCATCGGAAATATTTGGGGGCAGCGCTGGCTGGAACAGTTGCGCAATACCGTCAGAGGCTCCGGAATCAAGCTGACCTGGTATTGCAATGGCGAATTCCGCTGGCTTCCGTGCGGGAAAGACAGTCTCCTAGAGGATTCCATCATTCCCCTCAACCCTCTCGAAGAGAACGAACTGATCCGTGTCCTGCGGCAGCACTGGTTTGCCGTGCTGCCCTCCGGAATGCTCGATGATAAGGACGACGACCGCCGTTTCATTGCGCAGTTGAGCCTGCCCAGCCGCGTGCCCTACATGATGGCCACGTCGCATGTGCCGATACTGGTTTTAGGTAGTCCCGACGCGGCATCCGCGCGTTTCGTGAAGCAATTCGGAATCGGTACGGTCGCGCCGTATGAGAGAGGCGCTTTCACAGAGGCGGTCCGCTATATCATGGAGCCGGACGTGAACCTGGCGATGCGGAAGCATGCGTTGGCTGCCGCCAGCCGGTTCACGGATGTGGGAGCCGGCGAGTGGATCTGGCAATCGCTCGCGTTGGGCGAACCAATTGATTCCCGGTTCGAAGGTCTGTTCCCGAAGCGGACTAAGTAGCCTCGTATGAGTTTCTCTACCAATGCGCCACTGCGTGAGCAATTGTTGCAATTGGCCGGGGAACCTGCCGCTCACTCGCGGCAAGTTGAGTTAGACGCCGAGCGTGGGATTGTCACCGCTCCCGATGCACCCAGAGCCAGAAGAAGCCCGGTGGACGTGGTGGTTACCGTCGCGGAGATCAATGACCAGCACGGCACTGGCCCCCTGGTGAAGCGGGTATTCCGGGGACGTAAGGGCATCTTTTCGGTTCGCAGCCGCGACGATTGGGGAGTGCACGATTTCGGCGACTGGAGTGCGAAGCTCTCGTCGCCGAACCTGGCGAGGGCGGCGATTTTTCGCGAGGTTGTTGACCTCTTGCAGGGTAGAAGAATCGCCAGCGTCACGTGTGTTCCATTCCTGACCCAGGAGTTGCTGTTAGCCATCGCAATCAAGGAGGCCTTTGGCGCCAAGCTATGCCTCTGGATAATGGACGATCAAAATATAGCTATCAACACCATTCCTGACAGCATCATGCGGGAGTGCCTGACGAAGTGTTCCCTCCGTCTGTTTACCCACCACGAATTGCGGTTTGCTTATGAACAGAAGTACGGATTGCCCGGCTATATACTTCCGGCCGTAGTTCCAGAGAAGCTGGCGGCAGGCAGCCAGGTGGGCGCGTCAAGCGCTCCAGCGCGATCGGGCGCATTGCTCGGAAGTTTCTGGGATCAATCGTGGTTCGACAGGCTGTGCTCCGCGTTGGAGTACTGCAATTTCCGAATCGACTGGTTTGGACAGAACCGGTCACCCTGGGTCAAGTTTCCACCGGAAGATTTGGCTCGCGCCCACATCACGCCTCATGGCATTGTCCCTGAGGAACGGCTCGCGCTGGAATTGCGCAAATACCTCTTTGTGATTTGCCCAGTGGGCTCTCTGGATGCTCGGGAGACGAACCGCGGCGTTGCCAGTCTCAGTCTTCCCGGACGAATATTGTTTGCGGCCGCGACTTCGCATACGCCAATTCTTATAGTAGGTAGCCCGGACACATGCGGCGCCCGGTTTGTAAAGCGATACGGGCTCGGCACGGTCGTGCCCTACGAAGCTGAGGCGGTCGCGGCTGCGGTGGATCACTTGACCCAACCTCACGTGCAGCGGACCGTCCGAGCCAACGCCGCCGCGATTGCGCCGATGCTTTCCGACCGGGGTATTGAAGCTTGGCTCGCGACTTCCATCCACCTGGGACTTCCGGCGGATGATCGATTTGAGCGTATTTTTTCCGGTTATACTTCAGATATCGACCTTCCATTCGCCAACAAGGCGGCCTCGGAAGCGTAACGTACGTTCCCTGCAGCAGCGTCGCAGAAAACGGGTTCGGTGTTAGGACAATGGCGATCGCAGATCCAGTCAAGAACTTCTTAAGAACCTTCGGGCACGCCCTCGTGAGCAGCGTACACGACCGGCTCACCAGCATCGAACTGCGTCTCGACGAAGCCAGCGCGAAATTGAACTATCTCACTGCTGGCAGCGAATCCCACCGCGAGAAGATCACGTCGCTCAGTCAAGATCTCGCCGCCAGTGATGCCGCCCTGCTGACGGCTTCCATACGCCTGGTGGAAGCGTCCCAGGAACTACACGCGCTGTACGACGGCCACTCGGACCTTCTGGCCCGCGTAGAGAGCTTGAACCGGACAGTGGCCCATGAGCTGTCCAAACTTCAGGGCGAGGTGGATCGTGCGGCTAATGTTCAGGCTGGTGTTCAACGGGAATATCGTCAGAGTGTCGAAGCACTGGCCGCATCGCAAGCCGTGTGCCTGGATCGTATCGACGCGATTTCGGCTAAGACCGATGCGGCCGTTGGGCTTGTCACGCAATTAGGCGGCATCGTAAGTAATGGACTTGTACATCAGGAATGCGTCGAGACGAGTGACTATGGTTTCACAAACCCGGAAGTGGGGCTCATGGGACACCTGCACGCATATCTACCAAGCCGGCGCGCGATCGATGTCGGCGCTAACTCGGGCGAAGTTTCCCTTGCACTCGTTAAGGCCGGGTATGAAGTATACGCATTCGAACCAAGTCCTACGATTTATGGAACTCTGATCAATCAGCTGGAATCGCATAGCCAATTTCACCCTTTTCAGCTCGCCATAGGCAGCGCGGATGGTGAGTTACCGCTTTTTTTGGCGAGCGATTTGTCGCCCACCACAGCTTATGGCGACGCGTCGCAGTACAGCAGTTTGGCTCCGCACTCCATGCCGGATGATCTACCTTTTACCAGCGAAGTTATTGTCCCCGTGCGGACTTTAGCGAGCCTTCACGACGCCGGCACTCTGCCCTCCGACATCGGTCTACTTAAGATCGATACAGAAGGCTACGACCTCGAAGTTATTCGTGGCATGGGCCAGCACTTATATCCCGTAGTAGCTGCCGAATTTTGGGATGCAGAGATTCCGTTTGCAAAATCCGGTCAACGGTATACGCTAGAGAGCCTGATTGACGAGATGAAGCGCAAAGGCTATCACTGGCATGTCGTGCTCTATCGAATTTGGGGCCGTGATCGTAGCGCCTACTATTGCGGATACCACCGGTCGGTACCGCAATCCTGGGGGAATGTCTTTTTCTTCAGGAGCTACGACCTTTTTTCCGAGGCGCAGAAATGGTGTTCCGCCGTACTCCCGTCCACCTATTTCAAGCCTGTGCTCTCCGCCGTGCCCAACGCTGATAGCAAGGCGGCCCCCTCGACGCTGGAGCCCGGCGGGGTCCTTGGATAAGGCATGTGCCCAACTTTCGGGCCGTTGTATCTTGCAACGAAGGATGTGCGGAAACGCGCCTCCAAATCCTTACGGGTCTTCACGCGCTGGCATTCGCGGTGTCCGGCGATATGTGTTATAAGAGCTTAGAGTGTCGTCGGTAACGGGCTTTCCGGGACGCTGCGGAACGAAACTGCCGCAGCCGGGCTGTCTCGACTCCGCTTGTCAAACTAGCTTCCGACGGACGCACCCGGATTTGCCATGAAAACTCTGATTACTGGCGGCGCAGGCTGCATCGGCTCTGATCTCGCGGAGGCACTCGTGTCTCGCGGTGACGAAATCGTCGTCCTCGATAACCTCAACAGTGGACGGTTGGAGCACATACAGGGACTTCTGGGCGCGCCCGGATTTCAGTTTATCCAGGGTGACCTGCTGGATGTGCCAACCCTTGATTCCGCGATGGCCGGTGTCGAGATGGTATTTCACCTGGCCGCCAATCCGGATGTGAAGTTCGTTCCCGGCGATCCCACCGATAAAGATCTCAACCAGAATACAATCGCCACCTACAACGTGCTGGAATCCATGCGGCGGCACGGAGTTCGCAAGCTGGCATTCGCCTCCACATCCGCGGTTTACGGAATGCCGGAAAAACAGCCGATTGCTGAGGATTTGCCCTTTCCCAAGCCCATCTCGCTGTACGGCGCAACCAAGCTTTCGTGCGAAGCCATGATCGGCGCGTTCCAGCATCTGTTTGGCTTCCAGACCTGGATCTTCCGGTTCGCGAATATCCTCGGCCCAAAGACCCGCAAGCGCGGCCGCACGGTGATCTCAGACTTCATTGCACGCCTTCAGGAAGACCCGAAGCAACTCCTGATTTTGGGCAACGGGAAACAAGCGAAGTCATACCTTCTGAGCACGGAATGCATTGCTGCGATGCTCTTCGTTATACGCAACGCCGGTAGCCAGTGGAATGTCTACAATCTCGGCTGCGATGACTCTCTGTCGGTGGATCGGATCGCGGAGTTACTCGTCCGGGAAATGGGACTAAGTGATGTACAGTTCACCTACACCGGGGGAGAAGGCGGTTGGCCGGGCGATGTTCCTCGCTTTTGCCTGGATGTTACCGCAGTCAACCGGCTGGGATGGAAGGCCGATCTTACTTCCGAGGAGGCCGTCCTGGCCGCCATCAGGCAGTCACTCACGGCTGTTGGCTGGACGTCCAAGGTCAGGGATGGTTCCCCATGCAAGCCGTAATTCTGGCCGGCGGTTTAGGCACACGACTCCGGCCAATTACTCACCAGATTCCCAAGCCCATGGCTCCAGTCGCTGGGAAGCCCTATCTGGAGTACCAACTACAATTGCTCCGGCAACAGTCCATTACGGATGTGGTTCTGCTCGTGGGCTATCTTGGAAATCAGATCGAAGAATACTTTGGGGACGGTAGCCGGTTTGGCCTTGATCGCGCGCTACTCCTACGAAAACACACCGCTGGGAACCGGCGGCGCGCTACGCGAAGCCCGACCCCTATTGGATGAGCGATTCCTTCTGATCTATGGCGATTCATTCCTGCCGATCGACTACCGCGCTCCCATGGACTTGCTCGCGGCGTCCCGGACGGCAGGCGTGATCGTGCTTTATGATAACCAGTTGGAGGATACGACGGTAGTCAGTAACATCGCAATCGATTCAATTGGATATGTGACCCGCTACGAGAAGGACCGCCCGTCCGATCCGGAATTGCGGTATGTGGACGCCGGCGTTCTTGCCCTGGATCGATCTATCTTGGAGCTTCTCCCGCTGCAAGGCGTCGTTTCGCTCGAGAAGGAGGTATTCCCAAAGCTCATCGCCCAGCGCCAACTCGCCGGCCACATAGTCGGTCAGCGATTCTACGATATCGGCGACCCGGAACGATTGCGGTTGTTTGAGGATTATTTAAGCCATGATTATCACCCGGACTCCTTTTCGCATTAGCTTTTCCGGCGGGGGCTCGGACCTGGAAGCCTATTATCGTGAGGAGCCCGGCGTGGTTCTCACGACGGCGATCGATAAGTACATGTATCTCGCGGTTAAGGAGCAGTTTGGGCCCACCTATCGCATTAGCTACTCGAAAACAGAGTTGGTGGATTCGGTAGATTCCATTGAGCATCCCATTGTTCGCGAGGTCCTTCAAATGCTGCAAGTACAGCGGCCTTTGGAGATCGTGTCCATGGCGGACCTGCCGGCGCAGGCAGGGATGGGTTCATCGAGCAGTTTCACGGTAGGGCTGCTTCACGCCCTGCACGCACATCGGGGCAGGGTCGTCAGTGCGCAGCGATTGGCCGAAGAAGCCTGTCACATTGAACTGGAGCGGCTACACGAACCAATCGGAAAGCAGGATCAATATATAGCGGCTTATGGCGGCCTGCAGTTTATCCAATTCAACCCAGACGGCACTGTTTTTGTTGACCCCGTCATCTGCCGGCCCGGAACGAAGGATGAATTGAATCGACGATTGATCATGTTCTTTACCGGGATCACGCGGAAGGCCAGCGACGTGTTGACTCTGCAGCGCGCCGGCACGGGACAGAAGCGGGACGCCCTGAGGGAGTTATGCTTGCTCGCTCACAAAATGCGAGAGATTCTGACGTCCGGCCATGACTTGAATGCGTTCGGCCGGTTGTTGCACGAGGCTTGGCACGCGAAGAAGGCGGTGGAGACAACGATCACGAATTCCCAAGTGGATGACTACTACGAACGCGGTCTGCAAGCTGGTGCGTTAGGCGGTAAACTTCTGGGGGCTGGTAACGGCGGCTTCCTGCTCTTCTTTTGTGAACCACACCTGCAAAACCGCGTCCGCAGGGAATTGCAGGAATTGACGGAAGTCGAGTTTAATTTCGACCCGCAGGGCACCAAGGTCGTACACGTTGGGGGTGACCGTTAGCCATGCGCCGCTGTATATTCCTGGATCGTGATGGTGTCATCAACGAGAAGGCTCCGGACGGACAGTATATTCTGAGTTGGGAGGACTTTCGCTTCATCCCGGAGACGGTTGACTGGATCAAGTTATTTAATGCGATGGACTTCCTCGTGATCGTCGTCACCAATCAACGTGCCGTAGCCAAAGGGCTTTTGACCAGCCGCGGCCTCGAGACGATCCACACCGAAATGTTGGCAGCGCTGCTGTCCGCGGGGGCCCACGTCGACGATGTATTTTACTGTCCTCATGAGGAGAGCACCTGCGAATGCCGCAAGCCTAAGCCCGGCCTGGTCCTGCAGGCGCGGCAGAAGTGGGACATCGATTTGCACCAATCCCTGATGATCGGCGATTCGGAATCAGATTTCGCGTTGGCGCGCACCTGCGAAATGCGATTTATCCACACCGCGCATGGGCGAATTCTCAATTCGGCGGAATGGAGCCGGCAATCGGCATGAGTCGTGAAATTAATATCGATCGTCGTTCCGACACACAACGAGTTGGCGAACGTGGAGGCGCTCTACCTCCGGATTGCCGCAGTGTTCGAGAAATTGGACGGGTACGACTTCGAATTGATTTTTTGCGACGACAGTTCTGATGAAACTCCTCGCGAGATCGCGCGCCTGAACGAATCGGACCGGCGCGTGAAATTGATTCGCCTGTCCCGCCGCTTCAGTCAGGCGATTGCCGTGAGCGCGGGGATTGACCGCTGTGCGGGCGCCGCCGCGATTCTCATGGACGCGGATTTGCAGGACCCGCCGGAAGTGATTCCCAAACTCATCAAGCTTTGGGAAGAGGGTCACGAAATTGTGTATGTGGAGCGGGAGAGTGCTTCGGATTATGCGGCGTACAAATTCCTCTCCAACATTTTCTACCGCCTTCTAAAGAGCCTGGCATCGGTGGATATTCCACGGAATGCCGGTGAGTTTCGGCTGCTTGACCGCAAGGTGGTTGATTTCCTCGGCCGGTTGACAGAGCATACCCGCTACCTGCGCGGCCTCACGGTCTGGCCAGGGCTCCGCCAGGGAAGCATTCACATTGAACGGCCGCCGCGCCTGCAGGGGAAAACTAACTATAATTTCAACCGGTCGCTCCTGGTGGCGATCGATGGAATGGTTTCGTTCTCGGTGGCGCCGCTCCGATTGGCGACCCTTGCCGGCGGCACCATCGCCATCGGGAGCATGCTTTTGGGCTTGGTGTACGGCGTCCTGAAGATCTTCTTTTCCACGACATTCGGGCGCGGCTGGACCAGCCTGATCGTGAGTATCTTCTTTATCGGCGGGGTGCAGTTGATGTTTCTCGGGGTGTTGGGTGAGTATGTGGGGCGCATCTTCCTGGAAGTGCAAAACCGTCCCGTTTATATGGTTGACTACGAACTTGGGTTTCGCGAGCCCGCGTCATCAACAGACTCGCGGCGAGGCAGGGGAAACGATGAGCAGGGATTATTCTGACTATTGGTCAACGCTGAAGAGTTCTCACGGCAGCCACCCAGGCAACCTTTTCCGGTATGAACTGATCGCCGCGGAACTTCGTCGAACGCAATTGCAGCCGGACACGGTGATCGATTGTGGTTGCGGCGATGGATCGCTGCTTTCGGTCGTTTCGAATTGCATACCCTGTGGCCCGTTATATGGTTTTGATATTGCCGCCAGCGTGCCGGTCGGCCTGCGCGAAGCGATCCATTTCGAACAGCACGATTTGGGCACTCCGGTCCCCGCTTCAATGGAAGGCAAATTTGACCTGGTGCTCTGCTCGGAAGTGATAGAACACGTGTTGGATGATCAGGCCGTGCTGGCGAACCTCTTCGCCCTGGTCCGTCCCGGAGGGACGGTCGTGCTCACCACCCAGACTGGTCGCATCTACAAGACCGAACAGTTCCTGGGACACATCCGCCATTACCCGCTTGAGAAGCTGACTCAGCGGGTGGAGGCCACGGGGCTTCACATTGTCCGGGCATTTCGCTGCGGCTGGCCGTGGTTGAACATGCAGAAGATCGCAGCCCACCTTCTTCAGGACACGGTGCAAACGAGAATCGTACAGGCGGAACATCTTGGGATCGGAGTGCGAATTCTGTTTTCGGTCCTGCGCCGGTTATACCGGTTCAGCTCGCGCTCACGCGGTCCGCAACTTTTTGTGTTGGCCCGTAAGAGCGGAGGCACAGGCCGGTGATGGATTGGGGCGCGAGGAACCTGCTGCTATATTCCGTCGCGAGCATGCTATTGGGCTTGGTATACGGCGTTCTGAATGTCTTCTTTTCGACGACATTCGGACGCGGCTGGACCAGCCCGTTCGTAAGCATTTTTTTCATCGGAGGCGTGCAGTTCATGTTTTTGGGAGTGTTAGGTGAGTATGTCGGCCGGATATTTTTAGAAGTGCAGAACCTTCCGGTTTACATGGTCGACTATGAGTTAGGGTTCCGCGCGCCCGGCTCCTTGAGAGGTTCGCGCGAAAAGATACAGGAATGAGCCAACCGATTATGGAGACTAGTAAACACACAGGGAAGGGCATGAGGGGAAATACCCTCTTCTCGCGGCTCGCTTCCGCTGGGGCATCTTTGATTTCTCGTTTTCCTATCCTCTCGCCGATCCGGGTAGCGCTTTGGTCAGTCTTAACATACGTCCTCGCGAAGAAGCACATGGTGATTGAGCCGGCCAACAACGAGGCGGCACGTGCTCCGGTGTTGGAATTAGTCCGTCAGGTTCGATTGGAAACAGAGATGATCCTGTTAGACTCAGAGGCCTACAACATCTATATGGGTGTCCGGCAAACGATGAAAGTGCCCGGTGACGTCGCGGAAGTCGGCGTCTTCAAAGGAGGCTCCGCCAAACTGATCGCCGAAGCGAAGGGCGAACGGACCCTCCACCTATTCGACACCTTCGAAGGGCTACCGGCAATGGGGGCGTCCGACCCCGTGTTTCAGCGCGGACAATTCCCCTCTTCGATGGAGGGAGTGAAGGCTTACCTTGCCCCTTATCGTAATGTGGAGCTATATAAGGGATATTTTCCGGATACTGCCGGCCCCATCGTGGACAGGAGTTTTTCATTCGTGCATCTGGACGTGGATATTTATGACAGCACCTCTAAAGCGTTAGCATTTTTCTACCCTAGAATGACTCGCGGAGCCCTCTTAATCTCGCATGATTACATGTGGGCGGAAGGCGTGAAGCGGGCGTTTGACGAGTTCTTCGCGGACAAGCCAGAGCCTGTCATAGAATTGGCCGGGTCGCAATGCGCTTTCATCAAAATAGCCTAAATGTCGTCTGTGTAGAGCTTGTAAAGGAACAGGCATGAAAATAAATTTCCAGGCGAGTTTTAAGAGAACCGATGCGCCGCATGAAGCGTCGCCGAAGCGGTTATTGAGACGAAGCGTCCTGGCGTTAGTTGTTTTGGCAGGGGTGGGAATTGCGCTCTTCCTGGCCGGACGGTGGGGCGGGCACAACCTGGGGCCCCCACCGGCGCGAATTGTGGCTGACCAGTCTGCGAAGCCGGTTGGTTTCGTGAAATCTGACGATGTGACTCAGGGCAACTGGATTGGTAATTATGGCGCCGGTGGCGCGGCGATCGCAATGGAAAAGATCATGCTACCGAGCTACACGCAGGTCAAATTTCCGCGCGAAGTCGGCTACTGGGTCAAGTCGGTCCCCTCGGATCGGCGAGCTCTCCGTAGCAGTGACGATCCGAATGATCGGGTAGCGACTCATTGGTATTCATTTTCGAGTTTTGATATCGATATCCAGTTTCACGACGGCAAAGTGCATCAGGTCGCACTTTATATGGTGGACTGGGACTCCAAAATCAGGGAGCAACTCGTTCGGATTACAGATGTGGAAACGTCAAAAATCATCGACCAGCGTGACGTTCCCGCGTTTTCAGAGGGGCGATATCTAGTCTGGAACCTCAGCGGACATGTCGTCATTAATTTGAATCACATTGCCGGTGCAAATGCGGTCGTCAGTGGATTGTTTATTGATTGAGAGAAATACTCTCTCGCCTACGTTATTACATCGCATATTGCCGCTCGCTGGATCGGTAATACCGCACTAAGGTCGGTCGACTTGAACGTTTTCCCCGGAGGTGCCATACAGTTTTGTCTATTTTGGCCGATAAGTTTATCTAGAACTTATGAGCCGAATAGCCATACTAGCCCTCGTCCTGAGCCGCGCATTGTTTGCCGCTGCGGCGGGACAAGGTGCGGTTCCCTTATTCTTCGTCCCGAATCAGGGGCAAGTTTCCAAGCCAGTACAATTCATGGTGAAAGGTTCGGGGCTGACAGCTTACTTTCTTCGCGGTGAAATTGAGTTGGTGATTGCCGGGCTGAATGTAAGCATGCGTTTTGAAGGAGTCAACCCGGCACATCAGATTGAAGCTGGCCAGACGCTTCCGGGCAAGATCAATTTCTTAGTCGGCGCGGAACCCGATTGGCGCCTCAACCTTAACCCCTATAATTCCGTGAGGTACCGCAATCTTTACCGGGGAATCCATATGGTGTACGGAGGCTCGGGACGCGAATTGAAGTCGCAGTTTGAGGTGGATGCGGGTGCCGATCCTTCTCTGATTCGTGTCCGATATCTCGGCGCGGATTTTCCCAGGGTTGACGGTGATGGGTCGCTGGTGGTTGCTGTAGCGGCGACGGAACTACGGGAGCACGCGCCTGTCGCGTACCAGATTCGTGGCGGCATTAAGCACAATGTCGGTGCCAGATTCCTGGTTCATTCCGACGGTACTGTGGCTTTCCGCTTGGATGGCTACGATGTGGACCGTCCCCTGGTGATCGACCCGGTCATTTCATACAGCACTCTGCTGGGGGGGGCGGGTACCGACACTGCGACCGCTTTGGCTGTGGATGCCAACGGGTCGGCGTACGTCGCCGGATTCACTGATTCGACCAATTTTCCAGTCACCAATCCGGCGCAAAGCTCAAATGGCGGCGGCAACGATGTTTTCGTCGCCAAGCTGAACCCAGCCGGCAATGCACTCGTGTATTGCACTTATCTTGGGGGTTCCGCCGACGACCGGGTTTCGGCGATTGCGGTGGACGGGCAGGGCAGTGCGTATATAACGGGCTCTACCACCTCACGAAACTTTCCGGCTCACGCCGCGTTACAACCGGCGCTCATGGGTTATCGGAATGCCTTCGTAGTAAAGCTAAATCCTCCGGGCAACAGCCTTGCGTATGGCACGTATTTGGGCGGCAACTCGTCCGACGCTGGCTACGGGATCGCGGTTGATTCGGCCGGTGCAGCGTATGTAGTAGGCGATACAACTTCGTTCAGTTTTCCCGCTACAGGCTTCCAGCGCGGCACCCGTGGCGGGCAGGATGCCTTCGTGACCAAGTTGAGTCCGGACGGAGCCCGCTTGGTATATAGCACCTACCTTGGTGGAGGTGGAGAGGACCACGGAAGTGCGATCGCGGTGGACAGCGGCGGCTCGGCCTATGTGACCGGCGGGACCACCTCTACCGATTTTCCAGTGCTGAATGCGGTTCGCAGAAGCAATGCTGGGGGCCAAGACGCGTTTGTGACTCGGTTGAGCGCGGACGGCACCTATCTCCTCTTCAGCACGTATTTGGGAGGAAGCGGCGGAACCGTGATGTATCCCGAAATCGGACAAGGCATCGCTTTGGATCCGAATGCAAATGCTTATATAACGGGCATGACAAGTTCACCTGATTTCCCGCTCCTTGGACCCATACAAACTAGCCGGCAAGGCGCCTCGGATGCATTCGTAACCAAGTTCACTCCGTCCGGGGCACTTGTGTATAGCACCTATCTTGGCGGCTCCTCAGTAGATGTTGGGAGTGCCATCGCGGTTGACGGTGCCGGCGCTGCATACGTCGCCGGGTATACGATTTCGAGCGACCTCCCGGTTACGAATGCTTTCCAGAATGTCAATGCGGGCGGCTATGACGGGTTCCTCGCACGATTGAGTCCTGCGGGAGACGTTTTGCAATTCTTGACGTACCTCGGCGGAAATGGCTCCGACGCCGTCACGGCAGTTGCGCTGGACCCCTCGTGGAATGTATATCTGGCGGGCTACACGCTCTCTACGAATTTTCCACTCCGGAATGCTTTCCAGACGAGCAACGCGGGTAATTATGGCGGGTTTGCCGCGAAACTCGACTTCAGTGCTTTGCCGAGTGGCGCCGTCCTAAACGTCGCTCTGACTCATACATCGAACTTCACTCAGGGTGAGTCTGGGGACCTATATTCGGTCACCGTGACCAATCGACCGGCGTCGCTCTCAAGCGTAGGACCGGTGGTTGTCAAAGAGGTTGTGCCGTCAGGACTGATTTTGGTTTCGATGACGGGAGTGGGCTGGATTTGCAGCAACGGCTCATGTACACGCACTGATACGTTAGCAGGTGGCGCGAGTTATCCACCAATCTTGGTCACCGTGAATGTGGGGGCGAATGCGCCATCATCAGTGATGAATCAGGCTATCGTGAACGGAGGCGGTTCTCCTCCGGCTGTCGCGAACGACAATACTCTGATTATCGCCAACAGCCCGCCCGCCATCGCCACCTTCCTCAAGGCCGACACCACGAGTCAGGGCACCTGGAAGGGAATTTACGGCGCTGATGGCAGTGTGATCCACGGCGATTCCACCACTTACCCGAGCTACGCTCAAGCTACGATTACTGCCGATGGGCCCGCTCTGTGGGCCCCATCCACCACGGATGTACGCGGCCTGCAAAAGGCTGGCGCAACCGACCGGATCGCGTCCGCCTGGTATGGTTGGTCGAACATCAGTATCGATCTCAATCTGACAGACGGGAACTCTCATCAAGTCGCGTTGTACGTTGTGGATTGGGATTCTGGCGGAGCGCGCGGGGAGCGAATCGACGTGCTGGACGCGGCCACGAACTCGGTGCTGGATACACGCTCGATCAGTGGTTTTCAGGGCGGCCAATATTTGGTATGGAGTCTCAAAGGCCACCTCACCCTCAAGGTGACGCGCACCAGCGGCGCCAACGCGGTGGTGAGCGGCATGTTTTTCGGCACCGGTCCGCTGACGGGCATGGCAACCTTTCTCACGGCAGACACCGCAAGCCAGGGCACGTGGAAAGGTGTGTACGGGCAAGATGGAAGCGTCCTTCAAGGAGACTCCACCAACTACCCCGGATATGCCCAGGCAATCGTGACGGCTGACGGACCCTCGCTGTGGGTTCCATCCACCACGGACGTTCGAGGGCTACAGAAGTTTGCTGCTACCGACCGGATTGCTTCCGCCTGGTACGGCTGGACGAGCATCAGTGTGGACTTGAATCTCACCGATGGCATCACCCATCGCGTGGCGGCCTACTTTGTTGATTGGGACTCAGGGGGAGGGCGCTCCGAACGGGTCGATTTACTCGACGCAGCAACCAATTCGGTCCTCGATTCACGCTCCCTCAGCAATTTCCAAGGTGGCCAATACCTGGTATGGAATCTGAAAGGACATCTCAAACTGAGGGTCACGCGGATGAGCGGGGCAAATGCCGTGATAAGTGGCCTTTTTTTCGGACTCGCCACATCGATTACCACTGCAACCTTTCTCAAGACGGACTCTACGACTCAGGGCTCCTGGAAGGGAATGTACGGCTCTGATGGCAGCGTGATCCACGGCGATTCCACCACCTACCCGAGCTATGCTCAAGCAACGGTCACCGCTGATGGGCCCTCGCTGTGGGCCGCATCCACTACGGACATTCGCGGCCTGCAAAAATCCGTCGCAACCGACCGGATCGCGTCCGCCTGGTATGGATGGACAAGCATCACTATCGATCTCAACCTGACAGACGGCAACCCTCATCAAGTCGCCTTGTACTTTGTGGATTGGGACTCTGGTGGAGCACGCGGGGAACGAGTCGACGTACTCGATCCGTCCACCAATTCGGTACTGGATACGCGCTCGATCAATGGCTTTCAGGGTGGCCAATACCTGGTTTGGAACCTAAAGGGGCACGTCACCCTGAAAGTGACGCGCACCGCTGGGGCCAACGCGGTAGTGAGCGGCATCTTTTTCGGACTGGCACCTGTAACGGCCATAGCCACGTTTCTCAAGGCTGATACTGCAACCCAGGGCACATGGAAGGGTGTGTACGGCCAGGATGGAAGCGTAATTCAAGGAGATTCCACCAACTATCCCGCATATGCCCAGACGATCGTGACCGCTGACGGACCATCGCTGTGGGCTCCCTCCACCGCGGATGTTCGCGGTCTTCAAAAGTTCGCTGCCACGGACCGCATCGCCTCTGCCTGGTACACCTGGTCAAGCATAGGTATCGATCTGAACCTGACAGACGGCAATACCCATCAAGTCGCAATCTATTTCTTGGATTGGGACTGGGGCGGGGCACGGGCGGAGCGAATTGACGTGGTGGATGCATCGACGAATGCGGTCCTGGATACACGCTCGATTACCGGATTTCAGGCCGGCCAATATCTGGTTTGGAGCCTCAAAGGCCACGTCAAATTCAAGATCAATCTAGTCGGTGGCGTCAATGCGGTCGTGAGTGGGATATTCTTTCGATAACCAAACAGAGGAATGGTTGCGGCCCCAGGAAGCGGTAGTGAGTAGGCACGCCTCAAGATCAGGGATAGAGGAGATTGTATACCATCGGACTATGCCGAAATGACGATAGCTTGGACGCTTCCAGCGTTTTCAAAGCAAAGTCTCTAGACCGAATCGAAACGGTTCCCGTGATCCGCTTCAAGCTGCCGTCCGGAGATCGTCTCAATAGGATCACATTTCCTTGGGGTAAGACCTCGTCCGGCCATGGCGCTGGGGCATGCCAAAGCAACTTGTCTCCAATGACCGTCACTTCGGAGGTCCAATTCACATAGGTTGAAAACAATCGGGGCGGCTTCTTCCAGTCCGCCGGAAACTGAAAAGCATCGCCCAAAACCAGCGAATCTCCCCACGAATTCGCCAGTACATAGCGGGGTTGGGTGGAGGAAATCTCATAGATGATGATAGTGCCGTCATCAAGGTCGGGACACTCCCGAAGCACTGCTCTCCAAAAATTTTGTTGTAACGTCCAAGACCTTGCAAAATCCTCTTGGACCCGGTAATGGAAGCCTGCAAGCCCCGCAAAATAACAGGCCAGAACCGCCGTCGCCAAAATCTTTTTGTGGTGGGTCTGGCTGACATCGATGAGGATCGAAGCCAGCGCGCCAAAAAGCAAAGCGCTTCCCACTGCAGCCGATAAGTGGGTCGACGTCAGGCGGCCGGCTTCCACATTGGGTGGATAGTAATACATCGAAATCGCGAGACCGTAGGCCAGCATTGCCATTACGAAACCACCGACGCCTATGCGCAGAGCTCGCGGCCGATGATTCGTCAGCGGTCAAAATCGCTTGGAACTGAAACCGGCTGGTCCTCAACGTGAGTCGCCACGTCTCTAACTATCGGAGGTCCGCATCTTGGCAAAATATAGAACAATGCTCAAGCCGAAGCCCGCACCCGCCACAACCGTCCATGCGTGTGAATCACCTTCGCTGAATAACGTGAGTATGCGAGCGAAAAATAGCTTCAGGGTAGTGAACGGGCCAATGCACATGGCCGCCGCGATCCGGCCCAACGTGCCGAAGATGCCGTCGTGTAATACCGCTGCGGTCTTACTTTCGCCCATCTGTACGCGAAGCCAGAATATGAAAGCCCCTAAAGGCCAATAGAATTGCCGAATGCTTGAGCAACTGACGAATGAGTCGCCGAAACGGCTGTGGATCCAGCAACGGCACTGCGAAAAAAGGAAGGTATGCTGATTCGTAGGTGAGCAGAGAACCAATGCTGATTAGGTATGCCGGAATCCGCCATCCCTTGAGGTAAAGCCAAATGGCGACAAGCAGGAAGAAAACCGTCTCGCTGCCGAAGAACGAATTCGTCAAGAGGGGGATTGCCGTATTGGAAGGGAATAGAGCATATGTCAGCGCGGCACAAAGTGACGGTGCTTGCGAAAGTTGCCTGCGCGCGATCGCATAGATCAGCAGCGCATTCGCCAGGTGACTTACAAAGGCAAAGCAGTAAAGGAAATGGAGCCCGCCAAGTTGTGCACCGAAGTATGCAGTTCCCGCGATTAAGGCGTAGCCAACAGGCCGCCCCTGGGGCCACGTCGTAACACACATTCGAATCCACTCTTGAAACTTGCCCCAGTCCCAGGCGGAAGGCTGGCCAATAAATGCCCAATCATCTTCGTAGAGCCCGAAGTGTAGAGATTGCGAAAAATGCGCAAACCAGATCATGGCGCCGAGCACTGCGATTGCAGTGATTAGCTCCACCAACAAATTGGGGAGCCGGGAAAACCATGAGCTACCCTCTCTTTTGGTTTGATGCCGCGTCGGGTCCGATGCACTCGGCCCATTTGCTCAATGAATGCCTCATCACTCCCCGCAACTTCCGGAGGACGCGGACCGGTGTGATCTTCCCGCATCGGCATCACCTGACGTCCTCGGCGGCATCCACACGCCCCGCAGTCGGAAAACCATCCGGATCACTGTGGACGCTCCGGAGAATCCTCCGACAGAGATTTGAGCAACGTGTGAGTGATCGTTTCGTCCGGAGCGAGAGCCATGAGTACACATTATTGCAGGCTTCGGAGTAGGATTGCTTAATCCAGGTCAAAGCCACTCCACCGCCCCTCATCCCTTGAGATATTCGTCGTAAATGGCGCCCATTGCTCGCGCCGCTGCTTCCCTGGTAAAACTAGCGCGCATGCGTTCGACTGCACTTGCGGCCAACCGCTGCCGCAGCGCGGCATCTTCAACCAGGCGCGCCAGCCGCGTCGCGAGCGCCCGACTGTCGCCAACCGGGAACAGGAGTCCGCTGCGTCCATCCTCCACCAGTTCCGGATTGCCGCCGGCATCGGACGCGACCGGGCAGCAGCCGCACGACATCGCTTCCATCAGCGCATTCGAGAATGCCTCGGAAAGCGAAGGCAGCACGAAGATATCGATCGCCCGAAGCCACGGTGCAACGTCGCGCTCGGCGGGTTGAAAATGGCAATCGGGCCCGGACCGGGCTTGAAGTTGCGACAACATCGGTCCGCTTCCCACGATCAGAAGTTTGACCCCGCGGTGAGCCCCCCGCAGCCGGTCGAACGCCTCGATCAGCGTCAGCAGACCTTTCTCCGGACGCAGCGCGCAGATCACGCCGATTACGCAGCTCGCATCCGTCCACGGCAGTGCCGCGCGCGGACCCTCGCGCCGGAAGAGGCCGGTATCCACGCCGTTGTAGGCGAGCCGGAGCATGGAGGCAGGCACATCGTCCTCCGCCTGGAGTTCGCGGGCAACCGCGCGAGAGTTGACAACAATTCCATCGACAATACGGTCGGTCAGGCGGAGCAACTGTCGCGTGCCTCCCGGCGTGAGAGCGCGATGGGCGCGCTGGCTCGATAACACCACCGGCGCCTGGAAAAAGCGTGCGACGGGAACCGCGAACAGGTCGAGCGGAACGTCAAACGCGTGCACCAGCCGGATACGGTGGCGCCGCAGGTACCTGCCCAACCGCCAGGCTCCCGCCAAAGCAGACCCGGATACCAGGGAACGGACCCCTAATTCCAGGATCGGTACCCCCGCCTCGCGTAGGTCATTTGCGCGAAAACCCACGTCGTGGAAGCAGCCGACGTGGGGCTCGAAACGGTCGCGGTCCAGCGCCAGCGCGATCTCGGCCAGTTGCCGTTCGGAGCCTCCCAATCCCAATTCCCGAGCCATCAAAAGCACAGGCCGCCTGGGGTTGGAACTCATACGGGTTTCGATTCGCTCACAGTGGCCACAATGTCATAATGAAACCATCTTACCCAATCAACGAATAAGACATGAACGAACAAGTATTGGCCCGTGTTCAACAAATTGCATCGGACGTGCTGCTGACCAGCGTGACTCCGGATTCCTCACCGGAGACCGTGGAAAGCTGGGATTCCGTGCAGCATCTCAATCTGATTCTGGCAATTGAGGAGGAGTACGGCTTCGAGTTTTCGCCCGAGGAGATGGATGGCGCGAAGACCGTGGGCAAGATCGCCGGCCTGGTTGCGGCGCGGCGCGGTGTCTGATGGCACTCCAGATCCTGCCGTTCACCGCGGACAGGATCGCGGCCGTCCAGGCATTCAATCAACGGCTGGCCGCGGGTGGGGCGCCCGCCGACCAGCGATTTCCCGAGTCGCCCGACCCCGGCTGGCTCCCCGGAACCGAACTTTTCGTGGCCGTCGACGGCCCTTTTGTCCGCGGCGGATACATCCTCCGGCGCCAAGCCTTTTCCTCCGGCGCAACCGTGCTCGCCGCCGCGCATTACCGGCTGCCGCTCTCCGAAGGCCTGGTCGACCGGGCATACTCCACGCTGGGACTGCTCCTGGCGCGAGACGCGCTAGCGCGGGCGCCGCTCCTCTACGCGATGGGTATGGGTGGCTGGGACAAGCCCCTGCCGCGAATGCTCAAGCGCCTGAAATGGCAGATGAGCGAGGTGCCGTTCTATTTCAAAGTAGTCCACCCGGCGCGCTTTCTGCGCAACATTCGCGTCCTGCGAACGTCCGCAATCCGCAGGTTTGCGCTGGATGCGGCGGCCGCCACCGGCCTGGGGTGGGCAGCGATGAAGACGCTCGGCATCTCCCGGCGAACGCCGCCGCAGAAATTCGAATTCGCGCCGTCATTCGCAAACTGGGCCGATAATATCTGGCGCGATTCGCGCGACTCCTATTCCCTGATGGGCGTGCGCGACGGACGCACCCTGGACGAACTCTATCCGCCGAGCGATACTCGATTCCTGCGGGTGCGCGCCGCGAACGGATGGGCGCTGTTGTTGGATACCAAAATGGAAGATCACAAACAGTTCGGCGGTATGCGGGTGGGAACCGTAGTGGATTGCCTGGCGCCGCCGGCCTCGGCCGCAATTGTCGCGCGCGCGGCAGCAAGCGTGCTCGAGCAGCGGGGAGTGGACCTCATCGTGTCGAATCAATCACACCCCGCCTGGGGCCGCGGATTGCTGGACGCGGGATTTCGCTCCGGCCCTTCGAACTATCTGGTGGCGCTCTCGCCGGAGTTCGCGAAACTGGCCGGAAGCGAGTTTCATTT
The DNA here is from genome assembly GCA_963811575.1 of uncultured Solibacteraceae bacterium. Classification (GTDB taxonomy): domain Bacteria; phylum Acidobacteriota; class Terriglobia; order Bryobacterales; family Bryobacteraceae; genus Solibacter. Next base: position 207,884 of record CAWERY010000020.1, on the reverse strand, counting down.
CAATCGCGGCGACGGCGACGGACCGATTCATCTCTAATGGGATATAGCATGCGCGCGCATTCGATTATGTATCACGATGTGGTGGAGAACGGCGATTTTGAATCGAGCGGATTTCCCGGCGAAGGCTCCCATCTTTACAAATTGCGCCGGGAAGATTTCACGCTGCACCTCGACGAAATTGCCGCCGCGAAGGCCGCGGTCACCACCGTTCTTGAAATGAAAATCACGCCCCGTGCTCCTTACCTTCGACGATGGCGGCGTGAGCTTTCACCATCCGATCGCGGACCTCCTCGAGGCCCGCGGCTGGCGCGGCCATTTCTTCATCACCACCGATCGCATCGGCACTCCGGGATTCCTCAACGAAACTGAACTGCGCGATCTGCATCGCAGGGGCCATATTGTTGGAAGCCACTCATGCTCCCATCCCACGCGGATGGCGTCGCTCACGCGCGCCGAGTTGGATCGCGAATGGCAACAGAGCGTGCGCCGGCTTTCTGAACTGCTCGGGGCGCCGGTACAGGTGGCCTCCGTGCCCGGTGGTTACTACTCGCGGCAGGTGGGAGAATCAGCGGCGGCCGCCGGAATTCAAATGCTCTTCACCAGCGAGCCCACGGCACGCACCGCGACAGTGAATGGCTGCCTGCTGCTGGGGCGCTATGTCATTCAGCGCGGAATGGAGCCCGGATGGTCCGGAGGCTTCGCGGCCGGACGGCGCGCCCAATGCTGGCGCCAGACGGCGCTCTGGAAGGCGAAGCGGGTCGCCAAGACCATCGGCGGCACTGGATACCTCAAGCTCCGTGAGGCCATTCTAGCGAGGAAAAGCTAAAATGCGCGTGACCTTGGCAGCCCTTGCATTCGCCGCCGCAGCGATCGCTCAGACGATTCCCCTGAAAGATCGCGTGCTCGTTCTCGTCAATGACAAAGTCCCCGAAAGCGTCTCCGTCGGTCAATACTATGCCTCCAAGCGGAATATCCCGGCAGCAAATATTCTGCACTTGAAAACATCGGCCTCGGAAGGGATATCCAAGGAGGAGTTCGCGGAGCAGATCGCAGCCCCCCTGAAAAAATTCCTCGACGCCAATAATGGCGCCATGCGCCGCAAAATCCTCTACATCGTGCCGACCTATGGCGTGCCCGTGAAGGCCGGCGGTCTGGCCGTGGATTCGGTGATTTCCATGATGTACGCAGGCCACGAGGAGCAGAAGCCGCCTTTGCGCAATCCCTACTCCGCCGCGACGGGCAGCCGTCCCCCGCATTTCGCCGAGTGGACGGACGGGGTGGCCGCCGCCAACAATTTCAAGATGTTTGTAGTCACGCGCCTGGATGGTCCGAGCGCCGAGATCGCCAAAGGTCTCGTCGATAAAGCATTGCTGGGCGAAAGCTCGCTGAATCTCAAAAGCGGCATCGCCTACTTCGATCATCAGGGCACCCGCCAACCTTCGGAATGGCAATTTCCCATCGACAATGAGATCAAGAGCGCGGCGGAATTGAGCCGCAAACTCGGCTTCGAGACCGTCCTGCACACCCAGGCGGACAGCCTGTGCCGTTCCCTGATGGCCCCGGCCTCGCTGTATTTCTACGACCCCACGAACCATCGCGTCTCCCTCGATAGCCGGGGAACCGTCAGCAGTGCGGACTTCCCGCTGAAGCCCCTCGAGGAAGGCGACCTGACGTTGGCGGTCTCCTATGGTGATGTGCAGAATACCGGAAATACCGTTACCCTCAAACTCAGCGCCGCCGGGGACAAGAGTTTTGTGCGATTCACCTACCCCTTCGTTCCGTTCCAGGGTTGGGACACTCAGACCGACATTGTCATCGAGAAGGTGGTGGATGGCGCGGTGGTGGCGCGGGGCACGTCGCGCGTAGTCAATAACGAGAAACTGATGAACAACTTCGGCAGCCTCCGCTTGTCGGTAAGGAACGGAAGAATCAGCGGCTGGCGTGACGCCACCGAATTGCTCGCTGTGGAAGACAAAAGCGGCAAGCGCATCACGCTCGAAAAAGCTTCCCTCGGTACCGTCTGCTGGGGCGTGGGCATCAAGGGGTTGACGGTGACCGACAGCTCTGGCGCGAAGCTATGGGACGATAATTTCGCGACCGATAGCACCGCGCGCTATCAGTGGCATCTTTCCCCCCTTGCCGGTCCCAGGGCACTTTGGGTCTGGGGTTGGTATGGGATGGCCTTCGACACCTATCGCTTTGTGCCCGGTGCCGTCGGCGCGCAGCTGACCTCGTTTACCGCGCTGAGTATTCGGACTCCGGCCAATCCGGATCCCAAGGTCTCCGGCCGCTCCTCGGAGCGGTGGGCGGGCAATTGGGTGCCTCGCATGTTGGAGGAAGGAGTAACCGCCACATGGGGAGCGGTCGATGAACCCTACGGCACCCTCTACGCGCAGGGCGGCAATGTCTTCGATCACCTCTGGGCGGGCTACAACTTTGGCGATAGCTTTTATATCGCGCAGAACGCGGTGCGATGGGTGATGGTAGCGGTCGGCGACCCGCTATACAGCCCAAAGATCACTCGCTAGCACCGAACGAAAAAAAACGCCAGGAGTACAAAGGGGAGACCCTCTGCGTTCCTGGCGTTCTTAACTTCCGCGTCCTGGCCGGACTTAACCCTTCTTCACCGCAGGTGCAGGCGCGCCCGGCTTGGCCTTCTCGATCTCGTTGAAGTAGACCTTGCGGCCTTCGTCCATCGCCTGATTGGAAAGAATGACCGCGACCGAATCGGCCAGACCCACTTCGATATCGGCCTTCGGCTTCTTGCCGTCGCGGCAATTCTGGAAGAAGCTCTCCAGTTCCGTGTCAACCGGATTGCGCTGCTCTTCCTGGATGATGACGCCCTTGGTGGTGAGCCACCGCTTGGCGAACTTCACTTCCTTATCCAGAAAGCCTTCCTTGCCGGTGAAATCCAGATCGCCGGTCATGATCGGGATCGGCGTAGCGGCTCCGCCCGACGCAACCATCGTCGCCCCGGCGACGAACGCCTTCTTCTTTTCTCCGGCCTTCGTGGTCTCCGCGACAGCCTTCGGCGGTTCGCGATACCACCAGGCGATCGGCGGCTGTCCGTCCGCGCCCACGGTGATCTCTACCGTGCCATCCGTGCCCATGATGATCTCGCCCATCTCCGCGCGGCCGGCGTTGAAGTACGGCAGGAAGCTATTGGTGCTGACCGAGGAATACGTAAGTTTCTGACCCTTGGGATAGCGGTAGATCAACTGAATGTTGTCGTACACGTCGCGGCCGTCGTGGAGTGTATCCAGACTGCCCAGGCCCATCACGAATTCCGGCGAAGATCCGAACATCCAATCTGCTACGTCCACCTGGTGCGAGGTCAGTTCCGCCGTGAGACCGCCCGACATGGAGCGGAAAACGCGCCAGTTGGCAATGTTGCCTTCGCCGCCGGGCTTCATCGTCCACAGCGAACTCGGCTTGTTTACCATGTTGCGATGCCACTGCGCGTGAATGTGGTGCACGTCGCCCAGAATGCCCTTGTCCACCATGCTCTTCACCGTCTGGTAGAAGTAGCTATAGCGGCGCTGTAAGCCGGTCTGCAGCGTCTGCTTGGGGTGTTCCAGCGCGAGAGCGCGCAGCGCATGCACCTCGTCAGGTTTGAAGACCAGGCACTTCTCGCAGAACACGTGCTTGCCGGCCTGGAGGGCGTCCTTGGTGACCGGGAAGTGGACGAATAAGGGAGTCGTCACGAAGACGGCGTCGACATCCTTCTGGGAAAGCAGTTCGCGATAATCCTTGAAGGTCTTCGGATTGGTGCCGATCGTATCCACGCCGTGCTTCAGGTTCTCGGCGTTGATATCGCAAAGCGCTACGCAGCGGCCGTTATCGATGCCCTTGAGGTGCTTCAGGAGATAGCTTCCCCGGCTTCCGGTGCCGATCATGCCGAACTGCACCTGGTCGTTCGCGGCTCTCACCTTCTGGATCGCGGGAGCCCGATTCGCGGTGACGGCGGCTACAGCGGTCACGGCTCCGGCCGCTTTCAATAGGTCGCGGCGCGAAACATCTTTACCTTGCTTATCGTCCTGATGCTCTTGGGCCATACGTAGGCACCTCTTCCTGTATTTTCCCCGATTGTAACATGTGCCTTCCGCCTCAACCCGTAGCTTGCCGCTATGCCGGGGCTGCCTGCCGGGGTCAATTTGCAATGCCTGGATGCCTGTCGGACAATACCGCTATGCGCAATATTTGTGCGGGCTTGATCCTCGCCGTGGCTTCGCTGCATGGGCAGACTCCGGCGGGAGCGCTCACGTTCGACGTGGCCTCTGTGAAACCGTCGCAACCGATTACGCCTGAGATGATTCAGGCCGGCAAAATCCACGTCAGGAATGAAGATCGATGGCACCCGGGTCGATATTGGAAATTTCACCCTCATGCAGCTGATCATGAGAGCGTACGACGTCAAATCATTTCAAGTGCAAGGGCCGGCCTGGATGGTGCCCACCGCGCAGCGCTTCGATGTCGTAGCCAACCTGCCGGCGGGCGCCACGAAAGAGCAGGTTCCCCAGATGCTGCAGGCCCTGCTGGCCGAGCGCTTCAAGCTGGAGGTGCATCGCGAGAACCGGGAGCAGAAGGTCTACGCGATGGTGGTCGGCAAAGGCGGAATCAAAATGAAGGAGACGGAGCAGCCGCCGGCTTCCGCCGAAGGCGCACCCAATCCCGCGGTTACCGGAAGCAGCTCGGTGACCATCAATCAATCGAAGAGTGGCGGATCCGACGTTTCCACCGGCACCGGAATGCGGCAAAAGGTGACCCCGTCGGCCGACGGCAAGAATCTTCATTTCGAAATCACCAAAGCCACCATGCCTCTGCTCGCCGAAGGGCTTACTCCGCTCGTGGATCGTCCGATTGTGGATATGACGGAACTGAAAGGCGACTACGATATGGCGTTCGATATCTCCCGGGACGACATGTTGAACGCTGCCCGCGCGGCCGGAGCGAACGTGCCGGCAGCGGCGCCGAGTTCGTCCTCGCCCGCAGACGCCGCCAGCGATCCCGGAGGCTCGCTCTTTACCGCCGTACAGAGCCTGGGCATGAAGCTGGAACCCCGCAAGCTTCCCATCGTCACCATCGTGGTGGACAAAGCCGAGAAGATGCCGACCGAGAATTAATCGCGCACTACGTGTGAAACTTCTCTAGCGTGCGCGGATTGTACGCCCAGTGGAACTCCAGTTCATAGCCCATGGAGCGCGCCAGCCCCTCCAGATCCGGAAACAGCGTGGCATAAGTGATGTTCATCCGGTAGAGCTCGCGCATGCCGATCTCCCGAACCGCGTTGGTCAGGACGAACTTGGCCAAAATATTCTCCTGATCGCGATCGCTGAGGATCTCTTCCACCGGAACATCCAGCACGCCGGGCACGGCGAAGGTCCCCGATTGCGCGATCAGGCGGCGGTTCATCGTGTGCGGCTCACCCATCCAGATCAGGCGATTCGTGCCCTTCAAGTAATACCGGCTGAGATTCCCTTTGACCCTGGGATCCATGCGGCGCGGCCGGTTGGCGCGGCTGCTATCGATCGCGCCCGGATTCATCGCCCACACCACGCCATCGTTTAATGTTCGTTCCAGCGCAAAAAAGGCGGCCACGTAGGGCGACCAGGTGAAATCGATCAACCGCGTGGGCGCGCCATGGTGCTGCATCAGGGCGAGCCACTGAAAATCATCGTCCGGCTCCGGAGGCTGCGTCAGGAACTGGTGAGCTTTGCGTTTGAACACGCGAATGATACGGGCTTCCTGCTCCGGCCATGCCGACGCATCCACGCCGAAATTCATCAAATAGCGGGAAAGCGAACTGTAGAGCGGCCAGCGCTCGTCACGCTCCCCACGAAACGCCCAGTTGGAGTATGGCGGCTGGATCACCAGCTTCAGAAACGCATCCCAGGTTTTCAGCCGGAATACGTGATACGAACGGTTGGTCCGTTTGCGCGCGGGCATCTATTAGCTATCGTAGCGGTAGAGAGCCTGCTCGATCGAAACACCGCGAACATCGATGCGCTTCAGGTCGGTCGTGCCCACGCCGTGAGCCTCCGCGAGCATTAGCGTGTTGTCCGCATTGCGGAAAGGCGCGGTACCGCGCGTCGCGCGCGGGTTGTAGCCCATGGCGGCGGTGGAGACCGCGTCCGTGCACACCGGGTTCAGCCCCGCGATGAGCAGTCCCGGCTTCACGACGCGTACGCCGCGAATCCACGGCCCTTCGCCGCCGGCGGTGGATTCCACGCCGTCGATAATCTGCAGGTGGATCGGCCGCACCACCGCGAGATCCGCCACCACGCGCGAGACGCGGAATCCCGCCGTATCGGTGACGCCGGGTTGTACCCTCGCATCGTGCAAGGCAGCCGGTGCGATCTTCGCCGGCTGGCGCTTCCCAAAGTGGACCACCGCGGCGCGGCCTTTGGTGGGGCTCTCGTTGGGTTCGTCGATTCCGGCATCGTCGCCATAGATGGAGGCCGGAACATTCCCGAAACAGTTCTTCAGCGATAGCGTCACTCCGCAATCCGCATGGTTCTTCAGTTTGGCGAGGCTGACGAAAACGTCGGTGTCTTCGTACGCCTGGCTCATCACGTACTCGGGGTACATGTGCGCGGTACCGGGAAACTTGAAACGCGCGTATTTCTTGCGCTTGCAAAGCGCGTTGGTATTTTCGAACTCCACGCCGGGCGCCGCCGATTGCAGCGCGCGCAAATTCCAACCGGAATCCAGAATCACGTCTTCCAGCGGCGCGGCCGTCGCCCAGGGGCTTTCCACGAAACGTATCCGCTTCGCCCCCGCCCGCCCCAGCAAATAGGCGGTGGCGCCGACTACTTTCGGGTGAGTGTAGTGCGTCAGCCCGAGCGCCATCCCTTGAAAGCGCTGGCTCGGCGCCCCCGTCATGTTCACCTTGATGGTGACGGTCTTATTGCGAACCAGCTTGTCAATGCCGCCCAACTGGTCGAACATCGCAGCCATTTTAGCGGCGACGTCCTCATCGTAAGAAGCGCATTTGGCGATGGCGACAGGGGCAGCCGGCGGCTGAACAGCGCCTTTCAGCAGCGGGGCGGCGGCCGGAGTCGCCGCGATCATCGCGATCCAATCTCTACGCGTCATGCTATTTCTCCAGTGTGATGGTGGCGCACACGCCGACCCGGTCGACGTCCACGCCCCAGCCTTCTTCGGTCTTATAGATTTCGAGCGCCTTGCCGGTGATATCGGGGCCGCTCAGAGTTGCGTGCTTGAATTCGCCCACGAAGTGCATGGCGACGTTCTCCACCGGATAATCCGAATAGTTGACCAGGTGGACCACTGCGGTCTTGCCATCCGACGCCGCCAGATAGTTGGAGAGCATCGACGCCACATTGAAGAGCCGCACTCCCATATTGCGCCGGCCGATCATGGAATTCACGTCGTGCCAGATATCGTTGAGCCGCTCGAGTTCTTCCTTCTCGAGAGTGATCTTGCCGGCGCCCGGCGTCGGGTCCCTCCATCCGGGCGGCCCGGTGAGCAGGGTGCCGCCGCCGCGCGTGAAGTTGCGAAGAATTTCCTTCTGCTCCGGCGTCAGCGCATCCGCATCCACATTGACCGCCATCGTCGCGCCGGAAAGCGCCGCAGCCGAGAGTTGCTGCCGCGGGATCGCGCGAACCGGCGTATGTTTGACGGCGATCATGTCCAGAATGCCGCCGGAAAGCAAACCGCCCTTCGCCGGGTCTTGTACCAAAGCCAGCGTCCCGCCCTCGGGCAAGGCGCGCCATTCGGGATGCTGCTCGAAGTACAGCAGTAGCGCCGTCATTCGCTTCCAGGTGCCCATGGCTGCTTCGTCGCGCGCGGCCAGGCGCGGCACCAGATCGTCATCGAAAGCGATCACCCAGCGGGCGCCGGAAGCGGCAGCATCGGCGATTACTTGCAGATATCGTGTGGTAGAGACCACGGTCTTCGCCGGCGGCAGATTCGCGATCCACACCGTCGGGTTGCCCCACGAACGCACCGCGCGCAGGAAGCCGGTATTCGTATCGATCCACACCGAAGACGTCGGGCCAGACTTCTTAGCGCCTTCCTCATCGGCCGAGATGCCGGGCCAGACTCCCTGATTGGTGGCCACAATCGGCGCTCCCGACCCAAGCGGCATGCGGCTGCGCGATCCCAGTTGAATCACCGGAATGCCCGTCACGCGAGCAGCCGTGCCTTCTGGAAATTCGCCTTCCAGCACAATCCCGTCCACCTTCGCCGCTACCGCTGCATCGATATCGCCGCCGGGGTTGAGCACCGCCAGTACCGCGACGCCGCGTGCCTGCGCGGCCGCGATCATTTCCGCAGAGTAGTCTTTCAGCAGGAGACAGTTGACCGGCGTGCCGGCGAGCAGTTCGAGCGAACGCGCGTCAGTCCACGGCCAGCGAATCGGCACCCACGCCCCCGGCGAGGGCACGGCTCCGTACAGAACCGGCAGAACGCACAAGACGGCCACCCAGCGGCCCGCTCGCATCCACATGAGAATAGCGTACGACAAATACTGCACGCCACATACCCCGGCAGGGAATTTACCAGCCTCCTCGCGTCATATATGGTAGGAAGGAAGAACATGGTGTTTCGCATTGTCATCGCAGCAGCCTTGGGGAGCTTTCTGGCCACGGCAGCGGAGCCTGCGCGTGCCCCGGTACTTGTCGAGCTGTTCACCAGCGAGGGCTGTTCCAGCTGCCCTCCGGCCGATCGCCTCCTCGCGTCACTCGATCATGAAGTCGTGGTCCTCAGTGAGCACGTGGATTACTGGGACCGCCTGGGATGGCGCGACCCCTACTCTTCTCACGCCACCACCCTCCGTCAGGAATCCTACGCGCGCGCGTTGGGCGCTAAGGAGCCGTATACGCCGCAGATGGTGATCGATGGTGTCACCGAATTCGTCGGCAATGACAGCGGACGCGCCAACCAGGAAATCGCCCGCGCCCGTGCCCGCGAAAAACTCGGCGTCCGCCTGACGCGGACCGAATCGGGAGTTCGCGTGGAGATCGACCCGCCCGCGAAATCCGCCGACGTCATGCTCGCGCTAGCCGATGAGAGCGGCACCTCGCAAGTCGCCGCCGGAGAAAATAAAGGCCGGGAGCTGCACCACGTCGCCATCCTGCGCAGCCTGCGCAAAATCGGTTCGATCAAACACGGTACGGCGTTTTCTCAAACCGTGACGGTCCCCGCGGATGCCGGAAGGGTGATCGTTTTCGTACAGGATGGCATCGCCGGAAAGGTTTATGGAGTCGCGATGCTGGTCCCGCATCCGGCACAGTAAGTCCCAATACCGGTCACTAACGGAAATTGGGGGATACCGGAGCGCCCTACACCACTCAATGACTTAGCCGGAACCAGGTTGGCGGAGCACGTGCGCTACTCCACGCGCAGTCTGTTTACGGAAGAGCCGCGGTTGACGTCCACACCCAGACGTGCGATGACAGTGGCTCGAAATTTTCGGGGCGGAATCTGCGGTCAACCGCTCCCTCACAGCCGAATGGGCCCGGCCGGAGGGAGCGGCTTGATGTATTTCAACTGATGGACTTATTACTTCAACGCTGCCGGCTTCGCCGATCCGTAATAGAGACCGTTGAACAGCAGTTTGTAAGTGCCGTGCGGCTGATCGCGGAAGTTTACCTCCGGTCCCAGCAACACTACCTTGCCTTCCCCGACCGTCGCCTCGGCCACCGCCGCGCCGCCGTCCAGGTATTGCTGGCCCCACGCCCAGCCGCTATCCAACACATCCGTGCCGCTGTACCACCCCACCGTGTTGGTCTTCTTCATGGCCGCAGTCGGCCCCATGCGGAATACCGGACTGTTGTCGTAGAAGACGTCCACCTGTTCCGGCATGCCGTAGGCCAGCGGATTCGTATTGTCGATATGCGTCTTGAGTAGCGATCCGGGAATATAGAACTTCTCTCCCGGCAGCGCACGGTCCTTACCGTCCGGCCCCTTCTCCACCAGGTGGCTGCTCACCGGAATGCCGAAGACTTCGGCAATGCTGGTGGAACTGCCGATGGTCACGATGCTGCCGCCCGATTCCACGAATTTCTTGAGCTGCGGCATCGTCTTGTCATCGGAAATCCGGCCCAGCGATGCCTGGTACTCGGCCGGTATCGTCTCCGGATCCGGCGCGCCGCCGAAGCCGCCGCCGCCACCGCCGCGTCCGCCCGCGCCGCCGCGGCGAATCGCGCCGTCGGTGAACACGATCACGTCGAACTTGCTCTTCAGATCGCCCGCATCGAGCCCCGCCGGATAAACCACCTGGAACGGGAATTCGTACTGCTCGAACAGCCAGCGCGTCCAACCCGAAGGCATCGATCCGCCGTACTGATCGAACAGCCCGACCCGGATCGGCTTGAGCTTCATCGCGTCACCCGTCGGAGCCTTCGCGACGCCATGCACCGGCACGCCGCTATCCTTGGCGCTCTTCTCCAGTACCGCCTTCGCCGCCGGCGACGCCGGCACCCAGATCGCCCCTGTGCCCAGATCTTCGCCATCCACCTTCTCCGCCGATTTCAACCAATAGACATCGGCATTCGCCTTGAGCAGCCGGTTGATCACCACGAAGGAATTGTTGATGCGGTGGCTGATCAGGTATCCGGCCGGGCTCGAAACCCCGCTCACCGATCGCGCCGGCGCAGGGAGCAGTCCGGTGACCTTGGTGAACGGCCCGTCGAAGCCATCGCGAATGCGGTCGAACTCTACGCCCATCTGCATCGCCAGCGTCCAGCCGGTGATGTCGTAAGGGCGCTTCGGCGGACCGCCCGGGTAAGCGAAATCGTTAGGATGATCCTGCGGTTCGAACATGTCCATCACGTGCGGGCGGAACGCCTGCGCCGCCTTCACCACGTAGGACCCCGCTGGATAGTTCTTGCCGGCCACCGCAAACGCCGCGGTCGCCTTCTGCACCGCCACGCCGTTCTTCAACAGCGCGTTGATGAACTCCGTCGCGTTGGCGAAATCCGCCTGGTCAGAGGGAATGATGTAGCCGCGCGGATCGCGCAGTTTAGGATCGTGCAGCACCGTGTTGTACACGTCCATCGGGATCGAGCGCGCGAAGCCGCCGAACGTGCCGCCGCCACCCGGAACATCGCCGCCCGCCGCCGGAGCTGCCGGGGCCGCCGCTGCTCCGCCTCTGCCTCCGCGTCCGCCGCGCCTCCGCCGCCGGCAGCCTGCGGGCTCGCCGCCGCTACCGCTTCCATCGCGGCGATGCGCTTCGGCGTCACCGTCCAGGTATCGCGATTGCCCTTGTCGATCGAGTTCGTGCCCATCCGCCAGATGTTGAACAGCCACGTCTCGCGATACCGCGAAGCCAGGTCCATCATCGCCCGATTCTGGGTCATCTCATAATCGATCGATTGGCGATAGTGCCATTCCTGCGGCTTGATCGGCATCGGCCAATCGCCTTGCGGCAGCTGCTTATCGGCAATCACCGGAATCTGCATCGGCGTCGGATTGCCGATGATCTCGGTGAGAATGCCGATCATGTTGTGGAAGTACGTGACCGTGCGCAATCCGCCGTTCCACCACGTCGAATAATTCGCGCCGGTGCGCATCGCGCTCCCGCCCTTGCCCTCGGCCACCAGCCGGCTGTGCATCGCGGTGCCGACCATCTCGATTCCCAGCGGCACCAGCGGATCGAAATTGTAGTTGAAGGGATCGCGGAACGGCGGAATGAAAACCACCGCGCCCGCCGGACCCGTCTGGTGATGGTTGTACATGATCTGCGGAAACCACTCGATGAACAACTGCTTGTTCATGTTTGTGGATTCCTTCATGTTCGACATGTAGAAATCGCGATTGTCGTCGTGACCCACGTATTTCGCATACAGCCGCGGCAGGCCGTTCATACTGCGCTTCATCGGATCTTTCTCGCGCATGTACCAGTTGGCCACCAGCTCCTGCCCGTCCGGGTTGGCCTGCACGCAGAGCACAATCACGTCGTTGAGAAAACGCATGGTCTCTTCATCGCTGCGGCTCACCATCTGGTAAACCCATTCCATCAACTGCTGCGAGCCCACCGTCTCGCTGGCGTGCAATCCGCCGTCGATCCACACGATCGCTTTGCCTTCCTTCGCCAGCGCGCGCGCCTCCTGCTCGCTCACGCCCTCCGCGTGTGCCAGCTTGCCTGCGATTTCTTTATAACGCGCGAGCTTTTTCATGTTCTCGGGCGAGGTGATGATGGCCATCCACTGGTCGCGTCCTTCTTCGGTCTTGCCGATGCTCTCGAGTTTCATGCGAGAACTCTCGGTCGCGAGCTTCTTCCAGTAGGTTTCCAGTTGGGTGTAGTTGGCGACCTGGTAGTCGTCGCCCAGATTGAAGCCGAGCGCTTCTTTGGGAGTCGTGATTTTAGGGGCCGTTTGTGCGTGCAGCAGGCAAGCGGACAGGGCTGCTACAGCTACGAACACAGGCGTTCGTCGTGAAGTCATGAGTGTGAGTTTATCCTGCTTTGGCTCCATTTAGCCATGACCCGTAGGTGGAATGCGGAACTATAATCGGATCAAAGAACAGCCCAGTGGGATAGAGGCGCAACTGCGAAAACATCACAGTTGCGAAACAAAGTCTCGGTTAGTCAAACAAAATTTATAACAGGGAGATACGTGTGAGCCGCGTCAGCTATATCGGCACGTTATCGCGTGTATTGCTATTCTGCGCACTGGTTTCCAGCGCCGCGTACGCACAATCGGATTACGGATCCATCGGGGGTTTCGCCAAAGATCCCTCAGGCGCCGTCGTCCCCAAAGCCAGGGTGGTAGTCACCAACGAAGCCACCGGAGAAGCACATCCCGTTACCACCAATGATTCGGGCTACTACACCGTCCCGAACCTCTCGCCCGGCAGCTACAGCATGATTGCCGAAGCTCCGGGCTTCAAAAGGTTTGAAAGTAAACAGAACCGCTTAACCGCCAACTCCGCGCTGTCCCTGGATGCCGTCTTCACCGTGGGCAGCCCCACGGAGACCGTGGAAGTAGTTTCCACGGCGGCAGTTTTGCAAACCGACTCCGGCTCCGTGCAGGGTGAAATCACCGGCACTCAGATTCAGAGTCAGGAACTGAACGGCCGCAATCCCCTATACATGGCGCAAACCCTTCCCGGTGTGCGCGGCGGCGGCACCATGGGCGACTTCAACTTCGCCGTCGGCGGCGGCGAGCCCTTCCAGATCAATGGCGCCCGTACCCAGGACACCATCGTCACCTTCGACGGCGCACCTTCTCTCCGCACTCGCGCCAACGGCGCCGTAATCGGCGTCGCCGACGTCGATGCCGTGCAGGAAGTACAGGTCTTGACCGCCGACTATTCCGCCGAATACGGACGCGCGGCCGGCGGCCAGATCCGCATCATCAGCAAGAGCGGTACGCGCGATTTTCACGGCAGCCTCTACGAGTACTTCCGTAATTCCGATCTGAACGCCAACACCTGGTCGCGCAACTTGAGCTCCCTCACCACCAACGCCGCGCCCTTCCGCTACAACAATTTCGGCGGCAGCGTCGGCGGTCCCGCGTGGATTCCCAAAGTCACGGACCGCCTGCGCGATAAATTATTCTTCTTCGTCGCCGAAGACTGGATTCGCTATCGCCTCGTGGACACCCAGACTCAAGCCGTGCCCACCAACCTGATGCGCGCCGGCAACTTTAGCGAGTTGCTCGCTCCCAACCCCTGGTACAAGACCGGAACCGTTGTTTACGATCCCGCGACTTGCCCCTCCGTTGGCGCTGCATCCTGCACCCCGTTTGCCGGCAACATCATCCCCACCAGTCGGCTGAGCCCCAACGGCACCGGTATTCTCAGCGCCTATCCGCAGGCAACCGCCGGCTTTCTGAGCGGTACCCAGAACTGGCTTGCCACCGCGCCGCACCCCATCGATCAGCGGAAGGGCACAATCAATATCGACCTCCAGCCCTCCGACAAGCACCACATCTCCGGCCGCCGCACCGACGCTTCGTACCTGGAATATCAGCCCTTCGACCAGGGCTCGGGCCTTACCGGCAAATACTTCAACCGTCCCAACCAGACCAACACCGTCTCCTGGACCTGGACCATCAGCCCCTCGCTGATCAACGAGGCCCGCGCCACCTTCAGCCTGGACGATGTCTACATTCCTGTGAATACGGCGCTCGCCGGTTTCGATCGCACCCAGTTCGGCATCAACTATCCGTACCTGATTCCGCAGGGCAAGGACCTGCCTCAGAAGATCCCGACCGCGAATGTACCGAACTTCTACGGCCTCTCCGGCGGACCGTATCCCTCCCATTCCTCGGGACCGATTTGGACCGGCGGCGACACCCTCACCAAAGTCTGGGGCAATCACACCATCAAAGGCGGCGTTTCGCTGGAATATTCGGGTGAAAACGATGGCGACCAGATCAACGTCTCCACCGTGCCCGGCGGCGCCAGCAATCAGAACGGCACCTTCACCTTCACCGACGGCCGCACTGGTTTGGGCGCGACCTCCGGCGTTGGCATTGCCAACCTCGCTCTCGGTCTCGCCGATAGCTATACCGAAATCGGCCCGCGCGCGCAAACCATCTGGCGCGGCGCCATCTTCGAGGAGTTCCTGCAGGATTCCTGGAAGGTTTCCGCCAAGCTGCACCTCGATTACGGCATTCGCGTCACCACCACTCAGGGCTTCCATGCCCTATGGGGAAACTCGGACTACTTCAACGGCGCTCTCTATAATCAGGCTCAAGCCGTGACCGTAGATCCGAAAACCGGCAACGTGATCCTCGGCACTGGCAACGCTTACAACGGCGTCGTGATCCCCGGGTACAGCTCCTTCCCGAACTCCGCGGTGGGCCGCGTCCTCGCCGCCACCCCCGGCACCGCCAATCAGTGCGATGGCGCATCCTGCAGCAGCCTCTTCGCGCCTAATATTCCTTCGAGCTATATCGATACCGCCACCACCTGGCAGCCCCGTCTCGGCGTCGCCTACCAGCTCGATTCGAAAACCGTGATCCGCGCCGGGGCCGGACGCTTCACCACCCGCATGGGTCTTCTCGACAACGTGTTCATGGGCGGCAATTCGCCCTTCCAGCCTTTTGTCACCGTCAACAATGTGTCCGTGGACAATCCCGGCGCGTCCTTAACCAGCGGCACCGCCGCGCCCCTGACCATCACCACGCTCAATCAGCACTTGAAACCGCCAGAGGCCTGGAACTGGAATGTCACCGTGCAGCGCGAACTCCCATTGAACACGCTGCTCTCCGTCGGCTATGTTGCGCATCGCGGTCTGCACGCGTGGGATGTCTATGACATCAACCAGCCCACCGTCGGCGCCCTGCAAGCCAACCCCGGCGTAAACGTCAACGCGTTGCGCCCCTTCAAGGGCTTCGCCGCCATCCAGGAAGAGGAATCCGGCGTGAACTCCACGTACAATTCCCTGCAGATCTCCTGGAGCCGCGCCTTCAAGAGAGGCTACAGCTTCGGCTTCACGTACACCTACTCCAAGAGCATGGATGGCAGTTCCAACTATCGCGACATCGTCCCCGATACCTACAACACCAGCAACCTCTGGGGACCGTCGGAATATGACACCCGGCACGTCGCGATCATCAACTACATTTACGACCTGCCGTTCTTCAAAGGCCAGAACAACCTCCGGGGAAAGATGCTCGGTGGTTGGGAAGTGGCAGGCACCGCGCAATTCCAGACAGGCGCCCCATGCGGTATCGGAACTAACAACGATTTCGCGGGCGTCGGCGAGTTCGGCAGCTTCGGCTGCGGCTCCCAGGGTCAGTTCTGGATTCTGAACGGAGTTCCGCAGATCTCTACCGGAGCCTTCGCCGGACCCGTCACCACTGCGTCATCGCCCAAGTACTTCACCGCCAATGCGACGCAGCCCGCGGCCGGCACGTTTAACCTGCAAAGCGGAGTGCGCGATTCCGTCTACCAACCTGGTATTCAGGATTGGAACCTCGCGCTGCTGAAAACTTTCAAGGTCAATGAGCGGAGCAACTTTCAGTTCCGTGCGGAGGCCTATGACTTCATCAACCATCCGAATCTGAGCGGTCCCAACCTCAACCCGACATCGAGTCAGTTTGGAATGATCACCGGCAAGACCGGTCTCGCGCGCAACTTGCAACTGTCGCTCAGATTCAGCTTTTAAAGTAAGAAACATTTCCGCATCTCATTGGTGCACCGGGACTGCCAGCCTAGGCGGTCCCGGTTTTTTTTTGCCCTCGCCTTTCCCCGCTTTTCTCCCTCCCTCTCCACCGTTTCTCCCCCGATACTCCGCGAAGGGCAATTTTGCCGCCCCAGCCGGGAGTTTTCACGTGCTAAGCAGACCACCCCTGAAAATCCGAAATTTGGCATAATTTCAGCTCTTGGAAGGCGGGATTATTCCTTTTTTGGTAGATATTTACGCGGCATTGATGACGTAACCGTGACATATTGCCACAGAGCAAATCTTTGCTTGCGCCCAGCGATTTTCCAGGTCTATATTGATTTGAGCCTTTACAAAAATGGGAGCTTGGGAGTCTAGCGGGAAAGTGGCGCGCATTGCCATAGGTAAAAAGATTTTCCGCCCGACCCTGGGGGCTCGAAGAAGTACAGAACTACAGCCCGGCTACGGGCTGATTTCAATTTAAGCTTCAGGGAGTATTGAATGAACCGTGTACGTTCGCTGCGAGCCGTGACACTCGCATTGGTTTTCCTGCTCTGTACAAGTTTCGCTTTCGCGCAGTCCGATTTGGGTTCGATCTCAGGGTTTGTGAAAGATCCCAGCGGAGCCATTGTTCCGAAAGCAAAAGTCAGCGTCAGGAACGAATCCGGTCTGGACCGCCAAGCCACGACCAACGATTCCGGTTACTACACAGTAACCAACATCCCGCCTGGCTTGTACGTTATCCGCGTCGAAGTTGCCGGGTTCAAGAAGTACGAGAGCCCGAACAATAAACTCGACGCCAGCGGCGCACTCAGCGCGGACATCACTCTCACCGTGGGTGCCGCGACCGAGACTGTTGAAGTTTCGGGAGTTGCGACTTCCCTGCAAACGGAATCTGCCACCGTTTCCAAGGACATGACCCGCGAGCAGATCGACAGCCTCGAATTGAATGGTCGCAACCCGATCTTCATGGCCAACCTGGTTCCGGGCACGCGCGGCGGAAACCTGGCCGGTAATTCTTTCGGCATGAGCCAGGGCCCCAGCAACATCAACGGAGCCCGCACACCGGAGAGTCTGGTCACTTATGACGGCGCACCCGCCGTCCGTACGCGCTCCAACGGTTCCAGCATCGGCGCGGCCGATGTAGACTCGACCTCGGAAATCCAGATCCTCACCGCTGCCTACTCGGTGGAATTCGGCCGTTCGTCGGGCGGACAGATTCGCATTCTCACCAGGAGCGGCGGTAGCCAGTTCCATGGCGCGGCTTACGATTACGTCCGTAACGATGCATTCAACGCCAACACCTGGGCGCGTAACCATACTGCCGGCCAGAACTTTGTGGCGCCGATCAACTACAACCAGTTCGGCTACAACGTCGGCGGACCGTTCTACATTCCCG
This sequence comes from uncultured Solibacteraceae bacterium, assembly GCA_963811575.1. Classification (GTDB taxonomy): domain Bacteria; phylum Acidobacteriota; class Terriglobia; order Bryobacterales; family Bryobacteraceae; genus Solibacter. The sequence continues at coordinate 190,404 of CAWERY010000020.1, read as the reverse complement.
GCAAGTTCAACAACAACAAGAACAAGGTGTTCTGGTATTGGGGTCAGGAATGGGTTCGTCAGCGGACCACCGACCTTCCCACGCTCTCGGTGCCGTCACTCCAGATGCGAACCGGCGATTTCAGCGAACTGCTGAATCCGGCCAATGTCTGGTACGGCAAATCCGTGGTTCTTAAGGATCCGACGACGGGCGTGCCCTTCGCCAACAACATCATCCCGGTGAGCCAGCAGAGCCCCAGCGGTATGGGCATTCTCAAGGCGTATCCCACCCCGAACATCAGCGGCTTCCTCAATGGAAACCAGAACTGGGTGTACGCGGCGAACCACCCCATGCATCAGCGCAAAGATACCTGGTCGGCGGATTTCAACCCGACGGACAGCCAGCGCATCCAGTTCCGCCGCATGAACTACGCCTACTTCGAATACCTTCCGACGGACGGCGGTTCAAACCTGACTCCGCGCTTCTTCAATCGCCCGAACCAGACCAACTCGCTGAACCACATCTGGACGATCAGCCCGACGATGGTCAACGAATTACTGGCGACGGCCAGCCTGGACGATGTGTATATCCCGGTTGACACCGCGAACTACTTCGACCGCACCAAGGCGGGCATCAACTATCCGTACATTTTCCCCGCGGGTAAGCTGATTCCGACGCGCATTCCGACCGTCAACCTCGGCAACTTCTCCGGCCTCAACGGCGGTCCGTACCCCTCGCACTCGGCTGGCCCGATCTATAACCTTTCGGAAAAGCTGACCTGGGTGAAGGGCAGCCACACCATTAAGTTCGGCATGCTCTATGAGAAATCCGGCGAGAACGATAACGACGAAATCAACGTCAGCGCCTGCCCCACCTGCACCAACAACCAGAACGGTCAGTTCGCCTTCACGGACACCCGCTCGGGTTTGCCCTCGACCGGTGCCGCCGTCGGTAACGTAGCGTTGGGCCTGTTCGATACGTACTCCGAACTCGGCAGCCGCGCCTACACGCCGTTCCGCGGCAGCATGTGGGAAGGTTTTGCCGGCGATAGCTGGAAGGCCTCCCAGAAACTGCACATCGATTACGGCGTCCGTTACTCCGTCATCGTGCCCTACCACACGCTGTGGGGCAACATGGCGGTATTCGATCCCACCTTCTATGACCCCACCAAGGCGGTCACCGTGGTTGGCACCGGCGCTACCAAGGGCACCATCATCCCTGGCTCGGGCGACATTTACAACGGGCTCGTGATCCCCGGCAACGGCTTCCCGTCCGCCGGAATCGGACGCTTCCCGGCATCCACCGATCCGTCGATTCAATACCTGTTCCGCGGCGGAAAAGTTCCCGCGCGTTACAGCGATATCCAGTGGAATGACTTCCAGCCGCGCGTCGGTATCGCGTACGGCATCAACGACAAGACCGTCATTCGCACCGGCGCGGGCCGCTTCATCACTCGCCTCGGTGTCAGCGACTCCGTCTTCCTGGGCGGCAACCCGCCGTTCCAGCCCACCGCCAATGTGACCGGCGGCAGCGTGGATAACCCCGGTGGCACTTCCACCAACCTGCTTCCCTTGACCGTGACGACACAGAGCAAGACCTTCAAGAATCCGGAAGCGTGGAACTGGAACCTGACGGTCGAACGGCAGCTGCCGTGGGCCACCATGGTTTCGGTGGCTTACGTCGGCCGCCGCGGTCTGCACCTGCAGCGCGAAAGCGACATCAACCAGCCGACCATCGCGACGGTGCTGGCCAACCCGGGCATTGCCCTGGATGCCCTGCGTCCGTACAAGGGTTACAATTCGATCCGCGAAACCGACAACGTGGGCCAGTCGATCTACAACTCGTTGCAGATCGCGGTGACCCGCCGTTTTGTGCACGGCTTCTCGGCCGGCTTGGCGTACACGCTGAGCAAGTCGATGGACAGCAACTCCGCCCAACGCGACATCATCCCGAACACCTACTATGCGGGTAACCTCTGGGGACAGAGCGATTTCGATGTCCGCCACGTTATGGTGATGAACTGGATGTACGAGCTGCCCTTCTTCAAGAGCACCTCGAACCGCGCCCTGAAAGCAATTGCCGGTGGCTGGCAGTTGAGCGGTATCTTCCAGGCGCAGACCGGCACTCCGAGTTCGGTGGCCGCGAGCAATGATTACGCGGGCGTCGGCCAGGATGGCAGCATGTCTGGCGGTGGCCAGTTCTGGGTGATGAACGCCACGCCTACCGTGGTGCACGACATCGCGGCGAACGGCGCCGGTGAATCCAAGTACTGGTTCACCACGACCGATTCGAACGGCAAACTGTTGTGGACGCAGCCTGCCCCGGGCACCTTCAATTCTCAGGCTCGCCGGCTTCCGCAACGTGATCCACAACCCCGGCTTCGTCAACGTCAATTCTGGGCTGTTCAAGAAGTTCGCCTTCACGGAGAAGACTGGAGTCCAGTTCCGTGCCGAGGCGTTCAACCTCCTGAACCACCCGAATTGGAGTGGCGCCAGCTTCAACCCGACCAATCTTTCCACCTTCGGAAAGATCACCAGCAAGACCGGCGACGTGCGAAACCTGCAACTTTCGCTCCGTCTCTACTTCTAAATCAGTCCAACCGCACGACAAAAAAGGGGAGCCTTCGGGCTCCCCTTTTTTTTGTGCTCTACGCCAGGGTTGAACCGTTCCGCCCTGAGCCTGTCCCTCATCCAACGTGCGGCGAGAGACCCGCGTCGCCGTTTACAACCGCCCGCACGCCCTTAGCTCCACCCGCCCCCGAGCGCGCGATACACGCTCGCTCGATCGTCGGCGAAAGCCGTCCCGCAGTTCCTGCCGACCACACGCACGAGACCCGCTTCCTCGTCACAACCGCCCGCACACTCACCCGCTCACCGGTGAAAGCGTCCCGCCCTTCCTCCTGCCCACACGCCCGAGACCCACATCGCCATCCCAAACGTGCGTGCATCTTAGTTCCGGCCCGCCCCAGAAGCGCGCGATACGCGATCACTCGCTCGCCGGCGAAAGCGTCCCGCCCTACCTCCTGGCGCCGCACGCGCAGCCCCACGTCGCCGTCACATCCGCCCGCGCGCCTTAGCTCCACCCGCCCCCGAGCGCGCGATATAGTTGCACCACGCTCACCCGTTCCTGCAGCCGCAACTGCGCCAGCGAAAGCTGTCCGATAAACAGATTGCGCTGCGCATCCAGCACCTGCAGGTAGCTATCCAGCCCGCCGCGATAACGTAACTCCGAGAGCCGCACCGTATTCTCCAACGTGCGGACCAGCTGCTCTTCCTGATCGCGCTGTTCGCGCAGCCGGTCGAAACTCACCAGCGAATCGGCCACCTCCCGGAGCGCCGAATAAATCGACTTCTGATAGGTGATCAACAGCTCGCGCTGCTGCGCCTCGCTCAATCGCACGGTGTTCTTGATCTGACCGGCATGAAAAACCGCTTGCAGCGCGCCCGGCGCGATCGTGTATACCCGTCCCGGAGCGCTGGCCAGATTCGAGAGCGAACGGCTCTGCCCTCCGACAAAGGCGCTGATCGAAAGCTGCGGGAAGTACAGCGCGCGCGCCGCACCGATCTCTGCATTCGCCGCCACCAGATTCTGCTCCGCCTCGCGGATGTCGGGACGGCGCGACAACAACGTTGCCGGCAAGCCGGCGGGCAACTGCGAGGGCATCGGAATTTCTTCCAGCTTGCGTCCTCGGCCCTGGCTCGTAGGCGCCACGCCCTGCAGGAAACTCAGCAGATTCTCGCTCTGCGCAATCGCCCGCTGGGCCGCCGCGATTTGTGCGGCGGCGGTGTGTACCAACTGCTCGGCCTGGCTCACGTCGAGACCTGACGCCGCTCCACGCTGCCGTCGCAGTTCCACCAGTTTCAAGCTGTCCTGCGCCAACCCTTCGGTCTTACGGCTGATCTCCAATTCCAGGTCCTGTTCCAGCAATTGAAAATACGCGTCCATGACGTCGGAAATCAGCGAAACCCGGACCGCGCGCTGCCCCTCTTCACTAGCCAGGTATCGGGCGCGCGCCGCTTCCGTCAGCCGGCGCAGCCGCCCCCAGACATCCAGTTCCCAGGAAAGCGCCGCGCCCACCGTCGTGTACGCCGTGGTTAAATTCGCTCCCGAGGGCACAAAACTGTTGGCTCCAATGCTGGAACCGCGCGCGTCCGTAAAGCCTGCCTGCACATCCACGAACGGATATTGGTTGGCGCGCGTGATTCCCAGTTGCGCCCGGCCTTGTTCCACACGCTGCGCCGCTACCAGCAGATCGAAGTTCTGCGCCAGCGCCGTATTGACCATCTGAGTGAGCGTCTGGTCGGAAAACAGATTCTGCCATTTCGTGTCCGCCAGCGAAGCTTCGGGATTCGCTCCCGGCTTCGGCGCTCCCCGGAACTCCCCTGGCAATTGCACTTTCGGGCGCTGATAATTCGGCCCCATGGTGCAGCCGCACAACATCAAGGCGCTGAAAACCAGAATCATTCGCTTCATTGTGCAGGCTCCGGAACCGGCGACGGCGACCCTGAGGGATGACGCCGCTCCACAAAACTCTCGATGATCACGTACAGCACCGGCACAATGAATATCGCCAGCAGCGTCGCGCTCAACATGCCGCTGAAAACCGCCGTGCCCAAAGATCGCCGCGCGCCCGAGCTCGCCCCGCTGGCCAGTACCAGCGGCAGCACGCCGAGGATGAATGCGAAGGACGTCATCAGAATCGGGCGCAGCCTCAAGTGCGCTGCCTCCATCGCCGCATCGCGCACGCTCTTGCCGTGCTCGTGGCTGTCCTTGGCGAACTCCACGATCAGAATCGCGTTCTTTGCCGCCAGACCGATCAGCGTCACGATGCCGATCTGCGTGTAAATGTCGTACGGGTAGGAACGCAGGTAGACGCCGGCCAGGGCGCCGAACATCCCCAGCGGCAGCGCGAATAGAACTGCGAACGGAATCGACCAGCTTTCATACAGGGCCGCCAGGAACAGAAACACGAGCACCGCCGCGAATCCGAAAATCGCGCCCTCGTTGCCCTGCGCCTGCTTTTCCTGGTACGTCGTGCCGGTCCACTCGTAGCCATACCCTTGCGGCAGCGTCTCCGCCGCCACCTGCTCCATCGCCGCACTCGCCTGCCCGCTCGAGTAGCCCGGCGCCGGAGTTCCCAACAGCTGGATCGCCCGGAACCGGTTGTAGCGGTAAATCACGTCGGGACCGCCTGAGGGCGTGATCGTTGCCAGCGTGGAAAGCGGCACCATGCCGCCGCTGGAATTGCGCACATAGAATTTCCCCACCGACGAAGGCTGGTCGCGAAACTCCGGCTCGGCCTGCAACAATACCTGCCACGTATGGCCGAACTGATTGAAGTCGTTTACGTACAGTCCCCCGAGGAACGTCTGCAGTGTATTGTACGCGTCGGTCAGCGAGATCCCCATGGTCTGCAATTTGTCCGTGTCCATGTCGATCGAATATCCGGGCACCGAGGGACGGAACGTGCTGATCACCGTCCCCAATTCCGGCCTCTTGCGCGCCGCGGCAGTCAGCACATCGGCGGCATGCGACAGGGTCGCGATGTCCCCGCCCACGCGGTCTTCCAACATGAACTGGAAGCCGCCGGTCGGGCTCAAACCGAGAATTGGCGGCAGCCCGAAGGCGAACGTAAACGCCTCCGGAACCTGCGCGAAGCCGCGTTGCGCCGCTCCCAGAATCGCGTCCAGCTGCGTGTCCTTGCTGGTGCGCTCCTCCCACGGCTTCAATGTCGTGATGATGGTCGCCACGTTGGAGTTCGAAGTCCCGGTGGCGATATCCAGGCCGCCCAGCACGAAGTATTTATCCACGCCGGGAAGCTTGCTGATTACGTTCTCGATCTTCTGCGCCGCGGCATCGGCGCGATCCGTCGAAGCTCCGTCCGGCAAACGCATCGAGACGAAAAACGCTCCCTGATCTTCGGGAGGCAGGAACCCGGCCGGCAGCCGCTTGAACAGGCCGAAGGTCAGGAACGAAACCGCGCACAGTACCAGCACCGGCAGCGCCGTACGCCGGATCAGCAGGATGACAGCGCTCAAATACCGGTTCGTGGTCCATTCAAACGCCCGGTTGAACCACTCGAACGGACGCCCAAGCCACGACCTGGATTTCTTGTGCGGGCGCAGCAGCAGCGCCGCCAGCGCCGGGCTCAACGACAGCGCGCTAAACGCGGAGAGCAGCACCGAGACCGCAATCGTCAGCGCGAACTGCTTGTAAATCTCTCCGCTGATGCCGCCGATGAACGCCACCGGGATGAACACCGCCGCCAAAATGAATGCGATCGCCACCACCGGAGCCGATACCTCGGACATCGCGCGCGCCGTCGCCTCTTTCGGATTCATGCCGTCATCGATGTGCCGCTGCACCGCTTCCACCACCACAATCGCATCGTCCACCACGATGCCGATCGCCAGCACCAAACCAAACATGCTCGTGATGTTGATCGAGAAGCCCAGAAGCGGAAACACCGCGAACGTGCCGATCACCGCCACCGGAACCGTGAGCAGCGGAATCAACGTGGCGCGCCAGTTTTGCAGAAATATGAAGACCACCAGGATGACCAGCCCGATCGCCTCCATCAGCGTCACCACCACGTCCTTGATCGCCGCGCGCACAAACATGGTGGAGTTGTAGGGCACCACGTAGTCGATTCCCTTGGGGAAGCTCGGCTTCACGCTGTCCATGAACTTGATCACCTGGTCCGCGGTTTCCACCGCGTTCGCACCCGGCGCCAGGTAGACAATCACGTTCGCCGAAGGCTTGCCGTTCAACCGGCTGTAGCCGCTGTACGTCTGCGCGCCCAGTTCCGTCCGGCCCAGATCCCGTACGCGCAGCAGCGATGCATCGGGCTGCGCGCGAATCACGATATCGTCGAACTCACTGGGATCCGTCAGCCGCCCGGGAGCGCTCACCGCGTATTGAAAATCCGTACCGCGCGGAGACGGCGCCTGCCCGATCGCGCCCGCCGGATTCTGCCGGTTCTGCGCCTGCACGGCGTTCGAAACATCGGTCGCGGTGACGCCGAGCTTCGTCATCTTGTCCGGATTCAACCAGACCCGCATCGAGTAGACCTGCTGCGAGCTGAGCCGCGATTCGCCCACTCCCGCCAGGCTGCCCACCTGGTTCACCAGGTTGATCTGCGCGTAGTTTGTCAGGAACAGCGCGTCGTAGCGCGGGTCCGTCGCCACCAGGCTGACCGCCATCAAGAAGGCGGTCGACACCTTCTTGACGATCACGCCCTGCCGCTGTACTTCCGGCGGCAGCCGGGGCAGCGCCACGTTCACACGATTTTGCGTCTGCACCGCGGCAATATCCGGATTCGTGCCGAGCTTGAAAGTGACGTTGATGACCAGCTGCCCGTTGTTCGCGCTGGTCGACTGGTAATAGAGCATCCCGTCCAGCCCGACCAGCTGCTCTTCGATGGGCTGCGCGACGGTCTTCTCCAAATCCTGCGCATTGCCGCCCAAATAAGTCGCCGTCACCTGAACCGAGGGCGGCACCACCTGCGGGTATGCCGAAATCGGCAGCCCCGGAATCGCTACTCCTCCCAGAATGATGATCACGATGGCGATCACCATCGCGAACACAGGACGCTCGATGAAAAATTGTGCCATGGCCTAGCTTGCCTTCTTCGCTTCCGCCGGCTTTTCCTGATAGGGCACGGGATGCACCACCAGGCCCGGCCGCACCGTCAACAGCCCTTCCACCACCACCCGGTCGCCGGCTTCCAATCCCTGTTCGATCAACCAGGAATCGCCGACCCGCGCACCCGTCTTCACCAGGCGCGCTTCGATCTTGTCTCCCGCGCCCACCGTGAATACCGTTTGGATGCTCTGGTTCTGCTGCACCGCGCGCTGCGGCACCAGGATGACTCCCGTGCGGTGCTCCGCAACATACCGGATCCGTCCGAACTGCCCGGGCAGCAGCCGGTGCTGCGGATTGGCGAATTCGGCCTGAAGCTCCAAGGTCCCGGTTCTCGGGTCCACCTGATTCAGCGAGTTCGTGACCTTACCCGGTTGCGGAAATATTGAGTTGTCCGCCAGAATCAATTGCAGCGCCGCAATGTCGTTCGCCGAGCCGCCCTTCTTCTCCGCAAACGCAAGATATTGCGCTTCGCTGACTTTGAATCGCACCCAGATCGGGTCCAGCGGAACGATCGTCGTCAGCGGTTGCGTCGCATTCGGATTCACCAGGCCGCCCACCGGCACCAACGTGTCCCCGATCAAACCCGAGATCGGCGCCACAATCGTTCCGTACTTCACATTGAGCGTCGCCGTCTCCAGCGCGCCGCGCTGCGCCTGAACTTTGCCTTGCGTGGATTGCACCTGCGTCTCCGTCGCCAGCCGCACCTGCTCCACGTTGGCCTGGTTGGCGCGGACGCTCGCCTCGGCCGAGGCCAGCGCGGCCACCGCCGCGTCCAGATCCTGCTTCGCCGCGGCGTCCTGTTCCACCAGGGGCTTCAGGCGTTCGTAATCCTGCTTGGCCTTGACCAGATTGGATTGCGAGGCTGCCAGGTTCGCTTCCGCCTGCAGCAGGGAGACCTGCCGCTGCGCGAAACTTAAATCGGCCTCGCTCTGGTGCAGCGCTCCCTGCGCCTGCTCGACCTGCGCTTGAAACGGCCGCAAATCGAGAATGTAAAGAGCCTGCCCCGCCTTGACTTCCTGTCCCGGACGGAAGAGCCACTTCTCGATGTAGCCCTCCACGCGTCCCCGGACGTCCACCAGGTTTCGGGCGTAGGTCTGCCCCGGGAAATCCGCGTAAATATCCGCGTCACCGGCCTTTACCTCGGTGACTTCCACCGTGGGCGGAGGCGCTTGTGCCGCAACCTTCGGCGCATCTTTCGATCCGCAACCTGCCAGGCTTGCGAATAGTGCGATCGGGAAAAGCCCCGACCATGTCGACAATTTCATTTCCCCACCCCAAGTGCTGTTATGACTGGACAGTCATTTTGATTTGTTGCCTAAAGAGAAGGATTCAAGGAAAGCACAGCCAAATGGGGCTACAGCACCCACTTCCCAGGCCGTGTATAATTCTGACTAGGCAGTCAATGTCAGAGTTATCAGTGGGACGTAAGGCGGCCACCGAGCAGCGGCGCTGCTCGATTCTCCAGGCCGCGCGGGCCGTGTTTGCCCGCCAGGGTTACGCCGACACCGTCGTCGAGGACATCGCGACGCAGGCCGGCATCGCCAAGGGCACCCTTTACCTCTACTTCCCCTCTAAGGAAAAGATCTATCTCGCCGCACTGCTGGAACAGGCACGCCAGCTCGACGCCGATTCCCGGGCCGCGATGACCTCTGCCGTTACCTGGCGCGACAAATTAGGGGCCTACCTCAAAGTCCGCCTCAACTACTTCGAGCAGCACCAGGATTTTCTCCGCATTTACATGACGGAGTTCCGCGGTCTCTGCATGCAGGGCAAGCCGCTCACCGCCGAATTCACCCGCCTGGTCCAGCAGAGCGAAGCCCACCTGGCCCAAATGTTCGCTGCCGCCGCCGCTCGCGGCGAGATCCGCGCCGATTGACCCGGAATTAGCCGCCCTCACCGTCTCCGATCTGACTCGCGGCATCATGGAGCGCCAGCTCCGCAGCTGGGGCCGCCCCGTTGGACCCGATGATGCGGATTTCGCCCTCGACATCCTCTGCCGTTCCCTGGCGATGCCGCCCAACTGCTGAGGGCCCGTCTAAACCACGCGCGGAAGCCGCTGCTTGCGTGTCACCCATTCGTCGCTGGTGAAGACGCGCGGACCTACCTGAATCATCCGCGGCAGCAGTGTGAATAGCGCCGAGGGCGTCCATGGATTTCCGTCGCGCGTGCTGTGGCCGCGCCGGTTCAACTCCTCGGCCACCTGCGAAAGCGGACGATCTTCCACGATCATGTCCAGCGCCGTAATGATGATCTGCCGCTCCCGTTCGCTCTCCACCAGGCCGGAGCAATCGTCGGACACGCGCAGCCCGAAAGGGATCTCCTCGATGACCGCCGGTGCAGCCGAGATCGGCGTGGCGGCCGATTCCCGCTCCCATTCGATCGCCGCCAGCTTCCAGCCGGCCCCCGCGCGTTCCACCAGGTGTTCCAGCGTGGGCAAGCCGTTCACCGCTTCCCGTACGCGTTCCTTCCTCGACATGGATGACCTCCAGGAATATTCCAAGCGAGCACGTATTTTGCCGTGAGAAATAGGGGAGTTACAGAGAAACTGCGGGGAGGGAGTGTTCAAACCTGGGACAGGATGTTCCAAAACGCGAAGCGGGGCAGGGCCTCGCGGCCCTGCCCCATCCACATGCGTCCGATACCTAGCCGATATCTACGCCTTGATCGGCTTGTCGGAAGCCTTCCAGTGCTTCTCGTCCCAATACAGCGTCTTGCCTTCGCGGTACGATTGCGCCGCCAGGTTGATTACCACCACGGCCTTGGCGCCGGTTTCGACGTCCAGGTGTGGTTTCTCGCGCGTGCGCATGCAGCCCAGGAAGTTGCCGATGTGCGCTTCCATCATGTCTTTCTGATCGATCGGAATCTGAATGTCCTTGAGGCCGAACTTCTTCTCATAGGCCTCGCCGCCGATCGCCACCGGTCTTCACCTGGCCGTTCTCGCGCATATTCTTCACCTGCGGCTTTACCGTGATGAACGGAACGTTGCGCTCAAACTGCCCGTGCTCCACCATGATGATCGTGCCCTCATGCCCGCGAATCATGCCGGGAATGTGGGTGTCGTTCGCCATCGAAGAACTCAGCACCAGCGAATGGCCCTTGGCGTATTCGGCCAGCAGGTGGAAGGTGTCCGGAACTTCGCGGTCGGGCCGCCCGTCGGGCAGCTTCTTGAACACGTAAATTCCGCCCGTCGCCATCACCTTGGTCGGGAACTGCGGCTCGTCCCAGCAAATGTTCAGCGGCGCAATCACGTGGTAGAAAAGGTCGCTCGCGATTCCCAGCGAGTAATCCCAATACTTGCGGAAACGGAAGAAGCGGTCCGCGTCCCACGCACGCTTCGGCGCCAGCTTGAACTGGCTGCCCAACCACATATTCCAGTCGATGAAATCTTCGCCCTTGCCCTCAGGGCCCGCGCCGGCATCGATCGGCCAGTTCCATTCGCCTTCGGTTCCATTGCGATGATAAGAGCCCTGGCTCTCGATCATCTGCCCGATCATGCCGTCCGCAATCGCCTTCTTCGCCTTCCACCAGATGTCCGCGGAGGTCGTCTGCGAGCCCACCTGAAGAATCCGCTTCGTCTCTTTCACCGTGGCCACCAACTGCCGTGCTTCTTCGTTGGTGTGGACCATCGGCTTTTCGAGATAGACGTCCTTGCCCGTGATCCATCGCGTCCATCGCCATCTTGCCGTGCCAGTGATCCGGCGAGGCGATGATTACCGCGTCGATGTCGCTCTGATTGAGCAATTCACGGTAGTCCAGGTAGCCCTTCACGTTGTACTTGTCGGCGACTCTCTTCTTGCGCTTCTCGTAGACATCGCACGCGGCCACAATCTGGCAGGCATTGTTCTTCTTGCCGAAGGCGTCGAAGGCCGAGGCATCGTACGTGCCGCGCCCGCCGCAGCCGATCACACCGACGTTGATGCGGTCGTTGGCGCCGATCACACGGCCCCCCGACATCTTGCTGCTGCTCTTGGCGGCCATTGCGGATGTGGCGGCGATTCCGGTCGCTCCCACGGTTTTCAGAAAATCTCTGCGATCAAGCGGGTTCATTGCAACTCCTTATCCAAATAGGCGGACGGTGCCCTAATGCGCTGGCTTTACCGATATAACTACTAAAGCTCTTTTCAGCCTGCCATTGCAAGCCGGTGCAACCCCCAACCGGGAATTTCGTGCCCGGTGGTATTATGCGGTTGAATTTATGAGAATCGGTGTGGATATCGGCGGCACCAAGGTCGCCGCGGGCCTGGTGGATTCCAGCGGCGCCATCACTCACAAGACGCGCGTGCCCATGCATTCCGCCGGCACTCCTGCCGAAGGTTTGGCCGCCGTCGTCGCCGCCATTGAAGCCATCTATGACACCGCGCCGGGTGCGCGCGGCGCCGTCACCGGCATCGGCCTCTGCTCCCCGGGGCCGCTCGATCCCAAGAAGGGCGTCGTCATCAATCCCCCCAATCTTCCCTGTTGGCGCGGTTTCCCGCTCGCCGCGGAAGTCGAGCGTACTTTCGGAGTTCCCGCCCGCGTCGATAACGACGCCAATGCCGGCGGCCTCGCCGAAGTCCTCTGGGGCGCGGGGCAGGGCTACTCCAACGTCTTCTACGCGACGCTCGGCACCGGCATCGGCTCCGGCATCATCTTCGACCGCAAGATCTATCACGGCCGCACCGGCGGCGCTGCCGAAGGCGGCCATGTCACCATCGATTACCGCGGTCCGCGCTGCGCCTGCGGCAAATTCGGCTGCATCGAATCGCTGGCCTCCGGCCCCGCCATCGCACGCCTGGCCGCCGCCAAACTCGCCAACGGCGCGCCTTCGCGAATCCTCGAACTCTCTGGCGGCCTGAGCGAGATTCGCGCCGAACACGTCGGCCAGGCCTTTCGCGAGGACGACCCTGTCGCCAAGGATGTCCTACAGGAAATCGCGCTCCTGCTCACCGTCTGGCTGGGCACTATCGTTGACCTGTTGGAGCCCGATTGCATGGTGGTCGGCGGCGGCGTCGCGGAAATGATGTGTCCCTTTTTCGAACAGATCTCCGGAAATCTGCCTCGCTGGGCCGTCAATCAGCGGGCCGCGGAGATTCCGCTCGTGATGGCGCGCTATGGCGCCGACGCCGGCATCGCCGGTGCCGCCGCACTCTGCGAATAGCTACGCGGCCTACTGCGGGTCCCCGCGTACATTGGCGGCGCGCTTGCGTAACTTTCTCCAATAATGGACCCGCTCACTGACGAGTTATGCCGCTGGAGCGCGCCGGATGGCGCCGCATCGATATTCTTGGCCGCCTCTACCGTACGCGACCTGCGCGCCAAAGTCATTGAGGCTTTTCTTCTGCTTCCCCGGCGCGGCGTCGAAACCGGCGGCTTGCTCTTCGGCAGCGGCCACTCCGGCCAACTCTTCATTCATGGTTTCGAAGAGATCACTTGTGAACACCGATACGGTCCGTCGTTCACACTCTCCGCCGACGAGCAAGCCGCCCTCACCGAAAAACTTACCCGGTTACAAAGGAAGAGCGAACCCGGCGTGATCGGGCTGTATCGAAGTTACACGGGACGCGCGCCTGAGCTGGATGCCGCTGACCTGGAACTGGTCCGCGAACATTTCCCGAAGGGCCTGTTCGTCTTCCTTCTTCTCCAGCCGCTCAACGCCCAATCCTGCACGGGCCGGCTTTCGTCTCTGCCAGGACGGCGAACTGCTCGCCCAGCCAGTGTTCACTCCCGTACCCTTCGATCCCGAACTCTTCAGCTCTGAGCAATTCAACGGCGGCGACTACACCCCGGAGTTGGATACCGCGCGCCGAACTCGAGCCGGACCCCGAGCCGCGTGCCGAACCGGTTCCCCAGCCCGTCCAGTTCGCCCCCACCCCGGCGGACCCGATCCCCGCGCCGCTGGCTTCGCCCGAGCCCGCTCCTCCTCCGCCGGTAGTGCGGCAGCTGCCACCACCTTATCGCTCGATCTTCGCCGTCCCCGCTGCCCGCGAACCGGTCGTCCCGCAAGCGCCGCGCGCGAAGCTTCGGTGGTGGCTGCCCGTCTTGCTATGCCTGGTCGGCGCCATCGGCGGCGCAGCGTTTTACGAACTGTGGGCGCTTTCGCGGCAGCCCCGCTGGGTGGATCTCTATCTGGATGCGAAACCGTCCGCCGATGCCGGGTCTCTCGTGATCACCTGGGATGCCGCTGCTTCCCGAACCGTCGGCGCTACCCACGCCTTATTGGGCGTCAACGATGGCGCCGTCCATCGCGACATCCCGCTCACTCTCTCCCAACTTCAACTCGGCCGCTACCTCTACACTCCCGCGAATCCGGAACTGGAACTGCGCATGGTCCTGTATGGTGACGGGCCGGCGGTCTCCGGCGGCACTCTGCGATTCGCCGGCGCGCCGCGTCCTGCGCTGGCGGCCGCTGCCCCGACGGCTCCCGCCCCTGCCGCGGCACCGCCGAAGCCCGCACCCCCGGAAGAGCCGGCGCCCGATAACGGCGCAAAGCGCGCCGCAATCCATGAAGTCCAACCGTCGGTCCCAGCCGGAATTCGCAACCGCCTCACTCACCAACTCGAAATTCCCGTGATTGTCCGAATCAACGCGCGCGGAACCGTTACCTCGGCCTCCACGTCTCCCACCGGCGATGGGCTGCGCCGCTACCTCGCCCAGGAAGCCGTCAAAGCCGCCCGCCAGTGGCGCTTCGCCCCCGCGCGCACGCTCTTCCGAACGAACGCTCTACTTCACCTTCGCTCAGTAATGCGAAACCCTATTACCGGACCTGCGGAAAGCCCAGGTCCACCTTGCTGGTCTCCGGGTCCGGCCACCGGCTGGTGACCACCTTGGCGCGCGTGTAGAACTGAATCCCCTCCGGTCCGTACATGTGGACGTCGCCGAACAGCGATGCCTTCCAACCGCCGAAGCTGTAATACGCTACCGGCACCGGAATCGGAACGTTGATCCCCACCATCCCCGCCTCCACGTCGAACTGGAACTGCCGCGCCGCGCCGCCATCGCGCGTGAAGATCGCCGTGCCGTTGCCGAAGGGGTTGTCATTGATCATCTGCAGCGCCTCCGCATACGTTTTGACGCGCACCACGCCGAGCACCGGACCGAAAATCTCGTCCTCGTAGCAGCTCATGCCGGGCTTCACGTTGTCGATCAGGGACGTGCCCAGGAAGAAGCCTTCGCGCTGCGTCACCGGGTCCTTGCGTCCGTCCACCGCCAGCGTGGCGCCTTCCGAAGTCGCCGCATCCAGGTGCGCCGCCACCCGGTCGCGATGCTCGCGCGTAATCAGCGGCCCCATCTCGTTGCCCGCTTCCAGCCCCGGACCGACCTTGATCTTCAACATGCGCTCCCGAATCGCGTCGATCAGCGGGTCCGCCACGCCGCCCACCGCCACCACCACCGAGATCGCCATGCAGCGCTCTCCGGCCGAGCCGTAGGCCGCCGATACCGCGGCATCCGCCGCCATGCCGATATCGGCATCCGGCAGCACCAGCATGTGATTCTTGGCGCCGCCCAGGGCCTGTACGCGCTTGCCGTTGCGCGTGCCGGTCTCATAGATCGCCTTGGCCACCGGCGTCGAGCCCACGAAGCTGATCGCCTTCACGTCCGGATGCTCCAGCAGCCGGTCCACCGCGACCTTGTCGCCTTGCACCACGTTGAACACGCCGTCGGGCACGCCGGCCTCACGAATCAGTTCGGCCAGCAAAAGGCTCACCGAAGGGTCCTTCTCCGAGGGCTTCAGGATGAACGCATTCCCGCAGGCAATCGCGTTGGCAAACATCCACATCGGCACCATCGCCGGGAAATTGAATGGCGTAATCCCCGCCACCACGCCCAGCGGCTGGCGAATCTGATACACGTCCACGCCGCGGCTGGCCTGTTCGGAATATCCGCCCTTCAGCATCTGCGGAATGCCGCAGGCGAATTCGATATTCTCCAAGCCGCGCGCCACCTCGCCCATCGCATCGGCCGTGGTCTTGCCGTGCTCGAGCGTCAACGCTTCCGCGATCCGCCGGCGATTGGAATCGATCAGGTCGCGCAGCTTGAACATCGTCTCCGCGCGCCGCGAAAGCGGAGTCGCGCGCCACGCCGGAAAGGCCGCTTTGGCCGCCGCCACCGCCTGATCGACCTCTGCCGCACTGGCAAACGCCACCAGCGCCTGCGCGCTTCCCGTCGCCGGATTCCACACCGTTCCGGAGCGGCCGGATTGCGATGCGACGCGAGCCCCGCCAATCCAATGCTCGACGGTCTTGAGAACGATTTCCGATTGCACAGCCATGTTATTGACTTCCCTTCTGAGACGCTTCCCTCATCATAGTCCCAACACCAGCCGGCCGATTCCTAGGTGTATCGGTTACCGTCAGACGGCGGAAATCCAGCGTGCGGCGCATCGTGCCGTGCCGCAGCGTCAATTGCTCCGAATCTACCGCGGCCTGCACGAACGGGCCGCCGAACAGCGGCCAGCCGGCGTAATTCAAAGGCGTGCCGTCCACCGTGGGGACCTGGCCGTACGTGAAGGCCAGCCGCTTGCCGCGCAGGGAACGGAAGCGGACGCTCGGAACCGGCGCCAGCGTGAACTCCAGCGGCAGCGCAAGAATCGCGCGTCGGAACGCGTCCAGATCCGCGTATTCGGAGCGCGCCGCCACCTGCACCACCATTCCGTTCTTCAGATACGGGCTGAACAGCCGGCGGCCCCCGCCCTCGATCGGTTTCCAGCTGTAGGGCTGCAGCGGACGGCACGCGATCAGCGCGTCTCCACCGCGCGCAAAGATCCAGCCCGATGCGTCTTCGCGCACTTCCGCCAGATCCTTGGAGAAGAATCCGTTGATGTGCGGAAACCTGCTGCCGGTCGCGATGTCGTAGAGCACGATCACGGAATCCTGATCCTGAAATATCTGTTCGTACGGCGAACCGCCCACCAGTTTGTCCGGCGAATCGTAGCTCTTTTTCGAACTGACTACTTCCGCGATTCCCTGGTCCGGCGGAAACGTGAAGTACGTCTGCAACTCACGCAGCGAGGAATACGGGTGCAGCGTGAAGAACGTATTCTCCACGCCGCGCGGGTCGGTCACCTTCCACGTTACGTCCCACGAATGCTCCTGGATCGGCTGCAGCGTCCCGCCCTGGTCGGAACCCACCGCATACTCCTTCCGCATGTAAGTCGTCTTGTACACCGGCCCGTGCAGTTCGTCGAAAAACCGCCAGCGATTGCGTGTCCGTTTCCGTTCGTAATGCGTGTAGGGCTGCTCGCGGTCGGTCGCAATCCGTTTCAGAATTTCGGGAGGCTCGTAGGCGCTGGCCAGTACGTAGAAGATGATGTACCCATCGGGAGGCTCCAGCGGATAGCCCGGAGCCAAACAGCACCCAGCCGAAATCCGACGACGGGTTGAGCCACTTCTCCACCACCGGCCGGTCGTAGACACGCGAATGCGCGCCCGCATAGATGCCATCCAGGCTCTCCGCCGCGTAATCCGCGATCAGGTAATCCAGCATCATCGCGGCGCGCTTCTTCATCGCCGGATCTTTCGCCCACTCCGCCAGATACGACATCGAAAGAAAGTACAGCCCCATGTAATGCGGACTGTCGTATTCGCCCTGCCCGCGCGTGGTGGTGAGCCGCACCCACGAGTTGATCCACCCCTCCGCCTCGCGCAGATTCTCCGCGGAAGATTTTCCCGTGTACCACTGGTCCCCACCCTGCTCCGGCCACATCTGCGCCATCAGATACAGCGACGTGTAGTAGAGCAGCCAGTGATTTTCCGTATCGCCGCGGTACGGCATGTACGTCCGGAAGGAGTCGCGCAGCGCCTGCCGCGCCGTTGCCGATAGCTGGCCCTGATCCAGATACGCGATTGCCGTGACCGGAAACATCCAGAACATATCGCCGGTCGGTCCCGCCGCCAGCAATTCTTCGAGTCGCCGCGAACACGCCGCGGCATCCTCGTGGAGCCGGAGTTTCGCGGCGATATTCGCATAGCCCATCGGGCCGCTGCTCTTGGGATGCGCGTAGGCGTCGATCACAAACGTCACGCGCTGCCCGAATGCCGGCGTCTCCCCGCGCACCGTCAGGCAGAGCAGCATGCCGAGAATCGTCAGCCGTATCATCGCTGGGCTGCCTCCGGAACGAAGCGCATCCGAAAGACGCGGCTTCCTTCCAGCCCGTCCTTGCTCCACGTGCGGCCGTAATCCTGCGAAACGTAGAGGGCGTCCTCATGCACGCTGGCATACATCCTGCCGGGCGTCGCCGGGTCGAACCCCACGCTCCACACCGAGTTCGAGGGCAGGCCCGTATTTCTTGCCTGCCACGTCTTGCCGCCGTCTTCCGAGAGCGCGACTCCGATCCCCCAGCCCGCCACCGCCACACGCTCCGCGGAGGCGGCATCAAACGCAATGTCGGCGATGTTGCGGCCTACTCCCAGGTTGCCGCTGCTCTCAAAACTCACGCCGCAATCCGAAGAAGCGAACAGCCCGCCGCCCTCCGTCGCCGCCAGCCACCGGCACGGCTCGTGGGGCGATTGCTCCACGTGCAGCACCTGGTAACCGGACGCGCCGGCCGGCTTCCAGACTTTTCCGCCGTCCTCGCTGCGGAAGATGCCTTCTTCGTTTCCGGCGATGAGCACTCCGCTGCGCCGCGAATCCACGCGAATCGCCTGCGAGTATTTCCGGTGCAGGCCCGCCGCCGCGTCGCTCCACGTTGCGCCCCCGTCGTGCGTCACGCGTATCCCGGCGGAGTGCGTGAAGTAGACCGTGCCCGGGGCGTTGCGGTCCACCGCCACATCCAGCAGTTCCGTCACCTCGCTGCCGGTCAGTATCTTCCAGCGCTCCCCGCGGTTCGTCACCCGCATGAGCCCGTTGCCCGCGGCCACATAGAGCGTACCCGGGTCGCGCGGATCGAAATCCAGCGCGTTCACGAAGGGATTATTGAAGCCGGCGTGCCGCCACTCACCGCCGGACGACTTCCGGAAAATGCCGCTCGGCGGCAGCTTGGCCCCCACCACGTAGCCTTTCGAGGTCACCATGCAGGTGTAGAGCGTGTACTGGCCCGCCGCCGGTACCGGCAGCATGGCAAGTAGAAACAACCATCGCATGTTGGACCACTCTAGCACCCCGCACCCTGTTAGAATCCAAGTCACCCCAAGGTCGAAATAACTGAGTGGAGGACCGATGAAGAACGCCTTATTGACACTCCTGCTTTTCTTCTGCGCCCGCCCGCTGCCGGCGCAGGGAGCGCCGCCGCAATCCGGCGCCGACCAACCCTACACGATGGAGTATTACTACAAGGTGCAATGGGGCCGCCAGCAGGAGTTCCTGCAGCTCTTCCTCAAGAATCACTACCCGCTGCTGCAGAAGAATGTCGCCAGCGGCCGCATCCTCTCGGTAAAGGTGGAAACACCCGCCAATCACGGTACCGAGGAAGGGCGCTGGGATTATCGCGTCACCATCCGCTTCAAAAACTCTACCTTGGCCACAACCTCCAACCCCAACGAAGCGGCCTTCATTAAGGAACTCTGGCCCGATCAGGAAAAGTACCTGCGGGAAGAGCAGCGCCGCTTCGAAATCCTCCTGGCACACTGGGATATGCCGGTGACCGATATCACGCCCGCAAAAAAATAGGGAGGCAGACCCCTCGGAATGAAGAGCCTGCCTCCCGGTGTACCGGCGTTTAGAAATCGAATCGCAGCGCCATCTGTACGATTCGCGGATTGTTGACCACGCCGCTGATCTTGCCGAAAGCGCTGGCATTGCCGCCCAGGTTGACGGTCGGATTGGCGAAATCCACGCGGTTTAGCAGATTGTAAGCCTCGGCCCGGAAGGTGAGGTACTTGTGCTCCATCAGTTCGAAGCGTTTCACCAGTGAAGCGTCGAGGTTGAAGAAGCTCGGTCCGCGGAACGTGTTGCGGCCGGAGCTGCCGATGCTGCCCGCGGCCGGTTCGCTGAAGGCGGCGATCTCGGTGGGAGTGAAGTAATAAACCCCCGGCCCAATCCCGTTATTGCTCGCCATCACGCTGCCGATATTCCGCGAGCCCGTGTAATCTGCCCACGTGGCCGCGGTGCTCGGGCCCGTAGCGCGCCCCGAACTGACCGTGAAGGGCGAGCCGCTTTCCCAGATCCACAGGCTACCCACATCCCAGCCGCCCACCAGCGTGTTGGCCCACCGCGGCATGTTGCCGCCAAAGGCGTGCCCCTTGCCGATCGGCAGCGTGTACTGCGACGTCATCGTGAACGCCTGCGGGATATCGAAGTTCGAGCGGCCGCGGTCCAGCCCTTCGTTAAAGCTATCGAGCGGCGCCGCGAAGCCGTTGCCTTCGCCGCCGGTCGCCGTCGAAAGGTCGTTGTCGATCGACTTGCTCCATGTGTAGTTCGCCAGCACACGCAGCGCGCCGAACTGCCGCTGCAGCCGAACCTGCAGGGAGTTGTACTCGCTCCGGCCGTCGTTATTCCCCAGCAGCACATTGCTGAACTGCGGGAACCGGCGCAGATAGGTCTGCGGAATTCCAGCCGCCGCATATTTGCTGAAATTATTCACGTCGATCGTGTTCGCCGCCGTCCCAACCTGCCCGGTAGAAAACACGCTCGAACCAATCGCGGAAACCGCTGCCGCCGGCGACCCGAAAATCGAGGCGATCGGATTGTTGAACGGCACCGCGCTCAAATTGGTCAGGTTGTTGGCAATCTGGTTGAATGCCGCCAGGAAGCCGTTGTCATAGATATGCGATTGATCCAGATTCGTCTGGAAGAAGAGTTTCACGCCGCGATTGGCGACGTAACCGACATCCAGAATCGTATTCTTGGCAAGCTGCCGCTGAATGTTGAAATTCCACTGCTGTACATAGCCCGTCTTCAAATTCGGCGTCATCAGATCGAGCGCCGTCTGGCGGTTGGCGGCCGGAGTCAACGCCGGGCTGCCCGGCTGTACCGGCAGGGGAGCCGCCGTCCCGATGCGGATGTCGCTTCCTGTAGTCGAGTTGGGGAACAGCGTAACCGCCTGCGAGAACCCCGGCGTCGCGCCATCCACGGAACTGGTAGCGGCGCCCACTACGCGATCGTTGAAAATACCGTAGCCGCCGCGGATCGAGGTCTTGCCGTCGCTGAACGGATCCCACGCGAAGCCGAAGCGCGGCGCGAAATCCTTCCAGTTGTTGTTCCACCACTTGGTGGAAGGCTGCACCGTGATATTGTCCGCCGTGCCCGCCGTGTTGAACACATTGGCAGGTGTGAGGATTCCCTGCTGCCCGTTCTGTTCGTACGGCACCGGGTAAAATTCCCAGCGCAGTCCGATGTTCACGGTCAGGTTGTGGCGCACCTTCCAATCGTCCTGCGCAAAGAAGCCGTATTCGTGGAATACGAAGTTGCGCACGCGCGGAGTGCCCGCCGCCTGGAACGTGGTCAGGTCGCTGTAATAGGTTTCGGTCACCGAAGAGATGCGGCCCAGCAGGTCGTTATACATGCCCTGGAAACTGGTGAGCTGCGTGGAGCTGAGTCCGGCGGGAATCAGGCTGGAATTCAGGATGTTGCCGTTTGCGGTGCTCAGCGAAACGTTCGGATAGATGCCGGCGTCGTTGAAACCGAACTGCTTGGTGAAGCGCAGTTGCCCGCCGAACTTGAATGTGTGGCTGCCGTGGATCTTGGTGAGGTTATCGGTGTACTCGTCCACGGGAGAATTGCGGCCCTGCGGAAACGCCGTAAGCAGCGGCGTGGTCCACGTGTTCAAGCTGACCATCGGCCCCGCCTCGCGCTCCGGCCGGTTGAAGTTCGTGGATGCGCTCTGGTGGCCGTAGCGGAATTCGTTGACCATCGTCGTGGAAATGGTCCAGTCCCAGCCGCCCGCCAAGCCCCAGCGTTTGCCGCCCTGCGTGCCTGGGTCCTGCCCCGGGATCACATTCTGCGCACCGTTCAGCGAATCGATCGATGAGTTGCGCTGCCAGCTCGTGCGCTCGAATATGTGCATCTTGTCGTTCAGGTTGTAGTCCATCTTGATCGTGAACTGATCGGACAGGCTTCCGTTGGAGAAGTTAAAGATGTAGCAGGAGGAGTTCAACCCATCGGCGCCCGAGCAATTGTTATTGTTCGGCGCCGGGTAGAGCTTCAACAGCGCCGCCACCGTCGGGTCGATGCCCTTGTGAAGCGGATCGGTGTTGACAATGTTGTACTGCTGCACGCCCGCGGCCGTGGCCCATTGGAAGATTCCCTGCTCCGCCGTAGCGGTAGGAACCAAAGTATTTTGCACCCCTTGCGCGTGGGTGCGTACTCCCTGATAGTTGCCGAAGAAGAAGAGCTTGTTGTGCTTGATCGGCCCGCCGAACGAGCCGCCGTAGGTGTTCTGGATCAGCACGGGAATCGGAATTCCAGCCGCGTTGTCGAAGAAATCATTCGCATTGAGGTCGCGATTGCGCAGGTAATCGAATGCGTTGCCGTGAAATTGATTGCTACCGGAGCGCGTCACCAACTGCACCTGTGCCCCGGCGCTGCGGCCGTACTCCGCCTTTCCGCCATCGGTGACCACGCGCGCTTCCTCCACCGAATCGGTATTGTTCGCGGTCAGCGAAAGCCCGATGCGCGGCGCCACCGAATCGTTCACATCGATGCCGTCCAGGCTGTTGTTGTTGCTCCCCTGCCGTAAGCCGTTGACGTGCGCGAAACTGTAGTCGGCGCCGCTCGAAGAACCGTTGGCCTGCGGATTCACCTGCACGCCCGGCTGAAAGATCGCCAGCGTAATCGGCGTGCGCGCCAATTGCGGCAGCGTCTCGATATCCTTGATCGTTACCGAATTCGCCACCTGCGAATCGGTGGTCTGCACATTCACCGTGCTCGCCGTCACCTCCACCACCTCGGTGAGCTGTCCCACTTCGAGCGTGATGGCCTGCGATACATTGGCCGCCGCCGCCAGATCGATGCCTTCGATGCGGGACTTACGGAATCCGGATGCTTCTACTGTCAATGAATACGTGCCGGGCTGCAATGCCGGCAGAACATAATCGCCATTCGCATTGGTGGTGGCTTCCGTGGTCACCTTAGTGCCAAGGTTGACCGCCGTAATCTTGGCGTTCGGCAGCACCGCACCTGTGGAATCGTGAACCGTTCCTACCAGGCGAGCCGTTTGGGTTTGCGCGAAACACGCTGCAGCGAACACGGCCGCAACTAAAATAGTTTGAACGAATTTAAGTCGTTGTACCCTTCATGAATAACCTCGGTTTTTTTGGACACACAGGTAGCCGGGGCAAGCGCGCCACGGCTAGCCGGATGCCCGGCCAGGACGGTACACGCACCCATTTGCTGTCTGTCGAGCCCCTCTGAAACGTAAGCTTGTTGGAAAGAATCTTATGCCAATCGGAAAGCCCTTCACAACCCCATTTCGAGGCATCCAGCGTCAAGTTTTCGAGGTGTCTACAACTAATCCGTGGTGGTAACTGGTAGACGCTCCTACAAAATCTTGTATCTCATTCAATACAAGAAAGAAAACTCACTATGAAGATACGGAGCGGCTAGCCCTAAAGAGCTTGTTAATTCTGGCTCATGCAGCTGCGGAAATTTTGCGTAGGACTTCTCTCGCATTACCGCCCTGAATTTTGCAAAATAAGTGGCCGCCGGACCGCCACCGGCAGTTACGAATATCTATTTAATTTCGACGTCTACTACTTTGGCTGGACAATGTACAATTAGACCCACGGGATTCATACTAATGCCTTCCCTTGCCGAGTCGTGGAGACAATGTATTCGTACTCCCTCCGATAACTCGGCTTGGGATCAGTTGCTGACCCATCACCGTGCGTTCTTTCGAAGGGTCGTCGTCCGCACCGCAATCCGGTTCGGCCGCTACCCCTCCTCCGAGGATGTCGACGATGCGTGTCAGGAAGTCTGCCTCCACATCAGCCGCAAAGCCCACGAAGGAAAATTCGATCTGGATATCGACGATAACAGTCTGGTCTCCTACCTGACCGCTTCCGTGGGAAACGCCGCGCACGATCATTTCCGGGCACAACACGCCCAAAGCCGCGATGTGACTCGAACCGTTTCCATCGATAACACCAACGCCGTGAGTGAAGACCGCCTGGGCTTCGACTCTGGCCTGGACCGGGAAATCCTCTTTCGCGAATTGGACGAATTAGTCGAGGGTAACCGTCGCGATCGTGAGATTTATCTCTTGTGGAGGCAGAGCTGGTCGCCCAAGGAGATTGCCGCTTTGCCAACCATAAAACTCACCGAATCAGGCGTGGAGAGCCTGGTTCGCCGTATCCACGAGGCACTTCGGAAGCGCATCGGGAAAAGCCGCCGGCCACCAAATGAAGGACTTTCCCGGTCCGCCACGTAATCAAATGAGAGAGCCCAGAACGCACCATTCACCCATTTCGAGGTGCCCGAGATGAGAAGGGATAGCCGCTCTATCGCCTTTCCGTGCCCAAAACCTGACGTCTGGACCAGCTTGGCCGCGGGTGCGTGTTCCGACCAGGAGGCGGCGGCCCTGATCAGCCACGCCGCGCAATGCGAACAGTGCGGCGCCCGGCTCCGCAACCTCATGGCCGCGGTGGCCGATGAGCCTCTCTCCCCGGAGGCCGAGGCCCTGGTGAACGAAGTGCCGGAAGCTTGGCCCGAGAAGCGCCGCAGTCGGCGTTGGAACTGGCACGGCGCCCGGCGGGCGGCCCGAAGTGGTGGATCCCCGTCGCCGCGATCTTGGTGGTTGGCCTTGGAATCACCGGCTGGCCGCTTTCCGGAAGGCGGGGCAGTCCGCCGCTGGCACAATTGGCCCAAGCCTATACCGCCCACCGGAATCTGGACCTGCGCATTGCCGGAGCCGGCTACGCGCCGTCACGAGTCAACCGCGGCGCGCATTCGATCAGTGAGCTTTCCCCCGAGCTATTGAAGAGCCAGGCGCTCATCCGCGAGCATCTCGACCGCTGGCCTGACGATTCCGCCTGGCTTCACGCCCAGGGGCGCGCCGCCCTGCTCCTCGGAGACCTCAAGGACGCCATGCACTCGCTGCAATCCGCCTACGACTTCGGCGATCGGTCACCCGCGTTCCTGGTGGATTTCGGCATCGCCTATTACGAACGCGCCGAAGGCAGCAGCAAGCCCGAAGATGCCCTGAAAGTGGATTACCCCCAGGCGCTCGAATACTTCGGACAGGCCTTGCGGCAGGATCCGAAAAACCTGGCAGCGCTCTATGACCGAGCCGTGGTGGAGAGCAAACTCTCCCAGTTCGAAGGCGCTATCGCGGATCTCGAGGAATTCCTCCGCCGCGAGACCGACCCTGGATGGAAAACCGAGGCACAACAACTTCTGGACCAGTTGCGTAAGCGGCGCGCCGCCCTGTTTGGACCTTCACCTGGCGCGGCTCCGGAGTTGCGCGCGGAAAGTGACTTGGAAGCCGCCATGACCGGTGGTTTGAGCGCCAACCGGAAGACGCCTTCGCCAGCTCTGGCCGCGCTCGCCGTCACCTTGGCCGCCGGGCACCAGGATCCCTGGCTCCGCGAGTCCGCCGCGCTCCCCGTGGAGCAGAACACATTGGCCGCGCTCGAAGCCCTTGCCCGCGTCCGCGTGACCGCCGGCGGCGCATACGACAGCCTTTCGGGCACAATTCGCACCCTGCAGGCCGCTAACCTGCCGGCCCCCCTGCGCGTCTGGCGCGACTATGAGCTGCTCTATCGGACTACCCGCTCTCCTGCCGTGGCGGACTGCGGGGATACCGGCGGACTGGCGCGATCCGCCGCCCGATATCCATGGTTCGCCGCGCAGATCTGGCTCGAAAGCTCCCTCTGCTCCGCCGCCAGGCAGGATTTCGCCGCCGCCGAAGAGCGCGTGAAGCAGGCGGAACTCATTGCGCATGACCATGGGTTTACCGCCACCCTGATTCGTGTGCCGAATTTTCGCGCGCAGCGCCTGGTGGACACCGGCTTCTGCCGCGAGGCTATACAGAACGCCGTCGAGGCTCTCATCCGGATGGAATCGGGTGGCTATCCCATCCGCCGCGCCTACGATTTTCACGTCATCGTGCTGCGCGCCGCGGCCCAATTGAATCTGCCCTACACCGCGCACGGCGCCGCCTCCATGATGGCCGCCATCGCCCGCGCCGCCGGCGCGCGTATGCTCGAAGGCACCTCCGAATCCTTGCGTGCCCAATACGCTTTGGCCATCGGCAATCGTGACGAAGCGGCGCGCGCGTACGCTTTGGCCGAGGCTGCGTTTCAGGCGCTGGGCAATAACCCGGATGCCGCCGCCCACCGCCGCGCCACGCAGGCCGGCTGGCTGGAACTCCACCAGGATCGCGCCTCGCTGTATAAAAGGCTCTCCGAAGCGCGTGCCGGCGAACCCGCCACCGGGGGACTCTATTTCAACCGCAAGCTGATTGCCTCGCTCTGCCGTTTGGAAATGCAGGCGGGCAACACACAGGCGGTGGAGGCGCTGGCCGAGCCCTTCCTGAGCACAATATTTGCCGGCGCGGAATCCTCGGCAGCCGTGCCGCGCGCGTACCTCCCCGAAATCGCCGCCGTGAGCCGCGCGCAGGTCCACGCCCGCTTGCAGGCGGAAAAGACAGCCGCCGCCCTCGCCGCATGGCACCGCTATCTCGCCATTGAGCAGCGCCTGATGGGTGGCCACCCAGCGAGTCTGGAAGGCGTGCCGCCAGTTCCCGGCACCGCTATTCTCACCGTCGCCGATCTGGACGGGCCCGCCGCGATCTGGTGGACCACCCACTCTGGCACCCAGTTCCGCTGGGCAGTCGAGCCGTATGCGAAGCTCGTCGAAAGCGGCCGGAAGTTGCGCCGCCTCGCCAGCCTGTCCGCGGTGCCGGAGAAGCGCATCGCGGAAACCGCCCGTCTCCTCTATCGCTCCCTCTTCGGCCCGGGAACCGAAGGCATGCAGCACGTCATGATCGAAGCCCGCGGCGAGTTGAATGCCTTGCCGCTGGCAACTTTTTTATTAGGGAGTGAAGGAGAGCACACCGACTTTTCGTACTTGCCTTACAGAGGCGGATTGGACGCCAAGGACAAATCCGAACATATGACCCTGATCGCGGCCACACAATTCGATTCGAAATTCGGAGGCCGGCTACCCGGCCTGGATGACGAGGTCGAAGCCGCCGGGGGCGCCTTCCCGAATCGCACCGTCTTGCGCGCGGAGCACGCCACCGCCAGGGCCGTCGATGAAGCCGCCATGACCTCCGGCATTCTTCACTTCGCCGGACACGCGATTCCCTGGCGCGGCGGCATTGGACTTGTGGTGGCCCCCGATCCGGCGGATGCCGCGCCCGATGGCCGGTCCGGCGTATGGTCGCTCGCGCTCCGGCGGCCCATGCAGGCGTCGCTGGTCGTGTTCTCCGCTTGCCGTACCAGCGAGTTCAACGAGCCGGGAACGGTTCAGCCGGGACAGTTGAGCGAAGCGGCCCTGTTGGCGGGCGCCGGTGAGGTGGTCGGCACATTGTGGGATGTCGACTCCTCGGCCACCGCTGTTTGGATGAGCGCGTTCTACGCGCAGCTTTCGGCCGGACGCACCGTCCCATCGGCTCTGCGGTTGGCATCTTCGGAAGTTCGGAAAAAAGCGGCCTGGAGCCATCCCCGCTACTGGGCCGGCTTCGCGGCTTATTCAAGGGGCATTCCGGCGGCCCGTCTCGCCCGCGCCGTTCATTAAGGAGAAATCGTCATGCGCTTAAACCTCATATGCAACGGGATGATGCTGTTTCATGAGACCGGCAAGTTCGTCGAAATCGTGATTCCGAATATCAAGGATCACCATAGAAGGATCTGCTTTGACCCGGAACCTTCGCTCGACAACCTGGAATGCCTCCCGGTTGGCGAATATTCCTTGGATCTCCTGCCCGCTTCGGGAAAGTTGCTCCACAGGGTTTCTCCCTTGTTCCATTTGATGGCAAAAAAGAGTGAAGTGGAGTTCAACCGGACTAAAGCGGCCAAGGTATCGGCCATCATCACGGTGCCGATGCCGGATCACCTGCGCCTGTTTCGTTCCTGCGAGCCGAACCGCTGCGTGTTCCCTCAAGGGCAGGAGGATCTCTGCTTTGCGCGGCCGTTAATCCATCACGATATCGTAGTCTTCTCCTATGAGATTACCGATGTAGCGAAATTAGCGATCATCGGTCCCGACGGCAAGCCCCTGCCTCACCCGCCGCTGACAGGGGCCGGACCTTTCAACTGGGAACTGTATTCCACCGAGGGCAAGATTGATCCACTCAAAGACTGCGGGGATCCGAAAGCCGTCTACCTGGACAGCATCAACGACGTTCTCACCCAGAAGGGTAAGCCGACGAATTTCGTGCTCGACCACATGAGCGATGGGAAGGACGATGCCTACAAAACCAGTATCGGGGTGTGTGCGGTCCACATGAAGACCATCGATGAACTTGCGCCGCCATTCCATTCGGGCGAGTTCGGATGCACTTCCGTAATGCTGGCGACCGACTAACTGAGCTTCCTGGAGATCGAAAGGAGAGGACTATGGCGCGTTTCAACTTGATTTGCAACGGGATGATGCTGTTTCGCGAAGTCAATTCCAGCTGGGTAGAAATCATCATGCCCACCATCCCCGGCCACGTGCGAAAGATCGGCACCAAGGAGGTCCCCGCCAAGAGTAATCTCGACAATCTCGGCGTCGGCCGGTACCAGCTTCAAGGCCCGTCGCCGGTCGCCGCCAGCCTGCGGCAATTGATTAATCCCAGGCAATACCTGGTACTCCAGCGGAATCTCGTGGAATACAACGAAGCGGCTGCCGCCGCGATATCCGCCATCATCACCGTGCCCATGCCAGACCTGGTGCGTCTGTTTCGCGCCAGCGAACCGAAGGCCAGCATCTTCGGCAACACCCCCCTATCGGTGGCTTTCGAAAGGCCGCGCATCCACCATGACATCGTCGCCTTCTGCTACAACAACGTGCCGGCAGGAACCATTGCGCTTCAACCGCAAAACGGCAATGCAACCGCCACCGCCAATGTGGGCGCGGACGATATCGTTACCTGGTGTCTCTTATTCCACCGATGAAGACCCGTTAATGCCTCACGATGTGCCCCACGATACGGCTATTAACAACCTGCTTAAGGTAGGCGGCGCGCATACCGAATTTTCGCTCTCCGCCATCGGCTTCAAGGATGGAGCCCACAAGACGGGCATCGGCATCTCGATGTACGCCATGGCGGCTTTCCACGAATTGCCCCAAGATCCGCAAGGATCGGTCGTGGACTTGAATTGCGGCGATTTCGGCTGTTCGGGGGTGATCCTTGCCGGCTAACTACCCGATGTCCAGCGTGGAGAACGCAGTGTACAGCCGGATCGACAATTTCCGCCGGATGCCGGCATTGTTGGAAGCTCACCCTGAAGAATCGAGCGCCGTGGAGCATCTGCTCACCACAGTCGACGGCCCTGCCACCATCGATCTTCCCGAGTGCGGCCCGCTGTGGAAGTGCGGCTTGGATCTGATCGGTAGCGCCGTTTTTCTGGGCGGCCGCTGGGCGCTCACCGTCGCGCACAACGGCGTGGACAATTCCGGCGACTACATCGTCACGTTCCCCGCGACCGCTGTGGCCGATATTCGGCCATTTAACAGTTTCAGCGTCAAGGCGATCGCCCACGGAACCCTTGCCAACCGATCTTTTGCCAAAGGGCCGGTTGCCCGCGGAGAGGTCGACCTTGCGCTCTTGCGTATCTCACCTGACGCACATTCGCCTGCCGTGACCGCTGCTGTCCTGGCCACCGCAGATGAGTTCAGCGGCATAACCTCCCTCAGGATATGCGGCTTCGGTTCGGGAAACTGCACGAACCCCGGTGCGCCCGGCCAAAAGCATGTCTCCGACTCGCTCCCAGTGGTGGCTAATGCGGTGGAGGTTGAGCATCTCGATTTCGACCCTGCGTCTCAATTCGCCGTCGACAATGTAGTGCAGCGGGCGGTCGCCTGCGACGCCGATAGCGGCGGCCCTGCATTCGCGATGGTGGGTGATGTGCGAAAGGTTGCCGGTATTATCATCGGGACTCTTCAGGACCCCGCCGCCGGCCGCTTCTTTACCAAGTGTCTTCGCCTCTCGGACTATCTGCCCTGGATCCGGCAGACTACCGGCCTGACTCTGTAAGACCGGCTCTCGCGCCGGACCCGAAATCAAGCTGAGTATCAACCTGGTCCGCGGCTCGCCCCGCGGACCGGCTCGACGCCCCGCGACCTGACCATCACGAACAAGGAGACTTCTATGGCAAACCTGATTACCAACTTCATGCCTCAAGGCCCGCTCCGCCAAAAGGTGCTGGCCCTGGGGATGGATACACTCGAACAACTGCAGGCGGCTGGCGTGGTAGCCGGTCCCGAACTGCGCGACTTTTTGCAAACCGATGTGGACGCCATGCTGGCGGCAATTCCGACTGCGATGGAAGCCATCCCGCAAGCCGCGATGGACGCCATCCTAACCGCGGAGTATCCGCTCGGTATCGACCTCGATTCCATTCCGCGGCTGACCGTGGCACCCGTGTTTACCGTGCCGGCGGCGCCCGGCGCGTCCGTTAACCACGTGGCCCAAATGCCGCCAATTCGCAGCCAGGGCAGCCGCGGAACCTGTGTCTCGTTTTCTTCCCTCGCGGCAGCGGAACACTACCTGGGCCTTCAGGGCGCGCTCCAGGACCTCTCCCAGCAGTTCCTCTATTGGAACTGCAAAGCCAACGACGGTATCCCCACGTCGTCCGGCACATACCTCGGCGTAGCCTATCCCTTACTCCGCCGCGACGGCTGCTGCGTGGAGGCCGATTGGAACTATAACTCAGCCCCGGTCGCGGGCAGCGAGGGGGAGGGCCCGCCGCCCCCCGGCACGCAATTGAAGGCGCTCTCCTTCCGCATTCCGTCCGTCCGCACACTCGCGCCGGCATCGGTGGAGGACTACCGCAATGAACTGATGGCGGGAAGGGTGGTTTCCTTCTCCGTGCCGGTCTTCAACTCCTGGTACCGCAGCTCCGCCGTCGCTTTCTCGGGCGACATCACGATGCCCATCCCGGGCGAAGTGCGCGCCGGTGGGCACGCCATGTGCATCGTGGGCTGCATCGACCAGCCGAACTTGCCGCAGATCGGCGGCGGGCGCTTCATCCTGCGAAACAGTTGGGGAACTGTCTGGGGCATCAACTCTCCCAACGGCGCGGGCTACGGTACCATTCCCTATGCCTACATTGCCCGCTTCGCCGCCGAAGCGTACTCTATCGGGTAGGGGCACGCCGTGAAATATATCGAGCAATTGCCGGTTTCGAACGAAATCCGCGGTCGCCTCCGGTCGCTGGTAGACCACTCGCCGGAGGCGCTACTTGGACTGATTGAGGCGGCGCCCGCGGATTTCGAACGCCTGACCGGAAGCGAGGCGGCCGCGCAGATCCGCGCCGCCTTGCGCCAGATGGTGACCTGGCATCCCAAGGCTATCGAAAGTCCAGTTGCGGGATATAGCCTTGGCGCGGCCCTGGAAAAAGCTCCTAGCCTGCGGGAACCCGGCTTTGATGTCGAGAAGCGCGACCAGTTGCATGCGGAGCTAGTGCGGCTTCAAGCCCAGAATTCCGAAAGCAATCGCAGCCGTATTAAGGAACTCGAGCAGGAACTGAATGCGCTGCTGGACAACCGGTTCGATTGATCCGGTTGTCCACGGCGTCCTTCTTAGCCCCCCTAAAAAAAATAAATCTCACGGCTGAAGGGAAATCAGCCAACCGTGCGTTCTTCTGGT
Organism: uncultured Solibacteraceae bacterium; assembly: GCA_963811575.1. Taxonomy (GTDB): domain Bacteria; phylum Acidobacteriota; class Terriglobia; order Bryobacterales; family Bryobacteraceae; genus Solibacter. The sequence continues at coordinate 159,134 of CAWERY010000020.1, read as the reverse complement.
CAAGGGTTTGAGATCAGGCTGTGTGACCGGCATCGTCAGTCACGCAGACCGCATTTCAACTCGCTCCGCCTGCTGACGTTCGCGGGCGAAACCTCGTTTGGAAGGGAACCACTCATGCATCTTCGAACAGCGTCTCTCATCTGGATAGCCGTTGCTATCCTGGCGTCCGCATCGCAAGCGCCCGCTTACCAATCATCCGCGCCTAACGCAGTGCAGCCCGATTCGGCGTCGCACTCCGACCCTGCACCTGTCCCGGCCTCACCTGCTGCGGCACCGGCTCCCGGAACTTTTCCCGCTTTCGCTGCCGCCGCTGTCGCGCAAACTACGAGGACCCGCTACCCGATCCTCTGGAGAGAACCGATAACTGGCTGCATTTCTCCGTGCTCGGCGCCGAACAGACAGGCGCCAGCTCTACCCAAAGCGACCTGCGCATGTTCTTCGATTTCTGGGTGACGCGGCAACTCGGCCACATCAACCCCGCGAGCAATACCGCCACCAACGATAAAATGGGCAAGCCATGGCATTGGTGGGGAAACGCGCGCCTGGCCAGCTATCCACAGCCCGTCAACTCTCCCGTCGGCACTCTCCTGACCGGTCTGGGGACGACGGTGACCGATTTAAAGGTGAATCAACTGGTCCAATCCGCCGAATTCCGGACCGGCCCCGACTTCGCGATTCCCTGGTTGACCTGTTCGTCATCAGACGAACAGAAATCAGACGACAAAGAGAAGACTTCAGCCAAGAAAAAGCAGAAGACCTGCCATCTGTACCGCTTCTCCCTATTCGCCGATATCGGCGGAATCGGGACATTGAACCCCCAGCAAGGAGTCACTGTTTTTACCGTTCCGGACCAGACTACTACGGCCGGCGCACAATTCTTCAAAGCATATCCAACCACGACTTTTCCCGGCTTCGATAAAGCCAAGTACGTCGCCTTCAGCTCGCCCGATCGCACCCGCTTTTTCCGCGAGTATGCCGGCGGCCTCCGCTACACTCAACTGCGCATTGTGGGCAAGGACAGTGAGCGGCTATCGCGTGCTTCAGCCCGCATCTATTTCGGTATCGGCCGGCCAGAACGAGCTGGTAACGAACGGTGCGCTGAGGGGCGTCGCATTGAGAGTGGAAGCGTTTTTTCCATTCAGCCTGAATGGCGTTCCGGCGTATATCTTCGCCCGTTCTCTCATGTCGCTCGGCCTGCAATGAGAACTAGCGCTCCGGTATTCCTCAGTCCGGCGATCGCCGGCACCGCCCCTGTGTCCGTTACCGACCCCGGCGTTTATGTAATCACTACAAGATCGAATCGCGATGTTTACTCCATCGGTATCGGCTTGGACGCAGTCAAGATGCTTGAAAAGTTCTTCAAGAATATAGTCGTATTTACCGTCAATCTTCGGGAGGAGAAAGAGGATGAGTCCTAATCGCGAATTAGCAACTAAAACCGTCAGCTACCTACAGTTGCTAAAGGCAGTGATCCCCGCACCAGCTGACTGGAAGCCTGCCGCGTTCGAGCAAAAGTTTCGGGAGGCGCTTTACGAAGATTACGCCTTGCGCGCGCAAGCAGCCTATTTAGTGGGCACTTCGCGCAAGATCATTTTAGAGGAGTTCCGCGCCAATTATGCGGGCGAGGCCACAAGCATTGCTCAAACGCTGAGTACTCGCTTGAAAGATATCGACGAAGTGCTCGGGTTGTCCGGTCTTTATGCTTCGGCGGCCATCAGCAGTTTGGGCGAAGTAACGGCCTCCGCCCTGCGTACGGTGGCGATGGCACGATTCAACGAAGCACCGGCGAAGGCCGCGCTGGTTGCTGAAATATTGAATTTCTTCCCTAGTTTTTTGCAGGACCTCCTTCACGAAATCAAATTGCGTCTTAAGACAAAGGGATTCTGGCGCCGGTGTTGGTTACCTGATAGACGCCGGGATTCCGAGAATGAGGCGGCCCGGAAGATCATAAAAGAACGGCTTGGGGGTCTGAGCACAGATACGAGTGACGCTGCCGCCCGTCGCCAGTTGCTTGAAAATCCGGACGGGTTACTAGCCCTTGCGGAGGCAATTCTTTTCCCGCTCCCTTTCGATCTCGTCCAAAACGAAGAGCTGGACGAAATTGAGAAGCGGCGGCGCAACAGCGGCGCGCAAGTACCTGTAGGTTCAGTTCAAGACGGCGCCCGCCGTGCCCTAGACAGCAATCTCATCGGCCTGGCGTTTTCCGGCGGGGGGATTCGCAGCGCCACTTTTAATTTGGGCATCCTCCAGGCCTTGGCCGGCTTTAAGATGCTGCGCCATATCGACTATTTCTCCACTGTATCCGGCGGCGGTTACATCGGAGCCTGGCTCACCGCATGGATCAAACGCGCCCACAGCATGGGGGCGTGTCGAAACGTATCTCTGCACCGAACTCAACCCGAACCCTAGGGCGGAGGAGGTGCTTCCAATCCACAAGCTCCCGCGAGTACAGCAACTATCTCACCCCGGCGACCGGCTTTTTCAGCGCGGACTCCTGGACGCTGGCTCCAGTTCTACACCCGCAACTTCCTGCTGAACCTGTTGACGGTGTTGGCCGCCATTTCAACGGCGTTGCTGCTCCCGCGATTGCTCCAATTTCCCTTACAGGGTATGGGCGAATTACTGGCGTCAAGGCCCATATGGCAAATCGGTGCGCCCGGGCTGGCGGTGCTCTGGGTTGCCTACGCAGTCGCGAGTGTCGGCCAGGGTCTCCGCAGTTACGGGGATGAGGATGTCACCGTAGGTACCACAAACTCCGCAAACCAGGGGCTCTGGCCAGGGTCAGTGCTGCCAGTGGAGTGTCGTCATTCCTATGTTCATCGCCTCTTTTCTGCTGACAACCGTGCTATGGGCGACACGATCGGTTTGGAACGCGTTTCCCTCGCCGCTAAGCGACGGATTTCCTGCCGTGTGGAAGCGATCTGCCGGCGCGGCGATTCTACTCTTCGCAGGGTTATGGATCATGCAATGGGTGGGGAAAATGGACCGTTGCTTCTATTTAGGCCAGAAGACTTTGTCACTCCGCATGAAGGTCTGGGCACAGTTCTGGATCACCGCCTCGAACGTCGTTTCCGCAGTTGTCGGCGGCTTGTTGGTTCGCCTGCTGCTCCTGATCATGAGTGGCTGGGCGGCGGACCCGGTGAGTGGGAAGTGGAAGGCGCTAATCTTAGGACCGGCCGCCCTGATCCAAATCTTCATCCTCGTCATCGTCGTCCAAATCGGCCTTCTCGGCTTGAACTTTCCGGACAAGCGTCGCGAATGGTGGGGCCGTCTCGGGGCGTGGGAACAACTTTACGTGGCCGGCTGGATCGCGTTGTGCGGCATTGCGGTTTACGGTCCCCACTTCGTGGCGCGGCTGGGCCATTGGACCGCCGGAGCTGCCAGCATGGGCTGGTTGGTCACATCCATTGCCGGAGTAAAGGCGGCCTACGGCGGCGATACGGCGAAATCCGGAACGGAAGCCGGGAAATCCGTAGCGTGGAAGGAGGGCCTGGCGACCGTAGCTCCCTACGTGTTCGTAGCCGGCTTGCTGCTTATCGTTTCCTTCGGGCTTAATGTGCTCTTACTGATCGTGACCGACAAACTCGCAAACGTTCCCACTCCATACGGGGATTTGGCGCTTCAGGCGGCCCCTCACTACTGGGTCATGTTGGACCTTCAATTTCGGGTGGTCTCGGCTTCCTTATGACGACCGTGGCTCTCTTGGGGCTACTGACCTGGCGCGTGGACGTGAACGAGTTCTCCATGCATCACTTCTACAAGAATCGGTTGGTGCGCGCCTTTCTGGGAGCGTCCCGGAGAAGAGACCGACCGCCGCCCGAATACTTTCACTGGCTTCGATTTGGCGGACGACCTGAAACTGGCGCGCCTGCAATCGGACGATCCGCTCGCAATCACTGCAAAATACCGTGGACCCGCTCACACTGGAAGTAGCGGCGTTCGCCCGCGCCACTCCAGCTATTTCGGACCCTTTCACATCGTGAACGCCGCCCTGAACATTAACGCGTGGCGAAGAACTGGCGACCCAGGAGCGCAAGGCGGAGTCCTTCGTCTTCACGCCTACTATACTCGGGCTTTGAATACGTGCAGCATCAGGCGTCGCGACCATTTCGCCGCGTTGGGGCAGTGCGGCTATCGGCCTACGCAGGAGTATGGATACGAGGATCTCAATGGCATCGAGCCTCGGCACCGCCGTCGCAATCTCCGGCGCCGCTGCCAGTCCCAACATGGGCTATCACACATCGCCGCCGGTCGCCTTCCTCCTCACCCTGTTCAACGTGCGCATGGGATGGTGGCTCGGTAACCCGCGCGCCCGTTACACATGGCGTTACTCCTCTCCGCGCATCGGCCTCATCTATATGCTCGGTGAACTGTTTGGTACTACCAGCTCCAGCAGTGACTACGTGAGTCTCTCCGACGGAGGCCATTTCGAGAACCTTGGCATCTATGAATTGGTGCGCCGCCGCTGCCGGTACATCATCGTGGGCGACGCCGAGCAGGATGAAGATTTTAAATTCGGAGGCTTAGGGAGCCGCCATCCGCCGGTGCCGCGCCGATTTCGGTGTCGAGATCGATATCGATTTTTCGGCGATTGAGCGAAAGACCGAGAACCCAGTACATAGCGCCGCCCATTGCGCCATCGGCCGCATCCTGTATCCCGAACCGATCCGGCATCGCCGGGGAAGAGCCGTCGCCCGAAATCGGTTACCTGATCTACATCAAAGCTTCGCTCACGGGCGACGAACCGCCGGATGTGCGGGAATACGCGGGAAACAACCGCGAGTTCCCGCATCAATCGACCGGGGATCAGTGGTTCAACGAATCGCAGTTTGAGAGTTATCGCCGCTTGGGACAGCACATCGGCCATACGTCTTCAGAGGAGCGGCAAAAAGCAGAGCATACCCTCGCAGCACCTGCCAAGTTCTTTAAAGATGTACGAAACTGCTGGCCAGAGCCAAGCCGGGTTCGTGGGGCGGCCTATAAAAAGCACGCCAGGGAATTGCGCAGACCTGATTAACGAACATGGAGGCTGACGACGAGCTATTCCACTTCGACACACTGTTCTTGCCGGGCCAAGAGGCACATCCTTCGCGCAAAATCATGCGATTCCACCGCGCGGGTAATTGAGTTCATGCAAACCGTGTATGACGATCTCGACCTCGACAATTATGCGTACCTTCCCCAACACAAATTGTGGATTCGGCGGTTTCGCAAATGGAAGAGGTCTAAATCACTGACCTGACCCGGAACGCAACGCAGAAAAATTTCGGTGACCGCTTCAAGAGCTTTTATAATCGCCTGTGAGATGTCGAGTATGAATAAGTTAAAGCAATACTGGGCGCCGATTCGGTTGAGTGTATGGTTATTGGCTCTCCTGTCCGACGGCGGGCGATCCGGCCACGATCAGCCGGTAAGCGCGCCCAAACGGGCCAACAAGCAATTGACACGCCTTTTTTTCAGCGACTGCCCTTTCGCTATGGATTATTCCGTAGGAGCGCACCTCCGCGACTCGGTTTCCTCGAAGGGCCGGACACACTCCTGGTGGCGAGACGCGGAGCGCGACGAGATTTGGAAATATCGCCTTGGCGGCACTCCCCCGCACAAGCCCGATACGTCATTAAGCCCGGCGATGTATAAGGACGCGGTCGCACCGGTTGCCGAGCCTGGGACCCGCCGCGTTGTTGCCGAGTGCAAACGGACTGATTGTTGCCGAAATAGCAAGCCACCGATTGTCGTGTGATCCGCAGCAATGCACGGGCCGGGCTGGAGCCGCTGGCTACACAGCTTTGGATGGCACGGCGTCTGCACGGCCCGAATAGCGCCGTTTTCGGTCCGCGCTGTGCGCGTGTATTTTACAGATCCCCCGGAGTCGCCTGCTGCACGGAATTCTCTACCGAGGCCCGGATTTCGGAGGGATCTACCGTCTTGGGCCAGGGCGGCGATTTGAATCTGGTCAGCAGCGAGTTGAACCGTCCCGTTGCGCTCGCGTATTCCTACTCTAATCACCGCCTCTATGTTGCCAATAGCGACCCCAGACAGTCGTTGATGCTTGCGATCCAGTTGGATGACGGGGGAAATATCGGTCCGAGCAGCATCTTCGCCGACTCACGGCGCTGAACGGAAGATGGCCCGGACGACTAGGCCCACTGCTCACGGATCAAAGACGGCTACGTCTATGCGGCCGGCCCCGGCGGCATTCACGCTTTTGACCCGTTCCGGCCGGCTACTCTCCGTACTGCCGGTCGAAGATCCCGATTTCCGCCATGACCTGGGGTAAATGGCGGAGCCGTCAGGAACTCCTACTTCACTTCAAACAATGTTCTATACAGGACTCTACACCCCGGTTGACAGTCGATCGCCAGACCTTACCGCAAGCTCCCGTAACGGTGTCGGAGTAGCTCGACGCTCCGCAACAGACCGTTTTTGAGTGTGGTACTCTGTAGAATATTCGGCCTTGTAGCTCAGTTGGTTAGAGCGCTCCCTTCACACGGGAGAGGTCCACAGTTCGAGTCTGTGCAAGGCCACCACTTCCCCGCCAACACCACCTAAGAATCCACCCAGGGGGTATCATCGATCTAACAGAATGATCACCCTGCACGGGGTATCCAAGTATTACGAGGGGAAGAGCCGCGTCGTCGCGCTGGACTCCGTCGATCTGCACGTGGACCGCGGCGAGATGGTTTCCATCGTCGGCCCTTCCGGCTCCGGGAAATCCACCCTCCTCAATCTGATCGGCGGCCTCGACCGGCCTTCTACCGGCGAAATCCGCATCGATGGACAGGCCGTCGCGGCGCTCTCCGACGACGACCTCACTCGCCTCCGCCGCGACAAGATCGGCTTCATCTTCCAATTCTTCAACCTGCTGCCCTCGCTGACCTGCGTCGAGAACGTCGCGCTCCCGCTGCATCTGAAAGGCCTGGGACGGAAGGAAATCGATAAGCGCGCGCGCGAACTGCTGGACCTGGTGCAACTCGGCCGCCGCGTAGACCATCTTCCCGACGAACTTTCGGGCGGCGAGCGCCAGCGCGTCGCGATCGCCCGCGCCCTCGCCTTCTACCCTCCCGTATTGTTGGCCGATGAACCCACCGGGAATCTCGATTCCCATACCGGCGGCGAAATCCTCGCGCTGATCCGCGATCTTCACGAGCGCCTCCATGCCACCATCCTCGTCGTGACTCACGATCCCCTGGTCGCGGAAAGTTGCGCGCGCACCGTCACCCTGCGCGACGCGCGCATTGCGGGGGACGTGCGCCGATGATCCTGCTGCGCCTGATCAGCTGGCCCTACCTGCGCAAACACCTGCTGCGCTCCGTGCTGACCACGGCGGGAATCGTGCTCGGCGTGGCGCTGCTGGTGGGCATGCAGACCGCGAACCAATCCGTACTGCACGCCTTCAATGACACCGTGGAGCGCATCGCCGGCAAAGCGCAATTGCAGGTCTCGGCGGGCGATGCCGGGTTCGCGGAAGAAGTGCTCGAGCGCGTGCAATCGCTGCGCGAAGTGCGCGCCGCCGCGCCCGTGATCGAAACCGAAGCCGACACCGGCTTCGCGGGACAGGGCAAACTGCTCATCCTTGCCGTGGATATGACCGGCGATCGCAGCCTCCGCGATTACGATTTCGACAACGCCGAAGAGAACGTGATCGACGATCCGCTGATCTTTCTGGCGCAGCCGGATTCCCTGATCCTGACGCGCGAGTTTGCCGAGCGCAATCACATCGCGGTGGGCAGCAAGCTCGCCTTCGACACCATGGAAGGCCGCAAACAATTCACCGTGCGCGGCATTTTGAAGGCCGGCGGCATGGCGAAGGCCTTCGGCGGCAATCTCGGCATCATGGATATCTACGCCGCGCAGTCCCTGTTCGGCCGCGGCCGCCACTTCGACCGTATCGATATCGCGCTGCAAGAGGGCGTCACGCTGGAACAAGGCCAGGCGGCGCTGGTGCGGCTGCTGGGTCCAGGTTTCACCATCGAACCGCCTTCGGGACGCGGACGGCAGTTCGAATCCCTGCTCAGCGTCTACACCTTCGCCATGAGCATCTCCAGCATGTTCGCGCTCTTCATCGGCATGTTCATCATCTACAATTCCTTCGCGATTGCGGTCACCCAGCGCCGGCCGGAGATCGGCATCCTGCGCGCGCTGGGCGCCACCCGGGGACAGATTCGCACGCTGTTCCTGGGGGAAAGCGCGGTTGCCGGGCTGATCGGTTCGCTGGCCGGCGCAGGCACTGGGCCTCGCCTTCGCGCGCAGCCTGACGGGCGTCACCTCAAGCATGATGGAATCCATGTTCGGGGTGGGGCAGAACGTGCAGGAAGTGGTGGTGAATCCCAAATTCCTGCTCTTCGCGATCGCGATGGGCGTCGTCACCAGCATGGTGGCGGCGTTAATTCCCGCGCGCAACGCGGCGCGCGTGGAACCCATCCAGGCGCTGCAGAAAGGGCGCTATCAGGTGCTGGGCGCGGGCGAAAACCGCCTGCGCCGCAACGTCGCGATCACGTGCGCGGCGCTCGCGCTGGTTTGCCTGCCGCTCGGAACCTACCGTCCGGCCTTCCTCGCCGGCTATTTGCTGATGGTGGTCGCGGGCCTGTTGCTGACCCCGTTTCTGGCGCTGGCCCTGGCGAAGCTCCTGCGGCGTCCCATGAGCTGGCTGCTTCCCGTGGAGGGCGCACTGGCCGCGGACAGCCTGATTCAGGCGCCGCGGCGAACCTCGGCGACCGTGGCCGCGCTGATGCTCTCCCTGGCCCTGGTAATCGGCCAGGGCGGAGTGGCGCGCGGTAGTCTGGATTCGGTGGAGGAGTGGATGAACAACACGCTGAACCCCGACCTGTTCCTTTCCACCACCGAGAACATCACTTCGCACGGAGCGCATTTTCCGGCGGCGATGCTGCACGATGTGGAAAGCGTTCCCGGCGTGGCCGATGTGCAGGCGATCCGTATGCCGCGCATCGAATTCAAGGGCTTGCCGGTGATGCTGATTTCGCTCGAAGCCGCCAAAGTCGCGCGCCGCGTGAAGCGCCACATGATCGCCGGCGACGAAGCCTCGATGAATCGCCTGGTCGGCGAACAGAAGGGCGTGATTCTCTCGGAAAACCTCGCCTCTCTCGCGAAGCTGAGCCTGGGCGATACCGTGGAACTTCCCACTCCGACCGGAATTCTGCGGTTGCCCGTGGTGGGAATCATCCGCGATCTCAGCAATCAGCAGGGCAGCATCATTATGGAGCGCGCCGCGTACATCAAAGCGTTCCAGGACGATTCGGTGGACGTCTTTCGCGTCTACCTGGCGCCCGGCGTGAAGCCCGAAGACGCGCGTGCACGAATTGTGGAACGCCTCGGCAAGCAGCGGCACATGTTCGTTCTGCTCAACCGCGAGATTCGCGATTACGTCGGCAAGGTGATGAATCAGTGGTTCGGGTTGACCTACCTGCAGGTAGTGGTGGCGATGCTGGTCGCAATCCTCGGCATCATCAATACGCTGACCGTGTCCATCTCGGACCGGCGGCGCGAACTGGGCGTGCTGCGCGCGGTCGGAGGTTTGCGCAACCAGATACGCGGCACCGTGTGGATGGAGGCGCTGGCCATCGGCGCGATCGGGCTGGTGCTCGGAATCGGGATCGGCTCCATCAACCTTTACTACGAACTGCAGGTGATCCAGCACGATCTCACCGGGATTCCGCTGGCCTACCAGTTTCCGCTCGGCATCTCCGCGATGCTGGTGCCGGTGATTCTGTTCGCCGCCTTCGGGTCTGCGATTCTGCCCGCCGAGCGCGCCGTGCGCGGTTCCCTGGTGGAGGCATTGGAATATGAATAAGGCGGCAGTGGCGGGCGCGATCTTCGCGTCCTGCATCTTCGTTTCCTGCACCTTCGCGCAGGACGCGCGCCAGATTGTCGAGGAGTCGCAGCGCCGCGGGCGCGCCAACTCGCAGCGCTACGAAGGCAGCCTCGAGGTCACCGCCGCCGATGGCAAGGTCACCCGGAAATCCTGGCAATCGGTGCGGCTCGGCTCTTACGGAAACAGCAAGGCGGTGATTCGCTTTTCCGCGCCCGCCGAGGTGAAGGGGGTGGCGCTGCTGGTAGTCAACCATCCCGACCGTTCGAGCGATCAGTGGATGTGGACGCCGGCGATTGGCCGCGACCGCCGCATCGCGATGCAAGACCGCTCCACGCGCTTCTTCGGCACGGACTTCAGCTTTGAAGACCTGGAAGAGCGCGATGCCAATCAATACGATTACAAACTCGCCGGGGAGGAGGCCATCGATGGCGCGCCCTGCTGGCGTATTGAAGCACGGCCCAAAGAAACGAAAACCAGCCAGTACACGCTCTCGCGGACGTGGATTCGCAAGGACAATTACGTGCCCGTGCAGTACGAGAATCTGGTCAAAGACCAGGTGGTCCGCCGCCTGCGCGAAAGCGACCTGCAAAATATCCAGGGGATCTGGACCGCGCGCACGCTGGAGATGACCGACCTCCGGCGCAAGAGCCGCACCACCCTGCGCATGGACAAGCTGGAATACAACGTCCCGCTGAAGGACGAGGAATTCACCGTGCAGGCGCTGCGGCGCGAACAGTGAAACGGGCAGCGCTCGCTCTACTGGCCGTCAGTGCCTGGGGACAGAACTTTACGCAGCGCGGCTTTCTGGAAACTGCCGCCGTACTCTACCCCGAGACGGCGCCCAACGATAGCGGCCGCGTGGTTGGCGAAAGCTTGTTCCGGTATGAGGCCTTCTACAAGCTGACCAACCTGCGCTTCGCCGGCGCGGTGGATGCGCGCTTCGACACCCACCAGGAGACCGAGCGGGCGTGGGACCCCTCCTGGTGGGATCGCAATCTTCGTCGCCCGACCCTGGCGGTGCGGCGCATGAGCGCGCAGTACACCCGCGGCAAGCTGACCGTGGAAGCCGGGAAGCAGTTGATCCGCTGGGGAAAGGCCGACGTGCTGACACCCACCGACCGCTTTGCGCCGCGCGATTTCCTGAACGTGGTGGATAGCGACTTCCTGGCGATCACCGCGGCACGCGTCACCTATGCGACGCAGGCCGACACGTTCGACGTGGTGTACTCGCCGCAGTTGACGCCCAGCCGCGTGCCGCTGCTCAATCAGCGATGGGCCGTGCTGCCGGAAGGAATTCCGATTCATGAGGCGGAGCCCGACTTTCCGGGAGGCCAGCAATTCGGCGCGCGCTGGAATCACATTGGCGCGGCGGCGGAGTATTCGTTCTCCTTTTATAACGGCTACGACAACCTGCCGCTGTATCGCGTGGAGCCCAATTTCGCGCTCCTGCGCGCCGACGTGCAGCGCTTCTATCCGCAGATGCGCATGTACGGCGCGGACGCCGCCGTACCGGTGGGCCCGGTGACGGTGAAGGCCGAGGCAGCGTACTTCACCTCCAGCAATCCGCTCGCCGACGAGTACGGGCTCTGGGTGCTCCAACTGGAGCGGCAGGCGGGTGAGTGGTCGCTGGTGGCGGGCTACGCCGGGCAGGTGACCACGGATCATCGCAGCACGATCGGATTTAACCCGCAGCGCGGCTTCACGCGCGCCGTGGTGGCGCACGCCGGATATACCATCGACGTGAATCGCAGCGTGGCATTCGAGGGTGTAGTCCGGCAGAACGGGCAAGGCGTCTACCTGAAGGCGGAGTTCAGCCAGGCATTTGGGCAGCACTTGCGGTCGACCGCGGGCTTCGCGCTGATTCGCGGCGACGCCACCGATTTTCTGGGGCAGTACCGGCGCAATTCGCATCTGATCCTGCGGCTCCGGTACAGCTTTTAGGAGGTCCGTGACAAGAGTCTTGTCATGGGATTTTCGGAAGTTGTTGAAAACAGGTGACGTGCATCCGGCCCGTGACAAGACTCTTGTCACGAGCAATGATCGGCCTTTAGGACCGTCCGTGACCAGACTCTGGTCACGGCATTCTCGGAAGTGGCTGAAAACAGGTGACGGGCATCCCGCCCGTGACCAGACTCTGGTCACGGAGTCTCAATAGAATGAAGGGATGGAGTCCGCCGAATTCGACCGCCTGGTGAACGACGCCTACGAGCGGATTCCGCCGCGCTTTCGCAAGCGCTTGAAGAATCTGGCGATGATCGTGGAGGCGGAGCCTTCGCCGGCGCAGCTCGCCCGCGGACGCGTGTCGCACGGCAGCACCCTGCTCGGCCTCTACGAAGGCCGCCCGCTCACCATGCGCAGCGTCTTCGACACGTTTGCCATGCCCGACCGGATTACCATCTTCCAGGGCCCGCATGAACGCATGGCGCGCGACCCGGCCCACCTGGCCAAGCTGGTGGAAGAAACCGTCTGGCACGAGGTGGCGCATTATTTCGGTATGAATGAGCTGCAGGTACGCGCGGCGGAACGCAGGCGCCGCGGCTAGAACAACGCCTACTTCTCCCGAATGTCAAAAACCGACGCGTATGCCACCCCATGCCCCAATTGGAGCGCCGGGAGCTAAGAAAGTCGAGTTGACCAGAGGAAACGCGCCGTTTACCGCAGGGAAGGGCCGCGCGACGAAGCTTTCTTGCGCCGTGAATCCGGTGGCGCCGAGTTGGGCTGCGGTGTAATACCGGTGGTTCAACAGATTGTTGACCTGCGCGAAGAGTTCGACATGCTTCTGAAGCTCATAACGTGCGCCCAGGTTCATCACGCTGTAGCCACCTGTGCGGCCGGGACCTAAATAATAGACTCCGTCCGCTTGATGGAGGTTGTTCTCATTGCCTCGCGCGAAAGAGCTCGAGACTGCAATCAAGCTGAGATCTACATTCAGCCTTTTCGCCGGCCGGATATCTGCGTAAGCCTTCAGCATGTGCCTCGGAGTGAGCGGAATCTGGTCCCCTGGTGTGACCTGGATGTCACCATCCAAACCTTTCCCTCCGCTGGATGCACTGTCGTTGGTACTGTTTCCTGCCCCGGCGAGCGCTTCCGGGCTCTGATACGTGGCATCGAGAAAGGTATAGCCGCCACCGAGCGTAAAGCGGCTGATGCGCCCGTGTACATCGCTTTCAAAGCCCTGCCGCCGCGTCTTTCCGAAATTCTTGAAATAGCCGAAACCGGTGGCGGTTGCCGCAACAAACAGGATGTCGTTGGAATTCTGGGCGCGAAACCAGCCGGCCCTCCAGCCAAACCTGGCTTCCGAGTCGCTTCGCACACCGGCCTCGAAGGTTCTCGCCACAACTTGTTCCAGTGGCGGGTCTCCGGCCATTGCATTCGGCAGTTTGCAGGGCAAATCCGGGTTGGCGCAGCCGAGTTCCACGCTGGTAGGGGCACGGTTCCCGTCGCTGTAGCTGAAATAAAGGTTCAGCGCGCCAACCGGACTATAGATAACGCCTGCTGCCGGGTTGAAGCGATCGAATTTATTGATTGCGGTTAACGATTCCGCTCCAGCGGTCCGGATGCGGTCCTGGTTATCCACGGTAGTGTGGTTGTAACGGCCCGAGAACGTGAGGTTCCAACGCTTGTTCGAGATTGTGTCCGTCAAATAGAAACTGCCGGTATCGATGCGGCCAGCGAGGTTGACTTGCGTGTCGAAGGGGACGCCATCCACATTGCCTCCCGTGACACCGTCTCCAAAAGCGCCAACCCCGGTCACGCTCCTGTCGGGATTGAGGTATCCGAGTTCGGTGAGCTGTTGGAAGTCAATGGAGCTGTGGTCAAATGTCATTCCGGCGGTGAACTGATTGCGCCAGGCCCCCACAGTTTCCAACCATGTTCCTTGCGCGGAGAAGCCGATGCTATGCTGTCCGATTTTAGAGCGGTTTAACAGTCCGTCGCATTTTTCCCCCGGCTCATCACGCTGCAGCGCCTGCGCGATGCAGCGCCAGGACGGGAATGGCGTGTTAGCGGCATTGGCTCCACTGGCCGGAAAACCGGAGTATCCCGCCGCCCGCAGCGCCGAGATATCGGCGGCGCTCGGTTGGTAAAGCGATTGATCCAGTGAATCGTCATTGAGATCGCCGTTGAGCGTCTTCGTGCGAATGTAGCGCTGATACAAGTTTCCCGAGAGTTGAACCTTACCCACACGGCGCCGCGCCATGAAGTTGAACGCGGGAGAAAGGTTCGCCGTCTTGTCGGGAATGGTATAGACCGAGCGGTAATCGGCCGCGAGCAGCCGTTGATCCTGAAGCCCGTTTCCGATGAGCGAGTTATTCGCGTAAAAGCCAGTCAAGCCGAGGCTGGTGTCGGCGTTCTGCCATCCCACTCTGCCGAAGAACTGGCGCACGTCGGAGGGCGAGTGCTCGCGCCATCCGTCCTCGAAGAACAAATTGGTGGCGCCGTACCAACTCAGCCCCTTGGAGTTCGACCCGCCGGTTGCGAACTCACCGATCTTGCGTCCGAAGCTGCCCCCGCTGAAGGCGACTTCCGTATGATTGCCCCCACGACCGTCCTTGGTCTGCATGGAGACTGCTCCGCCAAGAGTGTTCAACCCGAAGAGCGGGTTCGATCCGGGCATCAGCGCCACTTCCGAAACCGCGAATTTCGGGATGAGGTCCCAGCTCACCACGTCACCGAACGGTTGATTCAGCCGCACCCCGTCCATGTAGACCGAGACACCCTGGGGTGTGCCGAGCAGCGGCGAGGCAGTGTAGCCTCGGTAGTTTAGGTCGGGCTGATACGGATTGCCCTGAATTTCGTTGACATACACACCGTTGAGGCGTTTGCTCAGGAAGTCCGAGAGGTTAATGGCGCCGCTATTCTCGATATCCCGGGCGCTCGCGGCTTGCACCGGGACGGGAATCTCGGTGGGTGAAAGACCCGTTCCAGCGAGCGGCGTGGTCCCCACGACCACCACCTGAGTCGCTTGGGCGCTTAAGGCAAGGGTTACGATGCGTGAGATGGGACTTGCAGACAGGGCATCGAGGGCGATGGACTGGGTTGCGAAACCAGGCGCTGTCAGTTCGACGCGATAACGCCCGAGGGCCAGCGAAGGGAACGTGTGAATGCCCTGAGCGTCGGTTTCAAATCGTTGGACCGTTCCGGTGAAGAGGTTTTCGAGCTTACCCGTGGCGGCCACAGCCGCGCCTGAGGGATCTTTAACCTCGATCCGCACGTCACTCGACGGACGCTGCGCACAAAGGGGCTGGCAAGCCGCAAAACCCGCCGCGAGCAGACAGCAACACACGATGCTCGCCTTGGAAATGCCGGATATAGCCATATAGCTGAATATTCCTTTGCTGCGGCGGATGTTCAGGCTTTTCTTTGGTGCCCAGCGACATTTTGTCTGAACAGAACCGGACTGCGGGGAATATACAAGCATGACGCGAACTTCAGCCGGGACCCTCGTGCTCGGAATCGGGCTGTGGATGGCAGGTTGCTCGAAGCCGGCGTCCGAAGCACCGCAGTCCTCCACTGCGGCGGCGGGGCCGCACGGCGCCTATCGCATCTACGTAACCAACGAAACCTCTGGTGACTTGACCGTCATCGATTCCGCCAATTTCGAGGTCGCCGGCACTTATTCGCTCGGCAAGCGTCCCAGGGGAATTCATCCGAGTCCCGATGGCCGAATCATCTACGTTGCCCTGAGTGGCTCCCCCGCCGCGCCGCCCGGCGTCGATGAGAGCACGCTCCCTCCTCCGGATCACAGCGCCGATGGGATCGGCGTTTTCGATGTCGCGCAGCACAAACTCACGCGGATGATCCAAAGCGGCGACGATCCCGAGAATTTCGATTTGAACAAAGACGGCACACTCCTTTTCGTGTCGAACGAAGACAATGCCATGGCGGGCATTATCGATATCGCGGCCGGCAAGGTGATTCATACAGTTCCGGTAGGCGCGGAGCCGGAGGGAGTGAAGATGAGCCCGGACGGCAGGTTCGTCTATGTCACCAGCGAAGATACCGGCACGGTCTCGGTGATCGACCCGGTGGCCGCCAAGGTGATCAAATCTTTCAAGGTGGGCCGGCGGCCGCGATCGATCGCATTCCTCCCGGATTCCAGCCAAGCGTACATTCCCGCGGAGAACGACGGCACGGTGCTGCTGGTCGATTCGGTCGCACATAAAGTCATCCGCCCGATCAAACTCGGCGAACCCGGGGTGATCAAACCTATGGCGGTTCTCCTGAACGGCGACGCGAGCAAGCTCTATGTGAGCACTGGCCGCGGCCACAAGGTTTTTGTGGTGGACACCGCCACGAACGAGCCGTTGACTTCCTTCGAGGTTGGCCAGCGGCCGTGGGGCATCGCGCTGTCGCCTGACGGTAAGATGTTATTTACAGCCAATGGCCCGTCAAATGACGTTTCTGTGATCGACCTTGCAACCAACTCCGTGGTGAAGAAGGTAAAGGTTGGATCCGGGCCCTGGGGAGTGATTACGCTCGCGCAGTAGATCCCGTTATGGCCGACCGTCCTCGCAGTCTGGTGCTCCCTTTCCTGAGCCGTCTGGGCCATGGAGAAGAGACTCGTCTCATCTTTCCGAACTCGAGGCCGAGACGATCGGGCTGTTCGATCAGATGCGGGATCGGATCCTTCGTTATGCTCTCAGCTTTGGTCTGCCGGTCGCGGACGCGGAAGAGGTCCTGCAGGAAACATTTCTCGCGCTATATCAACACCTCTTGCGCGAGAGGTCCAGGGATAGTTTGTCCGGATGGTTGTTCCGGGTCACACATAATTTATCGCTGAAGCGCCGTATCGCCATTACCCGAACGGCGGGGAGTCCGCTCACGGAGGGGGTCGAAAGTGAAGCCGCCCTGATCGCCGATCCACAGCCGGGTCCGGAAGACCAATTCGCCTTCAGGCAGCGGCGGGACCGCTTGCAGTCCGTGGTCGACGCGCTCCCGGAACTGGATCGTGAGTGCCTGTATTTACGCGCGGAAGGGCTTCGGTATCGCGAGATCGCCGAAGTGTTGGGGATTTCACTCGGAAGCGTGGCCAACTCTTTGGCGAAGTCGCTGGCGCGCTTATCGACGGCTAACGAAAGGATGGGATGATGCGGGAACACAATGCTCATCTTCCCGACGAGGCGCTCATGCTCTTTGCCGATGGGGAAATCCGCGGCAAAGAAGAGAGGGATATTCGCGAACACCTGGCTGCATGCTGGTCATGCCGGCTTCGAATGCACGAACTCGACGACGCCATTGCGGAAGTTGCGCGAATGCATCGACAGGCCGCACAACCATCGATTCCTCCGGCCGATGGTCCGCGTGCGCTGTTGAAAGCGCGACTTCGGGAGTTGGCATCGAATGCCCCGGGACCGGCTGTGCGGTTGACCTTAAGCCAGCTCCAAGGTGCCGTTGCTCTGTTCGCTGCGATTGGCGTGTTGCTCGTAACGATTTGGGTGGGCACGCCTTCCAGTGAACCCAACGCCATACCGCGGCCCGACCTGACTCCCGGCGCGGTTCGCAACGTGGCGGTAAGGGATGTTTGCATGGCCGATCTCAGCAGCAATGCCCAGGTTTTGCCCGTTGTCCAACGCCAGGTGTTTGCCGAGTACGGAATGCCGAATGCGGAAGCGCGAGCTTATGAGGTCGATTACCTGATCACCCCTGCCCTGGGCGGATCTGACGACATCCGCAACCTCTGGCCGCAACCTTATGCCGGCTCTGCGTGGAACGCGTACACGAAGGACGCATTGGAGGACCATCTTCGCAGCATGGTATGCAACGGGCAGCTTGACCTGACTACGGCTCAGCACGAAATCGCGTCGAACTGGGTGGCTGCCTACAAAAAGTACTTCAAGACGCGCCGGCCCCTGCCCCAACATCAACGGATTCGGCACGACGCGCGGACGGAATAGACCGTCGAACCGCGGAACCACGCTGGGCGCTTTCGCCCGCTTCGGGCTTGCCTGGCTGCAGGTACGCGCGGCGGAACGCAGGCGGCGCGGCTAGAGCGTTAAACTGAAAGCTCACCATGAAACTGCAGAGCCATACCATCACCCAGGGACGAGATCGCGCCCCGGCGCGCGCCATGTTGAAAGGCATTGGGTTCACCGATGAAGATCTGGCCAAGCCGATCATCGGGATCGCCAACACCTGGATCGAGACCATGCCGTGCAATTACAACCTGCGCGAATTGGCGGCCAGCGTGAAGGCAGGCATCCGCGCGGCGGGCGGCACGCCGATGGAGTTCAACACCATCGCGATCAGCGACGGCGTGACGATGGGCACGGAGGGAATGAAGGCGTCCCTGATCAGCCGCGAGGTGATCGCCGATTCGATTGAGTTGATGGTGCGCGGCCACATGTTCGACGGGATCGTCGCCATGGTGGCTTGCGACAAGACGATTCCGGGCGCCGCGATGGCGCTGTTGCGGCTCAACGTTCCGGGCGTGGTGCTCTACGGCGGCACCATCATGCCGGGCCGGTATGAAGGCCATGACATCACCATTCAGGATGTCTTCGAAGCCGTGGGCGCGCACGCACGCGGCAAGATCACGGATGCGCAGCTGCTCGATATCGAAGATCACGCCTGCCCGGGCGCGGGCGCCTGCGGCGGCCAGTTCACCGCCAACACGATGGCCACCGTGATGGAGCTGATCGGGCTTTCCGCGATGGGCACGGCGGCGGTGCCGCAGGTGGACAAACGCAAGGAGGCGGTGGCGTATCGCTGCGGCGAGATCATTCTCAACGCGGTGCGCAAGAATATTCTGCCGCGCGATATCTGCACCCGGAAGGCCTTTGAGAACGCGATCGCGGGCGTGGCCGGAACGGCGGGTTCGACCAACGCCGTATTGCATTTGCTGGCGATGGCGCGCGAGGCGGAAGTGCCGCTGACCATCGACGAATTCGAGCCGATTCTGGCGCGGACTCCCGTGTTCGTCGATATCAAGCCGGGCGGGAAATACATGGCGGCGGATGTGGATAAGGCGGGGGGAATTCCGGTGATCGCCAACCGGCTGCTGGAAGGCGGCTACGTGGATGGCTCGCAGATCACGGTCACCGGCAGGACCTTCGCGGAGGAAGCAGGCGAGGCCAAAGAGACCCCCGGACAGCCGGTGATTCTGCCGCTGGCGAAGGCGTTAAAGCCGCGCGGCGGGATCGCGATTCTGCGCGGTTCGCTGGCGCCCGAAGGCTGCGTGATCAAGCTCGCGGGGCATGAGAAGAAGGTCCACCACGGTCCGGCGCGCGTGTTCGAACGCGAGGAAGAGGCCATGGCGGCGGTGCAGGAAGGCAAGATCCGCGAGAACGACGTGGTGGTGATCCGCTATGAAGGCCCGCGCGGCGGACCGGGAATGCGCGAGATGCTCGGCGTGACGGGAGCGATTGTGGGCGCCGGGCTAAGCGAGAGCGTCGCGCTGATCACCGACGGACGCTTCAGCGGCGCGACGCACGGCTTCATGATCGCGCACGTGGCGCCCGAGGCCTTCAACGGCGGACCGATCGCGGTGGTGCAGGAAGGCGATGCGATCACGGTGGATGCCGTCCGCGGCGTACTTGAACTGGAGATTCCGGCGGCGGAGCTGGCCAGCCGCCTGGCGGCGTGGAAGCCGCGCGAACCGCGCTACAAGAAGGGCGTGATCGCGAAATACTGCAAGCTGGTCTCGAGCGCGAGCGAAGGCGCGATCACGCAAGCATGACGCGGACCTGTCTGGCGGCGCTGCTCTGCCTCTGCGCGGCAGCGTCCGCGCGGACGGTCACCATCTATCGCGACACCTACGGCGTTCCGCACATTTTCGGGAAGACCGATGCGGACGCGGCCTTCGGCCTGATGTACGCACAGGCCGAGGACAATTTCTGGCAACTGGAAGAAGACTACATCCGCGTTCTGGGGCGCTCCGCGGAGCTCGAAGGGCCGCGCGGGCTGAATAACGACATTCTGGTTCGCGCGTACGAAGCCACCCGGCACGCCAAAGAACACTACGCGCGCGCAGACGCCAAACTTCGGGCGCTCTGCGATGGGTTTGCAGCGGGCGTGAACGAATACATCCGGCAGCACCCCGAAAAGCCGCGCCTGCTCAAGCAATGGGAGCCGTGGTTCATCCTGATGGAGGAGCATCGCGGCGCCGCGGGCACGGGCATCACGCCGGCCGAGCGTGCCCGTGCGTTTCCCGCGCTCTCGGGGAGCGCTGCCGCTACCAGTACGCCGGAAGATCCCGACGAAGGCTCGAATATGTGGGCGGTCGCGCCTTCGCGTACGACTACCGGGCACGCCATGCTGCTGATCAACCCGCACGTCGGCTTCTTTGGCGGCGGGCAGCGCTACGAAGCGCATCTGCACAGCGGCGAAGGCCTGGATGTTACCGGTTTTGCGATCCTGGGCACTCCGTACATCCGCTCCGGACACAATCGCTATCTGGGTTGGAGCCATACCAACAATTACGCGTCCACTTCGGATGTCTACCTGGAGAAGTTCGACGACCCGGGCGACCCGCTTGCCTATCGTTATGGCGCCGGCCAT
Organism: uncultured Solibacteraceae bacterium; assembly: GCA_963811575.1. Classification (GTDB taxonomy): domain Bacteria; phylum Acidobacteriota; class Terriglobia; order Bryobacterales; family Bryobacteraceae; genus Solibacter. The sequence goes on along the minus strand of CAWERY010000020.1, from coordinate 138,808 downwards.
CGCAAGGCAACCGAATGGAGTGAAGAGATTCCGGTAAAGATGCCGGCCGGAATAGAGATGCGGCGTGTCACGTTCCGCAAGACGCATCACGGGCCGGTGCTCGGCATTCGCGCCGGAATGAGCCTGGCAGTGCGTTCGGCGGGTGCGGCGGGCGGCGTAATGGAACAGCGCTGGGCAATGGCGAAGGCGCGCAATCTGGGCGAATTCCAAGCTGCGCTGGCGCGCGTGACGCTGACCGGGTCCAATACGATTTATGCCGATGTCGCCGGCAATATCTACTACCTGCACGGCAACGCCGTGCCCAAGCGCTCCGCCAAATTCGATTGGACCAAGCCGGTGGACGGCAGCGATCCGGAGACGGAATGGCAAGGTCTGCACACGCTGGCGGACCTGCCGCAGGTGCTGAATCCGAAGAGCGGCTGGCTGCAAAACTGCAATTCCACACCCTTCCTGACGTCCGGGACGGGGGACAATCCGGTGGCCGAGCGCTTTCCCGCGTACCTGGCGCCGGAGCCGGATACGCCGCGCTCCCAGCGGTCGCGCGCGATTCTTGCCGGCGACCATCGCTTCACCTTCGCGGAATGGACGCAACTGGGATTGGATACGAAGATCGGGATTGCCGCGGCGCGCGTGCCGGAGCTGTTGACCGAGTTCGCCAAGCTGACCCAGGCGGACGCGGCGAAAGTGGCGGACCTGGTGAACGAGATTCGCACTTGGAACCAGGTGGGGCGCAACGATTCGGTGGCGACCACCTTATTCGTCCGCATGGAGACCCTGGCACGCGCCAATGGCCAAGGCCAGATTCGCGCGTTAGAGCAGGTGAAAGCGGCCCTGGAGGCGTCCTTCGGAACCTGGAAGGTCGCATGGGGCGAGGTCAACCGGCTACAGCGTGTGCATACCAGCGGAACGGAAGAGCAGTTCAGCGATGCGCGCCCGAGCGTCCCGGTGCCGGGCGCTCCCTCGTTCACGGGGACGATTCTCACCTTCGGCACGCGCGAGGCGCCCGGGCAGAAGCGGATGTATGGCACGGTAGGCGATACCTACGTCAGCGTGGTGGAGTTCGGCAAGCGGCCGGAGGCGCACTCCCTGCTGGTGCTCGGCGAAAGCGCCGACGCGCAATCCAAGCACTACTTCGATCAGGCGGAATTGTACTCCACGCAGCGCTTCAAACCCGCATGGTTTGACCTCGGCGAGATCAAAAAGCACGTCGAGCGGAAATATCAGGTCACCACACCAGGAACTCGATAGCGGCGCCGGTTTCACACTTCACGTACTTGGCGGCGCTGCCCTGGCTCAGCGAAACCTCGTAATAGCCGGAGCTGCCCAGGATCAGGAACAGCTCGCCGGGCGCGCATTGCGCGTAGTTCTTGGCAAGCACGGTCACGGTTTGAGGGCCCAACGAGAGGGAGAAATTGCGTGCGGCCAGGTCGCCGAATTCGCTGGTGTGGATGTTGGTAATGATATTGCCAAAGCGATCGATCTTCAGAATGCGCGCGATCCAGGTGCGCTTGCCGGCGCGGTGCGGCCTTTCGAACTCCGGCTTGAGATAATCTTCCATCGGTTTGCCGAAGCGCGCCGGCAGAACACCGCCCGCGAGGTGCGCGGCCACGGGCGCGAAGATGTCGCGGCCGTGGAAGGTGTGGCTCACCGGATGGTGGAAGTATTTTTCGTTGGAGATGAGGCGCACCTTGCTCTTCTCCTGCAGGTAGACCATGGAGAGCACGCCATTGTCGGGGCCGATGAAATACTGGCCGCCGGCCTCCACCAGGATGGGGCGGCGCGCGGTGCCGACGCCCGGATCGACCACCACCACGTGCACGCTCTTTTTTGGAAAATAGCGCCACGCCTGCGCGATCAGGTACGCGCCTTCGGCGATCTCGAACGGCGTAACCTCATGGCTGATATCCACGATTTGCGCCTGCGGGCAGATGCCGAGTATCACGCCCTTCATGGCGCCCACAAAGTGGTCGGCCAGGCCGAAATCCGTGGTCAGGGTAAGTATCGGTCGCGTCATTGGTAAAATGGTTTTACGTGCAGCACTTCTATTTCGACCACAATGCCACAACACCCGTCGCGCCGGAAGTCATGGAGACGCTGGTGGCGTGTCTCGGTCAAGTGTATGGTAACGCGTCCAGTATCCACCATTTCGGCCAGTCCGCCAAGCAGCGGCTCGAAGCGGCGCGGAGACAGGTCGCGGCGCTGATCAATGCCAGCGCGCAGGAGATTATTTTCACCAGCGGCGGCACGGAGGCCGACAATCTCGCGATTTTTGGGGTTACACGCGCCGCGGCGGGGCCGCGCAAGCACGTCATTACCTGCGCGATCGAGCACCCCGCGGTGCTTGCCCCGGCGAAGCAGCTTGGCGAAGAGGGCGCGGAGGTAACGTGCCTCCGGGTAGGGTCGAACGGGATCGTCAACCCGGACGACGTGCGCCGCGCGCTGCGGCCGGAGACGGTGCTGATTTCGATCATGCACGCGAACAACGAACTGGGCACGCTGCAACCGGTGGCCGAGATCGCGCGGATCGCCCATGAGGCGGGAGCGATGCTGCACGTGGATGGCGTGCAGGCGCTCGGCAAGACGCCGGTAGACGTGCAGGCGCTGGGCGCGGATCTCTACACGATGAGCGGCCACAAGCTTTACGCGCCCAAGGGTGTGGGCGCGCTGTACGTCCGCAAGGGCACGCGGATGGCGCCGATCGCTTATGGCGGCCATCACGAGCGCGACCGCCGGCCGGGCACGGAGAACGTGCCGGGAATCGCGGCTTTCGGCGCGGCGGCCGAACTCGCGGGGCGGAAACTGGCGGAGGATGCGGAACGCCTGGGCATGCTGCGCGATCGGCTGGAAAGCGCGGTGCTGGAGCGGATTCCGGGCACCGGAGTCAACGGCTCGCGGTGGAACCGCGTGGCCAATACGAGCAATCTTTATTTCGACGGCATCGATGGCGAGGCCATGGTGATCGCGCTCGATCTGCGCGGCTTTGCGGTGTCCACGGGGGCGGCCTGTTCGAGCGGAGCGCTTTCGCCTTCTCACGTGCTGAAGGCAATCGGGCTGAGCGACGATCGCGCGCGCGCCAGCATGCGCTTCTCGCTGGGGCGCGCCAATACGGCGGAGCAGGTGGACGCGCTGATCGAAGCGATTGGGGCGAGCGTCGCGCATCTGCGCAGGATCTCGGTGCATGCCTGAATTGAACCTTCCGGAACAGCCGATTGCGGTAGCGATGAGCGGCGGCGTGGATAGCTCCGTGGTGGCGGCGATGCTGGTGCGCGAAGGCCGCGCGGTGGTCGGGATGACGATGCAGTTGTGGAATCAGCGGCGTCTTCCGGAACTAGCCGTGGAAGGCGCAACGACTGGCCGCTGCTGTTCGCTGGATGATGTGTACGACGCGCGCCGCGTGGCCGAACAGGTCGGCATTCCCTACTACGTGGTGAACTTCGAGGAGCAGTTCGAAGAGCACGTCGTGAAGCCGTTCGTGGACGAATATCTGGCGGGGCGCACGCCCATTCCCTGCACGCTCTGCAACAACTACATCAAGTTCGACCGCTTCCTGGAGATGGCGGATTCGGTGGGCGCGTACCACATGGCGACCGGCCACTATGCCCGTATTCGCCGCGACGAAAGCCAGCGGCCGTTTCCAACTTGCTGCGCGCGGTGGACGATTCCAAAGATCAGACCTACTTCCTCTTCGGCCTGACGCAGGCGCAGTTGGCGCGCACCCTATTTCCGCTGGGCGCGTTGAACAAGCCCGAAGTCCGCGACATGGCGCGCTCGATGGATCTAGCGGTGGCGGCGAAGGGCGATAGCCAGGAGATCTGTTTTGTTCCGAATGGCGATTATGCCGCGTTCATGAGCGCCTACCTGAAAGAGAAGGGTGTCGCGGAGGAAGAGACCGCGGGCGAGATCGTCACCACCGACGGCCGCACGTTGGGGCGGCACGAAGGCGTGCACCGCTTCACCGTGGGCCAGCGCAAGGGTTTGGGCGTGGCGACCGGGGAAGCCCTGTACGTGATCTCGACCAATCCGGCGAACCATCAGGTGGTGGTGGGAGGCAACGACGATCTGTTGCGCGGCGGCTTTGTGGCCAAGGACGTGAACTGGATTTCGATCGCGGGTGTGGATGCCGGCGCGCCGGTCCGCGCCCAGGTGAAGATTCGCAATCGCCACGCGGCGGCGGCGGCCACTCTTGTGGCGACGGGCGATCCCGATCGGGTGGAAATCGTGTTCGATCAGGCGCAGCGCGCCGTGACCCCGGGACAGGGCGCGGTGTTCTACGATGGCGATCTGGTGCTTGGCGGCGGCTGGATCGAATAGCGGGCGGGTACAATTCAGTCATGCGCACGCGGTCGATGGCTCGCAATGTGGCGGAGTACTGCGCCGCCATGCTTGCGTTGAAATCGCTGGAGTGGTCGCCGCTGCCGGTAGCGAATGCGCTGGCGCGGGGATATGCGCACCTGCTCGACCTGGCCATCCCCCGCTTGCGGCGAGTGGCCCGCCAGAATCTGGCGATCGCGCTGCCGGAGTTTACGCCGCAGCGCCACGCGCAAATCGTGGACGGCGTATTTCGTTCCGTGGCCCGGACCCTGGTGACCTTCGCGAAATTCCCCGCCATCCGGCATCAGCCGCTGGACCGGTGGATTCGATTGGAAGGCGGCGAGTACTTCGATGAGGCGCTGCGGACAGGCCGCGGCGTTTTGTTCGCAACCGCTCATTTGGGGAACTGGGAGTTGAGCGCCTTCGCACATGCCCGGATGACGGCGCCGATGAGCGTGGTGGTGCGTCCGCTGGACAATCCCTGGATCGACCGCATGGTGGAGCGCCGCCGCGCGTTGACCGGCAACCGGCCCATCGGCAAGAAGGATTTTGCGCGCGCGATTCTGAAGGCGCTGGCGGCGAACCAGGCCGTCGGGATCCTGATCGATCAGAACGCGACCCTCGATTCCGGCGTGTTCGTGGATTTCTTCGGGGTGCCGGCCTGCGCGGGAACAGGCTTCGCGAAGCTTGCCGCGCACAGCGGAGCCGTGGTGATCCCCGGCTTTGCGTTGTGGAGCGAGGAAGAACGCCGCTACATATTGCGCTTCTATCCGCCGGTGGAGATGACCGGCAACCCCATGCGCGATACGCAAGAACTGCAAAGCAGGCTGGAGGAAGTGATCCGCGCGCACCCGGAACAGTGGCTGTGGATCCACCGCCGGTGGAAGACGCGGCCGCCGGGAGAGAGTTCGCCGTACGAAACCGCCCCTTCCGCGAGAGATTCCGCGAAGGCACTGTAGTATTGATATTGGACTTTCCCCGATGAAGCGGTTTGAGCGATCTCCTCTGTACGGAAGTGTTATCGCGCTTGCGCTGACCGCAGCGGCGCTGTTGCTCTCACTGCTGCTGCGATCCCACCTGGAGCCCGGGTTTTTCCTGCTGTTTGAAGTCGCCGTCTGGTTGAGCGCGTGGTATTACGGACTCGCCGCGGGGTTGATCGCCACGGCGGCCTCGGCGATTGCGCTCGGCGGAGTCTATGCGGCGGCCGGCGGCTCGCCGGTGGTGATTGGGACGCGCGCCGGCACCTTCCTGGTGATTGCAACCCTGGTCGCCTGGGCCACGGCGTCCTGGCGGCAGAGCCGGCGCGTGCTGGCGTCCACGCTGGCAAGCATTGGCGATGGCGTGGTAGTGACCGATAACACGGGGCACATCACGCTGCTCAATCCGGTGGCGCAGGCATTAACCGGTTGGACGGAGGAAGAGGCATTCGGCAAGCCCGTGGAAGACGTTCTCCAACTGGTGGACGAGCATTCGCGGCAGACCGTGGAAAACCCCCTGACGCGGGCCTTGCACGACCGTGCGCTGGTAGCCGCAAGCGAAGATATGCTGCTGATTTCGCGCAGCGACGTCGAGACCCCGATCGAACACAGCGCCGCTCCGGTGCGCGGCCATTCGGGAGGAGTGCGCGGCGCCATCCTGGTGTTTCGCGACACGCGCAAGCGCCGCCAGTTCGAAGAGCAAGCCACCCATGCGCAGAAGATGGAAGCCATGGCCCGGCTGGCGGGAAGCGTATCCGGCGATTTCAATAACATGCTCACGGTGATCGCGGGCTACGCCGAATTACTGCGCGCCGAGGTGGCCGGGGGCAGCGTCGCGCGCAGGTATGTGGATGAAATTACCTATGCCGGTGAGCGCGCCGCCGCCGTGACGCGCCACCTGCTGGCCTTCAGCCGCGGCACTCTAGTGGACGCAAAGCTCCTCGATTTGAACCTCATGCTCACACACATGGAGCCGATGCTGAAACGTCTGCTGGGGCAAAGTATCGAGCTCATGGTGCTGCGGGCGCCGGGGCTGGGACGAGTGCGGGTGGACGGCGCGCAGATCGAACAGGTCATCGTCAGCATGGCAACCAATGCGCGCGATGCCATGCCCAACGGCGGCAAGCTGGTGCTGGAAACCGCCAATGTCGATTTGGACGAGAACGCCAGCAAGAGGCTCGGAGTCAAAGCCGGCGAACATGTGATGCTGGCGGTCAGCGACACCGGAATCGGCATGGCGCCGGAGCTCCGGTCGCGGGTCTTCGAACCGTTTTTTACCACCAAGGCTCCCGGGAAAGGCAGCGGCCTCGGGCTGGCAGCTGCGTACGGCAGCGTGATGCAAGCCGGCGGACAGATCACGGTGTACAGCCAACCGGATTGCGGAACCATCTTCGAAGTCTATCTGCCGCGCTTCAACGCGCCGGCCGAACCCCAACGCAAGGCAGCGCCGAAAGGCTCGGAGACGATCCTATTGGTGGACGATGAGGAGGGCGTGCGGAAGCTCTGCGGCGCGGTGCTCGAGGCCAACGGCTACAACGTGCTGGCGGCGAGTAACGGCGAGGCGGCAATCTCTGTCTATGACAAGAACGCACACAAGGTAGACCTGGTGCTTACCGACATCGTGATGGCGGAGATGAACGGCTTCGAACTGGGACGCAGGCTTGCCGAAAAGACTCCGGAACTGAAGGTCCTCTACATGTCGGGATATCGCGAAAACCTGGTCGGCAACCCGGACATCAAGCTCCTGAGCAAACCCTTTACGCCGGAGACTCTCCTTCAAAAAGTGCGCGACGTTCTGGACGCCGCGGGCTGAACCCGCTACGCAGCCGCGGCGGCAAGCTGGTGATCCGCGATCAGCACCATTACGCAATACTCTTCGGGGCGTAAGCCCAGGCCGGAGTATGCCGCATCCTGCTGCTCGCCCTGCTGCATCCGCTGAAACAGGGAACCATCGGCATAGGCATCCAAAATCGCGGGATGGATATAGTATTTGCGGCAGGTCGCGGGCCGGTTGCCCAGGCGCCGCGCGACGTTCTTTACAGCGGCGGCCACGGTCTTCTTAACAGCGGTTGCGTTTTCGGCTTTCTCGCAGCCGTGGAGCTCGGTGGCGGCGATTACGGTGCCCGCCCAGGTACGGAAATCCTTCGCCGTGAAATCCTGGCCGGTGATTTCGCGGATGTACTGATTGACGTCGTTGGAATCGATGCGGCAGACTTCGCCGGCCTCGTTGAGGTACTCAAAGAGCTCGTACCCCGGCAGGTCCTGACATTCCCGGACCACTCGCGCCAGGCGCCGGTCGGTGAGTTCCACCGTGTGATCCTGCCCGCTCTTGCCGCGGAAGTGGAAGTTGAGTTTGGCGCCCTCGATGCGCACATGGCGGTTGCGCATGGTGGTCAGTCCGAAGGATTCGTTGTCCCGTGCGTACTCGTCATTGCCCACGCGAATAAAGGTAGTTTCCAGCAGGCGGACCACCGTGGCCAGGACTTTCTGTTTGGGCAGTCCGCGCGATGCCAGGTCTTCGGCGACGCGCTTTCGGATCAGGGCCAACACGGCGCCGAAGGCCATCATGCGGCTGAACTTCGCCTGGTCGCGCACCTCGCGATACTTGGGGTGGTAGCGGTATTGCTTCCGCCCGCGCGCATCCCATCCCACTGCCTGCATGTGACCGTTCGGGGAAGGGCAGATCCATACATTTTCCCAAGCCGGGGGTATGGCCAGCGCGCGGATGCGCTCCAAATGCTTTGGGTCGCGCAGAGCCTTGCCGTCGGGACCCAGGTAACGGAAGAATTTGCCGTGACGGCGGCGCTGAATGCAAGGTCCGCAGCCTGAAACGTATCGTAGACCTGCTTCCTGTGCCGATTCTTCAGGGTCGACGGAGAACACGCACACCAGGAGTGCAAGCCAATGGCCAACAACGTCCACTCAAGCGGCGGGCTTGGGATAAGGGAGGCGTACCTGGAACGAGGTGTGCCCTGGACGGCTTTCGAAACGCAGGGATCCGCGATGCTTGCGCACAATGCGGTTGGCAGTGTCCAGGCCAAGGCCGGTACCTTGCCCGACGGGCTTGGTGGTGAAGAAGGGTTCGAAGATGTGGACCTGAGCTTCCGGCGGAATGCCGGCGCCGGAATCGACGATCTCCACCAGCAGACCGTTGCCGTCCCTTGCGGTGCGGATCTGCAACTCGCCGGTCTCGCCCATGGCATCGATCGCGTTGACGATGAGGTTGGTCCACACCTGGTTGAGCTCGCTGCCGAAAGCGCAGATTCTGGGGAGAGTGCGGTCGAACTCGCGCGTCACCTGGATGCCGCGCTTCAGGCGGTGGCCGAGGATGAGCAGGGTATTTTCGATTCCATCATGGATATCGATCTCCTGCTCCGAGCTTTGATCCATGTACGAATATTCCTTAACCGCCTTCACCAGTTGGGAGATGCGGCGGGAGCTGCTCTCGATGACTTCCACCAGGCGGGTGACGGAGAGTGCGGCGGCCAGCCGGTCGAGGACGGGGGCGAGGACCTCGGAGGGAAAAGCGCTGGTCAGCTTGGCGATGCCCTCGCGATCGAAGCCGGCATCGGCGAGCACCGCGGCCAGGTCCCAGGCCTGACTGAGGCCGCGGCCTTCGAGCCAGTCTCCGATGGCCTGCTCGCGATCGCTGCGTTCCAGCGGATCGGCGCTGGCCGTACCGGGAGGGGGTGCTTCGAGCAACTTCTGTTCGGCCTCGGAAAGCGCCAGGCGCTGTTCGGCGGGCAGCATCATGCGATCGATCGCGAGATCCGCGCCGCGCATCCGGCAGACGGCTTCGCGAAGATTCTCCGCCGCCACGGAAGCGGCGGAAGCGGGATTATTCAGTTCGTGAGCCAGCCCGGCGGAGAGCTTGCCGAGCGCCATCATCTTTTCCCGCTGCTGCTCGTCGCGCGTGATGTAGCGGATGCGATCCGCCATGATGCCGACCAGGCGGCCGGCGAGCGCGGGAAAGCGTTCCACCATCTCGGCAAAATGATCGGCGTGCAGGGTGGCAATGCGGCAGTTCACTGTGGCGCGAACGGTGGATGGGTAATGAGTCAGCCGGGAGTACGGGAGGAGGCCGGTGACATCGCCGGCGCGTGCGATAAAGATACGGCCATCGCTCGGGCCCTGTTCCTTGCGGCCCTGCGTCTCGCCCTCCAGCATCACGATCATGCGGTCTGCCGGAGAGCCTTCGGCGGCGAGGATTTCGCCTTCGCGAAAAGAGAGGACTTGCATGTGCTCCGCGAGCCAATCGAGGGTCGCGTCCGGTAGGTCGGAAAACGCCGGAATCAGGTGCAGTTCTGCCGCGAGTTCGCTCATGCCGCCACCTTCGCCAGATACTGGTGGACGAATTGAATGGCGATGGAACCTTCGCCCACGCTGGAGGCCACGCGTTTGACGGAACCGGCGCGCACGTCTCCCACGGCGAAGACGCCGGGAACGCTGGTTTCGAGCAGTCCGGGATCGCGATCCAGGGTCCATCCGGCGGGGCGCTTCCCATTGGTCATGAGGTCGCTGCCGGTGATCAGGAAGCCGCGCGGATCGCGTTCCACGAAGCCGGCCAGCCATTCGGTGCTGGGTTCGGCGCCGATGAAGATATAGAGCGCGGTGGCAGGTAAGGTTTTTATTTCGCCGCCGGCGCAGGCGAGGGAGATGGATTCCAGCCGCTCCTGCCCCTTCACTTCGACAACCTGCGTCTGCACGTGCACCTCGATATTCGGCGTCTGCGAAATTTCGTCGATCAGGTAGCGCGACATGGTGGCGTTCAGGCTCTGCCCGCGGATCAGCATGATGACGCGCCGCGCATGGCGGGCAAAATTCATGGCGGCCTGCCCGGCGGAGTTTGCGCCGCCCACGACGTAGACATCCTCGCCCGCGCAGGAATTCGCTTCGTAAGGGCCTGCGCCATAATAGACGCCGGCGCCATTCAGGCAATCCATGCCGGGCACGTCGAGCTTGCGCCATTGCACGCCGGTGGCGATCAGGAGGGCGTGGCAGGAGAGCTCGCTGCCATCCGCCAGCTTGATGATGCGGTAGGGCCCTTCCTGACGGATGCCCACGGCCTGCTGGGGCGAGAGGATCTCGGCGCCGAAGCGGCGGGCCTGCGCGACACCGCGGCGTGCGAGATCGCCCCCGCTCAAGCCGGATGGAAAGCCGAGGTAATTTTCGATGCGGGAACTGAGGCCGGCCTGCCCGCCAGGGGCGTCGCGCTCCACGATCACGGTGCGCAACCCCTCAGAGGCGCCATAGACCGCCGCCGCCAGGCCGGCCGGTCCGCCGCCCACGATGACGAGGTCATAGAACGGGGTCTCGGAGTGGGTGCGCAGGCCGATGCGGTCGGCGATCGCGGACAGGGTGGGATGCGAGAGTTGGGTGCCATCCTCCCACAGGACGGCGGGCAGCGGGGTCCCGGCGGGAAGGGAATCGAGGGCGGTGCGCACTTCCGGGTCGTGATCGGCCGTGTCGGCATCGAGCCAACGGTACGGCACGGAATTCTTCGCGAGAAAGGCACGCAGTTCGTAAGTGGGCGGGGACCACCGCGGGCCGAGCACACGGGTGCCTTGAAAGGGAGGGCGATAATCCGCCAGCCAGTCTTCCAACAGATCGTCCAGCACGGGGAAGAGATTCTGCTCGGGCGGATTCCAGGGCTTCAGCAGGTAATGATGCAGATGAATTTCGTTGATGGCGCGCAGAGCGGCCTCGGTATCCGCGTAGGCGGTGAGCAGGACGCGCTTGGCTTCGGGAAACTGCGCCATTCCCTTGGAAAGGAATTCGATGCCGTTCATCTGCGGCATGCGGTAATCGGCCAGGAAGAGCGCGACAGCTTCGTTGCGCGTGCGAAGCCGGCCGACCAAGTCCATGGCTGCCTTGCCGGAACCGGCGGACACGATGCGGAACTTCTTGGCATAGTGTTTGCGCAAATCGCTCTCTACGGAGCGGAGAACATCGGAATCGTCGTCTACGGCAAGCAAGACAGGTTTACTTGGCACTTCCCCTCCCAAACTACCAGCGTATACCGCGCGTTGTACTCCAGGTCCTACTATTGATGAAATGGCACGCGATACGATGCAAAGATGAAGTTCCTACTCGGCCTGCTGGTTGGCTTACTCGTGCTGCCGCTCTGCGTGCTTTTTTACATTAAGCTGGGGTACGCGCCGGTGGCGACGGCCGCGCCGATGCTTCCCATGGAACGTCAAGTGACCTCCATGGCGTTGCACGCGCGGATTGCGAAGGAGGCGCCGGCCAACGCTCCGGTGAACGCCACGGAAGAGAATCTGCTGGCCGGGGCGCGGATTTACCGGGAACAATGCGCGGTCTGCCACGGCCTGCGCGACGCAGCCAAGACCGCGATCGCCACCGGCATGTTTCCGCGGCCTCCGCTGCTGCTGCACGGGAAGGGTGTGACCGACGATGCTTCCGGGGAGACGTGGTGGAAGGTCAGGAACGGCATCCGGTTGACCGGGATGCCTGGCTTCGCGGGGTCACTGAGCGATACTGAAATCTGGCAGGTCAGCCTGCTGGTGGCGAACGCCGACAAGCTTTCGCCCGCTGTAACCGCCATTCTGAACGTCCGGTAAGCCCTTGATTTCGGGTCTGTACGGAATCGCCCTCCCGGGAATACCTTAGTTCGCCAGAGGCTTGCTTTGCCGGAGCCGATCCGAAATACTTGCGAAGCGTTCGAGTGCTCGAAATCACCAAGCTATTTCTGGAGGCAGGACCATGGCGGCACCTACGATTACCAATTGGTTTGGCGACTTAACTTCCCATCCGCGAGTGGTGGTGGACGCGGCTTCGGCCGATGACATTGTCCGGGTCCTGAAAGATCCTAATAAATATCCATCGCCGGTGCGCGCCGTCGGCTCGAACCATTCCACAGCCCCGGTCGGGGTAGCGGAAGGGGGCACCCTGATCCGCATGTCCGGCATGAACAAGATCCTCGAGATCGGCAAGGATTCGGTCACGGTGCAGGCCGGCGCGATTGCGCTGGACGTAGCGAAGGAACTGGAAAAGCACGGGCTCCAGTTTTACGTGAATACAGAGATCGGCAGCCTTTCGGTGGGCAGCGCGGCGTGCGCGGGCACGAAAGATGCGTCGATGCCCGGCGAGTTCGGGCAGGTGGGCTCGTACATCCAAGGCGTGAAGATGGTGCTGCCTTCCGGAGAACTCCTGACCGTCGGGGCCGATCAGGTGGACCTGATGCAGAAGGTGCGTTCGTCGTATGGGACCTTCGGCATCATTTACGAGGCGACGTACGCGGTGAAGCCGATTGTGCCGATGGCGGTACATCACGAGACCTTCCAACTGGAAGAGTTCCTGGTGCGCCTGCCGGAGTTGAAGACCTCCGGCGAATCGCTGATGTACTACATGTTCCCGTTTGAGAATTTGATCACGGTGGAGTTTCGCCGGTACAATCCAACGGCGAAGGGCGACCCGGAGCGGCACATTTGGGCGCTGCGGAATTTCATGTGGGCCAAGGCGGGGCCGTTGTTCTGCGCGCAGGTGGAGGCCAACATCGAGAATCGCGACATCCGCTACAAGGTAATCGATGGCTTCAGCGCCATGTGGCGCTTCAAGCTGGAAAACCTGATCCGCAGCGACAATACCGTCGCTACCGACCAGATCATCGACTATCCGAAGGTATCCGACGGCAGCCGGTACACTTTCAGCCTTTGGGCATTTCCGGAGGAGAAGTACCCCACGGTGCTGCCGCTGTATTTCGATTTCTGCCGGAAGTACGACGCCGAAAAGCAGTATCGCAACAACATGCTCTATGTGGGCTACCGCATCTTGAAAGACCGGCAATCGCTGCTCTCCTATTCCTGGGATGGGAATGTGATGACGATCGACCCGGTTTCCACTGCCAATCCGGGATGGCACGAATTTCTTCCGGCGTACAATCAATTCTGCAGCGATCACGGTGGAATTCCGCTGCCCAATCAGACGCCGCAATTGACGCGAGCGCTGGTGGAAAAAGGCTTGGGAGACCGTTGGAAGCAGTTTGCGGAGGCGCGCCAGGGTTTCGACCCCGGCAACCGGCTGCTCAACGATTATTTCAAGAGCCTGTTAGGCGTCGCGTAGCCCGCGACGGGAGCTTCACAATGCTGGGCACACCTTGGCAGCAACGGAAGAGCAAGTACGACGTGGTGGTGATCGGGTCTGGGTACGGCGGCGCGATTACGGCAGCGCGGCTGGCATCGGCAAACCTGAATCCCAAGCCCGCCGTTTGCATTTTGGAGCGCGGCAAGGAGTGGCAGCCCGGCGAGTTTCCCGAGACGCTGGACGGGGTGATCGGCGCGGCGCGGAGCGACGTGAATCCGCTCGGCCTGTTCGAGTTGTTGACGCATCCCGATATCTCCGTGATCAAAGGCTCGGGCTTGGGCGGCACGTCGCTGATCAACGCCAATGTGGCGATTGTGCCGGATCGCGAAGTCTTCGAGCAGTTCCACTGGCCGAGCGCGCTGACCTTCGACGAGCTACAGCCCTTCTATGCGCGGGCGGCGGGAATCCTGGCGCCTTCGCAGCATCCGCGCGCGCTCCAACTGGCGAAAGTCAAAGCGCTGGACCGGCGCGCGCAGGAACTGGGCATTTCGGCGCAGGCGCTCAATATCGCGGTGAACTTCACGATCGACGGCGTCAATCCGCACGGCGTGGAGCAGCAGCCGTGCAACGATTGCGGCAATTGCGTGAGCGGCTGCAACGTCAAGGCGAAGAACACGCTGTACATGAACTACCTGCCGATGGCGCGCAATGCGGGCGCGACGATCCTGACGCAAACCAAGGTCGAGTGGCTGGAGAAGCTGCCGGGCGGCGGCTGGCGGATCTTCGGAAAGCACGTCAACGGGTTCAACGACGATGAGAAGTTCTCGATCGACGCGACCGAGATCGTGCTTTCGGCCGGATCGCTGAATTCCACCGAGATCCTGCTGCGTTCCGAAGCGCACGGACTCTCTGTCTCGCCGGCGTTGGGCACGAAGTTCAGCGGCAACGGCGATTTCTTCGGCCTCGCCTACAACGGCGATTACGAGACGGACGTGCTGGGCTATCTGCACACGCAGAGACCGGCGGCCGGCGATTCTCCCGCGCCCGGTCCGAACATCGTGGGCCTGGTGCGCTACACCGACGGATTGCCCGAGGCGCAGCGCATCGCGATTGAAGACTTCAGCTTCCCCAACGCGTACATCGATGGCGCCAAGGCGGCCTTCGGCCTGCTTGCGCGGCCAGGATACCGTGACCGGAAACGAAGATGCGCAGCGCGACCGGGCTGGCGCGCGATTTCAACCCGGGACAGCGCCGCCCACGATCCCAACGGCGCGATGAATCACTCCATGCTCTACCTGCGTGATGGGGCAGGACAACGCGCGCGGCTCGATTCTCTTCGAAGCTCCGTTCAGCGAACGCGACGGGCGCATTCGCATCAGTTGGGATAAGGCCGGGCAGCAGCAGATCTTCACGCGCATGAACGAGGAATTGCGCCGCCACGCACATGCGCTGCGCGGCAACTTCATTTCCAACCCCACGTGGAGCATGTTCAACCTGCGCCACCTGATCACCGCGCATCCGCTGGGCGGCTGCCCCATGGGCGACGACTATCTGCAGGGCGCGGTGGACCCGTTCGGCCGCGTTTTCGCGGGCGATGGCAGCGTACACCAGGGACTTTCGGTGACCGACGGCTCGGTGATCCCGAGCGCCCTGGGCGTGAATCCGTTCCTGACGATTTCGGCATTGACGGAGCGCTTCGTGGAGCGCAAGATCCGCGCGCTGGGCGGCGAGGCTTACCCCGCGCCGGCGGGCGCCGTGAGCATGTCCGGCCTTCACGCGCTCGACGCGATCGAATACAACGAGGGCCAGCTCGAAGCGCTGTTCCGCCGCTGCGCGACGCTGGCCATCGACGCGCTGGTAAATCACGGCGGCGCTCCCGCGATTGATGTCGATGCGCAGACCATTCACAACGATCGCTACTGGAAGGGCTTCTTCCCCGAAGGCCATGTGCTCAACGCCATGTCCTCGGCGATCTTCACGGGCTTCCGCAAGGAGTTCCACAAGGAGGCCGATGGGAGCTACACCGGAATCACGAGCGATACCGATGGCCGCATCCACGCGCGGAATAGCCTGGAGGAGATCGAGATCAAGCACGATGACAAGGGCACGCTGGAGCCGGGACGCTACATCCTGCTGCGTTACCTGGACCCGCCGTGGCAGGGCTTCTACGATATTTTCAAGCTGGTCAATAACGATCTGCTGATCGGACGCGTGTATCTGGGAGAGTTCCCCAACGGCGCGCGCGTATTCACGTTCCCCATGTCGCGGGCGTACCGGTTCGAGGAGATGACGGTGGACGACCACGCGGCGCTGTTCGCTGCCGGTCCGCCGCCCACCGCGGCGCAGCTGGAAGGCGTGTGGCGGATGGATACCATCTCGAACGCCAATCAGGCAGGCGGCATCGCCTACCTGCAATTCACCAACAAGCCGGATGGCGGCTTTGAAGCGCGCTACGAATTGATGGGCCTGATGGAAGGGCTGGTGGCGCCGAGCTTCCTGAAAGATCATTTCCAGCTCAACGATTTCACCCCGTTCCACGACGAGATCCGGCGCGTGAGCGACGCCTTCCTGGTGGGCAAGTACATGGCCCCGCTGCCGCCCGCACTGGCGGCGCTGGTGGGCAACCAATCGCTGGGCCTGTTCCACGCCGAGGCGGCCGGCCAGTTCGGCTTCTACTACACGCTGACGCGGATGACCGAAAAGGAACTGCCCGCGAACACACTGTTGAAGCCGTTCCTCGATGCGCAACTGCCGGACGGAATCGGCATGATGTTCGACGAGAAGATGGAGGGCTGGTATTTCGACGGCATGGCGGAACCAGCCGCGGGACGCGACGGCGACCTGACGATTGGCGCGCGGATGCCCGCGTCGGGCGACCCGGCCGGCGGCGTCACCTGCGTGCTGGATGGCCGCATGACGATTCGCGACGTCAACGAGTTCGTGGATGGCTACGAACACGAGGCCTCCATCAAGGGCACCATGACGTTCGGCGGCTTCGAAGGCATGGCGCAATCGACTTTCGCAATCGACGAATCGGCCAGCCGCTTCAATTACCTGCGCGTCAACGCGGCGACCGGCGAGGCGGAGATGCGCTACCACGTGGAATTCTCCACCGCGGACGGCCGCCGCTTCACGCTCGACGGCACGAAGTACATGCAAAAGGATGGCGGCGCGGGCTTTGCGGGAATCGCCGAATTGCTCCAGGACTACACCACCCTCTACTGCCGCGTGCACGAGCTGACGGCGGCCGGTCCGCGGGCGACGGGCATGGCGTACCTCAAGTTCCGCACGTTCCAGGATCTGGCGGCGATCGGCAGCCTCGCCGGGTTCCTGACGTCATTCCAGGTGACCGGAACGGGTGATCCGGTGATGCAGTTCCAGGCGCGCATGCGCTTCATCGCGTTCACCGCGCAGTTCGTGCAGCGCGAATACGATCCGCTGGCCTTTAGCGCGCCGCTGCTGGCGTCGGACATCCGCGCGGAGGTGGCGCGCGGCGCCGCGGTGCCGGATTCCTTCAGCACACAGGCGGGCGCAGACCTGCAGGCGATCCTCTTCAACACGCCGACGCTGCCGCTAGAGACACTGACCAATACCGGCGCCGTACGCATCGATTTCGAACAGGGCCGGATCTTCCGCGATGCGTTCTGGAAGGGATCCTTCGCGAAGGATACGCTGCTCGGGTGGGAAGAGCGTGTCCGCGACGCGGTGCTGGGCGCGGGTGCGCAATCCGCCGGCCAGACCTTTGCGGGCGGCAGTTTCTGGAAGCGCTTCGAAGCGCCCCAGGGCGGCGTTGCGACAGGGCTACGTGGTGAATTACGAGCTCTCCGCGCTACCCGGGACTGCCCGAGGTGCGCACGGTCAATTATCCGGATAACCATCGCCGGTATTTCAAGCAGGGCGACCCCGTGCTGCTGCTGAACTACACCAACGACCCGTACAAGATGGTGTACGACACGATCAAAGTGATCGATGCCGATAACGCCATCGGCGTGATGCATCTCGGAACATTTCCCGACGGTATGGAGTTCGCCACGTTCGTGATGGCGCGGCAGAACTATCCCTTCGAGAACATGTCGGTACCGGACGCCGAAGCGCTCTTCGCGGATGCGCACACCGCGGCGCCCGCCGCCGACGCGATTTCGGGCAATTGGGACGGACACCTGATCACGCTGCGGACGCCGGATACCAGCCTGTTGAATCAGGTCAGCCCCGTACTCTTCCACGCCGCTTTTCAGACCGCGAGTGGCAAGACGACGGCGAAATGCACCGCGGGCGCGATCGAGTTCTCCTGCACTCCGGAGCTCGCGTCGATGCGCTTGTTAGACGCGAAGACTCTGCTTGGGAAGTGGACGGGTGTGGCGCCCGGCCTGGGAGACACCCTCTATTTCGTGCTGAAACGCTAGCGGGTGTAAATGAATTCGCGCCATTCGCTTCGGGCGCCCTCGGCGCCTTGCGAATCGATGGCCCACACGCGCCAGCGGCCGGGTTGGGCGCCGATAAAGTTCAGGCTCGCTTTGGGCTCAGAGCTGCGGATCATCACGCCCGAAGTGCCGCGCTGTTCGGAGGCCCAGGTGTCGCCGCCCTTGTAATCCCACTCCACCACGTAGGAGGCTGCGCCCGGGATCGCAGCCCAGACCAGCGCGGTCTCCCGCGGATAGATCGAAAACGTGGCGCCGGCTACAGGGCTCACGAGCGCCGGCGCGGGAAGCGCATTGGCCGCCATCGTGCCCGTCATCAGCCTGCGCGCCTCGTTCTTGCGCGGCAACGCCCAGGCCGCGGCGGAGGGATAAGCGCGCATGGCTGCGTCGCAATCGGCAATCGCTTCGGCATACTGCTTGCGTGCCAGGTAGATTCCGGCGCGGCTCTGCAACGCGGAGGGGTGCGCAGGATTTAGCTCGAGCGCGGTAGTGAAATCCGCCAGAGCCTGGTCTATCTTATTCGTATCCAGGAAAGCCTGGCCGCGAGCGGAGAAGGCAGCCGCCTGGCGAGGCGCAAGCTCGATGGCGCGAGTCAGGTCCGCGATCGCCTCGGGCAGGTTGCGGGCGCCTGCGTTGCTCATTCCGCGGAGGCTCCAGGCGAGATCCATTCGAGGATTCAATTGAAGAGCGGTGTCCAGCGCTTTGATGGCTCCCTGATAATCTTTGCCGGCATAGAGGCGCATACCTTCCCGGTAGAAATCCACTGCCGTGGCGGGCGGCGGCACACCGGCGGGGCGCGCAGTGGAAGGGGGCGGGGGCGGCGGGGCGGCGGAGGGCACGGAAGAGATTAGTGACGACATGGGCGGCGGAGCTCCCGCGCGCGCCCTCTCGATCACCTGCCGCAGATTCTCCTCATTCCGGCTGCCGATCAGGTAGTCGGCGACCAGGCCGGCCTTATCGATCGCGACCAGCGTGGGATAGGCCTGCACGCCATAATCTTCGGCGATCTGCGTGCCTTGAGAGAGCAGTACGGGAAAGGTGAATTTCTCTTTGTCGATATACTCGCTCACCAGATCATCGGTCTCATTGACATCCACGGCGAGGATGACCAGGTCCTTTGACGCAAGCTCGCGATGCAGTTTCTCGAACGTGGGCATCTCCTGACGGCAGGGCGCGCACCACGTGGCCCAGAAATCGACGAGCACCACTTTGCCTTTGAAATCGGCAAGCGAGGCTTCACCGCCTTTCAGGTTGCGCAGGCGGAAGGGCGGAGCGGGACGGCCGGCGAGTTGCGGAGTAGGCGGCATCGACGCGCCGAGAAAGTTCGGCGAACCGCCGTCGCGAATGGTGGAGGCCCAGGTATCCAGGCGGCCGCGATCCAACTTCCAGAACTTGCGGCACAGGTCGATGTAGGCGAGCACGGTATCACGCTCGCCTTTGGCGAACAGCTCTTGCGCCAGATTCCAGTTGGGGCCAAAGGAATTCAGGGACGGCGAACCGGGGGTATTGCCGGCGGCCAGCAGGCGGCGCTTGGCCTCTTCGAGGTCGCCCTTTTTGACGGCGATGCGGCCTAACACAATGTTGCCGTGGTGAATGGCATCGCCGTAGTTCGGTTCGCCCTTCGTCAGGGCGAGAACTTTTTCCGCGGTTGCGGCTGCCTTGGCGATATCGCCATTCGCAAGGTAGGCCTGCGCGAGATCGGTGAGCACGAAGCTGCGCGGCTCCAGTTCGCCCGCGACCCGCAGGGACTTTTCCAGCAGCGCGATTTTCTCGGGCGGCGCCTTGCGCGACGCCGAGCCCCAATAGTGCGCGGCAAGGCCGGATCTCCAACGCGTATTGCCGGGCTCCAGCTCCATCGCCAAGAGATAGAGGCTCTCCGTAAGATCGGAGGCCTTCTTCGCCTCATCGCTTCGATTCCGGCGGGTCAGCGGAAAATCCTGCTGGTGGAACGAATCCGCCGCGCCTCCCAGGATACTCGCGTTCTGGGTAACGGCAAGCTCGCGGCGGGCGCGTGCCGCTGCTTCAGATTTCAGAATGGAATCATCGAAGGCGGCGGCCTGTCCAAAACGGTCGAGTTGCTTGACGCCGAGGACGGTGAGCGCCAGCAGGCCGCCCTTGGCTACGGCCAGGCGAACGCTGGAAGGATATGCGGCGAGCCCGTCATCGGCAACCTTCTGCGCGTAAGCCGGATCCGACGGACGGTAGAAATTGATGGCGTTGAAGAAGACTTGTTCGGGGGCGCCGGCGGCGATTTTGGCGCGCCACAGACGGTCGGCCTCGGCCCAGGTATCGGGATCGGAGAGCGGCGTTCCCGATTTCTCGATGATCGCGACGTATTCGCCCAGCACGCTGGCCGCGGGCTTGTGTTCGATCAGCCAGAGTATGTGTTTGCGGCGTAGTTCCCTGGCGCGCGCGGCGGGGATGGACAAGGAGGTGTTGGAGGCAGCGCGGATTAACTGCGCGCGGGTGAGCACGTCATCCGAGTTACTTTCGACGCGCGCTTCGAGTTTGTCGAGATCGGGCGGTGCGGTGCTCTGTCCGCTGAGTACGGATAAGCACGTCAAGCTAACTACAGCCAAGCGGGATAACATACGGCAGCTCCCCCGGGGAATGGTGACACACCACGGTGCCGGGGGCAAGCGGTCACTTATCCCGCAGCTTGCCGGGAAGAGTTATTTGGGCTTGTAAGCGATGGCTTCGATCTCGACGTGGATGCCGGGGACGGCGAAGCCGGTGACCACCGTGGCGCGCGCCGGCTTGGCGTCGCCGAAGAACTCCGCGTAGACCGCATTCATGGCGGCGAAATCGCCGGCCTCGGCGATAAAGACTCCGCAGCGGACCACGTCCGCCATAGTTGCGCCGCAGCTTTCGAGAAGCGCCTTAATGTTGGTCAATACCTGGCGCGTCTCATGGGAGATCTCGCCGGTGACCGGGGCCACCTGGCCGGAGACAAAGATAAAATCGCCGGCGCGGACCGCCGGGGAATAAGGCCCGCGCGGGGCCGGTGCGCCCGGAGGCGAAATGCGCTCGATCATAAGTTAGTGTCCTTCCGCTTCCAGGAAGCGTTCGACTTCGATAGCCGCCATGCAACCGGCGCCCGAGGCCGTGATGGCCTGGCGATACGTCCGGTCCTGCACGTCGCCCGCATGAAAGACGCCGGCGATGTTGGTGCGGGCGCCACCCTTGGAAAGGATGTAGCCATCGGGGTCGGTTTCGATCTGGCCCTTGAAGATTTTCGTATTGGGAATGTGGCCGATGGCGACAAAAAAACCGTCCACTTCCTGATCCCAGGCTTCGCCCGGTCTTGTTGTTGCGCAGGCGAACGCCGGTGACCAGCTTCTGGGAAACGTCGTAGACCTGGTCGACTTCGGTATTGAGTAGAAACTTGACCTTGGGATTGTGGCGGGCGCGGTCCAGCATGATCTTGGACGCGCGGAATTCCTCGCGGCGGTGGACCAGCGTCACCTCGCTGCCGAAGCGCGAGAGGAAGTTGGCTTCTTCCATGGCGGAATCGCCGCCGCCGATGACCATGATCTTGCGGCCGCGATAGAAAAAGCCGTCGCAGGTGGCGCAGCTGCTCACGCCGTGGCCGATGAGCTTGTGTTCGCTTTCCAGGCCGAGCCAGCGCGCGCTCGCACCGCTGGCGATGATCACGGTGTGCGTCTCGATCCACTCGCCTTCAATATTCAAACGAAATGGGCGCTTCGAAAAATCGGTGTCGATGACCGAGCCATGCATGAATTCGGCGCCGAAATTCTGCGCCTGCACCTTCATGTTCTCCACCAGATCGGGACCGTTGATCCCCTCCGGAAACCCGGGGAAATTTTCCACCAGGGTGGTGAGGGAAAGCTGGCCGCCGGCTTCATGGCCGGCAATGACGAGAGGCTTCAGATTGGCGCGGGCCGTGTAAATAGCGGCAGTGTTTCCGGCGCAACCGGAGCCTATGATTACCACGTTTCGCATCGGTAGACCCTCAGATTAGCACGAGCGTCAACGGGCCTCGTACCACTTCAGGCGGGTGGAATCGATGCAGGCGATGTCGGGGCGGCCGTCCTTATTGAGATCGGCGATAGCGCAGGCCGCGGCTCCCATCGCACCCTGGCCAAGATCGGTGCGCGTCCAGCGTTTGGCGGCGGCATCGAATTCATAAACGTAAACGCTGCGCGGCGCGCCGCGGAAGCCGGCGACGATTTCGGAGTTTCCGTCGCCGTTCAAATCGGCCACCTGGATGGTGTGGCCGTCGTTGAGCGACGTGTCGATTACCTCGCGCTCCCACTTGCCGGCGCGCTCCGTATACACGGCGACCTGGTTGCCGTGCCAGGGCTCAATGGCGGCGAGGAAGCGGGTTTTGCCGAGACGGCCGAGCGCGATATCGCTGGAGCCGGATTTCGGCCATGGCGCCGGGTCGCCCGTGCTGATCTCGGTGCGCGTCCACTTCGCGTCCTTGCCGAGGCGGAAGAGATCGATGCCGTTGAAGCCCGCGGTGAGAATTCCGTCGCGCCCGCTGCCATCCCAATCGGTGATGAAGATGCCGTGCACCACTCCCGAATTCTCCGTGCTGATCACGCGGCGCTTCCATTCCCCGGGGACGTAGTAAACCAGCGGAGTCTGATCGCGATAGTCGGGCGGGGCAGCGGCGGCTCCGGTAAGGGCGGCGTTGACCACGACGGGCTTCCCGTTGCCGAAGATGTCGGCCAGGCGCAAGCGGTGGCTGGTGGTGAGGCGATCGATTTCGGTGGCGGTCCAGGGTTCGCGCGGGTCGCCGTTGGGCCGCAGCACGCTGACGATGCCGATGCTGTCCTTGGCCTGGTTGGCGAAGCCGCTGGCCAGCACAATCTCATCGCCGGCCACCACGCAGTTGATCATGCCGTTCAGGTTGGCGGCCAGCACGTGGCGCTGCCAGCCCGGGTTTTCGAACCAGACCAGTTCGTGGAGCCCGCTGGCCAGAGCGATCAGGTCGGGGCGTCCATCGTGGTTCAGGTCGGCGACCACCACCTGGTAACCGCCCTTCAGTTCGCTCGTGATGGTGTGTTCGATGAAGGCCGGCGGAGCCGCGGCCAACAGGGGAAGCGTAAGCAGGAGTGACAGGCGGCGCACGCTCCACAGTATACTGAAACACCAGATATGAAGAAGAAGATCGTCTTGATTTTGGCCGCAAGCATTCCCTTCGCCGCGGGTCAAACCCATCGCCTCAGCGATTATCAGCAGCTCACCCATGGCGGGCAAAACGCCGAAGCCTATTGGGCGCCGGACGGCAAACGGCTGATTTTTCAAACCACGCGGCCGCCCTACGAGTGCGATCAGATCTTTGTCATGAATGCCGATGGCAGCGACCAGCATCTGGTTTCGACCGGCAAGGGTCGCACCACGTGCGGCTATTTTCTGGCGGACAGCAAGCACATCGTCTACGGTTCGACCCACCTGGCGGGCGACGTCTGCCCGACGCCGCCCGATCGCAGCAAGGGATATGTCTGGGGCGTATTCGCGGGCTATGACATCTTCGAAGCCACGGATTCCGGCAAGATCGAAAAGCGCCTGACCGACGCGCCCGGTTACGACGCGGAAGCCACGGTGAACTGGAAAACCGGCAACATCGTGTACACCAGCCTGGCAAGCGGCGACCTGGATTTATGGACGATGAAGCCGGACGGCAGCGCCAAAAAGCAGCTCACGAAAACCACCGGCTACGATGGCGGCGCGGTCTTCTCGCGCGATGGAAAGCAGTTAGTCTGGCGGGCGGGCTATCCGAAGAACGATGAGGAGATGAAGCGCTACAAAGGCCTGCTCTCCGATAACCTGACCGCACCCATGAAAATGGAACTGATGGTCGCGCAAGCCGATGGCAGCGGCGCACGGCAAATTACGAGTTTCGGCTGCGCGAGTTTCGCGCCTACCTTCACTCCGGACGGCAAAAAGATCCTGTTCGCATCCAACAAAGCGGAGTGCGACAGCCGTAAGTTTGAACTGTATCTGGTGAATGTGGATGGTACCGGCCTGGAACAGGTGACGAATTTCGGCGGCTTCACGAGCTTTCCGGAGTTCTCGCCGGACGGCAAGACGCTGGTGTTCTGCTCGGACAAAGACGCCAAGGAACGCTACGAATTTAATATCTTCACCGCGAAGTGGGAGAAGTAAGTTTTTAGGGGCGTCCGGTCATCCGCAGGTCCACCTGCATGGAACTGCCGGCCTGCACTACTTCCACGCGGATCTCGATTCCGGGCCCGGCGCCGAGCGCGTGATCCGCAGCTTCGACCCAGGCTTTGCGATTGGCAGGCCACGACGTACCGCTTTGCGAACGCACCGCAAACCCGTGCGCGCGCAGCAGGTCTGCATAGTATGACTGGATGTCGTTGCGCTCCGCGTGGCTGGCGTAGCTGCTCGTCAAGATTTTCAGCCCGACATGGTCCACGCCCTTTCGGATCGGGGCGGTCTCGCCATCGATGGGTACCAGCCACGCGGGCCAGCTAAGCGTGGGGGGCGGCTGACGGGGCGGCGGACGAAATGGGCTATCGAACTTTTCCATGTTCTGCACGTGCTGCTGCCCGGTTTCCTGGCTCGCGAGTGGGGTTCGCGGGCGATCGGGGCAGGAGGCGGCGTGGCGGGCGTAGGCGCTAATGCAGCGGATTTGGCGGTGAGATCGGCCCGTACCGTTGTGCTGCCGCCCTGCCGGCGAATCAGAATCAGCAAGTCGCCTTCACGCGCCGTACCGCGAATCGAGGTCCCGATGCCGTCGAAATTGGGGTGAAAATCGAGTCCCGCGGCTTCAAATAATTTCCGGTAGTGCGTGACCACATCGCTGGCGGGCGCCGCGGTTTCGAAGGTCGCTTCCACCAGGCCCGGCGTGACGTTCGTGCTGACACTCGCGCCTGGGTAGCTGATCAGCCACGCAGGCATGGAGGGCGTTTGAGCCAAGGCCAGCACAGCGAAGAAAGCCACGCCGAACTTAGTGGACAAAGGGCGGTGGCGCTTGAAACGCATAAGTTGTGAATTTCACCTCCACAGTAATCGGGTCATTCAATTTGGACCGGTGAAAGCTCACGCGGATTACGGTAGACGGGCCGGGATGGCCGTTCGGATAGTCCGTGCCTTCCACATACCCGTTGGCATTCTGAACAACGCCGGAAATAGTCTGTCCCGTGGCCAATTGACTGTTGTGCACGCGGTACTCGTGGGCATTCAGCAGATCTTCATAAAAGGCATAGACGGCGGTCATGGGTGTGCTGGTCACGAAGGTGCTCTTGAGGTAGTCGTGTCCCGCGGGGTCCACGCCCGGCCGCGCGGCCAGCTTGCTGCCCTTGTGGTGAACCAGCCACTCCGGCCAGACCAGCGGAGGCGCCGGCGCGTCCTGATAGACCTTGTGAATATTCAGATCCTTGACGAGCTGCTGGTGCCGCGCGTCCGCGTCCACATTCCGGCGAGCAGCGATGGCCGGCGACGTGCGCCCGGGCGTTCGGGCCGGGCTTCTGGGATTGGTGTCCGGCAGCGCGGTCCAGCTCTCCGCCGGTACGGATTTCGCCGCGCAATCCACGCGCACGTGGGTTGCGGAATCCTGAGCACGGATCGTGATCATTAAGTCGCACTCCGCGGCTGCGGCGCGCACCACGTTTCCCATGCCATCGAAGTTGGGGATATAGGGAAGGCCTTGCGAGGCGAAGAGCTTACGGTAATGCTCGATTACAGCGGAGGGTTTATCGGGGACGGAGTAAGTGGATTCCAGAAGGGCTTTGGAGGCGGAAGTTTGGGTAGTAACACCAGGATATGGCGTTAGCCAGCCGGGCATCGCGAGCTCAACCTGGCCGATCAGCGGCGGCGGTATCGGGACTAACAGGGCAGCCGCAAGCAGCCAGCCAGATCGCACGGTATACACCTCTACCCATGCTGACTGATGCCAGGGATACGTTCAAGATAACTTTGGACAACTGGCTAGTCGCCGTGCTGTTGCCGCGGGGAATGCGAGTCCGCCACGGTCTTAGCGGCGGAGGGCCGAACTGACGAACGCGACGGGATTGGTTCGGGGCTGCTCAGGGAACCGTGGATCTCATTGCGGCCGAACCGGTCCGCCAGCAACCGGACGCGAGTTGCGCTTCCGCCCAGGTTGATCCACACGGCCTCGTGCAGCTTCACGTGCTTCCGTTCGAACCGGGAACTGCCCAGGATTACGGACAGGTCGTAAGCTTTGTGCTTGTAATCCAGGTTGCGCACCGAGAGCCGGACTGGCCCGACGCGCGCGAAGCGGGTGGACGATGCCAGCGTGAATTGGTAGCTATCGTTCTTCACGCGTTGACCGAACTGATCGAGGGCTCCGGTTTGGCGCGGCGCGTTGACGGGCTTTGCGTGACGCGGCGGAGGAGCGGCCGCGGGCAGCGGAACTGCGGGTTGCGCGACGGCAACCTGTAAGGGTGGGGGCTCCGGGTTCGCCGCCGGTGCCTGGCTGCGAGCCTGACTCACCACGGCGGTCATGGCAGCGCGAGCCGCATCCAGGTCGCGGGCTTGATTCCGGCTCTGAATCCGGTATGCAAGACCGTACGCCACCGGGCACACCAGCGCAACGGCCAGTGCGGCTACGGCGAGCTTGGAGCTGGTCCTTTCACGCCAGGACTCGGCAGGCTCCTGATCGTGAGCGGGATCCGTTTTCGAATTCCGGGAAAGTAGAAATTCCGAAAAGCTCAAGCGGGCTTCAATGTACGCCTGGAACGTGAGCTGCTGTTCCTGGGCGGCCTTGGCGACCCGGTAGCTTTCGTCGGAATAGGGAACATGGCCGAGCGCGTCCGCCGTCAATTCGTCGAGGGCACGCGTGGCATCCATCCAATCCGCATGAGCGGCCTGCATCGCCAACCAGAGTTCGTGGTCGGGACGAGTCTGCTCCACCTCTTGTGACGCTTCGGTTTCTAACATCAGACCTCCAGCATTGGTCATTTTTGACACGTCTTCCCTGTGGCTCAGATCCTCCCCTCTGAAGCTTCCAGACGCCGTTTTCGATTCCGCTCCCGGGTCGCGGATGCAAAAAATTTTGGCGCGTAAGCTATGCAGACAGGGCCGGCATTTCACCCCGGCGCCTGCCCTGCCTGCAACTGTCCGCGAATCTAGAAGTTGATACGAGCTCCGAGCACGACGATGCGATTGTTGTTACCGGTTGCCGATTTCGCGGTCACGCGGCCGAAGGTTGCCGAGTTGATATTGCTATCGATGGTCGCGGTGGCGAAGTCTTCGTGATTGGTGGCATTGATCCAGTCGGTGCGCAGATTCAGCCGGAACCGCTCCGTCAACCGGAAGTCCTTGGCGAGAGAAGCATCCAAGTTGAAGAAATGCGGACCGGTAAAGAAGGTCTGGGCCAGGTTGCCAAGCGTGCCGGGCAAAGGATCGGTCAACAGCACTCCACCCGGCCCTTGTTGGGCGAAGAGGTTGCTGATGCCGGCCAGCGCGGGCGCGATGTTCTTCAGGTTGGGGTCTGCTACCTGTTTGAAAGCGCAGAAGTAGCAGGCGCCATTGCCATCGAATTGCAGGCCGCCCGTGTTCTTGGGCAGGGCCCCGCTTACGTCTGGCGTTTGTCCGGTTGTGTACTTGTTGAAGGTGGCGAGCGGAGCGGTGACCGTGATGGGGCGCCCGCTGGTGAAGGTGAGAATGCCGCTGACTTTCCAGCCGCCCAGGAAGCCATCCACCAACCGGTTGGCGTTCTTCAGTAGCGCCTTGTCGCGGCCCACGGGGAGATCCCAGATGCCGTTGCTCTTGAATACGTGGGTGCGGTTGTACGCCATCAGCCGCTTATCGGCGTGCAGGTTTTGTGCATTACGATACGCCGTGTCATACACCTGCGCAGTACCTTCGTTTTCCCCCAGCGCCTTGCTGAAGGTGTAATTCCCCTGATAGACCCAGCCATGGCCGAAGCGCTTTTCGAATTCCGCCTGCAGCGAATGGTAAGTGGAATTGGCATTATTGCCAACCAGGTTGACGGTAGCGAACTGCGGGTTGGTGAAAAAGAAGTTCTCAGGCAAACCGGCGCGGCGCAGCAAGCCGCCATTCACATTGGTGAATAGCGCGCTGCTGTTGAGGTTGTTAGCGAACGTGCCAACGCGCCCATCGGCCAGATAGGAAGCGAAGGTGGCGTTGGAGCGGGCATAATCGGAGCCGCGCACCGTAACACCATCCACGGCGCCCTTGCCGGGAACGGTGAGGCCGGCGAAGAGCTGATCGAAGAGCGGAGCATTGCCGCCCGCGCGGGTGACGCGGAACGCATCCAGGAAGCCATTGGAAGTTACATTGCCCTGATTGAGATCCACGCCACTCAACATCTTGGTGCCCTTTGTTCCCACATAGCGGACGGTGAGCACGGAGCCTTTGACGATTTCGCGCTGCACCGAGAGGTTCCAGTTCTGGATGTAGGGCGTGACGAGATTGGTGTCGTAGAGGCGCAGAGTTTGCAGGCGGTCCGTAAGGGGAATGGTGGCCAGCGGTAAGCCGGCTGGGGCGAACGGCACCGCCACGTTGGAAAGGTTCATCACGTTGCCGGAAGTAAAGGTCAGGGTGCTGTTGATGCCCGGGTTGCTGCCCACTTCGGTATCGGCATTGCGCAGCGAGTTACGGTCATACACGATGAAGTAACCGGCGCGGAGCACGGTCTTTGTATCCGGCGCATAACTCACTCCAATCGCTGGTGCGAAGTTATTCCAATCGTTGTTATACAGACCCTGGCCCGGGTTGGGCGAACCGGGACCGACCAGTTGCACCTGCGTGAGGGAGCCGGCCAGGTGTCCGGGCTGGAAGGCGTCCGCAAAGCTGCTGCCGCTCAGGCCGAACGCGCCGGAAGAGCCATTGACAGGCACTACAGCCTTGCCGTTGGCTTCGAAGGGCACGCCGTAGAAATCGTAGCGGATGCCCAGGTTGAGGGTGAGTTTGGAGCTGAGTTTCCAATCATCCTGGAAGTAACCGGCCACGGAGCGCTGCCTCCAGGTGCGCTGGACAGGCTCCCCGGGGATGTAAGTGGGGTTCTTGCCGCCGGCGGAATTGAAGGCTTGGATCC
This sequence comes from uncultured Solibacteraceae bacterium, assembly GCA_963811575.1. Lineage (GTDB taxonomy): Bacteria > Acidobacteriota > Terriglobia > Bryobacterales > Bryobacteraceae > Solibacter. The sequence goes on along the minus strand of CAWERY010000020.1, from coordinate 110,042 downwards.
AATCGGTTAGTGAGCCGGATAGGTCGCCGAGCATATTCTGAGCAGCGGTGGAGTTAGTCCCGATTCCCGCGATGGTGTTGATGTTGGTGTACGGCACGGCCCCCGCGCCGGTATCCGCCTGGGGTATCACACGGAAGGAATTGAAGCCGTTGGAGCTATCGAAGCGAACTTCGACACCGGCTTTGAGAGCGTGGCGGCCGCGCAGATAATTGATGCGGTCCGAGTATTGATACACCGGCGAAATGCGGCCTTGCGGCGCGTTGTTCGCGGTGTACGTGTTGGTCACGGACGCGAAAGTGAAGTAGAACGGCTGCGCGCCGATGTGGGGCAGCACGGAATTGAGGCCGGGCGAAAACGGCGTGTCGTAAGTGATCTTGAAGCGGTTCACACCGGCGCGGAATTCATTGAGCAGGTTGGGGCGGATGGTAGTGGTCGCCGTGAGCGAGTAGAAGTCCGTGCGCGGGATGGCGGCGTCGGTGGGCTGTTGCGGATAGGTCTGGCCGATGAATCCGTTGAGCTGGTTGCCGCGTTCGAACTGGGCAGCGAAGGCGAGCCGGGTGTTCTGCGTCAGTTGATGATCCAGGCGTCCGTTGTACAGATTGTTATCGGCGGTGCCGGGCTGCTGCCAGAAGAAGCCCGCGGTATTGAGGCCGTCTCCGCGCAGGAAATTGTTGGGGAGCGGATAGTCTTTCAGCGCCTTGGTGACATTGCCGGTGGGGTCGGCGGCGGGACGGTTGGGGTCGAGTCCGAACAGGCTGACGGTCTGCAGCGGACCGCCGGCGCCCACCGGCGTGACCGGGTTGCCGTTGAGATCCACGGTGGGGATGGAGGCTGTGGCGGCGCCGTTGCGCACGCCGGGGAAGTAGCGGAACAATCCCTGGCGGGCCGTGCTGGTGAAGACCGTGGTATTGACGGCGCTCTTGGTCTTCTGGCGCTGGCCTTCATAGAGGAAAAAGAGGAAGGTCCTGTTCTTTTTGATAGGGGCGTCCACGCGCGCGCCGAACTGATTCCGGATCAGGAAATTTCGAGGCGCGACCAGGCTGCCATCGGCGTTGCGGCCGAGTTGATTGTTGAACCAATCGTTGGCGCTGAGCGCGGTGACGCGGTTGAATTCGAAGGCGCTGCCGTGAACCTCATTGGTACCGGAGCGGCCGATCATTTGGATCTGGGCGAGTCCGCGGCCGAACTCGGCGTCCGCGGGTGCGGTGCTCACGCGGAATTCCGCGACCCGATCCACGCTGTTCGTAGTGGTAAGGTTCGCGCTGGCAAAGCCCCCGTTGTATCGCGGTTCCTGGATATCCACGCCGTCCAGGGTGACATTCTGGGATTGGGCGCGCGCGCCGTTGAAGTTATCGCCGACCACACCTGCCTGCAATGCGATCAGTGCGCCGGCGTCGCGGCTCTGCAAAGGGAGATCCTGCACGCGCTGCTGGGAGACGACGTTACTGACCGACGAGGTCACGGCTTCGAGCGCGCTGCCCGAGGCTTCCACCGTCACCGTCTCGGTGGAGACGCCGATTTCCAGTTTGAGATCGATCGAGATTTTGGCGCCTACCGCGAGTTGGATGCCCGACGACAGAGACTTACGGAAGCCGGTAAGTTCGGCAGTGACCTGGTATTCCCCCGGTTGGAGCGAGGGGAAAATGTAGACGCCATCGGCGTTGGTTACAGTGGCTTGAGAGACACCGGTTTTGATGTTGGCGGCAGTGACCGTGGCTTTGGGCGCAGCGGCTCCGCTGGTATCGGTTACCGATCCGTAGATCGATGCATTGGTGGATTGAGCGTAGGCGCCGGCGCAGAAAAGCACGGACGCAAGTATCGGAATCACACGTCGTGTAAACATACTTCCCCTTAAAGCGAGAGAAATGAGAAACGTGTATCCCGATTGGTAAGAGTATACAGTTTTCCGCCCCGGGATTGCTATCGCTGAAATTGCTAACTACTATCTTCCGCCGGGGTGGAAGGTGTAGCGCAGCATCAGGGTATGAGTGGCGGAGGACGCGCCGTAGTCGGTGGAAAAAATATATTGCGCGAAGAGATTGTGGGTGAAGCGCCACCCGGCGCCGAAGTCGGAGAAGCGAGGGGCGTAGAGGCTCGAAGCCGGATTCATCGAGAAGAAGGAGCCCTCCACGCTGGTGGTATCGCCAAAGCGGTCGGGGAAAAGGCTCACGTTGAGCGCGTGACTCTGCCAGATCTGTAGAAACGACGCGGTGAGGAAGAGGCGGCGTGTGACATCGCTTTGCACTGCGAGGTGGGCGGAAGTGAAATGGCTATCGGCGACGGCGTTCTGCAGCAGCGCGCCGGTGCCGTCTTCGGTGCGCGATGCCCAGGTGCGGGCGGTGCCTCCGGCGAGGTCGAAACTGAGCGTGGTGCTGCGCGTGAGGGCGTAGCCCAGGCCGATAGCGATTGAGCCGCGCTGGGCGCGGTCGCGTTCGTGCGAATCCACGGTGGTGGCGCGCGTCATCCCGTCGAGCAGTGAGATGCCGAGCCACGCGGCGGTGACGCCGTAGTAGAGGCGCGGCGTCAGAACTCCGCGCAGCCGCATCCCGGTTTCCGAGGAGTGGCCTCCGGTACGGGTATTGTTCAGACCGGCGGGGAAGTTGTTGATGGTGTGGCTGACATCGCGATCGTCCGCGCGGATGAAGGCGTACCGGTAGAACACGCCGAGTGTCATATTCGGCGAAAGATTGCGCGAGTATCCGGCGGTGAGGCGCGTTTGCGTGATGTCGCTGGTGGATTGTATGTTCTCTTCAGCGAGGTGGCCGGGGCCTTCATCCTCGCGCGTGACGCTGGAGAGCGAGCCCGTGCCTTTCAGCGAGGAAAGCTCCACGCCGAAGCTGTTGGCGCCGAAACTGCGCGCCGCCACCAGGGCGCCGGAGTAGTAGGTAGTGCCGGAGTTTCCGCTGGTCGTGGTGGTCGAATAGGTGTTGTGCTCCAGGGTGCCGGGCGCGAATTCGGGTGTCGACGTGAGCGAAGTGTTGCCCACGGTGGAAAGCGAGGCGCTGCCGCCGAAAGTGAATTTACCGGCAGGCGCAAAGAACGAGATCTGCGGCGAGACGCTGTAATCGCTGGGCAGGTTTCCGGAGGGGCCGAATGCCGATTGGTACTCCTGCAGCGTGCGCGCGCCGCGGAGCGTGGGCAGAATGAAAATTCGACCCTCCGCACTGCGGAAACCCGTGGCGTAGGCGGGGTTCTCCAGGCTATCCAGATGGGCCTCCGGGAAGGCGTTGAAGCGAAACAGAAACGGCAGTTGGCCGATATCGATCAGCGATGCGAGATAGCGGTCATACGTCCCGGCGTTGGCCCGTGGAGACGATTCCTCGCGATCGTGAGGCGCCTGGCCCCCGGCGACCTGCGGCCCCATCTGCGGCGGAGCGCCTTGCGGCCCCTGCTGTGCGCCTGGTTGCATTCCCGGCTGCATTCCCGGCTGCGGCCCCGCTGGAGGCGGTGGTCCTCCGGCACTCGCCGCCTGTGGCCCTTCCCCGTGCCCATCGGGCGTTCTCGCATTGGCGGCGTTCGCACCTTGGCGGCGGTCGCGGTCCGGCGCGGGCGGCGCGGCGGCGCGGCCAGCAAATGGAAATCCTGGCCGGCCTGCACCAGCACGCCGCGTCCCGCTTCGATGAGCACGCGGCGCGCCGGATCGGTGAGGCTGGATACCTCGACCGCGCCTTCATAAACCACCACCTGTGTATCGCCCTGCGCCGATACCTCAATACTGAATTCCGTGCCGCGCACCGCGATGGATGCGGTCGGGCTGTTCATGCGGTATGGGTTGGGTTTGCCGGCGAAGTGATTGATCTTGACTCGCACCATGCCAAGCGTGATCTCAAACAGTTCACGCAAAGAGGATGCGGCGCGATAATCCTTCAGCACCACGACCGATTCGGGCGAGACCACCACCATGCTGCCATCGCTGAGATCGATCACCACTTTTCCCCCGCCGCGGGTATCGATACGGTCCCCCGGACTCAGGATGTACCCCGCGGTGAGCGCCAACGGGCTCAGCCCGGGCGAGGTGAGGACGGCGGGACCGGACACGCTGGCGGCGCGGGCGATGACGGACGTAGATTGACCGGCGGCTACGGAAGGAAACAGTAACGCGAGTACGCAGAGCGAAAGTCGTAGCCGGGCCGGTCGCTAACCGGCCCACGGGGAACTGCATCACACGATATCCATCGGCCTTTCCGAGACTTCCGCTTCAGCTTCCAGTTCGCCTTCGCCTTCCGGATCAACCGCGCCGTGCAACTGGTAACGGGCGATCAGGCGCTGTATGGTTCGACGATCAAGATCAAGGACGGCGGCCGCGCGGCGGCGGTTCCAGCCCGTCTCTTCCAGGATAAGCTGCAAGTAGCGGCGCTGCAGCTCCTCCATGTTGGGACGGTCGGCAATCAAACGAAGTTCGGGGCGTTCCGGGGCCGAAGATTTAACACGTTTCGCGGCGATCTCTGAGGGCAGGCAATCGATCGTCACCACGCCGCCTGAAGAAAGCGCGACGGCGCGCCTCAGGGCGTTTTCCAACTCGCGGACATTGCCCGGAAACTGATGCGCGGCCAGCGCCTCGGCAGCCTCGCGGGTGAGGTGCAGCGGAGCGTCCCCAGGCTCGCGGAAGCACTGCAGGAAATGGCCGGTGAGCAGTTCCACATCCCCCATGCGCTCGCGCAGCGGCGGCAATTCCACACTGAGCACGCTCAGGCGATAGAAGAGATCGGCGCGGAAACTGCCGGCCGCCACCAGATCGCGCAAGGGGGCGTTGCTGGCGCCGATCACGCGCACGTTGAAGCGCCGCGATTGAGTCGCACCGACACGCCGCACTTCGCCGCTCTGCAAAACGCGCAGCAAGCTCTGCTGGAAGGCCTGGCTGGTGGACGCCAGCTCGTCCAGAAACAGCGTGCCTCCATCGGCCGCTTCGAACAGACCCGCCCGGTCGACGTTGGCGCCGGTGAAGGCGCCGCGAGTGTGGCCGAAGAGTTCGGCTTCGAGCAAAGTATCGGTCAGGCCGGAACAGTTGACGCTGAGGAAGGGGCGCCCGCGGCGCGCGCTGAAATCGTGGATGGCGCGCGCGACGAGTTCCTTGCCGGTCCCCGATTCGCCGAGAATCAGGACGGTGGCATCGGTCCGCGCCGCTTGCGCGATCAGCTTGTAGACCATGATCATCGGCGCGCTGCGGCCCACCAGGCCGACATTCGCGAGCTGGTCCTCGGGTTCGGCGGAAGGCGAGGCATCGGCCTCGCGGCGCGCTTCGAGCAGGCGCTTGAGCAGCGCGACTACATCCGAAACATCGAACGGCTTGCCGATAAAATCGCTGGCGCCGCGCGACACGGCCTCCACCGCGACCTGCACGGAGCCCTGCGCGGTCATCAGCACGATCGGAAGATTGGCGTCGGCGGCGCGCAGCGCGTCCACCAGCTCCAGGCCGCCCAAGTCCGGCATGTAGATATCGCTCAGCACGGCATCGAATTTTTCGGCGGTGGCCCGTTCGAGCGCCTCACGCCCGTTACGTGCGCTGGTTACGCGAAATCCGTTGAGGGTGAGGCCTGTTTCCAGCATCAGCCGGATGGAGCGTTCGTCGTCTGCGATCAGGATATGTGGTGGTTGTTGCAACATCGTGTCATGCCTCTTTGCGGGGAATCCGCAGGATAAATGTGGAACCCCGCCCGACTTCGCTCCTGACGGAGACCGAACCGAGATGAAGTTCCGCGATTTCGCGAACCAGCGAGAGGCCAAGGCCGGTACCGGGAACACCGGCATCCTGCACGCGGGGCACGCGATAAAATTTTTCAAATATTCGGGAGAGATCGGCCTCCGGAATGCCGTATCCCTGGTCCGCCACTTCGATCACCAGATCTTCGCCTTCGGCGCGCGCGGAGACCGTAACCTCCGTACCGTTGGGGCTGTACTTGACCGCGTTCGAGACCAGATTTTCCACCGCGCGGGAAAGCAGGTCGAGATCGGCGAGCACGGGCGGCAGATCGGTCGGTATCTGGCGCACCAGCTGGATCTGGCGCTGCCCCGCGATGGGCTCGATCAGGATCAGAATGCGCTCCAGCAGGTTCTCCACGCGCACCGGCGTCAGCCGCATCGGCGTAACGCCGCTCTCCAGGCGCGTGATATCCAGATACTCCGTGATCATGCGCGCCAGGCGCTTCACTTCGTCATTGATCGCCAGGTTCATCTCGCGGCGCCGCGCCGGTTCCAGGTCATAAGCGGCGAGCAGCTCCGTCATCCCCTGAATCGCGGTGAGCGGCGTGCGCATTTCATGGGACACCAGCGAGATCACGTCGTTCTTGGTCTGTTGCAACTCGTGCTGCCGGGTGACATCGGAAAGCGAACCGACAATGCCGAGCACCGGACCCTCGCCCTTCTCATCGGCGAACACGGTAGCCAGGCGCAGCGTGTATTGGCGCGGACGCAGACCGCGTATGGTGATTTCGTGCTCGATATGGCTGCGTTCCGCCACCAGGCGCGCGAGCGTCTCCGCATCCACCGAACCGTTCAGGCGCTGCGTCAGATTCTGCCCCACCAGGCCGCGCGCGGTGGAACCGAGAATCGCGCCCGCGCTGCGATTGGCGAAAGTGATCCGGCCATCGGGATCCGCAATCACCAGGCCATCCTCGATGGATCGCAGGGCGAAGTTGACGAACTTGGCGCGATCCAGCAATCGCCCGTTGAGTTCGCTGAGCATGCGCGCCTTCCACTCCAACCCCTTGGGCAGCCAGCCGCGCGACAGCGATACCGGACCGCCTTCCGCCCAGTGATAAGGACCGGGGATGCCGGGGCCGGCGGGCGCCAGCAGATCGCCGGAGAGGGCGAGTTCGGCGATGTTGCTATCCAGGCGCGCGCTGGCAGTCATCGAGCGCTGCAGCAGCCCGAGCACGCCGGCACAGCCGAATGCCACCAGGCACGGCAGAATCGGCGGAAACACCAGGAACTTCATGAATGCGAGATATCCCGCCGCCACGATCAGCGCCGCCATCCCAATCAACACGCCCAATTGTTTGAGAAGTTCGTGGCCGCCCTGCGCGGCTTCAAGCAGCATGAGCGTGAGAGCGGCCACCAGTGCCGCCCAAAAGAAGGCGGCCATATCGGGAGTCTCGGAATACGATCGCCCGGTCAGAATCACATTGATCGCATTCGCCAGCACCTCCACGCCCGGCATGAGCGCGCCATGCTGATCGGCCCGCGCATCGGTGTAGCGGACGAAAGGCGATGAGATGTGATCGCCGAGCGACGCCGCGGTGGCGCCGATGAGAACGAATTTGCCGCGAAACCGGTCCGGCGGCACGCGCCCGGCAACCACGTCGGCAAGGCTGTACGTCACCGGATTGAAAGAGCCCGCGGGACCGATGTAGTCGAGCGCCATGCGCCCGCCGCGAAGCACCTGTGTGGCGTCGGACGGCTCAATCACCGCCGAAGGCGCGGTGGTATCGAGCCGGATGGTGCGCGAGCCCAGCAGCAGGGCGCGCTGCACATCGGTGACGCCTTCTTCGGGAGTGCCATCGGCCACGCGTACGGCTTCGATCGAGAGTGCGCGATACGAACGGCCCGAATCATCCGCCAGGCGGACCGCGATCTGCCGCGCGACGCCCTCGAGTTCGGTCTGCACGTTGACGTGGCCCACCGACCGCGGCCGCCTGTTCGATCGCCGGCAACGGGCGCAGCCAGCGCGAAGGACCGCCGTGCACCGGCGAATCGGTGAGTTGCGTGGCGATCACGACGTTACCCGCGCGGCCGATGGAGCGCGCCAGGCTCTCGTCCTCGTCCTGATTGCTGGGGTCTGTGAAGAGGATATCGATCGCGATTACTTTCGGTTGGGCGGCGGCCAGCGCGTCGATGGTGCGGGCGATCACCTGGCGCGACCAGGGAAAGCGCCCGTAGCGAGCCATGCTGACTTCATCGATGGCCACGATCGCGATGTCTTCGGGAACCGGCAGCGGTCCGCGAAGACGCATCAGCCAGTCCCGCGTGTAACGGCCGATGCCGCCCGCCTGCCAATCGACCAGAATCCCGGCGGAGGCGGACACCAGTAGAATCGCGAGGCTCCATCCGATCTTCGCGGCTCTGGCTCGGCTCGTCAACATTAAGTTACTTTCAGCTTACGCTCGATGCGCCCAAGCGCCATTGGGTCGTAAATGGCACATCCTGCCCGCTGGATGGGCACGCGCCATGCCACGCTAAGACGTTATCTAACCTGATTGTAATCAGCGCAATAGCTAGCGACCGATACCAAACGGTGGCAAGTTGCCACATCTTTTCGAAAAGGTATGGGACCCGACCGCCACCCGGGGGGTGGGTAACGTCCGGGGTGAAATTAGCGCCTAATCCATTACTATGACCAAAAAGCTGCTTTTTCTTGCAACAATTTTGCTGGTCGGTTCGCTCGCACTTATGGCTGCGGACGTTTCCGGCAAGTGGACCTTTGAACAGCCCGGCCGCGGCGGCAATCCCGGCCGTCCGGTGACCATTACGCTGAAGGCCGATGGAAGCACGTTGACCGGCACGATGCCCGCCGGTGGACGCGGCGGCGCCGGCGACCCCGTTGCGATCAGCGATGGCAAGGTCGATGGCAACAACGTCTCCTTCACCGTGAAGCGCGAATTCAACGGCAACACCATGATCACCAAGTACGAAGGCACGGTGAACGGTGACGAAATGAAGCTGAAGATCACTCGTAACGGCCAGGATGGCACGCCGATGACGACCGATGTGGTCGCAAAGCGTTCCGCCACCTAGAGCCAACCGTATTCGAACTAGGATCGAAGGCGGCCGCCGGCAACGGCAGGCCGCCTTTTCTTATTTTGGGGTCTATGTCTGGTAACATACAGCCCCTCAACGACGCCTAACTTGTCACTATGACCAAAAAGCTTGTTTTGATAGGTACGTTTGCGCTCGTCGCCGCATTCTCTTTGCTTGCGGCCGATGTGAGCGGAAAGTGGGTAGCGGAACAGCCCGGCCGTAACGGCGGACCACCCCGGCAGACCACTTTCACCCTGAAGGCCGACGGCGCCAAGCTGACCGGCACGATGACTGGTGGCATGGGACGCGGCGGCGCTGCTCCGACCGCGATCGAAATCACCGATGGCAAAGTGGATGGCGACAAAGTGTCCTTCACGGTGAAGCGTGAAACCCCCAACGGCGCCATGGAAACCAAGTACAACGGCACTGTTTCGGGCGACGAACTGAACTTGAAGTTCACCATGCAGGGCCCGGATGGTCCGATGGAGCGCGAGTTGAAGGCTAAGAAGTCCACCACCTAATAAGTGGTTTGTTGAGAAGTAAGTTCCGAAAGTATCAGGCGGCCGGTCCCCCCGGGGAACCGGCCGCTTCTGTTTGTGGGGTTAGAACGCGCGCGCGTATTGCAGCGGAGGCGAGGGCTTCTCATTAAGTTGCCCGGCGGCATGCAGCGGGAAGTATGGATCGCGCAGAAATTCGCGGGCCATCAGCACCATATCGGCCTGCCCATCGCGCACGATGGCCTCCGCCTGTTCCGCGCTCGTGATCATCCCCACGGCTCCCGTAAGAATTTCCGCTTCCCGCCGGACGCGCTCCGCGAACGGGACCTGGTAGCCGGGGATCAGCGGGATCTTCTGCTGGGTAGAGTTGCCCCCCGAGGAGCAATCGATCAGGTCCACGCCCGCTGCCTTCAGATGACGCGCCAGTTCCACGGAATCATCCGCCGTCCAGCCCCCTTCCACCCAATCCGTGGCGGAGACGCGGTAGAAGAGCGGCAGGCGCTCCGGCCAGACGCTGCGCACGGCGTGCGTGACTTCGAGCGCAAAGCGGATTCGATTGGGCAGGTCTCCGCCGTATTCGTCCGTGCGCTGGTTGCTCAGCGGCGAACAGAATTCGTGAATCAGGTACCCGTGCGCTCCGTGAATTTCAACCACGTCGAAGCCCGCCTCCAGGGCGCGCCGCGCGGCGTCGCGGAAGGCCCCCGCCAGGCCATGAAGCTCGTCGCTTGTGAGCGCGTGGGGCGCAGGGTCCGTCTCGCGGAACGGAATCGCGCTCGGCGCCACGGTCTGCCAGCCGCCTTCGGCTTCGCGAATCGCAGTGCCGCCTTCCCAGGGGCGCCGCACGCTTGCCTTCCGGCCGGCATGAGCGAGCTGAATGCCGGCCACCGCGCTCTGCTGGTGGAGAAAGCGCGTAATGCGCGCCAGGAAGTCGATATGTTCCTCCTTCCAAATGCCAGCATCATGCGGAGAAATACGGCCTTCCGGCTCTACGGCGGTAGCCTCGGTGCAAACCAATCCGGCGCCGCCCGCGGCCCGGCTGCCCAAGTGCACCAGGTGCCAGTCATTGAAAAATCCGTCGTCGGACGAGTATTGGCACATCGGGGATACGGCGAGGCGGTTGCGGAAGCGTAACTTCCCGAATTGTGAGGGGCGTGAACAGCGATGCCGCTGGTGGCGAGCTCATTCGTTTAGTATCGCAGGCGTGCCCGACGGCGCCCGTTCTTAACGGTAAGATAACCGCCCCATACTCCTTCCCCGGGGTCCGGTTGCCGCATGCTCGGAACATGGGAAATCGGGTACTGGTTTCGGGATATTCGCCGCCGCCCTGGCGTGGGCCGGGCCGGACGGCGTGGAGTGGAACCGCCAGGGCGCGCAACTGTACGATCAGGCGCGCTACAGGGAGGCCGAAACTCTGTTCCGCCGCGCGTTGACCGCATTCGAGGCGGAGGGCGAAGGCCAACGCGTGAATCGCGCGATCACCCTGGAAAACCTAGCCGTGATGCTGCGCGCCGAAGGGCGCTACCGGGAAAGCGAACAGCTGCACCTGGAAGCCGTGCCCGCCCTGGAGGGGGCGCTGGGAAATGGTGACGTAAAAACGGCGCGGGCGTTCAGCAATCTGGCCGCGCTTTATTGGTCCTGGGGCAAGCTGGAGAAGGCCGAGCCGCTCGCGCTGCGCGCCGAAAAGGTCTTCGCGGAACTCTCGCCCGCCAGCCCGGCCGACCAGGTATCGAACGCCCAGATTCTGGCGTCGATTTACCTCTCGCAGCATCGCTACGAGGCTGCCAAAGCCCTGTTGAATGAGATCGCCGGAAGCGGCGAAGCGATTCACATCGTGACCGGTTACATCAACCTGAGCGCTACGGCAATCGCCACCCGGGATTTCGCGCATGCGGAAGAGTACGCGCGCCAGGCGTTAGAACGCGCGGAGCGGGAGTTACCTGCGCGCCATCCCGTCACCGCCGGCGCTCTCAATAATCTGGCGCAGGCCTGCCGCTTTCAAGGTAAGTATCTGGAGGCCGAACGTAGATATCGCGAGGCCATCGACATCCTGCAGGATTCACTCGGCCCCGACCATCCGGATGTCGCCCGGAGCATGATCAACCTGGCAGCCTTCTTCCACGAGCGCGGCCGCGAAGCGGGCGCCGAAGACCTGTATCTGCGCGCCGCGGAGAGCCTGGAACAGGCGTTCGGTAAGGGTAACCCGCAGGCCCTGGTGGCGCGCAACGAGCTGGCCGACGTGCTCCGCGCCGAACGCCGCTTCACCGAAGCCGGGAAGCTCACGCGCAGCACGCTCCGCGAAATGGAGAGCGCCTTCTCCGAAGGCGACCCGCGCCTGACCCGGGGCCGGCAAAACTATGCGCGCCTGTTAGCCGAGACGAATCATCCGGCGGAAGCGAAAAAGGTCTGGGCGAAGACCCTGGTGGAGCGCTGACCGCGGCCGGTCACGGCTTCTCGCCATCAAACCCGAGCGTGCGCAGCAGCTCCTGAAATCGCGGCTCGCCGCGCAGCGGATCGTACAGCGGATGGACCTTGATCGCCGTCACCGAAGGTTCACGCTGCCGGCAGGCGGTCTCCAGCCAATCGAGCGCGCGCTCGTACTCGCCCAATCCCAGGTGAATCACTGCAAATGCGGTCGATGGCACGTGGGATTGGGCGCGCATCTGTTCGAGCCTGCTCCAGAAGCTCGCGCGCCCGGCCGGTTTCTCCACCGCGCGCATAGACTTGCCCCATCGCCGCCAGAATGTTGGGAACGTCGCCGGCCAGCGCGCGGCCCTTCTCCAGCATGCAGATCGCTTCCAGATATTTGCCCTCGTGCGCATACGCGCGGCCCAGCGAGGTGTACCCCTTGTAGAACGTCGGATCGTCCTCGATCAGGTCCAGATAGCAGCGCACCGCCTCCTGCTGCCGGCCTTGCAAGAAATAGAGGAACGCGATGCCCTCGCGAATGATGCCGGAAAGCGGGTCCAGCTGGTGCGCTCTCTCTATGTGCACCGCAGCCTCCGCAAACCTGCCATTGAGGGCAAACCAATCGATTCCCAGCCAGTGATGTGCGGTCGCGTAACCGGGATTGAGTTCCACGGAGCGCTGATAGAGCCGCAGTGAGTCCTGCCATTCCCAATCGTAGTGAGAGCGAATCAACGCGAGTGACGTGTACGCTTCCGCCAGTCCCGAGTCGAGTTCGATCGCGCGCTCCGCCGCCGCCTTGGCCTTCGGCATGCCCTCCGAAGGATGCAGCAGGCCGTAATCCACCAGCAGCGTGTAGGCATCGGCCAGGCCGGCGAGCGCAGGCGCGTACTCGCGGTCCGCGGCAATCGCGGCCTCGAAGTATTCGATGCTGCGCCGCAAATCGTCTGGCGTGCGGCGATGCCAGTAGTAGCGGCCCTTGAGGTAATAGTCGTACGCGCCGATCGTGCCTCGGCCGCGCGTCAGCATCGCGCCTTCACCCTCGCCGGTGAGTTGCACGCGCAGCGTGCGCACGATCGCCATCGCGATCTCTTCCTGAATGGCGAAGACATCCTGCATGTGCCGGTCGAAAGTCTCCGACCAGAGATAGACGCCGGATGCGGTATCGATCAACTGGGCGCGCACCCGCAAGCTCCCTCCGGCGATGCGCACGCTGCCGGTGAGTACGGCATCCACCTTGAGCTGGTCGCGCAGCGAACGCACGTCGTCCTGCCGGTCGCGCAACTGCGCCGCCGTGTTCCACGCCACCACGCGCATGCACGGCACCTTCGTGAGGGCGTGGATTAGTTCCTCGGTCAGGCCGTCCGTGAAGTATTGGTTCTGCGGCTTGAGTCCGAGATCGGCGAACGGCAGCACCGCCACCGTGGTGCCTTCCGTTGCGGGCCGAACCGGCGCGTCCGCATGCCGCAAGCTCCAGCGCGGTGCGTAGGTGCCGGAGAGAAATTCGATCAGTACGGCGTCGCGGCTGCCATCGCCTTCGTAATATGCTTTGAGCTTGGACCGCAGGCGGCGCGCCTCTACCCGCACAATCGGGTCCACGCGCGGATCGTAGGACTCCTTCCGGTCGAAGACCTCCACCCCGATGAGATACTCCTTGAGCTCGCCGGCCTTCCCGTCCAGCGCATGTTCCACCGTCAGGCGCAGAAAACGGGCCATCCGTCCGGAACGGGAAAAAAGCCGGTGCTCCAGGATTTTTTCCAGCTGCTGGCGTACCGCGGAACCGGGGACTGCAGGCTGATTCGAGGGCTGCACGATGTATTAAACATTATCGTGTGTTTGCCGAACCAGCGGCAATCCGGAACTTGCTAGTGAACCTCCAGCGCGTCCAGATCGACGAAGGTTCCCTCGGCGCCGGGACGCGCTTCGCCGGTAACGTGCAGCACAAAAACGTGACGCCCTGGGCCGAGGCCGCCGAGCCTCAGGCGGCGCTGCCAGTGTATCGGTCTTCGAGTACAGGTCGAGCCTTGCCTTCGGCACTCCGTCGATCGTGATGGTGGCGATGCCGCGATTCGGCGCTTCCGTGTACACGTAGGTCATGGCATCGCCTTCGAACGCAAACGCCGCTTCGGCGCCGGCCGTGCTGGTGAACGCGACCGTCTTCCTGTAGGCTTCGTCGAAGGCGTCGCTGCGGTCCCAATCGCCGCGGAAGAGCACGTAGGGGTCGATGTCGTCGTAGATGCCGCGCGCTGCGGTCAGCATCGGCTTCAGGGGAGCCGCGGGGGCGAGCGCCTTGCACTCCGCTTCGAGCCGCGCCACGTAGAAGGTGCGGAATTCGTACTCCGGCACCGTGCAGTTATCGAGCACGTCTTTCAAGGCGGCGGGCTTCGCGTACTCCAGAGTCGTCGGCTTGCGCGCGATCACGTATTCCACCTTCCACCGGCCCAGCAGATTGCGCAGCTCCGCCATTCCCGAAGCGCGCCGGATCTGCTCCATCGTATTCCACTGGTGCCAGTGATTTTCGTAGACGTCGCCCCCCAGCCCCGCGACATAGCTATCCTGCGCCAGCAGTACGGTGGCGCCGGGATGATTCGCATTCAGCCATTCGATAGATTTGCGTATGGGCGCCGTGATGCCCAGGTATTCCTCGCGCTGGCGGTTGGTGAACGGACCATAGAAATCCTTGTGCTGGTAGCTCGAGCCCGGCAGGAAATACGCGTTGACGGACGCGCAGGCGATGGCGAACGCAATCAGCGCGCGCGCCAGAATCCGCTGATGCGCCAGCGCCCACCCTAAGAGCGCGGCGAACGGTATGGAAAGCAGCGGCAGCGCGGGGTACAAATAGCGCGCGTTGGGTTCCGAGCGAAGGATGAGCACAATCGCGGTCAAGGCGACGAATGCCGCCGCCACCGCCTGCCGCCGCGTGGCCACCAGCAACGCCAATAGCGCCAGGGGCGCCAGGATCAGGTACTGGAAACCGAACGTCCCATCCTGCCCTTCATAGGTGCGGTTGCTGCGGAAGGTGAGATCGTAGGGCAGGCTCCAGGTGAGTGGTTTGCGAAAACGTTTGTCCTGGATATCGGCTTGGGGATCAAGCAGGCGCGAGTGGTATTTTTCATTGAGAAACGGGAAGAGCGGATTGCCAGTCTTCCTCCAGGCGATCGCGTAGGGCGGCGCCGCGGCGGCCAGCAGCAGAACCAGCGCGAACACCCAACGGGCGCCGGTCTGGCGGATATGGCGGCGAACCTCCACTGCCGCGCAGAGCGTCGCCGGCAGCACGAACGCAATCGCGCCCACCTTGATCGCGATTGCCGTGCCGCCGAGCAGTGCGGCGGCGTAGAGAAGGCGGCGCTGCCCGCTCTCACCGAAACTCCAGATCCCGAGCATCGCGCCCAAAATCATCGCGGCGAGCAGATTCTCCACGAAGAGCGAGCCGGTTGCCATTTGTACCAGCGGGGTGGTGGCGAACAAGGCCACCAGGAGCCACGCCAGAGCGGGAGACAGCCAGCGGCGCAGCACGCCATAAAGCATCACGAGCAGCAGCAGCAGAATCGTGAAGTTGAGCAGGCGCGACGCCATTTCCCCGCCCAGCAGGTAGACAATCGAATACGTGAAATCGGCGCCCATCGGCATCACCGCCCACAGGTAGCGGCCGGGCTCGAAGGTCATGATGTGGTTGGCCGCGATGTTCACCGGAACCGCGAGATGCATGGAGAGCCCATCCGCGCTGGCCTCCGGCTTGAGCATCGCGAACCAGTGCGTGATCACCACGAAAACCAGCGCCGCGACACTCAATCGCTCGCCCCAGGTTCGCAGCTCGCATCGCGCCGGGGCACGCAGCAATTCCGGCAGCAGCCGCCGGACCCCGCGAAGATTCGCCAGCACCGGTAGCGCCAGAATCACTCCGTAGACCCACGGATAGTTCACCCCGGTCCGCGCCGCAAACGGCATGAGGAAGATGTAAATTGCCATCCCCACCAGCACCGGTAGCGCATGCTTTGATTTGCGCGCGCCGCCTTGCCCGCCCAGCACCAATCCGCCGAGCGCCCACGCCGAAATCAGAAAGAACGCGACTGCCAGCACCGGCGCGGGCCCCAGGAAGATCGTCGTCAGTACCGCCAGCAGCGTCGCCGCCAGGGGCACAAACAGCCAGGGAACCAGAATCAGCAGCGCCGTGGACACTCCGGCGTACAGGGCGGCGAACCACATCACGCGCACGCTGCCTTCCGGCGACCAGATCTGCTGCTCGAAGACACCCGACGTGCTGAAACCGTAAATCTCCAGTGCGACCAGCGCCGCCAGCACCGCCAGAATCAGCCGCGTGAACAGGCGGCCGGTTCCGGGCTGCGCTTCCCGGAAGATGAATTTGCGCTGGATCAGGAAGTTGGCGAAGAAGAGCAGCGTCTCCACGAGAAGTTTGGCCGGCATGGCGCTCACGCCGAAGTGCGCGTTCAGGAATTGAATGCCCAGGTACGACGCGGTTCCGCTGGTCGCCACCAGCAGCAGGTACTTGGGCAGCAGCACCTCATTGCCTTCCCGCGAGGCGAACACCGTCTTGCGGACCATCGTGTAATTGAAGATCACCGCCACCAGGCGGCCCGCGACCTGCGACTCCAGCACGAAGCCGGTGCGCTTCCAGACGAAATAGAAGACCAGGTTATCGAGCAGCGCCGTAAGCAGGGATACCGAGCTGAAGCGCAGCAGGACGAAGTAGATCTTCATCGAATCGGTCAGCGGATTAAAGTGCGAGGACCGGTTGCCGGGCTCATAGATGGTGCGGATGGGCTCTTCTACTATCGGCACCCCGCGCTGGCGTGCCGCGATCAGCATCTCCAGTTCGAACTCGTAGCCGCGTGCTTCCACCAGCAGCAGCGGTGCGAACATGGCGGCCGGAATGCCGCGCAGGCCGGTCTGCGTATCCTGTAATTTGGCGCCGGCCAGTGCCTGCATGAGGCGGCGCGTCAGAATGTTGCCGATGCGGCTGCGCAATGGCACGGACGCGTCGAAGGTGCGCGCGCCCAGCACCAGGGATTCCGGATGCCGCAGCATACTGGCGGCCACGCGCTCGATATCCTCGGGGTGGTGCTGGCCATCGGCATCGGCGGTGACCAGCCCGGAAAGTTCGGGAAATTCCCGCCGGGCGTGGTCGATGCCGGTCTTGAGCGCCGCGCCCTTGCCCAGGTTGGCGGCGTGGCGCAGCACCTGTACGTTGGGCAGGGCCGCGACTTGGTCGAAGGTGGCGCGAAATTCCGGCCCGCTGCCGTCATCCACCACTAGAAGTGCGGGGACGCCGCGATCCAACAGGTCGTGCACCAGAGCGATGAGTCCGGCGGACGGGCGATATGCAGGGATGAGAACGGCGTATCGGACGTGCTGTCCGGGCTGCATGAGGCCCCTCCCCGGGTTCGAATCGCTATTTCTTTTCGGCCGTCGTAAGCCGCGCCTCGGCGCGCATCGTGGCGGCCAGGGCCTCGGCCGGATCCACTCCGAGCGCCGGATTGATGCACTGCTCCTGGGAACGTTGCAAGGCCGCTTTGGCGCGCTGAATATCGATTTCCTCGGCGCGCTCGGCGACATCCGCCAGCACCCTCACATGATCTTCCAGAATCTCAAGGAAACCGCCGTGGATCGAAAGATGACGCTTAGTGCCGCCCACGATATAGGTCAGCGTCCCGATCCCGAGCAGCCCCAGCAAGGGCGCGTGTCCGGGAAGCACGCCCAGATACCCTCCCTTGGCAGGCACCTGTACTTCGCTGACCTGCTCGCGCACCAGTTCGCGCTCGGGGGTTGCGACTTCGAGTTCGAGAGTGTCCGCCATCGCGCTAGGCCTTCTTCATGGCTTCCGCTTTTTCCAGCACGTCCTCGATGGTTCCCTGCATGTAGAACGCCTGCTCGGGCACGCCGTCGTGTTTGCCTTCCACGATCTCGCGGAAACCCTTAATGCTGTCGGCCAGCTTCACGTACTTGCCCTTGAAGCCGGTAAACTGCTCGGCCACGTGGAACGGCTGCGAAAGGAATTTCTGCACCTTGCGCGCGCGGGCCACAGTCAGTTTATCCTCGTCCGAGAGTTCGTCGATACCGAGGATGGCGATGATGTCCTGCAGATCCTTGTAGCGCTGCAGCGTTCCCTTGACCATTTGCGCGGTCGAGTAATGATCGTCGCCGACGATGTGCGGATCCAGAATGCGCGACGTGGAGGCCAGCGGATCCACCGCGGGGTAGATTCCCAACGCGGCGATGTCGCGCGAAAGGTTCGTCGTGGCATCCAGGTGGGCGAAGGCGGTGGCGGGGGCGGGATCGGTGTAATCGTCGGCAGGCACGTAGATGGCCTGCACGGACGTGATCGAGCCGTTCTTGGTAGAGGTGATGCGCTCCTGCAGTTCGCCCATTTCGGTCGCCAGGTTAGGCTGGTAGCCCACCGCGCTCGGCATGCGGCCCAGCAGCGCCGAGACTTCCGAGCCGGCCTGCGTGAAGCGGAAAATGTTGTCGATGAACAGCAGCACGTCCTGGTGTTCCTCGTCGCGGAAATACTCGGCGACGGTCAGCCCGGTCAGGCCCACGCGCAGGCGCGCTCCGGGCGGCTCGGTCATCTGCCCGTAGATCAGGGCGCACTTCGATTTGGTGTAATCGTGCGGATCGATTACGCCCGATTCCTGGAATTCCAGCCAGAGATCGTTGCCTTCCCTGGTGCGCTCGCCCACGCCCGCGAACACCGACACGCCGCCATGCTTCATGGCGAGGTTGTTGATCAATTCCTGAATGATGACGGTCTTGCCGACGCCCGCGCCGCCGAACAACCCGATCTTGCCGCCGCGCAGGTAAGGCTCGATCAAATCGATGACCTTGATCCCCGTTTCGAACATTTCCAGGCGCGTAGACTGGTCCTCGAACGAAGGCGCCGGGCGGTGAATCGGGTAATGCTTCTTCGCATTGACCGGACCCATCTCGTCCACCGGCTCGCCGATTACATTGAGCACGCGGCCCAGCGTTTCGGGGCCCACCGGCACTTCCACCGGATGGCCCAGGCTGATCGCCTGCATACCGCGCACCAGCCCTTCGGTGGGCTGCAGCGCGATGGTGCGCACGCGGCCTTCGCCGATGTGCTGCTGCACCTCGCAAATGATATCGATCGGCGTCGGTATGTCGAAACCCTCGCTGATGATCCGGATCGCCGTATGCACCAGGGGAATCTGCCCCTCAGGGAATTCGCAATCCACGGCCGGACCGGACACCACGACTACCTTGCCGGTTACCACGTTGGTCGTTACCATAATTTCCTTACTCCGCCGCCGCCGCGCCGCTCACCACCTCGATGATTTCCTTGGTGATGCTGGCCTGGCGTACACGGTTCATGTACAAAGTGAGCTTATCGATCATGTCGGACGCGTTGGAAGTGGCCGAATCCATGGCGGTCATGCGCGCCGCGTGTTCGCTGGCGGCGGATTCCAACAACGCCCGGTAGAATTCCATTTCGACGTACTTGGGAAGCAGTACGTCCAACATCTCCGCCGGCGGCTCCTCGAAGATATAGTCCACCGGGCTCGCCTGCTCCGGCAGTTCCGCGGGCAGCACGCGCGCCAAGGTCAATTTCTGCGAGACCACGCTCTTGAATTCGTTGAACACCAGGTAGACCGCGTCGATCTCTTCGTTGCGGAACATCTCCATGGCGCGGCGGGCGATCGCCGCCGTATCTTCGTATTTCACTTTCGCCGCGCAGGCCGATGGCTTCGCCGGAGACGGTAACCTCGCGCTTGCGGAAGTAATCGCGGCCTTTGCGGCCGATCAATTCGAAGGTGATCTGCGCGCTCGCGTGCTCGGCGGCGAAACGCGCGGCGGTCTTGATCAGGTTGGTATTGAACGCCCCCGCCAAGCCCTTATCGCCGGTGATCACCACCAGCAGAATCCGGTTTTCCTCGCGGCGCGCGAGCAGCGGGTTCTCGGCCGCCGATTCGTCATTGGCCACCGCCGCGGCCACATTGCCCAGCACCTTGCGCAGCAGCGTCCCATAGGGGCGAGCGGCGATCGTACGATCCTGCGCGCGCCGCAATTTGGCCGCCGAGACCATCTTCATGGCCTTGGTGATCTGCTGCGTATTCTTGACGGAGCGTATGCGCCGCCGGATGTCGATCAAGCTAGGCATGGGGTTTCGCCGGCGCGTTCTCCGCCATGAAGCGGGCCTTGAATTCCTCGATGATCCCCTTTACTTTACCGGTGAGGTCCGCGTCCAATGCCTTCTTGGTCTTAATTTCGTCCATCACCGCGCGGTGCGCATTCTCCGTAAAGCGATACAGCTCGGCTTCGAATTTGCGGCAGAGTTCCACCGGGATATCGTCCAGATACCCCTTGGTTCCGGCCCAGATGATCATGATCTGCTTTTCGAGCGGCAGGGGCTGATACTGGTCCTGCTTCAGAATCTCCACCAGGTGGCGGCCGCGATTCAACTGCGCCTGGGATGACTTATCCAGATCGCTGCCGAACTGCGCAAAGGCGGCCAGTTCGCGGTACTGCGCCAGATCCAATCGCAAACCGCCGGCGATGGACTTCATCGCTTTGGTCTGCGCGTTGCCGCCGACGCGGCTCACCGAAATGCCGACGTTGATCGCCGGGCGCTGGTTGGAGTTGAACAGATCGGCTTCGAGGAAGATCTGGCCGTCGGTAATCGAAATCACGTTGGTCGGAATGTACGCCGAAACGTCGCCCGCCTGCGTTTCGATGAACGGCAGCGCGGTGAGCGACCCGGCGCCATGCTCGTTGTTCAGTTTGGCGGCGCGCTCCAGCAGGCGGCTGTGAAGGTAGAACACGTCGCCCGGGAAGGCTTCGCGGCCCGGAGGACGGCGCAGCAGCAGCGAAATCTCACGATACGCCGCGGCGTGCTTCGAAAGATCGTCGTAAATGCAGAGGGCGTGCCGCTTGGTGTCGCGGAAGTATTCGCCGATGGCGCAGCCCGAAAACGGAGCCAGGTACTGCATGGGAGCGGGGTCGGAAGCGCTCGCCACCACCACGATGGAATACTCCATCGCGCCGTGGTCCTCCAGCGTCTTCACCACCTGCGCGACCGTGGAGCGCTTCTGGCCGATAGCGACATAGATGCAAATCATGTCGCCGCCCTTCTGGTTGATGATCGCGTCCAGCGCAATCGCCGTCTTGCCGGTCTGCCGGTCGCCGATGATCAGCTCGCGCTGCCCGCGGCCGATCGGGATCATGGCGTCCACCGCCTTGATGCCGGTCATCATCGGCTCTTTCACCGGTTGCCGCGCCACCACGCCCGGCGCCAGGCGCTCGATCGCATTGAACTGCACCGCATGGATCGGGCCCTTGCCATCGATCGGCTGCCCCAGGGCGTTGACCACGCGGCCAATCAGACCCTCACCCACCGGCACGCTCATGATGCGTTTGGTGCGCTTGACTTCGTCGCCTTCTTTGATCTGCGTGTAGTCGCCCAGCAGCACCGCGCCGACCTGGTCTTCTTCCAGATTCATCGCGATGCCCGCCACGTCGTGCGGGAACTCGATCAGTTCGCCGGACATGACTTTTTCAAGGCCATGGATGCGGGCGATACCGTCGCCCACCGAGATCACCGAGCCAACCTCGGAGACGTCAATCGCGCGCTCGTAGTTCTCGATTTCCTGGCGCAGAATACTGGTAATTTCGTCCGCTCGAATATGAGCCATATTTCCTTCCGCTTATGTTTCCGTACTCAGGCGCCGTCCCAGCGTCTGCAACTGGCCGCGCACGCTGCCGTCGTAAACCGTGGAGCCGATCCGCGCTACCGCGCCGCCGATCAGCGCTTCGTCCACCGAAAAGCGCATCCGGACCTGCTTGCCGGTCAACTGCGCCAACTGCGTGTTGAGCGCGGCGCGCTGCGCTTCGGTGAGTTCGCGAGCCGAGGAGATTTCGGCCCGGGCGAAGCCCAGCCGCTCATCCATAATCAATTCGAAGCTGTGCAGGATTTCGGTGAGCAGCCCCACCCGGCGGTGATCGACCAGCACGAACAGAAAATTGCGTACGATCGGCGAGAGCTGCAGCCGGTCGCCGATTCGGCCCACCACCACGCGCTTGCGCCCCACCGGAACGGCCGGCGAAATCAACGCGTTCCGCAGTTCGGCGGATTCCCGAAGCGCGTCTTCAAATGAGCGCAGCTCTTTGAGCGCGTCCTCCGGACGGATGGTGCTCGTGCCCGGACTCACTACGTCCGCGAGCGCGTTGGCATATCGCGTAGCTACGGCAGAAAGTGTCATTTCAGATTACGTACAAACCCTTGTACCAGCGCATCCTGCGCGTCCGGCGTCATACGCGCGCGCACCTTTTGTTCGGCCAGTTGCACTGCGAGCTCCGCGGCGTAGCGCTGCAATTCCATGCGCGCCGCCTTTCCGGCCGAAGCGATCTCCTGCTCGGAATGCGCCTGAATCTTGGCGATCTCCTCGGCGGTGTGGCGCTCCATGCGCTCGGCTTCGGCACGCGCATTGCGTTCGCCTTCGCCGCGCAGGGCCGCGATGTCGTTTTCCATGTTGGCCAAGCGCCGGTCCACATCCGCCGCGCGCGCTTCGGCCTCCTGGCGCTGCGCCAGGGAATCTTCCATGTCTTTACGGATGCTGGCCGATCGCGACGCGAAAAAAGGTCCGGCGTGCTTGCCGATCAAATACCCGAGGCCGCCGGCGAGGATCAGGAAGTTGGCCCACTTCCAGACGTCCATGCTGCCTTCTTCTTCGGCGGCATGCGCCTTATTCCCGGCCTCATCGGCCTTCTCGGCGAGCGATTCCTTGGCCGGTTGTTCCTGGGCGAAGGCAAAGTGCGCGGGCACCGAGAGCCCGGCCGCGAGCGTCAGGTACAGGGCTGCGCGTCTCATGCCGCGCTCCGCCGCAGAATCGAATCCGCGATCTGTCCGGCCAGCGCATCGCTATCGCCGGCGAGCGATTGCCTGGCCGCTTCCACATCCGCCGCCAGCAGCTCGCGGGCCTGCTTCACTGCCGCTTCCGCCGCTTGCCGCGCCGCTGCCACGGCGGCAGCCTCGCGTTCCAATAGTTGTTTGTGCAGCGCCTCGTTCGAACCGTACAACTCTGCTTTTGCTGCCTTTAAGGCATCTTCATACTGTGCGGTCTTGGCAGCCGCCTGTTCCAGGCTCTTCTCGGCGAGCTTGCGCGCGCCCTCGGTAGCCTCGTAGCGCGCGTGCAGCACCTTCTCGAGCGGCTTAAAGAAGATGCTCTTGAGATAGAAATGCAGCAGGACTACCAGAAGAAAGGTCGGCACTGCTCTCAGCAGTATTCCGCCCAAGGCGTGCAACATGGCATCCATGATGTTAGAAAAGGAAAACCCCGTCGAATTACTTAGCAGAATAGGGTAGCATCCTGCTAAAAGAACAGTCAACCTCACACGAAGGTGGTGGATACCTGGCGCGTTTGTCACCTCTGCCCCGCAATTGCATCTCTGTGGATGGATATGGAAATTCGAATTCAACATTTGGGAGACGTGAAGTTCGCGGCCACAGCGCGCGGACATCGCGTAGTCTGCGACCAGCCGGTATCCAACGGTGGCGCCGATTCCGGCATGACTCCGCCCGAGTTCCTGCTGGCATCGCTCGGCACCTGCGCCGGCTACTACGCCGCGCAATATCTGAAGAATCACGGCCTGCCGCAGACCGGCCTGGAAGTGGTGATCCACGCGGAGAAGGCGGCGGCTCCGGCCCGTTTGGGCAAGTTCCAGGTGGAAGTCTTCGCGCCCGGCCTAGCGGCGGAATACGAAGCCGGCATGCTGCGCGCGGTCAACGCCTGCCTGGTCAAGAACACCCTGGCCCAGCCGCCGCTGATCGAAACCGCTGCTGCACACCGAGCAGCCCGCCTCGGTGTAGCAGGTTACAATCGGGGCGTGAATAAGGAAGGCGAGGCGGAGCTGGCACGCTCCCTGCTTGCCGGAGAGACGGATGCTTTTGAGAGATTCGTCGAGCACTTCCGCTCCAAGGTTTTCCACTACAGCTGGCTGATCTGCGGCAGTCCCGAGGATGCCGAAGAGGTGGCGCAGGAGACGCTCCTCAAGGTCTTCGACAACTTCGACCAGTTGCGCGAACCGGAGCGCGTCCGGGCGTGGGTCTTCCGGATCGCGAAGAACGTCTGCCTGATGCATCGCCGGCGCAGCGTCTTCGCACCGTCTCACGAACTCTCGCTCGAGGACCTGCCCGCTTCCGGCGAAGTCGCGGATTCCATCGACCTGCCCGAAGGCGAACTGCTGCGGTCTGAATTGCGAGCCATCATCGACCGCGTCATTGCGGAACTGCCGCCTACGTACCGGGCGGTGGTGCTGCTTCGCGATATAGAAGAACTCTCCACGGAAGAGACCGCGCAGGTGCTCGATCTCTCTATCGACGTGGTCAAGACCCGCCTGCATCGCGGCCGCGCCGCCATGCGGCAGAAACTGGACTGCTACGTCAATAATCACTGCCTCGAAGACCAGCCCAGCCCCAATCCCGCGCCGCTGACGGACGCGGAACGGAATGACCTCTATTCGACCTGGCGCAGACGAATCGCGTGACTTCAGTCACAGCGTTGTATTTTGCGACAGTTTAGTCTTAAATAGAGGTAGAAGCCATGGCAACCACCACCGCACCGACTCCCGCATCCCCCGCCCGGAAGAAACTCCTGCGGCGCGCCGGGGTGGACCGGTCGCAGGCCTTGCGGCGTACGGTGCAACTCGCCTTCTTCGCCCTCAATGCATGGATCGGCGTGGAGTTTTATCTCTTCGTGCGCTACTACGAGACCGGGGGAAAGACCGTCTGGGCAGCGCGGCCGGCCGGCGTGGAAGGCTGGCTGCCGATCGCATCGATGATGAACTTAAAGGTGCTTCTGACCACCGGCGCCATGCCCCGGCTGCACCCCGCGGGGATGTTCCTGCTGATCGCCTTCCTGACCGCTTCCTGGCTCTTTCGCAAGAGTTTTTGCGGCTGGCTGTGCCCGGTGGGAACCATCTCGGAGTACCTGTGGCGGCTGGGCCGGCAGACTTTCGGCCGGAACTACCGCCTGCCGCGCAAGCTGGATATCGCGCTGCGCAGCTTGAAGTACCTGCTGCTCGGCCTGTTCGTATTCGCGGTCTGCTCCATGACGGTGCCGGCGATTCTCGCCTTCCTCGAAGGGCCGTACGGCATTGTGGACGACGTGAAGATGCTGAATTTCTTCCGCTTCATGGGCCTCACCGGCGGAATCGTGGTCGCCGGGCTGGTGCTCGCTTCGGTGTTCGTGCAGAACTTCTGGTGCCGCTATCTGTGCCCCTACGGCGCGCTGATGGGCCTGGCGTCGCTGGCCAGTCCGCTGCGCATCCGGCGCGAAGCGCAGCTGTGCATCGATTGCGGGAAGTGCGCGAAGGCCTGCCCTTCGGCTTTGCCGGTAGACAAACTGATCACCATCGCTTCCGCCGAGTGCATCGGGTGCCTCGAGTGTGTCGCCAGTGTCCGGCGGCGGGCGCGTTGATGATGTCGGCGCCGCGCAAACGGCGCGTCCCCGCGTGGGCGATCGCGGCCGGAACGGCGGTCCTGTTCTTCGGCATTTGCGGGTATGCGCAGTGGCGGGGATATTGGCGCACGGACCTGGCAAGCCGGGTCTACTTCGAGCTGATTCCGCACGCCAACGAGTTCACCCACCCGCGCTGAATTGCCTTACTGAACTTCGTTGGCGCCGTTGGTACGGCTATCCAGAACGTCGCGGACTTTGCGCGCGAGCTGGTCCGGAACAAACGGCTTTTGCAGGAAAGCGGCGCCGGATTCCCCGATGCCGTGGTGCACCATGGCCTCGTCGGTATAGCCCGAGATGTAGAGGATGCGAATGTGGGAGCAGAATGTCTGGAGTTGGCGGACCATTTCGGGTCCGTTCATTTCCGGCATGACGACGTCCACTACCGCAAGATCGATTTCGTCGCAGTGGGCTTTGCAGATACGCAGCGCTTCCTCGCCGCGCGTCGCCTCCAGCACGTGGTAGCCGCGCCCGCGTGAGTACGTCGACAATCAACTTGCGCACGCGGGCCTCGTCCTCCACCAGGAGGATGGTTTCGCCGCCGGTCAACGGCATCAGCACGGGCGGCCTCTCCACCACCGGGGGCGGAGCCTTCTCCTTGGCGCGCGGCAGGTAGATGCGCGCGGTGGTGCCTTTGCCCGGCTCGCTCGAAATGCCGATGGCGCCTCCGCTTTGGCGTATGATGCCGTAAACCGTCGCCAAACCCAGGCCCGGTGCCGCGTCCCGGGTTTTTGGTGGTGAAGAAGGGCTCGAAAAGGTGGCTCTGCGTCTCCTGGTCCATGCCGATGCCGGTATCGGTGATGAAGACGGTGACGTAGTTGCCCGGAGTGACGCCCAATTGGCGCGCGGCCAAGCCTTCCCCGAGCCGGACGCTGCCGGTTTCGATGGTGAGCTTCCCGCCTTCCGGCATGGCGTCGCGGGCATTGACCACCAGGTTCATGATGACCTGTTCCAGGCGGCCGGGATCGGCGAACACGTCCTCCGAAGACGCGGCGATCGTGACCAGTTCGACATCCTCGCCGATCAGGCGGCGCAGCATGCGTTCCATGTGGAGCACGAGTTCGTCGATCTTCAGGGGCCGCGCCTGCATGGGTTGGCGGCGGCTGAAGGCGAGCAGCTGGTGGGTAAGCGCTCCGCCGCGTTCGGCCGCGCGCCGTATTTCCTCCAGCGCGCTACGCTGCGTGTCTTTCAGGTCGCGGCTGCCGAGCAGCAGGTCGCTATAGCCGGTGATCACGGTCAGCAGATTATTGAAATCGTGCGCCACACCGCCGGCCAGCCTGCCTACGGCTTCCATCTTCTGGGCCTGGCGAAACTGCTCTTCCAGGCGGACGCGGTCATGGCGCATGCGCGCGCTGCTTAATTCGCGTTCCACGGCGGCATTGAGGCGCATCAGATTGCCGCGCGTGAGATGATCGGCGGCGCCGGCCTTTAGTACAGCTAGTACTTCCGCATCACGAATTTTGCCCGAGACGACGATTAAGGGCAGATCCAAACCCTGTTCCTGAATCACGCGCAGGGCTTCGAGCGCTCCAAAACCGGGCGATACCGCGAGGTCGGCAATCGCAATATCGGCATGCACCGGCAGTTCCTTGAGGAGCTGTTCCAGGTTGTTGGCGCACCGAAAGGAGGGAGCGTAATTACCGCGCTGCAGTTCACCAATTACTGGGTCCACTCCGCTTTCACCGATGAACAGAAGCTGCAGAGGCTGAGCCATTCAGACTTTCCTTAGGGTAATGGATCGGACAACACTTTGCTCTAGTACCTCCTCGTTACTTGTGCGATTTGAAACAGGCTATAGCGGGAGTTGATGGGAGACCGGTGCGTAGATCGCCTGAACAAATTCAGTCGCAGTCCGGGTCGCGGTATCCGTATCGTTGTCGCGCACCGGGACCACTACCTTAACGAGAGAACTGTCACTGCGGTGATAGCGAATGGAATCCGCGATCAACCAGAATTTCGCTGAGAATTCGCCGGCGATGATGCGGCCGTGACTTTGGTACCAGTACAAAGTCACGCTCTTCTCATCACCGCGAACGGTCAGATAGCGATTGACTACGATGGGTTCGGCGCGGTCCGGCACAGTAATCGAAAGCGGGCCGGATTCCACCGGTTCGTAGCCGTTGCCGGGCAGGCAATTCTTCGGCGAGTGCGGCGCCTGGCCATAGCGCTGGGTCTTGAAGAACGCGATGAACAAGTACGCCTGGGCGTTCTTCGGGGTGTTGAGATAGACCCGGTTGAGGGTATCGTCGGCCTTCAGGATATCCAGGGTCTCCTGCTCGATCTTTACGTCCTTGTACATCTCCCAGCCGGAGACAGTGCTTGGAAAGGAAGCCAGCGGCGAGACCGGCGGCATTTTTTCCGCGCGCAGGGCAACCGAATAAAACACGATTCCCTGAAGCAACAGGAGCACGGTCAGTACGCGGGCATACCGGTTGTTGAGAGCCTTCACGCGTGCCTCCTGGCTTCGACAAAATTGGCCCCGCGGATCAGCATCTGGTGCCAGACGATCAAAATGGCGAGAGCGACCATGAAGATCACCCAGCCCTGGGCCTCGTGAAAAAAGCCCTCGGCCAGTTCCGCCTTTACCTGGGTCATGATGCCGGTGATGGTGACGCGGCTGCCGTTGGCGATGATCGCGATGGGAATGGTTGAGATGAAAAGCACGACGCGGATCCAGGTCTTCTTTTCAAAGAAGTAGCCGTAAACCAGTGAAAGGAAGGTCAGCGAAAGGAGCGAGCGGATCCCGCTGCAAGCTTCCACCACGGAGAGTTTCTGGTTGGGTAATTCCAGGATGTTGCCTTCGCGCAGCACCGGGATGGAAAGCAGGGTCAAGGCATCATCCGCCAGTTTGCTGGCGAGTATCTGCAGCTTGAAGGTCGCGGCACTATAGATTACGGCCGGGATGGGCACCATAAACAAGAGCAGAAACAGCGGGAAGGCGAGCTTTTTCAGCATGAAGGTCCCGCCCAGCGTCCACAGCACACCGACCAGGGTGATGATGAACGACATACGGGCGCTGAAGAGTTCCGCTCCCAAGGTGGCGAGGACGAGTTGAAGTCCGCCCCAAAGCACCAGGAGAAGCCCGCGCCAATCGGGTTGCGGAGTGATCGCCATCAATTCCTCGCGCCGCTGCCAGATGAGAAACCCGGCAATCACGGGAACGAAAAAGCCGTGCCCCATGTCGGGATCTCCATCCCATTGATGGACCAGTGCCTTGAGAACCGGCGCATAGCAGGCGATCAGCAACAGGCCGAACCAGGCAATTCCCGTCCAGGGCAGCTTGTTCTTCGATTGAGGTTCCAGCACCGGCGTCATACTAAAAGGCTACGGCTATCATAGCAACCTCGCCCGGAACCTGCCGGAGGCCAGCCTGGGAAGGCTAGACTGGAAGAGGTGGAAGAAGAGGTTGTAGGTAAAGCATATGACGGGCGGTTGATGCGCCGCCTGCTCGGCTACATGCGTCCCTATCGTTTGCTGGTGGCGCTCTCGCTGGTATTTTTGCTGGTGCAATCGGCGTTGCAGGTGCTTGGTCCGCTGCTGACGCGCACGGCGGTAGACCGGTACATCGCTCCCAATCCCGGCCAGGTGCCTGAGTTTCTGGCGCGGTTCCTGCCGGCCGACGCGTGGAGCGGGCTCACCCGGATCGGCCTGGTGTACCTGGGAGTGCTGGCCGCCAATTTTGTGTGCGAGTTCGTGCAGATGTACGTGATGCAGTACACCGGGCAGCTCGCCATGTTCGATCTGCGCCGCGAATTGATGGAGCATTTACAGGGACTCGACCTGGCCTTTTACGACCGGAACCCGGTAGGGCGGCTGGTGACGCGGGTGACGGCCGATGTGGATGTGCTGAACGAACTGTTCGCTTCCGGCCTGGTGACCATTCTCGGCGACCTGCTGGTGCTGGTCTTCATTCTGGCGATCATGTTCAGCTTCAGCCCGATGCTGACGGCGATCATGCTGACGGCGATGCCGTTTGTGATTCTGACCACGATCATTTTCCGGCGCAGCGTGACGCAGAGCTACCGGCGGATTCGGGTGGCGATCGCCAAGATCAATTCCTATCTGCAGGAGCACATCACCGGGATCGCGGTGCTGCAGCTCTTCAATCGCGAACAGCGGAGCTGCGAGGAATTCGAGCAGGTGAACCGTGAGCACATGGACGCGTTCAAGGATGCGATCACGGCATACGGCTGGTTCTATCCGGTGGTCGAATTCATCTCGATGCTGGCGCTGGCCGGCATTCTGACCTACGGCGGCTTCCGGGTCCAGGCCGGCCGCCTGTCCCTGGGCGTGGTTGCGGCGTTCCTGCAGTATGGCCTGCGCTTCTTTCGTCCGATTCAGGACTTGAGCGAGAAGTACAACATTCTGCAATCGGCAATGGCATCCTCCGAACGAGTCTTTAAACTGCTGGATACGAAGGCCGCGGTGCTGCCGCCGGAGGTTGCGCAAGCCGCGCCGGCCGCCATCGCCGCCGATTGAGTTCGATCACGTCTGGTTTGCGTATAAGGACGAGGACTGGGTATTGCGCGATGTCAGCTTCACGATCGAGCCGGGAGAAACCATCGCGGTGGTGGGACACACCGGAGCCGGAAAAACGACGCTGATCAGCCTGCTGCTGCGTTTCTACGATGTGCAGCAGGGCAGCATCAAAGTGGGCGGCGTGGATGTGCGCGCGCTGGACCCGCTGGAACTGCGGCGGCTCTTTGGCGTGGTGCTGCAGGATCCCTACCTGTTCACCGGTACGCTCGAAGAGAACATCCGTTTGGGGACGGAAAACATCCGCGACGAGGATGTGGAGGCGGCGGCCGAGCAGGTCAACCTGATGGATTTCATCCGCACGCTGCCGGAAGGGTTCCGCCACTCGATCCGCGAGCGCGGCAGCGGCCTTTCCACGGGACAAAAGCAATTGATCAGTTTTGCGCGCGCCCTGGCGCACAATCCGCGCTACCTGATTCTGGACGAGGCCACCTCGAGCGTGGATACCGATACGGAGTTCCGGGTGCGCGACGCGCTCAACCGGATGGTGGCCGGGACGGACTTCGATCGTGATTGCGCACCGGCTCTCCACGATTCAGCGCGCGGACCGCATTCTGGTGATGCACAAAGGCTATCTGCGGGAGAGCGGTACGCACCAGGAACTGCTGGCGCAGCGCGGCATCTACTGGAAGCTCTATCAACTGCAATATAAAGATCAGGAACGCGTCGCGTAAACGATCTCGCCTTGCATATCAGGAGCGCGCGGCGAAGCTTTTGTAGGAGAGGTCGAGCAGTTCCACAACGTGCATGACGCGCTGGCCGGAGCCATGCAGGCGGACGCCGGCTTGCAGTTGCAGCATGCAGCCGGGATTGGCGGTGGCAATGATGCCGGCGCGTGTGGCATTCACGGATTTCATTTTGCTGCCGAGGATCTGCATCGCCATCTCATTCTGCACGACGTTATAAATGCCGGCGCTCCCGCAGCAGATATCGGCGCCGGGCATTTCGACGAAGGTGAGTCCGGGAATGGCGCCGAGCAACTGGCGCGGCGACTTGCGGATGCGCTGGCCGTGGGCGAGATGGCAGGAGTCCTGGTAAGTAACGGTGGCATCGACCGGGCCGAGATTCGGATTGAGCTCAAGCGAAGAGAGGAACTCCGTGATATCGCGCATGAGGCGGGAGAACTGATGGGCTTTTTCGGAGTACTCCGGCAGGTCGGCCAGGAGTTCGCCGTACTCCTTGAGCGTGGAACCGCAGCCGGCGGCATTGGTGATGATGGCGTCGAAGCCGCCGCCGAGTACGGCGTCGATATTCCGGCGGGCGAGCTTGCGGGCCTCTTCGCGCATCCCGCTGTGAAGGTGGAGCGCGCCGCAGCAGGTTTGATTTTCCGGCACCACGACTTCACAGCCATTGCGCTGCAGAACGCGGATGGTGGCCTCATTCAAACGCGCGAAGCTGACGTTGGCGACGCAGCCGGCCATGAAGGCGACGCGGTGGCGGCGCTCTCCCTCGGGCGCAAAGGTGCGGCCGATCTGGCTGAAGAAGAACGGCGGTTCGGCCGAGGGCGCGAGCTGTTGGAGGTCGCCGAGGCGGCCGAGCAACTTCATTTGGCCCAAGCCGCGGGCCAGAGCCTTGAGGCCGCTGACTTCAAAGAGGTAAAGCAGCGTGCCGGCTACGGAGAGTGCTCCGCGCGATTGCAGCAGGCCGATGAAGACGAAATTGCGCAGCTTGTTTGCGAACCACCCGCGCGCCGGCATGTTGTTCGAGCCCGGCGCGGGCATCCTCCACCATGCGGCCATAGGGGACGCCGGAGGGGCAGGCAGTTTCGCAGCCGCGGCAGGCCAGGCAGAGATCGATGTGTTCGCGGTAGGAAGCGGTGATGGGGGAGCCATTGGCCACCTGCACCATTTGATAGACGCGGCCGCGCGGAGAATCCATTTCGAGGCCGAGTTCGCGATAGGTGGGGCAGGCGTTCAGGCAGAGGCCGCAATGGACGCACTTATCGAGATCGAATTGACTGGGCCCGAAATCGGTCTTTTCAGATACGGCGGTAGAGTCGGCCACGGTTTAGAAGGTTGCGGGGATCAAACAGATGCTTTACCCGCTTCATGATCTCAAAATCGGCCCCCACGGAAGGCCATAGTTCCATTCTTCGCCGGTAGTGATCGGGCGCGAATTCGACGACGGCCTTGGAAGACCGGGCCGCGCTTCCGGCCAGCCACCCGGCGACGGCATGCGACTGCTCGAAATAGCCATAACAGACTCCATTGCCGGCGCGGGCAATTGCCGGGCCGGGAAAGGACTCCATGACTGCTTCGGATTCCTTCAGGGTACACGAAGCGCGCACAACTGCGCCATCGTCGTGCTGTGCGAGGAAGGACGGGGTGAAATTTTCGATGTACTGCCAGAGGGTTGCCTGGCGATCCTCTTCAAAGGCGAGACCGTCGGCGAGGCCGGCGAATTCGCGCTCGTAGCGGTCCACCGCGGCGGCGTTTCCGGCGGCGCGGACGGCGAGCAGCCAGGCGGAATTGCCGAGGGTGCCGGCGGCGGCGGGGTTGAGCAGATCGATGGCGGCGGGCTGCAACTGGCCGCGCAAAATTTGATTGCGGGCAGCGATGGCGCGCGGCGAGGGAGGCAAACGGAAGGAGGAAGCTGCGTTCCACGGGCGGCACCGGCTGGAGTTTGAAATTGACGACGGCGATAGCGGCCAGGGTGCCGAAAGAGCCGATCATCAGCTTCGCCATATCGAGACCGGCGACGTTCTTCACGACCATGCCGCCCGATTGCACGAGCTTGCCTTCCAGGGTGACGAATTGCATGCCGATCACGAGATCACGCGCGGTGCCGTAGAGGCGGCGGCGCGGACCGCTGCAATTGGCGGCAATGACGCCGCCGACGGTGGCGTCATCGGAGAACGGCGGATCCAGCGGCACCATCTGGCGGTGCTCGGCGAGGAGGCGGGTCAGTTCGCGCCAGGCGAGTCCGGCGGCCACGCTGATGGTGAGGTCCTGCGGTTCATACTGAACGACGCCGCGGAGGGAGAGGGTGCTGACCGTGACGTCGGCGGGTTCGATGGGACCGGCCATGCGGCGTTTGGAGGAGTTGCCGGCGAGCTCGATGGTTTGGCCGGCGGAGGCAGCGGCGCGGAGGACGTCGGCCAGTTCGGCGGAGTTCGAGGGAGCGATCACGATTTTATAAGGTCGCCCACGCCAGGTCTCTGGATCAGGCTGGTGACGATGGCGAGAACGAGCGAGCCGAGGAGCGCGGCGAGGAAGCCATCGATGCGAAATCCGGGCGTGAAGAGAGAGGCCAGTTTGAGCAAGACGGCATTGATGACCAGGCGAAACAGGCCCAGCGTCAGGAACGTGATGGGGAAGGCGATGAGGCGCAGAATAGGCCCCAGCGTGAGATCGACCAGGGCGATCACCACGGTAGCGAGCAGGGCGGCGCCATAGCTGCGAATCTGCATCCCGGGAATGATTTGCGCGACCAGCCACAATGCCAACGCGCTGAGCAGCCAGTTCACGATCCAGTGGACTAACATCGGGGGCCTCCAGCCAGAGATAATGATAAGCCATGGCGACGCTCTATGCCGGAACCTCCGGCTTTGCATATCCGGCATGGAAGCCGGGATTCTATCCGGCGAAAACGCCGTCCAACCAGTTTTTGAAGCACTATGCCGCGCGGTTGAACTGCGTTGAGATCAACTATACGTTTCGCCGCCTGCCATCGGCATCGACGCTGCAGAACTGGGTGGAGCAAACGCCATCCGGTTTCGTATTCGCGGTCAAGGCGAACATGCGGATCACGCACATCATGCGGCTCAAGAATGCGGGTGAAGCGACCGAACTCTTCCTCAAAATGATCGACCCGCTGCGCACCGTCGCGCCGCCTGGGGCCGATTCTGTTCCAACTGCCACCGGCGATGAAATGCGACGCGGCGTTGTTGCGCGACTATCTCGCGCTCTTGCCGGGCGACCTACGGTACGCCTTTGAATTCCGGCACGCGAGCTGGCTGACGGAAGAGATTTATGACGCGCTGCGCGGGCGCAATGCGGCGCTGTGCGTGGCGGAATCCGAGAAGCTGGAGGTGCCGGAAGTGATCACCGCCGACTTCGTCTACTATCGATTGCGCAAACCGGAGTACACGGCGGAAGACGTGGAAGGCTTCGCGTCGCGATCGAAGGAGCTGCTGGCAGGGGGACGCGATCTCTACCTGATGTTCAAGCACGAGGAATCTCCAGATGGCGCGCTGCATGCGGAGCAGGTGCTACAGAAAGCAGGCTAAATGGCGGCGATCTACGCGCCGATTTTTCCGGCATGCCTGGTGACGAGCGCCGGTATCATATGCTCCATGCCGAGCGCGCGCAGGACGGTTGCCTGAACGGGTGCGATTTGTTGGTTGAGGGCGTTGGCGCCAAAGTCCATGCCGCAGACGGTGCGGAGCTCCCGTTTTCCGGCCGGCAACTCAATCAGCCGGAGGATTGCGTCGGCCACATCCTGGGTATTTGGCGCATTCTCTGAGTGGAACAGCTCGTCGAATTTGGCGACGAAGGTCTCGCGGAAGGTGGAGAGCTCCCCGTATCCGGCGACCCGTTCGGCATCGGCGGGGGCGGGGCTATTGGGTAAGAGTTGAGACGGATACGGCCCTGGTTCGACGATCACGCTCTCCACACCCGTGCCGGAGAGCTCGAAGTTCAGCACTTCGGCCAAAGCTTCCTGGGCAAATTTGCTGGCGCAGTAGAGACGCGCAGCCAGGGAAGAGCAGGCGGCCCAAGATCGAGGCGACATGGATGATCAAGCCGCTGTTCTGTTTGCGCAAATGGGGCAAGACGGCACGCGAAACCCGGAACGAACCCATGAAGTTCACGTCCATCTGCTGGAATACCTGCTCCTCGGTAAAGCCTTCGGCGAGCCCGATCGACATGATGCCGGCGTTGTTCACCACCACATCGATCCGGCCGGCTTCGCGCACAACCTGATCCACGGCGCGCTGTACCGAGGCAGTCTGCTGCACGTCCATTTCGACGGGCACCAGAGACAGTTGCCGCGCGGCCGCGAGGTCTTGAAGCTCCCGTGCCGGAGCGGCGTTACGGCCGCTGAGATCGCGCATCCCGGCATAGACTCTATGGCCGGCGCGCGCGATGGTTTCGACGGCCAGACGGCCGATCCCGGTGCTCGCACCGGTGACGAGAACAACCGAAGACATGTGTCCTCCTTGAGCTTGAAAATTCCTTCGAGTATATAGAGGACTCCCGTCGCTATGGGCGGAATTCGGCGCGGGGTTGGAACGGCTTGGTATGTTTCGGGACTGTGTGCAGGGTCTTTCGGCTTGCCCTGGCGGAGAAGCCGAGATCCGGTGAGCGAAACCGGGCTATCCCCGGGCGAGCACGGCGCGCGGCGACTTGAGATCCTGCATTCTTTGGAAATTTTTGAAGGTCGCGACTTCGGTTTCCACGTTGATCAGCTGGACAGCCAGATCGATGGCCTCAGCGGTGACTTCGGATTGGGTTTGTTTGGTCAGATCGTTGATGGAAGCAATTGCAGGGACTTCGGCGTCCTCTTCCCCGGTGAGTTTGCGGAGGCGGAGGGCGCGATTGGTCTGGAGACCACGCAATTCGGCAAGCGCCTTGTGCCAGGCGCGCTGAGCGCGCGCCTGATAGCGACCGAGACGATCGAGGATGGCGATGGTATTGGGATCCGTGAAATCTTCGGCGGTACCGGTAGAGACTTCGGCTTCGATGCGGCTGAAGCGCTGGAGATTCCAGGCAGCGTGGAGGATCTCCTGGAAAGCGATGGTCTCCATCGCTCCCTGGGGATTGAGCTCGGTGGAAAGCGAATGGTGGAGTGCGGCAAACTCCTCATGTTCGTCATCGCGGATGACCGGGAAGCGAGCGGTCAGGCCGTGGCGAACGGCGTTGCGGGAGACGCGCGCTTTGCCTTCCAGGCTAAGCGGTCCGGTGGAAAATTGGGCGTTGGTTTGGTTGGCGTTGATCTGGGCTGGGGATGCCATATGAATCTCCTATGGGAGAGAAGCTAGCATCGCGACAGGTAGAGGGGGCGCACGACTCGCCGCAAGCGATTGAAAACACGCATAAAATATATTTCAAGTTGAGGTGATTTGCAGATTGCAATAGGCGGATTTTAGGATGTGGCGGCGAGCCATTCGTCGAAAGTGCCACTACTTCCCGGTCAGCGCGGAAGCCAGGAAACGGAGTTCCGATTCCACCTCGGCGGGATCGACCACGGTGTCGGCGATTTCCTG
This sequence comes from uncultured Solibacteraceae bacterium, assembly GCA_963811575.1. Classification (GTDB taxonomy): domain Bacteria; phylum Acidobacteriota; class Terriglobia; order Bryobacterales; family Bryobacteraceae; genus Solibacter. The sequence continues at coordinate 74,178 of CAWERY010000020.1, read as the reverse complement.
ACGCAACAGTTCGCGATATCTCTTGCGAAGCCTGTGAATGGCCACTTTGAGCGCTCCCTCTGAAGTGTTCATTTCGATAGCCAGCGCGGCATACGGCGCATCGGAATGCCCGAGAAGGAACACTTTCAACCGCTCGAAATGCTCCGGTCGGCCGTGATGGACAAACTCTTGCCTCAATTTTTCCACGACCCGATCGAGCACCGAGAGGGCCCAACGCCGTTCGAAGATTCGCTCCGGCGTCTCATCATGTGACGGCTCGCGTTGGTAGCGCCCTTCGCCCGACGAGAATTCAAGCGGCAAGACTGCGCCGCCGCCACGTTTGTGCGCGCGATGGCGATCTCCTTCGTCGGCCACAAAGAACTTCAAAGAGGTCAACAGAAAGGACCGGAACCGGCCCTTTTCCGGGTCGGCGCGATTGAGGTATCGTCCTTCCAGCACGCGCATGAAGAAGGCCTGAATGAGATCCTGCGCCTGATCGGCCGAATAACCACGCCGGCGCAGATAGGCGTACAACGGATACCAGTAACCCTCGCACAGGGCAACTAAAGCGGACCGGGGCTCCTTCGCATCTGGAGCGCCGGCCGCGACCACGAGGGTCCATCGCGTCGTAGGAAACCGGGATGATCCCGGCAGCGTGTGCATCGTCTGGCGGTTGGTCATGATCGTAATCCTCGCAGGCGTCCCACAACTAGCATAAGGAATCGGGAGCCAAAGGTTACAGCGGAATCACTACAGCCGGGCGTACTCTGTCTTGGCCTTTTGCAGAATCGGGTTGTCGAGGTCTGCGTCTTTCCAGAGTGCGAGGAAGGTCTCATAGGCTGCTTTCGCCTTGGTCGTATCTCCCGACAAGACGAGCGCCCTGCCGAGTTGCAAGTGCGCAAGTGGGCCGATGGAATCCGGGCCTACGATGCCGCGATGATCTAGGATCTTCTGAAACTCGGCCGCCGCTTCCGTATACCGGCGCGAGGCAAGAAATGCCTTTCCGCGCACGTAGGCCGAGTGCAAACCGCCTAGATAAAAATAATGGAAGTTCAGGCCATTCACGGCCAGCTCATATCGAAGAGTGATTTGCAGCTGATCCACGCTGTCTGCCGGCTTGCCCCGCCCCAATGCGGCTAACGCGCGAAGAACCGGTGCATAGGTAAATTTCACAAAAGTATCTTCCGGGAAGTTCTTTTCCAAATCGCCGGCCGTCGCTTCCGATTGGGAAGAGTCTCCCGAAAGAGCCAGGGCGAGGCCGGCAGCGTACTGGACGTTGCGGCCCTTTGAAAGCCTGAGCGCCTCCGTTGAGGTCCTTCTTCCTTCGGCGACATTCTCAGAAACGGCTTCCCACACCGCTCGTGCGGCCTGGTAAGTCGCTGCCGCCTCGCGGTGCCCCTCTTGCAGGGCCAGGTCCACGGCTCGCTTCGACGACCGCCGGGCGGCCTGCAACCGGCCGGAACGAGCCTGGGCGAGAGCCTCCTCGTGGGCCATCCAGTGTTCCAAACCGCGCTTTCCCTTGGCCAGGTCTACCAGCCGGTCCATCTGTTCGCGGTCGCCCTTTAGCATCGCGATGTTGTATCGGAGGACCCGGAAAACGTCTAGTTCCAGCTTGCGTTCAGAGGCTTGCTGAAGCGTGCTCTCCGCTTCGGAGAAGCGGTCGAGGAAAAAATAGCTGGAGGCAAGATTGCTGTACCCAAAGGTAACGTCGGGTTCGGCAGCGATTTGTTTTTGGTCTGTTTCGATCGCTCTTTCGAATCGCCCTGTCGCAAGAGTGGCAACGCCTCCTAATAAATTCTGGGGATGTGGCGGAACCCCACGAGGATAGGTCTGATACCACGTTTCCAGGGTTTGATACGCCTTCTCCAGATCCCCTGTCACCTGCCGGTCGTAGGTAAAGTCGATGAAAAATCTCTCGCGATCGCTCACGCGATCGCGCAATTGCCAGGCTCTGGTCGCGTTCTCGGCTGACAGAACGGAATCTCCAACGCCGCTATACGCCATCCCCAAATTGGCGTACGCGATCGCGAATTTAGGATCGATTTCGACGGCCCGCCGGTAAAAGGGCATGGACGCCAGATTCCCGGAGGATCCGACCGCTTTTTTCATTCCGGTGCTATAAGCCTTGAGGGCTTCGAGTGACTCCGTTGTGGCTTCGGCGAGCGGCGTCGAATGCTTTTCCACCGTAGCCAGCGATTCGCCCACCCTGATTCTGAATTTGCGCCCGATCTCACTGAGCGAGTTCAGGACATCTTCTCTCTTGGCCGCCACCGCCTGCTCCTGATCGAGAACATTTCCGGCCTTGCAGTCCTTTGCGCGCAGTCCCAATACATATTGGCTTCCAACAAGCGTGATGGAGCCTTCGAGCACAGCCGCACTTGCGGTTCGTTCGCAGACTTGCTGCGCGATTTCAGGAGTCAGCCGCGCATCTTTGGGCTGTCCCATGAGACGCAGCTCCTGCTGGACCTTCCCGTCCGAAATCAGCGCGAGGAATGGCGATTGTTGAAGTTCCACGGACAGTCCCTGGCGCAGCGTGTCGTCAAACACCGGATCGCCCGTCTTGTTATCGAAATCCGCGAGGACAAGGGTGTCCTTGTCGGTCAACTTGGGTCTCGATGCGGAATCGCGATGCGAAAGCGACCAGGCCGTCACGCCGCTTAAAAGGATGAACGCGAACGCGACTGCCGTGGCGAGCACGGCCGCCCTTCGCCTGCGAACAAACTTGCGCAACCGGTACAGGCGGCTCGGCGGCGATGCAAGCACCGGCCGGTGCTCCATATATCTCTGGATGTCGGCCGCGAACGCGGTCACGGAAGCATATCGCCGCTCCCGGGGTTTTTCCAACGCCTTCATCGTGATCCAGTTCAGGTCGCCCTCAACGAGGCGTCGAAGGGACGCCGTGTTGGTCTGCCGGTGCGCGGCGATACCGGCCGCTGCCTCACCGGTTGCGGTCAGCTTTCGCGAAAGCGTCGGAGGTTCTTCTTCCCGGATAATCCGCAGCATCTCGCTCAAGCCTGCCTGGCGCATGGTGGCGGCGTCGAAAGGAACCGTGCCGACCAGCAACTCGTACAACACGACCCCGAGCGAATACACGTCGGAGGTCTCATCGACAGCTCCGGTGGTGACCTCGGCCTGCTCAGGACTGGCGTATTCCGGTGTGCCCACCATCTGGCCGAATTGCGTGACCAGCGTGTTCTCCGCAGCCCATTGGTCGGTGGCTTTGGCGATGCCGAAATCGATCACTTTTGGAACGGGTGCGCCCTCCTGTTCCATCACCAGCACATTCGACGGTTTGAGGTCGCGATGGATCACACCCTTCTGATGCGCGTGTTGAACCGCATGGCACACGGCGAAGAACAGTTCCAGCCGCTGCCCGATCGTCATCCGCTTGCGATCGCAGTACTGCGTGATGGGCACGCCCTCGATGTACTCCATGACGAAGTAAGGCCGGCCTTTGGGCGTGGCGCCTGCGTCGATGATGCGCGCGATATTCGGGTGGTCCATTATCGCCAGCGCCTGGCGCTCGATGGCGAAGCGGGCGAGTACCTGGCCGGTGTCCATCCCGAGTTTGATGACTTTAAGCGCTACGAAGCGGCGAATGGGCTCGCGCTGCTCAGCCAGGTAAACAGTGCCCATACCCCCTTCGCCGAGAGGTCGAAGGATGTGATAGCGGCCGAAATCGTCATCACCGGCTGCCGCCACCGTATCGATGGTCTGAGTTCCGGAGTCGTCGCCAACCGAACTATCGAAAGCGCCCTGGATCAGGCACTCCGGGCACAATCCCGCGGGACCGCTGGAATCCAATTCCGCTCCGCACTGAGGGCAATTTGGCATCTGGGCGAGAGTCGCAGCAGCTATTGTATGCCTTTCGCCCGAACCGCTGTAACCTTTAGGGCCGCGATCCCTTACTCGTGCCAGGTTAGCCGGATTGGTACCGGCAAACAAAAAAGCATATTTATTGCAGTTAAGGAGCGCATATGAAAAACACAACAAGACGTAACCCACTGCGAAGAGGGCAGAACATACTAATGCGGTATTGGAAAACAGCTCTCGCTACGGCTCTTTGCGCCGCTGCGTGCTCTCAACCGGGAATGGCGCAAGTCGCGCCTTCGATTCTGCAGATCGACATCGCAAACCATGTTTTGTATTTTAACGACACCTCCGACGTTGCCAAGTATGGGACCGATCCCAACGTTGGCACAACAGCCCACTTAGGAAGTTTCGGCCGGGGAGTCGCCATCGCGGACATTGTGGCCGTCAATGGCCAGCGCGTGATGGGGACTCACTCTAAGGACGCGGGCGGCAATTCGCTCAGAACGGTCCCCGCCCAGGGACAGGGAATCGCTGACACCGTGCGCAGTGGACTGGCCGTGGCCGCCTTCGAAATATTGAAGAGCGACGGCACCCCGATCGGGACCATTTTTGTTACCGGATTAGCCGGCGGCGATGCGCCACCTGGAGCTCCTTTGAGTGCGACGGGCGGAACGAATTTCGTGATTACCGGTGGTACGGGCGCATTTCTCGGCGTGCGGGGGCAAATGGCGGTGGCGGCAAACCCGCCGGGAGTGGCTGTCCAACGGGCAGCCTCCATGACAGAAGACCCCGCGAACCGCCGCCTCAATGGAGGCGGAACTCAACGTTGGATAGCCCATCTGATCCCGATGTCGGCGCCGCAAATTTTGATCACCGACAGCGGCCCGTCCGTGACCCACTCGAACGACTTCTCTCTGGTTACATCGGCTAAGCCGGCGGCGGCGGGCGAGGTCTTGTCTCTGTTTGCCACGGGGCTTGGCCCAACAGTGCCCGCGGTCGATCCCGGGCAACCCTTTCCGTCCGGGCCGGCAGCCAACGTCAATTCGCCCATCGAGGTGAAGGTGAATGGGAATTCCGCCGAGGTGCTGGGAGCAGTCGGCTTCCCCGGTTCGGTGGACGGCTACCAAGTGAACTTCCGGGTGCCTCAGGGTACCGCAAAGGGAACGGCCACGATTCAGGTGAGCGCGGCCTGGATTGTTGGAACGGCGGTGCGGATCGCGGTTCAGTAGCTGCGGGCTATAGGGAGCGCAGTCCAGGCAACCGGGTCTTCGACCGCTTGAAAGATTTCTTAAAAGGCTTTCAGGCGGTCATAGGCCCGTGCAGCACGTACCTATGCAGCACTGATTTACGCAGCATTTGCGGCGAGCCATTCGTCGAAAGTGGGACCGGCGAGGGTGGCCTGGGGGCCGGGCAAGAGGGCGCCGGATTCATAGAGGTCCCAATCCGGGTCGGCCGGGTTGGCGACAGCTTCGATGCGGAGCGGATGGCCGCGACGGGCGATGAGGCGGGCGGCGGCATCTGCCAGATTCTCCGGGCGCGGGCCGGCGATCTCGAGAACCGGTCCCGCGGCCCCGGCGGGCGCGGTTGCGAGCGCGGCGAGCGATTCCGCGACGGCACGGGCAGCTACGAGTTGGGTGCGCATTTTGGGGACATAGCTGACATCGCCCTGGCGGCCCCACTCCACCATTTGCGAAACGAACTCGTGAAATTGCGCGGCTCTCAAGATACGGGTGGGAACCGGACCCGCCAACATGGCTTTCTCATGAGCCACCTTCGCCGCCATGTAACCGGCGGTGAAGCGGTCGATTCCGATGATGGATACGAGGACCATCCGTTGTACCCCGGCCTGCTTGCCCGCTGCCTGCAGGTTCCTGGCGGCGGTGGTGAAGAATTCGGTGGCAGCGTGTTGTTCCGGCGACGGCCCGCTGGCTGCGTCTACGACGCATTCCACGCCGGCCAGCGCGTGCTCCAGACCTTCGCCGGTGATGATGTTCACGCCGGCGGAGCGCGAGATGGGAACCACCTGATGGCCCGCCGTGCCGAGCAGATCGACCAGGGGACGACCCACTCTTCCGGTTGCACCGGCAACGGCAATTTTCATACTCGATCTCCTTTCAGACGCATGGGCGTCAGTGAATTGGATTTCGAGCGCCGCCAAAATGACGCAACCAGTCACGGGGACTGGGTGCGGGGACACCCATTTGCGGGCCCGGGGACCGGTTAGCCGACTTTGGTTTTGCGGGGGGCGCGCTTCTTGGGTGCGACTTCGATGGGTCCCGATTCTTCGGCGGCGGCGGCGGTGGCTACAGACGCGGGCTTGCGTTTTTCGGCAAGGCTCTTCTTGAGAGCCTCCATGATATCGATCACCGGTGCGACGTGTTCGGAAGGGGTGGCTACGACGTTGCGGCCCTCGATCTTGTCTTCGATCATCTTGGTCAGATTGTCGCGGTAGGTGTCGTGATATTTCTGCGGTTCGAAATCGGCTTCGAGCGAGGAGATCAGCATCTTCGCCATGGCCAGCTCTTTATCTTTCACGAGGCTGGTATCGGTGCGGAACTCTTCGACCTGGCGAATCTCATCCTGGTAATACATGGTGTGAGAGAGAATGCCCTTGGCGCCGGGGCGCAGGACAATGATGTGCTCCCGATTGTGCATCGCGACTTTGGCGACGGCGTAGAAGCTGGATTCGCGCAGGGCCTGGAAGAGGAGCGCGTAGGCCTTTTCGCCGCCTTCATCGGGGGCGACGTAGTAGGAGCTTTCGAGGTAGATCGGGTCGACCTGATCGGCCTTGACGAATTCGAGAATCTCCATCACCTTGGCGGTTTTGGGAGCGACCTTTTTAATGTCCTCTTCGTCAATGACGACGTAGTGATCCTTCTCGTATTCGTAGCCCTTTACGGTGTCCGTGCGCGCAATCGGTTTGTCTTCGAGCGCGCAGTAGGTGACCTGGCGGATGCGCGAGTGGTCGTCTTTGTGAAGCAAATTGAACGAGATGGTTTCGCTGCGTGCCGCGCTAAAGAGACGGATGGGAAACGATACCATGCCGAATGTGAGATGGCCCTTCCAGACACTCGCTGCCATATGTGTGGCTCCTGACCCCTCAGAGAGGATGCGATTTTCACGATACTACAAAGCCTTGTACGATGTAAATGAAGGCTGGAAAGGGAGTTATGGGTTTAGAAGAATACGTTAAGAAGCGCCGCTTCGAGAACACGCCTGAACCTGCTCCGTCCGATAAGGTCAAGAAGAAGGCGGGGAAGCAAGCCGTCGGCCCTTATTTCTGCGTGCAGCGCCACGACGCGACGCGCCTGCATTACGATTTCCGGCTTGAGATGGACGGCGTGCTGAAATCCTGGGCAGTGCCCAAGGGGCCGTCGCTCGACCCCACGGTGAAGCACCTGGCGGCGTTCGTGGAGGATCATCCGGTGGAATACGGAGGGTTTGAGGGCAACATCCCGGCGGGGAATTACGGCGCCGGCTCCGTGATGTTGTGGGACAGGGGCACGTGGGAACTATTGGGGGACGTGGACGCTGCGGCGCAGTTGGCGCGCGGCGATTTGAAGTTCCGGCTGCACGGGGAAAAGCTGAAGGGCGATTTCGCGATCGTGCTGATGAAGGGGCGCGGCAAAGGGAACGAGTGGCTGCTGATTAAGAAGCGCGACGAGTTCGCCGCGGAGGGTTGGGACGTGGAGAGCTACGCGTATAGCGTGCTTTCGGGGCGGACCCAACAGGAGATCGCGAGCAACCTTCCGGCGCGCAAGACGAAGCGTAAAACGGCTGGGGCCGCGGATCGTGTGTGGGAAAGCAACCGGCCGGGGCCGGTAAAGGGCACGGCAAAACAGGCTGCGAAACCCTCCCCGGCGACGGCGGCCAAGGCTGTGCCGGCAAAAAAAAAACTGAAATCGAGCTCGGGCAAATAAAGGGCGCGTCGGCCTCGGAGATGCCCGCCTCGATCGAGCCGATGAAGGCGACGCTGGCGGAACGGGCGCCGCGCGGCGACGAGTGGCTCTTCGAAATCAAGTGGGACGGGGTCCGGGCGATCGCCTTCGTTGATAACGAAGAGGTCCGCCTGCAGGCGCGCAGCGGATTGCGCTGCGAACGGCAGTATCCCGAGCTTGGGGTGCTGCCGCATCATCTGGCGGCGTCGCGCGCGATTCTAGACGGGGAAATTGCCGTACTCGACAGTAAGGGCGTCTCGCAGTTCCACCTGATTCAGCCGCGTATTGCGAACAGCGACCCGAACACGATTGCACACCTGGTGCGTTCCACGCCGGTGGTTTATTTCGCATTCGACCTGATCTACCTGGACGGCTACGACTTACGCAATGTCGAGCTGGAGAAGCGGCGCGAATTATTGGAACGGGTCCTGACGCCGGGAAGTTTCGTGCGGATCTCCGATGTGTTCCCGGGTGCGGGAGAAGCGCTACTGGAGGCCGCGCGGGAGAACGGCCTGGAGGGAATCATCGCCAAACACGCGCGCAGCTGCTACGAATCGAGGCGCAGCCGGGAGTGGCTGAAGATCAAGATCGTGACCGAACAGGAGTTCGTAATCGGCGGCTTCACGGAACCACAGGGCGACCGCGCGCATTTCGGCGCGCTGGTCTTGGGGGTGCAGAAGGAGGGCAAGCTGCGCTGGGTGGGCAACGTGGGTACGGGGTTCGACCAGAAACTGCTGACCAGCCTAAACGCGCGGTTACAGCCTTTGATCACGACGAAATGCCCCTTCGCGGAGCGGCCCAAACCGGACCGGGGCATGACGTGGGTCAAGCCGGAGCTGGTCTGCCAGGTGAAGTACGCCAACTGGACGCCCGACGACCGGCTGCGCGCGCCGGTGTTCGTGGGATTGCGCAATGACAAGCCTGCGGCGGAGGTGGCGAAGGAAACGCCAGGCGAACTGCTGCCCGGCGGGAAAGAAGCGACGGTGCCGATGGACGGGCACTCGCTGAAGTTCACGAACCTCGGCAAACTTTATTATCCGGATGACGGCGTTACGAAGCGCGACGTGCTCAATTACTATGCCGCAATCGCGGACCTGATTCTTCCGCATTTGAAAGACCGGCCGCTTTCGTTGAAGCGCTACCCGAACGGCATCAAGGAGGAATTCTTTTTCCAGAAGAATACGCCGGATAGCTACCCTTCCTGGATGCGCACGGAACTGATCGACAGCGACCATGCGGGGACGGCGATCAACTATGTATTTGCCGACGATCACGCAAGCCTGATGTACCTGGTGAACCTGGGATGTATCGACCACAATCCTTGGATGAGCCGGTCCGGTTCGCTGGACAATCCGGATTTCGTGCTGATCGATCTGGACCCGCAGGAATGCGCGTACGACCTGATTGTGGACGCGGCGCTGATGGTGAAGAACATTCTGGACAAGATCGGGCTGAAGGGGTACGCGAAGACGACCGGCGGCGACGGGATGCACGTGTATATTCCGGTGGAGCCGGTTTACACCTACGAGGAGACGCGCACGTTCGCGGAGCTGATTGCCAGGCTGGTGACGCACGAGAAGCCGCAGATGTTCACCACTCCGCGGTCTGTGAGCAAGCGGCAGAAGAACCGGGTGTACTTCGATTACCTGCAGAACGGGAAATCGAAGACGATCGCCGCGCCTTACGTGCTGCGGGCGTATGCGGGGGCTCCGGTGGCAACGCCGCTGGAGTGGAAAGAGGTCCAGCGCGGATTAGACCCGAAGCAGTTTCACATCCGGAACGCGCGGGAGCGTTTCCAGAAGAAGGGCGACCTGTTTCGCGGGAGTGCTGGAGGCGCCGCAGAATTTGTACGAGGCGCTGGGCAAATTGGAAAAGCTGTTCCGGTAATCGGGGTATCAGGGCTTTCACCGTTCGTCGGGCATAGAACTTACGTCCCGTCGGCCGGAAAATACGTTGCTCGCAGAGGCGCAGAGAACGCAGAGAAAAACTACGGGCTTCGGTTGGACTTCGGAGTGTCCTTTGCGAGATCAAGCGCGTAGCAGGCGGGGATGATCGGCGGCCACCTTCAGGATCAGTTCGCCGAACAGGGTGTTGGCCCAGGCGAACCAGGGGCGCGTGAAACGTTTGGCGTCGTTGCGATCGAACGCCTCGTGGATGAAGCCGGTACCGGCGTGGGTGGCTTTGAGGGCCGCCAGGCAGGCGGCGATTTCCTTTTCGTCGGTGCTGGTGAGGGCTCGTCCGATGATACCGAGCGGCCAGATCATACCGAGTCCGGCGTGCGGACTGCCGAGACCTTCGGCGGCGGCGCCTCGATAGAAGAACGGGTTGTCCTCACTCAGCGAAAAGGCGCGCGTGTTGCGATAGACCGGATCGGAGGCGGCAACGCTGCCGAGGTACGGGAGGGCAAGCAGTCCGGGCATTCCGGCGTCGTCCATCAGCAGGGCGCTGCCATAGCCATCCACCTCGAAGGCGTAAATTTCGCCGCGGCGGGGATGACGGGCTTTGCCGTATTGGGCGAGGGCGGCGCGCAGCTCGGCGGCGAACTCTCCGCACTGGCGCGCGAAGGCGGGGTTGCGGAGTTCGGCGCCGTGGATCTCCTGCAATTGCTCGAGCGCGGTGACGGCGAAGAAGTTCGACGGGATGAGAAAGGGGAAGATGCAGGCATCGTCCGAGGGGCGGAAGCCGGAGTGGATCAAGCCGCAAGGGCGGCCGGGATTGCCGTAGCCATCGTGGGGCAGCGAATCGGTGGAAACGGCGGAGCTCCTCTGGAACTTGTAGGGGCCGCGGTCTTTCATGCGCTGTTGCTCGCGGAAGGTCTGCACGATCAGGGCCGACGCCTCTTTCCACGCGGCGTCGAAGCAGGAAGCGTCGCCGGTGGCTTTCCAATAGCCGTGGGCCAGGCGCACCGTGAAGCACAGGGAATCGATTTCCCACTTGCGCTCGTGCAACTCGGGCTTCATCGCGGTCAAGTCACTGGCCCATGGGCTGCCGGTGGGACCGTAGTTGAACGCGTTGGCGTAGGGATCGATCAGGATGCAGCGCGTCTGCCGGTTGATGACCCCGGCCAGCATGCGGCGCAGCTTGGGATCCTGTTTGGCCAATGGCAGGTAGGGCCACACCTGGGCAGTGGAATCGCGCAGCCACATGGCATCGATATCGCCTGTGATCACGAAGGTATCGGGCTTGCCATCGAGTTCGCCGGCGCGGACGGTGGTGTCCAGCGTGTTCGGGAAGCAGTTCTCGAACATCCACGCTAATTCCGGGTCGGCGACCGTTCTCTTGATGTCTTCGATGCGGGCTTCGACGGCGGGGCTGGTGAACTTGCGTTGGGCGAGCGGGGGACGCTGACTGGGGAACGCGGGGTCCGCAGACAAGCGGGCGGCCTGGAATCCGAGAGCGGAAGCGGAGGCGAGGAATGCGCGGCGAGTGGTCATTGGACTCACTCCATGGGAACACAATGCGCGGAGAACGGGGAGGGCGGTGACGAGAGCGGGGACGGCCTATCGAGGAGCATTTCGCGCAGAGTTCGCCGAATTCACTAACGGGACGCAGAGAAGAAAGGGGGTGTTAGCGTTCGGTGGTCAGGAAGATGACGACGCCGTTGCCGCGGAATAGGAGATCGGCGGGCGCTTTGTGTGCGGCGTCGCCTTTGCGGGCGACGACGCGGCCGTAGACGACGGCCCAGCGATCGTAATCCGGGGTGCCGAAACGGAACTTTCCGAGGGAAGTGCGACGCAGGAGGTCGGCGAATTTGCGATTCAGGGAAGGGACGTCGAGTTCGAAATCGCCGGGAGGTTTGGGCGCGGTGGCGGAGTCTTCGGTCAGCCAGAGAATGGCGGGCCCTTTGGCGGCGGGTTCGCAGGCATCCTCGCCGATCCAGCGGCCATCGCGGCGAAATGAGTAGCGGCCGAGGACGGCGACATCCTTGCCTTCATGCGCGGCGAGATCGGCGGTGATTTCGCAAACGGTCATGGGCGTGATCGACGGGTCCGCCGCGGCGGCCATTCCGGCCAACAGCAGCGCAAGCGTGATCGCGCGGCGAACAACCGTTCTTCCTTGAGCGCGAGGGTCCATGACCACCTGAAACAGATTAGACTTTTTCGAACTACCCACCGGTTACATCTATTAAACCAGGAGTTGCGTGAAATTTGTTGTAAACCGATGGCCCTTTGAGGTTACGCGTTCGAGCGGGCACGGCGGCCGTTCCCTTTGTTGTTTTAAACTTATGGGGCATTCGCGGAGTGGATGACTCAAATGATCTGGACTCCGAGCCAGGAATTCATAGAAACCACCAACGTGTGGCGCTTGATGAGACGCCTTGGGTTTGAAGACCGCGAGGAGTTTCTACTCTTTTCGCGGGAGAATCCGGAGCGTTTTTGGGCAGAGATGATGCGCGAGATGCGGGTCTCCTGGTCCACGCCCTACGAAACGGTGATGGACATTTCCCGGGGCCCGGAGTGGTCGCAGTGGTTCACGGGCGGGCGGTTGAACATCGCGGAGAACTGTCTGGACCGGTGGGCGGAGAGCGATCGTACGGCGTGCATTTGGGAGGGGGAGAGCGGGCAGACGCGGACCGTGACATTCCGCGAGGTTCGGGAAGATGCCAACCGGGTGGCCAACGGGCTGCGGGGAATGGGACTGGAAGCGGGCGACCGGGTGGCGCTGTGCCTGCCGATGGTGCCGGAGATCTTGCCGATTCTGTATGGCTGTTTGAAGGCAGGTCTCACGGTGGTGCCGATTTTCGCGGGATTCGGCGCGGGGGCGATCGCGACGCGATTGGCGGATTCCGGCGCGCGGGTGCTGTTCACAGCGGAGCATCTGGAGCGGCGCGGCAAGACGATACCGCTGGCGGCGAAGATGGAGGGGTTCGCGGGGAAGACGATCGTACTGCCTGAAGGGTGGGATGAGTTCCTGGCAGGCCAGTCCGCGGAGTTTGTGACGGAGCCGGTGGATTCGGAGGCGCGCGCCTTCCTTATGTATACGTCGGGCACGACGGGAAGGCCGAAGGGGACGGTGCACACACATGCCGGATGCCTGGCGCAGATGGGGAAGGAGATCTGGCTCGGGTTCGACCATCGCGAGCAGGATCGTTTCTTTTGGCTGAGCGATTTCGGCTGGATGATGGGACCGTGGACGATTCTTGGCAACCACCTGTTCGGCGGCACGATATTCCTTTACGACGGCGCGCCTGATTTTCCGGGGCCGATGCGGCTTTGGGAATTGATCGACCGCCACCGGATCACCACTTTTGGCGTGTCCCCTACCGCGATCCGCGTGCTGAGCAAAGCAGCGGGGGAACTGCCCGCGATGGATGCGCTGCGCCTGCTCGGATCCACCGGGGAACCTTGGGACGATGCGGCGTGGCTGTGGTTCTTCGAACGGGTGGGACGGCGGCGCTGCCCGATCATCAATATCTCGGGCGGCACGGAGATCGCCGGGAGCTTCCTATTCCCACTGCCGATTCAGGATTTGAAGCCGTGCAGCCTGGGCGCGCCGGCTCCCGGTATGTCCACCGAGGTGGTGGACGAGGAGGGCGTGCCGGTGCGCGGACGCAAGGGGTACCTGGTTTGCACGCGGCCGGCGCCTTCGATGACGCGCGGAATCTGGGGCGATCCGCAGCGCTACATCGATACGTATTGGAGCCGTTTCCCGGGCATGTGGTATCACGGCGACTGGGCGAGCGTGGATGAGGACGGGCATTGGTTCTTGCACGGACGGGCCGACGAATCGATGAACGTGGCGGGCAGGAAAGTGGGTCCGGCGGAGGTCGAGGAGGCGATGATGCAGCATCCGGGAGTGGCGGAGGCGGCGGTGATCGGCGTACCGGACGAGTTGAAGGGCGAAGCGATCGTGGGGTATGCAGTGCCGAGGGCGGGCACGACGCTCGATGCGGCGGCAGTGGCCAAGACGGTGGTCGAGTTCCTGGGTCCGACGTTTCGCCCGCGAGAGATCGTGGTGGTGAGTGAGCTCCCGAAGACGCAGAGCGGAAAGATCGTACGGCGATTGATCCGGCAGAAATATCTGGGGGAAGAGTTGGGGGACCTGTCCACGGTGGCGAATCCCTGGGCGTTATAACGAGATAGCCCGCAGAAGGGCTTTTACGGTTAACCAATAGGATATTGGTATCCGCGGGTTGCATCCTGTATAGTCCGAATCGGATGGGTGCCACCACCGCAATACCGCAAGTTGCCAGACAGGAATGCTGGCCGATTATTCCAGACCGCCTGGAAGATCTGGGGATTCCCCGGTCCGTGGTCGCCGACCTGGTGCTGCGTTATTTGTGGCTGCACGGCAGCGGCACGCTCCACGCGTTGAACGAAACGCTTAAGCTCTCCTTCCCCGTGCTGGAGACGATTTTCCATCAGTTCCGCAACCAGCAGCTTTTGGAAGTGAAGGGCATGACGGGGAACGATTATTCGTTCACGCTCACCGCCGGCGGGCGCACGCAGGCGAGTTCCCGCAATGAGATCTGCCAGTACGTAGGGCCGGCCCCGGTTTCGATCCAGCAATACGCCAAGGTGGTAAAGGCGCAGGCCGCGAAGATACGGCTGAGCCGCGAGAGTCTGCGAAGCGCCTTCGACGACCTGGTGCTGCCGGACGGGCTGCTCGACCAACTGGGACCCTCGTTAATCGGACACCAATCGCTGTTTCTTTACGGCGGCACGGGAAACGGAAAGACGAGCATCGCCGAGCGCATCCTGCGGATTTACCATGATGCCGTGGTGATTCCGTACGCGATTGAAGTGGACGGGCATATCATTTCGCTATTCGACCCGGTGGTGCACCGGCGGCTGCCGGTACACGACGAAATGCTGGATCCGCGATGGGCGGTTTGCGAGCGTCCCTGCATCACGGTGGGCGGCGAACTTTCGGCGCCGATGCTGGAACTGCGTTTGGACGACGCGACGCGGGTCTTCATCTCGCCGTGCCAGATGAAGGCGAACAACGGCATTCTGATCATCGACGATTTCGGGCGTCAAATGCTGGCTCCGCGCGACCTGCTGAATCGATGGATCGTCCCGCTGGATCGACGCGTCGATTACCTGACACTTTCTTCGGGCATGAAGTTTCAGGTGCCCTTCGAATTGATGGTGGTCTTCTCTACCAATCTTGACCCGCACGATCTTGCGGACGAAGCATTTCTGCGCCGCATTCAGACTAAGGTGATGGTGGACAACGTCAGCGACGACACGTTTGACAAGATCTTCCACCGCGTCATGCAGAACCAGCAAGTGCCCACGGAGCCCGAATGCGCGGAGCATTTGCGCATGCGCTGCGCGGAGTACACCGCCAAAGTTTTGCGCGCCTGTTACCCGGTGGACATATACCGCCTGGTGAAAGCGATCAGCGAATACGAAGGGCGGCCGGTGCGCATGACGAAGGTCAACATCGATCGGGCGGTGGGGCTGTATTTCGCGAAGTCCCAGGCGCCCACTGAGCGCTAAACAGACTCGAAAAGCAATCCTCTAGGTGTCACCTAACGTCGAACGAGATGGTTTCGGCGAACATCCGGCCGGTGGATTGCTCGCGCACCAGCACCTTGGCGACGTACGATCCGGCGGTCAGGGTGAATCTGGAATTGAACTGCGCCGGGGGACGGCTCTCGCGAATGTTGACGGAGTCGCGAAGGTTCGCGGCCACGCCCCCCTCACCGAAGCCAGTAAGCGATCGCACTTCGGCGACGATGTCGACGCTTCCGGACAGCCCGTCGAGCGGGACGACCAGCGTTTGTCCGAATGCCGCAGGCGCTATTTGGAACTCAGCGTGGCGCGATGGCAATCCGGCGACCACGGCAGAAGGTGAAGCGCCGCCGCGTGATGCTTCGAGCGCCTGCAGCAGCGGAGAGGAGGTAGCCGGCACACCGGTGTAGACGGACGACGCAACGGGGACCGGCACTCCGCGCGTGTCAATCGGATAGAACGCCACGTTGGCAGCCACCGCCGCCTGGACGGCGCGGGGAATGGCCACGTCGTCGTTCAACTGCCCGAACGATCCGCCGGCGAAGTACATCACGGCTTTCTTTCCGGGGATCGCGCCCAGCATTCGCGCGGCCCGCTCCAGCACGGCCGCCCCCGACGATGAGTCAGGCTCGCCCCCAGTGGTGGCGCGGACGATGGCTGATTCCAGCGCGCCCCGGTCGCCGGTGAAGTCCTGCACCACGGTGACATTTCCTTGGGCCGCGAGCAGGATCGACACGGTATCGCCCTCACGCAGTTGCGTCTCCACGAATTTAATGGCGGCGGCGCGCGTGCGCGCCAGGTCGTCCGGGGTCATCGCACCGGGGTTGAAGAGCGCGGCGATGAGCCGGCCTCCCGCGGGCTGAGGCGCCGGCGTGGCACGCCCCCTACCTCCCTGCGTGGTCTGCGGGGCCTGCACGGGCGGCGGAGCGGGCGGCGGAATCTGCTGCGCGTGCAATAGAGGAATATGTCCGGCGCCGATGAGCACACCCAACAGCACCGGGGCCACGAGAGCCGCGGCGCCCGCGCCGGTTAACAACAACTTTTTCGCAATACTCAATCTTTCGCCTATGCGTTGGTTCATGATCGCCTCGAGTCGTTTCTTGAGATTCGCTCCGGTCACTCCACTCACACACACCAAGGGCGATTCCACGTACAACTTGCACACTCCGAGAATCGCTTCGGCGTAATCTTGCGGCGCGTTGCCCAGGCTCAGGACAGCTTCGTCGCAGGCGCGCTCGCGTTCTTCGACCATGCGGGCACCGACCCACCACACTAGCGGGTGGAACCAGAACAGCGCCTCCACGACCATGTGGATCGAAGCGGCCAGGTTGTCGCGGCGACGCACGTGGCATAGCTCGTGGGCAAGCACGGAGGCGAGTTGCGGCGGCGTCAGCCGGCCGGCGATGCCGTCCGGGATCAGCAGGACAGGACGAAACACACCGACCACTCCGGGCTCCAGCAGGCCCGCGGACGCGCGCACCGGTACCGCTGCTTCGATATCCACAGCACGGCTGGCGTGGAGCGCCGCGCGCACTCGCCACCATCCGCGCAACCGCATGAGCGCGATCGTCGCGAGGCCGCAGGCCCAGAGCAGCGCGAGAGCGGCCGCGAGCCAGCCTGTGGCCGGCTGTGACAGAGATGGGGCGGCACTGGCGACAGATCCCGCCGGCTCGGCCAGGGTCATCGCCAACCGCTCCGCGATGGCGGGCGTCGGTGCGGGCGGGGCGAGCTGTCGCGCGGAGTCGATTAGCGGCGCGAAAGGCACCAAGAATTTAATGGAGGCGCACAGCCACAGCGCGAAACGCACCTGCGCACGATTTCCCCGGAAGAGAAGCGTGAGCAGGCCCACCGCGACAGCGAACCACGTGGATTGCCACAGATGACTGGCGAGTGCGGGATTCATTTCTTTTTCTCCAATCGCTTGATGGTCCTTTCCAACTCACGGACATCTTCCATGGTGAGCTTGCCGGCTTCGGCGAGTTGCGCCATCATGGGCTGCGCGCGCCCGCCGAAGAAGCTGAGGATCTCATCGAGCAGGCCGTGCCGCGTGATGTCACGGGCCACGGTCGGCGCGAAAATGTGGGCGTTGCTGATCTTGCGCACACGCCGCACTGCGCCTTTCCCTTCCAGGCGGTAGACGGTGGTCTGGATGGTGGTGTACGCCGGACGCGGCTCCGGGAAAGCTTCCTGGATTTCGCGGATAGAGGCCTTCTGGTGCGCCCACAGAGCCTCGAGGATTTCGAGTTCGAGCTTAGTGAATCTGGTTCGGGCCATGCTGTCCTACTACTGCCTGATTGAATCTACTATGTTGTAGTAGTACAGTCAAGCGAAAAATCAGAGGCGCGTGAGGAGTGCTGCCATTTGCAGGAAATTCAGGACAGCGTGAATTGTACGGGTGCGAGCGATTGCGCTGAGAATTTACAGCGGGGGTGCGAGACGAACTCACGGAAGCTCCGTCCATTCGACCAGAGTCTGAGGTTCCATCATGAACTGGTCGCGATGCGGCATGGCCGCCGTGCTGTGCGCTACCGCCGCGGCACAAAGCATTCCGGAAGCGCAGGAGCTGGACGAGCGCGGAAATGCTGCGATGGAACAGCATCGGCCGGACGAGGGCGTGCGGTATTTGCGGCAGTCCGTGGAGATGTTCCGCACGCTGGGCTCCGGAAGTGAAGCGGGCTTCGCCGGCGCACTGACGGACCTTGGATACGCGCTGGCGGAAGAGGGCAAGCGGCAAGAGGCCATCGAGAATTACAAACAGGCGCTCGCCATACAGCGCCGCGTGTTGGGCGAAACGCATTTGCGAACTGTCGCCAACATGAATCTTCTGGCAAGCGCGTATCTGATGTCCGGTGACACCGGCAGCGCGGAACCGTTGCTGAGCGAGGTTATCGCGATCGCGCGCGAACATTATCCGGGGAGTATTCAACTCTCCGAGGCGCTGGGCGGCCTTTCCCACGTCCTCTCCCGCCAGGGAAAACTACACGAAGCTCAAGTGGCGGCGGCCGAGGCGCTCGCGGTATCGCTAGCCAGGGAAGGCGAGGACAGTATTAATTCGGCGATGATGTATGCCATTCTGGCGGAGGTCCACCGGCTCGCCGGAGAGGATGCGCGCGCGCTTCCCTTGTTTCGCAAGGCTCGCGCCATTTACGAGAAGATGCTGGAGCCGGATCATCCGCGGCTGGCATCGGTGCTGAGCCAGGAAGGATTGATCCTTTTGAACGATAACCAGATCACGCTTGCGGAACGCGCGATGACGCGGGCACTGGAAATTCTGGAGCGGTCTTGCCCCGGCTGCGTCACGGAAGCGTGGATTGCGGAGAGCAATCTTGCCTTAGTCCGCATGGCACAGAAGAGATATATCGACGCCGATCGCCTGTTGAGTCACGTTCTCTCGGTTCAGGAAAAATACCTGCCGCGTCCCGGGCGGGAGACCGTCCAGACGCTTCAAACATTGGCCTTGGTGCGCGAGAAGGAGCGGCGCCACGCAGAGGCGGTGCTGCTGATCAAGCGCGCGAATACGCTGCTGGCGTATCAGTAGTCGCCTTACTTCAGAATGCTGAACATGTTCGAGAATTCGTCCGTCCAGATGCGGAAGGGACGCTTCTGGCGCAGGACAATGGCATTCGCACGCAGCTCCGGGTGCTTATCGGCGGTGGCCGGGTTCATGATCAGGGTCCAGGAACACGAGAAGCACGATGGGTCGCCGGCGGGCGGATTCCAGTGATAGACGAGGGCGAGCTTTTGGAAGGCATTGGCCGCGCGCTCCATGACGGGCTCCAGATTCAGGTACGAGTTGGAGATATTCACGGCGAGGATTCCATCGGGCTTGAGGTGGCGGAAGTACGTGGCGAAGGCTTCCCGGGTAATCAGGTGGACGGGGACGGAATCGCCTGAAAACGCATCCATCACCAGCATGTCGAATTGCTGCGGCGGCTCCGATTCCAATACGAGGCGGCCATCGCCCATGGCTACTTCGACCTTGGCGGCGGTGTCCTTGAGATAGGTGAAATCGCGATTGGCGATTTCGATGACTTTGGGATTGATCTCATAAATCCGCAGCGTATCGCCCGCGCGTCCATAGGCGGCGAGGGTACCGCATCCCAGGCCCAGGATGCCGATGCGGCGCGGCGCCCCCTCTTGCGCAGCCATGCCGCGGCCGATGCCGCTTTGCGGGCAGAAGTAAGTGACGGGCTGCCGGCGGTACTCTTCGCGGAGCATCTGTTGGCCGTGGTTGATGACGCCGTGGATGAGCTTGCGCGCGGCATCGTCATCGATGCGCGGATCGCCCTCATCCTCGACGCGCAGTTGACCATAGAAGTTGCGCGTGACCACGAGGTAGCCATCCACCATTTGAAACATGATTTCGCGGAGGAAAACGAAGTAGCCGCCGAGGAGGACGACCAGCACCACGATGCCGGTGCTGCGCCACTTATACGGCGCCTTCCAGAGCTCGCGCGTAAAAACAATGGCGGCAATCAGCGCACAGAGCGCGAGGCCGATGGGGAACTCGTAATAGGCGTGGAAGACATTGGGGGCAAGCAGACCTACGAAGAGCCCGCCGGCGGCTCCGCCGAAAGAGATGGTGACGTAGAAACCGGTGAGGTAGCGGGGATCGGGTTTGAGGCGGACCAGCTCTCCGTGGCAAACCATGCAGCAGATGAAGAGCGCGGCGCCGAGTAGAGCGATGACGAGCCGCATGTCGATTCGTCCGTGGCCCGGCCACAGGCGATAGGCCATGAAGGCCAGGGAGGCAATCAGCAGCGGAACGAAGACAGCGCGGTGGTAAAGGCGCGGCGCTTCGAAACAGATGATGAAGCTGAGTAGATAGGCCACCAGCGGAACGATCCAGAGGAAGGGAATCGCGGCGACATCCTGCGTGAGGTGGGTGGTGACCGCAAGCAGCAGGATTGAGGCTGCGCCCGAGAGACCCAGCCACAGGGCCCGGACTGACCACGTGGGGGCGGCGCTCGACACAGCCGGCGTCACGCGGGTTTCCGGCTCCGAGGCGGTGCTTTGCGTGGAGGTTCGCCAGGCGGTGACGCCGCAGAGTAGAGCGAAGCACACGAAGGCGCCGGACCAGATCATAGCTTGCGACGGGGAGGGAAGGTTCGGTTCGATGAGAAAGGGATACGTGAGTAGCGCCAGCATCGAAGCGGCATTCGATAGCGCAAAGAGACGGTACGGCATGGCGTCTTTGTGGGTGCGCGAATACCAGGCTTGAAGCAGCGGACTGGTGGACGCCAGCAGGAAGTAGGGCATACCGACGGTGACGGCAAGCAGCGCGAGGATGGTTAGCGAGGGAGGTCCGAGTGTGGAGTGTTTCCAACTCGCGCCGGGAATGATGGGGAGGGTGAGGACTCCGGCGGCGAGCAGGCCGCTGTGCACCATCGCCTGCCTGCGAGGCGCCAGGCGGTGCAGCAGGTGTGCGTACAGATAGCCAAGCAAGAGGACCACCTGGAAGAACAGCATGCAGGTGCTCCACACGGCGGAAGATCCGCCAAACCACGGCAGGATCATCTTGGCGATAACGGGCTGCACCTCGAACAGGAGGAATGCCGAGAGAGAAATAGTCAGCGCGTAAAAAAGCATGGAATGCCAGACAACCTAAATTAACCGATTTGCATCCGCAAAGTATCGCGGCAAGGGTTCGGAAGTTGAGTTCGGTTTCACTCGATAAACGCGAGGGGAAGCTTAGGTAGCCCCCTCTAGTGAGACGCCGGCCCTGGCAGCGCATCCTCAAAAAGTGAGAGCGCGTGGTGTCGGGAGGTGCGCATGCCCTGGAAGCACCTGTACTGCAGGTTGGTCGCCGGAGCGGTAGTCCTGACCGGCCTTTGCTTTGGTGGTTCGGACGAACCAAGAATCGCTTGCCACATGGAAGCGGCCAAGGCCATGTCGCGCTTTAGTCCCCATCAAAAAGAAGTGTTGATGAAGTTGAACCATGTCGATGCCGCCCACCTGATGCGCCTCCGCCGCTTGCTGGTGCCGGATCGCTGGGATCCGGAAGAGCTGCGCTACAGCCCGATGCCATACTCCGTGCCGGAGCTCGCCGGGGAGAAGAAGGCCGTGATCCTAGACATACCCGCGCAGGTGTTCGGCGCTTACGAATACGGCCAGCTGGTTCGATGGGGGCCGGTGAGTACGGGCGATCGGAATCACCAGACGCCGGCGGGCACTTACCATTTGAACTGGCACGCCAAGGTGCGTATCAGTTCCGAAGATCCAACGTGGATCATGCCGTGGTATTTCAACTTCGACAGCGTCGAAGGACTTGGCCTGCACGAGTATTCGCTGCCCGGGCGGCCCGCGAGCCACGGTTGTGCCCGGATGCTGGTGATGGATGCGCAATGGCTTTTCAATTGGGGGGATGGCTGGACGATCGATCAGGAGACGCGTGAGCTGGTCCAAGCAGGAACGTTGGTGCTACTTCTGGGAAAGTACAACTATTCGGCGCCGCCGCCGTGGCTTCGCCCGGAATGGTGGGCGAGCGGGATAAATCTGCCGGCCGAGGAGATCGAAAGTGCGGCTTCACCCCGGCGGCACCCTGCGGATTCTCAGGTGCCGCCCCCTGGTGCGGTAAAATAGAATTTCACGCGCACTAAAAAAGCTCACTCCCTCACCCACGGGTGTGCGTCACAGGAAGCCTGAGAATTGAAGTTTCACCAGAAATTTGCCTCACTCATCCTTTTTTCCTGCCTGCTTACCAACACGGGTTCTCTTCCCGCAGCTACCGCGCCGCCGGTAGTCCCGGATACCCAGTTCGCCACCCTTCTGAAACTGGCGCCAAGAATTGCCCCCCAGGCGTTAGAGGCTGCGCTCAAAGCGCTCAAACGTTTGCAATCCAGCGGGGCCAAGGTCCGCTCCGATATCGTCACGGTTATCGATTACACGAAGCCATCGACCGAGCGGCGGCTGTGGGTGTTCGATCTGGCGAATTCGCGGGTGCTGTTCGAAGAGCTGACGGCGCACGGCAGGAATAGCGGGGACAACCAGGCGGTGCGATTCTCGAACGCTCCCAACAGCCTGATGACCAGCCTCGGGGCATTTCTCACGGCGGACACGTACATCGGAAAGCACGGTTTGTCGCTGCGGCTGCAGGGCCTGGAGAAGGGCATCAACGATAACAGCATGGAACGCGCGATCGTGATCCATGCGGCTGCCTACGTCAGCGACTTGATTGCCAGCACCAAAGGGCGGATTGGGCGAAGCTGGGGCTGCCCGGCGGTGCGTCCGGAGATTTCGCGCCGGCTGATCGAAACCGTGCAGGGCGGGAGCCTGGTGCTCGCGTATTACCCGGACCGTTCGTGGCTGCAGACTTCGAAGCTGGCAGGACCCTCCGGCAGCGGCGAGACTTTCAGCACTTTCTAAGCGACGGCTGCGCTTACGTCCAGTAATTCCGATCGAGCGAGCGATACTGCACCGCCTCGGCAACGTGTTTGGCGGCGACGTTGGGAGACCCGCCGAGATCGGCGATAGTGCGCGCAACTTTCAGAATGCGATCGTGGGCACGGGCGGAGAGTCCCATGCGGCGGACGGCCATTTCGAGGGTTCGCTCACCGGCATCATCGAGCGCGCAGACATCCCGGATCGCGCGGGAAGGCATGCGCGAGTTGTAGAATCCGCGAGCTTGCTGCACGGTGCGCGACCGTTCCACGCGGGCGCGAATCTCATCGGACGATTCCGCGGGCGTGTCGCCGCGCAGTTCCTTGAAGGGCACGGCGGGGACTTCGACGTGGATATCGATGCGATCGAGCAGCGGGCCGCTGATCTTACCGAGGTACTGCTGAATCTGGCCGGGCGTGCACCGGCATTCGCGGGTCGTGTCCCCGTAGAATCCGCATTTACACGCGTGCATATATCGGAACCATTTCCGCTATGAACGCAGAGTGCCGACCCTGGTCAGTTCGGAAGATTGTGGGGGTTCGAGCCCCCTCCGCACCATTTTCAATAACTTACGGGCACCCGCCGGCCGGAGTGCCGAGCTAGTACTTATGTGACGGACGCGGAAAACTGAAAGGTCCTCATGGCGGTCCTCAATCATTTACGAATGTTCGCTGAGCGATCCGCGATAGTTTTCGTGGCACTGTGTCATGGGTCCTGCTTTCAGTCGTGTTTGTGAATCCCATATTGCCGAACGGATCGACTGCCGCCATGGGTAGGTGACACTCTGAAATGCCTGCCAAACGGGCCTTTCCAAAGGCAAAATCTGACAACGTTTTTGGCCAGGCACGGAAACCAGCGAAAATGTTTCGCGCCGGCCTCTACGCCCGGGTTTCCAGTAACGATCAGCAAGACGCTTGTGATGCAGAGCCGTGCCATGCGGGAGTATGCCGCCCGGCGGGGCTGGACGATTGCCATGCAAGTCCGCGAGGTCGGTTCCGGAGCGGCCAAGCGAGAAGCTCTCGAGAAACTGCTGGAGGCCGCCCGCCGCCGTGAGATCGATGTCGTGCTGGTGTGGCGGTTGGACCGCTGGGGCCGGTCGGTAACGGATCTGCTGGCGACACTCCAGGAATTGGAGCATCTCGGCGTGGGCTTCGTGTCGCTTACCGAGGCGCTGGACCTGACCACGCCGGCCGGTCGAGCGATGGCTGGCCTGTTGGCCATCTTCGCCGAATGATCGTCGAACGGGAGATCCTGCGGGAACGAACCCGGGCTGGCCTGGCCCATGCGCGAAAGAACGGGAAACGGCTGGGTCGGCCGACAACCGCGGCCGTACATGCTTCGGAAATCCGGAAACTGCATCGTGCTGGTGTTAGCAAATCCGAGATCGCTCGTCGAGTGCAGATCGGGCGCACCTCAGTCCGCCGAATCTTGGGAGCAAAGTCGTGAAAAGACCCAAGCGAGACCCTGTGCATGAGGACCGCATTTACAACGAAGCTATCGTTGACGCCAGTACGCATGAGCAGGCAATGAGCTGGTAATACTTATCTGGAGGGTCGACTGAAACCGTGATGCCCGCGTCAGCGCTCGATGAACCGCGTGAATTGATACAATTCGTTTGGGTTTACGGCCACCACAACCGAGATGCCGAGTGCAAGCTGGTCTAAGGTTTGTTAGGCTCGTGCCGATGTGGAGGGAGCCCGAACTGAGCATCCGAATGACTCCAGAACGGTGGAAGCGCGTACGGGAACTATTCGATTCCGCGGTAGACCGCGCGCCGCACGAAGTCGACGAGTTCTTGCGGACGGAATGCGGAGAAGACCATGAACTTTATTCGCAAGTGCGGCACATGCTGGTGGCACACATCCAGACCGGCGTCATGGATCAGCCGCCGGCGATTCCAATAGACACTGGGACGCCGGTAATCCCGGAAGGCCAGATTGACGAGCGATGCCGATCTGCCCTTCCGATGATTCTATTGCCAGGTCAGGCACTGTCCCATTTCAGAATTGTAAGGCCTTTAGGCGCCGGCGGCATGGGTGAAGTGTACCTGGCGGATGATCTCACTCTCGATCGCCCCGTCGCAATTAAAGTTCTGTTACAAAACGCATACTCCTGTCCTGAAGGGTTGCAAAGATTCCGCCGCGAAGCCAAAACCACCTCGGCCTTGGCTCACCCGAATGTCGCGCATATCTACGAGATCGGCGAAGCTGAAGGGATCTGCTTTCTTGTTCTGGAGTATGTGGAGGGCGAAACACTGCGCCACTTTGCCAAGTCCGGAGCAATTGAACTTACCCGGTTTCTGCAGTTTGCCATTGAACTGGCGGACGCTCTCGCCTATGCCCATGCAAGGGGAATCGTACATCGTGATCTCAAGCCTGGCAATATTATGGTGACTCTCAGCGGTCACGCCAAGGTTCTGGACTTCGGCATAGCAAAGATACTGCACAACGACCGAACAGAGGAAATCGCCCGAGATTCTTCCCTTACTCAGGCGGGGTCGGTCATGGGCACAGTCTCTTACATGAGTCCCGAACAGGCGCTGGGGCGTGAGATCGACCAGCGCTCCGACCTGTTTTCCCTTGGAACGATCTATTACGAAATGCTGGCCGGGCGGTTGCCTTTTTTGGGACGCAATACAGCCGAAATCGTGGACAACATCATTCACCAAAAGCCCGAACCCCTTGCTCTCGCCGATCCTGAACTCGAAGCTGAATTTTCGCCCATCGTTTTCCAGTGTATTGAGAAGGATCAAAACCACCGTTATCAATCGGCTTCGGAACTTCTGGAGGACCTGAAGGAATTACAGCGCAAGTTTATCGTTCGCGCTTCGAGCGCACGCCGTCCCGCATCCCGACTCCCGAGCAATATCAGGCTAGCGGTCTATGCCGCTTTGGCTCTAATGATTCTGGTGGTTTTTGGGTACTTCTATTTGTCGCACGACCCTAAAGGCGCCGTTCGTGTCCTGGCTGTACTTCCGTTGGAAAACGGCACTGGCGATCCGAAACTGGATTATTTAGCCCGCGGCGCCACCCAGACTCTGATCAATGATCTTTCCCGCTGGCCTAGTCTGCGCATCCTCACCTATGCCGCGGTGCAGAACTTCGAGGGCAAGAAACCGGAGCTCAAAACCATCGGAAAGGCATTGGGCGCACAAGTCTTGTTGACGGGCACCGTGACCGAACGGGATGGCGTACTCCAGGTGCATGCGGATTTGTCCAACGCCGCCACCGGCGCTGAGATCTGGGGTCACGATTACCATCGCAACCCTCAGGAAATGGTGGATATCGAGCAGGAGATTTCACAAGAGGTGTTCCGGATTCTGAAGCCTCGTGGAAGGGCGCTACAGCGCTATTCGGACACACCGGCAACCGCGGAGGCATATGATCTCTATCTAAAAGGTCGTGCGGGCGTGGCCCAGATCAATCCCGCGTCCACCAAGGACGCCGTGGCGTATCTTCGTCAGGCTACGCTCAAGGATCCGACATATGCCCCTGCTTTTGCGGCTCTTTCGTCCGCCTATATCCGCTTGATTACTTTCGGCAATCAGCCGGCGACCATGCTGCTGCCCGAGGCATCCCTGGCTGCGGCAAAGGCCGTCGCGCTGGACCAGGATCTCGCCGAACCGCACGCCAATCTGGGCTTCGTGAAAGCGCTTGGCGATTATGACTGGGACGGAGCGGAAAAGGAACTCAAGGCGGCGTTCGCTCTGAATCCCTACGATGCGGATTCCCACCGTTGGTACGCGTTCTTCGTCCTGCTTCCTCAGGGTCGCGAACGGGAAGCCATGGCTGAAATTGATCGGGCTCTCGACTTGGCGCCAGATTGGGCTATTCTCACTTTCACGAAGGGCTTAATGCTGTTTTTTTTTCGTCATCCGGAAGAAGCTATGCGCTTGTTGGAACCGGCTGTGGCCCGCGACCCCAATTCCCTCCTCTTGCACATTGCGCTCGGCCGCGTTTACCAGCAAATGGGAAGGACTCGGGAGGCGATGCGGCAGCTGAATATGCCACCCTACCGTCCTGGTGGCTACATCCAGCAACTCGACAACCTTACCTATGGGTGGGCCGCCAATAAGGACGCGAAAGCGCTCGCGCCTTTGCTAGCCGAGTTGGAGCAGCGCGCTCGCCAGAGCTATGTCCCGCCCTACTTTCTTGCCAAGATTTACGGCGTGCTAGGGCAGAACGAACAAGCTTATGCGCTTTTGGATCAGGCGGTTGAAGACCATGATTTCCAGATGTTTCCCATCAAGGTGGATCCTACCGCGGATGTATTGCGATCCAATCCGAGATTCGATTCGGTTCTGCGCAAAATGCGCCTGAAGAAATAGAGATCGCCTCTAAATCTCCTTGTGCGGGCAAACGGATCCCAGGTATACTGCGATGGTTAACTCTCAAGAGGGGTGCCATGGGCCGCTTATCTTTGGAAGATGCTAAGAATCTCGCGAAAAAGGTAGACGATTTTGTTAAGGGGTTAAACCCGGCGCAACTGGCGGCGCTGCGCGATGCCCTTCCGAAGGAACCTGTCATCGCGCTGGAGGATCAAGCGGCGCTGCAAGATTTCCTCGACTCTAACATCAAGAGCCAGGATTCGACGGCGGTTTTGACCGGCATATTCAATCCCAAAACACCGGCAATCGGCGGTATATTCGGCAAGAAACCTGGCGATTAGAGTTGCGGCTCAATCCCTCCCCCAAATTCTGTGGGTATGGCTGTCATCGGGTCGTAAGTCCGGTAGAGACGCTGCGGCGAATTCGGCCGCTCGCGGCGCGGGCCGGTGTGACGCGGTTGTCGAACATCACAGGACTCGACAAGGTCGGAATCCCGACTTATAGCGCAATCGTCCCGAAATCACAGGACTTTATTTCCATCTACAACGGCAAAGGCGCCACAAAAGCGGACGCCGCTTGCGGGGCCCTTATGGAGGCAATCGAACGGCGTTCGGCGTGGAATCTGCGACGCAATTGCGTAGTCGCTTCATGGGAGGCAATCAGCGTGCGGGGCATGGCCATCGACCCGCGAAATATCGATATCAAGCCGCACCCAAACTACCACCCCGCCCTTCCCTTGCATTGGGTCGAAGGATACGATATCGGTCAGGAAACGCCGGTGCTGGTTCCGGCACGATTAGCTGGGTGCATGCTCGGGCCGAAGTTCGGTCCGCCTTGTTCCGAAATCGACACTTCTAACGGGCTTGCGTCCGGTAACACTCTCGAAGAAGCCATCTGTCACGCGCTGTGCGAACTCATCGAACGCGATGCATTGACCATGGCCGACCTGAATGCCAGCTGGCGGCCCAGATGGCGAAATCGGCGCGGCGCCGCTACTTGCGCCCGTGAAGTTCGCGACGACACAGAGATCTATCCCGAGATCGATCTCTCGGCCGCTCCGCAGGGCATTCGGGCGCTGCACCGGAAATTTCTCGCGGCCGGCTTAAATCCGATGGTGAAGGATATCACTTCCGATCTTGGCGTAGCCAGTGTGATCGCGGTCGCCGCCGAAGAGGTCGCGTGTCGTCCGATCGCCCACCTAGGATTGGGAACCCACCCGGATGCCGCGATCGCCGTTACGCGCGCCCTTACCGAACTCGCTCAATCCCGGGCAACCGACATTCAGGGCGTTCGAGAGGACATATCGGATCCAGAGGACTCTGTGCCGGACTGCATGCGCCACATCCAGCGGGTACGCCGGATCGATCCTGATAGCTGGTATCACTGTGCGACCTCACAGCGCCGGAGATTCGAAGACCTGCCCTCAGTTCGGCACGGCGATATTCTGGACGATATTCGTTTCATGATCCGACGCCTTCGCGAGAACGGCATGAAGCAGGTCGTTGCGGTCAACCTGACTCACGAAGATTTTGACATCCCCGTCGTTCGCTTGATGGTCCCCGGACTGGAATCGTGGGCGGTGCTTCACAGCCGCGTTGGCATGAGGGCGGCTCGACTTTGGCGGGACAACTGAGGCTCCCAGTAGTGTTTCTTGGTCCCAGCCTTCCAGCGGCAAAGGCGCGAGAAATGCTCGAAGCCGAGTATCTTCCGCCCATTAAGCGGTCGTGCATTGACGCGCTGGCCGCGGACCCGCCCCCCGCCATCGGAATCGTGGACGGCGAATTCTTCCAAAGTCTGGCGATTTCGCCCAAGGAAATACTTCGCGCGCTGGAACGTGGCGTCACAGTCCTGGGCGCGGCCAGCATGGGGGCCCTCCGGGCCGTGGAATTACAGAATTTCGGGATGATTGGCGTGGGCGCCGTCTTCGAGCTTTATCGTTCCGGACGTGTTGACGCCGAGGATGAAGTGGCCGTTACTTATTCACCGGATGATTTCCGGCCAACCTCGGAAGCTATGATCAATATTCGAATCGCCCTGGAACGAGCCGCCGAACAGAGTGTAATCGATCGGCCGACACGACTGCGTCTGATGCGCATCGCCAAGTCCATGTACTTCCCCGAGAGATCGTGGCCCAACTTATGGAAGATGGCGCGAGGCAGGGTCGAAGAGAAGGCGCTGATGGCTCTGCGGGAATGGATCGTCGAGAGCGACATCGATGTAAAACGAGACGATGCTCGATTGTTGCTCGAACGTATGCGACAGTTCGCTCCTCGATAAGCGGATTCATTCGATTCAATGACGGCGTTGCCAGAACGGCGCCTCAGGCCATCGCCTTTCTTGGCCATACCAGTAAGCCAACTGTCGGGTATAGGCTTCATGGATGCCTTTCAAGGTCTGAGCGTATTCGGCGACCGCTTCCGGCCTGCCTGCAAGATGGCCATCGGCGCATTCGGCGGCGGCAAGCCCTGTGTACAGAGCGTTCAGCAACCCTTGCGCCGACAAAGGATCGAAACTGAGCGCCGCATCTCCGGCCGCCAGCCAAGCTGGGCCCGAACACGGCTGAAGTACGCACCCGTTTGCCGGTGTCACGCCGCAACGCCCGAAAGGGAGGAAATCTGAATTCGCGAGCAAAGACGCGAGCCCTGGTGCCGATGCCGCGCGCTCCATCAGGGCTTTCCGGTTCCCGATCCGGCTTGCGGCCGGAAGATCCGCATCCGTGTGGAATGCAAGCACACGCAAACCCCGTGGAAGCGGAGCCGTGTACCACCAGCCGTCCTCGACCGACTCCACATAGCTTAATCCAGCGCCCTCGCCGGCAGCTTTCGACGTTCCGTACGTCCAAACGCAAATCAAACGATCGAGACGCTGTCCAATGCCTCCCAATCGACGCGCGACAGGAGCGGTCCGTCCGCCAGCATCGATCAGGAAACTGGCCGTTATTTTTAGGAAACACTCGCGGATAGGGCCGCCGCCGGAAGAAAGGGTTGCTGTCCATTGGCCACCCGATCGTTCGAGACCTTCGAGTCGGGCCGGCGCCAGCAGTGTTGCGCCACGCTCAACCGCAATTTCACGAAGCCACTGCTCGAAGCGGCGCCGGTCGAGATGCCATCCGTTACCGTCCGGCCCGCGCAGAAAATCGTTTTCAAACGGCGTGCCGCCGCCCCACCGCGCGCGATTCGCATAGGCGGCCAGATGGCATTCCCCCTGAAAAGCTTCAAACAATCCCATATCCGTCAGAAGGCGGCGCGCCGCAGGAGGCAAAGATTCTCCCACGCGGAGCGCGGGAACAGCTTGCATATCGGCGATTACCACCTGCCGGGACGGAGCAAGGTTGAGCGCCGCGGTGGCGCCCGCCGGTCCCGCGCCTATGACAAGAACCTCAGCGTTCATCCCGGCGCACTAATCCGTTTGGAAAACGCTGCATTTTGTTGATCCCCGAAAGATCGATCTGGTCCGCTGCATGGGGAGACTCGTTGATTTTCGCGAGGTGGGTTTCGGTTTCGGCTGGCAGTGTCTCAACCTGCATCGAAACTGGAAAATGCCCGTCTGTCGGACCCTGGCGATGCTCGACTACTCCCATGCGGCCGAAACAGTGGATCATATTGTTGATCTGATCGGTATAGCTCTTGGATCCTAACGGACGGATCCATGCTGCCCGGCGAGCGAATGCTTGCAGTCGCAACTCCAAGGGACGTTTCTCATCCATGACGATTCGGTAGTCCTCCTCGGTGAGGACTTGATTGGGAACCCGCGCAGGCCAGAATGCAGGCAAGTAGGAATCGTAGGTCTTCTCGTATCCTGAGCGGCAACTTGCGGTGTCCGTCTGCCAGGGGAGCGCCATCCAGCGAGTGATCCCCCCGGGCCACTGGGCGTTCAGTGGACCGCCCGGAATCTTGAGCGCGTCCGAACCCGGCGCCAGCGAAGCCCCGTAATCCGGTTCGATCGATCCCGGGGGGGCGTGCTTGATGCGAAAAGGCGCCATATACATCGAGGCAGTTCGCATCGGCCACGTCATTTCACAACCGGGATGGAACGCGTCGGCCACGCAAAACTCGAGCGCTGCCCGGTCCAGCATTGCCGGTTGTTCGCTTTCCGCCAGTTGTTCCAGATCACGTACCGGGTCGGTTGGATCGTAGTCCTCGTCGAAGTCTCCGGACGCCCATTGCTGGAGCATGTTCAATTGTGTGCCGCTCAGGCTCAGGTTCTCCCGGGGTGAGGATGAAGCCGGCAAAGCAACGGCGTCGCCATACTGCCATGGCCATGTCTGATGCGCGGAGGAATCGCGGTTATATACACGAAACTGATTCGCTATAGTGCGCCTCAATTCACGGTCGTGAACAGTCGCCTTCGAGAGACGGGAAAGCCATTCAGGGGTTGCAAAATTGAACGGCCCCTTCCATCCGAACGCGGCAGCGAAACCCGCATTCACCCATTGCAGATTGGATAGACGCTCGAAAATCGGGCGCACGTCCGAATTGAAAGAGGGGCGCTTGGGGTTCGCCAAAATACCAGCCTGAATCGAAGTATCGCGGATCAGGTCCCACATAGTGCAAACCGATTTTTGCCGCGGGCCATAGTTGGGCGGCGCAACAACCACCCAAGCGGGATCGGCAGTGAAGTCTGACCCTCAAAATATACCGTCGCTGTTACGGGCCCGTCTGAAATGTCGTCATGCCAGCCCTCATTATTTCCATAATCTATGGCGAGACTTCCATCAAAGGACGCGGCTTTGCCCAGTCCTCCAAGCACGATCAAACGCCCTTTATCGTCGGTCCTCAACTCACCGAGATACACGCGCTTGTCCATGTCCATGAATTTTCCGTCGTCGAAGCTGTGCTCTTCGCCGCGTGTGTTTTCCCCAAATATTGTGCGAGGGCGGGGAGTGATCATAAGACGCGTACGGTCGCTCACGGTTGCGTTTCGGAGCAGGGACAGGGGCGCCGATGCGGCTTCCGGGATGTCCAGTGGAATCTGGAATTGGTACCAGGCGGATTTCTTATTGGCGAGCTGAACAGCCCAGTGGATTTTCGCGCCGTTGGATGAATTCAGTTCGCGAACGGCTTTGCCATCCGCGTTAAGCCCATAGATCCGGAAACGCGCCGCCTGCCGTTTCAAAGCTCCATCCGGATCGCGGTAGAAGCCGGCTGCTTTGGGCAGCGGTTCAGTAACTTCCGGGCCGATAAAGCATTCGCCCTCGCTATTCCCGAGGCGCGCGATTCCAATGGCTGGATAGACTGCAGCCTTCACGATAGTGCTGTCGCGGTCCCTGAGGGCGGCAGCTGGGGAGCGTGGCTCGCCTGGTTCAGTTGAAGGAATACCGTTTGCCTTCCGCCTTTGAGCTGCGCTTGCGGCATAGACGACCCTCCGCGCATCCGCCAAACTGCCCCACGGCCTGTGCTCGGCCAGTGAGTGCCAGAGGTTCCAAGAGAGGTTTTCGCCGTAGGCGGCCTGTCCCAGGGTCGCGACGTCTTGCCGCGGCAACACCAGAGTGGCCACGTGAATCGGGACACTCTCTGTCTCATCCCACCGGACCGTGGCTTGGTCCAGTGGCATCCGGTCCCGGTGCGTCTGCAACTGTATCATGAATCGGAACCGCACTTCTCCCGCCAGCAAACGCCGCTGGAAATCGATGGCAAGGTAATTGGGATCGTCGAAGGGCAAGCCATCCGGACCGGCCTCTGGCTCCAGTTTGTACTTCACGTGCCGATCGCCGAACGACGAAGGCAGTGCGCTCCAGTATGTCGCCGTCAAAGCGCTTGCCTCCGCCTTTTTCATCTCCTCAATGATCCGTTTTGTGACCGGATGCTTGTCCAAGTAAGCTGTCGCATCGCCGAGCAGCGACGCCTTCAGAAGTTTGCACAGATCGGCCGCGGTGTCCACGAAGAAGACGTCGTGATTCTGAAAGATGAAATCCTGCGTATCTCCTTCGTCCAGGAGCTTGGGACCCGACACTCCGAACAGCTTGATCGCGACTCCGCAAAACGTCTGTAGATCCGGAACGGACGGCAGCACATCGCTCGAAAAGCGAGTCCACGCCTGCAGGCGATCTTGCTTGAAAACCCCGACTCTGAGCGGCTCCGGCAAATCGGCCCGCACTTCGAACCAGCCATGCGCCACGCCGTGCGGTTTCGAAAAGGCGGCGCGCAGCGCCGGGTTCTGCCCCAGTCTGATACGCCCTCTCTGAATGATCTCGACGAACATCTCCCTGAGGGCGTCGATCGGATCGCGATCGCAGTCCATGCATTCCTTCCCATTGTCGCTGGATGGTCCGGCGGGCGGAGTAATCATGTCCAGTAATCTTAGTCGTTAGGAGTTCGGGGAATCAAGCTCCCGGATCGCGGCCATCCAAAGCTAACCGGACGCATTATTCAACAAGACCGGCATACTCGCGGATGTGATTCAGATGAAACAAGATCACACGACGAGCGATTCCGGAATGTTTCCCTTTTGATCGGCTTCGCGACTTTGCCTTCCGACGGCTCAGCCCCCCGCAAGCCGGGCAATGCGGACCACGCATTGCCATCACTTGTGCCGTCTTCCGGCGACGAGCCAACACCGGTTCTCTCTCTTCCTCCACGGTGCCCACGCTAGCAGGAGCCGGAGCTTGCTTCACTTGGAAGATTGCCCACCCTGTGCGGCAGGTCGCGCACTCGCTTGCAGCGTTGGTCGTCTTCGATGAGGCTGGCTTAGCTCTGCCTGCAACCACGCTCGGGCATCTCGCCAATCGCGCTTGACGGTGCGTACGGAAATCCCGAGCACATCAGTAACCTCGGCGTGCGACATGCCTCCGAAATAGATCATCTCCACGACCCGGGCCTGGCGCGCATCCATCTCCGCAAGACGCGACAAAGCTTCATCCAGAATCAGCAATTGGTCGATCTGTGGACTCTCGGCGGCGAGAAAGTCTTCGAGTTCAACTTTCCTTCTGCCATCCGGCCGCTTGGCGGCGGCGCGCGAGCGGGCGTGATCCACTAAGACGCGCCGCATCGCCAGCGAGGCACTCGCATAAAAATGCGCGCGATTCTGCCAATCCGCGCCTTCATCCCGCACTAACCTTAAATAGGTCTCATGTACAAGGGCGGTCGGCTGGGCGTGTGACCGGGACGTTCTCGCCCCATATACATTCGCGCCAACGCACGGAGTTCGTCATATACGAGCTCAGCCAGATCGGATTTCGCTTTAGAATCTCCCCGCCTGAGCGCCGCGAGCATGCCCGTTATTTCGCCGCTTTTAGCCAATGGAAACAATCCGTCCGTATGGAGGGATTGTACCAGCATCCGTCCTCACGCCGCGATGCGATCAGGACACCCGAATCAGGAGACGTCCCGAGGGCCGGTTCATTTTTGTAAGTCGGCTAAGACTCGGAGACAAAGTGTAGGGCAAACAGGAACTTCGCCGGAAAATAGCGGCTGGGTAACACAGGAAATAACAACCCTTGCCTCGAACTCCTCGCGTCAATACTCTTCAGCGTGGCGCTTCACGTTGGAGGTCCATTCGAGGTGAAATTCCCCGAGTGTCCCCTTGAGAGCCGGATTGACGCTGTACAGGGTGTGAACTTCGACGTGTCGAGCATTCCACGCCGGCCGCCGGAAGAGAGGAGACATTTCATGACGCTAAAGACACAATACGGACCACCGGACATCTACCAACTGCGGCAGATGCCGCAGATGTACGCGGCCGCGGCGCAGTTCGACGTTGCAACTGTTGCGACCCTGGGCATTGTTCTCGATGACCTCTTCAGCAAAATCGGCAACCTGATCCAGGCGGCCGAGAACGCAGGCGAGGTGCTGCTGTCGAGCGCCGGCGCGCAGATCGCGACCGCCATCCAGTACGCCAAGACGGCGTACCTCGACGTGCTCGACACAACTGTGGATAAACTGACGGCCGTTCAAAAAAGCGTGATCGATGATCTGACCACTGAGATCGGTTATGTGGAGCACAATATTATCGACCAGGTGAAACAGATTGCCGACCGCGGCTCGATGATAATCAACGCGCTGCCCCTCAGCAATCACTTTCCCCAGGTCGGATGGTGTTCGCCGTCCTACGTCGCACCCAGTTCCACCACGGTTCTGGTGGAATTCAGCGGCAACTTCTTCGACGCGAGCCGGCAGGGTTACGTGCCCACGCTCGCCATCGGAGGCCACACCTTCACACCGGTTTCCAGCACTACCCTGAAGCTTGGGTTCTCCGTCCCAATGGCGGTGTTCAACGCCAGCGCGAATGATCTCACCTTCGCCAGCCTGGATCTCTCGGTGCCATACCGAAAGAGCGAGATCGGCGGGATCTTCCACTCCCGCGAAGTGGCCCACTTCTCCGCGATGCTGACGATCCTGCCGCCGAAAGCGGGGACCATCGTGTTCGATACGGATCACCTGGAGATGCGTCGCTTTACCCAGCCGAACCGGAGCGGCGAGTTTCGGCAGGAATCGACGAATGACGACATCCCCGACCCCATTGGCTCCGGTCGCGTTAGCCTCGCGCCGGCGAGTCCCGGTTGGTTTCTGAATCCAGCCGACGTTCACATCATCGTGAACTGGGCCGAAGGCGACTGGAAGGACTTTGGCAACCGCAGCAACGTCACCACCGCTGCATGGAGCATCGCGACGGTCCATCACGGATTCGGCACCAGCGGCAAGGTCCACTTCGTACTCGCCTGGACGGAATACCAGGACCGGCCCGTCCACGTCCCTGCCGAGCAGGTCGCCGACCTGGCGTGGGGCTCTTCGCGGACGTTCACCGTGCCTCCCGGGGGCACCTGGACAGCGAAGTACACCGACTTCCGCGGCAAGACGTTTGACATCGGATCCGCCGCATTCCAGAACCCGTTCGTGAAGGTGGCCACGTCCGGAAATACCGTCAACATCGTGACGGTGCCTTAAACAGCCGCACGGCGGTGCGGGGTCCGGTGCCTTTCCCGCGCCGCCCCGCCTGCTCTCACTCTCTGACCACAATCGTGAGCCTGCCCTCCCGCCGGCTACCCCACGGATCCCCCGTTACGACGTCAATCGATGCTTCGCCCGGAGCATGCGCGACAAGAAGAAGCGTGTTGGGCGGCGCCGCCGGCGCCACCACTACTCCGTCCGGCGTGGCAACCGCCGGAGTGAAGGGACCCAGTACTTGAATCACGTCCCCTTTGCCCGCTTGCAGCCGCGCGCCCGTAGCCCATAGGCGCACCACGTCGCCCCGCCGCAGTTCCAGACGCCGTGGCAGGTCCGCTGCTCCATCGATCTCGATCAAAGATGGCATCGTTTCAGCGGACCTCCTGTCCCTGTCGTGCCGGCCTGCGCCGGCTGCGTCTCACTTCAAGATCATATCGTTGCCGACATCTTCGTTCTCTGGCCAGTCGGACCACACGTCCGTATCGCTGCCGGTGCGAGGCGGTTGCGAACCCGGCTTCGGATAGATCCGGCCGACGAAGTGGTAATCCGATTGGTTGATGTCCAGGCCGCCGCGAATGGGATTCCCGTCCTTCGTGATGGAGCCAGGCAGTTGATAGCACATGATCGAATCCTGATCGGCGGGCGTCCCGATGATCGTGGCATCTTCCAGGGGCGTCAATACCTGTTGGTCCACAGTCGCCCGGTCCCAATGCTGCGTCTGCCAGAAATAGTCGTATGCCTTGGCTGGATCGATCCGCTGCACGATCTCGTGGCGCATATGTTCATGCGGCATTCCCAGGGTGTGACCGGCTTCGTGCCGCACCACGCGATGAAACTCCTGTTCGAATGTAGCCATCGTGAACCCCTGCAGGTTCATGGTCTGCCGGTTTGCCGGAACCAGCAGGATATCAGTTCCCAGATAGGACCAATATCCGCCCGACCCGAAGGAGATTCGAACCTGCCCCGTGCCGCTGGTCTCGACGAACGAGATGCATCCGGTCGCCGTCCAGGCATTCATGTTTGCCACGATGCGGCTTCGCAGGTCGGCCGGCGTCGACTCCATGAAGCTCACGGTGAGTGTCCGCGGCGTGGGACCCCAATATTTCGACGTGACCACCGCTGCCGCATATGGAGTCGGCAGCACCGATGCATTCGGCGCGCTGGACGGCCCAAAGACCGGCGAATTTACCGGGTTCACCTTGTTGGCGACATCCGCCGACCGCAACATCAGCCGGTCAGGGAGTTGTCTGACCGAGCATCCGTAAATCATCGGAGGCGCACTCACCGGCGCGCCACTATTGCTGTACGCTGCCAGATCGTCCCGATGTAGCTCGGCACCCCGGCCCAGAAGAGTCAATTTCTCGATCAGGTTTGTTCTTAAAGGCATATTTCCCTCCAGACGCGCCGCTTAACTTCGACACTTCGATGGCGCGATTCCATATGTGAAAGCGCGAACTGCGCCCGAGAGGGGACAGCATATTGCTGTTGCAATCACTGCTGTCCAATCCATCCCATCACGCCGTTTACAACCTCGGTCGCCTGCGCTTTTGTAACGGGCATCGCTGAATGGACCACTTCATTCCTTAAACGCATCCACGCGTCAAGGCGATCCTTAAAAGGCGGAGAGATGATTCCGTGCTCGACCGCCACGTCTATTAGGGACCGCATCGACATGGGCCGACGTGTTTGGGGCCAGGGAGCCTTATCTAATCTAGACGCTCGCGCAATTTCGCTTCCAGTAGCGTCATCGCAGAAATCACAGCCGCCCGATATTCTTTCACTTGGAGCAGCCTTTGGGGCTCCGCTTGCCTTGCCACACCCAGTTCAGCCGACAGTCTTCTCAAGGTTTCGCCCAGCTGCCCAATGAAGTCCTCCGGATCTTCAGTGATGATGTTTGGGCGCCGTATTATGGGAAGGTCCTGGGCCGACAACCCAGCCAGTTCCGAAGGTGGTTCGCCGGGCGCCGTCATCAGGCGCTATGCGAATACCTTGCTACTAAAGCTAATTTCGAAAAAAACCTAACTACGTAAGGACTAATGAGGGCTGAAGTAAAGCCTCAGTGTTTGATCCGATGTGATCGTGGCAGAAGCGATCGCCTCGTTCCATTTCAGGTTCTGTGGATGCCACGTGGCGCAAGCGAGCGCGTTGGGCAGATCGACTCCAGTGCAGCAGTAGTGGACCCCGACCACCTGAAGCGTCTCGAGGTCGAGAACGGGCGATCCAGACTGACCTCCCCGCGTGTTTGCTCCGTATGTGAAGACGCTGATTCCGTCATGGGAGTTCGAAGTGTAGAGTTTACCGGGAGAAGCGACTTTTGCGGCGCTTGGATTGTCTGCATGGAACTGGCAAAAATAAGTGGCCGTCGGGTCCATCTCGTACTGGCAGACGAGTGGCGTGAGGTCGGCCAGTTGTGGATATCCAAGCACCAGCATGCGTTTAGGAATGAAGGAACCGCTCGCGAGCGTCAAGGGCGGAATGGAATCGGCGCCGGAGATTTGCAGCGTCGCCACATCGCACCCCGCGGTTGATCCGGTCGCAAGAACCTTCACTACGGGGTACGTGTGGAGGGAAGCGGGTAGCGGACCGGTCCTGGGAAGCGGAATCTCTGAGAAGTCGATCACCGCGACGCGATCTTTACGAAGCACGGATTGGCCGTTGCTCACGTCCGTCAAGTCACTCACTACATGGCAGGCAGTGGCCACTACGTTAGTTTTGGACACGAATACGGTACCTTCGAAATGCCAGTTGCCGTCGGCGGGGTTTGCCCAAAGAAGACGCCCGATCGATTTTGCGACCACAGGCAGTCGTTTGAGCGCCTGACGAACGTTTTGGATCTCGGGGCCGGTCAGGGGAGACGAGGATTGGAACGTGAGGATGATCGCATCTGCGTTGAGATCTGCCGCGGGTCTGATCACCAGTGACGGATCGACGAGTTGCTGAGTACGCTGGATGTTAGACAGCAGATTGTTCTTTTCGATGAGCGTGAGGTTGTGCGGGTCGGGCAATATCAGTTCATCGAAGGTAAACGTATTGTTGGACAACGACAGGCGCCTCGCCTGATCGTTGAGAGTGCCAGAAATGCGTGCCTTCTGGGCCGCCGGAAGCATCTTCAGTTGGGCTTGGGCGGCAGAGAGTACTTGAGTGGCCTCTGTATCGATGGAGCGTGCCGCGGCGGGTACCGACACCGGGGTGGTCTGCGCGGTGACATAGGCGCACGCCACGCATGTTGAGACGATTCTGCTGAGAAAAGTCATGTTCAGTTCCCTGTGGTGGATGTGCCCTTTGAGGGAGTGACGCTCCCGTTAAGGCCGAACTGGCTGAAGTCTTTCGCCTTGTACGAGAGGCCAAAGCCGAATCGCCAGGTCCAGCGGGTCGTAGCGGCGACTGTAGCCAAACCGGCGGGAACGAGTTGATTCGGCTGTGAAAAGCCGGCGGGGAAATCTGCGAACTGCCCGAGGTGGAACCCGGGAGTGATGTAGAACCGATGGAAGAGGTGGACGCTGACTCCGGCGAAGTATCCGAAGGAGGAAGTATCCGACTTGCTGCCCAACCGGAAAACGGGACCAGTGGATAGCGCGAACCCAAAACGCTCCCAATCGGCGAAAGGAAGCTCATAGTTCAACAGGGCGACCGCGGTGGGGGAAAAACGCGAGAGGCCGTCGACCGCCAACACGTTAGTGGTACCCGTTCCAACCGTATTGGGCACACTGCGGGACGTGTAAGAACGATTCTGGATTTTGCTAAAGAGGGCGCCCGCGGAGAGCGTCAGCCGATGGTTGGAAGACTGAAGGTCCACGGAGTAGGTTCCGTTCGTGGTCGGCTTGCCCATCCACAACTGATCGATTTCGAGGGAGGTGGTGGTTTCCGGGCTCAACTCGACGGCATGGGTCTTAACGATGGAGTGGGAAGTGTCGAATTTGGCTTCGGCCGCAGCGATGGCATCGCTTGCCGACTTTACGCCAGCCTCGTATGTTGGGGACGTGCATATGCCGGTGAATGATGCGAGAGCGGTCGTGGCAACGCCAATCTTGGGTTGAACGTTGTAATTCCAGAGGGAGATCGCCTGTTGCAACGGGACGTCGCACGGTTTAGACGCCGAGCAACCGGAGGCTGTCGCGGGACTTTGCAGGAAGGCGGCTTCCGCGTCGGTGAGAGCCCTCTGAGAGGCGAGGACGTCAGAGAAGTCGCACGACGAAACGGCCTCGCCAGCTGCGGCCTTACCGGCGATCGAGAACGCTTTGGCGATGGTGTCGAAATCGGAAATCGCCAGCGGCTTCAGTTGGTAGGAAATCGAGTAAGTGAACATTAAGTCGTTTACGTTATCGATTCGCACCGTGGCCATAGTGTTTTTCTCGATTGTCGAAGGCTGGGAAGTGACTTTTTTGGTCGCCCAATCTACGGCCACCTCCTGTCCAAACGCTGCACACGAAATGGTTACAAGACAGATTAAGAGCCCGGTCTTCTCTTTCATTGACTTTCTCCTAGCACGCTGAATTGTTTCAAACGGGGGGTAACGTCAGCCGAAACGGCCTAAGCATCCCTTCCCACACTCAATTAGCGGAATAAGTCCCGGAGAAGGGCCAAGGAGTGTTGCGGGTTGCTGGCGGAGGCGGGACGCAGTCAACTGGGGGACCATGGCGGAGCGTGGGCGACCCAGGAGTACGTATCGCGCCACCTCTAGGCGACGTGTCGGATCGCGAAGCGACGCGGCCGGTGAGCTTGATGAAGGTCGAACTGCCGACGCCGGGTCGCTTTCGATACAGCCGCATGAAGGAAGCCGCTCGAGTTGGCGGCAGACGCGGGCCCTATGGGATTTGAATGTTCGCTGGGCGGGTTTTCGGTGCGGCAATGGAGTTCGAGACCGGAGTTCTGGTGTCTGCAAAGCGGAGATCCGGCACGTACCGCTGTAGCAAGCTTCTTGATCAACGGATGGGCGTGCGCTGCCGCCTCCTCCCGGTACCTGCGGAGACACCGAGGGCAGGGGCGTAGCGACGCGCAATGATTCCGAGTTGTCATCGTCACTTTCATGGTGCAGCCTGACTCCGAGGAGGGGTCGGACATACTCGTGAGTGACGCTAAAGCGCTCACGATCACCATGTCTCCCCCACATAGAGGGCACTTCACGATACCTGCTACATCGGCTGCGGCAGCGAGTGGGGAGACGACCGACGCCACTCAGAACTCGGTCAGCAACCGCCGGCAGAGTGGAAGCATCCGTTGACGCTGACGATTGGCCAGAAATCCAAAGTGCCGGATGCGGACGAATCCTGGCGGCAGCACATGCAGGAAGAAGCGTCGCAGGAACTCCTCCACGGAGAGCGCGGTGATCCGCTTTTTGTTCTTGTGCACCGAGTCGCACCAGCGGAAGTGGATTTTCCCATTCTCCAGACCGACCAGCCGGCGATTGGAAATGGCGACTCGGTGAGTGTAGTTGCCGAGGTATTGCAGCACGTGATCCGGACCGGCGAACGGTCGTTTGGCATATGTCGGGGATGGCCATTCTGGCTGGAGGATGGGTAAGTGGTTTGGACTCAACGGCCGAAGGTTGAAATGGGCTGTGACCGATGGAGGTCTCATCAGGCAATGGCTCGGAGCGTATGATCACAGATGGGCAAATCGCAATTGGGGACCTGTTTGTCTTGCACGTTGCCGGTGATGAGGTGCTGGCGGAAGAGCTAGTTCGGTCATTGGACGGAATCGGGGTGGGGCACCGGGCGGTTGCGAGTCTGACTGGAAATGAAGCGCCGCAGATACGCTCTGGAACGCGCTTCAATACGAGCTGCACCTTTTGGCGACCGGCAATCACCCGGCACTCGTCAGGGAAGCGAAGCGGCGCGGCGCTTTGAAAAAGGAACCGGAAACGCCGGGGCCTTCGCATGACGACTTTGGGGAAGGCATTGCCGACGATGACGTTCCGTTAGGAAGAAACGTGGGGCGGGCGGTGATGCTGGTTAAGTGCGCCGCGAGCGTGATCGGGGAGCAGGGCTGTAAGATACGGATCTTGACGCCCGTCAGGGGAGAAATCCGCATTGTTGACCTATAATGGGACGAAGAGTGATTGTTGAGTGCACGATCGGGGCTCTTATCTTAGGCGGAATCGCTTACTTCCGCTCTCGCCGGCGCAGAAAGCACGGCGTAAATCTTCCCCCTCAAGAATCTCCAAAACCTAGAGCGACGCCCCGGCCGCCAGCCGTGGTTCAAGCCGCTCCAAGAGCGAGCCGATCGCTGGCGTGATCAAGCGCGGGTTCAGGCGCGCCAAGAGCGTGGCGAGGCGCGGGGCTGCGCTCGCAAAAACCGCTTTTAAGGCTGGCGCCCGCCGGGTTGTCGTTGTCTTGCGCTGGGCTTGGCGCTTTGCGAAAGCGCTCCGCAAAGCTATAGTGGCGTTCGTACGGGCGCTTTTCCCGGAACCGCTACAGCTAAAACTTCGTCCTCAGGGCCTGGTGAACCACGCCAGATAGCCCGAATCAGACCTTTTCTCAAAAGCACTCCCCGCATCCGCGACGCCATCCCTGAAGATATCGCCGCTTAAAGTCCCAGTTCAAAACTAACGCGCTCAAGAACACGCAACTCCACGTGCGCCTTGATTCCGGGCGAACTGGAAATGGCGGGACTCACATCCCCGGCCAGTTCCGCAGGATTCGGCTGGCCTTTTCGAATCTCACAACTTAGCGGCAATCGCGATGGCGCGCGCCGTCATTGCAAGAAAACAACGCATCGCCATGTCTCGCCTCGAAGAGAGGCTGAAAGGAGACCCATGATTAATTGGTTTAAGGAGAAATTGATATGGCTCGCCAAACTCGTCGGCAGCGGATTGAAGAAGGTGGCTGACGCCTTCGGTCTTTCCGCCCTGCCGTTACAGATAATGCGGAACGACCCGAATCCCGCGCACGCGGCGAGAATTTCGCCCCGCATGTGGTTTCGAAGGCCGGCATCGTCAAGACCGGAGCGGCGGCGAAAGCAGCGGTGGCGAAAGTCGGAACCATCGCTTCGAAATGCGGGCTGGCGAAGGTCGCCGGCGCCTGCGCCAAGATCGCGGGGGCCAGCAGCATCGCCGTGGGCACCACGGTCGTCGCGGCGGGCCTCTTCGTCCTGTTTGTCGGGGTAGTCTGGATCGTGAAGCGCGTCATTAAGAAGGCGGGGGAATTCATCGATACGCTGTCGGCCGCCCACGATGCAGAGGATGCCTTTGAAGGGCTGCTCGCGACCGTATAACGCTTAAACCCGCGTGGGAGCGGCCTCAGGGAGTAGGGGCCGTTCGCCCGCGCGCGGGGCACACGTCACGAAGAATTGAGCGCGGTTCAAGGGTGTACAAAACAGACCAGGTGACGGCCGGGGCTGCAGTCGTCATAATTTCCTCTCCATCGGTAGCTATCCGAATGTGAAGAATCTTCGAACCATCCAGCGTACGAGGTGGCCCTGTTGCTTGACCACTTATTGCATTCATAGACCGGATTGTTGTAGGGAGAATGCGGCCAATAATCGTCGGTGCCTATTTCGGCGGCGCGGATGAGCTTCGGGGCGGAAAATATCGGCCCCCACCTGGGCAGGCGCGGCCCTCCGGACGGGGATTACGCCGAACCGGCTCGTAACGCCCGGCTGAAATCACGGGCCGGGCGGGCGGATAAATTGACGACGAAATCGGCGAGGATTGGCCCGCGCGGGATGCTATTGGACCGGCTGCTGCGGGTGGCGCAGCACGATCCGGCCAGGCCCGTCGCGTCGCGGATTTCCTGCTCGCCTGGCACAACGCCGAAGAAAACGGCGGACGGGACCCGGTGGATTTGTGGAACGTTGATGCCGCGATCGCGGACGATATGCTCACGGTGCTGCGCCTGATGCGGGAGTCGCATCGCTACCCGAATGATCTGGGATTCAGCGAAGAAATCGCCGCCGTATGGCGGCTCTGGCGCGGCGGGCGGCCGGCCGCGAAACCTGAAGGGATGGAAGGCGATTATTCCTTACGCGGTGCCCGCGCTGTTCGTGCCGAACGCCAAAACGGC
This sequence comes from uncultured Solibacteraceae bacterium, assembly GCA_963811575.1. GTDB lineage: Bacteria > Acidobacteriota > Terriglobia > Bryobacterales > Bryobacteraceae > Solibacter. The sequence continues at coordinate 30,399 of CAWERY010000020.1, read as the reverse complement.
CGAACGTTTCTTCGCGTTCTTCACCGCCAATATCAGCAACAAAAACACGCGGCGGGCCTATTACAAAGCCGCCTGCCGCTTCGCGGAATGGTGCGAGGTCAAGGGCCTGCGCGAGCTCGCCCAAGTCCGGGCGCTCCACGTTGCCGCCTATGTCGAGACGCTTGGCGGCGAGCTGGCAACACCGAGCGTGAAACAACGCCTGGCCGCCATCCGCATGCTGTTCGACTGGCTTGTGATCGGCCACGTGCTGCGAGGTCAACCCCGCCCATGCGGTCCGGGGCCCGAAGCACGTCGTAAAATAGGGCCGCACGCCCGTGCTCGACCGCGACGAGGCGCGCGCGCTGCTTGCGGGCATCGACGCCGGCTCCTTAACCGGCCTTCGCGATCGCGCGCTCATCGCCGCGATGATTTACACCTTCGCCCGCCTCGGCGCCATCCTGCAAATGAACGTCGGCGACTATTTCACACGGGCGGCGCGGCTGGGTTCGCCTCCACGAAAAAGGCGGCAAGGAACACGAGGCTCCCTGCCACCACAAGCTGGAAGTCTACCTCGATGAGTACATCACGGCCGCCGGCATTGCCGGCGATGCGGACGGGCCGTTATTTAGAACCACGGGGCAGGCGACGGGAAAACAGCACCGCATGAGCCAACCCGACGCCTACCAGATGCTTGCGCCGGCGCGCAGCGGCGGCCGGCATCAAGACGAAGATCGGCAATCGCTCGCTGCGCGCCACCGGCATTACCGACTACCTGAAAAATAACGGCACCCTGGAACACGCCCAGGCCATGGCGGGTCACTCCTCGCCGCGCACCACGAAGCTCTACGACCGGCGCGCCGATGAAGTCAGCCTTGATGAATACGAAGAGGTGGGAATTTAGACGGGCCTCGCCCCGCGCCAATCAGAGAGGTAACGCCTGCTGCGGGGTTGAGTCCTGCGTCGCGCACTTCGCCAGGACGTCTTTGCACTTGGTCTGGTTTTTGAACAAGGTCGGGATCAGCGCGTTCGCATAGTCGTCCGCAAGCACTTTGCGTAGGCGACGACGGCCGATGCAGTTATGGGGGCCAGGACGTCGACACCAGCGAGCCAGTAGTAGTTCGCCGCGGCGATGGCATCGGCGATCGTGGGTGCCGCCGTCAAGTCGCCTTCCTTGCTGACGTAGCTGGTGTGAAGCCCGTTGTGGGCCGAGGGTGGCCCGGTGTCGCCTGGCAGGTAAAGGCTGACCGCGAGATCGGTCTGGCTGGACACGGTCATGTCGAGAGAGTCGCTGAAGATCACCGTCCCGGGTCCAAGCGTGCACCCAGGCTTGCCATTGAAGGAGAGCGCGTGATCGGATGCAGGAACAATATCGGAATCCTTGGCGCGCAGGGCGACGTGCGCCGCGCCAATGGTAACTCGGGTGCCGCCGAATGGGTTTGATAGCTTGATGCGTAGCGCCGAGCCGCCGATGCTGGTGTGGACGATCATTCTCACCGTCTGATCGTGGAAGCCCCGTGCCAGCGCATGCGCAGGATTCGCCGGGCGGACCGGAGTGGGTGCGGACTGCCCGTTCTGCGCCGCCGGACGCGGAGCAGGTGGCTGGTTGCGGATCAATGGCTGTGCGGTACTCCAGGTCGTAACCCAGTGTTTCCCGCTGGGCTGCGCCCACGTGGAGGACACTACCACCAGGAGAGTAATCAGTCTGGCTGTCATTTCTTCTTCCCATTTTGGCATTTCTCCGATGAGGAAGGTGCGTTCGACGAGTGCTTTTGACGAGACCCCAAGGCTACGTTATTCCATTAGATCCCGATGCCGACTTGGCGATCAGACCGCGACCCTCAGCTTGATCCCATCGTTCGGCGCGTGCACCAGATCCTGCTTTGTGCCCAGGTACCGCTCGGTCGTCTGCACCGAAGCGTGGCCCAGCAGCAACTGGATCTGCTCCAATTCGCCGCCGGCCGCCCGGCACATCTTCGCGCATGAGCGCCGAAGGTCATGGGGTGCGATCCCCGGAACGCCAGCCGCCGCCGCATACCCCTGGAGCAATTGCCAGACGACCTTCTCGCTCAGGCCGACGCCTTGCGCCTGACCGCCGCGGTTCACGGGGCGGAATACGTAATCCGTCAGCGACGCCGGCGCCGGCGGTCCACGCATCCTGCGCCACCTTCACCCACGTCGGCATCGGGATCGTCCGCACGCGGCCATGCTTCCCAACGAGATCCACGATGCACCACCGGCCATCGCGCTGCTGGACGTGGCCGACCGTGAGCGCCGCCACCTCGGACCGCCGCAGCCCGCAGCCCAGGAGCACCGCCAGGATCGCGCGGTCGCGCAGCCCCTTGGTAGTGGTGACATCCGGCGTGTTCAGCAGCGTCTGCGCCTGCTTCACGGAAAGCCAGTTCCCCAACCGGATGCCCTTGGACGCGACGCCCTTCACCCGCGTGATCCCGTTGGCCAGTTCGGGCGCCAGCAGCCCGTTGTCGGCGGCCTCGACCGCCAGCTTGCGCACCGCCGTGATCCGCACGTTGATGGAAACGGCGCCAAGCCCGCGGGCCTCCAGCGCAACGCGCCAGGCGGCAGACGGTCGCCTTGGTGAATCCGGGCCGGGGTTCGCGCCCGTACCACTCGAAGAACTCGTCGAGCCCGAGATTGTAAACGCGGCGGGTGATCGGCGAGGAGACGCTATCCAGCACCAGGCGCTTCAATCGCTGCCAATGGGCAGCCTGCGGAACAACAATCAAATCAGTCATTTAGGTCCTCTTAATGGGCAATATCGGTAGCCATGTGGACCTTACCGTGGAATTCTTAAGACATCAAGCGATTCTGCTGCAGTATTCCGAGGGTCGAACATTGATAAAATCTCTGGAGCCTCTGAAAATTGAGAGCCACGAGCTGACGAGACCATGATCGAACCTGAGATTCGGGCGAGGCTTATCGAAGTGAAACGGTTAGCAGCACTGGCCGCATCGCACGCCCCACTTCGGAAATCGCAAGCCGAAGGCCTAACTGATAAGGATTTGGATACGATTGGAGACCTTCTCGAAAGGCTGTCGAAGATCGCGGGCGAGGTTTCGGCGTCCATTGCTGAAGAAATCAAGGACCGCTCAATAATCCTACCTGCGGGTACTCTTACGTCCGTCGATCGTGATGTCTTCGCGGCGCTCGTCAATCTCGGGTGTGCACGACCGGCGGCCGAGTCAGCCGTGGCGAGGGCGAAAGCTAGTGGAGCTACTGGATTTGAGCCGCTATTCCGACGTGCTTTGGAGTTTGTGCGCTAGTGTCTCCGGGAATAGTTCGCTTCTCTTAGAGTACGCACAAGTGCGTTCATTCTAGTCTCGGCTCCTGGTATTCAACTTGGGCTGAACGCTGTTCGCAAATATCGGCTTAACTCGCCCAGCGTGAAACAACAACCACGAGGCATACCGAACGTCGGTATAATATTATTCCTTAAGCACTCACCGGGCCGGTGTCTCGACACGCCGCGTCGCGAATGCTCGCGGAGAATAAACAACCGATGAACCTTACCGATGCGCTAAGCCTTCTTGGTGTTGGGGTAGGTCTGGTCGCCGCCCTCGTAGCTTGGTTCAATCTACACATCGCTGACAGGGCTGCTAGAAATGATGTGGTTGGGGAGTTGAGGAGTTGGGCCAACGAGGTGATCGAATTGCTTTCTGAGGCCAGCGAGTTGTGCGGAACGGAGGGAAACGTCGTCTCTCTTGACGAGATGTCGCGTCGAAAATCACAACTGGCAATGCGAATATCCTCTCTTTGGGACCGTGGGCGCTTGTTTTTTCCGAATGTACACCAAGATGTGCTCGGAATGCATAAGCCTGCAGCGTATAGTGGTTTGCGTCCACCAATCCTGGATGTTCTAATGCTCTCCTACGAACTTTGTCGGCGTATTGATGCGAAGCCTAGCACCAGCGACTCGCCACGACGTAAGGCGTTCCTCCATCTCAAGCGGGAGTTTGTTTCTACGATGCAGGCTGCGATCAGTCCATCGAAGGCACCGACCACCGCTAAGAAATACGAAAGTTTCCTGCCGACGGTCGGCGTTAGCGACCTGCCGGAAGAGATTCGAACGCTTGCAGGGGCTCAGAACCGCGGATTTCAGGTGCGCTTTAGAAGTGACCGCCACATTGATGGCGGCGACGAGTAGCACCCTGCGCACGTCGCATGGCTCATTCAGTGTGAGCCAAGTGGAGTGCGACGACACAATATCCGGCAATATCGGTAGCTTCGAACTGCCAGTGTTTCGGCGCATTCGCCACCGAACAGATATGGCCTGACAAAGTGGCGCACCCGCCGGCTGCCTGCGTTCGGGACCTATCTTGTCCCGTCGGCGGTACTTCCCTGATAGTACGACCCGTATCATTAATCCCGAAGTCCATTGCGCTACTCCGCGTAACGGCCTACCATCGAGTCGTGATAATGCCTGCCAACGAGTGCCCGGCCAACCCAGAAGAGCTCGCCGAGGCATACGTCAGGGGCACGCTCTCACAGGAGCAGGTGATCGCATTCGAGGACCACTACGTCGTCTGCAATCGATGTGCGACATTGCTCGAGGGCACCGCCGAGTACGTCGAGGCGATGCGTTTCGCCGTCAAGAAAGCGCAGAATGAGGCGCAGTAACACGCCCTCGCTCTAAACCGCCCCTAAACTTTCTTGGCACCGCTGTCGATCAGTACACCGTGATTCGGATTCTTCTCGCGGTGGCCGTCATGGCCGTCGCAGCGTGTGCTGGCGATCGCCGAACTTCACCGCGGAGCGAGCGACGCGACCAAGCGCAACGCCCAGCGCAGCCGAACGGCACCGGCGCAACGGTCTGCCACCGCTCTTCGAGAGTTCCAGAGCCTGCACCCGTGTCCATCGACGGGACAGCCCGCTGGAACCTGTCATGGCTATGTCGTCGATCACATCATCCCGCTCAAACGCGGCGGTGCCGACACGCCCAGCAACATGCAATGGCAGACAGTCGCTGAAGGCAAGGCCAAAGACCGAGTTGAATAGACGCAGAGCAATTGGGTCAAACTGGTTTCTGGATGCCGCCAGATCAAAGCTCGATTCGTCGAACCCATGCTCCTGCTGCGGACCGAGAAACTGCCGGAGGGCGGGCCTGGCTGTACGAACTTAAATCTCGATGGCTTTCGGGCGGAGGCGATCAAGAGCGGAGGCCGCGTCCACCTCCGGTCGCGAAACGATAAGGATTTCAATGCCAAGTATCCGGCCATTGTCCAGGCCCTGGCGGCGATGCCCGATGAAACCGTCATCGACGGCGAGATCGTCGCGCTGGATGAATCGGGCAGACCCTCATTCTCTGCGCTTCAGAACTACGGAGCCGGCACAACCACACTGGTCTATTACGTCTTTGACTTGCTGGTTCTCGCCGGCAAAGAGATCATGAACGATCCCCTCACCACACGTCGAGAATTGCTGCGAGATCGCGTGCTGCCGAACTTGGACGAGCCGATTCGCGAATCGCCCGAGTTGGACGCGGGTCTGTCCGACCTGATCCGATCCGTGAAGGCGAATTCGCTTGAGGGGCTGATTGCCAAACGGCGAGACAGTCGGTACGAGCCCGGCCAGCGTTCTGGCGCCTGGCAGAAAATGCGCGTGAATCGAGAGCAGTCATTCGTGATCGGCGGATATACGCCGGCCTCCAGAAACTTCGATGCCCTTGTGTTCGGCTACTATGACGGCGGCAAACTGATGTACGCCGGGCGAACCCGCAGCGGGTTCACGCCGTCTTCGCGCGCGCAGCTATTCAAACGCTTCGCAACGCTCGCGACGGAGACGTGCCCTTTCACAAATCTCCCCGAAGCAAAGAGTGGGCGCTGGGGCGAGGGGCTCACTGCAGAGAAGATGAAGGAATGCCGGTGGCTTGCGCCGACGCTCGTGGGTCAGTTCGAATTCGTGGAATGGACGCTAGATGGCCACCTTCGACACTCACGGTTTGTGGGAATGCGCGAGGACAAAGTCGCCGGGAATGTGGCTAGGGAGAAATGAGTGTCGAATAGTAAAGATATTGCGAGAAAGCTTTTTGGAGTGATGTCCGCCGGTCTCGCGACTGTGTGTCCTGAGATTGCAGCCGAAGTAGTGTGCCCTCTCTGTATGCGACGCTTCACTATCGAATCGGTAGAGGACGGTCGATTGAGCCTTGAGCACGTCATTCCGTCGGCTCTCGGGGGCAATCTTGTCACGCTGACCTGCACCAAATGCAATAACACCGACGGAAGCGAACTGGATCGAAATCTCGTGAGCGCGATGGAGTCACTGGACGCACTCGAAGGACGCGGGGCCGGACTCGATGCCGTGTGGCACAACCAGGCTGGTCACGTCGTGGCAAACGTTGACTGGCGAATTGGAACTGGTGAGACGACCAACATCAAGATCGTGGGGAAGGCAAGCAACGGGGCTGGGGTAGATGCGATTCGAAGTGGGCTTTGCGACGGGGCCGAGATCTCCCTGACCCTTAGCCTCGGATTCGTTCCTGAGAAATACTGGCGCGCCGCCTTTCGCTGCGCCTACCTAGCCGCGTTCCAGCGTTTCGGCTATGCCTACGCAGTCAGTAACAACGCTCAATTGGTGCGAAGAGTGCTCGATGCGACAGATGAGCCACCCGAGACGATCTTGCAGGCATATCCCGAACCCGTGCCGCAGCAACAGACGTTCATTGTTCCAATCAAGGGGAAGTGGCCCGGTATTGTGGTCATCCTGCGGTTGAGAAGTGCAGTTGCACGATACCTAGCGGTCTTACTGCCGGGACCTGAATGGACGCCACTCGTTGAAATGGCGGCGCTGCACAAGGAACTCCAGTTGAGTGCATCTCTTGGCGGCATCGATTACGGCTTCAGGTTTGGCGACGATCCTGTGAAAGTCTTACGAAAGAGCGGATATCCGGGTACCGAGGAAGGCGCATAACCGTAGTTGCAATATACGGCCGCGGCCCCCGAACATCTTCTCGATTGATTGCGGCGCACCGGTTATGTGATGTACTCCGGCCAAGTGCCTGCCGGTGTGCGCTGAGCTTAAGGAAACCTCACTGGCGAAGATAAGGCGAAACTTGCTATGCTGCTCTCCGTGAAACAGTGTAGGGTTTCCTTCCGTGACGGGGAGGGCATCGAGCACGCTGTGGAGTTGGATGCACGGACGCTCTACGAGGCCTTTGGTCTGGCGATCGAGCGCTTCCCACGCTGCGAGCACGTCAAGTACGATCCGAAAGGGCTGCACGAATTTGTCGTGGAGTCGCGGGAACCTGTCACCCAACACCGGCTGACGAGGAACATGTTTGACACATGGCTCCGCCGGCCGGTTGGATCGCCGTCGGATGTGGCGCTCAAGACCAGATTAAAGAGTCTCCTTGGTGGAGCGGCCTAGACGAGATGCCACTCACAGTTTTTGAAATCAAGGGCATACCCGGCAGCCGACGCGAGCGGATCGAAGCTGCAGTGGTTGCGGGCGGCCGGAATGCGCGCGGCCCGCACGAGGCGTGGATCGCCGCCGATCCATTCAAGGGTGGATTTCGGGTGCTCATCATGGGCCCGCAGGGACTTGAGCGGTCGGCCATATTCGCCATCGACGACGATCCGGCAGTGATCACCGAGCGCGTGCGAGAGACCCTGGAAGAGTAAAACGTCGCCGACCCTGGCCGGCCAGCAGCCGGAGCGATATTCGTTATTATCGGTAGCCGCGGGGGCCCGACTGGACCACCGAGCATTCTCCGAGTGGCGCGTATTCCGCCCGCACTTCCCAGAATGTGATTCGGGGGACCGACGTGGCCAAATGAGCTGCGTCGTGGAGCGGAGTCGGGGCCAGGTCCAAGAGCAACGTCGATGTTTCGAAGACGGACGCTTTAAGCGGCCGCCCTGCGGCAGAGCAAATAGCCTTCAGGATGCGTTCTGCAGAAAAGGCGAAAATCTCGGGGCGACATCTTCCCGAACGAAACGGTAAATTTCAGCGATGTCTTGCCTTGTCAGTTCAAGAGGGACGGGAGAAGGCGTATCGCTATCGATTGGTTCGCCGAACGTCAGAGTTAGTGTCTTTCCCTCCAACTTCACCTTGTCCCGGGCTGCGAGGGGCCAGCTAAGTTCAAAGCCCTGGTCGAGGTCGTTCTTGGTGTATCCCACCGGTTCGATATGAAAGCTGCTATCCGAACTGCGACCCGCCGGCATGCGATGTTTATCGAGATTGCCGAGATCGTTCAATTGCCATAACGGATGCTGCCTGAAGTCCGCGCCGCGCTGGTATGGCTGAAGCTCTCTGATTATGTCGATAGCGGCTGGAGGCATTCCCTTCACGCGCTTCAGGAATTTCGCCTCGCTCTTTGGCTCGTCTCTTTCATGTATTGGGAACATCGTGTCCACGCCAGGATCGCCCCCACCCGACAGACACATCTGCCAGGCGAGCTGGTCCAACCCGGAACGAAGGTTGTAAACGAAATCACCAAGGCTTAAGGCAATGTCTCCGTCCTGCAGCGCGTATTCCACGCGCACGATATAGCGCCCATTCTGAACATCGACGCGACCCGTTGCGTTGAATAGGTCAGACCGCGTGCAATGCGCGACCACCAAGGAGTCGAACTCTTTGACATGCTTGTAAGCCCGGCCAATTTTCATCCTCAGATGTTCGGCGCCTTGCGGGGAGATACCCATAGGCCACATCATCGCACTCCTTCGCCTTTTCGCCGCCATAATTTCGTATGCACTCCTCGTGGCGAGTTGCTGCACAGGGACGGCACTCGACGCTGACGGCACCCGGGCGAACGCTCGATTTGACGGGGGACGCCCCGGATCGCTATGCGTGCCTCGGCGATTTTGGAGAGCGTGCGCGTCTCCGTGCAGGTGCTCTCTTGCTGCGGCGAACTCGGAGTGGCGTTCTATTCGGGCTGCGACTGGGAAATGAGAAGCCAGTGTCCCAGATCTGCGTAAGAGAATCAGTTCCGCTCATGCCGGTGAAGAAGAAGGGCTGCACCGTGAACCCTTTATTGGAGCCCAACGCGAGTGCCGGACCGGGCGGGGGCGCCGAGGCGGATTTCGCCACGCATTCGCCGGAGCGCTCGCGGAGAATCCACTGACCCGGCGCCGCCTCGATGAATTGGACGCTGCCTCTCAGTTCCTTCTCAATATCCTGACCAAGATTTTCATCTCCGCCGATAAGACCTTCCCAATGCATCCGGACCGCGATGTCCGCAATAGACATAGGCTCAACACTTGTCAACAGAATCAACCGAATGAGCTGGATCGCAGTCTTGGGACGGGTCTCCGGCAGGATATGACGTAACTCCTCGCTTATCCTCTTCGCTTGGGCGCTCGCCGTGACATAGACGACCGCGATTTCTCCCAGGAACGGACCAAGAGCAGACGCTAAAGAAACCATCCCTTCACAAAGGCGCGTCCACTGTTCCTTCAGCTTTTCGCGGCTCGCGGGATGTACGATTAGGGCCGCGAAGGAACCGACGAGCAGGAGTTTTGCCCAGTCCGGCAGCCGCCCGATGGTCGAGAGAAACACGTCCATCGCTGCGCATAAACCTTTCAGACTGCCGAAGCCGAGGACCAAAACAAACCCAGAGCCGCAGGCGATGCCTATTGAGACGCTGCTTGACCGCGCATACTCCCGTAGCGCGTGCGGCATGCGGCCCAACGAGGGCACCTTCATTTCCTTAAAATGTTTGTCCTGCGTGAGAACTACATCTGCGCCAAGCTCCTCGAACACTCGTTTGTACAGCACGTCGTCTGGGTCGATTTCTGCCGCGACGGGATCGTGCGCTTCTTGTGGGTCGTAAAGCCGTAGACGCGGTCGAAACTCCAAATACGCGGCCCAAACCTCTTCTGCTGTCTTTCCGAATCTCTCCCCGACCTCGTGCGCGTGGTCAGCGATCTCACCATCGAGAAACCGAGGAATGAAGGCCTCGACCACTCCGGCGTCGATCATTTCGTGGAGGTCCGTACGAGCGACCGGCGATCGCCTGCGGAGGCGGAAGCTGAGTTCGTCGTGAACGCTGTTCGCATCGAGGACGATGCGTACGCGAATGACGTCCTTGACAAAGCGGGCAAGGTCCGGTGCGCTCCTCAGGGCGCTAACAAGTACCGCAAGCATCTCGGATGGAAACGCCCGCTCAATGGTCGAGGGTCCTGCCGCATTAAGCTCGTGGACAGCAGCCATATCCAAGAATACCAAGGCGTCTCTCGGCCCACCACTGTGCAACGAGGATTGCAACGAGGGTGCCCGCAATAGAGAGCGGCCCAGCGGGGATCCGCGTCCGAAGTCCGGTTCTGTAAGGCTGACGAGAGTTTCGTCCGAATGGCGATCCGTACAGAGGTCTCAGTGGCGGTTCGGTCGAGAGGCGATGATGCTCATCGAACGACCCTCGCAGCCTTCTTTGGTGCAGCCCTCTTGTGCACCACGGCCTTCTTTGGCGCCACCTTCTTCAGAGCCTTTTTCGCCGGTTTGACTCTCTTTGAAGCGGCCTTCTTCGGCGCGGCCCTATATTTACCCGTATGTATCGTCGTCGTGGCACGAATGGTTTCCAGCTTCGAATCGTACCGCTCGATGTCTTCGAACGTGGCGACTTGCACCATCATCTCTGCGGCCTTGTCGATTGCCTTCTTATCCTTCTTGTTGAGCACTTTCCGAAGGCCAATGCAACGCCGGTCAGAGCCGAACCGATTGCCGACTTGAGCGCTGTATCTCCTCCGGTTTCGATGATGTGCCTGATGATGTCGTCCATGAACGAAATAGGGTACCAGAAAGCACGGTCAACAACCTTGTGCGGGGATGGCCATCGTTCCGGGCGGATCCTCGGCCACGCGGACAAAGGTCAAGCCGCGCCGGCGTCGGCTACCATCGTACGGGCACGATATCTGGTGTTATCGGCTGCGTTTCTTCGGGTCCCCATCGGGGCTCAAAACGTATTCGACCGGTCTCCGAACTTCCGATTGGCTGCGTGATCCGTCCCGAGCTGGACACGTCCCACAACCGGACTTCTGGCCCGTGTAGGCCAGCTCTGCAGTCTGGGCAAACCGGAGCAGATTGTGCGGCTTTCAAGGGCGGCCTGTGCTAATCGCCCTAACAAAATTCTCGTCGCCAGAAATGTTCTTAACCAGCTCCTCGACCGCGTGATTGATCAAGTGCCCCCATGTATTCATCATGGTGCGTGACTCCCCGCGGTATCCACGGGCGTAGACAAGGCGACCGGACGAATCCGTCACTAACACGTTCGCGGCGACGTCAACGCCTGGTTTCTTGACCATTGCTGGATGGCTGGTCACTTCCAGCAATTCGAGGGTCAGCTTGAAACACCCTCTATCCAGAACGGGCATCCTGTGGACGCCTTTTTTGTCCAGGGCCGCGGTCAACTGGGTTTCGAAATAGTCGGAGATCTTGTCGTATGGCTCGCTTCGAAATCCGAGCTTCCACCTTCTATCGGACTTGACGTATGTCACGACATAGCCTTTGACACCCTCTGCACTGATAGACCCGTTCGGCGAAAGGGCAGCCGGTTCCAGGCTAGTAGGCGTTGCGTTCGACGTCGGGTTTGAGGCCGGGACAGGCGAGGCTACTGAAGTGGGCCGGCACCTGACCATGGCGAGAAGAATTGAATCAGACAAGCCGTTGTTTTTCAGCTGGGTCAGTGCAGGAGGCGACGTATCGAAATCGCAGGGTGACGAAGAGATCTTTTCTGTAATGACGTCGCTGCTCAGACCAGCACGCTGCAGGTCGATGATGTCGGTGTTAGTGAGCTTCCTCGATGCGGACACCAAATTTGTTCGGCCTTCCGGATTTGAGAACTCGATCTGTTGGGCCGCAGCGTGGAACAGCGACACGGCAAAAATCAGGGACGAAAGCTTCCTTGTCATTTCCATCTTCATGGGTCGGGCGCAACTCGCGGAGATCACGGTGCGACTCTCTGGCGGGGCCTCCTCACAGAATACAGTCTGGTATCAATCGCTCACAACCTGTCCAAAGGCAATACTGGTTTACTGGCATAAGAGATGAGAGGCGCCTAGATGGACGTGGGCGCGAAGAAGGTGGGCCAGCGTCATGACCCGGTTGTGGATCACGCCCGCGTCGCTTGCAGCGCAAACGCACGGAAGATGGGGCGCCACGAAGGCGCAAGCGCGAGCGGCAATATCCAATATCGGTAGGCTGACCGGAGATCCCCTGTGTGCCAGTCAGCCCCACTTGAATCGTCGCCTCAAAATGATCTCGTTTAGCGGCAGCACCCATCCATGCGGCACGCTCGGAAATACCACGGCTTGCGCGGACGACGAGACAATTTCGGTGGAGACGGCGAACGCCTAAGGTTGTCCCCCGTCCGAGAACGGCTTGTCACGTGCGTCTTGTTCTTCCCTCGCTCTTCGATTTGGGCTCGGCCTGCGGACTGTCAGGCTCGGGTTCCGGCTTTTCGGCAGCCTTCGGCTCTTCCTCAGCTCTCAGCCGTACCGAGATACGATCGGCGGCTGCGTTAGTCTCTTTCAATCTCAAGTCGAGTATGTAGCGCTCCCCAGATTCGAGCTGTTGGTAGCGGTCGCTGTGATATCGTTTTGCCGCCCCTCGCTTAGCACGTCTCAGGTCGGAAATAGCTGCACTTCGTCCGATTCCAAGGAGTTCCTCGTCGGTGGCTTCCATACGATGTTCAGGGATTTGGTCTGCGTCAATACGGCGGCCGTATCGGTATGAGCCAGGTAATGGGGCATCAACCCGCAGATCTAGATGGTGCTTGACAGCAAACGATGCCTCTATACGTTCTCCTTTCAGATCGCGCCACTGTAGAATCCGTTCCTCCCAGCTGTAGTAAAGCTCGGAGTCTCCCACTAGGCAAGCGACGAACCAGTCCATGATGAATGCGTCAAGAGGGACATTACTTGTGCCGGGTAATCCGTTCGCCAGGTTGAAGGCGCTATCGAAGGCCATTGCCGTGTAGGCATCGTGGCCGTAGCGGATAACGAAGGCAGCCTCTTTCCAGGTCGACAACCTGATCAGTTGAGCAAGGAGCCGCTGCCTGTCCTCGGCCCCAGTCTTTGCCTGAAATAGTGATCCCTTTCGGGTTTGTTCTCCTCCGTGCGTCAAAACCAAATCGAAGATCCCATCAGCGCCGAGAATTCGTTCAGTCGCTTTTGGTCCGCGTCCGCGAAGCTTCCGGTAGTCCAGACGCCAAGTCCATGTACCCGGGACATTATCGGCCGTGACTGTAACCGATCGTGGACGTGGAGTTCTGAGGAAGGCACCCAATTGGCCGGTAAGCGTGTCCTCATCCTCTTGTCCTGATTTGTGTGCTTCAACAGCGCGATTAACGGCACGCTTGATATGTCGATGAATCGATTGTTGAACCGCTGGGGGGAGGTATATGTTTGGACGCATTTTACGTGGATAGACCAGTGTATCGGAGTGCCGACCAGCAGCCCAAGGCGAACATCATGCGCGGGGTTGACCGTCCGCAGCCGTTCGGCAAAGCGCGCGCCGTTGGAGCCCGTGTCGCTCGGCGGCACAGCCCCAATATGAGAGTGCGAACTGTCCCAAACAGGAATCTGGGACAGCTACACGCGTTTTGCAGGGGCGAGACACTCACGACGTGGAGCCGTAGCCGATCGGGCTAAGCGGGCATTCTGTGTTGGATCGAACCTGATCTTTGTACCCGTTGCGGCTAGGGTTACTCGACGAGGCTGCACATTGGGCCAGCCCGAGAGCGTCATGTAGTGTTATCGGTGGTTTCGAGCAACTCCGCACAGAGCGTTGAATTCAGTCGGTACGTGCTGATAGCGTTCCAATTTTGCGCCAGAACGGTGCTTGAATGTCGCCTGTTGCCTGCGATCTTCATGCGTAGGTCGCTTTCTTATATAATGAATCTCCGGCCTTGTAGCTCACTATGGCAAACCCCCGACCATGTCCGCCTCCTTAGGCAGGGCGAGGATATTTGGAACAGCTGGCGTGAGAGATCCAAGGAAGTTCCCGATCTCGCGTGTGCTGAACTCACCAACTATCGCATGACTGGGTTCAATCTGAGGGGCGCAGACCTTTCCAACGTGATAGCGAGAACTGCTCAAATGAGTTATTGTAATTTGAGCAACTCAAATCTCGAAGGCGCAATGTTGCAGGGTGCCGACTTGAGTAGAGCGAACCTGAGTGCGGCTCGTTTGAAAAATGCCAACGTTGAACTCACGCGGTTCAATGGCGCGCACATGAAGGGAGTGCTTACTGCCGGCAGCAACTTTCATAGGGCGGAATTCAAACATGCAAATCTCGGCGGCGTCGATCTGACTGGGGCAGTGTTCGAGAACGCAACGTTGGATGATGCCGAGTTATCCGAAGCAGTCCTCGAAGGAGCTCAATTCCTAAACGCGAGTATGGCTCGAGTGGTCTGTATTAACGCACGATTCTCTCGTGCGCGCTTCTTTGACGTTGACCTCACAAGCAGCAACTTGACGGGTGCCAATCTCACCGAGACTCTGCTATTCAATGTTCAGTTGAAAAACTCCACGCTCAAGGGCGCAGAACTCACCCGGACGCAGGTCGTCGGCGGGTCCCTTCAGGGAGCAGACATGGAAAACACGGTCATTGGCGACACCTGTTTCAGAAATATTAATATGAGGGGAGCACGTTTGATTCGTGCGACCCTGAAGAACACCCTTCTGACCAGGGTTGATCTCTCCAATGCAGACTGCGACGGTATGTCATTGGAATGGGTCACACTTGACGGAATCGATCTTCGAAGAGTGAAGGGGCTCAACACCGCCAGGCACACCGGCCCTACACAAATCAGCGTCGACACTGTCTACAGGTCGAATGGCGAGGGGCCTGAGCTATTTTTCCGCGGTGCAGGAATCCCGGAGAATTTCATAACCTATATGCGATCCCTCGTCGTGGCGCCCGTCGAATTCTACTCATGCTTCATTAGTTATTCCAGCAAAGATCAGGCCTTTGCGGATCGGCTGCACGCTGACCTGCAAAGCCGAGGAGTGCGTTGCTGGTTTGCGCCGCACGACGTTAAAGCAGGTAGGAAGCTGCACGAACAGGTTGACGAAGCGATTCGAGTTTATGATCGCCTCCTCTTGATTCTCTCTGACGAGAGCATGAGTAGCGAATGGGTAAAAACGGAGATCGCGAACGCGCGACGCCGGGAGGTCCGCGAGACACGGCAAATGCTCTTCCCGATCAGTTTAGTGCCGTTCACCAGCATTCGTGATTGGCAGGCCTTTGACTCCGATACCGGCAAGGATTCGGCGCGAGAGATCCGGGAGTATTTCATCCGGATTTCTCCACGTGGAAGGACCACGATAGTTACCAGCAGGCGCTTCATCAACTAATTCGGGACCTTCGCGCGGAGGACCGTCGACCCGCTGGCAGCTGAGTTGCACCGAGGAAGTGAATGCGTGGGCGACCGTCAGATATGCCGAAGGCGTTATTTCGTATTATCGGTAGCGATCTGTCGAAACGCGCGCGCGAGGATGCCAACCTCTTGGCGTCATGGATCCAGGCCCCCCAGACCCTCGTGGCTTGGGCGCGACGCGTCAACTTGCAAGTGGCCAACTCTTCGAAGCAGCCAGTGAGCGTAGTGTCTCAGTCTGAATCTCGGGATTGGGAGTGGACGTGTGGTTATTGGTCACATCGACAATGCGGCACCCAGGTAATGTCCAACCTCACCTCAGCGTGACGTAAGCTCACGCTATTCTGAAGAAGTGGGGGGAGATTTACAGCGTGGCAAAACTTGTCTACGGATTGAGCCAGTCCGTTGATGGCTACGTCGACCACACGAAGTTGAGGCCGTGAAGGTCCTGGCAGCATCGCCGGTCATTCTGGACATGTACATGTGGCTCAGTTACCGTATCAAGGTTAAAGGAACGGATTCGATTCCCATCTTCGGCGAGGTCGGGCTCGCCAATCAACTGGGATGTGTGGAATACAGCCGGCCGCGGCGGTTCCGCGCCATGCTCGAACAATGGCTGGACACCATACTCGCAATCTTGCCCCCAGTGCCCAGCGCGAACCATCTTGAACGGCCAGAGTATCGAGATCCGCAAATGTCACGGCGGTTCGTGAACGACTTCAGTCGCCGGAAGTGCCGCGGTGATGGCGCCGAAGCACCCGAATCCAGAGCCTCATCGGGTGACGATCGGATGGCCTTCCCCTGCCTGCGTCTGCTTGCGCTTTGCCAGCGGAGGCCAAAAGGGCGCATGAGTGTATCGCGGGTCCAGTGCCGACAATGACCCGCGCTACGGGACCGATAGGCGTTTCGCCGGTTTGCTGAGATCGCTTTCTCCCGCGCGCGAGTCGATGGAGGTGACCGCATACTCCACGTCGCCCGGCGGCGACTTCCTGTCGAGGAAGCGTGGGACGGTCACGGTCTGCAGCGGACGGAAATCGCCGCCGCCCACCTTGCGGTAGACCCGGTAGGCAACCACGGTCTCCAGACGGGACGGCTCCCAGCGGAGTTCGGCGACTCGTTTACTTTGCGTCCGGATTGAAAGGCCGACGGGCGGCCACGCGGGCATCCGGCGGGCGGCGGAGGCGTCTGCCTCGCGTTGACGCTGGACCGAGTAGGCGGACAATGCCGGAATCAGCAAGACCACCGTCGCCAGAACCCATCTCAAAAACGGCACAGATTACTTCCCGGCCACGATCTTAACACGCCGGGACGGTTCGGTCTGGAAGAGGACCTTGGGCGCGGCCCAGTTCTCGGGGGGCGCGGTCATCCCCATGGTGGCGAACTGCTTTCCGCGGCTAGGGGCCACCCAGGCACGAAAGTCGTCCAACCTGTCCGGATCCAGATACACGGGGTCGTTACCGCGTATGGCGGCGGTGAGCGAGCGGACGAAGTATTCGTATTCGACTCCCTCGCGGGCGGTGGTGTCCATATAGGAGGTCGCGTCGGTGGCGGCCAGGCGCCGGGCGGCGCCCCGGCTTCGCTGCGGTATACGCGATAGGCAATGACCAGGTCGAGAGGCGTGCCCGACCACTCGATTTTGATGCCGCCGGCAGCCTTGGCGACGGTGAGGTTGGTGACGGGCGGGATGGGAATGCGGGCAGCCATGCCGCGATCGGCCTCTTTCATGCGGCTCCCGGATGCGCCCTCCTGCTTGGGTTGGGGGATGAAAACGAGATGAGTCCAATCGGCGTCCGATCCCGGCAGTTGCTTGATCCGGCATTCCGAAACGGTATCGGCGTAGCGCACCGTGCGGCTAACCTTGGCCGGAGTGGACGGAGCCCTTGAGCAACTCCAATCGATGGGGCCGAAAATGGAGTCGACGCGGATTGCATCTTCGGTGCAGGTGCAGAACCGGTAACTGCCCCACCGGGACAGAGACTGGTCGGAAGTAATGCCGGCGGTGGGATCGAGGCTATCCTCGTTGAGTTTATCGAGCGCGAAGCTGGAGTAATCGAATAGACCCGGCTTTTGGTCGCGGATGAGTCCCTGGAACTGGAAGGAGTAGTTCATCACGCTCAGATAGTTCGGCTTGTAGGTGGTGTCGTCCTCCCCGCCGCCATGATGGAGGCCGAGGTTGTGCCCGAGTTCGTGCATGAACGTGCCGGCCTGGTCCTGGGTGGTGCCGGCGGGATTCTTCGGGCCTTCGATTCCGGCCAGTGACACGATGAAATCGTAGGCTCCGAGATCGCGTGACATGCCGCTGCTGGTTCCCGGCCACCCATCAGGTGGGCAAATAGAGCATAGTGGAACTTGCCGTGCAACTCCTTGGGGAAGCGCTCGTCTCTCCGCTTGTCGAACTCCGACCAGTCGTACTCGTCATCTGCGGTGGAGCCGAGCGGATCGACCTCTTTGAGCGGTTTGTTGAAATACTTGTCGGCGTAGAAGACGTGCAGCCCGATGTTGTGTGCAGCGAACGCGTCCTTCACCAGTTGAATAGCGGCTTCCTGCGGACGGTGGTTGTGGCCGGCGGAGGCGTTCATCCAGTCCACCCAGACGTAGACATCCTTGGCGGTGGGAGATGCCTTATCTCCTTTGAGGTCGAGCCACTTCTTGCCGGAAAGGGTGGTGATCGAGACGCCGTTCGATTCCCAGGAGTCGGGGACCCCGTCCTGGTCCTCGTCATCGCCAGTGGCTTGGGGTTGCGACTGCGCGATGGCGACCGCAGGAGGATTCAGGCGCGGAATCGAAAGCCCGGCCGCCACGATAACGGCGCTGAGTAGCAGCGTTGTTCGGCGACTCATTGCGCCGTGCTCCCCGCCGTCTTCGACTTGCCGCCACCGGCACCGCCGGAGCCAGAACTGGAGCTTCCGCCCAGCGCCTTGATCTTGCCCAGCAGCGGACTGAGCGAGATCTCCAGTCCGAGAGTCCCCTTGAGCGTTCTCGAATAGCCGATCTTGAGTCCGGTTCCGGCGGTATTCGGCACGGCCACCTGCTGGTTGAGGTACACGACGCCGTACAGCAGACCGATCTGCGGGATATTGCGCTTACGGAACCACGGTGCGCCGGTGATGCTTTCCCCGATGCCGAAGAACGGCCGGTAAAACACCTTGCCGGTGACCGGGATGCCGATGGCGAAGTGCGGCGCGAGCGACGTCTTGCTTGCGACGCTCGCAAACGGATAGATATCGAAGACGCCGTAGAAATCCGTGTGCCGGGTGGGCCCCATCTGGACCGCAGGATTGGTGGGCGCGTACTGCGGCTCGCGGACCCCGGGGAGGGCGACCGCGGCGCTGATATCCCAATACTCCGCATCGATGTTATGGAACGTTCGGGCGCCGTTGACGCAACTGGACTTGGTCTTGGTCGCGCAGTCCTGCGTCTTCTGACCCCCTTGGCCACCCTGGTCGGTGCCGAGGGATGCGCCCACGGTGACCGCCAGGTCGTAGGGCAAATCGTCGGCAATCTCGCTAGAGGCGAGGAGTCCGTTCTTGCAGACTATGTCGTCCGGCTTTCTTCCGCTGCCGCCGGTCTCGGCGGAAGCGGTTCCCAGCCAGGCGTTGAGCACGCTCTTGAGATTGGCGATGTTGGCGGCGGTTACCTGCGTGGTGGCGACCTTATATGAAACGTCCAAATTCGCAGGCGGGGCGACCTCCTTGCCTAAGTGTGCGAAGCAGGCGACGCCGATGAGAAGCACCTTCGGGATGCCGTAAAGCGGCGGTTGCGCGGGATAGCCCTTCTGATCGTCGCGTTCGAGACCTTTTTGGGTCGGGTGGTAGATCTGCCATTCGCTGAAGGTCATCCGGATGGACTTGTCGGAATCGTCGTAATCCCAATACGATCCGTGGATGAGGACCGACTTGTAGGCCGTCTCCTTCTGGTCGGTACTGGGGTCTGTGCAGCCTTTGGTTTTGGAAATGGTGGGAGAGAGTTTCTGCACAGCCTTGGCGTCCTGGGTGGCCCAGATTCCATCAGCAACGCTACGCCGCAGTACGCTCCCGAGACGGATTTTCCATGAACTGTATTTCCGATTGTCTCCTGCCCTGTCTGGGCGGCGGAGGAGAATGCGAACATTGACAGTAGAGAGCGACCGGCAACAACTGAGGGAGCATAGGTTAGTAAATAGACAAATAAAGCAAAAATAGTCAATGAAATTTAGCGGGAGCGTTCGACGGTGCGGCGATCGATTACTCGGGGGTGATGCCGCGGTCGCCCGTTACGTCCAAGTTACGCTCGACCGCCTTGAGAGCTACTGACGCAGAGGGGCGTGCAGATGTCGCGGGGTAATCTTCCGGCGTCTCCAGGGAGCTGGCGACAAAGGCGAGGCGATGTGGTCAACCCGTGTGGGTACCTGGTTCGAGTCAAACTGGCCGAAGGATCGTCGCTTCCTCGAACCTACTTCCGCCTTCAACCTTGCTATGGCAGCTACATACGCTGGTGACGCATTTCCAGCGGCCGTGGATACCATCAGCCCGTTCCTAATGCCGTATGAGCACTACTCGTCGCTGATCGAGCGCCTCATAGCTACGGACTATCCTGAGCGCTTTAGCGAATCAACTCTGCGGCTATTGGACGTCCTGGACACAACAGCCATCTGGGTTGACGGTACCGTTCGCGATCTGGTGAATAGGGTCGAACGCGCGTCGCCTGAAATTAGGAACAACCAAAGGTTTAGGCGTTTGGACGACGACCTACGTGCGCACCATCTCTAAGCGATATGGAATCCGGCTGATACTCAGACTTACCTCGGGGGACACCCAAAACCGGCCAATGAGGGACAGCTGAAAACCGGCCAATAGAAATCGGCAAGACATTGAGAACGACGGAGGGATTACCCTCCATCGACGTGAGCAATGTCTTGAGCGAAGAAAAGCGACAACAAGTCATCGCGCTGGGGCGGCTGGGCTGGCCGCTGCGGCGCATCCAGCAGGAAACAGGCATTCGCCGGGAAACGGCAGGAGCTTACCTGAAAGCGGCCGGAGTCGCCATCCGGGCTCCAGGCGGTTGGGGCCGGCGCTCGCCGGCAAAACCGGCCAATGAGGTGTCCACCGACTCCATCGCGGCTCCGGCCGGAGCCTGCCCAAAACCGGCCAACGGTGTCCCCCGACTCGGCGCCGATCCCGCTGCCCGGACGCAGTCCCACGGGGAGTGCCTGCGAGCCCTACTTCGACTTCATCGAACTGTCGCTGAGCAAGGGGCGGAACGCCAAGGCGATCTACCAGGACCTGGTGGACAGCCATGGCTTCACGGGGCGCTATGCCAGCGTCAAGCGCTTTGTTGGCCGGTTGCGCGGGCAGCCAGCAAAGTCGGCATGTGCGGTCATCGTCACGCCACCCGGCGAGGAAGCGCAGGTCGACTACGGCAGCGGGCCGATGGTGCGCGATCCGCACTCTGGCCGTTACCGGCGTACACGCTTGTTCGTACTCACGCTGGGCTACAGCCGCAAGGCCGTTCGCCTGCTCACCTTCCAGTCCAGCACGCGCACGTGGACCGAACTACACGAGCAAGCGTTCCGCCGGCTGGGTGGCGCCTGCCGCACGGTCGTGCTGGATAACCTCAGCGAAGGCGTACTCAAGCCGGACATCTACGATCCCGCCTTAAATCCGTTGTATCGCGACATGCTGGCTCACTATGGCGCCATCGCGCTGCCTTGCCGCGTCGCTGATCCGGATCGCAAAGGGAAAGTAGAGCGCGGCGTGGGGCACGCCAAGAACACACCCTTGAAGGGCTTGCGCTTTGAGAGCTTGGAAGAGGCGCAGACTTACCTGGATCACTGGGAAGCCAAGTGGGCCGACACGCGCATCCATGGCACCACCAAGCGCCAGGTAGCAGCCATGTTCGGCGAAGAGAAGCCGTCGCTGCTGCCATTGCCGCTGGAGCCGTTCCGCGTGTATCAGTTTGGCGACCGGCGCGTGAACCTGGATGGCTGCGTCGAAGTCGATGCCGCTTACTACAGTGCGCCGCCAGGCTGGATCGGCCGCAGCGTAAAAGTGCAGTGGGACGGCCACGTGGTGCGAGTGCTGGATCCGCGCACGGGGCAACTGCTGCGCGAGCACCGCAGCCAGGAGCGCGGCCGGCATCGCATCCCGGACGAGGACAAGCCCGCGCAGACGCCACGCCCCACCGCCCAACTGCTGGCGCGTTGCGGCAACATCGGGCCTCATATCGGTGCGGTCGCCGAGCAGACGTACCGACGCGATGGGCCAGAGTCCATCCGCCGCATCATGGGCTTGACCGGCTTGGCGCGCAAGCACGGCGCCGCGCTCACCGACGATGCCTGCGCCGCCGCGTTGGAAGTCGGGCTCCCTGCCAACCCGTATGGCTTCGCTCGCCGCTGGCTGGAACGCCGGCCCGCCCTGACGCTTCGCCAGGTAGATCCCATCATCCGGCAACTGACTTTGTATCGCGACCTCATTGACAGCAAGACCCAGGAGAACGAAGAATGAATCTCAACGAACTACAACGCAGCCTGCGCCAACTCCGTCTCGGTGGTATGGCCGCAGTGCTGGAAACGCGACTGCGGCAAGCGCAAGCCGAACCCATGGCGCCGATCGACCTGCTAGCCACGCTGGTCTCTGACGAGTTGACGCGGCGCTCCGACCGGCTCTTGGAGCGGCGGCGCAAACTCGCCGCCTTCCGCGATCCCAACAAGACCCTGGACAACTTTGACTTCACCTTCAATCCGAAACTGAATCGCAGTATGGTGTTTGATCTGGCAACCGGAGCGTTCATCGACCGCCGCGAAGATGCGCTGTTTCTTGGGCCAGGCGATCCTGCGACATTCTGCACCTCCTTGCTACATAGCTGAAATCAATAGATGTTTATCCGTCGGTTTCAGGCCGACGGGCCCTCATTCCCTACTCCGACTTCCAGTATCTTCCCCAATTTCAGCAAACATCGGCATGGATGGTCCATTAGCGGTCGTCAAGTGACGTGGGCGGCGCTTCGCGCGGGCGACCTCTTGCACAACCTCCGCAGACTCGATCGCCTCTATCGGAATTTCCCACGGCGCCCACGGCACGACTTGAGTAGCTGGTATTTTGTTTGATTCGATCAGCCGCCGTATGACCTTGTGGCTGATGCCCAGCCGCTCGGATGCCTGCTCCAGGGTGACGGTCTGACGTGGCGCCAGGGCAGCGTTATAGGCGGGCAACTCATGATAGCTGCGGACCGAGCGGACGCGGCCTTCATTCCAGGTGTTACCCGTTCCGGTCTTCAACCCCAGCCGATTTAAGGTCGCGGCGATCTGGTCATCCGGAAACCTGCCGGACATCCGGCGCAGGACTTCAATCGTTTCCAGATCTGTGCAGCGGCTGTGCCTGCCGGTGAGGTTCTTCTTCATGCGAAGCTCGGAGTGCCGGCCTCCGGTCCAGTGAATTAGCAACACGATCTCACTGGCAGCATCATCCACATCGGCGATGATCTCTTCGATCAGAATCCGGACGATCCTTTGCTTCAGGCGCATGTCTGTCCCCGGCGAGTTCCACACGGCGGGCAGGTCCTGCGCCAAGCTGCAGAGTGTCTCTTTATCGGGAATCCGACTGACATTGGCCGGCAGTTCGTTGTCGCGCAATCGCTGTTCCACTTCTCCCACGGTGGAGAGCGCGGCATTCCAACGCGCCTCCAGTTCCCCTGCGACCAGACGGTTATCGGGATCGACGGCTTCATATCGCCGAGCCGCAAGGCGCGCTTCATAACGCGCTTGCTCCAGTTCCAATGACAGCGCGCGATGCCGTTGGCTTTGTTGTTCGGCAGCACGTGCCGCGACTTCCAATGCTGCCTCGATGGCGTTGCCTTCCACCGCCTTGAGGATCTCTGCCGCGACGTCTCGATCCGGTTTCAATCCGCCGAACGAGATGCACCAGTCCGTTCCGTGATTGATCTGCGCCCCGCGGCAATGATATCGGGGCACCTCTCCATGCGTGCCGCTGTAGGCTACATGGAGCATCCTCCCGCACCGCCGGCAGCGCAACAGCCCGGCTAATAAGCTCCGGCCTCCACGCCCGGCCTTCGGTTCCATGCGCGATTTCATATGCGCGTTATCGGAAAGCATCGCCTGGTTGCGTTCGAACTGCTCCCAAGAAATGTAACCGGGATGATGGTCGGGAATCAAGACCATCCATGTATCACGCGACTTGAAATGCCCTTCGCTCTTTCGGGCGCGTCCATCGATGACCTTGGTTCGGGATTCCGTTTTGCCGAAGGCATAGGCGCCCGCGTACATCGGATTCCTGAGCATGTGCCAGATCGTGTTGTACACCGGCAGTTTCCAGACGACGTCATGTCCCGGCGTCTCCAGAACCAACGCGGGCAGATTCGTATTCTCGCCCCGAAACCACAGCAGCACTTGCCGGGCGCTGCCCAACTCCACCATCTTGGTGAAGACCAGATGCACGGCCTCTTGCACACGACGGTCGGGATCGATCTCGACTTTGCCGTTGGGAGCCCATCGAAAACCGACTGGCAATCGGAACTGGAGTTCCCCGCGGCGTGCTTTCTGGCGAATCGCTTCCAATGATCGTTGCCGCAGCAAGTTCAGCTCGAACTCGCTCATCGTTCCTTTGAGCCCCAGCAAGAGCCGATCATTGAGGATGCCCGGATCGTAGACGCCATCTGGATCGATCACGATGGCGCGCACCAAGCCGCAGAGTTCGATGAGATGATGCCAGTCTCGGCCGTTACGGGCCAAGCGGGAAGCCTCAATGCAAAGCACGGCGCCAACCTGTCCCGTGCAGACTTCCGCGACCAGATGCTGGAACCCAGGGCGCTCCACTTGGCCGGACCCAGAGCGCCCAAGATCCTCGTCGATTATCTCGACCTGCTGGAAGCCAAGTTGGCGAGCATGGTCGGCCAAGCCATATTGCCGACGCTGGCTTTCCTGGTTGTGAATCACCTGTCCAGGGGATGACTGACGAATATAGACGATGGCGCGCCGCTTCAAGTGGTCCGCCGATATTTTTGGATTCATGCGTCCTCTCTCGAATCCGGCTCGCCGGTTCAGTGGCCGCATTCAACAACAGGTCGGCCAGTGCGATTGTGAGCTCCCGTTGTTTGTCGTCAGGTAACATCATCGGTTTGCTGTCACAAAACATCAGGTTCATCTGGGTCGTCTCCGGTGTCTTTCTTGGTACCATTCGTGTCCTCCCGTCGCATCTCTTTCAGTGATGCGTTACCGCGTTGGGAGTTCGAATGCAAGCTGTCCAGCAATTTCCGAAGTTCGGCGAGTGCGGCCGCCGACGTCATCGCAGGCCCAACGGTAAAGTTGGGACTCTTCGTCGGGTCGGCAATCCACGACGGGAATCCGCCAATGGTGCCGTCGGGCAACTCGCAGAAAATGTACTCACCTTTTGGGAGCTTCGCCCGCCGTTCAACGCGAAGGCTCTGACCGTGTAGTGGGTGAAAGGGGTAATGAATCTTTACGACCTCGGGACCATGGGCATTATGTTTCTGTCTCGGGCGGTACGGGCAAAAGCCATCTGGCGCAAGCCATTGGGCAGGCCGCGATCCTGCAGGGCCACAAGGTGCTCTATCGCCAGACGCATATCCTGCTGGAGGAAGTCGGCGAAGCGACTCTGGAGGGCACGCGCAAGCAGTACATGGAATCGATCTCCAGCGTGGCGTTGCTGATCATCGATGACTTCGGCATGCGTAAGTTACCGCAAACGGCTGCCGAGGATCTGCTGGAGATCGTCATGCGACGCTACGAACGCGCCAGCACGCTGCTGACTTCCAATCGCCCCGTGGATGACTGGGGTAAGCTGCTGGCCGACGTGGCGGCGGTCGGCGCCATGCTCGACCGGCTGCTGCATCATGGGCACGTGCTCAAGTGCGGGCCTGAAGCTGGCGCACCAAAATCGCAGCCGCTGACTGAAGCATCGTTGGAAGTTTGAAGACTGCGAGGGCTCTGCCCTCGCGCTCCCGGGATTTAACGCTTTCCCGCCAGAAATGCCGCGAAGGCGGCTCGCGCCGCCCACGCATTTCCGGCCGCTGGGTCGGCGCTCTGGTCGCATCCCTGCGGAGCCATATCCTCCGCCCAGGTGCTGTCAGTATATACCGATCATTGCGGAGACTTGCGAACTTTTTCGTTGCCGCAGACGTGTGGCACTGGGTTATAACTACCTTGTCTTGCCTCGATTCCGTTGGCCGGTTTTGAGGTGTCCCTCATTGGCCGCTTTTCAGGTGTCCCCCGAGGGGCAGGAAGCTCGAGCATCATCGACCCATGTCGCTGGTGGGATCGCCGCACACTGGCGAGCAGCGTCAGCCGAGGCCCCTCCCTGATTGTGGCGGCGACCAGTCTCTTCTTCCTGCGGCGAAGTTGTGAAATCCCGCCTTTCGGAGAGTGGTAGACCGAACTCACTGTTTTGCCGGTGCCCACGCGGATTGACCGCGGCGAGCCATTCAAGCTCGCAGGCTATTTTTTCGCAGCCGCCTTCTTTGCCGCCCAGCGCTTTTTCAAGGCTGCAACGATAGCGGCCTTGCCCGCAGCACTCAGTACCCTCTTTTTCTTGACGGGTTTCGCCACTTTTGGTGACTTCGTTTCGGCCTGACCTTTGGCCGCCGCCCATCTCTTTCGCTGCGCCTCGGCAATCGCTTTCCGCCCCGCCGCGCTCATCCCTTTCTTTTTGGGGGCTCCAGACACAGCCGGGGTTTTACCCTTACTTAACGCGCGGAGTTCGGCTATCTGTTCGTCGATGCGCCGCTTCTGGCTCTCAAAGCCCTCGATAGCGGCATTTATAATTCCCTGCGTGAGTTGTGCCATTAATAGATATTTTGTCACGGTATGGTAACTAACGAGTCCCACTCTGCCCCTGACGGCGTCATGGCATGGTGTCAAGTCGCACCATCTTGGTGCGGGCTGCCATTGCTGCGGTTGCTTCGAGGCTTCCATTAGTCGCTCTCGATCACTATTTTGCTGGGGTTTAAGCAATTTGCTGAAATCTCAGCAAATTGCTGAAAAACCGCTAATTTGCAGGACCACGAGCCACTCGAAATGGCACACACTGAGACCAATATGGAACGCAACACGAATTGGGCGTAGCTGAAAACTCCAGGTTCATCAGGATCCATGAAGCCCCTCAAAGGATACGCTGAGGCGCGCGAGGGCAGAGCAAGACCCACTCCAACCGCCTATATTCGGTTTCTCGCGTGTCGAGCGTGAGTCCGGTCCTGACAAACATCAAAGAGTAGCCATATGAAAAGAGACAGCGGAAGAAGCAGGCGGCGACACGAGAATGCAACGACGTATTAAGGCACAGCCACAGGAGACAGCAGCTTACCAAGCCCTGATCGATCACAAACAGGCAACGTTGAACGTGCTTCTCTCGCAGATTCCTGACGTCACCACCTTCGCCCAATTAGGGGAACTGATCGGCTACTCCCATGAGTGGGTACGGCAACGGCTGGTACGGGCTCCGGAAAAGCTCTACAAGAATGGAAAGCGTTATAAAGTGCCCCGAGGCGTCGCCGAAGAGTTCGTCCGGTCTGTTTTCGTTTGATTCCGTAGCGCCGTGACCTTGGCCATCATTTTTGCGTTGGCGTCCCGGCTGACATCCTCAGCGAGTCTCTGTGTTTCCTTGATCCAATTCCCGTAGTGCTGCTAGCGTCACCGCGACCGATTCGTGACCGAGCCACTTGGAGATCAATTTCACGTCCGTGCCCACGTTGATGTGCTGGATCGCGTAGGTGTGCCGCAGGCAATGGGGGCTGAAGGCGTGCGTGAACGGTTTTTCCTTTTGCGCCCGTTCGGCCAGCGTGTCGATCCGCATGCGCAGCGCCGAGTACGCGCAGGTGAAGAAGTATTTCTTGCCATCCCTCATTTGTCCCGGCAGGGCATTCAACAGTTCGATCACATGCTCGGGCAGCGGCGTAACGCACCGCCGCTTGGTCTTCTTCTGAATGAAGTCTGCGTTCCAGCCGTGGCCCGTCTCGTTCCGCACGATCTCCGAATCGTTGAATTTGTGCGCATCGGAGATGCGCATCCCGGTCCAGCGCATCAACTCCGTGGCGGCGCGGGTTTCCCGGTTCTGCTGCGCCGTCAGATCCGCTGAATCGGCAGCGGCCATCATCCGCTCATACTCTTCCAACTCCAAACCGTAGCGCTCTTCTGCTTTGGCCGTCTTCTGATTCTTGAAGCGGATCTTCTCGGCACCGCTCTTGGCCATCCACTCGTTTTCCACGCACTCCCGCAGGAAGGTTCGGAAGCGTTCCAGTTCCGTCCTGCGCGTGGTCATCGCGAGCAACTCGCCCGTATGGCGCCGCAGTTGCCGCCACGATTCGGTGAACTGGCTGCAGACATCCTTGTTCTCAAAGTCTCGAATGGAGACGATCCCCTGCTCGTCGCAGAACGGGATCAGGCGCTGGTTGAGCAGCGAAGCGTAGTGGTCATACGTGTCCTGGACGATGGGATTCAGCGATCCATCTTTTCGAGACTGGAGGTATCGTTCCGCCGCGTAGCGCACCGGGATGGCGCTGTTATCGAGGGTCTTGGCGGCCTGATCGGCCGAGGGAAGCGAACCCCGCTCGTAGAGGCGCGCCACTACCTTCTCGGCGGCGGTCCAATCGAACGTATCGAGAGAGGCGAAGGCGCGCTTGGCGCGCAGTTTTCCCCCGACGATCTGCGTCTCCTTCGCCAGGTATCCACGGCACCAGATCGGGCATTGGCAGGTGTCGGCCTTTTGGTCTTTCTTGCTGGAGGGCCGATAGGTGTCCGGCTTGTTTTTGAGGCCGGGGTAGCGGGTACAATAGCTGGCGTGGCGGCGGTAAATTTTCAGATCGTTGGTGCCGAGGGCGATTGCCATGCGGGGATTCTAGCATGGCAAAGCGGCAGATTTGGCACATGCGCCTGTTACATGCGCGAAACGTAGCAGTTAAATGCTTTATTTTGTTTGGCTCCTCAGGTAGGATTCGAACCTACAACCCTTCGGTTAACAGCCGAATGGCTTATAGGTAGCTCATGTTGCAAACACAAGACTTAGACGCACGAAAATCGAATATTCCCGGAATTTGGGGGGACTTTGGGGGTACCTGGCGTCGCTCCTTCTGGGGCGCGAAGCCGCGCGGGCCCGCGACGAATCCCTTCGGTTTCAACATGGTCTTCGGCGTAGCGTTCTGAATGTACCTTCGACCTGAACGACGTGGTTGACGAGCCTGGAGCCTTCTCGGTGGAGAACGTGAGGTATTGCGCCGCAGACGCATCGATCACGTGAAATCGTTATTCTGATCGCTCAGGTCTACGCAAAGCCTGCTAACACGCTCGGCGCGAGCACGTTAGTGTGGCGATCACTCCACCATTCCGCGATCAGGGGCGCAGTCACGCCACAGCTGTTCACCAACCGGACAGGCTGGTGCTAAACCGCTGCGGACCGAAGTCGACCGCGAAGGAGCGGGCCAGGGATTAGCAGCGGCGTTTGATGCGTACCTGATAGATAAACTCGAAGCCGTTATCGAACCAGGTAGCCGAACAGATGTCCGGCCAGCGCGGCAGGGCCAAGTTGGCGCACGAGTCGTCGGTTCGACCGGTGACCCTCAGGCGTGGGAATGAGGGCTGGACAGCATACTCGGCCGCAAACCGAATACATTCCTCCGAGGGGCGCCGGCTGGCATAAATATTGACCCGATGTACGTTCGCATGGCTTAAGGCGACTCGCAGGATGTCGAGCAGAATCTGGTCGAGTGCGTCAGCCCCCATAGAGGAGCGCATGTTCTGGTCCACATGCACACAAACATCCGATGCCCGCCGCCGCAAGACCGAATCGCGCTCCATGACTCCGAAATGGCCTCGGGGAACGACTGACCGTCCGAAGCCGCAAGACGTTCGGGGGGCCCCTGCATCGACTCCACGACCCGGAAGATCCTACTCCTTGGGCGGACAGCATGCGCCACGATCAGGCCGGCCACACCGTTCACGACCAGCACAGCAATTCCAGCACTACTTTGCACCCGAAGCGAGAAGACCGGCGGCATCATGAGAGCCATTATTCCTGAGGCGATGGCTGTCAGCGAAATGCCGGCCAGCCGGCCAGCGGTGGCGGTTGCCCACGCCACAGCTCCAACTGCCAGAAAGCCGCAGACGATCTCAGTCATCTCTAAAATCCCTACCACTCCTGTGTGATGGCGATGTTACCACTGTACGGGCGGATAGGAATACTGTCGATGCACCAACCACGGCCCACACTTGCTTCTCGTGCCGCCGCAGCGATTGAGACCATGCTGGCGAACTTGGCGGAACCGCGCTGGTCGACGACGGGCGACCAACAAGACGCCGGCATGGGATTTGAAGCTGCGAGCCAACTGCTGGGAGTGTGGATCGAGATAGACGGTCACTCTCGAACTGGTTGCGGAGAATTCGGGTTCGGTGGCCACGGACTTACTGCAGACGTGCCGACCGCATTAGTTGAACGACCGCAATCAGCACTGGGGCTGCAACAAGTCCAAACACCCCGCTCCAGATAGAGGGGGTCCACAGTCCTCAACGCACCCCACAAAAAAGGCCATCCGCCCGGCAGAAGGGCACGATTTACGTCAACCTTTTCGTCCACTGTAACCCGAATTGGGCAAGGAGACTCCGACATTTTAACCTGACCTTTCTTGGCGCTCCTCCAGATTGTGCGTCGGGACGGTGGGCTTCAGCAATACGGGGGATCTTGTATTGGCAAGTTTGTCCATGCAACTATGCCTATCGGTGATAGAGGGACACTTGTTCCGCCGACTGCACGACAAATATGCAATGTCGGCGTCAGGCAGTGTGGTACGAACGCCAGCTGTATTAATATGCGGTCGCAATGTTCGCTTGCGTGGATCGGGAACTCTGCCTATCGTTTCCTGAGGCGCTTGACAAAAAAGAGACCCGGTAACCCTTGCCTGAAATGACCCGCACTGAGGGCGGGACTCGGAATGGGAATGTGACGCAGACGGCCATCATCCACACCCACCGTGTGTTCCTTGAAGGACGCAGCGTGACAAGCGATATCATCCACTCAGTAGGCGTGCTGGTTCGACTTCCGTTATCCGCGTGGCGCACGCGTGAGGCGGACGGCTACCCGAGCCGGAACGCCTCCTCCGGC
>CAWERY010000019.1:0-85473 GCA_963811575.1 uncultured Solibacteraceae bacterium | reverse complement strand
CGCAGCGCCGCGGCATTCCGCACGCGCAGGTGGCGCTGGCCTGGATGCTGCAGCAGCCAGGCATCACAGCGCCCATCATCGGCGCCAGCAAGATGAAACACCTCGATGACGCAGTGGCCGCGCTCAACGTGAAGTTGGATGACGCGGAACTGAAGGCGCTCTCCGCACCCTACCAGCCGCACGCCATCCTCGGGCACTCGTGAACCGGATGCTGCGCACCGTTCAGGCCACCCGCTATGTGACGCCATTCCGCGAAGGCGGCTCGCTGCCCGCGCTCGTGGAAGGCGACGATCTCGGCTTGTACGTCCTCAAATTCCGCGGAGCCGGACAGGGTCCCTTGGCGCTCGCGGCGGAGATCATCGCCGGTGAAATCGGGCGCGCGCTCGGCTTGCGCGTGCCGGAACTCGTCTTGATGGAGGTGGACGCCGCTTTGGGCCGCAATGAGCCGGATGCCGATATCCGCGAATTGCTGCGCGCCAGCGTCGGGACGAATCTCGCGCTCGATTTTCTGCCGGGCTCGGTAATGTTCGACCCCGCCGCCAAGGACCATCCCTCGGACGATATCGCTTCCGCCGCGGTCTGGTTCGACGCCTTCGTCACGAACATCGATCGCACCGCGCGTAATCCCAACTTACTGCTGTGGCACAAGTCGCTCTACTTCATCGATCATGGCGCGGCGCTCTACTTTCATCACGATTGGAAGGACACCGCGCAGATGGCGCGGGCGCGCTTTCCGGCGATCCGCGATCACGTGCTGCTGCCCTGGGCGTCGCGAATCGAACAGGCGGATCGCGATTTCCGCGGGCGGCTCGACCGGCAGGTGCTGGAGGAAGTGCTGGCGCAAGTTCCCGTGGAGTGGCTCTCCACCCCACCGGCCGCGTACGTGGACTACTTCCTCCACCGGTTGAATGCGGCAAGTGAATTCGTAGAGGAGGCGGTGCGTGCCCACGCTCAACTCGTTTGACTACGCAACGCTGCGCATCGTTCCCTGTGCCGAGCGCGCGGAGTTCGTCAACGCCGGCGTGGTGATGCACTGCGCGGAGTCAGCGTTCCTGGAATGCCGGGTTCGCCTGGACGAGGCGCGGCTGCGCGCGTTATGGCCAGACCTGGATTTGGATATGCTGCGCGGACATTTACAGGCGTTTGAGAAGGTGGCGGCGGGAGACCCGGATGGCGGCCCGATCGCGAAGCTCTCGCGGCGCGAACGCTTTCACTGGCTGGTCGCGCCGCGCAGCACCATGATTCAGATCTCGCCCGTGCACAGCGGAATGTGCGAATCCGCCGCGGACACGATGGCCGAGCTGGTGCGGCGCCTGGCATGACGCGACCGCCCAGCTCGTTTTCACGCTAGACTCGGCAGGCCTTGGCGGATGGAACGCTTTCCGAGGATCAATACCGCCAACGCCAGAACGGCGGCGGCGCCGAACGTGCCCGGCTCCGGCGCGTCGGCTCCGTTCGTGCTCACGACCAATGTCGCCGTTCCCGCGGAATGAAACGGGTCAGCCGTGTAACTTCCGGGTGTGGTGAAACTCAAGTCTGGAAAGAAGTAGATAAAACAACAAACGTCGTTGCCAAATCCAATGTCGTTAGCCAGTCCGCTGATTGGCGAGGGCCCCACCGAAAATTCGGCAATACATACCCCGTGCCCGGCGCGGAACAGGAAGTGAAATCAGTGCCGGTGAATTCGGTTAATGGTATGCCGGTTACAAAGGTCGGCACCGTGAGCACGAAATTACCCGGCATTGGCCCGTTATTCGTGGGAACCTGCGCGGCAAAGGAATAGGTAACCGTGGCAGCAGACCCCACACATACGCCCGCGAAAAGCAGGCAGAGCGTTAGCGCCACGTTAGATACTTTGAGTTTCACTAAGACCTCCGGACACGAGCTTACCTGTGTTTCTTACCCCGATCAATTGAATAGTTTTGAACGAGTGGATAGAAACTCCCACGCAGTAAACGTCTGACTAAGAAGTTGTTATGGGGAATACGATGGATTAATACTTTGAATTACTCAGTCGATAGTAAGTGAAAAGATCATACCAGTTTCGCGGCGGGTATTTTCCCGAGACGGGCCGCTCAATCTGTTTATACTTTCGAAGGCCAATATGGTTCGCCCGCGCGAACCAGATGAACCGGCACTTCCGTGATGAAGGTGCGCAGCCACTCCGCGCAATCCTCCATGCCAGGCTCTTCGGAAATCGCGTGCCCCAGGATGATCTGACCCTTGTTCCTGCCGAACACAGCGGCATCCAGGATATACTCCGTGTCATCGAAGGGGCCGCCGGTCTCAGGATTCTCCCCGCCCATCACCACGTCGATGTCAGGCGAAACTCGGGGCATGCCGTAACCCATTCCGACCGCCACGGTGCTCACCTTGGAGTTCGGATCTCCCACCACACGCAGGGCGCGCGAGCCCATCTGCTTTTGAACGTCGGCCGCTAATGCGCCCAACGTAGTTGGCGGAAGCGTGAAAGAGCGCTGGTTGGCGCCATTGGCGCGATCCGTCCAACCCAGGGCGCGCGCCAGGCCGACCCAGATCAGGTCCGGCCGCCGCGCATGGATATTGTCATGGAAGCGCCACACCACCATCTTGTTCTTGACGCAGAAGTCTACCTTGAACTTGTATGTCGGGTCATTGGCCAGGTCCTCCACTTTGTCCTGGTCGTTCCAGAAAGTCGGCTCGTGGCTGATCACCATGTTCAATCCGATGCCATGCGCCCGCTTGATCATATCCAGGGTAGCCATGAACGTGGTCGCGATCCCCTTCACTTCGGTCTCGGGATTGCCCACCTTGAATGTATCGCGGGTAGTCTGCTCGTTCCAGGGGATGCCGAGGTTCTTCTTGATACTTGCCACTACGTCGTTCGCAGTCATCTCAGGCAGGCCTCCAGTAAGGGTCGCCCGCGGCCATCCAGGAGACGGAGACTTCGGGCACCAGCGTCTTCAACCAATCGGCGCAAACCTTCATGCCGGGCTCTTCCGACATCACCCTGCCCAGCAGGATCATGCCCTTCTTCTGACCGGATGCCACGGTGTCATGCGCGTACTCGACGGATTCCCATTCGCGCGCCTCTCCCGCCAGCAGGACGTCGCACTCCGGCAAACTCTTCATCGCCGCCGCGAGCGTAGAGAGACCAGGCAACAGCGCGACTCGCCGCACCGCCGTCTTGGGATCGCCGATGACGCGGATCCCTGCCCGCGCTTTGAGCCGCTTGGCCAAGTCGCCGGCCAGCGCGGTCAGCGTGACCGAAGGCAGATCGTAGCGGAACACGTCGTCGCCCACCTGGAATCCCTTCCAGCCAAGTGCGCCAGCAAGGCCGGTGGCGAAGGGGTCGGGCTTGCGAGCGCGCCAAAGATCCGTACAGCGCCAGACCACCAGGCCGTTTTTCCGGATGAATTCCTGCTTCGCCAGGTACACCGGGTCGTCCGCGCTTACGCCAGTCTGGCCGCGTCCACCGCCCCGGCCGGCCGCCGCGGAAGGGTCGCGCTGCCCGTCCAGCCTGCCGAAGAAGGTCGGCTCCAGTGTGATCACCAGGTTCGCCTTCGCTTGGGACGCGCGGGTCAACACGTCCATGGTCGCCATCCCGGTGGTGGCGATTCCGGTAACCGGCGTCGCGGGGTCGCCTGCCTTGAAACTATCGAGCGATTGCGCCGGCAGTGAGGAGACGCCGGCGCTCTTCTGAATCCGATCCACAACCTGCTGCGCCGTCAGCGCGCTGCCTTGTGACAAAAGAGGCGGGCCCGTGAGCGCCGCTGTGCCCGCCAGGCGTGCGAAGCTTCTTCGAGAGAGCTGCATGACGCCACCAATCATATCTTCGAAGTGCAGTCCCGTCAAAAGTCACAGAGAATAGGTGATCGCTGATACGTTCGCGCAGATCAGGCGCGCGCCTTTAGCATCGCGACCAGGCGCTTGGGCGCGATCAGGCGGTAGCTGCCCGTCACCAGTTCGGCGACTTCGCCCCAATCGACCCCCGCGATGTCGAGGCGCAGCCCCACCCAACCCTTCGGGCCCACATAAGCGGGCATGTAGAATTTGGCGGGCTGGGCGGCGACCAGTGCTTCGTTATCGCCGGGCATCACCTTGCAGGCGATGCCGATGATGCCGTCCCCGTGGTGGTCATTCAGGTAATAGGCATACGTTTTGCCGCCGACCGTGAAGCTGGCATGCTTGCCGAGAATCTCGCGCAGCGATTTGGGAAGCGTGCCGCAAATCTTCGAAACGCGCTCCAAGCGCGCATCCGTCCCACGTGCCTTTTTCATTGCCTATTGCCGCACTTTCTTTTCTTCGCCCCAGATCAGGGGGTCTGGCCCGGAAAGAGCCAGGAACTTATCATAATAACCGCGGGCGTCGCCGGTGCGCCCTTCCTTGGTG
Organism: uncultured Solibacteraceae bacterium; assembly: GCA_963811575.1. Lineage (GTDB taxonomy): Bacteria > Acidobacteriota > Terriglobia > Bryobacterales > Bryobacteraceae > Solibacter. Next base: position 81,102 of record CAWERY010000019.1, on the reverse strand, counting down.
GCGAGCAGGCCGCGAAGATAGAGCAGGCGTGGAAAATAGAATCCGGTATAAGGCGTCAAGCCCGCGGAAGAGGGAATGGGATTGTTGGCCAGCAGCGGCGCTGCGTCTTTTTGGCGGCCCGTCTCCAGATCGCTCCACGCCAGCATAACCGGCATTCCTTCGTCGGCAACCGGGCTGCCGCTTTCCCATGTTTCACGCAGCAGCAGTTGGGCCGGTTGGAACTGCCGGTCGATCAACAGCGCATAGGCCAACGCGAAGTTGCGAATAGCGGTTTGGGCGGGGCCGGGGAACTGCTGCTCCGCGCGGACCGTCCACTCCGAGGAACTCGCCGGAGGCAGCGAGAAGAAGCGCGCCACCAGCGCATTTCCCGCCGAATTCGGGCCGGCCAGCGAAAGCGCCTTTTGAGCCAGACGCCCCGCGATCTCCCGATCGCCAAGCATGAGGCTCCAGGTGGCAAGCTCGGCATACGCGCGCGACGACACCTCGCGCAGCGGTCCCTCTTCGGCCCGCAACGCGAAGGCTCCCATCTGCTGCGTAGCCAGTTTGCGGCGGCCGCTGATCCAGCTCCACTCGGCGCGGCGATATTCCAATATCGGATCCTTCGCGGCCGACCGCGCTTCGAAATAGCGTTGCGCAATCACGTCGGCGGCAGCCACATCTCCCGTGAGCAGCCGCGCCATCGCGGCTTTGAGAAGGCTGCCCTGGTTGTTGAAGTTAGGTTCCTTCTTGATGGACTGCAGGTAGAAGTCTTCCGCCTCCGCAAGCCGCCCCACCAGGAAATTTACGTCGCCCATCGAATCCAGCGGATTCGCTTCATTGGGACGCAGCTCCTGATAACGGCGCAGCGCCTTCATGGCGCGGTCCATGTCTCCGGCCTGCGCACTCGCATATCCCGCCGAATTGAGCAGGGCGATATCGTCGGGCTCCAACTCCAGCGCCTTCTGGAAGGCCTGCGCGGCCGCGCGGGTATCGTGCCGGGCGAGCGCGGCATCGCCGAGCGCCCGCCAAGTTGGCGCGTCCGAGGGATCTAATTGCGCGAGCTGCGTAAGGGCCTTCTGACGTGCTTCCGCGGCGCCGTTTACTTCGGCCGCCATCGCCTGCAACCGGGCGCGCTCCAGCTCCGGAATGCCATTCCCCCGGGCAAGCGCCTGGTCGAGCGCTGCCACGGCGCCGGCGCGATCCTGCCGCTGCAACTTCATCTCGGCCAGCAGCCGGTATGGCGGCGCAAAATCCGGATCGGCCGCGATCGCGACGTTCAATCCCACTTCCATCACCGACGCATCGCCGGCCTCGAGCGCGCGAATGTAGGCCGAGAGTGCTTGTGGATTGCGCGTGCCGTAGGACGCGACTTTCGGCGAGAGCTGTCGCGCCAGCGCGGCCGCCGCGCCCAGAACGTCGCCGGCGGGAACCGAGGCCGAGGTCGTCTTGATAATCCGATTGGTGCGCGTGTCCTCCTGCGTGAGTTGAACATCCAGCCGGCCATTGCGCACCACGTACTGGCCGTAAATAAGCTGAGTCGCGCCCGCCGCCATGGCCTGCGAACTCTCCGAAGAGATTCCGGGCGACGCGATGGCGCGCAAGCCCATCACCCGGTCAAACCCGTGAAACCGCGAGGAGGGAAGCAGTTGTAGATTGGGATCGCCCTGCAGGTCCGCCGCCAGCACTTCGGAGAGAGCACGGCCTTGCCAGGAGACCGAGGGGTCTCCACTGAGATTTTCAAAGCGCAGCACGGCGACGCGCGACGCTTTCGGCTGATTGGCTTGACGGGAGCACCCGGTGAAAATCAGGGCTAACAGCAGAATGGGCGGGTATGGACCCCGCCCGGCTTTTCTAAGGAACACGAGACTCCAGTCTAAAGAACACGAGGCTCCAGGGCGAGCAGTTGCTTGAACTCGGGAAGTTCGCGCATCGCGGCGAAGGCCGGATCGGTATCAAGCTTCTTACGTTCGCGGAAGCCCTCTTCCAGGGCCTTGCGTAGATATTGCAGCGCGAGTTCGCTGCGCCCGCCCTGGGCATAAAGCGCAGCCATGGAGTAGTGGAACTTGGCGCGATCCTGCACGCTGCGCTCCTGCAGCATGACGCCGTAAGAGCTGTGGTGCTCGAACACGTTCGGGTCCAGCTGCAGCGCAATCCGGAACTCCTCCATCGCCGGCTCGAAATCCTTGCGGGCGAAGTAGGCGGTGCCCAGATTGCTATGGATGCTGGCCGTATCCGGCGCGAGCTTAATGGCCTTCCTGTATTGCGAGATGGCCCGGCGATAACTTTTCTTGGCGTACCAGACGGTGCCCAGATTGTTGATCGCCTCATGGTAGTCCGGCTTCAGTTTGACTGCCTGCTCGTAGCATTTTCGGGCGCTATCGAGCTGCATCAACTGATGGTAAGCGATGCCCGTTTTGTTGCGTAGCACGGCATCCTTCGGCGAACCTTCGGCGAAGGCATCGATGGCTTCGCGATACATCCTGCGCGCCATCAGAATGTCGCCGCGGGTCTCCGGAGAGATTACGGGCTTTGACGTGTCTGCCTGGGGAGGCACACGTGTGCCATCCAGCATGGAATTCGGTGTGACTACACCGGTTTGTGCGAACGAAAGAACGGCCCCCAAACTGGCCGCCAAGAACACGGACCGAGGTTGATTCACCATAAGGCCCCCTGGAGCTATTTAAACACACCAAATATCCGCTGGAAAATCCCCTTCTTCTCGGGTTTCTTGTTGTTATCTTTGGTGGGTGTTTCGGGAGGCGCCGGGGTAGCCGTGGCCGCACGGCCCGCGGCCGCCTGGCGTGCTGCCCGCCGGGCCACGGAATCGGTCACTTGTCCATCGCCCTGAGTGCCGGTAACCACCGGCGCTCCTGATGCCGCCGGCGCTGCGGCGGGAGGCGGGCTGGTGTCCCAGCCGGAATTGGTCGTGATACCGTTGCGTCCGCCGTGCAGCGGACAAACCCCAACAGGCTCAGTGCCCGCGATATAAACTTCGGCGCGTGTCTTGGGGCACGAGGGGGTCGCCGGCATGCCGGATTCGGGGTCGATCGTCATCGAAACAATCCCGGCCGGAGCCTTGAACGGTTTGACGTCCCGGTACTCGCGATACTCCACCGCGCGCTTCATGAACTCCGCCCATATCGGCGCCGCCGAATGCGCGCCCTCCAGATTGAGCTCCTTGTTATCGTCGAACCCGACCCAAACCACGCACAAAAGTTCACTTGTGTAACCGGCGAACCAGCCATCGTGGCTGGTTCCGGTCTTGCCGGCCGCCGGCATGGTCAGCTTGTACTTGGCGCGCACGCCAGCCGCCGTGCCGCTGCGCAGCACCTCTTCCATCAGGCTGGTGGTGAGATAGGAAACCCGCGGGTCGAGCACCTGCTTCTCCTCCACCTTGTTCTTGTAGACCACTTTTCCATCCTGCGCGCGCACCATGGAAAGGAAGCTGGGCTTCAAATAATCGCCGCCGTTGGCGAAGATCGTGTAGGCCCCCACAGCTTCGAGCGGTGTGATCTCATAAGCCCCCAGCGCGACCGCCGGAGTCGGCTGAATCTTGTAGTTCATGCCCGCGCGATTGGCCATCTCGACCACCGCGTCGAACCCCACCATCTGCCCCACCTTCACCGTGGCCACGTTCAGCGAGTGCGCCAGGGCGTCGCGCAGCGTCACCGCGCCCATGAATTTGTGATCGAAATTGTTCGGGGAATATCCGGGTTGCCCGTCGTAGTAAAACGTCGTAGGCTCGTCGACCACGATGCTGGAGGCGGTCAGCACCTTGGGTCCGCCCTGAATCGCGGTGTCGAGCGCCGTGGCGTACACGAAGGGCTTGAAGATCGATCCGGGCTGGCGTTTGGCCAGGCTGTGATTGAGCTGGCTGATCCCATAGTTTCGTCCGCCCACCAGCGCCTTGACTTCCCCGGTGTGCGGATCGATTGCGACCAGGGCGACCTGCGGCGTCGGCGGAATCTGCCCCTTGAAGCGGCGCTGCTTCTTGATCTGCTCATCCACGTTGATCATGCCAAGCCGGACCGCTTCCACCGCGGCCCGCTGCAGATGCATGTCGATCGTCGTGTATACGCGGAAAGCGTTGGACTGGAAATCGGCATCCTGAAACTTGTTCTGCAGGGTGTCGTTCACCATGTCCACGAAGTACGGCGCCTCTACGCTGGTGGACCCCGTCTTGGTGACCGTCAGCGGGGCCTCAATCGCAAGTGCATAATCGCGGTCCGTGATGATCCCGTTCTGGTGCATCAGATACAGCACGATGTTGCGGCGATCGCGCAGCCGCTCCGGATGGCGGAACGGGTCGAAATAGCCGGGACGCTGGATCATGCCGGCGATCTCCGCCGCCTCCGGCAGCGTAATGGAATTCAATTCCTTTCCGAGATACGCCTCCGACGCCTGGCCGAAGCCCACGATGTGGAAAGTACCGCGCCACCCCAGGTCCACCTGGTTGGCGTAGTATTCGAAAATATCTTCCTTGGAAAGCTTCTGCTCCAGTTGGAGCGTGATGATGACTTCGGCCAGCTTGCGCGTCCAGCGTTTATCCGCCGTCAGGAAGAACATGCGCGCCGTCTGCATACTCAGCGTGGAAGCGCCCTGATCCTTGCGGCCCTCCTTGATATCCACGTAAGCCGCCTTGATGATGCGGATTGGGTCGAAACCGGCGTGCTGGAAGAAGCGCTTGTCTTCGGCCGACGTTACCGCGTCCACCAGGATCTTCGGGATATCGTGGAACTTCACCATGCGGCGCTTCTCGCGCGCCGTACCGGAAATCGCTTGAATCAGTTGCGGTTCCAGTTGGTACTGGCTGCGCGCCGTATTGTCGCCCAGCGAGACGATCTGCGAAATCTTGCCGCCGGTGAAGCGCAAAATCCCGGGCTCCTGGTCGAAGTACGAATCGGCCTGCGGAAAAATGTCGATCGAATTGGGATGCAGCTGGTAGTAGCCCACCGGGTTGCCGCGCGATTCCGTATAGCCGGAGCGCCGCAGTTCGGCCGCGATCTCCACCGGGCTGGTGGCGTCCCCTACCGATACCGATTGCGGGGCGGCAAAGATCTTTGCCGAATTCGCAAACACGCCCGCGCGCAGCTTCTCATCGATCACCCGGGCGTACTTGGAATAGAAAAACGTGAAAGTGCCCAGCCCCAGAATGGTGAAGAGCGAGAACAGGATCAGGAAGATCCGTCCGGTCGGCCCGAGCAGAAGACGGGTAAGCCCGCTGCTACGAGGGATGCGCAGCTTCATCTTCTGATTCTTTTCTTGGGTCTTGGCCACTACTTCTAATTCTCTCATGATGCGCGCGGCGGATTAGCGGCTGCCGGCGCCCGGGTAAAAATGAAGATCCACGGTATACCCGGGAAGGTTGACGCGCACGAAATACCGCACGTCGATCCGTAAGTTGTCCGGCAAACGATTGATCTGCACGTTATCGGCCTTTACCGGAAGGTCGAGTTCAATCGCTTTTGTCAGTACGGTTTGGCGAATGCTATCGTCAGTTTGCGTCTTGACGTCCGCACGGCGTGTCAACTCTGCCACGAAAGACTGGAGCTTAAGGTTAGCCAGGTAGATGGGCGTGAACAACGCCGCAAAGCCGAGAAGGGCGGCCAGGACAGCAACTGCAGCCGCGATCCTCCAGCGGGGAACGGGGTTCACGAGCGATCGCCGGCATCCTTGCCGGGCGCACAGAGCTCGGCCCAGATATCGTCGGAATGGGGCGTCCATTCGGCGTTGGCGCCGCCGGAAAGCTGGACCTCATCCTCGCGCAGCGTGCCGTGGCCGTACGGGCAGATATATTCGATTCGCGGCCGGCCGAACTGCAGAATCCGGCTCCACGACCCGATCTCAATCGGCATGCGCAGGCGCCGCAGGCAGACCCGGCACCGGTACCGCTGGTCGCGGATGATGGCGTATAGCGCGCCCGCCGCAAGCAGGAATACCAGCATCAGCGCAAGGTCGCAAAGCAGGTAATTGACGCCCTGGCCAAGCGGCGCGTAGGGATCCTTCGAGGCAGGAAAAATCTTGGAGACCAGCGCGAGAAGACCGCGTACTCCGGCTGCGGCCACTACCAGCTTTACTGCGAAGTAGGCCCAGTAGCGCATAACCCTATAGACTCTCCCCGTCTGCTATTAGTTTCGGCCCAACCGGGGAAAGAAGCAACTGGGAAAGGCCGGCCGCGAAAAGATTACGCGCGCCGTCTCACCGTAATCCGCCCGGTAGGCCGTCACCGCCTCTACGTTGGAGTCTCAATCGGCACTCCCTGATCTCTTTTCTCCAATGCTTGGGGTTACTTCCGGAAGAGATTCCGCAGAATGAAAAAGACATTGGCCGGCCGCTCCGCCAGACGGCGCATATAGTATGGATACCACGCCTTGCCGAAGGGCACGTACAACCGCAGCCGGTAGCCTTCGGCCACCAGCTTCCGCTGCAGATCGCGGCGGATTCCGTAGAGCATCTGAAATTCGAACTGGTCGCGCGGGATCGCTTTGGACGTTACGAACTGCTGGGTTTGGGCAATCATGCTCTCGTCATGAGTCGCAATCGCCGGGTAAACACCCTGCAGTTAAGAGGTAGCGGGTCAGCTCCATATAGCTACGGTCCACGTCCGCCTTCTGAGGGAACGCGACCGCGGCGGGCTCCAGGTACGCCCCCTTGCAAAGACGCACCCGGATCTTTTCAGCGCAGAGCTTTTCGATGTCTTCCTTACTCCGGTAGAGGTACGACTGGATCACCACCCCGACCGCGCCGTATCGCGCATGCAGTGTACGAACCAGGCTGAGCGTGCGATCCGTATACTCGCTCGATTCCATATCGATGCGGACGAAACTGCCGAGTTCCGCCGCGCGGCGCACCAACTGCTCGACATTCGCCAGGCACTCATCGTAGGAAAGGTCGAGGCCAAACTGCGTCAGCTTCAGCGAGACGTTGCCGCCAGAGGCGCCGGCCTCCGCGTGAATCGCGTCCAGCGTCCGCAGATAGACGTCGCGCGCTTCGGCGGCTTCGGCCAGGCTGGTCACGCTCTCTCCCAGGTGGTCCAGGGTTACCGTGATCCCCTCCTGATTCAAGGCGCGAGCCACGGAAAGCGCCTGTTCCAGGGTTTCCCCTGCCACGAAACGGGTGGATAAGCGCTGCGCAACAGCAGAGGTCTCCATCCAACGGCGGAGCTGTCTCTGACGCGAAAGAAAGAGGAAGAAGGCGCGCACCACGATAGGCTAACATCCCACACGCGGCAGGTCACTCAAAACGGCCGCTAACCGCGAACGGACACCGGATTCCCTATGCTTCCAGTTCTGGTAGACTGCCGTTAGTGGTCGTTGATAAAGACATCCAGATCGTCCCGGGAGAGCTACGGTGTCCGCGCTGCTTCGGCAAGGATATTGTGCCTTCCCTGCCCCGCGGCTTCCTGGACGCCCTGATGCACGAAATCGGAAGAATTCCTCGCCACTGCCGTTTTTGCGAGAAGCGGTTTTACGTGCGCACTACGCTGCCCGCCGCCAATTCCGCCGGCGCCGAATAGCGCGTCAATCGGGCTCCACCAGGCGGCAGAGCGGCAATTCGCGCCGCAATTGAGCCAGCCCTTCCGCGGTGATCTCCGTGCAATTGACATTCAGTTCCTTCAAGGCCGGGAACTGCGAGAGCACCGGAATGCAGGCATCCGTGATGCGCGAACGGGTCAGCCACAACACCTCCAGTTCGCGCAATCCCGCCAGGGCGCGGACTCCGTCGTCCGTGATCAGGTGCGTACAGATATCGATGTGCTTCAGGCCCCGAAAACCAGCGACGGTTTCCATGCCGCGGTCGGTGATGCGCGGACCCAGCCACAATATCTCCAGCGCCAGGGGCGAAAGCGCCGCGAGCCCGGCATCGGTCAATCCGGTCATATGCAGTTCCAACTGGCGCAGGGTCGGAAATTGCGCCAGGGATTGCGCCGCCGCATCGCCCACCCTCCGGCAGCCCTCCAGCCGGACATCGCGCAACGGTGCGCCCAGCAGTGGCGTGAAATCGCCGGTCACGCCGGTGTACGCGAGGTTTAAGGAAGCCAGGGACCGCAAGGGCTGCAAATGGAGGAAGAGTCCGTCGTCCACCGGAATCTCCCCGAGTACGAGGCCGGTCAACCACGTCAGCCGGCTCAGCGGCGCGAGCTGCTGATTGGTGATCGCTCCGCCCCAGATCACCAGCGTCTCGATATCGCGCCGCGCTTCGAGCGCGCGCCACATCGCATCGTTGACCTGGTCCCCACTGATCACCACCTTACCTGGCTCCGTCATCGTTTCATCGCTCCGCAAAATGCGCCCACGTATTCACCCACTTGACGCGGGACTCTCGGCCATCGTGCACCCGCACCATCCCATAAACGAAAAAAAGGGCAGGCGTTTTGCGCCTGCCCCTTAGTTTAGTGTACTGCCTTGGTTAGCGATTAGAAGACGAAGCGGAGGCCAACCTGCATACGGCGGGCGTTCGTGCCGTCAGGGAAGCCCTGCGAAGCGCTGCCGTCGCCGACATGCGAGACGCCGTTCGTCAGAACCGGCTTCAGAATGCCGCCGGCGCTTACGCTGTATGCCGCCGTCTGCACGGCGGTGTTGTGAATCGTGTTGAACGCGTTGAAGGCCTCAAAGATGAGGTTCGCCTTCACCCGTTCACCGAAGGGCAACGAGCGTGTGATGCGCGCATCGACGTTGTAGATCTGGTCGATGTCGATGCTGTTGACCGGCAGGAAGGGCACGCGGCTCCATCCGCCGGAACCGTTCAGGCTGCCGTTAGCCAGGGTGATGTTCGGGAACACGCCGTTGGCCGCGGTGCTCGGGGAATTCATCGTCGCCGATACCGGATGAGCGCTGGCCACCGTCGTGATGCCGGAAACTTCCCAGCCATTCACGAAGTACCGGGCGAACGTCGAAGTGCTGGTGGTGAACACCGGCTTCCACAGCCAGTTCGCCGACAGGCGATGCCGCTGATCGAGCGTCGAGGAACCCTTGTCCAGCGGGTAGTTGCCGTTGAAGGTCGAGTTGTTGAACGTGCTGGAAATGTTCCAGCTCGCGCCCTGCATATCGGCGTCGTCGATGGCGTGCGACCAGGTGTAGTTGATCTGCCCGGTCAACCCGTGCGAGAAGCGCTTTTCCACCTGCAACGCGAGCGCGTTGTACCAGGACTGTCCGCCGTTTTCCACCTGCAGGATCTTGCCATAACGGCTATCCGGGAAAGGCTTCGTAAACAGCGGTGTCGAGTAGGTGCCTACCGTGGCGCCCGTGGCGTCCTGAATCGTATAGGTGAAGGGCGCCGTGGGCGCTCCCAGGTTCATATCGCGCTGCGTGAAGATCGCGATGCCGCGGCTCCAGATGTAGCTCGCCGTCACCGCGATATCGCGCGTGAACTGGTGTTCCAGCGCCAGCGTTCCCTGCTGCGAATAAGGCGCCCGCAGGTTCTTGTCCGCATACTGCAGCGAAACCGACGAGGGCGGAATGCTGCCCAGGCTCGTCAGAATGTTCGGGAAGGTCGGCGCGCCGGTCGCGGTCGGGCCTACGCTGATCGAGGTCTGGTACTTGCCGTTGCCCAGGAACAGGGTGTCCAGCAGGTTGCCGTGAATACGCGCATAGAAGATTCCGTAGCCGGCGCGCAGCACGGTGCGGTCGTCAATCGAATACGACAGGCTGACGCGCGGCGCGAAATTCTTATTCTGCTGCGGGATGATTCCCGTCTGCGGATAATCCGGATTGGTGATCGTCGGCTGCGGCAGCCAGCTCTTTTCGTAACGCAGGCCGTAGCTGAAAGTGACCTTCTTCGAAAGCTTCCAGGTGTCCTGCACGTAAAGGTTGATGTCGCTCGTGCGCAGGCTCTTGATCGGGTTGCCGAAGGCCTGGGAGAATGTGGTGTAGTTGTTGGCGCCGGCGGGCGACGTGAAATCCTTCGCGAAGTTCTGCAGGTTCGAGTAGGAGTAAGCGCCGTTACCGTTGAAGAGCTGATTGGTCCAATCCTGCGTGGTCTGGATAATCCGCGCCGAACTTTACCGAATGCGCGCCCCTGGTCCAGGTGTAGTTTTCCACCAGCTGATAACGATTTTCGCTGGGATAGGTGCGCGGATAAGCCTGCGCGCCGCCGATGGTGCTGCCCGCCAGAGTGATGTACAGCGGACCGGTCGAGGGATACAGATCGCTCGCGCCCGGATCGGAGAGACGATCCTTGAACCAGCCGAAACGCAGTTCGTTGACCGCGCTGGAGGTGACAACCGAAGTCCAGGAAGCCTTGCCGTATTTATCCTGCACGGTCGAGTTGCCGTTGTTGCCCAGCATGTTGCCGCTGGTGAGCACTGCCTGGGTCTGGATGCCGTGCGGGGAGACCCAGCGCATGGCGTTCAGATCGAAGCTGAACGTGTTGCGATCGGTGGGACGCCAGTCGATTTTGGCGAAACCGATTTCCTGATTGTAGGTTCGCGGAACCAACACGTTCATCTGCTTCTGAACGAAGTTGACCGCCGCCGTGCACTGCGCCGCGGTCGGGAACGGCGCCTTCGTGGGGTCGCAATTCGCCGCCGGAATGAAGTTGCCGGTCGGATCCGTGACGGTGTTGTTCACGATGCGGTTGAGTCCGGGGAAATTGCGGTCCGTGTAATCGAAGTTCACGAAGTAGAAAAGTTTGTCTTTCTTGATCGCGCCGCCGACGCTCGAGCCCGCCGTGTGACGCCATTCCGGAGCCTTGACTCCGTTCGAGTAGCGATCGGCCGCTTCGAGCGTACGATTGCGGAAGAACCAGTAGCCGGTGCCGTGAGTGCTGTTGCCGCCGCTCTTGGTCACGGTGTTGATCACACCGCCCATGGCGCGGCCGAACTCGGCCGAGAAGCCGTTGGAGAGCACCTGGAATTCCTGCACCGCATCCTGCGAAAGCTGGCTGCCGATGCGCGTGCGGCCCGCGTTCTCGTTGTAGAAACTGTTGGTGGTGTCGTTACCGTCCGTGAGGAAGGCGTTGCCCGCGGCGATCCCGCGGAAGCTGAGCAGGCCGAACTCGCCATCGTTGGTGACGGCGGGCGTCAGCAGCACGAAGCTGTCCACGCGGCGGCCGTTGATCGGCAAGTCCACAATCTGCTGTTCGCCCACCGTGGAGGTGACGCCGCTCTTGGTGTCTTCGATCAGCGGCGCTTCGGCCGTGACGTCCACCTTCGTGGTGGCGGCGCCAACCGAGAGCGCGACCCTGAAATCGACGTTCTGTCCGACTAGAATTTCGAATGCCTTAATCTCGTAAGCGCTGAAGCCCGTTTTGGTGACCGCAATGCTGTAACCGGAGGCCGGAACCAGAGCCGGAGCGGCGAACACGCCCGCGTCCGTCGTCGTCATGGTTCGCCTGATGCCCTTGGATTCGTTGGAGACGATTACAGTCGCGCCTGGGACAGATGCACCAGACGCATCGCGTACCGTTCCGGACACTGAGCCGAGTCCGGCGGTAGCTTGTGCAAATGCACCCGCCGCGAAGGCGAGCGCGCAAACGGAGAGTGCGAGAAATTTCCGCATAGTTGATATAGACCTCTTAAGACCGGTGAAGACAAGAATAACAGGAATCATGTTTCAGTTGAAGCTCAGTAACACCACAGGACGGTTAATTTTCATTTAATCCCGGAACTAGCCTGGATTGCCGCAAGCCCTTACAGGCGGTGAGTTCAGGCACTTTCAAGCTGCAAATTACCACGGTAAACCAATGTATCTAGACGGTAAACCATCGCCTCTCCCGCCGCTCCTGCGTCCTGAATTTCGACACTCAAAAGCGACTAAATGGGTCTTACTTGACTCGCCAGGTAGCCTCATTTCCCGCCTCCCGAATTCGGAATCGGAGACCCCGTGTAATACTGAAAACTGAAAATGGAAGGACTAGCGGAAAGGCTCGCCGCCGTACGCCTGCGCATCGAACGCGCCGCCGCCCGCGCCGGCCGCGATCCCTCGGAAATTCTGCTCCTGGCAGTCACCAAAGTCTTTCCCGCCGATGCCATCCACGCGGCGTATGCCCTTGGCCTCCGCGAGTTCGGCGAAAACTACGTGCAGGAATTCGAAACCAAAGCCCCCGAAGTTGCCGGCCTCCCCGGCGCGCGCTTTCACCTGATCGGCCACCTGCAATCCAACAAATCAGCCAAAGCCGCCGAGTTATTTCAAACCATCCAGACCGTCGATTCGCCCAAACTCGCGCGCCGCCTGAATGAGTCCGCCCGCCCCCTGGACGTCATGATCGAGGTCAAACTCTCCGCCGAAGATGCCAAAAGCGGCGTGGACCCCGCGGAATTGCCCGCGCTCGTCGCCGCCGTGCGCAACTGCCCCAACCTGACTCTGCGCGGCCTCATGACCATGCCTCCCTGGAGCGAAGATCCCGAGGCCCCGCGCCCCTGCTTCCGCGCCCTTCGCCAGCTCGCGCGCGACCACAACCTCGCGGAGCTCTCGATGGGAATGTCGAACGATCTCGAGACCGCGATCGAGGAAGGCTCCACCTGCGTGCGCGTCGGCACCGCACTTTTCGGCCGCCGGAACAAGCCGTGAATCCGCTGGTCGGACTCTACTCTCCCCTCCCCCCGGCACACACCGGCGTGGCCGATTATTCCGCCGCCCTGCTCGCCGAACTCCGCACCCGCGGCCGCGTGGAAATCGCCCCCGAACGCTGCGATGTCGCCCTCTACCACATCGGCAACAACGCGCTCCACGCCGCCATCTACCACCGCGCGCTTCAGCACCCCGGAGTCGTCGTGCTGCACGACGCAGTACTGCAGCACTTCCTCCTCGGGCAACTCGGCGAAACCGCCTACGTTGACGAGTTCGTCTACAACTATGGGGAGTGGAATCGCGGCCTCGCGCTGGACCTGTGGCGCCGCCGCGCCGGCTCCGGGTCCGACGACCGCTATTTTCGTTACCCCATGTTGCGACGCATTGCCGAGCGCTCCACAGCCATCGTGGTCCACAACCCGGCCGCGGCACAAGTCGTCCGGGAACATGCACCCGGCGCCCGGATTGTCGAGATTCCGCACCTCTTCGCGCCTCCCGAACTCCCCGACCTGACCGCCACCCTCCGTTACCGGCAGCAGTTGGGAATCGAGCCCGGCACCTTCCTCTTCGGCCTCTTCGGCTACCTGCGCGAATCCAAGCGTGTCATCGCCATCCTGGACGCCTTCCGTGAGGCCCACCGCCAGGCCCCCGCACACCGGCCTGCTGGTGGCCGGCGAGTTCGTATCGAGCGACTTGGCCCGCGCCGTCGAACCCATGCTCCGCGAGCCGGGCGTGGTGCGCCTTCCCTATCTTCCGGAGCGCGAGTTCTGGCTGGCCGCCAATGCGGTGGACGCCTGCATCAATCTGCGCTATCCCACCGCCGGTGAGAGTTCCGGAATCGCGGTGCGCCTGATGGGAATCGGAAAACCCGTTTTCCTCACCGAAGGCCTCGAGATCGCCCACATCCCGGAGGACGCCTGCATACGAATCCCGCCGGGCATTGCGGAGAAGGACTCCCTCGTTCATCACATGATTTTGCTAACATCATTTGCAAGGGTATCCAGTGCCATGGGCCTTCGGGGGGCCGCGCACGTTGAATCCTGTCATGGTGTGAAACAAGTAGGCAAGCGATATTGGGATCTGTTGTGCGCAAGCTGCTTCTAATTTTGGCCGTCTGCGCGTGCCTGGCGCACGCGGCTCCAGAAGCCTGTCGTCAAATATCTGAGCGTGCCGGTGCCCATGCGCGATGGCGTCCGCCTCTACGCCAACGTTTACCTGCCCAACGAAACCTCGCGCCTGCCCGCGATCCTGGTTCGCACCCCGTATGGCAAGGGAACCGATATCAACGCCAACTACCAGGCTTTCGTCGAGCATGGCTACGCCATCGTGGTGCAGGATGTGCGCGGCCGCTATGAGAGCGAGGGCGCCTTCGATCCGCTCGGGCAGGAGATCAGCGATGGCGACGACACCCTCAACTGGGTGGCGCGCCAGTCGTGGAGCAACGGCAAAATCGGCATGATGGGCGGCTCCTACGTCGGCATCGTCCAGTGGAAGGCGGCGCTCGCCAACAACCCCCACCTGAAAGCCATCTTCCCCGTCGTCTCCGGCTACGACGATTATCGCGATCGCTACTATTCCACCGGCGGCGCCCTCAAACTCGGCAATCGCCTGGAATGGATGGCGGAGAACCTGCGCGCTCCCGGCTATCACCAGGATTTCGGCAAGTTCGTCCTCCACCTTCCGGTGCGCAGTTGCGACATCGCGGCGCTCGGCTGGACCTCGCCGATGTACCGCGACATCATCGAGCACCCGACCTTCGACGCCTTCTGGCGCGCCATCAGCACGAAGGAGCACCTCGACAAAATCAAGGTGCCGGTGTTTTCAGTCGGCGGCTGGTACGACAACTTCGTGCAAAGCGATCTGGAAGCCTATGCGTCGCGCCACAAATCGCGGCGGCCTCAACCGCATCCTGATCGGGCCGTGGGCGCACAATATGTCGGTGCCCTTCGAAGGCGTGGATTTCGGCGCGGATTCCTCCGCGCCGGTGCGCGCGCTGCAGCTCCAGTGGTTCGATCAATTCCTGATGGGCAAGGATGCGCCGCTGCTCTCCGAACCGCCCGGTCAAGATTTTCGTGATGGGCGCCAACAAATGGCGCGAGGCCACCGCGTGGCCTCCGGAACAGGCGCGGACCAAAGTCTTCTACCTCGAGAGCGGCGGCAAAGCCAATTCTCTCGCGGGCGATGGCAGCCTCAACGAAGGCCCCGCCCGCAATACCGCCGCCGATCAATTTGTCTTCGATCCCTACACTCCGGTGCCGACGCGCGGCGGCTCCGTCTGCTGCAATCCCAAGATCTTTCCCTGGGGACCGATGGATCAGCGCGGCGTCGAGCAGCGCAAGGATGTGCTGGTCTACTCCACCAAGCCTCTCAAGCACGAGGTGGAAGCCATCGGACCCGTCCAGGCGGTCTTGTACGTGGCATCGAGCGCGCGCGACACGGATTTCACCGCCAAGCTGGTGGACGTCTTTCCGGACGGCACCGCGCGTATCCTGACCGATGGCATTCTCCGCCTGCGCTATCGCAATTCGCTCGAGAAGCCCGAACTCGCCAAGGCCGGCGAAGTCTATCGCGTCACCGTGGACGCCGGCGTCACCAGCAATGTTTTTCAGAAGGGACACCGGATCCGCGTCGAGATCTCGAGCAGCAACTTCCCGCGCTTCGACCGTAATTCGAACACCGGCGGGCCGGTGGAGCAGGCGCCGAAACTCCTCAAGGCCAGCCAGACGATTTACCACGATGCCTCGCATCCCTCCTGCCTCGTGCTGAAGGTGATGTAGGCCGTCCTCGCTACGCTACTTCGGCTAGCAGCGCGGCAAGGCGTCCGCGGCAGGCGGCGACAGATCCGCTGCTGCCCGGCTGCCGGTCCAGCATCGCAATCGCACGCGTGAGTTGCACGGATGTCTGCGCAGCGTCGCCATCCGCACAGGCAATCCCCGCCAGGGCCGCGCTGTCCCAGTCATCACGCGCCACCGTGCCCTTGACCTTGCGCGCGTCGTCCAGCCACGCGCGGGCCAGTGCCGCATCCTTGCGGAAAATCCCCTGCACGAAGGCGGCTTCCGCGAAATACGCCCGCCTCGAATCCGGGTTCAGCTGATGGGCCAGCGCCAGCACCTGCTCGAGCGCCCCCGCAATGCGCCCCGGGTCGCCCTCATCCAGGGCGCAGAAATAAACGAACATCAGGCCGATTTCCCGATACGTCGAATTGCCGCGATCGTCCTCCAGGATGTGCAGCGAATCGGGTGGCCAATCGCGCGGCGGCACCCCTCGGCTATCGATCGCCAAAAGATACAGCACCGTCGCCAGCCGCTCCGCTGCGGGGCCCTTCCTCCACAGCCCGAGCAGCACCTTGGCGTCCGTCGATCGCCCATTGACCGTGTACGGCAGCAGGCTGCTGCACGCGATGATCGCGTTGACCAGCAGCAGGCTTCCCGTGAACAGCGTCTCCGGCAGCAGGATGGGAACCGCAAACAAAAGCACCGTAACCGCCGGACCTCCCAGAATGAACTGCAGAAACTTGCGGCGCAGGTTTTCGGTGGATTCCGGCACCATCATCACCTGTCCGCCGCCGAAGAGCCGTGCCGTTACGAATTGAAGCCGCGTGCCGCCGTTCTCCGTATAAATCACCAGCGGCCCTGCTGAAAACTGCCGGAACGCAAAGCCCGCCGCCAGACCGGCCGCAAGGTGTCCCAACTCGTGCAACAGGACACTCAAATAGTAGACGCCGAGGATGGTGAGACCGAACTCCAGCGGATGATCCAGCGCGAAAGCGGGATTGAAAGAGGGCGCCCAGTTTACCAGCAGCGCACCCAGCACCGCGCCCGCAAGCATGGCCCAGCGGTTCCTTTGTGCGCGCGCCGGTAGCGGCTCAAGACGGTCGAGGATCGGAGTGCCATCCATGCCGAAATTTCATGTTACCGCGGGAGTTCCCCCTAGAGAATTTGGCGGATGAAACGCTTTGACTCCGCCGGTCACCACCCCGTATGAGGCGCCCACCGCAATGACTATCGCAAGCGGACTGGCAATTCTGGTGGTGCTCTGTCTCCTGCTATCGGTATGGCAGAAGCCGCCCGCGATCGGCCGGCTGAGCTACTGTTCCTGATTCAGAATCAGCCTGGCCTCCACCGTCTTCTTGTCGCCCGGCACGATCTCAATCGCTCTGCGCCGCGCCCTCGTACGGCCGCAGGAAATCAGGATCGTAGATCACCGCATTCACGTCCACCTTGTCCCATGCGTAGACTCTGTAACTTCCCGGCGCGATCCCGCGCAGCGTGAATTTTCCGGCGGCATCCGTCACCGCGCGCTTATGGTACGGCGCGGATTTGTGGGAGCCGGCAGGCACCAGCGTGACGGTCGCCGCCTCGCAAGGCTGCGATTTTTCATCGGTGACGATACCGTCGATCTGGCCTCCGTCCGCGCCTAACGTGATCGCGAGTTCCGTCCGCGGCGGAACCCCCGCAAGCAGATCCAGTTCCGTATCCGTGATGTCCGTCGTGCCCCAGCGAATCGACTTGATGTAGAGCGCCTGCAGCCGATCCAGCGCCACGCGATACCGCCCCGGCGTCATGCCTGTGATGAGCAGCGCACCGTCCTTCCGCGCGTTGGCGCTGGATGTCGAGTTGTGTCCCGCGCTCGCGCCTTCCAGGCGAACGCCAATCTTCGAAACGTCGAACGCCGGGTCTCCCTCCACCGAAACGGTACCCGCGATGTCGCCGGGAGGCACCGGGCGCAGCTCGATCCCATCGACATCTGCCCCGCCAACTTCGATCGGTACCATCGTGTCGTAGCGCCGGTTGTTGAGCGTGTAATCGCCGGTCAGGTATATGAGACCCCGGCGGTACGTTTCGAAATTCGAATTTGCCCGTCTTTTCGTCCACGTTGCTCGAAGTGCTGTTCGAGCCTCCCTCGGTGACGATCAGCCGTCCCGCATTCACACTGGTCGCATCGGGAGGCGCGATCACTTTTCCGCGGATGGTCGCGAAGTGGACCTTGCGCAAATTGAATGTAAGCCCGCGCAGTTGCTGTCCTGGAGTGAGATCCTGCGGAATCGCCCCGCTCGCCTGCGCCACGCCCGGGATAATACACCGTCGCATACGAATCGCGCGGCGTGGGCTCGTTCCCGAACATTTGCAGCGCCTGCGGATTGATCTTCAGGAAATACCTGGCCGCCGGAAGATCGAAGATGCGATACTCGCCCAGGTCGTTCGATACCGCGCTCCTCACTTCGCGCAGCTCGCGTCCATTCGGCGTGTACCGGTAGGCCATCGCGGAAACACGCAGATTGCGAATCGGGTCGCCATCCTCATCGAAAAGCATCCCGGCCAGGGCGCCGTACGGAATCATCTTCGCCGTGAAGGCAAGCTTGCGGTCGCCGCGGCCCAACAGGATGGGCTCGCCCTTGCGGACGCTGCCGGTATTGCCCAGCACGAGATCGGCGAAGCCATCGTGCACCGCGTGCAGCTGGTAGTCGCCTGGATCGACGTTCGCGAATGCGAACTTGCCCATCGCGTCCGACGTCACGCTGTAAGTGGTCGCAACCGGCTCTTGCCCGCGCTGCGTTTGCAGGGCGGCAACGTTCATGCGCAGCGTAAGGGTGACCTTCCGCAACGGCTCGTTGCTAACGGCGTTCAGCACCTGCCCTTCCAGAGCGGCTTTCTCGGGATCTTGCGGAGGCGGTTGCGGAGGCTGCGCCAGCAGCGTGAGGGAAACGGCGAAAAAACAAAGCAGCTTCATCGGAGGAATACAGGCGGGCACCGCAGGCGACGCCCCCGGAGGGTTAGTTGTTGTTACTGGTCGTCGTGCTGCCGGCATTCTTGACGTACTTATCCAGCCACGTCATTTTCTCCCACAACACGTGTTCGATGGTCTCCTTCCCCCGATAGCCATGTGCTTCGAACGGCAAGAACACCAGGCGCGCTACGCCCCCGTTGCCGCGAACCGCCTGGTACATGCGGTCGCTTTGAATCGGGAACGTGCCATCGTTGTCATCGGCCTCGCCATGAATGAACAGGACCGGCGTTTTGATTTTGTCCGCGAACATGAACGGCGACATCTTCAGATACACGTCCGGCGCCTGCCAGATCGTGCGCCGCTCGCTCTGGAAGCCGAAAGGCGTCAACGTCCGATTGTGCGCTCCGCTCTCCGCGATCCCCGCCTTGAACAGATCGCAGTGCGCCAGCAGGTTCGCCGTCATGAACGCCCCGTAGCTGTGGCCGCCCACGCCGACCCGCGCGGGGTCGGTAACGCCCATCTCGGCCGCCTTGTCGATCGCCGCCTTCGCGTCCGCGACAATCTGTTCGACGTACGTGTTGTTGACCGTGTCGGGGTCGCCGACCACGGGCATCGCGGCGTTGTCCAGCACCGCAAAGCCATCCAGCACGTGGAACAGCTGCGAGTAGCCGGTGACTTCCGTAAAGCGCTTGCTCGAGCCGCTTACCTGTCCGGCCGTATCGGCGTCGTTGAACTCGCGCGGATAGGCCCACACCAGCGTAGGCAGCCGCGTGCCCGGCTTGTAGTCCGGCGGCAGATAGAGTTCGAAGGAGAGCGGCACGCCGTCGGCCCGCTTGTAGCTGACCAGCTGCTTCTTCACCTTGCGGAAGACCGGCTGCGGATCGGGGAAATTCGTCATCGCGGTCATCTTGCCGTCGGTGGTCCGCACATAATAATTCGGCGGCTCCGTGGGGCTTTCGCGGCGCGTGAGGAACTTGTTGCCATGCTCGTCGAGAATGGCTTCCACAATCTCGTAATGGTCGTCGTCGCAGCGGAACAGGCGCTCGGATTTTCCAGTCGAAAGATTGTAGCGGTCCAGGAAAGGATGGTCGCCCTGCGGTCCCGCTCCCGGTCCGGTCAGGAAGATATTGTCGCCATCCTGCAGCAGCACGCGTCCGCCCGAAGGCAGCGCCTTCGTCAACGGTGTGCCGGGGTCGCGATAGCGGTCCTGGCTATTGCGGCTCCACACCACCTTCGGCGTCTGGCCGGGGTCGTCGATTTCAATCTGGAAGGTGCGCACCCGGCGCGTCATGCGCTCCGAATCCTCTACAAACGCGCGGCCGCCCTTTTCGAAGAATTGGATTCCGCTGAAGCGCTGCTCCGTCTTGAAGACTTCGCGCGCCTCGCCCGTGAACGGCGCCTTGAGCGCCACCAGCCGGTCGCGATTGGGAACTTTGTTCTTGAGGTCGCCCTTGTCCAGCGCCTCCACCCACATCAGCGTAGCCGCCTCATTGGGACGCCATTGAATATTCCGCGGACCGGTGATCACGCCGTTGATCGGCACGCGATCTTCCAGCGGCGCGCTCGCCACCTTATGCAGTACCTTGCCGGTGCGATCCCAGATTTCGATCTCCTTGGGAAATTCGCGCGCGGCATGCAGATACGAAAACGGACGATGAATGGTGGTCATCAGAATACTTTTGCCATCCGGCGAAATCCGCGCGGATTCCACGATTCCCGCCTTGCCGATCGGCGTCGCCTTTCCTGTGGCGGCATCCACCAGCATCATCTGCGACGTCGCATAATATTCGAAGAGGTCTTCATCGTGCGGAGTCTGCAGCATATCCTCGTGGGTCACCACGGGCGACGCGCCGCCCAGGCTCTCCTGCACGTGCGGACCAGGGGGCACCAGCGGCGTCGGCGGAGCCGGACCGCGCGCCGGCTTCACCGCCTCCACCAATAGCGTCTTGCCATCCGGCATCCACTGCACATCGGAAGGTCCGGCGCCAGCGCCGCCGCGCCCGCCGCCGCCGAAGCCGCCGCCCATCACGGCATTGATCTTCACTCCTTCGATCTTGCGCGCCTTGCCTGTGGTGTCGCCGATCCAGAGTTCGATGCCCCTGCTCGGTGGTATTCGTAAACGCGAAGCGGGTGGCTTCCGGACTCCAGCGTCCCAGGCTCAATTTCGCGTTGGCCGGCAGATCGATCTTGATTTCCGTGCCTTCGGGAATCTTGCGAAGCGTCAGCGAACTATTGAACGTGGTATTGTGCAGCCCGTTGGTTTTGGGATTGATCCGCATCCCCGCAATGCGCAGCATCGGCTGCGCCAGCTCGGCGATAGGCGGATAGCGAACCGGCTGCCCCTGCGTGGCAAACGTGTGAGTCGGGTTGATAGTCAACGTAGGCGTGACGGGTGAATTGAGAACGTCGAGAACCGCTTTAGGCGGCTTCCGGTAGAGTTCTGCGCCGGAAACGACGAGGGCCGGGAGAACGAGCAATAGAGATGCTTTTGTTGCCGTTTTCATAGGAGTTAGGATGATGGTAGGGAAACGCGTAGCCGAAGTCAAATTTCCGCGCATACCTGGAAGGTCTCCTTGCCGATCACTTACTCGCCGCTTATCCCCATCGATATCGCTTCCATCTACCACGGCCCCCTTCCCAAACGCCTGGCGCTTTGCACGCCCGATACGAAGGCGGCGATCCTCGCGGTCGCCGGCGATCTGACCGCGCTCGGCTTCGGCCTTCGCCTCAGCGATCTCTTCCGCTCCCACGACGCGCAGCAGCAGGCGCACCTGGATTACGTGCAGGGCCGCAAGCAAGCCTTCAGCCCGCCCGCCGGCGGCAGTATGCACGAAGCCGGTCGCGCCATGGATATCGACCTGAGCTCGATCGGTGTGCCGCTTGCAAAGTTCTGGGAGATCGCCGCCGCGCGCGGCTTCACTCCCATCATCGACAAGCCGGAGCCCGGCCGTTCCGAAGCCTGGCATTTCGACTGCCGGGGCAGCCACGATGCGGTCTATCGCTATGCCGTTTCGGGCCGCGCCGGCGCGGTCGCGGCGCCCTACACGCAAATGGCGCAGAGCGGTATCCTCGCCCTCGGCGTGGTGCTGGACGCGGTGCCGGCGCAGGACGTCGCGTACCTCCAGGCGGGCCTGATCCGCTTGGGCGGCGACCCCGGCAAGATCGATGGCGTGCTCGGTGACCGCACAAAAAGCGCGTTGAAAAACGCCGGCGCGGACATGGATAACCCCGCCGCGTGGCTCGATGCGCAGCTGCGCGCGAAGTTCGCCGGCGAGTACGCGTAGCGCGCCTATTCGATGGTTGCCAAGAGCTCGCCGGCCATCACGGTGGCGCCTTCTTTCGCGGCGACCGTGAGCACCGTGCCGGCGCGAGCTGCTTTCATTTCGTTCTGCATCTTCATGGCTTCCACCACCACGATGCCCTGCCCCGGCTGCACCGCGTCCCCCGCCGCCACCAGCACCCGCACCACCTTGCCCGGCATCGGGCTCAGGATCGATTGCACCGCGTCGCCGCCGCGCCCGGCCGACTTGCGCGACCAGCGCCGCGGATCGCGCGCCTCGATCTCAAAGCGGTACCCATCGATTACAACCACGATCGTTCCGCCGGGCGTGTCTTCCACATACGCGTCGTAGCTCATCCCGTCCAGCAGCACCGAAAATACTCCGGGCTGCGGCGATTCGACGTTCGCCTCCCGCTCGGCACCCTGTCCGAGCCGGAAGCGGCACACCGGTTCCTGGCGCAAGAATTTCGATATCGTCCTGGCGGCCGTTGATGGTCAGAGAAAGTTTCATCGCAGCAGGTCGCCCCTTCCGGTCTCGAGCCAGCGGCTCGCCGTGGCTGACGGCGCAGCCGCTGCCTCCCCAACAGTCTTCCCGCGAACCGTGTGAAGCGCCGCCACCAGGGAGGCCACGGCCGCGAAATCCGCCGGCGCCTCGCACGCCGGAGTGCGTGCAAAAAACTCTTCAATGAAGCCGGTGTGCAGGTGCGCCGCGCGGAATTCGTGGTCTTCCAGAATCTGGCGGAAGAAACCGATGTTGGTGCGGATGCCGCCCACGTCATACTCCCGCAGCGCGCGAATCAGGCGCTCCACCGCATGTTCGCGCGACCCTGCCCAAACCGTGAGCTTGGCAAGCAGCGGGTCGTATTCCATGGGCACCACCCAGCCTTCGTAGATGCAGCCATCGATGCGTACACCGGGACCAAGCGGACGGCGCAGCCGCGTAATCCTCCCGGGATACGGCAAAAAATCGTTATACGGATCTTCCGCGTAGATCCGGCACTCGATCGCCGAGCCGCGCCAGGAGATTTCCTCCTGCGTAAACGGCAGGCGCCCTCCCGCGGCGATCTCCACCTGGTGGCGCACCAGGTCCAGCCCGGTCACCAGCTCGGTGACGGGATGCTCCACCTGCAGCCGCGTATTCATCTCCAGGAAGTAAAAACGCCGCTCCTGATCCACCAGGAACTCGACCGTGCCGGCATTGTAATAGCCTGCCGATTGCGCGGCGCGGATCGCCGCCTGCCCCATCTCGTGCCGCATCTCCGGATGCAATTCCACCAGCGGCGAAGGGCACTCCTCGATGACTTTCTGATGCCGCCGCTGAATCGAACACTCGCGTTCGCCGAGGTGGACCATGTTCCCATACCGGTCGCCCAACAGTTGGATCTCGATGTGGCGCGGCCGCTCGATCAGCTTCTCGACATAAATCTCAGCGCTGCGAAACGCGCGCTCCGCTTCGCTCGATGCATTGCGGAAGGCCGCCTCGAGCTCGCCCTCGGAATCCACCCGGCGCATGCCTTTGCCGCCGCCGCCGGCCAC
This sequence comes from uncultured Solibacteraceae bacterium, assembly GCA_963811575.1. Lineage (GTDB taxonomy): Bacteria > Acidobacteriota > Terriglobia > Bryobacterales > Bryobacteraceae > Solibacter. Next base: position 58,071 of record CAWERY010000019.1, on the reverse strand, counting down.
CGCTTTGAGCAGCACCGGGTAGCCGTGCGTGGCCGCGAAGGCGCGAAGCTCGTCGAGCGTCACCGGTTGATCCGTACCGGGAACTACCGGGGCGCCGGCGGCAATGGCGCTGCGCCGCGCCGCGGTCTTCGAGCCCATCGCCCGAATCGACGCCGAGGAAGGTCCGATGAAGACGATGCCGGCCGCCTCGCACGCGGCGGCGAAATCCGCATTCTCGCTCAGAAAGCCGTAGCCGGGATGGATCGCTTCGGCGCCGTGCCGGCGCGCGGCATCCAATATCCGGTCGATGCAAAGGTAACTCTCCGCGGAAGGGCCGGGCCCGAGACGCTCCGCCTCGTCCGCCATACGGACGTGCAAAGAGGTGCGGTCAGGGTCTGAGTAGACGGCAACGGAGCCGATTCCCATCTCCCGGAGCGTGCGAATCACGCGCACGGCGATCTCACCGCGGTTGGCGATCAAGACCTTTCGGAACATGCAGTTGGAATTGTAGCAGCCATGCAAACCTCGCTTGGAAAAACACCGCACAGCGCGGCACAGCCCTACTGGGCTAGAATTGAGAGGTCTGCGGAATGAATATGGCGCTCGACTCAATTGAAGGATCGCTGAAAGAGCGGGGCGTTCGGCTCACCCGCCAACGGCAGATTTTGCTCGAGCTGATCGATACGACCGGCGAGCACCTCGATGCCGAGCGGCTGTATCAGATGGCGAAGGAAAAAGATCCGAAGCTCAATCGGGTCACCGTCTATCGCACCCTGAAGATGCTGAAGGCCGGCGGTCTGGTGGATGAGCTCGACCTCATGCACTACGGCGGCGACCAGCACTACTATGAGACCCGTCTCAAGCAGGAGCACGCCCACGTCATTTGCCTGCGCTGCGGTAAGGTCGAAGAATTTTTCGGCGAACCGCTGCAGCGGCTCCGCAAACAGATCGAGAGCCATTTCGGTTTCCAGGTACTGCTGGCGCGAACCGAAGTCGGCGGCTATTGTGCGCATTGCCAGACGTTGCGCGCGCGTGAGGTAGAGGAACTCCGGGTCTTGACGGCGGATGCCGCCAAGCCGGCGGCTCCCAAGGCGCGCCGAGCACGGCCCCGGCAAAGCTGAAATGGAACCCGAAGCCGCTGCGCCCGGCACCGCTGGGCCGGCGTCCCTCGTAGTCATCGACCCCAACGGACAGAAGAAGCGTGTGGCGCTCGATCCGATGCCCTTCCTCATCGGCCGCCAGCCCGACAATCATTTGATCTTGCGCGACAGCCGCGTGTCGCGAACCCACGCCCGCATCCTGGTGGAGGACGACGGCTACGTGCTCGAGGATATCGGCAGCAGGCACGGCACCTTCGTCAACGGCGAGCGCGTCACGCGCAAGAAGCTCGAGGCCTCCGACCGCATCGAACTCGGCGCGCAGGATTCCTACCACCTGCTGTTCGCCCTGGACGGCGCGGAGCTCAAGCGCCTGATGGAGCAGGTGAGCGGCAGCAGCGACAAACAGCCTCCGGGGGTCGGCGCCAATCTGGGCAAGCTGCGCGCCATCCTGGAACTGGCGCGAACCCTGCAAAGCTCGTTCTCGATCGACGAGGTGCTGGCGAGCGTGGTGGACACAGCCCTGGCGATTACCGGCGCGGAACGCGGCTTCCTGCTGCTCCGCTCCGGCGGAGTGCTCGATACCCGGGTGGCGCGGCACCGGCGCGGACACAACCTGAACGAGTCCGATCTGCGGGTCCCGCGCGAAATGATTCGCCGTGCTCTGGAAAACCGGCGCGAATTGCTCTCCATGAATTTCGACCCGCATCGGTGAATCGGACACCCGGCCGCAAAACAGCATCGTCGATCTGGAACTGCGTAGCGCGATCTGCGTACCGCTGGTGCGTATGCGGGCCGGACTCGGCGACACCACGACGGTGGTCTCCGCGGCCAACGACACCGTCGGCGTGCTGTATATGGATTCGCGCGTGGTGGCGGCCGATATGGCGGGCGGCAATCGCGAGTTGCTCCAGACGCTGGCCATCGAGGCCTCCACCGTGCTCGAAAATGCCCGCCTCCTGCAAGAGGAGCAGGCGAAACATCACATGGAGGAGGAACTGCGGCTGGCGCGCACCATCCAGCAGAGTCTCCTGCCTGGATCCCTTCCCTCCGATGGGTGGCTGCACGCGAGCGGCAGCAGCCTGGCATCGCACGAAGTCGGCGGCGATTACTACGACGTCACCAAGGTCAGCCCGCACTGTTGGTCAGCGGTACTGGCGGATGTCTCCGGCAAGGGCGTGGGCTCGGCATTGCTGGCATCCCTGTTTCAGGGAGCGCTGATCACCACCACCGAAGCTCCGGCGGCAATGGGGCACCGGCTGGAGCGTCTCAACCGGTTTCTGCTGGATCGGACCGGCGGAGAAAAATACGCCACCGCATTTTATTGCCTGCTGCATAGCGATGGCAGGATGTTCTACATCAACGCGGCTCACTGCCCGCCGATGGTGTTGCGGGCCAACGGCGAGCGCGAAGAGTTCGAAGCCAACGGCATGCCGGTGGGGCTGATCGAAACCGCTGAGTTCACCGTAGTGGAGCAACAGCTCAGTCCGGGCGATAAGATCGTCATCTACAGCGACGGCGTCACCGAAGCGCAAAACACCGAAAAAGGCTTTTTCGGCAAAAAGCGGCTGCGGCTCGCGGTGGAGGCTCATGCCGCGCAATCCTGCGCAGCAATTCATGACGCGATTCAGGAAGCCGTGGCGACATTCACCGAGGGCGCTCCGCAATCCGACGACATCACCCTGGTTGTCCTCGAATTCCGCGGCTCGCTGTAAGGGCTGGAAACAACATTGTTCAGGCCCTCCACGGCGCCGCTGGAATTCAGTTTCTGAGCCGGCCCAGGCTGCTGAAAGAAACAGTGCCATCATTATAAATAAGAGGACCGTATCCTTTTTGCTGCCAGACGCAAGTACATAATGTGGACGAGATGGCCGAGGACGATTCGAGGCTTCTGACGGAAGCCCGACGCGGGAACGAGAGATCGTTTGATTCTCTCTACCACCGTCATGGGACACCGTTATTCCGCTTCGCCTGGCGGCTCACGGGCTCGACAACCGCTGCTGAGGACGTGGTGCAGGAATGCTGGGTGACGATTCTGCAGCGCGACCGCTACCGCCAGGATTGCGGTTCGGTACGCGGGTACCTGTTCGGGATCGTCCGGAATCTGGCCTTCGAGCGGCTTCGTATCAGGGGTCGGGAATCGGACGAGGTCGCCGAGGGCACGACCGATAGCGGCCCGTTCGAGGATTTGCTCGCGGCGGAGCGATCGGAGGCTGTGGCCCATGCGGTAGCAGCGCTCGCGCCCCTTCAGCGTGAGGCGCTGATCCTGTTCGAGTACGAGAACCTATCGCTCGAAGAGATCGCGCAGGCGACGGCGGTCGATCTCGGCGCGGTTAAGGCTCGTCTGCATCGCGCGCGGGAGAGTCTGCGTCGGCGTTTGGCCCCGCTCATGGAACCGGCCGGGCCCATAGGAGATGGTCATGAATGAAAAAGATCCGTTGCGCCCTTTGCTGCATGAGTGGGAAGCTCCGGAGCCCTCAGCCGCGCTCGAGGCGCGGATCCGCGCCGGGTATAGCGCGGGGTGGCGACCTACGCTTTGGGAGCGGCTATGGTCGTTTCGCGTTAGCATCCCGGTGCCGGTGTTGGCGGCGGCGGTGCTGTTGATCGTCGCGGGCTTCTGGCTCGAGCGGCGGTCGGTTCCCTCGCGGAATTCCTTTCCGGTCGCACCCGCCGCCGGAGGATATATGACCAGGCTGGAAGCCGTCGGCTTCCAGCCATTGCCGGATGGCGAAATTCGCGTCATCCGCTCGGGAGAAAAACCATGATTTCGAAACTTATTCTCGTGCCGCTCGTGGCGTGGGCAGCCTGGTCGCAGACCAAAACACCAGACGAGATGAAGTTCTCCTTCAATGGCACGGGGGTGGCGATCCACACGGAGTCCAGCGCGTCGCACTCGCCGCTCTCCACCTCCGGTGCGGTCGTGGTGGGCGACGACTCCATCTCATACCGCGTCGTCCTCGACCGCGACAACAAGCCGTTGTTCGCGTATGAACTGGAACTGCGGGGATCTCCCCAGAACGGCGTCCGGGTTACGATCAAGCCCGCCGGACAGGAGAGCCTGCGCGCTTTGGACTGGTTGAAAGACAAAATTGTACGCGACGTTCCCACCATCGCCGCAGTCCGCGCCTTTCCACCGCTGCGCCTGGGAGATGAAGTGCATGTCGACATCATGTTCAACCCGAAGACCGGCGAGAAGCTGTGGGACGTGCTCCGCGTGACCCCCGAAGCTCAACCCGCGCCAAAACCGGGGAAGGTCTTTACCGGCCCGCAGTTCTCTTGGGAGGACGTCAAAGTGGCGATTGACGGCAAGATCGTTGCGGAGTCGAGCCACGCCTGGATGATCGGCGAGGCCATCATGATCCGCGTGGCGGGACACGGCGAGTACTACTTGGCCCTCCAGCCGCCCGCCGGCTTCCCCTTCCAGCCGTCTGGACGGGTTGAGCACAACGTGCTCCGATTCGGTGCCGATGGCCAGCAGTTCGAGATCACCGGCCGGAGTAACCTTCTGATGAAGTCGGAGACCGGCACCGTCTGGGTCTATCACGTGCCCGAGGCACAGGCAAAAAGGAAGGTCGATTCGGTGGATATCACCTGTTCCGGCGACGTGGACCTGTTGATGCATCCAGAGCGGCGGAAAGAATAACAAACCCGCCGACCACCTTCCTACACTCCTTGCCGCTAGGCGAAAAAACGGGTCCCGAAGAGACCCGGGACCCGTAGTGGAGGACACGAACAACTTAGGAACAAACTCGAGGGATGAGGCCGGCGATTGCGCTCGCCGCTCACCACACTTGCTATATCGGCGTGTCCGCCGGAATCTTTAGGTTCGGGGTTGTTCGGCGGTCGAAGCCCGGCTACCAGAAGGTGTACCACTTGCGCCGCTTAATGGGCAGAGGCGCGCTGGTAATAGGCACGCCGGCAAGCACGGCGCGCGGGTTATCCTCAAACACCCGCAATGCCGCTTCAGCGCCAAATTCCTTCTCCACATAACGCATGGCAGCGTCGAGTGCGGTGGTGCGCCATTTCGTGTCGTGAGCATCGCTGGCCAGAAAATGAACCAGCCCGCGCGACATCAGCTCGTGCGCGCACTTGTTCGCGGTCTTGCCAAAACGGCCCATCAACGATTGCGCGGTCACCTGCATGTGAATGCCTTGCGCCACCCACTGTTCCAACTCCGGCAGGCGCCGCTGCAGCAACTGATTCCGTTCCGGATGGGTCACGATGGGGCGCAGCCCCACGCGCATCATCTGCGCGAACACCTCATCGATATTCTTAGGAATGAAAAAATCAGAGAACTCGATCAACAGGTAGCCGCGATGGTTGATCGAGTATTTCCCCGGCGACCGCAGACAGTCCTCGATATTCTCCAGCGTGAGATGGAAATCGCAGCCGAAGTGAATTTGCGGCGAATCGCCCGCCGCGGCATGAAGCTCGCTGATCTTCTGCTCTACGGTCAGCGGATCGAACTCGTATTCCTGGTTGGCGTGCGGGCTGGCGACGATATCCGTGGTGCCGGAAGCCGCCGCCTGACGAAGCATCATGACCGATTCCTCGATACTCTTTGAGCCGTCATCGAGCCCGGGCAGGATATGGCTGTGAATGTCGATCATGGACAAGCGGAGGAGCGGGCTCCGCGTCGTTCTACAGTTTCATTCGCTCGAGTTTTCGATACAGCGTCTTGCGTTCGATTCCCAGGATCTGAGCTGCTTTGCTCTTGTTGCCGCCGGTTGCGGCAAGCACCTTGCGGATCTGGTCTTCTTCCGCATCGGCCAGCGTCTCCACCGGCTTCTCGCGCGAATCCATCGCGGTGAGCGCATCGAGCACGGCTTCGCTGTCGATGCGATCGGCCAAAATCGTCAAGCGTTCCACTACATGCTGCAACTGGCGAACATTGCCCGGCCAGGTGAAGTTCTGAAATTCACGTACTCCGGAATCCATCAGCTTCACTTCGCGATTGTACCGCGCGTTGTACTTGTTCACGTAGAAGCGGGCGAGCAGTGGGATATCGTCGCGCCGCTCGCGCAGGGGCGGCAGCACGATGCGCACCGTGTTCAACCGGTACCAGAGATCCTCGCGGAACTTGCCCTCATCCACCATGCGCTGCAAATCGCGATTGGTCGCGGCGATCACGCGCACATCGACTTCCTTGGCGCGCGATGCGCCCACCGGCCGGATCTCGCGCTCCTGCAAAAAGCGCAGCAGGTTGGCTTGAAAACTCTTTTCGATTTCGCCGATCTCGTCCAGGAACACCGTCCCGCGATTGGCTGCCTCGAAGACGCCCACGCGGTCGCGGTCCGCTCCCGTGAAGGCGCCGCGCATCGCGCCGAAGAGCTCGCTTTCCAGAAGCGAGGGCGCGATGGCCGCACAATCCACCGCCACAAAGGCCTGCTTGGCGCGCAGGCTGAAGCGATGCACCATACGCGCCACCAGTTCCTTACCGGTGCCGGTCTCGCCCTCGATGACTACGGTGGCGTCAGTAGGCGCAACCTTGCGCCACCTTCATATACACTTCCACCATGGCCTTAGAGCTGCCGATCATGGAGCTCTCGGGCAGTTCCTCTTCCTCGGCCTCGGCTTCGGTATCGTTGCGCGCAGCCTCGGCGCGCGTCACGGCGCCCAGCATCGTGTCCAACTCGAAGGGCTTGGCGATGTAATCGAAGGCTCCTCCGCGGGTCGCCTCCATTACGGTTTCCACGGTGCCGCGCCCGGTCATCAGAATCACGGCGCACAGCGGGTCCTTGCGCTTGGCCGCATTGAGCACGTCGATGCCGGTGCGTTCGTCGATATAGATATCGGAGATCACGATCGGGTAGGCGTTGCCATCCAGCAGTTCGATCGCCTCGTGCGTGGTGGATGCCGCGTCCACCGCATACCCCTGCGCCTCCAACGCCGTCAGGATGGTGAACTGAAGAGCTGGATCGTCTTCCACTAAAAGTAGTTTTTGCATCAATGTCGTTCCGCGGCGGTGATCACCGGCGCCACCGTTCGTGCCGGCACAATCACCGTGAAGCAACTGCCCGCGCCCGGCCGGCTGGTCACTTCGATTCGTCCTCCGTGCTGTTCCACAATCTGTTGGACGATGGAGAGCCCGATTCCGGTGCCCGCTTCGCCGGATTCCTCCGCCTTTTTCGTGCGATAGAACTTCTGGAAGATTTGCTTCACTTCCTTCTGGTCCATCCCGATGCCCTGATCCTTGACGGCGATCCTTACCAGGGAATCATCTCTCCAGGCGGACGCGGTCACTTCGGTGCGCTGGGGCGAGTACTTCACCGCGTTGGTAAGTAAATTGTAGCAAGCGTATTCCATCAGTTCGCGGTCGCCGGTCATCACCAGGTTTTCCGGTACCGGTTCGAGCGTGATCTGGATGTGTTTGCGTTCGGCCAGCGGCGCCACCCGCAGCGCGCAGAGCTCCATCATCTCCTTCACGGAAATGGCCTCGCGCTTCAACTCCATCTGGCCGGCCGAAAGACGCTCCACGTTGAGGAAGATCTCCACCATGCGCGCCAGGCGCTTGGATTCGGAGTTGATCAGCAGCGCGATCTGCTGGCGCTTCTCTTCGGTCAACGAGTAGCGCGATATCAATTCGCTCGAGCCCTGGATGGCGGAAAGCGGTGTGCGCATTTCATGGGTGACGAAGTGCATGGCCTGCTGGTAGCGCTCGCGCGACGCCTGTTCCACGCGCAGGTTGCGGCGCACCACCAGGTGATAATACGAAGCCGCCGTCAGAGTGCCCAACCATGCCACCGATACCGAAGTCGCAAATGGAAAGACGACCTGGTGCTGGAAAAAGACGTAAGGAATGACGGTGGCGACAAACAAAATCAGGCCTCCGGCGGCGTAGGCAAACCAGCCGGGAAGATACCGGAAGGCAAGCCCGATGGCGAGCAGGATGCCTAACGCGATCAGGTTCTCCCAGAGCGGACTGATGTCGGTGAAGAAGAGCCCGTGCGCCATGGTTTCGAAGGCGGCGGCATTGATCTCTGTTCCCGGTGTCAGGCCGAAGGGCGTGAACAGGCGGTCGTGAATTTCGGAATTCGCGGTCACGCCGATGAAGACCACCTTGCCGGTGAACTGCCCGGCGAGCGAAGGATCGTCCAGCAGGCGCTTCATCGAGACGATGGGGACGGTCAGGTCCGGCGGGAAGAAGCGAACGCGCATGAAGCGGCGCCTTTCGCGGGTGTCTTCGAGCACCGGGATGGTCACGTCGCCCACGGTGAGTTCGGCGCTGGCCAGGCCGCCCGGAAGCGCGGGTGAAGGTAAGCGATTCGCGCGGCGTGGAGGCGCCCCGGCTGAGCAGGAATGCTTCGAGCGCGAGAGCCCCGCGCTGCACGCGCGAATTGTGCTGGTAGAGCAGGATGGAGCGGGTGACGCCGTCCTTATCGGGCACCGCGGAGACATGCCCCAGCCTGGCGCCGGCGGCGAACTCGGGACGCGGATCTTCCCAGAGCTTGCCGCCATCGATCAACTCGGTAGAGAGCACGAGGTTAGGCGTGGCCTGCAAGCGCGCCGGCCAGCGCCGCGTCTTCCTCCGGACGTCCCTTGTCAGCGAGGATGACGTCGATTGCGACCGCCTTCGGCCGCGCGGCGGCGAGCACGCGCAGCGCCTGCGCGATGGGCCGCCGGATGCCGCGAATGCCGTCGCATTCCATCAGCGTGAGCTCATCGATCGCCAGCACCACCGATTCGGCTTGAATGGCGGCGGGCCGATGGGCGCGGAACATGCTGTCGTAAGCGTAGATATTGATTTGCGGGCCGAGGATGTAACTGAGGAACAGAGCTAGCGCGAAGGATGCTACCAGCAGCCCCGCGTATGACGCCGTACTGTTCCAGCCCACGCGAAAAGGAAAGCGCACTTCTTCCTCCAGTATACCGGGAGGAAGAAGTGCGCCCTGTCGTTACGAGGCTGTTTCAGCGTTACTGCCAGTTGACCGTAGCGCCGTTGCCGGCGAAGGTGGAGAACGATGCGGTCACCGAACCGCCGAGCTTCGGCAGTGAGGCGGTGAACGTGGAGTTGGCGTTCCCCGATGCTACTTCGAGAATCCCGCTGTTGCTCCCGGTGGTAGCAGGCAACTGGCTGAGAATCGAAACGGGCACGGTGAACGTCTTCTGGCCGGCCGTGGTCAGGCAGTAGAACGTGGTGGAGGTGGTGGTCGCGCCGGTTCCGGTCCCGGATGTGGTGGAACCGCCACCGACAATTTCCACCAGATCGGAGGCGTTGCCGCCGGTCCAGTTGAGCGTCAACGGCGTGCTCCGATTCACGGAGCTGGGCAATCCGCCGGTTACCGTGATCGCCGAAGCCAGGGCCAGTGAGGAGTTGAACGTCCCCACGTCCGGGCCGCCGCCGCCATTGATCGAATAGTTTCCCGCGGGCAGTGTGAAATTGACCTGTCCGGGGATCGAAACACCAAGGCCTTCAGTGGTCGAGATCGAGTAGCTGTTCGTGGACTTGGTTAGAGCCTGGTTGGTCAGGCCGGAACCGGAAGGGCCGGTGACCGTGACGGTGCCGGCATCCAAATAGGTCAGTCCGCCGCCGGCTACCGCCGTGGTACCGCTGCTGACGGATTGAATCACCTGGCAGCTTCCCGACTGGATGACGGAGACATTTCCCTGCGCCGCCGATGAGAGCTGGAATCCGGTCAGTTGGTAAAAGCCGCCCGAAATCGAGTTGGACTTCAGGGTGCCCTGCGGCACGGTGATGCCGAACTGCGTGATGGAGAACCCGCCGGTGGTGATCGAATTGCCTTGATCGAGGCTCTGCAACTGCGACGTGGTGTAGCCAGGGATGACGCAGGCGCTGGAGCTGGCGTCGGGCGCGATCGAAATCGACGTGGGAGCGCTGAGCTTGCCGTTGACCGAAATCTGCAAACTGACGGCGCAGCCCGTCGGGACGTTGGCAGGCAGGGTGAAGTTGATTTGATCCTCACCGGCGTAGCCCGCGCGACCGGCGTAATCCACCGGGATGCTGACCCCGCCGACCACAGCCGCGATGGTCAGGCTGGAGCGGAAATCAAAGAGCGGGGAGGCCGTATTGTCGCCGGCAGCGTAAGCTCCGAGGCCGGTTCCGTAAGCGATCACCGGCTGACCGGGTTTCGCGGGCGAAATCGTGATCCCGCCGACCGAGCCTGTGGTCAGGCGATTCAGATCCACGGCGGCGGCGGAAATGTAGTTCTGCACCGATGCCAGGCCGGAGCCGCTCGAATCCTGGGTAAAGAGCGCGACCTTGTTCGCGACAACCGTAGCGGCGAACGGCACGCTCGCAGTGCCGTTGGTGACGGTCACGTTGTAGCTGCCAGCCGCAACGGTGGAAGGCAGGATCGCCGCGATCTGGTTCACGCCGCTTTGGTTGTAGAGGTAGACCAGATAGGCGTCGGTGCCGGTGCCGCCCGCGAGCGGAGTGAAGGTGACCTTAACTCCGCTCGATTGGGTGGGGCGGGGCGGCGCGAACGGAGTGTATCCGCTGGCCGAGAGGTTGGTGCCTTTGACGATGAAGATGCTGCCCTGGGCGATGCCCGGGGTGTTGCTGGCCGCATCCTGCACGGCGGTGATGGTGGGTACCGGAGTCGTGGTCCCGCCGCCGCCACCCGTTGTTCCGCCTGTGGTGATGGTGCCGGAGCCGACGAAATTGGTCAGCGTGAAGCTGGGCAGGTTGCCCGAGATAGCACCCGTCAAGCTGATGGTGCCGGTGGCGCCGCTATAGGTGCCAGTGCCTCCCGTGACGGCTAATACGACAGTGCCGCTGCCCGTGGTCGCGCCCGTGAGAATGAGCGATTGCGGTACGGACAAGGTCCCGGTCATGGTACCGCCGGCGGCCAGCGTAATCGTGAACGTTGTCTTTACCGGGTCAGAGCTGATTCCCGAAATGGGCACCGAGGCAGAAAGACTGCCGTTGCCGATGCCGCCCGTGAAATTTGACGTGCCGGTGATCGTAAAACCGGTGGCGCCGAGAACTGCCGTGGCGCTCACGGTTATCGTGGTACTGATTGTTGCGGCGGGCGCGATGGCGCACGCCAGCAGGGCCGAAGCCAGAACTGCAGAAAGTCGGGTCATACTAATTTTGAAGAGTCCTCCACTCTGATATACGCAGCAAATCGGGGAAAACCAGCTCATGGAATCGAACGGACGGTCCCCGGGCCGGCGCGTTGACTTCACGAGTGTACTCCGCACCTACGGGATCGTCAACGTACTGAGTACCTATCTTTGGCTCAATCCGCCGTCTACCGCAAGTATTTGTCCTGTAATGAAATTCGACGCTTTCAGGAAGAAAACTACCGCGTCCGCGATTTCGGCGGGTGTGCCGCCGCGCGCGGCAGGGGTATTGGCGATCATGCTCTTCCCCCGCTCATCGATATCGTCGAAGGGAATCACGCCGGGGGCGACGGAGTTCACGGTGATTTCCGGCGCGAAGGCCTTGGAGAGGGCGCGGGTGAGCATGATGACGCCGGCCTTCGAAGCGTTGTAATGGACGTGCTCCGCCCAGGGGCGGATGCCGCCGAGGGAACTGATATTGACGATGCGGCCCTCACCCTGCTTCTTCATGATGCGCGCCGCACCCTGGCAGCAGAAGAAGACCGCCTTCAGGTTCACGGAATGAATGAAATCCCAATCCTTCTCGGTGATCGCGAGCGCATCGAAGCGGGTGAAGCGCGCGGCATTATTGACCAGGCCATCGAGGCGGCCGAGGCGCTGTTGCACGTCGGCGAACATCTGCTGGATCTCGGGCACGCTTTCCAGATTGGCGCGGAAGAGTTCGGCGCCGCCGCATTCCTCCGCGGTGCGGCGGGCTTCGGCCTCGGAGCGGTTGTAGTGGATGGCGACGCGCGCGCCTTCGGCGGCAAGGCGCAGCGCGATGCCGCGGCCAATGCGTTTGGCGGCGCCGGTCACCAGGATGATTTTGCCGCTCAGGTTGGGTTCAGATAGTGGGCTCGCCATGAACTTCGATCTCCTCCGGCTCCACGCCATCGCGCGCCGGCTCGGGCAGCCGGCCGGTAACGTGAGCCCAGCCCCAGAATATCGCGGTGGTCGAACTCAGGGCTCCCGCGATGGAGCCAATGGTACGCGGATCCCAGTGCTGCGACGCGATTCCGGCCAGCATCATGGAGACCATCATCATGCTCCATTGCGCGGATTCGATGGTGGAGAAGACGCGGCCGCGATAGTTATCGGCGACGTGGCGCAGCAATTGCGACATATTGAGCACGCTGCTCATGCCGACCGCCACGCGGGAGAGCGCGATGAAGACCAGCGCCCAGCCGAAATCGCGCATCTGGCTGAAGATGACATACGACCCGCCGTGCACGATGTAACAGAGGACGACGGTCCGCTTGTAATTGTCGAAGCTCAGGCGAGGTCCGATTTTGTAGGCCGCGGCGCCGCCCACCAGCAGGCCGAGTCCGGCGCAGCCCCAAATCTCGCCGATGCCGGAGGGTCCGCGATTGAAGACGATCTCGCCGAAGATGCTGAAGAGAATCTGCGCGGCGCCGCCGCCGGTGGCCCAACCGAGCGCGATCATGCCGATGCCGAGGATCAGGGGCCGGCTGCGCATGTAGCGGAGTCCCTCGACGTACTCGTGCCAGGGGCGCGCGACCTGGGCTTCGGTGATGGCGGCGCGGGCAGAGCGGAAGCCGCGTCCCGGCAGGTAGAGGCGCGAAATACAGATTGCGGAAAACAGAAACGATAGCGAGTTGGCGACGAAGGCCAGTTGGAAGCCGAACTGGGTCACGCTGGCGCCGCCCAGAAATGCGCCGATCGAAAGCGTAGTCCACTGGGTGGTCTGGGTCAGCGAATTGGCGGTATGCAATTCCTCGCGGGTGGCGATGGTGGGGAGGATCGACGCGCGGCCGGCGGAGAAAAAAGGCGAGGCCACCATGAGCAGGGCGCTCAGCAGATAGACCAGCCAGGTATCGGTGCGGTTGACGGTGAGGATGAAGCCGGCGGCGACCACGGCGCGCAGAAGGTCGCTCGCGATCATGACCTGCTTGCGATCGAAACGGTCGAGCACGACACCGGCAAGCGGTCCGGCGAGAATCGCGGGGATGGCGCGCGCCAGCATGACGCCGGTAACCACCATGCCGCTTTTGGTATGGGCGAGGACGAGGCCGAAGACGGCGACGTTGTTGAAGTGATCGCCGATTTCGCTCACCACCTGCCCCATCCACATGTTGCGGTAGTTGTGGTTGTTGCGGAGCAGTGAGACGAACGGGCTCAACTAGGCGATGACCTCTTCGCGCACGGTAATGCTGCGAATGTAATCGGGATCGAGGGCGTAGCCGAAGCCGGGTTCGTCGCGCAGGCGGATGGTACCGTGCGGGGTGGTCTCCACGGCGGGCTGAATGATGTCCTGCTTCCAGTAGCGCTTGCTGGCGGAAACGTCGCCGGGCAGAACGAAGTTGGGAAGGCTGGCGAGGGCGACGTTGTGCGCGCGGCCGATGCCGGCTTCGAGCATGCCGCCGCACCAGACCGGAATGCCGGCCGCCTGGGCGACATCGTGGAGGCGCTTGGCTTCCCGGAAGCCGCCGACGCGGCCGAGCTTGATATTGATAATGCCGCAGGCGCGCATGCGGATCGCCTGCTCCGCCTGGTGGGCGTCGCGCAGGCATTCATCGAGGCAGATGGGAGTCTGCAGTTTGGATTGCAGGACGGCGTGATCGATGATGTCGTCGTGGCTGAGGGGCTGCTCGATCATCATCAGGTAGAAATCGTCGAGCTTCTTGAGGTGATCGATATCGGCGAGCGTGTAGGCGGAGTTGGCATCGGCCATGAGCTTGATGGAGGGGAAGCGCTCGCGCACCTGGCGGACGACATCGACATCCCAGCCCGGCTTGATTTTCATTTTGATGCGCTGGTAGCCGGCGGCTAGTTCCAGCTCGATTTTTTCGAGCAGCTGCGCCACCGAATCCTGAATGCCGATGGAAACGCCGCAGGGAATTTCACGGCGCGCGCCGCCGCCGATCTGTTTCCACAGCGGGACCGAGTTGATGCGCGATTCCAGGTCCCAGACGGCGACTTCGAGCCCGGCGCGCGCCATGTTGTGGCCGCGGATATGGGCGGTGAGGGGATAGACGTCTTCGGCGGAGGTGAGACTTCTGCCGAGCACGCGCGGTCCGGCGTAATTGCGCAGGATGAGCCAGGCCGAATCGGTCCACTCCTCGTTATAAAACGGATTTTCGCCGGCGGTGACTTCGCCCCAACCGGTGACGCCTTCGCTGGTGACTTCGACCAGAATGATGTCGCGGCTGTAGGTGCGGGAAAAGCTGGTTTCGAAGAAATGCACCAGCGGCATGCGGATCTGGTGCAACGCGATGCGTTCGAGTTTCATGGCCACGGCTCCAGGAGATAGGTACCTTCGGTTTCCGTACGCGCGAAGCCGGTGACGGCAAGGCCGCGGGCAAAGGCAGCGAGGAATTTTTCCGCGTTTTCCTGCTGGATGGCGCGGGCGCGGTCATTATCGTGCTCGCGGATGCGAGCGATATCGGCAGGGTAAGAGATGCGCTCTCGATGGGCCGGGGGGGTGACGCGCGGAGCTTCGCCCATGACGCCGCGCACGCGCGGGGAATCGATCCACCATTCGGCGACGCAGCGGTCGGTGGGCAGACCGCCGTGCAGGGGGCTGGAGGTGGTGCCGTACTGGTTGGGCGCGTAGCGGCGGACGATGGCGCCGAGCTTTTCAATATTGAGGTTCGCGTTTTTGAGTTCGAGCGGATCGAAGGTCCACTCCATCAGGGCGATACCGCGCGCGATGGCGTCTTCGCGCTGGCGAAGCTTGAGGCGGCGGCCGATCTGCGCATTGCGATAGTTGGGCATGACGCCCAGCATGTGGCTGTGCAGATAGGGGCTGCCATCGGGTTTGATGCCGGGGATGGCGAAGCAGAAGCCGATCATGACGCCGCCATCGAAAGCGCCGAAGACGTGTCCGCCGACTTTGCTGACGACCACGAGAAATCGCAAGGGCAGGAGTTCGATATCGTCGAAACTCCAGATGGTCTTTTGGAGCTGGAGGACTGCTTCGAATTCCGGGAGGGAAAACAACTGGCGGATTTCGATGGGCGCTACTTGCGCTTCGCTTCCTGCCACAGGGCCTCCATTTCCTCTACCTTGACGTCCGCGGGCACTTTGCCTTGTTCGGCGAGGCGAGCTTCGATGTGGCTCCAGCGCCGGCGGAATTTGGCGTTGGTGCGGCGCAGGGCCTGCTCGGGATCGACTTTGACGAAGCGGGCGAGGTTGACCATGACGAAGAGCATGTCGCCGAATTCGTCTTCCATGTGATCGTGATCTTCACGGCCGCGCGCCTCGGCGAACTCGGCAAGTTCCTCGTGGAGCTTTTCGAGCACCTGCTCGGGGTTCTCCCAATCGAAGCCGACACCGGCGGCGCGGGAGGCAATCTGCTGCGCTTCCATGAGCGCGGGAAGGGTGCGGGGGACGCCGCCGAGGAGACCCGAGGGCTTTTCCTTTTTCTTCTGCTCGGCGCCTTTGACCCGGCCCCAGATCGCCATCACATCGTCGGCGGACGCCGCGGATTCCTCACCGAAGACGTGAGGGTGGCGGCGCACCAGCTTCTGGTTAATGGCATCGAGCGCGTCCTCGATGCGGAAGAGATTTTGCTCGGCGCCCATCTGGGCGTAGAAGACGGCCTGGAGGAGAAAGTCGCCCAATTCCTCGGCGAGCTCGCCCCATTCGCGCCGGTCGATGGCGTCGAGGACTTCGTAGGTCTCTTCGAGGGTATAGGGCTTGATGGAGTCGAAAGTCTGCTCGCGATCCCACGGGCACCCATCGGGCGCGCGGAGGCGGACCATGATCGCGACCAGTTTTTGAAACTTCTCGCCGGCTGTTTCGGTGCTCATGCTATTTGGGGGAGCGATTTCCCTCAATGTAACATACCAATATGCCCGACCTTCTCATTTCCAAACCCGAAGAAACAGAGCACGCGCCGTATTTCGGCCGCTACATCAATATGGTGCCGGATGGCGACATACTGGGAACGCTCGCCGGCCAGATCGGCGTGACGCTGACGGAACTGCGCAAGATTTCCGACGAAGATTCGCTGCATCGCTACGCGCCCGGCAAGTGGAGCGTGCGCGAGGTGGTGGGTCACATGATCGATGCGGAACGCATTTTCGCGTACCGTGCGCTGCGCTTCGCGCGCAACGACCGCACCGAGCTGGCATCGTTCGAGGAGAACGATTACGTTCCGGCGGGAGAGTTCGACCGGCGGCCTTGGGACGAACTGATCGACGAGTTCTATGCGGTGCGGCGAAGCAACATCGCGATGTTTCGCGGCTTGACGGAAGAGGCGTGGATGCGCTCGGGAATCGCGAGCGACAACGAGATGAGCGTGCGCGCCGTGGCGTACGTGATTGCGGGGCACGAGCGGCATCACTTGAGCATCATTCGCGAAAAGTACGCGGTGGAGAAGAAAGCGGAATCGGGCCGGCCGAACTGATTTCGCGAGGCCCGGGCCAAAACTGGCCCGCTTTTTTGGGGACGTTTGTTGATATTAAATGACTTACGAGGATAATGAGACGCGAAACGGGCCAATTTTGGCCCGCTCTCCGTTTCGGAGCTTATTCACTGATTCAATGGTAGCGCGGAGAACTTCGCAGAGAGGGTTCCCGGCAGGCGGCCGTCTCCTGGAAGTGCTTTGCTTGCAATTGCATAGGGGATCTGAAATAAATTTCAAGTTGGTGTGACAGGCGGCTTATGCCACACTGGTGATTACACCTTATATGGCTGAATCTCCGATTACTGCACGAAACCAGGACTTTGCCGCCTGGTATCAGGACGTGGTTTTACAGGGCGACATGGCGGAGCCCGCCGAGATCGTCAAGGGCTGCATGGTCATCAAGGCCAATGGGTATGCGGTCTGGGAAGTGCTGCAGCGTGAACTGGATACGCGCTTCAAGGCGACGAATCACCAGAACATGTACTTTCCGCTGCTGATTCCCGAGAGCTTCCTGAAAAAAGAAGCGGAGCACGTGGAAGGCTTCTCTCCGGAACTGGCGGTGGTGACGATTGCGGGCGGCAAGCAGCTCGAAGAGCCGTATGTGATCCGTCCGACGTCGGAGACGATTATCGGCCACTTCTTTGCGAAGTGGATTCACAGCTGGCGCGACCTGCCGATGCTCTGCAATCAGTGGGCGAACGTGCTGCGTTGGGAACTGCGCACGCGCATGTTCCTGCGCACGACGGAGTTTTTGTGGCAGGAAGGGCACACGGCGCACTCCAACCACGACGAGGCGGTGGAAGAAGTACTGCGCATTCTGGATCTCTACGCCGAGGTGGCCGAGGACATCATGGCGATGCCGGTGATCAAGGGCGTGAAGACGCGGGCGGAGAAGTTCGCGGGGGCGCTGCGGAGCTACTCGATCGAGGCGATGATGCAGAACGGCCTGGCGCTGCAGGCGGGCACGAGCCATGACCTGGGGCAGAACTTCGGCAAGGCGTTCGACGTGCAGTTCCAGAGCAAGGAAGGGCAGCTGGAATACGTGTGGCAGACGAGCTGGGGGGTCAGCACGCGACTGATCGGCGGGCTGATCATGACGCACTCCGACGACAAGGGGCTGGTACTGCCGCCCAAGCTGGCGCCGATCAAATCGGTGCTGGTGCCGATCTATCGCAAGGACGAGGAAAAGGGCGCGGTATTGGAAGCGGCGCACCGGATCGCCAAAGAGATCGGCGCGAAGGTGGACGACCGGGAGGGCCAATCGCCGGGAGCGAAATTCTTCCATTGGGAGCGGCGCGGAGTTCCGGTGGTGCTGGAACTGGGACCGCGCGACCTGGCGAGCGGGCAAGATCGTGCTGAAGCGGCGGGATACCGGAACGAAGGAACCGGTGGACCAGAGCGAAGTGGGCGCGAAGGTTGCGGCGGCGCTGGAAGACATGCAAAAGGGCCTGTTCACGCGCGCGAAAGATCGCATGAAAGCCAACACGGTGCTGGCGAATTCGCATCGAGGAAGTGGAAGCGATTCTCAAGGAAGCGACGGCGGAAAAAGGCGGCGGGAAGTTCGTGATGGCGCACATCAAAGACGAACCGGCGTGCGACGCGCGTTTGAAGGAATTCAAGGCAACGGTTCGAAACATTCCGCTGGTGGACGAGTACGACGGTCCGGGGAAATGCATTGTGACCGGGGAGACGGTGGAAAAGCGCGCGGTGATCGCCAAATCGTACTGAGCGTCAATTGCTTATAAAATAGGATTGATGAGCGACTCAATCACCTTGCCCCAGCCCACTTTCGCGTTCCTGGTGCTCTCCATGCGCGCGCAATGCGAGATGCAGCTTGGCCTGATGCACTTCGGCGGCGATGAGGAAAAGCCCGAGCCCAATCTGGACCTGGCGCGTCATACGATCGACCTGATGGCCATTTTGCAGGAGAAGACCCGAGGCAACCTGACCCTGGAAGAGCAGCGCATGCTCGAAAACTCGGTCACCGAATTGCGTTTCCGATTCGTACAAATCTCCGACGAGGTGGCGAAGGCGGCGGCACAGAAAGCTTGAATGCCATCGCCCCCCTGCAAGATCACGGTACTCGGGTCGGGAACCAGCGTGGGCGTGCCCACGATCGGGTGCCACTGCGACGTCTGTACTTCGAAAGACGCGCGCGATAAACGGCTGCGTCCTTCGATTCTGGTGAGTTATCACGACCGCAACGTGCTGATCGACACGACGCCCGACCTGCGTACGCAGGCATTGCGGGCGCGCATCGACCGGCTGGACGCGGTGGTTTTCACGCATTCCCATGCGGATCACGTGATGGGGCTGGACGACGTGAGGCCGTTCAACTTCCGGCAGAAGGGGCAGATTCCGATCTTCGCGGCGCCGGAAACGATGGCCGCAATTCAGCGCTGCTTCCAGTATATTTTCGATGGCGGGCAGAAGGAATCCAACGTGCCGAAGCTGGACGCGCGGGTGCTGAATGGCGGGCCCTTCGACGTGTTCGGCATGGAGTTTCTGCCGATTCCGATTTTGCACGGCACGCAGACGATCTACGGGTTTCGATTCGGCGGGGCCGCGTATCTGACGGATCACAGCGAAATTCCGGAATCGTCCATGGCGCTATTGCGGGACCTGGACGTAATTTTTCTGGACGCCTTGCGCTACAAACCACACCCGACGCATTCGACGGTAGAGCGCTCCATCCGCACGGTGGATCAACTGGCGCCGCACCGCGCTTATTTCACGCACATCTGCCACGACCTGGGCCACGAACGGGCGGAGAGCATGCTGCCTCCGCACATACGGCTGGCCTATGACGGGCTGGAAATCCAGGTGGGGGGCGGGCGGTAAGGCATGAAGGTGTATCGCAGCCTGGCCGAGCTCCCGGCCGATTTCGGGCCGAGCGCGGTGAGCATCGGAAATTTCGACGGCGTGCATTTCGGACACCGGAAGATACTGCGGCGCGTGCACGCGATCGCGGCGGAGCACGGGTGGAAGCCGTGCGTGTTGACTTTCGATCCGCACCCGACGCAGGTGGTCGCTCCCGAGCGGACGCCGCCGCTGCTGACTTCGCCGGAGCGCACGCGCGGGGCTGATGGCGGAAGAGGGAATCGAGGCAGTGTTGATTCTGCCCTTCTCCGAGGAGGTGGCGCACCTGACACCGGAGGAGTTCGCGCAGCGCCTGCTGGTGGATGCGATGCAGGCGAAGGCGGTGCTGGTGGGCGACAATTTCCGCTTCGGCCACAAGGCGGAAGGCAATGTCCGGGTGCTGGCGGAGATCGGCGCGCGGCTGGGATTCGCGACGGAGATCGTGCCGGCGATTTCGTGCCGGGGGCGAGTGGTCAGCAGCAGCGGGATCCGGGAGCTGATCCGCACGGGGAACGTTTCGCTGGCGGCGCGCTTTCTGCTGCATGCGTACGGGATCGAAGGTGAAGTGGTAGCGGGGCGCGGGGTGGGCTCGAAGCAGACCGTCCCCACGCTGAACCTGGCGACCACGGCGGAGGTGATTCCGGCGGCGGGAGTGTACGTGACGCGCACGCACGATCTGGCGGATGGGCGCGAATGGCACTCGATCACCAACGTCGGCTACCGGCCTACTTTCGGGGCGAGCGACCAATTGACGATCGAGACGTTCCTGCTGGAGAAGCTGGAAGGCGAGACCCCTTCGCGGATTCGTGTTGAGTTCCTGCGCCGGGTGCGTGCGGAACGCAAGTTCGAGAGTCCCGAGAGCCTGCGCGCGCAGATTCTCAAAGACGTGCAGGCGGCGAAGAGTTATTTCCGCCGCGCCAAGGCATGGACGGGACGCGAATGCATTTCCTGCTAAGCGCCTTAACCATCGTATTGATGGACCTGCTGCTGGCCGGCGACAATGCGCTGGTCATCGCGCTCGCGGTACGCTCGCTGCCGCCGAGGGAGCGCCGCATCGGGATCATCGGAGGCGCGACGGCGGCGGTGGTGCTGCGGATCGGATTGACGACGATCGCGGCGCACGTCCTGACCATCCATTACCTGCAAATTGCCGGCGGGCTGGCGATTCTTTGGATCGCACTGAAAGTGATGCTGGATGCGAGCGGCGAACCCGAGGCGGCGCACGCACCGAAACATTTCTGGCAGGCGATCTGGTACATCATGATCGCGGACTTGACGATGTCGATCGACAACGTGCTGGCGATCGCGGGCGCATCGAAGGGCGACTTCCGGCTGATCGTATTCGGGCTGGCGGTGAGTATTCCCTTCGTAGTGTTCTCGAGCAATCTGCTCTCACGCATGATGGATCGCTTCCCGGCGTTGATTTATGTGGGCTCCGGGCTGTTGGCGAAGGTGGGCGGGGAGATGATCATGACGGACCCGTTCGTGATTCAGACCTGGCACCCGACGACGCTGTTCAGGTATTGCGTGGAGGGGGTGCTGGTGGTGGCGATCATCGTCACGGGCAGGATACTTTGCAGGAAGAAGACGAAATGAGGGGGACGGCTTTTGCCGGTCAGGAGAGCTCGCGTTGGAGTTTCCTGGTGAGTTTGGAGAAGACCAGGGCGTAAGCGGCACGCAGGAGGCCCTTGAGCTCCGGTGCGGCGATGGCGTCTTCGGCTTGCAGTGCCACCCATTGGGCGCGGGCGAGATACGGGGCGGGAATCACGCTCTCACGCTCCACGAGATCTGCAAAATCTTCCGGCGAGCACTTGAACGAGAGCCAATGCGCACCGGGTTCGAGCGCGGCGACGGCATACATTTTGCCGCCGATCTTGAAAACGAGGTCGCCGCCCCACTGCACGGTTTCGGTGGTGTGGGGCAGCGCGAGGCAGAGCTTGCGGACGGATTCGAGGTTCATGAGAAGGCGCGGAGCTTACTTTGCGGGAGCGAGATTTTCGGTGAGCTCGATATAAGTGCCCCAGGGATCGGTCAGGAACGCGATCGCGGTGTTGGAATTCGGAAGCTGGCGGTAGGGCGAATCGATCTTGATGCCGGCGGCTTCCAACTTCTTCAGGAAGCTCTCCAGGTTTTTCACTTCAAACCCGATGTGGTCGACGGCACGGCCCTTGGTTCCGGGTAAGGCAGCGTCGATTTTGGTGAAGCTGAGGTTGATGGCGGGGAGATCGGCGGCATCGAAGGCGGCGCGTTTTCCGGGGATGGCGCCGAAGTTTTTGGCGTACCAGGCTTGGATTTCGAGCGGCGCGGTTACGAAGTAGTGAATGTGGTGGCTGGCGATGGGGACGGTCATCGAGGGATCTTCGCTCATTTCGACCTTAATTTCATCGGGCGCCCACACCCACATCTGCTTGGGATTGGTGCCGGGCTCGGTTTTAAGGCCGGCGGCCTGCCAGCGGGTGAGTGATTCCTGAAGGTTCTTGACCTTGAACCCGATGTGGTTGACCACGGAGCCGACGGTCCCGCCAGCAGGCTCGCCCTTGCGAAGCATGATGTAGGTTCCGGGAAACTGGATGAGTTGCAGGCGCCCGTTGACGACGGGAACACCGCCCAGCGCGGTCCAGAAGGCCTTCTGCGCATCGAGATCGCGAACGGTGAGGTGGATGTGACCCATGGCGACACCCGTATCGTTCGGGGCGGAAAGCTGCGCCAGGACCGGGACGCAGGCGGCGCAGGCCAGCAGGAGGAGATTCAGCAGTTTCATTTTCAGAAGCGATGATATCAGCTTGTGCGGGCGTGCGGTTGCGGTGGGGTTAGCATTAACAAAACGCAGGGCGGTTTACGAAACATTTACGGCATGTTTATCGTAATCCGGGTTGGAATGTCTCAGAGTATGA
Organism: uncultured Solibacteraceae bacterium; assembly: GCA_963811575.1. Lineage (GTDB taxonomy): Bacteria > Acidobacteriota > Terriglobia > Bryobacterales > Bryobacteraceae > Solibacter. Next base: position 35,806 of record CAWERY010000019.1, on the reverse strand, counting down.
ACATGAACAACACCGATGCCGGCCGCGTCTCAGTGGCTTCACGAAGAGGCAGTTCGCGGGAGAGAGGGATGCGCCAATCGATTGGTTCCCTTTTGAGCGAGAGGGATGTTCTGCAGGAGGAGATCCGGCAACTGCGCGCGACGGTGCACATCTACACGGAAATCGTGCGGCGGCTGCAGGCCGGCAGGCCGCAGGCAATGGAAGACAGTACGGGCAGGCTATCTAAAGTTAGCGCCCCGTGTTAGTGGCCTTGCCGGAAACGCGGCCCGACTAACAAATGACAGTATCGACTGCACTTAGCATGTTGTGGTGACCTAATGAAAGGTGCTCATCAGCACCGCGAAGGAGCAACATGTTTCTCGGCGCATTCCTATTCATGTTGGTTTTTATTCTGCTTGCTCCGCAGCCGCGAGCGTTTCTGGAAAAACTTTCGGTGAGTGTGGGAGCTTCGATGACCGCATGGGCACCGTTCTCCTATTTGCTTCTGATGGTTTTGATTGGAGCGCTGCTCGCGGGCTTTTGGATCATCCAGAGTTGGCCCAAGCATGTGGAGCCGGAAAGTCCGATGGCGAAGTACCGCCGGGACCAACCCTTGGAAGATGAGTAGAGTAGACTAGACCGCCGCGAAAGCGCGGACGTGAGTTTGCGGTACGAAGCGAGCGGGGCTCATACCGTCAGCAATCATGAGTGCGCCGAATTCCACGCGCACGCCATGCTCGAAGACCCAACGGCCTTCGATCATCTGCAGTTCCACTGCGTCGGGCCTGCCGGGAATGACCATGCGCAAACGGTCCGGCGAAGCCGATAAGAGCAGGGCGTCCAACCTTCGCCCCCCCGAGAGAATCAGTACAGTATGCATTTCCAGGTGCTCCCTTGATTTGAATTCTGCCCCAGATTGGTAGTGAATTCTAACCTCGCTTTGGATATGGGCCATCGGTTCTATGCCATGGGGTGCATCACCCCTGATGCTTTACGCTGGTTGCATGGCAACACTTGGATTGATCGAGTACACGGACGCCGGTCCGGAGGTGCGCGCCGTCTATGACGACATCATGGCCACGCGCAAGACGGATTGGATCAACAACTTCTGGAAGGCGCTGGCGCACGACCCGGCGACGCTGCGGCGCACCTGGGAGAGCGTGAAGCAGATCATGGCGCCGGGAGCGCTGGACCCTTTGACGAAGGAGATGATTTACGTCGCGGTAAGCGCGACGAATCTGTGCGGGTACTGCATCGCTTCGCACACCGCGGCGGCGCGCAAGGGGGGGATGACGGGCGAGATGTTCGCCGAGTTGATGGCGGTGGTCGGTATGGCGAACGAGACGAACCGGCTGGCGGGCGGATACCAGGTGGAAATCGACGATCGATTCAAAACGTAGAGGCGGCTGTAAGCGGATGTAGATGGCGCCGGGGTGGGATCGGCGGCGTAGGGCGTGGTGAGTTCGAAGCTGCATCTCCAGCGGCTGCAATGCGACGAATGCGGCTAGCGGCCACGTTCCGGTTCGGCATTCGCAGGGCGGTCTTCGAATTTGTGATCTGACCCCGCCCGACACTTTCCGATGGGACTTGGTAACCTATGGGGTCTCATAGGGTTTGTCCAGGACATTGCGTCCCCCGTGCCGAATCGGCTGGACCAGGATGGTGTTGTGTCCGCGACTGTCAGAGTCAAAACGGTCGAGCTTAAGGCCACGCTGGCGTTGCTCGCCGTGTCGGTTGGCCTTTTGGCGTGGGCCATCGACCATCTGAACGTTCTGCACGCCCACTTACATCCGCCCGCTGGAACGATTGCGCTCTGGGCGTCTCGTGAAGGGGATACCGCCCAGCATCTCACCTGGGCTTATGGAATGAGGGATGCCTTAGTCATCCCCGACTACCACATGCCCGCGGTGACCAAGCCCGCGCTTTTCAGCCCATTGTTCGCCCTACTCGGCCAGCTCACGAAGCTAGGAATCGACGCTTCTGCCGCCTATGCTGCCGGCCAACTGGTTTTCGCCATTTCGGCTATCTACTGCATCCTGGTGTGCTTGCGCATCTTCCTTTCCTCGCGCGGAGAAGCCGCGATGGCTGTGCTGCTCTTGCTGGCGGCGGCGCCCCTCATGTCTACACTGAATACCTGGCGCGCGCTGCACGGGGAACAGGGCGCTCCCCTGATCTTCGTGGGAGACGGCCTCTTCATGGCAGGAGCTTTGACTCGACTGCTCGGCACGGCATCCGTCTATGCAGCGCTAATCCTGGTAACACGCTATGTAGTTTCCGAGCGCCGCCACTACCTCTATCTGGCCGGATTGGTGACTGCCGTTTCGGGCTTATGTCATCCGTTTGAAGTATTCACAATCATGGCGGCCACTGCTTTGACGTTTCTGGTTCTTCGTTGGCCTGGACTGCGATCCGCTTTGATGGAGTCTCTAGTGGTCGTCGTGCCTGGCGTTTTGAGTCTGCTGCCCTATCTCTACTTTTCCTTCACCGTCCCTTGGATGCGACAGATAACCTCACAGAATATTTACAAGGTTCCCGACCTGGTCCACTTGCTCGGCATCCTCGGGATTCCGACGGCCTTCGTTCTGGTCAACCTGGTGATTGGACCGAGATTGCGCGCCACGAAGGACGTCATTCTTCAGTGCTGGTTCGCGGCCGCGCTCCTGGTCATGCATGTTCCCAGAATGCCGTGGTCGCTACACACGGCGGATGGCCTTTGCTTCATTGCTGCGCTGCTCGCGGTGCGGCAGGCCGCCGAGATCCCCTATCTTCGAAATTGGGTGAGACTCCGACCACGGTTTGTAGCGCTTGCCGTGACTGCAATTGTGGTCCCAGCGATCTTCGTCCATGTTGGCATACGCTACATGCTGTTTCGCGAGGGAGTCAAGCTCGAGAGCCCGTTCGGAATGTCCGCTGTGTCCAGTCGAGCGGAGCACGATCTGATTGGCTGGTTCCGGCGCAACGGAAATGTACGCGACCTGGTAATCGTTCCCACCGTGGAAAGCTCCTCAATGGTGGCCACCGCGCCTGTTCACGTGATGGCCAGCCACTGGCTCTTCAGCGGAACCTACGGAAAGCAGGTTGAACTCCGCGACGCCTTCTATCGCGGCGATTGGACCGACAACGAGGCGCGCGATTTTCTACGTAGGTACGGCATCGACTACGTTGTGGTCCCGGACGGTAGCCCGGTACACCGCCTTCTGAGCGGCTACGCGGAGGTCGCCACATTTCCTCCATGGACGCTTTATCATCTTCCAGACAACCGGATGCCGGACGACCTGCCAGAGCGCTAGGCCAGTCAATCGCAAGAAGAGGCATTACCGGAAAAGTGGACGTTCCCGCTGCCATTTGGCTGGTCACTTTCCGGTAACCCCACCTAACGTCCACCAGTCGGTATTGCTATATTCTGCCCCTTGGAACCTTGATGGGCTGCGCACTCTGGGACGTCTCGGGCCTCGGACGTTTTGGCCGCGACCTCACAGGCAGCGAGGCGGACCTGATTGTCCATCGCTGAGGCGTAAACGCGCAGGAGTTCTCGGCGGTGCGTCGAAGACAAACTCCACCCACCAAAGCGCGACCGCGACAGATTGCCTGAGATAAGATCGGCCGCCAGATCGCGATCTGCCACCTCGCAACTTCTGAACTTCCGCATTAGAAAGTCGCCGCCGGTTCCGCCGACGTTCGCCTTATCTGCTAGGCGGAAAGCCTCGCAACGTCCTGGGAAGTACTCCCCAGACACGAAACACGCCGCCAAGCGGGCCGAGGGATTTGCAGAGTGGTGGCAGATCGAGTCGAGTTGAGCTACGACGAAGAAGGGGCCTCCAACCGAACCAAGTCGTGTAGGTCCGTCGCCCAGTAGTGGTTCACTTGCTGCCCGTTGGAATCGAAGTCCTCTCGCAGCTTGCTTACTGAGAGGGCTTCAAATTCAGCGCGAAACCGAACGGCGACTAGGCGCTCCACCGGATCCAGCCCAGTCTCGTATGCGGAATTCCAATCTGACAGGAGGGCCGGAACCCAACTTGATGGGAGTTCGAGATCATACGAGGGATAGTCACCGACGGTGTGCAAGTACCCTCCTTCGTTGCGCAAGAAGATGACGCGGAACCTGCCCGGAGTAGGAGAAAAAAGGCGGGGGCCGCCGTGCGAGCCTGACGCCCACACCCAGCTATAGAACTCGACTTGATCTTGACTGGTCCTCGCAATGTGAGTAAGACATCGGCCCTAATTCGAGCTAAATGCAGCGGAATAGTTGGGCACATAGGTCCGCCGACTTGTGGCGGCTTTGCAACGCACCTTCGGTCGCCCGTCATGCTCAAAGCCGAAATCTTAACCAACAGAATCATCGGAGCAGACCGCATCACTGAAGCGGCCTCGTCATCTTGAGCGTAGATCATCGGGCGGATCACGGTGGCAGGTGAATGGCACGCAATCGACGAAATGGTCACGAACGACAATGCGGTCAATGTCGCCGCCGTGAATGTGGACATGCCTATATTGAAACCGATTGCCAGTTTGATGTTCCAGGTATCACCGTATCACCGAAAGCATTCCGGGCGATATACGGCGATATCGGAAAGTGACGGCTGCGGGTCCCGTCCGGCGGGGTCACTTTCCGCTAACCCCACATATCGTCCACTGACCGCTGCTACGATAAACGGTGTCGCTCAGTCCCTCCCGCAAAGGTTTGAGACGATGGTCCGCTTTCTCCACCGTCCCCAGGCTCGGCTGCCTTTCGGTACTCGCTGCAATCGGCCTCTGGGTTTCATTTGGTTGGTTGGGAACCATCTTTCCTCGGGTTGTTGCTGCGGGCGAGAAGCCCAACGGCCCAAATTATTCGTTCGGCTACTCTGTCGGAGAGTATCGTTGGCGGCCGGGCTTCCGCGTCAAGCTCTGGGCCGACTCACGAGTACGAATCTCGTTGAACATTGCAGGAGAAGAACTCGTTCGCGTCAAGACTCAGCGTTGGCTTGCTAACGACCGCGCCATTCTCCTCGAATTCAGTTGTGTTCATCGCGATTCGATGCGAACGTCGCACGAAATGGCGTTGCTCTATGATTTCGAGCGCGGAGAACTTCACAGCCTCGGGCGATACTTTGGATGGCTCGTTCCACCCCCGTCAGCAGCGAGTGACAGACGCGCTAACCGCGAGGAGTTCGAAGCAGCCGTGCAACGGCTGAGTGAGGGCACGCCTTCTTTCCGATAACGGCAGTAAAACGGCGATTTCGGAAAGTGGAATGGAAAGGCACCCCAACGTACCAAGAAAGCCTTAACCGTTTTGGCAACCGGCTATGGAATGCAACCGGTTTGGTCCCGAATCGCAGCCTTTACTTCAGCCTGGGTGATTCCCAAGCGGCTGCGCAGTTTGGCCTGAAGGCTGGCAACAGAGCGATTCACGACGCGCTCACATATTATGCCTCGCCAAAGTTCCCCAGTCTGAAGATCGACAGTATAGGACTCGACGTGAACGCTGCCTTCCGGATTGTCCCAGAGCACGTCAAAAAGGACATAGCGCCCTCGTGGCTCTGCGGGATCAAGCGACAAACCAGGCAGCTGCTTCACCTTGCGAGACAGTGCTGCCATGACTAACGGCGCAGCATCCTTGACGGTCAGTTCCTTCCTGATACCCGTGTCGGCTTGGAGGGTGTTGAACGCACTGAATCCGCTAATGCTGAACACCATCACGAGTATGCAAATTCTCATCGCAGCTCAATTGTACGCTCTGGCAGTTGCGTCAATACCTCTGCCTGAAAATCGGCTTTGTGGACGAAATACGGCGATACCGGAAACCACGGCCTCCGTGTTGGTCCAAGCGGCAGGGCCTGGTTTGCTGCACAATAATGGATTGTGGCGACAAACTGGCGGCAGGTCGTTCCGTTTTTTGCGGCCTCCCTATTAGCCCTGCTAGGGTTCGTCGGACTGAACGTGTGGCTCAACAGGACTTTCCCTGCGCGTTGCGCCGACTGTCATGCCCACATCGGTTTTCCATTCGCCTACTACGATGCGGGTGGGTTTGCAGGCGATGACGCCCTGCTGTGGCTCGGCCTTACAGCTGATTTGATTCTGGTTCTGGTGACCGCCTTCGGCGCAGTCCTGTTGTGGCAGCGATACCGCTCCAACAGCCGTTCACGGTAGTTAAACGGCGATTTCGGAAACTGACCCCAGGACTGCGCCGTCGGGGCCCCCCAATGGACGGTAACCCCACTTTCCTGGAAGTTGCATGGCACGTTAGCATGGGAGTTTGGCGCACCGCAAATGGCATGGACGTGTCGTAGGTCAGGCGATCACTCAAGTGTGGGAGGGGTATGCCTCTCGCATATTCATTTCGTTCGGAGAACTCACACCGTCAACGTATGTCCGCCGCAATGGCACTCCTGGTAGGCCACACGGGAAGATTGAACTCTCCAACATGCTGAGCGAGTCAGGTTGGATTCTCACGTTGAACGGCTTCCTGCAGGCAGACTGCGAGTCACCTGACAGAAGGCGGCACAAGGCGCTCCAGCGTCTCGTGGGAAAGCGCCTGCTCAGAATCGAGGTCGATGAGCGATCACCGTCAACGGTTCTCAGCTTTTCCGCTGGAATCGTCATAACGACCGCCAATTTGCCCGGCAGCCGGGAAGCCCGTCCGCACTGGTCAATGCGGATCGCGGAAAGCGACTGGCCTCCCGTCGCCTTGCCGGGGACAGCGTATAGGTGGCGCTTAGAGAACCGTCGTCACAGTCATTAGGCGGAGGGTTACCGAACTGAACTGGTCCGCCATGCAGGCCGAAATGACTTTCCGCAATGAAAGTCCGCAAGCGCCACTTTGCGACAACTTGAGTGCTGCTACTATTCCTTCAATGAGACAATGGCAAGGTGCCGCTCTCTTGCTAAGCGCATTGGCGTTTCTTCCGGGCTGTGCTGCGGGCCTGCACCACACGTCCGATGCGGCACTTGAGCGGGTTTTCAATCAGCATGAGCCCGAGTTCGAGGCACTCTTGTCCGAGGTGCGGTCGGACTCGCAGTTGACGACGATCCAACCCAAGGTACTCATCTACGGTGGCAGACATTTAGACATCAGAGAGCGTGGCGTGTCCGCAGATGATTACTGGGGTCTAACGAGAGAACGTTGGGAACGCTACCAGGCCCAGTTGCGGAACCTTGGGCTGGCTGGTGGAATCCTGAAGGGCGAACGCGAAGTGGAATTCAGGGTTGATCCTGGATCCATACTCAATGGGGACTCCTACAAGGGCTACGTTTACACCCAGTCGCCACCGCCCCGCCTGCTGTCAAGTCTGGACAGCTATCGGATATCTGATCGAGACCGCGATCAAACCGGGGGCTGGAGCGTTTGGAGGCGGCTTAAGGGCAACTGGTATCTATACCTCTTCGTCAATCCGTAGAAGACTGCAAAACGACGTTCTGGCCGATATACGGCGCTACCGGAAAGTGGACCCGCGACAGGGGTTCCGACTCGCCGATTGCGGAGTTCGCGATTCGACCGGCCTCTAGTTTGCAATCGCTTTTTGCGGGCGCGAGACGATGACGAAGCGGTTGGGCGGCTGGAACTTCACCCAGACCAGCGGAGTGTACTCAGGCGTGCCTTCCAGTCTAAATGTGAAGACGAACTCCACACGTTTGCCTTTGCACGCCTTGTCGTACGTCGTTTCATGAGTGAGGTAACCGCGCACCTCCTGGGCGAGGTCCGGGTCGGAGGTCACCGTCTCCACGCTGCCCGCACTTCCATTTCCCCCGACCGTCACGACCGCACGAACGGTACCTCCTGGTGATCGTCTCGCAAGCGCGTCGTATCTTGGCACCATGACCTCTTTGACGCAACTCATCCCATCCTGAGCGGCGAGTCGAACCGCGAAAACGCCGACGAGAACTACACGTGCCCACACGAAGGTTACCTCCAGACACATCGTATCCATTCAACGCGGGCACCGGCAAGAAAACGGCGTTGTTGCCGACCGGAAAGTACCCCACCGCTGCGACGCCATGACGCTATTCTGGAACGGTGACTCCCCGGTTCCCTTCGATATTGGGCTTCGCCGTGGCCGCTCTTTACCTCTACGGCCAGCCCACGCCTGGGCGGCTACCACGCTTTGAGGACTATCGCGTTCCAGTGTACGCCGGAAAAATGGCACGCCCTGACTTCGGTGACCCAGCGCAACCGGCACTGACATCCGCTGCTTCGGCCTTGATGGGTCCGGCTACTTGAGCGCGCCGAACTTCGCTGGCCACTTCGTGATCGGTACGTGTACGTGCGGGAGTGGGTGTCATTATTTGTTCATGTGGGATGCTCGAACAGGAAAGCTATACCGCGATCTTCCGCTAGGCTCACTCAATGTTGGTCCGTACGGCGGTGGCGAGAACACTTCTCCGGTCAAATACAGCGGCGAGAGCTTCCGGCCGGACAGCAGGTTATTGATAATCGACGCCTGCCGCGAGGAGACATGCGACTGCGGCAAGAGATATTACGCTTGGACCGGCGCTGTGTTCCGACTCATGGCGAAGATCGTTTCCGTGATGCCGCCGAGTTGCAGGAAATAGCGTGCGGCAACCGTGATCCGGCAGATATACGGCATTACCGGAAAGTGGCCAGGCAATGGTCGGTTTGAAGACGATGCGCTTGATCTTGGTTTCGATATCGGACTCCATGCCGAGGGACATGTTGGTGATGGGCCAAGGGCGAGAATGGACGCCCTGAACGGCGATCTCAGTCGGGCTGCGAACGAGAATGACGAGAGCCGCGCCTTCATCGCCGAAGATTTACGTCGCGGTAAGCGCGACGAATCTATGCGGGTACTGCATCGCTTCGCAGACCGCGGCGGCGCGCAAGGCCGGGATGACGGGCGAAATGTTCGCCGAGTTGATGGCGGTGGTCGGCATGGCGAACGAGACGAACCGGTTGGCGGGCGGATACCAGGTGGAAATCGACGATCGATTTCAAAACGTAGACGTTTACAGCTGTAAGCGGATGTAGATGGCGCCGGGGGTGGGATCGGCGGCGTATGGCGTGGTGAGTTCGAAGCCCGATTTGAGGTACATTTCCAGGGCTCGCGACATGACGGGCATGGTATCGCCGACCATTTCGCGATAGCCCATGGCACGCGCCTGGGCGGTAAGCCATTCGAGCAGCGCCTTGCCTAATCCAGTGCCGCGGAAAGCAGGACGGACATAGAGGCGCTTGGCCTCGCAACGTGTGGGACCCAGACGGCGAAGCGCGGCACAGCCGGCGGGTTCGCCATCCACCAGGGCGAGGCCGAGGACGCCGCCGGGCGGCGCGTACTCGCCAGGGAGAGCGGCGACCTCCTGCGAAAAATTCTGGAAGCAGGGGGTGAACTCGAAGGAATCCCAATATTCCTGAAAGAGCAGGCGTACCTGCTCGCATTGTGCAGAGCTGGAAATGGCGACGATCTGCACGGGCTAATCCCCTCTTATCAGGCGGTCTTTATAGAGCGCGAAGACACGCTTGAAATCCAGCCCGAGCATGACGGTGACCGGCGTGGCGTCGGGGGTGGCACGGCGATCCAGCGGAGTGGTGGAGCCATAGAACTGGCCCCAGGTAGTTTGGACATCGAGGTAGCGCGATTCGGATTTGGTGACGAAGTCGGGATCCAGCAGGTAGGCGGCGGCGAGGGAATCCCACAGGAACGCGGAGGCTTCCGGCTTCTTGAGGAAGCCTGGGTAGTGATTGCCGAGATCTTCGCGGAACAGGTCTGAGATGGGGGTGTGCGCGTTGGCGATCTGGTCGAACTCGGCCTTCCGGATTTTGGCGAGGTTGCAGATATCGAGGCCGAACATCATTTTCTTGGGAATGCGGGAGCGGAGCACGATGCGCGCGGCCTCCGGATCGAACCAGAAATTAAATTCGGCAGCGGGAGTGGCATTGCCGGCGACTCGAATATTGCCTCCCATGAAGACGATGCGCTTGATTTTCGTTTCGATATCGGGCTTCATGCGGAGGGCGAGGGCGATGTTGGTCATGGGCCCCAGGGCGAGAATGGTGATTTCGCCGGGGTGGCGCTCAATTTCCGAGATGAGAAAATTGACCGCGTCGCGGCGGAGTTTGTGGGCGGTGAGTTTACTGCCGGGCGCGGGGATGACCGTGGTGGAATCCTGGGCGAAGGCGCCGGTATAGCCGAGTCCGCCCCAGCGGCGATCGAATTCCTTGGACATGGCGGCGGTGTGGATCAACGGAGCGTCGGCGCCGAGGGCAACGGGGACCTGCGACCGCTTCAGAAGATCGAGGATGTGGAACATGTACTCGGCACCCTGCGCAGCCCAGACATTACCGGGGACGATGGTGACGCCTTGAACGGCGATCTGGGTAGGGCTGCGAAGGAGCATGACGAGGGCCGCGCCATCATCGCCGAAGAGTCCGGAATCGGTGTCGAAAATCACGGTGTCGCGGGCCGCGCGGGCAATGCCGACAGCGACCAGAAGCACCGCCAAAAAACGAGACATGAATCCTCACTATAGCGCGACGCAGGCGGCATACGGACCGGTGGTGAAACGGGTCAGCGGAAGGCGGCAGCACGGTACAATGCGGTTCATGAAGAAAGTGCGATGGGGAGTTTTAGGCGTAGCGCGGATCGCGGTGAACCGGGTCATTCCGGCGATGCAGGCGGGCGAATGGTCGGAGATCACGGGGATCGCCTCGCGAGACCGGAATCGCGCGGAAGCCGCGGCGAACGACCTGAATATTCCCAAAGCTTACGGATCCTATGAGGAGCTGATCGCCGACCCCGATATCGATGCGATCTACAATCCGCTGCCCAATCACCTGCATGTTCCCTGGTCGGTGCGGGCGGCGGAGGCAGGAAAGCACGTGTTGTGCGAGAAGCCGATCGGGATGAATGTCGCGGAGACGGTGGAATTGATGGCTGCCCGCGACCGGGCCGGAGTGATTATCGGCGAGGCGTTCATGGTGCAGACCCATCCGCAATGGGTGCGGATTATGGAACTGGTGCGCGGCGGGCGCATTGGGCAGCTGCGCTCCGCGTCCGGCACATTCAGCTACTTCAAGCTGGAAGCGGAGAATATCCGGAATATCCGTGAGTACGGCGGGGGCGGGCTGATGGATATCGGATGCTACCCGATTAAGACGTCGCGCATGGTATTCGGCGAAGAGCCGGTGCGCGTATCGGCTGCCATCACGCGGGATCCGCGTTTTGGCAATATCGATGTGCTGACCTCGGCGATCCTGGAGTTCCCGTCGGGGCATTGCGTCTTCACCTGCAGCACGCAGCTCATGCAGCAGCAGAGCATGTGCTTCTACGGCACGACGGGGCGGATTCAGCCGGAAATTCCTTACAACGCGACGCCGGGCGGGACCTCCAGAATCTTCATCGACGACGGCCGCGATCTGACGGGAGGCGGGCGGGTAGTGGAGGAGTTCACGGCTTGCGACCAGTACACGATCCAGGGCGACCTGTTTTCGCGGGCGATCCGGGAGGGCGGAGCGCCGCCGGTACCGCTGGAAGACGCAATCCGCAATATGGCGGTGATCGACGCGATCTTCCGCTCGGCGGAGACGGGCCAATGGGAATCCCCGCGGGAATTATTGCGCGCGGCGACGGTCTGAGGGGCGGCGTTTTTTAACGGATAGCGATAACCTTCCGCTATTGAAAGCACCAGCCGCGTGTGGCACAATCAGGCAATTCCATACGAAGCCGATTTTTCATTGAATGGCAGTTTGAATGAGCTTGAGCGGCTGGCCGCCGAGGTCGCCCGCTTTTGCCGTGAAAATTCGCTCGATGACGAAGTCGAGTTTCAATTGAACCTGGTTCTCGAGGAGCTCTTCGTGAACACCGTGCGCCATGGAGGCTGCGAAGGAATCGCCGACTCGAGCCGGATCCATTTGCGGACCGGCGCGGACGGAATCGCGGTGGAGTTCGCGGATCGAGGCCGGGAGTTCGACCCCACGTCAGCGCCTCCGGTCGATATCGACGCACCTTTGGAAGACCGGCATAGCGGAGGGTTGGGGATTCACCTGGTGCGCGGAATCATGCGCGATCTGCAGTACAGGCGTACGGGCGAATGGAATCACGTGGGGATGAGACGCCCGTGGAATCCGAGGAGCTTATGATTCAAGTAACGGAAGAGACCAGAGCCGGATGGTGCATCGTCTCCGTGCGCGGACGGTTGGATGCGGAAGGCGCCGACGAGGTGGAGACGGCGCTGAGGGCGGCGATCGCGAGATGCGCGAAGGTGGCTGCCAATTTCGGCGGCGTCGAATATATTTCGAGCGCGGGCTTACGGGCGGTGATTCAGGCGGCGCGGGCGGCGCAGGGGCAGGATGTGGAGTTCACGATCTGCTCCCTGACGGCGCATGTGAAGAAGGTCTTCGACATGAGCGGCCTGCATCAGATTCTACATCTGCGAGGAGAGTTGCCATGTTGAGCATGTTGGAAGAAGTAGTGCTGCTGGCGGTGGACGAGAAGAACGGCGGCCTGCGCAGCACGCGCGAATTCGGGACGGCGTATGCGCTGGTGGGCGCGGTATTCTTCGATCTCGCACTGGCGCGAAAGATCGATACGGACACCGAAGCGATCCAGATTACCGATACCGCGCCCACGGGGAATCCGACGCTGGACCGGGTGCTGGCCCACATGGCAAGCCGTCCGGAACTGAGGACGGTACGGGAGTGGCTGGAAGAGATTTTCCAGCAGCGCGACGATTTGGAGGGCGAGGCGCTGCAAGCGCTGATCTCCGCCGGAATTCTGCGTCACGAGAAGAGCAAGCTGCTCTGGATTATCGACGTGGAGCGATTTCCGATGGCGGACAACAAGCCGCAGCAACATGTGAAAGTGCGGCTGGCAAACAGCATTTTGTCCGACGATATTCCGGACACGCGCGACATCATGCTGGTGAGCATCGCGGAGCCGTGCGGCCTGCTTGGGTACGTTTTGAGCGATGCGGTGTTGGCCAGCCGGCGGAAGCGAATTCAACTGCTTTGCAACATGGAAACCATCAGCCGCAAGGTAACGGACGCGATTTTCGGCCTGGAAAGTTCGATGCGCCAGGCAATGGCCAAAGTGGTTTAAAGTCTGCTCCAAGTCCGGCGGTGCGTTGACGGGCTATGATGGGCGCAGTGGCCAGACAGAAGCTGTTTCTCATCGATACGTTCGGATTTATTTTCCGCGCTTACCATGCGCGCGCGCGGACGGGCGCGCCGCCCATGCGCACCAGCACCGGCTTCTCCACTGAGGCGGTTTACATTTTCAACAACATGCTGCGCAAGCTTTCCAAGCAGTATGAGCCGCCGTACGTCGCCGCCATTTTCGAAAGCGGCGAAGCCACGCACCGGGTGCAGGAGTTCGCGGAGTATAAGGCGAACCGTACGGAAACGCCGCCCGACCTGCTGGACCAGATCCCCTTTGTGCGCCGCGTGCTGGAGGCGATGCGCATTCCGATTCTCGAATTTCCGGGTTTCGAAGCCGACGATGTGATCGGCACGCTCTCGCATCGCGCGGAGACGCTCGGCCTGGACGTGGTGATCGTTTCGAGCGACAAGGACATGCTGCAACTGGTAACGGAGCATGTCTCGATGCTCAACCCGGCGAAGGACGACAAGATCTACAACCCGGAAGAAGTCAAGACATTCATGGGCGTCGCGCCGGAACAGATTGCCGACCTGCTGGCGCTGATGGGGGACACGGTTGACAATATTCCCGGCGCCCCGGGAATCGGCGACAAGGGCGCGCGGATGATTCTCGAGAAGTTCGGAACTATTGAAGCGGCGCTGGAGCGGGCGGGCGAAGTGGAGCGAAAGGCATACCGCGAGAGCCTGCAGAACAATGTAGACCGCATCCTCATGAGCAAGCGGCTGGCGACGATTGCGACCGACGTGCCGATCGAGTTCACGCTGGATTCCGTGAAGGCGCAGGCTCCCGACCCGGCGCTGCTGAAAACGATTTACAAAGAGATGGAGTTCCACAGCCTGCTCAAGGAACTCGGACCGAGCGAAGACACGCGCGAGCGCCGCTACAGCGTGATCACGAGCGCGGGCGAAATTCGCGCGTGGCTGGCGGAGGCGGCGGGAGAGCCGGTAGCGGTGGCGATCTCGAAATCGGCGGAAGGCGAGTTCGCGCTCGACACGATCGGCCTGGCGCGCCGTCCGGGTGAAGCGTGTGCGATTCCGAGCGACCTGATCGGGGAGCTTAAGGCGTGGCTCGAAGACGCGGCGGCGGTAAAAATCGCCTGCGACGTGAAGGCGGCGGTGCTGCAGTTCGCGCGGCTCGGCGTGGAAGCGCGGGGCTTCGATCACGATGTGATGCTGTACGGGTTTTTGCTGGACGCGGACCCTTCGGGCTGCGCGCTGGACAATCAGGCGCACCGACGGCTCGATCTGAAAATCGGCGCGGCGCCGGAGCAGCATGCGGATATCACGCTCGAGCTTTTCCAGCAGCTTGCCCCGGCGATTGACGGCCGGGGATTGCGCAAGCTGTACGAGGAAATCGAACTTCCTTTGACGCGCGTGCTGGGGCGCATGGAACGGACGGGCATCCGCATCGATGGCGGGGAATTGAAGCGTCTTTCGGTGTTGATGGAGGGCCAGATTGGCGGCCTGACGACCGAGATACATTTTCTGGCGGGCAAGCCATTCAACATCAGCTCACCGCAACAACTGGGCAAGGTTCTCTTCGAGGACCTGAATTTGCGCGCGCCCGTGAAGTACGGCAAGGGCAAGACGATATCGACCGCGGCCGACGTGCTTGACGAGCTTGCCGGCGAGCACGAGATTGTGCGCAAGGTGCTCGAATACCGGCAGCTCACCAAGTTGAAGGGCACGTATGTGGATTCCCTGCCCGCGTTGATCGACCCGGCGACGGGGCGGCTGCACACCAGCTTTAACCAGGCGGGAGCCGCGACGGGGCGACTCTCCAGTTCGAACCCCAACCTGCAGAACATTCCCATCCGGACCGCGCTTGGCCGCGAGATCCGCGCGGCGTTCGTGCCGCGCGATGGCTGGAAGCTGCTGGTGGCCGACTATTCGCAGATCGAGCTGCGGCTGCTGGCGCACATGTCGGGCGATGAGCTGCTGGTGCAAGCGTTTCGCGATGGCGAGGACATCCATACGCGAACCGCGGCAGAGGTGATGGGAGTGCCGCCGCTGATGGTGACGCCGGAGGCGCGCCGCGACGCCAAGGCGGTGAACTTCGGGATCGTTTACGGCATCAGCGCGTTCGGCCTTGCGGCGCAGCTCGGCATCGGGCGGGGGGAGGCCGAGAAGTACATCAAGAATTATTTCGCGCGCTACGTGGGAGTGAAGCGATTCATCGACGACACGATCGCCGAAGTGCGGCAGACCGGTGTCACGAAGACTCTGTTCGGGCGCGAACGGCCGATTCCGGAGATCAACGGGCGCAATCCGAACGCGCGTGGATTCGCGGAACGAACGGCTGTCAATTCGCCGCTGCAGGGAACGGCGGCCGACCTGATTAAGCTGGCGATGGTGCGCATCGATGCCGCGCTTTCGGCGGGCGGCTTTCAAACCGCGATGCTGCTGCAGGTCCACGATGAACTGGTATTCGAATGCCCGCCCGGAGAGCTCGACGAGGTGTCGCGGATGGTGAAGAAGGAGATGGAAGGCGCCTGCGAGTTGAAGGTGCCGCTGCTGGTGGATATCGGCGCCGGGGACAACTGGCGGGACGCGAAGTAAGCACGGGAGGAGCGGCTGTTTTACACTGTCCTTATCCCTGGAGAGGACGCCGATGCGGGCACCGATCGCACTTTTATTGCTGTCGCTAATCCTGGCTGCGCAGAGCGGATGGCGCGAATATCCGGCGTTCGAGTACAACGACTTTCCGATTCCGTCCGACTACCAGGAAAAGACCGAGTGGGCGTTTGCGCGGTTGATGTACCCCAACGCGACATTCGCGGGCGGCTTCGGGCGGCGCTTTGGCGGCAATGACTGGAGGCAAGGCGGGCGCGGAGTTTTCTGGACGATGGACTATCCGCGCAGCGACCGTCATTTTTCGGTGGCACTGCGGCGGCTTACTCGAATTCACGCGCGCAGCGTGGAGGAGCCGGTCAACCTGGACGAAGGCTACCAATACAACTGGCCGTGGCTCTACGGCGTGGAAGTGGGGCACTGGGCGCTAACCGACGCTCAAGCCGCGCTGATGCGAGAGTATCTGCTGCGCGGCGGCTTTTTCATGTGCGATGATTTTCACGGCACGCAGGAATGGGAGATCTTCGTAAGCAGCATGCGGCGGGTTTTTCCCGACCGCGAGATTGTCGAGCTGGAGGATTCGGCTGCCATCTTCCATTCGATTTACGATCTGGATGGGCGCTATCAAGTTCCGGGGGCATCTCCGTGGTTTGGCGCAGGCATTACCTACGAGCATGGCGGCACGATTCCGCGGTGGCGCGGCATTTACGATGACAACGGGCGCTTGATGGTCGCCATCTGTCACAACATGGATCTCGGAGATTCCTGGGAACATGCGGATAATCCGGACTATCCGGAGAAATTTTCGGCGCTGGGAATCCGCATCGGCATCAACTACGTTGTTTACGCCATGACGCACTGAAGAGGCGGCGGCGCTCAGGTTGCGCGATGCGCCACTCCGCGCAGCAATTCCGTCACTTCGTTGATCCGGTACGGCTTGCGTAGATAGCGCCAGGAGCCCTGGCTGCCCACAGTTTTGATCGCCGTTTCGTAACTGTATGCGGTGGTGAGAATGACGTTCACGCCGGGCCGCAGACGCCGGATCTCTTCGAGGACTTCGCGGCCGGTTCTACCCGGCAGGGTAAGATCCAACAGCACAACGTCGATGCGCTGCGCATTGGCGCGGAACAAGTCGACGCCTGCGTGGCCGTCGCTCGCTTCCAGGACGGTAAAGCCGACTCTGCGGAGCATTTTGGACACGGCTAAGCGGAGTTCGTGTTCATCCTCCACTACCAGGACCGTGCCCTCGCTGTCCGGACTCGGACCGGCCGCCGTGGCACTCAGTGCGCGGGACGACCCCGCCGCAGTCTGGGCAGTACAGGGCAGGAGCACTTCAAAGCGCGAACCTTCACCGGGAATGCTGAAGACGTTGATGGCGCCGCCGTGATCGCGAATGATGCCGCGCACGGCGGCCAGGCCCAGGCCGCGGCCGGCGAATTTTGTGGTGAAGAAGGGATCGAAGATTCTGGCGCGGATATCGTCTGCCATGCCGCTGCCGGCATCGCTGATGGTCAATCGGACATGGTCGATTTCGGTCACCTCCGCCGCCATGCCGGCATACCGGGGCGGCGTGGGATGAATGTGGGTGAGCGCGACCGAGATTTCGCCTCCTCTTTCCTCAAGCGCCTCTGAAGCGTTGGTGATCAGGTTCATGACCACCTGACGGATCTGGGCGGCGTTGGCCCGGACCGCCGGCAGGTTCTCCGGGAGGTCCACGATTAATTGAGCCCTCTTCGAAATAGAGACGCTGAGAAGTTGGAGCATATCCTTGACAAGTTCGGAGAGATCGAGCGGTTCAAAGATCGTATTCTCCTGCCCCGAATAAGCCATCATCTGGCGCACGATTTCGGCGGCCCGATCGGCGACATTCTTAATGGAGGCGATGCCTTCGGAGGCGGGCGAGCCGGGGGGAAGGTCCGCGCTCACCAGTTCCGAGGTAGCTAGAATGCTGCCGAGCAGATTATTGAAATCGTGCGCGATGCCGCCCGCCAACACGCCGAGGCCCTCCAACTTCTGCCTGGCGAGCGACTCTTCCTGGGCAGCCTTGATATCGGTGATGTCGGTGCAGGATCCGACGTAGCCGGCGAAAGCTCCGTCGGGCTCGAAGCGCGGGGATCCGGTTGCCAGCACCCAGCGGTACTCTCCATCGGCGCGACGCAAACGGCACTCCGTCTGGAAGGCGCTGTGGGTGGCGAAGGCCGAGGCAAAGTTCGACTGGCAATGCTCCCGGGAGTCCGGATGTATGCGATCTGCCCAGCCGCTGCCCAACGCCTGCTCCATGGTGGAGCCGGTAAAGCTCAACCATCCCTGACTGAAAAACGTGCAGCGTTGATCTGATTCCGCGACCCAGATCATGACGGGCGCACTATCGGCCATATTCCGAAAGCGGCGTTCACTTTCCTGTAGCGTGAGCTCCGACTGGCGGCGTTCGGTAATATCCTCAATCACTACGATTGAGCATTGAGGCGAACCCTTTCCATCCCGCACCAGGGATTCGTACAGCCTGATCCAGGCGACGGCTCCGCTCTTGCGGATTGAGCGGATCTCCATGCTGTAAGAGGCCGAGCCGCCTACCAGCAGGAGGCGCCGGTTTGCCCAGACACCGGCGCGATCGTCCGGATGTATTCGCTCCACCTGATCGCTGCCGAGCAATTCTTCGCGGGTGTAGCCGAGAACCTCGCAGTAACGGTCGTTCACCATCGAGACACGGCCGTCGAGATCGACCTGGGCGTCGCCGACGGCGGCCTGATGGAAGATCGCGCGAAAACGTTCTTCGCTGGCTCGCAGGGCTAACCCGGAGCGCTTCCGCTGGCGCAGGGTTGCGGCCTGCCACATGGTTACGCCGAGCGCAATGCCAAGCAAGCTGAGCCCCAGAACCATCCAACGCGTACGTTCCTCGGTCTCGATCAGATTGTAGGTAGCCCAGGTATCGTCCAGGCCGTAGTAGGAGTACTTGGCCATGGTTGCCGCGAGGGTGCCGTCTCGAAAGAGGTCGCCGATCTTGTCGCGAAGCTTGTCGGCTACTCCGGCACTTTCAAACGTGGAGCCGATCGCGATCTTCACCCGCATGGATGCGAGAGGCTCGACACGCAGATCCATGTTGGCGCATTCCGCTGGCTTGTCCCTTAATTCCGAGATCGCCGCGCGGTCTTCGAGCAGGCCGACGTCGATTGTACCTTTGCAGAGCGCCTGCACGACCTGGCGCATTTCCGGGAACTGGACGATCTTGGCATCGGGAAATTCGTCCAGTGCCATGCGAACGTGCAAGGGAAGCTTGAACAACCCGATCGACCCCGTAAACTTCCGGTCGGGGCGAGCGGTTCCGGGGCGCTGCAGCAGAGTCAGGCTGGCATGGAGCCAGGGCGTGCTGAAGTGGAGCTGTTTGCGGCGGTCGGGAAGGTCGGCCATGATCGGCCAGAGATCGACCTGGCCGCGACGGAACGATTCCTCCGAACTCACTCCGGTCTCGACCCATTGCAGGGAAATTCCGGCACGCCGGGCCGCCTCGCTGACGATATCAATCGCAAGCCCGGCAGGATGGCCCTCGGTTCGAATCTGGAGCGGCGGAACGTGCTCAAAGCCGATGCGGAAGGTGCGGTGAGGGATAGGAGGGGTTCGGATCTCAAAATACCAATACGTGAGAGCGATAGCGAGCCCGGCCGAAAGGGCGATCGTGGCCGTCCGCCGGAACGCACCTGAATTAGCCGACACCGTTAAAGAGTATACTCCAGGCGCGTCATTTCGAGCCAAACATCGGGGGCTTCCAATGGAAACGGCCGGTAGCCGTGAACTGCCCTTTCGGGGCGAGGTCCACAGGCTACCGGCCGCGGGGTTTCGTTCGCCGAGGTTAGAAGTTCAGGCGAAGGCTGAACTCCACGATGCGGCCGCCGGGATCATTGGTGTTGGAAAGATCGCGGTAGGCGCCGGAGGTTTGTCCGAAGCCGGTGCCGTTGGCCCCGAGCGTGGTGGTGATGCCGCTGCCGGGCACGAACAACAGGAAGTTCGTCAGGTTGAAGGCGTTGAGCGCCTGCATGCGGAACTCGATGTTGGCGTGCTCGCCGATGTTGGTCTTCTTGCCCAGGCTGAAATCCCACTTCTGCTGCATGGGTCCATAGAGGAAGACGCGTTGGCCCATCTGGCCGGGCTGGTCGGCCGGTCCGATATACGGGGCGTTCTTATCGAGGTTGGCGAGGGTTTTGCCGTTGACTTCGAAGGCGGCGTTGGTGTTGTCCAACAGCGTCTGCGGCAGATAGTAGACCGCGCCGATAGGACCGCTGTTGGCCGTGGCGGCGAGCGTCACCTTGCGGATCTTCATCATATCCTGCAACTGGCTGACGGTGAGGTTGTGAAGGATCACGCCGGAATCGTTCTGATTCATGGTGAGGCGTCCGCTGGTGAGGCGAATCGGCGAGCCCGATTGCAGCCGGGTCACGGACGCGAGCTGCCAGCCTTCGAGCGCTTTGCGCACGATGGGGCTGCCGGAGTGGCCGAAATAGCGCTTGCCCGGGCCAACCGGCAGTTCGTAGACCCAGTTCATTTTCACGGCTTGGCGGATGTCGTAGGGCGACGGACCCTTGTCGTACCCGACGTCGTGCATGGTTACGAAGGCGCCCGCAATGCCCTGACTCTGTTCGTTGGAGATGGAATGGCTCCACACGTAGCTGCCCTGGAAGAGCAGGCCTTTGGACATACGGCGCCGGAGTTCGACCTGAAGTCCGTTGTAGTTGGTGTTGCCGCCGTTGACTTCGAGGTTGGCGGCGCCGGAGACCAGCGTGGGATTGACCTGGAAGAGATTGACGGGCATTCCGGCGGCGGTCAGGCGAGCCATGCGGGTGGTGTTGGTGGCGATGGCGTTGGCCAGCGCGCCGGCCTGGCCCTGTTCGATCTGGAGGGCACTGGTGGCGTCGTTATTGGCGGCCAGCGCGGTGAAGATCATGGGCAGCGGCGCCTGTCCGGGCAGTCCGAAGTACTGGTTCGACTTGCTGCGGTTGACCGACATGCAGACCGGATCCGAAGGGGAGCAGCCGCGCGCCAGGGCCAGGTTCTGCTGGGCGAGTTTGAACTCGTTGGTGAAGCCGTTCTCAATGGTGTTGATCTCGTTCAGGTTGATCTGGCGCCACAGGTCGGTACCGTGATTGCCGACATAACGGATTTCGATCACGGTGTCGCGGGTCAATTCGCGCTGAATGCCGATGTCCCAGCTTTGTACGTAGCCGGTTTTGAGATTGGGGCTGAAATCGGAGACGCTGTTGCCTGCCGCTACGGCGAGCGGGAAGCTCGGAGTGGTGGGGGCGACGCGCGAAGGCAGGGGGTTGCGGAAGAGGACGCTGCCGGGCGCCCCGAATTGTGCCGGAAAATTCGTGGGATCCACGTTGAGGGTGATGGTGCGCCCTTGATTGCCTCCCCAGAGGGCCAGGGTGCTGGCGTCTTCGCGGATGGTATTGATGGCGTAGCCGGCACGAAGCACGGCTCCTTTGCCGAAGATCCAGCCGAGCGGTCCGCCGGCCGAGGGAACCTGCCATGCCAGTCCGACGGAAGGCGAAAACTGCTTGTTATGGGTGGCGTATCCGGCTTCGCCCGCGGCGGTCGCGTTAAAGACTGGAACCTGTCCGGTGAGGACGCCGGGCTTGAACAGATTGCCGACGCCGGAGACGCCCCACACTCCCGCGTAACCGGGACGCGTGTAGACGCCGTTGAGGTTGACGGGCGGATTCTGGCGATCCCAGCGCACGCCGTAATTGAAGGTCAGGCGCGGATGGAGGCGCCAGGAATCCTGGAAGTAGAGGCCGAATTCGCGCTGCTGATTTTTCACAACGGGCGGGAAGGCGCCGTAGACTTTGGTCTGGTCATCGAGAATCACGCTGCGGTTGATCGAGCCGACCCGGCCGGTCAGCAAGGCGTAGAGGGCAGGCGCGTTGGTCTGCATGTCCGTGGCGTTGGCGCCGGGAAAATTGGCAGCGGTGAAAATGTTGGTAGCGCCTGTGGTGATGGGGTCGCCGGTCGCGGGAGCGAAGCTTATGGTTGGGATGATCTGCGTTCCGTTCACCGAACTGGTCCAAGCGTTGACCTGAGTGAAACTGCCGCCGAAGTTCAGGAGGTGCGCGGTGCGCGAGTAGGTGAGGTTGGCGTTGCCCTGCTTCAGCGGCGTGTTGCGCCGCGTCTGCCCCGTGGTCCGGTAGGGGTTGGTGACGAAGTTGAGCGTGGGCGCATAACCGTTCCACTGCGCGAAATCGCTCGGGTTGATCCCGTTATTGAATATCACCGTACCGCCGACGATGCCGAAGCGCACTTCGCTTACCAGGCGGGGTGTCAGAGTAGAGCGCAAGGCCGTCACGGCGGAGAACGCGATGCCCCCCTGATTGCCGGCCTCGGTTCCGTTGAGGACGTTGCCGGTGCCGGGGAAGATGGGGCTGGCGGTGGTGACGTTGACACCATCGGGACGGCGAATGTTGGTCTGGTAGTTGTAGACGAACTCGATGTGATGCTTCTCGGTGAGGTTGTAATCGATGCGAGCCGTGGGGAAGCGGCGGTAGTTACCGCCCTTGCTCTGGAAATCCAGGTTGTTGCGGTTGTAATCGGTGTTGGTGGCGATGCGGCTCTTCAAGCCGGCAGCGTCATTGGTGAGCGACGCGATTTGCGAGAGCGTTTTGCCGATGATGGGATCCACCGTTGAGGTGAAACCGTTGGCGCCGGCCAACTGCAGGAGGTTGACGTTGTGCACCACGCCGCCGGAATCGCGATAGCGGAAGTTGCCGGCGATGGCTTCGGGCGTTAGCACCGTGCCGGTGGGCTCGGTGTAAGTCTGCGGCAGTTGGAATGCCTCGAAGTGGGCGAAGAAGAAGAGCTTGTTGCGCTTGACGGGTCCACCGACCAAGCCGCCGAACTGGTTGAAGACCAGGTGATCGCGGGGCGCGGTGCCATTCAGGTTATTGAAATACGCGTTGGCGTTGAGGTCCTGATTGCGATGCTGCTCGAAGAGGCCGCCGTGGTAGGAGTTGCTGCCGCTGCGGGTGACCATCTTGACCTGCATGGCGCCTTCGGCATTGCTATCGGCGCCGGCGGCGGCGGAACTGACGGTCATTTCTTCGATGGCGTCGGCGCGCGGGAAGATGGCGTTGAAGAAGCCGTCGCTGGACTTGTTGGAGTTGTCCTGAATGTTGATGCCATCGAGCGTGACGTTCATCGCGCTCTGCGGCAACCCGTAAACGGAAGTGCTGCGCGGCACGCCGGGGGTCGCGCTGCCGGGCTGGGTGACAATCAACTCGGTCAGGTTGCGGCTGGTGAAGGGAAGATCGTGAAGCTGACGTCCCACGAGGGTGGACGTCACGGTGGCGGTCTGCGTCTGCAAAACTTCCGCGCCGCCTTGCACCTCGACGGTTTCCGCCAGGGAACCGACCTCGAGCTTGGCATTGACTGTGGAGGGAACGCCGGCATCGACCTTCACATTTTCGATGGTGACGGTCTTGAATCCCGGATGGCTGACGCTGACGGTGTAGGTCGCGCTAGAGAGCGACGGCATGGACCAAAGACCTTTTTCGTCAGAAGCGCTTTCCAAAATCTGACCGGTGAGGATGTTAGTAACTTTGATTTGAGCGCCCGGAACGGCGGAACCCTGCGGATCGGTAATTGCGCCTTCGATCCGGCCTGTGGTCACCTGCGAGAAAGCTGCCATAACAAAAGCAGCCAGTAAAAGCCAAGTCAATCCAATCGTTTTCATTTAGACCCCTCTATGGACGCACGTAGCGTGCTAACCCGGCACGTAGTATGGGGTCTATGGTACCTGCCCATGACAATTGGGGTCAACAGGTTACCCTATAAAAGTTTTTATGGGTGCCTAGAAATTAACATCCTCACCGGGCGGCAAGGGGTTAATTTACTTCGCGCTGGCGAGGGTGTGAACGGTGATTTCTACGGTGTCGTTGACCCTTAGAATCAGGTTGCTAGGGTTTTTCATGCCCCACTTAACGTAGGGCACGGCGAAGGTCGCGACGACATTGTAGTGCCCGTCCGCGGCATCGACGGCGGCCGGCACGGTAACCTCGTGATCGGCGCCGTGGATCGAGAAGATGCCGTGCATTTTCACCTGCGACTTGCCTTCGGACGCGAGTTTGCCATCCACCCGATCCGGGCGGAAAGTGATTTGGGGATACTTGTCGCTCTCCAGAATATTCGCGTGCATGCGCTTGTCGCGGGCTTTGCTGCCGCTATCGCCGCTGCGCGCATCGACAATCAATTCTCCCGAGGCCTTGCCGGACGCGGCGTCGAACGTCAGGGTGCCGCTGGTCAGCTGGAAAGTTCCATGCACGGTATGCAGCACGTCGCCGAGGACGAACTCGACTTTGGTTTGGGCCGGATCGAGCGTAAAAGCGCCGGCCGGCTTGCCGGGAACCGACTCTCCGGCGAGCAGCAGAAAAGCGCCGGCGAAAAGCGGCAGCCCCCTGCGGATGAATCGCGTCATATAGTCAGCATCCCCCATCCGAGCGACAGGCTGGCGGCGATCAGGCCGGCCAGAGAGAATTCACCGGTGTGCGTGGCAAGCAGTTGAGCGAACAGGTTCGGCTGGTTTGCCAGCGCGCGCAGCGCGCGGCCGCGTAAGCGCCGGCGGCGGTCCAGAAGGAGAATCACGTCCGCCATGAATTGGGGACGGCGTCCGATGCGCCGGTGCTCCGCCTGATACTGCGCGAGGTCGCCCTTTTCCAACGCGCGGGCCAGCGCATCGGCGTGCTGGAAGAGGAGGCAGAGCCCTTCGCCGGTGACCGCGTCCACCGAACCCGACGCGTCGCCGACCAATGCCACGTTGCCCCGCCAGACGGATTTCAACCGCCGCGACGCGGTTACCCCGCCGCGCTGCAAGTTGGTGGCTTCGCCCGCTGCCAGGCGGTGCGCGATCTCGGGGAATTGCGGCAGTGCCTGGTCCAAACGCTGCTGGGGATCACTTGTAATCAGCACCACGCAGACCTCCTGCGCGCTCACGGGAGTGATGTACAGCTGGCAGCCCTCACCCCAGTGCACTTCCATGAACTCACTCCACGGCTCCAGCCGGTAGTGCCGGCGAAAACCGAAGCGGTGGCTATCGTGGTGGCAGGCGTCGAGGCCGGCCCAGCGGCGGACCGGCGAGCGGCCGCCATCGGCTCCGGCAATCCAGCGCGCCCGCACCAGACGGTCGCCCGCCGTCACGCCTTCCGGCGAAATGCCGCTGACCGGCACTCCCCACACCAGGCGAACACCGTCATCGATCGCATGCTCGACCATCAGATTGTGCAGTTCAGTGCGGCGCAGACCCAGGCCGTGGCCATGCGGGAAGCGGGCTTCCACGCTACGTTCGCCATCGGCGAACCGGATGCCCTGGAAGGGATGACCGCCTGCTGCCGCGAGATCGATACCGAGGGTGCGGGCGGCGGCGAGCCCATCGGGCATGATGCCTTCTCCGCAGGCCTTATCGATGGGGGGCACCGAGCAATCGGCGAGGGTGACGTCAAGCCCGCGGCGGCGCGCGGCGATGGCAGCGGCAAGCCCGGCCGGGCCGCCTCCGATCACGAAGAGATCGGTGCTGCGCGGCAGCGAGTTCACTCGGAGCCGCCTTCATCGAGGCGCGTCAGTTCCTGGGCGTAGAGGGGATTTCTGGGGAACTCTGCGGCCAGGCCGGAGAGTAGATTGTGGGCGCTCGTCTTATCTTTATCGCGCATGGCCGCGACGGCAAGCAGCAGGCGCGCAAACGGCGCCAGATAGTGGCCTTTCGCAGCGGTGATCCGTAGTTTCTCCAGGCCCGTATTGCGGTCCGTCTGGCCGCCGCCCAGGCGCAGGAGGAAGCGCACGGGCGCCGGTTTGACGCTCAACATATAGTTTTCCACTCCGACCGCGATCCAAGCGTCGCTATAACTCGGATTTCGCGAAAGCAGACTTTCCGCCATCGCGCGTCCGGCTTTCATTTCCGCGAAGGACGCACCGTAACGCTTGTCGATCAGGGCCAGGTAATCGGAGTGCAGTCCGTTGGCGAGAATCGAGGCGAAGGTCGCGTTATCGTCCCCGGATGCCTGCTTGGCCAGAGCGCGGCTCGCCGCCAGCGCCGCTTCGAATTTGCGCCGCACCTCGGGATCCGGCTGCAGGGTGTGGTCCGTCATGAAATGCTGATCGTGGGTGAAGAATTCCGTTTGCAGAATGTGCAGGCGGTCGAACTCGCTGAACAAGTATGCCGCTGCGTCGGAGACGGGACCCATGGCGTCAGCGGGATTGAGGCGTTGATACTCCTCAAAGCTGCGATGGGCCTCCGCGAACTGCATGTTGTACATCTCGCGGTACCCCTGGTCAAGCAAGGTAGCCGCGGCGCTGCCCGCGGAGGCGGAGCCAAGAACCGCAGCCAAAATCAATGTCTGAATGCGTCATGAATCAAATACCTACCGCACGGCGCGCAAGACCGAGCGCATCGGTCCAAAAGGCGCCGGAATTATGAATCAGGTCCACCACCTCGCGCACCGCCGCTACGAATTCATCCAACTGCGCGTGGTTCGTCACCAACGGCGGCGCAACCTTGAGCACCATGAAGTTATTGCCGCAGATCTGCGTGAGGATGCCTTTGTCGCGGAACAGCCGCATCACGAGCACCTGCCCGAACATTGCGGGGTGAATCCGCTGAAAGCCCTCGAACGCGACGCGCAGCCGCAGTTGCCGGGGCGCGGTGAACTGGATGCCATTGAGCATCCCGAGACCGCGAATGGCTTCCACCATCTCATACGGGGCCAGCGCCTCAGCGAGTTGGAGGCGCAGCCGCGCGCCCATCGCGGAAGCGCGTTCGCCAAGATTTTCATGCTCGAGCACGTCCAAGGTAGCCAGTCCGGCGCGCATCGCGAGGCTATTTTCCCCGAAGGTGGAGGCGTGCACGAAGGCGCGTTTCAGCGAGCTGAACACGGAGTTCGAAACCGGTTCCGTCATCAGCACGGCGCCAACCGGGACAAGGCCGCCCGATAGCGCCTTGGCGAGAATCACCATATCCGGTTCCACCTGAAAGCGATGCGCCGCCAGAAAGGTTCCGGTGCGATACATTCCGGTCTGCACTTCGTCGAGCACAAGGAGGGTACCGTAGCGGCGGCAGAGCTCCTGCGCGGCCTGCAAATACGACGCATCCGGGACCTTGATGCCACCTTCGGATTGCACCGGTTCCAGGATCAGCGCGGCAAATTTGCGGGTCGCCAGATGGCGCTCCAACAGGTCGCGATCGCCGAATGGCGTTGCCTGGGTGCCGGGCAGCATGGGTCCAAAGCCATCGCTCCAGAAGGAATCGCTCATCAGCGAAAGCGCCCCGCAGGTAAGGCCGTGAAAGCCGCCCGCTGCATACAGCAGACCAGCCCGGCCGGTGTGTGCGCGCGCAAACTTGATGGCGGTCTCCACGCCCTCACTTCCGGAATTCGTGAAGTACACGCGGTTTAGTTTTCCACCTGCCAATTGGAGCAGCCGCTGTGCCAGTTCGGCTGCGAGTTGCGGGATATGACTCTGCAGCATGGCGGGTCCGGAGCGGTCCAACTCGTCTTTCAGAGCAGCCACGACGGCCGGATGATTGTGCCCCACGTTGTGCACGCAGTAGCCGGACAGGAAATCCAGAATCCGCCTGCCGCCCGCGGTAAACAACTCACTCCCCGAACAACGTTCGTACTGTACATTCATCTGCAGCAGATCAAGCAGTTTGACCCACTGCGGATTCACATGTTCGGAATAGAGGCGGTCCAGCGACGGGACCGTGGCCGGCATTGACATGATGGAGGCTTTGGGCGACTGCATATAAGGACGGGTGCAATCCGCGCTGCCGTTTCGCGAGGATCGATACACTTCTGCTTATGAGTGTGTTTAGAAGGGGTTAGGGGGCAGATTGGTTGGAGGCGGGAAGCCGATGGTGGCGCGCTGCCACCCGCGATTGGCTTTCGAGCCGGACCGCGCCGCCACCCCTGGGTCAAGCACACGAACGGCTAGCGCGTAGACTCACGTGCGATCAAAATGGGGTCGATTAAGACAGCCTTCACGGGCCGCTTGCGCTTGCTACCGATGGCTTTGAGCAGGATATCGGCGGCCTGTTGCCCGATTGAAGTGCTGCTCTGGTCGATCGTCGAAAGCGGGACGCGAAGCAGGTCCGAGTAGTGGACGTTGCCGACGCCAATCACTTTAATCTCTTCAGGAATGCGGATGCCCGCTTCGAGAATCGCCTTCATGGCGCCGGCGGCGGTGGGGTCGTTATAACCAAAGATCGCATCGGGGCGCGTATCCATTTCCAGAAGACGGCGGGTGGCACGGTAGCCGGATTCGTCGTCGGTGGCCTGCACGATGAAGCCATCGGGAGCGGTCATACCGGCTGAAGCCAAAGCATCTTCGTAGCCCTTCCGGCGGCCAATGCCGGTGGTCAGGGCCGGTCCGGCGATATGGGCGATGCGGCGGCAGCCACGAGCGATGAGATGCTGCGTGGCCATGCGGCCGATGGCTTCATCGTCGGCTCCGACATAGGGAGCGTGCACGTCCGCGAAGCGGCGATCGATCAGCACGTAGGGAATGCCACGCGCTTCCATGCGTTCGAAGACGGCGCGGGAAGAAGGGGGCTGCGCGGACGCCAGCAGCAGACCATCGACCTGGCGGCCGAGCAGGCGATCCACTTCACTCGCTTCCAGATCTCCGTTCTCTTCGGAATTGCAGATCACCACATCGTAGCCCAGGGGACGTATCGTGGCGGAAACGCCTTTGGCAATCTCGGCGAAGAAGGAGTGCATCAGGTCGGGCACGATCAGCCCGATCATGAAGGTCCGCCGCGCAGCCAGACTGCGAGCCACCCAGTTGGGTTGGTAGTTCAGTTCCTTGATGCGCGCCAGCACGCGGCCGCGGGTCTCGGCTCCCACGTCTGCGCATCCGCGGACCACCTTGGAGACGGTCATAACGCTGACGTTGAGATCACGCGCGATGTCTTTCAGACGTACCGGCGTAGCAGGAGCGTTGGACATGAATTCAGAACGCGAGTATACCAGAGATGCGGGCGAGGCCCGGCATGCGGCACACAATTCCGGCAGGGCTCAAATGCCGTAAAGCTTAAGGAACTCGGCGATGTTTACGTTGGCGTCGAAGTTCCGGATGGCGAATTCCCGCCCGGCGCGACCCATCCGCGCACGCATCTCGCGATCTTCCAGCAGTTCCAGGATTCGAGCGGCGATCGCCGGAGGATCGCGCCGGTCCACCAGAAAACCGGTCTTGCCATCGTGCACCAGTTCCGGGATGGCGCCCACGCGCGTTCCGACAAGCGGCTTGCCGCTGGCCATGGCTTCGGCGATGACGAAGCCGAAGCCTTCCTCCCAGCGGGAAACCTGACACACGACGTCGGCTGCCGCGTAGACACCATGCTGCAGGGGATCGGCCACAATTCCGGTCCAGACGATGTGGTCCTGCAGCCCCATTTCGATGGTCTGCTGCATGAAACGCGGGCGATCAGCGCCGTCGCCTACCATTACGAAGAGCGCCGCCGGGTTCCGGGCGACAACCAGGCGGGCGGCTTCAAGCAGATCGTCGAAGCCTTTGGCGGGGATGATCCAACTCACCTGTACGATGACGAGGCGCTCATCGGAAATCGCGAGCTTCCGCCGGAAGGCCGAACCATCGAGCGCGCAGCGGGCAAAATTGACGTGATTGTAGATCCGGATGAAGCGGCTCGGCGGCAGCACGTCCAGGACGGTCCAGCAATGCAAGACGTAGTTGCTGATGCAGGTCACGCGGTCCAGCGGGAAATTGATGATGCGCGTCGCGAAGCGTTTGAACCAGTGCGCGCGGCGCGGCACAAAGCCTTCCGGGTTGGACGCCTGGTCCGTAAACACGACCAGCCTGACCGAGAAGAGTTTGGCGAGCCACGGGTAGGGACTGATGAAGCCCGTGAATTGCAGGTGCAGAATCTCGGGGCGGTAGCGTCTGAGGATACGCGCGAGATCGCGCGTGGGCTGCCATTTGAGCTGCCAGACATTGGGAATCACTTCGATCGTGACGTTGGGCAGGGAGAGAAATTGCCGGACCTCGGGGGTAGGCTCGGAGAGGAAGCAGACTACATTTTTCCAACCGCGCTCACCGAGCAGGAGGGAAAGCTCCCGAATGAAGGTTTCGCCGCCGCCTATGCGAAAGGGCTCAAAGCCATAAACGGAGACAATGGTTTTTGATCCGGGCATCGGGCTAAGTTTCGAAGGGGTAACCCGGGACCCACAGGTAGGCCTCGTCGCCATCCAAGAACGTGAGATTCAATTCGGGTTGACCCGCCAGGCGACGTTGAGGATCGAGCACGAAAATCGGGTCGTGCCGGCGAAAGCGATAGCCATTTCGCTGCAGTGCCTCGCGGCCGACTTGAATGGAACTTACCGCCAGGATTTCACAGGTCTCCGGAAATTGCGGCGGCCTGCAAGGTGGCGACAGCGATGGCAGCCTGCCAGTCTTCCGGCTTCTCCGAATCGACCCACGCTTCGGCGATCCTGGCCTGTCCGGCGACAAGACTGAGGAGGAAGTATCCACGAATTCTTTCCGCTTGCCGGAGGAGGAAACCGGAAAGTATGCCGCCGGGGCAATCGAGCATGTAATTCAAAATAGCGGGAGAGCGTTCTGTGGTGGTGAACCCCTGCGGCTGGTAGCTGAGTGCGGGCGCGACGGCGTCGTCGAATCGCTTGACCGGCTCGGCGCGCCAACCGCGCGGCGGGGAGGGCAGCGGACGGCGGCTCCAGAGGATATTGCGTGCGAGCCGGAGGGGCGCCTTCCATCCTCGCGGGTACGGGTCCGTGCGGAACTGGCGCCAGGGACGGATCACGCGCACGAACACGTCCGCGTCTCCGCGGTGCTCAAATTTCATTTTCGGAAAGACGCGGACCGCGTCGGGCGAGCCGCCAACCGCCAGCACGGTATCGGTGAATGCGGCCAGTTTGCGCATCACCAGGACACCAGCCGCGGGCATGTGCCGGCTGCCGGCCCAATCGATCACGCGCATGCTGCTGACGCGGCCGCCGGGGGTACGGAAGGCCGCGGGGACGACCCCGCCGTGCGCGGAGATTCGCTGCTCGCCAAAAAGCAGGTAGCTGCGGGTTCCCTCCCAATCCGGCCGCGGGACGAAATATTTCCAGCGCATAATTTCGGGCTGGACAAAGGGTGCGTCCCGCGCCGCCCTGAATACATCCGAAAGGAACTCCGTCAAACCGGGCAGTTTCTCAAGCGTAGTGAGTTCCAGATTCGATGCCATATTCGTGCGAAAAACAGGTTGACCCCTTTGGCCTATTGTAGTTCAGTTCCTCCTTTTTCCGGCCGTAAACGAACTCTAACGAACAAGTAGATATGCGCGGCAGCAAGGGATTTCGTTCGGTGGCATATAGTGGACTGTCATCCGAGGTTAAGTACTCCGGGGCACCAGTTCGGTTGCGGTTTCCTGGCGGTTCGCGTTAGCCTCTTAGGATAGATCTGGCGCGTTTGACGCCAGAGGGGAAAAGATCATGTCCGGAGGCTCAAGGCTGGTACCGCTGCATTCGTTATACAAGACCGGGTATACGGCAATTCAGTATCGACTGCGTACCTTTGGCGGCGGCCGCTGGGCAGATCACTGCCGTCCAACCGATATCGGCTTCATGATGACGAACCTGTGCAACGCCAAGTGCGTGCACTGCGACATCTGGAAGAACAAGGGGAAAGAGGCATTCCCGACTCCCGAACAATACAACACCGTGCTCAGCGACCTGCGCGCATGGCTCGGCCCCGTACATGTCTACCTGAGCGGCGGGGAAGCCCTGCTGCGCCCGTACACGACCGACGTTCTGGCGCACGGCGCCAAGGTCGGGCTGTTTATGGAAATGCTGACCCACGGATACTGGGACGATCAGACGCGGATCGAAAAGGCGGCTCTTGCCGACCCGTGGCGTCTAACGGTGTCCTTGGATGCCGCCAGCGGGACCCACGATATCGTGCGGGGGCGTGAGAAATTCTTCGACAAGACCAGCACTACCATTCAGACGCTGCTGCGTGTGCGCAAAGAGAAGAATCTCGGTTTCCGTATTCGGCTCAAGACGGTGATCATGGCGCAGAACATGGACGAAGTTTCGGAAGTAGCGCGCTTCGCCAATAGCCACGAGCGAATGGACGTCTTTTACCAAGCGGTGGAGCAGAACTACAACACGCCCGAGGATTCGCGCTGGTTCGAGCACAGTGAGAACTGGCCGAAGGATCCCAATCGCGCGATCGCGGCGGTTGAGAAATTGATTGCGCTGAAGAAGCAGGGCCTCCGGATCGGAAACAGCATGCAGCAGTTGGAGAGCATGATTCCGTATTTCCGCGACCCGGATGCCATGCGGGTTGCGATCCAGTCCCATACTGCCCACGAGCACAAGCCGCTTTGTTCGGCGCTGACCTCGATCCAGTTACAGCCGAATGGCGACGTGATTGGATGCTACGGCAAACCACCCGTGGGGAACATCAAAACGACTTCGATTCGCGAGATCTGGGAGAGCCGGCCGCGCTGGTGGCGTGAAGGCTGCTGCCTGAACGAACGCTGCACCACGGCCGAGAAAGAACTCCTTTCGATCGGCAACGCGGTCGGCAACGTCGCAACGAAGTAAGCATCGAGCCCTGCTTGACGGATGGTGCCCGGGGCGGGAATCGAACCCGCACTCCCGTTTCCGGGAAAAGGATTTTAAGTCCTTTGCGTCTGCCGGTTTCGCCACCCGGGCACTATTTGATTATACGGGTCTGGATAGAGAAAACCAGGTCAGCCCTGGTTATTGATGCTTGGTGCGGTGCAGCTTTTCCTGATATTCGAGGATGGCGGCGCGCCACTCCGCTTCCTGTTCCGGCGTGAACCTGGCGTGTTCCGAGGGAAACAATCCGCCGGTGGCTTTGAAGGCATAGATCGCTTCCGGATCGACCCCCGCCTCGGCCATCATTTCCACCATCAGTTCGAGTGCCTGCTGCGCTTCCTCAGGATTTCGAAATTGCGGCGTCGGCGAAGCCGGATCGAAGAAGAAGGGATCGTCAGGCCGCATCTCCCGGCCGAACTTGCGCCGAAAGGCTTGCATGTGTTTTTTGTAGACATCCATCACCTGCGCGACCCCTTTTTCCCGCGCAATTTCGCCAATTCGGTACGACGTTAAGACGCTTCCATTATTGGCGAAGTTTCAGGGGCGGGCACGCCGCGGAAGTACGAAATTGTATGACGGAGACCATCTTCGAGCGAAACCCGTGGCTCCCATCCCAAAATGGCGCGAGCCTTGGTGATATCCGGTTTGCGCTGTTTGGGGTCGTCTTCGGGTAGCGGATGGAAGATGATTTCGGACTTGCTGCCGGTCATGCGGCGGATGTGCTCGGCAAATTCGAGGATCGTCATCTCTCGCGGATTGCCGAGGTTCACCGGATAGCGCTCGTCAGATTGCATCAGCCGGAACAGGCCATCCACCAAATCGCTCACATAGCAGAAGCTGCGTGTTTGGGAGCCGCTGCCGAACACAGTCATCGATTGATCATGCAGGGCCTGGTCGAGGAACGCCGGCACCACGCGTCCATCGTCCAGTTTCATCCGCGGGCCGTAGGTATTGAAGATTCGGGCGATATTCGTGCGCACGCCGTGCTTGCGATGGTAGGCCATCGTGATCGCCTCGGCGAAGCGCTTGCTTTCGTCGTAGCAGGAGCGCGGGCCCACCGGGTTCACGTTGCCCCAGTAGGTTTCGACCTGCGGGTGAACGAGCGGATCGCCATAGCATTCGCTAGTGGAGGTGACCAGGAAACGGGCGCCCTTGGCAAGCGCCAATTCCAGCATGTTGCGCGTGCCGATGGAGCCGACATCGAGCGTCTCGATGGGATGCTCCAGGTAATCCTTTGGACTCGCCGGGGAGGCCATGTTGAGGACCGAATCGACCGGGCCATCCACGGTGAACGGCAGGGTAATATCCTGCTCCACGAAACGGAAATCCGGATGTTTTTCCAGGTGCGCCAAATTGTGCGGCGATCCGGTTAAGAAATTATCCAGAGCTACGACGCTATGCCCATCATCCAATAGGCGGTCGCACATATGCGACCCAACAAAACCGGCAGCGCCGGAAACGACAATCCGCAAAGTCCCTCCAGGTCTTTATTCTAAAGGAGCCAGCTAGAGATTCGCATGCTACAGTCAAAATTAAGTCTATGAGCGACGCATCCTGGGCGGAACGAGTACTGTTACTCGTATTCCTCCTCACTTCCCTTAGCCTGTTCTGGTGGCGTTTCCAACGGGTGCTGAAGATTATCCGGCAGGCACGCACCACGCCCGACTTTGAGGTCGCGCCACTCGGTCCGCGAATTCGGCGCTTCTTGTGGGAAGTGATGTTGCAGGGCAAGGTCATTGAACAGCGGCCGTTGCCCGGCCTCGCTCACGCCTTCGTCTATTGGGGTTTTCTGGCGTTCGGCCTGATTACGGTGAACCACCTTGCGTCGGCATTCGGCCTCCGTTTCCTGACACCCGATTCGGGATTCGGCAGTTTCTACTATGGGTTCGTGGCGGTGTGGGCGGTGGTGGTGGCGATTTCGATCGCCGGGCTCTTCGTTCGCCGGTTTGTCGTGCGTCCGATCTGGCTTGGTAACGTGTCGCCCGAGTCGGGCTTCATCGCATTTCTGATTTTCACTCTGATGGCGACCTATTTGGCAGGAGTGTGGATGGATGAGGAATCCGTCGCCGGACAGGCTGTGTGGTGGTTGCACACGGCGGCGCTGCTGATCTTTCTGCCGCTGATTCCACACACCAAACATCTGCATCTCGTACTCAGCCCGGCCACCGTGTTCCTCAAACGCGAGGGCTTCAGCAGCATCCCGCCGCTATCGGGCGACGAAGATTTCGGTTTGGTCACCGGCAAGGACGTGACGAAGATCGACGCCCTTCAGACCTTTTCCTGCGTGGAATGCGGGCGCTGCAGTGAGTTCTGCCCGGCGGTCGCCACGGGAAAAGTGCTTAACCCCAAAGAGATTGTGCTCGGATTGCGCTCGTATCTCAACGAGTTCGGCCCATCCAGCGAAGAGCCCCTGCTGGGCAAACACATTTCCGAGGTCGCGGCCTTCCAGTGCACGACGTGCGGGGGCTGCGAATTCCAGTGTCCGGTAGGGATTCAGCACCTCCCGATGATTGTCGGTCTGCGCCGGGGCGCGGTCAACACCGGAAAGTGGGAAGACGATTACGGTACGAAGCTCTTTCTGAATCTGGAGCGCAACGGCAACGCGATGGGATTCGCCACCAGCGAGCGCCAGAAATTCATCGAGAAAAACGCGCTACCGCTCTACGACGGCACGCAGGAGTATTGCCTGTGGCTGGGATGCATGGGAGCTTATGATCCGCAGGGCCGCGAGATCGTGCTGGCGCTAGCCCGCGTGCTCCGCCATACCGGAGTGACGTTCGGGGTGCTACGCAAGGAAAAATGCACAGGCGATCCGGCACGCCGGTTGGGCAACGACCTGGCCTTTGCACAAGTGGCGGAAGCGAATATCGAGACACTCAAAGCGTCGAACATCAAGCAAGATGGTTTCGATCTGCCCGCATTGCGTGCGCACGATCGGCACGGACTGGAAGGAGGTCGGCGCCACGTTTGATATCGAGCATCACAGCGAATTGCTGGCGCGGCTGAAAGACAAGCTCCCGGCCGCGGCCACGGGCGCGCCGCTCGAAACGGTGGTGTATCACGATCCCTGCTATCTTGGCCGCTACCGTGACGTCTACGAGGAGCCGAGGGCGGTGATTGCGCAAACTGCCGCGGTGCTGGAACCGCGCCGGACTCGCGAGCGCTCGTTCTGCTGCGGTGCGGGCGGCGGACAGATGTTCCTCGGCGAAGAAACCGGCAAGCGGGTCAATGCGGAGCGTGCGGAGGAATTGGTCGCCAGCGGCGCACAGGTAATCGGCACGGCCTGCCCGTTCTGCCAGACGATGTTCCGCGACGCTTTGGGCACGATCACGCAGACTCCGCCGAAATTATTGGACATCGTGCAGATCACGGCGGCGTCGCTTCCTGTGGAAGATTCGATCACGATCCAGTGACATTTTCCGGCGAGATGGTATACTAATTTTTGACGCGATGTAGAGTCGCGTCTGTGCCAGAATCTTCCCTAGCGGGCGCGTAGCTCAATTGGCAGAGCAACTGACTCTTAATCAGTAGGTTGTAGGTTCGATTCCTACCGCGCTCA
>CAWERY010000018.1:0-1825772 GCA_963811575.1 uncultured Solibacteraceae bacterium | reverse complement strand
ATGTTCTCGGCCAGGTCGACAATACGAATCGGTTCGCCCATGTTGAGGACGAAAATCTCCGAGCCTTCACTCTGGGTCGAAGCCTGCACCACCAGCGACACGGCTTCGGAGATGGTCATGAAGTAGCGGCGCGCGGCGGGGTGCGTCACCTTGACCGGGCCGCCGGCGGCAATCTGCGCCTGGAAGACCGGGACCACGCTGCCGTTGCTGCCGAGGACATTGCCAAAGCGCACGGAAACGCATTTGGTCTGGGCATTGCCCGGCCAGCGCGCCGCAACGATGCGTTCGCAGACGCGCTTGGTCGCGCCCATCACGCAGATGGGGTTGACCGCCTTGTCCGAAGAGATCATGAGCAGGTCGCGCACATTCTGGCTGCGCGCGGCGCGCACCAGGTTCCAGGTGCCCAGCACGTTGTTGCGCACCGCTTCGAGAACGTGCGATTCCATCATGGGGACGTGTTTGTACGCGGCCGCGTGAAAGACGGATTCCACCGCGTGGCGCTGCATCACTTCCGACAACCGGTCGGTATCGCGGATGCTGCCGAGCGCGATCACCAGCTCCAGCTCCGGATACTTTTCGCGCAGTTCGTTTTCGATGCGGAACAAGTCGCTCTCCGCCTGGTCGAACGCCACCAGGCAGCCCGGCTTGAAGCGCGCCACCTGCCGGCAGATCTCGGAACCGATCGAGCCGGCGGCGCCGGTGACCATCACGGAGCGGCCGGCCAGGCTGGCGTGCACGTGGGCTTCGTCGAGCCGCACCTGCTGGCGGCCGAGCAGATCCTGCAGCGAAGGGTTGCGCACCTGGGAGTACAAGACGCGGCCGCTGAGCAGTTCGTCGATGCCGGGAACGGTCTTGCACGGAATGCTGGCGACGCGGCAGTTGGCCAGCGATTCGCGCATCTGGGGTCCGGTGGCGGAGGGCATGGCGATGATGATCTCGCCGACGCCGGGCTCGCGCCGGTTCAACTGGCGCACCACGCGGGGCGCCTCGCGGCCCGAGCCGAGCACCGGGATTCCCATGATGCGCGCCTGCTGTTTCAGCGGGTCGTCATCCAGGAAGCCTTTGACTTCGTAGCGGGTGTAGGGGTTGGCATGGATTTCGCGAACCAGCTCAGCGCCCGCGCTGCCGGCGCCGTAAATCAGAATGCCGGTGCGCTGGCCGGGGAAGCGCTCGCGGAAGGTGGCGTTATAGATGCGCACCGAGAAGCGCACTAGCGCGGTCGCCACGAAGCACAACATGGCGTCGATGATGAGGATGGAGCGCGGCATCTCCGGGCCGATCCAGAACATGGTGGCGGCGGCGAACAATACGGAGCCGGCCAGGTTGCCGAGAAAGACCAGGTAGAGGTCGGGGATGCTGGCGAAGCGCCGCAGGCTGCGGTAGAAGCCGACCCATTCAAAGACGGGCAGCTTCACCAGGATGGCGATCAACAGCGCCTGTTTGAAAATGGGCAGGACACTGGTGGGGATCGTAAAATCGAAGCGCAGCAGGAAGGCGGCCGCCACCGCCAGGCCCACCATGGTCAGGTGGCCGGCGCGCTCGATCCAGACATCGACGTTGCGATGGTATTTCATGAGCGCCTCTCAAGCGTGGAAGGGATGGCGAGCGGCGGCGCGCCGGCGGCGATCAGGCGCACGTGCCGGGCGTCCTGCACGATCTCTTGCACGCTTTGCGTGACATAGTGGACCTCGTCTTCGCTCATCGCCGGATACAGGGGCAGCGAGACGATGCGCGGATACAGCTCGAGCGCGCGCGGGCAGGCATACTGCGCCAGGGGCAGGCGCGCGAAGTAGCGCAGCAGGGGAATGGGGATGAAGTGCACGCTAGCGCCGATGCCCTTTTGCTGCAGGCGGCGAATGAACTCGGCGCGGTCGATCGTGAGCTTGCGCAGATTGAGCCGCAGAATGTAGAGGTGCCAGGCATGGCGGCAGTGCGGATTCTCGGGCGGAAGCTCCAGCTCTTCCATGCCGGCAAAGGCCTCCCGGTACAGGCCCGCGTAGCGCGTGCGCTGCGCGATGAAGCCCTCGAGCTTACGCAGCTGGTGGATGCCGAGCGCTGCCTGAATGTCGCTGAGGTTGTACTTGAAGCCGTGGGCCACCACGTCGTACTGCCAGCCGCCGCGATCGGTGTAGCGGTCCCAGGCGTCATGGCTGGTGCCATGCAGCGCCAGCATGCGCATGGTTTCGGCGAGCTCCGCGCGGTGAGTGGTGATCATGCCGCCTTCGCCGGTGGTGAGGTTCTTGGTGGCATAGAAACTGAACGCCACCGCGTCGCTGCCGCCTGCTGTATCGGTGGGCGCGGCGCCGATCTGGCGGCCCTGGTAAGTGGCGCCGGCGGCATGGGCGGCGTCTTCGATCACGGCAATGCCGCGTTCCCGCGCCATCGTCCAGATGGCCTTCATCTCGCACGGCAGCCCCGCCATGTGCACCGGGATGATGGCGCGCGTGCGGCTGGTGATGCGGCGGGCGATCTGCTCGGCATCGATGTTGCCGTCCCAGCCGATATCGGCCAGCACCGGCGTGGCGCCGACATGCAGGATGGCCTGCACGGTGGCGCAGAAGGTCATCGGCGTGGTGATCACTTCGTCGCCCGGGCCGATCTGTAAACCGGCGAGCGCGAGATGCAATCCGGCGGTGGCCGAATTCACCGCCACCGCATGCGGCGCGCCGGTGTAGGCGCGGAAGTCCTGCTCGAAGCGGGCGGCGCGCGGCCCGGTGGTCAGCCACCCGGAGCGTAGCGTCTCGACTACTTCCTGAATCTCCTCTTCGCCGATGGACGGGCGATGAAAGCGGATGAATGGGTCATTCATTTTCATATTCCCTTACCGATGGTTTTGGTGACCAGCTCCGGGTCGAAGCGGTCCGGAAACAGGCTGTAGTGAATGGTCATGAGGATCAGCCTCAGGTCGGTGGCGAAAGAGCGGTAGCGCAGGTAGCCGAGATTGAGCATCAGCTTGGCCGGCAGCACGGTCTCGCGATACAAGGTGTGCGGGTCTGTGGCGGTGCCGAGCAGCCTCTCCTCGTCGCGATACAAAAGGCTGGCCAGATCGGTGACGCCGGGCCGCACCTGCAATACGGCCTGCCAGACGGGCGCTTCCAGCTGCACGTACTCCGGCACTTCCGGCCGCGGGCCGACCAGGCTCATGTCGCCTTTGAGCACATTGAACAGCTGCGGCAGTTCGTCGAGTTTGAGCCGGCGCAGCGCCGCGCCCACGCGGGTGACGCGCGCATCTCCTTCGGCGGTGATCGCCCGGCCCTGGCTGCCGGCGCGCATGGTGCGGAACTTCCAGATGCGGAAGGGCCGGCCTCTTCGGCCGATGCGCATCTGGCTGTAGAAGACGGGCGCGCCGTCGTCATAGAGAATCAGCAGGGCGAGCGCGGCCAGCACCGGCGCCAGCAGCAGAAGTCCCGCTGCCGCGCACGCCGCGTCGAAGCTGCGGTAGCCCGCACGGGTTAAGGTTGAGTTTCGCAATTGGCGCCTGCCTGTTGGTGGTGAATCACGTACTCGTTCATCCAGCGCCCCTTGCGTTGCAGGAAGCGCCGCGTATGCTGAAAACCGGCGTCGCGATAGAAGGCGTTGGCCGCGTCGTTGCCGTCGGCATCGGTGGTCAGGTAAACGCGCTGCGCCTCCATCTGTCGTGCCTGGGCGAGGAACGAGCGCATGAGAGTCTTGCCCAGGCCGTTGCCGCTGGCTTCGGGGGCGACCGCGATCGAAGACAGTTCGCAGGAGCGCACCGGCAGCTCAGAGGCCGGGGTTTGAATCCGGTGCACGCCGTACAGGATGCGGGCGGCGAGCGAGGGCTGGCGCAGGAGCGCTGTGAGCACGGGGAGCGCGAAGCTGCGCCGCGAACGCCACATCGCCTGATAGAACCCGGCGGGGTCCACAAACCCGCAGGCGAAGCCCTCCACCACGCCGGGCGCTTCGCTGACCAGCAGGATGCCGGCGTGGTAATCGAGCACCAGCCCGTAGTACTCGTGCAGAAACTCGCCGCCCAGCCGGGTGAGAAAGAACTGGCTGAAGGCCTTCTGATGAATCTTCACGATGCCGGAAAGATCTTCCGCCGTCGCCGGCCGCACCCTCCGGGTATCGATTCGCGGCGGCTCTGGATTGGCCGTGGAAGTGGGGATCATACGCCGCTCCCCTGGCCGGCCAGGACCGGAACTTCCAGGCGCCGCTTGGTGCCCCACAACTCGTGATAGAGCTGCTTGTAGTCTTCGAGCATGCGCTCTTCGGTGTACCGGGTCTCATAGAGCGTGCGCGCGTTGCGCCCCAGCCGCTCCATCGCCTCCTGGTCGGCGGCCAGCCGCTCGATGGCTTCACTCAACGCGCGGGCATCGGCGGGCGGCACCAGTTGCGCCATATCGGCCTGCGAAGCTACTTCCCGCTGGCTGCCGATGCTGGTGGCGATGATCGGCTTGCCCGCCGCCATGGCCTCGAGCAAGGCGATCGAAAGTCCTTCGCGCAAGCTCGGCAGCACCACCAGGTCGCTGGCCGCGAGCAGGTCGCCTACGTCCTCGCGGAAGCCGAGAAACGTCACGCGGTCGGTGACTCCGCGTTCGATCGCGATCCGTTCCAGCCGTTGGCGCGCCGGGCCGTCGCCGGCGATCGCAATCTGAATCCGGCGTCCGTTGCGCGGCAGCCTGGCGGCGGCTTCGAGCAGATATTCCAGGCCCTTGTCCGCCGCCAGCCGGGCCATGCTCAGCACCACGAACTCGCCATATTCCGCTCCCATCTGGCGGCGCAGGATCGCGCGACCGGTCCGGTGCGTGCGCGCCGCTTCGGCGGTGCCGTTAGGAATGGCGACGATGCGCTCGGGCGTGCACATCCCCAGTTCGATCGCCCAGGTGCGATGAAACTCGCTGACCGAAACAATCCGGTCGCACCAGCGCGAGGCCAGCCGCTCCAGCGTGGAGTACAGCAGGCGCGAAACCAGCGGACTGTTTTCGTGGATCGCAAAGCCATGGGCGGTGTGCACAATCACCGGCACGCCCGCCATGCGCGCCGCCAGGCGCCCCACAAAGCCGCCCTTGGAGGTGTGGGTGTGAATGATCTGGTACGGCTCCCGGCGCAGGAACCGGTGCAGGCGCGAGAGCCCGCGCAGATCCCATACCGGGCGGATCTCGCGGCGAATCACATCCAGGTTCACCAGGCCGAGACCATGCTGCCGCACCGCTTCCTGAAAGAGCGGGTCGGTGGTCAGGATATCGACCTGCCAGCCCTCGGCCTGCGCAATCTGGCCCAGGCGCAGAATGATCCGGGCGGCGCCGCCGAAGCGCGATTCGCCGACAATGTGCAGCAGCCTCATCGGGCTCGTCTCTTTTTTATGGGTCAACATGAGCAAGGACCTCGACTTCTCGATGCGGCAGTTTGACCACCGCGGGTTGTCGCGGCGGGCGACCGCAACAGGTAGCCGACCACCGTTGCGCCCAGCACCAGGTGCACCGTCGCCCCCAGCGCCATGGCCGCCGCTCCGCCCGCCAGGCCGGCGGCCGGCACCCAGCGCGCGCAGGCCAGGGCGTTAGAGCCGGCAATCAGCATATAGATCGGCGCCTGAATCCGGAAACAGCGCGCGGCGGTGATCGCGCTCGTGAACATACACGCCACGCAGTAAATCGCGGTGGCCAGAATCAGCACCAGGAAGGTGCGGTGATGCGCGGCATATTCGCGTCCGTAGAAGATCGTCAACAACCGCACTCCCAGCAACTGCGCCGCCGCCAGGCCGGCCAGCCCGAGTCCCGCGCCGGTCGCCACCAGCTGGAGCAGCAGCGTGCGGAACTCGGCGAACTGCCCGCCGCTGTACAAGCGCGCTAACCGCGGAATCGCGCAATGCCCCAGCGAATCGCTCACCAGGATCATCGCCACCGTGGCATACGCCATCGCCGAATAAATCCCGAGCTGCTTTTCGCCCAGGCCGCTGTGGATGAAGTAGCGCGGCATATTGAGATTCAGCGCCGCCATGGTGGTCGCAATCCCCAGGGGCAGCGCCGTCCAGATCAGGCTCCACGAACTGCGCGCGGTTGCGGAACCTGCCGCAAACCGGCGTCCGCGCGGCATATCGAAGCCGACCAGCGCCCCCAGCCACACCAGCGCGAGCGCGGCACATCCCCACACGATGTTGTGCGTCAGGTAAAGTCC
The DNA here is from genome assembly GCA_963811575.1 of uncultured Solibacteraceae bacterium. GTDB lineage: Bacteria > Acidobacteriota > Terriglobia > Bryobacterales > Bryobacteraceae > Solibacter. The sequence continues at coordinate 1,819,637 of CAWERY010000018.1, read as the reverse complement.
CGCGCCGAGCGCTCCTACCGAAAGCATCCCGCGCAGCATCATGGAGCGGCCGGTCTGGTCCAGCCGGTCGTTCAACTGGAACAGGCCGTAATGAATGTCGCTGAGAGTCTCGATTCCCTTGGCGAGCGCCACCGCGAGAATCACGAGCGCGGTCTGCCGCTGATAATTTCCGAACCAGACGATGCCCGCAATCACCGCCAGGCCGCCGAGCGTCATCGCGGCGCGCAGGCGCAGATAGTCGCCGAAGCGGGTCAGGCGGCGCGCATCGGTCGCCTGCACCGCGCGCAGGTGCAGATTGGTAAACATCAGCACCGGCGTCGCCAGCGCGAGCCCCAGCGAGAACTGCCCGATCATGAAGGCATTGCCCAGCCTGGCAAGCATCACAATCGCTCCCCACTGGCAGGCGGCATAGACCAGGTTGCCGCTCAGAATCCAGGCGAAGTTCGAGCGCAGCGACAAGCCGCCCGCAGGCTGATGGGCGCCAGTGCTCACTGTACTTCCTGCCGGTAGCGCGCATAGTCATAGCTGTCGCTATGCGCCGGATCCCAGTAATTAAAGATCACGCCCATGACCGCAATGCCGTCCAGCTGCAGCCGCTGCACCGCCGCCTGCGCGGTCTTGCGATCGGTATTGCCGGCGCGCACCACCAGCAGCAGCTTCTGGCCATGGCGCGCCATGATGCGCGCGTCGGCAAACTCCAGGCACGGCGGCGCGTCCACCAGCACATAGTCGAACTCCTGGCGGAAACGCGCCAGCAGCCACGCCATGCGGCCGGAACAGAGCAGGCCGAAGATGTTGTCGGTACAGGTGCCGCCGGAAAGCAGGCTGAGGCGCGGCACCCCGGTCTTTTTGACCAGCACCTCGAGCGGCAGGTCTTCGATCGCGTTCTTCTCGCGCAATAAATCGCTCAGTCCCCAGCTGTTGATCTGGTCGAAGACCTTGTGCAGCCGCGGACGCCGCAGGTCGCCGTCGATCAACAGCACCTTGAGCCCGATCTCGGCCAGCGCAATGCCCAGGTTGCTCACCACCGTGGTCTTGCCCTCCGTGGGCAGGGCGCTCGTGATCACCAGCACATGCGACTGCTCCTCGCTTTGGTTGGCCGAGAGAATCGAAGCCAGGGTGGAGCGGAACGATTCCGACAACGCCGATACCGGCTGCTCTAAAGAAGCGCGCTCCACCTGCAGCTTGCCGCTGGCGGGGTTCGCTACGCGAAACGCCGCAAACCGCCGGCCTTCCGCTTTGGGAATCGCGCCCAGCTCCGGCAGCGTCAGGTACGCGCCCGCTTCTCCGGGCACGCGCAGCCCGGAGTGGGTCTGCTCTTCGAGCATCACGTAGCCGATTCCCAATGCCAGTCCGGCGAATAATCCGAACGCGAGATTGAGCGGCACATTCGGCCGGTACGGGTGTGCCGCCGGCTGGGCCGCGCCCACCAGGCGGATATTGGACTGGCGCAGGGTAGACGCCACACTGGCTTCCTCGGCCTGCCGCGAGAGCGCTTCGTAGAACTGACGGCTGCCGTCGTCTTCCCGCGCCGCGCGGCGGCTCGCACCGGTTTCCGGTCGCAGCAGCTTGCCCCGCAACCGGTCCAGATCGAGCGCCAGCGCCGCGTGCGTCTGCTGCGCGGCGCGCTGCCGCGCCTCAATGCTCTGGTCGATGAAACTCTGCGCCAGCGTGTTGGCGATGTCGGCCGCCTGCTGCGGCTCGCGCGCCTCGGCCACAATCCGGATGATGCTGCTGGCGCGCGAAGGCACGATCTGCAGATTCTTTCTGAGCTGCTCCACGCTCCCGGCCAGGTGGAGTTTGCCGGCCACCTGTTCGAGCAGCGCGTCCTGCTGCAGCATCTCCGCCTGCGTCTGCACGTAGATCGCGTTTTCGGCGCTCGGCGCCGCCGTGGGATAAATGTCGCGCAGGTTCAGAAAATTCTCGTTTACGCCCTGAATCTGCACCGAGGCTTGCGAGCGGTACATGCGCGGCTGCGCCAGGCTGAGCAGGGCGGCGGCGATCAGCCCGAAACCCGCGATCCAGCACAAGGTGGCTTTGCGGCGGTAGAGCGTGCGCGCGCATTCCAGGAACGTGGTCTGGCCGCCCGCGGCGGCGGACGCCGTCGCGGAGGTATCGGGATTCGGCGATGGAGGGATATAGATAGCCACGGTTTTCAGCCTCGTTCACTAAAAGTTAAGTTCTACTTACACTCGCGGACACAGCTACCGCTAACTCTCGAAAAATGCTTTTGGGGTGAAGCGTGGTAACCTCGGCCAGCCTCACACGACCCACACCGTAAGAGAGCGCCCAAAAGGGCTGTATGGTGTTTTTTTTGGGGTGATTTAGAGGGGTAAAGTCCGTTCTATTGAACGTTTAACGGGGATGGATTGAGTGGGGATAAATCAAGGCAGGAATGCTCTTCCACAACTCGGGCGCCGGACCCTGATGCCGGCCCGGCGCCCGTCCGCTGCGGCCCTCGCGCGTTACGAGGGCTGCTCTCGTCATCCTTTCGCCGCGACCGGTTCGGTGCCCGGGATGCGCTCGACTTCGATTTGTTGCCGGCGCACTTTATCCCGCAGCGTCTTCACGTGGTCGCTGCCTTCTCTTTGAATCACTACTTCCTCGGCGATGTGGACGCTCTTGGTGACCACCGGTTCCTCGATCGTCTCGGTGATTTCGATGGTCTTGTCCCCCCAATCCAGATCGCGCAGGAAAGCCGGGTCGGTGCTCGCCCGCCGCAGCACCCGCGTGTGCTCTTCGTGCAGGGTGACCTGCGCCTCTACCGGCGATTCGGTGACAAAACGCCGGATCCGCGTGGTGCCCTCCTTGATCACTCGCTTGCCCACGCTGATCTGTTCCTCGGCCAGCGCCAGGATCTCTTCGCCGGCCACCGCGCCCGCCGCCGCCACCGCCGGCGCCGTCCGCACAATCGCCGGCTTGGGTGCCGCACTGGGCGCCGCGTTAGTCGTCGTCATCCGCTCCTGCTCGGTGCGCTTGGTAACATCGACGGCGCGATGTGCGTTCAAGATGCCCGTCGCCCGGGCGACGTCGCCCTCGGCCACGCGCACCGTCAGCACGACCCCGCCCGCCTCTACCGACCGGGCGTACGCCGTGGCCTCGTGCTGTTCAATATCCCGGTTGAACAAGCGATGCCACAGGCCGGGTTCGCGAAGTTGATCCCCCGCCAACGCCAGCGTCTTACTGTTGATCATGCTGATCTCGCTGGGCGAGAACCCAGCACTCTCCAAGCTACGCTTGGCCGCCTCGGCGTGCTCCGCCGTGTCGTATAGAGTTACTATCTTTTCGTAAGTCATCGCTGCTCCTTTCGTAACAATATCCCGGTCTTACTTCTGGATTACTTTCATGGCGACGCGCCGGTTCTCCGCGCGCCCTTCCGCCGTGGCGTTATCCGCCTGCGGATACTCTTCCCCAAAGCCGCGGGCCATCAGGCGGTCTCGCGGAACGCCCTCTTTGACCAGCTGCGCGACCACCGCATTCGCCCGGTTCCGCGAGAGGCGAAGATTCGCATCCCCGGAGCCGACGTTGTCGGTGTACCCGGCGATTTCCAGGTGGACGCCGGGACAGTTCGTCATCACCGTGGCGATCGTATTGAGTTGTCTTGCCGATGCCGGTTGCAGCGTAGCCGACCCGGTGGCAAAGGACATCTGATCGATATTCAACCAGCCCGCTGCCGCCGCCCGGTTGTCGGGGTTCTGCGCAAACGCCAGCAGGCGCGCCGCGCTCCCGTTCTCCGGAATGTTGGCGTTATCCGGCACCGAGCAAAGTTTGCGCGGCGCGGGAATCGCGTAGCGGTTGGCCGACCCGGTGGGGATCGGGGTCACCACCGTTTGGATCGGCGGCCGGTGTCCCTGTCCCAGGAACCAGAACAGGCCCAGGCCCAGGGCCGCGCTGGCCGCAATCGGCAGCCAGCTGACCGATTTCTCCTTTTGCACCGATTGCGCGATCACCGGCGACGCCGTTGACGTCGTCGTCGTGGTCGTCGTGGCGGCCGGCCAGAAGATCTCGCTCAACCCCGAAGGCAGGGCGTTGCGAATCGTGGAGCTCTCGCGCTGCAGCAGGTTGCCCAGGCCGCTCATGGTCATGCCGCCATCGCGCACCTGCTTACTGATGAAGCTCATCACCACCGGCGCCGCCATAGTCAGCAAGGTGGTGATCGCGCCGGAGGATAAACCCGCCTCCCGGCTGATTGCGTTGGTGACGGTCTGCTCGCTGCTGCCGAACAGCGCCGGCAAAAGGCGTTTGCCCGTGTCCATCAACGAGGAGTTGGGATTCACCAGGCTGCCGGCGATTTGAGACCAGGACACCGTTCCCGAAGTGCCCGAAACGGTGTCGAGTAGTTTGCGCAGCATTCCGGGGTCGCCGGATTTACTGGCCAGGCCGCCCATCAGGGAGGCGACGGACGATTCCATGCCGCGCGCCACCGCTTCTTCGGGTTGGCCAAGCGCGTTGGCCACGTCGCCGACGGAGCGCTTGTCGAGCATGTTCAATAAGGAGCCGAACATCGAGTTTGCCATTTTTCCTCTCTCCTTCTCTTTCTCCGCCTGAGCGAGGTTCCCTCTGTCACCTGTGCCTGTAAGGAAAGATGCCGGCCATCGAAAAGGGGGTGTAGGTTTTACCTGAGGGGAGAGAGAAACTACTGTTTCACTTCCGGTTTCCCTTCAGCGGGTTAACCCGTGAAACTGGAGCTCGTGTAACTCCGCGTAGAGGCCGCCTTTGCGCACTAATTCGCTATGGTCGCCGTGCTCCACAATCTGCCCGCCGTCCACCACGAAGATCTGGTCGGCGGAACGGATGGTAGAGAGCCGGTGCGCGATCACAATCGAGGTCCGGCCTTCCATCAGCCGGTCCAGCGCCTCGAATACCAGCTTCTCGGAGGCTGCGTCCAGCCCGCTGCTGGCTTCGTCCAGGATCAGAATCGGACTCTTGCGAATCACCGCCCGTGCAATCGCAATCCGCTGCCGCTGCCCGCCGGAGAGCGTCACCCCCCGCTGCCCGATGATGGTGTCGTAGCCTTCGGGCATGCGCTCGATAAACTCGTGCGCATTGGCCAGCGTTGCCGCCTGCACAATCTCGGCGCGGCTCGCCCCCGGCTTGCCGTAGGCGATGTTGTACCACACCGGCCCGCGGAACAGCAGCGTCTCCTGCAGCACGAAGCTGATTTGCCGCCGCAGCGATTCCTGCTCGAAGAGCTTCACATCGGTGCCGTCGATCTTTACCGTGCCCGTGTCGGGATCGTAAAAGCGCGGGATCAGGTTGATGATCGTGGTCTTGCCCGCGCCCGTCGGCCCCACCAGCGCCGCCACCTGTCCGGGCTCCACCATCAGGCTGACCTGTTTGAGCACCGGGTAATCCGCCGCGTAGCCGAAACTGACGTTGCTCAACTCCACCCTGCCCCGGAAACACGGCGCGCGCCGCGCCCCCGGCACGTCGCGGATCTCCCGGTCCGTGTCCAACACTTCGCGAATCCGTTCGTAGCCGATCGCCGCCTTGGAGTAGGCATCGGTCATCTTCGAAAGCTCCCGCATGGGCTTGTACATCCGGCCCAGATACCAGAGGAAGAGCACCAGCGAACCCACGCTGAGCGATCCCTCGAGCGCCATGCGGCCGCCGAACCACAGCACCAGGCAGGTCCCCGCCGCGATGATCAGGTCCACCAGGGGCGCCAGCCGGACCTTCAGGCCGCGCACCCGCAGCGCAATCCCGATCGATGCGAAGCTCTCCTCGGCCAGCCGCTGCTGCTCGAACTCCTCGCGTCCGAACGCCTTCACCACGCGCATGGAAGACAACACTTCCTGGATCACGGAAACCATCTCGCCTTCCTTGCGCCGCACGTCGCGCGTGGCCTGCTTGATGCTCCGCGTGTAATGAAAGACCACGAAGAACAACAAAGGCGCCACGGAAAGCGCGATCAGCGTGAACTGCCGGCTCAGCGAGAACATCACCGCCGCCATGCCGAGCAGCGTCAGGCTGTTGATCATCACCCCCAGCAGGCCCGAGGTGATGAAACTCTGGATGGCATCGATGTCGCTGGTCAGGCGGCTGATCAGATCGCCGGTCTGCTTGCCATCGTGGAAGCCCAGCGAAAGCCGCTGCAGGTGCGCGTACAGCGTATGCCGCAGGTCGTGCATCACCCACTGCCCCAGGCTGGCCGTGATGTACTTCTCGGTGTAGCTGGCCGCCGCGCCCACCGCGGCGATCGCCAATACCGCCAGAGCGGCGAACTGGAGAATCGCCAGCTTGTCCGTGCCCGCGAAAGAGAAAATCGCTTGAGCGAGCCACCCGTGGCCGCCCTTGGACTTCAGCACGTTGTCCAGCACCACCTTCAGCGGCCAGGGCTCGGCCAGCGTCGCGGCGCTTTCCACCACAATCGCGGCCACCCCGAGCGTCAACATCCCGGTGTAGGGTTTCAGCAGGCGCCGCAGGGAGAGTGGATGCCGCTCACCGCTCATCGCAGAACTCGCCCGTGCGGGTGATCGCATCGCGAATAATCAACAGCGCCGCCTCCCGCAAAGCCAGTACGTCGGAAAGCCCGGTCCAGGCATCCCGGCACATGTACTTGGCAAAACACGGGTGCAGTTGCGTTGGAATCGCCGCCCAGCCCGGCTGATCGATCTTCGATACCTGGCGCAGCGCATGCTCGAGCAACAGGATCTGGTGCTGCGTCATGCCTTTGGACTCGACCGAACCCAGCATCGTGGTTGCCTCCCGCAAAACCGCTGCTGCCGTATCGATGCCAGGACTGGAAACCAGGATTGCTTTTGTGCCGCTACCGGCTGCGCGCGATCGTGCCGTGCATCCAGTTCCACGCGCTCCGCAGCTCGGCCGGAATCCGCAGATCGCGCACCCCGCCCAGCCGCAGCACGTCGCTGATCTGCTCCTCGAAGCCGGTATAGCGGGGCAGCAGCCGGAACTGGAAACGGTACGCGTTGCCGCCGGTTTCAGGCGCCAGCACGCAGGGGAAGAAGAAGCCGCGGCCGACCTCATAGACATCGGGCCGCTGCAGCCGGATGGCGCTGCGAAACCCGATTCCGGCGGGCCGGTGCACAAACTCGAGCGATCCGTCGCCCGCAATCCGCAAGGCGCCGAAACTTCGCTTCCGGAGGCCGCCGATCGCGTACGCCGTAAAGCCCAGCACTTCGCCATCGAGCGCCGGATTGCGCCGCCGCCCCAACAGGCGGGCGCGCAGGATGTCCCAAGCGAAGACGGAGCCGAACAGCGCCAGCTGGTACGCCCACCAGAAGCACAGGAAACAGATCGCAATAATCCCCAGCGAAACCAGCAGCGCCGCCCGCGTGTCGAGCGCCGCGAGCACGCCGAGCGCCAGGAACATCGCCGCCCGCGTGGCCTTCAAACACGCGTCCAACAAAGGAATCGGACTGAGCAGCGCGAGTATGTCGAGCGCATGTCCGGTGAGCCACACGCTGACCGCAATGACGGCGCCCACGATCACCGCCGGCCCCATCGGGATGCCGGAGGCGGCCGCGCTCAAAATCCCGTGAGCGCCCGGCGGGCCCGAGACCGCCGCCGCCTCGTGCCACACCACCGGCAGCACGGCGAACACCAGCGCCGCTTTATTGATCACCAGAATCTCAATCGCATCCAGCGGCTTTTTCAGCAGCGGCAGAAACGCCCCCAAGGTATCTTTGAAAAAGACCATCGCCACCAGCACCGCCAGCGGGATCCAGAAAGCAGGAGCGCAATAGAAGGGCAGGGCAGCCCGCATCTCCGGGGATGTCTTCACGTAAGTGAATGCCCCCAGGATGCACACCCCAAACAGCGGCGAAATCGCCGTCCCCGTCACCGTCGCCACCGCCTTGGCAACCTCCTGCCCCCGCTCCAGCGGAGACGGCAACGCCAACGGCGCCGGCGCCGCCGCCAATTCCGACGGCGCCACCCACGACACTGCCAGTACCGCCCAGATTCCAATTCCCCGCCTCATCACTCACCTTACTTTTCGTTCTTCGCAGCCCGGTACCCGGCCCTCGTCGCCTCTTGCTCCGTCATGAACTTTCCTTGCTTGGTAGTGCCAAACCACTTGCCGCCCTTGTGATAAATACCAGATTCGGTATTCACCCAAACTTTACCGCCTGCCTTCGCCGACTGTATTTCCGCACTAGAAACACCACCTGCCGGCGCGCTCGACATTGCCTTCTTTAGCAGGCGTAACCGCGGTCGTAGATTGACCCGTCGCCGCGTCAGTCGCGGATTTCTTGGTCCGCTTTGTCTGCACGGCCTTGTCGGTCTGCGTCTCCGGGCTGGTCTGGGCTGCCGCCGTTTGGACAAACGGCAAACCATAAACCAACAAAGCGCAAACTGCAATTCCCTGATACAACGCCCTCACTCCCTTTGCCTGCATGACAACCCTCCCCCGTCATCGACCCTGATGCCGGATTCGGTGAGCCCTCCGCAACGAACAAGGGTGCGGAGGGCTTCCTTTTGCTAACGGCTCCGGAAATCGGATACCGGAGTCCATGTCTGGTCCGGGTCATAAGCGGCATAAGCGCCCGCCAGCGATGCCGTCCCTTTGCCCAGATCCTTCTGATAAACGATCCCCGTCTTATCGACAACCAAAGTCATGATGCCCGAAGTGCCGTACACCGCGGGCCAGGCAATCAACGCGAAACCCTTCGTCATTTGGCCGTTATCGAGATAGCTCTTTTCGCCCCCAGACGCGTGCGGCCCCTGGGCTGTCAAGACTTTGAAGTAGTAACCGTGATACGGAGCGCGCTTATCGGTGTAACCCTCCGCGAGCGCTCGCGCGACGATCTCGCCCATCGGGCTCTGCTCGTCCTCGCTATCACTCGCCCAATACAGCCCGTCCCTCTGTCCCGGTGTGCTGATTATCTTTTGTGCATAAACCGGACCATGGTCGGCGCTGCGGTTCATTTCAGCGTAGTCGCTTTGGGCTTCGACAAATCCGCGGCACACGTCAATGGCATCCAGTTCATTACTGCCGATGCGCCGCGTGAGAATCTCCTGCTTGCCTTGTGCGACGTCGAAATACCACTGGCCGTTCTCTTCGACAATCGGTATCGGCAGCGGCCAGTGATCTTTGCCGGCCAGTAGTGTCTTTGCCTTTGGATTGCCTCGAGCCGGCACCAGGCTGATTTTCTCGGCAGCGCGAGTGGCAAAAGCGCGCCGTGCCTTTCGGTCAGCTACGGTGTCGCCAGTTGTCACGATGCTCTTTGCCGAGGGTCCAAGAATCTCCATCAAGCCTGGCACGTCATCGTTCTTGGACGCGCTGACGAGGGCCTGTGCAGCGGCATCGGCGGTCGGAAATCCCTTGCCGTCCGGCGTCGCCGCTGCGCCGGCAAATTGCAGCAGGAGCAATCCTGCCGCGGTTGCTGCGAATGCTCGGAAACGATTCATTTAGGTTTCTCCAATCTCTCGCTTTGCTTACCTGCGGCGTCCGCCGCCGCGCGCTCCGCCACCACCACGCGCGCCGCCGCCGCCGCCGTGGAATCCACCGCCACCGCCGCCGTGAAAACCGCCCATGCTGCGGCTGGCTGACCCGCGATTGCTGTTCATCTGGGTGCGAGCGCCACCCTGGCTCATACCTCCGAACGCTCCGGGATTGGCTTGGCCGCCGCTCATATTGCGATTTCCAATGCGATTCCCGTTCTGTGCGGGGTTCATCGTACCCATTCGGTTGGCCGTGCCCTTTGCGGCGTTGCCCTGACCCATGCCATTGGCTCCGCGTCCCGCCATACCCTGGCCAGTTCCATTGGCGCCTCTGCCCGCGGCCCCTTGGCCGAGCCGGCTGGCACTACCTTGATTGGAGATGCCTCCCGGCCCCTGTCCGAACTTTTGTCCGCCCGTCGGGCCGCGTCCGCCATCTCCCCGGTTTAGCCGTTGCTGTGTTTGGCCGACCGTCGGGCGCGTAGCGATGTTATTCCGATTGCCGCCCTGGTAGCGATTTGCAACGTTTCGATTGTTGTAAGGTACGCCGCCTCGATGTGCTGGATTATGAACCCAGTTATTGCCGTTGGCGACATTCACGCGGTTAAAGTGGTTGTTGTTGATGAAGTTGTTATTAATGACGACGTTGTTATGGCCCCAGCTGGGACCCCATCCCCAACCACCCCAACCTCCTCCTCCGCCCCAAATTGCGCCGACCGCCATGCCTACTCCAAACGAGACGGCGCTAGCCGCGACGACTGCGCCTGTTGATGGCGGGTAGTAAATCGGAGGATAAGGGTAGTAGTCCGGCGGAGGTCCCCAAACTGCAACGGGGTTGTACTGCGGCACGTAGACAACTTGGGTGCTCGCCGGTTCAATCACTATATAAGGTTGATTATTTGCGGTCGTCGTGCTCACCGTCTGCTCACTGGTGGATTTGAGCGCGCCGTTATCGCTGGCCTTCCTGCGCATGCGCTGCACCGCGTCCATGACGTCCTGCTCCTGCGCCAGAAACGCGTTTCCGAGATCGGATGTCCAGGTCACGTCCTGATCCATCCGCGTCAGCACATCAGGCAGAATCACCAGCGCCTGAACGCTGGCGTCCCAAGTCTGCTTTGCCGCCGCATCCGTAAGCTCCTTGCCCTTCAAATTCGAGTGCTGTTTTAACCAGCGCCCTGCTTCCACGATTTCCAGGGGATACGTGGACGCTACCAGCACTTGACTTAGGATCGGATCCGGGTAAAGTGCGATCGGAGCGACAAGGCTCTCCAGTTGAGCCGGCGTAAGCGCTTTCTGGGAGTCGTTCTGTGCGCCGCCGCCGGGCTGTGGTTGTTGAGCATAAATGGAAGGATTCTGTGCGACGAGAAGTCCGACGCACAGTACTGCAGTTGCTCGTGTGGTCATCATATCGTCTTACCTCACGGCTTTCTACTATGTGGAGATCTCACCGGTTACCCTCACGATCCAGAGAGTGGAACTTAGGAAGGTTACCTTGGCGGATAATGTTCGAAAATCTCGCCGACTGCCTTGGCCAGCTTCTTCGTGTTATGCGGGGGCTTCGAACTAAGGGATTCCGTCGATACGCCTTGAAACACAAGCTGATTCTTGCGCGCATCCCTGACGTTTACCGTCAGCGTCCCGATCGGTATTAGTTGAGTCGTCGTGGTGGAGACTGCGCCGCCCCAGCCCCAATCCCAGCCGAACCCAGTGGAATCGGTGAAGGTGTTGAAGATCTGTTCCTCGTGGACATCCATCCGGAAATCGACCAGAAGATCGCCACCAGTCGTCACTCGGCGGAGCCGCCTTGCCGAAAGAGCCTCCTCGACGAATCCAACGACCCTTTCCTGCATCAACTGGTTGAGATACGGTGCGTCGGGCGGCCCTGCCCATCGATACGTCTGATAATGAGAGAAATCGCACGCGTGGTCGAAGTCAACGCGCGCCTTGGGCACGGCGAGCGGCGAAAGGGCGAACGCGAGCGCGGATATAATCACGGTTTGATTCATATGTCCCTCCTGATCCTCGATTGGCGGATCTGTTCAAACGTGTGAGACACAACATTATGATCGATGGCCGTCGCGAAGCTGCGAGTCAATTTAGCCCGCTTTCCGTACACCCCAAGCCCGATTCGGCCTCGTTTGCGTCTTGTTGATCGCGGCAGCAGCTCGGACGGCCTAACCCCCGTCACCCCAAATAAAGCAGCGTGACTCGCGGAAGTGTGTCTTCAACTACGTGAGGGGGTGGCGATGAGGGGTTCTGTACCTTTAAATCGCCTGGTCTGGCCTACTCACGCCCTGGTAGATGTTACTTGAGCCGTAGCCGTGCTCCAGAAGGCGGTCGATATGAATGAGGATCTAAAACGGCAAGCGAGGTTCAGCACGAGTTCGGCGCCGCGTGCAATTTCGCGCGACCACAACTCTCAGGAGTGGAGCGCTGGAGAGTGCCTGCGTGTCTTGTACTGTCGCAAAGGCACAATATTGGGAATTATCCTCTTAGCCGCGCTCGGTTCCGTCCTCATCACCGGCGCGCATCCTAAAATCTACCAGTCGCGCGCCTCACTCGAAATCCAGGCATTCAATGAGAACTTTCTGAATCTTCGCGATGTTTATCCCTCCGCCGCCGCGAGTCTGGATCCCGGTATGTACATGCAGACTCAATTGGAGCTCCTTCAACAGGATTCCCTGATAGATACTGTCATCCTCAAGATGCGCTCCGCTGGCGCTCTTACTCCCCGGCGGCAAGATATAAAAGTTGTGCCCGTTCGCAATAGCCGCATCATCCAGGTCGTCTGCGATTCACGCGACCCTGCATTCGCTGCCAGCCTCGCCAATACATTCGCTCAGACATTTATCGACCAGGCCATCGAAAATCGTCAGCACGCTGCCCGTCTGACATACGAGGCTCTCCAAGTGGAACTCGACGGCATCAGGCATGAGATGTTGCGCCAAAAAGCTTGGAATGCCTTACACCCGAATTTGCATCAGGCGCCAGATCGACTCTCGCCCGAGGAAAGCGCCACCCATCGCTTGTATCAGGCAATGCTGCAGAAGGCCAACGATGCTCGCGTCGCATCGATTGTCCGCCAGTCGAATATCCGCCTCATTGCGCCCGCGCAACCGGCTCCGCGCCCGTATAAGCCCAATCCACCCCTGTCTTTGGCGATCGCTATCTTCGGCGGACTGCTTGTCGCGGTTGCCTGCGTGCTGCTCCAGGAACAGAATATCTCGGTCCTCCATGCGCCCGGTGATGCCGGCGCGTGCCTGGGACTTCCGGAACTGGGAGCCATTCCCAATGCTGCTGGGTGGAACCTCTCCCTAAACCCGCTGCCTGATCCGGCCAATCTCCACCTTCAAGCCGGCATAACTGCCCTGCAGCCGCAATCCTCCGAATTGTCCGAATCGTTTCGCAGTGCCTTGGCCTCGATTCTTTCGCGCGATGCGGATCATCTTCGTAGCCTCGTTGTCACCAGTTCCTACTCGATGGAAGGGAAGACCACCGTTGTTAGCAACCTCGGTATGGCGCTCGCTGAACTCGGCGGTAAGGTGCTCCTCATCGATGGGGACATGCGCCGCCCGCAACTTCACCGCGTCTTCGATAGGCCTAACCTTCGCGGCTTGAGTGACGCACTTCGCGCAACTAACGCGGGTGAGCCGCCGCCCCTCGATGGCCTCATCGCCACCACGGCCCTTCCGAATCTCTATCTGCTCCCAAGTGGCGCATCTCCGGAAAACATCCCGGTGCTGCTCAATTCCAATCGTATGTCCGGCTTGCTTGCGCGGTTGCGTGAGGAATTCGACTACGTGTTGGTGGATGCCCCACCTTGTCTCAAGTTTGCCGACGCCCGAAGCTTAGCCCGTCAAGCCGACGGCATGTTGTTCGTGGTCAGGGCGAACCACACGGATCGGAAGTCCGCCCAGGCCGCGGTGCAGCGCCTCGAATGCAACGGTCTTTGGATGGGAGTGATTCTCAACCGATGGGATCCCTCCAGCGCCGGGAGCTACAGCTTTGCAGCCCTGCGCAATCGTCGTCGGTTGGGGGTTTCGTGAACCGCATGGAAACGCAATCGCCACACCTTCAATTCGCCACTGCTGACGGGCCCCCGCTTCCCTTTGACGGGTCTCAAGCCGTTCCCGCAGCCGGGATGCTTGGCGTCCTGGTCACTTGCTACGTCGCCTTGCTCCCGTTCCAGTTTGAAGCCACAAATGGAATCAATTTCGCCCCGTCCGATGTCCTCTTGCTCCTGGTCCTTCTCCTTGCGCCGGGCCAGTTAAAGTACCGTAAGCCGGCGTGGACTATATGGCACTTTGGCATCATCGCGACATTCGCCGCTGGCACCTTCGTGGCGGCCCTGCGCTTTGGCGGCCTCAACCGCTATGAGCTCCTGAACAAGGATGCCGGATTACTCCTGCCTTTCCTCAGCTACGTTGCCGTTACCTCGTCAGTCGCTCGCTGGGATGATTTGCGCCGTCTGATGCGAGTATTCGTAGTAAGTGTCGTGCTCCAGAACATCATGGCCGTCGTAGCCTTCCTTTTGACTTACTTCTTCGGCTTTGCCAATCCTTTCGCCCGGTATGGCGGTCTCCGGCTATCCGGGATGCTGCTCGATCCGAATGCGTACGGCGGGCTGCTCGTCGCGGCGTTCGTGATTTGCGAGGGTACCGCGTTGGCGGGAACTCCGCTGGTCAAAACCCCCATGCTCTGGATATCCAGGCTTTCCTTGGGCCTCGGCCTGCTCTTCACATTCTCACGCTCCGCTTGGATGGCGCTTTTGCTCTCCCTGCTGTTGCTCTGCTTGCTGAAAACCAAGGCGGCGATTCGCGTCGTCCTGGCCGGCCTGATCGCCGCTCCCTGTTTGCTGCTGTTGATGGGAAATCGATTCGTGCCCGTCTTCCAGGAAATGGCGAGCCGGCCAAAACAGGTACAGGGCAGGTTTGACCTCATCCATGACGCCTTCCAGGCGTTCTCGCGTCATCCCATCTTCGGCGGCGGCATCGGAAGCTTTCGTCTCGGCGAAGGTGAGATCGCGCACAACAGCGCCATGTGGTTTCTTGCCGATTTCGGCGTCGTCGGGTTGATCGCTCTGCTCGGCTTCGTCGGATGGTTTTTCGTCAAGGGCTGGTATGCCTATCGCCGGGCATCGCCCCGGCATCAACCTTTGTTGCTGGCCTTGCTGATGGCCCATACCGCCATGTTCGGCTTGGCCATGGGTATTGAAGCGTTCTATCAGAGGCATTGGTGGCTTGTCTTAGGCCTCATCGCATCGAGTTACTCGCTGACACTGCGTCATCTGAACCAGACTCCGCGTCACGCCGGCCAGCTGACGGCTGAAGAACCGAGGTAACGCCATGCTGAAATCGGTCGTCATCGATTACTTACCGGAGAGTGTCAGCAGATACCGCCCGGGTTGGGCAATCGTCGCGGTCGATGTCATCCGTGCCACAACTACCGCAATCACCGCGGCCGCAACCGGGCGGCGCTGTTTCCCCGCGCCGGATGTAGACGCTGCTCTTGCGATTGCGCGAACCCTTCAGAATCCGCTCCTTGCCGGGGATTCGCGCGGCGTTACCCCGGCTGCTTTTGAAATCGCCAATAGCCCCGCCCAACTGGCCCGTAGGACCGATACCCATAGGCCTCTCGTCCTCGTCTCCTCCTCGGGAACCAAAGTGATTCACGAGGCGGCTGCCTGTGAGGCTACCTATTTAGCTTGCTTCCGCAGTCACTCCACGATCGCCGCCTATGTGGCGCAGCACCATTCCCGCGTCGCCGTAATCGGCGCCGGCAGTAAGGGCGAGTTCCGCATCGAAGACAAGATTTGCTGCGCTTGGATCGCCGCGGAACTTATGTCGAGGGGCTATCAGCCTGGGAATTCGCAGACCGCCTGCATCGTGAAGCGGTACCGCCACGCCCCTCCGGTCGCGTGCCTGTCCAGCCGCAGCGTCCAGTTCCTCAGGCGAACCAGCCAGCTTCCGGATCTGGATTTCATTCTGGCTCACATCGATGACCTGCGCGACGTCTTCCAAGTGCGGGACGGAGAGGTGAAAATACTTGGCGCAATGAGTCATCTGCACCATAGGCAAAGTGCGCAGGGGAGTGCGATGTCGGGAGCGATTTCTCAATGATACCGGGATGCTAAGGAGGCAGTGAGTACTGCGATGCCGAGAACACTATTGGACTTCACCACGCAGGACTTGTCGGCGTCGAACCCCGCTCGCCTCCACGCGCCGGGCAGCGTCTTTGCCCGCTTCCTCGAATTACGAGGCCGGCGTATCGTAAAAGCCTGCGGCGCCATGTGGTATTTCGGCCCTGGCCGATTTCTCATGAGTCTGCCCTATCAGGCCCTGCTGAACCCGGACCCGTGTGAATTGAAAAGCATGATTCGCGAGGCGGGGGCCTGTGGCGCGCGCTTCCCGTCCGCAAGTTGGAGCGGCTTGGCCGGTGGACTCTATGTAATGAATGCCCGGGAATACGATATCGAGTCCGTTCATGCGGAGGAGCGCGATCAAGTCCTTCATAGCCAGGAACGCTTCAACTTCCGGCCCGCCACCAAGGCCCAGATGTTGAGCCAGGGCAGGGCGCTCAACCTCAGCGCCATGCACCGCCATGGCCGCTATGACCCCGAGTTCGGCGACCCGCGCCAGTGGGAGACCCTGGTCGAGGCAGCCTTTGCCTGTTCGGCGATTTCTTTTCCGGCGGTATTCGCTGGCCCGCGCCTCGCGGCCTATATGATCACCTGCCGGGAACATCGGTGGCTGCATATCCTCCACCACATGTCGCCGCATGAGGATCGCTCCGATTTTCCTAACCACTTCCTGACTTACTCGGTAACCAAGCAAGCCGTCGACGATGAGTCCCTGGAGGCAGTCTGCTATGGCTATGTCCCGCTATCCGCCACCGGCAGCCTGCATAACTTTAAACAATGTTTTGGTTACGAATTGATTCCCCACCGTTCGGCGATTCAGCTTCACCCCGTCCTCGATGCCGTCTTGAACTCCAGGGTTGCGCGCGCCGCAGTCAGCGCGGTTCGCAGCCTGTGTCATGAGGATCAGCAACTCGAGATTATCGAAGCTGTGTTGGAGGGGGCGCATTCGTCCAGGCCCGGTCGTGCGGCCGGCGCGCGCCCGCTAAGGACCATCTGAAGGCAGTATTTAACTACGAGGAGGATGTATGGCACAAAACAGCACATTCGAAGGCCTCAAGCAGAAGTATCAATCGGTTCTGACGTTGATTCAGCAGCTCCAGGGGCAACTGCAAAACGTCAATATGGAAGGCACCAAACTGTTGATCCGCGCGGTTGCGCCCTCGCCGGATGTGAAGAATAAGATCTGGGACCAGATCAAGTTAGTCGATCCGAATTATTCGGATCTCATCTGCGATCTCAGTGTCGCTCAACAGGCACAAGGTTCCGCCACCATGACCGCAGGTGCCGCTATCGGGGGCGGCCAGAATCAACGGAGCTATACCGTCCAGCCGGGCGATACCCTGTCCAAAATCAGCCGCGAGTGCTATGGCGATGCCAACCAGTACATGAAGATATTCAACGCCAATCGCGGCATTCTGAAAAACCCGGATACCATCAAACCGGGTCAGGAACTGGTAATTCCGGAGTGATCGGTTCCGCGGATACGGCCCGGGAGTTGCTCCGGGCCGTATCCGTGGAATCTAGGTCGTCTTTAGTTGCCCGCCGGGTGTGTGCCGGCGGCGGCGGTGGGTGCGGTCTGCGTGCTCATCAGTTGGTCAATCGTATCGCCGAGTTTCAACCGGGCGGCTTCGACAGCCCCTGCGTCGCGAGTCCAATTCGTCCAGTCGGGACCGACGGAGCGCGAGATCTGCATGGCGAGATCCCCTTTGCCCAGGTCCTTCAGGATTTGCACGTAGTCATAGTCCTCTACGCCATCCCGCAGCCACTTCAAGCGCATCGACGCTACCACGCCTTTGACGCCCACGGGCTGACCGGGATAAACCAGCATCCCCTCGCCGGGATAATTCGCTGAGCTGTAAGTCCCCGCGTTATTCACATTGTTCCAGGGGTCGGAGGGCCACTTATCCACGCGCCAGTACAGCATACCGGTGAGGTTGAGGCTCTGGCTGATGAAGCCCGGCTGGATGCGGAAGTTTACCGGATCGAAATCGATCAGCCACTTCGGGGAATATGCGTCCTGCACCAGCGTGTTGTAGGACCAAACCGCGTCGCCCTTCTTCATTACTTCTCCCACCTGCGTTTTGGAGTTGTTGTACATCAGCGGCAGCAGAACCCAGATATCTACCGCGGAGCGGCCGGTCCCGGAATTGTCGCTGTAAAGCGCCGGAGTCGGCGACATCGAGATCAGATTCTTGATGCCCGCCTGGTGCATATTCGTGGCCCACTGCTTAATGATTGGGTAAAGATTAGTGCAATGCCCGATTTCGTCGGCGCTGTAATCGTACAGCATCAGTCCGGGCTGCTGCGCGGAAGCCGCCGCCTTGAACTGGCTGACAGACGGCGCCGGCGACATGTTGCAGCGCCCAACATCCGCACCGCTGAAAGGACCAGTTTGAGTGGTGCTCAAGCCGTGTTCCTTAATCAGGTTCGGTTGGTCGGACGGGTTCGTGGTCAGCGGTGAGATCTTGTTCCGTAGTAATTCCCGCTGCGCCGCCAGGGTGCCGGCTTGGAAGAACAGGAAGGAAGACTTGAGTGCGGGTACCACCGGCAGGGTGAAATTCCAGACCTTCAATGAAATCGGGCCGGTGTAGCTGCCTTGGCTGCTCGTCAGAGTGTAAGTGCCGGTATACTTGCCCGGTGCTGCGTTGCGCGGCACGGAAAGATCGACCCAAAGAGGCTGATTCTTGCCGGCCTGCACATCGAACGGGACAGCTTTCAGCTTCGCATTCGTGGGCGCCTTGCCAGTGTCTGGATCCGTAAACGGGATAAGCGCGTCCGGATACCAGCCCGGGCCCAGCGGTTGATTCGTTCCCTTCCGGTTCGGACTGGACGAATTCACCTGCATATACTTTTCGCGATATAGGGTGAAATTGGACTGTGGGATTACTTGGCCATTCGGTCCCTGTAAGTCAGTGATCGTCAGATTTACATCACTAAGCCCCTTGGCTGCGCCGTTGGCGATAATCTGAAAAGATTCACTCTCGCCTCTGGCCGCCGTAAGGCTGACCTCCGTAACATTACTCGCCGCGTCAGACATGCCTACTCGATGCAAACTGGGAGCCGTCCAAACTACCGGATTCCCTTCTGCCATCGCTACCGTGGAAAACACCGCCGAACACACGAAAACTGCTGAAAATAGGGCCTTACCGCTAAACGTCATAGTTGCATTTACCTCTTGTAACCTGCCCGGTATGGCCATTGGCCACACCAGGACACACCTCTCCCCTGGTAGTTCCGCGGCGAAGATCAGGCGCCAGGCTAGGCGCTGAAAGTCAAGAAAACAGGCCGTATGCCCTGACTAGGGAAACTTGGGCAAACTGTAAAATGTGAGTTGGGATGGCAAAGCGAAGAAAGTACGGCAAAAGACAAGAGCCTGGACAAAAAACCCTCGGTATTGGTGCGGAACATAACCAACAAATTGTGTGTACTTTGGCAGTGTAACACGATACGTCTGCGCGACGCACCAGTACAGGCACCCTGGTTTAACCCCAAGATTCAAATCTAAAGGACTTTTATCTAATCAGGGATAGCAAGAGAGATGTGTGGATGGGTGTGTCTCCGCTCCGCTGGTTTATCGGGTTCGTCGGAAGACACAAAAAAGGCGGCCATTACTGGCCGCCTTTTATGTTGTCTGGAAGTGAAAGATAGGATCGGGGTAATCTAGCAGGCCCGTGTAGCCCTTCCGCAGCGAGAACGGCCGGAGTGATCGACCTGCTGTTATTTAGCTCAAAGCTTTTCCAATTCGGCGATCCGCCGCTCCAGCGTCGTGCTGAGCTCTTCGACCTCCTGCGCGGAGTAACCTCCAGCGCGGAATGCATCTCGAATCTGCTTTGGGGAAAGCTTGGCCAGTTGTTGGCCCATCCATCGGGCATCAGTCCGAGGGATATGCCGTCCCAGCCAGACCAGGCTCATCCGCCTTGCCAATTCTGGTAAGACGATATAGAAGTTCATTGCCGGCGCCGAAGGTATGTTGAAATCGACGTACTCCCCCGAAACGGACTTGATTAACTTAGACTCGCAATATGCTTTCGGGTCCCCCTTCGACGTCGAATTTAAGCCCGTTGGCCCGAAGCTCGCGCCCAGATCGCTCACCAGATACCGCTCCTCCAAAGGTTCGCTCTTGCTCTGATAGACGGCGTTATTGATGTCTTTCAAGTCCCAGTTGTTCATGATCGCCATCAGTACTCTCAACCGGTACCACTCTTGCGTATCCCGGAAGGGAGCCTTTGACCAGGACCATTCGCCGATCTTCTTTTCATCCGCCAGATGTCTCTTCATCCGCACGTTGTGCATCGTGCCGTCCTTCGACACCAAACTCTTGCCTCGGTGCAGCCGCTGCATGTTCTGAACCTGCAGGACCGGCAGGAAATAGTCTTCGTTGGCAAAATACCCGACACTCCATACCAGTCGCGATGCCACGGTTTCTGGCCGCGCTTCCGGTCCGAGTTTCACCCTCCACTTAACGCCATCCTGATCCACAACGTCGAACTTCGGGTTCGTGCCGTTCTTGTCTTCCTTTTCGAAGGTGAACGGTCCGTGTGGTTCGTGCGCTTTTCCGCCCGGCCCATAGAAAAGGTCGCGCGACGTAATGTCGGAGGGGTTTCGCCACAGAACCGCCGGGCTCTTGCCTACGGGTATCGTCGGATGGGATTCTTATTCTTTGCCGGCGTCAATGCCGTGAACAAGCTCAAAACCAAAGCTGCCGATACTGTGACTGTTTTCGATACCCTTGTCATGTATTGCCCCCGTAATCAGTCTCCGAGTTTTCCGGCTCTCGACTGCTGGAATTCGGCCGGTGCGATTTCCGGCCTATGTCCAACTAGACATGTGGATTCCACCCGCTGATCTATTCTTTGGGCTCGCTGGGGGTTGCTCCGGTGCCGAGCAGGCGTGGCTCCTGGCCACCCAGCGGGGGGATAAATCGCAACACGCAATTCGTAACGGGGCCTCGCAGAGCCGCGTCAATACTAGTAACGCATGCGATCGTGATCGTCGTCACATCCACCAAAGCCTTGTTACGAAATCTCAAAGCCTTGTTGGGAATTCACCAAAGCCTTTTTAGGAAATAAATGACCTTACATAATCATCAGTTTCTTGCGGCCCTCGCCCTGTCCGTGTCTGCCCTCTTTGTCGGTCCGGCACTCGCCGAAACCGGTTCCGTTGCCATCTCCATCCCCAACTTTCATCAGGTCAATGAGCATGTCTTCCGCGGCGGCCAGCCAGGCCCCGCATCCTGGGAAGGCCTTGCCAAAATGGGTGTCAAAACCGTAATCGATCTTCGCCGCGAAGGCGAAGAAGAGCACTCCGTCGCCGCCGAGGCCAAGGCTGTCGCAGCCGCCGGCATGATCTATGTCAACGTGCCGATGAAAGGCGTCGTCGCCCCCAGTGAACAGCAGATCGCCAAGATCCTCGCACTCCTCGATTCGAAGGAGCCGGTGTTCGTACATTGCAAAAAGGGCGCGGACCGCACCGGTACCGTGATCGCCTGCTATCGCATCGCGCACGATCGCTGGGAACGCCAGCAAGCCCTGCAGGAAGCCAAGTCTCACGGTATGGGTATGATGCAGTTGGGCCTCAGGCATTACATCATGGCCTTCCAGCCCGTCCTCTAGCACTCCCTTCCGCTGTCCGTAGGGGGATTGTCTGCAGCACGACAATCCCCACTCGCCATTCCTTAAATCCCTACAACAACTTATCCGGTGTCATCGGTAAGTCGCGGACCCGTTTGCCTGTGGCATGAAAGATGGCATTGCAGATCGCCGCTCCCGTCCCCGTAATCCCGATCTCGCCGACACCGCGAGCCCCCACGGAATCCAATTGATAGTCCGGAATATCGAGCGCCTCCACGTCGATCTCCGGGATATCGGCATTGACCGGCACGTGATAGTCCGCCAGGTTCGCGTTAGTGATCCGCCCGTAGCGCCAATCTACGTGCGTGTCTTCCAGGAGCGCGAGAGAGATTCCCCAAACAACCCCGCCGATGAACTGGCTGCGCGCCATCTGGCGATTGATGATCCGCCCCACGTCGTAGACGGCCACCACTCGCTTTACCCGAGTCGTTCCCAAATCCGCATCCACGGCCACTTCCGCAAAGATTGCCCCGAAAGAGTGGCACGGCGTCTTCGCATCGAGTCATAGGTTTCGTCGACGCCACTGCCTCTACCGGCCGATTGCCTTGACGCCGCAAAATCCTTTCAAAAGCTTCGCCTTTCGCGATGTCGGATTTCAGCCTGACTCTTCCGCCGTCGAATTCAACTTCTTCCTCGCGAGCCCCGTACAGCGGCGATTTGTGGTCCGCCACCGCGAGCGCGATAAGCTTTTGACGCGCACTCTCGGCCGCCGCCTTCACCGCGGGAGCAACGCTGGCGGTCGACATCGACCCAGCCGAAATCGGCCCGGGCGGAAGGTCCGTGTCACCCAGCCGTGCCTCAATCATTCCCGCCGGAACGCGCAGTACGTCCGCGGCAATCTGCGTCAGAATCGTGTAGTTTCCCGTGCCGATCTCTTGCGTTCCGCACGCCACCAGAATCCGGCCATCGGGCCTGAAACGGACGAGTGCGGATGCCGGCAGGTTCTTGCCGGGATACGTTTCCGTCGCCATGCCCCATCCCATCAACTCGTGCCCGCGACGCATCGAGCGCGGCTCGTGGTTGCGCGCGGACCAGCCGAAGCGTTCCGCCGCCTTCTGGTAGCACTCCCGCAGATGTTTCCCCGTGAACGGCTTCCCGCTGTGCGGATCCACCTCCGCGTAGTTGCGAAGCCGCAATTCCAGCGGATCCATCTGCAATTTGTGAGCGAGTTCGTCCATCGCCACTTCGACCGCGTACGTCCCGGTCGCCACGCCCGGCGCTCGCATATACGTCGGTGTCCCGACATGCAAGGGCACCAGCCGCGATGTGGTGGAGATATTCGGGCACGCATACATCACGCGCGTGGGAAAGGCGGCCGATTCCAAATAGTCTTCGATCACCGACGTGTGGCAATGCACCGCGTGCCGGATCGCCGTTAGCTTCCCTTCTCGCGTCGCGCCCAGCGTCATCTCTTGGTGAGTACGCGGCCTCGCTCCGATCGGTCCGAACATCTGCGGCCGGTCTAGCGCGATCTTCACGGGCCGCTTGACCTGCTTTGCCGCCAGCGCAGCCAGCATCACGTGCGACCACACCTGTCCCTTGCAGCCGAAGCCTCCCCCCGCAAACAACGAGACTACATGCACGTTTTCCTTCGGTATTCCGAAGATCGCCGCCGTCTTTTCCTGAACACCGGTGATGTGCTGCGTCGCGTCGTGCAGTATTACGCGGTCGCCATTCCAACTGGCGATCGTCGCGTGCGGCTCCATCGGGTTGTGATGCTGAATGGGCGTCGTGTAGACCGCGTCGATCTTCACTTCGGCCGCCGCTAGGGCGCCGTCCACATCGCCCCAGCTCTGGTCCCCCGGCTCGCCATTGTGCGTGGAAGGGTACGAACTCGGAAAGCCGCCCTCAAAATCAAGCTTGGCCGGACCTGCCTCGTATTGCGGTTCCACCAGCGAAGCCCCGTACCTCGCCTGCTCTAAAGTCTCCGCCACCACGATTCCAATCGGTTGATTTTGATAAAACACCTGATCGTCCTGCAGCAGGGAAATCCGCCGCTCGGGATGGGCAAGCCGGATGGCGTTCGCCGGCGTAATCACCGCCACAACGCCCGGCGCCTGCTCTGCCTTCGCCGTGTCCATCCGGATAACCTTGCCGCTCGCAATCGTGCTCATCACCAGCCAACCGTGGACAAGCCCCGGTACGGGAAATTCCGCCGCAAACTTCGCAGCGCCCGTCACCTTCGCCCGCCCGTCCACGCGTAACAGCGGATCGCCAATCGCAACCATTCCATTGCTGCTCATGCAACCCCTCCGGCTTCCGCCAGCGCACGCGCTACCGCGCGCTTTACCAGGTCCACCTTGAACGCATTCTGACGACGTGGCTTCGCGCCCGCGATCGCTTCCTGCCCGGCCGCCTCAAATACCGCGGAGTCTGTCGATTTCCCGATCAGCATCTGTTCGGCGCTCGTCGCCCGCCACGGCTTGTGTGCCACTCCTCCCAACACGATGCGCGCGCTCCGGATCGTGCCGCCATCAAGATCAAGCGCTGCCGCCACAGAGACCAGCGCGAATTCATAGCTCATGCGATCGCGCACTTTGAGGTAATGCGAATGGCGCCCATACGGCGATCGCGGAAGATCGATCGAAAGAATCAGCTCCTCTGCTTTCAGGTTGGTGTCGATTTCCGGAGTCGCGCCGGGCAGCCTGTGAAACTCGCCGATCGGCTATGCCGCGCTCTCCGCTTCGGCTCCGTACCCGAATCGTTGCCTCGAGTGCCGCCAGCGCGACACACATGTCCGACGGATGCACCGCGATACACCGATCGTCCGCTCCGAAAATGGCATGGGTCCGATGAAAGCCGCCAATCGCGCCGCAACCCGTTCCCGGAGCCCGCTTATTGCATTGCGGAAATCCCACGTCCATAAAATAGGGACACCGCGTCCGCTGCAGCAAATTGCCGCCGTTGGTCGCCAGGTTGCGCAGTTGCGGAGAAGCGCCGGAAAGAATCGCCTTCGCTAGCAGCGGATACTGTTGCCGTACCAGCGGGATGATTGGCGGTATCGCTGTTCCGCGCCGTCGCGCCCAGGCGCACTCCGCCGTCGGGCAGCTCTTCAATCGTGCCCAGCGCAATGCGATTGAGGTCGATGAGCATGGCCGGCTTCTCGACGCCATTCTTCATCAGGTCCACCAGGTTCGTTCCGCCTGCCAGAAACTTGCCTCCCGGCGCTATCCGTTGAATGGCGCCGGCAACATCGTTTGCTCGTTGGTACTGGAACGGATTCATAGTCCCCTGCTTTTCATCCGGCTCGCGTCCTGTGTAGCCCCACTCGCCGCCTTCACCGCGGCAACGATTCCCGGATAAGCGCCGCATCGGCAGATGTTGCCGCTCATCCGCTCCCGAATCTCGTCCTCGGTCAGTTCCACCGCCGCCAAATGCTGTAGGTTGGGTGTCACGAAACTGGCGTCCCCTTTACGCACTTCGGATAGCAGCGCCACGGCGGAACAGATTTGGCCGGGCGTGCAATAGCCGCACTGAAAGCCATCGTGCTCGATAAACGCGGCCTGTACCGGTTCCAATTCGCCCTTGTGGGCAAGCCCCTCTATCGTCGTCACCTGGTCGCCATCATGGGAAGCCGCAAGCGAGAGGCAACTGTTGATTCGTCTCCCGTTCACCAGAACCGTGCATGCGCCGCACTGACCGTGGTCACAGCCCTTCTTGGTGCCGGTCAAACCAAGTCTCCCTCGAACCAGATCGAGCAGTGTTACCCGCGGATCGATCGTGAGCCGGTGCTCCGCGCCGTTGATCCGAAGCGCAACCGCCACGGCATTCGTGCTCGTGGCGCCATAGGCTGGTTGGGCTATTTCGTCGATGAGCGGAACGCCGAACGCGACACTGCCCATGGAAGCTCCCAGCACCGACACATATTCGCGCCGCGTGATTTTCGAGGAATTCCGATCCTTATCACAGTCACCGGAACCACTGGATTGAGTTGTGCCCTTGTCGTCCATCGCGACCACCATTCCCTTAGGCACTCCCACGTAGCATTTGTGTAGCAACCGTGTGTCGTGCCACAACCTTGTGAGCTCGCTTGTTTGCTTACAAACGGGCAGCCGGTGGATCGTTCGGATGTCTCAGCAGAAACTGCACTCAATGAAATCCGCAGCGTTCAAACTGTCGCAATCCAAGCCTCGGCGCAGTACCGCCTCGACTTTCTGATTGGGGAGACTCCGGAGCCAAATCTCTGATTCGAAACCACATGCCATGCATGCTGCCGGCCCGCGCCGCGTGCAAGGGCGAGACTTTCCTGGAGGCGTTTGCTCTCTCTTGCCTTCTTTTTGAAGCCCCGAAAAACATCGATTCAACCCCAAATAATAGCGCTTCGGCATCGAGCCCTCATCAGAGGGGGTAGTGAGGTTAAGTCGGCTTCCCGCTGGAAAGTCAGGGGGCAACCCAGATGGGCGGCGGAGTCGGCCGAGTCATCCAAGAAGTCCAAAATTCGAAAGGTGGGAGTTCATTTCAAATGAAGAAGCTTATTACGGTCCTTGCGACCTCTCTGTGTTTTACCCTCGTCGCGTCAGCCGCTGATAACCCTAAGATGGAAGCGTTCCTCGGTTACAGTTTTGTTCGCCTAAGTTCCAACGGCGACGTCATCCCGTCGCGCGATCTCAACGGCGGCAGCGGCCAGTTCGTCTATAACTTTGCCAAAGGGTTTGGCGTAGCATTTGACGCGGGCGCAGTCACCAACAACAGCGATGTCACCAACTTTAATAACGTTAGTATCGATACCACGGTTGCTCACTTGGTCGTCGGCCCGCGCTACAAATTCAATCGCCACTCCAAGTTTCAGCCGTACATTCAGGCTCTCTTCGGGGGCGCCTATACAACGTCGAGCAGACAGATTTTCGCAGTGCCCGTGGCCGACCCCTTGATCGCCACTGGCCCTACGGTCAGCGTTTCCGACGCTGTCTCGGCCCGCTTGGTCGCGTCCCGGCGCTCGTTCGCGATGCTGGTCGGCGGCGGCCTGGATTGGAAGGTCGCGAAGCATATGCAGATCCGTCCCGCGGCGTTTGATTACTTCATGGTCCAGCCCGAAAGCCTGATCACGAACCAAACCAGGGAAAGAAATAACTGGCGCTACTCGGCCGGTGTCAATTTCACGTTCGGCGCGCAGTAAGTAGTTCCAACATAACTTCTCAGACTGGTTGCTATCTCCTTATCCGGGCACCTTCCTGACTATAGGAATGTGCCCGGACTTTTCATCCTACGCTCTCAAAGCCCTGGCGATCGAGTTGTTCCCCTTCTCAGCTTGAGCCTGTTCAATCTCTAAGTCCGGCATCCATGTGCATGCGTAAACTGTCTGTCGTTGTATTCAGTCTCTGGTCGATCGCCGTAGCCCCGGCGCAGCCGTAGTCGCCCGATGCAGGTGATCCGGTGCCCGCTGTCGCTACTTATAAGCCCGCGCCGGCCCAGCCCGAAGTAAACCACTCCGGCGGTATTCATTGTGCGCCCCTGCTCGGCGAGTGGTGGCTCAATCTCGTCATGGAGCAAACTTGACGGGTCTTGAAGAACGGCCATGACCATCGGCTTCCAATGGCTCGCGGCCTCTGGTTCCGTGACAGCCGCCGCTGACGAGTGAAGTCTTTAGTGGGCCGTTGCGCCGCTGTCGAACATCATTGCCGCAGCACGGTGAAGCGGCTGATCGAATACCCCAGCGCGCCACCCACCACGACGTCCGACAGGAAGTGAACGTTGAGCGTGAGCCGTGAAAATCCGACCGCCGAGGCCAGGCCATAGGCAACGTAAGGCACCCAGCGATGGTTGCCATATCGGCGGGCGATAATTGTGGCAACGGCAAACGCTTCTATGCTGTGCCCGGAAGGAAAACTTCCGTTTCCTCGTATATATGACGTCGGGGAACTGCTGGTTGCAAACCAACCGGTAGCCGGGTAACGGATTGGCCTGAGGCGCATTGTGGCGTCCTTCAGAACCGTCTGGACGATCGCAGTATCGACCATCGCCTCACCGGCCAACAATGCGGTGTGCTGCATCTTCGAGTCTTTGCGGAGCCGCCCGATGGCGTACATCGAGGCCGAAACTACACCCATGCCGATAGACGTGGCGTTGCCGTTAAAAACGTAGCGGAACCCGTCAAATTTGGTCGTGCCGCGGAAATATGCCGCTTCTTTCGGGTCGAGAAAATAGAGTCCTGCTCCCACCCCCAGTACGGCAGTAGTGGGCGCCCAGTTCTTACCCCGTACCAGCGTGGCCGGAAAAGACCAGATTTGCTTTTGATCCGTGATCACGTTGTGGAAGAGAAGTTTCCAGGAGACGGGCCGCTCATAGTTGGGTTCCACCGCTGGAGCCACCGGCTCCGCCGTCTCCGGCGGTTCGGTAGCTTGAACAGTAGGGGGTGAAATCTGATCGGGTAGCGTTGTTTGAGCTGGTGCCCGGCTTGGCATTACAAGGGCGGACAAGCCTATCGCCACAACCGGGAGCATCGTGAAAAGTCCCGCTTGGCGCCGGAACTTGAGGGATAAAGCGAAGGAAAGTAAAAAAACTAACAGACTCAGCAAAACTAGCTGCACTCGTTGAGTGTATCGGTCAGCTCATACTGGGTCAATCGTTCGGGGGTGAAAGTAGATCTGTAGGTCATCGAATCCGGAATTGTCCCGGAGAAACGCACCCAGTGATCATAGGACGCATCATAACCAACGTGGGATAGTGGCCTCGCCGGATGCCTTGCTTTCAGGAGCCAAGAGGGAGCTCAACGTAAAGAGGAGGCCAAATGAAAGCCTTAAGAACATTCATCCTTACGACGGCATTCGCCGTCACCAGTGCGATGGTGCCGCTTGCGTCATCGCAAACAACTCCTCCACCTCAACAACCCCCACCCGCTCAACAACCTCCGCCGGCCCAGCCACCGCCGCCAGCCGAGGAGCAGCAAAATAGCCACCCCGTGGCGAAAGGTGCGGCAGCCGGTGCTGCATTTGGCGCCGCTTCGAACGCTACCGGCGGGGGCAATACGACTGTCGTACACACGGGCAATGCGAATCGCTCCGGTAGTGCAAATCGTTCCGGCAGCGCGACTCACCAAGCCAAACCCCATAAAGCTGCCAAGTCTAGGAGGTAAGCCGGGCAGTTACTTGAAAAATGGGCGAGTGAGGAACCGTGGAACATTGGAGGTAACCCAGATGCACCTCACACATAGGCCGGTTATGGGACAAACCCTGGTCGCACTCATGCTGCTGCTACAACTTGCACTGCTGTTGCAGATGTTGCGGGCGGTGGTGCTGCCGCAATGAGCTGAATGCAGCCAGCGGCAACAGGGAACAGTAAGTGTATTCCGAAGGACGGGTGCGTTGCTTAGCCTTACCCGCGCCCGTCCTTCAGATCCGTGTCATGCTTCCTTACGCGTGTGAGACCTTTTCCGCAATCTGTGCGCGGATCAAACTCTTCGTCCTCTCCATGAACGCGAGCTTGTCCGCCAGGCAGCTTTCGAGCAGCACGCCGACGCCGGGATGCCCAAGCGTGTCAGCTACCGCAATCAGAGTGGTGTAGGTCGCTACCTGCAAGTGCGCCAGGTGGCTGGCCTTGGCCAGCACGAAGAGTTTGCGGGCCACCGAACCCTGGATTTCATTGAGCTCCCGCCGAAAATCTTCGATGAATACTTCGTGCAATCGTTGATTGATCTTAGCCGGTTTCTCGCCGACCAGTCGGAAACACTCGTCCAGTCTGTTGATGACTTGGGACGAGACTAACTCACGCGCGTCCAGCGCCTCTTTGATCTCTGGGTTCTGGGCTGCTTGGCCCAATTCTTCGTAAATTTTCTGACTTCGCTCCGCACCGTGCCGTAACTCGCTCAGCATGGAGACACAGAGTTCTTTCGGTGTTTTGATGGGCATTGTCTTCCTACTTTCTTTCAGACATTTTGCTCGCTGTTGGGATGACGCAGCCAACTGCGCCGGTGAGTCTGACAGCCGCTTACCCTGTGCGGATCTATTATTTTTGTCTTACACGGACTCTGTAAACGTTCGTCGAGTTCTCGCACCGTGAGACCATGACAGTATGCCGCCGAAGCAGACCGCCGAGCGCTCGTTCCAGGCCACAATTGAGGGCACCGCGAAGGGCCGTGCGTATCTGGTCTTGCCCTTCGATCCAGAGAAAGCATGGGGCCGCCGTGTGCGATACCACGTCAGGGGCACGATCAATGGCACGGCCGTAAGAGGCGCGCTCGAACCGTTCGGCAAGGGATACTTTCTGCCGCTCGGCCCAGCCTACCGGCGCGACGCCGGTCTCGCCCCCGGGGACCTGGTCGAGGTGATGCTCACGCCCGAGGGTCCGCAACGCGAGGCTATGGACGGCGGACATCGTGGCTGCACTCGATGCCGATCTCGAGGCGGCGCGGTTCTTCGATGGGCTGGCAAGCTTCTACCGGAAAAACTACTTACGATGGATTGGCGCGACCAAGCGCCGCCCGGAGGTGCGCGCGCAACGAATCGCCGAGCTTGTCGAATTAATGAAGGCCGGGAAAAAAGAACGGCCCCGCTAGCATGCTCCGTCAGGTGTGACGGCACACGGATCGCGCACTCCCCCCGCGAATTCGCCATAGGCGTAACAAAATGAACTCCTCCGGCCCGCGGACCACATCCAGTGCTGCAGTGGTGTATCTCCGCCAATTCCGGAGCGCCGCAATTCGCCCGCAGGCGCAAGTCGTGCTGTTGTTCACATTTCGCCATTGTCGTATAGGGGATCATGCTCAAGCGACGGGAAAGCCTAGCTATCCTTCTTTTTCATTGCGGTCTCGCGCTGCCCGCCGCTTGGGCTGGTGAAGGCCCCTTCTTCGTCACCTACACCCATCAGCTCGAGGAACCGGGAAACCTCGAAATTCGCGATGAAGAGCGTCACAGGCAAGCCGAAGAACGGGAACCGGTTTCTGGGTAGTGTGGCGGAATTCGAATATGGTGTGAAGGGGTGGTGGACCACCGAGGTGTACCTGGATGGCCAGGCCACTCGAGGTCAGGGCGCCCTCTTCACCGGGTACCGTTGGGAAAACCGGTTTCGGCTATCGATGCGTGAGCACTGGATCAATCCGGTGCTCTACGTGGAATTCGAGAATATCAACGGTGCCGACAAGACTCTGCTTGAGATAGTCAACCACGATGGGCAGGAGGATCTTGCTGTACCCAACGCCGAAGCGCGGCTTGAGAAGAAACGGGAGATCGAGGCCAAGCTCATTCTAAGTAGCTACTTCAGAGGTTGGACGATCGCCGAGAATTTTATCGCCGAAAAGAACGTCAGGCATGAACCATATGAGTTCGGATACGCGGCAGGCATCAGTCGCCCCTTGGGCATGGCCGCGAGGCCGAACCGGTGCAACTTTTGTCCCGAAAACTTCCAGGTAGGCGTTGAGGTCTACGGCGGCCTGGGCACACACGATCAGTTTGGTCTTCGCGGAACCTCGCAATATGTTGCGCCTACGGTCGTGTGGAGGCTCAACAACGGAATTGCGTTCCGGGCGTCTCCCGGTTTCGGCCTTACGGAAGCAAGCCTGAAGTTCTCGCTGCGCTTCGGAGTCTCTTACGAGATCGACCAATTTGGCCGCACGGTGAAGGATTTGTTTCGCAGTCCCGGGGGGCGGCATTGAAGCCATTTAGAACAGCCCTCGTATTTGTCATTCTCGCCGTCGGCTGGGGCAGAGTCGGAAGCCTTTTGCAGCACGCCCCGGCGGCAACGGCCAAGACCGGAAATCCCTTCGCGCACAATGAGAACGCGCGGCGAGCCGGCGCGAAATTGTTTGCCCGCGAGTGTTCCCCTTGCCATGGTACGAAACGGGAAGGACGTGGTAAGGCCCCGCCTCTCATTAGTGCCGACGTCTATGGCTCCGCCCCCGGCGCACTCTTCTGGGTCTTGCGCAACGGATCGCTCGCTACGGGCATGCCGTCATTTGCCCACTTACCCGCCCAGCAGCGATGGCAAATCATCACGTTCCTGCTTGAAATGGGAGACCCTGGCAGAGTGGGGAGCCTCTTGCAGCAAGCTCCTGCGTCCACAGCGCAAATGAAAAATCCTTTCGCCCATGATGAGAACGCGCGACAGGCCGGCGCGAAGTTGTTTGCCCGCGAATGCGCGCCCTGCCACGGTCCGGCCCGTGAAGGACGCGGTAGGGTCCCTCCTCTCATTGGTGTCGAGGTCCATGATGCAGTCCCCGGGGCGCTGTTCTGGGTCTTGGGCAATGGATCGCTGGCCACCGGTATGCCGTCATTTGCTCGCTTGCCTGAGCAACAGCGATGGCAAATCATTACGTTCCTACAGGAAACGCAAACGGGAAAACTGCCCTAACCCGGTCGCGTCCGAGTCGGCCCGTTAACTCGTCCGGCCCGCATCAGGCGCACACCTCGTTGCTCCCATACCGCAACGCGCGGCACAACGCCCTTGCCGAAAGGAATCGCCGAGTAGCGTCTGGTGCCAGCCGCGCCAGCGACCGCCACACCGCCGCACCCAGCTTTGCTACCAACTCTTTCAGAACAGATCCGAGTGCGTTCCCGTGGGGACAGTAAGGTCCTCGCCGTCGATCTTATAGATCAGGATCCAGTCTGGTTCGATGTGGCAGTCCCGGAAATGCATCCACTCGCCGCCGAGAGGATGGTCCTTGTAGCGCGGCGGCAATGCGCTCCCCTCAATCAGCAGAGTGAGTTTTGCATCGCGCCGGAACTGCGAGACTCGCTGGCGCTTACCCTTGCCCGTGTCGGCGGCGCGTATCGCCTTCGCCGTGGTCGCGTTCGGGACCTTCACATCGAAGGGTAGGGCCTTCTCCGCAGCAGCCACGCGGACCAGCAACATACGCACCGCATCCGATACCGACATGCCCATCGCTGCCAGCGCTTTCGTGGCCCTCTGCTTCGTCTTCTCATCCACGCGAACATGAACGATCGTTGTCGACATGATTACCCTTCTCGAGATACGTTGTATCTCAACCTGTGCAAACGGGCCGGAACTACGTTGCCGCAAGGCTACGTTATCCAAGGTTGCTAGGTAGTTGTCTTTTAAATACTAGCGAGACCGACTTTCCATCCTGTGACGGAGTTTTTTGCTGGGATGTTTGCACAGAGGAGCCCGCAAAGGTTTCGCTTGCGGATCGCCATCGTACCCATCATTCGCAAATAAAGGCTCGCGAAGGATCGATTCCGAGACAATTCTGTAACGTGCGACCCTTTCCTGATTTATCGGCTCGAACATGGAATGCTCCGGCCAGTATTACCAGCCCAAACAGAACGCGAACTCCATTTCCGAGTTTTGCTTTCAAGAAGTTCGCGGCATAAAAATTTCTGTGGACGTAAAGATTGGCTGCTGCCCTATCGGAAATCGGAAGATCCGCCATTCGGCTGTTTGCCGTAAGAAACTGTTTCGCATAGTTTGGGTATGTTGTAAGAGTTCCCTTTGCTTTCAGGTCTGGATCACTTTCCCCATGAAAATTCAAAGGCGATTTTTTGACGGGAACGTCGTGGAAATAGACTGGAATACCATAGTTTCTCGCATATTGAACGAGATCCTTAAAGGCCACCTGAGAATTTGGAAACGGTGTCACACTACCAAAGTATTTCTTGGTGTCATGGATTTGGCCGTCCGACCGGGTCATGTTTTCGGGCCCGATCGGACTCTCAAGAGACAGGTAACTGACAGCACGCTGGGCGATGAGTCGAATGATCGCCTGTCGTGCAACGCCCTTCTCGTGATCTTCACCGATTACAATCGGGCCGGTTTTAAGGAGCCGCGCCATAATGGCGAGTCGATCGTCAGAGACTTCGGGCATGTAGGACTCCCCAAACGTTCATAGAGATTGCTTAAAAAAGGGTACACTCCCTCGAATCCACGAGTCAATTGCTATCGCCGAACAAGTTGCGCTTGCGAGTGGGATCCAGGCGGCATGAAGTTTGCACGCGCGTGCAAAAATAAAACCAGCCTGACCTACGACCCCTCCGTGTCCTTCACCCCGGCCCGCGACCGGTGCGCAAGATGACCCGTTCATCGTTCTGGCATCTGCCACCGGATGCCGTCGCGCAGAGTTGCTCGCCCTGCAGTGGAGCGGCTTGAACGAATCCACCAGCGAATTGAGTATCTCGAAAAGTTTGGAGCAAACAAGAGCAGGCCTGCGAGTGAAGACCACAAAGAGCGAGAAACCGCGCCGTTTCGTCATCCCTGAGTGGGCAATTACCGTCCTCGCTGAACACCGGGAAGGGCAGGGGAACCACAAGAACTCTTCGGGCCGATTACCAGGACCACGGCTTGATTTTCTGCCAGCCGAACGGCGCCTACTACTCGCCGGATCGGGAAGGCGCGCGCGTGGTCGAACTGATGCGCGCGGTGGGGCTCGATGGAGTCAGCCTGCACTCGCTCAGGCACAGCTACGCCAGCGAACTACTCAGTAAGGGCGTGCCGCTCGCCTTCGTGTCCGAGCGCCTCGGCCATGCCGATCAGAACATCACGTTGAGCATCTACAGCCATGCGATGCCAGCGGACACGCGCGCCGCGGCGAAGGTCTGGAACGATGCGATGGCGGACGTAATCGAAGACAGCAAAAAACCTGCAGCGGTGCGGATGTTCGCACATGTTTGCAGGAAAGGCACTGCGGGAAGGGTTTTGCTGCAAAGAAAGGTAGGAAAATGGCGGGGACGACGGGGCTCGAACCCGCGACCTCCGACGTGACAGGCCGGCGTTCTAACCAACTGAACTACGTCCCCGCGAATGTGTCACGCAGATGTTTCAATGCTAACACGGCCAACACTCCCCCGCCAAATCACCAACCGCAAATTTTCCGCGCCTCTTGCTACCGTGAAGATATGAAGATCTGTGCAGCTGCGTACGCGGCCCTCGCCATCGCCGCCATCGCCTCCGCCGCGGACCCCAAGGCTACCCCCGAAGAGGCCCGCCAATTCATCAATGACGCCGAACAAAAGCTCCTCCTCCTCGGCGTCGATTCCCAACGCGCCGATTGGGTCAAGTCCACCTACATCACCGATGACACCGAGCTCCTCGCCGCCATGCTCGACGAAAAAGCCATCGCCGCCACCGTGGACTACGCCAAAAAATCCACCCGCTTCGATGGCCTCAAGCTCGATCCCGTCACCGCGCGCAAAATTAAACTCCTCAAACTCTCCCTCACCATCGCCACCCCCGCCGACCCCAAGGAAAGCGAGGAACTCACTCGC
The DNA here is from genome assembly GCA_963811575.1 of uncultured Solibacteraceae bacterium. GTDB lineage: Bacteria > Acidobacteriota > Terriglobia > Bryobacterales > Bryobacteraceae > Solibacter. The sequence continues at coordinate 1,785,318 of CAWERY010000018.1, read as the reverse complement.
ATCGCCTCCAGCATGGAAGGCGCCTACGGCAAAGGCAAATACTGCCCCAAGGGCCCCGATAGTTGCATGGATCTCGAGCAGCTCAGCCGCATCCTAGCCGAAAGCCGCGACCCCAACGCCCTCAAGGAAGCCTGGACCGGCTGGCACGCCATCGCCAAGCCCATCCGCAAGGATTTCGTCCGCTATGTCGACCTCGCCAACAAAGGCGCCCGCCAGCTCGGTTTCGCCGACAACGGCGCCATGTGGCGCTCCAAATACGACATGTCCCCCGACGATTTCGCCCGCGAACTCGATCGCCTCTGGGAACAGGTCAAGCCCCTCTACCTCTCCCTCCACGCCTACGTCCGCAATCGCCTCCACGAAAAATACGGCGACGCCGTCCCCGCCACCGGAGCCATCCCCGCGGACCTCCTCGGCAATATGTGGGCCCAGGATTGGGACAACATCTACCCCCTCATCGCGCCCCCCCATGCCGACCCCGGCTACGATCTCACCGCCCTCCTCAAACAGCACAATGCCGATTGGAAGCAGATGGTCAAATATGGCGAGGGCTTCTTCACCTCCCTCGGCTTCGCGCCCCTCCCGCCCACCTTCTGGGAGCGCTCCCTCTTCCTCAAACCCAAAGACCGCGATGTCGTCTGCCACGCCAGCGCCTGGGATGTCGATACCCTCACCGACGTTCGTCTCAAAGTCTGCCTCCAGGTCACCGGCGAAGATTTCCTTACCGTCCATCACGAGCTCGGTCACAACTTCTACCAGCTCGCCTACCGCAACCAGCCGCCCAGCTTCCGCGATAGCGCCAACGATGGCTTCCACGAAGCCGTCGGCGATACCATCGCCCTCTCCATCACGCCTGAGTACCTCGTCAAAATCGGCCTCCTCGATAAGGTGCCCGACGCTTCCCAGGACATCGGCCTCCTGCTTCACAAGGCCCTCGAAAAAATCGCCTTCCTTCCCTTCGGCCTGGTCATCGATCAGTGGCGCTGGAAGGTCTTCTCCGGCGAGATTCCGCCCGACAAATACAACCAGACCTGGTGGCAGTTACGCCAGAAGTACCAGGGCATCGCCCCGCCCGTGGATCGCAGCGAAGCCGATTTCGACCCCGCCGCCAAGTACCACGTCGCCGGCAACGTCCCTTACATGCGCTACTTCCTCGCGGACATTCTCCAGTTCCAGTTCCACCGCGCGCTCTCTCAAACCGCCGGTTGCACCGGTCCTCTGAATCGCTGCTCCATCTATGGCAATAAAGCCGCCGGAGCCAAGCTCGATTCCATGCTCTCCATGGGCGCCAGCCGCCCCTGGCAGGAAGCCCTCGAAAAAATCGCCGGCACCCGCCAGATGGATGCCACCGCCATCCGCGATTACTTCGCTCCCCTGCAAAAGTGGCTCGATGAGCAAAACAAAGGCAAGCCCGTCGGCTGGTAGCCCCCGCGCCGTCCGCTTACTTCTTGCGCATCCACACGCTCCACGTGATCGGCCCGGCTACTTCATCGGTCATCGGGCGGCCCGCCGCCTGCAGCGCCAGCTTCATCTGGCCGTGATGGTATCCCTCGTGCCAGATCATGTGCTGCAGCAGAAGCACCGGGTGATCGTAGTGAAGGTTCATCGCCTGGCCCGCCTCCACCCGGCCCTGGACCGCGTCGCGCACTACCTTGGCGCTCGCCTCCAGCATCTCCGCGATGCGGCCCCGGTCCTGCTCCGCCACCCACTCTTTTTCGGGTAAGCTCGTTGCGAACTCCGGAGCGTCCTCCTCCACGAACACCAGCCGCACGTAATGGATATGCGTGAACAGCTCCGCGATTGTGGGGCCGCCTTCCCTGGCGCTCGCCTCTAGCCCGCCCTCCGGAAGCGCGCGCAGCACGTTGAGCAAAATCGTATTGTTCCGGTCCCAGGAGTCCAACACGGCCTCGAGCAATCCTTGGTCTTGTGCGTTCGACATAACCGCTCCCTCGCTAACTGTCAGGATAAAATGACAGGCGGGATGAATCGCTTTTTCCTGGCCGGATTCGTATCTGCCTGTACGCTCGCAGCCCAGTCCACTCCCGGCACGGGCGCGATCCAGGGCCATGTCGTAAACGCAGTCACCAGCGTGCCCGTCCGCCGCGCCACGGTCATCTTGACCTCACCGCAAGTGCGCCTCGTCGCCGCCACCGATGCCCAGGGGACCTTCCAATTCACCGCCCTCCCTCCCGGAACCTATCGCTTGTCCGGTGCCCGCGCCGGCTTCCTCGATCACCCCGCGCGCCGCCCCATAATCCTCGGCCCCAACGATCAGTTTAAGGATGCGGAGATCCGCCTTCCCCCGCAAAGCGTTCTCGCCGGTCATGTCCTCGATGAAGAGGGCGAACCCGTGGACCGCGCCCGCGTCTGGATCTACAAGCAGGTCTATCGCGAAAGCCGGAAGTCTTGGGACCGCCTCAACACCGCCCCGGAGACCAACGAGCGCGGCGAATACCGCTTCCCCAATCTCACTCCCGGCCGCTACCTCCTGCAGGCGTTAGACCAGCGTCCGCCCGTTGACAGCCAGTTCGGCAACCCGCCCAAGAGTGTCTACGTCCCCGCCTACTATCCCAATGCCGTCACCCAGCTCCAGGCCGCGCCCGTACTGCTGGGAGTCGGTGCCGAAGTGAATGGCATCGACATTCATCTTTTCAAGGTCGCCAGGCCGCCGTCGGTCCGCGTCCGGGGCAGGGCAGCCGGCATCTCCTCCGGTTCCGGCACCATCGTTGCCGTCAACCTTGCCCCGTCGGATGGTAGCCTCTTCGGCTATGCCGGCGCCCAGGCCTCGCCGCCGGACTATGTCTTCGACCTCCGTGTCCCGCCGGGCCAATACACCCTGACAGGCTCTGTTTACTCCGGCCTTCCGGACATCTACGGAACCGCAACCCTCACCGTCACGGGCGACGTTGAGGGCGCGCAACTGATCATGCGCCCGGTCCCGCAGGTTACCGGTCGAATCAGCTTTGCCGAAGGCGGTCAGGGGAACCTCGCCAACGTCACGGTTGTGCTCGCGGCCCTCTCCGCCAATCTGCCCTCCGGAGATTTCCAGTTGCGTTCGGATGCCGCCGGCCGCCTGTCTCCCTTTCCTCCGGCGCTAAGCCGCCCCGCCCACTTCACGCTCGTAAACGTGCGATCTCTGCCGGAAGGCTATTTTGTCCAGGAAATGAAACTTGCCGGTCAGGCGATCTCGCCCGATGATTTCGAAATCCAGTCTTCTGCTGAATTGGAAATCATTCTCGGGAACACCGCCGCAAAGATCACCGGAGCGGTAACGGATGCCGATAGCAAGCCGGTTCCCGGTTCCATCGTCATCCTGATTTCAGCCGATGGAAAGTCGCGCCCCGCGAAGCAGCAGGCAGACGATTCGGGTAATTTCCAGTTCGCCAACCTCCGTCCCGGCAGCTATAAACTCTTCGCCTGGGAGGACGTTGACGATGACCTCTGGCCAGACCCGGAGTTCCGCGCCAAATATGACAGTCGCGCCGCTGATGTCACCGTCGGCCCCAGGGAAATGCCGGCCGTACAACTCCGCGTGATTGAACCCGCAGGAATTCAGTAGGTTATTTATTACTTCGAGCAGCAAATCTGGCGGGACACCAGCGTCGCCGGAGTAATCGGTACGGCCGCGCGGAAATAATTCTTTTCTCCGAGCCTGCGGTACACATCGCCCGCGATGCCCGCCGCCAGCGGTCCAATCGCCGGGCGTCCGCCCGTCAACAGCACCACCACAACCAGCTTGCGGTCGCCCACATCGTTGAATGCTCCGAACCAGCCCAGGTGCGTGTGGTTCTCGCTGCACGTCCCCGTCTTGCCCGCCAGTTGTCCGTCTTCGCGCGCACGGTGTGCCGTGCCAAACTCCACCGCCCCGCGCATGCCGGGCTTAACCTGGGGAATCACCGCCGCGATATCCAGCCGCCGTTTCACGCGCGGCACAAAATTCTGCACCTCGGCTTGCGTCCGCGGATATTGCAGGTAGTAAAGCGTTCCGCCGTTGGCAATCGAACTGATCAGTGCCGCCAGCTGCAGCGGCGTCTGTTGAATCTCTTCGCCGAAACTGGTCAGCATTCCCACGCCGCCATTCTTCGGCGGAGCCGTCGGATACCGCCCGGGCTGTTCGCCCGCAATATTCAGTCCCGCCTTTTCCCCGTAGCCGAACAGGCGCGAATAATAGCTCACCCGCTCGAACCCGAGCTTCTCGCCCAGCGTGGCGAAGTAATAGTTGTTGGAGTGCGCCAGCGCGTAGGTCAGGTCCATCTTCATCCCGCCCAACCGGTACTTGGTCGCGGGCTGAATTACTTTCTCGCTCAACCCCGCCAGCGCCACTGAAACTTTTACCGTGGAACAAGGCTGAAATCCCGTACTCAGCGCGACTTTCTGATTGACCATCGAAAGCACGCGCCCCGTGTTCGGGTCCACCACCACTACCGACCCGTTATACTGCCCCAGCGCGTCCACCGCCGCGTGCCGGATCTCCATGTCCTCGCCATCGACGTTATCGCCATCCGTCGAGTCTGCAAAAGTCGGGCTCGTCCATGGTCCGCCCGCGATGATCGGTGCCGCCACCGCCACCGGATGCGGACCCGCTACCTTTTGCACCGAGACCTTATGCACAACGGCCTGCGAGGTGAATGCGGCGGCTCTCCGAGGACGTGATTTCGAGACAGTTTTGTGCGCGGAGCTTGTTTTACGGTGTTTGCGTTTGGGCGGAACTGTCCCGCTAATTCCAAGCGCGGCAACTAGATGGAGGGCGAGAACGAATGTGAAATATCGGATAAGCGGGAACTTCGAGGACCTGTTCATACCAATGCGCCATTCACCTTATCGGTAAATTCGTGGAGGGTCAATATGGCCAGAGCGAGACAGCATCGATTCGACCGGAGCAGCCGAATACCTTAATTTTCAACTCTGGCGCCATGTTTCGTCAAGCGAAAATCTCCCCTATTCTAAAGGTTAGGGATAAAAGTGCTAGAAATACTCAAACAGGAAATCATCGCTTGCCGCCGCTGTCCCCGGCTCTGCGCCCATACTGCGGAAATCGCGGAACTCAAGCGCCGCGCCTACCGCGACCAAACCTACTGGGGCCGCCCCGTTCCCTCGTTCGGCGACCCGCAAGCGCGCGTCCTCATTCTCGGTCTCGCCCCCGGAGCCCACGGTTCCAATCGCACCGGCCGCATGTTCACCGGAGATCGCTCCGGCGATATCCTCTACCGCGTCCTCCACAAGACCGGCTTCGCCTCCCAACCCGTCGCCCTCTCCCTCGACGACGGATTGCAGCTCCACGATCTCTACATCACCGCCGCCGCCCACTGCGCCCCGCCCGGCAACAAGCCCACCCCCGAGGAACTCCGCAACTGCCGTCCCTATTTCGAGCGCGAACTCGACTTGCTCCCTGGCCTCAAAGTCGTTGTCGCCCTCGGCAAGATCGCCTTCGATATCTACCTCGACGTCCTCAAGTCCCGCGGCGTCATCGCCAGTCGCGCCCCTTTTCCCTTCGGTCACGATCTCGAGTACCGTTTCGCGCCAGGCCTGCCCGTCCTCATCAGTTCCTACCACCCGAGTCAGCAGAACACCTCCACCGGTAAACTCACCGAGAAGATGCTGACCGATGTCTTCCGCCGCGCCAAAAAACGCGCTGCGCAACCAGAGTGACTATTCGTTTTTGAAGGTGTCCGGCACTGTGCCGCGAAGTTCGAAATTATGCAGCGTCGATAACGCCGCCATATACCGGCGCAGTGCGCCGCGCGCGGATGCCCCGGCCCGCTTGAGTTCCAACCCGCCGTCCGGCGCCGGCGCGCCGCTAGGCACATCCGCAATCAGTTTCCGGAACTGCTTCGAGGCCTCGTCATATTCCACGCGTGCCACTCGCAACTCCTCGTGCATCTTCTTGGTGGTTGCCGAACGCTGCGTGGAATCCATCAAATTGTGCCAGACCGAGCGTAACATGCGGACTCCACCGGCGTGGAGCGCGATATTGGAACAATCGGACAGTCTCTCCGTCCCTCGTCACGTCAACTTGAAATTTATTTTTGCAGATCTAACTCGCTGCAACCGTGAACCTTACAACTTATCCCCGTCCCCTCCGCCGCCGTTTTTCGCTTGCCTGTCCAGTACCATTTGCTTAGGAAGAATTCGCCGAAATCCGGTGCAAATCCCAAAGCGGGCTATCCATAGCCCGCTTTTTTTAATTTGTGCTCGTGTTTTCAACAACGCTTCCCCCAAAACGGGCTATGCATAGCCCGTTTCGCTGCTCTTGAGCCGCTTTTATGAACGAACCAGACATCATCAACAACCCGCAGGCGACCTTCGATCTCGGCCTTGTCCTCGGCCAGCGCCGCGCCTTCTCCACCGTTAGCGGACGTTGCTCCGCCGCCCACGTTGAAACCCTCCGCCGCGTTCGCGACGAAAAACTCTACCGCGCCGTCTCCTCCTGCTGGCGGGACTTCTGCACCGAATACCTCGCCCTCAGCCGCCGCCACGCCGACTATCTCATCGCCCTTCTCAATCGCTTCGGCCCCACCTACTTCGAGCTCTCCCAACTCCTCGGCCTCACTCCCGCGGACTACCTCGCCGTCGAACCCGCCATCCGGGAAGACCAGCTCGTCATCGATGGCCAACCCATCAGCCTGATCCCCGCCAACGCCCCCCGCCTCCGCGAGGCTGTCGAAAAACTGCTCGGCCAATCTTCGCGCCGCACCCGCACCCCCAAGCCAACTACCCTCCGCGCCCGCGTGGCCGATCTCGCCGTCCGCGGCCGTGCTATCGTCAACCAGCTCGTCGATCTCTACAACGCCAGCTCCTCCCGCGACGAACGCGAAATCATTCTCGAAATCGCCACCGAGCTTCGCGTCCTCCTCATGCAGCCCGGCAGCGAATAGCTCCCCATGCTACCCTCTGCCTGGAGGTCCCCCGATGAAAATCGCGTTAGCCCTTTTCTGCGTCGCAGCGCTCCAGGCAGCCGGTCCAGTCGATCCCTCAACGCTCGATAACAAAGTTCTCATCGGCTACCAGGGATGGTTCACCTGTCCCGCCGATGGCACCCAGCGTTGGACTCATTGGTCTCGCGGCGTCCCCGCCGCCGACACCCTCACCATCGACCTCTATCCCGATCTCACCGAGCTCGATCCCGATGAGCGCTGCGAAGTTCCCGGCATGACCATCGGCGGCAAGCCGGCCTACCTGTTCTCGTCCCGCAACCCCAAAACCGTCAGCCGCCACTTCCGCTGGATGAAGGAATACGGCCTCGATGGCGTCCTCGTGCAGCGCTTCGTCGGCGAAATCCGCCGCAAGCGCGCCGAGGGCGATATCGTTCTCAAAAACATCATGGCAGCCGCCAAAGAATCGGGCCGCACCTTCGCCATCGAATACGATATCTCCGGCGCTAACGCCGAGACCTTCGCCCAAACTCTAAAGGACGATTGGGCCTACCTCGTGGACGAACTCAAAGTCACCGCCCACCCCAATTACCAGCGTCATCACGGCAAACCCCTCCTCTCCGTCTGGGGCATGGGGCTCAACGATGGCAACGCCCATCCCCCCGCCGATCCCCAAGCCGCCAAAGACCTCATCGAGTGGTTCAAATCCAAAGCCCCCGAATCGCAGCGCGTCACCTACATGGGCGGCACTCCCGCCCGCTGGGGCACCCTCTCCGCCGATTCCCGCACAGATCCCGCCTGGGCCGCCGTCTACGCTTCCATGGATGTCGTTCAGCCCTGGAACGTCGGCCGCTACGGCACCCTCGATCGCGTCGATCGCTGGAAGGAGGACGTCCTCCTCCCCGATGTCAAACTCGCCGCCGCCAACCATCAGCTCTACATGCCCGTTGTCTTCCCCGGCTTCTCCTGGCACAACCTCAAGCGCACCGCTAAGGAAAATCAGATCCCGCGCCTCCGCGGAGAGTTCCTGTGGCGCCAGGCTTACAACGCCAAAATCGCCGGCGCCAAACTCCTCAAAATTGCCATGTTCGATGAAGTGGATGAAGGCACCGCGATCCTCAAGGCCGCCCCTCGCCGTCAGGACGCCCCCGACCAGGGCTTCTGGCTGACTCTCGATGCCGATGGCGCCGAGTTGCCTTCTGACTGGTACCTGAAACTCGCCGGCGAGATCACCCGCATGTTCCACGGCGACCTTCCGCCCACTGCGAAACTACCCGCGCCGCGTCAGTAATAATCCGCGCAGCTCATGTAGTACCCGCACTGCGGGCAAAGCAGCTTGCACTTCATCTCCGTCAGCCGCATCGAACACACCGGACAATACAACATCGGCTCGTCCTCGTTCTTGCGGGCAGCGGGTGGGTGAAACTCGGAGTCGTCCACGGATGAAGAAATTATACCGATCCCCTACAATGGAAACCATATGAAGCTCAGACTGGCGTTTTCGATTGCTGTCTTGGCAGCTGTACTCGTGGGGCAGCAGCCTCAGCGGCGCGAGCGTCCCGTGCGCCTTCCCGCCCGCGGCACTCATGTTTCGGTCGCCGCAGGCACTGAATACGCCACCGAAGCCGGAATGCAAATGTACTTCCACGGCGGCAATGCAGTCGATGCCGGAGTCGCCGCCATGCTCGCCGCTACCGTCACCGAATTCTCCCACTTCGGTCTCGGCGGCGAAGCCCCCATCCTCATCCGCACTAAGGATGGCAAGGTGCACGCCATCGCCGGCGTCGGCACCATGCCCAAACTCGCCACCGCCCAGTTCTTCCGCGATCACAAACTTACCGAAGAGGAAATGGTCTCCCCGCCAGAAGCCGGCGGCCTCAAAGACTGGGTGCCGGTCGCCGGTATCCTTCCCGCGCTCGTCCCCGGCGTCATCGAAGGCGCCATGGTCGCCCTTCGCGAGTACGGCACCAAATCCGCCGCCGAAGTCCTTCAGCCCGCCATCGAGCTGGCCGATGGCTTTCCCATCGACGAACTCCGCGTCATCTCCATTTCCAACAGCGTCAAATATCTCGAGGCCTGGCCGGATTCCAAACGCACCTTCCTCCCCAACGGCCGCGTCCCCCAGACCGGCGATATCTTCCGCCAGCCCGATCTCGCACGCACCCTGCGCGCCCTCGCCGAAGCCGAAAAGCACGCGCTCGCCGGCGGCGCCAGCCGCAACAAAGGCATCGATGCCGTGCGCGATGCCTTCTATCGCGGCGATATCGCTCACCGCATTGACGCCTTCTCCAAGGCTCACCACGGCCTCATCCGCTATGAGGATATGGCGGCCTTCCATGTCGAACCGGAAGAAGCCGTCTCCACCACCTTCAAGGGCTACACCGTCTATAAAGGCGGCTTCTGGAGTCAGGGTCCCGCCATGCTCGAGACCCTCAATATTCTCGATGGCTACGATATTCCCGCCCTCAAGCAGAACTCCGCCGAGTACATTCACATCCTCGTCGAAGCCCTCAAGCTCGCCTACGCCGATCGCGACACCTACTATGGCGATCCCAAGTTCAACAAAATTCCCACCGCCATGCTCCTGAGCAAGGAGTATGCCGCCGAGCGCCGCAAGCTCATTACCGACCAGGCCTCGCTCGAGTTCCGTCCCGGCAAACCCGGCGACACCGTCGGCAAGCATCCCTTCTACGCGGAGATCCAGCGCTACAAAATTCCCGATGCCCTGATGGCCAAGGACACCACCTGCGTCGATGCCATCGATAAGGACGGCGTCGCGTTTTCGGCCACCCCTTCCGGCGCCTGGATGCCCACCTACCTGGTCGGCGATACCGGTGTTCCGCTCACCCAGCGCGCGCAGAGCTTCCTGCTCGTTCCGGGCCACCCCAATGAACTCGCCCCCGGCAAGCGGCCGCGCGTCACGCTCAGCCCCACCCTCGTGACCGCGCCCGATAAGACGATCATCGCGCTCTCCACCCCCGGCGGCGACAATCAGGATCAATCGCTCCTCCAGGTCTTGTTCAATTCCATCTTCTTCGGCATGAACGCCGAAGGCGCCGTGGAAGCCGGACGCTTCCAGACCGAGCACCTCGTGTCGAGCTTCGATAATCACGCCATGAGCCCCGGCAGCCTGCTGCTCGATGAGCGCATCGCGCCCGCGGTCGTCGCCGAATTGCAGAAGCGCAAGCACGTCGTCGAAATGCGCTCGCGCTATGCCAGCGGCGCCGCCCCGGTGATGATCCGCTTCTGGCCCACCGGCCTGATCGAAGCCGGCGCCGACCCGTATTATTTCCGCGCCGCCCAGGCCTGGTAGGCAATCGCGTGACCGGTTCGCTCTTCGAAGAACCCAACACGTTTCCGCGCGAACACCTCTCCGCTCGCCTTCGCGACCTCGCATCGCAAGGCATCTTGATCGGAGGAAGTTCGTGGAAGTATGAAGGCTGGCTCGACCAGGTCTATAGCCGCGAGCGCTACCTCACCCGCGGCCGCTTCTCGAAAAAACTCTTCGAGCAGGAATGCCTCCGCGAGTACGCCGAAGTCTTTCCCACCGTCTGCGGCGATTTCGCCTTCTACCAGTTCCCGACCCAGGAATTCTGGAGCAATCTCTTCGCCCGCACTCCCGAAAACTTCCGCTTCGCCTTCAAAGTTCCCGAGCAGGTCACTTGCAAGGTCTTCCCCATCCACGCCCGCTACGGCGCCCAGGCCGGCCGTGAGAATGAAGCCTTCCTCGATGCTCACGTCTTTCGCGAAATGTTCGTCCGCCCCCTGCTCGCGCATCGCCAAAAGACGGCGCTGATGATCTTCGAGTTCGGCGCCTTCAGCCGCCGCAGCTTCGCCTCTCCGGCCGAATTCCTGGACCGCCTCGACCCCTTCCTCGCGCAGCTTCCGCCCGAGTTTCGCTACGCCATCGAAGTTCGCAACCCCGATCTCCTCGAGAAGGATTATTTCTCCTGCCTCCGCGCCCACAATGTCGCCCACGTCTATAACGCGTGGTCGAAAATGCCGGAGCTGCGCCATCAACTCGCCATCCCCGATTCGGCGACCGCCGATTTCCAGGTCTGCCGCGCCCTCCTGCGTTTCGGCCGCGTCTATGAAGAGGCCGTGCGCGATTTCGCCCCCTACCGCGAAGTCCAGGACCCCAACCCCGAGGCCCGCGATTCCATGCGCATCCTGATCGGCCGCGCGCGCGAAAACAAGCAGTCGCTCTTCCTCTTCGTGAATAACCGCCTCGAAGGCAACGCGCCCCTGACCATTCTTTCGCTCGTCGATTGACGAGGCGATATACTATCAACACCGATTTTATGCTGCTGCAAATTGTGGAACGCGAGATGGCGCCGGACATCACCGTTGTGGAAATGACCGGCAGGCTGGCCCTCGGTCGCGAGAGCCAACGCATCGAGTCGTTGGTGGAAGACCTCTCCAGGAAAGCTTCCAAACGCGTAATTTTCGATCTGACCGGCGTCGATTACATCGATAGCGCCGGTATCGGCATCATCGCCCTGGCCTCCGGAAAATTGAAGGAATCCGGCGGCACCCTCGCGCTCGTCGCCCCCGAAGGCCGCGTCCTGCAACTGCTGAATCTGACTCAGATGGGAATGATCGTCAAGGTCTGCCCCACCGTCGCCGCCGCCGCCGCCACGCTCTAGTTACTTCGCGATATCGCATGATATAATCGAGTCTCAAGTCACCCCGAGGGCCTGTAGCTCAGTTGGTTAGAGCGCTACCTTGACACGGTAGAGGTCTGCAGTTCGAGTCTGCACAGGCCCACCATTCAAATTCCCGTTACAAACCAGGATCAGGCGTGGAGCCGCGCGCCTGAACGCGTCAAGTCCCTTGGCTAAGTCAGGGTCGATTGTCAGGCCTGCCTCAGCATCGAAGTTAGCGCTGGTAAGTTGCGGAACCGGAAGCTCACCAAATCGCTTCCGATTACGGCTCGTTCCTAAACCCGGATATTGATAGTATTGGCTTGGCGCGGTGTGGCGACTGCTGTCCTCGCTCACACCCGTTGCGCTCTTAAGGCGGTCACTGAGGGGTTGCCCGTTCGGAGCCCAAAAACATAGGGGAGAGGGTGTATGCTTTTCGCGCTGCGCCACAACGATCACGGTCTTTCGCCGAACTTGAAACGAGTGGAGCTTTTTGCCCTGTCCACGTTCTTCATGGGCAGCTTGATCATCCTATCCGTTGCGGCGGCCTCGGGAGATAGATTCGTGGAGTGGGGAGCGATGGCTACCTGTGCCGCGTCCGCCGTCTCCTATGCTCTCCTCCGCACGGAATACACGGACAAGGCCCTGGCTTTTCCCTTGTGCGTGGTGGCGGGCTGTGTCCTCACATCGTGTTATCTGTTCCGCGGCATCAACGATGTCGGCGCCTCGCTGATTCCCGTATTGATCTTGATCGCAGGCCTGCTGCTCAACCGGCGTTTCGTGTTCGCTTATGCCGCAGTTGTCATTGTGGGGGCCATCGGCGTCATGGCCGGGCGCTGGTGGATCGGGATGAAGACCTTCGACCCGTCCGAGGCCAGGGATCTGCTCCTCTTCGTTCTCGTTTGTGCGCTATCCGCCATGATCACGGTACGCCTGGCCGAACGTATCGGCCAAAGCTATGGCCTGATCCGGGAGAGCGAGCAGCGGTTTGACGAGTTGGCCGAGCAGAGTTGCACCACTACCTGGGAAGTGGATACCCAAGGTCTGTTCACCTATGTCAGCCACGTGTCCGAGGCGTATTGGGGCTACCGCCCGGATGAAGTCGTAGGCCGGATGCACTTTTACGAGCTGCATCCCCCAGCAGGACGTGAGGCATTCCAGACAACCGTCTCTGAGGTGACCGCGAGGATGCTGCCGTTCCAGGACGTAGTTCACCCCGTGGAAAGGAAGGATGGCCGCATCGCCTGGGGCTCCACCAGCGGCATCCCTATGCGTAACTCCGACGGTACCCTACGGGGCTACCGCGGTAGTTGCACCGACATCACCGAGCGCAGGCGGGCCGACGAGACGCTTGCCATTATCATGAAAGCGGTTGAGTCCACCGGTGACGCGGTGAGCATTTCGGACGTTGACGGACATCACTATTACCAGAATGCGGCGCTGTCGAGTTTGTTCGGATACACGACCGCGGAAGAGCTGGAAGCGGCCGGCGGAAGCCTGGCTCTGATCAAAGACCCGCAAATTGAGAAGGAGCTGTTCGAGGCGATCACCAGCGGAAAGCCCTGGGCAGGTGAGCTGGAAATGGTGACGAAGAGTGGTCGAACTTTTCCCGCCTATGAACGCGCTGATGCCATAAGAGATAACCTCGGTCGAATCATCGGCCTCATCGCAATCATCACGGACATCTCCACTCGCAAGCGAGTAGAGGAGGACCTGCGGAAAAAGGAACATCTGCTGTCAGTCTCCCAGCGCGTTGCCCACATCGGGAGTTGGAGTTTTGACCCGACCTCCCGCAGCCTCGTTTGGACGGACGAAACCTATGCGATCTATGGCGTTTCCCCGGATACGTTCACGCCTTCAGTTGAATCGGTGATTGGCTTGATGCACCCGGACGATCGCACGGCCTATGCAAGAGTCGATCAGCGCCACAGCGGCGGGTCATTCCCCGGGGCCTCTGGAATTTTTACGCGTGGCCGGCAAGATGGCTCAATTCGCATTTTAAGCGGCCAAGGCGAGATGGTTTTCAGCAGCTATAGCCAAGCGACAGTCATGGTCGGCACGGTTCAGGACGTGACCGAGCGCAAACGGGCGGATGAGGCGCTTAAAGAAATCAACCTTCTCAATCAGTTGGAGTTAGCGGTGGGTGAGGTGTTCGCCACGCAAACGTCTCTAACTAACGCCTTGCAGGAATGCTGCGCAGTCGTGGTCCGGGTGCTTAACGGCGCCTTCTCCCGCATATGGACCTTGAACCAGGATGGCGCCATGCTCGAACTTCAGGCGAGCGCGGGCCTCTACACGCATATCGATGGTTCCCACCGGCAGGTTCCGGTCGGCCAGTACAAGATCGGCCGGATTGCGGCGGAAAAGCAGCCGCTGCTGACAAACAATGTGATTGGCGACCCCTCGGTCCACAACCAGGACTGGGCCAAGGAACAGGCCCTTGTCGCTTTTGCCGGGTATCCCCTGCTGGTGGAGGATCGGCTCTTGGGAGTGATCGGGATGTTCTCCCGGCAGCCACTTCCAGATCTGGCCCTCCGGGGGTTGGCCCTGGTCGCGAATCGAATCGCTCTCAGCATCGAGCGCAAGCGAACCGAAAACGAACGGGAGAACCTGCATGCGCAACTCGCCCAATCGCAAAAAATGGAGTCGATCTGCCGCCTGACCGGGGCTTCGCTCACGACTTCGGCAACCTGATGAGTATCATCCTTTTGCTCGATCATTTCGGCGCTTCAGGATAAGAGCGGAGACCCTCTCATGGAGCCACTCATGGGATTCGGAAAGCCGCCGAGAGGGCCGTCGCGACGACCCAGCAGCTTATGGCGTTCAGCCGCAAGCGAGCCCTGCAAGCCGAAGTCCTGGACTTGAATCTCGTGATCGCGGACTGCGAAACGCTGATGCGGCCGCTGGTCGGGGAAGATATCCACCTGGTGTTTCATCCAGGTTCCGCGATGAGCCTGGTGAAAGCGGATCGAGGCCAACTCGATCAGATCCTCATGAATCTTGTGGTGAACTCGCGAGATGCCATGCCTCACGGCGGTACGCTGACCATCGAAACCGCCGACATCGTGGACCACGCCGTTTTCTACGCAACACCTTCAGTGACCTGACGTCCCGCTACGGTCAGGGACACCGTGCGTGGAATGGTCAAAAACGGCCAGCTCGGTTTTCGATCCATTCTTTACCACCAAGGAGGTCGGGAAAGGCACGGGCCTGGGGCTCATTGATGGTGTGGAGTCGTCGGAGCTGTAGTTACGTCACGATATCGCATGATATAAGCATCGAATCTTCAGTCGACCCCGAGGGTGCCTGTACACTCAGAGCCTTGGTTAGAGCGCCACCTTGACACGGGTAGAGGTCTGCAGTTCGAAGTCTGCACAGGCCCACCGCGGCCGGTTTGCAGGCTTTTAGAGGGAGCGGGATATCAGGTGCTCACCGGCAAAGACGTTGAGGAAGCTACTCAAATCGCTCTGCAACACACCGGTCCGTTGGATCTGCTGCTGACGGACGTGGTGATGCCGAATATGTCGGGTCCTCAATTGGCAGAGCACCTACGCCCTTTCTATCCGCAGATGAAGGTTCTCTATATGTCAGGTTATCCCGAGCCCCGCCAGGCGAACGCTGCGCTCGCCCGGAGGTGGACTTCCTTCAGAACCTTACAAAACAGACGCTGCTAAGCCGGTTGCGAGAAGTGCTGGCGGGAACTCTTCGGCTCTTCAGGCGAGAGGTCCGGGCCGTTTCAAATAGCGGCTCACGATTGTATCCGCGGTGCGCATGGTCTGCGCCAGAACTGTCAGCGTCGGATTCCCCGAAGGGTTCTGGGGGAAGGACGATGCGCCCAGCACGAATAGATTCGAGTACTGCCAGTGCTGCAGCCATGGGTTCAACACGGAGTTTTCCGGAGAGGAGCCCATGATGGTCCCGCCCTGCACGTGAGAGGACTTATAGGTCTGGACGTCATACCGCCGCAAGGGCGGCGTAATCATTTCCCGCGCGCCCATGGCGCGGCCAACGAGCGCCATCTTACTCGTCATGAAACGGATCAGGTTGTACTCGTTCTGGTTCCAGTCCAGGGTCATGCGCAGCAGCGGGTCGCCGTGCGAATCGCGGTAAGTGGGGTCCAGATCCATGAAGTTAGTCCGATACGCTAAGTGCTCTCCGCCAAGGATTAGGTTCGCGCACCGGTCAAACGATTCGATTGCCGCTTTCTTCCATTCGGAACCCCACTTAGCCTTCACGGAGGGAGGCACCGTGCCGAAGCTGCCGATCGGCCGGTGTCCGAGGGCCGGGGCGGAAATCGCGGCGCCGCCGATAAAATCCAGGGCATCGTGATCGAAGTTATCGCCATCGAGATCGCGGATCGTGACACCATTTGCGCCCGAGCCCATGAATTGGTTGAGAGGCTGATCGAAGAAAAGAATGGGGGCACGGGCGTTCGTCTGATGTGTCAGGTTGCGCCCCACCTGACCTTTTCCGGAGACCGGATCGTAGGCTTGGCCGATCTCCGAGAGCAGCAGCAGCCGGGTGTTGTTCAACGTCCACGATGCCAGCACCACCAGGTCCGCCGGTTGAAAAACCTCTTCGCCGCCGGCATCCACATAGAGGACGCCTGTCGCCTTGCCATCTTTGTGGCGGATGCGCCGCACGTTGGTCCCGGTGCGCAGGGACACGCCCTTTTGCCGTTTGACGATGGGCAGCAGGGTATTCGTCGGCTGCGCTTTTGCTCCCACCATGCAGCCGAAGCGATCGCAAAAGCCGCAATACTGGCAGGCAGGGCGAATGATGCCATCGGGGTTCCGGTAGGCCGTGCTCAAATTCGCCGCGGGCGTTGGAAACGGATGATAGCCCTGCGATCGGGCGGCTTCGGCGAACAGGGCAGGGAAGTAGCCCATCTTGAGCGGGGGCGTTGGATACGCGGCCGATCGCGGACCTTCCAAAGGATTCTCGCCTGCTCCGGATATGCCGAGGAGTTGTTCGGCGCGGGTGTAATAGGGCTCTAACTCGTCGTACGTGATGCCCCAATCCTGCAGCGCATGGTTACCCGGCAGGCGGCTTGCGCCGTAGCGTTCCAGAGTGCGCGTTCGCATTTCGAAAGAGATGGGTAGGAACCGCGGCGTGATCCCATTCCAGTGCTCCCCGGAGCCGCCCACACCGGTGCCGGGAAGGAAAGACGCGAACTGGCGAATCGGCAGCGCACGATCCTTCATCGTGTGGCGAAAGGTCACGGTCTCCTTGGACACCTCCTGCATCATGCGGTTGCGGATAGCGTATTCCAGTTCGTCCATGCCTTCGAAGTAATCGGCGGTCTGGCGCGGTCCGCCGCGCTCGAGCACCACCACCGATTGTGACGTCCTGGCGCCCAGCTCCTTCGCCAGCAGCAAACCGGTCCACCCGCCGCCAACGATCACGACGCCGGTATGCGGAAGGGTCTTCATTCCAATTCCTCCCACGGTTTCACTTTGTGCCCCACAACGTCGCTGAGACTCATCGGCTTGGGACGGAATTCCTTGGCGTAGTGCTGGTCTATGTGGTTCGTCCAACTCATCTGCGGTCCCGGAAACCCGATGATTTGCCAGCCGATCAGATCGGTATTCCCGCCGTGCATCGGGTCAGAGAACATGCCCTCGAGCGTATGTTGGCGCAGGAGCTCGAAGAAGTAGGTACCTTCGATTTTTTGCAGCCTTGCGTCCTGTTCGGCGGGGCCCAGGCTGTCAAGGCCAGCCAGTGTCACCAAGCCTGCGCGATATAACTCGCGCGGGGTAGCTTGGCCCTGGTAGCCCTGCTCCGGTACGCCTGCCTCGAAGGGAGGCTGCGTGTACCGATAGCGATCGCGTCCGTAGGGGCCGGCGAGTTGGCGATCGATGTAAAGCACAACGCCGCCCTCCGGCGCACCCGGGCCGGTTTCATCGCTCGGAAAGATCCGCGCCACGGCCGCGGCGATGATCAAGGCCTCCCGTTCGTCGAAGAAGCGCAGCGGGACGCGGATGGTTTTGCCGGACTGCGCGTGGACGCGGAGCGGCTTCCGGTCCAGCGTAAAGACCAGTAGTCCGCCCAGGGCGGTTGCGGAGAACGTGAGAAAACGCCTGCGGCGCATGACGGAGATTATATATCGCCACAGGGTCGCGTTTCGCGAATTCAGCGAGTATACTTGCACAGGCTCAGGCGGCGCGGCCCCTCTCGAATTCAGGAACCGAAAGGAACTATCTCATGCCGAAATTCTTAGTGGAAGCCACTTATACAGCCGAGGGACACAAAGCGCTGGCCAAGGACAAACCCTCCGGCCGGAAGACTGCCATCGCGCAGGCGGTGAAGAAAATGGGCGGGAAACTCGATGCCATTTACTTCTGCCTTGGCGAAAGCGATGTGCTTCTGATTGTGGACATGCCGGACCACGTCAGCGCGGCCGCTCTGGGTTCCGCGGCGTGCGCCAGCGGAATGGCGCGCACCAAGACCACGGTACTCTTGACCGTAGACGAGGCGGACGAGGCGCTGGCAAAACCGGTGACCTATCGGGCCCCGGGAAGCTAATTCAGGGCCGCCAGTCTGGGGTGGCGACGTAAGAGCGGTCTATCGCTGCCACTGCCGGCGCACCGCAGTTTCCCATTGCCAATTTCAACTCGGCCTGGAGTATTTGGAGCACCCGCTCCACGCCGGGTTGCCCGAAGGCTGCCAGGCCCCAGAGGAACGGGCGGCCAATACCGACTGCTTTGGCGCCGAGAGCGAGCGCCTTGAATACATCGGTTCCCCGGCGAACGCCGCCGTCCAGGAACACCGGAATTCTACCGCCGACCTGGGTCACCACTTCGGGCAGCGCCTCGATGGTGGACCGTCCGGTCTCCGTGGCCCTGCCGCCGTGGTTGGAGACCAAAACGCCGTCCATGCCGTGTTCCACGGCGAGGCGCGCGTCCTCGCCGGTATCGATGCCTTTGATGAAAAGCTTCAACGGGGTCGATTTTCGGAGGCGATCGACAAATTCCCAGGTCATCGCCGGATTTTGCAGGCCGACCCCTTTCATGTCGATGCCGTCGTACATTCTTCGCGCCTTGACGTTGGGACCCAAGCCGCCCTCATGGCAGGACAGGCACGGCCGAAGATCTTTCGGGAGCGCGCGAAGGTAGCTTTCGCTATTCCGCCCAGTAGTGGTATCGACGGTGAGGGCGATCACGGGACAGCCTGCCGCTTCGACGCGCCGCACGATTTTCTCGCATGCCGCCCACGCGGTGGGGGCGTAGAGCTGAAACCAGACCGGCCTGCCGTGCGCGGAGTTCACCTCCTCCACACCGACCGACGTAGAGTTGGAGAGCATCTGCATGGCGCCTCGCGCCTTGGTAGCGCGCGCTACCGCGATCTCGCCATCGGGATGAATCCCTTTCTCCCCCGAGGTGGGGCACGTGAAGATGGGGCTGTCGTATACCGTGCCGAACAGGTCCGTCCGCATATCGACCTTCGTCGCGTCGCGAAGGCGGCGCGGGCGCAGTTGCACATGCTGGAAGGCTTCGCGGTTGGCGCGGAGAGTGGCGTTGTCGTCCACTCCGCTGGCCATGTGCGCCCAGTGAACGGGCAGCACCTTGCGATGCGCGGCTTCCTCAAAATCCATGACGTCAAGCGCGTCCTTCGGGTCTGCCAGAAGTGCGGCGACCTCCGGCGCGTGCTGCGCAAAGGCGCGAATTCCGCCAAGCGCGGCGACATATGGGCTGCCGGCCAGAAATGCAAGGAAGGCCCGGCGGTTGCAGGCGAGAGAAGCGGCGCTATCCCTCATGGCTACTTTCGCCGCGCCGCAAGTTCTTTTTCGAGAGCGGCGTCCTCGCCATAGATGTCGCGGAGGAAGTGGACTTCGCCGTCTTTCAGTACCACGGCGGTCGCGTACATCATCGCGATTTGAATCGGGCGCTTGACCTTCACGCAGACGGATTCAGTGCCTTGCATCGCTTCCTGGATGCGTTCCGGAGACCAGCCGGATTGCGCGCTCAGTACCCAAGTCGCCAAGGCTTCCGGCTTTTCGACGCGAATGCAGCCATGACTGAGATCGCGGCGGGCCTGCGCGAACAGCCAGCGTGCCGATGTGTCGTGCATGTATACGCCATTTTCATTGGGAAACACGAACTTCACCAGCCCCAAGGTATTCTTCGGGCCTGGTTTCTGGCGGAGCTGAAGCGCGCCCTTTTCAATCCTGGACACAACTTGTTCGGAGACTTCCTCCTTGGATACTTCACCCTGCGGAGTGACCAGCTCGAAGCGATTCGCCGAGATCCAGGAAAAGTCTCGCTTGATCTCCGGCAACAGTTCCTTGCGTTGAATGCTGGCCGGGACGTTCCAGTAGGGGCAGAAGATCACGAGGTCAAGCTGCGACAGCAGGACGGGACTTTTGTGATCGGGGCCCTGCCCGACGACTATGTTCATTTCGAGTTCGGGATCGTAACCAGCGGCGCTGGCTCCGCTGAAAGCGCGCAGCCGGAATTCGGGCAGATTCAAAACAATCGCCGGACGGGAGGGATCGTAGGGACGCCGCCGCCAGCGTTCCAGCGCCAGTTCCAATTGTCGAACCCGGAAGCTGAGCGGCGTGTTGAGCTGCTCGAGCGTGGTGGCATCGATCTTGCCGTTCGGTTCCAGCCCGTGACGGGATTGGAATCGCTTGACCGCGGGGACCAGCGAGTCCTGGTAAACCTCCGAATCTTGCGGGACCGCATCTGGCGGAAGATCGCCGAGCAACGTGAGCAGGCGGGCCAGGCGCGGTGCGCCGGCGTAGGAATCGCCCGGTTCCACAGTTTGGCCCGTGTCGGTGAGGAGCGCTCCTTCGTCCTGGGCAGCAAGGGCGCGATATTGGTCGAGCGCGCGCAGTGTTCGTTCATATTCGTCCATCGGCGGTGATACGGTTCGATTGCGCGCCTGCACGATCCGAAATGCACTCCACGCAAGTATAAGAAAACTTAGAGTTATCAGGCTTAGCGACTTGGATCTCACGTCTAGGACAAAGCATGTGGCATGCCAGTGAGTTCCACCGGCGGTATCACCCCAAGTCTTGCCATCAGGGCCCCGAGACCTTCATCTGCATAAAGATGGTTCCCCGGGCCAGTGACCGGTAGTACTGGTTAACTGTTCCCCTCACGAGCGGGGTACTGGAAAGCAAAACTGTACTACCCAAGTTGGGGAGGACGGAAATTGGCGTGTCCCGATAGACTGAGTTTCGTCAGCAAGATTGAAACGCAGAAATCGGAGACACCGTGAATACAGAACTGAATACTGAAGACCTGAACACTGAAGACCTGAACACAGAAGACGTGCAGAGTAAGAAAAAACGGACGAAGGTTTTCCCATGGCTGCTGTATGCGGTCACGATGGTGGGCTGCGGATACCTCCTGCTCTACGTATTTCCCCGGCTCTCTCACTTTGAGCAGGAGGACCATGTTGTGACCGCCTCGGCGCCGGCGGTATCCGCATCTCGACCTTGCCTGGAACTGACTTCCGACCAGGGCACCGCGCGCGACGGATTCAGCCGGATCGCCGGATGGGTGCGCAACAATTGCGAGAAGCGGTTCAACTACGTCGAAGTGGAATACAAGCTCTACGATGCCGGCGGCGATGTAGTGGGCGGCGCCATGACGAACCTGGCCGCACTCGGGCCGTACGAAAGCTGGAAGTTCGAGGCGATCGCGATGCAGCCGTACAAGCGCTATCAACTCGCGCACATTGCGGCGGATGATTCTTCGGGCGCGCGCTAGCCATTGAGTTCACGGTCAATCGCGGCCAGAAGCTGATTTGGTAGAAACGGCTTTGTGATCAGGGTATATTCTTTGGGGATCCTGTGATCGTCCGAAGCTCCGGCCGCTCATCAAGAGAATTTTCTTATAGGGGTCGCCGGCACGAATGCGAGCCGCTAACTCAATGCCATCCATCTGCGGCATATCGACGTCGGTCAACACCAGATCGAAGCTGGCGCGATAGGAAGAATAGACCATGAGCGCTTCCAGGCCATTGCAAGCCAA
Source organism: uncultured Solibacteraceae bacterium (assembly GCA_963811575.1). Lineage (GTDB taxonomy): Bacteria > Acidobacteriota > Terriglobia > Bryobacterales > Bryobacteraceae > Solibacter. Next base: position 1,763,823 of record CAWERY010000018.1, on the reverse strand, counting down.
AAGTGCCTGGTGGCCGTTCTGTTGCAGGATGAGCGCGACGATTTGCCGGATGCCTTCGTCGTCGTCAACCACGAGCACCGTAGCCATACGGGTTCACCGGCCCCCCGGAGGCCAGCGGAAGTGCAGATCCACGAAGACCAGGGTGACCAGAATAGCGGCGGTTGACGACATGGCCAGGGAAACGATTTCGCGGGGGCTGACGGCTTCAATCACGTCTTCCAGGTCGGTCCAGCAGTCGAACCAGAGCACCACGGTCAAGAAGGCGTAAAACCATTTCTGGTATATCAATCCTCGGATTATTTTCCTCATCATCTCTCCATAAGTGCAAGCTGGCCTATTGGTAAAGGCGACCCCGGCGAGACTGTAGTTACTGGGTCAATCGAGTGCGGGGATTATCTGGTGATCGCGCCGACAGCCACGCCGGTGTTTCTGGTCAGCGGGCGGCTTCCGGCCGGCGCCCCGTTGACCTGCAAAATGTACGCCGTGATATTTACGGTGGTCTCAGGCGTCATGCCTTCCGGCGGGAAACTTACCACGGTTTCCTGAAACCGGGCGATCAACTCCGCTACCGTTTTCGATCCCCAGCGCGCCAGGAATTCCTTACCGGCAAGCGGGGCAACATAACCGCGAGTTCCGATGAATTCCTGATAAGCGGCCGACAGCGAACGAACCGGGGGGAGTTCAGCGGAATCGCCATTCCCCTTGCGTCCGAGCAGCGTGGTTGTGTGACATTTGGCGCAGGTGTTCTCGAAGGCCGCGCGGCCCGCGTCTGCCTGAGCCGCAGTGAACACGGCCGCCGGAACGGGCTGCTGAGCGGCGAGAACGAAGAGCTCTGCGCTCAGGAGACCGAAGGCCAAAAGTACCGCACCGTAATTCATGCCGGATGCCCTCACGAATGAGACTGATTATACCCCGGCAGAAACGGCGTAGCCTCGCTTGGAGAAGACAGATCGGAGAGGATCGATACCGCGGCGAGCCCGCGTGATTTCCAGAGTTCGTAGATCACGGGATAGACAATCAGTTCCATCAGGAACGAAGTCGCCAGACCGCCGACCATGGGAGCGGCGATCCGCTTCATCACTTCGGCGCCGGCGCCTGTGGACCAGAGGATGGGTACGAGGCCGAGGAACATAGTGGCGACGGTCATGAATTTGGGACGGATGCGGCGTGCCGCGCCGGAAAGGACGGCCTGGCGCAGGTCCGCGGGCGTTCGCATGCATCCTCCCGCTACCGCCTTTTGCCAGGCGAGATCCAAATACAGCACCATGAACGTTCCGGTCTCCGCATCCACGCCGAGGAGCGCGATGAGGCCCACCCAGACCGCCGGACTCATGGGGTATCCCAACAGGTAGAGGCTCCAGACCGCGCCGATGGCCGAGAACGGTACGGCCAGCAACACCAGACCTGTTTTGGCGGCCGACCGGGTATTCCAGTAGAGCAGCACGGCGATCAAGAGCAGGGTTAGCGGAACAACATGGAGGAGGCGGAGATTCATGCGGCGGAAGGCTTCATACTGGCCGCTCCAGGAGAGCGTATAGCCGGCGGGCAGGTTCAATTTCCGCGCGAGCAGGCCGGACGCCTCGGCGATGTACTCCTCCGCGTCGCGGCCATCCAGGTCCAGGTACACGTAGCCGGTGAGCATGGCGTTCTCGTCGCGAATCATGGCCGGTCCGGAGACGACACGCACGACGGCCAATTGTCCCAGGGGTACGGTGTCGCGGCCTTCGGAACCGCCGACCAGCACCTGGCGCAGGGCATCGAGGTTATCGCGCGAGTCGCGGGGCAGGCGCACGTTTACGGGGTAGCGCGCCCGGCCTTGAATGACGGTGGTGATGTTCTCACCGCCGATCGCATTTTGCACCGCGGCCTGGGCCTCTTCCATGGAGATGCCGGCACGCGCCAATGCGCCGCGGTCCCAATCGACATCGATGTAGCGGCCGTCGTTGATTCGTTCGGCAAAGACGGTGCGGGCGCCCGGGACGCCGCGCAGCAGTTCTTCCACGCGGATGCCGAGATCCTGAATGATCTGCTGGCCGGGCCCGGCGATCTTCAAGCCCAGGGGGCTGCGCATGCCGGTGGCGAGCATGTCTACGCGGCCGCGGACCGGCATAGTCCAGGCGTTGGCGACCCCCGGAAATTTCATGGCGGCGTCGAGCTTGTCGATGAGTTCCTGTTGCGACATGCTGCGCGGCCACTGCTCGCGCGGCTTCAGCACGACGACGGTTTCGAGCATGGAGAGCGGCGCCACATCGGTGGAGGTATCGGCGCGTCCGGCCTTGCCCAGGACGTGGGCCACTTCGGGCAGGCTCTTGAGCCGCGCATCGGTAAGCTGCAGCAGCCGCTTCGCCTCGGTAACCGAGATGGCGGAGGCGGTGGAAGGCATGTAGAGCAGCACGCCTTCATCGAGTGGGGGAACGAACTCGCTGCCCAGCCTGCGATACACCGGGACGGCGGTGACGGCGGCCACCAGGACGACCGCTGCCACGAGCCCCTTGTGGTGCAGGGCATGCATGTAGGGCAGGCTGATAGATGCGGACCAACAGGCTGCTGAGCGGGTGGTGTTCTTCGGGGCGGATCTTACCGCGGAGTGCGGCGTTCATGAGCCGGCCCCACCATCGCTTCCCAAAATCGCGCAGCGCGAGACCGGAGAAGGTCAGCCGCAACGCCGGGTCCAACGTGATGGCGAGCAGCGCGGCGACCAGCATGGTCAGGCTCTTGGCATAAGCGAGCGGATGGAAGAGGCGGCCCTCCTGCCCTTCGAGGGCGAGCACCGGGAGGAACGCCACCGCCATAATGAGAAGCGCAAAAAATGCCGGCCGGCCGACCTCTTTGACCGCGCTCAGGATGACGTCTTGCGTGTCCCCCTGGCCGCCCTCGCGCTGCCAGTCCTCCAGTTTCTTGTGGGTCTGCTCGACCACCACGATGGCCGCGTCCACCAGCGCGCCCGCCGCGATCGCAATGCCGCCGAGCGACATGACATTGAACGACATTCCCAGCAGGTGGAACGGCACCGCCACCGTCAATACCGTGAGTGGAATGGTGAGGATGGGGATAGCGGCGCTGGGAGGGTGCCAGAGGAAGAGCAGGATCACCACGACCACGGTGATGATGATTTCGAGCAGCGCGGTACGCAATGTCGCGATCACGCGGTGGACCAGGGTGGAGCGATCGTAGACCGGAATCACGCGGACTCCGGCCGGCAAACCGGGGGCGATCTGCTTGAGCTTGGCTTTGACGCGATCGATGAGGTCCACGACGTCGGTGCCCTGGCGCATGACGACGATTCCGGAGACGGTCTCTCCGAGGCCGTCCAGGTCTGCCACGCCGCGGCGCATTTCCGGGCCGAGCGTGACGCTGCCGATATCTTTGATGCGCACCGTTTGCGAGGTTCCTCCTCCGGCTACCACTCCGCCTGCCACCACGGCCTCTTCCAGGTCGCGCGGATTCTTCAAATAGCCGTGGCCGCGGATCATATATTCGGCGCCGCCGAACTCCAGCTGGCGGCCTCCGGTTTCGACGTTGCTTCGCCGCACCGCATCGACTACGGCGGCGAACGGGATGCCGAGTGCGCGCAGGCGGCCCGCATCCACGGTGACCTGGTATTGGGGCACGAAACCGCCGACCGAGGCTACTTCCGCCACGCCCGGAACTGCGCGCAAGTGGTAGCGCAGAAAAAAGTCCTGGGTAGTTCGCAATTCCGCCGGGGAGAGTTTTCCGGAGTCGTCCGTCAAGGCATACTGATAGACCCATCCGAGCGCGGTGGCATCGGGCCCGAGTTCGGTCTTGACGCCGGCGGGCAAGGTGGAGAGCACTCCGGCGAGATACTCGAGAGTTCGGGAGCGCGCCCAATAGAGGTCGGTGCCATCCTCGAAGACGACGTAGACGAAGGAATAGCCGAAATCGGAAACGCCGCGCACGGCCTTAACTTTCGGCGCTCCCAACATGGCGGTGACGATGGGGTAGGTGACCTGATCTTCGATGAGATCGGCGCTGCGATCCCAACGCGAGTAGAGAACCAACTGAGTGTCGCTGAGGTCCGGAAAGGCGTCGATGGGAATTTGCCTGATGCTCCAGGCGCCCCACATCGCCATCGCCAGCACGAGGCCGAGGACGGTGGCGCGATGCCGTGCGGAGAGCTCGATCAGGCGATCAATCATGACTCTTCATGCGGCTTTCCGAATCGAGCAGGAAGGCGCCGGCGGTCACGATGCGCTCCCCGGGCTGCAGGCCGCGGCGGATTTCCACGCGGTCGCCATGCTGCCAGCCGGTCTCGACGTCGCGCAATTCGTAGTGCCCGTTGCCGAGCGCAACGAAGACACGCTGTGCGGTTCCCGAATCGATCACGGCGTCGGCGTGAATGGAGATGGCGGAAGCGGCGGGAGCGTCGAGTTCGACATCGACGATCATGCCGGGGACGAGATTGCCGCGCGGGTTATCGACTTCGAGGCGTAGTTTCCCGGAGCGTCCCTGCTCATCGAATTGCGGGGTGGCGGGCGCGATGCGCGCGTTTAGCGGGGGCAGGCCCGGCACGCGGATTCGTGCCGTGGCGGACGCGCCGAGCAGGGCATCCTCGCCGCGCTGCATGTCCGCCAGGACCCAGACATGGTCGAGGTTCGCGATGCGGTAGAGCAGTTCTCCCTTCATGAAGCGCTGACCCACGGCGACGTGGCGTTCCAGAATTCGGCCGGCGGCGGGCGCGGTGAGGTTGATATCGAAGACCTCGCGCCTGGTGCGGCTGAGCTCTTCCATTTGCACGCGGCCCATGCCGACGAATTCGAGATTATCGCGCGCGGTGGAGAGTTGTTGGGCAGCGAGCGCCACGGATTCCGCGGCAGCGGATGGAATGCCCGCGAGCCGTTCGTGGGCCTCGAGCGCGTAGACATAGGCCTGCTGGGGCGCGGAGATATCTTTGCTGTAAAAGGCCGAGAGAGCCTGGCCGCGCGCGACCTGGTCTCCGGTGCGATCTGAGAAGACGCGCCTGACCCAACCATCGACGCCGGCGGAGACGCGGTAGGTGCGGCCCTCATCGGGAATGACGCGGCCCGCGGTGCGGACGGTGCGGGATGCGGGCGCAGCTTCCACCGGTTCGGTTTGCAGATGGCCGGCCTGCTCCTGCTCTTCAGACAGGTGAACACTGCCGGCGGCCATCGCAACGGTGTTGACGTACACCGGCTGGAGATCCATTCCGCAATCGGGCGCTTTGCCGGGCTGCGCGGAGCGATAGGACGGATGCATGGGGTCGATGTAATAGAGCACGGGACGGGGACTGCCGCCGGCATTGACGACGGCGGCGGCGCGAGACGCATGCCCCGCAAAGTATGCGGCGCAGACCAGGATCGCAACGCCGAGGCAGTACAGGCAACGCCGCGGATTGAAGGGCAGGGCTGCGCGGTGCACGGAGTCTCCTATTTCATCGCGATCCCGTGGGGACGCGCGGGGCCCGTCGGGAAAGCGGTATTGAAATCGAGTTGGAAGCGGGTATCTTCGGTGAGCGAATCGTTGGTGACTTTCACGACGTGCACTTTGTGGTCGCCTTCGAAGTGGATGATGCCCGCCTCGTCCTCGTTCAGGAAGTAATCCGTGGCCACCAGGCGCGTATCGTCGTTCGAGAGCACGATGTTGTGCGGGCCGCTGTTGGGAGGACCCAGGGTAACGGTTGTCACCTGCCTGAGGAATGTGCGCTGCGTGGTATCGAGCATTACGACCTGGCCGGCCTGAAACATTCCCACCAGCAGGCGGTCGCCGCTCTGCGGCGTCGCCAGGATCTGGCCCATGCCTCCGCTGACATCGGTTTTCACGCGCGGAGTTACGTTCGCCATGTCGAACGCCGCGACGCCGGTACCGGCAACCGGATCGATCGCGTAGATATGGCCATCGAACATTCCGGCGGTGTAGGCAATGCCGGTTGGATCCTTAGGGAGCATCTTCACATCCATCGTGCCGAGTGCCGGTCCGCCGCTGGGCGAGAGGAGGTTGATGGTGCCGACGAGTTTGCGCTTGCGATAGTTCCAAATGCGGACCGAGCCGCGGAGTTCGGGGCCCGGAGAGCCGGTGAGGGTGCTGCTGGGCAGGATGAAATCCGCGGTCATCATGACGTTCAAATCCGGCCGGGCGGAGATTCCATGCGGGTTGAAGCCGTCCACCGGCGGAGTCTTGGGGAATTCCTGAAACATCGAGACCTGCCCGAAATGATTGCCGACGAAGTGCAACTGACCGTCGAATTCCGCGACCCGGCCGGGAGCGCCTCCGGTGGCCGATCCCATTTGGGTAATGAGGAAGCCGCCTTCCTCGGTGGGAAGAAAATCGTCCGTGATGGCAGATTCCACGGCCTTGGAGGAAAACAGGAATCTTGGGTTTCGAGCGTCGCTGACATCGAAGAAAAAGATTCCGTTCTGCCCTTTGAGAACGCTCAAGAGGCCGCCGCAGCCGAGAATTTTTCCAGTCGAGTTCAGGTGGCAGTGGTGGGCTTCGTTGCCGACATTGCCGGGAGGCGGCAGCGGCACCGTCTTAATCACTTTGCCGTAGTTTGCGGACTCCTCGTCGAAATCGATCACGGCCAGGAAATCCGGGGCTTTGTGGGCCTGATCGCCGGCCCAGATATACAGGGTCTTTTCCTTGCCACCGCGATGGCCGTCTTCGGCGGCAAGAGCAACTGCCGCGCCCATCCAGGCGATAACGGCGGCGAATCCCAGGCTCGCCACCCTAAACATGATCCACTTCCGCTCCGGCATTCCGTTATCCCTCCTTGGAACTGCGACTCATCGGGTAATGGGAGAGCGGAGGGGCAAATTGTATCACCGGCGGGAAATTTATTTTCGCGCAGGTTAGAATGTGTCCAAGTTGATCATTTCGCCGACCCTGCAACCGGACACCGTAGCGAACCTTATGGCCAGCTTTCGCAAGGGCGATCAGGGAGCGGCGGGCAGGCTGGTGGAGATCTTCTATCCGGAACTGCGCCGGATCGCCGCCGCGCGAATGCGCGCCGAGCGGGTGGATCACACGCTGCAGCCCACCGCGCTGGTGCATCAGCTGTATCTGGAACTGGTGAAGGTCAAAGCGCTGCGATCGACCTCTACGGGCGGAGCGGACGAGAAGGCGGCATTTCTAGGGCTGGCGGCGTACCTGATGAAGAGGCTGCTGATTCATCACGCGCGGCCGCTATCGAAGCGTGCGGGGAAGGCGGGGCTGCCCGATTTTCCGACGCCCGGATCCGGCACGGAGCAGGCGCTGCTGGAGATTGACGATACGCTAAACCGATTGGCGGCGATCAATCCCGCGCTCCGGCGAGTGGTGGAACTCCGGGTGTTCGAAGGCCTGACGCGCGAGGAGATCGCGGTGGAGATGGGCTGCGGCACGGCTACCGTGGCGCGCCATTGGACTTTCGCCCGGAACTGGCTGGAAGATGCCTTCACCGGGGCTGCAAACCAGTGACGGACGAGCGCTGGCATTTGGCATTCGCCATCTACGAAGCAGCCGCCCCCCTGTCTGGGCCGGAGAGGCAGGCGTATATCGAGGGCGCGGCACCGGATCAGGAGATCGCGGACAAGGTGCTGGCAATGTTGGAAGAAATCGCGGCGACTCCCGATGGGGATAGCTCTCGGGAGCCAGCGTCATCTGGTTACCCGGCTTTACAGCCGCCGGCGAACCGGCTGCCGAATGGCACCTCGCTGGGACGCTTTGTCATCACCGGGTTTGTTGGCCAGGGAGGAATGGGGAGAGTTTATTCGGCGCACGATCCGGATCTCAACCGCGAAGCGGCGTTGAAGGTGATCACGCCGAAGGCCGAAGCTTCCGGTTCCGAGAGGTTCATTCGCGAGGCACAGGCGGCGTCGGCGCTGAATCATCCGAACATCGTCACGGTGTACGAGGTGATCCGCTCCGGCCCCACGGTGGCGATTGCGATGGAGCTGGTGACAGGGACTTCGCTGCGGCAGCATTGCGGCAGGGCGCAGCCGGTGGAGCGATTAGCGCTATGGGGCCGGCAGATCGCCCGCGCACTGGCGGAGGCGCACGCACGCGGCATCGTGCACCGGGACATCAAGCCGGAGAATCTGATGCTGCGCCCGGACGGATATGTGAAGGTTCTCGACTTCGGACTGGCGCGGCGGGCCGGCGTGGACCGGGCGGAGGACGAACTGGCACTGGGCACGCTTGGGTACATGTCGCCGGAAGAGATCGAGCAGCGGCCGATCACTGCCGCGAGCGATATTTTTTCACTGGGGGTGGTGCTCTACGAACTGGCATCGGGAACCAATCCGTTCCGCGGCGATTCGGCCGATGCGACGACGCGGATGATTTTGGGATTGGCGCCGCCGCCGCTGCCGGATGCGGTTGGCGCGATGCCCAAGGAACTCGACCGGCTGGTGCGTTCGATGCTCAGTAAGTCGGCCGCGGACCGCCCCACGGCAGCGGAGGTGGCGCCGCAACTGGATGCCATCGCGATGCCGCGAGTTGCGCACCGCGGAGTAGCGTGGGCAGCGGCGGCGCTCGCCGTTTGTCTGATCGGAGGCGGCATTGCGGCGTGGCGCGCGATGCCCTCGCAGCGGCCCGATGGCAAGGCGATGTTGTTGCAGAGCTTTCCGCTGGATAGCGAGCCGGCATCGGAAACAGCGCCTGCGTTTTCGCCGGACGGGAGCACGGTCGCTTATGGGTCCGACCTGGGAACGCCGGGGATTCACCACATCGTGACGCGCGACCTGGCGGGGCTGACTTCGGGCGGAGCGGGATCGAACGCGGCACTGACGTTGACCTCGGCATCGCAGGACGACTTCAATCCGGTGTGGTCGCCCGACGGATCGCGCATCGCGTTTCTGCGGCGGATGGACAGCGAGACTCTGCAGGCGATCGTGATTCCGGCGGGCGGCGGGCGGGAACAGGTGGTCGCGATGCTGCCGGGATTGCTGCCCGGCGCCCGCAAATATCTGGCTTGGACACCGGACGGGAAGGCGCTGATCGGCGTGAACCGTCCAAGAGAATTCACTGTGCGTTTGTACCGGTATCCCATCGCCGGCGGAGCGGAGCAGCCATTCACCGAGGGCCTGGACGGGACGGAGGACGTTTCGCCGTCCTTTTCGCCGGATGGCCGATGGTTCGCTTTTCTGCGCTGGGCAAATGGGGCGACGTACGAGCTCTGGGCGATGCGGTATCCGGGCGGAAAGGCGGAATTGCTGACCACGAGTCCGGTGCCGATTACGAGCTTTTCGTGGAAGCCGGACAGCCGGAATATCGTGTATGGGAATGGCGTGATCAGCAAGGGCGACCTATGGCAGATCGGGGTGGAGGGGACGCGCAAGCCGCAGATCTCGCCGTTTGTGCTGGAAGGAGCATCCGACCAGATTACGATTGCGCCCCGGCAAGCGCGCCTGGCTTATGTACTGCAAAATCTGGACGCCAATATCTTGAAGCTGCCGCTTGGGGGGATCGCCAAGGCGGCCGCGCCGGATCCCGAAAAACTGTTTCCTTCGATTCGGGAGGAGTTGGATCCGGCGTATTCACCGGACGGGAATTCGATTGCGTTCATCTCGAACCGTTCGGGCCAGTGGAATCTTTGGACGGGACATATGGATGGTTCCGGCCTTCGCGAGTTCCCCGCGGAAACGCTGCTTCCCTTCCACCCCGCGTGGTCTCCCGACGGAAGCGAAATTGCGTTCGACGCAATGGCATCGGGGAAAGGGGAGATCTGGGTGGTGAGCGCCAAGGGCGGAAATCCGCGGCGGCTGGTTGCTCCGCCGGGGGGAGCGCTGGCGCCAGCGTGGTCGCGGGATGGCAGACTGATTCGCTTCATTTCCAACCGGGGAGGAACGACGCGGGTCTGGGAGATTCCGGCGAAGGGCGGCGAGCCGGTGCTGCTGACGCGGGGCGGAGGGTATGACATGTTGGAATCCGCGGATGGGAAGTATCTTTACTTCGCGGCGCCTCAGTTGCCCGGCATTCGCCGCATACGGCTTACGCCGCGGCTGCAGGACGGCACTCCGGCGGACCAGACCGAGGAGTTGATCCGCGAGACGCTGCCGGTATCCGGACATCGCTTCTGGACGCTGGGGCGGGACGGGATCTTCTTCGTGGACGCGCAGAAGACGCCGGCGCTGCTGAAATATGTCGCGCTGGATTCGCGCAAGGTGACGGTGATGGCTGTGCTTCCGAAGCCTCCGGCGAAATTCACGAAGGGTCTTTCGATCTCGCCGGACGGGCGATACGCGCTGTATTGCCAGGACGATCTGGACCGCTACGAAATCCGCATCGTGGCGAACTTCCGCTAGGCTATTTCAGCACCGGGCGGAGGACGCGTTCGAACTCGGCGGCCTGGCGGGTGAAGCCGAGGTCGGTGGGGTGGGAGCCATCGACGGTGCCCTCGCCGTCATCGCCCAGCAGGTTGGCGCCCTCGAGGTAGTAAATATTCTTTACCTTTTCGGCTTGCAGTGCGGCGAAGGCGTCGCGCAAGGCGGCGTGATTCGCGTCATTCGCTTTGCGGCGCGCTTCGACGAGGAAGCCGGTCTGGATATTGCGATCTTCCACGAGGAGAATCGGCGTATCGGGGTGCAGCTCGCGGAGGAGTTTCACGCCGGGCACGGTGCGTTCGGTGACCTGTTGCGCGTTCATGTTGGGGAGGCAATCCAAGACGAAGACGGCGGGATCGAGTTCGGCGACAAACTTCAACACCTCGGGTTCCATGCGCCCGTTGCCGGAGAAGCCGAGATTGATTACCTCGCGATGAAATGTGCGGCCCAGCATCGCGACGTGGGTCATGCCGGAGCGCGATGCGCCGATGCCATGGGTGATGGAGGTGCCGTAGAACAGGATGGGTTTGGACGCAGGGGAGCGCGGCGGCCCCGGCTTGATGGTGGCGCCTTTGGGGACGCCGAATTCGAGCGAGGTGACGCCGTTGCGCAGCGGCAGATAGACCATGAACTCGCGCTCCGCGGCCGGAATGCCGGTGACCAGCGGCGCGGTGGTATCGGGGAACTTGGGCTGGCCGACGCCGAGCCAGCGCCAGTTGCCGGAATCCGCGCGGGCGTAGAGATCGAGGCCGCTAGAGGCGATGGCGGTGATGTTGGCTCCGGCGAGATTTTTGTTGGTCACGGTCCAGCGCGCGTGGATCTCCGGTGAGGCGGCGACAAAGCGCACGAGGGCGCCGGCCGAATCGCGGCTCAAGTTCCAGACTGGCGCAGGGACCACGCCCTCGGCCCTGCCGGGAAGGCGGTCGTAGGGCGATTTTACGTCCTTGAAGCCCAAGCCTTCGACGGTCAGCTTTTTGGCGTCCACCCAATCCAACTCGGGTGCGGGGGAAGGAGTCTGAGCGAGTAGCGGCGCGCTGCTCAAAGTGAGGACAAATTGTCGGCGGTTCATGCAGCAACCAGTCTACCGGAAGCGGGCACTTAGTTCTGCACGTCTTGCAGGCGGCAGATAAAACCCCAGCCGCCGCCGAGTTCGCTGACTGCCAAGACGAGTTCGTTGTCGCCCTGCTTCAACGGGAGATAGACAGCATCATTTTCGGCATCGACGATGCCGAGGAAGCCGGGGTCGCGGAAATTCTGAGCGCTGCGGCCGCGGTAGAGAATTGCGCCATTCAGAAATACGCTGACCTCATCGCTGTAGCCGATGTAGAGCTTTTTGGTTTGAGCCTGCGCGGAAGAGATGCGGGTTCGCGCGTAGACGACCTTGGCGCCGGGCTGGGGATCGAGGCGCTTTGCGAAGTCATTGGCGAAGGTGACGCGCGGGTGGGGACTCTCGCGATAACGATTGATCGCGACCAGGCCGGGCGGTTCCGCCTCGACGTCCTGCCAGGGGATGGCGCTGATTTCGGAGGGCGGAAGGGCGCGCTCCAGATTGCGTTCCAGCGCATCGTAGGAAGGCGAGAGGCCCCACTTGGTTAGAGTGCCGGCGGGCGTTGGCGGGAAGTGGCGTTCCCAGGGGATGTCCGGCGTGGGGCGGATTACGAAGTTGGAGAAGTAGGTCGCGCCGGTTAAGACTGCAAGCGCTACCTGGCCCTTTTGGATACCGCTTTTCAAATCGGTCATGAGGAGTGCGGGCGTATCCATGTTCTTCACGTAGAGCTTTGCCTGCGCGCCTGCCACTTCAAGGCGCACGTGAAACCATTCGTCCCTGGGGATATCGATGGCGCCGGTGAAGCCCGGGCCGCTGTAGAGTTGCCAGTTGAGTCCGGTGTTGAGGACGGGGGTGTACTGCAGCGCGTCGGGAAGACCGGATTTGTGTTGGCGGAGATAAACCCATTCGGCATTGGCGCCTTCATTGGCGATGCGGAATTGAATGCCGAAGAAGCCGCGGGTTGCCGGGGTGGCGACGTCAACATCGATCACGGCGTCGCGCATCTCCAGATCGTTCAACACGGCAGCGCCGCCATCGAGAAAGATACTCTTGCGGCCCTGATATTCGGTTGTCCTGGCTTGGCCCTGGAGACTCCAGCGTGCGGAATCCGCGGGAATCGACAGCGGTTCCGCGGCTTGCGAAGGGGTGACGAGGCCGAAAAGAAAGGACCAAAGAGCGAAATCGGCGAGGTGTCGCGGCATAGGTTTCCTCAGACAGAACGTATAGACGCGACTTGGTGGGTTTGGGGAGGTTTTGGTTAAGGCGGAACCCGCTCCGGGGTTGCGCGCATCCAATAATCAGGTAACCGGAGGAAGACGGAGACAGCAATGGAACGGTATCCGACAAGATTACTTGTTGTACCGGCGCTGGCTGCAGTCGCATTCGTTCTTACCGGCGCCGCTTTCCCCGTAAGCGCACAAACGCCGCCTTCAGAGGACCAGTCGGCGGCTACTCAAACACAAAGCTTTACAGCCGATCAATTATCCGACCTGGTGGCTCCGATCGCACTTTATCCCGACGGATTGCTATCCCAGGTGCTGGTTGCTTCCACTTATCCCCTAGAGGTTGTGGAAGCGCAGCAGTGGGTGCAACTGAACGCCGGATTGACCGGGACGCAACTCACGGATGCGGCGAAACAGCAGCCGTGGGACCCGAGCGTGCAGACGCTGGTGGCGTTTCCGGATGTGCTCAACCGCTTGAACCAGGACATTCGCTGGACCAGGGATCTGGGCAATGCATTCCTGGCGCAGGAACCGGATGTGATGGCGGCGGTACAGAGGTTGCGCGCGACGGCGCAGGCGAATGGACGCCTGAGTTCGACGGCGCAGCAAACCGTAAGTACGGAGAACCAAGGCGATCAACCGGCGATCGTCATTCAGCCGGCCAACCCCGACGTAATCTATGTACCGGTTTACGACCCCGCCTATGTTTGGGGTCCGCCGCTTTGGGGTTACTACCCTTCGCTGTATTACCCGGCATTCGGGTTCGGGTGGGGGTCTGGTATTAACCTCGGCTTTTGCTTCGCGGGATGGGGTGGTTGGGGCGGTTGGGGCTGGGGCCCGAACTGGTTCGGCCACACGGTGGTGGTCAATAATAATTTCTTCCACCAGTATGGATTTCACGGTGCGGGAAATCGCGGGTTTAACCGCGTAACGTGGGCGCACGACCCCGGGCACAGGCAGGGAGTTCCTTATCCCAACCGGCAACTGGCGGGACGGTATCAGGCAGCCTCGATGGCGTCGCGGCCGGCGTTTAACGGCACGGGAATGCGCAATCCGGGTATGCAGAATCCGGGAATGCAGAATCCGGGCATGCAGAATCCGGGCATGCATAATCCTGGCATGCAGCCGGCCAGCGGCAGGAATGGATTCACGCCCAACGCGAGCCGTATGATGCCGGAGAGTCCGGGCGCACAGGCTCCCCGGAGTTTCTCGCCTTCGCAGGGAGGAGCGGCGCGAAGTATGCCGCAGCCGCAAGCGCGGCCCATGCCTAGCATGCCTCGCAGTAATCCTGGATTCGGCGGCGGTGGCGGAATGCACGGATTCGGCGGCGGCGGTAGTTTCGGCGGCGGCGGAATGCGCGGCGGATTCGGCGGCGGCGGTGGACATGGCAGCTTCGGAGGAGGCGGCGGCCACGGCCGGCGGTAGGCGGCACTGATTCAGGGCGGCGGGTGAATTTGGCGAATGCCGGCTAGCGGATTAGCGCCGGCGGGCCTGAGCGGTTTACACTCATTGGAACCGCTTATGAAAATTCACTCCGCCGCCCTTTGCTTTTGTTGTTCGATGATGTGGGCTCAACAGCCCGTTACACCGGAACCTTCCAAGACACCTTCTCAAGAAGCCGACCCAATTGCCGTGATGGCGGGCAGGCTGAATCTGGATGCCTATAAGGCGACAATCAAGAGCCTCACGCAGTTCGGCGACCGGCGACAGGGTACCGACCGCAATCGCGCCGCGATCGATTGGATCGAAGCGCAGCTCAAGAGCTATGGGTGCACCAACACGGAGCGCATTCGCTACGAGTATCAACCGCCGGCCGGGCGAGGCGGCGGTGGGCGGGGCGGCGGTGGCCGGGGCGGCGGAGGAGCACAACAATCGGCGATTCTGGGACCCGGCGGCGCGCGGCGTCGCGGGATGCGGACGCCGGAATCGGTCAATAACGATCCGTTGAAACAGCCTGACGAAAAGCTCCGGCAGCTCAATTCACAACCCTCGGAGCCGGGTCCGCGGGAAGAGGTGTATTGCACGAAGATCGGCACCACGCATCCGGAGGAGATGTACATTGTCGCGGGCCACATGGACGGGATCGGCTGGGGCGAGGCGGCCAACGACGATGGCTCGGGTACCGCGCTGGTGATGGAACTGGCGCGCATTTTCAGCAGTCCGGAGGTGCAGACCGACCGCTCCATTCGCTTCGCGCTTTGGAATAACGAGGAGACGGGCACCAACGGGGCGCGCGCTTATGTGACGCAGCGCAAGGATCTGCAGGGTCAGGAATCCCCTGCCGGATCCGGGCAAATATCCGGAGCCGAAGTGGCTCGGAATGATTCAACACGACATGATGATGTTCGATCACGGGATGCCCCGGAAAGACGGGACGATGAGCAAAGAGCAGCGCCCGGAGGCCGACGTCAATATCGAGTATCAGATGACATCGAAGTTCGCCGACGGGGCGATGCTGCTGGCTCACAAATTTCAACTGGCGAATGAAAAATACGCGACGGATTATCCGGCGAGCATCGGCCCGCACATGACGAACACGGATTCCGGACCGTTTCAGGATCTCGTGCCGGCGCTGAGCCTTCGAGAGAGCGAGAGAGGCTCGCAGATCGGTAACGGGTGGGACCCGCATCATCACCAGCCGACGGACCTGTATGTCACGTTCACCGACGACGATTTTCGTCTCGGCTTGAATGCGGCGCAGACTACGCTTGGGGCGATCGCGCAACTGACGGGCGCGAAGCTTTCGACGATGCCTAAGCCGTAAAAGTTCAGTCTGCTTTTGCGGGTGGCATTCCGGCCGCTTGACGCAAAGCCGCGTTTTCTTCCTCCAACTCGCGCAGGCGGCGGTCGAAAGGCGCGAGCACTTCCTGAATCTCCTCGGCGGTGAAACGCGGGGTGATGTGTTGCGGGCAGTTCCAATCGAAGCCTTCGACGTGGATCAGGTACACGCGTTCGACGACGGCCTGGTACTCGGGATCGCGGAGGCGGGCGATCCACGGGCGCGCACCATCGCCTTCCAGGATTTCGGCCCGGCCAAGAATCTTGAGACGCGCCTGGTGCGGGTAATCGACCAGGATGAGCGCGACCCGGTTGTCGGTGGCAAGGTTGCCGGTACTGATGAATTGTTTGTTGCCGCGGAAATCGGCGAACGCAATGGTCTGGGCGTCGATGACTTTCAGGAAGCCTTTTGGGCCGCCCCGGTGCTGGATGTACGGCCAGCCGGTGGCTCCGACGGTCGCGAGGTAAAAGCTATCGCGATCGGCAAGGAAAGCGGATTCGTCGGGGCCCAGGCGATCGGGCGAGTTGCCGGCGGCTTCCCTGCGGGCGTACTGCCGGCGGCTGCCATACTTCTCCTGTAGCGCCTTGACCATGGGCGTGAATGCCAGAGATTCGAAGTTATGCGCCATGGCCATATCGCTCAATCTAGAATCATCGCTCAGAATCTAACGCCGCGGCCTCTGTTTCAGCAGGAATTCCTCGATGCGGGCGGCGATCTCTTCGCCGTGAGTCTCGAGCGCGAAGTGGCCGGTCTCCAACAGATGCGTCTCAATGTCCTTGAGGTCGTGGCGGTAGGGCGCGACGCCTTCGGGGGGAAAGATGAAATCGTTCTTGCCCCAAAGGATGAGGGTTGGCGGCTGGTACTTCCGGAAGAAGGCATGGAACTCGGGATAGAGCGGCACGTTGGTGCCGTAGGAGCGCATTAAATCCATCTGGATATCGAGATTTCCGGGGCGATCGAGGCCGGCCTGATCGACCAGCCAGGCGGTGGGATCGAGCAGCGAAGTGTCGGGCACACCGCTTTCGTACTGCCAGCGCGTGGATTTCGGATCGACCAGAAAGTGGAGCGCGGCGCGATTGGCGGGAGTGGGATCCGACCAGTAGCGTTTGATCGGTTCCCAGAACTCGCGAAGGCCTTCCTGGTAGGCATTGCCGTTCTGCACGACCAGGCGTTGGATGGCCTCCGGGTGCCGGAGGGCGAGGCGGTAGCCGATGGGCGCGCCGTAATCCATCACGTACAGGGAGTATTGTTTCAAGCCGAGCGACTCGACAAAGCTCTCCATTACGGAGGCGAGGTTTTCAAAGGTATACGAGAAGGCGGTGTGATCCGGCATGCTGCTTTGGCCGAAGCCGGGATAGTCCGGCGCCACCAGGTGGAAGGAATTCGCGAGGCGGGGGATCAGATTCCGGAACATGTTGGATGAAGTCGGGAAGCCGTGGAGGAGCAGGATCACGGGAGCGCCCTGGCGTCCGGCTTCCCGATAAAAAATATCGAGGTTCCTGACGCGGGCGGTTTTGTAATGAATCGGAAATTGGGTACGGACATCGGTTTCTACGGCCATCATGGCGGTGGTCCTCCTTCGCCTGCAAAGTAGTTCCTACCGGGATGATTCCGGTGGAACGCGCGCGATTTATTTACCCGATTCCGCGGGCAGCGGGAGTGAGGGGCGGCGATGATACTATGGGGCCTGCATGATTATCCCCGGCATGATCCCCCGTTTCGCCGCATTGCTGGCGTGCGCCGCGCTGCTGCGCGGCCAGAGTCCCAAGACCGCGCAGAGTTTTCCCCCCGAGCTGGTAAAAGCAGGGGAAGCCACCTTTGGCCAACAGTGCGCGTTTTGCCATGGGCGTGACACCGGCGGAGGTGAAGACGGGCCGGACCTGACGCGATCGAAGCTGGTGACGGAGGACGTGAACGGCAGCCAGATCGGACCGGTGGTACGCAACGGCCGCGAGAAGATGCCGCGCTTCACGGTGACGGATCAGGAGTTGGCGGGGCTGGTGGCGTTCATCCACACGCGGAAGACCGTGGCTGAATCGCAGACGGGAGGCCGCAAGGGCGTGGATGCCGCGGACCTGGCGACGGGCAGCGTTGCGAAGGGTCGAGCCTATTTCAACGGCGCGGGCAAATGCAATTCCTGCCATTCGCCGACGGGCGACCTTTCCGGGACTGCCACGCGCAACAACGGGTTAAAGCTGTTCGAGCGGCTGATGTATCCGGCGGGCGCGAAGGCGACGATGGCGGTGACGCTGCCTTCGGGCGAGACGGTGACCGGCACGCGCGCTTACTACGATGAGTTCACGGTGGCGCTGCGGGATTCGCGCGGGGCGCTATCGATCCTGGCCCGCCTCGAAGGTAAAGGTCAAAGTGAACGACCCTGCCGAGGCGCATGTCGAATTACTCGCCAAGTATACCGACAACGATATACACGACTTGATGACTTACCTGCTGACGCTGAAATAGGAGACCACCATGAAAGCTTCTACCCACTTACTCTGGCTTACGGCCTCCATTGCGTTCGCGCAAGGTACAACTCCCGAAATGCTGCTGAAGCCGCCCAAGGACTCGTGGCCGGCGTATCACGGAGACTATTCGGGAAAGCGCCACAGCGCGCTGACGCAAATCACGCCACAAAACGTGGGCGGGATGACGCTGGCCTGGGCATTCCAGACAGGGGCGAATGCGCAGATCAAAGCGTCTCCCTTGCTGGTGGACGGCGTTGTTTATTTTTCGACGCCCGACAACGTCTACGCGATGGACGCGCGTTCGGGCCATCAGATCTGGCACTACACGTATCCCGCGAATAAGGGCTTCCATATCGGCAGCCGCGGGGTTTCGATGTATGGCGAGTGGCTCTACTTCATGACGCCGGATTCGCAC
This sequence comes from uncultured Solibacteraceae bacterium, assembly GCA_963811575.1. Classification (GTDB taxonomy): domain Bacteria; phylum Acidobacteriota; class Terriglobia; order Bryobacterales; family Bryobacteraceae; genus Solibacter. Next base: position 1,745,616 of record CAWERY010000018.1, on the reverse strand, counting down.
CTGATCTGCCTCAACGCGAAGGACGGGACGGTGCGTTGGAACGTGGCGGTGGCGGATGCGGGCCGCGGCTACTGGACCACGATGTCGCCGCTGATTATCCGAAATCATGTGCTGGTGGGCGTCTCCGGAGACTTCGACAACCTGACTGGCTTTTTGAAAGCGGTGGACCCGGAGACGGGCAAGACGCAATGGCGCTGGGACAGTACTCCGCCTTCGGGAACGCCGGGCGCGACGACCGGCGGCATGACCTGGATGACGGGCACTTACGACCCCGAAACCGATACGGTGTTCTGGGGGACCGGCAACCCGACGCCGGTGCTGAACGGCGCGGTTCGACCGGGGAATAATGAAGACGCGTGCAGCATTGTGGCGATCGACCCCAACACGGGCAAGAAGAAGTGGGCCTTCCAGCCTTCGCCGCACGATACCCACGATTGGGACGCGGTGGAGATTCCGGTGCTGGTGAACGGCGATTTTCATGGGACGCCGCGAAAGATGCTGATGCAAGCCTCGCGCAACGGATATTTTTTCGTGCTCGACCGAACCACGGGTGAGAATTTATTGACCACGGCCTTTGGGCCGGTGAACTGGTCTAAGGGACTCGACAAGAAAGGGCAGCCGCAGCCCGACCCCGCGAAGGAACCGGCTCCGGACGGCCGCCTGGTGGCTCCCGACGAAGGCGGACTGACGAATTACCGTTCGCCGAGTTTCGATCCCAAAACGGGATTGTTTCTGGTGAGCGCGCACCCGAGCTACGGAATCTATTTCAACAAGCCGGCCGATGGCGCGTTTGGTTGGGCGGGCGCGGACTACGGGGTGTGGGGCAAGGGAGTGCTGGAGGCGATCGACTACCAAACCGGCAAGATCCGATGGAGCCACGATCTGGGTCCGAACGGCGCCAGCGCGGGCGTGCTGACGACCGATTCGGGTTTGACTTTCACCGGCGACGGGCGCGGAAACATGCTGGCACTGCGTACCAGCGACGGCAAGACGCTGTGGCATGCGGGACTCGGACAGAGCATGCAAAATTCTCCGATCACTTACGAACTGGATGGGCGGCAGTATGTGCTGACCGGCGCAGGCGGGGTGATGTTCGCGTGGGCGCTGCCCGTAGACGCCGCTTCAGGAACGCCGCAAACGAAAGGATAAGTTATCAAGATGAATACCGATCCCGCTTCCGGAGCCATTATGAAGGACCCGGTCACCTGGTTGTACCCCGCGATCGAGCCGTACAATACGGGCCGGCTGGCGGTTTCGCCGATCCACGAGATTTACTTTGAAGAGAGCGGCAACCCATCGGGGAAGCCGGTGATTTTTCTGCACGGCGGCCCGGGCGGCGGGTCCGACCCGAAGCAGCGGCGCTTTTTTCATCCGGGGAAGTATCGCATTGTGAATTTCGATCAGCGCGGGTGCGGGAAGAGTACGCCGTACGCCTCGCTCGAGGCGAACACGACGTGGGACCTGGTGGACGACATCGAGAAAATCCGCGAGCACCTGGGGATTGAACGCTGGCAGGTATTTGGCGGATCGTGGGGCTCTACGCTGGCGCTGGCTTATGCGCAAACGCACCCCGAGCGCGCGACCGAAATCGTACTGCGGGGAATCTTCCTGTTGAGGAAGCAGGAACTCGACTGGTTTTACCAGCGCGGGGCGTCGGTGCTGTATCCGGACGCTTGGGAGCCATATTTTGAACATATTCCCGAGAACGAACGTGGTGACTTACTTTCCGCTTACTATCGCCGCCTGACGAGCGACGATGCGGCGGTACGGCTGGCGGCGGCGAAAATCTGGAGCGGATGGGAGGGCGTCACTTCGAAGTTAATGCCCGATGCGGCGTTCGCCGGCCATTACGAAGAGGACGAATTCGCGCTGGCTTTCGCGCGCATTGAAGCGCATTATTTTCACCATAAGGGCTTTCTGGAAACCGAAGATCAGCTCCTGCGGAATGCCGCTCGCATCCGGCACATTCCAGGAGTGATCGTGCAGGGCCGCTATGACGTGGTCTGCCCCATGGAGAGCGCCTGGGCGCTGCATCGCGCATGGCCGGAAGCGGAACTGATCATCACGCCCGACAGCGGACATAGCGCTTTCGACGCGCCGAATTGCCGGGCGCTAGTAGCGGCGACAGACCGCCTGGCTTAGAGCTGACGAAAATTGGCAGGAACCGCGGGTCGTTTTCCGGTGTCTAACGTCCAATTGTCCTGGCGAGAGGAGTGTGTCAGTGATGCTGTATCGTGCGACTGTAAGTTTCTTCGCCGTGCTATGTGGCACGACATTTGGACAGACCCCGAACGACAATTTACCCAAGTTTGACGTAGCGGACGTGCATGCCAGCCCGCATACGACGCAACCCTTTGTGCGGGGTCCGTTTTATAACGGGGGCCGGTACGAGCTGCGGTTCGCGACCATGCTGGACCTGATCCGCACCGCTTACGGCACGGAACCGGAGAAGATTATCGGGGGACCGACGTGGGTGGAGATGGACCGGTTCGACGTCTTTGCCAAGGCCCCGGCGGGATCGACCGCGGAATCGCGGCGGCAGATGTTACAGGCTTTGCTGGCCGAGCGATTCTCTTTGAAAGTGCATAACGACAGCAAGCCGATTCCGGCGTACGGCCTGAAGGTAGCGAAGAAGGGGATGCTGAAGGAGGCCGACGGTTCCGGCTCCGGGTGCAATTTCGCGGTACAGAATGCCACGCCTCCGCCGGCTGGTGGAGGTCCTCCGCAAGGACCGTTGAACATCCCGGTGATCGCGTATACCTGCAAGAACACGACGATGGCGACCTTCGCGGACGGCATGCTTTCGATGCCGGGAGCGGGGCAGTATTTCAACAACCGGTTGGTGGTGGACCAGACCGAGCTGCCGGGCGCCTTCGATTTTACTGTGAGGTTTACGCCTAAAATTCCGGCCGGGTTAGCGACTACCGGCGAGAACATTCCGCTCTTCGATGCGCTGGAAAAGCAGCTTGGGTTGAGACTGGAGGCGGCCACGGTGCCGATGCCGGTAATCGCGGTGGACAGCGTAAACCATAAGCCGGTGGAGAATCCGCCGGATGTGGCGCAGAGCTTCCCGCCGCTACCCACGGAATTCGACGTGGCGGAGATCAAACCGGCGGTGTCACAGCAGGGACAAGGCGGCGCGCGTCCGGAGATCAAGAACGGCCGGATTTACCTGCCGGGGATCACGTTGAAGAACCTGATCACGGTGGCCTGGGATATCAATGGCGACGATATGATGGTGGGCGCTCCGAAGTGGCTCGATTCGGAGCGCTTCGATGTGATCGCGAAGGCTCCGGCGGGAGTAGCGATCGGCGACCTGACGCCCTCGCGCACGGCGGTGCCGGTGAACATCGATGCACTGCGGCCGATGCTGCGGACCCTGCTGATGGAACGCTTCCAGATGAAGGTCCACACGGAAGACCGGCCGGTAGCGGCCTACACGCTGGTAGCCGCCAAGCCGAAGTTGAAGCAGGCGGACCCGACGAGCCGGACGAAGTGGCAGGAAGGCGCGGTCACCGACACGAAGGAAAAGAACGCTAACGCATCGCTGGGAAGACTGGTGACCTGCCAGAACGTGACGATGGCGCAGTTCGCGGAACTGCTGCCGGGGATCGCTCCGGGCTACTTGCATACGCAGGTGGTGGATTCGACCGGGCTCGAGGGCGGATTTGATTTCACCTTCAGTTTCAGCCCGGCGGGGTTGTTCCAATTGAATCAGGGGCAGGGCGGAGAAGAGGGCGGGACGGCCGCGGGACCGGTGCCCGAGGCATCGCTGCCCAGCGGCGCGCTTTCGCTATTCGACGCGCTGACCAAGCAACTGGGGTTGAAGCTGGAGATGCAGAAGCGGCCGACGCCGGTGCTGGTGATCGATCACGTGAATCAGAAGCCTACCGATAACTGAGCGCCGGGGGGAACATCGGGTGCGAGCGATGAAGGAGAATAGTCCATGCATCGATTCGTCCGCACGGCCATCATCCCCCTGATACTTGGTTTCGCGTCCGGCGGGCGGGCGCAGCAGGTTCCGCCCACGCATAGCACGATCAGCCAAATCGCATCGGGCGGCGGTTGGAAGACGGCGCTGACGCTGCTGAATCTTTCGACCGCGGCGAACTCGGTCACGGTGACCTTCCAGGATGATAACGGGCAGCCCATGGCGCTGCCGTTGTCGATTACGCAGGCTGGCACCTCGCAAACCCTGGCAGCCTCTGAAATCACGCGCGTGATTGCGGCGGGGTCAAGCCTGCGAATCGAATCAGAAGCGCCGGCGGCATCGGACACGTTGACGGGGTGGGCGGATGTGATCAGCTCGCGGGCATACGCGGGCTTCGCCATTTTCCGCCAGCGCGGGCCGGACGGGAGAGATTCGGAAGGCACGGCGCCGCTGGAGGGTACGACGCTGCCGGGATTGGTGGTGCCGTTCGATAATTCCGACGGCTTCTCAACGGGGGTGGCGATCGTCAACACCGGGGCGGACCGGGCGACGGTGGTGGCGCTGGTTCGTGATGAGAGCGGGCTGATATTGGGTCAATTCGGGGTTCCGCTGATTTCCCGGGGACACGCGGCGTTCGTGGTTGCGGATCGACTGGCGGCCAGCAAGGGGAACCGGGGAACGATCGAGTTTCAGCATGCGGGGACGGGAACGCTCACCGGGCTCGGCTTGCGATTCAGCGCCGCGGGCAGTTTCACGTCGGTACCGGCGGTGCCGATTGCGGCGCGGTAAGCCGGATTCCGTCAGGCGAGAATTTCGGTAACGACGCGAGCGGGAAACTGGTCGGTGAGGCGTTCGCGCAGGCCGTTGCGATCATAGAAGAGATCGCGGTAGCGCATGCCCAGTAGGTGGAGGATGGTGGCGTGGAAATCGTGAACGCTCACCTTGTTTTCGGCGGCTTTGAAACCGATGTCGTCGGTTGAGCCGTAGACGACTCCGCGCTTGACGCCGCCGCCGGCCATCCAGACGCTGAAGCCGTTGGGACCGTGGTCGCGGCCGGGTTTGCCGCCGCCCTGCGACATGGGGAGGCGTCCGAATTCGCCGCCCCAAACCACCAGAGTGGAATCGAGCAGACCGCGCTGCTTGAGGTCTTTTAACAGCGCGGCGACGGGCTTATCGGTTTTGGTGCAGGCGTAATTGAGGCCGGACTGGAGGTTGTCGTGGTTATCGAAGATCTGGCTCTCAATGTAGAGCTGGACGAAGCGAACGCCGCGCTCCACTAAACGGCGCGCCATCAGGCAGCGCTTGCCATAGGAAGCGGTGGCGGCATCATTCAGGCCGTAGGCTTCGCGGGTACTTTCCGATTCCTTGTTGACGTCCAGAGCGTCCGACGCGGACATCTGCATGCGGGCGGCGAGTTCATAGCTGGAAATACGCGCGTCCAATTCGGGTTGGTAGGGGCGCTGTTTGCGGTGCGCTTCGTCAAGACGCTGGAGGAGGGAGCGCTCGGCCTCCACCAGAGGGGTGGGGATTTCCGGGCGCGGGTCCAGGTTGAGGACCGGCGGACCTTCGGTACGGAAGCGGGTGCCCTGATAAAGCGGCGGGAGCCAGGCCGATTGCCAGTTGGAGATGCCGTTGATGGGCAAGCCCTTGGGGTCATCGAGGACGACGTAGGCGGGCAGGTTCTGGTTTTCGGTGCCGAGCCCGTAGGTGACCCAGGAGCCGAGGCTGGGACGGCTGGCGATGGTGCGGCCGGTGTGCATGAGGAAGAGCGCCGGCTCGTGGTTGGCATGTTCGCCGTACATGGAGCGGATGAGGGCGATATCGTCCACGCACTCCGCAAGGTGAGGGAGGGCGTCGGAGATTTCGATGCCGCTTTTGCCGCGCGGCTTGAATTCGTAGGGGGAAGGGAAGAGGGTGCCGGACTCCTTGCCGTTCGAGATGGCGAAGGCCAGTTCGCGGCTGGGGGCGGTACCGGCGAGGCGCTTGAGGGTGGGCTTGGGATCGAAGAGGTCCACCTGGCTGGGGCCGCCGTTCATGAAGAGATGGATGACGGACTTGGCTTTGCCGGGGAAGTTCGGGGGCTTGGGCTTCAAATCGAAGGTGGGCGATGCGGCGCCGGCGGCGAAGAGGTCGCGATCGAGGATGGCGGCGAGGGCGGCGCCGTGAAAGCCATCGACGAAAGTAGAGAAGAAGTTGCGGCGGGATTGTTTGGGCATGGGCGTTCTCAATCGATGAAGCTGAATTCGGCGGAATTCAAGATGGCGTGACAGTAATTGGCAAGGCCGAGCCACTGGGCGTTGGCGTCGCGCGGCGCATCGCTATTATCGGCGGCGAGGCGGGCGGGCCATTGCTTCCGGAAGTCCGCGATGGCGGTGATGCCGAGGTCGGTTTCGGCGGGCGTGGGACGGCGCGCGTAGGCACGCTGGTAGACGGCTTCGACCTGACGGGCGGGATCGGCGCCGACTTCATCGATGACGCGTCCGGCCATGAAGCGCGCGAGATCCCAGGACATGGTGCCATTCATCATGTGGAGCGCCTGGGTGGCGACGTTCGAGCGGCGGCGCTCCGTGCAGTTGGGCGTCATATAGGGCTGGTCGAAGGCATCGAGGAGCGAGACGGGAGTCTGGCGGCGGTGCAGCACATAGATGGCGCGGCGGAAGCCAGCGGCGGTGGGCTTGACGACGACCTCTTTATCGGGGCGGATATCGATGGGCGAGGGAGTGCCGAACATGGCGGTATCGAGGCGGCCGACGACGGTGATCAGGGAATCGTAGAGGGTCTCCGCGTCCATACGACGGAGGGGCATGCGGGAAAGCAGGACGTTATCGGGATCGGCGGCGACGGCGGCGGCATCGACCTGCGAGGTCTGGCGGTAGGCCTGAGAGGTGACGATCAGGCGGTGCAACTGTTTCATGCTCCAGCCGCGCGCGACGAATTCGGTAGCCAGCCAATCGAGAAGCTCGGGATGCGAAGGCGGCATGCCGGAGCGGCCGAAGTTAGAGACGGTGGCGACGATGCCGCGGCCGAAGTGGCGCGACCAGATCTGATTGACGGCGACGCGGGCGGTAAGGGGATGGTTGGGCTGAGTCAACCAGTTCGCCAGGGCCAGGCGGCGGCCGGTAGCGCCGGGGAAAGGCGCGACGGGCGCATAGGGCTTGAGGCTCGCGTTTTCGATTACGGTGGGAGGGCCGGGATCGACCACTTCGCCGAAGCCAACCGGGTCGCCGCGTTTGAGCAGGTAACTGACGGAGGGCTCCTGATTATCGGTGAGGATGCGGACGTGGGGTTGAGGTTGGAGCTTATCGCGGCTGGCCTGGAGTTCGGTGTGCAGCGTTTTGGTCTGGGCGGCGAGCTCCGGGAACTTCTTTTCCAGATCGCGGGTGGCGACGGTTTCGCCGGGTTTGCGGAAAGGCTCGGCGAGCGCGTCGATGCGCGCTTGAATCTTCTTGATCTCGGCCTGAAGGGGGGCGTTGTTTTCGGTGACGGTCTTAATCTCGGCTTCGAGGCCGAGGCGGTATTCGCGATCCTTGGGCGGCTTCCATTCGTAGGGGTTGTAGGCGGCCTGGAGGATGGCGCTGAGGCGATAGTAATCGCGCTGCGGGATGGGATCGTACTTGTGATTGTGGCAGCGCGCGCAGCCGACGGTGAGGCCCATGACGGAGGAAGCCAGCACCTCCACCTCATCGGCGACGACGTTCATGCGTTCGGCGATGAGGGCGCGTTCGTTGGAATTGGTTTGATCCGGGGTGGCGCGCAGGAAGCCCGTGGCGGCGAGGCGATCGATCGTTTCCTGGGATGCTGCGCCTTTGGTCTGCTTCCATTCGGAGGACAGCTCGTCGCCGGCGATCTGCTCGGTGATGAACTGATTGTAGGGCTTGTCGGAGTTGAGCGCGCGGATGACGTAATCGCGGTAGCGCCAGGCGAAGGGACGGACGCCATCGTCCTGGCCGAAGCCTTCGGAATCGGAATAACCGGCGAGATCGAGCCAATGCTGTCCCCAGCGTTCGCCGTAACGGGGGCTGGCAAGGAGGCGATCGACCATGCGCTCATAGGCGCCGGCGGCGGTATCGCGGCGGTAGAGTTCGATCTCGGCGGGGGTGGGCGGCATGCCGGTGAGGTCGAGGAAGACGCGGCGGAGCAGGACGAAGCGATCGGCCTCGGGAGCGTAGGCGAGAGCCTTTTCCTCGAGCTTCTGGAGGAGGAAGGCATCGATCGGGTTACGCACGGAGGAGGCGTGTTTGACGGTGGGGACGGCGGGGCGAACCGGGGGCTGGAACGACCAGAACTGTCGATCCTTTTCGGTGACGACGGCTTCGGTGGGTGGTGCGAGGGGCTCGGGGCCGGGTGCGCCGGCCGCGATCCATAGTTTGATCTTTTCGGTTTCGGCATCGGTGGGGAGTTCGACCGCCAGATCTTTCGCCATCGCGGGCGGCGGCATCTGGCCGCTGACGATGCGGCTGTACATGAGGCTGGCTTCCGGTTTGCCCGGGACGAGGGCGGGGCCGGACTTCCCACCTTTGAGGCGGGAGGCCAGGGTACGCAGATCGAGGCCACCCTGTTGCTTGAGGCCGCCGTGGCAGATCATACAGCGGACCTGCAAGACGGCGAGGACTTCGCGTTCCTTGGGGACTTCGGCAACGGCGGGCAAGGGCGTGACGCCGGTATCGATCCAATGACGGATGATATCGATCTCGGCATCGGTGAGCTTGGCCTTGCCGGGCGGCATCTGGCGGGTCACCACTTTATCGATCAGGAGGCTTCGGGCGGATTCGCCCGGAACGATGACCGGGCCGCTGGCGCCTCCCTTGAGAATGGCGTCCGGGGTGCGCAGGTCGAGTTTGCCCTGGGGAGTAGCGCCATGGCAGACGACGCACCTGGCTTGCAGGAGCGGCTGCACGCTCTTTTCAAACGACTGATCCGCGGCCTGGGCCAAAGCGGCGCAGGCGATCAACGAAAATAATGCCCTCATGAGTGCTGTGCACATCTTACTAAAGATCCAGAGATGGCGTGCCGAGTGGCGAGCGCATTTGCGCGATGTGGTTAGGGGCTTTCCCGGATATGGGCGGCTCGAGCGGACGGGGCTGGATTCTATAGCACAGTGCATCGAATTTAGAGAGTTGGCGGGCGATTTGAAGAAGCGATGTTAGCGGCGGATCATGATACTCTTGCTTCGCTTCATGCCTTGACAGTAAGTAGTGTCAAGGAGGTATGTCATGCCGGTACAATATACACCACTTACTCAATTAGAACTCGATGTGATTGGGGCCCTGGCAGGTTTCTCCGCGCCCACCTGGAATGGCCCGGCGCTGCCCCGGCCGGAGGGAACGGAGGGGCTGGATGAGTTCCTCGACACGGTTGGCAAGTTGATCGCGCGGGCCGAATACCTGATTCAGGCGAAGGACGCTCTCTCGATCACTTACACGATCAACAACATTACCGCGACGGCGGAACGATTCCTGCTCGGCACCGAAGAGCAGGTGCAGCAAGCGGCAGACCTGCGCGGGCTGCTGACGCTGGTAGAGAAGTTCCTGAACAGCATCTTCCCGGCATACGCCACCCGGATTGCCGACGGCGCTGGCTACTTTACGAGCCAAAGTGGAAGCGCGGATGACGCTGGCCGGGACCGCCTACGACACAGTGTCCGCATCGGGCGGTACGGTTCCGGCGACAGTTGTTACCGGCCGGAGCAGCACTGCGCCCATCGGCGCGGATTATTCGGCATTTACGCTGGAAGATCCGAGCCAGTTTGCCATGACGTGGACAACCTTCGAGGACACGTACCGCAAGGGCTATCCGCTGGTGGCGGAGTATAGTGCGGCGATCACGGATGCCGGAGAGGCGACGCGGCAGTTCTGGCTTACTCTGCGGAGCAGCGCCTTACCTTACAACCTGCTGGTGCTGCAGAGGCTGACCGAGGTCACCGCGATGCCGTTTCAGAACAATTTCGGGACGAGCTGGCTGCCGGAGTATCAGGAACTGTTGAGCAAGGGCAGGCTCTACGGCATCGACATGACTATTTTTGAGGGACTGGAACCGCAACAGGTATCGAACGGCACGCTGCGGTTCACGCCGAGCACCATGACGCTGCTCCAGATGAATGACCAGAAGGAGTTGACCCCGATCGCGGTATATGCGGCGGACCCCAACAATATCAACAACGCACAGACTTACGTGCCATCGTCGCCCGCGTGGATTTACGGATTGCTGGCGGCAAAGACGTCGCTGACGGTATATGGAATCTGGCTGGGGCACGTATACACGCAGCACATTGTGACGGCGCCGATGCAGATGGCGACATGGGATACGCTACCGGCGAGTAACATCATTTACCAGTTACTCGCGCCGCAATCGCAGTACACGATTGCGTTCGACTTACTGCTGATGCTCGGGTGGGCGAGCATGGCTCCGCCGACATCGATCAGCGATACAGGGAAGTTCCTCTCGCTATGCGGTAAATTCGCCGCGACTCATGACTTCTTTGCCACCGATCCGCTTATCACGCTGGCGCGATTGAACCTGGATCCGGCGGACTTCACGAATCCCGCGATTGACGATAAGGCGTGGAACTTATATCCCAACGTCCAAAAGACCCTGCAGGTATGGCAGATGACGGCGGATTATGTCAGCGCGGTGGTGGACGCGGGGTATGCGACGGACGGGGCGGTCGCGGCAGACGCCGACCTGGCGGCCTGGATTGGCGCGGCCAGCGGGGCAGGCAATGTCGTGGGACTGCCGAGGATGGATTCCAAGGCGGCACTGAAAGCGGTAGCGACGAGCGTGTTGTACCGCATCACGTATCACGGGATGGGACGGCTGAGAAGTATGGGAACGCCTTTGCCGGCGTTCGCTCCGAATTATCCGCCGTGCCTGCAAAGCGCCACCATCCCGAATCCGGAGACGCCGCTTTCGACGGCGGAACTTTTGAAAACGTATCTGCCGAACACGGGCACGCTGGGAGTGCTGATTTCGTTTTACGACATCTTTGCGTTTAGCGAGCCGTATGTGCCGGTGGTGCCTTACAAGGGCGTGGCAGACGAGCTCTTTTACGATCAGGCGACGCATCCGGGGGCGAACCAGGCACTGATCGCATTCCGGAATACGATTCAGGGCATGATCGGGACGCTGCAGCCCGACCGGGTTCAGATTGGGCAGTGGCCGCGGAATATTGAACTCTAGGGACGGGATTGAAACTCGGCGGCGTGATGGGCGGCCCATTCGCGAAAGGTGTGCGCCGGTGTTCCGGTGATTTCGGCGACGGTGGACGTGACGAGCGCGGGATGACCGAGGGCCGCGGACCACGAACCGAGCAGCATCCTGGTGACCGGCGGGGGGAAAACGGGGAGTAGTTCCGCGGCCGCTGCCTCAGGCGGGATTTCCTCCATGCGGAGCGGGCGGCCGATGACCTCGCCGATGGTTCCGATTTGGTCGGCCTGGGTGAGGGCCTGGGGACCGGTCAGGAGGTATTCGGCACCGGCGTGCCCGCGGTCACACAGTGCGCGGACGGCAACCGCGGCGATATCCCTCTCATCGATGGGTGCGGCGGGCGCCGCGGGATACGGCCAGCGAATCACGGTGGTTCCGGCACGGATTTGCGGCGCCCACCAAGAGAGAGCGTTGGCGGCAAAGATGTGGGGGCGCAGGAAGGTCCACTCGCAGGCTGAGGTTTCGATCAGGTGCTCGATTTCGGTGTGGAGGGCGGCGAGCGAATTGGGTTGTCCGCCCTGGAAAAAGGGATGCGGCGTCTTGTGCGGCGAAGTGAGGAGGACGATACGCCGGGCGCGGCTCACGATGCGTTCCAGGGCGGCGGATACGGCGGAGGGAGGGGCGCACCACACCAGGAATACGGTATCGACGCCGTGCAAGGCGGCATCGAGGGTGTCCACGGCGGTGAGATCTCCGCGCACCAGATCGACGTGCGGCGGGACGAGGGCGGCTTGGGGATTGCGGACCATGGCGCGGACGCGGACGCCCGCGGAGGGCAACTGAGCGAGAACCTGGCGGCCGACGGTGCCGGTGCCTCCGATGACCAAGATCTGATCCATAGGGACCATTCTACGGTGGCGCGTTTATTTCAGCCGGACCAGCCATACCTCGGAGAGCTTGCACGAAGCGGCCATTGCCGGCCTCTTCCGGATTTGCCTGCCACTCCAACAGGAGCGAACCGCCGGCGGTAGCCTCGGCCGGGATCTCGAATTCGACGGGCCGTACTTCGAGATCTTTCCTGCGCATGGGGTGAATTTCGAATTTGCCGTTGGCGACCAGGCGGGTGGCGCGGGGAGTATTGTCGCCGGCCTGGGTGAAGCGGACTTTATAGCGGGCGGAGGGGTCCAGGCCGGTATATCGCAACTGGATCGAATTGCCATACAGGGCTTCGGCATGCCGGTACCAGGAGACGCGCCAGGGGGTATTTCTCCGCGAGCCGAAGCCGGTGCGCACGGTATGGAAGAAGGCGGGATCCTTTTCGAAACCGACGCCGGGTTCGAGGTGCGGACGATTGGCGGGGTCGCCCAGATCGTCATAAAAACCGCCGGGGCCGGGGTTGGTCCAGTTGAGGATTTCATTGATGGCGTTCTGGCGGGCGGCGGCGGTATCGAGCGAGCGGATCGCGGAGAGCCGTTGGTCGAGCCACGGGGCGTTGGTTATGGGGCGATCGATCAGATCGAGATTCGCACCGCGGCCCACATCAATGGCGGCGTAGCGAGGCACGCTGAGTTGCATGTGCACGCTTTGAAATAATGCCTCGGCGAGCTCGAAGACGCGCGCCCGGAGGCCGGCGCCGGCGCGGGAGAGCGGATCGACCGCGAGCGATGCCTGGGCGGCGGTGATCGCCGGTAACGGGTTGGCGGGGAGCGCCGCGGACAGATACTCCATCGCGCGGCGTTCGCGGGCGGTTTCATCGATCAGGCGGGTGCGCAGGTAGGCATCGTAATAGGCGCGGTACAAGGCCTGCTGGAAGCGCCAATTGAGCTTTTGCTGGGGCGACGCGCGGCGTTCCAACTCCTGAAACTGAGCGAGCGTTTCCTCCACGGCGGAGTTGGTGAGCAGCGGTCCGCGCCAGTTCCGCTCCAGGGCGAGCAGGCCTTGCGCGAGGGCCTCAGACATATCGGGGCCGATGAAGTAGCGGGCGTAATCGCGCAGGATATCGGTGACGGCGGCTTCGGGATTCCAGCCGAGGGCGCTCCAGATCGCCTTGTTGACATCGTCATTACAACCTTCGGAGTAAGTCAGAAAACCGGCGCCGGCGAAGGGCTGGAGGGTGCGGAAAATGTGGGCCTGGTCGAGGGGGCGCGGGTTGATGCCTTCGCGCTCTTCGGTTTGGGCATAGGCGACATCCCAATCGTTGACAGTGAATTCGGCATTGACGCTGTGGGTGATGTCGGGATAGAAGCGGATGGGGTATTGATTGGGAATCCGCTGACGGAGCTCGGGCAGGTTGATACGAACCTGGGGACCGAAGACGACGCCGCTGAGCCACTTGGGCTGCTGGTCCATCAGGCCGAAGAACTGTTCCAGCCAGGGAGCGTTGAAGCCTTGCGGGGAGACCCACATTCCGGCTTTCGGATGGTACTTGTGGAGGTTGGCGGTTTGCTTTTCCAACAGACTCATCAAATAGCGCGGCTCGGTGTGGCCGGGGTCGCCGCCGGGAACGAAGACGGCGTCGATGCGGGGGAGGCTGCGGAAGACCTGGCTCCATTCCTGGAGGGCGGCCTCGACGGTCGCGGGATTGGAGTAATCGGGATCCATCGCGGGATACCAGACCCAGCATTGGAGACCATACTCCTGGGCGAGACGCGACATCTCGATCATCATCTGCATGGGCTCGAGCGGGAAATGCGGGCTATCGGCATCATCGTCGGAGCGCGGGGGAATGAGCTCGATTGCGTTGGCGCCAAATATGGCGAGGTCGCGGATGTAGCGTTCCCACTGAGGGACGTCCCAGGCATCGTAGGAATTCGTCTTGGGCCGATAGCCGAGCTGGTGGCCGCGCAGGGGGTATTTGGGCGCCGTGCGGATGTCCAGTTTCGCGGGCAGGGTGACGGAATCGCGGCGCATTTCGAGAGCGCGAAGCAGGCCGCCGACGCCGAATAGAACTCCGCGCTCGTCGTTGCCGGTGATCTCTACGGTGACGGTGCCCGCGTTATCGAAGGACTGGAGGCGATAGCCTTCGGGCGGGAGTGCGGCGCTCGCGGGAGCGCGATGAACGATCACTACGGGATGGCCGGCGCCGGGGCTGGCTGGGGCGACCGTCCAGGTGATGCGGGTGCGTTCGCGGACGGAATCGACAAGCAGGGAGACGGCTTTGCGCTCGGGGCCCGTGAGGTTGGGGGGCGCGACCACGGTGGCGTGGGTCAGATCGGCGCCAAAAAGCAGGGACGGCGCAACGGACAGCAGAAGAATCGCGGAGGTTCTGATCACGGCTGTTAATATAACGCGCGTTGGGAGGAAGGAATACCGGCGACGCCGAGGGGCTCTAGCAGTTGCCGGGCGCCGAGTTCCAGCAGGCCGATTTCGGTGGGCATCTGAAAGAACAGGAAGCCCTGTTTCATATAGTCGCGAACCTGATCTGGCGTGCCGGCAGGCCTGCCCAGGAATTTGCCATGGCGGCGAGCGGCTTCGGCGATGCGCGCGATTGCGCTCTGCAGGACGGGCTCGTTCTGGCCGCCGCGAAGGCCCAGCGAAAAGGACAGATCGCTGGTGCCTATGAAGATTACATCGACCCCTGGCGTGGCGGCGATGGCGTCGATTTGATCGAGCGCCGATGCCTCTTCGACGACGCAGATGGTCATGACGTGTTTGTCCGCGGAATCATAGTAGTTGCCCGGTTCCGGCCAGGTCCGGACGGCGGCGCCGGCGCCGGAACCGCGACGGCCGGCGGGTGGGTAGCGGCAGGCCGCGGCGGCGAGGGCGGCCTTTTCGGCGGTGCCGGAAAACGGGAAGATCACGCCGCTTACTCCCTGATCGAGAACGCGCTTGGCGGTCCACAATTCCACCACGGGGACGCGGGCGAACACCTGGGCGGGACGGCCGCGCGCGGCAAGGATCATCAAGCGAAGGGTTTCCAGCGTGATGGGCGAGTGTTCCATCTCAATCCACAGAAAGTGGAAGCCCAGGGTGGCTGCGTGGGCCGCGGTTTCGACGGAGGGAGTGGTAATGGTGAGGCCGAAGACGGGTTGGCCGGCCTGAAGCCGATCCCGTACGGAATGATACGAAGTCTGCTGCTCTTCCATGTCCTTCGATTCTGCCTGATTCGGAGGAGGATTGGGTGGACGGCGCTAGCGGCTCGAGTGGCGGGCATCCTGGAGGTTGCAGTGCAGGACGACAATGAATTCGTCGCCGCCCCAGCGCCCGACGGCGTCGGCGGCGCGAAAGGCCGCGCGTAATTCGGCGGCGAATTGCTTGAGGACATCGTCGCCGGCGGCATGCCCGAAACTGTCGTTGACCTGCTTGAAGCCGTTGAGATCGAGGAGAATCACCGAGAAGGGCTGTCGCTGGCCGATCCGTTGTTCGACCTCGAATTCCATTCTGCGGCGGTTCTTCAGGCCGGTCAATAGATCAACGGAGGCCAGGCGCTCGGCCTCTTCGAGCCGGGTCTGATAGCGGCGGAGTTCACCGCGCATTTCCGCCAGAACGGTATCGCCATCGCGCGTCATTTGATCGACGCGGGCCTGGAGCTCCTGCGCGCTCGAGACCAGCGAATCGCGAATGCCGCTCAAATCATCCATGCTGGCGAGGGAGTGGAGGCGGGTGGTGAATTCGGTGAGCTGAGTGGAATAGCGTTGATCACGATCTCCGACGGTTTCCGCCGTGCGCGCCATGATCATCATGATCTTTTTAAACTCTTCGGTTTTCGTTTTGTAATATTCGGCCGAGCGTTCTCCCCACAATTGCAATTCCGCTTCCACGAGCTGCTGGGTGTCACGGATGCCGCCGGGCGTTCCGTCTTCGGCGAGACGACGCTGGAGGGTCCACATGCCGAGCTGGAGTTTGGTGCCCACGGCGGGGCAGGCGTGCACGCCGCTATTGCCGATGGCCTCCAGGGCTGCCCGATACGCACTCTGCATCACGCGGAGCCCTTCCTCGTGATTCGACTCGATGAGGCTCTTCAAAGAGATCACTGCTATCACGTATCGGCAGGTCGCGCGGTCTTATGAATCAGCACGACGATCATTTATGGTTCCGATAGCAAATTCCTATTTGAGGCGGAAGAAGGATTCCGCTAAGGTGAATACTCGGTCCCACCGTTTTCTCTTGGAGGTCTTCATCGTGATCAAGTGTAAATTCCAGTCAATTCTTTGCGCGGTCCTCTTGTCCGCGCTGTTGGTAACAGTTGTTTCGGCACAGACGACGGGCGCCGGAACGATCAACGGCACGGTTACGGACGCGAGCGGCGGTGTGATTCCGGCGGCGAGCGTGACGGTGAAGAATACGGCGACGCAGGCGGAGCGTTTGCTCACCAGCAACGAGGCGGGAATTTACGTCGCCCAGTTCCTGCAGCCGGGCGCTTACGAGATCACCGTGCTGAAAGCGGGCTTCGCGAAGACTGTGCGCACCGGGCTGACCCTACAGGTGGGGCAATCGCTGACGGTAAATGTCGCGCTGGCGGTGCAAAGCAGTACCGAAGCAGTGACGGTGGCCGGGGATGCGGCGATTGTGGATACAGAAAAGACGGAGATGTCGCAGGTAGTTTCGCAGACGCAGAAAGAGAATCTGCCGATTGCGGGACGGCGGTGGGAGGGATTCGCGCTGCTGACGCCGAATACGACCACGGACGGCGGCACCGGGCTGGTTTCTTACCGCGGGATTTCGGGTTTGTACAACCAGAGCGCGGTGGATGGCACCAGCAACACGCAAGCGTTCTTCAGCGAGACGAAGGGGCGGACGACGCTGGGCTACGTATACAGCATGGACTCAGTGCA
Source organism: uncultured Solibacteraceae bacterium (assembly GCA_963811575.1). GTDB lineage: Bacteria > Acidobacteriota > Terriglobia > Bryobacterales > Bryobacteraceae > Solibacter. The sequence goes on along the minus strand of CAWERY010000018.1, from coordinate 1,728,768 downwards.
GGAATTCCAGGTCGCGGCGAGCAACTACAGCGCGGAGATGGGGCAGGCGGCGGGAGGCGTGGTCAACGCGGTGACGAAATCCGGCACCAATGCGCTGCATGCGGACCTGTTCTACTACCTGCGCTATCCGACGCTGAATGCACTGGATTCCCTGCAGAAATCGCGCGGGATCTACACGCAGCCGATCCATCAGCAGCAGCAGTTCGGCGGCAGCGTAGGCGGACCGATCGTCAAGGACAAACTCTTCTACTTTCTGACATACGAAGGGCTTCGCAAGGTGAACCCGATCAGCTACACGAGCACGTCTTTCAACGGGCCGCAGGCTTGCCTGGCGCCGATTCCGGCTTCGACGTGCGCCGCGGCGAATGGCTTTGTGGCGGCGCAGCTGGGGGCGTTTCCGCGCGCGACAAACCAGGACGTGGCGTTCGCCAAAATCGATTATCAGTTTACGCCGGGAAATCACGTGAGCGCTTCTTTGAACGGCTTGAATTTCAAAGCTCCGAACTCTTACCGTACCGCCGCCACGCAGAACAACGAAGGGCCGAGCGCGAACGGCACGGCGGTGACTCGCGAGCGCATCTTCGTGGTGAATTGGGATTCGGTGATCAAGCCGACCTTGACGAACAATTTCCGCTTCCAGTGGTCGCGCGATCTGGAGAAGATTTCGGAGAACGGCACAGCGCCGAGCGTAACGATCACGAACTACATGAACTACGGCCTGCCGAACGCGCTGCCGCGGCCGGCATTTCCGGACGAACACCGGCTGCAGTTTTCCGACGTGGTTTCGCTGACGCACGGGCATCATACCTTTAAGATGGGAGCGGATGTGAGCCCGATCCACGAGCTGTTGATCAACCTGTTCCAGGGAGCCGGAGTGTACACGTATTCGGGGGCCAATGCGTATTCGAACTGGGTAGCGGATGTGGCCGGCGTGAACCTGGGAGACAACCTGACGGGGCGGCACTTCACGACGTTCGTGCAGGTGACGGACCCGGTGACCGGCGTGGGCCGCGATGATTTTTACGACACGGACGTTTCGGGTTTCGTGGAAGACAGCTGGAAGGCGCGGCGGAATCTAACACTGCACCTTGGCTTACGCTACGAGGCGCAATTGATTCCGCAGCCGACGATGCCGAACAACGCGACGCCGCTGACGACGCTGTACACGACGAAGATCAATATCGACAAGAACAATTTCGCGCCGCGCATCGGCGTGGCTTGGGAGGTGGGGAAGGGGACCGTGATCCGCGGCGGCTACGGGATCTTCTACGCGAAGACCACAAACAGCACGTTCTACGCGACGCGCGTGGAGAACGGCGTCATCCAGCAGACCTTCAACTGCTCGACCACGACGTGCCCGACCTTGAAATTCCCTAACTTGATTTTCACGCCGCCGGGAGCGACGCCGACCGCGCCGTTCAACGGGGCGTTGACACCGGTGGTGACGACGTTCGCTCCGCCGGCGCTGACACAGACGACGCGCGGCCAGGTTCCGGACTGGGTGAACCCGATGGTGCACGAAGGTGAACTTACGGTAGAGCATCAGCTGCCGAAAAACATGAGCGTGTCGGGATCCTACGTGGTGAGCCGCGCGCTGCGGCTGCCGATGTTCTACGACAGCAACATCGCGCCCTCCACGACCACGCGCAGCTACGACGTGACGGACCTGGCGGGTGCAACGCAGAGCACGTTCACGGTGCCGTTCTACACGTCGCGGATCAACACCACGACCGGGCCGATCCTGACCGGGGTTAGCGATGTGAATAGCTGGTACAACAGCTTCGTGCTGACGGTGCGCAAGAAAATGAGTCAAGGCGTGGAGTTCGTGGGCAACTACACGCTGGCGAAGGCGAGCGACGGCGGGCAGGTCCCCGGGCAGTTCGGTACGTTCAACGGCACGGACACGCCGGTGGATCCATACAACCGCAAGGTGGAGAACGGGAGGAGCGACCTGGATCAGCGGCATCGCTTCGTGGGGAATGTAGTGTGGATTCCGCAGTTCACGCGGAAGATTTCGAACGGGACGCTGCGCTACCTATTGGACGGATATGCGTTTTCGAGCATTTTGACGGTGGCGGCGGGACAGCCGGTGACGGGAACGATCAGCGGGAATCCGGCGGGAGCGATCGCGGGCGGGCCGACGGGCGGCGCGGTCAACAACTCGGGGACGGCGACGGGCGGGCGATCGCCGGGACTGCCGCGGAATCTGTACACGGGTCCCGGAATGAGCGACGTGGATATGAGAATCAGCCGGGAGTTCCGATTCACGGAACGGGTGAAGCTGTCGCTGTTGGGCGAGGCGTTCAACATTTTCAATCACACGAATGTGTTCACGGTGAATACGCAGCAGTACACGTATACCGGTCCCGGGGTGGGGGTGTGCGGCGCGCATACGAATGGCTGCCTGGTGCCGGTGACTTCGTTCCTGACGCCGAGTGCGACGAATAATAATCTGTTCGGCGCGCGGCAGCTGCAGGTGTCGGGAAGGCTGACGTTCTAGGGGAAACGGCGCAGATCGGGGGCGCGGGGTGTCGCTGCAGGGCGACGAGCGGGGACGGTTCTCGCAGAGGCGCAGAGGACGCAGAGGAAGACATGCAAAGGAAGGCTGCGGGCCGGGGCGCGGCGTTAACTGGCGGGCGAGGAGCGGGGACGGATTCGCGCAGAGATCGCTAAGGCGCAGAGGAAGACGGGAGTCAGGCTACGCAGGCGGGGACGGGGTGGACGGCGTCTTCGAACCAGAGGGCCAGGACCAGGAGAGTGAAGAGCCACTGGCTGTTGTCGCGGCGGCCGGAATCGTGTTCTTCGAGTAGGGTGCGGAGGAAGTCCGGGGCGACGATGTCGTGAGACAGGAAGCGCTCCGAGGTCAACGTATCCCAGAGAAGCTCGCGCAGTGAGGTGCGGAACCAATCGACGAGGGGGACGCCGAAACCGGTCTTGGGGCGGTTCAGAAGTTCGGGCGGCAGGCGGTCGCCGAGGGCTTCGAGGAGGATGCGCTTGCCCTGGCCGCCGTTGACCTTCCAGGCATGGGGGATGGTGGCGGCGAGTTCGGCGAGTTCGTGATCCAAGAGGGGACAGCGGACTTCGAGCGAAGCGGCCATCGACATGCGGTCGACCTTGACGAGCATGTCACCGGTGAGGTTGGCGGTGCCTTCGAAATACATCACCTGGGAGAGAGTACCGGCGTCCTCGGGCAGGATGCAATCGGGGAGGGTGCGGGCGAGGAAGCCGGCTTCGGCGGGCAGCATCCAATCGGGGCGCAGGAGTTTGGAGCGCATGTGGAAGGGCGCGTAGTTGAAGGCGAAATAGCGATCGAGGCCATTGCGGCGCCCCAGCATGTGGAGGAAATTCTTGCCGTATGCGGAGTAGGGCATGCGCGAGGAGGCCCACGACATCAGCAGGCGGAGAGACTGCGGGACTTGGTCGAAGGCGGCTAGTTTTTGGACCTGGCGCAGGCTGGTGTAGCCGCCGAACAACTCATCGCCGCCATCGCCGCTGAGCGCGACTTTGACGTAGCGCGCGGCGAACTCGCTCATGATGAAAGTCGGGATGGCCGATGAATCGGCGAAGGGTTCGCCGAAGTGTTTGGCGAACTTCCGGATGATGCCGATGGAATCGGGGCGGACGACGATTTCGTGATGATCGGTGTTGAATTTCTTGGCCACCATAGCCGCATAGGGGAGCTCGTTGAAGTCGCTTTCCTCGAAGCCGATGGAGAAGGTCTTGACGGGGTCAGGGGACTGCATCGCCATGGAGGCGACGATGGAGCTGGAATCGATGCCGCCGCTGAGGAAGGCGCCGAGCGGAACATCGGCGATCATGCGGATGCGGACCGCTTCGTCGAACTTTTCGCGGACCTTGACGATGGCGTCGGCGTGGGTGAGTCCGGGGGCGGGCTGGGCGGCGGGGACGGGCTGCTGCCAGTACTGGCCCTGGCGAATCTGACCGGCCTCGTAGGTCAGCCAACTGCCGGCCGGGAGACGGCGTACGCCGCGATAGGCGGTCATCGGATCCGGAATGTAGTTGAACTGGAAGTAGAGGCGAAGGGCCTCGGGGTCGGGTTCCAGCGGGACACCGGCCGCGCGGAGGCAGGAAAGTTCACTGCCGAAGTAGATGCCGGTGGGTAGGACCGTGTAGTAGAGGGGCTTCTTGCCGAAGCGGTCGCGGGCCAGGAAGAGGCGGTTGCGGCGGGCGTCCCAGATGGCAAACGCGAACATGCCGCGTAGTCGGCGGAGACCCTCGACGCCTTCCTCCTCATAAAGGTGAATCAGGGTTTCGGTATCGCTGGCGGTACGGAACTGATGGCCGCGCGCGATCAAATCCGCACGAAGCTGCTGGTACTCGTAGATTTCGCCGTTGAAGACGATCCACACGGAGCCATCTTCGTTGGAGATGGGCTGATGGCCGGTAGAAAGATCGATGATGCTGAGGCGGCGCATGCCGATGGCGCAGGTGCGATCGACATATACGCCCTCGTCATCAGGACCGCGATGGCGGATCTGATCGCACATGGCCTGGACATGCGCGCGCTGAGCGAGTTGATCGAGAAGGACAAAACCGGCGATACCGCACATAGGAGACTCTTTCGAATTTACCATTGCGGCACGAACAGCCGATATAGCCTGTCCCACATCAGGTGGGGTACTTCGTATTACACTTTTGAGAATGGCTGGACTTCGCGGTACCTCGTTTCTCCTCCTTTCCCTGGCGGTGTTGGCGCCGGCTCAAACAATCGATTCGAAGTTGTATTCCGAAATGCACTGGCGATCCATCGGGCCGGTGCGAGCGGGGCGGGCGCGGGCGCTGGCCGGAGTTCCCAGTCAACCCAACGTCTTTTATATCGGCTTTGACAACGGCGGAGTATGGCGATCGACGGATTTCGGTTCGACGTGGAAGCCGCTGTTCGACGAACAGCCGACGGGGTCGATTGGAGCGATTGCGGTAGCGCAGTCGAATCCAAATGTGATTTACGTGGGTTCGGGAGCGGGGATCATCCGGCCCGACCTGGCGGTGGGCGACGGGATGTACAAATCGACGGACGCCGGCAAGACGTGGACGCACCTGGGGCTGCGCGATACGCAGATGATCGCCGATATCGAGGTGGACCCGCGAAACCCCAACCGGTTGTTCGTGGCGGCGTTGGGACACCCGTACGGGCCGAACGCGGAGCGTGGGATTTTCCGGTCGACGGACGGCGGCGCTACGTTTCAGAAAGTACTTTACAAGGACGAGTACATCAGCGGCAACGATGTGCGGATCGATCCCAAGGATCCGAATATCGTGTACGCGGCGTTGTGGCAACAGCAGCAGGGATTCTACGAGAACGGCGCGTTCGGCGGCACGGAGGGCGGCATCTATAAATCCACCGACGGCGGATCGACGTGGAAGCAGTTGACCGGCGGGATTGCCGGCGATCATCGAGGCGAACCTGGCGATTGCGCCGAGCAATTCGAAGGTCATTTACGCCACGGTGGCGGCGGGGGCGGCACCGGGGGCCGCGGCGGCACCGGCAGGCGGACGCGGCGGGGGACGCGGTGGACGGGGAGGCGGGGGCGGCGCGATCGCGCTGTACAAATCGACCGACGCAGGCGAGCATTGGGCGCTGGCGGCGAGCAATCCCGATCCGCGTCCACTGGCGCGAATCGGCGGCGGCGATCTGCCGACGATCTCGGTGGACCCGAAGAATGAGAACGTCATCTACAGTTGTTCGACGGTTTTCTGGCGGACGGAGGATGGCGGGCATACATGGTCGGCGGTGCGCGGCGCGCCGGGCGGCGACGATTATCAGAAGAGCTGGATCAATCCGGAGAATCCGAACATTTTGCTGGTGGTGGCCGACCAGGGCGGGGTGATTTCGGCGAACCGCGGGGAATCGTGGAGCAACTGGTACAACCAGCCGACGGCGGCGATGTATCACGTGACGGCGGACAATGCGTTTCCGTATCGCTTATGCGGCGGGCAGCAGGATTCGGGCTCGGCGTGCGTGGACAGCCGCGGCATGGATGGCGAGATCACGTTTCACGACTGGCATCCGGTGGGCATCGAGGAGTACGGGATGGCGGCGCCGGACCCGAAGAATCCGGACCTGGTGTACGGCGGCAAAGTGAGCGTGTACAACCGGCTCACGATGCAGAAGGCCGCGGTGGGCCCGGGCGGCGGGCGCGGGGGCCGGGGTGGAGCGGCGGCAGCGGCGAACGAACCGCCGGCGCGCACGGTGCGCACGCAGCCTTTGATCTGGTCGCCGAAAGATCCCAACGTTCTGTTCTACGCGACGGCGGGAGTGTGGAAGACGGTGAATGGCGGGCATAGCTGGACGCCAATCAGCGGGGATCTGACGCGGCAGACGTGGGATGTTCCCGCGAATGCCGGCAAGTATGGCGCGGGTGTGACTGCGGCGCCGATGGGGTCCGTCACGGCGCTAGCGCCTTCTCCGCTGGATGTGAATGTGCTGTGGGCGGGAACGGGCGACGGGCTGATTCAGGTGACGACGGATGGCGGTACGAAGTGGAGCAACGTGACGCCGGCTGGCATCAAACACTGGACCCGCATTTTCAACATGGATGCGGGGCACTTCGATACGAAGACGGCTTATGCGGCGGCGAACACGCTGCGGCTGGACGATATGAATCCGCACTTCTGGCGGACGCACGACGGCGGCAAGACGTGGACGGAGATCAACCACGGAATCGCAGGCGGGGCGGTGGCGAATTCGATTCGCGAAGATCCGCGCAAGAAGGGATTGCTGTACGCGGCGACCGATACGCAGGTATGGGTGTCTTTCGACGATGGCGACAACTGGCATTCGCTGCGGCTGGACATGCCGGCGATTTCGGTGCGCGACATTCAGGTGAAGGACGATGCATCGTGCATGTGCAGCGACCTGGTGGCGGGCACGCACGGACGCGGCTTCTGGATTCTGGACGACGTGGCTCCGCTACGCCAGGCGGCGGATGCGGCGGCGGCGAGCAACGCGTTTCTCTTCAAGCCGGCGACGGCGGTGCGGGTGCGGTTCGCGACCAACGACCCGACGCCATGGCCGCCGGAAGTAGCGGCGGGAGAGAATCCGCCCCCGGGCGCGATTGTGGACTACTACCTGCCGGCGGATGTCGCGGGCGAGGTGAAGCTGGAGATCCTCAATCCGCTGGGCAAAGTAATTCGGAGCTATACGAGCAACGACAAGGGGCGGAATCCCGATCCGGCGACGGACCCCGCGGCGTATAACAAAATCTGCCAGCAGACGCCGACGGCGCAGGATTGCGCGAACCCGCTGTACTGGATTGGCGCGACGCAGTTTCTGAAGACGAGCGCGGGCATGCACCGGTTTATCTGGGACATGCACTACGATCCGATTCCGGGCGGCGGCGGCGGAGGGCGCGGCGGCGGCGGCGGCGGTAACGGCGCGGTGCCGCATCGCACTTACGCGGGAGTGAATTCGCCGTGGGTGGCTCCGGGCGCTTACTCGGTGCGGCTGACGGCGAACGGGCAGAGCCTGACGCAGCCGATCACGGTGAAGATGGATCCGCGGGTGAAGGTCACTCCGGCGGTGCAGCAGATTTTCACGTATACGACGCAGATGGAAACACGGGCGGCGGCGGCAGCGGCGGCATATAAAGATGCGCGCGAGATTTTGGAGAAGGTGAAGGCGCGGCCGCAATCGGCGGGGAACGACGCGTTGATCAAGCAGTTGGAGGAAATCGCGCCGGTAGTGGCGGCGGACGGCGGAGGCGGGCGCGGCGGGCGCGGTGGCGGTGGCGGTGGCGGCGGATTCGGCGCCGCGCCGGAACCGGCACCGGCGCCGACGCTGGCGAACATCGGCGGGCAGATGGTAGGCGCGGTGATGGGGATGCAAGGCGCGGAGATGGCTCCCACGGCGGCGCAGTTGCAGGCGTGCACGCAGCAGGAAGCGGCGTACACGGCGCTGATGGCGAAGTGGGCGGCGCTGAAGGCGAAAGTGAACGGGCCGAAAGCGGTTGCGGCGGCGAAATAAGACGGCGGGCGGGTGCGGTTAGACGGGCTGTGCAGGCGCCGATGAGGGTGAAATCGTCGGTGGTAGCGGTGTACGGTTTTCCGAGGTAATCGAATTCCACGGGTCGGGCGCCGGCGTCGGGGTCGTTGAAGTTCGGGTTGGGCGGTAGCAGGACGTTTTCGAGGATGCTGCCGGCGGGGATCCAGACGATGTCGGCGCCGCCCGAATCGAGGGTCGTCATGGCTTCGAAAGGCTCGGTAGATTTCCAGGTCACTCTGGTTTCAGTCTAGCGCTTGGGGTGCGAGAATGGACCAACATGAGAGCACTGTTCCTGTTGGTTCTGTGTCAGGCGGCGGCGGCGCAATCGGTGGTGACTCTATCGCCGGTGACTCCGGAGCGCCATGAGTTCGTGATCGCGGAGTTTCACACGGAAGGCGGCGCGACGCTGCCCAAGGCTCGCGTGGTCTACGGAACGTACGGGCACTTGAATGCGGACCGGAGCAATGCGGTGCTGCTGCCCTCGCACTACATGGCGAACCTGCGCGGGTACGAATGGCTGATCGGGCCGGGCAAAGCGCTCGACCCGGGGCAATTATTCTTGGTCACGAGCGAACTGTTCGGCAACGGCAGCTCCTCTTCACCGAGCAATACGGCAGAGCCATTCCACGGGCCGCGATTTCCGGTGATGACGATTCGGGACAACGTGGAAGCGGTGCACCGGCTGCTTACGGAAGAGCTGAAGATCACCCACCTGCGGGCGGTAATCGGGTTTTCGATGGGCGCGCAGCAGGCATTCCAATGGGCGGTGAGTTATCCGGATTTCGCGGATCGGATTGTAGCGACGTCGGGCACGGCGAAGACGTATCCGCATGGAATTGTGCGGCTGGAAGGACAGATCGCGGCGCTGACGGGGGATGCGGCGTTTGAAGGAGGCGATTACAAAGCTCCGCCGAAAAAGGGGCTGGAGGCCTTCGGGATGGTGTGGGCCGCGTGGCTGTATTCGCAGGAGTGGTGGCGGCGCGAACTGTGGCGGCCGACGGCGCCCGCGGGCACGACCTTCGAGCAGTTTTCCAATCGATTTCGAACACGCTTCAGCGCCGATGCCAACGATTATATTTTGCAGGCGCGCACATGGGAGCGGCACGATGTGGGCACGACTACGGGGTTCGGAGGCGATACGGAAAAGGCGCTGCGTTCGATCAAAGTTCCGCTATTGTACATGCCGTCGGAGACGGACCTGTATTTCCCGGTGGGCGACGCGCGTTACGAAGCGCAATTTATCGCGAAGGTGACGCTGTTGCCGATTCCGTCGTTATGGGGACACACGGCGGGGGCGGCAAGCAATCCGGCGGACGCGAAATTCCTGAACGAGAATATCGCGAAGTTTCTGGCGGCGCGATAAAGCTACTGGTTGGTGGGCAGAGGCGGCGGCTGTTTGCACGGTGATACGCGGTTGGTGCTTTGGGCGCGCAGGTTGTCGATGAAGGCTCGCGCTGCGGGAGCGATGGTCGTTGGCTGCACGCGCAGGAGAAACGGCGAAAGGAAGCGGCCGCATTTTTCGAGCGTGGCGGTGTCGCCCGAGGCGAGTGCGGCGCGAAGCGCGTTGCGGGTGGCGGGGGCGAGGAGTTCGACGCGGCCGACGAAGACCCGGACGAGACTTGCCGGGCTTGGCGTGACGCTCATTGGAAGAACGCTATCGACGGCGGTTCGCGGCAGGATGTAGAAGACGCGGAGGCCTTCTTCAAACCAGGAGTCGCGCCAGGTGGCGAGCATGGCGGCAGCCTCTTTCGGATACAGGCCGGCGGTGGTCAGGGCGGCGGCGAGATCGCGGTGCACGTCGCTGACATTCGCGGTCAACTCGGGGAGTTCGAGGGTGACGCCGGCGGCCGAGATCGCGGGCGATCCGGTAGCCGAACTTGCCATCGTGATTTTCGAAGACAATGGCGAACGGGATAGCGGTTGTGGCGAGGTTGCGGAGTTCGATTGTAGCGTTGGGCGTGAGCTGCGCTTCGACATAGACGCCCTGGTTGGCAATACCGCGATAAAAGAGCAGCTTCTCATTTTCGCGACCGACGCGAAGGGGAGCGGCATCCGTGTTGCGGGCGGGATAGTAGTGACTGTCGACGCCCTCATCGGGAAAATCGGGCGCGGATCCGGGGACGATTTGAATGCCGTTCCAGGCGATCTTGCCGGCATGATCATAGGTGATGTCGGGGGGAAGGCCGGAGGACTTCGGGTACCACTCGGTGATGATGCCGCTGGGAAGATCGACGTGCACGGAAACGGTAGCGGGGGTTGGCGAGTAGAAGTAGACAACCGGAGTTTCCATGCGGGCCAGGCTAATGGCGCCGCACTTCACGCAGAGCGCATTGAGGCGGTAGACGAAGCAAGGCAGATCGGAAGGTGCGGAAAGAGACGCCCAGGGGACGGGCGCGCCATCCTCCCCCGCGACGGAGGTGAACGTGCCCCATTCGTGGACGATCACGTCCGAGGCGAACGCAGGAAATAGAAGGGATACGGCGATGACGAATTTCGAGAACATCGAAGCCTCCTTGCGAGGGTAAGACGCCGCGGAGGGGCAAAACGTTAACCGGCGTGCGGTAGCACCTTAGCCGGAGGAACGCAGGGATGCCAGGAGTTCATAGGAACGCAGGCGGTCGGCGTGATGGTAGGTATCGGTGACGACCATTAATTCCTGGAGCTGGGTTCTGGCAAGGAAGGTATCCAAATGGCGCTCGACGGTGGCAGGACTGCCGACGACGGCGGCGCGAAGTTTGGAGGTTACGGCGGCCTGCTCCGCGGGGCTCCAATCGAGCACGGGAGCGGGCGGCATGAGATGGGTGGGACGATTGCGAATCAAGTTGAGGAACTTGCGCTGCGCGGTAGTGGCGAGAAGTTGCGCCTGCTCATCGGTACCGGCAACGATCACGGGGATGCAAGCCATGGCGTGGGGCTGCGAGAGGTGCGGCGAGGGACGGAAGCTATCGCGATACAGGCCGAGCGCGCCCTCCAGATTGTCCGGCTGGAAATGCGCGGCGAACGCGAAGGGAAGGCCGAGGAGGCCGGCGAGCTCCGCGCTGTAGCCGCTAGAGCCGAGGAGCCAGATAGGAATATTGACGCCCTCGCCGGGATAGGCGTGGACTGTTTGGGCGGGTTGAGGCGGAGCGAAATAGGCGCGCAGTTCCTCGAGCAGGGCTGCAAAATCATCGCCGTCACGCAAGTCGCGGCGGAGGGCGCGCGCCGCGGCGTAATCGCCGCCGGGGGCGCGGCCCAGACCGAGATCGATGCGTCCGGGGTGGAGAGCTTCGAGGGTGCCGAACTGCTCGGCGATGACGAGCGGCGCGTGGTTGGGCAGCATCACTCCGCCGGAGCCTACCCGGATGGTGGAAGTTCCGCCGGCCACGTAGCCGATGAGCACCGAGGTGGCGGAGCAGGCGATGCCGTAGATGTTGTGATGCTCGGCGAGCCAGAAGCGGCGATACCCCCACTGTTCGACGTGACGGGCGAGATCGAGCGTGTCGCGGAAGGCATCCGCGGTGGTGCCTCCCTCGCGGAGGGGTGCGAGGTCGAGGACGGAAAGGGGGATCTTGGATAGAAGGGCGCTCATGGGATCACTTCTTCTGGACGATGGCCGCGACGCGCTGGGCGAGCGCGGCGGGGTCGAGATCTGTGCGGTTGCAGAGGATGATGACGCTGAGATTCGGTTGCAAGTAGCGCTCGATTACGGTGCGGAAGCCTTGGGTGCTGCCGTAATGCCACATGCGATCGGGGTCGAGGAACCAACCGAAGCCGTAGGAGACGGGGCGCCCGGGGTCGAGGTTCTCGCCGCCGGGAGTCGCGGGCCACAGGGTAGGGGCGCCGCCGGCCAGTTTCGCGGGCGTGAGCGCCGGCTGCATTTCCTTTTCGGTCAGGAGGGTGTGACGGGTGAGGGCGGCGTCCCACTTCGCGAGATCGGCGAGGTTGGAATAGACACCGCCATCGCCGAGAGTCGCGGAGGTGGAACTCTGATCGGTCTCGACGAATTTGCCGGCTCTTCTTCGAATGGCCGAAGGCGCGATTCGGAACGGTATTGAGGCCCTTAACGAAGGCCAGAGTGGTCTCCATTTGAAGCGGCTGAAAGATGCGCGAGCGGAGGAAATCGGGATAGGAGTGGCCGGAGATTTTGGCGACGATCAGGCCGAGAACGACGTAAGCGGAGTTGCTATAGGACCAGCTTGCGCCCGGGGCGAATTTGGGCCGGCTTTGGCGGGAGAGCAGGTCCAGCACTTCCTGGTCCTGAATCTGGCGGTCGGTGGACCAGATGGGAGTCTTGCCCTTTTCCATTTCGTCCATCAGGTCTTCATAGTCGGGGAGTCCGGCGGTGTGGGTGAGCAAATGGCGGACGGTGACGGTCTTGCCGTAGGCGGGGAAGGCGGGGAAGATTTCGGTCAGGGTCTGGTCATAGCGCAGCTTGCCATCGTGCACCAGGAGCATGATTGCCATGGCGGTGAACTGCTTGGTGAACGAGGCAAGACGGAAGTTAGTGGACGCGTCGATTGCCGCGAGCGACTTGAGGTCGCGCGCACCATAGCCGCGTTCGAAGACCGTGCGCCCGTCCTGCCGGACGAGGACTGCAAGGCCTGGTGTGGACTTGGTAGCGAGCGGCGCAAGAATGGCATCGAGCGGGTCGCCGGCGGCGAAGGCTCTCAGGGATAGAGTGAGTAAGAAAAGTGCGGGGATCAGAGTGCGGCGCATCTGTATGTATACAGAATAGTGGTTTCGTGTGGCATCAGCCAATGGACGTGCGCCTGCTCGGAGGGTGATGATGGCCACGAACACAGAACCCATAGAGCAAGTTTCTTCCTCGATCGAAGAGCCGCTGGACCGGCTGGTGCGGTTTGAGCCAACCACGTTTCCCGTGGTCAGCGTCTATCTGAATTTGCAGTCTGACGCCCACGGGAGAGACCCGGATGTAGGCAGCTACGTGGCGCGGGAGCTCAAGCGAAGGGGCGACACATGGGCGAGCGGCTCTGAGGAGCGCGCCAGTTTCGACGAGGATGCCGAGCGGATTCTCGCCTACCTCAAAGAACGAATTAATCCGGCCGCCAACGGGGTGGCGATCTTCGCCTGCGCGGGTGCCGGCAAATTCTTCGAAGCCGTGCAGCTCAGCGCGCCGATTGCCGAGAACCGGATGTACGTTTACAACCAGCCGCACCTTTACCATCTGGCACAGCTCGACGATCAGTATCCCCGGTATGCCGCGGTGGTCACGGATGCGAACACGGCGCGGATCCTGGTGTTTGGGCTAGGCGAGGCGATCGAGACGGAAGAGGTGAAGGGAAAGAAAGTGCATCGCGTGAAGGTGGGGGGCTGGTCGCAGGCGCGATATCAACGACGCGTCACGAACGCTCACGAAGCGCATGCGAAAGAAGTGCTGGCGAGGCTGGAGGAAGTGGTTCGGAAAGAGGGTGTGAAGAAGATTATTTTGGCGGGCGACCCGGCGATTGCTCCACTGCTAATGGAATTCATGTCGCAGCAACTGGCGGCGATGGTGGTGGACACCATGAAACTGGAACTGCAGGAAAGCCAAGCGGCGGTGTTGGTGAAGACGTTGGAGAAACTGCAGGAGAGCAGCGCGGAAAGCGATGCGCAAGTGGTGGACGAGGCATTCAACCGGTATCGGGCGGGAGGGCTGGCGGTGATCGGCCCGGAGGCGGTGTTGGAAGCGCTGGCCAACGGGCAGGTCGATGAGTTGCTGATCGGCAGCGGCCTGGAGCAGGCGCACGCGGAAACGGAAACGGTGGAGGCCATCCTGGCGCCGGAGATTCCCGACCCCGAGGGAAGTACGGAGAGCGAAGAGCCGCGCGAGGTGTCGCTGCCGGACCTGTTGGTGACGAAGGCGAAACAGACGGACGCGGCGGTGCGGTTTATCCAGGATGCAGGCTTGCTGGCGGGGGCGGATGGGGTGGCGGCCTTCCTGAGGTGGCGGAACTAGCTGCGGCGAATCGTGTCTCAACCTGCTACTATCGCTAGCACTCGAGAAAGCGGGAAGGCATGAAGAAATGGTGGTTCGTGGTGGCCGCCGCGGCGGTGTTGGCGTTGGTGGTGGCGCCGCGAATGGTGCGTTACCGGCGCGCCGACCTGGAGACGGCGAAGCTCACGGCTGCGGTGCGCGAAAAGGCGGCCGGCAGTTTTGCGACCTTGGCCACCGGGATGATTCACTATGAGCTGGCCGGCCCGGCGGATTCGCGCCTGGTGGTGTTGGTGGCGGGTTTTCCGGCGCCCTACTCGGTTTGGGATCCGACCTTCGAAGGCCTCACCAAGGCCGGGTTCCGCGTTCTGCGCTACGAGCATTTCGGCAGCGGGCTTTCGGACAGGCCCGATGGACGCTACGATCCGGAGTTTTTCGATAGGGAGCTCGTGGATCTGCTGGCCGAGTTGAAGGTCGCGGACAAGGTAGATCTGGTGGGCGAAGACATTGGCGGGACGATCGCGGCGGCATTCGTCAATCGTCATCCCGCGCGCGGGAACAAGCTGGTGATGATCGACCCGGGGTACCGCACTGGATACGAAGTTCCGGCACGGCTGCGGCTGCCGTTTTCACGAGAATACATAATGATGATTCAGGCGTCTACCATGGCGGACGAGGAGATGCAGGACTTCGTGCACCCGGAGCGGTTTGGGCATTACCGGGATGCGTTTCGGGAGCAGATGCGTTACCCCGGATTTCGCAAGGCGATGCTTTCGACGATGCTGAATTACTGGATCGAAGATTCCACGGCGGAGTACCGGCAGTTGGGGAAGACGGCGCGCCCGGTACTGCTGTTCTGGGGAGTGGCGGACGAAGCGAGCCGGGTGGAGCTAAGCGCGAAGGTGTTGGAAGACATTCCTCAAGTGGAGTTTCACGTGGTCAAAGATGCGGGCCACCGTCCGGCGTACGAGCGGCCCGAGGTTGTGAATCCAATACTGATCGAGTTTCTGAAAAAGTGACGCCGAGACGCGGGCAGCCGCCATGCTACTCGCGCAAGGCTTCCAAAGGATCCACTCTGGTGGCGCGCCATGCGGGGATGCAGCAAGCCAAAATGGCGATGACGCCGACGGTGGCTGCCATGATGACGAAGGTGGAGAGATCGGTGGCCTTGACTCCGTAGAGCATGGATTCCACCAGGCGAGTGGCGGCGAAAGCTCCCGCGAAACCGAGCGCCAGGCCCCAGGCGGCGAGCGCGGCGCCGGTCTTGAGAACCATTTGCACGATGCTCAAGCGGCCCGCGCCGAGCGCCATGCGGAGGCCGATTTCGGCGGTGCGCTGGCCGACCATATATGCCATCACGCCGTAAACGCCGGCCATGGCGAGGAGCACCGCGAGTCCGGCGAACACGGCGAGCAGGATTCCGCGAAATCTTGGCGAAGCGACGGTTTGCGCCAGGCGAGCTTCCATGGTGGTGAACTGGAGGGGAATCTCACTATTGACTTCACGAACCTTTCGGCGGACGGCCTCGGCGGATGCCATGGGCTCGCCTTGAGTGCGGACGACGAAGCTCATGGAGCGGCCGACGCCAGGGTGCTGCCAGTGAGGCATGTACAGGGCGGGACGCGGGGGCTGCGAGGGATCGGCGGCGCGGGTATCGGCAACCACACCGACGATGGTCATGAACTTAGGGCTATCCAGGCCGCAGGCCAGGCGGCGTCCAATCGGGTTCTGGCCGGGGAAGGAGCGGCGCACCAGCGCTTCATTGACGATGGCGGTAAATTCGGCGTCGTAACCATCGCGGGGGGAGAAATCGCGTCCGGCGCGGATGGGAATTTCCAGGGCGCGGAAGTACGAGGGAGTGGTCACCACCAGATCGGCATCGGGCGGGGTAAAGCCGGGCTGGCCGGGCAGGGGGCCGCCTTCCAGAAAATAGCTGCCGTTGCGCGAGGGAGTGCCGGGCATACTGGCATTCCCCGCTGTGGCCACGACGCCGGGAAGGGCGGCGACCTGACGCAGCACCTCGTCATAAACGGTAACGAGCTGCCGCGATTGTTCCGGGGTGGAGGCGGCGAGATTCGCCTGAACGACGAGAAGCCGGTCGGGATTGAAGCCGAGCGGAACGCTGGTTAGCGCGGAGAAGGTGCGCAACAGAAGCCCGGCGCCCACCAGAAGAACGATGGAGATGGCGATCTCCGCGACCACGAGTGCGCCGCGAAGCCCTCCAGCGCCGGCGCCGACACCGCCGCGTCCGCCGCCCTGCTTGAGCACGTGATTGAGGTCCACGCGCGAGGCTTGCAATGCGGGCACGAGTCCGAACAGGAAGCTGGCGGCGACGGAGAGGCAGAGGGTGAACGCGAGCACGACGCCATCGACGCGGATCTCAGCCAGGCGCGGCAGGTTTTGCGGCGAGAGCTTGATCAGGCCATCGATGCCCCAGGATGCGAGAGCGAGCCCCGCGAGTCCGGCGAGCAGGGCGATCATCGCGCTTTCGATCAACAACTGGCGAGTGATCTGCCAGCGGCCGGCGCCGAGCGCGGCACGGAGGGCGATCTCACGGGTTCGCGAAGTGGCGCGCGCGAGCAGAAGATTGGCGACATTGGCGCAGGCGATGAGCAGCACCAGCGCAACCGAGCCAAGCAGCAGGTACAGGGTGTTCTTCACGGGACCGACCAGATCTTCCTGTACCGACACGGCGCGAAAACCCTGGGTCATATGGCTGCCGGGATACGCCAGCGCAAGGCGGGCGGCGATGGCGTCCAGCTGCGTCTGCGCCTGTGCCAGCGTGACGCCGTCTTTGAGGCGGCCGACGGCTTGAAAGTTATGGGCAGTGCGATGCTCGTTCCGCTCGTAAATGGCGCGTGCGACGTAGACATCGGTTTCCGCAGGGAAGGCGAAGCCGGGCGGCAGGATTCCAACGACGGTGAAGGGCTTATCGAAGGCGCGGAGCGTGGCGCCGATGGCATGCGGGTCGCCGCCGAAGCGCCGCTTCCAAAACGCATCGGTGATCACGGCAGCGAGGGGGCCGCCGGCGCGCTCCTCTTCGGGTGAGAAGGGGCGGCCGATGACGGGGGTGGTGCGGAGGGCATGGAAAAATTCGGGGGAGACGCGAACCACGCCGCCGAATTCGGCGGATTTGCCGACGATCACGGAATTACCGGGGCCGCCGTTGAAGCAGGCGAGGCCGTCGAAGGCAGTGGCTTGATCGTGAAGATCGTCGAAATCGGGTTCGGAGAGGTTGGCCAGGCCATTCTTGCGAGCTTTCGTGTTGTTGCCGACGAGGACGAGACGGTCGGGTTCGCGGTAATCGAGCGGGCGGAGCAGAACGGTGTTCACCACGCTGAAGATGGCGGTATTGGCGCCGATGCCGAGAGCGAGGATGGCGATCGCGAGAATCGAAAACGCAGGGTTGGAGCGAAGCGAGCGCAGCGCGAACTTGAATTCCATGCGGGATCCTGGGCAAGCGGCTTGCCAAAAGAAGTCATTGATTCGATTAGAAGACGCGAGGCATGGCTGTGCGGTTATGGGACTGGGCGTAGCAGATGGGCGGTGAGAAGGCCGTGGAAATGATGGACGCCATTTTCGCGCTTCACAGAGAATCGGCCGCGATCGTAGTGGAGGGAACGGAGGCCGCGCTGGACGGATTCGCAGATGCGGATGTCCTCCTGTTGGATCTCATCGCTGAAATCGATGGTTTGTTGGGAGACTTCGCTATCGCCATAGGCGAACCATTCGAAGATGGTGAGGGTCTTCTCCGGTCCCAGAGGGACGATGATATTGGCGCTCAGATTGTCGGGGTAGACATTGAGCATGGTGTTGGGAAAGATCCAATAGTAAAGAGCGCGATTGCTGCTATCGCCGAACTGATAGCGGCGGGATTCGCCGGCGGCGGCGGCGCGTATGGGCGCGATCTGCGAGGAATAGTGGGGGAAGGTCTCGACGCGGTACGCCGCGTAATCCAGCTCCCGGAAGAGGCTGGGATGGGCGGCCGGCAGGTGGTAGCCCTCCAGATAATTGTCCACGTATACCTTCCAGTTGCAGTTGATGATGTAGTCGCGGCGAAAGGCGTGGCGCAACTGGTCGATGGGGCAGCCGATTTCCGCGACTTCGCGGGGGATCGCCCCCATGACTTCGGAGAGCGGCGGCGCGGCGGCGTCCATGTTGATGAAGATGTACGGACCCCAGCGCTCGGCGCGGAATTCCGGCAGGTGGACCGCGGCGCGGTCCCAGTTTTCCACGCCTTCAAACTCGGGAGCGCCGTGGAGGCGGCCATCCAACTGATAGGTCCAGCCGTGATAGGGACAGCGAATCACGGCGCCGGCTCCCTGTCCAGTGCAAAGCTCCGAGCCCCGATGGCGGCAGACGTTGCTGAAGGCGCGGAGTTCGCCGGCAGCGGTGGAGGTTACCAGTACGGGTTCACCGGCGATTTCGGCGGCGAAGTAGGTGTTCGGGCGGGCTACCCAGGCGGCCAATCCGACGGGTTGCCAGGTGCGGGCGAAGACGGCGCGCAGTTCCTGCTGGAGCACAGCGGGGTCTGTGTACCAGGCGGCGGGAATGGTGCTGGCGCGCGCGAGATTGGGTTCCCAGGTATGAGGGTCGAAGTGCATCGAATTGATCTGCATTATAGAATGATTGATTCCAAGAGGTCAGGTGCAAGGGGTAACCAATGCAGAACGAATCGGTATCACGTAGGAACTTCATCGCGTCCGGCATCGGCGGCGCTGCGGCGTTCCAGATCATCAAGCCCGAGTTGGTGCGCGGGGCGGGCAACGAGAAGCTAAAGGCCGGCATCATCGGATGTGGAGGACGCGGCACGCAGGCGCTGGAGAATATTCTCACCGGCTGCGACAACGTGGAGATCGTGGCCATGGCGGATGTTTTCGAAGACCGCATGGAAGATTCGATCCGAAAGACGAAGGCTTTGAAGCCCGAGCTGTCGAGCCGGTTCAAGGTGGATGCCGAGCACCGCTTCGTGGGTTTCGACTCCTATAAGAAGCTGGTGGCGAGTGATATCGATATCGTCATGCTGGCGGCCAACCCGGGTTACCGGCCGATGCATTTCGAGGCGGCCGTGGATGCCAAGAAGCATATCTTCTGCGAGAAGCCGATGGGCACGGATGCCACCGGAGTGCGGCGGTTTATGGCCGCCGCCAAGAAATCGCAGGAGCTCAAGCTCACGGTGAAATCGGGGGCGCAGCGGCGTTCGCAGCCATGGTACCTGGATCAGTACAAGCGGGTGAAGAACGGCGAGATCGGCGACATCGTTCACATGAACGCTTACTGGGTGGGTACGCCGGTGCTGAACTTCATGAATAACAAGCTCT
Organism: uncultured Solibacteraceae bacterium; assembly: GCA_963811575.1. Taxonomy (GTDB): domain Bacteria; phylum Acidobacteriota; class Terriglobia; order Bryobacterales; family Bryobacteraceae; genus Solibacter. Next base: position 1,709,534 of record CAWERY010000018.1, on the reverse strand, counting down.
TTCCCAACGGAAAGCGCGACCCCAAGTGGGGCGACCTGGAGTTTCAGCAGCGCAACTGGTACAGCTTCCTGTGGATCTGCGGCGATCAGATTGTGGAGCAGCATTTGCATAATATCGATGTCTGCAACTGGTTCAAAGGCGGGCATCCGGTGGAAGTGGTGGCGAGCGGCGGCGCGGCGTGGCGCCCGAGGGAAGAGGAGTACGGCAACATCTACGACCATCTTTCGGCTGATTTTACATACGCCGATGGGACCCACATGTCCAGCTATTGCCGGCAATACAAGAACTCGGCGGGACTTGTGGCGGAGCGCATCGTGGGCACGAAAGGCGTGATGGATTCGAGCTCGCTGCGCGGCAATGCCGGCGGAGTCAACCCTTACGAGCAGGAACATCGCGACATGATGGCGAGCATTCTCGGCAAGGGTCCGTACATCAACGAAGCGATGGAAGTCGCGCAAAGCACACTCACCTGCATCATGGGGCGGGAGGCGGCGTATAGCGGGCAGAAGATCACCTGGGACATGATCATGAATTCGAAGCAGGATCTGATGCCCAAGAACTTCGACTACAAGGCCAAATTCCCGGTAACTCCGCTTCCGGTGCCCGGCGAATATAAGTTCGTTTAAGCCGGACGCAGCGGCTTGAGCGGCAGCGAACAACGGCAGCGGACTGCACCCTCTAGAATAAAAGAGGATGCTCCGTTGCCGAACAGTTTGTCTGATTGTTGTTTGGGCGGCGGCATGTTTCGCCCAGAGCACGCCGCTGCCTCCCTGCGGGAGCGGCGAAATCTATCCCGCTTACCCGGCGGTGGACCGGGCACCCGTGGTGCAAGTCTGGGAACGCGACGCACTCGGCGCAAAATGGACGCCGCCGGAATGCACCGGATGGAAGGAACCGGGCTTCGCGATGCTGGTGGTGACCGCCGGGCGGTTCCGGGTACCGGGTGGAACCGCGGAACTGTTGCGGCGGCTCGGCGCGATATCGGAACTGCAGGGTATACGGTACTGGTCCACCACTCACCAAGGCTGGCGAACGCTGATTGCAAATGCGTCCGCACTCGAGGGCGCCGGGGGTCCGCGGCGGCGCAAGGATTTTTCGCCTGAGGAACTTGCCGAGGGACGCACGCTCTACTTCGAACAGGAAGACAACCTCACCGGGAAGGCGACATACCAACTCCATGTGAGGAGCGCTTCCGCCGATCGCCTGGTGTTCGACACGGAAAACACCAGCACGATGAAGTATCTGTTCGTGCCGGTCTTTCGGCCGGGCGAGATGCAAGTGATTTATTTCCTGGATCGCGAATCGCCGGAGGTCTGGCGGTTTTACAGTATGACGCGCACCGGTTCGAAGGCGAGCGGACTGGCCGCCGGGCACGACGCCTCGTCGATTAATCGCGCGGTGGCGTTCTACCGGCATTTGGCGGGAATACCGACGGACCAGGAACCTCCGGCAGCACGCTAATGGGTACTTGTGCGGAGACAGGCATTCCGGTAAACATAGTTCGTGCCTGGTGATTGGGAACCCACACTCAACCGATGGAGCGCCGCCGGCCTGGTGGACGCCTCCCTGGCGGAACGCATTCGGGAGTTTGAAGCTTCACACGTCCGTCCCCAGGGGCTGCGCTGGCCGATCCTGATCGCCTGCGCGCTAGGTGCGCTGCTGCTCGGGGCTGGGGTACTGCTTTTCGTTTCGGCTCATTGGGACGAGGTTTCGCCCGGCTGGCGGATGATGCTGGCGCTACTGCTGGTGGGCTTCTTTCACGCCGCCGCAGTGGTGGCCACGGGACGTTTCGACAACCTTGCGGTTGCGCTGCACACGGTCGGCACCATTGCGCTCGGCGCCGGTATCGCGCTGGCTGGCCAGATTTTTAACCTGAGCGACCACTGGCCGTCCGCGATCCTGCTTTGGATGATCGGCGCGTTATTGGGTTGGATGCTCTTGGGCCACTGGACGCAGGCGGTGCTCGTGGCGATACTGGCGCCTTACTGGCTGGGTGGCGAGTGGGTTGTGCGGACGGCCGAACTGCACTACACGCTGCCGGTCACGGCGGGTGTATGCGCACTGAGTTTTACCTATCTTTCTGCGCGGCGCGGTCCCGCCGATTCGCTGCTTCGCAAGGCGCTTTGCTGGCTCGGCGGGCTGGCGCTGATGCCCTCGGCGGTCCTGCTGGCACTGGATTCGTGGCGAACGCTGCCCTCCTCGACGGTACTCGTTTTCGGCTGGTGCGCGGCGATGATGCTGCCGCTTGCGGCGGCGTATCTTTTGCGCCGGGACGACGCGATCTGGAATGTGCTCGCGACGGTTTGGATTCTCGGACTGCCGCCCCTGAGCGAAGGGCATCCGGATCGCATCGCGGTATATGGCTGGTTTGCGATGGGCTCGTTCGGGCTGGCAGCGTGGGGCATCCGCGAGGCGCGCCCGGAGCGAATCAACCTGGGAATGGCGGGGTTTGCGCTCACGGTATTGGCATTCTATTTCTCCAACGTCATGGACAAGATGGGGCGTTCGGCCAGCCTGATTGGGTTAGGTGTTCTCTTTCTCGGGGGAGGCTGGGCCCTGGAGCGCACGCGCCGCCGCCTGATCGCGCACATGCAACCGGAGGCGATGTGAAGGCGCTAACTCGGGGAATCGCGCTCGGCGTGCTGCAGTGCCTGCTGGTTCTGAGCGTGGCGGGCAAGTTCGCGTGGGATCGCGAACGGCTGCCGAGAGCGTGGGCGCGGACTGCACCGGTGGACCCCAATCTACCGATTCGCGGACGCTATCTGTCGCTGCGGGTCGAAGTCGCGGTACCGCCGGAAATGACGGGGACTCAAAAAGTCGACTGGTTCCTCGCCGCCCTCACGGCGGAAAATGGCCGGTTGGCGGCACATCCCAGTGCCACGCGATCCGGCAGTATGGTGACGCGCGGGCGAGAGTTCACGCTGATGGAACCGGTCGCGTACTTCATCCCAGAGCATGCTCCCGACCCCTCGCGGCTGCACCCGGGAGAGGAATTATGGGTCGAGCTTACGGTGCCGGGTTCGGGTCCTCCGCGCCCGATCCGTCTGGGGATCAAACGCGATGGAATATTGACACCGCTCCCAATTCGATAAGGGCGCATTACACTGGTAGGGAATGAAGCGCCGCCTTGCCGCCCTGCTCACGTGTGCGCTGCTCGCATTCGGCCAACGCTCCGGAACTTCGCCCAGTCCGGCCAAACCCACCACCCGCTATCTGGATCTAGTCGCGCTGGATGCGGAAGGGCGGCCGGTGCCTGATCTCAGGCTCGAGGATTTCGAACTGACGGAGACGGGCGCGGGGCGTAAGATCGTCCAGGCGACGTGGTTCGATGCGCGGCGCCACACTGCGACAGGGGGCACCACCTTTGAGTTCGAACCCGATGACATTCACCGAAACTTCGTGGCGATCGTGGACGATCTAGGCTTGCCGGTTGAAGGTATCGCGAAGGTGCAAGGTTTGCTGCGCGCGTTCGTAAAGGACCAAATGGGATCCGGGGAGCGCATGGCGGTCTTGCGCACCAGTTCCGGCGGCGGAGTGTTGCAAGAACTCACCGACGACCGGCGCATTCTGACTGAGGCGATCGACCGGATTCAATTTCTGGGTGGACATGCGGCGGAACGAACTTCGTCCGGCGCGAACTGGCTCGCGCTGCGTAACGTGCTGCAGGGGCTCAGGCAGTTGCCAGGGCGCAAGTTTGTGGTGCTCTTCTCGCAGAATCCGGGGGCCGCGGGTGCTCACGACCCCGCGGCGGCTACATTGTTTGGGGAGGCCAACGCTGCCATGGCAGTTGTTTACGGAGTAGATCCCAGGGGACCACCGCGCGCGGATTCGCCAACAGGCAAGAACTCGCCACTGGAGCAGTTGGCGCGTGAATCCGGCGGCATGGCCGGCGCGGAACTTGGCGGCGTGTTATGGGCCGAAGAAGGTTTTTATGGCTTGAGTTTCGAGGAACCGCCGGCGGAGTTGGGGCCGCTGAAGGCTTGGAACGATGCGGTCGAGGTGAAGGTACGGCGCCCGGGTATCACGATTCGGGCGCGGACGCGCTCGTTGCGAATTCCCGCTCGCCAGGAACTCGCGGCGCCGCCGGAGCGGGCTCTCGAAGTCCGGCAAGCGTTGGGATCGCCGTTCCAGGGCTTTGACATCCGCGCGCAGATGACGGCGCTCTTCGTCAACTTTGTGGGGCAGAGCGCGGCGGTGGAAGCTGGGGTCCTGATCGACGCGCGCGATCTCGGTACCATTCGAGAGGCCAACGGCAAGTACCGCCAAGCGGTGCGATTGATGACGGACGCGATCTCTGACCAGGGTGCGAGCACCGTGCCGATCGAGCGCGCATACGACATCGAGATGCAGCAGGATGCCTTCGAACTGGCACAACGCAACGGCCTGTACTTCAAGGTGACACTCCGCCTGCCGCCCGGCCAGACGTGGAGCATCCGAGCGCTCGCGTCCGACGGCATCACAGGGCGCTTGGGTTCGGCAGTGCAGGTAATCGAGATTCCCCAATCGGGCGTATTTTCGCTCTCCGGAGTCAATCTGCGAGCCTTCGACCCCACAGGGGGCAAGAGTCCCACGATCGATCCGAAAGAGAACGGCGCGGCGAGAATTTTCCGGATCGGCCGGCCCATGGAGTTTCTGTATGCCATACTCAATCCCGCAGCAGATGAGAACAAACAAGCACAGGTTGAAATAAAGACCCGTGTCTATTCCGGCATAAAGTCGATTTTCGAGGGGAAGCCTTCGGAGATGACCTATCCGGTTCAGGGAGGAACGCTCCAGCAGGTGATGGGCCGGCTTACGCTGGCGTCTAACCTCGCCCCTGGCGATTATATCCTCGAAGTGACAGTTACCGACAAGCGGGCTCCAGCAGGAAGCCGGGCGAGCGTCAGCCGGTTTATCGATTTTCAATTGCGCGAATAACCGCTCCGGCGGGGTAAGATGGCCTTCATGTCGCCAGGTTCCGCGCTGGAGCGGTATTTCGAATTTAAGCTGCTGGGCGCCGATTGGAAGACCGAGATTCTAGCCGGCTTCACGACGTTCATGACGATGGCGTACATCGTGTTCGTCAACCCGGCAATCCTCCACGAGACTGGAATGCCGCTGGCAGCGGTTACCGCCGCCACTTGTCTTTCGGCCGCCGCCGGCAGTTTCCTGATGGGCGGGTTCGCCCGGTACCCGATCGCCTTGGCGCCCGGCATGGGGTTGAACGCCTACTTCACCTATGCGGTGGTGAAGGGGATGGGGGTGCCGTGGCAAGCGGCGCTGGGCGCGGTCTTTATCTCGGGCGTCGCGTTTCTGGCGCTTACCGCCCTCGGGGTGCGACAACTAATTGTTTCGGCGATTCCGCAGGAGCTTTACGCGGCTGTGGCGGCGGGAGTGGGGCTGTTCATCGCGCTCATCGGCTTTCGCAACTCCGGGATCATCGTTCCGCATCCGGCGACGACGGTCACGCTCGGAAATCTGCGCGATCCGAGCACGGCCCTGGCGCTATTCGGGCTGTTGCTGATTTCCGCGCTGCTTGCGTGGCGGGTGCGTGCGGCCATGCTGATCGGCATTCTTTCGACCACAGCGGTAGGGCTGGTCACGGGCGTGGCCAAATGGACGCCGCAGACTTATCGCTTGAGCGACCTTGCAGCGACGGCGGGTAAGCTGGATATCGGCGGCGCATTACGGCTCGGGCTTTGTCGAGATCATCTTTGTTTTTCTGTTTATCGATCTCTTCGATAACATCGGCACGCTGGTGGCAGTAGGGAAGAAGGCCGGCCTCTTCAATGAAGCACGGCAGATTCCGCGGTTGAACCGAATTCTCTTCTCGGATGCGGCGGCGACCATTGTGGGCGCGCTCTCCGGCACATCGACTGTGGTCAGCTATATCGAGAGTGCGGCGGGCGTGGCGGCGGGCGGGCGCACCGGGGTGACTGCGATTGTTACCGGAATGCTGTTTGTGGTGGCGCTGTTCGTGGCGCCCGTGGTGGGAGTGATCCCGGCAGCCGCGACCGCGCCGGCGTTGATTATCGTAGGTAGCATGATGGTCTCGGTGGTCGGGGAGATCGCGTGGGACGACCCCGAAATCGCGATTCCGGCATTTCTCACGATGATGACGATCCCGCTGACTTTCAGTATCGCCAATGGACTGGCGTTTGGATTTACGGCTTATACGATACTGAAGATCCTGCGCGGTAAGTTTCGTGATGTCAATTGGTTTGTCTATCTCTTAACGGCGCTGTTTATTATTCGCTTTGTGTATCTCGGCAAGGGATGAGCAGTGCTAGTGGTTCCATAACTATAGGCAGGTTGGGTGCGTAACGATTGACAGGCTTGTAGAAAAGTCTGCCATCCCGCATATCTATACGTGTGGCCGGGGCGACCCGGAACACGCACCGAATGCGCCGCTTTCGGTGGAGGCATCACGCACGTGCATCTTGCCTCAGCAACCTGCCCCTGGTCCGGACGCGCGTGAGTCCGGGCCCCTTCCTATGCCGGTGAACTGGAGTAAGCTAGTCAGGATCGGAATCCTGTGTGGAGTGTGGAGGAAGGTATGCACCTTTGGAGAGTTCGCGGCTTGGTTTTATTGGCGTGCCTGAATGTGGCGGCGCTGGGACAACCCAGTGTCAAGGATTCCGAGTGGCCGACTTACGGAGCCGATCTCCACAACAGCCGTTACCGCCCCCTGGATCAGATCAACGCGGCGAACTTCAGCAAACTCGAAGTGGCATGGCGCTTTAAGACCGATAGCCTGGGCACGCGACCGGAGTACAAATTAGAAGGTACGCCGCTCATGGTGAACGGTGTGGTGTATGCGACGGCAGGGTCGCGGCGCGCGGCAATCGCGCTGGACGCAGTCACCGGCGAACTTTTGTGGGTCCACGGGGAACACGAAGGTGCGCGCGGCGCGGCGGCTCCGCGGCAGCTTTCCGGGCGGGGGTTGGCCTACTGGACGGATGGCAAGGAGGAACGAATTCTCTACACCACGCCCGGCTACCGGTTGATCGCGCTGGATGCAAAGACAGGCGCGTTGATCCCAACCTTTGGCAAGGGCGGAGCGGTGGATTTGAAGCTGGAGGACGACCAGACCATCCAACCGGACCTGACCACCGGCGAGATAGGAATCCAATCGGCGCCGGTGATCGCGAAAGACGTAGTGATCATCGGCGCGGCCTTTCGCGAAGGCATGACGCCGAAGACCATGCGCAATAACAAGGGATACGTTCGCGGATTTAACGTGCGCACCGGCAAACGGCTATGGATCTTCCACACCATTCCGATGAAGGGTGAATTCGGCAGCGACACCTGGGAGAAGGGGTCGAACGAGTACACGGGGAACACCGGCGTGTGGACGCAGATCTCCGTGGACGAGCAACTGGGGCTGGTATATCTTCCGGTGGAATCGCCGACTGGCGATTATTATGGCGGGCACCGGCCGGGTAATAATCTATTCGGCGAGAGCCTGGTGTGCGTAGACCTGGCGACGGGGCAGCGTAAATGGCATTACCAGCTGGTGCACCATCCACTTTGGGATATGGATATTTCGTCGGGACCGCTGCTGGCCGATATTGTGGTGAACGGACGCCCGGTCAAGGCGGTGGCGCAGCCCACGAAACAGGGTTTTCTCTACGTGTTCGATCGCGTAACGGGCAAGCCAGTGTGGCCGATTGCGGAGCAACCGGTAGAGAAGGGCAGCGTACCTGGCGAATGGTACGCGCCGACGCAGCCTTACCCGAGCAAGCCGCCCGCCTACAGCCGCAACGGAGTGATGAAGGAAGATCTGATCGACTTCACCTCCGCGCTGCGCGACCAGGCATTGACACTAGTCTCCAAATACAAAATAGGGCCGGTGTTCACGCCACCCGTGGAAAGCCAGCGCGATGGACCGCTGGCGACGTTGACGCTGGGCACGGCGAGCGGCGGCACGAACTGGCCCGGTGGATCCTACGACCCGGAGACGCACATCGTGTATGCATACGCTTGCAATTCCTGCGTGACGCCGATCGGCCTGGCGCGGCCGCCGAAGGAACTTTCGGACATGGACTTTGTGCAAGGCACAGCCGGGCAGGAAGTGCGAATGCGCAGCGGTCCCGGGGAGAACGTAGGCGCGGATTCACCGCGTCCAGCCGCTCCAGCCGCCGGCGGGGGTGGTGGGGGTGGCGGCGGCGGACTCACGGTGCAGGGATTGCCGCTCATGAAGCCGCCCTACGCGACCATTTCCGCGATTCAGCTGGATAGGGGGGAAATCGTCTGGCAGGTCGCGCACGGCGAGACACCGGACGCCATCCGAAATCATGCGGCGTTGAAGGGGCTCACGATCGCCCGCACGGGTCAGCCGGGCTTCAATGTTGGGACGCTGGTGACGAAGACTCTGGTGGTCGCGGGCGAGGGACAGGTTACCACCACCGGCGGACCATCCGCGCGGGGCCATGCTGCGCGCCTATGATAAGGCTACGGGTAAGGAAGTGGGCGCGGTCTGGATGCCGGCTCCGCAGACCGGCTCGCCGATGACCTATATGGCAAAGGGCAAGCAATACATCATTGTGGCAGTGAGCGGCGGGCCGTACTCCGGCGAGTATCTGGCCTTCACGCTACCGGCGGAGGAGCGGTGATTGCGCGTTTGATCGCGGCACTGTTGTGGACGGTGGCGACGCGCTCGGTATGGGACGGAGTCTATACCGACGAACAAGCCAAGCGCGGCGCGGCGCTCTATGCCAAGGAATGCGCCGGGTGCCATGGACCCGCGCTGACCGGTGGTGAAGAGGCGCCTGCGTTAACGGGCGGGGGATTCACCAGCAACTGGAATGGCCTAACTCTCGGCGACTTGTTCGAGCGCACGCGTGCCACGATGCCGCAGAACGATCCCGGGAAGGTAAGCCGTCAGCAGCATGCCGACATCCTGGCCTTCATCCTGAGCGTCAACAAATTTCCAGCGGGCAAGGCCGAGCTGGAGAAGCAGACGGAAATGCTCAAGGAAATCCTCTTTGAAACCGAACGTCGCAAGTAGGCGTTGCGGCCTTCTTTCGGAGACTCACCTGAGCCAGTTAGCGAATGCGGTGATGATCAACGAATTGGTGAAGTCGATGAGAAACGCGCCCACGACCGGAACAATTAGAAACGCCTGCGGCGCGGGGCCATACTTGGCGACCAGTTCCTCCATGCACGCTACGGCATTGGCGGTGATCCCGAGCATGAAGCCGCAAAATCCCGCGGAACTGATCGCCGCTTCGTAGCCACGTCCCATCACCCAGAAGGAGAGTGTCAGGCACATCAAGCAGCAGAAGATCACCTGCACGCCAAGCATGATTAGCATCGGCATGGCGAGGTGAGCCAATTCCCAGAGGCGCAGGGTGATTAGCGCCATCACGATAAACAGGTACAGCGCGATGCGGCCGGCAGCATCGACGTCGGACTGCGCGATCCGCGCAAATCCGAAATGGTCATCCAGGTTGCGGATCACGGCCGCGACTATCATGGACCCGATATAGACGGGCAGAATGACTCCCAGCGACTGTATCCCGGCGCTGACCAGGCTGCCGGCTCCCATGGCGACCGCGAGCACGAGAATTACGGTCATTAGAGACCCCGGGCCCGTTTCCTGGGGAATCGTTTTGGCAACCGCGGCGGCGCCCGGTTTGAGATCACGACGGCGGATTAGCCAACCTCCGAGGTAGCCGCCGAGTAAACCCGCGACGGTGATTCCGAAGGTAGCTGAGGCAAATGCGACGGTAGTGGCCCCGGGCACTCCCATCTTCTCGAAGGTGCCGCCAAAAGCGAGCGCGGTAGCCGGGCCTCCGGCGAGCGCGACCGAGCCGGTGAGGATGCCGAGGCGCGGATCCACTGCCAGGGCGTGCGCGAGGCCAATTCCCAACAGATTCTGCAGCACGGCACCGGCGCTGGCGGCGGCGAGGAACCACAGCATGCGCACGCCGCCGCGGCGCAATAACTCCATGCGGGAACTGAGCCCGATGGTCGTCATGAAAGCAATCATCAGAAGATCCCGCACCACCACGTCGGCATCGAAATTGACGATTCGGTCACGGCAGGCCAGCGCGGCAATCGCGTACACCATACCGCCGAGTATGGAGACGGGAATATTGAGCCGGTCGAGGAGGGGAATGCGGCGCTTCAGCCACGTACCGACGATCACGCCGAGCGCCGCGAGGCCGAGCATTTGTACGGCGCTGATTTTGATAGTGGGGATCATTCGGCCAAATTGCAGTATAGTAACTCGGAAGAGGGTCAATGAGAAAGCTTCTCCGGTTTGGTCTCGCATTGTGCGCTTCGCTCGCGTTCGCGGATAACTATCCGCGGCAGCCGGGCATCGACGCGCAGCACTACGTGTTCCGAGTGACGTTAAGTGATGACAATGACGAAATCGCGGGCGAAACTACCGCCGATTTGCGATTCGTCAGTGAAGGCGTGACGCAGGTCATCCTCGATCTCACCAGCTTGAAAGACGGCAAGGGAATGACAGTCAGCGAGGTCACGTCCAACGGCGGGTCAATGCGCTTCACTCACGCGAATGACAGGCTGACAATCACGCTGGCGGCGGCGCCCAAGGCGGGCGAGCGGCGGCAATTTACGGTGAAGTATCGAGGAGTGGCGGGCAGCGGCCTGCACATTGCGAAGAACAAGTTCGGCGAGCGGACCTTTTTCAGTTGGAACTGGCCCACGCTGGCGCGGCAGTGGCTGCCCACGATCGATCACCCCTACGACAAGGCGACCAGCGAATTTCTGGTGACGGCTCCCGCCCAATATCAGGTCGTGGCCAACGGGCTGCTGATGGAAGAGCTCGATCTGGGGGAAGGCAGGCGTCTCACGCACTGGAAGCAATCGGTGCCGATCGCCACCTGGCTGAATAATATTGGAGTAGCGCGATTCGCCTCGCGGCATTTCGGAACGGCCGCGGGCGTGCCGTTAGAGACGTGGGTCTTTCCGCAGGATCGCGAGAACGGCATCGTGACATTCGAAGAGCCGACGCGGCGGGCGATCGAATTCTTCAGCACGCACATCGGTCCGTTCCCGTACGAGAAACTGGCAGACGTTCAGGTTACGCAGATGGGCGGCGGCATGGAACATGCGAGCGCGATTTTTTATGGCGAGAAATCGGTGACGAATCGACCTGCCTCCGGCCTGGTGGCGCACGAGATTTCGCATCAGTGGTTCGGCGACTCGGTGACGGAGAAGGATTGGGATGACGCCTGGTTGAGCGAAGGCTTCGCGACCTACTTCGCCGCGCTCACCACGGAATTTTACGAGGGGCGCGATGCGTTCGCGGCGGCGATGAAGCGCTCACGGACGGGAATTCTTGGCATGGAGAAGCGCACACCGAACGTGGCCGTGATCCACGACAATCTGCCGGAGATCCAGAATGGCCGCGCGCCTGTGCCGATCGTCTACCAAAAGGGCGGCTGGACGCTGCACATGCTGCGCGGCGTGATCGGCACCGAGAAATTCTGGGCGGGAATTCGCGAATATTACCGGCGTTATCGCGACTCCAACGCGTCCACCGAAGACCTGCGGCAAGTGATGGAGGAGGCGAGCGGCGCCGATTTGAATTGGTTTTTCCGCCAATGGCTGCGCCGCGCCGGATCACCATCCGTAGAAGGCGGCTGGAAGTACAACGCCGAGACAAAGCGAGTGGAGATCGACCTGGCGCAGACCCAGGCCGGCGAGGCTATTCCGTCTGCCGCTGGAAGTAAATCTGAGCGGGAAAATCGAACGACTTGAGATGACGGAAAAGGCGCAGCGGTTTGCGATCGCCGCCGATAAAGACCCGGGCGTGGTCGAACTCGACCCCAATGCGTGGGTCCTGATGGATGCGAAATTTGAGAAGAGACAGTAGGACTGCCGAATTGGATTACCGCAGCATCTGGCGGTAGGCGCTCTCGGCCTCGGGATCCGGGGGATGTGGATGCTCCAGATAGATCCCGATCCACTTGCGGGCGCGTTCGAAATCGCCCACCTTGGCGAAGGTCTGGCCCAGACTACGCGCGCAGCGGGAGTATCGGGGTTCGTGCGACAGGTGTAGGCGAGCATTCGTCCTCCATATGCGTCAGGACGTCGAGCGAGTTCAACGACCGGTACACCGGGCGGCGGCGTACGCATGAAGATCAGCGCTTGGGGATCATTGTAGACCAGCTTCCAGGCAGTCTGCGCCGGGTCTGCCAGCGCGGGTGCGAGCACGTATACCGGGCCGGTCGAAGGCTCGAAGGTGTTCATGACGATGACCTCGATGCCGTAGCGCGCCAGCAGGTCTTCGGCGGGGGGCAGGCCATCGGAGCCATCGTGGTTGTAGAGAATGCGTGCGTAGTCCTGAAATACCGATTCGCTGAGCGCGCGGCCATCGATGAACGTGCGCTCTTCCGGCCACGCGCTCCAGGCGAGGTAGCCGCCGATATTCATACGTGTTGAACATGCGCTGCGTGATGTGGTGCCGCCCCAGAAACTCCGCGGCGCCCTTGGGATATTTCCATTCCGCGGCGCGGAATTGGAAGAAGTTGCCGTGCAGGGCGCCGAATCCGAGGCCGGCGATTAGTACGAAGGCGAGCATGTAGGGCGCGGCAGCAGGCAAGCGGAATTTCCACGGTGCGTACGCCGCGATCACGATCGGCGCGAAGATTCCGATCAGGATAATGTTGCGGTATGCGGCGAGTGAGGCGGCGGCGAACGCGATCCAGATCAACCAGTCGGCGATGTGCGCACGGCGGCGCGCCAGGAGCAGTGCGGCAAGGCTAGCTGCCAGGAGCACCGAAAACTCGCTGGGCGGCCAGAGCGCCGGGCGTGTCCATTCGAGGAGCTGCGTTTGCAGGAAGCTCTGCCGGTAATCCAGCAGCGCGCGGAACGTCTGAAAGCCGTTGGGATTGATACCGGACGCGAGAATGCTCAACGCAGTTGCGAGCCACAGCGGGCGATCGGGCCGGCGCCTGACCACCGATTCGGCGCACCATGCGAGCATCACGATCCAGCCCAGGAAATATCCGCCGTGACAGTTCGCCCAGATGAGGAATAGGGGCGGCAGCAGCCATAGGAAGCGCCGGAATTCGAGTACAGCCAGGGTTACCAACAGGAACAGGTAGGTGATCTGGTACGGGCGATCGAGCGCGAAGAGCCGCAGGACGGAGGCTGCTGCCAGCGCGGCGAGAATGCCGGTGTACACACTGTTTCGGCGGCGCCAGGCAATCAAACCGGCCAGAGCGCAAATCGCGGTCATCGTGAGGGCGCGGGCAGCCACGATTCCGGGAAATCCGGCGATGCGATATACGGCGTAGAACGCCACCTGGGCCAGCCATTCGTGAGTCAGGTTGAATTGGCGTGTGCGGCTCTCGCCGGGGTAGGTGTCGTGCGCAAACGACGTTGTCCAGGAAAACGGATCCGGTACCGGTAGAGCGCGATGTTCCACCACGAACTGGCCGGTGCGAAGGTGCCACCAGAAATCGGAATCGTAAATCTCGGGAGAGAACAATCCGAACAGGAAGATCGTGGCGAGAGCGAGCAGCGCGATCTGGAATCCGCGGGACGGATCGCGAGTGGACTGGGCGGCTGGCGTAGCGGGGCGCGCGGACATGGGAACTACCAGACTAACGCGTTACAAACTGGCCAAAAGATACTCTCAAGGTCCGCGAGGATTCGATTACGATTGGATCGGTCGTTAAAAGCGCAAATACACTCAAAGCGGTCTGCCCTCTCCTCAGTACCATCCCTCCTAAGGCGGGCCGCTCTTTTTTCCATTTTCAATCGAGGGGCACGGAGCGATCGAAGACAACATCGACCGTCGCTCCCTGATGCAGTTCCACCTCGCGTCCGCGCGTGAGAAGGACGGTGGCGAGGCCCACCGCGGAGCCTGCTCCCGCTCCGATGCCGGCGCCCTTCCAACTGCGGTCCGTGAGCCCCCCAAGCGCCGCACCCGCGCCGCCGACGCCCGCGATGGTCGCGGCATCGGTACCATGCGAAGTCCCTTGTTTAATCTCCGTTTCCTTGCCGACGATCTTCTGGCTGCCGCCTTCGGAATCGATCGAAGCCAGGCTTGGCGTCATCTTGACAACTTTACCGCTGGGCAGAGTCAGCGTCTCAATCCGGATTCCCAGTTCGGCGACACCCTTTACACGTCCGCTTCGCTTGGAGTGTGTGACGATGCCTTGCACATAACTGTTCGTGGGCACGACGATGACGCCATCGGCGACAATCGGAGTTGACGTGCGGAAATAGACGTAGTCGCCTTCGCGCGCGGTCCGGGTGCTCACTGAGTTGATAAAGCTCAACAGAGCGTGGGCGCCTTTGGGAATCTCGGCGGCCGGGCTTGCGATGGCCGCGAGCAGGAGAAAGAGGGCAGGATAACGCATGGTGCTCCTTCAATTACCATGCTACTCCCTATCCGGCGGACTTCGTCACTTTCCCTGACGCTTGGACGCCCCACAGGATACAAGCCAGTAGCGCAGCAAGCAGCGCGTCGGTGATTTCCGGCTGCCGGTTGGGAAGATGGCGCTGCAGGATTTCGAGAAGCAGCAGCGCAGCGGCGGTAGCAATCCCCGCGTTCAGGTAGCGATAACCGGCCGCCCGCAATAGCCAGAGCATAGCGCCATACTCGAATGCCTTGCGGAGCAGCACGAGGGCGGCGTTTTGGCGTTCGGCGGCGAACGTCGCGGAGAACGGGACCCAGGAGAAGCTATGCGCCGCGGCAACAAAGCGGAAGGGCTCGAGCTCGCGAAGCACGATGGTGAAGGCCAGCAGACAGATACCGATAGTGACCTTGGGCTCCTCTTCGGGGTAACTCCACAGCAGGAGTGCAAGGGCCGCGCCCAGCAACTCCGCCGGCGCCAGGCGGCGCTCCACAATCAGCAGGCGCAATGGCAGCGCGAACATCGCCAAGGCAAGCCACGGCGCCTTGAAACGACCGGCGACAGAGCGCATGAGCAGCGCAAATGCGAACCACTCGGCGGCCGCTGCACAGGTTTCCACGGCGGAAAACGGCGCGGCCGTAAAGCGCGCCAGATTCTCGCGCAGACGACCGCGGCTGAAGAGTGGCAGGAACGGGTAGAGCTGATAGCCTGCCCAGGTGAAAGCCAGCATTAAGGCACCCGTTGCGCCCCGGCGCGACTTACGCTTTTGTGTGAGGCGAGTGATCTCCGGCTGAAAAAATAGCGCCGCGCAGCTTCCCGCCAGCGTACCGAGAAAGTTGCAGGCCACATCCAGCAGGCTGCAGGTGCGTGTACCGTCGAAGATCTGCAGCATCTCAATGGATGCGGAAAGTGCGAGGCCCAGCAGCAAAGCCGCCAATGCGGCCAGGGTGCGCGAGATGCGCCGCGTCAACGCAAGATATGCCGTGGCGCCCAATGGAAAATAGAGCAGCAGGTTGACGCCGGCATCGCGCCATGCAAATTTGTCGATCTTCGCCGGCCACGCGTGCAGCAGGATGATCAGCGGACTGAGATCTGTGCGGCCGAAATCGAACTCGAAGGGGTAGAGCGATCCATAGACGATGAACCCGACAACGATCAGCAGCAGTCGGATCACTTAACGTCTCGCGAACCGGCGGAGGCGGAAGATTTCGGCGAAAGAGATACAGAGATTGACCACCCCGAGGCCGCTCACAGCGCCGCGAACGTACATGTTGTTCCAATAATCGCGGAGTTGCGGAATGAAGCCGGAGAAGTAATTCCCATCCCAATACTCGGTCCACGGAAAGATCAATAGGAAGAGGCCGATCTCCAGGCAAAACGTGATGAACACGACTGCGGACATCTTGTGATACCAGTGATAGACGGGGCGGGGAACGGGCTGCGGTCTTTCGATCGCTTCGATGGGTACCGGCGGCTGTGATTCGGGCGGCATCATGCGGCTCCAGCCGTATCGAAGAGATCCAGTTGAGAATTTTGCTCCAGCGGAAAGCGAGAGTGGGCGCGCACCGGTTCGAAACTCAGGCGGTGGAGAGGGGTAGGTCCGTACTGTTGGATGGCGCGATAATGTTCCGGGGTGGCGTACCCTTTGTGGGAAGCCAAGCCGTATTGAGGAAATATCTCATCCCAAACCCTCATGCAGGCGTCACGGGTGACCTTGGCCAGGATGGAAGCGGCAGCGATTGCGTGACATCGCTCGTCCCCTTTGATGAGTGCGCGTTGCGGAAGCGCGAACTCCAGCGGTACGGCGTCCACCAGCAGAAAATCGGGTGTGGGATTCAAGCGGCTGACGGCGATGCGCATGGCCATGCGGGATGCCTGGTAGATATTGACGCTATCGATAGTGGCGGCGTCCACCGCGGCTATCGCCCAAGACACGGCGCGCTCCCGAATGCGGTCGGCGAGAACTTCCCGCCGTTCTGCATCGAGCTGCTTGCTATCGTTCAGGCCGCGAATGGGACGCTCCCCGGAAAGGACCACTGCACCCGCGAAAACGGCGCCGAACAACGCACCGCGACCGACTTCATCGACCCCCGCAACGGCGCGAAAGCCGCGCGCGCGCAGTTCCCGCTCAAGAGTAGCTTCACAACGGAATTTGCCACCCGCCGGAAGCGGCCGCATGGCGAGACCGAAACTATTCGCGCTCTTTCAAGCGGGCAGCCTTGCCCTTAAGTGCTCGCAGATAATAAAGCTTGGCGCGACGAACACGACCGGTGCGGATGACATCGATATGATCCACAACCTTGGCGTGTACCGGGAAGATACGTTCCACACCCTGGCCAAAACTGACCTTGCGGACGGTGATGCTCTCACCCATCCCCATGCCGTTGCGCGCGATCAAGACACCTTCGAAGGCCTGGAGGCGTTCTTTTTCGCCTTCCTTGATCTTCACGTGCACCTTGATGGTGTCGCCCGGACGAAACTCGGGGAATTCCTTTTCCCGTTTATTCTTAGTGATGTACTTGGTCAACAACGCATTCTGCATGACAATAATCCGTAATTTACTAGTGTACAACATCTTCGGCGGTTTTTGTGGATTGCGACCTTCCGGATCCGGCCGCGCCGGAAAGCTCGCGGGTTAGAGCAGGTCGGGCCGCAACTTTTCGGTTTTTTCGCGGGCTATCCTGCGGCGGAACTTGCGGATTTCCTCGTGATTCCCGTTGAGCAGCACCTCGGGCGCCTTCCAACCCCGAAAATCGGCGGGTCGAGTCCAATGGGGGCAATCCAGCAGCCCCTCTCCGTGACCCGTATCCTGGAAAGATTCGAAGGCCGATGAGGCTTCATTGCCCAGCACACCAGGCAGAAGACGAGCCACGGTGTCGATCACTACGGCCGCCGCCAGTTCACCGCCGCTGAGCACGTAGTTGCCAATGCAGACTTCCTCGTCCGCCAGGTGTTCGGCGATGCGCTCGTCAACGCCTTCGTACCGCCCGCAAATCAGCAGAATCTCGGCATTTTCTTTCAGGCGATTGGCCATCGGCTGGTCGAACAACCGGCCCTGCGCCGAGAGGAGTACCACCTTTTGGTTGGGCGTCCGCTCCGGCCAGATCGATTCCACGGCGGCGAAGATAGGCTCGCACTTCAGCACCATCCCTTCGGCGCCGCCGAAAGGCCGATCGTCTACAGTGCGGTGGCGGTCATGGGTCCAATCGCGAAGATTGTGGATGCGGATATCCAGGATGCCGCTGTCCTTGGCGCGCTTGACGACGCCATGAGCGAACGGTCCCTCGAAGAACTCGGGGAAGATCGTCAACACATGGAAAATCACGAGCGGTTCAAATCCTTCAATCCTTCAGGCAATTCTACCGTGATGCGTTTTTCAGAGGGTTTGATTTCCACGCAAATCGAACGCGCAAAGGGAATCAGAAGGTCGCCGACCACCAGCAGGCCGGATCCGCCGCCATCGTCCCAGGCGCTAACTTTCCCGAGAGAGTCGCCGGTACGACGGTCGATTACTTCGCAACCGATCAGGTCCGATTCGAAGTATTCGCCTTCATCGAGGGAGATTCGCTGGCTGGCAGGAATGCGGACCTCCGTTCCATAGAGGGCTTCCGCATCGGAAATGGAATCGATTCCCCGGAACTTAAAAACCAGGGTTTGAAGATGAAACCACGCCTCTTCGACTTCGCGCCTCTCCCCGGCCGGGGAAGAGATCGCCGGACCGAAGAGAAACACTTCCCGGAGATCCTGATAACGCTCCGGCCTGCTACTAAGTGCCACCGCGGTTACTTCTCCACGATTGCCGCGTGTTTTGCCTAGCAGGGCGACCGTAACCCATCCGGTCTCCGGCTCAGTCACTCGAGAATTTCCAACGTGAACCGCCGGTTCAGCTTCATACCGGCCGCACCTAGAATGGTGCGAATCGATCGGGCCGTCCGCCCCTGCTTACCGATCACTTTCCCGAGATCACTGGGGGCGACCTTTAGCTCAAGTACTGTTACCTGTTCGCCTTCCACCGCACGGACTGCAACTTCTTCCGGGATGTCGACTAGAGCTTTCGCGATGTCTTCGATCAACTGTTTCATTCACCCCGCCTTCCCAAGTCTCATGGTAACCGACAGATTCCACTTACCAACGGTGGCAGTTTGCACCGGGGTTAGTTTCGGTACGGTTTGGAGCGTGGGTCAAGCAACCGGTTGTGCTGCAGGATTCTTTTCCACCAAGCGCTTCACGGTATCAGACATCTGGGCTCCGCTCTTGGTCCAGTGGTCTACGCGCTCATGCTTCAGCATTACCTGCGGCGGTGTGGTGAGCGGATTGTAGTGCCCCACCACTTCCAGGTTGCGGCCATTACGCGCCCGCTCCTTTTCGATCACGACAATGCGGTAAAACGGCTTCTTTTTGGCGCCAAACCGCGCCAGGCGAATCATCAACATTCATACTCCACATAGGCTGGGCACACTGGCCCGCCCGGATTGTTTAAATTTTACTGCCCAGGCAAATTGCCGAACGGAAACCCTCCAGGCATCTTCATCTTACCGAGCTTTTTGCCCATGAAGCCGCCGGAGAAGGTTTTCATCATCTTCTTAGCCTGAGAATACTGCTTCAACAACTGGTTTACTTCCTGCACGGAAGTCCCGCTGCCCTTGGCAATCCGGCGGCGGCGGCTTCCGTTGATGATCATGTGATTGTCGCGTTCGGGAGGCGTCATCGAATCGATGATGGCCACCACGCGATTGATCTCTTTTTCGTCGACTTTGACATCCTTCAGTTCCTTGAGAATCCCTACCTTGGGCATCATGCCCAGCAGCGATTCCAAGGGCCCGAGTTTGCGAATCTGGCGCAATTGGTTACGAAAATCCTCGAGCGTAAAATCATTCTCGATGAGCTTGCGCTGCATCTCGACAGCCTGCTTTTTGTCGATGGCTTCTTCGGCCTTCTCGATGAAGCTGAGAATGTCGCCCATGCCGAGAATGCGGTTGGCGGCGCGATCGGGATGAAAGGCCTCGAGCGCGTCGAGTTTCTCTCCCACGCCTACGAACTTGAGAGGCTGGCCGGTGACGCTGCGAATCGATAGCGCAGCGCCGCCGCGCGCATCGCCATCCATTTTAGTGAGGATGACGCCCGTGATTCCCAGGCGCTTGTGAAACTCGTCGGCGGATTTGACGGCATCCTGCCCGGTCATGGCGTCTGCCACGAACAGGATTTCGACCGGATTGAGCAACTCTTTCAATTGCTGCAATTCCACCATCAGGTCGTCATCGATGTGCAGGCGGCCGGCGGTATCCACCAGCAGCACGTCACGTCCGGAATTGGTCGCCTCGCGGCGTGCGGAGCGCGCCAGGTCGAGCGGGGCGGTCTCCCCCGGTGCGCCTTCATAGATCGGCTGTTTGACGTCACGGGCGACAACTCGTAACTGTTCGCGCGCGGCGGGACGGTAGACGTCCACCGAAACCACCATCGGGGCGTGCCCGTTTTTGGACAGCCAGCGCGCCAGTTTTCCGGTGGAGGTGGTTTTGCCCGAACCTTGCAGGCCGACGATCATGAAGACGCTGGGCGGATCGTTGGCGTAGCGCAGTTTGGATTCGTGGCTGCCCAGGATCTTGATCAGTTCTTCGTGAACGATCTTGATCACCTGTTGTGACGGCGAGAGCGAATTGAGCACTTCCTCGCCAACAGCCTTCTGCTTGATGTTTTCGATGAGCTGTTTGACGACCTTGAAATTCACGTCGGCTTCGAGGAGCGCCATGCGAATTTCACGCAGAGCGGTCTCCATGTTTTCGGCCGAGAGTTTACCTTCGCCGCGCAGGTTTTTGAAGACCCGCTGAAGCTTATCTGATAGGTTGTCGAACATGAGAGCAGACCGACCCCGCAAGGCATTCCATGCGGGGGACCTTGTGCGGTGTTCCTATTATAGCCGTTTATTCCGCCGCCGCTGCAGGCGCGGCGGGTGGCGGAATTCGCAGACTGCTGGCCGCCATCTTGCCCGTGCGGTCCATACCCAATTCGTAAAGGACACGCGTACCGGGACGGAGGTCTGTAGCCAAACCTTCGGCGAGGCGCGAAACGTGGAAGAAAATGTCTCTTCCACCGTCATCGGGACGCAGGAATCCGAATCCCTTGGCCTCGAAGTAGGTGACCACGCTTCCGCTCTGTTCGCCGGAGGGGGCTTCGCCCGTGGCGTCTCCGGTAGCGGCGGCGGGTGTAGCCGGTTTACTGCTCTTGTCTCCCACGCCTTGCTTGATCAATGCAAGGTCGGCCTCCGACCAATCGGCGGGAGGCTGGGTCTCGGAAGGAATCTTGAGGTCCGGATTGCGTTTGCGGGCCTCTTCAAATAACCGTTTCTGACGTGCGTTCAACGAAAATGTCCTCGAAAATCCCTCGCGCCTACGCTGTTACGGGCGCGACGGCCTTTTTCCTGCGAGCGCCCTTCTTTTCGGCTGGCGGCTGCCGGTCGCTCTTTTTCAAACTACCCATCACCAGATTGGTGACAAACTTCTTTTCGCCATGGTCGTCGAATTTGATCACAATCCTCTCTTCACTGTGCGAGAGAACGGTGCCCAGACCAAATTTCAGGTGTTCGACTTGGGCGCCCTGAGAATACGTATTGGAAGCCATAGAGTTCCTAAAGATTTACTCCTCGGATATAGTGCTGGAGGTATGAATTTCCGACGTCGGCTGAATGGTGAGATCGGGCAGGAGTATCACAATTGATGTAGCTATCATCGTAGCAGATTGAGGGCCAAGTAGCAAATCATGGGCCAAATAGCGAGCTGGCGCATTCGGCGGCTTCATACCTTCGCCTTCACATGGTGTTCGTGTATCCACTCCACGAATTTCTCAGGAACCTCCATTGTGGAAAGCCGGCTTTGCCGCACCAGAGCCCAATCATCGAACTTGCCCGATTGTTTGATTTCGGCGAGCGTTACGGGACGTTCGAGCTTCATGGCGAACGCCAGGTCCACCACGGCCGACTTCGGATTTTTCGGATCGTCGCGTCCGTCAGACCGGACCGCCGCCATCCCGACGATCGCCGAAACGCCACCGCTATGGTAAATGAAGACTCGGTCCCCGGTCTTCATGGAGCGGATGGCGCGCACCGCCTGCGGGTTGGTCACACCGTCCCACACGGTCTGCTGATCGCGCTCCAGATCGTCTATCGAATAAACCGAGGGCTCTGTTTTGGCCAGGAAGTATTTCATAGGTCGTTCTTCAATACGATACGATACCGCGCCTTGCCGGCTTCCAGACGAGCTAAGCGCTTCATTGGCCTGGCTCATCGGGAACTGCTCGGTCACCGGTTTGACGCCATGCCGGACGCAAAAGTCGAGCATCTTCGCAACCGTACCCGGCGCGCCCGAAGGGGATCCGCCCACGGATTTCTGTGCCACCAAGCAGCGCGAAAGCTGGAATTCCCATCGGTTCGGGCA
Organism: uncultured Solibacteraceae bacterium; assembly: GCA_963811575.1. Lineage (GTDB taxonomy): Bacteria > Acidobacteriota > Terriglobia > Bryobacterales > Bryobacteraceae > Solibacter. The sequence continues at coordinate 1,687,783 of CAWERY010000018.1, read as the reverse complement.
CCGCACCCACAACGTGCAGATGTCCCCTCGGCGCCAAGGCTGCGAGGTAGGCCGGCCAATCGAGCGAGGCATTCACGGTCGAAAGAATGAAATTGAGCGACCCTGCAATTTTTCCCAGTTCTTCAGCGGAATGCGTATTGACAACGTGATGCGCGCCCATGCTCCGAGCCTCGTCCGCCTTGTTGGCGGAACTCGTGAAGGCGGTCACATCGCAGCCCCACTTATTCAGGAACTGCAACGCCATATGTCCGAGACCGCCGATACCGATGACTCCCACCTTGTCCGTCGGAGAAACGTCGTGTTGAATTAGCGGATTGAAAACCGTGATGCCGCCGCAAAGCAGCGGGCCCACCAGCGACAGGTCCAAGCCCTGCGGAATCGGTGTCGCCCAACTCCAATGGCAGCGCACACGCGTCGCGAATGCGCCATGCCGGGCCACGATCGTCTGTTCCAGGTACCGGCACATGTTGTGATCGCCGGCCAGGCATTGCGGGCAAGCCATACAACTGCCTGCATTCCAGCCAAGCCCTACCGTCTGTCCCACCGAAACAAGTTTGGCGGCGCGTCCCATCTCGCGCACCGTGCCGATGGCCTCATGCCCCGGGACCAGCGGGTACCGCGTCATCTGCCAATCGTTATTCAGCATGCTCAAGTCGGAATGGCAGAGCCCGCAATATTGCACGTCGATTTCGACCTGTTCGTCTCCAAGTGGTCCGGGATCGTACGAAAACGGCTCCAGCTTGCCATGTGCCTCTCTTGCCGCCAATGCGCGAATTTCAGACATGCCCCTATGATGCGGCTTGCGGACCGGCGATTCAACAGTTCATTCTGCTATCGTGAATCCGAATCTGGTGATCGCCCTATGAACCGACGTCAGTTCCTATCCGCGCCGCTGCCGCTGCTTGCCGGGGCGCGCAGCTTCGCAGCCGCGAAGCCGCCCAACATCGTCTATATGTACGCCGATGACTTGGGATATGGCGACACCAGTTGCTATGGCGCCACTCGGGTAAAGACGCCCAACCTCGATCGAGCGGCAGCAGCGGGCCTCCGCTTCACGCATGCGCATTCCTCATCGGCAACGTGCACGCCTTCGCGCTATTCGCTCCTCACCGGCGAATACGCCTGGCGCCATCAGGGCACCGGGGTTCTGCCGGGGGATGCGTCCCTGATCGTGCAGCCCGGCCGATATACCTTGCCCGCGATGTTGCAGCAGGCCGGGTATCGGACCGGCGCTGTAGGAAAATGGCACCTCGGGTTGGGCGGTAAGGACCTGGATTGGAACGGCGAGATCCGGCCCGGTCCGCTCGAAGTCGGTTTTGATTACTCCTTCATCTTCCCCGCTACCGGAGACCGCGTACCGTGCGTCTTCGTGGAAAATCACAAGGTCGTGAACCTGGATCCTCGCGACCCCATACGCGTCAGCTACGACAAGCCCTTTCCCGGTGAACCCACCGGCGCGGCAAATCCGGAACTGCTCAAGATGAAACCCAGCCACGGCCATGACAACACCATCGTCAATGGCATCAGCCGTATCGGCTACATGACCGGCGGCAAATCGGCGCGATGGGTCGATGAGGATATGGCCGACACCATCACCGGCAAAGCCGTCTCGTTCCTTGAAGAAAACCGCGCGCGGCCGTTCTTCCTCTACTTCGCGACTCACGATATTCACGTTCCGCGGGTGCCGCATCCCCGCTTCGTCGGCAAGACCGACATGGGGCCGCGCGGCGATGCCATAGCCGAATTAGATTGGTCAATCGGCCGGATCCTCGATACACTCGATGGCTTAAAGCTGACGCGGAACACGCTGTTCGTGTTCTCCAGCGACAATGGTCCGGTGGTGGACGATGGCTATCAGGATCAGGCGGTGGAGCGCCTTGGCGGGCATCGTCCCGCGGGCCCTCTGCGCGGAGGCAAATACAGCGCGTTCGATGGAGGCACGCGCGTGCCGCTGGTGGTGCGCTGGCCGGGAACCGTCAAACCCGGAGTATCCGACGCGCCCGTCAGCCAGGTTGACCTGCTTGCCAGTTTCGCCGCGCTCACCGGCCAGAAGCTTCCTGAAACCGCTGCGCCCGATAGCTTCAATATGATGCCCGCACTGCTCGGTAAGACCCGGCAAGGCCGGCCGCACATCGTCGAGCACGCGAACGCGCTCTCCCTGATCGTCGGTGACTGGAAGGTGATTCAGCCGCACGCCGGCGTGAAGCGCAATCAAACCGGCAACGAGACGGGGAACGATGCTCTGCCCCAATTATTCGATCTGTCTCACGATCTTGCGGAGCAGAACAATCTCGCCGCTCAGCACCCCGAGAAGGTGAAGGAGATGTTGGCCCTGCTTGCCGATATCGAAAAGGCTGGACGTTCACGCCCCGCGCAACCGCGGCGGTGAGCAATAGGCCCGATGGCGCCCGCGCAGCATTAGTTGACTTTGGCAAGCATAATGCTTGACAATTTCTGCATGCTGCCGCCATCGCCCATCGGCGAAGACATTGCCGCTTTTCGCCGGTTCAATCGAATGTACACCCGCTTCATCGGCACGATTCAGGAAAATCTTCTCCATACCGAATTCAACCTGGCCGAGGCGCGCGTCCTCTACGAACTCGCCAGTCGCAGCCAGCCGAAGGCGAAGGAGCTTGCGCTCGACCTGGGCATCGATGCCGGTTACCTGAGCCGCCTGCTCGGGAGGTTCGAGCGCGAGGGGTTGCTTACGCGCAAGGCTTCTAAACAGGACAACCGGTATGCCGACCTGGCTCTCACGCCGCGCGGGAAGGCCGCATTCAAGAAACTCAGCGGCCGGTCTGACCGGCAGGCGCGCGGACTGCTCGAGGGGATGCCGCTGCCCGACCGCGCCCAACTCATTCAGTCCATGCTCGCCATCGAAAAAGTCCTTGGGAAGAGCGCTGGTGAGCGGCCGCCCTTCGTCCTCCGCTCCCACCGCCCCGGTGACATGGGATGGGTAGTCTGCCGCGAGGGCGCGGCCTACGCCGAAGAGTATGGCTGGGATCAGACGTTTGAAGCTTTGGTCGCGCGCATCGTTTCCGACTTTCTGACCACCTTCGATCCGAGCAGGGAACGCTGCTGGATCGCCGACGTTGATGGCGTGAGTGCCGGACACATCTTCCTAGTCAAACATCCGCAACTGCCTGACACCGCCAAGCTCCGCCTGCTATTTGTCGAATCGGCCGCGCGCGGTCTCGGCCTTGGCCGCGCACTGGTGAATGAGTGCTTGCGTTTTGCGCGCAGCGCCGGCTACCGGAAAGTAGTCCTCTGGACGCAGAGCAACCTTACCGCGGCGCATCGCATTTACGTGGCAGCCGGCTTTCGCATGGTCCAGGAAACGCCGCACCATAGTTTCGGCCACGACCTCATCGGCCAAAATTGGGAGCTCGATCTCGCCTGACCTTCGCCATGCTATGGTGTCCGCATGACGCGCTATCGATTCCTGGCAATCGCCGGACTTGTCGCGTGCGGCGTACTGTACGCGCAGGCGCCGGTAAATCCACTGGTCAATCCACTGCTTCCCTCCGGCGCGGATCCCTGGGTCACATCGCACGCCGGTTTCTACTACTACATGCACACCACGGGCAACAGCCTGACCATCTGGAAGACGCGCAGTCTGGCTGACCTGGCGCAGGCCGAAAAGAAAGTCGTCTGGCGGCCGCCCTCGAGCGGCCCCTATTCGCATGGCATCTGGGCGCCGGAACTCCACTTTCTTCGCGGCAAATGGTACATCTACTTCGCCGCCGACGCCGGCACGAATGCCTCCCACCGGATCTGGGTGCTGGAGAACGACGCTCAGGATCCGCTGACCGGAGACTGGCGCATGAAGGGCAAGGTCTTCGATGCCTCCGACAAATGGGCCATCGACGCGACCGTGCTGGAAGAGGGCTCGCGGCTTTACCTGATCTGGTCGGGCTGGCAGGGCGATACCAACATCGCGCAGTGCCTCTATATCGCCGAACTCTCGGATCCCTGGACCGTGAAAAGTCCACGCGTGCGGATCTCTTCACCGGAGTACCCTTGGGAGAAGGTGGGCGACCTGAAGCCGAAACGCGACCCGGACGAAAATCCTGGACAGAACGGTTTCGACCCGCTGCACGTGGATGTCAACGAAGGCCCCGAAGTGCTGCGCCATGCCGGATTCATTTTCGTGGTCTATTCCGCGAGTGGCTGCTGGACCGATAACTACAGCATGGGAATGCTCACCGCACGCGCCGGCACCGAACTGCTGGACCCCGCGTCCTGGAGTAAGAGCGCGCTGCCGGTCTTCTGGCAATCGCCTGGGAACGCCACCTTTGCCCCCGGGCACGGAAGTTTCTTCCAGTCACCGGACGGGAAGGAGGATTGGATGCTCTATCACGCCAATGCGGAGCCTGGGCAGGGCTGCGGCAATCGTCGCGCGCCGCGCGCCCAGCGCTTTACCTGGCGAACCGATGGTTCGCCGGATTTCGCGCGTCCCGTCCCGATCGGCGCACCTCTCGCCCGCCCGTCCGGGGAGGGGAGCCCGCTCGCGGGGCGCCTCTGACGCTTCACCGCCCTCTAGAGCTTCTCGGCGTTGATTTCGATGATGTGGCGGTCGGGGTCCAAAACGTAAATCTGCGGGAAGCCGGCCTTTGCGTGCGGTTGTAGAATCATCCGGCTGAATTCATCCGCGGCCCCCTCCTCCCGATACCCCTTGGATCGCAGATCCTCGACCGTCGCGGAGTAATCGACCACTCGCACCGCGAAATGCAGGTCGCGAGTCTCAAGCGGCTTGCCTGTCCGGAAGGTCGGCCTGCTATGGACGATCAAATGGAGTTGCTGGGCGCTCCCCACCTGAAACCAGGCGCCGGGAAAGTCGAAGCCGGGGCGCGTAATTTCAGTCAGGTTTAGCGTGTCACGATAAAATCGCCGGGAGCGCTCCAGGTCCGTGACCGTCAGGCTTACGTGATGGATAGCTTCGATCTGCATGGGAAGTCCGTAACCATCATGTTATAACCCTCGCCCGCCGGCGGGACGAGCCGGATGCTATTCCGCTTGCGGGCACCACTGCCGCACCTCGGCCAGGATCGCGTCGAAACGCTCCACGACTCCCTTCAGCGGCACCGGATCCAATTTGCAGCGGTATTGAACGAGCCGCAGGTTCGCCGGGATCATCGCTGCGGCGAATTGCAGGCGCACGCGCAGCAGCCCCCAGGGATTTGCAGGCCGGTACCCTGATTCCTGGCAGACGTCTTCCAACTCCGCCAGCGCCTCCAGGAACTCCGTTCGAATGCCAATCAGGTATTCGCTGAAGATCCGGCAGCGTTTCCGGCGGAATTCGTCCTCCACCTGCCGCCCATAGCCCGGTACCCGCCTCAGAAACTCGATGTCGCGCCCGTCGAACAGGCGCGCAATGGCCAGAGCGTGCGTCTCGTGCTTCACGAGGATCAGTATGAATCTAAGCTCCCTCGCCTGCCCAGTGCCAGGCGTACCGGCGGCGTCATGGTACGAGCGTGAAATTTGACATCCCCCGCGCCTCCCGAAGCGTCATCCAGGTAGTAAGCTATCGGGTGGGGCATCCTGCAGAGTCAGGAGCCCAAAAGTTGGGTGACAAGGCGGCGATGACGACGACCTGCGAGTATCCTCAGTTCTTTCAGCCTCATGTAAACCTGAGCGATGCGGTCAACGGCAACATCGTTCAATCGGAGATCGAAGGCGGTGTCCATCTGCGCGATCTTTCGCCCGGAGCCGTGATTGAAGTCCGCACTCAGAATCGGGATTACGCCATCATTTACAAGGGGCGGGACCAGGCGGAAATCTCCGGCCATCCAGTGTTTTGCCCGGAACCGGTGGCGGTTACGATTCACGGCTCAACCTGGGGCGGATCGATGCTGAAAACCCGGTTTATCGGCCGCGGCATGCGCCTGGAATTCGGCAATGCCCAGTCCGACCCCATCCGCACCTCGGTCATTCTCGAGGTTCGCTCGCGCGAATCCTAAAGTTTCCCGTATCGAACCGATAAGACTGGCGTGAGCGTTTTCTTGCGTCAAGCGGAAGAAATTCTGGAAATTGCGATGTGCGGAGCCGCCGATATCGCGATCTTGATCGACCGGCAAGGCGGTGTGCGCATGATCGACCCTGCCGGCTGGTCGTTGACGTCTCTTCAGGTGGAGTACGGTGCGAAGTGCGTATATAAGGTGGAACGCCGCGCCGGTATGCTCCGGGTGGAAGGCTGGGACGGTACGCATCGATGCACGTTGGAGAGGTGTTTGCCGCACCTGCCCCCCGGACGGTGGCCCATTTGCTTGACGCCCGTCCGTCCAGCTCCGATCGCGCTGCGCGCTCCGGACTGGGGAGCTACATCACTCGTACAGGCTGCAGCCCCGCTTCGGCGGTCAGCATTGCTTCAAGAAAGTCATCCTTGATGTCGAAGCTGCCTCCGTCCGTCGCGAATTCGAGACGCACCACTTCACAGTCTTCCGACACCCAGCAGCCGTTGAACAAGCGGAACTCTGCCGCATCGTCGCTGTCCTTGATCGCTACTCTCATTAGTTGATCCCCGAAAGAGAGCACAATTCCCTGGAGCACGCGGCCGTTCCTGTAGTTGATTAAGATCACGAAGCCATCATGCACCCATGTTGAGAAACCGGCTAGTGCCGGTCGTACCAAGGCTGTACTACCCTCATTTGGCATGGGATTAGGTCCTAACCTTCTCGTTTATAGGGTTTTGCTTAAGACGCCTCAGATTCCGATTCAACGCCGGTCCTCCTGTTACGTTCCCCCAAAATTCCCTTGGCGCCCTGTGCGCGGCGCGTCGCGGCAGATCTACCACCTCACTGCATCGGCCGATTTACGAACGTTTTTCGCCGATTTTCTGGTGAGACATGGGCCGCTGGTTCGCCATGAAAGCCACCTGATCCGCTCGCCTCTCCCAGTTTCCGTAACCTCGCCGCGTAGAGGTTTAGGACTTTCGTTCCAGGGAAAACTCTCAGCCCGAATTGTTCTCAAAGGTGATAGTACTGTTTCAGAAATTTTTCTCGAGAAGTTAAGCACTTATCCTGCCGCCGAGAGCCCACAAGAGCCGCTAATTGCTTCGGCGCAGAGCATTTCGTGCAAGTCCCCGAACGTGCGATCACTGGTTCGGGCCTTTTCGAGCGTCGCGCTATATACCGTGCAGAAATCCGCAACCTGAGTTTCGATCCACTTCTCCGTCAGCGTAATCAACCTTTCGTCGTGGAGATTGCCTAAGACGAAGCGTCGTGGAAAGCCGGCGCGCATCGGCGACACGTGGCCGCTATGTTCCACCACCAGGGGCGAGAGAATCTCGCCCAGATAGCGCCTCTCGCGTTCCACGTCCCGCTTCCAGGAGGCAACGTCATCCGGTTCGATCGGCAGGTTGTAGCGGCTGGTGGTGTCGAGATGGATCACCAGGCGTCCGCGATGCAGGTCGCTCAGGCATTCCACCATCATCCATGCCGTGGACATCTGTTCGTCCGGCAGTCCGGCCGCGGGGCAGACCTGCAGCATGGATGCTCCTTGCGCCGTGGCATATTCCGCTGCCCATTCCAGGTCACTGAGGCTCTCTCCGTTTAGCGCAAACACAATCGCGAAAGGAATTCCACTGCGGCGCACCAGATCCAACCGGGCCTCCATGGCCTGCGCGGCGCGGGTGATGCGATTGATCCTTTTCGAGCGCATGGTCCGAGGGTCTACCAATATTCCCAGCAGGTCGATCGAAAATCGCAGCCACTCTAACTGGGCCGCAGTCGGGCTGACTCGGTTGATCACCATGGAAGTCAGCATCCGGCGGCCGTGCGCCTCGCGGCAAACGGCCTGAAGGCCGGGGTAGCAGAGCGGCTCTTCCCCGGCCAGGCTTAAGAAGTTGTAGCCCAAATCAGCCGCGTCTCCCACGGCTTTCAGCAGGAGCGGAACGCCCAGTCCGTTTCGCTCTTCCAGACCCGATGATGTACGGCAGCTACTGCGTAGGTTACTCCAGGGGGCGGGGTGCACTTCGAGGGTTCTGACATCTGGGATATGAAGGTTCATTCGGGTCACCTGAAAATCCGGGCTCACTCCCATGGTGTGCCCCGATGAAGAATCGTATCCCGAGATTTCTTTTTTTATCGGAGCTTGAAACGTTCCACCGGAAAGTCTCACCAATCAGCAATCGCCTCAATGACGAGTTGGGGCACAAGGGACTGGCATTTCTTAACGGAGATGACCGGATCCCACCCTGCGAAGTGTTCGCGCATGCTGTCCGGAGGCAGTGTGCGCGAATCCGACCTTCCCTCAAAGCAGCCATTAGCCTTCAGGAAGCGCCCTATCAGATTTTGCGAATTCTGCGGAAATCGGGTTGGCCGAATGAACCATATTATGGCCGCAGCCGACGCCTAACCCCGGCGGATCTGTTTTGGAATCGAGCCGTTTTATGCACCAGGAACTCGCCTGCGAAGGTAGGTTCCACGCACCCGCCCGCGAGGGTCGATCCAACACTCTTCGGCTATGCAGCCGCAGATAGTGCCTGGAACCTGGGCTCTGCCGCCGGTGTCCGATGGAAATGGGCTGTATGTGGCAGGATTTTCGCTTCGGAATCCGTGTGCTCTGGCGCAATCCAGGTTTCACTGCGGTGGCCGTCGCCGCTCTGGCACTCGGCATAGGCGCGAACAGCGCCATTTTTAGCGTCGTCTACGGCGTTCTGCTGAAGCCGCTACCATATCGAGACCCCGGCCGCCTGGTCCGCGTGTATGAATTCAACCCCATCGAGCGCTTCGAGAAGTTCCCCCTGTCGCCCGCCGATTTCCTGGACTACCGCAAACAGAACAGCGTCTTTCAGGACATCGCCGCCTACGTCCGCCAGGATCAGCAGTACGGCGGCGAGCGCCCCGAGCGTCTCACCGGCGTTCGCGTTTCCTACCGCTTCTTCGAACTCTTCGGCGTCCAGCCGCTGATGGGCGGCACTTTCACTCGCGAGCAAGAAGCCAACAACGGCCCCACGGACGTCGCAATCATCAGCTACAGCGTCTGGCAGCGGATCCTCGGCGGCGACCCGCACGTCATCGGCAAAACCATCCTTCTCACCGACTCGCCATTCCGAATCGTAGGTGTGATGAAGCCCGATTTCGAACACGTGAGCGGCGGCTACCAACTGCCCCGGGGCGAAGCCGTCGATGTCTGGCTGCCATATAACTGGTTGGCCAATCGCCGCGTCGCACGGGCATCCCACTACACCAACACCCTCGCCAGGCTCAAACCCGGCATCACGCTCGAACAGGCGCAGGCCGAGATGAATGTCATCGCTAGCAGCCTGGAAGCGCAATATCCCGACGATAAGAACTGGCGCATCCAGCTCAAGCCCCTGCAGGACGACCTGGTCGGCAGCGCCCGCCCCACCTTGCTGATTCTCGCCGGAGCCGTCGGATTCGTCCTGCTGATCGCCTGCGTGAATGTCGCCAACCTTCTCCTGGCACGCGCCACGGTCCGCGAACGGGAGATGGCCATCCGCGCCGCCGTCGGCGCGTCGCGCGCCCGCCTGCTAAGCCAGATGCTTACGGAGAGCGTCACCCTAGCTGCCCTGGGAGCCGCCCTCGGACTGCTGCTGGCCTGGTGCGCGGTCCGGGCCCTCGTGAATCTTGGACCCGATCAGGTCCCGCGCCTGCACACCATCACCCTGGATATCCGCGTCGTCCTGGCCACCGCCGCCGTCGCCATTCTCGCGGGTCTGCTCTTCGGACTCGCGCCCGCCCTATCCGCGTCCACCACCAACCTGCGAAGCAGCCGGCCGCGCGGGATCTTTGTCGTCGCTGAAGTCGCGCTCACATTCGTGCTGCTCATCGGCGCCGGCCTGCTCTTGCGCAGTTTCCTCGCGCTCGGTCGCGTCGATCCCGGCTTCCACCCGCAAGGCGTCCTCACCATGAACGCTTCCGTCTCCTGGGCCAAACTGGGAGGGGCGCGGAAGTACACCGCATTTTACGAGTCCTTCGTGGAGCGCTTGGCCAAGTTGCCCGGCGTGACGGCAGCTGGCGCCTCGTCGGGCCTCCCCTGGGCCGGCGCCGTTGACAAGGCCCTCTTCGGCATCGAAAGCCGCACCAAGCCCGCCAACGTAGAGATGCACGCGAATTACCTCTATGTCTCGCCCGATTATCTCCGTGCCATAGGCGTCCCACTAGTCGCCGGCCGCTGGCTCACCACCGCCGACCATTTCGACGCGCCCAAAGTCGTGCTGGTGAACAAGGCCCTGGCACTGCAATATTGGCCCACTGCGGACGCCTGCCTGGGACACCGCATCTATACCTGGCGGGATACCGCCGAGCTCAACAGCTTGATGGCCGATAGTTTCATGACCATCGTCGGCGTCGTCGGCGATGTGAAGGACGCTCCCACCGACGCCCAGGCACCGGCAGCTTTCTACCCGCCGATCCTCCAGAACCCCACCTTCGGCACCTATTTGGCCCTCCGTGCGACCACCAATGCTGCGGCGCTTATCCCGGCCGCTCGCCAGCTTGCGAAGCAGATGGGCAACGATCTCAGCATCCAGGAAATTCGCCCGCTGGAGCAGATCGTGTCGGCATCCGTAGCCACGCAGCGCTTTGCGCTGCAGGTGATCGGCCTGTTCGCGATCGTCGCCCTGGTGCTCGCCGTAATCGGCATCTACGGCGTGATGTCGTTCGCCGCCAATCGTCGTGCCAAAGAAGTCGCTATCCGCATCGCCCTGGGTGCGACACCCGCCCACACGCTCGGACTCATGTTGGTCCACGGCCTCCGCCTGATTGTCGCCGGCTTGCTGGTGGGCGGGTTGGCATCTGTTGCGCCTAACCCGAGCCCTCAGCAGCATTCTGTATCAAGTTAGCGCGACCGATCCGCTGACGTTCGCAGGGGTCGCCGTCCTCCTGGCACTCACCGCCACTGCCGCCTGCTTCGTCCCAGCGGCCAAGCTGCTACGGATCGATCCAGCCGAGGCCCTGCGCCACGAATGACGGTCCTGTCAACGGCAGATCCTCCTCTTTCTTGGGGCGCCCTCGATAGTCGTTAGCGGCAACAGCAAAAATCGCGGTGGAAGGGGCCGGCTTACTAGCTGGCACACCAGGGCCGCTCGTTCCGATCTCGAACGCATCTACGAAACGTACATAGATTTTTTCACTGGGATGTCAGACATTACCGGCCACATTATGGTTGAGAATCGCCTTTCTATGCCGCAAGTCGAGTCCGCAGGCTGGATAGCCCTGATTGGACGGCGATTTGCGCGATTCCGAGACCTGTTCCACCCCATTCGAGACAGGAGGTTTCACACTCGCCCGGAGCTGATCATGGCTGTCTGATAGGGTGTGTCCGATGGGAAGCTCCGCGCATACGCAGTATAATTGTGAACATTGTGCAGCGGCAGAGCTTTGACGCCGATTATGTCCAGCGGCTTATTAATTCGGATCGTGCGACTGAAGATGCCTTCGTGGCATACTTCGCGGAGCTTTTGTCGATCAAGTTGCGGATCCCGGCTGCGCTCGCCGGACCTGATCCAGGACGTCTCTCAGGAAACCTTCCTGCGCGTCCTGAAGACCCTCCGTCAATCCGGCATCGAGAATCCCCAGGCCCTCGGCGCGTTTGTGAATTCAGTCTGCAACAACGTCCTCTTTGAGGTCTATCGCTCCCAAAGCCGCACCACCGAGGCGCCGGAAGATCGCGCGTCGGATGATGCCGCCGCCGACCTAACCGATGGTGGAAGAAGAAGAACGCACGCAAGTGCGCAGCGTCCTCAGCGAGTTACCCGAAAAAGATCGCAAACTTCTGGGCTGGCTATTTTTCGAGGAGAAGGATAAGCGCGAGGTATGCCGCGCGATGCAAGTGGATCGCGAGTATCTCCGTGTGCTGCTTCACCGCGCCAAGCAACGTTTCCGCACCGATTACCTGCGGAAAGTTGCAACGAAAAACGGTCGTGTGTCACCAATTGGATGAGTATGGAGCATCACAAAGCGCTGGCCACAAAAGCCTCGGAGCGTTATCTCCTCGGCGAAATGAGCGAGCCCGAACGCTTCGAGTTCGAGGCCCACTATTTCGATTGCGCAGTTTGCGCCGACGACGTACGCACCGGAGCCGCACTCGCGCGCGGCATCAAAGCGGTATGCGCCGAAGATGCAACGCTGCGCCCAAACGCCACCATCGTGCCCGAATCGCCGGCGCGGGGCTGGTTTTCCTGGCTGTCCTTCCCGGTGATGGCGCCATCGGCCCTGGCCCTCGCCTTCGGTTGCGTAGCCGCGTGGCAGGCTTTTGTCGTCATGCCGTCGCTGCGTTGGGCCGGCGGTGCACAGGCGCTTTCCCCGATCGTTCTCCGTGCTGCTGCGCGCGGCGAGGAACAGGCCATCGAAATCCGAAAGGACCAACCCGTCTCCATGCTCTCGCTCGACGTAAATGCCGTTGCTCCCGGCACTCCCCTCAAGTACGAAGTGGAGGGCCCCGGAGGCGGCGCCCGTCTCCACGGGGAAACTCAAGCTCCCCCAGCGGCATCCCCGCTGGTTGTCATGTTGCCCAACGCCGCACTTCGGGAGACCGGCGCATGGGTATTGATTCTCCGCAGTCCACAGGGCGCTGAACTCGCCCGCTATCCCTTCTCCGTACGCTCAAACTGAGGAACCCGATGGATCAATCTCAACTTCATCCCAGACGCTTCATATTTCGCGGACACTCCTCCGGAGTCGCCGCTCATATTCGCCGGCCGCAAACCAAACTGCTCCCCGTTCAGGGATGTAGCGCTTTGCCGGTCACGGGCGGATTCCACGAAAGAAATGTGGGCCCCGGCCAATTAGAAAAATGGGTATCCTACGAGTCCGTTGCTACTTCTGCCCATGGTGATTATGTGGATGCCGCCCAAGGCGTTGCGACCACCCGGGGCGACATTCCCTTCGATGCCGCGCCGACCAAGACCACGGTCACTGCCACTGTGATGGCCTGGTGATTCTGGGACGCGTCCACATCGGCCATCGCCGCCATCGGCATGATTTCCCATAGTCCGGTCGGCACCGCCCAATCCTGCATTCAGCCCGCAGGGCAACGTTCTGGAGGATGTCCGCATCGACGACTCGCGCCTTAAGATCACCCTTGCGGAGCATTTCTACCGCGAGTGCGATACGCTCGACAAACTGGCGGCAAAGCACGCCGCCGGCCTGCCGCCCGATCATGCGTGCATGTTTCTGCCTGCGGACAGCAAGGCTACCACGGTGACCGGTTTTCCGGTCGCCAACGGCATTGTGAGAATCACCATCGTTAAGAAGATCGAATGGGACGGTGCGCCGCATCCTACGGCTCTGATTTACGGCAATGTGGTCCGTGTGCCGAACTTCGGAAAAATCTACTTCGGAGAAATGGTCATCACCGACCGTACCCGGCGCCTCACCATGGTGCGCTTCCAACTGGGTAGTGACGACGGCGGAGAGATAACGGGCAGCGGCGGCGAGTCCGGTGTGGGCACCTTCCTCCGACCTGAGAATGTGGCGGCTCACGGCACTGGCACTAATTCTGTTTGGCGGGTGTTCGACCCATACCGAACGCCTTGAAGCCCTATATGATGGGGCTCGCGACGAATTGCACGCCGGTGAAATCGCCAAAGCGCAACTTGACGCCGAGCACGGTCTGTCGATCGCCGATGCGCGGCAAGATCATTTCTTTCAATGGAAGTTCCGCCTCCTGCGCGCCGAGATACTCCTCAACATCAGGCGCGCCGAAGATGTAGTGGCACAACTCGACCAGCCTGTGCCGGCGGGGCCGAGATTCGCTCCTCTGGCAGCCCGCAAGCTGATGTTACAAGGACAGGCGGCCTCCATCCTCGGCCGGGCCGACGAAGCCGCCGCCCTGCTATCGGAAGCGCACGGAATCGCGGATGCAGCGCATTCAGAGGAAGCACTGGCTGACATCGAAAATGTTCAGGGTGCCCAGGCTTCGAAAAACAAACGTTACGAGGCCGCGGCCGCCTTTCTGCGGAGGGCGCTGCAACGCGCCCGTACTTTGCGCGCGCCGTACCTTGAGGCCAGCGTTCTGGTAAATCTGGGTACGATCCCGTTCCGGCAGCACCGCTATGACGAAGCCGCCGGATTCTTTGAGGAGGCTTCCCGCCGCGCCGGTCCCCAAATGAAATTAGCCTATTCGACGGCACAGACCAATCTGGCTACCTGTTACCTGAATCTGGGGGAATTCGATCGCGCTATTCAGATCTACACCACCAGTGTGGCCCTCCATCAACGGTCGGGCGCCAAATCGTACCTGCAACTGTCACTCGGCCAAACCGGCCAGGCCTATCTGCTGAAGGACGAGCTGAAATCCGCGATCCCCTATTTACAGCAGGCACTAGTATCGCCAGCGAGATCGGCAGCACGGAGCATGCCGCGATCTGGGCCGGCGATCTCTCGTCGACCTATACCGAACTCAACGCTTGGCGGGAGGCCGCCAATCTGAACGATGAGGCCATTCGTCTAAAAACCGAGGCGGGTGTGAAGACCCTCTATTACAACCGGCTCAATGCTGCGCTTATCGCCTTGGGTCGTGGTGAGACGGAAGAGGCTGCCGGTCTGTTTGAGCAAGCCATGGCAGAGGGCAAGGACGACCCTGCGGTCATCTGGGAGTCCCATCAAGGTCTCGGGGCCAGCGCCGTCCGTCAACATCAACCTGCCGAAGCGGCGCGTCAGTTTGAAGCGGCCATTGATATCGTGGAAAAGACTCGCTCGGATCTTCTGCGCACGGAGTTCAAGCTGCCCTTCCTGACGCGGCTGATCCGGTTCTACGGGGAGTATGTCGATACCCTGATCGATCAGCACCAGTTCGACCGTGCCTTCGCCGTCGCGGATTCCAGTCGCGGACAGGTCTTGGCGGAGCGCTATGGATCCAACCCGGTACGCCGCCTCGCGCCCGACGCCTTCCACGCCCTTGCCCGTCAATCCAATTCCGTCCTTCTCTCCTATTGGCTAGGCCCAACGCGCTCCCATGCATGGGTGGTAACCGGACGGGAGATCCATCACATCGAACTCCCGCCCGCCGCGCAAATCGAACCGCTGGTGCGAGAATACCAGGACGCCATCGAACGCCGCCTCGCCGATCCCCTGCGCGCGCGCATTCCCGCCGGCGACCGCCTCTACCAGTTGCTCATCCAGCCGCTCCGCGCCTGGATTCCCGCCGGATCGCGCGTCATCCTCACCCCCGACGGCGCCCTCCACGGCCTCAACTTCGAATCACTCCCGCTGCCCGGCGATACTCCGCGCTACCTGATCCAGGATGTGACCCTCTCCCTAGCCCCATCGCTCGCGCTGCTCGCCGGCAAACCGCCCGACAGCCATCCCGCGCACCGCCTCCTGCTGCTCGGCGACCCGATCACCAACGACCCCGCGTTCCCGGCCCTGACCAATGCCCCCGCCGAAATCGCCGCCGTGACCCGCCGCTTCGGCGCCGCCGGCAACGTCGTCCTCAGCCGCGAGGCCGCCACGCCCGACGCGTGGCGCAAGGCCGGCCCCGGCGCCTTCTCCGCCATCCACTTCACCACCCACGCCGTCGCCAACCGCGATAGCCCGCTTGATTCCGCCGTCCTGCTCTCCACCGGCAAACTCTACGCCCGCGACGTGATGGACGTCCCGCTCACCGCCGACCTGGTCACCTTCTCCGCCTGCCGCGGCGTAGGCCTCCGCACCTACTCCGGCGAAGGACTCGTCGGCTTCTCCTGGGCCTTCCTCCGCGCCGGCGCACGCAACGTGATCGCCGGCCTCTGGGACGTCAACGATCAATCCACCGCCATTCTCATGGACACCCTCTACGCCGAACTGGCCTCCGGCAAACGTCCCGCCGACGCCCTCCGCACCGCCAAACTCTCCCTCATCGCCAACCCCGGCAACCTTCACAAACCCTACTACTGGGCCCCCTTCCAGCTCTATACCGTGGCGCCTTGACGATAGCCTAAATGTGCGTCACTTCCCCCACCCGTCGCAGAATTCCGCAGCCAACTCCTACAAATTTAATAATTACAGGTCTGTTTATCCTTTAAATCCGTATCTTTTGCTTTCGGGCCCTCACGTGCTTTCACCCACTGCCGAAAGGACCCCATCCATGCGAACTTTAGCCACGATCGCTCTCGCCGCCGCGTCCTGCGTCCTGCTCCACTCCGCAACCCAGGACAAGCCGGTAATCAAAATGGTCCCGCCCTCCGCCACATCTCCCGCCTCCGGCTCGGAGATGTTTGCCACCTACTGCGCCGTCTGCCACGGTAAGGCCGGCAAAGGTGACGGTCCGGCCGCCGCCGCCCTGAAGCAACCGCCCTCTGACCTAACCCAAATCTCCCGCCGCAATCAGGGCAAGTTCCCTGAACTCAAGATCCATGAATCCATTACCCAGAATGTCCACATCGGGGCACATGGCGACCGCGAAATGCCAGTCTGGGGACCGGTCTTCAAGAGCATCGAATCGGGCGACTCTCTCTGGCGGCTCCGTGTCCAGAATCTGACGGATTACATCCACTCGATTCAAGCACGGTAGCGCTGCCAAACCCGGTGCTATCCTGCTACCAATGCACCGTCTGGCACTTATTTTTCTGGCGACCCTGCTCTCCGCCCAGACCTTCGACCCAAAGCTATACGCCGGATTGCGCTGGCGCGAGATCGGCCCCTACCGCGGGGGCCGAACCGTCGGCGCAGCCGGCATCGCCGGCCAGCCTAACGTCTTTTACATCGGCGTCAATAACGGCGGCATCTGGAAGACCGACGACTTCGGCCGTACCTGGAAGCCGATCTTCGACGACCAGCCCACTGGTTCGATCGGCGCCATCGCCATAGCCCCCAGCGACCCCAACATCATTTACGCCGGCAGCGGCGAAGGCCTGCAGCGCCCCGATCTTTCGGTTGGCGATGGCATGTACAAGTCCACGGACGCCGGCAAGACGTGGCGTCATCTCGGGCTTCGCGACGCCCAGCAGATCCCCGCCATCGTTGTCGATCCGCGCAATCCCAACCGCCTCTTCGTCGCCGTTCTCGGCCACCCCTACGGTCCCAACCCGGAGCGCGGCGTCTACCGCTCTACCGACGGCGGCCAAACCTGGCAAAAGGTCCTCTACAAGGACGATCGCACCGGCGCGATCGATCTCGCCTTCGACCCGCGCAACTCGCAGAACGTCTACGCCGTCCTCTGGCAGGCGCAGCAGGGCCCCTGGGAAAACGGCGCCTTCTCCGGACCCAATAGCGGCTTTTTCAAATCCACCGACGGCGGAAACACCTGGAACCCGATCGGCACCGGCCTGCCCACGTACGCTCAGGGCAACCTCGGCCGCATCGGCATCGCGATCGCGCCCAACGACGGCAACCGCATGTACGCCCTCGTTGACGCCCGCGGCGAAGCCGGCGGACTTTACCGTTCCGATGACGCCGGCGCCACCTGGAAGCGCGCCAATGGCGAGCAGCGCATCTACGGCCGCGGCGGCGATTTTGCCTGCGTCCGCGTCGACCCCACCAACAAAGACGTCATCTACGTCGCCAACACCTCCACCTACCGCTCAACCAATGCCGGCCAGAGCTTCACCGCCATCAAGGGTGCGCCCGGTGGGGACGACTATCACACCGTCTGGATCAACCCAACCAACCCCAACATCATCCTGCTCGCCGCCGACCAGGGTGCCACCATCAGCGTCAATTACGGCGCCACCTGGAGCAGCTGGTATAACCAGCCCACCGCGCAGTTCTATCACGTCAACACCGACAATCAGACGCCTTACTGGGTCTACGGCGGCCAGCAGGAGAGCGGGTCCGCCGGCGTCGCCAGCCGCGGCAACGATGGCCAGATCACCTTCCGCGACTGGCACCCCGTTGGAGCCGACGAGTATGGCTACGTTGCCCCCGACCCGCTCGACCCGAAGATCATTTACGGCAGCAAGGGTACCCGCTTCAATACCGTTACCGGCGAAGTCGAAGAGCGCAATCCCAAGGGCAACTACCGTTACCTGCGCACCGCGCCCCTGATCTTCAGCTACGTGGATCCGCACGTTCTCTATCTCGGCGCCCAGGTCGTCCTCAAGACTACCGATGGCGGCCATAACTGGGAAGCCATCAGCCCAGACCTTTCGCGCGAGACCTACGACCTCCCCTCGAGCGTAGCCGCCTATCCGGACGCCGCCAAGCAACAGGCCACCCGCCGCGGCGTCGTCTATTCCCTCGGCCCCTCCCGCCTCAACGTCAACGTGATCTGGGCCGGCACCGACGATGGCCTCATCCATCTCACCCGCGATGGCGGAAAATCCTGGAAGAACGTCACTCCATCCGGCATCACCGCGTGGAGCAAAATAGCCCAGCTCGATGCTTCCCATTTCGATGACAACACCGTCTACGCCGCCGTCAACCGGCTCCGCGTTGACGATTTGAAGCCGCACATCTGGCGCACCCACGATGGCGGCGCTACCTGGCAGGAAGCCGTCCGCGGCCTGCCCGACGCGCCCGTTAACGCCGTTCGCGAAGACCCCGTCCGCAAAGGCCTGCTCTACGCCGCCACCGAACTCGCCGTCTTCGTCAGCTTCAATGATGGCGACGATTGGCAGCCCCTCCGCCAAAATATGCCCGCCACCTCCATCCGCGATCTTGTCGTGCACGATGACGATCTCGTAGTCGGTACTCACGGCCGCGGCTTCTGGATCCTCGACGATATTTCCCCGCTACGGGCGATGTCCTCTGAGACTACTCTCTACGCTCCGCACCCTACCATCCGTTACGCCCGCAACCAGAACACCGACACGCCCCTGCCGCCCGAGGAACCGGCCGGTAAGAACCCTCCCGATGGCGCAATTCTCTATTACAACCTGAAGTCCGACGCGGCCGGTCCCGTCGTGATCGACATCCTCGATTCCACCGGCAAGGTGCTCTCCCGCTTCGAGAGCACAGATCAGCCCGCAGCGGTCGATCCCGCACTCAATGTGCCCACATATTGGATCCGTCCCTTCGCGCGCCCCGCGGCAACTGCGGGCATGCACCGCTTCGTTTGGGACCTGCACGCCGCCCCCACCGGCGAGGCCCGCCGGCGACGCGGCGAGTACCCCATCTCCGCCATCTACCAGGACACTCCGGGGCTTCAGGGCGAATGGATGCCGCCGGGCACTTACACCGTCAGACTCACTGTCGATGGCCGCAATTACTCTCAGCCCCTGATCATCCGTCCCGACCCGCGGCAGTAGGGCAGCGTCCCTCTCTGGTGCGGTGAGGACTCTGAAATGCAATGCACGCAGCCTATGAACCTCACTGACTGCGCCACCGGAAGGGGATCTCCCTGAGCCAAATCGCCGAAGCTACCAAAATCGGCGTTCGCTACCTGGAAGCCATTGAGCGCGGCCAGTTCGCATGCCTTCCCGGCGGGATCTATAACATCAGTTACATCCGGCAGTATGCTAAAGCTATCGAAGTCAATGCTGATTCGATATTGGAGTCTTACCTACACCGAAGTGATGAGAAAATTCGCTCCAGTACTCTGTAATTAATTCCCTCCCAATTCTACTCGCCCGAACCCGCGTCGCCCCGGGAATCGCGCCTTCCTCAGCGTGCCGGCTGTAATCCAAGATCAAATGCTTAACCAGATTTCGTAGAGGGATTACGGTTGGCGATCCCGACCCGTCGCGGATTTGAGCAGACGCTCGGTGAGAGATTCGTGATGGGGGGCGAACTGCTCGGCGGCGCCGCGAAGATAAGGGCGAAATTCTCGCGACCAATATTCCAGGAACCCAGTCCTCGAAATGTCGGCGAGCGCCTCCGTGTAGTGATCGAGGATGGTGTCACCGAGCACCCGGCCCGTGCGGCGGACGGCCGAACGCGCGGCGCGCGAAAGCCACAGCACGTTCGCCGGCACGTGAGCCACGGTGGAAATCGCCAGCAGGGAAGACATGCCGAATACCGTCCGTCCCTGTTGTTTGGCTGAGGCGCGCAGCTCATCCCAGACGCTCTCGATGCGTTCCAGAGCGGGAACTTTCTTGGGAGGAATGGTGGCCAGCTCGGCCTTAAGGGTCTCCCATTCCTTGCGCAGACTGGCGATGTCAACCGGCGGCAGGTTGAGCGTCACCGCCATGTGATCGCTGGTTTTTTCAAGGCCGCCGAGCACCTGGTCCATGGTTTCGAAGCGCGCGTCGGGCTCCAGCAGGCCCTCCTCCTTGAGCGCATCGGCGATTTCGAGAATCAGTTTGCGGCCGCCGCCGGTAGCATCGGCGAGTGCGGCCAGTACCCAGACGGGAGAGGCATGAAAGGCGAGGATGCCGAGCAGTTCGATGCCGTGGCTGGCGGTGCGCTTCAGCAGAAAACTCTCCGCCAGTTTTCCTTCGCTGGGATAGACCCCTTCCACCTGGCCGACTTCTTCGATGAGGAAGCGCAGGGCAACATCGACCATGGTGCGATACAGCGTGGTGCGGCGGACGGCGGCCGGCAGTGCGACGTTGCCGAGTTCGCGCAGTAAACCGCCAGAGAGTGCGCCGAGCGAGCGAATCGCCCGCTCGGGTAGAGACAGAATGTACTTGTAACGGGGGGCGGAAGACACTGTGGTGATCGCTCCCTTACGGCCGCAGCCGCGCTATTTGGAAGCCGCCTTCATGGCCTCAATGCGCTCGTTCATCTGGCGGGTAAGGTGGGGTACGATGCCCATCATGCGCTGCGCGACCATGAGCTGGGCACGGTGATGCATCTCGTGTTCTTTGGGCGCCATCAGCATTTCGAAGCGCGATTTCGTCGGCGGCACCATGCCCTGCGGATATTCCACGATCTCGGCGAGAAAGCTTTCGTTGACGCCTTCCAATTGGGTGGCGTATTTTTCGCCTTCGGTGCGCAGCATTTCCAGGATTTCGGCTTTGGTGTGCGGCGCCTTCTCCTGGGCGATGAGTTTGCCCATGATGGCGAAAAAGTCGAAGCCGTTCAGCGTGCTGCGATGCTCGACGAAGTGAATCTGACTCTGCAGGCTCGGCGCGGCGGCGATATGCACCAATGTCTCCGCGACGCTGCGGCAATCGGGCGAGGGACGGAAGCCGTACTGATCTTCGGGGATCTCTTCGGCGAGTTTCAACGTATTGGCGCGAACCGTGCGAAACGAGGCGGCGAGCTCTTTATTTCCGTAGTAAGTCATGGACTCTTATTTTACCGCTCAAAACGCGGCGCGTAGCCATTCGATTTTGGGGGGCCGTTCCAGCACCACGCTCACGATGTCAAAGCGCGTGAGCTCCCAGGAAATTCCGGCGTGTCGCGCATAATCGCGCGCCGCGGAGAGCAACCGCCTGCGCTTTTCTGCACCCACCGCCGATTCGGGAGGGCCAAACTCCGTGCTGCTGCGCGTCTTGACTTCGACGAAAGCCAGAGTCTTTCCGTCCCATGCGACCAGGTCTATTTCACCGGAACCGGAGAGAGGCCGGAAGTTGCGCGCCACCACGGTACAGCCGCGCGATCGCAGATAACGGTGCGCCAGGTCTTCGCCGATTCTCCCGTGATTCTCGGAATATCGCCGCTGGCGGAACCGGTCGGCGGCACGGTAGAGCAAGCCGATCATTTCAGCACTTCGAATTCGAATTCCATGACTTTGCCGCGCACCACATAGCAGAGGTAGTGCTCCCAAAACCGGCGATAGCGGGGAAACCGGTTCACCAGGAACTGGAAGCCGAGCCATCGCCATAAAGCTAGTAGCTTGACGCGCACGGAAATCTCACGAAATCTGGATTTCGAATAGTATCCGAAGCCGCCATGGTTCTCACCGAAGTACCGGAAGCTGAAGCTATTCAGGTGGTGTTTGTGGGTGGGGTCGCAGAAAGAGCTGAAATCGGTGTAGTGCGGCGTCTCCAGACGGACCGTGCCGCCGGAGCGCACCAGGCGATGAAATTCTTCCATCGACCGAATCACGTCGTCCACGTGTTCGATCACGTGAATCGCGGTCAGCCGGTCGAACGAACTATCGGCGAAAGGGTAGGGAAACCGGTCGAGATCGACAAGCACGTCGGCGCGGCTGGCGGGATTGCGGTCGATTCCGATGGAACCGGGCTGCTTATGAATCCCGCAGCCGACGTCGAGAGTCTTCAGGCTTCTGAGATCACCTGTTGGAGGCACGCTTCCAGAGTATCAAGTGCGAAATCACACTGGTCCCGCGTGATGATGAGCGGCGGACAAAGGCGGAGTACGTTGTCGCCGGCGCCGAGGATTAGCAGGCCGCGTTCGAAAGCCAGATCTACCACCCGATCGCGGAGGCCGGAGGCTTTTTCTTTGGTCGTCCGGTCGCGCACCAGTTCGATGCCGAGCATGAGCCCGAGACCGCGCACGTCGCCTACTATCGGGAACCGGTCCGGCCATTGCCGCAGGCGATTCATCAGGTAGGCGCCCATCTTCGCGGCGTGATCGATCAGTTCGCGCTCCAGCAGTTCGATCGTCACGAGCGCGGCCGCGCAGGCTACCGGGTTGCCGCCGAAAGTGGACGCGTGGGCTCCCGGAGGCCACGTCATCAACTCGGCGCGCGCCACCGTGGCGCCGAGCGGCAAACCGCTGGCGATTCCTTTTGCGACGGTGAATATGTCCGGCGTCATGCCGAAGTGATCGGCGGCAAACATCTTTCCGGTGCGCCCCATACCGCTCTGCACTTCGTCAAAGACCAGCAGAATGCCGTTCTCCTTGGCGATGCGAGTGAGCTCATCGAAAAATTTCTGCGGCGGAACAATGTAGCCGCCCTCTCCCTGTACCGGCTCCACCACAATCGCGGCGGTCTCTTCAGCCGGGCAGATGGTCTTGAGCAGGGTATCTTCGATATGCTTCACGCACTCCACCGCGCACGTATCGGGTTGTTGACCGTAGGGACAGCGATAGCAGTAGGGATAGGGCGCGTGGGTAACTCCGGGCACCAGCGGACCGAAGCCGGCCCGCTGCACGGCCTTGCGCGACGTGAGGGAGAGTGCCCCCATCGTGCGGCCGTGGAAACTTCCGAAGAAGGCGATGATTTTATCGCGGCCGGTGGCGTAGCGCGCGAGCTTGATTGCGCCTTCCATCGCCTCGGCGCCGGAGTTACCGAAGGAGACGCGGCGCGGCGCATCGCCAGGCGCGATATCGCTTAACTTTTCCGCGAGCGCGGTGAGTTCCTCGTAGTAGAAGTCGGTGCCCGACATATGAATCAGCCGGGCGGCTTGTTTTTGAATCGCCTCCACCACAAGCGGGTGGCAGTGTCCGGTGGCCACAACCGCGATGCCCGCATTGAAATCCAAAAAGCGATTGCCATCCAGGTCTTCGATGATGGCGCCTTCGCCTTTGCCGGCGACCAGCGGATAGCATCGGGTATACGACGGCGAAACTACTTTCTGATCGCGCGCAATTACGGCGCGCGCCCGCGGTCCCGGGACCGGACCGGTAAGGCTAGGAAGGTCCTGGCGGACGTGTTCCAGGGTGTTGCCCATGGTATTGCTCCTCTTTTCACTTGTAGGTTAAGGTCTGCGCGCATGTAGAAACGCGCGCCGCATGCAAGCGGAAAGAGGAGTCAGTCGGAGCCGAAAAGGCCCGGACGCGCTAGCGATGGTACGCATCCCATACTTCATCTTACATCGTGCGGGATGGCAGCCCGGGTGCAGTTAATCAGTCAGGAGGCTTTATCGTCATGCGCAAGTGGTTATGGATCGTACCGTTCGTAGCACTGACCGGGTGTGCGAAGCAGGATGTGGCAACTTCGCATGGACCTGTCGGTTACGCCCAGGCGGCGCCCGTGGAGGCGGCATCGCCGTCCCCGGTTATGTTGACGGCGATGGCAGCGCCTGGCTCCTCGGGCGCGGTCAATCGACCAGCACGTCAAATTATCCCCAGCGGCACGCCGTTGAATGTGAGAATCGATCAAACGATTGACACCGATAGAAACCGGTCGGGCGACGAGTTCACTGCGACGCTTACGCAACCAGTGCAGCGCAATGGCCACATCATGGTCCCTGCGGGCACTGTCTTTCACGGCCACGTGACCAATGCCAACTCCTCCAAGCGGCTGACCGGTAAGGCATCGCTTGGCCTAGTGCTGGATACTTTCGAAATGAATGGCCGCATCTACCGGGTTACCACCTCGAATGTCAGCGAATTGAGCCATTCCCATAAAAAACGGAATAGCATCCTGATCGGCGGCGGCGCAGGTGTGGGTACGCTGGTGGGTGCCTTGGCGGGCGGCGGCGCGGGTGCGTTGATCGGTGGCGCTGCGGGCGCGGGTGCCGGCACGGCCGGCGCTGCGCTGACCGGCAAGAAGGAAGTCAAGATCGGGGCGGAGACACCCCTGACTTTCACCCTGCAGAAGGCGGTCGAAATTCAGTGAACGCTGGTCTTCAATAAACTTTCCGGCGCCGGCTTCGGTGACGGATTCGTGCGGAAGGAGCGAAGGGTTTTGAGGATGCTCCAGTAAGCTGCGTGCTTCGAGGCGAGCAGGGATTGCCAGTCAAAGCTCAGGGTGCTGTCTTCTAATTGCAGGCGTTGAAAGCGGCCAATGCTCCAGTCGCAATGGATAAGATCATCAACGAGGCAACGCTCGGCGTGGCACGAAGGGCGAAAACGCTCGTAATACTGCGTGCATAAGAGTTGATAGACGGCGTGTTCGTCGGGGCAAGCCTCGCGTTCCCGCCGTCTATCTATTTTTGTTTCCATGGCAGACGTATCTCGAATTCGACATCTTATCCTCATTCGGGGATACGTGTCCCCTGGGTCTGGGTGAAAAGTAGGGTGAAACCCTCCGTCGGGCGGATAAACCTGTACCCCCCTGGATGGGGTGGGTGTTCCAATTTGTTAACCACCAAAGACGCGTTTGAAGATCTTGTCCACGTTTCGCAGTTGACGCTCCAGCGAGAATGCCTTCGCGATCTGGTCCCTGGTGAGCACGGCCGCAATCTCAGGGTCCGCCTCGATGGCTGCGCGGAAATCGCCTTCCTCTTCCCAGGCACGCATGGCGTGCGATTGAACCATTCGGTACGCCTGCTCCCGGAGCATGCCGCCGGCGGCAAGATCGAGCAGCAATTGGCCGCTGAAAACAAGCCCGCGCGTAAGATCGAGATTGCGGCGCATTCGGGCTGGATAAACCAGCAGCTGATCGACCAGCCGGGTGGTCTTCTCGAGCAGATAATCCGTCAGTACCGTGGAATCGGGAAGGATGACCCGCTCCACCGAGGAATGCGAGATATCGCGTTCGTGCCAGAGTGCCACGTCTTCCAGCGCCGGTGTTACGTTGCCGCGAACCACGCGCGCCAAGCCGCAGATCTGTTCGCAGGTCACGGGATTGCGTTTGTGGGGCATGGCGGAACTGCCCTTTTGGCCCTTGGCGAAGTACTCCTCGGCCTCGCGAACTTCAGTGCGCTGGAGGTGTCGGACTTCGAGCGCGATCTTTTCGCAGAGCGCGGTGGTCAGCGCGAGCACCGCGACGAAATTGGCATGGCGGTCGCGCTGAATCACCTGTGAGGCAACGGGCGCCGGTTTGAGATTGAGGCGCGCGCAGATCAGTTCTTCGGTCTCGGGATCGATGTGGCCGAAGGTCCCGACTGCGCCGGACGTCTTACCTACGCGGACATCTTCGGCCGCAGCGGCAAGGCGCGTCAAATTGCGTACGGCTTCTTCATGCCAGATGGCGAGTTTGAGTCCGAACGTGATCGGCTCGGCGTGAACGCCGTGGGTTCGGCCGATCTGCACCGTGTTCTGGAATTCCAGCGCGCGGCGCTTGAGCACGTCGCGCAAGGCGGCGAGGTCCTGCAGCAGAATCGCACTGGCCTGCTGCAGGCACAACGCCTGCGCGGTATCCACGACATCGTTTGAGGTTAAGCCGTAGTGAAACCAGCGGGATGCCTCGGCGTGCCCGCGCTCCTTCATCGTCTCCGCCACAGCGGTGGTGAACGCGATTACGTCGTGCTTCACCTCTTTTTCGATTTCGAGGATGCGTGCCACGTCGAAACCGGCGTGCTCGCGTAAGAGCCGCGCCGCCTCGGCAGGCACTACTCCTAGGGTGGCCAGCGCTTCGGAGGCGGCGAGCTCCACTTCGAGCCACTGCTGAAATTTATTCTGGTCGCTCCAGATCCGCCCCATCTCGGGACGCGTGTATCGAGAAATCATGGTATCTTAGAATTGAAAAACTTCGCTTGGGGCTTGCTGTGTGGCGATCGAAAGTCGGGTGGGCAGGCTCGCGCCGCTCCAGAGCTTCGGTCGCCACCATTTGCACGATCGCCGGGTGATTGTTCTGTTCGCTGAGATGGCCCAGGATCAGGTTCGCGGTGCAGGAATCCAGATCCTCGGTAAGGTAATCGGACATGTGGAGGTTAGAGAGATGCCCGACGCGGCTCATGACGCGCTGCTTGACGCTCCACGGATAAGGCCCCACCTTCAACATGTCCAGATCGTGATTGGCTTCGAGCAGCAGCACGTTGGTGCGGCGCAGGTGGAACTTGATCGATTCCGGCACGTAGCCCAGGTCCGTGGCGATGCCGATGCGAACGCCCTCGGCGTGAAAACAGTAGCCCACGGGATCGATGGCGTCGTGCGGAATGCCGAAGCTCTGCACCTCGATATCGCCGATCTGGAAGGCGGCGCCGGCCTGGAAAGCTTCGAGCCGGGCGGGGG
This sequence comes from uncultured Solibacteraceae bacterium, assembly GCA_963811575.1. Classification (GTDB taxonomy): domain Bacteria; phylum Acidobacteriota; class Terriglobia; order Bryobacterales; family Bryobacteraceae; genus Solibacter. The sequence goes on along the minus strand of CAWERY010000018.1, from coordinate 1,661,264 downwards.
GCTTCTCGCCCCAATCAATGGCCGGCGCGGTGATACGCGTCATATAGATGACGGCGCGGAGCCCTTTGGCGCGCGCCAGGACGGGCAGGCCGGAGACGTGGTCGGAATGTTCGTGCGTAATGACAATCGCGTCGATGTTGTCGAGCGATTCGCCGATCGATGCCAGGCGCTTGCGCAGTTCCCGCATGCTCAGCCCGGCGTCGATCAGAATTCGCGTATTTTCGGTGGTCACGAGTGCGGCGTTTCCGGAGCTCCCGCTGGCCAGCACGCAAAACTTAACGATAGTCGTCTCCCTAGCACTTCAGAATACACCGAATGTGCCGGAAACAGAATGGGGCGGGAATGTTGTGGTGCCGCATCGCCGGGCGTGCGCAGGAAATATCCGCCTGGAGATGGCTGGGCACCGCCTCCGTGTTAGGCTTTCCTCATGAAAGTCGCTCGCATTCATCAACACGGAGGCCCGGAGGCGCTGGTGTACGAGGATGTGCCCGAGCCGAAGTTCAAGGCCAATCAGGTACTGATCCGGGTTCGCGCATGCGCCCTGAATCACCTCGATTTGTTCGTGCGTGCGGGCATTCCTGGAATGAAGTTTCCCATGCCCCACATCCTGGGTAGCGACATCTCCGGCGAAGTGGTGGAAGTTGGGGAACTATGCGAACGCGTCAAACCAGGATGGCGCGTCCTGCTGGCGCCGGGAGTCAGTTGCCGGCAATGCGAGCAGTGCCTCTCCGGTAAGGATAATTTTTGCCGGAAGTTTACCAACCTCGGATATGCCGTGGATGGCGGAAATACCGAGCTAATGGCGGTGTCCGAGTACAGCGTGATTCCCATTCCCGACGACCTGAGCTTTGAAGACGCCGCCGCAACACCCCTGGTCTTCCTCACCGCATGGCATATGTTGATGGGGCGCGCGCGCCTTACACGCTGGCGAGGATGTGCTGGTACTTTCGGCGTCCAGCGGTGTGGGGTCGGCAGCGATTCAGATTGCGAAATTGTTCCACTGCCGCGTGATCGCCACCGCCGGCGGCGAGCAGAAGATGGCGAAGGCCCGGGATCTGGGTGCGGACCTGGTGATCGATCACTATACGCAGGATATTTCGGCGGAAGTGAAGAAGTTCACCGGCAAGCGCGGAGTGGATGTGGTGGTGGAACATGTGGGGGTCGCGACCTGGCAGAAGAGTCTGGAATCGCTCGCACCCGGCGGAAGGCTGGTTACCTGCGGGGCAACCACTGGCTTCGATGCGCGCGTGGATTTGCGCTTCCTCTTTAGCAAGCAGTGGAGCCTGCTCGGTTCGTTCATGGGCAGCCTCGGGGAACTTCACCAGGTATTGAAGTTTGTTTTTCGAAAGCAGTTGCATCCGGTGGTGGACCGCGTGTTCCCCCTTTCCGAGATCGCCGAGGCACACCGCTACCTGGAAAATAAGCAGCAGTTCGGCAAGGTAATCGTGAAGCCATGAGTCCGCCGATGACCGCTGGAGCGGCAGTGCTCGCTGCCTCCTGGATCGCCTGGGCATACCCGTTCCTTTTCCTGGCACCGCACAATCAAAAGCGCCCCAACATCACCCTGGCGGGTCCCACGCGCGCCGGGCTTCTGTTGGAGTGCCTGGCCTACTTCCTGGCCTTCTCGTGCCATGTGCCGGCGGATACGCCCTTGCCGTGGTGGCGGCTCGCCGGCACAGTAGTGTTCGGACCGGTGGCGGGCGTGCTGGCTTTTCAGTCCGTCCGCCACCTGGGACGCCAGTTCCGCGTCAACGCCGGGTTATACGAGGATCACGAGCTGGTCACCACCGGGCCCTACTCCCTGGTGCGGCATCCGATCTATTCGTCGCTCCTGGCGATCCTGTTGAGCACGATGTTTCTCCTGACACGGCCGGCGTGGATGTTGGCGGCGCTCTCCTTATTCCTAGCCGGGACTGAGATCCGCGTGGCGGCGGAAGACGGCCTGCTCGCTTCGCGTTTCGGGGAGAGATTCCTCGCCTATCAGCGTCGCGTAAAGGCGTATGTTCCGCTGCTGAGGTAAGGGCATCGTCTCACCAGGGCACCGCAAACCCGGTGGCGCCCCGGCGAGAGGCATCTGCCCGACACAGATTATTGGCGCTGGCCGCCGGCCAGGTTGACGAGCTGCCCGGTGACCCAACCGGCATCGTCGGAAGCAAAGAAAACAGCGGCGCGTCCGATATCATCAGGCTGGCCGATGCGCCCGAGCGGGGTTTCGCGTTCCACCGTCTTGCGGAATTCGCCTTCAGCGAACCCTACCGCGTGGAGCCCTTCCGTTTCCACCATCCCGGGATTCACCGAATTGACCCGAATCTTGCGCGGCCCAAGTTCCTTGGAAAGCGAAATCGTGATCGCGTCCACCGCCGCTTTTGTGGAGCTATAAACCGAGGCCGTGGCAACTGGCATCTGGCCCACGATGGAACCGATGTTGATGATAGAGCCACCGGAATCACCGAGGTATTTCAGCGCCTCGCGAGTCGTGAGCAACAGGCCGAGAACGTTGAGATCGTACATCTTGTGAAAATGCTCCGGTGTTACCTCGTCGAGCGCTTTAAACTCGTAGACACCAGCGTTGTTCACCAGGATATCGAGCTTGCCGTAAGCTGCCTTCGTCTCGGTGAAAAGTCGCTGGATATCCTCCTTCTTGGAGACGTCGGCCTGTACCGCGATGGCCTTTCCGCCCTTATCGGTGATTCGCTTCACAACCGCGTCGGCGCCCGATTTGCTGCTGGCGTAATTGACTACTACCGATGCGCCGGCATCTGCGAAATTTTCCGCGATGGACGCGCCGATTCCCTTGGAAGCCCCGGTAACCACCGCTACTTTTCCCTTAAGTGTGCTCATGTGCTTTTCCTTTTAATAATTCGACAACTATCGAATTGATGAGAGGGAGCGCGAAAGGATTCGGGATTAAAAGGAGCGGCAGGAAGGAAAAATTAGATGTGCCGGCGCCAGGGAAGAGTGGAAGCGAGGCCTTCGGGTGTTACCTGGCTCGCGGCGCCCAATACGGAAAAGATGCCGTACTCGGCGGCGGCCACCCGCGCTGCCGCGGCGCCCCCACGTTGCGCCGTATAGAGAAGGTGGTGGGATTTGGAGTCTTCCACGCGCAGGGTCCACTGGCAGCTTCCCGACTCGATCGAAAAGGCCAGATTCTCCCACTCCGTTCGATACACGCTGCGGATCTGAATCAAGGGCGCGGAGGCAGTCATGGTTCAACCTCTGATCTGAATGACGGACGGCTTTGTTTTGGTTTCGGGTGTGGTGAAGCGGCAATACGACACGCACCCTTTGTTCTTGCAGGTTACGCAAATTCGTCTCTGAGCCATGTGGAGACAATATCCTGAAATTCACCCACTTCCTAAGGATCTTATAGGGGATGCCGATTGCTACCCATGCGTGGGGGTATTGGGGTGACGGAACCGGCTGCCGCGAGGGTAGTCGGCCGTACGCGCGCCCTCCGGACTTCGTGCGATAGTGTGCTTAATGATTTCACGAAGTTCCGCACTCTCCCTCTGTGTTTTGATGACTTGCGGCAGTTTGTTGGGTGCCGATCTGACGGAGCAATATCGCGCTACGGCCGATAAGCTGATCGACGCCGCACTGGCTGATACGGAAGGCTATAACCGCCTCACCTACCTTTGCTATCGCATTGGCAATCGCCTCAGCGGGTCGCCAGGCTTGGAAAAGGCAATCGCGTGGAGCGTCGAGCAGATGAAAGCCGCCGGCCTGAGCAATGTGCGGGTGATTCCCGCGAAGGTTCCGCACTGGGTGCGAGGCGCCGAATCCGCGCGCATGATCGCTCCCGCGGAAAAGCAACTGCATATGCTGGGCCTCGGAATGAGCATCGGAACGCCGGCCGGAGGTATTACGGCAGATGTGGTGGCCGTCTCGACATTTGAGGAACTGGCGAAGCTCGGCAGGGAAAAGATTCAAGGCAAAATCGTGCTCTACAACGAGGAGTATCGCGGTTACGGTTCCACTCGGGTATACAGAGCCACAGGCGCCGCGCGTGCCGCCGCCTATGGAGCCATTGCCGCACTGGTACGTTCCGCGACTCCGCTCGCGATGCAGATTCCCCACACTGGCGAGATGAATTACGACGAGGCGCAGCCCAAGATTCCAGCCGCGGCGGTTTCGCCCGAAGACTCGCTGATGATGGCAAACCTTGTAGCGGCCGGCGTGCCCGTCCGGGTCCACCTCGAAATGTCGGCGCAGACGCTGCCGGATGCCGACAGCGGCGACGTGATCGGCGAAATTCCGGGTCGGGAGCATCCCGAGGAAGTCGTCGTCATGGGCGGTCACATCGATTCGTGGGATGTGGGGCAGGGCGCCCAGGATGATGGCGCTTCGATCATCGCCTGCCTACAGGCCGTAGCGTTAATGAAGAAACTGGGATTGCAGCCACGGCGCACCATTCGCGTGGCGTTTTGGGTGAATGAAGAAAATGGCGGCCGCGGCGGGGTGGCCTATCGTGAGTTCATCGGCGACAAAATAAAGAACCAGGTCGCGGCGGTCGAAATGGATGGCGGTGCGGAGGCTCCGCGCGGCTTCGGCGCGGGTGTGGACGCGGCCTCGATGGAGATGCTGCGGCAAGTCGGCAAACTGCTCGATCGCATTGGCGCGGGGGAGATCACGGCCGGCGGCGGCGGCAGCGACATCGGTCCCCTCATGCGTGACGGCGTTCCCGGACTCGGCGAGCGGACCGTCGGTACCCATTATTTCGACTGGCACCACACCGAAGCGGACACGCTCGACAAAGTCGATCGCGAGGACTTCCGCAAGAATATGGCTGCCCTGGCCGTCATGGGCTACGTACTCGCCGATATGCCCGCGCGCTTGGTCGCAGCGGCCGGCGCCAGACGGCTCCAATAGGGCCGTCTGCCGCACTAAGTCAGTTTCGCGAGTTGAGCCACTTTGGGCGCCAGCGCGGACTTTTGTTCCGCCGTCAGGTCCGTGTAAGGTGGCCGCACATAGCTTTCGCGAAGGCCCAGGCCGCCCAGCGCATACTTAATCGCAGGAACTCCGCCCGCGCCAGGGCTGCGCAGCAGAGCGCTTGCCTCGCGCAGTTTCGCCATCGGCTCGGCGAGGTCTTTGCCTTGCCGGTGAGCGGCAAATACGGCGGCGGATTGCCTGGTGAAGAGGTTGCCCCCCATCAGGATGGCTCCCATGCCGTGAGCCAGCGCCACAGGAATGTTGTTGTCCGTGCCGCTCATCATATCGAGTTTGGGAAATTCCTTGACGAATGCCGCGTATCCTTCCGCGCTGCCGGTGGAATCTTTGATGCCTGCCAGGTTCGGATAATGCTCCAGCTTATGCAAGAGCTCGAGCGTGATCGGAACCGCGCTGGTGCCCGGGATGTGATACAGATAGATCGGAATTTTGGACGCTTCCAGCACCTGGGAATAGTATTTGGTCAGGCCCTCCAGGCTCGGCGTCTTGAAGTAGAAGGGCGGGATGCACAGCGCCCCGTCCGCGCCGTTGGCCGTTGCATGCGCCAGCAGGTCCAGCGTCTCGGGAAGGTTCGGCGTTCCCACCTGCACAATCACCCGCAGGCCGGCGCGATGCTTCAGCGCGGTCTCGGCGACGCGTTTGCGCTCCGGTACGGAGAAGGAAGGGAATTCGCCGGTCGTGCCCAATACCACCACTCCATCGGCGCCGCGCTCCTTGAAGAACGGCATCAGGCCGCGGTACAAGGCCTCGTCGAATTTCAAGGTACTGTCGCAGGGTGTGATTGCCGCCACGTAGAACTGCGGTCCGGCCTTGACGGCCGACGTTTTCGCCGCGCGGGGCATCGCTGCCGCGGTGCTTACGGCGCTGACGGCTCCAAGAAAACCTCGTCGTGTAGTTTCCATTGGGAATTGCCTCCTCGTGCACTCTATGCGTGACATCTTACACCCGCAGCGCTATTTGCGGACGTATTTCTTCACGTCCTTGGGACCCACCTCGGCGCCGAACACGTTGCCCTGCGCGTCCACCGCGACCCCTTCCGCCGCGCTCGTGGCGCCGGCCCCCGGCGAGGGATCCGGGATGAAGGCCGTCACACTGCCATCCCGCGCGCTGCCTATCCGGATGCCGCGCTTCCACCCGGGATTGTGTCCGTACCCTTCCCGATCGGTGGATTCGGAATCGGTGACGTACATCGCGTCGCGGGAATCGATAAAGATGCCGCTGGGACGCCCGAACTGCTTCCATTCATCCAGAAATTTGCCATCCTGATCGAAGATCTGTATCCGATTGTTAGCGCGGTCCCCCACGAACAGGCGTCCCTGGGAATCGAACGCCAGCGTGTGCGGAACCTCGAACTGCCCAGGTCCCGTGCCGTGGCCGCCCCACTGCTTGAGAAACTTTCCGTCCTTCGAAAACTTAAGAACGCGTGCGTTGCCGCGGCCCGCATTGTGGCCATCGGAGATAAAGATATCGCCATTGGGCGCCACCGCCACCGCATTGGGCTGGTTGAACGTATCCGGTCCGTCGCCCGCGATTCCAGCTTTGCCGAAGGTCATCAGCACTTTTCCCTGGGGGCTGAACTTGAAAACCTGGTGCCCTTTGCCGTTGCCTCCCTGGCCGTCCGTGAGCCAGATGCTGCCGTCCTTTTCGATCCAGATTCCGTGCGGGAACTGCAGCAGTCCGGACCCGAAACTGCTGACGAGTTTGCCCGAGCTGTCGAACTCCAGCACGGGCGCCAGGTCTGATCCCGCGCAGGTGTTCGCGCTGCAGCGCTCCGCCACCCAGATGTGGCCCCCCGGCGCCACGAATACGGCACTAGTCGAGCCCATCGTTCTCCCAGCCGGCATCTGGAACCAGCCTTCCACAGTGCGATACGGATTGGGCCGTGAGTTAGGCTGTGCGTGAACTGCAGCGAGCGCCAAATACACCGCGCCAAACGCGGATAGAAGGGGACGTGGCATGATCCGCGATTATACCGGGTCACCGGCCTCAGCGTACCGGAACGGTCAGGCGGAAAGCCAGAAGCTCTCGGTCCACGACGCGCCGGGCGGAATGGACTGCAGTTCCTTATACAGTCCGGCGTGCGCCAGGTTGAAGGCGTTTGTGATGGCGGCCATCGGTTCGAAGCAGATGAACTCCTGGCCCTTGGGAGCGTAAACCACCGCTACCGTATATTTCGGCCCGTAAGTCACCGATACCCGCTCGCGGCCGCCTTCGACGAAGAAGCGTGCCATACCATCCGGCGTCTCGGACTAGGTTCGCGAACACGTCGTCGAGCTGCCCCGTACTCAGCGAGAGGGGGTCGGCAAACTCCACGGGCTTCCGTCTCCCCGGTTGGGATCAGGTGCGCGTCCAGCACCAGGTGGTCGCGCGCTGCCAGATGCACATGCCATTCGTCGCGCGGCACATCGTGCAGGCGAAAGTAAGGATGATAGCCAATTCCAACCGGCATGGGGGCCGCGCCAGATTTTCGATGGCGGTCTGCACTTCAACTACCCCGCCGCGAAGACGGTAAGTGATCGCGATCGCGTGGGGAAAGGGAAACTGCGCCAGCAGGTCGGGATGCTTCCAGAATTCCAGGCGGCTCGTCACCCAGGCGGAGCGATCGTCGGCCTTGGCCTCAATCACCTTCCATAGCTTGGAGTAGCTCAGCAGCCCGTGAATCGGGTTCTTGTTCCCGTCGGGCTGCAGGTTGCCCAGTCCGAGATTGAAGAGATACCGCTTGTCGTTTGCCCAGAAGCCGTCGCCCGCGATACGGTTCGCCCAGGGAGCCAGAAAGGGAACGCCGCAGAACCGCGGCCGTCGCGCAAATTCGGCTGGACTCGCATACGGAAAGTACAGGAAATTCTTGCCGCGAACCTTCCACTCAAAGGCCGTGTTGCCCACCGAAGGCGCCACGGCGAGTTCCACATTGCGGGCCGAATCCACCAGCCGTACCACGTCAATCGCCATCCGCCGGCTGGCGGACAACGGAATAATCACTCATCGGATATCGTCCAATTCGCGCAGCTCGATGTCGGTATCTTTTTGGCAGCAGACGCAAGGGCCGGGCGCATAGGCGCGAATGTAACATACATCGCACCAGTAGGTGATCATCTTGAGCTTGCCGGCATCGTGCACCAGGAGCGAGCGCGTGTGTTGCGGGTCGAGTTGAAATTTATCAGGCGCGGTGAAGTGGCCGTGAGCCTCCGCTTCGAAGCCGTTGACCCGCGGATCGTGCAGCACTTTGCGGGTCGGCTGATCGCCATCCAGCTGGATCATTTTATGCTCAGCAGTCTCGATCGCGGGCGGCTGTCCCGGGCGTACCACTAGCTTTCCGCTGACGATTTCGGCGGCCTTGGGTTGGTCGGCGGCGGAAAGCGAACAGACGGCGAGCGCCAGCAAACACAGACATACCCTCATGCCGCTATTGTACCTTTTGCAGTTTCCTGTAGCTTTCCGCGATCCAGCCGGGTTCGTCGGGCTCGCCTTTGGGGGGCAGCCCCATGGTCCGCGACCAGCGATGGATCCAGGAGAATCCACCGGTGCCCGAATACTCGTTCGGCAGGCTGTAGGCCGGGTCTTTCAGCGCATCTTCCAGGCTCACGAAGCGATAGCCGCGCCGCCGCATCATGGCCAGTAGGGCGGGCATGGCATCGGCGTTCAGCTGGCTGGCGTGGATCAACAGGATCTGCGGAAACTCGCGGCCCACCACTTCGCTGCGAGCGTCCCTCGAAGAACGCGAAAATCGATTCCATGTACGCGAGATAGGCTTCGCGGATCCGAACGGAAAGCGCAGGGTCAGCTCTTGACCGCCGGGCGTAAACCGCGGCGAACATCCAATCGGAGTCGTCCAGCGTAACCGGGGCGATCGTGTAATGGTGTTCGGTAAGGAATTTCTCTAATGCCGCGGCGCGTGTCGGCATCCTTGCCGGCGTGCAGGTAAGGATGGCGGAAATAGCGTGGAGCGTGGCCGAGCGCCTGCGCCACCGCCGGTTCACCGCGCAGTATGTCGGCTTCGTAATCGGCGAGCGGCGTCGTATTCAGCGTCGGGATGCGACCACGTATGATTGCCCAGCGTAGCGCCGTGATCGAGCCAGATCTTGAGGATGGTCTGTAAGCCCGCGTCTCCCAGCTGCGTGGCGCGCCCGGCGTTCACGAACCCGATCACCGGGATGCCGCGCAGCGGTTTGAGCAGTTTGGTGGTTAGGGTGCGGAGCGAGGCCAGATCCCGCTCGGCAGAATCCCCGCCGCGGGGAAGGTCGTCGATCGTGATCGCCACCTGGACGCGTCTGCGCGGCACTAGCGGCCAGCGCCGAACGCAAACTAAGTGCAGAAAGTTTCGGCGCGGACGTTTATTCGAGTTTGACATCTCAGCGGCGAGGCGGCGGCTCACGCCTCCGCCGCGTGGCCCAGGCGGCGGCACTTCTTCTTCTTGCCTGCGCCGAGTCCGTTGTCGGCCGTCCATCGATCATCGGCAGGAACGCCTCGAACAGCATTCGCGCGAGCGCCGCGGGCTTCCCCTTCGAGGCCAGGCCGCCATCATCGCAAACCCCGCGCGGCGTACGAACTCGCGGCCCTGCCGCCGCCCATTTCGCGGCCATCGTCCAGGCATGCGGCGTGTATCGAAACAGATTCGTGGCAGGCCTGGTCGCAAACGTCCCAGGAATCGAAGTCACGCGCCCAGTGCTCCATCTGGCGTTGCGTCACCCGCTCGGGTTCGTCAATGATTGTTGCCAGAATGCGCGCTTCGTGAATCCCCGAATCCCAGAGCTCGAGCGCCAGCCGGTGATTGCGGCCCAGGGATTTGGCCAGCTTCGCGAAGTGCCGATACCGGGACGCCGAGCGTGCCGTTGCGTGCTGATCCCGTAGCGCGCCATCCCGGCGACGTTCTCGGCGTTGGCCTGTGCGCGCAGCGCATCGCAGAATCTGCGCGGCGTCCATCTCAGTACTCCACGCTCACCTGGAACAGGCCCTTCGCCGGAACCGTGGCGCCGGAGCGGGAGGGCAGGGAAGTCCACGTCGTCGATGTTGCCGCGCCCGCGCTTCGATCAGCGTGCCCACGATGTTGCGTACCATGTGTTTCAGGAAGCCGCTGCCGCGCACCCGGTAGGTCAGGCGTCGGGCGCTGCGCTCCAGCGTCGAGGAAAAAATCGTGCGCACCTTGGATTTGCCTTCGGCATCGCGCGGGTCGGAGGCGGCGAAGGCGGCGAAATCATGCTCGCCTTCGAAGGCGCGCGCCAGCCGCACCATACGTTCTTCCTCCAGCGGATACGGGTGGTGTAATACGTAGGGCCACTCAAACGGGCTGCAGATTTCGCGCCGGACGATCCGGTACTCGTAAGTCTTCGCCACGGCGTCGAAACGCGGATGAAATTCGGCGTGCACTTCCTCGGCGGAGAGCACGCGAATCGCGGGCGGAAGCAGCCGGTTGACGGCGCGGCGCAGATTGTCCGTGGGAATCGGGTTTTCGATGCTGAACGCCGCTACTTGGGCGAGCGCGTGGACACCTGCGTCGGTCCTCCCGCTACCGGCCACATGCACAGGTTTGCCTTCCATGCCGCCGACAATCTCCTCCAAAATGCCCTGGATCGTCGGCAGCCCGGGCTGCACCTGCCAACCGTGAAAGGGCCCGCCATCGTAGGCGAGCAGAATCCGGATGCGCCGCATTACGCCGGACGGGAGCCGGGTTTTACCACCGGAAGCCCCTGGCTGCAAAGCGGGCACTCTTCGGGACGGTGAGCCGCCACCTGCAGCGTGGCCAGCGCTACGCGGGGTACACCCACATCGGCCTGCCCGCCGCTGCGGTCGATGATGCTACCCGCCGCCAGAACTCGGGCGCCCGCCGCGCGCAGTACCTCCACTACGTCGAGGGTGCTTCCGCCGGTGGTGATGACGTCTTCCACCACGACCGCGGTCTCCCCCGGCTGAATCGTAAAGCCCCGCCGCAGCGACATCTTGCGGGTTTCCGCCTCCCGCTCCGTAAAAAGGAACGGAGTGCCCAGCGCGCGCGCCACCTCGTGGCCGATGATGAGTCCCCCTAGCGCTGGCGATACCACCAGGGCGATCGGTTCCTGCACAATCTTGCGGATTTCCGCCGCTAGGTCGCGGCCCAGGCGCTCGGCGGCCGCCGGATGGCGTAGCACCAGGGCGCATTGCAGGTAGTTGGGGCTATGCAGGCCGCTGGTCAGCCGGAAGTGTCCTTCGAGGTAAGCGCCGGTGGATCGGAAGAGGTTGATAACGGATTCGGCTTGCGGCGTCACAAAGGCCTACTATACCATTGAAGTTACAGTCTACAGATCAGCCTGTTCTTCGGGCACGGAGGTTTATTCTATGTTTGGCATCAGACCCTATCTCGCGGTGTTATGCGCGCTCATGCTGCTGGCTCCCGCCGGCGGCTTTGCGGCCGATCCCGCCGCATAGTCCCCCGAACCAGACCGGAGCCGGCGCTCCGCAACCCATGGCGACACAGCGCAACGGCGTAATCGAGCGCGTCAGCGGCCCCTACCGGCCGGTACAGGAGCCGCCCAACAATCTCGACCAATTCCACGCGCATCGAATCCCTGCTGCGCGCGGGCAACCTCTATCTCTCCATGCAGGACACGATCGCGCTGGCGCTGGAGAACAATCTCGATATCGCCATCCAGCGCTATGGTCCGCAGTTGGCGGACGCGGCGCTGCTATCCGCACAAGCGGGCGGCTTCGCGCGCGGCGTCTCCACCACCGTTACCGCCGGACCGTCGAGCGCCTCGGTCTCGAGCAGCGGCACCACGGCCGGCGCCAATGTCAGCGCCACCGCCCTCGCCAGCAATGCCAGTTCGAGCGCCGTCGGCGCGAGCGTCATCAGCAATCCTCCGGCCCCTCCATTCCCAGCCTCGACCCCGTACTGAGCGGTTCCCTGAACTGGGCTCATGCCACAACCCCGCAGAGCAGCGCGTTTCTCACCGGCACTAATTCGCTGATCCAACGCAGTGATCGTGGCGAACTTCGGAATCCAGAAAGGCTTTCTCACCGGCACGACCATCGGCCTGGGACTGAACAACACCTCGATCACCAGCAACAATCCACGCAACGATTTCAACCCGTCCACCAACTCCTCGCTGGCCCTCTCTTTCACCCAGCACCTGCTCCAGGGTTTCGGCTCTGCCGTAAACTCCCGGCAGATTCGCATCGCCAAGAACAATCGCGAAGTCAGCGACCTGACCTTCCGCCAGCAGGTGGAAACCACCGTGGTCGCCGTCATGGAACTGTATTGGGACCTGGTTTCGTTCAACGACGCGATCAAGGTCAGCCAGGATGCCCTGGTGGCATCGCAGCAGCTCCTGGAGAATAATCGCAAGCAGGTGGAGGTCGGTACCCTCGCTCAGATTGAAGTGGTGCGCGCCGAAGCCGAGATCGCTTCCAGGGAACAGACCCTCCTCGTCAGCCAGACGCGCGCCCTGCAGCAGGAGACGATTCTTAAGACCGCGCTCAGCCGTACCGGCGTGGCCAGCCCTGCCATCGCCGCCGCGCATATCATTACCACGGACGTAATTCGGGTCCCTTCGGTGGAACCGATCGTGCCGATTCAGGATCTCACCGCGCAGGCGCTGGCCTCCCGCCCGGAACTGGCCACCAGCCGCATCCAGCTCTCCAACCAGGAGCTGACCATTCGCGGTTCGAAGAACGGCCTTCTGCCCACGCTGGACGTGGTCGCCGGACTGAGTAATGGCGCTCTGGCGGGTTCCCCGAACCCCCTGCCCGCCGTCCCCGGCTCCCCTCACTCCAATAACGAATTCTTCATCGGCGGCTACGGCACCGTCCTGGCCCAGCTCTTCTCCCGCAACTTCCCGAATTACTCGGTTGGCGTCAACCTGAACATTCCGATACGCAATCGCGCGGCGCAAGCGCAGGTGATTACCGATGAGCTGACCTATCGCCAGCAGCAGCTCGTCCTGCAGCGCCTGGAAAACCAGGTGCGGGTGGACGTCCAGAATGCGGTCATCGGTGTATCGCAGGCCCGGGCGCAATACCTTTCTGCCCAGAAGGCCACCGTGCTCCAGCAGCAGACCCTGGACGCCGAACGCAAGAAACTCGATCTCGGCGCTTCCACAATCTATAACGTGATTCTCGCGGAACGCGACCTGGTCACCGCGCAATCCAGCGAAGTGGCCGCCGAAGCGGGATATGCCAAAGCCCGGGTCGAACTCGATCGCGCCACCGGCCAGACGCTCTATAACAACAATGTGTCCGTCGCCGAGGCCTACAAAGGCGTCGTCACCCGACCGCCGAGCGCCATTCCCGCCGTGGCGCCGCGCCGGCCCGTTCCCCAGCAGTAGTTACAAATTTGTTAACGAATCGGCGGCACTACACGAAGTTGACACAGGAATGCCAATTTTGCATGCGGGATTGTGTACGCCAACCCCTGTAACGTTGACAAATCCCTCATTTTCTGGTGGTTTTCGATTTGGCGGATGAATTGCTCTAGTAAGAGCCGTGACTGAACTCAAAACGGCCCCCGGAAAGACGGTTGATCCTCGCTATTGCACCCGCCTACTGGTCACCTCGCCTGAAATCCTCTAGCTGACCTCTACTTCCTCACTTCCGTCTTTTCGGGGCCTGCACTCCAGGCCCCCTTCATTCTCGATTACGATAGAGCATGGCCCAAGGTATGTTCGATGTCCCCTGTCCCTGTTGTAAGGCAGTGCTCAAGATTGATCCCGAGACACGCGCGGTGATCGCCCATACCGTTCCCGAGAAGCCTCCCCTCATAGAAGATCTGGCCGTCGAGGTTGCCAAGCTGAAAGGCGAAGGAGCCCGTCGCGAACAGTTGTTCCAGAAGAACTTCGAAGCCGAGAAGACCCACGGCAAGGTCCTCGAAAAGAAATTCGACGAGCTCTTCAAACGCGCCAAAGAGAATCCCGACGATAAGCCGCCCACGCGCGACATCGATCTCTAACCGCCAGGGATACCCTCATGTTCCCCTACGACGCTGCAATTCTTGCCGCCGTGCAGACTCCCCCTGCCGCGGTAGATGATGTGATTCGAATTCTCCAGGCGATCGACGCGCTTTGCGTGGATGGCGACGGCCTGAAATGGTTCAACCGCCTCTATCTGGAAGTCACCCAAGCCGTAGGGGTGCGGGTGAACAGCGGCGGCTTTAGCAGCCCCGAATGGCTGGCCGCCCTGGACGTAAACTTCGCCGGCCTCTACTTCGACGCGCTGCGCACCGCGTTCTCGGGTGGAGCTGCCGCCGCCTGCTGGCGCGCCGTGCTCGACCGGCGCGACCGCACCGCTCTGACCCGCATCCAGTTCGCGCTCGCCGGAGTCAACGCCCACATCAATCACGATCTTCCGGTCGCCCTGGTCACTACCGGTCCGGCGCTCGTTCACGGCGGTCCGCAGTACCGGGATTACACTGCGGTCAACTCCACGCTCTGTACACTGATCGATCGCGCCAAAGTCGAATTGCGCGTGCGCCTGCTTGGCGAACTGCTGCCGCCGGTGTCCACACTCGAGGATACGCTCGCTGCCTTCAGCGTCGGCGCGGCGCGCGAAGCCGCCTGGAACAATGGCGAGATTCTCTGGAATGTCCAGGACCTGCCTTCGCTATCCGTGCGCACACTGGAAATGCTCGATGGCATGACCGCCGTGATCGGCAAAACCCTGCTGGCACCCGTTGTCTGATTCCAACGTCTGATTCCGATGTCTGATTTCCAGCAGAGCCGCTTTCAACCGCGGAAGTGCAGTGGATCGCGCAGATTTTGCAGTTCCCGGTAATAGTACAGTGCCGTCGGATTCCTGCCTGGAACGCGCAGGCTGGCCAGAAAGTCGAGTTCCTCTTTCCCGGCATCGCCGCTGAGCGCCGGGTCTTTCAGAAACGCCTCGTACCCCGGCGGATGCACGGCAGCCGCTTCCGGCTCGCGTTCCACAAACTCGAATCGCTTTCGGGGCGCCCCGGCCAGGCTGCCGTGGAGCACGATGTCGATCGCAAAACGTTGCATGTCGATGTCCCAGGCTTCGATCATTGCCTCGAGCACGTACACGCAATCCTCAAGCGAGACCGGCAGAATGTCCGTCTCAGATAGCTTCCCTAAAGACCTGCGCACGCGCGGGATACTTTGCCTGGTCAAACGCGCCAGTGTGCCCAGCCAGCCCTTGCTTTCCAAACCCTCCCTGGTCACTTCTCGAACCGCCTCGACCATCTTTTGCGTGATCAGGCGCTCCAGGGTTCCGAACGGTTCCTTCTCGAGAATCGCCGCCACTTCTTGTTTCCGGCGAGCCTCACACTTGCGCAGAAGCAATGCCCGGAAGTCTTGGAACAGCGGGCTCGGCGGCTCCAGCACTCTCTTCCTGAGTTCTTCCCTGCGCTGCAGGTTCGCTAATTTCGATAGCTCACCGCCCGGCAGCTTCAGCACCTTGCCGAGCCGGTCGTAGATTTCCGTGCGTCCGGGCGCCGGCGGCAGTTTCTTTCCCGCCAACAGCTGGGATATATACGATTCGGTGACCTGTGCGGCTACCGCAAGATCTTTCTGCTCCAGGCCCAGCTCGTTCAGGCGATGCTTGATCACAACGGGAACATCCACGGCCGCAGCGTCCTTTCGACTTAACTAAAGCAGTTAAGCATGGCCTGATTGTCGCACTAAAAACGGCTTGACAGGGAGATTTAATTAACCTATTGTGGTTAACAGCCGGACAGTTCCGCCCCATTCAGGCTCACCGACATCCTCTTTCCTTCGTCGTCCCTGATGACCCGGATTTCTATGGATCAGGGGCGACACCCCTAAGCCGCGAGCTACGTTCGGCGAGGATGTTTATGAAAATCAAAAGTCTTCTTAAGATTCTTCGCCCTGCGCCGCGGGCAGTCCGCGCTATCCTGCTTCTCGCCGCGGCCTTCACGCTTCCGCTTGCCGGCGTTGCACAGACGTCCGAGCCGCTCACCATTACCGGCAAACTCCGACTGCACGCCGAAACCACAATTTCCCCGCTGGCCATCGCCGGCACCGCGGCATATGCCGGAATTCTACAGGCGGACAATGCCCCCACGGAATGGGGTCAGGGCGCCGGCGCCTACGGTAAGCGGTTCGCTTCCACCTTGGCCTGGTCAGGCATTCGCAGCACTCTCGCCTTCGGTCTCGACACAACTCTTCGCGAGGACCCGCGATATTACCGGTCGCTCGGTTCCGGCTTCTGGAAGCGCTCCGGTCACGCCCTTCGCGGCACCATTCTTACGCGCACCGATCGCGGCGGCCAGACCCTTTCCGTCTGGCGAATTGGCAGCGCATACGGCGCCGCCTTCCTTTCGAACGAATGGTATCCCGATCGCCTCAACACCGTGCGCCTCGGGATGATTCAAGGCTCGGTAACTATGGGCTTCGACTTGCTTAGCAATCTGGGGACCGAATTCTGGCCCGATATCAAACGAAAGTTGCGCAGAAAATGATCGTTGTAAAGCAGGCATTCCTCGCTTCGGCCGCGCTCTGTATCCTGGGCCTCCTCTCCTGCCGGAATGCCTCCGCCTATTCCGTGCTGACCCACGAAGCCATCATCGATTCCACCTGGGATAGCTCCATCAGGCCGCTCTTATTGAAGCGCTTTCCCGCCTCCACCCCCGAAGCCTTAACCGCGGCGCATGCGTTCGCGTATGGCGGCAGCATCATCCAGGACCTTGGCTACTACCCCTTCGGAAGCGGATTCTACAGCGATCTCACGCATTACGTGCGCAGCGGAGATTTTATCGCCAACCTCATCCGCGAATCACAGGATTTGAACGAGTATGCCTTCTCCCTGGGTGCGCTTGCCCATTTTGCCGCGGATAATAACGGGCACCGCATGGCCACCAATCGCTCCGTCCCTCTCCTTTATCCCCTCCTGCGCGCCAAGTTCGGCAACTCCGTCACCTACGCGGACGACCCGTTTTCCCACACCAAGACCGAGTTCGGCTTCGACGTGTTTCAGGCGGCGAAGAGTCGTTATGCATCGCAGGCCTATAAAGACTTCATCGGTTTTCAGGTCGCCAAGCCAGTGTTGCAACGCGCCTTCGAAGACACTTATGGAATGCGGATTGAGCAAGTCTTCCTGAATCTCGACCTGGCTCTCGGATCTTACCGGCACGCTGTGGGAACCGTGCTGCCCGCGTTGACCAAAGTCGCTTGGCAGCTCAAAGGGCCGGAAATTCAAAAGGAAGTTCCCGGCATGACCCGCAAGAAATTCCTCTACAACCTCTCTCGCTCAAGTTATAAAAAGAATTGGGGCGCGACGTATCAGCGGCCCGGAATCAAATCGCGGGTGCTGGCCGCCTTCTTTCACATAGTGCCCAGGGTCGGACCCTTTAAAGCGCTCGCCTTTAAGCCCCTGACTCCCGAGACCGAGCAACTTTACATGGCCGGCTTCAATGCGTCCGTGGATCGATATCGCGATTTATTAGCCGAAGTAGGCAGCGGGCACTTGAAACTTCCCAACGAGAATTTCGATGTCGGAGCGCAGACCGCCGCTGGAAAATATACCCTCATGGACGGCGCGTACGCCAAGTTACTTCACAAGCTCGATGGCCACTACGCGGAGCTCTCGCCCGAGCTGCGTACCGATATTCTCGCGTTCTATCAGGACCTCACCCTTCCCATTGCCACCAAAGCGAATGCGGGCGAATGGGCTCGCCTGCAGGAAGAGCTTCAACAACCTTCACGCCGTGACCCAGGCCACGCTCGCATCGAAATAGTGGGGCTGCGTGGCCCTCCGAGTGCTACATACCAGGCAGGGCCGAAAGCGCTCTCGAAAAGGTGGAAAATGACTCAAACCGGCACGCAGATCCTCAAGTGGAGTTCGCTCCCGTTGCTCCTGATCGCCTCGGTCTTCTCCGCCTACGCGGCCTCCTATGAGCTCGCTTTGAATCTGGGAGTTTGCCTCGGCGCGGTTGCCTTGGTACATCGCGCGGTCTGTACCAGGGAATATCTTTGGGCAGCCGGCATGGTGTCGGTCGCCATCGTGTTCAGCCCTTTGCCCATCGCCATCAAGATTTTTCTGCTCTTGGGTTCTGCCTGCGTTGGATCGTTCGGAGCCCTGATCGCTGTGCTCCGCGCGCAACCCGTGGCGGCTCTCCAGGGTCACAACCAATAGGGCACGGCAACAAAAAAAAGAGGAGCTATCCATGTCATTCGGAATCTACATCGTTGGATACTTGATCGTGATCATCGGGTTGGCTTACGGAGCCACGCTGATGCATATGCCCGCTCATTGGATCGGGGTTGGAGTCATCGTGCTGGTCGGCCTCGGGATCTTGACGGGTGTCAAGAATACTCGCCAGAAGGATTCGTCTAGTTAGCATGCAACGGCCAACCCAGATCGGCGTCGGATTCTTATGTCTGGCTTTGGCCGCTTCCCAGCCGTTCGTGGCGCCCTTGAACGGCTCGGTGAAGGATGCAGGCGACGATATCCTGGCCAAAGTCGAAAATGAACATAGCCGCCGCCATGCCCTGATGCCGCAATATACGGGCGACCGCCAATACACGCTTCAAAATCAGCGCTTCGGCAAAGAAGCGGCGGCATCCGTCGTGATGAACTACCGTCATGGCGAAGGCGAACATTACATCGTATGGAAGCGTTCCGGTTCAGAGAAGCTCGGCGGCATCATCGATAAAGTCATCGCCTCTGAATCGAATGCGAGCCTCCCGGCGGAACGCACACGGCACCAGATCGCTCCAGCCAACTACCGCGCGCGGCTCGTCGGTACCGAAATAACCGGCGGGAAAACCTGCATAGTTCTCCAACTCTCTCCGCGCATCAAGGCTCCGTATCTCATCACCGGCAAAGCCTGGATCGATAGCGAGAGCTACGCCGTAGTGCGCATCGAAGGTCAGTTCGCTGCCAGCCTTTCGGCCTTGATCGGTGCTCCCCGCATTACCGAAGAGTTCGTGGAAGTGCGCGGATTCTGGCTCCCCGCTCGCGTCCACTCGGTCACTTCGAGTTTCCTCTTAGGCCCCACGGAACTGAATATTCTCTTCTCGAATTACCAGTTCGAACCCACCTCCCCTGAGTTGACCGGCAATAACTAACCTCGGCCTCCGATGGAGTCCAGTTTTGCAATCATCTCGGTGGGAAGCCTCAATGCCGCCGCACTAAGATTCTCTCGAAGATGCCCCACCGAAGACGTGCCCGGAATCAGCAGGATGTTGGGCGAGCGCTGCAGTAGCCACGCCAGCGCCACCTGCATCGGCGTCGATTGCAGCTCCGTCGCCACCATGTCCAGCGCCGCCGATTGCAGCGGCGTGAACCCTCCCAGCGGAAAGAACGGCACATATGCAATGTCCTGTCCCGCCAGTTCTTCAATGAACTGCTCGTCGTTCCGCTGTGCCAGGTTGTACAAATTCTGCACGCACACAACCTCCGTAATCGCCTGCGCCTCCGCCAACTGCGCGCGATTCACGTTGCTCAGCCCGAGGTGACGAATCAGTCCCTGCCGCTTGAGCTCGGCGAGCGCCGTCAGAGGTTCTTCGATCGAGCCATCCGCGGGCGCATCGATTCCGCCCACCCGAAGGTTCACGACATGCAGTGTCTCCAGCCCCAGATTTCGCAGATTGTCGTGTACCGCCTCCGTCACGTCTCGGGGCGAACGCGCGTGCACCCACGACTTGTCCGGCCGGCGCTTCGCGCCCACCTTGGTGACGATCACCAACCCGTCCGGATAGGGATGCAGCGCCTGCTTGATAATCTGATTCGTCACGTGCGGGCCGTAATAATCGCTGGTATCGATATGGTTCACCCCCGCCGCAACCGCTTCCCGCAGAACCGCGATCGCGCCATCGACATCGCGGGGAGGTCCCCACACTTGGGGACCGGCCAGTTGCATCGCGCCGTACCCCAACCGGTTCAAGGTCAACGCCGTCCCGGGAAGCGTGAAGCTCCCCCCGTCCGCCACTTGTTTCATCATTCCGATTCTCTCCTATGCGGATTGGATGAAGTAAGCTTCAGTTTAGGAGTTCGCATTTGTCGCAGCGCGCGCAAGTCTCCCTGGAGCCCCGTAAATCGCCGGTTCAAGCCCGTTCGACGGCCAGCGTGGACGCCATTCTGGAAGCCACCCTTCAGGTTTTGCAGACCGTCGGCAAACACCGGCTGACCACTACAAAAGTCGCCCACCGTGCCGGCGTCTCGGTCGGGACCCTCTACCAGTACTTCCCCAATAAGAGCGCCCTCCTGCAGGCCGTCTTGAAGCGTCATCTCTCTGAGGTCGCGGATGCCGTCGAACTCGCCTGTAAGCGGCAAAAGGGCGCCACCCTCCGCCAGATGGGAACCGCGCTCATCGACGCATTTCTTCAAGCCAAAATGCGCGATGTGAAAACCAGTGCAGCCCTCTACTCGGTAAGCAGCGATCTCGATGGAGCGAAAATTATGCAACAGATGCGCGCCCGGTACGATAAGGCCATCGTTCGCATGCTGGCCTCGGCCTCAGACCCCTTAACCGTCGATCCGCAACCGGTCGCCTCCATGCTGCAAGGCGCGATGCTCGGAGCCAGCCGCAGCCTGCTCGAAGGCAACGCGCCCCCGGAACAATTCGATGGCATGCGTCGCGAACTCATCTTCCTTGTCTGCGCTTACCTGACCGCCCGTTCCTCCCCATTTCAGCTAGACTAATCTCCAGGTGCCCTTGCGTCGCATCCTCGCGTTACTCTGCCTCCTGGCGCTGCTGTTCGCCGCCTTGACGCCCGATGCGCCAGGCTTGCCGGTTGCCGTCCTGGCCCCTCTGTTCTTCTTCCTGGCTCTCTTAGTCGCTCTCTCGCGCGCGCCGTACCCCTTTTCTCACGCGCTTCCCCCGTGCCCCGCCATCTCGCCTCTCGGCTCACGCGCTCCCCCGCTTCGCTAGACCCTCCCTCAATTTCCCCAACCCGAATTACCTGGAGGACTCTATGCGTTTGTTCAAATGCCGCCTGGCCAAGCTGGGATTCTGCGCCATCCTCGCTCTAGCATCCATCGGCGGCGCGCCGATGCGCCCCGAGGAAGTCGAGGAGTTGATGTACTCCATGACTCAACCGAAGATCGCCCACACTCTGCCCGATGACACCGAAAATGGCGACGACCTCATTCGCAAACTTTTCACCTGACCCATAACAAGCCCCGCTCTTCTTGGGCGTCCCCCTCTGCGATCTCTGCGAGCTTTGCGAGAAATTCAGTTCCCGCCGCGTCTCGCATGCAGTCTCCGCGAACCCGGCTGATATACTGTGCAGAAAATGAAAGAGGCCTTCTCCATGTCCCCGAAATCGCAGCCCCAGGTCGTGATTCGCGCCGCTACCCCGGCGGACGCTTCCGTCTGCGGGCAGATCTGCTACCAGGCATTCTCCACCATCAACTCAGCCCACGGTTTCCCCTGCGATTTTCCCAGTCCCGAGGCCCCCGCTGGCCTGCTTTCGATGCTCTTCTCCGCCGAGGGCGTGTACTGCGTAGTCGCGGAAATCGAAGGCCGGCTGGTGGGCAGCAACTGCCTCGATGAGCGCTCCGTAATCGCCGGCGTCGGCCCGATCACGGTAGACCCTGGCGCACAAAATCTCAGCGTCGGACGCAGCCTCATGCGCGCCGTGATGGATCGCGCTGCCACCCGCCAAGCCGCTGGAATCCGGCTCTTGCAAGCCGCCTTTCACAATCGCTCTCTCTCGCTTTACACCAGCCTCGGCTTCGACGTCCGCGAGCCCATTTCCTGCCTCCAGGGCCGCACCCGCGAACGCAGCGTCCCCGGCTGCGGCGTTCGGCCCGCGCAGCCCGCCGATTTGGACGCCTGCAACGCCCTGTCGCGGCGCGTGCATGGCTTCGATCGAGCCGCCGAACTGGCCCACGCCGTCCGCCAGAACACCGCCTCCGTCGTCGAACGCGGCGGCCGTATCACCGGCTACGCGACCTCCCTCGCCTTCTTCGGCCATGCCACGGCAGAGACCAACCCCGACCTGCAAGCCCTCATTGCCTCGGTCGATTCCTTTGGCGGCCCCGGAATTCTAGTGCCGTCGCGCAATAGCGCCCTGCTGCGCTGGTGCCTCGCCAATCGTCTGCGCGTCGTTCAGCCCATGACCCTGATGAGCGTCGGACTGTATAACGAGCCCGCCGGCGCCTGGATGCCCTCGATCCTCTTCTGATTCCGCGGAACCAGACGTGCCAGTGCACCCGCGTCGAATCTCGAAACGCCAATGAAATCCTATCGCGGTCAATCGCCAGGCGGGTCGAATTGCCGCGCCAGTGGCCTGCCTGGATACAGACTTGCCTTTCTCCTCCTCATTGCCCTCTCCGTATCGGCCCAGACCCCCGGCAGCATCGCCAGCCAGGCGTTGCCCGTTTCCGGCTTTCTTTCCGTCATCGATGGCGCGGGAAATGTCTATTTCGCAGGCACTACCGGACCGGTTTCGGCGGGTGCGCCGCAGACTGCCGGGGGCGGTGGTACCTGTTACATAAATGCGTTCCCAATCGGCTCGCTTCCCGAGCCTTGCTCGGATGCCTACGTCGGTAAGGTAGATCCTGATGGCAAGTTGCTCTTTGGCACTTTCCTGGGAGGCCCTACCGCGGACCAGGCCACCGCCCTCGCCGTGGATTCTGCGGGCAACGCCTTCATTGCCGGAGTTACCGTTGGCGGGTTTCCCACCACACCCGGCGTCGCTATCCCAGCCAGCTCCACCGCGAGAGTCTTTGCCGCCAAGTTGAGCGCCGATGGCCGCCATTTTCTCTACTCCACGTACCTCCCCGATACCGCCGCAACCGCATCCGCCATCGTGATCGACGCGCAGGGCGCTGCCTACGTCGCCGGAACCACCACCGCCGGCCACGCCTATGTTGTGAAGTTCAGCCCGGACGCTTCTTCCATCCTCTATTCCGCCACTTTGGCCGGCAGCAATTCCGATTCGGCCAAGGCCCTGATCGTGGACACTGCAGGCAGCGTCGTGGTCGCCGGATATACCACGTCGCCCGATTTTCCGGTATCCCCGGATGCCGTGCAAAAGCGCTTGCTCGGCGCCACCAACCTATTCCTCGCCAGGCTCGATTCCACGGGAAAACTCGCTCTCGCTACCTACCTCGGCGGCAGCGGCACCGATATCCCCGCCCTCTTGCAGTCCGATTCCGCCGGAAATATCTATATCGGCGGCTCGACCACTTCCTCCGATTTCCCCACTACGCCCGGCGTCTTTCAGCCGTCTCCCATCCTCCCCAACTGGAATGAGACCGCCTTCCTTCGCCTTCCTCGCGAAGGTCTCCGCCAATTTCGCCTCGCTCGTCTATTCCACCTACGCCTGGACCTCCGACCGGCAATTTCCCGGCGTCGGCGCGCTGGCCGTCTCTCCGTCCGGCGACGCTTACCTGAGCGGCAATACCGGTGCCGGCTTTCCAATCACGGAATCGGCGCCCCAGGCCTGTTTTCAAGGACCCTTGTCCGCCTACATCGCCCATCTCGACCCGCACGGAGCGCCTATTGGACGCAACCTATGTCGGCCGGAATACCGATCTCTCCACGGGCCTTGCCCTCTCCCCGGACGGTACGGTCCTGCTGGCATGGAGCTCCTTCTCGTCTCCCAATAGTGTCCTGTCGCGAGTCCGTTTTGGCGGCGCGGGATGGAAGACCCCAGCCTGTCTCTCGGAGTCCGTGCTCAACGCCGCCACCTCGTATGGCGACAACCAGGGCGTCGCGCCCGGAGAGCTCATCACCCTCACTGGCTTCGGCCTCGGCCCGGACGCAGGCGTGGCCTACCAACCGGACGACCAGGGAATGGTTCCCCGCCAATTGGCCCGCGTGCAAGTGCTCTTCGATGGTGAGCCCGCCCCCGTGCTGTATGCCCAGTCGCGTCAGGTCAATGCGCAGGCGCCATTCGAACTCAGCGGCAAGACTCTCACCACCATCAGTCTCGTCTATAACGACGTTACCGTCGGTTCCGTGACGGTGCCGGCAAATCAGGGGAAGCCGGGCCTCTTCCGGCTCCAGCCCGGCGCCTCGCCGCAAGCCGTCGCGTTGAATCAGGATGGCACCGTCAACCGCACATCCAATCCTGCGCCGCGTGGCTCCATCGTCAGCGTCTGGGGCACGGGCTTCCCGCCCATCGACGCGCAGTGCGCAACCGGCGGCGTCAATCCCTCGGGCCCTGTCGAGCTCGCCGGCGGCTGGAAAGTCGCCTTCGGCATCGACACCGTCCTGTACGCCGGCAGCGCTCCCGGTCTACTCTGTGGAATTGTTCAGATCAATCTTGCAGTCGCGCCGTCCGGCCCCTCGAACGATCGCTTGCTGCCGCAGTTCGGCAACCCCTCGATGAACCGCACAGGCAGCGCCGCCATCGTCGGGTCCACGATCGCCGTGAAGTAGCCTCGGCTATAGGAACAAGAGTGCCGTCAGATAAAGGCTCGCAGCCGCGGCACAATCGATCGCCAAATCACGACCGCTTGTGTCGCCCCTCCGCAGCCGGAAATAGTAAATGCCAAAAGGCACTGCCAGCAGCAGCGTAAACACTACCAGCTCGAAGGCCGCATTGACCAGCACGCCCGCCAGCCAGGATTCTCGTGGCCAGGCCGATGAAGGTAGGAACGTCGGAAACGATGAGTAAATTAACCTGCGCATCGCCAGAAGACCGGCGCCCGTGAATGCCGCCCAACGGATCAGGGGCTGAACGGTCCGTGGCAGATATCCGGCTTCGTTCGTCGTCACGTCGAAATCCTATCACCTTCCGGCGATCGCAGGCAAATCGCTTACCTCGCCGAATGCTACGAATCCACCCGCTCCGGCTCGCCCTCGTCCACTTCGTCAGGATCGATTTGATCCTCGCGATTCTCCCGCTTCTCCTGCTCGATCCGCAGCTTCCGCTCCTCGCGCTCCTCGCATCCGTCGCTCATGACTTTATCCTATCTTCCTTCGTGCACCCCACCGTGCGCCGATCCCCCCTTCACCTGCGGCCGTATTCCGTGAAAACGTAGTCTCTCGCCTTCGCTCGTCGTATGGCACGCGAAGCCGCACTTGGCGTCATTCCCCTGCGGCGGTGTGCCGGCTGTCGTCCCAGGCTTAAACGTGTCCGACGCGGCGTCGTAATCGAACACGGCATACCCCCAACCGCCGCTGTCCGCGAACCTCTTGCTGTCCTTCACCATGAAGTCCACGTTTTGCAGCTTGCCCGGCACCGTCGCAGCCGGGAAGAACTCGTTGGCTTTCGGAGCCCAATGGACCTTCGCCATCTTGGCCCCGTCCGGCACTGCTTTTCCGTTGGCGGGGATACCCGCCCTGATAGGCGTCGATCATCACCCGATTGCCCAGGATCACCGCCACCGCCTTTTCGTTCCGGCTCATCGCGATCGCCTGCCATGCCTCATATCCCCGGAACTCGGAGAACGCGAGTCCGCCCGGCACCTTCAAGGCGTACTTGTCCTCGGCCGAAATCGCCCGTCCCCCAACGAAGGCGAGAACTCCCGCAAGAATCAGCATCGTCACAATCGTTTTGCGCTTCATTGCCCGAATCTCCTCACTGAGAATCTTACGCCGCTTTCCTCACCAGCAGCTTGAGCAGCGAGTGCGCCGCCGCGGTAGACGACGCGGGATTCTGTCCCGTAACCAGCCGGCCATCCACCACCGCATGGCTCTCCCAATCCTTCGCCTTCTCGTAAATGCCGCCGATCCGTTTCAGTTCATCCTCAACCAGAAATGGCACGACCTTCGTGAGCTGAACCGCTTCCTCTTCCCCGTTCGTGAAGCCAGTCACGTGCTTGCCTTTCACCAGCGGAGCGCCCTTGTACATCACACGATGGAACACCGCCGGCGAATGGCAGACCGCCGCCACCGGCTTGCCCGAATTGTAGAAGGCTTCGATCAGGGCAATCGAATCGGGATTATCCACCAGATCCCACATCGGCCCGTGCCCGCCCACATAAAATATCGTGTCGAATGCTTCCGCTTTCATATCCGCGAGTTTGAGCGTGTGGGCAAGCGCGTTTTGCGCTTCCGTGTCTTTCTTGAACCGTGCCATTGCGGGAGTCTGCTGGTCCGCCAAATCACTCTTCGGGTCAATCGGCGGCTGGCCGCCTTTCGGCGAGGCCAGCGTCAGCTCCACACCGGCATCCCGGAAAACAAAGTACGGTGCCGCGAATTCTTCCAGCCAGAAGCCGGTTTTGCGGCCCGTGTTGCCCAACTGATCGTGCGACGTCAAAACCATTAATACTTTCATGTTCTTTCCCTTTTACCTTTGTGAAATCGAAATGTCAGGCCGACACTTCCAGAATTGCTTCCAGTTCAACGGGCGTGCCGAATGGAAGGCTCGCCACGCCAAACACAAGGCGCGCCGGCAGCCTGTCTTTTCCCAGGACCCCGGCGAGCAGCTCCGAAGCAGCATCGGCGATTTTCACGAGGTCGGCCTGCTCACCCGCCGTTGCAATGTAGACTCCCAGCCTCACCACTCGGAATATCTTGTCCAGCGACCCAAGATGCTGCCGCGCCACCGCGAGCACGTTGAGTGCGGCGGCCTGCGCGGCGCCGCGGCCCTGCTCGAGATTCAGCTCTTTTCCAATACGCCCGGCGAACTTCGGCTCGTGACCCACCGTCGGCAGCATGCCGCTCAGGAACAGCAGATTCCCTGCCTGAACCGCCGCCACGTATGGGCCGAAAGGCGTAACCGCGGGCGGCAGCTCTATGCCCGCCTGCCTGAGCCTCTCCTCTGCGGTCACCATTTTCCGTTGTGCGCACCTGCGTCCACGTGCAGCACCTCCCCTGTGACATGGCGTGCTTCCGTCAGGTAAAGCACCGCATCCACAATGTCCTGGATATCCGAAATCTCTCCCATCGGCGATTGGCTCTTCAACTCGTCACTCGAATCATTGGCGTGCATCGGAGTGTCCACCACTCCCGGCGCCACCGCGTTGAACCGGATCCGGTCTTTCGCGTACTCCAGCGCCAGGCTCAACGTGATTGCCTCCAGCCCCCCTTTCGTGATCATCGCCACCGAAGCTCTTACGCCCGCGATAGGATGATGAACCATGGCCGAGGTCAAACAAGTCACGCTCCCACCCGTTTTCTGCGCGAGCATCTGCTTCACCGCAAGTTGTGTGATGTAGAGGTAGCCCTCCAGGTTAGTCTCTGAGAGCCGCCGAAAATCATCCGGCGTATAGTCGGTAAACGCCTTCGTGAAGAAAATGCCCGCATTGGCGACAACTGCGTCGATCGAGCCGAATCTCGAAGTCGCAGTCTCCACGATTTTCGTCGCCGTGGAAGCCTGGCCGATGTTCCCCTCCACCAGGGCGAGCTTTCCATTGGCCGATAACGGGGAACCCTCAAAATGCATAGCATTGGCCACCACGTTATAACCAAGATCCAGGAATGCCCTGGTTACACCGCTCCCGATTCCGCGCGAGGCGCCCGTCACAATTGCGGTTCGCAACCCCGCCTGAGCCTTTGAACAAAGTTCCACAGCCCCCTGGATTCACAACCCGGCCCGCAGAGGCAAAAAATTAGCGCCTTCCTTCTCTCCCGTCTCCGTGCGCTATGTAACCATGTATCTGGAAAGCAGGGATTGGAACAACAGTGGGAACGGAGTTTCTACGTTTCAACGGCGCCGTCCAGCGGGATCCCGCTATCGATGCGTGGCTCGATCAGCGTGCCGGTGAATTAGGCGCAATCGCCCGCCACTGGTTTGAGCTGATGCGCAACTGCGGCGACGAGGTCCGCGAGCTGTTGCACGACGGCTGTCCGGTCGCCTGTTTGGGAGATGCGCCCTTCGGTTACGTGAATGTTTTCACGTCCCACATGAACGTCGGCTTCTTTCACGGCGCAGCGCTCCGGGATCCAGCCCGCCTGTTGCAAGGCTACCGGCAAGTTCATGCGTCATGTGAAGCTGAGGCCCGGAACCCCTGTCGATACCGCCGCGCTCGCCAGCCTCATCGAGGCCGCCTACTCCGATATCAAGGCACGCGTCGAGCACGGCTAGAACCGCACCAGCCATCGCCACCATCCGGCGACTGCGTGCGATAAGATGGCCGAAATGTTTCGCCGCTGCCTCATCGCGCTCTTCCTCCCTTTGCTCGCTCACGCCGAGTCCGCCTTCGCCGTCGAGCGCTCCACCCTTCCCAACGGCCTCGATCTTCTCCTCCACGTGAATCGCACCCTTCCCATCGTTCACGTCAATATCCGTATTCGCGCCGGCTCCAAACACGAAAAGCCCGGCCAGTATCGGCCTCGCCCACCTCGTCGAGCATCTCTTCTACGAAGACCGCGAAGGCAACCCTATCTCCACCGCCCTCGAGCTTCTCGGCGCTACCAACACCTGCGGCGATCTCAACGAAGACTTCACTGAATTTTGTGCCACCATCCCGTCCGGCCGCCTGGAGCGCTACCTGTGGATGCAGTCCAACCCCTTTGCCCTCTTTTTCCAGAACCTCACCCAGAAAAACCTCGATAACCAGCGCGAAGTCGTCATCAATGAGCGCCGCCAGAAGCTCGAAAACGAGCCCTACCACCGCATCAATCCGCTCCTTCACGAGCACCTCTTCCCGCCCGGCCACCCCTACCACCACGATGTGCTCGGCACCGTCGAAGACCTCCGCTCCGTTACCCTCGATACGGTCCGCGCCTTCTTCGCAGAGCACTACACTCCCGACCAGATCTCCATCGCCATCGTTGGCGATTTCGACCCCGCCCAAGCCAAACCGTGGGTCGCCAAATACTTCGGGCCGCTCGTTCCCTCCGATATTCGCAGCGTTCCTCCCGCCTCCGCCCCGCCGCTCGCCGCGCCCAAATTCCTGCAGTACGCCGATCACGTCCGCGACCGGCGCGTCCACTTCGCCTGGGTCGGACCGCCCGCGGCGCAGCCGGGATGCCGCCGCCCTGGAATTCGCCGAACACATCTGGACCAACGAGTACAGCCCTCACCACCTCCACTCCGTAGTGACCGCCGAGTTCTCGCAAAGTTCGACCATAGACCGGATGCCGCTCCAGGATGCCTCGGTCTTCCTCGCGAGCGTGACCATGGTCCCAGGCGCGTCCATTTCCGGAATCGAACAGAAAATCACCGCGGAGTTCGCGCGCCTCGCCCGCGAAGGCCCGGCTCCCGCCGAAATGGAAAGCCTTCGCAACCACTTCGAATCCGGCCGTCTCTCCGATCTCGAAAGCGTCTCCAGCATCGCCTCCGCCATCCAACAGGTGCACCAGTTCCACGGCGGTATCGACCGTTGGGACGCTTGGGTCTCGCGCTATACCTCCATCACCGCCGAAGATGTCCGCGGAGCCGTCAACCGTTGGCTCGTCGCCCCCAGCCACGCCACCATCGACGTCCGCCCCCAGTCGGCCGTCCACCCCGAAACTCCTCAGCCCGATCGCGCTACGCCGCCCCCCTTTCAGCCCGGGCTCCCTACCGCCCGCCTGAAATCCAAACCGCGAAACTACCCAACGGCCTCGAAATTTTCGTTCTCGAACGTCACGGCCTCCCCAAGGTCGCGGTACGAACTTCAGTTCCGCTCCGGCGTCCTGCAAAGCCCTCCCGGCAAGCCCGCCGTCATGCTCCTCGCCGCCGCCGCGATTCGCGGCACAACTACCCGCACCCACGAAGAAATCCAGCGCGAATTTGACGATCTTGGAGCCGGCATTCACGGCCATGCCGATCTCAACAGTACGGATTTCTCTGTCGAGGTGCTCCGCAAAAACCTCGATCCCGCGCTTCGCCCTCATGGCCGATATGCTGCTCCACCCCGCCTATCCCGATTGGGCCGTCGAGGCCTACAAAAAGGATTGGATTCACGAGATCGAACAGCCCGAAGCCAATCTCGACAACTTCGCTCGCCCGCTCTACGCCGCCGCCTTCGGCCCCAGCCACCCCCTCGGGCCGCGGACTCGGCAACGCGGATTCCCTCCGCTCCCTCACCACGGCCGACGTCCGCATATTCCATGACCGCTTCTGGAAGCCCAACGCCGCTGCCCTCGTCTTCGCCGGCGATATCGCCTTCAAAGATGCCGTCGCGATCGCTACGGAAACCCTCGGCGCGTGGACCGGCTCCGCCCCTGTGCCGTCACCCGATCCTCCTACCGCCTCAACAAAAGACCGGATCGTCTTCGTTGACCGCAAAGGCGTCACTCAAACCATGGTCGTGCAGGTCCTCTCTGCCGTCCCGCGCGACCACGCCGATTACCCCGCCTTCGCTCTCGCCGAACCGCATCTACGGCGGTATGTCCGGCAATCGCATCTGGGAAAATATCCGCCAGCAGCGCGGCATCGCCTATTACGCGAGCTCCGAGTTGGCTACCTTCCCCGGCGCCGGCCTCTGGACCATCGTCAGCCCCGTCCAGCAGGATTCCACCGCCCTCGCCATGCGCGAATTCGAAAAGGAGCTCGCCGCCTTCGGTAGTACCAGGCCCGTCACCCAGGTCGAACTCGATCAGGCCAAAACAGGCATCATTCGCGGCCTTCCCGAGCAGTTTGAAACCGTCGGTTCCAGCGCCGGTGCCATTGCCTGGAACTGGGCCCAGGGGCTCCCGTTGAACGAACTGGGCGCGTTTTCCGAGCGCGTCTCCGCTGTCACGCTCGAGCAGGTCAATGCCGTCGCACGCAAGTACGCCCGCCCCGGCGATGCCTTCTTCCTCCTGGTCGGCGATCGCGAAAAAATCGCGCCCCAGCTCCGCGACTTCCGGTAATCCGCGCCTACCCTTTCAGCAAATGCCCCCTGCGCTCCGCGGCCTTCGGCCACCACGCGCCCGGCACGAAAAAGTCCTGCCAGCCCAGCCGGCATTCTTCTATCATCTGCAGCCCGTATTCCGATCGCCTCAGATCTTCGGGCCCCGTATTGTTGGTCCCGAACGTGAACTTGCAGCCCGCCGCCTTCGCCATCTTCACGAACGCCGCGCCCGGCAGCTTGTACCGATCATTCAGTTCGATCGCCACCTGATTCTTCGCCGCCGCGTCCACCACCTTGCGCATCCGCTCCGCCGTCCACAAGCGGTCGTAATCCTTCGCCAGCTGATCCGGCAGGTACGTCGGATTCACGTAGATATCGATCGGCTCGTTCTCCAGAATTCCCACCGCGCGCTTCACCAGCGTCTCCATGAATTCCTGCGGGTCCGCGATCGTGCCCACTTCCTCCGGAATCCACGTGCGCATCCGCTTGCCCCGATCATCGGTCCACGTCATCGAATCCGTGAAGATGTAGTCGAACAGTCCCGCCGCCTTGCGCGTGAACATCTGCATCCACTCGCGGCCCTCCGCCTGCATCGCGATGAAGCACGGCTGCCCCTTCATGCTCTCGAAAAACGCAATCGCTCCCGCGTCGTTCTCTATCGGAAAGCCCTTCCCGCAATTCACCGCGATCCCATACTGAATCCCGTCGCGCCGCGAACGCCCCAGCGCCTGCTCCAGCGTCATGCCACCCTTCAGGTGAACGTGATAGTCCACCATCGGGATGTTGTGGCGCCCCGCGTCAATGACCTTCCGGAACGTCTCGTCCACCACCGGCGCGCTCGCTCCCGGCGCCGTCGCGTCGTCCGCCAGCGGACGGATCCGCACGCTGCGGAATCGCGCCTGCGAGCCCTCGTTGTGGCACTGCAGCGCGATCGCCCCACTGCTCAAGAAACGCTCCTTCTCCATCCCGTCGGGAATCACCGGCGGCGTCGGCTCCGTATAATCCACCACCAGCACGCCGTCGATTCGTATCTGCACATTCTTCCCGCGCACCGTCGCCGAAAGCCGGAACCATTGGTCATCCGGCACCAGTTGCTTGTAAACGTTGCGCAGCCCGTAAAGCGACCCGGTCTTCTTGCGCTCCCGGTACGTTCCCTCTCCCGGAGCCGTATTGTTGATCTGGATCTCGAAGCCCTTGATCGGGAATCCCGTCTCCTGGTATGCGGTGTGAAAATACACTCCCGAGTTGCACGCCGGCCGCGCCATTGCTTCCACTTCGAGTTCGAAATTCTTGAACTCACGCCCCGTGTAAAACAGGTGCGACCGCGCTCCCTCCGCCGAGATCTGCCCGTCGCGAATCTTCCACGAGTCTTTGTGCTCGCTCGCCCGCCAGCCTTCCAGATCTTTTCCGTTGAACAACGGAATCCATGGTTCGCCGGCCGCTACCAAACGCGCCGCCGCCATCGCGCCTACAAAACTCCGCCGCGATAGGTACACCGTCTTCTCCTTATGCCAATAACCGCGCCGCCGGCTTCGCAAAATACGTCAGGATGATCTTCGCGCCGGCGCGCGTGATCGATGTCAGCGTCTCCATCATCGCCCGGTCGTGATCGATCCATCCGTTCCGCGCCGCCGCGATGATCATCGAGTATTCGCCGCTCACCTGGTACGCCGCAATCGGCACGTCGAACCGCCGCCTCGCCTCCGCAATCAGATCCAGGTAAGAGAGCGCCGGTTTGACCATAATCATGTCCGCGCCCTCCTGCAAATCCAGCTCGATCTCCCGCATCGCCTCGCGCCCGTTCGCCGGATCCATCTGATAACTCCGCCGGTCGCCGAACTGCGGCGTCGATTCCGCCGCCTCACGGAACGGTCCGTAAAAGACACTCGCAAACTTCGCCGCGTAGCTCATGATCGGCGTGCGGTCGAACCCGTTCGCATCCAGTGCCTGCCGGATCGCCCACACCCGCCCGTCCATCATGTCCGAAGGCGCCACAATGTCCGCCCCCGCCCGCGCATGCGACAGCGCCGATTTCGCCAGCCACTGCAGCGTCGTGTCGTTGTCCACGTCGCCGTCTTTGATATACCCGCAATGACCGTGGCTCGTATACTCGCAGTTGCACACGTCCGTGATCACCAGCAGTTGGCTGGTCTCCCGCTTGATCGCCCGGATCGCGCGCTGCACGATTCCGTTATCGTCGTACGCGCCCGATGCCATCTCGTCCTTCGCATCAGGCAGTCCGAACAGAATCACCCCGCCGATCCCCAGCGCCTCCACCTCTTCGCACTCGCGCACAATCTCATCGATCGACATCTGGTAATTGCCCGGCATCGAACTGATCTCGCGCTTCACTCCCTCGCCCGGGCAGGCGAACAGCGGCAGAATGAACTGTGCCGGATTCAGGTGCGTCTCCCGCACCAGGTTGCGCAAGGGTTCGGTAGCCCGCAAGCGGCGTAAGCGATGAATAGGAAACGGCATCACCAGGATTGTAACGCGCGTCGCCGTGGCTGGGTGCCGAAGCCCTCTTTCCCCTCTGCTTTCTTCTCTGCGTCCCGTTAGCGAGCTCCGCGAACTCTGCGAGAAATGCCCTGCCTTTCTTCTTTGCGTCTCCGGACTTGCCACAATAGGCACCGTGGCCCTGATCGTCTTCTTTCGCGGTATCAACGTCGGAGGACACAGGACTTTCCGTCCCAGCGCGCTCGCCAAGGAACTGCACGCCTACGATGCCGTGAACGTCGGCGCCGCAGGCACTTTGGTCATCCGCAAACCTGGCCTGCGCGCCGACTTTCTCGCCGAACTGCGCCGCAGACTGCCGTTTGAAGCAACCATCGCCATCTGCAGCGGCAGCGATCTGCTTCGCCTGGAAAAAGACAATCCGTTCGCAACCGAGCTGCCCCGCGCCGATCTTGTCCGATTTGTCAGCATCCTGTCGGAGCCGGGACGCCGCGGAGTTTCTCTTCCCATGACTCTTCCCGATACCGGGCAGTGGCTCGTGCGTATCCTCGGTTCGAAGCACCGTCTTGTCTATGGCGTCTACCGCCGCCACATGAAAACCATAGGCTGTCTCTCCCAGCTCGACCAACTCTTCGGCGCAAGGGCGGCCACGCGCAGTTGGACCACAATTCTCTCCGTGATACGGATTCTAAACTCCGCCGGGCCCCGGTAAAATGCTCCCAACCGTTCGCACAAATTCGCGTCTAAGGGGCATGCCGGCATCGATGCTCGCGGGTCAACTTTTCCAGGACGTCCGCTACGCGCTGCGAACCATGGCTGCGAATCCCCTCTTTGCTTCCATGGCGGTGCTCTCCCTTGCGCTCGGGATCGGCGCCAATACCGCCATCTACAGCTTCATGGATTCCATCCTGATGCGGTCGCTTCCCGTGCCCCATCCGGAATCGCTCGTCATGCTCAACCTGCACTCCAAAGAGCCGCCCGCCGTGGCGCATAGCTACAGCGGCAGCAGCTACAAGGAGCCCTCAGGCGCTCAGACCAGCCTCAACCTCCCGTTTGCCACCCTCGAGCTGCTCCGTTCCAGCGATGTCATTTCCCCTTTGTTCGGCTCTAGCAGGGCTGGACAACTAAACATCCTCGGTCACGGGCGCGCGGATCTCGCCGGCGGGCGATACGTCACCGGCGATTTCTTTAACGGAATCGGCGTTCCACCCTCCGCCGGCCGCCTGATCGATAGCCAGGACGATCGCACCGGCGGACCCGCCGTCGCCGTCCTCAGCCACGCCTACGCGCAGCGCCGCTTCGGCGACCCCGCCAAAGCGGTCGGCGAGTCGCTGCTGGTCAACAATCTGCCCTTCAGCGTCATCGGAGTCACCGCGCCAGATTTCTACGGAGTGGACCCCGGCGGTGCCACCGAAATCTACCTGCCCATGCAAACCTCGCCCCTGCTGGATCTCTTCTCCAAGAATCCGCGGGCCAAGTTCACGGACGCGAACTACTACTGGCTGGAACTCATGGGCCGGCTGCGTCCCGGTGTTTCGATCGTCCAGGCGCAGGCCGCGCTCGCGCCCCGTTTCCGTCAGTGGGTGGAGACCACCGCCAAAAAAGAGACCGAACGCGCCGACCTCCCCGCGCTCGTGGTGAAGCCGGGCGGTGGCGGCCTGGATTCCCTGCGCCGGCAGTATTCGAAGCCCTTGTATGTCCTGATCGTCATGGTGGCCTGTCTGTTGCTCATCGCCTGCGCCAACATCGCCAACCTTCTGCTCGCGCGCGCCACGGCGCGCCGCCGGGAAATCGCCGTACGCTTGAGCCTGGGCGCCAACCGCAGCCGCGTCGTGCGCCAACTGTTAACCGAGAGCGTATTGTTGGCGGGTATCGGAGCCGCCCTGGGTATCTTGTTCGCGCAATGGGGAATCGGCTTTCTCACCTGGCTGATTGCCAACGGGCGCGACAATTTCACGCTGCACGCGGAATTGAACTGGCATGTCCTCGGCATCGCGCTCGCACTCGCGCTCGGCACCGGCCTCCTCTTTGGCCTCGTCCCCGCGCTCCAGGCCACCCGCGTGGATCTCGTGAGCTCCCTCAAGGACACCCGCGCCGGCCAGCCGCGTCTGCGCTGGCGCGGCGCTCTCGGGGCTATCGGTTTGAGCCAGGTCCTGGTCGTCGGCCAAGTGGCGATTTGCGTTCTGCTCCTCGTCGCCGCCGGCCTGTTCGTGCACACCCTCTCCAATCTGAACTCCATCCAGTTGGGGTTTAACCAGGAGAACGTGTTGCTCTTCAGCGTAGACGCCAAACAGGCCGGATATCGCGATCAGGCGCTTGTGCGTTACTACCAGGATCTTCAGTCGCGCCTTGAGTCCCTGCCCGGCATTCGCGGCGTCACCGCCACTAGTTATGCCATGGTCTCGCAATCCATGAGCTCGCGCCTTGCGCACGTCCCCGGAGCCAATCCCGGTAAGGAGCCGGTCGTCGCGACCATAGGTGTGGCAGGGTCCTTCTTCGAGACCATGCAGATCCCCATCCTGCTGGGACGCGGAATCGCCGCCCGAGACCAGCAGTCGGTCGCTAAGGTGGCCGTCGTCAATGAGGTCTTCGCCAAGAAGTATTTTCCGGACCAGAATCCCATTGGCCGCCGCATCGGACTCGGCGATTTGAACGCGCCCGCCGATATCGAAATCGTGGGCCTCTGCCGCACCGCGCGGCTCACCACGCTCAAGAGCGATACACCGCCCGTTGTCTACCTGCCTTTCGGGCAGGACGCCCGCTTCCAGGGCGGCTTGAATTTCGAGCTGCGAACGGCCGGCAATCCGCTGTCTTTGGCCAACTCCGCGCGGCAGGCGGTCCGCCAATTGGATCAGCGGATTCCCGTCGTCCGCCTCACCACGCAATCCGTCGTGATCGATCAGACCATCAGCCAGGAACGCACCTTCGCGACGTTGTGTACCGCGTTTGCGGTGCTTGCCATGTTGATCGCCTGCGTCGGCCTTTACGGGACCATGGCCTACGCAGTCGCGCGCCGCACCAATGAGCTGGGACTGCGAATGGCCTTGGGGGCGCAGCGCTGCCGGCTTTTGTGGATGGTGATGCGGCAGGTATTGTCCATGACCTTGATCGGCCTCGCAATCGGTGTGCCCGCCGCATGGGCCGGCGCGCACCTCGTCGAGTCGTTCCTGTTCGGAATGAAGGCCCAGGATCCCCTGGCCCTCAGCCTCGCGCCCGCCATCCTGCTGATCGCGGCCCTCGCGGCCGGCTATGGACCGGCCTGGCGTGCCTCGCGGATCGACCCCTGGAAGGCCCTCCGCGACGAGTAACCGCGCGTCCGCCGGCACGCCAGTGCAGACGCCGGATGTCATTCCCGTCCGTTTCGCCACCCGAAGTCTCACTCTCGGCGCCCACCCCATCCGCGCCGCGCTGCTCGCTCCGTGGAGTCCGTCATCCTTAGCCGCGGCAACCCTGTTTTGCGGCGCATCAAATCCGTGGCCATGCCCGCCACCCGGCCGGCGGGTCCGCCTATCAAAAAGCCGCCAAGGTGTTCCCCGGTTTCCGCCGGTGCCTGCGGAGAGTCAGCGCCGTTGATGCCGCCCTGTAACGGTATTCCGATCAGGTTGAATCGCGACCTTCGATATACTTGTATCAGGATGCCAGCGGCGTTGGGTGCACTGCTGCTAAGTGGTTTGCTTCTGGCGCAAAACCAGGGGCCGAAGGCCGCTGCGCAGTACCTCAATCCGGCGGCCGCGATGCCCCAAGCCCCTGCTTTTGTAGCGTGTCCGACTGGCGCACCACTAGGCGCGGTGGATTTGCAGGTGGAGGCGGGAGGCCCGCCCCTTCCCTTTCGCACCATCAACAGTCTGGGCGAGGGCGACACGTTGCGCTACGCTCCCGTTCTTCGCGGAAAGGAGAAACGGCCGGGCAAGGTCGCGCTGGTGCTTGTCCCTGAGAGGCGCGAAGACGGCCAGGAAGACATAATCGTCACCGATCCACAACCAGCAGACAAGCCGCACGAATGGAAGATGCCGCGGACCATCTCGCTCGTGGCGCTGGTGTACGGTCCGGCGGGACTCGACAGGAAAAACGTAGCCAAATACCTGTCGCAAGACGAAGTTTTGGTCGCGCAATTGGCCGACTACGCGGACAGGACCGCGCAGGCGCAGCAATTGGTGGCAACTCTCTCCAACAGCCAGACTTCCTCCGCGAGCGCGAATTCCGCACTAAATAGCTTCGCTGCCCAATATGGATTCGTTGTCCAATTAGACAGGAACGCCCCCGTTGCCACTCAGGCCGCTACCGTGTTCGCAGCGATGAACCCGCAATTGACGGCCTACAATCCACTGGCGAGTTCCACCGCGCAAAGCGTTGCGCAAGCCTCAAGCCTCGCATCCGTCGTGGGAACACTCTTCTTTGGAAGCCCTGTGGGCTTCGTGTCTGGCGGCACGGCCATGTTGCTCGACCTGCGCGCCATCGCATTTCCTGATACCCAATTCCGGGCGTCGTTCGCTCAGCCGCTTTCGGGTTCCGGTTCCGGTGTAAACCTGTGCGGCCAACAAACCCCTGTGCCGGCGCACACCCGGGTCGCGTACATATGGGCGAGCCGCATCCCCAACATCCCGGTGCCGTCGATCCGCATTGGCGGCGCCAATTTTATTCCTGCCGGCGAGAAGACGCCTCTTCCGGTAGACGTGCCGGAGCCGGGATGGCACTATCTGGATCGGGTACGGGAATGGGCGCTGGTGGATAGCCGGCAAACGAAAACGCCCATCTCCGTTGTCAGGCTCGGCAATCCAAAGGCGCTGGAACTGGATCTCACCAAAGCCAAGCTTCCGCCAGGCGAGTACACGCTGACCGGAGTTTGGGATTGGACGCCTTTGAACGCAATCGGAACCGTGCATGTGCGCGACCTGAATGAATTCACGACGGCACATCTCGATCCCGCTTCCCAGGACCGTCTGCTCGCCGGCTCCGGCAAAGCACCGGTCACTCTCTGGGGCAAAGATTTCGAGTTCACAACCAAGGTCGAATTACAAAAACTCCATGACGAATTCGCCAAACCGGAGTCCGTACCATTTCTGTTGCCGAAAGGTCTGCGAGAAGGGCCGCAGAACCATTTGGACGTGCAGATTGCCACGCAAGGGTTAGTCCCAGGCTCCTACGAGTTGCTGATTTCGCAGCAGGATGGCAAAAGCTATCCGGTGGAATTCAAGATCCTTCCCAACCCGCCTAAAATTGATAACCTTCCCATCATTCTCAACCAGGGCGCTGCCATTCAACATTTTGTGTTGCAGGGCGAGAGATTGGACTTGATCACAAAGCTGGAAGCTCCGGGGGCCGATTTCAAACTCAATCCGCCGGCTCCGAATCAGACCGAACGAAGCCTGACGGTGGCGTTGAAAGGGGCCCCGCAACCTGGCACGGCGCTAGCGGTAAAGGCGTATTTGAAAGACCGAAACGACCCGATTACCCTTCCCGGGGCCGTAGAGATCGCAGGGCCGCTGCCTGTAGTTGCGAGTGCCAGGCTTTCACTGCCCACCGGCATCGGGATCAGCCTCCGCTCCAATGAGTTTCCGGCCGGATACACGCTGAACGCCCTGCTCGATGTAAGGAATATGCAACGAAACGGCGCTCTGCGACTGGCCTGTTCCGACGGGTCCGGCGAACATGCCTCGCTCCATATCGGAGAGCGGACTTCCCGTTGGAGTTTGCAGCAGCTCTCCCCCGATCAATTGTTTTTGGCGTTTGATACCGGTGGCCTGCCGGCTGGATGTGCGCTCCAGGCCGTCATCGATAGGGGCCGCGGCGGCAGCTCGCAGCCGTTTACCCTCGCTCACATCCTGCGCCTCCCGCGGATCGAATCGTTCACCGTCTCTGCGGCCGGGACGCAGCACGGAATGCGCCAATACCAGCTCACCGGCGAGAATCTTGAGATGATTCAAAAGCTGGGCTGGGAGGAAGAAAATCCGGTCGATGTCTCCAACCTTCCGGCGCCCATCCCCGGGCCGGGGCTAAGGCAGTCCCTGGAAATCAATCTCCCCGACGCGCCGAATCCCGAAGCGGTGCTCCGTGTCTGGCTCAGGGAAGACAAACAAGGTCGCGAATCCACTCTGAAAGCAGTCCCCGCATGCGGGAAGCGCTCCGTCAACTGATGGCCTCCCGCTACGAGCCCGCTACCTCAATCAGTTGGGCTTTGGGCGCGTTCTTCATCACCGAAGCGATACCGCCGTCGCGGGACTTCGCTGATTCGTACATCTCGCTATTGCCGATCACCTGGGAGTTGGCTGCTTTCAGCGTGAAATAAAAGCTGCCGTCCTTCGACGTCAGCTTCGAATAACGCTCCGCAATCCGCGCGTTCGTCCTCACTGACTCAATTCCGTTCAAGGCGCTTTCTTTGGCGTTATACATCTCGCTGGCAAGAATGATCTGACCATTTGCGGCCTTCAAACGGAAGAACGTTTGACCGTTGTTTGCCTTCTTGACTTCGAATCTCCCTGGCATAGTACCTCCCGGTCCTGTTTAGAGCAGGACGTTTTGTGAGATGCCTCGGTGCCGCAAGTGATTCATAAAATCACCCCGACGTTCTTGCCTGACCGGGTCCCGTCCCCCCTTCGGACAGCAAGCGCCAAGCGTAGCGCCCTGGAGCTCTCAGATCGAAAGGCCGGGATCGCCCTCAATGACTTGCTGGCGCAGCAAAGGCCGCTCGCCCGCTTTCCAGAGCGATGCCGTGTGGACCACCCGGTAGCGAAGAGGACCGCCATCGGGACGATCGCTGCGCGTGATCGGGCGTGGAATGCAAACGAACTCCGTCCGCATTTCATCGCCGGTGAGCCGCACCGTCGCATAGCCGTGACCGCCCATATCCACGAATTCAAGATGCGGAGAAAGACTCGGATTGGAAACGGCGTGAGCCCGCTTCAGGTCGAAACTCCTGGCGTATTCGAGGCACGAGCGGACACCGTGCTTCAGGAGCATGTTGTAGCTCCATTCGGGTTTACCCGCGGGCCGGTCAACCAGGAACAGCGAACGCAGCGGATGATCCTTGGGAAGACGGTGCTCATAAGCCTCCATCGTCCCCGGGCTGGCCAGCGAGGCGCCGACGAAACTGATCCCGACCGGCTCGAACTCGGCGGGCGGCAATCGGGACGCCGCATAGCCAGCCCAAAAGCTGTGACGGTCGCCCGATACGATCGCAAAGCCGGTGATCTTCGAATCGCGGACGAGGTCATAGATTTCGCCGCGCTCGTGGTAGGCGCTGCCCCAATCGCCGCTGCCGATCTGCGCGAAGGTGTCGGCCGGCCACTTCTGCTTGGTCAGTCCATCGGGAAGGTTCTGCGGGTCGGCTCGCAAATCGAGGGCGCCCTGCGAATTGCCCCAGATCTTCCAGGTCGCCGCGGACCGCCGGAGCTGGTCCAGGAACCATTTCTTCTGAGTGGCCCCGAGCACCGTGCGCGGCGGTGAATCCTTTCGAGGATTAGGGATGCTGATGTCGCCAAAGCTGAGTTCGGCGGGCGGTTTGCCGCCGTTGAAGGTGTGGCCGGCATCGAGCGCGATCATCGCCGGTTCCGAGAACATCCCGTTAAAACTCGGATCGTAAATCTTGCCAACGCCCTCCGCATCGGTCGGGTCGTCTCCGCAGTAGCTGTGCTGGTCGGTGAGAATCAGATCGAGGTGCCGGCCGTAGCGCAAAGACCGATAGGCGATCAGGCTGTTGATGGCCTTCAGATTGTTGGGTTCCATCCCGAGGCCGCTGTCGTCCCACTTTTCTATCGGGACATTTTTCACCGCCACCGCGCCGAACGTGTCGAGCGATCCGCTCGGCGCCTTCACACGTGCGGGAATATATTCGAACCATGCCTGGTTGGCGGCGACCTTGACAGTCTGGCCCGCTCGCGGCTCGCCCCCTGCCTGCACGATGCTCTGCCGGCCCTGCCAGGAGAATTCGTGATTGTCCCACATGGCGACGAACGGCCAACGCGCCCGCGCGTCTTGCAGGTCGGGATCCGCAAGGTAGCCCTTGTAAACGGCGCGATACCCCTCGACCGTTAGCGGGTAATGGAAATTGTCGCTCTTGCCGCCATCGGGAATCCGGCAGACTTCGTAGATCGTGCGGTCGTACCGCGTCGCCAGCTCGTCGGGATATTCGACCACCTCATAAATGAAATCACCCAGGTGGAGAACAAAACCGAGTTGATCGGCGGCCGCCGCGCGCTCATCCTCAAAGATCATCCGGCGATAGGCGTTGAGCTTGCCTTCATTCACGCTCTGGCAGCTGACAAAAGCGAAATTGACCGGCCGTGAGTCGTTCGCCGCGGGCGCCGTGATCGTCCGGCCGACGCGGCTACCGTGGCCCTCTTCATCGGCGAACCGGTACCAGTAGACGCGCGCCGGCTTGAGATGACCGACCAGCACGCGCGTCGTCCAATCCGATTCCGCTGAGACCGGAGCGGACGCCTTTGCAACCACTCGCTGGAACCCATCGTCCTCGGCAACCTCCACCGTGAGCATTCGCCGGCCGCCCGCTTCGAACGGCCGCCGGGTCCAGAGGATAACAGAGCTCGGATCGGGATCGCCCGACGCGACGCCCTCCGGATAAAGGTCGCGCCGCTCATGCCAGCCGGTGGTTGACGCTCGCGCCGCTCCGCCCCACGCCAGCGAGGCTCCCATTGCCGTGGCCAATTGAACGAACTCGCGTCGATTGAGCGTCATCGTCTATCCCCTTCGCAATCTCTCCGCATGCCACGCAACGGAATCGGGCATGAACGTCGAGCTGAAATAATATAGTAGACGCGGTCGTACCCCGCTGGTCACGCAAGGAAAGCACGATTCCCGCTGCGGCGCTCGCTGCTTCCGGCAATTCGGGCCGCGCTCAAGCGATATAATCCTCCATGCCCCCGAAAAGTTTCGTTCCTGCAACCTCTATCCTGATTGCCTCCCTCCTGGCCTTCGGGGCGAACTGTTCGCACGCACCGTCTTCGAACGGCGAACAACAAGCCATGGATCGCGACCTGATGGAGGTCACCGTCCCCCGCTTGCAGCAGTTCTACACCGATCGCAAGTACACCGTTACCGATGTGGTGCGCTGGTACATGGCACGGGTAGCCAAGTACAACGGGGTTTATCGCGCCATGCAAAACCTGGATACTCCCGGAGCTCTCGCCACCGCCGCGCGCGAAGATGCGGATGCCAAAACGGGCGGCGCGGGCTTCGTACGCGGCCCTCTGTGGGGCGTTCCGATCGTCATTAAGGCCAACACCAGCATCAAAGGCCTGATCACTACCGACGGCTGGGAAGGCTACACCATTCCAGGCCATGAGTTCGTCGCGACAAAAGATGCCACCATCGTCGCCAGGCTGCGCGCCGCGGGTGCCGTAATCATGGGACACACCAATATGCCGGATTTCGCCGACAGCGATACCAATCGCAGCACCGCTTTCGGCCGCACCGGCAATGCCTACGATGTGCGCTTCAGCCCGGGTGGCTCTTCGGGTGGCACCGTTACGGCGATCACCTCGAATTACGCGGTCCTGGGCAATGGAACCGACACCGGCAACTCGATCCGCATGCCCGCGGCCACCAGCGCTGTTGTCGGCCTCTTCCCCACCCGGGGACTGGTAAGTATCGCTGGTATCGCGCCGCTGGACTGGCTGCTCGACAACACCGGCCCCATCGCGCGCGATGTGACCGATGCCGCCATAGCGCTCGGTGTCATAGCGGGAGAAGATCCTCTGGACCCTCCCACGCTCGGCTCCGGCGCCAAGGCCCAGCCCGGTCCGTATACCCAATACCTCAAGGCGGATTCGCTGCAAGGGAAACGCTTTGGCGTGCCGGTTTGTGTCCTCGAGGGGCTCGGCATTCCCTTTCAAGGCATCCCGGCATCGGAAACTCCCTCCCAGGTCAAGGAACTTACTAAGAGCGCCCTGCTGCCTCTACGGCCGGAAACACGCGAAGCTTTCATGAAAGCCCTGGAGGGCCTGCGCGCCGCCGGCGCCACCGTCGTCTTCGACGATTCCATTCTCGCCGGCAACTTCGCGGTAGTCGCCGCTCGCGTTGGCACGGCCCCTTACAAGCGCGAAGGCACGGAAAAGTATTTGGCTGAGTTTGGGCCTGCGCAATACCACTCTCCGGAGGAATATCAGAAGGCGGTTGGCTCTCCGTTGCCGTCCACAATCATCGGCGGTTTGAATCCCACTGCTCCCAAGGGCCGCAAACCGCTCGTGCAAGCCGTGTTTGAAAAGGATCCCCAAGCGCAGGCCAATGTGATCGGCCCCAGGCAAAAGACGCTTGCCATTTATAACGAGACGCTCGACCGGCTGCACCTGGATGGCTATGTCTATCCCGCCACCCAGATGCCTCCGCCCGATGAGACCATGCCGCAGGACGGCAAACTCAGCGAAGGTCCCCACAGCGCGACCGGATGGGTCAATATGATCGGTGTGCCGGCTATCGTCGTGCCCGGCGGATTCTATCCGAACGGACTCCCATTCGGCCTCGAAATCTCAACCCGCGCGTGGAGGGACGGCGACCTGATCGGTTGGGCGTACGCCTATGAGCAAGCCACCCACCATCGCAGGCCGCCGGTACTCGTCGAGCAAGGCCTCCTGCCAAACGCCAGATAGAAGCGCTAGGCGTGCGCTTCCGCCGTCGCCAGCATCTCGGCCAGTTTGTCGTAACTCTCCGCCGCCCCGTGCTCCATGCCGGATTGAATCACCATGTCGCGAATCTCGCGCGAGGGATACTCCACCGTCGCCGTCATCGTCGTCTTCCCGCCCTCTTCCACGAATACCGCCGTCACCTGCGATTCCCCCGGATAATCGTCGAAGGATTCCATGTGCACGCTCCGCTCCGGCGCTACAATCTCCCGGTACACTCCCCGCATTCCCATCCTGCTGCCATCCGGCCCGCGCATCACAAACCGGAATCCGCCGCCCACCCGTAGATCCACCTCGCAGACCTCCAGGCTCCACCCCCTCGGACCGAACCACCGCTTCAGAAGCTCCGGCTTCGAAAACGCGTCAAACACCATCTGCCGCGGCGCATCGAATACCCGCGTCATCATCACCTCGCGATCGCTCGGCGTCGTCACCTTCAAACTTCCCGTATTCTTCATGCCTTCCTGCCCTCCTTTTGCTGATAATTGCCTACTGGTTATATAACCATATCGCTATATATCCGTCAAGCAGCAATTGACCATGCCCAGTCATCAGGAGTCTCGTTCGTCGCATCCCCGTGCTCGCCGTCTCAGGAATCACTCGCAGCGCAGCGCGCACATCGGGTCCAATCGCCCCGCCCGCCGCGCCGGCACGATCCCTGCGATCGCCGCGAACACAAGGAGCGCCGCCAGTGCGCCTCCGAACGCCGCCGCATCGAATTTCCCGACCCCGTATAGCAGCGCGCCCGACAATTTCTCGAGCGCCGCCACCGCCGGAATCGCAATCACAATCCCCATCGTCGTCAACGCCAGTGCCTCGCGCAGAATCAGCCAGACCACCCTGCCGCTCGTCGCCCCCAGCGCCATCCGAATCCCGATCTCGCTGGTGCGCCGCGTCACCGCATAGGCCAGCACGCCGTAAAGTCCAATGCACGCCAGCACCAGTGCGAGCGCTCCGAACGCGATTGAGAGCGTGGCGACCAGCCGCTCGCGAATCAGCGAGCGCTCCACCTGCTTCTCCATCGTCGATACGTTGGTGATCAGCAGCGTCGATCTGGCATTCTGTACCGTCGTACTCACGGAGCGCGCCATCGCCATCGGGTCTCCCGCGCAGCGCACCGTCAGCGCCAGCCGGTTGATCCGGTCTACCGCCTGCCCAATCGGCAGATACAAAA
Source organism: uncultured Solibacteraceae bacterium (assembly GCA_963811575.1). Classification (GTDB taxonomy): domain Bacteria; phylum Acidobacteriota; class Terriglobia; order Bryobacterales; family Bryobacteraceae; genus Solibacter. The sequence goes on along the minus strand of CAWERY010000018.1, from coordinate 1,616,510 downwards.
ATCGCCACGGCTCGTCGCGAAGACTCTGATGCTTCGCGTCCTTCACCACCCCAATCACCTCGTAGACTCGCTCCCGGTGATTGGCAAGGCCCACCTTTTTCCCAATCGGGTTCTCGTGCCCGAAATAGAAGCGGGCCGCCGTCTCGTTGAAGATCGCGACTTTCGCGGCGCCGCCGCCATCGCGCGCCGTGAAAGCCCGTCCCAAAACCAGTGGAGCCCCCAGCGTCCCGAAATACTCCGGCGACACCGACACCATGTGCACCGTCTTCTCCATCTCGCCTCGCGCCGCAAATCCCGGAATCTCCACGATGACGCCCCGGTCGCGCCCGCTCAGCGGCGTCATGGTGGACCAACTGGCCGAACGCACCGCCGGAAGCCTGCCCACGCGCTCTAGGATCTCCGCCTGCAGCGCCAGCCACTCCGGCTTGCCGAACAGCTCCCGCTCCGGCGCCACTTCCATCGTCAGCAGCCCTTCCCGCGTGAATCCCAGGTCCACCGCTTGCAGCTGTCGCAGACTGTGAATGAAAAGTCCCGCGCCCGCCAGCAGCACCGTGGAAAGGGCAACCTGCAGCACCACCAGCGCGCGTCCCAGTTGCAGCGAAACGCGGCTCCCCGCGATGCTTCGCGAGCCGCTCTGCAACCCCGCCGCCGGATCCACCCGGGCAGCCCGCAACGCCGGCAATAGACCGAACAGAATCCCGGTCAGCACGGAGATCGCCGCCGCGAACAGCAGCATCCTTGCGTTCAACGATAAGTCCAGGACGATCTTGTCGTTCCCGTCCGCAAAAAAGTTTGCCAGCGCCGCCTCGCCTTCCCGCGCCATCGCGATCCCCAGCCCGCATCCCACCCCAACCAGCACCAGCGCCTCGGTCAACGTCTGCCGGATCAGCCTCCCGGCGCCCGCGCCGATTGCCAGCCGCACCGCGAATTCCTTTTGCCGCGCCGTGGCCCTCGCCAGCATCAGGTTCGCCACCGTCACGCAAGCCGCCAGCAGCACCAGGCCCGCCAGCAGCAGCAGCGCGGTCAACGGCTTGGAGAACTTCGTCCGCAGCCGGTCCATGCCGCCCGCCGCCGGCGCCAGCTCAATTCGCTCCAGCGCGAGCTTGCGGAAGTCCGGCGCAATCCGCACGTCCGCCATGTATCCCTGAAACAGCGCGTCTGCCTCCGCCCGTGCCTGCTCCACCCTCACCCCGGCCTTCAGCCGCGCCACCACGTCGAGCCACCACGATCCCCGTTCGCGCAGCATCGCCGGGTCGCTCAGCGCCATCGGCACCGCGATATCGATCGGGCGTCCCGGTTCGAGCGACATCACTTCCGAGGGCATCACGCCAACCACCGTGACGCTCTGCTCAGCCATCCGCAGCACGCGTCCCACCACCGCCCGGTCGCCGCCCAACCGCTGTTGCCAGTACGCGTAGCTGATCACCGCCACCGCGCCGTCGGGACCGCCCTTGCCCGGCGTCGCATCGTCCGCCGCCGAAAGCGTGCGCCCCACGATCGGCCGCACGCCCAGCATCGTGTAGAAATTCCCGGATACCCAAACGCCGCGTAACTGTTCGCGCGCGCCATCGGTCGTGATCTCCATGTTGGAGGCGCTGAACGCCGCCATCTCTTCGAAGCTTCGCGCCTCTCTGCGCAGTAGTTCGAAGCATGGGTACGGCGGACCGCCATTGCTACCCTGCGTACCCGCGTTCTCCACGAAGACCAGCCGTCCCGGATCGCGCACCGGCAGAATCCGCAGCATCACCGCGTCCACCAGCCCGAAAATCGCCGTGTTCGCCCCAATCCCCAGCGCCAGCGACAAAATCGCGATCGACGCGAAACCGGGATTCTGACGCAGCGTGCGCAGCGTCAGCCGCAGGTCCGCCCTCAACTCGTCCATCCGCTGCCAGCCCCATGCCTGCCGGCACTCGTCCTTCGTCGCTTCCACCCCGCCGAATTCCACGCGCGCGCGGCGCCGCGCCTCCGTCCGGTCCATCCCCGAGCGCACCAGGTCTTCCACGTAGGCGTCAATGTGAAAACTGAGCTCGGCGGCCATATCGCTTTCGAACCGCTTTCGCCGGAAGAGCCTCATGACCCCTCCGGAAGCGCGCCCAGCACGCTCGCCACTACCGTCGAGAATCTGTTCCAGGAGTCGGCTTCCGCCTTCAGTTGCTTTCGCCCCGCTGCCGTCAGCTTGTAGAACTTCGCCTTGCGTTTGTTCTCGCTCTCGCCCCACTCCGAATCGATCAGCCCCTGCTGCTCCAACCGGTACAACGCCGGGTAGAGCGAACCCTGCTGAATTTGCAGCTGCCCCCCGGTCAGTTGCTGAAGCCGCAGCAGCACGCCGTAGCCGTGCAGGCCGCCCAGCGACACTGCTTTCAGAATCAGCATGTCCAACGTGCCCTGCACCAACTCGACTTGTTTCTTCACTCCTTGGCCCTCTAGGAGAAGCCTACATGACTTCTCCTAGGCCGTCAAGGAGAGCGTAAGGGGGGCACTCGTCTACGGCCGTTTGGTCGAATGCGTACGCGGAATATGATTGTCGCCGCCTGCGTCACGGCCAGCGGGGGCGCTGCCAAGTCCCTTCAGAATCCCGCAGGGCTTCGCCGCGCTCCCGCTGACGCACTGGTCGCGCAGCGCCTTGAGCTGGACCTCCAGGCTCTGCAGTTCCGCGATGCGCCCTTCCACGTGCGCGATGTGCGTGTCCAAAAGCGAGTTGACCTCACCGCAGCCCTCGTCCGGCGCGGAGCGAAATCGGAGCAAAATCCTGATCTCGTTCAACGCCATGTCCAGAGCGCGGCAATGGCGAATGAACGATAGCAGTTCGACCTGCTCCTGCCCATAGCGCCGAAAGTTGCCGCTCGTCCGGCCGGGCTTCGGCATCAATCCTTCCTTTTCGTAATACCGGATCGTCTCGATCCCGCATCCCGTTCGCCGGGAAAGCTCGCCGATTGTCATTGGTTCGGACTTCCGTTTCTTTTTGCCTTGACTCTATAGCCGCTACAGGGTGTTCACTCATTAATAGCAGTGTCGGCGGGAACCCGTGAGGAGGATCTAATGAATAAAGACCTGAGAATCGCCGCCTTGCCCGCCGCGCTGTTGAGTATCCTCGTTGGCATCGTGGGCATCGCGGCCCCAGACCGCGGGATGATGCTCCGCCGCCTGTACTTCGCGACGCCTGCCCTATTCTATACGGCCGTCGCCGTTCGCTCCGCGATAGGGCTCGGGCTGATCGTAGCTGCCTCGAGCTCCCGCTGGCCCAGAATGCTCCGCGCGCTCGGAGCCGTGATGTGCCTGCAATGCCTTTCGGCGACCCTTCTCGGCCTGGATCACGCACGAGCCATCATGGAATGGGAGGGCATGCAAGCCTCCGCGCTCCTTCGCACCGGCGCCGCCGTGGCCTTCGCCAGCGGCTGCTTCATAATGTTTGCCATTTCCCAGCCGCGGAAAACGAATCCCTCTAACGCCGGAACATCCTAAGCCGGCCTTCCTAGCCCCCGCCGGCGGAATCAATTACATGCGTCTTTTTGTAAATAAAACTTGACACGCGGAAGCCCTGGAAGCTACACTTCCAGTGTCAATGATGCTTTACATTATGACAACGAAGGGAGACATGATGAATCAACTGAAGCGGCCGGAGAATCGCTACGAGTCGCGGACCCGGGCGAACGTGATCCGGCTTTTCCGCTGGACCGGTGCGTGGGGCGCGGCCACGGCGCTGATGGCCTTCGGGCCGAAATTTCTTTGGAATAAGGCCCCGGTGTTCACTCTGCTCGCGGTCGGTCTCGATGTCGCCGTGGGCGTCGGCATGTTCCTCGCTAACAAGAACTACCTCGCGGAACTGGATGAGCTTCAGCGCAAGGTTCAACTCAACTCAATGGGCATCACGTTGGGAGTCGGCCTGATCGCCGGTGCCCCGCTTTCAGTGATGAACTCCTACCACTTGATTCCCTTCCATGCGGACATCCCGAACCTGCTGATTCTCATGGGTCTGACGTTTGCGGTGTCCAACCTGTACGGAACACGGCGCTACCGATGAAGAACCGCCTCAAAGTGCTGCGCGCCGAGCGCGACTGGACGCAGGCCCAGTTGGCCGACGCCCTCGATGTCTCCCGCCAGACCATCAACGCCATCGAGACTGGTAAGTTCGATCCGAGCCTGCCGCTCGCCTTCCGGGCCGCCCGCCTCTTCGCTCTGCGCATCGAAGATATTTTTCACGACGAGGATCCCCGCAGTCTTGCGACGGAAATCAAAAAAACGGATTTTTGAATTTCACTGCGACGGTCCCGTTATAGCTGAGGCAGCACGAGGACCTTGCCGTGAACTCCGCTTTCCAGCAGCCGGTAGGCGTCCGCGGCACGTTCCAGCGGAAATCGCCCCGCGATCTCACTGATTACTCCTGGACGCCTTTCCGCCAGCGCCAGCCCTTCCCCAATCATCGCGCCGAATTCTCCGAAGCCTGAGACCCATCGCATGCCGTTGTACTTGGTCACGAACACCGACCCGCCAAAAAGCTGGTGCAGGTCAATCGCCGGCGACGGTCCCGATAACTCCCCGTAGCTGATCAGGCATCCTCGCGGCGCCAGCAGCCGTAAGCTGGTTTCATAGGTCACTGCGCCGATCGGGTCGAATACCGCGTCCGCCCCGTTACCGCCCGTGTGCGCGCGAACCGCATCGCGCACGTCCTCCTTCGTCCGGTCCACCACCCGTTCCGCTCCCGCCGCGCGCGCCTCTTCCACCCGCGCGCCGCTTGCGATCCCGATCACCCTCACGCCCTGCCCGGCCAGAATGCCCGCCAGCATCCGCCCCACCGCTCCCGCTGCGCCCCAAACCACTGCGAACTTTCCAGCCAGCGGCCAGACGCGCGCAAGACCCCTGGCGGTCAACGCCGCCACCGCCAGGCTCGCACCATTCTCAAAGCTCATACCTGGGGGAAGGGAAGCCAGCAGACACGCCCGCGCCGTCACCAGTGTCGCGCAGGATCCGAGCACCGCTCCCCAGCACACGCGCGTTCCCACTTCCAAACTCACCTCGGGTCCGGTCGCCACCACCGTGCCCGCACCCTCGCCGCCCACCTCGTGCGGAAACGGCAGCCGGACTGCGTAGGTGCCGGACCGAATCAACGTCTCCGCGTGATTCAAACCGGCGGCCTCCACTCTCACCAACGCCTCTCCTGGCTTCAGCGCGGCAACATCTTCATCGCCAACTTCAATCACTTCCGGACCGCCGGCCCGCATCGCGCGAGCCACCCGTCGCTGTGTAACGGAACTCACTCGACAACCATATCATTCGCGGCCGCTTTTTTTCTTGACGCGCTCCTCAATTTAATCTACGATGTAGTTGAAATGGCGGCCAACGCTTCCCTCGGTGAATTCGAACAGGTCACTCTGCTGGCGATCCTTCGCCTCGGCGACGACGCGTACGGCGTCACCATTCGTGCGGAAATCGCCGAATGTACCGGCCGCGATCCCGCGCCCGGCGCTCTCTACACCACCTTCGACCGCCTGCAGCAGAAAGGCCTCGTCACCTCGCGCCTCGGCGATCCCACGCCGCAGCGCGGCGGCAGAGCCAAACGCTTTTTCACCGTCACCGCCGCCGGCATTCAAGCCGTCGCCAATGCCCAACGCTCGTATCAACGGCTAATGCAAGGTATCTCACTTCCCGGAATCTTACCTACTGGAGTCTCCCATGCCTGACGCTTCTAAGGCCGAATGGATTCTGTCTTTCGTCATGCCCGCCGAAAACGCGGCCGCGACCACCGGTGACCTGCTCGAACTTTCCACGCCGCACGCCGCGCGTTTTTGGATTTCGGTCCTGCGCGTCTTTGCCGCGTCGCTTGCATCCGACTTCGCCAAACGCCCCATCCCTGTCGTAGGCCTCGCGGTCGGCGGATTTTTCGCGCAGTTCCTCTTGCCGCTGCCCATCCTTATGCCGGTGCTTCTGGCCTTCCTTGGTTCCGCCGGAAACCAACCGTTGCGAGTGGCCCTCGTCCTCTGCATCCTGACTCTGACCCAGGTCGTGATCGGCCGCACCCTCGCCGTTCGCTTCCCTCGCAATGCCGCCGCCGTCTGCATCGCCATCGGCATCCTGAACGCCATCGCCGGCGCCTGCCGCGTGAACAATGCGTCCCTCAACATGGCGCTCTGGCAACTGCCCCTAGTCGCCAGCTTCCTTCTGTCCCATCGCCGTATTCCCTCACGCCCGGCCGTCGCCTGATCCAGCCAGCCCACGCCTTTCTCCGCTCGTGAAAAGAATCCGGAACAAATTTCCGGGTCGGCCGTATACTATTGTTGAGTCCCATATAAGGGACCGATGAATATATGCCGACTCCTCCGGATCACGATTGGAAAAAGGGCAGCGCCGAACTCCTCGTACTTTCCCTGCTCGAAGACCAGCCGCGCCACGGCTACGATATCTCCAAGTTGATTCAGCTCCGCTCCGGCGGCGCTTTGAAGTTCCACGTCACCTCGCTCTATCCCTTGCTCCATCGTCTGGAAAAAGAAGGTTGGGTCGCCGGCCGCTGGGTCGAAAAGGCCGAACAGCGCCGGCGCCGCTATTACAGCCTCACACCCCAGGGCCGCAAAGCCCTCCGGTCCAAACAGAAGAGTTGGAAAGATTTCGTCGCCATCATCACCCGTGTCACAGGAATCGAGCATGCCTGATTGGAAAACGCTCGTGCAACAACGCCTCTCGCCGCTGCGTCTCAAAGCGGCCGAGGAATCGGATCTCACCGAAGAGCTCGCCCAGCACCTGGAAGATCGCTATCGCGAATTGCTCGACGCTGGAGTCGCCCCGGCTGACGCCGCACGCGAAGCTCTCTCGGAATTAGACGACCTCCATCCCTTGCGAACCGCCATCGAAAGGAGCCGGCAAATGCCCAGACACGATCCCATTCCCGCCGGCGGCGGCCGTCCCGGCAACTTCCTCGAAGATCTCGCGCGAGACCTTCGCTACGCCCTCCGTACCATGCGCAAGAGTCCGCTCTTCGTGCTCGTAGTCGTCCTCACGCTCGCCTTCGGGATCGGCGCCAACACCACCGTCTTCACCGTCATCAATACCCTGATCCTCAATCCGCTCCCTGTGCCGGATTCCTCCCGCCTCGCCGCCGTCGGTCTTGCCGCGCTCGGAACCCAAACCAAAGCGAGTGCCCCGCAGCCCGTCTCCTTCGCCGACTTGAAGGAACTCCAAACCCGGAATCAGGTCTTCCAGTCCCTCGCCGGTTATACCTCGCCACGCGTCGCTACCTTGCAGGCCCACGCTGCATCCGAGCGCATGTTCCTCGAACTCGTCACCAGCAACTATTTCCCCGTCCTCGGCCTTCGCCCCGCGGCGGGCCGCTTCTTTTCCCCCGATGAAGACGCCGCTCCCGGCGAGCATCCCGTTGCCGTGATGAACTACGCCACCTGGCAGGGACGTTTCGGCGGCGCGCCGAACGTCGTCGGCAGCACGCTCGTACTCAATAATCTTTCCTTCACCGTGATCGGCGTCGCGCCTCCCAGCTTTCTCGGCGTGAACGCAATCTTCGGCCCCGATGTCTGGGTCCCAGCCGCAATGGCGGAGCGCCTCTTTCCCAACGAAATGCGCGCGGTCTTCACCGACCGCGTCAAAACTGTTTTCCAGGCCGTTGGCAGGCTGAAACCCGGCGTGAGCCGCGCACAGGCCCAGGCCAATCTCGCCACCCTCGCCGCCGATCTCGCACGCGAATATCCCGCCACCAACGAAGGCCGTACCACCGCCGTGAGTCCCATCCGCGACGTCGTCTTCGGCAGTTCCGGCCCCGGCGCCAATCCGATGATCTTCGGTAGCGTCATCCTCCTTGCCGTCGTCGCCATCGTTCTGTTGATCGCATGTTCGAATGTGGCGAACCTGTTGCTCGCGCGCTCCGCCGCCCGCCGCCGGGAAATCGCGGTTCGCCTCGCCATGGGCGCCAGCCGACGGCGTCTCGTGCGCCAGTTGCTCACCGAAAGCGTGCTTCTCGGCTGCCTCGGCGGCGCGGTCGGTCTCTGCGTCGGCTATTCCGGTTTGCGCCTCCTCTTCGGCGCTCTGCCGGGAGCGGCGAATTTCATCCAACCCAAGCTCGACGAAACCGTCCTCCTGTTCGCCCTCATCGTCTCCCTCGTCACCGGTCTCCTCTTCGGCGCCATCCCCGCTCTACAGGCGTCGCGCACCGGTGTCGCGGGCACTCTCAAGGAAGAGTCGCCCTCCGCCGGACGCAGCCGCCGCAAACTCTCTCTCGCCAACGCCCTGCTGGTCGGCCAGGTCGCGTTCTCCTTCCTCCTGCTGGTTACCGCGGCCCTGTTCCTGCGCAGCATTCAGCGCGCCTACCAGCTCGATCCCGGTTTCCAGACCGCGCACCTCGCCGTCTTCCTCACCAATCCCGGCCAGGCCGGTTACACCAAACCGCAAACCAAAGCCTTTTACAAAGCCGCGCGCAATCGTGTCGCGACCCTGCCGGGAGTCGAGTCCGTATCCTGGGCGTCGAGCCTGCCGCTCTGGTCGCGCACCGTGAATGGCGTGGAAGTCGAAGGCCGCACCCAGCGCTCGCGAACCGACAAGATTAGTTCGATCGTCACCACTGCCGATCGCGATTACTTCGAAACTTCCGGCGTCGCCATGGTTCGCGGCCGCGCGTTTACCGCCGTCGATCAGGAATCCTCCACCCCCGTCGCCATCGTCAATGAGAAACTGGCGCACGATTTTTGGCCCGGAGATAGTGCACTCGGAAAACGCATCCGCCTCCCCAATGAAAAATTCCTGCGCCAGGTTGTCGGCGTGGCCCGCACCGCCAACTACTCCACCTGGGCGGAACCGCCGCAACTCTGCGTCTATCTGCCGCTCGAACAGAATGAGTCGGACGCCATGACGCTCTATGTGCGCACCAAGGGCGATCCCGCCCAGGTCCTGGTCCCCGTCCAGCGCGAACTTCTCGCTGCCGGACCGCGGATCTTCGTGGGCGACCTGCGCACCGGCCGCCAAATCGTCGAAGGCGGATTGTTCCAGGCCCGGATGGGAGTCTCGCTGCTTGGCGTGTTCGGCCTGCTCGCGCTCGTGCTCGCCAGCGTCGGTCTCTACGGCATCATGGCCTATGGAGTGAGTCGGCGAAAGCGTGAGATCGGCCTGCGCATGGCGCTGGGCGCGGCGCAATCCAGCGTCCTTCGCCTCATCCTCAAGCAGGGGATGACGCTCGTGTTGACCGGAGTCGCCATCGGCTTCGCCGCCTCCCTCTTCGTCGAGCGCCTGCTCTCGCGCATGCTCTTCGGCGTCACCGCAACCGACCCGCTTAGCATCGCCGCGGCGGCCCTGGTCCTCACCTCCGTCGCCCTGCTCGCCTGCTACCTGCCCGCGCGCTGGGCCAGCCGCGTCGATCCGTTGGTGGCTCTCCGCGAATCGTAAACGCGTGGTGCGAAGCGCGACTACTCGCGGCCGCGAGCTCGCAGAAATGCATGCGCGCCGCCGGCAAGCACAACGACCTGAGAACGTCGGCTATACACGCCGCCATCACAGCTTCTTCGTCCTGGGCAACTTCACCTTCGGCGATTACTGCAAAGCCGAGGCGATCGCTTACGCGTGGGAGCTGATCACCAAGGACTGCGGTCTCTCCAAAGACAAGCTCTACGTGCTTTGGCAGAAGGTCACCGACTGAAACACCACCTTGCCTGAATCCAATCTGCCTTAGTTCGCAGTTTGGAGGGCAGCGTTCGCCCGATCGACTAAATGAGTCACGCTACCCGGCAGTAATCGCAGTCCTTGCCGGTTTCGAATTCCCAACTTCCAGTTTGCCGACGACTCGGGACTTCGACGGGACGCTCTGCTCTTAGGCGCGCTTGGAATGTAATAGGTCAACTCCCATCTCCAGCCCTGAGGAAATCTCGGCTGCTACTCTATGTCCTATGCGAAGCCAAGCACGGAATGCTCTCTTGTTGGCACTCACACCTGTGTGTCTATTGGCGCAACAAACGCCCTGTAAAGCCACCGTGACTGGCCACCTGGAAATCTTTCCTCTGATCAGCGCCACCTTCCGTAACACTCGGAACCTTCGCGTATGGCTTCCGCCCGGCTACCATGATCCCGGCAATGTCACAAAGAAGTACCCCGTCCTCTATATTCTCGATGGCAAGAGCGCCTTCGACGCCTGCACCGCGTTCCTTCAAGATGAAATGCGCGCCGACGAGACGCTGACGGAGCTCATCACCTCCGGCAGCATCCCACCGCTCATCGCAGTTGGCGTCGATAACGCATCCGACATCCTCGGACAGAAAAGTGACGGGCAGAATGCAGACAAGGGCGAAGCCCGTGCCCGCGAGTATCTCCCTTACACCGATACCTTTTCGTCTCCCGCGGTGAACGACGTCCACGGAGCCCTACTCCCGCATTTTCTCGAACATGACGTGATGCACGTTATCGCGGAAAGATATCGCGTGCTCACCGGCCCCGCCAATGCGGCTCTCTGGGGCGGCTCCTATTCGGGCGCTGCTGCGCTATACATCGCCATGCAGCGGCCGGAGCTTTTCGACCGCATGATCATCGAAAGCCCGTCCCTGCAAGTTGGGAACGGCCGGTTGTTGCGCGATAGCGTCTCTCTCACCAACACCCCTCGTCGCATTGCCCTTGGCATTGGTACGGCCGAGGCTCTTGAGTCCGAGCTACCCGATGCCGCGATGTTCAATGCGGCGTGGGTTCGCATGATGCACAGCCTCGCCGGCAACTTGAAAACCGCCGCCTATACCTCGCCGCATGTTCAACTCACCGTTGGCGAGGGAGCCCACCACACTACTGGAGAGTTTGGCAAACGCTTCGCCGCCGGATTGCTCTTTATCTATGCACCAACACCGGCAAAAGCGACTCCCCGCTAATTCAACGCCGAGGTGGTTTCCGGCGACTTTGCCGACCCTGCGTTAACCAACAGTACAGCGTGGAGTGAGTTGTGGGTAACGCCAGGGGCCCGGCGCGCTGCGCGCTCTTATTTATTGCGCTTCCTCAGTACCTCAAACCAGTTCTGAACCACCACGATCTGCCTCGCACCGTTGTCGTGCTCGGCAGGTTTCAGCATCAGGAAGCGTTTGCCATCGCGTGAAACATCGTAATTGGCAGAAGTCAGCGGAGTAGGTAGCCACGGACCCTCAAACAGCACTTGTGGCTTGCCGGCGGAAAAACCGGATTCAAAAGAGACGTCCACCACCATCATGCGATTTCCCGTCCGGTAGAACAGTTCGCGCCCGGACGGGCTCCACACCGGTTCAGTGCCCCCCTCGGTCGAGATAGGGTATTTTGCGCCGGGCCCCGGATATGGCCGGACGTAGACCTCCCATCGCCCCGATTCGTCCGATGCATATGCCATCCATTGCCCGTCGGTAGAGAATCGAGGCGCTGCTTCGTTGGCCGGCGTTTTCAGGAACGGCTGCGCCTTTCGGTCGGGGAGCTCTACGGTCCAGATGTCGGATCCGGTCTCTGGATTCTGTTCCTGGAATGCGATTCGATGGCCATCTGGCGACCAGGAGCCTGAAATGTTAAGAAACTCGCTGGTCGTCAGGCGTTCGGCAGTCCCGCTGCCGTCAGCGGGTTGCCAAAACAGATTGGAAGACCCCGCCTGGTCGGACTGAAATGCGATCCGCTTGCCGTCCGGCGACCAAATTGGGTTGCCGGCTGTCGCTCCCGACGTGACGCGAGACGGCGCGTCGCGCGCAATATCATAAAGGTAAACATCGCTTGCGGCCTCGGCGATCGTAACAGCGATGCGCCGCCCGTCTGGTGAGAGCCTTGGAAAGTAGTACCCACGCGCAGCCGCCGGAAGCGCTTGCTCTTTGCCCTGCCGGTCTACCCAAACCAGATGAGAGGTGGACGCCTGCATTCCTCCCGGGACGTAGACGAGTGTTCCGTTGGCCGAGATGCTGTATTGTGCCGCCCCGGAACCCGATTCCTGTATGCCCTCCAAAACCGGCGACGGCAAGCCCGCCAGTTCCTGGCGGTTTGAGTTGAGCGGCACGGCCATCAGAATCGCGTTCTGCGCGTAAACCAGATCTCCCGTTGCGGTGAAGCGCGGCGCGGTGCCACCCGGAACCAGTTCCTTCACCGTGCCCTCGCGGCCGAATGGAGCGACTACTATCGACGATTTGTTCGCAAATGAGAGGGGGGTTGTCCCGCTGGCGAAGACCATCGCCGATCCGTCCGGCGTAAAGTCCGGCCAGCGCAAGTATAGACTTTTCCACTTAACCGTCACCCGGTGCGGAGTGCCGCCGGTGGCAGGAACCTCGCGGAACCAACCGCTGCCCTGAAACACAATCATGTTGTGTGGGACTCCAGGCTGCGCCGGGAGTAGCCGAGCTGCTTCCGCCGCCGACGTCGCAGAGCGCGACGACCGCGCCTCCGCCGATGGCTATCTTTTCCATTTTGGCGCCGGCCACGAAAGCGATCCACCGGCCGTCGGGCGAAAAGAAGGGCGACGCCGCGCCTTCCGTCCCCGCCATCGGCTCGGCCTTCAGTGCGTCCAAAGGGCGCAAGAAGAGCTGAGCGGGACCGCCGCCGCGGCTGGCGACATAAACGACCTTGGAGCCATCCGGCGAGATCGCGATCACGTTACCATTCAGGTTCGCGAGTTGTTCGTCCGCGCCCAACGCGATTACCGTGCGGGTCACTGGCGCTGGCGGCGCGGGCGTCAGCTTCCAGACAGCAAGCGCAGCGATGGTTGCGATCAGCAAGGTCGCCGCGCCCCATTTCCATTTCTTCCAGGCGGAGTGATTTTCAACCGGCCGCGGGACTTCGGTCCCGCCACCCGCGATCCAGACTAACTCGGCCTTCAGATCGTGAGCTGTCTGCCAACGCTCGTCCGGATCTTTCTCCAGGCACAGACCGAGTACGCGATCGAGCGCCGCCGGAGCCACTTCCTTCACGGATGGAGTAGGCCGTTCCAAAATTGCAGCAATCACGCTTGCACTACTCGTGCCATCGAATGCGCGCTTTCCAGTGAGCATTTCGTACAACACGCAGCCGAACGCGAAGAGGTCAGCTCGATTGTCTGTCGGCTTGCCCTGCAACTGCTCGGGCGCCATGTATTGCAGGGTACCGACGATCGACCCCTCCTGAGTGAGCGCCCGGGTTAGGGTTTCATCGTTTGCCGTGGCTTCTTTAGCTTGCTCGAATTTCGCGAGACCGAAGTCAAGAACCTTAACGCCGGCCTTCGTTACCAGAATGTTAGAGGGTTTCAGGTCTCGATGAGTGATGGTCTTGCGGTGCGCCGCTTCGAGCGCGCTGGCCAGTTGTATCGCCAGCCGTAATGCCTGGTCCAGGGGTAATGGGCCCTTGATTTCCGAGCCTTCCACGTATTCCATCACCAGGTAATCGGGGCCAACGTCATACAGTGTGCAAATGTTGGGATGATTCAGCGCGGCCACTGTGTGGGCCTCGCGCTCAAACCGTTCACTGAACTTTGCGTGGGATGTCTTGACGGCAACGATACGGTCGAGTCGCGTGTCCCGCGCCTTCCATACCTGCCCCATGCCACCCTCGCCGATCCGTGAGAGGATTTCGTACGGGCCGAGTTTTGCGCCGAGGGTCAGCTCCATGGGTCCGGTCCGCGATCGCTCTATTCTACTCGCAAACGGGCCCGCCAGCCCGTCTCTTCGCTACAATTGAGGTTAGTCCACCTCAATTAAGGAAGCTCCGTGACAGGTCACGAAATCAGACAGCGTTTTCTCGACTTTTTTGCCGAACGCGGCCACCGCGTGGTGCGCAGTTCTTCGCTGGTGCCGGCCAACGACCCGACCCTGCTCTTTACCAACGCGGGCATGAATCAGTTCAAGGATGTCTTCCTTGGACAGGAGAAGCGCGACTATTCGCGTGCCGCGAGTTCGCAGAAATGCGTGCGCGCCGGCGGCAAGCACAACGACCTGGAGAACGTCGGCTATACACGCCGCCATCACACCTTCTTCGAAATGCTGGGCAACTTCAGCTTCGGCGATTACTTCAAGGCCGAGGCGATCGCGTATCGCGTGGGAGCTGATCACCAAGGACTACGGTCTCTCCAAAGACAAGCTCTACGTCACCGTCTTCCGCGAAGATGATGAAGCCGAGGTGCTTTGGCAGAAAGTCACCGGCATTCCCAAAAGCCGCATCTTCCGCCTCGATGAGAAGGACAACTTCTGGCAGATGGGCGAAACCGGCCCCTGCGGCCCGTGCTCCGAAATTCATTACGATCTCGGCGTCGAAGCCGCCGAACCCGGCCGCGAACACGAGCAGTTCCCCAATGATGCCGGCGGACGCTTTGTCGAAATCTGGAACCTCGTCTTCATGCAGTACGATCGCGACACCTCGGGCAAACTGAACCCCTTGCCGCGTCCCTCGATCGATACCGGCATGGGCCTCGAACGCGTCGCCGCCATCCTGCAGGGAAAGATCACCAACTACGATACCGACCTGATCTACCCCATCATCGAGCACGCCGCCGGCATGTTCGGCGTGACCCCGGGCGCCGATACCCGCACCGATACCGTGCTGCGCATCGTTGCCGATCACGCGCGCGCCACCGAGTTTCTGATTCATGACGGCGTGGTGCCCTTCCAACGAAGGCCGCGGCTATGTGCTGCGCAAGATCATGCGCCGCGCCCTGCGCAATGTGCGCATGATCGGCGTGGAAGATCCGTTCCTCTACAAACTCACCGGCTTCGTCGCCGAGCTGATGCAGGGCCCGTATCCCGAGTTGATGGAAAGCGTGCAGCGCGTGGCGCGCGTCACCAAAGACGAAGAGCATCGCTACGCCACCACCTTCCTGGTTGCCGAGCGTGTCTTCAACGATGCGATTAAGAGCATTCAGGGCAGCTACCATTCCCGGCTCGCTCTCGTTCAAGCTCTACGACACCTACGGGCTCGCGCTCGATGAGCAGGAAGACATGGCGCGCGAACACGGCCTGGCGATCGACCGCGAGTCCTTCGACGTCGAAATGGAGCAGCAGCGCGAACGCGCCCGCGCCAGTTGGAAGGGCGCCGAAAAAGCCGCGGTCACTCCGGCCTATCAGAAACTGCTGGAGCAGGGCCGCACCAAATTCCTCGGCTACACCGATGTCGAAGCCACCTCGCGCGTCGTCGGCCTGATCGTGGATAAAGAATCCGTGCAGCAGGTGCCGGCCGGCGCCAGGGCCGAACTGGTCTTCGACCAGACGCCGTTCTATGCCGAATCCGGCGGACAGGTCGGCGATCACGGCGTGCTCTACGCCGCCTCCGGCGAAAAGGTCGCCGATGTCGAAACTGCCTTCCCCGGCGTTCCCGGACTCACCGTCCATCGCATCGTGACCGCCGCGCCCGTCGCGGTCGGCGATACGCTGCGCGCGGAAGTTGCCGTGCCGCTGCGCGACGCCACGCGGCGCAATCACACCGCCACCCATCTGCTGCACGCTTCGCTGCGCACCGTACTCGGCAAGCATGTGAAGCAGGCGGGCAGCATCGTGGACCCCGGCCGCCTGCGCTTCGATTTCACGCATTACGCCGGCTTGGATCACGCCGAGCTCGAGGAAGTCGAGCGCCTGATGAATCAGGAGATCCTGCGTAACACCGCCGTGCAGACCGATATTCTGCCGCTCGACCAGGCCATCGCCACCGGCGCCATGGCGCTATTCGGCGAAAAGTATGGCGAAGAAGTGCGCGTGGTTTCCGTCCCGGGTTTCAGCCGCGAACTTTGCGGCGGCACGCACGTGCAGCGCACCGGCGATATCGGCGTCGCCAAGATCGTCTACGAAGGCAGCATCTCGGCCGGTGTGCGGCGCATCGAGGCGATTACCGGCGAGGCGGCGCTGCGCCAGTATCAGGAGACCAGCGGAGCGGTGAAGCGCGTCGCCGACATGGTCAAGGTCAGCGAGCCCGCGCTCATCGAGCACGTGGAGAAGATGCTCGCCAATGAGCGCGCCCTGGAAAAGCAGGTGGAGCAGCTCAAGAACAAACTGGCGCAGGCAGCCGTCGGTTCGCTCGACGCTCAGGCGCACACCATCAAGGATGTGAAGGTCGTCTGCCGCGCGGCTCGATGGCATGGACCGTCAGCAGATGCGGGCACTCGCCGATTCGCTGCGCAACAAGTGGAAGTCCGCGGTGGTGGTGCTGGCATCGGTGGAAGATGGCAATGTCGCCATCATCTCCGCGGTCACCAAAGATCTGACCGCGAAAGTCCACGCCGGAAAGCTGGCCAGCAGCTGTCGCGCAGT
This sequence comes from uncultured Solibacteraceae bacterium, assembly GCA_963811575.1. GTDB lineage: Bacteria > Acidobacteriota > Terriglobia > Bryobacterales > Bryobacteraceae > Solibacter. Next base: position 1,600,344 of record CAWERY010000018.1, on the reverse strand, counting down.
CGCGGTCGGCGGCAAGGGCGGCGGACGTCCCGATATGGCGGAGGCGGGCGGCAAGGACCCTTCGGCGCTCGATGCGGCGCTGGCGGCGGTCTACGCGGACGTCGAAGGCAAGCTCTAAGCCCATGACCGAAACCTTCGACGCCTTGGTGGTAGGGGCCGGGCCCACCGGCCTCGCCTGCGGAATCGAGCTCGAACAACGCGGCGTGAAGACGGTTCTCATCGAGAAGGGCTGCGTGGTGAATTCGATTTACCACTACCCCACCAACATGTCCTTCTTCACCACGCCGGAGCTGCTCGAAATCGGCAATATCCCGATGACCAGCCTGAATGAGAAGCCCAATCGTACCGAGGCGCTCAAGTACTACCGCAAGGTCGCGGAGCACTATCACCTCAATATTCACCAGTACGAGCGCGTAGACCGCATCGCCGGAGAAGACGGCGCGTTCGAAGTCTTCACCACGGACCGGTTGGGCGAGAATCACCTGTACCGCGTGCGCAAGATCGTGCTGGCCACCGGCTACTACGACGTGGCCAACCAGTTAAACGTGCCCGGCGAAGAACTCGAGCAAGGTGCTGCATTATTACAAAGAGCCGCATCCCTATTACAACCATGACGTCGCGGTGATCGGCGCCAAGAATTCAGCGGCTATCGCGGCGCTGGAATTATTTTGGACCGGCGCCCGGGTTACACTCATCCATCGAGGTGCGGCGATCTCTGATTCGGTTAAATACTGGATCAAGCCGAACATCGAAAATCGAATTAAGAACGGGGAAATTCGCGCATATTTTCACTCCCGCGTAGTGGAAATCGACAAGGATTCGATACGTATCGCGACACCCGACGGGGAAGTCACGATTGCGAACGACTTTGTTTTCGCGCTGGTAGGGTACCGTCCCGACCTGGAATTCCTGAACGCCACCGGAATTACGCTGGAGCCCGATACCTTGCGTCCGCGCACCGATCCGGAAACTCTGGAGAGCACGCGAGCCGGAATTTTCCTGGCCGGGGTAATTGTCGCCGGCATGCACACTAATGAGATATTCATCGAAAATGGCCGCTTTCACGGCACTCTTATTGCGCGTGCGATCGCGTTTCAATTAGGAACTAACTGAATCAATGCAGGCATTTTCGATGAATTAGTGTCGGTATTCGTACGGCAGGCAGCACCACCTCGGGCCGCGAATCTGAAACTTTGTGGCCGCCGCGTGTATCTAACAGAGCGAAGGGGGCGCTTTATGCTTCAATCGGTTCTGAATGCTCTGTTTGGGTGCGGTCATCAACGCACCACCTTCCCAATCACGCCCGGCCGCCGACCTGCTGGCGCTACTCTTGCACAATCCAACGCGCCCACCTATGTGGTCTGCCTGGACTGTGGTAAGAAGTTTACTTACGACTGGAAATCGATGCGTGTTGGAGATCAGATGGTGCCGCCCACCCCAGCGGCCGAAGCCCAGCCTCTATATCGGTAATTCCTAAGGCGTAATCATCCCCAATACTACGGCGCGGTTCGCGCCTGTAGCCGATGGCAGATTCGACGGCTTTCGCCGCCAGGTCTCATGGGCGAGGACTGCGAACGCTATCGCCTCCTTCGCATCGGCATCAATCCCATGATCGGTCGATGTGGAAAGATCCACCCCCGGGAGAAAACCGGCGAGGTGCGCCATGATCTGCGGGTTGTGCACGCCGCCTCCGCTCGCAATCAAATCGGTAGACCCGGTTGCCCAAGCGCGAACCGCCAGTGCAATCGTGGCCGCGGTAAATACAGTAGCGGTGGCGATAAGATCGCTCTCGCGGCAGACCCGCTCTTCCTGATCCTCGCCAGGAACTCCGCGCCGTACTGTTCCCGCCCCGCGCTCTTCGGCGGCTTGCGCTTGATAGTAAGGGTCGCGCATCAGTTCATCCAACAGGGCAGTATCCACCTTGCCGGCGGCCGCGATTTTCCCGCCACGATCGCAAGTCAATTTTCCATTCGAGTATTCGCGCGCCAGCGCATCGATCACCATGTTGCCGGGACCCGTGTCGAAGGCCACCACTTCTTCCGGTGCTCCCCCGGCGGGGATCACCGTGATGTTGGCGATGCCGCCGATGTTGAGCGCGATTCGCGTACGCTTGCGGGTGGCGGAACAGCAGGTAATCGACGTAAGGCACCAGCGGCGCGCCCTGGCCGCCGGCGGCGATGTCGCGCACGCGGAAGTTCGAGACCACCGGCACGCCGGTGCGCTCGGCGATTACGGCCGCTTCGCCGATCTGCATGGTGTTGGAACGGCCCTCGTGATAGATGGTCTGTCCGTGGCAGCCGATCAGTTCGACCGGGCCGAAGCGTTCGCATGGCGGCGCGCACGGCGCGCGCGTAGAGTTCACCGAGTTGGAAATTCAGGCGCGAAATCGCCGCCGTGGTGGTGACCGCGTTCGATACTTCGAGAATTGCGGCGCGCACCGCCGGCGGATACGCGCTCGATGTGAACCCGACCGTCTCTACCTGCCGTCCGCGAATCTCGACGATGGCGACGTCGATTCCGTCGAGCGAAGTTCCGCTCATCACTCCGGCGACTCTCATGACCGCTTCAACTCCTTCTGCAATTCGCTCAACAACTGCAGCGCCTCGATCGGGCGCAGTTCGTCGACATTGAGGGCGCGGATCCGTTCCGCGATGCCGTAGCCGACCGGCTCGAACATCTGGATCTGCACCGGTCCGCGATCCTCGGACTTCACCAATTCGCCGCTGACCGCATGCTCGCTGCGCTCGTGCAGTTTGAGGACTTCGCGGGCGCGCTCGATCACGGAGATCGGCAGACCGGCCAGGCGCGCGACTTCGATGCCATAGCTGCGGTCGGCCTTGCCGGGCTCGACCTTGCGCAGAAAGATGATGTGGTCGCCGGCTTCTTTCACGCTGACCATGAGATTGCGCACGCCGCTGAGCTGCTCGGCGAGTTCGGTGAGTTCGTGATAGTGGGTGGCGAAGAGCGTCTTGGCGCGGGTCCGCTGGTGGATGTGTTCGACCACCGCCCAGGCCAGGGCGAGTCCGTCGTAAGTCGCGGTGCCGCGGCCGACTTCATCCAGCACGATGAAGCTGCGTTCGGTCGCGGTATTCAGAATCACCGCGGTCTCCGTCATCTCCACCATGAAGGTGGAGCGGCCGCGCGCCAGATTGTCGGACGCGCCGATGCGGGTGAAGATGCGGTCGATCACCGGCAGGCTGGCCGATTCGGCGGGGACGAACGACCCCATCTGCGCGAGGATCGCGATCAGCGCGGCCTGACGCAGGTAGGTGCTCTTGCCGCCCATGTTGGGGCCGGTGATGATGGCGAGCAGGTCGGTGGAATCGTTGAGGTAGAGATCGTTCGGGATGAAGCGGCCGGCCTCCTGCTCGGTGAGGCGTTCGATCACGGGATGGCGGCCGGCCATGATGCGCATCTCGCCGGAATCGGAGAATGCCGGGCGTTGATAGCGATTCTCCGCGGCGACTTGGGCAAGCGAGGCAGTGACGTCGAGTTCGGCGACGGCGGCGGCGGTGGCGCGGATGCGCTGCGCGTGCGCGGCGGCGCGCTTCCGAACGTCGGCGAAGAGCTCCTTTTCGAGCGTGAGAATCTTCTCCTCGGCGTCGAGCACTTTGCGCTCGTAATCCTTCAACTCGGGCGTGGTGAAGCGCTCGGCGTTGGCCAGGGTTTGCTTGCGTTCGTAGTCGGCGGGCGCGAGGTGCTGGTTGGCGCGCGTGATCTCGATGTAATAGCCGAAGACGTTATTGAAGCGAACCTTGAGCGAGGCGATGCCGGTGCGCTGGCGTTCGCGGGCTTCGATCTGCGCGATGTACTGCTTGCCGTTCTGGCTGAGGTCGCGCAGTTCGTCGAGCTCGGCGTGGAAGCCGGCGCGGATGGTGCCGCCATCGACGAGGTTGAGCGGCGGCTCGTCGGAGATGCCATCCAGAATGAGGCCGGCGACGTCGGGGAGTTCGTCGAGGCGATCGTGGAGATTGCGCAGGCGGGCGGCCTGCTGGGTGTCGAAGCAGCGTTTCAGGCCGGGAATCTTTTCGAGCGAGCGGCCGAGCGCGAGCACATCGCGCGGGCCGGCGGAGCCGAGCGTGACTTTGGCGAGCAGGCGTTCCAGATCGAGAATGCCGCCGAGTTGTTTGCGCAGTTCGGCGCGCAGGATGGTCTGCTGCTGGCAGTTCGCCGACGGCGTCGAGGCGCTGTTCGATTTCCGCGCGCTTCATGGAGGGCCGCAGCAGGCGCTGGCGGAGCAGGCGGCCGCCCATGCCGGTCAGGGTCTGATCGAGCACGCCGAGCACGGTGGGCTGCGCGTGCATGCCGCCGGAATCGGCGGCGAAGAGCGGCTCGATCAGTTCGAGGTTGCGCACGGTGACGGCGTCGAGCACCATGGAATCGGCGCGATCGTAGTAGGTGGGGCGGTCGAGATGATCGAGCGCGGCGCGCTGCGTGTCGCGCAGGTAGTGGAGGATGGCTCCGGCGGCGCCGACGGCGGCGGGACGGTTGGCGAGGCCGCAGCCATCGAGCGAGAGCAGCTTGAAATGATCGCGCAGGGTGCGGTCGGCGTAGTCGAGCGTGAAGACCCAGTCTTCGAGTTCGGTGCGCACGAAGCGCAGGCCGGAGCGATCTTCGCCGGTGAGGAGCGGCAGGTCGCCGGGGAAGAGGACTTCGCGCGCGCCGAGGTGTTCGAGGGCACCGGCGACTTCCTCGGGTTCCATTTCGGTGACGCGGAATTCGCCGGTGGAGACATCGACGTGGGCGACGGCGGAGCGCGCGCCGGAGCGGCCGACGGCGGCGAGGAAGTTGTTCTCGCGCGAGCGCACGAGGTTGGCATCCATGGCGGTGCCGGGCGTGACGACGCGCGTGATTTCGCGGCGCACCAGTTTCTTGGCGAGCTTGGCGTCCTCCATCTGATCGCAGATGGCGACGCGGTAGCCCTTCTGGATGAGGCGCGAGATGTAGCCTTCGGCGGCGTGGAAGGGGACGCCGCACATGGGGATGGCGTTGCCCTTTTCCTTATTGCGCGCGGTGAGGGTGATTTCGAGTTCGCGCGCGGCGGTCACGGCGTCTTCGAAGAAGAGCTCGTAAAAATCGCCGAGGCGAAACATGAGCAGGGCATTGGGCACCTGCTCCTTGATGCTGTTGTACTGCCGCATCAGCGGCGTGGAGGCGTCGGACATTCGCTACGTACAGTCTCGCACGGGAGAACGGGGAGGCCCGTCCGGCTAGGCGTAGATGCCGCGCAGCTTGATGGCTTGCGCGACGCGATCGAGCGCCACCATGTAGGCGGCGGTGCGATTGTTGACGCGGTGCTCTTCGGCATAGGCGACGATGGCGTCGAAGCTTTCATCCATGATCTCCTGCAGGCGCTCATTGACCAGGTCCTCGTTCCAGAAGAAGCCCTGGCGGTCCTGCACCCATTCGAAGTAGGAGACGGTGACGCCGCCGGCGTTGGCCAGAATGTCGGGAATCACGAAGACCTTCTTGCTCGGCGAGGATTTCAGTCGGCGAGCGGAGTGGTGGGGCCGTTGGCGCCTTCGCAGAGAATTTTGCAGCGCACGCGATGCGGCGTTCTGCGAGGTGATGACGTTCTCCGTGGCGGCGGGAATCAGGACGTCGCAATCGAGGAACATGGCCTCGGTCTTATCCATATCTTCGCCGCCGGGGAAGCCGGTGATGGAGCCGGTTTCCTTGCGATGCTGCTGCAGCGCGGCGATATCGAGGCCGTTGGGATTGTAGACCGCGCCATCGTATTCGACGATGCGCGATGATCTTGAAGCCGGCCGCGCTCATCAACCTGGCGGCCATGCCGCCGACGTTGCCGAAGCCTTGAATCACCACGCGGGTATCTTCGGGGCGTTTGCGCATCAGGCGTGAGGGCGCGTTGGGTGACCATCATGCAGCCGCGGCCGGTGGCTTCCGGACGGCCGCGCGAACCGCCGAGCGCCATGGGCTTGCCGGTGACGACGGCGGTCACGGTGTGGCGGGCGTGCATGGAGTAGGTGTCCATGATCCACGCCATGATCTGGTCGTTGGTGTTGACGTCGGGCGCGGGGACGTCGCGTTCCGGGCCCGATGAAATCGATGATCTCGGCGGTGTAGCGGCGCGTGAGTTTTTCGAGTTCGGTATCGGAGAGCATGTGCGGATCGCAGATGACGCCGCCCTTGCCGCCGCCGAAGGGGATGTTGACGACGGCGCATTTCCAGGTCATCCAGGAGGCGAGCGCGCGGACTTCGTCGAGCGTCACATCGGGCGCGAAGCGGATGCCGCCCTTGGCGGGACCGCGCGCGATGGAATGCTGGACGCGATATCCGGTGAAGACTTCGATCCGGCCGTCGTCGAGCTGGACGGGGATATGAACGGTGAGTTCCTTGGACGGGGTGCCAAGCACCTTGCGCATTCCGTCGTCGAGCTTGAGCCGCATCGCGGCCTCTTCAAAGCGCGCGGCGGCGGCGAGCCAGGGATTCTTTTCGTTTTCGAGGGAAATGGAAACCGGCGATGTCAACGTGGCCACTCTCGAGCCTCCGAAACTCATTATGGCATCCCGCACGTGGAAACGGGCTATGCATAGCCCGCTTTTTCGGATTGGCGGTGTTGAATATAAAAGACTTAGCGGAGATTACTGTCAAAAGCGGGCTATACATAGCCCGTTTGCATGATTCAGGCCCGAAAACATTGCACCTGGATCCATTTTACAAGAGCCGTGCGCGGAATTCGGGCGAGCCAGGCGGGAGTTAGTCGAGTAAGTCGCTGAAACGGAATCCATTGGCGGACCGAAAATATTTTTGATGTTGGCGTGACGGGAGGATTGCGCGATTCCTTAGGCTGGATTAGGCTTTCTAAGAGACGGAGGGACGCAGCAATGGCGGAGAACAAGACCAAGCCGACGAAATTGAGTGTGGCGGAGTATATTGACGCCCTTCCTGACGAGGCCAAGCGGGCGGATGCCAAATCGCTGATCAACCTGATGCAGGGTGCAACGGGAGAAAAGCCGAAGATGTGGGGACCATCGATCATCGGCTTCGGCAGCTACCACTATAAGTACGAGAGTGGGCGGGAGGGTGACATGCCGTTCGCCTGTTTCTCGCCGCGCAAGGCGGCGACTGTTGTCTACGGCATGAGCGGGTTCAGCGAATGCGAGGCGCTGCTGGGGAAACTTGGCAAGCACACCACGGGTGGCGGCTGCCTCTATATCAAGAAACTCACCGATGTGGATCAGAAGGTTCTGGAATCGCTGGTCGTAAAGTCCGTGGCGGCGAAGCGAGCACGCACCCGGCGTAAGGACGGCGGGTCTTGCAACTATAGCTTTGCAGAAGCCGTGCCGGCGGACGCGAGTACTACGAGGCGATATCTTCAATAAAAGCAAGGGGTTATCGTCCCATAACCAAGCCGGCCAAACGGCGTACCACCGTTACTACCCTCTCCAAAGATACTATTGTTGGGCATTACAGTACGCATAGTACTCTCGGCGGACATGGATCATGTTAGATCCATAACAAAAAAGGGTTGTGGGCCCAGAGGGCAGCATTTCTTATTCTGTCGACCATCCTGAACCCCAACCACGCCAATGGAGAGGAAGTACATGAGACGCCCGAAACAACTCGCGATGCTCGCGCTATTAATGCAGGCTTCTGTATTAATGCGCGTGGGAATACTTCATGCGGACGATAACAACAGCAAAGTACGGCACGTGCTGGTTATCAGCGTAGACGGAATGCACGCACTCGATCTGGCGCTTTGGGTCAAGAACAACCCAAATTCCGCGCTAGCCAAGCTATCTGCGCAAGGAGCGAATTACACGAACGCGACGACCACCAAGCCGTCCGACTCGATTCCTTCCACGGTCGGTATCTTCTCGGGCGCTTCGCCCGCGCTGGGCGGAATGTATTATGACGACGCTTATAACCGGGCGTGGTTTCCTCCGGGCAGCAATTGCACGGGGCCCGCGGGCGCGGTGATCGATCTGAAACAGGGCATCAATCTGGCGCTTGACGGCAGCACCGGAGTGGACCCGACCAAGGTTCCCCTGCAGATCGTAAATGGCGTCTGCACGCCAGTACTGCCGCACAATATGATGCGGGTTAACACGGTTTTCGAAGTAGTCAAAGCGGCGCACATGTCCACTGCCTACTCCGAGAAGCGGCCTTCGTACGATTTCCTCAACGGGCCTTCGGGCACGGGTGTGGGCGACCTCTATACCCCGGAGATCGCGTGCTATCCGTTCACGGCTCCCTCGACGTGCAACAACGCGCTGCTCAAGATCGCGGATACGATCGCGTTTGACGAACTGCGTGTGAAGAGCGTGATCAACGAAATCGACGGCAAGGACCATACGGGCACGAAGTCGATGGCCACCCCGGCTCTGTTCGGAATGAACTTTCAGGCAATCAACGCAGCTAAGAAGGATTCGCTGCTGCCCGTGGTGGGCGGCTACCAGGATGACCTTAGCACGCCCAATGCCGACCTGATCGATGGCGTTGAGTTATGTGGACACGTCGATCGGAAAGAATGGTATCGGAACTGGCGGCGAAGGGCCTGACCAATTCGACCGCGATCATCGTGATGGCCAAGCACGGCGAGACCTCGCTCGACCCGAGCAAGCGTTTCGTGGAATCCACCAGCGCGATTCAGAAAGTGCTCAACCTGGCGGGACTTACCGGCTTCCCGGCGCCGCCGGCGGTGGCTCCGGCGATTGCCAAACTGACCCAGAAGACGACCGCCTTCCTTTGGCTGAAAGACCAGACGCAGACGGCCAGCGTGGTGAACGTACTCACGACGGGTGCCAATGAGACCACTTTGAACACGGCGCAGATTCTGAGCGGCGAATCGTTGAAGTTGTTGTTCCCCGATCCGCTCTCCGACCCGGCGCCGCCGGATGTCGTAATTGTGCCGAACTCGGGCACCACTTATGAACCCGCGGTCCAGGTGTTGGCGGAGCACGGCGGTTTCAACGAGAACGAGACACACGTACCGCTGATGTTGACCGGCCCTTCGATCGCGCCGGGACAAGTACGCGCGGTGGTGACGACGACCCAGATCGCACCCACGATTCTTACGCTGCTGGGCCTGGACCCCAACTCAACTTACCGCGGTAAAGGTCGAAGGCGTGAAAGCGCTTCCGGCCGTGACGGTGCGGAATGGCGATGACAACACAGGGCGACAATCAACGAATGGCAACACAGAAACGGCAACCACAACTAACTCGTAGTTTATTGAGGGGCAGGCGTCTCACCAGGCGTCCTGCCCTCGTTTTCCACAAGCAAAGATATTACAAGAAATCACCTTATGCCACGTTATGCATTACTAACTTATCTAAAGTATCTATTTACTCGACAGTGGACTAGTTCGTACAATACGGCCCAGGTAGTTCTATAACCCCCCCTGAAAGAAGACCGAGCAAATGAAGAAACTGCTAGTACTTTCACTAATCGCTTTTGCCGCGTTTGCCCAATCTGATACAGCCTCGTTATCCGGAGCCATCACCGATTCCGGTGCGGCTGTGGTGGCCGGGGCGAAGATCACGCTACGCAACGTGGCCACCCACAACCAGCGGACAGCTTTGAGCGATGTTCAAGGACTCTATCGCTTCAGCCTGCTGATTCCAGGCAATTACGAAATCACCATCGATTCGCCAGGAATGAAGCAGTTTCACAGTGCGGAGTTAGCGTTGAACGTGGCCCAGGCGGGCCGCCTGGACGTGCAGATGGAAGTTGGCAGCAACCTCGAGATTATGGAGGTGCATACCCAGCAACTGCTACTCAACGCGGAAACCGCATCGCAAGGCACGGTGATCGGTGAAGAAAAGATCAAGTCGCTGCCGCTCAATGGACGGCAGTTCCTGCAACTCGCGCTGCTTGTTCCCGGAGCCAACAGCGGCGGCCGCGCGGTGCAACAGAATTTGAACCGGCAGGGAGCGATTGGCGGTCTCAGCGTCTCCGGCGGACGAACCAATAACACGGCGTTCCTGCTGGATGGCGGCATCAACCTGGATCCCGATTACAACAGCCTGAACTACTCGCCGTCGCTGGATTCGATCGCGGAGTTCCAGGTGCAGACCGGCCTGTTCCCGGCGGAGTTCGGCCGGGCTTCGGGCGGCCAGATCAACGTTGTCACCAAGACGGGCACCAATGCATTTCACGGCGCGGCGTTTGAATTCCTGCGGAACAACGCAGTGGACGCGCGCCCTTTCAACCTGCCTGTGCCGCAGCTGCCCGAGTATCGCCGCAACCAGTTCGGCGCCACCGTGGGCGGCCCGATCAAACCCAACAAGGCATTCTGGTTTTTCTCTTATGAAGCGCTCCGCCTGCGCCAGGCCGGCGCTGGGCTGACCACGGTATCGGTGCCGACCGCGCTGCAGTTGGCGGGTAACTTCACTGCGACGAAGGGCGGCATCTTCGACCCGGACACGCTGCAGAACGGCGTCCGCACCCCCTTCCCGGGCAACATCATCCCCACGCAGAGGATCAACGCACAGGCGCTGGCGGCGGCGAAGGCCCTGCCTTTGCCCAACGTAGGAGCCTCGAGCTTTGTGAACGCGAACGGACTGCTCAAGCAGACCAACAACAACTACTCCGGCCGCGTGGATTACCTGGTTTCGCCCAGCATCAATCTATTTGGGCGCTACTCCATGGCCAATGAAGACGCGATCATTCCGGCCACGGTCACGGGCCGCGACAATGTCAACAACGTTCGCCCGCAGAACTTCGTGGTGGGAATCACCAAGACGATCAAGCCGACACTGGTGAGCGAAATGCGCGTGGCATTCAGCCGCTTCCGGCAGGTCAACGGTCTGCCCGAATTGAATTTTAACGTCAATGGCACGACCACTCCCTTGCCGCAATTCCTGGTCTCCGGCTACCCGACAATGGGCGGCGCGGGAAGCTTCACCGGCACAACAGCCGGCGGTATCGTATCGGTTCGCGATAACACCTATCAGGCGTACGACAACATTCTGTGGGAGCACGGCCGCCACGCCGTGAAGTTCGGCGGCGAAGTGGTGCAGGTGCAGTATAACCGGTACGAAGCGCCCAGTTCGCTGGCGAACTTCCAGTTTACGAACGGCTTCACGACGCGGACCGCCGCGACGGACGGAACCGGCGACGCGCTGGCGAGCTTTTACCTGGCCCTGCCGGCGGTGAGCAACCGTTCGGTTGGCCCGAGCCGCATCGATGGGCGGCAGTGGTTGTACTCCGCTTATATTCAGGACGATTTCCGCGTGATGCCCAGCCTTACGCTGAATTTCGGACTGCGTTACGAACTGGCGCCGCCGGTCTATGATGCGCGTCAGCAGATGTCGAGCATCGATTACAGCAACGTGCCGTCTCCGCAGGCCATCTTCGCTTCCGGCAAGACTGCTTTCTACAAGCCCCAGTTGTTCATCTGCGGCCAGGGCAACACGCCCAAGGGCTGCGCGCATACCGACTACAATAACTTCGCTCCGCGGGCCGGTATTGTGTGGTCCGCTAACCCGAAGACGGTCATTCGCGCCGGCGCCGGCGTCTACTATGCCGCTTCCGATTTCAACCCGCTCTTCCGCCTGGCCGCCGGCCTGCCGGACAACCTGATTCAGACCTTGACCAGCAATAACTTCGTGCCGCAGTTCCGCGGCTTCGATATCTTTGGACCGGCGATTGTGGGACCTTCCCAGATTCAACAGGCGGGCATCGATATCAACCAGCGCACGAGCTACTCGCTGCAGTGGACACTCACGGTGCAGCGCGAAATCGCGAAAAAGATCGTGATCGAAGCCGGCTATATGGCGAGCCTCGGACTGAAGCTCGAGCAGAATGTGCAGCCGAACAACGCGCAGCCCGGCCTGGGCGCAATCGACCCGCGCCGCCCGTATGTCGCTCTGGACTATGCTCCGGGAACGACGTTCCCCTCCTATGTAAACGTTCAGGGCAGCAGCGTTCCGGTGGGCTTCATCAACTACCTGCCGCACTCGGCGCAATCCAACTATCACGCGCTGAACGTGCGGGCGGAGAAGCCCTTCACGAACGGATTCTCCTGGCTGGCATCGTACACCTTCTCGAAGGCGATCACCAATGCGCCTCAGTTCCGCAACGCAGGCGGCGTCAACGGCAGTGAAAACTCTCCGGCGCAGGACGCTTTCAACCTGCAGGCGGAGCGCGGACTGGCATCGTTCGACGCGCGTCATCGCCTGGTCAACACGGTAGTTTACCAACTGCCGTTCGGCCGCAACCAGAAGTACCTTCGCTACGGCGTGGGCTCCAAGGTTCTGGGCGGATGGGAAGTCTCCGGGATCGTTTCGGCGCAATCCGGATTCCCGTACACGATCAATCTGCGGGGAGACACGGCGGGTGTGGGCGCGGGCACGGGCGGCATCTTCGTGCGGCCCAATGCGGTTCCGGGACAGACCTACGAGCTGCCGGCATCGCAGATGAGCACCGCGCGCTACTTCAACACGGCGGCCTTCACGGCGCCCGCGACCGGCGCTTTCGGCAACGTGGGACGCAATACGCTGATCGGCCCCGGCTACCTGAATGCCGACGCAGTACTGGTTCGTCACTTCCGGATCAAGGAACGGATGGACCTCCAGTTCCGAGGCGAATTCTTCAACGCGCTCAATCACCCGAATTTCATTCTGGTGGGACGCATCTTGAACGATCCGACCTTCGGCCAGGTGCTCAGCCAGGCCGACCCTCGCGAACTGCAGTTCGGCTTCAAGTTCACGTTCTAAACGGCACGGACGGGGCTTTGGAGGAAATTGGATGAGAAGACCCGCCAGGCTCATATTCATCGGGTTGCTCGTGGCATCCGCCGCATCCGCGGCGGAGCCCACGGGCTGCCTGGTTCGCAAGGGCCTGTACGATTCCTGGCTCTCGTTAATGAAGCGAGCGCCACGCAACTGGCCGAAGTTCGCCGCATCGAGTAGTTCGAAGGCGGTGGAACCAGCTTCGGCGGAAGAGATTCACCAGGAGTATCAAACCTATTTCCAGTGTCTTTCCGAGATGACGGTGCCGGCCGGCGATGATGGCGGCCGCTCTATGTGTAATGACGCCGCGGGCGACAGGCTCGGCTCGCTGGTCTGCCAGGTGGCGTTGTATGTCAAGACCAAGCGCGCCTGCAGGAGCGGACTTTTTGGATGCCTTGCCGGCCAGCAAGAAGGGCGCCGAGATCATTTGGGATCTGGATACGATTGCGGATTCCAAGGATACGGAAAAGCGATTTCCCGCGCTCTTTGCTCCCAAGGGACCGGCGTATAAACTGATTGACGAAGTATTTTTGCTGGCTCTGGACGACCGGGATACGGCGATGGCGAAGTACTTCCACATTGTGGGGGCCGCTTCTGAAGCCGGGTCGCGGTATACGGATGCGCAGATCAAGATTCTGCTGCGCGAGTCACCGCTGCTGGTGGTGACGCACTGGGAAGTGCTGCGCCAGTATCAACCGAAATTGAAGAAGCTGTTCGCTGAGCTCTCTACCGAGCTGAGCGCGTTGGAACTGAATAAAGTGCGCCAGGGAATTGCGGGCGCCTGCACTAAGGACAATTTGGATTGCCCGGAAATCCTTAAGTTTTTTGGGCGTCCGCAGTAAGGGGCGGGAGGCTTATGTTGCGGCCAACGCCACACGGGCAAGCTGAAGCTTACCCCACCAAGTGGTGTGCTGGTTCAGCGTGAAGTGGAGCGAAGCATGCGCGGCTAAACAACGCGTTCACTTCAACCCCGCCTAGTTGCCCCATGGCGCTTCCTGGCAAGCCCTACCATGGACCCTGCTTGCCGCCGTACCACCAGATGAGCCCGAGGGTGGCCGTGACTTGGCTCTTTTTTAGAACGCCCAAGGCGCTCGTATAAAAGAAGGGTTGGTTTGAGAAGTCATAACGCCATTCGGCCCGGGCCATGAAGCGATCGGCGAAGCGGTATGTGGTAGTGAGAGTCGTCTCCTTCAGCGCCTGGTCCAGACCGCTGAACAGTGCGCCGCGGTCGGACAAGTACTCCGCCCTTCCCGCCAGCGCGAACTTGTTGGTGAACTGGTACTCGGCGTACGCAGCTCCGCCATCTACATGCTTCGGAGGCGAGCTTTTGTAAAGGCGCTGGATCACATAATCGCCTTCCAGCGCAAAGGTGAGTGCCTGCGTTGCATGCCACGTAACATAGCTGTCGAAGATATGAAGTCTTCCTGTGGGCGCACCCTGGATTGGTAGGAACGGAACTCCCTGCTGTGTGGGCGGGTCCGGAACGGGCGCCGGGGTGTACAGGTAATAGATTGTGTCCGGATGCTCCTGGCCAAAATAGTAGTTCACGGTCCAGTTGATATTCTTGCGCGGCTGCAATATCACGCCCCCCAGCTGATCTTTGAAGCCGTTAAATGCTTCGGTCTGCTGCGTGCCGTTGGTGACCCAATAGTTGACTCCGAACCGGTCCGAAAACTGGTAGTTCGACCGCACGCCCGTATGATAGAAGGGCAGAAAATCAAACCAGTAGGACCGGGAGTAGTTCATCTGATCCTGGGTGTAGTTGCTTTCGATACCCAGGGAACTTGCCCACTTTCCGAAGTCCACCTTGAGCCCCTTGCCGACGGGAACGATGAACGTGCCATACGCCTGAAAGAGGTTTCGATAAATCTCGGGACGCGATTCGTTCGCTGTGTTGCCTTGAAGTGTTTGGGTGGCTTGTCCCCACTGGAGGTCCAGCCGCGCACCCCAGCGCTTTCCTTTCTGGGGATCCGGCGCGTTCTCCAGAACCAATCCGGCTTGGCTGATGCTGAAGCTGTTGCTGCTTACGTCATATGCCCGGAGGCGGTTTGCGCGGCCAATGGGTGCGTTGAAGTTGTAGCCATAGTATCCGTCAATCAGGAAATTGATGGTGGAGCCTGCCACCGAGGTGGGCTCAGGAGCCGGCGGAGGAGGCGGGGCCGGAGGTGATGCCTGCACGGATACCGGTACGGCTGGCTTTCCCGCAATGGCACTCGCTTTGAGGTGTGTTTCCAGTTCAGCGACGCGCGCCTGAAGCCGATCGACCAGGGCGCGCAGTTCCGCGACCTCGGCATTCAGATCGCGGGAACTTTGGGCCCGTAGCGGCAGGCAGAGCGCTGTCAACAGGACGAAGACAGATGCCTGGTTGAAGGGGCGATAGAAAGGTTGAGCCATGGGAGACACACCGGCAAGGGATGCCTTTGGCCGAAAGCCACAGTAAGCAGATCCTCGTTGCGCGGTTCGGATTCAATAAATGTGCGGGTTGCCTGCTGCCGCCGAACCGTCCGTGCTTCCGGCGTATTTGAAGTAAAGAGGTTAGCCGAAGAGTTCGAGGGCTTTGAGGATGACGGGGTCGCGCTGGGCTTCGACCTCGTCGCCTTTTTCGACGCCGAGAGCCTGATTGAAGAGCTCGGTCTTCAGGCGGTTGGAAATGAAGTCGCGTTCGGGGAGCCACTCTGTGAGGCCCGGGCGGATCTCGCGTTCGGAGAGAAAGACGCGAAACTGATCGAGCAGCTCGGGAGAGACCTCGAAATCGGCGTCAATTTTGTGAGAGCGCAGGTAGTCGGTGGCGAAGTTGGTGAACGACGCCGAGGCATCGAGGACGGTGCGCAGGCGATTCGTGGGCGGGCCATAGACCACGATATCGGGCTGAATTCCGCCGCCTCCGGTCACCTTGCGGCCTTTATCGGTACGGAACTCGCTCTGCACATTGGGATGCGCGGTGGCGCCGCCGAGTTCAAAGCGAGCGGCATCGAGCGGCTTCTGGATGGAGCGGCCGCTTGGGGTGTAATAGAGCGCAGTGGTGAGCGCGAGCCCGGTGTCCTGGGTTAGCGGAAAGACGCTCTGCACGAGGCCCTTTCCGAAGGAAGGGACGCCGAGAATCGTGGCGCGATCGTGATCCTGCATGGCTCCGGATACGACTTCCGACGCGCTGGCGCTTTTTTCATTGACCAGGATGGCGAGTTTGAAGCCGTAGGGCGTGGCGATGGAAGGCACCGTCTCGGTAGTTTCAGGCACATGCCGGCCGCGGACGGTGACGATTTTCATGCCGGGCTTGAGGAAGAGGGAGCAGGTCTCGATGGCGGCTCCCAGGACGCCGCCGGGATTATTGCGGAGGTCGAGCACGAGGCCGGCGAGGCGATCGCCGCCGAGCTTTTCGACGGCGGCTTTAATTTGCTGCCCGGTCTTCTCATCGAAGCTGGTGACGCGAATGTAGCCGATGCCCGCGCCGAGGAAGTAGGCGCGATCCACGCTGGGGGACTGCATTTCCTCGGGAGTGAGGGTGAAGTGCATGAGCCCGGGAACGCCGGGGCGGCGAACGTCGAGACGCGCCTGGCGCTGACGGGACTGCTCCAGGAGCTGGGGAAGCTGCTCAATATTGAGCTGGCCGATGATGTAACCGTTGATGGCGAGGATCTCATCGCCGGGGGCCAGGCCTGCCTTCTGTGACGGCGTGGAGGGGAGGGTCTGGAGGACGATGACGCGGCCGGGAAGAATGGAGACGACGCTGCCAAAGCCTTTGGAGGTGGAGGACTCCATGCGCTTGAGCTGTTGGAACTGTTCGGGATCAAAAAAGATGGAGTGCGGATCGAGCTTACGGAGCAGGCCGGGGATGGCGCCGGCGTAAAAGGCCTGTTCCGAGGTGATGGGATCCGCGGCGTTCTCGGCGGCGATGGCGTAAGCGCCAATCACGGCGCGCATTTGTTTTTCGAGATCGTCCTGCGCCGGCAAGAGAGAAGCGGCACAGAGTAAGGCTAAAAGGAAGCGGAGCATCGGCGCACCTCTATTCTATCGCGTGAGGAGAAATGCTCCGCTGCGCTTCACCCTTGCATTTCACCTCGCGAAGCGCACGTAGGCCCAGCGGCCGGGGACGTGCATGTTGACGACGCCCTGCGGCGACCAGACCCAGTTGTCTTCCTTTTCGCCGGGGAGGTGGCGCCACTCGACGCGCGAGAAATTGACGCGCCACTGCTGACCTGGCTTGGGGCGGGTGACGGGGGCGCGAGAGGCGAAGGCAGACCAGGGAAAGGCGATCTCCACGGTCCAGCCGCGATCCCGGTCGTCGGACTTATTCAGCGTGCCATCGATGGCTACCGCAGTGCGCAGGCCGGGAATTTCCCAACTGTTATCGGCCTTGCCGCCCTGGTTGTAGGGCTTGGGGAGAAAGAGGTCCCAGCCGGTATTGAGGGCGTTGATTTCGAATTCGAAGTAATTGAGGCCGTCGCCGGAGGGATTGAGGAAGACTTCGAAATCGTTGTCGTGGAAGATGACGGAATCGTGCTCGGTGAGGGTGGCGCGGACGTCGGGTTCTTCGAGTTCGGCGGCGATATAGAAGTAGTCGTCGTCCCAGAGCATTTTGGCGCGGGTACGGAAGCGGGGCTTGGCACGCTTGCCGCCTTCGATATCGACGAACTCGGTGGTCCAGGGAGCGGCGGCCCAGGCGGGGTCGTCGAGGCGGCCATCGATGCGGATGGGGGAGGTGGCGCGGCGGCAGGTATAGTGCGCGGGCGCGGGCTGCGCGCGGGCGGCGAAGGTTTGAGCGAAAAGCAGAGAGGCTAGGACGCCTGCCTTACTTGGCATAGCG
This sequence comes from uncultured Solibacteraceae bacterium, assembly GCA_963811575.1. Taxonomy (GTDB): domain Bacteria; phylum Acidobacteriota; class Terriglobia; order Bryobacterales; family Bryobacteraceae; genus Solibacter. The sequence goes on along the minus strand of CAWERY010000018.1, from coordinate 1,582,839 downwards.
GGTGGCCTGTTTGGCGCGGTGGCGATCCAGGGCGAACTCGATCAACTGATCGAGCAGGGTAGAGAAGGCGATGCCGCTGTGCTCCCACATTTTGGGGTACATGCTGATGGACGTGAAGCCGGGGATGGTGTTGATCTCGTTAATGTAGAGGCGGTTGGTTTCGCGTTCCAGGAAGAAATCCACGCGCGCCATGCCTTCGCACTCGACGGCGCGATAGCATTCGACGGCGAGGCGTTTGATTTCGTCTACGCGTTCGGCGGGCAGATCGGCGGGGACCTGGGTGCGCGCCATATCGAGGAGGTATTTGTCCTCGTAATCGTAGAACTCGCGCGAGGGCAGAATCTCGCAGGGCAGGGAAGCGAGGGGAGCTTCGTTGCCGAGGACGGAACATTCGAGTTCGCGGCCTTCGATGCCGCGCTCCACGATGATCTTCCGGTCGTATTGTTTGGCGAGCGCGAAGGCGGCCTCGAGTTCCTTTTCATCGTGGGCCTTGGAGATGCCGACGGAGGAGCCGAGGTTGGCGGGCTTGACGAACATGGGAAAGGGCAGGCGGCGGCAGGCTTCGACGATGCTGGGCGTGCTGCGCGTGACGGTCACGTAATCGACAATCGGCAACATGCGTTCCTTGCAGACACGCTTCATCATCTCCTTATCCATGGAGACGGCGGAGCCGAGGACGCCGGCGCCGACGTAAGGGAGGTCGGCGAGTTCGAGGAGGCCTTGCATGGTGCCATCCTCGCCGAAGGTGCCGTGGAGGACGGGGAAGACGACATCGATATCGGGATGGGCGCCGGGCTCGGGGAGGATGGGGCGCGGGTTCCACTTGCCATTGATATCGATGAAGTATTCGATGGTGTCGTACTTTTCGCGATCCAGGCCGGCGAGGATCGACTTGGCGGAACGGACGGAGACTTCATGTTCCCCGGTGCGTCCGCCGTAAATCACGGCTACACGTAATTTCATAAGATGCGTTTTCCCAATCCGGACATGATGAGTTCGACGGCAAAATCGGCGGTGCGGTTCTTCTCGTCAATGACGGGATTCACTTCCACGACCTCCATCGAAATCACGCGCCGCGAATCACAGATCATTTCCATTGCCAAATGCGCTTCGCGATAGGTAGGGCCGCCGCGTACCGGAGTGCCGACACCGGGGGCGTCGATTGGATCGCAGAAATCCATATCGAGCGAGATGTGGATGCCGGCGGTGCCATCGGAGGCGACGCGGATGGCATCCTCCATGACGGCGCGGAGGCCGCGCTCATCGATATCGCGCATGGTGAAGGCGCGGACGCCGGAATCGCGGACCTGAGGTTTTTCGGCGGCGTCGACATCGCGGAGGCCGACGATGGCGGTATTGCGCGGCGCGATTTTGGGGCGGAAGCCGCCGAGATCGGCGAGCGCGGCGGGGCCATTGCCGAGGATGCAGGCGAGCGGCATGCCGTGAACGTTGCCGCTGGGACTGCTTTCGGGAGTGTTCATATCGGCGTGGGCGTCCAGCCAGATGAGGCCGACGCTTTCGCCCTGGGCGTGGAAGTGACGGGCGACGCCCGACACGGTGCCGATGGCGACGGAGTGATCGCCGCCGAGGACGAGCGGCATGTGGCCGCGCGTGAGGGCCTCATCGACGCGGGACGCGAGCAGGCCGCTGGCGGCGGTGATCTGCGCGAGGTACTTGGCGTGGGCATCGCCTTCGGGCCAGGCTTCCTTCTGTTCGACGGGGATATTGCCCCAATCGTCTACTTCATAGCCGAGGGAGGCGACGCGGGCGTTGAGGCAGGCAACGCGGAGGGCGGAAGGTCCCATGTCGACGCCGCGGCGGTCCTGGCCGAGATCGAGCGGGACGCCGATGATCGCGATGTGCGTGCGGGGCATCTATCTTATTCTACGAGGCGGGTTCTAGCGAGGCGGATTCTAACGAGGCGGTGATGGCGGCCTTTTGGAAGAGAAGAAGGTCGAGGCTGAAGGTGACTCGCCGGGCTTCGGGCGGCCGTGACGGATGGGGGCGGTAGATGGAATGGAGAACGTCCTGAACGGCGGGGGCGTCGAGCTCGGCGGAGGTAGTGGCGCGGCGCTGACGGAGCAGGGTGAAGGCGGGGGCGATGAGTTCGACGGTGCGGGCTACCCGATCGCGGCCGGCGCCGCGCAGTTCGATCAGATCATCGGGGGCGGGCAGGGCGACGAGGAGGCGGCCCGAGGGGCGCAGGACGCGGAAGAACTCGCTGGGATTGAGGCGCGCGGTGATGGAAGTGACGAGGGAGAAGGAGGCATCGGCGAAGGGGACGAAGCGATCGGCGTTGCCGACGATCCACTGGCATTGGGGATAGCGGCGGGCGGCGGCATCGACGGCGGGAATGGAGATATCGATGCCGTGCGCGTCGAAGGCGGACTCGTGGGCGAGGGTGCCGAGGTAGAAGCCTTCGCCGCAGCCGGCATCGAGGACGACGTCGCCAGGCGAGGCGGCGATGATTTCGGCGATGGCGCGGAGAAGGGGCTGGGTGACGCCGCTATCGTGGAGGCGGCGGCGCCCGGCGATGGCGGAGGTGGTATCGCCGGGCTGACGGGAGCGGCGTTCCTGCGGCTGGAGCAGGTTGATGTAGCCGCTGCGCGAAACGTCGAAGGAATGGCGCCGGGGGCAGACGAGGCGGCGCGGCTCGCGCACGAGCGCCAGGTGGCAATCGCGAACGGGGCAGAGAAGCATGGGTCGCTCAGTTCTTTCCGGTGAACATGGCGAGGGCGGCGCGGGCACGCTTGCGCATCATGGATTCGAAAGAGACGCGAGGCACGTCGATGAGTTTGCGGAGTTCGGCGGCGCGAAGCATTCGTTGGGCGGCGTTGGGCATGCGGGCGGCGGCGCGATCGAACGCGCCGGAAGACGCGGCGCGCATGCCGGCGATCGCGCGGTAGTAGCCCTGCTGGCCCTGCACCTTATGGCAGCCCGAGACGAGCGCTTCGAGCACCTCATGGCTATCTTCGAGGTGCGCGATGACGCCACCCCATTCGTCGAGGAACGGGCAGAGCGGCAGCAGGGTTGCGGGGGAGCGGCGCAGAGCCTTGACGGAACGCAGCGGGTAATGGCGGTGGCCTTCGGCGGAAAGACCGGTGTGCTGATAGACGCGCACGGCGAGAGTGAAGCGGCCACGCTCCGAGAGATGATCCATCACGGGGCCGGTGACGGGGGTTCGTTTCCAGAATCCCATGCCCTGGGTGAGATCGCCGCGGTTGTGGGCGAGGGTCATGGAGAGGCGCAGGACGTCGAGCTCGGCGTCGCGTTCGGCGGCGCAGTGATCGAAGACGGCCTGTTCGCGATCGATTTCGGTTTCGATGACGGCCTGGGCTTCGGCGGCGGAGGCGGTATCGCCGAGCTCGAGGAGGCGGCCGAGGCCTCCGGCGATGGCGCTCCACTGTTCGCCGTTATGGCCGCTGACACCGCGAATATTGCGAATGGAGATGCCGTGTTCCGTCCAGTGGCGGGAGGCGAGAGCGAGGCGCAGCATGGGCCGGAGGACGTCGGGATCGCGCGATTCGTGCCAGACAATACCGCGAATCTTGGTATCGACATCGGTGGGCACGAAGGTGGCGACGGTGGCGTGGTGACAGGCGAGGCAGAAGGCGAAATAATCCTGGAGCTGCTCTTCGAAGGCGAGGCCGGGGCGAAGAATGTTTTGCCAATTGGCGAGGATGCGAAGGAAGCCGTCGGGCGTCTGGCCGAGTTCGATGAGTCGCGCGGGGTCGGAGGGTCGCGATTCGAGGAAGGGGATGGTGCTGCGCACCTGGGCGATCAGCGTCTCCGGGCCGATCCAGCGGGCCCACGCATCGCGCGGCGGTTTGGTGACAGGGGAGGACAAACCACCAGTATGACGCAGGGAGGCTGTAAAGAGAGGGCGTGGGAGGGGCGGGGGAAATGATATACAATTTCGGCGATGCCTACCCGCCGATCTTTCCTATCCCTTGCCGCCGCGCTTCCCGCCGCGGCGCAGACGCAGCGCGACTGGAGTAACCAGCAGACGGTGAGATATCCGGATCCGGACATCATCGCGCTGGACAAGAGTTTCGCCAAGTACCAACTCTTCAACTCGGTCATCTACCGGCATTATGTGGGGATGAAGTGGGCGGAGGGGCCGGCGTGGTGCGCGCAGGGGCAATACCTTTTATGGAGCGATATTCCGAGCAACCGGCAGTTCCGGATGTTGGAAGAGGACGGGCACGTGAGCACCTTCCGCAATCCATCGGGCTACAGCAATGGGAATACGTTTGATTTTGAGGGGCGGCAGCTTTCGTGCGAGCATGCGGGGCGGCGCGTGGTGCGCTACGAGAACGATGGCAGCGTGACGGTGATTGCCGACAAATATAATGGCAAGCCGTTGAATTCGCCGAATGACATTGTGGTGCATCCCGATGGGGGAATCTGGTTCACCGATCCGCCCTACGGAATTATGGGGAACTACGAAGGCTACCAGGCGAAGCAGGAGAACAAAGAAGCGGTTTACCGGGTGGACCCTCAGACGAAGCGCATTGAAGTAGTAAGCGATGCGCTCGATAAGCCGAACGGGATCTGTTTTTCCCCGGATTACAAAAAGCTATACGTTGCCGACACCGGCATTCAGAACATCCAGGTATTCGACCTGAGCGGGAACAAGCTGAGCAAAGGGCGTGTGTTCAGCGACCTGATGCTCAACGGGAGGCGCGGCGGCGCGGACGGGATTCGCGCGGACGTGGACGGCAATATCTGGATGGGGGCGAACGGCGGCGCGGGTTACGATGGCGTCCACGTGCTATCGGCCGAGGGGCAGCGCATCGGGATGATTTTGCTGCCGGAGATTTGCGCGAATATCTGTTTCGGCGGTCCGCGGCGTAACCGGTTATTCATGCTGGCGAGCCAATCGCTGTACTCGGTTTACGTAGGCACGCGCGGCGCGCACATCTCGTAGCGGCGGACGTCAGACGGCGATATCGCGGGGGTTGTCCGTGCAGGCAGCTTCCAGGCCGCGCACCAGGTCTGCCACTCCATAGGGTTTGCGGAGAAAGGTGAGCGCGCGTTCGCCGGGAGCGATGCCGAGCGGTGTTTTTTGATCGTACGCGCTGGTGAGCACGACCTTGACATCGGGCTTGATGCCGCGGATCTGGCGCAAGACTTCGCGGCCCGGAATGCCGGGGAGCGTCAAATCCAGAAGGACGACGCCGATATCTTCGACGTGGGCCTGAAAGGTTTCGACCGCGGACCAGCCATCGGCGGCGACCAGCACGAGGAGTCCTCGCTTTCGCAGGGCTTTGGAGGTGGCGAGCTGCAGGGTGTCCTCATCCTCGACTAAGAGAATGGTGCGGCAGAGCAAGGAGAGCTCGGCGGGCACGGCGACGGAGGCGGCCTCGAGCAAAGGCTCCGCCGCGGCTTCGGCGCGGAGCAGAAGGACCTCGAAGGTGGTGCCCTTGCCGGGCTGGCTGACGACGCTGACGCAACCCTCGTGGGACGCGACGATGCCGTGGACGACCGCAAGCCCCAGACCGTGTCCACCCGGCTTTCGAGTGAAGAAGGGATCAAAGATTTTGAGGCGCTCCTCTTCGGTCATGCCGCAGCCCGAATCGGAGATCTCCAGGCGAACCCATTCGTGGAGGTTGGAAGAATCGTGCTCGTGGGGGAAGGCCCGGATGGCGCCGGCGAAAGAGGTTTTGACGTGAATGGTGCCGGCCTTCTCGCCGAGCGCCTGGGATGCGTTGATAATCAGATTCATTACCATCTGGCGAAGCTGGGTAGGATTCCCGCGCACCGCCGGCACATCTCTACTGAGGTCCACGTGGAGAGTTGCGTGCTTCGAAATGGAGGCCTTCAGAAGCTCGAGCATTTCTTCGACGAGGCCGGACAGATGTACGGCCTCGAAACTGGGGCGCTCCTGTCCGGAGTACAGCATCAGCTCACGAACGATTTCAGAGGAACGGATTGCGACCTTCTTAATTTGTTGGATTTCGTTGCGAGGAGCGATGCCGGCGGCGAGATCGGTCTCCGCTACTTCCGCCTCGGCGAGGATACTACCCATGAGGTTGTTGAAATCGTGAGCGATGCCGCGGGTGAGGACGGCAAGGCATTCGAGTTTTTCCCGGGAGAGATCTTCTTCCTGGGCGCGTTTGAGGTCTGAGATATCGATGGCGGAACCGATGTAGCCGCGGAATTCTCCGGCGGAAGAGAAGCTCGGAGCGCCGCGGTCGAGGATCCAGCGATACTCGCCATCGTGGCGGCGGAGGCGATACTCCATTTCGAAACTACGGCGGTCGTCAAACGAGGTGGCATAGACCTGGAAGCAGCGGTCCAGATCGTCCGGATGGACGCCTTCGGTCCAGCCGTTGGCCAGCTCCTGATCCAGGGTTCGGCCGGTGAAGTCCAGCCATCCGCGATTGAAAAAGCTGCAGAGCTTGTCGGGTGCGGAGACCCAAATCATGACCGGGGCGGTATCGGCCATATTCCGGAAGCGCTCTTCACTTTCGCGCAGGCGGCCGATGGTGCCGTTCAGTTGGAGGGTTCGTTCCGCGACCTGCATCTCCAGGTCAGTGCGCAGGCGGCCGAGCTCCACGTGAGTGCGCACGCGAGCCAGCAACTCTTCGCGGAGGAAGGGCTTTTCGATGTAATCGACCGCGCCAAAGGCGAACGCGGCAACGCGCTCTTCCAAGGACTTCGATGCGCTGATGAAGATCAGAGGAACGTCACGAGTGGTATCGCTGGCTTTGAGGCGGCGGCAGACTTCGAAGCCATCGAGGCCTGGCATTCGGATGTCGAGCAGAATGAGCTGCGGCGGATAGGCGTTGGCGGAGGCGATCGCCAAATAGCCACTGTTGGCGGGCCTCGCGTTATAACCCTCGGACGTCAGGATTTCCGTCAGGAGCAGCAGAGATTCCGAATCGTCATCAACCACCAGGATGCTGTTGTGTTTCATCGTGCGCCATCCGCAGGTAGACCACTCCCCACCGACCTACCCGGCTATTTTCCTCAAAAAGCCGTCAGCCATCAAGAGCGGGGAGCACAACAAATGTCTCTTTATTTTCGCGGTCAAACGCCTGTCCTTGACAGACCCAAACGCGTTGACCTGGACAGATAACTAGAAGATGTCGAGCCTCGCCTGGGTATTACCTCAATCGACCGATTTTACATTTGTTTCGGCGCGAAAACAGTGGCTATCTATACGGGGCTGCAGGAATATGAAGCTGATTCTAAGGGTTCTCTGAGGGCTGATTTTCACACGCGCAGGAACCAACGGCGCCGGTGAAGAACGCAGGCCACAACGAACATGGCGGCAACGAAGGCGAGGGAGTACAGGAGCGATGCATTCGCGGGAGATGCCAGCGGAACAAACACGGTGCGGTAGATGGATTTCTGTAGCGAGGTAGCATCGAGAAATTCGGCTACGCCCTCCGACACCATGTAGATGGCGATCGAGTTCATGCCGAAGATCACCAGCGGCTGAGCGGGCCTGCGCCAGCCTTGTCCGTCGATGAGCCAGGCGAAGATCGCGAAGACCGTGAAATCGAGGCCGGCCATGAAGAGGCAGAAGGAGTCCGTCCAGAGCTTCTTATTGATGGGGAGCCAGGCGGTGCAGATGAAGCCTGCCGCGGTCAACAGGCTGCCGGCGAGGAAGAGCCAGGTCGTGCGTTCCGCAAGCGAGCGCCGCAGGCGGAGGAGGTGTCCCGCGAGCACGCCGAAGAGCGCGGTGGCGATCGCGGGGAGGGTGCTGACCAAGCCTTCGGGATCCCAGGTTTTGGTGGACTGGTAGTTATGCGGACCAAGCGCCAACCGGTCGACGTAATGAGCGAAGTTGCCTTCGACATCGAGGCGGCCGGGGCCGTAGCCAGGCACCGGGACCAGCGTCATCATCATCCAATACGCCGCGAGCAGTCCGACGATCCAGAGGATTTGGCCGCGCACACCGGTGAACAGGAAGATGAGAGAGGCGGCCAGATAGCAGATCGCGATGCGCTGCAGGACGCCGAGAATACGCTGCGTGCCGAGATCGAAATGGGGGAAGGCATAGACGGCGAGGCCGAAGACGAAGAGGATCAGGGCGCGGCGAAAGATTTGCGGGAGCAACTGGGAGCGGGGCGTTCCGGCTGCCAGGCGTTTGCCGAGGGAGAGAGTGATGGCGACGCCGACAATCCAGAGGAAGGAAGGGAAGACGGTATCGGTGATGGTCCAGCCGTGCCAGGGGGCATGCTCCAACTGGCGATAGGAGTCATGCCCGCTGCCGGCGTTATTGACCAGCACCATGAGAGCGATGGTGAGCGCCGCGAAAGGCGTCCAGCGAGACCAGGCGCGAGGATTCGGTTTTGGGCGCTGGAGCCATCGGCTTAAAATTCGGCGTTGCCCGGGCGTTCTGGGGAAGGGAATCACGTCGCGGATATTCTTCATGCCGGTGAGGTACATCAGCATGCGCTCAAAGCCCATGCCGAAGCCGGCGTGCTCCACGCCGCCGAAGCGCCGCAAATCGAGGTACCACCAGTAAGCCTCTTCGCGCAGGCCGTGAGCGGCCATTTCGCGAATGCGCTGCAGCAGCACATCGTGGCGCTCTTCGCGCTGGCTGCCGCCGATGATCTCGCCGATGCGCGGCGCGAGCACGTCCATCGCGGCGACGGTCTTGCCGTCCTCATTGCCGCGCATGTAGAAGGCCTTGATGTCCTTGGGATAGTCGGTGACGATCACCGGTTTGTTGAAGACCTCTTCGGTGAGGTAGCGTTCATGCTCGCTTTGCATGTCGGAGCCCCAGTGGGTGGGGAACTCGAAGCTCTTGCCGGATTTCTGGAGCAGCGCGATGGCTTCGGTGTACGTGATGCGCTCGAAGCTGGAATTGAGAAGGCCATCGAGAGTCTTGCGCAGTTCGGGGTCGTACCACTTGGCGAGGAAATCGAGATCGGCGCCGCAGGTGTTGACGACATATTCCACCTGGCTCTTGAGAAAGGCTTCGGCGAGATCCTGGTTGTCTTTGAGGTCGCAGAAGGCCATCTCGGGCTCGATCATGTAGAACTCGGCGAGGTGGCGCGGGGTATTGGAGTTTTCGGCGCGGAAGGTGGGGCCGAACGTATAGACATTGGCGAAGGCGTGCGCGAAGATCTCCGCCTCCAGCTGGCCGCTCACCGTGAGGTAGGTATGCTTGGCGAAAAAATCGTCCGCGAAGTCAGGCGCTTTGCCGCTTTTGCCGAGACGCTCCAGATCGAGCGTGGTGACCTGGAACATGCTGCCCGCGCCTTCCGCGTCAGACGCCGAGATGACGGGCGTGTGCACGTACATGAAGCCGCGATCCTGGAAGAATTTGTGAATGGCGCAGGCGAGCGCGTTGCGCACCCGGAAGACCGCGCCGAACGTATTGGAGCGCGTGCGAAGATGGCCGAGTTCGCGCAGCGTTTCGAGCGTGTGTTTCTTTTTCTGCAGGGGATAGTGCTCGGGGTCCGCGGTGCCGTGAACGGTGAGCGCGCGCGCCTTGACCTCTACCGCCTGGCCTTTGCCCATGGAGGCGACGAGTTCGCCCTCCACGCTGATGCAGGCGCCGGTGGTGATCTTGGCGACGATCTCTTCGCTCACCACTCCGGCATCGAGCACCACTTGAAGGTCAACCGGCGACGACCCGTCGTTGAGCTGGATGAAATGGACGTTCTTGCTGTCGCGGCGGGTCTTGACCCAGCCCCGGGCGGTGACGCTTTCCCCGGGGGAGCGTTTCAGCAAACTGCGTACGTAACTGTCTGGTTGAATCATCGAAAGGCAACTCTCATTTACCGCTCTTCCGGCTGCAGCGCTTCCAGGCGTTCGAAGACCCGCCGCACACTTTCGAGCGGCGAGGGAAACTCGGGTTTTTCTTTGAGTTCGAGCACCAGCGGGAACTGGCCGGCGCGGCTGCGCAACAGCTCCATAGTCTTCTGCCAATTCACGCTGCCGCCTTCGGAGACCAGCGGGAAGAGGTGGACATCGTCCTTTCCGTTATTATCGTGAACATGAGTGGAGCGAATGCGCTCCTTCATCATGTCGAAGGCAGCCTCCACGCCCTCCGCCATGTTGGCGTGGCCGGTATCGAAGGCGTAGTTCAGGCCGACGTGGGTGAGCTCCTCGAACTGCAGGAGGCGGGTGGCGGTGGCGAGCTGGTTGGGAATGTTCTCGAGCAAAATCTCTACGCCGCGCGATCTGGCGAACAGGTTGAGCTCTTCGAGCGCGGTGAACGCCGCATCGAATTTGCGCATATCGAACTCTTCGCCGGCGACGCCGATATGCTGTATCAGGTACTTAAACGGGATGACCTCGGCGACTTCGATGGCGCGCTTGATCTCGTCCACGCTTTGCATCCGCTGGGCCTTCACGGTATCGGTGATGGTGACCACGGCGTGGGGGCCGGAGCGGCCCCAGATCTCGTCGCTGTACATGGGCGAGTGCAGCGAGTGCAGCTTCAGTTCGGAATCGCGATACCAGTGGCCCAATTCGCCGACTTGCGCTTTATCCCGGTAATCCAGATGCTGACGCGCGCAGAAGATTTCCACGGCGCGGATTCCGGCCTGCTCGATTCTACCGAGCAGCGCCGACGTCAGGCGGTGATTCACGAACAGGTGGGTTGACAGTACGTGATCCATTTAGGTCTTTTAGTGTCCTTCGGCGGTGCCTTCGGTACGTGGATCCGGAGCGCCTTCCAGCCAGCCGTTGTTCCAGCGAATGGCGGCGGCTTCGCCCTGCGCATTGACGCGCCTCACGATGTACCCGCGCTTTTCGAGAAGCGCGACGGTATCGGGCGAAATTCCCGGCTCCACGCGAAGTTCGTCGGGCAGCCACTGATGATGGAAGCGCGGCCAGTTGACCGCGTCCTGCACGCCCATTCCGAAATCCAGCACATTGACGATGACTTCGAGCACGGTATTGATGATGGTGGGACCGCCGGGCGACCCGACTGCGAGCACCGGTTTGCCGTCCTTCAGGACGATGGTGGGGGTCATGGCGGAGAGCGGAGTTTTGCCGGGCGCAATGGCGTCGGCCTCGCCTTGAATCAGGCCGTACATATTGGCCTCGCCTGGCTTGGGCGCGAAATCGTCCATCTCGTTATTGAGCAGAAAGCCGAGTCCGGTGGCGGTGACCTTGCTGCCGAAGCCGCCGTTGAGGGTATAGGTCACGGCGGCGACGTTGCCCTCTTCGTCAGCGACGGTGAAGTGGGTGGTCTCCATGGATTCATGGCCGGTGAAATTAGCGGCTTTGATCTGGGCGCTGGGTGTGGCGCGTTCGGGATCGATGGAAGCGCGCTGCCTGGCGATGTACTTGGGGTCGAGCAGGGAAGACAACGGAACCTTGAAGAAGTCGGGGTCGCCGAGATGCTCTGAGCGATCGGCAAAGAAGCGGCGCATTGCTTCGGTCATGTAGTGCAGGGTGGAGGCCGAACCTGCGCCGCCTTTTTCGAAGCCTGTGCCATCGAGCATGCCGAGCATCTGCAGAATGCCGACGCCTCCCGAACTGGGGGGCGGCGCGGTGACGATGGTGTAGCCGTGGTACGTGCCGGTGAGGGGCGCGCGCTCATGTACGGCGTACATTTTCAGGTCGGCTTCCGTGATCAGGCCGCCATGCGCTGCCATGTCCCTGGCCAGGAGGCGGGCGGTTTCGCCTTCATAAAAATCCTTGGACCCGAGCTTTTCCACGCGTTCCAGCGTGCGGGCGAGATCGGGCTGGGTGAGGATTTCACCGGCTTCGTAAAACTTGCCGCCCTTTAGAAAAATGCGGGTGGATTCGGGAAATCCGGCGAGCCCGCGCGAGCCTCGCAACGATTGTGCCAGCGCGTAGGAGACCGGAAACCCTTTGGATGCGAGTTCGACCGCGGGATGCACCAGTTCCGCCCACGGGCGTTTGCCGTATTTCTTGTTGGCGTACTCCAGGCCGCGCACGGTGCCCGGAACGCCCGAGGCGCGGTAGCCGGTGACGCTATCCTGAGTGGTCTTGCCGGAGGCATCGAGGTACATGTTGCGCGAGGCGGCTTGCGGAGCGTGCTCGCGGAAATCGATGAATGTGGTGCGCCCATCGGCCAGGCGAACCAGCATAAAGCCTCCGCCGCCGATGTTGCCCGCGCTGGGGTGAGTGACGGCGAGTGCGAGCCCGACCGCAACCGCCGCGTCGATGGCGTTGCCGCCGTTCTTGAGAACCTGAAGTCCCGCCTGGGTGGCGTGGCGCTCCCGAGTGACCACCATTCCGTGTCGGGCGCGGACTGGCTGCGCGGCCCACACCGGTACGGCGGCCGCGATCAGCAGGAATGCTAGGATGCGGCGCATCACTCGATTCTACTATGAGGACACGCGGAAACATTCCTCGCTAGAGACGACTGAAGGAGGGATGACGGCGGGAAACGCGGTGCTCGCGGAGAAGCTAAGGAACGCAAAGAAATCCGGAGGGTCTGGACGGCCGGGGCTGAAGGCGGTTTTTGACGATAGGGGAAACGGTGGAAAGGGCGGTTCTCGCAGAGCCCGCAGAGATCGCAGAGAAGACCAATCCCAAGTTTTTCTCTGCGTCCTCTGCGCCTCTGCGAGAAGCGTTTTTCGGGCCGCCGAGACGGAACCTCGACACCAGGCGAACGGTCCCTTCACTTCGCGGCGCGGCGGCGGCGCCATTCGAACAGCACGACGCCGGCGGCGACAGAGACATTGAGCGAGGAGATTTGGCCCGCCATGGGGATGCGCACCAGGACGTCGCAGTGTTTGCGGACCTGCTCGTGGAGTCCCTTGCCTTCGCCGCCCAGGACGAGCACGCTCTTCTTCGCGTAATCGATCTGGTCGTAGGATTCGGTGCCGCGTTCATCGAGGCCGTAGATCCACATGCCGCGTTCCTTGAGGTCTTCGAGGGCCCGATTCACGTTGGTTACGCGGACTACCGGCAGATGCTCCAGAGCTCCGGCGGCGGCCTTGGCGACGACGTCGGTGACGCCGGCGGCACGGCGTTCGGGCACGATCACCGCTCCCGCGCCGGCGGCATGGGCGGTGCGCACGATGGCGCCCAGGTTGTGCGGATCTTCCACGCCATCGAGCACCACCAGCATTTCGCTATCGGCCACGGAATCCAGGTCGGCATATTTGCGGGCGGCGCCCAGGGCGACTACGCCCTGGTGGGCCGAGGAACCCGCCAGGCGATCCAGCGAAGAGCGCGGTTCGAAGCGCACGGGAATCTTGGCCTGGCGCGCCAGGTCGATGATCTCCTGCAAGCGCGGGCCGCCGGCCCCTTGCGCGATCAGGATGCGCTCCAGCGGATTGCCGGCGCGCAGCGCCTCCACCACCGGGTGAACTCCACTCAACAATCCACTGGGCTGGGCCATGGCGTCAGGCCTCGGGCAGAATCGCCAGGCCGTTGTTAAAGCGATTCGTGAAGTTCGACATGGCGATCACCAGCGTGATCTCCACTACCTGCTCATGCGTGAAGTGGCGAAACATTTCCTCGCGGGACGCCTCCGAGTTGGCGGTGCGGGTCAACTCGCGCGCGTAGGCGAGGGCGGCACGCTCGGGCTCGCTGAAACCTGCATCCTGCTCCTGTTCGAGAGCTTGCACCTCCGCTTCCGTGATTCCCGCTTTGCGCGCGCCGGGAAGATTGGCGGCGATGCAGAAGGCGCACTGGTTGGCGAGGGAGGCGGCCAGGTAAACCATCACTTTAATGCGCCGCTCCACCGAGCCGGCGCCGACCACCGTGGCGTAGAACGGGACGAAGCTCTTGAGCACGTCCGGCCGGTTCGCCATCGCGCGGAAGAAGGGGTTTGCCTGTTTCGATTTGGATTCCAGGCTGGCCAGAAATTCGTTCTCGGCCGGGTCGATTCTCTTAATCGCTGTTGCCATAGGCACTAGTATAGATGCCGTCAAGAAACGGACGGTCGCCTTCGACGAAATCCAACGCCGGCAAATCCCGTTTACGCTGCCAGCGCAGTTCGTGGAAAATGAGATTGGCGGGCTCGCCGTGAAAGGTGTGCACGCGAATGAAGATCAGCTCGATCAAGCGCTTGCCCGGATACTGATATTGATAACGCGTCAATTCCTCACCCGCGGCGCCGCGGATTCCGAGCTCCTCTTCGAGCTCGCGCTCCAGCGCCTGTGCCGGGCTTTCGCCGGGCTCCACCTTGCCTCCCGGAAACTCCCACTTCAGCGGATGCGATTGTTCCGCCGTCCGCTGCCCCACCAGAATGGCGCCTTCGCGCTCGATGACCGCCGCTACCACCTGAACCATCTCAATATTGGAGCATACCGTCAGGGGATCACACGCTGGATTTCGGCCGAGGCGGCCTATCGTGTACTCTTGCTGCAGGTGCGCTTGGCGCCGCGGCAGTGAGGATCGAATGTATCCGGACCGTTTGTTAGAGCACTTTCAAAATCCTCGTAACGTTGGCGAACTGGGTCCTCCGGCTATTACGGTGGAGGTGAGTAACCCGGCGTGCGGCGATATCCTGCGGCTCTCCGTCCGATTCGAGGGCGAGCGGGTGATGGAGGCGATGTACAAAGTGCGCGGCTGCACGGCATCCATCGCGGCGGGCTCCGCGCTCACCGAATGGCTGGCGGGCAAGACGCGCGGCGAGTTAGCGCAGTTCGCGGCGGGCGCTGATTGACGAGGCGGTTGGAGGGTTGCCCGCGGCATCGAAGCACGCGGCAGTCTTGTGCGCGGACGGAGTCCGTGCGCTGCTGCGGGCTACTGCGCGATGAGAGCTCCGGCGAGGCCTGCGCTAGGTCAACAGCGATTCGCGGCGGAGACGTTCCAATTCCGTATCTAAGGCGGCGAGGGTGGCGGTGCATTCCTCGATCGCGTCGCGCGACGCCTGCTGCTCCATGCGCTTCATGGCGGCAGCCACGGCGTTGGCGCCGACATTGGCGCAGGCTCCTTTGCAGGAATGGGCCAGGCGCATGGTCTGTTGCAGATCGTGGGCGCGAATGGCGGCGTCCATCAGGCGCATTTGCCGGGAGGTATCGTCCAGCAGCGCGGTCAGCAGTTCCTGGGTAAGCTCTTTGTCATCCATCGTGATGTCACGCAGTTGATCACGATCCAATACGGCGGTCTCGTCGAGTGCTCGCACGTCTCAATTGTTTCGTGCCGGGGACGCGAGCACAATGCGAGCGGATGCCTTAGGTGCCCGGTCTATCGCCCTTAGCGCGGCCGCATGGTGCCGTACTGAAAGTTGGCTTCCGCGATGCGGAGGTTCGGATCCACCACCGCGCGCGCCACAAAGCCCGGTTCTGAAGGCGTGCCGAAGCGCATGTCGAAGACTTCCACGACCTTGCCATTCTCCACGGCGGGATTGGGCGTCACGCGCCAGAGCGGGTATTGCGGAGAAGCGCAGGAATACCTGAAAGGGAAACGTTGCGCGGGCGGCCGCCATCGCGGGGTCCGGAGAGGGCTTATGGTAAAACGCGGGCCGTTCCGCGGCGTTCTGGTTGGCCAGGTTCAGGTCCTGCACGGCGTACCCATCGGCGGTCTCGACGATTCCGCGCCAGCGCAGCGGGTTGGCCGAATCCGGGCAGGGCCGCCACGCGTAGCGGCGCGGCATCGTCATAAAGGTGAGAGCCGAGAGCCGCCACCGCGCGGGCGTGCAGCACGCCGCGGCCGCAATCATAGGCCAGGAGAAACAGGAGGGCGAACCAGGCGAAGCCGCGGCCGTGATGACGGTCGCGCGCGGGACCGGAGCTGATCTCCGAACCCACCAGGCGCGCCAGAAACGGCCCCGCGATGCCGATCGCGATCACGGCGAGAATCCACAGATCGATCACATTGGTGGTATCGGCGCGGAACCACTCGCCGGAGAAGGGAAGCAGCAGGCGGATGCCGTACATGTTGGTCCAATCCAACAGGAGATGCGTCGCCACCGCGATCAGCGCGGCGAAAAAAGCGGGCGCCAACTCACCGGTTTGCGACCCACGAGGCGTACGATGGCCACTGCCGCCAACGCCATAAAGGGCATCGCCGCCAGGGAGTGCGTGAGGTGCCGGTGATAGTTCAAGGAGTTCACGGGGCCGCCGAGGAGCGTCACCATATCGATATCGGGTATGTTGGCGGCAATCACCAGAATCGCTGCGCCGCGCGCACTCCAGCGGCCCAGGCCGACCCTGCTCAAGAACAGTCCGACCGCCGAGTGAGTAATGTTATCCATCGCTTCCACATTGTACGCACAGGGTTGAGGAACCGCCTGCGCGGGGAAGGCGAGGGGGTGCGGAGCGTGGCACCCCCTCGGCCCGGTCAAGCAGACATACGGAAGGGAACTTTGAGCTTATTCTTGCGTTCGACAACGGGATGCAGGGCGCGCACCGGTTCCCGGCGCACGGCCCAGCCGAAGTATTCGTCCAGCGGAAACAGCGGGTACGGTTCCACTTCGCAATAGGCGCGGCCGAGCCGTTGTTCAACCCGGTAGACGGCGTGCCAGAAATAGCCGCGGTCCATCTTGAAGAACTTGGCCGCCAGTCCCCCATCGGCGCCCAGGAGGTGGTAGATGCGGAAAATTCGATAATCCAAATCGTTCAGTGTGCGGCGCGCGATCAGCGTGAAATCGGCGATGTACTCTTCATGCCTGCGGCAGTACGCGCGGCGTCCGCCGGGCCCGCCCAGGACTTCCAGGGAGACATTCCCGGGCTGGGACCCGGAGACGACGCATTCCCTGAAACCGGACATAACATGCCCGAAACGCCGCTCGAAAGACGCAATTACACGGCGCGTGCTTATCTTCGTAGACCGGTCGCATCCCGTCACCATGGCAATAGGCAGCAAGATTCACTTGCCAGCCCAATCGTATTCGATCGATTCCATTCCATAAGAAAAGTGTCCTCCCGGCGACAGTCCAATCAAATCCGGCCGCAGCCTTGGGTTCGTGTATCTGTACTCACTCTAAGCGTGCTAAGAAAAACGTCAACAATTCAAAGTCGGTATTTAATGCAAAAGAACTCAGTTATTCTTTAAACGGATTCTATTGTCCTTTTTAGTCAGAACCTTACGCGACCAAAGGGACCGTTTGCTCCGGTGGCTTTTTCAATCGCCGCGGATTTGGTACTAAGGAATCCGTACTACCCTATTCCTCCGGGAAATAGCCTGCCTATGACCTTTGACGATCTGCGGGCCCGGCTAGTCGAAAATTTGCGACTTCGCGTGCGTAGCGGCGTTTCGACGGAGCGCGGGCTCTCGCGGCAAATCGGGATTTCCCAACCGCATCTTCACCACGTACTCAAAGGAACGCGCCGGCTCGCGCTGGAAACCGCTGACGAGGTTCTTCGGCGGCTCAATCTGGACATTATCGACCTGATTGCGCCCGAGGATTTGCGGGAACGGCGCTTGCATCGCTAAAGTGGTGAACGTGGCACGTACCGCGAATCCCGTTAACACCCGCGACGCCCGCTTGAAGCGCCTGGCTCAAAATATCGAGGCACTCACGGACAAAGACGAGCGCATTCTGCGTCACGCGCGCGAGATCGCGGATCTGCGCCGCGCGGCCGCCGCCGACATTTATGCGATCTGCGCCGATTTTGTAAATTCCGTGAACCGGCTGCTCTCCCTCGCATCGGTTGGGCTCGACCCTTCGTCGCTACCCGATTTTTCTTTCCGCGATGATTCCACGAACCTGATTCAGATCAATGTGCGTGGCCGGATTCTGCAAATCTCTTTTCTGGCTACGCCCGAATTAATTTCCACCGAGGATTTTCGCGTACCGTACACGTTAAGCGGTACGATACGCGCCTTCAATCAGGAATTGCTGGATAAAGACATCATCGAAGAGCAGTTGATCTTCTACACGGTGGAACACCACAAGAAGATGTGGCGCTACTTCGACGCGCGCACTTATCGCTCCGGCCCTTTCGATCAGGAGTACCTGATCAGCCTGATGGAACAGCTGCTCTGATCGGATGTTTTGATCGGGCGTCACAGCCGCGAACCCGCGCTATTATTGGTAAATGACGACAGCCTTGCCCCCCGTACAGGACATCGCCGCGCAGGCCATCATGGACCTTGAGCGCGAATATCTGCTGCAGAATTACGCGCGTTATCCGCTCGTGCTGGCCCGTGGAAAGGGCTGCTACCTGTATGATCTCGCGGGCAAGCGATATCTGGATCTGATCACGGGAATCGGCGTCAACGCGCTGGGACACGCGCACCCGCGGATCACGAAAATCATCCGCGCGCAGGCTGCGCTGCTGCTGCATACCTCCAACCTTTACTATCACGAGTACCAGGGAGCGCTCGCCAAGCGGCTCTCGCAGATGAGCGGCTTGCAGCGCTGCTTTTTTGCCAACACTGGCACGGAGGCGATTGAGGGCGCGCTAAAGATGGCGCATTCGCACGGCCGCGCCATCCATCCCGAGAAATACGAAGTAATCGCGCTGGACAATTCCTTCCACGGACGCACGTTCGGCGCGCTTTCGATCACGGGGCAGCCCAAGTACCGGCAGGATTTCGAGCCGCTGGTCCCGGGCGCGCGCTTCGTGCCCGCCAACGACATTCCCGCGCTCGAAGCTGCGTTCAGCGAGCGGACCGCCGCCATCGTGCTGGAACTGATTCAGGGAGAAGGCGGCATCAATCCGCTGACGGCGGAATACGTGGTCAAGGCCCGGGAACTTGCCGACCGCTACGACGCCTTGCTGGTGGCCGATGAGACCCAGTGCGGCGTGGGCCGGGCGGGCACCTATTTCGCCTACCAGCGCTCGACGCACGTCACCATGCCCGACGTGATGGTGAGCGCCAAGCCGCTGGCGTGCGGAATTCCGCTGGGCGTGATCATGGCCAACGAGCGGGCGGCGGCGGCCATCAAGCCGGGAATGCACGGCTCTACTTTCGGCGGCGGACCGCTGGCCTGCCGGGTCGCGCTGGAATTCTGCGATATTCTCGACGAGCTGCTGCCTTCGATTCAGCGGGTCGGCGGCTATCTGCATATCGAGATCAACGAACTGGCGCGCAAACACTCCTTCATTAAAGAGGTGCGCGGCTTCGGCCTGATGATCGGTATCGACCTGAATATGCCCGGCAAGCAACTGGTGCTGGACGCGATGGCGGAGGGGCTGCTGATCAACTGCACGCACGATACGGTGCTGCGCCTTTTGCCGGCGTACATCATCACGGAGAAGGAAGTTGACCAGGCGATTAAGATTCTCGGCAAGATTTTCGCGAAGGTGAAGTGATGCGCGCCATCATCGGGTGGCTCGCTCTCGCGGCGATAGCGGGGGCACAACAGAACCCCGCCGCGCAGGCCGGACGAACGTGGCGGCAGGCGCACGAAAGCGCCATCCTCGGCGAGTTCAGCAGCTTCCTTGCGCTGCCGAACTTGGCGCGCGACGAGCAGGGCATCCGCAAGAATGCCGCGGCCGTGGCCGCGCTTGCTGGAAAAGCGCGGTGTGAAGACGCGCTACCTCGAGGTGCCCGGCGCGCCGCCGGTAGTCTTCGGAGAAATCCCGGCGGCCAATGCCGCGCGCACCATCATCTTCTACGCGCACTACGACGGCCAGCCGCTCGACCCGAAGGAGTGGGCGACGCCGCCTTGGGAGCCGGTGATCCGGGACGGCCGCATTTACGCCCGTTCGGCCAGCGATGACAAGGCCCCGATTATCGCGATTACTTCCGCCCTGGACGCGCTGCGGGCGGCGAAACTGCCCCTCCGCTCCAACATCAAGTTCGTTTTCGAAGGCGAGGAAGAGGCGGGCTCACCGCATCTCGGAGAGATTATCGAGAAGTACAAGGACCTTTTGAAGAGTGACGCCTGGCTGATTTGCGATGGGCCTGTGCACCAAAGCCGCCGCCAGCAAATCGTCTTCGGCGCTCGCGGCGTCACCACGATCGACATCACGCTCTATGGCCCCAGTCACGAACTTCACAGCGGCCATTACGGAAACTGGGCGCCCAACCCCGCGATGGCCCTGGCGCGCCTGCTGGCCAGTATGAAAGATGACGACGGGCGCGTTCTCATCGAACATTTCTACGAAGGCATCGAGCCGCTGAGCGATACGGAAAAGCGCGCCATTGCGGAAGCGCCCGACGTGGATCGCGACCTGATGAAGGAACTCGCGCTGGGCCGTACCGAAGGCGGCGGGCGCAAACTCGTGGAACTGATCAACGAGCCCTCGCTCAACATACGCGGCATGGCGAGCGCGCGCACCGCGGACAAGGCGAGTAATGTAATCCCCGCCACCGCCACGGCGACGATCGATATGCGCCTGGTGAAGGGCATCGACCCGGCCACTGCCGAAAAGCGCATGCTCGATCATATTCGCAAGCAGGGCTACCAGATCGTGGAAAACGAACCGGATGCCGCCACCCGGATGGCGACTCCCAAACTCGCGCGCGTGGTAGTGGAGCGCGGCGGATACGCGGCCAGCCGCACGTCGATGGATCTGCCAATTTCACAACTCGTGCTGCGTACCGCGGATAGTGCGCGAGGACCGATCGTCCGGCTGCCTACCATGGGAGGCAGCGTACCGCTGTTCATGATCGAAGCGATTCTCCACGCTCCTACGATTACGGTGCCGATTGCCAATCACGATAACAATCAGCACAGCTTCAACGAGAATCTCCGGCTGCAGAATTTGTGGGATGGAATCGAGCTGATGGCCGCGCTGCTGGCGATGTGAGATCGGCCCCGGCTTACTCTTTTCCCTGGAGAGCCGCAGCTGCGGCGATGCGGCGTAACATGCCGCGGAAAATGAGTTCGTGAATGGGGCTGAGGAGGTACCAGTACAGAATCCCGGTCAGCCCTCGCGGTTCAAACTGCGCGATCTGGCGGATTACGGTATACGCACCTTCGGATTCCGCGCGGAACTCCAGCCAGGCGCGGCCGGGGACCTTCATTTCGGCACGCAAACGGAGCCGCCGCTCCGGTTCGTAAGCCTCGACGCGCCAGAAGTCCAGCGTGCTACCGGGGAAGGGGATCAGTGGATCGGGCCGACCTCGCCGCATGCCGACGCCGCCCATCAACAGGTCGATCAGGCCGCGCGTCTTCCAGAGCGTGTTGCCGAAGTACCACCCGGTGCGGCCGCCGATGCGGCAGATCGGAGCGAAGACCTGCAGGGGCGACCCGTGCACGCGGACGCGCTGTTCGTTGACCAGAAGATTGGGTGACGGGGCTGGTTCCGCGCCGTGGTCCGCGGCCCTGGCCCAGGCGTCGGACCAGCGGGTTGCGGCAACATCCTGATCCTCATTCTTCAATGCGCGCTCAATGGCTCGCTCAATCCCCATGGGACGAATGTCGAAAGTCGATAGCGCCAACGGGTTTAGCACGACACTCGGGTTGCGTACGCTTTCGATCAGGGAGCGTCCGATGGCGGCGTAAACCGGAGTGACCAGGGTCAACCACCGGCTGGACAGCGACAAACTGAGGAACGGCACGCGCAGGAACCAGCGGCGCAGATCTCGCTGGCGGGCATATTCCCGCATGATGCCAACGTAGGAAGTGACGTCGCGTCCACCGATTTCGAAGGTAAAATTGCCCTGGTCCGGGAGGCGCACCGCCGCCGACAAATAATCGATCACGTCTTCAATGGCAATCGGCTGCGCCGCCGTGTTCACCCAGCGCGGAGTAATCATCAGCGGCAGGCGTTCCACCAGTGAGCGGATGACCTCGAAAGACGCGCTGCCGGAGCCGATCACGATCGATGCCTGGAGTTCGATGACGGGAACGCCGCTGGCGCGCAGGATATTGCCTGTCTCAGCGCGGCTGCGCATGTGAGGGGAAAGGCCGCCGCCGTGCGCCAGCCCGCCCAGGTAGATAATTCGGCGCACGCCGGCCTGCCGCGCGGCGGCGCCAAAATTCGAAGCTGCCTTTCGATCTTCCGCCTCGAACTTTTCACCGCTATTCATGGAGTGGACCAGATAGAAGGCGGTATCCACCCCGCGGAATGCTACACCCAGAGAAGCCGGCTGCTGCAGGTCTCCCCGCACCACTTCCGTGGTGGGAGCGGCGTACCAGCCGACCGCCTCCGGGTTGCGGCACAAGCATCGGACTGCCAGGCCATCCCTTTCCAGGCGCCTGAGCAGGCGTCCCCCTATGTATCCGGTTGCGCCGGTCAGGAGATGCATGAGCCGATCCTACTTCGGCAAAATGACAGCGTCAATCACGTGGATGACACCGTTAGAAGCCGCAATATCGGTTTTGGTTACATGCGCGTTGTTCACCATCACTCCACCGGGCGTGGTCTTGATGGTGATGGTTTGGCCTTGGACGGTGGTTGCGGAATGGAGTTTCATCACGTCCTTCGCGGTTACTGTGCCCGGCACAACGTGATAGGTGAGAATGCTCTGCAGCTTGGCTTGGTTTTCCGGCTTAAGCAGGGTTTCCAGCGTGCCAGGAGGCAGCTTGGCGAAAGCTTCGTCGGTGGGCGCGAACACGGTGAACGGGCCGGGACCTTTCAGGGTCTCCACTAATCCCGCGGCCTTTAAGGCGGCCACCAAGGTGTTGAAATGCCCAGCTACCGCGGTATCGACGATGTCGGCGGCCGAAGCGGCAACTGGAGCGAGAGTGAGCGCCACTGTGGCGACGAGTAATGCGGGCAAACGAAACGTCATGTCAATTCTCCTTTGCGGACTGTTGAAGATTGTTGAGGTCCTACGCGCGGGCGGCGGCGAGATCGCCGCGCCAGCGACGCTGGATTGATTTCCATGTAAGGGCCTGGTACAGGCCGGCTAAACCGACCAGGCTGTACACCACTGTGCTCAGCGCGGAGGTTTCGCCGAATTTCATGCCGAACACCGCGGCCACTAGGTCCAGATGGAAGGCTCCGGCCAACCCCCAGTTAAGGGCGCCGATGATGACTAGCGAAGCGGCGGCTATATCGATCGTTTTCATATTTGAGAATCGTCCTTTCCGAGTTCGACTGGCTGGCTTTTGCCAACCACAATTTGATCTTAGAGAAAACATGTTTTACTGTAAAGAATAGGCGCAAACTACCTTTCCCGACTGGAAAAACGGGCCGGGAAACAGGGATTGAGAGGAAAACGAATTTCGCCATGGCATCCGACACCATCACCACGGGGCTCAAGAATTACGGGATCGGCAGCAAACTACGGCGCCTGCGTCTGCGCAAGAGCATGGGGCTTGTGGAGTTAGGCAAGCACGCAGGACTTTCGCCGGCGCTGCTCTCGAAATTGGAGCGTGACGTGATGCATCCCACGCTGCCGACTCTTCTGCGTATCGCGATGGTGTTCAGTGTGGGGTTAGAGTATTTTTTCAACCCCGAACCGAAGCCGGTATTGGAAATCGTGCGCAAGAAGGACCGGCTGCGGTTTCCGGAGTCTGCAGACGGACGCAATCCCAGTTACTACTTCGAGAGCCTGGATTTCGCGGTACCCAACCGCGCGCTCAATTCCTATCTGGCCGAGTTCGAACCCGCCGCGGAAGGGAACAGCCGGAGGCACGAGCACCCTGGCATCGAATTCCTGTACGTCCTGTCAGGGAGGTTGGAACTGAGTAGCGGAGAAGACAGCTATCAGTTATCGGAAGGCGATTCGATTTATTTCGATTCCTCGGTGTCGCACGGGTACCGGCGAATCGGTGCAAGACGCGCTACGGCGCTGGTCGTGACGCTGGGCCCGCGAGAGTAGAAGACGACACGACAAGCTCAGTGCGTCATCGAATACACGATGTAATTCACGCCGACCCGGATAGCGAGGTCGGCGAACTTGGCCGGGTACCACGGGTCGTCCGCATATTCCCAGGCATCGCCGACATCGGAGTTATAGGAGATGGCGACCATGATGCGGCCCTTCTCATCGAAAATGCCGCGCCAGTGCGCGCCCTTGCCGTCAGCGCCGCCCTTATAGCCGTTGCGCAAGTGCGCTTGCCCGGGGATCTGGTAGCGGTCGTTCAGGTCGTAGACGGTGTGAAAGATCGCATCGGCGTCTTCGATCTCGCGAATCGGATATTCGGGAAATGCTTTTTTCATGCGGCTCTCGAATTCGGCCCATTCCGCCAGGCCGTGAAAATCGTCCGCCATGAAAAATCCGCCGCGCAGGCAGTATTCGCGGAGCGCCTTCCCCTGGGCGTCGGTCAAGCCCCATTCGCCCACCTGGACCGCGTAGAGCCAAGGCCAGTCGTAGGCATCGCCCTCCTCCAGGTTGACCGCCTGCTCCACGCTGCGCGTGTGAATCCGCGTGAGCCGGCGCACTGCCTGGGAAAAATGACGATCGGCGCGCGGGTAGTCCTGCGTCCAAAGCGAAATTCCCGTGTGCCATTCGGCGTCGCGGCCGGCGTAGCCATTGAGCGGACCGGGCGGAAACATCAGGCGGGCGAAGGCGAACTCGGTCTTCTCCTGCCAATCAGGAGTCAGTTCGAAGGTGAAGTATTCCACCCCAGGGAACTGCCGGAACGGCCGCTGGAAAGCGTAGAGCGCGCCCAGGCAGAACACGCCGCATGCCGCCCAACGCGCTGCCTTCCGAAGATCCATCCAGCCCTCTACCCGAGCATATCATCGCTTCCCCCACTCCACGTGAAGCCGGAGTGAACCAATCCAAACCGGCCCGCGATCCTTGTTGTAGGCCGGGTTCGTGGCGTGTTGCAGCGCGAGTGTGACGAACCCGCCTTCCACAACCTGCGCCGAATACCAGGTCTCGGAGACGATCTCTTTCCCATAAGTCAACGCGCCATCGCCGATCAGAAAGTCCAGCCCGCCGCGCGCGAGATAAGCGGCGTGGACCGGCGAAAGCCCGCTTACCGTCACGGCGGTCGCGGCGGTATCGTGGGGGCGCTTCCATCGCTCCCCGGTCACCGAAATCCCCGCCGAAGCCAGGCGGTCGATTGCGGTGAAAGCGAAGCTCTGAGTCTTGCCGTCGTTCCATCCCAAGCGCGCGAAGACACCGACGTTCCTGGCGATTTCCTGATCCGAGCTGACGCCGAAGCCATACTTGCGCGTGCCGTCGCGCCGGGAGGCGGTCACGTCCGGCACGGCCATTCCGAGCGCATCCGCGTAGGTTCCCGCACGCGCGTGATTGATGTACGCCAGCACGCGGACCGCGCCCGCATGCCCGCCAGTCTCGCGCCGCAGCTCTCCTTCCACCACATCGCCCCGATTGCGCAGGATCCGCCGATCGAAGCGCTGGCCGTTCGCCACCTTCGGTTCGGCGACACTGGCGTACCGCGCGGACCAGTTGCGCGTGTGGAATTCGTGCATCCAGCCCCAGGTATAGCCGCGCGTATCGGCCGGATAGTCCCAGGCGCCGTTGTACATCGTGCCCCAGCCCATGAACTGCTTGCGGGGGTCGTGGGAATAGCGGTTGTTGTCGAAGAAGTCGGTGACGGTGAAACGGCCCACGGTCACCGAATAGCGTGTCATGGGGCGCGTTCCGCCGAGCATATTCACATCGCTCTCAATGTTTTCACGTTCGTCGCCGAAGCCGAAATCGTGCGTGACATACAAGCGCGCGAGGTAGGGTTTGGGCGTCGCACCGGCAACTCGCGGGAGTTCTCCGTTGGGAGCGTTCGCCATGCCCACGACGCCGCTAAAGCCGCGGCCACCCGCCAATTCCGGGTCGAAGTAGAACTGCGTATTGGGCGAGAGCCGCAGTCCGAAAAACGCGGTCGAGGTCAGCGAAACCTCGGCTTCGCGGTGCGGTAGCAGGCTGTTCACGCCCGTATACGGTGCTTCGAACGCGGGGTGATATTGGCCGATCGAGGTTGCCTGGAGATACAGATTCCACCGCTCATTGGCTGGAGGAGCCGGCGACTGGGCAGCGACTCCCATAGCGAACAGCAGCATCATCAGAATCCGTCTCGGCATTGCGTGTCCGCGCGGGGGAGTCAGTATAGTTACCCAATGATAGTTCAGGTTGTCGGGAAAACAATCTCCCGACGCCGTGCTTTATACTTCCTCTATGTATCGTAACGCCATCCTTTTCCCAACCCTCGTCGCGGCCTGTCTATTGACTTCCTGCGCGAAGCAGGATTCCCCCGCGACCTCCGTTGCGGCGCTTCCGCACGCCACCGTTGTCCTGCGCGACGGCACTCGCGTGTCGGGAGCCATCGCCGCCAGTTCCGCGGCTGAAATCACGGTCAATCCCGACGCCGGCGGCAGCCGCACGATTCCCATGAAAGATGTTCGCAGGGTGGATTACGGCGAGACCGCCACCTCTGCTGTTCCTGCGCCGATTGGCTCGCCCGACCCGTCGCAGCCGATGGCCCCTCCCCCGGATCCCACTCACGAAGATCACTATCATCCCGGGTATGCATCCGTCCAGAGCCGCACTCATGTCCTTGCTGTTGGTACCCACATTCCGGTGCGCAACGAAGAGACCATCGATTCCTCGAGGGCTGTGGAAGGTCAGGTCTACGCGGCCGAAATTGCCGGCGACGTGCGCGATGCGGAGGGTGCGGTAGTGATTCCGCGCGGCTCCAACGCGCAACTCGTGATCAAGTCCGCCACCAAGGGCGGGCGCTTTCGAGGCACTTCGGACCTGGTGCTCGATATGGTTTCGGTATCCATCGAAGGCCAGCAGTATCGTCTCGATACGGCGGATCTGGCGGAGAAGGGAAGAAGCGGAATCGGCACGAATAAGCGGACTGGAGAAATGGTCGGCGGCGGCGCCGCTTTAGGCGCGATCATTGGCGCCATTGCGGGGGGCGGCAAGGGCGCGGCCATCGGCGCGGGCTCAGGCGCCGGCGCTGGTGCCTTGACTCAGGTCATCACCAAGGGCTCGATCAAAATTCCCGCCGAGACCGTCTTGACGTTTAAGCTGGATGGCCCGCTGCGGGTGATCGAAGCGAGGTAGCGGATCAAAGTAAACCCGGGCGAGAGTGCTTCTCGCCCGGACGGGTCTTCCAAATCTGCTTGACATCCGGCGTCTAGCGGCGGCGGAAGACCAGGGAATCGACTTCGCGCGGAGTGGGGAACGTGCGCGAAATGTGATCCTGCCACGCCAGGCTTTCTTCGTCGGCCAGCGACCACAGAAGTCCGAGGAGCGTGCAGCGTGTCAGGCTCGCCGACGCAAAGCGGACAAGCCGCTGCCGTCGTTCCGGCGGAAATCCGTCGAACGTGGTCAAGCGTAATTGCGTCCAGTGCATGCCGGGCGTCTCGGCGCCCGCCAGGCTGAACAGCAGCCCGTAGGTGAAGCCGACCATCAGGAACATCGCACCGAAAATTCCCACGTTGCTCTTGGTCAGCGTGAATTCGCCGCCCAGCAGGTAGAACGCGGTGACAAACAGGCCGTAGCCGATCAGCACCATGCTCCAATCGAGCGCCGCCGCGACCGCGCGGTGCAGCGTAGTCGCTACCGGCGCCTCGCAGTAGATCACCGCTTCCACCGTCGTGCCCAACTGGCGGGGTTTAGCCGGAGCCTGCGGCAAGAAGTCGAGGGTGCCTTGGCCTTCGATAACAGGCTTCGCGCGCCTCAAGGGAGGTTTCGCCGGCGCCTCTGCACGAGCGCGGGGCTTCGTATCCAGCCTCGGCGGGGCGTACGAAGCAATCGGCACTACCTTGGCGGAGCGATCCTGGAACAACGATGCCTGCACCGCTCCCGAAAGATTCGGCGCTACACGGTTCTCAGGCTGGGCCTGCGCCATCACGTGCACGCGCGGCTGCAGTTGCGTAGCCAGCGCGCCGTGCATGAACGGCGTTGCCGATTCCGAGGTCAGCGTGTCTTCCGGCTTGCGTCCGCACCGCACGCACCGGTGCTCGCCATCTCCATTACGCGTTCCACAATAACGACAGGTCATTTTGAAAGGTTCCGTTACGCCGCTAAACTCCAAACTGCTTTTATATGCCCCACGAAGTGTGCTAGCTTCGTCGATTGAGGCCCTGCCCAAAAAGCTCTCTCATAGTAGTTAACACAAAGCTGCTGCCTTGTCACGCAAAATCTTCGAGTATTACGTGTCATTTCCCTCTTACCGCGTTGCTTGCGCTGATTTTAGCCGTTAGCCTCCAGGCTCAGGTAAACCCCCCATCCGTGCCGGAACCGCCTCCTGCCGTTCCGCGCGCTACGCTTTCCGTCGGTCAATGGAACATTACCGCCCCGGTCCAGCAGAAAGATGGCGACGTTTATACGCTGCACGGTAGCCCCGCGGAGGTGGAAAGTGCCACGCTCGTCTTCCGCGCCGACGACATCGTCTTCAACCAGGAGACGGGCGACCTGGAAGCCACCGGCCATGTCTTCTTCCACGACTTCCTGAAGAACCAGAAAATCTGGGCCTCCCACGTCACCTACAACACCGACGAAGAGACCGGCAAGTTTTACGACGTGATCGGCGAAACCATGCCTCACATCGTCGCCAAGCCCGGCACCCTGACCACCAACAATCCCTTTCACTTCGAGGGCGAGTGGGCAGAGCGCAACGGCATGAAGTATATCCTTCACAACGGCTTCGTCACCAATTGCAAGATGCCGAAGCCGTGGTGGCGCATGCGCGCCAAAACCTTCGACATCGTGCCGGGCGAGCGCGCGGTTTCCCACAAGAGCACCTTTCTTCTGCGCACGATTCCCATCTTCTACGCGCCCTTCTTCTACCATTCGCTCGAGAAGGAGCCGCGCAAAAGCGGCATCCTGATGCCTCTCATCGGCCACAGTTCCCGGCGCGGCTGGATGGTGCACGCCGGGTATTTCTGGGCGATCAATCGCAGTTACGATGTCACCTACCTCGGGCAATACTACACGACGCGCGGCTTGGTCCACCACGTCGATTTCCGCGGCAAGCCGCGCGCCGGCACCGACTACGACGCCATCCTGTACGGCGTGCAAGATCGCGGCCTGCCCGATAGCGGCACGCCGCCGCAAAAATTCAGCGGCCTCAGCCTGCTGATTGTCGGCAAAAGCGACTTGGGCAATGGCTGGACTGCGCGCGGCAGTCTCAATTACATCACTTCGTTCCGCTTCCGCCAGGAATGGAGCGAATCCTATGCCGATATCACCGGCTCGGAAATTCACTCCGTCGGCTTCGTCAATAAGAATTGGTCGGCGTACACGGTGAATGTGATCTTCGCGCGCCTGCAAAATTTCCAGACCAGCGAGATCGCGGTTCCCGATAGTCCCGGGTCGAGTTCCACGCACTACGTCGGCAATGCCGTCACCATCCGCAAACTTCCCGAAGTCGAATTCGGCGGCCGCGACCAGCAGATCGCGCCCAACATTCCTTTCTATTTCTCATTCGACGCTTCGGCCGGACTGCTTTATCGCCAGGAGCCCATCTTCAACGGCAACGTGCTGGTGGATAACTACCAGACCAGCCAGTTCATGAACCGCTCCAGCATCTCGCCCCATGTTTTTGGCGCCTTCCATTTCGCCGGAATCCAATTGATCCCCGGCTTCGGCGTGCAGGAGACTTACTACGGCGAAGCGCAGACTCCCTATCAGGATCATTACCAGATCACCGGCACCAACCTTGTAAGCAGCGCCCGTGATTTTTCGGTCGATCTGATTTTTCCATCGCTGGCCCGTGTGTTCAACAAGAAAACCATTTTCGGCGACAAACTCAAGCACGTGATCGAACCGCGCGTCACCTATCGCTACGTCACCGGAATCGGCGACGATTACGTCCGCTTCATCCGCTTCGACGAAAACGATCTCACCACCAATACGAACGAAGTGCTGCTTTCGCTTGCCAACCGTATCTACGCCAAGCGCGGGAACTCGGTGGAAGAGATCTTCACCTGGGAACTTTTCCAGAAGCGCTACTTCGACCCGACCTTTGGCGGGGCCCTCATTCAAGGCCAGCGCAACGTGATCGAGAGTTCGGCAGACCTCACCGCCTACGCGTTTCTGGTGGGACCGCGTACTACTTCGCCCGTGGTCAGCGTGCTGCGCATGAGCCCCATCAGCAATCTCAATCTGCGCTGGCAGGCGGACTATGACGCCCGCTCGCGCGGCCTGGTGGATAGCAGCCTCTCGATGGATTACCGTTTAAGGAATTACTTCCTGTCGATTGGCCACAGCACCGTCCACACCGATCCGGCCATCACGGCGCCCGCCAACCAGTTCCGCATCCACGGCGGTTTCGGCGATCCCAATCATCGCGGAATCAACGTGGGCGGGGAAGCGATTTACGATTTGCGCGCGGGGTCCATCCAATACACCACGGCGCTGGTTACTTATAACACCAACTGCTGCGGTTTCAGCGTGCAGTTCCACCGCGTCAACCTGGGCACGCACACCAACGACAACCAGTATCGCTTCGCCTTCGCCATCGCCAACATTGCCACGACCCTGGGCAATCTTAAGAAACAGGACCGCCTGTTTTAGCACTGGAATTCCGCCAGTTAACACGGCGTTTTGTCCGGCTGTGATAGCATATCCCCAACTCACTCTCTGGAGGGAAATGTGAACTTTACCAGTCAATGCATCAAGCTTGCCGCGGCCGCTTCGTGCGCGGCGGTACTCACCTTCGCTGCTGCCGTGAATATGCCGGCAGGGAAAGTCAATCTCAAATCCGCCGGTGCGCTGGCGATTGGCCCCGACGGCATTCTCTTCGTCGGCGACTCGGTGGGCGCTTCCATCGTCGCGCTCGATGTCGAAGACCGCACCCCGTCGAAATCCGGCGCCACCCTGGAAATCAAGGGCATTAACGAAAAGATCGCTGCCATGCTCGGCACCGCGGCCGACCAGATCCTGATTCAGGATGTAGTGGTCAATCCCGTCTCCAAGAACGTCTACATCGCCGTCTCCCGCGGACGCGGGGCCGATGCCATTCCCGTGATTCTGCGCGCGGCCCCCGGCGGAGCGCTTACCGAAGTCGCGCTCGCCAACATCAAGCATCAAGCGGTCAGCCTCACCGACCAGCCGCAGCAGGATCGCGCTCGCATGGAGACCATCACCCAACTCAAGTACGTCGATGGCAAGGTCCTGATCGCCGGCCTCTCCAACGAGGAGTTTTCCTCCAGCCTGCGCTCCATCCCGTTCCCCTTCCAGGCCGCCGCCAAAGGTACCGGCATCGAGATCTGGCACGGCTCTCACGGCCGCTTCGAAACGCAGGCCCCGGTGCGGACCTTCGTGCCCTATGAGATCAACGGAGAAAAGGCCATCCTCGCCGCTTACACCTGCACTCCGCTGGTGCGCATTCCGGTCTCGGAATTGAAGGCCGGCGCCAAAGTCAAAGGCACCACCATCGCCGAACTCGGCAACCGGAACAAGCCGCATCGACATGATCGTCTATTCCAAGGAAGGCAAGCATTACATTCTGATGGCGAACTCCAGCCGCGGCGTCATGAAACTTACCGCGGACCACTTGGATTCCTATCAGCCCATCACCAAACAGACCGAGGTCACCGGCGTTCCCTACGAGACCATCGCCGCGCTTAAGGGCGTTCAGCACCTCGACAAGTACGACGATTCCAACGCCCTGGTGCTGATGGGCGAAGGCGGCTCGCTCGACCTGCGCACGGTCCCGCTGCCGTAGTGTTTGCACTTCTGTTACTGGCCGCGATTCAGTTTCAAGGGGGCGTCTTTCGCGTAAGCAATTGGGACGCCCCCGCGGAACCTCCGCCGGCCGGATGGCAAACTGTCCTCTCCGTTTACGCCGGCCCCGCGGCCGCGGCCAACCTTCCGCCGCTGCTCGGCGCCTATACCGTCGAAGCCGGCGAACTCGTCTTCCGCCCCCGCTTTCCTCTCTCCCCCGGCATGCACGTTCGCGCCGTATTCCAGGCACCCGGCGCCGCGGAGATTGAAGCTTCCTTCGATGTTCCCAGCGGCGCCACGCTCGAATCCACCACGCGCGTGGCGCACGTCTATCCCACGGCGAATGTGCTCCCGGCCAACGCTCTCAAGTTCTACATTTACTTTTCCGCACCGATGCAGCGCGGCGATTCCTGGACTCATCTCCGGCTGTTGCGCGAAGATGGCACGCCCGTTGACTACCCCTTCCTCGAGCTCGATCAGGAACTGTGGGATCGCGACAATCGCCGTTTCACGGTCTTATTCGACCCTGGCCGCATCAAGCGCGGATTAGCCTCCCGCGCCGAAGCCGGGCCCGCGCTCGAACCCGGCCGCACCTATACATTCGTCGTCGAACGTACCTGGAAGGATGGCCGCGGCGTTCCGCTGGCGCAGGAATTTCGCAAGACCTTCCGCGTCGCACCGGACGACCGCACCCCGCCGGACCCCAGGAAGTGGCGCATCACCGCACCGCGCGCCGGCACTCGCGATCCGCTCGTCCTGACCTTCCCGAAGCCGCTGGATTACGCGCTGCTGCAGCACGAAATTGAAATCTCCGGCATGCGCGGTGAAATCACGGTAGCGAAGGAGGAGAAGGAGTGGCGCTTCGTCCCCGATACCGAATGGGCCGCGCGCGAGTATCGCATCGCCATCCGCACCACACTGGAAGATATCGCGGGCAACCACATCAACCGCCCCTTCGACGTGGATACCTTCGACCCGATCACCAAATCGGTCGCCACCGAAACCGTCGTTCTGAAACTGAAGCCAAAGTAGAGGACTATGCGGATATCATCGCCGCCGCCATGGCGAGCTTGTGATCCGCCGTCCACGGCGCACCCGCCACCTTGCGCACCGCGTCAATCCGCTCTCGCAGTTTCGCTTCCGCGGTCCCCGTGCTGATTGCGGCCCGCTCCCACACGCCGCGCTCGCGCACGGTGAGCACCGGAATCCCGAGTTCTTCGCACGCCGCGGCAATCGCCCGCGCATACAGCGCGCCCTCCGCCGCATGGATCCGCGCGTGCGACCGGAGCACCGCCGCCAGGTCGTCAGGCAAGGCCGTCGCGCCCGTGGGAATGCACGCGCCCAGTACCTTCCAGTCTTCGATAGTGCGCCGCAAGGCTGCCAGCGCGCCCTTCTCCGCCGTATCCCGGACCTCTTCAATCAGCCGTCGCGCTTCCTCAAGCTCCCGATTCGCCGCCTCGTGATACACGAACCGGCGGTGCCCGGCCGGTAGCATCTCGATCCGGCAGCGGTGCACCATCCGCGGTGGATTGTCCGCCGCCGCCGCCACCAGTACCGCCCACCCGGTATGCAGCCGGAATCCGAGCCGTACGTTATTTGTCATGACCCACCAGCAGCGCGTACACGGCCCACCCCGTTGTCGATAGCCTCTCCGCGTAGCTCTGCGCCCCCGAAGGCCGCGTGGTCTCCGGCCAGCCGCCGTCCTTCTCCTGCATTTTCACCAACCACGCCCTTGCCCGCGCAAGCGCGTCCGCCGGACGGTCAAGCGCCAGTAGCACCAGCGCCGTGTCGAACACCTCCGCCGGCATTTTCGCCTGCGGCCCCCAGGCTCCGTCGCTGGTCTGCGAACCCAGCAGCATCGCGCGGCAATCTCCGCGCTTCGGGTCGGCCAACAGGAGGGCCGCTGCGTCAATTGTGTTTGCCGGTTTCGCCGCCGCCAGCCACCCTGTGGCGCGCGCTACCTCGGGGCTGAAGCCGCCGGCCGTCTCCAGCGTTCGCCGGGAAACGTAAGTCGCTAACGCCGTGCCGTAGGTCGCAGGAGCGCCTGGCAAGCCCGCCGGTGTCCACGCGCCAGCTTCCGTCGATATCCTGCATGCTCGCGAGCACACGCGCGGCCGAACGCAACTCTCGTGCACTCGTGATCGCCCCGGTCCGGTACGCTTCCGCCAAGGCCGCTGCGAACTGAATTCGCGCCAGCTTTTTATCGCTCGCCGCCGGCGCGCCGTGGATCTCGCCCCATTTCTCCGGCGTTCGCAGCCACGCCGTAGTATCCGCCAGCGCCGCCGCCGGCACCTCGTAGCCGCGGACTCTCGCCACGTACAACGCCCGCGCGGCATCGCCATTGTTGTGGCAGGAGTAACAGTGGTTTTCCTGGGACCAGCGCGGAACCTCGCGGGAAAGAAAAGCGAGCGCGGTTTGCAGAAACAGTTCGGCCAGCATAAAAAGGGCAGGCCCATTTTACTCCAGGGCCTGCCCATCCAACCGGTCGTCAATCGGAACTGACTAGAACGTTGCTCGAAGTCCTAACTGCATGCCGCGCATGGCGGCAGCGCTGCGAATCGTGCCGAATGCAGCCGCATTCAATGCGCCGTTGGGATTGCTCAGGTTCACCAGGTTGAAAACGTTGGTGAACTCACCGCGAATCTGGAATACGAACCGCTCCTTGAACTTTAAGTTGCGGAAGATGCCCATATCCACATTCTTCGAACCCGGTCCGGTCATGATATTGCGTCCCGCGGTCCCATCGGTCCCGTTTGCGCCTTTAGTGAAGGCGGCAATATTGAACCATGCGTTCGACACGTCGTTGCGAGAGCGATTCGGATCCAGGAAAGGGTTGCCGATCAGGTTGGCGCGATCGTTGCTCGTGCCGTCCAGATTCACGTCCGTGCCCGTGGTGACGGTGAACGGAAGGCCGCTTTGCAGGCTCACGATTCCAGAGAGTTCCCAATCGTTAATGATCGCCTTCACGAACGGGTTCACGTTGCGGAAGTAGTCCAGCTTCCAGATGAAGCTGCCCACCGCGACCATGCGCCGATCGTTGTCGGAGCGGCCGCGCTCCAGGTTCAGCGCTCGATAATCCTGCGCGCCGCCGTTGACCGTGTTGTTGTCCAACTGCACATCTTCCAGGCTCTTGGCGTAGGTGAAGAAGCCCTTGGCGCTGAGGTGGCGCGCAAAACGCTTTTCCGCCGTGAGCTGCAGCGCGTTGTACGAACCCTGCATCACCGATTCCACGGAGTAGATCTGCGAAAGCGTACCCGGCTGAATGGGGCGCCGGTTGTTCACGTTGGATGAGGTTGCGGTGCTGTTGTAGAAGGGATAGTTCAGGTCCTCCGCGAACGGCAGGCGATGAGCGAAGGAGCCGATGTAGGCGGCCGTAACGGTCAGGTCTTTAAGCAGCTGGCGTTGCACCGAGAGGTTGAACTGGTAGGTGTAAGGCCACTTGAAATCCGGCGCAACTCCGTAGATCGAAGCCGGCAGGATGAAGCGCGGATTGGCCGGATCGTACGTGAACGGGAACGGCGAAACGCCGCCCGGCTGCGCCGAATACGGGTTCGACAACGTGCCGACATTCGGAAATGTCTGGCGCACCGCGAACGGATTGTAGTTGGAAGTGGAATTCCATTCATTGCCGCTCACGCTGCCATAGAAAATGCCGCCACCCGCGCGGAGGGAGGTCTTCCCGTTACCCTTCGGGTCCCACGCCAGGCCCAGCCGCGGCGAAATGTGATTCCAGGACATGGCAACGATTCCGCGGCCCACGCCCGGGTCTCCCGGCACCAGCAGTCCGGTCGGCACCTGCGCGCCCTTCAGAACCTGCGATTGCACGCCCAGCTTAAAGGTCGATTCGCGATTGAACGGGTCGGTCGGGGGCTGTTGCAGCTCGTACCGCAATCCCAGGTTAAGCGTCAGCCGCGAATGGATGCGAATGTCGTCCTGCAGGAAGAGGGCTCCGGACCAGGAATTGTCCATCGCGGTGATCGGCGCGTC
Source organism: uncultured Solibacteraceae bacterium (assembly GCA_963811575.1). Lineage (GTDB taxonomy): Bacteria > Acidobacteriota > Terriglobia > Bryobacterales > Bryobacteraceae > Solibacter. The sequence goes on along the minus strand of CAWERY010000018.1, from coordinate 1,547,568 downwards.
CTGATTCATGCTGACCGGCAGACCGGTAAGAAAATCGGCCAGCGCGTTGCCCGTCTTGGCGCCGGTGAAAGAGAAGACGCCGTAGTTATTCAGCAGCGTCTGTTGAATGTCCTTATTCAGCGAAAGCTCGCCGCCCAACTTCAGCGTGTGACGGCCGCGAGTCAGGCTGACCTGGTCGCGCATCGAGTAGAAATTCGTGCCCGCTACCGGTCCCGCGATCGCCTGCGAAAGCGTGAAGTATCCGCTCACCGTGATCTGCGGCAGCGCCGGCGGCCCCTGCACGTTGAAGGTGGAACCGAAGTCCCCGAGCGAGGTCTGCGGCGTATTCAGCCGTCCGCCGAAATTGCGCGTGTAGGTCAGCCAGAACTGATTCACCGCACTGGCGCTGATGGTGAACGTATCGCTCAGATTTACGTTCTGCTGGCGCCACGTGAAATTCTCCGTGGACCACGGAATGTTTCCGCCCGGCGAGATCGCGTTCTTGCCCGACGTCTCATAGTAGCTGGCCGTCAAGCGGTGGCGATCGTTGAATGCGTGGTCGACCTTGGCCAGTACTTCGTCGGTATTGTACGGGCTCGGAATCGTGCCCTGCCAGAAGTTGTTCGCCAGGTTGGCGGCCGGAAGATACTTGCTCTGAATGTTGAGCGCCGCCTGGTCCAACCGATTGGCGGGGATGATGCCGCCCGGGAAAGGGGCATTCGCCGCGTTGGGATCTTTCGGGAGAATCTTGGACTGCGAAAAATTGCCTGTGCGCTCCAATGCCGTCGGCACCACAGCCGAATTCAGAAATGAGCTCACTACCTGCCGCAGGCCGGAGTAGGTTCCAAATACGAAGGTCTTATTCTTGCGGATCGGTCCGCCGAACGTGCCGCCGAACTGATTGCGGTGCAAGCGGCGAGGTGGTCAGCGAAAGCCAGGGGTAGGCGTTCAGATCGTTGTTGCGGAAAAATTCGAACAGCGAACCATGGAAATCGTTGGTGCCGGAGCGTGTGATGATGTTGATCACGCCGCCGGCGAAGCGTCCGTATTCGGCGCTATAGCTGTTGGTGACAACGCGGAATTCTTCCACCGCGTCCGGATTCGGAGCGATGTTGCCGGTGTTGCGCAGGCCCGTCATGTTGGTGCCGCCATCCAGGTAATAGTTCACCGACCCGGCGCCGCCGTCCACGCCGCCATTGATCATCGTGCGCTGCTCCGGAAAGCCCAACACGATGCTATTGGCGGTGGACGTCACACCAGGCGTCAGTTGCAGCAGCGTATACACGTTGCGGCCGACAATCGGCAGCGTGGTGATCTCCGTGTGCTCCACGGTACGGCCGATCTGCGCGTTGTCCGTATCCACCGCCGCCGCGGTCGAAGTCACATTCACCTCTTCGGTCATCGTACCTACGTCGAGAATCGCGTCAACGCGCGCACTCACATTGACATCGAGCGTGATGCCCTTTTGCACGAACTTCTTGAAGCCCGTAGCGGCCGCTTCCAAGGTGTAGGCGCCGATCGGCATGAAGTCGAAGCGGTACTGCCCTTCCGGGGTGGTCTGCGCGGTGCGCACCTGGTTGGTCCCGGTATTGGTTACCGTAACCTGGGCGCCGGGCACGGAAGCCCCGCTCCTGTCGGTGACGGCGCCGTAAATGGTCGTGGTGGTCTGCGCGCTAGCCCGCGGCAGACTCCAGAAGCTGAGCAATCCAGCCAGCAACAACACGACGGCTTTGCTGTTCACGCCAAATCCCTTTGGCGTGGCGTTAAGGTCTTGCGTCATTGAAGCCCCCAAAACATTTAGTTCTTGTCGTGCTCCAGCGAGAGGAGCGTTTCCAGCAGGTAATAGTCCCCGTAGACTAAGCCCACATCGTTGGGACGGGTGCTGCATCCGTGTCGCAGCACTCCGTCCTGAGAGAGATAGTTATCGATCAGGCTCTGGGCGATGTGCTCGGCCTGTTTCCGATAGGTTGGTTTGCCCGTCAGTTCCGCCAGCCGCAGCAGGCCGCCTGCCAGGATTGCCGCCGCCGACGAATCGCGATTGCGAAAGTACACGCCTTCATCGGCGAAGTCGTACCAGGGCACGCCGTCTTCGGGCAGGTGCGCGGTCGCGAATGCCGCCGCCCTTTCCGCCGTCGCCAACAGCTTCGGATCGCGCGTCGCCCGGTACGCCTCGGCGAAACCGTACACCGCCCACGCCTGCGCGCGCGACCACGCGGTATCGGCCGCGAAGCCCTGATGCGTGTGCGTGAAAACCAGTTCTCCGGGGGCCGCGTGATTCGGATACTCGAGAACCTTGTCACTCGACGTGAAAGTCTGCCGGTTGTCGCCAGGGTTGTAATGCACGCTCTGAATCGCGCTGCCATCCGGGCGCACCAGCCACTCCGCGCTCTTCAGCGCGTGCTTGCGCCCCAGTTCGAGCCACTGTGGATCTTTGGTCTCTTTCGCCGCCCACCACCAGATCTGCAGGTTCATCATGGTGTCCATGATGGTGTCGTCCCCATTCACGCCCCACGATGCCACCAGGTTGGTGCGCGGGTTGAACAGCTCTTTCAGCCGCTCCGCTGCCCGCATTCCGCCATCGCGGTACTTGGTGTCGTGCGTTGCATCGTAGGCGGCCACCGAGGTATAGAAATTCAGAAATCCAGTATCGTGATTCTCTTTGCGCTCGTTGCCCAGCAGGCGGCTGGTCCACAACTCCGCCCATTTCCTGTAGCGCGCGTCCCCGGTCTCGCGGTACAGCTTCCAAAGCTCTCCGGGCCAGAAGCCGCCCGTCCAGAAGTATCCGGCTTGCGGCTTCCAATCGCCCGTGGCGGTGTCGCGTTCCGTGAAGAAGCCTTGCCCCTGGAATTTGTCGTAGTTCGCCGGATTGCCCGCCGCGATCGCCGGCTCGAACTTTACCGCCGTGCGGTCCGCATCCTTCCGCAGCATCGCAATCGCCTGCGCCCACGTGCGATGCTCGCGCGCAACAGGCGCCTGCGCCACCGTCAACAGCTCGATCTTCACCGGCGCCGACATCCGTTCGCTCGCATCCGTCACGATGCGCGCAAATCGTTCCCGAGTGCCGCGCACAGTTGCCGGTACCAGCGTGCCGCCATGATTGCGCTCCGCCGGCGTGCGCGCATTCACCGTCAGCGCCTCCGTGTTCTCCTGATCCCACATCGCCGCCACGTACCACTCCGCCGTGTGGTTGCGCGGTGTCAGCGGGAATAGATAGTTTGCGTCACCCTCCAACATGCTTTCGGAATGCTCGCCGCGAATCACCAGCGCGAGCCCCAGATTCTCGTCGGGAAGTTCGGTCGTACCGGCCTTGGTGCCGGGCGCCACGATCTGCGGTCCCCACGTCATTACGCCGAGCATGTCCCGGGCGAACGTCGCCGCCGCCGGCCGGATCGCCGGTTTCTTCGGCAGCGCCGCCGCAAGGCGAATTCCCTCCGGATTGCTCACCGTCACCCGGTGCTCGAAACCGTGCTCGCCCGCCCACTGCGTGAAGCGGCTGACCATGTCGGTCGTCTTCCCGCCGATCTTCCAGCCCTTGTATTCGTACTCCCCGATCGAGCGCACCGGACCGTTCGCCAGCACGCGCCACTTGCGCTCCGCAACATCCGCCACCGCCGCCGGCTTTCCATCCACAATCGCGGCCACCGACCCTACGCCCAGCGTCGGGTCCACTTTAAAGATGTCGCGGCCCGCCGGCCCTTCCAGGTGATACACAAACTCCGGCGCCGCGAACAGTTCCAGGTAGAGCCCGGGCCTGCGCTTACCGTAGATATCGATCGCGTTGCGCTTATCGAAATAAATCCGCCACGCGATCTCTTCACTCTCCCAGCCGAGCCCCTCGTAGCGCGTCGCGAACTTCATGGCCGTGCGCGCCGGATAGGCGCTGCGCAGCCTCAGTATGCTCGCCTGGTCGCCCCAGGCGATCGTCACGATGCGCGTCTGTCCGGCGGACAGGTCAAGCTGGAACACCAGCTCGTCGTACTTGCCGTCGCCGTCCAAATCGTCCGCCTGGGAGGCGAGCTCGGTGGTCTCCAGCAGCTTCGCGTCGTCTTCCAGGTTCGCCGCGCCCGTCGCCACTACAATTGCGTTGCCCGCACTGAAATCCGGCGCGGCGCGTTTCAGCACCGCTACCGGGACCACCACGTTCTGCGCCGGGCGTGCCGTCGCCGAAGGGTTGGTCACCGCCAGCTTCAACGTTTGGATGTGCGGCGCCGCCATAGCGGCAGCCGTAGTCCACGCAAGTAGCAACGCCAGCCGTGCCAGTTTCATTTCGTCTCGTGCGCGGCTTCCAGGCCGCTGCCGCCCGACGCATATGCCGGATGCACGTTGACCACTCCGAATTGACGGTCCACCACTTCCGTGTGCGCCGCCATCATCCAAAGAAAATTGATCCGGTTGCCCGGTGCCGCGACATTCGGGTGGTAGCCCTCCGGCATCACCACCACGTCGCCTTCGGTGACCTTCGCCACCAGCTCCGGCTCGTCGGAATTCGTGAAGACCAGCTGCAAGCCCCAACCCGGCGCCGGCATATCGATGTAGAGGTAGGCCTCTTCCAACATCCGCCCGTGCTCGTGCGGCGGCCACGACGTCCAGTTGCCCGGCTTGCTGAACGTGACTCCGGCCATGATTCGCCCCGCCTGTACGTTCTTGCCGAAGAGGATGTTCAGGTCGCGCTCGCAGGACGTGCTGCCCGCCGCGAAATGCAGGTTCGGGTCACGGCGCACGTTGGCGAACGGCACGAACTGCACCGGGTAGTCACCCGTAACCGGCGCCGAAACCTCCGCGAGATCGCAGCCCTGATCCCCGGGATGACCCGGACCGCACGTTCGCGCGGGATATAAAGCGCGTCGTACTGCCCGAGCAGGAAGCTTTCCGCGCCCAGCCGGACGGTCGCCGTGCCGCTCAGCGCGATCAGTCCCGTCTCGTGCGTCTCCGTGGAGAACTCCAGAGCTTCGTCGTCCGGATTCAGCTTGATCCGCCCGTAGTGAAGGTGCCGCACCGCCGCCATGCCGGGCTCGATCGACCGTGTACGGCCCGGCTTTTGATGCGTTGCCCGAATGACGCAGGTCTGGGCCTGGATCGCCGGAAGTGTACTGTTCATGAAACCTCGTGGTTCATATCGTGAGATAAAATCAGACTATTTAGTAACGCTCAGTCTAAGGACATTGCAATCTTGATGTCAAGGCTAACGTTGGTTTTGTGAACCGCCGTGTATTACAATGTGAAACGATGAGCCCTACTGGAGAGGTTTTCGGCGTCCGCGTCCTGCACAAAACACTCGACATCCTGGAGAAGATCAAGAGCAGGGAGTGCGGCTACCGCCTGGCCGATCTCGCTCGTTCCATGGAACTTCCCAAGGCCACCGTCTACCGGATCCTGAACACGCTGGAGGGCCGCGGCTACCTGGATCGCGGCTCCGATGGCAGCTACCGCATGGCGAAGAAGCTTTTTGACATGCAACGCACCGCGCCCCTTGAGCAGACCCTGCACCGCGTCGCGCAGCCCGTGATGGAGCGCCTCGTGCTTCTCTGCAAAGAGACCGTCAATCTCGGGATCCTCGATGCTGCCGAGGTGGTTGTCATCAATACCGTGGAGAGTCCGCAGGCGGTGCGGATGTCGTCCAAAATCGGCAATCGCCGCCACCTGCACTCCACCGCCATCGGCAAGGTCATGCTGGCGGGAAAGCCGCCTAAGGAAGTGCAGCGCCTGCTCCGCCTGAAGGGCACTCCGAAACTCACCGGAGAGACCATCACCGGGAAGGCCGACGTGCTGGCCGAAATCGATCGGGTGCGCCTCCAGGGTTGGGCCTTGGACAATCAGGAAAACGAGCTCGAGGGCCGCTGCATCGGAGCGCCGATCGTCGGCCCCGATGATACCGTCGTCGCCGCACTCAGTATTTCGGGACCCGTTTTTCGCATGGATCTGGAGCGCGCCCAGGCCCTGGTACCCGATCTCCGCGCTGCTTGCGCCGAGATTTCCCTCGCAATTCGCGCCTGACGCTTGCCCGGATTTCATATAGAATGCAACTGGAGGCGTCTCCCGATGCGGCATTTTGTCTCAATGGCCCTGGCCCTGATCCTCGGCGTCACGCTCGCCTCTGCGCAGTACCCGACCGGGACGCAGTATCCGCCAGGCGGCCAATATCCGCCCGGTGGCCAATACCCGCCAGGCGGTCAGTATCCGCCCGGCGGCCAATATCCGAACACCTATCCCAGTTCGTATCCCAATACCCTGCCTGGCGGCATACCCATGCCGCAGATCAATCTCCCCGGCAAGAAGCCGAAGGACAAAAACGCCAAGGGGGACGAAGTCCAGACCACGATGGCGTCCGTGGACGGCACGCTGCGCAAACTGGGCGAGAAGGATCTCCTGCTGCAAATCGCAAAGCGCGCCGTCCTGCGCTTTCGCCTGCTCTCCAAGACCAAGTTCCTCAATAAAGCCGGTGAACCCGTGCGCGATTCGCTGCTGCACCCCGGCGATCAACTCTCCATCCAGGTCAGCCCCGACGATGAGGAAACCGCCCTGCGCGTGACCCTTCTTCGCGCCGGCACCGCGAACGATCGCTATACCGCCGAGCTGCCCGTAGAGGATGGCACCATCCGCGCACCCCGCGCCGAAGACCTCAGCAAGCCGCGCACCGTCACCACGCATGAAACCGCGGCGCCCGCGGAAGCTGCGCCCGATGGCGACGAACCGAAATTGAAGCGCCAATCCGAAGCCGCCGCTGGCGAAACTGCGTCGTCCTCAGGCGATGCCGGACCCGCGCCCGTGACCGGCCTCGGCGATCCGCGCCGCAATACCGATGAGGCCATCATTCAGGATGCGCGCGAAGCCGCCGCGAACTTCAGCGCCACCCTCCCCAATTACCTGGTGGACCAGGTGACCAGCCGCTTCTTCGCTACCGGCTTCCCGTCACGCTGGCAGCAGATCGATGTCGTCACCGCCGATCTGGTTTACGTCAACGGCAAGGAAGACTACCGCAATTTCAAGATTGACGATCGCCCCGTCGATTTGCCCATCGAACGCACCGGTTCCTGGTCTACCGGCGAATTCGGCACCACGTTGGAAGATGTCATGGCTCTCTCCACCAACGCCGCTTTCCGGCGCCGCGGCGAGGAAAAGATGGCGGGCCGCACCGCCGTGGTCTTCGATTACTCCGTGGCGCAGCCAAATTCCCACTGGACGATGGTCTCGCCCGACGGCCGCGAGTACAAACCAGCCTATACCGGCGCCGTCTGGATTGATAAGGATACCCGCCGCGTCCTGCGCATCGAACAGATCGCTACCGCCTTCCCCCGCGATTTCACCATCAGCCGCGCCGAATGCAGACTGCAGTACGCCTGGGCGCGTATCGAACAGAAGAGCTACCTTCTGCCCGGTTCCAGCGAGAATATCGGCTGCATGAGCGGCAGTGGAGCCTGTACCCGGAATGCCATCGAATTCCGCAATTACAGGAAGTTCTCGACCGATTCCAATATCACTTTCGGGAAATAACGCAGACGCACGATCCCCGCAAAAAGAGATGGCCCCGAGCTGGGTACTCGGGGCCTTGCACTCAGAGGGTTGGCGGTGGGAGGGGACTCACCGCCAGGATGCTGTCTGTGTTGATTCAATATTAGTAATTTAGGACCTTCTTGTCAATTATTATTTGCCAGGTTGATGAAAATAATTTCCGCCCCGGAGGGGCTTTTGTCCGTCGGACTGATTGTGTATCCTTAATGAGCTCTGAAGGAGGGTAGGGAAATGCGCGTCATTCCAATGATGTTGCTGGGGTTAGTGCTGGCCTGTGCGCCATCCGGTCGAGCTCAGCCCGTTGCCGTAGACGCGTTGCAGCAGGTGCTCACCAGTGCCTTGCAGCAATGCCTCGCCGAAGGCAACGCCGCCGTTCAGGCCGGACAGTTCGATGTGGCGATCGCCCGCTTCCAAACCGTCCTCGATGCCCTGGATGCCGATTCGCCCATGGCCGGCGATCTCTACCTCCGCCTCGGCGAGACCCAGCGGCGCAAAGGAGACCTCGAACCCGCCATCCACTCCCTGGCGCGCGCCAATGAACTCACACCCGGAAATGCCACCATCGTCGGCACCCTTGCCCTCGCCCTCGATAGCAGCGGCAATCGCTCCGATGCCCAGCGCGCCTACCGTGCCACGCTCGAGCTCGATCCCGATAACGCCATCGCCATGAACAACCTGGCCTTCCTCCTCGCCGAAGGCGGCGCAGATCTCGACGAAGCCCTGCAACTCGCCCGGCGCGCCATGGCGCTGATGCCCGATTCCACGCAAATGACCGATACCGCCGGCTGGGTTCAACTCAAGCGCGGTGAAAATGAGGCCGCCATCGCCCTGTTTGCCGATGCCGTTGCCAGGGAACCCGCCGAAGATACCTTCCGCGATCATCTGTTGATGGCTTTGGAACGCAAGGGGGATCACTCCGGAAACCTCGGCGAAACCATTTCCGCCCTCAAGCAAGTGCCCTCGCCCGAAAACCTGGCCAAACTGACAGCGTTGATTCAAGGCTTGAAATAATCCTGTAAAAAAGAGAATGGCCCCGAGCTGGGTACTCGGGGCCTGCACTCAGAGGGTGGCGGTGGGAGGGGACCAACCGCCAGGGATGCTGTCTGTTTGATCTAATACTAGCAATTTAAGATCTTGTTGTCCAGTTTTATTTTTGACAATTTTTCCGGCTCGGATTAATCTGAGTCAGTACTGGTTAGTGTTATCTTCCGGTAAATACCTAAACCGCTGATTATAAGTAAGATCCTTGCCGTGTAAGTACTGGTGGCAGAGGGTGATAGCGGCCTCGAAATAACTAAAGACAGCTTGAGCGTTCTTCAACCCCACTGTAATTCTGTCTGTGGAAGGCGGTGCATGCCGATGTTCGATAGCCACGAAGACAGATTGCTGAATAGCAAGAGCGAACGCGAAAGGCGTAGCAAGCGCCGCTTCACCATCGATCAGGAAGTCAAGTACAAGATGCTCTATGGCCAGCGCATCGCCGAAACCGGCGCCGGGCGTACCATGAACATCTCCAGCGGCGGCGTCTGGTTCACCACCGAAAACATGCTCACCAGCGGCATGCCCGTGGAGCTCTCCATGAACTGGCCCGTCCTGCTCAACGATTCCTGCCCGATGAAATTGATGATCTACGGATGCGTAGTACGAAGTAATGAGAAAGGCGCTGCAGTAGCCATCGAACGCTACGAATTCCGCACGCAGGGCTCCCGCGCCTTCCAGCAAACGGCGGTCCCCTCGCCTCTCGAAGTCCGCCTTACCAACTGACACCCAACTGTTTTCCCTGTGGCCGCGTCCCACCCCTCCTTCAGGACGCGGCCTTTTTTTTGCCCGCCTTATAGCGCCCGCACGACTCGCACCGGTAGCGTCACAATCGCCCACACCAGGCCCAGCGCACCTTCCACCGCGATCCCCACCAGCCGGAACGGCAGCAGGAACAGCCATACCAGCGGATACAGCACCAGTGCCACCAGCGCCAACGGCCAGCACAACACCAGCAGGATGCACCACAAGAGGAACTTCATCGTCTCGGCCTCCGTTACCTTGTACCCACTTAACTTGTACGCACAAAGGCGGGGAAATGTTCGAGTCTGGTACCATTAAAATCTTACCCTAATGCTGCGATTCGAGACGGCCGGAGAGTCCCACGGCGAGTGCCTGGTGGCCACCCTGAACGGGCTCCCTGCCGGAATACCTATATCTTTGGAAACCGTCAACCGCGAGCTCTGGCGCCGCCAGCAGGGCTATGGTCGCGGCGGCCGCATGAAGATCGAGACCGATCGGGCCGAAATCGTCGCCGGCGTGCGCCATTCGCACACCATCGGCTCCCCCGTCGCCATCATCATCCGCAATAAGGATTGGCAGAACTGGACCGAAGTCCTGCCCGTGGAAGATACCGAGGGCGGTGACCAAAGAGGAAAAGTGCAAGCCCGTCACCCGTCCCCGCCCCGGCCATGCCGATCTGGCCGGCGCCATCAAGTACAATTTTCACGACGCCCGCTACATTCTGGAGCGCGCCAGCGCCCGCGAAACCACCGCGCGCGTCGCCGTCGGCGCCATGGCCAAGGCGTTGCTCGCCGAATTCGATATCCACGTGCTCAGCCACGTGATCGCGGTTGGCCCGGTGCGTCTGGAGCGCCCCGCCTCCTGGGAGGAACTGGTTGCCCTCAGCCGCCGCGACGAAGTCCTGCTCGGCTGCGTCGATTCCGATGTCGAAGACTCGCATGAAAGACGTGGTTGACGAAGCCTATCGCACCGGCGATACCGTCGGCGGCGTCTTCGAAGTGGTCGCGCACGGCGTCCCCATCGGCCTCGGCTCGCACGTCACCTGGGATTCGCGCCTCGATGGCCGCATCGCCCAGGCCATCGTCAGCATGCAGGCCGTGAAGGGCGTGGAAGTCGGCTTCGCCGCCGAGGGCGCGGCCAGTTTCGGCTCCAAGGTGCAGGACACCATTCACTACGATCGCGAGGCGCAGCACTTTACCCGCGGCGCCAACCGCGCCGGCGGCCTCGAAGGCGGCATGACCAACGGCCAGGACATCCTGGTGCGCGGCATGCTCAAGCCAATCTCCACCCTGCGCCGCCCCCTGGAATCGGTGGACCTGCTGACGCGCGAGCCTTCGCCCGCCGCCTATGAGCGCAGCCGACGTATGTGTGGTGCCCGCCGCCGGTGTGATCGGCGAAGCCATGGTGGCGATCGTGCTGGCGCAGGCGTTTTTGGAAAAGTTCGGCGGCGATTCTCTCACCGAAACGCGCCGCAATTTCGATGGATACCGGGAACAGGTGAAGAACTACTAAGCGTATGGTTTATCCGATTGTGAAGTTTGGCGACCCCGTGCTCGAACGCGAGGCCGATACCGTGACCGAATTCGATACCCCGGAACTGCACAAGTTCCTGGACGACATGTTCGAATCGATGTACGCCGCCAAGGGCGTCGGCCTCGCCGCGCCCGCAAATCGGCGTCTCGAGGAAGATCGCCGTCATCGACGTCTCTAACGGCGAGAACCCCGAAGACAAGCTCGTCTCATCAATCCCAAGATCCTCAAGATCGATGGCAAACAGGAAGGCGAAGAGGGCTGCCTCAGCATCCCCGGCTTCCGCGAACAGGTGCGCCGCGGCCGCATCGTCACCGTCCGCGCCCAGAACGCCAAGGGCGAGGAGTTCGAGAAGACCGGCGAAGACCTGCTCGCGCGCGCCTTCCTGCATGAAACCGATCACCTCTACGGCCGGCTCTACATCACCCACATCAGCGCCCTCAAGCGCGATCTGATGAAGCGCAAAATCAAAAAACTGCAGCGCGCCGGGGACTGGAGCTAGGCGCCCATGCGCCTCGTCTTCCTCGGCACGCCCGCGTTCGCCGTGCCGACGCTGGAAGCCATCGTTGCGCGCCGGCCACCAGGTCGCCGCCGTGCTCACCCAGCCCGACCGTCCGCGCGGACGCGGCCAGAATCCCGCCGCCTCGCCCGTCAAACAATCCGCTCTGCGCTCGGCCTGCGAGTCTACCAGCCCGAGCGCGTCCGCCGTCCCGAAGCCGTAGACTATCTGCGCGCGCATCGGCGCCCGTGCCATGGTGGTGGTCGGCTACGGCCAGATCATTCCGCAGAGCGTGATCGATCTCGCCCCGCTCGGCATCATCAACGTGCACGCCTCCCTGCTGCCCAAATACCGCGGCGCCGGCCCCATCCAGTGGGCCATCGTCAACGGCGAAACGCGCACCGGCGTCACCACCATGCAGATCGATGCCGGCCTCGATACCGGCGCCATGCTGCTCAAAGCGCGAAACCGAAATCGCGCCCGAAGAGAACGCCATCGAACTCGGCAGCCGCCTCGCCGTCATGGGCGCGGACCTGCTGGTCGAAACTCTAGCCGGCCTGGAAGCCGGCGCCATCATCCCCGAAAAGCAGGACAACGCGCAGGCCACCTGCGCCCCTCTCCTCAAGAAAGAAGACGGCCTGATCGATTGGACTCAGCCCGCGCAGGCCATCCACAATCGCGTGCGCGGCCTGCAGCCCTGGCCCGGCGCACACACCACCTTTCGCGGCCAGCCCCTGCACATCTGGAAGGCCCGCGTCGGTGACGCCGCGTCGTCCGCCGCGCCCGGCAGCGTGCTCGGCGCCCGCCCATTGGTCGTCGCCTGCGGCGAAGGAACGCTCGAACTCTCAGGAAGTCCAGATGGAAGGCCGCAAGCGGATTCCCGCCGGCGATTTCGCCAACGGACAGCGCTTGACGGAGAATGAGAAATTAGGAGAGGGATCGCTTTGAAGCTTCCGCTTGGATTCGCTACGCCACCACTTACGCCGGAATTCGCGCGGCGGAGAAGGACGATCTTACGCTCTGATCGTCACCGGCCTCCCCGCCACCGCGGCCGCCGTCTTCACCCAGAATCGCGTGCAGGCCGCGCCCGTCCGCCTCGGCCGCCGCCATCTCGCTGCGTCCAAGGGACTGGTCGGCGCCATCGTCATCAATGCCGGCAACGCCAACTGCGCCACCCGCACCGGCGATGCCGTCGCGCTCGCCACCTGCAAGGCCGCCGGCGAAACTGCTGCGCCTCCCCGTCACCCAGGTGCTGCCCTCCTCCACCGGCGTCATCGGCGTCGAACTCGATCCGCGCAAAATCATCGACGCCCTGCCGCGCCTCGTCGCCGGGCTCACCGCCGAAGGCTTCGACCAGGCCGCCCGCGCCATCATGACCACCGACCTCGTTCCCAAGACTGCCTTCGCCGAGGTCAAACTGCGCCGCGGCACCGTCCGCATCGCCGGCATGACCAAAGGCAGCGGCATGATCCAGCCGCTGATGGCCACCACTCTCGGCTACGTGATGACCGACGCCCACATCCCCGTCGCCCCCCTGCGCGCCATGTTGAAACGCGCCGTGGAGCGCAGCTACAACCGCATCTCCGTGGATGGCGATACCTCTACCAACGACACGCTGCTGCTGCTCGCCAACGGCGCTTCCGGCGTCCGCCCCGATCCCAAGGAGATGGCGATGATGGAAGCCGCCATCGTCAATGTGATGGAGTCGCTCGCCCAGCAAATCGCGCGCGATGGCGAAGGCGCCAAGAAACTCGTCACCATCTCCGTCACCGGCGCGCCCAATCACGAAGGCGCCGCCAAAATGGCGCGCGCCATCGCCAACTCGCCGCTGGTCAAGACCGCCATCGCCGGCTCCGACCCCAATTGGGGCCGCATCCTTTCCGCCGCCGGCAATGCCGGCGTGGCCTTCGACCCCTCCAAGACCGATATCCATATGCAGGGCGTCGCGGTCTGCAAGGGCGGCCTCGCCGCGCCTTTCTCAGAGCCCGCACTGAAGAACAAACTCGATGCGCCGGAATGCGAAATCCGCCTGCATCGTCAAAGGGAAGGGAAAGGGCGAAGCCCGCTTCTGGACCTGCGACCTCACCGAAGGCTACATCCGCATCAACGCCAGCTATCGGACCTGATATGACGCGCCGCGCCGCCCTCCTGCTCTTCGCCGCTGCCTGCTGCCGCGCTGCCGATCCCGCCGGCGAGGTGCTCGATCTTTTCACCGACGTCGCGGCCTCCCTAAGCGCCGGCAACGTCCCCCGCTTTCTGGCGGCCTTCGACCCCGCGATGCCGGGCTATGCCCAACTGCGCGAGAACGTCACCGCGCTGGCCGCCCAGGGCGACGTGCAATCCTTCATCGATCCCGTAGAGAACGAGGGCACCAATACCGCTCGCACGGTCGAATGGAAATGGACTCTCCGCATTCGCCGCGGCCAGGATGCCACCACCGGCGTCGTGCGTGAGCAAAACGTCAAGGCAAAGGTCGAAAAGCGCGGCCGCGAACTGGCGCATCACGGAATTGGAACCGGTGGCCTTCTTCGCTCCCGCCAAGTAAAGTTCCGCGCCTGCCACTCCACGCAACCCGGTCACCGCGAGGAGATATCGCGGACTAAGGCGAAGACGGCGTCTTTCTGCTTGATTGGAAATTGAAATGGCTTGTTCGATTTCGCCGGTATGTTCTCGACGCTGCCGCTGACCCCACCCACCTGCGACCCACTCGAATCGGTCAGGTCGATCACCAGGTCCACCATCCGGACTTCGTGGTCCGAACTGTTGTGAAGATCCCGGCCAGCCGGTCGCCGCCCCCATGCTGTACCGCGATCTCCGTCACTTGAACCTCTTTATTGGACGCCAATTTGAAGTCCTGCTGCATGTTCGGCAGCAATTTCGACGCGACTTCCTTGGCCGAAAGCTCCTTCAACGGCTTGGCCTCCGGAGGGTCCAGATAGTTGGTGGCCACGCCGATTGCGATCACCAGCACCAGGCAGGGAACTCCCACCAGAGCCCAGGAACGCATCTTCTCGTTGGTAGACCGGTTGGAAAGGTATAGCGGATCGTTCGAAGCGCCCTTGGCAAGAAATCGCTCGATGGCAGCGCTCAATCCGCCTGGCTTTTTTACTTGCGGACCTTGAGTCTTCCCCCCGTCGGGCTTCAACCCGGCGAAGGCGATTCTTTCCAGAAATGCACGCAATCCCTTCATACCTGATTCAATGCGGTCCGATGGGTAATTATACCGCGCGATCCCCTACCGGCTGCTGTCCCGGAAGCCGTCAGCGCCGCCCGGCCAGCAGGTTTTCGAGGGTACGGAGATTGCCCGGCCGCCCCATCACGATTAGGTAATCGCCTCCGCGCAACTGCGGTCTCCGCCGGCGGATTGAACATCATTTCGCCGCTGGCTTTGCGAATCGCCATCACGATCACGCCCACTTCCTTGCGCAGCTGCATCTCCTTGATGGTTCGCGCCACCATCTCGCTGTTGTCCGCCACCCGTACCTGCTCGATCGCAATATCCTCCCCCACGTCCTTGGTCGTGAAGTCCAGGAATTGCACCACGTGCGGCCGCAGCAGTGATTGCGCCAGCCTGTGCCCCGTGATCGAATACGGCGCGAAGACCGCGTCCGCCCCCGCGCGCCGCATCTTCTCTTCGGCGCCCTCTTCCGCCGCCCGCGTCGCCACGTAGAGCTCCCGGTTCAGCCCCTTGGCGGAGAGCAGTACGAAAAGGTTGTCCGCGTCCGTGGCCAGCGCCGCCACCAGCCCCCGCGCGCGTTCGATCCCCACCTGGTGCAGCGTTTCATCGCGCGTGGAATCCGCCGCCACCGCCAGCATTCCCGCCAGCATAGCGCGCTCCACCCGTTCCGGGCTGATATCCACCACCACGAAGGGAACGCCCGCGTGCAGTAATTCATTGGCGGCGCCCCGCCCCACGCGGCCGAAGCCGCAGATGATGTAGTGGTTCTTCAGCTTGTCGATCATGCGTTTATTTCGCCGCTTGCCAATGGCGTCGCCAAACTCCATTTCGATGATGGTCTGGGTCATCGCGCCGATCGCGATGAAAATCGTAGTCACTCCGAAAAAGATCACGAAGGAATTGAAGATCCGCCCCCCGCGGGAAAGCGGATGGATCTCGCCGTACCCCACCGTAGTCATGGTGGTCAGCGTCATGTAGAACGCGTCAAACGGCGGGAAATGGTCGATGACCGTGAACCCCACCGTCCCAATCAGCAATATGGCCGCAAGCGCAAGGCCGATCAACGTTAAACGGCGTGCAAGCCGGCTCATTTTAGGCGTCTGGATTCAAGTATAGCGGGAACCACGCCGTCATCTGTTAAACTGGAAAAGATCTGTGATTCCTCCCCAGGAGGGCCGGTAGCTCAGTTGGTAGAGCATGTGACTTTTAATCACAGGGTCGCGGGTTCGAGTCCCGCCCGGCTCACCATAGAATCAATAGTTTACAGATCAAGCGCGGCCGTTTGGCGCTGCTTTGATAGCAACGCTGGTAGCAACGGGCTCCGGGGTCTTCAAAGCGGCATCCATCTGGTTCGCCGCATCCTTCATTAACGCCGGTACCACATGCGAGTACGTGTTCATCGTAATCGCAATTTGGGAATGGCCGAGCAATTCCATTACGACGCGTGGATGTACACCCTGGCTGAGTAACAGCGTTGCCGCGGTGTGCCGCAAATCGTGAATCCGAATGTGATGCAGTCCGGCAAGGGCGAGAATTTGGCGGTATGCCCTCTCTAGATTGCGGGGCTCGATCGGCGTTCCGATGCCGGTGGTAAACACATAGTCCAACTCCTGCCACCGCGAGCCGGCGAGTTGGCGCTCATGTTCCTGAATCGCGCGATGTTCAAGCAGAGCGGAGAGGCACACGCGGGGGAGGTTGATCGTTCGTCGGCTCTTTTTCTTGGGTTCTCCCAGTATCAGGCGCCCTTTCCTCTCGCCCGGCATCTTCACCCGTTGCAGTGCGATGCGGACGGCGAGTGTCTCGCGTTCGAAGTCGATGGCAGACCATTTGAGGCCAAGCGCTTCCCCTTTGCGGAGTCCGATGGCGGTGGCCACAGAAAACAAGGCGCCGAGTCGATGGCCTTTGGTGGCATCGATGAACTTCATGGCCTGTTCTGGTGTGAATGGCGCAATCTCGGCGTGCTGAACCTTGGGAAAGTCTACAAGTAGCGCCACGTTCCGCGCGTCACAACAGGCGGCGATATCAGATACGGCATTGGGCGATCTCCCAGACGGCGGGCGCGAAGCGCCCCGCCCGGATCCAGAGGTTTTGGCTCGTCCAAAACGACGAACGTACACGGGCGAATACAAGCAGCAGGTTTTGACCGAAGCGGAGGCGGCCAGGGGGGCCGGCGAGATTGGCGCTGTGCTTCGGCGCCATGGGCTGTATTCTTCGCATCTGACCAAGTGGCGCAAGGAACGGAAAACTGGAATCCTGCATGGGTTGGCTCCGCAGAAGCGAGGACCGAAATCAAAGGCCAATCCACTGACTGTGGAGAACCAGAAACTGCGGCGCGACAACGAACGGCTGACCGATCGGCTACGTAAGGCCGAAATCGTGATCGACGTTCAAAAAAAGTGGCTATGCTGCTGGGTCTTCCGATCGCGGAGACGGAGGGGTCGTGAGACTGGCCATCGGTGATCTGGCGCCAATGGTCGGTGTGAGAGCCGCCTGCGAAGCCTTCGACTTTCCACGAGCTTCTTTCTACAGGAAGGGTTTTGGGGTTGTTCCTCCGGCCGCCGCGGCCGTGCGGCATGTGCCTCGTGCGCTTGTTTCGGCGGAAAGAAACGCGGTGCTGGCGTGTCTCCATGAGGAGAGGTTTCAAAACAGCGCGCCTGCCGCGATTTACGCCACGCTTCTCGATGAGGGTCGGTATCATTGCTCGATTCGCACCATGTACCGGATTCTCGGCAGCCAGGGCGAGGTACGTGAGCGCCGCGGCCAACTGGTCCATCCGGCTTACACGAAGCCCGAACTGCTGGCAACCGGTCCCAACCAACTCTGGAGCTGGGACATCACGAAACTGCTCGGCCCGGCGAAGTGGACGTACTTCTACCTCTATGTGATTCTCGATGTCTTCAGCCGTTACGTAGTGGGCTGGATCGTCGCTGATGGCGAAAGCTCGGAGTTGGCCAAACGGCTCATCGCCGATACCTGCGCGAAACAACAGATCCAGCCGAGCGGCACGAGGTCAAGTTTGCAGGCGTGATCGATGGCCATCCGGAGGACCTTCAGGCAGTAACGCACTGTAGAACTGGAGAGGTACTGCGGCTCTGGTGCAGCCTGTCCCTCTATGGGATTCTTGACCCGCGGACCGACCTTGACGGGCGTCTTGAGGGCGTCCTCCTTGAGTCGCTGGACATGTGGCGCGCTAAGCTTAGCGAGCCGTAAGTCGCCGATCGCTGGTATTAGGTGGAGGCGGACCGTATTCTCGTAGGACACAAATGTGGACGGCGTGACGTCCGATTTGATCGATTCGAGCCAGGATCGAAGGAACTGGCCAACCGTCTGCTTGCCGGGTGCGATTACGATCCCCTGCTGCTGATCGCGTAGTGTCTTCGTCATCTCTTCGGCTACTTCGTGCCGAGTTGGCTTGGTGATCACCAATCGCATCGGAATCTTCTGGCCTGCCACATTCAGTTTCCAGCCCCTCGTGACCGCACCACGCCAGCGGCCGTCCTTCATCTTATAGATGGAGCCTTCACTGTTTCCGCGCTTTCGCTTCGGCATCTTTACCTCCTTTCTCTAGCCAAGTGTTGACACGAGAGGCTTCAGCATTCAGCTGTACTGCGATCTTTGGGACTGAGTTGCCCCCCAAAAACAGGCGGACCGCTTCGGCTTTCTTCTGTCGGTATGTCTCGACAGCGCGCCGTTTTGACACACCAGTGTCTGTGCATACCTCACAATAGTTGGCGTACCCAGATTTGGGTCGCTTCCTTTCGCGCGGACGAGAGTATGGCATTCCGCAGCCAGAACAGGAGAAGAGGCTATCAGCCGCCGCCAGGACAAGAGCCAACTGAAGAGCAATCGCAGGGAAAAGCAGTCCGTGGTAGTCGATTTGCAGGGCCCAGCGCTGCTGATCAGCCCTCCAGTGAAGAGCGAGGTCGGAGATGCGGGACGTACTATCTTTCTTCCAGCAATCAAGCCAATTCGTAATCTCCCCGGCAACGACTTCTCGCGCATGTTTCTGGCGCTCTTCGTTGGTGCCCTCGAGCCTGAACACTCCAAAGCCTAGCCCAAAGACGTGACGATGTATTGCTGACTTCGCAAACTCAAATGCTGCTTCGTACTGACCAGGCTCTGAGAAAAACACGGCAAATTCGCTCCAGTCGCCCATATCCCCCAGCTTGCCCTGCTTCAGGGATGCCGCGACATTCAGCACTGCCTGCGCGCGTTTCGAGTAGTATTGCCAAGCAGTGACGGGTTCGACACCCTCCTCCATTGACTGGCGTCCAGGCAGATAGTATTCTCCAGCGGAATCATGTCCAGACCACAAGTTTCCCGACAGCGCCAATACGCCCCACTGACGGGCGAAGCTCAAAGCCGCATCTGCGTCCTTTACGCGGACGAACTGATTCAGCATGCTCCGTGACACCTCCCGAGCGCGCGGCCTTCCCATTCTCCAGTGGATGCACTCGTTTTTTGTCCAGATCTCTTGGGGGACGAAGATCTTTCCTTCTGGTACCGGACGCCCCAGCTGACCGTCTTCATCAGGGAAACCTGCAAGATCCATTTTTGTAGACATCTCAAAACATACTGTACAGCTTTGTCAATCCATATACAAGCGATATCATTTGTTCAAGATGGTGCAGAACAACTGGCAGTTTGAACCTCTACTCCTGCGTGGCGGAGAAGTCGCTCGCCTAATCGGTTGCTCACGCGCGATGGCGTACCGCCTGATGCAGAGAGGCGTGATTCCTACCGTTCGACTAACAGGCGGAAAGACCGTGCGTGTTCCTCGCGAGGCCTTGGTCGCTTGGATAAAGGCGAATACACAACCAGCACATGTCCTATCTATCGTGCGCGGAGTGGGCGATGAACGCATTGGATGACCGCGGCTCCCGATGTCTTCAGGGACGGTGTGGCGAAAGGAGTGGGACACTTGCACGTTTGTCTATGCTGCGGAGCAGATCGTCAGCCCGCCGGCCCCGGTAACCGCCCCCCGCTACCGTTCTGCGGTCTATGTGGGTCGGAGAGATGCCCCAAATGTCGGAGATGGGTTCGTGTGGAGAAGGCGGAGCGTGACCCGACATTCAATCTCGTGGGGCGTCCGCGGGGGCCGCAGATGCCGTGCGGTTGGGGTTGCGGCGCCAGGCTTACCGATCATAAAATGCGCGCGCACTTTACAGGATGCCCCAACCGGCCCGCAATTTCAGACCTCGTAGCCCGACCGTCACGGTTCGTGCCGATAGACGTAGGGCTGCCGGCTCAGAGCGGTCCCGCATCCCGCAAACCTGGCACCTCGAAAATCAAGCGTGGACGTCCGCCCGGACGGCGAATGCCTTGCGGGTGGCGCTGCGGCGCCCGACTCACGGCGAGCGAGTTGCGTCGGCATTTTACAAAATGCCCGCGGCGGCCGAGGGCTTGAAGTCGATTAGCAGCATGACTTCTGTCTTGAGGAACGGGAGCGCAGCAAACGTCTGATTTCTGCACACCGTCAGTCCAGTCTTTCCCGGCGTCCCAGTTGCCCCGTTGGTCAGCTTGGAGGTATTCAAAAAAATGCAATCTACACCTACCCGCGAGCGGATCCGCTCCACAGAACGCGCTTCGCATCCCGCGTCTCGCATCTTAAGGGTCGTGGAACGGCGAGCCAAATGGTCTTCGTTCCTCACCGCAATTCTTGACTTCGAACTTCGGAAGAATCCGGTCCCATCTCGCGTTGCTTCGGCATTCGGCACAAGTTTCGCACGGGCACCGCGTGTACGGTTCTAGAGGGCGGAAGAGGGACCAACAGTGGCACATAAATGTTGCGGTCGTATCGCTTGAAGTACTTTTTGCATTACCACCGTAGTTGAAATTCCCGAAGACATTTCCAGCACCGATACCGTCCATTCACGGGACGCGAGATCGAGCGGTGGAACAGTTAACCATGAAGGTTACCCACTGACACGGCGGCCTATACGAAGGCGAGCTACCACACGTCGGGCCAGTCCTTTACGGTTGGTTTGCCGCCCACCATATCGACGTTGAGCAATGATGCGGACGAAGCGCAATAGATTAATCCAGCTCCCACCAGCCCCGACCGCGACTGCGGGACCAATCTACCGCGTGAGGCGAACGCGGTGCAGGACCAACCAAGGGTAAGATGCTGCGGTACAGGCTAAGTGCGACAACCCTGGGTGTTCATCAACAGGGCATCCGATTGGTTGCGATTTCGATTCCAACTGGCTCAGCCGTGGGAGTTGCTCCTGGCCTGGCGAAAAACGTTGGACTTGTGGAGATCGAATGGGCGGGAAAATGGATTCGTGTTTTCGCCGTTGATCTTCGGGAACGCGGAGAACTAGTGACGGCGATGAGCGCCACCGGCGCAGGATGACGCCGAAACAATCCGCTGTGAAGAAGGCCCGGAAGAAGCGCCAGGCTACGCAACCCCCGGGATCTCCCATCTTTGGGAGTGGGCCGATCCGTCATTCTTGTCGCTGACGATGAGCCCCTCATTTCGCAACTTGGTGACCCTTCTTTTGCACGATGCAGGATACCTCGTAATCTCCGCTGCGGATGGCCACGAAGGCCTGGAACTTTCGCGCCAGTACCCCGGAAAAATTGATCTGGTAGTCACCGACATGAACATGCCCCCGCATGAACGGTACCGATCTGTGCGGCCACTTGAGTGAAGAGCGGCCAGGTATCGGGATTCTCGTGATGTCGGCGACGGACATACGGAATATCGTCCGCCAAAACGCCAACACGCTGTTTCTGCCCAAGCCGTTCGATGGTGAAACCCTGAAGGCGAGGGTCGATGCGATCTTGTCCTCCGCCGGTGCACCCAGTGAAACTCTATCGAAGCGCAAACGATAATGGGTGGTTTGCCTTCGGTTTAGTCGTTGGCTGGGTAACGTTTCCCGCCGAGATCGATGGCTGACGCAATCGGGAGCCCTTCGACGGTCAGACCATTGACTTCGGCGCGGTCCCCGTTCGTTTGGGTTCCGATGCCGGAATCCCCGGCACGCCCCCTTGTGTTCCACCTTCCTGCCTGCTGCAACGCCACGGACTCGCACGGAAACCGCCCCGAGCAAGCCTTCTTGCCGCACCTGCAAACTCTTCTCGCCAACATGCTCAACCGGCAACTCGGCCAGGTTGCGAACTTTCTGGAATGTGATTTCATGTCTAACTTGGTGATCGCCGCGGTGGAGCAGAAGCTTACCCTGGTGAAAAGTTTCCATCAACCCGTCCCCTCTTGCGCAATACACAAGTTGCGCATGCAAGTGAATAAATGACCGGCCCGTAGAGCCGCTATTCATGGCTTGGCGAAACTTCATTTCCTCGAAACCCAACGTTGCCTCGGTCGCAGGAGTGGAGCTGATCGATAGGGACGTCCGCGGGACAAAGATGTAGGCATAGCGCGGGTTCAGCGTGTTTTTCACCTGTTCTTTACAGGCGAGGAACGCACCGCAAGCAGGCCGGTGCCGTTTGATGTTTTGTGCGACGAGTTGCCCGTTGTGGTAGACGTAGCGATTGTCAAATGTCCCCGATGCGTTCACGACGCGCACGTAGTTCTCGCTGAGGTAGTCGTCTCGCATCAGCTTCTGACCCTCATGCGAAAGATTCTGGGGCACCGATTCATTGTCGTGGAGGCCCTAAACGGCGAAGACGCACTAGCTCTTCTTCGAAGAATGGAAGGCGTCGTGTCGCTAGTAATCACTGATTACGATCTGATGATAATCGACGGCCTTGGATTGGCGCGGCATGTAAAGCAACAGTTTCCAACGGTGCCCGTACTCCTCATGTCCAGCGAGATATCCAAAAGTGATTGCGCGCCCGCCATTAGCTTTCTTCGCAAACCCTTCATGCCCTGAGCCTGTGCAACAAACTTCAGTTTTCTGTACACCTCCAAGTTGCCCCCAATCGACAACGGGGATGCCGGGAAAGACTGGACTCACGGTGTGCAGAAATCAGATGTTTGTTGCACGGGGCGTTTCGGCATCAACTACCGTCCCGCCAATTGCGTTTTCTTGATGGCCGGAGGAGGTGCGCAATAAACATCCGTTTCTTGCACACGTCCAAGCTGACCGATGGGACAACAGGGCTGCCGGGAACGACGGGTTTGACGGCGTGCAGAAATCAGATGTTTGTTGCACCGGCTTTTCGGCATCAAGTACCGGGCTCCGCCATCTGGGTTTCCTCCGCTGCTCCTCCGATGCTCCAGCGGTCGCTATACCGCCGCAGCAACTAGAATTCCAGATTCAGGCGCAGTTCGATATTGCGGGCGCCGGTGGGGCCAGTGGTGGCCTGGCCGAATGCCGTGCTCTGAACGCCGATGCCGCCCAAGTTAAAGGTCGGGTGATTGAACAGATTCAGAAACTCGGCTTGCAAGGTCATGCGGACGGATTCGCGAATCGGGACGCTCTTGTTGACTGAGAAATCCGCGTTGAACCAGTGTGGCCCATAAATCATGGGACGATAGCCCCAATTCCCGGCGCTGGTATTGGGTGTTAGATAGGTGGGGTTGGCCGATCCGTTGGGAGCCAGGAATTTTGAGGGATCCACAGTGTACACGAACGGACTGCCGGTTCGATATACGCCTACACTCTGTTGGAGCTGGTCGGCGGTGAAGCCGCCCTGGAAAACGACGCCGGTATCATTGGCGTTGACCGTGTTGTAGCCGCCGCTCATCTGCACCGGAGTTCCGCTCTGCATCACAATGATGGTTCCCAATGTCCAGCCGCCCAGCACAGAATTGGCGACCTTGCTCTGGTTGAAAAACATGCGGCGCTTGCCGAAGGGGAGATCGTAGGTGCCGCTGATGTGCAGCGTGTGGCGGATATCGAAGGGGCTGGGTCCGTAGTTCATGCGGAAGTTGCGGTCGCTCAAGAAAAGGGCGGCCACGCTGCCGGTGGAACTGGTCACATTGCCCTGGTAAGCGTTGGCCGGTCCCAGAATTAGCGATTTGCCGAGCGTGTAATTGACGTTGAACTGCATGCCGTGAGTCAGCCGCTGGCGCATTTCCACTTGCAGCGAATTGTAGTTGGAGTGGCCCATGGCGTCCAGGTAGTTGAGCGACAACCCGGTGGTGTACGGATTGACTTCAAAGAAATTCGAAGGATAGTTGCCAGCGACATTGGCATTTCCGGCGAACGCAGCGGCGCACGGCGCGAACTTAGCGCTGCCCACCAGGTTGCAGAAATAGGACTGTGTGCGGGCCATCGTGTTGGCCATGGCACCGGCCGCGCCCGTCTGCAGGTTCGTGGTGAAACTGGTGTAGCCGGCGGCGCCGCTGCCGGCGAAGGCGGCCTGCATAATGGGTAGCGCTACCTGGCCAGGCAGTCCGTTATTGGCCAGGGTGCTTCCTTTGCCGTTGGCGATGTTGATGGCTAAGTTACCCTGCGCGTTCTTGAACTCATTGAGGAAGCCATTCTCGTAGATGTTCGGCTCGTTGATGTTGTAGCTCATCCACGAGTGCATCGACATATTGCCGGCATAGCGGACTTCGAGCACGGTACCGCTGGCGATTTCACGCTGGATACCGATGTTGTACTGCTCCACGTAGGGACTACGAATATTCGGGTTCATCGCCCAAAAAGAATTGCCGCCCCACAACTGGGAAGCGGGAACCGTGGACGACCACTGCGGAGGCGTCAGATTGTAGGCCGGCAGCGCTTGGCCCAGGGTCAGCGAGCCAGGTTTGAATGTACCCAGCGATCCGCTGGTATCGGCCGTGAGGTTGCCGAACTGGTAGAAGAAAGCACCCTGGTTAGAGGCGTAGGCCCAGAAGTTCTGCGCTCCCTCGGTGTAATTGCGCAACGAGTAGCCGGCCTTGAGAACGGTCTTGTTCTTGGGGAAGATGCGGTCGAGGAAGCCGTTGAACTGGGGGCTCCAGTTGAGCCCGATGGCCGGTTCCGGGTTCACCCATTGGGTTTTGTAGACGTGGACTTTGGCGGTGAAGGTGGGGTTCTGCACGCCGCCCAGGTTACCCGGCTGGAAGATGGCGCCTACCGGTGTGGGCCCCCAGAAATCGGCCACCGACGCGGGGCTGCTGTAGCCGCCGTTGACGTCGTGATCGTCGCCATAGATGTCCCAGCGCAACCCGTAGTTCAAGGTGAGATTGGACTTGAGCCGCCAGCGGTCCTGGAAGAAGAGATGGCCGGCTGCGACTACTTCGTCCAGGTTGTACTGGCCGAATGGCTTGTATTGCTTGGTAGTGGTGTCGAGCGGGCGACCGGTATTGATGTTGACGCTGGAGATTCTGCCGGTCAGCGTGGCGTAAAGGGCTTCGGCGTTGGCTAAGTTGGTGGTGCTGGCAAACCCTGGGCTACCGGTGGTTAAACCGGCCTGGAAGGAGGGGACCAGAGGGTCGCCGCCAGCCATGCCGAGCGTGATGTTGGGGAAGCCGCCCGGATTGTTCCAGTAGTGATCCTGCTCGCGCCACCAGCCGCCGCCAAAGACGAAGGTATGGCTGCCCTTCTGCCAGTTCATGGTGTCTTCGAAGTTGAACAGTGGGTAAAGCGAGGAAACCGCCAGGCGGGGATAGACTCCGCCGTACAGGCCCTGGCCGTAGCCGAAGTTGATCTGCTGCGTATTGGAGAGGTCGATACCCTTGTTCTCAGGGCTGAAGTAGCTGTACTGATAGGTGAAGCCCGCATGGAACTGATTGATCAGCGTGGGGCGCACGGTCCAATCGAATCCAAAGCCGGCGATCTTGTTGTTACCGCCCGAAGACGTATAGTCGATGGTATCGATTCCGCCCGGCCACAGCGGGGTGTAGTTATGCAGGTTGTAACTCTTGGTCTGCGAATACGATGCGTTGAAGCGCAGGCTTTCAGTGAGGTTGTAGTCCACGCGAACCGTGGGAAACCAGGAGGTGGTTCGTTGCGGCACCAGCCAACTGAGAGTGGCTAGGTTGGGATCCGAAGGGTTCTGGGTGAGGGCACCTTGACCGACAACGCCGTTGATCTTGGTGAACTGGTTAGCGATGCTGGGCAAAACCGTCCCGGAGCCGCCACCACCAGCACCGATCTGCAACACATTGACTGTCTGCAGAATGCCCCGGCTATCGCGGTAGCTGAACAGCCCCTGTTGGGCCGCCTGGCTGAGAACGGTGGCCGTGGCCGTGGTGGAGTTGGGGCGGATGGATTCGGCATAGGTTCCGAAGAAAAACAGTTTGTTCTTGATGATGGGCCCGCCTACACTGCCGCCGAAATCATTCAGGTTGAGCACGCCGCGGGGCACGCCGCGCGCGTTGTTCAGCCACGAATTGGCGTTGAGGACGGTGTTGCGGAAGTCCTCGAACAGGCGGCCGTGGTAGACATTGGAACCGCGACGGGTCACGATGTTGATCCGCATCGCCGAAGTGCCCGAACCACCCATATCCAATTGTCCGGTCTGAATCGTCATTTCCGCGACCTGCTCAATGCGCGGCTGGACCACTACGGTGCCGTAAGTATAGCCGCCCGAACGGAAGCGGTTGCTGATTCCGGGCGAACCGTCGAAATCGGCGCTGACAATGGCGCCGCCGGGCATGTTGTTGAACGTGCCGACAGTGCTATTGGCGCCTGTTGAGGCCCAACCCGGAACCAGGAACGTCATATTGTAAACGTTGCGCGACTGCATAGGCAGATTTACTACCTGCTTGGTATCGATGGTGTCGGCCAGGACGCTGGAACTGGTTTCGACCAGCGGAGTTTCATTGGCGTTAACACTTATGGTTTCGGTCGAACTGGCCACTTTCAAGGTGGCCTTGAGATCCGTTGTACGGCCGGTCTGCACCTGGATGGACGAAAACAGTTCGCTGCTGAATCCCTTCTTGGCAACTAACAGTTTGTATTCGCCGAATGGCAGGCCGGAGTAGCTGTAAGCGCCGCTTTCCAGAGTCGTGGCGCGACGGACCGCATTGGTGGAGGTGTCAGTCAATTCTAGGTTGGCGCCGGGAACCAAAGCGCCTGTAGTATCGACGACGATGACGCTCAGCGACCCGGTGGAACCGGTTTGAGCCAAGGTTATGAAGGGTACAAGTGCGAGCACGGCAAGAATCGCCGGTTGTTTCGTAAAGGTCATTCGGCCCCCCTTTTGTTCCGAGACACACTGCGCGGGAATTCACTTTTGAGTTAGTGTAAGCGCTGTCAACCTGAGTGTCAAGAACATTCGGGCGACTTATGAAAACCTAACCACGGCGTACCTTTTTTCAGATTAAGATGGAAGCGATGAAAGCGATTGCAGTCCTCTGTGCGCTGTCCGTGATCACGCGCCCTTTCGGCCCAACAGCGCGATTATCCGGTCAAGCCGGTGCCCTTTACCGCAGTCCACATCAATGACGGATTCTGGGCCCCGCGCATTGAGACCAACCGCACCGTCACCATTCCCTTCGCCTTCGGCAAGGATGAAGAGACGGGCCGCGTGGACAACTTCATTCGCGCCGCCCAGGCCCTTCGCGGCGAACCGTTCGAGAACAAGAAGTACCCGCCCTATCCCTTCGACGATACCGACGTGTACAAGGTGATCGAAGGCGCGTCCTACACGCTGAGCGTCCACCCGGATCCGAAACTCGACGCATACATCGACGGCCTGATCGAGAAGATCGGCGCCGCACAGGAGAAGGACGGCTACCTTTATACCGCACGCACCATCAATCCGCTGCAGCCGCACCCCTGGAGCGGCAAAGAGCGTTGGGTGCTGGAAGGCGTCAACAGCCACGAACTGTACGACCTGGGCCACCTCTATGAAGCCGCCGCCGCGCATTACGCCGCCACCGGCAAGCGCTCCCTGCTGGATATCGCGCTGCGCACCGCCAACCTGCTGTGCGACACCTTCGGCCCCGGCAAGCGCGAAATCTGGCCCGGCCACCAGATCGTTGAGATGGGCCTGGCGAAACTCTATCGCGTCACCGGCGACGTGCGCTATCTGAACCTCGCCAAATTCATGCTGGATGTCCGCGGACCTCAGAGCACCGAGCAGGGCGCCGGCAATCCTTATGTCCAAGCGCAAATGAAGGTAGTGGACCAGAAGGAAGCCGTCACCGGCGGCCACGCCGTGCGCGCGGTCTATATGTACTCCGGCATGGCCGACGTGGGCGCGCTCACCGGCGACATGGCGTACGTCAACGCGCTCGACAAGATCTGGGAGAACGTGGCCGGCAAGAAGTTGCATATCACCGGCGGTATCGGCGCGCGCGCCGCGGGCGAATCCTTTGGCGCCGATTACGAACTGCCCAACATGAGCGCATACAACGAGACCTGCGCCGCCGTCGGCAACGATTTCTGGAACCACCGGTTGTTTCTGCTGCACGCCGACGCCAAATACATCGACGTGATGGAGCGAACGCTCTATAACGGCCTGATCTCGGGCGTGTCGCTGGATGGCAAGACCTTCTTCTACCAGAATCCTCTGGAGGCCACGGGCTCCGCCGGCAAGGATCAGCGCAGCCCGTGGTTTGGTGTCGCCTGCTGCCCGGGAAATATCACGCGTTTCATGGCCAGCGTGCCCGGCTACGTCTACGCCGAACGCAATGACGCGATCTGGGTCAACCTCTACGTAGCGCAACACCGCTGATATCAAGCTCGACAATGGCCGCAGCGTTCACATGACGCAGGAAACGCGCTACCCCTGGGACGGCGCCGTCAAGATGACGGTCAAGCCCGACCAGACCGCCGCCCTCACCATACACGTCCGCATTCCCGGATGGGCGCGCAATGAACCGGTGCCCAGCGACCTCTATCGCCTGGCAGACCGCAACGCCGAGTCCGTCGTCCTCAAGGTAAACGGAAAGGCCGTGCCCGTCGCGCTCGATAAGGGCTACGTCAATCTCGCCCGCACGTGGAAGAAGGGCGACACGATCGAACTGGCAATGCCCATGCCGGTGCGCCGGGTGCTGGCGAATGACCACGTGGCGGCCGATCGCGGCCGAGTGGCGATCCAGCGCGGCCCCATCGTGTACGCCGCCGAGTGGGTCGGACAATCCCGACGGCAAAGTACGCAACCTGATGCTCCCCGACAACGCCAAACTTACTGCCGAATACCGGCCCGCGCTGCTCAAGGGCGTGGAAGTAGTCACCGGCAAGGCGGTCGCGCTGGCCTACGATGCTCAGGGCCAGGTGGTGAAGCACGAACAGGATCTCACCATGATTCCCTACTACGCGTGGGCCAATCGCGGCCGCGGGCCAGATGACGGTGTGGATGCCCAATATCGAGGCCGCTGCCCGGCCCCTGCCCTATCCCACGATGGTGACCACGGCCAAAGTTGCCGTCTCCGGCCGCCCGCAGCAGCGCAATGTCGATGTGATCAAGGACGGCGAGATTCCTTCCGCTTCCAACGATCACGCCTCCTACTTCGATTGGTATCCCGCGCGTGGAAATAAAGAGACCGTCGACTATACCTTCGCCCAGCCGGCCAAAGTCGGAGAGTGCGGCCTCTATTGGTTCGACGATACCGGCCAGGGCAGCGTCCGCGTACCCGCCTCGTGGCGCCTCTTATATAAAGAGGGCGACCAATGGAGGCCGGTCGAGACACAGGATCAGTTCGGAGTAGCGAAAGATAAGTTCAACAGCGTGAAGTTCACGCCGGTCACTACCACTGCCCTGCGCGTGGAATTGCAGGCGCAGCCTAACTTCTCCGCTGGGCATGCAGAAGTGGACTGTCAAATAGCGGCCATGCGCCTAAGACGAGCTCACTTTTTCTGTACAATCTTGTAAGCGATTCGAGCCCTTCCGCCTAGGAGGTATCACGATGAGTGAAGAGACGAAATCGAAGCCGGTGAGCCGCCGGAGTTTTGCGGCCGTCCTGGCGGGAACTGGGGCCGCCGCTCCACTCCTGGCGCAAACGCAAACTACGCCTCCACCACCGCAGGCGGCCGGTTTGCCCACGCAGGGGGCTTCGCCACAGCGGCCCAGCCAGGCTCCGGAAATCCCACCGTTTCAGGATCCGATCGAGTTTGTGCGTAAGGATATCACGCTCAAGTTACGGCCCTTCCCAATGACCCAGGTGCGCCTGTTGGCCGGGCCCTTTCACGATGCGCAGGAGTGGAACCGCGGGTACATGTCGCGGCTGCCGGCGGACCGGTTGACGCACAATTTCCGCTTGAACGCGGGGCTGCCGTCGTCAGCCATGCCATTGGGTGGGTGGGAACGGTACGTCGATCCGAAATTGCCGCGCACCAACCAGGATGGCGAATTGCGCGGCCACTTCACAGGCCACTTTTTATCAGCCAGCGCTCAGCTGTGGGCGTCGACGGGGGATAAGGAAGCGAAGGCCAAGGCCGACGAGATGGTAGACACGCTCGCCAAGTGCCAGGCGAAACTGGGAGGCGGCGGGTACCTGAGCGCGTTCCCGACGGAATTCTTCGATCGCCTGGACGCGCGGCGCAGTGTCTGGGCGCCGTTCTACACGGTTCACAAGATCATGGCCGGCATGTACGACATGTATCGGTTCGCCGGCAATAAACAGGCGTTGGACGTGGTTTCGGGTATGGCCGATTGGGCCGATCGATGGACGGCGTCCAAGACCGAAGAGCACATGCAGGATATCTTGCGAACCGAATATGGCGGTATGGGCGAGGTGCTCTACAATCTTTCCGCAGAAACAGGAAATGATAAGTGGGCCAGGGCGGGAGACCGGTACGCCAAGAAGAGTTTCTTCAACCCGCTAGCCTCCCGGCGCGACGAGCTACGCGGACTGCACGTGAATACGCACATCCCGCAGGCGATCTCTGCGGCGCGGCGATATGAGATTTCCGGCGACGTGCGATTCCATGACGTAGCCGATTATTTCTGGGACGAAGTCGTGGGCGCGCGGAGCTACGTTACCACCGGTACCAGCAATGCGGAAGGCTGGCAGAGCCAACCGCGGGAACTCGCCTGGGAATTGAAAAACACGGCGGTGAGAAATTCGCAGCCCAGTCCGAATACGGCCGAGTGCTGCTGCGCCTACAACATGCTGAAGTTGACCCGCGAATTATATAGCTGGACCGCGCAGCCGCGTTACTTCGACTACTACGAACGCAGCCTGCTGAACCAGCGGCTGGGCACGATCGAGCCCAACACCGGGCACACTCAGTACTATCTCTCGCTGGCGCTCAACGGCGCGCGCAAGAACTTCAACAGCGAGTTCAACGATTTCTGGTGCTGCACAGGCTCCGGCGTGGAAGAATATTCCAAACTTAACGACAGCATCTACTGGCGCGACGAGCAGGGCCTCTATGTGAACCTCTTCATCGCCTCCGAGCTGAATTGGGAAGAGAAGGGTTTCAAGCTGCGGCAGGATACGAAGTTTCCGCAGCAGCCAGGAACAACGCTGGTGGTGACAGCCGCAAAATCCATCCACGTGGCGATGCGGCTGCGGGTGCCGGGATGGTTGGCTTCAGCCCCGGTGGTGAAGTTAAACGGCAAAGCGATCGAAGCGTCGGCGGAACCTGGCAGCTACTTAACGCTGGCGCGGATCTGGAAAGCCGGCGACCGGGTAGAGATGGAACTGCCGATGCGGCTTTCGATGGAGACGCTACCGGACGATTCTTCCTTTCAATCCTTTTTATACGGACCGGTGGTGCTGGCCGCGGATCTCGGGACGGCGCCGCCAAGGCGGGCGCCTGGTGAAGGCGGCACGCCGCAGCAGCGGCCGCAACTCGACACGCCTACATTCAAGGCGACGGGTTCGGACGCGACAGCATGGCTCAAGCCGGACTGGGTCAAACCCGGCGATGCCCCGCTCGCGTTCCATACGACCGGGCAGGCGAAGGATTACCCGTTGGTCCCGCTCAACAGTCTTTTCGATAAGCGGTATCTGGTCTATTTGAAGGTCAGTTAGGGGCTGCGAGAATGTCGAAAACTCCAGATGATTCGCTTTCCCGCCGGCGGATGATGCAGAGTCTGGGCATCGCCGGAACCGTCTTCCTGACTCCGGGGGTCAGTGGCGGAGCTGACACCGATCTACAGGTTGCAGGCAAACCGGTCGAGATCCAGCTCACCCCGGTAAGCACCCACACATTCCGCCTCACCGTTCGACCCATCCAGGATGGGAAGGTGGCGGACATCGCCGACGACGGTACGTTAGTACAGTTGTCATTCGGTGCGCCGGCGACAAAGTGGGGGCCTCCCGGACACGGCCCGGCGCGCGCCCAGACCGTGAAGCTCGGTGATCTGCGCGTGACGTTTACACCGGATCCGCTGGCTTTCAGCATCCAGACGGCCAAGGGCGAAAAGATTCAGCACATCCAGATCGACAAAGGGACCGGCGTGATTTCATTCACCACCGGCACCACGCCGATTTTTGGGTTGGGCGAAGGCGGCCCGCAGTTTGACCGCCGCGGCAATACGGAGCGCATGATGAGCGGCTCCAGCGGATACAACCTGCGTAATTTTGGTAGCCGGGTTCCCATCCCGTGGCTGATCGGCGCCGGCGGCTGGGCCATGTACATCCACCAGCCCTACGGCCGTTTCGATTTCACCGGCGACGAGAGCAAGGTCCAGCCCGCGCCCGCCTTCATGCCGGGTGGCGGACGCGGTGCGCCACCGCCTCCACCGCCTGCCGATGTCCCCACGTTCTCTCTTCCGATCGATTTATTCTTCGTGGCATCGAAGGACCCGACGGTAATCATGGCCGAGTGGGCGCGCCTCACCGGGAAGCCCGAACTGCCGCCGCTGTGGAGCTTCGGCTACCTGCAATCCCATCGCACGCTGGCCAGCCGCGAGGCGATCCTTCATGAGGCCAAGACTTTCCGCGAGAAAAAGCTGCCTTGCGACGCCATGATCTATCTCGGCACCGGATTCTCTCCCGCTGGCTGGAACACCAACAACGGGGAGTTCACCTTCAACCAAAAGGTCATGCCAGATCCGAAGGCGATGTTCGATGAGCTTCACCAGGATCATTTCAAAGTCGTCCTGCACGTGGCTTATCCAACCGGAATTCGCCAGTTCAAAGGCACGGTCCGCGACGCTTGCGATTCCGACTAAGCGCGGCGAACTCCAGGCGAGCTGCTATTGGGATATGCACCGCGCCGTCCTCGCCACCGGCGTGGATGGCTGGTGGCCCGACGAAGGCGATGCGCTCGATCTGCCTTCTCGCCTGGTGCGCAATCGCATGTACTGGGACGCCTACCAGCTGGATCGACCCAACGAGCGCCCCTTCGCGCTGCACCGTAACGGCGCGGCGGGAATGGCGCGTTACGCATCTTTCCTTTGGTCGGGCGATGTCAGCTCGATGTGGCTGACGCTCAAGAATCAGGTGCCCATCGGCATCAACAGTGGTCTCAGCGGCATTCCTTATTGGGGTACGGATATCGGCGGCTTTGTTCCCACGCGCGGAGTTTACCGGCGAGTTATACGTCCGCTGGTTCCAATTCGGCGCGTTCTGCCCGCTGTTTCGCTCGCACGGGCGCGTCTGGACGTTACGCCTGCCATGGGGCTGGAACCAGGGTGCGCCCTCGGGTGACGTGGCCAATGAAACGCGCTTCACCATCCCCGAAGCCGAATATCACAACGCCGCCGTAGAGCCCATCTGCAAGAAATATCTCGAGCTGCGTTATCGCATGATGCCGTATCTCTACAGCGCCGTTCGAGAGTGCACGCAATCCGGCATTCCGGTGATACGCTCCCTGTGGCTGCACTATCCCGACCGACCCCGCCGCAGTGGCGCGCGGCGACGAATACCTTTGGGGCCGCGATATCCTGGTCGCGCCAGTGGTCGAGAAAGGCGCGACCGAACGCAAGCTCTACCTGCCACGTGGCGCCTGGTACGATTTCTGGACCAACGAAAAGCACGAAGGCGGCACGGAAGTCACGCGCAAAGTGGACCTTGAAACCATGCCCGCTCTACGTGCGCGCTGGCGCGATCGTTCCGATGGGGCCGCTGAAACAATATACGGCCGAGAAGGTGGAAGGACCGCTCGACATTTCGGTCTATCCCGGCGCGGATGGCGCCTTCCTGCTTTACGAGGACGACGGCAGTTCCTTCAACTATCGGAAAGGGCGAGTGGATGGGCATTCAGATGACCTGGAACGACGCGCGCAAAGCGCTGACCTTGCGGCTCGCCGCCGGGTCCAAGATGCTGGCGCCTGCGAAACGGGACTTCCGCGTGAAGCTGGGCGACGCCGTGAAATCCGTGGTCTTCGACGGCCGTAATCTTGAGGTTCGATTCTGAATGAAAGAGCTGGCCATCCTCATCTTTGCCGTGGCCGCCTGCGCCTTCCCGGCGGATCCCAACTACAGCCGACATACTGAAAGCCTTCCAGTATCGCAATCTCGGACCATGGCGCACCGGTGCATGGGTTACCTCGCTGGCCGTTCCGGAAACACCTGCCAAGGCGCATCGCCGCACCATGTTCGCCGGCGCTCGCACCGGCGGCGTTTGGCGCACAACCAATAACGGCACGACCTGGGAACCCGTCACCGATTCCGCCGGAATCTCTTCGGTCGGCGCCGTGGCAGTCGCCCCTTCCGATGCCGAACGTGGTGTGGGTGGGAACCGGCGACAACTCGCTGACGCGCAGCGCATATTGGGGCGACGGAGTCTACAAGTCGACCGACGGCGGCACTACCTGGGCCAACATGGGCCTGCGCGACACGCAGCATATCGCCCGCATTGTCGATCCATCCCGACCAACCCCGAACATCGTCTGGGTCGCCGCGCTCGGCCACCTGGGCACGCCAAACCAGGAGCGCGGCGTGTTCAAAACCACCGACGGCGGCCGCACTTGGCAGAAGCAGTTGTTCGTCAATGACACCAGCGGCGCGGTGGACCTGGTGATCGATTACCGCAACCCCAACGTGCTCTACGCCGCCATGTACGACGCCATTCGGCTCCCCTGGAAAATTATGGAAGCGCGTCCCGGCGGCGGCATTTACAAGACCACTGATGGCGGCACGAAGTGGGAGAAGGTGGCCAACGGACTGCCGCAGGGAAACACCGGCCGCATCGGCCTCGATATCTGCCGCAAGAACCCCGACATCGATCTACGCGGTCATCGATAACTTCGACTCTCCGCCCCGGCGCCATCGCAACAGCGGGACACTTCCTTCGCCGCGCCCGCCTCCTACATCGGCGGAGAAGTCTATCGCACCGACGACGCCGGCCGCATCTGGCGCCGCGTGCAGCGCGGAAGGCGAGGATGTCAGCCGCAAGGCCGGTTACTCCTTCAACCAGCTTCGCGTCGACCCCAACAATCCAGACCGGGTCTTCATCACCGGCTCCAACATGATTCAATCCAACGACGGCGGCAAGACCTGGGCCGGCCTTGGCGGGGGCGGCGGCGTCGCGGCGGATATCCCTTCATGCACCACCTTCGGCGATTTCCGCAGCCTCTGGATCGACTCTGAAGATTCCGATCACATGGTCGCCACCTCCGATGGCGGTGTCTCCGTTTCTTACGACGGAGGCCGCACGTCCGATCATTTCGCCAACCTCAAGCTCGGAGAATTCTACGCCATCGGCGTCGACATGGAGCAGCCCTATCATATCTATGGCGGCCTGCAGGATCACGAAAGCTGGAAGGGCCCTTCCAACGGATGGTCCGGCCGCATCAATATTGACGATTGGGTGTCTGTCGGCATCGGCGACGGCATGTATAACGAGCCCGACCCCACAGGCCGCTGGCTCTATAACACGCAGGAGTTCGGCACGCTCGGCCGCGTCGATATGGAAACGCGCACCCGCACGATCATCGACCCCACCAAGCCCAATTCGCCCACCCGTTCACCGAACGTCCGCCCGCTCGGAGGTCGCGGGGCCGCCGGTGCCCCCGATTCGATCCTCTATCGCTTCAACTGGATTGCCCCGGTCCGCATCTCTCCGCAAGACCACAACACCATCTACTATGGCTCCCAATTCCTTCTCCGCTCGAAGGACCGGGGCGACCATTGGGAGGTCATCAGTCCCGACCTGACCACCAACAACCCGGACAAGATCAACACGCAGAACACCTCCATCCAGCACTGCACCATCGTCACCATCGCGGAATCTCCCGCCCAGGCCGGAGTGATCTGGGTCGGCACCGATGACGGCAAGGTGCAGGTGACCCGCGACGCGGGTGCGCACTGGATCGGACACCACCGCTGATGTGGCCGCTGCCGGCGGTCCCGAAGATGCCTGGGTCTCGCGTGTCTTCGGTTCGCGCTTCGCAGACGGCACTGCCTACGTCACCAAGTCGCGCCGCCGCCAGGACGATTTCAGACCGTTCGTCTTCCGCACCACAGATTTCGGCGCCACCTGGACGCGGATCACCAACGGCCTGCCCGATGTCGCCGAAGCCACATCTATCGTGGAAGACACAGTAAATCCGAACCTGCTCTTTCTGGGCACCAGCGCCGGTGTCTTCGTTTCATTTGACCGCGGCGCCAACTGGGTATCGTTCAAGTCCAACATGGGGCCCGCTCCGGTCACCGATCTGCTGGTACACCCGCGCGAGGGCGATCTGGTTGTCGGCACATACGGCCGCGGCGTTTGGGTCGCCAATATCGTCCCACTGCGCGGCATCGACACCACGCTCCTTTCCAGCGACGCCGCGCTGCTTCCCATCCGCTCCTTCGCCGAGCGCAACGAAGGCAGTTTCGGCAACTACCGGCTGCTGGGCGATCGTTATCCCACTACTCCGAATGAGCCGAACGCCATGACCATCGCCTTACTATCTGAAGGACGCGCCGCCCAGCCCGCGCCGGCTGCGTGCGCCGCAATCTGGCCGGGGCGGAGGCAGCACGGGCGGATTCGGTGGACCGCCATGCGTGGCCGATGGAGGCGATGGGCAGCGGCCCTATCTCACCATCGCGGATGCCTCCGGAAAGACTGGTCTGCACACTGATTCCGCCCAGCCGCGCCGGCGTGAATCAGGTGCTCTGGTCTCTGAATACGTACGCGCCGCAGTCAGTCCAGATCCGCATGCCGGTCGGCGGTCGCGGCGGTGGCGCTGCGTCGCAGCCCCCCGCCTGCGCCGGGCGACTATACGTTTACACTGAACGTCCGCGGCAAGACCTACGTGCAAAAGCCGCGTCTGATTTCCCGCGCCCTCTCGGATAGCTCCCGAGGCCGAGGCGTACCTGAGTCAGAAACGTCCGGTAGCTCCGAGAATCATCCCCAGGAAGAGGATATAACTCATGGACCGCCGCGAATTCTTTCAAAGCATCGCATTGACCACCGCCGTCGCGCAGGCGCTGCCCGTCGCGCCGGAGGACCCCAGCAATCCGAAACGCCTGACCTCAGCGGCCACACGCTGCAGTGCGAATTTCCACACGACAACACGACCTGGAAGGTGTACGAGGATCTGAGCAAGCGCGACGGCTCCATCACGTTCGTTCCGGCCCGCGGCGCGGCTCGCGTGATGACTAAGCGCCCGGAGGCGTGCTTTTCGCAGGCCGCCATGCCGTTTCTCGGGCTCATCGCAGCAGGAGATCGCCAGCTCGCTGCCCGACCTGCTGGCGGACAAACTTCTGGCAGGCGGCGGCGATCCCGATGAGATCCAGGTGCGCGATGCCGCCCCGCTGATCGGCAGTCCGGCGCCACCCAATCCCAACGCGCCGCCCGGTGGCGGAATGCGGCCGGCGGCGGTACCAACTCGTGGAACACGTTCGTCGGCACGAAGGAGTGCTTCGACACGGCCCCTGTTTATGCCGGCGGCAACACGCGCACTTACCATCCCAATCAATATTTTTCCGAGTTGCAGGGCGGCGGCGCAGCCGCGCCCGCGGCCAAAACACGCGAGCGATGGGAAGGCCTGCTGGGCGGATGGATGCCGGCGGTCCACAAGATTTTCCCGATCGACGACCAGTCGCACATCGACATGGTGATTTTCGGCGACGTGGAGGCCACGACAAATTCATCGTGCAGACGTGGCACCGCACCGCGCGGATCGATAACGGCAAGATGACCAAGGTGGTGTTCGGCTATTCGTACCCGGCCTATCCGCCGTTCAAGGAAGATCCGAAGAAGGAAGAGTTCTATCGCGCCCTGCTGGTGTTTGCCAAGTATTGGGACAAGCAATTGGCAGATTTCGCGCCCGACCACCCTGCCGGACAAGACGTGGGTAGACATGTCGAAACATGCCGTCGCCAAGGAAATTATGGTGCGGCCCGGCGGCGTCTACCCAAAGTATGGCGCGGTGGATCGCGACTACTATGGCTCCGAGTACGACGGCTTCCAGGATATCTTCACCGCCTCGGTCTATACCAATCTGGAGCTTGGGCGCTTCGAGCCGTGCAAGGCGATCCTCGACAACTATCTCTCCGAATATACCGACGCCAAAGGCATGATCAACATGCGCGGGCCGGAAACTGCGCAGTACGGGCTGACGCTTTCGCTGATCGCGCGGTATCTGAACTACACCAACGACACGGCGCTGATCCAGAAGCATCGCGCCAAAATTGAAGCCACCGCCGCCGGCCTGCTCGCCATGCACGATACCAGCCTGAAGCTGCCGCCGGACGATCGCGGATACGGCCTGATCGCCGGCTGGAGCGAATCGGACGCCTGCCTGGCGCCGCACCCCGAAATCTGGTGGAAGCCCTACTACGCCAACAGCGCCTTCGCCGCGCGCGGATTGCGCGACCTCAGCCGCGCGTGGGGCGGGATCAACGCCAAAGCTGGCGCAGGACTGGATGAAGCGCTCGGACACTGCTGCTCGACACCACGCTGAAGAGCATCGACAAGTGGACGCATGAACGACAAGAACCCGCCTTATGTTCCGCTGCTGCCCGGCTCCAAGCTGACGTTCAAAGAGGCGATGCGGACCGGAACGGCCCAGCGAACAGCAGTGGCCGCACCGGCCGTACGCCGAATTGCTGATGGCCGACGTGCTGCCGCATCCGCTGGCGCACAAAGTGGTGGATACCATGCGGGCTTATGGCGCCACCACCATGGGAGTGCTGGCGAACGTGGGCGGAGGCGGGAACCGCGCGATCCTCGGCTTCATCGCCTACGGCTTCGCCGAAATGCTGCTCCGGCTAGACCGCATCGAAGAGTACCTGCTGTTCTGCTACGGCCATCGCTACCACGACCATTCGCCGGGAAGCTGGACGGCCGGCGAAGTCGCGGGCCTCGGTCCCGGCAAGCCGACTTTCTGCATTCCCGCGCAGCAGACCATTCCGTGCGTAGTGCGGTGGATGTTGGCGATCGAAGATCACGACGAAGACCGGCTGTATCTCGCAAAGGGCGTGCCGCGCGCCTGGGTGGCGTCGGGCAAACCGATCCGCATCGACCAGGCTCCCACGCGCTGGGGACGCGTGAATCTGAACTTGCAGAACAGGCCGCAGTCGAAGAGCGTCGTGGCGACAGTGGAACTGGCGCGCGCGGGTGCGCCGAAGGAGTTGCATGTGAAGCTGCGGATGCCGCTGGCCAACGCAGTGAAGACCGCAACGGTTAACGGCAAGCCGGCGACCATCGGCGGCGTCCACAACGATACGGTGATCATTCAGACCGGAAACGAGAAGCGCTTCGAAGTAGTGGGGCAGTGTATTTGATCGATGATGAACCGCCGGCGGCCGCCTCTTTAGTAAGCAGAGCCGGCTATCAAATCAGCCTTTTGGATAAATCTACTGCGCGGCTCTCAACCAGTGGTTCAGAATCCCCGATTGCGCCGTGGTGGCTCCCGCCATCAACGACAGGCTATATGTCTTCTTGACGTTCCCCACCAGGGTTGCTTGCATCTCCTGCTCCGACCCGCTGCGTGAGAGCCGCAGCTTGATGGTGTCTCCGGCCTTCTTCGCCGCCAGCGCATCGTTCAACACCACCGCCGTGGCCGTGGCGCCGTCCACTTGCAGCAGCCGATCCCCGGTCTTCAGTCCCGCCGATTCCGCCGGCGATCCGGCCGCCACATCGGTCACTTCCAGTTGCGTCGCCGGCGCGGCCCCGCGACCTCGCCCGCCGCGCCCGCCACCCACCGGCATCGCGCTTGGCGGCAGCTCCTCCGTATGCGTGTCCAATCCCAGATACGCGCCGGGCGCTTCCGCCCCCGTCAAATCCAGCTTCAGGCCCGCCAACGCGAAGTACTTTCCATAATTCACTTCCTTCGTGGTGGCCGCATACTCGAACACCTCAGTCATGTCGCCGCCCGACGCGCTCTCGCACTCCTGCCGGAATTCGGCATCCGTGAATCCGCGCTTCTTCTCCAGGTAGTATTTCTTGTAGAGCGCCCGCATCACATC
Organism: uncultured Solibacteraceae bacterium; assembly: GCA_963811575.1. Lineage (GTDB taxonomy): Bacteria > Acidobacteriota > Terriglobia > Bryobacterales > Bryobacteraceae > Solibacter. The sequence continues at coordinate 1,508,004 of CAWERY010000018.1, read as the reverse complement.
GTCGAGCGATTTCCGGTTCTGGCTGCCGTCGCGGATCTTCAAATCCAGCATCGCCCCCAACATCGCGCCATTGTTGTAATACGAAATCGTGGTATTCCGGTCGCCGCCGATCCCCGATCCCGTGCGCCAGGTATTCCAACTGGATTCCGTCGCAGATTGGTAGTGGTGCCCCGTTGCGTTCTCGAACGATCCGATGGATGCTGCCATCTTGTCCAGATACTGCGCCCGGCTCATCAGCCCGGCCCGCACCAGAACCTGGTCCTGATAGTACACGGATAGTCCTTCCGACACCCACAGCATGTTCGTCAGATTCTCCTGGTCGTAATCGAATGGCCCCAGGGCCAGGGGCCGGATCCGCTTCACGTTGAAGTTGTGGAAGTACTCGTGGCAAATGAAACTCAGCCAGCGAAGATAACCGTTCGGCGTGCTCAGCGTAGTGCCGTCGAACTGGTTCGACGACGAGTTCGCATGCTCGATCCCCCCGCCGCCGCGCCCCATCATGAGAAACGTGTAGTGCCGGTACGGCACATCGCCCATCAACTGGGTGGCCGCCGTCACCATGGTCTTCAGGTCCGACACCATCCTCGACCGGTCCACATCCTCCTTTACGTTCTCGATGGCCACGTAATGCGGTACGCCCTTCACGGTGAACTGCAAATACTCCTGGTTGCCCATTAGGATCGGGCAATCGTACAGCACGTCGAAGTTCTCGGCCGAAAACGTCCCAGGCTTACCCTTCACCGGTTCCAGGCCGGTCGCGATTTGTTTCCAGTTCGACGGCAGTTGGATGCTAACCGTCACGGGACGTTGCGCCTCCCCAGCCGCGTGCATGAAGACTCCCGATGGAGATAGATATGCGCGGTCTTCGCCGACATACGTATTCGCCGCGAACGACGTGGCGCCGAACACATCGTAGTTCAGCACGATGGCAGGCGAGTTCCCGGTCACCACGCGCCAGGTACCTCTGGCGATCTTCTCAAACGGAAGGGTCTGTCCCGCCACGTCTTCCGCACGGAAGTTCGACACGTTCCTCGAGTAGTCGCCGATCCCGTAGTATCCTGGCGACCACGCGGGCATTTTGAAGTCCTGCAATTCGCCCTTCAATCCTTCGCCGCGAAAAGTCACGTGGAGAGTATGGGTGCCCGGCTGTGGCATGGAGACCGTAAACACCATGCCATCCGGCGCGGCCTGCGCCAGTCCCGCCGACAGGGCGACCATTAGCAGAATTTGACGTCGTATCACGTGCGGAGTCTAGCACGGAAATCCGAGGTTGGGCTCGCCAACTTTCCCGGGAATCGCTACACTCGAAACAGGATTGCGATCCTCTTTTTCTTAAGACTGGAGAGCCTGCTTGAATCAAGCCGTCCTGATTGCCCTCGCTGCGGCATTTGTCCCGGCGTTTGCCTCGGCGCAGGTCAAGAACCCCGCACTGGACTGGGAACAGCGCCTGGTAACGGCGCAACCTTTGCCGCTACAAAGTGTCCGATTGACCGGAGGACCACTTAAGCACGCGCAGGATCTCGAATTCGAGTACCTGCTCGCCCTGGAACCCGATCGAATGCTGGCGTTTCTGCGCCGGAGCGCCAAGCTGGAGCCGAAAGCACAAGGCTACGGCGGTTGGGATGGGGATGGCCGGCAGCTGACCGGACATATCGCCGGACACTATCTCTCGGGTATCAGCCTGGCATGGGCTGCCAGCGGCGACGCTCGCTTCCGGGATCGCGCGAACTACATCGTCAACGAACTGAAACTCATCCAGGATGCTCAGGGCGACGGCTATCTTGGTGCTCTCATGGACAGGAACCGGGTCGATGGAAAAGCTCTCTTCCAGCAACTCACCCAAGGCATCATCCGGTCCGGCGGCTTCGACCTGAACGGCATGTGGTCGCCGTGGTACGTCCAACACAAGATCTTCGCGGGCCTACGCGACGCCTGGCGCTACACCGGAAATCGCACAGCCCTGGATGTCGAAATCAAGTTCGCGGCATGGGCCGAAACCATCCTGGCTCCGCTCAGCGATGAGCAGATACAGCGCATGCTGGCCACTGAGTTCGGCGGAATGAATGAGGTGCTGGCCGACCTCTACGCCGATACCGGCGATGCGCGCTGGCTGGCGCTCGCTGCCAAGTTCTATCACGCGCGGATTGTCGATCAACTGGCCCAGAAGAAAGATATTCTTGGCGGAACCCACGGGAACACCAATATTCCCAAACTTTATGGGGCATTGAAACTGTACCTGTACACCGGGAACGAACTCCAAGGCACGGCGGCAAAGTATTTCTGGGACGAGGTGACACAACACCACACCTTCGCCACCGGCGGCAATACCAGGAACGAGTACTTTGGACAGCCGGACCAACTGTCGAGTATGGTGGACGGACGCACCGCGGAAACCTGCAACATCTACAACATGATCAAAATGTCGCGCACCCTGTTTTCCACGCAGCCGGAAATCCGGTATGCCGACTATCATGAACGCGCCCTGCTCAACCACATCCTGGCGTCTCAGGATCCGGATGACGGTCGCGTCTGCTACATGGTGCCTGTCGGCCGCGGCGTTCAGCACGAATATCAGGGCAAATTCCAATCCTTTACGTGCTGCGTGGGATCGGCAATGGAAAGCCATGCACTTCACGCCGACGGGCTTTACTACGAATCCCCAGGCGTGGCAGGTGGCGCTAAACTCTGGGTGAACCTGTACGCGCCGTCCACCGCGGATTGGAAATCCGCCGGCGTGAAGGTGCAGGTCACTACCGACCTGCCCATCGGGCAGACCGCGACCATCAAGGTCACGCCGCAATCTTCGAAAAAGTTCACCCTCGCGCTGCGCCGTCCGTTTTGGGCGGGCAATGGATTCAGCGTCAAAGTCAACGGTACTGTGATGAAAACGGTTGCGCCCGCGAATTCGTACGTGGAAATCGCACGGACCTGGAAAGCGGGAGACACGGTCGAACTCGTGATCCCCAAGACGCTCCGCAAGGAGGCGCTCCCCGACAATCCCAATCGCTTCGCGGTGATGTGGGGACCCCTCGTACTGGCCGGAGACTTGGGGCCTGAGATTGGCGGTCGAGGAGCGGCCGGACCGGACGTGCCGGTGTTGGTGGCCCCGGAGCAGCCCGTCGGCAACTGGCTCAAACCTGTGGCCGGTAAGCCGGGCACATTCCGCACGACGGGCGTCGGGCTGAAACTGGAGGTCGATTTCGCCCCGTTCTATCAACTCCCGCGCAAACGGTATGCCGTGTATTGGGACATGTATGCGCCCGAGGAGTGGAGCAGGAAGGAGTCGGAATTCCGGGCTCGGGAAGAGAAACTGAAGAAGTTGGTTGCGGCAACCATCGGCTTTGCCCAACCCGGTCAGATGCAGGCAGAACGCGATTTCAATCAACAGGGCGAAGGCAGCGGGCCGGTCCGAGCGGAGGGTCACTTCGGCAGAAACGCGACAAAGTGGTTCTCCTTCGACTTGCCCGTCGATCCCGCGCACCCCTTGAGGTTGGTTGTTACCTATAGCAATGACAATGGCGGACCAAGCGCCTGCGATGTCCTGGTCGACGCCAAAAAGGTTGGCGAACAGACCGGAGCGCGCCGCAGTCCCGAACAGGAAATCCGCTTTTCCGATGTCGAGTATCAGCTCCCCGCGGATTTGGTAACAGACAAGAAGAAGGTAACCGTGCGATTCGATGCCACCGGCGGCAGATCCACGCCATCCGTATTTGGCATACGGATCGTACGCTCCGACATGGAACGCTGACACACCCGGACAACATCGACTGCTGGTTGGAAAAGCAGTTGGCGCCAGGCCAGCGTTGGCAAACGAGGAACATGGTGCTTTGCCTCGTTTCCGGAATTTCGCGCCGTCCGCCGCTGGAGCAGCGGACCAGCGGAGGAAACTCACTTAGCGAGGCCGGTGGTTGATTGCCGGAAAGCCCGTGCAACAAATATCTGATTTCTGCACACCGTCAGTCCAGTCTTTCGCGGTTTCCCCGTCGTCCCGTTGGTCAGTTTGGAGGCGTGCAAAAAACTGATGTTTGTTGCACAGGCCTCGACATCCAACTGCGTAGGAGTATCCAAAGTCTCGCGATGTCTCTTAAATGCAGCCTTTTCAGCGTCAGCTACGGGCCGCTCGGGGCACATTTGCTGAACGGAGCCGCGGCACCTCTAGCAGCTGTCGATGGGTTCGACGGCACACCCTCTCGCACAATTCCACGCTCTGTTCTACGGCGTGATAGGCCTTTTAATCGACTAAGTGCTCGACCGCAAGTTCAACGGCTGCAACAGAGTCGTCTGGTCATTTCCCCCTGTTCTTCAGACTTCATCAGACGGACACTGTGTGCAACAAACCAGTGTTTTCTGCACACCGCCAGTCCGGTCTTCCGCTGCTGCGCGGTGGTCCCGCCGGAAAACCTGGACGTGTGCAGAAAACAGAAGTTTTCGGCACAGGCGCCAGCCGATCTGCGACCACTGCGCGCCGCGAATGACACAGGACGGTTTTATGCACACCCACTACGGCTCCTCTAAGTAATTGAAACCCGGCCAGTTGACGACGGGATCGCATGTATGAATTTATGTCCAAAAGTCCCGTAAATTTTGAAAAATCGCGCATACCGAGCAGGTCCGGTGATAGTAACCGAAGATCAGGGCATCGAAGTTCTTGCCCGTAGGCGTGTATCCGGCGATCACGAACTCCTGCCCCCGATTGATCCGCATCTTTTGCCACGCCCCAGATCGTTGGCCCGGCTCATACAAGCTGTCTCTGCGCTTGGCGACCAACCCTTCCAGACCCTGCGCCTTCACCGATTGAATCAGGGCTGGCAGCGCGGCCACTAATTCCGGCGACTCGCGGATTGGATCGTCCATCTTCGCCAAGACGCGACTAAGCAACTCGCGCCGCCGTTCCAGCGGTTCTCCCATAACGTCCTTCCCGGCGACCACCATCGCATCGAACACGTAGAAATACAGCGGGCCCGAAGAGCTGTGATTCTGGAGAGCGTTGAAGGAAGGACGGCCAGATGCCAATGCTACTATCTCCCCGTCAATCACGGTGTTGTCGGGCACCACAATCGCCGGGTACTTGCCCGTAAAATCCTTATTGTTGCGAGAGCGCAGGCGACCTTACCGCCGTCCTTGAATGCCACCGCGCGGTATCCGTCGAGTTTCAGCTCGTACAGCCACGCGCTGCCCTGTGGTAGTTTGTCAGTCCGCAAGAGCAGCATCGGCTCGACGAGCGTGGCGTGGACCTTAGACGGGGGCATGTCGGCCTTGCCAGTTTAGCGTAGCGGGGCGGTATGCGCGTTCACGGGGCCACGATGCACGGGCTTCGACGACACTACCCTGGGCGGGATCGAAGACATGATGTATGGCGGCGTCGGCGCGCGGCAGTACGGACCGCGCGCCGGTCTGCGAAGTATGATCCGACTATGCGGCTCGTAGTTTCGCTCGGTTCGCTCTCGCCAGTTCTGCTTCCGCTCGGTACCAATCCTCCTGATCCGTCCCGATGGGGCACCCACGCTGAAGCCAAAGCTGGTAAGCCAGCGCTTCAACCATTTCGGGGTCCACTGGTGGCTCCGACCTGTTCACCATGCTCATTTTATCGGTTGCTTTTCTGGACATCGATTATCTCCTTTCGCTTTGTTCGGCCGAATCGACCAGTGGCCTCATCGGAGCGTAGCCGATCCGGTGGCGATCTCATGCTTACGGTTCCAATTCAGCCATGCCAAACTCACGCTGCGGAGCACTTCGTTGCGGTCAAACGGCTTTGCCAGTACATCGTATGCTCCAAGGTTCAGAGCCTCCGCCCAAAGCCGATCATCCGCAAGCCTAGATGTGACGATCACTTCCGGTGCACCTTGGAACCGACGTATCGCGTGTAGCATATCGGTCCACGAATCAGGCGGCAAATCCCGTTCAGATAGAACTACGCCGACCTCGTGCTCGTGCAGAACTGCCAGTGCAGACTCCAGGCGGCAGCTCCGTACAGTTTCCACTTTGAATGGCTAACGATGTTTTGTAGCCACAGTTGATCCTTCTCGTACGGAGTGACGGAGAGGAGCGTAACGGTATTGTGCAAATCCGTTGCGGGTGCAATCGGTTGATGCATGGCGTGCATCTCCCTTCCCTTCGTATGCAAATTGATTAAGACAATGTGTTCTGCAATCGAATGGCCGGAATGTCGCCGAGCACCGTCTTCGCCTTTGCGCCCGTGTTTGCAGTACAGGCCGAATAAAAGCCCTCCCGGCCGGATTCAAGGTGTCGGTGTGGGCACAAGCAGATTTACGCGCTTCCGGCGACTCCAAAAGGAATCGCGGTCACCACACGGCGCAACTCGTATCATCGCTTGGACATGCGTGGCGTATGTAAAATATCCGGTACTCTGACGTTGGGCCGAAACGCACTCGGCCGCTGCCCTCACTCCCCCGGATCGACCATTTCGTTCCATGCTTCGATCACCTTCTCCAGATCGGTACTCCGCAGCGGCGAACGGCTGCTGCAGAGCGCACACACGACACCATCACGATCTACGTTGGGATGGCGGCCGCAACGGTTGCATTTCATCACATGTATCGGCTCTCGGCCATCATCGAACTCGTACCAGGTGCAGGTATCGTCATGGATCTCGACCCAATCCAAATCTGATCCATCCTTGCCGGGTGCGCGCACGGCTTTCCCGCACTCGATGCAGACGTACCCCGAGAACTCCGCGAAGCCGGGAAAGGTGTTGCCCTTGCCGCAATAGGGGCATGTCGCCGCCGCCGATTCGAGCCCGAGCAAGTCCCTCAGGATGTTGATCTGGATCACGTCCACAACGGCCCCGCATTCGTTGCACCGAAGTTCCACGTTGCTGCCGTCCACGGCCGCGTTAATGCACCCGCAACAATCGACGCCTGCGGTGCTGTGAGGGACAATCGGCATCCGGCTGGTGAGGTCGTCGCTGAGTTCGCGGTCCATCATTCAGGGATAGCACGGAAGGATGGGCCGCCTAACGGATGGTTGTACCCCGCTTAAACGCGAGTTGTCGGTAAGCCTGCGCAGCAGCATCGTCAACATCGTTCGATGAAGAGTCAGCGCACGCCGATAGTGACTTCATTGCTCGGGCGGCCGAGGTAGGTCAAGCGTACGGAGACAGTAGGTCCTGATGCTACGCCGTTCGGTACCCGAAAGTTCACTTGGTCGTATCCGGCGTAGCCGGGGGCATCGCCAAAGTACAGGATTTCGGCCAACCGGCCGCCGATGGCTACTTGCGGCGGAATCACACCGCCGTGAACCAGGCTGGTGGTGTACATCGAAAGGATCTCTCCGGCAACGGCGGGGCTGTCGGGCGAGGACATCTCGCCGGTAATTGCGTGCCAGATCGCGCCTTGGCCGTGCCCGCCGCCAGAGAGAGAGTACAGTCTGGGAGCGGGTGTCAACACAATAGGACGATAGAGTTCCGCAGTGGCCAGGGCTGCGATACTGCTGCCTCCACTGCCTCCGGCGATCAGGACCCGGCCGTCGGGAAGAAGTGTGGCTGTGTGATAGTTGCGGGGCGTTGCCATGTTCCCCGTAGCGGTGAAGGTCCGGGTGGAAGGATCGTACAGCTCCGCGCTAGTGAGGCAGCAGTAAAACAGCGTGCCGGCCGACCCGGAGAAGGTAGTGCTGATCCCAGTTCGGCCTCCGGTGATGAAGACCTTGCCATCGGCGAGTAGCGTAGCCGTGTAATTAGCACGGGGTGCGCTCATGCTCTCGGTGGCCATGAATATTCCGGTCGAAGGATCGTACTCTTCCGCGAGGGCAGAGGCACCAGGGTCATTGTTGCCACCGGCTTCCAGGATCTTGCCGTTGGGGAGCAAGGTCGCCCGGTCCGTTAAGAGCATGTCGCCACCCGTATGGCTGAGTGTGTCGGTGCGAGGATCATAGAGTATGGAGGCGCTGGGAAATCCGGCGAGCAAGACCCTTCCGTCCGAGAGCAGCGTTACAGGCGTGCCACCCATGATGGCCGTCGCCGTAAACGTGTTCAGGCCAGAATCGTAGAGTTCGGCTGCGGAATAGTCAGCAATGGGACCGATACCGGCGTGAACGCCCCCAAAGATCAAGACCCGGCCGTCGGGAAGAAGCGTGGCTACGTGATCGCTGCGGGGCGTGGTCATGTTCGCCGCAGCGGCAAAGGTCCCAGTGGACGGATCGTACAGTTCCGTGCTTGCCCAGTCAGACGCGTCAGACACGCCATAGACATAGTCCACCGCGACGCCTCCGGCGATCAGCACCCGGCCGTCTGGAAGTAGCGTGGCCGTGTGATTCGAGCGGGCTGCGATCATGTTACCCGTCGGTATGAACGTACCAGTGGCAGGGTCGAAGAGTTCCGCACTGGCGGTGCGAGTACGGCGGACTTCCACAGAGTTCTCGTCCGTATAGCCTCCCACGATCAAGACCCTGCCATCGGCGAGCAGCGTGGCCGTATGACCAACCCGTGGTGTGGTCATATTGCCGGTCGCCGTAAACGCACCAGCCGATTGGGCCAGCACAATTGCAGTGTGGTCAGCTACACCCAGCAAGAAGAGCGGAAGAACTAAGCTTGGGACCCTGATTTTCTGATTCAGACTCACAGTTTCCTCCTGGACTCTGGTGGCCAAGTATACGCCGTTTCGACGTCCGCAGATAGCGGAGATCAATAAGACGTTCGGTGAGCGTTGCCCCTCCGTCACGAGCAATAAAGAAAAGGCCGATTTTGCAATCCTCCTTGACTATGAGGGCGGTAAGGGCCTCGCTCGGTAACTCGGTTAAGGATGCGCGCGCCGCGATTGAGACGAAGGTAGCGGAAAAACCCAAGGACGTGAAATAACTGCCGAACGCGGCGGCTAAAAGTGCGGTTCACATGCCGCACTTATTCCGCCGCGTCTTGCTCCTCATCCTCTTCCTCGCCATCCCACCCGAGCAGGCCCTCCATGATGCCGACCTGCACCCCGCCCACGACGGCCCCGCATAGGTCGCAGTGCAATTCCACCGTGCCGCCTTCGACCACGGCGAAGATGCGCCCTGCGCAATCGACGCCACTCAACCCGTGTGCCACAACGGGCATCAGGCCGGTGAGTTCCTCGCCAAACTCTCGATCCACGGATCGACATTTAACACATGGCGTGAAGGGGCTTGGAAGTGCCGCGTAAGTTCCGCGTAAGTTCCGCGCCTTACGGCGAGTCGTTGCCCACGGATACAACGTCCTCCTGGATCGCGCCTTCGGGCCCCGTATAGCAATAGCGGCACTAATGTCGTTTCCCTACGCCATAGTACGCTAACCAATACTAACGGTACTATTTCGAAAGCTTATCTTGTCCCAAACTTGCCGTCATGCCGGGTCGAATCGAACGTCGGGTACGGTTGCCCAGTTCAGAGAGCCGCGACAAGCTTCGATTTCCACTCAACCTGGAGCTTCGATACCGAGTTGCGGGCGCGTGTGGGCCAATTGAAAACGGGTCCGGTCGCACTATCGACATAAGCAGTTCCGGTTTGAGCTTCACCTCCGACAACCCGCTGTCGATTGGACAGAGGCTCGACCTGTTCATCGACTGGCCCGCGCAGCTTGGCGGGGATATCCAACTTCAACTGGTTGTATCGGGCGTCGTCGTCCGAGTCGCCGGAGCCGTCACAGCCCTTCGGTTGGAGCATCACGAGTTCCGAACTCGGCGTGCGGGACTGAGGGGCGCGGCGCATAAGGATCCGGTCGGCTGAAGGGGTCGCGTGAGCAATATGCGCGGTCGATTCGGCATCAGGCCGGTGCGTTCCTCGCCAAGTTCCCGATCCACGAAGCGAGGTCTTAACATACGGGCGGAAAGGGCTTAGCAGTTTCGGCGCATAGGTGCCGTGCTCGATAGAGGCCGCGAGTCGTTGCACCCTGTGAGATCCCCTCGCTCAACACGCTGGCCGTTTCCTTCCAGAAACAGCCCAGACCAAATCGTTGAGAGGGCGTGGAACAGGCATTGCTGCGCCGGGTGGAAGCGGCGGATCTGGGTCGGTCGGCCAAGGCTTGTTTTTTGATCCTGGTGGCCTTCCACGGCGTTGCGGTACGGACACTTTCGCCATCCAAGCCGGTGGTCGTCCACGTTTCCTGCCAAGACCTTGAGCAACTCGTTCCAGGCTTAAGATAGCCTGTACAACTTGCTCAAGCTCTGCCTTCAGGTCTGCAATGGTCTTTTCCAAGTCCTTAGTTAGGCTCCAGTGGTCTGATCCAGTGTACGCCTTCGTTCCGGCTGGCGGTTTCCAGTCAAAGTCCGATGGTTGACCCTGCCTGTGCTCCACTAAAATCATGAACGTCCAACAACTATTGCAGAGCATGGCCGAGCGAGTCTCGGCCAGCGCATCAGTGAGAAACGTCTACGGCGATCCGGTGGTCGTCGGTGATCGCACGGTAATCCCGGCCGCCCAGGTGCGGTACGGATTCGGCGGCGGTGGCGGCAGCAAGAACGAGCAGGAGGGCGGTGGTGGCGGTGGTGGCGTTTCCGCCCGGCCGTGCGGAGCCCTGGAGATCACGGCGGAGGGCACGCGGTTCATCGAGTTCGACGACCGCGCCAAGATGGGGGCTGCGCTCGCACTTGGGTTTGTACTCGGCGCGGCGGTGGCGGCGTTGACGCGGCGGTCGGAGTAGCTGCCGTACCTCGCGCGCGGCGCGGCACAAGGATCTGAGAGGGATTAGTCCCGGTGAATACCCGAAGGATAAAAACCCCTGTCTAAGGCTATTATTCCGACAAATAAGATCTTTTTATTTGAGCCATCGGTGGTAGTCTTTGAAGCATACGCATTCGGCTCGCGGAGGGGCGAATGGCGTTGGTTCTGTTCGTTTTACCTGAGGGTGCAAGGCAATGACACCAACGATCCTGATCGTGGACGATGAGAGCGATATCCTAACTCTGCTCGCGTTGAGTTTTTCGAGTGCCGGATACGATGTGCGAACTGCGGCAGATGGGCTTGAGGCCATGCAGCTTTGCCGTACTGAGTCCTTCGATGCTGTCCTCTCCGATGCGAGAATGCCCGAACTAAACGGACATGATCTAGCTCGCTGGCTCGCTGACGCTCGCCCCGCGACGAGATTCTTCCTGATGACTGGCTGGGATACCGGCTGCGAGGACTGCTCCATCGAGGGTCGTTGCCACATAGTAGTGAAGCCGTTCGTTCCCAGGAACGTCGTGTCCACGGTCGATGCGGTGTTGGCGGGCGGGAAGAAGCCAGCGGCGTTTGGAGCAACTTAGGGCGGCCTCGCCAGGCGGCGTCCTCTACGGCAGGCCCAATCGTTCGCGGCGCAGAGACCGCTAGAGCACCGGAGGACCAGCGGAGGAAACGCTCGGGGCGGGGCCAACCGTTGATGGCTGGAAAGTCCGTGCAATAAACATCAGTTTGTTGCACACCTCCAAGCTCGCCGACGGGACATCAAGCACGCCGCGAGAGACTGGACTGACGGTGTGCAGAAATCAGATATTTGTTGCACGGCTTTCCGGCAATCAACCACCGGCCTCGCCAAGTAACTCTCAGGTGTGGGCCTGCATAGAGCGATCTACTGATGGCTTCTGTCTGTGTGTCACCCATCTTTCCCTCGTGGTTTCGATGATAGCTCGTCGCCGAAAGGCAAGTGAGCCACTCGGAACAGATGGTTCCGCCCAAGGTTGCCCTAGTATTCGGTTTTCGGTTCGAGCGTTACGGGATCGAGCGGAACCCCGTAACGTTCACACTCGGGACTAGAGCACCAGACAAACTGCTCTTTTGGGTTCTCCGCGCGGCCCTCGTAACGCGCAATACGGCTCAGATTGTCACCGCAAATCGGACACTTCTCCCCATCGTACGGAGGCATATTGCAATTCTATAGCGTGCCGACTTGCAGTTGATGTTTGGATCGTTGACTTGCGATCTTGCAACGGCTCCCGCGAATCCTGGAGCGCGGCAAGCCCTTAGCTACTGAACAGCGGGCGGCTTCACCTTTCGGATTGCCGCACCGGCGCACACGAACGCAATAAGCTCATCGAAGACCGGCGTCGCATTGGGCGCTCCACAGTGCGGGCAGATCGCGGAAAGCGTTGATTCTGGGCGGCGTGAACACCCGTCGTGCGGCGCGCTCTCCGATATCGGCGCTGAGTCCGCGCACGTAGCCGGATGTTGGCTAGAAGTGTGCGATTGCCTCTTGGAACACCGTGCGGGCAGTGCCCGACGCTGAGTCCGATCCTCTCCAAGAACACCTCTTGATCTGCGCTACGTGCCGGGGAACAACTGGACGCAACGGAGCCATACGTCGCTGCGATCCGAGCGGCGGCCACCACCATGACGGTGCACCTCTCCTCGGAACGACGCCGCCCAAAGATCGCTGAAATCGCCCTTGCCGTCGCCAGCTTCTGCGGCGACGAGGGCGTTCCCTGGGCTTCCCAAGGTGCACGCGCAGGGCCGTAACTCCGGCGCGTCCCGACCTAGAATTGATCCAACTGACCGCCCGAGTCTGCGCTTGCTCCTGGCGGTGAATCATTCGCAATTGCCCGAACTATCCTCGCCCAGGCTCGCGGGAGGCATACTCAACTGTATGCCGGGAGCTTCGGGAGTATTGATGCGAAGTCGGAAACCTACTTCAAGTGGAGAAGACTGAACGGGACGGATCCACGTAATGAGGCCATGGAAGGGCTCACCCTGACCTGATGGTGTCCGAGGAACTTTCGATAGTCGCCACTGACGTAAGTGCTCCATGGTTCGAAGCCGCTTCGGCGATAAAGCTCATAAGCGAAATCGATATTAGCTTTGCAGTCGAGAAGATCTCTCAGGTTCAATCCCGGCTTCATCAAATGTACGGTGTTGATCTGAAAGTATCCCCAGTCCAGTGTCCCATCAGACGAATTGTAATGATAAATCTCGCAGGCGCCTTGTGGATTTTCGGCATACTGAATTGCCAGCGCAACGGAGCATGCCGGTCCGAACTTCTCGCACATATATCGCTGGTATGGCGTTAAGAGTTCCTTCATCGGATCAGCCTGGCCAGCCGACTTTTCGGAGTCTGAAAACTGTATCTGATTGAGGTGCCGGGAAGCAGAATCAGGGGTCTCTGGCGTGTCCGTCATAGGCGCGGCCGCGCTAGCCCCAAAGAGACAATAATCCCCTGGCATGAATCGAAGTATCGCATGACCGTCGGAGCTGATGCCGGTCTGAACGACCTTCATATGCTCATGTGCATAGTGGCGGCACTCAACAAACCGGAGCACAGGGGCACCAGACCTGGCAGTGGCAGTTCTCATCAACTTCGAGTGAAGATAGATCGCCTTATCGCGGAGTGCCGGAGTTGTAGTTATCGGCCACTTGTCGAAATCCTCCTTAGGCCTGACTGAGGCTCTAGCCGTCTGGTCGGTCACTGCCCCCAAAAAGGGCAGAATGGCGAGAACGATCACCACGTTCAATACAAGAAAGAAGGAAAGCCGGGTACGCGTTTTGGCATACTTCAGTCGATCAAGCCAACCGCAGAACTGGTATCGAAGCTCTATGATTTGACTCTCGGTGAGCGTTCGCATAACTCACATCTCGCACCGATTCATCAGGTCGATGAATTGCTAACGTATCGGTCGTAAGAATTGTATTTCGCGGGCCTCCGATCCCGCAATGTGACTCTTCGTTATGGTACGAGTAGCCTGAGGTGGCTACCCGACGAGCCCAAACGGCGCTCCTAGAGATCGCTCAAGCACTGCACGCGTACCGATCCGCCCGGCGCGGCGATCAGACCAAGGGGTCCTCCTGTGCGGTCGTGCGTGTGCGGCCTGACCACCAACGCGGCACATGCAAGAATGCTCGCGCGACCTCGAAACTCGCTTTTTGGCTCCCGGGTGCACCGCCTGCCTCAACATCCTCAGAATCTCGTCATGGTTGGACGTCCACCAATTGAGGATATGCGGGTTGTCCGCAGTGCGCAGGTCTATTCGCGGACGGCGAGGCGGAGGAAAGCTGTCCAACGCATAGGGTGCAGATAGGACCTCAGCGAGGGACTTGGCTGCACGCCATCCTACCCAAGACTTATTCTCGTCGAGATCACTCGAAGTGAAGGGGCGAACATCTACGTCGGACCATGCCACTGTGAACTGAAAGGCGCGACGGAAGAGGGCCCGTTGCTGATCGCCGTTCATGTTTGAGGACACGCATCGTAGATTTCCGCGAGCAAGAACTCCAAATCTGCCACAGAAGTACCAACCGAAATCGAGATCATAGAGAAACCGAGGATCGAACTCCAGTAGAATGTCTCGAGCCTCTATACCAGAATGTAACGGAGCGCTTGCCAGGATCGGAACCGACCAAGTCGACGGCTAGGCGCTCGACATGGCTGGGAATTCTGGACACCCTGAGTCGCAACTCAGCACCGCATTGAGCCGCTCGGGAACCGAAGGCGACCGTCCATTTCGTGATGCCGTAATCCAACCAAAAGTCGAGCAACTCGCGAACTTGGTGCACATTGCCTCTAGTGTTCCCAGCGTACTCTGCGTAAATGGTTTGAGAGCATTCCGTTACCCCGCACCGATTATGCAGCACCTGCCGGGGTGGTCTCAGGAGCCTTGACGACCTTCTTCCGAGCCCTCTTGGCTGTAGTCTTCTTCGTCGCAGCTCTCACTGTAGCCTTTACCGCCGCCTTCTTTGCGGTGGTTTTGTTCGCAGCACCCTTTTTCGCCACGGATGGTTTCACGGCCTCCTTTGCGGCATGGAACGCCGCCCACCGCTTCTTTGTGGCTTCAGCTATGGCTCGTCTGCCAGCGGCGCTGAGCTTCCGCTTTGTCGCTTTGGGTGCGGCGGCTGGTTGCGACTGCGGCGCGGATCGCTTCTTGGATTCGGCCCACCGTTGTCGTTGTGCATCACCGATCCTCTTTCGAGCAGCGGCACTCAGCTTTCGTCGCTTGCCTCTCGGAACTTCCGGCGTGGCGGTTGGTTCGACACGGCCACCAGGGAGCATGGCCCGGAGTTCCGCAATCTGCGCGTCGATACGGAGTTTTTGTTGTTCAAAGCCTTCAATAGCGGCGATGAGAATCTCGGCAGTGAGCTTTGATGTAGGCATGTGATTGTCCGCTCCCCTTGGCTATTGTACATCGAGGAACTTACCGCAACCCGCAAAGGTATCGGACGGCATCAGTCTATCTTTCGGCCTCATCCTCATTAAATTGATACCAAACTAATGCAGTGTCAGGATTCCTGTGAACCGCTGCTGATTTGACGTACCATCGAGTCATCGGCATAGGCCGAAAGGGAGAATCATGATGACACAAACTCAAATTATCCAAACCCTCGCAGATAAGTGCGAGATCAGCAAGAAGGTAGCGAAGACCTTACTGGACACACTGGCTCAGATGGCCGTCGCCGAGGTCAAGAAGAATGGACTGTTCGTCCTGCCCGGCATCGGACGATTGGTCCGTGTTGACCGCAAGGCGAGAATGGGCCGGAACCCGGCTACGGGCGTGGCGATCAAGATCGCCGCGAAGAAGGTCGTGAAGTTCCGCGTAGCCAAGGCCGCAAAAGACGCGATTGTGCCGCCGAAGGTAAAGAAGGCGAAGGCATAGACGTCATTTCGGCCCGTCCAACGTCGGCCTAGCTTAGCTAACATCTGCTCGGGAGATAGCTACCGCGCCGTGGGGGCGATTGTGGATTTAGTGAGGTGGATGTGAGCACCAACCTTCGCCAGCAAACTGATGTCCCCTTTATGGCATCTGGTCCTTTCTAGCATCCATGGGTACTCTGAGCGTGGGAGCTGTGGGAACCCGCGAAGCGCCTTTCCGCGCCACTTTGGTGCTTCGTGGGACGGAGGCCCATCGCTCCCGCATTGAAGTAGACCCTGCCCTTAGAATTTGTTAGCATCCCAGTCTGGGTGGCAGGAAGTAACACGGGATGATGAGGTTCTCCTCCGGACCTCTCTGAAAGTGGCGCGCCTGTCACCCTTCATCGTCCAGGCCCAACTGACGCTGAACGGCAATCCCCTTGGCTTGAGAAGACGTCCTCCTGATATGTGCGGATTCCGGGGCAAGGTGAACGCGATTCCGGGGGGAACGTGAAAAACGTTCCGGGGTCAAGGTGAACAGGATTCCGGGCTGAAGGTGAAAGCGATTCCGGAGCCGAAGGCGAACAGTTTTCCGCCCCAGGCCGGAATGGTTTTCACGATGCCCCGGAATGATTTCCACAGGCTGAGCGGCGCTGGACACCATACCGGCACAATGAACCTCCAAGGGGGGATCAGAGTGCCGGCCAGGAGAGTGTCCATGCGGAAATTACGGGAGGTCATGCGCCTCCGCTTCGAACTACATTTGGGCTACCAGCAAATCGGGCGAAGCAATCGGGAGCGGCTTCAAGGCCGGTTTGTCGATCGCTTCCCAAACCGTCGCTCGCGTCCCTTCTTTCTTGCGGAAAGACCGGTGATTCAACTTGTCCAGCAGTTCGCGGATGGCAACATTCAACTCTTCCAGCGAGAAGAACTTCCGATGGCGTAGCGCCGCGACAATCCAACGCTGAGCAACCTGCACACTGCATTTTCGACTTTTGCTTTATCCCTCGGCTTGCGCGGTCGCGCCGGCACGATGCCGAAACCGCAATGCAACGCGAAATTGTAATAGGTCGGATTCAGATCCGGATCGTAGCGATGCGCCTTGGTCACACCCGTCTTGGTGTTATCTGGGACCGCAATCGCCGGAATGCCACCGAAGTGTTCAAACGCATGGACGTGAGCGCGTAGCCATGCTTCCATCTGCTGATCCCGCGTAGCCTCCGCCCAGGTGTAACTACTGGCGCCGAGGGCGGCCACGGATAGTGGTGCTCGCCATGCGATGCCTGTGTGTCGGTCATATAGTTGATGCCGAAAAGCCCGTGCAACAAACATCTGATTTCTGCGCGCCGTCAGACCCGTCTTTCCCGGCATCCCTGTTGTCCCATCGGTCAGCTTGGACGTGTGCAAGAAACTGGTGTTTATTTGCACACGTTCTCCGGCCATCACGAAAACGCAATTGGCGGGACGGTAGTTGATGCCGAAAAGCCCCGTGCAACAAACATCTGATTTCTGCACACCGTCAGTGCTCTTCCCACATTTCCTCTGACTGAAGTTTACTGCCGCCCTTGTCCGATCAAGACGGCGGCCGGTGAAACAGGAGGTTATCCGGTGCCACAAGTGCTGACTGTTCAACGAGCTTGAGAGTACGTATCGGCACCTTGTTTATCAGGATGTATCCCGCATTGCCGTCTCTCACCACCCGCCATCACGACGCATGAAAACACCGACCGAAGTCGATGTCTCGCGGGCGGAATACAGCAGCGATATCGTGGTTCGACGCTGCCTCAGCGTGACGTCCTTCCCCCCGCTAGCGGTGGGATGCGGTTCTTTACCCAAGCGTTGCCTGGTAACGTTGCGTGCATCGCAGGTCAGTGACAGCCCATCGCACGGATGAACTGCAGTTGATTTGGAGTTCAAGGCATTGTGATTGTCCATGGTCGCGACCGGCAGCAATCCATCCGGGCGTTTAGTCGCCGTTGGTGAGAAGTGCACGGATTCCGGCTCTAGAACATTTTGGATGAGAGACCTCTTGTCGCAGACTGGGCCGACTGGCCCTCCGCCGCCGACCCAATCGAAAGAAAGCCACTTTCGGTCAACTGGCCGCGCGCGGCTGATTACCTCGTGCGGGAAGACCGGGTCTGGAAAGGCCGGGCAGTTCGACGACGAGCGAGGCGGCACCGGGATCGATGCGGGTCACCAACCGATCGGCTTTGCTTCCCCTGTAGCCGCGGATCAACAAAACCGCGCGGGCGCCTCCGGACAGAGCAGCCATGTCCGAACCCCGCTGATCCAAGGGGGCAAACGAGGACGGGTGTGCAGTCGACGAGCCACAGACTAGCACCCGGGGCAGCGACAACATACACCGTGTTACTCTTTTTCCTGATGCAACGAGAGTGCGCCGGATGACTAGGGCCGATCTGACGGCAGAGGTGTACCAAGTCATTGAACTGCCCAAGAAGGAATCTGACGTCGTCGTTTGCGCCATCTTTGACGGTATCGTCCGCGCCTTGCGAACTGGCGACAAGGTGGAGATTCGAGGATTCGGTACCTTCAGTACGCGCCAACGGCGAGAGCGTATTGCACGCAACCCCAAGACTGGTGCACGCGTTGAAGTGCCGGCGAAGAGAATTCCCGTGTTCAAGCCTGGCAAGGAACTGCGCGAATTACTGGATAGGATCTGACCAGAACTGTTGTTGTTCGCCTGACCGGGTCGGGCGCATCCGCGTAGAAGGTCTGGTCCTGAGAACGACCATGCTGAGATGTGTCGAATCGGCCACTTTCCGAGATCCCCACCTAACGTCCACTAACGGGGAGAGCACTGGGATTAACTTCCGGGTAGCATGTCATCCAGAAGGAACATCCGTACCGCCTTGAACACTGCGTTTCGATAACGGCAGGTTTGAAACACGACAAGGTCCCGCGATCTTGAACTCGCGCGGGGGCCCTCGTGACTGTGGGAGTTCTACCAGATCGACAGGCGTCACTCCTGCTATACTGACCCGAATGTTCCGGCGCGCCGTCACGTTTGCCTTCGCCTCCGCTCTCCTGGCGCAACTCTCGCTTTCGATGTCGCTTCCGTTAAACGCAACACTTCCACCGACCGGGGCGGCGGCATGGAATTCACGCGTGGCAGTCTTCGCATCAGCAACCTGCAACTTGCCGACATCGTGATGCGCGCCTACTCCCTTTCCCAACAGCAATTTTCTTTCGATGAGGCGCATCGCAAGGCGTTGTTGCCGATTCTCCTCGAGAAATACGACATCGACGCCAAGGCGTCGCGGCCTTCCACTCGCGCGGCGATGAAGGTCATGCTGCAGAGCCTGCTCGCCGAAAGATTCCAATTGGCGATGCATCGCGAGACGAAGGAGTTGGCGGGTTATTTACTGACCGTTGACCCCGCCGGCCCAAAGTTGCGGGAGCATGAAGGGGGCGGGCCGGAGTGTGTCTCTTCCCGATCCGGGGACGGCGCCCTCCGCTTGCAGAATTGCCCGGTCGATATCTTTGTCGGATATCAACTTAACGGCATTGTCCGTGGCCTCGTCGCCGACCACACGGGACTCACTGGTAATTACGACTTCGAGTTACTCGCGAGTTGGGATGTTCCCGCCAATCCCGTGGAGGGCCGGCCTGAACCTCGGATCATCAATCCCGACGCGCCTTCGATCTTCGTCGCCGTCCGCCAGCAACTCGGGCTGCGGCTGGAAGCACGCAAGATCGAAGTGGAAATGGTCACCATTGACCGTGTTGAACGCGCCGCCTCCAACTAAACGAGCTATCGCACAACTGATACTTAGTGAGAGCGGTGGTCCGCATCGGCTCCGAAACGGATCGTCGTCAAACAGGAAGTTGGGAATTCGATACGGAGTTGTGGTCGATATACGGCATTACCGGAAGTGCGCCGGGATAAACCGGCATGTTGGTGTGTCCAGCGAAGGCTGGCGTATTCAGTGGGGGGCAGTCCCACCAGGGCAAAAGTCAGGAGCCCTGTAGCTTGGATAGTCAGGAGGAAGGAAACCGAATCCCGAAAGCCTATCGATAAAGCCATCGAAAGGATGGTGAGCGACCCGGCTCTGAGTTCGCTGCGCCACGAAACCCGGGCATGGAACCGTCGAATGAACCGTGACAAGGTTGAGATCAACTGGAACTTCGATCGCCGAGCCGCTCGACGCAGGTTTGGTTACAATCGCAAATCTTCAAGCGGTCAATGAACCTAGTCCGCGGGCTCGGAGGTAACCGACCAGCAATACCGGAAGGCATAGCGTCGCACGGAACGGCTGAAAGATTTAAGTCCGTACGTTGTGCTCTTCATGAAAAATATCTTGCGCCCTCAACCCGTCGAGGAGAATCGCTCACTCAAGGGAGGCGTGCGAGCAAGTATCATGGCCTCACAGCCGCATCGCGGCATACATGGGCAAAGGGTTCTAACCCTGTCTATACCGTGCCTGGTCTTGCTTTGCCTCGTGGCCCTTTTTCGCTCGGCCGAAGGCCAAGGTCAGGCCGACCGATACGCCGCGCGCGAGCGAATCCCAGACGGTTTGGACCAGGAAATCCAACGGGTCGAACGTGAAATCGACGACATCGAACAGCAGGCTCTCGCCGAATGGCGAGCTCTGCCAACCGCTCCGTCGACACGAATGAATCAGGTCCGCCTGCTCGGGAAGCTCCTGCTTTTCGACAAGAATCTCTCGGTAAACAAGAACGAGGCTTGTAGTTTCTGTCACATGCCTGACACCGATTTTACGGGACCCATCTCATCTTGAATCTGACCACTGTTTCTTATCCCGGCTCGGTTACGCCATCCGGTTCGGACACCGGAAACCGCAAAGCTACACCTATGCTCCCTTTTTTCCCGCGCTGCTTACAACAAAAGCCAGAAGGATTTCTATGGCGGCAACTTCTGGGACTTGCGTGCCACCGGATACAGGTTACAGAATCCGGCGGCCGAGCAGGCGCAGGGTCCTCCGGTCGATCCCAACGAAATGGGATTGTCCGATTCGGCCTGCGTGGTGCGCCGGCTCTCCCAGAGTTTGTACCGGCTCCTGTTCGAGACCGTTTGGGGAGAACAAGCGTTTGCCATCATGTGGCCCCGGGACGTCGAACAGGTCTGCAGCAAGCCTGGCCCGGCTCCCGCGGCCGATCCGTTCCCGTCCATCTTTCCAAAGTAGACCGCGGACAGTCAAACTCCACGTATGATCAATTCGCGTTATCGATAGCACGTATGAAGCTTCACCGGAGGTCAGCCCGTTCTCATCGAAATTCGACTATGCGCTGGCAAACCCGGATAAGCGGGTATTGAGCCCGGACGAATTGGCGGGCTGGAATCTCTTTCGCAGCAGAGGGATGTGCAATACGTGTCATCTGGATGGAACAGCGAACAGCGCCAAACAGCGAAATGCCTTTTCCATAGGCCCGGGAATACGGGAAGCGTTGCGCCTCTGTTCACCGACTTCACTTCGAACAATCTAGGACTCCCCAGGAATCCGGCCATTCCGTTCTATTCCGAAAGTCGCCCAGACCAGTATGGATTTGCTGCCAACCCAGCGGGCACTCGCTTCATCGATAAGGGAGTGGGGGACTTCCTGAAGAGGTCCCGACCAATATCAATTCCGATTGGAAACAGTACGCGGACGCTTTCGACGGCAAGTTCCAGACTTCTTCTTTGCGAAACGTGGACAAGCGGCCCCGCGCCGGACTTTGTGAAAGCATATATGCACAATGGATATTTGAAGAGTCTGAAAGAGGTCGTCCACTTCTATAACACACGCGATACTTTGGGCCGCTGCAAGGTCCAAATGATCCGCGACCAGAAGGTTTCCTGCTGGCCCTCCCCTGAGATCTCCCAGAACCTTAATAGACCATCGGCCGCCTGGGCTTAACGGTAAGGAGGAAGATCAGATCGTCGCCTTTATGAGGACACTTACCGACGGCTACCGGACTGCCCATTAGCAGCAGCGGTTTGGTCTCCACCGAACGGACACTCTGGATGCCTGATAGATTCATGCCTGCTAACAGGCGCGGAACAGGCTTCAAGATTAACAACGCTTAATCTCGCTGGCCTCTTCCGCGCCTGTTAGCAGGCACCGGTCGAGATCGCCCGTCCGGTCGGCAACCTGACGCACTGATAGGGAACCCACGGGAAATCTTAATGTGGGGATAACGTGGGGATGGCAATAGCGCCCTTATTCCGGCGTCTCGATTTCGTCCAATTCCAGTAGCGTGTAATTCTCGAAGGGCTGCCGCCCCACGTTCGTGATCACGCGTTTGTGGAAAACGGCTTTCCAGCGACGCCCGGCGAACTGCTCCTCGCTCATCCGCTCCAAATAATTCTGGCTGAATTTCTCACCGACCTTGCCCTCGACGATTACCGTCCCGCCATCAGGCTCAAACTCGAACCTCCGGCGCATCGGGATCACTCCAAGGAGCCTGCCCTGCATCTCAATTCGCTCTTCGTCCACGTTCGACGCCTCAGCCCGATGCCAGGCGCGCGCCACCGCAGCGTGATCGAACCTCTCGTCTCGTTCACCTTCGACCAAACGGAACGTCGCCTTGTTGCGATAGACCGACCCGAAAAATTCTCGCAGAGATTGGAACACGCGTGGATTAAGCCGCTCAATGACCTCGGAGAATGTAGCCTCGTTCTCGCTGGCAAAACTGGAAATGTAATCTGTCGCCTGATCCGCAGCTTTCCGCAAGGCGCTCTCAAACAGCGGCTCTCCCTGACTATCCAGTTCTTCCAGCAGGAAGCCGAAAGATCCGTGCAACCCTTCGCCCAGGAAAGCCGCTGGAGCACCGGAGGACCAGCGGAGGAAACTCACTTTGTGAGGCCGTTGGTTGATGCCGGAAAAGCCCGTGCAACAAATATCTGATTTCTGCACACCGGCAGTCCAGTCTTTCGCGGTGTGCCCGATGTCCCGTCAGTTAGCTTGGAGGTGTGCAAAAAACAGATGTTTATTGCACAGGGCTTTTCGGCCTCAACTACGGCCTTTCCGATGTGGGTTTCCTCCGCTGCGCCTCCGCTGCTCCAGCGGTCGCTCTGGCGCGAGCGCCAACCACTGGCCTCGCCAAGTGAGTTTCCTCCGCTGGTCTCCGCTGCTCCAGCGGTCGCTTAACAACTGAGAAGCGGACCAAGTCGCCCCCAAACAACAGAAAAATGTCAACAAATGGCGTCCGCTAGCTAGTAAGGTCTCTCCTGCGTTGGTTAACTGCGGCGTGCGTTCGGCGGCTCAAGCTGGTAGGCTGACGTGAGCCCCACAACAGAATTGGTAATCAAAGCGGGCTGATCTTGAAAAGAGGAACATCGTGGCAATTCCTGACGTTGGAACGTTCATGCGATCGTGTGGAAAGACGGTCGCCGGCAGTGTACAGGGCATCTGCGAAGCGATTGCAGCGTACTATCAGGGCAATCCCAGCATTGACAAGTTGTACATCCTGTACAAGGAATGTGCCGACTGGAAGAAGAAAAATGTCGGCGCCTTGTTTTCAACTTCGAGCGAACGCCAGAAAGAGTCCGCAGTTAACCTCCTGCAGGGCGAGGTTGTTAACGAACTGAATACACTAAGTCCGGGTCTCGGCGACGCATTGTCCGGCTATCAGATCAAGAAAGGCACCTCAGGAACCGTTGGAGGAGGCTTCGCCAAACTTGGGGCTGGATATTCCAACGAGAGGTCGAGTTATGTCGCAGGGGGCAAGCAGCAAGCCCCTGTTTCGGGATCGCGAGTTCATACGGTGGCCGATGGAATGAATAAGGATTTTGCCGGCCTAAGCGCCAAAGAATTTGACAGACTGGGCACCAACCCGGATCTGCTGCGCGCTCATCTGAATAGCAGAACAGTCGTGCGAATGTACTTCCTCAACAAGATTCAACGGCTGAAACTCGTTGCGTCATGCGACCGCACGAATCCGCTTGGCGCGAGGTGGGTGGACATCGGCGCAAATCTAATGAATTCCAAAATAGATGCCAATGATTTCCTGGCTGCGGAAAATGTTTGCCAGATGTGGGCGATGGACCGCTACGGCAACCTGTTTGTCGACTACGATAACTCCGGGTACGGAAGACACGTTTTGAATCTGCGTGTAGACCAGGCAAAAGGAGCTATCACGGCCCGGGGCCAGACCAATCACTCCTCGTTCTGCGCTGGACGGGAAGTGGTCTGCGCGGGGAATATCTTCTTCTGGAAAGGGCAAATGATTCACATTGATAATTCCAGCGGCCACTATGCACCCAGTCGCCAGGCGCTCTTCAATGCGGTGAGCATCCTCTGGAATGAGGGAGCGGTGCTGGATTATCTTCGCGTAGGAGTCGCCGGCAAAAACGCACCCACGACCTTTCACAGAGCCGCCACATTTCTGCACCATGGAGGGGCTGACTGGCCGCAGCAGGATTGGTCAGCGAACCAGGACGCCACCTACAGGGGATGTATAGGATTCCAAGCTTGAGAGTGCTAGCAGGATGCGGAAAAAACTCCCTGAAACAGGTTACGGCTGAGATGGCCTGAACGTCTTTCTGTTATGCGCGGAACGGACCGTCAGCAGGCCGATATGTACAGCTATCTTTCACCGGAAATGAGGGTGAGAGTCGACCATCCACTGCCGGCCATCCGGTCGATGGCCGACGAAGAGCTGGCGAACATGTCTGAACGATTTGATGGGATGCCTCCATCGAATGTTGCCTCAGAAACTCTCGCTACCGAGGCCCGGCGACACTATCCGCGACCGCTGGAGCAGCGGAGCAGCGGAGGAAACAACCGGCTCAACTTCCGGTTTGGGCGACCAGCTGCCGAACGCCGACCCGAACGTTTCTACTCGACATCCACTACTGCGCGCATCCAGGGGTGGATGCAGCACTGGAATTTGTGCACCCCGGGGGAAAGCCCCTTAAGCTGGACGGCATTACCGGGGGCTACGACTACGGGCGATGCCAGGCAGGTTCCCGCTTGGACTAATGGCACTGTTCCCGCTGGTCCTCCGACGCCATTGAGAAACGGAACGAATCCTCCGCCGAACGCTGCTACTTCAGTAAAAGTGTGGCCCTCGCCGCCAGCGTTCGTAACTCGCACGGTCTGTCCTGACCGGATCGAGATGTACCCAGGGGCAAAATTCCACGCTGGATGTCCGATGATGTTCGCAGCCAGCGGAGAGAACAGCATTCCAATGAACTCCGCAAAGGTCGTATCGTGATTGTGCGGCGTAGCTGCACACGTGCCAGGCCCGATGGCGACGTTGAAGGTCGCGGGATCACAGTTGTCCACCAACGCGACATTAGGATCGTTACTATTGACCTGGGCCGTCGCAACTTTCGCCCAGGTGACCCACACACCAACCAACACAGCCAGCCCGCTAACCAAGATTCCTAACTTCTTCATGCGCTTTGCCTCCAAGACTGTTTTAGCCGAGATTTCCGGTTTGGCTTCCCGACATCAGCAAGAGCGTACACCCCTCTGCCTCTTTTGTAGCCGTTAACAGTGTTAATTCCGGCAACCATCAATATGAGAACTTCCTCAGGCGTTGCTCGAACATACAGTTCCGCTCGCACGCTGTGGCCAGAATATTGTCCGGTTGGGGCCCGGGGCCCGGACATGCACCGGTGTCGGAAACAGTCCGCACACAACGTACGCATACCTCATCCGGCCTTAGCACGCGGCGGGTTGGGCGTTTCTGCCTGCGCAGCGTCGCCGCCGGTCACCGGCGCTGGCCCAGGGTTTGCGACGGCAAGAGCGGCTCCAGGGCAGCCGTTTAGGTTTGCAATTTCCAATACCGCATGTACAGCAGGAGTCGGCCTCCCATATCTGGCTCTACCCACTGGAGATTTCCGTCGCGCCGGGTCGTCGATACGGCTCTGGTATGTCGTGCGTGCGGGTTCGGGATCTTTACCCTCCGCGGCGCATCTGGTTGGCTTGATCGCAGTTCATAGGCACCACCTTTTCTCGTCAAGCCCGGCGTGGGTTGGATTAGATTGCCATTCTCGGTCAGCGTATGATTTAACGCGCCCTATCTCCCGTTGACCAAACACAACGTACCATAACCTCTCGGTTAACGGACTAGATCCTTTGGCTCGCAACTCGCAGATACATAAGAGAAAACGAGGCGCGCCGGGGCCATAAAATCGAACGCGATTTGGTGCGGTACCCGCTCTCCCATAACGAACGCAATATTGATCCACGCCTATTGCCTCAATAAAGTCGAAAGCGCCGGGCATACTGCACCGGGTACGAGAGTGGAGATGAAAGTGCCGAAAATTGGTGTCCCAATTTCGATGCCGGTGTGGCAAAGCGTCTTAGTCGCTCATGGTTGCCAGTTAGATAACGGAAGCGAGATCCTTCCGCTTCGACTGAAACCTGTCGGCGAGAGCCTGCACTGTACACCTACAATGAGCGGCTCGTTGCTGCCTTTCAATGTTCCGGTTCGTATCGGTCAAACGGTGACCATCACCTGGAACAGCGAACTGTCCCGGTACATTGTCGAGTGGCCGGGAGAAACGAGAGCAGCGTGAATGTAAACATGCGGGACTACGGGGCGCGACGGAAGAAGAGCTGAATCTGTCGCCACGGGGCTTGTGCGTCGGTGTGCGGCAACGCCGCCAGCTGAATTCCAAGGCTCCGCTTAACGGTCCTTGTTATCCACCCTGCCCTTGCCTTTCGGCACGCTGTCCCGGCTCAGGTTACGATAATGCCGTATATCGGCAACAACCCCACCGGGCCGCGCGGACTCGAATCTCCTTGGATGCTCCGGCTCCCCTAGCCCGGAATCGATCACAGGACAGCAAATTTCAAAATCAACTGCCACTAACGTGACGGCTTAAGCAGGATTTCCATCGCGAACACAGAGCGCTCCAACTGGTAATTGCCACAGACCAGCTCCATTGATCCTTCGGGGCGCGTCCAAGAATAGATGTGCCGCTCCGACGCCTCTTCAGAACTGAATGTGGGACCGTCAGGCTTTCCGTAGGCACGGACCAGATCGGCCAGTATAGGTGCGCACGGAGGACACCGGCTCTGAGGATGCTCCGGGTACTTACGGGGAGAGGGTGCTCCTTCTCCATAGGGTCTCTCGAAGGATAATAAGAGCTTGTTCCATACTCCGTTCTGGAACGTGCCGTCGAAGTAGTATAGATGCGCGATGGATTCAATTCCAGCCACGCGAAGGAAGTAGCGGCCCGTCCCACGCTTGATGATCTCACGGTAGACGTCGGGCTGATCTTTGAAGGATACTTCAAAGCCCTGCACGCAACACACAGAATGATTGGAACCCGGAAATCGGCTCGCCAGCGACAACAGGTCGGTTTGCATGCCAATACCTTGAAACTGCAGCGGATCACCAGCGAATGCAAGCAATGAACAACCGAGCATACATGTGGTGAGACAGAAGAGCCGATTAATTGTCCACGGGACATCTGCCATTGGATCAGGGTATCAGAATGCCGAGGAATGATATGTGGGGTTAGGGGAAAGTCCCGCCGATCCCTGGGGACCAGTTCTGTCCGCTAATGCCGTCTATCGGCCAGATCGTTAAGGTTCAACTCGAAATGCCCACGCTTAGCGGACCTTGACGAGGTGCTCGAAATTTATCCAGTACTCTTCGGTGTCGGGTATGGCGGAGATGATTTTCGCAACCTGGTCGTCGAAGGTGCCGATTACGGCGTATTCACCCTCGCCTTCGTTCCTTTTGATGTTGACGGCGCGGGGATAGTTTTTCGTGATGAAGGGCATTACGTTTGGACCGAATGTCATGATTAATTCGAGGTTGTCGCCGTCGATCTTATACCGGTAAATCATTCCTTTCCGTTTGCCGGCGGGGGTTAGACCAGTTGTGCTGAAGACCAGGAAGGTATAGCGTCCAATCGCCATCGTCTTGACTACCGGGGCTGTCGCCCGGTTTTCGGGGACGCCGATGGGTTTGCCTTCGGCGTTCGGATCGGAATGAAAATAGTAATCACCTGCGTCGACGAACCGCCGGCTCGTGCCGAGATTTTCTCCCGCGACGACCTTCCAGGTGCCAGAGAGTTGTGGATCTTTCCCGGCTTTCTCCCAGTAGCTGCCGAAGTCTTCCACAGTTATGCACGCTGTCAGGGGCAGTAACAGCAGCGTCAAGAGGAGTTTGCGCATCATTGGCCGTATCAACCGGCCCAATCATAGCGGGATTCACCGGAGTCGCACAATGATAACGAAGTGCAATGCGATGGCTACACTAAGGTCTGATGACTCGACCTGGAAGTGGTCCGGCCCGTGGCCGCGCTCTGGTTGTGGGCGAAAAGTGGCGTTCTCGTAGATTACCAACCGGCTATGGACCGCCCGATATCAGTTTCCGGTATCGCGGCCTTTACAGCACTATGCGAGGCTATGTTCCATACCGGGAAGAGACTCGTCTTTCTGAGTGGTAAAATCGTGTTCGGAACGAGGCTCTCATGCGACACATTCTAATCGCGGCAGCAGCCATCACATTTGCCGCCTACGCCCAACCTCAGTCTACTCCGGTCCTTAGTCAGGACCAGGTGCTACAACTGGAAATTGCGGTCGCGAGCAATCCCGGTGACCTTGCTTCCCAGACCCTGCTCGGCAGAAACTACGCCTTCTTCATTCTCGGAATCACATCTCTCGGGCAGTTCGACCAAGTAGCCACGATTGATCCAGAAAAGGCCGCCGGGGATTTCGCCCAGCATGCCCGAGACGAGTTGGGAAAGTCGCTCGTCGCGGGGGTCGTCGCGGCTGGCGGAGAGGCCCTCTGGCAATTCAGCACAAGTGTCGAGATCTACCAAACACTGCATCCTTCACCGGTGAAAATCGAAACAACAGGGGCCAAAACTCTCGGCGTTCAAAGCCTCGACCGGGCGATTTCGATGGACCCAAGAAATGCCACCTGGCGGACGTACCGGATCCCGATTCTGATGTTGCGGTCTAACTTCAGCAATTTCATGCCGCTCACCACCACCGAGGCTTATGGCCAGTTAAAGCAGGATATGTCGGTGCTGACTGGTCCCAACCGCTACAACATGCTGGCCAATACGGCGAAACTGGCAGTGAGAGTATCGGAGTGGGACGATGCCCGGAGCTACGCACAGGAATTGCTGAATTCGTCCACCGATTCCAAGAATTGGAACTACGGCAATGCGATTTTCTTTGCGAACATGGTGCTCGGGCAGGTAGCGCTTCGCCGGGAGAGCGTCGATTCCGCCAAGGCTTATTTGCTCGCTGCGGGAAAGACTCCGGGATCGCCGCAGCTCGATTCCTTCGGTCCCAACATGTCGCTGGCGAAGGATCTCTTCGAAGCCGGCGAGCGTGAGGCGGTGCTAACCTTCTTCGACGAGTGTCGCGCATTCTGGAAGATGGATCGCGGCAGACTGAAACAGTGGACGGACCAGGTCAATTCGAATCGGATGCCGGATTTCGGCGCGAACTTAGTCTATTGAACCCACCGCGCCGAGTACCATCGAACGTGAACATCGTTGCACCCGACTTCTCGCAAACGAACAATTAATTGACTTCGGGGGTCTCCGCGCGGAGGATATTTCCGATAAGCTCCCGCGAAGTGGGGTTACCGGAAAGTGAGCCTGTCACATCAGCGTTCAACTCAACTCGCGCATGACCATGCTTCTGCTAAATTGGCGGTAACCAGCACCAATACAGAACCTTCACGTTCTGGCAAGCCCGCGAGCGGTGGAGGCGGCGTGGCAGTGAACCGCGCATCGTGCGGTTCCTCCCGAGGAGTTTTGGACAGGACCGCCCGTACGGAAAACTGAAGACCTAGGCCTCGCGCTAAGGACGGACGCGTGATCGGCAAAGGCGGTGCAGACGCTGCAGAGTCCGCGCTAACGCCGACCGCCCTTATCCCGGAATAGTGCTCCTCTCAGCACACCGGCGAAAAGCACAATCGCAGGAAGGAGGCCTAGAGTTGGCGGCTCCGGCACACTGGAAACGGAACCACTAGTGATGTATCGCAACGTGCCGCAATTGTCGCATTCATAACCTGAGTTGTCGGAGCGGAGAAGGTCGATTGGCCCCGACGCTGACAACGGGTTCGTGAACGACAGACGTATGTACCGGCCGAAAGTCGTCGGAGGAAATGCGACGAAGTCCACCTGTCCGGCAGGGTGGATACCCAAGAACCCGCCGTCAACTCCAGGTCGATAGTTATAGGCAGTGAGAATCCCCGCCGCGACAGATATGTTCCAGTCGGAATAGTTATCCGTGACCGCGTCATACGTGAAAACACCTGCAGCAGTAGCGCCATCGCTAAATGTGACATCAACTAGCTGCCAAGCGATGGGCGCAGAATGCAGCGGAATACCAAAAAATGAGCCCGCCATGAACAGAACTAACCAAAAACATACGTTGTGACGGAGCATACGCTAAGTCCTTCGAAGGTGAACTGACTTTTGAGTTTGCCGGAGTGAGTATACACCCTTCAGGAACCCTTGGCGACGTTTAATATAAACAATATCCAAACTGGCTAAACGAAGGTATGGCTGATTACATCCGTCATAAGTACTTTGAACGTGACATTCAGCCGAGGTTGCTCCCCATAGATGGGTATCACTTCGATGGGAAGCAGATGGATCAAGTCAAGTTCCGCAAAGAGGGATATCTC
Organism: uncultured Solibacteraceae bacterium; assembly: GCA_963811575.1. GTDB lineage: Bacteria > Acidobacteriota > Terriglobia > Bryobacterales > Bryobacteraceae > Solibacter. The sequence continues at coordinate 1,477,931 of CAWERY010000018.1, read as the reverse complement.
GTTGGGTATACCATTGCTGCTCCCTTCTTATTCTGGCTTGAAGTGCGCAAAAGTTCGGGTCTGATCATCACCCTGAACCACGCCTGGCGGGACGGCAGGTACTCACCGGCCATTTTCACAGAGCGATGTGGCGCGGCTCTCGACGCGCTCTGGAGCGAATTCATCTCGCAAGCCGAACAATAGTCGAGTCGCGCGCCGCGCCGCTCCTCACACCGCTACCCCCAATCCCATATGGTCGTTCGGCGCGTCCGTGAGGTTCTGCTTCGTGCCGAGGTACCGCTCCGTCGTCTGCACCGATGCGTGCCCGAGCAGTAGCTGGATCTGCTCAAGCTCCCCGCCGCCCGCCCTGCATAACTTCGCGCACGTCCGTCTCAGGTCATGGGACGCGATCTCCGTCAGCCCCACTTCGGCGGCGTACTGCTCCACCACTTGCCAGATCACTTTCTCGGTGAGTCCGTCACCCCATACCCGCCCGCCGCGATTGATGGACCGCCACAGCCGCCCGCCCTCGATGCCCGCCGCCTCGGTCCACTGGTCAACCGTGACCTTCACCCATGCGGGCACCGGCACCGTTCGCACGCGCCCGCCCTTGCCGACCAGATCGGCGGCCACCCACCGGCCGTCACGCTGCTGAATGTCTGCCACGTTGAGCCCGGCCAGTTCAGCGCGTCGTAGTGCGCAGCCGAGCAGTACCGCCAGGATAACTCTGTCTCGTTTGCCCTTCACTGTGGTTGCATCCGGCGCGCCGAGTAGGGCTGCGCCTCGGCGAGCGTGAGCCAGTTCCCCAGGCGCACGCCGAGCCGCTTCGCGCCCTTCACCCGCCCGATGCCAGCCGCCAGGTCGGGATCAAGCAAGCCGTTGTCGGCGGCCTCGACGGCGAGCTTGCGGATCGCGGACAGCCGTACATTGATCGTGGCACCGGCCAAGCCGTCGCCCTCCAGCTTGGCGCGGAACGCCTGAACGGTCGCTTTGGTGAACGGCGGACTGCCGTCGGAGTCCCACCACAGGAAGAAGCCGTCCAGGGCCTTGCTGTAAGCCCGGCGCGAGTGCGGAGAGGTCACGCCATCCAGGACCAAATTCTTGAGCCTGCGCCACTGATCGCTCGGAGATAACTCCCGAGAAGGAGGATTATCGGTAGCTATCTCGGCTGTCGTTTCCATCAGTTCCTGATCCTTCGTAAGCCATCCAGGAGCCGTCCTGTTGCGCCAGGGCGGGGCCTGGGTGGTTTACTCGGCGTCCGTTAGTTCCGGCCACTCGCAGCACGTCTCGTCTTCGCGAACTTCACTACCGCACTCTTGGCACTTGAGGTACCGCACCCGTTCGCCGTCCTCGTAGAGTTTCTTCGCGTTCGGGCATCCCGTCCCGTGGCAGAACACTCCCTGGATCATGAGTGCCGCGCACTGGTCGCAGTTGATGATGCTGGTTTCGGCGTCGATGGCTCGCTCGATCTCATCGGCCTTGGCGAGGATCGATTTCGATACGGTGTCCACCAGATCGCGGCACTCGATCACGGCCTGATTGTTGTCGATGGCCTGGATGCAAACGTTGATCGGCACGAGGACCGATTGCATGGTGCGCAGAACGGCAAGCTGCACGGACTTGATGTGTTCAGGCTCAATCAGTCAGGTAACAGGTCACTCAGTATCGTGTCGGCCTGGAGCTTGGCTTCCGCCGCGAAGCGCGCGCGAAGCACTGCGTAGTTCGGTTCGAGGATGATTCCGTTCGCCATTGTTGTCTCGGTCATCAGTGATTCGATGTTAGGCTTCGTAAGTTGGTAAGTCAACAGTTATGCGCTGTACTAAGTACCGATTCCTGCTAACACTTCCGCCGACGTAGTATCAGCTCGGCCCCCATCGGTCAAGCCAGTCTGGGTCGTGTCGAGTAACTTACTGCCGTCTGGATGGCCGACCACGCGTACCGTCAAAGGCCGCGAAGTAGAAGCCGATCGTGTTCGCATGGGATCTCGCGCTACCGGCCGCCGCAGGTCGCAGGCAGGGTGGTTTCGCCTAATGGGAAGCCGCCCGCCACCACCCCGCGCGAGGGGGAGGGGGCGGTCGAGAGCCTATGGATGTTAGAGGTACCACCCTTCGCCCAGGAAAGCCGCTGGAGCACCGGAGGACCAGCGGAGGAAACTCACTTTGTGAGGCCGTTGGTTGATGCCGGAAAAGCCCGTGCAACAAATATCTGATTTCTGCACACCGGCAGTCCAGTCTTTCGCGGTGTGCCCGATGTCCCGTCAGTTAGCTTGGAGGTGTGCAAAAAACAGATGTTTATTGCACAGGGCTTTTCGGCCTCAACTACGGCCTTTCCGATGTGGGTTTCCTCCGCTGCGCCTCCGCTGCTCCAGCGGTCGCTCTGGCGCGAGCGCCGGTCGAGGTTTTGCCGTCCTCGTACTTGGAGCGGGTGGCGTAGAAGGCGTCGTAGTCGGCCTGGGTGGCGGCGACGTCGGCGTAGACGAAGCCGCAGGTTCTGCAGTGGGCGACGACGTAGTTATCGCCAAGGGGGTGATTGTCTTCGACAACGAAGTGCTGGGTGTGCAGGGGCCCGATCTCGCGGTGTTCGCAGACTGGGCAGGCGCGAAGGGCCTGGGAGATCACGTTCAAATGATACTACGGGGACGAGGGCCTGGGTCTTAGAAGGTGGGCGGTCGTGACTGATCTGTGCGTCAGCACACGCGCTCCGGATGAATGCAGTCCGCCGGGCAGCCAGCCTGCTAACAGGCTGGAGGGCTGCTAACCGGTGGTTGGTATTTCGTGACGAATTTGCAGATTACGCCGCGCTGGATTTTATTTTTTCCTGATGAGGCCGGTGCCTACAAGTTCTCAAAGAACGCAAGTGCGGCGGATAGAATCGTAATCCGGCCTCAGTCGGAGATCTGTTCCAATCCGGATCTCCCGGTTCTTCGATTTCAGCAAGACAAGCCCGCGCAGTTCGAACGAGAGTGTCCACCCTGACGTTTTCCCTTTCGCCCCTCAGGCCCGGCCGGCGATCTGTCACGAGATCCTGTCTGCGGAGTCGGATATCGACCGCGGGCGGGTGATGCGTTAGTGAGCAGCGCCAAGCTGGATTTCCTCCGGAGATGCCACACCAAGTACCAGAGGAAGCCAAATCCGTTCCCCACCCCGGTTGATAATCACCGGAACGGAGGCGAGTTCAGGCTCAGCGGCCGAGCGATTCGCGTGGGCATACAATCGGTAGCCCAGCATCGCGTACGCCTCGACGGCGATTAGGCCGCTCTCATCAGCGCGCAGCTCCCTAGTCGTCGGCCAGCGTCCATAGATGAGAGACACTTGCGCTCCCTTCGCTTGCTGACCGTCCGGCCAGAAGACCTGAATCTCAAAACGCCGGCGTTTTGGTTCAGGGAGCCAGAAATCGGCTACGCCGTCCGGCTCCTCTTCAGAGACCTCAAGGCTTTTGCTCAGCTTCGGCTCTTCAGTGCCGGGCGCATAGAGCACTGGATAGGGATCATACTGGCCGCGAAGATTGATGCCTGTCCTATAGCGGCCAGGATCGACATCCACGAAGCGATAGTTCCCTTCGGTGTCCGTTTCCCCTGTTCCGGCGCCTGTTAGCAGTATTTATGAAACCGTGTACTTGGCTAGAACGTGAACGTCCCGGTGAGAACCGCTAGGCGTCCCGAAACCGAAGCTCCCTGGCCGGAACCGTAAATGCTGGTAGGAGGTCCCAGCGTGCTCGTGATGGTTCCGAAGGCGCCCGAGGTCAGGGCTCCAGAGGGGTTGGCGAAGTTCGCGTGATTGAGCACGTTGTAGGCCTGGATGCCGAACACGAACTTGAGCTTCTCCTTGATGGCGAAGCTTCGCTGCAGCGTCATGTCGACGTCGAAGTACCCAGGGCCGCGGAAGCTGTTAGGCGCGATGTTGCCCCAGTCGAGCTGGAGCGGGGTCGAGACGCCCGAGCCCGGGTAGGTGGCAAAGTCGGTCTTCGGCAGGCATGACGTGCCAATGGAATTGCTGGAGTTGCAGTGCATGCCGGAAGCAGCCGGAACCAGCAGATCCGCAAGCGGAGTCAGTACGCCCGAAGCGTTGACGCTGGTTGCGATCTTGCTGTCGCTCACGCTGAAAGGAGCGGCGCTGTAGATATACGTCTTCAGCCCCACGGTCCAGCCTTTGATCAACGCTTTCACCGCTTGATTCGTTGCGTTGAAGGGCTGGTTCCACAGGACATCGGCGGCTACCTGATGCCGGTTGTCGAAACCGAGACTGCCATAGCTGTTGCTTAGGTTGAAGGGATTTTCGTAGGCGATGGTGCCGAGAGCGTGGCTCCACGTGTAGTGGATCTGGGCCGATAACCCGTAGGTGAACATATGCCGATATTGGATCGTGAGGGCGTTGTAGTTGCTGATGCCGTTGTTGTAGTACTGGGTAACCGTCACAAAACGTCCGTCGGGTGCGGCCGTGGGCAGTCCCCCGTACGGTCCTCCGTAGTTCTTGGTGCTGGTGGCACTGGCGAACATATTGGCGTTCACGGTTTCAGCAATATCGTAGGCGTGGTTCCCCACATAAGAGACTGTGACCATGTTGTGAGAGTCGAGCTGCTGCTGGATCTCGAAGCTCCACTCGAGGGTATGGGGGGCGCGATAAGTGGCCGGGAAGGAGGTGATGCTTGGCGTGCTGAACGTGGCGGGCTTGACCACGTTCTGGATCTGCGCCAAGGTAAAACCGGAGTTAAACCCGCTCTGGAATGCGTTCGCGGACGCCTGGGCAGTGGAGGCCGAGCTGGTGGGATCGGTGATCACTCCGACCGTTCCGAAGGTCAACCCGGACGGAGCGAACTTGTTCGGCACCTGGTTGGCCAGCGTGCCGCCGATGCCGTCGGTGTAATTCGTTGCAAACAGCCCGATACCGGCGTGGATCACGGTTTTGTTGTGTCCCATCGGCGGCTTGTAGGCAATCCCGATGCGAGGCTGCACGATTGGACCTTCGGAGTTATAGAAGAGATTCGACGTCTTCGTGAGGGTGGTGTTGTAGGGAACGTTGACGCCGCCCTGATAGCTGGAAGAGTTGAACGGCACGTTGGTAAGCACGAAGCATTTTTCGATACAGGTCGGATTGAAGTTCTGTTCGATGCGCAAGCCGTAAGTCAGCTTCAGATTCGGCGTGACCGCCCATTCGTCGGAGAGGTAGAAGTCGGCCGAGGGAAACCGGAAATGCAGCGCGCCGTAAAGCGGGAAAGACTGGCTAAAGCTGCTGAGGGCGTTTCCGGTGGCGCCGAGCTTGCCATTGGCGAAGTCCGACAAATCACCCAGGCTGTAGGAGCCCAGGAACGCACCGGAAGCAATACTGGTATATGTGTATTGGTCGTAGCGGGCGTTTACGCCGGCCTTGATGGTGTGCCTGCCCTTGTTCCAGGAAAAGTCGTCGTTCATCTGGAAATGGCCGACGTTTCTGCCGTTGGCAAACGCTCCGTTGCCAACCGTGGAAAAGCCGCCGCCGTTGGCCCCGCCGTCGCTGATGGCGATCGAGTCTGGCATCAGCGCCTGTGTCTTGGTGAAATCCTGGACGCCGAACAGAGCGGTGTACCACAGGACCGAGGCGTTGAACGTGTTGACGATCGTTGGGGTGGCCACCCAGGTATGCTGAATGTTCCACTGGTAGGACGGCTGATTGCTGACGGAGTTATACAGGGGATTGATTGGGCTGGTGCCGGTGGCCTGAACGCCCGCATCGTGGAAGTAGCGAACCGATAGCTTCTGAGCGGCCGAGATGTTCGCGTCAACCCGGCCGTTAAACAACTGTTCGGTGTTGATTTCGGTATTGTTGGTTCCGAAGGCCTGCGCGCACGGAGTGTCTATACCAAATACTCCACCCGTGCCGGTGGGAGTCTTGTAGAAGCTGTTGATGCCGCATCCCAGGTGCCCGTTACCATCCTGCAACTGGCCGGAGCCGTTGGTTACCGGGACCGCGCGGTTGGCTCCGGGCGAGCCTTTCACCAGGTTGAAATAGTCCGTATACAGAGGAAGCTGGGCGGCGCCCACATGCGCCAGCGTGTATGCCTGGAGCTGAGGCGAAGGCAATGAAATCACGCCGGACGACGGAAGAACGTAACGCAGGTTTTCGTTGTCGAAGAAGAAGAATATCTTGTTCTTCCAGACCGGTCCGCCGATTCGGCCTCCGAACTGGTGGGCATCCGACCTGCCTCTCGGAGTACCGGAGGAGTTGTTGAAGAAGGAGTTCGCGTTCAGCTTTTCCCAGTTGAAGTTGTAGAAAAGATTTCCGTGAAACTGGTTCGCGCCGGTCATGCCGACCATGTTGACCTGAGCGCCAGCCATCCGCCCGTACTGCGGGCTATAGGCATTCATCACAATCGCCACCTCGCCGACTCCGTTGGCGCCCAGCAGGTTGTTGCTGGCTCCCGAGTTGTTGAGGTTGTTGGCGGGGTCATTCTGGTCCATGCCGTCCAGAGTATAAAGGATGGTCGAACCCGGGATGCCGTTGGCGTTCATATTGCCGGACCCGCCGGTCACATTCACGCGAATGCCGGGAGCGGTCATGGCAAGCGTGGTCAGATCGCCGCCGGGCATGGGGAGATTGTCCACCTGAGTCTTGTTGAAGTTGGTCTCGAGATTGGCGCTTTCGGTCTGCAGGAGCGCACCCTCGGCTCTCACTTCAACCACCGTCGTGGTACCCATCGGATTCATCGAAATATTTACTTGCTGCTCCTGACCGACGAGCAGAGAGATCTTCGAAATGTTCGACTTTAGCCCCTTCGTCTCAGCCGATATGCTGTAGTCGCCTGGCTTCAACAAGGGAAATCGATACTGGCCCTGGCTACTCGTCAGGGACGTGCGGGTTTCGCCGGAGTCGGCGGACTTGATGGTTACCGAGGCGCCTGCGACTACTGCGCCGGATGTGTCGGTGACAACTCCGACGGCATCCGCGGTGGTGGTGGTTTGGCTGAACGCGGGCGAGACGCACGCGAGGGCATATAAGACGACAGATAGGGCGAGACGCCCGATGGCATTGAAGCACTTCATCAACTAACCCCCTGCTCTGAGGACGTGTCTCCGTTTTGGATACCAGTTTGCAGGAGTCTACCACGGGCCGCCGACTTTTGATCATCCAAACTTTTGATCATCGAAAATAGATATTTTGGGGTGCTTTCTCCGCCCCCGGCCGTCTGTTCGCTCGGCCAAGCGCCAATTCCACCTCACTCGAAAAACCAGCAATCGGAGAAGACATTTCTTTTTAGACGATTCCACAAACACCTCTCCGGCCCCGTCGCCAGTCTGCCTGACTCTTTGCGGTCGCCTCCCTCGATCCGGTTTCTAGCGCCCCGATCCGCGCCACCCTCCCCGCAAGCAGGCGCTGAGCTCTGCGGCAAGCGGCCTTTCACCGGCAGGAGCCAGGCGAGTCTTCGCGAACTGCAGCCCTTGGCGCGGCCGGGCCTCGGATGTCCGCACGGAAAGGGCCAACTCGCTTCTCCTGAGCCTCTACTTGCAGGTCGAGCCCGATTGTTTCTCCGAGAAGCGCGATGTTCGCCGCCTCCGCCAGCCACGGCGTAAAGTTCGTTTGCCTCACTGCCCCATACTGCTCGAATATCGACAACTACGATCTTCCCTACGGTGTTGGTCACGTTGCATTCGTTTGGCTACTATAGTGATGTACAGGAACGCAGATGTAACATGGTTGACTGTCATGTCGCGCCCCTCTATGCGCCCTTAACGGCCCGCTCATGCGACCCGTTCAGCCGACCGATGCCTCATGCGCCATGTCCCATGGTCCCGCACTCCGAGTTCGGAACTCGTGACGCTCAATTTGAAGTGCCGTTACGGCACCGGCGACTCGCATGACGACGCCCGATACAACCAGTTGAAGTTGGACATCCCCGTCAAGCTGTACGGGCCAGTCGATGAACAGGTCGAGCTTCTGTCCAGTCGACAGCGGCTTGTCGGAGGTGAAGCTCAGACCGGAACTACTTATGTCGATAGTGCGACCGGACCCCTTTTCAATCGGCCCAAGCAGAGGTAATCCTGGCGAAGCGACCGCTGGAGCAGCGGACCAGCGGAGGAAACTCACTTGGCGAGGCCGGTGGTTGATTGGCGGAAAGCCTGTGCAACAAATATCTGATTTCTGCACACCGTCAGTCCAGTCTCTCGCGGCGTGCCCGTTGTCCCGTCGGCGAGCTTGGAGGTGTGCAAAAAACTGATGTTTATTGCACAGACTTTCCGGCCATCAACGGTTGGCCTCGCCCCGAGGGTTTCCTCCGCTGGTCCTGCGCTGCTCTAGCGGTCTCGCGCACTTAGCGGGCCGAGTCGTTCTTGCGGGGATTGCGTGCATAGAAGACGAGCTTGTCGATGGGCCAAATCTGGTTGGGTTGCGCCGCTACGTCAGAAACCATGTCCACACCTCGTCAAAAAACTGAGTTGGTTTGGAGGATTCGTTCGGAGGGTGCGCTTTGCGTTGGCCTGTCGAACCGAGCCTCTAAATCCAATATACTACCGAGACAATTCCTTGCCTAGATGTTTGGGATCCGCTTTTTTCTGCTCACGCTCCGTGGAAAGATCTCGCGGGGGGTGTGTTCGGGGGGACCGATTCGATGACAAACGACTTTCCTTCTCAGCCCGATGGCAGCCCTGTTGCCAGTGATATAGTCACGACGATTGGATTCTACCTGTCTCGGCAAAATAAGCCGCGCGCCCGATTTGTCGATTCTATCGACAAGGCCAACGCACAATGCAACTCAACCAGGAGTGCTGTCATTGCAATAGTTTCTGCTTTTTGAATCTTCTTCTCTCCTTATTGCCTCTCCGCGCGGATCGGATGGCAGTCGCCCTACATCTTCGTCCCGCGGGCATCCTTATCGAGCAGTTCCACTCCTGCGACCGAGGCAACGTTGGGTTTCGAGGAAATGAAGTTCCGCCAAGCCATGAAGAGCGGCTCTACTGGCCGGTCATTAAACGTGAAATACTGGAACCCAGTAATTTGGCTTGGGTATTTACTTCTCAGGGCATTCGCCGACTGGTTCGTCACCGCGAACGGCAGGGAATATTGCAGATGGGTCGGATCGATCAGGATATGGTAGGTCGGGAGACTAAGTAAAACGGCGATATGGCTCGTCGGTCCTGAGCTGATCGAACTGTCCTTCCGCTTCACTTGCATGCGCAATTTGTGGATTGCGCAAGAGGGGACCGGTCGATGGAAACTTTTCTCCAGGGCAAGCTTCTGCTCCACCGCGGCGATCACCGAGTTAGACATGAAATCACATTCCAGAAAGTTCGTGCCTTGGCCGAGTTGCCGGTTGAGCATGTTGGCGAGAAGGGTTTGCAGGTGCGTCAAGAAGGCTTGCTCTGCGGGAATGCTGGTCGTGGTGGGGAGTCCGGTTGGCATTTGTAGCATTGTACTTTAGATCATCACGCTTTCTTGAGCAAGGACAGGTTTCGCGCGAGCCACCTAAACCGTTGGGCGGTGATAATTTTCCCGCCTGCGCGTATATCATGCCAACCGCTCGCTCGCGACCTCATGTTCCCCCCGCCGTGCCCGGACACCTCGTTTGTTTCTGCGCGGCTTCCATAACCAGTCCTTGGCGCGGTTTAGGAGACGGTATTCGATCGACGTTTAGGCCACAACGCCTGCCGAATCGTCGTCCATCCGCATCCGGTCTGGGTCTACTCAGCCTTCGCAACATTGAGAACCAGATGCCTGCAACCGCAATAGTCTATATTCAAAGCCAGGCAGTACCTCGAGATGCGGGGCCTGCAGTCCATCCAGAACATTGCTCCATTATTAAGGAGAACACTCGATGCCGCAAGACCCCAGCCCCAATCTCAATCCAACGACCGAAGAACTGGCGGAAAATCTGAAAGCAGGCCTGGAAGCGCTGCCCAAGGGACGGGAAGCGACCGACGCGGTCTACGATCAGATCCTGGCGAAACGCCGGGAAGCGCAAGCGAACGAGGACCGTCCGGAGTTTTGGAGGGACGGCGAGCCGATGCCGGAGTGGGCCGAGGAGTCGGCCAGGCTGCCGGAGCTGCACTGGCCTGCTAACAGGCGCGGAACGGGCCAAGTAGATTAAGGTTCGTTAATCGCTGCGCCTGTTCTCAGCCTGTTAGCAGGCGGCACTCACCGGCGAGAGCCGAGATGGAGGTTCATCTGGTGATGGACAACTACGGCACCCACATAGTGAGCAAGCGCCACCCCCGTTATCATGTCCACTTCACGCCTACCAGCGGGAGTTGGCTCAATCTGGTGGAGCGGGTTGTTCGCCGAGGTGACTGAACGTTGCGTGCGTCGGGGAAGCCATACCGCGATTCGAGAATTGGAGAAGGCTATGCTCTCCTACCTGGACCAGCGGAACCGAAATCCCAAGCCCTTTGTGTGGACCGCGGACGCGGTCTGATCTTGGGAAAGGTCGAAAGACTTTGTCAACGAATTTCTAACTCAGGACACTAGCAGTCGTCGATGGGTTCGACCGCACACCCTCCCGGACAATTCCCCACTCTGTTCTACGGCGTGATAGGCCTGTTAATCGACTAAGTGCTCAACCGTAAGTCCAACGGCTGCCACAGAGCCGTCTGGTCATTGAGGGGAACCCCTCATGAGTATCGCCCGAAATCGGTTGAGATCAGTATGCATGCCTTCGTTCATTGCGTCGGGCATTCGAGTAGGGAGCGCACTGATGTAATTAGCTCTTCGGGCATGAAGGGTTTGCGAAGAAAGCTAATGGCGGGCGCGCAATCACTTTTGGATATCTCGCTGGACATGAGGAGTACGGGCACCGTTGGAAACTGTTGCTTTACATGCCGCGCCAATGCAAGGCCGTCGATTATCATCAGATCGTAATCAGTGATTACTAGCGACACGACGCCTTCCATTCTTCGAAGAAGAGCTAGTGCGTCTTCGCCGTTTAGGGCCTCCACGACAATGAATCGGTGCCCCAACAGAATCTTTCGCATGAGGGTCAGAAGCTGCGGATGATTTACCACCAGCAAGATCGGCATCAAGCACCTTCCCTCAGGACCGCGCTCGATGACGCACCGCGTCGAACCTGCTCAAACGCTATCAGGTGGGCCTCGCGAGCCTCTTTTCCTCTTCACACGCTGTAACCGCGCGATCCTGCATGGGACAAGGATAAACCGGATTTCAGGATCTTCTGATAGCGATGATGTAGGGGGAGCCGCCCCCAAATGTGGGGATATGCTATGAAAACGCACAAACGTACAACACCAGCCCTCGAAAGGGTAAGACGACCTGTGGTGACAGGTATTTGAGCCATATCAAATGGGCAAAAGACGCCGTTGCCGGAGAGAATCTGGAACACTTTGAAGAACTGGTGCGTCTGTTCCGCACCTATGGCAACAAATATGATTTCCCCTATCTGCTCTTGGCCGCGCAAGGTTACCAGGAGTCCGGCCTCAACCCCCGCCTGAGGAGCAAGGCCGGTGCTGTCGGAGTCATGCAGATCAAGCCGAGCACTGCCGCCGGCGACCCCATCGACATCACCGGAATTGATAAGACCGATCGCAATATCGAGGCCGGAGCCAAATACCTTCGGTACATGGTGAGTCATTACTACGGAAGCGAGCCGATGGATCAGATCACCAAGGGTCTTTTTGCGCTGGCTTCGTACAACGCTGGACCCGACCGAATCGAAAAGCTGCGCCCCCTGGCCGCCGCCGAAGGCTACGATCCCAACCTCTGGTTCAACAATGTCGAATTCATCGCCGCTCGCCGGATCGGTGCGGAAACGCCTAACTACGTCAGCAACATCTATAAGTATTATCTCGCTTACAAAATGACCACGGAACAGGACGCCCGCAGGCAGGCCTCCCGCTCCGCACCCGTCCACAGCCACACCCGATAGGACGAGCAGTTAGTGCAGTCCGCGCTCCCTCAGGTGTGCGACCAGACCTGCCGGGTCGTCCGTGATGATCGCATCCACTTTCGCATCGATCAGTTTGTTCCAATCGTCCTTCTTGTTCGCTGTCCACGGCACCACTTGCAGGCCGGCTGCGTGAGCGTCCCGTACCTTTTCCGGCGTTACGGTCTGAAAGACCGGAGATATGATTCCAGCCTCGCCCTCCTTGGCCATTTCCACGAAGCTCTTCATGTTGTCGCTGGTCAGTGCCGAAAGGCGAATTTCCGGGGCGATCTTCTTCATCGCAATCAGCGTGCGGAAATCGAAAGACTGCAGAATCACACGGTCCTCCATGTGGTACTTGCGGATTTTCTCGAGCACCAGTTTGACGAACACTTCGGGCGACGGCGTCATCTCCGGTCCCATCGCGGCGATCAGCGCCATCGCGTCCTTCCCCTGCGCGCTATCGGCCGGGATGCCCATTCGCTTCAGCGTCATTTCCGCTTCCTGCGCCCCCACTCGCCGCGCCATGATCTTGGTCTCGATGTTGAACTGGACTTTGTTGCCCTCGCCGAGCGCAAAGACCTCGTCCAGCGTGGGAACGCGGGTGCCGGGGATGGTCTGCTGCGTGTGAAACTCCGGGTTCTGCTTCACGCCGCAGTCCCATTGCTTCACCTCCGTCAATGTCAAATTATGGATGATAGCGTGCGCCTGCGCCGCGTTGTTGCAGACCGGCGGGCGCAATATCGGATCATGTGAAATCACGATCACGTTGTCTTTGGTAACCGCCATATCGAGTTCCAATACGTCCGTACCGGCGGCGATGGCGTATTGAAACGCGGGGATCGTATTTTCGGGTCGCATCGCGCGCGCTCCGCGATGCCCGTGAACCAGAATCGCGGGATGCGCCTCCTGCGCAGGGGCGAAGCTGGAAAATAGGCAGAGCAAAAGCGATTCCGAAATGAATATTGCCAGGGATTGTCTCATTCCTAGGCACGATACCGAAGACGTGTGAATTGAGAATGACAATCCGAATTTTCAACGAGGTATCCAGGTTGTTCATGAGACTGATACATCGCAGACATCCACGGTTAACATCACTGCTCTAACCTCGGGAAAATGAAACCAAACGTCGTTGCTCCACGCTACGGGGGGCTCCTCTTACTCCTGTGTTCAGGAGTGTTTCAACTACATGCGCAGTTCGGTACGGCCACGGTGCTCGGCTCGGTTCACGATAGCAGCGGCTCTGTGGTGACACGCAGCCAGGTCTGGCTCGTCAATCAGGAAACGGGCATCACCGCCAAGACTCTTACCGATGAGAACGGAAATTTCAACTTCAACGAGGTGAAGGTCGGCCTGTTTACAGTATCTGCGGAGGCGCCGGGGTTTTCCAAGGGTGAGGCTAAGGATATCGTCGTAAACGTCAACGCCCGGCAGCGAGTGGACTTGGTGCTGCAGGTGGGCGCGACCACCGAGACCGTCGAAGTCAACGCCGCCGCAATCCTGCTGAACACGGACACCAGCGACCGCGGCCAGGTCGTGAACAAGGTCTCAATTACGGAACTCCCGCTCAACGGACGCCAGTTCTCTGACTTGGCCTTGCTGACTACCGGCGTGAACAAATCGCCGTCTTCCGCCAGCCGCGAAGGCTCGTTCATCGTCAATGGCCTGCGTAGCACGTATAACAACTACATTCTGGACGGCATCGACAACAACGCGTATGGCACCAGCAATCAGGGATTTTCCAATCAGGTGGCGCAGCCGTCGCCCGATTCGGTGGTCGAATTCGAAGTGGTCACCAGCAATTACACCGCGGAGTACGGCCGCAGCGGCGGCGCCACCATCATCTCCGCGATGCGTTCCGGCACCAACGGCTTTCACGGCTCCGCCTACGAGTTCCTGCGCAATACCGACTTGAACGCCACTGGTTTCCAGTTCGGCCTGCGCCCTTCGACGTTCAAGAAGCCGACGCTTTCGCAAAATCAGTTCGGCGCCAGCTTCGGCGGTCCGGTCATCAAGAATCGGGTCTTCTTCTTTACGGACTATGAAGGTTTCCGCAACATTCAAAGGACTCTCGCGTTTTCCAGTCTGCCGTCCGTCGCGGACCGCCAGGGAATCTTCCCGGTAGCCGTGACCAATCCGCTGACGGGCGTGACCTACTCTGCCAATACGCCAATCCCCGCCAGCGCCATGTCGCCTCTCGCAGTGAAGGTGCTCAACGCGCTGCCCACCCCGCTGATCACCGGCCGTTCCAATAATTATCAGCAGCTGTCGGGCGATCGCACGAAGGCGGACAAGTTCGATGCCAAGCTCGACGGCCAGATTAAGTCCACCATGTCCGGATTTCTGCGCGTCAGCCAGAGCAAGCGAAACGAGAACCAGGACTCCAGCTTTCCCGGACCTTCGGGCGGCAATGGCACCGTGCTCTGGGTGCTGAGCCAGCAGGCTACCGCGGCGTATACGTGGATCACCAGTCCCGATTCCGTGCTGGACCTGCGCTTCGGCGTATCGCGCATGTATGCGGGCAAGAAGCCGCCGTTCCTCGGCCAGCCGAACATGCTGGAAGCCTACGGAATCGCCGGTCTTCCCAGCGATCCGGCCCTGGCGGGCGGTTTGCTGCCGATTTCGCTGCAAGGTCTCACGGGCCTGGGACGCCAGGCGACGATTCCGCAATTCCAAAATCCTCTCAGCTTCGATTCCAAGGTCAACTTCAATAAGGTCATCGGACGCCATTCATTGAAATTCGGGTATGAGAATGTGATCATCCGGACTCAGGTGCTGGACGTCAATCCAATGTATGGAGCCGACCAATACCTGGGCGGCTTCAGCAAGCCCGCCGGGGGCGCTGCCGACCCCACCACATATTCGCTTGCCGACTTTATGTTTGGCCTGCGCAGCGGCTATGCGCTTTCCACGGACGTGATCGGCAATTACCGCCAGCACGAAGATTTTCTGTACGCGCAGGACAACATCCGAGTCTCCAACAGGCTGACACTCAACCTGGGCGTTCGCTGGGAGTTCGCCACTCCGCGCTGGGAGCGCGACAACCGGCTCTCGAATTTCGATCCGGTAACGAAGACGATGTTGCTCGCCAAGGATGGCAGCATCTATGACCGGGCTTTGATCAACCCCTACTACAAAGACCTCGCGCCGCGGCTGGGTTTCGCATATAGCCTAAACCCGAACACTGTGGTGCGCGGCGGCTACGGCCTCAGTTATGTACACCAAAACCGCATGGGAAGCGGCGATCTGCTCGGCATCAATGGACCTCAGGTTGTGATCGCTACCGTTGCCCAGGCGCCCGGGACGCCGGGGTTCCGTACCACCGATCAGGGCTATCCGATCGGCCTGACCGATCCGGCAAACTTCAATCCCCAGACCTCGAACGTTCTTTACATGCCGAAGGACCTGGTGGATCCGCGGATTCAGAGTTGGTTCGTTTCGGTTCAGCGCCAGCTGACGAAGGGCCTGATGCTCGACGTAGGTTATGTCGGCAATAGTTCCGCCAATCTTCCCGTGATGGGAGATTACAACCAGGCCGCGCCACAGGCCAGCCCCACCGGCACCGCCACTCTGAATTCACGCCGCCCCATCCAGGGCTTCGGCGCAGTCAGTTGGTACAACACCGGCGGCTTCTCCAACTACAATGCGCTCCAGGTAAAGTTCCAGAAGCGCTTCTCGCACGGCCTGCAATTCCTCAACTCCTTCACCTATTCGAAGGCCATCGACAACAGTTCTCAGGCGCTCGATGGACAGAACGGCAATCAGTCGAGCGTTCAGGACATTCATAATCTGGCGGCTGAAAACGGTCCGTCTGCGTACGATCTGAAGTTTGTGGATGTGCTGAGCGCCGTCTATCAGCTTCCGGTGGGGCGCGATCGTAAATTCGGCTCGAAAATGCCCGGCTATCTCAACCAGATCCTCGGCGGTTGGGAGCTTACCCTGATCAACAATGCGCTCTCCGCGCCGCCCATCAATCTGCGCTCATGGACGGGCACCGTGCCTACCGCCTTCCAGACTGTCGGCAACCTTGCCGAATGGAAAGGCGGCGAGGCCTTCCGGCCTAATGTGACAGGCCCGGTGGTCGCTTCCGATTGGACCACGGACAACTACTTCAACAGAGCGAACGTGCAGTTGCAGACCGACCCCAGTCACCCGTTCGGCAACGCTGGCCGCAACATCGCGCGCGCCCTGCCGCTGAACCAGCTGGATCTGGGGTTGTTCAAAAACTTCACCTTGCCTCGCGAGGGAATGAATTTGCAATTCCGCTCGGAGTTTTTCAACGCCCTGAACCATACCAATTTCAGGGCCGCGTCCGGCGATATCTCCAGTGCGGCTTTCGGCACGATCCGGTCTACGTTCATGGCGCGCCAGATTCAGTTTGCGTTGAAGTTGACGTTCTAAACGTAGACTGCTGCTCCATGGGCCGTTCGAGGTTGTCTCACCTGTTGTGACCTCGCAGGCCGAACAATTGGCGGTAGGGGCGGAGAGCGTTGCGCGTTGACAGGAATGGCGCGCGTCCTCACAGCCCTTACCGCTGACCCGCGACGCCGCCAAATAAGTCTCTCCGTCAGTACTTTCCTGCCTTCACCATACGGGGCACGCTATACTACGCCCAATGTCGGAAGCCACTCAGCTTCACGAAACCCTATGACGGAGAGACCCATGCGTAAACACGTAACCAGCAGTTTGATCGGTATAGCCGCGCTTCGTGCCCTGGGGAATCCAGCGGGAGCTTTATCACTGCAGGGGCGCCCGATTACGGCTGCTATGGTTTGGGACCGCAGGGCCAGCCCGGGTTCAAAACAGCGAGATCCAGGACTAGCGCATTATGGCAGCGCCCCATGCACGGCGGTGCGGTGATGGCGGGCAGCGGCTTCGTCTCGCTGCGACTGCGATGTACGGCTTAAACGTCCCGGAAAAGAACTACGACGATTTCGCTGGGCTCGACCTGCGAGGAAAGGTAGCGGTCACGATGCCCGGCGGGCCCGAGGGAATTGCCGGTCCTCTGGCCGCACATCATATGGACAACTCGCAGCGTTGGAAGCAGTATCGCGACGCAGGCCTGATCGGTTGGATTGTGATCCCGGGCCCCGAGGACAATTGGTCGAATCGGCGGGGAGGGGCGGCGAAGCCAGTGATGCACCTTGTCGGCGATGAGTTCGGGGAAACGCAGATTTTCATGTGGTTCAATGCAGTGCACGCCGGCAAGCTCTTCGAGGGCACTGGTCACACGCCAGCGGAGTTGTTCGCACTCGCAAAGGCCAGGAAACCGCTGCCGCGCTTCGACCTGCCGGTGAGCATTCGTGCCACAATGCGCATGCTGAGGAAGCCGCTGGAGTCGGCGAACGTCGTCGCAAAGGTGGAAGGGAGCGATCCCATGCTCAAAAACGAATATGTGGTGCTTTCGGCGCACATTGACCACCGCGGCATACGCGAGCCGATTAACGGCGATGGCATTTATAACGGCGCCATCGACAACGCTTCCGGCTGCGCGCGCTACTGGAAATTGCCGCCGAACTGAAAAAGGCTACCGCGCGCCCCCAGCGCTCAGTGTTGTTCGTTTTCTTTACAGGAGAAGAAGAGGGCATCGTCGGGTCCAAATACTTCACTGCGCATCCGTCCGTGGACCCGAAATCCATCGTCGCCAATCTGAACATCGACGAGGTTCTTGCGATATCACCGTTCAAAACCGTGGTCGTGCTCGGTCTAGACGAATCAGACATGGGCGCCGCCGCGCGCCGCGCCGCCGTTTCGCGGGGCATACCCATTGATCCCGACGAAGCAGGGCTGCTCAACCGTGCCTATTACTGCTGCTCGGACCAGTACAATTTCATCGTGCATGGAGTCCCGGCTATAAGGCTCCTGCTTGGTTTCCCTGGCGAGTTGGCGGCGGCGCTCGCGCCAGAGCGACCGCTGGAGCAGCGGAGGCGCAGCGGAGGAAACCCACATCGGAAAGGCCGTAGTTGAGGCCGAAAAGCCCTGTGCAATAAACATCTGTTTTTTGCACACCTCCAAGCTAACTGACGGGACATCGGGCACACCGCGGTGAGTTTGGACGAAATACCAGACCGAATTCTGAGGCTGATGGTAGCTGCCGCCGCGAATGATGGCCGCGCGCGTGTGCTCGTCACCAGACGATCGCACCGCGCTGTACTGTTCATGCGCCGCCTGGCTGAGGGCGTTCCAGCCATTCTCATACGACGGCTCGGCCTTTTCCGCTGCGTGCGAAGCTGCCGCGGCCTTGCGCCAGAAAAAGCTTTCGAGATCGGTTGTGCATGGCTGCTCGATAGGGACGTCCGCGGGACAAAGATGTGGGCATAGCGCGGGTTCAAACCGGCGAGGAGCCATGAGCTTGGCGAACGGACTGAAGCGTTGGAAGCGCGCCCATCAGCTGCTTGGGCGGAGGGCCCTGATACGAGGCAAAACCGAGCTGGGGCCAACTGCGTTGGGCGCCCGCGTCCGGCTTTCCGGAGGGAAACTGACTCAACCGAAAGTTTGAGTTCCTTCGATACGAATTTCTGCTCCGGCTTGATGCCGAGGAAGTTATACACGTAATAGAGTTTCTTATCCTTGATGAACAGAGCGTGGCCGCCAAACCGGGAACCGTGGGCGAAGATGACGCCCGAACAATCCGCGTCCTTGACCTCGACGTCGGCGACAATCTTGTATGAGCGACCGCGTGTATTGACCGCGACACCTTCTGGAACCGGCGCCGTACCCGGATAGTAAATGTACGTGTCGCGCGGCGGCTCCCTTCACGCTCCGGCCTCGGATGACAAGGAGAATATTTTCCGTACCAACTCCACCAGTTCCGCCAAGTGGTAGGGTTTTCGAATAAAGTGCTCGATTCGCAAGCCCGGAAATAAGCCAGCAACCTGCGGTTCGCCATAGGCGCTGGTGACAATCACCTTCATGTCCGCCCTTACGCGGAGGGCTTCTTCAAAAACTTCCCGGCTTGGCCTCCCTGGCAGAGTGACGTCCAAGAGAAGCAGGACTATACGCGCACCGTGAGTTTGTAGCAGTTCGACCCCCACCGTTCCGTCGCTTGCTTCCAACACAGAAAGGCCCTTGAGCCGGAGATGCTTGCAGACTGCGGAGCGCAAGGCGTCTTCATCTTCCACCACGAGGATGCATCGTTCGGGCAGCTTGACCTCTACGGCGGACGCACCACGATTCGCTCTAGCGCGCGCCGGGGCCGGCTCGCTGCTACATGGCAGGAAGACTTCAAAGGTAGTGCCCTCACTCGGCGTGCTGCGCAGAGAGATCGCGCCTCCGAGACTGCGGACAATCCCCTGAGCCACAGCGAGCCCGAGTCCGTGTCCGCCGATTTTCGTCGTGAAGAAGGGATCGAATACCTTGGCTTGATCCTCGGTGGGAATGCCCCCGCCCGTGTCCGATACGGACAACTGCAGGTATTCGCCATCCGGCAGGGCCGTCGGCTCGTCCATGCGCGAATCCGGCGTGAGGGTTCGTCGCTTGGTACTCACCTGGATCACCCCGTCCCGCTCTCCGATCGCGTCGGACGCGTTGCTGACGAGGTTCATGACCAGTTGCCTGAGTTGGGCAGGATCGGCTCGCACGCCGCCGAGGCCCTGCTCGAGGTCGGTCCTGACGATTGCGTGCTTCGACACGGAAACATTCAGTAGATCGAGCATTTCCGCGACCAAAATCGATACATCGACCAGATCAAGCGTGCCGCTCTCCTGCCCGGCGTAGATCATGAGTTGGCGAACGATTTCGGCGCCACGGATCGCCACCTCGCGGATTCTGTGCAGTTCCTCATCGGGACGCAAGCCGGACGCAACCTCTTCCGTCGCCACCTCCGCGTGCGCAAGCACTGCGCCCAGAAGATTGTTAAAGTCATGTGCAATCCCACCCGCGAGTCTCCCCACGCTCTCCAACTTCTGCCTGACGAGATTCTCTTCCTGTGCGCGCTTGAGATCCGTGATATCGATGCAACAACCGATAAAGCCCGCCAATTCCCCAGCTTCAAAGCGCGGAACCCCATGGTCGAGCACCAATCGGTAGCTTCCATCAGCCCGCCGCAGCCGGTAATCGGTGCGGAATTCGCGGTGCCCGTCGAAAGTGCCGGCGCCCACGGATAGGCAGTGCTCCAGATCGTCAGGATGTACACCCGCGGTCCATCCCATCCCGAGTTCCTGCTCCATGGCTCGGCCGGTGAAGGACAGCCACTCCTTATTGAGAAAAGTACACCGCCTCTCGAGGTCGGATAGCCAGATCATGACTGGAGCCGTGTCGGCCAAGCCGCGGAACCGGTCTTCGCACTCTCGCTGAGCGACCGCCACTTGCAGACTCCTGATTCGGTTCTTCTGGCGGCGAATGCGGTCGGTCCCGAAAATGAACAGGCCAAACAGCAGGGCCAGGAGCCAGACGGTGCCAATAAGGACGCGCTCACGGCGTTTCGCCTTGAGCAGGGCAAGCATGTTCTCCAGGTTTCGCGGCGAATAATAGCCCCAGCGCGACATCAGCTGCGGCAACCCGCCGTCGTCTGCAAATTCGGCGATTCCGTTACGGAGTTCGTCCGCGGCGCCACGGGAAGCGAACGTGGAACCGACCGCGAGCTTGGTCTGCAGTTCCTCAATCCAAATCAGTCGCAGATGCTGGCCCGGACACGTCGCGCCATCCAGCAGGAAAGTGGCGCCAGTGAATTCCTCGACAAATGCCGCATCGGCGAGGCCCTGGCAAACAGTTTCGATTCCTTCCTTCTCTGTCGGTGTCGACAGCGTCATCGCATCCGGGAGAATGCGATGCACCATTTGTTGATCCAGAGGCAACGTGGTGCGAGCCACACTGGCGTGCGCCAGATCCTGGGGCTTTTGGTATGAGCTCTCCGCCCGAACCAGAAGACCGTGGTCGTGCTGAAGGTAAGGATCGCTGAAATAGACCAGCCCCTTCCGAGCACGCGTAATGGTCATGAGTGGCCACAGATCCACTAAATTCTTGCGGATTGCGTTTTCGGAACTACCCGGTTGCCACACCCATTCCAGGCGTATGTGACGCCGCTTTGCGGCTTCGCGGATCAACTCGACGGCGAGGCCTGAGGGACTGCCATCCTCGGACCTTAGTTCGTAGGGCGGATCGTTTTCCCAGCCGATCCGATAGATGGGGCCTACGGGCGCTCGGCGATTGTAGTCCCAGCAAAGGAACACGGCGGCAGCCAAAGGCAAACCGATCGCGATTGTCCAGACAACAGCCCTGCGTGGCATTGAGAACATGCGCAGCCCGACGGTGCACAATTGTATCTCGCCGGTGGGCTAAACGGTAAACAGCCGATTCAAGATTTCGCTCGGAACTACTGGGTGATCCACCGCCCTTAGTTGCGCGAATTTTCGAAATTGGCTGGAGTTTTGGACATAAACTCATGCATTGCGATCCTATGCCAACTGGCTGCTTCTCAATTACTTAGAGGAGCAGAATTGGGAGTGCATGATACTTCTCTGGACCTTGCGCGGTGTGCAGCGGTTCAAAGGTAAACGGAGCCTGTGCAGAAATATCAGTTTTTCGTACACGTCCAGGTTTCCGGCGGGACATAGGCGCGGCAATCCTAAGACTGTACGAGAACCCTACTTTGTTGCAAACAGAGTCCGTTTCGATGAGGTCGACTAAATAAGAGGAATTGCATAGCCGCCTTTGTTACAACCGTTGGGCTTACGGCTGAGAAGTTAGCCCATTTATCAGGCCTATCGGGCCGGACAACAGAGCGGGAATTGTACGGGAGGGTGCCATCCTACGCCAACCTCTGCACCCGTTCACTCCCTATCTGACCAGTCTTAGACTGGCACGGTGCTCTGCGAGAAATCAATTCCGCTTTAGGCGGACGGGCAAGAGGATAATGCTAGCCAGGAGTGAAATTGACAATGCCGGTTCAGGGTTCACACGATGACGGCGATATAAGCGGGGCCTTCTCGCGCTTTGACCTCTTGCGTGAAATCGCTGATTCGGAGGGGCAGAAACCATGGTCTGCGCTCGCGCCAGAGCGACCGCTGGAGCAGCGGAGGCGCAGCGGAGGAAACCCACATCGGAAAGGCCGTAGTTGAGGCCGAAAAGCCCTGTGCAATAAACATCTGTTTTTTGCACACCTCCAAGCTAACTGACGGGACATCGGGCACACCGCGAAAGACTGGACTGCCGGTGTGCAGAAATCAGATATTTGTTGCACGGGCTTTTCCGGCATCAACCAACGGCCTCACAAAGTGAGTTTCCTCCGCTGGTCCTCCGGTGCTCCAGCGGCTTTCCTGGGCGAAGGGTCAGCCGTGAATAATCCCAGAGAGAATGGTGCAATGGCCTGTTCGGAATGCAAGCGGCTGGAGTCCGAAATGCGATCCGCGTACGCGGAAAGCCTGGCAATTCAGGAAGAATCCGTTGCCCGCCAGTTCTCTGGGCTGGAACAGGGGCCTGCACCCGTTTGTTCCTGGCGGCTCGTCTTCTCTATTGGGCTACGGTAGAGGCACTTCTGGCACACAGGATCCGCGAACACCAAGTTTGACCAACGCATCTTTCAGATATTCTGAGAGTATTGGCGGGACCGCCAGCGTAGGTATCGGTCGAAAAAGTCATGATCGGCTTCGATCCACTTGGACTGTGTTGCCGCCATGCCATTCCTGATCCAGTTGCCATCCCATTGGCCCCCGGCCTCTGCGAAGATCGTCACCATTGCATCAATCCCGGCTGCAATCCTTGGCTGATTTTCATTCACCGGAATTAGCTTCATTACCGTGATGACTGTCCCATTCGCCTGTTTATCAGAAGGTAAGGTCCCGCGTGATCGATATCAATGTCCGCGGCCCAATGGCGCAACGCAGGCGGCGCTGAAGCACATGAAGAGCGGCGGCCGAATCATCTCGATCGGCTCCGCCGTGGGCGAGCGTGTCCAAGTCCCAGGGCTCGTTGCCTACTCGGCCACAAAGGGAGCCGTAAAGATCTTTACTCAGGCGTTGTCCCGTTGTTGACTGTAGTACCCCGGCTGCCCACCTCTCCGTCCAGTCGGGCCCAATCGACACGGATTTAAATCCCGCAAGCGGCGATTGGGCAGTCCCACAGAAGGCAGCCACAGCGCTCGACCGCTATGGGAACGTTGAGGAGATCGCCGCCGCAGTGGCGTTCATCGCCAGTCCGGTGGTTTGGGGGCGACTTGATCCCCTTCTACCCACAAGCATTTGATTCCAAACGATCTCAACATGAGAGCCGGTGTATTGAGGCACGCGCAAACGTTAGCATTTCGCCGCATTCGGTTACACCCCGGGACTCCTGGGCCGAGCAACCTTTGGACCTGCCGTCAACTAGCGACCGCTGGAGCAGCGAAGGAAACGCTCGAGGCATGCCCAACCGTTGACGGCCGGGAAGTCCGTGCAATAAACATCAGTTTCTTGCTCACCTCCAAGCTAACCGACGGGACAACGGGAACGCCGCGAAAGACTGGAGCGACGGTGTGCAGAAATCAGATATTTGTTGCACGGGCTTTCCGGCATCCACCACCGGCCTCGCCAAGTGAGTTTCGTCCGCTGCTCCAGCGGTCGCTTCGCCCAGGAAACCATTATCCGGCTCGTTCCAATCCGGAGCAGCGCCGGCTGCGCCTGGATTCCGCCGGGCCGCCCCACAACGCCGGAACCCATCTCAATGCCCGCTTACTTCAAATATTTATCTGCCCACTCCAGACTCCGACGGTATCTATCGGCAATATGTTTGGGCTCGCGCAGCCCGTGCGGCTCGCGCGGATACACCACAAATTCTGCCGGCACATTGTAGCGCTTCAAGCCCCGGTAGAGTATCTGGCTCTGGGAAATGGGATCAGTCGTATCGGCCTCGCCTTGCAGAATCAAGGTCGGTGTCTTGGCATTCTTGATGAACGTGATGGGCGAAGACTTCTGGAATCCCGGGAGATTTTCATATGGCACCCCGTAATACCATTCGTCGCCCGCCGACCTAGCTTCGGTCCCGAACTCCGCGGCCAGATCCGCCATGCCAGCTCCGGAAATCGCGAACCGGAAGCGGTCCGTCTGGGTGATCGCCCATTCCGCCATATAGCCGCCGTACGACCAACCCCCGATACCCAGCCGACTGGGATCCGCGGTGCCGCGCTTCACCATATCGTCCACACCGGCCATGACGTCCTTGTAGTCGCCGCCGCCCCAATCGCCGCGGTTCGATGCCAGGAACTTCTGTCCGTAGCCAAGGGACCCCCGGATGTTCGGCTGCATCACCGTATAGCCGTGCGTCACCAGCAACTGCGTAAGGCCGTCGAACCGGTCGCGCCACACGCCAGCGGGGCCGCCGTGAATCAACACCATTACAGGCTGCGGCTGCCCCGCGATGGAACCTGCGCCACGGAACAGCGACGCTTCGATTGGGGTTCCGTCGAAGCTCTTGTAGGTGTAAATTTCGCCCTTCTGCACCGTGACACCGCGGAAGCCATCGTTGAAATGGCTCACGACCTTGCCCTCCACGAACAACTCCGGCAGTACCGCCGACGATTCACCCACGTATGCGACGGCCCCAGTTTGGCTAACCGTAAACTGCGAGACGTCGAGCGAATCGTCTGTAACCAGCTTGCGCGCCTTTCCGCCAGCCACTTCGAGTGCCGTATGGAACCCGCTCGCGAACAGGGTACCGATCCCGCCATCGCTCATCCATTGGAAGCTCAGAACCGGTCGGTCCTTATTGCTTCCGGTGAGGTTCTTCGGTGCACGCGTATCTAGCGGAAGTACGAACAGGTCCTGCGCAGTGGGCCCGTCCGCGGGCGAACAGACGTACGCCACCGCGTCACCTAGCGGATTCACCTGGATTCTGCTAAACGGTCCCGCCGGCGCCAGGATCTGTTCCATACGCCCATCCTCCAAAGTAACGAAGAAGAGCCGCTCAGTGCGCCGGTCGTCAGCCGGCCTGTCAGTCGCCACGGCCAGCAGGCGCTTTTGGTCAGGCAGCCACTCGATTTCGCGTAGATCCCATGGTCCGCTGGTAATGCGCTGCGCTGCCTTGGTCGCCACATCGACCGTCCAGGCGCGCACGGGCTTACGGTCCACATCAATCACGCGCGCGTCATCCTGCTCGCGCTGTTTCTTTTCCTCTTCTGCCGTCTTCGCCTCACTCGCCAGGTACGCGATGCGTTTGCCGTCGCGCGACCATTTGATGGAATCGACTGTGTTTTTCCCACTGGTCAGCCTCACAGCCTCCCCACCGTTGACCGTCAGCAACCAGATCTGTTGCGAGTCTTCGCGGTCCGAGAGGAACGCCAGTCTCTGCCCATCCGGCGACCAGCGCGGCATCGATTCGGATTTCGCGGACGAAGTCCACTGACGCTGTTCGCGCTGCGCCAGGTCGTAGACCCAGACGTGTCGCACTGCGGGCTTGTCCCCGCTGGGTTCCATTAAGGTAAGCGCCAGACGTTTGCCATCGGGAGAAAACTGCAGATCCGAGGGCTCCCGCACCTGCATGGCTTTTTCGATCGTGAGTTTGTCCGCCCCCAGGACGGGGTAGGTCGCGACCAGAAGAGTGAGTAGTGTCGAGGTGATCTTCATCTAATCTCCGTATTGGGAATAGTACACGGTTCACATGGCATTCGTCGCGCACCTTCGGGCCGCCTTGGCTGTTTTTTCGAAAAGAACCCTTGTTCCGCATTATTAGTTTAGGGGACCGCGACAATCCGAGATCTATCCCCAGCCACGGTAAGGCTCGACGAATCGACAGCTTAGCTTCGAACGGGGGGTGCATCTATCCTGGCGAAGCGACCGCTGGAGCAGCGGAGGGCCAGCGGAGGAAACTCACTTGGCGAGGCCGGTGGTTGATTGCCGAAAGCCCGTGCAACAAATATCTGATTTCTGCACACCGTCAGTCCAGTCTTTCGCGGTTTCCCCGTCGTCCCGTTGGTCAGCTCGGAGGTGTGCAAAAAACTGAAGTTTGTTGCACAGGCTCAGACATCCAGCTGCGTCGGAACATCCTAAGTCTCGCGATGTCTCTTAAATGCAGCCTTTGCAGCGTCAGCTACGGGCCCGCCTGGGCACATTTGCTAAACGGAGCCGTGGCACTTCTAGCAGGCGTCGATGGGTTCGACCGCACACCCTCCCGGCCAATTCCCCGCTCTGTTCTACGGCGTGATAAGCCTCTAATCGACTAAGTGCTCAACCGTAAGTCCAACGGCTGCAACAGAGCCGTCTGGTCATTCCCCCTGTTCTTCAGACTTCATCAGACGGGCTCAGTGTCCGGACGTGATCGCGTTGCGCCAGCTCGCTCTCGGTTTTCGTTCGGCCCTCACATCTGGCGAATCTATCAACATGCGTCGCTGGATCGATGGTGCGAAGCGATGCGAGTTTGGTTCTGTCGTCCGTTTCGCGTACGGCCTACAGAAGGATATCTCCGCGGTCAACGCCGCCTTGGATACACTATGGAGCAATGGTCAGGTCGAGGGCCAAGTCAATCGGCTGAAAACCTTAAAGCGTCAGATGTATGGGCGTGCGGGTTTTGAACTCCTTCGGGCTGGCGTCTTGCCTTACTCGCCAGCCGTCTCTGCTGGGCCGGCACCATGAGGTTGCATCAAAATTGCGGAAGAACCCAAATACAGTTGCCAAACGCAACGCCGCACCAGCCGAATCGGAATATCTGGTTGAGCCATCCATCTCCACCGGTAAAAGCCTGCAGATGAAATCCCAGCACGAACAGGATGGCGAGGCCCCGGATGCCGTCGAGTTCGAGAATGCGAGAGGTAGGCGGTAACGACATGGCTTACGTCAGAGTAACAGCCCGCGAAGCATTTCTCAGGAGGCGAGTGAAGTAGGGCGCGCGGCCATAATTCCGGCCTCCATCCACGCATGTGCGTTGCGGGTGGCCGGCTTTAGGCGGCCTTCGCCCTGGTGCGGTTCAGCCACCCTCGGTGCCGGTACAGAGCGGCCATTGCCAAATGCAGGTTTCGAGCTTCGCGCCGTCTTGCGGCTCGTATTTTTTTGAATCGCAGGATACCGCCAAGCGCAACGGCCACGCCCAAGAGAATGCTCGCGAAAAGCATAAGAATCGGGCGTGCATAAACCCTCCTGTGTCCTTCACGGTGCGAAGTGGTCGCAGATCGGCCAGAGGTGGCTGGCGCCTGTGCCGAAAACTTCAGTTTTTTGCACACCTCCAAGCTGACCAACGGGACAAGGGGGACGCCGGGAAAGACTGGACTGACGGGGTGCAGAAATCAGATGTTTGTTGCACGGGCTTTTCGGCATCAACTACCGGGCTCCATTCGGCGGGTTTCCTCCGCTGCTCCAGCGGTCGCTCAGTGGCGTTCCTCGATCGCCGATATCGTCCGTTGTCGCTTTAAGCATCTTTAATCGTCGAGTGACGTTGGCGATCAGGCCTTACTCTGTCGATCGTAGAACCTAGCCGTGAATTCGCCAAGAGAGCGTGGCGCCTTAGCGTCCGCCAGGTGCTTCAGTAGGCTCGCCTTGTCAGCCGGGCTCCGGTCCTGTCCGAGCTTAAACTTACCCTCCAGCAACTCAATCTCCATTGCGAAGCCGATGATTCCGCCCATGAGCCCGTTCTTGTAGCTGTCGTCAATTTTGGCGAAGTCGTAGCTCGTCCCCTCATAACTCTCGAATTTGGCGATCAACTTTGAAAGCAACTCAGTCAGCTGCTTTTGGCCCTCCACTGGCCGCAGTCTGCCAGTCGCATGGACCACGGCGAAGTTCCAAGTCGGGACAACGTTTTCAGTCTTTGCGTACCACGTTGGCGAAATATATCCGTGCGGACCGCGGAAAACAATGACTCCAGGTTGATTGCCGTCGAAAGCCTCGCTCTGCGGATTCTGGCGCGAGATGTGACCGTGGATCGTCCCATACGCCCCTGCGGATCGGTCCAGCCAAACCGGAATGTGGGTGATGCGAAGCGAAGGCGAGACCGTAACCAGATCGACGAACGAGAATTCCTCCATGAAAGCGTGTAGGAAGCGGCGGTCCTCAATCAGTTGCGGCTTGGGGATGTAAAGTGATTCGGCGGCGGCCCCGATTGTGCGAGTCTGAGACTTCGCCTTTACACTCGCCAAGGCGAGTCCGGCGAGGAGATCACGTCGATTCATAATTTGGCTCCTTGTGCGGCATCCGCGGATTGACTTATTATCGCAGTTGGGTGTTTCGGAGGAATTCGCGGCCGAATTGCGGAACTGTAAGCACCCGGCAAACTCGACTTCCACAGCCCGCCTTACAGTTTTGGTCGCACTCCAGCCGCTTCGCAGCCATGTCCCAGTGTTGTCAGCTCTTCCTCCTTCTAGCAGGGGCCTTCGCCTGCTTCCCGGGCGAGGTGACTTTCGGCGCCGGCAAGATCACCTTGTGCACCGGCATCATGGCCGGCGTTCCCGGATCGATCCCGAGTTGTTGCAGGATAGGCATCAGCGTCTTCCCGAACTTGTCGAACGCCGCCTGCGATGTCCAGACATCGAACACCATCAGATTGTCTTTCGGGCCAAACGCCGTATGGTACGAACGTCCAGTCGGATTGCCCGCTCCGGCCTTCTTCAATAGCTTGATGCACTCGTCGTATTTCGTCGCTGACATACCGTTATTGGAGAAGTAGATCCCTATCGCCATAAGCATTAACCTCTTTCTTGCGACTCAACACCGCCGAACTGGGCGGGGTGGCCTGTTGATTGTAGTACAAGACTCCATCGGCCGCGGTTCATCGAAGTAATTCAGGAGGAACGCCAGGCGCGTGGACTCCTTCTGACCGTTCGCTTCGTCTGCGACTATCGCCGCGAGACGCTTGGCATCCGGCGCCAGATCGTAGTTGGGCACGCGCCGAAAGGGAGCGCGCATCTTCGGCAAAGCCGACCGCTCGCTGCACACGCATATGCAGCGCTGCTGGATATCGCGCGGGTGCTGGAGCAGGCGAGCAGCAGAGCGGCTGTGCCGGGGTGCATGGAGTTATTGTGGCGCGGTGGAACAGGGTACGACAGTGCAAGTTGCCCTTTCTAGCCTTGTCTCATTCGTGCCTCATTTAGAACGGTGGATAGAGAAAATGCTGATTCGGCAGGGCGTTGCAGATTCAGGAAATCGCAACAGACACGCGCAAGTGATTTAGATTCAAAATACGTCTGGATTCCCAAACTGGACGTCCATCTTGGTGGCGAGGCCGCGCTCTCTTTGCTCGATAAAGACCAACCTAAGCTATGGTCGTCGAACGGCGCTTGACAAGTGTTTGCACTCGACAATTCTTTGCCACTTCCAGCCACAATGGAGATGAGAATGAGCTTCGCCGGCGGCGTTCACCTCAAACCAGGGACATTAGTGGCAAGTGGCAACTGAGTGCTCACTCCATCAACGGCCTGCTCGCCAGAACGGGCCTTCGGTCAGGGAATTGGCCTTCGCGAGATACCAGGGGCCGCTTCCCATGCCGGCTGCCTTGCTTGCCGACCGCTCTCGCACCTCCAGTTCCAGCAAAGCGACACGGCGACGGCGCGGTATTTTCACTCCCGCCACAGAGCCGCCCGGATTCGCACCGGACCCAGCGCGGTCCGGCCCGCGCCGTAAAAAAGGAAATATCGATGGCCGGCGGCGCTATTCGTGAATTGAACGCCGGACGATACCTCGAAGGTTTGCCTTTTTGGTAGCAACGTTGGTAGCAACGCCGTTTGTCTAGCACTGTCTATGGGCGTCTATATGAGTAACCGACGCGCCTAAACTGTTGACATATAGACGTTGAGTCACGCGCTAGACACCCAACTCTGGGACTTTTAATCACAGGGTCGCGGGTTCGAGTCCCGCCCGGCTCACCAGTATTTCTAGGCGCTCTCATCCCCATTCAGAAAGACCGCGATTCGATCATGAATCTCGTCTCGAATCTTGCGGAACGTCGCCAGTCTAACGTTCTCGGGCCCCTCCACTGACGCCGGATCGGCAAATGGCCAATGGAGCCGCTTGACCGTGCCGGGGAACACCGGACAGCTTTCCCTCGCGTTGTCGCACACCGTGATGACGAAATCCAGTTCCTGATCCGCAAACTCATCCACCGGCTTCGAACGATGACCGGAAATGTCTATGCCGATCTCACGCATCGCAGCGATCGCTTCCGGGCGAACTTGACTCGGTTTCGTGCCGGCCGAGAATACGTCGAAACGGTCTCCACCCTCATGGCGCAACAACCCTTCGGCCATCTGGCTTCTGGCGGAATTTCCGGTACAAAGCACCAACAGCTTCTTTCTCATGCTGCCTACCTTGCCTCCGGAACCGGGAACCAGTGCCTGGTCCGGTTGCACGCCGCACACACCGAGAGCATCACCGGGACCTCGACCAGCACGCCCACAACGGTCGCGAGCGCGGCGCCCGATTCCGGCCCGAACAGGGCAATCGCTGTTGCCACCGCAAGCTCGAAGAAATTGCTGGCCCCTATCAATGCGCCGGGAGCCGCCACCGCATATTCCACTTTCAGAAGTTTCATCAGCCCGTATGACAGCGAAGCGTTGAAGTACACCTGTAGCGTGATCGGGACCGCAATCAGCACCACGTTGAAAAAACGGCTGGTGATGTTGTCGGACTGGAAGGCGAAAATGAAAACCAGCGTGGCGAGTAACGCCGTGATCGTGACGGGCGCGAACTTCGGCAACAGCGATTTCTCAAACCACTCCTTCCCGTGCTTGCCGACTAGCCAGGTTCGTAGGATCGTGCCGGCGACCAACGGGATCACGATGAAGACGATCACCGAGTACAGCAGCACCCGGAACGGCACCGTCAGCGACGAAGCCCCTGTCACCAGGAACTGCACAATCGGAACAAACAAGACCAGCATGATGAGATCGTTGACCGATACCTGCACCAAGGTGTAGGCCGGGTCCCCGTCCGTTAGATGGCTCCATACAAACACCATGGCGGTACACGGCGCGGCGGCCAGGATGATGCACCCGGCGATGTATTGATCGGCTTCAGCGGGAGTAATAAACGCGGCAAAGATGAACCGGAAAAACAGCCACGCCAGAAACGCCATGGAGAACGGCTTGACCAACCAGTTCACCACCAGCGTGACGATGAGACCCCTTGGCTTCCGGCCAACATTGCGGATCGCCCCGAAATCCACCTTCATCATCATCGGGGTAATCATCAGCCAGATCAGGACGGCAATCGGAGCATTGATCTGGCTCCCGTGGCCGAATTCCAATCCACGAAGGGACTGGACAGCGGAAGGCAGTAGCTTTCCAAACGCGACTCCCGCCACCATGCAGAGGCCAACCCAGAGCGAGAGGTAACGCTCGAAAAAGGCGAGCCTCCGCTTCGTCTCCGGTTGCTTTGCAATATTCCTCGCCATGTACTCTCCTACCGGCAAAGTTGAATGATTTTGTCGGGTTTGATGGCCTTCGTTCGGGCGCAACACTCAGAGAAGAGAAACGTCAGCAATTCCTGGATGCCCTCCGTGTTCGCCGTGTATCGAAGGAAACTTCCTTCCCGCTTTACGTCCACAACGCCTTCGTGCTTCAGCTTGTCCAGATGATGGGAAAGGTTCGATGCGCTGATGCCGAGTTCAACTTGAATCTCGCCGGCCACCATGCCGTCCGGGTGCGCCGTCAGCAGTAGCTGAGTGATGCGGAGCCGGGATTCGGTCCCGATGGCGGCAAGCATATCCGCGAACCGTGCGACATCTTCTGGCGAGGGCTTCTTCATCCTTTGAGCATTTCAACAATACTTGAAATGCTGAAATCAGTCAACTCCCCCGCTCACTCGTCAACCTCCCACGTCGCTCGTGTGTCCCCGTCCCGGAACAGGAAAACAATCTTGACCGTTGTCCCACCTGTATCGAATCGCCATCGCGTTGCCGCCGCTGCCGCCACACCGTACAGCGAAGCATCTTCGCTGGGATCGTGATTCTCCAGATGATTCACGGATCCATCCGCATTCAGCGTAATCCAGAGCGTCACTGTGCCGTTACTCTCGTGACGGGGCAACGGCGTGAAGATCGGCCGGATCTTATCCCGATTTCGCGCGAAGCGCGCCGGATCGAAGTCCCTAACCAGCAGCCGTTCCATCAGCGCCATGGGAATGATGCCGGCCAGCGCGATGGTCAGTATGAGCGGCAGTCTGTCCCTCCACCGCAATGCACTGCAGCGTCGGTCCAGTGCGGCGAGATCCCGGTCAAACATCGAGAAAGATTATAAGGCGCGCCGCCGAATCTCCAGAGTTAACCTCGGTAGACTCAGGTAACCGGTACCCGCTCGCTCCCCCTCTCCGGTGCATCCCTCAGGAAAACTCAATAAACCTACAAAACGTCTTCCCGTATTGTCGGTTCGACTACATCTCGCAGGTGCAAACGGACCCTCCGAACTGTTTAGATCGACTCTTGGGGATATCAAAACGAAAGTTGCCCGTGGGTGCCGAAGTCGAATCCGATCGCGGAACTCATTTCAGAGTTTGGGCGCCCTTGCGGCGCCAGGTGAATCTCGAGCTGATTGCAGGTCCGGGTTCGTCCGCCACCATAGCCCTCCAGCGCGAATCCGGTGAAGAAGGCTACCACTCCGCATTTTGCGCCGCCGCCTCCGCCGGCACAATCTACCAATTCGCGCTCGATGACGATTCCCAGCGCTATCCCGATCCCGCCTCCCGCTACCAGCCGGATGGGCCGCACGGCCCCTCGCAGGTTGTGAATCCGCACTCCTTCACCTGGACCGACACCGAATGGCGCGGCGCCACCATCCACGGTCAGGTCATCTATGAAATGCACCTTGGCTCCTTCTCCAGGGAAGGCACGTGGCAAGGCGCTCAGCGCGAACTCGAGGAACTCGCCAGGGCCGGCATCACCATGATCGAACTGATGCCCATTGCCGATTTTCCCGGCCGCTTCGGCTGGGGTTACGATGGCGTCGACCTCTTCGCTCCCACCTGGCTCTACGGCACGCCGGATGACGTGCGTTCCTTCGTGAACGCGGCGCACGTCCTGGGCATCGCCGTCATCCTCGATGTCGTCTACAACCACCTCGGTCCCGACGGCAATTATTTGAAGGCGTTTTCTCCGTTCTACTTCAGCTCCAAATACAAAACCGATTGGGGCGAAGCGCTGAACTTCGATGGCGAGCACTGTAAGCCCGTGCGTGCATTTTACGAAGCCAATGCCACCTATTGGATCGACGAGTTTCATCTCGATGGTCTGCGCGTGGATGCCACTCAGGACATCTTCGATGACTCGCCCGTTCACATCCTCCGCGACATCGCCCGCGCCACCAGGCGCGCCGCCGGAAAGCGCAGCGTAGTCCTGATCGCCGAAAATGAACCGCAGCGAACCATGCTCGTGCGTCCCGAGAATGCCGGCGGCTACGGCTTGGACGCCCTCTGGAACGACGATTTTCATCACAGCGCGTTAGTCGCCCTCACCGGCCGCAATGAAGCCTACTACTCCGATTACCTCGGACGTCCTCAGGAATTCATTTCCACCGCCAAGTACGGCTACCTGTACCAGGGCCAGTGGTACAAATGGCAAACGCAACCGCGCGGCACTCCCACCTTCGACCTGCCGCCGGGAGCGTTTGTGAACTTCATTCAAAATCACGACCAGGTTGCGAACACGGCCCGCGGAGAGCGCCCCAATCTGCTTACCGCCAAAGCCAAGTACCGCGCCATGAGCGCCCTTCTCATGCTCATGCCCGGTACGCCTATGCTTTTCCAGGGGCAGGAATTCGGCGCCACCACCCCGTTTCCCTACTTCTGCGACCACAAGGCCGAACTCAGCAAAGTCGTGCGCGAAGGCCGCGCCAAATTCCTTGCGCAGTTTCGCAGCCTCTCGCTTCCGGAAATGCAGCCCGTCTTTCTCGATCCCGGCAACCCCCACACCTTCGAAGTCGCCAAGCTGGATTTTGCGGAAAGAGAGCGGAACTCCGAAATCTATCAGCTCTACAAAGATCTCATCGCGCTTCGCCGCACAGACCCCGTCTTCGCCAATCCGCAAATCCGTGGCCTCGATGGCGCCGTACTCGCTCCCGAGGCGTTCCTCCTCCGCTATTTTTCCGAGTCCAACGGCCATCGCTTGCTCGTCGTCAACTTCGGCACGGACCTCAGCCTGAGTCCCAGCCCGGAACCCCTCCTCGCACCGCTTTCCGACGCCCCATGGCGCATCATCTGGTCCAGCGAAGATCCCAGGTACGGCGGCCTCGGGACCTTTCCCCCGGAGACGCGCGATAACTGGACTCTCCCCGGCAATGCAGCCGTCGTCCTCAGTTCGGAGGCGGGCCAGTGAACGAGACTTATACGAGTCCGGTGCGCGTGCTCACTAAGTTCGTCGAAGGCGCGGGCATGATAGACCCGCATCTTACCCAGGAATGGCTGGTGACCAATGGGCTCGGCGGGTACGCCTCGGGTACCGTCCTCGGCCCCATCATGCGCCGTTACCACGGGCTGCTGATTGCCGCTCTGCCCAATCCACTCGGCCGTTTCATGATGTTGCACGGCATCTCCGAGCGCTTCCGCATGGCGGGCCGCGGCGTTGCGTTTGCCGGACCGCGCGATATCGTTGGAATCGCTCAGGTGCCGATGCTGGAGCCCATCGAGTTTCGGCTGGAATGCGGACTGCCTGTATGGGTCTATGACCTGTGGGGCAGCGGCAGGATCGAAAAACGGGTCCTCCTTCCGTACAAACAGAACACCGTCCACATTGAGTACCGGTATGTCGAAGGTTCTGCCCCCGTTCGCTTGGGCCTCCGGCCCGGTATGAACTTTCGCAATCACGATGCGGCAGTTACTTCGGAAGTTAGTGGAGCCTATGTCCTGAATGCGTCCGGCTTCCATTTGGAAGTGTCGGCAGGCCCCGACTTACCCGTTCTCCGCCTGAAAACCACGCCCCAAACCGGCTTCACCTACGACCCCAAACTCGTCGGCATCGACTATCTCTTCGAAAAGCATCGCGGCTATCCCTCCGAAGGCACCCTCTGGAGTCCGGGTTACTTTCGAACCGACCTCGAACCGGGCTCCGCGATCGTCCTCACCGCTTCCACGGAAGATTGGGAAGTAGTGGAAGCGCTGCCCCACGCAGAAGTGGTCGCGGCCGAAATGAACCGGCGGCAGGCCATGATTGAAAAGGCGGCCACGCGCGACGAAATCCTCCCCGAACTGGTCCTTGCCGCCGATCAGTTCCTGATCACGCCCGTCGGCCGCCGCGAGGATGCCGCCCGCGCCCGGGCATTGGGCGAAGAACCCCTCACCGTCATCGCCGGCTACCATTGGTTCACCGATTGGGGCCGCGACACCATGATCAGCCTTGAAGGCCTTACCCTCACCGCCGGTCGCCATCAGGATGCCAGGTGGATTCTCCGCACCTTCGCCCACTATGTGAGCGATGGCCTGATACCGAACATGTTTCCCGAAGGCGAGAAGCAGGGTCTCTATCACACCGCCGATGCCAGCCTCTGGTTCTTTCACGCCATCGCCCGCTATCTGGATGCCACCGATGATCGCGTCACGCTGCGAGCCATCCTCCCCAAACTCCACGAAATTGTGGATGCCCACATCGCCGGCACCCGTTTCGGCATTCACGTGGATCACCAGGATGGCCTGCTGGTACAAGGCGAAGAGGGCTATCAACTTACCTGGATGGATGCCAAGGTGGATGACTGGGTAGTTACGCCCCGCCGCGGCAAAGCAGTCGAGATCAATGCGCTGTGGTACAACGCGCTGTGTAACATGAGTCAGTGGGTGGAGCGTGAGGAAGATGCCGCCTCAGCCTCTACTTACTTGACTTATGCGGAGCGCGCCCGGGCTTCGTTCAACCAGCGCTTCTGGAATCCGGAAACCGGCTATCTCTTCGATGTAATCGATGGAGAGTCCGGCGGTGGTCCCCGGGGCAACGATCCGGTTTGCCGTCCCAATCAGTTATTTGCCATCTCCCTGGAGAATCCCGTCCTGGAGCCAAGCCGCTGGAGCGCCGTAGTCGATGCCGCCACCGAGCGCCTCCTCACGCCCGTCGGTCTGCGATCCCTCGCACCCGGAGAGCCCAATTACAAGCCGAAATATGATGGGGACCTGCGCTCGCGCGATGCCGCCTATCATCAGGGCTCAGTCTGGGGATGGTTGATCGGGCCGTATATCGATGCCCTGGCCAAAGTCCATCCCGAGCAATGCAGCCTCAAACTCTTGCAGGGCTTTACCGCGCACCTCGATCGTGCGTGTGTCGGCTCCATCAGTGAAATTTTCGATGCCGAGGAACCGCATACCCCCCGCGCCTGCATCGCCCAGGCGTGGAGCGTCGCCGAGGTTCTCCGTTGCTGGGCAAAGCTCTCATCGCTCGCCCAACCCGCGGCCGCCGCCCTGCAGGGCCAGGCGTAGAATGCGGTAGTCAGTCCGGTTCGCAGCCCTGCGTCAGCACCGCCACCGGCAGCCCTTCCAGGCCGCTCCCTGCCGTCAGCATTCCCGGCGTGGCGTCAAATTCCGTTCCGGTCAAAATATTGCGATACCTTCCGCTTCCCGCGCTTTGCGGTAGCGGGATCGCGGTATCGCCCCAGCACGGGTCGGCGTCGAACCGCACCGGGAATCGCGACGTGATCACCACCACGTTGCGCTCGCCGAGCCTTCGCGCGAAGGCGCAGATCAGCTCTGCTTTGCCGCCGGTCGCGGCCAGCGCCTCGTAGTCGCCCTTCGCAAAGAGCTCCGGCTGCGCCGCGCGCAGCGCCAGTATCCGCGAGGTCAGAAATAGCTTCACCGCGCCATCCCGCCACGCTCCGAGCAGTTCCCCCATCGATCGCCCGTTTCGCTCGAGCTCTTCCAGCAGGCGGATGCGCGCCGCGAAATCCACCGGGCGCCGGTTGTCGGGATCCATCAGGCTCAGGTCCCATAACTCGGCGCCCTGATAAATATCCGGCACCCCTGGCACCGTCAACTTGAGCGCTGTCTGAACCAGGCTGTTGCGCACTCCAAAAGTCGCCAACCGTTCTACAAATGGCAGGAACGCTGCCAGGAATGCTCGCGACTCCTCCCGGTCCAGCGCGCCGTCGATAAACGTCATCACCGCGTCCTCGTACCCCGCATCTACCGACGCCCATGTGGTGTGCACTTTCGCCTCCCGCATGGATTTCGTCATCGCGCCCTTCAGTCGCGTCTTGTATTCCTCTAGCGCTGCCGCGTCCAGCGTCTCGCTGCCCATCAATTCGATCGGCCAGCTGCCCGGTGAGGAGCTGATAGAACAGATATTCATCGTTGCGGTCCGGCGGCGCCGAGGCTTCCAGGTCGGCCCGCCGCGCGCGAATCAAACGGCTCCAGAGCTGCGTCTGCTTGGCCCATTCCTCCGGCATTTCCGAAAGAGCCGCCAATCGCGCGCGTGTATCCTCGCCCCGCTTCGTATCGTGAGTGGACGTGGTCAGCATCGAATTCGGCCAGCGCTTCGCCCTCTGCGCATTCGCCTTGTGGAAGTTGGAGACCGAAATTCCAAACTGATCCGGATTCCCGCCGACCTCGTTGAGCGCGATAAACCGGTTGTACCGGTAGTACGCCGTGTCTTCCAGCCCCTTGGCCATCACGGGGCCGCTGTACTGCTGCAGCTTCATGGCGCAGCGCAGCACCGCGTGGCGGCTGAATCCGCTCCGCGGCTCGGCGACTAACTCGCCGGACAAAAGCTTGCAGACAAAATCGAAAACGCTTCCGTCCACTTCCGTTTGATTGGCGCTTGCGTGCTTCATCGCCCACGTCAGATCGCGCCGGTCGTCGCTCGTGGGCGTGCCCTGCCAGTCCACATAAGTCCGGTAAACCGGAAAGCATGCGACCACTTCGCGAATCGCTCGCCGCAGCACGTTCTGCGTAAAATCCGCCGTCTTCGGCTGCTGGTGCGCAATCCGCGCGGCTTCGCGAGCCAGCATGTTGAGCTCGCTCGCCATCTCGTTGCGCATGATGCGCAGCTTGCAATCGCGCACCACCTCGCTGAACGCCGCCCGCTCGCCCGTGAAGTCAATGTAAGTTCCCGTGAAGGCCTCCCCTCCCGCGGAATCCACCAGGATCCCGAGCGCCTGGTTTGCGAACTCGTATCCCGTAGTCCCTTGCACCGGCCAGTCTTCACGAAGCCCTTCGTGATACGCCAGTATCTTCTCCACCACCAGGTAAAACGGCTCTTCCTCCGGCCTGCCCGTAACCGCGCTCCGCAGCCGCGTCAGGTACTCCTTCGGATTCAACAGCCCATCGACGTGATCGATCCGCAGCCCGTCGAGCGTTCCGTCGTCCAGCAGTTTCACCAGCAGCAAATGCGCGTAATCGAAGACCTCCGGCAGTTCCATGCGCAGGCCGGCAAGCTCATTGATGTTGAAAAAGCGGCGGTAGTTGATGTCGTCCGCCGCCACCCGAAAGTACGCCACGCGCCAATGTTGATTCTGAATCAGCTCGTGAAGCTCGCGCCAACTTTCCGCGTCTCCTGGAATGCCGTTCCGCGCTTCCACCGCGGCCGCGATCGCCTCCCGCACATCCCCGCGCTCCGCCGCGCATTTCGCCAGCTCCGCCTTGAGTTCGTGAGCCCGGCGCGGCACCTGGGGCCGCCATTCCGGCAAGCCGGCGAACGCGTCGCCCAGCCGTTCCAACTCGGGATGCGTATCGCCCAGAATGCGCCGGTAATCCAGCGGGCAGATCGGCAGCTTGTGTGCATCGTACGCCCACACGGCGAACGATCCCTCCTCCTCGTCGAACTTCAGTCTCAACTCGCCGGCCTCTAGCGCCACCCCGTATTGATTGCCCAACAGCGGCGCCAGCAGCTTGTTTTGCAGATCGGACGATCCCGGCTCCCAATCGATGTCGAACCACCCGGCATACGCCGAATCCTGGCCCCACTCCAGTACGTCCAGCCACAGCGGATTGTCCGAGCCTCCCACGCCCATATGATTCGGCACAAAATCCAGAATCTGCCCGAGCCCGTTCGCCTTAAGCTCGGCCACCATCCTGTAAAACGCCGCCTCGTCGCCGAGTTCGGGATTCAACGCGTGGTGGTCCACGATGTCGTATCCGTGCGTGCTGCCCGGTCTTGCCTTCAGCCACGGTGACGCGTATAAGTGACTGACTCCGAGCCGCGCCAGGTACGGTGCGATCTTTCTCGCATCCTCGAATCCGAAGTCCTTGTGGAACTGCAACCGGTAGGTTGCACGCGGTGTCATGGACGCTCCCGCCGGTACGTGCGCGCGAGCCGTTCGAATCGCGGATGCGCCGCCAGTTGCTCGATGGAAAGGGATTGCCGCCGCCGCCAGTTCGGGTGCTCATCCGAAGTCGCCGGTACGTTGACCGGCTCCGTCTCCGCCGTCAGGTCGTCGATTTGCGTCATCGCGATCAGCGATTCGCTGCGCGCCAGGTACGCGTGCACCGCCGTCGTGACGTCTTCCGTCCGCACCGTTTCCCCCGGCGTCAGCAGTTGCTCCCGTTCCAGCGCCTGGATCAATTCCCGCCGGTCCCGTTCGCGCCTTTGCCGCGCATCCTCCGGGCCTTCGCCGGTCTGGAATAGCTTCAACTGCTCCTTCAGGTCGATGTCGCTCCCGGTCCACCATGCCCGTACGGTCGGCAAATCATGACTGCCCGTTACCGCGATCGAAAGGCGCGGATACCCGTCCGGAGCCAGATACGCGCCCGAGTCCGAATCCTGCTCGAAGAACAACACCCGGTACGACAGAATATTCGCTTCCGCCATCCGCTCGCGAAACCCGTTCGGCACCGTCCCCAAATCCTCGCCCACCACCAGGCACCGGCTTCGATGGCTCTCTAAAGCCAGCACGCCGATCAAATCGTCCAGCGGATATCGCACGTACGCTCCCTCCGTGGGAGCCTTTCCCGCCGGTACCCAATACAGATGCTGCAGCGCCATGACGTGATCGATTCGCAAGCCGCCGGCGTGCCGCATATTCGCTCGCACCAGCTCGATGAAGATGCGGTACCCGTTTTCGAAGAAAGTCCGCGGGTGAAACGGCGGCAGTCCCCAGTCCTGCCCGGCCGCATTGTACATATCCGGCGGGGCGCCGACATGCGCCCCTGAAACCACCGCATCCGGATTGCTCCAGATCGCGGCGCCGCTCGGGTCCGTGCCCACCGCCAAATCGCGATAGAGCCCGATCTCCATATCCTTGGCCGCCGCCGCCGCCTTCCCGAGCTGCTCGTCCGCGACCCATTGCATCCACGCGAGCATCGTCACATTGCCCGAGTGCTCTTCGGCGAATCGCGCCACCGCCTCGGAGCCCGCATCGCGATATTCGGCCGGCCAGGAATGCCAGTCCGCCAGCGTCGGGTTGATCGCCCAGAAGTGCTGCCGCAGCGCGGCGAAGAGGCAGCCTCTCTCAAAGCCCTGCCCGGCGCGTTTCCGGAATGCCTCGAACTCCTTCCATCGCCCGAATTGGGTCGCATGGCGGGAGCATTCAAACAACAGTTTCAGCGCCTGCAATTTAAGCGCGGCCACCGTGTGATACTCCACCAGCGGCGCTGCCCGGCATGCCGCCAGCTGCCGTTGAAACTCCTCCGTCGCGATCAACTGCCGCGTCTCCGGAGAACACTCCAGTTCCGGCACCGCCCCAATGTCAATATTCAATACGTTCAACAACAGCCGGTCCTCAGGCGAGTAAGGGCTCGCCTGCTCGGGCTTATCCAGGAACATCGCATGCAGCGGATTGAGCCCCACCACATCGCCTCCGTGCGCATCCACCAGCCGCACGAGTTCGCCCAAATCGGTGAAATCGCCGATCCCCCAATTGCGGCTAGATCGCAGCAGGTAAAGCTGCGCCGCGACGCCCCAGAGCCGCTCGCCGCGTCCCGCCGCCGGCGGAAGCCAGCAACTGCCCGGCGTCACAATCAAAGAACAAGTGGCGCCGTCCAGCTCGGAATGCAGCTGATGATACCCGTATGGAATCTCGCCATCCAGCGTGATCCGGCAGCGTTCCGCTTGGCCCGCTCCGTCCCGTCTCCCCCCGCCGCACTCGGCGATTCCGGAACGCTCCCCGCCATCCTCCAGCAAGATCCGCCACCGGAACTCCCTCGTGCCCGCCGGAACCGTTACCTCGACCGTAATCGCCCCATGCTCCGCGTACGCCACCCGCACCGGCGGCAGCGACCGCTCCCACTCTGCCCGCTCCATCGCCTCCAGATGGCTTTCGGCATCCCGCTCGTCCTCCACCGGAAATCCCATGCTGGCCAGCAGCAGCTTCCTGGTTTCGGCCGCCGTCTCGCGAATCTCTCCCGCTGCGTCCCGGAAGCTTTCTTCAATCCCGCAGCGCCGCGCCAGCTCCTCGATCGCGCTCACTGCGTCACTCCCGGTAAGCGTTCGAGCGACCATCTCACGCTCCAGGGCGCCAGTGTGCCTTCCCCGTCCATGCTCCCGCCTTCCTGCCAGATCAAGGACCCCGCCGCGGGCGGAAATCCGCTCACCGGATCGCTCGATAGGTTTGCCGCCAGCACCAGTTCGTGTCCCTTCGCCGTCTCCCAACGAACCAGAATTGCGCCATCTCCGATCGCTTCGAACCGGCCCGCGCGCGTAATGCCCCCCAGCAGCGGCACAATCGATTTGCGCCGTGCCGCCAATATCCGCCGGTACCCTTCGAGCCACTCTCGCTGCCCGCCTCGCTCACGGTCCTCCCAGCAGAGCTTCCCCGAGGCAAACGTCTCCTCCGCCTGCGGATCTGGAATCTGCGCGCGCTGCTCCGGATTCTGAAACGCGGGGAACTTCGAGAACTCGCGCTGCCGTCCGCTGCGTACCGCCTCGCCCAGCTCCGGCCCGAAATCGCAGAAGAACGGGAACGGCTGCTTCGCGTTCCATTCCTCCCCCATGAAAAGCATCGGAATCTGCGGCAGCAGCAGGTATACCGCGGCCGCCGCGCGCACTGCCTCCGCGGGCGCCGAGCGGGAGATCCTGTCGCCCAACGCCCGGTTCCCGATCTGGTCGTGATTCTGAAGAAAGGCGATGAATCGATTCGGCGGCAGATGCGCGCACTGTTCTCCCCGTGCGTGCCCCTGGTAAGTCATCACCTCCCCTTGAAATGCGAAGCCCTCGGCCAGCGCGCGGCCCAGTTTGCCGGTGTCGCCAAAGTATTCCGCGTAGTAGCCGGTCGCTTCGCCCGTCAATCGCGTGTGCAGCGCGTGGTGCGCATCGTCGTTCCATTGCGC
Source organism: uncultured Solibacteraceae bacterium (assembly GCA_963811575.1). Taxonomy (GTDB): domain Bacteria; phylum Acidobacteriota; class Terriglobia; order Bryobacterales; family Bryobacteraceae; genus Solibacter. The sequence continues at coordinate 1,436,061 of CAWERY010000018.1, read as the reverse complement.
CATGAAATCGCGCTCCAGCCACCGTGCCTCGTTGCGCTCGTTCTCTAGCACCAGATGCACGTGGCGCGTCCCCGCCGCCGTATGAACCCGCTCCGCGATCTCGTGCAGAATGTGTTTCCCGCTGTTGTCGAAAATCGCGTGCACCGCATCCAGCCGCAGTCCGTCCACTCGAAGCTGTTCCACCCAGTACAGCGCGTTGTGAATCACGAAATCGCGGACCGCCCGGCTCCCCGGCCCGTCGAAATTGATTCCTGCCCCCCAGCCGGTAATGTGATCGTTCGTGAAGAACTGCGGAGCATAAACCGGGATGTAGTTGCCTTCCGGTCCGAAATGGTTGTACACCACATCCAGCAGCACCATCAGGCCGCGCGCATGCGCCGCTTCCACCAGCTCCTTCAGCTCCTCCGGACGCCCGTACGATGAGTCCGGCGCGTAGGGCAGCACTCCGTCGTAACCCCAGTTTCGCCGCCCCGCGAAAGCGCCCACCGGCATAATCTCAATAGCGGTGATGCCCAATTCCATCAGGTGATCCAATTTGCCGATCGCGGCCCGGAACGTTCCTTCTTCGGTGAACGTGCCGATGTGCAATTCGTAAATCACCGCCTCTTCCCAAGGCCTCCCCTCCCAGTGCTGGCCCCACTGCCATTGCGATGGGTCGATCAGTTCGCTCGGGCCGTGTACATCGTCGGGCTGGTAGCGCGATGCCGGGTCGGGCACCCGCATGCCGTTGGCAAGCACGAATCGATAGCGGCTGCCGGGCGCGGCCTGGTCTGTCGTCAATTCGTGCCACCCCTCGCCGCGCGCCTCCATCGGTAATAGTTCGCTCGCACCTGAAAGTTCCAACGCCACCCGGTCCGATGCGGGAGCCCAGAGCCGGAAGGTAACCGAGCCGTCCGTCGCCACCGATGCTCCGTGCGGATTTGCCGTCGTCATGACCCCGCTTCCTGGCCCTCCTCCGCCGGCCCGGCCTCCAGAGCAAACACCAGCAGAGATCGCCCCGTGACCAGGTAACCCGCTCCAATCGCAAACGTGGAGCCCTCTTCCGTCTGCGTCGAGTTGGTGTCCACCAGAAGTACCCACCGGCATCCCCCGGTGCACGCCGGCAGGTGAAAGTCCACCGGTTCGTGGGACCCGTTCACCGTGATCAGGATCGTCGCTTCCTTGCCGCGCTGCCGGATTCCCGTGCTCTGCGCGCGACCGTCCAGCAGCATTCCAAAGCAGCGCATCGCCGGGTCGTGCCAGTCTTCATCCGTCATCTGCGAGCCGTTGGCGTTGATCCACGTCACGTCCCGCACCCCCAGTTCCTCGATGAACTGGCCGTTCAGAAATAGATTTCTTCGCAGAATCGGATACTGATGGCGCATCGAGGTCAGCTTGCGCACAAACCGTACCAGCGGCGCGTTCTTCTCCGCCAGCTTCCAATCCACCCAGCTGATCTCGTTGTCCTGGCAATATGCGTTATTGTTCCCGCCTTGCGTTCGCGCGAACTCGTCGCCCGCGACAATCATCGGCGTACCCTGGGAAAGCAGCAGCGTCGCCAGCATGTTGCGAATCTGCCGCGCGCGCAGTGCGTTGATCTCCGCATCCTCCGTCGGGCCCTCTACGCCGCTGTTCCACGCATGATTGTTAGAGCTGCCGTCCTGGTTATTCTCGCAGTTCGCCTCGTTATGCTTCTCCTGGTAAGTCACCACGTCGTTGAGCGTGAAGCCGTCATGCGCCGTGACGAAGTTGATACAAGCCCACGGCCTGCGTCCCTGGTGATTGAACAGGTCCTCGGAACCGCACAGCCGGTCCGCCAGTCGCAAGCCCGACAATTCTCCCCGCCAGAAATCGCGGACATCGTCGCGGAACTTGTCATTCCATTCCGCCCACCCCGGCGGAAATGCTCCCACCTGGTATCCTCCCGGGCCGCAATCCCACGGCTCCGCGATCAGTTTGACCGTGCCCAGCACCGGGTCCTGGCTGCACGCCTTCAGAAATCCGCTCTGATTGTCGAAGCCGTTCGGCTCCCTGGCCAGAATCGTGCCAAGGTCAAAGCGGAATCCATCCACGTGCGTCTGTTGCACCCAGTAGCGCAGGCTGTCCGTCACCATCTGGATCACGCGCGGATGACTCAGGTTTAAGGTATTGCCGGTCCCCGTGTCGTTAATGTAATAGCGCTCCTGCCCCGGAATCAGCCGGTAATAACTCGCATTATCCAACCCCTTGAACGAAATCGTCGGGCCGCGCTCATTGCCCTCGGCGGTATGGTTGTACACCACGTCGAGAATTACTTCCAGCCCGGCATCGTGGATGCACGCCACCATCTCCTTGAACTCCCGAAGACTATCGCGTCCGTTGGCTGCATAAGCCGGCTCCGGTGCCATGAACCCGATGCTGTTATATCCCCAGTAATTGGTCAGTCCGCGTTCTGTAAGATGGCTATCCGTGATGAATGTGTGAACGGGCAGAAACTCAATCGATGTTACACCCAGTGACTTGATGTAATTCAGAACATCTCGCGTTGCCAGCCCTGCGTAAGTCCCTCGCAGGTTTTCCGGCACCCGTGGATGTAACTTGGTATACCCCCGAACATGCAGTTCGTAAATCACCGTATCGTCCCACGGCACGCGCTGCCGGTCGCGCGGTCCGGTCCAGTCGAATTGCGGATCCACGATGGTGCACTTAGGCACGAACGGAGCGCTGTCGCGTTCGTCAAACGTAAGATCGTCCCCCGATTCCATCTGGTATCCGAACACCGCCGGATCCCAGGTCAATTCACCGATGTGGGCGCACGCATAAGGGTCCAGCAGGAGCTTGTTCGGATTGAAGCGATGCCCCGCCTCCGGCTCGTACGGACCGTGCGCCCGGTACCCATAAGGCGTGCCCGGAGGAATCGCCGGAAGGTACCCGTGCCAAACCTGGTCCGTGTACTCCGGCAGCGCGATCCGCTGAACTTCGCGCTCGCCCGTATCGTCGAATAAACAGACCTCGACCTTAGTCGCGTGCGCGGAAAACACCGCGAAATTCGTGCCGACGCCGTTCCAGGTCGCGCCCCGGGGATACGGCGAACCCTCTTTCATGCGATTCTTTCGGATTTCCACCATTTCAGTAAGGAAGCATCAACGTTCGGCCAAAGGGATCAACGCTTAAGCTTTGCACCTTAACCTACTAGCCGCTGTATAGGCGCACCCATTTTCCGCCGGCCCATCGTACGATTTGGAACTCAATCTGGGTGCTGCCTGGTACGCGGAATTACTCCGGCCCCGAGCTCGCTCAGCGCCGGTTCCAGCGGAACGTGATCCCCGCGGCCGCCGTGAACGGATACCCCGGCGTTCCGTGAATCCGTGCCACCACCGGCGCGTCCGGCGCAATCCGCGATTCGAAATAGTTCTGTGTCTCGTAATAATCCCGGTTCGTCAGGTTATCCAGGCTCAGGTTCAACTCCACCCTCCGGCTCACCTGCTTCGCCATCCCGCAATCGAAAACCGTGTGGCCCGATGCCACGATCGATGCGTCGTCCCCGTCCAGCCGGTAATGGTTGATCGCCCGCATCCGCAGCGATCCGCTCCAGCCGTGCCAGCCCGCCAGCGTGAGCGCCGCGTTGCCCACAAAATGCGGCGCGCTGTCTACATACACGCGATGCTCGCCGCCCCTGTAGTAAGCGTTGGCAATCTTAGTCATCCCGCCGTTCAGGGAAAGTTGCCGCGTCAATTGCACTGACGCTTTCGCTTCGTACCCGTAAGCGCGGCTCGTCCCTTTAAACTCAAAACTCCCGTCGTCCGGGATATAGACCTGTTCGTTCGAATGGTCGATCAGAAACCAATCGGTGCTGATCGCCAGGCGCCCAAAGCTGGAGGCTGCGCCCGCCTGGTAGAAGTCCGTCGTCGCCAACCGCGTCTGCTCCGGATGCTGCACCACGCCGCGCGCATCGATGCTGTTGATCCCCCGCCCGTAATTCAAATGCAGCGTCACCGGCAGATGCGCAGCCGGAACAAAAGCAAGATTCCCCTTACCCTGCCATCGCCCCGCGCCCTGCGCACCGCCTGCCTCCGGCGTCACGCGATCCTCTACCTGATACCGGAATTCGTCGAACCGGATGCCTGCGCCGGCCAGCAATCGGCCGCGCCAAAAACTCAGCGTCTCCTGCGCATACGCCGCTCCGTTTCCCACCTGCGCGTTCGCTCGCGTAGTTACGCCGGTCGGCGTTCGCCCTTCGCGCGAATACAACCCTACGTTGATCTGATCGTCGCGAAGGTTGATCCCCGCCACAAAACTCGCGGTCGCCGAGCCTATCCGGTGCGCGTGCGCATACCGCGCGTTCGCGCCTTCCTGCAGTCTCGAATCGTGCTGCTGAAACGCGTCGCCGTGTACCGGGTCCCTCAGGAAGAACGTGAAATTCGAATACAGATCGAATAACGAGCGCCCCACAAACCCATCCACCTTCCACGTGTCGCCGTTGCTTGAGGCTTTCGTGTACGACGTCGCTACCGTCCCTAGCTTCACCCGTCCCCCATCCGTCGGGTCCACGTAACCGAAGCGGTCGAGCGTCCCCGCCTGCACCAGGTCCAGCGGCGCCTGCCCCGAGGAATAGAAATTGTTCCGTCCGAATAACACGCGAAATCCCAGCTTCTGCGTGTCGTCTAGCGCCTTCGTATAATTCGCATTCACGTTGTCGCGCCGGTACCGCCCCGGATTCACGAACGGGCCGTCCGTATAGGCTCCCTCGTACGCCAGGTACGCATCCGTCTTTCGCACGTTCGGGCTGTACGCCAGAAAGGCGCGGCCCGTGTCGAAGTTCCCGCCCTGCAGCCGCGCCGTGAACTCGTCCGCCAAGGCTTCCCGCTGCCGTATGTGCACCACTCCCAGCCCGCTGAAATCCCCATACTCCGCGCTGAAAGGCCCGTTGATGATCGTCACGTCCTGTATCAGTTCCGGACTCACCGCCTTGAGCGAGCCCAGATATCCCTGCCCGTGCCCCTGCGTCCCCTGATTCTGCTGCACATCGTCCAGCATCACTTTCAGGCCGCCATTCACGCCGCCATGATCCAGATTGAAACCGAACCGCCGGATCTCCAGCGACTTTCCGCCGCCTTCGTGCTGCCCCGCGTCGATTCCCCCGTTCAACTGCTGCAGCACCTGATCGTCGCGCGAAAATAACGTGCGGCTGAACACTTCCGAATTCCGCAGGTCCGTCTCCGGCTCCAGCGTCTTCGATGTCACCACCACGCTTTGCGCTTGCTCCTCAAGCGCGGTGAACCGTAGCTCGACCTTCTCCGGTGTCCCGTCAATCACCCGCACCTCGTACTCCACTGGCGCAAAATGATCCGCCGTCGCTTGCACCCGGTACTGCCCCGCGCTTACCTCCGCGAACCGGAATCGTCCCGCGCCGTCCGTCGTCGTTCGCGCCGATACTCTCGCGTCCGCGTCCCGCAACTCCACCCTGCCGTGAGCGACCGCCTTGCCCTGTGGGTCCGTGAGGCTCCCGGTAAGCAAAGTCGCCGCGCCCAGCGACCCGGCGAACAACGCGAGGAGCGCGAGTCTTCCGCCCTTCTGAAATCTATCTCTGAGCCGTAGCACGATTATTCCACTAGTATTACGCTTGAGCGCCGCTCCGCGGATGTCAAAACCGCGAAATAAATTCAAAAAATCTCGCGGGATTTCCCGAAACCCTCTGTTTATTGACTTCCCGCGCTATCGGACGCACATTGAAAGTGGAGGTAATCGAAATGAGATCGCTCTTGTTCTCGATTGCGCCGCCTTAGACTCCAGCCCAAACAAGGCTCGATCCGAAACTCATGAACCTATCTTTGGAAATGGGAGGGCAGAGCTATGTTCGACAGTCTCGACGACATCATGCGGCACGATGCCGCAATTGAAAAATCCCCAAGGGAAAGGCTTGGCGAGGCTATCGCCATCGGGCTCCTCTCGGTCTTGGGGTTCGGCGGCCTTTTCATGGCGGTTCGAATGCTTAACGGATAGAAACACGCTGAAAGACACGGGTGCGCTATTGCTGCCGCGCTACCCGTAAATCGCCGCTCGGGGCGAAGTCCCGAAAGGGCTTCGCCCTTGGCGCGAACCGTTACTCGTGTCCGGGAATTTGCGGGGACCCGCCCAAATCGGTCCGCGCGTAGTGAATCGCTTCGTACTGGTACACGGGCGCCAGCGCAAAAGCCGCCGCAGCGGGCAGCCACACAAGCCATCCCACTGAACTCCACGGCCACGGCAGGAATCCCTGGCTCGTAGCCCAAATACAAACATCCCCCAGCATTACCAAAAAAATCCCCAGGCTGAATGCCTTCCAACAGCGCCCGATCCACCCTGCTCCCATTTGATGAACCGACCGGTAGAGCAGCATTGCCTCTGCCAGTAACAGCCAGAGGAGCGGGTCCGTCGGCCACCCCAGAACCATTACCGTCGAGGGATGCCAGTTCGATCGCGATGCCTCGGCGACGTCGCGGATTTCCAATGCCATGTAGATCCCCACCAGCGTGAGGAGGCTCCAGTCAAACGCGGTGAGCCGCGCCAGCAGGCCGGATCGCCGGTACACTCGCAACGCCCAGGCGAGCCCCGCCGCAAGCAGTGCGTAACGGAAGGTTCCGCCCAGCACCAGGCCGAAGTACCGCAGGGACGTCGCCGTGGACCCATCCCACCATGCCATAGCGGTCAGCGGATTGAGCGCCGAATGTACCGAGAGCACCTGGATGCAGATGGAGCCGGCCAGGTCAAAGCCCGCGGAAATCGCGATCAGCCTCCACGCTTTCCGCATCGGTTGCTCTGGCGAAAACTCCCGCAAGACCAGCAAACTGAAGGAAAGTTGGACCGCCGCGAGGGAGACGATCAGCAGTGCGCCCGGAACCCTAAAGAATTCCTCAATCCACCGGTCGTTTCCGGTGGAACGCCAGAGGGCGTACCAGACCAGACCGGACGCCAGGTAGATACCCGTGGCGAGCACGATGAGGCGAGAGCAGCCAATGGAAGACTCCAGGCGGCCGAATCGCAACTGGGACAAGCCGTCCCCCGGGCGCTTTTGCACGAACCTAGATTCTCACAAATGCGTAGATCTTTACAATCGCCTAGATCTTTACAATCGCCGTGTCTACAACGCGATGCATGAGCGCGGCGGCAGCTCCGGAGCCCAGAAAGTCGGCCAAGACCGGTTCGAGTATCGACAACAGATCGTGATTGTCCGGCGACGCCGGTTGAAGAACCCTGTGTGCCGCCAGATCGCCCAGGAATAACCCGGCCTGCCGGGTTACCCGCCCCCGGACCGCCGCAGCCCCCAATTCCGCCTGCGATTGAGCGGCCTTCCACTGCCGGATCTTCGCTTGCACGCCCTCCCACATTGCCGTTGGTTTGGGCGCGTCGCACTCCCTTTGTACTTCCAACAATGCGTTGCGGATGAGTTCATAATCCGACCGGCAACCCACGCACTCGTTCAGATGGGCCTCTATGGTCTGCCGGACGTTGGATGAAAGTTCGTCGTCGCGATAGAGCACCAGAGTTGCGATATCAGGATGGGGATGAATACGGTCCTCCCTCGATCAGGAACATGAGTGCTTCGGTCGTGGACAGGCGGCAGTATTCGCCGCTCTGCGCCGCTTCGCGAAGCTTCTTATAAACTCGTGTGAGAAGTGCGCTCACCGTTCCCGGTCTTACGCACAGCACTTTCCCTATCTCTTCGTAGGACAACCCGTCGGCGCGCAGACCCAGGCATTCCATTTCTCTGGGCGAAAGCAGCGTCGTGAGTTGTTGAGCCATCTGGGCGGATCGCAGTTTTTCCTCGGGGCCCTGATGCTGGTCGGGCAGATCGGCTGCCTCGTCCTGCCCCACTTCATGCTTCATGGCCGCCGTGTCCATCCGGTCCAATAGGTAGTTGCGGACAACCCGGTAAAGCCACGCGCGCGGATGTTCCACTACCCGGCCGTAATGCCGTTCGATGAAATATCGCAGGAATGCTTCCTGGACGCTCTCCCGCGCCGTATCCTGGCACCGCATGACCGAAACCGCATAAGCCATCAGTTCCGCGGAAAACTCCTCGTGCAGTCGAGCCACTTCAAGCTCGAGGTCGGCGGCCGAGGGCGCGGGCGGTTGCGATGTGTGCGGCGGTTCCACCTGGATTGATCATAACGGCTGTTACTACGTTATCTACAATAACTTTTGGTAATGCAGGTACTATCGAGATGTTTTCGATGAAAGTAAAAGATTTTTTTCCGTGCGCGTAAGCAAACTGCGGCAGAACCCCGTCTAATCACTGGCAGTACTAGTTACAGTTAATATTGATTGCTGCCTCCCACCTCTGTTTCAATCAATTCACGGTAGGCGCTGAGTGCCGTCCGGCTGGAGTTTTTTCCAGTAGGGGAATTTCCGTGAGATTGAAAAAATATAGCTTGAATCAACGTAGCGGCCAAGTGTTGATCATGTTCACTCTGGCCATGGTCCCTATCTTTGGAATGATGGGCCTCGTAACCGACATCGGCTACATGCACTTCGTTAAAATGTCGGCCCAGACGGCCGCGGAAGCCGCTGCACAGGCCGCAATTATCGATTTTCACGCCACCGTCGGGGGCGCTTCCTTCAGTTGCGGAGGCAGCAACGTTACCTGCAGTGCAAATCCCACTACCTGTCCCTCGAACATCACCACGCCGGCCAACTCGATCGAGCACGGCTGCATGTATGCCCAGCAGCACGGCTTCAACGGCGCCAATCAATGGGTGACCTACCAGGCCGGTGCCGGTGGTGCCCCTCCCAGCGTTTCCGGTATATCTTCCTCTTCCTATTGGGTCACCTTTCGGGTCGTACAAAAAGTGCCCACCATCTTCTCGGCCGTTCTCGGCAACACCTCCGGCCTGGTCGCAGCCCGCTCCAGTGCCGCCGTCACCGGTGCCAGCGATTGCATCTACGCTCTCAATGCGCACCAGTCCGGTGCCCTCTCGGTGGGCGGCACCGCCCAGCTCACTTCCGCCTGCGGGATTTTTGTGAATAGCGACAGCACCACTGCCTTGGGCAGCAATGGCGGCGGCACCATCTCGGCCCCGGAGTATGACGTAGTCGGCGGTGTCAACACCCACTATCTGTTGACCCCTGCCCCGAACACCCACGTCTTCCCCATCACCGACCCGCTCGCCAGTCTGCCGGCCCCACCAGCGCTCCGTATACCTGCGACTATTACAACTACAGTGCCTCCAACTGGTCCAACCCAACCCTGAATCCCGGTGTCTATTGCGGCGGTATCAACGTCGGCAACAACACCTTTACGCTCAACCCTGGCAACTACATCATCGTAGGTGGCGGCCTGTCCACGCAGAGCTCCAATTCGACCATCAACGGTACCAATGTGTTCATCTATAACACCTTCGGCGCCACCACGAATCACGGCACTATTTCGTATAGTCCCATCAGCATTGCGGCCAACTCCAACGCAAACCTGACCGCCCCCACCTCGGGAACCTATGCCGGAATCCTCTTTTTCGAGGATCGCAACGCTCCGGCAAGCTCAGATACTTACGGAGGCGGCAGCACCTCCGTGTATCAGGGCACTATCTACGCCAAGAACGCTGCCATCACAATCTACGGAAACTCCGCGGTCAATACGGCATACACGATTCTGGTCGCGGATACCATCAGCCTGGTAGGCACAACCACTTTTAACGATAACTACGCTCTGCTTCCGAACGGTTCGCCGATTCAGAAAATGGTGGTGTTGGAATGAACTGCAAGTTAAAGAAGTTACGCTCCCGCGAGAAGGGCAGTGCGCTGATTGAATTGAGCTTACTCGCTCCCTGGATTCTCTTCCTGTTTGTCGGCGTCGTGGACATGGGCTTTTATACCTACGCGTTGATCTCGGTGGAGAATGCCACGCGCGTTGCGGCGGAGTACACGTCTCAGAGTTCGGGTGTGGTTGCCGATCAAACCACGGCCTGCGCGATGGTTCGCGCCGAGCTGGTCAGCCTGCCCAACGTAACCAGCCTCTCGAGCTGCGGCGCAAATCCGCTCACCGTTACTGCCACTTCCATCACCGGTGTGGATGGCTCACCCGCGACATCAGTTTCGGTGACCTATCAGGGCGTAAGTCTGATTCCGATTCCCGGCCTGCTGATGGGCAGGCTCAACGTAACCCGGAATGTTCAGATGAGGGTGCGAAGCTGATGACCGCCAAACGCAAAGGCCGCCGCGGCAGCACGATCCTGGAGTTCACGCTGGTCGGGATCCCCATGATCTTTATCTTTATCTCGATCTTTGAAATCTCGCGCGGTATGTGGATCTATCACACGCTGGCATATGCCGTCCGCGAAGGTACGCGGTATGCCGCGATGCACGGCAGCGGCTGCGCTTCACCCAACACCTGCCAGGTCACGATCGGCGGCATTGCCGGCGTCATCAAAACGGCCGGCGTCGGGCTCGACCCGAACGGCGTCAACGTAACCTTTACTCCGGCCAGCGGCTCCGCGTCGTCCGATACCATGACGAATCAGCTCGCCAGCAGCACAGTCTGGCCGCCCACAGGCGCCAACGCTCCCGGACAAACGGTGAAGATCTCCGTGAAATATCCCTTTCGAACTTTCCTCGCCGTATTCTGGGCCGGAGCCGGCGCCCCGCTCAACGATTCCGGAGTCTTCTACCTGCCCGCAACTTCGACCCAGAGCATCCAGTTCTGAACTCCGCGCCGCCGGGCCGCGCTATTTCGGATAGCCCGCCGTGGCCTTCACTTCCGCTATCTGCTTATCGTGCCGCATCGTGTGTAGCGGCGCGTAAATCAGCCATTGATACGCATTCAACGGATTGAACATCGCGAACGGATGTTCCGCCGTATGCTCCTTCAACGCCAGGTCCGTGTCCCGTGCGAATTTTTCGAAATCCGCCCGCTGCCGCTCGAACTGCAGTTTCACCTGCGCCTTCGTCATGTCACCCTTCGGCACCAACGGCTCCGGCGCCGTGGCGCGCCCCAGCCGCGGCGCCATCACCTGCTCGATGATCTCCGTCTTGCCTTTGGTCTGCGCCTCCCACGCCGCGTTCGGCGGCGCCGCCAGCGCATCTTGAATCTTCCGCCACATCGAAGCCTCCGCCGTTACGATGTGCTCCGCCACCTCGCCCACGCTCCATCTTTCCGGAGCCGGCTTCCACCGCCACTGCGCCTCGCTGACCCCCTCGATCGCGGCCAGAAATTCCGCCCGCGATTCCTGGAGGTAGCGCACTGCCTTCTCGCGCTCCCCCACCGTCATATGCGGGTCCGCGCCCAATAGCGGCAGCCCCATCAGTAAAGCCAACGTGAGAACTCTCAATTGCCACCTTCCACTCGCGTGCGTAACTGTTCCATGTCTCCCTGCATTTTCTTCTTCGCCTGCCAGCAGATCACCGGCGTCAGAAAGCGCGCGAAACCATTGTCGAATACGTACCGCGCGTCGGCCTCCACGCGCGTGCTCCCGTCATCCAGCGGCGTCAGCGTGTACACGGCACTCCCGGTGAACTCCGCCGGCGCCGCGATCCGCACCGCCAGCCGCCGGTTCGGTTCCACCGCCTCCACCGTGCCCGTCATCTCCATGCGCGCGTTTCCGTTGTTGCGGTCTTCCATCACCCACACCGCGCTCCCGCCGACCGTCGGTTCTCCATCACCCTTCTCGCGAATCTCCACCAGCCAGCTCACCCACTGTTTCACCTTGTCCGGCTTATAGAGCCATGGCCAAATGGCCTCCGGCTTCCGGTGAATCACAATCGTATTCACCATCCGGTTGGAATCCTGTCCCGCGCCCGCGATTGCCAGCGCCACAATCGGCAGCACGATCAACGCCGCCGCCACACTCCCCGCAATCTTGATCCACTTCATGCCAACCTTCCTCCCGATGGCCTGTCGAACCTTTCCCGCACCCATGCGCCCGCCGTCAGCGCCAGCCCCACCGTTGCCATTCCGCGCCGCAAAACCATCCGGGCACCCGATTGTGCGCCGCCGCCTGTCCCAACAGCACAAACATCCACGCCGCCGGAACCGCCAGCCGCAGCCCGCGCCGCGTGCAGGTCGTACCCGCAAAGAGTGCCACCGCCGCGCTCAGTGCCAGACTGATCACTGCGAAATCCGCCTGCCTCACCACGTCCGCCTTGAGCGGTACGTGGCGGAGCACGAAACCCCACCAGCCTTCCATCAGTACCGCCGGCGCCGCTGACGCCAGCAAACACCGCCAGCAGCGAATACTCCCAATCCGCCCGCCGCATTCCCAGCATCGCCAGTTGCCCCGCCGAACGGATCGCTTGCCGCCAGTACCAGGCCTTCGGTCCGCCGCGCAGCGCATACTCCGCATCCAGATCCCCCAGCACGTACGGCAGATCGCGCGCCGGACAACTCATCCGCACCAGCCACTCCGCGATCTTCGGCGGCCGCATCATAGCCCGCGCACCTTGACGCCTTCCCACATACTCGCGAACGCTTCCTGCGCGCGCTCCAGCGCCCGCCCCCCGCCGCCGTCACCCGGTACAAGCGCCGCGGACGTCCCTTCGCGCCTTCCGGAGCAAGCTCCTGCGAGCGCACCAGTCCCTTGGTTTCCAGCCGGTCTAACGTCGCGTACACCGCCCCGATCGAAGCGTCACGCCCGGTTCGCGCCTCGATCTCCCGGCGCACTTCCATTCCGTACGCGTCCGCCTCCAACCGCAGCACCGCCAGCAGGATGATCTGTTCGAACTCTCCGAGGTACTCTCCCTTTGCCACTTCTACAAACTAGAGTCAAAGGATTTTGAAGTCAAGTAAAATCAGTTCCCATGAGCAAGATTTGGATGCTGATCGTACTAATCGTTCCGGCCCTGATACAGCCGGCCCTCGCCCAGCCGCCCCTCTTCACCGACTCGCTTCCCAGGGAAGAGTTCGCCCAGCGCCGCGCCCGCCTGATGGATCGCATCGGCGATAACGTCGCAGTCGTCCTCGGCGCCACCGAAGATGCCGCCTACGTCAAGTTCCGCCAGAACAACCATTTCTTCTATCTCACCGGCGTCGAATCGCCACGCGCCATCCTTCTGCTCGACGGCCGTTCCAAATCCGCGACCCTCTACCTCACTCCGCGCAATGAACGCGCCGAGCGCTCCGAAGGCCCCCTCCTTGCCCCCGGCGAGCGAAGCCGTCGCGCTCACCGGCATCCCCCGCGTCGCCGACCGCGCAACTTTCGGCGACGATCTCAAAAAGCTCGGCGACGATCACCGCCTCCTCTATACTCCCTTCCGCCCCGAATCCCAAGCCGCCGTCACCCCCGATCGCACCGCCGTCCATCTCGCCGCCACCGCCGCCGATCCCTGGGACGGCCGCCCCTCGCGCGAAATGGTCTTCCGGGAAAAGCTCCACGCCCAGGCGCCGCAATTCGAAATCAAAGACCTGGACCAGATCCTCGATGCCATGCGCAGCATCAAGAGCCCGCGCGAACTCGCCCTGCTCCGCGAATCCACCCGCATCGCCGGCATCGCCATGATTGAAGCCATGCGCGCCGCCAAACCCGGCATGTACGAATACGAAATCGAGGCCATCGGCGATTACGTTTTCAAGAAGAACAATTCGCAGTCCTTCGCCTATTTCGGCCTGGTCGCCGCGGGTACCAACTCCTTCTGGCCCCACTACCACGCCGCCCAGGCACAGCTTAAGGCCGGCGATCTCGTTCTCTTCGATTACGCGCCCGATTATAAGTACTACGCCTCAGACGTCACGCGCGAGTTCCCCGCCAGCGGTAAATTCACCGCCGATCAGCGCGAACTCTACGGTGTGTACGTGAAGCTCTACCAGGCCCTCATGACTTCCATCCGGCCCAACGTAACCGCCCGCGCCGTCATGCAGGATGCCGTGAAAAAGATGGATGCCATCATGGCGTCGCACCCCTTCACCAAGGACAAGTACAAGCAGGCCGCCCAGCGCTTCGTCGAAGGCTACCGCAACAACGTCGGCCGCAGCCTCGGCCACCCCGTCGGCATGGAAGTTCACGACGTGCAGTCCCCGCAGGAACTGCTCAAGCCCGGCTACGTGTTCACCATCGAGCCCGCTCTTACCGTCCCCGAAGACCGCATCTACATCCGCCTCGAAGACGTCCTCGTCATCACCGAAACCGGCTACGAAAACCTCTCCGCCTTCGTCCCCGAAACCATCGACGAAGTCGAATCCGCCATGTCCGGCGCCAAGGTGGTCATTCCCTCAAAGCGCTGAGCGCCGGCCGGCCTCACCAGAGGGTGCACTGCTTCTCGTCCGGCCGCACCATCGTATCCGTCGCCTGGCACTCGAACGCCTTGCGGAATTCCGGCATATTCTGCAGCGTCCCGATCGCGCGGAATTTCGCGATCGGGTGCGGATCCGTGTTGATCTGCAACTGCACCGCCTCCGGCCGCGATTGCGATCCCCACACCCGCGCGAACGCCAGGAAGAATCGCTGATCCCCCGTGAAGCCGTCGATTACCGGCGCTTCCTTGCCCTTTAACGACCGGTGGTACGCGCGATACGCCAGCTTCAGCCCGTTCAAATCTCCCATCGCCTCGCCCACCACCAGCTTGCCTTTGTGATGCAATCCGCCGCCGATGTCCAGCGCGTCGTACTGCTCCACCACGCAGGTGGCGCGCTCTCCGAAGCTCTTCTGGTCCGCCGGCGTCCACCAGTTCTTCATGTTGCCTTCCGCGTCGAATTGCGATCCCTGGTCGTCGAAGCCGTGCCCCATCTCGTGCCCGATCACCGCGCCCGCCGCCCCATAGTTCAGCGCATCGTCGCCCGCCCCATCGAAAAACGGCGGCTGTAAAATTCCCGCCGGAAAGACGATCTCGTTCATCAGCGGATTGTAATAAGCGTTCAGCGTCGGCGGCGTCATGCCCCATTCGTTGCGGTCGATCGGCTTGCCGATCTTCGCCATCTGAAACGCGCGTTCGAATCGCAGCGCCGCAACCACATTCTCGAAATAGGTTTTCTTATCGACCTTCAGCGACGAATAATCCCGCCACTTATCGGGATACCCCACCTTCGCCACAAACGCATTCAGCTTCAACATGGCGTTGCGCTTGGTATCCGCCGCCAGCCACTCCGAGCCCTGTATCTGCTCTCCCAGCGTGACCTTCAGGTTCTCCACCAGTTCCCTAGCGCGCTGCTTGGCCTGCGGGGGAAAGTATTTGGCCACATACAACTCACCCAATGCTTCGCCCATGGAGCCATCCGCCACCGCGGTGCACGTGCGCCATCTCGGCTGCTGCTCCGTGACCCCAGTCAACACCGTGCTCTTGAAGTGGAAGTTCTCATCGACGAATGGCTTCGAGAGCCGCGCCGCGCTCCCTGTCAAAAGACGCCACCGCAGCCACGTCTTCCAATCGGCCAGCGGCGCTGCCGTCAGTTGCTGGTCGAATCGCTTCAGGAACTCCGGTTCGTTGACGTTGATCGCTGCCGCCGGGGAAAGGTGCAACTCGTGGAACAGCAGCTTCCAGTCAAAGTTCGGCGCCATCGCGGTCAGCCCCGCCAGATCCGTCTTGTGGTACATCGCCGCCAGGTCGCGGCGCTGCACCGCCGTCTTGGTGGCATCCGCCAGCTTGGTCTCGAACGCCAGAATCGTCTGCGCCTGCGCCGCCGCGTCCGCCGGCTTATCGCCCGCCAGTTCCAGCATGCGCGCCGCGTGCTTCAGAAACTCCTCGCGAATCTGCTTCGATCGCGCATCGTCCTTGAAGTAGTAATCCCGCTCCGGCAGCGAAAGTCCGCCGCTGTCCACATACAGAATCACATCTTTGGAATTCTTGAGATCGCCCATCACTTCCAGCGTGAACGGTCCCACGCCCGTGACGCTTTGCGCCGCTACCAGCCCCGCGCTCAGTTCCTTCGCCGAGCCGATCGCCGCCACCCGCCGGAAGTGCGGTTCCAGGGGCTTCACTCCCAACGCGTCGATCGTCGCCGTGTCCATGCACGCCGCATACACGTCGCCGACCTTCGTGCCCTTGGACGCCTCCAGAATGTCGCGTAGATGTTCGCGCGTCCCTTCCGCCAGCACAGACGCCGGACCCCAGGAAGAAAACCGCGCCGGAATCGGGTTCTTGTCCATCCAGCCGCCGTTGGCGTACCGCCAGAAATCCTGGCACGGCTTGCAGGTGGGGTCTAGCGATCCCCGGTCAATCCCGTTGTGCGACGATTCCTGCGCCAGGCACACCGCCAGCAGCAGGGGAACAAACGCAACACGCTTCAGCATTACTCCATTTTCGCAAGTTCCATCAGGACCTGCTCAACCGCCGCCGCCGGGTCCGCCGCCCGCGTGATCTGCCTGCCCATCACCAGGTAGTTGGCGCCATCCAGCACGGCCTGCGCCGGAGTCGCCACCCGCTTCTGATCGCCCGCCGCCACCCCGGCCGAGCGCACGCCCGGCGTCACGATCACCATTTGCGGCCCCACGATCCGCCGCACCGCCGCCGCCTCCAGCGGCGATGCCACCACGCCATCCACGCCCAACTCCGCGGCCTTCCGCGCACGCCGCTCCACCAGTTCCGCAATCGTCCCTTCGTAGCCCAAATCGTCCAGGTCTTCCGGTCCGAAGCTGGTCAGCACCGTCACTCCCAGAATCTGCAGGCTGCTGCCCGCCCGCGCCGCCACCGCCGCGCGCATCACGCTGCCCACCGCGTGCACCGTCAGGAAGCGGACGCCGGTCTTCGCCACCTGCGCCACGGCTCGCGAGACCGTCTCCGGAATGTCGTACATTTTCAGATCGAGAAACACCTGCTTGCCTTGCCCGAGCAGTTCCTTCACTACCTCCATGCCCGAAGCCGCGTACAGTTCCAGCCCGACCTTGTAGAAATTGACTCGCGGACCGATGCGCGCGATCATAGCGCGCGCCTCGGCCGCGGATTCCACATCCAGCGCCACAATGATGGGGTTATGCATAGCTTTTGGTGTCATAAAATTCGAATCGCTTTCTCTCCGCGCGGCAGCACCCGCCCTACCCGCCACGCACCCGTCAATTTCGCCGCGTCGCTCTCCGGCAGCGTGAATAGCAGCCCTCCCGAGGTCTGCGGGTCGTACAGCAGGTCTTCGATTTCCGCGCGGCAGCGCGCGCGCCATCTCCACCGCGCACTCCGCGAATTCGCGATTGTTCTTCAGTCCCGCCGGAATCGCGCCGGCGCGCGCATATTCCACCGCGCCGGGCAGAAACCGCAGCGCGTCGCTCTCTATTTCCAGCGTCACTCCGCTCGCAATCGCCATCTCGCGCGCGTGCCCGATCAGCCCGAAGCCCGTCACATCCGTGCAGCCGCCCACATCGTAGCGCAGCATCTCTTCGCACACGCCGCGATTCAGCGTCAGCATCGAAGCGATCGCCGCCTCCATATCCGCCTCGCGCGCCATCCCGCGCTTGAGCGCCGTCGAGATCACCCCGGTGCCGAGTCGCTTGCTGAACACCAGCGCGTCCCCCGCGCGCGCGCCGGCGTTCGCCTTTACCCGCGCCGGATGCACCGTTCCCGTTACCGCGTAACCGAACTTGATCTCGTCGTCGTTCACGCTGTGCCCGCCCAGAATCGAGCAGCCGGCCTCGCGCATTTTCTCCGCGCCGCCCTTCAGAATCGCCGCCAGATCGTCCATATCGCCTGTTGCCGGATAGGCCAGAATCGAGAGCGCCGAAATCGGCCGCCCTCCCATCGCATACACGTCGCTCAAGGAATTGGCCGCCGCGATTGCCCCGAAGGTGTACGGGTCGTCCACCACCGGCGTGAAGAAATCCACCGTCTGCACCAGGGCGAGCTCCGCCGTCAGCTTGTACACGCCGGCATCGTCGGCAGTGTCAAACCCTACCAGCACATTCTCATTCGGCCACCGCGGCACCGTGGCCAGCACCTTGTCCAATAACTTTGGACTCAGCTTGCTCGCTCAACCGGCGGCTTTTACGTGTGCGGTTAACTTTCTGGCTTGCTTGATTTCGGCTTGCCTGATTTCGTCCATGCGATCCTCACTTATAATAGCGGGATGCGACGTACAGCCGTTCTTTCCGCGGTTCTCCTGCTGGTGCTGGGGCTTACCCTGGTTTCCCGCGAGCCGCAGACCGATTCGCGCTTGAAAAAAGCCTCGCGCGCCACTGAGCGCAATGGCTGGATTCAGGTTCACCTGGAAGGCAAACCCGCTGAAATCGGTTTCCAGCACGGCTACCTGCTTTCCGCCGAAATCAAGGACAACTTCCACGCCATCTCCGCCGAAATGATCCACGAAGAGAAGAAGGATTGGGCCTTCTTCCGCAAGGCCGCCGAACAGACGTTCTGGCCGCATGTGGAGCAGGAGTATCGCGAGGAGCTGAACGGCATCGTCGAAGGGCTGAAGGCCAGGAACGTGAAGCTCGACATCTGGGATATCGTCGCGCTCAATGCCTGGCTCGAACTTCCCTACTACGATAAGTGGTACGACAAATCGGCCGGCACGCCCAGCAATGGCGCCGGGCCCGGCGACCACTGCAGCGCCTTCGTCGCCACCGGCAGCTACACCAAAGACCATCGCGTGGTCATCGCCCACAATAACTGGACCAGTTACTCCTCCGGCGAACGCTGGAACGTCATCTTCGACATCTCCCCCGCCAAGGGCAGCCGTATCGTGATGGACGGCATGCCCGGCCTGATCCACTCCGGCGACGATTTCGGCATCAACTCCGCCGGCATCCTGATCACCGAAACCACCATCTCCAGCTTCACCGGCTTCGATCCCAACGGGATCCCCGAATTTGTCCGCGCCCGCAAAGCCATGCAATACTCCGAGTCGATCGACGACTACGCGCGCATCATGAAGGAAGGCAACAACGGCGGCTACGCCAACAACTGGCTGATTGCCGACCGCAAGACCGACGAAGTGGCGAGCCTGGAACTCGGTTTGAAGAACGTGATTCTGCAGCGTACCAAGGATGGCTTTTTCGTCGGCTCCAACTTCCCCAACGATCCCAAGCTGATTCGCGAAGAGACCGATTTCGACGCCAAGGATCGCAGCAAGAGCGAGAATGCCCGCCATGAGCGCTGGCTGGCCCTGATGGATCAGAACAAGGGCAAGATCGATGCCGCCGCCGCGCAGAAGTTCCTCGGCGACCACTTCGATGCCTTCGAGGGCAAGCAGGATTACGACGAGCGCACCCTCTGCGGCCACGTCGATAGCTCACCCCGCGGTATGGGCACCTGGCAGCCGCCTTATGCTCCCGCCGGGGCCGTGCAGAATAAGGTTGCCGACGCTGCGTCCTCCGAGAAAATGACGCTCTCCGCCGCTCTCGGCCATGCCTGCGGCCGCAATTTCAAAGCGTCCGAGCTGCTGGCCAAACACCCCGAGTTCGCCTGGCAAAAGGACATGCTCCACGATATGCCCGCCCGGCCGTGGACCAAATTCAGCGCGAAGTAACCGCGCTTCATGGCCAGACCACGCTCCGCATCGCGACCTAAGTCCCTGCCGAAGGCCGCGCGCGGCGCCGTCTGGATTTACGCTCTCTTAGCTGTGGCCATTCTCGCGGCCTATCTTCCGGTCCTGCACTTCGATTTCGTGAGTTATGACGATCCCGACTATGTGACGGCGAATCCGCACGTGCAGGCGGGGCTGACCTGGGCCGGCGCCGCGTGGGCATTCCGCACTTCGTTCGCGGGCAACTGGTTCCCGCTCACCTGGCTCTCCCACATGCTGGATTGCAGCCTTTTCGGGTTGGATAGCGGCTGGCATCACCTCACGAATCTGAGCATTCACCTGCTGACCTCCCTGCTGTGGTTCGCGCTGCTCCAGCGTCTCACCGGCGCCCGCTGGCGAAGCGCGCTGGTCGCCTTCCTCTTCGCGCTGCATCCGCTGCACGTGGAGAGCGTGGCGTGGATCGCGGAGCGCAAAGACGTGTTGAGCGCCCTCTTCTGGGTGCTGACGTTGTGGTGCTACGCTGCCTATGCCGCGCGTCCAAGACCGCTCCAGTACGCGGCGGCCCTGTGTTTCTTCTGCCTCGGCCTGATGGCCAAGCCGATGCTCGTGACCTTGCCCTTCGTGCTCCTGCTGTTGGACCGCTGGCCATTGCGGCGCGGCACCCGCATTGTGGAAAAGCTTCCGTTCTTCGCCGCTTCCCTGGCCGCCTCCGTGGTGACTTTTCTGGTGCACCGCGAAGTGGGCGCGACAGCTTCCGTTGCGATCATTCCCCTCGCGCGGCGTTTCGAAAATTCGCTGATCTCCTACGCCGCTTACATTCTGCAAACTTTGTGGCCGGTGGATCTGGCGGTATTTTATCCCTACCCGGTGGGCTCGCTGCTGGCGCCCGCGGTGATCGCGGGTATCGCGTTGGCCGCCATCACCGTGCTCGTGCTTCGCGCCTATCCCAGCCGCCCGTACCTCGCCGTGGGATGGCTCTGGTACATCGTCACGCTGCTGCCGGTGATTGGCCTGATCCAGGTCGGCGCCCAGGCCCGCGCGGACCGCTACACGTACATCCCGATGGTCGGTCTCGCCATCCTCCTGGTATGGGGCGCAGCCGCCGCCTTCGAACAGCCGGCCGCGCGCCGGGATGGCGCTGGCCGCCGCCGTGTGCCTGGCCTGTCTCGTGCTTACCGCGCGCCAGGTGCAGTACTGGCGCAACAGCGACACCTTGTATCGGCGCGCGATCGATGTCACTGCGGAGAACTACGTCGCCCACTACAATCTCGCCTGTCTTCTGGAGGCGCGCGGCGAACTGCCCGCGGCGGCAGAGCACCTGCGCGAGACGGTTCGCGTGCGCCCGCGCTATGCGCTTGCGTACTCCCAGTTGGGGCAGGTGCTCGCCAAACAGGGACAGTTCGAAAAGGCGCTTCCCGAACTGCGCACCGCCGTCGGCCTCAATCCGGAATTGGCCGATGCGCAGATCCGCCTGGGCTCCGTGCTGGGCGCGCTCGGCCGCAATGACGAAGCGGCCGCTGCCTTCGCCGAAGGCCTGCGCCTCCAACCGGAAAATGCCGATGCGCACTACAACTTCGGCATCGCGCTCGCGCAGGGCGGCAAGATACAGGCTGCCGAACGGGAGTTCCGGACCACGGTGAATTTGAGGCCGGCCGATGCCGAAGCGCGCTTCAATCTGGGGATCGCGCTGGATAGCCTGGGCAGGCCGGAGGAAGCCGCCGCTCAGTTATCCGAAGCGCTGCGCATCCGCCCCGAGTTTCCCGAAGCCCGGCAGGCGCTCGAGAGGCTGAGCCGCCGCAAAGCCGCGCAATAAAGCCTACGAAAGTTTCTTGCGCGTGAATGGCCTGGCGAACGCCGCCGGTGGATTGTGCGCCGTCGTGGTGGACGCCTTGCGGTAGCACTCCAGCGCCTTTTCCTTCTCGCCGAGCTTCTCGTAAGTCATGCCGAGCAGGCACTGATAAAACGGATCGGCGCTATTGCCCGGCATCGCCACCGCTTTCTCAAAGTCCGCGAGCGCCTGCTTGAAATTGCCGGTATACAGGGCGACATAACCGGTCAGGTAGGGATAGAAACGCGCCTGCTGTTCGGCCATCTTGGGGTCGCCATCCAGCAACGCCTTGGCGGCATCCACGTGCTTCTGCGCTTCGGCCCGGTCGCCCCGGCGCGCTTCCAGGCGCGCCAGCGCGTGTTCCAGGCGGAAATGCCAAAGGCTGGCGGGATGGGTCTGGCCCCCGGGTTCCTTCAGCCCCATTTCGGTCCCCCTGCGATACCACGTCTCGGCAGCTTCGAGGTCTCCGGCATCGATGCAGACGCGCGCCGCTTCATTGGCCATCTCGCCCTCCTGATAGAAGGCGTTCTGCGGTTCCGCCTGCTCGCGCGTTGCCCAGTAGCCGATGACGAGTTGCTCGTACTTCACGGTATTGCGGCAATCGCCTTCGAAGGCGTACGACATCGCCATGGAGCGCTGGGCGTTGGCCTTGGCGGCTGCGTCGGGCGCGCTATCGATGGCAGCCTGGAAGTGTTTGCGCGCGTCGCCGCCCTTGCCCATGAGGTCCAGCACGGTGCCCGCCTGGTTGTGCGCGTTCTCCTTTTCGTAGATCGCCAAAGCGCCGTCAAGCTTTCCCTCGCGCATCAATTGCTGCGCCTGGCGCAGAGAGTCGGACATCGGCGGCCCGCCACGACCCGGCTGCGCGCAGAGCGCGGCGGCCGCCAGCAGAGCGGCGGTGGAGACACGAAATATGCAAGATGCTGACATGGCGTGAGCCATTATCTCATGCGTGCCGCCGCCGCTCGACTGTGTACCCGATCGTGTGCCCGGGCTAGTAGCGGAACTGGCTGCGGATGCGGCGCAGCGCGCTATACAGGTTCAGCAGGGCCACGCGATAGGCCTGGAAAGCCTCCGCCGAGATATCGGGAATCGCCGTGAATTCGTCAATCAGCGTATTGCACAATTGATCGAGCCGCGCCACGCGATCGGCCAGGGGCAGCTCCGCCGTATTCTTCGCGGGGATACTCCGGCGCACCTCCCGGACGGCCGCCGCCACCTTGCGGGAATTCTCCATCGTGAGAGCGATCTCCTCTCCGTTCAAATTCAATACGCCGTTTTCCACGGCGGGTGCGAGCGCCCGGTAAGTCTCCGGCGACACTCTGGTGAGTTGCGCAAGATCGAAGTAACCCGCGCCGAATTCCTCCCATAGTCGAATGATGTTGTCTGCCTGAGTGCCGCTCATGCGCAGATACCGCGAGCAGAAATCCTTCCAGTGCTCATCGACTTGCTTGTAGCGCTTCTCGTTTCGCAGGCGTGTCAGCCCTTCCGCCTGAGCCGCTGAACAGCGGCCCGCGATCAATCCGAATGCCTGATTTTGTCCCAGGGCTATGCCCAGATCGAGCATTTCGTTGCTCTCGTTCTCCATCGCTAACTCCACGCCGTGACAAGACTCTTGTCACGGGAAAATGTAAGTAACTGAAAATAGGGGATGTGAAAAAATCCGTGACAAGAGTCTTGTCACGGATCGGGGAAGTTCAACTCTCTTCCTGCCTCCACATTCCCACACGAGGCTCAAAAAACGGCCTGCCGGGAACCGGCAAAACTGGGAGAAGTGTTAGAGCGCAAGCGCTTTAAATTTATTTGATGTTGACGTGACAGCCCGCTCGCCGGAGGTCAGTTCTCGAGCGGAACCTGATTGACCTTATCGACGACCAGGGTGTCGACGGGCCCCTTGCGAGCGTCCAGTCTCAGGCCGAGCTGCTTTTGGATGGCTTCGCGAATCGGCAGGCCGCCCACCGGGTCGTCGGCCGGGGCGTCGTCCGGTGACCAGCGCAGGTCCACTTCGAAGTAGCCCTTGAGCCCGGTCATATCCAGGACGCGCGTCCGGGTGAAGCGCGAAATCAGGTAGGCCAGCATTGGCATGTCGATGTGATTGTGCTGAATCTGGCGGCCGTTGCGCGTTCCGGTGGGGCCCGTCGGGCGGCTCTTTGGCGGTTTGCAGCTTGGCGCCGCTTTTGGCCTGCGTCATCGCGAGGTACGACATCTCGCGTTCCTCGTGATGGAAGGTCATTTGGAAGCGCTGTTCCAGCAGCGGCTGGAGCATGTGAAACGCGGCATCGCGCGTAGTATCGGGCGAGGTCTTCGCCTGCACATCGAAGCGCACGGTCTTGCTCTTGATCCACGACGGACCGGCGATCTGGTCTTCGGTCGGAATACCATACGCCGAACGCAGCAAATCCGCCAGGGTGACGTTGGTCATGGCGAGCACGCCATTCTTCAGCGTGCCGAGATTTGCAGTGTAGGTATCCTGGCCGTCGAGCACGACCGCTTTGAGGGATGCGACGTCGAACTCAGGGCGCTGCTCCGCTGTTTGGGCGCAGGCGAGGCATGCGGCGAAGGCAAGCAGCAGGCGGTGCATCTGGTCCATCTTACAAATAAAAAAGGGGACCGGTTGCCCGGTCCCCTCTGAGTTGCACCTCCGAGTGGAGGCGTTACAGGGTCAGTTTAGAAGTGCAGCCGGAGGCCGAACTCCATGTTGCGCGGAGTGTTGGCCTGGCTGGTCATGCGGCCGAACGTGGAAGGCGTGGTCAGGGTCAAGGTCGGGTTGCCCATGACCACGTGATTCATCACGTTGGTGAACTGGAAGCTGAAATCGGCGCCCATGCCTTCGCGGAACAGCGCGACGGATTTGTGGACACCCAGATCGACGTTCCAGCGCGGAACCGAGCGCATCGCCAGACCGCCGCAGTTGCCATCGAAGCCGAGGACGCACTTGCGGAATTCGGCCAGCACCGCCGCCGGATCGGCAAACATGTTGACGCCCGCCGGGTTGGTGGTGCCGACGCCGTTGGAACCGGCGACGTTGTAGTTCGCGTTGCTGCCGCCCGTGTACGGGGCAGCGGCCGGAGTGTTGGTGGAGAAGGCCGTGGTGGCCGACGAGGTCGTGCTGACTTCGCCGAACGCCTGGCAATTGGTGCAGCCGCCTTCGCTATAGCCGGGGACGATCGGGTTGCCGCTCTGCGCGGTGAACAGCGGGGAGAAGACCCAGCCGCCGAGCACGTGGCCCAGAACGCCCTTCTGGCTCATGAACACCTTGGGGGTGTAGTACATGGCGATGTTGTAGACGAACTTGATGTCGAAGCTCTGCAGTCCGTAGTTGTTCTGGAGGTTGTAGTTATCCAGCGCAGTGTTGGAGCTGGTGGCCTGCGACGTGGTGCCGGTGCCGAGCGCGCGGCCCCAGGTGAAGTTGCTGGTCGCCGTGATTCCGTGGAAATCGCGGATGTGGTGCGTGATGAACAGCGCGTTGTAGTTGCCGAAGCCGAGGGCGGTGTTCAGCAGGTAGGTGTAGCCCTGGCTGGTGGTGCCCCCGGGTAGCGGCTGGGCCACCAGGCTGCGGCCAAGCGTCCAACCCGGAGCCTTATAGAGCGCGGTCCACAGATCGGAGATGGCCGTGTTCTTGATCGCGACGGCGTTCTTGGAGGCGACTGCCGCGGTGCAGCTGGCGAAACCGGCGCAATAAGCACCGGCGGTGCCGCCGAGGGCCGCTTCAAAGAAGGGCTGCGCGGCAGGAGTTCCGCCGGCAACCGTGGGGAAGTAAATCTGCGAGAACGCGTTGGCGAAGCTCTGGCCGCCGAGCGTGGTCATGTACGGTACCGAATCCAGGTTGATCGGCAGCATTTCGTTGCGGATGATGCGGCCGATGTAGCCGACTTCCATGCTGACCGTCTTGTTGATCTGGCGCTGCAGGCTGACCGTCAGGTTGTCGGTGCGTTCCGGCCGGTACTTGGGGTCGAGCGCGGTCACGTCGGAAGCTCCGGCGTTGCCGTTCAAACCCGGAATGTACGGCTGGCTGAGTGTCGGGGAAACGCTGGGCAGGGGAGCGCTGAGTCCGTCCGTGCCGATGCGGAAGGCGGAAGTCGGATCCACGCCATTGTTGCCCAGGCACTGATTGCCGCCGGTGACGCGGCTGACGCCGGTGCAGGAAACCGCCTGCAACAGGCCCGGGGGAAGCAGTGGCACCAGCAACTGGTTGACGCCGTTGAGACGCCCGAAGAGGCGGCCGTAGCCGACGCGCAACACGGTGGAGTTGGAGCCGAGCAGGGTGTGCAGGATTCCATCGTTGATACTTGGGATTCCAGGCGATCGAGAAGCGCGGGCTGAATCCGCCGTAGAACGGATTGTAGGGGTACTTCTGGCCGGCGCCGACGTTGTTGACGGTGGCGAAGCCCAGGGTCGGATTGTATACCGAACCGGCGAGCGCCGCTTTGATGCGCTGCGCCATGTAATTGGCCGCATCCACCTGGGAGCCGTCCTGATACACCATCGATACCTGCTTGGAGTTATCTTCGTGCGGCGGCATTTCGAGCTGATAGCTGAGACCGTAGGAGAGGGTCACGCTCGGCTTGATGTGCCAGGTATCCGCGAAGTAGGTGTTGTAGTAAGGAATCACGCTGTGCGCCACGGCGCTGGAACCGATCGGTCCGAGCGCGAGGTTGGAACCGGTGCGCGTGTAGACCAGCTGCGACTGGCTCACCATACCCATTACGTAGGAGTAATAGGTATTGAAGTTACTCGCCTGGCTGGCCGGCATGCCGGTCGGGTAATTGAAGCTGCCGAAGTTGATGTTGGAAGAGGTGATCTGGTAAGTCAGCGAGTTATTGATACCCTGGCCGTTATCGGTGCGGGCATGAATGTCGCTGTTCTTCTGATAGGAACCGCCAATCTGGATCAGGTGGTTGCTCTTGATGATGGTCACATCATCTTTGACCAGGCTGTCCTTGCCGTCCCAAAAACGGGTACGGGTGCTCTGCGCGTTGACGTTGTACGGGATCAGCGCGTTGGTGCCGGCGGACTCACCGCCGATTTCGACCGCGCCGGCGAGGCCGGGCAACTGCGGCACATCGCCGCCGGTGAGGAACCACTGCCAGTAATTGCGCGAATAGTTCCAGCGGAAATCGTTGGTGATCGTGGGCGTGATGGAGCTGGTCAGGCCGAGCACCCAGAAGCGAGGGCTTCTGTTTGCGGGGCGCGGTGGCGGTCGGGGTGCCGAGCGCGGCACCGCCGTTGATGCCGCCGATATCCACCTGGTTGGTGGTCAGGCTGGTGAGTGTGGTGTAGCGGTAGGTGGCGAAGAAGCGGTTCTTCTCATTGATATCGTGATCGATACGGGCCACGTAGCCGTTGGTGGTGAGAGGCGCGCGAATGGAGGCGATATAACCGCCCACGTTGGTGCCGTCACCCGCCGCTCCGGTGAAATCGGTCGGCATCGGCATATACTGCCAGATCTTCGAAACGATCGGGTTGAGCCCGATCCGCGCGGATCGCAGGCGGTTCCGCCGCACTGGGCCGGCTGATAGGTGACGCCGTTGACCGTTACCGGATTCGGGTTGAGGTTATAGGGCTGGAATTTGCCGCTGGCATCGGCCACCTGGATGACGCCGGCGCGCAGCAGCGCGGAGGGCGAATTCTTTTCGATGGTGCCGACGTTGGGGAAGCGGCTGCCTTCGTAGTTCACGAAGAAGTAAGTCTTGCCGCCGAGCAGCTTGGGCAGCAGCACGCCGCCGAGCGAACCGCCAAAGCGGTCGCGGTGATTGGAAGGCAGCGCGGTGTAGGAGTTGCCGCCGGAGGGCGTGTGATTGTTGCTCCAGCTATTGGCGGCGCCGACGTTGGTCGCGAAGTAGAAGCCATACGCGGACCCGTGATAGGCATTGGTTCCGCGCTTGGTCACCATCTGCACCTGGGAACCGATGGAGCCGGAGAAATCGGCGGTCTGGTTGAAGCTGCCGACTTTGAATTCTTCGATACTTTCGACCGGGGTCGGAACGATGCCGGAGGGGCTGCCGTTGGTCTGCGTGCCGCCGGTGCCGGTGAAGTTCGTGACGTAGCTGGTGTTGTTGCCGGCCATGTCATCGGAATTGTTGCCGCCATCGAGCGTGAACACATTCTGATCCGAGAACGCGCCCGCGGTCATGCCGCCGGGTGTGGTGCCGGGCTGCAGCACGGCAAGCGTGGATACGTCGCGGCCCATGTTGGGCAGCAACATCAGCGCGGCGCTGGTCAGGGTGTTGCCGACAGTAGCGTTGGTGGTCTGCAGATCTGCGCCTGCGGAAGCACTGACTTCGACCGTGGTCGAAGTGGAGCCGACTTTCAAACTCGCGTTGATCGTCATGGCGGAGCCGACGTCAACCTTCTGCGCGCTGATCTTGAAAACTGTAAAGCCCTGCTTGCTGATGGTGACGACGTAGGTTCCAGGCTGTACGTTGACGATGACGTAGCGGCCGGTGTCGTTGGTCAGCGTGGTCTGAGAACTGCCCGTCGCGCTTTCGAGAAGGTGAACCTCCGCGCCCACGACGGCGGCATTTTGTTCATCCGTCACCAAACCGGCGACTGTGGCTGTGGAAGTGGCTTGCGACCAGCCAGGAACCGTGCTGGAAGCGATTAGAATTCCCGCGAGTAAAGCGGTAAACCCGAGGGAAGAGCGTCTGCGAAGTACTGTCATTGTGCCCCCTTGGTGCTGGTTGCGATTGAAGGTGAACAGGCTGGCGTAAATGAACGAGTGGTGCCGCTGGCCATAACCCCTCCTAATCTCCGTGCAAATGCGGGAACAGACTCCCGTTGTATCCGTGTGAAGCTGAAGATTATTGGAGTGAGTTTACGGATTGGTTAAGCCGGTGTCAAGCAAATAGTTTCTATGGGACCAACAAGTTAATAATTGGGTAAATCTCCATCGCATCGTACACAGAAATATGGATTTACGTAGGCTGCGGGAAGGCAGAAATGGTGGTCCTGGTACGTCGGATAGTCTCTTATTTGACGGCCAGCCAGGCGACAAAAAGTCCGTCCGGTTCGACGTCTTCCCAGTAAGAGATGAGGCGGCTGGAGACCTGGCGGCAGTGGCGGCTCAGCAAGGTTTCGAGCTGTTTCCGGGTGAACCACTTCTCCCATTCCGGGGTGTTCAGGCGGCCCCAATGTTCGGCATTCTTATCAATGATGGCGATGCGCCCGCCGGGTTTTACCACACGGCAGATCTCGCTTACCGCCTTCGCGATCTCGACGGCATGTTCCAGGCTTTCGGTGGCGTAGGCGCCGTCGAAGAACCCATCTTCGAAGGGGAGTTCGGTCATGCTTCCGGCGCGCGTGTGAATGCCGGCGGGAACGTAGCGGAGCATTTCCTCGGAGATATCGAGACCCCAGAGTTCCGCATTGGGCTCCTGTTCCTGGAAGACGCGGGCGAAGCGTCCCTTGCCGCAGCCGACATCGAGGACGCGGTGTCCGCCGAGCTCGCCAAGGTGTTCGCGGATCAACTTAACGTGGTAAATGCGGGGATCGATGGTGGAGGGGAAATGCTCTTCGTCGCCGGCCGCCTGGTCGAACGAAGCTTGAATGCGGGCGCGCAGTTCCGGGGTAAGCTGGGCGGCCTCGGGTCTGGAGAAGAAGCGCTTCCAATCCACTATGCGGCCTCCGGGGAAACTAAGAAAAGGCATTTCTCGCAGAGGCGCAGAGAACGCAGAGAAGACAAAGAGAGACGGGGTAAAGGACTTTTCCCGCTGAGGCACGGAGAACACCAGGAAGGTAAGAACTCTTCTCTGCGTCTCTGCGAGAACAAGGTTTTCACACCGTCGTCAGGGAGCAGCAGACGGGGTAAACGGCTTTTCCCGCGGAGGCGCAGAGAACACCAAAAAGCTAAGAGCTCTTCTCTGCGTTCTCTGCGCCTCTGCGAGAACAAGGTTTTCATGCCCTTGTGAGGAAGATGGGCAGCCCGAGTTTGTGGTCGTAGACGGGGCGGTAGCGCTCGGTGTTGTACATCGAGGCGACTTCCACGCGGCGCGGTCCGAGTTTCGGATCGGGGATACCGACCATGGCGTAGGTGCCGTTGTTGATGGCGGTCATCAGGCCGTGCTTGCCCTCCTGGATGGCATCCATCGCCATGCCGGCGAAGGTGGAGGCGACCATGCGGTCGACGAAATCGGCGCTGCCGGAACGGAGATCGTAGGTCAGGTCGCTGACGATGGTCTCCTCGCCGGTGGCGGATTTGATTTCATTGCTCAAGTCTTCGGCGACGCTCATCTTCTTGCGGTGGCCGAAGGCATCGGCTTCGCCGTATTCCTTCACGGTGTAGCCGACCCACTCGGCGCCTTCGCTGAGAATGGCGAGCGAGTAGTTGCTGGGATTGTTCTTCTTATCGGTGACCAGCAGCTCGATGAGCTTGGGCAGTTCGACTTTGTACTCCGGAATGCAGCAGCGCACGGAGGTGACGTACGCGGTGTAGAGGGCGGTGTAGCCGGCGTCGCGGCCGAAGACGCGGAAGAGGCCGATGCGTTCGTGCGAACCCACCGTGGTGCGCTGGCGTTCGATGGCGTCCATGGCGCGCGTGATGGCGGTGGAGAAGCCGATGCAATACTCGGTATTCTGCACGTCGTTATCCATCGTTTTGGGCACGGCGATGACGCGGAAGCCCTGGCGATCCAGCTCCGCGGCGTAGCTCAGCGTATCGTCGCCGCCGATGGCGATGAGGTAATCCAGATTCAAGGTCTCGATGTTCTTGAGGACGGCTTTGGTGATGTCGAAGACTTCGGAAGTAACGCCCTTCTTGGTCGACATGACCTTGGGGAAATCCTGCCCTTCGAGCACCGGGGGCAGCTTTTTCATTTTCGAGGGGTTGGTGCGCGAACTATGCAGATAAGTTCCGCCGGTGCGGTCGATGGTGCGGGTATTTTCGCGATTCAACGGCAGCACGTAGCGGGTGCGGCTCGCCGGATCCTGTAGATTGACGTGCGTCAACCCTTCCCAGCCGCGGCGAATGCCGATCACCTCGCAGCCCATTTCGCTTCCGCGGTATACCACCGTTTTGATCACGGAATTCAGCCCCGGAACATCGCCGCCGCCCGTGAGTATGCCGATACGCTTGCCAGCCATTATTGCTCCTCTAAATGAGTAAGGATTCTTTCGGATTGGAAAATCTCATTATAAAGGATTGCGTGCGATTTCGCGCGCGCAGGGGAGGGAAAAACGCGGGCCTCCCGGGAGGGCAGACCCGCTACTTGAGGAGCTGAATCTTTTAGGCAGCGGCGGGCAGCGAAGAATTGAGAACCCAGCCTACTTGCTTGCGTTCGAACGGAGCACCGCAGTAATCGGCGGCGCCCTGCTCCAGGGCGTCGAGCCACGCGCTGACTTCGGGCAACCGGCTGACTACCACGACGGGCAGGCCGGGACGGCTGCGCAGGACCGCGCACAGGTCGTCAGACGCGGCGAAGATGAGGTTGGCATCGCCGCCTTCGAGTGCGCTGCAGCCGATGGCCACAGTTTGCACGCTATGTCCCAGTTGTTGGAGAACGTCGATCAGATCGTCGGCCAGTGGAGAATCCAGGCCAACCAAAAGTATTTTTGCCATATGCACCTCTTGGGGGAATAGAAGGGCAACACGGGCCTGTCTAGACTTGAGAGTACGACAGATCTATTACTTCGTCCAATCGGAATTATTTATCCGATGTATTGGGTGGCACCCGCACGCCGGCGTGCGTCTGATGGTGCGCTTGCAAACGCTGGGGAGCATGGTACTTGAACTGGTTTTACACTTTCAGGAACAGGCGCCTGCGGTACATCCAATAAAGGATGATCCAGTACACTGCGAGCACCGCGATTCCGCGCAGCAGAGGTTCGTAGGGGGCGCCGAGGAAAGCGAATGCGCCGGCGCCGAGGTGAATGCGGAACGAATCCAGAATGAAGCGCTCCCACAGGTGCGCCATCAGGTAGGCGGCGATGGAATTGGCGCCGATGACGACCAGCGGGAAGGCCCATTTGCGATAGCCCTTGACCTCGGTGAGCCAGCAGAATGCGGCGAGGAAGAGACAGCACAAGCCGCCGCTGAAGAGGGTCCACGCGGGCGTCCAGATGCGCTTCACGATGGGGCAGATTCCGGCGAAGTGGAGCAGGAGGCCGGCGGCGATTCCGATGACTCCGGCGATGAGCAGTCGGCGTAGCGGGATGACGGGTGCGGCATCGCGCAGCCAGCGTCCGGCGGCGAGCCCGATGATCATGGTGCCGAGCGTGGGGATGAAACTCAGCGTGAGATAGCCGCCGCCGTTTTCGAGGAACGGTTTGACGCGCGGGAAGAGATTGAGGAACCAGACGTCGAACGCATTGCCGAAGTTGTCGCCCTTGTTCCAATGGGCCAGGAAGCCGGAATAGAATCCCGGTTCGTGCGCGGGATAGAGCGCCCAGGCGAGCCAGTAGCCGGAGAGGAGCACGCCGAGTGCAATCCATTGCCAGCGCGGCGGCCGCCAGGCCAGCAGGAAAAGCAGCGGATACCCGAGGCCGATTTGAGTGAGCGTGTCCTCGAAGGTGTAATAGGTCTGCGGGGCGTGGGTGGAGCGCAGGAAGATGCCGAGCGCGATCAACAGGAATCCGCGCCACAGGGCATGTAGGAACATGGTGCGAAAGGCACCGCCGCGGGCGAGCCGGGCGGCGATGGAGTAGGGCAGGGCGACGCCGACCAGGAAAGAGAAGCCGGGCTGAATGGTATCGTGCAGCGAGCAGCCGGCCCATTCGACGTGAGACTGATGGTATGCAAGGAAGCTCCAGAAGCCATTTCCCGGGAGCGCTTTGGCAACACGGGAAAGCTGCAGGATTTCCGCCATCATGAGCAGCATGACGAAGCCGCGATAGGTATCGATCGCAAGATTGCGCGCCGGCTTTTCCACGAATCTATAGGACTACGGGAAAGGGTGCGTTGTAAAGCCTGTAAGAAAAGTTTGGGGTGAGTGACTACCTTTACTGTGGACGGTGAGCAGGACGAACGGTACCGGGAGGCGACGGCGGAATACGGGCCGGCGCTCGAACGCCTGGCGCGTGCCTATGAAGCGGACCCCAACTGCCGTCGCGACCTGCTGCAGGAAATCCACCTCGCGTTGTGGCGAAGTCTTTCGGGCTGGGACGGGCGTTGTTCGCTGCGGACCTGGGTGTACCGGGTGGCGCACAACGTGGCGATTACACACGCGATGCGGGAGCGCCGGCGAAATGCGCACCGGCTGGTGAGCCTGGAAGAACTGGACACGCAGGCGTATCGCGGGTCCTCAGAGGCGGAGGCGGGGGAGCGGGAGGCGTTGGCGCGGCTACTCGAGCTGGTACAGCAGTTGAAGCCGCTCGACCGGCAGGTGATTTTGTCGTATCTGGAAGGGCTGGACGCGGCGTCGATCGGGGAGATTACGGGTTTGGCGCCGGGCAACGTGGCAACCAAGATTCACCGGATCAAGAACCTCTTGAGCCGGAAGTTTCACGAAGGAGCGCGGCATGGCGAATGACGACCCAATCCGGGTATGGCAGGACCAGCCGGTGGAAGGGATGCAGATGTCACTCGAAGAGGTGAGGCGGCGGGCGGGTAGGTTTGAGAGCAGGATACAGAATCGCAATCAGCGCGAGTATCTGGGGGCGGCGGTGGTCGCCCTGATGTTCAGCTTTTACTTCTTCAAGTTTCCCGACCTTACGACCCGCGCGGGGTGCGTGCTGGTGCTGGCCGGGACGGCGTACGTGGTGGCGCAGCTCTACCGGCGCTCGCGGCCGCTGGCGCTGCCGGACGAACTGGGACTCATCGGCTCAGTTGAGTTTTACCGGCGGGAACTGGTGCGGCAGCGCGATCTGCTGCGCAGCGTGTGGAGCTGGTACCTGGCTCCACTGGCGCCGGGCCTGCTGGTAATCAGCAGGCTCAAACCCGTCACGGTGGCGATCAACGCCACGGTGTTCGGCGGCATCTGGTGGCTGAACCAACGCGGCGCCGCACGGCTGACGCGGCAGATCGAAGAGCTGGATCGGATGTGACCGGCCGGATGTGACCGGCCGGATGTGACCGGGACTATTTCTTGGCCGGCGCCGGGGCGGCAGCAGCGGGAGGCGGCGGCCGCGGGATGTTTCTGATCGTAGAGCTTCACGATATCGGGCGTGATGTTGGCGGTCTCGGCGGCCCAGAGAAGGGGCTGCTGCGGCATCCATCACGACGGTATAGCTGTTCTGCTTGGCGTACTCATCGATGACGGCGCCCATCTTGCCGCTGATTTCCTGCATGAGGTTGTTGTCGGCGGCTTCGGCGTCGTCGGTGAGATCCTGCGCATCGCGATCGAAGACTTTCTTTTTGGCGGCCAGTTCTTCGGAGAGTCTCTGGCGCGCATCGGCGGTCAGGGTGGCTCCGCCCTTGCGGATGCGATCGTCGAGCGCGACGAGGGCGGCCTGTTGTTTCTCCACGCCGGCCTTACGGGCAGCGAAGCTGGCCTGCATGGCGGCGGCGGCTTTGCGGCCATCCTGGGTGCTCAGCATCGCGTCGCGCATGGCGACGACGGCAACCTTGGCGGCTAGGGCGGGTTTGGGTGTGGCGGTCTGCGAGTGGATGGACACGGCCACCGCTCCTAAAATCACCACACCGGTCAAAATCGAATTCACTTGCATGCGAAGCTCCTAGTTTCGGATACTAGCACCGGCTCGCGCGTTTGTAAGCTGTATATGTTCGGCACAACTGTGAACACTGGCATACTGTTAGCTTGCGAGCTTTCTTAGAGCGTCTGCCTTTCTATCTCACGTTTGCGTCGATTACGGCAGTGTTATGTTCGAATTCGCTATCCAACTGCCTGATCGCGGCGGCAGTGGCTGCACTGCTGTTCGCTCACTTCCGCTATGGAGCGCCGCTGGGTTTCCCGCCGGTGAAACTGCCGCTCGGATTGTTCTTCGCGGCGACAGTTGCGGCGGTCGCGCTCTCCGGCCATGCGGTGCACGGGTGGCCGGGAATCCGCAAGTTTTACCTCTGTTTCGTGCTCCTGCTGGTGGCGAGCACGTTCCGGAAGGTCAGCGAAGTACGCGCGCTGGCGACGGCGATGGCGGGGGTGATGACGCTGTCCGCGGCATGGAGCGGCTGGCAGTTCTGGCACAAGATACAGGAAGCGGCGGCACTGGGGCAGGATTTTCGAACTTACTACACAGTTAAGCGGATCACGGGATTTACCAGCCACTGGATGACTCTCTCCGGTGAAGAAATGATGGTGCTGCTATTACTGGGAGCGCTGCTGCTGTTTGCGGCGCGCGACCGTTGGACGCCGTGGCTGGCGGCGGCAGCGGCGGCGATTGCGGCTTCGCTCATCGCCGCGTACACGCGATCGATGTGGCTGGGGGCGGCGCTGGGCGCGGGGTACCTGGTATGGAATCGTCAGAAGCGATGGCTGCTGCTGGCGCCCGTGCCGGTGGTGCTGCTGCTGTGGACGAATCCTTTCGGCGTGGGGGAACGAATGCGGTCTGTGTACAAGCCGGCGGGCGATCTGGATTCGAACCAGTTCCGCGTGGTCTGCCGGCGCGCGGGATGGGAGATCGTGAAAGCGCACCCATGGTTCGGGCTGGGGCCGGAGCAGGTCAACCAGAATGCGCAGTTGCTGAACTTCATTCCGGCGGACGAGCCGCGGCCGCTACCGACGGGCGCATACGTTCATCTGCACAATTTGTATTTGCAATACGCGGCGGAACGCGGCGTGCCGGCACTGCTATTCTTCCTATGGTTCGCGGGACGGATGCTTTGGGATTTCCTGCGCGCGCTGCGCGGCGCGGCGGGGAAGGACCGCGAGCGCCGATTCGTGCTGCACGGGGCGATCGCGGTGATGATCGCGGTGCTGAGCGCGGGATGGTACGAGTTCAATTTGGGCGACGGCGAGATACTCACGGTGTTTCTGGCCGTGATGGGATGCGGGTATGTAGCGGCGGGCGGCGGGGGGATCACCTCCGAATCGCGCGCAATTCTTCCGCGTCTACCGTAGCCATGCCGGCTGGAGCGGAACGACGGGTGGCCTCAGCGCTGCGTTTCTGCCACTCCGCCGACGCTTGCGGTTGGTTGTTGGTCCGCAGGACCCGTGCGTAGCCGCGCATTATGGTGGCGGAGACTCGATTGTCGTCTCCATAGAGATCTTGCGCGATTCGCAGTGCGCGCTGGTAATGGCGTAACGATTCTTCGTTTCGTCCCATCTTGGCCAGGATGCAGGCCGCATTATTGAGAGATACAACCATCGACGGATGCCGTGGGGCGGAGTGCTCGAAATATTCGATTGCGGGCTGCACCTGCGCCAGAGCTTCGGAGTACCTGCCTTCTTTTAGCAAAACTGTGGATAAGGTGCTGTGATCGACCGCGAGTTGTACCGAAGAGGTCGCCGACGTCTTTTCCAGATCGATAGCTTCCAAGAGCAGTCTCTCGGCCCCTGCATACTTCCTGCGACCGTAGAGAATGGCGGCCTCCAGTGAGAGAGTCTTGCTTGACCGATGGCGCCCCTCGCATATTTCACCAGATCAGGCTGGTAGGTGCGAAAGGTGTTCCTGGCGGCCTCAAAATCCTCACATTCGCACAAGCCGCTAATCAGGGTGAATTCCGCGTTGAAAATATGTTCGACATCCGGGTCTGACTGGCGCCGCAAGGTTGCGATGGCCAGAACATAGTTAGACCTCGACTCGGCGCAGTGAGCCCAGTCATGATGAATCAAGCCGAGCAGGAAATAAGAGTTCGCCACTTTGGCGTCCGCCCCCGCTTCCCTTGCGAGTTTCAGCGAGCGCTGAGCGCTTGCAATCGCACCGGAGAATTTTCCTTCGCGCAGCTGACTTTGGGCCTGTCGAACAGCAACTTCCCACTCAGAGGTGGAGGTGGTTGAGGCACGATCTGCGGCGAGTAACGGAAACAACAGAATCAAGAACAGGGAAAGACGGTTCCAGGCGTTCATCGGTTTTCTCCAGTGCCAGGCCGAGAATCCGCTGATTAGATAGTTGATTGGAAGTTCAGCGCGGTTAACAACGAGTAAACAACCGATCTAACTGCCTGAAAAGACGAGGATCGGATATACTACGCCTGTGTTGACGCCGACGTCCGCCATTCCGGTAGAAGCGGTTCGGAAGCATCTCGAAGAAATCCTTGCGAGCACTCCCTTTTCTGGTTCGGAGCGTCTGCGACGCCTCCTTCGCTACTTAGTCGAGAAGACCTTGGACAAGGAGACGGCTGGTCTCAAGGAATATTCCATAGGGCTCGACGTATTCGATCGCGGGGCAGATTACAATCCTCAAATTGATTCCACGGTTCGCGTTCACGTCGGCAAACTGCGAGAGAAGCTTCGTGAGTATTACTTAACGTCCGGGCGCGATTCCAGGATCCGCATCGACCTGCAGAAAGGCTCGTATGTCCCGGCTTTTCTGCCGTCGAATACCGGGGAGGTAAAGCCCGCGCGAAGGAGTGCTTGGCATGCGGTGCTGATTGGGGGGGCGATCCTCTTTCTCAGCGGCGTGATGTTGGTGACTCTGACTCACTCCGGCGGAGTCCAGTCTCCCTCGCAGACCGTTCGCTTCAGCATCGCGGGGCCTGACATGGTCTCGGCATTCCCGTTATTCGACCTGCCTGCGGTTTCCCCGGACGGCCGCCAAGTCGTCTTCAGTGTGGTTTCACCAGATGGCCGGCGCCGATTCGCGTTGCGAGCCTTCGATGCCCTCGAGGTGAGGCAATTGCCGGGGACCGAGAATGGCTATGCCCAATTTTGGTCACCGGATGCTCGGAATCTCGGGTTTTTTGCTGATGGTAAGTTGAAACGGATCGCGATCTCAGGCGGTCCCGCGCTGGTAGTTGCCGACGCGGAGATGGGTTGGGGTGGGAGTTGGAACAAAGATAATGTAATCCTGTTCGCATCCGGCCGGCAGCTCGCCACAGTAAGTCGAGTTTCTGCAAGTGGCGGATCACCCACCGCTGCCACAACCCTGAATGCGGCGAAGGGGGAGCAGTCCCATATGTGGCCCCAGTTTCTGCCGGATGGCAGCCATTTTCTGGTTTTCGTGAGATCGGAAAAACCGCAGATTCAGGGGATCTACGTTGGGCAGCTCGCGCGGAACGGACTCAGACTGCTCATGCCGGGTGAGCACTTTGGGCTTTATGCGCAACCGGGCTATTTGCTGTTCCCGTTGGAACATTCCCTGATGGCACAGCGATTCGATGCGAAGAAGTTGCAGCTCTTTGGCACGCCATCGATGGTAGCTTCGGATGTTGCGACGGCCCTTTACAATCCAGGCTCCGGGTATGTAAAGACGGCTTTCTACTCGGCGGGAGGAGCGGCGATTGTCGTTCGTAAAGCTTCCCTCGGCCCCGGTGCTGCCGCGTATTGGTTCAGCAGGGATGGAGCGGCGCCGCAGCGCCTGGTAGGCGAGAGCGCAGAAGTTACCAGCCCGGCAATCTCCCCGGACGGGAAACTCATCGCTTACTCACGGGGGGAGCCCGGTACACGCAAACGGGATATCTGGTTATACGATGTTGCACGGTCAACGAGTTCCCGCTTCACTTTCGATTCGGCGGATGACTTAAATCCCACCTGGTCACCCGACGGTAGGCGCATCGCTTTTACTTCGGACCGTAAAGGCGTGCGAAACATATACGTGAAAGACAGCAGCGGTAATGCAGGCGAGGAGTTATTGCTGGAGACAGGGTACGAAACTAACGTAGAAGCATGGTCGCCGGATGGAAAATTCATCCTCTTCAATCAGGTTAGGCCCAGTCACGAGCGGGAACTCTGGGCGGTCGCGGCAGCGGGACACACTGAGCCCTTTGCCGTCGCCGCCGGGTCGAAAGCGGTTCGCAAAGGCAGCTTCTCGCCGGATGGGCGATATCTCGCTTACGTTTCGGGCGAGTCCGGCCAGGATCAGGTATACGTCCGGCATTTCCCCCAATTGACCGGCAAGTGGCAGGTAACCAAGCAAGGAGGCCTGGACCCACGCTGGTCTCAGGATGGCAAGGAACTTTTCTACGTCAGTGGCCACGGATTCGTGGCCGTGCAGGTCGATCTTTCGGGGGATGGGTTCCAAACAGGCGAGCCACGCGAGTTATTCACTTTCCGGCCGTCCGGGATCGGACGGAACAGTTGCGACCCCACTCCCGACGCCCGTCATTTCGTCTGTATCTCGGAATCCGATACGACGGACCCTTCGACGTTGACGGTCATCTTGAACTGGTCGCCTTCCATTGAATATCGGTAAGCTTCTGGTAGCGTGACGGGGACATTGCACCGGTGCCGGAACTATGATGTAATTCCGCTGATTCCGCCGCCGGAATCGACGGAGGCTCAATGGCACAATCACACCAGGCCCACCACGCGCACGCTCATCCAAAGCCGAAGAAGCAGTCGGAGAAAACTCAGCAGGATCTGCTGGACGAACTGCATCCGATCTTCAAGCATAAAGTGGAACTCATTCTGGCCGATTTGGCTAAGGCCGGATGGGAACCTAAGATTGTCTTCGCGCGGCGCACCGAAGAACAGCAGCGCGACGCAATGCGGCGTGGCGCATCGCCGACCATGTTGAGCTGGCACGTGGAAGCGACGATTGGATTGCTTCCTGCAGGGGCGCGGCTGCAAGTGATGCGCGGGAATGCGGTGGATATCGTTGACCGGCGATACAACTGGCAGGGGAAGGCCGAGAGCAAGGACTTCCAGTTCTGGAAAGACCTGGGAGCGGCCGCGCACAAGCACGATTGCCAGTGGGGCGGCGATTGGAAACCGGTCAAGCGGAAGGGCAAAGACGGGAAGATGCACGTCAAAGACAGGCGGGATGTGGCTCACGTGCAGATGTACTTCACGGAAGAACGCGAGCAGGATAGCGTTGTGGTTTGAAGCGCGGCGCGCAGAGTAAGTGCGGCCGCGCTCTTTGGGAAGGAATGCGATCAGGCGCGGCGGCGGCGGGCGGCGAATGCGAGCAGGAAGCCGAGGCCTGTGCCGAGCGTGGCGAGGCTCGCGGGTTCCGGCGTGGAGACATTGGCGTTAGAAGCTAAGCCGTTCCCGAGGGAGAACCCTTGAAATTTTCCGGTAGCGTTGGCGCCTTCGTAGCCGCTGCCGCCGAAATTGAAAGTAACCAGGGCGCCGGCCATCTGATTCGGTCCCACGGTCTGCGCGGTTAGCAGGCGGGCATCATTGGTCGCGGTCCGGCCGGCGTTCGCGAGATTGCAGGCGGTCAGAGCGAGTCCGGTTTTTCCGGTGCAATCGGTGAGGGCGACGAGCGACGGGTCCGGGTGATCCACGTCGCCGGTGAACTGGAAGACCGAGCCTGACGTGAAGTTGGTGAAATTGAAGGTCAGCAGCGTGCCGCCATCGAGCGCGGCTCCGGTCGCCGAGATGCCGGACAGGCCGGTGGTGAGGTCGGTTCCGCCAAAACCGCCTATGTCCAGATACGAAAGCGAACCGAAGCCGCCGGCGGCGGTGTCGAAGCGCAGATCGGTTGGGCTGAGATCAATCACGATGCTATCCAGCGTCAGACCCACTGCGGATGAATTATATTGGAACGTCCAGGTTCCGTTAGCGCCACCCACGAAGGTCGCGCTGCCAGTGATCGAGAGTGGGGATGCGCTCGCAAAAGATGCCAGGCCGCATAGCAAACCCACCAAACGTAATAGATTACTTGACTTCACAAACTCCCCCTACCCAGTAAGTGCAAATTTGTATTCCGTTTCCGGACATTGAATAGTTTGTCTGATTTCGTACTGGTTGAGCAATACCAGATTAGTACCTATAGGACTATTGTTTGACGTGTCTGCGGGCGCGGCCGGGGCGTTGCAACAGGCGATGCGAGGGATTACAGTAGCGCCCAAGGAGTCATTGTGATGCCGCAAGACCGCCGACAATTTCTGGCCGCCGCGTTGACCGCCGCGCCGCTGTTCGTGCCGCGCAGCGCCTGGGGGGCCAACGACCGTTTGGCTTACGGGCTGATCGGGTCCGGGGGACGCGGGCGCTATTTGCAGGGAAACTTCCAGAAGCTGGGCGCGGAGTGCGTCGCGATCGCGGAGGTTTACGAGCCGAACCTGCAAGCCGGGCTGAAGGCCACGCCGGAAGCGAAGCAGTATGTGGATTATCACGAGCTTCTGGCGCAGCCCGGGCTCGATGCGGTGGTGGTGGCGACGCCCGACCACCAGCATGCGCCGTGTCTCTTCGCGGCGCTGGATGCGAAGAAAGACGTGTATCTGGAAAAGCCGATGTCGCATTCGATCGAAGAGAGCCAGCGGATGATTCAGGCGGTGCGCAAGACAGACCGCATCGTGCAGATCGGGATGCAGCGGCGCAGCGCGCCGGCGGTAATCCAGGCGAAGCAGGTTTTCGATAGCGGAATTCTGGGCAAGGTGACGATGGTCAAGCCGATGTGGAACTGGAACGTATCGAAGGCGCTGGACAATTCCCCGCTGCCGGGTAAGTTGGATTGGAACAGGTTCCTGGGCAAGGCGAAGGCGCGCGACCTGGAGCCGATGCGTTTCCGCAGCTGGCGCTACTTCTGGGATTACTCGGGCGGTAACATGACGGACCAGGGCACGCATTTGATGGATGTGGTGCAGTGGTTCACGGGCGCGGGCTTTGCCAAATCGGCGGTCAGCTTTGGGCAGGGGGCGAAGAATACCGGAAGCGAGGTACCGGATGTATTCTGCGCGGTCTTCGAGTATCCGGCGCTGATGGCGACGTGGACCTTGAACTACTGCAACTCGTTCGACAACGATTGGAGCGTACAGTTTCAGGGCGACCAGGGAACGATGCTGTTGAATCAGGCGGGTTATAAGATATGGGCGGAACCGTGGTTGAAGAATCCGCAGCCGGTGAAGGAGATGGCGGCGCCGATTCCGATTGAGCCGCACATCCAGAATTTCATGGATTGCGTGAAATCGCGGAAGCAGCCGAACGCGCCGGTGGAAGTAGGCGCCAGCGCGGTGAGCGCGCCGCAT
The DNA here is from genome assembly GCA_963811575.1 of uncultured Solibacteraceae bacterium. Lineage (GTDB taxonomy): Bacteria > Acidobacteriota > Terriglobia > Bryobacterales > Bryobacteraceae > Solibacter. Next base: position 1,395,033 of record CAWERY010000018.1, on the reverse strand, counting down.
TTGGCGAACGTGGCGTTTCATGGCAATCGCCGCGCGTATTTGAGCGCGGATGGGACGAAGGTTAGTTGAGGGGAGATTCGATGAAGATTTCGCGTAGACAAATGGCGGGCCTGCTACCCGCGCTGGCGGCGGCGCAGACGGCGGACAAGAAAGAAAAGCCGCGCTTGTTATCGAAGGCCTATCAGTACGAAGAAATGCCGGTGAAGGCGAGCGGAGAGAACAGTTCCCGCGCGGTGTTCGACGGGACGAACCATTCCGGTATTCCGCTGGAACTGCACATCACGGAGCTGGGTCCGGGGCTGGCGCCGCACCCGCCGCATCATCATCTCCACGAAGAGGCGCTGATGCTGCGCAACGGGCAGTTGGACGTGACGATCATGGGGAAGACCACGCGGGTAACAGCCGGGTCCGTGGTCTACGTGAACTCGGGTGAGGAACACGGCTGGAAGAATCCGGGGCCGGAGAAGGCGCAATATTTCGTGATTGCGTTAGGGGAGAAGGGATAGAGGAAAGAAGCCCGCCGCCGGTAAACACGATTGCATCCCGGCGGCGGGAAGGCTTGGCTTAGACCCACCAGGCGGCGGCGGGCTGTTCTCTCATCACGATGGAGTTGAGGAAGGTGGCGGCTTTCGAGAGGCCCTCTTCGGGAGAGAGCAGGCTATCTTCGTGTTCGATAGAGAGCACGTAGTCATAGCCGAACATGCGCAGGGTGCTGGCGAATTCCTTCCACCATTCCTCGCCGTGGCCGTAGCCGCAGGTGCGGAAAATCCAGGAGCGATTGCGTTCGTCGGTGTAGCTCTTGGTATCGAGGACGCCGGTCTTGGGCAGGTTGGCGGCATAGATCTGGGTGTCCTTGGCGTGCACGTGGAAGATGCAATCGCCGAGCACGCGGATGGCGGCGATGGGGTCGATGCCCTGCCAGAACATGTGGCTCGGGTCGTAGTTGCAGCCGATGGATTTGCCGGCGATGGCGCGCAGTTTGAGCATGGTCTCGGGACTGTACGCGACGAAGCCGGGGTGCATTTCGATGGCGATCTTGATGCCGTGATCCTCGGCGAATTTCGCCTGCTTGATCCAGTAAGGCGTGACGACCTTGTCCCACTGCCAGGCGAGCACTTCGAGGTACTCGGGCGGCCAGGGGCAGGTGACCCAATTGGGGTATTTCGCGTTGGGCGAATCGCCGGGGCAGCCGCTGAAATCGATGACCACGGGAACGCCCAGCTTTTCGGCGAGGCGGATGGTCTTTTTGCTGACCTCCTGATCGTGCTTCGCCTTATCCTTATTCGGATGCAGCGGATTGCCGTGGCAGCTCAGGGCGCTGATCGAGAAGCCGTTATCGGCCAGCTTGTTCTTGAAGTCCTTGAGTTCGCTCTTGTTCTCCAGCATGGAGAGATTGCAGTGCGCACCGCCGGGATAGTTTCCGGTACCGAGTTCCACGGTACTGATGTTGTAGCTCTGCAGCTTCTTGAAAACATCATCGATGGGCAGTTGCGACAGCAGGGGTGTGAATACGCCGACTCTCACGGAGTTCTCCTTAAAGTGTTGGTGCGAAACCAACAACAGAATATCACGCGTTCAGCCGCAGCCTTGCGCGCTATGTAAAAGAGGGTGGGCAGTGCCCAACGGCGGGCAATTCGCGGCAGGAAAAGAGGGCAGGGAAGGGGCAAGTCTAAGAATTTCAATATTTAAAAGCTTTGGGCAGCTACGTGCATCTGGAGCAGCCATGGAGCCTGCAGCCATGGAGCCCAACTTCAGGTCGAGCGAGCATTGGAGCGCAGAGGTCAGCCGCAACCTGGCGCAGTGTGAGATTGAAGGCGGCGTGGATTTGCGGACCGTCGCGCCGGAAACGGTGCTTGCGGTGAAGACGCGGAACCGCGTGTATACGCTGGTGATGAAGGGGTCGGGCCGGGCGATGATCTGCGGTCATCCGCAGTATTGTCCGGAGCCGGTGCTGGTGCACGTAATGGGTTCGACGTGGGGCGGGGCGATGTTGAAAGAGGCATATCTGGGGCGCGGCATGCGGCTGGAGTTTCAGCGCGGCCGGGAGAGGCCTGTGCTCACGTCGCAGATTCTCGAGATCGAAGAACGGCTGGGCTCACAAGCTGTATCATCGTAATGTGATCGATCTGCACACAGCGGTGATGGGAGTGGTGGTGGGAGCGATGCTGCTGGTGCTCGGCGTTTTCCCCGGCCTGCTGCAGGGACTCGCGGACGGCGTCCGCACCGCGCGCGAGCGATTCCATAATGAGCTCTTCCGGAATCGTCACTTGCTGCCCCCACACATTCACACGGAATCCGAATGGCGGGCTGAATTCAAGCATCCGGAGTGGCTGGCGCCGACCGGCGCGGCAGTAATCCTCGTGGCTCTACTGGCGTATCTCCGAGGCTGATTACTTCGGCTGTTCGTGGCAGTAGGCGCAATCCAGGCTGGCCTTTTTCGCGCGATGACAGTTCATGCAGCCGGCCATGGTCAGGTCGGTTTCCTTGGCGAGTTGGTCGCGCTCGGCGACCGGGCCGTGGCATTCCTGGCAGGTATTGCCTTTTTCCAGATGCGCGCGATGGCTGAAATCGACGAATGAGGGGATTGCGTAGACGCGCATCCACTGGATCGCGCGGCCTTCCTTGGCGGCGGCCGCGAGGCGCTGGATGGCCGGGCTATCCTGCTTGATGGCGGCATGGCAATCCATGCATTTCGCGGCGGGGACGACGGTCATGGTCTCGCCCGGATCGGGGTTCGGGTGGCACATCTTGCACGCCAGTTTCATGGTCCCGGCGTGGACTTTGTGGCTGAACGGGATGGGCTGCGTAGGCCCATCGGCGGCGCACAGGATGCCGGCGAGGGCGTGCAGCGCAAGGAGGAGCCGCCAAAGGTTCATATCGCTTTCTGGCGCATTTGCTCCGCGCAGTATTCCGAGGCGCGCATGGCGAGGGTGAGGATCGTCATGGTAGGATTCTGCCAACCGCCGGTCACGAAAGACGACCCATCGACGACGAAGAGATTCTTGACGTCGTGCGACTGGTTGTACTTGTTCAGCACGCTGGTCTTGGGGTTGTCGCCCATGCGGCAGGTGCCGAGTTCGTGAATGCTGTAGCCGGGCGGGTTGAAGCGTTCGGTGCGTGAGATGGTGGGCCAGCCGGCCTCGTGGAAGAGTTCCTCGATGGTATCGGCCGCATCCTTGGCGAGATTGAATTCGTTCTGGCTATCCTTCGCCTGAATGTGCAGGACGGGGATGCCGTAGGCGTCTTTGACTTCCTTGTTGATGCGGACGTGATTATCGTAGCGCGGCACACGCTCGCCGTAGATGCCGCCAGAGACGCAGGCTCCGGCGTAGCTATCGAGCTTGGCCTGGAGCTCCTGTCCATAGGCGGCGAAATACTCGGGGCTGGCGCTGCCGCCCGAGCTGATGCGGACGCAATAGCCCTTGATGAAATTCCGCTTGTCGCTCTTCTTGAGATTGCGGAAGCGCGGCATGAAGGTATTGCCGCCCATCAGGCCCTGCGGGGCCTTTCCATCCATCGCTTCGGGGACCGAGGCGACGACGTTGATGCCGTAGATCTGATCGATCAGGTAGCGGCCGAGCACGCCGCTGGAGTTGGCGATGCCCGAGTTCAACAGGAGGCGGGTGCTTTCCAGGCAGCCGGCGGCGAGCACGACGACGCGCGCCTTGACGTGCATTTCGCGGCGCGAATGGCGGTCGATGAAGTGGGCGCCGTTGGCGAGGCCGGTATTTTTGTCCGTGGTGATTTCGCGGACGATGGCATTGGGAACGATGTCGAGCTTGCCGGTGGCGAGGGCGTCCGGCAGCAGCAGGTTGATCGAACTCGCCAAGCCATTTTGACCCTGTGCGGAGCGGCCTTTGGAGCAGCCGATACCGCGCTTGGTGGCCAGGTCGATTACCTTTTTGATGGTCTGGCTATCGGGCGGATAGTTCGTCTCGACGAAATTCCCATCGGGGAATTGAGGCCAGCCTTCCTTGCGGCCGGCGACCTTGAAGATCCCTTCGACGCGGGTGTAGTAGGGTCGAGATCGGCGAGGCTGAGGGGCCAGTTGTCGCCGGTGCCTTCGAGGTCCGCGGCCTTGAATTCGAAATCGCTCAGGCGGAAGGATTCGCGCGCCCAGAAAAGCGAGCGGCCGCCGAGCAGACGCACGCGCACCCAGTTGTAGGGCTTATCGGGATCGTGGGTGTAAGGCACTTCGCGCTCATCGACCCACTGATTGGCGTTGTACTCGTTGGCCTGGTAGATGTGCGGATGGCGGCCGGGCTCGCCGAAGCCTCGATAGGGCAGTTCGTAGACCGGTTTGGCGACGCGATCCTTCGCGAGATCGGCCTGCGGTCCGGCGTTGAGCATGAGGCAGGAAATGCCCTTCTGGGTGAGAATATTCGCGGCCATGCCGCCGGAGTGGCCGGAGCCGACAATCAGGACATCGTATTCTTTTACGGCCATGGGATTAACCTTTCACCGGATCGATGGGTAGCCAGTAGAGGCCGACGCCGCCGCCGAAACCGCGTCCGCGGCGTCCCGAGGATGCACTGGCGGACGCCCATTCCCGGGAGTTCTGAGTCGCTGTGCGAAAGTCGCGGTGGGCCTGCGCGATGAAATGGCGCTCGGGGTCCTTAGGCAGATCTTCCACCCAGGGGATGACGGTCATCAGCGGACGGAGGATGGCATCGGCTTGAGCGGTATCGAGCTCGGCGAAAGCTTTGGAGAACTGTTTTTTTGCGAGTGCATTGAGGCCGTCGAGACCGTCGCGATAGAGCTTCTGGCGGTCTGCGGGAGAGACGCTGATCAGCCCATCGAGAAATTCGGGCGCACCGGTTTCGAGAGCGCCGGGGTGCCCGGCCAGGGGCGGGGAGAGGAGACTCCCCAACTTGCGAAGGGTGGCGAACTGGACGGCGCTGAAAAATGTCGGCGCCGCGGGCTGGGCGACAAGGTCGGCGGAAGTGAGGGTTTGCAGGGTAGGGACCGGCTGGCCCCCACGGAAGGCGCCCGCGGGCGCGGCCGATTGCGGGGCGGGCGGACCGGGCGCGGCGGTTTGCTGGGCAAGCGCGGGCACGACCGGAGCTACCGCAAGAGATTGGATGAATTTTCTGCGTCGCATAACTGTTCTCTGAGCTGGTGATCAAATTATAACCGGAACCCGATCGGGCCTGATCGAGGCGCGGCGCGTGAGACGAATTGCGGCGGTGATTGCGACGATCAGTTTGCTGTAGGTTTTTCGGCGCGATCGATCACGAGGGTTTCGATGGGAGCTTTGGCGGCTCTGAGTTTGAGACCGAGATCTGAGATGCAGGAGAAGATCGAAGCGACCACATCGGGACGATCATTATTTGGGCGATCACCGTCAGTGGAATATTCGACGCGGAAATCGTATGGGCCGGCGAGCCCGGTCTGATCGATCACGGGATGTTGGAGATAAGGGCCGAGGCGTTCAGCGAGTTGAGCCATGGTGATGTTGGTGCCGCGCATGCCGTCGGCTGCAAATCCGCCACCGGCGAGGCTGCCCGCCCAGGCGTAGCCGTCGGGTTCGCGGGTGGGCTGCAGCTTGAGTGCGTTGGCGCCCCGCGTGAGGAGGTATACGGGGCCTTGCCGATTTTCACGATGGAGGACCAATTGAAAGCGATCGATTAAGAGGCTCTGCAGCATGCGGCGCTGCTCGCTGTTGGGCGGGGACTTCGTGTACGGCGGATTCGACTTCGCCGATTGGGACGAAACTGGTGGTTTGGCTTCGACGTTGTAGCGCTCCTCCACCAGCCAGCGCGGGCCGCCGATAATCTGAAAGGGCTGGAGATGGAAGGCCTCTTCCAGCATGGCGTGAAGGGTGTAATTCGTGATGGTGATGCGGCCGCCGGGATAGGTGGAGAGAGCGATGACGCGATCCTGAGGCGTGGAAACTTTGACGGAGGCTACCTCGAAGGCGGGTTGCTGCGCGATGGCGCGGGCGCAAAACGCGATGGCCAGGAAGGCGCTCCATTCCATGGGTTCATCGTAACTAATCCGGAGCCGCGCAGGCGGATCATTCCACGGGGGCGTAGTAGCCGAGACGCCAGAAGGCGTGCAGCCGCGGGAAGCCTTTCGGCTTGGTGAGTTTGACCTGGACGCGGCGGTATTCCCCGTTTCTCTGCGCGTTTTCGGGCGCGTAGCCCAGGACATATTGGTTGCGCAGCCAGCCGCTGATCTTGGCCGCGATATCGGGGAGCTGCTTCAATTCGCGGACTTCGAAGAGACGGCCGCCGGTCTGTACGGCGATCTCATTGAGCAGGGCGGAGCCCATGAGCTTTTCGCGCGGCACGCTGCGCGAGTAATCCACGGAGTCGGTGATGCCCATGGCATAGATCAACACGTCGCCTTCGCGTACCGCCTTCTTGAGATCGCTCACCGAACAGCGGCTCGAATTATCATCGCCATCGGAGATGATGACGATCACCTTGCGCATGTAGCGGGCGCTTTTCATTTGATCCATGGCGAGCGTGACCGCGTCCAACAGTGCGGTGGAGCCGCCCACGCGCAAGGAAGCTGCGCGCCGCGAAATCTCATCCTTATCGCTGGTCATGCCGACGGCGACCCTGGCTTGATTGCTGAACTGCACGAGGAAGAATTCGTCGGCGGGATTGGCGTTCCTGAGGAGGGCCTCCACGGCTTCGTGTGCTTTGTTCATGCGCGGGCCCATGCTGTCGCTGGTATCGAAGACGAGGCCGACGGAGGCCGGAGCGTCCTCTGCGGCGAAGTGCGTGATGACCTGCTGGACCTTATCTTCGTAGAGAGTGAAGTGTTCTTTTTCGAGGCCGAAGACAACGCGGCCGCTGCCATCGAGCACGGTCACCGGGATTTGGACGAGGTCCGAATGCACCACGATGGTGGTGGAGCTGGGATAGGCTTCCCTGGCCGCGGTGCCCACCTGGTCCTGCGGTTCACCGCCCACCGCTCCCAAAGAGGAGAGCAGGATACATGCGACGCCGCGCGCCACGAAACCTCGAATTGCGGAAACCCGGTTAACCCCCTGCATTTTGCCCCCTATGGGCAACCGATGCGCGGAGGGAAGCGGGAAGCGTAGTTTTTCAGGTGAAGCGGGGGCGCGGGATATAGGAAAACGGTTCTCGCGGAGGCGCAGAGGACGCAGAGAAAAACGGCTGCAAGGCTATTTGGCGGATGATGCGGCGGGCCGGTGACATCACCTTCGCATCCGGCCAGAGTGCCACGGGGAGCTTTTCGATCGACCAGGCGGCCGGAACGTTAAGCGACTGGAAGATACAGGTCAGCGGGGGCAGCAACCCGTCGCTAACGAATCTCAGCTTTCTTCCGGGTGCGAATTGCGTGGTGTTTTGCGGGGAGCTGTTCGACGCGGGAAATGTCCCTTCTCCCTCGGGACTCGATGTGCGGACTGGCCTGATGCCCGACAACACATTTTTCGAGCTGAATCTTTATTTCAACGCGCCGTTGAGCGCAATTTTGCAGCCCGGTCTGGCGGCGATCACGGTGAATGGCGGCTCGCATCTCGACCGCGCACTGCTGGTGGATCCGAATCACGGTGATGGGCTTGGAATCGGACGCATTGGACAACGCCGGGGTAGACGCGCGCGTGATTGCAAATCTCAGCGCGGCACCGGAACCTTCTTCGGGGCTTCTGTTGATTCTCGGAATCGCGGGAAACATGAGAAAAGGCCAATGCCGGCATGGCGGGCATTGGCCTTTTTGAACTGCGCGGAGATTCGACTTATGCGACGGGCGGTTCGAAGTAGGTCTGGGCGAGTTCGGGTTTCTCGCGGATGGCGCGGCGCCAGTAGCTGCGGGCTTCTTCTTCCTGGCCCATGGTCATCAGGGCGTGGCCGAGATTCAGAAGGGCTTCGGCAAACTGCGGATCCTCATTGAGGGCCTGTTGATAGAAACCGACCGCATCCTGGGTCTGGCCCTGCTTCTGGCAGATCAGGCCGGCGTTATAGAAGAGCTCTGGGCTGTGCTCGCCGAGTTCGATGAGGCGGCGGTGCAGGCCATAGGCTTCGCTGAACTCTTCCTGCTCGAGCGCGAGGGCGGCGAGGCCGCGGACGGCGTCGGAGGAATCGGGGCGCAGGGTGAGCGCTTCCTGAAAACTTTTGCGGGCGGCGGGGACATTGCCGCAGCGCGCGTAGGCGATTCCGGCATTGAGATGGGCTTCGGGCCAATCGAGGCGGTGAGCGAGGCAGGCTTCAAAGGCATCGGCGCTGCTGGCGTATTCGCCGCGGAGGAGGCGGAGGTAGCCGAGGCGGAAACTGGCGTCGCCCCATTCGGGCGCATCCTCGTTGATGCGCGCGTAGAGCTTTTCGGCCCACTGGCGTTCGCCCTGCTGCTCCAGGACGAGCGCGAGATTCCAGAGCACGCCGGATTGGTTGGGGTCGATATTGAGGGCGTGTTCGTAGCTGGCGCGCGCGCCGGCGAGGTCGTTCAATTCCTGCTGCGCGACGCCGAGATTCAGGTGGGACTGGGCGCTGGAAGGCTGGAGGCTGGCGGCCTGGCGGTAGGCCTGCGCGGCCTTGTCGTAGTTGCCCATCTTGTGGTGCGCCACGCCCAGATTGAACCAGTTCTCAAAGCGGTCGGGCGACGATTCGCAGAGGGTGCGGCAGTGGCGCGCGGCGGTCACGTAGTCGCCATCCTGGAAGGCAAGGCTGGCGAGAGCTTCGGTGGCCACGGGCGAATCGGGCTGCAATTCGCAGAGCATTTCCGCATACCGGCGGACGCTATCGTGGTCCTTCTTTTCGATAAACATCGCGACCAGGTTGGAGAGCGCCTCTTCGCATTTGGGGTTGCGGGTCAGCACCTTGCGGTAGAGTTCCACGCTCTCGGCATGTTTGCCGGTCTGCTGGAGGGCGACAGCCTGGCCGAAGAGCGCCTGTTCGTGATTGGGAAACAGGCTGAGATACTTTTCGAGCGGCAGCAGGGCTTCGGACGGGCGCCCATCGTGAATCAGGGCGATGCCGAGGCCGAGGACGGCGTCGCTGCGGGAGGCATCGACTTCGAAGGCGCTGCGGAAGGCGTCCGCAGCTTCCTTCCACTGCTTGAGATTGCCGAGGCAGACGCCACGATTGAAGTGGGCGGTGCGATGGTGGGCGTCCAGTTCGGAGAGTTGCGAGTAGGTGCGCGAGGCGGCTTCATAGTCGCGCATCTCATACTGTATGTGGCCGAGGGCGGAGTAGAGCGAAGGCTCCTTCTCGCCATCTTCGATGGCCTTATTGAGGAGGCGGGCGGCGCTTTCGAGCTTACCTTCCAGGTGGAGGGAAACGGCCTTCGAAAGGGTCTTGTTGGCCCGCTTCTGATTCTTCAGATCGTTGATCGGGGTCACGCCAGGGGGCATGGACACCGCGGTGGCTTCGGTTCCGGTTACGTATTCCATTGATCTTTCCTCCGAGTATGGGAAGCGCGCGCCTTCTGCGCGTTACGAAGATAGGGCAGGCCGGCCCAGACGGCCGCAAGGGTGGTATCGCCGCTACCATCCTGGGCGGGCGACCACGGGGTGGACGTGCCGCCGGGCAGGGAAGGTGCGCGGAGTTCGGCGGTGGCGCGAACTGCGTCGTCGCCGGCCAGGAAGCCACAGAAGTGGCCGACCCAGTCGTCATTCTTGGAAACTTTCATCCAGTAGAGGCGGGTGCGTTCGGTGGCTTCGCTGAAGAAGCCGACGCCGCCCGAGGCCAGGGTGGTGTTGGTGAAGGAATCCACCTCTTCCCCGTCGATGGAGGTGACGAGAAGGTTGCCCTCCACATTCACTGCCACCTGCATGGGCCGATTGTTGTGGACCATGATATTCAAGGGCGTCCGAGACGGCCGTCCGGCTTTGCCATCGATCACGTCCCAGTGGATCAGGGCGACGAACGGGCGGAGGCCGGCTTCGACGACGGCGACCTTCATGGCGTGGTAGTTCTGAGAATCCTTTGAGCGGACGCTCCAGCTCATGCCCTTGTTTTCGATCTGGCCGAAGAATTCGAAGCGGTAATCCTTGAAGTTGAGGCTGGGACGGAAGAGCGCGAGGGCGCCGGGGATGGTATAGCCATCCTTGTGGCGCGACCATCCGGCGGGGACTCCTTCGCCGGAAGCGGTCCAGCCTTGCATCCCTTCGCGGAAATGATCGGTGACTTCGACGGCAGCGTGTTTGGCCAGGGACTGGCGCACCCAGGCGATCGGGCCGGTGGAGGCGGCGGCGCGGGCACCGGAGGCGACGGCGGCGCCCGCGCGGCTGGCCGAGACTTCGCGAAGTCTGTACGGCGGCGACTTCCAGAGTGGGGTGCATGTGAGCGCGGTACGAGTACGCGTACCACAGGCTGGAAGAGAGCATGACGGCGGCTGCGATTTTGCCTGCCAGCAGCATGAGCGCCGAGGGTTTGCGGGGCCCGTGGAAGTTTTTGACGAACTCGGGTTCCTGCCGGACCGGCTTCGGCATGGGGAGCGGCTCTTCGAGTTTGCCGAAGACCGGGCGCACCAGCGAAGCGGGGCAGGAAGGTAGGTACGCGAGAGCCTTGCCATTCGGGGCGCTCGAAGGCCACGCCGCGGCTGCGCTGCGCGTGGAACTCCACCGGCATCATACCGGGAGCGGGCAGGACAGGCAGCACGCGTTCATGCTGCTGCAGGGGTGCGGCAACCGAGAGCGTGGGAAGCGGCTGCGGCGGAATGCGTCCGGCGGAGCCAGGCAGGGGAGCGGCGGCACGGGGAGCGACCCGGGGAGCGTCGAAGCCGGCCGACATGAGGTCGCTCGCGGGCACGGTGAAGAGAGTGTCGCGCATTCTGGCGCGGGGCAGTTCGGCTTCCGCCGAAGCGGCGGAAAGCTGGGATTCGAGGAGCTCGGCCTGGAGCGAGGTGGCCGCGGAGGCCAGAGCGGGCGCGGGCTGCGGATTGGCCAGAATGAAGCCGGCGGATACGGGAATGCAGCAGCCGGCGAATGCGGCCACGGGAACCGCGGATTCGGCGGCGACCATGAAGGTTTCGGCGGGCTCCGCGGCCGGAGCCGAAACCAGGGCCGCCACAGCGAACAATTCCTGCGACATCGCCGCAACGACCGGAAGCTGCATGGCGGCGGGGGCGACGATGGGCACCAGGCGGATTTCGGCGGTTCGCGGGTATACGCCGCTCATCACCGCTTCGGCGTCGGACACGGCCTTAAGCACCACGACTTGCGGAACGTAAGTGGGGACAACATCGAGCGCCATAGCGGGCAGCGCGAGTGCCACCGGCGGCGCCTGAATAGCGTCCGTAACGCAGGTGGAAGCTACCCAACGGCAGACCGGTTCGGGGGCCGGCGCCGACATGGAGCGAAGACAGATAGCGGGCGGCTCGGCGAGCTCTTCGGACGCGGGAAGCGGTTCGAGCTCGGCGGCAAGGAACGATTCCAAGAGACGGGGAGCAGCGGCTGGCGCGGCTGCTGGCGCCAGCGCGCTCGAAAGCTGGAGGAAGCGGGCGACGGGCTCGGGCGCGGGGGCCGGAACGGGTCCGGCGGCGGCCCACTGGCGAAGCGCCGCGGAAATCGCAAATTCGGGAGCCAGCCGCGGCGCGGGCGCATCGGCCGCGACGGGCGCGAGGGCGGCGGCGGAGCGGACAAAAATTTCGACAGGTTCGGCGGCGGGTGCGGCGAGGAAGGGGTGCGCGGAAATGGCGAGCTCGGGCGCGATCGCCGGGGTGGGCTCGGCGGTTGCAGTATCGGGCTGCGCGGAAATTGCGAATTCGGGAACGCGCAGGGGGGCGTTCGCCGGCACCTCCGCGGGAACGAGGGCGGCGGCGGAGCGGACGAAGATTTCGACTGGTTCGGGGGCAGGTGCGGGGAGGAATCCGGCGGTGGAGAAGACCTCGGGCTGGGCAGAAATCGCGAATTCGGGAACGCGCAGGCGGGCGTTCCCCGACCGCTCCATCGGTTGCACGGCACTGCTGCTGAAGACGAAGATTTCGGCCGGTTCGGCGTTCGGCGCGGGGAGGAATCCGGTACCAGAGACGGCGAAAGCCTGAGCGGGCATGTCAAACCCGGGAACGAGCTGACTGGCGGGCGAGGCGGATTCCGCGGGAGCCACCGCGGAGGAGTAGCGCACAAATTCGGCCACCGGCTCGGCGGCAGGCGCGGGGACGGGTCCGGAGACTGCGGGATGCTGTTCCGCGATCGCGAGTTGCAGCGCGAAGTGCGGCGCACGAACTGGCGTTGCCGCGAGTTCGACCGGGGCGACGGCGCCGGAAAGGCGCAGGAATTCGGCGACCGGCTCGGCGACGAGTGCGGGAAGGGGTCCGGCAATCATTAAGGTACGGCGGACCGGGGGCAGCTCGAGGGCGGCGGGGAATCGGGTAGCGGCGGCTGCCGGATTCAACGCACTGGAAGTTCGGACGAAGGCGGCGACGGCTTCGGGGGCGGGGGAACTGGCCCAACGTGCGCACAGTGCCGGAATCTGCTCGACGGGCTGCGCGGCCGGAATGGGCTCGAGCAGCGGCTCGGTTTCCAGGGTGGGCAGACAGACCGTGGTTGTCCCGGTTTGGAGGCGGGCATCGACGCGGGCCAGGCCCTGACCAATCGACGGTTGCGGTCCAAAGGGCCGGTAACTGCCGCCGAGGCAGCCATCGACCGTAAGCGGCCACCCAGTGGGCAGGCTAACTGAATTGTTTGTAGCGGTTTGCCAGGATTCCAGGACGAAAGCGGTGAGCCCTATCTGGAGAGGCATGTTTTGGGCAAAGTTCGCCAGTGGCGCCGGTGGCGGCTCGGGTGCGGCGATTTTATGTAGCGCTTTGCCCAATCGCTCCCCATAATTCTTGCGATGAGCGGCGCCACAAAATTCGCTGTCCCGCAGCAGCCGAAATGCTCCGATTTCTTTGCCGCAATACAAACAGCGCACTAGATAGGTACCCTACGTACTATGGCTTTTACTATACTCGATAATACTGAAAAATAGCCCGTAAATATTGCTAATTAAGTCCCATAAATAGTGGACTATTTTCCCCGTTATCTAATGAAAATAGCCGGGTATTAACCATGCACAGGGGGGCGCGGATGACGGACGGCGCGGGCAGGCGGAGATGTAGGTGGCGGTAAAGTCTTTATTTACAGCAAATCGTGGCGATTGCGATGTTCGAGCGCTTTGACGATATCGCCGACCTGCTGGGCGCGATCGCGCGAGGCCACAAGTAAAGCGTCCGGAGTATCCACAATAATCAAGTCGTGTACGCCGACCAGTGCGACCACTTTGCCGCGGGCGTCGACGAAGTTATTGTGGGAATCGAGGGCGATGGATTCCAGGGCGATGGCGTTGCCGTGGGCGTCGCGTTCCAGCAATTCGTAGACGGCATTCCAACTACCGACGTCGTTCCAGCCGAAATCGGCGGCCGCGATACCGTGGACGCCTTTGGCCTTTTCGAGCACGGCGTAATCGATTGAAATGTTGTCGCAAAGAGGGAACGCGGCCTTGAGGTGTTCGGCGAAGCGGCGTCCGCCGAAGGGCGGCAGGGAAGCGAGCAAGGTGGCGGTTTTCGGCAGATGCTCGCGCAACTGATCGAGAAGAACGTCGGTACGCCAGAAAAACATGCCGGAATTCCAATAGAAATTGCCGGCGGCGACGTAGCGTTTTGCCTTGGCAATTACGGGCTTTTCGTGAAAACGCCGGACCGCGCAGCGGAGTTGCACCGCCCGAGGCGCTGGACTTGGGGAATTCGATATATCCGTAGCCGGTCTCGGCCCAACGCGGCTGGATGCCGACCACCGTCAGGTGGCCCTGGCCGGCGGCCTTAAAGGCGGCTTTGACGACGGAGCGGTATTGCGGGTTTTTGCCGATGACGTGGTCGGAGGGGAAGACCCCCATCACGGCGTCGGGATCCTGCTGCTGCAAAATCTGCGCGGCCAGGCCGATCGCGGGGGCCGTGTTGCGCTGCATGGGCTCGGCGAGAATCTGCCTGGGGGGCACGTTGGGGAGCTGCTTAATAATGGTGTCACGCAGGTGGTCATTGGTAAGGACCCAGATGCGTTCGGGGGCGATCACGGGGGACAGGCGGTCCACCGTAGCTTGAATCAGGCTGCGCTCGCCGACCACGTTGAGTACCTGTTTGGCGGTGCGTTTCCGGCTGCGCGGCCAGAAGCGCGTTCCGCGCCCACCGGCGAGAATCAATCCGTAGTGATGTCGGTTCATGTGATTGGGGGCTCAGGTTATTGCAACGGGTAGCCGCGAATCAGGCGGAAGGTCCGCCGCCAGCGGGTTTTGGTCGGGAAATGCTGCACGAGGTCGAGCAGGTGATCCACCGACATCATGGGTTTGGAGAGAGCTTCGGTGGAGGCGTCGTAGGACCAGTAAATAATGAGCGGCTTGCCAATGATATTGCCGCGCGGAACGAAGCCCCAATAGCGGCTATCGAGCGACGAATCGCGATTGTCGCCCATGGCGAAATAAGAGCCTGGCGGCACCACGATTTCATCGTTCTGCAGGTGATTGGTGAGCATATCGATGGCGGCATCGGGGACGCGCACGTTGGGTTCGCCGGGAAAATTATCGCGGTACGAATCGATCATGTCGCTCTTGTGATAGACGTAAGGCTCCTTGACGGCATGTCCATTCAGGTAGAGCTGCTTGTTGACGAGCTTAATATGATCGCCGGGTACGCCGATGCAGCGCTTGACGAAGGTCTGCTGAATATCGATGGGATAACGGAAAACGATGATGTCGCCGCGCTTAGGTTCGGTGTACGGCAGGATGTATTTGGATGCCGGACCCTGGGGCGCGTAGGCGAGTTTATCGACCAGCAGGTGATCGCCGATTAGGAGGGTGTCTTCCATGGACCCGGTAGGAATGACGAAGGCCTGGACCAGGTTGGTGGTGCCGAAGAGCAGCAGGATGATGGTAACGGCCCACTCCGCGATGAAACCTCGGGGTGATTCGGATTGCGTGGGTTCGCTTACTTCCAGCGGCTCCTGATCGGCCACGACTACATTTTCTTGATCCACTACCCTTCATTCTAGCGAAATCCTTGATATCCTGTTTGAGTCTCTCGGTACGCGTGTCCCGGTTCGTGCAGTAACGCGACTCTCTTTATGGTTCCCCGGTTGAGCACTCTGTCCACAGTTGAAATCAAGCAACCCGACCCCGCCGCTTCCCGCCGGAAGTCGATCTTCCTGGTATTGGCGTGTACGATTCTTGGCGCGGCGGCGCAGCTTCTGATCAAAAACGGGATGGATCACCTGGTGATGAAGCCGATGGCGCTGCTGACCAATCTGCCGCTGATCGGGGGCTACTTCCTTTACGGCATGAATACCGTGATGCTGGTGCTGGCGCTGCGCGACGGGGAGCTTTCCGCGCTGCAGCCGATCATCGCCATGACTTACGTCTGGGTGACGCTGCTTTCCTATACGCTGCTCAAGGAATCGCCGAACTGGTTCAAGAACATTGGGATTGCAACGATCGTTCTGGGCGTGGGCGTGATTGGCCGCGGGAGCAAGAAGTGACGCCGATGGCGAAATCGATGCTGCTGGTACTGGCGGCATCGGTGGTGGGTTCCTTTGGCGCGGTCTTCCTCAAGAAGGGCTCGGCTAAAGTGGTGGGACACTCGCCGGTGAGCTTCATCAATCCGAATCTGGCGCTGGGTGTATCGCTTTACCTGGCATCCTCGGTGTTCTACGGGTTCGGCATCAAAGGCGGTCAGCTTTCGGTATTGTACCCGATGGTATCGCTGGGCAGCATTTGGACGCTGATCTGGTCGCGAATCTTCTTCGGCGAGACGATTACGCGGGAGAAACTCTTCGGCCTGGCGCTGATTCTGGTCGGCGTGACATTCGTCGGCATGGGCAGCTAAAGCGGCTCGCCAGGGGCGGCGCTCGACACCTGTACGGTTCCAAACAAACTGCGGGGGCGGTGATTTTGGCCTTTGACGTGCGGTTTACCAGCGCGTGCAAGCCAAGCAGCCATTCAATCCGGAACTTAAGCCGGAACTCACTTCGGATTTGAATCAGGAAAACCTGGCCGGGGCGATCCGCCGGAATATCGAAACCATTGTCCGGATGGAGGAGGGGTACAACCAGCAGCGTTCGCTATCGGACCGGCTGGCGGACCGGATCGGGGACTTCTCCGGCAGCATGGAGTTCGTGGTGCTGCACCTGGTAGTCTATGGCGCCTGGATCCTGATCAATCTGGGAGTCTGGAAGAGGGCGCCGAAATTCGACCCCTTTCCGTTCATGCTGCTCAGCGTCATGGTGGGGGTGGAAGCGATTTTCCTTTCCACGTTCGTGCTGATGAAGCAGAAGCGGATGAGCCAGCGAGCCGACGATCGCGCGCATCTGGATCTGCAGGTAAACCTGCTGGCCGAACGGGAAATGACGCTCGTCCTGCAAATGCTGGCGGGGATCTCCGAAAAACTCGGTGTGACGATTAGCCACGAGGAACTCAAGGAACTGGCGGAAGAGACGTCGGTAGAGGCGATGGCCACCGAACTACAGAAGGCTATGGCGCCAGAGTCGGAGATGCCGGAGACACCGCGGAAGGAAGCCGACTAGGTGGCGCGCGCGGGGGGCCGGATTCACTTCATGAAGCCGCTCTTGCCGGAACCGGTGGCGCTGAGTTCATCGTTGAGCGGATCATCGAGCGCCAGAATTTCGCGGGCGGCGGGAGAGAGACTGCTCTGCAAGTGGGGATCGAGCAAACGCTTCTGGTACTGCTGCTGGGGCTGGTCAAAGCGCGTGTAATAGACGTGCATTGCGCGGCGCGGCGCGGAGGTGCGGTTGGCGGTGCCGCCATGCCACATGTGGGCATTCATCACGACGACATCGCCGGCTTTGCCGAGAACCAGCTGCTGGGCCGGGTGGGCCTGGAAATATCCAGGTTCGGGGAGGCGCCGCCAGAGGTGAGAGCCGGGAACGAAGCGGGTGGCCCCGTTGTGCGGCGTGAAATCGTCCAGCATCCAGACGGAGTTGCAGACGATATAGCCGGAATCGTCGGCGATGGCACCGCTATCGGCATGAAGTGGCTGATCGGCCTCGGAATGGGGATCGGTGGAGCGCACATTGAGGGAACTCAGCTTAAAGCGGGGGCCGAGGACATGCGCCATGCACTGGAGGACGCGCGGGGTGAGGATTACCTCTTCGAAGACGCGCCCCTTATTCACCAGGTTGGCGAGACGGCGCGCACCGGGCTCCTGTTTGAACTCGCCGCCGGCGTTGGGGCCCTCTTCGACGAAGAGTTCATCGACCCTCTGGCGCAGGGCCTCGAGCTGCGCGGGCGGCACCAGGCCGGCGAGCACGAGGTAGCCCTCCTGGTCCAGAAGGCGGCACTCCGAGTCACTCAATACTTCGGTCCGCATGGTGCTTGTTATAGCATCAAATCTGACCTATGAGCACTGTCAAACGATTTGAGCGGCAGGTGGTACTCGTTACCGGCGCCGGGCACGGCATCGGGCGCGCGGTGGCGGAGCGATTCGCCGAAGAGGGCGCGCTGGTGGTGGTGAACGACCTGGACGCGGCGCGCGCCGAGGAGGTCTCGGCGGCGATTGGCGGGGCGCTGGGGATTGCGGCCGACGTCGCGGATAAGACGCAGGTGGACGCGATGTTCGATCGCGTGGAAAGCGAGTATGGACGGCTCGATGTGCTGGTGAACAACGCGGGGAATATTTATGCCGCGCGCCATTTCCTGGATGGCGACGAGGCATGGTGGGACCAGGTGCTCGGCGTCAATTTGAAGGGCGCGTACCTGTGCTCGCACCGGGCGGCGCAGCGCATGGTGCGTCAGCATTCCGGCGTGATCCTGAGCATGTCGAGCGGGGGCGCCACGCGCGCGCATCGTGGGAACGTGGCGTACGACGCGTCCAAGGGCGGGATCGAGGCCATGACTAGGGCGATGGCGCTCGACCTGGCGCCGTACGGGGTGCGGGTCAACGCGATTGTCCCGGGGCTGATCCGGACGTACGACATTTCCGACGAACTGGCCGCGGAGCGCGGCGAGGTAGTTCCGCTGGGACGGCTGGGCACGCCGGAAGACATGGCAGGCCCGACGGTTTTTCTGGCGACGGAAGATGCCCGGTACATCACGGGGGCCTGCCTGGTGGTGGATGGAGGAGTGCTGGTGCAGCAGCGCTCCGTGCCGCTGGACACGTTCCCGGTAAGCCGGTTTCCCAAGGTGGAATAAGCGGCGCATACCACCCCTGTAAACACTCACCTCATACCCATTGACAGGGTAGCTTCGCGGAGGCGCGAGCTTTCATAATCGTTGGTATTGAGATAAATAGGTCTCTATATATTTTATGCGAAAGCGAAATCGAAGTTTCCGGCGGCGGGGAGTGGAGCTCATCGAGTTCACGCTGGTTCTTATGCCGCTGCTCGGTTTTATCTTTCTGGTGCTGGACCTGGGCTGGACGATCTATAAGCGGGCTACCCTGCAATTCGCGGTTCGCGAAGGCTGCCGCTACGCCGTCACCAATCAGCTGCAGGCTTTGAAGGACGGTAACGGAAACGCTTACGGCATGATCGATTCGGTCAAGTACGTGGTGCAGCGCAGAGCCATGGGCTTTCTCGGTTCCAAGCCCACGGATGCGGGCTACGCCTTGATTCAGGTTCGATTTTACGACCCCACCAGCAGTTTGAGCACGGCGGTAGCCATGCCCCCCGACTGCGCGTCCACGATTGTTCCCAACAAAGGCGGGTACCTGGTGGAGGTCTCGGTGGAACATTACCTTTCCAAGGTCCTGGGGCCCGTGTACAAGGCGGCGACACCGCTGGATTTTGTGGCGCGCTCTTCGGACCGGATGGAAGCGGACCCCTCGAGCGGGGTACCGAAGGCTCTCACGTGTCCATGACTGATGCAGGTGTTTCGGGAGGCCAAATGCGCAGGAGAAAGAATCGCAGGGGGAGCAATCATGGCGGGGCGATCATCGAGTTCGCGCTGCTCTCTCCCTTCCTGGCGGGCTTGATCGTGGGGACGTTGATTTACGGCACGCAGCTGGTCAAGGTACTGGAGCTGCAGCAGGTGGCGCGCGACACGGCCAGCATGACCGCGCGCGGGACCAACTTCAATGACGCGGCCAACCAGGCGATTGTGTCGCGGCTCGGGCAGGAATTGGGCTGGCCGAACAGCGGCGGCCTGACTACGAGCAGTCCGGGAGTGGTTTACGTATCGACCATCGAGTACCTGGATTCGACTTGCAACGGCGTAATTCCCAAATGCAAGAATGCGGGGTATTGGGTGTTCCAGCGCAGCGTGGCGTTCGGCAACCAGAACCTGCGCGGGAGCAACTTCGGAGCTCCGGCCGGTTGCCTGCCGAGTTGCCTGGACTCAAACCAGACTGACGGCAGCCTGCTTTCCGACAGCACTTTGAACGATGCGGGGGCGCGGGTGAAGTTCTTCACCGCGCTGGGTACGCCGGACACCACGGTGGACGGATTCCAACCGGGGCAGCCCGCCTACCTGGTGGAGGCGGCGGGGATCACCGGCCCGTGGCATGGCGGATCCGTCAGCTACGCCTTCTCACTTTTCTAAACCACAAGCCGGGAGATTGAAGATGCGCCTCAGAAAAAGCTCCAGAAGATTGCAAAGCGGCCAGGCGATCGTGCTGTTCAGCCTGATGGTTTCCTCGGTCCTGATTCCCGTCGTGGGCCTGGCGGTGGATGGCGGGCGCGGCTACCTGGTGAAGCTCAAGCTCTCTTCGGCGGTGGATGGCGGGGCGCTGGCGGCGGCGCGGCTTTTGGGCAGCGGCTCCAACTCGGCGCAACAACTTTCCATGGCCAAGGCGACGGCCGCGCAGTTCGTGAGCGCCAATTTTCCGGCCAAATTTTTCGGTGCGGACCTCTCGGGCGCGGCGACTGTCTGCGTGGATCCGGGCAGCGACTCGAGCGACCCGTGCGGGGTGGGCAACGGGAGCGGCGTCAGCACTTACAAAGTTCGCACGGTAGTGGTCAGCGCGACGGCCATCATGCCCACGCTATTCATGCGGATCATCGGCATGCCGACGGCGACGGTGGCCGGCACCGGGACGGCCTCGCGCCGCGATGTGCGCGTGGTGCTGGTGATGGACCGTTCTTCGTCAATGAACACATTCTTTCCCGATATCACCGACAAGGCGCGGAAGTTCGTGAGCAGTTTTCAGGGCAGCGGCGAACTCGGAGGCAGGGACGAAGTGGGCCTGGTGGTGTTCGGGGGAAGCGGGATTGTTGCGTATCCGGCGCGCGACATTTCGAAGGACTACACCGATTACACGAAGTTCATGCCGCCGGACAACAATTTTAAAGTGAACGCGAAAGGCACGATCGACACGTACCTTTCCGAAATCGCTAGCGGCTCCAATACAGGGACCGCCGAGGCGTTGTACCTGGCCTACATGAGTTTGCGGGCGGACGCGCCTACCAACTCGGATCTGGCGACCAAGCTCAATGTGATCGTGCTCTTCACGGACGGGCTACCCAACGGCATCACGGCGTTCGCCAACGATCCGAAGCTTTCGCAGTACTACATGATGAAGAGCTCCAGCGGCTGCACGAACCTGGCGGCGGGCAAAGGCGTGTATTCGACGCCGCTGGTCAGCAAGACGAATACGAACATGATCGGTTGGTTTTCCCAGCAGAACGGGTTTGCCGTGGACCCAGGCTCCAAGGGCGCATTTGGGCTGTATCCTCCGATGATGGCTTACGCCTATCCCGGGGTATACGGGCAAGGGCGACGACATCGACGCTTACATGTCCGGCGCGAACCAGGATAACTACCCCAAGAACATCAGGACGACAATTAATCCGCACATGGTCAACTCGGCAATCGACCAGATGACGGGCTGCGCGGGCGGCACGGTGGACACGAACGGCAGTACGAATGGCAGCCCGATGAACGGCACGATGGCGAAGTTTCCGGATCACGATATTTATGGGAACTACACCAACCTGGACAGCTCGGTACTGCCGGCGGTGGGGGGACTGCGGCCGCCAACCGGAGGAACGGGCAAGCTCTACGAGCAGGGCGACCTTTGGAACAACCAGTGCGGCAAAGCTGCCTATAATGCGAGCGCCACCACGACCAGCTGCCAGATTGGCCTCGCATCCTGGCAGGCCACCGCGCACCAGGCGTGGAAGATCTGGAACCAGATCCTGTGGGATAAGACCTCGCAGACCAATATCGCGGATCCGGCAACGAACCAGAGTCAACCGGTGATCTTCACCATCGGTTTCGACCACAGCGCGAGCGGCGGCGAGGCACCGGACATGACGCTGCTGAAGATGATCGCCAACGATGCCAGCAGCACCGTCAAATTCTCCACCCGCGTGTCGGGCAAAGCTTACAACGCGAAAGATCCGGGCGCGGTGGACGCCGCTTTTCAGCAGATCCGGTCGGAAATCCTCCGCCTTGCCCGGTAAAAGTCGTAAGGGTTAAGGAAGGAGGGTGCCTATGCTCCGGATCTGGCTGGTTGCCGCGATGTACGTTTTGATTGTTGCTTGCCTCGGGTTGATTGTCTTACGGGGTTATTGGACCGGGGGAAAGCGCGGGTCGCGCAGGTTCACCGACCTCTTTTGACGACGCCGGTTGAGTTTTGACAACATCGGCGAAAAAATCAACTACCTGTGGATTAAGACCACAAGGTATAATTATCGCTGAAAGGCTACGCACTTCATGAAGATTCGTCCCGAAGATGCGCTGGAGTACCACTCCTCCGCACCCGCCGGCAAACTGGCGGTAATTCCTACAAAGCCCTGCCGTACGCAGCGGGATCTCAGTCTCGCCTACACTCCGGGTGTTGCCGTACCCTGCCTGGAAATCGAGCGCGATCCCAGCCTCGCATACAAATACACCGCCAAGGGAAATCTGGTGGGCGTAGTCTCCAATGGAACGGCTGTTCTGGGACTCGGCAACATCGGCGCGCTGGCCGGGAAGCCGGTGATGGAAGGCAAGGCGGTCCTGTTCAAACGCTTTGCGGATATTGACGTTTTCGATATCGAGCTGGATACGACGAATGCCGACGAAGTGATTCGCACCTGCCAGATTCTGGAGCCGACATTCGGGGGCATCAACCTGGAAGACATCAAGGCGCCGGAGTGTTTCTACATTGAAGAGACGCTGCGCAAGACGATGAAGATTCCGGTATTCCACGACGATCAGCACGGCACGGCGATCATCAGCGCGGCGGGACTGCTGAATGCGCTCGAAATCGGCGGCAAGAAGATCGAAGACATCAAGGTGGTGTTCAACGGCGCGGGCGCGGCGGCGATCAGCTGCGCGGCGCACTATGTGCGGCTGGGCGTGCGGCTCGAGAACATCGTGATGTGCGATACCAAGGGCGTGATCTACGAAGGGCGCACGGAGCACATGAATGCTTACAAGGCGCGCTACGCGAGCAAGACTGCGGCGCGGACCTTGGAAGAAGCGCTGGTGGGGGCGGATGTTTTCTTCGGATTATCGAGCGGCGGCTGCGTGACGCAGGACATGGTGCGCGGCATGGCGCCGAGCCCGGTGATCTTCGCGCTGGCCAATCCCGATCCGGAAATCAGCTACGAGGATGCGATTGCGGCGCGTCCGGACGCCATTGTGGCTACGGGGCGCAGCGACTATCCCAACCAGGTGAACAACGTTCTGGGCTTCCCGTTCATCTTCCGGGGCGCGCTGGATGTGCGGGCGACGACGATCAACGACCAGATGATGCTGGCGGCCACGCGCGCGCTGGCGGCGCTGGCCAAGGAAGACGTTCCGGACAGCGTGCTGCGGGCCTACTCGACGGACCGCATTGAGTTCGGACGCGAGTACATCATTCCGAAGCCCTTCGATCCGCGAGTGCTGATCTGGGAGGCTTCGGCGGTAGCGCAGGCCGCGATGGAAAGCGGCGTGGCGCAGCAGCCGGTAGACCTCAAGCAGTATCGCGAGGCACTGGAAAAGCGACAGGGCAGGGCGAATGAATTGATGCGCTCCATGATCAACAAGGCGCGCAAGCAGCCCAAGCGCATTGTGTTCACGGAAGGCGAGGAAGGCAAGATTCTGCGCGCCTGCCAGATTCTGCTGGACGAGAAGATCGCGGAGCCGATTCTGCTGGGGAGCGAAGAGAAGATTCGCGCGCGCATCGAAGAGCTGCGGCTGAACCTGAATGGCGCGCAGATCGTGGACCCGACGCGGTTCGCGCGGATCGGCGAATACACCGAGGAATTCTATAGCCTGCGGCAGCGCAAAGGCATCACGCGGACCGAAGCCGAGCAGACCATCCTCAACCCGACCACGTTCGGCAGCATGATGGTGCGGCTGAACGACGCCGATGCCCTGATCGGCGGCTTGACGACGCACTATCCGGACACGATACGTCCGGCGCTGCAGGTGATCGACGTGCGGCCGGAGATGAACCGGGTGGCCGGCGTTTACCTGCTGATCACGGTGAAGGGCGACATCTATTTCCTGGCCGACGCCACGGTGAACATCGAGCCGACCGCCGAGGACCTGGCGGAGATTGCGATCATGGCGGCGGAGAAGGCGCGGCGCTTCAACGTGGAGCCGCGGGTGGCGATGTTGAGCTTCTCCAATTTCGGCAGCACGCGACATCCGCTGGGCGATAAGGTGCGGCGCGCGGTGGAGCTGGTGCGGCAGCGCGCGCCGGGGCTGATGATCGACGGGGAGATGCAGGCGGATACGGCGGTAGTTCCGAGCATTATCGAGGAGACTTACCCGTTCAGCACGCTGAAGGGCGGCGCGAATGTGCTGGTCTTCCCGAATCTGGAATCGGGCAATATCGCTTACAAGCTGCTGCAGCGGATTGGCGATTGCGAGCTGATCGGGCCGCTGCTGACGGGGTTGAGCCGGCCGGTGCACGTGTTGCAGCGCGGCAGCGAAGTGAACGACATCGTGCATGTGGCGGCGGTGGCGGTGGTGGATGCTCAGGAAGTCGGCAAGCCGTATCGCACGCTGACGCAATCGCCTGTGTAGATCGGGCGTTTACTGAACGGTCATGGCGATTAGCTCCGCCGGGACGCCCGGCGCGCCGATCGCCATCACGAGATATTGCACGCCGTCCAGCATGTAGGTCATCGGAATGCCGGTGACGTTGGCGGGGAGTTTCATTTCGTGAATGACCTGGCCGGTGCGCTTATCGAGGGCTCGGAACATGGGGCCTCCCGCGCCTGGGGGCATGGCGTACATGCCGCCGCCATCGGCGGTAAAGAGCAGGGAGCGGGTGACCAGCAGCGGCGCGTGCTCCGGGTTGCCGGTCTTGCCGAGATCGATTCCCTGGAGCGCAGGATGCTTCCTGATGTAATCGGGAGTGCTGCCATTAGGTGTCATCCAGGCGTGATCGCCGGTATTGAGATCGATCGCGGTGATGCGGCCCCATGGCGGTTTGGCGAGCGGCAGACCCTGCGGGCCAATGTGTTTGAAGGCATACTGCCCCTGGTAATCGATCTCGGGCCGGCGGGCATCTTTCGCCAGGGATACGGGCGCGGCGAAGGTCACCGAAGAAACGTATAGCATGCCCGGTCTCGGGGTCCGCCGCTCCACCCTGCCAGTTGGCGCCGCCGGTAGGGGAGGGCAGGGTGATGGCGGCCTTCTTGCCGCCCGCGCCCGTTACTATGGGCGGCGTGAACATGGGACCCAGGCGGTATTGCGAGGCGATCTTCAGCGCTTCGGCATGTAGTTGAGGCGTGAAATCGATCAAGTCGTCGATTGTGAAGCCCTGCTTGTCGAAGGCGGCGGGTTTGGTGGGGAAGGGCTGGGTGGCGGAGGTATGCTCGCCGGGGACGTCGGATTGCGGCACGGGGCGTTCCTCGATGGGCCAGACGGGTTTGCCGGTAACGCGATCGAAGACGTAGACCCAGGCTTGCTTGGTGATCTGAGCGACGGCCTTGATGCGGCGGCCATCGACGGTGATATCGAGCAAGGTGGGAGCCGTGGGCGGGTCCCAATCCCAGACGCCGTGGTGCACCATCTGGAAATGCCACACGAGGCGGCCGGTACGGGCATCCAGGCAGACGAGGCTTTCGCCGAAGAGATTGTTGCCGGGCCTGTGGCCGCCGTAGAAATCGCTGGTCGGGGTTTCGACGGGCACGTAGACGAAGCCGAGCTCCTGATCGGCGCTGAGCGGACCCCAGGCGCCGGTGTTGCCGGTAAACTCCCAGGAGCCATTTTCCCACGTGTTGTTGCCGAATTCGCCGGGGCGCGGAATGGTGCGAAAGGTCCACAGGCGCTTGCCGGTGTGGACGTCATAGCCGCGAATGTAACCCGGCACGTTTTTCCGGGATGGCGGCGCCACGCCGGCCTGGAGCGCGGCGCCCACCACCACCACGTCTCCGACCACGATCGCGGGTGAGGAAGAGCCGATCTCGCCGGGTTTGACCTGGTCGCGGTCGAGGCCCTCCCAAAGATCGACTACGCCCTCTTTGCCGAAATCGGCCATGGGGCGGCCGGTACGCGCGTCCAGGGCGACGAGCTGATACCCCGGAGAGATCAACAGAATGCGTTCCTCGCGGCCGTTGCTCCAGTAGGCGAGGCCGCGATTGTTGCGCCGCGCGACGGTGGCGCCGCGCTCGCCTTCTTCCAGGCGGTACATCCAAAGCGTCTCGCCGGTGGCGGCGTCCAGCGCCACGGCGTCGCGCCGCGTGCCGGCGGTGAGGAAGAGGCGGCCGCCGACCATCAGCGGGGTGACTTCCCAGTTGAACTCGGGCTGGGTTCCGAAGTTCTGCGCTTTCCAGGACCAGGCGGTGTGCAGCTTGCGGACGTTGGCGGCGTTGATTTGTTCGAGCGGCGAATACTTGGTGCCGGCGGAATCTCCGCCATAGTAGCGCCACTCCGTGGTGCGGTTGGAAGGCTCCGGCGAGGCGGCGCCGCCGAGTTCGGCTGTGCCGGGCCGGAAGCGGTTGGCGGAAAGAAGATAGGCGACGATGTCGTTGTACTGGCGGTTGGTGAGGCCGCCGGGATTATCTGTGGGCATGGTGCGGCGGGTACGGTCGAGGAGGTCGGCGACGCTTTTGCCGGCCCATTTGGCGAGGAACGGGACGCCCGAAAGCGGCGGTGAACTTTCGCCGCCGGCGAGCTCGGGACCATGGCAACGGGCGCAGTTTTCGCGATATGCGGCGCGCCCGCGGTCTGCCTGCGCGGGGGAGAAGGCGCCATCCCATTTCGGGCCGGGTTGAGCGGCGGCGGTGAGGACGAGCAGGGATCCCATTGCGATTGAAAATCGGAGCATCGGTTTCCCCACTCTACCGCTGTTCCCGGTTGCGGCGGCGAGTTTCTGTTGAAATGGAGATATGAAACTTTCGGCTCGAAACCAGTTGCCCGGTACGGTTCAGGAAGTCCATCTGGGCGAGATCATGGCGCGCGTTGTGGTGAAGGTGGGGGAGCACGTGATTGAGAGCGTGATCACCCGGCAGAGCGCCGAGGATCTGGGACTGAAACAGGGCGACAGCGTGCGGGTGGTGGTCAAATCCACCGAGGTCATGATTCAGAAAGGCTAAACGAAGGCTCGCAGGCTATTGGGGTTTGGCCGGAGTTTCCACGCGATATGCGGATCGGTAGCGCAGGCGGATTCCAGGCCGCTTCACGCGCACTCGGATGGTGTGCATGCCGGGCGCGGCATCGTCGGGGGCCAGAAAGCCGAGAGTGTAACTGACACGCGCGTCTTCCAGCGCTAGCCGCACGCCCTCGTCGAGATCATTACGCGCGGAGAACGTGGTGCCCCCGGTGCGCGCGGAGATTTCCTGCATGGTGTCGACCCAGCCGGGGCCGGGCGATGCCGGCAGCCCGCGGGCATCGATGGTGTAGACCGCGATGTTGGCCGCATTCAATCGCGCCAACAGGCGATCGAGCTCGCGCACGTACAGGGTGTCCATCGGCTTGGCACCACGGACGACGCTGGAATCGATTACGAGGGGAAAGGCGTTCGTAATCCAGACCAGGCTCTTGCGACCCGGGAGGGGGCTCAAGCGCACGGCGATTTCGTCCAGCGCGCGCAGGGTGTCGTGAATTTTATTATCGAGATCGAAGATTTGCTGTTCGACGGTAGCGGCGCCTGGCCCGTTGCGGCGGTTGCGTGCGTCGAAGGCTCCAGGCCCGGCGGTGATGGTCGCGTCGGCCTGCAATTCCGGGTTCTCGAGCGAGGAGAGAAGCTCGGCCGGCTCGGTAGTGAAGTCGTGAAGCAGCCGCCACTCGCGCGCCAGCATCGCGAGGCCGACCCTCTGCCCCGGCTGGGCGCGTTTCAAAAGCTGACTCACCTTATCGTTGGCGAAGATGCGATCCGTGTAAGTGGTATTCAGCCAGTCGAGCAGGATTAGCGAGTAGGGGGCACGGCCGGCCTCGGCGTCCTGGCCTTCGACGCCGGCCTGGGCGGGAAGGACGGCCTGAACGATACCGTCGTGCTCGGTAAGGAAGAGCGTCACGGGCTGAGGTTTGCCATTGTCCAGAATTTCGAACTCCTCGCGGCGGAGACCGGTGAGGGAGCGATCCTGGCTATCGCGCGCAAAGACGTGGATCTCCACGAGGCGCGTATTGGAACGAATTACGACATCGGCGGCAGAGGGCTGCGGCTGCTGACCGCAGGCCAAGGCGACGAATAGCAGGATCGCGGGAACTCTCAAGCTGGGAGAGGCGGTGAATCTTGTTCCGTGGTTACTGCCGCATACTGAAGGGCAGGGAATGAGCCGCTACCCGGAACTGGACCGCATCATCGACGTCTACGGCGGGCTGGCGCTCTGGCGGCAGCTCAAGCATGTCCGCGTGCGCATGGATGCGCTGGGCGGGCCGCTTCCAGTTCTGAAGGGTCTGCGCCGGACGTTTGCGATGCCGGGGATGGTCACGATCTTTCCCCACGAGTGGCGCGTCGAATTCCACGACTATCCGCGGGCCGGGGAGCGTGCGATTTTCGAGGCTGGGACGGTGGAGCTTAGCGATGCCGCGGGCGCGGTAAGTTTCAGGCAGGCTGGCTATCGGGACGAGTTCCGGGGGCTGCGAAAACATCGCCGGTGGTCGAACGCCGACGCGGTGTACTTCTTCGGCTACGCGCTGGCGACGTATTGCAGCGTCCCGTTCATTCTGAGCGAGTACGCGACCGGCGTCACCACCGGCCGCGACGGGGTTTGGGTCAGCGCACGATTTCCCGAAACGATGGACACCCATAGCGCCGACCAGCGCTTCTGGTTTGACCGGGAGGGTCTGCTGGCGAGGCATGACTACCGCGCCGATATCGTCGGAGTGTGGGCTACGGGAGCGCACTTCACTTCGGGTTACCGGTGCATGGCGGGTCTGCCGATTGCATCGCGGCGGGAGGTATATGCGCGCATTGCGGGGTTGGTCACTCCGATTCCCGTGTTGACGGCGAGCATCAGCGCGCTCGAGGTTGTGCTGGGACCGGCTTAGACGTTCACGGGAATCCAGATCTCGAAGCCGCCGCTGCCGGTGGCCGGGTCAAACTCCGCGCCATAGCGCTCGAATTCCGGACCGCCGGAGGCCTGCAATCCGGACTCGGGCAACATCTGATTCCAGATCGTGAACCAGGTCTGGCGGATGGTGGAAATGTGATCGCGCTGGGTGAAGACGGCGTAGCGTTGTGCGGGAATCCGCAGCGGAGCGAGGGGGGCGGTTACGCCGGAAAAGTCCGCGACCTCGACGCCGCTGAGGTATTCCGTGTTGCCCGCGTCGTCGGAATTGCACAGGACTCCGTAGGCGGTGCGGCCCACCTGACCGGGAATGTGTCCGAAGTAGGGCAGGAATTTCTGCCACTGCGCGGGGATCGCGGCGCAGCCTTCGGCGGTGTAGCGTTCCTTGATGCCCGCAATCAGCAACGGCTTGAGATTTTCCAAGCGCGCAGGGGGCAGGTTGGTCAATAGCGTTTCATCCATTTTGATTGGCTCCATAAGTTTGATTTCGTCCAGATTGCCGCGTGCCCGGAGCGATTCCGGCGTGAGGCCGAACTGTTCGCGGAACGCGCGGGTGAATGCTTCGTGAGATCCGTAGCCCGAATCGAGCGCGACCGCCAGGATATCCGGGGCGCCTCCGGCCAGAAGCCGAGCGGCCTCAGTCAGCCGCCGCCCGCGAACATATTGCCGGATGGAACAGCCCGCTGCGATGGCGAAGACGCGTGACATGTGATAGCGGGATACGCCGCCGGCATTGGCGATAGCATCCAGCGAAAACTCCTCATTGAAGTGAGTTTCGATAAACCATAGGGCCCTGGCGGCGGGATTCATTGTAGATCTCCTGGCAGCACGAGGCCAGAATATCGGCTTTTCGCGGAGCGCACTTGATCGGGATTGCGGGTGACTTGGAAGGTTATTGCAGCGCGTAGAGAAAGCCATCCGCGCTGCCGA
Organism: uncultured Solibacteraceae bacterium; assembly: GCA_963811575.1. Taxonomy (GTDB): domain Bacteria; phylum Acidobacteriota; class Terriglobia; order Bryobacterales; family Bryobacteraceae; genus Solibacter. The sequence goes on along the minus strand of CAWERY010000018.1, from coordinate 1,365,830 downwards.
TGTAGACCACGCCGGCATCGATCAGCGGGGCGCTGAAGACGGAGCCGATGGCGAATTCGCGGTCGGCGGCGAGGAGGGCGCCTTCGAGCCAGTTGGAGCGGAAGAACATCGCGGGATTGAGTTTGCCTTCGGCGGTCAGGACCCAGTTGCGGTTCTGCCGGGAGGTTTCGGTCTGGAAGGTCCACAACAGCTCGCCGGTTTTGCGATCGCGGGCTTCCAGGGTGCCGTTGAGCAGGCCCAGGTAGACGATGTCGCCGGCGACGGAGGGGGAAGAGAAGACATACGCTTTCAACTGCTGCTGGAAGGCCGGCGTGCCTGAGGCGGCATCGACGGCGTGAAAGAGGCTGGAATCCGAGGTGGCGAAGAAGACCTTGCCACCGGCGACGGCGGGTGAGCTGTTGACCCAGCTTCCCTTGTTGTTGACGCGCCATTTTTCCTTGCCGGTGGCGGCATCCAGGGCGTAGAGATTGGAATCGCGGCAGCCGGTGTAGACCACGCCATCGACCACGGCGGGCGAGGACTGGAAGCCGATTTGATTGTGGGTGAGATCGTCCTGGCCGCCCTGAAAGCGCCATTTTTCTTTTCCGGTAGCTGCAGTCACGGCGTAGAAGCGGCTGTCCCAACTGCCGAAGAAGAGGGTGCCGCCGGAGTAGGCGGGGGAAGCGTGGACGACATCGCCGGTGGCAAATTTCCAGCGCAGTGCGCCGGTGGCGGCATCGAGCGCGTAGAGGTTGCCATCGCCGGAGCCGAAGTAGACGGCTCCTTCGGCGAGCACGGGGCTCGAGAGATAGACATCGTAGGGATCGAGGAAGGTCTGGGTAGAAGGCTGCATGCCGTGCAGTCCTTTGGCTTCGAAGCGGCGTTCGCCGGTGGTGGCGAACTTCCAGCGGGGAGTGCCGGATTTCGCGTCCAGCGCATAAAATTTGCCATCGTAGCTGGCGAAGTAGACCAGGCCCGCGGCGATGGCGGGTGTGGAGGCCACGGGACCGCCGGTGGGGAATTGCCAGAGCTGCTTGCCGGTGGCGGAATCGGCGGCGTACAGGCTGCCATCGTCGCTGCCGAAATAGATTAGGCCATCGTGCGATACGGCGGAGGAGACGATGCGGCCGCCGGTGGGAAATTTCCACTTCACTCCATGGAGGGTGCGGGGACCTTCGCCGGAATAGACGCCGGAGTGGGCTGCATCGCCGCGGAACATGCCTTGTGCGAAGCAGGCGCCGGCGGCGAGCAGACTGACTACGATGCGTCGAGTCATAGCGGCCTCCGCAGATTCATCGGGCTTTCGAGCGGGCCTTGCGCGAACGTGCCGGTCAGTTCGCCGGTATCCTTGTGCAATTGCCCTTCAAAGCTCATGCGATATTGCGAGCAGGTAACGGTCAGGAAATCGCCATCCTGCCGCACGAGGTCAACGGGGATGTTGAGCTCGCGTTTGCCGGTGACGACGAATTGCGCGGTGGCGCGACCATTCGCGTGATTGGTGAGTTCGAGCGAGGCTTTGAGTTTGTTGGCGCCCACCATGACGTCGCCTTGCCACTTGCCTTCCAGTTCGTCGCCGACGGGGGTGCTTTGGCGCGGGAGATCTACCTGCGCGGCGCCTGATCTGCGCAGTTGAAATGCGGCGTGATTTCCGGCTTGGGTAAAGGTGCCGGCCAGGGCTCCGCCGGCCTCGAATTGTCCGGTGAACTTGGGATCGCCCAGCGCGCCCTTCAGGGTGAAAGAAATCGAGGGCGGTTGAATCACGATATCGGCGAGCGCCGCGCCTTTGGTGAAGCCGGGCACGGTGGCGGAGCCGACCCAGTGTTCCCCGTCCGGGGCGAGATCGATGACGGCGGTCAGCGGGCTGCCGGGAATCCGGATGGTTCCTTCCCAACGGCCCTCGGGAGGTTCGGCGGCGCAGCACAGCGCAGGCAGCAGGATGAGCATCGCGATACGCATGTCGTCCGATAGACGGCAGGGGCGGAAAAACGTCCCGGACGCTTTCGGCTACAATGGCGCTTCAGACTCCAAGGAGGAAGCGCACCATGAAGACTTTTCCGCTTTGCCTGGCCGCCATCGCACTGCTGGCGCCCTGCATGATCGCCGCCGACGGCGACGGTTGGATCAAGATGTTCGACGGCAAGACGCTTGAACGGGTGGAAGGCCAACGAACATCCCGATTCGTGGACGGTCCGCGACGGCTGCATCACGGGCGATGGCGAGGCCAGCCACCTGTTTTGGATGGAGCGCGAATGCGAGAACTGCGAGTTCAAGTCGGAAGTCAAGATCGGGCACGGCGGCAACTCCGGGATGTATTTTCGCACCGCGTTCGGGCCCGGCTTTCCGAAGGGGTACGAAGCGCAGGTCAATACCAGCCACACGGACCCGGTGAAGACGGGGAGCCTGTATAACTTTCACAAGATTTTCGAGCAGCTGATTCCCGATGACGTGTGGGGCACGCAGCACATTATTGCGCAGGGCAACCACATCATCATCAAGGTGAACGATAAGGTGGTCACGGATTTCGTGGACGAGAAGAACACGTTCACCAAGGGGTACTGCGCGCTGCAGCAGCACAACAAGGGCAGCGTGGTGCAGTTTCGAAATCTGATGTTCAAGGCGCTGCCGGACAATAAGAAGTAACGGCTCCGATTGATGCAACGGCGAACCTTCCTGCAATCCGCAATCGCAGTCTCCGCGCTGCGTGTGTCGCCGGCCGCCGCGGCTTTCGATCTGAGGGCCTTCGAACGCCCGCGGGTGTTGAAGGCCGCGAATCGTTACCTGGCGGAAGCACCGGTGACGGTCACCGCTGCGGGCAGTCCGCGCAGCGCCGGGGGCAAGCATGATTTCTTCAGCGAAGGCGACTACTGGTGGCCCGACCCGAAGAATCCCGAGGGCCCTTACATTCAGCGCGACGGCATGACGAATCCGGATAACTTCGTGGAACACCGGCGCGCGATGATCCGCATGAGCCTGATCGTGCCGGCGCTGGCCGCGGCGTACCAGATCACGAGGGAGCGCAAGTACGCCGACCATGCCGCCGCGCATCTGCGTGCCTGGTTCATGGACGATGCGACGCGCATGAATCCGAACCTGCAATACGCGCAGGCGATCAAGGGGCGCTTCACGGGGCGGGGAATCGGCATCATCGATACGCTGCACTTCGTGGAAGTGGCGCGCGCCGCCGGGCAGCTCGACCTGAAGCCCGCGGATCTGGCCGGCGTGAAGAGCTGGTTCGCGGCGTACATCGAATGGCTGACCACGCACCCTTACGGCATCGCGGAGCGGGATGCCAAAAACAATCACGGCACCTGCTGGTGCACGCAGGTCGCCGCATTCGCGCAATTGACGGGCAATCGGGAACAGACCGAGTATTGCCGCAATCGCTATAAGACCGTGCTGATTCCGAATCAGGAGGCGCAGGACGGCAGCTTTCCGCTGGAGCTGGCGCGCACCAAGCCTTACGGCTATTCGCTCTTCAACCTGGACGCGATGGCGATTCTGGTGCAGACGCTCACCACTAAAGATGACGATTTGTGGAAGTGGCAGCTGCCCGACGGACGCGGGATGGCGAAGGCAGTGGAGTACATGTACCCCTTCATCGCCGATAAGAAAAGCTGGCCGAAGGCGCCGGACGTGATGTACGACAAGGAGTGGCCGGTCCGACAGCCGTGCCTGCTGTTCGCGGGGCTGGCGCTGGATAAGCCCGGGTATCTCGCGCTGTGGAAGAAGCTGGACGGCGACCCGACGGTGGAAGAAGTGCTGCGCAACTGGCCGGTGCGGCAGCCGGTGCTTTGGGTCTGACGCCGGGTAAGCGATTATAGAGGGGAATGCCCATCGCCCCCGCCCGCATCGCTGCGTTCGACATCCTGCAACTTGTCGAAGGCGGAGGCTATGCGTCCGACCTGCTGCTTTCCCGTACGGCTGACCTGGATTCGCGCGATGCCGGACTGGCCTCCGAGATCGTCTTCGGCGTCCTCCGCTATCGAGCGCAGCTGGATTATCTGATCGCCCACTACGCCGGGCAAGCCTCGCAAGCTCGATGCCGAGGTGCGCAACGCGCTGCGCATGGCGATCTACCAGCTTCGCTACCTGGAGCGGATCCCTCCGCATGCGGCGGTGAAAGAGAGCGTGGAACTGGTGCGGCGGGCGCGCAAGAGCTCGGCGGCGGGCTTCGTCAACGCGGTCCTTCGCCAGGTGGATCGCGACCCGGTGATCTGGCCCTCTCGCGAGGTGGAGTATTCGTGTCCGGAGTGGCTGCTGGCGCGTTGGGAGCTCCACTACGGCGAGGAGGCGGCGATCGGGATCGCGCAGGCGGCGTTGCGCGAGCCGGAGAAGTATGTGCGGATCGGCGCCGCGGGGGATCGCACGCAGGATATCGGCTCGCAATCCATCGTGCCGCTGCTGGGGCTGGAGCCGGGCCAGAGTTTCCTTGACCTGTGTGCGGCGCCGGGCAACAAAACCGCGCAGGCGCTCGAGGCCGGAGTTCGTGCGGTGGCCTGCGACCTGCACTTCCACCGGCTGGTGCAGCTGAAGCCGCTCGACGCCGAATCTGGTGGTGGTGGACGGCACGCGGCCGCTGCCTTTTGCCCGATGCTTCGACCGGATCCTGGTGGACGCGCCCTGCTCCGGCACGGGCACGCTGGGCCGCAATCCGGAGATCAAATGGCGGCTGACGCCGGAGGATCTGGCCGACCTGCACGCGCGGCAATCGGCGCTACTCGGCCATGCGCTGGCGCTGCTGGCGCCGGGCGGCCTACTGGTCTATTCCACGTGTTCGCTGGAACCGGAGGAGAATGACGAGGTGGTGGCGGGCAAGCCGTGTGGAGCACACCATGCAGCGGGTCCCCGGCCGTGAAGCCGGGGACGGGTTCTATGCCTCTGTGATAAAATCAGATATAGCCGTAAATGATTGAAATCGTTCCCTCCATCCTGTCCGCGGACTTCGCCAGGCTGGCAGATGAGATCGCCCGCGTCGAGCGGGGCGGTGCGCGGATGCTGCACCTGGACGTCATGGACGGGCATTTCGTGGACAACCTCACCATCGGGCCGCCGGTGGTGGAATCGATCCGAAAAGCCACCCGCCTGCATCTGGATGTTCACCTGATGATCGAGAACCCGGAACGCTATGTCGGCGCATTTGCGCAGGCCGGCGCGAATTCGATCTCGGTTCACTATGAAGCTGCCCGTCATCTGGACGGGGTGCTCGGACTGATTCGAAAGGGCGGCGCGATGGCGGGAGTGGTGTTAAACCCGGCCACGCCGGTCGCGGTGCTCGAAGAGGTGCTGGGAATGGCGGACTACGTGCTGCTCATGAGTGTGAATCCGGGATTTGGCGGTCAGAAACTAATTCCCTACGTGCTGGATAAGGTTCGTAAACTGGACAGCTTACGGCGGGAAAAGAAGTTAGCGTTGCAAATCGAAATCGATGGCGGCGTTCACAAGGAAAACCTGGCGGAAGTGGTGCGCGCCGGGTGTGACTGGATCGTCACAGGGTCCGCAATCTTTCACAGTCCGGACCCGGAGACCACGATGCGTGAGATGCGGGAAATCGCCGCGCACGCCACCGCGGTTCAATGCTGAATCGTGACGGGGATACCTGTTGCGGTGAAAATGGGAAGTACGTTTGGGTGCAGTTGATTTTGGGGTGATTGATTGATTATGGTTCGAAACGCGATTCGTTATACCGCCGCGGTACTTGCGGTTGCGACGCTTCTTAGCGGCTGTGGAATTCGCCGGAAGAAGTACGACAACCCGATTACCAAGGATACGCAGCAGCCCGATAAGGTTCTGTTCGATAAAGCCATCAACGATATCGAACATAGCCGGTTCGAAATCGCGCGGCTCCTGCTGCAAAACCTCATCAATACTTACGACACCAGCGAGTACCTCGCCAAGGCCAAATTAGCGATTGCCGATGCCTGGTTCCGCGAAGGCGGCGCCCACGGGTTGGCGCAGGCCGAAGCGGAATATAAAGATTTCATTTTGTTTTACCCCGCGATGGAAGAGGCCGCCGAGGCGCAGGAGAAGGTCTGCGACATCCACTACAAGCAGATGGACAAGGCCGATCGCGATCCCAAGCATGCGCTGCTTGCGGAGCAGGAATGCAAGCAACTGATCCTGCAGTTCCCCAATAGCAAGTTCGCGCCGCTGGCGCAGCAGAAGCTTCGTGACATTCAGGAAATTCTGGCGGATAGCGAGTTCCGCGTGGGCAGGCTCTATTTCAAGAAGGGCAGCTTCCCGGCGGCATCCAACCGCTTCCAGGCGCTGGCGGATCATTTCCCGCTGTACAGCGAGCGCCGATGAAGCGCTCTGGCAGTTGGCCGACAGCTACCATCGGATGGGCGACCGTTTCGAAGGGCAGCAGGTGACGGCCTATCAGCGGATCGTGAAGGATTACCCGCTCAGCATTCACGCCGAGGATGCGAAGGCGCAGTTGGAAGTCATGAAGCGCACCGTGCCCGAGGCCGATCCGGTGGCGGTTGCGCGCATGAAATACGAGATTGAAAATCGCACGAAGCAGGGCATGATGGGCCGCACGCTTCGGCATCTTCAGCTCGCGGCCGGATATGAACCCCGCCGCCAAAGCGGGAGCGCCCTCGATGGAAGGCTACCGGCCGACGATTCCGGCCAGCGTACCGCCTACCGCCGCGAACAATCAGCTGGGCGGCAGCAACGAAGTCAGCATCACCCAGCCGGGCGCCGATAGCGCGATCGAGAAGGGCGCCGAAGTGCGTGCCAATCCGAACGGCGCGGAACCGGCCGCCGCCGGAACCGTTCGCCGCCTCCACGGCCCCCGCCGCCGGCGCGACCAAGCCCGCCGATCCCAACGAGACCGCCAAGCAGGCGACGATGAGCCCCTCGGAGCAGAAGAAGGCGTATCGCGAGGCGCTCAAGAAGCAGACCGAAGCCGTCAAGAAGGCGCAGGCCGATCGCAAGAAGAAAGAAGCGCAGCAGGCCCTGGCGGTGAAGGAACAGAAGAAGAAGTCCCAGCAACAGAAGCAGCAGGATCAGCAGAAGCCGGATCCGAAGACGGATCAGAAGCCGCCCGCGCCCACCGGCGGACCGGACAATACACCGCCGGCCAAGCAATGAGCCGCATTCTGCTGGTGGACGACAGCCCCCATGCCCAGCGCATGGGCGAGCGCATCCTGAGCGAAGAAGGCTACGAGGTGGTCACGGTCAGCAATGCCGATTCGGCGCTGATCCGCCTGGATGACGTTGATCCCGACGTGGTCCTGGCCGATACGGTGATGCCCGGACGCACCGGCTACGACATCTGCCAGTACCTGAAGATGAGCCCGCGCCACCGGCACGTGCGCGTGATCCTCACCGCCGGCGTTCTGGAGACTTTCGACGAGGCCAACGCGAAGCGCGTCGAGGCCGATGGCATCGCTGCGAAAGCCGTTCGAAGCCAGCGCGCTTACGGCCGCCGTCAAGCCGCTGGCCGAGGCCGCCGCGCAAGGACCGCGCTGCCGGACCGGCGCGCAGCCCTCTGAGACATCGCGGCGCGGCGAGCTAAGGCTGCCGGCCGCACCCTTCGTCGCAGTGGTCGATGCCGAACAGGTGCGCGCCGCGGTCACTCGTGGCGCTCGATGCCTCGATGGCAGCATGGTCGACGAGATCGCGAGACACGTGCTGGCCGCCATCGCCACGCGCAAGCCCGACGCCGCCGCGACTGGCTGCCGCCGCCAGTATGTCCGCCGCTGCCGAAGCCCCGCCGATCGCGCCGATTGCGTCCGTCAACCGGTCGCGGTCACCCCGCCCGATCCCCCCAAGCCCCGCGCTCCCGGAACCTGTCGCCGCCGCGCGTAGAACCGGTTCGCCGCGTCAGCCCCATGCGCCTCCGGTCCGGCTCTATATTAGGATTGGATATCAGCCGTCCGGAACCCGAACCCTCCGACGACGACCCGACTAGCCTATGCCCGATAACAGCTTTGACGTCGTTTCCAAGATCGAAATGCCGGAAGTGCACAACGCCGTGCAACAGGCGCTGAAGGAAGTCCAGCAGCGCTTCGACCTGAAGGACTCGCACTCCACCATCGAACTGAAAGAGAAGGACAACAAGATCGTCCTCCAGTCCAGTGACGAGTTCAAGCTCAAGGCCGTGATCGACATTCTGCAATCCAAATTGGTCAAGCGCCAGGTGCCGCTGAAGGGCCTGGTCTACGGCGAGATCATTCCCTCCGCCGGCTCCTCCGTGAAGCAGGAGATCTCCCTGCAACAGGGAATCGCCACCGAGAAGGCGCGCGACATCGTGAAGAAGATCAAGGACAGCAAGCTGAAGGTCCAGGTCACCATCCAGGGCGATTTCGTGCGCGTCGCCGGCAAAGATCGCGACACCCTGCAATCCGCCATCGCGCTGCTTGCGCGGCAGCGATTTCGGCATCGACATGCAGTTCACCAATTACCGCACCAATTAGCCGTGGCGCGCCGCATCGAATCGCACCGTGTCGCCGGTCCCGCCGGGCGCGCTGGAAGCGCTGCTCGAAGAGCCCGACCATCGCGAACCGCGCATGGCCGCGGTGGTGTGCCATCCGCACCCGCTGTATGGCGGCACGATGCACAACAAGGTGGTCTACCGCCTGGCGCGCGGATTGCGCGCGCCGGGCATCGTCGTGCTGCGGTTTAATTTCCGCGGAGTAGGCGCGAGCGAAGGCGAGCACGCGCACCTGGAGGGCGAAATCGAAGACGCGCGCGCGGCGCTGGCGTGGCTGCGCGCGCGCTATCCCGATCTGCCTTACGCGCTGGCCGGCTTCAGCTTCGGCTCGCGCGTGATCACCCGTCTCGGCTGCCCCGCGCAGGAGCGGATTTTCTGATGGCCGCCGGTTTTCCGACCCGCTGGGGGCCGCCGGAGCACCTGGAAGATTGCCGCTCGCCGAAGATTTTCATTCAGAGCACGGTCGATGAATACGGCCCGCGGGCGGAGCTGGAAGCGATGTACGAAAGCTTCGCGGCGCCCAAGGAGATCCATTGGGTGGAAGCGGCCGATCACTTCTTCGCGGGCGCGTTGGAGCTCTTCGAAGAGCAGGTCTTCCGCGCGGCGGAGAGCAAATAGCGGCAGGTAGGCCGCATTTGTTTTTGCCCGCCGCAATATGTCATCCTGATCAATTCCTATGGACATCATCACAGGCAACGTGGGCTGGATCGAAGTGATCTGCGGCCCTATGTTCTCGGGCAAGAGCGAGGAATTGATCCGGCGCCTGCGTCGCGCCATGATCGCCCGCAAACGCGTCGAGGTATTCAAGCCCGTCATCGACGACCGGTATTCGAATGACGAGATCGTTTCCCACGGCGATCTGCGGATGAAGTCCCAAGTGGTAAAAGACGGTTCCGAGATTACGGACCGGATCGATTGGCGTAGCGAAGTGGTGGGTATCGACGAGGCCAATTTCATGGGCCCGCAACTGGTTGATGTGGCCCAACGGCTGGCCGACAGCGGCAAGCAGGTCATCATCAGCGGCCTCGATACCGATTACCTGGGACGGCCTTTCGCGCCCATACCGGACCTGCTGGCGCATGCCGAATCGATCACCAAGACGCTGGCCATCTGCGTTCGCTGCGGCAATCCGGCGAAGCACACGCAACGCCTGCGCGGTTCGGAAGACCTGATTGTGGTGGGGGCCAGCGATATGTACGAGGCGCGGTGCAGAAGGTGTTTCGAGCCCGGTATACCGAAGCAGACCGAGCTCGATTTCGTGAAGGCCAAACGCCAGGAGAAGCCGTAGCTTACCAGTTAAAACGCAGCCCGAGTTGCAGCAAACGCTGATCGCGGGAGGCGTTGGGGAGGAGCGTCGCGGGGGTCGTAATGTTGCCCGCCGTGTCCACGGTCGCGGTGGTGTTGAGGCCGGTGACGTTCAAGCGGTTTCCGAGGTTGGTGGTCTCCGCCAGAAACTCCACGCTCTTGCGTTCCCGCAACGGGAAGATGCGCGAGTAGCGCGCATTGATCTCCGCCACATAGCCCGCGCGGATGGTATCGCGGCCCACGAAGAGCGGCCGCTGGAAGCCGCTGCCCTCAGTGGAATCGCCGTTGAGCACGCGATTGCTGCCCATGTTGAAGAGATCGCCGCTGGAAGCAACTACGGCGAGGGAGAGCACGTTGTGGTTGAACAGATAGTTGGCCACGTGGTTGGTGCTTTTGAATTCGGGCGTCAGTACCGCCGTCATGTTGAACACGTGCCGCTTATCGGTTAGCGAATCGGCGCGGTCGCGGCGGCGGTTGGTCGGGTCGCTCAACAGGTTGGCGCCCGCGTCGATATTGTTTTGCTCCGGAGCGTCATCGATCGCATGCGACCAGGTATAGGTCGCATAGGCTTCGATACCGCGCGAGACCTGTTTGCGCAGCGTGACATTCAAGCCGTTGTACATCGAATGTCCCACCGATTCGGCCGACGTAATGTTGCCGAAGGCGGGGTAGTAACGGCCGCCGGTAAAGATGGGCCGTCCGTCGGCCAGGAAGGTTCCGCTGGGCGCCACGTTGATATTGCGATAGATCGGCAGCCGGTTGCCGGCGGTGTACAAATACGACGCCGTCAACGAACTGCTGGACGATAGCTCGCGGGTAATCGAAAAATTAGCGTTGATCGAATAGAGATTCGCGAAGTCCGGCGAGATCGTCGTGATATCGGTGCTGCCGGTCACGCCGGCGGGCGGCGCGGTGAATACGCCCGGGTAAGAGGGGGCGTAACTGGTGGCCGGTGTCGCGGAGAGCGTGAAGAACGCGGGATTGCCGTTCAGCGAAATCGCGCGGCGGTACTGATCGGTCTGCGGCGGATCGTAGAAGATCCCGGAGCTGGCGCGGATAACGGTCTTCTGGTCTTTGCCCAATCCCCACGCCACGCCGAGCCGCGGACCAAAGTTGTTCTTGTCCGTCCTGAAGCTCTGCGAATAGGCGAAGGGCGAGGTCTTGTCCGCGGACGGCATCTGGTAGAGATCGTAGCGGAGGCCGTAGGTGACGGTGAGGTTGCGCACCGGCTTCCACGAATCCTGCGCGAAGAAGCTGGTGAACACCGAGTTGTAGTTCAGCGACGGGTTGCCCACAATCTGGCTGAAGCTGGAGTAACCCTTCGGCGCCGAACCGTTGACCGCCGCCAGATAGGCAGCGATGGTTGCGAAATTGTACTGCGCGAACGTGGCCTGCACCTGCGTATCGCGGATCGCATGCGTGCTCGCGCCGAACTTGAAGGAGTGCGAGCCGCGGATGTAGCTGAAGTTGTCGGCCAGTTCCGGCGTGGTCTCTTCATATAGGAAGCCGGCAGCGGTGGGTCCGCCGAAGTTGGCGATACCGGTCACCGAAATCGCCGGACCCGTACCGGAAACGTCGAAGCGATTCTGCTGCTGTCCACGGTACGCGATCTGTCCGCGCAGTTCGTTGACGATGTGATCGTTGACCACCGACACCAGCTGCACCGCGCCCACATGCGAGCGATCGATGAAGTTGTAGGATTGCGAAACCAGGTTGATGCCGCCGATTGCGCTGTTGTTGTACGGCGAATCGTTGGCATGGTGCATGTAGCGCACGGAGAGGCGGTTCTTGGCGTTGATCTGCCAATCGGCCTTGCCCATGTAGAAGTACACGCTCTGGCGGAAGGGAATCGGGTCGCCGTAGCTGGCCGGCAGTCCCAGCGCGGAAATGTTCGCCGCGCTTACGGTGACCACGCCCGGCAGATCGCGTTTCACGTGCTCGAAGCCGCCGAAGAAGAACAGCTTGTCCTTGATGATGCGTCCGCCGCCATCGACGGAATAGGAATCCACGTTCACATCGGGAACCAGGGCGGTGCTGGAAAGCAGCTTGGGTTTGGCGCTGAAATCGGTGCGCCGGAAGAGATAGGAGCCTTCGCCGTGGAATTCGTTCGCTCCGCTTTTGGTGACGGTGTTGAATACCGTGCCGACGGTGTTGCCGAACTCGGGCGCGAAGCCATTGGAGACCTGCTGCACCTCCGCGACGTAGTTATCCGAGATGGGAATCAGGCGGATGCCCGCGCGATCGCTCTCCGTGTTATTGCTGCCATCGATCTGATAGTTGATGCGGCCGTTGAAGCCGTTGGCGTTGATTTTGCGGGGCACGCCGAATTCCGTGTTGGGGCGCCCGCTGACGTTGGGTTGGAACAGAATAAAATTGTACGGATTGCGCGAGACCAGCGGCAGATTGCGCGTCATGTTCTCACTGAGCGTGCTGCCCAAATCCGTGCGGCTCGGTTCCGTAATGGCGGCCGTCGCCGAAACCTCCACCATCGTGGTGGTGCCTGCCACCGGCAGCGCGACGTTTACGGTGGTGATGGCGCCTGCCGAGAGTGTGTTGCCGGTGCTGCGGATGGAGCCGAAGCCCGTCGCCGAAACCTGTACTTCATAGGTTCCCAACGGCAGCACGGTAAACCGGTACAGGCCGTTATCGCTGGTTTTGCCTACCTGTTTGAAGCCGGTATCGCTATTGGTAATCTGTACGGTGGCGCCCACAACGCTAGCGCCCGATGCATCGGTTACTGTCCCCGTAATTTCCCCGTTGATGGCGGATGCCTGTCCGAAGACATTCCCTGTGAGGGCAAGTCCCAGGCCTAAAAGCACCGCCAAAGCCTTCCAATTGCTTTGCATACTAACCTCTTTCTGTGTAGTAAGACGAGTGTGCCATATAGATGTCACTGAAGTCGCACGGGTTGCAACTGGTTTATCCCTTCGCCGACTTCCATTTTCCGTATGCAGCTGGTCCACTCTGCGCAAATCGGGAAAGAGGACGGCCCAAAGCGCGACAATCAATAGCGTTCCTACTCCACCGACCAGTACGGCCGGTACCGCGCCGAGCCACGCTGCGGTCACGCCCGATTCGAACTGCCCGACCTCATTCGATGCTCCGATAAAAATCATGTTGACCGCGCTCACCCGGCCGCGCATTTCATCGGGGGTCGAGAGCTGTACCAGCGTGTGGCGGACAATCACGCTGACCATGTCGCAGGCGCCGATCATCACCAGCGCCGCCACCGAAAGCGCCAGGTTGCGGGAGAGCCCGAAGACCAGCGTGAAGGCGCCGAAGCCCGCGACGCACCACAGCATAATCGCGCCCGCCCGCCGCTTGAGCGGCCAGTGCGCCAGCACGATCGCCATCACCACCGCGCCGGTGCCGGGAGCGCCGCGAAGAATTCCCAGCCCGGTGGCGCCGACTTTCAGAATGTCTTTGGCGAATACGGGCAATAGCGCGACCGCACCGCCCAACAGGACGGCGAACATATCGAGCGAGATCGCGCCCAGCGTCAATTTCGCGCGCCACAAGTAGCGCAGCCCGTCGAGGATCACCCCCGGGCGTGCGATGCCGCGGGGCCGCTGCACTGCCGAGATTTTCATGCCGCCGATCAGTACCATCGAGGTCAGGCACGCCGCCATGGAGCAGAGATAGACGGGCGCCGGACTCCCCGCGATTCCGTAAATCAGTCCGCCGAGCATCGGCCCGAGAATCATGCCGCCTTGTCCGACGCTGGACGACCAGGCGACCGCATTCGGGAAAATCTTTTCCGGCACCACGAGGGGTAGGAACGATTGCGATGCCGGGCCGTTGAAGCTGCGCACCACGCCATTCAACAGCAGGACGCCATAGACTGGCCACACGGAAGGCAGGCCGCGCAACGTGAAGCCCAACAGCAGCGCGGATATTCCCGCGAACGCCACGTAGCAGCACTGCAGGATGCGCTGGCGCGGATAATGGTCCGCGGTTTGCCCGGCGATCAGGAAGAGAAAAATTCCCGGCAGAAACTGCGCGAGGCCGACCAGCCCCAGATCGAGCGCGCGGTGGGTCAGCCCATAAATTTGCCAGGCCACGGCCAGCGCCTGCATTTCACCGGCGATGGTGGCGAGAAAGCGCGCCGTCATGTACAGCCGAAATCCCGGATGTTCGAACGCGACCCGCCCGCTCACATACTTACAGTCGCATACCTGCGGCCGCGAACTCGATTTCACGTTTTCGATGGCTTGGTACACTCATCCTCATACCCACCGGAGGGAACAGCGTGGACACCGATCTTCTGAATCGCAAGTCAACTCACTTCGTTCTCTGGGCGCCGGGACAGGCCGCGCCCCAACTGGTCATCGGAACCCTTCAATTCGGCGCGCCGCCGTTTCTCACGGGGAAGCAGACACTTCCACTAACCGCCGTCGCCGGAGTTCACGGACTTTGGGAGATCGCACCGGCGGCGTGCGGGCTCACCGAGGGCGGTGTGTACCACTACTGGTTCGATGTGGCCGATACCAGGCCCGGCCACGCGGCGAACGCGCGCGTTTCGGTTACGGACCCGACGGCTTCCACGGTGGACTGGCGGATCACCCAGGGCGACGGCGACCAGCCTGCGTCGGTGATCAAATTCGCGGGCGGCCAACTGGTAGCGTGCGATCCCGACGGCACGCCGGTGACGCTGCCGGTGGACGGCAACCTCCGGCAGATGGCGACGAACAATTTCACCATCATCTATGAACTGCCGGGCGCGTGGATTCGCCAGCCGCGCGGCGGCGGCTCCGAGCGCGGGGTCGGCACGTTTCGGGACATCGTCGCGATGCTGGATACGAACGCGCAAGCGCCCAACTTCGACGAGCTCGAAGGCGCGCAGCGCGGGCACGCCCACATCGCCGAGCTCGGCATCAATGCGATCGAGCTGCTGCCGCCCGCCGACAGCTATTACGAGCGCGAATGGGGCTACGGGACGTCGCATATGTTTGCCCCGGATTATGAGTTGGGGCGTCCCGACTTCAACTCCTGGTCGACCGCGAATGCCGATTTGCGGCGGCTCGCGGAAGCCTGCCATGCAAGGAATATCCGGCTGATCGACGACGTGGTGATGGGCTTTGCGCGCAGCGGATCCTACGAGCGCATCGATTTCGACGATTTCCATATCGCCTTCGATCACAGCCAACCGCCGCCGCCCGACCCCGATGCGTTTACCTCGCGGCCCGGCGAAGTGCGGCAGGATTTCGGGAGCACACTCTGGCGTTACGTCCGGACCACGAACACGTACGACCCCATGTCGGGAACCGATGCCACGTTTGCGCCCGCGCGGCATCTGCACTTCCTCGCGCAAAAGCGATGGATGCGCGATTTCCATATCGACGGCTATCGCATCGACAGTGTCGAGACGGTTGCCAACTGGGATTTCCTGGGCGATTTTACGGGCTTCGCACGCGAGCATTTCCGCTCCCGGTGCCAGGCCCAGGGAATGTCCGACCAGGAGGCCGATGCGCGATTTCTCGTGGTCGGCGAAGAGCTGCAGGAGCCGCTCGATATCCTCCGCCAGGGGCGGATCACCTCCTTATGGCACGACAAGTTCCGCGATTACCTGCGCTCCGCCGTGCTCGGCCAGAATGCGGATGGGGAAGCCACCTTCGAGTGGACCGTGAAGAAGATGGTGGAGTGTGTCTACTTCGGCTTCAGCGATG
This sequence comes from uncultured Solibacteraceae bacterium, assembly GCA_963811575.1. Classification (GTDB taxonomy): domain Bacteria; phylum Acidobacteriota; class Terriglobia; order Bryobacterales; family Bryobacteraceae; genus Solibacter. The sequence goes on along the minus strand of CAWERY010000018.1, from coordinate 1,350,443 downwards.
GCGCGCAGGCGGTCAACTACATTGGTACGCACGACGTGGAGGGCATGCATAAAGAGCGGATCGCGACCACGTTCCGCTACCAGTTCCCGATTGAGGACTGGATGACCAAAGAGCAGCGCGCCGCGCAGAACGCCGCTATCGCGCGGCGGGTCAAGCTGGCGTTCGCGTGTTTGCTGACCGCGGTCGGAATCCCGATGATTCTTGCCGGAGACGAATTCGCCGATGAGAACGACCTGTTCAACATCAAGGGAAATGTTTCCAACCAGGGCGGCAAACAGATCGACCCGGTGGATTTCGGGCGCCTGGAGGGCGACGAAAACGACTGGCGCCGCGATGTGCTCGCGACCGTGAAGCGCCTGATCGCGCAGCGAACAACGCATCCCGCGCTCGGCGTGAACGACACGAAGTGGCTGCATATGGACTTCACGCCCGGCCGCCGCATCCTGGTGTGGCAGCGCGGCAGCGACGCGAACCCGGTGATTGTGGTGGCGAACTTTTCAGACTTCCAGACGGACAATCCGTTCAACGGCGTGTCCGAATACGTGGTGCCGGACTGGCCGGGCCGCGCGAGCTTTTCGTGGCGCGAGATCTCGCAGGGCAGGGACGTGCCGGCCGGGTGGGTCGGACGCGAGCCGGTTTTCGCGTGGGAAGCGAAGGTCTACGCGCACCGCTAAGTGGCCTACCACTGATAGTGCGGCTGATCGCTGCGGAAGCTGCTCGCGGGCAGGCCGACCTGGTTGACCAGGTTGCACACTGGGTCATCGGCCCAGGCGTAGCGCGCGGTAACGGGCGTGGCCACCTGGGCGCTGGTCAGGACGATCGTGTTGCCTTCGACCTTGGCCTCGGCCGGTGAGTATTTGCCGTCCGCGCCGGCGATTTCAAAGCCGGTGATCGGCTCGTGGTTGGCGGAGCGCATGCCGTCGGCGTGCGAGAAGTAGACGCGCAACGCGCCGCTTTCCGGAGTCGCGGCCTGGAACATCGGGCCGGAATATTCGATGGGCTGTTTATAGGCGATGGCGCGCGCCGCCAGTGCCAGGCGCAATCCCACGTCCTGCTTGTTCTTCGGGTGGATGTCCTTCGATTCGCCGATGTCGTGGATCACGGCCATCCCGGTGTTGGCCAGGCGCAGGGTTTCGGTTTGCGATTCGCGCAGCACGGGCCAATAGGGATTGCTCTTGTAGTTGGCGAGCTGCACGAAGAGGAACGGAAAATCGCCCTGGCCCCAGCGATTGCGCCAGTCCTGAATCATGGCGCCGAACAAACGGCGGTAGCGCCAGGCATTGGCCTCGTTGGCGTTGGATTCGCCCTGATACCAGATGGCGCCGCGAATCCCATACGGCACCAGGGGAGCGATCATCGCGTTGTACAAGCCGGCGGGCGTATTCTGGTGGCCCGGACCTTGCGGCAGCGCCGGCCGATTCGGCGGCGCCTTGCCGGCGGCCTTCGCCTCTTCCACCGCCTTGGGCCATGCGGCGAGCTGGTCCTCGTAGCGCGCCTTGGCCGCCGGATAGTTGGCCAGCACCTTTTCCCAATTGTCGGTGACGAATTTCAGCGCGGGGTCGGATTCCACCGCCTGTTTCGTAATCCACGATTCGGCGGGAGTGCCGCCCCAATCGCTTTCGATCAACCCCATCGGCACGTGGAGATTTTGCAGCAGGTGGCGTCCGAAGAAGTATTCCACCGCGGAGAAGCCCTTAGCGCTCGCCGGCGAACACACTTGCCAGGCGCCCACCACATCGTCGGCAGGCTGGTCCGCCACAGCCTTTTTCACCAGGAAAAGGTGAATCATCGGATAGCTGGCGTTGGCGATCTCCTCATCGTGATTGACGGCGGTCTGCAGCTTGAACTCCATGTTGGATTGCCCGGAGCCTACCCAGACTTCGCCTACCAGAATGTCTTTGATGGTGGCGGTGTTGATGGTCATTTCCATCGGGTCCGCCGGTAACGAGCGGCTTGAGCCAGGCGGTCCACTTGCCGTTTTCGGCGGCGTTGACGGAGACGCTCTGTCCCTGAAATTCGACCTTGACGGATTCGCCCGGATCGGCCGTGCCCCAGATGCGCACCGGCATTCCCTGTTGCAGCACCATGTGATCTGAGATCAGCGCCGGCAGCTTCACGGCTGCGTTCAGCGCGCACGCCACGGTGAGCACGCCAAGACATTTCACGATTCGATGCATTCCCAGATTCTAGCGCACGCGTCCGCGCACAAAAAAGGCCCGGCGCGCGAACGCACCGGGCCTTCTTTTCCTGTGATTGTGGAGTGCTTACTGCGGGCGCATCCAGATATCCTCCATCACCACGACGGAGGAGTTTACGACCTTGTCGCCGACCGTGAGCTTCACCATGTAGGTGCCGGGTTCCAGCAGCGGCCCTTGCGCGGCGCCGAAGCCGCCGAAGCCACCACCACCGCCGCCACCGCCCCCGCCGCGTCCACCGGCTGCGACGAACGGAACGCCGGTCTGACCGCCGCGACGGCCACCGCCGCCACCACCGCCGCCGGCTGCCGGTTGATCTGCTGCCGGAGCAGCAGCCGCTGCCGCCGCCGCCGGAGGAGCATCGCCAGTTGCCGGGGGTGCCGCTGCCGCGCCGGCACCACCGCCGCCGCGCCTGCCGCCCCGTCCATTGCCGGCGCCCGCGGTGTTTGCGGCCGCGCCCGCCGGACCACGCATCGCCCACTGATAGCGATTCATGCCCGCCTTAAGATCGACCTCCATGGTGCTCACTACATTGGCACCCTGCAGGAATTCGACCTTGCCCTTGCCCAGGTCGCTCTTCGCCCACACGTTGATCGCGGTGCCGCCTTGCGGGTTCTTCGCCTGGAATTCGCGATTGGCCGCATGGCGCTGCGCCTGCGGATCGTTCTTCCAGAGAATCGCCGGGCGCGGATCGAACAGCACCACTTCCTTATCGGCGGCAGCGGGCTTGATCTGCTCGAGCGCGCTGATGTCGTCGGCGATCCAGATGGAGCGCCCATGGGTGCCGATGATCAGGTCGCGATCGCGCGGATGAATCAGGATATCGTCTACGCGAACGCTCGGCATCCCGTTCATGAAGCGCTTCCAATCCTTGCCGCCGTCCAAGCGTCACGAACAGAGAGAACTCGGTGCCGACGAAGAGCAGGTTCGGATTGTCGTAATCCTCGCGCAGCGCGTTGATGTTGCCCTTGGCGGGAAGATTGCCCGCCACGCTGGTCCAGCTCTTACCGTAATCGGTGGTCTTGAAGAGATACGGTTTCCAATCGTCGGTGCGATGGTTGTCCACCGCAACGTATGCCGTACCGGGGTCGAAATGCGACGGCTCGATACGCGAAATGTGCGTGTAGCCGCGCGGCCCGTTGGGGATATTGCCGTAAACGTTGGTGAAGGTATCGCCGCCATCCTGGCTGATCTGCAGGTTGCCGTCTTCGGTGCCGACCCAGATCACGCCGGGACGCGACGGAGATTCGCGCACCTGCGTAGCGGTGGAGCTGGCCGCGTAGCCATCGTGCTTTTCGGCCATCGGCTTGTCGCCCGCCACGCCCATGATGGGCAGTTCCGGAGACCAGCGATTGATGTTCTTCGTGAGGTCCTTGGGATTCATCGTCCACGTGTCACCACGATTGGTGGACTTGAAGAAGAACTGCCCCGCCATGTAAATGGTCGCCGGGTTGTGCGGCGAGATCTCCATGGGGGCGTTCCAGTAGAAGCGCAGCGGCTCCAGGTTGGCCGGCGCGTTGATGACGTTGGGTGTGCCGCCGCGTCCGCCGCCGCCTGTGCCGCCGCCGATGCCGCCGCGTCCGGGGCCTGCGCCCTCGGAGCCGACGGGTGCCGGTGCATTGGTGTCACCGGCCGGAGTTGCCGAGGCGGGAGCCAGGGGCGCCGTGGGGCCTGCGCCGCGACCGGGGCCGGCGTTCGGGCGAATGCTCTTCTGCGTGCCGTTGCGCATATCGTGGCGCGTCATGTTGCCGTCCTGCGATTCGGCGTAGACGATCGCCCAATCGGTGGGATCCTGCCGCGTGTAGAACCCGTCGCCGCCCGACACCGTGAACCAATCGGTGTTGACGCCGCCGGCAGTGGAGCGCAAGGCGCTCGGTCCGCACCACGCATTGTTATCCTGCAAACCGCCGCAGACCACATAGGGCCGCCGCATATCGGCGGAGACCTGATAGAACTGGCCCACCGGAATATCGTTGTGATAATCCCAGCTCAGGCCGCCGTCCGTGCTTTCGTCCAAGCCGCCATCGTGGCCGGTGTAGACGATGCGCGGATCTTTCGGATTGATCCAGAAGGCGTGATAGTCGGTGTGCGAAGCATCGAGCCCGCGCCAGGTCTTGCCGCCGTCAAGGGAAAGCTGGCCGGGAGTGCCGCCCACGAAGACCTTCTGATCGTTCACCGGGTCCACGCGAATCTGGCTGAAGTACGTGGGCCGCTGGTTCTGATTGCTCATGAACTGCCAGGTCTTGCCGCCGTCATCGGAACGGAAGACGCCGCTGGCATTGGGGTCGGGAGGCGGGGGAGGCCCACCGCGTCCGCCACGTCCACCACCGCCGCCCTGTGCGCCTGCGCCGCCGGGAACCTCGCCGCCGGCAGCGGCCGCGCCGCCGGCCGGGGTGACGGGAGCCGCGGTTTCCGCAGCCGATTCACCAGCCGCGCCGAATCCGCCGCGTCCGCCGCGCGCCGCCAGGCCATCCGCGCCCGTACCGCCGCCGGTGCCGGCGCTGGCTCCAGCCTCCACCTGCGCGTAAATCGTGGTGGGTTTGGCCTTGAAAATCGAAATCGCGATGCGGCCGTAGATGCCGTCTTTAGGCTTCGGCCAGCCCGGGCCCTCGAGTTTGGTCCAGTTTTCGCCGCCGTCGGTGGACTTCCACAGCGCGGAACCGGGTCCGCCGCCGTTGTAGCCCCACCAGGTGCGCCGGCGCGCCAAGGTCGCTACGTACACGATCTTGGGATTGGAAGGATCGATCGCCACATCGGTGGCGCCGGTGTCGGGATCGATGTACTTGACCTTCTTCCAGTTCTTGCCGCCATCGGTGCTGCGGAACAGGCCGCGTTCCGGATTGGCGCCGAACAGGTGCCCCATCGCGGCCACAAAAACGATGTTGGGATTGACCGGGTCCACCGCGATACGGGCGATGGATTGGCTGTCTTCCAGGCCAAGGTGTTCCCAGGTCTTGCCGCCATCCTTCGTGCCCCAGACGCCGTCGCCGATGGACGAACTCTGGCGGTTGTTGGCTTCCCCTTTACCGACATAAACCACATCGGGATTGGAGGGCGCGATGCCGATGGCACCGACGGATTCATTCTCCATGGTGTCGAACTGCGACTTCCAATGGTTTCCGCCGTCGGTGGATTTCCAGAGGCCGCCGGTGGCGAAGCCCACGTAGACGATCATCGGGTCCTTCTCGGAACCGGCGATATCGTCTACGCGGCCCATCATCACGGCAGGCCCGATGGAACGAAATTCAAAGCCGCGAAGCAACGGATCGGTGGACACATTAGGCGGAGGCGCGGGCGTTTCCGCCGGCCGCGCTAAGGGCGCCTGCTGAAACTGCTGCGCCACTACCAACCCGCCAAAGCCCAGACATCCTGCCGCGGTGATCGTCAATAATGACCATCGATGATGCGAAGGTCTCGTACCCATAGTTCTCTCCCTTTCCAAAGTCCCCGACCGACGCACTACGTGGTGAATATCGCCAAATGTAGCACAAACGGCCTCCATAGTGGATGGCGGAGAGGCTGCGCATTTATCGAAGGACAGCCGGGATTGCGGAACTGGCTTAGCTCTCGAGCGTGGAAAAAATCGCGCGTACTTCGGGGCTGACGTTAGTTGCCTTACCGGTCCGGGGATCGATCGGGACACCAGATCGTGAGGGCCTTCGCCAGAACCGCGCGATCCGCCGCGCGCAGGACCTCGGTGTGGCGTTCGAACTTCAGGCGGGTGGCGCCGCCGACCCAGGTACGGGCGACGATGGCATCGCCAGGCCGGGCAGCGTGGCGGTAATCGATCTCGTGGCGCAGGACGACCCAGGCGAGATTCAGTTGGTCGGCGGGCGGGGCAATCGCCTTCCAGTGCGCCACTGCGACTTCCTGCACCCAACGGAGATAGACGGTGTTGTTCACGTGGCCCAACTCATCGATGTCGGCGGACTGGATCTCGATCGGAATCTCAAATGCGTCAGTCATGGGAGACTTCCAGTGTCCACCGAACCGTGTCCACCGAAAAGCGGCTAGAATACGGGACACGGTCTGAGTTCTCGCGATGACATCCAAGAAACTGATGGCGGTAGCTTTTGCCGCCGCGTCCCTGCTGTGCGCCCAAGATGAGCCGAGGAAGCCCGAGGGGGATGACCCGCGCGCACGCCAGGAATGGTTCTATTCGCAGCGCGCCTATCCACGAACCTCGATTCCCGCCGGCGCGCGATGGAATGCAATCCAGCAGGTACAGCGGCTGGATGCGGCTTCGCGGGCGCGACGCGCGGCACAAATGCCGACCGCCGCGGGCGTCAACGCGGCGATCACTACAGATTCGGCCAACTGGACGCTGATCGGTCCGCAACCGACGGGAGCGGGCACGGCGAATATGACGGCGGGCCGCGTCAACGCCATCGCGATCGACCCGCGCGACAACAACGTGGTCTACATCGGCGCGGCGGAGGGCGGCGTCTGGAAGACCACCGACGGCGGCGCGCACTGGGTTCCGTTGACCGATAATCAGCCCTCCCTGGCCACGGGATCGATCGCGCTCGACCCGAATCATCCGGATACGATCTACGTAGGCACGGGCGAGGAAAATTTCGCAGGCGACAGTTATTACGGCGCGGGCATTCTGAAATCGACCGATGCCGGAGCCACCTGGACGAACATAGTGGGGCCGTTCCTGCGCGACAAGATCGGCGCGATCGCGGTGGATCCGGCCGATAGCCAGGTGCTGCTTTCTGCTTCGACCAATGGAATCTGGCGATCGGCGGACGCGGGCGGCACGTGGAAGGCGGTGCTGCTGGGAAGCGGTATCAGCGTGATCTTCGACCCGGGCAACGACACCGGAGTGTATGCCACACTCGGCAACGTCAACGGCAGCCCCGTAAACGGCGTGTATCACTCGGTGGATGCGGGTTTAACGTGGGTGGCGCTGCGCGGGGCGGCCCCGGCTGCTTTTCCCTCGGTCAACGCCGGCCGAATTGAACTCGCCGTTTCGAAATCCGCGCCCTCCACGTTGTTCGCAGAGGTTCAGGATTCCTCCACGGCGAACTTTGGCGCTTTACTTGGAGTTTACAAGAGCACCGATGCCGGGCTCACGTGGAATAAGCTGCCCATCTCCGGCGCTCTGGCCGCGCAGTGGGGCGACCAGCTCTGGTACGACAATACCCTTCGCGTTTCGCCTGTCGATCCGAATCTGGTGTACGCCGGCGCGCTGCAACTCTACCGCAGCCTGGACGGCGGCACCACCTGGACAATGCCGGTGCAGACCGGGCCGAATGGCGTGGTGCTCCACGTGGATCATCACTACCTGGCATTCACGCCCGATGGCAGCAAACTGTATATCGGCAACGATGGCGGCGTGTATAGCACGACCGACCTGAGCGCCGCGCGGATCAACTGGAAGAGTCTCAACAGCACGCTGGCCATCACGCAATTCTACCCGGGGATGACGATCGACCCGGAGAATCCGCTGAACGCCGTGGGCGGCGCGCAGGACAACGGAACGCAGCTTTTCAGCGGCGATCGCAATTGGAGCGAAGTGACGTGCGGCGATGGCGGTTACGCGGCGATCGACCCCTCGCTGCCCGAAGTGGCGTACGGAGCCTGCCAGGAAATCGCGGTGCGGCGTACGCTCGACCTGTTCGACGGTTCCTTTGGCTGGCTGCCGGCGCAATACGGCTTGGACCAGACCGACACGACGCAGTTCATCGCCCCTTTGGCGATCGACGCGGCCAACCCGCAGAACTTGTATTTCGGCACCTTTCGCGTGTGGCAGAGCACGGACGGGGCCGGAAGATGGAACGCGATTTCGCCCGACCTGAGCGGCGGCAAGAAAGGCACGCTCAAGACAATTGCAGTGGCGCCTTCCGATTCCAACACGGTGTATGCCGGCACCTCGAACGGTAAGATTCAAGTGACGAGCGATGCGCAGCACGGAACGGCAGCGCGGTGGATCGACCGCAGCGCCGGGCTGGCGCCGCGGACGATTACCAAGATCACGGTCGACCCTCTCAACGCAGCGGTGGCGTACGCGACCTTCTCGGGATTCCCGAGCTCGGCGAGCGACGGCGGCGGCCACATCTTCCGCACGGGAGACGGCGGAGCGAACTGGAGCGACATCAGCGGCAACCTGCCGGTGATTCCGGTGAATGATCTGGTGGTGGATCCGGATCTTCCGCACACCCTCTACATTGCGACCGACGCGGGCGTGATGGTGAGCCGGGACGACGGGGCAACGTGGGCGAGCCTGGGCAACGGGCTGCCGCTTGTCGTCGTGGAATCCCTGGTACTGCATCGCCCTTCGCGCCTGCTGCGCGCGGCGACGCACGGCCGCAGCGTGTGGGACATCCTTATACCGGCCGGTTCCGCGAGTTTGCAGCCGGTGATTCAGGAAGTGACGCCGCCCACGATCGACGCGGGCAGCGGCGCTACGGCGGTGAATGTGAGCGGCGCCAATTTTCGCGCGGGTACCCTGATCCGCTGGAACGGGCAGAATCGCCCGACGGCCTTCATCGACAGCACGCATGCCACCGTGCAGATTTCCGCGGCGGATGTAGCTGCGCCGGGGCGGGGAACGCTGGCGGCGTTCAATTCGGAAGCGGGCGGCGGCCTGTCGAATTCGGTGTCCCTGCCGATTGGGCCGGCGCCCCAATTCGTCGCGGAGGCTTTCGTCAGCGCGGCCAACCCCTCGGGAGGCAGCGTGTTGGCGCAGCGCAGCATTGGGTCGATCTACGGGAGAGGTTTAGCTTCGCAGACGGCGGTGGCAGACCAGGCTCCGCCGCTGCCTTTCACGCTGGGCGGCACCACCCTCACCATCGGCGGCAACAGCGTGCCGCTATTTTTCGTCTCGCCCGGGCAGATTAATTTTCAGGTGCCGTTTCTCTCCGTGACTGGGCCGACGACGGTACCGCTGACCATCCAGCAAGGGTCGCTGAGCTCGACCGTCAATGTGAGACTGCAACCGATCTCGCCGGCGCTGTTCACGGTCAGCGGCCAGGGGAGCGGCCAAGGCTCCGTCGTGATCAGTGGCACCGCATCGCTCGCGGCTCCAACCGGCGAATTCCCCGCGGCGAGGCCGGTCAGACCTGGGGAGTTCGTCTCGATTTATTGCACAGGCCTCGGCGATGTCACCGCGCGTCCAGCGCTCGGTAGCGCGTCGCCGGGTACTCCTCTGGCGAACACGTTGGTGACGCCAGTGGTGACGATCGGCGGAGTTGCGGCGACGGTCTCCTTTTCGGGACTTGCGCCGGGGAACGTGGGACTCTATCAGGTCAATGTGCAAGTGCCCGCAGGCGTGACGGCCGGAGCGCGCGTGCCGGTGATGATGACGATCAACGGGCAGCAGGCAAACGTGGTGACGATTGCGGTAGACGCCGGCGTGTAGCGAATTAGTCGACCCATACACTAACGCCGGCCGGGGCGACGGTACGGGTGCCGATGAGTAGTTTCGCGTTGGGAGCCGCCGGAATCGGCTGCGGGTTCGACGTGAAATTTGTGGCGACCCAGAAGCCGTCGCGCCAATCCACAAGGAAGTCTGGTTTGAGCGCCGCTGGTGACGTAGCGGCATAGATCTTGCGCAGTAGGGCGATTTCGAGTTCGCCGTTCAGGGTGTCAACGCCGATGTAACTCACGGAGCCCTTGCCCAGGTTACGGGTTACCGCCGCGGACTTACCGGCATAGAACTGGTCGGCGTAAGTCGCGAGCGAGGTCGTGCCCGCTTGCGGTTCCAGGATGTCCGCCCAGGATCCCCAGGCATAGTGGACACGATCGGCGGTGACGTGCCCTTCGATAGTGCCGGGCAGGACGTCGTAGATCGGCAGGCGCGCGCCGATGAGGGAATAGATTTGTTCCGCCCATGGGGTTTCGGGAAACTGGCCGCGGCGGTCCTTTTGTCCGGTGCGCGCGGTCAGAATCAGGTGGCCGCCGTGCTCCGCATAGGCGGTCCATTTCGCAATCAGGCGGGAGTCTACAAGTTGGTAGGCAGGGGCGACGACGAACGGGTAGGCGCTCAAGTCGCGATCTTCCGTGACCACGTCGACCGGCGCCATCATGGTCTTCAAGGCGCGGTAGTACTTCATCCAGTGGGCCTGGGTGTCCCAGCGTGTGGTCTGCTTGTGATTTTCGATATCCCAGCGGTTATCGAAATTGATCAGGAAAGCGGTGCGCCGGCTGGCGTAGGAACGCGGCTCTGCGGCATCGGCGTGATATTGGGCGCGGAGCTTGACGATATCGGCCATTGCTTCGGAGTACTCGCGGCCGCCGGGGGAGGGTGTGACGCCATCGGTTTCCACCAGCCCTTTGTGATACTGCTCGTTGCCGAACAGCGGCTGGCGATAGCGGTAAGTGCAGACCAGGCGCGCACCGGCGGCAAAGGCGCGCAGAATCCACATACGGATGGCGCCGGGCTGCGGCCAGGGATTGATCGCGCCCCAATTCACCTGGCCGGGCTGCAATTCCATGAGGCCGGAGATGCCGTTGATGGGGCGCATAAAATCGTGCATGAAGCTCTGCACGGCGCCGCTGCCGAGCCGGAAACCGAGCGATCCATTCTCCGGGAAGACGTCGCCGTGCACCGGGTAGTGGGTCCAGGTGAAGGCATCCAGATCCTTGCTGGAGAGCGTGGGGTCCACGTTCGGATACATCGCCATGAAGTTAGTGGTGATCCACTGGGAAGCGGCGCCGTTCTGGCGGAGAGTGGCGGCTTGCATGCGGAGGTAGCCGGCGGCTTCGGCGGCGAACCAGCGTTGGAAATCGAGCTGCGCGTGAGGGTTGGGCAGGCCGGCGTGATCCAGCTGGTTGGGGATCTCAATCTGGTCGAAATTCTGGAAGACCATGGACCAGAAGGCGGTGCCCCAATCGGCATTCAGGCGATCGATCGTGCCGTACTTTTCGCGCAGCCAGCTTCGGAACTTCGCGGTGGCGGCGGGGGAATAGGAGAACTCCTTTTCGTAGTGGCTGAGCTCGTTATCCAGCTGCCAGCCCCAAACGCGGGAATCGTGGCCGAAGCGTTTGGCAAGCTCGGCGTCGATCTTGGCGACATAGGCGCGGTAGACGGGCGAACTCCAATCGGCCTGTTCGCGGCCGCCGTGATTCATGCGGCGTCCGGCGGCATCCACCATGAGGATTTCGGGGTGCGCACGGGTGAGCCATATAGGGGGCGTCGCGCTGGGGGTGCAGAGAATGACCTTGAGTCCGTTTTGCGCGGCCAGGGCGACGTTCTTTTCCAGCCAGTCGAACTGGTAGCGTCCCTCCTCAGGCTCCATAAAGGCCCAGGCGAACTCGCCCATGTGGACGAATTCCATGCCCATTTTGCGCATGTTGGCCATGTCGCGAGCCCACTGCGATTCGGGCCAGGCCTCGGGGTAGTAGTAGACGCCGATGGTCGTCATATCGCGGCGGGGGAACCAGTCCGGCGCGGCGGCCGGTAAGAGGATGGGGGTCATAAAGGCGAGCGCGAGCGCGGCGCGCGAACAATTCATGGCCTGATTGTGTCAGATTGTGGGGCGCTGAGGAAATGCAGGGTGGGATTTGTCCAAGAAGGGGCAGATGGCTCAGACTACGTCTGGAAGTTGCCCCACCCTTGGATTTCACCTCTGTAAATCGGGCGAAATCCGCGACACTTCGGTGGCCCTAAACGTGCTTAGCCATTGCAGATGCTAATATCTTATTCTCATGCGGCGAAACGCTATGCGCTGATAATAGCCGTAGTCGCCGGGGCTGCGGTGCTGTCGAGCGCCACCAAAAAATCCGAATTTACCCCTCGGGATAAAGCGTTCTACGCCAGTCAGAATACGATCAATTTCGTCCGTCCGGGGCTGACGATTACGATCGTCTCCGCCAAGATTGCCGATGACGGGACACTCAGCGTGGATTACAAGCTCACCGATCCCAAGGGCCTCGGCCTGGACCGGCTGGGCATTACGACGCCGGGCGCGATCTCCGTGAGCTTCCTGGCCGCCTACCTGCCGAAGGGGCAGACCCAGTACACCTCATATATCACCCGCCAGCGCAGTTCGGCCGATGGCAAGATCACGGTCACGCAGGCCACCGGCGAAAGTACCGGAGTGCAGACGCAGGTCGCGGACGGTGAATACGTCTATACGTTCGCCGCGAAGGTGCCGAAGACGTACGACCCGGCGGTGACGCACCAGATCGGCATCTATGGAAGCCGCAATCTCACCGAGTTCGATTTGGGAACCAATTATGACGATGCCGTTTTCGATTTCGTGCCGGCCGGCGGCAAGCCCGCTCCGCGCGATGTGATCAAGACCGCATCCTGCAACAAGTGCCACGATTCGCTCGCCTTCCACGGCGGTTCGCGACGCAGCCTGGAACTCTGCATCATGTGCCACCAGCCGCAGACCAGCGAAGCAACCGGCGGCAAGACGGTGGATATGAAAGTGATGGCGCACAAGATCCACATGGGCAGCCAACTGCCCAGCGTGATTGCGAAAACGCCGTACGCGATCGGCAGTACCGATTGGTCCACGGTGGTATTCCCGTCCGACCCGCGGCGCTGCGAGAGTTGCCACGAGCCGAAGACCGGAGCCGCCCAGGCCAATGCCTGGTACACGAATCCGAGCCGCGCTGCCTGCGGAGCCTGCCACGACGACGTGAATTTCGCCAGCGGCGTCAACCATGTGAATCTGCCGCAGGTGGACGATTCGCAATGCGCGACCTGCCACATTCCCAAGGGCGAGTTGGAATTCGATGCGTCGATTCAGGGCGCGCACGTGATGCCTCAGGAATCGGCGACACGGCCGGGGATCGTGATCAATATGGTGAAGGTCGATAACGGAGGCGCCGGTCAGAAGCCGACCATCACGTTTACGCTGAAAGATAGTTCCGGCAAGCCGATCGACATCACCACGATGTCCGCGTCGCCCAACAAGGTATCGTTCGTGATGGGCGGGCCGACCACGGATTACGGCTACACGAGTTTCGGCAGCGACGTGACCTCGCCGGGATACGTCTCCGAGACGGCGACTACGTTAGCCAAGTGCGGTACCGATGGCACCTGCACTTACACCTTCACGCACGCGGTCCCGGCGGCAGCCAAGGGAACGTTCGCAATCGGCGTAGAGGCGCGGCGGGCGCTGACGCTGCTTCCCGGTACGGTGAAGCAGCTTGCAACGCAGTACGGCGCGGATAACAAGGTGATGTACTTCTCCGTGGACGGGACGCCGGTAGCCAAGCGCCGCCAGGTAGTGGATATCGCAAAGTGCAACCAATGCCACACGCGCCTTTCGATGCACGGGGAAAGCCGCAACAACACGGAGTACTGCGTACTCTGCCACAACCCGAGTAACCAGAGCGGCGCGGCCCCTTCGGTGGGGATCGACCTTTCCGTCATGGTGCACAGCATTCACTTCGGCAATAACCTGGCCGCGGCGGGTGTGGGCTACAAAATCGGTAGCAGCGACTTCTCCGGCGTGCGGTACCCGGCGTTCTCCCAGACGGGGCGTGCCGGCGATACCACCAATTGCGAGATGTGCCACGTGAACGGTTCGGAGGCCGTCTTCCCAATCGGTAAGAATGCCGTGAAGGATCCGGGCGCCGCGATGGATCCGGCTCCGGCGACCACTGCCGCCTGCGCCGCCTGTCACGTCACCAAGTCGAATATGGCGCACATGGCTGCGCAGACCGATCCGAAGTTCGGAGAGAGCTGCGATGTCTGCCACGCCACGGGCGCGCAGTTCGACGTCAACAAGGAGCACGCCGGCAAGTAAGCGCGCTCGCAACACTTCCAACCAGCCGCGGCCTGACCGGTCGCGGCTTTTTGGCGTTAGCGGTAGTAGCCGGCGCGAGCCTGGACCTTCGATCCCGGCGTGGCGATCCTGACTTCGAGTCTGTGGAACGCGCCTTCGTTGGCCGTCGAAGGCCGGAAGCCGAGTCCGTACTGATTGCGCATCTCCTCGGCGATATCGGCGAAGGCCTCGGCCAGCGGGTGCTTGCTGGTGACGTGGAAGGCGCGGCCGCCGGTCGGGTTGGAGAGCTTTTCCAGCGCGCCGAAGCCATCGCGCCGCGAGCCGGAATGCCCCTCATCCACATAATGAATGCCGTAAATCACGGCGTCGGATTCCTGCGCGGCCTGCACGGCCTTCCCGATATTCGCGACACTGCCGTTGTCCTCGCCATCGGTGATCAGGATCATGGTCTTGCGGCCGGGCAGCGGTTTGAGCTTTTGCTCCGCCACCAGGCCTACCGCGTCGTAAAGCAGGGTGCCGCCGCGCGCCCGGATTTCGGGATTGCCCGCCGGCAGCGCGTACGGACCGGCCCGTTCCAATGCTTCCTGTAGCAGCGGCTTGGAAGCCGTCAGATCCTGCCAGACAACAATTCGATCCGCAAAGCCGGCCAGTAAGGCCTTGTCGCCCGTGCGCAAGACTTCATCGAAGAAGCGCCGTCCCGCGGATTTCTCGGTGCCGAGGATGCCGGCCACGCTTCCGCTGACGTCGAGCAGCAGCGCCACGGTCATCGGCGTCTCTACCTCGCGGGCGAAGTGAGTGATCGGCTGCCGCTTGCCGTCCTCCCGAATTTCAAAATCATCCTGATTCAGACCCTTGACGTAGGCACCCTGCCGGTCGCGCACGCTACAGAGCACGTTCACCAATTCGACATTGACGCTGATGACGCCGGGATCTTTCGGCGGATTGAGCACAATCTGCGCGCGCCCAGACGGGTGGAACATGCCACAGAGCAGGGCTGCCAGAAGCCTGGTTCTCATGTTTTGATGACTCTAAAGATACACTGAGACGGGCGGGCATGGCGCGATACACTGAAAGACACATTATGCAGCGACAGTGGCGGGCGGGCGCCCTCCTGTTTCTCGCGTTGGTCATCGCGAGCGCCGGGCAGGAACCTCAGGCGCCCCTGCCACAAGCAGCCCCACCCACCCTTCGAATTACGGTAACCCTGGTGCAACTGGACGCGGTGGTCACCAATGGGGCAGGGAAGCACGTGGCCGATTTGCGGGCCGCGGATTTCGAAATCCTGCAGGATGGCCAGCCGCAGAAAGTAACCTACTTCGCCTACACTCCTGGAATCGCGCCGCAGGGAACTCCGGCAATTACCGGCGAAAAAAACCTTCCAGGCGCCGCACCGCCCATCACGGAGAAGCAGGTGCGCCGCGTGATCGCATTGGTCATCGATGATCTGGCGCTGACGTTCGAAGAGATTGTGCGTACCCGGCAATCCCTGCGGCAATTCGTGGAACAGCAGATGGAGGCGGGTGACCTGGTGGCGATTGTCCGCACGGCCGGCGGGGTGGCGATTCTGGAGCAGTTCACCACAGACAAGCGGGTCCTAATGGAAGCGATCGACCTGCTCAAATGGCATTTCAACGGACGCACCGGATTGATTCCGATCGCGCCGCCACAATCGGCAGAGGGGCCGAAAGGTGATGAGCGTGCCGAGCCCAGCGAACCGCAGCTACTCGACTATGGATATCCGACGCTGGCGCTGGGCGCGCTCTCCACAATCGAGCAGGTGATTCTGGGAATGAAGGGATTGCCCGGCCGCAAGTCGGTGGTCTTTCTCTCCGATGGCATGCGCGTGGATCCCGACGTCAATGTAGCGATCGACAAATTGACGGACTTGGCCAACCGCTCGGCGGTCTCGCTCTACGCCATCGATCCGGCGGGACTGCGCGCGAGTCTGCGCAGGCGCAACGAAGATCCGCGAATCCCACTGCCGGACGATCCTTCGCTAGAGCATTTCCCGACCTTGCCTGGCACGGAGAACGGTGACGATTTTGAAATGCAGCAGGGCTTGGAGGCGCTGGCGCGGCGCACCGGCGGCCTCTTCTATCATGGCCGGAATGACTTGGCGGAGTGTATCGCGGAGGCTGCCAATGACCAGCTTGGTTACTATCTGCTGGGGTACTCTCCCGCCGAGGGCACGTTTGAAAAGGACGCAGCGAAGGCCAAGTTCCACCGCCTGGTTGTGAAGGTGCGGAATCCAGGCCTCACCGTCCGGTGGAAGGGCGGATTTACAGGCGTGCCGGATGAGCTGGTCTCAACGGCGCCCGGGTCCTCAAAGACACGCGAGCAGCAACTAATGGATGCGCTGACGTCGCCTTTCAGCGCCGCCGGGTTGAAGGTGCGGTTGACGTCGTTCTTCAACGAGTCGAAGAAGACCGGTCCGGTGGTGCAATCGATGCTGCACTTCGAGGCCAAAGACCTGACGTTCCGGCAGGAGAGTGACGGCACATGGCACGCTGTGGTGGACATCGTGACCTCGGCCTACCGGGGAATCAAACAGCCGATGCAGCAGCGGCAGCGGCAGCAGGAAATTCGCCTGCCTGACGAGCAGTATCGGAAGGCGATGAAGGAGGGTTTCCTTTTTTACCTGAACGATCCGATGAAATCCTCGGGCATGTTCCTGATGCGCGCGGTGGTGCGCGATGCGGGCAGCGAGAGAATCGGGTCGGCCAGTCAGTACGTCGAGGTGCCCGATACCCGCAAACGGCAACTGGCTCTCAGCGGCATTGTGCTCAAGCTGGCTCCTTCGGAACTCCTGGCCAAAGGCGGCGTGGTCCCGATGGAGGATAAGGAAGGGTGGGGACAAGGCGGCCCGGCGATGAGGCGGTACCTTCCGGGGCAGGCCATTTTGTACGGCTACGCGGTGATCAATCCAAAGTTTAAAGGCTCGTCGAAGGAGTTTAAGGCGGGCGCTCAGGTGCGCATCTTCCGCAACGGGCGGCTGCTGTTCACCGGCCCTTACGCGAACGGGTTGGCCAAGAGCGAGGCCGACCCGACCCGATTGGTCGGCGGCGGCGTTCTCACGTTGGGGAAAGCTTTAAGTCCCGGTGAATATCTGCTGCAAGTCGTGGTCACCGACGAGTTAGCGGACAAGAAGAAATCCCGGGTCGCGCAGTGGGTGGATTTCGAAGTAGTCAACGCCCAAGCGAGTCTTGGCGCAGTTACACCATCAGGAAGCCGCCATTGACTTCGAGCGCCTGTCCTTGAATAAAACGCGCGCCATCCGAGCACAGGTACAGAATTGCGTCCGCGACTTCTTCGGAGGTGCCGAGGCGTCCGGCGGGCGTGGCGGCCTTGACGTTGTTGAGCATCTGCTCGGTGGAGAAGGTGCGATGGTAGTCGGTATCGATGGTGCCTGGGGAGACGGTGTTGACTCGAACGCCCAAGGGGCCAAACTCCTTCGCCATATTTTTGGTCATCGCCGAAAGCGCCGCTTTTGCCGCGGCGTACGCGAGCGCGCCGATGCCGCCGCCATTGCGTGCAGCCACCGATGAGATGTTGACAATGGCGCCGTGCTTGCGCTCCGCCATCCCGGGTAACACCGCTTGCGCCACGAAGAACGCGCTCGAGAAGTTGAGCAGCAGGACCTGATTCATCAGCTCCGGCGTAAATTCGAGGACCTTGGTGCGGCGCACCAGCGAACCGGCGTTATTGACGAGAATGTCGATTTGCCGTCCGCGCAGCCAATCGCAAAGGCCTTGAATCCCTTCGCTGGTACTCAGTTCGGCTTGCACGATTTCTCCCGTGCCGCCCGCGCTCTCGAGCGCCTCGACCACCTTCGCCGCGGCATCCCGCCGGCTGTTGTAGTGCACAATCACGTGCGCCCCGCGGCAGCCGAAGGCCTGTGCGGCGGCGGCGCCAATGCCGGCGCTCGCGCCGGTGATGAGAACGGTTTGATTTCGGAATTCTTCAGTCTGAATCATCGGATGTGTCGCAAACGTTTCCTATTTTGACCGCGCAGCCCCTTAATGTCAAACTTACGAATCTTCTCCGCTTATTTGGTTTAGTCTCTGCAAACCTTTGCAGGGTGGCGATCTGGAGTTGCTCGTTTTCTCAAGGAATCACCTGTGCTGATGGATCGGATTCTTTCGAACCGGATCCAGCTAAACGAGTGGCCACGCCGGCCTGAGATGAAGAAGGAGAAGATCATGGATTTCCGAGGTCGCAGGATAAATCTGCTCGCAACGTTAGGAGCCGCCAGTCTTCTTTTGTCGGGTACGATGACGGCGAACGCGCAAACTGCAACGGTTGGCACGAAGAAACCAAACATCCTCGTAATCATGGGCGACGACGTCGGTTGGTTCAACATCGGCGCCTATAACCAGGGCATCATGTCCGGCAAAACGCCGAATCTGGATAAGCTCGCCGCGCAGGGGATGCGATTCACCGATTACTATGCCGAAGCGAGTTGCACCGCGGGCCGCGCGAACTTCATCACCGGCGAATTGCCGATTCGTACCGGTCTCACCACCGTGGGGCAGGCGGGAGCGGACGTCGGCCTTCCCGACCAAGCCGTCACTCTGGCGACCGCTTTAAGGCATCAGGGCTACGAGACCGGGCAGTTCGGCAAGAACCACCTTGGCGATCTCAACAAATATCTTCCGTGCGTACACGGCTTCGATGAGTTCTTTGGCTATCTCTATCATTTGGACGCAATGTCCGACCCGTACTGGTTCGACTATCCGCAGGATTGGATCGATAAGACCGGTCCGCGAAACCTCGTGCATTGCTACTCGTCCGATAAGGACGATGCGACGGTGATGCCGCGTTGGGGGAAAGTGGGTAAACAGAGAATCACGGACGAGGGACCACTGGCGCCATTTCCCAATATGACGGGCCTGCAAAACTGGCAGGAGGGCATGAAGGCCAAGTACGACATGGAGACCTTCGACGATGTACTGGTACAGCGCTCCGCAGCGTTCATGGACAAGGCCAAGACGGACGGCAAGCCATTCTTCCTGTGGCACAACACCACCCGCATGCACGTCTTCACGTACCTATCGCCGAAATACCAGGCGATGATGAATTCCAAAACCAATTACAACGTGGAAGAGGCCGGCATGGCGCAGATGGACGACAGCGTCGGTGCGCTGTTGAAGCACATTGACGACATCGGCGAAACGGACAACACGATCGTCATCTTCACCACAGACAATGGCGCCGAGGTGTTTACGTGGCCCGATGGCGGCATGACGCCGTTCCGCGCAACCAAAGGCACCGTCTCCGAAGGCGGTTTCCGCGTGCCGGCGATGATCCGGTGGCCCGGACACATCAAGCCCGGCACCGTCGAGAACGGAATTTTCTCGGGACTCGATTGGTTTCCGACGCTGATGGCGGCCGCCGGCAATCCGAACATCACCGACCAGCTTCTGAAAGGCGTGTCTCTCTGCGGTCAGACCTACAAGAATCATCTGGACGGCTACAACCAGATGGACCTGCTGCTCGGCAAAGGTCAATCCGCGCGCCACGAACTGTTCTATTTCGGCGGTGCGGAACTCGGGGCGATTCGCCTGGATGATTTCAAGTACCAGTTCTTCCAACAGCCGTTCGGCTGGCCAGGCGAGAAGGTCACGACCGACATGCCAACGATCGTCAACCTGCGCCAGGACCCGTTTGAGCGGACACCTTCCATCCGCGGAGAAAACCTGAACAACGAAGGCGGCGGCTACATGAACGACTTCTATGCGAGAGAGTTCTGGCGTTTCGTCGGCGTGCAGCAGGCGGTGGCGAAGCTTGCGCAAACCGCCATCGAGTTTCCCCCAATGCAGGCGCCGGCGAGTTTCAATCTGCAAGCCGTCAAAAACAAAGTTGACGCGGCCATCAGGCAGCACGAGGGTCAATAATCGGTAAACCTCTTTGCGGGCGGTTCTCCCTGGGCCGCCCGTTTTTTGACTCCGTCGCGAGGTGAAATGGGGCTAGCATATGGTCTGAGGAGAACCGCCAAACCATGCCCGCCCAAAACTACGCCAACCACCGGCAGTTCGTCACCGCCTTCCATAAAGTGCTGATGCCCATTCTGCTCCTGACCCTGATCGGAGCTTGCGTCAATTTGTATCACTCGCTCGATGACCACCAGCGTCTCTACAGCGCCGCATTGATACTCGTGCTGACGTTGTGTTTGATGGTGACGGCCTTCCTGGCGCGGATTTTCGCGTTGAAAGCTCAGGACCGCGCGATTCGCGCGGAAGAAAATCTCCGGTGTTTCGTGCTGACCGGAAAGTTGTTGGATCCCCGCCTCACCGTCAGGCAGGCAGTGGCGCTGCGCTTTGCCTCCGACGCGGAGTTCGTCGCGCTTGCGGCCCGGGCGGCCGGAGAAAGTCTTACCGCCGACCAGATCAAGCAGGCGATCAAGGCCTGGCGCGCAGACGAGTACCGGGTATGACCGCATGAAAATCCTGATTGCCGACGATTTCGAACAATCCGGGCGCGCACAGCTGGACGCGTTGGGCTGTGAAGTGCTTTTCTCTCCGAAGCTGAAGGACGACGCGCTCGCGGCCGAGGTGGCATCCTTCCGGCCGGACGTCCTCGTGGTGCGTTCCACGAAAGTGCCGGAAGCAGTACTCGCCGCGGGAGCTCTCAAGCTGGTGGTCCGCGCCGGAGCCGGCTATAACACCATCGATGTGGCGGCGGCATCGCGCCGCGGAATCTATGTTTCCAATTGCCCGGGCAAGAATTCGGTGGCGGTTGCCGAACTGGCGTTCGGCCTGATTCTTGCGCTGGATCGGCAGATCGCCGATAACGTGATCGCCCTGCGCGAAGGCCGCTGGAACAAAAGCGGCTTTTCGAAATCGCGCGGTTTGTTCGGACGTACTCTCGGACTCATCGGCGTGGGTCAGATCGGGCGCGAGATGGTCCCGCGTGCCCGGGCATTCGGACTGCCCATCGTGGCCTGGAGCCGGAGTTTGACTCCGGAATCCGCGAAGGCGCTTGGCGTGGAATACAAATCATCGCCCGTTGAAGTGGCGAAATCGGCCGACATCGTCAGCGTGCACGTGGCGCTCAACCAGCAGACGAAGGGGATGGTGAACGCGGAGTTCTTCGCGGCGATGAAATCGGGCTCCTACTTCATCAATACTTCGCGCGCGGAGGTGGTGGATCAGGATGCGCTGGCGCGGGCAGTATCGGAGCGCGGTATTCGAGCCGGGCTCGATGTCTTCGCGAAAGAACCGGCAGGCGGTGCGGGCGAGTTCGCCGATGAAATCGTCAAACTGAATGGCGTCTACGGGACGCACCACATCGGGGCGTCCACCGAGCAGGCCCAGGAAGCTATCGCGGCGGAGACGGTCCGCATCATTCGCACGTTCCATCACACCGGCAAGGTGCCCAACGTAGTCAACCTGGCGCGTTCCACTCCGGCGACCTGCGCCTTGGTTGTCCGCCACCTGGACCGCCCCGGCGTGCTCGCGGCGGTGCTCGATTCGGTTCGTGCCGCGGGAATCAACGTGCAGGAAATGGAGAACATTATTTTCGAGGGTGCGGAAGCTGCCGTGGCGCGTATTCACCTCGAAACTTCGCCGGATGCGGCAATGATTGGTCAAATCAGCAAGTCCAGTCCGCACATCCTTGAAGTAGGCCTGATCGCTCTGTGAAGTAGCGCACCATGGCCCCGCTCGTGCCTTAGTACGGTGGATGACACGGAAGAAGAAGTGGCTGCTTGGCCTCGGCATCGTGGCCGGGGTGGCGCTGATCGGCTTGACTGTGGCCGGCATCGTTCTCAACCGGCGCTTTCAACCCTATCTTCGGCAGCAGGCCATTCTCTATTTGCGGGGGCGTTTCGAAAGCGAGGTCCAGCTTACCTCGATGCACGTCAGCATCCCCAAACTCTCTCCGCTCCGCTGGGCAATCACTCGGGGACGCGGTACCCAGCTGTGGGTTGATGGTGCGGGGCTCGTTCTCCGCCACAAGGGTCGGACCGATATTCCGCCGATGTTTTCCATCCGCAAATTTAGCTTTGCGGTGGACGTGGGGACGCTGTTCGAAAAAATGAAGGTAGTCCCCGTGGTGGAGGTGGAAGGGCTCGAACTGAATCTTCCTCCCAAGGACGAGCGGCCCGTGTTGGCCAGTGGCAACCCAAAGCCCCGCGTGGAGCCGAATTCAGGGGTGCTGCTGGAAGAGGTGCGGATTCGAGGAGCGGAGTTTGTGATGCTGCCGCGCGACACTTCAAAGAAGCCGCTACGCTTCGCCATCCATCAATTGAATCTCCACTCAGCCGGCTCAGGAGTCGCGATGAAATACGATGCGCGCCTGACCAATCCGTCCCCTCCCGGAGAGATTCAGAGCTCGGGCAATTTCGGCCCGTGGCAAGCCGACGAGCCCGGCGATACGCCGCTCAGCGGCGATTATCTCTTCGAGCATGCGGATTTGGGCGTCTTCCACGGCATCGCAGGCATACTCACCTCGCGCGGCCGTTTTGAAGGCGAATTGGATAC
This sequence comes from uncultured Solibacteraceae bacterium, assembly GCA_963811575.1. Taxonomy (GTDB): domain Bacteria; phylum Acidobacteriota; class Terriglobia; order Bryobacterales; family Bryobacteraceae; genus Solibacter. The sequence continues at coordinate 1,328,078 of CAWERY010000018.1, read as the reverse complement.
GATTACCGCACGCGGCGAAGCAACCATCCCCGATTTCCGCCTCAAGCGCTCCGGCAATCGCGTGCCCTTGAAGGCGAATTTCGAAGTGCAGGTTGACGGTACTAACGGCGATACCACGCTCAAGCCCGTCGTCGCGACGCTTGGTGCGACGCGCTTTACCACCAGCGGCATGGTATTCAAACGCGAAGGCGACGCACACCGGCAGATCCATCTGGATGTGAACATGCCGAACGGACGAATGCGCGACGTGCTCCTGCTCGCCATGAAAGACAGCCCGTTTATGGAGGGCAGTCTCCAGCTGAAAACCAAGCTCGTGTTACCGCCCCTGACGGGCAAAGTTGTGCAGAAGCTGGAGCTCAACGGCGAGTTTCGCGTGAGCGACGGCCATTTTTTGCGCTCCACCATTCAGGACCAGATCGATAGCCTGAGCCGGCGCGGCCAAGGCCAGCCAAAGAATCAGGAGATCGACGAGGTGATCTCCACCATGACCGGCAAGTTTAATCTGTTCGACGAAGTCATTTCCTTTCAGGATCTGACCTTTGGAGTTTCCGGCGCCGACGTGAATCTGGACGGTTCCTATTCCCTGGCTCAAGACACGCTGGATTTCCACGGCGCCTTGAAATTGCAGGCGAAAGTCTCGCAGACCATGAGCGGCTGGAAACGGTGGGTGCTCAAACCGGTGGACCCGTTCTTCTCTAAGCACGGAGCCGGAACGTACCTGAAAATCAAAGTAGCGGGAAATGCCAAGGCGCCTAAGTTCGGGCTGGACCGGTAGATCTCAAAGAGTGGGAGCTTCGCCGACGAACGGCTTGTAATTGTTCGCAAGCATGATTTGGTGCGCGTTCTCCACCGCTTCCGGAAGCACGTAAAAGAAGGCTCCCGCGCGGACGCTGCGGAAGATGACGCCGCCGCGATACTCATCCGCCTCCACTCCATAATCGACCCCCGCCGCCGTAAAGATCTCCTCCAGTCGCAGCGCGTCTTTTAACTTCTTCGCGATATAGATGAGTACTGGCTCTTTGCCTTCGAAGTATGCGGGGTCTTGCTTCATGGGCGCTTCCTTCAGTGTATCGAGTAAACTAAGTCCAATATGGCTGCAAGGGTTGCGATTTGTCTGATGTTTTCTCTGCTGCCGGGCGTTTGTGCGGATTGGAATCCCAAGCTCGCGGCGCAATACCTGGATACCCGACAGAAGGACTGGCTGGATTGGCCGCGGGCGAACGGAGGCGCCAAGCCTTGCATTTCCTGCCACACAAATGTGACGTACCTGATGGTTCGTCCGGCACTCCGCAAAGTATTGGGCGAAAGCCAGCCCACCGCGTATGAAACGGCGCTGATGAAATCGCTGCGTGAGAGAGTCGGCAAGCAGGAACCGCCGGCGGCTCCGGGAATCGGCGTCGAATCCGTGCTGGCGACGCTGTTCCTGGCCCCCGAAGCCTCACCGGATGCCGCAAAGGCCTTGGACCGTTTGTGGGCGCTTCAAATTCGAGAGGGTAAGGCCAAGGGCTCTTGGAACTGGTACAGCCTGGATGACGACCCCTGGGAGATGCCGGAATCCAACTTCTACGGCGCTGCCCTGGCGGCGATCGCGGTAGGCGGAGCGCCCGCGGAATATCGGGCGCGCCCCGAAGTGAAAGAGCGTCTGGCCGATGTCGCCGCATTCCTCCGCGCGGGCCAGGAATCGCAGCCTTTGCACAATCGGATGATGTTGCTGTGGGCCTCCGCGAAGCTGCCCGAGGCGGTAACGCCGGAAGTGCGCCGCGCCATCGTGGAGCAATTGTGGAAGCAGCAGCAGCCGGATGGAAGCTGGACGATGCAGGCGCTCGGCCCGTTCGCGGTACACGAGAAAGCCGTCCGGCAGGAGGGCCCCAACGCCTACGCCACCGCGCTCGTGACCTTTGTGCTGCAGCGCTCCGAGGCCCCGAGCCCAAAACTAAAGAAGGCCCTGACCTGGCTCAGCACCCACCAGAATTCCGAAGGCGGATATTGGACGGCGGCATCCATGAACAAGCAATACCCCGAAGGTTCGATGGAATCCAAATTCATGTCCGATGCCGCCACGGCCTACGCCTCGCTCGCCCTTCTGGAAGCCGCCGCTGCCGGCGGGCCGCGCCCTTGACATCGGGAGCTTTGGAGGGTATTGTCTGAGAAACCCGTCGGGCCGCTCCGAGTCGAGCACGATTTCGATTTCAATAAGGAGCTACCGATGTCCCTCACCACGAACCTCACCGATTCCCTTCTGCAGCGTGGATTCACGCGCCGCGATTTAGGACGCATCACCAGCCTCATCACCGCCGGCGCCGCCTTGCCGTTCTACAACGAATACGCCATGGCGCAGGACGCGCAGCAGCGCATGATGCGCGGCGCGGGAGGAGCGCGGCGGGCGATGGATCCCGATGCGGTCCGCATCTCCAGCAATGAGAATCCGCTGGGTCCGTGCAAGGACGGGCTGGAGGCGATGGCCAAGATCGCTCCCCACGGCGGCCGGTATTCCCCGTTCGGCGAACAGGGCGAGTTCGTCACCACGGTCGCGGAGATGGAAGGTGTCAAGGAGCCGTACGTGGCGCCCTTCGCAGGTTCCAGCGACCCGCTGCATCGCGTCAGTTGCGCCTTCACTTCTCCGACGCGCAGCTGGGTGATGGCCAACCCCGGCTACGGTGGCGGTGCGCCCGAATTCATCGGCTCCAAAACCACTCGCGTCCCTCTGCGCGAAGATCACAGCCACGATGTCGAGGCGATGATCAAGGCCGACCCCAACGGCGGCGTCTTCTACGTGTGCAATCCGAACAACCCCTCGGGCACCGTGACCGCGCGCAAGGACATCGAGTACCTGCTTGCCAACAAGAAGAAGGACGCAGTCGTCGTCATCGACGAGGCATACATTCACTTTTCCGAAAAGGCTCAGCCCTGTAATGATCTGGTGGCGGCCGATAAAGACGTCATCGTCCTGCGCACGTTTTCGAAGGTGTATGGCATGGCCGGCATTCGCGCCGGGTTCGCCATGGGCCGCCCAGACCTGTTGGCAAAGCTCCGTCCCTTCGGCGTCGGCTTCCTGCCGATCACGGGCCTGGCCTGCGCTACCGCGAGCCTGAAATCCAAAGGCCTGGTGGCCGAACGGCGCGGCATCAACAAGCGCATTCGCGAGAACACTTTCGCGTTCCTGCAGAAGAAAGGCATCTCCTTCATCCCCAGCGAGACCAACTTCTTCATGATGGAAGTCAATCGGCCGGGCACGGAATTCGCCCAGGCGCTTGCCGCGCAAAAGGTGATCATCGGCCGCGTCTGGCCGGCGTGGCCAACCAAGGTCCGCGTTACCGTGGGCACGCAGGAAGAGATGGACAAATTCACCGCCGCCGTATCGAAGGTGGTTGGCTAGATTAAGCGGACAACATCAGCGGGGACAGGCCGCGTCGCAGGCCTGTCCTACGCCAGGATGTCCTTGACCACGCTGCCGTGCACATCTGTGAGGCGGAAGTGGCGGCCTTGGAACTTGTACGTCAGTCTCAGGTGATCCACACCGAGGCAGCGTAGAATCGTTGCCTGCAGATCGTGCACGTGCACGGGGTTCTCCACCACGTTGTAGCAGTAGTCGTCCGTCTCGCCGAAGCTGAAGCCCTTCTTCATCCCACCGCCCGCCATCCACATCGTGAAGCAGCGCGGATGATGATCGCGTCCATAATTGACATCGGTCAGCTTGCCCTGGCAGTACACCGTACGTCCGAATTCGCCGCCCCACACCACCAGTGTGTCGTCGAGTAGTCCGCGCTGCTTAAGGTCCGTCACCAGAGCCGCGGACGCCTGGTCCGTGCCCTTACATTGCAATGCCAGGTCGCGCGGCAGATCGTTGTGCTGATCCCACCCGCGATGGTAAAGCTGCACGAAGCGAACGTCGCGCTCCAGCAGGCGTCGCGCCAGCAGGCAGTTCGCGGCGTACGTGCCCGGGCGGCGCGAATCCGGTCCGTACAAATCGAACGTGCTCTGCGGTTCCTTCGAAAGATCCAGCAGGTCGGGCACCGACGTCTGCATGCGGTACGCCATTTCGTACTGCGAAATACGAGTCTCGATCTCGGGGTCGCCGAATTGATCCAGGTGCACTCGATTGAGCTTGCCTGCGGCATCGAGCATGTCGCGCCGCGTTTCCGGGTCCACGCCGTCGGGATTGTGCAGGTAGAGCACGGGATTGCTGCCTGCGCGAAAACGTACACCCTGGTGATTGGAAGGCAGAAAGCCGCTCCCCCACAAACGCGAGAACAGCGGCTGGTCGGGATTCAATGCCTGCGCCTGCGAAAGCATCACGACAAAGGTCGGCAGATTCTTGTTCACGCTGCCCAGTCCGTAACTGACCCACGCGCCCATGCTCGGACGCCCCGGCTGCTGACTGCCGCTTTGGATAAATGTGATCGCCGGATCGTGATTGATCGCGTCGGTATTCATCGTCTTGACGATGGTGAGATCGTCCACGATCTTCGCCGTGTGCGGCATCAATTCGCTCACCCACGCGCGCGATTGGCCATGCTGCTGGAACCTGAAAACAGATCGCGCCACCGGGAAGCTGCTCTGCCCGGACGTCATCCCGGTGATTCGCTGCCCCATGCGAATGCTGTCCGGCAGTTCCGAACCCGCGAACTTCTCGAGCGAGGGCTTGTAGTCAAACAGGTCCATCTGCGAAGGGCCGCCCGATTGATGCAGAAATACCACCCGTTTCGCCGTGGGCGGGAAGTGCGGCAGACCGGGCAGCGCTTCGGCCAGGCCATCCTGGGCGAAAAGCGAGCTGAGCGCGGCAATTCCGATGCCGCTGCTGGTTCGCGAAAAGAAATGCCGTCGTGTGATGTCCATATGGATGGCTATTCCTTCGTAATGGTCTCGTCGAGATTTAGGACGGTGCTCGCCACCATCGTCCACGCCGCCAATTCGACGGCTTCCACATTGCCAGCCTTAGACGCGCCGACGGCGATCAGCTTCGCCGCGAGCTCCGGCTGCTTGCGGTAGTGCTCCAACCGCCGCTGCACGAGATCGAGCAGGATGCGGGTTTCGTTCGCATTCGGATTTCGCGCCGTGGCCTGCCGGAACAGGAAGCGCAATCGCATCTGCGGATCGCGCCCCGCTTTCAAAATCGCGCGTTGCGCCAGTGCCCGCGCCGCTTCTACGTAAGTCGGATCGTTGAGCAGCACCAGCGCTTGCAGCGGGGTGTTGGTGATCAGCCGCCGCGACGTGCACTTCTCGCGATCGGGCGCGTCGAACGTGGTCAGTGTGGCGGGCGGCACGGTACGTTTCCAGAAGGTGTACATGCTGCGCCGGTAGAGGTCCGCGCCTGCGCTTTCGTGATACTCCTGGGCGGTGAACGTTTCGCCGCGCGAGAGCTCTTCCCACAATCCGGCCGGCTGATACGGATACACGCTCGGGCCGCCGATCGCCTTTTGCAGCAGGCCGCCCGCCGCCAGCGCATTGTCGCGGACCATCTCCGCGGGCAGCCGGAAGCGCGGTCCGCGCGACAGCAGACGATTCTCGGGATCCTTCTCCTGCATCTCCGCCGTGACCTGCGACGCTTGCCGGTACGTGGCCGACGTAACGATCAGCCGCTGCATCGCCTTCACGTCCCAGTGCGTCTCGAATTCGCTCGCTAGCCAGTCCAGCAACTCGCGCTGAATGGGAGCGTCGCCCTGTGATCCGAAGTCCTCGGTCGTCTTGACCAGCCCTGTGCCGAAGTAAAGCTGCCAGTAGCGGTTGACCGCCACACGCGCCGTCAAGGGATGCTGCGGCGTGAACAGCCATCGCGCCAGGCTCAGCCGGTTTGCCGGCGCGTCCTTGGGCAGCGGAGGGAATAGCGCGGGTACCGCCGGTGTCACTTTCTCGGTCTGATTGCGATAGTCTCCGCGCGCCAGCACGAACGTGTCGCGCGGCTTGGCCATCTCCGACATCACCTGTACGTTGACGATTTCCTTCTTCAATTGCGCGGCCTGTAGCTTGAGCGCGTTGAACTCGCCGTAAACGTGGCGCAGGTCGCCAGGCGCCTCGTAGGTCAGGAAATAATCCAGCAGGCGCGTGTTCTGATCTTTGTTCCGCTTGCTCTCCTCCTGCGCCAGAATCGTTCGGATGGGCTCGTACAGCGCGAGCGCTTGCGCGTCTGCCGCCGTCAGCAGGCGCTGGTAGATTCGCAATCCGCCGATGTCGCCTTTCAGCGGCTTATCGTGATGCGGGTCGCCGATCGTAAGTGGTCCGGGCGCAATCTGTCCCGCCGCGCCCACATCCACCATCGGCACCGCCTTCGCATCCAACAGCAGCGCCGGCTTGCCATTTTCGAAATTCAGCGCGATGTGATGCCACTCGCCCCCGAAAACAATTTCGCTGCTATGCCAGCGGCGTCCTTGATATTCCACATAGAGCGGCGAGCCGCGTTTGAAGTCGGGCTGCGGGTGCGAATCTTCAATCCCAATCTCGAAACCGGGACCGCCTTCGAGCACCGTCATTTCCCCCAAGGCCCCGCTGCGCATCCAAAACGCCACGGCAAAACGGTCGGCCTGAAAGCCCGGGAATTCAATCTGCGCCTCTCCATTGAAGGCGGCCGATTGCCCGGGTCGTCCCGCGGCGAATGTGGTCTTACCCTTAACCTCGCGACCGTCGCGTGCGTGCGCCGAGGAATCGCCGAGCTTGCCCTCGAACATGTACTCCGCCAGCAGGCCATCACCCGGTGGCCGCGGCAGCTTTGCCAGTCCGGATTTCTCCCACTCGGCCAGCAGGGCTTTCGAGTTCTTCTCGGGCATCGCGGCTTCGTGTTCCGCGATCGCCTGCTGCAGCCACGCTGTCTGGCTCGCCTGCTCCGCAGTGGGCATTTCCAGAATCGGCGCTGCGTTGCCGGATTTTCCGTCGAGCCCCTTCTCGGGAATCGTATTGAAGAAAGCGAAAAAGCGATAGTAGTCCTTCTGCGAGATCGGGTCGAACTTGTGATCGTGGCAGCGCGCGCAGCCCATCGTCAGCCCCATGAAGACGTTCGACGTGGTATCGACGCGGTCGGCCACGTATTCCACCTGGTACTCCTCGGGAATCGCGCCGCCTTCGTAATTGATCATGTGATTGCGATTGAAGCCGCTCGCGAGCTTCTGTTCCACCGTTGCATTGGGAAGCAGATCGCCCGCCAGTTGCTCGATGCCGAAGCGATCGAAGGGCATATTGCGATTGAACGCGTCGATCACCCAATCGCGCCACCTCCACATGTCGCGCTGCGAATCGATGTGGTAGCCGTGCGTATCCGCATAGCGCGCCAGGTCGAGCCAATGCATCGCCATCCGCTCCCCGTATTGCGGCAGCGCCAGCAGCCGGTCCACTTGTTTCTCATACGCGTGCGGAGAGGGGTCCGCGATGAATGCATCGATCTCCGCAGGCGTAGGCGGCAGACCGGTGAGGTCGAAGCTCAAACGCCGCAGCAGCGTCGCGCGTCCGGCCTCGGGCGATGGCGTCAGCCCTTCCCGCTCCAGGCGCGCCAGCACAAAGCGGTCGATCGGATTGCGCGCCCAGTTGGTGTTGCGGACCGCCGGCTGGGACGGCCGCACCGGAGGCGTGAAAGACCAGTGCCGCTCCCACTTGGCGCCCTGTTCAATCCATTTGCGTACCAGTTCGACCTGCGCGGCACTGAGCGAGGTCCCGGCCTGCTTGGGCGGCATGGTGCCCGCGCTGATGCGGGCGTACAGGCGGCTCTTAGCCAGGTCGCCCGGCGTAATGACCTTGAATAACCCGTCCTCGGTATCCAGGCGCAGGTTGGCCATTCGATGTTTATCGTCCGGCCCATGACACGTAAAGCAGTTGTCAGACAGCACGGGACGAATATCGCGATTGAAGTCGACAGGCTTGTCCGCGGCCAGACACCCGCCGATCGCAGTTGCTACCAGGAACCAACGACCGACCAAATCAAACCTCTGCATTTCTACCTATTGTGACACCGTCAAATGCGTTTTCCCCGGGGCAGGTATCGCGACGCGCAATAGCGGTCGCCTTTCATCCCCTCCGGGGCATCGCCATAGGGATCGTGGAACCGCGCCATCAGCTCGTACATACGCGCCCTCATATCGCCGGTGTAACGCTCGTACTCCGCCTCGGCGGCGACGTTGTGCAACTCGTCGGGATCGCGTTCCAGGTCGTACATCTCGTCGTAGTCGAACCCATTGAATACGTACTTGAAGCGATCCGTGATCGCGATGCGCTGGGTGTAGAGGTACTCGCCGCCGTAGTAGGCGCACAGAATATCGTCGCGCCAATCCTTTCGCTGGGGATCGGCGAAGAGCGGCGCGAGCGAGGCGCCATCCGCGAAAGGCAAGGGCCGCGCGCCGGCGGCGGCCACATAAGTATGTCCCAGATCGTGCGTCTGCACGAGGTGCGATGTCTTCGAGCCGGGCTGCACGCGCCCCGGCCATCGCACCACCATCGGCACGCGATAGCACTCCTCGTATGGCTGCCAGCCCTTGATCCACATACGATGCGCGCCCACCATGTCGCCGTGATCCGTGGTGAACGCCACCAATGTGCGGTCCGCCTGGCCGGTCTCGTCCAGCGCCTGGAGCACTCGCCCGATCTGCGCATCCACCTGCTCCGCGTAGGCGTAATAATGCGCGCGGCTCTGGCGTACGTCGTCTTCCGTTACCCGCCCCCAAGTCTCTGCTTCGCGGCGGTGCAGCCCCGGCTTTCCCGCGAAGGTCTCGGCGAAACTCTTCGGTACCGGGATCTCGCGCGGGTCGTAACGGTCCAGATACTTCTTTAACGGCATGTAAGGGTCGTGCGGCTCCACAAAATGCACTTCCAGGTGCCAGGGCTGCGCGCCCTTCGCGAAGCGCTTCATCATCCGCGACGCCATCTCCGCCGTGCGGTATTCGGGCGTCGATTCCTCGGGTCCCTCGCGATATCCCCACATCGCAAAAGGCTCCGACCCCGGCCATCGCATCATCCGCTGCGGCGTGGCGCGCAGCGGCTCCGTGACCCGCGGTACGCGATCCGGATTCATCTCGATATTCTTCAGCAACTCCGGGTCGCAGCCGTAAACCCCGGCAATCTCGTGGAAGCCAAAATCAAGCGGCGTTCTCGTATAGCTCGCGTGCCACTTCCCCGTGTAGCCCAACCGGTAACCCGCGTCCCGCAGCCGCTGGGAATACAGCACCACGCCCGGGTTCATGTCGCGATGCACCGAGGGCGGCGAGTGCACCTGGTTGTAGACGCCGTTGTGCCAGTGATATGCGCCGCTGAGCAGCATGGCGCGCGCCGGACAGCAGACCGCCGAAGGTGTATAGCTCCGTTCGAACAGCATGCCCTGGCTTGCCAGGCGGTCGATATTCGGCGTGCGGCAGCCCGACCGTCCCGCGATGGTGGCCCACTGCTGCTGGTCCGTCATGATGTGCAAGATGTTGGGCCGCGCGGACCCTCCGGCAGTCTGCGCCGCGGCCGCGACTCCCGCGGTGCCCGCCAGAAAGCTTCTGCGATTCAATGTGTCGGACATGACGCCTACATTACATCACCCCTGCATCCGGCGCATAAGCTCGATATACTGCGAACGATTTATGAATTCCAATAATCCGCATCGCCGCCAGTTTGTGCGCGCCGCCCTCGCCACCGCGGCGTCGTACGGCAGAATCCTCGGAGCCAACGATCGCATTCGCATTGGCGCCATCGGCACCGGAGGCCGCTGCCAATACCTGCTGAGTCAGTTGAAGCTGATCGAGCAAAATGAAATCGTCGCCTGCTGCGATGTCTATCAGCCGCGCCGTCTCGAAGCGAAAGCCAAGTACGCTATCCCGGACGCCTCCGATCATCTCGATTTCCGCGAGATCCTGGACCGCAAGGATATCGATGCCGTCGTCGTCGGCACGCCCGATCACTGGCACGTCCCGGTCACCATTGCCGCGGTCCGCGCCGGCAAGGACGTGTACTGCGAAAAGCCCGTGACCCACACTCTCGAAGAAGCAGCCCCGTTGATCGCCGCCGTGCGAGAGACCAATCGCATCGTGCAGACGGGCACCCAGCAGCGCAGTTGGGAGCACTTCGCCCAGGCGCGGGATGAGATCGCCAAGGGCCGGCTCGGCCAGGTCACCCTGATCCGCACCTATTGGTTCCAAAACCACATTCCCGCCAACGGCCGCGTGCCCACCTTCGACACCACCAAGCTCGATTGGAAGCGCTTCCTGGGCACCGCGCCCGACCGTCCGTTCGACCCCGATCAGTTCGGCAACTGGCGTTGGTATTGGGATTTCGGCGGCGGCGCCATGACCGATCTGTTCATCCATTGGGTGGATGTCGCCCATTGGATCATGGGCGACGATAGCCCCACGCGCGCCACCGCCACGGGCCTCAAAGCCGTCCTGCTGCAGCGTCAAACTCCCGATACCATGAGCGCCGCGCTCGCCTATGGCAAGGTAATCGTGGAGTTCGATTGCGCCCTGCTCGGCTACATCGAAGGCGGCGGCCTGATGATTCGCGGCACCAAAGCGGGCATGCGTCTGTGGCGCGGCGGCTTCGAGATTTACGATGAGATTCCGCGCTACAGCGAAAATCCCAACCCCTCCAATGCCGCCATGGAAGTGAAATCGAAGCAGGATGGCACGCTGCCCCACCTGAAGAACTTTCTGGATTGCGCGCGCTCGCGCAAGCAGCCCAATGCGCCCGTCGAAATCGGAGTCGCCGCCGCACGCGCGGGACATGTCGCCAACCTCGCGATGCGCGGCAGCGGCGTCTGGAACGCGGCGCGCGGATAGGCGCGCTCGCTGGACTCAGCGCTCGAATTCCCCCAACAATGCGAGAATCGCGTGGTGCCGCCCCTTCTCCGCCCAGGCTCGCGGAGTTGCCCACGGCTCGGCGTCCGCTTCTACGGGGTTCGCGCCGCGTTCGAGCAGCAGTTTCGCCAACTCCAGCTTTCCCCAGCGGCATGCCCAGCCCAGGGGAGTACTCCGCAGCACGTCGTCGCGCTCGTTGACGTTGGCGCCCGCGTCGAGCAGCAGGGCCGCCAAAACAGGACTCCGTTCGGCGGTATTCTTCAAGCCCAGGCCGGCCACATCGTGCAGGATCGTCCGGCCGAATCGCGGATGGCGCAGGTTGGGATTACATCGCGACAGAATTAAGGCAAGGCATTCCGCGCTCCCGGCCCATACGGCTTGCATGAGAATCCAGAACCAGCGTCCGTCGTCACGAGACCAATCGACGCCCGGCAGCGCCATGCGTACGATCTCCGGATCGCCGCTGTCGGCCGCGCCGCGCAATAAATCCTCGGACACGTTGCGCCCTTCGAGAATTCCGTCCGGCAAACGCTGCCCGGCCGCTTCACCGGCGAGCATCTCTTTCGCCAGTTCCCGCTCGCGAAAGAGGCCGATCGAGACCGGAGGCAGCACGCCGCCATATTGCTGCAGCAGCTTGAACATCGCCCAGTCCTTCTGCTCGAAGGCTTTGTGGACCGAGGGGCCGGCCGCATACACGTGCACGTTGGGGTCCGCGCCGTGCTCCAGTAGAAGTTTCGCCATCGCATATTGGCCGGCATTGGCGCAGTGCCAAAGTGGTGACCCTAGCGAGTAAATGATCTCTTCGAGACTCTCCAGCCTTGTCGGCTCGTTCGGATCGAATCCGAAATCGAGCAGCGATTGCAGAGTCTCCGGCCTGGCGTGCTTCACCGCGATCGTCAGCAGCGCTCGATTCTCTAACCTGCCTTCCGCATGAGCTTTTCGCAGCCACTCCGCATCGCCGATCGCCACTGCCGCGCGTGCCGTCATCGTAGCCCCGTGCGCAAGCAATTGCCGCAGCACAGGTTCTCCCTCGGAGCCCGCTTCTGCGGCCAGGTCGAGCGGAGTCATCCCGCCCGGACCGCTGGCGTTCGCATCGGCGCCGTGCGCCAGCAACCACGCGACCAGCGTCTCGTTCGCCTCAGCAGCGGCAAGATGGAGCGGCATACAGCCGTTCCTGTTTCGCGCCCCGGCCAGCGCCGGGTCGCCTTCGAGCATCGCCAGCGCCTCTGCGTCGCTGCCACTATCAATCAGCGCCGCCAATTCGTCCCCCGCCGGTGCAGGCGTCCCGCGGCGTTGCCCCTCCGCTTCTTCCACGATGGCGACGATTTCCGTGTACCCGCGCTCCCGCGAAATCGCCAGCGCCGTCGTGGCACTGCGATGCGGATAAATTCCCTTGCGGGCATCCGCGCCAAACTCCATCAGGAGTTTCACCATCTCCGGCGACCGGGCGAAAACCGCATAGTGCAGCGCACGATGCTCGTCGTTCTCCGCCATATCGACGTTTATCAATTCCGGCCGGGCCTCCAGCATCGCGCGCACTTGCGCCGCATCGCCCGCACGAACGGCAGCCGCCAGGCGCCGGACCGTGACTCCGTCCACATAAGCCTTGAGCTTCGGCCAGCTATCGAAACCATAGCTGCGCGCCAGCACAAGTTGAGCGTCTTGGAGCGAAAACGCGGCTCCTCCGATGGCGTTTGCGTGACCCGCCAGCAGCTCCGCCGCCTGGCGCTCCAGCTGCTCCAGATCAGGATGCTCGCGCATGACGCGGGCCGGGACGTTTTGCTTCATAATGTGCTGGGATTTTCGGGGAGGGTTGTTTTGGGGCGGAATGTGGGATTTGAACCCACGACATCCGGTACCACAAACCGGCGCTCTGCCAACTGAGCTAATTCCGCCACATCAAACGACGTTCCTATTGTAGCCGATGAAAGCCCTTTTTGGAATAGGTGGGTCTGCCCCCGCAAGCCGCCCCAACACCCCCGCCGTTTTTCCGTCGATAATGGACTCATGAGTCCGAAACTCGCCGTACTCTTTTTTGCCGCAGCTCTGTTTCCCGAAACCAACGACATCGAAAAGGCCGTGCTCGACGTAAACGCGCAGATGACGCGCGCAGCCGAAGCCCACGATATAGACAGCCTCTTCACCTACATGCTGCCGAACGATCGCGGCTCCATCGCGCAAAGCGGCTATCTGTTTCTCACTCGCGAAGACGCCCACGCCTCCGTGAAGCGCAGTTTCGCCGCCATACCAAAAATCGCCTATCGCTGGAACCATCAATTCGTCACCGTGCTCGCGCCCGATGCTGCCCTGCTGGTCGCCGATGGCGAAAGCGAAGTGACCCTCGCCGATGGCACCCGCGCCGTCACACCTTTCACGCAGACTGTCGTCTTCCTCCGCAAGAGCGGCGAGTGGAAAGCGTTGCACGCACACCAATCCACGCTTCCGCGGCGCTAAAGGCCCGCCTTCTTCCACAGTTCATCCACCCGCTGCTTCACGGCGGGGGTCATCGTGATCACGTCCGGCCACGGCCGCGTGAAGCCTTCGCCTGGCCACTTGCGCGTTGCGTCCACGCCCATCTTCGAACCGTAATTCACCAGCCGGCTTGCGTGATCCAGCGAATCCACCGGGCCCATCACGAACTGTATGTCCCGCTCCGGGTCGATATTGTTGAACGCCTTCCACGCCACTTGGCTGTAATCCTGCACGTCCACATCTTCGTCCACCACGACGATCACCTTGGAGAACATCGCCTGCCCCGTTCCCCAAATTGAATGCATCACCTTGCGCGCATGCCCCGGATAGCTCTTGCGGATCGATACCAGGATCAGGTTATGAAAAATGCCCTCGGGCGGCATCGAAATGTCGCGGACCTCGGGCAGTTGCATGCGCATCAGCGGCAGGAAAATCCGCTCGATCGCCTTGCCCATGTAATAGTCCTCCATGGGCGGCGGTCCCACGATGGTGGTCACGTAGATCGGGTCTTTGCGATGGGTCACGCACGTCACGTGGAACACCGGGTACTCATCGGCCAGCGAGTAGAAGCCGGTGTGATCGCCGAAGGGGCCTTCGGTGCGCAGCTCGCCGAGTTCCACGTAGCCTTCGAGTACGATCTCCGCGTGCGCCGGCACCTCCAGGTCGCACGTCTGGCACTTCACCATTTCGACCGGACTGCCGCGCAGAAAGCCCGAAATCATCATCTCGTCCAGGTCAGGCGGCAGGGGCAAAATCGCGGAGTACATCGTGGCCGGGTCGGCGCCTATCGCCACCGCCACGTCCATGCGCTTCTTTCCCTGGGTCTGCATCCGCCGGTAATGCTCCGCGCCTTGCTTGTGCGTCTGCCAGTGCATGCCCGCCGTGCGTTCGTCGTAGACTTGCATGCGGTACATGCCGCAATTGCGCTTGCCGGTATCGGGATTGCGCGAGAACACCAGCGGCAGCGTGATGTAGCGCCCGCCATCGTCGGGCCAGCATTGCAGCACCGGAAAATCGAGCAGCGAAAATCCGTCGGTGCGGACCACTTCCTGGCACGGTCCCTTCGACACGATTTTCGGAAAGAACGCGCCCATCTCCGCCAACTTCGGCAGCATCTTGAGCTTTCCCAGCAAGCCCTCGGGCATACGCATCTCGAGGAACTCCACGATGCGCTGCGCGACTTCCTCCACCGAATCTACCTCCAGCGCGATCTCCATCTTCTTCATCGAAGCGAAGCTGTTGATCAGCACCGGGATCTTGTAGCCCTTGGGATTTTCGAACAACAGCGCTGGGCCGCCCTGTTTCACCGCGCGATCCGCGAATTCCGTGATCTCGAGCAGCGGATCTACTTCCACCTTGATTCGCTTCAGCTCGTTGTTCTTCTCCAGCGCGCGCACGAATTCGCGCAGATCCTGATAGGCCATAGGGATATCGCTATGGTAGCAAGCCGTTGCGATCAGTTATGATTGGATTTCATACCAAAACATCCTGAGGAGAACGTATGTTTAACCGAGTGGCCTTTGTTACGGGCGCCAGCCGCGGAATCGGCCGGGCCATTGCGCTGACCTTGTGCCGCGCAAACTTCGATATCGTAGTGGCCTCACCCGAGATCGAACGCAACGAACAAGTGGCCGAAGAAATCCGCGCCTGCTCCGGCGAAGCGACCACGGTCAATCTGGATGTCACCTCCGCCGAATCCGTCAAAGAAGCTTTCTCGAAAACGTTGAAGGACAAGACGCGCATTGACGTCCTGGTCAATAACGCCGGCATTACGCGCGATGGGCTTTCCCTCCGCATGAAACAGGCCGATTGGGACCTCGTGCTGAATATCAACCTGAACGGCGCCTTCCGCTGCAGCCAGCAGGTCCTCCCCGGCATGATGCGCAATCGCTGGGGACGCATCATCAATATCGCCTCCGTGGTCGGCCAGGCCGGAGCCGCCGGGCAGGCCAACTACGCCGCTTCCAAAGGCGGCATGATCGCCATGACCAAAGCCCTCGCGCAGGAAATGGGCAGCCGCGGAATTACCGTGAATGCGGTAGCTCCCGGATACATCGAAACCGACATGACGAAGGTCCTGCCCGAAGACGTCAAGACCAAGATTCTCGCGCAGGTTCCCCTCGGCCGCATCGGCCAGCCCGATGACATCGCCCAAGCCGTAAAGTTCCTGGCCAGTGAAGATTCCTCTTACATCACCGGCCACGTCCTCGCCGTCAACGGCGGCATGTACATGTAATCCGGCGCTAACTCGCCGTTTCTCCCAGGAACCTCGCCAGATACGCTGCCGTGCGGCTGCCCCGTGCCCGCGAAACTTCTCTTGGAGTTCCGCTCGCCACCACCCGCCCGCCATCCTCGCCCGCGCCAGGCCCGATATCGATTACGGCATCGCTCGCCGCGACAACACGCATGTCGTGCTCCACCAAAATCACCGTATTGCCCGCATCCACCAGCCTGTCGAGCTGCGCGATCAGCTTTTCCACGTCGGAGGGATGCAAGCCTGTGGTCGGCTCGTCCAGCACGTACAACGTGTTGCCGCGCTGAATCCGCTGAAGTTCCGTTGCTAACTTGATACGCTGCGCTTCCCCGCCGGATAACTCCGTCGCCGGCTGTCCCAGGCGCAAATATCCCAGCCCCACCTCCCGCAACACGTCCAGCGCACGCACTACCTGCGCTTCCCCGGCGAAGAACTCCGACGCCGCATCCACCGTCATTCCCAATACCTCGGCGATGTTCTTGCCGCGATATTGAATCTCCAGCGTCTTCGCGTTATAGCGCGCGCCGTGGCACGTGGAACACGGTGCGTACACGCTGGGCAGGAAGAGCAGTTCCACGCAGACCCACCCTTCTCCCTCGCACGTCTCGCAGCGGCCCTTAGCGACGTTGAAAGAGAACCGCCCCGCATCATAGCGGCGCGCCCGCGCCGTTTTCGTCCCTGCGAAAAGCCTGCGCACGTGATCGAACAGGCCCGTGTACGTCGCCAGGTTGGAGCGCGGCGTGCGTCCAATCGGCTTCTGATCCACTCTCACCAACCGCTTGACCGCATCCATCCCCGCCGTTATCCGGCCGCCCGTCTCCACCGTTTCCCGCGCCTCCAATGGGTCCTCTAACTCTTCCTCATCCTGAACCGTGTGGCCCAACTGCTCGCCCACCAGTTCCACCAGTGCCTGGCTCACCAGGCTGGATTTTCCGGAGCCCGAGACTCCGGTTACAGTCGTCAACACCGCCAGCGGAAACGCGACATCCAGGCGGTTCAAATTGTTGCGCGTGACCCCGCTCAGCCTCAGCCAGCCCTTCGGCGTGCGCGGCATCCGTTCGGGAATTGTATCCGTGCCGAACAGATGGCGCCTGGTCTCGGATTCTTCGATCTGCGCGAGACCCGCCGCCGGACCGCTGTAGAGCACGGTACCACCCTGCTCGCCGGCCGCCGGACCCACATCCACAATCCAATCGGCGCGGCGGATCACATCCAGATCGTGCTCCACCACGAACAGCGAATTGCCGGATTGCTTCAACCGTTCGAGCGCCGCCAGCAGCGCCTCCGTATCCGCCGGGTGCAGCCCAGCCGATGGCTCGTCCAGCACATACACCACGCCGAACAAATTGGAATGCACCTGCGTCGCCAGCCGCAAGCGCTGCAACTCTCCCGGGGAAAGTGTCGGCGTGCTGCGCTCCAGCGAAAGATATCCCAACCCAAGCTCCAGCATCACCGTCATTCGCGCCCGCAAGTCCTGCACGATCCGTTCCGCGACCATCGCGCGCTCGGGACGGTCGGCCGTCATCTTCACCGAACCCAGCGTTTCCGCCAGCCGCTTCAAGGGCAGCGCCGACATCTCGGCGATATCCAGCCCCGCGAACTTCACCGCGAGCGATTCGCGCCGCAGACGTTTGCCCCCGCACAACGGGCAGGCCGCGCTCACCAGATATTGCGACACGCGCTTGCGGATCAGCGGACTCTGCGTGGTTGCGAACGTATGCAGTACATAACGCCGCGCGCCGCTGAAAGTGCCCTGATAGCTCGGCTCTTCTTTTCGCTTCAAGGCGCGGCGCGTCTCTTCCGGAGTGAAGCCGGCATAGACCGGGACCGTGGGCTGCTCTTCGGTGTACAGAATCCAGTCGCGATCTTTCTTGGGCAGTTCGCGCCACGGGCGATCCACGTCGTAGCCCATCGAAACCAGAATGTCGCGCAGATTCTGCCCGTGCCATGCCAGCGGCCAGGAAGCAATCGCACGCTCCCGGATCGTCAGTGAATCGTCCGGCACCATCGAACGCTCGGTGACATCGTAGATTCGCCCCAACCCGTGACACTCGGGACAGGCGCCTTCCGGCGTATTGGTAGAGAAGGCTTCGGCGTGCAGCTCCGGTTGGTGCGAAGGGTATGTTCCCGCACGCGAATACAACATGCGCAATAGATTGGAAAGCGTGGTGACGCTGCCCACGGAAGATCGCGTAGTCGGCGAACCCCGCTGCTGCTGGAGCGCGACCGCCGGGGGCAAGCCATCAATCGAGTCCACCTCCGGCACGCCCATCTGGTCAAACAGCCGCCGCGCGTACGGCGCTACCGATTCCAAGTACCGCCGCTGTGCCTCCGCATAAAGCGTGCCAAAGGCGAGCGACGATTTGCCAGACCCCGAAATTCCGGTGAATACCACCAGCGAATCGCGTGGAATTTCCACGTCGATATTCTTTAAGTTATGCTGCCGCGCCCCGTGCACGCGAACAAATCCGGTATGTTTCATACCCGATCTAAACCCAGCAGGACGGGGGCCGTTTCACCTCACGGCATTGGCCACAGCGATCATCAATTCACGGTCGAGCTGCCCGTCAAGCACGTAGACCCGGTCGGGGGCGCTCCATAAGAGCGTAGTACGATCGACCTTTCCGTACGGCCCGCGCTGTTGCAGCAAGGTGGCCGGGCCGGAGTTCAACGTGATCTCTTCCAAGCTCGCGATTGCGTCAAAATCCCGCGTGAACGGCGCCAGCCAGGGCGGAGCAGTGTTCGTGCGTTCCGCGATGCGCCGCGCCTCCTCCGGCGCAACCCCCAACACATGCAGCACGAGCGCGGAAAACGCGGCGAAGTCGAAGCCCGCTGGGGCGGTCAGCGTCAGCGGCAGGCTCTGCACCATCGCCAGCTTTGGCCATTCCGCGATTACGATAGCGCTGGTGTGGAGCGCCAGTTGTGCGCCGTTCCATTCCGGCGGCACGCGCTGGTCGGCGATCCCCGCCT
This sequence comes from uncultured Solibacteraceae bacterium, assembly GCA_963811575.1. Taxonomy (GTDB): domain Bacteria; phylum Acidobacteriota; class Terriglobia; order Bryobacterales; family Bryobacteraceae; genus Solibacter. The sequence continues at coordinate 1,309,634 of CAWERY010000018.1, read as the reverse complement.
TGCGCAGCGCAAGTTCGAGATCGGCCACCTTCACCATCGTGCCTGCCGATAGCGGGAATGTGGTCGAAAGGCGCGGCGCGGAAGCGAGAACTCCCGGCTGTGGCAAGCGTGGATCGTAGTGGACGCGCCACCGCGCTTCTTCCAGGTCGCGCGCCGGGATCGGCGGGATCGGCGTTCCGATCAGTTTTACCTGCGGCGACGGAACACCCGCCGGCCAGCTTCTAACGGAAACCACGGCCACCTTCGGCACCGTCAGAAATTGCCAGAACTGCTGCGCCAGCACCCGTCCAGACGGCCATGCCAGTAGCGCCCCGACCACTACCGCGGCGGCCGCCGCCCATACGGGCCAAGGCCGTCGCGCCCGTGGAGCCTCCGTGGCGACCCTCGCGCGAAAACGCGCCAGCGCGGCCGCGGTGTCGGAATTCCAGCCCGCCGGAGTCTCCAGCGCAGCCGTCTGCTGTTCGACCCATTCGCGTAGTTCCTGGTAGTTAGAATTTTCCATAGCGATTCACGTGTTCCTTTCGGAATGCCTCATCCGCCCGCCTCAGAAATGTCCCTACCGAACCCGGATTTATAGCCAAAAGCTCAGCGATTTCGTGCAGGCTGTACCCTTCGCTGCGCAGCACCAGCAATGAGGCCTGCTCCGGCTTCAGCGCCGCCAGGACCTCCCGCACGCGTCTCTGCTGCTCCCGCCGCGCCAGGCTCTCTTCCGGTCCCGGCAGCCCTCCGGGCGGCGGTGCCTGAGCCTCATAGTGCGCGCGCCGGCGGCGCATCTTCAGGTGATCGAGCGCCAGTCGCAGTCCGGTGCGATACAACCAGCCGCCCAGGTTGTGTCCGGATGGCGGCGGGTCGCGATGCAGTTTCCAAAAGGCTTCCGACGCCAGGTCTTCCGCCAAGCCGGTGTCGCCCACCACCCTGCAGAGGACACGCGTCAATGCGCCGTAGTGGGCCGAGAAGAGATCGTCGAAGGCGTCCGTGCGAACGGTCAGCTTCACCGTGATGTCCGATAGGGGAGGCACATCCCTTTAACGACGCTCGCCCCCGGAATTTGACAAGTGGCGTCGTTAAAACGTATAGCCGACGCCGAACATCGGTGTGAACTGTTGTAGCACGCCCGTCTGTTTCGCGGTTCCGGTGGGCGCGAACAGATGATTCGGGAAGATGGAAATGTAGTCGCGGAAGAGGCCGCTGACCACCACATGGTCGGTGACCCGGAACTTCACGCCTGCGCCCACGTCGAAGACGGGCTCCCACTGGCTCTCGGTCGTCAGCCCGGCGATCGCGGGCAATGGCTGCGGCCTCGGCACGCTGCCGGAAGTTCCGTAATATTTCGCACCCACGCCGAACGCGGCGTAGGGACGTATGCGGCTCGAGCGCGGCTTGAAATGCAGCAGCGCATCGTAAGTAATGGTGTGCGAATAGCCGGCTATCGACCCTTGCACGGAGCCTGCCTGCAGCAGGGTGCCGCCCGCCTGATAGACGTAGCGGATCTCGCCCGAGAGATGCTCGAACAAGTCCTCACTCGCCACGCCCGTTACGGCGAACCGATTGCGCATCCCGGCATCGGCCCTACCGGCGGGTCCGCTGATCGTTGCGTTCTTGTATGCGCCGTAGCCCATGCCGCCGCCGATCTCCCAGTTCTGCGCCATCGCTGCCGTAACCGCGAGCAAGCCCGCCAGTAAGAATTTTCGAGTCACATCAAGCAGTACACAACAAAGCTTCCAGCGCTTGCAATTTGACGTTCGTTAACTACCGTTAGTATGGTTCGGGATGGACGGTGACGTCGGCGCGCGGCGCGATCGCCTGAATCACATGCTCGATGGTCTCCGTCAGCGCGTGCGCTTCGAAGAGCGATTGATTTCCATCCACCAGCACGTGCAGATCGATGAACAGCACGGGCCCGGAGTATCGCACCCGTATGTTGTGGCAGTTGCGAACTCCGGGAACCTCTTCCACGGCGGCTAAAATGCGCTCTTCCATGCCGGCCGGGGCGCAATCCACCAGAGCGTCCACGGTGCGCCGCCCCAACCGCCAGCTCACCCAGATCACCAGCACCGATACGCCGAGCGCCGCCACCGCGTCCGCCTCGCGCAGCCATCCCAAGGCGGGAACCCACTCGCCCAGTTTCACCGATGCCAGCCCCAGGATGACCACCGCCGAGCTCCACACGTCAGTTTCAAAGTGGAGCGCGTCTGCCTCGAGCGCCTGACTGTCATACTTCTTCGCGGCGCGCGCCAGGATGCGCGAGCGCGAGAGATCGATCGCGATCGAAATCAACATGACCGCGAAGCTCCAGAACGTTACCTCGATCTCTACCCGATGGGTGGCCAGGCGATGAATCGCTTCGCGAATGATCCACGTGCAGGTGAGCAGCAGGAGCAACGTTTCCGCGAGCGCCGAGAGGTTTTCCACCTTGCCGTGCCCGTAAAGATGCGAGCGATCCGCCGGCCGTCCCGAAATGCGCACGGCAAGAAAGGTGATGACCGCCGCCACCAGGTCAAGTCCCGAATGCGCAGCCTCGGCGAGTATGCCCAGGCTTCCGGTCGCCACGCCGACGATGATCTTAAAGGTCGTCAGTGCGACCGCCGCGAGCAGAGACCCGAGTGCCGCCGATCGCTTTTCGCGCTCTTCGCCTTCGTGCTTCGGAGTCACTAGTCCGAATCTAGCACTTCTACTGGCCGGTAAACGCCCGCGCGATCAGTTCCTGCGCTTCGTGCTGGATGGTACGCAAATGCTCTTCGCCCGCGAAGCTCTCCGCGTATAGCTTGTACACATCCTCCGTACCCGAAGGTCGCGCCGCAAACCAGCCGCGCGCGGTGCTTACTTTGAGCCCGCCGAGCGCTGCGCCGTTAGAGGGCGCGGTCGTCAGCATACTCACGATCGGGTCGCCCGCCAGTTCCTTCGCCTGCACCTGATCGGGCGAGAGCTTCAGCAAAATCGCTTTTTGCTCCGCCGACGCAGGCGCGTCGATGCGCTGATACACCGGCGCGCCGAAGCGCTCCGTCAGTTCGCGATAGGTCTCACCCGGATCGCGGCCGGACACCGCGGTAATCTCCGCCGCCAGCAGCGCCAGCAGAATGCCGTCTTTATCGGTGGTCCACACCGAACCATCGCGCCGCAGGAAACTCGCGCCCGCGCTCTCTTCGCCGCCGAACCCAAGCGAACCCGCGAGCAGGCCGTCCACGAACCATTTGAAACCCACCGGGACTTCGACCAGCGGCCGTCCCAGACTCTGCGCGACGCGGTCGATCATGCTGCTCGATACCAGCGTCTTTCCGACTCCCGCCTGTGCGCTCCATTCCGGCCGGTTGGCGAAAAGATAAGCGATCGCCGCCGCCAGATAATGATTCGGATTGAGCAGCCCCGCGCTGCGCGTCACGATTCCATGACGGTCGTGGTCGGTATCGCAGGCGAAGGCCACGTCGAACTTGTCTTTGAGCTCGATCAGCCCGGCCATTGCATAAGGGGAGGAGCAATCCATGCGGATCTTGCCGTCCCAATCCACCCTCATGAAGCGGAAGGTGGGGTCGACCTCGTCATGCTGAATCGTCAGCTTGAGTTGGTAGCGCTCGGCGATTCGCGGCCAGTAATCGACGCCCGCGCCGCCCAGCGGATCGGCGCAGAGGTTCAAGCCGGCGCCGCGAATGGCATCCATATTGAGCACCGCGTCCAGATCGTTCACATACTCGGAGATATAATCGTGCCGCTGCGTGGTGGATGCAGTCAGCGCCTGCGCGAAAACGGCGCGGCGTACCTCCCGCAAACCGTTTGCGAGAATCGCGTTGGCGCGATCCTGAACCGCGCGTGTCACGTCGGTGTCGGCCGGCCCGCCGTTGGGTGGATTGTATTTGAAGCCGCCATCCTCCGGCGGATTGTGCGAAGGCGTGATCACGATGCCGTCCGCCAGGTTCTGCTGCCGTCCGCGATTGTAGAGCAGCACCGCGTGCGAGAGCGCGGGCGTCGGCGTGTAGCCGAGTTCCTGGTCGATTCGCACTGCGACGCCGTTCGCTGCCAGCACTTCCAGCGCACTGGCGAATGCCGGTTCGGATAACGCGTGCGTGTCCTTTGCCAGAAACAGCGGTCCATTCACTCCGTGCGCCGCGCGGTATTCGCAAATTGCCTGGGTGATCGCCAGAATATGGTTCTCGTTGAACGAGTTTGCGAGCGAGGTTCCGCGGTGTCCCGAAGTGCCGAAGCTAACCTTCTGCGCGGGCACGTGAACATCGGGTATTCCGGTGTAATACGCGGTGATCAGACGGGGCACATCCACCAGCATGGAGTGCGTCGGAGCCTTACCGGCCAAGGGATCGAGAGCCACATCCTAACTTAAGCGCGTTGCCCCTTCCGGCGCAATCATGTTACGTTGGAAATTAAAGAGTTCGGGGCACGATCCACGCAATTTTATTTTCAAAGGAGAGCACACTCACATGCCATTAGTCTCTATGCGGCAGCTCCTCGACGAGGCAGCTAAGGGCGGTTACGGTGTTGGCGCGTTCAACGTCAACAACATGGAACAGATTCAGTCGATCATGGAAGCGGCGCGGGAAACCCAGTCGCCGGTAATTATCCAGGCGAGCCGCGGCGCACGCGCGTATTCGCAGGATCGTTTCCTCTATCACCTGATGATCGCCGCAACGGAAATTTATCCGGAAATTCCCACCGTTCTGCACCTGGATCACGGCAATAGCGTGGCCACCTGCAAGAGCGCGATTGAAATGGGCTTCACCAGCGTCATGATGGACGGTTCGCTGATGGAAGACGGCAAGACGCCGTCGAGCTTTGAATACAATGTCGCGGTGACCAAGGAAGTGGTGGAACTGGCCCACGCCAAAGGCGTCACGGTCGAAGGCGAAATCGGCTGCCTGGGCGGCATCGAAGACGGCCACGGCGCCGGCGGCGATGGACTCAGCCACCTGACCGATCCCGATCAGGCTGTGGAATTCGTGAAGCAGACCGGCCTGGATGCATTGGCCATTGCCATCGGTACCAGCCACGGCGCGTACAAATTCAGCAGCAAGCCGACCGGCGAAACGCTGAAGATGAAGACCCTCATCGAAATTCACAACCGCCTGCCGAACGTCCACCTGGTGATGCACGGCTCCTCCAGCGTCCCCAAGGACCTGCAGGACATCATCAACCAGTACGGCGGCAAGTTGAAGCCGACGTGGGGCGTTCCGGTGGAAGAAATCCAGCTCGGCATCAAGAACGGCGTGCGCAAGATCAACGTCGACACCGATAACCGCCTGGCCATCACCGGCGCAATCCGCAAGGTCTTCGCCGAGAAGCCGGAAGAGTTCGATCCGCGCAGCTACATGAAGCCCGCCCGCGATGCCATGAAGAAGGTCGTCGCTCTCCGCATGACGCAGTTCGGCCAGGCCGGCCATGCGAAGGATTACGCCCCGATTCCGCTCGATGAAATGGCGAAGCAGTATCAGCTCGTCAACGCATAGTCACCCTCGGCCTCTTTAGTGGCTGGGCTTATCTTTGGGCGGCGCGTACGCGTAGAAATCCTGCGTGAACCGCCGCTCATAGTCCGCCAGCAGCTCGCGAATCCGTGCGGCGGACGCCGAACGCACGATCAACCCCGCATGATGACTCTGCACCAGACGCCAGACCACTTCCGCATCACTATACTGCGAAGTGTCCGGATGCTCCTGCCGCGCCAGTGAGATCAGACAGTCCCGCATAATCGCGCCGCGATGCCGGCGCCTGGTAGTCCGCACCTGCAATTTCCAGTTTGGCCCACTCCGCCCAAAGATTCAGCCCGCTTGCCGCCTCCACCAGTTCTACGATGTGTGCACCGCCTACGCGCGCCGAGGTCTCCAGGAAATAGATCCGTCCGCCATCGTGCGCCTTGATGAATTCGGTGTGCGAAACGCCGCGCACCATGCCCAGCGCCGCCATCACGCCCTGATTCTCGCGCACCAGCCGCGCCGCGTCCTCGCTCTCGCGTTCCAGGATGCGCGTGGTGAAAATGCCGCCGCCGTGGGACACCTCCATCGGAGGCCTTCCATACCCGCTGGCGATTGCAAAGGCGATCTGACGGTCTGCGACAATGCAATCCACGTGGAAAATATCGCCCGGTACGAATTGCTCCAGCAGGTAGAAAGACTGCAGGTCGCCGAGCGCCTCCACGGCCGGCCAGAACTCCGCGGCGCTATGGATTTTTTTGATCCCGATGGCGCCCGCCATGGAGCGCGGCTTCAGCACCCACGGCGCGGGCACACTCTCCATGAAACGCCGCACCGCTTCGTAGTTCAGCACGTGGACGAACTCCGGCACCGCCAGCCCGCCCTCGCGCGCCTTCATACGCATGGCGAGCTTGTCGCGAAAATGGCGAACCGTGGTCTCGCCCATCCCCGGCACGCGCAGATGCTCGCGCAGGGCAGCCGCCATCTCCACGTCGAAATCGTCTAGCGCCACCACGCGATCGATGGTCCGCGTCCGCGCCAGATAGCTCACTCCCTTGACGGTGTCGGCGCGATTCCATTCGTGGTTCTGATCGGGCATGTAAAAGATTTCGTCGATGCTCTCCAGCGGCCATTCGGCCTTGTCCTTGAGGCATTCGGAAGTGAGCAGCACCACCGTGCAGCCCTGGCGTTTGCACTCGCGCAGAAATTCGTGTCCCTTCTCGTAACTCGCCAGGCACAGGATCGTCATGTGGCTTCCTCCCGCGGAAATAAATAGCGCAGCACGTCGCCGAAGCGGGCGGCCCACGCCCGCTCATTGTGGCCGGCGCCGCCAATTTCACAAATTCGCAGGTCGCCGCCTTCGCGCCAACCCTTCTCCACCAGCGCGTCGGCCAGCAGATGCAGATCGTCAATCACCTGTCCCGGACGGTCGCCTTCCTCCGTGCCCGCGTCCAGCCAGATGCGCGGACGCGATGCGAGTTTGTAAGCGCGAACCATGGCCAGAATAGATCGATTGTCCCACCAGACCGAAGGCGAAAGAATCGCCAGCCGCCCGAACACCGCCGGGTACAACAAGCCCGTCTCCAGTGACACCAGCCCCCCCAGCGAAGAGCCTCCGACCCCGTTGTACGCCGCACCGCGCCGCGTCCGGTACTGCTGGTCGATAAAGGGCTTCAGCTCGCGCGCCATCATCTTCGCGTACCGGTCGCCCTTGCCTCCCTTGCGGCGGCCGCTGTCCTTAGTGGGGGTGTACTCCGAAATTCGCCGCACGCCCGTGTTGTACACGCCCACAATGATCAGGGGAGCAATGGCGCCGCTCTGAATCAGGCAATCGGCCGTGACGTCGGCTTCCCAGTCCTGCCCGGCGAAAGCGGTGGCGGGGTCGAAGAGATTCTGTCCGTCCTGCAGGTAGAGGACGGAGCAGGCCGCGCCTTCCTCGTATCCCGGCGGAAGGTACACGACGATATCGCGCGGCGTCGAAAGATAGCGCGAGGGAAAGCGTGGATGGAGGCGAATGCGTCCCTGGTCTTTGGCTCGAAGGTCGGGCAACGCACCAGTGTAAGCCAAGTGGCCGGGACGACCCTAGTTTTCGGTGGGTACTCGATCGGCGTGGTCCACCACGATCAATTCCACCGGGCCCTTTTTCGATTCCAGTTTGAGCCCGAGCTGCGCCTGCACCGCCGCGAAAATATCGGGCGGCGCTTCCCCTTCGGGAACAAACGCCCCTGGGTTCGGCCCCCCGGGACCCCCGGGTCCGCCGCCCGGCCCCGCTACCGCCACCGCCGCACCGCCCGCCGGAGGCATCGGTCCCATCGGCCCCATCGCATTCATACCTTCGGTAGAGAAGGTCAGCGTGATATCGTATTTTCCCGTCAGGCCGGTAGCATCCGTGACGGGGCGCCCCAACTGGCTGGTCAATCGCAAAGCTAAATCCGATACCGTCTGACGCTCACCGCTCAGGCGGGCCCGCCCCGGCATCATCATCATCATCAGGCCGCCGCGGCCGGCCGGCATCTTGGGCATGATCGGAAAGCCATCCGGTCCCATCTTCGGCTGCGAGGGCATCGGGGGAAGGGCAGCGTCCCCGTCGCCTTCCTTCACCGGCGGTGCCTCGGCAGATTCCTTCAACTTCGAGCCGCTCTTTGCCACCACCAGCGAGTACATCGGCAGCTCTTTGGTCTCCCGGTGGATCGCGACCTTAAAGCGCTCCGCCAGCAGGTTCTGCAACATCACCTGAAACTGTTCCTTGGTGGTTCCCGGCGCCATGGTGGCGGTGATATCGTAGCGCTCCGAATCGAGCCATGCAGGTCCCGAGATCTGGTATGCCTTCACATCGTAGGCCGTCGTCAGCAGCTGTTTCAGATTCATGAACGGATAGCGGATCCGCCCGGGATCCTTCGTGCCCGGTCCTCCGCTCGGTCCCGCGATCATGATTCTGCCGCGGCCGTCGGGCACGGGCGCCGCTGCCGGTTTTACCGAGGCAGCTTCAAAAGTGAGTGTCTTGTCCGGAGCCTGGCCGAAGAGCTGGCCGGCCGCGAAACAGATCAGGCTGCTGGATAAGATTGCTGCGCGCATCATTCCCTCTATGTCAATACTAATGGATTAGTATTATTTAGACGCGATGTCAAGCAGAGTGTTAGGTTGATCATGCCCGTCGATTTTGAGGTCAGGGAAGCCGGCGTCGGCGATCTCGATCAGCTCGTGCCGCTTTTCGACGCGTATCGTCAATTCTACCGGCAGGCAAGCGATCCGGGGCGGGCGCGGCGCTTCCTGCAAGAGCGTCTGGAACACGGGCAATCGGTAATCTTCCTGGCCATCTCGCACGGCGCCGCCATCGGTTTCACGCAACTCTATCCGAGCTTCTCATCGGGCGCGATGGCGCCGATTTTCATCCTGAACGATCTGTTCGTGACGCCGGACGCGCGGAGATCGGGAGCCGGCACGCTACTTCTACAAGCGGCCGCCGATTTCGGAGGCCGCTCTGGCGCGCTGCGCCTTACGCTGTCCACGGAACTCACGAATACCCCGGCGCACGGCGTCTATGAAAGGTGCGGGTGGCGCCGCGATACGGCTTTTTGCGTCTATCAACTACCGCTTTGAGAAGCGGATTTTTCGGGGTGGTGACCCAAGTTGGGTCATTTGGAAAACGCAACCTCTTGAAATCAAGGCGGATAAGTTTTCACAGATGACCCAACTTGGGTCACCACCTGATTTCGTCGAGGTAACTCTGATGCCGTCCCCGGGCTGTTGTATCCTAACTTTTAAAATGTACATTCTACGCCTGCTCCTTCCTGCGCTTCTCGCGGCGCCGCTTTTCTGCCAGCCTGCCGCCAGTATCCTGCTGCGCCCCGGCCGCAGCGCGAGCCAACCAGTGGACGAGGAGTACACGAAAAAAATCCGCGAATACACCACGGAGCCCTTCTTCAATTCGCCGCTCACCGACTATTTGCCGGCGTCGAAGACCGTGCCCACCCCGAAGACGGTGCTGGGCGATGTTGCCGGCGCGCCCGGCATCCTGCCGTATTCGGCGGATGTCTACCGCTACATGCGGATGCTGGAAAAGGCCAGCCCCCGCGTCAAAGTCGTCACCATCGGCAAGACCGAAGAGGGCCGCGAGATGATCGCGGTCGCGGTCGCGTCGGAAAAGCTGATCGCGTCGCTCGATGAGAATCGCGCGCGCCTCGCCAAACTCGCCGACCCCCGCACCATCAAACTCGACGACGCCGAAGCCGAGAAGCTGATCGCCGCCTCCACGCCGATCTACTACATCACCGGCACCATCCACTCCACCGAGACCGGCGCGCCCACCGCGCTGATGGAACTGGCCTACCGCCTCACGGTGGATGAGAGCCCCTACATTCAGGCCATCCGCGAGAACACGATCACGCTGATTACGCCCGTGGTGGAAGTGGATGGACGCGACCGCATGGTCGATATCTACAAGTGGCATCTGGCCAACCCCGGCAAACAATGGCCCTCGCTGATTTACTGGGGCCACTATGTGGCGCACGATAACAATCGCGATTCCATGGGGCTCACGCTGCAGTTGACGCGCAACGTGCTCAACACCTTCGTCGGCTGGAAGGCGCAGGTGCTGCACGATCTGCACGAATCGGTGGCGTACCTCTACGACAACACCGTCGGCGATGGCCCGTACAACGCGTGGATCGACCCGATCCTGGCCGACGAATGGCAGATGATGGGCTGGAACAACGTTTCGGAGATGACCAAATTCGGCATGCCCGGCGTTTTCACGCACGGCACGTTCGATACCTGGTCGCCCAGCTACCTGATGTTCATCGCCGCCATGCACAACGGCGTCAGCCGCCTCTATGAGACCTTTGGCAACGGCGGCGCCGATACCGAAGAGCGCACCCTGCGCCCCAACGAATACGCGCGCACCTGGTACAAACAGAATCCGCCCCTGCCCAAAACGAAATGGTCGCAGCGCAACAACAATAACTACGAACAGACCGGCCTGCTGACCGCGCTCGCGTATTTCAGCGCCAATAAGCAGGTCTTCCTGCGCAATTTCTACCTCAAGGCGAAGCGCTCCATCGAGAAGCCCGGCGTCGATGGACCCGCCGCCTACGTTTTCACCGCCGACGATCCGCGTCCCGGCGCGCAGGCCGACCTGCTGCGCATGCTGCAGGATCAGGGCTGCGAAATCTCGCGCGCCAGCGAAGCCTTTACGGTGATGATGCCCGCCAAGAAAGCCCCGGCGCGCGGCGGCCGCGGTGGACGCGGCGGAGCGGCGCGCCGACGACACTGCATCTACCGACGGCGCGGAGAAAAAGCCCGAAGAAAAACCCAAACCGCAGCCCCGCACTTTCCCCGCGGGCAGCTATATGCTGCGCATGGATCAGCCCTACAGCCGCATCGCCGATACGCTGCTGGATTACCAGTATTGGGCGGCCAACGATCCGCAGAAGAGCATTTACGACGATACCGGCTGGACCTTCGGCGAACTCGGCAACGTGCAGGTGGCGCGTGTAATCGATGTCAAAGCCCTGAGCGCCGCGATGACGACGGTGAAAGGCGCCGTGCAGGCACGCGGCGGACTCGAAGGCGAAGGCGAGATCGCCCTGATCAACCACAACGCGGACAACGCCCTGGTCACGCTGCGCTATCGCTTCCCCAACGCGTCGTTTGAAGCTGCCGAAGAAGCCTTCGAAGCCGGCGGGCACAAGTACAATCGCGGCTCGTTCATCGTGCGCAACGCGCCGGCGGGCGAACTCGGCAAGGCCGCCGCGGAACTCGGCATTCAGGCCTATGCCGCGACCGCCGCGCCCTCCGTGAAGACCCACCCGGTCCGCGCGGCGCGCATCGCCATCATGCACACCTGGGCGAGCACGCAGGCGGAAGGATGGTGGCGCCTGGAGTTCGACCGCCTCAATGTTCCGTACGACTACATCAGCACGCAGACGGCTTCGAAGAACAGCGACCTGCGCTCCAAGTACGACGTCATCGTCTTCGGCCCCGGCGGCCGCGGAAATCCGCAGAGCATTGTGGATGGCATGCCGATGTTCGGCAATCCGCTGCCGTGGAAAGTGACTCCCCAAACGCCGAACCTGGCCAAGACCGATGAGACCGACGACATGCGTCCCGGACTCGGCTGGACGGGAGTCGCGAACCTGCAGGATTTCGTCCGCAAGGGCGGCCTGCTGATCACCGCCAACGACACCACGAATTTCGCCGTGACCTTCGGCTTCAACCCGGGCGTGAGCATTGCGCCCTCCACGCGCCTGAAAGTTACCGGTTCCGCGCTGCGTTCGAAGCTGGTGGATTCGGCCAGCCCGATCGTGTACGGCTACGGCGACAACCTGTCCATCTTCGCTTCCAACCCGCCGATCTTCAACGTGTCGAGCATGATCGGCGGCGGCGGCGGGCGTCGCGGCGGTCCCGAAGGCACCGAGCGTCCGACGGGCCGCGGCACGGCGGACGATCCCGATATCGTTCAAGGGCGTGTGCCCACGGAAATCCCCGAAGAACCGAAGGCCGAAGCCTGGGAGGCGACGCCGCTGACCAACGAACAGCTGCGCAACCCGGTGAGCGTGATTCCGCCGGCCGCTCGTCCGCGCGTGGTGCTCCGGTACGGCAACGCCAGCGACCTGCTGGTCTCCGGGTTTACTGGATGGCGGTGCGGATCTCGCGCAGCACCCCGCTGTGATCGATTCGCCCTACGGCCAGGGCCACGTGGTCCTGTTCTCCAACAACCCGTTCTGGCGCGCGGAAACCAAAGGCAGCTACTTCCTGGTCTTCAACGCGATCCTGAACTTCGACAACCTGAACGCCGGCCGAAAACTAGCGGACAAGTAGGCGATTACTTCACATTCGGCTGCTGCGGAATCGCGGCGCCATCGGTCCGCGGATCGCTGGCGCCGAAATTCACGCCGCGTTTGGCATCGCGCATCACCGCCTCGCCATTGCCCATCGCGCTCGAGAAACTGCCGGTGGGCGTGATGATGTGGCCGCGCTTCGCCAGTTCCTGCCGCACCGATTCCGGAATCCGCGATTCCATCTGCACGTCGCAGCCATCGAACGTCCCCTTGGTGAAGCGCGCCGATTCCAGCGCCATCTGCACGTTCATTCCGAAATCCACCACGTTGGCCACGAACTGTGCGTGTGCCTGGGATTGGTTCCAGCCGCCCATGATTCCGAAGCCCACCGTGATATCGCCCTTGCGCATAAATGCGGGGATGATGGTGTGCAACGGACGCTTGCGGCCCGCCAGCGAGTTGGGTTTTCCCGGCTCCATATCGAAGCCCGCGCCGCGATTGTGGAAGGAGAAACCCGCGCCCGGCGCCACGAAACCAGTACCGTACCCGGCGTAATTGCTCTGAATCAGCGACACGATATTCCCCTCTTTATCGATCGCCGACATATAGATGGTCTCGTGCCCGTGCGCGTCCAGCTCCTGTTTGATTTCGGAAGGAAGCACCTTGCAGCTGGCCTTCTCCATGCTGATCAGGCCGGCGCGCTGCTTCGCCAGATCCTTGGAGAGCATCTCCTTCACCGGCACCGGACCAAAGCGGGGATCGCCCACGTAGCGCGCCATGTCGGCATAGGCCAGCTTCTTCGCCTCGATCATCACCTGCAGCGCGGCCGCTGAATTGTGCCCGTAATCCTTCAGCGGGAAATTTTCCATGATGTTGAGCATCGAAAGCGCCGCGACGCCTTGTCCGTTCGGCGGCAGTTCGAAGACTTCCCAACCGCGATACGTGGTCGAGATCGGCTCGACCCACTCGGGCTCGAACTCGGCGAAATCTTCCAGCGTGTGCGCGCCGCCCTGCTCGCGCAGGAACGTCACCAGGTTCTCCGCCATCTTGCCCTTGTAATAGCCATCGCGTCCCTTGGCAGCGACTTGCCGCAGGGATTCGCCCAACGCGGGATTCTTGAAAACGTCCCCAAGCTGCGGCCGCTGTCCCGTCGGCATGTACGTCTGCGCGTAGCCGGGCTTCTTCAACAGCGCCTGACTGATCCAGGAGCGTGCGCCGATCTCGGGCAGCGGGAATCCGGTCTCCGCATAGAAAATTGCCGATGCCAGCAGTTCGGAAAACGGCTTGGTGCCGAAACGCTTGCGCAGCGCGTCCCAGCCTGCCACGCAGCCCGGCACCGTGATGGCGTGGATGCCGGTGCGGTCGATCTGGGTAACGCCTTTGCTCTTGAGATAGTCGATCGTGAGCGCCTTTGGCGTCCAGCCGCTCGAGTTCAGGCCGTAGACCTTGCCGGTCTTGGCCTCGTACACGATGGCGAACAGGTCGCCGCCCATACCGTTGACGTACGGCTGGGTCAGCCCGAGCACGGCGTTCGCCGCAATCGCCGCATCAATCGCGTTGCCGCCGGATTCCAGGATCTTTGCGCCCGCCTGAGACGCCAGGAACTGGGACGTGGCGAGGATTCCGTATTGCGTGACGATCATGGAGCGTGCCTGCTCTCGCCCTGCGGGCGGTGCGGCGGGAGCGGCATTGGTTCGTGCGGCTGAAACCGGAGCGTCGTCCTGGCCAAAAGCGACGCAGGAAAAGACTAGCGCGAAGCACAGCAATTTCATGGCGAAAAGTTTACCACGGCATTGAAAAGCCTGCGAAAAGCGCCTGCCGGAAGCGAACTGCTAGGATGGCGAGGGGATGCAGAGAGAATATGTGAAGTGGTACAGCCCGTCTCTTCACCGCGAGATGGAGTTGCTGGCATTTGGCCACGGCGGTTTTCCGGTACTGGTGTTTCCCACCTCCGGCGGCCGTTTTTGGGAGTACGAAGAGCGCGGCATGATCGCGGCGCTGGCGCCGAAAATCGAACGCGGCGAGCTGCAGGTGATCTGCGTCGATTCCGTCGATCAGGAGTCGTTCTACAATCGCGCCATCCATCCCGCCGATCGCATGCATCGGCAGAATGCCTTCGATGCCTACTTTGCGATCGAAGTCGCTCCCTTCATTCGCAATCGCACCAGCTGGCCGAGATTCGGCACCACCGGCTGCAGTTTCGGCGGGTATCATGCGATCAACCTCGCGCTGCGCCATCCCGATCTGGTGACCTACGCGGTGAGCATGTCCGGCGCGTTCAATATTCCGCAGCGATTTCTGGACGGCCACTACGATACCAACGCCTACCTGCACAGCCCGCTCGATTATCTTCCCGGCTTGAACGACCCGAGTCTCCTGGAGCCCTTGCGCCGCAACTACTGCGTGCTGGCGGTCGGCAATCACGATCCGCTGTTCGATCAAAATGTGAAGATGGCGCATGCGCTCGGCGCCAAGGGCATACCGCATATTCTGGACGTCTGGCAGGGCTTCGGGCACGACTGGCCGTGGTGGTACAAAATGGCAGAGAAGTTTTTTCTATAGGGAGGTCGCATGGCGAAGATCGGCGTACTGTACGGCATGGAAGATTCGTTCCCACCCGCGTTGGTGGACCACATCAATGCCAGGGGCGTGGCGGGCGTTACCGCCGAGCACCTGAAAGTGGGCGGCGTGCGGATGGCCGAGCCTTGCGGCTACGACGTGATCGTCGATCGGATCTCGCACGACATCCCTTTCTATCGCTCTTACCTGAAGAACGCCGCGCTCAACGGCACACGGGTAATCAACAATCCGTTCTGGTGGAGCGCGGACGATAAGTTCTTCAACTACGCGCTGGCGATCAAACTGGGAGTCGCGGTGCCGCCGACCGTGCTGCTGCCCCACAAGAAGCATCCCGAGGGCACCACGGATAAATCCATGCGCAACCTGGAGTATCCGCTGGATTGGGACGGCATCTTTGAGTACGTCGGCTTTCCCGCTTTCCTGAAGCCGCATGACGGCGGCGGATGGAAGAGTGTGTACAAAGTGAATTCGCCCGAGGAGCTGTTTGCCGCTTACGATGAAAGTGAGCAGCTCTGCATGACTCTGCAACGCGGCGTGAACTTCGAGGATTACTTCCGCTGTTACGTGGTCAATCAGGAGAAGGTTCACATCATGCGCTACGATCCCGGCCAGCCGCATCATTTGCGCTATGTGCCGGGGAATCCGCCGCCCTCGCCCGCGCTTGGCGCGCGGATTACGGACGACTGTCTCACACTCTGCCGCGCCCTGGGCTACGACCTGAATACGGTGGAATTCGCGGTGGAAGGTGGGATTCCGTACGCCATCGATTTTATGAATCCGGCGCCCGATGCCGGGCTGGAATCGGTCGGGGCGGACAACTTCCGCTGGATTGTCGAAGCGGTAGCGGACATGGCGATCGGGCGCGCGCTGCAATCCGCTTCCGTCACGCAGTATCATTGGTCGAAATTCCTGCGGGTCCCGTCGGGGTCGAACGCTCCGGGGAAATAATCATGAGCCTCATGTCCTCAGTCAGGCCGAGCCTGAATATCGGAATCGAAGAAGAATATCAAACCGTCGATCCGGTGACGCGCGACCTCCGGTCGCACATTCACGCCGAGATTCTGGAAAAGGGCAAGCTGCTGCTGGCGGAGCGTGTGAAGCCGGAGATGCACCAGTCCGTGGTCGAAATCGGCACCGGCGTCTGCGAGAACATCCAGGAAGCGCGGGACGAGATCCGCAGTATCCGGCAGCAGATCATCACGCTGGCGCGGCAGAATGGATTGCGCCTGGCGGCCGGCGGCACCCACCCCTTCGCGCAGTGGCGCGATCAGGAAATCTATCCGGACGACCGTTACCGCACCATCGTGGAAGATCTCAAGATGGTGGCGCGCGCCAACCTGATTTTCGGACTGCACGTGCATATCGGCGTGGAAGATCGCGAGACCGCGATCCAATTGATGAACAGCGCGCGCTATTTTCTGCCTCACCTGCTCGCGCTTTCGGCGAACTCGCCGTTTTGGGTGGGAATGGAAACCGGCTTGCGCTCCTACCGGTGCAAGGTCTTCGACAAATTCCCGCGCACCAACATTCCCGATCTCTACCAGAGCTGGTCGGAATTCGAAAACTACGTCAACCTGCTGATCCACACCAATTGCATCGACAATGCCAAGAAGATCTGGTGGGACATTCGCCCCCATCCGCATTTTCCGACGCTGGAATTCCGCATCTGCGATATGCCGATGCGCCTGGAAGAGACCATCGCGATTGCCGCGCTTTGCCAGGCGATCATCGCCAAGCTCTACCGCATTCACCAGCAGAATCTCACCTTCCGCCACTACAGCCGCTCGCTGATTATGGAGAATAAATGGCGGGCCGCGCGGTATGGCCTGGATGGCAAGATGATCGATTTCGGCAAACAGACGGAGGTGCCGGCGCGCCAGCTGATCGAAGAGATTCTGGAATTCGTCAGCGACGTGGTGCCGGAGCTGGGCAGCCAGGAAGAGATCGGGTATGTACGCCGCATCATGGAAAACGGCAATGGCGCCGACCGGCAGTTGCGCGTGTTTCACGAAACCGGCGACCTGAAGAAAGTAGTGGATTACATGATTGAAGAAACCGAGTACGGGCTCTTTCCCGCCACCGCGGGAGAAGGGCGATGATCGAGACCAAGACACTGCTGCGGGAAACGCCGTTCGATCCCGAATTCCTGCCGGGGGCGCGCAACGCGCTGGTGAGCTGCCTGCGCATTCAGCCCCAGGAAAAGGTAACGCTGATCACCGACCATGCCTGCCTGGAAATCGGCGCTTCGCTGGCCGCGGAACTGGAACGGCTGGGGCTGAATTATCAGGCCTTCGTGCTCGAAGACCTGGCTCCTCGCCCGCTCAAGGACATGCCCGCCGAAGTGCTCGCCGATATGGAGACCAGCGACGTCAGCATCTTCGCGGTGAAGGCGCAGCAGAACGAATTGCGCACGCGGATGCAGATGACCGACGTGGTCAACCGCCGCCGCATGCGCCACGCCCACATGGTGAACATCGATCGCCGCATCATGCTGGAAGGCATGCGCGCCGATTTCGACGAAGTGGACCGCATCAGTCAACAGGTCTGGCAAATGGCGAGCGCGGCGCGCGAGATTCGCGCCACCAATCCGGCCGGCACGAACATCGTGGGTAAATTTTCGCCGCGGCTGAAGTGGCTGAAGACCAGCGGCATCATCAGTCCGCACAAATGGGGCAATCTTCCGGGCGGCGAGACCTTCACGACGCCGGAACAGGTGGATGGCACCTTCGTGATCGATGGCGTGGTGGGCGATTATCTCTGTGAGAAGTATGGCGACCTGCGCGCCAATCCGCTGACCATCGAAGTGGTGGAGAGCCGCCTGCGCTCGGCGAGCTCGACGAATAAGGAGCTGGAAGAGGAGTTCTGGCGCTACTGCCACACCGATGAAAACAGCGATCGCGTGGGCGAGTTCGCCATCGGCACCAACATCGGCGTGCGCGACGTGATCGGCAATATCCTGCAGGACGAGAAGATCCCGGGCATCCACATCGCGTTCGGCAATCCCTACGGAGCGCATACCGGCGCCGACTGGTATTCGGCGACGCACATCGACGTTGTGGGCCGCAACTTCGACATCTGGATCGATGGCCGGCAGATCATGCGAGGCGGAGAGTTCCTGCTTGATTCCCTCCCACCGGCAGCGGTTTAATCGCGAATTCACGGACGCGAAGTACGCTCGCTTTTTGGGGTTATTGGAAGCGCGGTGCGGCGAGCCAGTGCCGTTTCGCCACAGCGAAACGCCTTGCTTCCTGCCGGGCAGCCTGGTGGCGACGCTGGCGCGCTACGGCCGCGAAATGGTGGAGCAGTTGCTCGCCAATCCTCGCTATGAGGAGGCCTCGCGCGCGGCGATTCCGGCCGCTTATCGAGTTCCCAACGAGGATCCCCGGCCGCTTTTTGTCCAAGCCGATTTCGGTTTGGACGCCGACCTCAAACCGCAGCTAGTGGAGATTCAGGGCTTCCCCACGCTTTATGCGTATCAGCCGCTGCTCGCCGATTCCTATCGCGAGGCCTACGGCATCGACCCCGCGCTGAGTGCGCTGCCCGAAGGCCTGGACGCAGACGCCTACCGCGCCATTTTGCGCGAAGCCATCGTGGGCCGGCACGATCCGAAGAATGTCGTGCTGCTGGAAATCGACCCCGCGCAGCAGAAGACGCGCCACGATTTTCTGCTGACGGAAGAGACCTTCGGCGTGCGCACGGTGGATATTACGAGTGTCGTCAAGCAGGGGCGCCGGCTCTTCTATCGCGATGGCGCGGCGCTGGTGCCGATCGAACGCATTTACAATCGCGCAATTGTAGACGAACTGGTGCGCAAGCAGATCCCGATGGCCTTCGATTTCCGTGATGAGCTGGAGGTGGAATGGGCGGGGCACCCGAACTGGTTCTTCCGGCTTAGCAAGTTCTCGCTGCCTTACCTGGATCACGCCGCCGTGCCGCGCACGCGGTTCCTCAGCGACGTGGGCACGGTTGACGATCCCACGAGCTACGTGCTGAAACCGCTCTACTCCTTCGCCGGGTCGGGCGTGATCGTGGGACCCACGGCGGAGCAGCTTGCGGCGGTGCCGGAGGAGCAGCGCAGCCAGTACATCCTGCAGCGGCGGGTCGATTTCCAGCCGTTGATCGAAACCCCGTTCGGGCCCACTAAGCTCGAGATCCGCGTCATGTATGTCTGGCTCGATCGCCTGCGCGCGGTGAACACGATCATCCGGATGGGCCGCGGATCGCAAATGGGTGTTGACCACAATAAGGGCTTCCAGTGGGTGGGCGCGTCCGCCGCCTTCATTGACGCAGCGCTGTAGGGACAGGCCTTTCCGCCTGCCACCGGGGTACGATAGAAGTGTCATGTTGACTCGTGCCCTCCTCCTTCTGCTTCCCTCTCTGTTGCTTGCGCAGCAGGCGCAGGACCCCGTGGCGACCGCTCGCAAGGCGTTGGACCTGCTGCTCGCCGGGAGTTATCCCGAGTTCCACCAGATGTCCACTGCCGATGTGCAGAAGGGATTGCCCCTGACCGAGATGGCCAAGCTGGGGGTCATGATCAAAGGTTATGGCGCGATGGAAAAGATCGGCGACCCCGCGCTGATGAAATCGGGGCCAAACAGCATTGTCACCTTTCCGGTAAAGTTCGCCAACCAGAACATTAATTTTCGTGTGGTGATCAATTCGGCGGGCCTGGTGGCGGGCATTTTCCAGTTGCCTGGCGGCATCAACTGGCAGCGCCCGGAGTACAGCAAGCCCGATAGTTTTAAAGAGCGTGAAGTCACAATCGGCACAGGCGAGTGGAAGTTGCCCGGCACCCTGACGCTCCCCAATGGCGCCGGTCCGTTTCCAGCAGCCGTGCTGGTGCACGGGTCGGGGCCGAATGACCGTGACGAGACCGTGGGCGGCGTGAAGGTCTTCAAAGATCTCGCCGAGGGCCTGGCTTCCAAGGGGATCGCGGTACTGCGATATGAGAAGCGCACCCGTCAATATGGCGCGCGCGTCTCGGCGATCAAGAACCTGACGGTCAGCGAGGAGACCGTGGAGGATGCGGTACTGGCGGCCGCGCTGTTGCGCACGCTGCCGGAGATCAATGCAGCGAAGGTCTTCGTGATCGGGCATAGCCTGGGTGCTTACGTAGCGCCGCGGATCGCCGCGGAGGATAGCAAACTCGCCGGCCTGGTGTTGATGGCTGGAAATGTGCGCCCCATGGAGGATCTGCTGGTAGAGCAGGCGCAGTATCTGGGCGCTACCGGAACTCCCCTGGAGAATGCAAAAGCGCTGCAGGCCAAGGTCAAGAAGCTGGAGACGGGCGACGAAGACAAGCCGGCAATCGGCGGCGTCCCGACTTCCTACTGGCTCGATTTGAAGGGCTACGATCCGGCGGCAGAGGCGAAGAAGCTCACGCTTCCCATTCTCATCTTGCAAGGCGAGCGCGATTACCAGGTAACGATGACGGATTACGGAATGTGGAAGGCCGCGGTGGGCGGCCAGAAGGGCGTGGTGATGAAGAGCTACGCGCCGCTCAATCACCTGTTCGTCGCTGGGGAAGGAAAGAGTCTGCCGGCCGAGTACAATAAGCCCGGCCACGTGGCGCCGCAGGTCATCGACGACATCGCTGCGTTCATCAAGTAAGAGCGGGGCCGGTCCTACCAGTCCACGCTCTTGCCCGGCTCGAGTTCCCAGATTTCGGTTTCCAACCCGCGAATGCGTTCGCGCAATGCGTCGGGGCGGCCGGTAAGCGGGGGGAAGGTTCCGAAGTGCATGGGAATCACTTTGCGCGCGCGTAGCAGCCGGCAAGCCATCGCTGCCTCGTGCGGGCTCATCGTGTAGAGATCCCCGATCGGCAGGAAGGCCAACTCCGGATGGTAGAGCTGTTCGATGAGTGCCATGTCGGAAAATACATTGGTATCGCCGGCGAAATAGACCACGCGCTTGTCGGGCAGATGGAGGATATAGCCAGCCGCCTCGCCGCCGTAAATGATCTTGCCGTCATCCAGAATTCCGCAGCTATGGATGGCGTGCGTCATCGTCACCGTGACATCGCCCACCTTTTGCGATCCGCCCTTGTTCATCGGCCTGGTTTTGGCGACACCCTTGGATTCGAGCCAGTGAGCCGTCTCGAAGATCGCCACCACCTCGGGCGCGAATTTCGCGGCCAGCGGCACGGCGTCGTGGATGTGATCGAAATGGCCGTGCGAGATGCACATGGTGTCGATGCGTTCGATCTGGTAGCCCTTGGGATAGGCGGGATTGCCGTCGGTCCACGGGTCCATCAGGATGACTTGCCCGGAAGGCAGTTGGAATTGGAAGGTGCCGTGACCAAGCCAGGTGATTTGCATACCTGGATTATGCCATTAGAGATTATGGCATCAGAAGAAGAAATGCTTGGTCCAATCCACCATGCAATGAAACAGAGTCGAGGAGAGAACTGTGCGCGCGCGCTCGAAGACCTTGCCGTAGGCGTAGCCAGCGATGGTGGCGAGGATCATATAACGCCAGTTGGGCAGCGGCTGCGGACCGTTGTCCAGGTGCGCTGCGCCGAAGATCACGCTGGCCACGATCAGTGTGCGCGGACCGGGGCCGAAGCGCAGCATCAGCAGATTTTGGATCATGGCTCGAAAGAGAATCTCTTCCGGCAGCGCGGTAGCGGCGAAAATGATCGCGGCCGCGGCGGCCATTTTGCCGGCACCGGCCGTGGGCAGGTGCGGCGGCGGAATGAAGCCGATCCAAATTCCGATCAGCATCAGCACGGGCGCGGTCAGCGCGTATCCGGCCAGCGCCAGCGTCAGATCGCGGCGGCCGCGCGGCGGGTTGTATTTCATCCCTGGAAAGGCGCGGAAGCCCAGAAAGAGTATGAGCCCGAGCAAAATCGCGATTCCGTACGCCACGCTGTGCAGGAAACCCTGCGCGTGTTTGCTGATCAGGTGCGCGGCGCCGGCGGGGAATTCCAGGGGGAACCAAAGCAGCGCGATGGCGGCGAAATCGAGCACTCCCGGGCGCTCCGCCGGGCCCTTGCCCTGCGCATACGCGCACAGTGTGGGGGCGCACGTATACGCGAAAACAATGAGCATCAGTTCCGCATTCCACGTCCCCGCGGCAAGCGACGCCGCCAAAAAAACTGCGGTCAGCAGGGGCGGCGCGAGAAAGAGAAGCGCGGGCGTGCCATGCAATGCGCGGCGTAGGGACTTTTGCACGGGAGCGGCGAGCAGCGCGAAGATCGCCGCCAGCAGCAGCGCGAGGCAGAGGTTCTGCATGCTGCCCAAATGATCGCATGCTAGAATTCAGGCTTCAACAAACATGACTTTTTCCCGTGAAAAACTGGAAGTCCGAGTGTTCCCCGATCGCGAGGCGGCGGGATCAGAAGGTGCGCGGATCGCGGCGGGCATCATTCAGCGATCGCATCGCACTGGAGGGCAAAGCGGCGGTGGTGTTCGCGTCCGCCGTCTCCCAGGACCCGTTCCTGAAGGCCCTGCGCGCGGAACCGATCGATTGGCCGCGCGTCACCGCCTTCCACATGGACGAGTACGCCGGCATGGCGGCCGACCACCCGGCTTCGTTCCGCCGGTTTCTGCGCGACCGGCTCTTCGACCACGTGCCTGTGGGTGCGTTTCACCAGCTCGACGCGGAAGCGGCGGACGCGGATGCGGAATGCGATCGTTACGCCGCACTGCTGCGAGAGGCGCAACCGTGTTTGGTGATTCTCGGGATTGGGGAAAACGGGCATCTCGCATTTATCGATCCGCCGGTTTGCGATTTCGAAGATCCGCGAGACGTGCGGCCGGTGGAGCTCGACGAGGTCTGCCGGATGCAGCAGGTTCACGATGGCGCTTTTGCGCGCCTCGAAGACGTGCCGCAGCGCGCGCTTTCGCTGACCGTTCCTTTTTTCATGCGGGTGCCGCGTGCGCTGGTGTTCGTGAATGGGGAACACAAGAATGTGGCGGTCCACACGGCGCTGGATGGGCCTGTGACGGAAGACTGTCCGGCCTCGGCGCTGCGGCAGCACCCTGCGGCGATTCTCTTCCTCGACCCCGCGGCGGCGCAACTGATCGACGAGCCGTAACGCCGGCTAGCCATTACGGATGGGGATAAAGGCGCGGGCTTGGGCCGCCAGATGGGCGGCGAGAGTCGCCTCGTTGGCGGCGACGATTTCGGGCCAGGGGAGGGCGCGGGAGCCACGCAGAAAATCGAGGAAGACCGAACCTTGCGGGGGCAGGTCGTGGAGCGTACGCGGCGGAGCGCCTTTCTTCAGTAGCGTTACACCGGTGGACTCCTGGTATTCGACAACGCCCAAAGAGCCGGCGACGCGCAGGCGGTCATCGCCGTGGCCAACGGCAGTTTCGGGGCGCAGGTAGTCGAGGTGCAAAGCTGCCGCCCCTCCGTTGTCCATGCGGAAGATGCTGGCGGTGACGTTCTGCATATCGGCGAGTTCGGGAAAGCCGACGCGGGATTGCAGGGATGCCACTTCGGTGAAGCGGCGGCCGCTCACAAATAACATGAGATCGATGCCGTGGATGGCGATCCAAAGAATGGTGCTGCCGTAAGTGGCCGCTTGCTTCTGCCACGCCGGACGCGTACCGAGCTGATAGCTCTTTTGAGCATCCATCTCCATGATTTCGCCGATCTCTCCGGCGGCGACGATACGGCGCATGGCCAGGTAGGGCGAATCGAAGCGCATGGGCAGGAGCATCCCGAGGCGGATGCCGCTCTGTTTGACTGCGGTATAGACCGCGTCGAGATCTTCGCGATTCATGGCCAGGGGTTTTTCGGCGATGACGTCGAGTTTGCGTGCGGCGCAGGCGAGAATTCCGGGCGTGCGGCGTCCGCCATTGTTGCACAGGGCGACGACGTCCAGTTTTTCGCGGGACAACATGTCCTCCAGGGCGTCATAACGCGCTGCCCGGGCGGCTTGGGGGTCTTTGAGAACCAGGGCGCGGGCGGCAGGGTCGGACCCATCGTCGGCGATGGCGGCCAGTTCGAGTTCCGGGGAGTGCGGCAACACCCGCAGAATCTCCTCCGGGTGGCCGTCGAAGCCGGAAAGGCCGATGCGAATCTTTCGGGCGGGCCGCGATTGGGCGGCAATAATGCCGCACGCCGTTCCGGTTAAGAGACTGCGCCGGCTGATTGGTTTCAGCATCGTAGACGATTGTAGGTCCTTTCCGATGTCGAGAGTTCAGCAAAATGGCAATTGCCCGTTACAATGGAGAGTTCGCCTCTAAATGCCGCTCGCCAGCAAAATAGCATACCAATTTGAAAGACGACTTCAGTTCAAGGGCCTGAACCTGTTCCATGGCAACGCCGTCCGTGTCACGGATGCGAACCAGTCGCACCTGTTCGGGGAGGTGCTGGGAGGCAGCCGCTACCCGATCCGGATCACGTATCAGGACGGTCTGCTGAGCCTCTACTGCTCCTGTCCGTATTTCCTCGAAACCGGCCGGTGCAAGCACCTGTGGGCCGCGATTTTAGAGGCCGATAAGCGTGGGGTGCTTGGGGAGGCGCAAAAGGCGCCATCGCTGCGCTTAATACGCGATGCGGAGGTGATCGAGCGGCCTCCGGTGACGGGCGGGTACACCCGGCCGCAGCCGTCGCAGAGTCCGCACACGCCGGCATGGCAGGAATACCTGGCGGATATACGCGCGGGCCTGGAGACGAAGAAACTGCGGGCGGCGGCTTGGCCTAAGGATTTCGAAATTCTTTACGTAATCGACGTGATGGCCTCGCGGACGAGCGGTGCGATCGTGCTGGAACTTTACTCCCGATCGCGGAAGAAGAGCGGGGATTGGACGGTGCTCAAGGATTTCCGGATTGCGCCGTCGCAGGTTGGTACGCTGCACGATCCGGTGGATGCGGAGGCGCTGGCGGCGATTCTGGGCGGGCAGGAATACTACCTGTATTCCTATGGTTCGGGGTCGGCCGGCGCGACGCGGAAGGCGATTCCGTTTCCGCTGGCGCAGAGGCTGATTCCGATACTTGCGAACTCGGGCCGCCTGCTGTTCCGCGACGGAACGAGAAGCGAGCCGCAGCTCCTGATCTGGGAGGACGGCGCTCCGTGGAAGCTCTGGCTACAGGTTCGCCAGGACGAGCGCGATCAGTGGAACATTACGGGCTCCTTGCGGCGCGGCGAGGAGCAAATGGAACTGCAGGATCCTCAACTTTTGCTGGAAGGCGGCTTCGTGCTCGCCAAGGGAAAGCTGGCGCCGCTGGATGATGGCGGAGTGTTTCCGTGGATCACGCGCCTGACCACGCTGAAGCGCATCCCTTTTCCGGATCGCGACCGCGACACGGTCATGAGCAAGCTTCTGGAACTCTCCGTGGTGCCGCCGCTGGATGTGGATGAGGCACTGCAGTTTGAAGAACGCAGCGCGCAGCCGCATATCGGGCTGCGTGTGACGCAGCAGCGGGAGAGTTGGGGTGAGGATTATTTCCAGGCTCACTTGCTGCTGGACTACGGGCGGGGTTGGAGCGAGCCGGCGGCCGCCGGCCGTGGAATCTGGCTGCCCGAGGAGCGCGTTTACCTGGTGCGCGACATTGAAGCGGAAAGCGCCGCGCAAGAGAAGCTCAAGGATTTAGGTTTACGTCCGTCGGGCAGCGGCAGTGCGCTGCGCCTGCCCGCGAAGATGATGCCGCGCGTGGTGCGCGATCTGCTGCGCGCGGGCTGGCACGTGGAAGCGGAGGGGAAGGCATTCCGCCGTCCCGGGGCGACCAAGGTGGACGTGCGCTCCGGTATCGATTGGTTCGAGCTTTACGGCGAAGTGGATTACGACGGTCAGACGGCGAGTCTTCCGGCGCTGCTGGCTGCGCTGCGGCGCGGCGACACGATGGTGCGGTTAGGCGACGGAACTTTCGGGCTGCTGCCGGAGGAGTGGCTGGAACGGTTTGCTCCGCTGGCCGGGCTGGGCACCAAGGAAGAAGATCACCTGCGATTCCGCCGCAATCAGGCGGGACTGCTGGATGCGCTGCTGGCGGCGCAGCCCGAAGTTCACGTGGACGAATTGTTCGAGCGCATGCGCGAACGGTTGCGCTCTTTCACGGGCGTGAAAGTGATGGAGCAGCCCGCCGGTTTCGTGGGCCAACTGCGCGATTATCAGTGCGAAGGGCTGGGCTGGATGGAATTCCTGCGGGAGTTCGGCTTCGGCGGCTGCCTGGCGGACGATATGGGCGTCGGCAAAACGGCACAGGTGCTGGCAACTTTGGAAATCCGACGGGAGCTGAAACTCGGACCATCGCTGGTGGTGGCGCCGAAATCCCTGATGTTCAACTGGCGGGCCGAGGCATTGCGGTTTACTCCGCAATTGCGGGTTCTGGAACACACCGGACTGGCGCGCGACACGGCACGGATTGCTGAGTACGACCTGGTGCTGACAACGTACGGCACGATGCTCCGCGACATCACCCGGCTGGCGGAAATCGAATTCGATTACGTGGTGCTGGACGAGGCGCAGGCCGTGAAGAATGCGGCGACGGCGAGCGCGAAGGCGGTGCGCCTGCTGCACGGGAAACACCGGCTGGCACTGAGCGGCACGCCGGTGGAAAACCACTTGGGTGAACTCTGGAGCCTGTTCGAATTCCTGAATCCGGGAATGCTGGGCGAGGCCAAAGTGCTCAATATGGCGGGCGGGTTGGCGCGCAATCCAGGGGAAGATGCGCGGAAACTGCTCTCCCAGGCGCTGCGGCCGTTTATTCTGCGTCGCACCAAACAGCAGGTGGCGCGCGAACTGCCGGAGAAGACCGAGCAAACAATTTTCTGCGAGTTGGAAGGGCCGCAGCGCAAGCATTATGACGAGTTGCGCAAGCACTATCGCGAAAGCCTGCTGGCCAGGGTGCAATCGCAGGGCCTGGGCAAGAGTAAGATGCACGTCCTGGAGGCGCTTCTGCGACTGAGGCAGGCTGCGTGTCATCCGGGACTGCTGGACGAGAAACGCATCCACGAGCCGAGCGCCAAGCTCGACGTACTGCTGGACCAGTTGGCCGAACTGCGCGAGGAAGGGCACAAGGCACTGGTGTTCTCGCAGTTCACCAGCTTGCTGGCGATTGTGCGCAACCGGCTGGACGCGACCGGAATTCGGTATGAGTATCTGGACGGGGCAACCCGCGACCGGCAGGCGCGTGTGGATGCTTTCCAGAATGATCCCGATTGTGGCCTGTTTCTGGTGAGCCTGAAGGCCGGCGGGTTGGGATTGAACTTGACGGCGGCGGAGTATGTGTTCCTGCTGGACCCCTGGTGGAATCCGGCGGTGGAAGCGCAAGCGGTGGATCGCGCGCACCGCATCGGGCAGACGCGGCCCGTGTTTGCATACCGGCTGATCGCGAAGGATACCGTGGAAGAGAAGGTCCTCGAATTACAGAAGACCAAGCGGGAACTGGCGGATGCGATTCTGGGCGAAGACAACAATGTGATTCGCGATTTGAAACGGGAAGACCTGGAACTGCTGCTATCGTAAATCCTGCGGACGAGGTAACTCCATGATCCGCCTGGCCCTTGGCGCGTATTTAAAAGCATCGGCCTACGGGGATGTGGAATCATTCCGGTTGGCGTGATAGAAAAAAAGGATGTTAGCCTGAAATTATGCGTGGATTGTTGATTCTTCTTCCCGCGGTGATGCTCGCACAGACGACGCCGGCTCCTAAAGCCGCCACCGCCACTGGCCAGACGGCCGCACCCAAGGCTGCCACGACCGGCGCCGGACGGGGCACTCCGGGCCGCGGCGCGACCGCCGCGAAGCCGGCTGCACCGAAACCGGCGGGCCCTCCGCCACTGACCACGGATGACCAGAAGACGATCTACGCGCTCGGTCTTTCGATTGCCAAATCGCTCTCGCCATTCGATCTTTCGCCCGCCGAGATCGATCTCATCAAGCGTGCGCTCAGCGATGCGGCGGCGAACAAGCCGGCGGTGCAACTCGAGGATTGGGGGCCGAAGATCGATCCGCTGGTGAAGGCGCGCGGGGCGCGGGTTGCGGAGCGCGAGAAGGTGGCATCGGCGGCGTATTGCGCCAAGGCTGCGACGGAGCCGGGAGCGGTAAAAACGGATTCCGGGATGATCATCAAGGAATTGAGGCCGGGCACGGGCGCATCCCCGAAGGCGACCGATACGGTGAAGGTCAACTACCGCGGCCAGCTGGTCAACGGCACGGAGTTTGACAGCTCCTATAAGCGCAACGAGCCCACGTCGTTCCCCTTGAACGGCGTGATTCCGTGTTGGACGGAAGGCGTGCAGCGGATGAAGGTCGGCGGAAAATCGCAGTTGGTCTGTCCCGCGAACCTGGCGTATGGCGACCAGGGGCGTCCCGGCATTCCGGGTGGGGCAACGTTGATCTTCGAGATCGAATTGCTGGAGGTCGGCGCAAAATAGGGATCGCTCACCAACCGTAGTGCATCGAGGTTTCAATGCACCTCTCGATGTTCAACTATCCGCTTGTCTTGTCGGTGCTTTCCTCTATTACACTGTGGCTTGCGGCGCGTTTGGGGGCTGCGTGGAGTCATCTGCGGGAACTGCATGAGGATGAACGCGAGCAGTTCGAGGTGGTGCGTGCCGCCACGTTGACGCTGCTGGGGCTCATCATCGGGTTTAGTTTCTCGATGGCGATGACGCGGTACGATCTCCGGAAGAACTACGAAGAAACGGAAGCCAACGCAATCGGCACCGAGTTTGTGCGAGCGGAACTGCTGCCGGCTGCCGACCAGGCGGCGGTGCAAGCGTTGCTCCGGCAATACCTGCAACTGCGGGTGCGATTCTATGTGTCCCCGAATCAGAGCGACCTGCGCGAAGTTGACCGGGAAACGACGCGCGTTCAGGCAGCGATGTGGGCCGCGGTAAGGGCTCCTTCGAAACAAGCACCCTCGCCCGTGATTGCGTTGACACTCTCCGGGATGAACGACGTGTTGAACGCGCAAGGCTACACGCAAGCGGCGTGGTGGAATCGCATCCCCACGGCTGCCTGGGTCTTCATGGTGCTGATCGGGATGTGCAGCAATCTCTTAATCGGCTATGGCTCGCGGATGACGACGCGGCTGCTGATGGTGCTGCCGGTAATTGTGTCGATCGCGTTCTTATTAATCGCGGATATCGACAGTCCGGGGGGCGGACTGATTCGGGTTTCTCCGCAGAATCTGGCAAGCCTCGCGCAGTCGTGGTCCGTACGGTAGGCGCGCGGATTTTTTTACGCCTTCGCTGCACTCCCGGGCATCGGGGGCAATGAGAATGGCGATACGCAGTAAACCAATCGTGGCAGAGACGGCGGTGTGCATTTTAATCGTCGTGGTGGTCAACGCGTTAACCGGAATTTATCGCGCGCAGGCTGAGACCCGGCACGGCCTCAGTACGCGAGTGGAATCACCGCAAAGCGCTGCCGGCAGAGGCTCCAGACTCTCTGGCAGTGACGGCGATCGGGATGGCAGGGCCGGCGGGCGAACTCCTCCACGAGGGATGAAAAGCTGGTGAGGTAGGGAAGTCGAGCCAAGAACGGCAAGCTGAAGGTTTGCCCCACCGCGGAGCTACTTTACGGCGACGGTGATCGAAGGTTGGGAGGCGGCGGCGCCGACGTGGATCTCGAGCGAGACGTCGCCGGTGGCGGCGTCGGCAGGGATGCGGACGTTGACCTGGAAGAGGCCCGCGACTGCTCCGGGGGCGGCGCCGGCGTACGTCACATCGGCCGGTTTGCCATCGATCAGGACCGTTACCGGCCGAGTCGGCGCGGGCGGGTTGGAGCCCGCGATCTGGCCGTCGATTCCGCCGGGATTCGTCTGGCCTTCACCGGTGGCGTAGATCGAAACGATGCTGCCGCGGGCAGCGGGTGATTTGGAGGAGTTCGGTGTGACGCCATCCTGATTGAGGATGGCCGCCTGTCCGGTGCCGCTCAAGTTCACGGAGAAGATGGAAGGCGCGACCTGGGATCACCGGAAACGCCACCGCATCGGAGCTGAGCGCGCCATTCTTTACCTGCACCTGGGTGCCCGATTTCCCATCCACCGCATAGGGAACGACGGCGGCGACCTGTCCGGCGGAGCTGTACAGGATGGGTGCGGCGACGCCATCGAAGAGCACTTGGGTGCCGCCGGAGCTGCTCGCGACCCGTCCATCGCCGCCGATCGAGAGACCGGTCAGGGCGCCGGGTCCGAGGCGTGAGCCGTACAGCACGACGATCTTGCCCGGGGTCACGGCGCCGGGCTGCGCACTGGCGCCATCCACCATACCGGAGCTGACGAATAGAGGCTTGTTGCCGACCAGCGGCACGGGAGTCAGCACGTACACGATGGTCGCGTTCTGCAGAGTGGCCAGGTCGGCCTGATTTTTGGGCACGACGTTGAGCAGCAGGCTGCCCATTTCGTCGGTGGAATTTTCGCCCCACTGGACGCGCTTGGGCGGCGTATTAGGGTTCTTGAAGTTATTCTCGGAGTTATCGTAGGTCAGTTCGCCATCGAGGCGGGTGCCTTTGGGCAACGGCACTAGATCCTGGAAGAGATACTGGTCCTGCCAGTTGAACTCCCAGTTGCGAATCCACAGCAGAATGCGGACTTCACCGCTGGGCAGGGTGGCGGTGAGCTTGGCTTCGCGGCCGAGGAAATGGGCGTGGGCCCAGACACCGACGGCATCGACATCGGCGGGCAGTATGAAACTGTCGCGCATTTTATAGCTGGTCTCGCCGGCCGGGATATCGAGGTGGGCTTCAATGCCGAAGAAGGCGGGCACCTGAATCTGCGTCATGTCGCGCGCGGGCTTGGCGCCGAAGTAGAGGCCGATCACGGTCTTCTCGGTCTGCGCCATCCCGTTAGGGTGAAAGTGAGTCTGCAGAAGGAAGTCGGAGTTCTTCGGCAGCGGCATCGCGATGCCGTCGGGGAGGAAGGCGGGAGTCGTGCCGGGTACCCAGCCGCCCAGGCCGCCGTTCAGCGCGCTGGTTAGATTGACGACCGTGAAGATGGTGCCGAAGCCGGGGAAGCCAGGCTGGCCATCGCCGGTGGACTGCTCCTGCTTGCGGGCATTGCCGCTGGTGTCGCTGAAGAAGAGCGAGTGGTGGACCACGGCGCGCGCGGTGGGCTTGAGTTCGACGGCGCGGATATATTTGTCATCGGTGAGCTTGGTCGGGATGACGAAATTGCGATAGATGTCGGGGCCATCGGCGGGGACGGAGAAGGATGCCGGCATTTCGAGAATCAGATCGGGCGTACCGAGCTGCCAGCCGTCGGTGAACTGCGGAGGCAGCGGCGCCTTGGCGGAATCGCCCTGCGGCATGCCCGCGGCGACCCATTGCTGGATCAGATCGATCTGCTGCTGCGTCAGGTGGCGCTCATCGCGGTATGCCGTCCAGCCCGGTTCCGGTTTCCAGGGCGGCATGAAGTGCGATTGAGTCTGAATGACGATATCGCGGCCGTGGCTGGCGACGTCGGTATAGCTCATCAGGGGGAACGGCGCGACTTCACCTACGTGATGGCACTTGCTGCAATTGTTATAGATGATGGGGGCGATGTGTTCGTTGAACGTCACCGTTTGGGCGGACGCGGCGGAACAGAGCAGTAGCAATAGAGCTGGATGACGGAACGGCATGAGGACTCCCCGGTTCTTAAGAAAGTGTACCTCAATGCAGGGCCGCACCCCTCGAAAGACGTAAGCAGGGCGCTATACTTCGTCACTATTGAATCCGCGCCGCTTGCAGTGCGACGGTGGAGTGTGAATTCGTACGCCGGACACGTCGCAGAACCGAAGGCGGAGCCCGCTGTCCGGCAGGGATTCTTCGAACGGAAACTCCCCTGCCAGATTATTCTCGGCACGTTTCCGCTGGTGACGGTGCCGCTGGTGGTCTCGCTGGCGCTTACCGAAAATCGCAGTTTCGTGATGGTCTACATCTGGCTCTTCGGCCTCACGCATTTCGTGCTCACGCTTTCGGTGTACCTGCAGAGCGAGAATCTGCGGCATTTCCGGGAGACCGGGAAGAACATATTTCTCTATTTCGTAGTGCCGTTGACGATTCTCATGGGGTTCTATTTTGTGGGAGTCTTCCAACTGCGAGCGCGTTTCCCGGCCTTCGCAATTATCTTTCTGGCGTGCATCCGCGCGCTGGATTTCAATCATCTCAACCGCCAGACCTTCGGCGTGTATCAGCTCTTCAAAGTACGAACGGGGCTGGCGCCGTCACCGGCGATGAAGCGTGTCGAACAGGGATTCTTCGCCTGCCTGACGGGGTTGTTGTACACCAGCTTTCTCGCGGGCGGAGTTTCCCCCTTGCTGCTGCCGCGGCGATGGGAGGGAATGAAGGGTCTGGTGGCGGCGCCGGGCGCGATGTTGTTGCCGTTGGGCGTGCTTCAGGCAATGGCGGCCGTGCTCGCGGCGCTGACACTCGGGCTGGGAGCGTTGAGTGTGACGATGCTGCTTCGCGCCGCGCGGAAGAGCGGCAGGCGCGCCGGCTTGAGAGATGCCCTGACCTATTTCGGATTTCAGAGTCTGGCGGCGATGCTGGCGGTGGTGAGTTCGCCGCTGTACTTCGCGGCACTGGCCACCCACTACGTGGAGTATCACGTACTGATGTTTCCGCGATGCTTTTATACGAGGCTGGATGAAGCGCGTCCGGTGGATCGCTGGTTTAGCGGTCTGCGACGCAGCAGGGTGGCGTTTTACGGGCTACTCGTGACGGTATCGGGAGTGGTGCTGATGTTTACCAGCCCTACCAGCCTGGGCGCGCATCCGATTCGATTCCTGGCGGTATTCTCGATTTTCGACGGGCTGTTTGTCTTCCATTATTTCGTGGAGATGCTGATCTGGAAGTTCAGCGACCCTTACTTCCGCCGCACGCTCGGGTCGCTGTATTTCGCTCCGCGGGCGCGGTAACCAGCGCAGAAAATGGAATCGGCCACGAATGCGGGGGCATTCGTGGCCGATAGTGTTTGGTAACGGGATCAGACTTCGTACGGTTTGCGATAGACCGGGCGAGTGATCATCTTCGTGGCTTCCGCGTCGCCGGTGAACTTGGGGCCGGTTTCGAGGGTCAGCTTGCGGCCGACACGATAGCTGATGTTGGCCATGTGGCAGAGGTCTGCGCTGAGGATGGCGTTCGAGAGGGGATCGTGGAGATCCTTCTCATTGCGCGATTTGCAGGCCTGAAGGAAGTTCTGCATGTGGAGGCCGGTGGCATCGCCTGCTCCGCGGTCGGGGCGCTCTTCCATGATGAGTTCGCTGCTCTCACCCTTGTAGGCCTGGAAGCCCTGGTCGGACATGGCTGCCCAGCCTTCGGTGCCATAAAAGAGATCGCCGACGGCGACGTTGAGCGGGTTGCTTGCCGGACCCACTTGCGCGGGCGCCGGTGCATCGGGAGGTGCGGCGGGCGGTTCGGCGCCGGCCTGACCGCGTCCGGCGCGGCCTGCTCCGGCGGCTCCGGGTCCAGCGGTGATGACGCGGCCCTGCCGGGTGCCTTCGCCGCCGGTGAGGTTGCCGCGCACTTCGAACACGAGCTGCCGGTCGCCGTAGTTGAAGGCGGCGGTCAGCATATTCGGGGTCTCGGTGTCATCGTCGATACCGAGCTTGCCGCCGAAGGAGACCGCCGTCTTGGGCCATTCCGGATCGCCCAGGCCCCAGCGCGCGATGCCCATTTCATGGACGCCCTGGTTGCCGATATCGCCGTTCCCGGTATCCCAGAACCAGTGCCAGTAGTACGCGAACCGCTTCTGATTGAACGGGCGCATGGGCGCGGGGCCGAGGAAGAGATCCCAGTTCAAGCCGGGAGGCGTCGGGGTGTCGGGCGTGTGGCCGATGGAGGCGCGGCGCTTGTAGCAGAGTCCCTTGGCCATATATATCTTGCCGATCAGGCCCCCTGGAGCGCCGCAATCGACTTCATCTTGAAAGGAGTGCTGCGGTGCTGGGAGCCGACCTGCATGATGCGCTTGGTCTGCTGCTGCACTTGCAGCATTTTCTGGCCTTCGTAGATGTTGTAGCAGGCGGGCTTTTCGCCGTAGACATCCTTGCCGGCCTTCATCGCCCAGATGGCAGCGAGAGCATGCCAGTGGTTGGGGGTGGCGATGGAGACGGCATCGACACCGGGATCGGCGAAGACCTGGCGCATGTCTTCGTACTCTTTGGCCTTCTCGAAATTGCCGCGCGCGAGCGTGGCCTGGGCCTTTTCGCGGGCGGCCTGATTCACGTCGCATAACACGGCGACGCGTGACTCCGACAGGCGGGTATATTGAGTCAAATGATTGCTACCGCGTCCACCAAGTCCGATGATGGCGACGTTGATCTTATCGTTTGCGCCCCAGACGCGGGTGGCGGCGGCGGCCGAAATGGCGCCGAGAAAGAATCTGCGGGTTTTGGGATCTGACACTGCGAAGCTCCTCTTCGCGGTGATTATATCAGGCTGCGGCCTTTACAAAGCTTTAAGATCCGGGCCGAACGTTAGCGTTTCGGATGCCTTGGGGTGAATTTCGATCTCCTTGCCGGCGTAGCGTATTTTGAGCGGTTTGGATTCGCGCGCGGTGATGACGGCGGTGACTAGTTTGCCGTCTTTCCAGGTGAGCGAAACTTCGAAGCCGCCGCGCGCGCGAAGGCCGGTGATCTTGCCGTTGGGCAGCGCGGCGGGCAACGCAGGGAGCAGGTTCAAGAAACCGGCATCGCCAGATTGCACGGCGCTCAGGCCGGTGGGAGTGCCGTATGGATCATCGCTTTGCAGCAGCATCTCGGTGATGCCGGCGGTGGCGCCGAAGTTGCCATCGATCTGGAACGGCGGATGGGCATCGAACATGTTTCTTGAACACGCCCGGGCGCGCGGGAATCTTGAGCGCCCTATCGCCATCGCTCGCCGGCGCGAGCAGGTTCTGCAGGATCTTGTAGGCATGGTCGCCATCCAGGAAGCGCGCCCAGAGGTTGAGCTTCCACCCCATCGACCAGCCGGTTGCCGCGTCGCCGCGGAACAGGAGCGATTGTTGCGCGGCTTTGAAGAGCTCGGGCGTGCCGTAGGGGGTGATTTCGCTGCCGGGATAGACCGCCCAGAGGTGAGAGACGTGGCGGTGCTGATTCTTGGGATCGTCCACGTCTTCCATCCACTCCTGCAACTGACCGTGCTGTCCGATTTGTAGGGGTGCGATCTGTTTGCGCAGCGTGGCGAGCTGCTCCTGAAGGGCGGGATCGATCTTCAGGGCCTTGGCCGCCGCAATGGTCTGCCCGAAGAGGGAGCGGACGATCTCGCGATCCATCGTGGGGCCCATCACCAGGCCGCCCTGTTCGGGGGAGTTGCTCGGCCCGGTGTAGAGGAAGCCGGTCTTGGGATCTTTGACCAGCGTATCGATGAAGAATGTCGCGGCGCCCTTCATGAGCGGGTAGGCGGTGGTGCGCAGGAACTCGCGGTCGCCGGTGAACAGGTAGTGCTCCCACAGGTGAGTGGAGAGCCAGGCGCCGCCGGTCTGCCAGATGCCGTGGTTGCTGGCGTTGATGGGGGCGGTGCCGCGCCAGAGATCGAAGTTATGGTGCAGCACCCAGCCGCGCGCGTTGTATTGTTCCTTGGCGGTGATGGCGCCGGATTGGGCGAGATCTTTGAGCGCGTCGAACAAGGGCAGATGGCTTTCGGAGAGATTGGTCTCTTCCACCGGCCAGTAGTTCATTTCGGTATTGATGTTGTCGGTGTACTTGCTGTCCCAGGCGGGGCTGTTGGAATCGTTCCAAAGGCCTTGCAGATTGGCCGGCTGCCCGCCGGGGCGGCTGGACGCGATCATGAGGTACCGGCCGAACTGGAAGAGCAGGGTGACCAGGGCGGGGTCGCTGCCTTTGGCGAAGGCTGCGATCCGTTCGTCGGTCGGAAGTTGGGAAGCGCCCGATGTGCCCAGGTCGAGCGTGACACGCCGGAAGAGCGCCTGGTGATCGCGAATGTGCTCGGCGCGAAGAGTTTCGTAGGACTTGTTGCCGATGGCGGCGACTGTGGCTGCGTTGCGCTGCGCAGGGTCGGCGGAGACGTCCTTGTAGTTTTTGAAATTGGTGGCGGCGGTGAGGATAGGGTGGCCTCGCCGGCGCCGGTGCGTTTCTCCAGGCGCGAATCGAAATGAATCGCGGAAGCCTTCGACCTGGCCGCTCATGGCGGCGCCGCCCTGGCAGGTGGTGTGGCCGCATTTCAGGGTCGCGGTGAATTCGGCGGGCCGGCTGAACGTGAGGTGCACGATGATGGCGTTCGCCGGATGGCTGGCGAAGACTTCGCGCTTCCAGGTAATGCCGTTGGCGGTGAACTCGGTGGTGGCGATTCCGGTGTCCAGATCGAGCCAGCGCTTGTAGGCCGTCGGATTCTCCGCGCCAGGGGTTTCGATGACCAGGTCGCCGAGCGCCTGGTAGGCCTTCTGGTGGAGTGGCTCGCTCATGAAATCCGTCATGGCAAGCGCTTCGGCTTCCTTTTGCTTCCCGGCCCAAAGCAGTTCGCGGATCTGCGGGAGGGACTTTGCCGCACCTTTGTGGGCGTAGTCGTGGGGCTCGCCGGTCCAGACGGTCTGCTCGTTGAACTGGATCCGTTCGTGGGCGGCACGGCCAAAGACCATGGCGCCGATGCGTCCGTTGCCCACCGGGAGGGCGTCGGTCCAGATTTCAGCGGGCTTGGTGTACCAGAGGGTGAGCGGGGAAGGCTGGGCGAAGGCGACGGTGGTGAAAAAGCCCAGGGCGAACAGGGTGCGGAGCTTCATAAGGAAAAACTGATGAAGTAGGACAGGCCCGGAAAGGCCTGTCCTACCCTAAGGTTAACTCTTGATGGGAACGGGGGACAGATCGCGGCTGGTGATGACACGGTCGATCATGCCATACGCCACGGCCTGATCGGGTTCCATGATGTAGTCGCGATCCACATCCTTGGCCACGCGCTCGACGGTTTGACCCGTCGCACTGGCCAGCATGCCGTTTAGAATCTCACGCATGCGCAGAATTTCGCGGGCGTAAATATCGATATCGGCAGCCTGACCTGCCAGCCCCTGCATCGAAGGCTGGTGGATCATGATGCGGGAATTCGGCAGGCTGAAACGCTTGCCTTTGGTCCCCTTGGCGAGCAGCACTGCCGCCATGGACGCCGCCTGACCCACACAGATGGTGACGATATCCGGGCGGATGAAGGCCATGGTGTCCAGGATGGCCAAGCCGGCTGTGATGGAGCCGCCGGGGGAGTTGACGTAGATCGAAATATCCTTCTCCGGATCCTCAGCTTCAAGGAACAGGAGTTGGGCAATGATCAGATTGGCGACCTGGTCGTCAATCGGGGTACCCAGGAAGATGATGTTCTCTTTTAACAGACGTGAATAGATGTCGTACGCGCGTTCCCCACGCGAGGTCTGTTCGACCACCATGGGGACAAGGACGGACTGTCCCATTTTGCCTCCGATTGTATTGGGACCGGAACTTCCCGGTCCGGATTACTAAGCTCGCTTGGCGGTGACCGGCTTCCTGGCTTTGCTTTTCTTGGTCAACGCCAGTGACTTCTTCTTCTGCTCCAAGCGCCTTTGCCAGATCGGCGATCGTATTCTTCCCCAGATAATCCATGATACGCGAACGGAGGGCGATCCAGCTATCGTGCATGGAACAGGGCATTTCGTCGGAGCACTCACTGAGTCCGCTGGCGCATTGCTGGTAGGGGGCAAGGCCGTCCAGGGCTTCGACGATATCGAGGAGCCGAATATCGCTGGCATCCACACGGAGGGCGAAACCGCCGGTTGGACCCTTGCTTGACCGCAGCAGGCCCTTGCGGGCAAGCTGCTGCAGAATCTTGGCCAGAAAGTGAGCCGGAATGTCTTCCTGCTCCGCAATGTTCTTTACCATTGCGTATTTGCCCTCTTGCACCTGCGCAAGGTGGACAAAAGCGCGAATCGCATACTCGGCCGAACGAGAATAGATCATTGAACTCCCCCGCGAAATCGGAGTAACGCTACTTCGTTATCTTAAAATGTTTCCGCGATCCGGCGCAAGTCATATCGTGCTGTATAGTTAACGTTGCACGCCTAACGGGAGTAAAAGGCCGGAAATTGAGACCGTGACCTACTTGCCGCGCCGGCTTGATCTCGAAATCCATGGATTGGGTGGCGACGCGGAACTTTTCCTTCGCCAGCTTGTCCGTGACAATCACCTGCAGCACGTAGTCTCCGGGCGCGATCTTGCCGCCCGAGCTGCATCCGGCCGCCGCCGATCAGGCGTTTGGGATCTTCCTGTCCGCTGACCGGCACCGGAGCGCGCCTTGCCTGTATAGACCTGCTCGCCGTCACGGAACAAGCGGGTCTGAACCTCCAGTTCCGGTTGTTTGGCGGTATCGGCCTGCGCATTCAGAATCTGATAGCCATACGTGATGGCGGTGCCCTGTTTGAAGATGCGGACCGCCGGAGTGCCTTGCGGGTCAATGTCGGTGGCCTGCTCGCCTTCCGGATGATCGGGAGAAGCGGGCGCTTTGGCCTGCGGCACTTCCGCACGGAGCACGATTCCCGATAGAGCCAGGTGGCCCTTATCGATATCGGGGACATCGATAAACTGGCTGGCCGAACCTACCTGTTCGCTGCCGGCATCGCGCAGCACGACGCGCATCTGGTAGGCGCCGGGCTTCTTGACCGGCACATGGACCGAATAAACCATGCCCTGCTGCAGGACGTTGCGGTAGGTATCGCCCTTCAGCCGCACGGTCCACGTCTTGTCCATGGTATCGACCGATTGCCCGGTATCGCCGAACGTCATGCAGACGACATCGATTACGGCCTTGTGCCAATCGTCCGGCTCATCGGTGAACTGGAGTTCCCTGGGATCGAAGTAGAGCAGGGAATTGATGAACGGTCCGCTCTTGGCGGCATGCGAGAAGAGGCTGGTGAGGCGCACGTGCAGCGCTCCGGTGCCAAACGGGGAGGCCAGGGCGTGGGCGATTTGCGCCACGCGGGTACGGGGAACAGGGGCGATTTCGCGGTCGCTGGTGCCGAAGAATCCGCTGCGATAGCGAACGTGCACTCCGGGCCGCTTGACGCGGACAGCGAGGCTATGGAATTTGGGCTGCCCGGTTTTGGAATCGAAGGTACTGGCGTCGGGATGGTAGCCGAGCAGGTAGTAGCCGTCGCCATCGGCCATGACTTTGGTGAGGGCGCCCGAAATGTCATTCGTATTCTGCATGAAGAGGCCGCCGGTTTCACGCGCCAGGGTGACCATGCCTTCCTGCGAATCGAACATTGCCTGCGAGCGATCCATGCCGATCTGAGCGATCTTCTGCGGCGAATGTCCGCTGGTATTGTCGGCGGCTGTCAGGCCGGTGTAGACCACGCCTCGGGGATCGATGCTATAGATGACGACGGAGGCGCGATTGGCCGAGTCAGTGAGGCGGCGAATGCTATCCAGAACGCGCTGGCTCTGCTCGCCGTTGTACATGAGCTTTAGATTTTCGCTGAAGAGCACAACGCTCTTGCGGCCGGGCAGTTCCTTCAGGCCCTCCACAACGTAGCGTATGGCGCCCATGGTGCCCGCGGCAAAGATCTGCTCGCGCTCCATATCGGCGCCGCTGGTATCGATTCCGCCCGCGGGCTCCAGCGGTGCGAAACTGCTGACGCCGACGCGGCCGAAGGAATTGAATTTGACGTGATCGATGGCTGCGTACAGCATGCGTTTGTCGCTGGTAAATTGTTGTAAAGATCCCATGCCCGCGGCCGTTCGGATGATGGCGACCAGGTCATTGGGCTGCATCTCCTGATCCACATACTTCTTCAGGGACTGGCGAACGCGCGCCATGCTGTCGAAGGAAAGACCGAGGTCATCGACTACAAGAGCGATCGTGCGGCGAATCTGTTTCGGCTTGGATGCCATCGGCGGCGGAGGCACCGCACCCTTGACGGCCGGGGCTGGTTTGGGGGCCGCCTGGGGGAGGTATTGCGGACCACGCCTTCCTTGGTATTGACGAAGGAGAAGTTAGTGAGCGCTTGAGGTTTACCGTCCTGGAGGAGGACGAAATCTTCCTTCTTCAAATCGGTAACCGGCTGGCCTTTGCCATCGACTACGGTGGCATCCACCTGTACCAGATTTACGTTGATACGAATCACCGTGTCGGGAGTCTGCTGCTGCAGCGCCTGGGGTGCGGGCGTCTGCGCAAAGGCGATGGCGAAAGTTAAGAATATCGCAGTAAATTTAGGCATTTTTCAACCGGGACACCGAGCCCCTAATAACTATAACGGCCTGTAGGATGAAAAAGTTGCGGAGGCCCGCCTGCGCAAAGCTCGCCAACCGTCTATTTGAGGCGGACGAGTGTGGTTTCTCCGGCCCGCACTTCGACCTTCACTTCATTGAGTGTGCTGTAGAAAACCGGGCGGCCCGGATCCATGACGATGATTCGGTAGGTTCCCGGCGCCAGGCCTTCGAGCAGGAAGTTGCCATCGTCGCGAACCCGCTGGACGGTTTGGAAGTTCATGGAGAGGCCGGCGCCGACCCGGGAGACCGCGACCATGGTGTTCTTCCAGTCCACTCTGCCGGCCTCCGCAACGCTTCCGGCGATCTGGCCCGATTCGGTGCCGAGGCGGATCTCCAAGGCGGGGTTGCCGCTCTCGACGACGTTGAGCTGCTCGGTGAGGCAATCCTGCGAGCCGAAGCGCGCGGACTGAATCAGAAGCCTGGCGGCGCCCGGCTGCTGGGATGTCGCGGAATCGATGCTGAAGATCCATTTGCCCGGCGGCAGTTCCTCGATTGCGAAATGCGAACCGCTCACCGTGAAGTCCCGGGAATTGACACCGGGAAGCGGAGAGCGAATGGCGAAAATCAACTGGCCGTGCCACTCGGTATCAGGCGGCGCGACGACGGTGCCTTGCAGCGAGGCAAAGGGAGGAACGGCGATCTTCACATCGCTGAGGCCGGTCTTGCCGATTTCAGCGGGAGTCGCGTAGGGCAGGGATCCGCGGGTTTCCTTGGAGCGGTAAATAAGCAACGTGTAGGCGCCGGGTTGAATCAGGTCGAAGCGAAAACTGCCATCGTCGCCAAGCGCCCGGTCTCTGTACGTTTCATCTTGCAGAGGCGCGATGACGTTGTTCGCGATCAGCTCGATGCGCGCGCCCGGCAGGGGCTGGCCGCCGGCGCGATCCACGGCGCGGCCGCTGAGTTCGACCAGGCGGACGCGGCGCAGGCGCATGTCGAAATTGCGCAGGTCGAGTCCGCGCGAGATCGAGACCGGCGTAGCGGCCTGTGCTTCGGCGACGCCCGGATAGAATTCGGTGTTGGCATAGCCGAAGACCTCGCCGGTCTCCGGATCGCGCTTCGCGTTCTTGCGCCGGATCGGGTATGGGGTGCGCAGCACGATGAGGTAGCTGCCGGGCCGCAGGCGTTCGATCGTGTAGTGGCCGTCGGGGCCGGTCGTGGTCTGGTAGTTCGTGCCGGTGTAGACCAGGACGCCTTCGAACGGACGGCCCTCTTCATCGAAGACCGTACCTTCGAGGCGCGCGTAGGCGGTCATTTCGAGCGAAACGCGCTCCACGCTATCGGCGGCCGCGATTACGGCTGCCGCGGTGCCGCGAGTGTCCGAGCCGAAGTAACCCGTCAGCGTGTATTTGAGACGGTAGTTTCCCGGGACGAGATGTTCGAAGCGGAATTCGCCGTTGGCGTCGGAGAGCGCCTGCCTCAAGGCCTGCGGGCCGCCCACCTCGATGGCGGCGCCGGCGATGGGCGCTTTCGTGTCGCCGTCGCGCACCACGCCCGCGATGACGCCGTCTTGCGCGAAGAGGGCGCCGGCAGCCAAAAAAATCAGAGCGCGCGTGAAACAATTTCGCGTAGTTCCTCCGTCCGTCAGGACCACCGGATTCCCCTTCATACTGCTGGCCTGCGCGGCCTTCTCTACCAGCACGGGAATGTCCGCGGCGGTGATTCCGTAAGTGCCGAGCGGCGGAACGTCCAGCCTGCGGCAGAGCGCTGCCAGCCATTCTACGCCGTCGCCGGCGGTGGCGTGCGGCAGCCTGGTTAAGAGACGGGCGACTTCGGTAAACCTTACCAGCCCCCCGGGGTTGCGGGCGGCGAGAGCTTCCACGTTGACGTCCATGACGTGGGGAAGCAGGGCGGCGCAGACCGCGCCATGGGGCGCGTTCGCCATTCCGCCGATGGGGGCGGCGAAGCCGTGCACCGCGCCGAGCCCGGCGTTGGCGAGCGCCAGGCCGCCCAGCAAGCTGGCCCACGCCATTTCGGAGCGGGCCTCGCGATCCGCACCGTTGTCACAGACGCGGGGAAGGGCGGCGGCGGCGCGGCGCATGCCTTCCACGCAGAACTGGTCGGTCATCGGGTTGGCGCGAATCCCGACGTAGGGCTCGATCAACTGGGTGAGGGCGTCGAGTCCCGTGGAGGCGGTGATGGCGCGGGGGAGATCGTGGGTCAGTTCGGGATCGACCGCCGCGAGCCGCGGAAGCATGCCGGGTGACCGCAGGCTGGCCTTGACGCGGTGTTCTGCGCTGCCGAGCACGGCGTTGCGGGTGACTTCGCTGCCCGTGCCGGCCGTGGTTGGGATGGCGATGCAAGGGGCGGCCGGGAACGGCGAGCGGCTGGGCGCGGCCGATGACCTCGAGGTAATCGAGCGGATCGCCG
Organism: uncultured Solibacteraceae bacterium; assembly: GCA_963811575.1. Taxonomy (GTDB): domain Bacteria; phylum Acidobacteriota; class Terriglobia; order Bryobacterales; family Bryobacteraceae; genus Solibacter. Next base: position 1,267,380 of record CAWERY010000018.1, on the reverse strand, counting down.
GGATTGGTGAGCATGGCGGCGAGCGCCTTGCCGGCATCGAGCACGCTGCCGCCGCCGATCGCCGATCACGAACTCGGCATCGCGCGGCGCGGCGCGGACGAGTTTGAGCGTGGGCTCGGTGGCAACCTCGACCGGGATGCACTCCGACACCGGCGGCCTCCAGCGCGGCGCGCAGCGGGGCGGCGCGCTCCGGTGTCGCTCCGGTGACGAAAAGGGCGCGGCGGCCGAATGCGCGAGCGGCGGCGGGAACGTCGCGGACCACGCCGTCTCCGAAGAGGATGCGGCCGGCGGTGGCGAATTCGAACTTAGGAAGCGGCATTGCTCAATGAGAGGCACCGGCCGGAGCGATGGTGTCTGTAGAATGCGCGCGTGCGTGGCGTGACGAACATATCGTTCACCGTTTCGATCCACGTATTGTAGTGCGCGGTGGCTTTGTGTTTCGCGGGAGCGTCGGCGTCGCGGTAGACCTCGACGAGGACGAAGCGCGAGGGATCGTCCTGCTGCTGGAGGAGTTCGAAGCGGGCGATGCCGGGTTCCCGGGCGCTGTTTTCCGCGTTGATTATGGTGGCGGCTTTGAAGGCATCGATGAATTCGGGTTTGATCTGGGCGTGGACGATCAGAGTTTGCATTCCTCTAGTTTACGGCTGGGTGGACTATTCTTAGAGGCAGCCACTATGATTCGAAGCGTATGTGTTTATTGTGCGTCCAGTGAGCGATCCCCGGCAGTCTATCTGGACGCGGCGGAGCGGCTCGGCGGGATCCTGGCGGAGCAGGGGATCACGCTGGTCTACGGCGGCGGCGCCCTTGGGTCGATGGGCCGGCTGGCTAAGGGGGCGCTCGCGGCGGGCGGCAAAGTGATCGGCGTGCTCCCGCGTTTCATGGACGAGTTGGAATGGGGAAATCGCGGCCTCACCGAACTGCGAATTGTCGAGGACATGCACGAACGCAAGCGCGTGATGCTGGAACTCTCCGATGCGGCGATTGCACTGCCAGGCGGGTGCGGAACGCTCGAAGAACTCTTCGAAGCGATCACGTGGAAGCGGCTCGGGACTCTACTTCGGCCCGGTGGTGCTGGTCAACGTGAACGGGTTTTTCGATCCCGTGCATCACGCTGCTCAACCGCTGTGTAGAGGACTGCTTCTTAAACGAGAAACACCGCGACATGTGGAGCGTGGCGGCGGAACCGGACGCGGTGCTGGAAACCCTGCGCACGGCGCCAGAATGGTCGAAAGACGCGCGCGGATTTGCGGTACTGCGGGCCTGAGGCTCGAATGCCTACGGGGCCGGTGTGATGGTGAGGTTGCGGAAATAGGCGTCGGTGCCGGGACCGCTCCAAAGGGCGACGCCGCCCGCCACATCGCCAAGCTTCAGATCGTGAACCACGAGGCAGGGCTGCGCCGGCATCACCGATGTATAGCGAGGCGTCTTTGCCTTTGACGACGATGCGCATGCGGGTCCACTCACCGGGCTGGAGATCGACGTAGGATTCGTATTGGCCGGGGGACTCCGCGCGGAGGCGCTGCCAGGTCCATTCAGGCGCGGAGACGTATTGCGTGGAATGATTGCGCTGCAGTTGATCGTTGGCCCGGCCGTTGCTGGGACGGATATAGATGAGCTCGGTGCGGTTGGATTCGGGCTGCATTCGAAACGCGACGCCGATGAATCCGCGCGCAGTGGGGTCGGCGTTTGCGGCCGGGGCGCCAGAGACTTCGAGCTCGATGGCTCCGTTGTGAAACTGAACTCCCTTGAGTACGGCGAGGCTTTCGTTGGGGCCGGCGTTTTTATCGGTGAGCTTGAGCGCGTCCTTGCCTTTGTAAGTGGTCTTGGCGGCGACGCCGAGGGTAATTTCGAGGCGGCGTGAGATCGGTGACCGGGAACTCGGCTGCGTGGAGCGGGAGAAGGAGCATCATGGTGAGTAGTGCGCGCTGCATATCTCTCACGGTGACACAATTGGACGCCGTCGTCTTGCTCACGACGGCCCGACGGCGGGATGGTATGCTCACGGAGAGGCGAGGTGCGAATGGGTCGCGCAAAGGCGGGATGGCGTGCAGTGGTGATGGCGCATGCTGCTGCTGGGCGCGCTGGCCGCGTTTCAACGCCCCTTCCGCGAATTTCCCGGCAACGAGTACAACGATTTTCCGCTGCCGCGCGACTGGCAGGATAAATCCGAGTGGGCGTTCGGACGCCTGATGTATCCTCCGGCCAACTATGGGCGCCGCGGGTTTCGCAATCGCGGCGATTGGACCCAGGGCAGTTCCAGTTGGACCACCGACTATCCGCGCAGCGACCGGCATTTTTCCGAAGCGATGCGGCGCCTGACCCGGGTTCACAGCCGCAGTGTGGAACAGCCCGTGAATCTCGACGAAGGCGACCAGTACGACTGGCCGTTTCTCTACGCCGTGGAAGTGGGGCACTGGCAGCTTACCGACCCGCAGGCCAAATTGCTGCGCGAGTTTCTGGATCGCGGCGGCTTCTTCATGTGCGACGATTTCCACGGCGTGCAGGAGTGGGCGATCTTCGAAGACAGCATGCGGCGTGTATTTCCGGACCGGCCGATTGTCGATATCGAAAACGGCGATGCCATCTTTCACACGATTTACGATTTGGACCAACGCTACCAGGTGCCCGGCTGGTCGCCGTGGTCGCGCGGCATGACGTCGGAGTTCGGCGGCGTCGACCCCAAGTGGCGCGGTATTTACGATGACAAGGGGCGGCTGGTGGTGGCGATCTGCCACAACATGGACCTGGGCGATTCCTGGGAACACGCCGACAATCCGCAGTATCCGGAGAAGTTCTCCGCGCTGGGAATTCGGATCGGCATCAACTACGTTGTCTACTCGATGACTCACTGATCGCGCATGGTAAGATCCTTCGCATGAAGGGTCTTGTTTCGCTCCTGATATTTCCCCTGTTGGTGTGGGCGCAGCCCGCGGTTACGGTGATTCGTGGAGCGCGCGTAGTGGATGGAACGGGCGCGGCGGCGCGGCAGGAAACGGTGGTGCTCCGCGGGTCGCGGATTGAATCGGTGGGCGGCGATCCCGCCGTGCCGCCGGGCGCGCGCGTGATCGATGCCGCCGGACAGACGCTGCTGCCGGGACTCTTCGATCTGCATACTCATCTCTCGGCTTCGGCTGCCAGCGGCCTTCCCGGGGATTGGGGAAAGAGCCTGAAGGCGTACCTCGCGAGCGGCGTGACTACGGTCAACGACTACGCAACGTATGGCGAGATGTTCGCGCCGATGCGGCAACTGCTGGCGTCGGGCGCGGTGCCTGGTCCGCACGTAAACATGGCGGTGCGGATGAGCACGCCGGGCGGGCATGGTACCGAAGCGGGCTGGGGCGATTTCATGACGCTGACCGCCGCGACTCCGGCGCAGGCGCATTCGCAGATGAAAGTTGCCCTGCCGTATAAACCGGATCTGATCAAGGTGTTCACGGATGGCTGGCGCTATGGCAGCGCGCCGAATTTGAGCAGCATGAATCTGGAGACCCTGGCGGCGATCGTGGAGGATGCGCACGCGGCGCATGTGAAGGTGGTGACCCACACGGTGACGCTGGAGGGCGCGAAGCTCGCGGCCCGCGCGGGCGTCGACATCCTGGTGCACGGCATCGGAGACGCGGACGTGGATTCGGAACTGATCGAGATCATGAAGGCCAGGCACACGGCGTATGTGCCGACGCTCGCCGTGTACGAGTACAAGGCAGGCGGCCCTCCCGCGCCCCGGCTGGCATCCTTATTGGATGCGGCGGCGATTGCCACGCTGCGCCCGAAGCCATCCACGGCCGCGATGCCGCCGGAGCGCGCCGCGCGGTGGCAGCACCTGATGGCCAACGTGAAGCGCCTCTACGCCGCCGGAATTCCGGTGGGCACGGGCACCGACGCGGGCATGCCGGGGACCTTTCACGGCTACTCGACGCTGCGCGAACTGGAACTGCTGGTGCAAAGCGGCCTGACCCCGTTGGAGGCGATTACGGCGGCCACCGGCGTGAGCGCGCGTGTTCTCGCGGTGGATGCCGAGCGCGGCACGATCGCGGCGGGCAAGACCGCCGACTTGTTGCTGGTCGCCGGCCGTCCCGACGAACGGATTGCGGATATCGAAAACACGCGGCATGTGTTTTTGGGCGGCGTGGAAGTGGCGCTGCTCGGAATTGGAGACGGCCCTGCAAGCGCCGCAGATGACGGCGCTGCCGGCGCGAACCGTGGGTCCGTTGGTCGACGATATGGAGCGCACCGACGGGCGCACCGGGCTCGGCACGCTGCGCGTCAATGGGAGCGATGCGGGCGTGGACCATTCGCAGATGATCTTTCAGCAGGTGGTGCGCTCGGGAAACGATCATGCGCTGTTGGTGACCGCGGCCATGGCGGCGAAGGATGCGCCCTTTGTGCGGCTGGAACTACCGTTGACACCAGGCGGAATCGAATTGGCGGATCTCAGCAAATATGAGGGTGTTGCGTTCGACGTGCGCGGCTCAGGGGAGGGCAGGCTGGTGGTCTCTTCGTATCATTTGAGGAATTCGGATTGGTACGCGGCGCCGTTTGCCGCCGGAGCCGAATGGCAGACGGTGAAGATCCCGCTGCCGGAACCGCGTCCGCAAGACGCGCGAGCGTTGTTGTTTGAGCTGAGCGGCAAGGCTTCTACGGCGGGATGGATAGAGATCGATAACGTGCGCTTTTACTGAGATTCGTCTACGTTTGTGTAGTAGCCTTCGCGCGCCTGCACGATCAAGTTTTTTTGTTTGGTGGTGAGATGGATGCGGTGGTAGCCGGCTGACTTTTCCGTTGGGCGTGAAGCCGAGGCTGTACTGGTGGCGCAGGTCGTCCTCGATCTCTTTGTAGATTTTGTCCAGGGGCTGACTTTTGGACACCTCGAAGAACCGGCCGCCGGTCTCGCTGGAAATACGTTCCAGAACCTTCTTGCCATTGTTGGGCATGGCGCCGCCGCCGCGTCCCGCGATTGCGCCCCATGCCGCCGAAGCTGACGATCGAATTTTCGCGATCCGCGAAGAGCACCGAGTAGACCAGGGCATCCGCGCGCTGCGCCGATTCCACGGCCGCCGAAAGCGAGACTTTGCTGCCGTGATCGTCTCCATCCGTGAGGAGGATGAGCGCCTTGCGGCCGGCCTGCTTGCGCATAATTTCATCGGAAGCCAGAAGGACGGAATCGTAGAGGACGGTGCCGCCCGCGCCTCCGCCGCCGCCCGGATACCGGCCGCCGCCACCCCCGGGGTAACGTCCCCCACCGCCGCCGGGATAGCGGCCCTGCTGGCCTCCTCCGCCCTGCTGGCCGCGCTGGCGCAGGCGGGAGGGTGTGGACAGGTCTTCGAGCGCCTGTTCGAGGAGGCGCCGGGATGAGGTGATGTCCTGCAGTAACTCGGCTTCGAAATCGAAATGAATGACGAAGGCCACATCCTTTTCGGGACGCAGTACTTGCTCAAAAAAGCGATAGCTCGCGGCGCGTTCCTGATCGATCAAATTGCGCTGGCTGCCGCTGGTATCCACCATCAGGCCGAGCGTGAGCGGCAGGTCGCTTTCCTGGGAAAAATAACCGATGGTTTGCGGACGGCCCTCTTCGTCGAGCAGAAAATCGTCTTTCGTGAGGTCGCGGACGATCTCGCCCTTTTTGTTGCGTACGTTGGCGAACAGGTTGACCACCTTCACGCCCGTCGAGAAGGTCGCGGGGTCCTGCTGCTGCCCGCGCAGCAGGCGAGCCGCGGCGGGAATGAGCCCGAGGGTGGCGAACATGCTTCGCCGCGTCATTTGTCCATCAAGAGCCATGGGTGTTAACAGAGATGCACGAAGAGCGCCGCGGGTTACCTAAAGTATCAACGCGGCTTTGGGCAGCGGGAGTTTGAGTTCGGCCGTAGTCTGTTCCGGACTGACGGAAAGCGCCAGACCGGCAGCCGGGCCGTAGCAGATCTCCATGCGCCGCCGGACGTTATTCAGGCCCACCCCCATGCCAGGCGCGGGCGCGGCGTTCCCGCTGCCGCTGTCTTCCACCGTGATCCTCAAGTCTTTTCCGGTGAACTGGGCGCTAATCTTTACGTAGCCCGGCCCCGTCCGCAGCGAGACGCCGTGTTTGATGGCGTTCTCCACCAGCGGTTGGATGGAGAGCACCGGAATGGGAATTTCGAGCGCGGCATCGTCCACGTCGATCCGGATCGCGAGCCGGTCGCCTAGCCGGAACTGCTCGACTTCCAGATAGGCGCGAACGATCTGAAGTTCCTGCGCGAGGGTGACGAAAATCTTGTCGGACTGGAGGAAGTAGCGGAAGATGTCGGCCAGGTTGAGCACCAGCCGGCGCGCCTCCCCGGCTTCGCGGGGAATGGTGCCATAGAGGGCGTTCAAGGCATTAAAGAGGAAGTGCGGATTGATTTGCGATTGCAGGGCGCGCAGTTCCGCCTGGCTCACCAGGCGGTGCATTTCCTCGCGGCGCATTCTCTCCACGTGGGCCGCGATCGCGGCAGCCGCGTTTTCGAGCGAAACCAGATCTTCGCCCAGGTAGCGCTGGCCTCCCTGGCGCCGGCCCAGCAGGATCCAGCGGGAATTTCCATCGCTCAGGCGCACCGGGATTTTGGCATCGAAATCCGCAGCGCTCCCAGGCAGATCCTCCAGTTTCGCGATGGCGTGCCGGCTGGTTCGCACGCTGACGGCGATCTCCGAAGCGGCCCATTCCAGGTATTGATCCTCGCTGGCGAAATCGGGCGCATTCCTCAAGCGTTCCGCGACGGCTGCGATACTATCGTGGCGAAAGACGACGCGATTCAGCCAGGCCAGCACCCGGTTGCGCAGCCACGCAAAAAGGACGAGGAACAAGCAGACGCTGATCAACAGCACCGCCTCCTGCAGCGGACCGGGCGCCACTGGCGGAGTAAGCAGAATGTGGAATGCAGCCTGGATCACGAGCCACGTGAGTACCGCGGCGAGCAGCGCGTTGGCGAGAAAACGAACGAAGGCGTCCAGCAGGACGAAACGATAGTCCTGCAGCAGTACGAAGAGGGCGAGCGGGATTCCCGCGTGGTGGATCACCAACTCGCCGGACCATGCCTCCCCGCCGTGTCCGGTTCCGAAATGTACGAACGACATGGCGAAAAGAGCCAGGCACAAGGACGCGGCGATGCGCGTTCCGCCGCCCAACGCGATCCGCATGGCGGCGAGCAGCAGGAAGCCGACGGTGATGAGCAGCAGCGCCTCCTGGTGCAAGGCTGTGCCGTTGCCTGAAATCTCGCGGAAATGCATCACCACCGCGATGAAACTGAGTACGTAACCGCAAATCGCCAAGGGCCGGTGACGGCCTTCGAGCGAGAGATGGAGCAGGATCGCGGGTAGCAGGCTGAGCATGGAAAAGCTCAGCGCGATCACGAAACTCAGCAGCGGCGCCGGTAGCCCCGGACGCACCAGGACCACCAGCGAGCCCAGATTCCAGGCGCATGCCACGGCCGCGGCAAGGCCCGAAAGATTGCGTCCCCGGTCTCCGGACCAACCCCGCCCGCTAAACAAAAGACCCAGAAAAATCGCAAAGATCAACGCGCCGGCGGTGTGGCCGAGGATGTTGATGAGCAGCGGTTCATTGATGCCGGGCATCGCCAGGGCTCCTCATCTTCAGCGCAGCATCTCACGAATCCCGTGGGCCTGGCGTTTGCTGACAATCAACTCCTGCGCGTTGGAGAGCGTGAGCATCCAACGCTGGCTACTCAGCGGCGCCATCTTGCGTACATGGCTGACGTTGACGAGAGCGCCGCGATGGACGCGCTGGAAAGTGCTGCCTTGAAGGCGCTCTTCAATCGCGCGCAGCGTCTGCGTCGCAACGTAGCGCTGCTTCATGGTGATGATCCAGACGATCTCGCGTTCGGCCTGAAAGGCCAGCACATCGTCCAGATTCAGCAGGTAATATTCTTCGCCGCTTTTACCGGCAATGCGGCGGCTGCGCGCTTCCCCCTCGCCCGCGTCAGAGAGACGAACCAGGGAATCGGCGATTTCCGCCGTGCGGCCGCGCAGGGAGCGTGCACGCTCCAATGTCTTTTCGAGCCGTTCCCGGCTGACGGGTTTTAAAAGGTAATCGAGCGCGCCCGCGTCGAAGGCGCGGACGGCATGCTGGTCGTACGCGGTCACGATCACCACGAAGGGAAGCGCTTCGCGCGGCAGCCGCTGAATGACGTCGAAGCCGCCGAGCCCCGGCATCTGCAGATCGAGCAGGACCAGATCGGGTTTCAAGCGCGGGATCATCGCCAGCGCATCGATTCCGTTGGGCGCCTCACCGCAAACTTCCACGTCGCTGAACCCGGCCAGCTCCTCGCGCAGAATCTGGCGCGCGATCGGTTCATCGTCCACGATCATCGTGCGTAAGGGCGGGGCGGCCATCAGCTTCCTTTCAGGTTAGCGCGGGCGAAAGCTCAGAAGACCAGGCCGATGCGGAGCGTGGCGCTGCGAGGCTCCAGAAAATGCGTGCCGCTGAACGTGGAAAGAAAGTTGTAGAGCGCGACGCGATTGGTGAGGTTGGCGATGGTCAGCGATGCGGTGATGCGTTTGCGGCCCTCGGCGTGGAAGAGATTGTCGGTGCCAAGTCCGAGGTTGAAGACGTGACGCGGTTTGACGCGATCGGGATTGTGATCGTCGTTCTCCTGACCAGCCTGCGGCAGCGTGATCAGTTTGGAGGTAACCAGGCCATTGCAACTGGTGATCGGCTGGGTAAACGTGGCCGGCACACCCCCGCAGGCGAGCCCGATCGAGGTCTGCTGGGCGGCCGTGAGGGCCAGCGCGGCGTCGGAATCCGGAACGCCGCTGACGGCCAGCCCGCTATCGTACCGCCAGGTGAGCGTTGCCCATTCCGCATTCTTGTGCTGATAACGGAAGACGCCCGTGGATTGGAAGGCCTGATCGTGATCGATGCGGAAGACGCTGCCGGAAAGCGGCGCGCCTTGCGTGATCAGGCCGCCGACCTCCGGGAAGAAGTAGCGGGCTCGGGTATGGCCGAACGTCCAATACGCCTGAAAGCCGCGGAGATTGGTGGTGCTGAGCCGTCCCGTGACGCCATCCAGCTTGGAATTGTGCCAGGAGATGGGAAACGTGATTGTGGTGTTCAGCAGCGTGCTGAAATCGTACGCGCCGTGCGTGTACTTCCAGAAGTAGTCGGCATCCAGCAGCAGGTATTTCCCAAGAGCTTGCTGCAGGCCGCCGTTGAACTGATTGCGGCGCCCGGGGCTGATCGGCACGGCGCTGGCGCCGAAGACATTCTGATCCAGCCCGCCGGCGCCGGTCGCGCTGGAGAGCAGCAGATTCTCATTGAACGGCGTTTCAAACGTGCGCGCATAGGCTGCGCGCAGTACGGTCCCGGTGTGCTTGATGTTGTACGCGATGCCGGCCCGCGGTTCGGCGCCATTGTTGGAGGTGATGCCGGCATAGTGGTCGGCGCGAAAGCCGATATTGAAGACGAAGTGGCCGGCCGTGATCGAATCCTGAATGTAGGCGGCGAACTGGTTGATGTTTTGGGAAGCGTGAAATGCGAAGAGCCGCCCGCCGCGCGTCAGATCGAAGGGAACCAGGCCGGGCGAGAGATTCGGGTTGGCGAGTAAGCCGGAGCTCGCACAGTTCGCCGGGTCCGTCACACTCGCGGAGCCGGCCGCGTCGCCGTTCTGGTTCACGCACACGGGGTTGAAGGTGAAATCGGTAATGCCGAAGCCGAAATTCTCCAACAGCCGGCTTTGTTTGGCGTCGATTCCTACCTTGAGGTTGTGCCTGCCCGCGCTGATTGCGAGATCGCTGCGCACGCCCCAGTTGAGTAGCTGGCGCTGCTGATTCTGCGTGGAGGGCGAGTCTGCGAACGGATCCCGGCTTCCGTAATACTGAAACTCGTCCTTGCGGATATAGGGATTGATCGTGAGCAGCGTGTGGGCGTTGAAGGTGTGCTGATACCCGGGCGCGATACTCCATGTCAGCACCCGCTGGTGTTGATCCTGCGCGAGCTGATCGTAGGAGTTCGGGATCTGGATCCAGTTGCGCGCCGCGAAGAGATTCAGGTGAATGGCATCCTTGCCGTTCGGCTGCAGATCGACGCGATCGAAAAGCGTCTGATTGTTTCCGATGTCGTGGAACGGGCGAAACTCCGGCGTGTCCAGGAAGCGTCCGCTGCGAACCCCATCCGCGGCAAAGAAATTCCCGAATCGTGCGCTCCCGAAGCCGAGCCCGAGCGATGCGGACGCAGTTCCGAACGAGCCGTACGACGTGTCCACGTTACCGAACGTATGCGGCACGCCCAGCCCGCTGCGTGTGGTGATGCTGGCAACCAGGCTGGTCTTATCGCCGAACTCCGCATTGGGCGATCCGGTGCCGAGCTCCATGCTCTGAATCGCGCTGGGCGGCAGTTGCGTGGAGAAGACCTTGCTCTGCTGATCGCTGATCGGCTGGCCGTCAATCACGAAGCTGACCTGCGCATGATCGCCCAGCGGATGGAAGAATCCGTTGCCATCGGCCGCGACTCCGCCGGTGCTGTAAATGATCGCCTGGCTCAGGCCGCCTCCCGGGTCGATATTGGGAAGCTTGGCGATCAGGCTGCGGTCTGCATCCACGTGCGCGGAGGGGTTGAGCTCCAGCATGTCGGATCCGGCGGCTTCGACGTTCATGGTGGTCTTGGAACCCACCAGGGCGAGCGTTGCCGTGATCTGCACCGGGATGGCGTTGCGTACCGTGACGTCCTGCGCGAAGACCAGGAAACCGGGCGCGGAGACTTCCAGATGATATGGATTGGGAGGAATGTTGCCGATCCGGTAAGCTCCCTCGGGTCCGGAGGTGACGGATTGCGTATAGCCGGTAACCGCGTTGCGAATCGCGATGGTCGCCGCGGGCACGGCGGCCCCGCTCGGGTCCACCACGGTGCCTGAGATTGTGCCGGCGTTTCCCAGAGATTGCGCGGACAGGTGCCCACACGCCAAAACCAGAGCGAGGAGTCTCTTCATACCGTTCAGTATCGGGAGATCGAAGGATTCAGCCTAAGGGAGGTTTACGAGTGGGCGGATTTGCCGGTGAGCGGGATAAATTTCAGCACCAGCGGAAATGCTTCCCGCCCGCGCTACCGCGTCGGGAACCCTTCGAGTATCCACAGGTCGCTGCGCGATTCCACGGCGGACGTGGTCAGGCTGCGGCCATCGTGCGAAAGGCTGAGGCGGGCCTGATACGTGGCGCCTCCGGAGATCGTCAGGCCGCTCGTGTGCTGCGCGATGTCGCGGACTGAGCCGGTGGCAAGGTCGATGGCTTTCACGAAGGTATTCCCGGCATCGCGGCCCGCGGCATACAGGGTCCGTCCATCGCGCGCGAACGCAATCGCACTGCTCTTGAGGCGGGGCAGAGTCCGCCGCCGGCTTCCATCCGGTGAAAAGAGCTCAATGCCCTCGCGTGCTTCGCAAGCCAGCCACTCGCCCGTGGGGGACCACTCCATGGGCATGAGGCACGTCGGAGCGCCGGCGATCACGTGGGGCGACATGTTCGCGCCCACTTCGATGATCGCGGGCTGCCACGGCCGGTCGCGATGCATCAGGCCCGCGATGGAATTGCCGTCGGGAGACCAGGTGGGCGAAACCATATATTCGCTGGCCATCTTGATGGGTGCGCCGCCCACCGTGGGTTCCACCCAGATGGTCGCCGGCTGATCGGTGGAAAATCGTACGAATGCAAAACGGCTGCCGTCCGGCGAGAAGACAGGGTGGGCCAGGGCGGTAGTGGCGCCGGGAGGAAAATCCCTGGCGGTAACCATCGGCCGGTCGATCCCGGCTTTCACGTGATGCGACCAAATCTCGCTGGAACCAGAGCGGTCCGTCGCGTAAATCAACTGCTCTCCATCGGGCGACCAGGAGGGGGAGTACATGTTGCGGCTGTTGGCGAGGAGCGTGCGCGGAGCCGCGCCATCCAGCGGAAGTTCGATGAGATCGAAATCGTCCGTGACGCTCGTGAACACCAATCGACGGCCGTCCGGGCGCCAGTGACGGTGCCTCTTCGGTCGCGGTGCTGGCGGTCAGCCTGCGCAGTTTCTCGCGCTTTAAATCGGCCAGCCACAGGGCCGGCTGCGCGCCGCCGGTGGAGAAGGAGAGCACCGCGTGGCGGCTGTCCGGCATCCAACTGGCGCGCGGCACGAAGTTGAAATTGATCTCGCGGAAGATGCGCCGCGGCGTGCCGGCGGATTCCGGGAAGGGAACCACCCAAATCTGCGGTTCGATTCCATTGGCCACCAGCAGGATCGACTTGCCATCCGGCGAAAAGTGCACGCTGTTACCGGAGGATTCCAGCGGGATTTCGAATGGTGCCGGCCGGTAGGGGCGCGGCTCAGTTCCGGGAGGCGACGAGATCCACAGGGAACTCTTCGTGGCTCCGCCGGCCTGCGTGGTTCGCCAGATCGCGAGCGCCTTGCCATCGGGCGACATTCCGGCCGTATACAAATCCTCCAGGATCTTGGCCGCGTGGCCGCCCGAAGGGCTGATCCCCCAGAGTTCGCCCCTGCCTTCCCGGTTCACGCAGTAGACCACCGCGGAATCCGGCGACCAGAAGACCGAGGAAACGTGCGTCCTGGATTTCGTGAGTTGAATGGCGGTGGCAGCTTCCAGGCCCCGCACCATGAGCTGCGGAATGCCGTCGATGGTTTTCAGATAGGCGATGCTCTTGCCATCAGGGCTCCACGCCCCGCCGGTTTCCGCTTCGTGATCGTTGGCGAAAGGAATGAAGCGGTATCCGGCAAGCTCAATCGGGTCCAGCTCCCGGAAGTGGGGAATCGCCAGCGCGGCAAGCGTCGCGGCCAAGGCGGCGGCGATCGCCGGCCACACCCAATTGCGCGTCCGCCGCTTGCCCAGCGGCGCCGCCTCCGCCATACTCGAGCCGCTCCGCGAACCGCTGTTCGAAGCGTTCACGTTGCGCAGCGCGAAGCCCAGATCGTTCGCCGAATGGAAGCGGCGCGCGACTTCCTTTTCCAGGCAGTGCTGCACAATTTGCCGCAGCGAGGGAGTGATGCTCTCCGGCAAGTCGGGCGCATCTTCGCGCAGAATCGCGGTCATCATCTCCGCACCGGTCTGCCGCTCAAAGGTGGCACGCCCGCTGAGGCATTCGTGGAGCACCAGGCCGAAGCTGAAAATATCGCTGCGCGGGTCTACCGGCTCTCCCCGCACCTGCTCGGGCGACATATAGCCGGCGGTGCCGAGCACGGCCCCGGGCGAAGTGCGCGTCAGGAACTGGGTCTCATCGCTTCCCGGCAGCCTCGCCTGCACCTGTTTGGCGAGTCCGAAATCCAGAATCTTGGCGCGCCCGTCGCGCGTCACCATGATGTTCTCGGGCTTCAAATCGCGGTGCACGATGTTGGCGGCGTGCGCGGCCGCGAGCCCGTCCGCCACCTGTCCGCCGATTTCGATCGCGCGGCTCTGCGGCAGCGGACCGCGCCGCACCATGTCGCGCAGGCTTTCGCCATCGATCAGTTCGGTGACGATGTAGGCCAGCCCGTCCTGGCTGCCCATATCGTAGACCGAGAGGATATTCGGATGATTCAGCGCGCTCGCCGCGCGCGCTTCCTGTTCGAAGCGCTGCCTGCGGCCGATATCCGCGGCAACATCGGGCGGGAGGATTTTCAGCGCCACCGTGCGGGCCAGGCGCGAATCGCGTGCGCGATACACTTCGCCCATCCCGCCCGAGCCCAGTAGGGATACGATCTCGTAGGGACCGACCTGCGTTCCCGCTTCCAGCATGTAGGACCTATGCTAACAAGGCCAATTCGCAAAATCGAGCTGCCGGCGTTACGGAAACCAGGCAGTCACTCGGCGGATGTACTGCTGGCGGGAGGCGCCCAGAGAGGCAACGTGGGCAGCGCCGGGCACTTCCCAGAGTTCCGTGTTCGCGGGGTTGGCGGCGTGTAATGCCCGGGAGTGCCGCGGGTCGATGTTGGTGTCGGCGGCGCCGTGAATCAGGAGCACCGGCACGTGGTTGCCGCGAAGCGCATTGGCCGGCGAAGCATCCCAGAGATTCACGCCATAGCGCGCGCGGACGTAGACGAAACCGAAATTGACGGCGGGATAGGCTGCCATCCGTCCGAGAAGGCCCTGCTGCGCCAGGCGCTCGTAGGCGATTTCCCGGAAGTCGGAGAACGGGCAATCGGCCACCACCGCTCGAAACCGCGGCTCGCGCGGCAGCGATTCGAGCAGGATGGAGGCGCCCATCGATTGCCCGATTCCGTAGATCCGCTCGATCGACGGGGTCCTCGAAAGCAGATCGACCCATGCGCGGACGTCATCCACCTCGCGGATTCCGAAGCTGATCAGGTCGCCGCCGCTCGTGCCATGACCGCGGCAATCGGGCGCCAGCACCGTGTAGCCCTCGCGCAACAGGAAATCGACGTGCCCCAGCATGCCGAGCCGCGTGTCGCCCACCCCGTGCAGCGCGATCACGCCCGCATGGTTGGCCTTCCGGGGAATGAATAACCAACCTCTCAGTACGGCGCCGTCCGCGGCAGTAACCTGGACGTCGGACCATGCGGCTCCATTCGGCTTACTGATGGAATCCGCGGCGGACCCTGGCGGAGATTCCTTGTGCCAGATATGCAGCGAGCCTTCGGCGATAAAGACGGAGCCGGCGATGAATCCCAGCAACAGCAGGATGGTAAGTCGAATTGCGGTCCGCATCTGGTTCAATGTTAGCTCTCTTACTGTGACGGCGTGCGCAGGGCGACCAGCGATTTGGTCCAACCCAAAACGCGTTCGCGAATCAACCGCGCTCCCGGAAATAACCCCGCGACCTCGCGGCCGCTGAGCAGGCGTACGTCGTTCAAATAGTGCTCCAGGTAAAATGCGCGCCGGTCCGCGGCGGGGCGGATCAATGCGCTCCATACCGTAAACCGGGGCACGATCCAACGCTGCCAGCTCTTGGGTAGCCAGTGGACCAGCGGCGTCAGCAGATGTTGCTCCACGGGAAACCAGCGATTGGGAGTCTGCACCCAATAAGCGCGGCCGACGCGCGCGATCTCCACTGCGAAGCGCGACTGCCTCTCGGCGTCCCCGACGTGCTCGATTACGGAATTGCTGAACACCACGTCGAACGCGCCATCGCGGAAGGGAAGCGCGCAGCCGTCTCCCGCCACCCACCATTGCGCGCCCGCCAACTCGCTTTTCGTCCGCGGCGTATTCAGCAGCGTGACCTGCGGCCGCTCGACGACCATGTCCCACGTCTCCGGCGTGCCGCCGACATCCAGCACGCGCGTCTCCGACGTGATGCCGAGCTCGCGGACGAACCGCCGCATGCGCCGCTTGCGAAACCAAGTGTTCCAGCCCAAGAAAAATGGTACCCTACGCGTTTCCTCCGTATGAAACTCATCTCCGCTGTCTTATCGGTATTCGCACTCTGCGCGCCTGTTCTCGCGCAAGCGCCCGCGCCCTCGCGCATGGTCGTCATGATCAGCCTCGATGGTTTTCCCGCCTACATGCTGGATGATCCGAAGCTGCCCATTCCCACCCTGCGCCGCCTCATCCGCGATGGTGTGACGGCGCGCATGGGTACGGTCAATCCCACGGTCACGTGGCCGAACCACACTGCGCTGGTCACCGGCGTACGCGCCGATGAACACGGCTTGCTCGTCAACGGCTCCATCGTCGCTACGGGCGCGTGGCCTCCCATCAAGGTCGATCCCATGGTCGATAAGGCGAAGATGGTGCACGCGCCAACCGTCTACGATGCCGCCCACGCCGCCGGCCTGACCACTGCGGAAGTCGATTGGGTTGCGATCAACAATACTCCCTCCATCACCTGGCCCTTCGCGGAGTGGGCCGTCGCGGCGGACCCGGTGCCGCACGAGATGATCGAGAAGGGCGCGATCACCGCCGCCGATGTCGAAAACTTCAGTAAGTCCAACATCCTCTATCGGGATGAAATTTGGGCCAAGGCTGCCGCGTATCTGGTCCGCGAGCATAAACCGAATCTCCTGTTGGTGCACTTCCTCTCACTCGATTCGGTGCACCATTCGTATGGGCCCAAGACGCTCGCCGCGACCGCTGCCATCGCTTTTCTCGATAGCTGCGTGGAGAAGGTGGTGACGGCCGTACGCGAGAGCGGCATGCAGGATCGGACGACGTTCTTCATCGTTGCCGATCACGGGTTCAAGGGCTACACGAAAGAGGTTCGCCCCGGTGTGGCGCTGGCCGCTGCCGGCCTTACCGGCAAGGTTCACATCCTGGCCGAAGGGGGCTCGGCGCTCGTGTACATCGATAAATCGCAGGAGGCGGAGCTGCTCCCCAAGACCGTGCAGGCGCTCACCGGCATCGATGGAATTGATCGCGTCGTCACGCAGGATGGCTTCGCGGCGCTGGGGCTTCCGCTACCGGCGAAAGACCCGCAGATGGGCCAGCTGCTGCTCACCGCCAAGCCTGGCTATTCGTTCTCCGGCGCCACCGGGGGACCGGTGACGGCAGAGGTTCCGCAGACCCGCGGCAGCCACGGCTACGTCGCGTCTGATCCGGATATGGACGCGCTCTTCATCGCCAGCGGGTATGGCGTAAGGCCAGGAGTCCACCTGGATAAGATCGCCAATATCGATGTTGCGCCCACCATCGCGAAACTGCTCGGCGTCGCGCTTCCGTCAGCCAAGGGCAAGCCCCTGCCGCTGCAATAGGCGCGATCAGATTTCCCGAACAAAATCCGCGGCGCCACCGTATATCCCGGTAATCGAGTCGGGAGGAGTTTCCCAATGAAGTGGTGCTGTGCATTTCTCTGCGCCGCAGTCGCGGCGTTCGGTCAGGATCCAGGTGTCGACCGGCAAATGGTCCGGCATCTTCCGGGATGGTCCGATTTACATCATCCTCAAGCAGGATGGCGCGCAACTCACCGGGAGCGGCGGACCCACCGAAAAGCAACAGGTGCTCGATATCAAGGGCGGCTCCGTGGACGCTGGTCATGTGGTCTTCGAGAGCGGCGGTCTGCGCTTTGACCTGCGGCTAACCGGCGATACATTGCGCGGCGAGTTAACCGCCGGCGGCGAGACGCGAGAGTTCTCTCTGAAGCGTGTTCGCGCGGACCTGGCGCCCGTTGCCTTCGAGGTCGCCTCCGTAAAGCCTGTCCCGCCACCCGCTCCCGGACAAGGCTATAGCTCCTCCATGAAACTCGCTCAGGGCCGTCTCATGGGCACGAATGTGAGCCTGAAGAAGCTCATCATGAACTCCTACGAGGTTCGCGACTATCAGCTCTCCGGTCCCGACTGGCTGGATTCGGAGTTATTCGACATCGTCGCCACGATGCCGCGCGAAACCACCAGCGAAGAGGCCATTCGAATGATCCAAACCCTTCTGGCGGAGCGCTTCCACCTCACCATGCATCACGAGGCCAGGGAACTTCCGGTCTATGCGCTGGTCATCGGTAAAAACGGAACCAAACTGAAGGCGGTCGGCTACGGGAACAGCAGCACCAACTCCAGTCCTGGAAAAATAGTCGCAAACAAGGCTCTCATGTCGAATCTGGCGAACCTGCTCTCGCGCCAGTTCGAGCGCCCCGTAATCGATATGACCGGCCTGAAGGGCTTCTACGATTTTGAACTCCAATGGACGCCTGACGAAGGCGCCGCCATGCCGAAGCCCGGGGAAGCCGGCCCGCTCCCCGATAGCGCCACCGGCCCTTCCCTGATGGTCGCCCTCCAGCAGCAGCTCGGACTGAAGCTCGAAATGCGAAAGGCGCCCGTCGATATCCTGGTCATCGATCGCGTAGACCGTATTCCCAAAGAGAACTGACACCATACCTTAGCCGGTTGACACCTGGCGTGATCTCCTCTTATACTGTTGCAAACGTTTGCGAACACGCAGCGGGGGCACGTGTTTGGTCGGGTGACGCGAGGTTAGGAGACTCACGATGAAGTTACAACTGCAGACCATTGCGGTCCTGTCGATTGGGCTGTTCGCCTCAATCGGCGCCGCGCTCGGGCAGGGAACCACTGCCACAATTTCCGGCAACGTCACAGATAGCAGCGGCGCTACCATTGCCGGCGCCAAAGTGACCGCCACCAATCTCGGTACCAACATTCCGCAGACTGCCACATCCGGCAGCGATGGCAGCTACTCCCTCCTCTTTCTGCCGATTGGCGATTACAAAGTGGAGGTCGGCGCCCCCGGCTTCAAGAAGTTCGAGCGCACCGGCATTACCCTGGACGTCAATCGCAACGCGCGCATTGACGCCATCCTGCAGGTGGGCGCGATGAGCGAGTCCGTCGAAGTAACCGGCGACGCACCCATCGTGGAAACCTCCGTCCCTGGCCTGGGCCAGACCGTTACCAATACCGAAATCGACAATCTACCCCTCGTCAACCGCGACATTTATACCCTGCTCAATCTCACCGCCGGAGTAGATACCACCGATCAGGCGACGGATAACTTCGGTGCGCCCATGCAGGTCACAATCGTCAATGGCTCGCCCAACTCCGGCATCGGGTCCGTCAACTACAGCCTCAACGGAGGAACCAATATTAATGGTTTGCGCAATACCGGAAATTCGGCGCCCAATCCGGACGCGATTCAGGAATTCCGCGTAATCACCAATAGCTACCCCGCCGACGAAGGCCGCTTCGGCGGCGCCACCGTCACCATGATCAGCAAGAGCGGCTCGAACGCCTTCCACGGCACGCTCTTCGAATTTCTGCGCAATGATAAGTTGAACGCCAACCGGTGGCTTCCGGGCACCGCGATTCTTCAAAAGGATCCGCTCCACCGCAATCAATTCGGCGGCACCCTCGGCGGTCCGGTGGTGAAGAACAAAACCTTCTTCTTCGGCACTTACTCCGGCCTGCGCGAGCGCACCGCGGTTTTCGCCAACACCGCTACGCCCCTCAATGAGAAGGAGCGCGCCGGCGACCTTTCCGCCAGCGGCGGAACTGCCCCCGTCGATCCTCTGACCGGCATTGCCTTTCCCGGCCGCATCATCCCCGTCAACCGCATCGACCCCGTCGCTAAGAAGATTCTGGATACTTATATTCCACTGCCCAACATACCGTCTACCGGGATTCTGGTCGCGCAGATTCCGCATCCCAAAGACACCGACGAAGTGATGGCCAAGCTCGATCACAACATCAGTTCCGCGCACCGCCTGTCCGGCAGCGTCTTCTATACCACCGGCGAAGATATCGTCGGCTTGCTCGGCAATGTGCCGTGGGTGAGCCGCGATTTCAACTGGCGCCAGTATAACTACACCCTCAATGAGACCTGGATCGTGTCGCCCATCATGATCAATCAGGCCACCGCGTCCTATGTCCGCGATTTCGGAGGTCGCGTCAATACGCCCGCCGTTTCGCTCGGCGATCTTGGGTCGAAATATCAGATTCAAGGTGCGCCCTCGCTTCCGCAGATCACCGTTACCGGACGTTTCAATCTCACCAGCGCCATCCCCGGCCCGGTCGCGGGCAGCAATCAGTATCAACTCCGCGATGTGCTGAGCCTCAGTTCTACGCACCACTCCCTCCGCGTTGGAGGCGAGGCGATTCTCGAGAAGATGATCCATGACACCCTGCTGAATAATTACGGTACCTTCAGCTTCGCCACCAACAATCCGCGCGGCAGCAAGAATGCCACCGCGGATTTCCTGCTGGGTCTGCCTTCCACGATGAATCAGGATGCCCCCACCACCAAGGTGGACAACGACTGGTATTTCGCCATGTTTGCGCAAGACGATTACCGCGTCAGCCCGCGCCTCACCCTGAACCTCGGTGTCCGCTGGGATATCCAGACGCCCATTACCGACACTCACAACCGGTTGCTTACTTTTGTGCCCGGCGCGCAATCCAAGATCGTTCCGTCCGCGCCTCAGGGCCTGCTCTTTCCCGGCGACAACGGAGTGGGGCGGGGAATCATCGGCACCAGGTTCAATCACTTCAGCCCGCGTATCGGCTTTGCGTGGGATCCCTTCGGCGATCGCAAGACCGCGATTCGCGGCGCCGCCGGAATCTTCTACGGCAGCATCTCCGGCAATGAATGGAACAGCTCGTCGGACAACCAACCGTTCGCCATCCGCCAGCAGTTCAACGACGTCTATTCGCTCTCCGACCCCTACAAATTACAGCCCGGCGGAGTGGGCCCCTTTCCTTACAGCTACACACCCTCGGCGCCGCGCTTCGTCGCCCCCTCGGCAATCGTCGGCATCGGCCTGGATTACAAATCGCCGTACACCTACCAGATGAACTTCGCGATTCAGCGGCAGGTCACGCGGACCACCAGTTTCACCGTGGCCTACGTCGGCAATCTGACGCATCGCATTCCGGCCATCGAGGACGTGAATTACCCGATCCTCACGTCCACCGCGACCACGGCCAATGTGAATGCGCGCCGCCCCTACCTGCCGGGCACGCTGGCCAGCATCGGCGTCACCAAATCGATCCTCAATTCCGCCTATCACGGGCTGCAGTTGACCGGCGAACGGCGTTTCGCCAACCACTTCACCGCCAAAGGGTTCTATACCTTCGGTAAGGGTCTGGACGAAGTCAACACGCAGAGCAGCACCCTGCAGCAGGCCACCGATTGGAATAACATTGCACTGGATCGCGGCCGCGCCAACAACGATCGAACCCATAGCGCCGTGCTTTCCGGCGTGTGGGACCTCAATTATTTCTCGAAGGCGCCGCGTGTGTTACGCCTCGTCATAAATGGATGGTCGCTCGCCGCCATCAGCAGCTTCCGCAGCGGCACGCCGCTTACCATTACCTCGGGCACCGACCAGAACCTCGACGGGACCAACAACGATCGTGTCGATCTGATTGGCGCTCCGGGCTTGGACCCTCACCGCGCGCGCAGCCAGGTGGTCGATCAGTGGTTCAATATCGCCGCCTTCAGCCGCACCGTGCAGTCGATCCATTCGTATGACGGTACGGCCGGACGGAATATCATCGATGGTCCGGGCCTGAAGAACGTCGATATGACCATCGCGCGGACCTTCCGGCTGAGCGAGCGCAAGACGCTCCAGTTCCGCGGCGAGGCTACGAATGCATTCAACATCGTTAACCTCAACAACCCGGGGACCAACGCCGCTACCACTGCCACCTTCGGCAAGATCACGACGGCGCGCAACATGCGGCAGGCGCAGTTGGGCATGAAGCTCGCGTTCTGACGGGCTCGCTTCATCGCTTGAAATCGTAATAAAAGGCGTCGGCCGCGCGCCGGTCGCGCCCTTTCCAAAGCCGCCACATGAGAATCGGGTGCCGCAGTACGCACCAGTCTCCATAGGCGTCGAACTTGCGGCAGGATGTAAGGATCGGGGCGCCGCGAAGTGTCGAGAACGGCCGGCCTACAACGCGTCCGTAGGCTCGCAACCGGCGTGCGAAGTCCACGTCCTCGGCGCTGAGCAGCCTCTCGTCGAACCCTCCGATCGCTTCGAAATCTTCGCGTCGGCACCAGAACAGGCCGCCGGAAAAACCATAAATCCGCGAAGCGATCGTGAACACCAGAATCGTGAACCGAATGCCGGCGGACCTACGATCGGGCCGGATGATCGTTCCCCCGCCAATCGTTTTGCCGGAAGACAGCGCGCGGTCGATCTTCATCAATGTCTTGGGGCTCATCGCGCTGTCCGCATCGATCGTCACCAGGACATCCCCGGTTGCCGCGCGCGCTCCCGTGTTGCGAATTCTCGCCATGCTCCGGCTATCGTCGTTGACCGTGTGTGCGCCGAAACCGCGAGCGATCTCCTCCGTCCTGTCCGAACAGCGATTCAACACCACAATGGTCTCCACCAGGCCCGGGTAGGATTCGGCGGCCGCGCGTATCGATTCCAGGCACCGGCCGATGTACCGCTCTTCGTCCCTGGCGGGTATGACGATGGAGAATCGCGGCGTCTGCATCATTCAAGTATTTGACGTCGCCCGTGTTGAAAACGTGGCGGGCCCCCGCAACCCAGTGTCACCGAATCGTCACACGCTCTCGCGGCCGGTGTGGTATTTTGCTCAGAACGATGCGATTCCATACTACGATTGCGATCGGCGGAGCCCTGTCCGTCTTCTTTGGGAGCGCCATGGCGTTGGAGGCCAAGCCG
Source organism: uncultured Solibacteraceae bacterium (assembly GCA_963811575.1). Taxonomy (GTDB): domain Bacteria; phylum Acidobacteriota; class Terriglobia; order Bryobacterales; family Bryobacteraceae; genus Solibacter. Next base: position 1,245,375 of record CAWERY010000018.1, on the reverse strand, counting down.
AATGTGGCACGCGATTGGGCCAGATACCCGGCCGTCATCCAGGTAGACACCCGGGCGGACGTCTTCGCGATTGGCGACGTTCATGGCGATTGCGATCGGCTGGTGCGCCTGCTGTCCGCCGCGCACATCGTCCGCAGCAATCCCTCCAGCCCTTCCAGGGTGAGTTGGAGCGGCGGCAAAGCCGTCCTTGTCTTCACCGGCGACATGATCGATAAGGGGCCAAAGGGGCCGGCCGTGATCGCGTTGATCCTTGCCCTCCGCACGGAGGCTGCGCGGGCCGGCGGCCGGGTGATCGCGCTGGCAGGGAATCACGAAGTGGATTTCCTGCGCGACCCCGCCTCGGATAAGGCGAAGGAGTTCGCCGTGCAACTCAAGGACGCCGGACTCGATGCCAGGGTGGTCGCGTCCTGCGGCGGTGATGTGGGCGCTTTCTTCTGCAGCCTGCCATTCGCCGCACGCGTCAACGATTGGTTCTTCTCCCACGCCGGCAACAGCGGCGGCCGTACCATGGCGCGCCTGATTTCCGATCTGCAAACCGGTTATGACAAGGAGGGCTATGAGACGCCGGAACTGGTCGCGCCGGACGCGCTGATTCAGGCGCGGCTCGATGGAAAAACTCCCTTCTGGTTCGCGCCCCGGCAAGCGACGCAACCCGTGGATCAGGCTATCGCGGAGTATGCCGCCGCGCTGGGAGTCGCCCACTTCGTCCAGGGACATCAGCACAATGAGCTGCAGTTTTCGGATGGAGCCGCTCGCAAACTCGGTGAGATCTACCAGTGGCGCGGGCGCCTGTTTCTAATCGACGCGGGCCTCAGTCAGGATATCGATGAAAGCGAGGGAGCTGTCTTGCGCATGCGAAGCGGCGAAGCCAGCGTCGTCTGCCCAGGCGGCCGAATCGTGAATCTATGGAATGGTGCCGGAAAACCCGAGGCCAGCCAGGGCGTGGCCTGCGGCCGTTAAAACCGCCTGCGCGCCTTCCAGGCCAGGCCCAGCAGGGCAACACCGAACATTGCATCCGTTGATGGCTCGGGCGTGGTTGTGCCTCCGGAGGAGACGTCAAACGCCACTTCACCAATGGATGGGGCGTTCCAACCCTCATCGTTTGCCTGAGGTCCCGTTACATCGAGCCGGATGTAGCGGGTCGAGATATCGGCCAGGTCGAACACCTCGCCGGAATAGCTGCTCACACCGGCTGGGTTGTTAACCGGCAAAAACGAGCCCAGGTTCGTTGTGCTCGTACACGTCGAATCGGAGCAACCAAGAACGCCGAGCGTTTGCGTGCCCGAGAATTCATCATTCCAGAATGCCATGCCCGTAACGGTAACCGCCGAACCCATGTCGAGAACAATGGAGGCGCTGGTTACGCCGTTTGCTCCAAACCACTCAAAACCAAGATAAACGAACGTGTGCTGCGGGTTCAGGGCCATGTAGGTGTCAAAGTCCGTCGTACCGCTCACGAAGGTCGGCGTGAGGCCGCTTTGATCGATAATATGCTGAACGTCTCCGGGCGAAGCCTCTCCACCCGTGTTGGAAACAACAGCCACGGGGCTCATGATGACGCCGGCAAAACTGGCAAGCGGGAGTGCCAACGCGAAAATGAGAAGCCTGCACAAATATCGGTTTCGCATACTGATCCTTCTACCGTAAGGTTTAGTGACAAAGGATACCACGAGCGCGTCGAATCACCCAATCGCGTGAGGTGCGCAAAATTACATTCCAACTTGCTTTACTGTCGCGAGGCCGGAGCCGCCGGGAAGTTTGGCTGCGTCCAGGCATTGTCGCCGTTGGAGGCTTCCACCCTGGCGCGCACATACCGCTCGCCGCCGGAATACGAATACGCCGGCGCAAGGTCGTAGCTTTTACTCAGCACTTTCCCCTCGCTGCCCAGAAAGTAAGTCGTATATTTCATGTTGGCAGCGGGCTGTATCGCCAGCCGGTACGCGCCGTCTTTCGCCTCAACCTCGTTGAGCACCACGCCTGTGGACGCGTAGAAATCGCCGGCCGCCAGCGCGCGCAGAATCTCCGTGGTCGAAAGCTCCGTGCAATGCACCTGCACCCAGCCGCGTCCCGGGTTCGACCGGTCCTTGCCGATTTTCTTGAAATCGTGTGCATCGTCCACCGCGATGCCGTTCAGCTTCTTGCCGGCCGTCAGCAGCGCGTCCCAGATCTCGTCGAGCGATTCATACCCGCCCCCGCCGCGATTGTAAACCTGGGGATGACCGTTGTAGACCTCAATCAGGACTAGCCCTTCAAGCTGAAGTGCATCGCGCGACCGCACCGCCCAACCGAAATTCGGATGATTCAGCGCGGGCAATCCTCCCGCCTGTAAAATTGCGTTGATATTATTCTGCAGTACCTCGCCCAGATTCGCACCCGTGGCCGGCGCCACGCGTTCCCGCGGATTGTAAGCGTTCATGTGCACCGGCAGGGTCCCGGAGCGCGCCGTTACTTCCTCGCCGGGCACCAGCAGATACTGCTGGTTCTCCGCCAGCGCCGCGTTCAGGGTGGCGGTTTCGGTGAACACGTTGTGATCGGAAATCACCAGGAATTGATAGCCGTTGTTCTTGTACCAGCGGGCGACCTCCAGAGGCGTCGAATCCCCATCGCTGTTCAACGTGTGGGTGTGCAGATTGCCCTTGAACCAGCGCTTCGCCGGCCCGGCCGCGGGCTCCTGCGGCCTCAGGCTGAGCGCCAGAGTCCCCCCCGCAATCGCGAGCAAAGCCGTTCGAAGAAGGAGTGAGCGAGACCGGTTCACGAAGTGCTTATTGTAACCGGGCCGTCGAACCGAAGGCTAGGAGGAAGAGCATCCTGCCTATCTGGCGCGGCTAACTCTTTCCCCGTGCCTCTGATGCTGTGCCGCGTCCGCCTGGGTCGCCGCCGCGAGCTTTCCGCAGAACGTCATCAAGTCGTGGCAGGCGGCACAGACGCGGGCGTGCTTTTTCATGCGCTTGCTCTCATCCGCGGACGCTAGGTCTCGCGCGAAATCCACCCAGCGCTCAATCGAGTAGTGGCGTACGCGATTCGCCGGATCCGGCTTGTGCATGGGCTCGTATTCTGGCGCCATCTGCCTAAAGGGGTCAGCAGACTGTCGCGTCAATATAGAATCGGAGTGAAAACGAGTGATGCAAAGTACCGGGTATCTCACCCCGGTAAGCCCCTGCTTGCTTTAGGTGAGTACTGTTATGCGCCACTAAGTACTAAGCGTCTTTCGCTGCCTGAATCGTGCGATCGATATCCTCGTCGGTATGCGCCGCGCCCACGAACGCCGCCTCAAATTGCGAGGGCGCCAGATACACGCCGCGATCCAGCATGCCTCTAAAAAACTCTCCGAACCGCGCCGTATCGCACCGTTTTGCCGATTCCCAATCAGTGACGGGCCCTTCCGTGAAGAAGAAGGTGAACATCGAGCCCACGCGGTTCACCGTCACCCCTTTCGGAGCCGCCGCCGCCAGTTTCGCCCCGCACTCCTCAAGTCGCACGTAAACCTGTGGATTCGCTTTCAAATGACGCAGCATCGCCAGCCCCGCCGCAACCGCCAGCGGATTGCCGGAAAGCGTCCCCGCCTGATAAATCGGTCCCGCCGGAGCCACCTTGCTCATGATGTCCTTGCGCCCGCCGTATGCACCCACCGGCAAGCCGCCGCCGATCACCTTGCCCATCGTCGTGAGGTCGGGACGAATGCCGTAGAGTTGCTGCGCGCCGCCGAAAGCCACTCGGAAGCCGGTCATCACTTCGTCGAAAATCAGCAGCGCCCCGTAACGCTCCGTGATCGCCCGCATCCCCGCCAGGTAGCCGGGCAGCGGCGGCACACATCCCATGTTGCCCACCACCGGCTCCACGATCACCGCCGCGATCTGGTCGCCGTGCGCGCGGAATGCCTCCTCCAGCACTTCCAGGGAATTATAGGGCAGGGGAATGGTGGTATCCGCGAAAGCCTTCGGCACTCCCTGCGTGTCCGCGATGCCCAGCGTCGCCATGCCCGAACCCGCCTTCACCAGCAGCGAATCCACGTGCCCGTGGTAACAGCCCTCGAATTTCACGATCAGGTCGCGTCCCGTGAAACCGCGCGCCACCCGGATTGCCGACATCGTGGCTTCCGTCCCGGAGTTGACCAGCCGCACCATTTCCACCGAAGGCACCGCGTCGATAATCGCGTCGGCAAGGTCGATCTCCTGCTCGGTCGGCGCGCCGAAGCTGGTGCCGATTCCCAAAGCCCGCTCCAATGCCGCCAGAATCGCGGGATGCCGGTGACCCAAAATCAGCGGACCCCACGACCCCACGTAATCGATGTACTCGTTGCCATCGACGTCGAACAAATGGGAACCCTGCCCGCGCGCGATGAATACCGGCTGCCCTCCCACGCTGCGGAATGCGCGTACCGGCGAGTTCACCCCGCCCGGAATCTTCTCCACCGCGCGGCGAAACAATTCTTCGGATTTGGAGTGCGTCATAAATTGTCGGAAGCGGCGGTTACCCCGCCTTGGGAACGATCCGGCTGAAGCCAAAACTCATCGCGATTTCGTAGAGGCTGCCGTTCAGGTTGCGCAGCAGGCGGCGTTTGAGGCCCAGGTAAGGCTGTTTGCCCGCAAACAGGTCTTGCATCACACCGGCGAAACGCGGACTGCGGCGTGTGAATTCCACCATGCGCTGCGGCACGGTGCCCATCAGAAAACGCCCCAGGAAAACGCGTTTGGCCAGGCGCGAACCAAACTCCAGGTCGGCCGCGAAATCACGCCGCAGCAGCCGCCGGTATTGCAGCGCGTTCTCCGCATGTCCCGCATCGGCCAGCAGGCTCTGCGCGGCCAAATCGCCGGACCGGATCGCGTAATAAAGCCCCTCGCCCGTGATCGGGTCCACCAGGCCGGCCGCGTCGCCCACCGCCATCCAGCCATCGCCCGATACCCGATTCTGCTTCCACGAACTCGTGTCCAGCGAAGGCAGCAGGTGGCTGTAAAATGCCGCGCCCTTCCAACTGATGCCCCGTCCCGCCATGTAGGCTTCCAGCCGTTTGCGTAGCGCGCTCGCCGGTTCTCCCTTGCCGCAAATGCCGATCGAAAGATGCCCGCAGCGCGGGAAAATCCAGATGTACCCTTCCAGATCCGGCAGAAATTGAATGTCGATCCGCGCCTGCTCCCCCTGCACGTAATATCCGAGCGCTGCCATCGTGTCCGGCGCCGTGAGTTGCGTTCCCACGTCGCGCAGAGGATTGCGTGCGCCCGTCGCCACGATGCAGAAATCAGCCTCCACATCGCCCCCGGCAGTGCGTAATTGCCAGCCGGAACCCTTGCGATTCATCTGCATGACGCGCGTTTTTTCAATCTGTGCGCCGGCGCGTTCGGCGCGCTCCAGCAGCATCCGATTCAAATCGAAGCGCGAATAGATCAGCAGCGGATCGCCCAGGGTCAGCGTGACCTCTCCCGCCTTCGGCGCTGCCAGCACGGTCTCCGTCACCAACCGCTTGGGTGTCGAATTCTCAATCAGGAACGGGTACTGGCTGTAGGCCTTGTGCGTCAGCCCGCCGCCGCAAGGCTTTTCCCAGGCGAGCTTCTCGTCCATCAGGATTACGCCCAGGCCTGCCGATGCCAATTTTTCCGCGGCGAATGCGCCCGCGGGCCCACCCCCAAGTATGGCGACGCGCTTCATTTCTTCTTGCCGGCGGGCGGCAAATCCTCCGGTGCAGGCATTTTGCCGCCCGCAGCGGGTGCCGCCATCGCCCCGCCCGCGTGCGGATTGTCGGCTCCCGGCACGGCGCCTGCCCCATGCGGGCTGTCCCCCGCCGGCGGCGGCGTCGCGGCGTGCTGGCCCGAATCCTGACGGCCTACCACCGTCCACTTGTTGTCTTTCTGTTCCAGGTGATATTGCATCGTCATCTGCGCCGCCGTCGTACCCTTGGCCGCGAAGGTGACCGTTGCATCCGCCTGCTTGCCGTTGACCTTCACAGACGTGAGGTTGATTTCCATTGCGGCCACGTTCATGCCCGCCTTTTGAGATAGATAATCCAGGACACCCTGACGCACCGCGTCATTGCTTTGGACGCCGCGATTGCATCCGGCGAGGCAAAATATCAGAAGGCTTGCTGAGACGATTCGCACTCCTCGATTATAACCATCGGCAGTTCGTCGCAATCGCCCGTGAATGCTATATTGATTTGGAACTATGGATTCCGCCCCGGCCCAGTCTCACCGAACCAGACCTGCGGATCTTTGTACTCGCTGCCTGCAACCCGTTCCGCGCAAGGCGTCGCGCTGCCCAAACTGCCGTGAGCCGCACAGTAACCGCGGCTATCTGCCCCTCTTGATTGGCGTTGCCGGAATCTTCGCATTGGCCTTCGTGATGGCCCTCATGTATTACGCCGCCTGGCGCTCTGATATGTCGAACGCACCACCCCTGGCCGATGACGCGCACGCGGAGGAAATCATGGTTCCCGTCCCGGCGGCCGATTCGAAACAGCAGCCCGCTCCCGCCAAACCCGCCGCCTCAGACAACCCGCAAAAAAACAACCAGTAAAATCTCCCAGCGGCGAATCGCCCGGCCGGTTTGTAAATGCCCCGCCGGAACGCTATCCTCCTCTGTAAGCTTTATGAAATCTACACTCAGTCTTGCGGCCACGCTACTGGCAGGAAGTATCTTCGCGCAGTCTCCGGAATATGGCCCCGCCGCCGGCACACTCGTGATCCAGGGCGGAGGTTCCGACGCCAGTACCGGAATCTTCGAAACGTTCATCAACAAAGCCGGTGGCTTGAATGCCAAAATCGTCGTGGTTCCCACCGCCGGCGGCAACCGCATGCAGGATGGCAGCATCCGCGTCTACAAGGAAGAGCAGGTGCTCGCCAGTTGGAAGAAACGCGGAGCTACCAACGTCTTTATGCTCCACACCCACGATCCGAAAATCGCCGACACCGAGGAGTTCGCGAAAGTCTTGCGCGACGCCAAGGGAGTCTGGTTCGATGGCGGACGCCAGTGGAATATCGTCGATTCCTACGCCAACACCCTCACCTTTCGCGAATTCCACAAAGTCCTCGAGCGCGGCGGCGTGATCGGCGGCAGCTCGGCCGGCGCCACCATTCAAGGCGACTATCTGGTTCGCGGCGCCATCGCCGGCTCCGAGATCGTCATGACCCCGGAGCCCGAGCATGAACATGGTTTCGCCTTCCTTCGTAAGGTCGCCATCGATCAGCACATCAACACCCGCAATCGCTGGGACGACCTGATTCCGGTCATCAGGAAGTATCCCTCCCTGCTCGGGATCGGCCTCTCCGAGGGCACCGCCATCGTCGTCACCGGCGATCGCTTCCAGGTGATCGGCAAATGGAAGGTCGCCATCCACGACAACACGCATCTCTATCAGCCCTGGGAAAAGCCGTATTACGTCCTCTCCCCGGGCGATGTCTACAACATGAAAACGCGCGCCATTGAGAAATACGGCATCGGCTCGCCGGTGCCCCCGCCCGCAATCGCGTCAGACGGCAAGTGATCGCACACTCCCGGGAAGATTCTTTCTTTCAGAACTTACCGTCCCGGAAAAAATTCCACGCGCTATTCCGCGACGCGCTTACTCGACAATGATCGGCGGCACGGATTTCGGCCGGCGCTCCCGCTCCACGTCGTCGATCACTTCATAGTCCGTATCGGATGGCGTGCTCCCCGACGTGATCGTCCGCACCCGCGGCATCGGCTTGTCGGTATTCGCAAAGTCGCCCTTCACCTCATCGGCGCCCGCGATATCCTGCGCGCCCGTCTCCGTCAGGATCTCCTTCGCGCGTTTCACCCAATCCCCGGAGTCGCAGTGCACGCTGAGCAAAATACCGCCTTCCCGAATCCGCCCCTCGTAACGCTTTGCTTCATACTCCGGAATTCCCATGCCGGCGAGGGCTCCCACGATGCCGCCCAGCGTTCCCACCGCTCCCGCGCCCGCCAGTGCGGCCACGATCGGACCCGCCGCGATCAGCGGTCCGAGCCCCGGAATCGCCAGCGCGCCAATCCCGGTCAGCCACCCCAACACGCCCCCCGCGATTCCACCCGCCACTACGCCCGATGTCGCGCCTTCCGGCGCTTTCGTGTTCTTCTCATGCGCAAAATCCTTGGTTCCCGAGTTCTCCGGGAAGAGTACCGAAATGTCCGTATTCCGGAATCCGGCCCGCCGCAGGTGCTCTACGCTTTCTTCCACCGCCGACCGATCCGGGTAGATGCCGAATACTGCTGTGTTCTTCGCTGACATTGTGTTGGCTCCCTCACCGTTATCAAGTGCAGCTCAATGCCCATCCTTGCCCACCGTGCGATTTGTCAGGTAAGGAGACGCACAAACGCCGCGCGCCAGGAGTAGAATTGATTGTTTGTGGTCGAATCGGAAAGTCGATTCTTTATCCCTGATTTTTTAACCCTTGGGAGTGCACGTTTTATGAAGACCGAAACATCGCGCCGTAATTTCCTTGGTGCCGCCGCCGGAGTTGCCGGCTTGAGCGTCATCGGAGCCCCGTCCGCCTCCGCTGTCATCGAGGCCGAACCGTGGGGCATCAAGTTGGGAATCGCCACCTATTCCCTTCGCAGCTTCGATCGCGCTACCGCCATCGACATGCTGAAGAAAATGGGCGTCAAATACGTCAGCATCAAGGACGTGCACCTGAAAATCGGCGCTCCCCCCGAAGAGACCAAAGCCGGACGCGCGGAATTCGATGCCGCGGGTTTCACTGTCACCAGCGGCGGCAACGTCGATATGACCAAGGGCGTCACGGTCGAAGACCTGCGCAAGCAGTTCGAATACGCCAAGGCCGCCCACCTTCCCATGATGGTCTGCGCGCCTACGCACGAGAACATCAAGGCCGTCGAAACCCTCGTGAAGGAATACGATATCCGCATCGCCATCCACAACCACGGGCCCGAGGATAAACACTTCCCCACGCCCCAGTCGGTCCTCGACGTGGTGCGCAAATTGGACAAGCGCTGCGGTCTCTGCATGGATGTCGGCCACTCCGCCCGCACCGGGATTGACGTCGTCGAAACCATCGGCCTCGCCGGCGACCGCCTGTTCGATATGCACGTGAAAGATCTCCGCAATCTCAAGGACAAAGACAGCCAGTGCGACATCGGCGATGGCGCTATGCCGTTCCCCCGGATCTTTAAACAGCTCAAGAAAATGGGCTACACCGGCTGCGTCAACATGGAGTATGAGATCAACGGAAAAGATCCCATGATGGGCATGCAGCGTTCGCTCAGCTATATGCGTGGCGTGCTCGCGGGCCTGGCGTCCGCGTAAATGCACAATATCCAAATCGGCGCCGCGCTGGATTACCAGTTGCTGGTCACTGCGGAGGTGGCGATCAGTTTCCTCGAACTCGACGACGCCAGAGTCCTCGCCACCCCGCAGATGATTCGCTATATGGAGTGGACCTCGCGGAACCTCGTCCTGCCGCTCCTCGAAACCGGCTACGATACCGTCGGCACCAAGGTCAACATCAGCCATCTGGCGGCGGCGCCCATCGGAGCGGTAGTCACATTTAAATCGGAAATCATCGGCGTCGAAGAACGCCGGGTGTTATTTCAGGTGGTCGCCAGAACCGCAGACGAAGTGATCGGCGAAGGCACCCACGAAAGAGGCATCATCAACATCGCCAAGTTTGCCACTCGTCTGGCGGCGAAAACTCAGCGCAAATAGCCGCGGCTCGAAGCACCGTCGCCCGCGTCCCCGGTAACTTTTACCTCCGGGGATGTGACCTGCTACGAGCCGAACAGCGTGGACGCCGATCGCAAGCCGCTGAACATCTGTTCGCTCTTGGCTCCCACCGGTGCCCCGTTTAACGCTCGGGCCATCTCGCGATGATAGTACGCCAGCAGCGTCGATTCGTCGTAATCGATCGCCCGCGCGTATTGCTTGATATAACTCGTGTTATAAATTCCGCCGGGCAGTTTCCGGAAATCTCCCTGTTCAATCGCTTCCAGGGTACGTACACTGATCTTGGTGGAATCGGCAATCTGTTCCAGCGAAATCCCGCGATTGCGGCGAATCGTTGTCAGGCCAAGGACGGTTTTTTCCTCTCGCATTTCCCTGCCTTTCTCGCATAAGTCTAGCAGTACTTAAACCTATGCGGAAGTTGTGTGTAAGGTAACACTATAACATCGGGATGAACCTCTGTTAAACTCTTTTTTTATGGCACTTTGCCGTCGAGAGTTCACCCTCGGCCTGCTCGCCGGGGCGGCCGCCCCTCTGGTCTCCGCCCTCCCGCAACGCCCTAAGTTATTGGTACTAGTACTCTTAGAACAACTACGCTCCGATCATTTGGCCTCCCTCTCTGGCCAATTGGGCTCCAAGGGCCTCAAGCTCGTTTTGTCTAAAGGAGCACATTTCCCCGATTGCCGCAATCTCGCGAGCACCTTTTCCGCCTCCTCTATCGCCACTCTCGCCACCGGCGCCTGGCCCGCCCAACATGGCATCGTTGCCGATTCCTGGTATGACGCCGGCGCCCACGCCCCCGTCTCCGCCTCCGAGGAGGCCCTCCTCGCCGGTACCCTCTGCTCGCAGATTCTTCCCGATACCAACCAGCGCAGCTATGTCATCGGCATGAACGCCGCCCAAACCGCCCTCTTCTCCGGCGGCTCGTCCGCTCGACAGTATTGGATGGATACCGACGGCCGCTTCAACACCCTCGGCGAACCGCCCGACTGGCTCACCACCGTCAACACCCTCAAGCCCGTGGAAAACGTCCATAACGCGCCCTGGATGGCCATCGACGCCCGCTCCGGTGCGCCCCCCCTCCGCACCATCCGCTACGACGCCGCCCACCCCGATGAGTTTCGCCGCCTCTACCGTTCTTCGCCCTTCAGCGAGCAGGCTCAGTTCGAATTGCTCGGCGAAATGATCGATAAGGAAGGCCTCGGCCAGAACGATACCTTCGATTTCGTCTGCTTGATCGTCAACGCCAGCGCCCAGTTGGGCTTTGAAGTCGGCGGCAACTCCCAGCTCATCCGCCAGATGGTCCTCAACCTCGACCGCCACATCGAATACCTGCTCGAGCATCTCAAAGCCGCTCCCGGAGAGAACGCCTTCAACCTCGTCCTCGCCGCCGGCCACGGAGTCCCTCCCGCGCCGCCCGAACCCAGTCGCGATCGCATGGCGGTCGATGGCGAATCCGTCGCCCAGCACATCAATCGCGCCCTCGTCGCAGCCGACGCCGGCCGCGTCGCCCGCTACATCTATCCCTTCGTCTATCTCGATACCAGCGGTTTCCGCGATCCCGAGCCCTTGCGCATGGCCGCCGCCCGCGCCGCCCTTACCCATCCCGCCGTGGCCGCCTGCTACACCGCCGGCGGCTATTGCACCATCCGCGATGAATTCGAAGTCCGCTTCCAGAACAGCTTCCACTCCCGGCGCTCCGGAGACCTCATGCTCGCCTACCATCCCGGCTACGTCGAACGGTTCGGACCCAACCGCGGCGTCTCCTACGGGTCTCTCTATAACTACGATGTCCGCGTGCCGCTCTGCTTCTACGGCCCCCAATTCCGCCAGGGCGTGTTTGAAGGTCCCGTGCAGTCGGTAGACCTGGCCCCCACCCTCGCCCGCGCCATGGGCATCGCGCCGCCCGATTCCTCTGTCGGGCGTGTCCTCGGAGACGCGCTTGCCGAATGACGCCCAATCAGAGGCGCTTGCCGAATGACGCCTCAATCAGAGGCGCTTGCAGTATGACGCCACAATTGGCCACCACGGTTTGCGGCATCGAACTCCGTAATCCCGTATTGGCCGCTAGCGGTACCTTCGCCTATGGCGTGGAATTCGAGAAAATCGTAGACCTCAACGCGCTCGGCGGCTTCGTCGTCAAAGGCCTCTCGCGCGACCCCATCGAAGGCAATCCTCCGCCCCGCGTCTTTGAGAGCGAGGCCGGTATGATCAATTCCATCGGCCTCCAGAACATCGGCGTACGCGCCTTTGTCGCCGAAAAACTCCCCGCCCTCGCCCGCCTCCGCACCGCCGTCTTTGCCAACGTCTTCGGCTATTCCACAGACGACTACGTGGAGGTCGTGCGCATCCTCAACGACCATCCCGGCCTCGCCGGCTACGAACTCAACGTCTCCTGCCCCAACACCGCCCACGGCGGAATCTTTTTCTCCAACGATCCGCTGCTGCTCGCCGAAGTCGTCACTGCCGTGAAGCGCGTCGCCCGCCGCCCTCTGATCGTCAAGCTTTCGCCCAATGTCAGCGCCATCGAGCCCCTCGCCCGCGTAGCCGAGGAAAACGGCGCCGACGCCCTCTCCCTCATCAACACCGTCATCAGCCTCGCCATCGATGCGCGCACCCGCCGCCCCCGCATCGGCGCCGGCTTCGGCGGATTGTCCGGCCCCGCCATTAAGCCCATCGCCCTTCGCCTAGTCTGCCAGGCCGCCCGCGCCGTGCGCATCCCGGTCATCGGCCTCGGCGGTATCGCGTACCGGCGAAGACGCCGCCGAATTCCTGATCGCCGGTGCCAGCGCCGTGGAAGTGGGCACCGCCACATTTTGGGATCCCCGCTCCCCCCTGCGAATCGCCCGCGAGCTCGCCGCCTTCCTCCGCCGCGAAAACATCGCCCGCGCCTCCGATCTCGTCGGCACTCTCAAACTGTGAACAAATTTTTTTCGCGCCCTTGGTAATATCCCGACGCCGGAGTCATCCATGATTACAACCGGGCGGGATTCGGAGGTTCCGCCCAAACCACCTGCTGGTAGCGGGGCGGTCCACGGAGGAACGCCCCACCTGTTCCCGCCGCCCATTACAATGGCCCTGAGCCCATGCCTTTAGCTCTCAGGCCGTCGCTTCCACGCGTCCTACGATTCCACTACCAGGTTCCTCACCGCGGCAATCATCGTTCTCCTGCTCGGCGTGCTCGGCGCAACGCGCAGCATCGCAGCTCTCGCCCTCGGCGTCGTCCTGATTTTCGGCTCGTATGCCTGGTCGCCGCGCGCCTATTCCGTTGTGAATGGCGCCGTCGTGATCCATCGCCTCGCCGGTCCCGCCCGCTTTCCGCTGGACGATCTCCGCGAAGCCAGGCCCGCCGCTCCCGGAGATTTCAACGGCTCCATCCGCCTCTTCGGTAACGGCGGCCTGTTCGGCTACTACGGCCTCTTCCGTACCGCCAAGCTTGGAAAATGCACCTGGTACGTCACCAATCGCGCCAACTCCGTCGTCATCGTCACCGGCGCCAAAACCGCCGTCTTCAGCCCGGACGATGTGCCGGCCTTCCTCTCCGCCATCCGCCGCCAACAGCGCCTGACCCGCTTACCGCGGACGCTCTTCCAGCATCGCCCGCAGCCCCGCGATCTCGCGCTTCAACTTCTTCTCGCGGCCTACCATCATCAGTACGTAGACCACCAGAATCAGCCAGGCCACAATCAGCCCGTAACTCAGGAATTGGTACCCGTGTTGAAGCCTGGCGATCTCCCGGCTCACATCTTCGGCGGATTGCAGCAGTAGTGCGAACATAAAATCTCCGTTAAAGTGCGTGCGCCTCGCGGCGCAGCGAATCAATTTCGCGCTGGAATTCTTCCTGGCGCAGCCGAACCGCAACAAACACGAAACCCACCAGCATCATCGCGAGCACATTCCACGCCCACAAAGCGAACCAGTCGCGCGGCATGCTCCCCCCGCCCCAGAACACCGGCTGCGGATGCTGCGTACGCCACCACTTGATCGAAAAAATTACGATCGGTACATCCAGGAATGCGAAAATCGAAAACACCGCGGCAAACGTCGCCCGCTGCGTCGGCTCTTCAATCGCCCTTCGCAGCATCAGGTACCCCGCATAAAGCAGCCAGCAAACCAGCGCCGAGGTCAGCCGCGCGTCCCAGGCCCACCAGATCCCCCACGCCACCCGTCCCCAGATCGAGCCCGTGATCAGGTTGCCCGCCAGAAACGCCAGCCCCACTTCCGTCACCGCCACCGCCAGCGCATCGTATTTGAAGTTCTTCGTGAACAGGAACGCCGCGCTCGCGCAGAACGCCACCAGCGCGCAGGTCAGCGCCGTGATCGCCATCGGAACGTGGAAGAAGATGATCTTGAAGATGATCCCCTGGTTCCGTTCCTCCGGAAGGTCGATGATCGCGTTGATGTCACGCGCCAGCAGCAGAATTGCCGCCACGCCGATAATGAAGAGTAGTTTGTCGCGCATGTTGGATCACCCTACCAGTACAGTTTCCACCAAAAATACCGAGACCGCCGTGTACATCACATCGAAACCAATCAGCATCTTCAACCACGCGTCGTTCTCTGACGTGATCGGCTTGCCCGCCACCAGCGCGGAGGTCAATTGCATCGCCCCCAAAAGCGCCGGAATCAGGATCGGGAAATTCAAAATCGGCAGCATCACTTCCCGCAGCCGGATGTTCACGGTCAACGCGCTGAAAATCGTCCCCGTCACCGTCATCGCCCACGTGCCCAGCACCACTACCAGCATCAACTGCCAGAACTGCGACGTCCAACGCACATTGTAGAAGATGCCGAACAGCGGCAGCGCGATCAGTTCCACCGCCATCACCAGTACGAAATTCGCCAGAGCCTTTCCCAGGAAAAGCGCCGAGCCCGGGATCGGCGCCGATATCAGCGCATCCAGGCAATCGTTCCCCAACTCGCGCGCGAAACTGCGATTCAATAGCAGCGTCCCCGCGAATGCGAACACAATCCACAACAGCCCGCCCGATATCTCGCGCGTCGTCTCTTCCGTCGGGTCGAACGCAAAACTAAACAGCAGCAGCACTACCAAAGCAAAGGATAACGAGGCGTTGATCGCCTCCTTGGTACGCAGTTCGGCGCGCAGATCTTTGGCAAAGATCGTGCCCACCTGCCCGATATATGCCATCAGCCTTCCCCGTATCGCGCGTACACCCAGCCGGGGTCGGAAACCATCTCCGGCGTACACGGGCCGTGAAACGCCACCTGTCCGCGATTCAGCAGCGCGACGTGCGTGGCAAGCGCGAGCGCTTCCCGCAATTGGTGGGTAGACATCACAATCGTTTTGCCTTCCGTCAGTGCCTCGCTCAGCAAACGCTGCAGCACTTCGATCGCCCGGTCGTCCAACGCCGTGAAGGGCTCGTCCAGCAGCAATACCTGCGGATCGTGCAGAAACGCGCGCGCCACCGCCAGCCGCTGCCGCATGCCGCGCGAAAACTCCCGCACCAAGCCGTCCTTCACGCGTTCCAGGCCGGTTCGCTCCAGCCACTGCAGCGCGGATTTCCTGGGGTCGCGCAGCGCGTACAGCTTCCCGTACAGCATCAGATTCTCAATCGCGGAAAGCTCGTCGTAGACCGAGATGCCGTGCCCGATGTAGCCCATCTTGCGCCGCGCCATGGTCTCGCGCGGGGAGTTGCCGAAGATCGAGATCTTGCCTTTTCCGGGACGCGAGAAGCCCGCGATCGTCCGCAGCAGCGTTGTCTTGCCCGCGCCGTTGCGGCCGATCAGCGCCAGGCAGGCGCCCGGCTCCGCCTCGAGATTCACATTGCGCAGGGCAGGGTAGTCGCCGTAAAACTTCCAGACGCCTTCAACGCCGACCGCGTTCATGCGTCTCCTCCGGGCGCGTCGCCTGTGCGCGATACAACAGCGCGAAGCCGAGCGCGAGGATGCCGAGCGCGATGCCCATGATCGGAATCGTCTTGCCGTTGACCCTGCGGCATGATCTGCTCGATCCGCGGCCCCGAATCGTCCCCCGCCGCGTCCGGCGCTGCTTCCGCCGGAGCCGCCGCCACAGCACCCGTAAGCTGCACCTTATAAGTGCTCGCAGTCAGCCCGTAGATGTGCGCCTGCGTGCGCGGCTCGGCCCCCAGGTCGTTCAAACCCGCGCCCTTCATGGTCACCCCGTTGGGCACGATCAAGTACGTGTTCTCGTCCTTGCTCGGAACTTTGCCCGCGTAATCCGCGCCCTCCGTGTACGGCGCCGAATAGGTCACGTCGATCCGCGTATCGCCCGGCTTGATCGGGAAATCCACCGCGAACACATCCGCCTTCGCCGTCTTGTTGACCTGCGCCCCCAGCGGCATTCCGCCCGGCGCCGTCGCCTTCACATCCGGCTTGCTCGCACCCGCCGGCAGGAAGAATTTCAACGTGCCGCTATCCGGATCGTTCCACGCCGTCTTGCCGTCATTCGTCAGCAGGTACGTCTCGCTGACCTGCACCTGCCCGGCCGAGGGCTCAAAAAGAATCATGTGCTTCGCCACCTTGGCGGAGCCCGGCTCTTTCGAAGCGTTGTAGACTTCGATCGCAATGCCGCTCGTCGGTTGTCCCGGCGGCAGCATGTGGTTGTACGTGACCCCGTCAAATGCCGTCCGGATCAGGTGCGGTCCCTGCGGAGTCTGGTTGATCGTGAAGTTGCCCTGCGCGTCGCTCTTCGCCTGGTCGATCAGTTCCAGTCCCGTGCGCGTCGCCAGTTTGTACAACGCCACCGTCGCGCCCGCCTGCGGCTTCCCGGTGGATTGATTGGTCACGGTGCCCGTCACCGCCGCGTACATCTGCGCCGCCATCAGCAATCCGATCAGGCATCTCATACGTTCACCGCCTTCATCGGCTTGCCGCACTCTCCGCAAAACTTCAGCTCTTTATCGAAATGCGCGCTGCAATGCGGGCACGTCAGCGGATCGCTCTCCCGTTTCACCGGCTTGCTCTTCGCCGCCGGCGCAGCGGGGGACAACTTCAACTCGTCCTTGATCCGGTCCACTTCCGCCATCACCCCGGCCAGTTCCTTCTGTAAATCCCGCTTGGTCTGCTGGTAGTCCAGGTCCGAAAGCTTGCCCACGCGATATTCGAATTGCAGATCGCGCAGATTCTCGTAAATCGCCGCCTTGCGCTCGTCCAGGTGCTGAAAGGGCGATACCGGTTCGGCCTCTGGCAAATCCTTGGGACGAACCCCCAGGACAAACACGATAACGACGATCGCTATGACGCAGGTAATCGCAATAATCACAAAGGCACTCAGTCCGCCGACACTCTAGTCCAGGTTCGCCAGATCCTTTTCGATTTGATCTTTATACTTCGCCAGCGCCGGGTCGTCGATCTCTACCGGACCCAGCTCCGTCATCGCGCGCGGCTTGATGTACCGGCGCAATACCATCAGAATTCCCAGCAGCCCGATTCCCACCACCGCGTACGGCACAATCCAGCCGAACGCATTCGGCGGCGCCAGGTAGATGCCGTTGCCGTAGTCGCGCACAAACGCCTGCACGATCTGCGAATCGCTCATCCCCACCGATTGCATCTGCGCGATCCGTTCCTTGGCGGGCTTCGAAAAGTGGCACTCCAGCATACTGCACGTCGCCACCGAATCCTTGCACCCGCACTGGCACTGCAGCCGCGCTCCCACGCGGCGCACATCCACCGAGGGTTTCTCGCTGGCCGTTTGGGCCAGCGCCGCCACCGCGATCATCAAAGCCAGGAAACTACTTCTGAACCGTCGCATTTTTCTTCGTGTACCCCACCACTTCCGTGCGGGCATATTGCATCTTCACCTTGCTCGGCACCAGGCAGATCAGCGTCCCGAAAATTACCGTCAGCGTGCCGATCCAGATCCAGGAGACCAGCGGAAATACGTACGCCTGAATCACCGCGCGCTGGTTGTCATCGCTCATGCCGCCGAAATTCAGGTACAAATCCTCATTCGGCCGCACCCGGATTCCCACTTCGCTCGTGCCCTGCTTGCTCGCCTTGTAAAAGCGCTTCTCCGGCTCCAGCGTGCCCAGCGTCTCGCCATTCTTCGTGACCATCATCGTGGCCCGGTGCCACGCGTAATTCTCTTCCTCGCCCTGCGCCAGGTTCACCATGCGCAGTTCGTAGGTGCCGATCTTCATCGCGTCGCCGGTATTCAGTTCCTTGACCTCGGCCAGGTTGAAGGCGTGCCCCGTGAAGCCGATGAACGCCAGCACGATTCCCATGTGCACCAGGTACCCGCCGTACCGCCGCGTATTCCGGTGCGTCAGCTCCCACGTCGCGTGAATCAGGTTCATCGAGTTCTTCGCCGCAATCGAGCGCGCGCCCTTGTAGAATTCGATCAACACCGTCAGCGCCACGAACATGCAGAAGCCGAAAGAGGTCAGCGCGTAGAAATGCCGCATACCGGCCGCGATCAACGCGCCCACCAGCACCACCGCCGCAATTCCCGGAATCTGGAAGTTGCGCCGCAGGCTCTCTACCGACGTGCGCCGCCACGCGAACAGCGGCCCCACTCCCGTTAAGAACAACAGGAACAGCCCGATCGGCACCATCAGCCGGTTGTACCAGTCCGCGTCCAGCGAAATCTTATCGCCCGTCAGCGCCTCGCTGATCACCGGGAACAGCGTGCCCCACAACACCGCGAAGCAGCTCGCCAGCAAAATCAGGTTATTGAACAGGAAGCTCGATTCGCGGGAGACCACGCTCTCCAGCTGCGATTCGCTCTTCAAATAATCCAGCCGGTCCAGAATCAGGAAGATCACCGCCGCGATCCCCACCGCCATGAAACCTACGAAGTACTTGCCGATCTCAGACCGTGCGAACGCGTGTACCGATTGCACCACGCCCGAGCGCGTCAGGAACGTGCCCAGAATGCAGAGGAAGAAGGTGGTCGATACCAGCACGATGTTCCACACCTTCATCATGCCCTTCTTTTCCTGCATCATCACCGAATGCAAAAACGCCGTCCCGCTCAGCCACGGCAGCAGCGACGCGTTCTCCACCGGATCCCAGCCCCAGTAGCCGCCCCAGCCGAGTACGTGGTAAGCCCACGCCGCGCCCAGCATGATGCCCGTGCTCTGAAACAGCCACGTCACCAGCGTCCACCGCCGCGTCGTGTGAATCCACGAATCGCCCGGCTGCCGCGTAATCAGCGATCCGATCGCGAACGCGAACGGCACCGAGAAACCGACATACCCCAGGTACAGCATCGGCGGATGAATCGCCATCGCCGGATACTGCAGCAGCGGACTCAGTCCGTTCCCGTCCGGTACCGCCGTGATCAGCTTGTCCACCGCCAGCATCTGGAAGGGATTCGCCACGAAATTGTTGAGCACCAGGAAGAAGCTCTGAATCGTCGTCATCACGCCGATCACCCACGGCATCATGTCGCGCAGCTTCCGGCGGTTGGTAAAGACCACCACCATCGTGTACGTGGAAAGCAGCCAGCTCCACAACAGCAGCGAGCCTTCCTGCCCGCCCCACCACGCCGCATACTTATAAAGCAGCGGCATCGTGCGGTTGGAATGCTCCGCCACATAAGAGAAGCGGAAGTCGCTCGTCATCAGGGCGTATACCAGGATGCCCGACGCCGTGGTGATCAACGCCCAGATCGCGTAGACCGCCCGTTCTCCGCTAACTATCAGAAAAGGCTTGTGTTTGATGCGGCCCACGACGCAGGCCACCGTGGCATACAACGCCACACAGAAGGCCAGTAGTATGGCCAGCGAACCCAGGTTTTCCATATCCACCCTCTACGTTAGATACTTGCTTTGCCGGTGTTGATGTTGGGAGCGTTCTTGCCGGGCGTAAGCTGCCCCGGTTTGGCTTCGTATTTCGATGCGCACTTGGCCTGTATGCGGCCCGCGCGGAATACCCCGTCTTTGTCCAGCTTGCCATCGGCCAGCGCCTGCGCGCCGTCTTTGAAAGTGTCGGGAAGGGGATCGGTGCCCGTATAGGCGACCTTCAACTTGGTCGTGTCCTGTACCAGGACGAACTGCACCTGGTTGCCAACGCGCTGGATCGATCCGGCCTCTACGTCGCCGCCCACACGCGTGCGCGCGCCGTAAGCCCGATTGCCCATCTGGGAAAGTTCCGTGATGGTCTTGTAATAGGTCTGGTTCTCTTTCATGCCCGCCGTCGCCAGCCACACGAGAGTTCCGATCACAACTACAATCAGAGCCGCGAACTTTCCATATTTTTTCATCAGCAACCTCTTGAAATCTCAGTATAACCCAACAGTATTGCAGGATAATCAGACATTTTTGACTCTTTTGTGGGAATCTTCCACATGCCCCCATTTGCGGGGATCAGCTGCAAAATTCCAGTCATTGTGTGTCCGCCCCCAAACTCCATAGACGTGCGCGAAGGACTATTTCTTCCCAAATTTATTTCCCCTTATTCCTTTAAAATCATCACCAGAGTATCCTAATGGGAATGCCCACTGCGTTCGACGCCATCGTCATCGGGACCGGTCAGGCCGGCCCCTCCCTCGCCCGCCGGCTCGCTGCCGCCGGCAAAAAGGTCGCCATCATTGAACGCAAGCTCTTCGGTGGTACCTGCGTCAACACCGGCTGTATCCCCACCAAAACCATGGTCGCCAGCGCCTACGCCGCCCACATGGTGCGCCGCGCCGCCGAATTCGGCGTCACTGCCCCGGGTCCGGTAACCGTTGATATGAAACGCGTTAAGCAGCGGAAGGACGACATCCTGGCGCAATCCCGCGATGGCCTCGAATCCTCCCTCAAGCACCTGGAAAACTGCACCGTCTTCCAGGACCATGCCCGCTTCGAATCCCCCACGGAAGTCAGCGTCGGCGCCGCCCGCCTCACCGCCCCCGCCATCTTCATCAATGTCGGCGGCCGTGCCGTCGTTCCCCCCATGCCCGGCGTGGACCAGATCGATTACCTCACCAACAGCTCCATGATGGCGGTCGATTTCCTCCCCAAACACCTGATCGTCGTCGGCGGCAGCTACATCGGCCTCGAATTCGGACAGATGTTCCGCCGCTTCGGCAGCGAGGTCACCATCCTCGAAATGGGCCCCCGCCTGATCCAGCGCGAAGATGAGGATGTCTCCGCCGCGATGCGCGAGATCCTGGAACGCGAAGGCATTCACGTCCGCCTCAACGCCAAATGCATCGCCTTCTCCCGCAACGGCGCCGAGGTCATCGCGCATGCCGAATGCGAAGAGGGCTCGCCCGATGTCGCCGGCTCTCACGTCCTCCTCGCCGTGGGCCGCCGCCCCAATACCGACGACCTCGGCCTCGAGAAAGCCGGCGTCGCCGTCGACCACCATGGCTACATCCAGGTCGACGATCAGTTGCGCAGCAGCGTCCCCGGCATCTGGGCCATGGGCGATTGCAACGGCAAAGGCGCCTTCACCCATACCTCCTATAACGATTACGAAATCGTCGCCGCCAACCTGCTCGATAACGACCCGCGCCGCGTCAGCGACCGCATCCCCTGCTACGCCCTCTACACCGATCCGCCCCTCGGCCGCATCGGCATCACCGAAACCGAGGCCCGCAAATCCGGCCGCCCCCTGCTCTTCGGCAAGCGCCCCATGACCCGCGTCGCGCGCGCCGTCGAAAAAGGCGAATCCCAGGGCTTCATGAAAGTGGTGATCGATGCCGAATCCAAGCAGATCCTCGGCGCAGCCATCCTCGGCGTCACCGGCGATGAGGTAGTTCACTCCCTTCTCGACGTCATGTACGCCAAGGCCCCCTACACCGTGATTCAGCGCGCCGTGCACATTCATCCCACCGTCAGCGAATTGGTGCCCACCATGCTCGGAGAACTGGAGAATTAAAATGTCGCCCTACCTTTTGTGCGCTTTCCTGATCGGTGTGGTCAGCCGGCCTTCGCTCCCTCACCGCCCCCGCCGCCGTCAGTTGGGCCGCCGCCCTGCGCTGGCTGCATCTCGAAAACACGCCCCTTGCCTTCCTCGGCTACGCCGCCACTCCGTATATCTTTTCCCTGCTCGCCATCGGCGAACTGATCGCCGACCAGTTGCCCAAGACCCCCAGCCGCAAGGCGCCCCCCGGCTTCATCGCCCGTATCGTCATGGGTGCCATGTGCGGCGCCGCCCTCGCGGCCGATTCGATGGTGCTCGGCGCCGTCGCCGGCATCGCCGGAGCCGTGGTCGGAACCCTGGGCGGCTATGAAGCCCGCGTCCGCCTCGCCCGCGCCGCCGGCAAAGACCTCCCCATCGCCCTCCTCGAAGACGCCATCGCCATCGGCGCCGCCTTCTTCCTGGTCTCCCACTGAACGCTGGATCGGCCCGCAGCGTCATGCCTTTGAACGAAGGAGGAGTCTGTGCGTTTTCCCCTGGCATTCGTGTTCACTACCCTCGCATTCGGGCAATCCCTGCCGGTGCCGTCCATCCCCGGCCGACCATTTTCAGCCGACCAGGTAAACGTCGAAAATCCCCGGCCGAACGTGCATAATGTGCTCCCACTAAAGACCATTCGCGTGTATCGCGATTCGGCCGGCCGCACCCGCGAAGACGTCTCTGTTCCCCGTGACCCCATCGCCACTCAGGTAGTGAATATCGAAGACCCCGTGGCGGGAGTTCACTATTACCTGGATACGGATCGTAAGCTTGCGCGCCGCCTTGTCGATCCGCGCCCGCTCCCGCCGCCGAATCCCTCGGACGCACCTCAAAAAACAGTGTGGTTCTCCTCCCCCAAGTTCGGTGAGTTGCATACCACGTCGGAATCCCTGGGAACCCGCCTCATCGAAGGCTTGACCACCACCGGGGAGCGCATCACCACCGTTTCCTCTCAGTCCTCGCCCGCGTGTGAGGACAATGTATCGGTAGTCGAAAGCTGGTATTCCACGGAGTTACGAATCATCCTGCTCCAGAAGAGGTCGAACTGCATGGGCACCGGCGAAACCCGTCTCGAGCACATCAGCCTCATAGAGCCCGACCCGCTCCTATTCCAAGTCCCGCCAGACTATTCCACCGTCGATCAGCCCTGGAACAGTCCGCCCGCGAAATAGCTCGTCGTCCCGCCCCCGTCGCGCGTATTAAGGTAGAGCACTATGGATCTCTCCCGCCGCGCCTTCCTGTTGTCCACCGCCTTCCCCCTGCTGGCGCAGCAGCCCACCTTCTCGGCCGGCGTCGATCTCGTTACCCTGATGGCCACCGTGCGCGACAAAGACGGCCGCATCGCGCGCAATTTGACGCGCGAAGACTTCCGCCTTGAAGACGCCGGCAAGCGCCAGACCATCTCCCATTTCTCCCGCGAAAGCGACCTGCCGCTCACCATCGGCCTCCTCGTCGATACCAGCCGCAGCCAGAGCAGTGTCCTCGAACCGGAACGCAAGGCCAGCTTCACCTTCCTCCATCAGGTGCTCCGCGAAGGCACCGACGCCGCCTTCGTCGCTGCCTTCGATACCAAGGTCCGCCTGCTGCAGCCCTTCACCACCTCGCACGCCGAACTCGCCGCCGCCTTGGATCGCCTCACCATTCCCGAGCGGTTCGCCACCGTCATCTTCGGCGCCATTCGCGATACCGCGGAAAGCCAGATGCGCCCGCACCACGGCCGCAAGGCGTTCATCATCCTCTCGGATGGCGTTTCCGTGCGCGATACCACCACCCTCACCACCGCCATCGAGTATGCCCAGCGCGCCGATACCAGCATCTACAGCATCCTGTTCGCGGACCACCCCGCCGGCAGGCGTCGTCCCGTGCGCGGCGCTGCCATGGGCGTGATGGCCCTCAAAGGCAAGAAGGCGCTGCAGCGCCTCGCCCAGGAAACCGGCGGCGAATTCTTCGAAGTCTCCGAAGCCAACCCCATCACCAGGACCTACGCGGCCATCGAAGAAACCCTGCGCAACCAATACAGCATTGGCTATACCCCACAAGCTCCAGGCAAGAGCGGACAGTATCGCAAGATCAAACTGACCACCAGGCAGAAGGGCCTGATCGTCCAAACCCGCGACGGCTACTATGCCAGGTAGCGCGGCCGCTCGCGCCATCGCATCTCCGCGGAAAGCGCGAGCCACCGCGAAACGTGGCAGCGCGCCAGTAACAGCGTGAGCACGCAATGCAGCGCAAACGCCGGCCACAGCAGATACCCCGTGTATCCCAGTAACCCGCCGAGATACCCGAGATAGAGCACCGCCAGCAAATTGTAAGTCAGCAGGCCGCCCGTGGCCGGCGCATCCCCGCGTGGCCAACATGCCACTCCCAGCGAGAACAACGCCAGCCCCGCTAACCGCGCGATCGCCATCCCGCTATCTCCAAGACCGGCATTCAAAAGTAATCGGGAAACCGTTTCCGGCGCTCCCAGCAGGGCAACTCCCGTCAACATCTCGAGAGCTGCCGCCAGGCAAATCACTGTGGTTGCCATCGCCAAACCTCGCGCCTAGTCTTTCGCCTTGGCGATCGACCTCGAAGCCGTGCCCTTGTCCTTATCCGTGAACTGCGACGGCCCCAGGTGGATGGTCAGCTTGTCGATCGTCCCATGGAACGCGAATGGCACCTGGTAGTCGTGATCGTTCACCCCCGTACGCGTGTCGATTCCCACATCGAAGGTTTCATCGGATACCTGCAGGAACGCGATCGAATTCGGCTGCTTCCGTGTATCGACCACCTTGCCGTCCACCTTCAGCACACCCGTGCCGCCCTTGGCGATTCCCGGGCCGTCATAGGTGTAATCGAACACGATCGTATGCTTGCCCGGGGAAAGCGCATCCTGCCCCTCCCAACGATATTGCGCCAGAATCAGCATGTTGTAATCGAAGACCGGCTTGCCTTTGAGAATGTACAACCCGTAGCCGCCCCAGCGTCCGCCCGTGGTCACGATCATCCCGTCGCCGCCTCCCTCCGGTACCTCGACCTCCGCGGTGATCGTGTACGATCTGCCCAAAAGGTCCGGCCCGTTGGCGGTCGCGATGCCCGGATTCACTCCCCGGTAGGTAAAGTCGGTCTTGCCCGCCGTCGTACTCGGCCTCGGCTCGATGGCGCGCGCGAAAGTCCGGTTGTCCAGCGGCAGCACGTTGTATTTGGCCGCCTCCTGGTCAAATACTTTTTGCATTTGCTTCAACTTGTCCGGCATCTTCGCCGCCAGGTCGTTGGCTTGCGAATAGTCGTCTTTGAGGTTGTACAATTCCCACTGGTACTCTCCCGGCGCCGGCATCGGCGCGTTCAGAATCCACGGTCCTTCTGGCGGCGTCGTGTTCGCGTACCACCCGTCCTGGTAAATTCCGCGATTGCTGATGATCTCGAAATACTGGGTGCGATGAGTCGTCGGCGCGTTGGCGTTCGCCTTGTCGAACAGGTACATCATGCTGACGCCTTCGATCGGCTTTTGCGGTATGCCGTCAAACAGCTTTGGCGCCTGAATTCCGGTAGCTTCGAGAATTGTCGGCACGATGTCGATAACGTGGTGGAACTGATTGCGAATCCCGCCCGGGTCGTTGATGTGGCCCGGCCACGAAATCGCCAGCCCCTGCCGCGTGCCGCCGAAGTGCGACGCAATCTGTTTCGTCCATTTGAACGGCGTATCGAATGCCCAGGACCATGCCACGGCCATGTGCGGATAGGTCTCCGCCGAACCCCACACGTCGTAGAATTTCATCTGCTCCGCGATCGGAAAATCCAGAATGCCATTGTAGGCGGTCCACTGGTTCGGCGTGCCGGAAAGCGTGCCCTCGGGACTCGTGCCGTTGTCCCCGCAGATGTAGATGATCAGGGTGTTGTCGAGCTTGCCCATGTCGTCCACCTGCTGGATCACACGCCCGATCTCGCTATCGGTGTATGCCGTGTAGGCGGCGTAAACTTCCGCCTGCCGCGCGTAGAGTTTCTTCTCGTCGGCGGAAAGTGTTTCCCATTTCGGCAGGCTGTCCGGCCATTCCGTCAGCTTGGTGTTCGCCGGAATCACTCCCAGCCGCTTCTGGTTCGCGAAGATCTGTTCCCGCATGGCATTCCAACCCATGTCGAACTTGCCCTTGAACTTCTCGACCCACTCCTTCGTCGGCTGGTGCGGCGAGTGGCTGCCGCCCGGAGCGTAGTAGAGGAAGAACGGCGAATCGGGATCCGCCGCGTTCATCGCCCTCATGTACCGGATCGCCTCGTCCGCCATGTCGGTGGTCAGGTTGTAATCGGGCTTGCCCACCCACGGAAAAACCTGCGTGTGATCGCGAAACAGGTACGGCGTCCATTGGTCGGTCTCGCCGCCCATGAACCCGTAGAAATAATCGAACCCCATCCCCGAAGGCCATTGATTAAACGGCCCCGCCACGCTGTACTGGAAAGCCGGCGTGTTGTGGTTCTTGCCGAACCACGACGTCGCATATCCGTTCCCCTTAAGGATGTTGCCGATTGTGGCGTTTTCCGGACCGATGATCGAATCGTAGCCGGGGAAACCGGTCGAAAGCTCGCTGATCTGTCCGAAGCCGTCGGAGTGGTGGTTGCGTCCCGTGATCAATGCCGCCCGTGTCGGCGAGCAAAGCGCCGTGGAGTTGAACTCGGTAAAGCGCAGGCCCGCCTTCGCTACCCGATCCAGCGCCGGAGTGGGGATGACGCCTCCAAACGTGCTGCTGACGCCGTAACCCTGATCGTCGGTCAGGATCAGCAGGATGTTGGGCGCCCCCTTGGGCGGCACCAAACGCGGCGGCCACCAGGATTTCGATCCCTCCAGGGTCTCCTTGATGACGCCGCCAAATTTCGGAGGCGGAGCCGGAAGTTGTGTCCCGTTCACAGTCGTGGTGGCGCTGGCCGAACCCGCAACACCAGTCGTCTGTTGGGCGCCTGCTACACAAACTGTAAGCAGCAGAATCGAAAGCGTTGGACCGAGCCGTGCGTTTGTCATGAACACCCTCCCGTCGCTTTGGTGCGCGCCTACTGGTGAGGATGTCGGGAAGCACCGGCCTGTTTTACTATTTATGGGCCAGCGTTCCGTCGCATAGCCTTTGTCGATCCAGTCGGGCTTGAATCCGGTCTCCAGGTACAAGGCTTTCACCCTCGTGAAACCCATTTCTTTGAGAAGGTCCAGCGCCGGTTTGATGTTGGGGCAGCGGTCCCACGGGCAACAGCCGCAGTAAATCACAATTTCACCGTTGCGCGGCAGTTTGCCGGCTTCTTCCCTGAGGGTGGCGAGTCCGGCGGCGTTGGATCCCGTGCCCCCGAAAATCGATCCAGGGATGTGTTTGCTGCGGTATAGCACGTTCGGACCGGTGTATAGAATGGTCGGATGCCCCGCCTTGGAACTCGAGTTCGGCGGCCAGTTCCGCGAGGCTGAATCAACGTCATTCCGGCTGCGGCGGCAAGTGTGAATGCGGCGAAAAGCCACCCCAAAAGGCGCGTAAGTTTCTGATTTTTCACGCCTGTGAAGTTTTCGCCCATTTCGACAATTCGGTTACCCATGTTTAAATAGTAAATCGTATGCCCCGTAATCTTCATCTTGCGTTCTTCCTTTGCGCCGGTGCTGTCCTCGCCGCGACACCGCCCGCTCCCGTGGTCCCCAAAGCCCAGGCGGCCATGGCGCGCCTTCCGCTGCGCTTTGAGGAAAACCGCGGCCAGTTCGACCCCACGGTGCGCTTTACCGCACGTTCCGCCGGCGCCAACTTCCAGCTCACCTCGCACGGGCCGGCGTTTCTGGTGGGCGGCAACCCCGTCGATATCGGCTTCGTGCACTCCAACCCCAAGCCGGTCATCCAAGCGCAAGAGAAAATGTCCGCGGTCACCAATTACATGGTGGGAACTCGCGACCATTGGCGCGGCGGCATCGCCAACTATGCCCGCGTCAGCTATCAGGCCGTCTACCCCGGCATCGACGTGGTCTATTACGGGACACAGAATCAGCTCGAATACGATTTCGTCCTCGCGCCCGGCGCCAACCCCGATGCCATTCGCATGAAGTTCCACGGCGATGTGCGCGTCAGCCTGACTCCGGAAGGCGACATCGCGCTCGAATCCGGCGATGCCCGCATGCTCCAGAAGGCGCCCGCGATCTTCCAGGACCAACGCAAAATTGAAGGCAGTTACGTGATGCTCTCGCGCAACGAAGTCGGCTTCCGCCTGGCCGGCTACGACCGTTCGCGCGCTCTGACCATTGACCCGATCCTGCTCTACACCGCCTACATCGGCACCTCGGGCGCCGACCAGGTCACCGCCATGAAGATGGGTCCGAACGGCCTGCTCTACCTGACCGGCTCCACCACCACCGCCGAGTTCTCCACGATCGATGGCGCGTATAGCGATCACTCGCTCGGCCTGACCGACATTTTTCTGGCGATTATCGATACCACCGCCAACGGCAATTTCGCGTTGAAGTACTTCTCCTATCTCGGCGGCTCGGCGCTCGATATTCCGCTGGCCATCGATGTCGATTCCAAAGGCGTCGCTTACCTGACCGGCACCACCACTTCGGTCGATTTCCCCATGGCCGGCAGTTCCGTGCAGACCGCCAGTTCCGCCACCAGCGTGCTGAGTTTCATCGCCGCCGTCGACCCGAGCGGCTACGGCGGCACTTCGCTGATCTACTCCACCTATCTCGGCGGCACCACCGGCAACCAGTCCGGCAACGGCATCGCGGTCGATAAGAACGGCTACATCTATACCATCGGTACGACCAAGTCTACCGACTTCCCCGTGACGACCAGCGCCTACGCAGGCGTGCTTTATGGCGGCCAGGATGCCTACCTCTGCAAGATCGATCCAAACAGCAGCTCGATGCTCTATTCGACCTACCTGGGCGGCGAACTTTCCGATGACGGACGCGCCATCGCCGTGGGTACCGACGGCATGGTCTACTTCGCCGCCAGCACCGTTTCCACCCAGTTCCCCATGGAAGGTTCCGGCTACCGCCAGAGTCTGTCGGGCCCCGAGGATATCGTCATCGGCAAGATGGACATGACCAAGTTCGGCACGCCTTCGCTGATCTATTCCACCTACTTCGGCGGCTCCGACGTCGAGGAGGTTCGCGCGCTCGCGCTCGATTCGAAGAATAACGTGATCGTCACCGGCTATACGCTGTCCTCGGACCTGGTGGTCACGCAGGATGCCGTGCAGCGCAATGCCGGCGGCAACGGCGATGCTTTCGTCGCGGTAGTGAATCCCAGCGACCCGCCGCATTTCCTGGTCTACTCCACGTACTTCGGCGGCTCGCAGGGCGAAGTGGCCTACGCCGTCAAGGCGGATGCCGCGGGCAATATTTACCTCGCCGGGTACACGCTTTCGCCCGACCTGTTTACGGTCGCGGCCCCTCAGCCCGGATGGGGCGCCGGCATCGATGTGTTCGTCGCGGAGATCAAGCCCGGTGTCGCCGGGCGCGCCGGTATTCTCTTCTCGACCTACATGGGCCTCGGCAGCACCTACGTCGGCACCAGCCTCGTAGTGGGCACCGATGGCAGCGTCTACGTAGGCGGCTACGGCAACATCGGCCTACCCAACGCCGCCAGCGGCGGCGGCGGCTTCATGGGCGGTTCCACCGACGGCTTCCTCCTCGTCTTCAAGTAGGCGAGGAACTAGCGGCCTTTGGCTGGCTTGGCGCGCGAGTCTGCCGGGCGTGCCAGCCAGTCCCGCTCCAGCATGGACCACACCACCAGGTCGAGCCAGCGGTCGTTCACCCATTCTCCTTCCCGCGTGATCCCTTCCCGCGTGAACCCCAGCCGTTCCGGGATCGCGCAGCTGCGCTGGTTGCCGGTGCCGCATTGGATGGTGACGCGATGCAGGCCCAGCTCGCGAAAAAGGTAGTCGATCAGATTCGCGCAGCAGCGCGTCATGACTCCTTTTCCCTGGTGGCGCTCTTCAATCCAATAGCCGATGCTGCAGTTCTTGTTGGGCCAATCGATCGGGTGGCAGCCCACCGAACCCGCGAATTCGTTGCCGATCCAGATTCCGGCCTGCGGTCCGCGCCCCGTTTCGAACTGATCGCGTACCCGCACGATAAAGTTGCGAATCTGATCCGGCGAAGAAGTGAAATCCACCCAGGGCAGCCACTGCCGCAAGTACTGCCGGTTGCGCTCCACGGACGCGAACACGGTCTCGGCATCGCTCAGCTCAAACAGGCGAATCTCCACGCCTGGCCCAACTTTTCGCGAGAACATGCCGGCTTCTATGCCCCCGCCGGTTTCTGCGGATTGGTGGATTTCGCGATCGACGGCGTCTCCGGCGTGTCCGGCATCGCGTATTGCAGTAGCCCTTCCTTCAGGAGTTCGAAGGCGGTATCGGGATCGTCGGCGAAACTGGAACAGCCCCAGATCTTCCTCGGCGATCATGCCGTATTTCACCAGCGCATCGAAGTTGATGATCTCCTTCCAGTAGGCGCGACCCGTAGAGCACCACGGTCATTTTCTTGGCCAGCTTCTGGGTCTGCACCAGGGTCAGAATTTCCATCATCTCGTCCAGCGTTCCGAAGCCGCCCGGGAAGACCACCAGCGCCTTCGCCAGGTAGGCGAACCAGAACTTGCGCATGAAGAAATAATGGAATTCGAAGCTCAGTTCGGGAGTGATGTACGGGTTGGGAAACTGTTCGAACGGCAGCCCGATGTTGAGTCCCACGGTCTTGCCGTTGGCATCCGCCGCGCCGCGATTGGCGGCCTCCATAATGCCCGGTCCGCCGCCGGAGCAGACCACGAAGCGGTAAGTTCCATTGGTAAACTGCACGCTCCATTCGGTGAGCATGCGCGCCAGAAGGCGGGCGTCGTCATAGAATTTAGCGAGCGGCCCCTCGTTTTCGCTGATGCGCGCGGAACCGAAGAAGACCACCGTATCGCGCACTTTTTCGCGGCGAAAGTGGCCGAAGGGCTCCAGAAATTCCGCCAGGATGCGCATGGCCCGCGCATCGGGGCTGTTCATAAACTTGTCGTTCAGGTAAGCGACCGGGCGCCGTTCACTATGAGGCGGAGTTGGATTCGACATTCTGTCTTAACTCATCGACTTTCTTTTTCAGTTCGCGCATGTTTCTGAGCAGTTCGGGAAGTTTTTGAAAGGCCGTGACGGCGCGCAGCCAATCGCCAGCGGCAAAAGCCGGAGAACCGGAGATCCGGCCGCCCTTCTCGACATCGCCGCCGATGCCGCTTTGCGCGTAGACCACCGCGCCTTCGTGGACGGTCAGGTGGCCGCTGGAGCCGACCTGCCCGGCGAGCACCACGTTGCGCTCCAGCACCGTGCTGCCGGCAAGCCCGGTCTGGGCGCAGATGATGTTGTCCTCGCCCACCGTGCAGGCGTGCCCCACCTGCACCAGGCTATCGATCTTGGCCCCGCGCCGGATGCGCGTCTCTCCCACGGTGGCGCGGTCGATCGAGGTCAGGGTCTGAATCTCGACATCGTCTTCGAGGATGGTGACGCCGGACTGTACGATTTTCACCTGAACGCCATCGGCGCGGCGCGCGAAGCCGAAACCATCGCCGCCGACAACCACTCCGTTCTGCAGCGTCACGCGATCCCCGATCCGGCAGAATTCGCGGACCGTCGCGTGCGAATGCGCCAGAAAATCGTCGCCGATTTCCACGCCTTCATAGAGCACAACGTGCGGGTGGATCACGGCATTCTTGCCGATGCGCACGCGCTCCCCGACCACCGCAAAGGGACCCACCGAGCAGTTTTCGCCCAGAGTCGCGGTTGGCGCTACATAAGCTTGCGGGTGAATGCCCGGCGCGGGGCGCGGAGGCTGGTAAAACAAGGCCAGCGCGCGCGCGAAATCCAGGTAAGGATTTTCAGAGATCAGGCACGCAATCTCCATACCGGTCAACGCTTCGGCGGCCAGAATGGCGCTGGCCTTGGTGTGCCGGACCTTGGGCGCGTATTTCGGATTCGCCAGGAATGTAAGCTGACCCGGGACGGCATGCTCCATCCCGGCTACACCGCGGATCTCGATTTCGCCGTCGCCTGCCAGGCGGCAGCCGAGGGCATCGGCAATCTCACGAAGTCTCATATCGCAATTGCTATCGCAACTACTGTCGCAACTACAGGGTACCTCACGACAGACGTTAAAATAGTTTCACCATTTAACCCGCACAGCGCGGCATTTCGCAGCGTCATCCGTCTAAAACTGGGGTTCAATAGTTCATATGCGTCACCTAGGTGGGATGTTGCTTTGCTGTGTCTTTTTGCCGGTTTTCGCCAGTGCTCAATCGTCCGGGCGAATTTCCGGGACGGTCATCGATTCCACGGGAGCAGCGGTCGGAGGGGCCGACGTGGAACTGTACCTGAGCGGCGGACAGAAACCCCTGTTGACCTCAAAGACGTCCGCGGAAGGAATTTACAACCTGATCGGGGTGCGGCCGGCCGAATACGATCTCACCTTCACCGCCAAGGGATTCCTGAAGAGCACGCTGCGCCGGATCACGGTGGATGCCGCGCGCGAGACGGATATTCCCACGGTGAAACTTCAATTGGCCGGGCTCTCCCAATCGGTCGAGGTCACGGCCGAGGTGCAGGGAGTCGATGTCGCCAATGCGGAAGTCAGCAACACGGTGAGCATGGAGCAGATCAAGAATCTGCCGATTCTCGACCGCGATGTGCTCGGGATCATGCAGACGCAGGCCGGTGTGGCGTCCAACGGCAATTCGACCACGGTAATCAACGGGCTGCGCACTTCGTATTCGAATATGACGCTCGACGGCGTCAACATCCAGGACAACTACATTCGCGACAACGCGCTCGATTACACGCCCAACAAACTGCGGGTGGGACAGGTGCACCAGGTGACGTTGATCACGTCGAACCCGAACGCCGCGGCGTCGGGCGGCGCCACCGAGACGGCGTTCTCCACGCCTTCGGGCGGCAACGAAGTTCACGGCGAACTCTTCTGGTACAACCGCAACAACCATTTCGCGGCCAACGACTGGTTCAACAATCAATCGGGCATCGGGCGGCCGTTTCTGAACCAGAATCAGTTCGGCGGCGATATCGGCGGAGCGATCCGCAAGGACAAGCTGTTTTACTACGCGAGCTACGAAGCGATTCGCGCGCATCAGCAGCAGCCGCAGGATCTGGCGGTGCTGACGGCGGACGCGCGCAACGGGATTTTCACGTACAGTTCCGGCGGTGTGACTGCGCAAAGTCGCCGCTGCTGCCGCTGCGCGGGCTGACCGCCGTCGATAGCGGAATGCAGGCGCTGCTGGCGCAAACGCCGACGCCCGATAAAATCAACAGCGCCACGCTGGGCGACGGCCGCAACTATAGCGGCTACCGCTTCAATCAACGCGGCAACGAACTGCTGGACAACATCACCGGCAAGATGGATTACAACCTGAGTCCGAAGCATGCGATCAGCGCCACTTACGCGCACAACCGGGACAACTCGGACCGCCCGGACGCCTCCAACAATTTCGGAGTGACGCCGGCGGTGACCGAATCCGACGCACGCGGACCTGGCGGCGGCGTCCTGGCGATGGACGCCGGGTTCGACCATCACCAACGAGCTGCGCGGCGGCTTCAACCTGACTTACGGGTACTTCAATAACGCGGACGGCACTGTGCCCTACATTCTGACGGGCACGCTGTTCACCGATCCGGTCAACGAATTCCAGACGCAGGGACGCACCACCAACACCTACAATCTTTCCGACGACGCGGCCTGGCAGCATGGCAGGCACTATGTGCAGTTCGGGTTTCACTATCAGCACATCGGCGTGGAATCCTATGACCGGGCCGGCGTGATTCCGAGTTACAGCCTGGCGATGGGGTCCGGGCAGAGTCCGCTGACGCGGCGCGATCTTCCGGGGATTTCCACCACCGACCTTGCCACGGCGAATTCGCTATTGGCGACGCTGGGCGGCTACATCGATGGCTACAGCCAGACATTGAATGTCACCAGCCGCAATTCGGGGTTCGTCAACAACGCGCCTTTCCTGCGGCACTTCATCTCTGACGATACTTCCTTCTACGTGCAGGACAAGTGGAAAGTCCTGCCGCGCCTGACGGTGACGCTGGGTTTGCGGTATCAGCTTCCGGGTGTGGTGAACGAGACGGGATTCGCTGGAACTGGCGCCGGCACTGACGGGCACGGCCGAATCGACGCTGCTTTCGAATGCGACCTTGAACTTCGCCGGAGCATCGGTGGGCAGCCCCTGGTATAACCGCGAGACGAAAGATTTCGCGCCCAACTTCGGGTTTGCCTGGGACGTCACCGGAAATGGGAAGACCGCGATTCGCGGCGGCTATTCGATCAGCTACGTGAATGACCAATCCATCCTGGCGCCGGAGAGCCTGCTCGAATTGAATACCGGCCTGCAAGGGCTGGCGACCGACACGGGGTTGAGCAGCCGCGTATCGACGGGCCTGCCGAAGATCGATCTGCCCACGTTTCAGGTGCCGCTGACGGTGGCGCAGAATTACGCCACCAACCCCTTCAACACGGTGGGCATGGTGGATCCGAATTTGCATCATCCGCGGGTGCAGCAGTATTCGATCGGCGTGCAGCACGATTTCAAAGGCACGGTGTTTGAAGCGCGATATGTGGGCAATCACGTGGTGGGAGCTTACCGCGCGTTCGACTTCAACCAGGTGGTGATCAACCAGAACGGTTTCCTCAACGATTTCCTGCGCGCGCAGAAGAATGGATTTCTGGCCCAGGCTGTGGGGAACGGGTTCAACCCGGCGTACAACGCGTCGATTCCCGGCAGCCAGCAGCTGACGGTTTTCCCCAAGCTGGCGAAGGGCGCGCTGACGGACGGCAATGCGATTTTCTACCTGCAGACCGGCGAGGTGGGCGA
This sequence comes from uncultured Solibacteraceae bacterium, assembly GCA_963811575.1. Lineage (GTDB taxonomy): Bacteria > Acidobacteriota > Terriglobia > Bryobacterales > Bryobacteraceae > Solibacter. The sequence continues at coordinate 1,211,052 of CAWERY010000018.1, read as the reverse complement.
GTTAGCGACTTACTATCAGACGAACGGCTACAACCCGACCAACGCGGTGCCGTTCTTCCAGAATCCCAATGCGCTGGGCACCGACCTGCTTACCAACTATTCGAGCTCCAGCTACAACTCGCTGCAGGTGGAGGTCCGCCACCATACGCAGAACGGGATCTTCTTCGAAGCCAACTATACGTGGAGCAAGGTGCTGAGCGATGCGGATGGCGACAGCCAGAACCGGCTGCAGCACTTCCTGGACATAGCCAATCCGAAGATCGAACGCTCGCGCGCGAACTTCGATTTGACGCACATGATCAAGGCCGACGGCTATTACGAACTTCCCTTCGGCAAGGGGCACAAGCTGGCGTACCGGCCCGCTGAACCGGGTGATCGGCGGGTGGATTCTGGGTGGCACGATGACGTGGCAATCGGGCGCGCCGTTTTCGATTCTCTCGGGACGCGGGACGCTCAATCGCGAGTCGCGATCCTACTACAACACGGCGGATACCAGCCTGACCGGGGCGCAGCTGGCTTCGGTGGTGAAGTATCAGATGACGGGCAGCGGACCGATGATCGTTACCAAATCGGCGATCAATTCGGTGGACGGCACGGGCGTGAACGCGGATGGCGACCCGGCGTTCGCGGGACAGGTATTTTTCAATCCCGGGCGCGGGTACGCTGGGCGTGCTGCAGCGCCGCCTCTTCGACGGCCCGTGGACCTTCAACACCGATCTGCGCCTGAAGAAGACGATTGCGATCACGGAGCACAAGAAAGTGGAACTGGCGATGGATGCGGTGAACGCGCTGAATCACGCGACGTTCTGGGCCGGCGACCAGAACATCAATACGACCACGTTCGGCCAGATGACCTCGATGTTTTTCCTGCCGCGCGTGGTGCAGTTCGGCGTACACTATACGTTCTGATGACGGCTCTGTGGGATCAACTCACCAAGGCGCGGGTTTATGACCTGTCGCAGACTTATTTCACCGGGATGCCGCACTATCCGACGCATCCGCCGTTTTTGTTCGGGCTGACCAAGCGGCATGGCGATTCGGTGGGTCCGGCGGGACACAGCTCGGCGGCCGATGCGATCGCGATGGGAAGCCACCTGGGCACGCATATCGACGCGCTGTGCCATTTCAGCTGCGGCGGCAAATTGCATGGGGGAGACGAGGCGGAGCCGGTGCAATCCTACGGCGGCGGGCTGCAGAAATTCTCGGTGGATACGATCGCACCGATATTGCGGCGCGGCGTGCTGATCGATGTCGCGGGGAAGGCTCCGGTGGCGGCGGATTTCGAAATCACGCCGGCGCACCTGGAAGGGGCCGACGTGCGGGCAGGCGACATCGTGCTGCTGCGAACGGGTTGGGGCAGCTACTACGAAGACGCGCGCAAGTTTGTGAACGACACGCGATGTCCGGGGCCGGGGCTGGCGGCGGCGCAGTGGTTGAGCGCGCGGGGGATTTTCGCGGCGGGCAGCGACACGGTGCCGTTTGAGCGGTCGCCCGATCCGAAGATGCCGGTGCACGTGCACTTGCTGGTGGAAAGCGGCATCCACATCATCGAGTGCCTGAATCTGGAAGAGCTGGCGCGGGACGGAGTGCGCGAGTTTCTTTTCGTGGGCGCGCCGATGAAGATTCGGGGCGCGACCGGGGCTCCGATTCGTCCCCTGGCGATTGTCTAACGCCGCGGCAGGCCGACCCCGCCGATAGGCGTGGTGACGGTGGAACTGCTGAAGCCGGCGATCATGGGACGTGCGGCGGCGATGGTTTTCCTGACCGAGGGCAGGGAAAGCGACGCGTCGTGGCTGGCCTTATCGATCCAGACTTCGGTGATCCAAATGGCGGCATCGTCGGCGGAATCCCTGGCGACGATGTAGCTGAGGCAGCCGGGCATTTCGGCGGTGCCTTGCAGGAGCAGGGCGATGAGCTCTTCACGCCTGCCGGGGACCGCGAGCATTTTGCCGATCATCCCGAACATTGCCGGTTTCTCTTCCTGGGCCGCTTTGGCGCGGCTGCCCCATGCCGCGAGCATGCCGCCGAGAATCTGCCGCCGCCGCCATTTCATTTTCGGATTGTACCAATGGCCGGCGGCGGGCAAACGGGCTATACATAGCCCGTTTTGCGGAGCCCGGTACTGATTTCAAAGGGCGAGTTACCTGTGAGCGGGCTATACATAGCCCGTTTCGACCTTTCGGTCAGACCGGCGGCCCGAGCTATTTCGCCTAGTCGATAGTGGCATGGGGACTCGGGCGGGGCAGGGGCAGGAAGCGGACGGGATTGGGCAAGTTGCTGACAGGAAAACGGATGAGCGGCGAAAATAAATTTGGAGTTTCGGTAACTGGCTTTTGGGCCCAGGTGTATCAAGCGTGGATTTTTGGTGAAGGTCTTCGCTGGCCTTCCGGGAGGGCGAACTCTTATGATCGCTGCGGTATCGTCCCGGAGGCTGTCCAAACTCACGCTTGAAAGCGCGATTGAAGGCGGCCTCGGATTCGTAGCCGACTTCTGCTGCGATTTCCGAGACTCCACGCGACGTCTTTTCGAGCGAGCGCGCGGCCAATTGCAGCCTCCAGCGGGTCAAATACGTCATGGGTGGCTCGTCGAGATATCGAGTAAAACGCTCCACCAGAGCGGACCTTGAAATTCCCACTTCGTCGGCCAGACCGGCGATCGTCCAGGGATGGGCAACGCGGCCATGCAGCAAGCCGAGGCTCTTTCCGACGATCGGATCACGCGCGCCCGCGAGCCATCCGGTTTGTTGATCGGGCAGACCGGCGACGTAGCGCCGCAAGGTGTCTACGAACAGGGCCTCGGAGAGTTTGGCAAGCATGGCTTCGCTGCCGACTCGTCCCGAAGCTGCCTCTTCCACCAGGTGGAGGATGGAGTTTTCCAGCCAGTGGCCGGAACGGTCGGTGCGGACATTGACCTTGAAGACCTGGGGCAGGCCGTTGAGGATCGGCCGGCTCAAGTAGGGTTCGCAAGTCATGTACCCACAGACGAACCGCGAAGTTGCGCCACCGCCGCCGGCGAGCAAAGGGCTCAGATCGTGCGCCTTGATTTTCGCGGTGATCCCGTAGTTGGGGAATGGGCGCGCCGTCCCGGCGCCGCTGCTCATATGGTGGGGATCGCCATGCGGAAAGATGACGACATCCCCGGGCTTCAGCTCGATGGAATGTCCATCGGCCATTTCGACGACGGCGCCGCCTTCGATCAGGAGGTGATAGAGCACGAGGTGGGCGGTTCCCAGGCCGAGCGTGGCAGCCATGACATTCGACGCTGAGGCGGAAAAGCCCCAGGGAGCCGAGAACTCAGCGCTGAAGAACACAGCGCCGTTCAGCTTGACGGCACTCAGGATCTCGGAAAATGCATCCATTCCATCCCTCTGGACTCTCTGCAAAATTCCCTGGTCTTGAGGCAAAGGAATCTGCTGCGATTAGCCGTTCGAGCAAGACATGACGACTCCCGGGCATGGTCGTTCCGGCAGGCGCACTGCACAATCATACACAGCAAGGGAACTCCTCGCAATTTACCGGCGAGTGAGCGGAACTTCGAAAGGATGCTGTTATGAACGCAAACAAAGCGCTGTGGGAAAAGGGTGACTTCACCGAGATTGCAGGATTCATGCGCCAATCGGGGGAAGCCGTCGCGCGGTCGCTGGGGATCCGGCCGCCGGTGCGGGTACTGGACCTGGGCTCCGGAGATGGCACGACGGCCGTGCCGCTCGCCCAACTGGGAGCCGACGTGGTGGGCATCGATATCGCCAGGAACCTGGTGGCTGCCGGCAACCAGCGGGCCGCGGCGGCGGGTCTCGACCGGCTGAAGTTTCAGGAGGGAGATGCGTCCAATCTGGATGGGGTGGCAGACGATTCCTTCGACCTGACGCTCTCCGTATTCGGGGCCATGTTTGCGCCCAAGCCCTGCGACGTGGCGCGAGAGATGGTGCGGGTCACGAAACCGGGCGGCCGGATTGTGATGGGCAACTGGATTCCGAACGATCCGACGTTCGTGGCGCAGCTGCTGAAGATCAGCTCGGCGTTCCTGCCGCCGCCGCCGGAAGGCTTCGTCAGCCCGATGACCTGGGGAGTGGCGAGCCACATCACCGAGCGTTTCGCGCAGGCCGGCGTGCCTACCGAGAACATCTCGATGGTCAAAGACACGTTCGACTTCGTCTCTGCCGACAAGGATCCGGGGCAAGTCGTGGACTCGTTCCGCCGGTTTTACGGCCCCACGATGAACGCCTACGAGGCGGCAGCGAAAAACGGAAAAGAGCAGGAGCTGCACGACCAGCTTATGGAACTGGCGAAGAACCAGAACACGAGTTCCAACGGCGGCACGGTCATCCCAGCGACGTTTCTGCGAGTTACGGTTCGCGTTTGAAGAACAGGAGATTTCTATTATGAGATGGCAACCTGATCCAACGTTTTATCCCTCTCCTAAGATGGCGATGGAAGCGCCGGCCGAGAAGCTGGCATATGTGGCAATGTTGAACCCCACCGCGAAGGGCACGGACGCGATGGGCGTGGTTGATGTGGACCCGGAATCGAAGGCGTACGGCAGGATGGTGGGCCGCGTGGATATGCCTCACGCGGGCGACGAACTGCATCACTTCGGCTGGAATGCCTGTAGTTCCTGCCTGTGCCCCTATTCCCCGCATCCGCACATGGAGCGGCGCTATCTGGTAGTGCCGGGCCTGCGGTCGTCGCGAATTCACATTCTCGACACGAAGGCGGATCCGAAGAATCCGAAGCTGGTGAAAGTGATTGAGCCGGAGACGGTGATGAACCGGACCGGATACAGCCGTCCTCACACGGTTCATTGCGGGCCCGAAGGCATCTACTTGAATGCCATGGGTTCGCCGAACGGAGAAGGGCCGGGCGGCGTTTTCCTGCTGGACGGAGAGACGTTCGACGTGCGCGGCCGCTGGGAGATGGACCGCGGCCCGCAGTATCTGTCGTACGATTTCGCCTGGCATCTGGGCCATGACTCGATGCTCACCAGCGAATGGGGCACGCCGAACATGTTCGAAGACGGGCTGAATCCGGAGCTGCTGCTCGGCGGAAAGTACGGCCACCAGATTCATGTCTGGGATCTGCAGAAGCGCATGCACAAGCAGGTGCTGGACCTGGGCGCAGAGCAGCAGCTCGTGTTCGAGCTCCGGCCGGCGAGAAACCCCACGAAGGCGTACGGCTTTGTCGGCGTGGTGGTTTCCTTGAAAGATCTGTCGTCGTCGATCTGGCTTTGGTACAAGGACGGCCGCGGAGCGGACGCGGAGTGGAAGATCCGAAAAGTGATCGAGATTCCCGCGGAGCCAGCCGATCCGGCGCTGCTGCCTCCCATGCTGAAGGGTTTCGCGGCCGTACCGCCGTTCGTTACCGACATCAATCTCTCGCTCGACGACAGGTATCTCTACGTCTCCTGCTGGGGCTCCGGCGAATTTCGCCAGTACGATGTGAGCGATCCGTTCCAGCCGAAGTTGACCAGCAAGCTTGCGATGGGAGGCATCGTGCGGCGAGCGGCGCATCCTTCCCATCCGGGCAAACCTTTGAATGGCGGTCCGCAAATGGTGGAGCTGAGCCGGGATGGCAGCCGCGTGTACGTGACCAATTCCCTGTACACGGCGGTGGACGAACAGATCTATCCGGACGGCATACAGGGTTGGATGATGAAGGTCGATGTGGATCCGGGCACGGGCGAAATGCGAGTGGACCCGCGGTTCTTTCCGCAGTTTGACGGCATGAGGCCGCACCAGACCCGGCTGGAGGGCGGCGACGCCTCTTCCGACTCGTACTGCTACGCGTAAGGAGCCACGACCATGGAAACGACATTTACTGCGTGGCTTACGTTGGCGGGATTGGGGGCCTTTCACGGCCTCAATCCCGGGATGGGTTGGCTGTTCGCGGTGGCGCTCGGGATGCAAGAAGGCAAACGGAGCGCCGTGTGGCGCGCGATGCTTCCGCTGACACTCGGGCACGCGCTGGCGATTGCGGCAGCCATCGGAGTTGCGATGATTGCAGGGACTGCCCTGTCGCCGGCCATGCTGCGATGGCCGGTGGCGATTCTGCTCGCGGGGCTCGGCATGCTGCAGTTGTGCCGGCACCTGCATCCGCGCTGGGCGGCCATGCGGGTGGGCATGGGAGGACTGACTCTCTGGTCTTTTCTGATGGCGTCGGCGCACGGCGCGGGCCTGATGGTGCTGCCTGTGTTCCTCTCGATGACGGTGGCGGCCGAAGGTCCGGCCTGCCACGCGCGGGGGGCGTCGGCGCAAGCGCTCGCCGGCGGGACAGCCACGCTGGCGCATGGAGCGGGATATCTCGCCGCGACCGCGCTGGCCGCATGGGTGGTGACGGACCGCTTCGGGCTGGGACTCTTGCGGAAGGCGTGGATCAACCTGGATGTGATCTGGGCGGCGGCACTAATTCTCACCGGGTGCCTGACGCTGTTGGTGTGAGGATGCCGTGAGAGAACCGAGAGATTTCGCGCGCGACGCGAATCAATTCGCCATTCCGGATGGCAGCGGCGACCGGTTTTCCGGATACGCGATATTCGGTCTGCCATTCTCCTCGGGACACGTTCTCGCGCTGCGGTGCTTCGCAGCGTCTTCGCTTGGGGCGGCCTATACCTCGGTATGGCATCGCGACCCGAAAGGCCGCTGGAACTTCCATCAAAACGTGTCGCCCGAGCTCGCCTGCCCGCGTTACTTCGGAGCTGCGATCACTCAGAATACGACGTCGCCGATCCGAATCGACTGGGCGGACCAGCTGCTGTTTCCGCGTGACGGTAGCTGCACCGGGAGAGATCGTTTGGGACATCCGGCTCGCGACGACGCTTGCGACCAGGATGATGAATATCGCCGTAAGCGCAGTGCCCGGTTCGTGGTGGAAGAAGCGGTCCGTGCTTTGCATCATGGAGACGGCGGCACGATGGATGCTGGGGGCCGGCGAGATGAAACTGGCCGGCCACACGCCGAATGGCCACGCGTTTGCGGCGATGCCGCGACGGATCTGGTCGGTCGCGGAGAGCCGGGCGACGATACGAGGGGTAGATGCGGGCGAGCCGGCTCCGCTACCGAAACAGGCAATGCTGGCCGACCTCTGTATACCGCAGCGCGGAATCTTCGCCATCGTCACAGCAGTGCTGGAAGGTTAGGGGCGAGGTGCGGAGCTATTGAATCGGCAAGATAACCCGTCCCGGCGAAGGCTGTCCCGCGGCGGTTACGGTGAGCGGATAGTCTCCGGTGGCGATGTCCGGGGGTACCTGGACATTCAGTTGGAAGAGTCCCGGCGCGACGAGTCCGGCAAAACTGACGCCGGCATTCCTGCCGCCCAGTGTGACCGAGACGGGATCGGTGTAGGGCACGGGCGCAGTAATCAGCATTCCTCCTTGAGAAGGTGCGAGTCCATTGACGTAGAGAGTGATCGATTCACCAGGCTGGGCTTTGCTGCTGCCGGGCTGGATCGCCGGATCTCCGATCAGGCGGCCGTCGGCATGGGTGGCGGCCGGATAGACGTTGGGGCCGGCCGTATAGACGAATAAAGACGGCGCGTGGGTTCCGACATTCACCGTGAATGGCGCGCCGGCGGCGCCGCGGAGGCTAACGATGACCGGAACGCTGCCCGAGAGTCCGCTTGGAACCTGGACGTCGATTTGCGAGGGACTGACAAAGTACACGGCGGCCGGCACTCCGCCGAACTGGACGCTGACTCCGTCAAGCTGAGTTGGCAGGCTGCCGCCGGGTTCAAAATCACTCGATCCCCAAGTCCGCGACGTGCCGGCCAGATTGGCTCCGTAGATGGCCACCCATTCGCCAGGGACCACCGTCGAGTTGGCGCTCTCCGCATCGAGCACGCTCGCAATGGAAGGCGGGCCGGTTCCGACGACGGTAAGCGTCACAGGCACCGTCACGGTTCCGGCAGACGTCCCGTAATACCCCATCTTTACGGAGCTGGAGTAGGTTCCGGGAGCCAGGGCAGCCGGTTGGACGCCAACGGTGATGGTCTCCGGCGGGCCATTGGCGCCGTTCTGAACGGTTAGCCAGCTTGGAAAGGGTGAGCCGACGAATGTGGCGGGCAGCGGTTTGCCCTGCTTGGTCAGCGCGAACGACTGCGCGGCGGGAAGCGGATCACCGGTGCGCCACGTGAAGGAAAGTGAACTTGCCGAAGCCTGCAGTCGATATGGATTCACGAATTGCACTCGATACGTCGCCAGTACGGGCGGGTTCGCCGTATTTGAGATCACAAGCGCGACCCGGCCAGTGAAGGTGTCTCCCGGGGCGGGGGTAGTGGTTGGTTCGAAATCAAAAGAGCCGGGCGCTGAAAAAAGCCAATATCGATTGTCCTCGTAGCTTGGCCCCAGTGCCAGACCGGTGCGCTGATCGGGCAGAAGGATCGCCGTAACCGGCACCCCGGTTTGATTGGTTAGCACGGCAACTTCATTATCCGGGCTCCATTGCGGGCCCAGTTCGAGAGTTGCCTGGAACGCGCTGTTCACCAGCTGAATGGAAAACTGCGGCGCCGGTGCGGGCTTTTTGACCAGATACGCTTTCGTCATGCGGAAGGCGATCTGCCCTCCGCCGACATCGAAGAAGGCGCTGTAAGGAAACGGATTGGTATCACAGCCGAGCTGCGTGTGCTCTTCCCACAGGGGTACGAGAGTGGCGGGGTCGAAGGCCTGCAGGGAACAGAAATATTGGCTCATGGTGTCAAGCATGATGAGGGCGGTTGGAGTAACGAGCGGCAACGCATAGCTCGAAACCGGCACAGCTCCCACGCGAGCCATTGTGGCTGCGTCGAAAACCGCGCCGGACGATGTGTATATCCGTCCTTGAAAGTATCGAGCGGGAGTCGAGCCGTCGGGCGCGTTGGCCGAGGTGTTTGCGACCGCCGGGCCAAGACCGCTGCCGGTTACCGGCGCGCTCACGAGACTCACGCCTGAATAACCGAAGACGTAGTAAAGAGTCTTACCGTCATCGGAAAACTGCAGTGCCCGCTGTGCCGTTCCCGTGTTTGCGGGAGGCATACGGACGGTCGCGGGGCGCTTGGCGGAGCCATCGTAGATCGCAAGCTCATAGGAGGCACCGCTGTAGGCGTAGACCGCTACAGAGCCGGAACTGCCCGGAACGGGCGCGAAGTCGATGATCCCCGGGATCGAAGTGTCCACCGGATTTGACAGCCAGGGCGCAGCCTTAAGAATCTGGTAGCGGCGCAGGGTCGGGGAGGCAGGCGAAGTCGCAAAGAGATACCCGCCGTCCGGCGAGACGGTCAAACGGCCGATCGGGATATCGACAGGAATCGTCGCCTCCGCGTCACCCGTATCCGGATTCAGGAGGATCACGGAGGTGGCGGTGGAGAGGTAGAGGCGCCGGTTTACAGGATTCCAGGCCATGTCGGTGCAAGCTGTGGCGAAGGGGATCCAGACCGGAAGTGGATTGGATTCCAGACCGGTAGTGGGATCGTAGACGGTGACCTCAGCCGTGCCGGCGTGCGAGCGGTCCTGAGCCGACGCAACGAATGTGTTCGTGCCGAAGTCAATTGGATGATCTGTGCCATTCCATCGCACTACCGACGAGGCGGCGAGTCCAGAAACCGTGATGGTAATGGGAGAGGCGGCGGTCTGCTCCGGCCGCGAGGGAACGACGGAGGTCAGGACAGGAGGCTGGCGCGGGACTAGGGTGCTCGACACCAAGAAAAATGCCGGGGCGGAAACGCCGCCGCCGGGCGAGGGGTTCGCCAGTGTCAGGGTCAAGGTACCGGTGGTGGAGAGGTCATCGCGGGTCAGCGCAACGGTAAGCGTGTGATTCGCATTGAGCGATGCGACGCGCGAAGCTCCGTTGATTGCCGCGGTGGTGGACGGCAGGAATCCCGTGCCGAGTACGATGATGTTCCCCGCCGGGCTGCCTGCGGGCAAACCATTCGGCAGGAGGCTCTGGATGCGCGGATTGGGGTTGTTGCCGGCCGGCGCTACCACAGGAAGAAGGAAGCGGTCCGACGCCGCGCTACCGGGGTTTAGAACTCTCAGCTCAAGCATACCGGTGGTAGCGAGGCTGGCGGCGCCGACGGTGGCGCTGAGTTGGGTGGCCGTGGTGAAGGTGGCCGGCACAGGCGCTCCGTCCACAAGGACGACCGCATCCTGCGCGAAGTTTGATCCGGTGATCTGGATTGCGGAAGCACCCGATCCGGCCTCGAGGCTGGCGGGAGAGACTGACGCGATCGCCGGCGGCGGGGCCGAATCGCGGGCCAGTTTCAACGCCCATAGCGAACCGGCACCGTTAAAAGTGAACACGCCTGGCGACCCAAGCCCGCTGATTGACAAACCTCCCAGGTAAGCATTGCCGGCCAGGTCCAGAGCGAGCGCGGCGATGTAGTCCGGGCCCTTTCCTCCCAGCCACGTCGAATAGACCAGGCGATCGAGGTTCGGGCCGAGCCGTGCAAAGAATCCATCGCCCAATAGACCCGCGGCCTCAATTTCTCCACCTCCGTACTTCAGGTTGAGCGCATCCGAAGTCACCGGGAAGTCGCTGGACGACGTGCCGCCGGCAACCATGACTGAGTCATCGGGGGCGACGGCATTCTGAATTTGACCGACATAGATTGCCTCCCAGATAGTCGCCGCCAGCACGGCGGAAGCGTCGGCGGCAATCTTAACGATCAGGCCATCGTATTGGGCGGTGGAATTGGAGGGCGGTGTCCGGACCGGTGTGTGCTGGGGCTGGAAGGCGCCGCTGGTGCCGGACGGGAACGTGGCGCATCCGGAGGAACCGGCAACCAGGATGTTGTTAGTGGAATCCAACGCGAGAAGACCCGCATGAGTGTAGGTCGGGCCCATGCAACTAATGGCGACTGTCATGTCCGCCCGGGCTCCGTCGGGAGTCAATCGGTCACGAGCATGGTCGGCGAATTCCCCACTTGGAGGGTGTATTGGTTCAGGGCGCCCAAATAGGGCAGGACGGCGCCAAAGACGTAGGCGGCGCCGGCGGAATTGATGGTGAGGGCCTCGGGCGTTTCGTCCACCAGCGTGGAGTAGAGTAAAGCGGTTCCCGTGGTGTTGAGCCTGGCGACGAAGCCACCCGCGATCAGTCTGAGAGCGTACGGGCTGCCCAAGGGATAAAAGCTGAAGTGATCCTCCCAGGAACCGGCGGTGAGCGGGAAATCCGGAGCAACCGGCGTACCGGCAACGAAGGCGCTGCCATCTCGATCCACCACGATCGCGGTACCGCTGGCTCCTCCGGTGCCGCCCAGATAAGTGGAGTAGACCAGAGAATCACCTTGCGGCGAGAGTTTCGCGACAAACGCAGCGCCGCTGATGCTGGGGAGGGAAGTCTGGAACGCCTGCGAGGTCACGGGAAAATCGGGGGAAGTGGTGGCTCCGACGATGTAGGCGCTACCGTCATTTCCAATGGCCAGACCGTTCGCGGAGTCATTCCCGGCGCCACCGAGCAGGACCGCATAGAGCAATTTGGCGCCGGTCGGATCCACCTTGAATATCAAGGCGTCTCGGGATCCGCCTATAGTGCCGAAGGTACTCGTGAATCCCGTTTTCTGTCCCGGAAAATCGGAGAGAAGCCACATGTTGCCGCCGGGATCGACCGCGACTGAATTGACCGAGCTGCCTCCACGATTGAAGGACGCCTGCCAGGCGAGCACGGGATCGATGATCAAACGCCGGGATCGATCGTATTGCCCGAGTACGATCCGCACCTGTGCGCTGTTCCGGTCGATGGCGTAGGCCGCAGCAATCTCGCGGTCTCCCTGATAGACACGAGGGCGGTGGTGGATCAACGTGGAACCGTTCGCGGTTACCATCAGCTCGCCGCCCGGCGAGAGCTTCAGCGCGACGTTCCGGCCGAAGCCGAGTCGGATCCGCGATGCGTCGGCTTGCGGCGCCACTTCGAAATCGTACTCCAGATCGGAGCCGCTGCCATGATAGACGAGGTCGATGCCCGGATAGATCGAGTGGAAGCGAACGCGACGCGATAGGGGTAGATGGGAATGCCATTTTGAAGGGTCCTGCCCGGTGAAGACGCTGAGGCGGCTCTCCGTCTGTTCAGGCGTGCAGGTGACGCCGGATTGCGCGTTCAGGAAATCGATACGCTGGCCGTCTGGAAGCTCCAGAGCGTTGGAGGTGACGTGAGTGGAACCTGCCGAATTCAATACGCGGCAACTGGATGATGCGGCATCGCTCGCGATGAAATAGACCGGCAAATTAAGGGGCGTCCCGTAGCAGAGGGCACCACCGACGGCAGGATGGCAATGAACTTGAAGAATGCTTTCATCGAAGGCTAGATTGTAACGTCCTGAAGCGGACCCTTTACTTGACTGGCGTAATCTTGTGGGCGTAAGCTAAGAATTCTTAGTATGGGGCGCAAACCGCAAAAGAACGATTCGTTACCCGGTTCGCTGGACATGTTGATTCTGCGGACGCTTTCGCTGCGCGACCTGCATGGATATGGGATCGTCCAGTTCATTCAACAATCGTCGAACGATGAACTGCTGGTAGAGGAGGGCTCGCTGTATCCCGCCCTGCAGCGGCTGGAGCTCAACGGCTGGATCGATGGAGTCTGGGGCGTGACGTCGAACAACCGGCGGGCGCGGATCTACAAGATCACGGCGGCGGGGCGCAAACAGCTGGCGGTGGAGACCCGGAAATACGCCAAACTCACGCTGGCGATCGCGCGTGTGATGGGACCGGAGTGAGGGACATGCTGCTACGGCGGGTGAAGTATTGGATGAAGAGCGGCCGGCACAGCGAGGCGCTGCGCGAGGAAATGGAACTCCACCTTGCGGAGAAGGCGGCGGAACTGCAGGCGGACGGTATGACGGCGGAGGCCGCCCGGGCTGAAGCGTGCCGGCGATTTGGCAACGTCGGGCTGAAGCAGGAAGAGTCACGGGAGATTTGGATGACACGGTTCTTATCGGAACTTGGCCAGGATATCCGCTATGGCTGCCGTACGATGACGGCCAACAAGGCGTTCAGCGCGCTGGCAGTCTTGTCGCTGGCGCTTGGCATCGGGGCTAATACGGCGATCTTCAGCCTGATGGAATCGATTCTGTTGCGCTCTCTGCCGGTGGCCGATGCCGAATCATTGGTGGTCTTGAATTGGCATAGCCGGCCGCCGCAGGATGGCGATAAGGAATCGGTCCACGTCATGCATGGGTTACAGGGCATGTTCTGGCCGGGGGACAAAGGCGCGATGGTCGGCGGGATCTTCCCGTACCGCGCGTTCGAGACGCTGCGCGAGGAGAACCCCGCCTTCTCCACGGTCTTCGGATATGTCAACGGGCGCAACCATACCGTGGCCGTCCGCGGGCAGGCGATGAGCGCGAGCACGGAGTACGTGACCGGAGAGTATTTCCGCGGCTTGGCGGTGCGGCCGGCCGCGGGACGTGTGATCGAAGCGGAAGACGACCGTCCGGGGGCGGCGCCGGTGGCGGTACTCAGTTTTGCGACGAGCCAAAATCGCTTTGGAGGAGCGCCGAGTGCCATCGGACAATCGATTCTGGTGGACAACGTTGCGTTCACGGTGATTGGTGTCGCACCACCGGAATTCTTCGGAGTAGACCCGGCGGCGGCGCCGGAGGTTTATCTTCCGCTGCATTCGAATGTGCTCATAGAGGGCGCCAGGGCGGCTCGTTTGTATGGCGACGAAAACTTCTACTGGGTCGAGATGATGGGCCGCCTGCGTCCGGGGGTGAGCATGGCGCAGGCGCAGGCAGTTGCTCGCTCCCCGTTTCCATCAATGGGTTGCGGCCACGGCGACGACTGATGGAGAGCGCGCCAAACTGCCCGCGCTGACGCTGAATCCCGGCGCCGCCGGCTTGGGCAGTTTGCGCCGCCGGTATTCCAAGCCTCTGTACGTGCTGCTGACGATGGTGGGATTGATTCTGGCGATCGCGTGCGCGAACATCGCCAATCTGCTGCTGGCAAGGGCTGCCGCGCGACGCCGTGAAATGGCTGTGCGGCTCAGCCTGGGAGCGGGGCGGTTCCGCGTGGTGCGGCAGTTGCTTACCGAGAGTGTGATGCTGGCGTCGCTGGGCGGAGCATTCGGGATCTTGTTTGCGATCTGGGGCATGCGAGCGCTGACGGTGCTGCTCTCCAACGGGCAGGAGAACTCTACGCTGCACGCGGAATTGAACTGGCACGTGCTGGGCGTGACGGCGGCGCTTTCCGTGGTTTGCGGCCTGTTGTTTGGCCTGGCGCCGGCGATTCAAGCGACGCGGCCGGATGTGATGCCGACGCTAAAGGATGGCCGCGGGGGCGGAGCGCGACGCAGCATGCAGCACGTTCTGGTGGTCGCGCAAATTGCGATCTCTTTCCTCATCCTGGTCGCCGCGGGACTGTTTGTGCGGACACTCGGCAACCTGCACGCTATTCCGCTGGGATACGGCCGCGAGAACATCCTTCTGTTTTCGCTGGATGCGCGCCAGACCGGGCATCGGGAGCCGGAGATCGCCACGTTTTATGCGAACCTGCGCAAGCGGCTGGAATCGATCCCCGGGGTGAGCAGTGCGACGTTTGCGCAATCCTCGATCATCAGCGCCGGCCGTGTTGGTTCGCCAATACACGGGCCGATGAACATCGGCGCTGTTGCGCTTGAAGACGCGCGCGTCCTGACCGCCGGATCGCGCTACCTCACGACGATGCGGATTCCGATTCTGGCGGGGCGTGAGATTGACGACCGCGACCAGGCGGGCTCGACGCCGGTTGCCGTGATCAGCGAGGGGCTGGCGCGGACTTACTTCGGGCATGACAATCCGTTGGGCCGGCGCATCACGCTGCCGGAGGAGAAGCGCGAACTCGAAATTGTCGGGGTGTCGGCGAACCTGCGGTACGGTGATCCGAAGGACGAAGAGGAGAGTCCCGCGATCGTGTTCGTAGCGGTCAGCCAGTTTTCTTCGGAACGAATGACGTACGCGCTGCACACCGCGGGTGATCCGCTGAGTTATGTCAAGAACGTGCGTGAGATCGTGCGGGAGGCGGATTCACGGATACCGGTCACCAATGTGGTCACACAGGCGGCGGAAATCGATCGGACGCTCAGCCGGGAAGTCACGTTCGCGAAACTATGCACGGGATTCGCGGTGCTCGCCCTGCTGACGGCGTGCGTGGGACTTTACGGGACGATGTCATACAGTGTTGCGCGGCAGACCGGCGAGCTTGGAATCCGTATGGCGCTGGGCGCGCAACGCGGCGCGGTGGTGTGGATGGTGCTGCGCCGCGTCCTGATACTGGCGGCGGCGGGACTTGCGATCAGCGTGCCTGCCGCGTTGAGCGCGTCGCGGCTTGTGGAATCGTTTCTGTTCGAGACGCAGCCCAATGATCCGGGAACCCTGGCGCTGGCCGGCGTCGTGCTGCTAAGCGCCGCGATACTGGCGGGCTATGTGCCGGCGAGGCGAGCGTCGCGAATCGATCCGCTGGCGGCTCTGCGGCACGAGTAAGCAGGTTGCAGGGTGACTGGAGCAAGAGGAATGATGAAGCAAATCGCAAGAAGACTGATGATGACCGGAGGGCGCTGCGTCGGCCACGAAAATCGCGATAACGTAGATACGTGCCGCAGAAAAAGATTTCCGGCGGGGTGGTGCACGAACTTCCCGCGGATTTAAGAAAGGCGCTTACTGCCGACCCGCAAGTGTTGGCGGCATGGGAGGATATTACACCCCTTGCGCGCAACGAGTGGCTGTGTTGGATTGAGTCGGCTAAGAAAGCAGAGACGAGGAGCCGCCGGATCGAGTGGGGCTGTTCCAGTCTCAGGGATGGCAAACGACGACCGTGTTGTTGGCCCGGATGCGCGCACCGCTAATCAGTACGTCTAATCAGTGCGTCATGGAGTAGGTGATGTAGTTGAGGACGACGCGGAAGGCGAGGCCTGAGAACTTCTCGGGATAATCGCCGGCGTCGGCCCATTCCCACGCGTCGCCGAGGTGCATGTTGAAGCAGATGGCGACAGCGACGCGTCCGTCTTTATCGCGAATGCAGCGCCAGCCGGGCACATAGCCATCCTTCTCATAAGTGCGGCCGGTGGATACGTACTGCTCGCCAGGAATCTGGAACTTCTCGTTGATGTCGTAGAGGTCGTGGAAGATCGCGTCGTCGTCCGGAATGGGTTCGGTGACGGCGCCGGGCAGCACCATATTCATGCCGTTCATGAAGCGGTTCCAATCGTCCTGGCCGTGGAAGTGATCGACCATCAGAAATCCGCCGCGTTGGATGAAGTTGCGCAGCCGCAGGGCTTGGGCGTCGGTGAAGGCCCAGTTGGAGACGCCGACGGCGTAGATCCACGGATAGTCCCACATGTGATCGTCATCGATATCGACGACGTTGAGGGGCGAGGGCGAATCGATGCGGGTGAGACGGCGCAGGGCGACGAGGCAATCGTGGTCGGCGCGCGGGAAGTCCTGCGCCCAACCGCCGCCCATGCGGCGATATCCGTAGCCGCCACCGCCGCCATAGCCGGTGTTGTAGCGCAGGCGGCTGAAGAAGAATTCGGAGGGGATGGACTGATCGGATTGGTCGTACGGCTGAAGACCGCGGGCGGCCCCTCCGCCGAACCGTTGCCAGCCCGAGAGTTCGATGGCTGCCATCAAGAGCAGACCGATCACAAGCAGGGGACACGCCAGTTTCATGCTTCCGAGCGCCTTTGTTATCCTGAAGCGTACCACGAACGACCGTCGAGACAAAGGTCCCAGCAATTCCTTTTCGATGCCCAGCCCAAGCGCCAGCCCGACCCCGATGGATCGCCGCGATTTCCTGAAACTGGCTGGTGCGGCCGCGGCTGCCTCACCGCTGGCCGGTCAGCAGATGCCGATGCCCGGACCTGCGGCGCCGGCGGCTTCCAGCTCCAAAGAGATTTCGGGAACGGTCTTCAACCTCGAGATCGCGCCGGTAGCGGTGGAGCTTGCGCCCAACCGGATCGTGAGCACGATCGGGTATAACGGCAGCTCACCAGGACCGTTGCTGCGGATGAAGGAAGGCACGCCGGTCACGGTCAACGTCGTCAACAAGACCGATACGCCCGAGTTCGTCCATTTCCACGGCCTGCTGATTCCCGCCGAGGTGGACGGGTCCGAAGAGGAGGGCACGCCGCCGGTGCCGGCGCATGGCAGCCGGAGCTACCAATTCACGCCGACGCCCGCGGGCACGCGCTGGTATCACACGCATGCGATGTCGATGGACGATCTGCATCGCGGCGCATACACCGGGCAGTTCGGATTTCTGATAATCGAAGGCGGCGCCAACCCGGGCAACTACGATCGGGAGTATTACCTGGCACTGCGCGACTGGGAACCGTACTTCACGACGCAGTACATGGACACGGACGATCTGGACCCCTCCGGGCCGAAGCCGGAAAAGCCCGCGGTGTTGGATACGCGGCCTCCGGGGCTCGAAGTGGCGGCGGACCTATATTCGATCAACGACAAGGCGCTGGGGTCGGGCGAACCGATACGAGTGCGGATGGGCGAGCGCGTCATGTTTCATTTTCTAAACGCGAGCGCAATCGAGAACCGGCATCTGGCGCTGCCCGGGCATAAGTTCAATATTGTGGCGCTGGATGGCAATCCGACGCCGCGGAGCGCCGCGGTGGACGTGTTGATGCTGGGGCCGGGCGAGCGCATTGACGCGTGGGTGACGATGAATCAGCCGGGTGTCTGGGTGATGGGAGCGCCGGAAGATATGGTGCGCGACGGCGGGCTTGGCGTGGTGATCGAGTACGCCAACCAGCGGCGGAGTCCGCAATGGATGGCGCCGCCGCAATCGGGCTGGGATTACACGATATTCGGCAAGGCAGCGTCGGGACCGGGGCCGACGGAGCGGCTGGAAATGATTTTCGAGAAGGTGCCGCGCGGGGCAGGGAAGTTCAATTTGTTCACGGTGAACGGCGCGCCGTATCCGCACGATAGGGAGTTCGTGTTGAAGCAGGGGACGCGCTACCGGCTGACGTTCCGCAACCGGACGGACGATTCGCATCCGCTGCACCTGCATCGACATCAGTTCGAGATTGCGGAGATTTACGGAAGGCCGACGGCGGGCATCATCAAGGATACGGTGGTGGCTCCTTCGTATGGCCGGGTGAGTGTGGACTTCACTGCCGACCAACCGGGGCCGGCGCTGTTTCATTGCCACATCCAGCATCATATGGACTACGGATTCAAGGCGCTGCTGAAGTACGCCTGACGCGGGCCGGCGGGTTTGCGACACAGAATACCTGGGAGGCGACCATGATTGAAGCTTCGGATCTGCGGATGATGCGAATTCCGCTCAACCACGGGGCGGGCCAGATGCCCGCACTGGGCTTTGGCACCCTGATTCCCGATTCAGCCGTGACGATCACGGCGACCAGAGACGCACTGGAAGCCGGATTTCGACACTTCGATTGCGCGGAACGATACCGGAACGAGCGCGAGGTAGGCACGGCGCTGCAGGCGGGGATTGCCGCGGCGGGAATTGCGCGCGAAGAGATTTTTGTTACTACGAAGCTGTGGAACTCCAATCACCGGCCTGAGCGGGTGGAACCGGCTTTCCAGGCGAGCCTGGAGAGACTCGGGATGCAGTATCTGGATCTCTATCTGATTCATACCCCGTTTGCATTTCAACCCGGGGACGAGCAGGATCCGCGCGACATAAACGGCAATGTCCTTTACGACCACGGCGTGACTTTGCTCGAGACCTGGAGAGCGATGGAAAGTCTCATGGAGCATGGCAAGTGCCGGGCGATCGGACTTTCGGATATCACCCTGGACGAACTGAAGCCCATCTATGAGGCGGCGAGAATCAAGCCGGCCGTGGTCCAGGTAGAGGCACATCCTTATCTGCCGGAAACGGAGCTATTGGAATTCTGCAAAGAGAAGGGCGTCGTGCTTCTGGCTTTTGCACCGTTGGGGCATGGGATGAAGCCGGGGCTGCTCGAAGATCCGGTCATTTTGGGTATCGCCGCACGGGTTGGAAAGACGCCGGCGCAGGTGCTGCTGGCGTGGGCGGTGCAGCGCGGCACGGCCTTGCTCACCACACCGAAGAGCGCGGCCCGCGCGAGGGAGAATTTCGACATCGCACGCCTCCCGGAGGACGCGCTGGACGAGATCAATCGGATTCAAACCAGGCAGAGGCTGAATGCGGTGGTGAAGACCGGGGTTCCGGGTTTCATTCCCCCGCGCAAGGTGTGACGACTAGATTCCCGGGTTACGATCTAGGAATGTCTCCGTCCGTTGAGGTACAGGTTGTTCCGCCCCGGAAGATGGCCGCGGTGCGGCGCGAAGTTGCGCCGGGCGCGGTTGGCTCGGCGTGGGGGCCGGCGCTGGGCAAAGTCTGGGAATACATTCGCAGCCAGCCGGGACTGTGGACCGATGGCCACAACATTTTTCTTTATCATCATCCGTCACAGCCGGGAGGGCCGATCGCGTGCGACTTCGGCGTCGAGGTCACGCGCACATTTGAAACTGCGGGCGAGGTGTATGCAGCCCGAAACGCCGGGGGGCGAGGCTGCGGTTGCCATCCATCGCGGGCCGTACCAGCGGATGAACGAGGCGCACGATGCGATCCGGAAGTGGATGGCGGCGAACCGGAGGGAGCCGGCTGGGCATTCGTGGGAGATCTATGGCGACCCGACGCCGGATCCGGCGGACACGGTTACGACAGTGATGTACCTCTTAAAGTAGGCCCACGCGTTTCGGCTAGAGGTTTGCGCCGAAGGCCAGCAGACGGCCATCGCAATCTTTGACCACGAACTCGCGGGAATTCCATGGCATGTTGGCGAGGCCGCGAGTGAATTCCACGCCTTGGGCTGCATACTCGGCGTAGAGTGCATCGGCGTCTTCGACGAACAGGTAGGCGTCGAGAAGTTCGTCCGGGTATTTGTGCGGATTGGCGGTAGGCGGCTCGGCGCAGCGGAAGTGAATCACCTGCCGGTCGCGCGCCACGATGGCGTAGACCGGCGGATCCTGCCAGGTACCGAGACATTCGAAGCCCAGCTTCTCTTTGTAGTAAGCGAGGGTCGCGGGAATGTCCATGGTAAAGAACAGGGGTGCAATCTGGCGTACCATTCGACAAGTCTATGGTATTGCGGTTGGCGATTGCACGGATTGCTCAACGTAGGCTATATTCGAGCCCACGGTGCTTTCGCTATGTTGAACAGTGCTGCCCCTTTCTTTATTGTTGATGACTTGAGCGCTACGGTTGCGTTCTACAAGGCCAAGCTGGGTTTCGAGGTTCTGTACCAGGGCGGCGGCGACGAAAACGGAGCTGACTATTTCGCCATGATGGGACGCGATCGGGTAATGCTGATGTTCAAGGCGATCACGCCCGAGGTGCATCCACAACCGAATCACACGCGGCACGAGTGGGCTCGTTGGGACGCCTACATCGGCACGGATGACCCGGACTCATTGTACGCAGAGCTCGTCGGCAGGGAAGTCCCGGTGCATCGGGAACTGGCCGATACGAGCGATGGACTGAGGGCTTTCGAGATCACGGATAACAGCGGATACGTACTGTGTTTCGGGCGGCCCGTCGACAAGTAGGCCGGCGGCGTATTCACGCTTTCGCAAGGCTCTCGAGGTACTCCATGGGACAGCCGACACCCTCGACTTTGACGCCGCGTTCGCGAAGCACGTCGAGGGCAACCATCCGGCGGTAGGCATTGAAGGTGATCACGTGGGCAAACGTGCCGCCGAAACTGAAGGTCTCCGGAGGTTCGCAGAGGGCATCGACGAAGGTATCTTCCCAGGCGCTGCGATTGCGGACGTCGGTGAGCACGCTGTGGAAGCCGCGGTCGGCTTGCTCCAGGCGCGCGAGCATGGCGGAAGGAGTGCGGGCGTCTGGTGGGGCGTTGTCAAACAGGGGCGCAGCGCCGCCCGTGAGTGCCGCGGCCCAGGCTTCCTTGGTTTGCACCATCCGGTCCAGAAGCTGGCGCAGGGTCTGATCGGGGCCAGACCACGGAAATACGTGGATCTGGTTGTGTCAGAGGGCGGTCCAACTGTTCGTCATTCAGCGTGTTCGCCAGTTCGAGGAGGCGGCGCGTATGCCAGGATTCCTGGCCGGAGAAGATATCAAAGAGATCCATGTGACCAATTCCTTTCGTGTCAATTTTCCCGGAACAGTGGTGAATTCCGCTGGCTGAGTGGAGATGAGTGCAGGTCGCCCCCATGCGGCGGTAGAGGCTCGGCGAAACGCCGAAAGCATTTCGGAAGGCCCGGGTAAACGCTTCCAACGATCCGTAATTCGCGTCGAGGCCGATCTCTGTCACGGAAAGCCGGGTGCGAGACAACTGCCAGGCCGCCCTCTCCAGGAGCAGCCTGCGGCGCATGGCAACCGGCGTCTCTTCGATCAGGGCCCGGAAGATGCGATAGAACTGCGTCCGGCTGAGATAGGCGCGGCGGGCGAAACCGTTTGCGGTCTGTTCTTGTTCGAGCGAATCGAGAACGATTTCGCGGAGCCGCTTTGCTTCGTCCACACAAGGAAAGTACCACTTTCGCGTGGGCTTCCGCCTGACAGGAAGTCCCAAAAATCGAGGTGGGGCATAGGATCGGTTACGCACGTTTTGAAGAAGTAGCGGAAGGCGGCCCTAGCGCGTGCACCGCGTTTTTTTGGATCGGCGCCGCGGAGGAGACATCCAGGCAGGTGAGATCAGGGACTCTGCATGAAGCCTTTCAAGGGAACAATCAATTTAGATATCCGCGATTCCAAACCGGACTGGCCGGCATTTCTCGCTGAGAAAGCTCCGGAGGGGGCGCCGAACGTCCTGGTGATTCTTTTCGATGACACGGGCTGTGCGGCTTGGGCGCCGTACGGAGGGCGAATCAACATGCCCACGCTGCAGCGAATCGCCGATAACGGCCTGATCTATTCGCAGTGGCACACGACGGCACTGTGTTCGCCGACACGGTCGTGCTTTCTGACTGGGCGCAATCATCATCAGAACGGCTTCGCGTCGATATCGGAGAACGCCAGCGGATTTCCCGGGTACAACTCGCACCTTCCGCCGGAGAATGCACCGATGGCGACCGTCCTGCGCGATGCGGGTTGGAGTACATTCTGGGTAGGCAAAAACCACACCACGCCGATCGACGAGTTTACGATGGGCGCCACGAAGAAGAACTGGCCGTTAGGCCAAGGGTACGACCGCTTCTACGGTTTTAATGGCGGCGAGACGAACAACTGGTATCCCGACTTGATCGAGGATAACCACTTCGTGGATCAGCCGACCGGGCCCGAGAACGGATATCACCTCTCCAAGGATCTTACCGATAAAGCGCTCAGCTTTATTCGCGATTCGAAGCAGTCTGAGCCGAACAAGCCCTGGTACCTGTGGTATTGTCCGGGCGCGAACCATGCGCCGCATCACGCTCCGCAGGAGTACATCGACCGGTACAAAGGCAAGTTCGACGACGGCTACGAGGCGTATCGCGAATGGGTTCTGCCGCGGATGATCCAGAAGGGGATTCTGCCCAAGGATACCGAACTGACGCCGATCAATCCGATGCGCGAAGGAACGTACACGCCGGCGGACGCGGTTCGCCCGTGGAATACGCTATCGGCCGATGAGAAGAAGCTGTTCTCGCGGATGGCCGAAGTATATGCGGGCTTCTCCGAATACACGGATTCGCAGGTGGGCCGCATCATCGACTATCTGGAGGAATCCGGCCAACTCGACAACACCTTGATCTTCTACTGTTCGGACAATGGCGCGTCCGGCGAAGGCAGCCCGAACGGATCGGTGAACGAGGGCAAGTTCTTCAACGGGTATCCCGACGAGATCAAGGAGAATCTGGCCCTGCTCGATAAACTGGGCGGCCCGGAGACGTACGGCCACTATCCCACGGGATGGGCTGTGGCATTTTCGACTCCGTACCGGATGTTCAAGCGCTACACGTATCAGGGCGGAGCGTGCTGCCCTCTGGTGATCTCCTGGCCGAAGGGGATCAAAGCGCACGGCGAGGTGCGCGATCAATATCATCATGCGACGGATATCGTGCCGACGATCCTGGATTGTTGCGGCGTGACGATGCCGGAGACGGTCAATGGCGTGAAGCAGAATCCGTTGGCGGGCGTTTCGATGCGGTACACGTTTGACGGCGCCCTAGCGCCGACGCAGAAGGTCACTCAATATTACGAGATGCTCGGAAGCCGGGGGATCTGGCATAAGGGCTGGAAGGCCGTCACGGAGCACGGTCCGTTCAGCGGCATGGGCAACTTCGATAAGGATCGCTGGCAGCTGTTCCATACGGATCTCGACCGCTCCGAAGCGCGCGATGTAGCCGAACAGCATCCGGACAAGGTGAAGGAGTTAGTTGCCCTTTGGTTTGAAGAAGCCAAGAAATACAACGTGCTGCCCTTGATCGACTATTCGATTGAAAAGGACATTCAGAAGATCCTCGACCTGGAATATAAACTCCCTGTAACGCCGAGCGGTAAGTACACGTTCTATCCCGGAACGCTGGCCATTCCAGAGCGCTCTACGCCGAATGTTCATGGCGTCTCCTACAAGATTCTGGCGGAGGTCGAGGTAGCGAAAGATTCGCGGGGAGTGATTTTCGCGCAAGGGTCGCATTTTGGCGGACATGCCCTTTTCGTGAAGGACGGGAAGATTACGTACGTGTATAACTTTCTCGGTATCCCACCCGAGCAACGCATCACGGCCGCGCTTCCGGCTCCCGGCAAGCACATCATCGGCGTCGAATTCACTAAGACGAGGATGGGGCAATACCACGAATCCTACGGTCCGTTGAAGCTGTATGTAGACGACAAGGTGGTGGCTGAAAGTGAGATTCGCACGATGACCGGCCATTTTTCGCTTTGCGGCGAGGGGTTGTGCATCGGCTACGATTCCGGCGATTCGGTCAGCAGCGAGTACAAGGCGAAAGCCGAATTCACAGGAGGGCAGATCATCAAGGTGATCTTCGACGTTGCGAATGATGCCTATGTGGATGTCGAGCGACTCATGGCGGCGGCACTGGCTCGCGACTGAGGCGCCGGTGGCGGGGTGGGTCCGAGATGAATCAGGTTGTAGCCTGCTTCCCAGTTGATAATAAACGAGCGAAGTTTTTTCGTAAATTCCAGCGGGATGATGAGACTCGCTCCGGGCGGAGTGATGCCTCGTCGCACGGAATGATCCGGATTATTGACTGAAAGCTGGGGAAACGCGGAGATTGCAAAGCCGGCTTTCTCGTTATTGAAGAACCTGAATTTCATCCCGAATTGATTCTGCCCAAGGCCGTATTTGGCGGTGCGAGTTCTCCCCAACGCGCAGCCACGCGTTCTCGTATGTCAACTGGAATCGATCTCCAATGCCGTAATTGATATCCACGTCCGGCAGATGGCTGGTTGACTGCGTGGCGTACAAAAACGGCATGTATCCCAAATTGATCTCCCAATTTCGATTGCCGGGAGTTGACGTGTCGTTCGTGTAGTAGGGCGGCCCTCCCTGCGCTCGAGCGTACGGACAGAGGACCATCGGTATTGCGACCGCCACTTGATCACGTCGCGTGTCTGGACCGGGCGTCAAACCACTTGCGACTGTTTCGATCACGCCCTTCAGGTTGGCGATGGATTTATTTGCCAATGTTCGGCCGACGATGCGGTCTGTGCTCACTCGCTCATCCGCGTGATCTACAATCAGCGGTATGGGGAATAACAGGCGGCCCGCTCTTTCGAGGCGAGGGTTTCTGGCGGGGGCAGTGGGCGGCGGCGCGACATTGCTGGCGCCGGCGTGGCTGAACGCGGATGCCGACGGGGTTGATCCGCGCGTTGCCCAGGTTGTATCCAGGACCGTGGGTATCGACATGCACAACCATGTCTATCCCGCGGGAACGGAACCGCATCCGCAGCGTGGTCCGCAGCAGCAGCGGCCGGCGGAGCCACAGCAGGTCCCCGAGGTCTTCCTGGCAGAAGAACTCAAGCGATCGCGGGCTTACCGCGGTCTGCGCGAGCTTCGTTCTGGATTTTGCGCCCAACGTGAAGCCGGGCGATGCGCGAGACAATTTCCTGCGCTGGCTGACGGCGATCGACGCGCAATTGGAAAAAGGACACATTCGCCGTGCGCTGAACCTGAAAGACCTGCAGGCCGCTCACGACCATAATCAGCCAACGATCGTCCAGACGGTGGAAGGGTCGCACTTCATCGAAGGGCGTCTGGAGCGGGTGGAAGAGGTTTACAAACGCGGCTTGCGTCACCTGCAACTGCTTCATGACCGGGACGACATGGTGTCGCCCCTGGGCGATACGAACACGGGCACGGCTCATCTTGGCGGCTTGACGGCGTTTGGCGCGGAGGTTGTGAAGGAGTGCAACCGGTTGGGCATCGTGGTGGACCTGGCTCATGCCAGTCACGAAACGGTCTTGGGCGCGTTGAAGGTGGCCAGGCAGCCGCTGATTGTGTCGCACACGAGCCTCGATAGCCGAACCGGCGGGAACCCACGGATGGCGGAGATGATGAAGCCGCGGCTGATCAGCAAAGAACACGCGAAGGTAGTGGCCGACGCCGGCGGGGTGGTTGGCGTGTGGACTAAGCTGGCCGGATCACTCAAAGAGTTCGTGGAGAGTATGAAGGCGATGGTGGACGCCGTGGGCATCGATCACACCGGTATCGGCACCGACACAGATCTGCTGTCGACGCGTGACGGCCAGGGCACGAACAAGGCGTATCCGGGCATGGCTGGAGGATTTTTCCCAGCGGTTGCCGCCGAGATGCTGGCCCAGGGTTTTTCGCCGGACGAGATCGTCAAAGTGGCCGGCGGGAACTACTGCCGCGTCTTTGGCAAGGTAACGGCAGGCCGCGCCTGAGATTGTATTCGCATTCCGCATCGTGCGCACTGCGCGATGCCGGTTGGCCCTTCAGGTTGATAGTCACAGGTTGATAGTCACATCTTGACAATCAAGAGAAAGCCGCGCTACTGTCGGGCATAGACCTCTCCGTGGAGCGCTTATGGACGATCCCAACACAGACGTCATTCAGGGCACGCTGGACATGCTCATTCTCAAGACGCTGAGCATCGAGCCGATGCATGGTTTCGGCATTTCGCGGCGCGTGGAGCAAATCTCGCGTTCCGTGTTCAAGGTGAACCCGGGATCGCTGCTGACCGCGTTGCAGCGGCTGGAGCGCGCAGGATGGCTCGACGCCGCGTGGCGGCAGACGGAGAACTCGCGGCGCGCCAAGTTCTATTCCCTCACCCGTTCCGGGAGGAAGCAACTGGATGTCGAGACTGCGGATTGGGAACGCCGCTCGTCGGCGATCGCGCGGCTGCTTAGGGCGGAGGGCTAGCGAGATGTCCCTGTGGCGCCAGTTAAAGCGGGGCCTGCACGCACTGACACACCGGGACGCCGCCGATCGGGACGTTGCCGACGAGGTGCAGGACTATCTCGAGCACGCAACTGCCGCGCTGGAAGAACGCGGACTCTCTCCCGACGCTGCGCGGCGCGCCGCGCGGGTGGAGTTCGGCAACCCCACCGTGATTGGCGAACAGGTACGCTCCAGCAGATGGGAGCATCTGTTCGAAACGCTCGCCACGGACCTGCATTATGCCGCGCGTCAACTGCTCCACAATCCGGGATTTGCGCTGGTCAGCATTCTCACGCTGGCGCTCGGCATCGGCGCGAGCACGGCAATTTTCAGCGCAGTGAATCCGATTTTGTTCCAGCCGCTGCCTTATCCGCATGCCGACCGGCTGATGCTGATCCAGGAGATGGGGACCAACGGAGCTTTACGGCGGCCGACCTTTGGTACGTTTCACGGGTCGGCGGAGGGAAGCCGCAGCTTCGACGCGATGGCGGTGATGAAGCCGTGGCAGCCCACATTGGCCGGCACCGACGTGCCGGAGCGATTGGAAGGCCAACGCGTGAGTGCGGGCTACTTCCGAGCGCTGGGCGTTCCACCCGCGATGGGACGGGGCTTCGAGGCGGCGGACGACCAATTCCGTGGTCCGAATGTGGTGGTGTTGAGCGACCGGTTGTGGCGGCAGCGCTTCGCCCGGGACAGCGCGATTCTGGGCAAACAGATCACTCTCGACGACAGCCTGTTCACCGTGATTGGTGTGATGCCGCGCTCTTTCGAGAATGTCCTGGCGCCCGCGGCGGACCTTTGGGCGCCGCTGCAGTACGACCCATCGCTGCCGGCGGAGGGAAGGGAATGGGGGCATCACTTACGCATGGTGGGACGCCTGCGCGCCGACGTGAGCGCGAATCAGGCCGGCCAGGAACTCCAGGAAATTCTGCGGCCTTTTGCGCGGATCTACGCGAAAGGTTATGCCTGCTGCGGGGGCGCCCCCGACAGGATGGCGGTGACCCGGCTTCAGGACGAGATCACACGCGCCGTCAAGCCTTCGCTGCTGGCCATTCTCGGTGCTGTGGTTGTGGTGCTTCTGATGGTGTGCGTGAACGTGACCAATCTGCTGCTGGCGCGCAGCGCGCGGCGGCGCAGCGAGTTCGCCCTGCGGGCAGCGCTTGGCGCCGGTCGAATGCGTTTGATCCGGCAACTGCTGGCGGAGAGTTTGCTGCTTGCGGTTTGCGGCGGAATTCTTGGGATGGCGATTGCGGAGATCGGCGTGCGCGGGCTGGCGGCGCTGAGTCCGCTCGGTCTGCCGCGTATCGGCGCGATCAGCCTGGATGGCACGGTGTTCGCGTTCGGGCTCGGAATCACCACGCTGGTCGGCCTCATCGTGGGAGTGGCGCCGGCCCTTCAGGCGTCGCACAGCGACCCGCACAGCGGGCTGCGGCAGGGTTCCCGGACATCGACGGGCGCGCATCAGTTGACGCGACGGATGCTGGTTGTGGCGGAGGTGGCGCTGGCGCTTGTGCTGCTGGTGGGGGCGGGACTGTTGTTGCGGAGCGTCGAAAACCTGTTTGCAATCGACCCGGGCTTCGATAGCACGCACCTGTTGACGATGCAGGTGCAGGTATCGGGCCGGCGGTTCAACACCGATAAGACGCGCGCCGAATTCTTCAACCGCGCGCTTGACGAGGTGCGCAGGGTTCCTGGAGTTGCGGCCGCGGCGTTCACCAGCCAGCTGCCGTTGAGCGGGGATCTTGTGGTGTACGGCATCCAGTGCGAGGTGAGCCCGGGAGACAGTTCCGAAGCTCTGCTGGAATATGCCGTGACTCCGGGCTACTTCGACGCGATGGGCATTCCGTTGAGAAGCGGACGCCTGCTGGAGGAACGCGACCGAGCCGGAGCACCTACGGCGGTCGTAATCAGCGAGTCGTTTGCGAAACGCAAGTTCCCGAATCAAACGCCAATCGGACAGCGGGTTCGGGTGGGCGTGGGCGCCGGGCACGCAGAGCGTCCGTGGGGCGCGATTGTGGGAGTGGTGGGCGACGTGAAACAAGCGTCGCTCGCGGTGAGCGCGGCGGATGCGTTCTACACTACGACGACACAGTGGGATTGGGTGGAAACGGCCCAGTCCCTGATAGTCCGCACACGCGGTGATGCAGTGTCGCTGGCTCCGGCAATCAGACGGGCGGTCTGGAGGGTCGATAAGGACCAGCCGGTAGTGCGCGTCGCCACCATGGGCGCGCTGCTGGCAGCGTCCCAGGCGGAGCGACATTTTGCGTTGATCCTATTTGAGGCGTTTGGGGTGGTGGCATTAGTGCTCGCAGCCATCGGCATCTATGGGGTCCTCTCGGGGAGCGTCACGGAGCGAATGCGTGAGATTGGAGTGCGGACGGCGTTGGGCGCTTCGCGGCGCGACATTCTCGGGTTGATTCTTCGCCAGGGGATGACGCTCACCGGGATCGGCGTGGTGATCGGGCTAGGTGGAGCGGTGGCGGCGAGCCAGGCGATACTTTCGATGCTGTTCGGGATTTCGCGATTCGATCCGCTTACCTATTTCGGCGTGATCGGATTGCTCGCGGGCGTGTCGGCGATCGCGTGCTGGATCCCGGCGTGGCGCGCGGCGAGGGTGGACCCATCGATCACATTCCGCGCCGGCTAGCCTATTCGTAGCGCAGGCATTGCAGAGGGTCGATGCGCAGCGCTTTGCGGACGGGGCCCAGGGCGGCGAGGATTCCGGTGAGGGCGAGAGCGGCAATCACGGCGGCGAAGGTGGCCGGGTCCGAGGCGCTCAGGCCGGGAACGAAGAACATGGAGAGCGGCCGTGTGACGAACAGGGCGAGGACGAGGCCGATCGCGATGCCGGCGAGGATGAGGCGCGCAAATTCGCGGAGTACCATCGCGGAGACGTCCCGCGAGGATGCGCCGATCGCCATGCGAATGCCGATTTCGCGTGTGCGGCGGGAGACCGAATAGGCGAGGACGCCGTAAAGCCCGATGATGGCGAGCAGGAGGCCGAGCGCCCCGATGCCGCCCATCAGCACGGCGCCCACCTGGGAGGGCAGGAACGCGAAACCGATCGCGGAGAACATGGTTTCTACTTCGAGACCGGCGGCGGGCTCGGCGTTGCGCAAGGCCTGACGAACGGCGGTCAACTGGGCAACCGGCGGAGTCAGGGAGCGAGCCACAAACTGCAGGCGGGGGCGATCGTTCTTGATTTGCGCGAGGGGTTCATAGAGCTGCGCGCGGGGGTCTTCGCCGATGGTCATGTTCTTGGTGCCGCGCGCCACGCCAACAATGCGATAGGGCACTTTATCCTCGGACCACTGGAAAGTGAGGCCGATGGGTTGGCGGGCGCCCAGATAGCGGCGGACGAACTCCTGATTCACAATGGCGACTTTGGCGCTGCCGTTATCCTGCTCGATGAAGGCGCGGCCCTGGAGCATCGGGATATCCATCACACGGAAATAATCGGGGGAAACGGCGTTCCAGTTGAATTGCGCGCGCTGCGTGCCGCCATCCTGCGGAAAGGTGAGTGTGCTGCCGAAGTTGGTGGCGTCGGTAAAGGGAATGATGCGGGCGGCGGCTGCGCCTTCCACGCCCGGGATGGCGCGGAGTTGTTCCAGCGCGCGGTAGACGTAGGCATTGATGGCGGGGCTCCCTTTGTAAACTCCGGGCGGGAGGTAGACTTCGGCACGAACGTTGTGGCGAACGTCGAAGCCCGGCCCGAGGGAACTGGTGCGGACCAGGTTTTGGAGGAACAGGGCGGCGGTGGTAAGCACGATGAACGACACGGCGATTTGCGCGACGACCAGGGCGCGCCGCATGCGCAGCTTGCGCTCGCGGTGCATGCCCGCGGCGAGGGATTCGCGGAGGGCCTGCCAGGCAGGCATCAGGCCACAGGCGACGGCGGAGAAGACAGCCATGAGGGCTGCGTAGCAGGCGACGCGCCAATCCGGTTCAATGTGCAGGCGAATGGGCACGGGAACGGGAAGCGGAATGGCCGCCAGGCCTTTGGCGGCGACCAGGGCGACGAGGAAGCCCAGCGCCGCGCCGCCCAGCGAGAGCAGCAGGCTTTCGGCAAGAAGCTGCTGGAGCAAGCGGCCGCGGCTCGCGCCGAGAGCCAGCCGGATGGAGATTTCCTGACGCCGGATGGAAGCTCGCGCGAGAAGCAGTCCCGCGACGTTGACACAGGCGATGAGCAGGACCAGGCCGACAATCACCAGGAGGATCACGAAGAACAGCGCCACGGTGAGGGCCTGCTTTTCCTTTTGCAGGCGCGCAATTCCGCTGACCGGCGCGGCCGACAGCTTGAGCTCGGATTTGTCCCGGGCATGCGTCTCCTCGTCCAGCCGCTGGCTCAACGCCGGCAGGGCGGCATTGAGCTGGCCTGGCGACATGCCGGGCTTGAGCCGCGCATACGCCTGGAGGATGGTGCCTTCGATGTATCTCGGCACAAAGACATCAGGTGAATAACCGTAGCCGACGAGGCTGCGGTAGTTGTCGGGCAGGATACCGATCACGGTGTAGGCGCGGCTGTCCAGGCGAATGGCCTTACCGATTATGGCGGGGTCGGCGGCGAGGCGCGTACGCCAGAAGCGGGGATGAAGGACGACGACTTCACTGGGATCGTCCTCATTCCAGCCGCGTCCTTGAGCCACGGGAACGCCGAGCGCGGAGAAGAAATTGCGGGTGGCCTGCACGGCAAAGATGCGGCGGGTTTCCAGGCCGTTATTGAAATTGATAAAGGTCTCTTCGTTTTCGCCGACCACGTCTTCGAAGACACCGCTGCGGCGGAGCTGCTCGATTACTTCCGGGCGAACGTGACTGTTGCCGCCCTGGCGGACGTAGAGCAGAGAGGCGGCGTCACGCACCGAGGGCTCGCTGAGGAGGAACTCGACCGCCAGGGAAAACATGGTGGTATTGAGTCCGATGCCGAGAGCGAGCGAGAGCAGGGCGGCGAGGACGAAACCGGGGCTGCGGCGAAGCGACCGAACGGCATAGACCAGATCGCGCCAGAGATTCTCGAGCAGAGTGAAACG
Organism: uncultured Solibacteraceae bacterium; assembly: GCA_963811575.1. GTDB lineage: Bacteria > Acidobacteriota > Terriglobia > Bryobacterales > Bryobacteraceae > Solibacter. The sequence continues at coordinate 1,179,780 of CAWERY010000018.1, read as the reverse complement.
CCACAGGTCGAGCGCCTGCTCCTTAATCACACCGGTATTGCCGAGAGGAATGGGATTGCCGCCGGCCGACGCCATTTCGCGATGGAAGGCGAGTTCGGCTTCGAGATCCTCCTGAAGACTACGGCGGCGGAAGAGTTTGAGCAAGAGGCGGTGAATCATTTGGCGGCTCCCGGGGTGTGGGGCTGACGGGCGAGGACGCGATCCACCGCGGTGGAGAGGCGATCCCAGGTCTCCTGCTGTTCGGCGATGAGCTTGCGGCCCCGTTTGGTGATCTCGTAGTATTTGGCCTTCCGGTTATTGTCCGAAAGTCCCCAGGCGGCGGATATGGCGCCATCCAGTTCGAGGCGGTAGAGTGCCGGATAGAGCGAGCCTTCCTCGACCTTTAGCACTTCATCAGAGAGCAGATGAATGGTTTGGGCGATGGCGTAGCCGTGGAGTGGGCCTCGCCCAAGGGAATGAAGGATGAGGAGGTCCAGGGTTCCCTGGAGCAATGTGGGAGTAGTCGATTTGGCCATTCGGTCGCTTCCTATGACGATCTACGGAAGCTCGCGGGCAGAAGTTCCCTAGATTGTCACAGGGAATGAGAATTATTTTTGATGGGAGGGAGAGTGCGGCCCCAGCCCTCCGGAAGTGGAACGTGAGCGTGAGAACGTGAGCAGGAAAATGCCGAGGCCGCAACTAGATAGTGGCGGATCGCGGGAAGAAAAAACAGTTCGGTTAGTACTGGATAGGTAACGGGAACAGGGGTTTAACGAGTTGGCCAGAGTTCAGGCGGTGGGCGCGCCCGCAACGGATTCCAGGCCGCGTTCCCGAATTTCCTGTTCGCGCATCAAGAACTTCTGAATTTTCTTGGTGACGGTCATCGGGAAGGAGTCAACGAAACGGATGAATTGGGGGATTTTGAAGTAAGCGATTTTGCCCTTGCAGAAGGCCTGAATCTCTTCCACGGTTGCCGCTTCGCCAGGCTTCAACTGCACCCAGGCGAGAACGGTTTCGCCGAGGCGCGCGTCGGGGATGCCGATCACGTAGACGTCGGCGATTTTGGGATGCGTGTGCAGATAATCTTCGACCTCGCGGGGGTAGATGTTTTCGCCGCCGCGGATGATGGTGTCTTTGGCGCGGCCGCGGAAACTGAAGTAGCCATCGGGGCGCATGGCGGCGAGATCTCCGGTATGGAGCCAGCCTTCGGAATCGATGCAGGCGGCGGTGGCATCGGGATCTTCGTCATAACCCTTCATGACAAGATACCCGCGCGTACACAACTCGCCCTGCGTGCCGACTGGAACGGGCGCGCCGGTTTCGAGATCCACGATCCGCACCTCGGTATTGGCTAGAGGCGCGCCGACGGTAGTGACGCGCAGTTCCATGGGATCGTCCACGCGCGACATAGTGATGACGGGCGAGGATTCGGTCTGGCCGTAGGCAATGGTCATTTCGCCGCAGTGCATGCGCTCGGCGACGGTGCGCATGACTTCGATGGGGCAGGGAGCGCCGGCCATGACGCCGGTTCGCAAGGAAGTCAAATCGAAACGGTCGAACTCCGGATGCACGAGCTCGGCGATGAACATGGTGGGTACGCCGTAGAGTGCCGTGGCGCGCTCGCGGTGGACGGCCTCCAGCGTGGCGAGCACGTCGAATTGGGCGGAAGGCAGGATGAGCGCGGCGCCGGTCACCACCGAAACCATGGAGCCGATTACAGACCCGAAGCAGTGGTAGAGGGGCACGGGCGCGCAGATACGATCCTGCTCCGTGGCGCGCAGCGCCAGCGAGATTGCCATTCCGTTGTTGAGCAGGTTGTGGTGTGTGAGCAGCACGCCTTTGGGCGAGCCGGTGGTGCCGGAGGTGTACTGAATATTGGCGATATCGTGCGCGGCCGCGGTATCGGGAGCGAAATCGCAGCCGGCGGCGAGCATCGCGTCCCAACCCGGGCTGCCGAGCCAGACTACGTGCTGCAGCGGGAGCACATCGCCGTTTCGGGACTCGGCGAGAATCTCGCGATAGTTGGCGCGGGAATCCTGTTCGCGCAGGAAGAGGGCGCGGATCCGGGATTTCGTGAGCACGTAGCGCAGCTCGTGCGAGCGATAGGCTGGATTCACATTGACGAGGACGACGCCGGCACGCGCTGAGGCGTATTGCAGCAGGATCCACTCGACGCAGTTGCTGGCCCAGATACCGGCACGGTCGCCGGGCGTGAGGCCGAGGCCGGCGAGTCCGCGGGCGACGCGGGTAACTTCGCGATCGAGCTCACTCCAGGTGAGGCGCAGATCCTGGTGGCAGACCACGAGGGCGTCGCGATCCGGGAAGCGCGCGGCGGAGTGGGAGAGGGCCTGCGACAGGCTCTTTTCGAGGAGCGGCGCGGCGGGGCCCCGGGAGTAGCTGAGCGGTTCCAAGGGAACAGTGTAACGCCGGTTGACCCGAGACGTGGCACACGATGACAGGGAATTTTCCGGCGCACCCGGCCCAAAAAACACCTGCGCGTATTATGGGACTAGTGCGTCAACGTTTTAGGATGATTAGTCGAAAATGGGAGTGTAGACTTGCTACGCTCCGCCGCGCGGCTGTCGCCGCCGGGTTCCTCTTGTGGGGTGTCTCCTCCGCTATATCCCAGACTCCGTTGGCCGCGTCCTCCGGCAGGATGGCGGTGCTGAAGACGCGGTACGAAGTTCGCGTCGGAGAGCCGGTCGAAATCCTGGCGCCGCGGAACACGGTGGATTTCGTAGCGCGCGCGAAGACGCGACGGCTGGCAGTCGCGGATCAGGATGCGGCCGGGCTGACGGTGGCTGCGAATCAGGCACAGGATGCGATCCTGCTGGCGCCATCGTCGAAAGCGGTGCCGGGCGAGTATACGGTCACGCTCACCGCCGCCAGTGACGCGGGGGAGCAGCGCGCCACCAGCCTGGATATTGTGGTGAAGCCGCGGGTGACCGTACCGAATAATTCCACGCGGCCGCCGGTGGTGTTGATTAATGGCTGGCAGACCGGCTTCACCAACTCCTGCCCGGTGGCCACCACATCGGCGACTACGTTTGGCAATCTCGCGCAATATCTTGTGGCGGACGGGGTGCCGGTTGTTTATCTTTTCGATAACTGCCTGGAGGATCCAAACCAGACCATCGAGACCCTGGGCAATGATCTGGGCGATTTCCTGAACACCATCAAGTACGACGATGGGACGCAGGTGCAGCAGATCGACCTGATCGGCTATAGCATGGGAGGCCTGATCGCCAGGGCCTATCTCGCGGGGTTGCAGCCCGACCAAACGTACGCGCCGCCGGCCAACACTTTGGTGCGGAAGTTGATTTTGATTGCGTCGCCGAACTTCGGATCGTTCGCCGAGGGCAACTACTCGTCCACTGTGATCTCGGGGACGCAGAGTGCAGAACTGCTACCGGGTAGCGCCTTCCTGTGGAATTTAGGCACCTGGAATTTGCGCGGCGACGATATGAGGGGCGTGGACGCTTTGGCGATCATCGGCAACGCCGGGAGTTACACCGCGAGCCTTTCTTCCGGTAACGTGCTGGTAAATGCGAGTGACGGGTTGGTATCGCTGGCCAGCGCATCGATTGGGTTTGCCTCGCAGAAAGCGGCATTGAACCGGATCGTGCCGTACTGCCACCTGGACCCCGCGGCGTATACCAACCCGAGCTGGGGAAGTTTCGCGTGCAATGCTCCGGGCATTGCCAATGTTACGAGTGAATCGCACTACACCAGCCAGATTGTGCGATCTTTCCTGGCCGGCACGACGGATTGGACGTCGATTGGAAGCACGCCGGCATCGGACACCTATCTACAAACCAACGGTGGAATGTTTTTCGCGGTGCAGGCGAGTAACGCGTCCTATGTGGCGGACCTCACGCAAGTTACTTTCGGCAATGTGCAACTGCAAAACGGCGGCGACATCGGGACCATATACTATACGGATTTTGTGTTCGGCACCGGGCTTTTTGTGGCTACCAGCACGTCCCTGGGCACGGTCAATTGCGGCACGGTCACGATGATATCGGGTTACTCCACGGCGATTCGTTGTAAGTTGGGCGCGGCGATTGTGTCGGTAACTCCTCTCTCGAGCGCGGCCGCGGGCCGGGTGTTTAACGCGGGAGATACGATTACCCTGAACGGAGCTAACTTCGGCGGAGTGTGCAACGGATGCCAGGTAGTGGCGACTCCGGCCAGCTCCAGTAGGTCCGTCGTGCTGCCGATTATCTCCTGGGGCAGCCAGGCGATTTCGGTGAAGCTGCCGGCCGGCGTGACGGGGTTGGTGACGCTGAAGGTGGTGGCGATTGCGGGCATGGACACGATCGGAATCATGGTGGTGGGGGGCCCCAGCATCGCGGCGACTCCGGGGAGTTTGCAGTTCGCCTACACGTTGGGCGGCGCCGCGCCCGCGCCACAGGCGATCCAGATTACTAATGGCGGCGCCGGTTCGCTGGCCTGGAGCGCGACCGCGAATACACCATGGTTGAGCCTGTCGGCGGCATCCGGCACGGCGCCCTCGGCGCTTTCGGTGGCGGTGTCTCCGGCTGATATGAGCGCCGGGACTTACACCGGTACGGTGCAGATCACGGGGACGGGAGCCGCGAACAACCCGATATCGGTCCCGGTGACGCTGACCGTGACGGCGGCACCGGCGTCGCTGACGGCGGCGCCTCAAACGCTCACCTTCCAGTACACCGCCGGGAGCAGCGCGCCCGCGCCGCAGGATATTTCGATCACGAACGGCGGTTCGGGCACGCTGGCTTGGAGTGCCACTAGCGGCGCTTTTTGGGCGGCGCCCGGGGCGGCATCCGGCAACACTCCGGGCACGCTATCGATTGCAGTGAACCCCGCCAATCTGGCCGCCGGCACTTACACCACGACGGTGACGATTGCGGCGGCCGATAGCAGTGTCGCGGCAGTCCCGGTGCAGGTGACGCTGGTGGTAACGGGCGCGCAGACGGCGGGCACCATCACGGCGGTGGTGAACGCGGCGAGCTTTCAGCCCGGCATCGCGGCGGGGACGTGGATATCGATTTTCGGCAGCAACCTTTCCCAACGCACCTACACGCTGCAGGGCAGCGACATCGTGAACGGGGCGCTGCCCAGTTCGCTGCAGGGCGTCGCGGTGACGGTGAATGGTGTGCCTGCGTACATTGATTACATCAGTCCCTCCCAGATCAACGTGCTGGCGCCGGACGATGCCGCGGTGGGGCCGGTGCAGGTGCAGGTGACCACTGCGCAGCAGGCGAGCAACAGCTTTACGGTGCAGAAGGCGGCCTTCGCTCCCGCGTTTCTCACGCTCGGCCCTACGTCCGTCGCGGCTCTGCACGCCGACTATAGCCTGGTGGGTGCGGCGAACCTGGTGCCGGGCGCGGTGACGACACCGGCGAAGCCCGGCGAAACGATTCTGCTGTATGGCGTGGGGTTCGGACCGTTAAATCCGCCGCAAGCGGCAGGTCAAGCTGTGCCGGGCGCCGTGCCGCTGGCGAACGATGTGCAGATTACGATTGGCGGCGCGGCGGCAACCGCGAGCTTCGCTGGACTGGTGCAATCGGGACTCTATCAGTTCAACGTCACGGTGCCGAATCTGGCGAATGGAGACGCGAAAGTGATGGCCACAATCGGCGGTGTTTCCACACAGACCGGAGTTGTGCTGACCGTGCAGCAGTAAACGGGCCGCTGCGAGTGGACTTGAACTGCGCCTGAGCTCTACCCTGAGCACCCATTTACAGGGATAATAAACACGTCCATGCGTATCGGTAGAAAGCGAAGCGCGCACGCACGAGTTGGGGAATTTCGCGCGCTCTTTGACGCCACTCGCGCGCCATCCCTGCTTCTTTCGCCGGATGACCCTGTCTACACCATCGAGTTAGCGAATCACGCCTATGCGGAGGCCGGCGAGGCGGATTTAACCGGGCTCGCGGGTCAAGGCCTCTTCGAATTGTTCGCGGATCTGCCAGAGGCGGAGTCCGTGATTCGTGAGTTGCAAGACTCCATTCGCCAGGTACTCGCGACGAAGGCGTCCCACACGATTCCGGCCAGGCCATACCGTTTCCCGGGGCCGCACACGACGGAGGACACCGGCGCGCGCTATTGGAGCATAAGCCATTCCCCGATACTCGACGAGGAGGGTGAGGTGGAGTTTATTCTTCACCAGGTGGAGGACGTTTCGGAGCTGATCCGTCTCAGGCGAATCGCGGCGGAATCAGAAGCGCCCCGGTACGAAAGCGACGATCCCAAGAGGCAGCAAGATCAGGAATGGTTTCGTGCTATCTCCGACGGCACATATGCCTATATCTGTCTGCTTTCGACCGGCGGGGTTTTGCTGGATTGCAATCGGGCAGCCCTGGAGTTCGCCAAGCTCGACCGCGAAGATGTCATCGGCTTGCCATTTTGGGAGACGCCGTGGTTCGCAGCAACGCCGGGCGCCTCCTACAACGTGCGGCAGGGAGTAGCGCTGGCGGCAGCGGGTGAATTTGTGCGCTACGAAACACCCGTGATCCGGCCCGATGGATCGGAATCGACGTTCGATTTTTCGCTGCACCCGGTGCGTAATGCGCAAGGCGAAGTGGTCTCGCTGGTGTCGGAAAGTCGAGACATCACGGAACGCAAGGAAGCGGAGGTGCGGGACGCCTTCCTAGTCGGGTTGGACGATGCTACCCGGCCGCTGGCGGACGCTCCGGAAATCACGCTGACGGCGGCCCGGCTGCTGGGAGAGCATTTGCACGTGAACCGGTGCGCGTATGCCGACGTGGAAGAAGACCGGGACACTTTCAACCTGACGGGCGACTACAATCACGGCGTAGCCAGCATCGTGGGCCGCTACACATTCACCCAGTTCGGCGAGGAATGCCTGCGCCTGATGCGGGCAGGGGAGCCCTACGTAGTCGAAGACTCGGAGACAGACGCGCGCGCTGCCGCGGTGGTTGAGTCTTACCGAAAGACGCAAATTCGTTCGGTCATTTGCGTGCCGCTGCTGAAATCCGGGCGATTCGTGGCGGCCATGGCGGTGCACCAGACCACGCCGCGCAAATGGAAGCGGCAGGAAATCGACCTGGTACAACGCGTGACCAGCCGGTGCTGGGAATCGATCGAGCGGGTTCACGTCGCCCGCGAGTTGAGAGACCGTGAGCGGCGCTATCGCTTTCTGGCGGAGAGCATTCCGCAGATGGTCTGGACAGCCCTGCCGGACGGAAGCCTCGAGTACGTGAACGGCCAGGGGACCAGATATTTTGGCGCCCCGCAAGAGCTTGTTCTGGGAGCGGGATGGCTCGAATGGGTGCATCCGGACGACAGGAAGAAAACCGCTGAGCGCTGGCAGAAATCGCTGGCGACAGGTCAGGCGTACGAGACCGAATTTCGGCTGAGGAAGGGCAGCGACGGGAGCTGGCGCTGGCATCTGGCGCGCGCCCTGCCATGGGTGGATGAGAGCGGCAAGGTGTCCCAGTGGTTCGGCACGTGCACCGATATCGAGGCGCAGAAGTGTGCGGACGCGGAGTTGCGGCAGCAGTGGCAGACCTTTGACACGGCGCTATCGCATACACCGGATTTTACGTACACGTTCGATCTCTCAGGGCGCTTCACCTATGTGAACCGGGCGCTGCTATCGCTGTGGCAGAAACCGCTGGAAGAGGCGCGCGGCAAAAACTTTTTTGATCTCGGCTACCCGACCGAGCTCGCGGCGCGGTTGCAGGATCAGATTCAACAGGTGATCGAAGCGCGGCAACCCGTCCGCGACACGACCGAGTTCACGGGCCCCACCGGCGAGACCCGATACTACGAATATATTTTTGTGCCGGTACTCGATGCCTCAGGCGAGGTGCGGGCCGTTGCCGGTTCGACGCGCGACATCACCGAACAAAATCGCGCGGCACAACAGATCGAAGAAGACCGCCGGCGGTGGCGTGACCTTCTGGTGCAAACTCCGGCGGCGATTGCTCTACTGCGCGGTCCCGAGCACCGCTTCGAATGGGTGAATCCCGACTATCAGCGCATGGTGGGAAGGTCAGCCGCCACCTTGATTGGAAAGACGGTTAAGGAGGCGATCCCGGAAGTTGACGAACAGAATTATTTGAACCTGCTCAACCAGGTTTACGAAACCGGCGAGCCCCACGTGGGCCACGAATCGTTAGTCCAACTCGACCGGGGCGACGGCACGCTGCAGGATTGGTATATGAATTTCGTCTATCTGCCTACGCGGGATGTTGGCGGCACGATCGACGGCATCTTCGTTCACGTCACCGACGTGACCGATGCGGTGGTGGCGCGCAAGCGGCTCGAGGAAAGCGAAAGGCAGTTTCGCACTTTGGCGGAAACCATACCTCACCTGGCTTGGATGGCGGACGAAAGCGGACGCGTCTTCTGGTTCAACCGGCGCTGGTACGATTACACCGGAACCAGCTTCGAGGAAATCGAAGGCCGGGGATGGCAAAAGCTTCACGATCCGAAAGTGCTGCCCGCGGTGCTTTCGGAGTGGCAGCGCGCAATCGCATCCGGTGAACCCTTTGAGATGGTCTTTCCCCTGAAAGGCGCGGATGGCGAGTTCCGGACGTTCCTCACTCGCATCGAGCCTGTAAAGGATGCTCACGGACGCGTGGCGCGATGGTTCGGTACCAACACGGATATCACCGAGCAGAGGAGAACGGAGGAAGCTCTGCGGCGGATGAATCGCGAACTGGAAGAGTTTGCCTACGTGGCGAGCCACGATCTGCAGGAGCCCTTGAGAATGGTCAACATCTATACGCAGTTGATCCTGAGAAACCCCGAGGGCTCGAAGGAAGATCTCGCGGAATATGCCGGTTTCGTGCGCGAAGGCGTCACCCGTATGGGCGTCTTGATTCAGGACCTGCTGACGTTCTCAAAGAGCGTGCACACCGAAGACCTGGAGTTTGGGAACGCGGATCTTTCGGCGGCGCTTTCCCAAGCCATGGCGGTGTTGAAGACCCGTATCACGGACTCTGGCGCCGTGATCCGGGTATCGGCGCTCCCGCTGGTTCGTGGAGATACTTCGCAGATGTCCCACGTGTTTCAGAACCTGCTCTCTAATGCGCTCAAGTACCGCAAGCCGGAGATCGCGCCCAAGATCGACATTTCCGTGCGAGACGACGGCGATCAAACCGTAGTCTCAGTCCGCGACAATGGGATCGGGTTCGAATCTCAATACGCGGAGCGAATCTTTGGGCTCTTCAAACGGCTGCACAAAGAGGAGTATCCGGGTACCGGTCTCGGCCTGGCGATCTGCAAACGCATTGTGGAACGCTACGGCGGACACATCTGGGCCGACGGCAAACCGGGTGAGGGAGCGACGATCAGTTTTTCCTTACCTCGAGTGGACACGCAATGAGCGCCCATACCGTATTTCTGGCCGAGGACAACCGCGGGGATATTTTGCTGGTGAAACAGGCGCTCAACGCCTTTCAGATCCCGCACGATTTACACATAGCAAGGGATGGCGGCGAAGCGCTGGAATTTGTCGCGCAGATCGGCAAGCCCGGTGGGGTACCGTGCCCGGACATCATCCTACTCGACTTGAACCTTCCGAAAGTCGATGGGCCCGCGGTCCTGGCGGAATTTCGAAAACATCCGCAGTGCGTTCACACTCCGGTAATCGTGATCAGTTCTTCGGACACCCAGAAGGAGCGTGAGCGGATGGGGGCGCTCGGCGTGGCTTACTATTTCCGCAAGCCCTCCGACCTGGAAGCGTTTCTGCAACTCGGTTCGGTGGTCCGGCGATTTCTGGGAGGCGACTTCCCGGAATTCCCAGTTAGGCAAGCCCCAGCATTAGAGTGTGAGCGCGCCGTGATACAACATTTCCTTGAGCGGGAAGTTGACCGACAGGTGGAATGGGCCAAGACGGCTTTCCAGCGTGACCAATTTGTCGGCCAGCGTGATGGGCTCCCCAGCGCGCGCAAAGAACAGCAGTAAGTCGGTCGCGGACTTACCCGACCCGGTCAGCAGGTGGGAGCAAAGAATAGGTGCTTTGTCCTTGCGTTCCAGGCGGCTGCTCTGCTTCACCGCATCCAGTATGCCCTCGTTGGGATTGGGCGCGGTCTCTCCCTCTTTGGTCTTGGGCGGAGGCAGGAGCGGCATTCCCCGAAGACGGATTACATAGAATGCGGCGGCACTCTCAGGCAGTTCGGGTCCGCCCGCGAGGCGGACCGGCTTAGCGCTTTCCCAGCGTGCGAGCACCCTGAACTTCACGGATGCTCCCGTGTCGGTGGTGGGCACGGGCGGCGGGGCCTCGCCAAACGGCACACTCTCGGGAGCTCCCGGCAGAGCTCCCGGAATCGCGCCGGGAACTCCAGCCCCCGGTCTTGCGACGCCCTGGTAAGGTCCGGGCGCCCGCTTTCCGGCGTCAAAACGCGCGACTCCTTCGCGAGCCCAAGGGGACTGCCCGAGAAGAATGTTCTTCTCCTCATCGCTCCAGCCGGCGGGATCTTTGCTTTCCCAAAACTCCTTGCGCGCGGCATATAGCGCCCGGAAGGCCGGCCAGATTACTGCGGCTCGCAAGAGGTGCCTTCGTGTTCGCTGCATAGGGCGTCCTACCTCTATGGTAACTGCCCGCGGGCATGGCCGAAAGTGAAGCGAGCCGGCAAACTGCGCGAGGTGCGCCGTCATTGTATCGACAGCGTCACGGCGTTTTGCGTATTGATGCCGCCGGCCGTCAGCCGCAGGGGAACCGCAGGACCGGGTGTCACATCCGAGGGAATCAAGATATTGATTTGCTGTAGCAATGCAGATCTCGCTGCCGGCGATCACCATCGGCGGCAAGAGCGCCACGGTGCAATTCGCTGGACTGCGCCGCAGGTCTATTGCAGTTGCCGGGCGAAGAACGCTACCGCCCGCCGGAAGGTATCTTCGGTGGCCTGCCGGTTCGCGGGGACCGCCTGTTTCTTCGCGCCGGGGTCGTCGTAGTTATGCGCCGCGCCGGGGTAGACGTGGGATTCCAGCGGACTCCCCGCATCCACCGCCCGCTTGGCGAATTGTTCGCACCGTTTGGGGCTGACCTCTTCATCATCTGCCGCAATCAAAAGCAGAATCGGCGCATACGAGTGGTATTCGCCCTTCACCGCGTCCATCGCGCAGCCGGGATATTCGGCCAGCGCCGCGCGAAACCCGCTCGCCGGTTTGCCGGGCGCCTGATCGCTCATGGTGGCCAGCACCGTCATGCCGCCGTTCGACCAACCTTGCACGCCGATGCGATCCGCGATTACGTCGCGCTGCGCGCGCAGATAAGCGAGCCCCGCATAGGCATCGAGCGGGCGTACCGTCTGTTCGCTGACTTCGGCGGGCCGGTCGGCGTAACTGCCCGCGGGGAATCCGGCGGGATAACCGCGCGGTCCGAAGCTATCGACGAGCAGCGCGTAATAGCCGCGCTCTGCCCAGAACGCACCCCATTCCTTATGACGTTTGGAAAGCGTAGCAGCGGTGTAGACTCCTTTGGCGAGCGAGGAGTACGGGCCGGCGCGCCCGTGGAGCAGCACGATGGCCGCGTGCGGGCCGCGTCCGGCGGGCTCGAACAGATATCCGACCAGGCGCGTATGGTGGTCTTCGCTTTGGAAGTGGACGGTCTTTACGTCGGCCGCGCAGCCAAGCGCCGCGAACGACACCCAGAGGGACAGAAGCAGTTTTCGCATACAGGTACTCACTTCACCATAGCGGCTGCCGCCGCGCAATCCGGGCTGCCGGCGGAAACGGTCTTGCTCAGTGTTCTCGCGCCAAGGTCCAGATCCAGCCGGCGAACGCCAGCACAAGGAATGGATACCCTAGCCCCGGAAGCGGAGAAGCGGTGGGCAAGATTCGTTCGCCACAAAAGATCCGCGCAGACGTAGCCGCGAACAGAATCGCGCCAATCACGCTCACCACGCGAATCCAACCGGCAAAGGTGCGGGGGACGCTGGTGAGCAGAAGGGCGGCGGCCCACAAACCTGTACCTGCGCCAAACGAGGGGACCATTGCTTCCAGGGATTGCGCTGTTCCTGAGAGCATCACGCTCTCACCGATGGCGAAAATCAGAAACCCGGCCGCGACCGCGTCATTTCCGGAACGAAAGTACTTCAACGCCAGGATGGTGGTCGCAACCACCAGGCCCAGCCCATCGATCCCCCACAATGCGGAACGAAGATTCGGGTCGGCGACGAAAGTTCCCGCCATGCCACAAACCCCGCCCAATGTGAGGCCGATTATGGCGACAACATGGAGTGGCTTCACAGGTGTTCTTCTGGAATACCGGGTGGGCCAAGGATCTCGATGCCGTAGCGGGCGGCGGTGCGCAGGATCAGGTCCATGTCCGGCGGCTCGCCAGCCGGTGGAGGAGGTGTCGGCGTCAAGGCAGGCTGCGACAATTCGCGCATGAATTTCTCAAATCCTCCCGGCTCGGTCACCAGCAGGAATCGTGCAAAATCCGAACTGACCAGGAAGGTGTGCGGGATGTCGCGTGGGCCGAAGACGAACGATCCGGCGGGAGCGTGAATGACTCGTCCCCCAACCCAGAACGTCAATTCGCCTTCCGTGACGTAGAACCATTCATCCTCGCGATGGTGTACGTGCAAGGGAGAACCCGAACCCTTCGGTGCGAACAACTCGATTACTGCAACGCTACCGCCAGTCGTTTCCGCAGACGCTTTGACTGTCGCCAGCGCGCCAAACGACCAAAATGTTTCGCCTTCTCCCCGACCAAATGCAATAGGTTTTACCGCCGCTTCAGCCATGCCTGGTGTCTCCACGAATTCGCAAAAAGGGAGACTGCCCTTTCGCACGCCGGAGTGTGCTGCTTCCGGCGGTAGTTTAGATTATCACGAGAGGCCGATGGCTTCGACGACGGCTGAGGTCTCGGCTGCGCCGATGATTGCCGGTACACCAGATCACATTCTTCACATCGAGCGTGGAATCGTCCGCTAGGTGACCAAAGGGTCCTTCGTGCGACGCGGCTGCACAGTCTTGTTTAGTTCGTTGGAAGGCATTACGATGAGCAATGGAGATCGCGCGGGTGCTGTTGGGTGTTTGTCGCTCCTGTGCACTCAATGGCGCAGGTGGCGTCCGCGCGGCGGGAGGCTTAACGGCGAATCCATGAAACCACCATCGAACGTCAAGACGCCAGCGCAATATATCGCTTCACTCCCCGCCGATCGTGCGAAGACGATCGCGACGGTGCGCGCACTCGTGAACCAGCACATTCCGCGCGGCTACGAGGAGTGCCTCGTCTGGGGCACGATCGGCTGGGCGATCCCCCTGTCTCGATATCCAGACACTTACAACAAACAGCCGATCTGCTACGTCGCGCTCTCGTCGCAGAAGAACTACTGCTCGCTTTACCTGATGGGCGCGTTTTGGAGTCCGAGTCAGCTCGACCAACTGAAGGCGGCGTTCCAGGCGGCAGGGAAGAAGCTCGACATGGGGAAGTGTTGCGTGCATTTCGAGGCGCCGGACGATTTGCCGCTCGAAGCGATTGGCAAGCTGATCTCGGCGATTGCGAGCGAGAAGTGGATCGAGATGTACGAACAATCGCGCTTGATGACCAAGGCTGGGCAAGCGCAGGTGGCGAAGCGAGGCGCCCCATCGGCGCGCAAAATGGCCGCCAAGCGCGGCCGGCTCTAAGCTGTGCACTGGCAGTTCACATAGAGCACGTCGAAGGTGGCGCGGCTTCGTTTCCGCTTCCGATATTTGAAATGGCTCCGATGACCTTCCAAGTAACGCGAGTCGCGCGCAGCAATCAATTTCCACGCAGGTCATCACCATTCCTGCGGTATCGCTCAATTGGGCCCCACCTCTGAGATTCGGGGCCACGGCCTGTGCCATGCACTGAACCCCGCAGATTCAGGCTCTGCGCCACGGCGACCGCTGCTCCCCCGCTGCTCGGCAACCAGTCAATTTGGGCGGCCAGTAAACCAGGCAGCGATGTCTCGGATTTAGTGACCCAGTCCGCTTCGCATCGAACAAGCTAAATGCGAGCCAGGCGGGAATCGGCGTCGCCGAAGTGATCCAGCTTCACGCCCATGCGGTCCATCAGCGAAAGGTACAGGCTGCACATCTTGCGATTCTCCGCGGGCTCACCCAGATAGCTAATGCGAACGACCCGTCTTGAGCGTTCCGCCCAGACCGCCGGCCAGCACAACCGGCAGCCGCGTGTTATCGTGCGTGCGGCCCACAAATAGGCTCGAGAGGAACATCAGGCAGGAGTTATCCAGCACCGTGCCGTCCCCTTCCGGCATGCTGTCCAGCTTCGAAGCCAGATACGCGAACTGACTCACGTGCCAGCGCGAGATGGCCTCGTAGGCGTCTGAGTTATTGTTGTGCGACAGACCGTGGTGTCCCTGGTTTGCGCCCAGGAACGGATAGTACATGGCGGAAAGGTCTCGCGAGATGATCAGCGACGCAACGCGCGTTTTGTCCGTCTGGAAGGCCATCGCGATGATGTCGCACATCAGCTTGGAATGCTCGCGCAGATCTTCAGGCAAACCGTTCGCGGGCCGCTCCATTTTCATCACGGGCGTCCCCGTCACCTTGGCTTTGTCCTCGGCGGCATCCTTGCCGGGGCGCAGCGCGGACACACGCTTCTCCACTTCGCGCACGCTGGTCAGATAATCGTCCAGCTTGATCTTGTCGGCGGAACTCACCTTCCGGCTCATCGCTTCCGCGCTGTCTTTCACGCGATCGATGATGCTCATATTTCGCAGACTGCCGCGATTCTCAAAGAGGTTGTCGAACGCCAGCTGAGGGTACAGTTCCACCGGAACCGGCGAGTCCGGGCTCTGCCACGAAATGTGCGAACTGTATGCCATCGAGTAGTTCGTTTCGTGATACCCGGTCATCGGCGGATCGCACGCCAGCACGATGCTCGATTGCGCCGTGTCCTGCCCGATCGTGTTGGCGATCATCTGATCCACGCTCATGCCGGAATGCAGAATCGCGCCCTTCGAAACCTGAGCGCCCGAAAGCAGGCTGCCCGTCTGCGCCGGATGAATGCCCAGCCCCACCGATGCCTTGTTGAACAGACCGTCCACCACGTTGATCTTGTGCTTCAACGGCTCCAGCACCGACAGAGTCTTGCTGAGCTTCATATCGGCCCCATCGCCGGTCGCGCTCCAGTGATCCTCGTTGATCCCGCAGCCCATGAACATGACCGCGAACCGCTTTGGGAATGGCGGCGAGGCGGACGCGCCGAACGCGGGGAGCGATTCAAGAAGCGGCAGGGCCATCGCGACACCCGCGCCGCGCAGGATGGACCGGCGCGAAATCGTCCGATCGAAGTTCCGCGGGATACTGTTCTGAGGAATCAGTTTGCTGGACATGTTACTCACCTCCCTTGGGCGTGGATTCGGTGCTTCGCTTGTTTTGCGTGATCTCAGTGTTTCGTTTGTTCAGGAACTGCGGACTCGATACGATCGTCTCCACGAGGGAATCGAAGCGATACCCGTTGGCCGTCAGTCGCGCCTTCATTTTCTCGATGACCGGATCGTCTGAGAGCAGAAGCGTTCTGCCCGAGGCGCATAAGACAGCAACTTGCGGCTGAGATTGTCGAGGTAATCGTTCTGGCGCTTCTCTTTGATGTACGCCTGCACGCCGCGCAATCCTGATCCCTCATAACCGCCGGGGAACGTGGCCGAGGTGTCCACTAACCGGCCGGCAAGGTCTTTGCTGCGCTTCTCGCCTACCGGTCCGTAGCCTTCCATAGCGAGACCGAACGTGTCGAACCGGGCATGGCATCCGGCGCAAACCGGATTCGAGCGATGCTGCGCCAGCACATCGCGCAACGGAGCATCCGTTTTGGCTTCGTCCTGCGGCAACTCGGGCACAACCGGGGGCGGCGGAGGAATCACCTCGCCCAGAACCCGCCGCACCACCCAATATCCGCGCTTCACCGCGCTGGTCCGCAGACCGGGAGAACTCTGCGTCAGGAACACGGCCATTGGCAGCAAACCCCCGCGGTCGTACTTGCCCGCATCGTCAACCCGAACCCATGTGTCGGCAGTCTACGGATGGGTCCGCAAATGCGTGCGCCGGGCGCGGCGGTTCGGCAGGCCAGGGCGCGGGCTCCCGTTTCGCCTCGGCGGGCTTGAACTGCGGAAATCGGTCATCCCGTAATGTTTCGCAAGCTCCGGATTCACGAAAGTATAGTCGCCGTACAGCATATCCAGAACGGAACGGTTGTTCTTGATCACGTCCTCGAAGAACCGGATCGGCTCCTCGAACATCGCGCTGCGAAGCTTGTTGGTGAAAGACGGGAAGCGCTCGCGGTCTACCGAGTTGTAAGTTTCGAAGTGGCGCGAATCGAGCCAGTTCGCCGCGAACTCCACGGCCAGCCCGCGTGCTCGCGGATCTTTCAGCATCCTCCGGGTCTGCGCGGCCAGAACGTCGGGTTTCGCCAGATCGCCCGCCGCGGCATGCTTCAGCAACTCTTCATCCGGCATGCTGGACCACAGGAAGTAGCTCAGCCGGCTGGCCAGCGAGTAAGGAGGCAGCGGCGTTCCGATCCCGCCGGAGCGTGCCGCCGCGGAAGTTCCCGCTCCGGACGGCGCGTCCTGCAAATCGATCCGGAAAAAGAACTCGGGAGCGATCAGAATACTCGCGATCGAATCGCGCATGGCATCCTCGTGCGACAAGCCGCCCTTTTCGCGAAGCTGGTGGTAATGGGCGATCAACCCGTCGCGCTCCGCTTTGGTGAGCGGCCGGCGATAGGCGCGCGCGGCAAACTTCACCAGCGCTTCCAACTGCGCCGGCTCCGCCGCGATGCGCATCTTCTCCAATGACCGGAGCGTGGCGTTGATGGTGTCGAAGTGGACCGGCATCCAGGCCGCGGCCACCGCATTCCCGCTGGCCTTCGCGAACGCGGTGTACTGATCCCGAATCCCGGCGATCACCGAAGCGTCGGTCACTTCCTTCCCAACCGGACGCGGACGGCCGGATTCGGCCCCGCCACCCTGCACCTCACCGCTCTGGTTGAAATAATACTGAACGAAGGTCCGGGCGGTGTGATCGGCGTAAAAGTCGAATTCCGTCCAGAGCTTGTCCAGCTCCTTCTTACCCTTCTCGTCCAGAATCAATTCCTGCAGAGGAATCATCGTCGCGCCAGTAGCCCATCACGCTGTGGTAGCCAGCGCTCAGAAGCCGCCCCGAGTCCGACGAATCGTCCGGGAAGAACTTCCCGCGCTCCTTTATATAGAACGCATCCGGGAATACTTTGGCGAAACGCGCGAAGGACTCCTCATACTCGGCGCGCTTCGCGGCCGGAATCACCAGGTCGGGATCCGCCAACTGCGCTGTCTTCATCACCGCGGCCCAGCGCACTGCCGCTTCCTGATGCAGACCGGCGAATTTGGGAATCTCCGGCGCAGTCTGCGGAGGATCGGTATCCAGCCGCAAGGCGCCCGGATCGAAATCCCTGCGATGCGTGTTGAACTGCGTGTATTTCCAAGTCAGCAGCGGCTGCGATGCCGCCGGCAATCCGCGAGGCCCGCGGAACCCCCCTCTGCCGCCGCGTCCGCCCCGCAGCCCGCCTCCGTCGGCGCTAGCCCGTCCGTGAGCCGGAGGTGCCGCGGGCGGAGCCGGCGCGGCCGCTACCGGTGGACCGGCAACAACGGGCGCGGTGAACTGCATCGCCGTATGGTGGCGGATCTTCAGCACGAAGTCGCGCATTTCTACGCATTTTGCGCGAACGGCCGCCTCATCCACCTTGCCTGCGGTCGGCGCGGGCAGCAGACTTCCACATCGCCTGAAGCTTCGCGACCGGTCCGACCTTCGCCTTCGGCGAGGCTGGCCGGGAGTTGCGCCTTCACCCAGAATTCCCCAGATCATCGGCAGATACTTCGGGCTCACTTTGCTGGCCGTCGCCGTGCTTGTCAGGGTGGCCGCGGGCTTTCCAAGCGCGCTCGCGATACTTGTAGCGCCACGCGGCTTCAAAATAATCGGCGTAGTCCGTCGGCTGCGATTCGTAGAAATCGACGATCCGCTTGATCGCGAACTGATCGCGATCCGGCCCGGAAAGCACGGGGCCCGGCGCGAAGATAAAACCGTCCGGCGTGAGGGCCAGATGATCGGCCACTTCCCGCGCCGCCGCCAGGTACTTATTGAACAGCGCAGGAGACATGCCAAGCGTCTCGCCGGTATTGTCGAACCCTGCCTGATTTGCCGGGTCGACCGGAAACTCTTTGGTGGGCCGGATGTCCACACCCGTCAGATCGCGAATCGTGTAGTTGTATTCGGAATTACTCAGCCGGTGCGCCAGCACCGGGCCGGGATCCCCTGCGTTCTTGCGAAGCTCATCCGCCCGGACAGCCTTCACCCACTCGATCACCTTCTGGCGTCGATCCGCCGGAGGCTGCGGTATGGGTTTGGGCGGCATCTCCTGACGCTCCATCCGCTCCATCAACAGATTCCAATGGCCGAAATCCTGCATGACGGACGTAAGAGTCGTGTAAGCCTTCAGATCCAACTGAGCGGCTGGCGTCGTGCCACTGTGGCAACCGGCACAATATTCGTTGATGAAGGGCCTGACGGTTTGCGTGAAGCCGCGTTCCAGAACACGGTTGGCCGGCTCGGCTCCGAACCCAAGCGTGAAGAGAACGGCGCTGATGAAATACAAAGCAACGATGCGGGAAAGGGTAGAGATCATTTTAGAACGTACTGGGATTATATCGGAACTAGGCAATGCACTGCTTTCTAGTCGCAAGCTTACCCTGTTTGTAGGCGTGGGCCGCGTTCCGAATGTTACATGTGTTGGGCGGGGGCGCCGGACCGCCACACGGGGATGCCGCGACCGACCTGCCCTGACGGCGTGTCGAATCAAGTGTTTGTTTGCACAGATCTTTCGGCATCAACTACCAGGCTCCCGCCAGGCAGGTCTCCTCCCCTGTTCCAGCGGTCTCGCTTGACAGCCCCGCGAGCGATCGACCGCAAATTGCGATTAATGTTTGGTTGCCGCGGATCTCGTACCTGTTAAGTGCCCATTGCGAATGAGGCCCGAGGCTTCATTCGCAGTTACGTCGATTTGATCGTCATGGAACTTGATGTCCAAGGTGTAGTGATTGATGTTCGCGATGAAATTCAAGTCCAGGAGAAACTCGCTATCCCCTGTCCACTTCCCCATCGCACCTGCTATCAGTTGAAACGGGCCAGTGTGGCTCACGCGATAAGTGCCGTCTAAGCCGACGGGGAAACGGAACAATTGGCCGTAATACTTCACGACAAGCGTCGATTCACCGGCCTTGGAGAAACTGAGCGAAAGGCTGTCGAGGCGGGATGAATTTACCGGGAATTCATAGACGACTCCGGAGATTGAGTTTGCCATCGGTGGAATCGTCGCCGTCACTGCTGTTGGCGGTGCTTTGGCGGCGCCCCTCAGGTTATTCTCCAAGCGAGTGTAAGCGTCGCCATTGGCGGGGAGTGCCTGATTGGACTTGACGGCCTGGCGCACCATCTGGTTGATCTGCCCCGTGTTTCCCCCAGCCGTGGACACGACAACCATGTCTAGATCCGGCCACACAATCAGTGTTTGTCCGCCGCGACCGGTCCCGCCAAACTGCCGGCCGTTGGGGCCGTTCGATGCGCCCCATTCATATCCCAATCCTCCCGGTTCGCCGCGCGCGCCGCTGCGAGGAGTGGTGGACATCGTTACCCAACTGGCCGGCACAATCTGCGTGCCATTCCAGTTCCCTCCATTCAAATACAGATACCCGATCTTCGCCACATCCTGCGGAAGAAGATGGCTATCGCCCCAGCCATGACTCCGGCCTTGCGGATCGTCAGCCCAGACTACTCCTTGGATTCCGAGCGGCTCAAATAGATACTTCCGTCCAAATTCCAGTTCACTCATATGGGCCGCCGACGCGATTACGGAGCCTAGTAGGTGGTAGCCGGGGCTGCAATAGGAGGAATGAGTTCCCGGTTCGTATTTCATGGGAAGCGCCAGTGCGAATTGAACCCAGTTCGGCGAGCGCTTCATCTGTTCGAGTTCCAATTCGCCTGGTGTATATCCACAATCCAGGCCAGACTCCATGCGAAGCAAGTCGCCAACGGTAATTTTGCGCTTCTGGTCGTCGGGATTTTTAGGGGCCTCGTTCGCAAAAAATGAGAGCAATGGCTGGTCGAGCTTGATCACTCCTCGATCCACCGCGATGCCCGTCAACACCGAGGTGACAGTCTTGGTCACCGATGCCAAATCGTGCGGGGAGTTGCCGTCATATGGATAGAAATAGGCGTCCAGAACAGCGTATCCGTGACGAATCACCAGCAGGCTGTGAACCCCAAGCTGCTTTTGTACGACCTCGTCGATCACCGAAGCCAGCACTTGAGAATCCAGCCCCTGCGATTCCGGAGAAGCGGTTCGCCATTTCCCGGTCGGCCAATATGGGGTCTTCGGTTCGCCCTGCGCGAACGCTGTCAAGGCCACCAGCGCAATCATCCACGATTTGCCCGGCAAATACATTGTCCCTCCATTCAGACGCGGGTATCCTCTGACGCATCCCCCCCCCTCCCTTCTCGGCACGCAGTAGTTCGTGCCCTCCTGCGTGCATATAATAGCCGATAACGTATAAGATCGGCTCGCCCGCTGACGGCTATTGGTCGGTCCTGAGGTCGTGCTTCTCGAGCAATGTCCAAACCCCAGTCAAATTCGAAAAACCGTGCACAAACTTTTTCGATTTGTTCGTTAGAACTCCAATTGGAGGCTCATGTTACTTAACGGGTCGTAGGTGGAGGGATGGCACGAGCGAAGCACAGAAGTCCAAACTATCCACTATTGTCTTTCGACGCAGCTTTGGAGAAAACGCGAGCGGCCTACGAACCGAGAAAATCATAACAGGGGCCGGGTTGTCAACTGCATGAACAGGCTTGCCCAGGAGAAAGGACGAATTGCTAGACCGCATTTCGACCGCCGTTCGTCCAACGGCGCGCCGCTATTGACTAGCAGCGCTAAAACCTCTCCAGTTTGAAAAAGCTGTCAACCAGTTGGCTCCCCGACAGAGATTCGAACTCCGATTCACGGCTCCAAAGGCCGCTGTCCTACCATTAGACGATCGGGGAATACAGGTATAGTGCAGAACTACTCCACCAGTGTACCCGCCCGATCCATCTTGCCGCAACGTCTAGCGGTCGTCGTGTTTTCCCAGAAACGAATTTGCGAAGCTCTCGGGATGGTCGATCGTCCGCCGCAGCGCCTCCGGATTTACCTTGATTTCGATTACCGTCGCTTCGCTGCGCTCGAAGACAGCGATCAGCAGGCGCGTGGATTTTCCGGTATCGCCCGCCAGGATATACGTCGCCTCGCCGTCGCGCCTCGAATGGACCCGGACCAACGGGTGCAAGCTGCCGGTCGCGAGGTGATCCATGAATTCGTCCCGGTTCGCGCTGCCTGCTTCCAGGTGCTCGAAGATCGCCAGGCGGAAACTGCTGGTGCCCGCGGGCCGCGCCACTTTGATAAAGAAATTGGCCGCTCCCATCAGGGGAACGTGCGTGCGGCGCGTTCCGTACTGCGTTTCGATCGCCTTCACCACGCTGTCGAATTCGCGATCGGCTGCCGGCGCCGCGGCGCAAGCCAATAGCAGCAAGCCGAACCATCGCGCGCTCATTTCCGGCCTCCCGTATTCATTGCCAGCTGGGGAATATGGAACTGGCCGCCCAGGTTCGCAAGCTGGTCGGGATCCAACGTGCCGTTGATATGGACGATGGTCAATTCCGTGGGCTCCGCGGAGATCACGACCGCACCTCCCAGTTGACCGTTAGCCTCCGGCTTCAGTAAGACGTCCACATTTTCGCCGCCTTCCTTCGAGCGCACTCCCACAATCCGCGACCATGCGGGCGATGGAAATTGCGCCCGGATGGCTTCCAGGTCCGCCAGCGTTGTATTCGCCCTCCCTGCTGAAGGTGAAACTTCGCACGTAGATGCTTTCCAGGCCGCCCATCACCTTCCTCGCCTTGGCCTCGTCGCCGTGATCGGAAAGGAATCGGCTCGCCAGCCGCAGCATGGACTTGTCCATCGTAATTTCGACGCTGTTCTCCGCCTTCGCCGCCAGGCGCTCGATGCTTGCCGGCAGTTTGATGGTCTGCCCCCACGCCGGCGCCATCGCCGCTGCCAGTACGATCGTCGCGAGTCTCATGATTTTCTCCGTTCCACCAGACAAATACGCGCGCCGTGAACGGGCGAAGGCAGTTTATGCGAAGATTTTACGCGCTTGCCCCGGGGAGGCGCCGCGGAGTAGCCTGGATGCCATGAAGCTTTTCCGGCAGTCCATCGTTCTTGGGCTTCTTAGCGCTGCACTCATGACATCTCAAACCTCAAATAACCCGGCACCGCCGGTTGCTCCTCAAGTCGATCACCGCGAAACGCGGCACGGCGCCACCGTGGTCGATCCCTACTTCTGGCTGCGCGAGAAGACCAATCCGAAAGTCGTGCAATACCTCGAGGCGGAGAACACCTATACCGAGGCGATGACGAAGGAAATCAAGCCCTTCAGCGATGCCCTCTACACGGAGATGTTAGGCCGCATCAAACAGACCGACCTTTCCGTCCCCACCCGGCGCGGCCCGTTCTTCTACTACTCGCGCACCGAGGAAGGCAAACAGTATCCGATACAGTGCCGCCGCAAAGGCAGCATGGAGGCTCCCGAAGAGGTGCTGCTCGACCTCAACGAATTGGGTAAGGATAAGAAATTCGTTTCCCTCGGCGGCCTGGCCATCAGCGACGATCAGAATCTGCTGGCGTACACCATCGATTACCTGGGTTTCCGCCAGTACGCGCTTCACGTGAAAGACTTGCGCACCGGCGTCACGCTGCCCGATACCACGGAGCGCGTCACCAGCATGGTGTGGGCCGCCGATAACAAGACGCTCTTCCTCACTACCGAGGATGCCGTGACCAAGCGCAGCGACAAACTCTTCCGCCACGTCCTCGGCGCCCCGGCCTTCGAGCAGATCTACGAGGATAAGGACGAGCTCTACGATATCGGCATCGGCAAGACGCGCGACCGGCAATATCTTTTCGTGCTGAGCGAATCCAAAGACACCAGCGAGATGCGCTACCTGCGCGCCGCCGACCCCCAAGGCAGTTTCGCCGTCTTCCTCCCGCGCGAAAACAAGCACCGGTACTACGTGGACCACCGCGAGGGACTGTTCTACATCCGCACCAACAAGACCGGCAAGGATTTCGCCGTCATGACGGCGCCCGAGAAAGACCCCTCGCCGAAGAACTGGAAGCCTTTCATCGCCCACCAGGACGGTGTGCGCATCGAAGAGATCGATCTCTTCAAGGAATTCGCCGTTTCCGTGGAAAAGACCCAGGCACTCAACCGCCTTCGGGTGCACAATTTCAAGACCGGAACCTGGACCACCGTCGCGTTCCCCGAGCCCGTGTACGGCGTCTTCCCCGGCGGCACGGTGGATTTTGATTCCACCACCTACCGCTACAACTATCAGAGCCTGATCACCCCGCCCAGCATCTTCGATTACGATACCCATAGCGGTAAATCGACCCTGCTGAAACAGCAGGAAGTGCTCGGCGGCTACGACCCGAAACTCTACGCGAGCGAGCGCCTCTGGGCCACCGCGCGCGATGGCGTCAAGGTCCCGGTCTCCATCGTCTACAAAAAGGGACTGGTGCGTGACGGCAAGGCGCCGCTCTTCCTCTACGCCTACGGCTCCTACGGCTTTGGCACGCCGCCGAATTTCTCCAGCAACCGCCTGAGCCTGCTGGATCGCGGCATGTCTTTCGCCATCGCACACATTCGCGGCGGCGATGAAATGGGCGAGCAGTGGCGCGAAGACGGCATGCTCATGAAGAAGAAAAATACCTTCTTCGATTTCATCGATTGCGCCGAGTTCCTGATCCAGGAAAAATGGACGTCGAAGGCCGGCCTGGTGATCGAAGGCGGCAGCGCCGGCGGCCTGCTAATGGGCGCCGTGGTCAACCTGCGGCCCGATCTCTTCCGCGCCGTGCACTCCGCCGTGCCCTTTGTCGATGTGATGAATACCATGATGGATGCCACGCTCCCGCTGACCGTCGGCGAGTACCTGGAATGGGGCAACCCCAATGAAAAGCCGGCGTACGACTATATGAAGACCTACAGCCCCTACGACAATCTGGAGAAGCGCGCGTACCCGGCGATCCTGGTCACCACCAGTTTTCACGATAGCCAGGTGATGTATTGGGAGCCGGCAAAATATGTCGCCCGCCTGCGGACCGTCAAGACGGATCCCAATCCGCTGCTCTTGAAAATCAAGATGGATCCCGCCGGGCCATGGCGGAGCGTCGGGGCGCTATGACAAGTTGAAGGACACCGCCTTCGAATACGCCTGGATGCTGAGCCAGGTCGGGATCAAGAAGTAGCCCAATCCTACTGGCCGCCCAATTCGCGCCACAGCGCACGGTAGTATTTCAGGAAGCGCTCGGGCTCCTTGCTCTCGTTGGCCTCGCAAAGCGTCCAACGGTCGTAGCCGGAACTCTTCATCAGGGCGAAAAGTTCCTTGTAAGGATAGCCGCTCACCAGTTCGTTGATGTGGCAGCTCTTCAACCAGGGACGCAACAGTTCGAAATTCGCCTTCACGCTGCCGTTGATCACGTCCGTCGGGTTGGAGTTCCAGCACAGGCCGACGTTCTTGTGATTGGTGGCCCGCATGATCTCTGCCGTGGTCTGCGGGACCTGCGTCTCCGGCCCGTGTACCTCGAGCCAGATCTCCACGCCGTGGACGTATCCGTGCTCGCCCACCGTGCGCAGGCCCGCGGCGATGTTTTGCAGCGTGGTCTCCCTGGCAACTCCTTTGGCCAATCCGTTGGGCCGCACCTTCACGCCTACCGCGCCCGTATCGTGCGCCAGTTCGACGAACCGCTTCGCCAGTTCGATCTGCTTGGTCCGCTCCGCCGGATCGGGCGATTGGAACTCGCAGGTCGTTCCGTAACTGAGCAGCCGGACTTTCGATTTCTCGAAACGCTCGCGGACGCGTGTGCGCCCGGCCTCGTCGAGCGATGGCTCCACGCCATGCTTGTGGCCGGTGCGCAACTCCACGCCCGCAAAGCCCGCCGCTTCAAGCGTGGTGATGACGGCTTCCAGTTCCATATCCTTCAGGACGTTGTAGGTGACTGCGCCAAGCTGCATGGGCCTATTTTAGCGCCGGTATTCGATCAGTTCGTGGAAGTATAGCGGAGCATCCGGGCGGTGCATCAGGTAGCGCTCCAGCGGGGAATACGGCTCGTACGAACGCACCGTCGCACGCATACGAGATCGCAATTCGGTATCGAAGCGCGTGTCCCAACCCTCGGGCGACACGTCGTGGGTATTGCGAACGAACCAGACCGTGCGGATCTGGGGATCCGCCAGCGCGCGGTCGATCGCGGCCTGCGTTCCAGGGCGGCTGGTTTGCAGAAAACTGCGTCCGTGCAACTCGTATTCCATCGCGACCGGGTCGGAGTTGGTGGAGTCCACCAGCACTACCGAGTCCGCCGCCGTGGAGGTACGCAGAATCTCGCCCGCGATCTCCCGCATGGGAATCGGATACTGCTTATTGAGGAAGCCCGTCTTCTGGAAGTAGCAGCCAATTCCCCATAGCGAGAGCAGAACCATCGCCGGGATGGCCCATCGCCCCACACCCGGCTGCGCTTCCGCCCCGCGCGCCACCAGCAGCACGAACAGCGGCAGTACGAAAAGCAGCCGCGCCGGCACGAACGGGTAGGAAACCCAGCGCGCCACGCCGATGAACCCGATCAACGCCGAGCGAGCCGCCGATCCACGCCACCTCCGGTGCGGCGCGACCGCCCCGCCACAGCAAAAACATCGCGACCGGAATCAACAGCCCGCCCAGCACCAGCATAGCGTCCGGCGCCGCCTCTCCCATCACAAAAGAGATCGCCCAGTAAGCGAGCTTGACCGGGATCTCGAGCAGCGCCGAGCCGGTCAACGTGTAGCTGCGCGGGTTGTTCCCCCAGGAGCCCAGCGACGCCGCCAGGCGCCAGGCCCACGGCAGATACCCGATCCCTACCGCAGCGTCGATTACGAGGCTTTCCCGCCACCGGCCGCGATACCATAGCCCGAAATTCACGGTGGCGATTAACGCGATTCCCGCCGCGTAATGGGTATACAACGCGCCGAGCATCGTAAGTCCCAGCAGCGTCCCGTACCGCGGCGAGAATTTCTCCAAATACCGCACCAGAAAGGCCGTCGCCAAAATCACCCAAAGCGCCTGTAGCGAATAGGAGCGGCACATGCGCGCGTAGAGCAGCAGACAAGGGGAAAGCGTCCACAGCGTCAGGGCCGTGAGCCGTGTGCGCGGCGAAAATCGCGAGCCCCACAGGCAATCCAATGCCACCGTGCCGAGTAACGCGAATCCCACCGAAAGCATCCGCGCCTGTACCGCCCAATCCACCCGAAGCGGCAGCTTCTGCCAGGCATAAAGCAGCAGGTAATAGAGCGGCGGATGAACGTCCGCCGCCGCAAAACGCAGCAGCTCAGGCAGAGGCCGCCCCACCATGATCAGCGTACCCGCCTCGTCCATCCACGGCGAAAGCAGCGAGAGATTCCAAAGGTACAGCGCCGCCTGCAACGGCAGAAACGCCGCCAGCGGATGCCGCCGCAGCCACCTCATCACGGCAGGGCGTCGATCAGCCGGTCAATCTCGGCGGGACTGATGTAGAAGTGCGGCGAAGTGCGTACCCATCCGGCGCGCGGTGCGGCAATGATCTTCTGCTCGCGGAGAATCCGGACCACCTCGGCGGCTTCCATCCCAGGCTTCCGGAAGCTCACGATGCCCGCAGCCGTCTCAGGCGTACGTGTCCCCAGCAACTCGTACCCCTTGGCTTGCACACCCGCCGCAATACGGTCTCCCAGGTTTTGGATAACGGGGGCGGTTTCTCCTTGCCCTACCTCAAGCAACAGTTCAATTGATGCCTTTAAACCAAAGCAGCCTATGGTATTTAGCGTTCCGCATTCATACCGCCCGGCGTCCTGCCGCAAGGCCATATCGCGCGAGCCGTAGTCGTTATATCCGGCGACATTGGTCCAGCCGAACTCCACCGGTTCCACTCGTTCCTGCAATTCGCGGTTGATATAAAGGATTGCGCAGCCCTCCGGTCCCAGCATCCATTTGTGCCCGTCCGCAGCTAATGCATCGATGTGACAAGATTTAACATCAATTGGGAAAGCGCCCAGGCCCTGAATTGCATCGACGAAATAAATGCAATGGTTACGATGACAAATCTCACCAATCTCTTGAATCGGCGCCCGATACCCGCTGAGGAACTGTACGAAGCTGATCGAAAGCAGCCGCGCTCCACGAGTGGCTTCGTCGATGCGGTCCAGAGAGTCGTAAACGGAAAGCCAGGTAACTTCGATCCCCTTTGCCTCCAATCGCTTCCACGGGTAAAGGTTGGCCGGAAACTCCTCTTTGAAGCCCACCATCCGGTCGCCGGGTTTCCAGTCCAGCCCCATCGCGACCGTGGCGATGCCCTCCGACGTGTTCTTCACCAGCGCGATCTCGCTCGGGTCGCCGTTCACCAGCCGTGCCGCCGCGGCGCGCAGGCCGTCGTAAACCGCGAGCCACTCGGGGTAGTGGAAACTGCCCCAGAGCAGGCTGTCGTCCGCCAAATGCTTGAGCGCATCCGCCGTCACCCGGGGCAGCGGCGCAACGGCCGCGTGATTCAAATAAAGCAGGTTGTCCCGGACAGGGAATTGATCGGCATATCGCTGCCAAAGCGGGAGCTCGGCCACGGAACTATTTACAATTTCACGACCCATTCCCTCTACAATACGTTAATAATGGCCTTAAGGAGTAGGCGATGAGAATTCTATCCGCGTCGGTGTGCCTGCTGGCGGTAGGCTCAGTCGCGTTGCTCGCCCAAAACCCGAAAAAGAAGGACGACCCCTCGCAGATCGGCAGTCGTGATGTCGGTAAGGGAGTCAATATCTATTCGATCGAGCGCGAGATTGCGCTCGGCAAACAGCTCGCCCAGGAAGTCCAGCGCCAGGCCAAGGTGGTCGAGGATCCGCTGATCTCCGAATACATCAATCGCATCGGCCAGAATCTGGTGCGCAACTCCGACGCCAAGGTGCCGTTTACCTTCCAGCTGATCGAAGGCGATTCGCCCAATGCGTTCGCCCTGCCCGGCGGCTACATCTTCGTCTACACCGGCCTGATCAAGCTTGCCGACGAAGAGGATGAATTAGCAGCCGCCCTGGCCCACGAGATCGCCCACGTCGCCGCCCGCCATATGACCAAACAGGCGACCAAGTCCGAGATCGTCAACCTTGCGAGCATTCCCGCTGCCGTCATCCTGGGCGGCGGTATTGGCCGGGATCGCGGCCCGCCAGGGTGCGAACCTGGGCGTCCCCGCTGTCTTCCTGCACTTCACCCGCAAAGACGAAGCGGAGGCCGATTATCTTGGCCTGCAATATTTGTACGCCGCCGGCTACGACCCCACCGGCGCCATCAGCATCTTCGAAAAGATCGAGTCCCTGCAGAAGAACAAGCCCGGCACTCGTGGCGCGCATTTTCTCCACCCACCCGATGGATGCCGATCGCATCGAAAAAGCCGAAACGGAAATCGGCCGCATTCTTCCCGCGCGCGACGAGTACGTCGTCAATACTTCCGAGTACCGCGACATCCGCGAGCGCCTGATTACCCTCGAAATGAGCAAGAAATCCGGCGCCGGCAAAGTGGACGGAGATCAGGACCGTCCTTCCATCCGGCGCCGCGATCGCATCGAATAGAAACCTCTACTGGCCTCCGGCGGTACCCGGGGTCGTGATCGGCTTCGCCGGACGCTGGTAGTTGGGGAATTCGGGCCGCTTGGGAGTCGGCGGCGGATTCTTCTCCAACTGCTGCAACGCGACCGCCACCGCCTTCTCCAATTGCGGGTCGTGGCCTTCCTGCACGCTCTTGGGATCCATCTCGATTTCCACGTCCGGAGCCACGCCATGGTTCTCCACGTCCCACTGGCCTTCCGGACTGAAGAAGCCGAAGTTGGGCGAAGTCACATTGCCGCCATCCATCAGGGCAGGGTACTGCGAAATGCCGATCAGTCCGCCCCACGTGCGCTTGCCGATCAGCGGACCCGTCTTCGTATAGCGGAACATCCAGGGCATCGCGTCTCCGCCCGAGCCGGCCATTTCGTTAATGATCATCACCTTCGGCCCCAGGATGGACGCGGCCGGCGTGCGATAGGCGGCGCCATATCGCGGACTCCACCAGCCCATCAGCCGCCGGTTCATCGCCTCGATGATGTAGTCCGCCACCTGTCCGCCGGAATTGAACCGCTCGTCGATCACCGCGCCCTGCTTGTCGGATTGCGCAAAGTAATAGCGGTTGAAATTCGTCAGGCCGCCCTGCGCGGTATCGGGCAGATACACGTAAGCCAGCTTCCCGCCTGATAGCTTATCCACCTTCAGGCGATTGCCCGCGATCCATTCCGTGTGCCGCAATTGCAATTCGCTGCCGATCGGCACCACCGTGATTTCGCGCGCATTCGCACCCGCGGCATCGCTGGCGATCTTGAGCACCACGTGCTTCCCGGAAGTGTTCTCCAGCAGTCGCGACACGTCGTCTTTCCCTGCAGTTCCTGCCCGTTGACCGCCAGCAGGAAATCGCCTTCGTTGACATTGAGGCCTGGCTGCGTGAGCGGCGCCTGCACCTGGGGATTCCAGCTTTCGCCCGCGTAGATCTTCTTGAAGCGATAACGGCCGTTCACAATATCGTAATCGGCGCCCAGCAGCCCGCCGGGAACCGTCTTGGCGGTCGGAATATTGCCGCCGCCGCCGCGCAGATGGCCGCTGGTCATCTCGCTCAACATGTCATGGAAAATGTAATTCAGATCCGCGCGTGAAGAAAGCGAGTCCAGATACTTCTCGTACTCCTTCTCGGAATCGGAGGTATTCACGCCGTGAAGATTCGGGTCGTAGAAGTAGCTGCGCTGTATGCGCCAGACCTCGTGATACATCTGCTTCCATTCCGCGATCGGGTCCACGTTCACTTCGATGTCAGCCACCTTCAACGCGCCGTCGCCGGGCTTCACCGGGGTCGCGGTCGGTACGATGAAATATTGCGGAGCAGGCGGAACTCCCCCGCGTCCGCCGTCCCGCCGCGGCGCCCGGCGCACCCATCCGGACCAGCATCTTATCGCCATTTGCCGAGAGATCGAAGGACGCGACGCCATCGGCCAGTTTTTCGCTCTTGCGTGTTTTCAGATCGAAGCGCGTGAGCGTGGCGCCGCCCCCGAAACCGCCCCGGCCCCCGCCACCCGCACCCGGTTCGAGCAGGAATACGATGCCGGTGCGTCCCGAATCCAATCCGGCGTAAGCCCGCGCGGGCAAAGGCAGCGCCAGAATCCGCTGCTGAATCTTGTCGAAATCAATCCGTACCGGCTTCGGCGGAGCCTCTGGCGTCGCGGCGCCCGCATTGCCGCCCGCGCCTCCCCGTCCTCCGCGGCCCGCCTCGGCCGCCGCCGGACGCGCCTGGCCCTCCTCGTCGCTTTCCGGCGCGAGCGGGCTCGGAATATTGTTCGGCAGCACCGCCAGATAAACACTGCTGGTGACTTCGTGCTCGTCGCTCGTCATATCCAGGCCGCTGGACGTGGGTCCGTAGTTGGTGCTCGCCGTGAAGTATAGATATTGCCCGTCGCGATCGAACGCAGGATGCCGCGCATCGCTCATGCCGTCGGTAATCTGCACGCTCTTGCCGGAATCCACCGAGTAGATCGAGATCGCACGCAGCCGGTTGGGCAGGAATCGCTCGAACGCGATCCACTTGGAATCGCCGGACCAGTTGAAGACGCGGTTGAGATCGTAAAGATAATTGGTATCGACCTTGGTCAGCTTGCCGGACGCAACGTCCACCATCCACAGGTTGTCCATGTTGTCGTTGAACGCGATGGCCTTGCTGTCCGGCGACCACTTGGGGTCGAAGTAGAATGCCGATTTACCCGCCAGCGCAATCTTCTTCGTCTCGCCCGCGCCGCTCTGCGGTTTGATGTGCAGCGCGTATTCGCCGGATTCGTCGGAGAAGTAGGCGATCGTTTTTCCGTCGGGCGACCATGCCGGGCTGCGATCCATCACGCCGGGCGTATTCGTCAAATTGCGCACTTCGCCTTTATCCGCCGGGACCGTCAGAATCTCGCCGTGCGCCTCGAACACCGCGCGCACTCCGGTTGGGGAAATCGCGGAGCTGCGCAGTTCGCGCGCCACGTTCTGGAAATGCGGCCGCACTTCGGTGAGATCGGCCGCGATCTCAATATTGACCGCGTGTTCTTTCCCGGTGGCGATATCGAATATGTGCACCTGGCCGAACTGTTCGTAGACGATTCCGCCCGGTCCCGCGCTGGCCGACATGATGTCCTTGCCGGTGTTGTGGATCAGCTCATCCACCTTGCGCGATTGCGGATCGTAGCGGAACAACGTCATCGGCCCATTGCGGTCGCTCAGGAAGTAGACCTTGTCGCCCACCCACATCGGGTAAATGTCGTTGGAATCCGTGCGCGGAATCTTGACCGTGCTGAGATCCGCGAAGTTCACCAGCCAGAGATAGCTGGCCTCGCCGCCCCGGTAGCGCTTCCACGCCACGAAATTCGTGAAGCCCGGCGCAAACTGGCCGCCATCGAGCGGCGCATACACCATGCGCTTGCCATCGGCGGAGTAAGCGCCCATGCACGCCATCGGCAGCGGCAGCACTTCCGGCAGCCCGCCCTCGGCAGCCACGGAATAGAGCTGCGTATAGCGCGATTGGCTCAGCCGGTTGGAGCGGAAGAGAATGCGGCTGCCGTCAGGCGACCAGCCCACCACGCGATCCGCATCGGGATGGTACGTGATCCGCTTCGGCACGCCGCCCGCCGCGGGCACGGTGAAGACATCGACATTGCCATCGTATTCGCCGGTGAATGCAAGCGTCTTGCCGTCCGGCGAGAATCTGGCCTCGGTTTCGAATCCGGGACCCGAGGTCAAGCGGCTCGCGACGCCGCCTTCGCGGGCGACACGCCACAGATCGCCGGAATAAGAAAACACGATCTCGGACTTATTCATTGCCGGTTTCTGGACCAGATGAATATCGCCCGCCGCGCCATAGGCACACTGCAGGACCCCAGCCGCCAACATGGCGAATGTAACCAGTTTCATAGACGAAACCTCCCGGAAAACCTAGTTTATACCGTCAGGGGCGGGCAGGTCGCGGGGGGTGAAAAGGCAGGAGTCGCGCAGCGCCTCGGGGAGCAGGCGCTGCGCGAACGGGCAAAAGGAGGGCTGACTTACAGAGTTCCGCCTGAGCGAGAGGTAGCGGGTTCGATTTCCGGATGAGTCTTCAGCCACTGATCGGCTTGTTTCTGGGCCTCTTCTTTGTTGACGCCATAGCGTTCCTGGAGGCGGCCGACGAATTTATCACGGCTCCCGGCGATGTAATCCAGATCGTCGTCCGTGAGTTTGCCCCATTTCTGCTTCATGGAGCCCTTCATCTGTTTCCATTTGCCTTCCACTTGGTCCCAGTTCATAATTACACTCCTGCCATTTGATAGAGCACGGCGTCATCCAGCGTTCCCTGGCGCACCATTGGCGGGTGAGAAAGGCGACAATGCGTTACCAGGTTTTTGCGATGGCATTTGCGATGCTCGCCATCGGCGCAGCAGCCCGAGCGGCGGCCCCGCGCTCCGGAGATCGGCATTCCCGCCGGTAGCCTCTCCCGCGGTCCGCTGGATGCCATCACGGATGTCGCAGGGGTGAAAGTGGGACACGCCACGCTGCAACGCGGTAGTGATGTCCGCACCGGCGTCACCGTGATTCTTCCGCATGCCGGCAATCTTTTCCGCGACAAAGTTCCCGGCGCGGTCTTCGTCGGCAACGCTTTCGGGAAATTGGCAGGCTCCACGCAAGTAGAGGAACTCGGGGAGATCGAAACGCCCATCGCGCTGACCTCCACCTTGAATGTTCCGCGCGTTGCCGACGCCATCCTCGACTACATGCTCGCGCTTCCCGGTAACGAACAGGTGCGATCGATCAATCCGCTGGTCGGCGAAACCAATGATGGGTACCTCAACGATATCCGCGGCCGGCATGTCGGCCGCGAGCAGGTGCTGGCAGCGATTGCCAGTGCCCACGGCGGCGCCGTCGAAGAGGGCGCTGTCGGCGCAGGCACCGGCACCGTGGCGTTCGGTTTTAAGGGCGGCATCGGCACCGCATCGCGCAAGGTCCGGCGCTTATACGGTCGGCGTGCTTGTGCAATCCAACTTCGGTGGCACGCTCCAGATGGGCGGCGCACCCGTCGGCCGCGAACTGGCGGCGCGCGGACCTAATTCGGGCAATGGCTCGATCCTCATGGTCGTCGCCACCGACGCTCCCGTGGATGCGCGCAACTTGAAGCGTATTGCGGCGCGCACCATGTTCGGCCTGGCCCGCACCGGCTCGAGCGGCGCCAACGGCAGCGGCGATTACGCCATCGCATTTTCCACCGTGCGCAACCCGCCGAAGCTCCTGACCAACGATGAGTGCTCCCCGCTCTTTCTGGCCATCATCGAAGCCACCGAAGAGGCGATCTACAATTCGCTGCTCCAGGCAACCACCACCACCGGCAGCGGCCACACCGTGGAAGCACTGCCCATAAACCGCACGCTGGAAATCCTGCGCAAATTCGGAGTTGCGAAATAGGCTAACGCTCGTACAGCAGCATCGCCTGACCTTTGTAGATCGCCGGCGGCAATTCGCGATACCCGCATTTGCCCGCGACGCCCTTCGATGCCGCATTCTCCGGATGAATCAGGCAGACCGTCCGCGCCCGTCCGAAACGCTGTTCGCCCCAGGCGGCAGCCGCCAGCACCGCCTCCGTCGCATAGCCTTTGCCGTGATGCCGTGGAGCCAGCACCCAGCCCATCTCCGGCACGCCCACTAGCGAAGGCTCGATCTCCCGCTGGAACTCCGCCAGCCCCGCTTCCCCCACAAAGCTCCCGGTCGCCTTCTCCTCGATCAGCCAGAATCCAAAATCGAGCAGCGTCCAATGCCCCACGTAGCGGAGCAGCCGCGCCCAGACTTCCTCCGCGGTGAACGGCCGCCCGCCGATGTAGCGCGTCACCGCCGAGTCTCCCCACATCGCGGCGCATTCAGCGAAATCCTCCACTCGATGGCCGCGCAGCCGCAGCCGCTGCGTCTCGATTACCGGTATGGCGCTCATCTCGATATTGTCCGTCATTGGCTGCGTTATCCTGCTGTAGAGGAATATCAATGAAGAACATTTTTGACATGCGCCCTGGCGCTGATCGCGGCGTCCGGTTTTGCCGCCGCGGAAACCAAGAGCGGTCAGACGGAATCCGCCACCATCAATGGCAAGAGCATCACCATCAAATACTCGTCGCCCGCCGTGAATGGCCGCGCCGGCAAACTCTTCGGCAAAGATGGGTTAATCGGCGGAGACGCCAATTATCCGGTGTGGCGCGCCGGCGCCAACGCTGCCACACTGCTTCACACCGATGCGGATCTCGATATCGGCGGCCTCGCCGTTCCCAAGGGCGATTACACCCTCTTCGTCAATCTCGCCAACCCCGCCGCGTGGGAGCTGATCGTCAACAAACAGACCGGCCAATCGGGCCTCGAGTACGACGCCAAGCAGGATCTCGGCCGCGTCAAGATGACCATGAGCAAGCCCGCCACCACCGTCGAACAGTTGAAGTTCACCCTCTCCCCCGCCGGCGGCAATAAAGGCAAACTCCAACTCGCCTGGGAGAACGTCGCCGCCTCCGTCAATTTCACCGTGAAGTAGCGCGGGCCCACTACGCTATCCTAAATTCCAATATGAAAAAGTCTCTCGCCCTGCTCGCCGCCGCCGGCCTTGCCTTTTCCCAGGAGACCGTGGATTCCAGCGTCAACGCGCGCATCCGCGCCGAAGCCACCGGGCATTCGCAGGTAATGCACACCCTGCACATGCTCACAGACCGCTACGGCCCGCGTCTCACCGGTTCTCCCAACCACGAGGCGGCCGCGAATTGGGCGGTCAAACAGCTCACCGAATGGGGCTTCCAGAACGCCCACTTGGAACCCTGGGATTTCGGCCATCCCGGTTGGATGAACGAGCGCGCCGCCGGCTACATGACCTCGCCCGTGCGCGACAACCTCACCTTCGAAGTGCTGGCGTGGACCCCCTCCACCAAAGGCGTCGCCCACTCGAACGCTGTGGAGGTGGCGCCTCCCGCTACTCCCACTAAGGAGGAGTTGACCGCTTGGTGCCAGCAGAATGAATCGAAGGTCAAAGGCAAAATCGTCCTCGTCGGCAAAGCGCAAGTCGTGCCCGTCAACTTCACGCCCGCAGCCTTGCGGCGCGATGATAAGACCATCAAAGAGCAGTTCGATCCGAACAACCCCAACGCGGGACGTGGCGGCTTTGGCGGCCGCGGCGGGCGCGGCGCTCCCGAGCCCGGCAAACTGACCGCCAATCAGGTCAACGAACAGCTCGATGCCTGGCTGGTTGCCAACAAGGCGTTGGTCCGCGTCAACGACGCCGCCCGCGAGCACGGACAGATCCGCGCCTTCAACAATCGCACCTTCGACCTCGCCAAAGCGCCGCCCACCGTCGTCCTCCGCAATGAGGATTACGGCCGTATCGATCGCCTCTTGGCCGATGGCGAAACCGTCGGACTCCAGTTCGACATCGTCAACCAGAGCTTCCCGAAAGGCGCCACCGCCTACAATGTGGTTGCTGAACTTCCCGGCTCCGATAAGGCCGATGAAATCGTCATGCTCGGCGGGCACCTGGATTCCTGGCATTCCGCGACCGGCGCCACCGATAACGCCATCGGCTCGTCGATGATGATGGAAGCCGCGCGCGTGATTCAGGCGCTCGGCCTCAAGCCGCGGCGCACCATCCGCGTTGCCTTGTGGTCCGGCGAAGAGGAAGGGCTGCTCGGTTCCCAGGCCTATGTGAAACAGCACTTCGGCACCTTCGAAAATCCCAAGCCGGAGTACGCCAAGCTGGATTGCTACTTCAATATCGATTCCGGCACCGGCCGCGTGCGTGGAGCCAGCGTCTTCGGCCCCCCCGAGGCTGCGTCCATCCTTCGCGCAGCGCTTGCGCCCTTCGAAGATCTGGGTGTCGCCGGTGCTCTGGCCAATACCAGCCGTGCCACCGGCGGTACCGATAGCACCAACTTCTCTAACGCCGGCCTGGCCGGAATCGGTATGCAGCAGGACCCCATCGAATACCAGTCGGCCACCTGGCATACCAACCTCGATACCTATGAGCGCATCGTGCCCGAGGATGCCATGAAAGCCGTCACCGTGATCTCCGCCGCTGTCTGGCATGTAGCTAATCGCGGGGACATGCTGCCTCGCTTCAGCAAGGACAAGATGCCGCCGCTGCCCCCGCCCGCTCCGGGAGCCCGTCCCGCCACCACGCCCGCAGCCGGGTCCGTGGGCGGAAAGTAGCCTCCGGCCGCGTTTCCCGTTCGGCGGAGTGCCCATGATCATTTATCTGGAAGACAAGCGCCGTGAGATGGCAGGCTGGGTGCAAAAGCTGCAGCACCTGGTCGCCGGAGTACCGCTATTCTTCGTGGGCATCGGCAAACTCGCGGATGAAGCGGAGCGTCCCATGGCGATCGTTGAGATTGCGGTCGCCTTGGGAGTCTTCGCCACCTTCGCCGTGGAACTGCGGGCCGCTCGTCGGCACGCCTCCGGGAAGGCGCACGGCCACCCGCGCATGGGCTGGTTTGATTTGGCCGCCGGCGGGCTGCTGATCTTCGAAGCCTTCCATGGCGCGCACCACAAACCCGGCTATCTGCGCCCGCAGTTCCTCTCCGGCATCGTCACGCTTGGCCTGGGACTCTTTCATGCGCCCATGCATCGTTTCCGGCAGCGCCGCCATTACCTGAAGTTGGATGAAGCCGGGATGGAATTGCGGCGCGCGCCGTTTCGGCGGCTCACCGTTCCCTGGGCGGAACTGGCCTCAGTCGATCTCACGCAGCACGAAGCCATCCTGCGCCGCAAAGACGGCCGCAGCCACACGATTCGCTTGAAACGCTTTCGCAATATCACGGCCCTGCGCGATGGCATCGCCGATCATGCCCGCGTGGCCGGACTGCTTTCTTAGAGCGTCCTGCTCGGCTTGTACCCGGGGCGCGAAGTGATCCGCCACTTCTTGCCCGGATCGTTGGGCGCTTCGATCGTGATCTTGCGAAAATTTTCGTTCGGATTGCTCTTCGGGTAGTACGTCACCGTGTACGAATTCCCCAGATCTTCGCGAATATTCTCGAACGCCTCCACCTGCTTCTGCCACGTCTTCGCCCAGTACGCCTTCCCGCCGGTCCGTTGCGCGATGCGTTTGAAGACGCCGCTGGAGATCGGGTCCTTGTTGACTTCGCTGGTCGAAATCACGTAAATCGGAATGCCCTCGTCCTCGGCCACCGCCCGCACATCGTCGGGCGCCACCATGCTCGCATTGTCCGGACCGTTGGAGAACACGATCACCACCTTGCGCCCGGGCACCTTCGCCGCATCGCGCAGCGCCAGTAGCAGCGCGTTGTACAGCGCCGTATCGTCGCCCGCCACGCTCTTGCGCAGTCCCGCGATCGCTTCGCTGTGATCGTGCGTCAAGCTCGAGGCGCGTGAAAGATTGCGGCTGAACGTGTACACCGCCACCGAATCGGCGCGATCCAGCCCGCGTACGAAATCCGCGATCGCATCCTCGGCGTACACGAATCCCTTGTACATGAAGTTGCTGGTGTCGAAGAGAACGAAGACATTCGTCCCTACAAACGCGTCGGGGCGATCCATCCCGGGCAAGCCGTCCTTCGCGCCTTCGATCATCGGCTTGGTGGACCCGTCCTCGGCCACCGCCAGCGGAGCCTTGGCGCCTTCCGCGAAGGTCGAAATCTTTTGCAGGATTCCGTCCTCGTATATCCGAAAGTCGGTGGGCTTCAGTCCGTTTACATAATGACCTTTGTTGTCGGTCACCTGAAAGCTCAGCACCACCATGTCCACCTTGACCCGGAAGATCGGTCGCTGTCCGTCCTGGGCGTGCAGCAGGGTGCCCGCCGCCGCGCTCATTCCAAGAAATCCACGTCGCGAAATCGTCATGATCGTGTCCCGAAGTATTATTGCTGCAGTTCCGCTTTCTGATCCGCGCTCAGCGCCCGCGCCTTCGTGCGCACATCGTCGCCCACCGAACGCAGCGATTTCAACACCGCCGGCCAGTCTTCCAGATGCGACGCGAAGATCTGTTCCACCAGCTTACGCGTCCACTCGGGAATGCGTACGTTGAGCTGCGAAGGCGATACGCTCAACTCATCCGCCAGAGCCGCCCAATACAGCGTGTTCGATTCCCAACTCTCCGCCATGATCCGGCTGGAGTAGCCCATCAAGGTCGGGAACGTGCGCAGGTTGAGCAGTTCCGGCTCGTAGGAATTGGAGAGCGTCGGCTTGGGAGATCCGAAGGCCCGTGAGATCGCCGTAAACGTGACTTCCTTCGGCGAAGCTTCCGCCAGCCGGCGAATATCCGCCAACAGGCAGGAGCTCTCCGGATTGCGGCCCGCTCCCACTTCGCGCGCCACCACGTAGAGTTCCGATGGCGTCACGCGATCCAGCGCTTCCTTCACCGCGCCCTGCTCAATCAACATCGCCACCTGTCTGATTGCGCGCCGGCGCCGCCAGCAGCCCGATCGCCGCGACTACCTTCGGGCGCAACTCGCTATCCAACGCCGCCTCCGCCACCAGTTCGCGGCCATAGCGCAGTTGCAATCCCACCCAGTGAATCTGCGAAGGCTGCACTTGCCAGTAGCGGGGAATCTTGGCGCTCAAGATCATCTGCGGCACCAGATCGCCCCAGATCAGCGCCTGCGTCTGCGTCGGAATCAGAAAATTCTGTTCCGCCTCCGCCAGCGCATAGGGCAGGGCAGCCAGCGACCCCACCAGCCGTCCGCCGCCATTGGAAGGCCAGCCCGTTCCGTAAAGCTCGGTCGGCCGCCAGGTGTGATCGCTCCCTTGCATCCCCAGGAAGTCGTGGCTGCGCACAAACACCGGATTGGTGTACAGAATCTGCGCTCCGGGCGGCGCGTAATGCGCATAGTTGAAGCTCAGCAGCGTATCGCGCAGCAGCGGCGTCAACAGCGCGCGCGCTTCCTTCACCTTCTCCGGATCGCCCGCGGCCTTTTCGATTGCCGCCCGCAGATTGAGCTTCCGCTCGCCCTCGATATGTTTATCGGTCCAGTAGCCGAAGCCCATCGCATTCTTTTCGTTCGCCGAAAGCGACCCGCGCGGCAATTGAATTTCGCTGATCCGGCTGGCCAGCTTGTTCACCAGCTTCGGGTCCAGCTTCTCACCCTTGGCGACTCCCTCGATGTGGTCCGCCAGCTGAAATAACGTGTCCAGCGAAATGATGCGCTGCGCTTCCAGAATGCGCATCAGGTCCTGCACCACCAGCTCATGCGTCTCGCTATCCTTCGAACTGCCGGCCAGCAGGTCGAGCATCTTCTCGTGCGGCTCGCTTGCCCCCGCGGCCGAGCCCAGCAGCAGCTTCACCCCGTTGCGCCCGGCGTCGAACAGCTCCCGGTTGTTGTGCACCTGGTTGAACGGCGCCACGATTCCCGAGAATACCGCGTCCGCCTGCGCGTCCGGAATGCTTTGCTGGCGCACGAAAATCTGCCAGATTCCCACCAGCGCCTGGAACGTGCCGGCCAGGTCGGAATGCAGCGCCTGGTCCTTCACTTTCGTAATCCCGGACGCTGTGTCCAGAAACTGCAGTGATCGATTTCTCGCTGATGTTGCGCGATTCGCTGAACAGCGGATACTGGCTGCCGAACGCATGAAACTCCCGCGCCAGCCGGTCTACCGTGGCGGCGTCCAGAGGCGTCGCACGATTGCGATCGATGTCGCTGATCGCCATGAAAATCTTCAGCGGCTCATTCTCCACCGTCTTCCGGCAAAGCGCGAAGAGCGCCTCCAGCACGTCGTCAGGTTCCTTCCACGTGGTCGCCAGCTTCGTCAACTTGCCGTCGTATTTGCCCTGCGGATGGTTGATGAATAGATTCCGCCAGACCTCCAGGTTCCCCGGGATGTGCGGCTTGCCATTGGCGTCCACCCGCAGCCGCGTCGTGAACAGCATCATGTCGGTGTTCGCGCGGAATACCGGCCGCGCTGGTCCCGGACTCGTGATGCGCCCGCGCACCGCGGTATAAAACCGCTTCATTCGCGAAGGGTCCGTCAGATAATCCTTCACCGGGCCGTGAATGCGCGCCAGCGCGTCGTACAGGCTGGCCAGCCAGCCATCGTCCTTCGACATCAGCTTGTCGAAGAACGCCGTCCCCTGGTCGGGATTGGCGCCCGCCAGTTCCGCCCACACCACCGCCGAACGCGGTCCGCCCGGAATCACCGCCTTGCCATCGTGAATCTCAAACATGCCGCCGAAGAAATCCAGAACGTGCGAGTACGCCTTCAGGCGCGTCAGCGTCAACGCCTTGCGCATCGCGTCGGCGGTTTCGGAATTGAGTTTGGAAAAACCCAGGTACAGGCGGCAGGTCGAGGGGTCGGAGATGAAGTTCTCGATGAAGTTCGATCCCTCCTTCTCCTTCGGGCCGCTCCAGTATTCCGGCCCAAATAACACCGGAACCTGCGTCGGATGGAAATCGTAGTTGAAAGCGTGATTGGTGCGCAGCGCCTGTTCCAAATCGTTGATCGGAAATCCGGAATCCGTCGTGATGAAGGCGCGCATCGGTTGACCGTCTCCAGCACCACTTCGCTGCCGCACCCGCCGCGCATGCGGAAGCCCAGGATTCGCAGCAGCTCCCCAGCCGCCGGCGATTCGCACGTCTCGATCTTGATGACACGCGCCGTCGCCCGCCAGCTTTTCCAGTTCGTGCGCCTGCGCAAGATACCGGTGGACCAGCTTCAGATACTCGGTCTGCTCCAGCGCTTCATTGTTATGCGAGGCCTGATAGCCGTTCGTCACCACATTGCGCGCCAGCGCGGGCAGAATATCTTCCGCTCCGGCATCGGGCGAAAGCGCCGCCATGCGCGCGAAAGAGCGAATCGGGCCCGGGATGCTTGCCATCCCCGCTTGCTGGACTTTTACGGTTTCCCCGAGCGCGGCATTTTGCCCCCGGCCGCGCGATACGTCTCCAGGTTGTGAGCTGCCGCGTTCCGGTCGCCCTCCACCAGCTCGAGTAGCGCCAGGCGGTGTGCCACCGCCGCGGTGCGTGCCTTGTCCCCGGAGCTGTTCAGCAGCGCCAGGACTTTGCCGTATGCCTCGCGCGCCGCCGGGTCGCCGTAGCGATCCAGAAATTCGGCGTAGGCGGTCCAGGCTGCAATGTCGTTTGGGTTGGAGTGAGCGGATCGTGCCAGCGCGCTGCGCGCGCCTGTTGTATCCCCGGAGGCCTCCAGCTTCCGCACCTGATCCAGATTCTGCTGTGCGAATGCAGGGGAGAAAACGCAAACTAGTATGACGTACGCATAAAGCAGAGACGCCTTCATCGAGGTCCTCCGTTACTGGTGAATCACTGTATCACGTCCAACTGTAGTCTGGTGATTCTAAATCAAACAAAACATGGAACGCAACCGTCACCTTGTAAACATACCAACAAGGCCTAAAACAACAGGTTCTGACGCAGCAATTCCAGTTTGTTTCCAGTAACGGAGTAGCTCCGGTATTTCCGTCCTTGCCCTGCTACCTGCTGGGCAGCGAGAACTGGACGTGGCGCTCGGCATTGATCTGCCGGCTCATGTCGCGGTCCACGGAATCGAGCAGCACCTGCTTCGATTCATGATCCGACGTGACGTAGTGCAGCGTATTGCCATCCACCCAGTAGGCCACCACGGCCCGGATCGTGTGATCGCGAAATGCGATCAGGTAGAGCGTCGGCCCCGAGTTGGTCGTGGCCGCTGCGTTGCCGTAGCCATTCCGCCGCCGCCCACCTGCTGCCCGTACTGGTCGTACTCCCGCACCACGGGGTTTACATAGGTTTGCGTCTGCGGAGGATACACCACCGTCACGTTCGAGCCTGACTGCTGCCCTGCTGGGGTAACCCTGCTGCGGATAACCCTGATACGAAGCATTCCCGTAAGAATCGGCAGGATAGGAGTACGCCGGATAAGAGGACGAATACGCCGGGTAACTGGCGTAGTAGCTGTTGTCGTATCCATAGTAGCGGATACCCGTAGCCGTAGCCGTACCCGAGCCCGAAGCTCGCGTAGTAAGGCCAGTAGCCGCCGTAATATCCACGATACCCGTAACCCCGGTAGCCGTACCCATAGCCCCGGTAGCCGCCATAGTATCCGCCGCGATAGCCGCCACCGTAGTAGCCGCCGCCGCCGCGATAACCGCCGCCGCCGTAGGATCCGCCGCCGCGATATCCGCCGCCGCCCATACCTCCGCCGCCGCGGTATCCGCCGCCGCCCATTCCGCCGCCACCCATGCCACCGCCGCCTCGCATCCGCCACCACCCATGCCGCCGCCGCCGCGCGATCCGCCGCCACCGCCACCGCGCTGTGCTACACCGGCCGCTGCCGCCAGGCAGCAGCAGATTCCGATTTTGAGTACCAGCTTCATGAAAGTGTCCCTCTACTGCAGAGCTTACCGCCGCCTAGCCCTACTGGCAATAGCTCCACGGTGGTCCCACCAGGACTTGCACGCCTTGGGTACAGTAGGAACAGATGATCTATACGTGCTACGAAATGGTCCGCGATTGCCGCGCCGACCTGCCCCAGGGATGGATGCATTTTATTTCCTATTACACCCCCGTGATTCGGAAAATCCTGGCGCAGTACGCGCCTGCCCAAGCCACGGACGCGAAATTGCTCGAATCCGTTTTGCTTGCAATACGTAAGCCCGAATCCAGTATGTTCCTTTCGCTGGAGCCGGCTCCCGAGCGTTCCTTCGTCGCCGAGCTGCGCCAGAAAGTCCTGGCCGAACTGCACCCCCCGGCACCCGAAATGGAAATCGATCTCGCGGCGGTATCCGAGGCCCTGCAGCCCCTGACCATGACCGAACGCCAAGCTGTATGGTTTGAGACAATGCGCTACGCTCCCGCCGCTACCGGTCCCATGTTGCGCATTTCCGCGGAGACCGTCGAGAAGGTTCGCGAACGCGCCGCCGGCATGATCCGCGGCAGCGTCGATTCCTGGCGCCGCACCCTGCTCCCCGAAAATGGCGCCGCCCTCGGCCGGGAAGCGCAAGCCGCTCGCGGCGCCGACTGCCTGCCCGCCAAGGCATTCCTGGACGTCATCGAAGGCCGCAGCGTCTGGCGCGAACGCGAAATGATGGACCAGCACCTCAAAACCTGCTGGCACTGCGTGGACCACTTCTGCCGCCTCGTGGAGGTCAATGAATGGCTGCGCGGCAATCAACCCCTGACGTCGCCGGAGGCCGAGCCCTTTTTCCACTTGCTCCGCATTTCGCCTCCCAAACCCGCCGGCTGGAAGCGCCTCCTCGGCAAGGCCTGACCGATTACAGCCCTAGCGCCTGCGCCGGATTCGTCTTACTCATGCGGTCGATCTCCGCCTGAGTGAAGCCTGCCCGCCGAAGGCCCGCGAAGAACGCGGCGAGTCCGTCCGGATGCAGCGGGTTCGCCGCCTGCCCCAAATCGCTCGACAGGATACAGTGTTCCACTCCGACGGCGCGAATCGCCGTCGCATATTCCGCAAAGTCGAACTCCTTATTCGGCCCGATCAGCGCGTTGTACACGAACTCGATCCACGCACCTTGCGCCGCCGCCTGCTTCATCTGCGCTACCGTCATGTGAATCGGCGCCAGCATCGCGTGCGTCACCACCACCTGCCGCACACCCGCACGCCGCGCCGCCTCCACCACCATCAACCCCTCCGCCGCAGAGGAATGCCCGGTCTCGAGCATCAGCCCGTGCTTCGCCGCCAGCGCGATCACTTCACGGACCTCCGGCAAGAGCGCGCCGTCTTTCGATACCGCCACGAACGGCCGCTTCTCCTTGGAGAACCGCACCTGGTTCTCCGCGTCGAATGTCGGCAGCCACACCACGCGGCCATAGCCGCCCTTCACCATCACCATCCGTTCGATCGCCGCCGGATTGACCCCGCCCACGCTGCGATTCAAATCGATCCCGCCAAAGATCTCGATCCCCGGGACTACCTTGCGCACCACGTATGCCAGCGACGCCGTGGGCTCGTAATGATTCTTCAGCACCAGCCCGCGCATGCCGCGCTCTTTCGCCAGCCGCGCCAGGTCGATGGCATCGATCGATCGCGCCACCGAATCCGGATCCGCGTGCGCGTGAATATCGATTACGCCGTTCAACTGCCCGTACGCCGTCCACCCCAGCGCCAGCAGCGCTGCCAGCCTCATCGGTCCACCCCGGCAACCGGCAATGTCACCTGCACGCTCGCCCCCGGCGCCAGATCCAGTTCCGTCGCGCGATTCCGCGCGCCCACTAATTGACCCACCATCTCCGGAGTGCGATCCACCGTCATACTCGACGCCAGCACCAGATACTTGCCGGGCGGCAGTGTGCCCGATTGGTACACGCCCTTCTGGTCCGTCTGTCCAAATACCAGCGATGCCGCCAGTTGCGCCTCCGAACCCGCGCTCTGCGGCATCACAATGACGTTTTGATCGCCCACCGGATTCCCATCCTTATCCGTGACCCTCGCCGTCACGCTGCCGCCATCCTGGCCCAATACGATCTTCAGCCCCATATTCCCCGCCGCGCTTCCCACGTGCAGGACGGCGCTCTTCACGCTTGCCGTGCCGTAGAGTATGTCCTTCACGTAAAGTCCCGGCGGGACTCCGCTGACATCCACTTCGTATTCATCCATCAGCACGAACGGAATCGTGAACTCCCCCGGGATCGCCACCCGCGCCGAGCGCTCTTCCGATTTGTTGCCGAAACTCCGGTAGGAGCGCTTCGGCGCATTCAGATTCACCAACAGCTTCTGAGGGAAATTCTTCTCGGGCGCCGCGCCGTCCCACACCACTTCGCCTGTCAACGGAGCTGCCGCCA
Source organism: uncultured Solibacteraceae bacterium (assembly GCA_963811575.1). GTDB lineage: Bacteria > Acidobacteriota > Terriglobia > Bryobacterales > Bryobacteraceae > Solibacter. Next base: position 1,134,913 of record CAWERY010000018.1, on the reverse strand, counting down.
TGCCCGCTACCTTCACATCCGCCACATCTTCCTTGCCGACCGTCACCACCGTCGATCCGTAAAAAGGCATCCCGTCCGGTGTCGCCGAGGGTCCCGACGCAATCAGTTGATACTGCCCCGCGTGCAGCTCGCAAATGCGAATCTTACCGTTCGGCCCCGACATCCCGCCGGTCGGCGCGTAATAAAATCCGCCGTCGCCGCTAGAGCCGTTGTGCGGCTCGGTCTCTTCGATATCGAAGCGCAGCGCCGCCGGACCCAGCCCGTTATCCAGCGTCGCCTGCAGGCAGAGCGAAGGTGCGCGCAGCATCCGTATGTCCAGGCCATCGCGCTTTTCGCCGGGACGCAGCGTGACCGGCATCGCCCCATCCATTGAGGGCGAATTGGGATAGAAGGTCGGAATCGGCGTCTTCTTGCGGAACTTCGGATCGGCGGGCGCGTCCGAAATCGCCTCCAAACTCCTCCGCCGTTTCTCCGCCACCACCAGGTACGCCCGGCCCGGCACCACGCGCTCCACATGATATTCCCCGCGATCGTTGGTCGCGCCCGAACTCGCGTACGCGTGGCGCAGCACGCCGCGCCGGTACTCCGGCGCCACCAGGAAATACCGTGATGCCGGTTACCGGCTCTTTGTTTTCGTCCAGCACCCTGCCCGAGATCTGGCCGTGATTCGCCAACCGGAACGTGATCCCGGTGACCTCCTGTCCGCCGCCCAGCGTCACCAGCTTGGTGGTGAATGCGCCAAACCCGCGCACTCCGTTCGCGCGCATGGTCGCCCGAATCTGTACCTTCCCCATCGGCACGCCGCGCAGCGTGAATGCGCCCTGTGCATCCGTCGTCGCGTCTACCGATTTTCCGCCCGCGCGCGCCGAAACATCGGCCTCCGCCACCGCTTCGCCCGTGCCCGCGTCCACCACCACCCCGCGAATGACCCCGGTATTCTGAGCCGCCTTGTCCGCCGCGGGTTCTTGTGCGAACGCCCCAAACGCCATCGCCGCCAGCAACGGAATCAATTTCTTCCGCATAGATCCCTCACTGCTTCACGGGCGGCGCCGGCAATTCCACGTCCGTAGGAGCCCCGCCCGGTACTTCGAGTTCGATCATCTGCGCCAGGTCCGCCACCCAGCGCCCCTCCGCCGCGCGCCGCACCGCTACCCGGTAGCGTCCCGGCGGCAGCGCCCCAAACGTGAATTTCATCTCCGCGTCCGGCAAGGCAATCTGCACCGGCGCGTCGCCTTCTTCCGCCACCAGCGCCACCGCGAACTCTCCGCTGCCGCCCACCAGCTTGCCGCGGATCGACCCCGCCGGCGCTACCGCGATTACGATCGGGCCTGCGCCCCCAGTCGCCGCCGCAGCATCCACCACCGCGACTCCCGCCTGATAGCACGCGCTTCCCAACTTCGTCGCCGTCGCCTGGTACCGCCCCGGTGCTAGTTGCTCCACCAGTTTCGGCTCGTCGAAGCGCGCCTCCACAATGCGGTCTGCCATGATGTGCCATGCTTCCAGCGGCGCGAGCGTCACCGTCGCCGTTGCGGGACACGGCCCCGGCTGCCCCCTCAGCACTACCGCGATCGACTTGCTCTCTTGCATCGCGACCGCTAGGTTCTCGACGTCTTGAATCACTTCCACGCGCGTCCGTCCGAAAAATGCCTTCGGTCCCAAAATCGCTCCCAGGTACCCATAGCCCTGCTTTGGTCCCGACGCGAATAGTTCGTACGAGCCCGGCGCGATGCCCTCGAAAACGAACCGGCCGTCCTTCTCCGCCTCCTTCGTCGCGTAACTCAGCGCCGGCTGGTCTGCCGATGCCAGCGAGAGTTCCACCTTGGAACCCGCCGCCGGTAACTCCACCTTCCCGCTCACCTTATAAAGCACCTGCGGCTGAATCGCGAAATCCGTGCCCGCGTATTCCTCGCCGCCCGCAATCGCGAACAGCCGCGGACGCTGATTGTTGGGATAGAACAGCACCCCCGCGCCCGCTCCCTTGGCCGCCGCTTCGTAAGCCACCGCGACTCCGTACTGCCCCGGCGGCAAACCGAATATACGAAACTCCCCGCGTTCATCGGCGCCAATCACATTCGGCGTGGGCCGCAGCACCGCGCTGTTCGCGCCCTTTACCATCGTGAAGATCTTGCCGCCCGGAATCGGCTGCCCCTTCCCGTCCGTCACCCTGCCCGAGATCACGCCGCATCGCACCATGCGCACCGTCGGAGCCTGTCCCGCTTGCACGTGCAGTGTCGCGCTCACGTAATTCGGCTTGGCGAACTCCAGTGCATACGTGCCCGCCGCCACCTCCGGCGAACGGAAGCGTCCTTCCGTGTCCGTCTCCAACTCCGCCACCAGCAACTGCTGCCCCGGTCTCACCAGCCGGATCTCCACCAGCGCCAGCGGATGCCCCGTGTGGTCCTCCAGTACCCGCCCCGCGATACTCTCCGCCGCCAGCGGCATCCACCCGCAAAGCAGTGCCGCGGCCCATGCCGCCCGTGTCATTGCCCGCCGGCGCCCACGCTGGTCGACGCCGCACCCGCTGGTTTGCCCATCTCTTTCGTGCGCTCCTCCAGATGATCTTTCATCTTGAGCAGCGGCACGCCGTCCGTCAGCCACTTCGGCGCCGGCTTGTCCATCAGGTAGTGGTCGAAGTATTCCTTCATGCGCACCGTGTAGTCCTTCATGTTCTCCGGCTTGCGCAAGCCGTGATTTTCGCCCTTGTACTCCAGCAGCACCACCGGCTTTTGCAGCCGCCGCAGCGTGTTGAAGTACTCGATTCCCTGCGTCTGGTCCACCGCGCCGTCTTTATCGTTGTGCAGAATCATCAGCGGCGTGTGCACGTTCTTCGCGTGGTACATCGGCGAGTTCCGCTGGTACGCTTCCAGGTTGTCCCAAAAGCCGCCGAAGAACCGCCCCTGGCTGCTCTCGAAAATCGCCTGATTGCTGCCGCCCGTATTGCGGTAAACCAGGCTGTACATGCCGATCATATCGGTCAACGGCGCGCCCGCAACCGCCGCGTGGAAGATGTCCGTCTGCGTCACCAGAAACGCCGTCTGGTAGCCGCCCCACGAATGTCCGTGGATTCCCACGCGCGCCGCATCCACCACGCCGGTCGCAATCGCCGCCTTCACCGCCGGCACCACGCACGCCACCGCGCTCACGCCCGGGTCGTTGACCTTGTAAACGATGTCCGGCTCGATCACCGCATACCCGTTGCTCGTGTACGCCGAGATGCTGAACCCGTTGTACCCCGGCTGCGGATACGCGTTCGCATTCTGCGAAAGCTTCTCGTAGATCTCCACCATCGCCGGATACTTCTTCGCCGGATCGTAGTTCGCCGGCAGATACAACGCCGCCTGCAGCTTCTCGCCCCGCGTAGACGTGTAGTCGATAATCCGCACCCCGCTCGTCCACAGGTAATCCTTCTGCTGCGGATTCGCGTCCGTCACCTTTTGCCCGCTCTCCAGCGTCTTCCCCGTCAGGTAATAGTCCGGCGATTCCTTCACCGTCTCGCGCGTATAAAGATAGGTGTCCGCGTTCTTCGCCTTGAGCAGCGTGGTATACCGCGCGTCGCCCCACTGCAGCATCCGCACGCCCGGCTTGCCCGGTTCGAGCATCGCGATCCCCGCCTTCTTCGTCCACTCGCCGTACGCGCCGAAGTACTGCGGTTGATCCAGGTCGATGCCCTTTTCGTCGGCGTCCAGCCGGAACCGCTGCCGGTATCGGATCTTGTCCTTCTTCCCGTTCACCGTCAGATTCACAGACGTGCCGTCCTTCGCCGATACCCGCCAGATATCCCACCCGTCGCTCAACAACACATACTGCCCGTCTTTACTCCACCCGAGCGACGGCGTCGGCGGCTTCACCACGTTCTCATCGTTCTCCGTATCGATGAATGTCGTCGCCGCGAGTTTCGTAATCGAGACCTGCTTGCCGGTCGCCGTGTTGTATGTGTAGTACGCCCCGTCGTCGTAGAAGAGCAGTTGCGAGCCGTCCGGCGACGCGCCGCGGAACTAGCGCGCTTTGCGCAGCGCCAGCTTGCGCTCGCCCGTCGCCGGGTCCACCACGTAGACGTCCTCGAAACGCCGGCCGTCCAGATTGCCCATCAATTCGTACTCGCGCACATCCGTCCCCAGCGCCACTTTCGATTCCGCCGGGAACGTCACCGCCTTCACGCTGTCATCCGCCAGCCGTACAAATTTCCCGTCCCCCGGCCGCCACACCGAAAGATAGCTGAAGTTCTTATCGATCGTTTCCTGTACCGCCTGCTGTGTCTGCAGCCGCGAATCCTTCCAGTGCCACAGCACCAAATCCGCCTTCTCGTCCCCCGCCGCGTCGCTCGCGCCCGGCGCCGATACCGTGATCTTCGGCTCGCCATCGCTTTCCTTCGCCGCCGCCTTCTTCGCCTTCACTTCGCGGATTCCGAACGTCACCGCCGAAAGATCCTCGCGCCACGCCGCGTTGCGCGTCGGCGAAATCGTCATCCCCGCCGGAAAACTCTTATCGGCCTTCGGATCGTATACCGACTTCACCGGCGCTCCGCCGCCGCCGAATCCCCGGAACGCAACCACGCTGTACAGCTTGTCTTCGAAGCCCTTATCGTCGACCCCTCTGACCGCCGCCAGCCCGTCGCCCTTCTCCGTCCAATTCAAACCCTTGTACACCGCCGCCGCCGAATCCAACGCCTGCTGCGCGCCCGTATTCATGTTCCGCAGCACCACGCCGTTGCCCGCCTTATCCGCGCGCGTCGATCAGGCACGCCAGCCAGTCGCCCTTCTTATCGAAGGCAAACTCGCTGACATTGCCCAGGTTCAATTCGCTTCCGCTCGCCAGCTCGTAAAGCAGCAGATCGCTCCCCAGCGGCCGGTCCGCCGCCGCCCCCGCCCCCGCCCCCGCACCCGCCGCCGGAGGGCCCGCCGCAGCATCCGCCGGATACCGGTGCAGCGCCAGTGCAGTGGATTTCTCGCCGGAGAACGCAAAGCGCCGCGTCTTCTCGAACTCCGTCTTCTTCCCCGTCGCCAGCTCCACCAGCACCACCTTCGTCTGGATCGGCTTGCGGTCCTTCTTCAACTTCTTCGCTTCTTTTGTCCCCGGATAACTTTGGAATGCCGCCCACCGCGAATCCCCGCTGATCGCCAGGCCGCCCGCCGCGCCAGCCGGCGGTCCCGCCGGTGGACCGCCCGCGTCCGGAGTCGGAGCCGATGCCCCCGGGTCGCCCATCGGGAAACGCAGTTCCTTGCCGCTCTTGAGATTGCGGATCACCACCTCGGCTTCGCCTTCCGCTGGTCCCACGCGGTAGGCAAACCACTCCCCGTTGTTCGAAACCGCAGGAGTCTGAATTCGTTTCCAGGCCAGGATGTCGGCCAGTTGAATGGGCTTCTGCCCCCAACTCAGACCGCTCGAAAGTAACAGGGAAGCCGCAAAAAAGCGTAGGCGCATAGCGGCACTATCGTATCACTCGCCCGATCTCTAATTCTCCACCGGCTTGCGCTCCACGCTGTCCACTACCAGCAGCTCGATCGGTGCCTTCGAAGGCTGCAGCTTCAGTCCCAACTGCTGCTGCAGCGCGGTCAGCAGAGTCGGCCCCGCCGCGTCCGCTCCCGCTTCGTCCGGCGTCCATTCCAACGTCAGGTCGTATTCGCCCTTGAGCTCTGTGGAATCCACCACCGGCCGATCCATCTGCCGCGCCAGATATTCCGCCAGCCGCGCCATCGTCATCCCCTTGCCCGTCATGTGCGAGTTGTGGGTGTTGGTACTGTGTTCGCCCTTGTCTGCCGCCTTCTCAAGCTTCGGACCGCCCTTCGCCACCACCAGCGCATACACCGGAAATTCCTTCGACTCGCGATGCACCATCAGCTTGAACCGGTCCGCCAGCAGCTTCTGCAGCCTCGGACCCAACTGCGGATCGCCCGTGTGCGGCGGGAACTTGGCGACGATATCGAACTTCGCCGCGCTCAGCCAGTCCGGCCCCGAGATCTGATAATCCCGCACCCCGAACGCTACCCGGATGTAGTCCCGCAAACTCATGTTGTCAGCCACCAGTTGCCCCGACGTGCTGTGCGAACTCGAACGGCCGCTTCCTGACTTATTGGGCTTCACCGACGCTGCTTCGAATTCAAGGTCCCCGGCCGCCTGTTGCCCGAAGGCGCAGGCGGCCGGGACCATGCCAACCACGACCGTGCAAAGGAGAGTATGTATCAACCGCATTGCTACCTTTGACGCCGGCGGCCCACAAATCGTTGGCAAATTCGCCGCCGCCTATGCTACGATACTTTCGAAGTAGACCTCCGATGAAGTTCCTCGATCCAACCCGCCCGTCCGTTAGCTAAGCGGACCCTTCCCTGCGGACCCCGCGCGCCATTTCCTGACGCGCATTGATCACACCTCTTACCGCCGGAGACGATTCTCCAGCAAGGCATTTATGCATTCGACCACCCAGTCGCAGCGCCGTACTCATCGCAACTGGCAATTCCTCCGCGAGGCCCTCGCCGGCACCTCGCAGGATTTTACCCAGGGCAGCCTCACCCGCGGCATCGCTCTCCTCGCCATTCCCACCATCCTCGAAATGGTGATGGAATCCACCTTCGGCGTGGTCGATGCCTTCTGGGTCGCCGGACTCGGCGCCGACGCGATGGCCGCCGTCGGTCTCACCGAAGCCGTCATCGTCCTCGTCTTCGCCGTCGCCATGGGACTCGCCATGGCAGCCACCGCTACCATCGCGCGCCGCATCGGCGAACACGATCCCGAAGGCGCTTCCGTCGCCGCCGTGCAAGCCATCGGCAGCGGCATTGCGATCGCCATACCTCTCGGCATCGCGGGCTATATGCTCGCCCCGCACCTGCTCGCCTTCATGCACGCATCGCCCGCCGTGATCGCCATGGGCAGCGCCTATTCCCGCATCGTCCTCGGCGGAAATCTGGCGATCGTGATGATCTTTCTCATCAACGGCATCTTCCGCGGCTCCGGCGACGCCGCCATCGCCATGCGCACCCTGTGGATGGCCAACCTCATCAACCTCGCGCTCGACCCCTGCTTCATTTACGGCCTGGGGCCTTTTCCCAAACTCGGCGTCACCGGAGCCGCCGTCGCCACCACCACCGGCCGCAGCCTCGGCGTGCTCTATCAGCTCTATGTCCTCTCTAACGGCAGCGCCCGCGTCGCCATCGCGCGCCGCCACCTGCGCGTCGATTGGCCCGTGTTCGCGCGCCTCTTCAAGGTCGCGCGCACCGCCATGCTCCAATACTTCATCGCCACCGCCAGTTGGCTCAGCCTCGCCCGCATCAACGCCGGCTTCGGCAGCGACGCCGTCGCCGGATACTCGCTCGCCATCCGCATCATCCTGTTCGCGCTCATGCCCTCCTGGGGCATCTGCTCCGCCGCCGCGACTCTCGTGGGACAAAATCTCGGAGCCAACCGCCCAGATCGCAGCGAGCGCGCCGTCTGGCTCGCCGGTCTCTACAACATGGCCTTTCTCTCCGTCGTCGGCATCGTCTTCGTCGCCGGAGCCCACTGGCTCGTCGCCCTCTTCCGCCCAGCCCCGGAAGTCGTGCCCTTCGCCGTCGGCTGCCTTCAAATCGTCAGTCTCGGCTATCCCTTCTACGCGTGGGGCATGATCATGGAGCAATCCTTTAACGGCGCCGGCGATACCGCCACACCCACCTGATCAACCTCGCCTGCTACTGGATGTTCCAGACTCCCGCTCGCCTGGTACCTCTCCCGGCAGTTCGGCCCCAAAGGCGTCTACTTCGCTATCTGCGGCGCCGAGTCGGTCCTCGCCGTCGTCAGCATCTTCCTCTTCCGCCGAGGCGCCTGGAAAAAGGTGAAGGTGTGAAAACCGGCTATACCCGGAATCCGTTCACGCCCGCCCGCAAATCCCGGCTCGCCCCGCGCCACACGAACACTCCGTCCACGGGAGTCGTCACGCTGACACTCCCCGTGGCCTCCACCCGCACGTCCACCGACCCTCTCGGCGTCGGCACGCTGCCCTCCACATAACTCAACTTGCCCAAATGCGGCATCACCACCACCCGCGAAAATCCCGGCGCGCCCGAATCCACCCCGAGCACCGTCCGCAGCATCTCCACATCCGGACTCGCGCTCCACGCGTGGCAGTCCGAGCGCGAAGGATGGCCCGGCCGGTCCACGATTTCCGCGAATGTCGTCAGCCCGGTCGCCAGCATTCCGCGCCAGTCGCCCAGCAAATCCAGATACCGGTTTCCCTCCCCAACCTTAGCCACCGCCTGGTGCATATAAAACTTGAAGTACATCTCGCCCTGCGCCAGTCCCGCCGCGGACATCGTTCGCAGCATCAACTCGCGCGCCTCGCTCCCTTCCACCACATCCGCCAGCACCGCCAGCGTATTCGTGTGCTGCGAAAACTTCTGCTTCGCCGGAGTGTCCGCGAACAGCTGCCGCCCGCCATCCCAGTACAGCCCGCGCACCGTCTCCCGCAACTGCCGCGCGCGCTCTCCGTACACCTGCGCCAGTTCGCCAATTCCATGCGCCTTCTCGAGCGCCGCCGCCCACCGGTACGCCATCAGCAATTGCAGATCGAACAGTGCCGCCCCGCCGTCCGCCTCCTGCGGCGCGTCCCCGTTCGGCCACGAAGGCACCCAGTCGAAGTACCGCCACCAGGGCAGGGAACCGAGCGATCCGTTCTCCTTCTGATACCCTTCGAAAAACGCCAGCACACTGCGCACTCCCGGCAGCATCCGCTTCACGAACGCGCCATCGTCCACATACCAGAAGTAGTCGTGCACCATCCCGATCCACCACAGCGCGAACCCCGGGATGTACTGCTCCGTGCGCGTCGGATACCGGCTCATCGTGCACCCGTCGCTCTGCCGCGAATCATTCAGCAGTTCGATCGCATTGCGCATCAGCCGCGAATCGCCGCTCTGAAATAGCGAGACCAGGCACTGAATCCGCGTATCGCCCGCGTATTGCAGCTGCTCGTAATACGGGCAGTCCATGTACGTCTCGTGCGCGCACAGCCGCGCCGTATGCCAGCCCACGTCCAGAATCTGATTCAACTCCGGCGCCCCCGCGTCGAACTTTGCCCGCCGCACGAATGGATACCCCACGTTCGTCGCCCGCAAGCCGTCGATCGTCACCGCCTCGCCCTTCGCCTCGATCTCGATTTGCAAATAACGGTACGTCCGCCACCACAGCGGACGAAACACCCGCCGCGCCCCGCCGTCCAGCGTGAACTCGTCGTAGTTCCCGATGAAGTTCTTGCCCTCTACCTCATTGCGGTTGCCCTTCTCCCGCGACTGGTCGAACAGCGCCTCCGCGTACCGCATGCGCACCACCGCGCCCTTGCCGCCCGATACCGTCAGTTCCGGATACGCAGTCGTCAGGTACGTCTGGTCCAGCAGCAACGTCGCCTTCGCGCCCGCCGCCGCCGTCCCCTTTCCGCTCCATTCGATTCCCTGCGCCAGCGCGCGCCGTCATCGGCCGCTCCGCCTTCTCCTCCATCATCGGGATCGTCCGCGGTACCAGCATCCACCGCGAGTGCACGTCGCGCGCCTCTCTCCCCGCCGCCGGCCCGATCACCACCGCCGCCGCCCACTGCGCATCGTCGAACTCCAGCCCCGCCCAGCCCCACGGATGCGCCTCCGCGCGAATCCGGTCGCCCGGACCCGCCACGTAATACCCCCGCACATCCCCGCTGGTCGTCACCGCCGGCGAATAGGATTCGTCCCGCGCGCACTTCCACGCCGTACCCGTATCCACCACCCGTTCCTTCTCCGTATCGCCCTGCAGCAGAAATCCCGTCTGCAGTGTGATCTGCGCCTCCGGAGCCAGCTCGCCGAAATTCCAGACCACCGCCGCGATCACGTTGCGCCCCGCCCGCAGAAAGCCCGTGATGTCCACCGTCTCGTACCGCCAGTGAAACAAATCGCCGCGCGCCGGTCCCCACGCCACCCGCTGCCCGTTCACAAATAGCTGATACCGGTTGTCCCCGCTCGCGTGCACCACGAACTTCTCCGGACGCGTCTCCAGGGCGAAGCCCCTGCGAAAGTGATACACCCCGTACTCCGTGGCCGGAGCCTTCGGCACGCCGATCCACTTCGCGCTCCACGTGCTTCTCAATAGCGATTGCCCGCGCAGCAGCGGACTCGCTCCGGCGGCCAGCAGAAAACCGCGCCGCGATATCTCGTTCCAAGTGTGCATGTATTGGCTTCTTTACCAGACCCGGCAGGCGTTCGGCCGCACCATCGGCTGGCCTGCCTTGCAGGAGAACGCCTTGGCGAACTCCGGCATATTGCTCACCACTCCGTTGATGCGGTACTCCTCCGGCGAATGGGGATTGGTGATCGCGTTGGCCCGCTTGCTCTCCGGCCGCTCCTCCCCGCAATCCCACTGCGCGAACCCCAGGAAGAATCGCTGCTCCGGCGTGAACCCGCCAATCGGCTCCAACTGTTTCCCCGCCGTCGCGCTCTTCCACGCGTGATACGCCAGAATCAGCCCGCCCAGATCGGCAACGTCTTCGCCCATCGTCAGCTTGCCGTTGATCTTCACCTCGTCCACCACCGTGTACCCCGAATACTGATCGCTGATGCACGCCGCGCGCGTCACGAACTCCTCCGCGTCCTTCTTCGTCCACCAGTCCTTCAAATTTCCCTTCGCGTCGAACTGCCGCCCTTCGTCGTCGAAGCCGTGCGTCAACTCGTGCCCGATCGTGCCGCCCGTATTCCCATAGTTCGGCGCATCGTCCATCTTGGCGTCGAACAGCGGAGGCTGCAGCACGCCCGCCGGAAAATTCATATCGTTGGTCTGCGGATTGTAGTAAGCGTCCACCGTCGGCGGCGTCATCAACCACTCCTTGCGATCCACCGGTTTGCCCACTTTCGCCAGTTGCCGCCGCGATTCGAATTCCGTCGCCCGCGTCACGTTCCCCGCAAAATCCCCCGGCGAAATCGTCAGCGCGCTGTAATCCCGCCAGCGGTCCGGATACCCGATCTTATTCACCATCGCGTGCAGTTTCTCGAGCGCCCGCACCCGCGTCGGATCGCTCATCCAAGGCAGCTGCTTCAAATCCGTCTCCATGGCCTTCTCGATTTCCTTCACCATCGTGAGCGGCCTGCCCCTTCACATCCCCCGTGAAGGTTCGCGCCACGAACACCTGCCCCAGCGCCTCTCCCAGATTCGCGTCCACCAACTTGACGCACTTCTTCCAGCGCGGCTGCATCTCCTTCACCCCGCGCAGATGCCTGCTGTAGAAGTCGAAGTCTTCCTTTACGAATGCCGCCGCCAGATACGGCGCGTGATTGTGTGCCGCGTGCCAGCGCAGGTAGGTCTTCCAATCCGCGATCGGACGCGTCTTCAACTGCTTCTCCACCTCGGCGTAAAAGACCGGCTCCGTAACGTTCACCAGCGCGGGCGAAGGCAGCCCGCTGGCCTTCCAGTACGCCTCCCAGCCCCACGAAGGCGTCATCGCTTCCAGCTTCGCCCGCGTCACGTTGTGAAACTGCTTGTACGGGTCGCGCAGCTCGACCTGCGTCAGACTCGCTTTCGCCAGCGCCGTTTCCATCGCCATCACGGTCGCCGCCTCGGCCTTCGCCTTCGCCGCGTCATCGCCCAGCAACTGGAACATTCGCGCCACGTGCTCCACATATTTCGCGCGCGTCTCTGCGGATTTCGGGTCGTCCTTCGTGTAATAATCCCGGTCCGGCAGCCCCAGCCCGCCCGCCGACGCGAAGGCGATCACCCGTTCCGAATTCTCGAAATCCTGTGACGACCCGAAGCCGAACAACGCGTTGCTGCGCCCCGCCGCTAAATGCATCCGCCCCAATAGCGACGGAATGTCCTTCGTTCCGGTCAGCCCCGCAATCGCGTCCAGTTCGCCCTTCAACGGCGCGAGCCCCGCCCGCTCCACCGCCTCTACGTCCATGCACGCGCCAAAAAAATCACCGATCTTCTGCTCGCTGGCCGTCCGCGCCGCCCCGCCCTTCGCCGCCTGCTCCAGCACTCCCCACAGGAATTGCTGGTTCTCCTGCGTCATCTTTCCGTAAACGCTCCAGATCGATTGATCCGCCGGAATCGGGTTGATCTTGCTCCAGTTCCCGCACGAGTACCGGAAGAAATCCACGCACGGGTCCACCGCCCGGTCGATAAACTTCGGTTCCAGACTCGGCGTATAAGGCAATGAGGCAAGCGGCCGCTCCTGCGCGCCAACCACCGCCCCCGCGCACGCAATAATTGCAAATAGTCGCTTCACGCCCGCAGGTTACCACGTCCTCCTCTTCACCGCGCCCTGCGCGGTAATGTCAAAATACCTTCAGAGGATGCGTTTGCGACTTACCCCGATTCTGCTCGCCGCCAGTGTCGCGGCCGGCCTGTCTGCGCAACCGCGCGTGGATTTCGCCCGCCAGATCCATCCCCTTCTCGCCGCCCGGTGCTTTGTCTGCCATAGCCAGGAGAAACGCTCCGGCGGCTTTTCCCTCGCCACCTATGCGGACCTCCTCGAAGGCGGCCGCAGCGGCGCCGCCATCCAGCCGGGCAGCAGCACCGCCAGCCTCCTCATCCAGCGCACCAACGGCACTCACGCGCCGCGCATGCCCATCGGCGGACCCCCGCTCACCCCCGCCGAACTCACCCTCCTCGGCGAATGGATCGATGAAGGCGCCCGCCCCACGCCCTCCTCGGCCCCCGCCAAACCCAAATGGGAAGCCCCGCTCACTCTCGCGAGCCCCGCCATACCGCCCGCCGTCTGGAGCTCCTGGCAATCTCCGCTCGATCGCTTCGTCGCCGCCTATCTCTCGCAACACGGCGCCACCGAGCCGCCGCCCGCCGTCCCCGACGCCGTCTTCGCGCGCCGCGTCTATCTCGACGTCACCGGACTCCTCCCCGCTCCCGCCGACCTCCGCGACTTCCTGGCCGACCGCGATCCCTCCAAGCGCGCTCACCTCGTCCAATCCCTCCTCGCCCGCAATCGCGACTACGCCGAGAATTGGATCTCCTTCTGGAACGACCTTCTCCGCAATGACGAAGGCGTCAACTACTACTCCGAGACCGCCTCCCGGAAAACCATTACGCCCTGGCTCCTCGGCGCCCTCCAAGCCAACCTCCCCTACAACCAATTCGTCGCCAAACTCCTCAACCCGCGTCGCTCCGTCGGACCCCGCCGGCTTCCTCACCGGCGTCAATTGGCGCGGCGTCGTCAATGCCAGCCAGACCCCCGCCATGCAGGCCGCCCAGAACACCGCCCAGATCTTCCTCGGCATTAACTTGAAATGTAACTCCTGCCACGATAGCTTCATCAGTAAGTGGAAGCTCAAGGATGCTTACTCGCTCGCCGCTTACTTCTCCCCCGAAGAGAAGTTACAACTCTTCCGCTGCGATGTCGCCCAGCCGGAGTACGCCGAGCCCGCTTTCCTCTTTCCCGAGCTCAACCACGCCCCCGCCGCAAACTCCGAAGCCGCCCGCCGCGCCGCCGCTGCCGCCATCTTCACAGACCCGCGCAACGGCCGCCTCCCGCGCACCCTCGTCAATCGCATCTGGCATCGCCTCCTCGGCCGCGGCATCGTCGAGAACCCCGATGAGATGGATGGCGAACCCTGGAGCCCCGCGCTCCTCGATTGGCTCGCCGCCGATTTCGCCTCCCACGGCTACGATCTGAAACGCCTCATCGCCTCTATCCTCTCCTCGCGCACCTATCAACTCGCCGCCGTCCCGCCCTCCACGCCCTACGTCTTCCGCGGGCCGGAAATCCGCCGCCTCACCGCCGAGCAGTTCGCCGACGCCATCGGCTCCATCACCGGCGATTGGCGCGTCTACCAACCTCCTGCTCCCCCCACCCCGCCCGCCACTCCGCCGCCGCCTCCGCCGCCCGGCATTTATTCCCGCGATTGGCATCTCGCCGCCAACCCGCTGACCCGCGCGCTCGGCCGCCCCATCCGCGATCAGGTCTATGGCACGCGCGATAACCAGGCCACCACTCTCCAGGCCCTCGAACTCGTCAATGGCGAAACTCTCACCCACTGGCTCAACCGCGGCGCCCGCAACCTGCTCGGCCAACTCCCGCCCGAACCCGTCAGCCTCTTCACGCAACCCATCTCCGGCCGGCCTCCGTCTCCGCCCGCCTTCGACCTCGATATCTCGCAGGCCTCTCAGCTCTGGCTCCTCGTGCAGGACACCGGTTCCTACTCCCCGGAAAAGGTCGAGGCCGCCTGGGCCAACGTCGAACTCGTCGCGCCCGGCGGCGCCGCCGTTCCGCTATCCTCGCTCACGCCGCTCGACGCGCTCGGCGTCCGTCCCGGCGATGGCCCCGTCGAACTGGCCGGCTTCCGCGGCGATGGCGTGCGCGTCAAAACTCCGTCCCGCCTCGTCTATAACATCGCCGGAAAAGGCTTCACCCGCCTCCGCGGCATGGTCGGCATCGAGAACCGCGAGATCACCTCGGACATCAATCCCCGCACCCGTTTTTTCATCTTCCTCGAAGAGCCGGCGATGGACCGCCTCACCCGCGTTGCCCCCGGCGCTCCCGTGCCCCCGCTCCCCCCGTGACGACCGCCGCCGAAGCCATCGACCGCATTTTCCTGTATGCCCTGGGCCGTGCGCCGTCCGCCGCCGAACGCCAGGCAGCCGGGACTTCACTTACCGCCGATAATCTGGCCGACTTACTCTGGGCCGTACTCATGAAACCGGAATTTCAGTTGATCTACTAACATGCCCGTAACTTACTCGCGCGAACAGCAACTCATCTCCGCCCGCGTCTCCCGCCGCGGCTTCATGGGCGCCACCGCCGCCGCCACCCTCGCCGCGCTCGCCGGCCGCGAACCCCGCATGGTCCGCGCCGCTGCCCCCGCCGCTACCGCCGATTCCGTAATCGTCATCTGGATGGCCGGAGGCATGGCCCAAACCGAAACCTTCGACCCCAAGCGCTACACCCCCTTCGCTCCCGGCGTCCGCACCGAGCAGGTTCTCAGCACCTTCCCCGCAAATCGATACCGCCGTCGATACCATCAAGTTTTCCGAGGGCCTCGAGCGCATCGGCAAAGTCATCGATCGCGGCGCCGTCATCCGCACCTTCCAGGCCGCCGACCTCGGCTTCATCCTCCACTCCCGCCATCAGTACCACTGGCACACCGGCTACATTCCGCCGCAGACCGTCGCCATGCCCCACATCGGCGCCGTGATCGCCAAAACCCTCGGCCCCCGCAACCCCACCGTTCCGCCCTTCGTCGCCATCGGCCAGGATCTCGAAATCGGCGCCGAAAGCCCCGCGCTCAAATCCTTTCACACCGCCGGCTTCCTCGGCTCCGAGTACGGCCCCTTCCTCATCACCGACCCCCAGGATGCCGCCTCCGCCGTTCGCCCGCCCGCCGAACTCGGTCCCGGACGCTTCACCAGCCGCCGCAAACTCTACGAAGCCCTCCTCGCCCGCGAGCCCGTCTACCAGTACGCCGGCGAGTTTCAGCGCGAATCCCTCATGCGCTCCATGGACGCCGCGGACCGCCTCCTCACCTCGCCTTCCGCCAAGGCCTTCGATCTCTCGCTCGAACCGCGCAAGAGTTTCGATGTCTATAACAATGGCCGCTTCGGCCAGGGCTGCCTCCTCGCCCGCCGCCTCGTCGAAGCCGGCGCGCGCTATGTCGAAGTCACCTCCGAATACATCCCCTTCCGCTATTGGGATTCCCACGAAAACGGCCACGAGCGCGCCCGCATCATGAAGCAGCAGATCGATGCGCCCATCGCCCAACTCGTGCTCGATCTCGAAGAGCGCGGCCTGCTCAACCGCACCCTGATCGTTCTCGCCAGTGAGTTCGGGCGCGACGCCATCACCGAAGGCAAAGTCGGCAAAGAAGTCAAGGACCAGGCCAAAACGCCGGACGTCATGAGCGAGCCCAAACACTACGGCATGCACCGCCACTTCACCGCCGCCGGTTCCATCCTGATGTTCGGCGGCGGCGTCAAGCCAGGCTTCCTCTATGGCAAGACCGCCACGGAACGCCCCTGCACCACCATCGAGAACCCGGTCCCGGTCGAGGACCTGCACGCCACCATCTATCACGCGCTCGGCATCCCGCCCACCCATTCCTTCTTAGTCGAAAAGCGCCCCGTCTATGTCACCCGCGATGGCAAAGGCGTTCCCATCGCGCCTCTCTTCGCCTGACTCTTCCACGCGCCCGTCGCGCAAGGTACAATCAATTCCCAACAGAGCGTTACGGGAAAGGTTCGTGTTGGGGATGCCCTCCGGCAGCGAGCGTGAGGAAATTGTGATGGCGTTAGCCGTGTCCCTCCGGGCTCAGCCGCCCGAAGCTCGCGAAAAATTTCTGCGTTCCGCCTGTGACGGCGATCCCGTCCTGATCGACGACGTTTCCGATTGCGCCAGCCGCCTGTCGCACACCGAAACCACACCCGTCCCCGCTCCCGGCTCGCCGCCGCCCCGGAACTTCGCTCCCGGAACCATCCTCGCCGATCGCTTTCGCATCGTCCGCACCATCGGCGCCGGCGGCATGGGAATGGTCTACGAAGCCATCGATCAGACCCTCGATCGCCGCGTCGCCATCAAGTGCGCCAGGCCGGGCTACCAGATGAGCCTCCCGCCCGAAGCGCGCATGGCCCGCGACGTCAGTCACTTCAACGTCTGTAAGGTGTACGATCTGCATTGCACCGCGGACGGCGTGAATTTCATTTCGATGGAGTATGTCGAAGGCGAAACTCTCTCCGCGCGCCTCAAACGCCTCGGTCCCATCAAGCCCCATGAGGCCGCGGAGATCGCCCGTCAAATCTGCGCCGGACTCTCCCAGGCCCACCGCCAAGGCGTGATCCATGGCGATCTCAAGCCGGGCAACATCATCCTCGCCAAAACCGCCGCCGGAGCGTCACGCGCCGTCATTACAGATTTCGGCCTCGCCAAAGTCGCCGCGCCCGATGGCAGCCGCGTCGCCAGCCCGCGCGGTGGTACCCGCGATTACATGGCCCCCGAACTCCTCCTCGGCGAGCGTGTCTCCGTCGCGTCAGATCTCTACGCGCTCGGAATTCTCTTCCACGCCATGCTCACCGGCCGCACCCCGCAATGGGCCGCCACCGCCACCGCCGGGTCGCGCCAGCCGCGCCGCCGCCGCCCCTGCCGGCGCTCGATGCCTCCACCGTCACCATGACCACGCAGATCGTGGAGAAGGATTGGCAGCGCAGCCTCGGCCAGTTGCCGCGCCCCTGGCGCCAGGTCGTCGCCAAATGTCTCGCGCCCGTCCCCGCCCGCCGCTTTGCTTCGGCAGACCTCATCGGCCACCTGCTGGAGCCGCGCCGCGCGCCCCTGAAATGGCTCGCTGCCGCCATCGTCGTGCTCGCCGCTGCCCTTTTCTACTGGCAATTGCCCGGCCCGCCTCCCGGCCCTGCCGTGCGTTTGGCGGTTCTCCCCTTCACCTTCGAGCGCTATTCCGGAGCCGACGTCTCCGCCGTCGCGCTCGATATCGCCGACCGCCTCTCCGGCTCGCGACGAAAATTCACCGTCATTACCCCGATCGAAGCCAGGCAAAATCAGGTGGACACTCCCGAGAAAGCGCGCAAACTCCTCGGCGCCACCCATGTCCTCACCACCCGGCTCACCGGCGCCGGCGCTCAGATGTCCGCCCAGGCCGAATTAGTGGACATGGATTCCGGCAACATTTTACGCGTGCTCAACTCCGCGTATCCCGCCGGTGATACCGCCGCCCTCGCCAAGGCGCTGATCGGCACCGTCACCGTCGGCCTCAACCTGAAATCGCGCGCGCCGCGCGAGTCCGTCGCCGATGCCGCCTATCCGGATTACATCCGCGGTCGCGATCTCTTTCTGCGCGACCCGCGCATGGCCGCCGACGCCATCCCTTTCCTCGAACGCGCCGCAGCGCTCGATCCCAAATCCGCGCTGCCCTACGCCGCCCTCGCCTCGGCCCAGATCCAACGTTTCCGCAATGGCGATGGCAAGCAATGGCTCGATCAATCCGCCGTTACTGCCGCCAAAGCCGCCGGGATCAATCCCGATTCGGTGCTGGTTCTCCTCGTGTCCGGCGAGGTCGATCAGGCCCGCGGCCGTTATGAACAGGCCATTGCCGCTCTCAACCGCGCCTCCACGCTCGATCCCGGCAATCCCAGGGTGTGGCGCGTATTAGCTCAGACCTATCAGTTCGCCCATCGCGATACCGATGCCGTCAGCACTTACCGCAAGGCCATCGACGCCGAACCCGGCGGCTACCAGCCCTATCTCTTCTTCGGCACCTATTACCTCGTGCGCGGCCAGTACCGCCAAGCCGAGGAAATGTATCGTAAGACGACATTGTTGGCCCCCGGAGTCGCCGCTGGGCACATGAATCTTGGACTCGCCCTCAAGCAGCAGGGACGCTATCCGGAGGCCGAACAGTCCCTCTTTAAGGCTCTTTCGTTCGGCCGCTCCGCGCGCGTCCTCCTCAACCTCGGTGCCCTCTACTATGAGCAGGAGCGCTACTCCGATGCCCTTCGCCTGTTCCTCGAAAGCGCAGCGCTCGGCACTACCGCCGCCACTCATCGCAATCTGGGCGATGCCTACCGCCACCTTTCGCGCCCCGCCGATGCCGCCAACGAGTATCGCGCCGCGCGCACGGAAGCCGAGGAAGAAGTCACCACCAACCCCCTCTCCGCCGATGCGCGCGTGCGCCTCGCCTTGCTCTCCGCCCGTTTGGACGACACCCATCGCGCGTCTTACGAACTCTCCCAGGCGCTCGCGATGGATACCGGCGAAGCCACCCTTACCGTCACCAATGCGGTTCAGGCGTACGAAGTTCTGAAACAGAGGGACGCAGCGCTGGCCCTGCTGCAGCGCGCCCCCCGATCTCTCTGGGAGGAATTGGCTCGCATGCCAGATTTTGCCGAGCTTCACCAGGACCCGCGTTTTCAACAGTTGTTTCAAAAACCCTAGCAGCGCAAAAGGAGATACTTCATGCCGCAACCCCGCACCGTCGTTCTGAACTACGTTCCCTCCGGCGCCACCGCTTTTGGACCTTCGCCGCGTCAGGTGCCCGTCCGCGCCGGAGACACCATCCATTTCCAGATCGGTTCCGACACCAGAGCCGCCCATCCGGGCTGCAAGCTCAGAATCTCGCTCCATAGCGGAGCGCATTTTTCGAACGCCGTCCTCCAGCACACGCCCGCTCAAAACGGCACCGAAGACCTGGTCCTGACCGTTCTCCCGGGAATCGCCGCGGTTCTGGCGGCGCTGGCGTCGCTCACCAACCACGTCATCACCGGTTACAAATGCGAGGTTCTGGATGCCGCCGGAAATCCCATCCCGGGCCTGACGTCCGATGGCTCTAGCGGCGGCGATATCATTCCCGATACCTTTACCGCCTGAGCGCGCGCTGCCCGCCTACGCCAGCTTCACCAGAATGGTGGCCACCGAAAGTGGCGGCAGCTCCGCCGCCACCGTCCCTCCGCTGGCCGTTACCTTCAACGCCTTTGGCACCACGCGGTCGGGAGTCGTGAACGTGTTCGCCGCGTTCAGGTCATTGTCCTGCAGCAGCCGTCCCGTCGCGCCCGCCGCTGTGCCGCCGGCCAGCGAGCAGTTCACGTTCACCGTCGCATCCGGCTTGGGATTCACCAGCGTGATCGTCAGGTCCTTGTCCTTGCGCGACGCCGACATCGAAAGTTCCATCGCACCGGGCTCGCCGGTCTCCGTCTGTAGCGACGTCTGCCCCAGATGCGCCTTGGTGAATTCGTAGACGTAGTACGTCGTCGTGCGCACGCACTTGTCTTCTTCGGTGAGCAGCAGGGCGTGCAGCACATTCACCATCTGCGCGATGTTCGTCATCACCAGCTTGCCCGCCTGCCGGTGAATCACGTTCAACCCCAGCGCCGCCGCCACCGCGGAGCGCATCGTGATCTGCTGGAACAGCCGCCCGTACTTCTTTTCTTCGTCCGGGTCCATCTGGTCCCACACGCCCCATTCGTCCAGCAGCAGTCCCACCGGGCCGCTGCGCGCATTCGGCGGCGCCATCGTATCCAGCAGCGCGCGCTGCTCGATGATCGCCGTCTCGATGTTCGGGAAGCTCGCCAGTTGCTCCCGCATATTGTCCACCGTGAAATGCGTCGCCGTATTGCGCCGCCCGTTGGAGTAAAAGTGCATCGCGAAACCGGCCGGACGCCCGCCGCGCATGTTGCCCCAGAACTTCTGCGTCCACGTCTTGTCGTTGCCGTTGGGCCCGCACGCAATCAGGAACGGCGGAGTGCCGCCGAACGGCCGCAGGTAGTTCGCAAAGCGCCGGTACTGCGTGGCGTACTCGTCCCCGCTCATGTTCCCGCCGCAGCCCCAGTTCTCATTGCCCACGCCCCAATACTTCACGTGGAACGGCTCGGGCGATCCGTTCGCCGCGCGTTCGTCGGAAAGCGAGCTGCCCTTCGGGTAATTGCAATACTCCATCCAGTTGCGCAGTTCCTCCGGCGTGCCGCTGCCCACGTTGCCCGCCAGGTACGGCTCCGCGCCGATCAGCCGGCACAGCTCCATGAATTCGTGCGTGCCGAAGCTGTTGTCCTCGGTGTACATGCCCCACGTGATGTTCACGCCCTTGGGACGTTTCGCCGCCGGACCAATTCCGTCGCGCCAGTGGTAGTCGTCCGCGAAGCATCCGCCCGGCCAGCGCAGCACCGGCACCAGCCCCTTCAGATAATCGATCGCCTGCTTCCGCAGCCCGTTCACGTTGGGAATCTTCGAGTTCTTACCCACCCACAAGCCGCCATAAATGCAGCTCCCCAGATGCTCCGCGAAATGCCCGTGAAGCTCCGGCCGGATCGTCCCCGTTTCCTTCCCCAGGTCGATCGACACCCGCTGTTCCGTCGCCGCGGAAACCACCCCGCGCCGCGCGGTCCACACCGCCGCCGCCCCTGCACCCAAAAGAAATCCGCGTCTCGTATTCATAAAGGTTGAAGGATTACCTTACACCCCGCCACCCTCCCTTGCAAGCGTTTACCTTTCCCCAATCCCGTCTCCCATGACAACCTTCTCCCCGGCCAGGACCTTGCCGGCGGCTGCGTAGACTCTGTCGAGATAGCTCGACTCCTGATCGCGAGCGGGTTAAGCACATCTCAAACCGTCGCGTCTCCCGTACGATTGTCCACTCGGCCACGCTCGGCCCCTTTATCTTCAGGACCGTCGAATAGATGTCATACGATTCCGTTTCCACTTTGGCGCTCGTAGCTTGTTGCTGTCCTTTCCCGTCAAATGACACGGTCAGAAGGGTTAGCCCGATGACCAATTCAGGAACCCATTGCATATAAACACATCGTAGCAACGTGCTACCAATGGCTACGCGTAAGTTAGACGGCGTTACCGGAAAGTGAACCGTGGCAGCGACATTGTCGCTATGACTTCTCGATATCGGCGGGATAGCGGCCCCATTCCTCGAACTGCTCTTTGCTGAGGCTCGAGTATTCTCGCGTCGCCACACGCCTGATGTTCCACGCAAAGTTCATGTGGTGATAAGCATGGCACAATCCGACCTGCAATCCTTCCTCGTGCAAGTCACCCATCGCTGCGCAGTGCTCCAATTTCTGGAGTTCTTCAATAGCTTCGGCAAGATTGCTTCGCACAATCTCCAGATTAAGCGGCCTCTTTTTCGTTGGCATCGTTAACTTCGATTGTCGCCGAATGAGTGCTGCTGGCGGGGAACTGGCGCACGCGGCAGAAAACGTTAGCAGACTTCATCGGATGTCAGAAGAGGATCAGCGTCGGCGGGATCAATTCCGTCCTTCTCGCAAATCGAGGACAAGGCAGTAGGGGCCGAACTCGCCCCGATCTCGATCAGCGATCCGCGCGGAGTGCCTGCCCACTTCGTTTCGATCAGATCGGCGAGTCGCCAGCTCCAGCAGTGGGCCTCGAATGGCATGATCGTCGAAAGCGCCCTCCGGCCAAGTCATGGACTCAACGTGTATGTACGGACCGAAATGCGCGTGTTCCGAATTGGCGGCCTTGCCGGGATCGGCAACGTACGAGAGGAGAGCATCCTTATGAAGCCCAGTAGGCCCATTCGCGAAAGGTCGCTAAACACTCTGCGACATCGCGGAAGCTACTCTATCCGGGCCTCATTCGGCTGGCAAACGCGGCATTTTCATGAGGCGGGAGCGGCCTCAAATCGTAAACTCTAAATATGGCGGCATCCTTGGGGATAGGTAGACGGCGAGCATATTTCGTTTGGGGGATGCTTCTTGTATATGTCACGGCGCGGATCTGCCAGCTTTACGCCGACCGGTTACCCACGCTCTCATTGTCGTGTTACACGTTGTTCACCCAGCACGGTTCGCGCTCGCTCATGGCTCCGTTCTATACCGCGCGAAGGGTATCTTGGTCTTTGCAGTCTGCTGTCTTGGCGTCGGAACGGTTTCCGAGAGCGTCAGCCTGCGAACGGGATTTCCGTCTGGGCACTACTACTTCACGGATGTGATGGGGCCGAAGATCTTTCAACTCCCGGTGCTGCTCGCTCGTGCATACCTGGGCCTTGGCTATGTCTCTTGGATCGTGGCTCTCCTCATCCTCGGTTATGTGGACAAGCCGATACTCGGAACGCGCCTTTTCGCGTTGCCTGATCGAGGTTCGACTCCTTGGAATCATCCACGCGAAACAGACCGAGGACGGGAAAAGGAGCTCAATAGTACCGACTGATCTACTCAGGGCGCCATGCGCGGAGGTGCATGTGCTCCTGGATAGAACGGGCGGCAAATAGGCTTCAGTTCTTCTCACGATTGCAACCGGATTGCCCGTGTATTCTAGATGTTGTGGGGGCACTGGCAAAGCCGGCTACTTCGACTCGCAAGGTAGAATCGTGCTCCCGCCGACCCTGCCCTCTGACAGTAGTTCTTTTGGAGCGATGGGGAGGAACAACCTCCTCAAGCGCCCGGCGTTTCCACCCCACTGTCAGAAAACAAAGGTAACCCACGATGACAAACCCTCTTTCCCCAATTCCGTCGAATCACCCCCGGCATCGGCCCGTATTGAGTCGTTTTCAATTGCAAGCCGAGCAGGCCCGGCAACGGTTCCTTGTGTTCGTCCGGCAAGCCTGGCACGAACCTCAAACGCCTTTCGTGACCGCCATTCACTTCGAGGCGATGTGTGATCACCTGAAAGCCCTTACCCAAGGACGAAGTAAGAATCTGATCACTAGCGCGAGAGTTTGCGTACTGCTGACAGCGTTGGCATTGTCGCTTGGTGGCGCGGGCGATGCGCCGTTGGACCGCGCCACGCTGCGCGGGGTGAAAGCGGTCAACGTCGTAATCGACCCGGTCGGCCCGGAGATCCAGAAGGAAGAAGTGACGATTGATTTACTGCGGATGCGCCTGGAGGAACGGCTGCGGGAGGCCGGAATCCCAATCGATACGACCAGCACCGCGTTTGTGGCATTGCGCCTGAGATCTGTGAGGGCCGCGCGGGGGCCCGTCGCCATCGCAGTTACCATTAGCCTTTACCAGCCAGTCACAATGGTCCGTGACTCGAATGTGAAGACTGCCGCCGCGACGTGGGAGACCGACACCGTCGTACTGGCGGACACGAAGCAGGTGTATCGTGCGTGCATGGATTCGGCGGATGAATTGGCGGGGCGGTTTGTCACCGCGTACCGGTCGGTGAATGAACCCGCGGCAAATAAATGAAAGAACTACTGATGCCAATGTTCCTCGACATAACCCCATCGGTGCAACGCGGGACCGCTAGAGCCGCAGGCCCTTTCGATAACGCCGTATGAAGGAATCCTTCGAGCAGTTGGCGACACGCGGCCACGCGAATCGCTGCACTAGGGTGCCTCGCAAGTCCTCGTTGCAGTTTGACAACCCGCCAGAAGTCAAGGGCACCCGCCGGATCGCTGTAGTGAAAATACGTGTAGACAATCCGGGCACGGTCGTCACTCCGTTCTACCCGCCAGTTCATCAGCGCGATTCGCTCCCACAGTGGTAGAGATTCGGGACCGGGTAAATGGCTGTGAGTGCCAGTTGTCACTGGGTAGATACTACGCCACCAATCGCCGACTACCCGATAACGACCTCGATCCACTCGGAGGGGCAGCAGTACGCGTTCGCCGTTTTGCGTGGAATTCCAGTCTCCTGACGTTCCGCCGGTCCAGAAAACCTCGTATACATCCACAACTTTACGGGACTCCGAGCCAAGAAGGACGGCTTCTACGAGAACCTCCCTCCGCATCACCTTCCATCTGCTTGCGTCACGTTCCGCTGGAGCGATGACCTGAAACGCTGGCTCAAACTGGTGTTTCTGAATGATGCCGATGAATACGTGACTCGCAGAGGCCAGCATCTCCGCGGAAGACATCTCTCTCAAGTTCAAGACCATGCTCGGTCCGACTTCAGGCGAGGAAAGAACGAAAGCAACCAAGCAGAGTACCAAAGCGCATGAGATGAAACGGACCATCAAATCCCCGGAACGGACAGTTCCTTCGGGATTTTGATGTGTGCGCGTCGGCATCGGGCATATCGTAGCCCAAGTAGCCAATGCTTCATCGGGCAGACGGCGTCAGCGGACAGAACTGGCCCCGAAGGAACGGCGCGGTACTTCCCCAAACGCCAACGCAAAGTTCAATGGCTACGGGCGACCGAATTCAGAGGGATACTTTTCCCAAGGCGGAGCCCCGCTAAACAGGCAGCGCCGGAACTGCTCACGATGCACAGCATTAGTTCGTTTTCAGTGATCAGATTCCGCGAACGCAGATCTTCACCCCAGGGGGCCACGTTAATTCGGTGGCCATTTTGAAATGCCGCATGCTCTCCCGCCCAACCTGCTATGCCGGACACCAGCAGGAAGGCAACGCTGGAAAGCAAAATCCCTCGGACTGCAATGCCAAAACCGAAGCGCGACCGATATATTATCCCGGCAACTATTAGGCCAATCAGCGAGCCAATTACAATCTTGAATCCGAGGAGGATTGCGGCCAAGCCATCCGTCATGAACACGAGACACTCCCCCACTGCCAGACTACACCGTGGTCTATCCCGTGAGTGCCACAGCATCGTCCGCATCAGAGTGTTCGCTAACGCCAGCGGCATTGTCGTCCATAAATGGCGTTCGCTGTCCCCATAAATTCCGCTAATGGACGCGAACGCCACTTTACGACCGCTTATCGGAAACAAGCAGAGCGCCGGGCGGTATCATCGCAGATGTGAGAGTGGCTTTGCTGTTTGTAATCGCGGTCCAGACGGCGCTTTGCTGCGACCTCGTTCTGCCGTCGGTGAAAGGTGCCATCAAAAACGCCGAGATCATTTTTCGCGGCAGCGTAGAGGAGATTCGTGATGCGGAGATAGTCTTCCGGGTAGACCGCGTATGGAAAGGACGCGTCCCCGGCGTTTTCGTCATGCCGAACGTTGTCTGGACTTCGACTGACTGTCTCCCCGGTTTCTATCATGGGCATGTAAAGGTCGGTGCCGTCTTGCTGGTTTACGCCAAGCGGATGCCGGAGTTGAACATCAGCGGATACGTTCCTTCTGCGGGTTCCCGAACCTCGCTGGCACAAAACGCCGATCAAGACCTGCGAAAACTTGGGCGGGGGCGTCCTCCAAGCGCTGACGTAGTCCTTCGGCCCGGAACGGTCCGAGATTAGTGTCGCGGCACAAACGGTGTCGTGGCCGTTAGACGGCATTTCTGGAAACTGAGGAGAAGAACCGCGCACTGCGGGCAACGATAGCCCCAGCATGGGTGACTGCGAATTGCGACGCGAAAGTCCACACGTTCACCTGCGCGGAGCCAGCGCCATCTCGGAAATGGAGCTGACTGAGAAGAGCAGCCCGGGATTCTTGTGGTAGGCTGCCGATTCCAAACGCCCCTCCAACGTCGCGAGGATACCGACACCTTTGTAGTTCTGAACGCCGTGTCGATGCGCAAAGTCGCGGACCGCAACCGAGACTTCGTCCGACGAAAGAATATGAATCACCAGCTCGGAATCCTTCGTGCACTTGGGACTAGGCAAGAGGTACGTTCCGTGTTCATGGTGGACGTAGATTCCCCGGATTGTCACACCTTTGCCAGTGTACTGCCCCGGGTGATCGAGCACCTCACAAACCAACAGGCGTCTTCCGTGCGGCTGAAAGCCTGTTGCGGACGGCACCGTCAGCAACCCAATGAACACCAGCCAGTTTTTCAATGGCATAGGCAAATCTTACCCGGAATTCTGGATGCCTGTTTCGGCGGCAATGGGCCGCACCAGATGCTTCCGGCAGATAAACGGCGTTGTCGTCCATAAATGGCGTTCGCTGTCCCTATAAATTCCGCTAATGGACGGGAACCCCACTTCACAGGATCTATCTGACCCATGGCTGGGTGGAAAAGCGGGCTGGATCCGCTACTACACGGCCAAGTGGAATTGTGAATCGGGTCCTTAGCCGATGCCTACCTAGGCTAGTTCGGGTTTTGCTGCGCGCGGCGACCATCTTGCACATGGCGAGGTAATACTGGTGCCCCTCGGGATCGTGCGCACCATCCTCTTAGGGTACCCGAGTCACCCGGAGCGCGGCGCCGGAGAATTCGCCCAGCGCACCGTGACGCGCACGGCGTGATTGACTAGCAGTTCGGCCAGATCCTTGATTGCCGGCTGCTGGTCGAATGCGTATGCATAGTATTCGCCGGGCCGCATATTGGAGATCTCGAAGTGGCCGCTGGCATCGCAGGCCGCGTGGCGAATGAAATCATTGAAGCCCTGGCGAGCGCGGTCTTGCGGCACCAGAACCACGCGTGCGGAACCACAGTCTTCCACCGTGCCGCGGACGCCGCCGCCATCGGCTTTGTAGAGGATCGTGATGGCCGGCGAGGCCGCGGTCAATTCCACGGTTTCGCCGAGCACTTCGCGCTCCGCCATACGGATGGAAGCGAGGTAGTAGGCGTACATCGAAGCCACATCACCCAGCAGTGGGACGATGCGGTACTGACCCTCCATGACGCGAGTCACGGCGAATTCGCCCTTGGCGTCGATGCTACCTTCCCTCAAATCTCTGTTACCCTGGCCTATCAGAAAAACCCGCATTTCGGTCTGCGATTGCGGATTGGCCGGCGGCGGATCGCGCACGATTTTCATGTTCAGGGTAAAAGGCTCGGCGAGACGGATTTCCAACTCGTCGATGTCCTTGTCCACGACGTCGACTTCGCGAAAGGCTGCGCCGGCGGGCGGTGCCACAGCGGTCACAGACCATCGGCCACGGTGCAGGCGCGGGAATTCGAAGCTGCCATCGGCGCGGGTGCGCGCTCCCACGGTCTCGGAATCGGACGAGCTTTCGGCGTCCGAGGTGGCATTCACCGTGGACGCTCCGGATGCTGGATCGCCGGAGGGTGCGACCAGGCGGCCATGTAGGCGCCACGCAGTCACTGTGCGTATGCGGATGTCCTCGCCGAACAGCTCCGCTCCAGGGCCAACGACGATCTTCGCGCCGCCTTCCCGAAAATCAACCGATGGATAGTAGGTGGTGGCGTAGACCAAGTGTTCGTCGGGCGGTTCTTTCGAGGACTGAGCGATGAGAACGTACGTTCCCGGCTCCACGTCCTTCAACGTGAAAGCGCCGCTCCGGTCGGTGGTCGCGTAGGAAGAGCCCAAGGCGTCGACTCCACTAAGCCGCACGCGGGCGCCGGAAATGGGGCGGTCGTCCGCGCCCAGTACGCGGCCGGAGACTGTGCCGAGTGGCGCCATGCGCGCGTCAAGACGAACCGTCTCGTCCTTCGACAAATGGAAATGCTGGCCCGCCGTCCTGTTGGCGTCCCCGTCGCTGTATCCCTCCTTGCGGATCAGCGCGTAGTAGCCGCCTTCCGGGAGGGCCTCGATGCGGAAATGTCCCAGGCTGTCGGTGACAGCCTCGCGAGCAGGCATCCCGCCGGTCTTATAGAGATGGATCGCGACGCCCGGCAGTGGCAAGCCGGTAAGCGCGTCCGTAGCCGTCCCCTCGATCGTCTGCGCGCGCAGCGCCGCGGAGATGAGGGCCAAGGCGCACAACAGCCTCATCGAAGTCAATTATAGCTCTCAGCTTTGAACTCCCAAACTTCGGCTGCGAGAGACTTGACCGCGGGCGGGCGACGAACGCTACAGGGGTAGTAACCGTGATGGCAACGCACCGGCCGTAGTTCCGTCGCCCGGATTTTACCAAGGTCAGGGTCCGCGTCAAGTTGACGTATAACGCGTTCCGCTGAAGTGGCCACGTGTTGACTGCGCATTCCTCCCGGGAAACGGCGATATCGGAAACTACCATCACCAGCGGCGCGCCATGTTGCCCTGACGCCTCAGCGGCGGTCGTGCGATGCGCAAGCACTTGTCGTGCAGTCTTTAAGCGGGGAGATGAGGTTACTGCTACATCGGGCCACCCGTCCGGCCCTCTCTTCAAGGTGACCGTAGAAACAATAGAGGCCGTCTCGTTTTCGAACATGGTAATTGCGAGTTCAATCCTATTCGCTAACAATTCCTGCTTGAGTTGTAGTTCTCCTGGTGACATTCGTTCCATTCGCACAAGTGTATCGCCGCTGGAAACGGCGCGATGGTTTGTGGGCGAAATAAGCCGTTACCGGACACCGTACCTCCCCATTGTGTTCGCCGCGCCACTAGGTCATCGCTCTAAGCAGATGTCTGTTGACATCAACGGCCGGGCTCCGTTAGGTGGGTTTCGTCAGCTGTTCCAGCGGTCGCTCAGGGTGCCGCACTTTGGGGGACTCTTGCGCTGAAGGTTACTTCTTCAGCCGCGCCTGCCAGTCGACCACTATGGCCCAAGGGGCATTCGGCTCTTGTTCCTGTGTAGGCACCAGGAAGCGACCATCCTTCGATACGTCGAAGCTGCTGTTGTTGCCAGGTACGATCTTCGAATCGAAGAGCCTCTTAGGTGGGCCGATCTCGAGTACGGCGCCTTTGAGGTTGATGAAGGCCGCCATCATCTTGCGATCCGGAGCGATGAAGAACACCTCTTTCCCATCGCGGCTCCAGACAGGCATTGTCCCGCCATCGACCGACACCTGATATTTTCGGCCCTGATCCGGAAAAGACTGGATATAGACCTCCGCCCGCCGCGTCTCATCCGAGGAATACGCGAGTCCGATTCTTCATGGCTGCGGTTGTCCATAATCCGCAGCCCCCGTACCTGTTCGGGACTGAGGTCCGCTGCTACCTGGACTGTCATTGCTACGTTCGATTGGCGACCGCAAGCTCGGCCATCTCAACCGCGAACCCGATGTCGGCGCGGTTACAGCATTTTGCGGTGCGCAGCTCGTTACCTTTCGAACCAGCTTGCCCATCCCGGGTGAGCGCTCCGGCGTCAGGAGGAAGCAATGCGGGCGCAGGCTCTTGCCTGAGGTCGCGATTCGACCCCGCGCCAAAGTAGAAGAACTCCACCCGCGAGCAGGGCCAAAGATCCCACACAGAGCACGACGATGTCCTTGTCTGGTGCGGCAGAATCCTTCATGTATTTGAACGCATACTGCCCCCAATTGTTCGATGCGCCATGAGCTATGGCCACCAGCCAGATGCTTTCCGTGCGCAGCCACAGCCAGCCGAGGATCAAGCCAGCGGCCATGATGCCGAGTGGTATTGTCAGGGCAAGCGTCCTGGGGGACACACCATCGATGTGCTGGATTCCCGATAACTGGAATGGCACATGCCACAGTGCCCAGATGATCGAGGTGACCACCACGGCGCGGCGGGCGCCTATCCGATCCACGAGTCGTGGGAGCAGCCATGCTCGCCAACCTATCTCCTCGAAAACGGCGAGGACAGACACGATTGCCAGCCCGACAACCGCATTAAGCACAATGTGTGCAGCAAGTCCTTGGATTGTCAGCGCACCCCAGCCGCGTGAATCCGGCGTGTGGTACAGGCCATCGGCTTGCGGCGTCAGCCAGTTCTGCCACTGCACTCCGCCCTGGAGGATTACCATCAAAGGCAGCATCGTCGCGTGCAACACGCCGGGAATCAGGAAGAGCGCCACCGGAAGGTATCTCAGCGGAAGATAGTCCCAACGTATGCGCGGCGCATCATTCATTGCTGAGCTTGCAGTCAGCACGGCAACAGCCGGCAGGAACATAGAGAGGTACGCCAGCCCGATGAGCGCACTGTCGTGTCCGCCGGTCAGCCCCACGACAAGACTCACTGCGATCGACAGTGCGTAGGCGGTCGTGACGTAAACGAGAATTCCCTTCATGCTCTGTTTCTTCTAGGGAACTCACGAACTCAAGGTCCCGATTGATAATATGCCACTTGCCTGATCCCTGTGCCCGTTCAGCTCAGCAGCGGCCTTGTGGCTGTCGAGGAGGTTCCCTGCGGCGACGTCAAGCGCACTCTGACCAAAGCCTGCGAACCAAAAAAACCACCGTACGAAAGTTTGGCTCTCGGCAATAGACCACACGATGTGGGACGCGGATAGCATGCCTGAAACTAGGCATTACAAGATGTCTCGACGTGAGGAGTTCAACAAATGAAGCCATCCCAGAACGGTCATTCCCAGAACGGTCATTCCCAGAACGGTCAATTTCCTCCTCATGTGGATCGTAACCACTTACCGGAGGCCGAATGGGAGTTTCCTCACGCACACATCGGGATGTATGCAACACGCCCCGAACAGATACCCTCGTGGGACAGCCAACCGGCAGAGCACCGAAAGCTGTTCGCTCGCCAGGGGGAAAACTACGCCGACTTCCTCGAACATGCCGGCTACGAAGTCGGCCGCGTGATTGACGCGATAGAAGAAATCGGCGAGCTTGACAACACTCTCATAATCTGCATCCTCGGAGAAACTCCAGCGCCGAAGGATCGCTGGTAGGCACACCCAACGAGCTGATGAGCCTGAACGGACGCCAGCCATCCATGGAAGAGGCCATCGGCTACATGGATAAGTGGGGCCTTCCCGGCACCTCGCCGCACTACGCCGTGGGCTGGGCGTTGGCCGGCGATACTCCTTTCCAGTGGACAAAGCAGGTTGCGTCGCACTTTGGCGGCACACGAACAGCATGGTTGTCTCCTGGCCAGCCGTCATCAGGGACAAAGGAAAGATCCGGTCTCAGTTCCACCACCTGATTGACGTGATGCCGACGCTCATGGAGGTAGTTGGAATCCGCGAACCGAAGGAGGTCAACGGCTACATACAGCGCCCCATCGAAGGCACGAGCTTCGCATATACGTTTTCGAAAGAGCATGCTAAGTCGCCAAGCACGCGAACGCAAACAGTACTTCGAAATGTTAGGGAACCGCGCAATGTACAGCGATGGCTGGATTGCATCATGCCGCCACGGCCGGCTCCCATGGGAGACCTCAGGGTCTTCCTCCTTCGACGATGATGTATGGGAGCTGCACAATATCGAAGACGACTTCAGCCAGTCGATAAATCTGGCGAACAAGGAGCCGGAGCGGCTACGGCGTCTGCAGGACCTGTTTATGGCGGATGCTGCGAAGTACAACGTCCTGCCCCTCGACGATCGTTTTTCGGAACGCTTGGACGTAACTCTCCGGCCGAGCTTTTTTGCCGGACGCGAGAAAGTGACGTTTTATCCCGGCATGGTCAGGCTGCCGGAAGGCAGTGGCCCCAAGCTGGTCGGCGTTCCCTTCACGCTCACGGCCCCGGTGGAGATCCCCAAGGGCGGGGTGGAGGGCGTCATCTTTGCCCTGGGCGGCGATGCAGCCGGGTGGTCGCTATTCCTCTGGGAAGGGAAGGCTCGCTTCCATTACAATTTCTTCGGACTTCGACGGTACGATGTGACCGATCCTCAGCCGCTGAAGGCCGGCAAGCACACGATCGAGCTTAACTTCACACCGGCGAATGCGAAGCCAGGCGCGCCGGCAGCCGTCGTGCTCTCGGTCGATGGCAAGAGAGTCGCGGCAGGGCGCATCGACGAACAGATACCGGTGCGCTGCGGCACCGAGACCATGGATGTCGGCATGGACTGCGTGTCGCCGGGGTGCTCCGACTATGCGAAGAAAGGCCTGTTCCCCTTCTCCGGAAAAATCCAGGTCGTGCCGAGTCCGGACAGGAAAACGTTACCGAAAAGTGAACGCCTCGCTCCCGTATTGCCCACCGGCCCCGTGGCAGGAGTCATTGAGGCTCCATCAGCGGCGACGCATAACGCCTCCGCGCCGTTTGTAGATGGATTGGCGCGGCAGGCAAGCTGATTCCCGCGACGGATACCTTGTCAAGTTCGATGTGGCAGAGGTTGAGAGTTATGACGCTTCCGTGGGCTCAGTCGTCAGGACGAGGATGCCTACCTAGCTGACCTAAACGGCGTACTGCACTTATCCAACCGCCGGCTATCGTTATGTCCCTTCGCTTACTCGTTCATCGACCACTCTAACTCGTCTGTCCCGCTAAACCTGTACGTACCCTGGAGGGTTTGCCCGAGGATGCGGATCGTCGCTGTGCCATCGCTTCTGAACTCCGCAGTCACTTTCGTAGGAGCGTTTTCCACCCCCCACCTGCCAAGGATGAGGCTTTGAGGACTGTTGAACAGGAAACCAGCAGAAGCAGACAAGCCGCCACCACGATACGCAACGTCGCTTTCATGTTCTCCCTCTTACCTTTTCCCGGCGTCACGGCGCTGTTACTCTATGTCCGTCAGCCGCCCATTCGTAAACGTGATCTTCACATTCTTGTATACATAGATCTTCCGGTTCCCCACTTCCACAATCTTCTGCGGCTCCCCCTGGATCGCCTTCGCCTGTTCGATTGAGAGGCCCGGTGTCAGCGTCGGCTGCACCATACCCGTTGTGCTAAACGTCAGTTTGGTGGAAGCCGGCGTCGCCAGCTGATCGATTGCTTCCTGCTCCGCTCGATCCGACTCCTGGATCACCGCGTCCAGTTCCCCTGCCGCATTCTCGTCCGGTTGTGCTTCGGCCGCATAAGGAGAATCGATCGTCCCGCTGCTCCCCGGCGGAAGGGCAGGGATTCCGTCCCGTCCCTGTTTCGCCTGCATCTCGCCCAGTCCGCGATCGACCGTTGCCATCATGGCGTTGTGCATCTCTTGCAGATCCTGCAGCGGCGCGGAAACCGTGCTGCCCCTGGCGCAGTCCTGTCCGCGGCTCGAAAGCACCGCTACGTCCACTGAAGTCGCATTCGCCGGCGGCGCCCCGCTCATCGCCAGCACGTCGCCTTCGTGGACCATGCACTCGCCGGCATCCGAGTTGTACAGATAGCTCGAATTCGCAACAAAAATATGCTTCGCATTGTCAGAAAAAATTGTCGTGATCGTCCCGCCGCTGCTGTTCACCTGATTCTGTTCCATGCGCAGCGTATCGATCTGCCGCCGCACTTCCTCAGCAATCGCCTCCTTGGTTTCCGGCGTGATCGGTTGTCCGCTCGCATTGTTATTCGAGATCGCGCTGTTCGCCGCCAACCGTTCCTGGTACGCGGATTCCAGCGTCGCCGCGATCACGTAATCCGTCAGCCAAAGCGAAGGACTCTCGTACATCGGGTATGGCGAGAAATAACCGCCGTAGTATCCGTACCACGGAGATCTCGCCCAGCCCCACACGTAAACCGCCGGCCGCCGCCACGGATTGTAAGCCCACCGGTAGAATGCCGGCCGGTAATACCGCACCGGCCGGTACACGAACAGCGCCACGCCGTTATGCATGCGCGGCTGGTAGAATCGCGCCATCGGAACGCCGTTCTGTATATAGGTCCGCTTGATCATCGCGGTATTGCCCACCGCGATCTGGCGCTGCACATACCCATGTCCGGGCGCGCTGGCCATCACCACCTGTCCGCCCGGCCTCGCCAGTTCCACACGCCGCACACCGCCCGGCGGATGATAAACCGTCGCGCCGCTCAATAAGTGAACTTCTCGCACCTGCCCGCTCGGCGACCGGTGAATCGAATCGCCGTGCGGCGTCGTCACAATATGTGTCGCTGGCCGCTCCGTGACCGTTCCGCTATGTGCGGGCGCGGGATTTAGGGGGGTATGATGGGCGGCCGAATTCGGAACGCGTGGTGTTTGTGGCGGATGGGTGCCGAAAGTCCGGCCCTGCGAATGCGCCGGCAAGTGCTCCGCCGCCGGCGGGGGCGCCGCGTGCTCTCGCACAGGCGTGGGCTTGTGCTCCTGCTTTTGCGGAGCCATGGGCGTGTGCTCCTGTTTTGCCGGAGCGGCGGATTTCTCATGCGCCGCCGGTGCACTGTGGCTCGCCACTCCCTTCTTCTGCGCCTGCAGCGGTGTTGTGCCGCCTGCCAATACCATGCTCCACACCGCCCATTCGGCAATCCTTCGCGACGCCATTCCTAACTTCCTCTCGCCCTACTCCATGTGTAAGTAACCATACCTTTCCGCAGTGTCCCTGACAACCCTAACAATCGTTAACCGGCGCCGACAGCCAGGATGCAACCCTCTCATAGGAAGCCCGCAGTTTGCGGATTACAGCTTCGCTACTTTATAATGCAAAGTGATTTCCATGGACATCTCGCAAGCGGTGGCGTTCTCGAAGTTCCTTCTGCCCGTTGCGGGTTCGTGGATGAGCAAGTACACGAACGCTTGGCGGAACACAGACATAACCTCCTCCTTAGCCGGCTTCGACGCCGATAACGCAGTGTTTGTTCCCGTGACCTATCGTTCGCAACGTGGATGTAAAACCCGGCCAGCCGCAAGTACGGCCACGAATGGCAAGGAAGAAGGTTCGCTGCGGGACCCGGGTAAAATCCGAGAGGCGTTTGTCTAAGCGGACCAATGTCGTTCCGGGTGGCGCTACGTAGCTGTCGTCTTTGACGACAGTCTCTTTTGCAGTACTTTAACACCGACGTACACGAACGCGATCAGGCCCGCCAGGCCACTGAAGCTCACTGGAGGACCGCCTGCCGAAGCGGGCCCCAAACTCGGTTGTTTCGAGTAAGACAATTGCGCCAGGAGGTGCTGTGCCTCGTGCCCGCACGTCTTGTCCAGATCCCCCGCTAGATCGATAAAGTCTTTCGCCTTCTGCATCGGGCTTAATAATCCGTTGCGGTCCAGCAAGTCGCGGACGAGTTCCGCCAGTGCCTTCGCTTCGCTGCTGACAGCCCGCACGTTCTCAGCCAATTGTTTTAACGATTGCTCGGCGGAATATCGCTGTTGCGGTGGGGCTGTTCGCAATTGGGCCTCACGCACGCGAAGCAGGTTTTCGGAACTCTTTAGATCGCGAAGGATAATCCGAAGATTCTCGGCGATCCCTTCCAGTCGGATCGCCTCGTCGGTGGCTTTGGTCGCGTCGTCAGGACGGCCCGCTACGGACACAGAACACGTCAAAATGTCGTGCCGCATTCGATCGAGTTGTCCACGCATCGCCGAAAGGTCTGCCACCGGCGCCTCCATGCTTATTGGCCCTGAGAGTGAGGATTCCGGCGAAGGTGAACGCTAGTTCCGAAGGGAACGCGAACGGCATTCCGGGCCGAAGGCGAAAGGTTCTCGGAGCGTAGCGACGCTGGCATTTCGATTGTGCCGGAAGTGTTCGGCTTCGTCAAGAAATACCTGTCCGGAGCGCAGCGGAGGAACGCTGCCGCAAGCGGAGAAAGGGGCGCGGGGAAAGGGGCGGCAGCCCTTTTCCCCGCCTCGGCACACAGAGGCCCCGGCGAGCGTCAGCTCGCCGGTTGCGTACCACCACGCTTTTTACGCATAGAATCCCCGCGCATCTCGATGCGATGAGCGTTGTGGACCAGCCGGTCCAGGATGCCGTCAGCAGCGGTAGGATCGCCGATCTGTTCGTGCCAGCGTGCGACCGGCAGTTGCGAGGTCAGGATCGTCGAGCGCGTCTGGTAACGGTCTTCGCAGATTTCCCAGAAGTCGCGCCGTTCCGTTTCGGCCAGCGGAGCCATTGCCCAGTCGTCGATTACCAGCACGTCAATGCGGCTCAAGCGCGTCAGCAAGCTACGCAGACTGCCATCAGCACGCGCGATGGCCAGATCGCGAAACAGGGCAGCGGCACGCATGTAGAGTGCAGAGTAACCATCACGGCATGCCTTCTGCGCAAGAGCACAAGCTACGAAGCTTTTGCCGACGCCAGTGGGGCCGAGTACGAAAAGGTTCTCGTGATTGGCCGCCCAGGCCGACTGCTGAGTCAGGGCGCGGATGACGCTTTTGTCGAGTCCTCGTGAAGTGCGATAGTCAATGTCTTCCACAGCGGCACCCTTTAATTTAGCGGCATGCAGTCTCCGCGCCAGAGCCTGATTCTCGCGCCAAGTCCACTGCTGATCCACCAGCAGGCCAAGTCGTTCCAGAAAACTCAGTTCCCGTGCAGACACATCTTGTTCTTGTGTTTTCAAGGCGTCCACCATGCCGAGCAGCCGCATGGCCGTCAGCTTTTCCATCATTGGTTCCTGTAGCATGTGTTCTCCTATTCGAAGTATTCGGCGCCGCGAATGTTGTCGTGCGGTGGAGTAGAAGCCGGCGGCGGTGACGCTGGAGGCACTTGGTCCAGTGATTTCCTCAAGATGGATTCCACGCTTTTGTAGCGGCACGCGCCTGCAAGCAGCGCACGCTCGGAAGCGGCTTCCACTCGGTGTGCGGAGTACTTTTCGGCCAACCGAATAATACCCAGACACCCGCGGTAACCCATCTCCGGATGCGGCTTGTCATTCATAATCCGCTCGAACAGCCGCGCTGTGTTGGGGCCAATCGTCTCGGCCCAATGCACCATGCGTGAAGGCGTCCATTCCAGGTGCGCACGATGACTTTTGGGGCGATGCTCATCGATGGTGACGGACAGACCGCGTCCGCGGCTACGGCGGTGGGAAGCGACGCGCGTGCCTTTGTGCAGGATCTCCACCGTGGTTGGAGTGGAACGGATCTCGACCAGTTCATGCACAAGGCTGTAGGGCACGCTGTAGAAGTTCGCGTCGAAGGCGATGTGATAGTCGATGTTGACGCGGGCGCGAGACCATTCGCTCAGATCGAACGGCTCCATCGGGAGCGGCTTCAAGGCCGGTTTGTCGATCGCTTCCCAAACCGTCGCT
This sequence comes from uncultured Solibacteraceae bacterium, assembly GCA_963811575.1. GTDB lineage: Bacteria > Acidobacteriota > Terriglobia > Bryobacterales > Bryobacteraceae > Solibacter. The sequence continues at coordinate 1,098,067 of CAWERY010000018.1, read as the reverse complement.
CGCGTCCCTTCTTTCTTGCGGAAAGACCGGTGATTCAACTTGTCCAGCAGTTCGCGGATGGCAACATTCAACTCTTCCAGCGAGAAGAACTTCCGATGGCGCAGCGCCGCGACAATCCAACGCTGAGCAACCTGCACTGCATTTTCGACTTTTGCTTTATCGCAAGTCATCAAATGCAGATTGTGTGGGGAGCACGGTGGGCCGATTCCGGATCACCCATCCCTTCCATCCGCTCCGCGGTGCGGAGCACGTTTTGGTTGCCCGAAAATTGACATGGGGCGAGGACCGGGTTTTCTACTACGACCTGGACGGAAAACTTAAGTCCTTAATGGCCAACGTGACGGACGTGGCGCCGATAGATCCCTTCGAGCGAGTCTCCGCCGGCAGATCCGCGTTTCGCGTGGATGACCTCCTGAAGCTTCGCTGCCTCATCGACAAGCGCAAATCCTCCGGGAAAGGCGCACCGGGTGTGTAAGGTATATATTGCCGCATATGTCATAAGAATTTTGCCGCATCGTTCGGGCAAGCGAGCCCGGCTTTGCGTGATCATGAAAGTGGACAATGTCAAATATAAGGCTGATAATCGCGTTGGTTGGCATGGCCACGGACCAGCATGGCGACTCTCTAGCAAGCAACGTTTTGCTTGACACAATTTTATTATGAGGCATAATATTATTTACATTCACCATGCCGAAAGATCGGAAGACAAAACGGAAAGAGGCCGACCAGAAGACGTCGGAGTTGATGCTAACTGGCACCCTCAACCCTCGCCCCAACGCTGTTTCCGACAGTCTATTCAAAGAGAATCCGTTCTTCGACCCCAAGGATCTTCTCCAGGTTCGCTACGAGATGCTGCGCCGGCACAGCGTGGAAGGAGTCTCGATCGTCGATGTGGCGACCACGTTCGGCGTTTCACGGCCCACCGTCTATCAGGCTCAGGCTGGATTCCAGAAAAGCGGCCTGAGCGGCCTGCTGCCCAAGCACCGTGGGCCCAAGCAAGGGCACAAGTTGTCCGCCGAAGTCGTCGAGTATGTGCGGAACTTGCGCGCCGCCGACTCTGGGCTGACGACCGTCGCCTGCATCCAAGCTGTTCAGGGCAAGTTTGGGATCACGGTTCACCGCCGCAGCCTGGAACGGGCGTTGGCGAGCAAAAAAAAACCGCGCAATCCGGCGTAATACCACTGATTCCGGAGGGAACCATGGACGCCTACGAAGGACTCCGCCGACAAGTTGTCCAACCGGATGGTCGAGGAAGGCACATAGAAGAACGCGGCGTTCTCATCCGCCGCGGCTTTGCCTCATGGTCCCAGACTAGGCCCGTGGCCAGAACACCACCCGAATCGCCTTTTCCATCCGGCGCTGCAACGCCCGTGCTCGACTCGTTTGGAACCGAACTCGTCCTCCTGGTAGCAAGCTTGATTCTCAGCACTCGAAAGGAAGATTTCTTGCATGCGTGATCCGAAAGTTACCCAGAAACATCTCGAGCTCGATGCGTATCTATACATTCGACAATCCACGCCACGCCAGGTCGTGGAGAATACGGAGAGCACTCAACGCCAGTACGCTTTGCGCGACCGCGCCGTGTCGTTGGGCTGGCCGCTCGAACGTATCCACGTACTGGACTGCGACCTTGGCAAATCGGGCTCACAGTCGGCCACCCGGGACGGGTTTCAAAAGCTGGTCAGTGAAGTCGCTCTCGGCAAGGCAGGGCTGGTGATGGGACTGGAGGTCTCGCGCCTGGCTCGAAACTCCGCCGACTGGCACCGGCTGCTCGAGTTGTGTTCGCTGGCCGGCGCGCTGATTCTCGACGAGGATGGAATCTACGATCCGTCGTGCTTCAATGACAGGCTCCTGCTCGGCCTGAAAGGGACTATGTCGGAGGCGGAGTTGCATTTCCTGAAGGCGAGAATGAGAGGCGGAGTGATCAACAAGGCGCGGCGGGGCGAGCTTGAGATACCACCGCCAATCGGCCTCGTCTATCGGGACGACGGCGTTCTGATTCTCGATCCGGACGCTGAGATACAAGCTGCGATGCGGCTGGTGTTTGAAACATTTGACAGAACCGGCTCAGCGATGCAGACTGCGAAGCTGTTCCGCGAGCAAGGGGTACGGTTTCCCCGTCGCATCCGCAAGGGACTAAACAGAGGCGAGTTGCATTGGGTGCGGGCTGCGCACTCTCGAATCCTTCAGGTGTTGCACAATCCCCGCTATGCCGGCGCATTCGTCTACGGTCGCGTCCGCACCCGCCTTCTCCCAGACGGCAAACACAGTACAACCAAGGTCCCGCGGTCGGAATGGCAGTTCGTGATTCCCGATGTTCATGTCGGCTACGTCACTTGGGGGCAGTTTGAGGCGAATCAGAAGCGGCTTGCCGAAAATGCGCTGGGGTTCGGAGGAGCGCGAAAAGGGGGACCGGCACGCGAAGGTCCAGCACTCCTGCAAGGCCGCGTCCTGTGCGGCATCTGCGGAGAGCGAATGAGCATTCGCTACAACATCGCCTACCAGCAACTGGTTCCCACTTATGTCTGCCAGGAAGCCTCCGTCCGGAGAGCCGAGAAGGTCTGCCAAGGCGTGCCCGGCAGGGTTGTCGACCAGGCGATCAGCGATCTCTTACTGGACCTGATGCAGCCTATGACACTGCAGGTTGCCATTGCAGTTCAGCAGGAGGTTGAGGCGCGGGTTTCCGAGACCGATTCACTCCGACGGAAGCACGTTGAGCGGGCACAGTACGAGGCCGAACTCGCTCGCCGTCGTTTCATGAAGGTCGATCCCGAAAACCGTCTGGTTGCCGACACCTTGGAGGCGGAGTGGAACAACAAGCTTAGTGCGCTAGCCGAGGCGCAGGAACAGTACGAACGCCAAACGCAGAAACAGCGCATGTTGATCGACGCTCAGGCAAGGGAGCAACTACTATCGTTGGCCGCCGACTTTCCCCGTGTCTGGAACGATCCGGCCGTCGAACCTCGCGAGCGGAAACGCATTCTCCGTTTTCTCATCGAAGATGTGACTCTAAGCAACGGTGAGATGATTCAGGTGCACGTGCGCCTCCGCGGGGGTGCCACTCGCAGCCTCACGTTGGCCAAGCCCCTCCCGATCGCCCAGATCCGGAAGACGAAGCCGGAGGTGGTTGCCGAGATCGACGCGTTGTTGGATCGTTACTGTGATCGCGAAGTCGCGGATGTTCTGAATCTACAAGGAAGGCGGACTTGGCAGGATGAACCATTCAACCTGAAGAAGATCGCGCATATCCGCCAGGCATTCAATCTGAAGTGCCGCTACAGTCGGTTGCGCGCCAGGGGGCTGCTAACCGCCAAAGAGATGAGCGTCAGGCACGGCGTGACAACCACCACTATCAATCTTTGGGCGAGAGAGGGCCGACTGAAAAAGCACCACTACGATAATGTTCGGCGCTGTCTGTACGAACCGCTGGAACAGGGAGCTATTCTAAAAGGCCAGGGCGGTCGCCGCGCCAAACAGCCGATTTTCACCTTCGCGCAGGCAGGATGAGGTGCAGTATGAAACGTAAGCTTTATCCCTCGGCTTGCGCGGTCGCGCCGGCACGATGCCGAAACCGCAATGCAACGCGAAATTGTAATAGGTCGGATTCAGATCCGGATCGTAGCGATGCGCCTTTGTCACACCCGTCTTGGTGTTATCTGGGACCGCAATCGCCGGAATGCCACCGAAGTGTTCAAACGCATGGACGTGAGCGCGTAGCCATGCTTCCATCTGCTGATCCCGCGTGGCCTCCGCCCAGGTGTAACTACTGGCGCCGAGGGCGGCCACGAATAGTGGTGCTCGCCATGCGATGCCTGTGTGTCGGTCATATACCGGAATCGTCGATCCCGCCCAATCGACGAACATCTTCTCTCCCGCCTTGTGGTCCAGACGCAACACCACGTCGAGTTTCGAGCGCCAACGCTGGTACAGTTCACAAAAGCGCGAGTAACGATAACCTTCTGGATGGGTTTGCCGATATTCTTCCCAGAGCAACTGCAGGGTCAAATGGCGGTGTTGTCGCAGTTGCTCATGCATCGAGGCGAAGTCTGGTTGGTACCGGCCTGCTGGTTGCTCTTTAGCCGGTGATGCCGATCGTGGAAACAGCGTCGCTTCTAATCGCGTTTCATCCCAGCCCTCCGGCAGCGGCCACGTCAGGCCGGCCGCTTCGGCGCGCTGTAAGTACTTGCACACCGTGCTCACGCCGATCGCGCAGCTTCGCCCGATTTGCTGGTAGCCCAAATGTAGTTCGAAGCGGAGGCGCATGACCTCCCGTAATTTCCGCATGGACACTCTCCTGGCCGGCACTCTGATCCCCCCTTGGAGGTTCATTGTGCCGGTATGGTGTCCAGCGCCGCTCAGCCTGTGGAAATCATTCCGGGGGCATCGTGAAAACCATTCCGGCCTGGGGCGGAAAACTGTTCGCCTTCGGCTCCGGAATCGCTTTCACCTTCAGCCCGGAATCCTGTTCACCTTGACCCCGGAACGTTTTTCACGTTCCCCCCGGAATCGCGTTCACCTTGCCCCGGAATCCGCACTGAGAGACCGGAGGCCAAGAGAACACGGCCAACTCTATCACAGATTTCGCGGGTTGGATAACGCTGATCCGGTCGCTGATCCGGTTGCGCTGATCCGGTCGCGAATCGTGCTGACGGATGGCCTGGCGCAAGCCTGAAAGACGGCGTAGTGCCCGATAATCGCAGAAAATCGGCGTTTTCTGCAAACTACTTGCCCATGTTGGGAACCGCTGCTTCAGCAGCCATCCTGATAATCTTCGCCCGCCGTGTCAGCAACGCGGTCATGTAGCTGAGCAGGAATAATCCGTCTGCGCGTCGCCCAAGCCAGCCGCAAGGCGACTCGTAGTCAAAGATGTCGCGCATGTTCGTGCCGCTACCCTCCGGTGTAAAGAAGTGGTCGTGGTCGAATCTCCTGAATACGCCACTCACCAGCGAATCTCGGAAATGGCGTGGCCTGTCGAAAACAGTGATGCGGCTCGTAAGCCGCTGCCGAATGCGGAAGTGAATAGCCTCCCACGTAACCTCCTGACCGGGTCCTCATCAAACCCGAGGTGATCCCCGACACCGCCCGTTCATTCGTTCCAGGAGTCGATCTGATGTGAAGATCAATATCCCGCGCTAAATCAAAACAGATTTCAGGCGGGGCGCTGATCGATGTAAAGAAGTCAATCACGGGCATGGACAATCGTCGTTCGATTGTGACCCACCACGCCGCATTTGCCAAGTTCCGGGTTGCGGCAGGAACGGTGTTACTGGAAACTGGACCTCCCGTTCCGTTCGCCGCGCCACTCGGTCGTCGCTCCGGAAGTTGGGATTGAATCCGCGCCTCCGCGGTGGTAGCGCATCAGGGGCGTTGTGCTCAGCCGAAGCAGCGGCTTCACCGGGGCAGGCGACTCTCATCCCGCACCGGATGGTAAACTGCACCCGCGCCTCCTAATACCCGTGAAACTTCTGCAGCCTTTCCCGTGTCTTCGGTCCCATGACTCCGTCCACTGCCAGGACATTTTTTCCTTCCCGCAGATTCTCGAACTCCTGGAAGGCCCGCACTGCCTTACTCGTCAGCGGACCGCGAAGGCCGTCGATCTCTCCCGTGTAGTGCCCAAGGTTCGCAAGCCGCTCCTGGTACCCTTTCACCGTCTCGATCGGGTCCAGATGCCCCAGCAGCAGTTGGTACACTTCGGCGCCGTCCTCTCCGACTATCAGCACGCCTCGCTCCGAAGCCTCCGGAATTAACGCTTCGATCAACCCGTCGCCATTCGTCCCCTTCACGCCCGGGATCGGCTTATTGTCGATCTCAAGCCGGCACGGCACGCTTTTCCGAGGCTCCCCTTCCGCGTCCCTCAGCACCAGCTTCAGCTTCTTGCGCGGGCCCTTTCGCACGAATTGATGCAGCTTGTCAGTCACGCAGGATTGATCTTTCTTCTTCAATGGCGGAATGTAGATTTGGTCGCCCGCGTAGATCACGTTAGGATCCCCGCGCAAGTCCCGCAGATCGGCGTTTTGTGAGTCGTTCCAAACCGTCTTCCAGTCGGCGAAGCCGAAGCGCGTAGCAATCTTGGAAACCCAGTCGCCGGATTTTACCGTATACCAGGAACCGTCTTCAGACGCCATGGCTCGTCTACCTCCCCGCTCCCGCCGCCTGCGCCTGCTCTGTCACCCACGGTGCAGACCCGCTGATCTTCTTCCAGGTCAGATGCACCTTCAGCAATACCGGACTGTGCGTGTGCCCCTGGCAGAAAATGCGGAACTTGGGGGGACTCGCAAACAGCTTCGTCCTGGTGTCTTCCTTGATCTGCGCATGATGCGCCATCAGATACCACAGGCTGGCGTACGGAAGATTCTTGCCGTACAGATTCTCCTGAGGGTTGTCGAACATATCCGTCAGTTTGCGCAAACCCGGATAGTAATTCACCAGGCCTGTGATCAGCGGGCCTGGCGGCTTGGTGACAATGTCCCAGGACCAATATCCGTCCTTATTGTTGAACTGAAATCGATGCCCATGCTCCAGCCACAGCAGATTTTCCAGCCACCAGCCACGGCTGCCTTTCATGTTGTCCAGGAACGGAATGCCAGTGGAGCCCCACTCGCCTAGCGCCAGGAATACGTCGTGATTTCCATACACGTTACGGCAGCCGACACGCTCCATGGCTTTTAGAGACGCCGTGTTGTTCTGGTTTTTGTAAATCAGCTTCAGCCATTTCGGAATGCGTTCGATGGATTGTTTGGAAAGCTGAAGCCATCCCGGAGAAGAGCGGCCGGTGGCCGCTGTGCCTTCGGTAAACGGCACGCCGTCGATGCAGGTCTCCACCGGAGCCCACATTTCGAACATGTCCCCAATATGCCAGACCGAGACGTCGAATCTCTCCTTGGCCCCATTCACCGCATTCAGTAGCGTGACCAGATCCTTGCCGGCCGAACCGAAGGCATGATCGTGCTCCTCCTTCTTCATCTTGGTAACGTCGCGGAGTTGGTTATACTTCATGGCCGACTTGCCGCCCGGCGTCGCGTAAAGACGAACGGCGCGGTCTGGTTCCGTCTCCGGTTGGCTGCCCGCCGGAAGGTCGGGCACGTCAAAGGAGCCGTCCCGCTTCTCCACTAGCTTGCCGCTGGCCAGCGAGACGTTCACCTGGTCCCACTCTTCCTTGCTCATGAAGTCGCTCCGGCTCTGGCTCAAGAGTTCCGGATCGGGCCACATGTGCATGTCCGGAAGAATCAGGAAAATGCGCGTCGATAAGCCGCTGTAATCGTCATCATGCGTCTTGACGCTCCCGTAGGTGACCACCGAGAAACAGCCCACGGCCTTCTGAAACTCCACCAGCATTTCCACGCAATGATCCGTCCCCGGGGGTGCGCCGCTTACCGCGCCGAACTTGCAGAGCCATGCGTGCGGCCCGCAAACCAGTCCGAAACTGCGGCTGTGTCCGCCCCAAAACCCAACATCCAGGTACAGCATGGTATCCATGCCGGGCTTCAAGGTGACGTAGTCGTAAGCCGACTTGCCTTCCGGCCCGCCGGGCCCGGTCGGGGCAGCATAGCAGCCGTACGCGGCCGGGGTGAACATGCAGTCGGGCCCGAGAATGGGTTCGTTCTCGCCGCTGAACTTCTCCTGGTCCGAACCCTGCTTATAGGTGAAACTCCAGAGAGATCCAGTGAATTCCCGAACCTTGTCGCCGGTGAGACCCCAGAAGCCTTTCTTGCGGTAGACCGAACCAAAGTCGAGAGCAACGAAATCCGCTTCCGCCATCTTCCCCTCCTCACCCGACCTTTTTGAAGCATCAGTATACTCGATTCCCAGGGAGCCTGTTTAAGTCGCCGTCGAAAAGTAAGCGCCGCGGAAATGGAGCGGATGATGAAACTTCAAGACGTGATTCTGAGGGCGATAGCGAAGCGCATCACATGGATGGTGGCAGCGGAAATCGCGGGAGTATCGGACCGGACGATGCGGCGGATCAAGCAGCGGTATGAGGAGTTCGGCTATGACGGACTGTTCGACCAGAGACGGGGGAAGCGGAGTATCCATCGGATCCCGCTAGAGAAGGCGGAGCGGATATTGTCGCTGTATCAGGAGAAGTACTTCGACTTCAGCGTGCTGCATTTTCACGAGAAGCTGCGGAAAGAGCACGGGTTCTCGGTGAGCTATAGCTGGGTGAGGCAGGCGCTGCAGGGAGCGGGGTTGGTGAAGAAACGGAGCCGGCGTGGGACACACCGGCGGCGGAGACCACGAAGACCGCTGCCAGGGATGTTGCTGCACATTGATGGGAGCAAGCATCAGTGGTTGCAGGATGGACGGTATTACGACCTGATCGTGATTCTGGACGACGCGACCAGCGAGATCTACTACGCGCAATTGGTGGACGAGGAATCGACGGCGACGGTGATGGCGGGGCTGCGGGAGGTGGTGGAGAAGCAAGGGGTGTTCTGCGCACTGTACAGCGACCGGGGGAGCCACTTTTTCTACACGCCGACAGCGGGCGGGAAGGTGGACAAGAGCCGGCCGACGCAAGTGGGGAGAGCGATGCAGGAACTGGGGATTCAGACGATTGCAGCGTACTCGCCGCAGGCGCGGGGGCGGTCGGAGCGGAACTTCGGGACGTGGCAGAACCGGTTGCCGCAGGAGTTGCGAGTGGGGCGATCGAGACGCTGGAGGAGGCAAATCGGTTCTTGCGAGAGCGGTACATCGCGGAGTTCAACGAGAAGTTTTCGGTGGCGGCGGAAGGAGAGGGGACGGCATTTCGGCGGTGTAGCCGAAAGGATCTGGCGTTGGTTCTTTCGGTGCAGACGGAGCGAGTGGTGGACAAGGACAATACGGTGGCGATCGGGCACCAATGGGAAGCGTGTCAGTCAAGGCGCCTTGACTCTAACGCTTTACGTTATATCCAGATCTGATATAGTTGCTCTCATGAAGCCTCCGCTGCCGCCGGCCGTCTTCCACATCCTCGTTGCCGTTGCCGATCGCGAACGCCACGGCTACGCCATCATGCAGGACGTCTCGGCCCGCACCGATGGCGCGCTCAAACTCAGCCCCGGCACCCTCTACGGCAACATCAAACGCCTCCTCGAGGACGGCCTCATTCAGGAACTCGAAGCCCGCCCCGATCCCGAACACGATGACACCCGCCGCCGCTATTACCGGATCACCGCGCTGGGCCGCCGCGTCGCTATCGCCGAATCCGCGCGCCTCGCCAAACTTCTCGGCCAGGCCCGCGCCTCGGGCCTCGTCGCCAAACGGAGCTGACTCGCATGCTCGCCGCCGAACGCTTCTATCGCGCGCTGCTGTTCTGCTATCCCGCCGAGTTCCGCTGCGAATACGGCGCGGAAATGACGCAGACCTTCCGCGATCGCTGGCGCGACGAGCGCACCGTGTTTTTGTGGCCGGAAATTCTTGCCGATACCGCCGTCACCGCAACCAGGGAGCATTGCCATATGCTGGGAAACGATCTTCGCTATACCGCGCGGACCTTGCGCAAAGCACCCGCGTTCACCGCCGCCGCCGTGCTCACGCTGGCGCTCGGCATCGGCGCCAACACCGCCATCTTCAGCGTCGTGAACGCCGTCATGCTGCGCCCTCTGCCGTTCGGCGCGCCAGATCGCCTGGTCCAGATCGCCGAGAAGAACGACAAGCTCAACCTCCAGTTTTTCGGCGCTTCCGTGCTCAACTACCTCGCCTGGAAGGAGCAGAACCGGTCCTTCGAACAGATGGGCATCATCGGTTTCGCCACCTTCAGCCTGACAGGCAAAGGTGATCCGGAGCAGCTCACCGGCACTACCGTCAGCCCTTCCCTGTTTCCCCTTCTCGGCATTCGCCCGCTCCTGGGGCGCGCCTTTCGCGAGGGCGAGGACAAGCCCGGCAGCCCTCCCGTCGCCATGCTGAGCGAGTCGCTCTGGAAGAGCCGCTTTGCGGCGGATCGCGGCGTGGTGGGCAGCCAGGTCAACCTCAACGGCATCGCCTACACGGTCGTCGGCATCGCTCCCCCGGCGCTCGCCGTCTTCACCACCGGCGATGTCTGGATTCCCTATACGCTCGATCTCAAGAACGAAGCCCGCCTCAACCACGTCGTCAACGCGGTCGGCCTGCTGCGCAGCGGCGTCACGCTCCAGCAGGCGCAATCGGAAATGGATGTCGTGGCGCGCCGCGTCGGCACGCAGTTTCCCGAAGTCAAGGATTGGGGCATCCAACTCCGCACCTTCTATCACTGGTTCGTGCCGGATCAGCTCCGCACGGCCCTGCTTGTGCTGCTCGCCGCCGTCGCCTTCGTCCTGCTGATTGCCTGCGCCAACGTCGCCAACCTCCTGCTCTCTCGCGCCGCCGCCCGTCAAAAGGAGATCGCCGTCCGCGTCGCAATGGGCGCCACCCGCGGCCGCTTGCTCCGTCAACTGCTCACCGAAAGCCTGATGCTTTCCCTGCTCGGCGGAGTCACCGGCATTGTCGCCGCTGCCTGGGCGGTCCACGCGATGAGCGCCTCGCTCCCTCCGAATCTGCTGCCCGTGAAGGATCTCAATGTCGATGCCACCGTGCTCGCTTTCGCTCTCGGCGCGACGCTCGTCACCGGCTTTCTCTTCGGCCTGGCCCCCGCCTGGCAAACCGCGAAGACCGATCTCAACTCCATCCTCAAGCAGGGCGGACGCTCCGGCACCGGCGGCACGCGGCCGCTGCTGCGCAACGCGCTCGTCGCCTGCGAGTTGGCGCTCGCTACCATGCTGCTGATCGGCGCCGGGCTGCTGATGCAGAGCCTCCTCCGCCTGCAGCAGGTGAATTTGGGCTTCCGCCCCGATCACGTCCTCACGTTTCAACTCGCCCTGCCCGCAGCCAAATACCCCCCCGCTCCCTCCTGGGCCTTCTACCAGCAGCTGCTCCAAAACCTGCGCGCCATTCCCGGCGTACAGAACGCCGCACTCTCCACCGGACTGCCGATGGGCGGCGGAAACTATACCCGCACCCCCACTGCGCCGGTCGGCCGGTCCCTGTTGCCGGCCGGCACCGCGATCAAAATCGATTGGCGCTCCATCAGCCCCGGCCTCTTTCAAACTCTCGCCATCCCGCTGCTGAAGGGACGCGATTTCAACGACCACGATACCGCCGGCGCGCCGCTGGTCGCGATCGTCAGTCAGGAGACGGTGAAGCGTCTCTGGGGAACGGAAGACCCGCTCGGGCGCGTGATCCGTGTGGTGGGCTCCGGCAAGGAATTTACGGTAGTCGGGGTGGTTGGCGATGTACGCCTTTCCGCTCTGGGCGAAGAGCCGATCGCCGAAATGTATTTTCCCGCCGCGGTGCGTTTGGCGGCGCTGATGGACGTCGCGGTTCGCACCCAGGGCAAGCCGGAAGAAGCGCTCGCCGCAATTCGCCGCACGGTCCGCGGCCTCGATTCCGAACTCCCGGTCGCCACCGTCCGCACGTTGGACCAGTGGGTGGAAGGCAACGCCGCGCAGCCGCGCCTGAATTCCGCGCTGCTCGCTGTCTTTGCCTGTGTCGCGCTGCTGATTGCCGCAGTCGGCATTTATGGCGTGCTCTCCTACTCGGTGAACCAGCGCAGCCGCGAAATCGGCGTTCGCATGGCGCTCGGCGCGCCGCGCGCCGCGGTGCTGCGCATGATTGTCGGCGAGGGCATGCGGATGGGGATCGCGGGAATCGCAGCCGGCTTACTCGGTGCGGTCGCGGTCAGCCGCGTCCTGTCGTCGATGCTCTTTGGCGTCCAGGCCCGCGACCCTCTGACCTTCGCGTCGGTAGCTGCGATCCTGATCGTGATCGCTCTCGCCGCGTGCTATTTCCCGGCACGCCGCGCCACCGCGATCGACCCCGTCATCGCCCTGCGCGAGGACTAGCGGGCGTCAGAATTCGCGCCGCCGCATGGCCGCCACCGAAGTGACCACCAGCACCGCCGCAAAGCCTGCGCTGAGCGCGATGTGCTGCCACGGAATTCCTCCGGTAAGCAGCCCGGTGTGCCGGTCATAATAATCCACGCCGTTCATAAACCCGAGTGGACTCATCGCGCGCAGCGCGCCATCGGTCATCACGATGGTCATCGCCAGCATGATGCCGAAGCTCACTACCGGGGCCGTGTACTCGCCTTCCACAAGGGATGACACCAGCAGCCCCATGCCGAAGAACACTACTCCGCCGCCCAGTAGCAGTGCCAGGTAAAACCCGGCCTGCGGCAGTGCCTTCCCGGTGGTCACGGTGGTGACGAACATCGCGCACCACGGCACCACCGCCAGCGCCATCGCCTCCAGCAGGCCGACCGCGATGCGAACACCCATCAGCCATGCCCTGCTCACCGGAAGCGAGAGTGTGAAGGCGGCGGTTCCCACCGCTTTCTCCCGCAACAGTCCACCCATCGTGAGCAGCGTAATCGCCAGGGCCCACATCATACAGAGCATGGTGTGGCCGCTGTGAATCACAAAATTGTAATAGTTCAGCTTGGTGTAGGGCATCGCTTCTTTGTTGCCGTGATAGATGATGTACGAACACAGCACGACCATTCCGAGTAGCGATAGCAGAAACCGCGACCGCGTCTCCAGCCAGGCTTTGTACCAGAGCATTCAGTTCTCCTTCACCTTCTCCAGAAACATCTCGCGCAGCCCCACCGGCGCCACTTGAATCGAGCTCGCATGAAAATCCCGCGCGCGCTCCACAATCGCGTCCGTGTTGCCATGGGTGAAGACGCTCAACTGCAGCCCCTTCACGCGGACGCTCTCAACTCCGGCGAGCTGAAACTCGCGCTCCGCCGGCAGGGAAGGGAAGACGCAATCGATCTGCCGGTAACTCTGCCGCATCTCGTCGAGCGAGACATCCAGCACCAGCCGTCCTTTTTCCAGCATGCAGACGTGGTCGGCGATGCGTTCGACTTCGGAGATCTGGTGCGACGAAAAGAAGACCGCCGTGCCTTCGGCCGATTGCGCGATCAGCGCCTGCAGCAGTTGCTCGATGCCGACCGGGTCCAGCCCTTCGCTGGGCTCGTCGAGGATCAACAGTTCGGGCCGGCGCGCCAGCGCCAGTAGCAGGGCGAGTTTGGTGCGCATTCCCTTGGAAAGCGCTTTGATCTTTCGCCCCCGCGGCAATTCGTATTCGGCGAGCAGGCGGTTCGCCACATCCCACCGCCAGTCGGCATAGAAGGAGCTGGTGAAGCGCAGGATCTGTTCCACCGTCATGTAGGCGTAGAGCCGCTTGTCCTCGCTCACGTAGGCAACTTTGCGGCGCAGTTGCACGCTCTCCTGCACATCCTGAATGCGCATGCCGAGCACGGTGGCATCGCCGGAACTGGGCCGCATCATGCCGAGAAGCATCTTGATCGTGGAGCTTTTTCCCGCGCCGTTACGTCCCAGAAACCCCGTGATGCGCCCCGGCGCCACCGCCATGTTGAGGCCGCGCACGGCCTGCACGGCGCCATAACTCTTACTTAGTTCGCGTGTGTGAATGGCCAGGGTATCGGTCATCGCTGCCTCGCAATTTGGACGGCGTGAAGCAGTTCCGCTTCGAAGGCACGCCGGATCTCGTCGTCCGCCAACCCTTCGTCGCGCAGGCGCTCGATCAGGTCGCCCACGCGGCGCCGCGCGGCCTGCATCCGAGTTGCGGCCTGCCGCGTCCGCCGCTTCAGGGTGACGAAAGCGCCGGCGCCCTGCCGCAATTCCAGGAGCCCTTCCTTTTCCAGTTCGGAATAGGTCTTGACGATGGTATTGGGGCTGACGACCAACTGCTCCGCCAGCGTCCGGATTCCGGGCAGTTGTTCGCCATCCTGGAGCGCACCGGTTTCCGCCGCGTGGCGGATCTGCTCCATCAGTTGGAGGTAAAGCGGCTGCCCCGCCGCCAGGTGAAGCCGGAAAATGATTGGCATTTAACTGTATCTGTCAAAGGATACAGTGGGGCCGGAGGAGTGTCAACTCAAAAAGCGCAGCGCCGGTTATGCGAGCAGCAGGTTTTCGGCGAAGAGCCACTCTTCGTCGAGCCACTGGTGCACCAGTTGGAAGCCGGCGGCGCGTGCCATGGTGCGCACCTGCTCGGGGTGAAACTTGTGGCACGCCTCGGTGCAGATGGTTTCGCCCGCCGCGAAGTCCACGATCAAATCGGCCTTCTTCACGCTGACGATCTGATAGACGCGCGAGCGCAGGTGCATTTCGATGCGCTGCGCTTCCTCGTGATAGCGGATTACATGCGCGAAGCGGCGCAGGTCGAAATCCGCGTCGAGCTCGCGGTTGATCCGCCCCAGCAGATTCAGGTTGAAGGAAGCCGTGACGCCGGTCGGGTCGTCATAGGCATCGAGCAGATCCTTGGTCGGCTTGACCAGGTCGGTGCCCAGCAGCATGGCGTCGCCGGGAGTCAGGACCTGGCGGACTTCATAGAGAAAATCGATTGCGGCATCGGGTTCGAAATTGCCGATCGTGCTGCCGAGAAACAGCACCAGCAAGGTCTGTCCCGGAGCGCGCCGCGCAGTGACTTCGCGCAGACCGTCGAGGTAGCTCATCTCCAGCGGCGTGACTTCGGCGAGCGCACTCATCTCCTTGGCGCAGCGCGCCAGCGCGGCGGCCGAAACATCGATCGGGTAGTACGACGCGCACTGCCGGCGGCGTAGCTGCTCGAGCACCGTACGGGTTTTCGAGCCGGTCCCGCTGCCTAGTTCCGCCACCAGCAAATTCCCCGGCAGGGCATCCAGGGCAGCCCCGGCACAGGCTTCGATTACGCGGGCATCGGCGCGCGTCAAGCCATACTCGGGCAGGTAGGTGATGGCTTCGAACAGCGCCGACCCGAGGTCGTCATACAGGTAGCGGCAGGGGAGCGTCTTCTGTCCCGCGGTCGTCAACCCGGCCCTCACGTCACGCGCGAAGTCGTTGTCCAACGCTTGAGCATACATCACGAAGCCACCAAGCGGAAAGTCGCATACACGTAGGGATAGGACGGACGGAACCAGTTGCGGAAACTGGGCCGCAGAAAACATTCCGCGGTGCGCGGCGACGCGCCCTTCAGCACGTAGTGCCGGCCATCGAAAAACGGCTCGGAATAATTGCTGTAAAACGGAAACGGCGTAAAGCCGGGGAAGGGCGCGAAGACGCTGGACGTCCACTCCCAGCCGTTCCCCACGGTTTGCATGGGACGCGCCGGGCCGGCTTCGTCCCATCATCGGCGGTCACCGCGATCGGGTCCCAGTAACGGAAGTTGAGGTTGCGGGAGGGCGCTCCGGCGCTGGCCAGACGGTGCGCTTCGGCTTCGGTGGGCAGGCGTTTGCCCTTCCACGCGGCGTAGGCGGCGGCTTCCTCCTGGGTGCAGTAGACCGGGGCATCGAGCGGCAGGCGGTACTCTTCGAACATGCCGCGGAAGGTCCGCCGCTTCGGAGTGCCGCCCCAGAAGTACGGCGCGGCGGCGCCCTGCGCGACGAATTCCAGGTACTCACGGTTGGTGACTTTGTATTGCGTAGCGGTGAAGGCCGGGACCGGGACGCACAGCGGCGGAAATTCGTTGTCCCAGCCGAAACCCTCGGAGGGCTGCATGCCGAGGCGTGCCATGCCGGACGGGAGATCGAGCCAGCGGCCGTCGGGACGCTTGCCTTCGCCATATTGCGCTTCGCCCTCCGCCACCTTCTGGGCGTAAGGCAGTTGATGCAGGATGTAGGCCAAGGTCTCGGCGTGCATCAGGCGGTGTTCGATGGCGACGTGGCGGAGCTGTTCCGGCACTTCGGCGATCAGGCTATCGACGGTGTCGCGAACCTGGCGCACATAGAGTTCCACCTGCTCGAGGGAGGGCCAATCGGACGGCGTGTCGCTGGGCAGTTGGCCGGGCGGCGGGTCGATACCGAAGGCGAAGAGCCGGTCGAACTCGGGTTGAAAGGCGGGAACGTCCAGCGCGTAGCGCGCAATCAGATTCCAATCGAAGGCCTCCAGATGACCCAGATAAAAGATCATGCGGTGGCGCTCCGAGATAGGGCGCTGATAAACGAACCCGGGTTTGATCAGGCGAAAGAGCGCGTCGGTATTCTCGCGGGCCTGCTGTAGTGCGCGTCCAGCTACCGTTTGTGTCCGCATAAAGCACCTGAAACAGCTCTTACAGTTTACAGAAGCATCAGCGGTGTTGCTGTAACTTTTCGCCCATCGACTTAGGCGGAGAGGCTACTTCCTTGCGCAGGTCTTCGAGCGCGCTCTGGCCATCGGCGGCGCTCATCGCGGCGGCATCGCCTTCGCGGGCGATTTGAAACCCCCGGTCGAAGGCGACACGGGCGTCGGCCGGACGATTTAGATCGCGTAACAGGCCGCCCAGCCGGGCCTGGTCGGTGATGAGCAGGTAGCGGGTCCGCTGGTTCCGGGGATCGGCGGCAAGGACTTCCGACCGGGCGCCCGCCGACGCCTGTTGAAAGACTAATGCCGCGTTCAGGTCGCCCTTACGGCGCATCAGTCCGGCCAGATACGAATTGTCGAGAGCCAGGTCCAACTTGGAGATTGCATCGGCCGGATTTCGGGCGACGCGCTGTTGGTCGATCTGCATCGAGATGCGCAGGTGCCCGGCGGCCTGGGGCAGGTCGCGAAGCTTGATCATATAAAGATAGGCGAGGCGTTTTTCCGACTGCGCCAGGAACCGCAACCCCTCGGTATCTTCCGGATGCTGCTGCGCCAGTGCGCGAAGAATGCCGATGCCTTTCTGACGCGCTTGAATGGATTCTTCGTTACGTTGCAGGTCCATCAGGCGTTCGCCGATTCCGAAGTAAGCCTGGCCGAGCAGGAGCTCCGCTTTGGGGTTCAACGGGGTCCGTTTTTGTGCATCTTCGACCATTCCGGCGACGCGGTAATTGGTCTTGAGCGCAGCCGCGGTATCGGCTCGATCGAGGGTATTCAAGGCGAGCAGGGCGCGGCCGAGTCCGGTGACCACGTTGAGATCATCGGGGCGGGCGGCGCGGAGTTCTTCGAAAAGCGCGATGGATTTCCGGAAGCTGGCGCGCGCTTCGGGGACCTTGCCGAGGTTGGATTCGAAAAATAAGCCCTGCGCGGAACCGACTCGCAGGTAGCCTTCGGCAAGCTCCATCTTGAGGCCGGAATCGTTTGCGGCCTCGCGGGAGAGCCCGTCCAGATATTGGAGGGCGCGCTTCAGAACGAGCTCGCGCGCGGGCGTGGCGCCCTGCAAATTGGCGATGGCATCGTGAAACTCGAAAAGAAATGAACCGGCGAGCTGGCGCAAATCATCAGAGCGCCGCTGCGCGCGGCGGCCCTGCACGATGGCGTTGGCGGTCGCGCCGGTGATGGCGATCAGCGCCAGGGCGGCGATGGCGAGCGACCGGCGGTGGCGGCCGGCGAACTTGCGCAGGCGGTAACCCGCGCCGCCGGGCCGCGCCTGCACGGGAAGCCCCTGGAGAAACCGGTCGAGGTCCGCCGCGAGATCGGCGGCGCGCTGGTAGCGCCGCGCCGGATCCTTTTCCATGGCCTTGAGGAGGATGTTATCGAGATCTCCCTGCAACTGGCGGGCGACCGCCGGAGCGGCGAGGGAACTGGCCCGGGGCGCGGGCTGTTCGCAGACGATGCGCATCAACTCCGCCGGGGAGTGGGGCGGAATTCGGTACGGCGGTTCGCCGGAGAGCAGGCCGAAGAGCAGGACGCCGAGCGCGTACACGTCGCTCGCGGTAGTGAGGGCTTCGCCGCGCACCTGCTCCGGGCTGGCCGCCTGGGGGGTGAGGGCGAGGACCGTCTGTTCCGTGGAACCATCCAATTCGAGCAGCTTGGCGATGCCGAAATCGAGCAGCTTGGGGACGCCGGAGGAATCCACCAGAATGTTGCCGGGCTTGAGGTCACGGTGGAGGACGAGGTTGCGATGCGCGTATTCCACGGCGTCGCAGACCTTGAGGAAGAGCGTGATGCGCTGCGTGAGGGAGGCCGCGGTGCGGCTGCAGTACTCGGCAAGCGGCTCGCCTTCCAGATACTCCATGACGAAGTACGGCCGGTTGTCGAACATACCGCCATCCAGGAGGCGGGTGATGTTGGGATGCTGCAGGCGCGCCAGAATCTGGCGTTCCGCGTAGAAGCGCCGCAGCACGGCTTCGGTATCCATGCCGCGCTTGATGACCTTGATGGCGGCGCGCTGCTCGAATTGGCCGTCGTCGCGCTCGGCGAGGTAGACGGTGCCCATGCCGCCGCGCCCGATCTCACGCACGACGCGCCAGGCTCCGAGCCGCTCGGGAGCGCGATCCAGGTCCAGGAAAGTGGACCCGGGCTCATCGGCACGCAGCAGGGTTTCGACGTCGCCGAGCAGTTCGGCGTCCCCGGCGCAGGCGCTGCCGATGAAGGCGGATGCGGCGCGCGCGATCCAGATCCAGGGCGTCGCCCACAATTTGTTTGACCCGTTCCCAGCGTTCGGCCGTCATGAAAGTTCGCGCCGGAGCCAGAGACGGGCCACGTTCCAATCGCGCTTGACGGTGGCCGGAGAGAGATCGAGAACCTCGGCTGCTTCCTCGATGGTGAGGCCGCCGAAGACGCGCAGTTCGACGATGCGCGACTGGCGCGCGTCGAATTCGGCCAGGCGATCGAGCGCGGCGTTGAGGGTAAGGATATCGACGGTGGCCTGGCGCTCCAGGCAATCCAGGGCGTCGTCAAAGGCCACGCGATTGGTGTAGCCTTCGCGCTTCTGGGCGGAGCGATTCTCGGCGTGATGCAACAGCACGCGGCGGATCACCTGGGCTGCGACGCCGAGGAAATGCGCGCGATTGCGCCAATCGACTTCGCGCTGGGCGATCAGGCGCATGTAGGCTTCGTGGACGACTTCGGTGGGCTGGAGGGTGTGATCGGAGCGTTCGCGCTTGAGATAAATGCGGGCGAGCCGGCGTAGCTCCTCGTAGACTTCCGGGAGCATTTCGTCGAGCGCCGATTTATCACCCCCTTGCCAGCGGGCCAACAAGGCCGCCACGTCCGCCATGACGACATTTTCCCAGCTTTCCGGGGCGCTGTCGCGGAAATTGAGGAGATTTAACCGGGCTTAGCTTTGGATAACTTCCGAATCGTGTCTTTGGAAAACGGCCTGCACGATCTCGGGCGTCCGTTCCGGCAAGGCGTGAATGTCTTCGATGAGCTGATGGATGTTGGGAGTCATGATCAGCAGGTAGCGCATCGCGCCGGGGCCGGGATTCCAATAGGTATGCGGAGTGCCGCGCGGCACGAGCACGCTGCCGCCGGGGCCGGCTTCGATTACCTGATCGCCGGAACGGACGCAGAGGACGCCTTCCAGGACGTACCAGGCTTCGTCATCGTGGTGGTGAACGTGGAAGGGTGCGATCAGGCGGGGCGGACCAACCGGGCCCCCGGGGTCACTCCATTCGACCACTACAAAAGAGCCGCTGACGATGGGAGCATCCATAAAGAATGCAGACTACCGCAAAAGGGGTCGCGGGACAAAATTTGGCCGGACGTCGCGGAAAGACCCGTTGTTTGCCGCACGCGGGATTTGATTCGGGACAAAGTTTGGCCGGGCGCCCGGGCTTAGGCCTGCGGTTTGGTGCGGAACAGGGCGATGGCTTCGATTTCGATGAGCAACTCCGGACGACAGAGAATGGCCTGGATTCCGGTGGAGGCGGGGACGGGATCGAGCTGCTGCTCCTGGAAGAATGCAGTGCGTTCTTCGTTAAAGGCCTCGTAATCGCGTTCGATATCGCGGAGGTAGCAGGTGGTGCGGACGATATCGTGCCAGGTGGCGCCTTCGGCTTCGAGGAGGCCGGTGATGTTCTGGTAGGTGCGGCGGAGTTGGGCGCGGAAATCGCCGATGTGGACGCTGACGCCATTTTCATCGATGCTGGCGGTGCCGGAGATGAGGAGGATGGCGAGGCCGTTGAGATCGACGCGCATGCCGCGGACGAAGGAACTGGGCTTGGAATAATCGTAGGCCTCGTTGAGGACGCGAAGATTCGTGATGGCGCGTTTCTCGACAGGCAGCGCAGCGAGATTTTGCAGAAGTTCCGCTTCCAGAATCATGCCTAATAATACCTTAAAGTATGAAAAAGTTGCGGTGAATTCCAACGGTTACGAAGTTTTACAGATTGGAGGCACACGTGTGCCGTGAAGGGTGGGGAAAGCGAAACGTTGCGGCGGCCGGGGACTTTCGGGCTTATCGCCGGGTGGGCCCGGCCGCCAGTGATTCGACTGCACTCTAGGAAGACGTAAGAACTCGGCTGGATGGCCTCTCGATCGTCCACTCCTTTCGGGTGATCAGTCTCTGTATCCAGGGGTGCGGCAATCAAACGCTATCCGCGACGGTCCCCCGGGTGTAATCGGTTCGAACCGAAGATCTCTCCGCCGGTCTCCTCCACGTAGGGGAACCACCGTTTAGCCGTTAACGGGCTTACGGAGAGTCAGCACCACTTCAGGTCAACGTATCCTGGCCAGGATGAAAGCTGTTGGCGTTGCGCTGTGGTTTGCGCAACTCTCTACCTGATGGAGAAGTTACCACGGAGATATGGGAGTAAGAGATCTGTAAGCCTTGTAAGTGGCTGAAAGCAAGGGAAAGATAAATCTTAAGTCTTGGTGACGGGGGTGGAGTGGAAGTTGGGGAATTCGCTATTTCTCGCAAAGGGCGCTAAGGCGCTAAGGGGGACGCAAAGAAGAAGGGTATGGGCGGAGAGGGTTCTGGAATTTGGGGAAGACTGAATGTTTCTCGCAGAGTTCGCAGAACTCGCAGAGGGGGGCGCTAAGAAGAAAAGGCGATTTTCTTTTAGAGGCGCGGAATCAGACTAATCACGGCCGACGTGGACTCATTGTTGAGCACGGTGACTCTGCTGGCCCGCTTCAGCAGGTCACCATCCGCCAACACGGCCGCATACGAGAGCATGGGGGGACCGTTCCACGCCACTGCCACCTCATTGTATTCTCCGGGACGAACGGCGGCGAACTCGAATCGGTCGTTCTGGTCGCACCCGGTTACGCGCAACAATGCTGCGCCCCGCAACCCACGGTCTTGGGGAATCAGAAAGACGCGGCCGCCCCGGCAGGCTTCCACGGTGCCGCGAACAGTTCCGCCACCCAGCTTGTAAACGAGAGTCAGTGGCTCGGCATTGGAGAGAATAGAAGCCTCCGATCCAAGGGCATCCTGTGCGCCCACCCGGATGGAATCCAGATAGTACGGTGAGGAATCGCCAACAGGCTGAATCTCGTAAGAGCCCGGGTATATATTGCGGATGGTCAGGTCGCCCCCGACCGACTCGGCGGGGCGGTAGGCGTCTGCTTCATCTGACAACAGTGGGGCGCCGGAAATGAGCACGACGTCGATGCCAGGCGGCTTAGGTAAAACAGTACCTTCTGCATGTTCTGTCACGATTTTTACCCGTACCGCAAATGGCGAGGCCAGCCGCAACTCGACATTATCCAAATCACGGCCCCGGATCTCCACCGACTGAGCGGCCATCAGCTTGATACCGTCCCGATTCACTGCCGCTGACAAGCGCCAGTCGCCATCCAACACCGTCGGGAATTCAAACGTGCCGTCAGCAGCGGTGACTTGAGTGAGGTTCGAGCCGAAGCCTTTGGCCAGCGCCACGGAAGCCTTGGGCACGGGAGTGCCACGGAAATCGAGAATCCTGCCGCGAATGCGATGAGCCGGGGCAGCGACTAATTTGAAGTCGAGATCCAATACCTCACCTTCGGGCCGCACTATCACAGCTTCGGCAAGTTGCGGGTCGGTAACACCGGGATAGAAGGTCTGCGCCCAGCCTAGCAACTGATCGCCGCGTGGTTCGGGCGGTTTCCATGACAACGGCGCCGCTGCAGACAAGAGCCAGGTGCCCGGAATCTCAAGATCGGTGACGGAGTATTCTCCTTTTTGACCGGCCTTCAATTGACGGCGAAAGGGGAAGCAGGCAGGCGGCTTGCACCACCGGTCCTCCCAAACCAACCAGATGCTCGCGTCCGGAACAGGCTTTCCAGCGGGATCCATTACTCGGCCGGAAAGCTTGCCCATCGGTTGCATTTTGACTTCCAGGTGCACCGGCTTCCCCCCGGTAGTCACAACAAATGGCGGCAGGCTACTCCCAGGATCGGGAGTCGAACAGAAGCCGGAAGCCGCATATTTTGCCGTATAAACGCCATCTTCAACGGGCTCGATCCGGAAACGGCCATCGGAGTCCGTCGTGGCAACTGGCGCGGGAGAATCCGAGGACCGCGCAGACGCGGCCCAACCGACCGGGAAGAGCTTTACTCTGACCCCGCCGATTCCGGTTCCGTTCGTGGAACTGGTCACACGCCCCTCCACGGTTTGCGCAACTAGAGCGGTAGACGCCAGTATCCACGAAAGAAGAGTCGAGCGCAGCACCTCGACATCCTAACATCGAGCAGCGTCAGCGCGGGTAGTGGAAGTCGGCTTCTTGAAGCGTCTAGCAGCTTTGCTCATGCAATTACGCTACGCATGAAAACTCCGTCAGGGGCGGGGGGCCATCACCAGGCCGGCGGCGCCGACGATGCCGGATCGATCGGCGACCAGTTGTTCGACGATGGGGACTTCGCGGCCGAGGAGGCCGCGGGAGCGAGCCCAGACTTCTTCCTGGAGGGGGATCAAGAGGTCCGCGCCGGCATCGGCGACGCTGCCGCCGAGGATGACGATCTCGGGGTCGAAGAGGTGGAGAAGTCCGGCGAGGGCGGCGGCGAGTTTTGAGATGGCGCGGCTGACGATGGACTGGGCGACGGCGTCGTTCTCGTGGGCGGCCTGGAAAATGGTGCGGCAGGTGGCGAGGTTTGGGTGCTCGCGGAAGAGGCGGGTGAGGACGGAATCGCAGCCGCGGATGACGGCGGCGTGGCCTTCGGATTCGATGGCGCGGGCGGAGGATACGGTTTCGAGGCAGCCGCGATTGCCGCAGGCGCAGACGGCGCCATCGGGATCGACGGTGATGTGGCCCATGTGTCCGGCGACTCCGGAGTGGCCGCGGAGGAGGCGTCCGTTGATGACGGCGGCGCCACCGATGCTGCTGCCGAGGGTGAGCATCAGGACGTTATCGTGGCCGCGGGCGGCGCCCCAGACCATTTCGCCGGCGAGGGCGACGCGGGCATCGTTGTCCGCAAAGACGGGAACGTCGAGGGGGAGGCCGACGAGATCCACGATACGGAGTCCCTGGAGAAAGTGCATGGTGCCGGGGAGGGCTTCAATTCGGGTGCTATCGGGATCGATGATGCCTTTGCAGCCGACGCCGACGCCGGCGGGGAGAGCGGTAGTTTCGAGCAGCCAGCGGATGGCGTCGTGGAGCGAGGGCAGAAACGAATCCAGGTCGTTGGGCGTGGGCAGGGAGCGCGAGGCGATGATGGCTCCATCGGCGTCTACCATGCCGGCGCGGATCTGGTTGGCGCCGATATCAATTCCTAAAACTACCAAGTGAACCCTCCGGGGGAATGTCAGGCGTTACTCAGACGCCAGCCGCCATCGATGGTGAGCACCTCTCCGGTCATGGAGCGCGATTCGCCGCCGAGCAGAAAGAGGGCGGCACGCGCAACATCGGCTACCTCGATCATCCCACTATTGAGCGGTTGTTTCTTACGCACGAATTCCTGAAAAGCCGGGTCGGTGTGGGTGCGTTCTCCGGCAGGGGTGCGGACGAGGCCGGGCGCGATGAGGTTGACGCGGATGCCGTGGGGAGCGTAGAAGGCCGCCATGGATTTGCTCATAGCGGCGACGGCACCTTTGGCGGCGGCGTAGGCATGGGTGGCGAAGTGGCGCGGCTCGGGCGATTCGACGAGCACGCTGCCGATGTTGACGATGGAGCCGCGCTCGCCGCTTTCGGCGGGCTTCTGTTCGAGCATGCGGCCGGTCACGGCGCGGCACATGCGGAAGGTGACGGTGAGGTTGTGGGAGAGGGTGGTGTGCCAGGCATCGTCCTGAATTTCGTGGACGGGGCCATCGCCGAAGCGGCGTCCGCTGAGGCCGGCGACATTGAAGAGACCATCGACGCGGCCGAATTTGGAGAGGCACTGGGCGAGCACGCTATCGGCGGAGTGGGGGAGGGTGAGATCACCGGCCCAGCATTCGGCGCGGGTCTCGGCGGCGAGTTCGAAGCCGGAGAGTTCGTCGCCGGTGGCGATGAGGAGGCGTGCGCCTTGGGCGGCGGCGAGGCGTGCGGTTTCGGCGCCTATGCCGGTGGAGCCGGTGATGATGATGACTTTTTCGTGCACGATTCTTTCACTGTAGCGTGCCGAGGCTGCAGATTACGGGTAACGGTATGAGCAGGAAGTAGGATTGCGCTGCTAGCGGCGCATCTGCGAAACTGGCCTTTCATGCAATTCAAGCTGCCGCTGCTGCCGCTCCTCGTTTGTGCGCCGCTCGCCTATTCGCAGGGTAGCAGCCTGCCTGCGAAAGAGACGCTGAATTACAACATTGAATGGCGGCTGTTTTCGGCGGGTAAGGCGAAGGTCGAGTTGACCAATTCGGGGGGCCTGAAGCCCGTACTGCAGACCAACCTGCGATTGGAATCTTCGGGCATCGTATCCAAGTTATTCAAGGTAGAAGACGACTACACGGGAACGCTGAATGCGAATTACTGCGCGCAGTCGCTGCAGATGACGACGCACGAAGGCAATCGCCAGCGCGAGACCAAGGTGACCTTCGACGCGGAGACGAAGAAGGCGAGCTACCTGGAGCGCGATCTGGCGAAGAATAACGCGACGGTGCTGGCGCAGGAGACGGAGATTCCGGCATGCGTACACGATGTTCTCGGCGGGCTGTTTTTCATCCGCACGCTGAACCTGGAGCCGGGGCAGAGCGCGCAGATTCCGGTGAGCGACGGCAAGAAGAGCGTGCTGGTGAAAGTGGAAGCGCAGGCGCGCGAGGACGTGAAGACCCCGGAGGGAACGTTCAAGACGATTCGCTACGAGGTGTATCTTTTTAATGGCGTGCTGTACAAGCGGCCGGCGCATTTGAATTTATGGGTGTCGGACGACAGGCGGCGGCTGCCGGTGCAGATCCGGGTGCGGATGACGTTCACGATCGGCACGATTCTGCTGCAGTTGGAAAAACACGAGTGATGCGGGCGTTGGTATTGTTGCTGGCGGCTGCGCAGTGCGCGGCGGCGATGGAGCTGCACATACAGTTCGGCGCGCTGGAGCGCATGCTGACGGAGCAGGCGTTCACGCAGGAAGGCCGCCGCTACGTACACGGCAGTAAGAGCGCGAAGTGCAATTTCGCCTATCTGGAAAAGCCGCGGGTGCGGAGCGACGGCGGCCTGTTACGAATCACGGCGCGCTTCACGGGGCGGAGCGCGTTGAATCTGGCGGGGCAGTGCGTGGGGTTGGGGGATGCCTTCGACGTGGTGGTGACCGCGATTCCGGTATACCGCGACGGCGCGCTCGGGCTGCAGCAGGTGAAGGTGACGAGCGACGGGAAGACGGGCTATTACATTCGCAGGGTGTGCGAAGCGATGCAGGCGAGCCTGGTGAAGGACTTCAAATATCCACTGGAAGAGCAGGCAAAGCGGATCTTGGAAGACCCGACGGCGCAGCCGGGGTACAAGCGCGAGGTCAAGAAAGTGGCGGTGCCGGAGATCCGGGTAACGGCGGACGCGCTGGTGCTGCAGGTGGATTTCGAACTCACGGTGAAGTAGGACGCAGGAACCGCGCCCGTTCGGAGGCGGGAGTCTCCCGTATAATCGAGTACAGAGGGCAAATGATGAAACTGCTGGGTACCCTCGGCATTGGGCTTGCGCTGCTGGCCTCCGCCGAAACGAAACCGACACCGCGGACATTCGCTAAGGATGTCGCTCCGATTTTACAGGCGAGATGCCAGGGCTGCCATCGTCCGGGGGAGGCGGCGCCGATGTCGCTCTTGACCTATCAGGAGGCTCGGCCGTGGGCGAAATCGATTAAAGAGGCGGTGCTGCTGAAACGGATGCCGCCATGGTTCGCGGATTCGAGCGTGGGACATTTCAAGAACGACCGCACGCTGACGGCGGCGGAGATCAACACGCTGGTTTCGTGGGTGGACGCGGGGGCGCCGGAAGGCGACCGCAAGGATCTGCCGGCGGCGAAGAGCTTCGTCGAAGGATGGAACATCGGCGAGCCGGACCTGGTGCTGGAGATGCCGCAGGCGTTCGACGTTCCCAAGAGCGGCACGGTGGATTATCAATATGTAATTCTGCCGCAGAAGTTCACGGAGGATACGTGGGTGCAGGCGGCGGAAGTGCGTCCGGGCAGCGCGCGGCGCGGTGCATCACGTGCTCGCGTTTATTCGCGAGCCGGGGTCGAAGTGGAATCGCGATAAGCAGCCGGGCGTGATCTTCGTGCCGGATGCGAATGAAAAGGGCGACCGGCCATCGATCACGGGGGACATTCTGGCGGGCTACGCTCCGGGAGTGCCGGAGATCCAACTGGAGCCCGGGCAGGGGCGGCTGGTAAAGGCCGGTTCGGACATTGTTTTCCAATTGCACTACACGGCGAACGGCAAGACGGCGCAGGATCGCAGCAAAGTGGGCGTGGTGTTCTGCAAGAAGCCTCCGGCGACGCGGGTGATGACGCTGGCGGCGAGCAACAGCAAGTTCACGATTCCGCCGGGCGACGCGAATTACAAAGTGGATGCGCAGATCGAACTGGCGCACGAAGTGAAGCTGCGCGCGCTGGCGCCGCACATGCATTTGCGCGGCAAGGATTTCGAATTCCGGCTGATCTTCCCCACGGGAGAGACGCAGACCATCCTCAGCGTGCCGCGCTACGATTTCAACTGGCAGCTTTGGTACAGCCCCGAGCAGGATATGGTGCTGCCGAAGGGCACCAAGGTGGCGTGCACGGCGCATTTCGATAATTCGGCGAACAACGCGGCGAACCCCGACCCGGCGAAGGCGGTGAAGTACGGGCGAGCAGAGCTGGGAAGAGATGATGATCGGGTTCTTCGATGTCGCGTTCGAGGCGGGACTGGACCCCAAGCAGCTCTTCCCCGAAAAGAAGCCGCAGCGCAGCGGTGATTAAACTTTTTGTACTGGGCGGCGCGCTCGGGGCGGCCGCCTTCGCGCACGACCCCATCACGACCAATCTGACGTGGAGCAAGGAGATCTCGCGCGTGGTGTATCAGCACTGCGCGGGATGCCACCGGCCCGGGGGGCGGGCGATGCCGCTGCTCACTTATGAGGAAGCGCGGCCGTGGGCGAAGGCGATTCGCGATGAGGTGTTGAATCGCCGGATGCCGCCGTGGGATGCGGTGAAGGGGGTCGGTGAATTTCGCGGGGATCCGAGCCTCTCGCAGCCGGAAATGGACCTGGTGGTGAACTGGGTGGAAGGCGGCGCGCCGGAGGGGGACTCGAAGTATCTGCCGGCGGCGCCGCGCGTGCCGGACTCGGACGCGCCGGTCGCGGGGAAGGGTGTGGAAGTCAGGCAGGGGCTGACGCTGAAGGCGCCGATGACGGTGCGCGCGATTACGCCATCGGGCGCGGTGGAAGTAGCGGCGGTGCTGCCGGACGGGCAGGTGGAGCGGCTGCTGTGGGTGCGCGAATTTCGGGCGGAGTGGAACCGGAGTTACGTGCTACGGAGGCCGGCGCGGCTGCCGAAGGGGACGCGGCTGATGGTGTACGGGGCGGCGGTGACGCTGCGTTAATCGCAGTGGTTAGTGCAACGCCTGCACATGCAGGGTAAATGCGACAGTGTTGACCACGCCATTGCGCTGGAGCTGGAGCCAGAGGCGATACGTAGCGGCGCGCGGGAAAAATAGATTGAACTGCATTTCGGGGCCGCCTTCGGCCAGGAACGGGTGGCTGTGAATGGTATCGACCAGGTCATTGCTGACCGCCAGGAGGTGAGCCCAGGCGCCGATGAATTTTTCGAGGCCGGCGGCGGGCGTCGATGCGGAAGAAGAGCATGGTCTTGCGGCCCGCGATGGGAATTTCGGGATCGAGCTTGAGGGAGACTTCGAGGTTGGCGCCGCGCTGGGGAGCGAGATCCTGCGGCGGGTGGGGGATGGAGGAAGCGAGGGGCGCGGCCATCCGGCGGTGGAGAATGTGCGGGCGGAGAGTTGCGGGGTGCCGCCGGAAGGGTCGAAATCGGCTAGCAGGCGGTAGGTGCCGGGTTTGGGGAGGCGGGTGCGGAGACGAAACCAGCCGTCGGGGCGCAGGGTGGGATGTTCGTGGGAGAAGTATTCCAAGTCCTGGCTGACCAGGAAGAGGTGGAAGAGCTTCTCGTGAATGACTTCGAAGCGGGTGACGGGGCGCCCGGTGCGGGGGTCGAGGACGCGGAACTCGAGGGTGACCTCGCGGCCGGCCGGGATAGAAGGCGGAAAGGCGCGGAAATCCAGGGGATATTCGAGGGGCTCGGGGAGTCCGGCGACTAGTTTCATGCCGCAGCGCGGGCAGACGCCGGGCGATTTGGAGCGAATGTCGCGGTCCATGGGGCAGACGAATTCGGGGTCCTGAGGCTGGGCGCGGGAGAGCAGGCCGGCGCCGGCGGCGAGGATCCAGGAGCGGCGGGAGAGGGGCGGGCGCACACGAATATCTTCGCACCTGGCCGCGATCTACAGTTTTTCGCCGTCCTGGACGATAAGGTCTGCGATGGCCGGTACACACAAAACGCCGGAGACTCCTGCGCGGGCTCCGTATCTGCTGCTGGGGCTGCTGGCGATACTCGCGCTGGGCATCGGTGGGATTGCGTGGAAGTTTCACACGGTGCAAAAGGCGGCGTTCGAGAGCGAAGTCAAGAATCGGCTGCTGGTGATTGCCGATGGCAAGGTGCGGCAGATCAACGAGTGGCGGCAGGTTCGTCTCTCGGAGGCGCGGACCTTGATGGAGGAGCCGTTCGCCATGGCTGTGTTCGAACGGGCGATGAACGGGCGGGCGGGGCGCGCGGAAACGGCAGACCTGGTGGGCCTGATCGGGGCAGTCTGCCGCAATCAGCACTATGCGGGCGCGGTGGTGGTGGATCGCGAGGGCAAGGTCCGGCTTAAGGTAGGGCGAACGTTCGGCCCGGACATTGAATATGTGGCGCACATGCAGGCCGTGCTGCGAAAAGGCGGCTTGGTAGAGCGCGATTTCCACCGCGATCCGGGTTCGCCGGAGATCAACCTGGGAATTGATGTGCCACTGCGCGCGGGTCCGGGAAAGCCGATTTTCGCGGCGATGATATTCGAGATCGATCCCCGCGAATATACGGCGGCGCTGCAGAAATGGCCGGTGCCGACGCGCAGCGCGGAACTCCTGCTGGTGCGGCGCGAGGGCGATTCCGTGCTGTACCTGGTGGATGTAAAGGACCGGCCCGGTTCGGCCTTGAACTACCGGATTCCGATGTCGAATACCGGGGTTGCGGCGGTGATGGCGGCGAAGGGCGCGAAAGGGAGTCTCGAGGCGGTGGACTATCGGGGAGTTCCGATTTTCGCGGCGGTGCGGCCGGTGCCGGGGACGCCATGGTACCTGATCGCCAAGATCGATTCCGAGGAGGTGTGGGAGCCGCTGCGTCGTGGTTCCACCCTGCTCGGGATCACGGCGATTTCTTTGGGACTGGGGTTGAGCGCACTGTTATATTTGCTTTGGAGACGGCATCAATTGCGCGTCTACCGGGAGCTGTGTGAATCCGCGGAGGCGCATCGGGCCCTGGCCGAACAGTACGAGTGCCTGAGCCGGTACGCCAACGATGTGATTCTGCTGCTGGACGCGAACGGCGTGATCGTTCGGGCCAATGACCGGGCTGCCGAGGTGTATGGCTACCCGATCGACGAGGTTGTGGGAAAGAGTGTGTGCGAGCTGCGAGCGCCGCAGGCGCAGGCGAGCTTCGCGGCGGACTGGCACATGGCGGGAAAGCGCGATTCGACGCTTTATGAATCGCTGCACTGCTCGCGGGATGGCCGCGAGTTTCCGGTGGAAATCAGCATGCGCGCGCTGAAGATGGATGAGCGCTTTTTCCGGCAGGCGATCATTCGAGATGTCAGCGAACGCAAACTCGCTCAGAAGGGATTGCGGGAGAGCGAAGCGCGTTTGCGCCAGTTAGTGGAAAACACGCCATTCGGGCTCATGGTGGTGGACGGGCTGGAGATCGTGTATGTCAACCCGGCGGCGCGGACATTGTTTGGGGCGAAGCGGGAAGGCGAGTTGGTCGGCTGTTCCGTGCTGCAGTTTGTCAGCGGCGGAGGACCGTGCCGGCGTAATCGAGCGTGCCCGGAAGTTCCGCTGCGGGAGCCAACTGCCGATGGTAGAGCGGCGCTATACGAGGCTGGACGGCCGGGAGTTCTGGGCTTCCGTGTGGGCAACCGCGATCGAATATAACGAGTGTCCCGCCACGCTGCTTTTTTACCAGGACACGACGGGCGAGAAGCAGGCGGCCGAGCAGCGCGCTGTGTCTGGAAGAGGAATTGCGGCAGGCGCAGAAGATGGAAAGCGTGGGCCGGCTGGCGGGGGGCGTGGCCCACGATTTCAACAACTACCTCACGGTGATCAACGGCTACTGCGATATGTTGCTGGCGGAGGGCGGGCAGAGCGGAGAAGTTCGCGACGGGTTGCGGGAGATTCGAAGCGCCGGCGAGCGGGCCGCGTCGGTGACGATGCAGTTGTTGACGTTCAGCCGCAAACAACGAGCCTCGCCGCGCCCGATTTGCCTGAATCAGAGCGTGGTGGAATCGGGCAAGCTGCTATCGCGGCTGATCGGTTCGCGGATCCAAATCGCGACGCACCTGGGGGAAAATCTCCCGCTGGTCATGGCGGACCCCGGGCAGATCGATCAACTGCTGATGAACCTGACGTTGAACGCGCGCGATTCCATGGCCGCGGGGGGCGTGATCGATATCGGGACGTCGGCGGAGATTCTGGATGCGGGCGGGGCGCTGCGAAATCCGTCGGCACGGCCTGGAGAGTACGTTGTGCTCTCGGTTTCCGATACCGGCACGGGGATGGAGCCGGAACTGCGCAGCAAGATCTTCGAGCCGTTCTTTACGACCAAGGGAGCGGGACATGGCACGGGGCTGGGGCTGTGCACCGCCTATGGAATCGTGCAGCAGGCCGGCGGCTGGTTCGAAGTGGAGAGCGCGCCGGGCGAGGGTGCGAAATTCCAGGTGTGGCTGCCGGTAACGGGAATCGCGGCGCAGGCGGATGACCTGATCGCGGCGCGGCCGGGGGTAATTGCGGCGCGGAAGGAGGCAACCCTGCTGATCGTGGAGGATCGGGCGGATGTGCGGCGGCTGGCAATGTCGATTCTGCAGCTCGAGGGGTATCACTTACTGGAAGCGGAATGCGCGGATGATGCGTTGGCGGTGAGTGAGTGCTATGCGGGTGAGATCGATCTTCTGGTGACGGATGTGGTGATGCCGGGGATGACGGGGTGCGAACTCGCGGACCGGCTGGTGGGCCAGGCGTCCCGGTCTCAAGGTGCTCTATATGTCGGGGTATTCGGGGGAGGCGATTGTGGCCGAAGGGGCGTTGGACGCGGGCACGGACTATCTGGCCAAGCCCTTCACGCCGGAGCAACTGACCGGCAAAGTGCGCGAGGCGCTGCGGGCGCCTGCCGGAGAAGGGCGCACCATTCTAGTAATCGACGACGATATCGCGGTGAGCAATCTGCTGCGGCGCATCCTGAGCGGCGGGGGCTACCGGGTGCTGGTCGCGTCGGACGGCAAGATGGGGGTGGACGTCCTGGAACGCCAGCCGGTGGACCTGGTGATCACGGACCTGGTGATGCCGGGGCAGGAGGGGCTGGAGACGGTTTCGTACCTTCACGAACAGCGTCCGAATCTGCCTGTGATCGCGATATCCGGCGCGTTTGGCGGCAGCTTCCTGAAGGCGGCGGGGCTGTTGGGCGCCGCGGCGACGCTGGGAAAACCGATCGCGCCCGAGACGCTGCTGGAGACGGTTGGGCGGTTAGTCATAAAAGGGGAGGCACCGGCGGTTGCCATACACTCCTGACTGGTGAATACTGGGGGTATGGGGACTGCACAACACCTGGACCAATGGGATGATTTTGTCGGCGAGCGGTACGACCCGAATCGCAAGACTGAGGACTTTCGCAAATTCGACGAATCGGCGCCGGTGGGCGTTCGCGAATTTTACCGGGAGAATCACGCCAAACAGACGCGCGAGTTTGCGCAGGGCATGAAGCGCAAGTATGGCGCGAAGACTCGCGGCGAAATGGGCATCTGGGAGGCGTGCGAGTACCTCAATACCCTGGTGGACGAAAGCGATCCGGACACGGATCTGTCGCAGATCCAGCACTTGATGCAGACCTCCGAAGCGATTCGCCGCGACGGGCATCCGCGGTGGATGATTCTGACCGGATTTCTGCACGACCTTGGCAAGGCGTTGTGCCTGTATGGCGAGCCGCAATGGGCGGTGGTGGGCGATACGTTTCCGGTGGGCTGCGGGTGGTCGAACAAGATCGTCTTCCCTGAATTCTTCGCTGCCAACCCGGACGCTGCGGTGCCTGCGTACCAGACGCGGCTGGGTGTTTACGAAGAGGGTTGCGGATTCGACAAGGTGGATCTCTCCTGGGGGCACGATGAATACCTGTACCAGGTGGTCAAGGATTATCTGCCGGAAGAAGGCCAGTACATGATCCGGTACCACTCCTTCTACCCGTGGCACCGCGAGGGCGCGTACAGCTACCTGATGGACGACAAAGACCGCCGCATGCTTCCGTGGGTGCAAAAGTTCAATCCCTACGACTTGTACTCGAAGAGCGCGGCGCCGCCGAACGTGGCCGAATTGCGGCCGTACTACGAAGAGCTGATCGCCGAGTTTTTCCCGCCGAAGATCGCCTGGTAAGTAGAAGGCGCCAGCCGGTACTGCGCTAAACTTCTACCAATGAAAAAAGTTGGCGCGCTCTTTTTGTTGGCGGCGTGGGCTGTGGGGACAGGGCAACCCTTTTGATATCGTAATTCGCGGAGCGCGGGTGGTGGATGGCTCGGGCTCGCCGTGGTTCTACGCCGATATCGGCATTCGGGGCGACACGATTGCGGAGATCGGCAGCCTGCCGAATGCAAGCGGCGCGGTGACCATCGACGGCCGCGGCATGGTGGTTGCGCCGGGATTTATCGACATCCATTCCCACGGAAGGCGCGGCATCGCGCAGGTGCCGACGGCGGAGAATTATCTTCGCGAGGGCGTGACCACGATCGTGGAGGGACCTGACGGAAGCTCGCCCCTGCCGATCGCGGATTTCCTCGGCGGAATCCGCAAGACGCCGATTTCGGTAAACTTCGCGACGTTCGTGGGGCAGGGCAGCATACGGCAGGCGGTGATCGGCTCGATCAATCGCAAGGCGACGCCGGAAGAACTCGCGCGGATGAAGGAGATGGCCGCGCAGGCGATGCGCGACGGCGCGTTCGGCCTCTCGACGGGGCTGTTCTACGTGCCGGGCAACTTCACGCCGACGGAAGAGGTGATCGAGCTGGCGAAGGTGGTGGGCCGCATGGGCGGAATCCACATCTCTCACATGCGCGAGGAGGCTTCGCATGTGCTGGACAGCGTGAGGGAGACGATCCGCATCGGTGAGGAGGGCGGACTGCCGACGCAGATCACGCACCACAAGATGATCGGGCAGCCGAGCTGGGGGCAGAGCGTGGAATCGCTCAAGCTGGTGGAGGCGGCGCGGGCGCGCGGGGTGGATGTGACGATCGATCAATATCCATATACGGCGTCGAGCACCGGGATTGCGGCGCTGGTGCCGCAGTGGGCGCTCGAGGGCGGGCAGAAGGCGACCTCGGAACGGCTGGCGGCGCCCGAACAGCGGGCGCGGATCAAGGTCGCCATCGTGCAAAATCTCAAGGTGGACCGGGGGGCGGGCGATCCGAAAAATGTGGCGATCGTGAACTGCGGCTTCGACCGCACGCTGGCGGGCAAGAATCTCACGGAGCTGACGATTGCGCGCGGGCAGGAGCCGACCATGGAAAACGCCGCCGAGACCGTGATGGACCTGGTCAACAAGGGCGGCTGTTCGGCGGTGTATCACGCGATTTCGGAAGAGGACGTGGTCCGGATCATGCGCTCGCCGTTCACGATGATCGCTTCCGATGGCGACATTCCGGTTTTCGGACAGGCGGCGCCGCACCCGCGCAGCTACGGTACTTTTGCGCGCGTGCTGGGCGTCTACGTCCGCGAGAAGGGCGTGATCCCGTTGGAAGACGCGGTGCGCAAGATGTCGGCGTACCCGGCGCAGCGGCTCAAGATCTGGGATCGCGGGATGCTGCGTCCGGGGATGAAGGCGGACGTCATTGTGTTCGACCCGGCGACGGTGGCCGACCGCGCCGAGTACAATAAACCCCATCAGTACTCCGTGGGGATTCACGAAGTGATCGTAAACGGCAAGCTGGTGCTGCACGCAGACAAGGTGACGGCGGAACGGCCCGGGCGCGTCATCGCCGGACCCTCGGCCGGGAGGTAAAGCGTCATGCCGGATATTTCGATAACGGACAGTCTCGGTAACCCTGTTCCAGGGGCGAAGGTAGACCTGAGTCAACCCTCTTCGCTGGTGGATTACGCCAAGTCGCAGGTGCTTCACCTGCTGGTGGCGCCCGACTTTATCGAGCGCA
This sequence comes from uncultured Solibacteraceae bacterium, assembly GCA_963811575.1. Classification (GTDB taxonomy): domain Bacteria; phylum Acidobacteriota; class Terriglobia; order Bryobacterales; family Bryobacteraceae; genus Solibacter. The sequence continues at coordinate 1,063,651 of CAWERY010000018.1, read as the reverse complement.
AGGATCAGGCGCTGACGCAGGCCGCCGCTTCTCCGCTGCGCTTCCAGGCAAAGCTCTCCAACGCTTTTGCGCTGGGGGCGACGCAGCCCGTGGTGACGCTGACGCCGAAGGTGAACGCGGTGCTGCGCGCCAACACCACGGCGGGTGCGAACCTTTTCGACGACGACCGTTTTCCGCAAGCCGCGGCGGTTCCGGCGGGCACGGGGCTGGTGGGGCTGGCGCTCACCGGGGGGCTCGATGCGGGAATCGGCGGCGTCGGCGGGCGAGTTCACGTTCGGCCTGACCGCGGGCGGGAGTATCGGGATCGAGTTTCTCAAGGCGTTTCCCACTGGCGCCGGCGTACCGACGTTGGGTGAGGCCACGGCGGCGATGCTTTCCGGGTACCTGATTCCGGTAAGCGTTGACGACCTGAAGCGGATGCAGGCGAACGACCTCTGCACGGTGACGGGGCAGGGAAGTTTGAAGGTCAGCGGCGGCTTCCGGGTGGCGACGCCGGTCAATCCGCTGGCGTCTGTCCAACTGCCGTTGGGGGCGGGGACGGTGGATGTGAAGAGCGGGGCGATGGCGGGAGTCACGGCGGCGTTCACGCTCTCCGGGTCGTACCAGATTCGCGTGCGGCGGCTGGCGGGCGGCGCGGTGGAGTTGAGTTATCTGCGGGCTAAGGGAACGCGGCTGGAGGCGGATTTCAACGCATCGGTGTCGGCCACGGCAAGCTTCAACGGGGCGGACATGCTGGGTCCGTTGATGACGGCGATCAGCAAGAATGCGCCCGACTCGAAGATGCTGGCGGGGCTGAAGCCGGACGAAGTCAAGATGTTCAACGCGGCGATTCAGGAAGGCGTGGCGCACAGCATTCAGGCATCGATCGACGTGGTGGTTTCCGAAGCCACGGACGACGAGGCGGCGTTTCAATACGAGCTGGACCTGGATGCGTTGGACGCGGCGTCGGCGGCGTTGGTGAATCGCGCGCTGCGCGGCGACCTGACCGGCATGAACGCACTGGAGGCGCAGGCCGCGGCGGGCGACCGGATCGCGCCGGGGATCAGGCTGCTCGACAGCCTGCTGGTGCGCGCGCGGACCACCGGGACTACTCTCAAGGTAAATCTGCTGGGCATCGTAAACCTGGTGTCGCTCTCGAAGCTGATGAGCAACTGTGAGATTTTGTTTGAGGCGGCGAGCGGCGATCTGACGATCAAAGAGACGGCGCAAAGCGAACGCATCTCCGCGATCACGGACCAACTGCATCAGCAGGAAACGCTGCGCAAGGCGCTGTTCGATTCCGTGTTGGTGACTACCGCGTACCGGGCGGGCAAGGCGACGTCGCTACCCGGCCTCGATTGCCACTGCCTGCATTTCGTAGCGAACCGCGGGACGGAGCGGGCGGATGTCGGCGGCTATCTGAACTGGTTCGCCACGCTGGGGCTGGTGCAGGCGGCGGAGCGCGCGACGCTGCTGGAGCAGTACACCGGCGACAAGAGTTCGACGTGCGTCCTGCGCACGGCATTCAACGACGCGGCGTGCGAGCAGCTCTTCTTCAACGAAGCGGGGCAATTGCGCGATCCCTCGTATTACTTGAATTTCGGGCGCGAGGCCTTGCGCGCGCTGCTGGCGCCCGCGAAGGATGTGGCGGGGCAGGCCCGGTATCGCATGCTCGACGAGGATCTGCGATGGAACGCGGCGATCGAAGCGGGTCCCACGCCCGCGCTGCGCGAACTGGTCCCGATGGATCCGCGGGACGGAGCAGTTTGAGCTGACGCTGAATCTGGTGATCGGCGACATCTACGACCTGGTGTGGTGGACGCGGAGTATGACGAATGCGGGTCACGCGCTGCAGGCGATGCGCCAATTCCTGGCGGGCCGGGAGGCTGCGGGGCTGCAGGACGACGCAGGGTTTCAGCAGCGCCGCGACGCGCTGCAGAAGACGATGCTGAAGGTGGTGCAGGAGAGCAAATCGCGGTTCGACCAGCCGTGGGGGATGGTGGCTCTGTATTGGGCGGCGGGCACTCCGGGCACGGCCGGCGGTCAGTTGACCGCCGGGACGTGGACTCTCGTCCGGCCGTAGGGCTGCTTCGCGCTAGAACTGGGAAAGGGTGCGGACCACGTGCAGGCCGATCATGGCGCCGGTGCGCAGGGCGTGGTAGCGGGGCTTGGGTGCTTCGCAGAGCAGGGCGGCTTCTCCGCTGGGGCGCTGGAAGGAGACCACCAGGTCGGGGCCTCGAATGCCGGCGAGCTTTGGGCCGATACGCTGTTCGAATTGAGTGAAGCCGTAGTTCATCGCCGAGTACTTCCAGGGCAATTGCGGCGAGTACGAGAAGCCGGAAAGGAAGCCGACGCCCGGCATGAAGGAGCGCTCCAGGGAAAGGATGGGCAGGAAGCGGCGCGCCTGGGTGAGTTTGAGGATCGAGGAAAACGCGAGCAGATTGAAGCTCACGCTGTAGGTGGAAAGTTCGAGCACGCCGCGTCCCCACGCGGGGAGGCGCGCGCCGATGGACGCAGTGAGCGGCAAGGGTCCGGCGAAATTCCAGAAATTGTGTTTGCGCTCCGTCAAGGTGATGATGATATCCGCGCTGCCGGTGCGCGCATCCGTGATGATGTGGACGCCGTGTTCATCGACCGGTTCGAAGAGATTCGACGCGTTGAGCCGCGCCACGCTGCGGCGTAACAGCATGTTGTCGAGCGGCACGCCTTCATCGAGGAGGAAGTGGCGGCGGACTAACGTATCGCTATAGTGCTTATTGCCGGTGAACGTGATGCGGCCGACCGTATACGGTTTGCCGAGATCCACTTGGGGGACGCCCGATTCATCGAGGCGCGCGTTGAAATCCAGGATGCCTTTCCTTTCGGCCTCACGGCGCTGATCGAAGAGGCAGCTGCACATCGCCTTCATATCGATGGGCTTGTGAAGCTCGCCGCGATCCACCGAGAAGTTGACGATCGCATCCTTGCCGCGGATCTCCTCGCTGGTAGTCACCTTGGAATCGTAGTAGCCCTGCGCGATGTAGTGGGATTGCAGACGCGCGGTGTAGTTATCGATGGCGGAGGCGCTATATACCTTGGGCTTGGGGTGAAGTGAAATCTCGCCGGTGGCTTTGAGGCGCAGCGATTGGCCGGGTACGACGTTGAGCAAGAGATCGTAGCGGCCGGCCGAGGCGGGAGAAAAGGCCCAGGTGATTTTCGCCTTGGAGTAACCTCGCTCGTTGAGCTGGCGCTGCGCGGCGATGGCGAGTTCCTGGGCGCGCGCCTGGTTGAGTACGGTGCCGGGCGGCATGGTCATCTGAATGCCGAAGGTGTTCGGCTTCAGGCGGATATCGCGCAGCGGATACTGGGGTTCAGGGGTTACACGGAAGACGACGTCGGCGCCGTCGTCGGAGTTCACGGTCTCGACACGGATGTCGTGAAACTTCCCGAGACTCCACAACGTCTTCACGTCGCGATCAATGGTGGCGGCGTCATAAGGGCGGCCCACCTGTGTTGCGAGGTTCACTTCCAAAGTGGTACCTGGCACGGAAACGGAATGAATTAGAAGGATTGCGGCAAGCACTGCCGCCTAGAGGTGCAACTACAAGGCCAATTCCTTCTCATCCCAATTCCTTCTCAATCATGGCGGAGAAGAAATCGACTTCGCGCAGCGTGCTGTAGATATTGGGGGTGACGCGGAGACCGCTGTACTCGGTGTGCGGCATGTAGGTGGTGATGATGTTGTACTTGTTCCACAGGGCTTCGCGCATCTTGCCCGCGTCGATGCCGGGCGCGAAGGCCAGGAAGCCGATGCCGCAGGATTGCTCCGGGTCGGGGCTGTGCAGGATGCGGCACTTGGGATGTTGCGCCAGGCGCTTGGCCCAGCGGTCGCGCAGGTAGCGCAGGCGGGCGGCTTTCCGGTCCACGCCGAGATTCTCGTTAAAGACCAGTGCCTCGCTGATCGCATTGTGGTTGGCGGCGGGGTGCGTGCCGATCTCTTCGAACTTGCGAATGTCGCCGGCCTGCGTCTGGTCGCTGGCCATCATGCTCCAGGTGGACGCGATCCGGCTCTTGCGCACATAGAGGAAGCCGGTGCCGATGGGGGCGTAGGTCCACTTGTGGAGACTCGTGCCGTAGTAGTCGCAATCCAAATCGGAGAGCTTGTAGGGGAAGTGGCTGAAGGCGTGCGCGCCGTCCACGATGGTTGCGATATTGCGAGTGCGGGCCATCTGGCAGATCTTGCGGACGGGAAAGATCTGGCCGGTGCGATTGGTGATGTGACAGAAGTGAATCACGCGGGTGCGCGGCGTGATGGCCTGCTCGAAGCGGCGATACAGATCGTCCATCGAAGGCGGCGGCACGGGAAAGGAGATGGTCTTGAGCACGATGCCCTCGCGGCGCTGGCGCTGGGCGTACGTGGTCAACATGCGCGGATAGTCCTGGTCGGTAGTGAGGACTTCATCGCCGGGTTTGAGATCGATCCCGTACTGCGCGTTCTCCAGGGCTTCGCTGGCGTTGCGCGTGATCGCCATTTCCTCGGCGTCGCAGCCGGCGGCCTGCGCGAGGTGCCGGCGGACGGCTTCGATCTGCCGCTCGAGCACGGCGACCATGGTGTGATACGGGCCCATGTCGGTGTATTCGAGGTAGCGCCGCATGGCGTCCTGCACGGGGCGCGGTGACGGACTCACGTAGCCGTTGTTGAAGTTGACGATGTTCCGGTCGATGCTGAAGGCGGAGCGGATTTCACCCCAGAAATCCTCGTCGCCGGCAATCTCTTCCGGGGAGCGGGCGCCCGCGGTTCCGGTGGCGGCGCGGACGCGGTCGAGCGCGTGGCTCTGAAAGGCGGCGGCTGCGGCCAGGTGGAGCAAACGGCGGCGGTCCATAGGAAATCGACTATAGCATGAGCGGGCGGCGGTCAAAAAAGGCCGACAGTGGTAAAGGGGTAAGCCACTGCCGGCCAAAGGAATTGCAGGCGAACGCAATCAATTGCAGGCGAAAAACAGGATTTCTTAATCGCCGGAGCCGGGGAGCCTGGCGGCGCATTTATGGCGAGTATGGGCGGTCTGAATGCCGGCCCACTTCAGATGCACCAGGTCGAGGAGACGCTGCAGTTCCTGACGGCGAATGCGCAGTTCCTCGAGGAGAGTTTCATAGCATTCCGGATTCTCGGCGAATTCGAAATTTGATGCGGAGTGCGTCTGGAAGCGGATGGGTTACTTTCGCCAAGGCCGGCTCCCTCCGAAATGCCCTTGCGGGCGAATCAGGCACAGCGTTCGTTCTGTCCGTAGACTTCCAACGTATAAGAGGTTTCTCCGGGTATCCAATACACTGCCAGGGTCTCGCCTCCCAGCAGACGGACGCCAAGCGGTTCGATGCGTTCGGCCTCCCGGCCGCGATTGGTATACACCGCCCGACCCGACACGCAGTTCCAGCGGATGGTGTGTCTGGCGCCGTTACCTTCGGCGAGACACGCGGAAGCGATCAGCGCCGCGAACCAGATAGGATGTGCGGCGGCGGGTTGAATCGCAGCAGGCAGCGAGGCCACGACATGCCCGGCGCCGGTGTGTCGGCCGGCCGGGCCCGTCTGGTTTCCTGCTTTACCACTCCCGGTGGGAAAAGCCGTAACGTGGCCCGGCATACTGCGACGGGCTACGTGAAGCGAGCGCTTTTCCGGAATTCTCGCGTGCCTTGGCATGAATAAACATCTCCTCAATTCAGGTACCTGGACAACCCCAGGCACTTTCTGACACCCTCCATTTCTTTGCGACCGGCGTAACTTCCCGATCGTCGATTCAACTTTACTGGTCGTTATTGCCGCTGCTTTTCCTGGACAGATTGAGACACGCCTGATACAGGTCTAACTCGCCTGCCCCGAGTTCCAGAGCAGGCGCCAATGCGTCGGCATGAGACAACGCCGCACTGGCCGCAGTCCCGTCGATCTTCTTGTTGAGATCTACGAGAAGCGCGGCTCCGCCCGCCACCAGCGGTGCGCTGAAGGAGGTGCCGGACACCTTGGCATAGTGATTCTTCGGGTACATCGCGATGATGTCCTGACCGGGCGCCGCCAGGGTAACCAGCGGGCTGCCGAAGTTCGAAAACAGGGCGCGCTGCAAAAAGTCGTCGGTTGCCGCCACACCCATCACGTTGGAGTAGGAGGCCGGATAAACCGTAGCCGCCTGTCCGCTATTGCCCGCCGCGGCTACCAGGATCAGGCCATTGTTGAAGGCAAAATCAATCGCATCCTTCAACGCCTGGGAGTCCGACGGAAATGCTGAAGCTCATATTAATCACGTCGGCCTTATGTTCCACGGCGTAGTGAATTGCCGCGACGATCTGTGAGACGGTCGCGCTGCCATTGGCGCCGAAAGCGCGCAGCGGCATGATCCTGGCATCGGGAGCCACCAGATGGATCAGGCTGGCGACCATGGTGCCGTGTCCGTAGGCCGGATACTTCGTGCCGTCCAGGATGGGAGTAGTTTCCTGATCGAGGATGGGCGTGGTTTCCTGAGTCAGCACAATCGCAGTGCCGCCATCCAGGATCGGCGTGGTTTCCTGGTCCAGAATCGGCGTGGTCTCCTGGCTCAAAGTGCCGCCGCCGGTATTGATATCGGCCAGTTCCTGTCCCAGGGGCAGGTTGTTGACGAAATCCCAGCCCGCAGTCAGGGCGGGGACCAGGCCGGGGTGGGTGAAATCAGCGCCGGTATCGATGGTGGCAACGATTCCCGCTCCCGTGGCCAGGTTTTGCGCGTTGGCCAGGTTGATCAGCCGGGTAGCGGGCTGATTCAGATACCCCGAGGCCACAAACGAATTGTGGTATCTGACCAGCGTGCTGGAAATCGAAATCGCCGTGGTGGAGGCGGCGGGCCGGACGACGGCGGATGCCGGCCGGATGCCGGGCAAGACCACGGCGCTATCGGATTCGACGGTCCGCACGGAAAACTCGGCCCCGAGGCTATGGAGCACAGTCTGCGGATCGCGGCCGCTGGAAGAGAGTACGTGCAGGTTCGCCGCGCTGCCGCCCAGAGATTTGACGACCGTCAAACCGTGACGCCGGGCAAGCTCGTTGACATCGCCCTGCACCTTCACGAAGTAAAAATCTTCGGCGAATGCGCCCAGAGAGAAGAGTGCGATCAGCAGCGGAAGACGCATCGGGATGTGGAGTCTGCGTGACATGTGGGTTTCCCTGTTTTCCGCTACTGTTGTTCCTGAGCGAGTGTTCTGGCAGCCGGCTCCGGCCGTCGCGGCCAGGTGCTGCGACGTGAACTTCTTGAGCGGCACCTGGATGCTCTTTGAATCCCGAAAAGAGATGCAGAGTTTCAGCTGCGTCTGCTGCTCGTACTCCATTTGAAACTCACCGAAACGATTGCTGACTGTTTCGGCGACCACTAACTTGCCGGCGCGCAGGCTCACCGGCAGATTCCCCATTTCGACAGCGGGCAGGACATGACTGGTAATTTGGCCGATGACCGCGGCGCGTGACGACTTCAACTCCGGTTCGATGCGAAGATCTACCGAGCAGTCGCCCGCCCGGTACAAACCCTGCCACCCGACCTGCCAGGAAGAGCGCAGACCGGCGGTAGCGGGCATCAGGAGGCTGTCGAAGATCATTTCCACAGGCAGCCGGCTGCCGCGCTTCGGACCGTTTGATATTCGCGATGGAAAGATCGCCCGCGCCAACCGCAAAGCCGCTTCCGGCGCCTCGCTTCGGCAACCCTCGCACAGGTATCGGACAATTTCGAGAGGAAACCAGAAAGACGGGTGCAATCCGGACATCCGTCCCGAAGGTGCGCCGACATCGCAGCGGCTTGCTCCCGCGCCGACGACCCCCCGGTTAAAATCCACCCATTCCTCTATGGCGTAGTGCTTCATATCGTATCCACGCTTGCAACTTCATTCCGTACGCGGCAATTGGTCATTCTGTCCCGTTCTGGAGAACAGGGGTGCCCCTGATATCAATGAGATATAGGTTCGATTCATTTTTTTTTCAACTTGCCGCAGATAGCACTGCCACTAGGGCAATTGTATGCGTTGCCCCGGTATTATCCGCAAGTATCCCAGGCGATAGCGAACGTAACGGGGTAGTTTACCCTAGGGGAATACCCTAATCGAATTTCCCTACAAGCACGAAAGGCGCCCAATAATAGGGATGAGGATAACGCCGTCGCAGCTCCGCGGTCGCCTGCTGCACCGCGATGGCTTTGTTCGAGGTGGATTTCAGGGCGTTGTAGAAGAGTTCCATGAATTCCGCCGTGCTCTGGTCATTCACGTCCCAGAGAGTGACGAGCACGCCCTGGGTTCCCGCATAAAGGAGTCCGCGGACCAGGCCGAGCAGTTCGTCTCCGCCCACCGCGACGTTCAGGCCGGTGCCGCAGCCGCTGAGTGTGATCAACTCGCAGGGCAGGTCGAGCTGGTAGAGATCGAACAGGCTGAGCTGGGTCTCGCCGAGACTGATGGAACTGAACATCGGATTGTCCTGGCGAAAATGGGCATGGGTGGCGATGTGGATGAAGCGGCTGGCGGCGCCCTTTTCCCTTAGGATCTCGGCGGTGGCGGCGTCGCCCAGGAAGACCTCGCTTCCCGGCAGCGCGGCGTGAACGGCGCGGACTTCATGGGCGATCTGCGGCGCCTCGCGGGTCCGGAATCCCCAGGATCAGGGTGCGGTCCGATGGCGGAACCCGCTTGGTGGCACAGAGGTAGTAAACGCTGGCGCTCGGTGTGTAAGAGATAGAGAAGCGCTCGCCTAGCGGAACCAGGCCCTCGCCGTGGAGGGCGTGGAACGGCAGGTAGTGCAGGAAATCGTGGGGAGCGATGATGAGGTGCGCGGCGCCGCCGAGTTGGTCTTCCAGGGGTGCAATCAGTTGCTCGTAGAATTCCTGCAGATGGGCGTTGGTGGCTGCCACCAGCTGATCGTGAAAGGTGCGCACGTAATCCGCACCGAGCCGGAACTTGGAGAGTTGGAAGCGCAGCAGTTGCAGCACGCGGCGCAGATGGGAGGCGGAGCCCACCGGCACGATCTGGAGCGCCTCGCGCGAGAGCAGGCAGGCGTGAAAGGTGTCGCCCACCCGGTAATACTCCACCAGCACGGCATCGGCCGGCAGGGCGGCGCGGATGGTCTCGAGCGGAATTGCGCCGGCGGTTTGCAGGTTGGCGTATTCCGCGTCTTCCAGGCGAAGATTGGCGAGGGCTTCCACCAGGCGCTGTTCGCATTCGCGCGCCGCGCGGCGCAGCTTGACCAGTTGCGGCGCCATGAGGTTGGCGGCGCGGCCCTCCAGCAGTTGGATGTTCCGGCTGTACCAGTTGAGTTCGCCGCGCAGCGTGTTGACCTGCTCCACCATGGCGCGCTCGGTCTTGCGCGAGGCGGGCAGCCCCTGCGAGCGGAAGGCGATCAGGTCGGCGAGGCTCCGCGATTTCGCCATGTTCGATATACCCGAAGGCGGCCTCCGGATCGGGCGGCGAATCGCCGCGGTGTCAGGCACATGCGAACCAGCGCCTCGTAGACTTCCAGTTTGTCCTTGAGGAAGGCGATCTTCATCTCTTCGGCCTTGAGGTGGCTGCGCAGGTTTTCCAGTTGCTGGTGCGCGTGCAGGTAGGCGGCATGCGCCGCGCTGCGACGTCCCGCTGCCTCCTCGATCGCCCCAAGCACGAACCACGCCTGATAGGCGAGGGAGGGCGTTTCGGCGTGCTCCAATCGCGTCAGCGCCGCCTGGCAGAGGTCGCGGGCCTTCGCAAGGCTGCCGGTATCCATCCGGATGCGCGCCAGCAGCAGCTGGCAGAGCGCACTCTTGGTAAATAGGGGAGAGCCCGCGAAGTATGCGAGCGCGCGTTCGCAGAGTTCCGCGGCCTCCGCCATGCGCCCGGCCCGATGATGGACCAGCGCCTGGTAGAGATCGATGGTGGCGATCCACGCCGGATTTTGTTCGCGCTCAAAGAGCTGGCGCGCGCGCCGGAAGAGCTCGAGCGCCACCACGGTATCGCCATGGTGGGTGAGCGAGATAGCCAGGTTGGTCTGGGCCTTGGCCGCTTCATAACCCATGCCGAGGCGCAGGAAGGCCTTATGCGCGCGCCGCGCCAGATGCGCCCCCTCCTCGCTCAGGTTCAATTCCAGGTACATCTCGGATTGATCCAGATCGCAGAGCGCCTCGCGATAGGTGTCGCCGATTTTCCGCGCGTCCGCGCGCGCCACCCGGTAGAGCTCGATAGAGCGCGTATACTCGCCGCGCAGGTAGTAGAGATACGCGATGTTGTAATCGGCCAACATCACCAGCAGCGGCATCTGGTGTTCCACGCAATAGGCGCGCGCCGCCTCATAGGTGGCCAGCGCCTCGCGGAAATCGTTCAGGCTGATCTGGCAGGTGGCGGTGTTTTTGAGCGAGATCGCGACATCCTGCGGGTCGCCGATTTCGAGGAAGGCGTGGTAGGCGCGCTGGTATAGTTCGAGCGCCTCCTCGAAGCGATCCTGGCGGTACAGGATGTTGCCCATGTTGGCGTCCAGCCGCGCCAGCCGCAGCCGGTCGCCCAGGCCCTCAAAGATGACTCGCGCGCGTCCGGCGGCTTCCATCGCTTCCGGGTAGCGGCCCAGGTAGATCAGGCTTTGCAGCGAACTGTTGAGCGTGCGGCCGGTCTCCAGTTGGTCGTCCATGCTCCCGGTAGAGGGCGAGCGCGCCCTGGTAGAGTTCGAGGGACGCTTCATATTGGCGCTTGCGATAGGAAATGTGGCCCATGGCGCGCAGCGCGGCCGCGCGCGAGGGCGCGTCGCCCAGCTTCTCCGCCATCAGCAGAGGCGGCGCGCCCGATGCGCTCGGCCTGCTGCACGTTGACGTGGAGCAGGCGGACCACCTCATCGTAGAGCCGGGTTACGGTTTCCGGAGTCCAGAGCCTGAGGTGCGCTCCAGAAGCCTCGCCGGCGGCGGGCATTGGGCTCCTGCGCCAGATCGCTCACAGAGCTGGTCCATGCCATCCGTCAGGCAGGAGGCCGGACCATCAGAATCCCTTTCTCCTCCAGGATCTTTTTCAAACGCTTCAGGCAGCGTCCGCGGATAAAGCCGATGGAGCCGGTCGCCAGGCTCAGGCGTTTGGCGACGTCGTTATACGGTATGGGCGGATGTTCGAAGAACAGCATTTCGATCATCTCCCGGCAGCGCGGAGGAAGCTGGGCGATGGCGTCGCGCACCATTTGTTCGCGCTCCAACCCGGCCAGCAGGTCGGGGGGGATCAGCTCGTTGGTGGGGAGTTTTTCGATGTGGTCTTCGTCCAGGTCGGTGTCGCCGTGGATCTGGCGGCGCCTCCAGTGGTAGCACTTGTGAGTCGTGACGCGAATCAGCCAGCCCTGCAGCGCTTCGGCGTCGCGCAGCCGGGGCAGCTCGTTGAACAGATCCAGGCAGACCGCCTGAAAGATGTCGGCGGCGTCCTGGTGCGGCGTACCGTAGCGCAGCGGAATCGAAAAGATCAGATTCTTATAACGGTCGAGAAGGGCGCTCCACGCGCGTTCGTTGCCCGCCAGGCATTCCGCGACCAGACGTGTGTTGGTCCAATCCGCCGCGGGCTGGGAGCTCATTGCCGCCCGCCGGCCGCCGCGGTGCGCCAGTAAAGTTGTTCGATATTCCAGAGCGTGTTGGGTTCGAGCAGGGCAGGCCGGAAGTTAGCGAGGGATTCTTTTGGCGCCCACCAGCAGATTAGGGCTCACCAGCGGCACCAGGGCAGGTTTTCCACCACCATCTCCTGCACCCGGTCGAACATGCGCTTCCGCTCGGTGTATTCGCGGGTCACCATCTGGCGCCGCATCAGGGTATCGATCTCCGCCTCCCACGGCGTCGCCGGAGTCTTCTGCGCGGGATTCCACAAGTGGGTGGCGCCGCTCGAAAGCCACACCGCCATGTCGGGATTCGGGTCCGCGTCCGCGCTGGCCAGGGAGAGGATGCACGCCTCGTATTCATGGGTGCGCTGCACCAGGTCGAGCAGGCTGCGGAACTCCAGCGGCACTACCGATACCGGGATCCCGAGCGGCTTGAGATCGTCCTGGATCATTTGCGCAATCTGGCCGCGCTCCGCATTGTTATTGCTGGTCAGGATGGAGAATTCCACTTTCCGGCCGCCGGCATCGAGCAGCCCTCCCTCGCGGTTCCAGCTGGAAGCCATCCGAGGCGAGCAATTGCCGCGCGTGTTCCAAACTTCGCACGGGCGCGGGCAGGCGGTTGTTGATCCAGATACCTGTTCCCCGGCGGCACCGGCCCGGCCAACGGCACCGCGCGCCCCAGATACACCGTGCGGACAATCGAATCGCGATCGATGGCGGCCGATACGGCCTGGCGGAATTTGGTGCGGTGCAGCGCCGCCAAGTGCGCCGCCAATTCCGCCGGTGGCTCCCTTCGGTATTTCCGCCAGATTGAAGAACAGGAAGTTGTACTCCAAGCTCAGGCCGGCATTCACCAGTTCGAATTCCGCGCGTTTGCGGCTCTTTTCCAGGGCCTCGAAGTTGCGCGGCCCCAGCCGGTTGATGACGTCGCTCTCCCCCGCCTGAAAGCGCAGCACCTGGTTGTCTTCCGAGCCCGAGAAGAGGAAGGTCACCTCGTCCAGGTAAGGCAGTTGCGTCTTCGCCTGATCCACCTTCCAGTAGTAAGGGTTGCGTTCCAGCGTGATGCGCTCGCCCGGGACGTACTGCTTCAGGCGAAACGGCCCCAACCCGGCGATCTCCGCAGGCGGCGTGGAAAGCGACCACGCCTGGTGCCAGTTTCCCCTGCTGCCAGGCGGCTTCCAGACGGTGCCGGGGCAGAATGTAGATGCCGTCAAAGAGGCGGTCCGCCACGGAATAGGCCTGGGGCAGGTCGAACGCGACCCGGTAGCGATCGAGTTTGCGGATGGCGATGGGCCGACCCTCCAGCATGAGCAGGTCGCGCTGCGCGGAGTGAACTTTCTCATCCAGCACCACCTGGAATGTGAACACCACATCGTCGGCGTCGAACGGGTGTCCGTCGGAGAATTTAAGGTCTTGGCGCAGTTCCAGGATCCAGTGCAGGCCGTCGGCCGAGCCCTTCCAGGATTTGGCCAGCGCGGGCTCGGGTTGCAGGGTCTGGCGGTTGATGTGAATCAGGTCCGCCATCAGGCGCTGCAAAACCTCGCGGGAACCGGAGTCTCCGGCAAGCAGCCAGTTGAGCGTTTTGGGTTCGGTTCGCTGCGCGGAAACCAAGCGGCCGCCGCGGGTTCCCACGGGTCCGGAAAGTGTCAGGCGGTCGTCGGGCAGGGCATGGGCCAGCCACACCGAAGCGGTCCAAAGCAGCGCCGAACGTAACACTTGCACCCCAAGGTCTCCCAGAGCTTTCGTGTGTAGTTTAACTAATTGTCACTAAAAAGGATATTAACCAAAGTACTGTCAAAAGATCGTTACCTTTAGGCAACCCGTACCAGGACAATTCGACCGATTAAGGCCGGCCGCCGGGTCGTGGTTCCAGCAGATAATCCGCCAGCATGAGATAACCCAATAGCAGAGGGATAGTTGCCAGCCCGGGGGCCAGCATCCAGGGGTGTAAGACAAGGGCATGGTACTGCCTCGCCTCGGCCAGCATATTCCCCCAGCTCGGCACCGGTTCGCCGACTCCAAGACCGAGGAACGAGAGGGTTACTTCGGCCAGCAGGAACTGAGGAATCAGCACCGTCGCCTGGGTAAGCACCACGCTGAAGGTGAGCGGCAGAATGTGGCGGCGGATCAGATAGGGTCCGGAGGCGCCAAAGCCGCGCGCCGCCACCACGAAGCCGCGTTCGCGAGCGCTCAGCACCACCCCGCGGATGATGCGCGCGGGGCGCACCCAGCCCACCAGCCCGATGATCGCCGCCAGTAGAAAAAACGCCTGTACGGCGCCGATGTGCAAGGGGAGCAGGACGCGGACCGCGAGCAGAAGATAGAGCCAGGGCAGAGCGAGGAAAAGTTCCGCGCCGCGCATCAGCAGCCGGTCCACCCAGCCTCCATAAAACCCGGCGAGCGTGCCGATGAGCAGCCCCAGCGCAAGCGAAAGGAAGGCCGCCGCCAGGCCGGTGGCCAGGGAAACACGGCCGCCGTAAAGCACGCGCGAGAAGACGTCGCGGCCGAAGCCATCGGCGCCCCAAAGGAAGACAACGCCTGGGGCGTCCGACACCGAACAACCTGCCGCCGGTGAAGAATCGGAGGGGGTAGACGCGGCCGGGATCCTCGCGGAATTCGCCGCCTTCCACTGGCGATTCCGTGGACGAACGGCCGCACTCCGGCGAAGTGAACCGGCGTCGGCGGCGCGTAGGCGAAGGCGCGATGCTGCTCGGCGTAATCGTAAGGCGCCAGAAATCCGGCGCACAGAATCGCGCCTTGGATGATGGCGAGCAGCAGGAGCGAGAAGCGCAGCGTCATCGCGTGCGGATCCTCGGATCCGCGCGATAGAGCAGGAGGTCGGCCGCCAGGTTGCCGGTGATCAGGAGCGTGGTGGAGACCATCACGACGCCCAGCACCAGCGCAAAATCGCGTGCCAGGATGGCCTCCACGAACAATGGACCCAGCCCCGGCCAGCCCACGATCACTTCGATGAGGAGGGAAGCGCTGAGCAGCGTGCCCAGCGAGAAACCGAAGAGCGTGATCAGCGGATTCAATGCCGCCGGCAGCGCGTGGCGCCAACAGCAGGCGGCGCTGCGGAATGCCCTGCGCACGGGCCGCGAGCAGAAACGGCGCTTCGAGCGCCTCGATCATGGCGGCGCGAACGTGGCGCACCAGCACCGGCAGCATCCCGAGAACCAGCACCGCCACCGGGATCACCATGTGGCGCAGGGTATCGCCCAGCCGCGGCATCGCGCTCCAGCTTTCGGCGCCCGGCGCATGCATTCCGCCGGCCGGCAGCCAGCCGCTTTCCACGGCGAGCAGCAGGAACACAATAGCCAATAGAATCTCTGGGATGGATAGCAGGAACGCAAGCACTACTTTAAGCGCTCCGTTCTGCCAGGATCCGCGATGGACGGCGCTTCCGATGCCGATCGGGATGGCCAGCGTCCACGCCAGCAAGGTGGCGCTCAGCGTGAGCAGCAGCGTGGCCGGAATTCGCCGCCACAGCAGTGGGCCCACCGCGGAATTGTAGGCCAGCGAGTAGCCGAACTCTCCGCGCGCGACCGATGCCAGCCACCCCGCATAGCGCAACGGCAGGGGACGATCCAGGCCGCGTTCGGCCCGCAGTTCTTTCACGGTTGCGGCTGAGATGCGCGGGTCCAGGCGCATCTCCGAGTAGAAATCGCCCGGGCGCGAGATCGGCGAACAGAAAGGAGAACAGGGAAACCGCCGCCAGCAGCGCGCAGGCTGTGGAGCAATCGCCGGAGTGCATACTTCATTCCGCGAGCCTTCCGGCGCTCAGAATCCGCGTGGCGGCGAGCAGTTCGCGGGTCTGTGGATGTTGCGGCGCGGTCAGGATCGCCGCCGCCGGGCCGCATTCCACCAGCAGGCCGGCCTGCATGACGGCGATATCGGTGGCGAGGCCGGCAACCAGTTCCAGGTCGTGCGAGATCAGGATATAGGTCAGCGCAAGCCGCGATTGCAGCCCGGTGAGCAGGGCGCCGATCTGCGCGAGCAGCGCGGGGTCCAGGCCATTCAGCGATTCGTCGAGAATCAGCAGCTTCGGCTCCAGCGCCAGCGCCCGCGCAATCGCCAGCCGCTGCTGTTCCCCGCCGCTGAACTGATGCGCGTATTTCCCGAGCGCCGCCCGCGCGATTCCCACCAGTTCGAGCGCCTGCGCCGCGCGTTCGCGGCGGGCCGGCGAGTCCCCGCGCCGCTGGATGAGGAGCGGCTCCTCGACGATCTCCGCCGCGGTAAAACGCGGGTTGAGGCTGGCGGCCGGCTGCTGGAAGATCAGTTGGATTTCCAGTGGTTCGCCTGCAAATTGGATGCTGCCGCCGGTGGGCGTTTCCAACCCCGCCAGGCAGCGCGCCAGCGTGCTCTTGCCCGATCCCGATGCGCCCACCAGGGCCAGTGTGGTGGCCGGCTTCACCGCGAAGCTGACCCCGCGGAGCGCGTGCGTGGTTCCGTAAGACTTCGACAAGTTCGGTAACCGAGAGCAACGGAGCATTATTGAACACGGCAGCCCTCGATTCGCAACGTCGAGTTCGCCACCGCGCGGAGCACCCCGGGCTGGTGGCTGATCAACAAAAACGAGGTGCCCAATTGATCGCGCAACCGGCCGAAGAGGGTTGCAAGCTCCACGATGCGCGGAGCGTCTAACGCAGTGAAAGGCTCGTCGGCCACGATGAGCGCGGGCCGGCAGGCGAGCGCCTGCGCGATGGTCACCCGCTGCCGTTCCCCGCCCGAGAGCTGGTGCGGATAGGCGCGCAGAAGGCGACCCGGGTCCGGCAGCCCGGCGAGTGCCAGGAGTTCCGCCGGATCGCCCGCGGCGCGGTGGGCGCGCAGCACCTCTGCCACCTGGACGCCGATTCGCAGCACCGGGTTGAGCGCCAGCAGCGGATCTTGAAAAATCATCGCGACCTGCGCGCCGCGTACCGGCTGCAGTTCGCTCTCGCTCGCCGATAGAAGATTGCTCCCGCGAAGGGCGATGCTGCCGCGGACGCGATACTGCGCGGGCGGCAGCAGTTTCAAGATCGCCAGCGCGAGCGTGGTCTTGCCGCTGCCGGAATCGCCCGACAGCCCGACGATCGCCGCCGGCGGAATGGTGAAGGAGACGTCGCGCAAGAGGCTGCGGCCGGGAAGCAGCTCTATCGAAAGATCGCGAACCTCGAGCAGCGCCTCGGACGGCATTCGTCCTATTCTAATTGCGAACTTGCGATTGCGGACCTGTTTATTGGGGACCCAGATCTACCCATTCGACGCCGCGCGGTTTATCGTAGCCTTCGCCCGCGATGCGCGGGATCAGATGCACCAGGGCGTGGCTGGAACCATCGTCGCCCTGCGGCGCATCGGCAAAGCCCACATCGAAGCCTTCGACCTTCAGGGAGGAAGTGATGCGCACGCGCAACTGCGCCAGCGCCTCCCAAACCATGCGCTGCTCCTGGACATCGAGATCGTAGAATGCGGCAACATGACGGCGCGGAGCCACGATAATGTGGCATCGGGTCAACGGATGGCTGTGTGGTACGGCGACCACGAATTCGGTCAGCACCCATGCGTCCTCGACCGCGACCGAACAGATAGGACAGTTAGACAAGCCACTACTATAACTCAGCCTTTGTCTAAGATCGAGCTAAACTGCGCGCGATAATTTTCCGGCGTGGAATGGATCGCGCGTCCGGCGAAGGCCGCGCGCAGGGCTCGCAGGTCCGGCAGCTTGCGGGCCCCGATCGCGTAGCGGTGAAATCGCGGCTGCGTATCCAGGGAGTCATCGGGAAGATAGATTGGTTCCCGGCGGAAGTTGATCAGCGCCAGGCCCCGCGTAAGGTGCGCAATCGCAGCGTCCAGGGGCGGCGCGGCGCGGAAGAAATAAGTCGCGCGCCCGGTCCCGGTGGTGGCTTCCCAGGCGGCCAGGCCGTTGGGCAGCGGGAAGAAGTACCAGAAGAAGAGCGGCGGCTTGTCCGCTACCGGCGGCTCGCTGTCTCCCTGCGCGTCTTCGCCTGCGTCTTCCTCGCTGGTGAATTTAAATCCCACGTGCAGGGGTCCGTTCGCTGCTTGCCGCAAGGTATCGAAGTAGGGCCGCAGTGCCGCGTCGATCGCATGCTCCATCACCGCCTCGGCCAGCTTCGGGTGGATCGCGGCGAGCTTGGTTTCCGGGCAGCTGCGGCCCTCCGGCATGGCCTGTTGCAGGCGTGCGAGCGCCTCGGCATTGAGGAACGGAAAGAGCTCGTGGAGCGCACCCGCGGCACGCGTGTGCAGCGCGTCGATCGCGCCGCGCAGTGTGCCGAAGCATTCGTCCGTCTTCTTGGCGAGCTTCGAGAGCACCAGCCGCTCGCCGCCCGCTTGCAGCACCACCTGGTAGGCGGCGTTATCGAAAGTGCACGTGTCGATCTCCGCCAGCCGCCACTGCAACGGTGTGCCGGCTTGCGGCAGAATCGCGAGATTGCTCTTGAAGATTCGGATTTCGGCGGGGGCGCCGTTGGCCGCGCCCGTGTAGCGCGCCAACTCCTCCAGATCTTCGAGCAGCAGGCAGCGTACCGTGCGATCGCGCCAGGCGGCCGTGAGCTCGGCCGCCATGTTGCTGAAAGCGGCGCCGAACTGCGTAAGCACCAGCGTGCGGCCGGTGTAGAGAGTGAAGCGCAGCTCCCAATCGCCCGGCGCGGCGCGGTCGAAATCGCCGAGATCGAAGGCCAAAGGCGTGCCGCCCGCGGGCGTCACGATGCAGCTCTCTGCATCGAACGTGAGCTGGCACGCTCCCTGTTGGACGCATGCGCCCGCCTCGTCCAGGTATTGGAACTTGCCGGAATAAGTGGGCATGTAGTGTCCCGCGTCAGACCATCTTATTGCCGCATTCGGGACAGAACTTCGTGCCGGCTTCCACGGTGGTGCCGCAGCGGCCGCATTCGTTCTTCGGACGCAGCGCCTTGCCGCACTCGGGACAGAATTTCGCGCCCTGGGTGCGCGCTCCGCAATCGGGGCACAGCGCCGCCGCTTCCGCCGTCAGATTCAGCCCTTTGGTGAGGTCCTGTTCCTGCACCTTCTGCTTCATCTGGTCCACCATGGTCTGCGCCTGCGCGGAGGCCAGTTCGGTTTCGATATCGGGGGCGCAATCGAAGCAGAGCATGCGCTTGCCGTTCCAGCAGGTGGCGCCGCACACCCAGTGGCTGCACTTCGGACACTGTTTGAAATTCGGCTTGGCCTCTTCAATTGCGCTGCGGAACGCGCTGTCGCGTCCTGCGCCCTGCGCGGCCCGTTCCATCTCGTACGTGGACCCGCCCACGGTGCCGAAGACGCCTCCAAAAATATTGCCGACGGTGCGCAGCGCGCTGCCCGCCATCCCAATTGCAGAGGCTTTGAATTCAGAACGGAATCCGTTGCCGCAACGGTCGCAGAAGAACTCGAACTGGTAACCCTTATCGGTGGAGTGGTCGGTATGATTCCTGGTGAATTGAATGAGGCTCATTGTTCTCCGTAGGCTCGCGATTGATGTCCGAGCCATGGAAGAATCATACTATGGCCAAAAGCAGAGGGCGAGTGCAAAACGCTGTGCAAAC
Organism: uncultured Solibacteraceae bacterium; assembly: GCA_963811575.1. GTDB lineage: Bacteria > Acidobacteriota > Terriglobia > Bryobacterales > Bryobacteraceae > Solibacter. The sequence continues at coordinate 1,044,583 of CAWERY010000018.1, read as the reverse complement.
CGGAGTCCGATGGTGCGCGATGTTTTTCCTGCTCGGCGCCGGCGGCCTGCGTGCCCAGGGCGAGTTCTGGGGCGAACTGAGGGCGGGGCAGTTCGGCGTGGGCTTCCGCGCCCTGTACCAATCCGACGCCACGCGCTGGTATGATCCCGATTACCCTGCGCCCGGCAAGCCGGCGGTCAAAAAGCCGCGCCCCATCTTCATCGCGATTTGGTATCCCGCGCCCCCGGACCAGGGAAAGGCCATGGTGCATCGCGATTATTTTCGCGTCATGACGCTCGATTCCGGCGCCCCCGAATTCGCACCCCGCCTCCGCAAGTTCACCCACGATCAGGCTGCCCTCTACATGGTGGGCAAAGATTTCGACGAGCTTTCCGAAGAGGAGCGCGCCCGCTTCGATGGCCTGCTCGCAACCCCCGTCTTCGCCGTGCTCGATGCGCCACCCGCGGAAGGCAAGTTCCCCGTCGTGCTCTACCACCCCGGCCTGGGCGGCACTTATGAGGACAACGCGGTGGCCTGCGAATTCCTGGCCAGCCATGGCTACGTCGTCGTCAGCAGCGCCTATCAATCGGCCGATTCCAGCCAGCTCAATATCGATGGCGATCTGGCAACCTCCTTCGCCGATTTCCATTTTCTGCTGCGCTTTGCCGCCACGCTGCCGTTTGCCGATACCTCGAAGGTCGCCGCCATGGGCCACAGCTACGGCGCGCAGGCCGCATTGGGCTGGCGCGCGCAGCCCAACTCCCCGCTCGATGCCGTGGTCTTTTTGGATTCCGCGCTGGAGTACGCCGGCTTCGATGCTCCTCAATTCGCCCGCATCAAAGCCGCTGTCGAAGGCAATCCCGATTCGCCCGCGCCCATCATTTTCTTCGCCGATCGCGAACGCCATCCCAAGTTCGATACCTTCGACCCGTACGTGAAGTTCGCGCCGCACTACGACGCCGGCACTCCGAGCCTGGATCACAACGCATTTGTCAGCCAGGGCGCCGTGGTGCGGGACGACGCGGTGCGCCACAGTTATGAAGCGGTCTGCACGGTGACACTGAAATTCCTCGATGCCTATGTTCGCGGCGATGCCGGAGCGCTGCAGTGGCTGCATGCCGAGGGCTCCGCTGCGCCGCTCCATCTGCGCTTCCGCCCCGGTGCGCCGGCCCCGCCCACCGGCGCGCAGATTGCCCGCCTTTACCGCGCCGAAGGCCCTGCAAATTCGCCGGCGCTCGAGGCCATGATGAAGCTCGCCGCCACGGAGCCCCTGATCTCCGCCGCCGCCATCCTGTTCGATTCCGGCGAGAAGAAGGAGGCGCTCGATATCTTGAAGCGGGCGATGCGCCTGCGTCCGCACTCCGCGTCGATCAGCGTCTCACTCGCCGAGGCGCTCCAGCAAACCGGCGATCGCGATGCCGCCGCCGCGGCCTACGAAAAGGCGCTCGCCCTGCTCCCGGCCGACGACTCGCTGAGCGATACCGAAAAGGCGGAACTCCGCCAATCGATCGACCAGGCGCGCAAAAAGTAACTCACAGGCGCCGGCGCGATACAAAGTTTTCCAGCTCTTCCGGCGTGCGCGGCCAGTCCTCACGCAGCAGCCGCGAAAGCGCGCGGTCGGCCAGCAGGCGGCCGTTGGTCTGGCATGCCGGGCAGTAGTTGGTCTCATTGGCGGCATATCGTATCCGCTGAATCCGTCCGCCGCAGCGCGGGCACGGCTGGCCGTATTTCCCGTGCGCCGCCATCTCCTCGCGGAAAGCCGTCACCTTCTCCGGAAACTTGTTGCCGGACTCCTTGCGCAGCCGCTCCACCCAGAGTTCCAGTTCTTCGCGCGTCGCGCCGTAGAGGCGCGTGATCTCTTCCTCGGTCAGCTTCAACGTCATCGCAATCGGGCTCAGCCGCGCCCGATGCAGAATCTCGTCCGAGTACGCGTTGCCGATCCCGCTGAACAATCGCGGGTCGGTGAGCGCGCGCTTCAGCGTATGATTCTCGCGCCGCAGCGCCGCGGCGAACTCCGCCAGCGGCGCGTCGAGCACTTCGAGCCCCGCCGTCTTCGGGCGGCGAATCCAGCACGTGAATCTGTGCGCGGTGCTGCGTGCCGGCCTCGGTGAGCGTCAGCGTCCCGTGGTCGAATTCGAACGCCGCCACCGCCTGGCGCTTCCCGTTCCAGTGCAGCCGCCCGGCAATCATCAGGTGGATTACGAGCCACAGCCCGTTGTCCAGCCCGATCGCGATTCGCTTCCCCGCGCGCCGCACGTCCGTCACCACGTGCCCGTACAGCGCGTCGATAGGCGGCTCCACCGTGCGCAGCAAAAACGGCCCGCGCAGCGTGACGCGCGTCAGCGTGTGCCCCACGATGCGGGCGCATAACGCTTCCACGTAGACCACAACGTCGGGAAGTTCCGGCATATCGGTTCAAATCGCCTGATCGAATTCCAGTTTTACCACCAGCACCGTGTCCGCCATCTCGTCCACCGGCAGATTGCGAATCCGCAGGTAGGGTTTGTGCTCGATGTGGTCGCTCGGCGCCATCTCCACCACGCACTCGGCCGGACGGCCGGTATTGAGCAGCGTCGCGCGCTGCGGCATCACGGCAAGCGGTTTGAGCTGCACGGCCTCGCGAATCGGATCTTGATTCAGATGAACGTAAATCGTGTTGCCGCGCCGCGTCAGCAGCACGCTGCGATTGCTCGTGAGCTGCGAAGCCGGCACCGTGCCTTCCACCGATTCCTTTACCGCGCCGTACCACTTGCCGATGCGCTTGAGGATCGCCGCGGGCCGCTCCGGAATCGTGCCATCCGGCGCCGGACCCACGTTGAGCAGATAGTTCGCGTCGCGCGCCAGGTACTTATCGATGCTGCGGATCAGATGGCGGTCCGCGTAATAATCTTCGTTGCGCCGGTAACCCCAGGATTCGCTGCCCACGCTCTGGCAGGCCTCGGTCCTCTGGGTAAAGCTGAGCAACTCCTCGCCCGTAGTCTCGTAGTCGCGCTCCGGCGTGCCGAAATCGCCATCGTCGAAGCCGCGATTGTTAATCACCGCCGTGGGCTGGAGCTTGCGGATCATGGCGTTGATCGAAGGGTCCACATGCTTATCGACATTGATGTCCCACCAGATGCCGCCCAGTTGGCCATAGTTGGTGCAGAGCTCGCGCACCTGCGCCTTGACGTACTCGAGGTAGCGCATCAGGTCGGGCTGGTCGCCCGGTTGCGGCTGCAATTCGTGATGGCGTCCCTGATTGGGATAATTCGGCTGGTGCCAGTCGGCGATCGAGTAGTAGAGGCAGAGCGGCACGCCGCGGCGATGGCACGCGTCCGCCAGCATCTTCACCACATCTTTGCCGTACGGCGTATTCATCGTGTTGTAAGTGGTCTGCTTGGTATCCCAGAGGCAGAAGCCATCGTGATGCTTGGTCGTGAGGCAGACATATTTCATGCCCGCCGCGCTGGCCAGATCGAGCCAGGCGTCCGGATTGTACTTTACCGGATTCCACTGCGCGGCCAGCTTCTCATATTCGGCGCGCGGCACCCGGTACCGCCACTGTTCCTGTTCGTGCAGCCCGTGGATCGCGTAGAGTCCCCAGTGGACGAACATGCCGAAGCGCTTTTCGAACCACCAGTCGCGTCCATCGCCAAACCGCGGCGCCGTCCCTAAGGATTGTGCGCGTCCCGTCTGCATGAGGGGAATCGCCGATGCCGTCTGCAAAAACCTGCGTCGATCCATACCCTATCGTAGGACAAGCTCACAAGGCGAGCAGGAATGGATGGCGGTCGCCGTCCAGCGTCTCTTCGATCTCATAGGGCAGGGAGTGCAACAGTAGCGCCAGCGCGAGATCCAGTAGGCCAGCAGAAGTGAGCAGGTGGGAATGATCAGGATCGCCATGGGATAGGAGTATATCAGAAACTAAGTTGGTTCCGGATAATCAGAGGTCAGGCAGTCTAAGTCGCGGACTTACAATCAGTCCGTATTGAAATCGAAGACGTCCGTATTGGTGCGCACCACGATGTGGCCCGGGCCGAGGATCTTGCCTTCGATTGTGAAGAACACCGCGCCATCGGTGGATTGCCCGGGCATCAGTCTCGTCTGCACCATGGCAAGCGCGCTCGCCGCCGCCGCCGCTTTCAGTTTGACCGAGCCCATTGCGATCACGCTCTGGCGCCGCTGCTCGTACCCGTTGGTGGATTTCAAGTGCTGGTTTCCGTAGATCGAATTTTCGTAGCTGGTCACCAGCTTGATCACGTCGCTCGCGCTGCCCTTCTGTTCCAGCATCGCCACCACCACGCGCGCAGACGATGCGCGCAGCACCACGCCGTCGGGGCGTACGAAGGTGAAATCCTCCGGACGGATCACATAAGGGGCCGCCGAACCGTTCGATACCGCAACCTGCAGGATCGCGTACTCGCGCAAATGCTGCGGCATGATGGCAAACATCACAGTCACGCCGGATTTTGTAAGCGTCTGATACTTAAGGCCGTTAGACTCAAATTCGATGACTTGGCCATAGGCGCGCGCCGTCCACATCATCCACACCGCGGCGCATGTCCAGACCAGCCGGTTCATGAGACAATTCTACGATACGGGCTGGGCCCGATTGGGAATTTATTCTTATGCTGACTGAACACAAGCAGATTGCGAATGCGGGGAACCGTCCGAGTCGCCACGGCCTCGAAGCGCAGGGATTCAGAAACCTGAATACGGCGTATTGGAACCTGGGCACCTCGCAACTGCTGGAACACGCGATCACGCGCCGGGAAGGAACCTTCGCCAGCGGCGGCTCGTTTGTGGTCCGCACCGGGCAGTTCACTGGCCGCTCCCCAAAAGATAAATTCATTGTGCGCGACGAAATCACCGAAGCGCACGTGCACTGGGGACCAGTCAACCAGCCTCTCTCCGAAGCTCATTTCGACCAGCTCTATACCAAGATGATGGCCTTCTGGCAGGGCCATGACGTCTACGTGCAGGATTGCCACGTGGGCGCGGATTCCGAATATGGCATGCCAATCCGCGTAGTCAGCCAGCTCGCCTGGCACAATCTCTTCGCCCGTCAACTGTTCATCCGCCCCGATCCGGAAAAGACCGAAGATCACGTTCCTAAGTTCACGATTCTTTTCGCACCCGATTTCCAGGCCAATCCCGCGGAGGACGGAACTAACTCGGAGACCTGCATCGTTATTAACTTCAAGAAGAAGGTGGTCCTGATCTGCGGCACAAGCTACGCCGGAGAGATGAAGAAATCCGCCTTCACGATTATGAATTTCCTGCTGCCGGGGCGCGGCGTCTTCCCCATGCACTGCTCCTCGAACATGGGCGCGGATGGCGATACCGCGCTCTTCTTCGGCCTCTCCGGCACCGGCAAGACCACCCTCTCCGCCGACCCCGAACGCCGCCTGATTGGCGATGACGAGCACGGGTGGAGCGATCAGGGCGTCTTCAATTTCGAAGGCGGCTGCTACGCCAAGTGCATCCGTCTTTCGCCGGAGAACGAGCCCCAGATCTGGAACGCCATCCGCTTCGGCACCGTACTGGAAAATGTCGCGATCGATGCGGAGACGCGCCTGCTCGATTTCGATTCCGACGAAGTTACCGAAAATACGCGCGCTGCCTATCCTCTGAAGTTCATCGAGGGCGCCATCATTCCGAGCGTCGGCGGCCATCCCAATCACGTCATCTTCCTGACCGCCGATGCCTTTGGCGTCCTGCCGCCGATCTCGAAGCTGACTCCGGAACAGGCCATGTATCAATTCCTCAGCGGCTATACCGCGAAGGTTGCGGGCACGGAGCGCGGCCTGGGCAAGGAACCGCAGGCCACCTTTAGCGCCTGCTTTGGCGCGCCCTTCCTGCCGCGTCCTGCCGCCTCCTATGCCGGGCTGCTCGGTGAAAAGCTGCGCCGCTTCGGCGCCCAGGTCTGGCTGGTCAATACCGGCTGGGTGGGCGGACCCTACGGCGTCGGAGAACGCATGAAGCTGCGTTATACACGATCCATGCTCAAGGCCGCACTGACCGGGAAATTGAACGATGTGCCCACTAGCGAACATCCGGTCTTCAAACTGGCTGTCCCGGTGAGCTGTCCCGACGTTCCTCCCGCCGTGCTGGACGCTCGCAGCATGTGGAGCGACAAGGCGGCGTACGATCGCGCGGCGCTTGACCTGGCCGCGCGCTTCAATAAGAACTTCGAAAAATTCAGCGGAGTCAGTCCTGAGATCGCCGCCGCCGCGCCCGGTGCCTAAATGAGAGTTTCGCTCGCGATCGCTCTGTTGGTGATGTGCGGCAGTGCCGGCGCGCAGCGAAAGCTCGACGACGAGCAGGCGAAACTGGTGGAAGACGCGCGCGCCGAAGCCTTGAGCTACACCAGCTCGCTGCCTGATTTCCTCTGCACCGAGATCATCAAGCGCCAGGAGGATCCGCGCAGCGACAACCGCTGGCGCGCAATCGACACCCTGACCGTCCGCCTCTCTTATTCCGATCGACGCGAGAATTACAAGTTAGTGGCCGTCAATGGCAAGCCCACTTTGCTGGACTATCTGTTCGTCGGCGGCGCCCTGACCACGGGCGAATTCGGCAGCCGCTTGATCTCGCTCTTCCTGCCGGAATCGCAAGCCGCCTTCGAATGGAAGGGCTGGACGCAGACCCACGGCCGGCGCCTCGCAACTCTGCACTATCGCGTGGCGAAAGAGCATTCGAGTTTTCGCATTCAGTTCGGCCAGGTACCTGTCGGGCCGAATTCCATCATCGTTGCGTATCGCGGAGAAGTTGCCATCGACGAAGTGACACATCGCGTGATGCGGATCACGGCGCAAGCCGAAATCCCCGTCGGCTTTCCCATTCGCGAGAGCAGTTCGACTGTGGAATACGCCTTCCAGGAGGTCGGCGGCCGCGAATTCCTGCTACCCACGCGCGCCGAGGCCACCACCGGGAGCGGACGGTATAAAGCCCGCAACGACGTCCAATTTCGCGAATACCGAAAGTTCCAATCGGAGGCGACCATCACCTTCGACGCCGAGGACGACAAGCCCAAGCCCCCGCCCGATAAGAAATGACGCAGGGCGCTTGTCAGCTGCCCAGGCCTTTCCGGCACTGCGCCGCCAGCGCCGACGTTCCCCGCGCCAGCACCCCCACATCGCTGCCCACCGCGACGAACGTGAACCCGAGTTCCAGAAATCGCTGTGCCGACGCGGCGTCCCCGGTCAGAATCCCCGACGCCTTTCCCGCTGCGCGAATCCTCGCGCCCGCCGCCGCGATTGCCGCCTGCACGTCGGGATGATTCGGATTCCCCAGGTGCCCCAGGTCCGCCGCCAGATCGCTCGGCCCAATGAAAATTCCGTCTACTCCCTCCACCGCAGCGATCGCTTCGATCTCCTGCACCGCCGCCGCCGTCTCCACCTGCACCAGCACGCAAATCTCTTCGTGCGCCGCTCCGTGGTAGTTCGGCACGCGCCCGTACAGGTTCGCCCGCGGCGCTACCGAGACGCCGCGGATTCCCAGCGGCGGATACCGTGTCGCCGCTACCGCGCGCCGTGCCTCCCCCGCATTCTGCACGAAGGGAACCAGCAATCCGCGCGCCCCGATATCCAGAATCCGCTTGATCAGCACCGCGTCGTTCCACGCGCACCGCACCACAGGCTCGGCAGTGCCATTCACCATCGCCTGCAGCTGCGCCAGCAATCCCGGAACTTCGTTGGGGGCATGCTCCGTATCCACCACGATCCAATCGAACCCTGAATTGGAGATGATCTCGGCGGCGATGTTGCTGCACAACGAACTCCACAGCCCGATCTGCGGCCTTCCTTCCAATAGCGCCGCCTTGAATCGATTCGGCCGCAGCCGTGCGTTATCTTGAGACATCCTGTGCCCTCTGGAAACGATCGCGGCTGTTGGAAAGATGCGTCCGCATAAAGCGCGAAGCATCCTCCGGATCGCCGCGTAAAATTGCCGTATAAATCAGCTCGTGCTCCCGCCCCAAGGTGGTCAGGTACGCCGCCTGCCCTCCCGGCGATTGCTGCAGGCTCACCCTGGTCCGCGGAATCGTGGTGGTGCCAAAACGTGCCAGCACTTCGGGAAAATAGCGATTTCCCGTGGCCTCCGCCACGCGCAGATGAAATTGAAAGTCGGGCTCCGCCGTGTCGCCGCCGCCCTCTAGCGCTGCCTGGTACGCATCCAACACGCGCCGTAGTTCGGCAAGCTGCTCGTCCGTGCGCCGCGCCGCCGCCAGCGCCGCCGCTTCCGATTCCAGACTCATGCGCAGTTCCAGCATCGCCAGAATATCGCGCACCGTCGGAATGCTGTGCGGGTCCACGCGAAACTCAAAGCCCCCCGGCCACTCCAGCACGAACGTCCCGATGCCGTGCCGTGTCTCCACGAATCCCGCGGCCTGCAGCCCGGATATCGCCTCGCGCACCACCGTGCGGCTCACTCCGTGCTCCGCCATGATTGCCGATTCCGTCGGCAGCTTATCGCCCGGCCGCAGCGCGCGGCTGCGGATCTGTTCGGACAGCGCGTCCACCAGTTCCTTCGCAAGCCGCCGCGGCCTGCGCCGGATGCCGGTCGCTTGGGGAGGGCCCATCCCAGACATCATAACGCTGCTTCCGGCGCGTACCGCTCCTTCACCATGAAGACGTACGAAAGCACGCCGACTCACCAGGAATACGCAGCACGCCAGCATCGGCGCCTCGTAGCTCCCCGTCTTCTGCTTCAACCAACCCGTCAGAATCGGCGCCACGATTCCCGCGATGCTCGCCGCGCAGTTTTGCACTCCCGAAACGCGCCCGATCGCCGACGCCGGAATCAGCGTCTGCGTCAACGCCCAGTAGTTCGCCGTCGCCAGCCCCAACCCCGATAGCGACACCACCGAGAATGTCAGCGCCACCGTCACCGAAGAGGATTGCGCCCCAATCAGTTCCGTGCACGCCACCACGAAGCCCGCGATCGTGAACCACTTCCGCACCGTCACCGGGTTACCGCCGCGCCCGATCACCAGGTCCGCCGCCCATCCCGCCAGCGCCGCCACAATCGCCATGCCCCCAAAGCTGAAGAACGTGTACAGCCCCATCTGCGATAGCGAAAGGTGCCTGCGCTCCATGAAATACGCCGGCATCCACGTCATGCAGAAATACACGAAGTACATGTAGCTGAATGTCGCGATCACCGTGCCCCACGTCACCGGACTCGCCATGCACCCGCGCGAACGATACCGTCTTCGCCGCCGGAACTCCCGCCGCCGTCATCACTCCGCGCGGCGCGTCCTTCACCAGCAGCACCCACGGCACCAGCCAGATCAGCCCGCCCAGGCCCACCATCACGAACATCGCGCGCCAGTCGTGATGCAGATATCAGCCACGCCGCCAGCGGAGTGCCGATCGCGGGGCCGATCTTCGTCCCCGTCATGTATAGCCCCACCGCCAACCCGCGCTGCCGCTCCGCGAAATTCATGCGGATCCACCGGTAGCTGGCCGGCGCCACCACGCTTTCGCCCATGCCCAGCAAGATGCGCAGCGCGATCAACTGCCCCACCGTCCCGGCCAATGCCGTCCCCGCCGATGCCAGGCACCAGAAGAGAAAACTCAGCGCGTACGGCCACTTCACGCCGTAACGGTCCACCACCCATCCGGCCGGAATTTGCAGCGCCGCGTACGCCCAGAAGAACGCCGAGTTCAGTAACCCGCGATCCGTGTCGGAAAGCTGAAAGCTGCGGATGAAATCTTTCGTGACCAGCGCTACCGAGAGGTTGGACCGCGACGCGTAAGCGATGATCATGCCCACGCTGAGCAGCCCGATCACCGCCCAGCGCCGTCCCGCTCCCTCCTCCGCCGGCGCCATCGCGGCCGCCGTTGCGCGGGAGCCCGCAACTTCAGGTCTGCTGCCCATTACCAGTACAACTTCAATCCGCCCTGCATCTGGCGCGGCGAGTTCGCCTGGCTGGAAATCACCCCGAACGTGCTGCTGTTCAAGCTCGTCTGCGGTCCGCCGAATACCACGCGATTGAAGACGTTAAACGCCTCCGCGCGGAAGTCCACGCGCAGCCGCTCCGTTACGCTGAAGGTCTTCGCCAGGCTCACGTTCTCATTCAAGTTCGGGAACACGCGCACCGTCGAATTCTTGCGCGGAGAGTTGCCCAGAATCCCCACCGGCTGCACCGGGAATACCGTCGGATCCAGGTACTTATCCTTATTCGGGTCGAAGGACGAGCCCGAAACCGGCGCGCGCCAATCGTAAGTCGTAACCAGCGGCCGGTTCGTGCCGTTGAAGATCGGCAGCGTGCCGTTGGATGTCACGCCGATCGGGAAGCCCCGAATTGTAAGCCTGAATCGCGCTGATTCGCCAGCCGCCGAACACCGCGTTGCTCACGCCGCCCTTACTCAGGAAATGTTTGCCGCGGCCGAACGGCAGCTCGAACACCGTGCTCAACTTCACCGTGTGCGTCTGGTCGAACGCGCCCACCGAACGCTCCAGACCCCGATTGCCGGCATCCTCGCGATCCGCTGCTCCCGCTAAAGCTATCCGCATTCGTCAGGATCTTCGAGAAGGAGTAGCTCCCCTGGAACGTCAGGAAGCTCGACGACCGGTAATTCACTTTCAAGATTCCGGCGTTGTAAGTCGAATGTCCCGTCCGGTCGCCGCCGCCCGCCGCTGCGTCGATCGTCAGGTACTGCGGAAATGCGCGCAGCGCCTGGCTCACCGTCTGCGAACGCTGCACCGTCGAATTCGTGAAATTCGCGTACGGAGGCGTGATTCCGGCAGCCACCGCCGCCGGCGACGTGATGCTCGAATTCATCAGGCTGATCGCCTGCGTTGTCCCGTACTTCGCGATCAGGCCGTTCATCACCGACATCGGCACCTGGTTGAGATTCATCAGCCCCGCGTTGAGTCGCGACCCCACCGCCGCGTTGTAATCGGCTTCCACCGTGAGGTGCGGCATCACTTCGCGCTGCACGGAAATCGTCCAGTTGTCGTACTCCGCGGGACGCGTGGAATTCTGCCCGTTCCACCAGTCCACGTTGCCGTTGTTGGCGAAGGCCGGGTTGATCTGCGGGGGCAGGGGATACGGCGGCAGCCCCGAATCCCAGTTGAACGCCGGAGTAATTCCCTGATTCGTGGAAGCGAAGTTATATTGCCCGATGAAGCCCGCGTAATGGCTGCTCGATGCCAGCACCGTCACGCGCCCGAAAGACCGCCCGATTCCCGCGCGGATCGTGGTCTTCGAATTCGGGCTGTACGCCAGCCCGAGCCGCGGCGATATCGACCCGTAGTATCCCGGAATCAGGCTGTGCACGCCCTGCCGCCCGGCCCCTTCGCCCGCGAAAATCAGCGCGCCCGGATAATTGTTCACCGCCGGATTCGGCGTGGTCGGCGAGAAGTCGGAGTATTGATCGCCGCCCGCCACCGGCGGCAGCGTGAATTCGTAGCGCAATCCGTAGTTCAACATCAGCTTGCGGCTGATGCGGAAATCGTCCTGCGCGTAAAATCCCCAATAGCGATACACCTGCTTGAGGTAGCGTACCGTCTCCGTCGCGCCCGAATCGCCATTAGCCCAGCAGGAAGCTCGCGAAAGAGCTGCCGCTGGTCGCCGAGGTGGCGCCCGGAACCGCCGTCTCCAGGAAACTGAAACTCGCCTGTCCCGCGATGTTCTGCTGCCCGAAGCCGTTGGCCTCCTGATGGTCGTACGTGAAGCCGAACTTCAACGCGTGCGATCCGCGGATGTAGCTCAAATCATCCTTGAACGTCCGCCGCGGCTGTTCCGTCCCGTTGTCCGCCGCGCCGCCCCATCCCGAAAATTCCGAGAACGCCACGTTGCCTAAATTCACGTTGCAATCCACCGCGTTCAGAATGCAAACCTTGCTCTTCCAGTTCTTGCCGACATTGGTCGAAAACGAATCTTTGTTGAAGGTGTTGAAGCCCAGCGAGAAGTGATTGAACACTCGCGGCGAGATCGTCCAATCGTAATTGATCCGGTGTAAGTCGGCCGCAAAGCTCGATTGCAGGAAGCTGTTGAACGGCACCGGCAATCCCGCCGGACCCGATGCGCCGGGCTGCAACAAGTCGCTGCCGCGGTTGAACAGGTAAGACAAATGGTGCTTCGGCGTGATCGAATGATCGACCTTCGCGCTCACCTTCGTCGTGGATTCCGCCGAGCTCCCGCCGCCGGACACAAAGTTATTGCTGATGTACCCGATCGTCCCCGGCACGATCCCCGCGCGATTCGGCAGCAGCACCGTTTTCGCGATCGCCACGTATTGGCTGGATACCGCGCTGAACTTCTGCACCGGAATGATATTCCCGGGGAACGGATCGCGGATCGAGCCCGACCCGCTCGGGTTCGCGCGCGTGGTGCCGGTGTCGTAAATCGGAATCTGTTGATTCTTGCTGTTCACCAGGTTGGTGAAATCCCCGCGATACATCTCCGGCGTCGGTACGCTCGAAATCACGCCCGCGCTGCCCTGGCGGTTGCGGAAGCCCTCGTACGCCACGAAGAAGAAGGTGCGGTTCCGGCCGTTGTAGACCTTCGGAATCCAGATCGGCGCTCCCAGCGAACCGCCGAAATCGTTCTGCCGGTACACCCCCTTCGTCTGCGCGAAGAAGCCGCGCGAGTCCACGAAATCATTGCGGATAAAATCGTAAGCCGATCCGTGGACCTCGTTGGTCCCCGATTTCGACGCGAAGCTGATGATCCCGCCGCCCGCCTGCCCGTACTCCGCTTTGAACCCGTTGGTGTCCACCGCGAACTCCGTGATCGCTTCCACCGAGGGCGTCAGGTACGATGTCTCCGTCGTGTTGCCCTGCCGGTTCGTGTTCACCGACACGCCGTCGAAGGTCGCCGCGAATGCGCCGCCCTGCCCGCCGCCCAACGCCAGGTTGGTCCCGTTCTTCGCCTCCGGCACCGTCGATACCAGGTCGAACGGACTGCGCATCGCGCCGCCTACCACCAGCGGCAGTTGATCCACCAGTTTGTTAGAGACCGCCGTCGTGATCTTCGCGTCCTCGGTCTGCACCTGCGCGTTCTGTCGATTGCACCTCGACCGTCTGCGTCACCCCTCCCACCTGCAGCCGCACGTCCACGCGCGCCGTTGCCCCGGCGGTCAGCGTGATGTTGTCCACGATCGCGGATTGAAAGCCCGGCTTCGATACCTCCAGCCGGTACGTGCCCGGCGCCAGGTTTGCCACGCTGTATTCGCCGGAAGACGAGTGCCACCACGTCGTTGGCGGCGTTCGTTCCCATGTTGACTACCTTCACCGGTGCGCTCGGCACTGCCGCATTGCTGGCATCCGTCACCACGCCGGTGATATTGCCGCGTTCAGACTGCGCAAAACACAGCGCGGCAGTCGCAAAAAAGACCAGGAACGAAGGTCTGATCGTCATATTGATTCACCTCGCTACGGGGGGTGGGCCTGCCCACATGTCGGACATCCTACCACTAGCCCAAACTGTTATCAAGAAAACTCTTTGCCGGAATGCAGCTCCCCGTGCGTCTCATCATTTAGTGACTGCTAGGGACAAAATGCCGCGTAATCCGGGCGCCCAGCCGTGGCAATCTTCCGCGCCGCCCGCCCCGCCTCTTCCGCGGGCGCCATTCGTTTGTTGAAGTTATGCGCGAGTTTACTTGGCCCCCCGGTTGCATTTCACCCCCGCGAACGTATATGCCTCGCATCGCCCCGATTAGCATTCTTCTCACTGCCTGGGCCGCTTGTAGCGTGATCTACGCCCAACCGCGCCTCATCAAAGGTCCGATTCAGGACGCTCACCGAACCAGCCTGACCGGCCACGTCCATCCCCTCGCCACCGCCGCCAACGATATCGGAGAGCTCGACCCCTCCACGCCCTTGCCGGCCCTCACCCTCGTCCTGCGGCAGACCGCCGCGCAGCAAGCCGATCTCGACACCTTCCTCGCCGCGCAGCAAAACCCGGCATCCCCCGATTACCACCACTGGCTCACTCCGGAGCAGTACGCCGACCGCTTCGGCGCCTCCTCCGACGACATCGCCAAAATCACCGCCTGGCTGGAGCAGCACAACCTGCACGTCACCTCCGTCGGCCGCGGCCGCATGTCCGTCTCCTTCACCGGCACCGCCGGCGATGTCGATCAGGCCCTCCAGGTCAGCCTCCACCGCTATAGCGTGAATGGCCGCAACCACTTCGCCAATACTGCCGACCCTTCGCTCCCCACCGCGCTGCAGACCGCCGTTCGCAGCATCCACGGCCTCCACGATTTCCTGATGCAGCCGCGCTCCCGCCTCCACCAGGCGGCGCTCGCCCCGGACTACACCTCCGCCTCCGGCAACCACTACCTGAGCCCCGATGACCTCGGCACCATCTACAACATCAAAGCCCTCTGGAACTCCGGATACGATGGCACCGGCCAAAAGATCGTGATCGCGGGACAGACCCGCATCGCTTTCACCGACATCCAGCAGTTCCGCGCCAAATTCCAACTCCCCGCCGCCGATCCGCAGGTGCTTCTGGTACCCAACACCACCGATCCCGGCACCGTCAAAGACGATCTCGGCGAAGCCGATCTGGATCTCGAGTGGGCCGGCGCCACCGCCCCCCAGGCGTCCCTCATCTATGTCTTCTCGAACGATGTGATGGATGCCGTGCAGTACGCCATCGATCAGAATCTGGCCCCCGTCATCAGCCTGAGCTATGGCCTCTGCGAACCGCAGACCCTGCGCTCCGACATGCTGCTCATGCAGACCTGGGCACGCCAGGCGAATGCCCAGGGCATCACCTGGATCAATGCTTCGGGCGATTCCGGCGGCGCCGATTGCTACACCGGCACGTCCGGCAGCGGCGCCGGCCTCGCCGTCGATTCGCCCGCCGATATTCCCGAAGTCACCGGTATCGGCGGCACCACCTTCAACGAATCCGCCGGCCAGTTCTGGAATCCCACCATGGCCGCCAACGGCGGCTCGGCTCTTGCCTACATTCCCGAATCGGTGTGGAATGACAGCACGCAGCGGCAATCCTGCGGCCGGCGGCGGCGGCGCCAGCACCATCTTCACGCAGCCCTCCTGGCAGACCGGGCTCGGCGTTCCCACCAACGGCGCGCGCAACGTTCCCGATATTTCGCTCTCCGCCTCCGCCAATCACGATGGCTACCTGGTCTACTCCGGCGGTCAGCTTTCGGTTTACGGCGGAACCTCCGCCGGCACGCCCTCCTTCGCCGGAATCACCGCGCTGCTCAATCAGTACCTGGTCTCCACCGGCGCGCAGTCCGCTCCCGGCGCCGGCAACGTCAATCCGCGTCTCTACGCGCTCGCCCAGGCCGGGCACCGGCGCCTTCCACGATGTCACCACCGGCGACAACACCATCACGCTCACCTGTTCAGCGCGCTCGCGCAATTGCATCCCCGGGCTCCTACGGCTATTCCGCCGGCCAAGGCTACGATCTTGCCAGCGGACTCGGTTCCATCGATGCCTACAACCTCGTCACCTCCTGGCATACCGCCGCCGGCGCCGTCAATCGCGCCGCCGCTACCGTTGCCCTGCAGGCCACCGCAACCTCTGTCATCTCCACCGGCACCGTGACTCTCACCGCCACAGTCAGCGGCAGCACCGGCGCCACTCCTACCGGCTCCGTGACCTTTCTTTCTGCCGGCAAACTGATCGGCACCGCGACCCTGAGCGGCACCGGCTCGTCTGCCACCGCCGCCATTACCGTGAGTGCCGCGCTCCTGCAAGTGGGTTCCAATAGCATCGTGGCGCAGTACAGCGGGGATACCGCGCTCAATGGCCGCCGCGGCCATCATCAGTCTTTCCGTAACGCCCGCCGCCTCCGGGCCGCCGTCCATCACGAGCCTGGCAAACGGAGCTTCCTTCCGTTCGGCCTACGCTCCCGGGATGGTCCTGACGGTCTTCGGTTCGAATCTCGCGGGCGCAGCCTGGGCCGCGTCTACCGTGCCGCTGCCCCTGCAGCAGTTGGGCGTGAGCGTCACCATCGGCGGCGTCGGCGCGCCGCT
This sequence comes from uncultured Solibacteraceae bacterium, assembly GCA_963811575.1. Classification (GTDB taxonomy): domain Bacteria; phylum Acidobacteriota; class Terriglobia; order Bryobacterales; family Bryobacteraceae; genus Solibacter. The sequence goes on along the minus strand of CAWERY010000018.1, from coordinate 1,028,656 downwards.
CTATTACGTCTCGCCCACGCAGCTCAATGTGCAGATTCCCTATGAGACCCCGCTGAATCAACCCGTGACGCTCACCGTCACCGTCAACGGCGCCGCCGCGATCTACCACCTTCACGCGTTGCAGCCGCTGCCCCCGCGGCTATTTACCGATGCCGACGGGCACCGTCACTCCCGCCGCCACGGCCGCCCGCGGCGCCGTGATCTCGCTCTATATGACGGGCGCCGGCGCCGTATCGCCCGCCGTCGCCACCGGCGCCGCCCCCGCCGCCGGCACTGCCGTCGCGCAGCTACCCGCACCCGTGCAGTCCACCAGTGTCACCATCGGCGGAGTCTCCGCCCCCGTCCAGTTCGTCGGCATCCCGGCAGGCCTGGTCGGCGTGACCCAAATCAATGTCACCGTCCCCGCGTCCGCCGCCCTGGGATCCCAGCCCGTCATCGTTACCGTAGGAACCATCGCCGGCGCCGCCGCGACCCTGACCGTGACCCAGTAAGAGAGCGATGCCGCATGGATCGATGGCTCGAAGCGCCACGCCCACAACGCTTGAAAGTGACTTTCCGTTATGTGGCTGTTCGCGGCCGCAAAGAACGCGATCTCTTCCTGGGCGATTCAAGGGGAATCGGCGTTACCCAAAAGACCGTGGTTCATGCGGCACCGCGCGCGCCTCGGCTTGCAGGTGCAGGGGCGGAATGCTGGGCGGCGAAGTGGAGATTGACGAAACCTTTATCGCAGGCAAAGCGCGGAACGTGCACAAGAGAAGTTCGCCGGCAGAAGGAAGGCCGCAATTCTAGCGGAAGGAGCATCGTCAATCGAAGGCTGGAGCGCGGTGGCAAGATTCATGCTGACGTAATCCGTGATCGATCCACGGTCATGCGCGAGATGATTCTCCGCAGCATTGACCCCGGAACTCAGACTCATTCTGCTGTATGGGCTGGCACCTACCGCATGCATGACAGCTACACCTTACAACGTCGCGAACTACATGGCCTACTACGTAGAAGGGAACATGCACACCAACAACATGGAGAACTTCTTGGCCCTTCTGATGTGCACCGTCGGCTGTGCACCATCGACGGAAGGTATGTAATCGTGTACCCTTCCCCTGTTCCGCTACGTTGACGAACTGGCGTTTCGATCAACAACTGCAAGCGGTTGATGGGAAGCGGTTCGTATGCATCATGCCGAAGATCGTAGGCAGGCGGCTCACCGCATCAACCTGATGTCGATGTTTGCCTTCGCGGCTCTCCGCGTGGCACCGAAAGCGCTTTTTCATCAGGCGCGCCTCCATGCCTTCGACGTATTCCGGCTAGGCCTTCACGCATCCATGCTATTCCAATTCATCAAAGTTCGGGTCTCCCGGGCGGTATTCAGAGCCATGGAATCGTTCGTCAAGCGGAATCATATCGCCAGCTTCACACAGTTCACAGCTTGGCTTACGCCCCCTCCGAGTCCTAAATTTTCGATAAATGATCCCTTCCACGAGTATCGGGTTGGGATCCCATTTTCCGCTCGCTCCTATGACTCCGGAATCTGTACGATGCCGGTTAGCGCGCAGGATCTCGTAGCGTGGATCGCCCGTTTGAAAGCGGGGATCAGTAACTACCAGGATATCCGTCAATGTGAGGATGTTCCCATTGTGGTCGGTCCAGGAGCTTTGCTTTCTGTTGGTAATCACATTCCCGATAAGAGATCTATTGTCAACCAGTTCCATTATCCCGCTTGCATTGAATAATTTGCACAAATGCTCGGGGCACACCCGGCGTATAATAGGATCGGTGTCGCCCATGTTCACAATTGAGCAACTTTCAGAGCAGATAGATGCAATGCGATTCGGCGGCTTGACCCTCGATCAGTTTGAGGATTGGTTTGTCTCGTCGTCTTGGGGGCAACATGATACAGGTGTTGCAAGAGATTGTGTCGCAGCAATAGAATCGGTGTTCGCCGATCTGGGCGACCTGAACGAACACGAAGCGTCCCAGGTTTTCGCGAATGCAATCCGGCCTTTTGCCGAACCATCGATCGTAACCAACCGCTCAAACGAGCCATTTCCGCCCTCCGTCGCAAGATCCAACAGTGAAAACTACAGCAACGCAGCGCCTTTCAGCGCCGCAGCGTAATTGGAGCTTGGGCGACGTGAGCTCCGTCGAGCCACGCCTGAACAAAGAACGTTGAAGCCAAGTCTAACTTCGTAACGTCCACAGAGAAGTTGGTGGTGAGGTTGTACCCTCCGGGACCGTTGGGGTCTATCTTAAACCCATAGCTGAAGCTGCGGACAGGAGCGGATGCGACTTCGTACCAGCCATTCGAGCCCTCGCCAACCATGCGGACTTGGAGAGAGTGAGTGTCGGTATCGCCGGGATGGCCTGTGATTATCGTGAGGCTATTAAAATTAGCGAGGTTATTGCCTGCGGACAACGCCAGATGTGTGAGCATACGAATCGCGCTTTGCAGACCGGATTTCTCTTCGAGAACTGTCTCGCAAAGGATCAGACTAGCTGCGAGTGGCGGCTTGGTGGCAGTTGGCATCGGAACGACAATATAACACGTTCCTTTCGCGTTATTGCCGCTCACTCTGGGCGGCCACTGGCGTGACGAATTAGCGCGCGCCCGCGATGTGCCCCTTCTGCTTTCCCGCGACTAACTCCCGCCCCTTACTTAGCGCCCACCGTGATCATCGTCTGGCTCGCCGACACCGTGCCCACGCTCACGTCCACCGTCTGCTCGCCGGCCGCCAGCTGCGGAATTTTCACGTTGATCTGCATCAGCCCTACGAATCCCGGCGCCAGCCCCGCAAACTGCACCTCCGCGAGCTGTCCCCCGATCTTCACCGCCACCGGAGCCAGCGGTAAGGAGAGCGGATTTCCAGGCGCTCCCGCGCCCGTCGCCACGGGGTTGTCCAGCGCGCCTTGCCCAGTCACGTACAGCGTGACGTACTGCCCCGGGAACGTCGGCGCGCTCGCCCCGTTCAGCGTGAAGTCCGGCAGATTCTGCGCCACCACGTGATTCGTCGGCTGCAGCGTGAAGACGCCCGGCCCCGTCGCCGCCACCGGGAAACTCACCTCCGCGCTCTGCGCCGCCGCCCGCCTGCACAATCAGCTTCGCCGTCCCCGTCTTCGTCTCGTACGGCACCTGCGCGTTAATCTGCCCCGCGCTCACGAACAGCAGCGGGATCGCCGTGCCGTTCACCGTGACCGTCGTGCCGCCCAGCGTCGTATCCAGCGGGATCGCCGCCGCCGCGACCTCTCCGCCCGCCAGATTCGCGCCGTAAATCGAAATCAGCGCGCCCGGAGCGATCGCCGGCACATTGCTCGCCGCATTCAAAATGCCCGCCGTACTCGTCGTCGGCGTCGTCCCCGCGATCACGAATGCCACCGCGTTCGAAGCGCTCCCGCTCCCCGACACCGTAATGTTCACCGAGCCCGGCCGCCACAATCAAATTCGCCGGCACCGCCGCCGTCAACTGCGTATCGCTCTGGAACGTCGTCGCCAGCGCCGAGCTGTTCCATTGCACCTTGAATCCCGCCGCGAACCCGCTCCCTTTCACCGTCAGCGTGAACGCCGCCCCGCCCGCCGTGGCGAACGTCGGATTCAGGCTGACGATCACCGGTCCCGCGCCCGTCACGGTAAAGCTCACTGCATTGGAATTCGTCTGCCCTTCGTTGGTCACCGCCACGCTCACCAGCCCCGGCGTGCCCAGTAATCCCGCCGGCACCGTCGCGGTCAGTTGCGTTGCGCTCACTACCACGGTCGTCAGTTGCGTTCCGTTCCAGGTCACCACCGCGTGGCTCGTGAACGAGCTCCCATTTACGGTCAGCGTGAAATCGCTACCCCCGGCCGGCGCCGTCGCGGGGCTCAAACCGGAAACTACCGGCGTCGGCGCCTTCACCGTAAACGTCTGCGGCAAGGGCGAAAGCAATCCCGCCGGGATTGGTAACCCGGATCGCGTAACTTCCCCGCGCCCGCCACCGCGCTCGCCGGCACGGTCGCCGTAAGCTGCGTGAAACTCACATACGTCGTGGTCAGCGGCAGATCCGGCGTAGCCACCACCTTCGAAGCCGGAATGAACCCGTTCCCGGTGATCGTCATCGTGAATCCGGCCGCCCCCATCGCCACGCTCGTCGGGGAAATCGCCGTCACCGTCGGGGCCGAGGACACAATCGGCAGCCGCACAATCGCCGACGAACTCACTCCCGGCGTCGCCACCGTGATCGCCGCCGAACCGTCGATCGCGATCAAATTCGCCGGAATCGTCGTCGTCAATTTCGTCGAGTCCACAAATGTCGTCGGCAGCGGCGTCGTCTGCCAGACAATCGCCGATTGCGGAGTGAAGCGCGACCCGATCGCGGTCAACGTAAACGCCGGTCCCCCGGTCACCGCCGCCGCCGGGTCCAGGCTCAAGAGCGTCGTCCCGCGCGGATCGGGTCTGACGATAAAGATCAACGCGTTGGTCGGCACCGCTCCCGGGTTCTTCACCGAAATGCCGATCTGCCCGCCCGCCGGATCCGCAAACAGCGCCGCCGGCACCGTCGCCGTCAACTCCGCCGAATCGAAATACTGCGTCACCAGCGGCGTCGTATTCCAAAGCACCTGCACACCCGGCACGAAGTTCGAGCCGCCCACGAATAACGTGAAATCCGGATCCCCCGCGTTGATCGCTTCGGGGATAAGCTTTACCGCCGACGCGTAAGTCAGCGCGATCGGAAACGCCGTCGTCGTCGCGCCCGTGGAAGTATCCGTCGCCTGCACTGATACCGGATAGACCCCGGTCAACGCGCTCGCCGGAATGAAGCCGCTCAAAGTTGTCGGCGATCCGTAATTCGTCCCGATATTGCTGCGTCCCCCGTTGGCGTTCAGCGTCAACACCACATTGCTCGAAAACCCCTGCCCGAACGCCGTCACCGTAAACCCGCCGCTGCCCGCCGCCGCCTGGTTGGGGCTGATCCCGTTGAGCACCGGATTCACTACCACCGTCACATTCGCGTTCGACGTGCCGCCCGGGTTCGTCACCGTGACCGGAAATCTGCCGCAGATCGCAATCAGGTTCGCCGGCACCGATGCCGTCACCAGACTGTCACTCGAATAACTGGTGGGGAGGGATGTCCCGGACCACTTGACCGTCGAGCCCGAAAGGAAGCCGCTGCCGTTTACCGTCAGCGTAAACGCCGGACCGCCGGCGCTGACCGTCGCTGGCTGCACCGACGTAATCGAAGGGGTTTGGGAAAATGCGACCGAACAAAGAAAGAGGGCCGCCAACGAAAATCGCATCTTCTACATTGTAATCAGAGGATGCCAAGTCACCTAACGGCATTACCGATTGCGGCCAGCCCCGCTTCCTGTTATTTATAGGATAGTGCCTGCAAATCCTACTTCCTGCCCGGACGACATCGAACAGGTGGCGGAATCTTACTGCGACGGTTCCCTGGGCCCCGTCGAGGCTGCCGAATTCGAAAAGCATTACACCACCTGCCGCGAATGCGGCACCGCTGTGGAAGAAGCGCTTCGCCACTTTAAATCGTTGAAACAAGCCGATCGCAAAGCGCGCCTCCCCAGATAGGACAGAGTTTACTTCAGCGTCTCCAGCACCGCCTTGCTCACCTTCGCCACAATGTGAACCTGCGGGTCCACCACTTCCGCCACCTCATACCGGATCGACGTTCCCAAAATCACGTTCGATTCGTTCGGCGAAAGCTTATAATCCCGCTCCAGCCACTTCGCCAGCTCCGTGGTCGCCTGCTGCAACGCTTCCGGCAGCGACCCGGCGATCCCCGACGCCATCAGGAATTCGCTGTTTTCAAACCGCGGCGCCTGCGTGCTCTTGCCGGCAATCAATTTCACCGTGAACTCCACGTCCATCGAAGTCTCCAGCGCATCGCCGTTTAACTCGCCGTCACCCTCCAGCGCGTGTCCGTCGCCCACAAATAACAGTGCCCCTTCCTGAAAAACCGGCAGGTATACCGTGGTCCCTTCGCGCAGGCCGTTGTAATCCATATTGCCGCCCCACGGTCCCAACCAGCCGGACCGGAAGCTCTGATTCTGCGGCGGCGCCACCCCCACGCAGCCCAGCATCGGCTGCATCTTCACCCGGAAATTCTTCATCCGCTCCGTCGGCTTCGCCAGCATCGCGACGCCTTTTTCCCGATCCAGTTTCCATTCGCTGTTGAACTGATCGTCGAATTTCGCGTTGCGGTAATACCCGGGCTGCACCGCGCTCGGCACGATCCGGTCCCCGCTCCCCGCCGAATCCCGATTGAGCCGGATCCGGTGAAACTCGATCGCCAGCGTATCGCCCGGCATCGCCCCCTCCACATAGAACGGCCCGGTTTCCGGATTTCCCCCCATCGATCGCCGTACCCCCTGCGAGTCCGTCCCTCCGGCGTCTACCGTGGTGGTCTGAATCGTATCGCCCGAATGAATGTGGAGCACCGGCGCGATCGCCCCGGAAAATGCCCGGTGGAACTGCGTGGGAACGAACACATGCGTTTTCGGGCCGTCGCTGTTCGCCTGGAGCCGGCTCGCCTTCCAGTTGAATTCGTCCTTGCCCTGCTTCACGCTGCCGTCCATCTGGTCGCCGTGAACCTGGCCTTCGAACGTCCCCCAGTCCTTATCGTCGCGCGTCGCCGTCAAATGGATCCGATCGTTCTCCACCGTCCCGGCCAGCTTCAATTCGTTCAAGCTTCCGGTGACCTTGGTCCCCTCCGCCTTGAGCTCCACCCGCGCCGCGGCAAACTCTTCACCAAATCGCACCAAATGCAGATTCCACTGCCCGCTCACGTCCGCCGAAAACGCCAGTACCGGCGCAAACATCAAAAGCATCGTTCGAGTCATGCCCTTTATACGCTCCGCAAGCCAAATAGTTCCGCAGCCCCTTAATGGATTACCGTCCGCAACAGCGCGCTCAGCCCATTCCACAAAATCTGCACCCCGATGCAAACCAGAATGAAGGAGGACATGCGAATAATCACATTCATTGCCGAATCCCCCAGCGTTCGCCCCAGCCTCTCCGCGAATCGGTAACTCAAGTAGATCGACAACGCGATTACCGCCGATCCCAGTAACATCCCACCGATCAGTGGCCACCGCCACTCCGACCCTTCCGGCCGGTTCGCCCCCACCGTGATCGCGACCGAGATCGATCCCGGCCCCACCGTCAGCGGCAGCGTCAGCGGATAAAATGCCTGCCGCGCATAGTCGGCCTCGTGGCATTCCTTCTCCGCGCCTTCCTCCCCGGTCTCCTCATCGTTCGGCTGGCGCAACAGCGCCCACCCGGTCGAAATCACCACCAGTCCGCCGCCCACCTGCACCACCGGCAGGGAAATTCCGAAAAATGCCAGAATGTGCGTCCCGATGAAAATCGAGGTGAGAATCAGGATCAACCCGTTGATCGCGATCATCCGCGCCAGAATCGCGCGGCCGCTCCCCGAAAGTCCCCGCGTCAGGGAAAGAAAAATCGGCGTGTTGCCGATCGGATTGACAATCGGAAACAGCGCCCCCACAATCAGCAGCGTCTCCTTCGCCAACTCGCCCAGCGGACCGTCCGCCATCACCCCTTCGGCGATCAAATCCGGCCCCGCAGTTTGCCGATCGCGCGCCGGTCGCGCTTCGAGGGCCGCCCCTCCCGTTCCGCTTCAAAGTGCGGCTGCATGCGCCGCTCCTCCGCCATCCGGATTCGCAGCTCCCGGCTGGCCTCCGTCTCCCGGTAAAGCAGTTGCGCCACCGGCGCCGGACCCCGCATCTCGCTCACGCCCAGCACCTCTACCTGCAACTCTCCGCCCTCCCGCTTCACCCGCAGCATGTCGCCCGCCCGAACCTCGCGCGCCGCTTTCGCCGTCTGCCCGTTGGCTTCGATCCGGCCCAGCTCGCACGCCTTGGCCGCCATCGAGCGCGTCTTAAAAAATCGCGCCGCCCACAGCCACTTATCCATCCTGACGCCGTCCATACTCCCATTTCATATCATTTCGTGATCCGCGCGGGAGCCTGTCACCAAAACTTAAAATTTATCTTCGGCCTCTTTTGAGTAACTTACAGGAGTAACTTACCCGATACTCTCTTATCTCCGTGCTAACTTCTCCATCAGGTAGAGAGTTGCGCAAACCACAGCGCGACACCAACAGCTTTCATCCTGGCCAGGATACGTTGACCTGAAGTGGTGCTGACTCTCCGTAAGCCCGTTAACGGCTAAACGGTGGTTCCCCTACGTGGAGGAGACCGGCGGAGAGATCTTCGGTTCGAACCGATCACACCCGGGGGACCGTCGCGGATAGCGTTTGATTGCCGCACCCCTGGATACAGAGACTGATCACGCGAAACGAGTGGACGATCGAGAGGCCATCCAGCCGAGTTCTTACGTCTTCGTAGCGTACAGTCGAATCACTGGCGGCCGGGCACGCACGGCGATAAGACCGAAAGCCCCCGGCCGCCGCAACGTTTTCTGTTTCACTCAAACTTAGGGGACAAGTGTCTCTTGCCGCAGCGGCGTTTCGCGGCCCCGCGCCGTCACCGGTTCCACAACCAGACGGCCGTCTCTCAACAGCAGCGCCTCATTGAAATTATTCACCGTGGGACAAACATGCTTCGGCATCAGGTAAAGCAAATCACCCGGCACGGGCGACTTAGTTCCCGCTGGAACGCGAATCGGCAAGTGCTCTTCGCTCGGATGCATCGGTTCCAGATGCGGCCAGTCGCGTACCGTGCAGTTGGGAATTCCCGCGTCGGCCGAAACCGATTTGTGTCCCGCGTCGCAGGTCACGATGCCGTCGATCGGATGGCTGATCACCGTCGCCACCACGAACACCGCGGGCTGGTATCCCCAGTCCGGCAGCTGTTCCAGACTGCTCATGTCGTTGTAAACTACCGTTCCCGGCGACACGCGATGAACGAAGGGCGCGCCCGAAAATCCCGGAAACGAAAGCGAACAGGGCATCGACGGAGTTCCCGCCGTCACCAGTTCGCCTGGCGCCAGCCCCGCCTTGGTCAGCGCGTCCACAATCCCCAGCAGCCGCTCATACCCGGCCCAAGCCGCCGCCGTCCGTTCCGCCAGATCGGCCTGCCGGTGCTGCCCGTCGTAGTAATGCAGCCCCCGGAACACCAGCCCCGCGCTACGGATTGCCCGCGCCAGTTCCACGATCTCGTCCACCCGGGCTTGCTCGATCCCGGTACGATTCGCGCCAGGATTCACATCGATAAAAATGCCGACCTTCGCCCCCTTCCACTCCGCCAGATTGCGTGCATCCTCCACCAGCGCCGAGATCGTTACCGCGGGGAATTCGCGCGCGATTTCCGCCACCCGCCGCGCCCGCGTGCCCCAGCACGCGAACGCCACCAGCACGTCCGCCGCGCCCGCCTCGCAAATCGTGCGCAGTTCGAGTGTGGTCGCGCACTTGAAGTTGCGAATTCCGTGCGCCGTCATCTGGCGCATCGTGGAAATCAGTTTCGCGGTCTTCACGTGCGGACGCCACCGCTCCGGATTACCGCCCAAACGCGCCAGCGTCTGCTCGATGTTCCGGTCCACAATCTCCGGAAAAACCACCAGCGCCGGTGTCAGCACATCTTCCATGGCGTTGCTCATCTCTTCATAGTAAAGGACCGGGCGCCTCTTGCGTCAGCAGCCGCCGTACCTCCGGCGCCAGCGCGGCGGCAAGCTGTAGATTCGCCTTGCCACCCAGTTCGCTGATCACGAAGACCAGGTACGGATCGCTTTCGAACCCGGCGACGCGGTAGTCTTCCGTGGACGCCTGATACACCGGCACACCCGATGCGCTGACCGCGGGGGGTAGCCCGTGGAACGTTTCGCCGTCGTTCTTGCGCGCGATCACCAACGAGATCACGTCGTTGCCCTTGCGCATCGTCAGATGTACGAAATGCCGGTCCCCGTATGTGCATCGATGCGCCAACACCACGCGATAACCCTCCGGGATCACCGGCGCCACCAGCGGCAGCAGCCCTTGATACTCCACTCCCAATCTCGCCTGCATCTCTTCGGGACTGGGCGGAGTCTGCGGATATTTACGGAAGATCGCGCAGTGAATATGATCCGCCAGGCCGGGCCGGAAGACTTGCCCCACCTTCGCCGAGACGCGCCGCACGTACGTGGCCTGCGCCGCCCGGTCGGTCAACCCCGGCAGTGACGGGTTCCCGGGCGATGCCCAGAATGCAGCGCAGATCAACGCCACCGCCATCGCCGCGATTCCGTAGCGAGGCCACGCCATCGCAAACCAGGCGCTCGAACGCCGCTTACTGCGCAGCCGTTCCCGCACCAGCGCCGGCAGTTCCGGCGGCGCGGCCTGCCCTTGCACCGCCGCCTTCAGCCGTCCTCGAAGACGAGTGCGCGCTTCCAGCTCGGCGGCGCACGCGGGACATCCTTCCAAATGTCGCAGCAGCTCCTGCGTCGTCTCCACCAGCAACTCGCTGCTCAGATACGCGTCCATGTACAGACGGGTCTTTTCACAGGCGCCTTCTCCAAATTGAATCCGATTCATGCGCTCCGTCCTTCCTGGGGATTTCGGCGAATTCCATAGGCTTGCGCCACTCCGGCCAGCCTCTCGCGCAGCATTTTCCGCCCTCGGCTCAAGCGCGACATTACGGTTCCAATCGGCACGCCCAAAATCCCGGCCGCGTCTTTATAGGAGAACTCTTCCACGTCCACCAGCAGCACCGCACTGCGGAAATCCTGCGGGACCTGATCGAGCGCCGCCAGAATTTCTTCGTCCGTGATGTGCTCCGGCACCGGCGGTTCGCTGGCCGTGGCGAACTCGAGAATCTCCTCGCTCTCCTTCACCATCCGGATGTTCAACCATTTCCGCCGGTAGTGATGGATCGTGTAGAAAAGGATTTTGAAAAGCCAGGCCCGGCAGTTGCTTCCCGGCTCGAACTTGTCGAAAGACTTCCACGCCTGCAGGTATACGTCCTGAACAATGTCATTGGCCCGAGCGCCGTCCCGAATCACGCGCGCCGCCATCCGGTAGATGTCGTTCAGGTGCGGCAGCGCCGCCGCTTCGAAATCGTTGATCCGCGGCTTGTTAGAGAAGATCATGGGACTTCGCGTTTTGCCCGGCCTATCATATATCCCGGCTACCCACTAGAATATTCCCGCATGGGTGTGATTCGTATCGAGCGGGCCGTATGCGGCGATCCCGAAGCGGCGCGCAAGCTGGAATGGCTGGAGACGAATGGTCTGGGAGGCTTCGCGTCGTCGAGCATCCTGGGCTGGAACACGCGCCGCTATCACGGCCTTTTGACCGCCGCGACCAAGCCTCCGGTAGGCCGTGTCGTGATGCTCTCGAAGCTGGAGGAGACGCTCGTGATCGGCGGGCAGCGCTACCAGTTAGGTTCGAATCGTTATCCCGGCACCGTCTATCCCGAAGGCTATCGTTACCTGCGCGAGTTCCGGCTCGACCCATTCCCTGTCTTCGTCTTCGAGGCGGAGGGCGTCACGCTGGAAAAGCGCGTCTTCATGGTGCACGGCGAAAATACCACGGTGGTGGAGTATGAAGCCTCGGCGGAGGCGACCCTGGAATTGCGCCCGCTGATTGCCTTCCGCGACTATCACTCGACCACTCACCGCAATAGCGCGATCGATCCGCATTTCGAGACGCGCGACGGCATGCCTGGTAATGCGCCCTTACCCCGGCCTGCCCGCGCTCTACCTCGCGCACCCCGCGGCGGCGGCGGTGGAGCCGGGAGACGGCTGGTACCTGAACTTCGAATACGATATCGAACGCGAGCGCGGTCTGGATTTTAGCGAAGACCTCTTTAACCCGATGGTGCTCCGCCTCTCGCTGACCCCGAATGCCGCGGCGCCGCTAATTGCGTCCACCGTGCCGCATGATGCCGATGAAGCCGCCGCCATGCGCGCACACGAAATCGCGCGGCGCACCGCAATTGTTGCGGCCGCGCCCATGGCCGATCCGACCGCGTCCCCGGCCACCGGAACTGCGGCAATGGAGGGCACAACGCCAACAGCAGGCTCGTTCGTCGAGCGCTTGACCGCGGCGGCGGACGCGTTTTTAGTACAGCGCGGCGAACTGAATACGGTGATCGCGGGCTACCACTGGTTCAGCGATTGGGGCCGCGACACGATGATCGCGCTGCCGGGGCTGACGCTCGTCACCGGCCGGCACGAGGCCGCGCGGCGCATTCTCCTCGCGTTCGCCGCGAGCGTGGACCAGGGCATGCTGCCTAATCGATTTCCCGATGGAGGCGAAGCGCCGGAGTACAACACGGTGGATGCCACGCTCTGGTTCTTCGAAGCGGTGCGCGCCTATGGAGAAGCTGCGGGTGACGACGATTTCCTTCGCCAGAGCATGTTCCCAGTCCTGAAAACCATCGTGGACTGGCACCGGCGCGGTACGCGCTACGGCATTCACGCGGACGAAGACGGCCTGCTGGCCTGCGGCGAACCGGGCACGCAGCTTACCTGGATGGACGCGAGGGTGAACGGCGAAGCGGTCACGCCCCGCATCGGCAAGCCGGTGGAGATCCAGGCCCTCTGGTATAACGCGCTGCGAATTCTGCAAGCGATGGCCGCTCGCTTCGATGACCGGCAATCCGAGGCCTCGCTCGGGGAACTGGCAGACCGCGCACTGCGCAATTTTGCCGAACAGTTCTGGAACCAAGAAGACGGTTGCCTGTTCGACGTGGTGAATGGGAACGAACGCGATGCCGCAATCCGGCCGAACCAGCTCTTCGCGCTGAGTCTGCCGCACCGCATTCTGGAAGACGAGGCGCGTTCGCGCAGCGTGCTCGATGTGGTGGAACGCGAATTGTTTACTCCCGCCGGGATCCGCACGCTTTCGCCGCGCGATTCCCGGTATCGCGGACGCTATGAGGGCGGAGTCGCCAGCCGCGATGGCGCCTATCACCAGGGAACGGTCTGGCCATGGTTGCTCGGCCCCTTCGTGACGGCCTATCGCAAGGTGAAGGGCGACGACTCGCGCGTGGACGGCTGGCTGCGCGGGCCGGGTTCGCCCTGCCTGGGCCAATTCGCGGAGATCGCCGATGGCGACGCGCCGCATACACCGCGCGGCTGCGTGGCGCAGGCATGGAGCGTCGGCGAGTTGCTGCGCGCGGCGGTTGGGCGACAATAGTAGAAACTCAAATGCGCATTCTCTACGGGTATCTGCGGGATTACTGGAAGCTGGCTGTGGCGGCGCTGGTGCTGGCGGCGATCAATCAAATCTTCTCCATGCTGGATCCATACATCTTCCGGCACATTATCGATTCCTACGCTACAAAGTACAACGCCTATACGCAGGCGCAGTTTCTGCGCGGCGTCAGCGTGCTGCTGGGGGCGGCGGTCGGCGTGGCGTTTATTTCGCGCGTGGCCAAGAACTTTCAGGACTACTGCGTCAATCTGATCACGCAACAGGTCGGCGCGCGGATCTATGCCGATGGCATCAGCCACTCGCTCGAACTGCCCTACACGCTCTTCGAAGATCAGCGCAGCGGAGAGACGTTGGGCAAGCTGCAGAAGGTGCGGACCGACGTCGAGAAGCTGATCTCGGTCTCGGTAAACCTGGTGTTCACGACGCTGATCGGGCTGGCTTTCGTGATGGTCTACGCGACGCGCGTGCACTGGGCGATTGCCCCGGCGTACCTGTTGACCGTGCCGCTGCTCGGCGGTTTGAGCTCCGTCCTGAGCCGCAAGATCAAAGAAGTGCAGAAGGTGATTGTCAAAGAGACCACCGCGCTGGCGGGAGCCACCACCGAATCGCTGCGCAACATCGAGCTGGTGAAGAGCCTGGGGCTGGCGCAGCAGGAGATCGCCAGGCTCAACGCCACCACCGCCAAGATTCTGAAGCTCGAGCTCAAGAAAGTCCGGTATTTGCGCAGCCTGAGCTTCGTGCAGGGGAGCTTCGTGAACTTGCTGCGCACGTCGATTCTCTTCCTGATGCTGTATCTGATCTTCACGCAGCGCATCACGGTCGGGCAGTTCTTCTCGCTGTTCATTTATTCGTTCTTCATCTTTGGCCCGCTGCAGGAATTGGGCAACGTGATCAACGTGTACCGGGAGACGGAGGTCTCGCTGATCAATTTCGAGACCATCCTCAATCTGCCGCCGGAGCCGCGGCCGGAGCATCCGGTGCGCATCGGGGCGCTGGATAGTTTGCGTTTTGACCGGGTGAGCTTTCAGCATCAATCGGCATCGTCGCCCGCGCTTCGAGAGATCAGCTTTGAGGTAAATCGGGGCGAGACCATCGCCTTCGTCGGGCCTTCCGGGGCGGGGAAGACCACGCTGGTGAAATTGCTGGTGGGCCTCTACCGGCCCAAGACCGGCCACATCTATTACAACGGTGTCGCGGAGGACGAGATCGCGATCGAGGACCTGCGCGAGCGCATCGGCTTCGTTACCCAGGACGCGCAATTGTTCTCCGGCTCGATTCGCGAGAATCTGCGTTTCGTGCGGCCGGATGCGAGCGACGAGGATTGCCTGGAGGTACTGCGGCAAGCCTCGGTAGAGAGCCTGTTGAAGCGCGCCGACCGCGGGCTGGACACCGTGATCGGCGAAGGCGGAGTGAAGGTTTCGGGAGGCGAGAAGCAGCGCCTTTCGATCGCGCGCGCCCTGCTGCGGCGGCCGCAGTTGCTGGTGTTCGATGAGGCGACCTCGTCGCTCGATTCGCTGACCGAAGAAGAGATCAGCCAGACGATCCGCGATGTGGCGGCCAGCCGCGATGCGGTCACCTGCCTGATCGCTCACCGCCTCTCCACGGTCCTGCACGCGGACTGCATCTACGTGCTCGAGCGCGGCAAGATCGTCGAGTTTGGCCGCCATGCGGAACTGCTGGCGAACAAAGGGCTCTATTACGCCATGTGGAGACAGCAGGTCGGGGAAGGCACGTCGGATCTGGCCACGATGTCGCACTAAAGCCGGCCCGCGGCATTTCCTATATAATTGGTTGCAACGGCGAGCTCCGCGCCGGACCAAGGCTATTCTCCGCCATAACGGCGTAATGACCGATCTGCTTCATTCCGTTCGCGAGGGGCGCATTCTGCGGCTTACCCTCAACCGTCCCGAAAAACGCAATGCCCTGGACGCCGCGCTGTGCCGCGCGCTGGTGGATGCGCTCGAAGCGGCCGAGGGCGACCCGGGCATCGGCGCGATTCTGTTGACTGGCAACGGCAAGGCATTTTGCGCCGGGATGGACCTGGTGGAGATCGAAGGGGCGGCCGACACCAGTGAAATCAACGCGGTACACGAACGCCTGTTCACCGTCGGAGCGCGGCTGACCAAGCCGATTGTGGCGGCGGTTCACGGTGCCGGCGATCGGCGGCGGCACGGGCCTGGTGGCCAACTGCCACATCGTAGTCGCGTCAGAGGAAGCGAGCTTCGGACTGACCGAAATCCGGCTCGGATTGTGGCCGTTTCTGATCTACCGGGCAGTGGCGGCGGCGCTCGGAGAACGCCGTACGCTCGAGTTGGCGCTTACGGGACGAATCTTCGGTCCACAGGAAGCGCGCGAAATGGTACTGGCGCACGAGATTGCGGCCGACCCGGCGCAGCGTGCCGGGGAGATTGCGCGCACAATCGGCGATTACAGCCTGACAGCGGTGCAAAGCGGCCTTGGGTTCGTTCGGGACATTCGCGGGGTGGATCTGCGAAGCGCTGGTGAGATCGCACAAGTGATTCGGAATCAATTGTTTGAAGGGGAAGATTTCAAGGAAGGGATTCGCGCCTTTCGCGAGAAGAGGCGGCCTCAGTGGCCCTCGGTCTCCAAGGTGCAACTTTAATTCCACGGACATGCGACACTAGATCTTGTGGTGTCGTAGCTAAGGGCACTCCGTGGTGTGGTGGAGACGCTTTACTTTTACGCCGGGCGCGTTTAGTATGGTTACAACTCCCCCGAGCCAAGCGAGGTTAAAGCTTTGCTGAAACTGAAACGCGTCGAACTTCAGGGATTTAAATCCTTTTGTGATCGAACCGAACTCCGGTTCAACGGCGAGGGAGTCGCTGCTATTGTCGGACCCAACGGGTGCGGGAAGAGCAACATCAGCGATGCCATCAGCTGGGTGCTGGGGGAGCAGTCTGCGAAGAGCCTGCGCGGGGCGCGTATGGAGGATGTGATTTTCGCGGGAACGCGGGATCGCAAGCCTCTCGGGATGGCCTACGTCACGATGACGCTGGTGGACCCGGAGATCTACAACGAAAACGCGGCCCACAAGCTTCAGCCGGTGGAAGGCGGACAAGCTCCGAAATCGGCCGAAATCACGATCACACGGCGGCTCTACCGGTCCGGCGAAAGCGAGTACCTGATCGACGGCCGGACGGCGCGATTGCGCGATATCCAGGACCTGTTCATGGGAACGGGGCTGGGACCGGAAAGCTACGCGATCATCGAGCAGGGCCGGATCGGGCAGATTCTGAGTTCCAAGCCGCAGGACCGCCGCAACGTAATTGAAGAAGCGGCGGGGATCACCAGATTCAAGACGAAGAAGCGGCTGGCGGAAGCCAAGCTCGAGGGCGCCAAGCAGAACCTGGCGCGCGTCTACGACATTCTGGAAGAAGTCACGCGGCAGGTAAATTCCCTCAAGCGGCAGGCCTCGAAGGCCAAGCGCTACGGCGAGTTGAAGACGGAGCTGGAGACGCGGCTGCGCGTGGTGTTGAGCGGCAAGTACCGCCTGCTGGAGCGCGACGCGGCGAAGACGGCGATCGACCTGAATACGGCGGCGGCGGAGCTGAAGGGCTACGGCGAGCAGGTCGGCGAGCGCGAGCAGGCGCACGAACGCCAGCAGACGGCCTGCTACGAGATCGAATATCAACTGACGGAAGCGCGCAAGCAGCTTGCCGAGCGGCAGGTGGAAGCGGAGCGGACGCGCGGTCGGCTGGAATCGCAGGTAAAGGAAAGCGGCGCGATCGAACAGCGCATCGCGCAGAACGAGAAGGAGTCCCACGAACTCGGGCTGCGGCTGGATGCGCTGGACGAAGAGATCGCCGGGCACAAGAAGAACGTAGACGGGCTGGAAGCGCAGATCGCGCAATCGCGCGAGCGGATGACGGAGATCAACCAGCAGCGCGAAGGTTTGCAGCTGAAGGTGCGCGACCGGGAGCGGGCGATTGAAGCGGGGCGGCAGGTGATTCTGCGGCTGCTGGGTGAAGCTTCGACGTTGAAGAACCAGCTGGCGCAGATTGAAGAGTACCTGGCGGGAATCGATCGCGAGACGGCGCGCGGCACCCGGGAAGAGCAGGTGGCTTCGGCGGAAATCGAGCGGCTGGATGTCGCGCGGAAGCAGCTTTCCGAGACGGTGGCGCAGCGCCAGATGGAACTGGAATCGGTGACGGGCGAGCGCAAGCGCACCGAAGAAGAACTGGCGGACCGGCGGCGGCTGGCGGGCGAACTGCGGCGCGAGATGGACGGGTTGAAGACCGAGGTCAGCCAGATTCGCGCGCGCAAGGAATCGCTGGAGCAGGTGCTGGCGCACCGCACGTATACAACGGAGAGCGTGAAGCGGCTGTTCGCGTCGCTCGAAAAGGGCAAGGCGGACGATCTCAAGCCGATGGGCGTGCTGGCGGATTATGTGGAAGTAGATCCGCAGTTCGAAAAGCCGGCCGAAGAATTCCTGCACGAAGAGCTGGAATACGTGGTGGTGGAGAACTGGCAGCAGGCCGAGCGGGGCTTGGATTTCATTCGCGCGGAACTGGACGGGCGCGCGACGTTCCTGGTGCATCCCGAACCCAACGGCGCTCCGCAGGTTCCGATGCCCGAGCCGGCGATTGGGCCGGAGACCGGGAATTTCGGCGCGATTGAGCGAATCGCTGCGGCTGACGAATGGCTTCAAGGATCGCGCGGTGGATCTGATGCCGCGGGTTTCGCAGTGCTTCCTGGCGGAAGATCGCAATGCGGCGCAGCGGCTGGCGGTGAGTTATCCGCATTTGTACTTCCTGTTGCCGGACGGCGTCTGCTATCACGGGCACACCGTGACGGGCGGCAAGAAGAGCGGCGCGGGTCCGCTGGCGATGAAGCGCGAAGCGCGCGAACTGGCGGTGCGGTTGAAGGGCCGGCAGGCGACGCTGGACGAGATGGTGCTGCGGATCGACGGCTTGAACCAGGAGATCATCGGGTTCGAAGGCGAACTGGAGCGGCTGCGGGCGCTGCAGCAATCGCGCGAGAAGGACCGGGTGGCGCTGGATCACGAGATGCGCAAGCTGGGCGATGATTTGTCGCGCGTGAATTCGCGGCTGAGCGTGGCGCGGCTGGAACTGGAGCGGCTGCGGCGCGACGCGGAGAAATCCGCGGATCAGCGCGAGCGCAACCGGGCGGCGGTAGAAGAGAAGGAGCGGCTGCGGGCGCAGAGCGAAGAGGCTTTGGAGGCGCAGCGGCAGGAGTTGGAGAAGCTGGAAGGCCAGGCGGCGACGATTGCCGAAGAGCATGCGGAGACGCGCGCCGAACTCGCCGGGTTGGAAGAGCGGCACCGCGGGGAGCGTTCCGCGATGGGCCGGCTGGAGCAGCAGTTCCGCGAGACGACGAACCGGCGGAATGCCATCGCGCCGGAGATTTCGCGGTTGGGTGAACAGCGCTCGCGGCTGTTGACCGACAATATCGAGCTGGATCAGAAGGCGGCGTCGCTGGCGGCGCAGATCACGGGCCTGGATACGCAGGTCAACGAGATGGCGACGCAGGACGCCGGGATGCGCGAAGCGCTGCGCGCCGGCGAGGAAGAATTGAAGGGCCTGCGGGCGGCGGTACAGGAGACGCAGGAGAAGCGCACGCAGATCGAGATCGATCTGGTGCGGAAGCAGGCGGAGCTGAAGTACCTGGACGAGACCAGCCGCAAGGAACTGGGCTGCGCGGTAGAGGAGTTGGCTCCGGGCGACGAAACGGTGCCGGACGGCGAGGCGATCGCGGAAGCGGAGCAGGCGGCCAACGAAGTCCGCGGGCGGATTGAGGCGCTGGGCGCGGTGAATGCGGCGGCGATGGAAGAGTACCAGGAAGCGCAGCAGCGCCACGACTTCCTGAGTGCGCAGCGGCAGGACCTGATCGATTCGATTCGCGACACGGAGAAGGCGATCCAGGAAATCGACCAGGTCTCGCGGCAGAAATTCGGCGAGGCGTTCGAGGCGATCAACGCGAACTTCCGGGTCGGCTTCCAGACGCTTTTCGGCGGCGGCACGGGCGAGATGCGGCTGACCGATCCGGACAATCTGGCGGACAGCGGCATCGACATCGTGTGCTCGCCTCCCGGCAAGCGGCTGCAGAACGTCCTGCTGCTTTCCGGCGGCGAGAAGGCGCTGGCGGCGATGGCGGTGCTGATGGCGATCTTCAAATATTCGCCGAGTCCGTTCTGCGTGATGGACGAAGTAGATGCGCCGCTGGACGAGGCGAACATCGGGCGCCTGGTGAAGCTGGTCGCGGAGATGTCGGCGACCACGCAGTTCGTGGTGATTACGCACTCCAAGCGGACCATGGAGGCGGCGCAGGCACTGTATGGAGTAACGATGCAGGAGCCCGGCGTCAGCCGCCTGGTGAGCGTGAAGTTCAACGCGGCGGAAGCGGCGGCGTAAGGCAGGAAGAGACCGGGGCTGAGGGCGGCGCGGCGTTGAGTCGCGACGCGGTGACACGCGCGGGGCTCAAGCGGTATCGACGTTGTGCTTGTCCCTGGTGCCTGCCACGTGGCGGCAGCCGGCCTGGAAGTGCGGCGCTATCAGCGACAGGCTCGCGATCGCGCGGACCATTGCCGGCGAGTTCGTGCGCGCTGTTAGGACGTACGTTGCTTCTTAGCCGGAATCCGCCTTACACTGCAGCCTGCGAAAACTGGTACGCAGCCGAATTGCCGACCACAAGACTCCGGAGCGCATTTTGTTTTTGGCGGTGCTTCCCAAAGGGCCGACTGGGAAAGTACACCGGAAGGGGCTGAAGGAACTGCTCGAGGCAGGCCCGGAAATTGGGGTCGCGGCAGGGGCGTGAGCGGGTGTGTGCGATAAATATCGTTGACATGCGATTTTTATCGCAGTATGCTGCTGGCAGATGCCTTCCTTGCCCCGAACTTCCGGCGAGCTTCCGCTACCGACGGGTGCCGAGCTCGATATTCTGGCGGTACTCTGGCGCCTGGGCGCGGCCACGGTGCGAAGCGTCCACGAGGAACTCGGCAAGGGCCGAGGCTACACGACGACCATGAAGCAGATGCAACTGATGACGGGCAAGGGATTGCTTGTCAGAAGTGAACGCTTCGGAGCCCACGTCTACGAGCCCGCTTCGCCCAAAGAACAGACTCAAAAGCAGATCGCCGGAGATCTGCTGCAGCGCGCCTTCGAGGGCTCAGCCACGAATCTTTTACTGGGTGCTCTATCCGCAAAGACCTCCTCACTTGAGGAATTGGCCGAGATCCAGAAGATGATCGAGACCTTCCGAAGGGGAAGGCGGAACTCGAAATGAGTGTGATCGTGCTGCAAGGCGCGCAGCCTGTGGTGGGACGCCTGGGCTGGGCCCTCGTCCATTTCCTGTGGCAAGGCGTCTTGATCGCCTGCCTCTATCTGATCGCGCGAACGCTATTGGTGCGGCCGGAAAATGCGCGAATCCGGTATGCGCTGTCCTGCGCGGCATTAGCGGCAATGATGGCGGCTCCGGTAATTACGTTCGCTACGAACGGCCGGGCAAATCCGGCTCCGGCCATCGCGCGGATGGCCGGCCCATACACGGCGCGACCGGTCGCAGGCCCACATAGCGGGTCGATCCCGTTTGAAGCGTTGCCCGCAACCGCGACTGCCACGCCGATCACGGATGGCATGACGTGGCTGGTGGCGATCTGGTTGATCGGAGCTTCCGGGTTTTCGATCCGGCTGATCGGCGGTTGCCTGGTGGCGTCGCGGCTACGTTCGCTCGAGGGGGCACCTGTTCCACCAGAATGGCGGGACGCGTGGGACTCGCTCCTCGCGCGAACCCGTCTTGCGTTTCCGGTGAGGCTGATGGTCTCCGGTTTTGTGCAGACGCCGGCGGTGGTGGGCTGGCTCAAGCCGGCGATCCTGCTTCCGGCCGCCGCCAATACGAGGGTTCTTGACGCCGAAGAGAAGGCTCGCTACACGGCTGACTACGCTCCTCGCTCGAGAGTCAATCATGGCGAGCAACGGTCAACCGGGCTTTCAATACCGGCTCAGTATGCCGCAAAACGCCTGCCGTCATTAAGACTGTTGGCGCGCGCGATTAGCGGGTAATATCGCCGCTGGGTTTCTTTTGAGTGATCTCTTCCCAGGTATCGCGGACCTGGGAGGGAAGGGACGGGCCGGTCCAGTTCTTCACGCTGGCGGGCAGCGTGATGGTGGTGACGGCGGGGACTACGTTGCCGGCCACGGTGGTGGTGGCGGGAGGCACGATTTCCTCGAGGGTCTTACCCTTCTTAATGGCGTTTTCCACGGCCTTGTGCAGTTCGTTCAGGAAGCGGGCCTGGCCTTCGAGGAGTTCGGGGCCGCCGTTGGGGCCGTGGCCGGGAAGAACATGATCCACCTGGAGTGTCTGGGCGGCATGAATCACTTTCGGCCAGTTGCCGATATTGGCATCCGCGGTGAAGTTATAGGGGCCATTGACCACGGCGTCGCCGGTGCAGAGCACGTGCTCTTTGGGGAGATAGACGAAACCATCGCCGCGGGTGTGGGCCCAGCCATAGAAGTAGAAGCGGACTTCACGTGAGCCGTCCTTGAGTACGAAGGGGCTCTTGTCGAAGGTCTGCATGGGCGGTTCGGGGGCAGCCTGGTGAAGGTCGCGGACATCGGCACGGTCTTTGACGGCGGCCTGCCAGCGGGTGGGTTCGAGGCGCTTCATTTCTTCGGCGACACCGACGTACGCAAGCGTAGTGGCTCCGGCTTTGGACCAGATGGAGTTGCCGTAGGAGTGGTCGCCGTGGTGGTGGGTATCGAAGACATATTTCACGGGCTTATCGGAGATACGCCTGGCGGTCTCCAGGGTAAGGCGGGCGCCACTGGGAAAGTTAGCGTCAACCACGATCAGATAGTCTTTCATCTCAATGATCGTGTTGTTGGAGTGTCCCAGGTTTTCCAGATCGCCCTGACGGAACCAGACTCCCTGGACGATTAACTTGATTTCGCCGGCCGCAGCCTGGGTGCGGGTGGCGAAGAAGGCGATGGCGGCCAGCGCTAGGAACACGCTCAGGAAGACAAAACGTAGTCTACGCAACAGAGCTCCTGTGAAAGGCAGATTATACACCCTATCTCAAAAATTCGTGAGTGCTAACCAAATGCATGATCTCGATGGCGAGGGTGTTGAGGCTATTGGTGACGCGGTCGGTCTCCACATTGACGAGGTCATAGCGTTGGGCGGTGTGTTGATCGGAGTGGAGCAGGGCGCGGTGATCCTCACGGAGATCGGGCAGGTCGCCGGGGTGGATGGGGGTGCCGCGGAGGTAGGCGGCGAGGAAATAGATGGTGCCATCGACATCGTTGGCAAAGGCGCGGAAGGCGGGGCGCGGGGGAACGGGCTGACTACTGAAGAGGTCGGCTTCGAGCGCCATCATGGCGTGAATGAGGCGGTGGGAGTTGGCGAGGATGGTATTGAGAGCGGTGAGCCGCTCGGCGGGGAGTCCGGGTTCATTGCGCAGGCGGGCGACGGAGGCTTCGAGATTGGTGCGGGAGACGCGGCCGGACTGGCGTACGCGACTCAGGCGGGCTTGAAAGGCGGGATCGCGTTCGAGGCCGGGAGCGACATAGCCATCGCGGATGACCTGGAAATAAGCGCGATAGCCATCGAGCATACGGGCGAAGGCTTCGGTGACGAGGGTGCGTTCCCAGGTGGGCCAGAGGCGGTAGGCGGCGAGGGCAATGAAGCCGCCGGCGACGGTATTGAGCGCACGCCAGCCCATCACCTGGTGAGGAGGCACGCCGCTGAGCGCGAAGAGGAGGACGACCAGGCTGGTCAGGGCGGAAACCATAACGCCATAGTTGGCGGGACCGACCCAGCGCATGAGGTACATAAAAAGCGTAAGGAGCACGGCCTGCACGCCGACGGCGGGAGCGAGGGCGGCGAAGAGCGCGGTAGAGAGGGCAAGCCCGAAGAACGTACCGGCAAGGCGGAGGACGCCGCGGCTGAAGGTGGTGGTGAAATCGGGCTTGAGGACGATGGCGACCGTCATGGGGCACCAATAACTGCGCTGCCAGCCGAGAGAGCGGGCCAGGGTATCGGCAATGGCGATGCAGACGGCGAGGCGCACGGCGTGGCGGAAGGCGGCGGATTCGAGGGAAATATTGGCGCGGAGAACGGCGAAGATGCCGGCGAGGCGAAGGTTCCAGGGCTGGGCGGCCTCGCGGACTTCGAATTCGCGAGCACCGGCGAGGCTGGCGTGGGCGGCGAGTTCGAGGGCGGAGGCGAGCTGGCCGATGAGGGCGTCGAGCTGCCAGCGGGCGTCGGCGCGCATGGCGGACAGGGCGGGTGATGAGGGTAGCGGGCCGGGTTGGCGAAGTTGCTCGGCGAGCTCGCGGAGTTGGGCGAGGCAATCGGCGTGCGCGTTGCCTTTGGCGCCGGCGGCGAGCGAGCCGGCGACGGATTTGAGAATGCGGGAGGCGAGGTTGAGGGACAGGGCGAGGGACTGGGTTTCGGCGTGAGTGCCGGATTCGCGGCCGATGCGGATATGGAGGCGGCCGAGGGCAAGTAGGGCGAGGCGGATGCGTTCGGCCTGACTGAAGAGGGCGAGGTAGCGCTCGGCTTCGACGGAGCGTTCCGGATTGAGGCCGGCGATGGCGGAGCGGGCGGCGAGGATGGTGTCGGTGGCGGGCGGGGCTTCGCTGGCGGGCGTGCCGGATTCGGCGGTGCGGGCCATTTCGTCATAGAGGAGAGCGAGGGCGCGGCGTTCGGGGGCGAAGCGATTGACGGGCCAGAAGGCGAGGGAGAAGAGAGTCTGGATGAGTCCGCCGGCGAGGGCGAGGGACCCCGACGTGAGGGCTTTGCCGAAGGATGAGGCGGGGGTGGCGGAGAAGACGATCAGAGTGACGAGCGTGATGGTGCCGATGTCGGAAGGAGTGGCGCCGAGAGAGACGAGGAGTCCGGCGCAGAACGCGCAGATGAATTCGAGGGCGATGGTGAGGGGATGGTTGTGGCCGCAGAGACGTCCGGCGAAGACGGCGAGAGAAACGAGGACGGCGGCGGAGAGCATGCGGCGGGCGCGGTGGGCGTAGGGGTCGCTGCCATCGGAGAAGGCGGTGTCGAGGGCACCGGTGGCGGCCATGACTCCGCCGGAGGGATTGCGGAGGAGGATGCCGCAGAAGAGAGGGACGGCGACGCCGAGGGCATTGCGGAAGGCCATCACGGGGGCGAGCTGTTTGCGGTCGAAGCGGGTGAGGGTGGCCCAGAAGGCGCGCATGAGTTACCAGGATAACGGGGAAAGGCTTTTCTCGCAGAGGCGCAGAGAACGCAGAGGAAAGGCTCGAGGAAGAGATAAAAAGGCCTCTTCCGGGCGTTCTGCTTTGCGGTAAAAAGCATTTTGAGATTAGTGGGAGGATTTGGCGGTACGTTCGACGTCGGAGAGGAGGCGGAGGAAGTTTTCGCCGTAGATCTTGCGGACTTCGGGGGCGGTGTAGCCTTCCTCGAGGAGGGCGCGGGTGAGGTTGGGCCATTTGTCGACGCTGTCGAGATCGATGGGGGCGCAATCGATGCCGTCGAAATCGCTGCCGAGGCCTACGGAATCGATGCCGGCGAGTTGGACGACGTGGTTGATGTGTTTGACGACGTCGGCGAGGGTGGCGCGCTTGGTGGAGGCGCCGGCGGCGGCGCTGGCTTCTTTGAAGGCTTTCTGGAGGCCATCGGGATCGGCGGCGTATTTCTTCATGAGCTCTTCGCGAAGCTTGACGAGTTTGTCGCGATTCTTTTCGTTTTCGGCGAAGACTTCGGGGTTGAGGAAGTCGCAGGCGAAATTGATTTGGACGACGCCGTGCTTTTTGCCGAGGGCAGTAATCATCTCGTCGGTCATATTGCGCGGGGCGGGGGAGAGGGCGCGGCAGGAGGAGTGGGAGGCGAAGATGGGGGCCCTGCTGACCTCGAGGGCATCGTAGAAGGTCTTGTCGGAGACGTGAGAGATATCGACGATCATGCCGATGCGGTTCATTTCGGCAATGATTTCCTTACCGAGCGCGTTGAGGCCGTTGTTGGGTTTGTTGGGGTCGCCGGAGGAATCCGCCCAGTGGTTGCTGTTGGTGTGGGTGAGCGTCATGTAGCGGACGCCGAGGGCGTAGAAATCGCGCAGGAGGCGGGGGCTGTCTTCGATGGCGTGGCCGCCTTCGATGCCGAGCAGGGCGGCGATTTTGTGTTCCTTCTGGGCGCGGCGGATATCGGCGACGCTGCCGGCGAAGAGGAAGTCGTTGGGATATTTGGCGATGATGTCGTGGCGCACGGTATCGATCATCTGAAGTGCGCGATTGGCGGCGTGGTTGCCTTCGGCGTAGCTGGCGGCGACGTAGACGGCGAAGATCTGCGCGCCCATGCCGCCGGCCTTCATGCGCGGGATATCGGTCATGTGATCGGGGTTGGACTTGCCGATATCCATGCCGGCGACGGTGGCGCTGGTGACGTCGTTGTGGGCGTCGAGGACGAGGGCGCTTTTGTGAACGCGCTGGACTTCGGCGTCGGTGACGGTGCGCTTCTGGCGGCCGGGGGCCTGGGCGTGGAGGAGGGCGGAGACGGCGAACGCAGCTACGGCCAGGCGAAGGGTGATGGAAGTCATGTGATTGATCTAGTATGCCGCATTCAGAAATAGAAGAAAGCGGCCGATTTGCTGAGGCGGGCCGATTTGGTGGATCGCGATTTTGCGCGGGATGCCGGCGCAATCGGGGCAGAAGACGGCGCACGGGCGTTCGTAGATGGCGACGCCGGGCATGGAGTGAAAAAAGCGAACGCGCGGATTGCGTTCGCGGAGGAGCGCCTGGAAGGGGTACTCCAGTTGGTTTTCGGTGATGTCCATGGCGACGGTATTGCAGCCGGTGCGGGCAGTGCGGCGGACGGATTCGAGGTAGGAATCGCGATTGTTCCACTGCGACATGTCATTGAAATAGTTGTTGTCGCGGGTGGTGACGAATAAGGAGTGCGGGCCGCGGAGGGGGCGGGTCCAATTTTCGAAGAGGGGAAGGCGCGCGTTGGCGACGAGGAAGAGGCAGACGGCGGCGGTGAGGATGGCGGAGTAGGGGAGTTTGGAGAGCGCCCAGGCGGCGAGCGGGGCGGCGAGGACGAAGAGCGGGAGTTCGAGGCGGGCGAGGAAGGGCTGCCACTTGAGGTAGAAGCAGAAGATGAGGAAGGCGGTGACGAGAGCGGCGGCGTAGAGGGTCCAGGTGCGATTGCGAGTGGCGATGGCGAAGAGGGCGGCGAGCGCGAAGAGGAGGAGGTGCCAGCGGTTGTTGGCGTTGGCTTCGTGGTTGGCGTTGACGGGCGGGGCGAAGCGGGCTCCGGGCCAGGTGGTGGCGGGATCGTTGGGATCGAGCGCGAGGGCGCGGTGGGCGCGGAGTACGGCGTCGTAGACGGACTGGTTCCAGCGTGCGGTGCGGGCGCCGAGCTGTTCGGAGGTGTGGCGGAGGAGATTGGAGGCGAGCGATTGGAGGCCGGGATTTTCGTTGCGCCAGCGGTATACGCCATCGCCTTGGGCGGAATCGTAGCCGAGCGGGACTGCCGGTGAGTTGGAGATTGCGGAGGTACTGGGGGCCGTTGATAGCGAGCACTGCCGCTGCAATGTAAAGTACTTTGCGTCGTGGGAATACGGCAAGGGTATAGATGAGGAGAGGGGGGAGAAATAAGTAGGCGGTGGCTTTGGTGAAGATGGCGAGCGCGATGGAGAGGGCGAGGAAGAGGGCATTGCGGCGGGCGGCGAAGTAGACGGCGCAGACGAGGCAGAAGGCGAGGAGAAAATCGTTCTTCGCGCCGGAAGCCTGGAGAATTGCGTTGGGGAGAGTTGCGCAGATGAGGGCGGCGGCGGCCTGGGCGCGGCGGGGAAGACCGAAAGCGGCGGCGATGGCGGAGACGCCGAGAATGCTGCCGGCGTAGGCGGCGAAGGCGATGAGGTTGACGAGCCGATCGCCGCCGGTAAGGAGATAGGTGTGCAGCATCAGGTACTCGGCGAGCGGGGCGAGCATGACCTGGTTGTAATAGGGCGTGGGGAAGAAGGCGACGCTGCCGGATTGCGCCCAATAGATGACGCGGGGGAGGTGGTAGGCCATGGCGTCGGCGCTATTGGGCGGGCTGAGGATGGCGGCGATGGCGACGGGGAGCGTGACGAGAGCGGCGGGGAGGTACCACTTGCAATCGCTCCACGCGGGTAAGAGGAGAGCGCGGGCGCGGGAGTAGAAGAGGGCGAGAACGAGCAGCCAGGCGATGAGGACGGGCCAGCGGGATAAGAGGTGGAAGGGGGAGAGGAGCTCGGTGAGGAGGGCGGCGGCGGTGAGGGCGAGGATGGCGGTGCGAAGGAGGGCGTCGCGCAAATTCTAGTTTACCCACTGGGACACATTCAGGGGATAAGACAGACACACAAATTTTTATTAGCAAGTGATCTGTCCGGTTTGCATTATAAAGTGATGCGGCCGTCAGGCCGCCTTCCGTCTGCTCTTGGTTTTCCCGCTTGTTTTAGAAATCACAGTCGTCGTCGGCGCGGTGGGAAAGTGGGAATCTCGCGCCTTCTGCGAGATTTCCAAGGGAGTGGGGGAGCCGGTGCAAACCGGTTTTTGGTTTTCACCGGCTTCCCTACTTCCGCCTTTTCCACCGTGCTTCCGCGGGGCCTTCTCCTGCAGTGGGTTTCCCCTGGCGTCGTACCGTCCCACCACGTGCGGCCCAAATCGAATCGACACGGTCCCATCCAAGTGCTGATGGATCGTTACTGTCTGTTTCGCCAGGCTGTACCGCCACCGGCTCTTTTCGATCTGCCACCATTGGTGCCCGATCGCCACCGTATTGTCCTTGTCCACTACTCGCTCCGTCTGCACCGAAAGAACCAACGCCAGGTCCTTTCGGCTACACCGCCGAAATGCCGTCCCC
Source organism: uncultured Solibacteraceae bacterium (assembly GCA_963811575.1). Classification (GTDB taxonomy): domain Bacteria; phylum Acidobacteriota; class Terriglobia; order Bryobacterales; family Bryobacteraceae; genus Solibacter. The sequence continues at coordinate 1,000,720 of CAWERY010000018.1, read as the reverse complement.
TCTCCTTCCGCCACCACTGAAAACTTCTCGTTGAACTCCGCGATGTACCGCTCTCGCAAGAACCGATTTGCCTCCTCCAGCGTCTGGATCCCCGCCACTCGCAACTCCTGCGGCAACCGGTTCTGCCACGTCCCGAAGTTCCGCTCCGACCGCCCCCGCGCCTGCGGCGAGTACGCTGCAATCGTCTGAATCCCCAGTTCCTGCATCGCTCTCCCCACTTGCGTCGGCCGGCTCTTGTCCACCTTCCCGCCCGCTGTCGGCGTGTAGAAAAAGTGGCTTCCCCGGTCGCTGTACAGCGCGCAGAACACCCCTTGCTTCTCCACCACCTCCTGCAGTCCCGCCATCACCGTCACCGTCGATTCCTCTTCCACCAATTGCGCGTAGTAGATCTCGCTGGTCGCGTCGTCCAGAATCACGATCAGGTCGTAATACCGCCCATCCTGCAACCACTGATGCTTGCTCCCATCAATGTGCAGCAACATCCCTGGCAGCGGTCTTCGTGGTCTCCGCCGCCGGTGTGTCCCACGCCGGCTCCGTTTCTTCACCAACCCCGCGCCCTGCAGCGCCTGCCTCACCCAGCTATAGCTCACCGAGAACCCGTGCTCTTTCCGCAGCTTCTCGTGAAAATGCAGCACGCTGAAGTCGAAGTACTTCTCCTGATACAGCGCCAATATCCGCTCCGCCTTCTCTAGCGGGATCCGATGGATACTCCGCTTCCCCCGTCTCTGGTCGAACAGTCCGTCATAGCCGAACTCCTCATACCGGTGCTTGATCCGCCGCATCGTCCGGTCCGATACTCCCGCGATTTCCGCTGCCGCCATCCATGTGATGCGCTTCGCTATCGCCTTCAGAATCACGTCTTGCAGTTTCATCATCCGCTCCATTTCCGCGGCGCTTACCTGTTCGGGCCTGGTCACCCTTCAGGATCACCGCTTTTCCGAACCGGACAATTCACTTGCTAATACCACCGGACAACTCACATGCTAGCGACAATAAGACCGACACACGCTTGCAAATGGGGAACTGCAGTGATATAACTTGCGGCTGGACAAAGTCAGTCCGTGAAGAAGGATGCAAATTCCGTTCGTGAGGGACACGGTGAGGGGTTAGCGCTTCAGGCTCTTGGGACCCATACAGCCACTCATTTTTAGGTAGAACAGGCTCCGTTGCCGAAACGAGAGCTGCCTTTTGCCACGGCCCGAACGCGGAACGAGCACTAGCGTAAGCTGGCTGGTCCAAGTAGTTCGAGGGGACAAGATGGCGAATTCTACGTTAGAGCCCGCCGGGTCCGCGACACCTCCGCCGAGGTCCAAACCATCTCTGGCTCAGGCGCTCCGAAATATCTTTTCGAAAAGCGAAGATTCCGACGAAGGCAAAGTGATTGCGCGGCGGCGCAAGTTTGTAATGGCCGCTGTGCTGGGGACGCTGGGCGTCAATCTATTGATGTTCCTGCGATTCTTTTTTCCACGCGCGCTGTACGAACCGAAGACGAAATTTCGCATCGGGTATCCGGGCGATTTCGGATTCGGCGTGGACACGAAGTTTCAAAACCAGTATCGAATCTGGGTGGTGCGCAATACCGAGGGGATCTTCGTGATCTCGGCGATTTGCACGCACCTGGGCTGCACGCCGGATTGGAAGGCGAGCGAGAATAAATTCAAATGCCCGTGCCACGGCAGCGGCTACGACCCCGAAGGCATCAACTTCGAGGGACCGGCGCCGCGCCCGATGGATCGCGCCCATGTGGAAGTGGATCCGGAAGGGCAGATACTGGTGGATCTGAGCCACGTCTATCGCTGGCCGAAGGGCGAGCCAAGCCAGTTTAGCGACCCCGGTGCAATCATCCGGGTTTGAGGATTTTCATCATGCCTGAGACGCCTGGAACCAATGGACACACGAACGGCGGCGGGAACGGCGCCGGAAACGGAAATGGGAATGGCAGCGGCGACGGCGGCGCGAGAAAACTCGCGACGGTGATGGCCGATGCCAAGGCCGTGAAGACGCGGGCGGTGGAGGAAATCAAGGAGACGGTGAAGGCGCCGGAGAAGACCGACGTCTGGAAGAGCATCCTGCGCGTCAAGCACGACGAGACTCCGCGCAGCCGCGCGCTGGGCGTGCTGAGCAACGTCTTCCTGCATTTGCATCCGGCGAAGATCAATCGCGACGCGGTGGCGTACAACTACACGTGGGGCATGGGCGGGATGACGTTCTACGTCTACATCACGCTGGTGTTCACCGGGACGCTGCTGATGTTTTACTACCATCCCTCGAAGGTGGTGGCCTTCCGCGATATTTTGTACCTGGAAAGCGATGTGCCGTTCGGCAAGCTGCTGCGCAACATGCACCGCTGGGGCGCGCACCTGATGGTGATCATGGTGGAACTGCATATGTTTCGCGTGTTCCTCACCGGGTCCTATAAGAAGCCGCGCGAATTCAACTGGGTGGTGGGAGTGCTGCTGCTGGTGCTGACACTGCTGTTGAGTTTCACGGGGTATCTGCTGCCCGACGATCAGCTCGGATTTTGGGCGGTGACGGTGGGCACGAATATGGCGCGCGCGACACCGCTGCTTGGGGCACGACGGGCCGTTCGGCGCGCAGATGGGAATGACGGCGTTCAACGATGTTCGCTTTGGATTACTGGGCGGCTCGATTGTGGATTCGAACGCGCTGCTGCGCGCGTACATCTGGCACTGCGTGGCGATTCCGATTATCGCCAGCCTGTTCATGATCGTGCACTTCTGGCGAGTGCGTAAAGACGGCGGAATTTCGGGGCCGGCGCCGATGATGCTGGAAAGCGAAATCAAGGAACCGAAGAAGGTTTAGCCGCAGGGGGTTAAATCATGGATTTCCATCAACTGTGGACCATTTTAAGCACGCGCGGACAACGTCCCGATCGTGATTCTGCTGCTGGTTGTTCCGTTCTACACGTGGTACGGATTGCGGCAATCCTTCGCCAATGACCGGCTGATTGCGCAGCTGGAGGCCGACCCCGAAATGGCCAAGACGCATCACCGGAAGACGCAGCCGTGGCGTCCGGAGTGGGCGCGCGAAGTGCATGTGTGGCCGTACCTGCTGCGCATCGAATTTCTGGCGGCGATCATTCTGACGATCATCCTGATGGTCTGGTCGATCACGCTGAACGCGCCGCTGGAGGAGCCGGCAAACCCGACGCTGACGATGAATCCCTCGAAGGCGCCGTGGTACTTCCTGGGGCTGCAGGAGATGCTGGTTTACTTCGACCCGTGGATTGCGGGGGTGGTGATGCCCTCGCTGATCATTGTCGGGCTGATGGTGATTCCGTATATCGACACCAATCCGCTGGGGAACGGGTATTACACCTTCAAGCAGCGCAAGTTTTCGATTCTGACGTTCATCTTCGGATTCATTGTGTTGTGGGTGACGATGATCGTGATCGGCACTTTGATTCGCGGTCCGGGCTGGATGTGGTTCTGGCCGGGGACGACGTGGGATCACAACCGGCTGATCTTCGAGGTGAACCGCGACCTGCCGGATATCTTCGGGATCCACACGCGCGTGCCGAAGATGATTTTCGGGGCGATTGCGGTGGGCGCGTTCTGCGTAGGCGCCGGGTTGTTGATGCACAAGCTGATCACGCGCACCGCGTTCAACCGGAAGATCTACGCGCGGATGAGCGTGCTGCAGTACGCGACGATGCAGATCTTCCTGGTGGTGATGCTTTCGCTGCCGGTGAAGATTTTGATCCGGCTGATGTTCCGTATCAAGTATGTCTTCGTCTCTCCCTGGTTCAATATTTAGGCGGTCAATATTATGAGTGATCAAGATAAGGACCCGGTAGTCCACTCATCACTGAGCAAACCGCTGTACATATCGTCGGTGCTGCTGGTGCTCTCGATGGCTTGGGGGCTGTACGACGAGATGTACGGGATTCGTCCGTGGAAGGGGTATCAGGCGCGGTTCGTGAAGATGTATTCGCGCTACCTGAAGACGGCGGCGGGCGGGGAGGCGGATGTCGAGAAGCAGATCCGGACATCGCCCGAATACCGTCAACTGGACGCGGCGATGCAGGGGGCGGAGAAGGCGGCGATGCCCGAGGCTTCGGCGATCGATAAGAAGATCAACCAGGAGCTGGTGCCGAAGATTCTGGCGTTGAACGATCCGTTCCAGGAGGTGCGCGGGCATGTGGGCGCGCTGACGTACGAGATCGAAGTGACGCACAGCGAGAGCAGTAAGGACTCGCTGCGCAAGCAGATCGAGGTGTTGAAGGCCGAGAAGCGCGACATCACGCTGCCGGGGGATCCGAAGCGCACGCTGGATTTCAAGGGCATGGGCGACCTGCTGCAAGCGCATGAAAGACGAGAAATCGAAGCTGCTTGCAGCAGCGCGTGGAGGTGATGAAGCAGGCGACGGAGCTGCGGGCCAAGCGCGATCAGTTCCTTTCGGACCGGATCGCGGAGGCGAGCACTTCGACGATTGCGGCGGTGCAGAATTCGCTCGATAAGTTCGATATCCGGATCCGGCAGATTCACGTGAAGGACGTGGACCTGGTGGACCGGTGCGAGAGCTGCCATTTGGGGACGCGCGAGCCGGTGGTATTGACGAAGGCGGCGATGGGCGGCGAGGAAGTCTTCACCAGCCATCCCAATAAGGAGATGCTGAAGATCCACGATCCGGAGAAATTCGGATGCACGCCGTGCCACGGGGGCAACGGGGCGGCGCTGGCGAGCGTGGAGAAGGCGCACGGGTACAACAAATTCTGGCTGTGGCCGCTGCATCATAAGGAGAATATCCAGGCGGGATGCCAGCAGTGTCACGCGCGTGAAGTGGTGACGGAGATGGCGGACACGCTGAACCAGGGGCGCGAGATCTTCCGGCTGCGCGGCTGCATGGGATGCCACCGGTACGATGCCTTCGACCGCGAGGCGGACGAAATCTCGAGCGTCAATCAGCAGATACGGCAACTGGAGCAGCAGAAGGCGGAATGGAAGCGGGAAGTAGGTTTCAGCGAGCAGAAGGCGAACAATCCGCGAACCAGCGACGCGGAAGCGAAGACGCTGTTCGCGCACGCCAACGATTTGAAGGTGCAGGTCGAGCGGGCTGGACGCGAAGATCGAGCAGTTCGATATGCGGTCGCGGAGCCTGGTGCGGGAAGTGAAGAAGGTCGGGCCGAGTTTGAAGGAAGCGCGGGTGAAGTTGAAGAAGGAATGGATTCCGGTCTGGTTGAAGGATCCGCACCAGTGGAGGGAAGGCACCAAGATGCCGACGTTCCGGCTGGACGACAACGAGATTCGCGCGATTTCGGCATTCCTCTGGCAGAGCGGGGTGAAGGCGGATTTGCCGCAGCAGAAGCCGGGCGACCCGGCGCGCGGCAAGGAGGCTTTCGAGACGCGCGGCTGCATGGCTTGCCACTCGATGGGCGAGGGCGGGGCCAAGCAGGGCGGCACCTTCAGCGCCAATCTCAGCAGGGAAGGGGAGAAGGCGAATTACGATTACATCGTGCGCTGGGTGCACAATCCGCGGCAGCGTTCGGCGCCCTATTGCACGTTCGAGAAGAAGGATCTGACGGCGGAGGATTATCAGCGCAAGGGGCTGCCTTACGTCTTCGACCTGGAGCACAGCAAGTGTCCCAACGACGGGCACGAGCTGCAGGTGCAGCAGATGACGCCGATGCCGAGCTTGCGGCTGACCGAGGACGAAGCGCGCGATATCGCCAGCTACCTGATGACGCGGAAGCACGATAACGCGAGCTACGCGAACGCGGATTACATGGACGACCCCAAGCTGAAGAATCAGGGCCTGGCGCTGGTACGGAATTACGGCTGCGCGGGCTGCCACGAAATCGCCGGGCTGGAGGAAGAGCAGCGCATCGGGACGGAGCTGACGAAGGAAGGGTCGAAGCCGATCGAGCGACTGGATTTCGCGCTGCTCGGACACAAGGCGGAGGCGGAGGAATGGTACACGCATAAGGGCTTCTTCGAGCACAAGCTGGAGAATCCCGCGGTCTACGACACGGGCAAGGAGAAGGCGAAGCAGGACCGGCTGAAGATGCCGAACTTCAATTTGTCGAAGCCGGAGATCGATGCGGTGACGACGTTCCTGGAAGGGTCGGTGGACGCGAGCGTTCCGGCGCGATATTTCTACAATCCGACGGATCAGCGGCAGGACATCATCGATGGCTGGTGGGTGATCCGCAAGTACAACTGCATGGGCTGCCACAAGGTCCACGTGGGGCAGACGACGACATTCGACGCGATGACGAAGTATCAGGATCCGGATTGGAAGGACCAGCGGCCGCCGACGCTGATTGGCGAAGGCGCGCGCGTGAATCCGGAATGGCTGATGCGCTTCCTGAATAATCCGGCGCTGAGCGAGACGGACACGAATCGCGACGGCGTGCGGCAGTACCTGAAGGCGAGGATGCCGACGTTCAGTTTCAGCGACGGCGAGATTCGCAAGATCGTGCGCTTCTTCGAGGCGCTCTCTTCGCAGGCGCAGCCGTTCATCGCGGAGAAGCTGGAGCCGCTGACGGACCAGGAGCGGACGATGGCGCGGCAGTTGTTCACCAGTGAAGGCGCGCCCTGTTTGAAGTGCCACATGACGGGGGATGCCAAGCACGATTCGCACGCGACGGCGCCGAACTTCACGGTGGCGAAGGACCGCCTGAAGCCGGGGTGGACGAAGCGTTGGATGCTGGATCCGGCGCTGATGAGTCCGGGGACGGCGATGCCGAGCGGGCTATTCCGCCACGATGCGGAGAGATACGTGTTCACGGGCCCGACGCCGGCGAGTTTCAACGGATATCCGAAGGACCACGCGGATTTGCTGGTCCGGTACATGTTCCAGTTCACACCGGAAGAGTTGTCGCGACTGCGCAGCAGCGCCAGCGCGGGCAACTGAGTTCGATTAGGAGGAGCAGAGAACAATGACGAAGATCTGGATGGGAGCGGTACTCACCGGTAGTTTGGTTTTGGGGAGCGTGGTGCTGGTGAGTTGCGGCGGCGACAAACCGCCGGAGACGGCGAAGAGCGAGGCGACGGCTCCGGCAGCGGGCGGCGCGGTGTCGACGCCGGACGAGGCAAACGGGGGCACGGTGACCGGCAAGGTCGCGTTCGGCGGGGAGAAGCCGAAGATGGCGACGCTCGATATGTCGGCGAACCCGGCGTGCGAGCGGGCGCATAAGGGATCTCCGCAGAAGAGCGAAGAAGTGGTGGTGAACGACAACGGGACATTGAAATATGTCTTCGTATGGGTGAAAAGCGGATTGCCGGACGGGAAGCAGTGGGCGGTCCCGACCTCGGCGGTCAGCCTGGATCAGAGCGGCTGCATGTACAAGCCGCACATGATCGGGGTGATGACGGGACAGAACCTCGAAGTGAAGAACGATGACCCGACGAATCACAACATCCATCCGATGCCGACGGTAAATGCGGATTGGAACGAATCGCAATCGCCGGGGCAGGCGCCGATGATGAAGACGTTTGCGCGGCAGGAAGTGATGATTCCGGTGAAGTGCAACGTGCATCCGTGGATGCGTTCGTATATCGGTGTGGTGGGGCATCCGTTCTTCGCCGTGACTGGAGACGACGGAACGTTTACAATAAAGGGACTACCTCCAGGGACCTATGTGATTCAAACCTGGCACGAAAAGTACGGGCCGATGGAACAGACGGTGACCGTAGGCGCCAAGGAGAGTAAGACTGTAGATTTTTCCTATAAAGGATAGATAAATATGGGGCAGGTTTTGGGAAGCCTGCCCCCGTCTCCATGCATCAGAGGAATGTGGATCCTGGTTTACACAGTTCCGGTTTACGCCGCTTCGCGGTGCTTTTGGCGTGTTGTACTTTCGGGCTGGTGATCGCCGGAGCGCTGGTCACGAGCAACGATGCGGCCCTGTCTGTGCCTGACTGGCCGCTCTCCTGGGGCAGGCTGGTGCCCTCGCTGGAAGGCGGAATCCGCTATGAATTCGCGCATCGCGCGATGGCCTTCCTGGTGGCAATTCTCACGGCAATTCTGGCGGTCCGGATGCGCACGCGCCTGGCGTGGAGTGCGCTCGGGCTGGTGGTGGCGCAGGCGGCATTGGGCGGGGTGGTGGTGCGATTCGTGACGCCGGCGTGGGCGACGATCGCGCATGCGTGCCTGGCGCAACTCTTTTTTGCAGCAGTCGCGGCGATTGTAGTGGACCTTTATATGGATGGCGGAGAGCGGGGCGAAATCCATTCGCCGGCGCCGCTGGTTGCCGCGGTCGCGGTGTACGCGCAGACGATTCTGGGAGCGGGTGTCCGGTACAACGTGGTGCTGCCGATTGCGCATATTGCGGGGGCGGCGGTGGCGACGGTGCTGGTGATGTGGGCCGGGCTTTCGATTCTGATGCAGCACATGGAGAATGCGCGGCTGAGGCGTCCGGCGATGGCGCTGTTGACGATCACGTTTTCGCAGGTCTTTCTGGGCATTGGCGCGTATATGGCGCGGATCGCGTATGCGGGAGCGCCGCAGCCGATGCCGGTGATGGTGTGGTTTACGGTGGCTCATGTGGCTGTGGGCTCGCTGGCGTTAGGCGCGGCGGTTGCGCTTGCCATGATTGTTTATCGCCACCCGCGCTCGCAGGCGGTACCGGCAAATGGGGGGATCGTTATCGCCTGATGCGCGACTATATCGAATTGACGAAGCCGCGGATTACCTGGCTGATCCTGATGAGCACGGGAGTGGGATATTTTTTCGGGCTGCCCTCGGCGCCCGACTGGCTTTCCTTTTTGAAGCAGATCGATTTGCTGCGATTGCTGCACACGATCATCGGGACGGGGCTGATCGCGAGCGGCACGGCGGCGCTGAATCAATGGTACGAGCGCGAGGGCGATCTGAAGATGAATCGCACGTCGGGGCGTCCTTTGCCTTCGGGGCGGCTGATTGCGGGGCGCGCGCTGGCATTCGGCGTGGCGCTTTCGGTGGCGGGCTTTGCGGAATTGTGGCTGGGCGTGAACCCTTTGAGCGCGGGAATCGGCGCGTTTACGCTGGCGAGTTACCTGTTCGTGTATACGCCGATGAAGCGGCGGACGTGGTGGAGCACGACGGTGGGAGCGATTCCGGGTGCGATGCCTCCGGTGATCGGGTTCGCGGCGGCGTCCGGCGGATTGACACGGGAATCGTGGGTTTTGTTCGCGATTTTGTTCCTGTGGCAGTTCCCGCACTTTTACTCGATCGCTTGGATGTACAAGGATGATTACGCGCGCGCGGGCATACAGATGCTGCCGGTGGTGGAGCCGGACGGCCGTTCCACGGCGCGGCAGATTGTGCTTTACGGAATTGCGTTGATCCCGGTCAGCCTGGTTCCCTCGCTGTTGGGAATGTCGGGGCGTATCTACCTGGTGGGAGCTTTGGTGCTGGGGCTGTGGTTCCTGTACTCGGGTGTGCGCGTAGCGTTAGAGCGAACGTTGGTGCGGGCACGCGCGGTGCTGATCACATCGGTGCTGTACCTGCCGCTGATCTACGGCCTGATGCTGCTGGATAGGCCGGGTCTGTGATCGCGGTTCAAAACCTAACTCATCGTTACGGAGACCGCGTTGCTCTCTCGGACGTAAATTTCGAAGTCAAGAAGGGTGAAATCTTCGGCCTGCTGGGGCCGAACGGGGGCGGCAAATCCACGCTGTTCCGGATTCTATCCACCATGATGGTGCCGAGCGGCGGCCGGGCTGTAATCGCGGGCTGCGATGTGGCCAAGGAGCCGGCCAAGGTGCGGCGGCAAGTGGGCGTAGTATTCCAGACGCAGAGTCTGGATAAGGCGCTGACGGTGGAAGAGAACTTGCGCGCGCAGGGGCACCTGCACGGGTTGAGCGGGGCGGTATTGCGCGAGCGCATGGAAGCGGCAATGGAGCGGCTGGGGCTGTTCGACCGGCGCACGGACCTGGTGGATACGCTCTCCGGCGGGTTGCGGCGGCGGGTGGAGATCGCCAAGGCGCTGCTGCACCGGCCGCAGGTGCTGCTGATGGACGAGGCCTCGACCGGGCTCGACCCGGCGGCGCGGCGCGATCTTTCGCGGCACGTGGAGAGCCTGCGCGAGAAGGACGGCGTGACGATCCTTTTGACCAGCCATATTCTGGCGGAAGCGGAGCGCTGCGACCGGCTGGTGCTGCTGCATCAGGGCAAGATCGTGGCGCACGGGACGCCGCGCGAATTATGCGCGCGGATCGGCGGCGACGTGGTGGAGTTGGAAAGCCAGGAGGCGGAGACGCTGGCGGCGGGAATTCGCGAGCGCTTCCGGCTGGCGCCGGTGGTGCGCGACGGGCAGGTGCGGGTGGAGATCGCAAACGGTCACCGTTTCATCGCGGAGGCGGTGGAGGCATTCCCGGGGCTGGTGGATTCCGTGGGATTGCACAAGCCCTCGCTGGAAGACGTTTTCGTGCACGAAACGGGGGCATCGATTGAATAGCTTTCTTCTTCCGGCGGCGACCTTGTGGCAGCGGGAAATGGTGCGGTTCTGGCGGCAGAAGAGCCGCGTGTTGAGCGTAGTGGCATCGCCGTTGATCTTCTGGCTGCTGATTGGTTACGGGTCGAACGACCTGGCGCGGTATTACTCGGGGACACTGGTGCTGACGGTGATGTTCTCGGCGATCTTCTCGACGATTTCGATTATCGAGGACCGGCGCGAGGGATTTTTGCTTTCGATGCTGGTATCGCCGGCGCCGCGGACGAGCATGGTGCTGGGCAAGATTCTGGGGTCGGCTACGTTAGGATGGATACAGGGTCTGCTGCTGCTGGTTTTCGCTCCGCTGGCCGGGGTGAAGATCGGGCCGGCGGAGTATCTACAGGTGGTCGTGGCGATGTTTTTGATCTCGTTCACGCTGACCGGTTTGGGATTTGCGATTGCATGGAAGATGGATTCGACGGCCGCGTTTCACGGCATCATGATGATGCTGCTGGTGCCGATGTGGATGGTATCCGGCGCGCTGTTCCCGATGGCGACGGCGCATGGCGTGGTGAAGGGCTTGATGTGGGCCAACCCGATGACGTATTCAGTGGCGCTCTTGAATCACACTCTGGGATTGCCGAACGCGGACCCCGGAGCGGCGGAGAGCCTGGTGGTGACGATTGCGTTCGGGCTTGCGCTACTGCTGCTGAGCGGTATGCTGGCATCGCAGAAGGCCGTACGCAGCGCGGCATGAGGCAACTGGGGGCGGCGCTTGGATGCCTGATATTGAGCGCGTGCGTTCAGGTAAAGCCGCTGCCGGTGCTGGGAGTGGTCCCGCAGTTTCAACTCACCGCGGCGGACGACCGGGCGTTCGATAGCCACACGCTGGACGGGCACATCTGGGTCGCGGACTTCATTTATACAACCTGTGAAGGGCCGTGCCCGATGATGAGCCATCAGATGCGCGGCATTCAGAACTCGACGGCGGCGACGCCGGAGGTGAAGCTGGTTTCCTTCACGGTGGATCCGGCGCACGACACGCCGCCGGTGCTGGCGAAATACTCCGCGCACTTTCAGGCGGATGGCAATCGCTGGTATTTCCTGACGGGCGAGATGGAGCGGCTGAACGAACTCGGCGTGAAATCTTTCAAGCTGAATAACGTGGATGGAAACATGAGCCACAGCACTCGATTCGCGTTAGTGGACGGCAAACGGCGCATCCGGGGCTATTATCTTTCGAGCGACGACGATTTCCCCAAACGCCTGCTGCACGATATCCGGCAATTGCAGAGCGAGCGATCATGATTCACTTTCTGCCTACCGTGAATGCCACGCTGAATGCGATTTCGGCGGTGCTGCTGGTGTGGGGCTATACGCTGATCCGGCGGAAGCAGATCGACAAACACCGGAAGGTGATGCTGACGGCGTTCGTCACGAGCTGCCTGTTCCTGGTGAGCTACCTGGTGTATCACACGCTGGTGGGGGGCTCGGTGCCATTTGGGCATGAGGGCACGCTGCTGCGCACGATTTATTTCAGCATTCTGATACCGCACACGATTCTGGCGGCGGCGGTGCCGGTGCTGGCGATCATCACGCTGCGGCGCGGGCTGGCGGGCAAGTACGACCGGCACCGCCGCATTGCCAAATGGACGCTGCCGATCTGGTTATTCGTGAGCGTGACGGGCGTGATCGTATACGTGATGCTGTATCACATGTAGACCTGCCCGCCACGCTGCCGTATTGAGTGGGTTAGAGCGATCGCAGGAAATTCAGAACGTCCTGCTGTTGTTTATTGCTGAGCTGCTTGTAGTTGGAGACTACGCCGTTGGCCTCGGAATGAGAGCTGCTGTGGGCCTGAATGGCGACTTCCAGGTCGGCGGTACGGCCATCGTGGAGCAGGAAGAGGCGCTGGCCGAGTCCCCAGAGAGGCGCGGTGCGGAACTCATCGGGACCGGCGTTGCCCTGGCTGATTCCATCGGAGAGCGTGGTGCCCATGTTGTGGACCAGGAGATCGGAGAAGAGGTTGACCTGCTGGTTGGCGAGTCCGGGCAGGTCGGAATCGGACGTGACCAGGGAAGGCGTGTGGCAGAGCGCGCAGCCGATCGCGGTGAAGAGAGCGCGTCCGTTCGCAATCGAGGGGGTATCGGGGATTGGAGTGGGCGGCGCGAGCAGGCGCATGAATGTGGTGAAGTTTTGGGCGCCGCTGGTCACGCCACCATTACTGGAGTTATCTTCAAAGACCAGGTGATCTTCCGGAGTTGGATTGAAGTTACATTTACTGTTCATATTCCGCTCCGTGGGAAATACTTCATTAGTCACACCCATCTCGACGTTATAGGCCTCGCCGGAGAAGATAAGCAGGGATTTGTTCTGCGCCTTCCAACCAAAGCGGGTAATGGTGCCATCGTTGCCGTTGCGGTTCTCATGGCCGGAAATGCCGAGCGCGAGTTTGAAGATAGAAAGCGCGTCGCGATTGGCAAGGATGGTTTCATCGGAGATATTTTCGATCAAGCCATCGCCGAAGACCGGGGTCGGAATCCGGAAGATCGCGTTGTGGTTGGCGAACTGGTGTTCGAAATCGGGCTGGGCCATCACGCAGCCGCGGGCATCGGAGCGGCCCTGGATGGTGAACAGGCCGTGCACGCCGCCATCGGGAGAGCCATCGGGGTTCTTCACGAAGCGGACCTCGCGGATGGGGCCATGGAGGCTGAGGAAGGAGGGCACGGTATTGCGGGCTCCATCGAGCGTGGCCACGGCAATTTGCGGGTTTACCTTGGGGCTGGCTCCGCCGATGGCGGGGAAGGCGTGACATCCGGCGCACCCGTTGAGGTTGTAGGTGGGGCCGAGGCCGTTGCCTTCTTCGCCGGCCAGGTTGCCGCCGACGGAATGCAATTGGGAGAACTCCCCCGTAACGAAATTGAAGAGATCTTTTTGTACCAGGGTCAGGCCGCGTATGGGTCCGCCCGCGCCTGGCCGCGCCGCCGCGAGGGCCGGGGTCGGTTGGATTGGATTGTGCGTGCAGGATGGGCGTGAGTATCAATATCGCAGTGGCGAGCCTACGTGGTAAGGCAGATCGAGTGACAGCAGTTTTCATGTATTATCCTCCGTAGCAACTGTTAACTGGTGGACAGAATATCATTGAGACTTAGAGTTTCAGAGAAGATTCGTGAGTGCGGTTCGGATGCGTGTACCAGTACTTTTGGCGTTCGCGGACAAAGTACTAAGTGCTGTTGGATTGAGAGTTATCTACTTAGTCGATAGTAGATGAGGAAGTAATTGACTAATCGACCAAAGGGCATGGAGGGTTGATGAGTATCGACGACGAAATCCTTACCTGCGAAGCCGAACTCCGGCAGGCACAGCTTAGCGGCGACGTGGCGGCGCTCGACCGGCTGCTGGACGATTGCCTGCTATTCACGGGGATTGACGGCGCGCTGGCGAGCAAGCAGGACGATCTGTCGCTGCACCGTTCCGGGCGGTTGCGAATCACGAAGCTCGACCCGCTGGACCGGCACATGCTGCACCTGGGAGATATCTCGGTGGTGAGCGTTGGTATGGACGCTGCCGCCATCATGGACGGCACGCCGGTCAGCGCAACGTTACGGTATACACGGGTCTGGCACAAGCGGCCGGAGGGCTGGCGCGTGGTCGCCGGACATATGAGCGCAGTGCACGCGTGATCAGGTCGTCGAGCCCACCTGACGAAGCACGGGAGCGACGCGGGCGCCGAGCAGCTCGATGGTGCGCATCAGTTTCGCATGAGGGAGAGAGGCGACGCTCATCTGGAAAGTGATGCGGGAAATACCGCCCAGAGCTTCGCTATGGCGCGCGATCTTCTCCGCGATTTCCTCGGGATTACCCACCAGGAGAGCGCCTTTCGGGCTGAGCAGGGCATCGAAGTGGGCGCGGGTGACGGGCGGCCAGCCGCGCTCTTTGCCGGCTTCGGTGAAGGTGCGCGCGTAGCCGGGAAAGAAATCGTCCGCGGCCTGCTGCGTGGTTTCGGCGACGTAGCCCAGGGCGTGTACGCCGACCTTAGTTGGCCGGGCGGGTGGCCTGCGCGCTTGCCGGCTTCGCGATAGAGATCCACGAGGGGGCGGAAGCGGTGGGTCTCTCCGCCGATGATGGCGACCATCAGCGGCAGGCCGAGCACTCCGGCGCGGACGAACGATTCGGGCGTGCCGCCGACGCCCAGCCAGATGGGCAGAGGATTCTGCAGCGGCCGCGGGTAGACGCCCTGCCCGGTGAGTGCGGCGCGGTGTTTGCCGGACCAGTGGACATGCTCGTTGTCGCGGATCTTGAGGAGTAGGTCGAGCTTCTCGGTGAAGAGCGATTCGTAGTCGTCAAGCTGGAAACCGAAGAGCGGGAACGACTCGACGAAGGAGCCGCGGCCGACCACGATTTCCGCGCGGCCGGCGGAGAGCAGATCGAGGGTCGCGAAGTTCTGGAAGACGCGAACCGGGTCGGCGGAACTGAGTACGGTGACGGCGCTGGTGAGACGGATGCGGCTGGTACGGGAGGCGGCGGCGCCGAGGATGACGGCGGGGGCGGAATCGAGGAACTCACGCCGGTGGTGTTCGCCGATACCGAAGGAATCCAGGCCGGCCTGGTCGGCATGCTCGATCTCCGCGACCAGGTTGCGGAGGCGATCGGACGCACTGACGACGTGGCCCGTCGAGGGATCGGCAAACTCCGCGGCGAAACTATCAATTCCGATTTGCATGGCTCTGATTGGGATGCGGGGGAAGGGGCAGGGGATTCAATAGGAGGGAATGGGGCAGCCAGGTGCGGCTGCCCCACGTGAGGTTACTTCTTTTTGCCTTGGGCGGCGACTGCGTCCATGGCGGCTTTTACCTTCTCGGGGTCGCCGAGATAGTAGCGGTTCAAAGGTTTCAGATCGTCATCGAGTTCATAGACCAGCGGCATGCCGGTGGGAATATTGAGCTCGACGATATCGGCCTCGCTCACGCCATCGAGATACTTCACGAGGGCGCGGAGGCTGTTGCCGTGGGCGGCGATGATGACGCGCTGTCCGCTTTTGATGGCGGGAGCGATGGTGTCGTGCCAGAGGGGCAGGAAGCGCGCCACGGTGTCCTTGAGGCACTCGGTGAGCGGGAGTTCTTCCTTGGTGAGCGACTGGTAGCGCGGGTCGTGGCCGGGAAAGCGCGGGTCGTCCGGGGTGAGGACGGGCGGTGGAATGTCGTAGCTGCGACGCCAGACTTTGACCTGGTCCTCGCCGAACTTGGCGGCGGTTTCGGCTTTGTTGAGGCCCTGCAGGGCGCCGTAGTGGCGCTCATTCAGGCGCCAGGAGCGGTGCACCGGAATCCACATCAGGTCCATGCCATCGAGCACCGTCCACAGGGTGCGGATGGCGCGCTTGAGGACGCTGGTGTAGGCCACGTCGAAGACGTAGCCGCCCGCCTGAAGCACTTCGGCGGCTTCGGCGGCCTGCTTGCGGCCTTCGTCGGAAAGATCGACGTCGGTCCAGCCGGTGAAGCGGTTTTCCTTATTCCACGTGCTTTCGCCGTGGCGGATCAGAACGAGTTTTTTCACCGGCTATAGGCCTTTCTGCCGGGGAAGACGGCGGCCGGGCCGAGGCGCTCTTCGATGCGCAGCAACTGGTTGTATTTGCAGATGCGGTCGGTGCGGCTGGCGGAACCGGTCTTGATCTGGCCGGCATTGGTGGCGACCGCGAGATCCGCGATGAAGGGATCTTCGGTTTCGCCGGAGCGGTGCGAAACCACCGCGGTGTAGCCGGCGTTGGCGGCCATCTGCATGGCTTCCAGGGTTTCGGTGAGGGTGCCGATCTGGTTGACCTTGACGAGGATCGAGTTGGCGACGCCGCCATCGATGCCCTGTTTCAGGCGGGTGCTGTTGGTGACGAACAGATCGTCGCCCACCAGTTGGATCTTATCGCCGACGGTATCGGTGAGCAGCTTCCAGCCCTTCCAATCGTCTTCCGCCATGCCATCTTCGATGGAGAGAATGGCGGGATACTGGCGGACCCAATTGGCCCAGAACTCCACCATCTGTTCGCTGGTGCGTTCGCTCTTATCGGACTTCTTGAAGACGTACTTGCCGCCCTTGAAGAATTCGCTGGAGGCGGGGTCGAGGCAGATGCCGACGTTCTCGCCGGGCTTGAAGCCGGCCTGCGTGATGGCTTCCAGGCAGCTTTCGATGGCCTCTTCGTTGGATTTCAGCATGGGGGCGAAGCCGCCCTCGTCGCCGACCGCGGTGGAGTAGCCTTTCTTGCTGAGCACCTTTTTCAGGGTATGGAAGACCTCGACGCCCATGCGCAGGGCTTCGCTGAAACTGGAGGCTCCGAAGGGCGCGACCATGAACTCCTGCAGGTCCACCGAATTATCGGCATGCGCGCCGCCGTTGATGATATTCATCATGGGGACGGGCAGGGTGTTGGCGCCGACTCCGCCCAGGTACCGGTAGAGCGGGGTGCGCTGCGCGATGGCGGCGGCGCGCGCGGCGGCCATGGAGACGGCCAGAATCGCGTTGGCGCCGAGGCGCGCTTTGTTGGGCGTGCCATCGAGCGCGATCATCGCGTGATCGATCTCGGCCTGCTGGGTGGCGTCCTTTCCGTGAAGGGCAGTGGCGATTTCGCCGTTGATGTGGCCGACCGCATTGAGGCAGCCCTTGCCCAGGTAACGGCCTTTATCGCCGTCGCGCAGTTCCACGGCCTCGTGCTCGCCGGTGGAAGCTCCGGAGGGCACGGCGGCCCGGCCCATACTGCCGTCTGCGAGATAGACATCCGCTTCTACAGTGGGATTCCCTCGGGAATCCAGAATCTCTCGTCCAAATACACGTACGATCGTCGTCAAAGTATTGCTCCTCAAAAATCAGGCCTGATGGGGCAAAGTTTTTTGGCTGCCCTCTTCGAAGTTGCCGACCACGGTGACACCGTTCTCGGTAACCTGGTATCCATTCGCCCGGTCGGCATCCAGATCGAAGCCGATCGAGCTCGAGTCCGGGATCTTGGCTCCCGTGCTCACAATCGCCCGGCGGATCCGGCTGTAGCGGCCGACCTCCACATTGGGCATCAAGATCGAGTATTCCACCTCGCAGTAGCTATTCACGCGCACGCCTGGCGAGAGCACGCAATGGAGCACGCGTCCGCCGGAGACGATGCAGCCGGCGCTGACGATGGAATCGACCGCGAGCCCCATGCGGCGCCCTTCCTGGGCGAAGACGAATTTGGCGGGAGGCTGTTGGGTGGCCCGGGTGCGGATGGGCCAGCGCTGGTCGTAGAGATTGAATTCGGGGGTGACGCTCACCAGGTCCATATTGGCTTCGTAGAAGGCGTCGAGCGTGCCGACATCGCGCCAGTAGCGCGACTGTTTGGCGTTGATGTCGCGGAAATCGTAGGCGATGACGCGGGTGTTATGGAGGTGGCGCGGGATGATGTCCTTGCCGAAATCGTGACTCGAATTCGGGTCCTGCGCATCCTCATGGAGAAGGCGCAGGAGGACGTCGGTATTGAAGACGTAGATGCCCATGGAGGCGCTCACCATGTCGGGGTCGAACTGGGAGCGTACCGGATTGCCGTGCTGGGGTTTTTCCTCGAAGCCGACGACGCGATAATCGGCATCGATCTCCATCACGCCGAAGCGTACGGCTTCTTCCGGAGGGACGCGCAGGGTGGCGAGGGTGATATCGGCGCCATGCTGGCGGTGCCAATCGATCATCTCGCGGTAATTCATCTTATATATGTGGTCCGCGGATAGGATTAGGGTAACTTCCGGAGATTCGGCTTCGATGCTCTGGAAGTTTTGAAAGACGGCGTCGGCGGTGCCCTGATACCAATCCGAGTGGACGCGCTTCATGGGAGGAAGCACTTCGACATATTCGCCCATCTCCGGGGAGAGGATGTTCCACCCATCACGGATGTGGCGGACTAATTCGAGAGATTTGTACTGTGTTAAAATGAGAATTCGACGAACGTCGGAGTTGATACAGTTGGAGAGGGTAAAGTCAATAATGCGATAGGCCCCGCCGAAAGGTACTGCCGGTTTTGCAGTGTCCTTAGTTAGGGGGTAGAGGCGCTCCCCGGCGCCGCCTGCCAATAGAATCGCTAATACATTTTCCATTTCAGTGTAAGCCTCTGAAAAGAAAGGGTGTGCTCAGGCTTCGGACAGTCCTGTAACGGGCTGTGTGAAATTTGGGCTTGACTTTATTTCTCAACAACCTATGATATCAGTACCTCTTGTGTGAAGTGTAGGAAATTAACGGGTCGAGCCATCACTCCAGTGAAGTCCGTCCTCGCAAAATCCAAAGTTTCGCATGGGAATCCAGGTCTAGTTGGGAGGTGTATTTCGTTTGGCAGAAGTTAAGCTTCAAGAGGGTGAAACTCTAGAAAACGCCCTACGCCGTTTCAAGCGCAAGGTTCAGCAAGAGGACATCATTAAGGAAGTGAAGCGTCATTCCTTCTACTTGAAACCGGGTGAGAAGCTCCGGGCCAAGCAGGCGCTGGCCCGCAAACGAAACCGGAAGAAGTCACGCCGGGAAGTCGAATAGTTAACGGGTAACAAACGGGCGGGATGTAGTTCCCGCCCGACTCCTTACAAATTGCTCAAGTGGATAACGGGGAATACTCCATGCCCGAGTTTCAGGACCGCGTTCTTAAGTGCGTAGACTGCGGAGCGGATTTTGTTTTCACTGCGGGAGAACAGCACTTCTTCCACGATAAGAATTTCAAGAACGAGCCCAAGCGTTGCAAAGGTTGTAAGACCAAGCGTCAGGGTTCGTCCGGTGGCGGGTTTACCAAAACCGAAACCATGACGATGTGCTCGCAGTGCGGGAGGGAGACCACGGTTCCCTTCAAGCCAACGCAGGGCCGCCCGGTCTACTGCCGCGAGTGCTTTTTAACAAGGAAAGCAACAGGCGCGGCGGCTGGATAGCACCTCTCCCAAACCCTTTCTCACTGCGGAATGGCGTATGCTCGCAATGCTGAACTACGCCATTGATCCGCATCTTCTCGCGGACTTAGTTCCCGCGGGTACCGAACTGGATCAGTTCGGCGGGCACACTTATGTGAGCCTGGTCGGTTTCCGTTTCCTGCACACCCGCATTCGCGGAATCTGGATTCCCTTCCACTCTGATTTTGACGAGGTCAATCTGCGCTTCTACGTCCGGCGAACCGCCGGCGGCGAGGTGCGGCGCGGCGTGGTCTTTGTGCGCGAGATTGTGCCGCGCTACGCGATTGCGAAGGTCGCGCAGTTGGCGTATGGCGAGCGCTACCTTGCGCTGCCGATGCGGCACCGGGTATCCGGCCCCACATCGGAAGGCGGGCGGGTGCGAGCGGAGTATGGCTGGCGCATCGACGGACAGTGGAATACTCTGCGGATGGAGGCGGAAGGACGCCCGTCGCCGGCGGGCGCGGGCAGCCTGCAGCAGTTCATCACGGAGCACTACTGGGGCTACGCCAGGCAGCGTGACGGGCGCACGGCGGAATACCAAGTGGCGCACGATCCCTGGCGAGTGTGGACGGCGGCGAGCGCGGGCTTCGAAGGCGACTGCAGCGCAATCTACGGCGCCGATCTGGCGAGCTGCCTGAAACGTCCCGCGGATTCGGCGTTTCTGGCGGAAG
The DNA here is from genome assembly GCA_963811575.1 of uncultured Solibacteraceae bacterium. Lineage (GTDB taxonomy): Bacteria > Acidobacteriota > Terriglobia > Bryobacterales > Bryobacteraceae > Solibacter. The sequence goes on along the minus strand of CAWERY010000018.1, from coordinate 980,744 downwards.
GCTCGGCAGTCGCGGTGATGCAAGCCGCGACTGGCTAGCGCGACCAGTATCCGGCGCGGGTTCTCGCGGTCAGTTCGGCACGGCCTTTCACTTCGATGCGGAGTGCGTGGTATTGGCCGGGGCGGCCGCGCGGAGTGAAGCTGACAATGTACTGGCGGTGGACTTCGTCGGCGATCGCCTGGATCGCGTCTTCGAGAGCTTCCTTCTTGACGAAGTTGATGGAGCGGCCGCCGGTCGCCTTGGTGAGTTTGTCCGCGCTGTTGGCCTTGCCGTGCTGCGCCAGTTCCGTGAAGATGCTGAGCAGGTTCCCGGGCGCGGTATCGGGAGGCAGGGCAAGGCCGTTGATCTCCGGATCGCGGCTCTTCACGGTTTTCGGTTGGGCGGTAAAGGGCTCGAGGAAGGTCGAGAAGTTGAGCCAGTAGACCAGCACGTTTTGAAGCTCGGCGGCCTGGAGCACGGATTGAAATTTCGTCTTACTGGAGCGGTCGCGGCTTTCGGCTACCACGAGGAGAATCTTGCGGCGGTCGGGCTTGCGCGCGGCGAGCATGCGGAACGCTTCGGAAATCGCGTCCAGCGTGACTGCCTTATCGCCCTGCACGTGGAGTCTCGCCAAAGTGGCTTTCAGCGCATCGCTGCTGGTGGTGAAATCGCGGGCCACGCGGACTTCATCGCTGAATGTGACGATGGCGGTTTCGCCGCGATCTCCGGCCAGGAGATTGGCGAAGAGAATTCCGCTGGTGCCGAGCTTGTCCAGAATGGCGGCCGCGCTGGAGGATGTTTGAATCGCCACCACCAGGGAGATCGGGCTGAAGGATTCGTCCACTTGTATGGGCTGGGCCACACCGTTGTCGTAGAGGACCAGGTCGCGCGGTTCCAGGCCATCGACATAGCGGTTATTGGCATCGATCACGACAGTGGGCGCAACCACCAGTGTGGCGGTGCTTTTGAACTGGGCAGTTGCCAGTGCGGCGGTCAACAGAAAGAGCGCGACAGCGTGCCTCACAGTAGTATGGATGCAAGTTAAGGGCCGCGGGTGCTCAGGATTTCGCGAGTTTGCGCCGCTTCTTCGCCCATTCTTCTTTATTTTCCTGACGGGCGCGCCCCAAAGCCAGGGCATCCTCCGGCACCCGCTGGGTGATCACGGATCCGGCCGCGACGAAAGCTCCGGCGCCGATATCGATGGGCGCCACCAGGGTGGAATTGCTGCCCACGAAGGCGCCTTCCCCGATATCGGTGCGGTGCTTCTTGAAGCCATCGTAATTGCACGTGATGGTGCCCGCGCCGATGTTGACTTTGGCGCCGATCGCGGCATCGCCCAGGTACGCCAGGTGATTGGCCTTGGCGCCGGGTCCCATGCGGGTTTTCTTTAGCTCCACGAAGTTGCCGATGTGGGCGTTCGCCTCCACGTGATTTTCCATGCGGAGCCTGGAATAGGGCCCGGCGTGGACGCCGCGTTCCAGGACGGATGTGCCGACCATGGTGAAGGCGTCGATCTCCACTTCGTCGCCCAGGGTGGAATCGGTCACGATGGAGCAGGCTCCGACGCGGCAGTTTTCGCCGATCGTGGTTTTGCCGAGGAGTTGGGCGAAGGGGCCGACGATGGTATCCATCCCGATCTCCACATCGGCGTCGATGGTGATGGTTTCGGGCTGGACGAGAGTTACGCCGGCGGCCATGACGTCGCGGCGTTTGCGATCGCGGAAGATGCGGTCCACTTCAGCGAGCTGCGCGCGGTCGTTGATGCCGAGCGCCTCGGCGGCGTCGTCGATTCGCATGGCTTCCACGGTATGGCCGGCGCGATGCAGAATGGCCGGCATGTCGGTGAGGTAATACTCGCGCGCCGGATTATTGGGCTGAATTTCATCGACGTGTTTCCAGAAGAGATCGGAGCGGAAGCAGTAAATGCCCATGTTGGCTTCCTTGATGGCGAGCTGTTCGGGCGTGCCGGCCTTCTGCTCCACCACGTCGATCACGTTGCCCTTGGGGTCGCGAATTACGCGGCCGTAGCCGAAGGGGTCTTCCATGGCGGCGCTCATCAGAACTCCGGCCGCGGCGCCTCGGGTTTCCTGTTCGATCAGGCGTCGCAGTGTCTCTACGCGCAGCAGCGGCGAATCGCCATAGAGCACCATCAGGTAGCCGTCCAGGCCCGCCATGGCTTCGCGGCCGATCATGACCGCGTGTCCGGTGCCCTTCTGTTCGGTCTGTTCGATGAAGCCGATGCCCGGGGTAATCACGGACTGGCGCACTTTCTCCGCCTGGTGGCCCACCACGACGAAGATGCGCTTGGCCGGGGCAAGCGCGAGCGCGGTATCCACCACGTGTTGGAGCAGGGTCTTGCCGCCGGCGCGATGCAGCACTTTGGCCTGGCGGCTCTTCATTCGGGTGCCGAGTCCGGCGGCGAGGATGACGATGGTTACGGGCTTGTGCATCTACTCCATTATGCTTGCTTGCGGCGCCGGCCTTCCTGGGCGAGTTTTACCAGGACGGCGGCGGTGGCGGCGGAATCGTGGCGAACCTTGCTGCTATGCTCGGCGAGATTGCCCGCCATGACCTTGAGGCCGAGCTTGATCAAGGCCTCGATATCATTCTCCACGGGCCGCGCATCTTCGCGGGCGTAGCGATTCTTGGCTTCCCTGGTAATGGAGCGAACGTTGACTACCGCGTAATCGATGAGCTTGCCGCCGGCGTGGCTGTGAATGGCGCGGATGTGATCGCTGGCGGTAAACGCGGTGGTCTCCCCGGGCTGCGACATCAGGTTAATGAAGCAGCATTTGACCGCGGCGGAGGAACGAATCGCTTCCGAAATTCCTTTGACCAGGAGGTTGGGAATCACGCTGGTGAAGAGCGAGCCGGGTCCGAAGGAAATGACGTCGGCCTCGGCAATCGCGGTGAGCGTGGCGGGCAGGGGCTGCACCTTGCGGGGCAGCAGGTGGATCTTGCGAATGCGGTGCTTGCTGCGGCTGATGCGGGTCTCGCCGGTTACGGTGGCGCCATTGACCAGGGTTGCTTCGAGCGCGACATTCTCCGCGGTGCTGGGATAGATGCGGCCGGCGATCTTGAGCACTTCGGAAGATGCCTTCACGGCATCCGGAAAATCGCCCATGATCTGTGTCAACGCCATCAGAAACAGGTTGCCGAAACTGTGCCCCTTCAGGCCGCGGCCGCTTTGAAAGCGGTGCTGGAAGAGACGGGAGAGCAGCGCGGAATCTTCGCTGAGCGCCACCATGCAATTGCGGATATCGCCGGGCGGAAGCACATCGAATTCGCGGCGCAAGCGTCCCGAGCTGCCGCCATCGTCAGTCACGGTGACGATGGCCGTGATATCCACCGTAGGAATGCCTGCTTCCGACGGGCGGGCAAAGTGCTTCAAGCCCTGAAGCACGCTGGACATGCCGGTGCCGCCGCCGATGGCGACAACTTTAAGTGGGGAATGATCTTCCATGGAGCGGGTGCGCAGGCGGGGCCGGCGCGGTTACCAGAGCTTCTTTTCCGGAAACAGCAGGGCGTGGATCATCGACTGGTGGATGAGGGGCGCGAAATCGGCATCCTGGCGCGCGATCATGCGGTTGCGCGGTTCCAGTTCGATGGCCATGCGCAGGTTCTCATGGGCAGAAGTGAAATCGCCGGAGAGCCCCTGGGCAAGCGCGAGGGCGTAGTGGATGTGTTCCTCGCCGGGAGAGAGCTTGAGCGCCTTTTCCAGATGGGTGCGCGCCTCGGCAATGTTGCGCGAGTTGATCATCGACACGCCGTAATCGTAGTGCTCTTCGGCCGTGCCCAGATCGAGCTCGGGCGCCTGGAGCAGGCGGCGGTCGCACATGGCGATCTGCTGCCGGGAGCGCTGCGCCACATCGCGTTCGGGGCCGCTGGCCGCCTCCTGGAAGAGGTCGCGCGCCTCTTTAAACTTGCGCGCGTGGAAGTACTTCATGGCCTCTTGATACGCGCCAAGTTGTTTGGAGGTGTTCGAAACAATTGCCGGAGCCTGCGCCTTTGGGGCCGGCTCGTGATTTTGGGGGTTCCGGGGTGCCTGGGGATTTGTCATGCGCCTGTCAGTGTTCTTCGAACTCTTAGTAACACTATTTTTCTTGTCGGGCATGGTGCTTGTCGGGCATGCTACAACGCTAGATGGTTATATCAGACCCCGGTAACGGAATGCAACCGGGGGCATTATCCGGCTAGCAATAATTGTCCTGTTCTGAAAAGCGGTGATCCTGAAGGGTGACCAGGCCCGAACAGGTAAGCGCCGCGGAAATGGAGCGGATGATGAAACTGCAAGACGTGATTCTGAAGGCGATAGCGAAGCGCATCACATAGATAGCGGCAGCGGAAATCGCGGGAGTATCGAACCGGACGATGCGGCGGATCAAGCACCGGTATGAGGAGTTCGGCTATGACGGACTGTTCGACCAGAGACGGGGAAAGCGAGTATCCATCGGATCCCGCTAGAGAAGGCGGAGCGGATATTGGCGCTGTATCAGGAGAAGTACTTCGACTTCAGCGTGCTGCATTTTCACGAGAAGCTGCGGAAAGAGCACGGGTTCTCGGTGAGCTATAGCTGGGTGAGGCAGGCGCTGCAGGGCGCGGGGTTGGTGAAGAAACGGAGCCGGCGTGGGACGCACCGGCGGCGGAACCACGAAGACCGCTGCCAGGGATGTTGCTGCACATTGATGGGAGCAAGCATCAGTGGTTGCAGGATGGGCGGTATTACGACCTGATCGTGATTCTGGACGACGCGACCAGCGAGATCTACTACGCGCAATTGGTGGAAGAGGAATCGACGGTGACGGTGATGGCGGGACTGCAGGAGGTGGTGGAGAAGCAAGGGGTGTTCTGCGCGCTGTACAGCACCGGGGAAGCCACTTTTTCTACACGCCGACAGCGGGCGGGAAGGTGGACAAGAGCCGGCCGACGCAAGTGGGGAGAGCGATGCAGGAACTGGGGATTCAGACGATTGCAGCGTACTCGCCGCAGGCGCGGGGGCGGTCGGAGCGGAACTTCGGGACGTGGCAGAACCGGTTGCCGCAGGAGTTGCGAGTGGCGGGGATCCAGACGCTGGAGGAGGCAAATCGGTTCTTGCGAGAGCGGTACATCGCGGAGTTCAACGAGAAGTTTTCAGTGGTGGCGGAAGGAGAGGGGACGGCATTTCGGCGGTGTAGCCGAAAGGACCTGGCGTTGGTATATGTCGACGTAAGGCGGCATCAACCTAGGCCCGCCTCCCGCATGAATTTGGCGGATTCCTCGGGCGGCGTTGGATTGATGTAGAACCCGGTTGCCCATTCGAAGCCGGCCACTTTGGTCAAACGCGGAATAATTTCCACATGCCAGTGATAGTGCGCCAGCGGCCCATCCTGCACGGGGGCGCTGTGCACGATGAAATTGTAGGCCGGACGCTCCAGCACCTTCTCGAGCTTGCGGATGGTGGTCTTCATGATCCAAGCGAGATTGGCGATGGTGGGCGCATCGGCATCTTCAAAGTGCGAGCCGTGGCGTTTGGGGAGCACCCAGGTTTCAAACGGATAGCGCGGCGCGTATGGCGAAAGCACGGTGAAGCGATCGGTCTCATTGATCAGGCGCACGCCCGCGGAACATTCCTGGCGGATGATGTCGCAAAAGATGCAGCGCTCCTTCAAATCGTAAAAGAGCTTGGAGGCATCCACTTCTTCCTTCACACGCTTCGGGATGATGGGTAGCGCGATGAGTTGCGAGTGGGGATGCTCCATGGTGGACCCCGCCGCATCCCCGTGATTTTTGAAGAGAAGAATATAGCGGAAGCGGCCGTCTTTTTTCAGATCGTTGACGCGCTCCTTGTAGGCCCAGAGCACCTCTTCGATCTGCTTCTCTGGCATTTCGCCGAAGCTCATGTTGTGATCGGGCCCTTCGATGATCACCTCGTGGGCGCCGATCCCGTTCATCTTGTCGTACATCCCTTCGCCCTGGCGGTTGAGGTCTCCCTCAATCCCCAGCACGGGAAATTTATTCGGCACCACGCGCACCCGCCAACCAGGTTCATCGCGCTGGCCCGAGTTTCGATAGGCGAGAACTTCGGGCGGCGTTTTGTGTTCGTTGCCGTAGTCAAAGGGGCAAATGACGGCGGAGGTTGCCGGCGCCGTCTGCCGAATGAAATCGCTGGGACGTTTCGCTCGATCCGTCGCTATGATTACCCAGCGCCCCGTAATCGGGTCCTTACGCAATTCTGGCAAGAGCGGGAAAACCTCCGGGATGATCGGGAGCAATTAGCAAGTTTCGATTATAACGTGAGGCACCATGGCGGAAAGCTCAGGTTAACTGTAGTAGTAAGCACCACCCAACGCCGGATGGACTCCTATAATGTTATGTTGCATCTCTGGAGATCCGTTTGAAAGCCATCGCCGTCGTTCCGACCTATAACGAAATCGAGAACCTGCCGCGCATTGTGGATTCGATCCGCGCACAGCCGGGGGGATGGCACATCCTCGTGGTGGACGATGGATCGCCGGACGGTACGGGACGGTTGGCCGATGAATTGAGCGTGCGCTACCCGGGCGAGTTGTTCGTCCTGCACCGCACCAAGAAAGAGGGCCTGGGCCGGGCGTACGTAGCTGGTTTCCAGTGGGTGCTGGCGCGGCCGGAGTACGAGGTGATCGTGCAGATGGACGCGGATCTTTCGCACGATCCGGAATACCTGGGACCGATGACCGAGCTGCTCAAGAATCACGATCTGGTGTTGGGGTCGCGCTACCTGAACGGGATCAGCGTCGTGAACTGGGATTTCAAGCGGCTGCTGCTCAGCAAGGGCGCCAGCATGTACGTACGCATCATAACCGGCATGCCGTATTCGGACGCGACCGGCGGTTACAAAGCGTGGCGGCGCAACGCGCTTTCCGCGGTGGGGCTGGATCAATTATTTTCCAACGGGTACTTGTTTCAGATCGAGACTACGTACCGGCTGCACCGGATGAAGAAATTTTCGATCGGGCAGACCTCGATCATTTTCCGCGATCGTGACCTGGGCCGCTCCAAGATCGATATGGCGATCATTCTGGAAGCGGTGTGGGGAGTGATCCGGCTACGGCTGACCGGCAGATAATTCGCGGCCTTCTCTTCAGAATGGAGAATCCGCCGGCTTGAGCGACTGGAGCGAATTCGCCGAGAATGTATTGCGCCAGCGGCGATTGTTTCAGATCCTGGCCGCGGCGCCAAAACTCGATCATCGTCGGGCTATACACGATGCACAGGTCCGGCGCTTTCGACAGATCGCGGATCACCGTGCGCTGCTGATCGGGATTGAGCAGGCCCACCCAGTTGCCGGCGGTCAGGGCTGTCGGAGGGTCCTTATCCGCCCACACATTCAGGCTGTACAGGCCGGGCATGGAGTAGATCGAGCCGCAGGAGTTCACGTGGTCCAGGACCCAGTGATAGGCGACACGTTCGCGCAGCCTGACTCGAATGCGCTCGGCTCCCGGCATCGCCAGCGAGATGTTGGCGGTGTAATACTGATAGCCTTCGCTCAATTCCCTTACCAGCAGAAAAGCGACAAAGACAAAGCCGAGCGCCGCGGCAATCCGGAGTTTTTCAGGCGACGGGGCGATGGCCGGCGCGAGGGCGACGATCTCGAGCAGGGCATCGCGGAACATCACGAGCGCGACGATGCCACCCGGTAATCCCGCGAATGCGAGTTGGGAGCCGCCCACCGGATACGCGTAGAGATAGACGAACACTGCCAGCAGGCAGACCGCGATGCGTCCGGCGCGCGCCGGGAGAGCCGACCCGTCCATCGGTGGCACCAGGAGCAGCCACGCGAAAGGGGCGCAGTAGCGGAAGAGAAGCGGGTTGTTAGGTTCGATCGACCATTTGGCCAGGACAAAAAAACAGGTAAAGCCGACGAGAGCCTTGCACGCAAGCAGGACGTATCCGAGCCAATCCACACCCGCGGCTTGCGGCATTGCGGGGTGGCCGGCGGAGGTGAGATTCCTGCACCTGAAATAGGCGGCGGCCGCCACGAGCGGCGAAATGACGGCCTCCACCAGAACCTTACCTGTGATCGGCGGCGGAATGTACCATTGGCGGGCGGTTCCGGCATGTTGGAAGACGGTCATCTGCAGAAGTGCGCCGAGCGTGGTGCCGTTAATGGAAAAGGGCAAAACGATAAGCACGAGGCCGCCGAGGCAGGAGACAACGACGGTCCACCAGAGACGGGCCGTCATAAAATGCGGCGGTTCCAGCGTGGTGGCAATTAGGATTGCGGTGCCGATTGCAACGGTAGCGACAAATGTATATTCGCGCCCCCAGGTGAAGTCCCACATTTGCGACATCAGGGCAGCGGGCAAAATCAGGCTGACGCAAGCGACCGAGATGATCCCGGCATAGCGGGCAAGGGACGGCCTGGTCGTTTTCAGTAGAGTCAACCCGAGCGCGAGTCCCACGTAAAGCCCGAGGTTTACCTTGGTCAGGATGATGGCTGCAAGCAAGCCGCCCAACCCGGCGAGCGTGCCCGCCGATCGATCACTTCTCATCCGGCAGGCCAGCACCGCGGTGGCGGAAAGCAGCAGCATGCAGAGTTCTTCCGGGTGCCCCGCGGACCAGGGAAAAAACGCGAGAATTCTCACGCCCAGATAAAAACCGAGCCCGCTCCAGAGGAGCGAATCCGTCAGCAGGTAAACCGCGCGGCCCCAGAGGATCGACGAGAGTATCCAGAGCGCGACGCCGATGAAGCGTTGCACGTCGTGCGATGGCGACTGGCCCAGCAGGGAATAGATGGTCCAGTGAACCATGTAAAAAAATGGCCCGTACTGCGAATACACCTCGTCGTAGAGGCGGTGGCCGTGAAGCAGCGAACGGACACCGATCAGCACATACCCCTCGTCGTCGTACTTGGCAAACAGGGTAAACATCTTGTAGTAGATGCCTAGCCCGGAGGTGAGCACGGCGAGCACGCCTGCGATCCACCAGAACAGGCGGTGCGCGGTACGCGGGCGAAGGGATGCGCGAGCCCTCGGGGAATCGGAAAGTGTCGATATGGGCATAGATTTGAATCAGCAGCCGGACACGGGCGCAGGAGTTCGATCGGGACCTTCCCATCTTAGTATCAATGGGTGGAAAACCGTGGATGTGGCGTGTTTTCCGCGATACATTCCGCGGCGGTGTCGGTTCAGTCTCCGAGGTTGTATAAGTAGATCGATTTGCCGATTATTTCCGACGGTTCGCGGCCTTTCAGCCAGTTGCAGGAGCCATCACGGGCATTGGCCAAGGTGAGGAACCGCGCGCTTACGGCCAAATACCCATGGGTCGTGGGGACTTGATCCGAAGCCAGCGTAAAGGCAGGCATACCGGCCAATTCGAGCGGCATGACGCCGAAATAGAGTACCGAAACGTGATTGACGCGAAGCTCTTTCAAACGCGCGCTGAGGCGGTAGAGATCCTGCCCCCAGTCCAGATCGGATTCCGCCAGGATGCGCTCGGGATGAGCTCCGGCGAATTCGTTGAAGTACGCCAGGTAGTCTGGCCGGGCACTCCATCCCTCGGCGATGACCCAACTCGAAAGCAGCACCGGGATTATCGCGAGAGCGGGAGCGGTGCGCCTCGCCAGATGGAGGAATTCGCAGACCGCGTATGCCGCGAGAATCGCCAGCAGGGGATAGATCGCGAGCAGATGCCGGACGCCCAGATTGATTCGCGAACTCATGCAAACCAGCATGATCACGGCGGGGAATACCAAGGTCAATTGCTGAGCGCGTTTTCGAAACCGGAAATTCTTGCCGAGTGCGATGATGCCACAGCCCGCAAGCAGCAGAAAACCGATGGGCGTTTTCACGGCAAAGACCACCGGGAAGAAATACCACCAGCCCGTGGTACGAAATTGGCCGAGCAGGTAACCATCGTGACCGGTGGCGTTGTGGGCTCGCAAACCCTGAAGACCTTTTACGAGAGAGCTGAGCGGGAGCGGAATTTCCACGATTGGTAGGCGATTTTGCGAAGCGCGGGCTTCCCGGCAAGCGCGCGATCCAGCGTTTCATGTTTGCCGTGCTGCTCCGAGATGGGCGCGAGTTCGAAGCGGTATCCCGCCCACACGAAGAGAAAGCCGACCAGCCCCTACCACCGCAGAATTGGCGCAATGCGAATCGCCAGTCGAAGGAACGAAGCGAATCTCCACGCGTGACTATCAGCGATGCACGTGAAGGCGGCAAGAAAGCACGCGCCGAGAAACGCGATGCTGGAAAATTTGCAGAGGAATGCCAGCCCTAAGGCGCCGCCCAAATAAAGGAAGCGGCGGAAGCTAGGCTCCTCGAGGCTGCGCAGGAAGAGGTAGAGCGCCAGAGTGATGGTTGCGGCACACGCCATATCGAGCGTGGCGAGGCCGGCGTGGCCGAGAATCGGCGGCAGACTCAGGAATAGCAGAACGGCCCAAAAAGCGACTTCCTTGCCAAACCAGCGGCTGGCCCACAGAAAAACTCCGAGCACGGCGAGCGCGAGGAACAGCAGATTGCCGCTGCGCGCGGCGGCCAGGTTGCCGGCGTAATTTCCGCCCGTGGAGAGCATCGCATTCGCGCTCTCCACCGGATCCGGCAGAGCGGAGAAATGCAGCCCTTGAAGATAGGGCACAAGGCCGGCGGCGACGCGCGGTATCGGCGGCTGGTCGGGAAAATATTTGTAGGTCCCTTTCTCGAGCCACTCGACGCCGGAAGCGATGTGCATCGGTTCGTCGTATGTGGCGGACAGGGCTTTCCAACTACTGGCGACGCCGAGGACGCCGGCTCCGCAAAGCAGGAGAATTGCCACTTTCGCAGATCTTGCCGGACCGCTCCCTTGGTATCGGGTCAGTGGCCTGCGCCTCGACGGGGCCCATGGTCTCACTGCGATGAAACATAAAATTTCCCGGTTACGAAAATAGTATATATTTTCACCTATTATCAGTATTTAATCAAACATAAAATGATAAAATTTGTAGCAATTTTTAGCTGATTTCTTATCGAAAGCAAGGAATTACGACCGCGAACCGGTGTGGTACCCTTACCTGAGAACCGCATGAAGCCGATGCATTTATTCCTGAATGGCCGCCTGGCCAAAACTCCGCCGCGGGCCCAAGATTCGTCTCAGAGGGGGCAGGTAATCGATTGCAGATAAAGGAAGTTTTGGCTTATGCGAAACGCCTGACGCCCGCCGAAGCGACCATCACTTCACTCTTTTTCCTGAGCGCCGCACTGCAGTTTCAGAACGGCCATTTATCGAGGCCGGCGCTGGCATTTGTCACGATTGCTCTGGCGTACTGTTATTGGGGACTGAAATCCGATTACCGGGGCCCATTTCGCTGGGCACCGGCATACCTTTTTCTGGGATGGGAATTCGCGGCATTGCTTTATTCGCGTCCCACCGCCGGCCTGGCTGCCGGAGCGCTGCCCTTTCGCGCCGGCGTTCTGATTTGCGCCGTCGCGTCCCTGGCGGTGTGCGTGACGAAATCCGCCTTGTGGCGGCAGCTTGCATTCGGACTCGCGGTCGCATCCATGTTCGTTACCGGGGTGTGGATGCTGCGCAATACTCCCATTCCGAAAATCGACGTTTACTATTTGCACCAGGAAGCGGCGAAGGCGCTATTTTCCGGCTCCGACCCTTACGCGATCCGCATCGCCGATATCCACACACCAGACGATTCGCGACGCGTCTATGGCCCTGGAATCTCGGTCAACGGAAGGCTGACGGTCGGCTTCCCGTATCCGCCGGTCAGCCTGCTGCTCAGTTCGCTGGGCTATCTGTTCGCCGGCGATTGCCGGTTTGCCCACCTGGCGGCGATGTGCCTCTCAGCAGTTCTCTTCGCGTACGCCCGGCCCGGCAAGCTCGGTTTTGTCACGGCACTGTTATTCCTCTTCACGCCGCGCGTCTTCTTCGTAGTGGAACAGGCCTGGAGCGAGCCGGTTGTAGTCTTCCTGCTTGCGCTGATGGTTTACTGCCGGTGCCGCTTTCCGGGCGCCGCCCCGTGGATTACGGGCCTGCTGCTCACCGGAAAACAGTACATGATTTTCACCACGCCGGCGCTGGTCCGGAAGTGGCGCGATGTGCCGAAGGTGGTGTTGGCGGCCACGTTGATTACGGCGCCGCTGGTGCTGTGGAACATCGCTGAGTTTTTCAGGAGCGCAGTGCATGTTCCACTTTATCCAGCCGTTTCGGTTGGACGCGCTGAGTTACATGGCGCAACTCGGCCGCTACGGCATCAAGATCCCGGACTGGTTTCCGTTTCTGCTGACTCTGGCTGCGATCGTGTTTGTGCTGCGTTGGGCGCCGAATACGACGTCGGCAATATGCGGTGCGACAGCCTACCTGTTGATCGTCTTCTTCATCTGTAACAAGGCTGCCTTCTGCAATTACTATTACCTGGTGCTGGGTGCCCTGGCGGGCGCGATTGTGACCGCGGATATCGACGCGGAGGCGCGGCTTACGCCGGGGAACGAACCGGTGCGGCTGGTTTCCGGAGCAGCCGCGAGCCCAACTTCCCTGCGATAACCAGGATCAGCAGCGTAATGCCCAGAAAGCGAGGCGCATTGCCGTTATCAGGCGTTGCCCATGCCGGGCCCCAGTATTCCGGATAGAGGCTGGTATAGCCGGGGTACAACCTCCAGGGCTGTAGCGGAATCCAAAGGCTGACCAACACGTATTTCACGGAAATACAGAGCAGGGCGGCCGCCAGCACCGTGCGCGGGTTGAGAAGCTTTCCGGTCTGCGCGCACCAAAGGGTCACCAGAATTGCCATGAGCGGCACCGCCGCACAGAGGTAACGTCCCGGCACCGAAGCGCCGGGATGTTGCACCCAGAGACCGAACATCAGGCAATAGCCGAGCAGTGCGATTGCCGCCGATTGCGTGTAGCCGACCCGGAATGAGCGCAGCCGCGGCAGGTGGTAGACCACCGCCCAAAACGCGAGCAGGACCCACGGTGTGTAGACGACCAGGCCGAATCGGCGATCGAACCAGGAGCGCCACAGCCGCCCGAATGCGCCATCCAACAAAAATTGCGAGCCCTGGGAAGCGAAATTGGTGGCGCCGATGGAGCCCGGTTCCGGGAACCGGATCAGCACCGCGATCAGCAACAGCGTGCCACAGGCGAGACCCGCGTACAGCCAGCGCATGCGGCGCATCACGGGCGAGAAGAGGACCATCAGGTATAGGGGCGCGAGCAGTGGGACGTAACGCACATAGACGGTGGGAAAGAAAAAGAGCAGGCCGAGCGCGAAGGGGCGAAGGCGTTCGCGGTCGGCCTGCGGATTCCGGCTCAACGAGATCAGCAGTAGGGAGACCAGCGCGGTCACAAAGCCCGCCGTGCATTCCGGGAAAACCATCCGTGAATGCATGAGCCATGTAGGGCAGAAGCCCAGCAGGAGAGCGGTCATGGTGCCGGCCCAGGAGTTGCCGGAGAGCAGGTCGGTACAGCGGGCGGCCAGGAAAATTGTGAGCAGCGCTCCGAAAAACAACGTGTAGCGGACGCCCGCGATTTTCTTGATTTTCCAGGGAATCGCCAGCAGCGCGGGAAAGCCGATGCCATGCTCCGTGATCAGGACTCCCGGGCTCGATTCCAGATGTTGCGGGTGCAATTCGGTGTAGCCGAACTGGCGATAATCCTGGTTCGCGTAATTGTTGAAGACGTTAAAATCTCCGTCGTTCACCAGGCTGATGGTGCCCAGCAGGTAGTGCGGTTCGTCGCCGGTGAACGGCATGAGGGGTGAGACGCGGTGAAAAAACGCGAGTCCAATGATGACGAACAGCACCACTCGCCACGTCGTGTGGGAGCGGAAAATCCGGGAAAGCCGGGCCGGCATCATCGAAGGCTGCGCACGCCGCTCAGCGCGTCCGAAATCACACGGAAAACGCGCGCGGAAGCGACTCGGAAGCAGGCGGGCATGCACGCCGGGAATCGCTCTTTTTCAGGCACGTTTGCTATACTAGCGCAGTTGATGGCGTTCGCGCCCTCACTATGCCCATCCCTCTCGCGGATTTCCTCCAGAAACTCGGCACGAGCGCTGCAAGTGCGGCTGGGCGTTGCGACCCTTACATTCCGCGCGTTTTGAAATCGAAGTGGACGCTGGCCGCGGTCTGCCTGCTGGCGCTCGCGCTACGCATGGCGGTGGCGATTTTCTTTCCGGGCTATGAGCACGGCGATGAAGTCTACCAGGGTTTGGAGCAGGCGCACCGGCTTGCGTTCGGCAACGGCATCATCCCCTGGGAATTCGACGAAGGCGTGCGTTCCTATGTAATGCCGGGCACTCTCGCGGCGATCTTTCGCCTCGCCGAGTGGGTGCGGCCCGGTTCGTACCTGCTGGCCGGCCGTCTGGCGATGAGCCTTTGGGCGCTGATTCCGGTCTGCTTCGCCTGGGGCATACTGCGTAGTTTCGTGAGCCCTCGCGCGGCGTTGATCGGCGCATTCCTCTCCGCCGTCTGGTTCGAGCTGGTGTACTTCGGGCCCAAGGCGCACAGCGAAGTGATTGCCGCGCACATGATGATGCTCGGCACGTACCTGGTGTTCCCCTACTTCGAAGGCTTGCGCCCGGCGCGCCTCGTTGTCGGCGGATTGCTGCTCGGCCTCTCCTTCTGCCTGCGCATTCAAATGGCGCTGGTGATGGCGGTGCTCTGGCTCGCGATGATGATCGTCAACGGCCGCCGCCGCGTGATCTACGCGACGCTCGGCGCCGTCCTGGGCGCGCTCGTGGCAGGCTACGTCGATTACCGTACGCTCGCGTACCCCTACGCCTCGATCTTCAGCTATTACAAAGTCAATATCACGGATGGATTTTCCACTCAATTCGGCGCGTCGCCGTGGCATTTCATTCTGCTTAATTTCGCGCGGGTCTGGTCTGGCGCGCTGGTGCTCTTCCTGTGGTTCGGCGTCGAGGGCTTGCGCAAGTCCAGGCCGATGCAACTGGTCTTTGCCATGGCGCTGGGCTTGATCGTGGCGCATTCGGTGGTGGCGCACAAGGAGTACCGCTATGTCTATCCGGCGCTGCCCTTGCTGCTGATTCCGATCGCCGCCGGCATCGACCGCGTGATGGCGCGGCTCTATCCACGAAACTCGGCAACGCTGGCCGCGACGCTGGCGGGCATCGCGGCGCTTTCGCTGATCGTCGGCTCCGGCGGCAATTTCCGGTCGCACTTCTGGCGGCGGTACGCGGAGACCAAAGCCTATGACCGGATTCGTGAATCGCCCGACGCCTGCGGGGTGGAACTCCATTTGGTGAAGTGGGGCGAGGCGCCCGGCTACACGCACCTGCATCGCAATCTGCCGATTTATCCCACCTTTACCGAGCCGGATTTTGTCCGCCTGCAAGGTTCCGCGAATTACCTCTTGAGCCGGCTGCCTGCGGAGCCCGGCTACACGCAGTTGCAGGAGTGGACGCAGGATGAGAACCCTCTCTATCTTTACCGCCGCGATGGCGGTTGCAGCGATCGCTACCTGGATGAACGGATGACGGTGGACCGCCGCGCACTCTGGGACGCGGACCACAACCTCAGAAAGCCCGCCGACCTGGTTCAGCCCGTGGCGAAGTAAGCTGGTCTATGCCCTCATCCTCCCAGGAGTCTTTTCAGCAGCCCGGTGCGCGGGCCGCGGGAGTGATGCAACGCTGCGATGCCTGCGTGCCGGCGCTCTTGAAATCGAAGTGGACCCTGGCCGCGATCTGCGCCCTGGCGGTGATTCTGCGCATGGCGGTGGCGATCATTTTCCCGGGGTTCGAGTACCCCGACGAGATCTATCAGGTGTTGGAACAGGGCCACCGGCTCGCCTTCGGCAACGGCATCATCCCCTGGGAATTCGCGGAAGGCGTGCGATCTTACATGCTGCCCGGCGTGATTGCCGGAATCTTCCGTGCCGGTGAATTGCTGCGGCCGGGCTGGTATCTGCTGGCCGCCCGCTTTGCGCTCAGCCTGCTCTCGCTGGCGACGGTCTGTTGCGCCTGGGGCTTGTTGCGCCGCTTCGCCGGGCCTCGCGCCGCGGTAATCGGCGCGTTTCTGGCGGCGGTCTGGTGTGAACTGGTCTACTTCGGGCCTAAAGCGCATTTTGAAGTAGTCGCCGGCCATCTGCTATTGATCGGGACGTATCTCGTGTTCCCGTATTTCGAGGACCTGCGCCCCGCCAGGCTGGTCTGCGGCGGCTTCGTTCTTGGTCTGACGTTCTGCCTGCGCATTCAACTGGCGCCGGTGCTGGCCGTGCTGGGGTTGGCGATTCTGATTCACAACGGCGCGCGCAGCCTGCTCTATACGCTTGGCGGCGCGCTGCTCGGCATGGTGCCCGCGGGACTGGTGGATTCCTTCACGCTGGCGTACCCGTTCGCCTCGATCATCGGCTACTTCCGCGTGAATATCGTCGAAGGCGTAAGCAGCCAGTTCGGGCGGTCTCCGTGGCACTTCATGATTCTGGGATTCGCGCGCGTGTGGTCTGGCGCGCTGGTCGCGTTCGTCTGGTTCGGTGTTGCCGGGCTGCGCAGGAACCGGCCGCTCCAACTGCTGTTCGCGATGGCAGCGGCGCTGATTCTGGCGCATTCCGTCATCGGTCACAAGGAATATCGCTTCATCTACCCGGCTCTCCCGCTGCTGCTGATCCCCGTGGCCGCCGGGATCGACCGCGTGATCGAGCGGCTATACCCCAGTGGCGCGGCGGCGCTCGCCGCCATACTGGCGGGAATCGCGATGCTCTCGCTGGTAGTGGGCTCAGGCGGCAACTTCCGCTCCCACTTCTTTCGCTTCTATGGCGAGACCAAGGCCTTTCAGATGGTGCGCAATTCGCCCGATGCCTGCGGCGTCGCCTTGCACCGCGTGCGATGGGGTGAGACGCCGGGCTATACCGTTCTGCATCGCGACATACCGATCTACGAAGGCTTTCACGACGCCGATTTTGAACGCATTCGCGAGGGCGCCAATTACGTGGTGAGCCGCATTCCGGAGCCGGGCTACACCGAGGTCGGTCAATGGCAGCAGGGCGAAGACCCCGTCTATCTCTTCCGGCGCGAGGGCGGCTGCAGCGACCGGTATCGGGATGATCGCATGCTGGTCGATAAACGCGCTCTCTGGGACAAGGATTTTGTGATGAAGAGACATCCCGAGACGCCGCCCGGCGCCGGTAAGGGCGGCAGTTAATCTCCGCAGCGTCGCGGCGGCCAGTTTACTTTCGGCCGATCGCGATGATCGAGGTGGGCGACCACGGAAGGCGCGCGTCCACGCGACGGAAGAGCCACACCAGGCGATCGAAGTTTTTCAACTGGGACCGGCTGATGGTTCTTCGTTTGAGAATCTTCCCGTTGAGCCACCATCCCGGGCGGGAAATCCGGTTGAAGCGCAGCACCGCTTCGACCGTGAAGCCTGCACCGGCCATCCGCTCGCGCAGTTGCTCTTCCGAGTATCGCCGCCAGTGGCCCAGTTCCTCATCGAGCGAAGAATAAATGCTCTGCCCCTCCGGCACGAGGATGATGGCCCTCCCACCTTCGCGCAGCGCGGAATAGATGTTGACCAGGGCGGCGTGATCGTCTTCGATGTGCTCCACCACGTTCAGGCAGACTACCGTATCCATCTGCTCGCGAAATGCCGCGATGTCCCCGGCCCGCGCTGCGTCCAGCACCGCGGTTTCCAGATTGGGACGCGAGGAAAGACGCGAACGCAGCCGCTCCAGGTGCTCCAGATCCAGGTCGGTCGCCACGTAGCGCTTACGTCCGCCCATGAGAATGCGGCTGAGGTTGCCGATTCCGGCGCCGATTTCCAGAACGTGTTTGCCGAGTATGGCTTGATCGTGTCCGCCATCCAGCGGTTGAAATTCGGAGCGCTGGAGAACGCGTCCAGAATGCCTTTGTCCTTGTCCACGTAGATGTCGCCCGAAAGCGACGTCTTCAGGATCACCCAAAACGCTTCGAACGCATCCTTCAAGCCGATCTTCTTGCCCTCGTCGTAAGTGCGCCCGTTGTAACTGATCGGCGTTTCGTAGATCCGCGCCTGGCGCTTTGCCAGCTTAATCGTGATCTCGGGTTCAAAGCCGAAGCGCTGGCTGCGGATGGGGATGCTCTTGAGCAGGGGAGTCCGAAAGGCTTTGTAACACGTCTCCATGTCGGTCAGGTTCAAATCGGCGAAGATGTTACACATTCCGGTAAGTAGATGGTTGGCCAGGGAATGCCAGAAATACAGCACGCGGCGTTCTCCCGACACCAGAAAGCGCGAGCCGAAAACCGCATCCGCGCGCCCGTCCAGCAGCGGCGTCAGAATGTGCTGGTACTCCCGCGGATCGTACTCCAGGTCGGCGTCCTGTACGATGGCGAATTCGCCGCTCGCCTCTGCGATCGCGCGCCGGAGTGCGGCTCCCTTACCCTGATTATGATCGGTCTTGAGTAACTGAATAACTCCTGGATAAGTGGCTGCGATCCGTTCCACTTCTTCTACCGAAGAATCCGTGGACCCATCGTCCGCCACGATGATTTCCCGATCCATCCCCGGCGGCAATGGCGCCGCGATCACTCTCTGTAATAATGTTGCGACCGCCTCTTCCTCGTTATAGAGCGGCACCAATATCGATAGTTTCATCTGTCTCGCGAACTGCGAGTATAGCGCGTCCGCCAGATGCGCCCCTCAGGTGCTGCTATCGCTCCGCCAGCGGATTCTCCCGCGCCCGCGTCACCAGGCCGACCATCGCCGCCGCGGCCGCGCTCAGGGCGACCAGGAGGAACAGGCCCACGCGCAACGAGGTGAGTTCCGAAAGAAAACCGATCGCCGGAGGGCCAACCAGGAAGCCGAGATAGCCGATGCCGCTGACCGTCGCCACGCCGGCCCCCTCGCCCATTCCCGGAATGCGTCCGCCGGCCGCGAAGACCAGCGGAATGATCGACGAGAAGCCGGCGCCTGCCGCCGCGAACCCCGCCAGAGCCCAGTAAGGCGAATGCACCAGCAGCGCGAAGGTCAGCCCGGCAGCCGCGATGCTGCCTCCGTACCGGATCACGCGCGCACGGCCCAGGCGCAGCGTAATCGCGTCCCCCGTGAGCCGGAAAATCGCCATCGCCGCTGAAAATACCGCGTACCCGACAGGCGCCAGGCCCTCGCCCGCGCCCAGGATCTGCTTCAGGTAGACGGCCGTCCAATCGGCAATCGCTCCTTCGGAAAGGAAGATGCAAAACCCAATCGCGCAGAGCGCCAGCAGCACGCCCGGCACACTTCGCAGGCTGGCCCTGGCGGCATGCGCGGGCGTGCCGTTGCGAGTCTCCACCAGGCGTCGCGTGGCAATTACGGTGAAGGCGAGAATCACCGCCGAGGCCGCCACCAGGTGAGCCTCCGCCGGCACCCCGCGTCCCGCGATTGCCGCACCCAAGCCCGCGCCCGCGATCCCGCCGATGCTGAACATCGAATGGAAGCGCGAGATCGTCGGCGTCCCAAGAAACTTCTCGGTGGCCACGGCGTGCGCGTTCATCGCCACATCGTTCGCCCCCGCCATCGCGCCGTAAAGCAGCAGCGCGGCGAAGAGCGTGTGGCCATCGCGCGCGAAGGCGATGGCGGCCAATGAGAGGCAGAATCCCGACGCCGTCCATTGCGCCATCCGGCGGCTGCCGTACCGCCCCACCAGCGAGCCGCAGATCGGAATCGCCGTGACCGACCCGATCGCCGTGCCGAGAAGCGCAAGGCCCAGCGCGCCGTCGCCCAGATGCAGCGTGGTTTTCACCGACGCGATGCGCGATACCCACGTCGACACTACCAGTCCGTGCACCAGGAAGCACGCCATCGTTGCCCAGAATGCGCGCCTGCGCAGCCCCTCATCCGCGGGGGAGGGAAGAGGCGTGGTGAATGGGGCGGGACGTTCCAGAGTGGTATCCATGGCCATTGTCCCCTATGCGGTCATGGCGCTTCCAGCTTCGCCGCGATCCGTTGGGCACAGCGTGATCGTATCGGTACGGATCTTGTCCCACTCGCGCAAGGCGAAGCCCTGCGTATCGAAGTACGCGCGGATCTTGGAGGCATTCCAGCCCAGCCTGTCCTCGAGTACCGGCACCAGCACGCTCAACGCGTCATCGCTCAGAATGGTGCGGCTGGCGATGGGGCGGATGTAGCGATTTTCGCTCACCGCGATGGTCAGGCCATCCAGCCGGTTGACGTGCAGCATCACGTGAACATCGCTGCTGCCATCGCCCACATAAACCACGCGGTCCTGCGCGATCGCCAACTCTTCCCGCAACTCGTCCACCACCGCCACCTTGCCATAGCCCGCGGGCAGGCGCACGATCGACGCGATCTCGCCCGTCGCTTCGTTCCACCGGAAGCGTGTCCCGAAAATGTGATCGGGCTCGACCATGCCCTCCAGCGCCGATTTCACCAGTTCTTCGGGCGCCGCCGAGACCACGTAAAACGAAAATTCGTGGCCGCCCAGATTATTCAGCAGCTTCACCAGCAGGCCGATGTTGTTCTTGAGGCGGATGCGTTTGCCGACCTCGATGAGGTGCTCCCTGCGCACCTTGCGATACTCGGGGTCGTGCAGCAGCAGGTATGCCAGCTCACCGCCTTGCTGCACCAGGTGAATATCCGAAAGGCCGGCGACGCGTTCACCGAAATTGGGAATACCGGCCAGTTCGGCCAGCACATGGCCGGAATCGTGAAAGCTGAGCGTTTGATCGAAATCGCTCACTAGGAGGTAGCGTTTCGAGTGTCCGTGAAAGTCCGTCATATCGAGTCTCCTTCTTGAGTGCGGGAACCGTGTGGCTCGGGGACGTGCGGAACGGGGTCAGCTACGTGGCAATCGTTTCATCCATACCTATCGGATGAATCTCTATTATGGCAGGTTGCGCCGCCGTCCATTAAGCTGATATAACAGCTTTACGCCATGCATGCCGCGCCCAAGCCGCTCTATCAACAGATTACGGAGCGGCTGGAGCGTGACATTCGTAGTGGGAAATACATTGCCGGGCAGAAATTCCCCAGTGAAGCCGCGCTGGTTCAGCGCTTCGGCGCGTCGCGCATCACGGTGGGCCGGGCGGTACGCGAACTCCAACAGCGCGGTTTGCTGGACCGCGTCGCCGGTTCCGGGACCTTCGTGCGCGGCGCCGGCCAGCAGCGCCGCGGCGGCCTGTTATTCGGGCTCGTGATTCCCAACCTCGGCGAAACCGAAATCTTCGAGCCCATCTGCCAGGGAATTGCCGCTTCGCCGGACGCCGCAGGCCACGCCCTGCTCTGGGCCCATGCTGAGCAGGGCAGTGCGAGCAAAGAGGATCAAGCGCTCGAACTGGCGCGCCAGTCGATTGCGCGCCGCGTTGCCGGCGTCTTCTTCGCGCCCACTGGAATTCAGCGCCGCCAGCGCGCAAATTAACGCGCGCGTCATGAAACTCCTGGACGCCGCTCGCATTCCGATTGTGCTGCTCGACCGGCGGCCCGAGGAATCCGCCGGCCGCCGTGCCCGTGACCTGGTGGGCATCGACAATCATCGCGCCGGATTTCTCGCCACCGAGCATTTGCTTCGCATGGGAATCCGCCGCGCCGGCTTTGTGCGCTATGAAGGTCAGGCGACTACCGTGAAGGCGCGCGTGCGCGGTTACCAGGACGCCCTGCGCGAGTTCGATGCCGCGGGCCACGTGTTCACCATGCCGCCCGGCGAGCGCTTCCCGCTCACCGCCGCCGTTCGCGAATGCCAGGCCTTCGTGTGCGCCAATGACCGCGTTGCGGCGCACCTCATGCAGACTCTTTTGGCCGCCGGACTCCGCATTCCGCGCGACGTGCGCATCGTGGGCATTGACGACGTGAATTACGCCGCGCTGCTGCCCGTTCCGCTGACCACCGTCCACCAGCCCTGCCGCGATATTGGCGAGACGGCGCTGCGCGTGATGCTGGAACGTCTGGAACGACCCAAAATGCCGGCGCGCGACGTCCTGCTGGAGTGTAATCTAATCGTCCGGAAATCATGCGGCGCCGATTCGAGGGATCTTTTTCCGCCGGAGAGCGTATAGCTGTTCATGAAGGCGATGTGTCTCCTGCTGCCCGTTCTTTTTTCGATCGCCGCGCTCGCGCAAACCGCGCCTCCGCGGCTGGAATTCGAAGTGGCTTCGATCAAGCCGTCTGCCCCCTTCAATGGCCAGGTGAATGCCGGCATCAAAATCGATGGCGCCCAGCTTCACGCCCGTTCGCTCGCGATCAAAGATTACATTCAAGCCGCTTACAAAATGAAGAATTACCAGGTCGTCGGACCGCTGTGGATCGGGTCGGAACGTTACGACATTGACGCCAAACTTCCCGCCGGCACAACCCGCGAGCAAGTTCCGGAGATGATGCAATCCCTCTTTGCCGACCGCTTCGAGCTGAAGATCCATCGCGAAACCCGGGATTTCCCGGTGTATGGCCTGGTGGTTGCCAAAGGCGGCCTGAAAATGGAAGAGCTGCCGGTCGATATGGATGCCGTCAAAAAGGGAAACGTGGACGTAGCGGCCACAGCCAGCGCCGGCGGCACCAGCGTCAATCTCGGCAACGGGGCGTCGTTTTCCATCAGCGCGAACAATACGATCAGCGGCGTCAAACTCACCATGCAGATGTTCGCGGACCTGCTGGCGCGCTTCACAGAGCGCCCCGTGGTCGATATGACCGAGCGCAAAGGCGGCTTCACCTTCACGCTCACCTTCACGCCGGAAGAATTCCGCGCCATGATGATTCGCGCCGCGCTCGCGGCCGGGAATCCGCTGCCGCCCGAAGCTCTCCGCCTGCTCGATGGCGTTTCCGACGATTCCCTCTTTGCCTCATTGCAGACGCTTGGCCTGAAGCTGGAAAATCGCAAAGCTCCGCTCGAGGTCCTGGCGATCGATCACATTCTGAAGGCCCCGACGGAAAATTAGCGCGTACTACTTCGCAATCGCCCGGTCGCAATCGGCAATTCCGAGATCGGCCTGCTTGCGCCTTCGTTCCGTATCGGCAGTCTCCGGCTGCCAGTGCATCCAGCGCGAGCGATTCTTCTGAAACGTCAATCGCGCCCAACCGTAATTCTTGTTCTCAAGCAGCATGCGCGCGTATAACTCATCCAGGTCCGATGCCGCCTCCATCGCGGCCAGCGTGGGGTGCGGCGCCGCCAGCAGGGACGCGATCAAGGGCTGCCCTTTCGTAATCACCGCCGCCGCCTCGTCGGTCTTTCCCGCCGCCAGCAACCGCTTCGCGTCGCGGCCCGCCGCTGCCAACTCCGTCACCGCCAGGCCGTACGACGCCTCGAGTGTCGGATCTCGGGGCGGCGCTTCCGCCTTCTTCGGTGCCTCCGTGCACGCACCGCAGCAGGACCGCCAACACCACGATCCACCTCATCGCAAGGGAGGCGTCGATGCCGGCGCCCGCCGGTGGTGCGTGGCCTGCTCATACGCGTACGCAAACTTGATCAACGCAGCCTCGCTCCACGCCCGCCCGTAGATCGTCATTCCCGCGGGCAGCGTACCGCCGCGGGAATACCCCATCGGTACATTGATCGCCGGGAATCCGGTGGTCGGCGAATAGAACTGGCTATTATCGCCGGCCGGTGAGTTCAGGTCTCCGATCAGCCGCGGCGGATTGCTCCACGTCGGATAGACGAACGCATCCAGCTTCAGCCGGTCCATCGTCTTCACCACGGCTTCGCGGACCTGCTGGCGGTACGTGCGATCCGCCACGCACCCCGGCGATTCCGGCCCGTTCTCCGGACCCTTCTCGGCCGATTCCAGACGGAACTGCGCGGAAGGATGGAAGCGCCCCGATTTGATAATCTCCGTCAGGTTCTTCACCGGCACCAGATCCCCCTGCGCGGCCAGGTAATGATTGATGTCGTACTTGAAGCCCATGCACGGCCCGGCATCGCGCGGCCGCCGGATCTCCGCCAGCCCCTCCACCGTGGCGGGGTCCACGATCGTAGCGCCGGCACGCTTCAAATCTTCCACCGCCGCGAGAAAGATGCGCGTGATCTCCGGGTCGGTAGTCTCGCGCTCGTACGCCTGCCGCAGTACGCCGATCACCGCGCCTCGCAGCCCGTTGCGATCGAGCGACGTCGCGTAGTCCTGCGGTAAGTGCGCCTTTGCGGCCTCTGTCACCGCGTCGTTCGGATCCTCGCCCACGATTGCCTGAAACACTTTCGCGGCATCTTCCACGGTGCGGCACATCGGCCCCGCGATATCCGCCAGCAGGCTTAAGGGCAGCACGCCGGCGCGGCTCGTGAGCCCCATCGTCGAGCGGATTCCCGCCAGCGCCTGGTGCGACGACGGGCCGCGAATCGAATTTCCCGTATCGCTTCCCAGCCCCACCAGCCCGAGGCTCGCCGCGATTGCCGCCGCCGTCCCCCCGCTCGATCCCGCGGTCACGCGCTCCAACGCGTAGGGATTTCGCGTGTATCCGGGCAGTATCGAATTCACCGTTTCGTAGGGGCTGAAGGCCCATTCCGCCATGTTCGATTTCGCCAGCACCAGCGCGCCTGCGTCCTTCACGCGTTTCACCAGGAACGCATCCTTATTGGGGAGGAAGCCGGCCAGCGCGAGTGCGCCATCGGTGGTTTGCAGTCCCTGAGTTTCAAAGTTATCTTTGACGATCACCGGTACGCAGTGAAGCGGCCCCGTGAATCCCGATTGTGCGAAGCGGCGATCCAGTTCCTCCGCCTGCTTCTCCACCGCCGGGTTTACCGTCACGATGGAATTGATCGCCGGCCCGTTTTTGTCGTACGCTTCGATCCGCCTGAGATACATGCCCACGAGAGCGCGGCAGGTCAACCGCCCGGCCTTCATCGCGTCGTGCACCTGCGCGATTGTCGCTTCTTCCACTTCGAACGGAGCGGTCTTCTGCGCCGCCAGCGGAACCGTCAGGAACAAAAACACGAGCCAGCGTTTCATCGAATCATTGTAGTATTGTCGTGCGTGACCCGCGCTTCTGCTTAGCGGAAACCTTGCACCAGCATGATTTCGCTCCCCGAGGTATCGGCCTGCGCGTAAATAATGGCGGTGCCCCCGCGCGCTACGCTCAGTCCGGAGTCGGAAAACAGAGGCCGCCGCGGAAACTCCATCACGTGGCGGGTCTGTAGCGATTTCAGTTCCAGGAACTGCAGCACTCCGCCCTCTTCCGCCTCCGAAGGAGCTTACGAAATAGAGCCCGCCATCCTGTACCGACCAGTAGCCCCAATAACCGGCCGGGTAATCGGCCAGAACGGGCACTTCCTGTCCGTCCTGGGCTATTTTCCAAATCCCCTTCACGCTAGGTCCCTTGGCGTAGTACAAAGTGCCGTCCGCCGGATCTTCCAAAGCCAGAAATCCGCCTTGATGGGTTACCTGTACCGCCTGGCTTTTGCTCTCGTCGGTATCGGCCGCAATCTTCCAAACCTGGTAAGTGCCCGTCCGGTTCGATGCGAAATAGAGGTAGCGGCCATCGCGAGACCACGAGGGCGTGACGTCGTCCGCGCGGTCAAACGTGATTCTCCTTCCGGCGCCTCCGCCGGAGGGGATCACGAAGATATCCCCGTTGCCCATGGGGCGCGAATCGAACGCGAGCCAGGCCCCGTCCGGCGACCAGTGAGGGCTGCCGGTCAGCGGCCCGTCGAACTTCGTGAGTTGCATCGCGTGCTCACCCGTAGCGTCGGATACCCAGATCTCGTTCGCGCCGGAACGGTCTGATCGGAATGCGATTTTCGCGCCGTCGGGCGAGTATTGCGGGCTGCGATCTTCGCGTGTCGAGGCGATCAACTTGCGCGCCTCCGCGGCCCCCGCGGTACGCGGACGAAACTCCCAGATATTCGTATCCACGAACCAATGGGAAAGGGCCAACTTCTGACCGGCTCGGGAAATTGCCAGAAAATCCGCCCCGATCCGCAATGACGGAATCGGGCGGGCATCGCCGCCGCCCACCGCGATTCGCCAAAGACCGGGCACGCCGCCGCGATAGGAGGAAACCACGATCTCGCGGCCGTCCGCCGTCCACGCCTGTCCGCCCACGTCCTGGCTATCGTGGGTCACGCGCCGCGCTTCGCCGCCCGCGATCGATATCGAAAATATGTCCGCCACGCGCGCGCTCACCGTCCGCCGGAATGACAGCGCCTTGGAATCCGGCGCGAACGCCGGACCCGTGTCGCCCGTATTCTCAAGCAGCGGATGCGTGATCTTCCGCCGCTCCCCGCTCTGCAGCGTGACCAGGAAAATACTGAATGGCTTTTCCGCGCTCTCTTTGTCGGCCACCGCCAGGTATTTTCCGTCCGGTGACCAATCCAGGTGGCGGTCGAAAATGTGAGCCAGCGGGAACACCGGCGTCACCTTCTTTGCCTCGCCGCCCGACGCGGGCACAACAAATACGCCCGATTCTTCGGCGGACCCCGCATATCGCAGAAATGCAATTTGCGTCCCATCCGGCGACCAGCACGGGCTCCCTTCGGAGATCGCGCCCGACGTCACTCTCCGCGGGTCCCCTCCTTCCACCGCCTTGGTATAGACGTTGAAGACGCCGGTCTTTTCGTTGTCCCAGACGAAGGCAACCTGCGACCCGTCGGCAGAGAACGCCGGCTCATACTGTCCGCCCGCATACGTCGTGAACGGCACCGCGTGGAGCGATTGATCCGGATTCTTACCCAGCGTCGATAGAGTCCAGATCCCTGCCAGTACCAGGCCGGTGATTCCCACCGCCGCTGCGAGGCGCGCGCGCGACCCAATACCCCCGGCCGACGGCGGCGGCTCCAACGCGACCCTGACTTCCGACGCCGTCTTCCATCGCCGGTCCGGATCTTTTTCTACGCACCTCTGCACCACGCGCGCAAGCTGCGGGGAGATTGCGTTCAAAGGCGATGGGTCTTCGCTCAGCATCTCCGCAACCTGCGCCGGCTCGGCCGATGGCCTGGTCGCTCGCCTGCCGGTGGCCATTTCATACAGCACCAGGCCGAGCGCGAAAATATCCGTCCGCGCGTCACATTCACGCCCGGCCAACTGCTCTGGCGCCATGTAGGCCACGGTCCCCATAATCGCGTTCCGGTCCGCCGCCGCCTCCCTGGGAGCGCCCGGCCGGTCCGGCGATTTAGCCACTCCGAAATCCAGCACCTTGATGCCGCCTTCGGTGATCATGATGTTCTCGGGCTTCAAATCGCGGTGGATGATCCCGCGCGCGTGCGCCGCGGCGAGCGCGTTGGCGATCTGCCCGCCGCAGTGCATGACCTCCTCCGGCGGCAAAGGCCCTTTCCGCAGGCGCGCTGCCAGCGTTTCGCCCTCCACGAGTTCCATCACCAGATAGTTCGGCCCTACGTCATAAAGCGTGCACACGTGCGCGTGATTGAGGGCGGAAATTGCACGTGCTTCGCGTTCGAACTGTCCGCCGAATTTCTCGGTGGAGACTTTGATTGCCACCGGACGGTCCAGGCGCGTATCCAACCCGCGGTACACGCGCCCCATTCCTCCGCGTCCTAGAGGTCCGACGATTTCGTAGGGGCCCAGCCTCGTGCCGGGCGGCAGTATCGGCCCTCCATCGGCAAGGTCCCACTCCGTGTCCGCCAGGCTGGCGGTCACTTCATCGCTGTTTCCGATCAGGGCCTGTACCTCCAGGCGCAGCTCCTGATCTTCGCCGCACGTCCGCGCCAGAAACGAATCTCTCCGGCCCGGCTGCTGTTCCAGAGCTGCCCGATAGAGATCTTCGATTTGCCGCAGACGTTCGGGGTTCATCGCCATACCCTAAATTGCGTGCATACTCCGCGCCGCCGGATTACGTGGCAGTTCCTTGCGCGAAATTCCGGATCACTTGCGCCTCCGGACCCTCGCCGATCACGTACCCGTCCGGGTCGTACGGCTGGTCCGCGCTCTTCGGAAGTCCGAGCATCCACACCAGCGCGCCGCCTGCCCCTGAGTTGGTGACCTCGCTCAGCCAATCCCGGTACAACGCCGCGCGGTCCGCGGCACTGTTGATTCCCAACTCACCGATGCGCGCGCCGTATTCTTCGAGCAGCGCCGGCTTGTTCGCGCGCGCACCCGCGGCCACGTGCTCGCGGATCCACATGCTTCCAAACGTGCGCAAATCCGATTTCCCGGCCATGCTGGCGTACATATGAAAAGTTCCGAAATCCACCGGACCCACGCCCAGGAATCTCTCGTAACTCGCGCCGTGCGAACCGTTGAACAACTGGTCTCCGCCCATTCCCGTATGGTGCAGGAAACCTTCATCGCCTACCGCAATTAGATGACGCCAATCCCGCGAGCGAATCAGCGTGGCCATTTCCCAGATCCACGAAACCAGGATGTCCTCGCCATCCGCGATCGGGCTGCCGTTGTCATTCTCGCAGCGCGGCTCGTTGGCGAGTTCCCAAGCCAGGATCGTCGGCTCATCCACATAGGTGCGCTGCATCAGGGGATTCTGGCGCAGCATCAACTGTTCCACCCACTGCCAGTACACTGCTCGGCAGCGGCCGTCGCGATAGAACTGGTCCCTGCTATTCAAGCCGAACCAGTTACAGTACGCCGTCATTCCCCCGAACGCGGGCCAATAATTGGTCAACGTGAGAATCAGGCGCAGCCCGCGTTTTTCCGCCTGGTAAATAACCTGATCCAGCCGGCTGAGCCCATCGGGTCCGTCGTGAAAATCCGGTACGCCGCGCGCCGCATTGAAATAGTGGAAGTAGACATTCGAATCTGTTTGCTCGAAAAAGCCCCAGATCCGCAGGACGTTCAGCCCCATCGACACAGCCTGGTCGAGAATGGTCTCGATCGTGGGCTGGTTTACGAAGGCTAAGTAGTACACGTTGGCCCCGGCCATGCGGAAGCTCTGCCCGTTCAAGGAGAACCCGAGGCCGCTTCTCTGGACAAAGCCGGAAACCATACATCCACACTCCTGGAAGGTAAGTATAACGGGAACCCCCAATTTGGAATAGGGATTTGACGCCGTATCTTCCCACCATTTAAAGGTCCATGTGTACCAGTACCAAGCCGGTTGGCTACCCGCATCCGTTCCCGCATGTGCCATGCTGGAAGTTCTATGCGAGACCCAGAGGCAATCGAAACCGAACTGATGGAAATCAGTGCCATAGCCGATGACGGCGTAAAGTTAGAGCGCATCATCGCCTGGTGCGCCTTGCACCCCGACGAAGTTCCGTTCGCCCTGCATCAGTTATTGAACCGCGACAGAACTGCTTCGTAGCAGGTGTTCCCGCACGGCGCGCCCTCTTCCCGCCGTGACATAATGCGATTCGATGCTGCAAGCCTTCCAGTCCTGGAAAAGCTCCAAGTCCGTGGCATTGCTCATTGTTATCGCGCTTACGATCGGCATCGGATCCACTACTGCCATCTACACCGTCATCAACACCCTGCTTCTTACTCCCGTCCCCTACCAGCATGGCGAGCGCTTCGTCTCCGTTCTCGGCGCGTCCCTGGAAGACCCCGAGAGTATGTCCTCACTCAACCCTCCCGACGTCCGCGAGATTCAGCAGCGCGCGCGCAGCTTCGATGCCTTCGGCTGGATGCGCTACACCAACTTCAACCTCACCGCTCCCGGCCCCGCACTCTACCTGAACGCCGTCATGGTGACGCCCGCGCTTGCCAATCAACTCGGTGTCGCGCCGCGCATTGGCCGCTGGTTCCCCGAGGGCTCCCCTGAAGCTTCCGTCATGCTCTCCCATGACCTCTGGGAACGCCTCGGCGCAGACCCGGCGATCCTTCAGAAATCGGTCACCCTCAACGGCCGCTCCTACGCAGTCTCGGGCGTCATGCCTCCGGGATTTCAGCTGCCTCTCGCCGGACCCTACGGGCACCACCCGCATCGACGCCTGGGTTCCTCTCGACCCCGCCGGCCGCGGCGAACGCGAAAACGACGGCACCAATTTTCCTTACGGGCGCCTCCGACCCGGCGTCACCCTCCCGCAGGCGCAGGCCGAACTCAAGCAGATCGCCGCCTCCATCGTCGCCCGCACGCCCGCCACGCATCCTAACTTCACCCTGCGCGTCGATGATCTACGCGCGCTCGTCGCCAAAGAGTTGCGGCCCACGCTCCTGCTTCTCTTCGGCGCCGCCATCCTTCTGCTGCTCCTCACGTGCGCCAATGTCGGCGGCTTGCTCGTCAGCCGCAGCGTTGCGCGTGCGCGGGAAACCGCCGTTCGCGTCGCGCTCGGCGCGGAGTTGCGCCAGCTCGCCCTTCAGTTCTGCCTCGAGGGCCTGTGCGTCTCCCTGCCGGGTGCGGCCGCCGGACTCCTCTTCGCGGCCCTCCTCGTGCGCCTCCTCGTCGCCTACGTCGGCGGCATCGGCCCTCGCATGAACGAGCTCGCGATTGATTGGCGCGTGACCCTCTTCGCTCTCGCCGCCGCCCTCCTGGCCGCCGCGCTCACCAGTCTCGCCCCGCTTTGGCAGGCGGCCCGCACGCTGCCCAATGAGGTACTCAGCCAGGGTGTGCGTGCCTCCGCCGGAGCCCGCAGCAACCGGCTCTCCCGCGCTCTCGTCATCGGCGAAATCGCCCTCGCCTTCGTGCTGCTCTCGCTCAGCGCCCTGATGATTTCCGAATTACGTGCCCTTACCCGCGTCTGGCCGGGCTTCGATCCCAATCACCTGCTCACCTTCCGCCTCAACCTCGCCGCCGATTCCTTCCCCGGTAACCCCGCACGCCATGCGTATCAGACCCGCCTTGTAGACGCGCTCCAAGCCATCCCGGGTGTGACCGCGGCCGGTTTCGCCAACCAGATGCCCATGGCGGGCTGCTGCCAGAGCACCGCAATCTATCCCGAGGGACCCGGCTCGCGCCCCAGCACCGGGGAGGCGGTCAGCTATCTTCCCGTCAATCCAGACTACTTCCGCGCCATCCAGCTGCCCCTCTATCGCGGTCGATTTCTCACCCTCCGCGATACCGGCGAATCGCCGCTCGCTGTTGTCATCAGCGAAGCCACCGCCCGCCGCTACTGGCCGAATCAAGATCCGCTCGGCGCCATCGGCCACTTCAATCACGCCAAAGGCGACGCCTTTCAAGTAGTCGGTGTGGTTGGCAGCGTGCGCAATAACGGCGTCGATAAGGCGCCCATCCCAGAGATCTACCTGTCCGCGCTCGTCGTCCTGGTCAACCCGATGGATTTCGTAGTGCGCTCCTCGCTCCCGGAAGCCGCGCTGGTTCGCCAGGTCCATGCCGCCATCCAAGCGGTCAACCCGCTGCAGCCAATCCAGGAAGTGCGCCCGATGACGGAGATCATCAGCCAGTCGGTCACGGTCAAACGCACCGCGTCCTATGTGATGAGCTTCTTCGCCTTGGCCGCGCTGCTGCTCGCCACCATCGGCACCTATGGCGTCGTCTCGTATGGGGTCCGCCAGCGCACCGTCGAACTCGGCACGCGCATGGCGCTCGGCGCCCTGATGCGCGATTTGCTCTCGCTGGTGGTCGGCTCCGGCCTCAAAATGGCCGCGTGGGGAATTGCCATCGGCGGTGCCGCCTCCGTCGCCGCGACGTACTTCGTGGTTCGCGGACTCGAAATCCACAACGTTTCCGTGCTGCCTTTCCTGGTCGCCGCCTTGATCCTCACGCTCGTGACCCTCGCGTCGTCGTTCTTCCCCGCGTGGTCCGCGACGCTCCTCTCACCCATGGTCGCGATCCGCAACAATCCCGATGCGAGTTGGACCTCCGACATGCGAGGTCTCCGCCGCCTGTTCGACGGACTCTCGCGCGGCGAGTGGCGCTCCACCGAAACTGCCGGGTCCGAATCCGCCCTGATGGAGGAGTTGATCGGCGCTTCGCGCGGAGCCGCCACGTTCCGGGAAGCCATCCGCGCCGCACTCGAATCCGTCCGCGCCGGCCTTGGCGCGCAATCCGCGCTCCTCCTGGAAAACGATGGCGCCGCGCAGTACCGGTCCACCGTCATGGTTCCCGAAGCCGCCGTTCCGGACTTCGCAATTCCAGAGCGCGGCCTGCTGTGGAACCGCCTGCAAACCTACGCCGCGCCGCTGCCCATCAGCCCGGACGATCTTGACGCCTGGCAGCGGTGGGCCCTCGAGTACCGCACGGACCGTCTCGCCGAGATCGAAACCCTGCGCGCCGCCGGAGTCCGCCTGGCGGTGTCTCTGCGTACCAGCAAGGAAGTCATCGGCATGCTGCTGCTCGGCGCTCCAACCGGCCGCGATAGTTTCAGTGCCGCCGAGAAGCGTCTGCTGCTCGCCTCCGCCAACCAGTTCGCCCTGCTCCTTGAGAATGCGCGCCTCACCCATCGCGTTCTCGAACAGGAAAAGCTGCGCCGCGATGTCGCGCTCGCCGTCGAGGTGCAGAAGCGCCTCCTCGCTTCGCAATCCGTCACCACCAGTTCCGCGACTCTCTCCGCCGTAAGTATCCCGGCGCGCAGCGTGGGCGGCGATTACTACGATTTCCTGGATCTCGGCTCCAGCCGCACCGGCATCGCGCTCGCCGATGTGGCCGGCAAAGGTGTTCCCGCCGCCCTGATTATGTCCGTTGTCCAGGCCTCCCTGCGCGTGCTTTCCACCCAGCCCGAGATGGCCCTGCCCGATCTCGCCGCGCGCATGAACCATTTCCTCTACCGCTCCACCGGCTCCAATAGCTACGCCACTTTTTTCTACGCCCAGTGGGACGATCGCGATCGCCGCCTACGCTATATCAACGCCGGTCACAATCCGCCGTACTTGCTGCGCGCCGATGGCAGCGTCGAAGAACTGCCCGCCGGCGGCACAGTAATCGGCCTCTTTCCCAAAGCCGCCTACGAGGAAGCCACGCTCGAACTAAACTCCGGCGATGTCCTCATCGTTTTTACCGATGGCGTGCCCGAAGCTCTCAATCCCGCCGACGAAGAGTTCGGCGAAGACCGGCTCAAATCCATCACTCGCGCCGTCGCCCATCTTCCCGTGGACGCGATGTCGGCCCATATCGCCGCCGAAATGAAGTCGTGGATTCAGGACGCCGCGCAGTACGACGACCTCACTTTCGTCCTCCTCAAAGTGAACTGACGCTCCTCTGCTACCATCGCCCCATGGAGACCAACCGCCTGGAAGCCTTTAGCGACGGAGTGCTCGCCATCATCATCACCATCATGGTGCTGGAATTGAAGGTGCCCCACGGCGCCAGACCTCGCGGATTTGCAGCCGCTCATTCCCGTCTTCTCGGGCTACATTCTGAGCTTCATTTACGTCGGCATCTATTGGAACAACCACCATCACCTCTTCCATTCCTGCAAACACGTCAGCGCCGCGATTCTTTGGGCGAATCTCCATCTGCTTTTCTGGCTCTCGCTGTTCCCCTTTTCCACTGCCTGGATTGGCGAAAATCACGCCGCCTCCACGCCCATGGCCTTCTATGGTTTCGTGCTGCTGATGGCGGCCATCGCGTACTACCTGCTGCAGCGCGCCATCATCGCGCGCGAGGGTCGCGACTCGATCCTGGCGCAGGCCCTGGGCAGCGATTGGAAGGGCAAGCTCTCTCCCATCATCTACATCGCCGCCATGCCGCTGGCGTACCTGAATCCGTGGCTTTCCGGCGCACTCTATATTTCCGTAGCCCTGCTGTGGTTCGTTCCCGATCGCCGCATCGAGCGTGCGCTCCAATCCCGCGAACCCTAACCGGCGCTCAGTCCGCGCCCGGCTCGCCCGCCAATTCCCGGTACATCGTTCCTTGCGCCGCGGCAATCGCGTCCCAACTGAAATCGCGCTCTACCCGCGCCCGTGCCGCAACCTCAATGCGCGCCCGAGCCGCAGCATCCGAGAGCAAGCCGTCAATCGCGTTCGCCATCGCCTCGGCAGTATCGGTGAGCAGGAAATCTTCGCCGGCCGTGAGATCGAGCCCGTTGACTCCGGCCGCGGTGCTGACTACCGCCTTGCCCATCGCCATCGCTTCCAGCATCTTTGATGTTCGTGCCCGCCGAAGCCACCAGCGGCGCGATCACCAGCGTCGCGCGCCGGTAGGCAGGACGCACGTCGGCCACGAAGCCTTCGAGCTCGATGCCGGGCTGCGTGAGGTCCGCGGCCACCGGCACTGCTCGTGACGGGCGCCCGCGATGATGTGCAGCGTGGACGCCTTTCAGGCAGCAGCGGCCACACTCTGGTTCACGAAGAACTCCATCGCCATCACGTTGGGACGGTGCGCGAAGATGCCGATGAATAGCAGCCGCCGGGCTCAGGCTCGCGAATCCGCAGGCCGGAAGCGCTCCAGGTCCACTCCGTTCGGCAGCGCCACCGCGGTCGCCCCGGTCACCGCGCGCCGGTCCTTCTCCGACATCGTCACGACGCGGTCCACCTGGCGCCATGCCGCGGTCTCGAAGTCGCGCCATAGCGCCACCTCGCGCCGCAGCGTCCCGCTCAGTCCTCGATTCCGAGCAGTTGCTCGATAGAGATCGAAGGTGATGTCGTGCTCCACCAAGATGGTGCTGCGCGGGCGCGCAATCGGCCGCATACTGCGCCATTGCGTGAATTCCAGTTGCGCGATCGCCGGACGCCATTTGCGCGCGGTCTGCTCCAACGCGGCGCGAAAGGCGGCTGGAATCGAACTCCTCCACCACCTCCGGACGCCCCGTGAAGGGCAGCGCGTGGCTGCCGGTGCGCCGCACCAGCACTACCTCCGCGCAAATCGCCAGCATCTCGGCGGGCGGCGCGGCATCCTGCTCCGTGAACGCCACCAGCACCAGGTCGAATTCGTCCGCGGCGCGCCGCATCAGGTTGTACATGCGCACCGCGCCGCCATGCGAAAGCGGAAACGGCAGGTACGGGCTGGCCACCAGCACGCGCGGCCGGCCCGCGGCGCGCCGTCCCGGAAAGACGCTCACACTGCCATTGGTGAGCGCGAGAAAAAGCTCTTCCCGATACGCCGGAGTCGTCGCCAGCCCGCCCTGCCTCGCGATTGCAGGCGCCGCATCCAGTGGCGCCGCCGCGTGGCCCGCGCGCAAGAACAAGCGGCGCAGCGCATGCCGCCAGAGTCTCTGAAACAGGCCGGCGTCGCTGACCGCGCGCGCCAGAAAGCGCAGGTAATTCACTTCCAGAATCCTGCCGAGCTCCGCCTCGCTGAAGAAGCGCGATGTCGTTGCGCGATGCCGATGCTCCACCACCGCGCCGCCCGCGTATACGCTGGGCCAGCCGCGCTGCCACGCGCGATATCCCAGATCGAGATCTTCCACGTACGCCGGTTCGTACACCTCGTCTACCCGCCCAGCGCGTGCAGTTTCGCGGCGTCGTACAGCGAACATCCGCCGCTGCCATAGAGCACGTAGCTCCCGTCTTCCCCTGGCAGCGTCTCCTCGCAGCGCACCGGAAAATCCTCGGGCTCGCGCAGCGCCATCACCGTCTTTCCCGTTTCTTCGCGGCGAATGCCGGCGGGAAATAGTATCTTCGCAGTCGCGCTGAACAGCTCCGGGATTTCGTCAAACGGCGCGTCGCAGCGCCGCGAAAAAGCCGCGCTCGATCACCATGTCGTTATTCAGCAGGCAGACATGCGAGTGCCGGGCGCGCGCAATCCCCCGGTTCACGGCGCGCGCAAAAGACAGCGGGGCAGGGGAGTGCTCCACTTCGATCGCCGGATAGTTCGCGCGCAGCCAGCCCTCCGTATCGTCGCTGCTGCCGTTGTCTACCACGATGATCTGCTCCGGCGCTTCGGCCACGATGCCCGGCAGCTGCGCCGCCAGCAGGCTCCGGCCGTCACGCGACGGAATCACCACGCTGATGCCCGGCGCCACCGGCTGCATCGGCGGCGGTTCCGGCCGCACCCGCCTGGGCCGCATCCTCCCCGCCAGAAGTCCCCATCGCGTATTGCCGCAGCAGCCCCCAATCGGCCGTTCGCGCCGCGCGTACCGTCCAGCGCAGCGTGTTCTTCGCCCGCCACGCCATATGCCGCGCGATCGTGGGCGCCGACGACGGCCGCAGCATGAAGTGATTTAAGTTTTCATTGAATGCCAGAAATCCGCGCGGAGAAAGCCGCAGCGCCATCAGGCGCATCCGTCGAAACGGCACGTTCGGCACCAGCATCACGGCGGCCAGCCGTACGCTGTGTCCCTCAATCTCTTCGCGGCAGTGCCGCAGGTTTTCCGCCAGGCTCCGGTTCACCCGGTAGCGGATCCATTTCAGCGTCCCCATCGTCCGGTGGAAAATCGGAGACCACCCACAATGGCAGTTCCGGATACAACTCGCGCAGCGCCGCGATCAGCCGCCGGTTGAGTTCGTCGGTGCCGGAAAGAAACGCGAGCTTGATCTGCGGCTTCAACGTCAAATCAGAAGGTGCCGGTGCGGTGGGGCTTCGCCGCGCCGGCTCGCCTCCCAAAGTTCCAGCGCCTGCCCGGCGAAGGCGGCCGATACCGGGTTGATGAACGGCAGCCGCTCTGCTCCCTTGCGCCCGAACCAATATCCGCCATCGATGCGCGGGTCTGCGCCAGCCGCCTGGAAACCGGCCAGCGTCTCGGCCTCAAAGGCCGCGGCCTCGCAGATCCAACGGTACCAGCGCCCAGCCAATCCGCATACAGCCGCACGCGCAGCAATTGCGCGTAGACATCGGAGCGTTCCACCTCACCGGAGATTCCACGCAGATGACGCGCCGCGCACGCGATGCCGTCGCGCAAAGCCGCCGCGCAGCGCGAATCATCCGCCCGCGGCAACAGCCCTTCCAGGAAATAGCCGAACGCGTGCAGTCGATCCATCACCTTGTGCCGGTCCGGATGTCCCGGCAGGAAGCTCGTCCAATTGCCGAGCGATGCTTCCAGTACCAGTTCGTAGGGCTGCGCGAAGCGCGCTTCCTGCGTGGCCTCGAACAGGTCCCACCACGCCATCGCGCTCTTCAGCTGGTAGCAGGACGCCGTCCGCGACCAGCGCGCCGGCTCCCGCTCCGCCGCCTGCTTTTCCGGGCAGCGCGAGAATCGGATGAAAATCGCCGCACCCGCTGGCGAAATCGCACAGCATGGAATCGCCGGTAGCTATCGCGACCTCCAGGAACTCCTGCTCCCCCGTCGCGCGCCACGCCGCCAGCAGTCCGCGCACGATGATGCCGCAATCGAAAAAATAGCTGTACTCGGCGGGTTCGATCTCGAACGGCATAGTCCGCGATGCCGGGTCCCACGCGATCTTCGTCAGGAAGCGGGCGGCCGCCGACCGCGCGCTCCAGATAGCGCGGATCCCTGCTGACCGTGTGCAGGTACACGAAGGCGCTCACCGCATAGCCCGTGATCTCCGTCGAGACCGGCAGGTTGCGGCACACGTCCGTTCGGTAGTAGCGGGCCACGCCGCCATTCAATTCCTGAATTCCGGAGCGCAGGAACCACTCTCCGGTACGCGCAAGCTGTGGGGACAAGCCGCTAGTTTACCATCCGGCACTCAACATCCAGATACCCGCCGCCACAGTCAGAATCGTGAGCGGGATTCCGGCGCGCGCGTACTCGCGAAAGGTGATCTCCGCCTGTCCCCGCGCGCGCTGCACCACGATCAGGTTGGCGACCGACCCCAGTAGCGTGAGATTGCCGCCCAGCGTGGAAGCCATCGCCAGCGTCAGCCACGCCCGCGTCGGGTCGGCCAGATGCGGTACAAAAGTTTTAAACACTAGGACCGCGGGTACATTACTCACCAGGTTAGAGAGTAGTACCGCGAAAATGCTCATCGGGGCGACCCGTTCCACGTGAAAACGCCCGGCAGCGGCGAACAGCTCCGTGGAAAGCGAAGTCTTTTCAATTCCCGCAATCACGATGAACAGGCCGATGAACAACACCAGCAGGCTCCAATCGATCTCCCGATAGACCTTCTCCGGCTTGATGCGGCGCGTCAGCAGCAGCAGCGCCCCCGCGATTACCGCGACCTTCGGCACCGGCTGCCCCACGAAGAAGAACACGATCATCCCCGCCGACACGGCCAGCGATTTGATCAGCAGGACGCGATTTACCTTGACCGGACGGTGTTCCACGCGCAAGCGCGAAGTTCCGCGAAATTCCGCGCGATAGATCAGGGCGATCACCGCTACCGTCAGTACCAGTCCCGCCATCGCCACCGGAGCCAGCGCCGCCAGAAATGTCCGGTACGGAATGTGGGAGAACGAACCGATCATCATGTTCTGCGGATTGCCCGTGATGGTTGCCACACTCCCGATATTCGATGCCATCGCCACCCCCAGCAGGTAGGGCACGGGCTTGCGGCCCAGCCGTTTGGTGATGTCCAGCACCAGCGGGGTCAATACCAGGCACATCGTGTCGTTGACGAAAAACGCCGAGAAGACGCCCGCCACCAGGACGATCCCGGAGAGCAAAATCAGCGGAGCATGGGCGTGATCCACCACCCAGGCGCTGACCACCGCGAAGAATCCGGAGAGGCGCAGATTCGCCACCACGATCATCATGCCGAACAGCAGAATGACGGTGTCGTAGTTGATCGCGGCGTAGGCCTCTTCCACCGTCAGAACGTTGAAGGCCAGCATGAGGCTCGCGCCTACGATCGCCGCACCGGTGCGGTCGAGCCGCAGCCCCGGCAGGCGTCCGATGGCAAGCACCAGGTAAGTGCCGGCAAAAATGAGGACCGCGGCGAGCAATTCCCAGCTTACTTCTTCGCGGCCGACCAGGTCGCTTTATCGTCCAGCCCGGCGTACACTGCCGTGCCCTTCATAACCGTCGGGCTTTCGATAGTGCCCTTGTAAGTGACCTGAATCTCTTGCCCCTGGGCCGAGCCCGTGAAGCCGAACTCGACGGCATTCCCTTTTACAGTACCGGTGATTTTGGCGTCGCCGAGGACCTGGCTATGGAATGTTCCCGTGAGTTGTTCGCCGTGCTGTTCCAGCGCAAGCGTGGGAGTTCCCGAGCCTGCACTGGTTTCCACGGTGAGTTGCCAGGTTCCCGTGATATCGGCCGCCGCCGCAACCGGGACCAGGAGCAGCATCGCGCACGCACAGATGAGTCGTAGCACTGAATCCTCCGTGCTTACGATATCAGAGTTCGCTCCACCAGGAGGCCTGCCGCGTCAAGCGCATGCCGCTGTAGTAGTCTTTCATCGATTCACCAAATTTCTGGTTGAATTTGGCGTCCCATTCGGCATTTTGCAGGCAAATACGGCAATGTCCGCACTTGCAATAATGCCCCTTCGAGTTGGGAGCCGTTGCGATCGGCGCTGCCGATCGGGTTAATCAGTTTCACGTTCGTCCGGCGTAAAAGCGCTTCTTTGCGTGGACGACCTGCGTGTCTGGGATTGCCGCGTTCGAGAGAATCGGCCAATCGTAGGAGTTGATCTTGAGAGGCGAGTTCCACGTCAATACAGTACGCCCCTTATCACTAGGAACATATACTGAAACTGGATTAACCTTTTTGCCTCTAAATGGAGAAGGGCCGCGCTGCTAACCAAAGTTAACCGCGCGGCCCTCACAAGTTCGCAATTGGGTGGATCACAATTGGGTCGATCAGTTGTCTTCCCGGCGCCGTCGCACAAGCCAGGGCTCAATTGCCCCTGGATTCTGCAAAATTTCGGTCTCGAGATCCCGGAATTGGCCGTCGATCAGGAACGTCTCGACATCCCCTCCCAACTGAGCGTCGCCTGTTTCGGCGCGCTTCTGCTCGATCACGGCAAGAATCGCCTCGCAAAGTTTGGTTCTGTCCACTGCGTTGCTCATAACCCCTGCCTCCTGCAAAATTAGACGCATCAGTCAGCCGGAAGTTGCAGAAGTGTTTGCAACCCGAACTAACCCGCCTGCGGATACGGCGCCAGGCCCGCGTAGGCCGGTACGCCG
The DNA here is from genome assembly GCA_963811575.1 of uncultured Solibacteraceae bacterium. GTDB lineage: Bacteria > Acidobacteriota > Terriglobia > Bryobacterales > Bryobacteraceae > Solibacter. The sequence continues at coordinate 941,202 of CAWERY010000018.1, read as the reverse complement.
TGGTCCGAAGGCATAACCATCCATGCCGCCAGGTACGCGATAAAGCCGATGCCGGTCGCCAGCGCGATCGTGAGCCAAATCACTCGAATCAGAATGATATCCGCATCGAAGTAGCGCGCAAAGCCCGCGCATACCCCGGCCACCTTCTTGTTCGACCGGTCCAGCATCAGCCTTCGCTGGCTCACCATAACCGCTTCCGCGCCCACGCCCGTCCGGACGCCGCACCGCGAGCAAAACCGGTCTTCTCCGCGAAGTTCGACACCGCATTGAGTGCAGTACATTTTCATTCTCCGAAACTACCTACGCAGCCGCGCTCCACAATGTTCCGTGAGGGTTCCGTGACAGTTCCGTGACGCCGCGCCGTATAATTGGGCGATGCATGCTGTCTGTCTTGGTCTCTCTTTGCTCGTGGTAACCGGATGCTTCGCCCAGAATCGCGATGCGGACTTCAATTCCCTGGCCGACCGTTTCTTCGACGACGTGTACTTCCGCTTTGATCCCGTTTCGGGAACTTCGGCCGGCTTTCACCAGTACGATGCGCTGCTCCCCTCGTCTTCCCGCGCGGAGATCGATGCGCAGGTTGCCGCACTCAGGAAAATCGAGGCAGCCGTCGCCGCCTTTGACCCGCACGGCCTCTCCGCGCCCGCCGCTGCGGATCGCGAGCTGCTCCTCGCGCAGATTCGCGGCCAGTTGCTTTCGCTCGAAGTGGTGCGTCCCTGGGAGAAGAATCCCGACGTCTATTCCTCGGGCGCAACCAATGCCGTCTACGTGATCATGAGCCGCACCTTCGCCCCGCCCGCCGTGCGCCTGAAGAGCGTGATCGCTCGCGAGAAGCGGATTCCCCTCCTGTTTCAATCCGCTCGCGAGAATTTGAAGAACCCGCCGCAAGTCTATACCGAGGTCGCTCTCGAACAACTGGACGGCATCTCCAGCTTTTTTCAAAATGATGTGCCCGCCGCGTTCAAAGACGTAAAGGACGCAGGCCTGATGGCCGAATTCAAGCAGTCCAACCAGGCCGTTCTGGACGCCTTGAAGGCCTACCAGGCGCTTCCTGAAAAACGATCTGCTGCCGCGCTCGCACGGCGATTTCCGCATCGGCGCGGATACCTATCGCAAGAAACTCCTCTATGACGAGATGGTCGATATCCCGCTCGACCGTCTCCTCGCAATCGGCACCGCCAACCTGCGCCTCAATCAGCACGAGTTCCAGCGCGTAGCCGCGCAGGTGGATCCCAAGCGCACCGCGCAACAGATCCTCGCCGAGACCCTGACCGACCATCCGAGCGGCGACCAACTCCTGCCCACCGTCCGCAACGTCCTGGGCGGTCTTCGCGAATTCATCGATAAACACAAAATTGTTACCATTCCCTCTCGCGTGCCCCCAATCGTCGAGGAGACGCCGCCCTTCATGCGCGCCCTCACCACCGCCTCCATGGATACGCCCGGCCCCTACGAAAAGGTCGCCAAGGAAGCCTTCTTCAACGTCACCTTGCCGGAGAAAACGTGGGATGCGAAACAGACCGCGGAGTACCTCGAGGGTTTCAATCGCGGCACCATCACCAGCACCGCCGTGCACGAAGTCTATCCCGGCCACTACGTGCAGTTCCTGTGGATTGCCCAGGCCCCCTCGAAAGTGCGAAAACTCCTCGGCTGCAGCTCCAACGCCGAAGGTTGGGCGCATTACACGGAGCAGATGATGCTCGATGAAGGCTACGGCAAAGGCGATCTCAAGCTGCGCCTCGGGCAGTTGCAGGACGCCCTGCTGCGCAACGCGCGCTTTATCGCCGGCATCCAGTTGCACACCGGGAAGATGACCCTGCCGGAGGCGGTGGAATTCTTCGTCAAGGAGGGCTACCAGGTGCGCCCCGTGGCGGAGAAGGAAGCCAAACGCGGCACCAGCGATCCCACCTACCTGGTCTATACCCTCGGAAAATTGGAGATCCTCAAGTTACGCGAGGATTACAAGGCGATGAAGGGCCCTCAATATACCCTGCAGGGTTTCCACGATGCATTCCTGCAGCAAGGTTATCCCCCGGTCAAGATCGTCCGCCGCGCGCTACTGGGCAACGATTCGCCTGTCCTCTAAGGCGGCGTTTATACCGTGTGGTGCAGCAGCCAGGTCATCCCGTACGCCAGCGTCGTGCCGATGGCCGCGCCCGCCAGCACGTCGCTTAAAAAGTGCATGCCCAGCAGAATGCGCGAGGTGGCCACGCTGACCGCGCAAAAGATCAACCCGATCGCGAGATCGGGATAAAAGCGGCTTAACGTAACCGCCACCGCGAATGCCGTGATCGTATGCCCGGAGGGAAAGGAGAACTGATCGGGCGGCAAAAGAGTCGCCCAGCAGTGCGGTTCAAACATGCACGGCCGGCGCCTGCCGGTCAGCTTTTTCAAAGCTCGAAAAAGCGCGATCCCCACGCCCGCCGTCACCATCGCGCTGCCCACCGCCACAAAGCGATCCGCCCCGCCAAAGAAGAGGATGACAATGCCCATCCCGTACCAGAGCCACCCGTCTCCCGCACGCGTGGCGTAGAGCATCCACAGGCGAACCCAGCGCGGCGCCGGCCAGCGATTCACGCGCCTCATCAACTTGTGATCGCCGTGTGTGATGTAGTTCAGCATGCCGGTTCCGTGATGCGCACGTCGCCGTTCTTCACACACTGAGTTTGCATGTAACGTGCCATCCACCACTGTGCGAAACCATACTCCAAAGCATAGTTGGTTGTCACGATGAACGGAACCATCCACGCCAGCAGCGCAATCGGTGCGGTGATCGGCTTTGCGCGAATCATTTCCCGTCCGATCTCCAGCACGTCCCGCGTCAGTTTATAGCAGCTCCCGTTCTCCCCGCGAACCCGCCCCCGTCCCGCTCGCAAGCCGCGCAGATACTCCTGCCGGTTGCGCGCCCCCGGCACCAGGGTCCATGCGCTTCCCACCGACGCCATGGCATGCGCGTCGCTGCCCCCGATTTCCACCCGGACAGCCCGGTCCGCAAGCGCGGCGGCATGCCGGTTGGCACAACCCAACATATGACCGTTGCGTGTCTCCACCGCCGGGAAGGCCCTCTCGAAAAGGGCAAAATCGGCCGCCGCGCGGCGTCCCGTCAGCCGCGAGAAAACATGGTTGGCGCTGAAAAACAGATCGTGATCTTCGAGCCACGCGAGTAGCGATTCAAAATCGTGGCGTCTCAGCTGCAGTTCGATGTGGTCGCGCTCCGTGATGTCGTACACGCCGATATGCAGTTGATTGCCGCTCGGCAGCGTACACGTGACCTCTTCGCTCAAAAAGAAATCGGGCCGGGAACGCAGCGCCTCCACCGCCTCGATGGAATCGTGATCCGTAACCGTCACCAGGTCCATGCCGAGCTCTTTCAATCTTTCGTACACCGCGAGCGGATCGTTGTAACTCTCGCGGCAAATACCGCGCAGCCCCGGGATGGTGCACATTCCGGAGTGAACCGTGTGGACGTGCAGATCGCATCTCATATCTGAGTTGTAACGCCTGCAAGGTCACATTCCAGTGACAAAGCGGGAAAACATCCGTGAACCTTTCTGTTTTTAACCTACGCGGCCATTCGCGTGTCACAATCGTCATGAATGAAGAAGCTGGACTTCATCTACTTCGATGCGGGTGGCGGCCACCGCGCTGCCGCCAACGCGCTACGCCAGGTGATGGAGCAGCAGCAGCGCCCCTTCGAGATCCGCATGGTCAACCTCCAGGAACTGCTGGATGGCATGGATGTCTTCCGCAAAGTGACCGGACTTCGCCTGCAGGATCTCTACAACGTGATGTTGAAGAAAGGGTGGACGCTCGGTTCGCCGCAGTTGATGATGGGCATGCAAGCGGTCATTCGTTTATTTCACGGCAAAGCCGTGCGCTTGCTCGAAGAATTCTGGGTGAAAGATCCACCCGATATGGTAGTTTCTCTGGTACCCAATTTCGACCGGGCGCTCTGCGAAAGCCTGGCGCATGCCCTCCCCGGCGTTCCCATGGTCACCATTCTGACCGATATCGCAGATTACCCGCCGCACTTCTGGATTGAGGAGAAGCAGGACCAGCATTTCATCTGCGGCTCCGCCAAGGCCGTCGAGCAGGCGCTCGCCATGGGGCATCCCGCAAGCAAAGTGCATCGCGTCTCGGGGATGATTCTCAATCCCCGCTTCTACGAAATTCCCGCGCTCTCCCCCGCCGAGCGCTCGGCCGAGCGTAAGGTGCTTGGCTTCGACCCCGCGCAGCCGGTCGGCCTGGTGATGTTCGGCGGCGAAGGCTCGGCCGTGATGCTCCAGATCGCGCGCTCCCTGGAAGACCGTCAGCTCATTCTGATCTGCGGCAAGAATACGAAACTGCGCGACAAACTAAAGTCTCTGCCGCACCGCGCCCCGCTCTTCGTCGAAGGCTTCACTAAGGAAGTGCCTCGCTACATGCAGTTAGCCGATTATTTCATCGGCAAGCCCGGCCCCGGCTCGGTGAGCGAGGCGCTGGCGATGAAGCTTCCCGTGATCGTCGAAAACAACGCCTGGACGCTGCCCCAGGAGCGCTTCAACGGACAGTGGCTCAGCGAAATGGGCGCCGGCATGGTGCTGCCCAACTTCCGCGGCATCGCGCGCGCCGTCGAAGACCTGCTCTCTCCCGACGCCTACCAGCGCTACCGCAGCGCCGCCGAGCGCTATCACAATCGCGCGATCTTCGAGATCCCGGACATCCTGGAAAAGATCGTCGGAACGTAACGCGCAGCCGTTCTCCTTTGCGCTCCATCGCGTCTTGGCGTGCTTTGCGAGAACCCCCCATGTCGCGCAGAGATCGCGAAGCCGCAAGGTGGGACGCCAAGAGGAAAGGGATGCCTGCGCTTGTATCCCCTAACCGCCCACTCTCTGTAGCAGTGTGAATACCGCGAAACCAATCGCCCCGAGCAGGATCACAATCAGGATCCAGACGGCGGTTTCCGCTTCCGAAATCCGGCCCTCCCCAACCGCGGGAGGGTGACGCGTCGCTAGTTGCATAAATCACACCTCGCAGCCTGATATCTGCAATTCCCAGCCGGCCTGCCAGACGCTACTTCGCCTGCATCCCTTCGACGTATTTCAGCAAGGACATCATTCGCATCTCCCCCAGATTGCGCTGCTGCCCGGATTCCGTGAAGATCGCGCCCCACATCGGCATCTGCCGCGTGCCGTGTTCGATGACGTCGTTACTGCCCTTCATCGTTGTCTGCACTGCCAGCGCCGGAAACTTTCCGCCATTCTTGCGCGTGAGTTGCGTCAGGTCTCCCGGGTGCTTCTTCAATGCGCTCGCCGCCGGGCCGTCGCCCTTGCCCGCCACGCCGTGGCAAACTGCGCAATATTCCCGGAAAAGATCGACGCCTTCGAGCGACCGGGTCATGTGCGCCGGCACTTCCTTGATCACCGCCTGCTGTGCGTGCGCCGTAGCCCAACCGCCGAAACCAAGCATCGCGAATATCAGATATTTAGACATAAAAATCTTAATTCTCCAACCTGATCGTAATCCAAATCTGCCGCCTGTGGAAGGGGCCCAGGTCACATTTCGTGGATTTCTTCGCCAGAACACCCGGACAGTGGTGCTGCCTTACCTGCGATAATCTACCAATGGTATTCTCATTTTGACTGCTTGGACCTTGATTATAAAAGGGTTACTAGCTGGGCTCGCGATCGCTGTCCCGGTCGGTCCCGTGAATGTTCTCTGCGCGTCCCGCACCCTAACCAAGGGCCGGTCCGCGGGCCTGCTCTCCGGCCTGGGGGCCGCCACCGCCGACGCCCTCTACGGTTCCATCGCCGGCTTCAGCATTACCCTCGTCATCGATTTTCTGCTCCGCGAGGAGTTCTGGATTCGCGTCATCGGCGGCATCGTCCTCGTCGGCATCGGCTGCCTCTACTTCGGCAAGCCCCCCGCCTCCCTCAATCCCGCCCGCGAGGAAGGCGGCGGCCACTCCGATTTCATTTCCACCTTGCTGCTGACCCTCACCAATCCCACCACGATTCTCTCCTTCCTCGCCGTCCTCTCCGCGCTCGGCATGGGCGAAAAGGGCTCGGGATGGCTTACCTTCCTCCTCGTGGGCGGAATTTTCTGCGGCTCCATGCTCTGGTGGGTAACGCTGGTGACTCTGGTAAACTGGCTGCGCGACCGGTTCGATGACAGCTCCATGCGGTGGATGAATCGAATCGCCGGCCTCGCAATCGGCGGCTTCGGCCTCTTTACCTTTGCCGTCGGAGTGGCTCACCGAAAATAAGCTGAGGAGAACTACATGGCGCGTCCCCTGATACTGATTCACGGCTACTCCGCCGAAGGTAAGGACTTCGACTACGTCAAACAGGCGCTCGTCGATCGCGGTATCGAATCCAAAGATATCGATATCTGCAACTACGTTTCGTTGAATAACGAAATCACCATCAAGGATATCGCCGAGGGGCTCGACCGCGCCTTTCGCTCCCACGACATTCTGGCCAGCGAGCAGCAGGAATTCGACGCCATCGTGCATTCCACCGGCATGCTGGTCCTCCGTGCCTGGCTGGCCAATGCCGGCGCGCCCGCCGGCAATGCGCGCTTGCGGCGCCTCAAACATCTGATCGGCCTCGCGCCCGCTACCTGGGGATCCCCGCAGGCGCACAAAGGGCGCACCTGGCTCGGCGCCATGGTCAAAGGCCAGAAGCATCCCGGTCCCGATTTCCTCAACGCCGGCGACCGCGTCCTCGAAGGCCTCGAACTCGGCAGTCGCTTCACCTGGGACCTGGCGCACCTCGACCTCCTCGGGCCGGCGCCCTTCTACGATAGCGGCCCCAACACCCCCTACGTCGCCGTCTTCATCGGCAACTCCCCCTACGATGGCCTCGCCAGTGTCGCCAATGACCCGGGCACCGACGGTACCGTGCGCTGGTCCGGCTGCAGTCTGAATACCCGCAAAATCACCATGGACCTCACGCGGATTCCGGTGGACAACGCCAGCCGCCTCACCATCACTCCCTGGGCCGAGAGCCGTTTGAATATCCCCATGATCGCCGTTGACGGGCGTAATCACGGCACCCTCATCCGCGATCCGGAACCCGGCATGGTGGACCTCGTGGCCGATTTCCTTAAGGTGGGCAACCCGGGCGCGGAGACCATCGATTCGTGGCTTGCTCGCGCTCAGCAATATAGCCAAAAGGCGCTCCCCAAAATGAAGGTCAATCCGGGAGCTGCCGCCGCCGGCCTGAAGGGCGATGTCACTAAGTTCTTCGGCCACGTCCTTGGCACCCACGCCGAAGCCGGCATGGAAGGCTGGCAGCAATTCGTCGTTCATGCCCGCGACGAACGCGGCGACGGCATCTCGGATTACATGATCGAAGTACTCACTGAAAAAGATGGCGAGTGGGTCGCCTTCGAAGACATGTACACCGATGTGCATCCCTACGGCCCGGACCCAAGCTTCCGCTGCTTTCATGTGCGTTTGCCCGGCGGCCTGTCCGGAGGCGGCGCAAAACTGAAGGCCCGCATCAACGCTTCTACCGGCACTGAGCTCATGGCCTACCAGGGTTATAGCAGCGAAGGCCACCAGCTCGGCGCTACCGCCGAACCGGTGGAAATCGATCTCGAAGACCTCGGCAACGGCAACGGGTCGCTCTTCCACCCGTTTACCACCACCCTCATCGAAATCGTTCTAAATCGCGAACCACTACCTTTGGATAAGGTGAGTCGCATCCTTTCATTTCTGGAAGAATAACTCTGAAGTGCTATGTCGGAACGTAGGCGATTTGTTTCGTAATAGCCCTTACGAGTCATGCCGTTGCGATCAATCGAACGATTCGAGCTCACCACTAATTTTCAAGAGTGAAAGCGCTTAAGTTTCCTCGTCAATTCTCCCCTTCTGGGTTTATACTGTTCTCCAACCTGGGAGTCTTGGGATCGCTTGATCGAATCGAATTCTGATCAAAATTGCCGCCCCTGTGGGCGCGGTTCCTTCGGGGTTCCACTTAGAGGAGACAACTACGATGTTGTGCAAACTGATCCAAGCAGATCGTTGGCGTAGGTCGGCCGCGCTGTTCGCTGCCGCCGTTGCTTTATTCGCTTTTTCCCCCGCTGTCCGGGCGCAATCGGTGGCGGTAGCTGAAGTCGATGGACACGTCTCCGATCCCAGCGGCCAGGCAATTGTCGGCGCCTCCGTGAAGATGACCGAGATCGATAAGCAGCAGGTCCATACCACCAGCACCGATAGCACCGGCCGCTACGCGCTGCCCAATCTGCCCATCGGCGCCTATCGGCTCGAAGTCACCGCGCCGGGCTTCAAAGGATACATTCAGAGCGGCATCACCCTGCAGGTTGCCTCCAACATCGAAATCCCCGTCGTCATGCAGATCGGCTCCGTGACGGAGAGCGTGCAGGTCACCGCCAACGCGGCCATGGTAGAGACCAAGGAAAACTCGATCTCCCAGGTCATCGACCAGCAGCGCATTGAAGATCTGCCCCTCAACGGTCGCAATCCCACGCAGCTGCTGACTCTCTCCGGCGGCACGTCCAACATGACCTTGAACGGCGGCGATTTGACCGGTAGCAAGAATATGCAGGGCTCCAACGGCTCCGGCCAGTTCTCCGTCGCCGGCGCCCAGGCCAACGGCGTCAACTTCCTGCTCGATGGCGGCGATAACAACGACGCGTTCAGCAATGTGAACATGCCGATTCCGTTCCCCGACGCAATCCAGGAATTCAACGTCCAGACCAACGGGCTCTCCGCCCAGTACGGCCTGCACCCCGGCGGCGTCGTCAACATCGTGACCAAATCGGGCGGCAATTCCTATCACGGAAATCTCTTCGAATACCTTCGCAACGGCGATCTCAATGCCCGCCCGGATGGCGTCGCCGGCCTACAGCCCGTGCGCGATTCACTGAAGCGCAGCCAGTACGGCGGCACCTTCGGCGGCAAGATCATTCGCGACAAACTCTTCTTCTTCGCCGGCTATCAGGGCACACGGCAGCGTAGCGATCCCGCGCAGAATACCGCCTACGTCCCCACCGACGCCGCGTTGAAGGGCGATTTCAGCGTGCTCGATGGAGCCAAATCCAGCGGCGGCTGCCTCGCCACCGCGCGCCCTCTCAAGAATGCCAGCGGCGTTCCGTACCCCAACAATCAGATTCCCGTTTCCACCTTCGACCCCGCCGGTCTCAAACTAGCCTCTGCCTACATTCCGGTTTCTACCGACCCCTGCGGCAAGTACATCTTCGGTTACCTCGCCAACAATCCCGATGACCAGTGGATCGGCCGCATCGATTGGGCCGTCAGCGAGCGCCACAACTTCTACGGCCGCTACTACATTTATGATTTCACCGCCCAGTCCCTCTTCGATGGCCGCAACGCCCTGACCACCGGCACCCCCGGCAACCAGGATCGTTCGCAGACCATGACGATCGGCGATACCTACACCTTCTCCGGCGGCACCAAGGTGAATTCCTTCCATGCCACGTTCGACCGCCGCCGCGACAATCGCGCCTCGGCCTTGAACCTGTTCAGCCCCAAAGATCTCGGCGTGAACATGTTCATCAACATTCCGAATTACACCCAGCTCAGTGTCAGCAACTACTCCGGCAGCGGCTTCAATGTCGGCTGCGGCACCTGCGCACTCGCCAATTTCGATATCAATACCTACCAGGTCGCCGACGATTTCACCTGGATTAAAGGCCGCCATCAATTTGCCTTCGGCGTCGATGGCCGCAAAGACCAGTTCAATTCCTTCAACAATCAGCAGTCCAACGGGCAGTTCACCTTCAACGGACAGACCAGCGGCGATGGCTTGGCGGACCTTCTGATCGGCCGCTTCTCCGGCCTGACCGATGGCAACGTGATCTCGGATTATCTCCGCCAGACCGTGTTCGCCGCCTATGCGCAGGATTCCTTCCACGCCGCGCGCAACTTCACCATCAACATCGGCGTCCGCTGGGAACCGTCTAATCCTTCTTACGATAAGTTCGGCCGCGGCAATCAGTTTAGCTGGCCCCTGTTCCTCCAGAACTGGCACAGCTCGGTCTATCCCCAGGCCCCCGCCGGTCTCATCTTCACCGGCGACAAAGAGAACAAATACGGCAAAGCTCTCACCGCTTCGCATTACGCCACGTTCTCTCCTCGCCTCGGCCTGGTTTGGGACCCGAAGGGCGATGGACGCCAGACCATCCGCGCGTCCTTCAACCTGATGCACGATACCGTCGAGCTCTTCTATCCCGAACGCTGGACCACCAACGCCCCCTACGTTTCCTCCATTACCCTGACCAGCGGCCAGTTCTCCAACCCGTTCGCCGCTTACACGCTCAATGGCGTCACCGGCGATCCGTTCCCCGGCAACGTCGTCTTCCCCACCCAGGGCACTTACATCAGCGTTCCCGGCAACATCAAGCCGCAATACATGATGCAGTGGAACCTGAGCTACCAGCGGCAGGTCGGCGCCAACTGGCTGTTGCAGGCGAACTACCTCGGCAACGCCACGCGCCACATCTGGGGCTCCACCGATATCAACTATGCGGTCGGCAGCCTTCCCGGCGCCTCCACCTCCAACACCAACAATCGCCGCCTCACCTACCTGGCGAACCCCACCACCGGCCAGTACTACGCCAACATCCAGCAGACCGACGATGGCGCCAACGCCGAATTCCACGGCCTGTTCCTCTCCGCCCAGAAGCGCATGTCGCACGGCTTCACGCTGCAGAGCAATTTCAACTGGAGCCACTGCGTCAGCTCGTGGGATTTCGCGGGTGAACTGGCCGGCGTGATTTACCAGAACCCGCTGAACCGGGCCACCGGCGAACGCGGCAACTGCGGCTTCGACCACCGGCTGACCTTCGTCAACACCTTGGTCGCCATCAGCCCGGGAATCGGCAGCGGCATGGCGAAGGCCATTACCCGCGGTTGGCAGCTGGCGCCCCTGGTCAGCTTCTCCACCGGCAACCCGCTCCAGATCACCGATGGCGGCAAGGATATTTCGCTGAGCGGCCAGGGTCTGGACCGCCCCAACGTGATTGCTCCCGATCAGGTGTATGGCGAACGGACGATCAACACGTACCTGACTCCCGCGGCCTTCCAGTGCGCCGGCTCGAATGCGGCCTGCACAACCTTCAGCGGGCAGTTCGGCAACCTGGGCCGTAACACGATCTATGGACCCGGCAACATCACCTGGGACATGGCGTTGAGCCGTCGGTTTAAGTTCAACGAGCGTTTTGCGCTGGCCTTCCGCTCGGATATGTTCAACATCATGAACCACGCCAACTGGGGCAACCCCACCACCAACGTCACCAGCGGTACGTTCGGACAGATCACCACGTTCGGCGCACCCCGCATCATTCAGATGTCCATGAAGCTGTTCTTCTAAGCCCTGCTCTGCCGTGCAGGCCACCCGCAAGGGTGGCCTGCATCCTGAAAGTCCTCTCCCCGCGCAAATCCCATCCCCTCGAAATCAATTCCCTTGACAGCTCCGCCATAACGCGCTACATTTTGTAGCGCTACAAGTTTTAGCGATCAGGAGCCCATTGACACCCCGCAAGCCTCTCAGCGAACTCGAGCACCTGGTGATGGAGGTCGTCTGGTCGAAGACTTCCTGCACTTCCGAGGAGGTGCGCACCGCCCTGGCGGAGCGCCATCCCATGAAGGAATCCACCGCGCGCACCATGTTGAAGCGCCTGGAAGAAAAAGGCTACGTGCGCCACCGTGTGGAGGGCCGCACCAACGTCTATACCGGCCTGCAGCACCCGCGAAACGTCGCCGCGAATGCCGTACGCCAGATCATCGATCGCCTCTGCGGCGGCTCCGTGGAACAGCTGCTAGTCGGCATGGTCGCCAGCGACGTCGTCGATGAGCGTGAACTAGAGCGCCTCGCGCATCGCATCGCGCTCGCCAAGAAACGTAAGGAGAAATGAGATGCCGCCATTCCTGCTTGCCCTCTTGCTCCGCCCGCTCGTGCTCGCCTCGCTGGCCGCCTTGCCCCTGGTGTTTCTCAAATCGGCGGCCGCGCGCCATGCCCTATTGAGTATCCTGGCTGCCGGCATGCTAACCATCGCGCTTGCGCTCGCCACACTCCCCATCATTCCGGTGCCCGTGATGAAACCCGCAGCGCGCGTCCTCTTCCCGTCCCCGAACTCCGCGCCGTTGCCCGCCCGATTCCCCACGCCGCCTCCGCCACCCTTCCCTTGGGCCACCGCCCTCTACGCGCTCGGCTTCGCCCTGCTCGCTTGCCGCCTGGCCTACGGGTATTCGACTCACACGACGCTTGGTCAGTCGCAGCCGCCGCATCCCCCAATTCGACGGAGTACCGGTTTACGAATCGCCCTCCGTCCCGGTTCCCCTGACCGTAGGTTTTCTGCGGCCCAAAATCCTCCTGCCGCTGGGGTGGGACTCCTGGACGCCCGAGAAGCTCGATGCCGTCCTCGTCCATGAACGCAACCACGTGCGGAGCGGCGATTGGCCGGTCGCCCTGCTCTCGGCAATCAACTGCTGCATCTTCTGGTTCCATCCCCTAGCCTGGTGGCTGGACTCACGCCTGAAAATGCTCGCCGAGCAGGCCTGCGACGACGCTTCGCTGCCTCACGTCGCATCCCCCGAATTCTATGCAGAAGTGTTGGTCGAAATTGCCGCCGCCGTCCGAGCCGGTCAAGCACGCTCGGGCTGGGGCGCCGTGGCAATGGCGAAAGGAGCAGAAGTCCGTATGCGAATCGAACGAATTCTTGACGACAACCGGCCGGTAGCCCCGGCGATGACCCCGGCGCGATGGCTATCCGTAGCCCTCTGCGCGATACCCGTAATCTACCTGTCCGCGGTCCTGCGCCCGGTGCGCGCGCAGGCGCAGGAGCCTTTGCCCGCCAGCCGCGAGCTCAGGCAGGCCCCACCTCAGGACTCTCAGTCGAGCACCGAGTCGCGGCAGAATCGTGAAGCCTTAACGCAAATGCTGCGCGAGCGCCGCCGCCTGGAATCGCAGCTTGAAAATCTGATGGTTCGCGCCAGCCTCAACCCAGCCTCTGTTTCAGACCTGCAGCGCCTCAGGCAGCAGCTGACGGAAGCGCGCGAGATCTACACCCCGCAGCATCCTACCATCCGGCGCTTGCAGGAAGATCTGGCGTCGGCAGAGAACCTGGCCGCCGGTACTTCGCTGCAGCTCGAAGCATCCATCGACAACGTGAAGGCCGCGCTGCGCGATCTCGATCTGCGTCTGGAGCAGCAGGTCGAAGAGGCCGCGGCCGGCCACGAAACACGCGTGCCGCTGAGCATCCAGTTCGGCCCCGACGGTATCCCTCAAACCATTCGCGTTCTTCACAGCCAAGGCGCTGCCCGCGATGAACAGGCCATCGCCCTCGCCAAATCCCTGCGCTTCGTGCCCCCAGCCGCAGGTGGAAGCATTACCGTCGAAATGCCGCTCAAGTAACCGCGCCGCCGCGGTCTACTTGCGGCGGTGCGCTACCCCGCGCTCGTACCCCGGCCGCCGGTACTTCGCTGGAGCTCGACGTGAAGGCCGCGCTGCGCGATCTCGATCTACGTCTGGAGCAGCAGGTCGAAGAGGCCGCGGCCGGCCACGAAACACGCGTGCCGCTCAGCATCCAGTTCGGCCCCGACGGTATCCCTCAAACCATTCGCGTTCTTCACAGCCAAGGCGCTGCCCGCGATGAACAGGCCATCGCCCTCGCCAAATCCCTGCGCTTCGTGCCCCCGGCCGCCGGCTGCAACACTACCGTGGAAATGCCGATCAAGTAACCGCGCCGCCGCGGTCTACTTGCGGCAGTGCGCTACACCCGCGCATACCCGCTTCGGCTTGCAGGAAGATCTGGCCGCCGGTACTTCGCTGCAGCTCGAAGCATCTATCGACAACGTGAAGGCCGGGCTGCGCGATCTCGATCTCCGTCTGGAGCAGCAGGTCGAAGACGCCGCGGCCGGCCACGCCTCAAACCATTCGCGTTCTTCACAGTCAGGACGCTGCCCGTGATGAACAGGCCATCGCCCTCGCCAGATCCCTGCGCTTCGTGCCCCCGGCCGCAGGCGGCAGCATTAAGTGGAAATGCCGCTCAAGTAACGCCGCCGCGGTCTACTTTCGGCGGTGCGCTACCCCGCGCTCATACCCGCATCGGAATGCTTTGTTGGAGTTTTCTTGAGCGCCGTTCTGATCTTTCCTCAGCGCACTCTCGAAACCGTGCCGGTACGCCAGCTCGTCCTTGTCGAAATCGCCGCCGAGTTTCTGGTAATGTTCCCGCTCGGCGCTGCGCAATCCGAGCCAGTGATGCTCGCGCGCGGCATCGATGCTCTCCGCCCCGGCAGCCGCCAGCGCGGAACCGGCCCGCTCCGCATCGTCGGCATCCGGCGTCTGAACGAAGAGAATGGATTTCCCCTGGCACAAGGCATCCCGGTATACGAACAGTTCGTCGGAGGGAATCCCGGTTGACGTCTCATCTTCCAGCGCCGCGCCCGCCGCCGCGCCCGTGACCGCGCCGCCGAGCCCGAAAATTGCCGCCGCCGCCATCCCCACGGCCAGCACCGGCCCTACTCCCGGAATCAGGATAGTCGCCGCCGCCGTGCCAAGCCCCAGCCCGCCTGCGATTCCTAACGCCCCTCCCAGTACACTCCCCACTGCGGCCCCCATTCCAGGCTGCTCCGTTTCACTCGTGGGAACCGCCTCCACTTGCGCTTCCGTGGCTCCCGGCAGCAAGAGATTCAAATTCGTCAAGCCGGTTTGGCGTAGTGCAGCCGCAGCACTCTGGGCACGGCGCGGTGAGGTGAAAATGCCCGCTACTGTGATCATCTGGTCCCCTTTTTACCCATATTTGCCCGTATTTTCCCGCTTCCTGTCTGGGACAATGCACCTCAGTCGCCAAACTCGCGCGGTTTCACTCCTGAAACACACACTCTGGATCACACAATCTGGATGACACAAACATGACACACCCTCCGCGATTCTGTGTGTGGCGCCGTGTACAATCAGGGATATCATGCTGCCACTTCGCGAGTGGCTCAAGCCGCCTAAGAGTTTGCTGCTCATCCTGTTTCTACTGACGCTCGTGTCGGTCTCTTCGCTGGGATGGTTTGGGTTTAAACTCCTGGAACAAGACCGGATGGTGCAGGCGCAGCAGCGGCAGGAGCGCCTGGAACAGGCGGCGGACCGCATTGCCGCTACCTTGCGCGGCGGCCTGGCAGAGACCGGCGAACACCTGAGTGCGTGGCTGGCCGCCCCGCCGCCCCCCACCAAGCCGGACGATGGCATTTTGCTCATTGGGCAGGATTCCGCCGTCGCCGCCTATCCCGCCGGCAGCCTGCTCTTCTATCCCACCCGTGCGGCCGATCCGGAAGCTCCCGCAGCCCTCTTCGCCGGCGGTGAATCTCTCGAATTCCTCCAGGCCCAGCCGGCCCGCGCCGCCGAAGTCTATCGCCATATGGCCGAATCGAACGACCCCGCCGTCCGCGCCGGCGCGCTCCTTCGCCTCGCACGCGTACTCGCTAAACTCGGCCGCCGCGCCGAATGCACCGCCGCCTATACCCGCATGGCGGCAATCACCGGCGTTCAAGTAGCGGGAGCCCCGGCGGACCTCGTGGCCAGACACGCGCTTGGCGATCCCGCGCTCCTCGAAGACCTCTTGCACGGGCGCTGGCGCCTCACCCGCGGCCAGCTCGAGTTCTACTCCGGCGGACATCTCCCGGTAGATCGCATGGCAGTCGCGGAGGCTGCCGCCCAGGCCTGGAACGCCGCCAATCCGCGCGGCCAATCCACCCTGTGGGTCGCGGGCCGTCCTTTTTTCGCAATGTCCCGCAGCTTGGGCGGTCGCCGCGCCATGCTGCTTCAAACTCCGCGCATCCCAGAGGTGGAACAGGCCCTTTGCGCCGTCGTCGATAGCGAAGGGCGCGTGGTATACGGCCGCCGCGATCGCACTGGCCGCGCCGCCATCCGTCCCGCCGCCGAGAGCCAGCTTCCCTGGACTCTCTACGTCACCGCCGCCCCCAACCGCCCGGGCTCCGGCATGCCCGCCAGCCAGCGATTCCTCCTCCTGGGTACTGCCGTGATGGTGCTGTTCCTGATCGCCGGCACCTACTTCATCGCGCGCGCCATCCGTCGCGAAATGGAAGTCTCGCGCATGCAATCCGACTTCGTCTCCGCCGTCTCCCACGAGTTTCGCTCGCCGTTGACGAGCATCCGCCACCTCTCCGAAATTCTCGAACTGGGACGCGTGCCCAACGAAGAGCGCCGCCAGGTTTACTACAGCACCCTGGTGCGCGAAACCCGCCGCTTGCAGCGCCTCGTGGAAGCGCTCCTCAATTTCGGGCGCATGGAGGCCGGTGCCCGCTCCTATCGCTTCGAGGAATGCGAAGTCGCCGCCCTCATGCATCGCGTGGCCGGTGAATTCGATGTCGAACTCGCCGCCGGGCGACGTCTCGAATTGAGCGGCCCGGAGCAGGCCTGCGCCATCGATGCCGATCCCGATGCGCTTTCCGTGGCCCTGCGCAACGTCATCGATAACGCCTTCAAGTACTCCCCCGATGGGCCTCCGGTCCGCGTCGGCTGGGCCCTCGAGAATTCCCGCGTCGCCATTCAGGTCCGCGATCAGGGCCTGGGAATTACCGCCGAGGAGCGCCGCGCCATCTTCCGCAAATTCGTGCGCGGCAGCGCGGCCGCCTCCGCCAATGTCAAAGGCTCCGGCGTCGGCCTCGCCATGGTCCGCCACATCGTCGCCGCGCATCGCGGAGAGATCCGCGTGCAGAGTGAGCCGGGCAGCGGCAGCACCTTCACCATCCTCTTGCCCGCGGTGCTTCCCGCCGCCGCGCCCGCCATGCTCCACGCCGGGGGCAACTCATGATCCGCATTCTGGTGGTGGAAGATGAGCCCGGCATCGCCCTCGGCCTCGAAGACGATCTCACCATCGAAGGCTATGACGTGGAGGTCGCCCGCGATGGGATCACCGCCGCGCGACGCGCGCGCGATGGCGGCTTCGACCTGATTCTTCTCGACGTGATGCTGCCCGGTAAGGATGGCCTCGATGTCTGCCGCGAACTGCGGCGCGCCGGCCTGAAGACTCCCATCCTCATGCTTACCGCCAAAGCCCGCGAGGCCGAAAAGGTGCTGGGGCTCGAGATCGGCGCCGATGACTACGTCACCAAACCCTTCGGCACCCGCGAACTGCGCGCCCGCATCAAGGCGCTCCTGCGCCGCGCCAGCGGAGAGACCGAACCCGAGCCCTGCCGCTTCGGCCAGGTCGAAGTCGATTTCTCTCGCGGCGAACTGCGCCTCGCCGGCAAACCTGTGGAACTGACGCCCATCGAATTCAAACTGCTGGACGTCTTCATCCGCGAGCGCGGCCGCGTCCTGAGCCGCGACCAGCTCATCGCCGCCACCTGGGGCCCGCACACCTTCACCTCGGCGCGGATCGTTGACAATCACATTGCGAACCTGCGGCGCAAGATCGGCGATGACCCGGCCGAGCCGCGCTTCCTCCGCAACGTCCGCGGCCTCGGGTACCGCTTCGATGGCTAACTTCTCCTACGCTTGCGGAAAATTCGGCATCGCCATCTGCGTCGTCTTTTCCCTCGCAGCTCAGGCCAATCCGGAACGCCAGCTCGAAGCCGCCATTCATCGCGAAATGGTCGAAGGGGAAATCGCCGCGGCGATCGATTTGTACCGCGACATCGTCGCCCAGCCCGATACCCCCCGCTCCGTCGCCGCCCGCGCCCTCCTGCATCTCGGCCAGTGCCAGGAAAAGCTCGGCCAGCGCCGCGAAGCCCATGCCACATATGCCCGCGCCGTTCGCGATTACGCGGCCGAAACCGCCATCGCCGCCGAAGCGCGCGCCAAGTTATCCGGCTGGAGCGACGCCGCCCCCGGCCCGCGAAACCTCCGCTTTGAGCAGGGCAAGGCCGGCGACGTGCCGCCGGGCTGGTTCGTGCCCGCCGTCGAAAAGACTACCGGCAGTCTCGCCCAGCTGCGCCGCAAGGGCTGCCGCAGCGGCAATGAAGGCTGTGCCGTCGTGATTGCTCCCGCCACCGCGCCCGATGCCGTCGGCAATCTGATGCAGAGCTTCAGCGCCGCAGCCTATCGCGGCAAAACCGTCCGCCTCCGCGCCTGGGTGCGCGTGGAGGCCGGCACCCCCGGCGATCGCGCGCAAATGTGGCTGAAGGTCGATCGCCCCAACGGCCGCGTCGGCTTCTACGATGATATGGACGATCGGCCCGTGCGCGACGCCGAATGGACCAATTGCGAAATCGTCGCCGAAGTCGAAAGCGACGCGCAATTTCTGGATTTCGGCGTCCGCTCCATCGGCCGCGGCCGCGTTTGGGTGGACGATGTGTCCTTTGAAATCGTGCCTGAGAAACAGGTCACCGCCGTGCGCAATAACATCGCCCGCATGTACCCGCGCACCGACACCACCCTGGCCGGCTTTCGCTTCTCCGGCCCCCAGGCCGTAGCGACCGTCAAGTCTGTGACCCAGCGCGGAGAGTTCTCCCTGGTCCAATCCGCCCGCGATACCTGGACCCGCACCGAGGATGGCTGGAAGTTGACCGAGCACGTCCCGCTCTCCATCACCTATGAGGGGCCCCCCACCGATCCCGACGTCCTGCAAGCCGTGGCCGCCGATCTAAAACGCTACGCCGCGCCGCTCAATGGCATTCAACCCGTCCCCGCCAAAGCTGCGTGCGTCGTCGTTCATCGCGGCGAACTCTCCGAAGGCGCGGGCGAACGCGTGTTGGCCGCCGCCGGCATGCATTGGCTTCTCTCTGGACCTGGCCAAGGTGCCGCCCGAAACCCCTCTCGCCCGCTGGCTCGCCGAGCCGCACCTCTTCGATGGCCAGCCCGGCACCCTCTCTAAAACCTGCGGCACCTTGATCTTCCTCGACGCCGCGAAAAACTGATGGGCCCCCTCAATTCGCTATCGTGAAGATATGTCGCCCTTGCAGTGGAGCCGGACAGCGTTCGGGGTCGCCGTGGTCTTCGGCAGCCTTCCCGTTGCCAGCCGCATTCTGCTCGGCGATTGGGAGTTCGAAAGCGCCGTCGGCATCGCCTGCCTCTGCGCCGTCGTCGGCGTCTATTTCCATATCCTGGATCGCCGCTCTTTCCGCGCCCTCCCGGACCCCGCGGCCATGCTCGACCAGGCCAACCAGTTTGCCTCCGCCGGCCGGACCGATCGCGCCTTGTCCCGCCTCACGGAAGCCATCCGCCTTAGCCCCCGCTTCTGGCAGGCATACCAGTATCGCGGCGAACTCCACCTGCTTCACGAGCGTCCCACGCAGGCGCTCCGCGATTTCGATCGCGCCATCAGTCTCGCCCCCGCCGAACCCCACCTGTACATCCTGCGCGCTCAACTCCATCGCTCCCTCGGCGATGACACCGCCGCCGCCGAAGATCTCCAGACCGCCGAGTCCCTGCGCGCCGAATCCGGCGGCCCCGTCGTTCTGTAAATCCCGGTACCTGTGATACGTTAATCAAGGTGCAATTTCAACCCGCGGGAAAGCCGCCAGTCGGCGTGGTCTTCGATGCCGATCTCGGCAACACCATCGATGACGCCCTCGCCCTGGCCCTGCTCTACGGCTTTCAGGGCAAGAACGAAGAGCGCGTGATCTCCGTCAGCACCACCAAGAGCAGCCTCAAAGCCGCCATCTTCGCCGATATCCTCGTCCGCTTCTACACCGGGGAACCGAATCCCTTCGCCGGCGTTATTCCGATCGGCCTCTCGCTCTCCGGCGCCATGGCTGCCGATACTCCGCTGCTCGATGCCGTCGTCGCCAAATCCCAGTTCCCCCGCGCCATCGTCCGCATGAACGATACCGCGGACCCGCTCGCGTTGATCCGCAACGCGCTCTCCGCGCAATTCGATCAGAACGCCATCGTCGTCCTCGCCGGCCCCGCCACCAACCTCGCCGGAGTACTCGCCATGCCCGGCTCCCGCCAGCTCATCGCGCAAAAAGTTCGCTGCCTGACGATCGCCGGAGACGCCGCAGCTTGCTCTCGATTCCGCTGCGCTCGATCGTCTCCTCTCCGATTGGCCCACCGAGATCGTCTTCGCCCCCGCTACCCTGGGCGACGCCCTTCCGTTCCCCGCGGCCTCACTCGAAAAGGATTTCGCCTGGTCCACCGCGCACCCGCTCGTCGAGGCATATCGCGCCGCCCGTCCCATGCCGTATGACGCCCCGGCGCCCGCCATGGCCGCCGCGCTCTATGCCGTCCGTCCGCAGGAAAATTACTTCAAGCTCTCGCCGCCGGGCACGCTTTCCCTTGCCGCCTCTGCCCTGAAACTCGCGCCTTCCGCCTCCGGCAAACACCGCCTTTTGGAATTCGACCCCGCGCAGAAAGATCGCATCCTCCAGGTCTACGCCGAGACCGCTTCCACCAAGCCCGTAGGCCGCGGCCAGCGCTTCCGGCCTCCCCAGAAAAAGCAGTAATCGGCCTATCTCTGAAATCTCATTCTCCTGCTCTGCCGGATAGTAATCCGGGTATAACTTCCGCATGCAATCCGGACATACTCCGTGGGAGAATTTCGCCTCCGAGTGCGTCTGCAGGTAACTTTCCAGCCGCTCCCATTCCCCGCGCTCGTTCGTGATTCTTTTGCAGGAAGCGCAGATGGAAAGCATCCCGCTCAGCATGTTGACCTCGTCCAGCGCCTCTTGCAGCTTGGCCACCAGCTGCTCCCGTTCCAAAAGGCTCCTCTTGGTGGAGGTGATATCGGTGGCCGTGCAGGTAATGCCGAGCAGGTTCCCCCGCGCGTCTCGCAATGGCTCCACGACCATGTCGAAATAATAGATCTCGCCCTCGAAGGTCACCTGCGTCTCCGTCCGGCTTCCGCGCCCGCTGGTCAGCACCTCCTGCTTGATCTCTGTCAGCAGCGCGCCCTCTTTACCGCCGATGATTTCCTCATCGGTATGTCCGATGCAGTCTTGTTTCGCCCAGGCCAGCGTCGGCGAATTGACCCAGGTATACCGCAGCTTTCGGTCCTGGTTGAAGACCGCGACCGGCGCATTCTGCAGCGCCACGCGGAATCGCTCTTCGCTTTGCCGCAGCGCTTCTTCGGCCCGCCTGCGACTGGTGATGTCACGCCCGATTAACGATGCGCCGATTACTTTGCCCGCCTTGTCCTTCACCGGGGAAACCGTCAGCGACATCTCCATCGCATGGCCGTCCTTGTGCAACTGCGTCGCTTCGATCTGCTCCACATGCTCGCCATGACGCAGCGCCTTGAGGATTCCAGCCATTTGCTGGGTCTGCATTCGAGTGAGCAATTGGGAAAGCGGCTGCCCGATTACTTCCTCGGCGCTTGAAGCCGAAAATCCGTTCCGCGCCCGCATTCCAACTGGTGATTTTGCCGTCCAGCGACTGCACCGATAATCGCATCGTCGGACGCTTCGACAATCGCTGCCAGATGCGAAATCAACGCATCCGCCCGCTTGTGCGCGGTGATATCCCGCGCAATTGCCGAAGCGCCGATCACCGCTCCCGCTTTATCTCGCACCGGAGAAATCGTCAGCGAAACCTCGATCGCGTGGCCGTCGCGGTGCCGCCGCGTTGTCTCGTAATTCTCGATGTGTTTCCCTTGGCGCAGCGTCTTTACCAGCTCTCTAAATTCGTCGTGCCGGTCCTTCGGTACCAGTAGCGCCACCGGGCGCCCGATCACCTCTTCCGCCTTATAGCCGTAGAGCCGTTCGGCGCCGGAGTTCCAACTCACGATGTTGCCGTCCAGTGACTTGCCGATAATCGCATCGTCGGAAGCCTCAACGATCGCCGCCAGGTGGGCACACAGGTCCTCGGCGTGCTTGCGTTCCGTGATATCGCGAATCGTGGAGATCCGTGTCCCTCCGCTCGTTTCCAGAGGACTCTGGCTTACTTCAATCGGAAACTCGCTGCCGTCTTTGCGCCGGCCATATAACTCCAGCTTGGGATCGGCCGGCCGGCTCTTTGCATTGCGGCGCCGCGTGCGCGCCGGCATCAGCAAGTTCGATCTTTTGCCCCAGCAGTTCGTTCCGGTGATACCCGAATAAAATCTCCGCCTGCGCGTTCACCAGAGTGATCCTACCGTCCCGCCGCGTGACCACCATGGCATCCGGAGCAGCGTCGAACAGCAGCCGGAAACTTTCCTCGCCGGCGTTAAGTTGGGCAACCGTGGAAGCGCTCATGCTACCAAGGGATTCGCTGCCTTGCCCCCCGCGTCACTGACTTCACTCCAAACCGGCTGACACGCCGCACCCTCTGTAGTTTTGTGCACTAACGCCCTCAGGGATACCCGATCCCAGGCAGGTACTATGGTTCGTGGCGCGTCAGCTGAAATCGTCTCCGAAATCGTCCGGCTCTATCCTCGTCCTCATCGGAATATTTAAGCTCTTGAAGGCGCTCCTGCTCATCGCGCTGGGGATTGGCGCCTTCCGGTTGCTGCATAAGGACGTAGCCGCCACCACGCTCCACTGGGCCGCAGTCCTGCGCGTGGATCCGGACAACCGGTACGTTCATGAAGCCCTCGCCAGAGTTTTCCGGGTTACCCCGAAGCAATTGAAGGAACTAAGCATCGGCACGTTTCTCTATGCAGCCCTCTTCGCCACCGAAGGCGTCGGTCTGCTACTGCGTAAGCGCTGGGCCGAATATTTCACGGTCATCACCACCAGCGGCCTCGTTCCCCTCGAACTCTTCGAACTGCACCGCCACTTCACGTTCGTCAAGCTCGCAGTCCTGCTGCTCAACCTCCTGATCGTCTGGTACCTGGTCCGCCGCCTTCGAGCGCACTGACATCCCCGCAAAGACCCAGCCCCATTTCTTCTTCTCTGCGTCCCGTTAGCGATCTCCGCGACTTCTGCGAGAAACGCCCTTCCCGCCCATCGCAAAGCTCGCCAAGCGGCAAAAAGACCCGCCCACTTTTTCTTCTTCTCTGCGTCCCGTTAGCGAGCTCTGCGACCTCTGCGAGAAACGCCTTCCCCGCCCATCGCAAAGTCCGCGAACCCGCAAAAACCCAGCCACCTTTCTTCTTCTCTGCGTCCCGTTAGCGAACTCTGCGACTTCTGCGAGAAAGAAAGACCCAGCCACCCTTTCTTCTCCGCGCCCGTTCAGCGACTTCCAGTTTGCGCACCAACCAGCGAAAGATTACCTTTCCCCCGTACCCTCCTGCACATTTCGCCTCCCGATGCTGTAACATCTTTGTGGAGGGAATCCGCGAGATGCGTTGGGGAATCCGGAGCTTGGCACTCACTGTGTCTGCCTGTGGAGTGCTTTCCGCGGCCGACGTCCCCACCTTCGAAAAGACTGTAGCGCCATTGCTTTCCCGCACCTGCTCCCCCTGCCATAGCGAGGCCCTCGCCTCCGGCGGTGTCGATATCGCACCCTTCACCCAGCCCGCCTCCCTCACCAAGAGTCGTGAAGGCTGGGACATCATCCTCCGCAAATTGCGCGCCGGCGAGATGCCCCCCAAGGGAGTGCCGCGTCCCCCGGAGATGGATTCCGTCGTCCAGTTCCTCACCGCCGAATTCGAAAAGGCAGACCGCGGCGTGAAGCCCGATCCCGGCCGCGTTACCGCCCGCCGCCTCAACCGCAGCGAGTACACCAATACCATCCGCGACCTCCTCGCCGTCGAGTTCCAGGCCGAAAAAAGCTTCCCGACCGACGACCTCGGCAATGGCTTCGATAACATCGGCGACGTCCTCACCATCTCTCCCGTCCTGATGGAGCGCTACATGAAGGCCGCCGCGCGGATCGCTTCCCGCGCCGTCGGCGCAGACCCGCTGCCCAAACCGCTCGAAGCCCAATACGCCAATAAGGACAAGAAAATCCGCCGCGTCGATTTCAGCACCATCGAAGCCAACGCCCGCATCGAATTCGACGGAGAGTACGTCATCCGCTTCGGCCTTCCCGGCGAACGCGCCGCCGACGCCAAGCCCGTCGTCCTCTCCCTCTGGATGGATGGCAAGCCGCTCCATGCGATGCCGGTCGAAACCAAGCCCTCCAAGCTGGTCTACTTCGACCCTTACTCCGAAGAGCAGATGCGCCTCTTCCTCCCCGAAGGCGATCACGTTTTCCGCGCCGCCTTCAGCGAAGATGAGTTCATCAAGACCGTCGCGCCCGCCGACGCGTACAATCGCAAGAAGAACAAGTTCATCGATTCCATCGTCTTCATCGGCCCGTATGCCGCGGCCTCTGAGCGTCCCAGCCGCAAGAAGATCTTCGTTTGCGATCCCAATAGCGGCCCCGTCTGCGTGGAAAAGATCGTCGCCAACCTCGCCCACCATGCCTACCGGCGTCCGGTCACCAAGGCTGAGATCGCGCCCCTGGTGAAGTTCGTCGGCATTGCCAAAGCCAACGGACAAACCACGGAGCAGGGAATTCAACTCGCCCTGCAAGCCATGCTCGTCTCCCCCAACTTCCTCTTCCGCATGGAGCACGACCCCAATCCCACCGATGCCGCTGGCGCCCACCCCGTCAGCCAGCTCGAACTCGCGTCGCGCCTCAGCTATTTCCTGTGGAGCAGCATGCCTGACGATGAGCTTCTCTCGCTTGCCGAGGCAGGCAAGCTCCGCGCCCCCGGCGTCCTCGATCAACAGGTGAAGCGCATGCTCGCCGATGAGCGCTCCTCCGCCATCGCCGATAACTTCGCCGGACAGTGGCTGGAACTCCGCAACCTCGACGTCGTCAAGCCCGACCCCCAGAAATTCCCCGATTGGAGCCCCGAGCTGCGCGACGCCATGAAGCTCGAGTCGCGCCTTTTCTTTGATCACATCCTGCGCGAAAACCGTCCGCTCTCCGAATTCCTCGACGCCCGCTATAGCTACCTCAATGAGCGCCTCGCCAAACACTATGGCATCCCCGGCGTCACCGGGCCCGAGTTTCGCCGCGTCGAGCTCGCCACGGATCAGCGCGGCGGCATTCTCAGCCAGGCCAGCGTGCTCACCGTTTCCAGCTACCCCACCCGCACCAGCGTCGTCCTGCGCGGCCGGTATATCCTGAACAACATCCTCGGCAGCCCGCCCCCGCCTCCTCCACCCGACGTGCCGCAGCTCGATGAGAAATCCGTCGGCACCTCCGCCTCCCTCCGCCAGCAGATGGAGAAGCATCGCGCCGATACCATGTGCGCGTCCTGTCACAACAAAATGGACCCGCTCGGCTTTGGCCTGGAGAACTACGACGCCATCGGCAAATGGCGCGCCATGGATGGCAAATTTCCCGTCGATGCCTCGGGCGTCATGCCCAACGGCAAGTCCTTCGCCACGCCCGGAGAAATGCGGAATGTGCTCAAAACCCAGCTCCCGCAGTTCTCCCGTTGCATGGTCGAAAAGATGTTGACATACTCGTTGGGCAGGGGACTCCAGCCGTACGACCGCCGCGTAGTCGATGCGATCGATGGCAAACTTGCCTCTTCCGGCTACGGGTTCCAAACACTGATTTACGAGATTGTGCGCAGTCTGCCGTTCCAATCGCGCAGAGGGGAGCAACTACCGTGAACAAGTCGATGACTCGCAAATCGATTCCGCGCCGCGCCTTCCTGCGCGGTATGGGCACCGCCGTCGCGCTGCCGTTTTTGGATGCCATGGTGCCGGCCTTCGCCGTCGCCGCCGCCGGCAAACCTCCGGTCCGCATGGCCTTCGTCTATGTCCCCAACGGCATCGACATGCGTTATTGGAATCCCGATTACGAAGGCAAACTCGCCGAGCTCCCGCGCATTCTCAAACCCCTCGAGCCGTTCAAGGACGATGTCCTCATGCTCGGCAACCTCACCCACAATACCGGGCGCGCGCTGCTCGATGGCGCCGGCGATCACGGTCGCTGCTGCGGCAGCTATCTCACCGGAATTCAGGTCAAAAAGAGCCTGGTCGATATCAAGGCCGGCGTCTCCATGGACCAGATCGTCGCCCAGCAGACCGGCGCGTCCATGCGCTTCCCTTCGCTCGAAATCGGCCTCGAGGATTCCCGCCAGTCCGGCGATTGCGATTCCGGTTACTCCTGCGCGTACACCAACAATCTCGCCTGGCGCAGTGAAACCCAGCCGCTGCCCCCCGTGCTGGATCCGCGCGCTCTCTTTGAACGCCTCTTCGGCGATGGCGCTTCCCTCAGCCCCGAAGCCCGCGCGCGCGATTCCAAATATCGCCGCAGCATTCTGGATTTCGTCACCGAGGATACGAAAAAATTGGAATCCGGCCTCGGCCCCACGGATCGCCGCAAGCTCGATGAATACCTTTCCTCCATTCGCGAAGTCGAACGCCAGCTCGAAAAGGCGGAGAAGGACAACGCCCAGATCGACCCGCACATGGAGAAGCCCTACGGCGTGCCGGCCGATTTCGCCGAGCATTACAAATTGATGACCGACATGATGACGATCGCCTTCCAGGCCGATCTCACCCGTGTCATGACCTTCCTCGTCACCCACGAAGGAACTTCGCGCGCGTACCGCGAAATCGGTATCCCCGACGGTCACCATCCGCTTACCCACCACCGCAATCAGGAAGAGC
The DNA here is from genome assembly GCA_963811575.1 of uncultured Solibacteraceae bacterium. Classification (GTDB taxonomy): domain Bacteria; phylum Acidobacteriota; class Terriglobia; order Bryobacterales; family Bryobacteraceae; genus Solibacter. The sequence continues at coordinate 914,804 of CAWERY010000018.1, read as the reverse complement.
TGATGGAAAAAGTTGCGCAGATCAATTGCTATCACCTGAAGCAATTCGCCGGCTGGGTAGAGAAGATGAAGTCCATCAAGGAAGGCGATGGCACGCTGCTCGATAACTGCATGATCGTCTACGGCGCAGGCCTCTCCGATGGCAACCGTCACGCCCATGAAGACCTGCCCACCCTCATCGTCGGCAGCGCCGGTAAGACCATCAAAACCGGCCGCCGCGTGGTCTACCGCAGGGAAACCCCGATGTGCAATTTGTACTTGAGCATGATGGATCGCATGGGCGTCCGTATGGATCACTTCGGCGATTCCACAGGCAAACTGCAAGGCCTCGATCTCACCTGATCGCAAACGTACATTGGGCCTCGGCGTGTACTGTTGTTCTCCATGCACACCCTGCCATTGAACCGAGCTTCACGATTGATTTGGGCAACGATCGGCGCCGCCATGGTCGCTTCCGGAACGCGCCGCCGCTCTTTCTGGGATACGGCGTGTGGCATTAGCGGCGTCGGCATGCTCGCCTATGCAGTGGCCGCCCGCTGCGCGCCCGGCGTACCCACTCGCGACATCGTGGACGTCTGGTCGGAAGATTCCTTCCCCGCCAGCGATCCGCCCTCGTCCTGGTAATTCAACCCTCGCGGCACGCTCCAAACTTAGCGGTCCGCGCCCGGCCTCAACGCTACAATAAGAGCACCATGAAGGCTGGGCGCGCCCTCTCCGTTTCCGCACTCTTCCTCGCCGCCGCGCTCGCCCAGCGCTTCGGCGGCGGCATCCGCCACGGCGCCGAAGGCCCGCCGCCCGAATTCCCCACCAGCTCCGAATTTCATTTCATCCGCACCGAATACACCGACCTCCCGCAATTCCATCGACGCTTCAGCTTCGCTTCCCGCAACGCCACCGGCGAGGGCTGGTGGATGGTGGATTGGCCCGATGCCGATGAGCACTTCTCCATGGGCGTGCAGCGCCTCACCCGCGTCCACACCGGCGACCCGCGCCACCTCCGTCTTACCGATCCACGCATCTTCGATTACCCGTGGATCTACGCCACCCAAACCGGCTGGTGGGGCCTCAACGATGCCGAAATCAAGAGCCTCCGCGAATACCTCCTGCGCGGCGGCTACCTCGTGGTGGACGATTTCTGGGGACCCGACCCGGAGCAGTGGGACGTCTTCCGCACGACCATGGACCGTGTGCTCCCCGGCAGCCCCATCGTGGATCTGGCCGATGGCGATTCCGTCATGCACGTTCTCTATGACATCGAGTCCAAGGACCGTACGTTCATCCCCGGTACCCGGCACCTTCGCCGCGGACCCGGTGGCGGCGTCACCGTGCAGCAGCCTCCCGGCACCGCTCCCGCCTGGCGCGCCATCTTCGACGATCACGAACACATGGTAGTCGCCGTCAACTACAACACCGACATCGGCGACGCTTGGGAGTATGCCGATTCCCCCGACTACCCGGAGGCGATGACTACCCTCGCCTACCACTACGGCCTGAATTATTTGATCTACGCCATGACCCACTAGAGAGTCGAAGGGCTGAACAGCGGCCGTGAACCCAGCGAGAGGCGGAATCCGCGAAGCGCCATGACAATCACCAAGGTCACGATGGCCCAGGACGTCTGGCCGTACCACGCCGAAAACTCCGTCGTGAGGAAGCACGCGATCAGAGCATCCAGGACGAAGATCGCCACCACCAGGGCGAAAAATCCGAAGCGCAGAATGATGAAAACCAGCAGCGAGAAAAGCAGCGTCCAGAAAAGTCCCGTGGTAATCGCCAGCCCGCGCGAGTCAATGAAATTCTCGCGCAGGAAGCGGACCGCCACCCATCCGGCCACCCACACCATCCCTACGATCCATTGCTTTTTCAGAACCACTCGCACCAGGAAGAGCGTGAGCAGGAAAATCAAGGAGCCGCTCACTTCGCCGAAGAGCAGGCTGGCAACGTAAGCCGCCAGCGAACGGAAGCCGTTCAAATTCTCCAGTCCGAATTCACCAAGAATCGGCACGCCGATGCGGAAGTTGGAATATTCGTAGAGGGCAATGAGCAGCACGTAAACGATCCCGAAAAACGTGCCGAACAGCAGATCCCGGCCCACCACGGGGTCCGTCCAGTTTCCCGCCACCACGCGCGACCACGTGATCATCGTCTGCGGCCAGTAGCGCCGCACCCAGGGTTCCAGCGCGAGATAAATGAGCCAGTATTCCAGGCAGACGTATGCCGCATTGGCCAGCGCGCTGCCGATCAGTGTCTGCTCCGCATCGGAGGCCACATGGTGAGCGTGGAATAGCCAGGCGATCAGGCTCATCACACCGCAGAACATCCCCACCCGCGTGCCGCCGCGAAGGTCTACCCGGCCCGCCTTCCAGTTGTAGTGGGCAATCCACAAGGCGGCGATGAACACCATCGCTCCCAGTCGCATAGTTGACCGCGCTGCGCAGCGTGCGGGAACTATTGGGGGCCGCGCCCGCCGGCCTGGGCGCCGCCGTCCAGGGCCACAGCACCTGAAAGTATACCGGCCGGTTGTGATACGCCGCGGCTTCGATTCGGACCGGCAGATCGGCCCGGTCCTTATAGCGTCCGGTCCATGCGGCGCGCGCGTCCGTCACCACGGAAGACGACCACTCCGGCGCCACCGGAGTAAACTTCGCCGGGTCCAGGTTCGCGGCCGCGAAGAGCCGCGTCCAGTCCGGAGGCTTCACTTCCACGGGCGCGGCTTCGCGCGCCGGCGGAACCGCGGCAAAGCGGCGCAGGCTGCCATCCAGGTCCATGACCACCGTGAGCATCCCGGGAACCGTGACCGGAGGGTCCGCAATGCTTGCCTGCCCATGGGACGCGCTGCTATCGGCCACCAGCGGGGCAGGCGACTGACGATACCAATAGCCGATCGCGGAGGGAGATTGCGAGAACACGCGCCCCCACTGCTCCATGTTGTGTCCCTGCGACCGCGCGAAATTGAAAATTCCTCCGTCGCCGAAAAAATTCCCGGTCGAATCCACCGGGCGCTCCGTATAACCCAGATTCCTGAGAATGTCCCGCGCCTTCGCAGTCAGGACTTCCGGAGGATTCTCCAACGGCACCAGATTCATCAAGTGAAAACGGGGAATCGCGAAACAGAAAACCAGCAGGCCCAGAATGATTCCCGCCAGCACCGGAATCGCAACTCTCGGCGAAAGCGCTTCGTGCGAGCCCGCTTCCGCTCACCAGTTCGGGAGACGGAGTGACTCCCTCCGCCAGCGCCGCGGCCAGCGGATCGCCGCCCGGCAGCATCCCCGATAGCGCCAGCGCCGATGCCGGCCGCAGTTTCGGATCGCTGTCCAGGCACCGCAGAATCGCGCGTTCGACGGCCGGGTCCAGGTCCTTCGTCAACGTCGCCGGCGAGGTGACCCGGTTCTCCTGTCGGAGTCGCGTCACTTCCGCCAGCGTGTCCGCCTCGAACGGCATCTTGCCCGTGAACATCTCGTAGAGGATCAGGCCCACCGCGTAAAGATCGCTTTGGGCCGAGACTTCCACTCCGGTGAGTTGCTCGGGCGCCATGTAGGCGGGAGTGCCGCTGCGAATCTCGTCTCCCTGCAACTGCTCGGCGATTCCCGCCAGCCCGAAATCGGCTATGCGAAGTTCGCCGCGCGCGTCGATCATGATGTTCGCCGGTTTCAAATCCCGGTGCAGCACGCCCTGCGCGTGAGCGGCGGCAACGCCGGCGCAAAGTTTGCGCGCGAACTCGGTGGCCTTGTCGGCGGGCAGGCGCCCGATGCGGCGCAGCAGGCTGCCCAGATCCTCCCCGTCGATGTATTCCATCGAAAGGTAAGGCTGCCCGTCCACCTCGCCGATGTCATACACCCGGCAGACATTCTTGTGGGAGATCTGACGGGCGATGCGAACTTCATCGTAGAAACGGGAGAGCAGGTTTAGGTTGTTCCTGGCCGATTCCGGCAGAAACTTCAACGCCACCGGCTGGCTCAGAATCAGATCGTCGGCCCGGAAGACCTCGCCCATGCCGCCCTTGCCCAGCCGCGAGATGATTCGATACCGGCTGGCCAGCAGCGCTCCGGGGGCAAACCGCTCGTTCGGCACCGGCGCAGTCCGGTGCAGCGCGGACGAAATCGGTTCGACTACGGTTTCGACCTCTTCGGGGCGGTCTGGCATAAATCCGTCACTCGACAGGATATCGAAGACGGAGCGGTATTTCACGGTAGAAAACCGTGGGCCGCCTTATTTGTGACTATCGGTACCGGCAAACGCCCTGGAGAGCTTTTCCCACGTCGCCGGCAGATCTTCCGGCAAGACCCGCGTTTCGCCGGTCACGGTCATGAAGTTGGTGTCCCCCGTCCAGCGGGGCAGCACGTGCATGTGGACGTGGTCTGCGATTCCCGCACCGGCGCTGCGTCCCAGGTTCATCCCCAGGTTGAGCCCGTCCGGCCGGTAGATCCCCCGGATGTGGTGCTCAGACAGCCGCGCCAGCCGGATCATCTCCACCAGCGTCTCGTCCGGCATCTGCTCCAGATAGCCGATGTGATTGTAGGGCACCACCATCACGTGCCCGTTCGTGTAGGGGAAGCGGTTCAGGATGACGAAGTTATATTCCGCGCGGTGGACAATCAGGTTCTCCTGGTCGTCCTCGGATTGTGCCGCACTACAGAAGACACAACCATCCAGTGGTTCTGCCTTGGTGATGTAGTTATACCGCCAGGGTGTCCAGAGATAGTCCACGTTAGGGGTTCGGGACCTGCTCGGGTGCCGGCGGCGCGGCGGGAATCGGCGTGGCGGAGTTATTCACCACGTCCTTAAGTTCTTTACTCGGTTTGAAGTAGGGAATCTTCTTGGCCGGGACTTCCACCCGCGCGCCGGTCTTCGGATTCCGGCCGATCCTGGGCTGCCGCTGGCGTGTGCGGAAGCTGCCGAAGCCGCGGATTTCAATCTTGTCTCCAGCGCGAAGCGAGCGGACGATGCTGTCGAAAATCGCCTCCACGATGACCTCGGACTCCTTCCGCGTCATCTCCACTACTCGGGAGACTTCTTCAATCAGGTCGGCCTTCGTCATCGCATTCTCCTGGCTACAAAGCTGGATCCAAAACTAGTTACGAAACCGCAGTATCGCGTGAATTTAAAAGATTTGCAAGCGCCTATTCCTGGTTGCGGTCCTTCAAACTCATGACTTCTTCGATGGTTGTGGTAGCGGCAGCGGCTTGGCGCTGGTAGTCTTCCAAGCGGGTTTTCTCTTCGTCCTCGGTCACGGCACGCAGGCTGAGAGCGATCTTTTTCTCCGCCTCGTTCATCTTAATGATCTTGAAATCGTATTCGTCGCCGATATGAACGGGTACTTCTTCGGCGCCCCGGCGATTGGAATAGCCCGGTATCTCCGAGAAGTGGCAGAGCCCTTCCACGCCTTCGGCAAGTTCTACAAAAGGCCCGAAGCTCGCGATCCGGCATACTCTTCCGTGCACCGTATCGCCCACCTGGTGAGTTTGAAAGTAACTCTCCCAGGCGTCCGGCTGTAATTGTTTGATGCCCAAAGAAAGTCGATGCGACGAGGAATCGATGTTTAGAATCACCGCCTGCACGATCATGCCTTTCTTCAGTACCTCGCTCGGATGCTTCACCCGCTTCGTCCAGGACAGGTCGCTCACATGCACCAGTCCATCGATGCCTTCCTCGATTTCGATGAAGGCGCCGAAGTCGGTCATGTTGCGAACCCGCCCCTCCACCACGCTGCCCACGCTATAGCGCTGGTCGATCGTGGTCCACGGATTTGGCTCGAGCTGCTTCAGGCCCAGCGAAATCCGCCGGTCCTTCGGATGCACTTCGAGCACGACCGCTTCTACCTGGTCGCCCGCCTTCACCACCTTGGAAGGATGCTTCATGCGCCGCGACCAGGTCATTTCGCTGATGTGGATCAACCCTTCCACGCCGGCTTCGAGTTCCACGAACGCGCCGTAGTCGGTCACATTGACCACGCGGCCGATCACGCGCCCGTTCACCGGGTAGCGCTCGATCACGGTGTCCCACGGGTCCGGCTCCAGTTGCTTAATGCCCAGCGAAACGCGCTCTTTCGTGCGGTCGAATTTGAGCACCTTGACGGTGATTTCCTGCCCGACCTGCAACATCTCCGAAGGGTGCGTGATGCGCCCGTACGACATGTCGGTCACATGCAGCAGTCCGTCGATTCCGCCCAAGTCGATGAATGCGCCGTAATCGGTCAGGTTCTTGACCGTGCCGGTTACCGCCGCGCCTTCGAACAGATGATCCAGCGTGACCGTCTTGCGGGAATTGATTTCTTCTTCCACCGCCATCTTGCGCGAGACCACCACGTTGCCGCGCCGCCGGTTCAACTTGATGATCTTGACCGGAATGTCCTGCCCCACCAGCGCATCCAGATTGTGCACCGGACGCGGATCCGCCTGCGAGCCAGGCATGAATGCCTTGATGCCGACATCCACCGCGAGGCCGCCCTTTACGCGTCCCAGCACGCGGCCGCTGAGCACCAGTTGCTCATTGGCGGCATGCTCCAGGTTGTCCCAGATGCGCAGGCGTGCGGCTTTCGTGTGCGAGAGCAGCACGTAGCCCTCGACCTGCTCGCTGCGGTCGATCATCACATCGACCACATCGCCGCGCTTTACCGTGACCTCGCCGCTCGGCGATTGGAATTGCTCAATCGGAACGATGCCCTCGGACTTGTATCCGAAATCGATAATGACGTCTTTTACGGTGATCCCAAGGACGGTACCCTGCACTACTTCGTCGGCGGACGGGGGCGCGAAGTGACTATAATCTTCGAGCAGGTGTTCGTAGCTTTCAGGAACCGTTTGGTCCACTTGCTCGTTGTTCTGGTCTACGGCCATTCAGCCTCCGCCGGTCGCTGTTTCACAGTGCCCGGAACGCGTGCAGTAGGTCGAAAAGCCGTGAGCGAGACCATGCGACAGAACCAAACGGGCAAACCACTGTGAGATCAGTATGTTAGCAAATATACGCCGAGAGATTATAGGTTGTCAACGGCTCCAATTGGCGAGAAACGAACGTTTTCATCCGTTTCAGCCGCCTCCACCCGCTCATTTAGGCAGACTGATTAGGAACTCGGTGAATTCATTTTCTTTTGACTGAACCTTCACCGTGCCTTTGAGCTGCTCCACCACGATCTGATAGCTCAAGGAGAGGCCCAGCCCTGTGCCCTGGCCGGTCGGCTTGGTAGTAAAGAAAGGATTGAAGATCTTTTGCAGCACCGCTTGGGGGATGCCGGTGCCGTTGTCACGGATGCGAATCTCCACCGTCGCCGCCGTCTGCGCGGTCGAGGTGCGCAGCGCCGGCCGGTAGCCGTCTCCCGTCTTTAACTTCCGCTGATGCGCCGCGTAGCAGCCGTTGTTGGCGATGTTGAGGATCACGCGGCTCAAATCCTGCGGCACCACTTGCAGCGGCGGAATGGCCGCATCGTAGTCGGATTCCAGCGTAATGTTGAACGCCGGATCCTGCGCGCGCAGCCCGTGGTACGCCAGGTTCACCGCCTCCGCCACCAGCGCATTCACGTCGATTGCCTCGCGCTGTCCGCTGCCCCCGCGCGAATGCGCCAGCATGCCGCGCACAATGCTGTCGGCGCGTTTGCCGTGATCGCGAATGCGGTCCAGATTCCCCGTAAGGTCGTTCAGGATATCGTCCAGGTACTCGCCGTCTTTGGGCGGCATCTGCTCCCGCACCGGCGCGATCAGCTCCCGCACCTCTTTCATCATGTCCACGGAGAGCACCGCGAAATTGGTCACGAAGTTCAGCGGGTTCTTGATTTCGTGCGCCACGCCGGCGGTGAGCGCGCCGAGCGACGCCATCTTCTCCTGCACCACCAGTTGATCCTGGGTCTCTTTCAGGCGCTGCAGCGCCAGTTCCAGTTCGGCCGTCTTCTGCCGCTCGCGGTCGCGCAGCCGCTTCTTCTCCAGCGAGGCGCCGATGCGGGCGCGCAGCAGCACCGGGTCGATCGGCTTCGGCAGGTAATCTTCCGCGCCCATTTCGATGCAGCGCACCACGCTCTGAATTTCGTCCAGCGCGGAAATCATGATCACCGGCAGATCGTGGAATCGTGCGTTTTTTCGAATGAGTGCCAGGGTGTCGAACCCGTCCAGCCGGGGCATCAGGATGTCCAGCAGGAGCAGATCGAAATCACCACTTTCCAATTGCTCCAGCGCCTCTCTTCCATCTTCGGTTTCGGTGACGTGATGGCCTTCTTTTTCCAGGCGTCGGCGCAGGATATCGCGATTGGCGGGGTTGTCTTCGGCGATCAGGATCCGCCCGCCGCCTTCGTTCAATGACCGGAGCCGGGTTGGACGCGGGCGCGGCCTTCACTTCCTCGGGCGCCGCCACGATGTTCTCCGGCGCTCCGGCGCTGGACATCGCGATCAAGCGCTCCAGGGCCGCGACCACCCGCTGAATGTCGGTCCGCGCATCCTCGCTCGCCGAACGCTGAAAGGCCGTATCCAGCTCCCGCGCGGCAACCAGCAGCGTCTGCGCGTGCGAACTGAAGCGGCCGTTGAATGCCGCCCGCGCCTCTGAATTCACTTCGCTCATGCCTTCGCCGAGCGACGATTGGATCAGCTCCAGGAGCGTCCGCCCGCCGGAGCGGATCTTGCGCAGCGGTTCCACGTACGGCGTGATGCCGATCTCTTCGGCGTCCTCCACCAGCATGTCGGTGTAGCCCAGAATGTGATTGATCGGCGTGCGCAGGTCGTGGCGCAGGGTCTTCAGCGCTTCGCCGGAAAGCGGGGAGTTCATGGCTTGGGTGCTTCGCCCAGCAGGCGGCGCATCTTTTCCAACAGGCGCGGCAATTCGATCGGCTTGGTGTCGTAATCGTCGCAGCCCGCATCCAGCGCCTGCTGCCGGTCGCCCGCCATGGCATGCGCGGTCAGCGCGATCACCGGGATGGTGCGCGTTGCCTCGGAAGCCTTCAACTGCCGCGTCGCCTCCCAGCCATCCAGCACCGGCAGGCTCATATCCATCAGTACGATGTCGGGCCTGCCGGTGCGCGCGGCATCCACGCCCGCCTGCCCATCCACCGCCACCACCACTTCGAAGCCCTGACGCATCAGCCGCCGCGACAGCATGTCGCGGTTCATCTCGTTGTCTTCCACCAACAGGACTTTTGCCATGCTCAATTGCCCAGATACCGCATCGCCATCACCGTGATATCGTCCGCTTGCGGTGTGCCGTCGGCGAACTCGTCCACCGCCGCCATCACCCGCGCCACCAGTTTCTCCGCCGGCAGTGCGCCATCGCGCTCGAGCAGCGCCTCCAGGCGTGCTTCGCCGAAGAAACTCCTCCTGGCGGTCCATCGCCTCGGTGACCCCGTCGGTATAGATCAGCAGGCCCTCGCCGGGCGCGATCGTATGGCTCGCGGTCTGGTATGGCGCGCCATCCAGGATGCCGACGATCATCCCGTTCTTGTCGGCGGGCAGTTCCCGCCATTTGCCCTCGCGCGAGAACACGTACGGAGGATTGTGTCCGCCGTTGGCATAGCGCAGTTCTCCGGTTCGCGTATTGAGAATTCCGTAGAACATGGTGACGAACATGTGCGAGGGATTCTGCGCGGCAAGCGTGGCGTTGACGTACTGCAGGCATTCCCCGGGCGGCAGTTTCTGCAGCGCGGTGGCGCGCAGCAGCGTGCGGGAGACCGCCATGAAGAGCGCCGCGGGAACGCCTTTTCCGCTGACATCGCCCAGCACCAGTCCCAAATGATCTTCGTCCAGCAGGAAGAAATCGAAGAGGTCGCCGCCCACTTCCTTGGCCGGAAGCATGGCGGCGTGCAGCTCGAAATCGCGCCGCGCCGGGAAAGGGGGAAAGGTGCGCGGCAGAATCGATTGCTGAATCCGCGCGGCCACGCCGAGTTCCTGTCGGATGGCCAGCAGGCTTTCCTGCGCGCGCAGCGATTGACGGATCTCCGCCACGTGGTCCAGCGTTTTGCGGATGGTGATTTCGAGATCTTCGAAATCGATCGGCTTCATCAGGAAATCGATCGCGCCGCGGTTCATCGCGGTACGGATATTCGGCATGTCGCCGTATGCCGAAACCACCACCGCCTTCAGGCAGCCTTGCCGCTCGCGCAGTTTGCCGAGCAGCGTCAGGCCGTCCATCACCGGCATGTTGATATCGCTCAGTACCACGTCGATGGTCGGCTTCCCATCGAGCGCCTGGAGCGCTTCCTCGCCGTTATGACTGAAGAAAAACTCGAATTCGCCCTCGCGAATCTGCCGCCGGAAACGTTGGCGCACCAGCAATTCCAGGTCCGGCTCATCATCCACCACCAGGATCTGGCGGGGCGGCTGTTCTACGGTGGCACTCATAGATTTCCTTCGGGGGGCTGTATGAGCTTACCCAAAAGTTCCAACCCAAGGCAAGACACGGTATACGCATTCGTAGACCAGAGATACTAACTCGCGGAAAACCCTCAGTATCCAAGGTGAGCATGGACTGCCCGCGACCGGATTGCGATAGTCGAAAGATTCAGGAGAGCGGAGAGCAATGGAGATTCGCAACTACGAAGTAGCCGGGACTCTAAAAATGCACCTGGCGGGACGGCTCGACGGCTATTGGTCCCCGCAGGTGGCCGCGCGGCTCGACACCGCCATTCAACAGGGCCATAAGCACATCCGCTTGAATCTTTCGGAGCTCGGCTATCTTAGCTCCGCGGGAGTGCAGGTGCTGGTGCGCTACTACAATGAGCTCGCCCAGCATCAAGGATCGCTGCAAGTCTCGAACCCTTCCGACATGGTGCGCAAGGTGTTGAGCCTTTCGGGCCTGGAAGGGCTGTTGGCCGCGTCCGCGGCGGTGGGCGAAATGGAGACCGGCGTACGCGAGGTGGCCGGCACGCGCTTTGAGGTCCTGTCCTTCATGGCGGACCCCTTGCTGAAGTGCCAGGTGATCCGCCCCGGGCGCAACACCGCGCGGCAGCAGGTCTCCTGCTGGAAGACTAGCCTGCTGGTGGGCGTCGGAGGCTTGGGCGCCAATGCCGAGCGGGAAAATTCCGGCCCCCTGTTCGCCGCCGGGGGAGCGGCCCTTTGCCTGCCGGCCGGCGCCCGCGATACGCCCGATTACCTGGTATCGGCGGCCGCCTTCACGCCGGAAGTGACGCTGCAACAAGGCATGATTTGCGAAGGCGCGCTCAGCGTTCGCGCGCGATTTGACACCGGCGCCACGGTTGCCGCGCTGGCCGCCGCGGCGCTCGATCTGCTGGGCAGCGATATGGGCGCGATGGCAATTCTGGGGAACACCGATTCGGGCGAGCCCGTGATGGCGGCGGGCGTGGCGGTGCGGACGCCGAGCAAGCTGTTGGGCAGCCTGCTGCAACCCCTGACGGCGGCGCAGTGGCCGAGCGGTGCTTTCGGCGCCGCGATCTTCAGCGGCGGGCCCCTGGCGGCGTTCGACGGAGAGGTGGCGGCGTTGACCGCCAGCATCTTCACGGGCCGCTTTGAAGCTCGCGTGCCGCAGCGCATCTTCTCCGGCGAGCAAGCGGCAGCGGCGCGCTTCGCCGAAGGCTGCGTATTCGCGGGCGCCATCTCCAGCATCACCGGCGAATCCGAACTCTAAGTGGGGCGGATGGGCCCGGAGGGCCTTTCTACTGCTATAATCCGCCAACAGAGAGTTTTCGGGAGGGAATCCATTCTACGCTTTCGAGTGTTGGCGCTGCTTGCCGGTTTGACGTTATTCGCCTTCGGCGGTACTACGCCCGGCGATGGGGATATTGCGGTGGTGGTGCGGCCGGAGACTCCGGTCGACAACCTCACGATCGGGGAGATTCGCAAGCTTCTGCTTGGGGAGCGCCAGTTCTGGACCTCCAATCTGCGCGTGACGCTCTTGATCCGCGCTCCTAATTCCCGGGAGCGGGATGTAGTGCTGAAGAATATCTATCAGATGTCCGAAGCGCAATTCCGCCAGTATTGGATCTCCAAGGTCTTCCGCGCCGAAGCCAGCAGCGGGCCGAAGATCGTGTACTCCAACGAGATGGCCACGGAACTGGTGACGGCAATTCCGGGCTCCGTCGCCTTCGTGGATTCGACCCAGGTGCCCAAAGGACTCAAGGCCCTCAAGATCGATGGAAAACTGCCCGGCGACAAAGGTTACCCGCTGCACTAACAGGGCGAACGAATGACCATACGTCGCCGCCTGACGCTTTCGTTCTTCGCGATCCTCTGCCTGCTCGGACTCAATCTCGTCATCTATTTCTGGAGCGACATCAAGCGCAAATCCACGTTTGAAGAGATGCGCAGCGCCATCTCGCGCCAGATTCTGATTTCCAGCGTGCAGCAGGATCTCAGCGATTTTCAGAAGCAGGTGACGCTGCTCAGCCAGATCACGGCGGATGCCGGTGCGGGCGGCGGCGCATCGCCCGAGGACATCGCGCAGTTCGATGCGCGGCTCAACCTGATCGCCGGACAGATTACGGCGGTCCGCGCGCAGACGCCCGCAGGCCGAAGCCGACAAAGTGGATCGCTTCGCCGCCGCGTTCGGCGACCTGAGCTCTTCCTGGCGAGTCTTCTACGAAAATTTAGGCCGCAACCAATCCAAGGCGATCACCGAAGTGGTGATGCATGCCGAGCCGTTGAGCCAGCGCGTGATGCAGCAGATGCTGCCCGAACTGCAGAAGGACGAGCGCGACCTGGTGGCCAAGGCGAGCGCGCATTTTTACGATGCCGCGCGCTTGACGGGACAGGTCACGGTCGGCATCTTTCTGCTCTCCGGACTGCTGGCCGCCGGGCCTGGCGTTCGTCGTTTCGCGCCACCTCACGCGCGGCATGAGCGCGCTCAAGGCGGGCGCCGATTCGCTGGGCGAGGGCGACCTGGAATCGCACATCGAACTGCCCGGGAAGGACGAACTCGCCGACCTGGCACGCGCGTTCAACGACATGACCGGGCGCCTGCGGCTGGCGCGGCAGGAACTGACACGGGCCAACGGCGAGCTGGAACAGCGCCACCACGAACTGCAATTGCTGATGGAAGCGGCGGAGAGCGCCAACCAGGCGAAGAGCCAGTTTCTGGCCAACATGAGCCACGAACTGCGCACGCCGATGAACGCCATCATCGGCTACAGCGAAATGCTGATGGACGAGGCTCAGGATATGTCGAGCCAATCGGCGCTGCCGGAAGTGGAGGCGGTGTTCGTTCCCGAGTTGAAAAAGATCACGGCGGCCGGCCGGCACCTGCTCGCGTTGATCAACGACATTCTGGATCTTTCGAAGATCGAAGCGGGCAAGATGGACCTGTACCTGGAGATCTTCCAGGTGCCGGAAATGGTGGCCGATGTGGCCACGACGATCCAGCCGCTGGTCGATAAAAATGAAAACCGCTTGCATATCGAAGTGGCGCACGGCATCGGCGCCATGCGCGCGGATCTCACCAAGGTGCGGCAGGTGCTGTTCAATCTGCTGAGCAATGCGAGTAAGTTCACCAAGAACGGCGTGATCGAACTGCGCGTGCAAAACCAGCGCAGCGAAGACCGCGATTGGATTGCGTTCCAGGTGAAGGATTCCGGCATCGGCATGACCAAAGAGCAGGCGGCGCGCATCTTTGAAGCGTTCACGCAGGCCGATGCTTCCACCACGCGCAAGTACGGCGGAACCGGGCTGGGCCTCACCATCACGCGGAAGTTCTGCGAACTGATGGGCGGCCGCATCACGGTGGAAAGCGAGCCCGGCAAAGGTACGGTCTTCACGGTACTGCTGCCGATCGAGGTGGCGGTTGAAGCAACCCCGTCGGCGGGACAAGAGCAGCCCCGCGCCATGCCCGAGGCCTCGGCTGCCGCCGGCACGGTGCTGGTGATTGACGACGACCCGGTAATTGGCGACCTGATGAAGAGCTTCCTCGGCAAGGAAGGCTATCACGTGATTGTGGCGGCGGGCGGCGAGGAAGGGCTGGCCGAAGCGCGCAGGAGCCGGCCCGACGTGATCACGCTGGATGTCGCGATGCCGCGGATGGATGGCTGGACGGTGCTGGGCGCGTTGAAGGCGGACGTGGATCTGGCCGACATTCCGGTCATCATGCTGACCATGGTGGACAACAAGAGCATGGGGTATGCGCTGGGCGCGTCGGACTTCATGACCAAGCCGCTCAATCGCGAACGGCTGGCGGCGGTGCTCAGCAAGTACAGCAAGCTGCGCGGACGCCGTCCGGTGCTGGTGGTGGAGGACGATGCGGATACGCGCAGCATCTTGAAGGCGACGCTCGAAAAGGATGGCTGGACGGTCCAGCAGGCGGAAAACGGGCGCGTGGCATTGGATCTGGCGAAGGCCGGGATTCCCACGCTGGTGCTGCTTGACCTGATGATGCCGGAGATGGACGGCTTCACCTTCCTCGAAGAATTCCGGCGGCTAGAGGAGGCGCAGGCGACGCCCGTCATCATTCTCACCGCCAAGGATCTCACTGCCGAGGACCGGCGGCGGCTGAACGGCTTCGCGGAACGGATCGTGCAAAAAGGCGGCAGCACGGAAAGCCTGCTTTCGCAGGTTCGCGACTTAGTGGCGCAGAGTATGGCTTGACCGGTTGAACGGGAGTGAATCCGTGATACCTCTGGCAGCATGCAACGACGTGATTTGCTGAAGTCGGCGGCGGCCGGGATTACGATTCTGAGGAGCGGCATGCTGCGCGGGCAGAGCGCCCCGAGCAATAAGCTGAACATCGCGCTGTTCGGTGTTTGGGGCCGCGGCACTGCCCACTACAACGTGCTGCGCGGCGAAAACGTGGTGGCGATCTGCGACGTCAACGACCTGCGCACCAAAGAGGCTCTGGAAATATTTCCGAAGGCGAAGACCTACTGGGACTGGCGGCGGGTGATGGACCAGAAGGACGTGGAGGCGGTAATCATCTGCACCGCCGATCATCACCACGCCTTCATCGCCAACTGGGCCCTGAACCGCAATATGCACGTCTACTGCGAAAAGCCGCTCGGCATTTCGGTGGACGAGGTGCGGACGGTGCGCGCGAATTATCTGAGCAAGCGCGCCAAGGTGGCGACGCAGCACGGCACGCAGCGGCACGCGTATCCGAATTTCGAGCGTGTGCGGGAGCTGATTCTGGATGGAGCGATCGGCGACCTGAAGACGGTCCACGGCTGGGACAGCCGCCGCCTGCCGCGTCCCGGGTACCCCGCGGGAGAGGGCATGCCGCCGGCCGAATTGCATTACGAGCAGTGGATCGGCCCCTCGCCGTATCATCCTTACAGCCCGCAGTATTTCGGCGGATCGAATGGCCTGAACTGCCTGTTCTGGAACATGTACCGCGATTTCGGCGTGGGACAGATGGGCGACATGGGCGCGCACACGATGGACCTCTTATGGAACTCGGTGGACGCCGGAGCGCCGACCGGAATTGAAGCCGACCTGGAGGTGAGCGACAAGTTCGACGCCAATATCACGCCGGTGAAATTGAAAGCGACCTTCGATCATCCGGCGAACAGCTGGCGGGGAGCGATCCAGATTGTCTGGTACCAGGGCGGGTTAAAGCCCAATCCGCCGAAGGGGTACATCGATGTCTCGAAGATTGCGAACGGGGCGATTTTCGAGGGCACGAAGGGCGCGATTCTGGCGGACTTCACGACGCGCGTGCTGATTCCCAATAACGATGACGGCGACCTGACGTACTACAAGCGGCGATCGAAGGCGGAGACGCTGCCGTTGATCGGGGGAACGGGGCAGGTGACGCAAGCGCCGCCCTCGCGCCCGGCGCGTCCGGCGTCGGTGGCGGCGGCGCCAGCGCGGCCCGCGATGCCGGCCGGATTCACGGCGCAACCGAGCGCGGAACCGGCGGCCAACGGCTTTCCGGCCATCCAATTCCTGGACGGCGGGCGGCTGCCGGCGGCATTGGGGCTGCCGAACCCGAGCATCGCCGGAATCGTTGCGGCGGAACAGGCGGGCCGTCCGGTGACGCGGGGACGTATTTCAAATGGAATGGCTGGATGCCTGCAAGGGCAAGAGCAACAATGCGGTGCACGGGACCAGCACGAAGACGCATTGCGATTTCGATTACAGCGGAAGCATGATCGAGCAGATGCTGCTGGGATTGATTGCGCACCGGGCGGGGAAGAAGCTGGATTACGACCCGAAGACCGGGCAGGTTACTAACTTCGCGGAGGCCAATGAGTGGCTGAAGCGGACTTATCGCTCCGGCTGGACGTTGAACGGATAAGCGGACAGGGTTGTGCCGTTAGTGGGGGGTAAAGAAGTTGCGGCGGCCGGGGGCTTTCGGTCTTATCGCCGTGCGTGCCCGGCCGCCAGTGATTCGACTGCACTCTAGGAAGACGTAAGAACTCGGCTGGATGGCCTCTCGATCGTCCACTCCTTTCGAGTGATCAGTCTCTGTATCCAGGGGTGCGGCAATCAAACGCTATCCGCGACGGTCCCCCGGGTGTGATCGGTTCGAACCGAAGATCTTCCTGCCGGTCTCCTCCACGTAGGGGAACCACCGTTTAGCCGTTAACGGGCTTACAGGAAGTCAGCACCACCTCAGGTCAACTTATGCTGGCCAGCATGAAAACTGTTGGAATCGCGCCGTGGTTTGCGCAACTCTCTACCTGATTGAGAAGTTACCACACGCTTACTGGAGTAAGAGATACGGAACTCTTGTAACTTACTCAAAACAGGCTGAAGATAAACTTTAAGTTTTGGTGACGGCCCTGCGCAAGTCACCACCGGCGCTCATGGCTGCGGGGCGGGGACGAGGCGGTATTCGATTTTGCGGATGCCTCCGAGGGTGCCGTAAGAGGCGAAGCCCAAGGGGCCGAGAGTTTGATTTCACCGAAGCGCAGGCTGATTTTGCGGCCGGGGATGTTGACGTCGAAGACCTGGCGGTCGTCGATCCAGGCGGTAATTCGGGCGGGGGCAACTTTGAGGCGGAAGGCGTACCAGCGCGCCTTCTCGAAATCGAAATAGCTGCGGGTTTCGTTGTCGGAAGCATCCCAGCCATCGATGCTGGAGAGGCCGACGATGTCTCCTCCCCAGCCGCCCGTGACCCAGGTGCCGAAGGACTCGCCGACCGGGAAAGTGAGGCTGGCGAAAAAATCATTGCCATCCAGGCGCGCGGCTTCGAAGCGGATTTCGTAGTTGGTTTTCGGGAAGGCGCCTGTCCAGGTGACGCCGGTCATGGGCGCGCCGGCGGTGAGGAGGATGGCTTGGTTTTCGATGCGCGGGTGGGCGTGGCCGGAGAAATTGGTTTCCTGCCAGCGGCCGAGGACTTTGCCGTCGAATAACATCTGCCACTCCGCGGGGCTGTTCTGGCCATTAAGCACGGTTGCGCACGCGAGCCAAACCGCCAACTTGATGGGCGCCATACAGACAGGAGAATATCATGAGAGTCTGGAAGAATGGCGGAAACGAATCGTGAATATGCGTTGGGCCGGTCGGAGCGTGAATATGCGCGGCTAGCGCTGCAAGCGGACCTGTTAAAGCCGCTGACGCGCCGCGTTTTCGAAGACGCGGGGATTGCTCCGGGGATGCGGGTGCTCGATCTGGGTTCGGGCGCCGGCGACGTATGCCTGCTACTGAGCGAAATGGTGGGACCGGAGGGCGCGGTGATTGGCCTGGATGTGGACGCGGGCACGGTAGCGCACGCACGGCAGCGGGTGCTCGAGATGGGCGTCCGTAATATCGAGTTCGAGGAGGCGGACCCGGCGCAGTATGTTCCGGCGGCGCCGCTGGACGCGGTGGTGGGACGGCTGGTGCTTTGTTACCTGCCGGAGCCCGCGGCGGTGCTGGCTGCGGTGGCGAAGCATTTACGGCCGCACGGGATCCTCGCCTTCCAGGAGCCGTGGATGATGCCGATAACCGCAACGGATCTGCTGGTGCAGCGTATTGCGCGCTGCATGGTGGAAACTTTGCGCCTTTCCGGAGCGCAGGTGGACATTGGGGCGCGCCTGCACCAGTTGTTCCGCGCCGCCGGATTGCCGCAACCGGCGATGCGCTTCGAAGCGGTGATGGACGGGCGCGAGGATACTCCGATCACGAAGTACATCACGGAGACCTTGACCAGCCTGCTGCCGAAGGCGGTGGAATACGGGATCGCCGCGCTGGGCGATTTCGATCTCGACGGGTTGGAAGAGGGCATAAACGCGGAACGCAAAGCCATCGGTTACGCGATGATGACGCTGCCGCTGGTGGCGGCGTGGTGCCGGATGCCGGTCAGCGGCCCCACTGCTGCGCAGCAAATTTGAGGTACTGCTCCCAATCGTAATCGGTGACATCGTGTTTGCCGGCGCGGATGTGATAGCGCACGTTCTCGCCGACGGGCTGGTGGAGGGCGGGCATGGTCATGGTGGCGATGCCCTTCTTGCCGAAGAGTTCCCAGGCGGGGGAGGCGTTGGCCGCGCCCAGGAATTCGCCCTTGGGGTCGCTCCACTGATCGCCTTCGGCGCTGGCGACATAGAGTCCGCGAGGCGCGATCAGGGCGAGCAGCATGTGGGAGTCGAAAGGCATTTCGTTTTCGCGCTCGTTGTATTTCTTGAAATTGGCGGCGAACCAGTGAGGGAAGCGGGTGTTGAGATCTTTGGTGCGCTCGCCATAATCGCGGCGGCTGATGGCGGCGCCGCCCTCGCCGCTTTCATTGGAGATGACGAAGGAGAAGCGGGTATCGCGGGCGCCGGCCCAGATCGCGGCCTTGCCGAGACGCGAGTGGCCGAAGAGGGCGACGTGTTTGGAATCGACGTCTTTGTCTTTCTCCAGGTAGTCCATGGCGCGGCTGGCGCCCCAGCCCCAGGCGGCGATGGCGCCCCATTCGTCGGGAGCGGGGGCGGTTTGCCCGGGCTTGAAGAAGAGCGGGCGTATGCCGTATTTCATGCCGCCGGCGAAATCGGGCTCAATCTGGCCATAGTAGACGGTGGCTAAGCCGTAACCGGCGGCTAGAATCTTTTCGACCTGCCATTGTGGAGCGCCTGCGCCGCGCGATTTTTCGAGGGAAGGCTGCCTGGTTTCGCGGACCCACTGCTCGGCGAGCGGAACGCCGGGGTCGTTGGCGACGGTATGAATGCCGGTAAAGCTGAGGCCGAGGATTACCGGCACGGGTTTGCGGGCGGCGGCGGGGAGATAGAGCAACAGGTCCATCTTCGGCGCATCGGGCTTGTCGCCGAAGAAGACGGTGACGATTTTGCGGACGGCCTTGCCATCGAGCGCGTTCTTCTCCACGGATTTCACTTCGAAGTTGAGTTTTGGCGGGGAGGGCGGCGTTTTGCCGTAGACCTCGGATTCATAGAGCGCGAAGATTTCCGGACGGCGCCGGGTGGTCCAGGTTTTGGCATCGCGCACGGGCTGCCCGGCGCGCAGGGTGAGGAGCTCGGGGAGTTGATATTTGGGGACTTTGGCTTCGTCGGTGATGGCATCGGGCTGCTGGGGGAGTGCGCTCAGACAGAGCGGCAGAAGGAAGGACAACAGAAGCGCGCCGATTGGTTTCCGCATGCTACCGATTGTAATGTGAAGCGGTGTAATGCGGGCGGCGTAATGCGGGGCGGGGAGTTTTGCGGGCGCACATTTGTGTGAAAGGAGTGGTGCGCCCGCCGTCGTAACGGGGATTGACAGTAAGGCGACACTCCCGGCGGGAAATGTTACGCACGAAAACCGAAAACCTGTTGGCTCTTTATAGCTAGCGAATTGTAGCGCGGCGGAGGTGGCAAAACATGGTTTACCTTTGGTCGGTAGTTGGCTGTTAACGTTTGGGAAATTGACCCTTTAGCTCCAGCAGCCTAGAATCGAGCTTCCGGTGGGCAGACGTGTTTTCCACCGGTGAGAAAGTTTAGGTCGGGACCGAGCTCTTCGATGGGCCGATACGCCGGTGGCGTATTGCCGAACGGGGGCCCGCCGGCCAGGAGGCCTGTTGGATGGAGTTCGAACTCGGGCGAACCTATTCCGGGTATAAGTTTCTCGACGTAGTGAGGCGCTCACGCAACCTGGTGCAATACCGGGTGCAGAATACCCTTGCCCAACGGCTGGAAAATCTGCAGACGCTGCCCACTGCTGCGACGGACGACCAGGAAGCGTCGGAACGTTTTCTTCGCGAGGTGCGCATACGCGCACGGCTGCAGCACCCCCATGTTGTTTCGTTTTACACAGCGCTGCCTGTGGAAGGCCGCATGGTGATGACGACGGAACTGTATGACGGGCTGCCGCTGGCGGAGCGTCTGCAACTGGGGCCGCTGCCGTGGCGGGAAGCGTTGGTGGTGGCGGGCCAGATTCTGGACGTTTTGACCTGCCTGCATCAACAATCTTTCGTCCACTGCGACATCACGCCGGACAACATTCAGTTTGGTCCGGAGGGTTTTTGCAAGCTCTCGAATTTTGCGCAGACGCGGCCGCTTGGGGTAGCGCACGCGCCGGAATCGGGCGCGGTGGTGGGCAATCCGAAGTATATTTCGCCGGAGCAGGTGAAGGGCGGGCGGGAGCTGGATCAGCGCAGCGATTTGTATTCGTTGACGGCGGTGCTTTACGAGATGTTGTGCGGGAAGCCTCCGTTCGAATCGCGCAGCCAGTTTGAATTGATGCTGGCGCACGTGAATCAGAGTCCGCTGCCTCCGAGTCAAGTGAATCCGGCGGTACCGGAGTTTCTGGACGCGGTTGTGTTGCGCGGGTTGGCCAAAGAGCCGGCGGACCGTTACGCGACGGCGCAGGAGTTTTCAGAAGCGTTGAATGCGGCGGGGAGCGGCGGGGCGACCGTGGAAGCGGTCGAGCTGCAGGAGGCCGTGAGTACGGCGGAAGTGGACGTGTTCGAGCCTGAGGTGATTGCCGAGGTCGCGGAGCCTGTGGTCGAGGCTACGGCGGAAGTGGAAGCGGTCGAACCCGAAGTGATTGCTGAGGTCGCGGAGCCTGTGGTCGAGGCTACGGCGGAAGTGGTCGCGGTCGAACCCGAAGTGATTGCTGAGGCCGTAAGTGCGGCGGAAGTGGAAGTGTTCGAGCCTGAGGTGACTGTTGAGGTCGCGGAGCCTGTGGTCGAGGCTGTGGCGGAAGTGGAAGCGGTCGCGGTCGAGCCTGAGGTGAGTGTTGAGGTCGCGGAGCCTGTGGTCGAGGCTGTGGCGGAAGTGGAAGCGGTCGCGGTCGAGCCTGAAGTGGTTGCTGAAGTCGCGGAGCCTGTGGTCGAGGCTGTGGCGGAAGTGGAAGCGGTCGCGGTCGAGCCCGAAGTGTTGCTGAAGTCGCGGAGCCTGTGGTCGAGGCTGTGGCGGAAGTGGAAGCGGTCGCGGTCGAGCCCGAGGTGATTGCTGAGGTGCGGAGCCTGTGGTCGAGGCTGTGGCGGAAGTGGAAGCGGTTGCGGTCGAGCCTGAGGTGACTGCTGAGGTTGCGGAGCCTGTGGTTGAGGCTGTGCCGGAAGTAGTCGCGGTCGAGCCTGAGGTGATTGTTGAAGTCGCGGAGCCGGTGGTCGAGGCTGCGGAGAAGTGGAAGTAGTCGCGGTCGAGCCCGGGGTGATTGCTGAAGTCGCTGGCGGTTGAAGCGGTCGCGGTCGAGCCTGAAGTGATTGCTGAAGTCGCGGAGCCTGTGGTCGAGGCTGTGGCGGAAGTGGAAGCAGTCTCGGTCGAGCCCGAAGTGGATTGCCTGAGGTCGCGGCGGTTGGAAGCGGTCGCGGTCGAGCCCGAAGCGGTGGCTGAAGTCGCGGAGCCTGTGGTCGAGGCTGTGGCGGAAGTGGAAGCGGTCGCGGTCGAGCCCGAAGCGGTGGCTGAAGTCGCGGAGCCTGTGGTCGAGGCTGTGGCGGAAGCGGACGCGATCGAGCCCGAAGTGGTTGCTGAAGTCGCGGAGCCTGTGGTCGAGGCTGCGACGGAAGTGGAGCGGTTGCGGTCGAGCCCGAAGCGGTGGCTGAAGTCGCCGAGCCTGTGGTCGAGGCTGTGGCGGAAGTGGAAGCGGTCGCGGTTGAGCCTGAAGTGATGGCTGAGGTCGCGGAGCCTGTGGTTGCGGCTGTGACGGAAGCAGTCGCGGTCGAGCCCGAAGTGGTTGCCGAGGTCGCGGAGCCTGTGGTCGAGGCTGCGCCGGAAGTGGAAGCGGTTGCGGTCGAGCCTGAGGTGATTGCTGAGGTCACGGAGCCTGTGGTTGAGGCTGTGGCGGAAGTGGAACGGTCGCGGTCGAGCCTGAAGTGGTGGTTGAAGTCGCGGAGCCTGTCGTCGAGGTTGTGGCGGAAGCAGTCGCGGTCGAGCCCGAAGTGATTGCCGAGGTCGCGGAGCCCGTGGTCGAGGCTGCGGCGGAAGTGGAAGCGGTCGCGGTCGGAGCCCGAGGTGATGGCTGAGGTTGCGGAGCCTGTGGTCGAGGCTGCGGCGGAAGTGGATCGCGGTCGAGCCCGAAGTGGTGGCTGAGGTTGCGGAGCCTGTGGTCGAGGCTGCGCCGGAAGTGGAAGCGGTCGCGGGGAGCCCGAGGTGATGGCTGAGGTCGCGGAGCCTGCAGTCGAAGCAGTCGCGGCGGAGCCCGAAGTGGTTGCGGTCGGAGCCTGAGGTCGCGTGGCAGCCTGATCCGGTCGCGGAGCCTGCGGCGGCAGCGGTCGCAACGGAGCCCGAAGTGGTTGCCGAGGTTGCGGAGCCTGCAGTCGAAGCGGTCGCGGCGGAGCCTGAACCGGAGGTCGAGGTTGAAGCTGCGCCGGCTATGGAACCGGTCCTGGTTGCGGCCCGAAGCTCCGTGCAAGCCGAGAAGGAAGAGCAGGAACGGCCCAAAGAATGGGAGATGCGGGAGCGTGGAGGCGCGGCGGTACTCGACGCGGTCGCGGTTCGCAGGGAAGTAACCACCATCGCGCCGGAACGTCCGAGGGCAGCCGCGGCGGCCGTCGGGGATCCGCTGCAAAGCACGCTTTGGGCGGCGGCCTCGATGGTGGCGTCGTCGGCGTCGGTCAAGGCGGCGGTGACGTACCTGCCGCCACACGAATCGACCGCGAGGCTTGCCAAGCCGGAACTCATGCTCCCGACAGCGACACCGCTGGTCGCGGCGATGCCTGAAATGGCGGCTCCGCAGGTTGGGCCCCAGGCTGTGCCCCAGGCGCCGCCGCAGGGCATGCCAACGACAGCTCCGAATTCCGATCCGAATTTGCCGCCGGGCCTGATGGCGGCGGTTCGACGCCAACCGGATTCGATGACGTGGTTTGTCTTCGGCGGAACGGCTGCGTTCCTCGGCGTAATCTGGGTCGCGATCTGGCTGGTGGCGGGCAAGTAGGCCGGGAGCGGTTGCGCTACACTGCACCACATGCCAGGACATATCGGATGGATCGATCTGACGGTCGCTGACGCGGTGGCGCTGCGGGATTTCTACGAGAAGGTGACAGGGTGGGAGCCGTCTCCCGTGGAAATGGGCGGCTACCAGGATTATTGCATGCACCCTCCGGGAGAACCTCAACCGGTGGCGGGCATCTGCCACGCGCGCGGGCAGAATGCGGATCTGCCCCCGGTCTGGATGGTCTACATCACGGTGGCGAATCTGGATGAGAGCATCCGGCGGCTCGAGGAATTGGGCGGCAAACTGCGGCGCCCGGTGGAGAGCATGGGCAACATGGGCCGTTTCTGCGTGATCGAAGATCCGGCGGGCGCGGTCAGCGCCCTCTTCGAACCCGCGAAAAGTTAGTAACCTTTTCCTAATTCCGCAGTATTCAGCGTCATGACGCGGGTACTGCAGGATGTTCAGTTCGCCTTCCGAAGCTTTCGGCGGTCGCCGGTATTCACGTCGGTCGCGGTCTTCTCGCTGGCTCTCGGAATCGGCGCCAACACGGCAATTTTCACCCTGGTGGACCAGCTGATTCTGCGCCTGCTGCCGGTGCGGGAGCCGGAGCGAATCGTGCTGCTGGCGGGCAGCGGCAGGCATTACGGCGGGAACAATGGCCGCAACGCTACGGCCTATCCGATGTACCAGGATCTGCGCGACCGCAACGCGGTCTTCAGCGGCATGATGTGCCGGTATCGATTCGGACCGGTGGTCAGCATCGGCTCACAGGTCGAGGTCGGGATCGCGGAACTGGTATCGGGGAATTATTTTCCGCTCCTGGGAGTGCGGCCGGCGTTAGGGCGGCTGTACACGGCGTCGGACGATTTGCGGGCGGGGCAACATCCGCTAGTGGTGCTGAGCTACGGCTGGTGGCAATCGCGCTTCGCGGGCGACCCGAAGATCCTGGGACAGACGATTCGGGTGAACGGCTATCCGCTGACGGTGGTGGGCGTGGCGCAGGCCGGGTTTGAAGGCATGGAGCCGGGGCTGCCGGCGCAGTTCTTTGTCCCGATGGCGATGGCCGCGTCGGTACGGCCGGGCTTCGAATCGATGTACGACCGGCGGCAGCGCTGGGTCAATGTCTACGGCAGGCTGAAGCCGGGGATATCGAAGGAGCAGGCGGAGGCGGGGTTGCAGCCGCTGTTCCACCAGATTCTCGAAAGCGAAGTCACGATGGCGGCCTTCCGCACCGCGACGGCATTCGACAAGCAGCAGTTTCTGCGCATGCAGCTCAAGGTGCAGGCGGGGTCGCAGGGCAATACCAATTTGCGGCGGCAGTACGAACGGCCGTTGTGGGTGCTGATGGGAGTGGTGGGGCTGGTGCTGCTGATTGCGTGCGCGAACCTGGCGAGCCTGCTGACGGCGCGGGCGGCGGCGCGCCAGAAGGAGATCGCGATTCGCCTGGCGATCGGGTCGAGCCGGGGGCGGATGATCCAGCAGCTATTGACGGAAAGCCTGCTGCTGGCGGCGGTGGGCGGAGTGGCGGGGGTGGCGCTGGCGGTGGGAATGGCGAAGGGGCTGCTTGCGTTCCTGCCGGTCACGATCACGGGCTATTCGATCGCGAGCACGCCGGATGTGCGCATGATGCTGTTCACGTTCGGGCTTTCGCTGGCGACGGGAGTAGCGTTCGGACTGGCGCCGGCGCTGCAATCGACGCGGCCGAACATCGCGTCCACATTGAAGGATCAGACGGGCGGCGTGGTGGGCGGCGGCGCGCCGGTGCGGCTGCGCAAGGCGCTGGTGGCGGCGCAGGTCTCGCTCTCCCTGCTGCTGTTGATCGGCGCCGGATTGTTCGTGCGCAGTCTTTCTAATCTGCGGATGCTGAATCCGGGTTTCCAGACGGGGAACCTGATTCAGTTCTCGGTCTCGCCCGGGTCATCGGGGTACAACGAGCGGCGGCGGGCGGAGTTCTACCAGCGGGCGGAGGAACGGCTGGCAGCGCTGCCGGGAGTGCGCGGGGCCGGGATGGCGCAGGTAACGATTCTGGCGAACAACGAATGGGACAACGGGATCACGATCCAGGGCTACCAGGCGAAGCCGGGCGAGGACATGGACCCGCATATGAATGCGGTGAGCTCGGGCTACTTCGATGCGTTGGGGATCCGCCTGCTGGCGGGGCGGAAGTTTGGACCGAAGGACGTGCAAGGCGCGCCGAGGGTGGCGATTGTGAATGCCAGTTTCGTGAAGCGCTATTTCGGCGACGGGATCGCGGTGGGCCGGCGCTTCGGGCGCGGGACGGATCCGGGAACGCCCACCGATATCGAGATCATCGGGGTGGTGAACGATACCCGGTACGAGAGCCTGCGTGATGAGATCCCGCTGCTGATTTACCTGTGCTCGGGCCAGTTCATTGCCTACGGGCAGACGGTCTATGTGCGCACGGAGCGCGACCCGGATTCGGCATTCGGGGCGGTGCGGGCGGCGGTGCACGAACTGGATGCGAACCTGCCGGTGACGGCGATGAAGACGCTGGAAACGCAGCTGAACGAATCGCTGGTAACGGAGCGGATGATCGCCACGCTTTCGACGGTGTTCGGGGGCCTGGCGACGGTGCTGGCGGTGATCGGGCTGTACGGCGTAATGGCGTTTCTGGTGACGCGGCGGGCGCGGGAGATCGGCATACGGATGGCGCTGGGGGCGCAGCAGGGCAACGTGGTGTGGCTGGTGATGCGCGAGGTGTTGGTGCTGGTGGCGGTGGGGATTGCGGCGGGACTGCCGGCGGCGTTTGCGCTGGCGGGCCTGGTGCGGACGCAGTTGTACGGCATCGGGCCGAACGATCCGCTATCGATCGTGCTGGCGACGCTGGCGCTGGCGGGGGTGGCGGTGCTGGCGGGATATCTTCCGGCGCGGCGGGCGGCAAGGTACGACCCGGTGCGGGTACTGCGGGCGGAATAGCGCCAGTTGACAACCCATCGGCGCATCACCCATAATGCGCTTATGCCTAAGATCAATATGCCTGCGGGAGCGCTGGTACTGCTGGTGTTGCGGGTGCTGCGGTCGGGTCCGCTTCACGGGTACGCGATTGCGCAGCGGATTCACTCGCTTTCCTCGGAAGTGCTCTCGGTGGAAGAGGGGGCGCTGTATCCGGCGCTGCAGAAGATCCTTCTCAAGGGCTGGGTGAGCGCCGAGTGGGGCATCTCGGAGACCAACCGGAAGGTGCGTTTTTACCGGCTGACGGCGGCCGGTCGGAAACAGCTGGAGGCCGAGCTTTCGGGCTACGACCGCGTTCACGAAGCGATTCAGACGGTGTTGCGGACTGCCTGAGGAGGTCTCGTGATGATGGAAATTCTTCGACGCATCGGATATTTGTGGAACCGGCGCCGGCTGGAAGAGGAGCTGGCGAATGAAATGGAGTTCCATCGCGAGATGGCGGAGCGCGCCGGCGGGCTGCCCTTGGGCAACGCGCTGCATTTGCGGGAGGAAGCGCGCGACGCGTGGGGCTGGACGTGGGTAGAGCGGCTGGGCCAGGACCTTCGGTACGCGGGGCGGATGCTGCGCAGGTCGCCGGGGTTCACGCTGGCGGCGGTGCTGATTCTGGCGATCGGGATCGGCGTGAACGTGGCGGCGTTCGGGTTTTTCAATTTGATGGTGCTGCGGCCGCTGCCGGTGCGCGACCCGGCGACGCTGCTCCGGTTTCAACGGCAATCGCCGAAGGCCTACGCATCGGTGCTGCCGTATCCGGAGATGGAGTTTTTCCGGGAGCATTCGCGGACGCTGGCGGCGATGCTGGCGTGGGCGCAATCCAACGTGACGATGGAGGGCGAAGCGAAGCCGGTGCGCGTGCAATTCGCCACGGCGAATCTGTTTACCGAGCTGGGCGGTGTGCCGGAGGCGGGGCGGCTGTTCGATGCGGCGCACGATGGGGCGCCGGGCAGCGAGCCGGTGGTGGTGCTGAGCTACGGGTTTTGGGAACGTCAGTTCGGCGGAGATCGCGGAGTCGAGGGCCGCATCATCCGGCTGAATGGCAAGGCGGCGGTGGTGGCGGGAGTCGCGGCGCGGGAATTCAGCGGTTTGAATATGGAGACGCCGGACGTGTGGGCGCCGATTGTGCAGCAGCCTTACTTCGTGCCGGGGAGCAAGCTGCTGACGGACTACTCGGTGGAGGGTAGCGGGGTGACGGCGTGGGGACGGCTGCGGCCGGGCCTGACTCCGCGGATCGCCGAGGAGGAGCTGGCTTCGCTGGCGGCGGTATTGCATCGCGAGCATCCCGCGGATATTTGGGAAAAAGAAACCCTGCCGGCCGATGCGGGCGCGTATGTGAAGAGCACGATGAGCCATTCGCACCACGGCACGGGCGCGAAGGACCCGGACAAGATTGTGCCGGTGGCGGCGATGATCGCGGCGCTGGTGATGCTGATACTGGCGGTGGCGTGTTCCAACCTGGGAAGCCTGCTGCTAGCGCGCGGCGTGGCGCGGGACCGGGAGATTGCGATCCGGATCGCGGTGGGCGCGGGCAAGGGGAGGCTGGTGCGCCAGCTTTTCACGGAGAGTGTGGTGCTGGGACTGTTGGGATCCGCACTCGGTATGGGCCTGGGGTACGTGGTGCTGCGCGGACTGATGGCGGCATCGGGAACGCCGGTGTGGCTGGACGCGGCGCCGGATTGGAGGGTCGGGCTGTTCGCGGTGGCGATGGGTTTTGCGGCGGCGATTTTATTTGGCCTGGCGCCGGCGCTGCAGATTGCGCGGCAGCGGCACCGCGCGTCATTGATGCGGCAGGTGCTGATCGCGGCGCAAGTGGCGGCGAGCTGCGTACTGCTGATTGTGGCGGGGCTACTGGTACGGGCGCTGAATCACGCGGCGGCCGACCCCGGCTTCGAGTATCAGCGGGTGGTCACGATCGACCCGTCGCTGGGCGGCCACGGCTATACGCCGGCGAAGGCGCGGGAGTACCTGGAGACGTTGAAGGGCAGACTGCGCGGAGTCGCGGGCGTGGAATCCGTGGCGGCGGCGACCAATCCGCCGTTTGGGAACAAGACGTCCACGATCGGGATGGAGATGGACGGGCGGGCGGTCAGCATTCACACCAACAGCGTGGAACCGCAGTTTTTTCAGACGATGAAGATCGCACTGCTGCGCGGGCGGAACCTGGCGAATGGGGACGTGCGGGTGGTGGTGATCAGCCAGTCCCTGGCGGCGATTTTGTGGCCGGCGGAAGATGCCCTGGGGAAGCTGTTTGAAGTGGGCAGCGTGAAGTATACGGTGGTGGGGATCGCGGCGAACGCGCGCTCCACCGCGCCGCAAGAACGGGATGGGGCAGAGGCCTATTTTCCGGCGGGCGCGAACGATCTGAACTCGATGGCGGTGCTGGTGCGGACTTCGGGAAATCCGGAGGGGCTGGCTGCGACGCTGACGGCGATCGGCAGGGGAGTGGATGCCGAGGTGGTGCCGGAAGTTCAATTGATGAAGACCGGGTTTGAACGCAGCTTGCGGGGGACGGAGTATGGCGCGCTAGCGGTAGGAGTGCTGGCGATGGTGGCGCTGCTATTGGCGTGCCTGGGAATTGTGGGACTGGTGGCGTACGCGGTGTCGCAGCGGACGAAGGAGATCGGGATCCGGATGGCGTTGGGCGCCAGGCCCGCGCAAATTCTTTCGATCGTGATGCGGCAGTTTTCGCGGCCGGTGGGTGTGGGGTTGCTGGTGGGGGTGGGCGGCGCGGTTGGGTTGTCGCGCGTGCTGCGGCAGATTTTGTTCGGGGTCGGCGCGTTGGATCCGGCGGCGTATGTGGGAGCGGTGGGAATCTTCGCGGTGACGGTAGTGCTTGCGGCACTGGCTCCGGCGCGGCGCGCGCTACGGGTAGACCCGATGCGCGCGCTGCGCAATGACTAGCGTTTAGCGGCGGTCGTGGCCGTCGCGGCGTTCCGGTTCGCGGCGCTGGGGGCCGCGATATTCGCGAAGTTCATGGCGTTCCACGCGATGGTCGGCATAGGGCGCACGGGGAGCTACATAAGGATGCGCGTAACTCTGCCGGTTGACCCAGGTGCGTTCCCAAGGGCGGTTATTGATCAGGATGCGATGATCGTGCCAGCCGAAAGCGGCGGTTCCCCAGCCCCACGGAGCGAAGGAGCCGACCACGATGCGCGGGCCGAACGAAATCGCGCCGCCAACGTAAAAGCCGGGACGAGGGCGCGCGTAGACCACGTACGGGTTGTAATACGGCACGTAGAGAAACGCCGGATCCATGGGCAGAACCTGAATATCGCCGGGCCCGGCATTGACTACACGGATCTGGCCGTTGGAGCGCAGGTACCCGTAATCCATCGCCACCGAACGTTGGTGCTGCACGGAATCCATGACGGCCGCGCGGTTACCCAGCACGGCGTTGCCGAGATCCTGGGTCCAGCCCATATCGCCGGCAAGCATGTCGAGGACGGTGGGGAAGGGAAGCAGCGCAATCACGCTCGGGTCCCATGGAAGGCCGTCATCCTGAATGGCGCGGGCCAAGGCGTCCCCGGTGAGATAGGTGTGGGCGCGCGCCCAACCGGCGGCATCCGGAATCTCGTTAGAGAATGTCGCGGCGGTAAGGACCTGGGCGAGCAGCGGGTCCGGATATAAAGCGATGCGGGCGACCATGCCATCGAGCTGCTGCGGCGAGTAGTTGGGCGCCTGAGGGCCGTAGTTCGGCTGCTGGCCGTAGTAGGGCGGCGGTTGCTGGCCGTAATCCGGAGGCTGCTGCTGCTGGCCGTAGTCCGGCGGCTGCCCGGAAGGTGGCTGCTGCGGATACTGCTGAGCTGGGGCTTGGGCGCATAACGAGATAGCCGTCAATCCAGCGGATAGGAGCAAGGTCAAATTCTGGTTAAGCCGTTTCATATTTCACCTGCTTTCACCTAGAGCAGGATGAGTGCCAAACAGAAACTCCTGTGTTTTCATGTTGTAAGTGAACGCGCCGCAGGCTGCTGGCCGAAAAGCACCACCAGCAGCGGTTGCGCGTAAGTAGACTAACTTCGGGCGCTGCGTGTAACGGGACTTACAAGCGCTTGGATTTGAGCTCGTTCGCCAGGTAGTCCGTGGCACGCCAGGCGAGGGCGAGGATGGTGAGCGTGGGATTCTTCTCAGAGGCGGTGGTGAACGCGGCGCCATCCACCACGAAGACATTTTTCACGTCGTGCATCTGACAGAAGCCGTTCAGGGCGCTGCGCTTGGGGTCTGCTCCCATGCGGCAGGTGCCGTGTTCGTGAATGGCCTGGCCGGGAATGCCCATGAAGGCGGGATCGTAGGGCAGAATTTCCGCTTTGGCCTGCTTCAGAATTGCGGCGGCAGTCTGGTACATCTCGGTCATCATCTTGCGTTCGTTTTCGCGGTACTTGAATTCGATGCGCGCGATGGGAACGCCGTAATCGTCCACGTCCGCGCGGTTGACGGTGATGCGGTTATCGGCGTAGGGCAGGACTTCGCCGTAGGGATGGAGGGCGACGAGGGCGGGATAGCGCTTGCGCACGGCGGATTTGAAATCCGCGCCGAAGCCGGGAAGTTCTTTGGCCCAGCCGGCGTTGTCGCCTGCGCCGCAGCCCCAGAATTGCATGCCGAAGCCGCGGAGGTAATCGCGTTTGCGGCCGTCGCGGTGGTTGAAGCGCGGCATATAGACGTGCTCGCCGCCGATGCCATCGTCATTCTGCACGGCGGCGCCGAGCAGCTCCGGGACGAAGCCGAACATATGCAGGCGGACCTGCTCGCTGAGGTAGCGGCCGATCACATCGGAGGAGTTGCCGATGCCGTTGGGGTGGCGGCGCGATTGGGAATTGAGCAGGATGCGCGTGGAATCGATACAGGAGGCGGCGACGATGACGACGCGCGCCTTCACGGTGTGCTCTTCCCTGGTGTGACGGTCGAAGTATTGGACGCCGCTGGCGCGGCCTTCGTCATCGGTGAGGACGCGGGCGACTACGGCGTTGTCGAGCACCTGGAGGCGGCCGGAAGCGAGCGCGGGCTCGATCAGGTAGTCCGACGAATTGAAGAAGGCGCCGACGTCGCAGCCCTTGCCGCATGCGCCGCAATAGTGGCAGGCGGCATGGCCGTTGTGCGGACGGGTGAGCACGGCGCGGCGTCCGGCGACGATGCTGACGCCGATATTGCGGGCGGCGCGCTGCAGCAGGCGTTCGCCGCAGCGGGGAGGCGGCGGCGGAAGGTGATAGCGGCTGCCGGGGAGCGAATCCTGATCGTCATCGCCGCCGCAGACGCCGATCAGGCGATCGACATTGTCGTAATAGGGCGCGAGGTCTTTGTAGCGGATGGGCCAGGGGATCTCCCAGCCGTCGCGCTCCGCGCCGGCGAAATCGAGATCGGCATAGCGCAGGGAGACGCGTCCCCAGATGTTGGTCTTGCCGCCGCGGCCCCAGACGCGCACCAGGTCGAAGGGCTGGCCGGGCGGGGTGCGGAAGGGCGCGGTCTTGAGATCGACATAGAACTGCGGCGGATTCTGGCCGGCGGCGATCTTTTCGGGGACCTGCCAGGGCTTGACGTGGCTCCAGAACTGGGAGCGCGGGAACTTGGTGCCGGCGTCGAGCATGAGGACGCGCAGGCCCTTGCGAGTGAGATTCCAGGCGGCCATACCGCCGGATGCGCCGCTGCCGATGATGACGACGTCGTGCACTTCGGGAGATTTTCGGACCTGCATTTAGCTCTGGTGCTCCGGATGGGTGCAGCCCTTGAATTCGGTAGGAAGGTATTGCCGTGCCAGCCGAGCTCGCCGGCAAGGCCGTCCCGGGAGGTGTAGTAGCCATCGACCGTGAGCCCTTTGACGAGGCGGAAGAAAGGGTCGTCGGCGCGCGTGGTCAGGAGTTCGATGCGCTGCGGTGAGGTGAGGGCGGGGAAGTCGGCCTGGAACTGCGAGCGGGCGGCGGCGTCGAGCGCCTGGATGCCTTCGCGGAAGCGTGCGGCGAGCTCGGGATTGGCGGCGAGGCGGCGATCGATGAAGGCAGGCACGCCGGCGTCGGAGGCTCCGGGAGTATCGGTGCGGGGAATGATGGTATCGACGAGGGCGGTGAGCGTCGCGAGCTCGGGCGCGGTCAGCAGAGCGGGCTCGGCGGAGGCCGGAGTGGCGGCCAGGGCGGCGATGGTGACCAGAACGTCACGCCGGGTGGGATTCATATGGAGCTAGTTTACAGTGTCGGGAGTCAGGGGAGGGTGGCGAGAATCCGCCGGGGATCGAGACGCCAGACGGTGGACTGTTTGAGATTGGAGAGCCAGATAGCGCCGAGGCCTACGCGCAGGGCGTCGCCGCCGGGACCGGCGAACTGTTGCGCCACGCGGTTGCGGGCGGGGTCGATGCGGGTGAGCGGGAAATCGAAACTGGTGACCCAGACGGAGCCTTCGCCCGCCGCAATATCGCCGCCGCTGCCGGGAACGCCGGCTTCAATGGTGGCGACGACTTTGTTGGTGGCGGGATCGATGCGGGTGACGCTGCCATCCTCTTGATTGAGCACCCAGACTGCGCCTTCACCGATGGCGAGGAAGCGCGGCTGCTTGCCGGTCTTGATGGTCTCGACGACCAGGTTGGTGCGCGGATCGACGCGCGAGACGAGATTTTTTTCGGTGGAGGTGACCCAGAGGGACCCTTCGCCGAACGCGGGCACGAAGGATCCGGCGGGGAGCGCGATGTGCGCCACCACTTTATTGGTGTCGGGGTCGAAGCGGCCCAGTGTGCCTTTGGCATCGAGCATCATCCAGACGCTGCCGGCGCCGGTGGCGATGCCGCCTTCGGAATCGGCGACGGGGGTGGGGATGGCGGCTTTGATCTCGCCGGTTTTCAGGTCGATGCGCACCAGGGTTTGATCGCCGCAGTGGGGAACCCAGAGGGCGCCGAAACCGGTGGCGAGTCCGGAGCAGGGCTGCTTGCCGGTGTGGATGACAGCCGCCACCTGATTGGTCTTGGGGTCGAGGCGGGTGACGCTGTCTTTCGGCTCGTTGGAGATCCACACGGAGTCGTCTACCGCAATCCAATCGGGCGCGCCGGGGACGGTGAAGACGGCGTCGGGCTTGAGGTTGGCGATCGGGGTGCGCACGCCGGGAGTTTTCACGCCGGGGCGGACGGTCTGGGCGCAAACGGCGAGCGTCAGCAGGAAGGCGGGAAGCAAGCGCGTGTGGGCCACTGGGGAATCATAGCGTACCCGCCGGACAGGATGACACCGGCGCGAGCGAACGTGGTCCAATATTGAGGCAATCCTTTAAGTAATTGCGCTATCTATGACGACGCGACGTAATTGGATTCGATTGACGATACTTCTCTTGACCGCGTCCTGCGCCAAGGCCGCCGATCCCGATCTGTTCGAGAGCAAGGTTCGTCCGGTGCTCGCGAATTCCTGTTATGCGTGCCACACCGGGTCGCGGCTTGGGGGATTGCGGCTGGATTCGCGCGCGGAGCTGCTGAAGGGCGGCAAGTCGGGTCCGGCGATTGTTCCGGGGGATCCGGAGAAGAGCCTGTTGATCCGCGCGATTCGCCAGACGGACGAGAAATTGAAAATGCCGCAGGGCGGAAAGCTGCGGAAGGAAGAAATCGACGCGCTGGTGGAGTGGGTGCGCGCGGGTGCGGTGTGGCCCGAAGCGAAATCCAGCGGGAATGCGGGGAGCGAGATTCGTCCCGAGCAGCGGGCGTTCTGGAGCTTTCAGCCGCTGCGCAAGCCGGCGAGTTCCGGCGGTGGCGGATGCGACCTGGGCGCATACCGCGATCGATCGCTTTGTGCTGGCGGGGCTCGAGAGGCAGGGGTTGAAGCCGGTCGCGGCCGCGGATAAGCGCACGCTGCTGCGGCGGGTGACGCTGGATCTGACGGGGCTGCCGCCGACGCCGGAAGAGATGCAGGCGTTCGAACAGGATGGCACGCCCGGAGCGTTCGCCAAGGTGGTGGACCGCTTGTTGGGCTTCGGCGCAGTATGGCGAACGATGGGGGCGCTTCTGGCTGGATGTCGCGCGGTATGGGGAGGACGATTACCGCTCGCTCGACCCGATGCGGCGCGGATACAATCCTTATCCCAACGGATATCTCTACCGCGATTGGGTGGTGAAGGCGTTCAATGACGATCTTCCGTACGACCGGTTCGTGACGGCCCAGCTGGCGGCGGACCAGATGGATGAGCGATCGCGGGTGGCGATGCTGCCGGCGCTCGGCTTCCTCGGCCTGGGTCCCTGGTTTTACGACAACGGCGCGGTGGAGATCACCCACGCCGATGAGCGGCATGACCGGGTGGACGTGGTGTCGCGCGGATTTCTGGGGCTGACGGTGGGTTGCGCGCGGTGCCACGATCACAAGTACGACCCGATTTCGACGCGCGATTACTACGCGCTCGCCGGAGTCTTCAACAACACGCAGTATGCGGAGATACCGCTGGCTCCCAAGGCGATGGTGGAGGAGTACAAGGCGAAGAAGAAGCTGGTGGACGCCAAGGAGGAAATGCTCGGCGAGACCATGCGCGACGAGAGCATGCGGGTGGCGATGGGCCTGGTTTACCAGACGTCGAAATATATGGTGGCGGCGTGGAAGGTGACGGGCGAGCGCAAGGACGAGCAGGCGCATGTGGCGGAAGACGAGAAACTGGATTTCGAGGTCTTCGACCGCTGGCTGAAGTTTCTGGCGAAGCCGCCGAAGTTCTACCCGTACCTGACCGCGTGGCAGGAGATGATCAAGCGCGGCGGGAACCTGGAAGAGGCGAAGAAGCTTGGCGGCGAGTTCCAGAAGCTCTTACTTGAAATCGCGGTGGAACGCAGGGAAGTCGGCGAAGAGAACGACATCATCAAGGCCAAGGCTTTGCCCGGGACTAAGAAGAAAAAGCCGGCAAACCTGCCCAACGAGTTCCTCACGAATGACGATTTCTGCCCGGGATGCGGGCTTTCGCTGAAATCCATGACGTCGGAGCGGAACAACCTGTTTACGGACGTCTTCCAGCGCGACCTGGAGGATGGCTTCGACCCCTCGCAGGTCTCGGAACGCATCAAGCCGGGGCTGCTGGCATTTCGCGGCTGGGGTTTGGAGCAGCGCCTGAGCACGGAGCGCAGGGCTTACGTCAAGGCATTGGGCGACGATATCGAAGCGATGCACAAGGAGATGGAGCCGGCCTTTCCGTACGCGCACGCGGTGACGGATGCGGAAGCTCCGGTGAATTTGAAAGTGCACGTGCGCGGCAATCCGTTCAACCTGGGGGACGAAGTGCCGCGTGGTTTTCCGGCGGTGCTGAGCGCGGGCGAGCCGCTGCGATTCCAGAAGGGCAGCGGGCGGATGGAATTGGCGGAAGCGATTCTGAAGCAGCCAATCGCCATGCGGGTGATTGTGAACCGCGTATGGAAGCAGCACTTCGGCACGGGCCTGGTGGATACGCCGAGCAATTTCGGAGTGGCGGGGGAGCGCCCTGCAAACCCCGAATTGCTGGAATACCTCGCGCAGTTTTTCGTGGACAACGGGATGTCGATCAAGAAGCTGCATCGCGAGATGGTGTTGAGCGCGGCGTATCAGCTTTCGAGCGCGGATTCGGCGGCGAACTACGAGAAGGACGCGGCCAACCGGTTCTACTGGCGGGCGAACCGGAAGCGGATGGATGCGGAACAGCTGCGCGATTCGCTGCTGCTGGTAAGCGGAGCGCTGGAGGATAAGCTCGGCGGTCCCGCGGCGGACCTGACGCCGGGCTACAACCGGCGCACGATTTACGGCAAGGTCAGCCGCTACCGGCTGGACGAGTATCTGCAGCTGTTCGATTTTCCCAGTCCGAACCTGAGCGCGGAAAAGCGGTTCACCACCAATGTCCCGCTGCAGCGCTTGTTTCTGATGAATAGCGATTTCGTGCAACAGCAGTCGGAGTTGCTGGCGCGGCGCATCGAAGGCGAGCCGGATGTGCCGGCGGCGATCCGGAAGGCTTACCAGATTGTGTACGGGCGCGCGCCCGCTGCAGGCGGAGCTGGACGCGGGACTGGCGTTCTTGCGGGCGGAGCCGCTGGCGTCCTTCGAAGAACGAAAGGCGGATACGGCAAAGAAGGAAGCCGAGGCCAAGGCGAAGGGCGCGCCTCCGGCGGAATCGAAGAACGCCGATGAGGACGAGGGTCCTCCGCCGGGCGGAGAAGGCATGATGGCCGGAGTGACTCCGGGAGCGCGGCGGAAGGCGGAGCAATCGAAGATGCTGCCGGTAACGCCGTGGGGACGCTACCTGAAAGTGCTGCTCTCTAACAACGAATTTCTGTACATCGATTGAGGGTCCCGATGAAGCCTACGATTGGAAATCCCGTTTCGCGCCGCGAGGCGTTATGCCGCATGGGCGGCGGCTTCGGCATGATGGCGTTTGCCGGCATGGTGGGTGAATCGCTGGCGCGTGCGCAGGAACTGCCGCGTCCGCACCATACGCCGAAAGCCAAGCATGTCATCTTCCTGTTCATGAACGGCGGGCTTTCGCAAGTGGATAGCTTCGACCCCAAGCCGATGCTCGATAAGTATCACGGGCAGCCGCTGCCCGGCGGAACGATCGCGACGGAGCGCAAGACCGGCGCGCTGATGCGCTCGCCGTTTTCGTTCAAGAAGTACGGGAAGAGCGGCATCGAGGTCAGCGAACTGTTCCCGATGGTGGGCGAATGCGCCGATGACATCTGCCTGATCCGGTCGATGTACACGGACATTCCCAATCATGAGCCCTCGATGCTGATGATGAACACGGGTCACAGCCAGGTGGGGCGTCCCTCGCTCGGTTCCTGGCTGACATACGGGCTCGGCACGGAGAACCAGAATCTGCCGGGCTTCGTGGTGCTATGCCCCGAAGTTCCCACGACGGTTGGCCCGCCGCTTTGGAATAGCGCGTTTCTGCCCGCGGTGCACCAGGGGACGTTCATCGCCGACAAGGTGCAGAAGCAGACGGAAAAAGACCTGATCGGCAAGAAGTTCGACCCCAAGGAACTGATCTCTTATATTCACAATGACAAGTTCACGCCGCCGGAACAGCGCCGGGAGCTGGACCTGATGGAGAAGTTGAACGGCATGCGCGGCGCGCAGCGCGATCCGCAACTGGATGCGGCGATCCAATCGATGGAGACCGCCTATCGCATGCAGACCGAGGCGCCCGAGGTGTTCGACATACGCAAAGAGACGGCGGCGACGCTGCAACTCTACGGGCAGGGCAGCACGGCGCGCAGCTGCCTGATGGCGGTGCGCCTGGTGGAGAAGGGCGTGCGCATGGTGCAGGTCTACTATGGCAAGGGCGACCCGTGGGACGCGCATGGCGACATCAACGCGCACCGGAAAAACGCCAAGGATTCGGACCAACCCTTCGCGGCGGTGATCAAGGATTTGAAATCGCGCGGGCTGTTCCACGAGACGCTGGTAGTCTGCGGCAGCGAGTTCGGCCGCACGCCCGTGCAGGAAGTCGGGTCGGGCGCGGGCAGCACGCAGAACGGGCGCGACCACAATCCCTTCGGCTTCACGATGTGGCTGGCGGGCGCGGGCGTCAAGGGCGGCACGGTCTATGGCGCGACCGACGATTTCGGTTTCAAGGCCATCGAGAAGCCGGTGCACGTACACGATTTGCACGCCACGATTCTGCATCTCATGGGAATCGATCACACGAAACTGACTTACCGGTATAGCGGGCGCGATTTCCGGCTGACGGATGTCAGCGGCAACGTGCTCCGCGAAATTCTGACCTAGGTCAGCTGGTCAGTTTGGGGAGCCGGGACGTGTCCCATCCGCCGCCCAGGGCCTTGATCAGCAGCACGCTCGCGTCCATGCGCCGTCGCAGGATGTCTACGGCGGCACGCTGGTTGGCGAGCGCGGCGCTCTGCGCCGTGACCACTTCGAGATAGGTCACCAGGCCGCCGGTGTAGCGGTTCGTGGAGAGCTCGAGCGAGCGCTCCGCGGCGACCACGGCGGCGCGCTGGGATTGCGTTTCCTTTTCGAGCACGCGCAAGGCGGCGAGGTTGTCCTCCACCTGTTGGAAGGCGTCGAGCGCGGACTGGCGATAGGTGGCGACGGTGGCGTCGTAGTTGAACTCCGACGCCTTCTGGGTGGCGCGGCGGCGGCCGCCATCGAAGACGGTCTGGAGGACGCTGGGGCCGACGGACCAGAAGCGGCTCGGCCAGTTGAACCAGTCGGTGATCGATTGCCCTTGAATTCCCGCGGCCGCGCCGAGCAGGATCTGCGGGAAGAAGGCGGTGCGCGCGATACCCACCTCGGCATTCGCCTCGGCCACGCGGCGTTCATTGGCGGCGATATCGGGACGGCGCTCCAGCAGTTGCGAAGGCAAGCCGACCGGGATCGCGGGCGGCTCGGCTGCGAGCGGTTTCGGCGCCAGCGTCAGAGCCGAGGGATTCTTGCCGACGAGCACCGCGATGGCGTGCTCGAATTGCGAGCGGCGGATCGCGACATCGGCGTCCTGGGTCTTGGTGGCTTCGAGTTGGGTCTGCGCCTGGGCGACTTCGGCGCCGGCCGCCACGCCGCCTTCGAAGCGGTTCTCGGTGAGCTCGAGCGCCTTCCGATAGGCGACCACGGTATCGTCGAGCAGCTTCTGTTCGGCATCGGCGCTGCGCAGTTCGAAATAATCGAAGGCGAGTTCGGCGTGGAAGCTGAGGCGGAGGGTTTCCAGGTCGGCGGCGGTGGCCTGCGCGTTGGTGCGCGCCGCTTCGATGGATTGCCGCACGCGGCCCCACGCGTCGACTTCATAGGAGACGTCGAACGGCAGCACGAAGTTGCCGAAGTTGCTGGAGGTCTTGGGATTGGCGTAGCGCGTAGGTCGCGGAATTGCGATTGCCGCTGATGCCGGCGCCGGCCGTGACGGTGGGGTACTTCTGCGACTGGGTGACGCGAATCAGCGCGCGGGCCTGTTCGAAGCGCGCCTGCGGCGGCCTTGAGATTCTCATTGGAGAGATCGATCTGCTGCTCCAGCGCGTTCAGCTCGGTATCGCCGAACAGCGTCCACCAGTCGCCGCGGAGCACGGCGTCGGCCGGTTGCGCGGTCTTCCAGCCCTGCGATTCCTTGTATAGGCGGCGGGCGGCTGAATTACCGGGCGCTGGTATTTCGGGCCGACCGAACAGCCCGCGGCAAGCAGCACCAGAAGCGGCGGCCGGAGCATAGCGGAGCGGTTTCATTCGGGCGCCTCCTTCCGAGCCGGCAACGCGCACCGGCTCGCCCGAGATCAGGGAATCGGCGGGGTTGGCGATCACCGGATCGCGCGCGTCAAGCCGGAGACGACTTCCACTTCATTGCCGTAATCGCGGCCGATCGTGATCGGGACCAGCTGCGCGCGGCCGTCGCGAACCACGGCCGACCCGCAGGCCTTCGGAGCGGAAGAGCAGCGTACTCACCGGGACGGTGAAGCCGTGGCGCGGCGCGTCCCGGGCAGTTTCAGATGGACCAGCACGTAAGAGCCCGGAGAGCAGTTCGCCGGTGGGGTTGTCTACCTCCACTTCGACCAGCAGGGTGCGCGACGCGGGGTCGATCGCGTTGGCGTTGCGCACCAGCGTTCCGGTGAAAGTGCGGCCCGGGAATTCGGAGAGCTGCAGCGTGGCGAGGGCTCCGATTGCGCGCGGCGCGATTGTAGACCTCGGGCACATTGACGAAGACGCGCAGCTGTTTGGTCGCCGCGAGGTGGAAGAGTTCCTTGCCGGGAGTGTTGGCGCCGGCGTCGATCAGGGCGCCGACATCGGTATTGCGCGCGGTGATCACGCCATCGAAGGGCGCGGTGACCTTTTCGTACGATTGCAGATCTTCCAGGCGGCGGACGGCGGACGAAGACGCGTCCACCATGGCCTTCTTGGCGCTGAGATCGCCGATCTTTTCATCGGTCTCCTGGCGGGAGACCGATTGCGTCTTCAGCAGGAACTGCCAGCGGTCGGCGGTGGACTGCGAAAGGCTTCAGATTGGCGCTGCGCGGTTTCCAGGTCGGCCTTGGCCTGCTGGAGCTGGTGATCGAGCTCCGGCGCGTCGATTTCGGCCAGCAGTTCGCCGGCTTTGACGTGCGTGCCGATATCGACGTACCACTTCTTCAGATAGCCGGTGGTGCGGGCATAGATCGGGGAATCGGTGAAGGCCTGCGTGTTGCCGGGCAGGACGACTTCCTCGTCGGCGCCGCCCAGTTTGGGATGAACGACGGCGACGGTGAGCGCGGCGTTCTCGTGCGTCTCGCGGGCCAGCGCGGCGGCGGAGGCGCTGCGGCTGTGGATGCCCGAATAGACGACGGCCGCGACCGCCGCGGCCAGGACAACAACAAGCACAACGATGACCAGGGTAGTGCCGCGGCCCGGTTTGGCGATCACGAGTGTTTGAGGTGCTTCCTGCTGTAGTCATCAGTGGTCATACCTTCCTCTGGCTTACTGATGCGCCGGCGCGAGATCGGCGTCGGGGACCGGCGGCGCGGGAGCCGGTTTGCGCATGCCGTGAAGCAGGCTGAATACGGCGGGAACAAAAAACAACGTGGCGACCGTGGCGAACATCAGGCCGCCGATGACGGCGCGGCCGAGCGGCGCATTCTGCTCGCCGCCTTCGCCCATGCCCAGCGCCATCGGAATCATGCCGATGATCATCGCCAGCGCGGTCATCAGCACGGGGCGGAAGCGCGTGAAGCCGGCTTCGATGGCGGCCGCACCGCGTCGCCGTGCAGCTCCAGGCGCTCCTTGGCGAAACTGACCACCAGAATGCTGTTGGCGGTGGCCACGCCCATGCACATGATGGAGCCCATCAGCGCCGGCACGCTGAGGCGTGTATGCGTGGCGAAGAGGAACATCACGATGCCGGCCAGCGCGGCGGGCAGCGCCGTGATGATGATGAACGGATCGAGCCACGATTGGAAGTTCACCACGATCAGCAGGTAGACCAGCACGATGGCGAAGCGCCAGGCCGCCGATGCAGGCCGGTGTACGAGGTCTTCATGGTTTCGATCTGGCCGCGGATGGCGACGGTCGCGCCGCGCGGCAGCGACTTGCGATTGGCGTCCACGATGCGCGTGATATCGCCGGCGACGGCGCCGAGATCGCGGCCATCCACCGACCCGAAGATATCGATCACGCGGCGGATGTTGTAGTGCGAGACCACGGCCGGAGCCGCTGCCGCGCGAGATGCTGCTCACGTTGCTGAGAATCTCCGGCACGCGCCGTGGCGGCGAGCCGTGATCGGGAATGTTCTGCAGATCCTGCAGCGATTGCATGCTGTACTGCGGCGCCTGCGCCACCACGTTGTAGCTGACGCCGTTCTTGCGGATTGAGCCAGAAGGTGGGCTGAGTCTGAAAGCTGCCGCTGAGCGTGACCAGCATGCTGCTGGCGACGTCGCGCTGCGTGAGGCCGGCCTGCGCCGCCTTGGTGCGGTCCACGGTGACGTGAAGTTTCGGCTGGTCGGCGGGCTGCTGGATGCGCAGGTCGGTAAGGCCGGGCACCTGGCGGAATTGGCTGAGCAGCTTGTCCGCGACCTGGCGGCTGGCTTCGAGATCGTTGCCTTCGACCTGAACGTCGATGGGCGCGGGCAGGCCGAAGTTGAGAATCTGCGTCACCATGTCGGCCGGCAGGAAGTAAAAGGTGACGCCGGGAAATTGCGCGACCAGCGTGCGGCGCAATTGGCGCACGTAGTCTTCGGTGGGATGGTGCTCCTGCTTGAGGGCGACCAGGATGTCGCGCATCCTCGGAGCCGATCACGCCGGAATTGCTGTAGGCGGTGTTGATGCCGCTGTAAGGCAGGCCGATGTTGTCGAGAATGCTTTCCATCTCCGCCGACGGGAATCTGGCGGCGAATGGCGCTTTCGACCAGGTCGCAGACGCGCGCGGTCTCTTCGATTCGCGTGCCGGCCTTGGTGCGCACGTGCAGGCGGAACTGGCCGCTATCGGTGGCCGGAAAGAAATCGCGGCCCAGCCACGGCACCAGCAGGAAGGCGGCGGCGCAGAGCGCGAAGAAACGCCGCCACGAAGAAGACGCGCCGGTAGACGAACGTGGTGAGCAGGAGCTGGTAGCCAAGGCGCATGCGTTCGAAGCCGTGCTCGAAGGCGCGCTGGAAGATGCACGAACGGATTGCGCGAGTTCGCCGCGCCATGCTGCTTGGCGCGCAGCAGGTACATCGCCA
The DNA here is from genome assembly GCA_963811575.1 of uncultured Solibacteraceae bacterium. Classification (GTDB taxonomy): domain Bacteria; phylum Acidobacteriota; class Terriglobia; order Bryobacterales; family Bryobacteraceae; genus Solibacter. The sequence goes on along the minus strand of CAWERY010000018.1, from coordinate 872,648 downwards.
GGGTGGGGACCAGCGTGCGCGAGAGAACGTAGGACGCGAGCATCGCGAAGACCACGGCTTCCGCCAGCGGCACAAACAGATACCGCGCCACGCCGCCCAGGAAGAACATCGGCAGGAAGACGATGCAGATACAGATGGTGGAGACCAGCGCCGGCACGGCGATCTGCGCGGCGCCTTCGAGGATGGCGTCGCGGAGTCCGTGGCCTTCCTCGAGATAGCGCTTGATGTTCTCGATGGTCACGGTCGCGTCGTCCACCAGAATGCCGACCGCCAGCGCGAGACCGCCGAGCGTCATGATGTTGATGGTCTCGCCCAGCGCGCTCAGCACCAGCACCGAAGAGAGGATGGAAAGCGGAATGGAAACGGCGATGATCAGCGTGCTGCGCCAGCTGCCCAGGAAGATGAGGATCATCAGGCCGGTGAGAGCGGCGGCGATGACGGCCTCGCGAATCACACCTTCCACGGAGGCGCGCACGAAGATGGATTGGTCGGCGAGCGGCTGCATCTTCAGGTCGGGCGGCAGGGTGGAGGCGATGCGTGGGCAGCAGGTCGCGCGCGCCGGAGACAATATCGAGCGTGGAGCCTTTGCCGGTTTTGAGGATCGAGACGAGCGCGCCGCGCTGGCCATCCAGGCGGACGATGTTGGTCTGCGGCGCGAAGCCGTCGCGCACGTGGGCGACGTCGCGGATATAAATGGTGGAGTTGCCGACCTGCTTGATGGGAAGATCGTTCATCTCTTCGACTTGCTTGGGGCTGGCGTTGAGATCCACGTCGTATTCGAACTGGCCGATTTTGGCGGTGCCGGCGGGCAGAATCAGGTTTTGCTGATTGAAGGCGGTCACCACGTCGGCGGGCGAGATCCCTTTCGATTGCAGCAGCGCGGGGTTGAGATCGATCATCACCTGGCGCTGCTTGCCGCCGTACGGGTAGGGAACGGAGGCGCCCGGGATCGTGACCAGCTGGGTGCGGATGAAGTTGAGGCCGAGATCGCCAAGCTGCTGCTCGGAGAGCGTCTTGCTCGAAAGCCCGAGCTGCAGGATCGGCACGCTGGAGGCGTTGTAGGTGAGCACCAGCGGCGGCACCACGCCGGGAGGCATCTGGCGCAGGATAGTCTGCGACGCGCCGGTCACCTGGGCGGTTGCGGTATCCACGCTGGCGTTGGGCTGCAGGAAGACCTTCACCACCGCCAGGCCGTTCACCGTCATGGATTCCACGTGTTCCACGTTGTTCACCAGGGTGGTGAGGACGCGCTCGTAGACCGAAGTCATGCGGCCTTCCATCTCCTCGGCCGACATTCCGGTGTAATTCCAAACGACGGCGATGACGGGAATGTTGATTTCAGGGAAAATGTCAGTAGGCGTCCGCAGAATGACGATCGGGCTCAGAATGAGAATGAGCAGGGCGAGCACCATGAAAGTGTAAGGTCGATTGAGAGCGACTTTGACGATCCACATAAAGGCCTACCGAAGTGGATGAATTGCGAGACGATAAAGTCTCGGAAATCTCTCACGGGGATGGTACGAAATGGGACAAACGGCAAAAGGACCTGGTCGTCCACGCGACGAAGAGGTGCGCCGGCGGATCCTGGATTCCGCGGCGCAACTGATGGAACAGCGTTGTATTGATGAGATTACGGTGGACGCGATCGCGGAGCAATCGGGGGCCGGGAAGGCGACGGTGTACCGGTGGTGGCCGAATAAGGCCGCGGTGCTGATCGAGGCGTTTCGGGAGCGAATCTCCAAGGAGCTGCCGTTTCCGGACACCGGCGATTTCCGGCGGGACGTGCGGCAGCAATTGCAAAACTTCACCGAAGTGATCTACTGGGGACGCCGCGGACGGGTATTCAGCAGCTTCATCGCGGGAGCCCAGGCGGACCCGGAGATTGCGAAGGCATTTCGCGAGAACTGGATTCGCCCGCGCCGGGCGGAGGCGCGGAAATTATTCGAGCGGCATGTCGCCGAGGGCGCGGCGCGCGCCGACCTGGATCCGGACCTGGCGGTGGAGATGGTGTTCTCGCCCCTATACTACCGGCTGTTGACGGGATGGGGAGAGATCACCGGGGAGTATCTGGACCGGCTGGTGGATATGGTGATGCCGGCGTTCCTGAATCGGAACTGAAGTCAGACGCCGCGGAAGGCGGCTTGAATCAGGAGGCCGGCGACTACCGCGACCAGGAAACTGGTGAGCGAGCCGAGGATCAGGTAATCCGCCCAGGCGCGGCGTTCGATGTCTTTCGAGCGGATCAGGCCCTTGGCGGCGAAGAAAAAAGCCAGCGCGGTGTACTGTCCCTGGGCGACGAAGAGCACCAGAATCAGCCTTTCGATGTTGCCGATCAGGCGGCCGTGATTGAGCTCCACGGTATCCACCGGCAAGGCGCGCTGCAGTTCCGGCGCGATGGGAGGGAAGAGGCCGACGGTCGGGCCCAGTTCCGGCGGGGGCATGGTGCCCGCGCGATCCAGGACTCCGCGGACGATCAGCGTACCGCCGCGCACCACGAAAATCATCAGGGCAGCGGCGACGGTGTATGCGGCGGCGCGTGCTTCCGGGAGCGATGGCGGCAGACGCCAGGCAAGCTGCAAATCGAAATGCATGATGAGGAGCTGAATCAACGCGGCGAAGGCCAGGTTGACGCCAATTTCAAATTCGGCCAGGTAACGGCCGGGCACCCACCGCCAGCGCGCCAGCGGCACAATGATGCACGCGGCGAACATCGCGGCGGCCAGCGGGAGGCGAGTTCCGCGGACGGTCAGGGCGGCGGCCAGCGTGGCGGCGATTACGGAGCGGAGAACCAGCCAGGCGAGGCGTCTTCCCGCGGACCGGGAATGCGTATGGCGGCGCCGGCTGCGGGTAGGACCGATGCGGAACAGATAGTTGGCGGCGTGCCAGACCAAGAGCGCGGCGGCGAACAACAGGGAGACGTGTTGGGTTTCGCCGGTCATGTTTTTTTGGACTGCCCCAGGGTGCGGAGAAGGGCGCTCCAGCCTTGTTCGGCGGTGACGTAGGCTTCCCAGCCCCCGAGCGATGCGTAGCGGGATACCGCTTGTTTGGTGATGCCGAGTTCGGCGGCGATCTCCGTGCCTTTCCACCCCTCGTGCAGCCGCGCGGCGACCGCCCGCTGCCGCGCGGGCCAAGTGGACCGCTGGTGGTAAAGCACGCGCGCGAAGCCGTTCAGAGCGGGGTCGAGCGTGGGCCCGAAGCCCGCAAACACGCCGCCTCGCGAATTCCGCCGCTTTGCCTCTTCGATGGCCGCTCGGGCGTTGTGCAGCGCCGGTCCATCCAGGTTGATGGCGTATTCCTTGATTGACGTGTGAATCTTTCCGTAGCCAAAACCGAGGCGTAGGGGACGCGCGGTGAAGCGCTGCTCGAGCGTCCAGACCAGTTGAGGGATGATCACGGGATTGCGGAGCACCGCTTGGAATTCATCGCCGAGCGTGATCACGAATTTGGCGCGCAGGTCGGCCTGGAACAGCTGATTGAGGATATCGATGAGGGCGGTGAACTCCTCCTGGACGCGCGCGCGTGCCGCGGCGGAAAGCGACTTGGAAGAGACCATGTCGGCAATCATGGCAACGTAAGGCCCGGCCGGGGGACGTGCGCGTTTGCCCGGTTTGCGACTTTGTTGACTTGCCATAAGTCAATAGTATATTGTTTACTATTCGTTGAGCAAGAGGGAGTTCTTTGTTGACTAGGCCATTGTCAATAGTATATTGTTGACTATTCTTTCGGGCCGATACCCAGCGTCTTCATCTTGCGGTATAGATTGCTGCGCTCCAGGCCGAGCAATTCGGCGGTGCGCGTCACGTTGCCGTTGGTCTCCTCGAGCTTCTTGAGAATGTACTCGCGCTCGGCTGCCTCGCGGACTTCCTGCAGGCTGCCGAAGCGGTCGAGCGGCCGGTCGGGCTGGCGGCGCGTCACCTTGCAGGGGAATGTGCCGGGCATCGACGCGCACCTGCGGGTTGAGGATCACGATCCGCTCGATCAGATTTCTCAGCTCGCGCACGTTGCCGGGCCAGTGATACTCGATCAGGATGCGATAGGCTTCGGGCGTCAGCTCCTTCGGCTTACGGCCGTAGGCGGTGGTGAATTCGCGCAGGAAATGGTCGGCGAGCTGGGGAATATCCTCGCGGCGGTCGCGCAGCGGCGGGACGAAGAAGGGGATGACGTTGAGGCGATAGAAGAGGTCTTCGCGGAAGTTGCCGCGTTCGATCTCCTCTTCCAGGTTCTTATTGGTGGCGGCCACCACGCGCACGTCCACCTGCACGGATTGCGGGGCGCCCACCGGCTCGAAGCGCTGCTCTTCGAGCGCGCGCAGCACCTTGCTCTGGGTGCGCAGGCTCATGTCGCCGACTTCATCGAGGAAGAGCGTGCCGCCATCGGCCTTCTGAAATTTGCCGATCTTGTCTTCGTGCGCGCTGGTGAAGCTGCCCTTGATGTGGCCGAACATCTCGCTTTCGATCAGCTCTTCGGGAATGGCGGCGCAGTTGACCTCCACGAACGGCTCCGCGGCGCGCGGGCTGAGGGCGTGCAGGGCGTGCGCCACCAGTTCCTTGCCGGTGCCGCTTTCGCCATAGATGAGGACGCGGCCGTTCGTGCCGGCCATCAGGCAGAGCTGCTGGCGCAGCGCCTTCATCGGGACGCTCTCGCCGATGATGCGCCAGCGCGAGCCGGTATCCTGCTTGAGGCGGCTGTTCTCGATCTGCAAGCCGCCGCTGCGTCGATCGCGTTCTTGGTGACCACCGCGACCTTTTCGATGGAGAGCGGCTTTTCGAGGAAATCGAACGCGCCCAATTTGGTGGCCTTCACGGCGGCTTCGATGTAGCCGTGGCCGCTGATCACGACCACCGCGGGGCGTTCGCCGAACGGGATCTCCTGAATGCGCGCGAGCACTTCCATGCCATCCATGCCGGGCAGCCAGATATCCAGCAGCACCAGTTCGAAGCCGCCGCCCGGGCAGCGCCGCGAGACAGGCCTCGCCGCTCTCGGCAGATTCCACAATGTAGCCTTCGTCCTCGAGTACGCCGCTCAAAGACTGGCGGATGGCGGGCTCGTCATCCACCACCAGGACGCGATGCTGCTTCATACCCGACACGCCGCGCGGCCCACTTGAGGCTCCGCGGCGTTCGTTCTCCACCACCGCGGGAATCTCGATGGTGAAGCGCGCGCCCACCGGCTGATTGTCTTCCACGCGGATCTGCGCGTTGTGCTCGGCCACGATGTGGCTCACGATCGCGAGGCCCAGTCCGGTGCCGCGATCCTTCGTCGAAAAGTAGGGCAGGAAGAGTTTCTCCTTATCGTCGCTGCTGACGCCGCAGCCGGAATCGGCTACCACCAGTTCCACCGTATCGGCGGGCCCCGGCTGGGTAGCGATGTAGCAGGGTTTTGACCAGCGCTTCCTGCATGGCCTCGGCGGCATTATCGACCAGGTTGACCACCACGCGCTGGAACTGTTCCCGATCCAGATTCACCTGCGGCAGGCCGGGAGAGAAGCTGGTGCGCATGGAAATTCCCTCCAGGCGTCCGTGGAAGACGCCGAGGGCCTCGCTCGACCACTTCGTTCAAGTCGCTGCGTACCGGCTGGGCGGAGGGGAATCGTGCGAACTGAGAGAACTCGTCGACCAGCGTCTTGACCGATTCGACGGATTTCGAGATGGTGTCGGCGCACTCGTAGACGATGCGCGCGGCGCCGGGCGGAAGGTCGAGGCGGTCCAGCTGGCGGCCGATGCGTTCGGCGGAAAGAGCGATCGGCGTCAGCGGATTCTTGATCTCGTGCGCCACGCGGCGCGCCACTTCGTGCCAGGCGGCGGCCTTCTGCGCGCGGAAGCAGCTCGCTGGTGTCTTCGAGCACCATGACGAAGCCCGAGGTCAGTTTCTATTCGAGGGCCGAGACCGTCACGGCCAGGTGGATCTTGCGGCTCGCGGTGCGCAGTTCGAGCTGGCGGGAGGCGACGCCGGTGCGGCGGGCGCGCTTCATCAGGTACTTGATTTCGGCGGTGTCCTCGCGCGAGAAGAAATCTTCGAGCCGGGTGGCGCGCGACGCCACGTCGGCGGGGAAAATTTTGGAAAGCGCCTGATTGACGTGTTGGATGGAGCCGTCAGAGCCGATAGACAAGACGCCGGTGGGAATACTTTCCAGAATGGCTTCGGTGAAGCGGCGGCGGCGATCGAGTTCCAGGCCGCTCGCCTCCAGCGCTTCCGTCATCTGGTTGAAGCCGTTGACCAGCAGGGCGAGTTCGTCCTCGGCGCGGACAGTGACGCGGTGCTGCAGGTTGCCCTTGCGGACCTCGTCGGCAGCTTCGAGGATCGCGGTGATCGGGGTACTGATGCGGTTGGCCAGGATGCGCGCCAGCCAGGTGGCGACGAAGAGCACGAACATGGTGATGAGGAGCATCAGCATGGTGTAAAGGTTGCGGTAGTCTTTGCGGTTGCCGACGATGCCGGCCCAGCGGTCGCTGAACTTCTTGATTTCGAGCAGGCGCGAGCCGGTGTCGATGGGAATTCGGGTGGCAAGTTCGATCGCCCCATTGGGGAAGGAGACGCGCGCGGTGGCGACCCGTCCGTCCACCGGGCGGGCTGGGAACGGGCCGAAGGTTTCGAGCGTATTGCCAGAGGCCGAGTAGACGGCGAGCGATTCGAGCCCCTGCTTGCGGGCGAAAGTTTCCAGGGCGCCGGGAGTGTGGGCGCCGGTGGAGAGCAGTCGAATGGTCTCGGGCTGCGCGGCCAGCAGGGAGGCTTCCACGGCCAGGCGGTGCTGAATCTCCTGATCGATCGCTTTGGCGGCGGCTTTGTAGATTTCGACCTGGCCATCCACCGGATTGGTGAACCAGGCATTGAGGTTGAAGTTGAGGACCTCGTAGCTCCACAGGACGAAGAAGACGACCGGCACGCAGCTCAAAAGCATGGCGCCGATCACCAGCTTGGTGCGGATTCGGGAGCCCAGGCGTTTGGCCTGGCGGGCAACGTAAAGCTTGATGAATTCGCGGGCGAGAATCCAGCCGACGGTGACCATCAGAATGAAGATCAGCGTGGAGACGGCCCAGTAAATGAAGGTCTGCTGGAGGTTGGAAGGACTGAAGAAATTGTAGAGGCGGAAGGATCCCTGCCACACGACGAGGATCACGCTGAGGACGAGCAGCACACTGGCAGACCCGTAGAACAGGCGCTTTCTCATGGGGATAAGTCCTTCCTTTTGATTATAACGGGTATTCCTCGATCGAGCCGGAATCGGACTTTTTCCGCTAAGCTTTTCCGGATTTGCCGCCGATATGGACAGCATGAACACAAACGCTATGTTGATCGTTCGATTGGGATGATCGTTCTGGCCTCGGTCTTCCTGTGCGCCGCTTTCGCGGAGGACGGGCCAAAGAAGGTCAGCAAAACCGATGGGCTCAGTGCGGCTACCAGTAAGGTGCAGCCACGAGTATCCGCCGATCGCCAGGCAGCTCAAGATCGAAGGGGCGGTCGAACTCGAAGCCGTCGTTACCGAGAGCGGCACCGTGGAAAAGGTGAATATCGTAAGCGGGAACCCGGTGCTCACGCGGCCCGCCGTGGAAGCACTCAAGAAATGGAAGTTCGCGCCGTTCATCAGCGAAGGCAAAAGTCGTCAAGGCGCTGGTTCCGGTGAGTCTGAGCTTTCATCTGTAGCCGTTCGGGAGGGAGAGAGGGTGATGAATCTCAGTAAGAGACTGCTATTCAGTTTTGGGGCAATGCTCGGCCTGGTGCTGGTCTTGAGCGCCGCGGCGTTACTGGTAATCAGGGGACTGGGAGGCGAACTCAGCCGCGCGGCGAATGTCACCGCCCGCCAGCAGTATCTTGCCGGGCTGGTGAGCGCCGGCGCATCGGAGTTGACCAGCCTGGAGCGTGGTACGGTGCTGGCCGCCATGCTGGGCGACAAGGCGCGCGGGGACGATTACCAGCAGCAGTTTCGCAGTCGAGCAAGCAGTCTGCAAACCGCTCTGACGAATCTTCGCAAGATGGCCGAATCGCGTGAAGAGGCGGCCCATTTGCAGAGCTTGGACCAGCAGGCGGCCCTGGTGGCGCAGGCGCACGAGGAGATGAGGCAGGCGATGGCCAACCAGCAGATGGATGCCGGTATGGCCATCTTCACGCAGAAAGTGCAGCCCAGGTTGGAGGAGATCGGCCGCCAGTCGCTCGAACTGGTGGACCGTCAAAATCGCGATCTGGCGCTGGCCTCGGCGGCATCGGCTTCGCGGACCTCGCAAAGCAGCGCGCTCACCGTGCTGCTGATGCTGCTCGCCTTGGGTGTGGGCGCCGGAGTTTTCTGGACGGTGCGCCATGTGAGCGGCGCGCTCAAAGATCTGGCGTTTCGCATGTCGCAGAGTGCCGAGAACGTTTCGGGCGCGGCCTCGATGGTCTCGAGCGCGAGCCATTCGCTGGCCGAAGGGGCAAGCGAGCAGGCGGCATCGCTCGAGGAGACTTCGGCGTCCACCGAAGAGATCACCTCGATTACGCGCAAGAATGCGGATCACGCGCTGCAGGTGGCGGGACTGATGCAGAAATCGGCCGAAGGCGCGGGAGGAGTGAACAAATCGTTGGATCGTATGGTCGAGCAGATGGGCGAGATCGGCAATTCCAGTAACAAGATTGCGCGCATCATCAAGGTGATCGACGAAATCTCATTCCAGACCAATATTCTCGCGCTCAATGCGGCGGTCGAGGCGGCGCGTGCCGGCGAAGCGGGCCTGGGATTTGCGGTGGTTGCGGACGAGGTCCGGAATCTGGCGCAGCGCTGCGCGCAGGCGGCGCGCGATACCGCGAGTTTGATTGAAGAATCGATCGCTACATCGCGCGACGGCAATGCCCGGTTGGATCACATGGCCGAATCGGTGCGCGGAATGATCGAGAGTGCCACGCGAGTGAAGTCGCTGGTGGATGAGGTCAGCCTGGGAAGTCAGGAGCAGGCGCGCGGCATGGAACAGATCTCGCGGGTTGTCTTGCAGATGGAACAGGTGACGCAGAAAACGGCGGCCAGCGCGGAAGAAGGCGCCGCGGCGGGAACGGAACTCAACGATCACGCCAACGCATTACGTGAGCTGGTCCATGAGATGCGAACGATGGTGGGAGTGGAATAAAACAGGCAGGCACGAAAACCGATCGGGCCGGAGGGTTCCGGCCCGTAACCGGGATGAACTACATCTTGACGCTGTCGACTTTGATCGTATCGCCGTCCATGGTGCCCGAGAGGGTCACTTTGTGCCCGGCGTGAGCAGTCACTTTGTCCTGGTTGGAGATCTTGTAAACTTTGCCGTCGGCAACGAACACGGCGGGAGAACCACCCTTAATGCAGCGCGCGGAGCATGCCGCGTGATCTTCCCCAGCGCCTTTGTCTTCCTTCTTGCCTGCGCAAGCCTGATCCACGATGTAGCCGGTCCAGTCAGCTGCCATCGAAGTCATGGCGCAGAACGCGAATACTGCGAGTGCTTTCTTCATGAAACCTCCTCTATTGTGCTTTGATTACCCAGTCCACGAACGACTATACTCCAGATACGTAACGCCCGCAAGTAACGGATCTGCTTCAGGAATTTCCACTTGTTAACTTCCAGCCCTTAGTAAAACAAATACTTCCGCCACTGGGCTTCGCCCTTGCCCATCATCCGCATCAGGTGCCGGCTGGTGTGCAGGCTGAACGGCCGCGGCTGGCGGAGCAATTTCATCCCGGCCTCTTCCGGCGTCCGGTTCCCTTTGCGGTTGTTGCAGTAATGGCAGCACGCCACCAGGTTCTCCCAGGCCGATTCTCCGGCGCGCGATCTGGGGATCACATGATCCAGCGTAAGTTCGCCGGAAGCCAGTGAGCGGTGGCAATACTGGCAGGTGTAGCGGTCGCGCATCAGGATGTTCTTGCGGGAGAGGGCTCGCGTCTGGCGCGGAATCCTCCGGTATTCGAGCAGCCGGATCACGCTCGGCAGGTTCACCGAGTTGCGCGCGGAATGAACCGCGTTGATCGAAAGCTCCTCGGCCGATGCGACGCCCTTTAATACCAGGACCAGGGCGCGCCGCGCGGCGCAGATATTGATTGGTTCGTAGCTGGCGTTCAACACCAGCACCGGCTTTTGCAGTCGTTCCATCTGCATCATCAAATTCTCCCCCCTCCGATAGAAATCAGACAGACAGCCGCCAGCCCGCCATGCGCCGGTCGACACGAGCAACCGTCAGGAGCGCAACTCTTTTGGCCCCGGCCTTCTTAAGAGCAATCGCACAAGAGGTCGCCGTGGACCCCGTCGTCATTACGTCATCGATCAGTAGAAGCCGCTGCCCCGATACGTCCCGCGCGCGGAATGCGGCGGATACGTTCTGGCGGCGCGCGCTATTGCTCAGGCCGGCCTGCGTCGGAGTCGATTGCACGCGGCGCAGCGCCCGGATCACCGGCACGCCCGTACTGCGCCCCACCCCGAGAGCCAGAAGTTCGGCCTGGTTGAAACCCCGCTGCAGCCGGCGGCGCCAGTAGAGCGGTACCGGAACAATGCCATCGAACCTTTCATCCAGCGGCATGGCGCGCGTCAGTAAGGCGCTCAAGGGCCGGGCGAGCGTTCGCATCTTCCCGTATTTGTAGAGATGGATCAGTTGGCGGAGCGCGCCTTCATAGGCCCCGAAAGCGTAGGCGGCGTCAAAACCGCGAAGCCCGCTGCGGCATAACGCGCATCGCCCGGCATCATCCAGGGGGAACGCATTTTGAAACGGCGTCCGGCAACTCACGCAGAAAAACTCGGCGTCGAGCGGCTCCAGAGATGCGATACAGGGCCGGCAAATCGGGAACCGTGCGATCTCACGCAGAGGGTCACCGCAGATGCGGCACGAATCAGGGAAGAAAAGGGAAAAAAGGGCGTGGGAGGTGGTACGTACTACAGAGAGACTGAAATTGGCGACTGCGGCTCGTCTACTACTCGAGAAGATCCACCCCCGCTAAGCTTATATTATAGCCGAAACTCACACGCTTGGGAATAGGTGTCGCGGGGGTACAATACTCTCCGTAAGCGGCTTATGTCAGGTTCCCGGCGCACACTCGCTCTCGCAGTCGCGGTCCTCGCGATTCTTCCCTTGGTTTTCCGGGGACAAGTGAAGACCACTCCGCGGCCCAAGTTGGGAGCGCCCGTGGAAGAGCATAAACCGAAGGCCAACCTGCGCGTGGACCTCAACCTGGTGCTGGTGCCGGTGACGGTCTGCGACCCTTCCAATCGTCCCGTCACCGGCCTCGAGAAGGAACATTTCCGCATCCTGGAAGATCGCGTGGAGCAGACGATCACGCATTTCTCCATGGACGACGAGCCGGTCGCGGTCGGCCTGGTCTTCGACATCAGCGGCAGCATGGGACCGAAGCTCCAGAAATCGCGCATGGCAGCCGCGGAGTTTTTCAAGACTTCCAACCCCGATGACGAGTTCTTCCTGGTGGAGTTCAACGATCAGCCGAAGATGGTGGTGCCGTTGACGCGGGACGTGCAGGAGATTCAAAACCAGCTCACGTGGGCGCAATCCAAGGGACGCACCGCCCTGCTGGATGCGATCTTCCTGGCGATGAATGAAATGAAGAAAACCAAGAAGACGCGCAAGGCCCTGCTGATCATCTCCGATGGCGGCGATAACAGCAGCCGCTACACGGAAAGCGAAGTTCGCAATCTGGTGCGTGAAAATGACGTCTTAATCTACGCGATCGGCGTGTACGAATTCGCCGGAGGCCGCATGCGCACGCCGGAAGAGGCGGGCGGCCCCGGTTTGCTCACCGATCTTTCGGAGCAGACTGGCGGAAGACACTTGCCGGCCGACGCCAACGAGCTTCCCGATATCGCGGCAAAGATCGGCGTGGAACTGCGCAATCGTTACGTCCTGGGATATACGCCGGCGAACCAGATTCGCGACGGCCGCTACCACACGCTGCAAGTGAAGGTAATCCCGCCCAAAGGTCTCGGCGTGCCCACGCTCCGCCCATTCTTCCGTCACGGCTATTACGCGCCTTCCCAATAGACCAAGCCGCAATCGACGTGGAACTTTCACACGGTCCTGGTGTCTATTTGTGTGAAGGTTGACGGCAATGCCAACAACCCGGCGCAACGGCAACTGAGCCGCATTTCCCCCGTTTTCTGTCCGGGGAAGAAGTGTGTCTGCGCGGCGCGATGAAAGGAGCACACCATGTTTGAGACGGCAACACTTTCCTACGGTTCATCCGGAAAACGCGTTTGGACTACCGCGATGGGGTTCACCGGACAGGCGCTGCTGGTGGCCTGCGCGCTGCTCGCCCCGATGATTTCGCCGCAGGCGCTACCGCGCGTCGCCTGGTTGGTGTCGATTGCGCCTCCCGGCCCACCGCCGCCTCCGCCGCTGCCTCCGGGACAACAGTCAGCGACACACTCGCCGGCGCCGGTGTCTCAGTTTCGTAATGGAATCCTCTTAATCCCCAAGACGATTCCCAAAGGCCCGATGATCCTCGAGGATCCCGAACTGCCCGCTTTTAGCGACGGCCCGGGTGTCCCTGGCGGCGTGCCGTTAGGCCGCGAGGGAGGCGCGCCCGGCGGCATTCTCTCAGATCTGCTGAGCTCCGCGGCCCGGACCTTGCCCGTCTTGCGGCCGCCCGAGCCTGTCCATCACGATCTCGCCCAAGCCTGCCGCCACCGCCGCACCGCCGCGCATTACGACTGTGAAGATGGCGTCGCCAATTCGCAGGGTGGATCCCGTGTATCCCGCGCTTGCCAGGCAGGCGCGCGTTTCGGGGACGGTGGAACTGCTCGGCGTGCTCGGCGTGGATGGCCGCATTCACGAATTGAAAGTGGTTCGCGGCCATCCCCTGCTGGTCAAGGCCGCGATCGAAGCCGTTCGCCAGTGGGTCTATGAACCGACCCTGCTCAACGGACAAGCTGTCGAAGTCTCCGCACCCATCCTTGTGAACTTCATCTTGAACTAGGGGCCCGGCGGCTCGCCGCGCTATTCTCGAAGCGTGGCCAAGGATGGGGACCTGATTCAAATCGTGGATGCCGCGATGGCCGAGGCGACGCGAAAGAGCGGCGCCTGGCTGGTCTGCAAGCCGGGCTGCGCGGAGTGTTGCATGGGTCCGTTTCCCATCACGCAACTGGATGCGGCCCGTCTGCGAGCCGGCCTTTCGGAACTGGAGCGGCGCGACCCGGAGCGCGCCGCTCGCGTTCGCCGCCGCGCCGCCGAAGCCATCGGACGCATGCGTGACTTTCCCGGCAACGCCGCAACCGGAGTGCTCGATGAAGACGAAGACGCCGAGGAGCGCTTCGCCGCTTTCGCCGATGAGGAGCCTTGTCCGGCGCTCGACACGGAAACGCTGACCTGCGATCTCTATGACGCCCGCCCGGTCACCTGCCGGATTTTCGGCCCCGCGGTGCGCAGCGGCGGGGATGTGTTGGGCGTCTGTGAACTGAACTACGTGGGCGCCACGGACGAACAGATTGCCGCATGTCAGGTGGAAGTGGACACGGAAGGCCTGGAAGATGAGTTGTTGGAGGGCGACCAGCGCCAGACCATCGTTGCCTTCGCACTCGCTGGTGACCGGCGGTGAACCTCTCCCTTCAGGAACAATTCGGTCCCATCGATATCTACTTATTCGATCAACTGCTGCGCGGCCGGATCGCTCCGGGCATGCGCATCTTTGATGCCGGCTGCGGCTCCGGACGCAATTTGGTCTACTTCCTTCGCGAGGGTTACGAAGTCTTCGGCGTGGATGCCGACGCGCGTGCGGTCGAAGCGGTGCGCCGCGTGGCGCCGCACCTTCCCGCCGCCAACCTGCGGGTAGAGGGGCTTGAGTCATTGTCCTTTCCGGATGAATTTGCCGATGTCGTGCTGAGCAGCGCCGTCCTCCATTTCGCGCGTGACGACGCGCACTTTGCCGCCATGCTGCGCGGCACGTGGCGCGTTCTGAAGCCCGGAGGGCTGTTATTCTGCCGGTTGGCCTCCTCCATCGGCATGGAGCAGCAAGTGAGGCGTGTGGCGGGCCGCCGCTTCCAGCTGCCTGACGGCTCGGAGCGCTACCTGGTGGACGAATCGCTCCTGCTCGCCTTCACCCGGGAATTGGGCGGCGACCTCCTTGACCCGTTGAAGACCACCGTGGTGCAAAATCAGCGCTGCATGACTACGTGGGTAGTTCGCAAGCTCGCTCGGCCCGCCTGACTGTGGTAGTCTCCGAAGCATCAAAGGAGAACACATTATGAAGCACCACGTTCCGGTCGCCGTATTCGCTCTCGCCGCCTGCATACCGCTTTTGGCGCAGGCTCCGCAAGGTTGGAAGATGCGCGTCGATCGCAGCACCGCCGCCTCGGACCCGGATGCGCCGGGCGACATCAAGTTCGTCACCATGGGCTCGGGCTACCATGCAACGAATCCGCAGGCGGCGGTCTATTGGAACCCGTCGAACACCGCGTACCGGCAACTATACATTGAAGGGCACGTTTACGCTGATGAAGCCAAGCGGCCATAACAATTATTACGGCCTGGTCTTTGGCGGCAGCGGGCTGGAGGGTCCGCAGCAGAGCTATCTCTACTTCGTGATCGCCCAGAACGGTACCTGGTTGATCAAACGCCGCGACGGCGAAGCTACCAGTACCGTGTCTCCCAAGACGCCCAACGATGCCGTGAAGAAGCCGGAAGCGGACGGAAAATCCACCAACGTTCTCGAGGTTCGCTCCGCAGGCTGACAAAGTCGATTTCGTAGTAAACGGCGTAGTGGTGCACTCGGAGCCGAAGACCGGTGCGATGGCAAAGGTCGATGGCATCTACGGAATCCGGGTCAACCATCTTCTTGAAGTTCAGATCGACAATCTGAGCGCGTCGAAGTAAACGTTACTGTGCGAAGTCGCGAAGCTGCCGGACTTTTGCATCGTCAAGCCCGTTGATCAAGGCCACCAGCAGCTCGACCATGCGGTCGAAATCCTTCCGGTTGATGATGCCGTTATGCGCGTGCGTGTACCGCGCGGGCACCACCAGGTTCACGGTCGGGACGCCGGCCGTGCTCTTCTGGATCTCGGCGGAATCGTCGCCGTAGCCTTGTACCAAGTCGAGCTGCAGCGGAATCTGGTTGGCCCGCGCCGTCTCTTTCACATACTGTGTGAGCTTACGATTGGGCAGCGCGGAAGAATCATAGAGGAAGATTCCGGGGCCGCCGCCCAGTTTGGCTTGCGTCTCTTCGGGGTGCGTGCCGGGGGTGTCGCCCGCGACGCCGCCTTCGAGTGCAATGGCGATCTCCGGCTTGACGAAATCCGCCGCCGTATGAGCGCCGCGAAGCCCGATCTCTTCCTGCGTGGTGATCACAAAAAAGAGTTGCGCCTTGTGCGGCATGCCGGCAAGGCGCCGCATCGCTTCGACCACCACGGCGCAGCCAGCCCGATCGTCCCACGCCTTGCCGAGATACTGATCGGTGCCGTTGAGAATCGTGAACGGAGCATCGGGAACCACCGGGTCGCCGGGCTCCACGCCGAGCGCACGCACCTCTTCCGCGCTCTTCGCGCCGACATCGAGGAACAGGTTGTCGCGCGAGTACACGCGCGCCCGTTCGTCCGGCGGAACTACGTGGACATCGCGAATCCCCGTGACCGAGCGCACCGGGCCCTTGGAGCCGATGATGATCCAGCGCTGATCCACCAGCGCCTGATCCATCCATCCGCCCAGCATCTGCATGGTCAGGAAACCGCCCGGCGTGATGCGCCGGATCATTCCCCCCAATTCATCCATGTGTGCGTCGATCATGACGCGCGGTCCGGTGCTGCCCTGGGTCGCGATGATCGAGCCCATGCCGTCGAATACCAGCGACGTGGAGAGCGGCTTCATCTCTTCGACCATCAACTTCCGGACGGGCTCTTCGAAGCCCGAAGGGCCCGGCGCATTCGAGAGCCGCTCCAACAGGTTGGCGATTCGATCCTGGCCGTGGGCGCACCCGGCGATCCATACGGCTGCTATCAAGGTTCGGTACATGGCTCCGATTAGTGTAACCTTTGCGTCCACGGGGTATGATCAGATCCATGCGCAATGCCGCCATGTTTGCCCTCTTCTTCACCGCCGTTGCACCTGCGCAGCCTCTGCGGGACGCCTTGCGCGCGCGCATCGCGGATTTTCAGGGAACCGTTTCGCTCTACGCCAAAAATCTCGATACCGGAGCTTCGGTCGGCATCCGAGAGACCATGCCGGTGCGGACCGCGAGTACCATTAAGCTGCCCATCTTCCTGGCCGTTACGGACCAGGTGGCGGCCGGCAAGGCGAAGTGGGACGAGTTGCTGACCATCACCGCGAAGGACAAAGTCTCGGGCAGCGGAGTCATCGGCGCGGAATTTTCCGATGGCGTGCAACTCCCGCTACGCGACGTGGTTCACCTGATGATCGTGCTCAGCGATAACTCCGCCACCAACATGATCCTCGAGCGCTTTACCGCCGATGCCGTGAATGCGTACCTGGACAAGATCGGTATCAAGACCACGCGCTCCATGCGCAAGGTGCGCGGCGATGGCACCCAGTTGAAAGCGGCTGAGGGTTGGAGCGCGGAAGGCAAGCTGCCGGAAAATCAAAAATACGGCCTGGGAGTTTCCACCCCGCGCGATATGGTCTCGATTCTCGAAAAGCTGGAGCGCGGCGAGATCGTCAACCCTGAGGCATCGAAGGAGATACTCGCTGTCTTGAAACGATGTCAGGACAGCACGGGCGTCCGCCGGAAACTCAGCGGCATGAGTATCGCGAACAAGACCGGCGCGCTCGACGCGCTGCGCTCCGAGGTGGCGTTGGTCTATGCCAAGGGAGGCCGCATCGCCATGGCGATCACGGTAGACGATATGCCGAAGATCGATTACACCCCGGACAATGCGGGCGCCCTGCTGATCGCCGATCTCGCGCGCATTTTGGTCGATGGTTTGACCAAGGCAAGCCAGCCCTAGAGGCAGTCCCTGAACTCTTAACTCCATCCTGATACAATCCGTGGCATGATGCGATTGTCTCCGTTGGCCATTTCGCTTGTCTTCGCCGGATTGCTATCGGCGCAAACCCCTCCTCCAGCCGGACGTGGCGGACGTGGCGATGCCCCGCCGGCGATTAACAGTTGCGAGGTGCGCCCGGATCGCACCGTGACGTTCCGCCTGCGAGCCCCTGAGGCCACCGATGTCAAAGTCTCCGGTGATTTCGTGCAGGGCGCGCCCGCCTTGCAGAAGGCCGAGGACGGAGTATGGAGCGTCACGCTCGGTCCGCTCAATCCCGCTATCTATAGTTATAACTTCCGGATCAACGGGGTTAGCGTGCTGGATCCCGTGAACCCGATGATCAAACGCGGGGAGCGGACCTCGGAATCGCTCTTCGAGATCCCGGCGGAGGCGCCCGCGCCGTATGACATGCAGGCCGTTCCCCACGGCACCGTGCATGAGAACTGGTACCAATCCAAATCGCTGAGCGCGTGGCGGCGGATCGACGTCTACACCCCGCCCGGCTACGAAGCGGCGAAGGGAACCTACCCGGTGCTCTATCTTCTGCACGGTTCCGGCGATACGGAGTCGGGCTGGGTGTCGATCGGCCGCGCCAATCTGATCCTCGACAATCTGATCGCGGCCGGCAAGGCGAAACCGATGATCGTGGTCATGCCCTACGGCCGTGCGCGCCAGGACGTCTACCTCGGGCCCGCCACGCCGCAGACCGAAGCTAAGGCATTTGAAAACGACCTTTTGGAAGATGTCCTGCCGTACGCCGAGAAGTTGTACCGGATCTCCGCCAAGCCGGCCGACCGCGCCATTGCCGGCCTCTCGATGGGCGGCGGGCAGGCCCTCAACGTCGGACTGCATCATCTGGATACCTTCCACTCCGTCGGCGCCTTCAGCGCGGCGCTGCGCGTCCAAACGATGAACGAGCAGTACAAAGAATTCCTGGATGATTCGGCGGCCGCCAATAAGAAACTCAAGGTATTTTATATTGCCTGTGGAAAAACCGACAGCCTTTTCGAGCCCGCGCAGGCATTCCACGATACCTTGGCCAAGAAGGAGATCCGGCACACGTTTGCGCCCTCCGAAGAAGGCCACGTATGGCGTAACTGGCGGAACTACCTGGCCGATTTCGCTCCCCAGCTTTTTCGCTGAGACCACCTGATACCGCGAATAGGAAATATTGATTGGACGTGCCGGAAGCCCCGATCTTAAACTCAAGTTTAGGAACAAAGGGGAAAACCAAGTGCCGGTCATGGAAGCCAAAAGCCAAGTTGAACTGTTGCATCAGATCAGCAACATCGTCAGCTCAAATCTGACTCTGGAGAAAATGCTCCAGGAACTGATTGGTCTGGCAGTAGAAGTAACCGATTGCGACGCGTGTTTGGTGTACCTGGTGGACAAACACCGGAAGGAAATTGTCCTTCGCGCATCTCAGTTACCGCATACCAAGGAAATCGGCCACATCCGGATGAAGATGGGAGAGGGAATTACCGGGTGGGTCGCGCAGAACAAGAGCGTGGTCGCGCTCGGCGCCAATGCCGCTGCCGATTCGCGCTTTAAGAGCTTTCAGAAGCTGCCCGAAGACACCTATCAGGCCTTCCTCTCGGTGCCCCTGGTCACTGCCGGCGAACTGATCGGCGTTATCAATATTCATCACCAGTCCAAGCATCCCCACACCCAGGACGAAGTCGCTCTGGTTTCCTTCATGGGCGAGCAGATGGGCGGTGCGATTGCGAAGAGCCGCCTGGCCGAACGTTCCGAGCGCGCCACGCGGCGCCTGGAAGCTCTCGCCGGCCTCGCCGAGGGAGTCAACGAAAAGAATTACCTGGATCGCATTCTTCAGACGATTGCGGAGATGCTCGCCGACAAACTCGATTCGCCGGTCTGCTCCGTCATGTTGGTGGA
Organism: uncultured Solibacteraceae bacterium; assembly: GCA_963811575.1. Taxonomy (GTDB): domain Bacteria; phylum Acidobacteriota; class Terriglobia; order Bryobacterales; family Bryobacteraceae; genus Solibacter. Next base: position 853,833 of record CAWERY010000018.1, on the reverse strand, counting down.
CGAAGAACGCCAGGAATTGAACATCAGCGCGGCGCGCTGCTCGTCGGAAGATTATCTTCACCGCATGCCGCTGAAGATCGAGGAATCCCTGATTGGCCGCGTGGTTCGCGAACGCCAGCCCATCATGATTCCCAATGTTCTCGAAGAGAAGCAGTACCGGTATCCGGAACTTGCCCGCAAGACCGGTCTCGCCTCGCTGCTCTCCGTGCCCATGTTTACGCGCGACACCGTGATCGGCACCATCAATATCTACACCCGCGAAGTGCACCAGTTTGCCGAAGATGAAATCGATTTCGTGAAGGTAGTCGCCGGTCAGGCCGCTAGTGCCATCGAAAACGCCAGGCTCATGTCGGAGACGCTGGAAGCCAAGCGCGCCCTCGAAACCCGCAAGGTCGTGGAGCGTGCCAAGGGCATCATGCAGCATAAGTATCACATCACCGAAGAGGATGCCTACTTGAAGCTGCGCAATGAAAGCCGCCGTCTCCGTCGCCCCATGCGCGACCTTGCCGAAGCCATCATCCTGGCCGACGAGCTGGAAAAGCAGCGCCCGGCAAAGCCGACAGCCTAAGTTCTCCTTTTGACCCATCCTCTCACCCCGTCCGGGCAAGTCCCGGGCGGGGCTTTTTTGTGCCCATTCGCAGAAGTCAGCCGGGCACAAAAAAGGCCGCCCCTTGCGGAGCGGCCGTTTCAACTGTTCGATTAGTGCTTAAAAGAAGAAGCGCAATCCCAGCTGCATCATTCGCGAGAAGTTCACCTGCGAAGTGATGCGTCCGAAAGAGCTGCTGCCGAAGGCCGCGTTCGGTGCGGCGAACATGGGCGTATTGAAAGCGTTGAGCGCTTCCGCCCGGAACTGCCCCTTGAACTTTTCCGTGATGGAGATGCTCTTGAAGATCGAGGCATCCCAGTTCGCCTGTCCCGGACCCCGCATGTCGAGCGTTCGAGCGACGTTCCCGAACGAACCGCGCGCCGACGTGGAGAACGCCGCCGCGTTGATGTAATTGCCCAGCCGGTCTTCCAGGCTGCCGCTGGTCACCGGCGAAGTGCCGGTAGCGCTTGGCCTTTGGCTGGCGTATCCGAACACCGAATTGTTGTTCGTGCTTTGCGTGATCTGAATCGGGAAGCCGGATTGATAAACGCTGATCGCATTCATCGACCATCCGCCCACCGCGTAATCCAGAGCCTTGCTGCCGCTCAGGAACTTCTTATTCTTGCCGAACGGCAGATCGAACGTGAAGCCCGTGGACCAGCGCATCGGTGTGTCCACGTTCGACAGGCTGTATTCGGATTTCATGTCGTAGGGATTCTGCGGTCCGGCAGCGCCGGCATTGAGGAAGTTCCCCGCGCCGCCCGAACTCGCATCGTGATTGCGCGACCAGGTCATCGTCGAAAGGAACGTCAGCCCCATGCTCATTCGCTTCTGGGCCTTGGCAATCAGCGAATCGTAACGTGCGTAGCTGCCGTCGTTGTACTGGTAATTGATCGTGCTGAACGTAGGATAGGGCAGCAGCAATTGCACCTGGCTGACCGTCGCGCTGCCGATGACGCCCGCGCCGCCCTTGTTGAAGAACGGATTGGCCACCGTCGCCGTCAACGCCGCGCCCTGCGAGAGCAGCGCCGGATTCAGCGCATTGATATTGATGTTGGCCGTCGCCTGCGTAAGGTGCGTGGAGTGCGAACCTACATAGCCGACTTCGACCGCGACGCCGAACGGCAGCTCGCGCTGGATGTCGATCGAATACTGCTGCACGCGCGGCGAGCGCGCATTGGGATCGATGATCGAGAGGCTTTGCCCGATACCGGTCAGGTCGCCCAGCGTGCTGCCGGTCGGCTTGGCCAAGCCCGTGGGGAACGGATTGTTGACGTAGGTGGCGGGCGTCGCATTGCCGTCGTTCGACGCGATGTAGCTGGTGGTCGCCGTGAAGCCCGGAGGATTGTAAGGCGTGCCGATCGCGAATTGCGGCGCCCAGTAAAGGCCGTAGCCGCCGCGTACCGTAGTCTTCGAATCCAGCTGCCAGGCGAGCCCGATGCGCGGCGCCATTTTGTTCATGTTCGGATTGCTGACGTGGATGCTGTTGCCGTTGACTCCGGCGAACTGGATCACGCCCTTGGGTAGAATCCCCGTTACGTTCGCGGCCAGCGGATTCACGCTCTTGGTATCGAACCCGACCACCATCGAGTTGTTCTTTTCCTGCAAGCCGTACTCCCGCTCCCAGCGCACGCCTACGTTGACCGTGAGCGTCTTCGTCAACCGGATATCGTCCTGGAAATACGCTCCAAAGTAGTCGGCGTATTCGTAGAGCTTGGTCGGAATGTAGCCGGTGCCCGCCGATGCCGTCCCGAGCAGCATGTCCGCCATATCCGCACCCGTGCCCGCCACCGCGGTCAGCGGAGTGGACCGTGTGAACACGCCGTTGAACGTGAACGCGCCCGCGCTGTTGGCGAAATCATTACCATCGTCGTGGATCCGGCGATAGTCGAAGCCGCCCTTCAGATTGTGCCGCCCCTGGTACTTCGCCAGGCCGGTGGAAAAATTCTTCGAGTGGTGTACGTAGTAGAAGTTGTTATTCGTTCCCAGGCTGTACTGCGACGTCATCGTCACGTTAGGGAAGGTCGGCGAGGGAACCTGCGCCACGTAACCGGGATTGAAACCCAGGCTCGCCAGGTTGTAGCCCTGGCTCTGCTGGTACCCGTAGTTCGGGAATCGGTTGAAGCCGTACCGGACCGTGAGCACGGTCGTCGGCGAGATCGTCAGGATGTTGTTGAACTGCGTGGTATCCACGCGCCGCAGCAACAGCCACTGATCCGGCGAGGAAACCGTGGGAAACCAGTTGTTGCCCGGCTCGAGCGAATAGTAGCGAAGATAGCTCAGGCTGCTGCGCCACCAGTTGGTGAACTGGTGATCGAGCTTCGCCGTCTTCTGCGAAGCCTTTGCCGCCAGTGTGGCCGCCTGCGTCAGGTTGGGCGCGCCGTAGTATGCCGACGCCGTCTGCGGCTTGACATACGTCGCCGCCATCGCCAAACCCACCGGATTCAACTGACCGTTCGGAATCACGTTGCCGGCGAAGGGCTGCCGGGTGCAGGTGCTGCCGACGCAAACCGTGCTCAGCGGATCGTAGATCACGTTGAGTGCGCCGCTTGCCGTCTTGCTCTGCGAGAAATCGCCGATGCGTTCCAGCGCTGTCGGCGTGCTGAACTGCGACGTATTCGATTGCGTATCCTGATAGCCTTCCCAAGCCAGCCAGAAGAACGTCCGATTCTTCCCGTTGTAGACTTTGGGAATGCGAATCGGGCCGCCGAAGCTCGCGCCGAAAGTCTTATTCGGCTGCTGCGGCAGCGCAATTCCCGCCGCGTTGTTGAAGAAATTGTTGGCCGCCCAGCTCGTTTGCCGCAAACTGCCGAACAGGCTGCCGTGCCATTCGTTCGTGCCGGATTTCAGGTACGTGTTAAACATTCCGCCGCCGGTGCGCGCCATCTCCGCGTCATAGGTGTTGGATTGCACCTTCACCTGCTCCACCGCTTCGAGCGTCGGAATGATGATCGCGCGATTCGCCGCGTCGGTGATCGGAATTCCATCCAGCAGGTAGTTGTTGCCGCGCACCGGTCCGCCGGCGATCGAGATCTGCGAGGAGCCGCTTTGATCTTCCATGCGGTTGTAATGCGGGTCGCCGACCGGCGTTACGTTTTGCGCCAGTTTCGACATCATGAACGGGTTCCGCCCCAGGTTCGGCAGGTCGATCAACTGCTGGCGCTCGAGCACCTGCCCCTGCGATGCGTTGGTCGATTCGATCAGCGGAATCTCTTCGGTTACCTGCACGCTTTCGTTCACAGACCCGATTTCCATCTTCAGATCCAGCGAGACAAATTCCTGCGTGGCCACCATCACGTGCTTACGCTCGAACTTCTTGAATCCGGGCGCCTCCGCCACAACGGTATATGTGGCCGGCACCACCTGGCTGAAGTTGAAGCCCCCCTCACCGGCCGAAATGGTGGCGCGCTGCGTACCTCCGCCTTCGTCCACCAGCGTCACTTTCGCTTCCCCAATCGCTTTTCCGGATGCGTCGAACACGTTGCCGCGTACGCCTCCCAGGTACGACTGGCACCAGGCGGCTACCACAAATGCGACGCCGCATAACACGCTCTTCGTCTTCATACACGTCTCCCCCTGATTGAATTGAACTAACCCCTTTGGACCCCGTTACCCGGTTAATCGATTTGCAAATCCGGCACTCTGCCGGCCGCGCGTCCCCAACGCACGTAGGCTGCATGCACCGCGTAGATCGAACATCCCAGAGCCACGGCGAGAACCGCGTTGACGGCCAAGACCGAGATCGCCGTCACCAGAAAGGCGGCGGCATCGGTGCGGCTCATCTTCGGCAGGCGCCGCCATGTGCTCCAATCGAGCAGGCAGAGCCCCATCCATGCGGTAACACCGGCCAGGGCGGGCAACGGAACGTGCCCCACCACGCTCGACCCCACCCATAAAATTGCGGCTAGAAAAACTGCGTGCAGCAGGTTGGCGATTCGCGTCGTGCCGCCGCATCGCACCACCGCTAAACTGCGCGCCGGAATGCCCACACTGAGCGGCGCGCCGAACATTCCCGCGCAAAGATTCGCGATTCCGTACGCGCCCAATTCGGCATCCGCGTCCGATGTCTTCATCTTTCGATGACGGCCGCGGAAATGCTCCACCACGCGCGACGTGATCAGGATATTGACGCTCGATACAAACGCCAGCGCAAATCCGGAGGGCAGCACTGTCAACACGTCCTGCGGGCTCCAGCTAAATCCTACGAACGGAGGTAAGCCCGCATGCAGCGCGCCAATCTCTTTTTCGTGAAACCCCATGAACTTCGCCAGCACGATCGCGAGTCCCACGCCGATCAACGGGGCGGGAGCGCGCGAGCTCCACCGCGCCGCCAGCGTCGCTGCCGTCATCACCACCAACCCGAGCGCAAGCGGCGCCAGCCGCGTGCTCCCCAGCCGTTCCGCCACCGCGGCCAACTGCAGCAATGTCGACCCCGCGGATCGGGTCGCCGGCGAATCCACACCCAGTATCGTGTCCAGCTGCGACACCAGCATCATCGCGCCGATTCCGCAGGAAAAGCCCGTCACCACAGCGTGCGGCACGCGCGTGATATGCCTCCCCAGGCGAATCACGCAGAATCCCATCATGATCACCGAGGCGACAATCGAAACCTTCACCGCGCCGCCCAGGCCCTGCCCCCGCACCGCGAGCGCAATGAAAGGCACCGTCGCGCTCGCGGTACCGCCGATCAATACCGGGTTGCGCCCGAGCGCCGCAATTACCGGTGCCGTCAGAATCGACGTGAAGACACCCAGCACCGGCGGCAGTCCCATCAAGGAGGCCATTGCCAAGCCGTATGGGAGCGCGATCAATGCCGCGATCACGCCTCCCGAACAGTCCCCCAGAAACGACTCCCAGTCGTAGCCCTTTGCGCGCGCCAGTCGCCTTCGCGCGAATGGGCTCAAGCCATCACCTTAAGGAACGCCGTCTTGAACTTGTTCATCTCCTCCTGGGTTCCAATCGAAACCCGAACGTAAGTGGGCCAACTCTTCCAGACCCGTCCGATGTAGATCTTTTCCTTCTCCATCGCGTCCTTGATTTCCAGCCCGGGCCGCTTCACGTCCACCATGAATTTGTTGGAGACCGAAGGAACGTATTTGAAATTGTGCTTATCGAGGAAGCTCAGGACGTCCTCACGCACCGCGCCAATGATCTTGCGGCGCTCCGGCACCACCGTCTTCGATTTCAGACTCGCGGTCGCCGCCGCCATCCCGGTCACCGGCAGCGCCCCCGAGGAATACGGCATGATCTTCGCCAGCAGGTCGGGACGCCCCAGCGCCGCGCCCGCGCGCAATCCCGCCATCCCGTAGATCTTGGAAAAGGTGCGCAGCAGGATGATGTCCTTATCCTTCGCCACCAGGTCGCTGCAGAAGGGCGCGCCCGCGATGTGCGTGTAGGCCTCATCCACCATCAGCACGCTCCCCTTCGGTTTGTTCTCCAGCAGCCACTCAATCTCGCTGCGCGGCGTCAGTGAGCCGGTGGGATTGTTCGGATTGCAGACGTAGATCAATCCCGCGTCCGGGCTCGCCGCCGCCATCTTCTTCACATCGTGCGCGTACGTTTGATTCAGCGGAATGCGTATGACCTTGGCGCCGATAAACTCAGCCGCGCGTTCGCCGGCTTCGTAGCCAGGGTCCGCGGTCACAAAGGGTTTGGTGGGCGAGGTGAACGCCAATACCGCCTGGTGCAGCGGCGCGCTCGAGCCGGCATAGGGCTGCACGTAATCGCGCTTCAACCCCTCCTGCTCGGCCAGCAGTTCCTGAAAGCCGAAGGTCTCTTCATATAGATACCGGCCGCCGTTCTTGGCAATCGCATGCACCGCCGCCAGCGCTTCCTCGCACGGTCCCAGGGGATTTTCGTTGGCGTTGATCTTAACCGCTCCCGCCGGCATGCCGCCGCGAATCGCGGACAACTGCGCCATCGCAGGCTCGTTGAAGAAAGGTAGCGCGGTAGCTCCCGCGGTCATCATGGCGGCGATTCTTCCGAAACTCCGCCGCGAGAATCCGCGCTGCGTAAACTCGTTTTTCTGTTGTTCCGTCAAGCGTCATGACGTTCATGGCAATCCCCTCAGATTGGTTGGATGTGGATGTTTTGGGGTGAACGTGCGCGCTCTACCCCGCAGTTCTCACAATGCCGGACTGAGGCACCGCTCAAAACAAGGAGCGAACGCTGCGCAACCAGGGCGCTGACGGTACGTGTAGACGGAATGTTACCAGCGTCCGGGACAGATGTCGAATCAATTAATTTGATCGGCGGACGGTGTGGTCGCTGATGCGGTGTAAATCGTCCGCATCCAAAGCCAGTTCCGGAGCGATCAACTGGCTGCCCGAAAGCGCCGTCTTGGCGATCCCGGTGGTGCCGTGATGGCCGGATTTAGTGAGGATATGTACAACTTCGTGGGCCAGCACGCGCCCCAATGCGCGGCCCAGCAAAACATCTCCCCTGGCGAAATCCCCGCCGGACATGGCGGATCTCATGGCCTGCGTCACCCGGTCGCACGCCACTTCACTGAATGGCTGGATGGCGCCGTCGGTCGAGTAAGTGAATGCCATCGGCCCCCGCTCGTCGATCAGGTACGGCACAGGTTCGAAGACGCATTTGCCTTTGAATCGCACCACCACCAGTTGGTCGTTAGAGACGCTCTGCTCCGCTTGACTGCGCGATTGAAAATCGAAGCGCAAGGGGGAATCCTTCATAATCCCCTCGAATTCGTGCTTCATTTCCGTGATCGATTGTTCCGATCGCGGTCCCTGGAAATCGAGTACGATGGTGATCCCTTCGGCGAACGCCGGGGCAGTGGCGGTGATCCACGCAATTGCGAACAGGGGCAATAGACGCATAACGGAAGCTACAGGGCTCCGCACAAAGTATATCAGTACCGCCCGGCCCCCTGGCTGCCCCGGCCTTCCGGTCAGGTGCGCGACACTACAGGCATGCCCGCTTTCCTCTTCGATCTCGATGGCACGCTTGTGGATAGTGTTTATCAACACGTCCTCGCCTGGCGCGACGCCCTGGAAATCGCCGGACTCCCCCTCTCGGTTTGGCGCATTCATCGCCGCATTGGCATGAGCGGCGGACTTTTCGTCAATGCGCTCGCCCGCGAAACCGGCCGCAATCTCAGCGAAGGGGAAGTGGCGCGCATGTTGAAATTGCACGGCGAGGCCTACCGCAACTATGCCGGCCAGGTCCGTCCGCTGCCCGGCGCCACGGGACCTTCTCGCCTACCTCGCGCAGCAGCAGGTGCCCCACGCCATTGCCACCAGCGGCTATCGCGATAGCGCCGCTCCCGCTCTCGCCGCTCTCGGCGTGAGTCCGGACCTCCCCATCGTCACCCGCGATCAGGTCGCCCACGCGAAGCCCGATCCCGATCTCTTCCTCGCCGCCGCCGATCGCCTGGGCGTCGCGATCGAGGATTCCGTAGTCGTCGGCGACAGCATCTGGGATCTTCTCGCCGCGCGCCGCGCCCGCGCCCTGAGCATCGGCCTTCTCTCCGGCGGTTACGGCGAAGAGGAGTTGGAACGCGCCGGCGCCTACCGTATCTATCAGGATCCCGCCGACCTGCTGGCGCACCTCGATGAAGTCGGCGTGCGGGGACGTTGACCCATGCTCGGAATTCTGGTCCACGGCGATAATCACTTCATCGTGCGCGGCCCCTGCCCGGATCGTGACACCGCGTACGCCCTGGTCCGGAACTGGTCCGTGATCCGGATCGGCGCCGTCACCCCTCCGCAACTGGCACCCTGGCGTATTAGCTCCAAAGAGTTTCGTGAAGATCTTCAGTGGGCCATCGTAGTCCCCGGGGACGCGGAAGCCTCCCCTGCTGTGGTTCAACTACTTGCCGAGTTGGCAGCCCGCCGCATCGCCGTGCAGCGATTCTAACCCCCGTGCGATTGCACACGGCACCCCGTGCGCGATGGCGCTACCCTACCAGCAGATACTCTTTGAACGAAAGGAGCAGTTTAGTATGTCTCGTCAGAAAAACGGATCGCAGTATGACAACTATCCGCGAGCGACGGAACTGCATGACCGTCCTTCCCACGCACACCGTGTGGGAGAGGAGCAGGGAAAACAGGACCACCTGACCGGCCCGGAGCTGAGCCGCCAAAATCAGGAACACAACCGGGAAGCTCACCTGCAAGCCCAGCCGCCCACCGTGGGCCACGGCATCGTCGCCTTTGGACACGATGATATCGCCGCCCGCGCTTTCCAACTCTGGCTGGATCGAGGTTCTCCCGAAGGCTCGCCGGAAGAAGATTGGTTCCGTGCCGCCGAGGAATTGCGTTTACGTAAAACTGCAGTTTAATCGTCTACCGATAGCTCGGGAGATCCCGCGGAGTCTCCCGTTCCTAACTCAGTTTCCACGGTCCGCGATAGGGCCGGGATAGCATCGCATTGGCTTCCGCATCGCCCACTACCTGCTCTTTTGCCGCGTCCCACCTCAAGCTGCGTCCCAGCCTCGTCGAAATATTTCCCAGATGGCACATCGTCGCCGAACGATGACCTTCTTCCACATCGGCATTCGGCCGCTTGCGGCTCTTCACGCAATCCAGGAAATTGCGAGCGTGCGCCGCGTTCAAATCGTCGCCCTTCATCGAGAGCGCCTCCATCGCGGGAGTCTTCTCCTTGCCCGTGCCGAGTTTCTCCGGCGTCACCTGGAAACCTCCGCGCAACAGAGTCATGGAGCCCTTCGTGCCATAGATATCGAGCGTGACGCCCTTCGCGCCCTCCGCCACTTCGCTCACCGTCCACGTGACCACGACCTTCGGGAACTGGTACGTCACCTCCTGCACGTCCGGAGTCTCGCCGCCATCCGTCAGCGCATACCGCCCGCCGAAGCCCGCGATCGGTGCTCGCCGCTTCCGCACCCACAATCCAGCGCGCGATGTCCAGATGATGCGCGCCCCAATTCGTCATCTGCCCGCCGGAGTAGTCCCAGAACCAGCGGAAATTGTAGATGCAGCGAAAGGGGTCGAACGCCCGTTTCGGGGCCGGCCCCAGCCACATTTCGTAATCGAACCCTTCCGTCTTTCCGTCCGCCATTTCCGTCGGCTTCAACCCCGGAAAAATATTCCGCTGGTACCCGCAATGTATGCGATGCACCTCGCCGATTCCGCCGTCCTGAATCAGCTTCACCGCCGCCGAGTAGTGCGATCCCGAGCGCTGCTGGCTGCCGGCCTGCACCACGCGCTTGTTTTTGCGCGCCGCATCCAGCATCTTGCGCCCGTCCGTCACCGTTAGCGAAAGCGGCTTCTCGCAATAGACGTCCTTGCCGGCTTCGCACGCCGCCACCGTCATCAGCGCGTGCCAGTGATCGGGCGTGGCCACAATCACTGCGTCCATATCCGGCATTTCCAAAAGACGGCGGAAATCCTTCACCGCTTTCGCCCGCCCTTCCGTCATCGCGATGCCCTTGGCAAGGAACGGTGCGTACACGTCGCACACCGCGACCGGCTCGAAGTCCGGCTGCTTGAGGAACGTGCCCCAGTCTTCCCGCCCGCGCCCGCCGCTGCCGATCAGGCCCGTGCGCACTCGCTCATTCGCTCCCATCACTCGCGATGCGCTCAGCGCCGATAACGCTCCTAAGGCAAAGTGTCGTCGATTGATGCCGCTCATATCAGCTTGTCCCCAATCCCGGCCGGTCCAACCCATCGGTCCGCATCCAGCCGTCTTTCACCACGAAGATTCCCGGGTATTTCTTTTCCCATCCGGCGTTCGCCACGGGAACGTACTCGCGCGCATTCGCTTCCACCGCGCTCGTTCCCGGCACATGCGCCGCAATTCCCACCGAGTGCACCAGCGCCGCGCCCGGGCACGTCAGATCCTGCACGCAGCGAAACATCTTGTACTTCTGCGCCGCCGCCGCCATCAACAGCGAGTCGCTCTGCCCCTTGCAAGCCTTCAGCGCCACGCCCGTGTATCCCATCTCGCGCGCCAGCAGCAAAGTATCCAGGCCCGTTAACGATTCGTCGATCACCACCGGCCGCAGCTTCGCCGCTTCGAACATCGTGTTCTTCCGGTCCGCCGCCAGGTCCCGCGCGGTGGGCTGCTCGATGTACTGCACGCGCTCGAACGCGCTCGCCGCCTTGCCCTTTAACTGATGCTCGAACTCCAACAGGTATTGCACGTTCGGGCAGCGCTCGTTGAAATCCAGTGAGTACACCCAGTCCCCAAAGCCGCGCTTCTTCTGCGCCGCTGTCGTCACTCGGTCGATCGCCGCCACTCGTTCCACGTCCCACGCCAGGTCCGCACCGTTCAGCTTAATCTTGATTGCCGTAATGCCGTTGTACGGAATCCACTCCTCCAGCGTCTCGGGCAGGCCATCGCCAACCGGCCGCTTCAACTCGCCGCGATCCAGCGCATCGCTCGCCCCCACGGAGTGGTACATTCGCACCCGCGGCGCCGCCTTCGCCGCGATGTACTGGTCCAGGTACTCGCCGCGAAACTCGTCATTCAGATAGTGCGCCAGATCGTGCCGCACAAAATCCCTGCCGCATACCGCATAGCTGCTGCGCCCGTGCAGTTTGCCGAAAGCATCGTGAATCGCCGCGTCTACCGGACTCGCCGTCACCAGCACACAAAGCTTCGGCACCGGCAGCGGCAATTTCAACTCGCGCGTCACCTCCGTCCCCGCTTTCACATACTCGGGCTCGAGCGCGTGATTCACATCCAAAGGATGCGCGTATTCCGTGAACCCGCGCGTGATCCCCGCGATCTTTTCCGCCAGCGCCTTCATCGCGCCCAGCGTCACCGCGTACTCTACGTTCGGGGCAGGGAAGCTCCACACATTCCCCATCGACATGGATGCCGCGCCCGCGGCAGATTTTCCCGCCTTCGTGCTCACCCGGCACTTCACGTTCAGCATCGTGACCCGGTCTACTTCCTTGCCCCCAAACTTATAGGGTGTGCGATACCGGAAGTCTTCGAACCCGATCGTCAGTTCGTCGATTCGCGCATCCGTCGCGGGAGCAGCCGCCAGCAGTGCAGGCATGGCGAGAAAGGCGCGCCGCTTCATAAACCGGCCTGGGCCAGCATGCCGCGAGTCTTCTGCAGATCCTTCTTCATCGCCGCGTACACTTCCTCTTTCGGAATCGTCAGCGTCCGCGTGCCGTTATTGGCTCCTCCCAGGGGATACTCGAAGTGCATCTGGAACGGGCCCGCGAAATCGGTCTCCGCCACCATCGCCAGAAACTGCGGCATCTTCACCGTGCCCTCGCCCATCGGCTTCCACTGCGAGCGCTGCCCGCCCTTCGGGTCCTTCTCCCACGCCATATCCTTCACCGCGATGCCGCGGATGTAATTGCCGGCGATCTTGAAGCTGGCGATCCACCCGCCCAAGTCCTCCCTCGATGGTGGCGTGCCCGATGTCATAGTTCATCCCCACCAGCTTCGGGTCCAGGTCCTTCATCGTGTACCAGAGATCCCAAATCGACGCGCCCACCAGGCCCGCGCCCGAATGCGTGTGATACATCGCGCACATCTGGTACTTCGCGTTCAACGCCGCCAGCTTCGCCAGTTTCGGCTTCATCGCTTCCAGTTGCGCGGCATACGGCTTGTCCGCCGCCCACTTGTAGGCGCCGAACCGGTAGTAGCGAATTCCCAACGCCGACGCCGCTTTCAGCAGATCCTCGGCGAATGGCGTTTCGGCGTCCGCAATGTCCGTCGTGATCATCGGCACTTCCAACCCGTTCTTGCGCAGCATCCCCACCAGCGCCGGCAGGTCTTTCGCTACCGTCGCCGGCTCCACGTGCCCGCCCTTGCGCACCGCCAGGTCTACCCCGTCGAAGCCGATCTCCGCCGTCGCCTTAGCCAGGTCTTCGCCCTGCAGGAACTGCAGGTGCTTCGAAAACACCGACACCTTCAGCCTGGATTTCGCCGCTGCCGCTCCCCCAAACAGCAGTGCGCCACCGGCCAGAATCGTGCGTCGCGAAATCGTCATGGGTGCTCCTTCTTTAGCGCTCACGGACTTATCATAACCTTATGCCAACCGACCGCAGAACCTTCCTTCTGGCGGGAGCCGGAGCCCTCGCCGCACACGCCTCGCCGCCCTCCGATCAGATCGTCCTCGGCGTGATCGGCTCCGGCAGCCGCGGCACGTTCGTGATGGGGGTCTTTCAGAAGGATCCCGCGCTCAAGGTCGGCGCCATCTGCGATGTCTACGAGCCCAATCTGGAGAATGCCGTCTCCGCGGCATCGAAAATCGCCGGTACCCATCCCAAGGTCTATCGCAATTACAAGGAGCTGCTCGCCGATAAAGACGTGCAGGCCGTCCTCATCGCCACGCCCGAGCACTGGCACTACCAGATGGTGCTCGATGCCCTCGCCGCCGGGAAGGACGTCTACGTCGAAAAGCCCCTTTGCGGCACGCCGGAGCAAGGCGTTGCTCTGGTCGAAGCCGAGAAGAAGACCCGGCAGATTATTCAAGTCGGCATGCAGCGCCGCAGCTACGACCTGTATCAGGAGGGTCGTGCCATCGTTGCCGCCGGAAAACTCGGCGCGGTGCGCATGGTCCGCTCCTGGTGGCTGAACAATTACGTGAACGGCGCTCCCGCCGCCAAACTTGCCGGGCCCCTCGATTGGGAACAGTGGCAGGGACCCGCGGCGCGCCATGCGCCAGATCCCGATCGCTTCCGCAACTGGCGCTACTACTCCGATTACGCCGGAGGCATCGTCGCCGATCAGGGTGCCCACGTCTTCGACGGAATCCACATGCTGATGGGCGCAACCTACCCGGCCGCCGTCACCGCCGCCGCCAATAAGCCGCACAAGGCCGGGGTCGATCAACCCGAATCGGTGGTCGCCATCGCCGAGTATCCCGAGGATTTTCTGGGCGTCTTCACCGTCAACTACGCCGCCATGCAGTACAAAAGCCGCAACGACCAGCTCAACCAGCTGGATGGCGATCAGGCTCGCATGGATATCGGCCGTGAAGATCTCAAGGTCTTCCTGAAGGGCGCCGAAGATCAGCCTGCAATCGAAAGGAAATCCGAGAAGGGTTTCGGCTGGGCCACGGACCTTCATGTTCAAAACTTCCTGGAGTGCGTTCGTACCCGCAAGACTCCCACCGCTCCCATGAGCCTCGCCTTCCAGGCCGCGCTCGTCGTGCAGATGGCCAACTTCTCGCTCAAGCAAGGCCGCCGCATGCGCTGGACGGGAACCAAGGTCATTTAGGTGGCGCGGCGCGTTCTCCCAATCCTCATCCTGCTCGCTCTCTACTGGCCCGGAGTCACCACCTGGTTCTACCAGGACGATTTCGGCTGGCTCAATCTCCGCCACGACGTTCACTCCGCGGGCGATCTCGGCGCCGCCCTCTTCGCCCCCAAAGCCCACGGCAATATGCGCCCTCTTGGTGAGAACGCCTACTGGCTGGGGCTCGCGTCCGTCTTCGGCCCTGATCCGCTGCCCTTTCACCTTGCGGCATTTTCTCACGCAGGCTGCCAGCCTTCTCTTGCTGGGCGCCATCGTTGGCCGCCTGACAAAAGCGCCCCTGGCAGCGTTCACCGCGCAGCTCCTCTGGATCGTCAATATCGGCCTCGCCCCCGCGCTCGGCTGGAGCTCCATCTTCAATCAGATCCTGAGCGCCTTCTTTTTCCTGCTTGCGTTCTACTTCCTCCTCCGCCGCCACTGGTCTGCGCAGTGGCTCGCCTTCCTGCTCGGCCTCGGATGCCCTCGAAATCAACGTCGTCTATCCCGCCATCGCGGCAGTCTATGCGCTCCTCTACGCACGCCCACTGCTCAAGCGAATCGCGCCCATGTTCGCCGTCTCCGCACTCGCCGTCTTCCTTCATTTCCATTTCGCGCCGCCCCCCGCCACGGGAGTCTACGCGCCGCGCCTCGATGCCCGCGTGATCTCCACCTTCTGGACCTATTGGAAGTGGTCGCTCGGCCCCATGCCCGTTTGGCTGGCCGTTCTTCTGACCGCCGCCGTCCTGCTGCTGATCGGGTTCGCCGATCCATCGCGCCCAGTACCTCGCGCTCCTCGGCCTCGCCTTCTTCGCCCTCCCGCTCCTACCCTATCTCCCGCTCCCCGATCACAAGATGGATTACTACCTCGCCGTTCCCGCCATCGGTATCGCGCTGTTTGGCGCCGCCGCCATCGCTCAGGTCCCGTGGCGCTTGGCGCATCCCGGCCGCCCTCTGCCTGTTTGCCTATCTCGGTGCTTCGCTGCCCGCCGCCGCCACCATCACACGCTGGCAGCACGCCCGCGGCGAGCGCGTGGAAGATCTCGTCCTCGGCGTGCAAGAGCTGCGTCAGTCCGCTCCCGGCCCAATCCTTCTGCTCGATGGCATCGATACCGAGCTCTTCTGGTCGGGCATTGCCGACCTGCCCTTCCGCGCCCTCTCCATCCCGCGCGTCTATCTCGCGCCCAACCCCGTGACGCGCATCGATGCCGCCCCGGAACTGCTTTCCAAGTACACGCTTCCTCCGGCCCTCGCCCGCAACGCTCTCCTCTATCGCTTCGACGGCCGCCAGCTGCATCGTGCGGTTCCCGCCGCGCCCGCAACGGATGCCCAGCCCCGCTTCGTCAACCTCGCCGATGACGTCTTTCGCGATTATTTCGGCCCCGGCTGGCACGCCGCTCCCGGCGGCTATCGCCAAATGTCCGGCTCCGCTGCCGTCCGCATCGCAGCACCGCATTCCGCCGCCGACGGGCTCTACATCGGCATCTTCGAGACCCGTCCCTTCCGCCTCACCGTCCGCGCCAACGGAATCGAACTCCCGGTGGAACTCGCGCACCGGAATAACGACCTCTCCGAATTCCGCGCCGCCCTTCCCCCTGCCGCGCTCGGCTGGCAGCAGATGGATGTCTCACTTGCCGCCGACCGCGCCCCGCTGCTCTTCGGCTATCTCGAAATCCGCTAACCGTCCCGGTGGAAGTCGCGCACCGGAATAACGCCCTCTTCGAATTCCGCGCCGCTCTTCCCCCTGCCGCGCTCGGCTGGCAGCAGATGGATGTCACGCTTGCCGCCGACCGCGCCCCGCTGCTCTTCGGCTGGCAGCAGATGGATGTCTCACTTGCCGCGGACCGCGCCCCGCTGCTCTTCGGCTATCTCGAAATCCGCTAACCGTCTCAGTGGAACTCGCGAGCCGGAATAACGACCTCTCCGAATTCCGCGCCGCTCTTCCCCCCGCCGCGCTCGGCTGGCAGCAGATGGATGCCGGGCTTGCCGCCGACCGCGCCCCGCTGCTCTTCGGCTATCTCGAAATCCGCTAACCGCCGCAGTCACGCTATCCTAAGTAATTCCATGGGAAACATTCTTCAGAACCTGCCTGCCGGTGAAAAAGTCGGCCTCGCCTTCTCCGGTGGCCTCGATACCAGCGCCGCCATCCATTGGATGCGCGCCAAGGGCGCAATCCCGTATTCCTATACCGCCAATCTCGGCCAGCCCGATGAGCCCGATTACGATGAGATCCCGCGCCGCGCCCTGCTCTACGGCGCCGAAAAAGCCCGCCTCATCGATTGCCGCAAACAGCTCGTCGCCGAAGGCATCGCCGCCCTCCAATCCGGCGCCTTCCACATCTCCACCGCCGGCGTACATTACTTCAACACCACTCCCATCGGACGCGCCGTCACCGGCACCATGCTCGTCATCGCCATGAAGGAAGACGATGTCCATATCTGGGGCGATGGCAGCACCTTCAAAGGCAACGATATCGAGCGCTTCTACCGCTATGGCCTGCTCGCCAACCCCGCGCTGCGAATTTACAAACCCTGGCTCGACCAGACTTTCATCGACGAACTCGGCGGCCGCAAGGAAATGTCCGAGTACATGCTCGCCCACGGCCTCACCTACAAGATGAGCGTGGAAAAGGCCTACTCCACCGATTCCAATATTTGGGGCGCCACTCACGAAGCCAAGGACCTCGAGCACCTCGATAAAGGGGTCAAGATCGTCGAACCCATCATGGGCGTGCCCTCCTGGCGCGAAGAAACCGCCATCAAGCCGGAAGTGGTCACCATCCGCTTTGAAGAGGGCCAGCCCGTCGCGCTCAACCACGTCACCTTTGATGATCCGGTGCAGCTCGTTCTGGAAGCCAACGCCATCGGCGGCCGCCATGGTCTCGGCGTCTCCGACCAGATTGAGAATCGCATCATCGAAGCCAAAAGCCGCGGCATCTACGAAGCTCCCGGCCTCGCCCTTCTCTGGATCGCCTACGAACGTCTGGTCACCGGCATCCACAACGAGGACACGATCGAGCAGTACCGCATCAACGGACTCCGTCTCGGACGCCTGCTGTATCAAGGGCGCTGGTTCGATTCGCAATCCATGATGCTGCGCGAAACCGCCCAGCGCTGGGTCGCCCGGGCCGTC
Source organism: uncultured Solibacteraceae bacterium (assembly GCA_963811575.1). Lineage (GTDB taxonomy): Bacteria > Acidobacteriota > Terriglobia > Bryobacterales > Bryobacteraceae > Solibacter. Next base: position 836,936 of record CAWERY010000018.1, on the reverse strand, counting down.
ACCGGCGAAGTGACGCTCGAGCTCCGCCGCGGCAATGACTATTCGATCCTGGATACCGCCAGCCCCAACCTCACCTATAAACCCGAGCGGCTCACCATGGAAAAGGGCGAATCGACCTTCTCGCCCCAGGACCGCATTGGCCAGCTCACCATGCGCCACCTCGACATCACCGACACCCGCGACAAACTGCTGCTCTACATCAAGACCGGCCTCCTCGGCCCCTCCAGCGGAAACTCGACAATGCTCCTCCCCGAGCCCCCCGCCGACCCCGGCGACGCCAAGAAGTAGACCAGCCGCGAATCGCCCACGCTCACAACGCCGATGACCTCGGCTGAGCCGAGCACCATGCCAGTCGCGCTACACGTCTTGCTCACGAACCCTAACAACAAGAGGATTCCGGCTAGTGACGTAGAGGAGCTTCCTGGCTCTGGCACGGTGGCAATAATCGAAATATCGACTGTTAGGGGAGAAGTGTCGCCAAAGCGCGTTACGAACAGGGCGGGCAAACCCAAGTAGTCGCCCGGCGAGTTCGGGAACGAGGTGTCCGTCAGAGCAAGATACGTAAAGCTGGTCGTTGTGAAGCCTCTCGTAAACGACCAGGCACCGTTATCGCCGCGAAAACCCGAAAGGTAGGGAAATACGTCTGGAGACATCAAGCGGAGCAAATCCGAAACGTCCGTACCAGGGTCAGTCGGGATGTCGGATTCATATGTGAAAACTATTGGGTGAAAGTTGAACTCATAGAGAATGGAACTTGCACTTGCTGATCCGCTTCCAGCGACGAGCATCGCAAATGCCAACACAAAAGCACTTTTCATCGTCGTGCGCTCTTTTCAGGCCAGGGGAGCTTCAAGTTAGATTTCAAGTCGGCAAGTGGATTATACATTCGTAAGTGAAATTCGTGCTCATTATTAAGATTCCTGTGTGATGGTTTTCGCATTTCAGTAACAGCTCCTGAGAAAGGGCGCCGCATCCCCACCGGGGTGCTAGAATATCCGCCATCGTGAAGCTTCTCCGGTGTACCGCTTTGATTCTGATCGCCAGTGCCCCTCTGCTCGCGCAGGGCCGCAACTACGGCCGTTCGGTAGTGATTACCCAGCAGGGCGTGGCCGCCACGAGTCAGACGCTGGCCTCCTCGGCCGCAGCTCAGATACTTGCCAAGGGAGGCTCGGCTGCCGATGCTGCCATCGCCGCCAATACCGTCCTTGCCGTGGTCGAACCCATGAAGACCGGTCTCGGCGGCGACCTGTTCGTGATGTATTGGGAAGCGAACACCGGCAAACTCGCCGGTTTGAATGCCTCCGGCTCCGCGCCAAAAGCACTCTCACCCGAATTCCTCGCCAAACAGGGCATCCGGTCGATGCCTGCCTCCGGAATTCACAGCTTTACGGTGCCGGGCGCCGTGGAGGGTTGGGCTAAAATCCACCAGCGCTATGGCAAGCTGCCCTGGAAAGACTTGTTCCAATCGGCCATCGCTTACGCGGAGCAAGGCTTTCCGGTAACGGAAGCGATTCAGGAGTCCTGGGCCGCGAATACGGAACGCCTCAAGCTGCATCCCGAATCGCAGCGTGTATTCCTGCCGGGCGGGAAGGTACCCGCAATTGGCGAAGTCTTCCGGAATCCCGATATCGGGCGTGCCTTGCGCCTCATCGCCGAGCAAGGCCCATCTGCGTACTATAAGGGCGAGATAGCGGCCGCGATTCTGAAGACCTCGCGCAAATTCGGCGGCGTATTGACCGCCGAAGATCTGGCAGGGTATTCCTCCGAATGGGTCACGCCGATTTCGATCGATTACCGGGGCTGGAAAATTTACGAGCTGCCGCCCAATAGCCAGGGTCTTGCCGCCCTCGAAATGCTGAATATCCTGGAGGTAACTCCCGCCTCGCCGCTCGGACCTTTCAGCCCGGTCGAAATGCACAAGCGCATTGAGGCCATGAAACTCGCTTATGCCGACGTGCGCCGTTACAACGCCGATCCGCATACCAATGACGTTCCGGTCGCCGCCCTGCTCTCGAAAGCCTATGCCGACAAGCGCGCCGCGCTGATTGATCCCATCCGTGCCAATTGCGACGTTCCCAATGGTGATCCCGTCGGCAGTAACACCACCTACCTCACGGTTGCCGATAAGGAGGGCAACATTGCCAGTTGGATCGAAAGCATCTACGACGATTTCGGCTCCGGCTTAACGGCCGAAGGGATGGGCTTCCTCCTGCAAAATCGCGGTGCCCTGTTCACGCTCGATCCACAGCACCCTAACGTGCTCGCCGGTGGCAAGCGGCCGTTCCACACCATCATTCCCGCCTTCATGGAGCGCGGCGATCTGCACATCGGTTTCGGCATTATGGGCGGCGCCAACCAGCCGCTGGCGCATGCGCAGTTTGTATCCAATATTGTCGATTATGGGATGAACATTCAGGAGGCGCTTGAATCGCCGCGCTTTACCAAGAAAACTTCCGGCGGCTGCGACGTGTCCATCGAATCGCGAATTCCACCCGCCACACTGCAAAGGCTTTCCGAACTTGGCCATGAAATCCGGATCCGGCGCGAATACACCCAGGAGATGGGCCGCGGCCAAGCCATTCTGCACGATTCCAAAACCAAAACCAATCATGCCGCGTCAGACCCGCGGGCCGACGGAGAAGCGATCCCCGAACCAATCGTAAAATAAACCATGCGCTACGTCATGAAGCAGAAGGTGTTTTCGATCGGGGATAAATTCGCTATCCGCAACGAAAATGGCGAAGACGCTTTCTTCGTCAACGGGGAAGTCTTCAGTCTCGGACACAAGCTCTCCTTTGAAGACCCGCAAGGCAACGAACTGCTCTTCATCAGCCAGAAGCTGCTCTCCCTCGGGCCCACCTACGAGCTCTATCGTGGCGAGGAACATGTCGCCACCATTAAGAAGGAGATCTTCACCTTCTTCCAGTGCACCTTCGATATCCACCTCGATGAGCGCGGCGATCTCGAAGCTCAGGGCGATCTCTCTGACCACGAATACGTGATCACCCGCGCCGGCCAGCCGGTCGCACAGATCTCTAAACAATGGTTCTCCTGGTCGGACACCTATGGCGTCGATGTCGCCGAAAGCGAAGACCCGGTACTGATCCTCGCCAGCACCGTTGTCATCGATATGTGCTGCCACCAGCGGTAGCAGGCTTTCCCTGTACTGCGGTAAAGTGCAACAGTTTTCGTGACGGGTTTCCCGACCTGTGTAGGAATATTCCAAATTGTTGGATTGCAGATATTCAGATACTGTAGTCTTTAATGATATTCTGTCGTGAATCTCCTCCGAGTTTCGCCACAGAAATCCAGTTCACGGGATAGTGCCGCGCCTGCGGCGGGTCAGGTTTCGCTCGATTCCTGAAGTCGTTCAGAAGGAGTGAGTTAATGTCGTCACGGAAATTATTCTTTACAGTGGCAATCACGCTGCTGGCGGTGATGCTTTTGCCGCTGGCCGCTCAAAAGCTGCCCAACCCCGGATACGGCCCGCACCAGAAGGCGGCCTATATGGACCAGGCCACCGCGAACTATGTCCGCCCGGGTGTCGTGGTTAAGATTCAATCGGCGGCGATTGCCAAGGATGGCACGATCACCGCGCGTTACACCATTACCGATCCCAAAGGCGTGCCGCTCGATAAAGACGGCATCCTCACGCCGGGAACGGCTCCCGCGAGTTTGATCGCCGCCTACATTCCCGCCGGCCAAACCCAGTTCGTCTCCTACACCACCACGGTGGCGAAGCCGACCATTCCGGGCAACACCAACCCGGCGCAGACCCAGGCGGCCAATGATTCCGGCGGCATCTTCACCACCAACGCCATCGGCGACTATACCTACACCTTTAAGACCAAGGCGCCCGCCAACTTCGATCCGACGGTCACCCACGCCATCGGCATTTCCGTGCGGCGCGATTTGAGCGAATTCCTCACTCAGGACGAATCGGCGCAGGTGGGCAACGACGTCTTCAACTTCGTTCCCAACGGTCGCCAAGGTGAAGGTCACCCGCAGCGTGGTTCCCACCGCGGTCTGTAACGGCTGCCACGATCCGCTGATCGGCCATGGCGGTTCGCGCCTCACGGTCGAACTCTGCATCCTCTGCCACACGCCGCAGACGATCAATCCCGACACGCAGCTCAGCCAGGACATGCCGGTGCTGATCCACAAAATCCACATGGGCAAGAACCTGCCGAGCGTCAAAGCCGGCACCCCGTACCGCATCTGGCATCGCGGCGCATGGTCGGATTTCTCAGACGTCGGTTTCCCCTCGGGCGTTGACGAGTTGAAGACCTGCACGGTCTGCCACCAGAAGGCCCCCCAGGCTGCCAACTTCGCCAGCGTTCCGACGCGCGCCGCCTGCGGCGCCTGCCACGACAACGTGAATTTTGCCACCGGACTGAATCACGTCAACCTGCCGCAGGTCGATGACAAACAGTGCGGCCAGTGCCATCAGCCCAACAGCGGCGCCGAATTCGACGCCTCCGTAGTGGGCGCGCACGTTGTGGGAACCCGCTCCAAGCAACTCGGCGGCCTCAACTTCGCCATTACCCGCGTGGACAACGCCAAGCCCGGTCAGAAGCCGAGCGTGACGTTTACCGTCACCGATAATGCCGGCAACGCGCTCGACATCACCAAGTTGGATTTCCTGAACCTGGTCATGTCCGGACCCACCGCCGATTACAACGGCTACGTTTCCGAAGACGTTCGCAAGGCTCCGGTTGTCGGCGGCCAGTTCGTCTACACCTTCAACGCCGCGCTTCCCGCCGCCGCCACCGGCAGCTATGCCGTCGGTATCGAAGGCTATCGCAACACCACCATCAACCCCAACACCGTGAATTCCGCCGTGATGCGTGACGTCGGCTTCAACAAGGTGTTCTACTTCGCGGTCGGCGGCGCCAAAGTCGCTCCCCGGCGCGCCGTGGTCAGCCAGGCACTCTGCGCCAGTTGCCATGACAAACTGATGCTGCACGGCGGCATCCGCCAGAACGTGGAATATTGCGTGGTCTGCCACAACCCGACGGTCGATGATTCCGGCATGCGTAAGACCGGCGACATTCCCGAATCGATCAACTTCAAAACGCTGATCCACAAGATCCACACCGGCTCTGAACTCACGACGGATTTCACCGTTATGGGCCACGGTAACAGCGTCAACAACTACAACGACGTCGGCTACGTCGGCGATCGCCGCGATTGCGAGCGCTGCCACCTGCCCGGCACCGAAAACCTCCCGCTCGCCGACGGCCTGATTAATCAGCCTACGCCGCGCGACTACCTGAAGGTCCAGGGTCCGGCGACCGCCGCCTGCCTTTCGTGCCACACCACGAAGGCCGCCGCCTCCCATGCCCAGACCATGACTTCGCCGACTCTCGGCGAAGCTTGCGACGCCTGCCACGGCCCCAACGCCGAAGCGTCCGTCGCCAAGGCCCACGCCCGTTAAATCCCATGCGGAGTGGGACAGGCTCTTTCGGAGTCTGTCCCACCCGCGCGGTAAACTGAAAGCATCACCGCCGCATCCCTAGTAGCGCCGTCCCCTGCCGGGAAACTCTTGCGCCGAGACCTGCCCGCACTCACCGGCCTCCGTTTTTTCCTCGCTCTCTGGGTGATCCTCCACCATCTCACCGGCCCCGGCCAGAAGCTGGAAGCCATCGCCCTGCTTTTGCCGCACGGCCTTTTTGCCCTGCTCCGCGGCGGCTACCAGGCCGTCACCACGTTCTTCGTTCTCAGCGGTTTCGTGCTCACTCGCAGCTACAACACCACCATCTGGTCTCGCTCGGCCGCTATGCGGTACGCGCTCGGACGGGTCGCGCGGGTCTATCCGGTCTACCTGCTCAGCCTGGTAGTGGTCGCGCCGTTTATCCTCGAAGACCGGACGCCCGGCAAGGCCGGATACCTGGCCGCGCATCTGCTGCTGGTGCAGGCCTGGCTCGGCGCCATTCCGGTCAACTGGAATACACCGGCGTGGTCACTCTCCTGCGAGATGTTTTTCTACGCGATTTTCCCCTGCGCAGCGCTGCTGATTTCGAGGCGCGCCGGGTGGCGGAAGATACTGCTGACCGCTGTGCTCGCCTGCTGCCTGACGCGCATGATGTGGGCCGTCGGCATCTCCGACAACATCAAGCCCCTGGTCCATCTCGCGGATTTTCTGATGGGAATCGCCGCTGCCTGCGCTTACGGACTGCTGGAGCGCCGGAGGCGGCCGCCGCGCGGCTGGTGGCTCTATCTCCCCGGATTCGCCGGCGCCGCGCTGGTGATCGCTTACCCGGGCGTGCTGCCAGGGTTTATCGACGTGAATAGCGCGCTGCGCCCTTTCAACGCCCTGCTGCTGATCGGCTTGGCGTTTGGCGGCGGAATCGTGGCGCGTTTCCTCTCTACGGCGCCCATTGTCTACCTGGGAAAATCCAGCTACGCGATGTACATTCTGCACGTGCCGATTCTCTGGTGGTGCTTGCGCCGCTCCATGGAATTTCCCCCGCTGGCGTATATCGCGATCGTCATCGCCATCTCCGCAGCGGTGTACGGGCTGTTCGAGGAACCGGCTAACCGGCGGTTGCGGCGTTGCCTGCAAGACCCAGCTCGGCGGCCCGCTCCTGCATCGCCTTAATGCAGAACTCGACGTGCTCTTCGAGCGGCACGCCTAATTCCTGCGCCCCTTCGATGATGTCCTGGCGATTCACGCTGCGCGCGAAAGCCTTGTCCTTCATCTTCTTTTTGACCGATGCGGTGTCCACCTCGAACACACTCCGATTCGGCTTGACGTAAGAGATGGCGGTGATGAAACCCGCCAGTTCGTCGCAGGCGTAGAGCACTTTTTCGAGCGGCGATACGCGCGGCACCCCGCTGTAGTTCGCGTGGGAGAGGATGGCGCGGCGGATCTCTTCCTCGACGCCGCGCTCCGCCAGCATAGGCTCGCCCAACATCGGATGGTCGGGCGCCTGCGGATGGATCTCCCAATCGAAGTCATGCAGCAGCGCGGTCAGACTCCACTTTTGTTCGTCTTCACCGAGCTTGCGGGCGTACGCGGCGACGCAGGTCTCCACCGCCAGCGCATGCTTGCGCAGCCCTTCGGATTTGGTAAATTCGCAGACGATCTCCCAGGCCTCTTGACGAGTCAGCATGAGAAAAATTGTAGCGCGCCCGGTCAGGCTCCGGCGGCGGAGGCCTTGGCGCGGTGCAGTGCCTGCATGACGGCGGTGGTAGAACGTTCGAAGGGCTGCTCGCCGCTCACCACCAGGTCGGCGTGTTTTTCGGTGGGATGCACGAACCATTCCGCGCTCGGACGCACGGTGCGCTCGTACTGCTCGCGGACGCTTTCCGGAGTTCGTCCCCGCTCCGCCACGTCGCGTGAGAGACGGCGCTCGAAGCACACGCCGGGGTCTGTCTGCACGTAGACTTTGGTGTTCAGCATCTTGCGCAGCTCCGGCCAGTAGAGAACGAACAGGCCTTCCACGATCAGGAACTCGGTCGGCGCAATACGCCGGGTTTCCGCCGTCCGGGCGTAATCCGCGAAGCTGTAAACCGGCTCGTCGAAGGCGCGTCCGGCGGCAATCGCCACCAGGTGTTCGTGCAGCAATTCCCAATCGAGCGAGTCAGGATGGTCGAAGTTGACCTTCTTGCGTTCTTCGAGTGGAATCTCTTCCATCCCGCGGTAGTAAGAATCCAGCGATACGATCGCGGTCCCGGGCAATCTCTCAGCCAGTTGCCGCGCCAACTCGGATTTCCCGGAGCTGGACGGACCCGCTACACCAATAATGTGTGCACTCATTCTTATGACGGGGGAGTCATTTCAGTGTACAACCCGAGCACTGCTTCGACAAGGCCATCGACTGTGAACGGCTTCGCCTCACAGGTTACAGCGACGCCAAGTTCGCGGGCCGTCGCGGTGGTAATCGGGCCGATGGAAGCGACGTTCACGCCTTGCAAGGCGCCTGCGCCGGCGGCTTCGACAAAATTCCGCACGGTGGAGGAACTGGTGAAGGTGACGCAATCCGGCCGGCGGGCGAAAACCTCGCGCGCCAGCTCCGCGAGCCCATCCGGAGCGACCGTGCGGTAGGCTTCGACCACGTCCACCCGCGCTCCGCGTTTCGCCAGCTCCAGCGGCACCAGATCGCGCGCCACCGCCGCCCGAGGCAGGAGGATTCTCTTGCCTTCGAGGGGCTGCTCCGCGAAAGCTTCGAGCATTCCTTCGGCGACGTACTCGGTACCCATCAAATCGACCTTGACGTGAAGCGCTTCGACGGCGGCCTGCGTGGCCGGCCCGATGGCACAGATTTTGGCGCGCAGCTTACGCAGGTCGTCAAGACGTTCGACGAAGAAACGGACGCCGTTGGCGCTGGTAAAGATCAACCAGTCGTAGGCCGCGAGGTCTGCGATGGCGCGATCCAGCGGTCCGCAATCCCGGGGCGGTTGGAGTTCGATGGTGGGCAGTTCGATCACGCCCGCGCCCAGCGCGGTCAGCCGCGAACCGAGTGCGTCGGCCTGCTCGCGCGCGCGGGTGACGACAATCCGTTTCCCGAACAGGGGCAGCCGTCCGTACCAATCGAGTTTCTCGCGCAGGCGAACCACCTCGCCGACCACGATGGTCGCTGGGGGCTTCATCCCGGCGAGCAAACCGGGCAGTGTGGCGAGGGTTCCGGTGACGGTCTCCTGGTCGGGCCGGGTCGCCCAGCGGACCGCCATCGCGGGAGTTTCGGGGGACCTGTCCGCGCGCCATCAGCTCGCGCGCGATCACGCGGGAAAGTGGTCAGGCCCATGAAGATCACCAGGGTCTCGGCATGGCCGACCTTGTCCCAATCGATCGCCTCCACCGCGTGGCCGGTTACGAAGGTGACGGCCGAGGTATGTTCGCGATGGGTAAGCGGCACTCCGGTATAGGCTGCGATGCCCAGGGGGGTGGTGACGCCGGGAACGATCTCAAACGGGATTCCGGCATCCGCGAGGGCTTCGGCTTCTTCGCCGCCGCGCCCGAAGATGAAGGGATCGCCGCCTTTCAATCGCACCACAGTGAGGCCCTTGCGCGCGCGCTCAATCAGCATGCGGCAGATCTCCTCCTGGGTGAATTCATGGGCGGATTTCTTTTTGCCGACGTAGACGCGTTCGGCGTTTGCAGGCGCAAGATTCAGGAGGGCGGAGCTGGCAAGATGATCGTAGAGTACGGCGTCGGCGCGTTGCAGGATGCGGCGTCCCTTGACCGTGATGAGCTCGGGATCGCCGGGGCCCGCGCCTACCAGGTAGACTTTGGGGCTGGGCGGCATCAGGCTCGCCACGACCTAGGCCAGGCCATAGACAGTGTCCAGGATTCGGCGGGCGCCTTGTTCCAGAAGGGTGGCACCGAGGCGATTGCCGAGCTGAGCGGCTTCGGACGCCGGCCCTTCGGATTCCGCGCGGATGACTTCGGAACCGTCGGGAGCGGCGACCAGGCCGAGCAAATGCACTCGTCCCCCGGACACGGTTGCGTGGGCGCCGATCGGGACCTGACAGCCGCCGCCGAGGGCGCCGAGCAGACCGCGTTCGGCGAGCACGGCGGTGTGCGTGTCGGCGTGATTCAGGATTGCGGGCAGCGAAAATCCGGCGCGAGTTTCGATGGCGAGCGCGCCCTGTCCCACGGCGGGGCACATCAATTCGGGGGAGAGAATCTCAGCGATGCGGGATCCCCAACCGAGGCGCTTCATGCCGGCGGCAGCCAGGAGAATGGCGTCGTACTGGCCTTCGTCCAATTTGCGCAGGCGGGTATCGAGATTGCCGCGAATCGATTCGACTTGCAGATCGGGACGAAGCCTCTTCAACTGCGCGGACCGCCGCAGGGAACTGGTGCCGACTTTTGCGCCGAGGGGGAGTTCCGAGAGCGTCATGCCGATCACGGCGTCGCGCGGATCTTCACGCTCCGGCACCGCGCCGAGCACCAGGCCTTCGGGCAGCTCCGTGGGCAGGTCTTTCAAGCTGTGCACGGCGAGCTGCGCGCGGCCATCGAGCAGCGCTTCTTCGATCTCCTTGGTGAAGAGACCTTTGGTGCCGACTTTGGCGAGCGGCACATCGGTGATTTTGTCGCCTGTGGTTTTGATGATTTCAATGCGGCACTGGTGGCCGGCGGCGAGCAGTTGGGCCTCGACCCAATGGGCCTGCCAGAGTGCGAGCTGGGAACCGCGCGATGCGATGACGAGCATGATCAATCCTGTAAGTGGAAGGCCTTTCGTATGGCCGCGATCGCCGGCGCGCCATCGGGCTTGCCCGCTTGGGAGCGCAGTTCGGAAATGGGCCCGTGCGCCACCTTATTGATGATGCCCCTGGTGAGCGCCTCGAGAGCCTCCTCCTGCTCCAGGGTGAACGGTCCGAAGCGCCGCCGGACTTTGTCGAGCTCTCCGGCGCGGATCTGCTCCAACTGCTCCTGCAGGCTGACGATCACCGGCGTGACTTCGGCGACTTTCAGGCGCGCCATCATCCGTTCGACTTCCTCGGCGACCATCGATTCGGCGTGGTCGGCTTCCTTCATGCGCTCGCGCAGATTGGAGTTGACCACTTCCTGCAGGTCGTCGATGTCGTAGAGGAAGACGTTGTCGAGATCGTTGATCGCGGGATCGATATTGCGCGGCACGGCGATATCGATGAGGAACATGGGCTTGTTGCGGCGCGCGGAGATGACGCGGTGCATCTCCTCTTTGCGGAGGATATAGTGCGGCGCCCCGGAACTGGCGATCAGGATATCCACTTCGGGCAGCATGGCGGTAAACCGGGAGTATTCCACGGGCGTCCCCTGGAAGAGTTTGGCCATATCGACCGCGCGTTCATGGGTCCGGTTGGTGACGAAGACGTGGGACGCGCCGCTGCGGCGGAGGTGGCGGGCCGCCAGCTCGCTCATTTTTCCGGCGCCGACGATCATCACGGTGCGATTGTTCAGAGAACCAAAAATCTTGCGCGCCAGTTCCACCGCGGCGTAGCTCACCGAGACGGCCATTTGCCCGATACCGGTCTCTGAGCGCACTCGTTTCGCCACGCTGAAGGCGCGGCTCATCACGCCATCCAGCCAACCGCAGAGCGCGCCGCAATCCTTCGCGGCCGCATATGCGACTTTCAGCTGGCCGAGGATCTGCGGTTCGCCGACCACCATGGAATCCAAGCTGGCGGCCACGCGGAAGAGATGATGAATCGCCTCCTGGCCTTCGTGGTGATAGAGGTGGGGCCCGATGCTGGTGGAGCTTAGCCCCTTGTGCCGGGTAAGAAAAGCTTCGAGGATGGCGCGCGGATCGGCCGAGTCCTCGGTGGTCAGGGTGATCTCCACGCGATTGCAGGTGGATAGGATCACGGCTTCGGACACACCATCCTGCGCCTTCAGGTCGGCCAACGCCGCCGGGAGCGTCTCTTCGCGGAAGGCCAGACATTCGCGCACTTCCACGGGCGCCGTTTTGTGGCTCACTCCTGTGATCAAGAGCTTCATGGTTTCAGCAGCAAATTCCCAAGCCGCGCGTGAGCCGCCCAGGTGAGGGCGGAGAACCCGAGTACGGCAACGGTCATGACGGCGGCCTTGCGACCGCGCCACCCGGCGGTGACGCGCAAGCACACCAGCGCGAGGTAGACACCCCACGTGAAGAATGAAATTGCGATTTTCGGCTGCCGGATCCAATCGGCTTTCAATTCGATGAAGGCCCAGGTGCTGCCGGCGACAACGGCCAGAGTGATCAGCACAAATCCCAACGCCATGAATTTGGAGATTAGCTCGTCCAGCGTGCCCAGGGGCGGCAGACGATAGTAGAACCTGCTCGGTTTTTTCGATTTGAGTTCGCGTTCCTGAAACAGATAGAGGACGCTGGCGACCGCGGTGAACAGCAGCGCCGCGTAGCCCAGCAGAACGAGGACGATGTGCACCGTGAGCCAGGCATTGCGCACGATCGGGCTGCTCCACGCGCTGACGGGATTGCCGAGGGTGGCGACCAGCGCCATCACGAAGACTAGCGGAAAAATAAAGGCGCTGAGGCTCTCCACGCGGTATCGCAGGTAAACGGCGAGGAAGCCGACGGCTACCAGGAACGCGCACATGGAAAGCGTCTCGTAGAAGTTCGTGATGGGGCAGCGATTATTGATGATGCCCTCTTCGACGATGGAAACGAAATGGAAGACGCCGCCCAAGGTGAACGCAGTCAAGGCGACGCGAAACAGATGTTCGCGGCGGCGGACCAGGGTAAGAATGGCATGCAGGAGGCCGAGCGAATAAAAAGCCGCGGCCACGCGCAACCAGATGACGCTCATTTCAGCCATGGGCGTAGATTCCGAACGTTAGACTCTTAAATCACAGTATATCGCGACCTACTTGGTCTCATTTGCGCCGCAGATGGGGGGATCTGGCAACGATTGTGCGTGGTGCAGCGGGGTCATGGGGCTCGCCAGGCGCGGGAAGGAGGCTGTCTCGGGGGGCGCGCTACTAGGGCGTGCCGGTGCGGGGAGCGACGTCGTCTCGGGGCTTGCGCCATCGGTGGGCTCATTTGCGATGGGGGGCGCGGGTAGGGGCGTTGCGCAGTTGGGGAGCGATGGTGCGGGGAATGGTGCCGTCTCGGGCGTTGCGGCATCGAGGGGCGAGAGTGTGGCGGGCGGCGATGCCTCGGGGGCTGCGGCATCGGTGGGCTCAATTGCGATGGGGGGAGTCGAGACAGGCGCTGTCTCGACCTCGGCAGGCTTTTTCCTGATGGAAATGGGGAGCGGTCCGGGCGCCACGTAGGGAGGTTCCGGTTGGTTCGCGAATTCGTGGGTTTCCGTTCCGTCGCAAACCGGGAGCGGGGACAGGCAGCGTGAATGGAGCGGGGCGGTCTCGGGCGGCGTAGCGGGGTCTTGCGAAACGAACCCAATTTCCGGGTTATCGCTTACGGGTGAATCAGTTACGGGGATGTCCACTTTGGGTTGGTGGCGCAATCGGTCGGCTTGGCGATGCTCCAGTTCCTCCAGGTAGCGAAGGTAGTTGCGTTCGGTATCCATCATGTGGCGGTGAAGACGGTTATTGGCTTCGACATTCGCGACGAAGCCGGCGCCGTACTCATTGCCGTACTTGGTACGGAAGGCGCAGGTTACGCCGAAATTGGTGAGATCCGCGCTGAGGAAGGCGTGGCGGCGCATGAGCCAGGATTTGCGGATGAGAAGGTCAACGAGAATGCGCTCGGCGATGCCGACGGGTTGAAATTCCCGTTCGTACTCGGCGGTGAGTTCGTGGAGTTCGGCAGGATGTTCGCCACAGGAGATTTCTTCGACGATATCAATGCCGTGTTTCAGGGCATTCATGCGCGAGACGCGTTTGCCCTGTTCGGTGCGAGGACCCGTGGAATGAGTTGCGTTCCAGCGATTGGCTGCGATTTGTTTCTGTGTCGCCATGACCCGAACGTAACAGCCTCGCCAGGGCAGGCAAGGTCCGGGTTTGCGCAAGCGGTTGAAAATAAAATGAAAAATAAAAAAATGTCGCCGTAACTGGGTTCGTTCGGGTACCGAAACTGGCGCGGGGTGGGCTACACTGATGCCGTCATGAATCGAAGGCGTGCGTTTCTTCAGAGTGTCGCGGGGCTGGGGGTTGCGGCCGCGCAGACCACTTCGCAGGGCAGCGAGACCGACCGGCAGTATTGGGTTCGAACGCTGGGAAAGATTGCGGAGCCGGTGCTGACCAACCTGGCCGCGGGGACGCTCAAGAGGAATATGCCGGTGGAATCGATCGCGGCGGACCTGGCGGGGCGGCGCAAGGTGACTCACCTGGAAGCGATCGGCCGGCTGCTTGAGGGGATTGCGCCGTGGCTCGAAGTGCGGCTCGACGCGGGTCCGGAGCGCGACATGCAGCAGCGGTTTGCCGGCCTGGCGCGGCGCGCGATTGCCAATGGGACGGACCCGAAATCGGCCGACTACCTGAACTTCCACGAAGGGCAGCAGCCGCTGGTGGATTGCGGCTTCCTGGCGCAGGCAGTGCTGCGGGCTCCCAACGAGCTGTGGAGGAAGCTTGACCCCGCCGCGCAGACGAATCTGGCCGCGGGGCTAAGCGCCTCTAACGTAATTCTTCCGGGACAAAATAACTGGCTCCTGTTCGCCGCAACGGTGCAGGCGGCGCTCGCGGTGATGGGGCAGCCGTGGGATGCGATGCGGATCGATTACGCCGTGCGAGCCCATCAGCAGTGGTACGTGGGCGACGGATTGTACGGCGACGGGCCGCACTTTCACTGGGATTATTACAACAGCTTCGTCATCCAGCCAATGCTGTTGGATGTGCTGCGCAACATCGGCGGGCATTCGAAGAACTGGCAGGGCTTGCTTCCCGATACGCTGGCGCGGGCGAAACGCTATGCCGCGATTCAGGAGCGGCTGATTTCTCCGGAGGGCACCTTCCCGGTGATTGGCCGTTCGATCTGCTATCGCACCGGGGCATTTCAACTGCTGGCGCAGATGGCGCTGCTGGGCGAGTTGCCGGCGCCGCTGACGGGTCCGGGCGTGCGCTCTGCACTCACGGCGGTGATGAAGCGGCTGCTCGAAGCGCCGGGCACGTTCGATGAGAAGGGATGGCTGACGGTGGGTTTCTGCGGGCACCAGCCGCATTTGGGCGAGACGTACATCTCTACCGGCAGCCTTTACTTGTGCGCGGCGATCTTCCTTCCGCTTGGCTTGGGGCCCGATGACGCTTTCTGGAAGGGCGCGGGGGAAGACTGGACGTCGCGAAGAATGTTTCGCGGGGAAGACGCTCCGGCGGATCACGCGATTACGGTGTAAACGGGCCGGGACCGGGATCGTCGGTACAATAGGTGAGGGTGGAGAAATTCTTCGTTCAAAATTTCGGATGCAGGGCTACGCAGGCCGATGGGGCAGCGCTGGAATCGCTGCTTGCCGCCAAAGGGCTTTTCGGCTCGGACGAACGTGCGGGAGCGGACCTGGTGGTGCTGAACACATGCACGGTGACGGCTTCCGCGGATGACGATGTGCGGCAGACGATCCGGCGGGTGCATCGGGAGAATCCGGAGGCTCGCATTTTGGTGACGGGCTGTTACGCGCAGCGCGCACCGGAGGAACTGGCGGCGCTGCCTGGAGTGGAATGGGTGGTCGGCAACTCGCACAAGACTCAGATTGCTGAGATTGTGACGGCCGCACCGTATCACGGCAATATACACATCGGCGACATTTTCGCGCAGCATGATTTTCTCTCCGCGCCGGTGGAAGACGCGGCGGGCGACCGTACGCGGCCGAACTTGAAGATTCAAGACGGCTGCAACAATCGGTGCTCCTTCTGCATTATTCCGTTTGTGCGGGGACGCAGCCGCAGTGCCCCCGCTGTGCAGGTGGTGGAACAGGTGCGCAGCCTGGCGGCGCGTTATCGCGAGATCGTGTTGAGCGGCATCAATCTGGGACGGTGGGGCAGGGAACCGGGGAGCAGCATGCGGCTGGCGGGACTGATCCGGCTGCTGCTTGATGAGACCGAGGTTGCGCGGCTGCGGCTCAGCTCCGTGGAACCGATGGATTTTTCCGACGACCTGCTGCACCTGATGGCCGAATCGCCGCGGATCGCCAAGCACGTTCACGCGCCGTTACAGAGCGGCAGTGACCGCGTGCTGCGGCGGATGCACCGCAAGTACCGGCCGCGCCACTATGCAGACCGGGTACTGAAGGCGCGCGCGCTGATGCCGGATGCGGCGATCGGCGCGGATGTGATGGTCGGGTTCCCGGGGGAGACTGACGCGGAGTTTGAAGACAGCCGGCAGTTTATCGAGGCGCTCCCTTTTACGTATCTGCACGTGTTCACGTATTCGGAGAGGCCGGGGACGCCGGCAGCGGAAAGCGAGCATCCGGTGCCGATGCCGGTGCGCAAGGAACGGAACCGGGTGCTGCGCGAATTGGCGGCGGCCAAAAATCGGGCGTTCCGGGAAAAGATGGTGGGACGCACGCTTTCCGCGGTGACGCTGGCGGAAACCGGGATTGCGCTGACGGAGAATTATTTGAAGGTCGAGCTGGCGGCGCCACGCGAGGCGGGCGCGCTGGTTGATCTGCGGATTGGCGGCGTGACCGGCATGGGCCTGCGCGAGGGCACGGGCATGCTGCAGATTGCACTATCGTCACGCGGCGATTAGGGGCGCCGGTTAGTTCACCGGCTTTTGGGAAGCGATCACGACGTAGGGCGTTTGGGTTTCGAGGTCTGGGAATATGCGTCCGGCGCCGTTCTGATCGACTACCTCGACGAAATACATCAGCGCCCAATTCGGAGTAGCGAACGCCTGGGGGATTCGTCCGGTGTACAGGCCTGTTTTTGCGTCCAAAGTCATTTCGACGGTTTCGTAGTCTTCGTACTGGGTTAGGTGGCGGTAGCGCAGGCGGACCCATTTTACGGGCGCGGCGGAATGAACGCCGGCGGATATTTCCAAGCCCTTGGCCGGGAGGAGAGTTGCGGACGGCGCGGATTCCACCGCGTGTAACGCATAGTGCTTCGCGCCCGGCCTGGGCGATGCTTGGGCGCGTTCCGCCAGAAGGGCCTCGAAATTGGCAGTCAGCAATTGCTGCTCTTCCTTCCAGTGGCGGCTGAAGCCGACCGCGTGGGCGCCGAAGGCCAGGTTCTGGCTATAGACATCGCCCGCGGCGGAGACGATTTGGCCCCACGCCGCGATGGCGGATTTTTCGAGCGCGATGGCTTCATCGAACGACGTGAGATCCCCGGTCTCTTTGTAGAGGTTGTAGCTGACGCCGGCGAGCAGGCGGCGGGAATGGTACCGGGCCAGGCCGGCCAGAATCTGCAGGTCGGTGACGGTGGACTGCATCTCCTTGCCGGAGATCTCGCCCGCGGCGGCCACCTGGGCAAGGATTTCATCGGCGGTATCGGCGAACCAGCGGCTGGTTTCCTCGGGGCGCCGCATCGCGGTATCGGAGCCCGCGACGATGCTCCGGGCTTCGTCGCGGACATTCAGGAACTGCTGAATGTCGCTGCCCTGCTCGCCGGCATACTCGGGCAGGCTGCCCTGGCGATTCATCTCTGCCCAGCCGCGGGTGGTGGGGAAATTCGAGTAGCGGTAGCTGGCGGCAACGATCCGCGGCAGTACCTGGCTAGCGCGCTGTAGAGCGTCCCTCAGGGGCCCGGCGGCCTTGGGGCCGAAGCGCGTGGTGAACTCGTGCTCCCAGACCTCCGCCGTAGATTTCGGGTTGTAGGTGAGCCGGCCGAAGAGGCGATAAAACTCCCAATAGCGTTCGAATTCGTAATCGTAATAACGGTAGGGAGCGTTGATGATATCGAGGACCTTGGCGGTGTGGGGCTCGCCGAGCATTTTGGTGGCGAGCATTTCGTTGACCTCGAAGCTATCGCCATCGTACAGCTTCGTGGATGCGGCGAAGCGGCGCACGTAATCGGGGTCGCCCCACAAAAGCAGGCGGGTGGTGCCGCCGCTCCACAATTGCCAGTGCACGCGATATTGCTGCGGGTAGCGCAGCAAATCGGCGTAACTGTGGCGGCGATTGCGCTGGTCTTCGGTATTGATGTGGGTGGGATGGAAAGGCAAACCCATCTGTTCCATCCAGAACTTGGTGCTGATCTTGGATTGGAGGCCGAGGCCGACGGCGTCTTCGATGACCGCATCGGGAAGACCTTTGGCGCGAAGATCGAGGCGCAGATTGGGATGGTTCTCTTTGATGGAGGCGAAGACGTCGTGCCAGAAGGGCTGGATCTCTTCGGTCTTCAGTCCCGATTCGTCGTGCATGCGGAACTGAATCGCGTCCACCTCCGGGAAGACTTCCAGAAAGCGTTTGAAGGCAGCTTTTGTGTAGGGCGCGAGATTTTCGGCGGTGACTCCGAAGACGAGGCCGTCTACGCGTTTGCCGGCGTTCTGGGACGCGCCGGGGATACCGCCGCCCTGTACGCCGCCGCGGTAGATATGGTCCCAGACTCCCGCGGTGATTTCGATGCCGCGCTCGTGGGCCAGTTGGATCATGGTTCGAAATGCGGCGATATTGCGCGCCTGCTGAGCGGGCGTGATGCCGACCATTTCGACGCCGGGGAACTCCTTCATGTTGAAGAAATAGGGGTAGAGCGGCGCCATGAAACCGCCGTTTTCATAGCCGAAGATGACGACGAAATTATTAATGCGATCGGCGGCGAGCATGTCGAAGTAGCGCTTCCACTGGGCTTCGTCATAGAGGCGGCTTTCGAAGTAGGCGCGCTGCATGGTGTACATCGACACGCCGCGTTGGGCGAGGTAGGGCTGTTCGGTGGTGTCGCGGACGTATTGAAAGGGGTCGGCGGCGCTCCAGGAGATTCGCTCGGCGACGTCGAGCGCGGCATACATCAGGCCGCGTGAATCGCCGCCGGCGAGGGTGAGCGCGGGTTTGCCGCGATACTGCGAGTGGCGAACGCTGACCGTCTCGCGTCCGGGGGGCGCCGGGGCACCGATGCGGGCGAGAATTACGTAATCGGGCTGGCCGGCGGAGGAACTGGTCAAGCCTTTGGCTTGCAGGGCGGCTTCGAGCTTGTGAAGTCCGTAGGTCGCGGGATTCGTGATGCCGGGATCGGTGACGATGCTGTAGGTGCGTGCTCCGAAGGCAGGCGCCGCGAGGAGGAGGAAAGCGACGAAGGTCCGCATGCGAACCAGTGTAATGCCGGGCGAGGAAGAAGAGGGGGGAGGCCGCCCCGGTTACATCTCGCGGCGGCCTTCCATGGCTTTCGAGATGGTGACCTCGTCGGCGAACTCGAGGTCGCTGCCAACCGGAATTCCCATGCCGATGCGGGTGACTTTTACGCCGAGGGGCTTGAGGAGGCGGGCGAGATAGACGGCAGTGGCTTCGCCTTCGACGTTGGGATTCGTGGCAACGATGACTTCGCGAACTTCTCCCTGCGCGATGCGTTCGACGAGACCCTTGATCTTCAAAAGGTCCGGCCCGATTCCGCGCAGGGGAGAGAGCGCGCCGTGGAGGACGTGGTAGCGTCCCTGGAATTGCCGGGTGGTTTCGATGCCGACGATGTTGTGCGGCTCTTCGACAACGCACACGGTTTCGGGGTCGCGGTTAGTGTCGCTGCAATACTGGCAAATCTCGCCATCGGCGATATTGTTGCAGACGCGGCAAAGGCCGAGTTTGTCCTTTACGTCGAGGATGGCCTGTGCCAGGTGGTCGGCGTCTTCGCGTTTAGCGCGCAGGACATGAAACGCGATGCGCTGCGCGGATTTCTGGCCGATGCCGGGGAGGCGTTTGAATTCGGTAATGAGGCGCGCGAGCGGTTCGGCGAAATCCGGCATCGCTTAGAACATGCCGGGAGGCAGGCCCATGCCGCCCAGCATTCCACCCATCTTCTGTTGGATCTGCGCTTCCACCTGCTTGAACGCTTCGCCGCAGGCAGCCACGATCATATCCTGGAGCATCTCGACATCGCCCGCCACTTCGGGATCGATCTTGACGCTCAACAGGTTCTTTTGACCGTCCATTTTGACCGTGATCATCCCGCCGCCGGCGGTTGCCTCGACGCGGATGAGCGCGATCTCCTGCTGCATTTTTTCCTGCATCTGCTGCGCCTGGCGCATCATGTTCTGCATGTTGCCGGGTAGTTTCATGATCTACTCCTTGAGATTGCGAACTTTGCGAACTTCGCCGCCGAAGACTTCACGGAAGCGCTGCACTTCGGGATTGGAAAGGGCGCGGCCGGTGACTTCATCCTCCGCATTGGATTTCGGCGGCGCACCAAGGCTCGGAGGGGGTGCCGTGGCGGTAGAGTCGCCGGTGGTCAGTTTGAGGCGCAAGGGACGGCCGAAGACTTCGCGGACGGCATCGTCAAACGCGCGATCCCGAAAGTAGAGCCCATAGGATTTTGGCGCTGTCACGTTGAGATCGCCGCCTGACAGCGTGATGGAAGCGTTCTCCACGGCATCGGCCAGGTGGGCGTTGCCCTTCTCGTGAAAATGGGCGTGCAGGCGCTGGCGCGGATCGCCCGACGACAAGGGCGGCGGCTCTGCTGGAGCGGTCACGGAGGGAGGTGGCGGTTCGAGCGGGGCGAGCCCTTTCTTGGCGCGATCCAGTTCGAAGGGCGAGGGACCGACGCGGGGCAAGGGCGCGGGAGCGGGCGGCGGCGCCGCGGGGCGTGCCTGGGGTGTCGGAAGCTGGGGCGGCGGAAGCTGCGCGGGCCGGGGGGCAGGGGAAAGGGTAGGGGCTGGCGGCCGGGGGACGTCCGCCGGCGGGGGCGGCGCCGAGGCCTGCCAGGGCCTGTTCGATGGGCAGCAGGCGTCCTGCCTGGACGAGCCGGACGAGGCCGATTTCCAGGTGGAATCGCGGCTGCAGGGAGAACTGCAAATCGCGGAAGATATCGAGCGAAAGCTGGAGGTAGCGGGAGAGATCTTCTTCGGAGAACTGTCCGGCGATGCTGCTCAATTTTTCGCGCTGTGCCGCGCTTGCCGCCACCAGGCGGGTATCGGCGCCGGCGATCCGGGTGACCAGCAGATTGCGGAAGTAGCGGGACAGCTCCCGGCTGAAATGCTGCAGATTGTGGCCGTTGCGTTCCAGTTCGTCAACCACTTCGAGCATGCTGCGCGATTCGCCGGCGGCGAGCGCCTCGGTGACTTTTTCGAGGGATTCCAGGGAGAACGCGCCGAGCAGGGCGCGGACCTCGGCGGCATTGAGCCTGGCGCCGCAGCAGGCGATGGCCTGATCCAGCGCGGAGAGGGAATCGCGGACGCTGCCTTCGCCGGCGGCGGCGAGAACGGCGAGCGCTTCGGCATCGGCCTCAATGCCTTCCTGGGTGCAGATCCAGGACATGCGGTCTACCAGTTCCTGAAAATCGACGCTGCGGAAACTGAAGTGCTGGCAGCGCGAGGCGATGGTCGCGGGGATCTTGTGCGATTCGGTGGTGCAGAGAACGAAGACGGCCCACTCGGGCGGCTCCTCGATGGTCTTGAGGAGCGCGTTAAAGGCCTCGTTGGTGATCTGGTGGGCTTCATCGATGATGAAGATTTTGTAGCGATCGCGGGCCGGCTGGTAGCGGACGTTTTCCCGTAGTTCGCGCATCTCATTGATGCCGCGATTGCTGGCGGCGTCGATTTCGATTACGTCGACGGTGCCGCCTTCGGAGATTTCCTTACAACTGGCGCAGACGCCGCAGGGCTTGGATGTAGGACCCTGTTCGCAATTTAGGCAGCGCGCCAGAATGCGGGCGATGGTGGTCTTGCCGGTGCCGCGCTGGCCGGAAAAAATATAGCCGTGCGCGATGCGGTGCTGGGCGATCGCGTTTTCCAAGGTGGACTTGACGTGTTCCTGGCAGATCACGTCGGCAAAGGATTGCGGCCGGTATTTACGCGCGATTACCTGATACATCGATTACCTGAAACTGGGTGGGTTTTATGCCAGGCCCCGGGTAATCCGCGGCACACGTCCAAACCACTACCGTTGCTTCCTTCCGGACCTGGCGGGGTTTGCAGCCGGAGCGTTGCACGGAGCCCGAGACCTGACAAGTAACCATCGTAGCATGGCCCTGTTGCGGATCGACGCGGCTTGGCTATTTCGGGCTTGTACAGCCGATGCGACGCGTGCACAATGAGTACGCTTATGTTGCAGATGGATCGCCGTAGTTTTTGCCGTTCGTTGGCCGCGGGTGCGGCCGGATTCCAAATAGGACGGGCGGCAGGCGCGCCGCCGAATATTGTTTACGTGCTGGCGGATGATCTGGGCTGGGGCGACCTGCGCTGCTACAACCCGAAATCCGCCGTTCCCACGCCGCATGCCGACCGGCTGGCCGCGCAAGGCGTCCGCTTCACCGACATGCACGCCCCTTCGGCGGTCTGCACGCCGAGCCGGTACGGAATTCTCACCGGGCGCTACTGCTGGCGCACGCGGCTGAAGCAGGGCGTACTCAACGGATACGACCCGAACCTAATCGAGGCGGGGCGGTTGACGGTGCCGGGGATGCTGAAGGGTCGCGGATATCACACGGCGGGAATCGGCAAATGGCACCTGGGGTTGGGCGACCGGCCGAAGACGGATTACGATCTGCCGCTGCGCCCCGGCCCGCTCGACCACGGATTCGACGATTACTTTGGGATTCCGGCGTCGCTCGACATGGACCCGTACCTCTATTTTCACAACGACCGGGCGGTGGAGCGGCCTACGGCGGAGATCGCGGCTTCGAACACTCCGCGCGGCGTATTCTGGCGGGGTGGAGCGCGCGCGCCTGGGTTCCGGCTCGAAGACGTGCTGCCGACACTTACGAGCAAGGCGGTGGAATCGATCCGTGAGCGTGCGCGACGGCCCGCCGAGCCTTTTTTTCTGTACCTGGCGCTGACGGCGCCGCACACGCCGTGGCTGCCGCGGGCGGAGTTCCGGGGTAAATCGAGTGCCGGCGACTATGGCGATTTCGTCGCACAGGTGGATGACACGTTCGGCCGGGTGGCGAGCGCGCTGGACGAGACGGGGCTGGCGGAGAATACGCTCTTAATTGTGACCAGCGACAACGGCGCCGATTGGAAGGTGGAAGACAAGGCTCGCTTTGCGCATCGCGCCAATGCGGATTGGCGGGGCGAAAAGGCGGACATTTGGGATGCCGGGCACCGCATCCCGTTCCTGGCGCGCTGGCCCGGCCACATTGCCGCGAATACGCGCAGCGGTGAACTTGGCTGTCTTACGGACCTGATGGGGACGGTAGCGGAAGTCCTGGATTACAAGCTTCCTCGCGATGCGGGCGAGGATACGTATAGCATGCTGCCGGCGATGCTGGGAAAGAAGGGAAAACCGATTCGCGAGGCGGTGGTCCATCATTCGAATGGAGGAATGTTCGGCATCCGGCAGGGTGACTGGAAGCTGGAATTCGGGCTGGGATCGGGCGGATTCAGCGATCCACGGAGTGAAGATCCCAAGCCCGGTGGACCTAAGGGACAGCTTTATAATTTGGCGGCTGACCCGGCGGAACAAAACAACTTATGGCTTGACCGCCCAGCCGAGGTCGCGCGATTGACGGCGCTGTTGGAGAAGTACAGGTCCGAAGGGCATTCGCGGCCGCTCTGAGGCGAACGCTTACTCGGGGACAGTGATCGGGGCGAGAACTCGTTCTGCCATGGCGTGCTTCAGGTTCTCGATGCCCTGGCCGGTCGCGCTGGATATTTCGAAGAATGCGAGGCCGCGTTCACGCGCCAGGTCTCGGAGAGCGGTTACCCGATCGGGATCCTGCGCGGCGTCCATTTTGGTGGCGACGACGATCATGGGCTTGGCGATGAGCGCCTCGCTAAAGCTGGCGAGTTCCTGGAGGATGATCTCGAAATCTTCCACTGGACTGCGTCCGCTCTCTTCGGACACGTCCACGAGGTGGGCGAGCAGGCGGGTGCGCTCGATGTGTCGGAGGAATTGGATGCCCAGGCCGTGGCCTTCGTGCGCGCCTTCGATGATGCCGGGGATATCGGCGACGACGAAACTGCGGAAGCCATCCATCTGCACCACACCGAGATTGGGTTCGAGGGTGGTGAAGGGGTATGCGGCGATCTTGGGCTTGGCGGCGGAAATGCGCGAGATCAGGGTACTTTTGCCGGCGTTCGGAAAGCCGACGAGGCCGACATCGGCCAGGAGTTTCAATTCCAGGCGGAGGCGTTTTTCTTCGCCGGGCCGGCCGGGTTCGTGCTCCGTGGGGGCCTGGTGGGTTGAGGTGGCGAAGTGCTGATTGCCGCGCCCGCCTTTGCCGCCGCGCGCGACGATGAAGCGTTCGCCGGGCTGGGTAAAATCGTAGATGCGCTCGCCGGTGGCCTCATCATAGACGACGGTTCCGACGGGAACGGCGACATCGAGCGAATGGCCCTCGGCGCCGGTTCGCTGGCTACCCATACCATGGCGGCCGCGCTCGGCTTTGTGCTCGGGGTTGAAACGGAATTGGAGCAGGGTATTGGCGTGCTCGCTGCACACGAGGGTGACATCGCCGCCACGGCCGCCATCGCCGCCGCTGGGACCGCCTCGCGGAACGTACTTCTCCCGCCGGAAGGCCAGGCAGCCATTGCCGCCGTCGCCTGCTTTTACAAGGATTCTGACTTCATCAATAAACATAGGAAAGCCGCCGGAATGCTTGCAACCCGGCGGCCCTTTAGGAAGAAGCTGCGGGCCGAACAGGCCGGCCCGGAAACACTAAACGGAGGCGTTGATGTTGACGAACTTGCCCATCCGTCCGCGATCTCTAAATTCGACAACACCGGTCACTTTCGCAAACAGCGTGTCGTCCTTGCCCCAGCCGACATTGTTGCCCGGCTTCAGTTTGGTGCCGCGCTGACGGACGATGATGCTGCCGCCGGGGACCAGCTGTCCGCCGAAAACCTTGATGCCGAGCCGCTGCGCGTTAGAATCGCGCCCATTTTTGGAACTGCCTAAACCTTTTTTATGTGCCATTCGTCACCTACGCCAATCGCCTAAACCAATCGCCTAAACCAATCGCCTGAACCGACCGATTAAACCAGCACGTCGCCGATCTTCACATCCGTGTAAGATTGGCGGTGCCCGATGGTCTTCTTGTACTGCTTTTTGCGCTTGAATTTGAAGACAATGATCTTCGCCGCGCGGTCTGCGCCGACAATCGTACCCGTCACCTTCCCGGAGACGAGGTCGCCGCCTTCTTTGAAGGCCGCTTTGACAGGGAGTTCCACTTCGGAACCGATGTCGCCGGCCAGCTTTTCGACGCGGATGACATCACCGGGAGCAACCCGATACTGTTTTCCGCCTGTTTCGATGATCGCGTGCATTGCCAAACCTCAGAATTTGGGAGCCGAACACACGAAGTGTGTTCGAACCACAGGAGTAAAGAATAAGTGTACTACATCCGCGATGCGGCGAGCAACGCCCTTTGAAAAGAAGCGCATACCGACCGTGCATTTCTATTCTAACGGGTGGTAGCAGCCAGGGGCTTGCGAATGTCCCTCAGACTCTGGCGCAGGGCTTGGGCGGTCTGTGGGTCGGTGGCGGCGAGCGCGTCTAATTCCAGCTCTGACTCGTCCAGGGCTCCGGCTTCCGCCAGCAGGACGGCCAACAGCAGGTGATTGCCGGGATGTTGGCGGCGTGCATTTTCGATTCGCTGCGCGGTATCGGGCGGGGTGACTTCAAAGCGAGCTTCGGGAGCGGGCGGCGCGGGGGAAAGCAATGTCCGGCCGATCCATATAGGCAGTCACCTGCCAGCTATAAACATGACCGCGGGTGAGCGGTACGCGGGGCGTCCACTCCGCAACTTTCAGAGCAGGGCTTTCGGCGACCTTCTGGAAGCGATCGTCAAACACCGCGACCTGGTACTTCGAGGCGCCGGGAACTTCGCGCCAACTAAAGAGCGGGCGGTCGGTGAGGACGGTGGTTCCGACCGGGGCTTTCACCTCGAAACTCTTCTGCTGGGGCGCGGCACCCAAGAGGACACTGGGTTTGGTGATCAGCGTGTCCAGAACTCCGGCACGTTCCAGGCGGTGCGTGGAGAGCGCGAGTTGGACGGCGGCCTGCTGCTCAGGAGCGAGGGCTGGTTCGGCCGGTTGAGTGGGAGCGGGAGCGGTTTGCGCGATCGGCTGCTCGGGGGCTGGGGGTTCCTGGCGCCGACCGCGGATGGCAAGGCCAGCGGCCAGCAACAAGCCGGCTGCGATGGCGGCGTAGGCCGGGATTCGCCATGCTGGTCTGCGCACCGGCATTTCGACAACGCGCGGCCTGGTTTTCAGGCTGCTTTGGAACTGGCGTAAGTCTTCGACTTCGTCGCGACACATGGGGCACACGGCAAGGTGCGCATCGCTCGCGGAATCGGGCGTACCCTGGGCTGCCGCGACGAGTTGGTGATACTCGAGATGCTCGGAGAGCAGCTCGCGCAAGCCGGCAAGCTGCTCGGGAGCGTGGATTTCCCGCGCCAGCCGGTCGCGGCATTCGACGCAATCGGCGAGGTGTTGATCCACGGCTAGAAGCTCCGCCGGCGCCAGGGTGCGAGCCTGGAATCCGGCGAATTGCTGATTCGTGAGATGTGGCGCCTCAGTCATGTCTCTAACCTACTTTGAAGGTGAGCCGCGCCCGATATTACTAACTTAAGATAAACGATATTTGTCACCGATTCTGCGCATTAACCTTTCCCGCGCCGACTTGCGCAGGTTGATCACCTGCTGGCGCGTAACGCCGAGAAGCTTGGCGATGGCCAAGTCCTCCAGCGGCAAAGACTTCCAGAGCGCCGCGAACGCCTCGGGAGGGAACTCCAGGGTGTCGGCAATGTCGCGGATGCTGGCGACGCCGGTGACTGGCAGCAAGGTCACGGCGGGCTGAGCGTCGCCGGCGCGCAGGTTGAAGAGAAGCGCGACGCGTTGGGCGCGGGGAAGCAGGCGAATCTGCGCCCACAGTTCGGTAAGCCATTGGCGCAACTGCAGGCGCATGGCGGGGTCGAAATCGCGGGATTCCACTTCGCGAGCGTTCTTTTCGGGGACCGCGGGAGGGTCGCCCACGCCCCAGAAATAGCCGACGATTCCGACCAGTTCGTCGAAATTGAGGGGACCGTGGAAGCGTCCGAAGATCCTCGCCAGAAGGTCCGCGGGATGGAGCGCGTTTTCTCCGCGCGGAATATCGGCCAGGAGGTCGCGCCAGCGGCTAAGGGCTTCGGAGGTGGTTCTGACGGCGCCATCGGCTTTCCAAATGGCGAAGCCGCAGACCCATTCGGTTGAGGCGGTTTCCCAGATGGCAAATTTCGCATCGCTGTTCAGCAGATAGCGGAGGCGGGTTTTCAGGCGGTGGCGATTGGGGTATTTGCGCCGCAGGTATTCGTTACAGGCATGATAAGCGGCGACGGCGGTGTAGCCCGCGAAGCTTCCAATGGATTCCTCCGCGCCGCCGTCCCGCATGGCGCGCAGGCGGCCGATCAGCTCCAGGACTACGTCGCCCGAGACGTCCTCGATGTCCTGGGATTCCTGCTGGCCTTGAAAGGCGAGCTTATAGCGCACCACTTTGCGGATACCGGGTTGAGCGTGCTCGACGACCAATTCGCCAAGCAACACCTCCGCCTGATGCGCATCGCTGCACTCCACATATTGCCTGAGGAGATCGTCTACCGGGCTGGTTCCCATTGCTTCGAACTAGTGGCGGATGCAGAACATAGCGTATCATTTTTGAAGTAACCTTCCTTTGTTCTCCGCGCTATTCCCAAATGCGTTAGGCTGGAAGTATCGCTATATGCCAGGAATAGCCGCTCTCGCCCTATTCGCCGCAGCTCTGCCCAACGCGGTGGTGCTCCAGCCGGTCGCCAATATGTATTCGCGGCCGAGTGCAGACGCCGATGTTGTAAGCCAGGCGATTTATGGCGCCAACGTAAACCTGATCGAGCAGAAGGACGGCTGGGCGCACATTCGCACGGCTGACGATTACACCGGCTGGATGCCGCTGGCCTCGCTGCTGCCGGGCAAGCCTTACGGGTCCAGCGGGCATGTGGGCGAAGTGCAGAGCCTGTTCGCCCACATATACCGGGAGGCCAGCGTAACCCGGCACGCTCCGCTGATCACGGTGCCGTTCGAAGCCAGGCTGGAAGTGATTTCGGAGCCCAAGGACGACGCGCGATGGTACCAGGTCCGGCTACCCGACGACCATGCGGGTTGGATTCAGGCGGGCGACCTTGCGCTGACGCCGAAGACGCTATCGATCACCGAGACGCTGGAATTTTCCAAGCGCTTTCTCGGGCTGCCCTATACCTGGGGAGGGACGTCGAGTTACGGCTACGATTGCTCGGGCTTTTCACAAATGCTGGGACGCCGGCGCGGAGTGAATATGCCGCGCGACGCGCAACCGCAGGCGGAATGGAGCGGCGTTACGGCGGTGGAACGCAAAGATCTGCAACCCGGCGACTTGCTTTATTTCGGCAGCTCCGAGAAGAAGATTACCCACACCGGGATTTATATGGGGGACGGCAAGTTTATTAATGCCACCACGCACCTTACCCCGATGATCCGCATCGACGACCTGAACGACGCCTACTGGACGAAGCTTCTGGTAGCCGCCCGGAGAGTGAAATGAACCGCCGCAATTTTATGAAAACCGCCGCCGCCGCGCCGGCCGTCAGCGCGTTTGCCGCACCGGCCGCGGGGCCAACGGCATTTAGCAGCAAGATCGTCCGGCTCAACCTGCAGCACACCTGGACCACCACGATGTCGTCCAGCCAGTATCGCGACACCTTACATACGACGTACACGCGCGGCGGCATAACGGGCCACGGCGAAGGTGCGCCGATCGTGCGCTATCACGAGGACGCGGTGGGAGCGCAGAAGGCGGTGGAAAGCATTCGCGACCTGCTGCTTTCGGCCGACCCGCTGCAGTTTGCCAAAGTGATGGCCGAAGTTTTCAAACGGATTCCGGGGGAATGGGCGGGCAAGGCGTCGATCGATATCGCGCTGATGGACTGGGTCGGCAAGAGGCTGGGGGTACCGCTGTACACCTACTTCGGACTCGACCCCAAGGATGCGCCGCTCACGACATTTTCGATCGGTATCGACACACCGGAAATCACGAAGCAGAAGACCTTGGAGGCCGCCGATTTTCCGGTGCTGAAGGTGAAGGTGGGCCTGGCTACGGACGAGCCCACGATCGAGGCGGTGCGGTCGGTGACGAAGAAGCCGCTCCGCGTGGATGCCAACGAAGGCTGGAAGGACAAGGAAGAGGCGATTCGCAAGATCAACTGGCTGGAGAAGATGGGGGTGGAATTTATCGAACAGCCCATGCCGGCCGAGATGTTCGAAGAGAACAAGTATGTGCGGAGCAAGGTGCACATCCCGGTGATTGCCGATGAAGCGTGCCAGCGGGCCAGCGACATTCCGAAATTGAAGGAAGCGTATGACGGCGTCAACGTAAAGCTGGATAAGAGCGGCGGCTTGCTGGAGGCTTATCGCATGCTCATGATCGCCAAATCGCTCGGCATGAAAACCATGCTTGGTTGCATGGTCTCGAGTTCAGTGACGGTAACGGCCGCAGCGCATTTGTCGCCCTTAGTCGATTATGCCGACTTGGACGGGAACTTACTGATTTCCAATGATCCGTTCCACGGCGTCCGGGTGGAGAAGGGTAAGTTGATCCTTCCCAAAGGGCCGGGGCTCGGACTGACTCCCGCATAACGGGCGAGATGAAGCCCTGGACTTTGATCGACCGGGGGCTGACGCCGGACGGCAAGAGTATTTCGCTGCATGAGCACGATGGCGAATACGCCATCCGGGTGGACGGAATTCCGCTGATGAGCACCCGGCAGCACGGTTCCGAGGAACGTCTGGCGGAGCTGGGCTGCGTGGGCTTGATGGCGGCGCGCGCTCCGCGAGTATTGATCGGTGGACTTGGTTTCGGCTTCACGCTGCGCGGCGCACTCGCGGTGCTTCCCGCTGGAGCGTTGATCGAAGTTGCCGAGATTCTGGCTCGCGTGATCGAGTGGAATCGCGATCCCGCACTGGGGCTAGCCTGCGACGCGATGGGCGATCCGCGAGTCACGATCGTGAATCGCGATGTTGCGGAAGTGATCGGCGAAGCGCGTGGTGTGTTCGACGCGATCCTGCTCGATGTCGACAATGGTCCCGCCGCGATTAGTACGGCGGGAAATGACCGGCTCTACAAGTACGCGGGGCTGGTGGGAACACGGTCGGCACTGCGTCGCGGGGGCCGCGCGGCTTACTGGTCGGCGGCGGCAGATCCGGGATTCGCAAAGTTAATGGCGGGTGCGGGTTTTGCGGTCACGGTGGAAGCTGCGCGGGCTCGCGGGAAGGCGGGGCCGAGGCATACGATCTTTGTGGGGAAGGCCGGGTGACGGCGGTGTGCTCAACGGGAAGCGGGTAGATGAGCATCGCTGCCTAGCAGCGTAGTTGGAGATCGCCGTGCTGAGGTTCCGTGAAGAAAGGCCCGTCGGTATACAAGCCTCGTATAGCGGATGTTGTCGAGATGCAGTGCTATATTTGGCTGTAAAGGCCCTGTCAGCGAGTCGACCGCTTCCCGAAGGGTTGCACCGAACGATCCAGCAGGCCTATTGAATAACGATTCGAGTTGCCATAAGTCCTTCTCGACCGTATTGCCTTCAAGGCCCGTTTCCCATTGGATCCGTGGTCACTCGCGTGCACACTCTGCACTTCCACCCGATCTTCGAATGGTACTCTCGATAAGTCTTTGGATGTGCAAACGAATCGCAGATGCGAACAAATCCTTCGTTTTGTGGAGCCGAAACCTCTTGCACCTCCGCGAGTACGCCGGGCTATCTCATTTCGTCGTAATAGCCCTCGACACAGCCCTATGCCTAACCCTGAGCGGTTCATGCGAAAGTTCCTGGTCGCCATCTTCGCCGCCATAAATGGTGGGCATGACATCCTTCACAGCTGGCGGTGGCATCAACTCTCGTCCCCGAGGCACTCAAGCAACGCCATGGAAGACATGAGGAAGCGCTTAATACGCTGCTTGAGCGTAATCAGGCGGAGACATACTCCGCAACTCTCAGGATTTGCGTTAGCTAGACTGAACCGCCCAGACCGCGCAGTCCGTAGAGCAACGCCAGCGGTTACGAGGGTAGATTTCGGTGCGAGCAACGCTCATCGAGTCTCCTCAGCGATGCCCGCTTCGCCATTCCCAGCTCATGGTTTCCGAGTCTAGCCACAGAGTGAGACAGCTCGGCAACATCACAACGACCATCACTCGCCGAAGGCTGCATCCAGATGTCCGTCGAGTCGATAGGTCGCTTGGAAATGATCCGCGATATTCAGATGTCGCGATCTTTGATGGTCCGGCCGCATTGACTCAGGCGGAGACCGCGGTAGCATGTGGCGCTCATTCAGTCTCGGGGCGAGTGTACGGTGCATCGTAGTCTAAGGCGCTCCGAGTTAAAGCGACTGCCATACCCCGTCCAACTTGCTGAGGCCGAGCAGACAAACGGCTTGCAAACGGGCTTATAATTGCGTTTCCATGAGTCATTATCTGGCGATCGATCTGGGGGCGGAGAGTGGGCGCGCGCTACTCGGCAGCCTCGTTGACGGCAAGCTCGAGGTTGCGGAACTCCATCGCTTCCCGAATACTCCGGTGCGCGTTCAGGGAGCGCTCTATTGGGACACACTGCGTCTCTGGCATGAGATCCAACACGGGATCGATGTCGCGGTGCGCGAGCGTAAGCTGACGCTCGATGGGATTGGCGTGGATACCTGGGGTGTCGATTATGGGCTGCTCGGCGCTGACGGACTGCTGCTCGATATGCCGAGGCATTATCGCGATACGCGCACCAAGGGGCTGCAGGAGGATTTGTTCGAGGTGGTGCCGCGAGCCGATATCTTCGGATACACCGGCATCCAGTTCATGCAGCTGAATACGCTGTATCAGCTGTTTGCGATGAAGAGGAAACACTCGCCATCGCTCGCCGTTGCGCATCGCTTCCTCAATATGCCGGACCTGTTCAACTACTGGCTGACCGGCGTGGATAAGAGCGAGGCAACGATCGCCAGCACCACGCAGTTCTTCAATCCCGAGACGATGACGTGGGCCACCGAGCTGCTCAAGCGTCTGGATATTCCGACCGAGATGTTGGGTGAGATTGTGGAACCGGGAACGCTACTCGGCAAGATGGTCGACGCGCCGCACACTCACGTGTATGCCACCGCGGGACACGATACGGCGGCGGCGGTGGCGGCGGTTCCGGCGGAGGCGGGGACGCACTGGTGCTATATCAGTTCCGGCACCTGGTCGCTTGATGGGGCTCGAACTGGATCGCCCGGTGATCAATGCGCGATCGCTGGCGGCGAATTACACCAACGAGGTCGGCGTCTCCCGAACCATCCGCTTCCTGAAAAATATCGCTGGGCTCTGGCTGCTGCAGGAATGCCGGCGCGAGTGGATGCTGGAAGGCAGCGAGTACAGTTACGAAGAGCTGGCGCGCATGGCCGCGGACGCGCGCCCCTTTTCGGCGACGATCGATCCGGACGCGTTTCTGGAGCCGGGCGGGATGCCGGATAAGATTGCGCGGCATTGCGCGGCAAGCGGGCAAGCGGCGCCCGAGACGCATGGCGAGTACGCGCGCGCCATTCTGGAAAGTCTCGCGCTCCGCTACCGGCAGGTGCTGGAGAATCTGGAGGCTCTCTCGGGCCGCAGTATCAAAGTCATCCACATTGTGGGCGGCGGGTCGCGCAATACGCTGCTCAATCAGTTCGTGGCGGATTGCACGGGACGCCGTGTGGTGGCAGGGCCGAGCGAGGCGACGGCGATCGGCAACATCCTGGTACAGGCGATGGGCGCGGGCGAGCTGGCGAACCTCGATGAGATTCGCCAGGTAGTGCGCGATTCCTTCGAACTGGCGACATTTGAACCGCGCCCGAGCGAGGATTGGGACCGGGCGTGGCAGCGGTATCTGGAAATTACAAGCCTGGCGCGGTGAAGCTCAGAGCTGCGCGAGAGCAAGCCGCCAGACGTTTTGTTCGCGGAGGTTCGAGAGCCACAGCGAGCCATGGCCGAGACGGACGGAATCGCCGCCGGCGCCGGTCCATTGCTTGACCACCTGGTTGGTGGCGGGGTCGATCTTGGAGAGCGGAATCTGAAAAACGGTGGCCCACACGTGGCCGTCGCCGAAGGCGAGTTCGCCGCCGCCGCCGGGCAGGCCGACTTCGATGGTGGCGACCAGTTTGCCGCTCTTGGAATCGATGCGTGAGACCGTGCCATCGCCCTGATTCAAGGTCCAAAGGGAATCCGCGCCGAACGTGAGAAAGCGAGGGCCGGGACCCACCGGGATCGTGGCAAGCACCTTGTTGGTCTTGGCGTCGACGCGCGTTACCACGCTTTTTTCGGGGCTGCTCACCCAGATGGAGCCCGCACCGTAAACGCAGGCGACCGAACCCGGCGCCACTTCAATCTCGGCAGTGACTTTGTTGGTCGCGGGATCGATGCGTGAGAGCGTACCCTTCATATCGGTCAGCATCCAGACTGCTTCGGGGCTGGCGATCAGGCCGCCTTCGCTGTTGGCAGGGCCGAGCGGAATGGTAGTCGTAATCTGATTGGTCTTTTCATCAACGCGCACGAGGGTCTTATCGCCACAGACCGGGACCCAGATGCTGCCGAATCCGGCGGCGAGTCCGGAGCACGGGCGCTTACCGACTTCGACCGCGGCGCTCACCGTGTTGGTGGCGGGGTCGAGGCGATGGATGGTGTTCTTGGGACCGTTCGAAACCCAGATCGCGTCGGCCGTGACCACCTGCCAATCGGGTGTGCCGGGGACGGAGAAGACGGCGGCGGGCGTGAGGGTGGCCATCTCGCGTTTCACGCCGGGCGTACTCACGCCGGGCCGCGGCGGACGCTTGGGCCGCTCCTTCTTTTCGGCGGCCGGCGGTGGCGCCGGGTCCTGGCCGAAGACCAGAAGCAGGGGCATGCACGCTCCGATGCCGAGCGCCGCGATGGTACGTAAGTGTATCGTCATGGGTTCCTGTTACTCGGCCAGGGTGGCGGCGATTCGGCGCGGGTCGAGCTTCCACACGGTGCCGGCCTCGACGTTGGCGAGCCAGACGGAACTCAGTCCGACGCGAATCAAGCCGCCGCCCTCGCCATAAAACTGCTGCGCGACCTTCTCGGTACCGGGGTCAATGCGCGTAACCGGGAAGCCCGGCATACTGACCCAGACGAAGTTTTCGCCGATGGCGACCGAGCCGCCGGGCGCGGGAGCGCCGAGCTCGATGGTCTTCGAAACTTTATTCGTCTTAGGATCGATTCGCTCGAGCTTGCCTTCCTTGGCGCAGAGCGCCCAGACCGAGCCTTCGCCAATGGCGAGGGCTTCGGGACGGCTGGAGACCTCGATGGATTTGACGAGGAGATTCGTCTGCGGGTCAATGCGGAGCACGCGATCTTCCGCCGGGCAGGCAAGCCAGAGCGCGGTCTCTCCGAAAGTGAGAGAAACGCAGTCCGACGGTACGCGGAGTTCGGCGACCACCTGATTCGTTTCGGGATCGATGCGTGAGAGGGTGCCGTGCGTGTCGCTGATCAACCAGACGCTATCGGCGGTGGCGGCGAGACCGAGCGTAGCAGCGCCGATGCCGCTGGCGATTTTCGCGGTGACCTTCGCGGTTTTGGGATCGATGCGGAGCAGTGCCCCCTCGGCGCAATCTCCGGTCCACAGACTGGTGAAGGCGTTGACTAAGCCGGCACAAGGCTTCTGCACCCCAGGCACAGGGTCGAGGAATTTGCGTTCTTTTGCCTTGGGATCTATCTTGGCGAGGCTGTGCGCGGTTGCGTTCGGAAGGAAAACGTTATCGGTGAAGGCGATCCACGTTGGGGCGGGCGTCTCGTATTGCAGTTCCGCCTTGAGGCTATCGATGGGGATCTGCACCCCCGGTGTTTTGATGCCGAGTTTTGGCGGCGGCGTGTGTTTGACGTCTTTCGACGGCTTCGGCAAATTAGCCGGTTTGGCGGCCTGTGCCGGAACGGTCATGGCGCAGATGGCCAATAAAAGGCAGCTTCCCACAAAGTTGCGCATGAATTTAAGCAAGTATAACCGCAACCTGCACTTCGCCCGTTATAGAAGTTTTTAATACCCAGTATCGGCCCGCTTGACTTGGCTTGTAGATCGATGATACAAACTACACAACTACTTGCCCTTGTCGGCAAAAGAGGGTTCCCCTGTCTGGCGCACCGGTTTTTACCTCCACGTAGCGGTTTCTCGGACCTAATCTTCGGCTCGCGGACTCGATACCTATGTGCAGCAATTTCCTTCGTCCTGTTGGACGCATCCTTAGCGTCCTGTGTACGGCACTCCCGGCGCTGGTAGCGCAGGGTGTACCGGCCGGTTCACCGGATTATTTCGAACTCAAAATCCGGCCCGTACTCGCCAATCAATGTTATAGCTGCCACACCGATACGCATCTTGGAGATCTCCGCCTGGACAGCCGCGAGGCGATGTTGAAGGGCGGCAAACGCGGCGCCGCGCTGGTGCCGGGCGATCCCGAGAAGAGTTTGCTGGTGAGCGCGGTGCGGCAGACCGATGCGAACTTGAAAATGCCGATGGGCGGCAAGCTCAAGGACAGCGAGATTGAAGATCTTGTGGCGTGGGTAAAGGCCGGCGCGGTGTGGCCGAAGGCGGCCGCGGCGCCAGCGGCGCCGATGAATTCCGTGGACGGCAATTATACGATTGCACCGGAGCGAAAGAATTTCTGGAGCCTGCTGCCGCTGAAAGACGTCAAGCCGCCGGTGGTCAAGGATGCGCGCTGGAATCGCGACCCGATCGACCGTTTCATTCTGGCGCACCTGGAAAAAGAGGGCTTAAAGCCGGTGAAGGCGGCGACCAAGCGCGACCTGCTTGCGGCGTGCGACGTTCGATCTCACCGGTCTGCCGCCTACTCCCGAAGAGATCGCGGCTTTCGAAAAAGACCTAGCTCCCGACGCTTTTGCGAAGGTGGTGGATCGCCTGTTGGCGTCGCCGAATTACGGCGAGCGATGGGGACGCATCTGGCTGGATGTGGCCCGCTACGGCGAGGACGATTATCGCAGCTTAAACCCCAATCCGCGTGGATATCATCCTTACCCGAACGCATACGTCTATCGCGACTGGGTGATTCAGGCGATGAACGACGATCTGCCGTACGACCGATTCGTGAAGGCTCAGCTGGCGGGCGATTTGCTGGATGCGAAGTCGCGCTATAAGACACTGCCGGCCACCGGATTCCTGGGCTTAGGCCCCTGGTATTACGACAATGGAGCGGTGGAAGTTACGCGTGCGGATGAGCGGCACGATCGCGTGGACGTGGTGACGCGCGGCTTTTTGGGCCTCACGGTGGCGTGCGCGCGCTGCCACGATCATAAGTACGACCCCATACCGACGACGGACTATTATTCGCTGGCCGGCGTGTTCCTGAACACGGCCTATCACGAGTACCCGATGGTGCCTAAGTCGGTGCTGGACCAGTACACCAAGATCGAAGAAGAGATCGAGAAGAAGCAAAAGGTACTGCAGACGATGCAGGGGAACCTGAGCTCGCAACTTTCGGAATCGCTGGCATTCAAGACGTCGAATTACCTGCAGGCAGTGTACGAAGTGGCGGGGCAGAAGAAAGAAATCGATACGGTAGTGGAGTCGCGGAAGCTGGATTACGAGCTGCTGCAGCGTTGGATCAAGTACCTGGAAAAGCCAACCGACAAATACAAATTCAAGGAGCCATGGCAGGCCCTGATGAAGAAGGCGACGCCGGCCGCGGCCGGTGCCGGCGGACGCGGGATGGGTGGTCCTCCCGGCGGATTCGGCGGCGGCGGCAGCGGGTGGCGGCGGCGGTCGCGGCGGCCGCGGCGGCGGGGCCGGCGGAGGCAACGCCGAAGTGAAGAAGCTGGCCGACGAATTCCAGGAACAGGTGGTTCGCGTGATGCTGGCGCGGAAAGACCTGCAGGAAGAAAACGACGTGATCGCGGCCAAGGCGCTGGAAGGCACAAAAAAGAAGAAGCGCGCCAACAAGCCGAACGAGTTCATCACCAACGACGATTTCTGCCCGAACTGCGGCCTGCGGTTGAAGAACATGCCGGAAGCCGATAACAACTTGTGGACCGAGGTCTTCCAGCGTGAACTGCTGGATTCCGAGGACCCGGCGGCGATGATGGCGATGGGCGGACGCGGCGGCAAGCCGGGCGTGTTATTGTTCCGCGGCTGGGGGCTGGAAAGCCGGATTGGCGCCGAACCGCAAACGCAAATGGCGGCGATCCGCACGGATATCGAAGAAGCGCGCAAGAAATTAGAGCCGGCGTATCCGTTCCTGCATGGGGTACAGGATGCGGAGAAGCCGGTGAATCTGCCGGTGGCGCTTCGCGGCAACCCGGAAAATCTCGGCAAAGAGGTTCCGCGGCATTTCCTCAGCATGCTGGCCAAGGGCGAGCCCACGCCGTTCACCGCGGGAAGCGGGCGGCTGGAGCTAGCGGAAGAGATTTTGAAGCAGCCAATCGCGATGCGAGTGATTGTGAACCGGATCTGGAAGGGGCATTTCGGCACCGGGCTGGTGGACACTCCGAGTAACTTCGGAATTACCGGCGAGCGGCCGACTAATCCCGAATTACTGGAGTATCTGGCGGGCTCGTTCGCGGCGAACGGCATGTCTTTGAAGAAGCTGCACCGCGAGATCATGTTGAGTTCGGTGTACCAGTTGGGCAGCGAGACCAACGAGGCCAACCTGGCGAAGGATTCCGGCAACCGGCTGTACTGGAGATTCGATCGCAAGCGGCTGGAGGCGGAACAGCTGCGCGACGCGGTGCTGATGGTGTCGGGCAATTTGGACAAAACGCAAGGCGGACCTTCAGTTGACCTGAGTCCGGCGTTCACGCGACGCACCGTATATGGCAAGGTGAGCCGCTACAAGCTGGACGAATATTTGCAGCTATTCGATTTCCCCGCGCCGAACATCAGCGCGGAGAAACGCTTCACGACGACGGTGCCGCAGCAGCGCCTCTTCCTGATGAATAGCGATTTCATGCAGGCGGAATCGGAAGAGCTGGCGAAGCGTGTGGCCGGAGAACCGGACAACCGCTCGCGGATCAGGAAAGTCTACCAACTGGTATACGGGCGCGACCCGAGCGAAGAAGAGATTAAGTTGGGAATCGATTACCTGCACGCGGAGCCGATGCGGGAGTACGAAGAGAACAAGAACAAGCCTCCCGAGGGCGGCGCCGGCCGCGGAGGGCGGGGAGGTCGCGGCGGCGGACCGCCGACCGCGGTGACCAGCGACGCGGCGAAGCCGGAGACTACACCGGCCGCGGCGGGCGGAGAAGGCGCCGCGGCGGGCGGTGATGCGGCGGCGGGTGGCGCGGCCAGCCATGCCGATGGGCATGGGAATGATGGGCGGCATGGGTGGACGGCGCGGCGGCGGACCGGCGGCGCCGACTACGGTGAAGTACGAGCCCACAGCGTGGGGACGGTACGTGAAGATTCTGTTCAGCTCGAGCGAGTTCCTGTTCATCAACTAAGGACGGCGAAAAACTATCATGTCTCAACATAAGTCTGGGAATCCATTTACACGGCGGGAAGCGCTGCGCAGAGTCGGAAACGGTTTCGGCATGGCGGCGTTTGCCGGGATGCTGGGGCAATCGCTGGCCAAAGCGGGATCGATCGTCAAGCCGGATGGCACGGTGGGGGTGGCGAATCTCGACTACCCGCAGCGCATCAAGCGGGTCATCTTCCTGTTCATGAACGGCGGCTGCAGCCACGTGGACAGTTTTGACCCGAAGCCGATGTTGGACAAATATGACGGCCAGCCGCTGCCGGGCGGGACGGTAAAGACGGAACGCAGGACCGGCGAGCTAATGAAGTCGCCGTTCAAGTTCAAGAAATATGGCCAGTGCGGCATGGACGTCAGCGAGCTCTGGCCGCACCTGGGCGAAGTGGCGGATGACATCTGCTGGGTGCGTTCGGTCTACACCGACATTCCAAATCACGAGCCCTCTTGCCTGATGATGAACACGGGCGCCAACCAGGCGGGGCGGCCTTCGATGGGTGCGTGGATCACTTACGGCCTGGGTACGGAGAATCAGAACCTGCCCGGGTATGTAGTCTTGTGTCCGGATGTTCCGACCACGGTAGGGCCGCCGTTGTGGAGCAACGGCTTCCTTCCGGCGATTCATCAGGGGACGTTTATCTCCAACCGGGTTCAAACCGCGGCTGATGCCGAAGGCATGGAAGGCGCCGAGGCGGAAGCCATGCCGGAGATGCCGGTGGAGGCGGTGGAGAAGGACAAGGACGGCAAGGAGAAGCCCAAGAAGGTTGTCATCGAACGCAATTTCGATCCCAAGAAACTGGTGAGTTATGTCAATAATCCCAAGTTTTCGCTGACCGAGCAGAAACGGGAAATGGACTTACTCAAGAAGCTCGAAGGCATGCGTGAATTGCAGACCGGGACCGATCAGCAGGTGGAAGCGACCATCAAGAGCATGGAAATCGCGTACCGCATGCAGACGGAAGCTCCCGAAGTATTCGATGTGCGCAAGGAATCGCAGGCCACGCTGGATTTATATGGTCCTGGAGCCGTGGCGCGCGGTGCGCTGACCGCGGTGCGATTGGCAGAGAAGGGCGTGCGCATGACACAGGTCTACTATTCCAAGGGCGACCCGTGGGACGCGCACGGCGATATTTTTGCGCACAAGACGAATGCCAAAAATTCCGACCAGGCGTTTGCGGCGGTGATCAAAGACCTGAAATCGCGCGGTCTGTGGAAGGACACGCTGGTGGTCTGCGGTTCCGAATTCGGCCGCACGCCGGTGCGCGAAGTCGGTGGCGCGAGCGGTTCCGTGAAGCGCGGCCGCGATCACAATCCGTTCGGGTTCACGATGTGGCTGGCGGGGGGCGCGGTAAAGGGCGGAACGATCTACGGCGCTACCGATGACTTCGGCTTCAAGGCGATCGAAAAGCCGGTACACGTGCATGACATCCACGCCACGATTCTGTATCTATTCGGGATTGAGCATACCAAGTTGAGCTACCGGTACAGCGGGCGCGATTTCCGGCTCACGGATGTATCGGGGAACGTGCTGCACGATCTGATCGCATAGGTGTTCCTTGACGGAAGGACACCGTACTACTTACTAATCGGGCAGATTTACTAAATTGATTTGACTTAGACATGGGTGTGACTTAGACTCACACAATCGGTCTTTTACTGGGTGATTGCTGAACCAACTCCTTGTCAGAGAATAGCTCCTTGTCTGAACCGGCCCCCGGGTTTTTCCATACCTGCGTGAGGAGGTTTTACCATTTTGTCTCGATTCGCGTTCGCTTTCCTTCTTGGTGTGCTGCCGCTGGCGGCACAGACCAGTTCCCTACAGGGCCTGATTACCGATGGTCAATCGGCGGCAATACCGGACGCCGTGGTGACGGCGACCAATGAAGGCACGTCGGCTGCGCGCCGCACGTTGAGCAATGCCACTGGAACTTTCAGTTTCCCGCAAGTGCCTCCGGGCGTCTACAAGGTGACGGTGGAGAAGCCGGGCTTTGGCGCGTATGCGTCGGAAGTGCGATTGCAGATCGATACCCCCTCTGTGCTGAACGTGCAGTTGGCGCTCGGCCAGGTGAATCAGACGGTGAATGTGGAAGGCGAAGCGGCGCTGATCAATACGCAGAATGCATCGGTCGGCAGCCCGTTTACGGAAGCGCAGATCAAGGCGATGCCGCTACAGACGCGCAACGTGGTGGACCTGTTGCGGCTGCAGCCTGGCGTGGCGCCTACCGGCCAGGTGATCGGCGCGAGGCCCGATCAGAATAACGTGACGCTGGACGGCGTGGACGTGAACGACAACGAAGGCGCCTCGGGATTTAACGCGGTGCTCCCGGTACCGCTGGATAGCGTGCAGGAGTTCCGCACTACGGTCGCGGGGTTGGGCGCGGACCAGGGACGGTCTGCCGGCGGGCAGGTATCGCTGGTGACCAAGGGCGGCTCCAATCAGTTCCACGGATCGCTTTACGAATACAATCGCAATACCTACTTTTCCGCGAACACGTGGTTCAACAACCGCGCGGGCGTGGCGCGCACGCCTCTGATTCGCAACCAGTACGGGGCATCGGCGGGCGGCCGCCTGATTCGCAATCGCGCATTCTTCTTCTTCAACTGGGAGGATCGCAAAGACCGAAGCGGTACGGCAACCACGCGCATCGTGCCCACCGATACCTTTAAGCAGGGGATTGTGCAGGTGGCGTTGAGCAATGGGACGACGGCGCAATTGAATTCCGCCGATATCGCAGCGGTGGACCCGACGCATACAGGTATCAACACCTACATGCAGAATCTCTTCAAGCAGTATCCCTCGGGTAACGACCCGAAATCGTCGGCGGATCTCGGCTTGAATTTTTCGATCCTGCGCTTTAACGCTCCGCAGAACCTGAACAATCGCGCCTATGTGGGCCGCATGGATTTCAACCTGGATTCCGCCGGTAAACACACGTTGATGCTGCGCGGCACGCTGGCCGGCAATTCGCAGGATTCGACGCTGGCACAGTTCCCCGGCCAAGCCTCCGCGGCGAAGAGTCTGGATAACTCGCGCGGCATGGCGGCGCGGTATACAGCGGTGATTTCGCCCCAGGTGGTCAACGTATTGGATTTCGGATATACGCGCCTCGGAAACTCATCGACCGGCACCAACACGGTGATTCCTTCGTTCTACTTTGCGAATCTGCAGGCAACGCCGCGTGGATCGCAGCGCATCGCGCCGACCAGCAACCTGGTGGATGATCTCACCTGGAACAAGGGGCGGCATACAATTCAGGCCGGCGTGAATTTCCGCCTGGTGGAGAATAACCGGACGGCTTACAGCAATGTGCCGAATTACAGCTTCAGCCGGAATACGCTGCTCGGGCTGGGCGGCGATATTTCGGCCAACGTGTTGAGCCTGATGCAATCCCGCTTCGGATCCACGGTGAAGCTCTCTTCGAGCACGAATGTCACCAATGCCCTGGGGGCGATGTTCGGCCTGATCAATCAGTATGGCGCCACGTATAACTTCGGCGCGGACGGCAAAGCCGTTCCGTTCGGCGACGGCGTAGTGCGTTCCTTCGGCACCCAGGAATACGAAGGCTTCCTGCAGGATAGCTTTAAGTGGCACCGTAACTTGACGGTGACTTACGGCGTGCGTTACTCGATGGATACCGTGCCGTATGAGAAGAACGGCGTGGAAGGCGTGCCGACGCAGCCGCTGAGCCAGTTCTTTGCCGACCGCGTAGGCGGCCAGCAACTGGGCGTGCCGAGCGCGGCTCTGCCGACCTCCTTGATTACTTACAACCTGGGCGGTCCGGTGAATCATGGGCCGGGCTGGTTTCCCCGGGATGGCAATAACTTCGCGCCGCGCCTCGGCGTGGCCTACGCGCCGGATGGCGACGGACTGATCACCAGGCTCCTCGGTAAAGGGAGCGCGATTCGCGCCGGCGCCGGCATGATCTACGATCACTACGGCACAAGCATGGTGACCTCCTTCGCTTCTTCCGGCTCGCCCGGTCTCTCGACCACGCTTTCGCAGCCTTTGAACACCGATTTCTCGACATCCTTCCGGTACAACGGCAGTGCACTGCCCTCGCTTCCGGCGGCGTCGGCAAGCGGGTTCCCCTACACGCCGGGCGTAGTAATCGGTGGGTTCACGGCGTTTAGCGGTGTGGCATCGAATCTGGTAGCGCCATATCAATACCTATTGAATTTCAGTTACTCGCGGCCCCTACCGAAGAAGATGAGTTTGGAAGTGGGCTACATCGGACGTTTGAGCCACAAGGGCGTGATGCAGCAGGATTTCGCGCAGCCGATGACCTTGTTCAAGGATGTGAAGAGCGGGCAAAACTGGCAGCAAGCCAGCACGATGTTGAAGCGCCTGTACGATTCCGGTATCACTCCGGCGCAGGTACAGGCGAATCCCAACCTGGTTCCGAATATCGCCTTCTTCGAGAACATCTTCCCGGGCGCTAAGAACTATAAGTTCACGGGCAGCGCGACGGCGAACTATTACTATACGGTGTACGGCACTTACGCCGGCAGCGATCTGGACGCATTGAACGATATGGACCGGCTGCGGCAAGCGAACGGCTCCTGCATCTCGGTTTACGGCTGCAACACCTTTTTCGCCAAGCAGGCGGCGGGGCTGACGGCGTGGACCAACTCCGGTAAGAGCGGTTACAACGGCCTGCAGGTGATCTGGCGCCGTCCGGTAACGAACGGCTGGGGCTTCGATTTCAATTACACGATGTCGCACTCGATCGACAACGTGTCTGGGTCGGAAACAGACGGCGCGGGCGTGCAGGATGCCTTCAATCCGGATGGCTACCGCGGACCTTCCAACTTCGATATCCGGCATTTGGTGACTGCGAATACGGTGATCGAACTTCCGTTCGGCCAGAAGAAACATTTCCTGAAAGCGATTCCGCGATGGGCGGACGCTGTGGTTGGCGGCTGGCAGGTTTCGTTGTTGGCGACGCTGCGGACCGGAACCCCGGTCAACATCAGTAACGCCGGACTGTATCCCACGAACTACCTGACATCCGCGCTCGGCATCCTCCGTCCTGGAGCCACAATGCCGGCGAATCAGCTGAGCGCCGACGAGAAGGGAATACCGAGCATCTTCGCATCGACGAGCGCGGTGAATTCCTTCGAAGGGCAGGATCCCGGTACGGTCGGGACCCGCGGGATCGTACGGGTGCCGGGTTCGGTGAACTTCGACATGGCACTGAGCAAGAGCTTCCGGATGCCGTGGGAAGGGCACCGTGTGTCGGTTCGCGGCGAGGCATTCAATGCGTTCAACCACGTCAACTTCACGACGCCGAACGTGAGCCTGGCCACGCCCTCGACGTTTGGAGAACTGACGAGTACGGCGGCGGCGCGGGTCATGCAGTTTGCGCTACGCTACGAATTCTAAGTGCGAACGCTACTGTTAGTCCTCATGCCTCTCGCCCTGTTCGGCGCCGATACCGGCGTCGAGCAGGGCGATTTGCCGTCTGCGTGGATCACGGGCGGACCGAATTGCCTGACGGTGCCGGCGTGGCAGATTCACGAGTACAACCCCAACTTCTATATTCTGCGGGAGTCGGGTTGTACGAATTACGAGAAGCCCTTCCTATACCTGATTTTCGGGCGCGATCGGGCGCTGCTGGTAGATACGGGCGCGGGGGCGAGCGATGCGGCGGCGATTAGCCAAAGACTGATCGCGGGATGGTTGAAGCGCAATAAGCGCGAGTCGATCGCGTTGACAGTGGCGCATTCGCACGCGCACGGCGATCACGTTGCCGGGGACAAAGGCTTCGACGGGATGGCGAACACGACGGTGGTGGCCGCGACGGTAGAGGCGGAGAAGAGCGCGTTCGGAATCCGTAACTGGCCGGAGGACGCGGGCTCGCTCGATCTGGGCGACCGGGTAATCGACATACTGGCGATCCCGGGTCATCAGGCGGCCCACCTGGCATATTACGACCGGCGCACGGGGATTCTGCTCACGGGAGATCATCTGTATCCGGGGCGGTTGTATGTCACCGATTTTCCCGCCTATGTGGCGAGCACAAAGCGGATGGTGGACTTCACGGCGACGCGGCAGGTCACGCATGTGCTGGGTTGTCACATCGAGCAATCTGCAACTCCGTTCGTGGACTATGTGGTCGGTACGCAGTACCAGCCGAAGGAACACAGCCTCGAGATGGGACGCGCGCAGTTACTCGAGCTGATGGACGGATTGGATGCGATGAAGGGCAAGCCGGCACGGGCACTGTTTCGCGATTTCACGATCTGGCCC
Source organism: uncultured Solibacteraceae bacterium (assembly GCA_963811575.1). GTDB lineage: Bacteria > Acidobacteriota > Terriglobia > Bryobacterales > Bryobacteraceae > Solibacter. The sequence continues at coordinate 792,824 of CAWERY010000018.1, read as the reverse complement.
CGGGAGCCTCGTAAGTAAACGTAAGATAGCGCACCTTGCAGCCTCTGCATGCTAAGGTCTTCTGAGGGAGATCTTAGTGAACAGGATCTGGATCGGAATCCTGCTGGCGGCGTGCGCGCCGGGGCAGGATACTTTTCATATCGCCGGGACTGTGGTCAACAGTCAGACCGGCCAGCCAGTGAAGGGTGCGGTGGTTACACTGCGCGGCAGAGTGCAGTTCGAAAAAGGGACGCCCGAGGCCCCAAAATCGCGCGAGGCGCTCACCGACGCGGGGGGACGTTTCTCGGTGGACGAACTGCCTTCGGGCGGTTTTACTGTCTCGGCTGAGAAGAATGGTTACGTCACTACCTGGGTGGCGGGCGGAGAACTGACCGTGGGACCGTCGAAGGACGGGGTGGCGGTGTCGCTAACTCCGCTTGGTGTGATCTCGGGACGCGTCACGGATGAGGAAGGCGAACCGGTGGTGTTCGCGTCCGTGCGTGCGGTGGCGAGCGAACTGCGCGACGGGACGCGAAGCTACCGGCAAGTGCGCTCCGTAAGCACCGACGATCAGGGGCGCTACCGAATGTGGAACTTCACGCCAGGCGAGTATTACATCGCCACGGCGGGGCGCACGGGCGGGACGGTGGCGACGGTTACGCAATCCCTTTCGGCGGGCGCAGGCGGACCGGTGGCGTTTGCGCCGGTATATTTTCCGGGGGCGCGCGACCGGGCATCGGCCACGGCCATCGTGATGACGCCGGGACAGGATGTCACGGCTGATTTGCGGGTGCGAATGGAGGCCTCCTTCCGGATTCGCGGAACGATTCGCGGTGCGGCGGCGTATCAGCCGGTCCAGGTGGAGTTGTTGCGCGGCGCGAACGATCTGAACGCTACGCGGGCGCTGGTGAACTCGGCGACGGGGCGCTTTGAAGTTCGCGAAGTGGTGCCGGGCAATTATCTGCTGCGGGCTACACAGGGTGCGGGCACCCAACAATTTCGCGGCGAAGTTCCCGTGCAGGTGGCGGGGAAAGATCTGTCGGGCGTGGTTCTGGACTTGGCGCCCGGTGTGAGAGTGACGGGTGTGGTGCGTATGTCGGCGGTGAACTTTGCGAAGCTAGAATCGTTGCCTGACCGCAGGAGAACGCGTGGCACCGCAACGGTGACGCTCCAAGCGGTTGGCGATGCTGCGGGGGCCAAGCCCTGGAATGCGATGGCCGACGAAGAAGGGCGGTTCGCGATCGAAGGGGTGCCGCAAGGACGCTATCGACTGCAAGTCGTGCCATTCGGCGGGTATGTGGCGGCGGCGATTTCCGGGACGCAGGAGTTGCTGCTGGGCGACCTGATAGTGGGGGCGGGCGCGGCCCCCGCGGCGATCGAGATCGATGTCCGGGACGATGGCGGCGTGGTCAACGTTCAGACTGCGGAGTTGCAGGGGACGGTGTTGTTGGCCGCGTCGAATGGCGGCGAAGCGCAACACGCGCCGGCGATGCAGGGTGGCGTGCAATTTGGGAATCTGGCTCCGGGCGAGTACCAGGTGTATTGGCTGAAGGAGATCGACAAGCTGGAGTATCGGAATGCGGAGGTGCTGCGGGCGTTGCGCGGCGGCACGCGGGTCACGCTGACCGCGAAGGGGAGCGCCTCGGTTGTGGTGAAGGAGATGGCGCAATGAAACGGCTTGTGCTGGCGGCCCTGCTGGCTTGCGCGGGTGCGTGGGCGCAGGGCAACGTGATTGCGGGCGTGGTAGTGCATCCGGATGGCAAGCCGGCGAAGCGGGTACGGGTGGCGCTGGCGCCGACGGAAGCGCGAGAGAGTCAGACAGCGATGATCACGGGAGATCGTGGCGAATTCCGATTTGAGAATCTGCCAGCCGGCAAGTTTCACCTGACCGCCGAGATGCCCAGCGGTGGTTTGCAGACGTTTGGAATGCGGACTCTATCGCAGGGGTTCGGCACCTCGGTTGTGACGGGTCCGGAGTTACATAACGACCAGTTGGTTTTCCACCTATTGCCGTTTGCGGCGATTGAAGGACGGGTGGTGGATACGGAGGGCGAACCGGTCGAAGGCGCGCTGGTGGAGATTTTCGTTTCGACGCTGCTGCGCGGGAAGCGCACGGTGTTCTACGGAGGCTACCGGCACACCGACGACCGGGGGGCGTACCGCTTCGGCACGCTGCGCGATGGCACCTACTATCTGGCGGTGACCGGACGGCCGTGGTATGCGAACCGGAGCCGGGACGCCGCTGGGCCGCTGGCGCACGCGGGCTACGCAGCGACGTTTTATCCGAACACGCGCGATGCGCGAGCGGCGACACCGATTGAAGTGATGCCAGGGCAGGCGGCGGCGGTGAACTTCACGGTAGCGCCATCCACCGCGGCGACCTTGACCGTGATTCCGCGGGCGAACGCGCAGGGCAATGTGCGGTTGGACCTGATGTTCGATGGCGTCGCCGGAAGCCAGGCATTCGCCCAGATCGACACCGGAAGGTCCGGCGCGCCGACGCCGGTTATGGGAGTTCAGCCTGGCCGATATACGCTGCGGGCGCAGATCATCGACAACGGCAAGACGCTGTACGGATCGCAAAGCGTGGTAATGGGAACGCAAGATCTCACCATCGAGCTGCCGCTGCTTGCGGCGCCGGTGGTGTCCGGCAGGTTGAAGATGGCGGATGGCGCGGCAATTCCGGATGGCGTGTACGTGGAATTGGAGAACGAGGTGGAGCGGATTCATATGCGGCGAGCCGTGGAGCGGGACGGAACGTTTGAGTTCCCGGCGATACCTCCGGGGAGTTATCGCCCGCTGGTGGGGACTTCGAGCAAGATGCTGCATCTGCGCGGCGTGACGCTGGATGGCGCGGCGGTGACGAAGGAGATGTTCGAGATCGCGCGGCCGGCGGAATTGGAATTGACGGCGGGCCTCACGGGCGGGGAGATCCGCGGCGAGGTGGTGCGCGACGGCAAACCAGTGGAGGGCGTGCTGGCGCTTCTGGCCCCGCGAATGGAATCGTCGAATCCGCTGGATTATCGCGGGTTCCAGACGGATAGCGATGGGAGCTTCGAATGGACGGCACTTCCTCCGGGCGATTACATCCTGATCGTGAAGGAGGATTGGTTCCAACTGGAGTATGCCAATCCAGCGGCGGTGCGGCCGCTACTCACTTCGGGCCGCGCGGTGCGGGTGATGGGAACGGAGAGTCAGAAGATCCGGGTGGAATTACAGTAGCGCCTACAGTGCGGCGCCGGAGTGCGCCGGGAGTTGCTTATCCGACACCAGTTCCAGGCGCCGCACCAGCGATGGGATTTCTTCGTCGGCGCAGGGGGCAGGGACGGCGAGATCCATGGCGATGCGGGAGCCCTGATCGGCGGATTCTTTGGCGAGAACGATCACGCGGGTGCCCAGGCGTAGAGCCTCGTCGGTGTTGTGAGTGACGAAAAGGATCGTGATGCCGGTTGCGCGCCACAGGTCGCGAAGCAACTGCTGCATGCCGCGGCGGGTGCCTGGGTCGAGCGCGCTGAAGGCTTCGTCAAGCAGCAGGATTCGGGGCTTGGTCATTAACGCCTGGGCGATGGCAACACGCTGCTGCATGCCGCCGGAAAGCTGTTCGGGATACTTTTTCGCATCGGCATCGCACAAGCCGATGCGGCGGAGATATTCGAAGGCTTCGGCGCGAAGCTGCTTGCGGCGACGGTAAAACGCGGGAGTGAAGCGGCCCAACAGGCCGAATTCGCTCACCTCGGGGCCAAAGGTGATGTTATCGAGTACCGTCTTATCGGGAAACAGCGAGTACTTTTGCGGCACGTAGCCGCGGGTGCGGTCGGGTTGATGGTGCTCGCGATCATCGACCAGGATGCGGCCGCGCATGGGGTGCTCACTGCCCAGGATGAGGCGCAGCAGAGTCGATTTTCCGCAGCCGGTCTGGCCGAGGACGCAGACGAATTCCCCTTCTTCGATTTCGAGATTGATACCGGCGAGCACGGCGCGTGCCGGCGATCCATAAGCGACGAAAACGTCTTCGATTCGGATCAGCATCAGGCCTCGTGGAACCACGGGTGCAGTGTGCGGTTGAGTGTGCGCATTCCAAAATCGACCAGGAAGAGCAGGAGCGCGACCCAGAGAACGTAGGGAATGATGACGTCCATGCCCATATGGCGGCGGAGCAGCGCGATGCGGTACGCCAGGCCATCGGTGGAGGCGATCATTTCGCCGGCGAAGAGGAAGAGCATCACCGCTTTGAGATTCAGGCGGATGGAGTTGAGGACCCGCGGCGCGATCTGTTTGAGCACCACCCGGTAGGCGACGTCAAAATCTCCGGCGCCCAGCGTGAAGGCTTTGACAACCTGTTCGGGCGGAACACCGCGTGTGAGATTGAAGCTATCGAGAATGATGGTGGGGGTGACGCCGATGACGATCAGCATGATCTTCGACAGCTCATCGATTCCAAAGGCGATGAAGAGAATGGGAAGCAGCGAAAGCGCAACGATCTTGTCGAAGAAGAGCACGAAGCGCAGGAAAAAAGTGCCGACGTAGGGAAAGAGTCCCATGTGCAAGCCGAGAAGGACAGCGGGAAAGAGCAACGCGAGGCTGAGCAGGAACCGGCGTGAGGTGGCGCGAGTGTCCTTCCACAACATGGAGTGGGAGAGCCGGTCGTAGAAGCCGGAGGCGGCGGGTGCGGCCTCGTCTTCCTCGGCGGGTTGCATGACGGCGTTGTACATGCCGGTGGCCATCTGTGCGATGGTCGGGGTGACACGGTCTTCGGGGTTATCGCGATGGCGCGCCTGGGCCACCCAGAGGTAGGCGGCGATGCCGGCGGCGAACAGAAACCAGGAAAGCGTCGCGGCCCATGCGCGATGCGGTTTGGCGTGAATCAGTAGAAAGCCTACCGACATGGCGCCCCTACAATTTCCCCGCAGCGGCAAGCTGCATGTAGCCGAGATCGTAGATGAGGCGAATGCGGTCCGCCTTACCCTGTACGCTGCCGTCGGGATATTTGATGGCGACATCGTCAACGGATTTGGTATTGGCGCCGAGCAGGCCGTGGTCGAAGCAGAACTGACGGACCAGCGCCATCTTCTGCTTCAGCTCCGGCGAGGCGCCGAAAGCGGCGGCCTCCTTCGGCGTGTAAAACATTTTGGTCGTACTGAGTTGCTCCTTGTAGGATGCCAGCGTATCCTGCGAGCCTTCGGCAATGGCGGTGAGGACCTTATCGGCGGCGGCGCCTCCGGCGGACATTTGCGCCAGGGTTTCAAACCACGCTCCGGCGAGCGCTTTGGCGAACTTCTGCCCGGAACCATCGGGACGATTGAGGACGTCTGTACGCACCACGGTGAGGTCCAGAATCTCGCCGGGAATCTGGGACGAGTTGAAGAGAGAAGTGACGCCCTTTTGTTTGGCGATCTGGGAGACCATCGGCTTCCACGTGACAACGGCGGAGGCGCTGGTGTCGCCGATGAAAGCGGTGGCGATGTCGGAATCGCTGGTGTTGATCATGCGGACGCGCTTGATCTGATCGCGCATGCCGCCGAGCGTCATGGCGCGATCGAATAGATATTCGGAGACGGTCTTCTCGACCAAGAGCATCTTCTTGGCGGACAGATCCTTGAGTTGGAGGCCGTTGCGCACCAGCAGGGCATCGTTGCCGTTGGAGTAATCGCCAATCAGGATGGCGGTGGTCGGCACGCCGGAGGCGGCGGGCATATCCAGCGCCTCCATATTGGTCATGGTGCAGGCGTCGATGTTGCGGGCGACGAAGGCGTCCAGGGACGGCGCGTAATCGAAGCGCTGCACCTTAATCGTGATGCCGTACTTGTCCGCCCACTTACGCAGGATGCCGGCCTTATTCATGTAATGGTACGGAGTCCAGCCGGCGTAAACCGACCAGCCTACCGTGAAGGTGGGCTTTTGAGCGAAGGCCGAAGCCGCGATAAGGAGTAAGGGAAGTAAGCGCCAGAGCATCGTCGTCACTAAGTGCGAACGGTCAGCGGCGACGGGGCCTCTGAAGCTATTCACGAATTCTATCACCGGGTTGAACCCGGCCCGCAAAAACTTCTTTATGCAGCCGATACAGCTTATTGATCACGCCCTTGCGGACGCGGGCTGCGACAGGTAATTACGCCAGCCGCCGAAGCGTGTGATCTCCGTAGCCGCGCCCAGAGCGTAGGGCTCGCAGATGAAGCATTTCACGGTCTGGCCATCGTCGAGGAGGGCGCTGCCGATGCCGAGCGGGGCGGGAACGTCAGCCACGAAACTGCCGAAGCGATCCTCGGGGACTGCCCAGACTTCCACTTCGATGCCGGCCCCGCGAAAATCGCGATCGCGGACAAGGCCGGGCTTGGGCGGCATGGTGCCATCGAGCGCGTACAGACGGTACTCGGGAGCGGTGCGGCAGGCTTTTATGAGCCGCGCGCCGCGGTCGGTGAGCTGCCAGTTGAGGGGCTGCCCCGAGAGGTGCGCGCCGACGACAGCGAGCGGAACGCAGCCCGGGGGACACGCGGAAGAGACGCGCGAGCCCGATGCGAAACGGTCGGCGAGAGTGAGCAGCGCCTCATCGCTGAAGGCGCGGCCGATCAGGGAGATACCGAACGGAAGCCCGTTGGGCCGGTGCCCCGCGGGAATCGCGACCGCGGCGAGATCGAGGAGATTGACGAAGTTGGTGTAGTACCCGAGATTGGTGTTCATGCGCACGGGTTCGGCGGCAACTTCGTGGTGGGTATACATAGTGCCGGTGGTGGGGAGCACCAGAACGTCCATCTGCTCCCATTGCGATTCGGTGGCACGGCGCAGTTCGCGCAGGCGGTATTCGGCATCGAAGGCGTCGGCGGCAGTATAGCGGCGGGCGCCTTCGATGATGCCGCGGACCACGGGGTTCATATCGGCGGCGTGTTCCTCTATGAAAGTGCGAAGGGCGGCGTAGCGCTCGGCCACCCAGGGTCCGGCATAGAGGAGCTCGGCCGCGGAGCGGAAGAGGCTGAAGTCGATTTCGACCTTGCGGCCGCCGATAGCTTCCAGGCGTAGAATGCTTTGATCGAAGAGGTTGGCCGCGGCCTCGTCGCCGAAAAATTCAAGCTGCGACGCGGGTGGAACCCCGAAATGGAACGCGCCGGCCAGCCAGGGCGCGGCGTCCTCACCGGGGCGGGGAATGCGGGAGAAGGGGTCATCGGGATCGAAGCCGCGCGCGGCAAGCCATACGGTCTGCGCGTCTTCCGCGTTGGCGGCAAAGATCGAGACGCAATCGAGTGTGCGACAGGCGGGGACCACGCCCTGAGTGCTCAGGACACCGCGCGTAGGCTTAAGGCCGACTAAGCCGTTAAATGCGGCTGGAACGCGACCGGACCCGGCCGTATCGGTGCCGAGAGAAAAGCTCACCAGCCCGCTTGCCACCGCGACCGCGGAACCGGAACTGGAGCCGCCCGAGATATAGCGCGAGTCAAAGACGCTGGAACAGGCGCCATGCGGAGAACGTGTGCCGACCAGCCCGGTGGCGAACTGATCCATGTTGGTTTTGCCGATCGGGATGGCGCCGGCCTCGATCAGTGCGTGGACGGCCCGGGCGGTGTGACCGGGCGAATAAGCGAAGGCGGGACAACCGGCGGTAGTGGGCAGGCCGGCAAGATCGATGTTGTCCTTCACGGCGAAAGGGACGCCATACAGAGGAAGCGCGGAGGCAAGCGGATCGCGTTCCAGTTTACGTGCTTTGGCCAAGGCCTTTTCGCGCGTCAGCATGGAAATCCATACCGGCGCGAGCGCGCCATCGCCGATGCGATCATAGACGGCGCCGATGATATCGCTGGGAGTGGCCTTGCCGGATTTGTAGAGTTCCCGCAGCGAGGCGAGGTCGAGGCGAAGTTCGGTCTTCATCATCATCTTTCCCGCCTCAGCGTAACGAGGCGTTGTCCCGCGGATACCAGAGCGCCGGGGACGCAGTTGACCATTTCGATGACGCCGGCGCTGGGCGCGGCGACTGCAATTTCCATTTTCATGGCCTCCAGGACGAGGAGTTTTTGGCCCGCTTCGACGCGTTGTCCGGTTTCGACGGAGACATTCCAGACACTGGCGGCGACGGGCGAACAGACGGGGCGGCAACCATCTGGGATGGCTTCCGGGATGTCGGCCGGGTTGAATGCGGAGAGGTCGACAGCCGCCAGCAGGCTCTCGTCCGCTCCACTCTGTTTCCAACGTTCGCGTTCCGAATTGAAGGCCGCCTGTTGTCGCGCTTTGGCGGCGGCGGCCTCGGGTTCGATGGATTTCAGGAAGTGGTGATAGTCGCGGAGGCGGAAATCGTGCTCTTCGATTTTTAGCGGGCATCCGCCATGGGGAAAGGCGTCGCGCATTTCCAGGAGTTCGGCGGCGCTGACGGGGTAGAAGCGAATCTGGTCGAAGAATCGCAACAGCCAGGGCGGGGAACCGCGGAACGTATTCCACATTTGCACGGTGCGGCCCACGAACTGGTAGCCTCCAGGGCCTTCCATTCCGTAGACGCAGAGGTATGCTCCGCCGATGCCGACGGCGTTCTCCGGCGTCCACGTACGCGCGGGATTGTATTTGGTAGTGACGAGCCGGTGGCGCGGATCGGTGGGTGTCGCCACGGGGGCGCCCAGGTACACATCGCCCAGGCCCAGCACCAGATAGTTTGCCGAGTAGACGATCTCGCGGACGTCTTCGATGGAATCGAGACCGTTGATGCGCCGGATGAATTCGATGTTGCTGGGACACCAGGGTGCATCGGGCCGCACGGACTGGGTGTACTTGCGGATGGCGAGCTGCGTGGCCGGGTCATCCCAGGAGAGCGGCAGGTGAACGGTACGCGAGGGGGCGACGATGTCATCGAGATCGGGGATGCGCCGCTCGCAATCGTCGAGCGCATGGAGAAGGGCGTCGCGGGAAAGCTGCCCGGTGTCGTAGTGGACCTGTAGGGAGCGCACGCCCGGGGTGATATCGATGATGCCGGGCAGCTCGAGCGCGCGCAGCCGTTCTTCCAGAGCGTGGGCGCGGAAACGCAGATTGAGGTCGAGAACGTTGGGTCCGTACTCGACCAGCAGGTAGCGATCGCCATCGGCGCGAATCACCACGCCCGGGAGCGGAGTGCAGGATGGGCGAGGGACGGTTCTGCACCGGGATGAAGCGAACCAGGTCGCCGGGACGGAGTTGGCCCATCTTCCAGAGCTCGTCGTGAACGATGGTGGCAGGGCAGACGAAGCCGCCGAGGCTGGGGCCATCGGGACCGAGGATCACGGGCATATCGCCGGTGAAATCCACCGTGCCGACGGCGTAGGCGTTGTCGTGAATGTTGGAAGGGTGGAGGCCAGCTTCGCCGCCATCGGGGCGCGCCCACTTGGGTTTGGGACCGATCAGGCGGGTGCCGGTGCGGTCGGAGTTGTGATGCACCTTCCACGCGGTGGAAAAGAACATCTCGATATCTTCCGCGGTGAAGAAATCGGGCGCGCCGTGGGGGCCGTAGAGGACGCCGATTTCCCATTCATTGGGATACTCGGGCGGCGGAGCGATGGTGCGCGGCTCGCCTGCCGCAAGGCCGAGATGGAGGACGTCTCCCGCGCGCAGTACGCGCCCGGCATGGCCGCCGAATTTGCCGAGGATGAACGTGGCGGCGCTGCCCAGATAAAGCGGGACGTCGATGCCGCCGGCGATGGCGAGATAGGCGCGGGCGCCGGTGGCTTGCGCGGTACTCATCGTGAGCTGCGCGCCGGCTTTCACCGGGATGGCCTGCCATCGGGGCAGCGGCTGATCGTCAAGCCGGGCGTCAAAATCCGCGCCGGTCACGGCGATCACGGTGTCGCAGGCGAAGCGCAGCGTGGGTCCCATGACGGCGATTTCGAGCGCCGCGGCGGATTCCGCGTTGCCCGCCAGGTGATTGGCCAGGCGAAACGCAAGCGGATCCATGGGGCCCGAGGGCGGCACGCCGACATGCCAGTAGCCAAGGCGGCCGGGGCAATCCTGCACGGTGGTCTGCACGCCGCCATCGAGAATGTCGATGGCGCGGCGGCGATAGTCAAACGTGCCGAGATAGGCGGTGGTGATGCCGCCGGCGGTGAACGCTTCGCCCGCGATCACTTGCCGGAGATATTCCAGATTGGTTTCGATGCCGGCCACGCGCGTGGCATCGAGCGTGACGCGGAGACGGTCCAGCGCTTCGGCGCGGTCGGCACCCTGCACGATGATCTTGGCAAGCATCGGGTCGTAAAAAGGTGTGACCTCTGACCCGGCTTCGACCCACGTTTCCACGCGTGCACCCGCGGGCCATGCGATGTGAGTCAGGCGTCCCGCGCCAGGCTGAAAATTCTTCGCGGGGTCTTCGGCGTAGAGGCGCACCTGGATTGAAGCGCCGCGAGGGTTTACCGCGAGCGAATCGAGCGGCGGCAGGTCGCCGGCTGCAAGGCGGACCATCCACTCCACCAGGTCGATACCCGTGACCTGCTCCGTGACTCCGTGTTCCACCTGCAGCCGGGTATTGACTTCGAGAAAGTAGAACTCGGCCGCATCGGTATCGTAAATGAATTCCACCGTGCCGGCGGATTTGTAGCGAACCGCGCGGCCCAGATGAATCGCCGCGTCGAAGAGCCGTTCGCGCATTGCGGCGGTGATGCCCGGCGCTGGGGTCTCCTCAATGACCTTTTGATTGCGGCGCTGCGCGGAGCAATCGCGCTCTCCAAGCGCCACGACTTTGCCCATGCCATCGCCAAAAATCTGAACCTCGATATGTCGCGCGCGCTCGACGAACTTTTCGAGGTAGAGCGCGGAAGAACCAAAGTTGGCCTGGCCGAGACGCTCCACGGCGGCATAGCCTTCGAGAAGTTCCGGTTCGTCGCGGCACAGGCGCATTCCAATCCCGCCGCCGCCGGCCGTGCTCTTGAGCATCACGGGGTAGCCGATACGCCGCGCGGAAGAAATGGCGTGATCGACCGATTCGAGCAAGCCGCTCCCGGGAGCAAGCGGCGCGCCGTTCTTCGCCGCGATTTCGCGAGCCGTATGTTTGAGGCCGAAGGCGCGCATTTGCGCCGGCGTCGGGCCGATGAACGCGATGCTGCGGAGCGCGCACTCTTCGGCGAAATCGGCATTCTCGCTGAGAAAGCCGTAGCCGGGATGGATTGCCTCCGCGCCGGTGCGTTCCGCCGCGGCCAGCAAGGCCTCGCTGGAAAGATAGCTTTGTGCGGCGGGCGCAGGACCGATCTCGATCGCCTCATCGGCTTGGCGAACGTGCAGGGAGTGGCGGTCCGCCGAGGAATATACCGCCACGGAATTGACGCCCATCGCGCGCAGCGTACGGATGATGCGGCACGCGATGGCGCCCCGGTTCGCGATCAGAACTTTGCGGAACATGCGGCCGGCCATCAATCGCCTTGCCCGTTCCAGATGAGAACCTGCACCGGCGTGGGGTCGTAAGCGTTGCAGGGGTTATTGAGCTGCGGGCAATTGCTGATCATGGCGAGTACATCGGTTTCGGCGTGCAGTTCGACATATTTGCCCGGGTTGGAAATGCCGTCCTCGAAGGTGAGGCCGCCCTCCGGCGTTACGGGAACGTTCATGAAAAAGTTGATATTGCTCGCGATGTCGCGCTTCTCCATGCCGCGATCCCATTCGATCACGGCTTTCAGGAAGCTGCTGCGGCATGCGTGCATGTGACGCTTTTCAATCGCATAGCGCACCATATTACTTTCGTTGGCGCAAGCGCCGCCGAGCGTATCGTGGCGGCCGCAGGTGTCGGCAACGATGGTCATCAGCACGCGTCCGCGAGTAGAAAAAAGGCGGGTGCCGGTGGTCAGATAAATATTGCGCTGCTCCCGGATGGTGTCCTGCGCGCTGTAACGGTCGGCGATATCGCGCGCGTTGTAGAAGAGGGTGTCAACCGCCTGATTGCCGTGAAGGTCGACGATGCGGAAATACTGTCCCTTGTGGATGACGCGCATCCACGGCTCCCCCGCGGGGATGATGGCGCTGTAGACTGCGTCGGCTGGTTCGAGTTTGCTTTCCACAATTGTCATGGAGCTCATAGGTGTCATTTAGAGGAAGTAGCGCTCCGTAAGAGTGAAGCCGCGCTGATTCTCGGGCCGGGACATGCGGCAGGCATCGTCGGCCGCGGGTGGCGGCACCTTCCGGATGGAGAGCTGGATTGGCTTTGGCTGATATTTGGGATTGGGGTCCAACGGGTGCGGACAGGTGTTCACGATAGTGAGCACGTTCATTTCGGCGCGCAGTTCGACGTAATCTCCGGCGCGCGAATTGCCCGAAGCGAACTGCATTCCGCCATCTTCCCCGACCGTGACTTTGCTGAAAAAGTTGATGTTGGGAACCAGGTCGCGAGGGCCGAGTCCCCATTTGCCGAGTTCGACCAGGAAGCTATCGAGCCCGTTCCGATGGCACTCGTTGCGCAATTCCTGATAGCGCCCTTCGCCATACCTCGAAGCGACCAGGGCGGCGTTAGAGCATCCGGCGATCGGGTCATGCCATCCCACCGTATCTTCAGTGATGGAGAAGAGGACACGGCCCATGTCGGAATACAGCACAAAGCCTCCCGCGATGCGTGCGATGTGCTGCGCCTTCAGCGTGTCGGGCATGTTATACCGCTCGACCGGACATTCGAAATTATAAAAGATGGTCCCGGCGTTTGCTCCGCCCTCCAGGTCTGTCATGCGCAGCGCCGTGCCGCGCTTCAGTACGTGCGACCATGTGGCCCCCGGTTGAACGGTCTCTTCCCATAGAACGGGCGTATCACTCATCTTTCAATTCCTTTTCGTCGATTCGAGGATGATTACGTTGCGGGATTAGCGGGAGATAGGAGGGCCGCAGCAGACATCCATGGCGGTCAGGCGAAGAAAGACGGCGAGCGCGATGTGCGCGTGCGTATTTTCACCTGAACAGGGGAGCAACATAAGCGTCAGTATGCCAGAGGATTGCGCCAGGATGGCACGAATAATTTCTATTGGGGGGATTCAAAGAATGCGATAGGGGCGTGCGGTGGCACGCCCCGTGGATGAAAACGATCAGTGGAACGGCCTACGTGCGACTATGCGGCAGGAATCAAGAGTTGCTGGCCGGGTTGGATCTTGTTGGGATCATCGAGCGTATTCTTGTTTGCGTCGAAGATTTTCATGTACGAGTTGGCGTCGCCGTAGAAATGTTTCGCGATTTTCGATAGCGAGTCGCCCGGTTGCACGGTGTACTTCAGGTGGTACGATGCGCTGGCGGGCGCAGGCAGGGAGGAATCGATCGTGAGGTCGCAAGTCAAATCACTGTACGTGGGGTCGGCGCTTTTGATCGCATCCCACACACGGTTCTTGGCATTCTCGTTAGGCGCGGCCCCTTGCATGAAAAACTTTCCATCCTGGACGTGCAAGTGATCCAACCTTACGTTGTTATTCTGCACGGCTTCCAGAGCTGCGGCGTATTTCTGTTTGAATTGTTCCAGATTCATGAAGTTCTCCTTATGAAGACGCTGGAACTTTTGCACCCGGGCTTCCAAAGAGCTATTTCATTGTTATCGAAAGGTAACCTCTTGCGCGGTGTTGCCGGGTAAACAGTCAAAAGGCAAAACGCTGACTGCGAGGCTGACAACAAATCCGAGGCAGGAAAAGTTCGCGGCGCATTTACCGGGCGGTACGCGCCGGTCTACAGCCGGCTGGGGCAGGAGTCCGGGCACGACTAACCGCCTTTTGAATCCTGTTCGCCGGTGCCGGCCAGGTCTTCGAGTTTCGTGCCCTTGTTGTCGCTGTGCTGCGCGACGGTGTCCTTCATATCGACCTGTTCCTCAGTCGGTTTGTGTTCTTCTTCTTGGCCCTTGGGCTTGGGTTCCATGGTCAAGAAGGTAGCACGCGGGCCTCCGGAGTGCAGCATATGATCGCTGTTTCCGTAACTTGCACTGGCAATCTGTGAAGTAGCGTACTCTCGAGCCTAGCGCTGGAATTTTAGCTCGTCCTTGAAGGCTTCCAGCGTGTTGTAAACAATCGGGCAGTAGCAGGCGCGATCCACAAATTCCCACATGCGGCTGGCGATGGAACCGTTGCCGCGAACCACGTGCGGAAACTTCTGGCAGCTCTCCGGGCGCGCATCATAAACCGTGCATTCGTTGCCATTCAGGAATACGCATCCCGTCTTTTTGTCGCGAATCAGAATGACGCCCTCCTCCTCGCTGGTCTGCGTGAAATCGGCCAGAAAACGGGCGGGCTTGATGTGCAGGTGCTTCGACAACCGCTCCACATCGCGCTCCGTGACTTTGGCGGTGGCGACGCGGCAGCAGTTGGCGCATTGCAGGCAATCAATTTGCTCTTCGATTCCCTGCGCGACGCGCCGCAGAATACGGTCGGAGGAATCCCGCGATTTCATGTGCTTGCGTAAACGCAAATTCTCATCGCGTTTTTTTTCGCCGAGCAGTTTGATTTGGACCAGGTCAGTTATCACTAAAGGCGCTTCGCTACTAATATTGTAATATCGTCGGCCTGCGGGGCCCCCGCGGCGAACTCGGTTACGGCTTGCATCACCGCCTGCACGATTTGGCTCGCGGGTTCGGTTCGATGCGCTTTGAGCACGTCGATCAGGCGCTCTTCATCGAACTCGTCGTAAGCGGGATTGTTGGCTTCGGTGACGCCATCGCTGTAGATCGCGATCATGTCGCCCTGCGCAAGCTGGGCGTGCATTTCGCTATACGGAGCGATGGGAAGAATTCCGAGCACGGGGCCGCCGCCTTCGAGCATTTCAGCGTCACCATTGGCGCGCACCACGATCGGCGGATTGTGTCCCGCGTTGGCGTACGCCAGATCGCCGGTGGCCGCGTTGAAGACCGAGAAGAAAAAGGTGATGAAGCGATTGCTCGGGCACTTCGCGCAGGTCGCCTTGTTGATCCTGGTCATGAATTGGGCCAGGTTCCCCGGATCTTCTGCGAGCACCTGGACGCGCGCGTGAAGCGCCATCATCATCAGGGACGCGGGCATTCCCTTGCCCGAGACATCGCCGAGCGCGAGCGCCACGCGGCCGTCGGGATACTTGAAAAAATCGTAGTAGTCGCCGCCCACAGTGCGGCAGGCCATGTTGAAGCCGGCGAGATCTGCGCCCGGAACGTCCGGGGCCTTATCGGGGAGCATTCCACTTTGAATCACGCCGGCCTGCGAAAGATCGCGCGCCATGATGCGCTCGGCCTGTTCCACTTCGGCCAGGCGGGCATTTTCAATCTTGACTGCCGCGATGTTGGCCATCACGGTCAGCAGATTGAGATCGTCCTTGGTGAACTCGCGAAGAATGAACGGCGAATCCAGATAGATCAGCCCGATGATGCGATCCTTGGTCTGCAGCGGCGCCGCCATCATGGTGTGGACCTTCTGTTCCACGATGCTCATGCGGCCCTTAAAAGCGTCGTCGAGCTGGGCGTCGCGGACCAGGATGGAGGAGCGCTCCTTCAGCACCTTGTCGCGAACCGCGGTCGAGATGCGGAAGCCGTCGCCTTTGTGCGCGCGAGGGATGAGCTGTTCGCCATCCAGAATCATGAGCACGCCGCGCTGCGCATTCACCGCCTGGATTGAGAGTTCGAGGATGACCGGGAAGAGTTCGTTGAGCGGACGATTCTCGCTGAGTTCCTGGCCCGCGCGTATCAGTGCCTGCATGGGCGCGGAGGCTTTGGGTCCGCCGCGCTCGATCGCCATGGTCTGGTTGGAGAGCGCGCCTTCCAGGCTGGTGACTACGGTGGATGTTGTCGGCGAACTGGCCTCGCCTTCGAAGACCACGACCCCGGCAGCGGGGTCCACCGCCCCGGGCGAGTAGACAATGACGAGGTGTCCGGCGGTGACCCGGTCGCCGGGTTTGAGGATCAACCGCGCCTTCAGGGGAATGTTATTGACGAAGGTGCCGTTCTTACTGCCCAGATCTTGCACGGTCCAATCTTCCCCTTCCGGTTCGAAGGCGAAATGCTGCCGGGAGAGGCCTGCATCTTCCGGAAAGCAGAGCTCGGCCGCGCTGGAACGGCCGATCGAGAGGCGACCGCCGGAGAGCGGCACGGTTTTCATCTGCCCATCCGGACATTGGACGAGAAGTTCTTGAGGCATGAGCGGTCCTTAAATAGGGTGAGTCCCTATTATAAGGCCAGCCAGGTAAATCCACGTGCTCGCGCCTTATCGGGATCGCCTTGTCGCGATCCACGCCGCGTCAGGCGCTCTTCTTCCTGGGGATTTTCGCTCCTGATTTTCGCGCTTCGCTGAGCGCAATTGCAACGGCCTGCTTTCGGCTTGTCACCTTTTTTCCACTGCCGGATTTCAGGGTGCCTTCCTTCTTCTCTTTCATGACCTTGTGAATTTTCGTCTTTCCCTTGGTCTTGGAACTCGATGACGAAGTCTTCTTGGTTGCCATGGTTATCTCCTTTTTGAATGGTTGATACTGTGTTAACGGCTCGAATGGCCGGTCGATTTCGCGGCTGCTTTGCGCGCCCGAGGTGCCTTCCGGCGGGAGGCGGCGACCGCCGGCGAATCCATCTTGCCGTGCGCCTTCGCCACCATCGCATGCTCGGCATCCGGGGGAACGCCATTCTTCAAAAGCTGTTTCTTGCGAGCTTGCATCTGTAGTCCCAATGCCTGGAAATCCAGATTCATCTCCTTCGCCTTGGGAAGCATTTCGTTTTCCTCCTCCTTAATGTGATGCCGCACATTTTCAGAGAGCACGGTGAACTTCGCGTCGCGGTGTGCATTCCTGGTAGTACCGCGATCCAGTTCGGCGATCAGAACCTTGGCAACGTGATGCTCTTCGTCCGCCTCGTTCATCAATTCGGCGCCCACGTGTTTGCGAACCGCCGGATAAAAGATCTCCTCTTCCAACACGGCGTGAATCTTCAGCTCGTTCACTGCCTGCGCGATGATCTTCTCTTTGGCGGCCGTCTTTTCGGCCTTATCAAAGTCATCGAACAACGCTTTCACAGTGTCGTGATCCTTTTTCAGAATCGCGATGGCATGATTCTCGGGCAACATCCAGTCGAACATCGGTGTCCTCCTTCACGGTAGTCTCTGAAATGCAGAATGAAATACAAGCACCTGAGGATGCCGCAGGCGGCAGGGAAGGTGCAATTTGAAGTCCACGCAAGGAGTTCATATGTCATCACGCGAACTGATTCAACCCCACAAGGGCGATAAGCGGTATGTTCGACGAGCTGGGTCGGGACAATTCACCGAAAATCAGGTAGACGTAGGAAAATCGCTGGCCGCGGACCGGCGCAGCAAATCGAAGACCGTGGTGCCCAAGGGACAGGGCGACCGCGGCGATCAGAAGAAGGGCTGATTTATGCCTGCCACCGTTTGGAAGGGATTTATCAGCTTTGGACTGGTGTCTTTTCCCGTGAGGCTGCATGCAGCTGCACGGGCGGACCCGGTTCACTTTCACCTGCTGCACAAAAAGGACGAGTCGCGCGTGAAGGAAGTCTGGTACTGCGCGGAAGAAAATGAGCCTATTGAACGCTCCGATATGGTGAAGGGGTATGAGGTCAGCAAGGGAAAGTACGTGGTGGTTGAGGACGAAGAACTAAAGAAAATCGCGCCGGCCACCGCCACCAGCATGGACATCCTGCAATTTGTGGAACGCGATGCAGTGGATGCGCTCTATTTCGAAAGCTCCTATTACGTTGCCGCGGAGGAATCGGCGGGAAAACCGTACGCCCTTTTCGTGGCGGCGCTGACGGAGACGAAACAGGATGCAATCGCCAAAGTCGCCATGCACAACCGGGAACATGTCGTGCTCATCCGCCCCGCCGGTGACTCCCTCGTCTTGCACACCCTCTATTATCCGGCCGAGTTGCACAAGGCGAACCGCAGTGAGGCGCCCAAGGCGAAGTTCTCCGCGAAAGAACTTGAACTGGCCAAAGGCCTGGTGAGTCATCTCTCGGCGCCCTTCAAGCCCCAGCAGTTCCACGACGAGTACCGCGAAAATGTAGAGCGGCTGATTGAACAGAAGAAAAAGGGCGCGAAGATTTCCACCGTGAAGCAGCCGCGAAAAGCGCCGGTAATCGACCTGATGGAAGCCCTCAAGCGCAGCGTCAAAGCCGCGGAATCCCGAAAATCCGAACCCAGGCAAGCCCACGCAGCTTCCGCGGCGAAAAAGTCACCGCGCCGCCGCAAGGCCGCGTAAAACTCTCCCGACGGTGGTAGTTTAGTCAGGGGTGACACACCTATGAACCGTCGGGAGTTTCTCTATTCTGCGGGCGCCGCCGGACTTTTTTCCGGCCCATTGGCGAAGCGCGCCGCGGCGATGAGCAAGAAGGTCAAGATCACGGACGTCAAGTGCATGATCGTCCGCGGAACCTGGGACTGGAACCTGATCAAGATCGAAACCGATTCCGGCCTCTACGGCATCGGTGAGGCTTACTGGGGCTGGGGCGTCAAAGACCTGGTCGTCAACAAGCTGAAGGGCATCATCGTCGGCGAAGACCCCCTGAACGTGGACAAGCTGTACACCAAGATGCTGATGCAGAGCGCCGGTGCGGGCGCCATCGGCGGCGTCACCATGACTGCCGCCAGCGGCATCGAAATCGCATTGTGGGATCTCTGCGGACGCATCCTCGATACTCCGGTTTGCAATTTGCTGGGCGGACGCTTTCGCGACAAGATCCGTTTCTATCGAACCACGCAAGCCGTGCGCAACGTCGAAGACACCGCGCAGTGGCGCGCTCTGGCTCAATCGGCCCGCGCCGAAAAATGGGGTTGGACCGCCTTCAAATTCCAGGGCGATGGAATCCCTCCCCGCGCCGATCCCGAGTTCAAGGAGCCCGGCCACGATCCGTACGCCCGCAATCTCACCCACAAAGATCATCGCCGCATCGTGACCGCCATGGAGACGGTCCGCGAGACGCTCGGCCCCGACGCCGATTTCGCCGTGGAGTGCCACTGGCGCTACGACACGGAAGACGTCATCCGCCTCGGCCGCGAACTGGAAAGCGTAAAGCCCATGTGGCTGGAAGATCCGGTTCCCCCGGACAACATCGAAGCCATGGCCCGCGTCACGCATGCCATCAACGTTCCGGTATGCACGGGCGAGAATCTCTACGGGCGCCAGGGCTTCCGCAAACTGATCGAGATGCAGGCCTGCGCGGGCGTGCACATCGACATCCCGAAATCCGGCGGCCTGATGGAATCGAAGAAGATTTCCGACCTGGCGGACCTCTATTACATCTGGACGGCCTGCCACAATCCCGCCAGCCCGGTGGGCACCATCGCTTCCTGCCACGCCTCCGCCGCGATGCGCGAGTTCCGCATTCACGAACTGGCGAATTGGATCGATTGGTGGCCGGACCTGGTGATCCGCGAAGGTCCCTTCTGGCAGAACGGCTATTTCACCATCCAGGACAAACCGGGGTATGGGGTGGAACTGAATCCCGACGTCGCCAAGGCTCACCTGGCGCCCGGCGAGACCTGGTGGGGTTAAAGACGGTTCGATGATATCGTAGTGTCGATGAAAACTTCGCTACTGGTTTCCGGCATCATTTTCGCCTGCGCCGCAATGGCGGCGGATATACCGCCCGCGGAGGTGCAGATCAAGGGCGCCGTGCTGGCCGCGCCGGCGGACCTGCGCGAGGGTGCGACCGTGATCGGCTACAACGAGCAGGGCGCGCAGGTGAAGATCCGCGAAGGCAAGAATGAGATGGTCTGCCTGGCCAGCGATCCGTCCAAGACCGCGTTCAACGTGGCCTGCTACCACCGGGATCTGGAGCCGTTCATGGCCCGCGGCCGCGAACTTACGGCGCAGAAAATGCCGAACGCGAAGCGGACCGAAATCCGGTTCAAGGAGATCGAGGAAGGCAAACTCGCGATGCCGCGCGAGCCGCGAACGCTCTACGTGCTTACGGGTACCAGTTTCGACCCCGCCACCAGCAAGGTGGAAGGCTCTTACCTGCGTTGGGTGATTTATGTCCCGTTCGCGACTCCCCAATCCACCGGCCTTTCCACCAAGGGCAGTGACGGCGCGCCCTGGCTGATGGCTCCGGGCACCGCGGGCGCCCACATCATGATCAACCCGCCGAAAAAGTAAGCCCACCGTTTCACGGCGCAGCGCGTCGAACCTGGGTATGGCGGATTCTTGCACCCGTCGCTATTTCTCCGCGGGCCTGAGTGCCTGCCTCTTGACCTCCTGCCGCGCAGCATCCAGCAGTGCTCGATTGACGGCTCGCCCCGGTAAGGATGCGCGCGGATGGGAACCCGGCCTGCATCCGCTCGAACTACGGCGCGACCGCGATGCGCTGTTTTACGTGCCGAAGCCGGCCGCCGACGCGGGCCCCGCGCCGCTGATGGTCTATCTTCACGGCGCCACCGGGTCGGAGCAGGAGGGAATCAAGAAGCTGCGCATGTTGGCCGATGAGCTCGGGTTTCTGCTGCTCTCGCCCGCTTCCGCCGGTGGCACCTGGGACGCGATCCGCGAAGGCTACGGCGCCGACGTGCGTATGCTCGACCAGGCGTTAGCGCGCGTGTTTTCCCAATGCCGAGTCGATCCCGCGCGGATCGCGCTTTGCGGATTTTCGGACGGCGCGTCGTATGCGCTTGGCCTTGGCCTGGCGAATGGCGATCTCTTCACCTCCGTGCTGGCCTTTTCTCCCGGCTTCCTCCCGCCCGGCAGCACGCAAAAGGGCACGCCGAGAGTCTTCATATCGCACGGCCGCGACGACCAGATCCTCCCTATTGACCAGTGCAGCCGCCAATTGGTTCCCCAACTGAATCGCGCCGGCTACCCCGTCACTTACCGCGAATTCGACGGTCCCCACACGGTCCCGCCCGCCATCGCCACGGACGCCATGAAGTGGTTTCTCGGGTAACTTCTACGGCTTCCTGCCGCGCCAAAAATCCGGATCCACATCGGCGAAGTCGCTCGAGACATAACTGAGCCGCGGTTCAACGCGGAAGATCAGGTGTTCGCGGCTGATCTCGGTATCCGCCGCCAGCTTACTGCCGTCCTTCGCCTTCGCGGCGGCCAGGCCTTCGGCGAAGACCGGCACGGAATTCACCCCTTCATCGAAATTTCGAAGCGTCTGAATCGGCGAAAGGAAGAGGATCGTCCCCGATGGAGCGCCCGAAATCACCTGGTAAGAAAGTTCCGGCCGGTCCAGGTTGATCACGTCGGCGCTGGCACGCCGCAGCCGGATCAACTCATTGAAATCGCCATCCGCGCCGGGACGAATGCGGAAGATCGAAATTTGAAAGTAGCGCGCCCGCGGGAACAGGCGAATCGCCTGATCGGCGCGGTAGCTCCAGTTCGGGCGGTATACGGCGAGCATGGTTCGTGAAGGCGCCAGCACATCGTCCTGCGCCGGGTCGCTGGCATCCGTCGAGTTGCGAAGCGGCGCGGCCGCGGCCATTTTCTGGTCCATTTCCTCCACACTGGCGAAAGAGAAGTGGCACTCCACCAGCCACGTCTCCGGCAGCCCCGTGACCGATGTCATACCGAGTACGTTGATCGCCGCCCCCGCGCCGGCGTAAGGTTTGAGCGAGGCGCCCGCGGTCCCGGGCTTCCTGACGAACTGTACAATCGTCGGCGGATCGGTCAGGCTCTGCGCCGCGCACGTGGCGGCCAGCATCGCTGCAAAAATGCAGATTCGATTAGCGCTCATACCAGTTAGAGACGTTATCGCGTCTGTTGTCGTTGATAGAATCGAAAGACATGCGATTTTCCGCACTTGCCCTCCTGCCCCTGCTTTGTGCCTCGCTTCACAGCCAGAATGTGGTGAAGCTCAAAGTGGATGCCACCGACGCGCCCCGGCGCTTGTTTCACGTGCAGATGACCATGCCCGCCAAGCCCGGCCCCATGACCCTGCTCTATCCGGAATGGATCCCCGGCGAGCACGGTCCCACCGGCCCCATCGCCAACCTGGTGGGCCTGAAGATTCAGGTGCGGCGGCAAGACCATTCCCTGGAAGCGCGATAGCGTCAATATGTTCGCCTTTCGCCTGGACGTGCCCGCGGGCGTAACCTCGATCGACGTGGGGTTCGATTTTATCTCTCCGCCGGAATCGGAGGGCTTCTCCTCGGGCGCTTCCGCCACCAGCGAACTGGCCGTGCTGAGTTGGAATCAACTGCTGCTCTACCCCCAGGGTGCGCGTCCCGATGACTTTCAATATCAGGCCACCCTCACCGTCCCGGATTCGTGGCGTTACGGTACGGCACTCCCGATCCAGCGCGAGACCGGGAACCAGATCGAGTTCCAACCGGCCAGTTTGACGACCATGATCGATTCGCCGGTCTCCACCGGAGCGCACTACCGCACCTTCGATCTCGGCACCGCGCAAGGTATGCCGCACTACCTGCACGTCGCGGCCGATAGCGATCGTGCCCTGGAGGTCAGTCCCGAGGTAATCGGACAATTGAAAAATCTGGTCACGGAGACCGGAGCTCTTTTCGGCGCGCGCCACTACCGCGGCTACCATTTTCTGTACACGCTGAGCGATCACGTGGCCCACTTCGGACTCGAACATCACGAATCGAGCGACGACCGTACCGGGGAGCGCACCCTGATCGATCCCGACATGTTGAAGGCCTCGGCATACCTGCTGCCGCACGAATTCGTCCACTCCTGGAACGGCAAATACCGTCGTCCGGCGGGCCTGACTTCGGGCGGCCAGGACGGCGGTTACGACGTCCCCATGCAGGGCGATCTGCTCTGGGTCTACGAAGGGCTTACGAATTACCTGGGGGAAATTCTGGCGCCGCGCAGCGGCCTGTGGAGCGCCGAGGATTATCGCGAATCGCTGGCCAATACGGCCGCCGACCTCGATAATAAATTCGGTCGCACCTGGCGGCCGCTCGAAGACACCGCGGTAGCCGCCCAAGTCTTGTACGAAGCCGGCGGCGATTATGCCAATCTCCGCCGTAGCGTGGATTACTATCCCGAAGGTTCCCTGATCTGGCTGGAGGCCGATACCCTCATCCGCCAGATGAGCAAAGGCGCCAAGTCGCTCGACGATTTCTGCCATCTCTTCCACGGCGGCTCCAGCGGCGCCGCCGCGCTCAAGCCCTATAATTTCGACGATGTGGTGGCCGCCCTCAACGCCGTGCAGCCCTACGATTGGGCCGGGTTCCTGAATCAGCGGATCAAATCCACCGACGCCCATGCACCCCTCGGCGGCATCACGCGCTCCGGCTGGAAGCTGGCCTACGATGGCGTACGCAGCGATTTCTGGAAAGCTTATGAGGATAAGATCAAAGCCGTGGACCTGAGCTACTCCATCGGTATCCAGGTCCGCATCCGAGGACGGGACCATCGCGGATGTCCGCTTTGGCGGGCCGGCGCAGAAAGCGGGCGTTGCGCCCTCCGTGAAACTGATCGCCGTGAACGGGCGCCAGTTCAATCCCACCGTCCTGCGCGAAGCCGTGGCGAAGACGGCTTCGGGCGCCAAACCGATCGAACTGCTGGTGAAGAATGGCGAGTTCTATCAGACCTTTAAGGTGGAGTATCAGGGCGGAGAGAAGTACCCGCACCTGGTGCGCGATTCGGCCGCGCCGGATTTGCTGACCGCGATCATTACGTCGAAGACCAGGAAATAGAAGGCGCTTACCCGGCTTGCTCTAAAGAATTCGCCCGATGGTACCGATAAGGTGCCTGAGCGGATTTCTTCATGGCAACGGAAGACGACGAAATACTTCGTGAATTTCTGATCGAGAGTGCGGAGAACCTGGCGCGCTTAGATCAGGAAATGCTCGAACTCGAGCAGCAGCCCGACAGACTGGAACTGGTCGCCAGCATTTTTCGCACGATTCATACCATTAAGGGTACTTGCGGCTTCCTGGGCTTCCACCGGCTGGAAGCGCTGGCGCATGTCACGGAAGACATCCTCAACGAACTGCGGCAGGGTCGCCGGAAAGTCGATGCCGCGCTCACCAGCCTGATCCTGCAATCGGTCGATGCGATTAAGCGCATCTTGAATTCCATTCAGGATGGCGCCGGTGAGGGTGCGATCTTTGAGGGCGACCTCGTGGAGCGTCTGAAGCTGGCACGGGAAAGCGCGGAGAAAGCGCCTGCAGCAATCCTCCAGCTGCCGGAGC
Source organism: uncultured Solibacteraceae bacterium (assembly GCA_963811575.1). Classification (GTDB taxonomy): domain Bacteria; phylum Acidobacteriota; class Terriglobia; order Bryobacterales; family Bryobacteraceae; genus Solibacter. The sequence goes on along the minus strand of CAWERY010000018.1, from coordinate 768,849 downwards.
CCGCCCTCAATAACGAAGTGCAACCGCCGCCATCCCCGCCGGCCAGGGAAAACACATCCGGAATCGCGGACACCGCGTTGCGGGTAGACGTAGGGCTGTTGGATCGGCTGATGAATCTGGTCGGCGAACTGGTGCTGACCCGCAATCAGGTGCTGCAGTACAACTCGGCACGGGAAGACGTCGTCCTGAACGCGATTTCACAGCGCATGAATCTGATTACCACGGAGCTCCAGGAAGGCGTCATGAAGACGCGGATGCAGCCGATTGGGCTGGTCTGGAACAAGCTCCCGAGACTTGTGCGCGATCTGACTACCAATCTGGGCAAAGAGATCGATCTTCAGATGGAAGGCGCCAGAACCGAATTGGACCGGACGATTCTGGAAGCAATCAAAGACCCTCTCACCCACATCGTCCGCAACTGCTGTGATCATGGCATCGAAGGGCCGCAGCAACGCTTGAAGGCGGGCAAATCGGCTCGCGGACGGATCTCACTGTCCGCCTACCACCAGGGCGGCCAGGTAAATATCGAGATCGCCGACGATGGCGGCGGAATTGACCCGGAGCGAGTCAAAGCCAAAGCGGTAGAGCGCGGTTTGATGAACCTCGAACAGGCGTCGCGGCTCCCGGACCGGGAAGCCGTCAACCTGGTGTTTCTGCCCGGCTTTTCGACGGCTGCCGCGGTAACCAATGTTTCCGGTCGCGGCGTCGGCATGGACGTCGTCAAGACACACATCGAGCGCATCGGCGGGGCGGTCGAACTCATCAGCGCCCCGGGGCAAGGAACTACGGTTCGCATACGGATTCCGCTCACGCTCGCGATTATTCCGGGCCTGGTGGTGAGCGCGGGTGGGGAGCGCTTCGTAATCCCCCAGGTGAACCTTCACGAGTTGATCCGGCTGGAAGGCAGTGATGCCAAGCTGGTGGAACGCATCCATTCCGCCCCCGTCTTCCGGCGCCGCAACGTTCTGCTGCCGGTTGCCGACCTGAGCGATGTCCTTCACCTTGAGAAACAGCGCCCTCCCGATGAGACGAGTATCGTCGTTCTGCAGGCGGACGACCGGCGGTTCGGACTGATTGTCGATCAGATCGGCGACAGCCAGGAGATCGTCGTGAAGCCGGTGGGACAACAGTTGAAGGGTCTGAACTGCTACGCCGGAGCAACCATCATGGGTGACGGCAAAATCGCCCTGATCCTGGATGTGGCCGGACTCGGGGCGCGCTCGGGAGTGCTCCCGCAGGCCGGTCCGGATTCCCGCAACGCTCAGGTGGGCGCGACGTCCGGCGACGCGGAGGCGCGACGGACCTCTCTTCTTCTGTGTTCCGCGGGCAGTTTCCCACGGCTGGCGATTCCGCTTTCCCAGGTGGCGCGGCTCGAGAAGATCCCGGTGTCAACCGTCGAGCACGCTGCCGGATGCGCCGCCGTTCAATATCGAAGCCGCATCTTGCCGCTACTGAACGTGGCGGAGATGTTGGGCAGCGGCTCGCAGCGAGTCGGATACTCTCCACCTGGTGGTTTGCCGTTATGGAAACTCCGAGTTCGGAATGGTGGTGGATGAGATCGCGGACATCATCGACGAGGTGGTGGCCGAGGTTCACCCTTCCGGCCGCGCCGGTCTGCTCGGGTCCGCCGTGATCGCCGGCAAGGTGACCGATTTCCTCGACGTGGAAGCGGTCGTCAATTGGGGCCCGGCGTCTTCGCCCCATGATCTGGAGCGCTTGCGGGCCGCGATCGCCGAAGACGCTGTCGGCAGCATGTTGGTGGGTGCGCAGGCATGACGGCCGATCTAAAGGAATCCATGCGTTGTCAGTACGCGACGTTTCGAGTGGCCGATCACTACCTGGGTGTCGGCGTTCTGGAGGTTCAGGAAGTTCTGCGCGAACAGCGGGTCACGCCCGTTCCGTTGGCCCCGGAGGTCGTCGCGGGGTTGATCAATCTGCGCGGACAGATTGTGCCGGAGCTGGATTTGCGCCAGATCTTGCAACTGCCCCCGCGGGCGCCCGGCGCGGTTACTTTCAGCGTGGTCGTCCGTACGGAGCACGGCGCAGTCAGTCTCATGGTGGATGAGATCGATGACGTTTTGGAACTGGATTCCGCGTCTTCCGAATCCGCGCCCCGCAACGTAGATCCGCATGTGCGGACCCTGTTGAGTGGAATTCATCAGTTACAGGACCGCTTGCTGCTGATTTTGGACATCCGCCGTACGGTGCAGATGGGCGGGGAATAGGGAATTGGAGAGGAACTGATTATGGCAACGCAGATCGTAGACAAGACGAAGAGCTCCATGCGGAGCAGTTCAACCTCGAAGCGGAACTCCGCGCCCGCCGTGCCGGCGCGCGCTGCCCACACAGGGCCGCCGGCAGCCGCCTTCCGGCGGCGGGGCGAAGGCGGAATGGCGCCGCGGTTCGGAATTGACGAGGCCAACCTGGCCTGGCGCCGTGAGTTCATCCGGCTGGGCGAAGAAGACCGCGAGTTGCTGATGAAACTAGCCGAGTGGGCGGCCGAGCACACGGCGGTCATCGCCCGCGAATTTTACGACTGGCAGTTCGAGTTCCCCTCCACGCTTACGTTCTTTGAGGCCTTCGCTGCCGGCAAGAACATGCCGCTGTCGACGTTGCGCCAACACCTGGAAAAGGCGCAGGCCGGTTACATTTTGGGCGTCTTCACCGGCGCGGAGAGAAACTGGGGTGTCGCCTATTTCGAAGATCGTCTGGCCATCGGCTCGGTGCACGACCGCATCAACTTGCCATTCAAATGGTACATCGGTTCGTATTCCGAACTGCTCCGGGTCATGCGGATTCATCTGCGGCGCGAGTTCAAGAATGCCGCGTTTGTCACCAGCGTGGAAGACGCGCTCGGAAAAGTCTTCAACTACGACATGCAGGCGATCGGCGATTCGTTCCTGCTCAACACCCTGGAATCGCTAGGCTTGAATGTCGAGGCGATCTCCGCGGGCGGCGGCGGCGACAATACCGAAGGGCTGCAGCAGGTCAAGGATGCGATTCACATTCTGATCGATCAGTGCACCGCGCTGGCGGAAGGCCGTCTCAACGACGAGGTGTTCGATCGCTCGGCGCCCTGTGCCGGAAGGTTCGGCGATGCCTTCGCCGGAATCCGCCAGAACTTCCGCGACAGCATGGTGCGGATTTCACAGAGCGCCTCGGCGTTGTCGGCATCCGCCGAGGAATTGACCGCGGTCAGCCAGCAGATGTCGGGCAACGCGGAGGAAACCGCGGTTCAAGCCAACGTGGTGGCCAATGCCAGCGACGATGTTTCGAAACGCGTCGGTGTGGTCGCGGCCAGCGCGGAAGAAATGCAGGTTTCGATCCGCGAAATCTCCAAGGCGGCCAATGAGTCGGCGAGCGTCGCGCGCGACGCCGTGGGCGCGGCCGAATCGGCCAATCTCACCGTGCAACGGCTGGGCGAAAGCAGCGTCGGCATCGGCAAAGTGATCAAGGTGATCACGTCCATTGCGCAGCAGACCAATCTGCTGGCTCTGAATGCCACCATCGAAGCCGCCCGCGCGGGAGAGGCCGGTAAGGGCTTCGCGGTGGTTGCCAACGAAGTCAAGGAACTGGCCCGCGGAACGGCTCGCGCCACCGAGGAAATCGGCCAGAAGATCGAGGCCATTCAGAACGATACACACAGCGCCGTCGAAGCGATTGCTCAAATCAGCAACATCATCAAAGAGATCAACGATATCTCGAATAACATCGCGGCGGCAGTCGAAGAGCAGACCGTCACCACCAACGAAATCAGCCGTAACGTCGGCGAAGCGGCCAGCGGAACCGGAGACATCGCGCACAATATCGCCGGCGTCGCGACCGCCGCGCAGGATACCACGCGTGGAGCCGCGGACACCCAGACCGCGGCCCGTGCCTTGAGTGAAATGGCGGCCGAGTTACAGAATCTGGTGGGGCGGTTCCGTCTCTGACAGGCGCAGGGCAATAGGTAAACCGGAGCGTATATATGACCAGGGCCATGGTGGTGGACGATTCCCGGGCGATGCGGATGATTCTCTCCCGTACACTCGCCGAGTCCGGATTTGAGGTGTTACAGGCCGCCAACGGCCGGGAGGCGCTCGACCGCATGGAACGGGACGGCGCCTTTCAACTGGTGATGGTGGATTGGAACATGCCGGAAATGAGCGGTCTGGAATTCATTCGCGCGGTGCGTGCGCGGCCCGAGTTTCGGACCGTTCGACTCTTCATGGTCACTACCGAAACCGAGATCGAGCAGATGACGCGCGCGCTCGACGCCGGCGCCGACGAATATCTCATGAAGCCTTTCACTCCGGATTCGGTGCGCGACAAGCTTCGTCTCCTCGGTCTGGCCGAATGAGCGCCTTGATCATCCCGCGGGCCACGATTGCTTCCGGAGGCAAGATCCGCGTGATGGCAGTGGACGATTCGGTGGTCATCCGGCACCTGGTGCAACAGGCGTTGCGCGAAGATCGGGAACTGGAGTTTGTCGGGGCCGAAGCCAACGGCGTGGCCGCACTGGAACGGATCCCGCAGCTCAACCCCGATGTCGTGATTCTGGATATCGAGATGCCCGAAATGGACGGCCTCGAAACCCTGCGCCGCATTCGCAAACAATACCCGCGGCTGCGCACCATCATGTTTAGCACGCTCACCACGCGCGGGGCGTCCGCCACCTTCGAGGCGCTGTCGCTGGGAGCCGATGACTACGTCGCCAAGGCCTCCAATGCCGGTTCGCTCGATCGCTCGATGGCCAGTCTGCGCACGGAACTGATTCCCAAAATCAAGCAATTTTTCGTCTCGCCGGCTCAGCCCCAAAGCCGTCCGCGGCCGCCGCTGAAGAACTCCCCAAGACCCTTGTTGGCGCCGCGGGTGCTTGGGATTGGCGTCTCTACCGGCGGGCCGCAAGCGCTGGCCGCTTTGCTCCCGCGGATCCCGGCGAATTTTCCACTCCCCATCCTGATCGTGCAGCACATGCCGCCGACGTTTACCCGTCTGCTTGCCGAACGCCTCAACGCGGTGAGCTCCCTGCGTGTCGAGGAGGCCACGGGCGGACTCACTGTCGAGCCCGGACGCGTCTTCGTCGCTGCGGGGGATCGCCACTTGCGCGTTCGCAAGATCGGGCCGCGCTCGCTGGTCACGGTCGTCGATGATGGTCCGCACGAAAACTCCTGCCGGCCTTCGGTGGATGTGTTGTTCCGTTCCCTGGCGGAGAATTACGGCGGCGAGGTGCTCTACGTCGTCCTAACCGGAATGGGCAGTGATGGTCTGCATGGCGCGGAGGCTTTGAAAACCGCGGGCGCCTTCGGCATCGCACAGGACGAGGCCAGCAGCGTGGTGTGGGGAATGCCGGGAGCGCTGGCGCGCGCCGGTTTGGCCGATCGCATCCTGCCCCTGGACGAGATTCCAGCGGAATTGATCCGAATGGCCGCGGGGTAAAGCCATGGAGAGCCAAAAAACAATGTCACCGCCGCCCAGGCAAAGTGAAACCGCCGCCGCTCTCATGCCGGAAAATTACGGCTTCCTCGAGCGCTACATACAGCAGGAAACCGGCATCTCGATCGGGCCGGATAAAAGCTATCTGTTGGAGTCACGGCTTGCGCCGGTCGTTCAGGATCTCGGGCTGCGCTCCCTGAACGAACTCTGCGGCAAATTGCGTACCGGTGTTCCGGAGGTCTTGCGGCGCCGGATTGCCGAGTGCATGACTACGCATGAAACCTCGTTCTTTCGCGATCCGGCGCTGTTCGAGGCGCTGCGCACCGAGCTGCTGCCCGAACTAGCGCGATTGCGCCAAACTTCCAGAACCTTGCGCATCTGGTCGGCTGCCTGTTCCTCGGGTCAGGAAGCCTACAGCCTGGCGATGCTCCTGTTTGAGGCCGGATTCGCGAATTGGTCCATCGATATTCAGGGCACCGACCTTTCGTCACGCATCGTGGCCCGCGCCGCCGCCGGCCGTTTTCTGCACATTGAGGTCAATCGCGGTATGCCGGCGCCGCTCCTGGTTAAGTATTTCCAGAGGGCCGGATTGGATTGGCAAATTAAGGAAGAACTCCGGCGAATCGTCCGCTTCACCGCAATTCGACCTGCGCCAGAGCATGGCGGGCCGGGGTCCGTTCGATTTCGTCTTTTGCCGGAACGTCCTGATCTATTTCGACATGCCCACTCGCGCCAAAATCCTGGCAGCGCTGCGGGGCACGCTGGCTCCGGGCGGATACCTCGTCCTGGGAGCCAGCGAAACCACCTTCAATCTCGAGGTCGGGTTTGAGCGCAAGGCGATCCGCAACGTGGTCGCCTATCAAAACGGTGAAAGAGGAGCAAGGCTATGACGACCCCGGCATTTACGCTCGAGACCTATCGGGATGGCATCTCTCAAGTTGCGGTATCGGTCTACGAGACCATGCTGGACGTTTGTCTCCGCGCCGCCGCGCCGCCCTGCGCGCCCGCCCCGAATTCCTTTACCGCGGCGGTCTACTATGCGGGCACCTGGAAGGGAGCTATGCTCCTGGAGTGTTCGCGCGAACAGGCGATGGATTGGGCCGCGCGTCTTATGTCGATCCAACCCCCGATTTCGCCCGACGATACGCGAGACGGTCTCGGCGAACTGACCAACATGCTCGCCGGCAATCTCAAACCCCTGCTGCCGCCGGGCGTGGGCCTGTCGATTCCGTGCGTGGTGGAGGGCAGCGATTACAGCCTGCGAATCTGTGGCGGCAACCTCTCCGAGTCTCTGTATTTCGAGGATCAGTTCGGTTCGTTTCGAATTACCCTGGTGGAAGTGATCGCGGACTAACGCTACCTGGCGTGAATCAACAGCAGAAAGCCATAAATTACGGGTAGCGCGAACAAGGTGCTATCCACGCGATCCAGAAATCCTCCGTGGCCGGGCAAAATGCCGCCGCTATCTTTCACCCGCGCTCCGCGCTTCATCGCCGATTCCGCCAGATCGCCAAACTGCCCCGCCACATTGGCCGCAACCGTCAGTCCGATCGCCTCGCCCAGCGGGACGGCCGGCAGAAAGCGCTGCAAATAGAGCGTGCCCAGGATCCCGGAAGTCACCACCGAAGCGATCGACCCCTCCCAGGATTTCTTGGGACTCACCCGCGGCGCCAGCTTGTGCTTGCCGAAAGGCCGTCCCACATAGTAAGCGCCGATGTCGCCAACCCAATTCAAAGCCAGCCCGTACATCAACCAGTGCGGACTGATCTCACGCAACGGCCGCGCGCATTTCCAGCAGCCGAATACGTAAACTACCCCGACCAGCAGAAACGCCGCCCGCGGCAACGCGTGCGCCAGATCCTGATCGCGCATCACCAGAACCAGCGCGACAATCGCCACTCCCACAATCGCCAGCCAGTGCAGGTCGCTCCAGATCAACAAAAGCAGGCCGGCGCCGTACCCCGCAATTCCCGGCGCGCCGAAACCATAGCCCGCCGCGATATCGTTGTACTCGCGATAGCAAAGGCAGCAGACGATAACCAGCACCCCGAGAAAAATCATCGGATCGGCCGCCAGTACCACCCAGCCGACGATGGGGATCAACGCCAACGCGGTGAGGACCCGCTTCATAGGACTTGCTTCATGACGTGCGGAGCGCTTCGATGAGGGTTTCGTCCCCGGCCTTCACGGCGCCGTCCGCGCCGCTGCTCAGTCCGCCATACCGGCGGTCGCGCTTTTGATATTCCAGCACCGCGCGCAGCAGGTCCGTGCGCGTGAAATCCGGCCACAGCGTCTCGGTCACGTAAAGTTCGGCGTACGCGATCTGCCAGAGTAAAAAGTTGCTGATCCGCATTTCGCCGGACGTGCGGATGAGCAAATCAGGATCGGGACAGGCCGACGTGTAAAGACTGGTCGCGATCAGATCCTCGTCCATTTTCAGGGTGTCGATGCTGCCGTCCAGCCGCGCCATTTCGAGGATCGAATTGACCGCGTCCACGATCTCCGCCCGCCCCCCGTAATTGATCGCGAGATTCACCAGTAAGCCGCGATTCGCCGACGTAGCTTCGACCGCCGAATCCAACTCCCGCCGCACTTGAGGCGGCAGCGCCTCGAGCCGGCCGATTGCCTGCAGGCGGATGTCGTTCTTCTGCAGATCGGGAAGCTCCTGCGTCAGGTAATAACGCAGCAGCCTCCATAGCGTCTCCACTTCGGCCCGCGGACGCTTCCAGTTCTCCACCGAGAACGCGTAGAGCGTCAGCGCTTTGACGCCCAGCCGCGCGCAAGTCTCGACGGTATTGCGGACGGGTCCGATCCCGGCGCGGTGTCCGGCGACTCGGGGCATCAGCCGCCGCCCCGCCCACCGGCCGTTGCCGTCCATAATGATAGCGATATGCGCCGGCAGCCGGGCAGGGTCGATGGCCTGCGCCAAATCCCAATCCTTATCCCCTGGCTGGAGCGCTTCCAGTAAAGCCTTCATTCGATAATTCCTTATGGTACACCACGGACCGACGAATCGCTGTCCCGCATACGAACATCTGGTTCCATCCGTGAACCTCTTCGCCCCTGCCAAAGATTGACAGGCTTGCACTTACCCTGGCACGCGAAATGCCTCCCCACCGCCGATGAAATCGCTCGTCGAGGATCTCCGCTACGCCCTCCGCCTGCTGGCCCGCAATCCGGGCTTTACCACCGTCGCGCTGCTCACCCTCTCGCTCGCAATCGGCGCCACCAGCACCATCTTCAGCGCCGTCAGTGCCGTCCTGCTCCGGGATTTGCCCTATGCCGATCCCTCGCGTCTCGTCGTCCTCTGGGGCGAAGACCACCTGCGCGATTCCCACCGCTCCCAGGTCTGCTACCCCGACCTCCAGGATTGGCGCGCCCAGAGCACCGCGCTCGAGGACGCCGCCGCCTTCAGCGGCTATTGGACTCCCGTTCTCGCCGGTCCCTCCGGAGCCGAGCAGCTCGATGGCGCGCGCGTCTCCGCAGGCTTCTTCCACGTCCTCAAAGTCAATCCCATGTTGGGCCGGAATTTTCTTGCCGGGGAAGACCTCGCCGGTGTGGATGTCGCGATCCTGACCCACGCATCGTGGCTCCGCCGCTTCGCAGGCGACCCCCATATCCTGGGCCGCAAAATCGCACTCTCGGGTGCTCCTTACACCGTCGTCGGCGTCCTCCCCCCGGATTTCCAACCGCTCCCCGCACGCCTGGTGGACCATGCGCCCGAAATCTACCGCCCGCTCGGTAAGGAATTCGTCGATGAAATTCGCGGCGGCCGCCACCTGCGTGCCGTCGCGCGCCTCAAACCCGGCGTCACTCTGCCACAGGCCCAATCCCAGCTCGACACCATTTCGCGGCGCTTGGAGAGTGCGTATCCCGACACCAACCGGAACCGCGGCGTCCGCGTCACCGGGCTGCACGAGGATACCGTGCAGGAAGTCCGGCCCGCCCTGCTCGTCCTGCAGGTCTGCGTGCTGCTCATCGTGCTGATTGCGTGCGCCAACGTCGCCAACCTCGTGCTCGCGCGTTCCGCCGGCCGGCGCCGCGAAATTGCCGTCCGCCAGGCCATTGGCGCAGCGCGCTCAAGGCTCGTGCGGCAGATGCTCACCGAGAGCCTCCTGCTCGCGATTTTGGGCGGCGCCGGCGGCCTCCTGACCGCCTTCTGGTGCGTGCCCCTGCTCGACCGGCTCGGCGCCAAAGCCCTTCCCGAACTTCAGCACCTGTCCATCGATTGGCGCGTCGCGGCCTTTGCCGCCGGCCTCTCCATGGTCACCGGCATCCTCTTCGGCATGGCTCCCGCGCTCGAACTGTCGTCGCTGTCCCCGGGAGTCGCGTTGCGCGCCGGCGGACGCGGCAGCGGCCGAAGCGCCGGCGCCAGCCGCCGCGGATTCCTCGTCATCGGTGAATCCGCCATGGCCGTGGTGCTTCTCATTTCGGCCGGACTGCTGGTCCACAGCTTCTTCCGCCTCCGCCACGTCGATGCCGGCTTCAACTCGGGAAACGTCCTCGTCAGCGATCTCGCTTTGCCCGTCTCCCGCTACCCCGCCGGAGATCAACGCACCGCATTCTTCGGCCGCCTCCTGCCGGAATTGCAGCGTTTGCCAGGCGTCACCGCCGCTGCCGTCACCAGCGTCCTGCCCGAATCCGGCAACTTCGACCAACGCCGCCTGGAGATCGATGGCCGTACTTTCGCCGCCGGCACTGAGCCGAACCCAGACCTGTACGCCGTCTCCCCGGACTATTTCCGCGCCCTGGATATCCCGCTCCGCCGCGGCCGCCTCTTCGCGTCCGCTGACGATTCCACCCATGCGCAGGTCGCGCTCATCAACGATGCCGCCGCCCAGCGCCTCTGGCCGGGCGAGGACCCCGTCGGCCACCGCCTGCATACCGGCGGCCCCGATTCACCCTGGAGAACCATCGTCGGTGTGGTCGGCGATGTCTATCAATATGGCCTGGATTCGCGCAAGACCCTGCAGCTTTACGTGCCCTATGACCAGTTCCGCGTGCCCGGTGTCACCCTCGTCGTGCGCGCCGGTCAGGATCCCCTGGCGTTGACTCCGGCAGTTCGCGCCCGGCTGCGGTCCGTCGATTCCGAAATGCCCCTCGCCAAAGTGACCACCATGGATCAGGTGATGGACGATTCCGTGGCCGGCCGCCGCTTCTCTATGTTGCTGCTCACGGGTCTGGGCGCCTGCGCCATGCTCCTCGCCGCCATCGGCATCTATGGCGTCACCGCCTATTCCGTCACCCAGCGCACCGCGGAATTTGGAATTCGTCTTGCGCTCGGTGCGCAGGCAGCCGGCGTCATACGCATGGTGATCCGTCAGAATCTGGTGCTGGTCGGCGCCGGAACGGTGATTGGTCTCGGGCTCTCGCTGCTTTCTACCCGCTTTCTGAATCGCCTGCTGTTCGGCGTCAGCGCGCTCGACCCGCTCACCTTCGCCGGTTCTGCCGTCGTGCTCCTCGCGGTGGCGATGGCCGCCTCCTACATCCCCGCGCGGCGCGTTACCCAAGTGGACCCCATGACCGCCCTTCGCGCCGATTAGCCGAAACCGGCCGTTCTACAGCTTGCGCAAATACGCCAGGCTCGGCCCCATCGCGTCTTCACTCATCTCCACAAAATAATTCCGCACGCCGCCCGTCTTCGCCGCCGCGAACAGCTTCTTCCAATCGACTACCCCGCTCCCCACCGGGACAGCCTTCTTCTCCGCCGTCGAATAGTCCGCGAGGTGCATCGATACGAAACGCCCGGGATACTTCGTCAGGTAGGTCGCCGCCTCGAAGCCCAGACTGATCACCGCTACCTGAAACTGCATCTTCACCGCTGCCGGGTCGAACGTGCGCATCAATTCGTCATACACCAGAACTCCGTCGAATTCTTTGAACTCGGTGTTGTGATTGTGATACCCCATCGGCAGCCCGGCCTTGCCCGTCTCTGCGCCGATCGCGTTCAATTCCGCCGCCGCCTTCCGCCAGTCGGCCATCGTCGCATCCGCGCGCAGTCCAAAACTCGAGAGCACCATCTGCTTCAGTCCCAGTTCCTGGGCATAAGCCACGCGCTCCGCCAAATTCTCCTTCAATTCGCGAAAGTTGTAATGGCAACTCTCGCACCGCAATCCCGCATCCTCGATCTTCTTGCGCATCTCCGCCGGTTTCATCGCCGCCAGCGGCCGGTACTCCGCATAGCTCGCCGGCGAGCACATCTCGATCGTCCGGTAGCCCATCGCCGCGATCTGGCGCAGCGTGCCTTCGAAATCCTTTCCCAGTTTGTCGCGCATCGGATAGGTCTGGCACCCGATCGCCATCCCGCCCGGATCGGCGGAAAGCCCTCGCGCGCCCAGTGCGAGTGCGCTACCGGCTAATAGTTGTCTTCTGGAAAGTCTCATATGGTTTCCGGCTCCCATCCCTTGCGATAGTCGCGCGAGAGGTAGCGGTTCGCCTCGGGCACGTTCGTGATCCGCAAATTTTCGGCATCGTAGAGCAGGCGCTTCCGAGTCCGCAGAGCGACTGCATAGAGGTTCACCGCCTCCGAAATCGGCCCGGCGTGCAGGAAGCTGCCGGGCGATTGCGCGCCGCCTTTGCACGCTTCGATCCACTGCCGCAGCCCCGCTGAAAGCTGTCCCTGCTCGCGCGCGGGACGCCCCGCCGGCGCAGCCCCGTCGCTCTTCATCCGCCGCTCCGGAATCAGCCGCGGATTCTCTACCCGGAAGCCCGCGAGAATCTTGCCCTTGTCTCCCGTGAACATCATTCCCTCGGCCGGAAGCTCCTTGTGATCTTCATCGAGCTCCTCCGGCGTCGGCGGACGCATGCCGCCCTCGTACCAGATCAAATCGATCGCCGCACGCTGCCCGCGCGCCGGATACTTGAACCGCACCACGCTGGCCGCGGGGAAGGAAAAATCGTTGCGCACCGCGCTCGAAACTCCTTCCGTCAGTACCGAGTCGTGGGTCTGCATCGGCTCCACGGATGTCGGCCCGGAAAGTTCCAGTGCCCGGAATACCGTCCACAAGCTGTAGTGCCCCATATCCGCCATCGAACCCCCGCCGAAATCGTACCAGCCGCGGAATACCATGTGCGTGTAATTCGGATGATACGGCCGCCCCGCCTCCGGTCCCAGCCAGAGATCCCAATCGAAGCCTTCCGGCACCGGCGGAGTGTCCGCCGGCAGTACTGCATATTGCGGCCATACCGGCCGGTTGGTCCAATTGTGAACCTCGCGCAGCGTGCCGATCGCGCCGTCCTTTATCCAACCAAGCACCTGTTCCATGGAGCCGTTGGAATCCCACGGCATGAAGTGCGTGGCCACGCCGCTGGTCCGCGCCGCATCGATCGTCAAGCGCGCTTCCTTCAGCCGGTTCGCAATCGGCTTGTGCAGAATTACGTGCTTGCGCCGCTTCATCGCCGCCATGCTGATCACGCCGTGCAAATGATCCGGCGTCATGATCTTCACCGCGTCCAGGTCCTTCTCTTTTTCGAAAAGCTCCCGGTAGTCCGCGTATGCCGAACAGCCCTTGAAATTTTCCTGGGCGCGCATCCCGGAATAATAGGTGTTCACCACGTTCTGCCCCACTTCACGCCCGCCCGGAATCACGGCCTCCGCGCCCATTCTCCAATCGGGCTTTCCCAACCCGCGCCGCAGATCTTTCAACAATCCGTCCTTCGACCAGTCGCGATAACCCGTCGCAAACCTGCACGGGTCGCATACCGACACAATCTGGATCTCGGGAGCCGCCAGCAGCGGCAGAATCTCGCGCAGTCCTTCCGTTCCAGTCCCAATATGCGCCAGGGTGATTTTGTCGCTCGGTGGCACCACGCCGGGTCCGCCAAGTACGTGCCGGGGAACAATCGTGAAAGCAGCAACGCCGGCTGCCGTTCCCAGAAATCTGCGGCGATTCGAATCGCTTGCCATAGACCTCCTGCTACACGGTGAGGTTAACAAAACCTAATCATACCCGACATCGAGATGTACTACTATCATTAGTAGTTGGTGCTGGTTCACTCACGTGAAGCACCTAATCTGTTGTCTTGGTCTACATTTCGAGGGTAGGATGAGTCGAATGTCCACTGGGCCCCTCGTTCTCGTTGCCGATGACGAGGCAATCATTCTCAACGTCGTTACCGTTGTCCTGCGCAAAGCGGGCTATCGAGTTCTCTCGGCCTCCGGCGGTTACCAGGCCCTGACTCTTGTGGAGGCCAGCGAAGAGCCGGTTTGCCTCGCCGTCCTCGACGTCGTGATTCCAGACCTCAACGGACCTGAACTTTTTGATCGCCTGCGCCAAATCAATCCGGATATGCGCGCCCTGTTTATTTCGGGCTATAGCCGCCCCCGCAGCGGCGCTCCTCTGGGCTCCGATTTCCTGCCCAAGCCCTTTACCGCCGCCGAACTTCTCCGCCGCTTGCAGCAGACCGCCGAGCGCCCGATGACGCAGCGCGCCTGAACCTCTCCGGCCGCTTGCCCTTCGCTGCATCGAAGTCCTCTCCCGGCAACTCTGTTACGATGAAATTTCCCCTACATTATGGCGCTGCGCTTCTACAACACGTTGTCCCAACAGGTCGAGGAGTTTTCCCCGGCAAGCGATAACACCGTCCGCATGTATACTTGCGGACCTACGGTCTACGATTTTGCCCATATCGGCAATTTCCGCACCTTCACGTTCGTAGACCTGCTGCGCAAGATCCTCCGCGCCAATGGCTTCCAGCTCAATCACGTCATGAATATCACTGACGTGGATGACAAAATCATTCGCAACGCCGTCGCCCACCACCAGACGCTCGACGAGTACACCAAAATCTACACCGACGCCTTCCTCGAGGATTGTCGCCTTCTCCGCCTCGAGCGGCCCGAACGCCTCGCGCCCGCCACCGAGCACATCCACGATATGGTCTCCGCCATCGAGCGCCTTGGCGATTCCCATCACACCTACGCCAGCGATGGCTCCGTCTACTTCAAAATCGCCAGCTTCCCGGGCTACGGCAAGCTCTCCCATAACGATTTTTCCGGCAACCTCGCCGGCGCCCGCGTCGATGTCGATGAGTACGAAAAGGCCGACGCCCGCGATTTTGCGCTCTGGAAGACCCCCAAGGAAGGCGAGCCCTTCTGGGACACCACCATCGGCAAAGGCCGCCCCGGCTGGCACATCGAATGCTCCGTGATGGCCATCAAGTATCTCGGCGAGACGCTGGACATCCACGCCGGCGGCATCGACCTCGTTTTTCCCCATCACGAAAACGAGATCGCCCAATCCGAATCGCTCACCGGGAAGCTGTTTTCGCGCTTCTGGCTGCACGCCGAATTCCTCATGGTGGAAGGCCAGAAGATGTCGAAATCGCTGGGCAATTACTATACGCTCCGCGACCTCGTGGCCAAAGGCTTCGAGCCTGAATCCATTCGCTATTTGCTGGCCTCGGTCCCCTACCGCAAGAATCTCAATTTCACCATCGACGGCCTCAAGGCCGCCCGCATCGCCATCGAACGCCTGCGCAATTTCAAGCGCCGCCTCGAAACCGATCGTCATCCCGAAGGTCTCAACGATGCCATCTCCGCCCGCGCCGCCCAGGCATCGCAAGCCTTCATCGATAGTCTCAATGACGATCTCAATACCGCCGAAGCCCTCGCCGCCGTTTTCGAATTCGTGCGCGATCTCAACAGCGCCATGGATAACGGCGATTTCCGCGCGGGCAATACCCCCGCCGCGCTCGAATTCCTGGCGCGCTTCGATTCCATTTTTGATGTGTTAAACCCCACCGCCAAAGCCGGCGAGCTCTCCGATGGCGCGATCGACGCCCGCATCGCCGAGCGCGTCGCTGCAAAAAAGGCGCGCGATTTCGCGCTGGCCGATCAGATTCGCGACCAGCTCTTGACCCAGGGCATCATCCTCGAGGACACCAAGAGCGGAGTTCGCTGGAAGAGGAAGTAGTCTTGAAGATTCACACCAAAGCAGTCCATGCCGGTGACCGGCGCGATTCCGGCAGCCACGTTCCCGTCACCACCCCGATTCATACCGCGACCAGCTATTTCTATGCTTCGATGGCGCAGCTCGACCGCGTCTTCGCGGAGGAGGAGGAGGGCTACTGCTACGCCCGCCACGATAACCCCTCCACCGGCGCGCTCGAGGCCCTCATGTGCGCTCTCGAAGGCGGCGATACCGCCCTCGCCTGCGCCTCCGGAATGGCGGCCCTGCACACCGCCATCGCCGCCGCCCTCACAGACCGCCGCCGTACCATCGTTGCCGCCAACGCAATCTACGGCGCCACCATCGGCCTGCTGATGAATGTCTTCGAGCCCTCAGGCGTTGCCGTTCACTTCGCCGATGTCTGCGATCTCGATGCGCTCCGCAAGCTCGTCGCCGAGGTCCAGCCCGGCTGCATTCTCATGGAGACCATCTCCAATCCGCTCCTGCGCGTCGGGGAGATCGATCGCATCGCGGAGATCGCCAATGAAGCCGGCGCCGCCCTCGTCGTGGATCACACCTTCGCCACGCCGCTCCTCGCCCGCCCCCTCGAACTGGGCGCGCACTTCAGCGTGCATAGCGTGACCAAATATCTCGCCGGACACGGCGACGTGCTCGGCGGCGTGGTCGTCACCGGCAAGCAGCATGCCGAGATATTACGCGCCCTCGGCCGCACCATCGGCCCCGTACTCGGCCCCTTCGAAAGCTATCTCACCATGCGCGGCATCAAGACCTTCCCGCTGCGCATGGAGCGTCAATGCGCCAACGCCTGCCGCGTCGCCTCCTGGCTCGCCGCCCATCCGCGCGTGGAACGCGTCTTCTTCACCGGCGATCCCCATCACCCCGACGCGCCTGCCATTCGCCGCCTTTTTCCCGAGGGCCTCTACGGCGCCATGATGAGCTTCGAAATTCGCGATGCGGGCAGGGAAGAGATCTTCCGCTTCATGGACGCCCTCCAATTGATCGTGCGCGCCACTTCACTCGGCGACGTGCACACCATGATGCTCTATCCCGTGATGAGTTCCCACCGCGAACTCTCTCCCAAACACCGCCAGCGCATGGGCATTCGCGATAACCTCGTGCGCCTCTCCACCGGCATCGAGGCGCCCGAAGACATCATCGCCGATCTCGAGCAGGCCTTGGCCTAACGCCGCTACTTTCTGGCGTGTGATTTCGTGCTGCCCTCGGTCAGGCCGAGCGACCAGCGAATCGCTTCGAAGTACATCTTCTGGATGTCCGGGTCGTCCCAGCTCTCGTTGGTGTGTCCCAGCGTCGAATAGAAGACGCGCCCTTTGCCGTACATCTTGGAATACGCCACCGCGAAATCCCGGTCTTCCCGGTGCACCCGCGGATTGTTGTCGTACTTCAGCTTCGTCTCGTCCAGCCGCAGCAGCACGTTCACGTTGTCGCGTGAAAAATTCTTCAGCTGATAAATTTCATCGCGCTTCATGAAGGCCTTCGGAAAATGCCGCGTCGCCGGAAAATCCGCGTCCTCCAGAACAATCGGCGCGTCGAACGTGTTCCACGGATGTTGGTCGAACCAGCCGCCCGTCAGCAGCGCCCATTCGTTCCATTTGTAATTCGCGTCGTTCGATGCATGCACGCCCACGTAGCCCTTGCCGTCGTCGTGTACGAAGGAAAGCAGGTCCGCCTTCTGGTCGTCGCTCAAATCCAGTTCGCCCGTGCTGCTGGCGAACACGATCGCGTCGAAGTTGGGCAGCGTCTTGGCGTTGGCCTCGAGCTTCTTCTTGGTGATCAGTTCCGTATCGGTGCGCAGGTAGGCTTCCCAAAGCCCCGTGTCATGCCCCCATTTCCAGATGTTGGCCATGGCCACCGGCACCGAATCGTGCTGGAACCCTTTGGTCTGCCCGATCACGAGAATGCGCTTTTTCCCGCCGGCCGGCGCCGCGGGAGCCCCGCCTCGTCCTGCCTGGGGTGCGGCGGGAGGTGCCGCGGGAGGTGCCTGTGCCAGACACAAATTGAAAAAGGCCGCGCCGCAAAGCGCGGCCCTTGCCAGTCGAATGATGCCGGTTGTTTGCACGAAAACTCCTTCGTGCAAAATTGTAATCCCTTTCGCCGCCCCGCGCCCTAATTCGCTCCGATCGGCAAAATCAAACTCTGCGTTCCCGCCTTCCCGCTAACCGTGAAGGTGAACGGCGCTGCGTCGTTAGCCGGGATCTGCGGCACCACCACGTTGAATTGATACAGCCCCAGGAACCCCTGCACCAGTCCCGCGTATTGCACCGTGGCCTGCACCCCCCCGATCGATGCCGTGAAGTCCCGCAGGGTAGCGTTCTGCTGCACAATCAACCCGGCGCTGATATCCGGAGTCACCGGCCCAAAGCCCACCCCGTACAGAGTGATCGTGTCGCCCGGCTTCGCCCGCGCCGTTGCCACGCCCGAAACCAGGCCCGGCGGCAGCACGAAGGTCGTGCCGTTCGGAAACAGCCCTACCGCATACTGTCCCGCCGACAGCTTGAACTGCGGGGGCGCCAGAATTCCCGGCTGCGTCGCGTTCAACGTCACCGAATACGGCAGGCTCGATCCGCCAAAGGTCGTCACCACCACCGGCTGCTGGCCCGGCGTCAGCCCCGAAGGCACCTGCACGTTCACCTGGCCCGGACTTACGAAATCCACGAACGCGGGCTTGCCTCCCACCGTCACCGACGTTCCGGCCAGCGAAGTCGGCGCCTGCGCGCCGTTGAAATCGCCGCCGGCCCACGTCTGCGATTGCACGTTCGCCAGGTTGATGCCGTAAATCTCGATCCACGTCGCCGGCGCGATCTGGCTGAATCCGCCGTAAGCCGTCGCCGTAACCACTCCGCCCGGTGTGCTGATCTTCGGCGTCAGATCGAACGTCCCATTCAGCGGTCCCGTGATCGTTCCGCCTACCGACTTGCCCATCTCTCCCACGCTGCACAGGCTGATCCCGGTACAACTGTCCGTAGACGTGGAGTAAAACAGATTGAAGGTCAGGTCGTAATATCGAACCGGGTTACCCCCATTGGGCGTGATCGTAGCCACGAAATTCCCTGCCGACAGCGTATAGTTGACCAGGTCGCTGTTCGGTGGGTTCGCCACTGCTCCTAAGGGTGAGAGCCCGTTCCCGCCATACGTGAGTACGAATTTGTACGTCCCGCCCGTTCCCAGTCCGGTATACGCCCCCGAAACCGTGCAGGTGGTACTTGTGCCGTCATAGCTGCACGCGCCCCACGTGAAGCGCGAGGTGCCTGCGCCGGAGGCGTTGACCCCAAGCCCCGTCATCGTAACCGGCTGGGTACTTGGCAATAAGGTGATGACGACCGCGTTCGCAACCGGCGGAAGCATCAGAAAAAGCGTGGCGATTAGTGTGGTTTTCATGAGTGCGAGCCTGCACGAGTCTATCAGAAGATAGCAGCGTCTCCGTCGCATCCGAGTACCGTACTAGAACGCCAACTCGCTTTCGCGCCATCCGATACACTAAGTGCGGAAGCGTTTTTCATCCGGTGGTGGGCGTGGTCTTCAAAACCACTGAGCGGCCGCAAAGCCGCTGATCGGTTCGACTCCGATACGCTTCCGCCAACCCCCTAAACCCTTAACTTCGGCATACATGGCCTTGCTGCCTAAATTCAGTGAGGTAAGCTTCCGCAACTTCCGCTAGCCTTGGATTGAGTTCATTAGAATTCGCGAGGCAGCGTATGAAATGGTTCCGGCTCATCGGTCTGGCCGTCCTGGCCAGCCAGTTGGTACTGAGTGCGGCGGCTTCCGATCCCGTTACGGTCATTGCCGATAGCGGCAGTGGAGGCGGGGCCCAGGTCAAACTGACTGCGACCCTCCCTCCCGTCCTCCGCCCCCTCGAACCTGCGGAAAGCAGAAGAGTTGTGCTTCCCGGACCCGCCAGGTCCAGCCGCCCCCCAGCGGCCGTTCGCCAACTCAAGTCCGACCCCCCCGTCGCCCGCATGTTCAAACTCCCCACCAAACTGGTGGAAGACCCGATCCTCCGGCAACCTCTGCCCCGAGTTGCCATCGCGCCGCCTCCTGCTCCCGCAAAACCGCTCATGCCACCTGATCTGGAACGCGAAATCGCTAACTATTGCCAAAAACAGATCGGGCGTTGGAAGGAAACCGACGCTCGTACCTTGCTCGGTCACCCCATCCGGCAGCGCCCTGCCTACGACGAGAAACGCTCCGTCAACGGCGTCATCTACGCCTTCACCGATCCCACCGGCCGTTACAAGGATATGGAGCTGGATTTCGATCGCGAATCCGGCAACCTGCGCACCGTCTTCGTCTACCCGCCTCACCTTACCTGGCAGGAGTGCCGCCGCCTCTGGGCCGGCCCGTTCACCTCCGCCGATGCCAAACAGGGACGTATGTTTTACTCCTATACCAACCGCCGTCTCGACGTCCTGGTCGATTCCGCCGGCAAAGTGGTCAGCCTGGGCTGGTACTGAGGTTAAGAAACCGAAACCAGATCGCCCCGTTCCACGTTTAAAGATTAGACTGTATACCGGATTCCTCGCGATTCGGCGTATAGTGTAGCTATCAGGAGTTGGCGGACAATGAATCTTCGCTTACGAGCCCCCGTGGCAATCCTCGCGTCCCTCAGTCTGCTGTCTGGGGGAGTCTTCGCCGGCGATAAGAAAAAGGATCCGGAAGAAATCGGCAATCGCGATGTCGGTAAGGGCGTGAACTTCTACTCCCTGGAGAAAGAAATCGCCCTCGGTAAGCAATTGGCGCAGGAAGTCGAGCGCCAAGCCAAGATCATCGATGATCCGGTTATCGCCGAGTACGTCAATCGCGTAGGCCAGAACCTCGTCCGTAACTCGGACGCCAAGGTTCCCTTCACCATCAAGGTGCTGGATTCCGAGGAAGTCAACGCCTTCGCCCTTCCCGGCGGCTTCTTCTTCGTGAACTCCGGCCTCATGTTGAAAGCCGAATCCGAAGCCGAACTGGCCGGCGTCATGGCGCACGAAATCGCGCACGTCGCCGCCCGCCACGGCACCAAGCAGGCCACCAAGGGTGAAATCGTCAACCTGGCTACCATCCCTCTCATCTTCATGGGCGGCTGGACCGGTTATGCGATCCGCCAGGGCGTCGGCTTGGCCATCCCGTTGGGCTTCCTGAAATTCTCCCAGTCCATGGAATCCGAAGCCGATTACCTCGGCCTTCAGTACCTCTATAAGTCGGGCTACGATCCCACCGCGTTTGTCGATTTCTTTGAAAAAATTCAGTCCCTGGAAAAGAAGAAGCCCGGTACCCTGGCCAAGATCTTCTCCAGCCACCCGCCCACTGACAACCGCATCAAGAGCGCCCAGACCGAAATCCAGAAGATCCTGCTCGCCAAGCCCGAGTACGTCGTCAACACCAGCGAGTTCAATGACGTGAAGAACCGCCTCGCGATGTTGCACAACCGCCGCAAGGTGGACGTCGAGAAAGATTCGAACCGTCCCCGCCTGCGCCGCGCTCCCGGCAGCACCACCGGTCCCGTCGATGAGAATGAGGACGGCACCAAGCCCAAGACCGATCAGGATGAACGTCCGACCTTGAAACGCCGCGACGGCTAACCGAAATTCAATCTGCCAATTCCTTCAGGGCGCCGCTTCCCCGCGGCGCCCTTTTTCTTTGCCTCGTCAGAGAAATATGTGGGCCACCGGCCCGGCCGACTGGGGGAGAAAGCTCGGGTCCGGGCTGTTTTTACAGTTGCTCTGCAAGGCCCGCAGGACTCCTTGTGGAACGCGCTGAGATTTTCGACACGCCCGACCGGATCGCCGCGGCGTCTTCAGCGCTAAACGCAAGCGGCCGCCGCGACATTTCTTGCAGGTCGCCGTTATCCCATTGGGACTTCATGACGCCCGCTTCCGAGTGGTATGCGAATCCTTCCAAGACATGCGCCAGTTCGTGCGCCAGCACATGCCCCAATAGCGCTCCCCCGCCCGGCCTCAACACGGAAACGTGTAACCGGTCAACCAACACGTGAATGCGTGTTCCCGCCTGCGCATAGGGCATCGAATACCCCAGGGCGCCGGGATGGAGCCACTCCGGCAATCCTGAATCGAATTGCATGGAGATGCCGTCCGTCGCGGTGCCCGACCACTTGAGCTTCACCCCAATGCCGGCATAAAGCCAAGCGGCGGTGCTTTTGGCCTGAATTAGAACAGTCAGAGGAACCAATTCGTCATTCACTAAATGGACGGTGACCTCGTGGTGCTGGGCCCACGCGGCGGCTGCCGCGACCAGCGCCATGAACAGTAGTTTCATAAATTGTCAAAACCTCTGGTCGGCCGCCGAACCCGGCGGAACGGTGGGGGGCTTCAGGACGCGAGTCGCGGACCTCAACGCTAGTCCGCGAAGGATCATGTCCACGTCATCCGGCAGGAACGGCAGTGGGCGATACGCCATCCGTGTTTGGTCCGCGTTGGACCAGTGCGCTTTCATGACCCCATCCGGAGAATGGCCATTCGTTCTCATCAGCAGATGCCCGACTTCGTGAACCAGGACATGAGCCAGGAGCGCGGTGCGGCGTCCGGGACTGCGTTCGGTTGCGAAGACAATTCGGTCGTACATGACCGTGACCAGCGGGACCTGATCGAACGGATTGGAAAAAGCCCAGGCTCCCGGGTGCCCCGGCGTGTCATCGATAAACCTGACCTGGATGACCATGCCTTGGCTGTGGACGTTCCGTTTCTTCGATTCCAACCGGACTCCGATTCCGGCGAACATTCGGGTCGCCTGGCACGTCGCAGCGATCCGGACAAAGTTCGGAACCATGGTTTGCCCCGTCATCAACAACGTGACATCGGCACCCCGGACAGCGGTCGCCAGTAGAAGAATCACCCAGATGCGTTTCACTCGAACCCTCCTCTCCGGTGCAGGTTGGAGCGAGTTTGAGGGCTCGCGCTGCGTGCCTCCAGACGCTTTCGAAGAAATGAAGGACACGCGCTAAGTGATTAAATCGAGGATGGATCGCGTTGCGTATTACGAAGGTACGGAGCCATTGCGGCGCGGCGACCGATTCAGAAGACCCCAGGTAGTGATAAAATTTGCGAACTAGTGGCGGGGATATCTAATCGGACGGTGCGGTTCGGAATTTTCGAAGTCGACCTCGACCGGTCTGAACTCCGAAAACAGGGATTGCGTGTCCGCCTTCAGGAACAACCTTTTCAAGTGCTCGCTGCGCTCCTGAGCAGTCCGGGGGAGGTCGTAACGCGGGAGGAATTGATCCACCGGCTATGGGCGGACGGCACGGTGGTGGATTTCGACCGCGGTTTGAATGCGGCGGTCACTCGCTTGCGGCAGGCGCTGTCCGACTCGGCGGAGACTCCGCGGTACATCGAGACGGTCGCGCGGCGCGGTTATCGATTCGTAGGGCCGGTCGATAAGGGGGCTGTGACGCCCGAACCGGCAGTCGCCTTTCCCGATTCGCGCGGCAGCGGTTCGGCGTCCCGGTGGGCGTCTCGCCGTGCGCGGGTCTGGCTGGTCGCAGTCCCGAGCCTGCTGATTGCAGCGGCCACCGTCTCTTGGGTCTGGAGTCCCAGGCTGAACCATGAGTTCGGCGTGTCCGCGAAGGTCAGTATGCTCACAGGCGGGGACGGGTCCGAGCGAGATCCGAGTTTCAATCCCGACGGCACGCAAGTTGTTTATGAATGGGAGCGCGAGAACGGCGAGCATCACCTTTACCTCAAAGTTATCGGCTCCGGAGACCCCATCCCGTTGACCGCAGGTCCCGGCTCGGAGTACGGCCCGGCGTGGTCGCGGGATGGTAAGTGGATCGCGTTTCTCCGCCAGCAGCAGGATTCGGCCGGGATATATGTCATAGCACCCTTCGGGGGCACGGCCCACCAGGTGGCAGACGTGCAACCTTTTTTTTTCGGGTTGCTCCGCAAGCCCTACCGCCGCCTCGATTGGACAGCCGATAGCCGCCACATCATTGTCGGCGCTTTCGGACGGCCGCCCATGGAATCCCTGTTACTTATCTCTGTCGATACCAAAGAGAAAACGTGGTTAACGAGCCCTCCAACGGATAATACGATGTCCGGTGACCGTGAACCCGCCGTTTCACCCGACGGAACCAAGGTTGCCTTTGCTCGCGGAGCCTTGGGCGCCGAAACCCTGTACATCCTGCAACTCGGAGCCGATCTCCAACCGGCAGGCACGCCACGGCCGGTCCCGGGCGCGGGTCCGGCCCGAAGTCCGGCCTGGATGCCGGATGGAAGGCAATTGATCTTCACCGCACTCAAACCGGGTATGAGCGACGTATTAGCCTTGTCCTGGATCGATCTCGATTCCGGAAAACCGCCCCGGCAGCTGGTATCCTTGAGCAGCAATGCGGCGATGCCCGCCGTGTCGCGGCAGGGGCGTCTGGCGTACTCGATTGCGGAGGGTGAAGGAATCATCTGGCGGCAGGATCTTCCGCGGAACGGCAAAACGCCTCCGCCGCCGATGAAGGTGAACGCCTCCGCTGCTTTCCAAGCGGGCGCACAGTACTCGCCCGATGGCACCCGCATCGCATTTTCCTGGGGACGCACCGGCACGCGAGAGATCTGGAACTGCGCCAGCGACGGTCTCCACTGCATCCAGGTCACATCCTTCTTGAACGCCAGCACGGAGTACCCTCGCTGGTCGCCCGACGGCAAACGACTCCTCTTCCAATCCATGGCGGAGGGGGATTTTTGTGCGTATATGGTGGATGCGACCGGAGGAGCCCCGCGGTTGCTCAATCGGGAGAAACCGCACGGAGGAACTCCATATTGGTCGCACGATGGGAGGTGGATCTATTATTCTTCGAGGGACAAGGGAGAGCGACAAATCTGGAGAATTCCCGCGGAGGGCGGCAAGGCGGTCCTGATTACGCGCAACGGGGGATCCATGCCGGTGGACTCGCCCGATTCGAAGACTCTTTATTACCTCAAGGAAGGAAGGGGGACAACGGACCTCTTTCGTAGTGCGGCGGACGGCAGCGGCGAGACGGGGTTGGTTAGGGGAATTGCATATAATGGCTTCGCCGTCGCCGCCGACCGAATCTACTACATTCACAAGCCGGCCATAGGCCCATTCGAGATTCGGGAATTCGTCCTTGCAACCGGCTCGGACTCGCGCGTGGCGACGATTGACAGGCCGATCACTGGGGGTCTGGGGCTTTCGCCGGACGGCAAGTCGCTCCTATTTTCGGAATGGCGGGCGCGAGGAAGCTTGATGCTCGCAGACAATCTCCAATAGATCCTCCCGTGTGGCAGTAGCGCCGGCTTATGGTTGAGGCGCCATTCCCGTCCACGACTTGACCGGCCGTACACGCTGATTCCGCAAAAGCAGTAAGCTTTTTTCATATGGGAGGGTCAGGATGAACGATCAACAAAAGAAAGAGCAGCGTTCCGAAGCGCGCGATCAAGCGATCCGTGCGGCACTGGATCAGCATTGGGCGGCGTCCGATGCCAATGATTTTGATACCGAGCACCGCATCTATCACGAAGACGCCGTGCTCGAATACCCCCAGTCCGGTGAGCGAACCCGCGGTCGGCGGAACATACAGAACCAGCGCGCCAATCAGCCGAGCAAGAAGCGCTTCAATGTCCGGAGAATCATTGGAGGCGGTGATCTTTGGATCACCGAATTCGTCCTGACCTATGACGGCAAGCCCTCTTACACCGTCAGCATCATGGAGTTCAGGGACGACAAAGTTGCACGGGAAACTCAGTACTTCGCGGATCCATTCGTGGCTCCCGCATCGCGCGCCCAATGGGTCGAACGGATGGACACATAGTCTCGAAGGTGCATTGCGGTTTGAAGCTTAATTGTCACGAACAGTCCTCGATCGGCACGGACCTTCAAGGAGCGGCGAAACCGCCGGCCGAATCATTCGGAGCGCAGGGCAGAGGCTGGGTCCACTCGCGCAGCGCGGCGCGACGGGATATAAGCTGCGGCCAGCGCGGCCAGCGACACCAGCGCGATCACACCGGCAATCGTCGGCGGATCGGCCGGGTGCACGCCGAAAAGTAGTGCCGAATACAGGCTGCCGGTGCCAATCGCGAGGGGCAGGCCTATTGCTATGCCCGCCGCTACAAGGCGGAGGCTCTGGCCGAGGATCAGGTTTCGCACGTCGGTTGTCTTCGCGCCCAGAGCCATTCGAATTGCGATCTCGCGCGTGCGCTGCGCGACGCCGTAGGCCATGACACCGTAAATTCCGAGGACGGCGAGCAGCAGCGCGGCCGAGGCAAAGGCGATGAGAATCGACATGGTGCTGCGCGGCTGGCTGAGCGTATCGTCGAGCGCGTCGTTCAGCGGGCGCATTTCGGCTACAGCCTGGTCCGGATCGACGGTCTCCACTTCGTGGCGCACTGCCGAGAGAGGAGCGCTGGAACGTACCAGAAGTCTGGCCGTGCCGCGCGGGCCCTGCGCCAGCGGTATATAAAATTCGGCGTTGGCGCCCGCGTGTTGCAGATGCCCGCGGACGTCGCGCGCGACACCGACAATTTCGCAGTCGTTTGTGCCGTAAACAGCGCGCTGGCCAACAGGATTTCGATCGGCAAAGAAGCGGCGCGCGAAGGTTTGATTGACGATCATCACTTTGGGTGACGTAGTGGTATCGCGGTTGGAAAAGTCGCGGCCGGCAAGCAAGGGGATTCCCATCAGACGCAGATAATCCGCACTGATGCTGCGACCGCGGGAGCCGGCCAGCAGTTCATTTTCCCCCTCGATCGTCATATCGGCCCGCTGCAGCACGTCGATGCGAGACGCGATCGCGGCGGCGCTGACTCCGGGCAGAGCGCGCACGCGGCGCAGCGTTTCGTCATAGAAGGCGGATCGAGCCGGGAAATTTTCATAACGATGCGGATTCAGAATCAGCCAAAGCACGGAGACCTGGTCGGATTGAATGCCGGTGGCCGTATCGCGCATGCGGAGGAAACTCTGCATCAGCAAACCGGCAGCGGCGAGAAGAACCAAAGAGAGCGCGACTTCGGCGCTAACCAGAAGGCTCGGGACGTGAATGCGCTTCATGGAGCGGAGGCCCTCGTTTAGCCCCGCGCGAAGCGCGACAGCCACGGGAGCGAGTCCGAAAATGAGTCCGACGAAGAGCGAGACCGCCAGCGTGAAGGCGGCTACCGTGCCGTCGATGCGAGCCTCCGGCATCTGATGAGACGTCTGGCGGATGGTCGCGGCCAGGACTTTGACGCCCCACTGCGCGAGGCATAGACCGAGGACTCCGCCGCACAGCGCGATCAGAGCGCTTTCCGTGAGGAGCTGCCGCGCGACGCGCCACCGGCTGGCGCCGATTGCCAGCCGGACGCTGATTTCTTTTCGCCGGGCGGCGGCGCGCGACAGCAGCAGATTCGCGATGTTGGCGGCGGCAATCAGGAGAAGGCAACTGACCGCGCCCCAGGCTACAAAAAGATTCAGGCGAAGGCTGCCGGAGACCAACTGCTGCTGCAGCGGCGTGGCGTAAACCGAGAGGTCGAGATCGTCGTTGCCGGCATAGTCGCGCCGATAGCGTGCGTCGAGCACGGCGAGAGAGGCTTGCGCCTGTTTCATGCCGGCCCCTTGCTTGAGGCGGCCGATGACGGTGAGGTATCGAGCTCCCCGCCGCACGCTGGAGGGGAAAAATGTTCCCGTGTCCGCCATGCGAGACCGCCATACCTCGACCGGTTCACCCAGGAACTGGAAACCCGCGGGGAGTACCCCGATGATCGAATGCGCGACGCCGTCGATACGCAGGGTGCGGCCGGCAACGTTGGGATCGGAATGGAAGTGGCTCTCCCAATAGTGGTGGCTGAGCATGACCAGGGGAGGTCCGGCAGCGCGATCCTCGTCAGGAGTAAACGCCCGGCCAAGGATTGGCTGGACCCCGAGCACGGAGAAGAAATTCGCGGAAACGCGGCCGCCTTCGATGCGCTGCGGCTCGCCAGAGGTGGATGCGGTGATACTTTCGTCATCATAAGCGGCGATTCCCTCAAACGCGCTCGTTTGATTCCGCAGCATCTCGTAGCGGGGATAAGAGAACGAGTAGGTCACACTGGGCTGGCCTTCACAAAGAAAGATCAGTCGGCTGGGCTCGGGATAGGGCAGGGGACGCAGGAAGGCGGCCTCGATGAGCGAAAAAATCGCGGTATTGGCGCCGATCGCGACCGCGAGGGTGCCGATGGCCGCGGCGGCGAAGAGGCGGTTTCGGCCGAGAACCCGAGCCGCATAATGGAGGTCCTGCCAGACGGACTCGATCATACCGGTAGTCTAGCTTGGATCGAGTCTAGCTTGGAACGAGTACCATTTCTGCTTCCTGCCGGGATATCATGCTCACAGGTTGATTCTCACAGGTTGATTCATCATGAAGAAGATCCCCAGACGGACCCTCCTCAAAAGTTCAGCCGCCGTGACCCTGGCTTCCAGCGCCTACGGCTGGGCGGAAGGGAACGAGCAGGCGCCTGTGCAAGGTGAAACTCCGGCCACTCTCAACATGCTTGGCGCCTACGGCAGCTGGGCGGCCGCGGAACTGCACGATCCGCCGCGACTGTCCTTCAGGCAGCCGATGTTCACGGATCCCGCAGCCTGGCGGCCAATGGCGCGATCCCAATTTCGGGAAAGACTCATGCAGCCGGGCGGTGCGTCCACTCCGGTCCCGGCGGTCTTGCGCCAATTCGAATTCGACGGCCTGTCGATCGAGCACCTTCAGTGGCAGCTGCCGTTCGGACCACCGACCGAAGCCTTTCTCCTCAAACCGGCCAACCCTAAAGGCAAGCTGCCCGGCATCGTGGCACTGCATGACCACGGCGGCCAGAAATACTTCGGGACACAGAAGATCATTCGAACATCGAATGACCCGCACCCCGTGATGCGGCGCCATCAGGATCAATATTACGGAGGAGCGGCGTGGGCAAACGAATTGGCCCGTCGCGGCTACGCAGTCCTGGTTCACGACGCGTTCACATTCGGAAGCCGCCGCATGCGGCTCGCGGATCTGCCGGCGAATATCCGCAACAACCTCGTTGAGGGGAATCCCGATTCCGAGGAGGAGATCCAGCACTACAATCAGTTCGCCGCGAATCACGAACATCTGATTGCTAAGAGTCTGTTCTGCGCCGGATTGACGTGGCCGGGAGTGTTCGTATTTGACGATCAGCGCGCGCTGGATTACCTCGCGTCGCGCCCGGACGTGGACGCCGACCAGGATTGGCTGCGCCGGCCTGTCCGGCGGCGGTCTGCGAACCGTAATGCTGACCGGCGCCGACGAACGAATCCGGTGCTCGTGTTGCGTTGGGATGATGACGACGTGGCGCGACTATCTGCTGAACAAGTCCTACACCCACACCTGGATGGTCTACGTGCCGGGCCTGCCGCGTGACCTGGATTACCCCGAGCTCCTCGCCATAGGCGTTCCCAATCCGGTGTTGGTGTTGAACAACCGCCAGGACGCGCTATTCACAATGCCGGAGATGCAGCGGGCCGACACGATCCTCACGGAAGTGTACAAGAAGGCCAAGGCGCCAGAGCGCTACCGCGCCAGCTTCTATGACGGACCGCACAAGTTCGATCGCGAGATGCAGAAGGAAGCCTTCGACTGGTTCGACCGCTGGCTGAAAAGCTAGTCACTCCTGTTGACCCCCATCAGCTGGATTCGTTCTGCGTGAGAGGTCCTTTGGCGAAGCCTCTGCTCCAGGCGGTTCGCGGAACGGTTCCACCGGAATACGCTCGTAACACACGTCCAGCACAGCCAGGTATGTTGTACCGCCCGGCGCTTGGAGAACTACGCGATCGCCCGCTGCCGACTTCATCAACGCGCGCCCCAGAGGCGACACCCAACTGATGCGGTTGCGATTGAGATCGACCTCGTCGGTGCCCACGATGCTCACCACTCGCTCCGTTCCCGCGCCATCGGCATAGCGTACAGTCGCTCCGAAGAACGCCCTCCTCGCCGCCTGCCCCGTTCTCGGCGTTTCCGGGTCAACCACTTCCGCCGCTTCGATTCGCTTCGTGAGAAAGCGAATCCGCCCATCGATCTGGCGCAGCCGCCGCTTGCCGTACTGGTAGTCGGCGTTTTCACTGCGATCGCCGTTGCCCGCGGCCCACGCCACCACCGCCGTCACGGCCGGGCGTTCCCGGGTGAGCAGAAACCGGTGCTCATCTTTGAGGCGCTGCAGGCCCCCTGGCGTTATGTAGTTCTTGATTGGCGTCGCGGGCTCGTCCGGTTGCGGTCTTCTCGTAAAACCTTTTCGCATATCTTAGGTGCGATGACTGTTCATACGTTATCACCTCGAGTCCGCCTCCCACGACCGTTGCCCAATCCATCAACGCAACCCAATCACACTTACTTCGTCATACTTCGCCATATCGCTGATGATCACTTTGTCCCCGGGCTGTAGCCCGCTCTTGATCTCGATGAGTTGCACGGACGTCGTGCCGAACTGCACCGCCACCTTCTTCGCCGAATGGCCGTCGGGTTCGATCTTGAAGAGCATGACCCGGCTGTTGGACCCGCCGACCGCCGGCCTGTTCACGTACACCACGTTCGTCAGCCCCCCTACCGTAATCGTCCCGTCCACCGCTTCCTCCGGTTGGATACCGGGCGGCAGAGCCTCATCGATCGCTATGTCCACGAGTCTTTTTGCCGTTCGCCGCTTCCGGATGCACCGCCGCAACTTTGCCGCGAACCACCTCCTTGCGATTCCGGAAGGCAAGCAGAGCCGGCTCGCCCTGGCGCACATCCTGCATCTGCGTCTCGGCCACTTGGAGTGCGGCGGTATGGCCGGATGTCAATCGGCCCAACGCGCGTACCTGCAGCTTCAAATCGCCTTGCTTCACCGTGTCCGTCCACACGGAATCGAGGCTGACCACCGGATTGCTTTGCCCTTGCGCGCCGGTCACCGCAACTCCTGCGATCCCCAATAGCAGCAGGGCACCCAACGACCAGGCCACTCCCCATCCGGCAGTCCTGCGCGCCGCCACCGGGTCGGCCAGCCGCTGGATACGGCGCAGCAGCGAACCGTCGTTTGCATTCAGCGCCGCCTTGAAATGTGCCGGCCGCCTGGATTCCAGTTCCGCCAGCGCGCGAGCGTACACCAGCACATCGCCGCTCGCCGCAACCGCGAGATCATCGCAGCAATGCTCACGCTCGGCCCGGATCTGGTTTGAGATCCACCACACCGCGGGATGGTAAAAGAGCAGGCTCTCGGCCATCCCTTGCAGAACGTTCACCAGGTAGTCGTGCCGCCGGACATGCGCCAGTTCGTGCGCCAATAACGCCTCCACCTGCTCGGGAGCGAGCGAACACATCACGCTCACCGGGGCGAGAATCACGGGGCGAAGCCAGCCGATGACCGATGGCGAGTCCACCCGATCCGTGGCCACCAACCGCACCTTTTGCGACACCTGCATTCGTTCGATCAGCCGGTCGAGGGTGTGCTGCCATTCGGTGAGCACCGGTGCATGCCGCGAACGCCGCAGTGCCGCCGCGGAGAGGAATCCCATGAGCAGCCGGAGCGAACACGCGGCGGCGCCGGCGAACCACGCCATGACGATCCCCGGCATCGCCTGCTGCCAGGCATCGGTGACCGGTGTGTACGCAACCCCAGGCGCAAGCTGCCGGGCGCCCCAATCGGTAAGGTCCCCGATCCGCGCCGCCTGCCCGGAATTTCCAAGCCACCAGTAAGTCAGAGCAGGAGCCGCCGTCATCGCCAACAGGGACGCGCAGGCAATTGCGTAGCGGCCGCGCGCCGAAATGAGGCCGCCGGCCAAAGCCCGCGCGAGCGCATAGAGTGCTGCCACCAGAATTCCCTGCCACAGAAAATGCAAAAGCGTCCAGCCCAGACGCTCGGTCCACGGCTGGTTCAGTAGCGTGATCATTGTTTTCCCCTCCTCTTTTCGATTTCGTCCAACAGACTCCGTATCTCGGCCAGTTCCTTGCTGGAAGCCGGCTGCGCGGCCAGCGCTCCCAGCATCAGGCTCTTCGCCGATCCCTCGAATGCGCGCTTCAACAGGTCGCCCGCGATCTGCCGCTGCGTCTGCTCCTTCGGTGCGCGCGCTTCGTAAAGATGCGAGCGGTAGCGCTCGTTGCGCACCACCAGTCCCTTTTCGAACATGAGCTGCATCAACTTCAGCGTGGTGGTATATCCACTGTCCTTACCCAGCGCTTCATGCACCTCGCGCACGGTGCTGGCGCCTTGACGCCACAGCACTGCCAGGATGCCTATCTCGGCGGCGGTCGGAAGCGGCGGGGGAGCGGACTCTTTGGAAAGGGATCGGGTTGCCACGCTTCGAATATCATACGAATCGATTCGTTTGTCAACGAAATAATTCGTATGATGTTCTCTCGACCCCACAGGGGCCAACGATCAACGGTCTATCGGCCGCTGCCATCTGGGACCTTGACCCATTCGCAGGACTGAAACGGCTCTTTCCGGCGAATTCGCCGGACGCCCGCTAAACCTCAGATCGCCCCTAGGCCGTCAGAAGCCTTTGGACAGTAGACCAGGAAATGTCAGCAACGCGCGTCACACGTCAAGTTGGCCTGAAGGGGACAGGAACCATCGGCCTGCCTGAAGGAAATGTTCCACTACACCCGATCCTCGCCGGTACAGAATGAGCCAGGAGCTCTCATACCGCTCCGTCAGTCCGAACCCGTTTCAGTGGTAGGATATCTACGGCTCTTCAGGAAGCCACCGTGTCCGCGGGAAGGACGGCGTCCCCTGATCATTTGTCGTCAGCAACAATTGGATGAACTCTTTTCTGCCCGAACGAGCGGACACCGGGCGCGATGAAAGGAGCTCTCTGTGAACAAATCCCTACCGACTCGCATCCTTCGCGAGCACACCGACCTCGATCAACTCAAACGGCAAGCTAAAGAACTGCTCAGTGGGTTTCTGGCTGGCCAACCTGATGCGGTCGCTGAAGTGAACATTCATTACCACGACGCCAGCGCCTCCGATTTCGCTTTGCACGACGCGCAACTCGTGATTGCCCGCGCCTACGGTTTCGAAAGCTGGCCAAAGCTGAAAGGCTACGTGGATGGCGTCACTGTCGGACGCCTGGCGGCGGCGGTCCGCTCCGGCGATATAGAAGCTGTTCGCGCGATCCTCCAGGTGCGGCCCGAACTCGTCGATAGGTGCATGTCCGGTTCCGATGAGCATCGCGTTCTGCATTACGCCGTGCTGCAGCGGAACCCCGCGATTGTACGCCTACTGATGCAGCATGGCGCGGATGCGCGTGGAGGTATTCATCCCCATCGCGAGGCCACCGGCCCACTGACGCTCGCAGTGGAACGCGGGTACGAAGAAATCGCGGCCATTATCAGGGAGGAGGAGCATCGCCGCCAGACGGGGGTGCCGGAGCCCGTAGATACAGATCTGCCATCAGAGATCGCGCAAGCCTTTCAACGCGGGGACGTGGCAACCATCATGAAGTTCCTGGAGAAACACCCGGAACTGATTCGGCTGGCCGATCCCCGGAACGGCGTTACTCCGCTGCATAAGGCGGCGGCGTTTCTGCTGCAACCGATGGCGGCCTGGCTGCTGGATCGCGGCGCCGATGCCAACGCGCTTAATCGGATTGGCAATACCCCGCTCGATGTGGTTGGTTGCGCCAGGAGTTTCGGCGCGGCGGAACAGGTTGCCGCCATGACGGAACTTCTGCTGGCGCGCGGGGCGGAGCGAACCGCCCGCTGGGCGCTCACCACCGGAAATGCAGAATGGTTGCGAGAGCGGCATGCCGAAGGAACTCTGGATCAGCCGATATACGGCGACGAAGGGCTGCTTTCACTCGCCGTGAGATACGACCGGAGGGAAATGCTGGAATTGCTGCTGGACCTGGGCTTCGATCCGGACGAACGCCGTCGAGTGGACCTGGAACCGCCGGAGTACACGTGGGGCCAGCCACTGCGTCACTGTGCGGAATTCGGCAAACCGGAAATGGCGAAGTTGCTGCTCGCGCGCGGTGCGGATCCAAATGCGCATATCTGGGCCAGCGGCACGCCGGTGTACGCCGCGTATGGCCAAAAGGATCAGGCGATGATCGACCTGCTGGAGAGTCACGGAGCGTACCTCGATGCCGAGTGCGTGGGGGATCTCGGTCTGGCGGAGAAGGCGCGTCAGATGCTCAACGATGAAGCGGCAGGGCGGCTCAGGCCGGGAATCATCCCGGATTGGGCGGCGGCGATGCCTCTCGCGGAAGTGCTTCTGATACATGGTGCAGGCAAACCGCAGATTCTGCAGCTGGCACTGGAGCGGATTGATCGCGCGCGCCGCGATCCGTGGTGGTTTGGACAGCTATCAAATGCCCGGGGTAATCTGGCCTGCCTGCGCGCAGTGCTGGATCGGTGCGATCCCAACGTCCGCGGACCATTCGGCCGAACTATTCTGCACGATGTGGCGGCTGACTGGTGCAGTTCCGAAGACCGCACAGGGCCAGCGACTATGCTCCTGGATGCCGGCGCGAAACTCGATGCGCGTGACGATCTGCTCAAGAGCACTCCACTCGGTTGGGCGTGTCGCTGGGGTTGCGTCGAACTTGTAAAGCTATATCTGAGGCGGGGCGCGGATCCGATTGAAGCCAACGCCGAGCCTTGGGCCAGACCATGGGCATGGGCCGAGAAGATGAAGCACGCCGAGGTGCTCGCCGTGCTGCGCGAACACGCGCACTGAACTCCTGAGATAAGGGATGGAGAGCCTGACATCGACTCGCTACAGCAGTGTTACGCTGCACTCAGCGTAAGCGACGCATCCGGTCCGCGGAAAGGGTAAAAGCTCAGCCTCTAAAACATCGTCATTAGCGAAAATCC
The DNA here is from genome assembly GCA_963811575.1 of uncultured Solibacteraceae bacterium. Classification (GTDB taxonomy): domain Bacteria; phylum Acidobacteriota; class Terriglobia; order Bryobacterales; family Bryobacteraceae; genus Solibacter. Next base: position 734,751 of record CAWERY010000018.1, on the reverse strand, counting down.
CTTTTCGCCCCAGTTATACGGACAACGGGCAAGTAGAAAGGATTTCGCTCATGCGGCTTCACGATCGTCCGAATATCCGACATCTCCGCCACCGGGCCATCACTCTCTCCGTTTCGGCACTGCCCCAACGCTTGCTGACGCACAGTTTCAAGTCGCGCGCCAGTATGGCTTCCCAAGCTGCCAACGATATCGAATCCAGCATTCTAGGGAACGGGTCGTTGCTGGTCGCGTTGCATTTACCCGCTCTGCAGCTCCCTGAGCAAACGTGCTCTCTCTCGGAACCTTTCCTTGAAGGCTTGGGCGATCTCCCCGAGTATGGGCCGCAGCCTGTTAAGTCGGGCTTGCGAGCTCGCGTCGAGGGCCGCCTCCTAGTTGCGGTCTTCGACTCCGCTCACCTCCCGCGCCGTGGAACGGATCGTCGCGCCGCCCGGCGACCGAAGGCCTGCTCAAACGCAAAGAAAATCTAAACGAGAAGCAGCTTCCGCCTGCGCGACCTCCTCAGATCTCACTTCGAGTCCCTTCTGAGTAAGCCCCCCTACCGGCAGCCCTCCAGGCATCCGTACGCCCGCCGTGCCACCACCAGCTCCTCGTTCGTGCTCACCGCCAGCACCGTCACGCGCGACGTCTCCCCCGACACCACCCGGTCCCCGCTCCCCGCATTCCGTGAGGCATCCAGTTCGATTCCCAGGAACTCCAGCCCCGCGCAGCACCTCTCCCGCAGCCGCGCCGAGTTCTCCCCGATCCCTCCCGTGAACGCCACCGCATCCAGCCCGCCCATCGCCGCCGCAAACGCCCCAATCGTCTTCTTCACCTGGTACACGAACACCTCGAGCGCCAGCAGCGCCCGCTCCGTCCCCGCCGCCTCCAGGTCCCGCACGTCCCCGCCCGCTACCCCGGAAAGCCCCGCGAGCCCCCCGCCCTTCGCCAGCTGCTCCCGCACCTCCGCAGGAGTCCACCCGTGGCGCTCCATCATGTACAGCACCGCGAACACATCTAAGTCCCCGTGCCGCGTCGCGTTCTCCAGGCCCGATTGCGGCGAGAATCCCATCGTCGTGTCCACCGACCGCCCGCCGTCGATGGCGCACATCGAAGAGCTCCCTCCCAGGTGCGCGCTCACCAGCTTCACCGGACGTCCCAGCATCTCCGTCACCCGCTCCGCGATGAACTGGTGCGATGCCCCGTGGAATCCGTACTTCACCACTCCCTCATCCCGCCATTCTCCGGGAACGCCGTACATCCGCGCGTACTCCGGCATCGTCGTGTGGAACTCCGGCTCGAACGCGCACACAATCGGCACTCCCGGCATCGCCTCCTGAAACGCCTGGATCGCCGTCAGATAGATCGCATTGTGCGCCGGAGCCGCCGGCAAATACTGTCCCAGCGCCGCCGTCACCGCCGCATCCACCACGTAGGTGCCCCGGTACTCCGGCCCCGCATGCACCGCCTTCAGCGCGATGCCGTGGATTGGCGTGCCGCCGGTCGAAATCTGCGCGATCGCCTCCCGGTAGTCGCTCACGCGCTCCAGTCGGCCCTTCGCGATCACCGTCTCCGACGGCATGTCCAGAATCTGATATTTGAGGGAAGTCGATCCCAGGTTCGGTATGAGTAAATTCACTTCACCCCAGTGTATTGCGTTTTCAACCGCGCCAGATTCGTCGCCGCCAGTTGCTGGTACGGGCTCTTGATCGCCGCGCACGCCCGGAAATAGCCGGCCGCCTCCTGCACCTTTTCCAGCTTGAAATCGGAGAGCGCCAGCATGTACAACACCTCTGGCTTGATCGCCGCGTTCGAATCCACCAGCGGCAGCGCCGCCCGCAACTCCACATCGGCTTTGCCATGGGCGTTTTCGTTGTGATATGCCTTGCCGTTCAAATAATGCGCCAGGCCCGTGATCTGGTTTTTGTGCGCCGTCCAATCGGCCTCGCTCATCCCTTCCGGCTTCGGCTTCTGCCCCACCAGTTGCACGATCGCCGCCGAATAGCTGTGCACCTTCTCGGCTTCCTTCTTTTGCTGCATGTAGCTGTCTACCAGCACCAGCAGCATATCCTCGCTGCTCTGCCCGGTGGCCGCGGTCTTCTCCGCCAGCGCCACTGCCTTCGCCTGCTCGCCCGTCATCCGGTACGCCACAAATAGCGGCTGCGCCACCTTGCCCGCGTACTCCCCGTCCGCGCTCCGTTCGCGCAGCGCCTCGCCCAGCTCGATAATCACCTTCGGGTCGCGCGATTCGGACGCCGCGCGATACAGCGCGTATTCCGCGTACTGCTTCACGCCCCTCGCATAGGCGCCCTGCGCTTTCCACGCCGCCGCTTCGTCGGCATCCTTCGGCTCCGGCGCCGCCGCCATCTTGCCCGCCGCCGCCGATGCCATCACGGCATACTTCTTAATCAGCGCCGGGTTCTTCTTCGCCTCCGCTGCCTTCAGGCATTCCACCGCCGCCCCCGGGTCGTCCGCGTCCAGCGCCAGCAGCTTGTCGCCGGCCGCCATCGTCCGGTCCGCGTCATTGTTTTTTACGTAGATCGCCTGGAGCTGTTCGAGCACCCACGGCGTGCCTTCGTGTTTGGGAAACTCGCCGGCGAACTGATCCAGCAGCGCAGCCTTCTTCGCCGCGTCATTCTCCTGCATGATCTGCTGCAGCAGTTTTCCTTCGGGCTTTTCGGAGTTGATTTCGTCGAGTCTGTGCCGCTGACCAGGGCTGGTCAGGGCGAAAGCCATCAAAACTACGATCAGGCGCATGCCATCCCCCCCTTTTTGCGGGAAGATTATGACACAGCGCCGTTCAGTAGACCAGCCCCAATTTCCGTAAGGTTACCGCCGGTTCCTCGCCCTCGAACTGCGTCAACGGCGCCTTCTCGCGTCCGTTTTCGAGCGCGACTCCCGCCGGCACTCCGGCGTACGGGAAAACCTGCTTCAGCTTCTCCAGGTCGCTCGTGATCGCCATCGAAAAACCCGTGTCCTGCATGAACTGCGCCGCGTAACGCGCCTGGCTGATCGGCACACCGACAATCCGCGTGTCGCCCCAGTGCAATTGCGCCATCCGTTTGGCCGAATCGAAGCAGTGCATGCATTGCGGGTCGAAGTAAAAGAGGAAGACTTTTCCGCGCTCCAGCGAATACGGCTGCCCGTCCACCAGAATGCTCGCTGGCGCAAGAGTCCCCGTCTGCCGCGCCTCGCCCACTCCGAAAGAGACCGCCGCGAACACCGCCACCGCCCCCAGTATCAATGCCACCGTGCGCTTTCCCTGGGACCGTCTCGCGCCCAGCCACGCCAGCCCCGCCATTGCCAGCATCAGGCCGTCGCCAATGAAGAAGCCGGGTCCCACCACGCGCTTCAGCCACGGAATGCAGCTGCAATCCGCTCCGCGCAGCGCATTGTAGTTGATTGCGAAATACCCCAGGAAGGCCAGCAGCATGGCGCCCAGCAGAATCGCGCCCCAACGCCGCAGCCGCGGCACCAGAATCATCACCGCGCCCAGCGTCTCCACAATCCCGAAAAATAGCGCCGCCGGAACACCTAGTTCATGCGGAACCTTGGCCTGCGTCATGCGCACTGCCGTGCCTTGTACGTCGGTAATCTTCCACAACCCGGAGGCCAGGAATAGCGCCCCGAGCGGAATTGCAGATCCCCAGCTCAAGGTGGTTTTCCAGCCCGGTACGTCGAGCGCAGCAAGGCCCGTGTCCGCCTGTGCCATACTGTCGTTCATGGACCATATTGTACCGCTCCGGTCCATCGACCCGGTTGCATGACCGCCTTCGCTTTAGTCCTCTTGTTTGCCGCCGCTACCAACGTCGAATTGGTCGACGACGTCTACCGCATACCCGCCGGCGAATGGAAATACGTGGAGATCAATCTTCCGCCAGCAGCCCGCCGTCGTCTCCGCCGGCTTCAATGTCCCGTCGGGCACCGGCCAGGTGCGTCTCGCCCTCATGACGCGCGCGGATCTCGATCATTTTCGCCACGATCTCGCCCACGGCATCCTCGCCCTCACTCCCGCTGGAACTTCCGGGACCCTCACCTCCCGTGTCCGCGAGCCCGCCGACTACGTGTTGGTGGTAGACAACCGCGCCGATACCCGGCACCCCGCCACCGTCCACCTGCGCGTCGCCTTGGATTTCGGCCAGCCCCCGGCCGCCGCCATCCCCCAGATCACTCCGCGGCGTCAACTCACCGTCATCCTGCTCAGTTTTCTCTTCTTCTTCGGGGTGGTCACTTACTCCGCCCGGAAATTGATGAGACTCACTCGCAAAGTGAGTTGAGGGAAGAGCACCCTGTCAGGCCCCACAACGTGTCGAATTCTGACGTCCCGGCCGATCCAAACTCAGCAACGCGCGGCGCCGCGGAATAGTTCGACGTCCGCCTTCAAGATCTCAATTGCTTGATCGCGTTGTGCGATGGTGCAGCCATCCGCTAACCAAATGTTGATCCGCAGCGCAATCCCCGCGCTGTGGTGCGTGCCGTCAAGAACGGCTGGGATTACTCGGTCCCTGTCTTTTGGCAGGATCTTGGTGAAGTGTTGCGCTGCTTTGTCCGGATAAGGAGCCGGCACGGCCGGCATGGGATTTTTGCATCGGCTTCAAGGCGCACTACGCGTTCAACAAAATGGCACCGGCGCCGTAAGCGCTCCTCAAACCGCCGGACTCGATCAATGTTACAGTGGCCACGTTCGCCCTTACCGATACACCTGTCGGGTCTGAATTGCCGGGCGACCGGAAGCGGCGCCGCCTGGGCTTTGTTTGAAGTTCGCTTCAGTAACGCGGCTTCGTTCCGCTCTGCAAGTACAATCTCACGGGTTTTCGCGCATCAGTTTCGATGCGATGAACGAGGTGCCCTTTTCCAGGAAAGGTTGAGGGGCGGCAAGCGTAGACTTCTCGACGTGCTCGCGGACCCAATTCAAATGGGGCTTCCCACCGGCAAGCTCCAGATCGGAGAATTGTCTGAGCCTTGTCAGAAGTTTTTCGCCAAGCTCGGTGGACGCTAGTTCGTATAGCCGGTTGACCTCGTCTGCAATCTCCTTCGAGCGTCGGTACTTCCTCCAGGAAATCGGGCATCCGTCCGGTAATTGGTGCTCCTCTAAGTCTTCATGTTCAAGGCCGACGGCAGTCGAAGAGCGTTCAGCGGAAGATCCGGGGGCACCAGAAGAATTTCTTCACCGTCGTATCTCTCGTGCAGGAAGGAAAGGACCTCCGGACGCTTTTCGTATTCAGCCGCGATCACCATCGCATTCGGGGCCAGTTGTGCCCGCGTCAACGCCGTGATGGCCGCATTTTCCGTTGCGTAATGGAACCGTTCGCCGCTAGACGGGATATCGTCCGTGATGGGCTCATTTTTACCCTCGTCGATGATGATGCAAGCGACGTTAGAACCTTGGTTGCGCAGCCACATTTGCTGACGCCGGTGCTCTGCGAAAGAGCGGAGGCTGGATGCATCGACTTTATGGGTCACATACCAAATTGTGCCCAGATCTACTGAATCGCCAAAGCAGCCCTTAACCTGTGCCCGACCGAAAGCCGGGAAGTCACACCAGCCATTGGCGAGCTGCTTTTTTGTGGAGCCGCGGTAGAAGTCCTCGCCAACTACGAATAGGTCCACGGTGTTCTTGAGGAGGTCCATGTTGTTCATACGGGACACTCGTCTGGATCGCCCGGCACCCCGCCGCCTTCCAACCTATGCGTCGATTTGGACCAACAAACTCCAGCGCTGTCGAGGAAAATTTGGAGGGCTCGATCCACAAGGCACGGTCCCTATCACCGAACCCCAAATCGCTCACCTGCCGCCCTCCTCCATACCCCGTCCCAGTTCCGGCATGCAAAGGATCCTGGCGTTTAGCTGCCCGCGTTGGCGGCGACCAGCTGGCTGTTGCTCGTAGACCAGATTCCGGAAATGCTGCCACCCGCTCCCAGGAACAGTGCCGCCGATGCCAGCGCCACAAAGGCCATGAGAAGCGTATATTCGATCAGGTCCTGGCCTTGCTCGTCATTCCAAATTTGTTTCAGTAACGTCATTTCGTCTCCGCTCCTTGCTGCAATAAATACCTTCAGGAGGGATTATTGCGCTAACCAGTGGTATTTAATAGACCCTTTAGTTATGGTTGAGTTCCATTTAATAAGGATGGTGGTACTCGAACTGCCAAATATTCCTGAAAAATACCTGTGACCAAAAATCAAAATTTATTTTGTTAATTCTTTCATCGGGTTAGCGGCATTCACCCTAGGGTTAAGCCAGATGCCGTGTTACTTGTGGTGAAGGTGAGAGTAGAGGAAAACCAAGCCGCGAACCCTCCGGAAGCAATAACGGCAAACGGGCTACGTATAGCCCACTTTTCTCCGGAAGAATGGGGAACTCCTTTGGCGCCTTCAGCGCTCTTGCCAAAACGGGCTATGTATAGCCCGTTTCGTAGACTAATGCAGCGCTTTTTCGATCGTGGTGATGTCCACCAGCCCTTTGACCCCGTATAGCGCGGGCAAAAACACCTCAGGCGAGTACTTCCGCCGAAGTTCCGCCACTTTGCGTGTGCCGGCCCGATATGCCGGAAGGTACATCCGGCCCAACAGCGGATGCCGCCCCCACGCCCCCGAAAGCTTATCGGCGCGTTCCGCCGAAACCAGGTAGTCCGTCCACAAAGTTCGCGCCACTTCGGTCTGGGCCATGCCCTCTCCCCACGTCAGGTAAGAGGCCTGGTTCTTGGCATCGTCCTGCAACAGCGCCAGCAGCAGTCCCGTTTGCAAGTCCCGGTCCGGCAGGTCTTCGATCTCCGTCACTCCGTAAGCCATCAGGATCGCGTTGTTCGCGATGCCTTCAAAAAGCGTCGCCGCCCGCGTATTCATCGTCAATACCGACGCCTCGAATCCCGCCAGGTCCCGCCAGTAGAGATTCTGCAGGTACGCGAACGTCGTCACGTGGCCCGGTACCACTTCGTGGCTCACCAGTTGCATGAATTCGGGCAGCGAAATGTCCAGCGATGCGTTGATCTCGTAAGTCGCCTCGTACTCCGGTTCGCCCCCCGGCCGCCGCGCGCGCCCAAGGTAGTTCATCGAACCCGGAAAACCACGCGTCCCGGATTGCCAGGAATTCGATCTTCGCCCGCGGAACTCCGTGCAGCTCTTTGGGAAGATACGGCACCACGTGCTGCGCCGTCAGGTCGTCGAAGTAGCCGATCACCGCGGCTCCCAATAATTGGATCGAAGCCATCGGCACCCGGTGCTGCTTGCGCCATGTCTCTACCCCGGCGATCAGTCCTTCGCTGTCCGTCGCCGCGCACCCCAGCAGTTCCGCCACCCGCTCCCGCTTCGCCACCGCGTCCGAAGGCTCCGGCGGCAGCCCCGTCGAGGCGATTACGCAGCGTTCGTACGGCACCGCGTCGCCCTTGCCGAGAATCTCCATCGCCAGATCCCACATCGCCTGGAAGCACAACGCCAGGCCGGCCAGGTACTCGCCCCGCAGCCCGCCATACCAGGCCGCCGAATCCTTCAGACCGCCGATCGCCGCCGGAATATCGACCTCCGCAAGGTACGCGTCAATCGCCTCCCAGTCCGGAACCTTCGCGCCCACGCCGCCGCTTTCGCGCACCCGCGCCGCCGTGGCCGTCGTATAGGCCCGCGGCAGCGCCTGGTCGCTGAACCACGAATCGGCGATGAATCTGCCCGTGCCCGAGGCGCACATCACATCGCCTCCCCAAAGCGTGTCGATTCCCAAAATCGCGTTGCCCACCAGCTCTTCGAAATTCGCGCTCATGCCTTTTCCCTTTCCCGTCTCACCGCGCCGAACCAAAGGTACCCGCACAACCCCGCGAACAGTGCCGCCGAAACCAGTTGCGAGGTCACTTCATTACCGTAGAACGGTGTGCGGATCCAATCTTCAGAGTACCCCTGGAACAACCGGCACGCCGCGCCCAATACGCCGCCCAACGCGCCGCCCGCCATCAGTCCGCTGGCGATAATTACGCCCCGCTCGCGAATCCGGCCGCCCTCCTCACCGCCTTGCTTTTCTGCGCGCTTGCCCAGGTAGTGCGCCAGAAATCCGCCCACCAGCGCCGGCGTATTCAGTTCCAGCGGCAGATACATCCCCAGCGCGAAAATCAACGCCGGAACTCCCAGCATCTCCATCGCCACCGCAATCGTCGCCCCCACTCCGAACAAAACATAAGCCACCGGTTGACGGCTCATGAAACCTTCCACCAGCGCCTTCATGATGCTGGCCTGCGGTGAGGGCAGCACCACCCGCGTGTCCCCCGCCGCCGCCTCGCCGAACTGGAAGGTGTGCGCCAGCATCACGATGGTCAGCCCCGCCGCCACCGATGCCGCGATCACGCCCAGAAACTTCACCTTCTGCTGCGCCGCCGGAGTCGAGCCCAGCCAGTAGCCCGCCTTGAAATCCGTCACCGTCTGCCCCGAAACCGAAAGCGCCGTGCACACCATTCCCGCCAGCGCCATCACGAAGAACATCCCGGTCGTGCCGCTCAGCCCGAAATTCAACAGCACGATCGAAGAAATGATGATCGTGAGCATCGTCATTCCCGATACCGGATTGCGCGCCGTCGTCGCAATCGCGTTCGCCGCCACGGACGTGAAGAAGAACGAGAACACCAGAGCCAGCGCCACTCCCGCCGCCACAATCAACGGATCGTGCGCAAGATTCGCCAGGAAAATCGCGATCCCGACTGCGCTCACAATCACGCCCGGTCAAAATCGTCACAATCGGCAGGTCCCGGTCCGTGCGCTCTCCCGATGTCTTCTCTCCTACCCGAAACGCGCGCAGCGCCACGCCGAAAGACGCCACCACGATGCGCAGCGATTTTACGATTCCGAAAATCCCCGCCGTCGCAATCGCGCCCACTCCGATGAAGCGCACGTAGCCGCGAAAAATCTGCGCCGCCGTCATTTGCGCGATCGGCAAAGTGCCCGGATAAACCGCGGTGGTATTGTGGCTGCCGATCATCCAGATCAACGGCACCAGCACCAGGTTTGAGAGCACTCCGCCCGCGCACAGAATCAGCGAGCTGCGCAGCCCCATCACGTAGCCGATTCCGAGAATGAAACTGATCGCGTCGAAGCTGACCGCGATCCGCGCCTTCTCGTAGAGCCCGTGAATCGCCGGGACGAATTGAAAATCCAGATACTCCTTCCACACGTGGAAGGTGGTCACCAGAAAATCGTAAACGCCGGAAATCGCCGTGGCCTGCAACAATAACTTCGCCTGCGCGCCGCCTTTTTCGCCGGTCACCAGCACCTCCGTGATCGCGGTGGCCTCCGGGTAAGGCAGAATGCCGTGCATGTCGCTTACGAAGTAGCGGCGCAGCGGAATCAGGAACAGCACTCCCAGGCATCCGCCCGCCACGCAAATGAAAATGGTCTGTAGCGGATGCGGATCGAGCTTCAAAATGTAGAGCGCCGGCAGCGTGAAAATCGCGCCCGCCACCACCGATCCGGCAAGCCCGCCGATGCCGGTGATGATCACGTTTTCCAGCACGCTCGATCGCCGCGGATAAACCCGCGCCAGCCCGATCGCCAGAATCGAGATCGGAATCGCCGCCTCCATCACCTGCCCCACCTTCAACCCCGAATAGGCGGAAGCCACGGTGAAGACCACGCACAGAAAGACGCCCCATCCCACCGAGCGCGCCGTCAACTCCGGCAATTTCTCTGATGCCGGCACCGCCGGTTGGTACGCCGTCCCGGAAGGGAGAGGCGTGTACGCATTCGCAGGTAGCTGCTTCGAAGGCGCGGGTTGCGTCATAAGGAATCGTAATCGTACTACCTTTCACGCACAGACCATCTGCCGTACCGGGTAGCCGCCGCCGCGATATCGTGCTAATAGTGGAGGTCAGATTAGATAGGAGGGCTGCATGCGCTGCTTTTCCAAACGTCCGGAGTTATTGAGCTCGGTACTTTTATTGCTTCTCGCCGCGCCGGCTTTTGCCGGCACCGCCGCCGGGTTGGCGGCATTCAAGAACAAGGATTATCCCAAGGCCTATCGCGAGTGGAAGGCCGCCGCCGATGCCGGGGAAGCCGAAGCCCAATTCGATTTGGGAGTGCTGTACGCCCAGGGAATGGGCGTGCGCCGCGATCTTTCCGAGGCGGCAAGCTGGTATCGCAAAGCCGCCGAGCAGGGCAATGCCGAGGCCGCGTTTGCCATGGGTCAGATGTATTCGCGCGGCTGGGGCGTCCCCAGGGACGAGGCCGACGCGCTCCGCTGGTTCCAAATGGCGAACTCCGTGGAATCCGACGGGCCGCCCACCGATTGGGCCGTCATCGAAGGCCACGGCATCCCGCAGGACCCGCAGCAAGCCGCCTTCTGGTATCGCCAGGCGGCCGATAAAGGACACGCCGAAGCCCAATTCAACCTGGCCCGCTTGTATGCCACCGGCAAGGGCGTGAAGCGCGACGAAGAGCAGGCCGCCCGCTGGGTCAGCGCCTCCGCCACCCAGGGATATGCCCTGGCGATGGCCAACTTCGGGGAACGCTGCGCTGCCGGCGCCGGCGTCGCGAAAGACGATAAGCGCGCCTACTTCTGGCTCACCCTCGCCTTCCTTCACGGCGACCGAAGCAGCGAAAAAATGCGCACCGCGGAAGCGGCCAAATTGAATCCCAGCGAAGTCGCCGACCAGGATCGCGCGGCGCAGAACTGGAAGCCGAGGATGGTTGCCGCGAATCAGAAATAGTTGGCGCATGAGGGCCGCCCTCCTGCTCGCTGTTGCTTCGACGGCCTTCGGCCAGGCCGCGCGCGAGCCTGGCGTCGTGCTGCAGCAGGCGCGCGAGCGCCTGCAAGCCATGGCGCACAACCTCGAAAAATACGTCTGCGTCGAGACTGTGGATCGCAGTTACTACGAACGCGTACTGCCGGAAACGGCGACGGCGTCAGAAGCGGAAGCGGCGTGCGGTCCTCCCGTCGCTCACGAGACGCACCAGTTGGAATCCACCGATCGCGTGCGGATGGAGGTGGCCCTCTCCCAGGGCCACGAACTGCACTCATGGCCTGGCGCAACGCGGTTCGACCCGCGCGATGTGGATGCCCTGATCCGCAACGGTCCGGTATCGACCGGCGCTTTCGGCGGCCATCTCTCCAGCGTGTTCGGCCAGCCCGGCGTCAACTTCGAATATACCGGCGAGGCTCTCGCGAACGGTAAAAAGGTCTTCGAGTATAGTTATCGCGTGCCGTTGGAAGCCAGCAGGTTCGAGGTCAAATCTTCCACGTCCTGGCACGCGGCTGCCTACGAAGGCAGCTTCCAGCTCGATCCGGAAACGCTCGAACTGGAGCGGCTCACCATCCGCACGGGAGCGCTGCCGCCCGGCGCCGGCTTCTGCCAGGCCTCCACCACGCTGGAATTCCAGCGCGTGCATATCGGCGATAGCGACGTCGTCCTGCCGCGGCAGAGTCAACTGGAAATCCGCCTGAACGAGTCGAAGGACGCGCGGAATGTGACTACGTTTTCCAACTGCCGGGAATATCAGGCGGAATCGGAAATCGTTTTCGACGCGCCCGCAACCGGTGCCACGGCCACTCGCAATACCGGCCGCGGTCGCGTGAATTTGCCTCTCGGGCTGCCGGTCACGCTGGCGTTGACGGAGCCCATCGATAGCGCGGCGGCGGCGGCCGGGGACGAAGTTTCCGCCAAGGTGGTCAAACCGATTCGCCGCGCGGGTTCCGCCGAAGTGCTGGTTCCGGCGGGCGCGATTGTTCACGGCCGCATCCGCCGCGTGGAGCATCACCTGCTGCCGCGTCCGTATTTTCTGATCGCGCTGGCCTTCAACCGCGTGGAGGTGGAGGGAGCCCAATCGCCCTTCGCCGCGCGCAGCGAACCGGAACCGGCGCTGACCAGGGAACTGGGCGCGAACCTCGCTGTCCGCGAGACCGGATTTCGCTTCTGGGGCGTGGGCACTTTCCTGTTTCCTACCACCCGGGACCACCTCGTAGTGCCTGCCGGTTCCGAAAGCAAATGGTTCACCCTCGTGGCCGGCCGCTGACTCTGGTCGAGTTCGCACACTTCAAGATTGGTTCATTTTAATTCGGCATCCAGGCATATTGCTGAAACTGGAAATCGGGTTTATCGTCTAAATTTACGTTCCGCGTCCACGCGGTTTCCGGCCAGGCAGGGGTCGAAATCGCAACGGGATAGCCGTGTCTTGCCGGGGAAGGGGTCATTAGAATGGCGCAAAGCGGAACCGCGCAGCAGCAGCCGCGCATCAGCGGGCAGATCATCATCGACGAACTCATCCGCAATATGGATCTTGGGCGGCTCGAGCTCGGCTACAGCATCCTGGTGCCCTGTATTTTCAGCGTCTATCTGCATCCGGACGATTACGCCAGGGTGTCGAGCGTGCAGGAAATTATCCGCGAGGACGCCCGCCGCGCGCTGGCCGCGCAACTGGCGGAATGGAACGCCAAAGGCGGGCGTCTGCGCCGCAAAGAATCCAAGACCTACCGGATCGCGGTCAATAACTTCTGGATCGGGCTTTTTGCCGATGGTGAAGCCGCCGTGCCGCCGGGCGACGTCGAAATCCATTCCGAATTGAACGAAATCGCACAACCGGGATATCGCGGCACCAAGACAACCTTGATCGAGCGCACTCCGTCGGTGACCTCCGCCAGGGTGGCGAAAGATCGTGAACATACCCGGCTCCGCAGTGCGACGGTCTTCGCCGAAATTCGCTATCAGGATGATTCCGGCCCGCAGACGTTTCTGATGACGCAGGACGAAATCTCCATCGGGCGGGGCGGCGATGACCTCTGGGTAGATCTCGCGATCTACACCAACGACGAGATCTCCCGCGAGCATCTGCGGCTGCGCCGCGACCCGGGCAGCGGCGGCTTCAAGATCACCGACCTGAGCCGGAACGGCACCTGGCTCAATGGCCGCCGGATTTCCGGCAACGTGGAAATCGCGCTGCCGGACCGCGCGGAAATCTCGCTGGCGGAGGTGGTGACGCTCTCTTTCGAGGCGCGTCATGACTGAGCTTGCGCTGGATTGCGGGGCGGTCAGCGACCGCGGCCTGGTGCGCGACCACAACGAAGATCGGTACTGGGTGGATGCGGAACGCGGAGCCTTCCTGGTGGTGGACGGGGTAGGCGGGCAGGCGGGAGGCGAGCGCGCCGCGGAGGCCGCGGTCGCGTCGATTCGCGAGAGCATGGCCGAACCCCGCACGGGCCCTCCCGCGGCCCTGGTGCGCGAAGCGATTGCCGCCGCGAATAACTGCATCTACAGCGAAGCGCTGCGGTACCCCGAACTGGAGGGTATGGCGTGTGTGTTGACGCTGGCGCTGGTGGATGGCGAACAGGTCACGATCGGCCATGTCGGCGATTCGCGGCTCTACCTGATCGGCGGCGGTGAAATTCGCAAGGTGACCAGTGACCATTCTCCGGTTGGGCAGGTCGAGGACGCGGGGGAGCTCAGCGAGGAGGAGGCGATGGCGCATCCGCGGCGCAATGAAGTCTTCCGCGATGTGGGGAGCTGCCCGCGCGCGGCCGACGAAAGCGACTTCGTCGAGGTCTGCGAATGCCGGCTGCCGAGTGACGGAGCGATGTTGCTGTGCAGCGACGGCCTGAGCGACCACCTGACGTCGCGCCGCATTCACGAAATCGCGGGCCGGTACGCGGGGAACTCGGCAGTGACGGCGCGCCACCTGGTGGATGCCGCCAACCAGGAGGGCGGACGGGACAATATCACGGTGGTCTTCGTCGCCGGCCCGGAGTATCGCGGCCGTACCGGTGCCACGCGTCCGCGCCTGGGAGTCACGCGCGTACTGGCGCGGCGCGGTCTGCGGGGACGCTTCGCTTTCCTGGTTTACGGACTGCTGCTCGGGATGCTGCTGTGGGCCGTGCAGCGGATTCGAGGATGAGGCCATGAACGCACCCAAGCGCGTGGGACGCTACGAAATTCTTCGCCGGCTCGGAAAGAGCATGAACGACGTTTACCTGGCGATGGACACGGTGGATGAGCGCAGGGTTGCGTTGAAGCTGATTCCGGAAGGCGGCGACGCCACACGGCGCATTATCGTGGAAGCGGAGACGGCGCGGAGCGGCGATTCAAAAAGAGCTGCACGATCTGGATCCGCGCATGGTGGAGATCTACGAATACGGCGATCTGGATGGCTATTTTTTCGTCGCCATGCAGTATGTCGAGGGGCGCACGGTGGCGGACGTGCTGGCTGCCGACCGTGTGCTGGACCCGTGCCGGGCCGCGGTGATCGCGCTCGAAATCTGCGAGCAGCTGATGAAGTTCCACGGCTGGGAATCCGGCGTGGTGCACGGCGATATCAAGCCATCGAACATTCACCTGGGCTGCAGCGACACCGTGCGGTTGCTGGATTTCGGAATCGCCAAAGCGCTGCGCGCCAATTGCAACGCCACCGATCACCAGTTCGGCAGCCCAGGCTACTGCTCTCCCGAGCGGCTGGCGCGTTCTGAGGTAGATCCGCAATCGGACTTGTGGGCATTGGGCGCGACGCTCTACGAGATGCTGACGGGCGTGCCTCCCTACCAGGCGGAGGATACGCGCAAACTGGAGGGTTTGATCCGCAGCAAGCGGCCGCCGCGGGCGATCGGGCCGCATTGTCCCTCTGGCCTGCGCGCGATTGTGATGAAATCGTTGGCCCCGGAGGCCCGGCAGCGGTACCGCTCCGCGGTGGAGTTTCGCGCCGACCTGCAGTTGTTCCTCGAACGCAAGCCGACCATGGCGGAGCGGGAGCGGCGGCAAAAGTGGAATCCCGCGGCGACGCTGGAGGCGGCACGCGAAGCGTTTCGCCGGGTGACGCGAACGGCGCGCCGCAAGCCGGCGCGAAGTTTGCAGGTGGTGGGTGCGGCGGCGTATTTCTCTGTAGGGATGCTTTTGTGGATCGGCGGCAGCCTCGGCTGGCAGCTGTGGCAGACACGCGCAAGCGCGGCGGTCCGCCCCACGGTGAAAACACCGCCCGTGGGAGAAGACCTGGCGCAGTGGTATATCGCGTCGGCGGACAAAGTGCTTGAGGCGTATCGCACGAGTCCGCACGCCTGGCTGCACGAGTTCGACTGGCCCAAGGCGGAAGTCTGCCTGGAGCGCGCGGTGCAACTGGGCGCACACGATGAACGCACGGTGGCGAAGCTGGCCCTGGCTCGCGGGTACGCGGCGCTGGAACGCTTGAACGGCGCGCAGTATTCGGATCACGCCGCCGCCGGATTGCGCTTGAAAGCGCGCGACGAGTTCACGCAGGCGGCCCTGAAAATTCCGGCGGACCCGGCTCCGCGGCTTGCCCTGGCGCGGATCTACGTCTACTCGCTGCCCAATCCGGAAAAGGCGATGGGCGAGTTTCACGCCGCTGAGAAAAACGGCGCGGTGCTGGGCAATCGCGAAGTGGAGCAGGAGGGCGATGCCTACCGGATTCGGGCGCAGCAGGAATTGGCCCGCGACTGGCGGCGGGCAAAACGCGATGCCGATACGGCGCGGAGCTTCTACCGCCGAATCCCGGGCTTTGGCGAAGTGGACGGGCACTTGAAGGAATTGGAAAAGATCCATGCGCCCGCGCCCAAAAAGCCGCGTCCGCGGAGGTACATCCGATGGTGGTAAAGCGTAGCGACCCGGCAGCAACACTGCCCCCGACGGTGCGCACTTCACGACGCGCGGCGGTATTGAAGGGAGGGGCGAAGGTGGTGGTCACCGCTTCACGCTACGCGGCGGTATTGAAGGGGAGCGAGCTGGATGGCGGTAACGCGCACTTGGACGATGGCGGACAGGTGCCCGTGGTGAGACGGAGCGAACTGGATGGCGGGATCGGTGAAGGTGGTGGTGATTCGATGATCGTGAAGCGTAGCGAATCGGCGGAAATGCGTGCGAGGTTTTGCGGATGGCGGTAACGCGCAGTTGGACCGGGGCGGGGACGGCGCCGGTGATGGTGCGGGCGCCGCGGTACGCGCCGTCTTTGCGATTTGCGTGGCTGGCGGCGTCTTCGCTGGTGGTGGCCGCCGGGTTGTGGTTTGTCTATCAGGCGAAGGTGCAGCGGATGAGCGCGGCGCCGGTGGTGAACGTGAATGCGGTGCAATCGGCGGACGAGCTATTGCCGGTGCTGGAGGGCTTCACGAATCGCGCGGAACTGGCGCCGCGGGTCTACGAGTATTTGCAGCGGGCGCGGCCGATCGGACATGCGGGAGCGTTGACGGCGGTGATTCCGCGGCGGCAGTTCGCGCGTATCAAGCCGTTGATCTCGGTGCGCAGTCCTCAGGAATTTCGCGCCGAGTTGGTGCGTTCCGCACTGTTCTATTTCGCCGGATTCTATCTGGCGGCATTGTTGTGGCGGTTGACCGGGTTTCGCGGCGATGCCGCATTTCTGCCCGCGTTGCAACTGCTCTCCGGCTTCGGTTTTCTGCTGATGGTGAGCATGCGCGATCCGCTGCGCGACACGTTGGAGTTTCATAAGTTCGCGCTCGGCGTGTTTGTGGGGGCTTTGCTGCTCGGGCTGCCGGCGCTCCGCCTGTTCGATTATCGAAGGCTATCCAACTGGTGCTATACGCCGCTCTTCGGCGCGTTGGGATTGTTCGGCGCGCTGATGGCGTTTGGCCGCGGACCGGCGGGCAACGACGCCAAGGTGAATCTCGGTATCTTCCAGCCAGTGGAACTGATCAAGCTCCTGCTGGCGATGTTCCTGGCGGGGTACTTCACGCGCAATTGGGAGCGGCTGCGCGACCTGCGTGAAGAACGCATACCGGGGCAGCGCGTGGCGCGCGCCGAGCACGTATTTCCGGTAATCGCCGCGACAGGAATTGCGATCGCGACGTTTTTCGTGTTGAAGGATCTGGGGCCGGCGCTGGTCACGCTGTTCGTCTTTCTGGCGATGTTCAGCGTGGCGCGGGGACGCGCGGGGCTGGCGACGGCGGCGGTGGTGCTGATGGTGGCCGCGGTCGGCATTGGATATCGCGTGGGCACGCCGCACACGGTGGTGCAGCGCATCGATATGTGGCTTTCGCCATGGGACAACGATGTGCACGGCGGCGACCAGCTGGCGCACGGCCTCTGGGCGTTTGCCACCGGCGGTCCCACGGGCAGTGGTCCGGGTTGGGGCGACCCGGGCGTGATTCCGGCGGGGAACACGGATCTGGTGCTGCCGGCGCTGGGCGAAGAGTGGGGCTTTGCGGGCGTGGCGGCGGTGTTCGCGCTCTTCGGAGTTTTGATCTGGCGAGGGCTGAGGGCGGCGCAGCGCGCGGACACGACATACGGCCTGTTCCTGGCGACCGGGCTGACGGCGTTGATCGCCTGTGAAATGTTGCTGATCAGCGCGGGGGTGCTGGGGGCGCTGCCGCTTTCCGGCGTGGTATCGCCGTTCCTGAGTTCGGGGAACACGGCGATGGTCGCGAACTTCCTGGTATTCGCGCTGCTCGCCGGCATCAGCAATACGGAGCGGGCGACACAGCCGGAGATGCTTCGCGTTCCGGTGGGCCGTCTCAAACTGGTGCTGGCCGGGGCCGGCGCCATCCTGCTGGGCTTCGCGCTGCGCTACCAGGTGCTGCACGACATGGACTACCTGGGGCGCGACGCGCATGCGTTCGAGGAAGACAACGTCAAGCGGCCGCAGCACAATCCACGCATCAATTCGCTGGCGCACGAAATTCCACGGGGCACGATTTACGACCGCAACGGGGTGCCGCTGGGCACGAGCAACTGGAAGGACCTGGAGGCGCATCGCGAGGCTTACGACAAACTGGGTATCTCGATCGAAAGCGCCGACAGCAAATTCGATGGGCGGCATTATCCCTTCGGAGCGGCGACGGTGCACCTGACGGGCGATTTGCGAACCGGCGAGAATTTTCACGCGAGCAACGCATCGCTGGTGGAACACGATGCCAACCGGCGGCTGCAGGGCTACGAATATGCCGAGCTGGCGCCGTTGATCCGCTATCGCCACCATCCGGGCAACGCGGGAGTCGCGCGCATTCTGGCGCGGGATCGCGATGTGCGTTTGACGGTGGACATCCGCTTCCAGTTGCGCGCCAAGGAGATTTTGGAGCGGCACTTGCGGCAGGCGGGATTCACGAATGGCGCGCTGGTGGTGATGGAGGCGGGGACGGGCGATGTGCTGGCGATGGTCAGCACGCCCACTACGAATCCTCCGGCGGAGCGAACGGCGCCGCCGACGCCCGACGAACTGCTGGATCGGGCGCGGTACGGACAGTATCCGCCGGGCTCCACGTTCAAGCTGGTGACGGCGATGGCGGCGCTGCGCGGCGATGCGGCGCTGGAGCATCGCACGTTCCAATGCCGTCCGCTGGGCGATGGCCGCTGCGGCAATACGATCGCGGGGTGGAACCGGGCGATCAAGGATGACATTGGCGACCATGCGCATGGAACGCTGGACATGGAGCGGGCGATCGCGGTTTCGTGCAACGCGTATTTTGCGCAGCTCGGTGTGCACGACGTGGGCTCGAAGGCTTTGACGGAGACGGCGGAACTGCTGGGGCTCTCCACGGGCGACCCGAAGGAATTGCGGCAGGCGCTGCCCTTCGCGTCGTACGGACAGGGGCCGGTGCTGGTGACGCCGTTCAAGATGGCGCGAGTGGCGGCGGCGATCGCGGCGGGGGGCCGGATGCCGCAGGGACGTTGGGTTGCGGGAGACGGCAACGCGCGGCAGGACGCGCCGCTGGATGTGCTGGCGGAGCCGCAGGCCGCGTTTCTGGCGGGAGCGATGCGGCGCGTGGTGACGGAAGGGACGGCGCGGCGGGTGATGAGCGGCGAGGCGGTGCAGATCGCGGGCAAGACGGGGACGGCGCAGTTGGATCGCGGACAGCCTCATGCATGGTTCACGGGATTTGCCCCCTTCGACGGAACTCCGGCGCGGCGGCTGGCATTTGCGGTGATCGTGGAGAACGGCGGATACGGCGGACGGATCGCAGCGCCGATCGCGCGCGACATTGTGGACGCGGCGAAGGAGTTGGGGTTGTTATGACGGTGACTGATTTTCTGGAGAAGTGGGGGCGGACGTTGTTCGAGAGTCCGCTGGCGCGGACCTCTCCGCTGGAGAGTCCGCGGGAGCTGGCGGAGATTCGCTTCGCGGTGTTGGAGGAGGTGCACAAGCATTCCTACCGCGCCGGAGCGCGCCTGGTATTTCCGTTCGACCTGGTGCGGGTGAATATGCGCGGGATCGAGGAGGCGCGGGCATCGGTATTCCGCAGCGGCTTCTTCCGGCAATACCTGGAGCACGAAATTCACGGCAAGCTGCGTTCTGACGGTGTGAGGTTTCCGGAGCAGCTCAAGGTCAACGTGGAAGTCGCGACGGGATTGCCTCAGCCGAACGAGCCTTGGCTGACGGTAGTGGCCGGGACGCACGAGCAGGCGGCGGCGCTGCGGAAACCCGCGCGGCTGACGGTGCAAAGCGGAAACGCGAATGCGCCGGAAGTGGCGATCGAGAAACCACGGCTGCACATCGGGCGTGAAGTGGACGTGTATCGCAACGGCGGGATCCACCGTCGCAATGACCTGGCGTTTGTCGAAGACAGCGAGGCCAACCGGTCGGTGTCGCGCGAGCATGCGCATATCGATTACGACAAGAAGACAGGCGAGTACCGGCTATTCAATGACCGGTCGTACGCGCCGGGGGCGGATTGCGGGACGCGAATCGTGCGGGACGGGGTCAGCCGGGAGGTGCCGCGAGATACGCGGGGCACGCGGCTGGAACCGGGCGACGAGATCCACTTAGGGCGCGCGATCCTGTTATTCACGGAATAGATAGGGCCTCGAAAATCACGACTCCGGGCGCGCGCGGATTCTTCGGCGAGCGCTACTCGAGGGCCGCTTGGGCGCGAGGTGGACGTGTACCGCCACGGCGGGAGTCACGGGTGCAAACGCACACATCGCCTAACATAAGAAGACCGCGAGTACCGGCTATTCAACGACCGGTCTTACGCACCGGGTGCGGATTGCGGGACACGAATCGTACGGGACGGAGTAAGCCGGGAGGTGCCTCGGGATACGCGGGGCACGCGGCTGGAGCCGGGCGACGAGATCCACTTAGGGCGGGCGATCCTGCTGTTCACGGAATAGATAATACCTACCGATAAGTTGGCGCGGACGGTAATAGAAATCGCCGTCTATGGGCCGCATCAAAAGAAATCGCTTACATGATGAATGGGATTCGTGTATAATCGGCCAACCTATTTTTTCGCCAGCCGACGTAAACGGAGAGGGGTACATTCAACATGTGTAAACGAAACTGCCTCATTGGGGTACTCGCGTTCGCGAGCTGCCTGTCCGCACAAGTCACGTCCCGGCTAACCGGGGTCAATTGTCGATCCAGCGGGATCGGCGGTTCCCACAGCTACTGTAGACGTGTTTCTGCCCGGCGGGGCAAAGCCCTTGCTGACAACCGCGGCAACCAGCGATGGTTTGTTTGCCTTTTCCGGCGTGAGCGCCGGCACTTATGACGTGGTAGTGAGCGCAGCCGGATTCCGTAAGTCAACGAATCGCGGCGTGGTGCTCACGGCCGGCGCGGAGACGGCGCTGCCGGCGATCAAACTGGAAATCGGCAGCACGACGGAATCGGTGGAAGTTACGGAATCCGCAACGATTGTGCAAACGACGAATGCGGAAGTAGCGCAGAATATGAGTCGCGCGCAGATCAAAGACCTGCCGCTGCTCAACCGGAGTCCGCTTTCGCTGGTGACGGCGATGGCGGGGGTTTCGAACGGACGCGCCGGGGACAGCGTGATTAACGGACAGCGCACGTCGTTCACCAACATGACGCTGGACGGGATCAACATTCAGGACAATTTCATTCGCACGAATGCGGTGGATTTTTCGCCGAACCTGCTGCTGTTGGACCAGGTATCGGAAATGACGATTTCGACATCGAATTCCAATCCGGCATTTGGCAACGGCGCGTCGCAGGTAACATTTGTGACGCCCTCGGGGACCAACCGTTTTCACGGCGGATTGTTCGAGCAGAACCGCAACAGCGACTTTGCTGCCAATACCTGGTTCAACGACCAGAGCGGAGTGAAGAAGCCGTTTCTGAACTTGAATCAGCTAGGCGGCAAGCTCGGCGGACCGATCAAGAAGGACAAGCTCTTCTTCTATGCGAATTTCGAAGCATTCCGGCAACACCAGCAATCGGCTGCGACGCGCACGCTGCTTACGGCGGATGCCGCGAACGGGATTTTCACGTATCCCAACGCGGCGGGCGTGCTGCAGAAGGTGAACCTTTATACACTCACGGGGCTGACGCCGGACCCGACGATTGCGGCGCTGATCAAACAGATTCCGGCGCCGAGCGCGATCAACACAACGAGCGCCGGCGACAGCACCTCACTGAGCGCGCTGCGCAACACCGGCGGCTACGCGTTCAACGTGCGCAACAACCGCATACGCAACAACGTGACGGGCAAGGGCGATTACGTACTCTCGCCGAAGAATACCTTTTCGGTAACGTTCGCTTACAACACGGACCTGCTGGACCGGCCGGACCTGGCGACCAATTTCGCGGCGGTGCCGAACGTAAGCAACGACGATAAGGTTAAGTTGTTTTCGGGAGTCTGGCGCTCCGTTCCCAAAGCGAACCTGACGAACGAAGTGCGGTACGGATTCAACCTGGCGCCCGCTTTGTTCCTGACCAACGAGAGTTTCGGCAGCGCGCTTTACGGCGGGCTGTTGTTTTCCAATCCGGTAAACACATTCCGCGCGCAGGGGCGGTTTACGAATACTTATAACCTGGCGGACAACGGAAGTTATACGCGGGGGAAGCACAATATTCAGTTCGGCTACCAGTTACAGCGCAATTACACCGAGCCTTATAACGATGCCGGCATCACGCCGACTTACACGCTGGGCATCAGCTCGGGAAACTCCAACGGGATTCTGCTTTCGCAACTGCCGGGAGCCAGTTCGAGCGACAACACGGCGGCAAATAATCTGCTCGCCAACCTGGTGGGGTACGTTTCCTCCTACACGCAGACCTTCAATGTGAACACACGCACCAGCGGCTTCGTGAACGGCGCGACCAGCGACCGGCACTGGATGGTGGACGACCACGCGGCGTATTTACAGGACAACTGGAGGGTGCATCGCCGCCTGACGTTGAATCTGGGCGTGCGCTACGAATACTACACTCCGGTGAAGGAGCAGAACGGCCTGGCGCTGATGCCGCAGCTGGTGAATAACAACCCGGTGGACACGCTGCGCTCCAACGCGACACTGGACTTCGCATCGGGCTCCGGGCAGCCCTTGTATAAGCCCGACCGGAACAACTTCGCACCGAACGTGGGCGTGGCCTGGGATATCTTCGGCGACGGCAAGACGGCGCTGCGCGGCGGCTATAGCATGAACTACGTCAACGACGAATACCTGGTGGCGATCACCGGCAACGTCAATACCAACGCAGGCCTTTCTTCTTCCGTGACCAACCCGACGGCATTGAGCAACCTGGTGCGCAACGGTTTGAACCCGATCACGACGCCGACCTTCAAGGTGCCGCGCACGTTCCTGGATAACTACAACCTGAGTTCGACGAGTAACTTTGCAATCCCCGACCCGAATCTGCGGTCCCCGTACGTGCAGCAGTGGAATATCTCGGTGGAGCACGATTTCAAGGGTTTCATTCTGGATGTGCGGTATGTGGGGAACCACGGGACGAAGCTGCTGCGCGCGCTGGATTACAACCAGATCGACATTAACGCGGGGGGCTTTCTGGCAGACTTCAGACGGGCACAGAGCAACGGCTATATCGCGCTCGCATCCACCGGAGTCTTCGACCCGGCGTACAACGCAGGCCTGGCCGGGAGCCAGGTGCTGACGGTGTTCCCGACGCTCCCGAGCGGGGGCAGCCTGACCAATTCGGCCAACCGGACGACGATCCAGCAGGGCGCGGTAGCCGACCTGGCATACACGTACCAATCGACCAAGGCGAACGGGCCGATCAATTTCTTCCCGAACCCGTACGCGGCGAGCCTGCGCATGATGACTAACTACTCCAACTCCAGTTACAACGGTTTGCAACTGGACGCCCGCACGCGCGAACACCATGGGCTGACGTTGGCCGGCAACTACACCTATTCGAAGGTAATGAGCGATGCGGTGAGCGGCGTGGACAACAATAACCAGGGCCGCTACGAGCCGATGATCGACAACAACAACCCGGGCCTGGAACGGGCGCGCGCGCCGTTCGACCTGACGCATGTGATGAAGTTCAATTTCGTCTATTCGCTGCCGATGGGGGACGGGCACATGGTGAGTTGGAGACCGTTGAACCGGTTTGTGTTGAGCGGCTGGCAGATGTCGGGAATCTTCAACCGGCAATCCGGGGAGAATTTCAGCGTGTACTCCGGGCGGGGGACGTTCAACCGGCAGACGAACGTGCAATCCAACCAGGGAAACACGATGAACTCGGCGCTTTCGATGGACCAGTTGCGGCAGGTCTTCCAGTTCCGGATGAGCGGAAACGGACCGTATTTCGTGGCTCCTTCGGCGATCGGTTCAGACGGCAGGGCGGTGGCGCCGGACGGAGCGGCGGCGTTTGCCGGGCAGGCATTTACGATGCCGGCGGCGGGCGCGATCGGGGCTTTGGGACGGCGCATTTTCGACGGCCCGTGGGACACCACGTTCAACCTGGCGGTGAATAAGAACTTCAAACTGACGGAACGCAATATCCTGCAGCTGCGAATGATCGGGCAGAATATTTTCAATCATCCGACATTTGCAATCGGCGACCAGACAGCGACCTCTACGACGTTCGGAAAGATTACGAGCACGTTCGCAGGTTCGCGAGTATTCCAGTTCGGACTGTACTGGGATTTCTAAACAAGAAGGGTGCGGGGCAGGCGGGCGAAGGGCGCCTGCCCCATAGCTGTTGACAGACTACCGGTTGTCTGATGTAGTATGTAGCTGTTGGCAGCCAACATGTTGGAACACAAAACCGATATTCCCTACGGAACCCTGGATCTACTGATCCTGAAAACACTGGACACGATGGGGCCGATGCACGGCTACCGGATCGCGAGGAGAATCGAGCAGGTCGCGGAGAATCTTTTGCGATTGAACCAGGGCTCGATTTATCCGGCTCTCATACGGCTGGAAGAGCAGGGCTGGATCGGCACGAAGTGGGGAATTTCCGAGACAAAGCGCAAGGTTAAGTTTTACTCGCTGACCAAGGCTGGAAGCAAACAGCTGGGTATCGCGGTGGCGAACTGGGAGCGGGCAACGGCGCTGGTGGCGCGGTTCCTGGAGGCGCCCCAGTGAGGCTTCGACTGGCGGTGCACCGTTTGTTGGCGCTGGTTCGGAAACGGCGTCTGGACAGGGAGCTGGACGGGGAGATTCTGGCCCACCTGGAGATGGCCGAGCTGCGCGGCATGGACAACGGGCTTTCGGCGGAGCAGGCGCGGCGCGAGGCGCGGCGGAGTTTCGGCGGGATCGAAGCGATGAAGGAAGAGCATCGCGACGAACGCAGCGTGCGCTGGGTGGAGAATCTATTCCGGGACGTGCGGTATGGAATGGCTGCACTGGCGCGGGATCCCGGCTTCGCCACGGTTACGATTGGATTGCTGGCTCTGGGCATTGGCGCGAATGCGGCGATGTTCCGGATTGTGGACGCGGTGCTTTTGAAACCGCTGCCGTTTCCGGAGCCGGAGCGCATGGTGCGGCTGTGGGAAGCGCCGACGCCGACGCTGCACAACAACACCACCACGCTTACGTTTCTCGACTGGAAGCGGCAGACCGATGTTTTCGCGGCGTTGTCCGTGGAGGAGGGTGTGCGGGCGGCGGTGACGACGGGCGGGGAGGCGGCGCGCCTTTCGGGCAAGATGGTGTCGGCGGATTATTTCGATATCTTTGGCGTGAAGGCCCAAATGGGGCGCACGTTCGCGGCGGGAGAGGACCAGCCTGGGGCAGCGCCGGTGGTGGTGTTGAGCTACGCGTTGTGGCAGAAACAGTTCGGCGGCGACGGGGAGGTTCTGGGGCGCGATTTGGAACTGGACGGCGAGCGGCACCGGATCATCGGAGTTCTGCCTGCGGGCAGTTTCGACCGGGGCGAGGCGCGGTTCTGGAAGCCGATGATTTTTGTGCCGGATCAGGTGAACCGGCGCCAGCACTGGCTGCGTGTGGTGGGGCGGCTGCGGCCGGGGGTGAGCATTGCGCAGGCGCGGGAAAAGATGAGCCTGTTGAGAGCCAGCCTTGGCGGTGCGATTCCGCAAAAGGAGCTGGGCTTTGCGGTGGATCCTTATGCGCGGCAACTGGTTGGCGATACGCTGCGCCGTTCGATTTACCTGACGTTCGGAGCGGTGGTGCTGGTGCTGCTGATCGCCTGCGCGAACGTGGCGAACCTGGTGCTGGCGAAAGCGGCGACGCGGCGGAAGGAGATGGCGCTGAGAGCGGCATTAGGCGCCGGGCGCGGCCGTTTGATCTGCCAGTTGCTCACGGAGAGCCTGGTGGTATGCGTATTCGGAGGCATGGCGGGTATTGCGGTGGCGTACCTGCTGTTGCATGCGGCGGCGCCCCTGGTGGCGGAATCGCTGCCGTTCACGGCGGAGCTCAGCCTGGATCCGCGCGTACTTGGGTTTGCGGCGGCGGCCATGATGGCAGTTTTACTATTCACGGGGCTGCTGCCCGCGCTGCAGACTTCGTTCGGCAGGTTGTCGGGCTCCTTGAACCAGGCGGCACGCGGATCGTCCGGCTCGAGCGCCGGGGTGCGGCGGATGATCGTGGTTGGCGAAGTGGCGGCGTCGGTGGTGTTGATCTGCGGCGCGGCGCTGCTTTTCAAGAGTCTGGCGAAGCTTCAACAGGTAGATGCGGGGGTCCGGATCGACCACGTGATTACGATGCAGGCGGATCTTCCCGCGACTACGTATTCGACGGCGGATAGCGCACGTAACTTCTATGATGCCGTGGTGCAACGGCTGCGCGCGACACCTGGAGTTGCGCAGGCCGCGATCGCGCTCGACCTGCCTCTGCAAGGCGTGCGGTGGGGCGAGTGGATCAGCGTGGGGGGAGTGAAGGAGGCTCTGCTGGTGCGGGTCAAGATGGTGGATGCGGGGTACTTCGCGACGCTGGACATCCCGGTAGTCGCGGGGCGTGGAATTGGGGATCGCGATCGCGCGGGCACTGCTCCGGTGATGGTGATCAATCAGGAAGCGGCCCGCCAACTGTCACGAGTTGACAGCAGTCTCCAGAAGACGAACCAGGTGGGACGAGTTGCCGGAATCCGCTTGCCGGGGTACGGGCCGATTCCGGAAGCGGCAGCGAACCTGGAGATTGTGGGCGTGATTCGCAACGAGCGAACCGGCGGACTGCACGCGCCGGTAGAGCCGGTGGCGTATGTCGCATTGGCGCAGTTCCCGCGACAGGACATCAGCCTGGTGGTGCGCACGCGGAGCGAACCGTGGGCGGCGATGCCCGGAATCCGGGAGGCCGTGCGGCAGGTGGATCCGCATCTTCCTTTGGGGGCAGTGCGGACGATGGAGCAGGTAAAAGAGCAGAGCATGGTGTGGGCGAAGCAGCCCACGTGGGTGTTGGGAGGGTTCGCCAGTGTAGCCGCGCTGATGGCGGCACTGGGGCTGTACGGGGTTCTGGCGCACGCGGTGACGCAGCAGCGGCGCGAGATTGGGATTCGCATGGCGCTGGGCGCGACGCCGGGCGAGGTGGTATCGCACACGCTGCGGAGCGCGCTCACGATGATCCTGGTGGGGCTTGCGATAGGGCTGGGCGGAGCATTTGCCTTGACGCGGGTGCTGAAGGGTCTGCTGTTCGAAGTATCGGCGCTGGACCCGGCCGCACTGGGCGCGGCCTGCGTTCTGATGACAATGATCGGCATAGTGGCGGCGCTGATCCCAGCGCGGCGCGCGGCGGGAGTGGACCCAATGACGGTGCTCCGGGAGGAAGGCTGAGGTTTACTTTTTGACGGGGGGCGAAGGATCGGTGACGATTTTGGAATCGACGGAGAATTTCTTGTAGTTGCTCCATTCGAGCTCCTGCTCCTGGGCGAGGCGTTTGATGAGGCCGATTCTGCCATTGCCGGAGAGGTGGAGGCGCTTGGGGAACCAGAGTTCGGAAGTTACTTCGGACTGTTCGAAGATCATTTTGGCGCCGGGGCTGAGGCGGGCGAGGAAGAGTCCCCAGGAGATGGTATCGGTGGTTTCGGCCTCGACGCGGGCCCACTGGTAGGTGGCCTTGTCGATCCACATGCGGCCGCGGACTTTGAGCAGCATTTTCGCGTCGGAGCTCTTGGCGGTGGCGCCGGGCCTGGGCTTGCCGGAGACGACCCAGACGGGGCGGCCATCTACGGTGGAGTCGGCCTCGAGGCGAAGGTCGTAGAGGTCGGGGATTTCGGAGAGGAAGGCAAATTCGCGGCGGCGGCGATTTTCGGTGTCGTCCATGCGGCGTTTCTTTTCGGCGGGAGTTTCGGATTCGAGCTTGCGGGTTTCGCGATCGAGCTTCTTCTGTTCGGCGAGCTGTTCGGCGGGGCTGAGGGGTTTGCCGTCGCGTTCGAGGATGCGGCGGAAGGGCTGGCCGTCGAGCATGAGGGTTTCCCAGACTTCGCGTTTGGTGGATTCGACTTTGCCGTGGGAGTCGAGGTGTTTTTCAGAGGAATGGACCTGCCAGGTGTAGTCCTTCATGCGGACCCAATCGAGCTGGTCTTGAGCGATGGAGCGTCGGACGAGGTCGCGGGGATCCTGCGCGCTTGCCGCCGCGGCTGCGATGAGCAGCAGCAGGATGCGCGGGTGCGGGCTCATAGCTTAATGATAGCGTGAGGGGACGGAAAGGCTTTCTCGCGGCGGCCGCAAAGACGCAGAGAAGACTTATTTCTCGTTCTTGGATAAAGACCTGCGTAACAGAGCGGCATAAACGAGGAACGAGATTGCGGAGATGGCGACGGCGAGGGGCCAGAGGGTTTCGGTGTGGGCGAGACTGAATGCGGTAAGCCTGCCTTGCAGCGCGAAGAATACGACGAAAATCAGGAGCAGCGCGAGGGGGCCCAACGTTGCGCCGATGAGCAGCAGGAGCGGCCACTCCAGCTGGGAGAGAAGGCGCGCGGGGAAGGCGAGGGCGATGGGGACGCCGACTAAAATCCAGCCAGCGACGGAAAACATTCCGTACATCACGAACATTCCCCAGGCTTGGGGCAGGGCGAGGTTAGGTTCACCCATGTGGGCATTCAGCAGAGCGGCACGGACGCGCAACGCATTGTAGACGAGAAATGCCAGCAGGGCGGCATTTCCTGCGGCGAGTCCGATGGCGGCAAAGAAGAGCCGCTGGAGAGGGCCTATTCTCGCGGGGTTCGCGGCCACGTTAAGACACCGCGACGATGGATTGGATTGGCGCTAATCCGAGCATTTGTTGAAGCCACTGGGCGGAGTGCAGGCCGCCGGTGGAAAGCATGCCATTCGTGTTGTCGCCGCCCGCGGTTTCGCCAAGGGGAACCCAAACGGCAGGGCTTGGAACAGCGGTTGTACCGAACGGTATGGAAAGACGGCAATGACCGGCAATATCGGGGTCGCAGACACGCGGGCCGACATAGCCATAGGTTTCGCGAAGTGCCACCTTGACGTTCTCAACGATCCATTGAGCGGCACAGGTAACGGCTGCCCCTTCACGATTTGCGACTGCGGTTGACGGGGGCCAGTTCAAGATACGATCGGGCACGAGGACGGCTGCGCCGGCGCGCGCCAGCGTTAGAGCAAACGGCAGCAAATCGACGGAGGCGCCGGTGTCGGTATGAATTGCAGAATGTGACAGGAGCACAGCCGCTTCCGCAATCTCCTTGTCGGGCAGGAAGAGCGTGGCTGAATTGGTGCCCCATTTACCACTAAGGGTTACCTTTTGAACGATGACTCCAGCGCTCCGATTGATTCCGAACGCCTCGGCCGGGCTGCAGAGCTTGTCTCGGGTAGCAGCGATTGAAGGTGAAAGAAAGGCGACTGCGAGGATGACGGGCAGGGGAATGCGCATGGGGTGCCTCTTAGACATGGTAATCCCACTAGTGGTTTGGGAAAATGCCAATGGAGGGAACAGCTGAACATGATTATGAAGTGCTGGCGATTGGTTTGGCTATTTCTGGGACTCGGATGTATCGCGCAGGCCGATAGTGTCCCTAATCTGTTCGTCACCGACTTCGTGACCAATCAGGTATTTCAATACGACGGCTCTACCGGTGCGCCGGTCAACAATCCGTTTGTTAGCGGCCCCGCCGGCGCAGCAGGGTTGAACACTCTGTGGGGGCTGAGCTTTGGCCCGGATGACAACCTATATGTGGCGAGCCGGAGTAACAACCAGGTACTGAAGTACAACGGAAGCACGGGAGCCTTCCTCGGTGTGTTCGTTGGCGGTGCCGCTGACACCAGCGGGTTGGCTGGACCAACCGGTCTGGTCTTTGGCCCGGACGGAAATTTATATGTGGCCAGTGGCAACGGCTTTGGTTCGGTTCTGGAATATGACGGCAGCACGGGTGAATTCATCAAGCCCTTCGTACGTGGAGGGAGCGCCGGGTTGAGCAGCCCGGGAGGCTTGGCCTTCGGGCCGGACAATAACCTGTACGTGGCAAGCGAGGGAAGCAACAGCGTGCTGAAGTACGACGGAAGCACGGGAGCTTTCCTCGGCACATTTGTGACCGGTCACATCGGCCAGGGGTGCCTTCCGGACACCCTGGCCTTCGGCCCGGACGGCAATTTGTCTGTCGGGATGGCGTCTGACTGCATCATCGGGCCGGCGAGTAAGGTGTCGAAGTATGATGGCACGACGGGTACCTTTCTGAGCGTTATTGATTTCATGGGGGGTGTTACGTTGGGCATCGCGTTTGGGCCGGACGGGAACCTCTACGTAGCGGAATCTGATAGCGTGCTCAGATTCAACGGCAGTACAGGGAGCTTCATTGACAAGTTCGTCAGTAGCGGCGGCGGACTCGTCGCGCCGACCAACCTGACATTTGGTCCTAGCGCTAACTCAGTGGCTCCGGAGCCATCGACTTACTTCTTGGCGGGACCGCTCCTACTTCTATTGGGCTGGCGATCATTCCCTGCGATCTGCGGTGTTTTCTTCTTGAAATGGAGGGATGCGCCACTCCGAATCAGCGACTTCGCGGCAGACTCGGACGGCTAGCGCCGGGTCGTCTGTCTCGATTCCGTCAATGCCCATCCGGATGAGGCGGCGCATCGTGCCTTCGTCGTTGACAGTGTAGGCAATGACCAGCATATCTGCATTGCGCGCGGCATCGACGAATGCCGGGGGCCATATGTCACCGACTTCAAATCCGCGGACGCCCGACGCCTTCATGCGTTCGAAGTACTTGGCGTCCCACCCTGGGGGCTCGCCATTTGAGCGCATGATCAACGCATCGGGCATGTGGCGGGCGAATTCGTCCATCTGTTCGACCGTCCATGCGCCTACCATGGCTTCGCTGGTGGCCACGCCGGATTGCCGGTAGACCGCTGCAACGGCAGCGGCCATGCCATCTGCTTTCACGTCGATGAGCAGGCGGCCACGTCCTCGAATAACCGCAAGTGCTTCTTCCAGCGTTGGAATTTGGTGACCGGTAAAGCGGATATCCTTCCAACTTCCGGCGTCCAACTGCTTGAGTTCGGCCATGGTCAGAGCAGCGGCCGGGCCCGTGCCATTGGTCGTTTCGTCGAGCAGATCCTCGTGAAGAATGAACGGCACTCCGTCTTGTGAAAGGCGGACGTCAACCTCTACAGCGTCGGCGCCGGCTTCTATGGCCAGGCTGATCGCAAGTAGAGTATTTTCAGGGGCACGCACCGAGTCGCCGCGGTGCGCAATTACGAGAGTTGCTCTGGGCGGCGGAGGCCGCAGGGCATCCGGCTGCCGGGCGAGGAGTCGCGGGATGAGGTTGCCGCGAATGATCGCATCCGATGCCCGGAACTCCTTGGAGGCAAGGGCTGCAGCAGCAGCGGCGTCACCGGCCGGTACAGCATTGCCTGTTGCCAGGTCGAATGTGGTGTCGGAGCCGCGCAGGAAAACAGTATTTTCCGTCGCGACACCGCCGTCGCGAAACAACACCGGACGCACGCCGCCTGAGAGTAGGTCCCTGCCGAGCATGACACTGCCAAGGCCGTCCTCCAGACCTGCAAGTGCCAGCAGGGTTGGGGCGATATCGAGATGGCCGCCGGCGGAATCGCAGACGTGTGCGGACGCAGCGCCGGGCAGGCGGATGAGGAAGGGAACGTCCTTGGAGACTTTCCAACGCTGGACGGCGCTGAGCACCCGGGTGTCTGGCGGGACTCGCCCATTCGCCGCCAGGATGCCGGGCAGTTCGGGTTGATCCGACAGATGTGCCTGATGATCGCCGAAGACGACGAGTACAGAACGCTCCAGGACTCCGCTGTCACGCAATGCATCCAGGAATCGGCCGAAGGCCTGATCGAAGTAATGGACCGATTGCAGATACCTACCCACCAGAGTGCCTTCCAACGGACCCGCGTCGAACGCGCAATGTGTAGGGGGCAAGTCATAAGGGTGATGCGCCGACGACGTGATCAGGTAAGCGAAAAACGGCTGATCGATGTTCGCGAGGCGCGAGGCTGACTGCACGAAGAAGGCTTCGTCGGCGAGTCCCACGCCGATCTTGACGTCATCCTTATACGCGCTGCGGAACCAGGATTGCTGGAAGCCGAGCCTCGGGTGCATCTGACCCATGTTCCAGAAGTCTGAAGGTTCTGCGCAGGCGGATAAGGTCAGGTAGCCGTGTTCCGCAAGAACGGTGGGGAGCGCGCGGAAGTCGTTGGCCGGGTAGCGGGTGGCTACGGCGCCACGGACCATAGGATAGAGGGACTGCAGGGCAAGAAATTCCGCGTCGGCGGTCGTGCTCAAATGGGTCTGGTCAAAAAAGCGTGTGAATTGGATGCACTCGCGTGAGAATGCGGTGAGGTTCGGAGCGACCGGGTGGCCACCGAACTCGAGTCCCACCAGAAAGCCCTGCAGCGACTCGGCGCTGATTAGGATTATGTTCTTCCCGCTCCCAAGTCCAAAGTGGCCACTATTTACTGCCGGCCGCCGCCGCGTCGCCATTAGATTTGCGACCAGCTTGCGATCCTCGGCCGAGACACCCCAGCGACCAGCAAGGGAGTATGTCAAATGGGCAGCGGCATCGTAAACGTGATACGCCAGGAGGCCAATGGCTGAGACGATTTCGCGGCGTTGGAACACGTATTCGAACACCTCCTCGGGATCGGCTGCAACTAACCGGACCGCCGGAATCGCGGTTGCCAGTCCAGCCGCCGCAAGGGCGAGTGCGACATATATTCTGGCCGGACCCGTGTTGGGCGATGACATTTGAATGGCCGGGTACAGGAACACACCTACCGCGACATCCAGAAGCAGTGCGAAGTCACCAGGACGGATGAGCGCCGTGATACTCGGCAGAACTCTCCTGATTTGCGTCGAGCCCTTTAGCGCAGATACGGAGAGGACATCGCCGTAATAGCGGAAGTACCAAGCGTCCATCAGCGAAAGCCCCGTGAGTGCGGCGTCCAGGAAAAGGAGGGCCGTCCAAGATTGAATGGGGCTGAGAAATGGTAGTGGAGTGACTAAAAGGCAAAGGACGGCAGCCGTCCCGCTGGCCGAGGCCCGTCGCAGGGGGAAATCCGGCTGGCCCAACCGCCGCCCCATCCACTCGAGTTTCGCCCAGACGTAGAGGAACAGGAGAATATGGAGCAGCGTCATATGAGCTTCGATCGTAACTGATCGATGCGGATTGCGCCAAGAAGCTCGATAGGAATGCGATACTTGCCGTCCGCAGAATGCCCGACGCATCGTGCGGACCTCGATGAGGCGGAGTCGGTCAAAGTCTGCTATCGCGTCGGCCTCTTCCAATCACCGTCCCGCCTCAAGCTCCCGCGGCGTTGGAAGGGAAGACTCAACTGCCGTGCGCAGCCACGAGTTTCGCTCGTAGCGCATCGTCGATTTCGCCCGTCGCCTCCAGGCCGTTGTCCTTCTGGAACGAAAGG
Source organism: uncultured Solibacteraceae bacterium (assembly GCA_963811575.1). Lineage (GTDB taxonomy): Bacteria > Acidobacteriota > Terriglobia > Bryobacterales > Bryobacteraceae > Solibacter. Next base: position 701,865 of record CAWERY010000018.1, on the reverse strand, counting down.
ATCGCAAGATGGGTGGCGTCGTTCCACTTCCCGTCCACACCGCCCTGGTAATAGCCGAGATTCTCCAGCCGCATCTGCACTCCGTTGATTTCGGTGATCGGGTCGAGGCCTCCGAGCTGCAACTCGTAAACCTCACGGAAAAGTCCTTCGCCGAATGAAATGCTGCCGGAACGCGCACGCGGCGAAATCGGGATGTCAACCGCGCCGTCTCCCGAGGTTGTTCCCGACGAGACGGTGCCATCGATTTCGAGAATATAATCGAGTCCCGCGCGCGGCTCCTGATTTTCGTCGCACAGCACGATGCGGAGGCGTATCGGTACGCCCTTGCGAACGAACGTGTGGCACTGATCCGTAGGGCGGGTCTCGTGCCGCAGTTGACGGTCGGGTATCACCACCACGTCGCCTTCGAGCAGGATGTGCCCGTGCCCGCGAAGCCGCTTCAACCCGGCGTTAGCGGGATTGTTCCAGATCGTCTCGGGCAGCAAGCCGGCGGAGTCCGCGATACTGGCAATGCAATCGCCTTTCTGAACGGTGTACTGAGTAGGCACGCCAATTCACCTCATTCGTGCAGCTGCTCCGCAAGCGTCGGATGCAACCTGGTAATCTCGGCGGTCATCGGGTCGGCTTCGGCCGCGGCCTGCGTGAGGAACGAGAGTTCCCGCAAACTCACGTCGGCCTCCTTCTCCCAACCGCCGGCGCCGAGGTCGAGCGGAACGACTTCGAAGCCGTTGGCGGTGACGTAATTCATGAGCAGCCGGATCCAGACCGTCTTCACTGCCTCCCGGAACTCGACGGCGAACCCGGGATCCTTCGACGTGATCTCATTGTGGATCGCTTGTGAGTAGCGTTCGATGGCGGCGGTTTCGAGGAAGAAGACCCCGGTTTTGGGCGCCGAAATATAGTCGCCGGCCAGCGGATCGTTCGCGGCTCCGATCACCCACGAGCGCCGTCCCGCCAGAAAATGGAACTGATTGAACAGTTCTATTTTGTCTTCTTCCTGCTTATGCGCCTCCTGTTTGACGTCGTCAGGAAGCAGGGCCGTATCGATGAGGTCCACCAATCGCTGGCTCGCCCAGTCGCGCTGGTGGCGTTGCAGGGTCTGGACAGCGAAGCCGCGGCCTTCGTCGAGCATATCGACACCGACCCAGTCGGCATGCGCGTTGGTCAGTTCCTGACGAAAGGCGAGTATGCCGCCTTCGGGGTCGGTGCCGGGATGCTCGGGCTGCTCGATCGGGAAGGCCTTGTCAACGATCGGATCCACAACCGGATAGAGAGCACCGAACGGAATCGGAAGGGCAAGCTCCATCAGGACGCCCTTTACGCACTCGCGGAGGAGCTTCTGAAAAATAACCCGCAAAGGCTGGATATCGATTTCGAAGCCGAGGACGTTCTGCCCGCCCGGAAGCTGATGGCGGACTACCTGGGCCATATTGTGTTTCCAGTACCGGCGCCCTTTGACGTTCATCCACGAGACGGAGCGGATGCCGTCGCTCAGGATGCCTTCGCGGCCCCCGTTGAAGATAACCGGAAAGTCCCGAATAAATTCCTTGACCAGGCCGGACCGGCTGGCAAGGGCGACGGGCAGTTCGATGGTGCGTGGAAACTGTTCGAGCGGCACCTTACCGGCGGTGAGGATCCAGCGAGTGGGGCGAAAGTAGATGCGGAACCGGTTCACATGGAACGGCCCTTCGCCTAGAAGGTTGATGGGCTGCGGGCTGAAGATCGGGCCGAACGAATAGTCGCTGAAGCGGACCTCCGTTTTCGCAGCAGCCAGATCGTCCGAGTGCCAGGGAGCGTGGCGGCGCTCCCACAGGAGCTCGGTAAACGGGACCGAGTCGATGAGCTTCTGCGGCTTGACGTTGGGGGCTTCCACCGTGAGGTCGTATTTTTGATCCGGGACCAGGCCGTCGAACACCAGATAAGGAGCGCCGCCGATCTCCACGACATCGTCTTTGAGGCTGGCCTTCCGGCTGTAGGAGGATGCGCCGGCGCTTGAGAGCGTAAACGTGTCGGGCGCCGCCTTGCAATCGGCCATCGGGAGTTGCACGTGGAGGTATATGGCGTAGCTGGTGGCGATGCTGTTGGTGTGGTGCTCTTCGAGCGGCGAGGTGCGGGTCAGGTTGACCCTGCGGCGCACTTCGATCTTTTCGGCGGGAGGCGGGTCCGGCACCCAGAGCACTTCACCGGGGTAGATCAGATCGGGGTTCGGGTGGTCGTCGCGGAAGTCGGCGTTCTCTTCCCGGTTGAAGAGATCCTGCCATGAGAGGCCGTACCGCTTCGCAATGGCAGAGAGCGAATCGCCGGGTACGACCACGTATTTCGCCATATTCAGAAAGACTGGGCCGCGGGTCGCGGTATGAAAGGCTTCCGTTGGGTTTCCACCGACAGCTTCCCAGTTCGAGCTAGTATACATCGAAGCTTTATTTACGGGGAACGGCGACGCTCCTATAGCCAAGGCAATCTGCGGGGCTTCCAAGATAGCTTTCCCGGTGGAAAGTCTTCCACGCTTTGGCAGGGCGCTGCGTCTTGCAAGCGTGATGGCGAGTTTCGGACTTGCGGGGGCGGTACTGGCGGTAGCGTGCGGGATGGCGCAGGAGCCGCCGGCGGCGGCGCGCAAGGCGTCGATCAGCGGGGTGGTGCGGTACGCGGGATCGACAACGCCTGTGGCGCTGGCGACCGTCTCGGCGGGAGGAGCGGAGCCGGCGATCACGGATAACCGGGGGCGTTATACGATCTCCGATTTGCCGCCGGGGCGCTATCAGCTGGAGGTGATGAAGGACGGCAGCCGGACGCTATCCCGGATGGTGGTGCTGGGCGGGTTTGATTTGAGCGCGGTGGATATCAACTTCCGGTTTAACGGGACGATCTCCGGACGGGTGCTGGATGACAACCGGGAGCCGGTCGCGGACGCAATGGTTTCCGTGGTGACGCGGATGTATTCCCTGGGGGAGTTGCAGAGTCGCCGGATCGCGTGGGCCAGCACGAACGCGCGCGGGGTGTACCGGATTCCCAATATCGTTACGGGAGAGCCGGTGTACCTACTGGCGACGAAGTTCGCGGAGAGAGTTGCGGGGATCTCGACGGCGCCGGAGGAATTCGAGAAGCGGGCGCGGGTGGCGGCGGAAACGTACTATCCCAATTCACTGGTGCCGGCGGGCGCGCAAGCTTTGACGCTGCGGCCGGGGCAGGTGCTGGGTCAAGTGGACATACGCATGGTGAAAGCGCCGGGGTACTGCGCGGAAGGAAGGATGATGGCGGCCGGCACGGCGGCGAGCCCGCTGGAGTTCCGGATTGTTCGAATCGAGGCGGTATTCTCGCGGACCGATGGATTCGGATCGACGGGGACCGCCGGCGCGGAGGGGCAGTTCCGCATCTGCGATCTGACTCCGGGCGAATACAAGCTCACGACGCAAGGGCCGGCGACGGCGAGGCGCGCGGACTTCACGTTTGGCCAGACGCCGTTCCAGGTGATGGATCAGGACGTACGGCGGCTGCAGGTGGTGACGCCTCCGTTGTTGTCCCTGGCGGGCGAAGTGACGTGGGACGGGAGTGACACCCCGGTGCCGGGGTCGGCTCCGATCACAATCCGTACGGTGCCGGTGGACCGGAGTGCGATCTCACTCGAAGGGTGGAACGAAATGCAGGGCGTCCCCGCGACGGTGCCCGGTGGGTTTCGATTTCCCGAGATGCTGATGGGCGATTACGAGGTGGCGGTGCTGGGATTGCCGACCGGCCAGTACGTCAAAGATGTGACGTACGGGGGCGTGAGCGTGCTGCGGCAGAAGTTGCGGCTGGGGAGCGCGCCGCTGAATTCGCGGCTGGGCATTGTGGTGGGCCGCGACGGCGCGGTGATTGCGGCGCAAGTGAACGATGGGGACGGCAGGCCGGTGATCGACGCGTATGTGTACGCGCTGCCGGCGGCGGCGGAGACGGAAGCGGCGTTGTCGGACATGATGGCGACGGGACAGACGGATCGTTTCGGGCAGTTCACGACGGACACGCTGCCGCCGGGGAAATATTACGTGCTGGCGCATCGGGGCGGAGTGGGCGTGTCGGCCTTCGGGACGGGACGATTGTGGGCGGCGCGGATCTCGCAGGGGACGGAAGTGGAACTCGGGCACGGCGGTTTCCGCCAGGTGCGGCTGAGTCCCGTGGATATACGGTAGGGCGCGCTATTTCGGCTGGTCGGCCTGAATGGGCTGGCGGACAAGGAAGAGGTACGCGGCGGCCGATAGGGCGCTGATGCCGGCACTTAAGAGGAGTGCGGGCGAGAAGCCGCCGGTGCGCTGGACGATCAGGCCGGTGACTACGGGGGCGAGCGCGCCGCCGAGGTAGCCTCCGAAATTCTGGATGGAGCCGAGGGAGGCGGTGTACTGGCTGGGCGCGGCGATCGGGACGGTCGCCCAGGCGGAGCTGCTGGCGATGTAGATGAGGAAGAGCGAGATGGAGATGAAAGTCGAGGGCGGCGGCGTTGGATTGGGCGAACGCGGTTCCGAGGGTGCAGAGCGCGAGTGCCGCATCAGCGCGGAAGAGACCAGCAGTTTGCGGCCGGCGATGGGCGTCCAGCCGCGGCGGGTGAGGAAATCGCAGAGCCAGCCGCCAACGACGGCGCCGACGCAGCCGAAGAAATAGGGAATCGCGGCAACCACGCCGACCTTGCGCGACGCTCATGTGGCGCTCGTGTTCCAGGTAGTAGGGCAGCCAGCCGGTATACAGCCAGAGGGTGTAGATGGTGCCGAAGAAGCCGGCGATCATGCCCCAGGTGGTGCGGTGGGCGAAGAGCTGTCTCCATTCGGCGAAGGACGGGGGGCGCGAGGTGGTATTTTCGTCGCCTTCGGTCAGGTACTGGCGCTCGGCGGCGGTGAGGGGGATCTCGGAGGGATCGCGGTGAATGCTCCACCACACGAAGGCGAGCACGATGCCGGCGGCGCCGACGATGAGGAACATCCAGCGCCAGCTCAAGCGGAGCATGAGGAACGTAAGCAGCGGGACGGCGATGAAGTTGCCGAGGGACGAGGCGGATTGCAGAAGGCCGGTGGCGAAGCCGCGCTCGCGAACGCCGAACCAATCGCGCACCACGCGGGCTCCGCCGGGGAAGAGCGGAGCTTCGCCGACGCCGAGCGCGAAGCGCGCGGCGATGAAGACGCCGAAGCCTGTTGACGAGGCCGCCGGCGGCCTGCGCGAGCGACCAGCCGAAGAGTCCCAGCCCGAGGAGTCGGCGCGGGCCGTAGCGATCGATGAGGCCGCCGACGGGCAGCTGCGCGATCGCGTAGGCCCAGAGGAAGGCGGAGAGCAGCAGGCCCATTTTGGCGACGGGGATTCCGAGCTCGTCCTGAATGAGTTTGTTGGCCACGGACAGGGTGGCGCGATCGATATAATTCAGCGCGCCGCCGGTGACGAGGAGGGCGACGGACCAGCGCTGAATCGAAACGATTCGAGCCGACGGCTGCGGAATTTTGGCGTCAACACTGCTTAGCGAAGTGGATTCCAGCACGGTGACACGAATTGTAACAGCACTGGATCAGGGCTGCTCGGCCTGCCCGTGACAGGCGTACCAACGTCAGGTGCGATGTTTGCGCGTCTTGTAGATTTGCTTGACGGCCTGATGGAGGTTGCGCAGTTTGCGTTTTTCCTGTTGGGCGGCCAGCGGGTCGGCCAGGGATTCGTGGCGGCGCACTTCGGAGCGGAGTTTCCGGTAGCTCTGCCAGCGCGCTTCAGAGAGGGTACCGGCGGCGAGGGCCTGCTGAACGGCGCAGGAGTGTTCGACGGTGTGACTGCAATCGCTAAAGCGGCAGGCGGCGGCGAGCGCGGCGATTTCGTCGAAGACCTGGTCGAGCGCCTCCTCGCCGGCCCAGAGTTGGAGCTCGCGCATGCCGGGGGTATCGATGAGCGCGCCGCCTTCGGGGAGGAGGATGAGCTCGCGGTGGGTGGTGGTGTGGCGGCCGCGGCTATCGGATTCGCGGACTTCGGCGGTGCGGAAATGCTGCTCGCCGGTGAGGGCAATTGACGATGGACGATTTGCCGACGCCCGAGGAGCCGAGGAGGGCGACGGTGCGTCCGGGGGCGAGGAGCGCGCGGAGCGGGGCGATGCCTTCCGGGGCGCGGGTGTGGACGGCGACGATGGGAGTGGCGCCGGCTACTTGAGCGGTCTCGGCGAGGCGCTGCGGGAAGATTGTCGCAGAGGTCGCTCTTGTTGAGGGCGACTACGGCGGCGGCTCCGCTTTCGGCGGCGAGGGTGAGATAGCGTTCCAGGCGGCGGAGGTTGAAATCGCCATCGAGGCCGCAGACCAGGAAGACGAGATCGATGTTGGCGGCGAGGGGCTGCTGATCTTCGCGGCGTCCGGGGGCGCGGCGTGCGAAGAGCGTGCGGCGGGGGAGGACGGCTTCGACGATGGCCTGTCCGGGGCCGACGATGCGGGCGGCGACCCAATCGCCGACCACGGGCATAGCGGCGCGGGAGGGTGCGGTGTGCCAGAGAAGTCCGGCGGGTTCGGCATCGAGCTCGCCGGTATCGGCAAGCAGATGGTACTGGTCGCGCTGCGAAAGAAGGACGCGGGCCAGGATGCGGGGAGAGGGGACGGCGGCACGCAGTTCAGGGGTGGCGCCAAGGAAATCGAGACACTTCGACTGTTCGTCACTGGTAACTCCAGAGGGTTGCAGTGGACGGGGTGTAGGCCGCGGCTAAATTAGCGGACAGTCATAAGCAGTCAAAATCAAGATAGCATAGCTTCATGCGCATCAATACGACCAGGGAACGCCTGGCAAAAGGCGAAGTAGTTTACGGCTGCGGGCTGCAGGTATATCGCGCGCCGGAGATTCCGCGGCTGTTCGCGGCGACGGGATTCGATTACGTGTTCATCGATATGGAACACGGCTCGTTCAATCTGGAGACCGCGCACGATATGATCGTCGCGTGCCGGCTGGCCGGGATCACGCCGATTGTGCGTGTGGGGGAGCTGCAATACACGCTATGCGCGCGGCTTTTGGACCAGGGTGCGCAGGGAATCATTCTGCCGCGGGTGGAAGACCCGGCGGTATTGGAAGAGGCGTTGAGCTGGATGCGATTTCCGCCGCTGGGCAGGCGCGGATTCGGCATCAATCCGACGATGGTGGATTACGAGGCGCGCACGATGCCGGAAATCATCGAGCATCAGAATCGCGAGACGCTGACGGTGGTGCAGTTCGAGACGGAGCGCGCGGTGGAGCGGGCCGATGAGCTGCTCTCGTTGAAAGGCCTGGACGTGATGATGATCGGGCCGGCGGATCTTTCGATCTCGCTGGGGATCCCGGGGCAGTTCGACCATCCGCGGCTGGTGGAGGCGGTGGATCACGCGATTGCCAAGTGCAACGAGCACGGCGTGGTGCCGGGGATTCAGACGCGGGGAATCGCGATGGCGAAATTCTGGGCGGAGCGCGGGATGCGGTTCGTGGGCGTGGCGGCGGAGCATGTGTTCCTGATGGAGAAGTGCAAGGAAGCGATGGCGGCGCTGCGGCCGCTGAAGGCGGCGAAATCATGATCGACCGGTTTCCGCTGGGGCTGAATACGTATTCGATCCGCGCGCTGAAGTGGAACGACCTGCCGCTGATCGATTATGCCGCGTCGTTAAAGCTGGACGCGATTTTTCTGCAGGACTCGATCGACCCGGGGACCAACAATCCGGCGCATTGGAAGGAAGTGAAAGAGGCGGCGGCGCGGCACGGTTTGTGGCTGGGCACGGGCGGCGGCGCGGTGCTGCCGCGCAGCGACGAGGGGGCGGAGTTCGACCGCTCGGTGAAGCTGCTGCGCGACGGGGTGAAGCGCGCGGTGGGGATGGGATCTCCGCTGGTGCGGATGCTGCTGGCGGGGGATCGCGATCATCTGCCGCCGGGTCCGGTGGAGAAGCACATCGCGACCATGATCAAAGTGCTGCGCGTGGTGCGGACGGAGGCGATGGACGCGGGGGTCAAGTTCGCGGTGGAGAATCACAAGGAACTGCTGTGCTGGCAGACGCGGCAGGTGATTGACGGGGCGGGGAAGGAGTTTGTGGGGTCGTACCTGGACACGGGAAATCCGGTGTTCGTGATGGAAGACCCGATGCAGACGGTGGAGACGCTGGGTCCGGTGGCGGTGATGCTGCATTTGCGCGATTCGGTGGTGTACGAGACGCGCGGCGGGATCGCGGTGCAGTGGGTGCCGCTGGGCGAAGGCGTGGTGGACTTCAAGGCGATTGTTGCCAAGGCGAAGGAGATTTGCCCGCCGATCGCGGTCTTCATCAAACCGATCACGGGGCGGCCGCCCGCGATCCAGCCGGTGTGGGACAAGGAGTTCATGAAGAAGTTCGCCGACGTGCGCGCGGAGGATTTCGCGCGGTTCCTGGCGCTGGCGAAAAAGGGCGGGCCGTACGAGCGCCACATGGTGATCGAGGACGTTCCGGGGAAGACGCCGGAAGTGCTGGCGGCGGCGCTGACGTTCCAACAGAAGGAACACATGGAGCGCGGCGTGGAGTACGGCAAAAAGGTGCTGGATTTGGGCGTGAGGTGGCGGGGGTAGAGCTAACGCAGCGGAGCGCGGAAAAGAGCGCCGGCGTTGGCGGTGGGCGATGGCATGCCTTCGACGGCGGTGGTGAAGTAGACGAAATCGCCCGAGATCTCGGGGCAGGTGACGCGGGGAGAGCCGGGCAGGATCCACTCGGTGAGGACCTCGCCATCGGAGAGGCGAATTTCCTGGGCGAGGCCATCGGGCACGGGGTCGGGATTGTAATAGGCGACGAGGATGGCAGCGCCGCCGCGCGTCGGGCGTAGGCCATCGGGGAGCGCGGGCAGGCGATTCGGGCGGAGTGATCAGGCGGACCGGGTGGAGCGCGCCATCGTAGCGGTATTCGGTGATGGTCTTGGGCTGCGTATCGATATCGATGAGGCAGCCATCGTGGAAGCATTTCCCGTTGGAGCAGACCTGGCCGCCGCGGAGCTCGCGGATTTCGCGGGTGGCGTTGTCGTAGTGGTAGAGGGCGGCGACGGGCAGCTTGAAGTGCAGGTGCTTGGTGCCGAAGATCAGGCCGCCGGGGATGGCGATGCCGTCGTTAATGATGACGCGGTCGTCTTCCGGAATATGGCCGAGGGTTTCGGTAATGCGTGCGCCGGCCAGATCGTAGAGGACGAGGCGGCGTTCCAGGCCGATGACGATTTCGCCGGGCCGGGCGGTGGGGGCGAAGAATCCGGGGCGGCCGGGCAAGGGGTGGTGGACGTTCTGGAGGGTGGCGAGATCGAGGATGTTGAGGCCGCCGAGCGGTTGACCGGCGGCGTACTGAATGGAAACCCAGAGCAGCGCGCCTTCGAGTACGCGGGGACACTCGGGAAGGTAGCGGAGGTTCTCGCTATCGGGGCGGAAGAAGGGCTGAGCTTCGATGCGGCGCGGCACGTTCCTTCCTACTGTAGCGGAATGTTTTAGAATTCAACGTATGAATCCATTTTCCATTGCGAAGACCTCGTGGCAGCCGGGGGATACCCGTGAGGTGGAGCAGGGGCGGCTGCGCAAGGAAATTGGCGTGGAGTACGATTCCTACCGCCGGATTTACCTCGCGGACGGGCACGAGTGGTCGATTGTGGGACAGATCGCGCGCGACGACGGCAAGAAGTACTACATTCTGGAGTGCGTGGGGTAAATTTCAGGAATCCCGCACATTTTGCAAACTTTTCCGGCCCGGCATCGTAGATATAAATAACCATGGGCCGACTCCTGTTTGACCTCCGTTTTGCGCTGCGCAATTTACGTCGCAGTCCGCTGTTTACGGTGGTAGCGGTTACCTCTCTGGCGCTGGGGATTGGCGCCAACACCGCGATCTTCACGCTGATCGATCAATTGATGCTGCGCTTGCTGCCGGTGGCGCAGCCGGAGCAGTTGGTGATGATCTGGTCCACGGGGCCGCACATGGGCAGCAACCGCGGACCGCGCGGCGCTTCGTATCCGATGTATCAGGATTTCCAGAAACAGGCGCAGGCGTTTTCGAGCGTCTTCTGCCGGTTCGGGACGCCGGTATCGGTGGGGTTCGGCGGGCAGACGGAGCGCATCGACGCGGAGATGGTCTCGGGGAATTTTTTTCAGGCACTCGGGGTGCGGCCGGCGATTGGGCGCGTGTTCTCTCCCGAGGAAGATGACCGGACCTACAAGGGGCATCCGGTGGTGGTGTTGAGCCACGAGTATTGGACCAGCCGGTTCGCGGCGGATCCGAAGGTGATCGGGCAGAAACTGCTGGTGGACAATTATCCGATGACGATTGTCGGAGTGTCGGCGGCGGGATTCACGGGCCTCGATCCGGCGCGATCGCCGCAGATCCGGGTGCCGGTGCAGATGAAGCCGATCCTGACGCCGGGGTGGGACGATATTGGAGACCGGCGCAGCCAGTGGATCCAGATGTTCGCGCGGATGAAGCCGGGCTACACGGTGGACTCGGCCAAGGCATCGTTGCAGCTACTCTTCTCGCAGATTTTGCGCGAAGAATCGGCGATGCCGCAGCTCAAGGACGCATCGAAGTATTACCGGGACCGCTTCCTGGCGCGCAAGATTCAGATGGAGCCGGCGGCGAACGGATATTCGCAGATGCGGCGTGATTACGCCACGGCGCTGGTGGTGTTGATGTGCATGGTGGGGCTGGTGCTGTTGATTGCCTGCTTCAACGTGGCGAACCTGTTGATCGCGCGCGCGGTATCGCGGCAGAAGGAGATTGCGGTGCGGTTGGCGGTGGGCGCGTCGCGCTGGCAATTGGTGCGGCAGCTGCTGATCGAAAGCCTGGTGATTTCGGTAGCGGGCGGCGCGGCGGGCCTGTTCCTGGCGGTGGCGATGATTCGCGCGCTGCTGCATTTCCTGCCGTCCGACGGTTCCACGCTGATGCTGCGCGCGGATCCGGACCTGCGCATTCTGGCGTTCAACGGCGCACTGGCATTGGGAACGGGAATCCTCTTTGGTCTGGCGCCGGCGGTGCAATCGCTCAAGGTCGAACTGTGGAAGACGTTGAAGGACGTGGTGGGCACGGTCTCGGGAGGCGGGAGCGGGGTGACGCTGCGTAAGGCGCTGGTGGTGGCGCAGGTGGCGTTCTCGTTCCTGCTGCTGGCGGGTTCGGGATTGTTTGTGCGCACGCTGGCGAATCTCAAACAGACGAATGCGGGGTTCAAAGACCTGGACAACCTGGTGACGTTCCAGGTGGACCCGGCGCTGAGCGGGTATTCGATTACGCGGCTGCAGGTGTTTTACAAACAGCTTCTCGAAAGCGTGCGCGCGACCCCCGGCGTAAAGTCGGCCGGCTTTGCGATGGTGCCTTTGTTGAGCGGGGGTGAGTGGGATTCCACGATGTCGGTGGAAGGGCACACTACGAAGGATGGCGAGGATACGCAGGCCTATATGAACGGCCTGTCGAACGAGTATTGGAAGACAATGGGCGTCCCGCTGCTCGAGGGCAGGGATTTCAACGATCACGATAGCGGCAAGAAACTCACGGTGGCGATTGTGAATCGCAAGTTCGCCACGCATTTTTTCGGAGAAAAGAGTGCGATCGGGCGGCATATCGGATTTGGGCAGGGGCCGAAATCGAAGCTCGATATGGAGATTGTCGGGGTGACGGAGGACTCGTTGTACGAGGGTCCGCGCGAGGGGGTTCACCGGCAGGTGTTCGTGCCGTTCTCGCAATCGGATTATCCGGCCGGGGTGGCGTTTTACGTGCGCACGTCGATGGATTCGCGGAGTATGTTCGCGGCGCTGCGGCGCAAGGTGCAGGAACTGGATTCGACGATGCCGGTATACCAGATGAAGACGGTGGAGCATCAACTGGACGAGACGTTGAGCACGGAGCGGATGATCGCGACGCTATCGGCGGCGTTTGGGATTCTGGCGACGGCATTGGCGGCGATCGGACTCTACGGCGTGATGGCATTCGTGGTGGCGCGGCGGACGAGGGAGCTCGGGCTGCGCATGGCGCTGGGCGCGCCGCGCGGGGTAGTGGTGTGGATGGTGATGCGCGAGACGATTGTGCTGGTGGCGGCGGGGCTGGCGATCGGAATTCCAACGGCGCTGTTGGTGAGCCGGTACGTATCGACGCAGCTATTTGGAGTCAAGCCGACGGACATTGGCGCGGCGGCGGCGGCGCTGGGGATTTTAGCGGTAGTGGCGGCGGGCGCGGGATTTGTTCCGGCGCGCCGCGCGAGTACGATCGACCCGATTCAGGCATTGCGATACGAGTAAGAGGAGACGCTGCAAAATGAAATATCTACTGGTTGGATTGCTGCTGGCGATTCCCGCGCTGGCGGAATGGCAGTGGGAAGGCCGCGACGAAGCGCGACGCGCGGTGGCGGAAGCGCGGCGCTCGCGCATGGAAGCGATGCGCGAGGTGACACGCTCGCGCAACGAGGCGCGGCGGGATCTCTACCAGGCGCGTGCCGAAGCTCGGCGCTCGGTATACGAGGCGCAGCGGGAGGTCCGGCGCTCCATGGACGAAGCGCGGCGTGACGCAAGCAGGGAAATGCGCGAGGCAAGCCGCGAGTGGGGGCGGGAAATGCGGCAGGCAGGCGAAGAGATGCGGCGTGCGGCGCGCTCCTGGAGAGACGACTGGCGGTAGGGACGGATTGACCCGGACGAGGCTGGAACAAGCCGGAATCCGCAGCGGTTTTCCGGTATAGTGTTGGGACATGGTTCTTCGTAATGTGTTCACTCGTGTAACGCTGGCAGCGTTAGGTTTAACGGGACTTTGGATGGCCTGGTCGCAGCAGCAGCCGCGGCAGCCGCTGACCATCGAGAAGGTGAGCGCGAACCTTTGGGTAATTGCCGGCAATGGCGGCAATGTGGCTGTCATGCCGACGTCCGAAGGCGTGATCATCGTGGACGATAAGTTCGCGGCGGACGCTCCGGACATCATCGCCAAGGTGAAGACGGTCAGCGACAAGCCGATTCGCTACGTGATGAACACGCATCAGCACGGCGACCACACGGGCGGTAACGAGGCGATGCTGGCCGCCAATGCGGAGATCGTCATTTCGAAGCGGGCGCGCGCCAACATGGTGGAGGCGAAGCAGCCCGGGCTGCCGCGGATCACGTTCAGCGACGAATCCCAGATCTTTCTGGGAGGCAAGGAAGTTGTTGCCAAGTATGTAGGGCGCGGTCACACGAACGGCGATGCGGTAATTTATTTTCCCGGGCGAGCGCGTGCTGCACACGGGCGATCTGTTCGTGACTCCGGGTGCGCCGTTCTGCGACACCGCGAATGGCGGCAGCATCAAGGAGTGGGACGCCACCATTCAAAAGGCGCTGCAATACGATTTCGATACGGTAATTCCGGGCCACGGGCCGGTATCGAAGCGGGCCGACCTGGTGAAATGGGCGCAGACCCTGGGCACCATCCGGTCGCGGATCAAAACGGCATGCACGGGCGGCGCAGCAGATGCTGTCAAGCGCATGGACCTGAAAGATCTGGGAATGAGCACGGCGGGTATGTTCGAACGGGGCATGCCTGGAATGTGCACGGAATTGTCGCAATAATCCGCACCCCGCACCAGTATCATAGTCCTAGTAGTTTTGGGTCTTAACCCGTTCGCCCATGGCCGAGTCACGCCACGAATTCGAATCTCCCCGCGTCAGGGAACTGGAAGAGTTGCTGGCGCGTGAAAGCGCCGCGCGGCAGCGTGCGGAAGAAGCGCTGCGTCAGAGCGAAGCTCGTTTCCACTTCGTGGCGAAGAGCCTGACGGATATGGTGCTGGCCTATGACATGGACCGGCGGCTGACCTTCGTGAATGCGGCGGCGCAGACCCTGACGGGGTATTCCGGAGCCGACCTGATGCAGCAGGGCTTCATCTGCTGGGTACATCCCGAGGATCGCGAACGGATGCTGGGGTATTGGGACCGGCTGTTTGAAGGGCTCAGTTTCCAGGAGGAAGAGTACCGGCTGATTACGCGCGACGGCCGGGTGAAGTGGGTGGCGGCATCGTGGGGTCCGCTCATCGACGAGAATGGCCGGCAGGTGGGAGTGGAAGGGCGCGAGCGCGAGGTCACGGAGCGGCGCATGGCGGAGGAGACGCTGCGGATTCGCGAGGAGCGCTACCGGACGCTGTTCGAGGATTCTCCGTTTCCGATGTGGGAAGAAGACTTCTCCGAATTGAAGGTGGTCCTGGACGAACTGAAGGCGCGCGGAATCGACGACATTGGCGCTTATCTGGCGGCGAATCGGGCGGAGGCGCGGGAGTGCGTGAAGCGGATTCGCATCCTGGATGTGAATCAGGCGGCGCGGCAGTTCTACGGGGCGGCGACCAAAGAGGAATTGATGGGTGATCTGGGGCAGATCATCGACGAACCGAATTGGGATGTGATCTGCGAGGAGATGGGCCGCCTGGCGGCGGGCGATTCGATGTACAAGACCGAATTCGAGACGCGCACGATGGGCGGCGATTGAAGACGGTGAGCATGATCGTGTCGATCGAGCCCTCGCCGGGCGATTGGTCTCGAGTCATCGTTTCCTTCCTGGATATCACGGACCGCAAGCGGCTGGAAGAGCAGTTTCTGCAATCGCAAAAGCTGGAGAGCCTGGGCAGGCTGGCCGGCGGGATCGCGCACGACTTCAACAATCTGCTGATGGTGATCACGGGTTACAGCGAACTGCTGCTGGGGGACGAGGCGCTGAGCGGGCGGACGCTGACGGGCTTGCGTGAAATCAAGAGCGCGGGAGAGCGCGGGGCGGAGTTGACCGGGCAGCTCCTGGCCTTCAGCCGCAAGCAGATCGGGCAGCCGCGGGTGCTGGACTTGAATGGCTTGATCCACGAATCGCAAGGCATGTTGGGGCGGGTTTTGGGGGAGGACGTCCGGCTGACGGTGACGCTCGACCCCGAGGCGGTGGCGATCCGCGCGGATCGCGGGCAGATGCACCAGGTGCTGATGAACGTGGTGGTGAACGCGCGCGAGGCGATGCCAAAGGGTGGCACTCTCCATATTGAAACGGCCAGGGTGATGGAGGCGGGGGCCGACTATGTGCGGCTGCGCGTTGCCGATACCGGGGTGGGAATGGACGCCAGAACCCGGCAGCACGTATTCGAGCCGTTCTTCACCACGAAAGGCTCTTCGAAGGGGACTGGGCTGGGACTGGCGACGGTATTCGGCGTGGTGACGCAGGCGGGCGGGCACATTTCGGTGACCAGCGAGCCTGGAAGCGGATCTGTGTTCAACCTGTTCTTTCCGCGCATCGTGCAGGCGCCCAAGGCGGAGAGCGGAGGCCGGGCTAGCCGGGAGCCGTGCCAGGGTTCGGGGACGATCCTGGTGGTGGAAGACCAGGGCGACGTACGCCAGCTTTCCGTGATGATTTTGAAAGGGCTGGGCTACGAAGTGCTGGAGGCCGCCAATGGCGACGAGGCACTCACGGTGGTGGAGCGGGCCGGGCAAACGATCCGGCTGATGCTGACCGACGTGATCATGCCGGGAATGAACGGGCGGGAACTGGCGGAGCGAATCGCCAAGATCCGGCCGGAGATGAAGGTGATCTTCATGTCCGGGTACACCGACCGGATCATGAGTCCGGACGGCGTACTGGACAGTTCCGTGAATTACCTGCAGAAGCCGTTTTCCTCGGACCAACTGAATGCCAAGGTACGGGAAGCGCTCAGCCCCGGTTAAACGTATTCAATAGTACACAAAAAGCGGACAGGGTGAAATCGAGGCACCCGCTCGCGAAGCAGGTCTGGAAAATTTAACCTTTTCGGCATACAATTCCACCAAGCGAAAGCCAACCGCTCTTCATTTCGGCCTTATAGGAGGTTTCCATGTTTGATAGCCTCGCAGATCGAATCAGGGCAGATGAGCATCAAGAGGTGACGAACACCGAGCGCTATATCCGCTGGGCGGCAGTCATCGTAATTTCAATCATTTTGTTCGGAGGCCTGTATATGGGCGTCCGGCTATTGGAATAAGCGTACTGAAATCACTCGGAGGGTGAGATCTGCCGCATGACCGATTTCACCTTCTCCGCATATTCGATGTTGGGATTATAGGTGGCGAGCAAGCCATCGAGCTTCTTGTTCTTATAAAGGACGGAGTGTGCCAAGCGGTAGGCGACGGCGTGAATGCCGGCGATGGGGTTGGGGAAACGGGTGCGGCCGGAGTTCCAGCCGAAGAGATTGTTATTGCGGGCGGACTTGCCTCCGGTAGATTCGACGAACGACAGGCTGGGGAGAAGGCGCCAATCGAGGGCATAGGTATCGGCGGCTTCGAGAAATGCTTCGGAATAGGTTGCGGCGGGACAGGCGGCTTTACTGAAGAAGTTTCGTAAGGTTTGGAGTCTGGGGTCGTGCCGATAATCGGGGGGCGGCGGAGTAGGGCGCGCCTGGGTCAGCGACATCGTAATCGGCAAAGACACCATTCCCATCACAAACATACCACTGGTAATCAATTTCCTCATCCAGTTAACTCCTTTGTTTTTAAAGATCTGTCGGTGCGTCGCGAGCTGCCGGGAGGGCCGCTGCTCGGCATAGGCGAAGGGAACGTGTGTTCCCGAGGAGCGGGCAGTTTAAGGAATGTCCATAAGCTGGAATTATACCACTATGAGCAGAAGGGGTTTGGAGGGATGGATTGCAGGGGCGGGGAAGCAGTGTGCGATGCCAAACAGAGGGGGCCGGCGGGCCCGGAGCGGGCAGGCCTGGCCCCCAAATGCGGGGTGGCTTATTCGAGGCCGAGGGCACGAGGGAAAAGGATGTTGTTCTCCAAATGAATGTGGCGGTGCAGGTCGTGCTCCATGTCGGAGAGTTCGAAGTACAGGGCGCGGAAGGTATTGCAGGCGTCGTCGGGCGGGGTGTAGCCGGCGGTGAGGCGGCGGAGTTCGAACAGGCCATCGCCGGCGGACTCGTGTTCGGCGAGCATGACGCGGATGGGGTTCTGCACGCTGCCGCAGTGGAATGTCCCGGCTTCGCCAGAGACCAGACTGCGGATTAGGGGAAATAGGATCGTCTCCTCCTTTGCGAGGTGGCCGTCGAGTTCGGCCTTCATGGGAGCAAAGACGGCGGCGATGGCAGTGAGCAGTTCGCCGTGGCGCTCTGCGTGGGCCTGCTGCACCTTGGCGAGCATGGCTTCGAGGCGCGGAAGCTGGGCTTTCATGTAGACGTGGTGGGTGTCGAGAATGTGATCGATGAGGGCGGGAAGAGGGGCGGTCAGCCAGGCGGTGGGGGCAGCGGGCTCGGGAAGCTGGGCAGCGTCCTCGATTTCGCGCAGCAAAGTGGCGGAATCCAGACCGAGGCGATGGCAGGCGTCGGTGACGGGAAGCTTGCCGCCGCAGCAGAAATCGATACCGTATTTTTCGAAGACGCGGGTGGAGGCGGGAAACTCGGCGGCGATCTGGCCGACGGTGCGTTCGGGAGTGAGTGTCGTCATACTTCGATTGTGGGGGGACAAGGGTAAGAAAGCGGTGACTGGAGTCACGGGGGTGGAGCAGTTGGGGGCGGCAGTTTTGCCGGCAACTTAGCTGCCTCCCAATGGGTTATAGTAGGTTAACCCATGACAGTAATTCGGCCCTTGCTGCTATTTTTGGGCAGTCTGCCGTGCCTTGCCGCCACATTTGGCACGGTGGTTTCCCACCCAAGTTCGCTGGCGGATCTGGTGATCGACGAGCCTCGAAAGCGGCTTTACGTGGTCAACTCGGCGTCCAACCAGGTGGAGGTTTACCGGACGAACGTCAACCCGCCGAGCCTGCAGACAACGATCAAGACCGATGCGACTCCGCTATCGATTGCGATCTCCCGGGAAACGCCGAATCCCCGCTACCTTTATGTGACCTGCTATGACGGCTCCACGCTGGATGTGATCGACCTGAATTCGGCCAACTTCACTTCAGTTTCGAAGCAGCTGGATGCCAAGCCGCAGGGCGTGGCGGTAGGGTTCAACGGCAAGGTTTTGATCACGACGATCGGCACCGGCACGGGCGCAGAGGTCCTGATCACGTACGACCCGATCACCGGCCTGACGCAGCCGATTGTGGTGGCTCCTCCGGCACCGGTGGCGCCGACGGTACCGCCGCCGAACAGCAGCTGGTTCCAGGCGGGCAAGAGCCGCTTACAGGCTTCGCAGGACGGCAAACTGATCATCGGGGTGAATTTGCAGGCCACGACGCGGACGGTGTTCGTGTTCGACGCGGCATCTTCCACGGTGCTGGGCAGCCGGGTGGTGCCGACGGTTTCGGAGACCCTGGCGGTATCGCCGGACGGGAGCAAATTCCTGAGCGGGCCGATGTTGTTCGACACGCAGACGCTGGCGGTGCTGGCGCAACAAAACGTGGTCAATTCGCCGTACGCGTTCCCGGCGACGGCGAACTTCAACGTGCAGACCAGCCAGGGCGGGGCGGTGTTCACGCCGGATGGCACGAGCTTGCTGGCGGCATACAACATCGTGCCGACGGCGGTACCCGCGCTGCCGACGAATACCAGCCAACTGACCTTGAATACGCCGGATACGATGCTGATTCAGCTCGGCATCAAGCTGCCGCAGAACCTGCGCGGGAAGATGGTGATTACGAGCGACGGGGCGACGGCTTACGCGATTTCGGAATCGGGCTTCATCGTGCTGCCGATCGGGACGTTGCGCAACCAGCCGCTGGCGCAGCCGGATTCGAACATCGCGCTACTGGCGAGCGACCAGTGCGGGGTGACGGCGGCGCAGAACTCCGCGGTGATTCCGGTGCGCGACGTGGGCGGCAGCAAGATTACCGTGACCACGCAGGTGTTGACGACGGTGGCGACCTCCGCCACGGTGCGGGCCACATCGCGCCCCTACGGCGGCGACGTGACGGTGCAGTTCAACGCCGACGGCGGCGCGGACGCTGGGCACGGCGGCTCCCGACCAGCTACTGACTCAAGCGACCGAGGCGATCAATATTATTCCGACGATCCGCGTCTTCCAGAACAGCCGGAACACCGAGGCGCGCGGCACGGTGCTGCCGATCGATTGGGGCGCGAGCACGACGGGCCTGGCGGACATGGTGACGGACACCGCGCGGCAGCGCCTCTACATCGCCAATCCGGGACTCAACCGGCTGGAAGTATTCGATATGCGGCAGCGGGCGTTTCTGGCGCGCGATCGCGGTCTCTCAGCTGCCGCGTTCGATGGCGTTCGGCAACGATGGCACGACGCTCTACGTGGCGAGCGGCGGCGGCGAACAGATCAGCGTGGTGGATCTGACGCAGGGGAAGATGACGGGGCGAATCCTGTTTCCGCCGCTGCCCTTCAACGCGGCGTTCGCGCTGATCACGCCGAGCGTGATTGCCAGCAGCCAGCGCGGGCCGCAGGTGATCATGAGCGACGGCACGCTCTGGAAGATTGTCGGCGACAAGGTGCTGCCGCGTTCCCTGAATACGAACATTTTCGGCACGGCGCGCAGCATTACGGCGCCGCAAACGATGGTCGCGACACCGGAAGGCAATTTCGTGCTGATTCTGGGCGGCAACGGCACGGCCTATTTGTACAGCGCGTCCGACGACGATTTCATCGCGGCGCGCAGTGTGATTCCGGCGCCGATCTCCGGTTACTACGGGCCGATTGCAGCGGGACCGAACGGGCAGTACTACCTGGTGAACGACCAGCTGCTGGATTCCTCGCTGACGCCGGTGGGGCAGACGGCGACGGGGCCGGTGGGCGGCGGAGGACTGCCGACGCCGGGCGGTCCGGTATCGACCGGCAGGCCGGTGGCGGCGGTGGCGGCGGTCGGGGGACAGAGTTACGCGCGATATAGCATTCCGATTACGGCGGCCAACGCCACCCCATCGGACACGGGCCTGGTGGAGGTGGTGGACATCAACACGCTGCGCACGTTGGCCTCCGCGGGAACGCTCGAGATGCCGGGTACGATCGCGCGCGCCGGGGCACGGGTCAACACGCTGGGACGCTCGCTGGCGCTGGATTCCGCGGGGACGACGGCGTTTGTGCTGACGACCTCCGGTTTGAGCATCGTGCCGCTGGGAAGTTCGGGCACGCAGACTCCGGTTTTGAGCAGCAGCGGAGTGGTGAACACGGCGAACTTCCAACCGGCGATTGCGCCGGGCGGGCTGATTTCGATTTTCGGGAGCAATCTGGCAACGGCCGCGACTTCGGCCAGTTCGCCGCTGCCGACGGTTTTGGGCGGCACCTGCGTCACGTTGAACAATGCGCCGATCCCACTGCTGGCAACGGCCGCGGGCCAGATCAATGCGCAAGTACCGCCGACGCTGGCGGCGGGGCGCTATTCGCTGGTGGTGCGTTCGCTGACCGGGCTGGCGGCGTCGAATACGGTTACGGTGACGGTGGCGAAGTACGCTCCGGCGGTATTCGTGGACAGCCAGGGTCCGGCGCTTTACCACGCGGACGGGAGCCGGGTGAACCAGGATAACCCGGGAAAGCGGGACGAGAAGTTGACGCTGTACGTGACCGGGATGGGCACGACGACGGGGGGACGGGTGACGGCCGGAACTCCGTCGCCCTCCAGCCCGCTGGCGGTGACCGCGCCGGTAAACCTGTACTTCGGGAATCCACTGATCAAGGAAGCGGGGATCATCGTGGATTGGAGCGGACTTCAGCCGGGGGCGATCGGGGTTTACCAGATCAACTGCCGGATACCGGGCGCGCACATCAAGGGGAATGGCCTGCCGATTACGGTAAAAATCGGCGGTGTGAGCAGCCCAACCAGCGGAAGTAACGTACCACTTGTTTGCGGTGGATTAGCGATTTTCCGCGCAGGCCGGCGCGACTCCTAGTACTGCTATAATACTGAAGTTTCTCGATAGTCCACCTTCGGGGTATGGCACCGAACTGTGGTCTGGCTTAAAGTATAGAAGAAGTTGTGAGGAATTCATGCGTTCCATGCGTAGCGTCGCGCTTATTCTGTCGGTACTAATCGGGTTGGTTTCGTGCAGCCGCGATCCAGCGGTGGTGAAGAAGCGGTATTTCGAAAGCGGCAACAAGTACTTCGACAGGGGCCGGTACAAGGAAGCTTCGATTCAATACCGGAATGCGCTGAAGCGCGATCCGAAATACGGCCCGGCGCATTACAAGATGGCTCTGGTGAGCCTGAAGACAGGCGACGTTGGCGGCGCTGTATCCTCGCTGCGCAAGTCGATTGAACTGCTGCCGGCGGATCAGGCGGAGCACTGGGACGCAGTGGTCAAACTGACGGAAATCTATCTCGCGGTGGCAAAGGGCGAGAAGCAGTATATGGACGAGGTGGAGAAATTCACCAAGGATCTATTGAAGCGCGATCCGAATTCCTTCGATGCGCACCGCCTGGTTGGCGATTTGGACTATAGCAAGGCGACCGAGGCGTACAAGAGCAAGCATCCCGAAGAGGGCAAGGAATTGCTGGCGGCGGCTACCGAGGAGTACCGCAAGGCGGACGGCGTCAAGCCGGGCGACCAGGGTGTCTCGATGCAGTTGGCGCGCGCGCTGGCGGCGAACGGCGATTTTGTGGGCGCGGAAAAGCTGTATCGCAGCGTCATCGAAAAAGACAAGACTTTTCAGTACGCCTACACCGAGCTGTATCGCATGTTCCTGTTTCAGAACAAGCCGCAGCTGGGCGAAGAAGTTTTGAAGCAGGCGGCCGCAAGCAATCCCAAGCAGTATGGTTTTCTCACGCTGTTGGCGATGCACTATTACGGCCAACGCCGCCGGGACGAGATGGTAGGCGTGCTGAACCAGATCAAGTCGCATGCCAAGGATTTCGACCAGGCGTTCCTGACGGTGGGCGATTTCTACCTGCGGATGGGCGACGGGGATTCGGCAATCCGCGAATACAAGGAAGGGATCGCGAAGGATCCGAAAAAGAAGACGACGTATCAGAAGCGGGTGATCGAAGTCCTGATGCGCCAGGGTAAGCGCGCCGAGGCGGCGGAAGTAAACGCGCAGCTTTTGAAGGACGTACCCGACGACAACGATGCGCGCGGTCTTTCGGCCACCTTCCTCTTGGATAAGGGAGACGTGGCGCAAGCGCTGCAGGAATTGCAGGCGGTGGTCACGCGGGCTCCGGAGAACCCGGTATCGCGCTATAACCTGGGCCGGGCGCACGCGGCGCGCGGGGAATGGGAACAGGCCCGCCAGCAGTTCGTGAAAGCAATCGAACTGCGCTCGGACTATGTGATGGCGAGGCTGGCCCTGGCGCAACTGCAAGTGACGCGCGGGGAGTATGACGGAGCGTTGAAGACGGCCGAAGGCGTGCTGAATCTGGACAAGGGCAATATCAATGCCCGCCTGATTGAATCGGCTGCCTTGATGGGCCAGAAGAAGTTCGGCGACTCGCGGGTGATGTTGGATGCCATGCTC
The DNA here is from genome assembly GCA_963811575.1 of uncultured Solibacteraceae bacterium. Classification (GTDB taxonomy): domain Bacteria; phylum Acidobacteriota; class Terriglobia; order Bryobacterales; family Bryobacteraceae; genus Solibacter. The sequence goes on along the minus strand of CAWERY010000018.1, from coordinate 679,595 downwards.
AAGGCGAACCCGAGTTCGCCCGATGTACTGTTCCAGTTGGGCGTGGTGAGCCTGGCGGAGAACAAGTACAAGGAAGCCGACGACGCGTTCCGCCGTTCTTATCAGTTGAGCCCCGCCAATTCGCGCGGCCTGATGGGAATGGTCGAGACGGCGATGGCGCAGAACAAGACGGACGAGGCCATGAGGATTCTGCAGGCGGAGAGCGACAAGGCTCCGAACCGCTCGGATCTGCTGCTGGCGCTGGGGAACACGGCGGTGCGCGCCGGTAAATTCGACTTCGCGATTCAGACGTTCACCCGGGTTCTCAATCAGACGGAGAAGGGCCGCGAACAAGGCGATATTTACTTACGGATGGGCGAGACTTACCGGCGTAAGGGCGACCTGGCGAGTTCGATTCAGGCGCTGCAGAAGGCGCGCGAGACGCTGCCCGATAACATCACGGTGCTGAGCACGCTGGCGCTGGTGCTGGATTCGGCGTCGCGCAAACCGGAGGCCAAGCAGGTTTACGAGGCTACCCTGAAGTTGGACCCGAACAATGGCGTGGCGTTAAACAACCTGGCCTTCCTGCTGGCGGAGAGCGGCGGCGATCTGGACGAGGCGCTGACCAAAGCGCAGCGCGCCAAGCAGCTATTGCCGAACCTGTTTGAGATCTCCGATACGCTGGGCTGGATTTATCTGAAGAAGAATCTCTCGGCCAACGCGATCGACATTTTCAAGGACCTGGTGGTCAAGCAGCCGAACCACTCCACCTATCACTACCATCTGGGAATGGCGTATTCGCAGCAGGGCGACAAATCGAAGGCTTTGGAGCAACTGCGCGAGGCGCTGAAGTACAATCCGCAGAAGGAAGAGAAGGAAAAGATTCAGCAGCTGATCACGCGGCTGGGATAAGCGACGACCGCTACTGGATCTCGGCCGGGCTGTAGCGGAGGTCGCGATCGAGAATCATTTCGAGCGTGGTGCCTTGCCGAAGCGTGGCATCCGGGCCCTTCTTCATCATGACTCCAGCCAGTCCGGCGGCGGCTCCGGCGGCGCCCCCGATTCCCACGCCCTTGAGAGCGCCTCCGCCGGAGGCCCTGCCGATCAGGCCGCCAATGCCCGCGCCCATACCGGCACCGGTCGCGACGGTACGCGCGTCGTGGCCGGTATCGTTCTCGCCCGAGACTTTGCCTTCGGCGCGATCCACGGTTTTGCCTTCCGCCGAGGCGAGGCGGGAACGGAAATCGCGCGTGACGCCATTGGGCAGGGTCAGGGAATCAAAGCGGATGTAGAGTTCGCCCTTTGACTTGGCGCGGCCGGCGGGCTTGCTGATGGTGATGGTGCCGTTTACGAAGCTGCCGGGGGGAATCACGATGCGTCCTTCGCGCGCCACGGGGTAGATGGTTTCCAGGTAAACGCGGTCTCCCTCTTTGGAGTGTTTGGTGTCCACCGAATTGCGCAAGGCGAGAGCGATGCGCGTGCCTTCGGGGACGACCAGTTCCGGCGGCGCGGGCGCCTCCGGCGGCGGCGAAGCGCGCACGGCGGCGGGGCGTCGCGGCAATTCGGGAAGGTTCGCCGGGGCAGGCGCCTGATACCATTCCGCGCGATAGACCAGGGTGCCTTCGGTTTCGCGCGTGCCGCGAACTACCTGGCGGGTGATGGTCAGGGTGGCATGGTCGGCGGAGAGTCTCCAGCGATCCATGATGGTGTAATCCTCGGGGCCGGAAACGAGGGTGTTGATCAGGAGGGCCGAGCCCTCCCATTTGACCGCGGTGCTGCGGCGCTCCGCGCTCCACCTGATAGCGGGTCTCGGAGCCGTTGAGCGCGAAGGTGGCGTGATTGGAGCAGCGGATGACGTCCGCCTGCTGGACGACGGTAAGAACCGGCTCGATTTCCATGGCAAGCGCCTGGACGCGGCTGCTGGCGGAATCCAACTGTCCATTTGCCGGAAAAATCACGATCGGGATCGGCGGCGAATCCCGGGAGTGAGCTGCTGAAGGAGATCGCGAGCAGGGCCACGGCCAACCTGGTGCGCACCATAAGCCAATTTTACCAAACGCTCCAAAACCAGGCCGAGTCCTGTTATTCTATTGCCCGAGACGATCAGGATACCGGCATGACAAACACTTCACGCAGGAGTTTTCTGGCGGCGAGCACGGCATTTTCGTTGGGCCGCGTTCTCGGCGCCAATGACAAGGTGAACATCGGCATCGTAGGCATTGGGGGGCGAGGCAATGACCACATCAAGAGCTATGCCACGCTGCCCGATGCGCGCATTGTTGCGCTTTGCGATGTAAACCAGGCGGCGCTCGAAACCGGCCAGGCGAATGTGAAACGGTTGACCGGGGAGCAACCGTCGGGCTACGACGACATGCGCAAGCTGTTCGCCGATAAGAACGTGGACGCGGTTTCGATCACCACACCCAATCACTGGCACGCGCTGGCGACCATTTGGGCGTGCCAGGCGGGGAAGGACGTGTACTGCGAAAAGCCCGCCTGCCATGACGTTCACGAAGGCGAGCGCATGATCGAGACGGCTCGCAAGACGGGACGGATGGTGCAGATCGGGTCGCAGAGCCGCAGCCTGGCCTACAAGATGAAGGCCATCCAGCTGTTGCAGGAGGGCGTGATCGGCAAGGTCTATCTGGCGAAGGGCTTGTGCTTCAAACGGCGGCCCTCGATTGGCCATGCCGAGAATGCACCGGTTCCGGCGGGAGTGAATTGGGATATGTTTCTGGGACCGGCGCCGCTGCGCCCTTTCAATCCCCTGCGCTTCAAATACAACTGGCACTGGTTCTGGGACACGGGCAACGGCGACATCGGCAACCAGGGCGTTCACGAGATGGATATTGCGCGCTGGGGGCTGGGCGAAGTGATGTTTCCCAAGAGCGTGGTTTCGACCGGCGGCAAGTACGTTTACACGGACGACCAGGAGACGCCGAACACGCAGCTCGCCAGCTTCGATTACGGCGACAGGGAGCTTGTTTTCGAAGTGCGCGGGCTGAACACCGGGGGAGAAGGGAGCATTGCCAAGGGCGGCGGAAATTATGTCGGCAATCTCTTTTACGGCGCCGAGGGATGGATGGGAATCGACGGCAACGGGTTCAAGGTTTACAAGGGCGATAAGGAAGAACTGGTGATGGACGAGCCGAAGACCGCGGGCGGCGATACGCCTCCGCACATGGCCAACTTCCTGGCCGCGTGCCGCTCGCGCAACTACAAGGACCTTCACGCCGACGTTGCAATCGGGGTCATGAGCGCCGATCTTTGTCATCTGGCAAATGCCAGCTATCGCGTGGGACGGAAGCTCTCGGTAGACGCCGCCAAGGGGCGGTTTACGGGAGACGGCGCCGCCGAGGCGAACCTGCTGCTGGCGCGCAAACCGCGGATGCCTTATGCCGGTTGAGCCCTCGATTGTGGTGACCACGGTGGGGAGCTATCCGGTACCGGACTGGCTGCCCGCGCTGCCCAGCGAACAGGCGCGGCTGGACGCAACACGCGTGGTGTTCGACACGCAGCGACAGGCGCGAATCGATCTGCCGACGGATGGCGAACTGTACCGGTTCGACATCAATCATCCCGACACCAACGGCATGATCGAGTATTTCATCCGCCCGATGGCGGGGATTCGTTCGCAGGTGGGGCGGAGCGATCACGAGACGTTCGCGCACAAGAGCACGATGAAGTTCCGCAGGAAAGCGGCGGGGGTGGTGGAAGCGCGCGCTGGGCGAGGGGTCCCTGAATCTGCTGGCGGATTGCGAACTGGCGGCGTCGGTGGCGGGCGGGCCTTTCAAGTTCACGGTGACCAGCCCGTACATGCTGGCGCGCACGCTGCTCGACAATCATTACGGCGATTTCGAGCAGCTGCTGATGGGGATCGCCAAAGTGCTGGCGCAGCAGGTGGCGGGGCTGCCCTGCGACTGCCTGCAGGTGGACGAGGCGAATATCCCGGGCAATCCGGCGGATGGGCCGCTGGCGGCGGCGGCCATCAATTGCGTGCTGGATGCGTTCGGCGGCAGGCGAGCGGTCCATCTGTGCTTCGGCAATTATGGCGGGCAGACGATCCAGCGCGGCGAATGGCGGGCGTTGACGGGCTTTCTCAATCAACTGCATGTGGATCACCTGGTGCTCGAGATGGCGCACCGGCGGCCGGAGGACCTGGAGCCGCTGAAGGATGTTGACCCGAAGATCAAGATCGGGCTGGGAGTGATCGACGTCAAGGTGAATCACGTGGAGACCGCGGAGGAAATCGCGCGCGCCCTGGGGCGGGCGGAAGGGATTCTGGGGGCGGGACGGGTGGGTTGGATCCATCCGGATTGCGGATTCTGGATGTTGAAACGCTCGGTGGCGGACCGCAAGATCGCGGCGCTGGCAGCGGGGCGCGATTTGTATTTGGGTCTGCGATGATTCGCCAGATTACCGACGGTCCGCACATCAACCATCCGACGTATTTTCTGCAGAGCTCGTTCTTCCCGGGCGATCGGCGAGATGTTCTTCACCTCGTACCGCACGGGCGACGCGCAGTTGTTCGAAGTTTCGCTGGCAACGGGCGAACTGCGGCGACTGACGAACGGCGCGGCGATCCATCCCTATTCGGCGGCGCTCCATCCCGAACGGACGGACGCTGGTGGTGACGCGGGGCGGGGAAGTGTGGACGGTGGAACGCGCCGGCGGCGACGAGCGGATGATCTTCCAGTTCCCGGGCGCGCAGTTAGGCGAATGCTCGATCAGCGCGCGATGGGGAGTGGTTCACCGCCGCCTTCGCGGGAGCGAGCGGACGCGGGTTGATCGCGGGCCGCTTCGACGGCAGCGCAGTCGACGGTGATTCCGTTTCCGAGGACGGTGATTCATCCGCAATTCCATCCGCTGGAACCGGAGTGGATCGAATTTTCCGGCGATCCGGCGCCGCGCATGCACCGGGTGCGCCGCGACGGCTCGGGGATGGAGTGCCTGCATCTAGCACGGCAACGAGGAGTTCATCGTGCACGAGACGTTCCTGGGCCGCACCGGCGACCTGGTGTTCACGATCTGGCCGCGCGCCCTATGTCGGATGGATTGGACCACGCGCGAGATTCGTACGATTACGGAATACAATGCGTGGCATATCGCGCCGGACCGCGCCGGGACGCGCATTCTCTGCGACACGAATCATCCTGACGAAGGGCTGCAGATTATCGATGCGGAGACAGGCAGCAGGCGCGCGCTCTGCGCCTCGGGGTCGAGCAATCAGGGTTCGCAGTGGCGGCAATCGCGATACGCGCTGGCCGAGGACTTCGTGCATGCGCGCAATACCCTGAGTTGGATGGAAAACGCGGTGGATACGGTCTACGGGCCGCAGCACACGCATCCGCACCCGAGCTGGAGCAACGACGAATCGATGGTCACTTTCGCCAGCGACCAGACGGGCGTCACGCAGGTTTACGTCGCCACCGTTTGAACCCAGATGACCCAAGTTGGGTCACCAAAATGTTTTTGAGAGGCGTGTTTTCAGCCAGTTCGAAATGCGTGGTGACCCAAGTTGGGTCACCAACGGAATTTTGACGTGTTCGCGAGCGGCCTATTTTTTGGCGGCGGCGATGCGCTTCAGCTCGCCATCGATTACCGGTTTGATGGCATCCAGCGCCAGTTCGCCGTTGTAGCGCTGGCCGTCAATAAACACGGTAGGCGTGCCTTCGACGCCGGCCTTATCGCCATCCTGGGTATCGCGGATGACGGCCTTTTTGATGGCGTCGGAATCCAGGTCAGCGGTGAAGCGTTTCATATCCAGGCCGAGCTTACCGGCCCACGCCATGATGTTCTGCCGGGAAAGCTGTGTGCGGTTGGCGAACAACACATCGTGCATCTGCCAGAATTTTCCCTGATTGTGGGCGGCCAGCGCGGCGGCCGCGGAGATGGACGCCTGGGGATGCGATTCCAGCGGATACTGTTTGAAGATCAGGCGGACATCATTGGGGTACGCCTTCAACACCGCGTTGATCTTCTCCACCGCCTTGACGCAATAGGGGCACTGAAAATCGGAGAACTCCACGAGCACGATGCGCGCGTTGGCCGGCCCCATGGTGGGGGAGCCGAGGGTTGGAATCGGAACCGGATCGTTCGAGGAGCTTGGCTTCGGCCACGTGCCCGAGTTTAGAAGCCTTCGCCTCCGCTACCGCATCGCGTTTCGCGACTTACCCTTGCGGATGGAATCCACCAGCATCGCGGAGAGTCCACGACTATAGGAGCAACTGGGATCTTTCACGCGACATTCGGCGACCTTCATATCGCACCCGCAAGTGCAATCGAAATTGCGCAGGGCGTGCAAGGCGGTGGTCTTTTTCGTGCGCGGTCAGACCGGTGAAATCGACGTCTGCCAGTTTGACGACGGTCTGCCACTCCTGGGCAGTGAGAAGCGCCACGCCGCCAAGGGCAATCGCTCCGATCCACTTCCAACTCGCAATGCGCATAAATATATTGTATCGAGGGAAAGTGTCGCGAGCGAAATAACCATCAGGGGAGGGGAAAGTTTAGGGCGAGTTCTGGCGGACTCAGTTGTGCACGAAATTTGCCACTGAACCGGAGTACGTCAACTGGAGTACTGGCATCCGCCAGAACCCGCCCGGAAGTTAGGTTCTGGTTCGTCAGACTGCTCGGCGTCCGGTGAGGAACGCGATCAGCCAGATTACCAGGAAAACGAAGAATAGAATCTTCGCGATACCGACAGCAGCGCCGGCGAGTCCGCCGAAGCCGAGAACGGCCGCGATCAACGCGAAAACCAAGAAAACCAGTGACCAATGCAGCATGATGAATCTCCCTCGGTGCAGGTTGTGCACCTCGCATATAAGCAGTGCACGGGTACCGCCAGTGTTCGTATGGGTACCTTTGAATTCCGGAGTTGAGGCTGCATTAAGAGGAACAACCGCCGCCTTGATGGCGTACATTCCAGGTGGAGATTTCATGAAAGCCAGATATTTGCCGCCGCTTGCTGCCTTGCTGGGACTGACCGCTTGTGTAGTGGATAAGAGTAACTTCGGCCCGGTTGAGTATTCCTCGGAAAGCGTGGACCTGGATAACTCCGAGGAAGTTCGTGTAGAACTACGCATGGGCGCGGGCGATTTGCGGGTAGCGGATGGCGCGCAAAAACTGCTTCGCGGCGACTTCAGCTTCAATCGTCCGTCGTGGAAGCCGGAGGTGCACTACACGCGGGATGGCAATCGCGGCTCGCTGAGCATCACCCAACCGGGCACGAATCACACCGCGACGATCGGCAAGACGCAATATCGCTGGGATCTTCAATTGAGCAACAAGGTGCCGCTCGATCTGATCGTGCACTTTGGGGCTGGCCAGGCGCGACTCGATTTAGGCAGCCTGAAGCTGCGCGGCGTGGAACTGGATATGGGGGTGGGGCAACTCGACATGGATCTTCGAGGCAAGGTCGAGCACAGCTACAACGTGAATATTCGCGGAGGCGTGGGGCAGGCGACCGTGCATCTTCCGGTGGATGCCGGCATTTATGCCGAAGCTCACGGCGGCATCGGCAGCATCAACGTGCGCGGCTTGCACAGAGAGGGAGACCACTGGGTCAGCGATTCTTACGAGCGGGCAGAGAACAAGATTCGCGTTGAAGTACAAGGCGGGATCGGCGAGATCAAGCTGATAGCCGACTGAATGGGAGCCGGCTACCAGGCGAGTGATCACGATTGCCATCACTGCTCTGCTGAGCCGCCGGGAGTCGGACGCGGCAACGGCCTCATCCAATCGAGCGAGGAACCGCTGCGGATGGGGCGGGACTTGTAGTAGTCCGGGTCCGCGAACTTGGCGTTGAAAATCGCATCCCAGCGGGCATTGTCCAGGCAAACGGAACAGGTACCGCAAGCACAGCGCTTTCGCCGTTCGGCGGGGACGTCCGTAAGCTTTACCTGCCGCGAGCGGCGCGTTTGACGGCGCGTTTCTACGGCTCTTCTCAAGGCGTCGATTACTTTGGGGTCAGTTAGTTCCACAGAGTATTCCCTGAATTTCGTGAATCTAGTGTGCCATGAGCGGGGATTTTCCACAATGAAAATGATGTATCCCACCGATATTATTTTGCAGGCATTCTTATTCCGGCGTGATTACTAACTTTAGATAAGGAAACTCAAACTATCCAACGCTACTCTATTTCCGCGGATTCGGGAATTGCTATGCTCACGGGCACTTTACCTTTCTGCTGACACTTGGGCTGGCGGCATTCACTTGCCGTCAGCCCATCTCTCAAAGTACCCTCTTAAGGTGTCAACCACAGCCACGCGCTTTTCGCAACCGCTTCCGCAGCCAACGCATTTCGCGTTTTACCGAATCGGTAATCCGGGAGATGACCCGGCTCGCCGTCCGCCACGGCGCGATCAACCTGGCGCAGGGATTCCCGGATTTTCCCGCTCCGGAGGCACTGAAGCGGGCCGCCGCGGAAGCGATCGACGCCGATATCAATCAGTACGCGATCACCTGGGGAGCCAAACCATTCCGCGATGCCATATGCGCTAAGTATCAGGGCACCTATGGGATGGCATTCGATCCGGAACGCGAAGTGACGGTTTGCTGCGGTGCCACGGAGGGAATGGTCGCGTCGCTGCTGGCGGTGGTCGACCCCGGGGACGAGATCGTTCTGTTCGAGCCGTTTTATGAGAACTACGGGCCGGATTCGCAGTTATGCGGGGCGGTTCCGCGCTACGTCAAACTTCAAGCGCCGGATTGGAATTTTGACCCGGACGAACTTCGGGCCGCGTTCACGCCGCGGACGAAAGCCATCATTCTGAACTCACCGAATAATCCGACGGGCAAGGTTTTCTCCACGGCAGGAACTCGAGTTCATCGCGGGGCTTTGCCAGGAGTTCGATGCGCTGGCCATCACTGATGAAATATACGAGCATATTCTTTACGATGGCGCCGTGCATATTCCCATCATGTCTTTGCCGGGGATGCGCGACCGGTCGATTCTGGTGAATAGCATGAGCAAGACCTACTCCGTGACGGGCTGGCGGGTCGGCTGGGTGCTGGCTTCGCCGGATTTAACAGATTCCATCAGGAAGGTTCATGATTTTCTAACGGTCGGTGCAGCGGCACCGCTGCAACAGGCAGGTGTACTGGCGTTGTCCATGCCGGAGAGCTATTACGCACACCTGTCAACCGAATATGCGGCGCGGCGGGATCACATAGTGAGTAGTTTGCAAGCGGCAGGCTTTCAGTGTTTTACACCGCACGGCGCATATTATGTGATGACCGATGTTTCCGGATTTGGCTTTGCGGACGACGCGGCATTTGTTCGCCACCTGATCACCAATTTAGGGGTTGCGGCAGTGCCCGGATCGAGTTTTTACGCACACGCCACCGGTGGCGCGCAGCAAGTACGCTTTTGTTTTTGTAAGAAATATGAGACGCTAGAGATGGCGAGGAAGCAATTCCTGAAGTTATAATAGGAACTTCAGGTTAGGGCGGTGAAGTGCTATGCTCCCAGAGTTTCTAGTAGCGGAGACAACAGTCCGCGAAGCCGGAACCGGGCCTGCAATGGCTTTAGGTGAAGTACCGGGTGGAACGCTCGTTCTGACCCTCGGCATCACACGCATTATCGAACAGGAAAGCATCGACCTCTCCATTTGGGGCTCCTCCGACGGCACCGAATGGGGTACCAAACCGATTGCATCGTTTCCACAGAAGTTTTACTGCGGAACGTATCAGATTATCCTGGATCTCACTGACCATTCCGAGCTAAAGTTCCTGCGCGCCAAGTGGGCCGTGAACCGATGGGGCAAGGGCGATTCTAAGCCCGTCTTTACGATCTATCTTTTTGCCCAGCCGATGAAGCACGCAACTGGTTGCGGTGGGCGCTTAGTCGCGGCCGGTCCTGCTATTCTAAAGGGACCGGCACGTCAGTGACCGGCCCCTCTATGATCACGCGCGAAGAAGCTCTCGATTTGTTCCGCTCCGACGATCTGATCGGCATTGGCATGGAGGCTGACCGGATTCGCCGTCGCTGGCATCCGGAGAACGTGGTCAGCTACATAATCGACCGCAATATCAATTACACCAATTTCTGCACGGAATACTGTAGCTTTTGTGCATTCTATCGTCCGCCGGGTCACGCGGAAGGCTACATACTTTCCAACCAGACGATTTACGACAAGATTCAGGAGACCTGGACCTGGGCGGCACCGGAGTGTCTGATGCAGGGCGGACTGCATCCGGATCTCAAGATTGATTGGTACGAGGAACTCTTCCGCGGGATCAAGGCGAGATTTCCGATTCACCTGCACTGCCTCTCCGCGCCGGAAGTGACGAACATCGCGGACATCAGTGGGATTTCGCTGCGCGATACGATCGCACGCCTGCGCGACGCGGGACTCGATTCGATTCCGGGGGGCGGCGCGGAGATTCTGGATGACGCCGTTCGCCACCGCATCAGCCGGTTGAAGTGCGGGACTCAGGATTGGATGGACGTCCACCGCACCGCTCATCAGCTTGGCATGCGCACCACCGCGACGATGATGTTCGGTTGCGGCGAAACCCTGGAACAGCGCATGAACCACCTGGAACTCGTGCGGGGGCTGCAGGAAGAGACCGGCGGCTTCACGGCGTTTATCCCCTGGACGTTTCAGCGCGAGAACACTTCACTGGGCCGCTTCGTGAAGGAAGAGGCTACGGCGGTGGAGTACCTGCAGACGCTGGCCATCAGCCGCATCTATCTGGACAATTTCGAAAACGTGCAATCGAGCTGGGTGACGCAGGGACTGAAGACCTGCCAGCTTGGGCTGCGCTTCGGCGGCAACGATGTGGGCAGTATCATGATCGAGGAAAATGTAGTTTCCGCCGCGGGCGCACATCACCGCGCCAGCGAAGAGGAACTTCGCCGCATTATCCGCGACGCGGGCTTCGTGCCCAAACAGCGCGATACGTTGTACCGCACGTATTTCCTAAATTAGGGGCGAGCTACATCGAGACGGCGCCGGGCGCCGCCCCGCCCTTCAGGTCGAGGGCCTTTGCGGCGCGACTGAAACTATTGCCGGCAAGGTGGATTCCAGCGGACTCGCTGCCCGAGATTTCTACCGCGGCGCCGGCCATATCGGGCGCCACGCAACCATCGAGCACCGTTTGCCGCACATTGACGAGCCGTATCAGCGGCTGCGTGCTTATGGGTGCGGAGGCCTCCAGGCGGTCCACTCGCAGTTCATCGACATCCTCAAAGTGCAGCGCCGGCCGCTCATCCGGTTTACCCGCCACGAGGCGTAAATTATCCAGCTTCAAGCCGGCGGCGTGCCGCACGTACAACCCATACGCGGGCAGGCGGCCGAACATGCGGGCTTCGGGATAGCCTTTCTCCACTTCCGGAATTGCGCCCCCTGTCCACTCCTGCCTGCCGGCTTCCTGCGTCTGGATATGGATATTCGTCAGCGAGACGTCTTCCACGGCGTGTCCCGGAGTTCCCGTAATTGAAGAGGTCAGGATCGCGCCGGTAGCGTGCACGTTGTCGATCATCACGCCGCGCATTCGCCCCTCTCCGCGCCGGGCGCCCAGGCGCAGGAATATGGGTGTGCGGACGCGCTGCATACGGATGTTCGAGATCGCTACACCGTCCACCCAGCCACCGTCCACCATCTCAATTGCAATTCCGGCGATCACGCGGGCATTCAACGCCACGTCATCGTTATAGATCACCGAATTGGAGAACGTGATGTTCTCGAATCCGCCGCGGGTGGCGGTGCCGAACTTCAGGCCATTGCAGCAGGATGTCATCACGCAGTTGGTGATGGTAATGTTCCGGGTGAGACCCATGCGTCCATAGGGGCCTTCGCTCTTGAGGCAGATGCAGTCATCACCGGTCGCGATATCGCAATCGCTGATGAAAACGTTGCGGCAGCAGGTCGGGTCGATGCCGTCGGTATTGGGTCCGATGACGGGGTTGCGAATCTTGATTCCGCGGATCACCACGGTGTCGCACTCAATCGGGCGAAGCGTCCAGCCCGAGGCATTCGCCAGCGTTACGCCCTCGATGCGCAAATTAGTGCAGCCGAAGAACTCTACCATGGGAGACGGGCGATCGAGCGGCTTCCAATCATACGTTGCGACGTCGCGCCAGGCGTCCTCGGGCGGCGGAGTTTTGCGGCCGCTCGGCACCCAGAAAGCGTGGCCCTGGCCATCGATTGTTCCTGCGCCGGAGAGGGTGACATTTTTCGCTTCGCGCGCGAACAGGAGATGTTTGCCATTGGCGTCGCCCAGTTTCGGCGGGCCATTTTCGTGGCGATAGTCGGCCAAATCCGTGCTGCCGAGAAGCGTGGCGCCGGCTTCCAGGTGGAACGTGACGTTATCTTTCAGGGCTACGGTGCCCGCAAGATAGATACCAGGTGAAAGGTAGACGACGCCTCCTCCGGCGGCCGCGCATTCGTCCACGGCGCGCTGCAGGGCCGCCGTATCCTTAGATTTCCCGTCGCCTTGCGCGCCATACTTACGCACATCGAAGACAGACGCCTGACCTCTTAGAATTCCTCTCGCCGCCAGGGTTGCGGAGGCTGCTGCCAGAAACTCGCGCCGGTGCATTCTTTCCGTATCGGACAAAAACCTCCGATTGCGTACCGGTACATGATAGAGAGGTGACCCAACCGGATGCAGCCGTGGCGATCGTGCATGCTCGAGGAGCGGAGGAATCAGTCCTGCTCATTCGACGTTCGGAACGCGCGGGGGATTCGTGGTCCGGGCACTGGTCGTTTCCGGGGGGAAGATGCGACCCGGAAGATCTCGATCCCCTGGACACAGCCCGCCGGGAACTGGCGGAAGAGTGCGGCATCTTTCTGGCGCGCGAGCAGATGGAAGCCGCGCTGCCATACACAGTGGCCCGGCGCCTGACACCGCCCTACGTCATGGTGGCGCCCTTTGTGTTTGCGGTGAGCGCGGAGCTGCCGACGGTGCTGGAACCGCGCGAGGCTGCCGCAGCTCTCTGGGTGCCGCTGCGCGATCTGCGTGATCCGTCGCGCCACGAACTGCGGCCGATCGCGGAGCGTCCTGGGGCTACGCTTTTCCCGTGCGTGGAACTGCAGGGCATTCCGCTTTGGGGCTTCACGTACCGGCTGATGGCGGAGTGGTTGGGTCTATCGATTCCGGAAGCGCCTTAGCGGCTAACGGATCTCAAGGGTCGTCAGGAAATCCACCACGCGTTCGAAGGGGTCGAAGCCGAAGGCCTGGCCGATGGGTGCGCGCAGGTTTGAATTTGCGTTGACGTCGTAGAAGATTAGGCGGCCGTCCGATGCCTCCAGGTACTCGATTCCGCCGACGTCGAGGCCTCCGGCGGCCATCAGTTTTGCGCCGGCCCGCACGGCATTCGGCGGCACCTCGGGATAAGGGAAAAATTCGACTGGTTGGGCGGGTTTGGCTTCCGGTATCGCGCAATGCGAATCACCGCCGCCTTCGGGATTGCAGGCTTCCGAGGGACACAAATTGAACGCGCCGTGGGATACCACGCGCATCGCGTAGAGCAACTCGCCGCCCAGGAATTCCATGCGCACGATGCCCTTCGCGGAATCGACTTCGAAATACTCCTGCAACATCAGCAGATTATCCGGGCAGCCACAACTCGGGGCGTTCGCGGAGCAGACGGCGGAGTTCTTCGGCGGAGTGCAACAGGTACATGCGCGCGCCGCTGCCGCCTTGTTCGGGTTTCAAGAGTGCCGGCCAGGCATCGCCCCATTGGGCCAGCGCGGCCTCCACGTCGTTGAAGGCGATACAGCGCGGATGCGCAATCTCCGAGCTTTTGCATCAGCGCGGCCTGGGCGGATTTACTCAGCTCGAGTGCGAATGCCCGAGAACCGTTCAGCACCCGCGCGCCGCCCAATTCCAAAGTTCGCATGAGCGAGAGGGCGAGCGGAACGGCCCGCGTATTGCCGCGGACGTAGGCGCTGGGACTCGCCTGATTGAAGTACAGCGGGGCCTCCGGAACGCGATCGGGATCGAACGCTGCCTTCTTGAGATCGAAGGCCGCGTATCGCACGCCGCGCTTTTCCAGCGCCGCAAACAACGGTTTCTGCCACTCCGGATGCTCGTACAGGACGACCAGTTCATTACCCATGTCTTCCCACTATAGTGGCGGGAGATCACGGTGGCCACTTTATTGCAATTACCCAAAATCACAAATGGAGGAGGCACGATGACGCGTGAGACGCCGACCATAACATTTCCACAAACCAATCTGTGGAACGAATCACAGGAATACCTCGCGAAGCGAGATAACCTCCGGCTGGCGGAAATCGAACTGATGCGCCAACGCGAGCGTGTTGCCGAACTTCGCCGCGCCCTGCCGCCGGGCCCTTCTATTCACGATTACGAATTCCAGGAAGGTCCGGCCGATCTGAACGCCGGTGATTCACCGGCGCGGGTGGTGCGCCTCAGCGAATTATTTACCTCACCCGACCGCTCTCTGGTGGTCTATCACCTGATGTTTGGGAAGAAAAACACCACCCCTTGCCCGATGTGCACGATGTTTGTGGACGGATGGAATGGCGTGGCGCACCATCTGGCGCAAAACGTGGATGTCGCGATTGTTGCGGCGGCCGAACTGAGCGCGCTGCGCGAGCATGCGCGAAACCGGAACTGGAAGAATCTGCGCCTCCTGAGCTGCGGCGATAACACGTTCAAGTACGATCTCAATAGCGAAGACCGCGAGGGCCACCAGGACTCCACGGTATCGGTTTTCACGCGCGACAACGAAGGCGGATTGCGCCATTTCTACACGGCACACCCTGCGATGGCGAAGGACGTGAAGGAGCGGGGCTTGGACTTACTGTGTCCCGTCTACCAGATTCTTGATCTCATGCCGCAGGGCCGCGGAGATTGGTATGCGTCGCTGAATTATCCGGCGAAAGTAACGCCGGGGCAGGTGTAGCGTTTACGCCAGGATTCCGTTTACGACGGTACCTGCGACGTCCGTCAGCCGGAAATCCCGGCCGCTGTAGCGGTAGGTGAGGCGCGTGTGGTCCAGGCCCATGAGGTGCAGCACGGTGGCGTGCAGATCGTGGATGTGGACGGGATTCTGCTCCGCCTTGAAGCCGAACTCATCGGTGGAACCGTAGACCGTGCCGGGCTTGATTCCGCCGCCTGCAAGCACGTAACTGAAGCCGTGATTGTTGTGGTCGCGTCCGTTCTGCACTTTGATGAGGCCGCTGACTTCGACCACGGGAGTTCGCCCGAATTCACCACCGATGAGGACCAGCGTGTCCTTCAGCATCCCGCTGCGTTTCAGATCGAGGAGCAGCGCGCCGATTGCGGGGTCGGCATCCGCCGCCAGCTTGCGGTGGATCTGGATATCGTCGTGATTGTCCCAAGGCTGCCCGTTGCCGAAGTAAACCTGCACCATGCGCACGCCGCGCTCGGCGAGGCGGCGCGCGATCAGGCAGCCGCGCCCGAACTCGCTATCGCCGTACCGCGCGCGCGTCTCCGCGGTTTCCTTGCGGATGTCGAAGGCGTCGGGCGCTTCGGCCTGCATACGGAAAGCGATCTCGGCCGCCTGAATCGACGCTTCCAACTGGGGGTCGTCGCCCTGCTGCTGCATGTGGCGGCGGTTCAACTTCGCCAGCAGGTCCAACTCGCCGCGCTGCTGCTCGCGGGACAGCGATTTGTTTCGCAGATTCTGAATCAGCTTATCGGGGTCCTTCTCCTCATTGTTGATGTGCGTACCTTGATAGACCGCCGGCAGAAACGTCGAGCTCCACAATTGCGAGCCGACCACCGGCGCGCCGGGACACAGGACGACGAAGCCCGGCAGGTTCTGATTCTCCGTCCCCAGTCCGTAGGTCAGCCAACTGCCCATGGAGGGGCGTCCCGGCAGCTTTTCCCCGCTGTTCAACAGGTAGAGCGAGGGTTCGTGATTAGGGCGGTCGGTATACATCGAACGGATCACGCACAGATCGTCCGCCGATTCCGCCAGCTTCGGGAAAATCTCGCTGATTTCGATTCCGCTCTGCCCGTATTTCTGGAAGGTGAACGGCGAACGGAGCGCGGCTCCCGTCTTGCGCTCGCTTTTCAAGTTCCCCGCCGGCAGCGTCTTGCCGTGATACTCGGTCAACTTCGGCTTGGGGTCGAACGTGTCCACCTGCGACGGACCGCCGTTCAGGAACAGATAGATTACGCGCTTCGCCCGGGCAGGGAAGTGCGTCGCTTTAGGCGTTAGGGGGTCCGCCGCCATCTCGGCGCCGGCGATGCCGCGGAGGCCCACCATTCCGAAGCCCGCGCCCATTACGTTCAGCAGATCCCGCCGTGTCATTCCCATATCGATTCACCGATCTCGTTATCGCTAATTCAACCAGTCAAATTCGTTCGCGTTCAACAGGACGCGTGCATACTCATTCCAGCCGCTCTTGGCAACAAACTCGAGTCCCATTTGCAGTTCGTCGTCGGCCGGTGTGCGGCCATAGAGAATCCGGTAGGCCTGGCGCAGCTTTTCGGTGTCCGTGCCGGTCAGACGCTTTGCCAGCGCGGCCGCCTGCTGCTCCACGAAGCTGCTATTCATCAGGAATAATCGCTGCAGCGGAACATTGGTTTCGGTGCGCTGCTCGCTGGTGCTGTTGGGATTGGGAAAGTCAAAGAGGGCAAGGAAGGGGTCCAGCTTGCGCCGGCTCACGAAGCCATAGACCGTGCGGCGCGTGTTCTGATCGTTCAGCACGGCCGGTTCGCCGCCTTCGCGCAGATCCAGATTCCCGCCGGCGAAGAGCAGTGAATCGCGCAGCGTCTCCGCGTCCATGCGCCGCCAGTTGGCGCGCCACAGCAGGCGATTGTCGGCGTCCACCGTTTGATTTGCCGGCACTTCTTCCGCGCTCAGGCCATAGACGGCCGAAAGCAGGATTTCCCGATGAAGCGCCTTCATGCTCCACTTCGATTCCACAAAGCGCGCCGCCAGGTAATCCAACAACTCCGGATTGCTGGGGCGCGCGCCCATATTTCCAAAATTGCTCGGCGTCTCTACCAGGCCGCGCCCGAAATGATGCAGCCAGATGCGATTCACCATCACGCGGGCGGTCAACGGATTCTCCGGGTTGGCGATTCCCTCCGCCAGCTGGAGCCTGCCGCTGCCTTTGTTGAAGGCCGGTGGAACGCCCGGCACAGAGAATCGAAGGCAAGTGCCGGGGAGCCACGTCGCCGCGATTGTTCACGTCGCCGCGGATCGCCACGCGTATATCGTGCGGGTTGGACGCGTCCTGCAGCGATTGCAGGAACGGGTATTGGGGAGGCAGCTCTTTCTTCAGGGTCGCCGCCGCCTGGCGCAATTGCAGCAGGCGCCACTTCCACTCGCCGTTGAGGAAGCGATCGAGCTTGGCGCCGGTATAGTGATCCACGCCTTCGAGCACCGCGTGCCAAAGGTTGTACTTTTCAATCGCGAGCGATTCCAGGTCGGCCTGGCTCATCGCATTGCGGTCCGGGTTCAGGCCCAGGCGAATCTTATTGTGCTCGTCAACGGTGTGCTTCTCTTCGTTGACGCTTTCCACCGCCGCCTGAAATTCCTGTGCGGCGGATTCCATTTCGTCGCGGGAAGCGTTGCGGGCCGCCAGTTCCATCCAGCGCTTCAAATAGGGATGGTCCTTCTTGGGATTGGCGAGATATTTCTTCCAGCGATCGAGCGTCTCGTGATCCAGATCATCGGCAGGCGCCAAATCCCGGGAGGCCAGGAGGTAGCGGGCGGTTTGCGCCGCCAGAATCCCGGCGAGCTGGTCGCTCTGCGCCGCGGTGAACTCTTTCAGCGCCGCCTCCTGCTTATCGAGCGCCTTCTTTTGCGCATCCCACTTTTCCACCACGTCCTTCGGCGCCAGCGGAAACTGCTTGGTCTGCGAGCTGGAGAACACGCCTTGCAGCGAATAAAAGTCAGCCTGCGGAATCGGGTCGAACTTGTGATAGTGGCACTGCGCGCACGCCACGGTCAGCCCCAGAAAGCCGCGCGACGTCGCATCCACACGGTCATCCTGCATCTCTGGGCTCATGGCGTAGAAGCCGGTGCCGGCGCGATATTCCAGTGGATCGGCGGAGGGCATGAGATCGCCCGCGAGCTGCGCCTTCACGAAGACATCGTACGGCATGTCCTTGTTGAAAGCGTGAATCACCCAATCGCGATAGCGAAAGGCGTTGGCGATGGGGTCAGGGTCGGTGGAGTTGAGGCGCTCGTCGGAATAGCGTGCGACATCGAGCCAGAGGCGCCCCCAGCGCTCGCCATAGCGCGGCGAAGCCAGCAGCCGGTCCACCACCTTGGCGAAGGCGTCCGGCGCTTTGTCGGCGAGGAACGCGTCGACTTCTTCCGGGGAAGGCGGCAGGCCGGTCAAATCGAGCGTCGCTCTACGGATGAGGATCCGGCGGTCTGCCGGGCGTGCGGGCTTCAGTCCCTGCGCTTCCAGGCGGGCGAGGACGAAACGATCGATATCGGTGCGCGCCCACTTGGCATCCTTGACCTTGGGGACCGCCGGCTTGCGAACCGGCAGAAAACTCCAGAACGCGCGCTGCTCCGCGGTGATGGCGTCCACTTTCACGGCCGCCGGCGCGCCTGCCGGCCAGACGGCGCCGTTCTTTACCCATTCGGCGATGGCCGCGATATCGCTATCCGGCAGCTTTCCGGAAGGCGGCATCTTGATTCGCTGGTGGGTGCGGCGGATTGCTTGCAGCAGGAGGCTATCGTCGTTGCCAGGTACCACGGCGGGGCCCGAATTGCCGCCCTTGGAGATGCCCTCCGCGGAATCCAGCCGCAAGCCGCCCATGCGGCTATCGGTGTGGCAGGCGTAGCAGTTTTTGGCCAGCACGGGCCGCACTTTGGTCTCGAAGAACTCGCCCTGGTCCGCGCCGCGAACGCTCGTCACCGCCAATGCAGCCAGCCCGAGAATCGCAACGCCTTTCATCCAGCCCTCCGCCTTGTGCAAATCGTAGCATTTTCAGGCGGGGGATAGCGGTAAAGGTTTGTCATTCCGGGGCCAGCCGGCGGTGGCGAACCTATACCATTTCGCTGATCATCACGATGCTTGCGACGTCGGTATAGTTTGCCTGATCTGCAATCAGTTCCGGAGCGGTGGCGAAGAGTGCCGTCTGGAACTCCTCCAGAGTGTTGAAGTAGAGATAACCGACGGCATGAAAGGGCGCTGGCGCTCCCGGAGGCATGCCGCCAATGCCGCGATCGATTTCGATCTTCACCAGGCCGAGCGGATCCACCAGCCGGTGCACGAGTGCCACGTGCGCGCCCAAATAATAGTCCCAGTCAAAGCGGGATCCGGGTGTGGCCGGATACAAAACACTCAAGCGAATCATCGCCGGAGTCTAGCACAAGAAAGCTGGAGACCGTATTTCCATCACATGTGGGGGGTACACTGTCGGATGGCGATGATGAGCGGTTTGTTCGATGCGGAGCCCGGCGGAAGTGAGCGGATCGGCGAAGGCGCGGTGGTCTTGCACGGCTTTGCGCGAGAGGCTTCGGCAGCGCTGATTGGCGACCTGACGAAGATTGCCGAAGCGGCGCCGTTCCGCAACATGATTACGCCCGGCGGATTCCGGATGTCGGTGGCGATGACGAATTGCGGAGCCGCCGGCTGGGTTTCCGACGCGCGCGGCTATCGCTATGACGCAATCGATCCGGAAACCGGGCGGCCGTGGCCGGCAATGCCAGATTCTTTCCGGAATCTCGCTACCGGTGCGGCGGCTGCGGCGGGCTACACGGAGTTCGAGCCGGACGCGTGCCTCATCAATCGCTATCAGCCGGGGGCGCAGCTTACGCTTCATCAGGACAAGAACGAGACGGATTACGCCGCGCCGATCGTCTCGGTATCGCTGGGTTTGCCGGCGGTATTTTTGTTCGGCGGAATGTCGCGAAAAGATCGTCCGCGGCGCATGCGGTTGGAGAGCGGCGATGTGGTGGTGTGGGGCGGGCCAACGCGGCTTGCGTATCACGGGGTAGCGCCGCTCAAGCCAGGCGAGCATCCGCTGACCGGCGCCTTCCGAATGAATCTGACCTTTCGAAAGGCGCTGTGAGTCAGCGGGTGCGACCGGTTACTGGAGGGTGCTGGCGATGGTTTCCAGCGCGGCGAAGCATTCGCGCAGCCAGGTGCGGCAGTAGCGGCGTTCGGTGAAGCCGAAGTTTCCGGTCTGCCCATCGGCGAAGGCGGCGAAGCCTACGCTGGCGCGGTCTACGGATTGGTACACCGAACCATCGAGGGCGGGAAAATTGATTTCGCGCGCGCCAATGGCGAGCAGTTCCTTACGGACTTTGGAATTATCGTACACATCAAATTTTCCGGCGACGCCGAAATTCTTGACGATCACGTAATTCACATCGCGGCCCAGAGCGCCGAAACATTCCTTCAAGTGTCCGACGCTATCCACCGCGCCGCCCAGGACGTAGATCACGGTGATGCCGAGCCGCGCCCCTTCCGCTTCTTCGAGTGCGCCGCCGCGGTAGAGCCAGCCTTTTACGTCTTCGCCGGAGCGCGCGCCCAAGTCCACCAGAGCTAGGCGCTTGCCGGTGCCTTCCATGACATAGTCGAGCACGGGTGCGATGGTGTTGGCGTTCTCCACATCGACAGGAGCTGTCACATCGGGGTGGAAGCGCAGCAATTGTCCGGTGCTGCCTTCCGCGTCGAAAGCGCGAAACGTCTGATCGCGCGTATTGAGGAAATCGGCGATGACGCGGGCGACGGTGGTCTTGCCGACGCCGCCTTTTTCGCCATGAGTCAGAATCAGACGGGGCTTTTCGTTAACGATTTTCTTTTCAGTCAGGGTAGCAGTGCTCATAAATTAAAGTTCCTCGATTCGCGAGAAGGGATGAGTGCGATTGCGGCGCGGAATGGCCGGCGCGGATTGCGAGTCAGGCGCTTCGGCCTGCCGGTGTCTGTCGCGCAAAGCCGCGATTCCAGCCTCTAGCGCGTCCAGCATTTCCACAGTTGTCGGTGGCTCGACACACGTCTGGTGCATGTTCAACAAGGGAAAGAAATAGCAAAAGGTCTACCTGCGGATTGGACCCTCAAGTATAGTAACGCATCAGGCGCGATTAGGCCATGCATCAGATGGCGGGGTGCGTATCCACGGCGGGAAGGCTTTCGCTGTCCGGCTCGAGAACGCCATCGATCACCAGGCGAGTGAATACGGTGAGTACTTCAGTGTATTCACTCAGGCAGGCCTTTTCGAGTTCCAGGGCTTGCGGTGTTTGGAGGGCGCCCTCTTCCGCGGCGTGAATGGCGGCTTGCTTGGCCTCGGCATAGCGCAACGCGGCGACTTCCAAACGTTCCCGCCATTGGGCTTCCAGTTGAGTAACGGCGCGCGTGCGTCCGGGCATGATGAAGCTTATGTCCGGTGTTCCGGCTACCTGCAACGCGCGCCGGTCGAAAGATTCGGCCACTACAGAGTTGCAACGCTCCGTGCCCATGGATGTTTTTTACCATGCCCGGTACGCGAACCCAACGGCCAAAATTCCGATGTGAGAAAGGGCCGTGTTGCCAGGCACATTCCCGGCGGTATTTGGCTCAAACCAGATCGAAGACTAGCACTTCCGAGTTAGGTTCCTGGCCGCGGATCAAGAGCTGCGTTTCTTCCGTTACACCTGCCGAGTCACCCGTGGCGAGCGTGCCGCCATTTACGGAAACGGTTCCGCGAATTACGTGGACCCACGCCTTGCGTCCGGGCTTTAATTCGTAGTTGATTTCCTTCGCGTCCTCGACCTGACCGATGAATACGTTCGCGTCCTGATGAATCTGTAAGGCTCCGTTGCCGCCCGGGGAGGTTGCAACCAGGCGCAGGTTGCCGAGTTTTTCCGCCTCGGTAAGCGTAAGCTGCTCATAGCTGGGAGCGAGGCTGTACTCCGCCGGATGAAGCCAGATCTGAAGGAAGTGTACGGGATCTTTGTCGCTGCCGTTGAATTCACTGTGCACGATGCCAGTTCCGGCGGTGATCCGCTGCAGGTCATTGGCGTGGAGCGTCTCTATGTTGCCCATGCTGTCCTTATGGGCCAGAGCGCCGCTGATGACGTAGGTCAGAATCTCCATATCCTCGTGCCCATGGGAGCCGAAGCCTTTACCAGGGCTTACGCGATCTTCGTTGATGACGCGCAGCGGCCCGAAGCCCATGTGTTTGGGGTCATAGTAGCTGGCGAAAGAGAAGGTGTGAAACGTGTTGAGCCAGCCGTGATTGGCATGGCCGCGTTCCGAGCTTTTTCGTATGGTAGTCATTGAGAGTCCTTTTTAGGCGACAGCTTCCTCTTTGCGTGTCAGAGCGGCGGCGAAGGCATGTGCCAACGCCTGCAGTCCCTCGGGATCGAGCGCAGCGGTGGCACGGGCGACTGCGAGCTCCTGGGGGATCACGGTGACGCGCATCATTTCCAATAGCTCGCGCAACTGGCGGAGCACGCGGCGGCCGCCGCCGGGTCCCGGCGATGCGCTTACGATCGCGGCCATTTTTCCGGCGAAAACTTCCAGATGGCGTTCGCCGGGTTCGGGCCGCGAAATCCAATCGATCGCGTTTTTCAGCACCGCCGGATAGCTGCCGTTATATTCCGGCGAAGCGATCAGGAAGGCGTCACTGTTGCGGGCGAGTTCCTTGAGCTCCCGGGCGGGGGCCGGCAAGCCGTGCTCGGCTTCGAGGTCGCCGTCATACAAGGGCATCGGGTAGTCCCGAAGATCGGCAAAGACGGCGTCGAGGCCGGCAGTTTGCAGGGAAATTACGGCTTGTGCCGCCAATTGCCGGTGCAGGGATTCCCGGCGAGTGCTGCCCGCGAGTACGAGAATTCTTGGTTTGGCCATCGCGTTCTCCATTTATCTTGCTGTCAAGAGATTTGATGTGGAGGCTTATAAAAGGATTCGGCGGGGCCTAACCGATAGGGCGCCAGGCGCGTCCATAGAGCAGCTATACCTAGTTTAACTATATGAATCGCGACATTCTGCCTGGAACTCTGGAAATGCTTGTACTCCAAACACTGATCCGTGGCCCGCTGCACGGCTATGCGATCGCCCAGTACCTGGAACAGGCATCCGACGATGTCCTGCAGGTAGAGGAAGGGTCGCTTTATCCCGCATTGCAGCGATTATTACGCGAAGGCTGGGTGACGGCTGATTGGGGCGTATCGGCGCGCAATCGCAAGGTCAGGATCTATCGGATCACCGACGCCGGCCGCGCCCAATTGCAACGGGAAGTCTCCAGCTTCGAGCGTTTGATGAAAGGCATCACGCAGGTGATGAAGCCGGCCGAATCATGAATCGTTTCCTACGTCTCTTCCACCGTTCTACCGACCAGCGCGCGCTTAGCGAGGAGATGCGTGCTCACTTCGACGAAAAGGTCGATGACCTGGTGGAGCGCGGCATGGCGCGCGATGCTGCCGAGCGCGAGGCGCGACGCAGGTTCGGCAACGTCACCTCCGCCGCCGAGCGCAGCCGCGAAGTCTGGGCTTACCCGTTTCTCGAAAACCTGCTGCACGACTTCCGCTACGCGATTCGCTCGCTGGCGAAGAACCCGATGTTCGCAGCCGTGGTGGTGCTTCCGCTCGCGCTGGGAATTGGCTCGAACACGGCGATCTTTACCATTGTGGACGCCGCGCTGATTCGCAGCCTGCCGTATCGCCAGCCGGACCGCCTGGTGCATCTCTATGAAGTGAAGGAAGGCGGCGGGGATCCGCACGAAGCGTCCTTCCCCGATTTTCAGGACTGGAATCGCGCGCACCAGTTTGTGGAGGGCGTTGCGGGCTACGTGAATTACGGAATGGGCGCCACGCTTTCCGGCGGCGGCGAACCGGAGCGCATCCAGGTGTCGGGCGCCACGCCCGGCTTCTTTCAGCTACTCGGGGTCCAGGCCGCCTTGGGGCGCACCTTCCTGCCGGACGAAGACCAGCCGGGCGCCGCACGTGTCGCGCTGCTGAGCGATGCGGTGTGGCGGCGGCGTTTCGGGGCGGACCGGAGCATCGTCGGGAAGCCGATCGTCCTGAATTCCCAGCCCACCCAGATTGCCGGTGTGCTGCCCGCGAATTTTCACTTCGCACCGGTGGGCGACACCGAAATCTGGCTGATTGCGAGGCCCAGCCCGGGACAGCGGGAGCGGCGCTACTGGCACTGGCTGTCAGCCGTGGCGCGCCTCAAGCCGGGCGCGACTTTGCAGCAGGCGCGGGCGGAGATGGCGGGTATCTCCGCGGCGATCGTGCGCGAGGATCCGAAGCACGCCGGAACCGCGATTGCGGTGAAGCCGCTGCACGACGTCTTGGTGGGAGATGTGCGGCCTGTTCTAGTGGTGCTGCTGGGAACGATTGCGCTGGTGCTGCTGATCGCCTGCGCAAATGTAGCCAACCTGCTGCTGGCGCGGTCGGCGGCACGGAGTAAGGAATTCGCGGTACGCGGTTCGCTCGGCGCCAGCCGCGGCCGGTTGATACAACAACTGCTCACGGAGAGCCTCACGCTGGCACTGCTGGGCGGCCTTTTGGGCATAGCAGTGGCGTATTGGGGAGTCAAGGCGCTGACCGCCGCTGTGCCCAACGATTTGCGTGGGAACATGCCGTTTCTCAATGGCCTTGAGCTGCATTGGGGCATGCTCGCATTTACCGCGGGAGTTTCCCTTCTGACCGGCGTACTCTTCGGGCTGGCACCGGCGCTGCGCATGTCCAAAGGGAATTTTCAACCGGCGCTACAGGCCGGCCGCCGCACGTCCGCCGCCGGGGAGCACCAGCGATTGCGCCGCCTGTTACTGATCTCGGAAGTGGCGATTTCGCTGGTGCTGCTGATCGGCGCGGGCCTGATGATGAAGAGCACGGCGCGCCTGCTTTCCGTAGACCCCGGATTTCGGCCGGAGCAATTGCTGACCATGCAAGTTGCCATTCCCGGCGTTCGCTACCGGACCAGCGATTTGCAGAACGCCTTCTGGGCGCGCCTGCAGGCGCGGCTTGAGGCCTTGCCGGGAGTGCGTTCGGCGGGCACGGTGAGCGTACTGCCGTTGGGCGGCGGCGGCAATACCGGGACGATGCGGATTCCGGGCCGACCCGAAACCGCGCTGCATCCGTGGGAGGTAAATGTCCGCACGATCAGCAAGGGCTATCTGGCCGCGATGGGAGTTCCGATGCGGTCCGGCCGGGGGTTTGACAGCCGCGATGTCACCGGCGCTCCGCAGGTATCGATGATCAACCAGACGCTGGCGCGCCTCGCGTTTCCCGGTGAGGATCCGGTCGGGAAGCAGGTGGAATTCGAGTGGAGCGGCGGCCCCTTGCGGGTGGTCGGTGTCACTGCCGATGAAAACACGACGAGCCTCGACACGGAGATCCGCCCGGTAGTTTATTTTCCGGAGTTACAGGATGGCTCGCTTTCGGTCAATGTGGTGGTGCGTTCGGCCGCCGCGCCTGCCGCGCTGAGCCGGTCGATTCGCGAGGAAATCCGCGCGCTCGATCCCGAGGTGCCGGTCTACGCGATGAAGACCATGGAGCAGGTGATTGCGGATGCGCCCTCCACCTTTACGCGCCGTTATCCGGCGCTGCTCATGGGGCTTTTCGCGGCAATCGCGCTGGTGATGGCAACCGTTGGCACGTACGGCCTGGTGGCGTATGCGGTGACTCAGCGGACGCACGAGATCGGCATACGGATCGCGTTGGGCGCCGGGAATGCGGATATCCTGCGCCTGGTGGTGGGACAGGGCATTGCCCTGGTGCTGGCCGGAATCGCGATTGGTCTCGGGGGCGCCGCGCTGTTGAGCCGGGCGCTGACGAACCTGTTATTCGGAGTTCAGCCGCTGGACCCGTCAGTCTTCTTGCTGGTATCCGCGATACTACTGGCGGCGGCAATTGCCGCGAGTTACGTGCCCGCGCGGCGTGCCCTGCGCGTCACGCCCGCGATCGCGTTGGGTCGCGACTGACGATAATGGTCACGTGCCCGATACCGTTTGTGCCGCCCTCTTGTCCAAAATTCAGGAGCAGTTGGAACGCGCCGATCACTTGATTGCGCTCTTGCCGGAAACTCGCCTGGATTACGCTCCGCCGATTCGGGGTGCCTGGCCCGCCTCGATGCTGCTGGGCCACCTATTGGATTGCGCGGCGGGTTTCTGCGCCGTTCTCTACGCGCTCGATCCGCAAGGGCTCAGCCATTTCGCGAGGCTGCGAGACCTCCCGGTCAATCATCATTGCAGCAAGGAAGAGGCCAGGGAACGCCTGCGGGCCTATCGCGATCGGATAGAGGAAGGGTTCGCCAGGCTGGAAGACGCGGATCTAATCCACCGCACCCCGACCGCGTTCGTGGGGGAAGGGGAGCCGGCGATCACCTTGTTCCTTGGAAACCTGGAGCACTTCATGAATCATAAGTATCAACTGTTTACGTATCTGAAGCTCAGCGGAATCGATGCCGGCAGCCGCGATCTCTATCAGTTTCGAGGCATGGCTTAACAGTAGTTATTATTTCGGCAAATTCTTTTGAAAGGCATGTTTGTTTATGTACAATTCAATTAGCACTCATGGGCTTGGCAAGTTCCGGCGTTCCTGACGCATCGAGTGGCGCCTCGACGCGCCTTTCCCAGACGGTTGACACGCTGGAGGATCCCGAGTTCGATCGCATAACCGAGTTGACCGCACGGCTTTTTCACGCGCCTGTTGCAGTCTTGTCATTGATCGATCGCGAGCGGTTATTCTTCAAATCGCATTTCGGCTTGGGCATCTCCGAAACTCCGCTTCAGACCTCCTTCTGCCGGCACACTGCCCTTGGCGATACGGTGATGGTGGTGAACGATGCGGCGAAAGATGCTCGCTTTGGGTTTGCCCCGGTGGCGATTGGCGGGCTCCGGGTCCGTTTCTACGCCGGTGCTCCGCTGATCACTTCCGACGGCCAAAGGCTGGGAGCGCTGGCCGTGATGGACACCCGCCCGAGGGCGGCGCTGACAGACGAAGAGGCCGCCACGCTGATGGACCTGGCGGGTGTGGTGATGCATGATTTGGAAACGCGGCAGGCGCTGATGCGCGCGCGTAGTCTGCGCGGCGCTTCGTCGGATGCGGAAGCCAAGTTCACCGCCTTCATGGAATCCGCCTCGCAGGCGATTATCGCGGTGGACCATAACGGCGAGATCGATGTGGTCAACCAGAAGGCCGAGGAACTTTTCGGATACCAGCGCGACGAAATGATCGGCCGCCGCCTGGAGATGCTGCTGCCCGATTCTTTCCGGGAATCGCACAAGGGCCATCGCGACCGATACTTCGCGCAGCCTCACGCTCGACCGATGGGGATCGGGATGGATCTGGCGGGCCAGCGCAAGAACGGCGAACAGTTCCCAATTGAAATCAGCCTGAATTCGGTGCAGGTCCAAGGCAAGGCGCTGGCTTTCGCTTTTATTACCGATATCAGCGCACGCCTGAGGCTGGAACAGCAGTTGCGCCAGTCCCAGAAGATGGAGGCAGTTGGCCAACTCGCCGGCGGAGTCGCGCACGATTTCAACAATCTGCTGACCGTGATTCAGGGCTACAGCCGGATGTCGCTGGATTCCTTGGAGGCCGAAAGCCCTTTATGCGAGGCGTTGGAAGAGATTGAGAAGGCGGCCATCAGCGCCGCGGCGCTGACACGGCAACTGCTGACCTTCAGCCGCCGCAGCCTGGTGCGGCCGCGAATTCTCAAGTTGAATACCGTGATCGGGAACATGGAGAAAATGCTGCGCCGCGTCCTCGGCGAGGATGTGGAACTCATCCTGGAAATGGGTGAGGGGCTCGACGAGATCCGCGCCGACCCCGGGTTGATCGAGCAGGTGCTCATGAACCTGGTGGTCAACGCTCGCGATGCCATGCCGAATGGAGGCATGTTGATTCTGGAGACCGCCAATCTCTGCCTGGACAAAGAATACGCCGGAGCGCACCTGGCGGTGAAGACCGGGCCCCATGCCATGCTGGCTGTCACCGATACCGGCAGCGGCATGACGGAGGAGGTTCGCTCGCGGATCTTCGAGCCCTTCTTCACCACCAAACCGCACGGGCAGGGTACGGGGCTCGGCCTTGCCACCGTGTACGGCATCGTGCAACAGATGGAAGGTTCGATTTGGGTGTACAGCGAGCCGAAAAAGGGCAGCACCTTCAAAATCCTGTTTCCCTCGGCGCCGGCGGGTGACGCCCCGGATCAGGAAGCGGCGCCGCAGACCCTCGAGGCCCGCGGAGGCGAGGCCATCCTGCTGGTGGAGGACGAGGCCGCGGTCCGGAACTTTGTGCGCACCATCCTGCAACGCCAGGGGTATCGGGTGATCGTGGCCGAAGACCCGGAAGATGCGATTGCGATCGCCGATGACCGCAGCGTGCATTTCGACCTGTTGCTGAGCGACGTAATCATGCCGCGCCTCAACGGGCCGCAGATCGCCGAACGTATTGTTGCGATGCGTCCCGGGCTGAGCGTCTTGTACATGTCCGGTTATACCGACCGCGCGATTCACCTTCATGAAACGCTCGGTTCCCAGGAAAACTTCATCCAGAAGCCGTTCACGGCTGCCGCGCTTGGCCAAAAGCTGCGCGAACTTCTCTCCGCCGGTACCGGACCCCAGGCGTTGTGAGTCTGCGCCCTGCCCGCGCAGGACAGGGTTTCCGACTTTTGGTATACTGACGGTTTATGACAGTGGCACCCGTCGCGCGGCATCATCATCATCACCATGCCATCCTGCGACGGGCCGTGTCCTAATTTCATTTCCAATCGAATTCGGAAAGGACGCCCGCCGCGAAAAACGGCGGGCTTTTTTATTGCTTACAGCCATGATTCTCGATTTCGCAAAATCTGACGGCCTCGTTACCGCCGTGATTCAGGATTACGCCTCCGGCCGCGTCCTCATGGTCGGCTACATGAATGAGGAGGCATTTCGCAAGACAGTGGAGACCGGCTTCGCCACTTTCTGGAGCCGCTCCCGCCGCAAGATCTGGCTCAAGGGCGAAAGTTCCGGCCACCGCATGATCGTCAAATCGATTTCGACCGATTGCGATCTCGACGCAGTGCTGGTCCAAGTGGAAGCGCAAGGTCCGGGGGTCTGCCACGAAGGCTACGAAAGCTGTTTCTTCCGGCGCCTCGACCACGGTGCCTGGAAGATCGCGGAGGCGCCGACTTACGACCCGAGCTCGGTGTACGGAGGCAAACGATGATGCTCAAACTCGGCATTCCCAAAGGCAGTTTGGAAAATGCCACAATCGATCTCTTCCGCCGCGCCGGATTTCAGATCACCACCAGCAGCCGCTCTTATTTTCCCGCCATCGACGATCCGGAAATCGAGTGCATGCTGATTCGCGCGCAGGAAATGGCGCGCTACGTCGAAGACGGCATCCTCGACGCAGGGTTGACGGGGCGGGATTGGATTGAAGAAAACGAGGCGGACATCGTTCCGGTGGCGGACCTGATCTATGCCAAGCAAAGCTTCGGCAAGGTGCGCTGGGTGCTCGCCGTTCCGGAAGCCTCCAATTTCAAAACCGTGCAGGATCTGGAAGGCAAGATCATCGCCACCGAGTTGGTTGCCACCACCAAACGCTACCTGGTGACGCACGGCGTACGCGCCAAAGTGGAATTCAGTTGGGGCGCTACGGAAGTCAAGCCGCCGGTGCTGGCCGACGCGATCGTCGAAGTCACCGAAACCGGCTCCAGCCTGCGCGCCAACAGCCTCAAAATTATCGATACGGTGCTCGAGTCCAATACCCAGCTGATCGCGAACAAAGCGTCCTGGGAGGACCCCGGCAAACGGCGCAAACTCGAGGATATCCGCATGCTCCTCCAGGGCGCGATCAACGCGCTCGGCAAGGTCGGGCTCATGCTCAACGTGCATAAGAACAATCTGAAGGCGGTGCTGGGGGTGCTGCCGGCATTGAAGCGGCCGACGATTTCCAATCTCAGCGACGACGAATGGCTGGCGGTGAATACCATTCTCGACGAATCCACGGTGCGCGATATCATTCCCAGGCTGAAGCAAGCGGGCGGCGAGGGAATTGTGGAATACCCGCTGAATAAGATTGTCCTGTGATTCGCATACTCGCAAGCAAAGACGTGGGCCGCCTGCTGGCACGCAAGGCGGCGCGCTTCACCGAAGCGGAAGCGGTGGTTGCCCCGATTCTCGAAGCGGTTCGCAAGCGCGGCGACGCAGCCCTGCTGGAATACGCACGGCGGTTCGATCAGCTCGAGCGGAAGACCGTCCGCGTTCCGGAACGTGAGCTGAAGGCGGCGCGCGAGGCGCTGACGCCGGATTTCCGCAGCGCGGTGGATACCGCGTCGAAGAACATCCGCGCCTATGCGCAGCGCCAAATGCCGCGCGAGTGGTCCGCGCAGGTTGGCGCGGGACTGCGCCTGGGCCAGATTGTTCGTCCGCTCGATACCGTTGCGGCCTACATTCCCGCGGGGCGCTATCCGCTGCCCAGCACGGTGATGATGACGGTGATTCCCGCCCAGGTGGCGGGCGTGCCCAACATCTGCGTGGCCTGTCCCAAGGCCGTGGTTGAAGTCTATGGTACGGCGGCGACGCTCGGCGTCAGCCAGGTATTCCAGATGGGCGGCGCGCAGGCGATCGCGGCGTTCGCCTTCGGAACGCGCACGGTCCCGCGCGCGGACCGCATCGTCGGTCCCGGAAACATCTACGTGGCCGCCGCAAAGAAGCTGCTGGCCGGGGAAGTCGGCATCGATTTCATCGCCGGCCCCACAGAAATTCTGATGATTGCCGCCGAGGGCGATCCGCGCCACTTCGCCGCCGACATGCTGGCGCAGGCGGAGCATGATGTCGATGCTTCGGCGATCCTGCTGACCACGTCCAAGCGCTTTGCCGGCGCCGTCGCCCGCGAAATCGAGCGCCAGCTTGCGGTGCTCCCCACGTCGCCGATCGCCGCGAAATCGATCGCCCGGAATTCGGCGATTATCCTGGTCCGCACGCTGGATGAGGCAATCGAGATCTCCAACCGTTTCGCGCCGGAGCATCTGAGCATTCCCGATGCGTCGCTGCTCGGCGGCGTGCGCCACGCCGGCAGCGTTTTCGTCGGCCCGTACAGTCCCGAGGCTGCCGGGGATTATGCCAGCGGCCCCAACCACGTTCTCCCAACGTCCGGCGCGGCCCGCCAACGCGGCGGCCTGGCGGTAACCGACTACTTGAAAGTGATCTCCGTACAGGAACTGAGTGAGAGCGCCCTGCGCAAACTCGCCCCCGCCATCACCACTCTTGCGCGAGCCGAAGGCCTCGAAGCCCACGCCCGCAGCGTCGAAGTGAGACTCAAATGAAACCTCTCAAACTCCCAAAGGGCGCCGTCAAGCCGAGACCCGCTGTGGTCGGCATGGCCCCGTATTCGCCGCCGACCGGGGGCCGTGCCGATAAGCTGCGGCTGGATTTTAACGAGAACACCGTAGGCTGTTCTCCCCAGGTCATCGCCGCGCTGAAGGATCATCTCTCGGCGCCGGCGCTCGCCGTCTATCCCGAATACACGGCCGCCAAGGAGGCCGTTGCGCACTACTTCCGCGTGACTCCCGATCACTTTTGTTTCACCAACGGCACCGATGAAGCCATCCAGGTCTTCATCAACACTTATGTGGACGATGGCCAGGAGGTGCTCGTCCTCAAGCCCGCGTACGCGATGTACCGCTTCTATGCGGAAGTGGCCGGCGCCAAGGTAGTCGAGGTGGCGTACCCGCAGCCCGAGATGGAGTTCCCCTTGCAAGAGGTGCTGGATTCCATCACGCCGAATACGCGGGCGGTGATTCTCTCCAATCCCAACAATCCCACCGGCACGGGACTTGGCCTGCTCGCCATCGAGCGCATTCTGGCGCGCGCGAAAAAGGCGGTCGTCATGGTGGACGAGGCCTATTACGAGTTTTCCGGCGTGACCGCGATCACCGAAATCGATCGCGTACCGCACCTGTTCGTTTGCCGCACTTTTTCCAAGGTCTTCGGCATGGCGGGAATGCGCCTGGGCTGCCTCTTCTCTCATCCGGCCAACATCCAGTACCTGCACAAGGCCCAGTCGCCTTACAGCGTGAACTCGCTGGCGGTGATCGCGGCGCAGGCAGCGGTGGAAGATACCGGGTACATCGAAAACTACGTTGCGGAAGTGCTGGCGGCGCGCGAGCTGCTCTGTGTGGGACTCGAAAAGCTCGGCATCAAGTACGTTCCCAGCTCCGCCAATTTCGTGCTCGGGCAGTTCGGCGGCCGGGCCATTGAGGTGCGCGACCGCCTGCGCGACCAGGCGATCCTGGTGCGCGATCGCAGCTACGAGGCCGCCGGATGCGTACGCATCACGGTAGGCACGCGGGAGCAGACGCGGCGCCTGCTTACAGCGCTAGAAGAAATCTGGAGCCAATGACCAAGAAACTCATCGTCTTCGACATGGATGGCGTGCTGGTGGACGTCACCGCAAGCTATCGCGAAAGTATCACGCAGACCGTCAAACATTTCACCGGCGTCGCGCTGCGGCCCGAGCAGATTCAGGAATACAAGAATCAGGGCGGTTGGAACGACGATTGGAAACTTTCGCATCACATCTGCGGTACTCAGGGCAGCGACGTTTCCTTCGAGCAGGTGAAGGACTACTTCCAAGCGATCTTCCTGGGCAGCGCCAACGATGGCCTGATCCTCCGCGAACAGTGGGTGGCGCGCCCGGGCACGCTGGAAAAACTCGCCGGCGAGTACGATTTCGCCGTGTTTACGGGCCGTCCGAAGGCGGATGCCGCGATCACGCTCAACCGCTTCGCGTCCGGGCTGACGTTCGCCCCCGTGATCGGCATGGAGGATGTGGAGCAGCACAAGCCGCATCCCGAAGGCCTGCTGAAGCTGGCGCACGCCGCCTACTATGTCGGCGATACGGTGGATGACGCCCGCTGCGCCCGCGCCGCCAAGGTCCCCTTCATCGGCATCGCCTCGCCTGCCAATCCGCTGTACATCGACCTGGTCTTCCTCTTTCAGGAAGAGGGCGCCTACGCCATCATCGACGACATCAATTATCTCGAGGAGGTCTTCACGGCATGAGATCGGCCACCATTCAGCGCGATACGAAAGAGACGCGAATCTCCGGCTCGCTCAAAATCGAGGGCCGCGGACGGTACGAGGTTGCGACCGGCATTCGCTTCCTCGACCACATGCTGGAACTCTTCGCCAAGCACGGAGGCTTCGATTTGAAGCTGCATGCCGATGGCGATCTGGATGTGGACCAGCACCATACCGTGGAGGACGCCGGCATCGTGCTTGGCCAGTTGTTCGCCAAGGCGCTGGGCGATCGTAAGGGAATCAACCGCGCGGGATATTTCGTGCTGCCGATGGATGAGACGCTCGCGGTGGTGGCGCTGGATCTTGGCGGCCGGCCCGCGCTGGTCTACAAAGATCTGGTCAAGGTGCGCCTGGTCGGCGATCTGCAAACCGAACTCGCGGAAGATTTTTTCGGCGGCTTCGTCAATCATGCCGGCGCGAATCTGCACGCCAAGGTACTCTACGGCCGGTCCAACCATCACAAGCTGGAAGCCATCTTCAAGTGCTTCGCGCGCGCCATGAAGTTCGCCTGCTCCAAGGATGCGCGCCTCAAAGATCAGCTACCTTCCACCAAGGGGCTGTTGTGATCACCATTCTCGATTACGGCGCGGGCAATCTGCGCAGCGTGCAGAACACCCTCGCCGAGTTGAACTGCGAGTACACGCTGGTCAACGATTCCGCCGGGTTGCAGGCCGCCACGAAGATCCTCTTGCCCGGCGTGGGGCATTTCGGACAGATGATGCACGCGCTCGATACGCTCGGCGTGCGCGAGGCGCTGCTCCAGCGGATTGCGGAAGGCGTTCCGTTCTTCGGCATCTGCCTGGGCATGCAGGCCCTCTTCGAATCGAGCGAGGAGGCTCCTGAGGTACGCGGCCTCGGGCTCTACCCCGGTGTCGTCCGCCGCTTCCCGCTGGAAGCAAGGGTGCCTCACATGGGTTGGAATCAGCTCGAACCCGGCGGGCGCTACGTCTACTTTGCGCACAGCTATTATGTTCCGGAGAACCAGTACACCTCCGCCGCCTGCACCTACGGCTTGCGCTTCACCGCCGCGCTGCAAAATGCCAATGTTCACGGCGTGCAGTTCCACCCCGAAAAATCCGGCGCGGTGGGGCTCGGCATCGTCAGGAGTTTTCTGGAATG
Source organism: uncultured Solibacteraceae bacterium (assembly GCA_963811575.1). Lineage (GTDB taxonomy): Bacteria > Acidobacteriota > Terriglobia > Bryobacterales > Bryobacteraceae > Solibacter. The sequence goes on along the minus strand of CAWERY010000018.1, from coordinate 645,581 downwards.
TTAGCCAAGCGCATCATCCCCTGCCTGGACGTCACCGGCGGGCGCGTCGTGAAGGGCGTCAATTTCGTGAATCTGCGCGATGCGGGCGACCCGGTGGAACTGGCGGAGCGCTATAACCGCGACGGCGCCGACGAGCTGGTCTTTCTCGATATCACCGCCTCCAGCGACGCGCGCGAGATCATGGCGGACGTGGTGGCGCGGACCGCGCGCAAGGTCTTTATTCCCCTCGCCGTCGGCGGCGGAATCCGCAGCGTGGCGGACGCGCGCCACATTCTTCTCTCGGGCGCCGATAAGGTGAGCGTCAATACCGCGGCCGTCCGGCGTCCCGAACTGATTACCGAACTAAGCCGCGAGTTCGGCGCGCAAGCCGTCGTGCTTGCGATCGATGCGCGCCGTCATGGTCCCGGCGGCTGGCACGTTTATACCCGCGGCGGCCGCGATGACGAAGGCATGGATGCCGTTGCCTGGGCGGCGCGCGGCGAAGAGCTGGGCGCGGGAGAGGTACTGCTCACCTCGATGGATACCGATGGCGTGCAGGATGGCTTCGATTGCGCCCTCACCACCGCCGTCTCGCGCGCAACGCATATCCCGGTGATCGCGAGCGGCGGGGCGGGGAAGCCCGAACACTTCGTCCGTGTGCTCACCGAGGGCTGCGCCGATGCCGCGCTCGCGGCTTCGATATTTCATTACGGAACATACACCGTGAACCAACTGAAAGAAGCACTCGATAAGCGCGGGATTCCGGTGCGGGTGGCGGCATGATTCTCCCTTGCATAGATCTGATGGATGGCAAAGTGGTGCAGCTCATCCAGGGCAGGGAAAAGGCGTTGGAGGGCGATAGCCCGGACGAAATGCTGCGCAAGTTCGCCGGCTTTCCGGAAATCCAGGTGATCGATCTGGACGCCGCGCTCGGCCGCGGCTCCAATGACGAACTGGTACGGATGCTCGCCGCCAAGGCCGTCTGCCGCGTCGGCGGCGGCGTGCGCAGCGTCGCACGCGCCCAGGCATTGCTCGCGCAGGGCGCTCACCGCGTGATCGTAGGCACCAGCGCTTTCACCAAGACCGGCATCAACCAGCCTCTGCTCGCCGATTTGCGCGACGCCGCCGGCCGTGATCGCCTGGTCATCGCGCTCGATTCCAAGGGCGGACGGATCGTCGTCAAAGGCTGGCAGGAAGCTACCGACCTGACCGCCGAAGAGGTGCTGCAATCGCTTGAGCCCTACTGCGGAGGCTTCCTCTGCACCTATGTCGATAAGGAAGGCATGATGCAGGGCACGGACCTGGATTGGTTCCGCCGCCTGCGCGCGGCCACCACGTTGGAGATCACTGCCGCCGGCGGCATCACCACCCTCGAAGACATTCGGGCGCTGCTCGCCATGAACATTCACACCGCGGTTGGCATGGCGATTTATACCGGCAGGCTGGATCTCGAAGAGCTAAAATCCATGGTATGAAACGCCGGTGGTACGTCGTCCTTGGGGCGGTTGGTCTCGGCGTATTCGCGAACCAGCACTTCTTCACGGCGGACCCCGTGCTTTCCCTGCCGCCGGCCGCCGCAGGTTGGACTGTCAATCCCGGTCAAAAGTGCGACAAGCCCGTGCCGGCCGCCTTGCACCTGTGGCGCGGAACTGACGGCGCCCAAAGCGTCTGCCGCGGCGATTATGCCGGTTCGCCGCCCCTGAAGCTCACCCTCTACTACATGCCGAATCAGTTTGCCGGCGCGTTCGACGCCGCGCAGAAATGGCAGTCGCGGCCGCACATGATGAGCTTTTTCAGGGGAAGCTACTTCGGCGTGGTCGAATCGGTCAACGCGGATCCCCTGGTCCTGGAGCGGTTTGTGCTTGCCGTGGAAGCCGCGCTGCCGCCCGGCGACGAGTGGCATCACTAACGCTCAGATCGCTTCCAGTTCTTCTTCGAGCATCTGCTTTTGACTGAGATTGGCGTAATAGCCGCCGGCATCCACCAACTCGGCATGAGTCCCCTGCTCGACGATCTTGCCGCGCTCCAGCACCACGATGCAATCGGCCTGCTGAACGGTGGACACGCGGTGCGAAATCAGGATCACCGTGCGCCCGCGCATCACGCCCGCCAGATGCGTCAGAATGCGTTCTTCCGTCAGCGTGTCCACGCTGGAGAGCGCATCGTCCAGGATGAGTATCTTTGGATCGCGCATCAGGGCCCGGGCGATCGCCGTCCGCTGCTTCTGGCCGCCGGAGAGCGTGATGCCGCGCTCGCCGACCATGGTCTCGTAGCCCTTGGGAAAACTCTCGATATCGCTGGAGAGGCCGGCCATTTCAGCCGCGCGGCGGATCTGTTCGGCCGGTCGCCCGCTCCACGCCAAAGGCAATGTTCTCCGCGATGGTCGCGCTGAACAGGAAGGTCTCCTGCGGTACGAAGCCGATCTGGCGCCGCAGTTCCGCCGGGTCCAGGCTGCGCAAGTCGTGCCCGTCAAGCAGAACTTCCCCCGCGGTCGGGTCGAGCAGGCGCGGCACCAGGCTCACCAGCGTGCTCTTGCCAGACCCGGTGTGGCCCACCACGGCCAGCGTGGTGCCGGCGGCGATCCGCAGATCGATGTGATTGAGTGCCGCAATCGCTTTCGGGGCGGTGGTGGGAGCGGAGGCGGGCGCATAATCCAGCGTCACCGCCCGGAATTCGATCTCGCCGCGCACCGTGCCCAGCGGAATCGGGTTGGCAGGCGCGGCGATCAGAGGCTGCTCGCGCAGAATCTCGTTAATCCGGCTCAAGGACGCGCTGCCGCGCTGCGTCAGGTTCACCACCCAACCGAGCGCGATCATCGGCCACACCAGCATGCCCATGTAGGTATTGAACATGATCAGGCTGCCCACCGAAATCTTCCCGGCAAGCACCTGCCGCCCGCCAAACCAGAGCACTACCAGAAAGGTCATCCCGATCAGCGCTTCCAGCAGCGGTTGGAACAGGCCCTGCATCCGCACCAGCTTGATGTTCTGCGCGATGTAACCCTTATTGAGTTCCTCGAAACGGCGCATTTCCGCTTTCTCCTGGACGAAAGCGCGGATCATGCGCACGCCGGAGAGGTTCTCCTGCACGCGGCTTGAGATATCGGCGAACATGGCCTGGATCTTCTCGAAGCGCCGGTGAATGATGCCTCCAAATACGATCACCGCGACACTTACCGCCGGCGCCGGCATGATGGCGAACATCGCCATTCGCCAATCCACGCGCATCATGATCACGATCGCCAGCACGAAGGTGAGGCTGGTCTCAAACCAGTACATGACGCCGGGACCGAGCATCATACGCACTGCATTCAGATCATTAGTGGCGCGCGCCATGATATCGCCGGTCCGCGTGCGGGAGTAGAAATCCGGCGAGAGCTTGATGAGGTGGGCGAACAGGTCGTTGCGCAGGTCGAACTCGGTATCGCGAGAGATGCCGATGATGATGACGCGCATCCAGTACTGGAAAAAGCCCTTCAGCAGCGCCAGTCCCACCAGGTAGAGCGCGAAACGCACAAAAGTGCCGCCGGAACGGAACCCATCCACCGCGCCGCGGATCATCAGCGGCTGCACCGCCTGGGCAAGATCTTTGCAGATCAGGCAGGTGCCGCCCAGCGCCATGCCCCACCGGTAGCGCCAGAGATATTTGCGGACAGTGCCGAGAGATTCCCACATGGTTAGATTCCGAATGCGCTGCTGACCGTCTTCGTCCACTCCAGGAACGCGGTCTTGCGGCCTTCGCGCGATTGCCACCAGGAGGCGGGCGCGAAGTATTTATCGGGCGCCGCCACCACCCGCAGGTCCGGCCCGCCGCCCATCTCGCGTTCGGTCTTTCGAAAAATGCGACCGGCGCGCGCGGTGTGATAGTTGCTCGTCACCAGCAGGATGCTGTGAATGTCGTGCTGCCGCACGTACCCCAGCAGCGCCTGGGCTTCGGTCCGCGTGGAGGTGGCCTCGTGCGGAACCGCGACGAACCACACCGCCGGATCGCCCTGTTTCACCGCCCAGGCGATGGCGGCTTCGCTCTCGTTCACCCCATAGAATCCCGGAGGTCCGCTGACCAGGACGCGCGGCACATACCCTTGCTTCACAAGGTCCGCCGCGAAGAGGATTCGCTTCCCCCAGTAGTCTCCCGCGAGCACCACCGCGGCATCGGCCTTGGCCGGTCCCTGATCGTACACCAGGGCCCAGCCCAGCGCGGTAAGCCAGGCGTCACGGAAAAGGAAAAGGAGCAGTAAGAAGAGCAGCGAAACGGCGAAGAAGAGACGAAATGCCCTGCGAGAACCCACCAACTACTTCTCGTCCGTCGAGTTCTTCTGGTCGAGATTGCCGACCGCTTTTAGCCGTTGATAGAGACGTTCCACTTCGGCCTCGTCCTCCGGACGCAGGATCCGATAGCGGGGCAGGGCCGCCTGCTTGCGCTCGCTGGCCGGGGCCAGAACCTCACCCCAGTACTGCCGGTACGGAATGCCATCGATCAGGGCATCTCGCGAAAGGCGGCGCAGGTGGCGCAAGAGGCTGTTACAGCTATCCAAATCCCCCGGATAAACCAGCAGGAAGCGGGAATCGTCGTATAGGGTGACGCGCACGATCAGGGGTGAAATCCAGCCGGTACGGTCCAGCCGGCGAATATCCATCCACGGAACGATCCGCGTGCCAATCGAGACATACCCTTCGTGAATTTCAATTGCCGGTCGAAAAGCCAGAAAAAACAGCAGGCCGGCGGTCAAAAGGAAGAGTCCCGCGGGAACGAAGGCCGCGTGCAATTCGGTACCGAGCCAGCCGCTAAGGCCGGCCAGAACCAGGGAACTGATACCAAACCACCGATAATGTCGCGCCGGGAGATAGCGAGTCATCCAACCGTTCTCATTTTTAGACTACTCCCGCCCGGGCACCCCGTCAACGTGTTCGCAGCGTTTGAGTACCGCGCAGGGTGTAGTGGATGGCGCTCGCCACCGTGAAAAACGCGCAAACCCAGACCATTGCGGCGGCAATTGCGTGAAAAACCGCGACTTGCCAAATATTCTGCACCATCCAGCAAATTGCTGTAGCGATCTGTACAAATGTCGAAATCTTTCCCCAGCGGCTGGGGGGAAAGCTCCTCACTTTGGTTAACGCGATCGCAGCCAGTACCCCGACCAGGATGTAAATGTCCCTGCCGAGTACGATTGCAACCAGCCACCACGGCACGGCGTTGGTGGCCCCGAGCGCCAGAAAGATGCCGCTCAGCAGACATTTGTCTGCAATCGGGTCGAGATACGCGCCGAACGCGGTGGCTTGGCCGAAATTGCGCGCCAGGAAGCCATCGATGACGTCAGTCACCGCCGCTGCGAAGAATAGATCCAGCGCGTGGACATTCCGCCCGTCCAGGATGGCGGTGACCACGAACGGCACCAGCGCCAGCCGGATACCGGTAAATAGATTGGCCAGATTGAGCGCGCGGGGCATGGCTTCGCTACGCGGTCACTCCACTTCGCCGGCGCCATCGGAGGGGTCGCAGGGGTAAATCGCCGGAGTGATGCCGAAACGCGTGCGGTAGGCCTGCGCGATGGCGTCGCGGAAGGCCGGGGCTGCGTCGGCGCGGAGCAGGGTGACCGTACAGCCTCCGAAGCCGCCGCCAGTCATGCGCGAGCCCAGGACGCCATCCAGCGGCAGCGCGGCGTTCACCAGGAAATCCAGTTCCTCGCAGCTCACTTCGTAATCGTGCTGCAGGCTGCGGTGCGATTCCACCATCAGCTTCCCCATCAGCCCCAGATCCCCCCGGGCACTGGCCTCCACGAACTGGTTCACCCGCGCGTCCTCCGTCACGATATGGCGGGCGCGGCGCCCAGGGACATCGGGCAGGGTGACCCGCGCCAGCATTTCGGGCGAGACGTCGCGCAGGCTTTCGACCTCCGGATACGCGGCCCGGATGCCGGCCACCGCTGCCGCGCATTCCTGTACCCGGTCGCGATAGGCGGAGCCCGAAAGCGCGTGCTTCACCATGGTGTTGACCGCGAGGAACGTGATGCCCTCGGGCAAGCTCACCAGGCGATGGCCCAGGCTCCGGCAATCGATTTCCACCGCCGAATGGCGGCGCCCGAAGACCGAAATGTACTGGTCCATGATGCCGCACGGCATGCCGACAAAATTGCGCTCGGCACGCTGGCAGAGTTTGGCGAGTTCCAGCTTGTCCAAAGCGCGGCCGTTCAACAGCGCCAGGGCCGTGGAGACTTCGAGCGCCGCCGAAGAGCTCAGGCCGCTTCCTTCCGGTACCGTGCTGCGGATCAGCAGATTGGCGGGCTCGATCGCGAAGCCCGCGGCGGCAAGCTGCTGGGCAACCCCGATCGGGTAATCCGTCCACTCCCGCGTGGGGGTCAGGATGCCGATCGCCGAGGCATCGAATTCGCGCAGCTCCTGCCGGTCTTCGGAGTAAATGCGCAGCTTGCCACCGGCAGCGGGCGCGGCGGCGATGGTGGTAGCCAGCTCGAGCGCTACCGGCAGCACGAACCCGAGGTTGTAATCGGTATGCTCGCCAATCAGATTGACGCGGCCGGGCGCGCGAAACATGCGGATCTCGGGCGCCCCTCCGAAGAGTTTCCGAAAGGCGTCTTTCATGGGTCTTTGCGCGGCGAAATCTTGGCCCCGATCAGCATGGCGCCGCCAAAGGCGAGCATCACCAGGCCGCAATAGAGATTCACATTGGAATCCGTCAGCGCCGCCCGTTCGGATGGCGAGAACACACCCATGGCGACCAGTATCAGGCCCACCACGGTGAAGAAGAAGCCCGTAGGCACTCGTAAGTCCAGCATGTCAGGCGAACCAGAAATTCAGAACCAAAGCCAGGCATCCAATCGCAATCGCAAGCGGCACCGGACGCAGATACCAGCTTACCCCCTCGTCGTGCTTCAGCTCCGTAAGGCCGTAAACCAGGCCGTGCAGTTCCTTTTCCGGGCGCGGAGCCGTAACCAGGCTGACCAGGATCGTGATCAGGAAGCAGGTTGTCCACGCCACAATCGCGATCCAGAAGTTTTGCGCCATCGAAGAGGGGAACTCGTGGACGTTGCCCAACCAGCCGCCCTTGCCTTCCGCCACCGTCAAACCGTGGGTGAGCGCCGCCGCCGCCGTGCCGCTGAGCAAGCCGAAGAAGGCGCCGTGGCCGGTGGTACGCTTCCAGAACATTCCCAGCAGGAAGGTGCCGAACAAGGGCGCGTTCACGAAACTGAACACCAGCTGCAGCATATCGTTGATGCTGTTGAACTGCTGCGCCAGGTAAGCGGTTCCGATGGAGAGCAGAACGCCCACCACCGTGGTGATGCGGCCAACCGTCAGGTAGTGATGGTCCGGCTGCCCCGGCTTGATGTAGGTCTGATACAGATCGTAAGTGAAGACCGTGTTGAACGCAGTGACGTTGCCCGCCATGCCGCTCATGAAAGACGCCATCAGCCCGGTGAGCCCGACGCCGAGCATCCCGGCGGGGTAAAACTTGCCCATCAGGGTGGTGAGCACCTGGTCGTAATCCGGGCCGCCATTTTTCAGCGGCAGATCGTAGCCGACGCCCATTTGAGAGAGCGCCAGCGCGGCGATGCCGGGTACGATGACGATGAACGGCATCAGCATCTTCGGCAGCGCGGCGATCACCGGAGTGCGCCGCGAAGCCGACATCGAATTGGCCGCCATCGCGCGCTGAATCACCAGGAAGTCCGTGCACCAGTAGCCGAACGACATGACGAACCCGAGCCCGGCCACCAGGCCGAAGACCTCGATGCCCATCGGATTCTGGTTGGTGTGCGCCATGTACTTCCAACTGTGCGTCATCACATCGCCGTTGATGCCCCCGGGCAGCGTCATCGTGGAAAGCCGGGCGGACATCCCTGCCCACCCTCCGGCTTTCAGCACGGCCAGGATGGCCAGCGGCGAAAAGCCCATCACGATCAGGAAGAATTGCAGCACTTCGTTGTAAATCGCGCTGGTCAAGCCGCCCAGGAAAGTGTACGCCAGCACGATCGCGGCCGAGCACAGCACGCTGGTGGTGAAATCCCAACCCAGCACCAGGCGCAACAACAGGCCGAGCGCGTACATCGAAATGCCGGAAGAGAAAATCGTCATCCCGGCAAAGCTCAAGGCGTTGAGCGCGCGCGTCTTCTCATCGAACCGCAGCTTAAGGTACTCGGGCACGGAGCGGGCGCGGCTGCCGTAATAGAACGGCATCATGAAGATGCCGACAAAGATCATCGCGGGCACTGCGCCTACCCAGTAAAAGTGGGCCGTCATAATGCCGTACTTGGCGCCGCTGCCCGACATTCCGACCAGCTCCTGCGCGCCGAGATTCGCGGCCAGGAACGCAAGGCTGGTGATCCAGACGGGAACCGAATGGCCGGAAGTGAGGAAGTCCTCACTGGTGGAAATTTTCCTGCGCAGAGCCCATCCGATACCCAGGACGAACCCGAAATAGACTGCGAGAATGGCGTAATCTACCGCTGCGAGTTTCAAGGAGAACCTCAGGGATCTTACAGATTCAAAAATGGAAACATGAGTCTATCACAGGTGGCCGCAAGGCCCGCGCGCCGGCTGCCGGGGAAAGGGTAGCCGTTATTCCTTCGCGCGGTCGAGGATCTCCCGCACCCGGGTCAGGATCGCGGTCGGGCTGAAGGGCTTCTCGATGAAGTAGGCCGTTTCTTCGACGCTGGCGGCCGCCAGATCGCTGTATCCGGACATGTAAAGCACCGGCACGCCGGGGCGGCACCCGGCAAACTGCCTTGCCAGTTCGGGACCACTGAGTTCGGGCATCACGACGTCCGCGATCAACAGTTGGATCGGGGCTGGGTGGCTGCGCGCCAGGGCAATGACTTCGCGTCCGTCGTCGCATTCGAGTACTGAATACCCGCGCTCCCGCAGAAGCGCGGTGATGAAACTGCGGACGTTGCTCTGATCCTCGGCCACAATGATACATTCGGTGCCGGCAAGTTCTTTGGCGCGGTTGGGGGCGGCCGCTTGCTCCGCGTCCGGCGCGGCGATGGGCAGCAGAATTCGAAACTGAGTCCCCTGGCCCACCTCACTCGTCACGGAGATCGAACCGCCGCACTGCTTGACGATGCCGTAAACCGTGGATAAGCCGAGGCCGGTTCCCTTGCCTTCTTCCTTCGTGGTGAAGAACGGTTCGAAAAGGTGCGCTTTGACGTGATCCGCCATGCCGCTGCCGGTATCGCTTACGTTCAGGACCGCATACGGCCCCGGAGCCACTTCGAGGTGAGATTCGGCGAAGCGTTCATCAATGTCCAGCCGGCCCGTCTCTATGGTTACTTTGCCGCCGCCTGGCATGGCGTCGCGCGCATTGACCACCAGGTTCATCACCACCTGCTCCAGATGTCCGGCGTCGGCGTGAATCACTCCGGCAGCGGAGTTGGGTGCGAATACCAGCTTGACGTCCTCGCCAACCAGCCGCTCCAGCATCTTGCGAATATCACCCAAGAGTTCGTTCAGAACAATGCTCTCGACTCTGGTCGCGCGGCGACGGCTAAAAGCCAGCAGCTGGCGGGTGAGAAAGTTGGCGCGCGTCCCGGCTTTTAGAATTTCCTCCAAGCCTTCCCGTAACGGGTCGTCTGCGGGAATGGCTATCCAGGGTCATCTGGCTATAGCCGTTGATCACCGTGAGCAGGTTATTGAAATCGTGCGCCACGCCGCCCGCCAACCTGCCGAGCCCCTCAAGCTTTTGCGCTTGCAGAAATTGAACCTTCGAGTTGCTTGCGCGCCGTCATGTCGCTGGTAACGCCGACGAAGCGGTTGGGTTTATGGTCCCCATCGAAAAAGACCTTGCCGCGGACCGAAAGGAAGCGTTCCACCTCGTCGGAAACGCCCGTAGCCCGGTATTCGGCAGTGAAGTCGCCATCGCCCTGGGGATCGAAGGCATTCCGTACCATCTCGCTGACCTGCACCGTATCGTCCGGATGAACCCCAAGGAAAAGGCCATCGAAATCGATGTCGCTATCGTCCGCCATGCCCAGATGCCGCCTGGCGATTTCGGAAACGATGATTTTGCCGGTACCCGGGTAATGGTCGAACAGGCCCAACTGCGCGACACCTGTCGCGAGCACCAGCCATTCTTCCCGATCGCGCAGGCGCTCTTCCGCCTCGCGGCGCTCGCGGCGGTTTTCGGCCTGCCGGATTTCCCGCGTGATCGCGGGCACCAGCCGCACCATCGAATCCTTGAGAACATAATCCTGGGCGCCGGCCCGCATTAACTGGACGGCGCGAGCTTCGGAAATGCTGCCGGAGAGCACCAGGAACGGGAGGTCTTCATCGTATTCACGCACCACGGAGAGAGCCGCAAAGGCGTCGAATTGCGGCAGGTTATAGTCTGCGATGATCACGTCCCAGCCGCGTGGCAACGCTTCGCGCACTTCATCCGCGCCCTCCACGCGTTCGGCGTACACGGCATACCCTGCCTTCTCCAGAACCCGGACCACCAGGGCGGCGTCGGATTCCGAATCTTCCACCTGCAACACCCGGATTGCCGGCTTCAAGCGGCATCCTTCGGCTTCGAAGGCCTCGGCGGCGGATAGTTCAAAATCAGCCAGAAGACGCCGAGTTGCTCGATGGCTACTTGAAATTCTCTAAAGTCGACGGGTTTGCGCACGTAGCTGTTGACCCCGGAATCATAAGCGGCGCAGACGTCCTGTTCCTCGATGGAAGAGGTAAGAACCACGATGGGAATCCGGCTCAGGCGCGAGTCCAGGCGGATCAGGCGAAGCACTTCCAGACCTGGAATTTTAGGAAGTTTCAGATCGAGCAGGATCAGCGCCGGCAAATCGGTAACATCGCGCCCCGCCCAATTTCCCTCTCCCCGCAGATAGTCCAAGGCCTCCTGGCCGTCTTCCGCCAGAATCAGCTCGTTGGCGATATGTCCCCTCACCAGCGCCCGGCGCGTGAGGTCTGCGTCGCTGGGGTTGTCTTCCACCAGGAGGATCGATTTTTGCGAATTCATGAGGGTTCCAATGTGAAGAAAAAGGTTGCACCCAGGTTGGGGCGGGACTCAGCCCAAATCCGCCCGCCGTGCCGCCCGATGATGCGTTGAACCGTAGCCAGGCCTACGCCCGTGCCCGGAAACTCGGAGGCTTTATGCAAACGCTGAAAGGCTTTGAACAGCAGATCCGCATAGGTCATATCGAAGCCCGCGCCGTTATCGCGGACAAAATATGTCGCTTCGTTCTCGCTGCCGAGCTTCCCGAATTCGATGGCCGCCGTCCCGCGTTTGCCGGTGAACTTGACGGCGTTACTCAAGAGGTTGGTGAGAGCAATTCCCAGCAAATGCGCATCCCCACGCACCAGAAGCAGTGGCTGAATGGTAAACTCGATAGCCCGTTTCGGGTTGGCTTCGCGTAAAGCCGAGGTGATCCCGCGGGCGATCTGGCTGAGATCCACGGAAACGAAATTCATCTCGCTGCGGCTGACGCGCGAAAGGTTGAGCATATCGTCAATCAGCGCGCCCATACGCTGGGTTTCGGAGCGTACGCGATCTAAATACTTTGCGTGCCCCTTCATCCAGCTGCTCGGCATAATCTTCGAGCAGCGCCATGCTCCAACCATCGATCCCGCGGAGCGGAGCGCGCAAATCGTGGGACACGGAGTACGCAAAGGCTTCCAATTCCTTATTGGCGGTTTCCAGTTGCGCGTGCGATCCCTTACCCGCTGCTCCAGATCGGCATTCAATCGAAGCACTTCGAGTTCAGCCTTCTTGCGTTCCGTAATATCGATGTTGACGCCGATCAGGCGCTTCGCTACGCCCGCGTCGTCCCGAAGCGCCCAAATCCTCGCAAAAATCCATCGGGAACTGCCATCGGGCCAAATAACGCGCCATTCCCCCTCAAAGCTGCCGGTTTCCAGGGCCCGTTCCACCACCTTGCAAGGCTCGCTGCCGGTCATCGGCATGAATCATCTGTATTCCAGCCATCAATCGTTCGATCGAAGCTGCCGGCAGGCAAGTCCATATACCGTTTCCAGTTCCGGAGTCCAGCGATTTTCACCGGACTTGATATCCCAGTCAAAGCTGCCCACCCGCGCCACCTGCTGAGCCAGGCGCAAGCGATCCTGATAATCGCGTAATTCCTGCTCCGTTTTTCGTTGCGCGCTGATATCGGTATTGGTGCCGAACCACTGGATCACTTTTCCGTGTCGGTCCAGCAGCGGCATCACACGGGTGAGAAAGGTGTGATAGTTGCCGGCGGCGCTCCGCAAAGGGAATACCATTTCGAACGGTTTGCCTGTCTCGATCGAGTGCTTCCAGCCTTCCACAACTTTAGGCAGAATTTCCGGATCGTGCACGTCCTTCCAGCCCCAGCCCAGCATCTGTTCCAGAGTGGTGCCGGTGAAGTCGTACCAGCGCTGGTTGTACCAGTAGATGTCGCCTCCGCCATGCGCTACCCAACACAATTGCGGGATGGCATCGGCCAGCGTGCGGAACCGCTGTTCGCTATCCTTCAGCGAATCGACGCTTCGCTGGCGGCTGGCGATCTCGCGTTCATTGGCCCATCCTGCGAAAAGCAGGAGGATCGTCAGAATGACTCCTCCCAGCCGGAAACTCAAGCTCAGGTCGCTGGCACTGGTCTCCGCTTCCCGGTTGCGCAGTGTAAATAGGCGGCTCTCTTCCGCGCGCATCGCCGAAACGGCACTGCGAATCTGCTCCATCAGGGACTGGCCTTCCCGGGTGGTCACTAACGCTAGCGCGGCTTCGAAGCCCTGAGTGCGGCGCACTTCGATGCTGCGGCTCAACACCCCAAGCTCCCCATCCGCCAGGCGCTCCAGCGTGTCAAACTGAGACCGCCGCAGATCGTCCACCCCAAGACTCTGGCGCAGCGTCCCGCGGATCCCCGATTGTCGAACCAATGCCTCGTTATAGGGCGTAAGGTAGCGTTCGTCACCGGTCAGAATGTAGCCCCGCTGTCCGGTCTGCGCGTCGTCAACCGCCAGCAGCAAGGCATCCAGCGCGTGGATTCGAAGAAGGTTCTGGGCGGCGAGATCCTGGGCACGGCGCGCACGAGAGAAGTCGATGCCCGGTAGTAGCTGAAGGGCAACAACCAGGATCACCGCGCTGGCTAGCAGGATCATGCGGCGGCGAAATGGAGTCATACCCATCGTGGACAGCCATCCCCAATTCCTCGTACCAATAAGAATTACCCCGGAGCGTACCATTTCTAACTTTGGTCGTCAAGCGCCCCGCGTGGACAGCTTTACTGAGGCTGTATGAGGTTGATGTGAAGAGACTTACGGCCTCCTTCAGAGATCGTTACACTTTCACCGAGTGCTGTCTGCTTACCCACAAATTCAGAATCCATCCAGATTCCGTAGGGGACTTCGTCCCAGGAAAAGACCTTATACTCTCCTGGCACCACGTTTCGAAATACGAAGTTCCCTCCACTGTCCGATACCGTCGTTCTGTAGAACATTTCATGATCCCGGCGATCCCTCTCTTGCGGAATTAACACCACCGAAACCGCCGCGGCCGGCTTCGCCGTGTCGGAATTTACCACACTGCCGGTGAGTTGACCCGCATTCGGACTCACCACAATCGCCACCGCCGCCGGTGCGCCCGCACTCAGATCCAGTCCCGACATCTGCACATCCACATCGCCGGCACGCATGGATTTCACATAGTAGCCTTCCGGCAGTCCGCTGATGACGATGCGGTACCTCTCCGCGCTCAGACCCGTGAACTGAAACGCCCCGTCGGGCTTCACCAGCGATTCCGGCATCGGGCCGAACACCGTGTTCATCCCGTCAAACGGCTGCGTAGCGACGCGAAGAAGCCCAAGGCTCCCGGTGTCGCCTCCCTCGATCTTCACCTGTCCCGTAACCGTGATCGGCGTGGGAATCACGATCGCAAGTCCTTCGATGTTGGCGGAGCCCACTTGCAGCGCAATGCGTGCGCTGTAGGCCTCGGCGCCCGCACTCGCCACCGCCACCAGATGGTAGGATCCCGGCACGACGTGGGCGAACTCAAACGAGCCGTCGGGCAAGGTCTGCGCTCCGCGTCCGTTTTCTCCGCCGGCTCCTACCGGATTCCTGGCGGAGAGGATGACCTGCAGATTGTGCGAGCCGGCGGAGTCCGCGCTAATCTGGCTCGTGACGCGGCCCTTCACACTCACCGTGTGCATGCGGACTAGCGTGAGATCGATGTGGCCCACCTGCGATCCGGCCGTGACCTCCACCGGCGCCGCCGCCCCCGGGTCCGCCGTGCGGGGGTAATACGTGGTGACATACTGGCCTTCCGGGGAGGCCGGTGCGTTGGCGTTGGGACGGTACAGTGCGCTGACGTAATACTGTCCCGGCGCCAGCCCGAAGATTCGATACTCACCCAGATCGTCCGTCATCCGGCTGCTGGAACGCGCAAGCTGCTTTCGTCCCTGCATGTACTGCAGCCGGGATACCTGCACGTCGATGTTCGGCACCGGTTCGCCATCCTCATCCACAACCCTCCCGCTGATGACTGCGTGCGGGTAGAGATTCACGCGCAGGCCGGTGACCTTCTGCCCGCGTTCGAGAACCACGGAAGTGCCCGCCCTGGCGGGCCCGCGAGCACCGAATTGCGCCGGTAGGAAGCCTGCGTGTTCCGCGGTGAGGCGGTATGTTCCCGGCTCCGGCGCGCTCAGCACGAAGTTGCCATTGGCATCGGTGGCCGTGGCGGCAGCCGTCCCGGTTGCGATATCCACGCGGCGCAGCATTACGGTCGCCCGTCGAACTGGTTCGCCCGTGATGGCGTTGACAACGGTGCCCGAAATCGCCGCAAAGTCATCGGACGGCGCTTGCGCGTTCATCCCTAGCGGTAGTAGCAGTGCAAGCAGAAGGCGCATCATTGCGTGGCGCTCTGCGCGCGGCCCTTCCACATTCCTCCCTGGCCCCGCCAGGTCGCGATCGCGGAATGCACCGTGGCCCCAAGATAGAAGATGGCGACCACCGGCAGCAGGGGAGCCCAGAACCAGTTGGCGCGATAGTAGCGCACTGCGGGTAGGTAGGCCGCAGTCATCAGCAGCCACGCGAGCGCCGCCATTCCGGCGGCGGCCCGATTCGCGGCGAACAGCGTAATCAGCGGCGGCGCCAGATACGTAACCGCCAGTCCCGCGACGGTTCCGGCAAGCAGCACCGGAGAGTGGCGCAGTTGCGTGAATGCCGTGCGCGAGATCATCGCGCCGATCTCTTCGAAGCTTCCGTACTCGCGAATGCTGACCGTGCGGTCGGCCAGCCCCAGCCAGATGCGTCCGCCGCGCTGCTTGACCGCCCGTGCCAGGGCGCAATCGTCAATCAGTTCGCCTTTGATGCGCGCGATTCCGCCGATCCCTTCCAGCGCCTCGCGTCGAATCAGAATGCACCCGCCGGCAGCGCCCGCGGTGCGGCGCCGGGAATCGCGGATCCAGGCCGGCGGATACAGCAGAAAGAAAAAAAATACGAACGCCGGAATCAGCGCATGTTCCGCCGCCGTCCCGCAGTGCAATCGCACCATGCAGGAAACCAGGTCGTAGCCGCCCGCGCGAGCGCGTGCCACCAGGGACGCGACGTTCTGCGGATGATGCACAATATCGGCGTCCGTAAGCAGCAGGTATTCCGCCGATGCCGCCGCGACGCCTTCCGAAACCGCCCACATTTTCCCCGTCCACCCAGCCGGCAAAGGGCCGGCCGTCACCACGTGAACCCCGGGTGCCGCCGAGATGGCGATGGCGGCCGTATCATCATCGCTGTGGTCGTCCACCAGCGTGAGTGTCAATTCGCCCGGATAGCTTTGAGCGGCCAGCGAGGCCATGGCCCGTCCCACCACCGGTGCTTCATTCCGCGCGGGCACCACCGCGTGCACCGCTGGCGCTTCGCCCGAGAGTATGTGCACGGGTGCATCGGCGCGCATTCGCCAGAAGCGTCCGCGGAAGGCGAGCAGGTACACCCAGATCGCCAGCGATAGGGCGGCGAGAATCGTCAGAGGCACTTACTCTGCATTATCGCGCGTAACTGGCTAATTCGGAGTCTTCATGGCAAGCTGCAGCGTCAGCCCGGGCGAGGTCCGGCCGGTCAATTGATTGTGTTGAATGCGCGTGCTGAGCTGCAAAGTAAACTGCGGCGTCAGTCGCGCGGAGATCTGCGCTCCCGCAGCCACCTGCGATTCACGAAAGGGACGCTGCACGTAGAGCCGCTCGGCGGTCAGCGCGGGCACCAGCCACTCCTTCACCGCCCAGAAGACTTGTCCGTAACTGGCATCCTGCCGGAAGGAGACCGGCGAAGCCTGCGTCAGCGTCCGCGTGGTGATATCGTGCTCCGCGAAGATCCCCCACTTGCCGAAGCCGATGCGGGCGTACGGGCCAATCAGCGTGCGGTCGAGTTTGCGCGAGCTGCCGTGCAGTCCGTTGATCCCCGCCACCGTGCGCCCGTGGCCCAGCAGATCGACCTCGGCCAGCGCCCCGCCGCCCTTCTCGTGAAATCCCGATTGCTCGTTCCCGGCCGGCGCGAAGAAGTAGGGATTCACGTGATACCGCTTGCCCCACCAGTACATTTTTACCTGCGTTGGCGCATCGTAATATCCCAGTCGATTTCGCGAGCGCACGTATACCGAAAGATCCGGAAGATTGATGCCATCGGGCAGCGCGTCGCGCCCCGCCGCGAACTCCAAATTCTTCCGCGGACGCCATGAGATCACTGCGCTGGTGACGTAGACCTGTGTAGGACGCACCGCCGGTTCGTAGGCCAGCGCCGGACGCGCGGCGCTTTCGTTCTCTCCCGCAATCGTGGCGGAGAGCCGAAATCCACTCCCCAATTCTGTAGCATTGCGGTAAAAGAAGCGTCCGCGAAAAAGCCCGAGCATGGGCGAGTTCGTGGACGTGCTCACCTGCTCCTGCCCCGCGAAGCGGAAGTCCTCCGTGATCCGCCCGTTCCAACTGAGCGCGCGGATGATTTGGTTCATCGTAGGCTGATACTCTCCGCCGCGCAGGCTCTGCGCTTCGTCGATGCTGCGTCCGTAAGCATTCAGGAGGCCGCCTCCCTGGGGCGATATGTGACAGGCGGCGCAATTCACGTAGCCCAGCCGGATCATCGTAGGCAGCGCATCCAGCCGCCCCGCCAGCATCGCCGCCGCGAAGGCGAGAGCGGCACACCTGCGCGTCATCGCGAACCTCCGGCAGCGATCGTGGACGCTTCCCTCGCGGTGAATTCGAGATGCAGTTGGACTTCGTTCGCCGTCTTCACGCCGAACTGCGAAGGCTGTTCGATCGAATAGTCGCTCAGCTTCACGACCCCCTCCCCGCTCGCGTGAAAGCTCTTTCCGTCCTCGCGAAGCTTAAGCGGCAGTGAGAATGCGTGCGCCAGGCCCCGTATCGTCAACGTCCCGTTCGCGTTGCAGGAAAACTCGCCCGCGTGTCCGGTATGCGGCGTGCAATCGATCCCTTCCGCCGTGAAGTGTAGGTCGGGAGTCTTGCCCTCCGCCGTGGTGAAAATATAACGCCGCATATGTTCGTCGCGGATCGCCATGCCGGTGACGATGGATTTCACCGGCAGTGACGCTTCCACGTTTTCGAGGCGCAGGCCCTCCGGCACTCGTTGAATTGTGGCGTGCGCTTCGAGCGCGGCCGACTTGCCTTTGACGCTCACGCCCGGGACCGTAGTGTTCACTACGAAAGACGCGCCCCCGCCCTCTACCGCCGCGGTGGCGCCTTCGCCGGACGCCGCGCAGGCGGCCGCCGATAGACACACGATGACTGCAAGATTCTGGTTCATAGCATCCTCAAAAATGATGTGGGACAGGCCGCGGTCAGCGCGGATCGCGTCTGTCGTGGGATGCGCTGGAGTATGCAAAACGCGTGCCAAATGCAGCGCCCGCGGATTCTGCCGCACGCGCTCGGTGGAACTCACCGTAAAACGTTGCAGTTGTAGGGCGAGCAACGAAACGCATTGCCGGAGTTCCTCCGCGCGCGTAGGAAAGCGAACTGGCGGCGTCGCGCCGCCGCGACGTCATGCCGCCGCGCCGCGAGCCAGTGCGCGACAGGCTTGCTCAAAAGCGTCCGCCCACTTAGTTAGTCAGCCGCGCCCAGCACCTGCAGCATGTCGCGGTGCGCCAGCACGGCATTCGCGTCGCGCTGCAATACTTCGAAGTACCGCCGCGCAAAGCCCGTGCCTTCCTCGGCGGGAACCAGCAACGAGCGCGTCTTCGCGATCAGCTCTACCGCTTCTTCCGGAGTCGCCAAAGGCTCTTTGCGCGCCAGCGTCTCATCAATCACCACGATGAATTCCGAGAGCTGGCGCAGCCACTGGAACCACGGGTCGTTGAGCACCAGATCCAGATACTGCCCGGTCGTGGTGATCCGTGCGACGTCGCGCTCGTAGGTGGCGCGCTCGCTATCGAGCAGCGATTTGTGAAGTCGAAGCAGGCCGTCGCGGATTTCTTTAAGGCGGGTGCGAAAGTCGGACACGCGACTATCGTATCGTGAAAGGAGCATGAGTTTTCTCGACAACCTCGAAAACAACCTGAAGAGCCTGGAATCGAGCGAACAGGGTAAGGAAGATGCAGAACGCGCACATCGTACCCGGGAGCAGGAGCGCGCCCGCGCCCAGGCCGTCGCCCCCTTCGCCGATCAATTGAAAAACGGGCCGTATACGGCAGAGCTTTTGAAGCAGGCGGCGCGCGTAGGCTTTAGTCTGCGTACGAAAATTCACATCGCCTGGTTGGGTAGCTCTCTTCGCTTGGAAGCGCGCGAAAAGCGCCTGGAACTGCGCCCCACGGCCGCCGGTATCCTCGCCGCCTACATCGAGAACGGGCAGGAGCTCCGCACCGAACCGCTCGACTTGGCCGGCAATCCCGAAACTTTAATTCGCGGCTGGCTGGCGTAAGATTTGTACTTATGCGGAAACCCGGTTTCGACCCAGGGCTTACCCAGCAATTCACAGGCAACGTCAGGCGCATCATCGACAAGGACGGCAGCTTCAATGTGCGCCGCCGCGGCGGTAACTGGCGTGACGTTCACCCCTACCTCCACCTGATCAACATGGGCTGGGCGCAGTTCCTGGTCTGGCTCTTCCTCGGCTATCTGGTCATCAATACCTTATTCGCCCTCGCGTATTTTGCGTTGGGCCCGGGGGAATTGATGGGTGCGCCCACTACCACCGAAGGCGGACGTTTCCTCAACTGCTTTTTCTTCAGCGCCCACACCTTGAGCACCGTGGGCTATGGCAGCATCGCGCCCAAGGGGTTAGGGGCGAATATCGTCGCGTCCCTCGAATCCCTGGTCGGCGTTCTCGGCTTCGCCGTCGCCACGGGCCTGCTCTTCGGACGCGTCTCCCGGCCCTCCGCCAAGATCGGCTTCAGCGAGACCATGCTCATCACGCCCTACCAGGAGATTTCCAGCCTCCAGTTCCGCGTGGTCAACCGGCGCGCCAACAACCTCATGGAAATCGAAGCCCGGGTCCTGTTGATGACCGTAGACCCGGTGAACGGCCAGTCGCAGCGCACCTATAAGCAGCTCAAGCTCGAACGCGACCAGATCCTCTTCATGCCCTTGACCTGGACCGTCGTGCATCCCATCGATAACGAAAGTCCGCTGTGGGGCGTCACGCCCGAGGATTTCGAGCGCCAGCAGACTGAGGTCATGATCCTCATCAAAGCCTACGACGATACCTTCAGCCAGACCGTTTTCTCGCGCTTCTCCTACCGCCACGATGAGGTCATCTGGAACCGCCGCTTCGCACCCGCGTTTACCGTGGACGAGGATGGCGATCTCGTGCTCGACCTGCAAAACGTCGGGCGGGTTGCCGATAGCGGCGCCCCGCCCGCCTTGATTCTCTAAACGGCGATTCTCTACTTCGCCGCCTACTTCTTCTTCGCAGGCGCGGGCGCCGGCATGCTGGCCGGCGGAATCACGTTGTTCATGCGCGCGTAGACCACCATCTGCCCGTAATGATCGAAGGAATGCCAGATCGCCAGATTCGCCAGCGCTCCCCGCGGCATCTCGGGCATCCCCGGGAACGGAGGCTTCAACATGTCGAGTTCATTAGCCGTCGTCAGCGTTCCCATCGTCTTGTGAGCATACGCGAAGGCGTCCTGCAGGTATTTCACGATCTCCGCCTTGCTCTTCACCGTGGCCGGACCGTCTTCACCCGCGCCCAGATCGACCGGAGGCTTCTCCTGCTTCGCCGCCGCCGACACCATATACATCACGGTGGCGATATGTTTCGCCTGCGCGCCAAAGGTGCGCACCTTTTCAAAGGCGCCCTGCGTTGGCGCAAAGCCGTACGCCGTTTCCGGAACCGCCTTCGCCAGCGATACGATCTCGCTCTCCGCCATTCCTAACTGCGAATCGTACATCTTGCCGACCGTCACATCGGCCGCGTACATCGAAAGGGTACTTCCAATCAGTAATGCAATCGTCTTTTTCATCGGGATGCTCTCTTTTGGTTTTCGGCGGCCGGACTCAGCGCACGGACCGCCCAGGATGTTGCAATGGAGGAAATCCATTGATCGTGCTCAAACGGGAAGCCGCTCTGGAAATACGGTTGGAACTTCGGAGCGCGGCTGCGCACATACCAGGACCCGTCTTCGCACTGGTGAGCCAGCAGAAACTTCACGCCCCGCTGGTAGGCGGCGTCTGCCGGCTTCAGGAGCCCTGCCTCGTTCAATACCGCGAGCGTTTCTCCGGTCGCGTAGGCATCGCTCGCCAGATTCCGATTCTGCGACCAGCCGCCGTCTTCGTGCTGCGTGCCGATCAGTGCCTTCGCCAGTGATCGCAGCTTCTCCGGAGTGCTGCCGCTCCAGGAAAGCCCCGCGATCTGCATCGCCATGTCGTCATTGGTAGCCGCCTTGACGCCGCTTAAATACGAACGCGCCAGCGCAATCCGCCGGTCGAAATCCGCCTTCATCGCCGGCGTGCCGAAGGCGCTCATCGCGCGAATCGCCATCGCGGTACGTAGAATGCGCCCCTCTTCCACCGGCGCTCGCGCCACTCCGCCGTTCCACCACGAGCCATCCCGGCGTTGGAAATTAGCGATGTACGCCACCACCGTATCGGTCAGCAGGGTCGGCGCGTAATGCTCCGCGGCCAATGCCATCAATTCCCAGTTGGGCCCGTCCACCAGCCCGCCCCGGTCCAGCCGCTCCAGCAGCGTCTGTTGGAAGAACGTGGATTGCCCTTCGATCATCTTGATATAGCCCTTCACCGCCCCCTCGTCCACGTGGACCCCGGCATTGCGCGCCGCCGCTGCCGCCAGCGCCGCCGCCGGCTGATGATGGCACCCTACGCACCCGGATTGCGTGAAGAATTCCGTCGCGCCGCGCCTGTACGATCGCCGTGCCGCGTTCCATCGCCTGCGCCACCGTGCGGTTCACGGCCGGCTTGACGGCTGGCGGCGTATAGGGCATACCCTCTTCGGCCTTGGCCGCGATCAGGGCGAACAGCACTTCCGGATATCCGGACTTCCTCGCCCAGTCCAGCGCGCTTTCGCCCACCTTCGATTTCGCGTTGACGTCCGCTCCCGCTTTGATCAGCAGCTTGACCACCAGCGGACTCTGCGATTCCGAAGAGACCGCGAACATCAGGGGCGTCATCTCCCGGATGTCGCGCGCATTCACGTCCGCCTTGGCGTCCAGCAGCAGCTTCACCAGTTCCGCGGAGCAGTAGCTCGAGGCCAGCATCAGCGGCGTCAGTTTGATCAGTTGGATCTTTCCGAACTTGACCTCGCCGCCGGAACGGTTCGCGGCGTTCACGTTGGCGCCCTTCGCCAGCAGCATCTTCGCCGCGTCGTAGTTGCAATTGCTGGCCGCCGATTGCAGCGGTGTGTTGCCGCTCTCGTCCTGGTGATCCGCCTCCGCGCCCTTCGCGATCAGCAGCTTCATCGTCTCCAGATCGTTGGCGTCCGCCGCCGCGTTGAGCGCCGTGATGCCCCGCGCGTCCTTCGCCTTCGGGTCCGCGCCCTTCTCCAGCAGCAGCTTGACTGCCGCCGCGCACCCATCGCACGCAGCCGCGATCATCAGCGGAGTGCGCCCCAGCTTGCTGCGCGCATTCACGTCCGCCCCCGCGTCCGTCAGCAGGCGCGCTTTGCGAATATCCCCCGCGCCCAGCAGCAGCGCCGTCTCCTCCAGTTGATTCTTCGCCTTGGCATCGGCGCCCGATTCCAGCAGCAGTTTGACCGCGTCAGGGCTCCCGATCGCCGCCGCATGAATCAGCAGCGTGGTGCCCCGGGAATCGGCCGTGTTGACATTGGCGCCGGCGGCAAATCGCGCCTTCAACGCCGTAAGGTCATCCGCGCGGATCAGCTTGATGAATTCATCCGCCGGGTTTTGCGCTTGGGCCCCAGCTACCAGGCACAACGCCAGTACACTTACGTAGCTTCCCCGCATCAAAAATGCTCCTTCACCCGAATGTGGTGGTCTAGTATATCCCACTCCCGGCCCAAAGCGGGTACAGTGATAGTTAACCTAATGGGAGTCGCTCATCAAACTGGGGAAGCCGGCCGGATCATCGTTGCGCCCGTCGGACCGCTGATTGTCGCCGATCGGACCTACGCCGCGGATGCGCCGGAGCTCTCCGTCGTGGTGCCGACCCTCAACGAAAGCGAAAATATCGTGGATTTCCTGGCCGCCGTGCGCCGCACCCTGGATGCCAGCCTGCCCGGCCGCTACGAAGTCATCGTGGTGGACGACGATAGCCCGGATGGCACCGGCGCCATCGCCGCCGGCCTGATGGATACCTTCCCGGAATTGCGCGTGGTCGTGCGCCGCAATGAATCCGGGCTGGCCGCCGCCGTGATTCGCGGCTGGCAGGTGGCGCGCGGCAAAATGCTGGGCACCATCAATGCCGATTTCCAGCACCCGCCCGCTGTCCTCGGCCGCCTCCTCGAACGCGAGGCGGGCGCCGATCTTTTGGTCGCGACCCGTCACAGCGATGGCGGCGGCCTCGGCGATTGGGGCCTCACCCGCCGCGTCACCTCCTGGGGAGCCGCCCAGCTCGGCCGCTGGCTGCTGCCTGAGGTCTACGCCCGCGTCAGTGATCCCCTCAGCGGCTGCTATCTGGTCCGCCGCGCCGCCATCGCCGGAATCGAGCTTCGACCCGTCGGCTACAAGAGCCTGATGGAGATCCTGGTTCGCGGCAACGTCCGCGAGATTCACGAATGCGGCTACGAAATGCGCAAGCGCGAACGCGGACAGAGCAAGGTCCACGTCCTGCATCCCCTGCAATATCTCCGCCATGTCCTCCGGCTGCGCGCCGCCGCGCGGGAGCGAACCCGGTAGTGACCCGGCAGGAAAAATACGCGGACAAAGATCCCGTGATCCGCTTTGTAATCGGCCGTTTCTTCGACCGCCTGCGCGGCGTCGTCGGCGATCTCGCGCCGCACAGCCTCCTCGATGCCGGCTGCGGCGAGGGCGAACTGCTCCGCCGCGGTGTGCTCCCCGCGCATCTGCGTCCCGTCTGCCTGGACGTCCGGCCGGAAGCCTTGACCGATGTCGCCGAGCAAAAGCGCGTCTGCGCCAGCGTGCAGGCCTTGCCCTTCGCGTCACGCACCTTCGATGTGGTCACGTGCCTGGAAGTCCTCGAGCACCTGAACGATCCGTCCTCCGCCGTCCGCGACCTGGTCCGCGTCGCGCGCACTGCCGTGGTCCTCTCCGTGCCCTACGAACCCTACTTCCGCATCGGCAATGTGTTCCGCGGAAAACACCTCCGCAGGCTGGGCAATCATCCCGAACACGTGCAACATTGGAATCTCCGCACCTTTGAAAAATTTCTGCGCCCTTCGGTCGCCGAGGTGCGGGTCATCGAGGCATTTCCCTGGATCATCGCTTGCTGCCGTCCAAACCATTTCTGATCTTCCTCCTGCTCACCGCGATCGGCGTGGCGCGCATCGCCTCTACCTATCGCGCCGTCGCCCAGACCTCCGACGAGACCCCCAATATCGCCTGCGGCATGCAGTATCTCGATCTCGGGCGCTACGATTACGGCGCCTTCCATCCGCCCCTGGCGCGCCTCGCGATGGCCATCGGGCCGTATCTTTATGGCGCGCGCTCCCAGAAGCTGCCCGACCGCTGGCATGAAGGCAACGCCGTCCTGTACAGCGCCGCCCGCTATTCCAGAACCCTGACCCTGGCGCGCATCGGCATTCTGCCCTTCTTCGTTCTGGCCTGTACCATCGTGTGGTTGTGGGGCCGCCGCATCCTCCCGGATTGGGGAGCCCTCGCCCCCGTCTTCGTCTTCACCAACCTCCCTCCGGTGCTCGCCCACGCCGGCGTTGCCACCATGGATATGGCGATCGGCGCCGGCATCGTCACCGCCCTGTTTGCCTATACCCTCTGGCTCGAAGAGGGCACCTTCCGCCGCGCCGTCTTCCTCGGAATCGGTATCGCCCTGGCGCTGCTCTCCAAGTTCTCCTCCGTGCTGCTCCTGCCGGTCGGCATGCTGACCATCACCCTGGTCAACGGGTGGCCTCGTGGCCGGAAACGCAATTGGGCCTGGCTCGCCGTCGCCTTCCTGCTGGTCTGGGGAGCCTACCGTTTCTCCTTCGGCCCCATGACGGAACACGTCTCGCGCGATGCCGCCGATCAGGGCGGCATCTTCGCCAAGCTCCCCGCCGGCCTCTTGCACTTCGTCGAGACCGTTCCCGTCCCGGCCCCGCAACTGTTGGATGGCCTCTGGCAGGTCCACAATCACGTGGACGCCGGACACACCGCCTACCTGCTGGGCCAGCACAGTTTCCACGGCTGGTGGTATTTCTTCCCCGTCGCGCTGGCGGTCAAGACGCCCATCGCCGTCCTCTTGCTCGCACTCGCTGGAGTTTTCGCAATGTATGGCGAGAAACGTCGAGCCCTCTGGACGCCGGTGGCCTTGACCGCCGCCATCCTGCTGGTGAATCTGCCCACCAGTCTGAATATCGGTGTCCGCTACATGCTCCCGCTCTTCCCCATGCTCTCCCTCACCGCGGGAATCGGCGTCGTCTGGCTCTGGCGCAAACAGCGCTGGGCCGCCGCCGCCCTGCTCGCATGGACCGCCGTTTCCAGCGCCTCCGCCCATCCCGATTACCTCGCCTACTTCAATGAGTTCGCCGGCTCGCATCCGGAACAAATCCTGGTCGATTCCGATTTGGATTGGGGCCAGGACATGAACCGCCTCGTCCGCCGAACTTCGCCGCCGCGGCGTAAACTATCTCCACATGGCCTGCCTCTACACCGGCGACGATAGCCGCATCGGCCTGCCCAACTGGGATAGCCTGGAACCCTATCAGCCCGTCACCGGCTGGGTCGCGGTCAGCCAGACCATGCTCAAAAATTATGGCTGGATGGTGGCCCGGCAGAAGGACCGCCAGGATCTCGCCTTCGCCTGGCTGGACCGCTATCAGCCCGTCGCCAAAGTGGGAAAATCCATCCTCATCTACCACATCGGCGATCAGCCATAAACTCCCGCCTGTCTTTTGTACACTGAGGGGACCGTGAAGACGACCTACAAAGCCGCCGGCGCCGAATATCTCGAACAGCGCAAACTGCGCCGCCACGCACGCGTATTTCAGCTCTGGGCAATGGGCGTGGGCGCCGTCATCTCGGGCGATTTCTTCGGCTGGAATTTCGGCCTTACCGCCGGAGGCTTCGGCGGTATGCTGCTCGCCGTCGTCGTCATGACCGTCATGTACATCGGCCTGTGCTTTTCCATCGCCGAGATGTCCCCCGCGCTACCCCACGCGGGCGGCGCTTACTCCTTCGCGCGCACCTCGATGGGCCCCTGGGCCGGCTACATCACCGGCCTCGCCGAAAACATGGAGTACATCCTGACCCCCGCCGTGATCGTCGTCGGCATCGGCGGCTACCTCGGCGCGGTCTTTGGCACGCCGCACGCCTGGGAGCCCCTCTGGTGGCTGGCCGCTTACGGTGTGTTCGTCGCGCTGAATATCTGGGGCGTCGAAATGACCTTCCACGTCTCCGTCGTCATCACCCTCGCCGCCATCGCCATTCTCGCCGTCTTCTGGGCCGGCGCCCTGCCGCACTTCGATCTGAATCGCTGGGCCGCTCCCTTCTTCCCGGCGGACCGCGGCAAAGCTTCTTCCGCCCTCGTCGAACTGCCCTTCGCGCTCTGGCTCTACCTCGGAATCGAGCAGCTCCCCCTGGCGGCGGAAGAGAGTCACGATCCCAAGCGCGACATGCCGCGCGGCATCCTCTACGGGCTCGTCACCCTGATCGCCATTTCGTTTCTCACCGTAGTCCTCAGCTCCGGCATCGCGCCCGGCGCAGCCAAAATCGCCAAATCGAATGAGCCGCTCTTTCTCGGCTTTCAAACCATCTTCGGCCAGGGAATGCAGGCCCGCCTGCTGGCGCTGATCGCCTGCACCGGCCTGATTGCCAGCTTTCACACCATCATCTACGCCTACGGCCGCCAGATTTATTCCCTCTCCCGCGCCGGATACTTCCCCACCTGGCTCTCCGTCACGCATGGCACCCGCGAGACCCCGCATCGCGCCCTGCTCGCCGGCAGCGGTCTCGGGTTCCTGGTCGCGCTCGGCATTCACCTCGCGCCGCAAGGCAGTCCGGTCGGCGCCGTGCTCCTGAATATGGCGGTATTCGGCGCGGTCCTCGCCTACATGCTGCAGATGATCTCCTTCATCGTGCTGCGCGTCCGCTTTCCGCGCATGGTCGCGCCCCTACCGCAGCCCCGTCGGAATCGCCGGCGCCGCTATCGCGCTCGCCATCGCCGCGCTCACCCTGTTCACGCTCTTCCAAAATCCCGATTACAACAAGGGCGTCATCGGCGCCGCCATCTGGTTCCTGCTCGGCATCGCCTACCATGCCTTCCATGGCCGCCATGGCCTGGTCCTCGCGCCCGAAGAGGAATCGGCCGTTCGCATCCTGGCGGAGCGCGCCAAATGATGCTGCGCGAGCTCCTCGCCAAAGCCTCTCCGCCGCGCTCCGGCGACGAGCTGGCGGGCCTTGCCGCGCGCTACCGCCGAAGAGCGCGTACGCGCTCAAATGACCCTCGCCGATCTGCCCCTGAAGACGATCCTCGCAGACCCCGTCATCCCCTACGAAACCGATGAAGTGACGCGCCTCATCTGCGATTCCCACGATTCCGCGGCCTTCGCCGCCGTCTCCCACCTCACCGTCGGCGGCTTCCGCGATTGGCTGCTCAGCGACGCCGTCACCGCCTCACCCTCGCCGCGTTAGCCCCCGGCATCACTCCCGAAATTGCCGCCGCCGTCAGTAAGCTGATGCGCCTGCAAGACCTCATCACCGTCGCCGCAAAGTGCCGCGTCGTGACCCGCTTCCGCTCCACCATCGGACTGCCCGGCCGCATGTCCACCCGCCTCCAGCCAAATCATCCCACCGACGATCTGAAGGGCATCGCCGCCAGCATTCTCGACGGCCTCAGCCTCGGTAGCGGCGATGCCGTGATCGGCGTCAATCCCGCCGGCGACAACGTCGCTGCCGTGGAAGCCCTCCTCCACATGCTGGACCGCATCCGCGCGCACTATCAGATCCCGACCCAGACCTGCGTCCTGGCGCACGTCACCACCCAGATGGAAGCGCTGCGCCGCGGCGCGCCGGTCGATCTCGTATTTCAATCCATCGCCGGCACCGAAGCCGCCAATGCCGGCTTCGGCATTACCCTCGCCATGCTCGATGAAGCCCACGCACGCCGCGCGCGAACTCGGGCGCGGCGAAAACGTCATGTACTTCGAGACCGGGCAGGGCAGCGCGCTTTCCGCCAACGCCCATCACGGCGTGGATCAACAGACCTGCGAAGCCCGCGCCTACGCCGTCGCCCGCCGCTACCGCCCCCTGCTGGTCAATACCGTGGTCGGCTTCATCGGCCCCGAGTATCTCTATAACGGGAAGCAGATTCAGCGCGCCGGCTTGGAAGATCACTTCTGCGGCAAACTCCTCGGCCTCCCCATGGGCTGCGATGTCTGCTACACCAACCACGCCGAGGCCGACCAGGACGATATGGACGCGCTGCTCACCTTGCTCGCCGTCGCCGGCTGCACCTACATCATGGGCGTTCCCGGCGCAGACGACGTGATGCTGCACTACCAAAGCACCAGCTTCCACGACGCCCTGTATATTCGCAGCCTGCTCGGCCTCAAACCGGCCCCCGAATTTGAAGCCTGGCTGGAACGCCGCCCGGAGATCTCCGCCCCATCATGGCTATTGACCTGACCGCCTTCACCCCCGCGCGCGTCGGCCTTGCCCGCACCGGCCACAGTCTGGCCACCGCGGAGCTCCTGCGTTTCCAGTTGGATCATGCCCGGGCGCGCGACGCGGTTTACATGGAGCTCGATCCCGAGTCCCTCGCCCTCCCCCACATCCTCCTGCGCAGCGCCGCGCCCGATCGCCAAACCTATCTGCGCCGGCCCGATCTCGGCCGGACCCTCTCCGCCGATTCGCGCAATCTGCTAACCCGCGGCGATTTCGACGCCGCCATCATCCTGGCCGATGGCCTCTCCGCGCCCGCCATCCATCACCACGCCGCGGCCGTCCTCGAAGCGCTCCTGCCACACCTCGCCGACTGGCGCCTCGCTCCCCTGACGGTGGCCCTCCAGGCGCGCGTCGCCCTCGGCGATGAGATCGGAGCCGCCCTCGGCGCTCGCATGACCGTAATGTTGATCGGCGAACGCCCCGGCCTGTCCTCGCCCGATAGCCTTGGCATCTATCTCACCTGGGATCCCCGTGCCGGCCGGCACGACGCCGATCGCAATTGCATCTCCAACGTCCGCCCCGAAGGTGTCTCCTACTCTCTCGCCGCCCACAAACTCCATTCCCTAATGGAGGCCTCCCGTACCCTCCGCCTCTCCGGCGTCGCCCTCAAAGAGGAGGCCCCTGCGTTACCCGGCGGCGAAACCGAAATCGCGCCCTGACCGCTGCTTCCCTGGTTTCACGCTCCTCCGCATGGCATGGTGCTGATAGAATGCACCCAACTGCAAATCGTCCATCTCGTAAAGGAGCTGCGATCATGGATCATAAGAAGACGTCGAATCACCACGGCCACCTCAACCGGCGATCGTTCCTCGACGCCGCCGGTAGCCTCGCCGGCGGCGCGTTGGCCGGGGGCGCCGTCTTCGAGACGCTACGGCCCGGTTCCGCCTGGGGCCAGCGCCCGGCGAAAGAGCCACATCCGAGTTCCGACCGCGCTCTGGATCGGCTCAAGACCCACCTCTCGTTTCAGATTTCCGTCGATGTGGGGACCTTGGATCTGGGTCTGACGGTCGCCACCGCGGCGCTCGCCGGTGGAGTGGACATCGTCGAAATGGGAACGCCCCTGCTCAAGACCCAGGGTGTTGCGAACGTCGTGCCCGCCTTCCGCAAGCGGTTTCCCGGCGCTCTTCTGCTGGCAGACATGAAGACCATGGACGGCGGCGCCGGCGAGGCGCGCAGCGTCTTCACCGGCGGCGGCAACATCTTTGATTTCCTCGCTCTCGCCGGCGTCGATACCGCGAAGTCGATCTGCGCTGTGCGCGATGAGTTCAAGCGCGCCGGCCCCGAATTGCCGCGGCTTGTCTTTTCGGACATCATGGTGCCGCACCAGGGCCCGCCCGCGCAGGCAGGCGAGGTCGCCCTTCGGATGGTCGAGGCCGGCGTCGATGCGGTCGGCATACACCTCCAGTCCGACGCGCGGCGCGCCAACCCGAAACTCATCGAGGACGATTATCTCAGCGAGGTGGCTCGCACAGTCTTTGAACGGGTCGGCAAGGCCGTCCCGGTGCAGGTGGTCGGCGGACTCACCATCGCCCAGGCAAAGAGACTCGCCAAGGTGGGCCTGCGCGCCCTCGTGATCAGCGGCAATATGGGCCTCCCGGACAGCAACGCCCGCTACAACCTGCCGCCGGCGGAGATCCAGAGCTTGGTCGCCGCTTTCGTCGCCGAGGTCTCGGGCAGGTAGTGCGTTAGCTCGCCGCTGCTCCCACGGGCGGGGCAAGACACAGATTTACGGTCTCTGGTGAAAGCTAAGGAGGCTATCGGTGGTTTGCTTCATTTACCTGAAGCGAGTGCTTTCTCCAGTGCGGCAAGTCGTGCTTCCAGCACCCGAATCGTTTCCGCCTGCTCCTGCACCTGCTTATGCTGTTTCTGCAATTCGTTCAAGAGCATGGAATCGAGTACCTGATACTTCACAGTTTCGATCTGGCCGTCCGCTGAATGGGCGACGAGATCCGGGTAAACATCAGCCACTTCCTCCGCAATCAGGCCATATTGAATCGGCTTGGAGCCATCGGCAAATGGCATCTGGTAGCGGTAGGTAACGGGTCTCAAGTGCATCAGGCCGCTACTGACCGTATCCATGTCGTGGATGTCTTCTTTGAAGCGCCGGGAGGAACTGACGGTGCCCAACTGACCGTTTGAATCGATCACGACGGGAATGGCGTCGTTGTTTCCCGTCGTGACACCGCGAATACCCCCTGCGAAGAATGAAGTCTGGTTGATCGGGTTCGTACCCTGCGTGCCGACGGCGGGCAAAGCAAAAGCGAGCGAGACAAAATATCCGTTAATATCGACGATGAGATCTGTGGGATCGCTGGCGAAAACGTCTATCGAACCACTCGATCCGGCTGGAATAATCCCCGTGTTGCTTGCCAAGGTACCCTGCGGCGACTCGACTGCGACAGCAGAGGCCAGCGTGGGCTGCCCAGTTGTAAAAGCCGTCACGTAACCGAGTGGTCCTGGCGGCACTACGATGATGTTGACCAAGTATGCCTGCGCCACGGTGGGGATCGTGCAAGTGGGGTTAGACGCAATCGGAAAGGTTCGGCTGACGCCGCCAACAAGAGACGGCGGCCCGAACACTCCCGTAAACCCACCCCCCGTTCGGGTGTCAACAACGCGGCAAGGCAGCATCGACACAAAGGTAAGTGGTTGGGAGTAAGCCGCTGGGGCTGCATGGGTAGCGACCGCGGCTTGCCCCGGGGCAGCCCAAGGTTTCAATGGCAGTGGGTCGGGTTGTCTTCCTACTTGGGCAGACAGTGCCAACGATAGGACCGCTGTTAGTAAAACGAGACGAAATGAGCATTTCAGAGTCATCGGAGCATTCGCCTTTCTCGGCCCACTGAGCAACATGATTAGCTCAAGGATCTTATTTCTTTACGGACCCGGAAAAGTTACTTACGATTCGAGATTCGGTGTGGGTGCGCCACGAGCCTCACCGACGCCATAGGCACCGTGTTGCTATCTCGGGCGATGCGCTGGTGAA
This sequence comes from uncultured Solibacteraceae bacterium, assembly GCA_963811575.1. GTDB lineage: Bacteria > Acidobacteriota > Terriglobia > Bryobacterales > Bryobacteraceae > Solibacter. Next base: position 614,458 of record CAWERY010000018.1, on the reverse strand, counting down.
GCCATGTGGCGTAGTTTTTGTTGGTGAGGACTGCCACAGTGCACCACTGACGCGGGGTCGCCGACCTGCGCCCCGTTCAGCGGACATTCCCCGTTTAGTGAGTACACAGCCATTTTCGAGGGCCCGGTTTGGACGTGCTTGCTACCTCGGCGCCGCAAATAAGAGATCGACACGCCCGGCAGTTGCATCGCGCATTTCAGCACAATGCAACTCCCAAAGTTCGTTTTGGTCTTCGGCCTGTCGTCATGGATGTTTGCCTCGGCGCAATCGGCTGGTGGTGGCGATTGGAAGGTTTCGGTGAGCCCCTATCTCTGGCTTCCGGGAATACACGGAACGGTGGGCGCGTTTGACCGCGACGCCGCCGTTTCCGTGAACCCCATCGATCTACTTTCGCATTTCCGCTTTGGCCTGATGGGCGATGTCGATGCTCGCTGGAAGCGCATAGTACTGCCGCTTGACCTGATTTGGGCCAGGTTCGCGGATGACAAATCCGTGCCGCCCCTGGGCCTCGGGGCCACAACGGCGGACGTGAAAGTGAGTATGTTCCTGCTGACACCGAAAGTTGGCGTGCGCCTGCTCGACGAGCCAAAGATCAAGTGCGATTTCCTGACCGGATTCCGATACTGGCACCTCGGACAGGACCTGCATTTCAGTCCCTCCATCCTAAACCTGAATTTTTCGGCTTCACAGAACTGGGTGGATCCGTTGGTGGGAGGCAGAATCGTGTCCCCGCTTTCCTCGAAGTTCGTGACCACCGTCTTCGGCGATGTTGGCGGATGGGGGACCGGTTCTCAATTGGAATATCAGGTGGGCGGCGTTCTAGGCTACAAATTGAAGGAGACGGCAACGTTGCAGGCAGGGTATCGTTATCTGGCCGTGAATTACCGCGGCGGCGGCGTCAGGCAACCTGTTTTCGATACGCACCTGTCCGGCATCGTGCTCGGCGTTACCTTCGATCTCAAGTAAACCGCCCGGTCTGCCATACTCGCCGGGCCGGCCCGTCATCAAGAGTTAACGAAGTCTATCGCTGTCTCAAACCCTTTACGATCCCCTCTACTGCCGCCACTACCTGAGCCAGCGCCTCATTGTGCACAAGGTGATTCGCCGTCGGAACGTGGGTCACGGAGCAGTCCGTGCTCCACTCGCAGACCCTCTCCTGTCGCCGCTCCCCGGCCGCCCTGTTGGCGCGTGCCTGCGCCAGTGCTTCGCCATCCGTGACTGCAATCCCGAATGCTTTGCTGGCCGCTTCCTCGTCCATGGCTGCCACACTCGCGATAAAGATGCGAACCGGGACGCGCGGCCAGCGATGCGGCAACAAGGCCCTGGCCTGGCCGCTCAACTTGCCGGAGTAGTTGTTCTCAGCCTCCGACAGGTAGGCACGCCAGAAGTCGGCCTTGGAACGGTTGGCAACTTCGGCGCGGGCCAGATCCGGCGGCAACGAAGAATACCAGTTGGGGTCGACGCACTCGTCGCCTGCGGAAGCGATCAGTGTCTTTTCCGCGCGCGCCAGGCATCGGCGGATCTGAGCCAGGTGACGCCCAAGAAAACCGTCGAGGGCCGGCTGCTCTTGGGTAGAATTTGCCGGGGCGTCATCCGGCAGTACCACGGCGGCATCGAGGAATACGAGGCCGCCTACGTGCTCAGGCTGCCGGTCGGCAAAGGCGCCAATCATCAGTCCGCCGTTCGAGTGGCCAACCAGGATGTAGGGCGGCTGCTCACCCGATTGTTTGAGTAGGATACCCAGGTCCGCAACTGCGTGGTCAAGGTCGCGCGGAACATTAGAGCCGAGTGTGCTGAAACCGTATCCAGCCCGGTCGTAGGAACAGGTCCGCGTCAGTTTGCTCAACTCCGGTTGCAGCTTGTACCAGGTTGCCGCCGTTCCCCCTCCGAAGCCGGCTTCGAGAATTATGGTTGGCGCTCCCCTCCCTGAACAGTACAGGCTCAACTGGCTGGCTTTCCCTACCGGCACCATTCTTCCGGATTTCGCAAATATGGATTCCTGCGCGTAGGCGGAACCGCACCCTCCGAGGAGCAGGAAAACGCCGAATACGCCCAGTAGCCGCATAACGAATACTGTAACGGGCACGGCGAAAAAATGTCATCGTGCGCCGCCGTGGAACGGCCGCCCGGCGGCCTTCGTTAGAACCCGTTGAGGCGATCGATTGTGTATAATGCGCCCCATGCAGTATCGCATCATCCTCTTTCCCTTCGACGAAGACAGCACAGACGTCTGTGTCGTCCGCGAAACCAAAATGAAGCTTTGTTTTATCCCCGTTCGCGGCCGCGAGGTTACCCTGAGCGTCGATCGGGAAGACGCCAGGCGTCGAGAGGAACGGTGGGACCGCAAGCACCCGGAATATACCGTGAAAATCCTTTTCAAGAATTCAGCCGGGATGGCTGACGGCACGGCTCTCTCGGATGTCGGTGAAGGTGACATTATCATCAGCGGCCACTGCGAAGCTGGTAAGGATTCCCTTGCGAGCACGGATGCGGAAAAACCATGGACTAAGACCGTCGATTCCGATGGCATTGCAAAAATTCTGAACGATGCCGGCCTGCGAACGGCGTTTCAGGGAAAATTCAAAGTATTTGCCTGCATGTCAGCGGAAAAGGATGAACTGGATCAGGAAGCCTTAGCTGCCAGGATGGCCAGGAGATTGTTGCGAGATTACCCGAGCGCAACGTTGTTTGGCTATCACGGAGCGGTGAAGCTCGGGACCAGCCAAAGGTATAAAGACCAAAAACAGGAGTTCAATAAGAACGGTTACCCTGTCCGGCGGCAGATTTCCTAGCAGCCGGCGCGTGGACACCCGTTTTGAGCCAGCCCGTCAGAAAGCCGTCGAAAATCGCTCCTGTCCTTTACTTCACCTTCTTCCGTACCGCCTCCAGCTCCGTCTTGCATGGGACGGAATCCGGCGCGATCGTGCACGCCCCCGCCAGATGCTGAAGCGCCTGCCGGTACAGTCCCAAATGCTCGCTGGCCAGGCCGAGCTGGTAGAGCGTGACGTAATCGTTCGGCGCCGCCAGCAGCACTTGCGCCAGCTCTTCGCGTGCCTTTCCATACTGCTTTTCTTCCAGGTATGCGCCGCCCAGATCGCGCCGCGCCAGCGTATTCCGCGGATCCTCCGTCACAATCTTCCGTAGCGCCGCAATCGCCTCCGGCAGCCGCCGCTGATACAGCAGAACCTGCGCGTCTTCATACATCCGGAATTCGGCCATGCGATCCTTCGGGTCGGGCCGCAGACCGCTTGCGCTGGTCTTCGGCCCCGGCGCTACATAGCCCAGCGAGCCCAGCAGCGCGCGGTCGTGCGCCGAAAGGTTCGTCGTGGGCGCCGCACCCTTCGGGTGCAATCCCGCCATCAGCGAGGCGAGTTCGCCGCGCATCGTTTGGGCGCGCGCCGTATCCGTCGCCGCCAGGTTCTTCAATTCGCCCGGGTCGCTTGCCAGGTTATACAACTCCGGTCGCGGAGCCTCGATGTATTTGAAGTCGCCCTCGCGCAGGCTGCGCAGCGGCGACCAGCCGAATGCGTCATAGGCGTGTACGCTCTCCCCGAAAATCGGCCGCGCCTTGCCATTAAGCAGGCTCTGCCCGTGAAAGGAAGGGGGCGCGGGAATGTGCAGATAGTCGAGGATCGTCGGCGCCACATCGATCAGCCCCACGGGCTGCGCCACGCGTGCCGGCGCCGGAACTGCCTTGCCGGGCCAGTGAATCATCAACGGTACCGCCATCGTGCTCTGGTAGATAAAATACCCGTGGCTGGCCTCGCCGTGTTCCCCCAGGCTCTCCCCGTGGTCGCTCAACAAAACCACCACCGAGCGGTCCCACCATCCGCCGCGGACCAGCGCCTTTTTAAAGTTCCCCAGCGTCTGGTCCACATAAGCCACTTGCGCATCGTAATCCGGCCCGTGGTTGTATGGCAGATGCATGTCGAACAGGTGAACGAAGAGAAATACCGGCTGCCCCTCGTGCGCCGCCAGCCACCGTATGGCGCTCGCCACCACAATCGATCCGTCGCGCCGGTCGCGTATGCCGTAGGGGTTTCGCGACTCGCCCGCATAGAATATTTCGCCGGACATCGGCGACAGCACGCGAAAATCGAACGGACTGTCGTAATCGTCAAATCCCTGGTCCAACCCCATGCGTCGTTCCAGGAACACACTCCCGATGAATGCCCCCGTCCGGTAGCCATTCTGCTTGAGGATTCCGGCCAGCGTCACCGCGCCGGCCGGCACCGGCTCGGCGTTTTCCTGAATTCGATTCTGGTAAGGGTATGTCGAGGTAAACAGCGAGGCGTGCGAAGGTAGCGTCAGTGGCGTCGCGCAGGCCGCATTCGCGTACAGCGTGCCGTGCTCGGCGAACGAATCCAGATTTGGCGTTGCCTGCTTCCGGTATCCGTAGGCGCTCAACCGGTCCGCGCGCAGCGTGTCCACCGAGATCACAATCACCGGAGCCTGCTGGGCGAACCCGGCCGCGGCGCAAAGCAGAAGCAGGGAGCTGCGCATCATTGCACGGATATCGGAACCGCGTTCGATGCCGCTGTCCCCGCCAGTATCTGCAGCGCAACGGCGCCGCTTACCCCGGATGGCACCGTCACCGCCACCTGGTAAAGGCCCGCAAATCCCGGCGATGCGATCGAGTAGACCACCGGCGCCGCCTTGCCGCCAATCGTGGCGCTTACGGTCGCCGTCTGCGCAATGCTGTCGCCGGCGGTGAGCGCTCCGGTGCGCCCCGCCGGCGTGGTCTGTCCCAGCCCGGTTGCGTAGACCAGCAGCACCTCGCCCGCTCGTGCCGGGTTGGTTGCGGAGACCAGTGAGAAATTCGCGTTCTTGAGCACCGCCGCCACCGGATAGAAAAAGATCGCTGGCGCCGCCGCGACTATGTTGATGGAGAATGCGGCGCCCGGGCCGCTGCCGTTATCCACCGTCACCGTCTGCACTCCCGTCGGAATCTCCACCGGCACCTGGGCGTTGATCTGGTTCGGCGAAACGTACACCAGAGGCGCGCGTATGCCGCCGATCGTGACGCTTGCGCCGTTCAACGATGTAGGCAACTGCCGTCCGCTCCATCCGCTCAGGTCGTCCGCGATCTTGGCGAGGTTAGACCCGAAGATGGAAATCAGGCCTCCCGGAGCCATCGCGTTGGCACTCTTGTCGAGGTTGGCGGGAATCACCGCCGCTACCACGGCCCGCGCCTCCGCGCCGCCCGTTTGGGCACGCGCCACCCCGGCCGGAAAATCGAGCGAGTGCAAATTAAAGTAGTGGTTCTCTGGGTTCTGTACCAGGTCGTTGACCGCGGCCAGGTTGAGAATCGGACCCGTCCAGCCGTAGTAATTGCCAAAGCCCGTATCGCTGAAGAAATCGGGTGCTGCTTTGAAAGAGATCGGCCCGTCGGTCAGCGGGGCGCCATCCTGCAGGTAGAGCCCGAGAAACTGCTGCGCCGTAGGAAAGCGCAGGTTGAGATCCGTCAATACCGTGCCCGCCGCCACCGTTCCGTTTTCGTTGCGCAGCGTGTACAGCGTGAAGTTGGCAGGCGCCGCCGCCCGCACCGGCGGCGGTGCCGTCTCGTTCGCCGAATCCAGCAGCAGTGAGAACGTCGCGCTGTCCGTAGGCCGCAATTGAGCGCGCAGAATACCGTTCGGGTTCAACGTCGTATGCAGGTCCAGATAGAGCGACCCTGGGTTGACGAACAGGTTGGTGAACGCTCCCGTTTGGGCCACGATCGAAGTGGTGATCTCCGTTTGCAGCGGGCCCACCAGCGCCGTGCCGCTCGGGTCCGGCGCAATGCCCGCGGGCACCGCGGACGTGATGCCGATCGCGCCGGCCACCCCCGCCTGCCCCGTGTGTATATGGAATCCGTTGAATGCCGAGGAATCGTCAGAGGCGCTCGTAGCCCAGCAGTACACCTCGCCCGAGTTCCAGTTTCCCGCCGCATCGCGCGTCCCGATCGCGACCACCTGCCCGATCCCCGTGCCGTTGTTGTTGGGCGCGGGAGTCACGTTTCCCGAATTCAACACCGCCATCAGCACCGCCACCTGCGTTTTGATCAACTGCCCGCGCATCAGCCCGTTGGCCTGGTCGCTGCTGGTCATGTTGAGATAGAACTTCGTCGGATCCTGAAACAGCGCGCGCAGGCTCGCCAGCGTCGCCGCATTGTCGCCCCGCACCGGAATCGCAATGTGGATGGAATCGGCGCCCGTCTGCAGCGGTCGGGAATTCGCCGTGGTGAGCCCCGTGGATAGCGCGATGGGAACCGTCTGCCCGGCGATACCGTTATGAAGATTCAGTCCCGTCGCCGTGTTCGCCGCCGTCAGTGTGGTGCGCAGCAGGATGTCGATGTTGCCCGAGACAATCTGCCCTCCGCCATCCCTCACCACGCTCGTCACCACATCCGCAATGCCTCGCGCCGTATTGTTCAATGCGGGTACTTCGTTAGACGGCAACAGGATCGCCCGGTATACCGTGGTCTCAGCCGTCTGCGCCATTGCTACCGTGGAGAGAAGCAGAAACCAGGCGCCTGGATGCATGATCTTAAGAATAACGAATCCAAACCGACCCCGTAGGTGCCCAAAAACTCCGTCACCACAACATCAAATTTATTTTTCGATCGGTAACTCGCTCTATCGAAAGCTTCTCGCGTCCAACCTGTCCTCGGCCGCGGGCCGTTTTGGATTGCGCGGGAATTACCATGGAACCAGGCAGGATCGTTGCGGGCTGTACGGCCCCAACGGAGAACGGGCCATTCGGTGCCCGCTTTTCCGCCTGAAACACCAACTAAGGCCCTTGTAATCAGTAAACCGCTAAAGTAAAGCGGGCCAAAAATGGCCCGTTTATACGCCGGACTGTAAAAGATCGTCGTCCGTCCTGCCCTGCAGCATCGCCAGCAAGGCACGAGTGGCGCTGTTGAATTTCTTCCGCTTGCGATGAACAATTCCTACCGGCCGCACCAGTTCCGGTGCGTGGAGTTTTACCGCCACCAGCCGCCCCTGTTCGATTTCCGCCTGCATCGTGCGAGCCGGCAAGATGCTGATCCCGCTCCCCAGCGCGACCGCTTCTTTGATCATCTGTATGTTGTCGAAATGCATCACCAGGTTGACCTCGACGCCCTGTGCGCGCAGGAAACGGTCGAGTTCCCGCCGGATCCGCAGGTCTTCGTCGAAGCCGATGAAGTCCTGCCCGGTCAGGTCCGCCGGAAACACTTCGTCGCGCCCCGCAAACGGGTGCGTCGTCGGTACCGCGACGTGCATCTCCTCTTCACGCCACGGGATCGCCGCGATTTCACGGCTCGATTCCGGATAACTCACCAGGCCGAGATCCGCCGCGTCGCGGCGCACCGCCTCGTAAATCTTATCGGGACGCATGTACTCAACTTGCAATTGCGCCGTCGGATAGCGGACTCCAAACTCCTCCCGCAGCCGGCTCATCTCGCTCAGGCCCGTGGAGTAGATCGACACAATCCGCACCCTGCCTTCCACGTCGCCTTTGATCGATTCCAGCGAGAGCGTGAACTCCTCTTCCCGCCGCAGCACCTCGCGGCAGAACTCCTGATACAGGCGCCCCGCCGGCGTAAGCTCGAGCGGACGTTTACTTCGGTCTAGTAACGTGACACCCAGACGTCTTTCCACCTCCTGGACGTGCTGGCTTGCCGCGGACTGACTCACGCCACAGTGCTCCGCACCACGAGACATGCTCCTGGTTGCCGCTATCTCTTTGAAAAGACGTTGCTCCCAAAATACCACCTGACGATCATATCATAAGATCTCCTAATTGTGATCGCCTGTGACTTTCCTATTGTCTAATAGTAGGAACGCTGGTACACTATTTTCCAAGGCAACCGCCGTTTTAGTAGAAAAGACCGATCGCCGGAGTGCCTTCCAGGGCGCGGCGTTTTCCCCGAGACACAAAAATGAGCGACACCATTGTAAGTAGCGGTTACCCAGAGGCGCAGGGACTCTACGACCCTCGTCACGAACACGACGCTTGCGGAATTGGTTTCGTAGCCAACATCAAAGGCCAGCAATCCCACGACATCATCGTCAAGGGCATTCAGGTTCTCATCAACCTGACCCATCGCGGCGCCTGCGGCTGCGACCCGGAAACCGGCGATGGTGCGGGCGTCCTGATCCAGATCCCGCACAAGTTCTTCGCGCGGGAATGTGCCAAGTTGGGTTTCACCCTGCCGCCTGCCGGCGAGTATGGCGTCGGCATGACCTTCCTGCCCGTCGAACCGCAGGCGCGCCTGCGCGTCGAAGGTGTCGTGGAACGCATCGTTCGCGATGCCGGCCTGACCGTCCTCGGCTGGCGCGATACTCCGATCGATGGCGGCGCCATCGGGCGCGTCGCCCGCAACTCGCAGCCGTACATCCAGCAGATCTTCGTGGCCCGCGGCAAGGGCATGACGGAAGACCAGCTCGAGCGCAAACTCTACCAGGTTCGCAAGTCCGCCGAAGCCGAAATCGCCAAAAGCGATATTCCCGAGAAGAGCTTTTTCTACGTCCCGTCCCTCTCCGCCCGCACCATCATCTATAAAGGATTGCTGCTCGCCCCGCAGATCGCGAATTTCTACCCCGAATTGCAGGACCCCGAAGTCATCAGTGCCCTCTGCCTGGTGCACCAGCGCTTCAGCACCAATACCTTCCCCACCTGGCAGCTCGCGCATCCCTACCGCTACATCGCCCACAACGGCGAAATCAATACCGTTCGCGGCAATGTCAACTGGATGCACGCACGCCAGTCCATTCTGGCGTCTCCGCTGTTCGGCGACGATATCAAGAAGCTTTTCCCCATCGTGCAACCCGGAGGCAGCGATTCGGCGGCCTTCGATAACGCGCTCGAACTTCTGGTCATGTCCGGCCGCTCGCTCGCCCATGCCATGGCGATGCTGATTCCCGAAGCCTGGTCCAAAAACGAGCACATGAATCCGCAGAAGGCGGCCTTCTACGAATATCACGCGTCCCTGATGGAACCGTGGGATGGCCCGGCCGCCATCGCCTTCACCGATGGCAAATCGATCGGCGCCACGCTGGATCGCAACGGCCTGCGTCCGGCGCGCTACCTGGTCACCAAAGACGATCTCGTGATCATGTCGTCGGAAACCGGCGTGCTCCCCGTTAAGCCCGAGGACGTGAAATTGAAGGGCCGCCTCCAACCCGGCAAGATGCTGCTGGTCGATACCGTGGAAGGCCGCATCATCAGCGATAAGGAATTGAAGCGCTCGCTCTACGGCCGCAATCCCTATCAGCTCTGGATCAAGGAAAATCAGATCACGCTGGATCAGCTTGCCGATCCGCCGCGCGAGCACAAATCGGACCACGCCACCCTGGTCAGCCGCCAGCGCGCCTTCGGGTACACCGACGAAGATATCAAGATGATCCTCGCGCCCATGGCGGAGCGCGGCGAAGAGCCCATCGGCTCCATGGGCACCGACACCCCGCTCGCCTGTCTGTCGGATAAACCGCAGCCCCTCTTCCACTACTTCAAGCAGCTTTTCGCCCAGGTCACCAATCCGCCGATCGACCCGATCCGCGAAGAGATGGTGATGTCGTTGACCAGCTACATCGGTACCGAACGCAATATTCTGGATGAGACCGCGCAGCACTGCCATACGCTGAAACTGCCGCATCCCATCCTCACTAATCGCGATCTGGAAAAATTGCGGCGCGTGAGCCAGGGCGATTTCCTGGCGTCCACTCTGCCCATGCTCTTCCCGGTGGAGGATGGCGCCAAGGGGTTGGAACGCTCCCTCACCCAACTCTGCCGCCGCGCGTCGCTCGCCATTCAGGCCGGCTATACGCTCCTGATTCTGTCGGATCGCGGCGTGGATCCGGACTATGCGCCCATCCCCAGCCTGCTGGCTTTGGCCGCCGTGCACAATCACCTGGTACTGGAAGAAACCCGCACCCAGGTCGCCTTGATTATCGAAAGCGGAGAGCCGCGCGAGGTGATGCATTTCGCGCTCTTGATCGGCTATGGCGCGAGCGCGGTAAATCCCTACCTGGCGCTTGAAACCGTGGGCCCCGATGAAAAGGCGATTTACAACTACATCAAGAGCGTCAACAAAGGTCTCTTGAAGACCTTCAGCAAGATGGGGATCTCGACCCTGCAAAGCTATCGCGGCGCTCAGGTCTTTGAAGCCATCGGTCTCAGCAAGAGTATGGTGGAGAAGTATTTCACCGGGACTTCGAGCCGCATCGAAGGCGTCGGCCTGGACGTGCTTGCCGCACGAAGGAATTCTCAAACATCAGTACGCCTACGCGCCGCAGACCGATTTCGATACCGAACTCGGCGTCAGCGGCAACTACCAGTGGCGCGCCGGCGGTGAGTACCACCTCTACAATCCGTTGACGATTCAAAAGCTGCAGCACGCCGTCCGTCAGGAAAGTTTCGCGACGTTCCAGGAGTACACCGACCTGCTGGATAAGGAATCGCGGCAGTTCTGCACGCTGCGCGGCCTGCTGGAGGTCCGCCCCTCTGCGGAGCCGGTGCCGCTCGATGAGGTCGAGCCGGCGAAAGATATCGTGAAGCGCTTTGCCACCGGCGCGATGAGCTATGGCTCGATTTCGAAGGAAGCGCACGAGACTCTCGCCATCGCGATGAACCGCATCGGCGGTAAGAGCAATACCGGCGAGGGCGGGGAAGACGAGGCGCGCTTCGGCACGGAAAAGCGCAGCGCGATCAAACAGGTCGCCAGCGCTCGTTTCGGCGTCACCACCAACTACCTGATCAACGCCGATGAGCTCCAGATCAAGATGGCGCAGGGCGCCAAGCCCGGCGAGGGCGGTCAGTTGCCAGGCCATAAGGTGGACGAGACCATTGCGCGCGTACGCCATTCCACCCCGGGCGTCGGCCTGATTTCGCCGCCGCCGCACCACGACATCTACTCCATCGAAGATCTGGCGCAGTTGATCTACGATTTGAAGAACGTGAATCCGCGAGCGCGGATTTCGGTCAAGCTGGTCGCCGAAGTCGGCGTCGGCACGGTCGCCGCCGGAGTCGCCAAAGCGCATGCCGACGTCGTCCTGATTTCAGGAGACAGCGGCGGCACCGGCGCCAGTCCGCTGAGTTCCATCCGGCATGCCGGCGCGCCCTGGGAATTGGGCCTCGCCGAGGCACACCAGGTGCTGGTAATGAACGATCTGCGCGGCCGCGTACGCCTGCAGACCGATGGCAAGCTGCAAACCGGCCGCGACATCACCATCGCAGCGCTGCTGGGCGCCGAAGAGTTCGGCTTCTCCACCGCTCCGCTGGTCGCGATGGGTTGCATCATGATGCGCAAGTGCCACCTGAATACCTGTCCCGTGGGCATTGCCACGCAGGATCCGGCGCTGCGCGCCAAGTTCGAAGGCACCCCGGAGAACGTCATCAACTTCTTCTTCTTCCTGGCCGAGCAGGTGCGCGGCTACATGGCCCAGATGGGCTTCCGCCGTTTCGACGAAATGGTGGGCCGCGTGGACATGCTGGATATGCGCCACGCCAACGATCACTGGAAGGCCAAGGGAATCGATCTCTCCGCCATTCTCTATAATCCGCAGATGCCAAGCCGCATCGCCCGGCGCTGCGTGCAGGCGCAGGATCATGGCCTCAGCGAAGCGCTGGATTACAAACTGATCGATCACGCGCGCGATTCCATCGAGAACGGCACGCCGATCGAAATCAAGCTGCCGATTCGCAACGTGCACCGCACGGTGGGCGCGATGCTCAGCGGTGAAATCGCGCGCAAGCACGGGTCCGCCGGCCTGCCGGATAACACGATCCACTTCAAGTTCAATGGCAGCGCCGGACAGAGCTTCGGCGCATTTTTGGCCAAAGGCGTCACCCTGGAACTGGAAGGCGATGCCAACGACTACGTGGGCAAAGGCCTCTCCGGCGGGCGTCTGATGGTCTATCCGCCGCGGACCGCCACGTTCCAGCCGGAAGAGAATATCCTGATCGGCAACGTCGTGCTGTACGGCGCCACCAGCGGCGAAGCGTATTTCAACGGCATGGCCGGCGAGCGCTTTGCGGTGCGCAATTCGGGAGCGAGAGCGGTGGTGGAAGGTCTCGGCGATCACGGCTGCGAATATATGACGCGCGGCATCGTGGTGGTGCTCGGCAAGTGCGGCCGCAACTTCGCCGCCGGCATGAGCGGCGGCCTGGCCTATGTGCTCGATGAGAAGGGAGACTTCGCGGAGAAGCGCTGCAATCGCGCGGCCGTGGATCTGGAAGCTGTGCCGGCCGAAGATGCCGACCTGCTGTATTCCATGATCGCCAGCCATGTCGAAGCTACCGCCAGTTCGCGAGGAAAATGGGTAATGGAAAACTGGGAGAGCATGCTGCCGAAATTCATCAAGGTCTTCCCGCAGGAATACCGGCGGGTCCTGAACCTGGCCGCGGCATCGAAAACGTCTTCCGTCAGCGGTGTGGAGGTGGCCCGTGGGTAAAGTAACCGGCTTCATGGAATATGCGCGGGAACTGCCCACGCGGCGCGACCCCGCGGTGCGCATTAAAGACTGGTTCGAAATTTATAATCCCTTTCCGGAAGAGAGCGTGAAGCTGCAAGGCGCGCGCTGCATGGATTGCGGCGTGCCCTTCTGCCATACCGGATGCCCTCTGACCAACATCATTCCGGATTGGAACGACCTGGTGTATCGCGGGCGGTGGAAGGAAGCCGTCCGGCAACTGCACGCCACCAACAACTTCCCCGAATTCACCGGCCGTATCTGTCCGGCGCCTTGCGAGGCCGCGTGCGTGCTGGGTATCAATGAGCCGCCGGTGGCGATCAAGCAAATCGAAAAGACGATCATCGACCGGGCATTTGAGGAAGGCTACATCCGTCCGGAGCCCGCGGAGATCCGCACCGGCAAACGAGTCGCGGTGATCGGGTCGGGTCCCGCCGGACTGGCGGCGGCACAGCAACTGGCGCGCGCGGGGCACGACGTGACGGTCTTCGAAAAGAACGACCGCGTCGGCGGCCTGCTGCGCTACGGCATTCCGAACTTCAAGATGGAGAAGCATCTCATCGACCGGCGCTTGGAACAGCTGCGCGCGGAAGGTGTGAAGTTCGAGACCAACGCGCATGTGGGCGGCAATATCGCGGTCGATGACCTGCGCCGCGAGTACGACGCAATTCTGCTCGCGGGCGGCGCCGAACATCCGCGAAATTTGAATGTGCCGGGACGCGAGTTAAAGGGCGTCCATTTCGCCATGGAGTTTCTGCCGCAGCAGAATCGCGTTTGCGAGGGCGATGCGGTCGCCAACCAGATTATGGCGACCGGCAAGAACGTCATCATCATCGGCGGCGGCGATACCGGCGCGGATTGCCTGGGCACCAGCCACCGGCAGGGCGCGCGCTCGGTCACACAGTTCGAACTGCTGCCCAAACCGCCCGATACGCGCTCCCCGGCAACGCCCTGGCCGTTGTGGCCGATGCAACTGCGCGTGGAAAGCTCGCACGAAGAAGGCGGCACGCGCGATTGGAGCGTGAACACGGTGAAGTTCACGGGCGACGCCGAAGGCAATGTGAAACAACTGCATGCCGTGCGCGTGGGCCCGCCGCCGAAAGTAGAGGCGGTTCCCGGCACGGAGTTCACGCTGGAATGCGACCTCGTGCTGTTAGCCATGGGCTTCACGGGCCCGGTGAAGAACGGCATGCTGGAGCAGCTCGGTGTGGATCTGGATCTCCGCGGCAATGTAGCGGCGGATGCCCACCACATGTCGAGCGTTCCCGGTGTCTTCGCGGCCGGCGATATGCGCCGCGGCCAATCGCTGGTGGTGTGGGCGATCGCGGAAGGCCGCAAAGCCGCCGCCGGGATCGACCGATTCCTGCGGGAGCGTCACTCGTAGCGCAGGGCGATCATCGGGTCCACGCGAAGGGTGCGCCGGGCGGGGATGTAGCAGGCGAGCATGGAAATCAGCGCCAGCACAATCGCGACCGCGAGGAAGGTCGGCGGATCCACCGCGCTGACGGAGAAAAGCAGACTCGCCATCAGTCGGGTCAGGCCGAGCGATGCAAGGATGCCGATTGCGAGGCCGGCTCCGGCGATCTTCACGCCCTGGGCGAAGATCATCTTTAGGACATCGCTGCGCTGTGCGCCGAGCGCCATGCGAATTCCGATCTCGTGGGTGCGCTGCGCGACGGAGTACGAGATCACGCCGTAAATGCCGATGGCCGCCAGCAGCAGGGCGAGGGCGCTGAAGAGTCCGAGGAGGATCAGCGTCAGGCGGCGGGTGGCTACCGAGTTGCCAACCAACTGTTGCATGGTCGCGATGTCGAAGACCGGCTGGTCCTTATCCACGGATGCGACCGCACTGCGAATCGCCGAAGTGAGCGACGCGGGTTCGATCGCGGATTTGACGATCAGGTTCATGTGATCCGTGGCGGATTGCCGGTACGGCAGGTAGACCTCGAGGCGCGAAGGGTTGGCGAGGCCATAGAGTTTGGTATCGGCGACCACGCCAACGATGGTGATCCAACGCTGCGTTCCGGAGGGCGCGCCGAAGACGAAACGCCGGCCGACGGGATCTTCCCTGGAGAAATAGCGCTCGGCAACCAGGGAGTTGATCAGCGCAACCCGCGGGCCGTCGTCCGTATCGGCAGCGGTGAAGACGCGGCCGCGCATCAAGGGTATGCCGAGGGTGCGCACGTAATCGGAACTGACGATGTGGACATCGGGATGCGGAAAGCTGCCGGGCTTAGGCAGAGGCATGCCCTCAAACGTGATGTCGCTGCGCGAATGGTCGTCGGTAAGGGGAACCACGGTGCCGAGCGCAACGGCATCGACGCCGGGTAGAGATCGCACCCGTTCCAGGGTCTGCTGCCAGAAATTCAGAATTGCGGCGCGCTTCCCGTATTGCGATGCGTTCAAACTCATCTTCATCGTGAGCACGCGTTCGGGGTGAAAGCCGGGATCGACGGAGAGGAGGCGGTTCAGGCTTTTCATCATCAGTCCGGCGCCGACCAGGAGAATGAGCGCCAGCGACACCTCGGCGATTACCAGAAGATCGCGCCAGCGATTCTGATGCGTGCTGCCACCGGCGGTTCGCGAGCCTTCCTTCAAATCCGTCTGCAGGTCGGCCTTCGCGGAGTGCAGCGCGGGCGCCAGGCCAAACATCAATGTGGACAAGGCCACAACCCCGGCGGCGAATAAGAGGACCGCGCCATTGAGGCTGACCTCCGGGCCGGGCAGCATGTCTCGTGGGACCATGCTGGAGATGGCGTGGATACCCGCATAAGCCATGAGCAGGCCGAGCGCTCCGCCGAGGGAAGCCAGCAGGAAACTCTCTACCAGCATCTGGCGCACTATGCGTCCACGGCTGGCGCCGATCGCGATGCGCAGTGCGATTTCGCGGGCGCGGCCCGTGCTGCGCATGAGAAACAGATTGGCCACGTTGGCGCAGGCGATCAGCAGTACAAACATCACCGCGCCAAAGAGGACCAGAACGGCGGGACGCAGATCGCTGACGAAGACCTCGCGAATCGGACGGAGCGCCACACCGCATTGGGCATTGGCTTCGGGATAGGCGCGCTCCAGACGCAGCGCGATGCCTTCCATTTCGGCGCGCGCCTGTTCCAAAGAAGCTGCCGGCGCCAGGCGGCCGACTACCACCATATCGCCGCGCTCATTTCGGGCAGTGGCTTTGGAACTGCCGGTGGCCCAGGCGCCGATGGGTTCGATGACGTCGGCTTTATCGAGCGAGCGAAATTCGGGCGGCAGCACGCCGATGATGGTGAAGACGCGGGAATCGAGCGTGATGGTGCGGCCTACCGCGGCAGCCTCGCCGCCGAAATGCGACTGCCACAGCGCGTAACTGAGCATCACGACCGACGCCGAGCCGGGTTTTTCCTCGGACGCATCGAAGTTGCGCCCCAGCACCGGCTGCACGCCCATCAGAGAGAGGAAGTTGGGCGAGACGGCCTCGCCTTCGATGTTCTCCGGCTGAACGCCGCCTGCAAGATTGAAACTTACCTGGGTCACCGCGGCCATCTCCGCGAAGGCGCGGCTTTGCGCGCGCCAGTCCAGAAAATTCGGATACGAAACGCTGACCGAACCTACCTTCGGAGTGGTCTCGTTGAGCACGATGAGGCGCGAAGGCTGGCGGTACGGCAGAGGGCGCAGCAGCACGCCGTAGACGATGGAGAAAATCGCGGTATTGGCTCCGATGCCGAGCGCCAGCGTGAAGAGCGCGACGGCGGTGAAGCCCGGCGATTTGCGCAGGGTCCGCAGCGCGTAGCGAAGATCCTGAAAAAGCGTTTCGACGAAGCGAACGCCGCGCGCGTCGCGGCACTCTTCCTTGACCTGATCGATGCCTCCAAACTCGACGCGTACGCGGCGCTGCGCCTGCTCGCGGGAGAAGCCTGCGGCAAGGTATTTTTGCACCTGTTGCTCGACGTGAAAGCGCAGCTCGTCATCCAGTTCGGAGTCTGATTTTTGCGGCCGGAAAAGAGCGCGAAGCCGGAAGAGAAGATCTGTGAGCATATCGCACCTATACCGTGCCGAGAATCTGTTCCACGGCGGTTGTCAGCTTGCGCCAGGCGTCCTTTTCCACTTCCAATTGCCGGCGTCCGCTTTTCGTAAGTTCGTAGAATTTGGCGCGCCGGTTATTCTCCGAGGTTCCCCAGCGGGCCTTGACCCAGGCCCGGCGTTCCAGTCGGTGGAGGGCCGGATACAAGGACCCCTGCTGAATCCGCAGAACGTCGCTCGATATCTGCTGCACCCGTTCGGAGATTCCCCAGCCATGCTGGGGTCCGAGCGCCAGGGTGCGCAGGATCAGTAGATCCAAAGTACCTTGCGGAAGATCGAGATTGCGTTCCGGCATCTGCTCCCCTTTCACTTCTACAGCACTTCTACAGGGGAGGATACAGGATCTTCTGTCGAAGCGCAAGGGGAAGGAGGCGCGATCAGCGCAATTCGAATTCGCCGCTCACGCCGCTGGCGGAATCCGGCGCGATCCAGACCTGGAAGCGTCCGGGCTCGGCGGCGAGTCGCATGTGTTCGTTGTAAATCGCCAGATCCTTCACGGAGAGCGTAAAGGTGACGGTCCTGGTTTCGCCCGGCTTCAGGGTCACTCTTTGGAAGGCGGTAAGTTTGCGGACGGGCTGGGCGACACTCGCGACCAGGTCCCGGATATAGAGCTGGGCGGTTTCGGTGGCGGTACGCGCGCCGCGGTTGGCGATTGCGGCGGAGACCGTGATCGATTGATCTGCCGGAAATCACTGGCGAGGAGAGGCGGAGATCGGAGTATTGCAAGTCCGTGTAACTCAGGCCGAAGCCGAAGGGATATTCCGGCGTGAAATCGACATCGATGTACTTGGAGGTGTAGCCCGCGGGGTCGGCGGGATTCCCCATCGGGACGCCTAGTTCCTTTTCCGAAGCAGGGCGTCCGGTATTGAGATGGGAATAGTAAATGGGAATTTGTCCCACGGTGCGCGGGAAGGTGATGGGCAGCTTGGCAGATGGGTCGGCACGCCCGAGGAGGAGCTTGGCGAGGGCGGGTCCGCCCATCGAGCCGGGGTGCCAGGCGTAGAGCACGGCTCCGGACTTTGCGGCCACTTCGTGGAAGGTGAGTGGACGGCCCGCCATGATCACCACGACGAGGGGCTTGCCCACCGCGGAGAGCGCGTCCACGAGTTCGGCCTGTGCGCCGGGCAGGTTTAAGAACGCGCGGGAGCGTGCTTCTCCGGAGAGGATGGCTTCTTCGCCGAGAAAGAGCACCACTACATCGGCGGTGCGTGCGGCGGCGACCGCGGCGGGAAATCCATCGCGGCTCAGGTCACGGCTATTGCGCAGGCCTGGTGCGTAATGGACGCGGCCGGCGCCGGCCAGCTTGCGGAAGGCGGCGAGCGGCGTTTGCATGGATTCGGGACGCCCATCCATGCTCCAGGTGCCCATCTGATCGGCCGGACTATCGGCGAGCGGGCCGACGATGGCGAAGGTGCGGCTTGCGTCCAGGGGCAGGAGGCCCCGCTGGTTCTTCAGCAGGACGGCGCTTTCGATGGCGGTTCGCTCGGCGAGTTCCAGGGCTGCGGCATCGGGCGTGTACTCGGCGGGGGCCGGAATGGTTTGGTCGAAGAGGCCGAGGCGGAATTTCAGGCGCAGGATGTTGCGCACGGCGTCATCGATCTCCGCGATAGGCACGTCGCCGGCTTCGACGAGCGGTTTCAGGTTGTCGAAGTATGCGGTGCTGACCATCTCCATCTCGATGCCCGCGTTGGCAGCCTTGCGCGCGGCGTCACGGGCGTCGCGGGCGTAGCCGTGGCGGATCATTTCCGTGACGGCTTCGTAGTCGCTCACGACCAGACCTTGATATTTCCATTCGTCGCGCAGGACCTGGCGCAGGAGAAAGCGATTTCCGGTGGCGGGCACGCCGTTCAAGGTGTTGAAGGACGTCATGAAGGTGGCGACGCCGGCGTCACTGGCGGCGCGGAAGGGTGGAAGATAGACTTCGCGGAGGAGGATTTCGGGAATCCACGCGCTGTTATAGTCGCGGCCTGCTTCGGCGGCGCCGTAGCCGGCGAAGTGTTTGGCGCAGGCGGCGATGGCGGTTGGGTCGGCCAGCGAAGATCCCTTGAAAGCCGCGAATCATGGCGGCGGCGAGGGTGGCGGTGAGGCGGGGGTCCTCACCGAGACTTTCGGCGATGCGGCCCCAGCGCGGATCGCGGGCGATATCGATCATCGGGGCGAAGGTCCAGCGGATGCCTTCGGAGGCAGCTTCGCGGGCCGCCTGACGCGCTGCCTGCTCGACCAGCTCCGGGTCCCAGGTTGCGGCCTGAGCGAGCGGAATAGGGAAGATCGTTTTGTAGCCGTGGATCACATCGCGCCCGAAGAGTAGAGGTATCCCGAGACGACTCTCTCGCAGAGCGATACGCTGGGCTTCGGCTCGGTCCGCGGGGCTTCCCGCGTTGAGGAAGGAGCCCCAGCGTCCGGCGCGGATTTCGGCCTTGATGGCGTCGGACAGAGGGGAGGCCATCGCGGTGGATTGCGACATCTGCCCGATTTTCTCGGCGAGCGACATGCGGGCGAGGAGGGCGTCGATGCGGGTGTCTATCGGGGACGGCGACTGTGCCCACGAGAAGACGCAGACGGCCAGCAAGGCAGGGGTCAGGCGCCGAGAGTGCATACACCCTGATTCTAAGCAGGGCTGCCAAGTTTTAGTGAAGGCGAGTTGTGGAGTTTGGTACGCGCAGAGGGCGGGGAAAGGCTTTCTCGCAGAAGTCGCGGAGATCGCTAACGGGACGCAGAGAAGAAGAAAGTGATATCTAAGGCTGTCTCGCAGAGTTCGCGGAGATCGCTAACGGGACGCAGAGAAGAAAAAAGTGATATTGGGAATGCGCGCAGAGGGGGTAAGGCTGTCTCGCGGTTCGCGGTCCGCGTTAGCGAAAGCGATAGCCGGGACGGAGGGTGCAGTTGTAGAGCTTGGTGCGATTGGGTGCGACTTGTACGCTGCAGGCCGCCCAGGTGAGGTTGAGTGCGGGGCCGAGGGGGAAGACGATCGGGACTCCGTTGACCTCGGCTGTGATGCTGGGTCCCTGGCCGGTGGCCGGCAAGGTAAACGTCATGGCCCTGCCGAAAATCGAGGGATAGGCCAGGCGGATGGAGTCTGTGAGGATGGATTGCACGACGTCGGCTTCCACTAGAAAGGTGACGGTGTCGCTCCAGGCGCGAACGGTGACGCCGATCTTGCGGCCGCCGGGGGTGAATTCGTCGCGATCTATTTTGGTGAACGGGCAGGGACCGGCGATGCAGGAGACTCGCACGTTTTGAAATTCCTGGCCTTCCCCGGCGTCGAGCGAGAGAGAGCCGAGCGCAGCCTTCCATTCGCCGTCCGGGGAACAGGGGGCGTTCGAGGCGCAGGGAACGTTGCCGGTATTGGCGACCTCGAAGGTCTTGGCGGTGCTCCCGATATTGACGATGGTGGTGGCTTTGACGGCGTAGCGTATGCGAAGGTCGCCGAGGAGAATTTCGGGCGCGGGGGACTCCGGATTTCCGGAAGGCGGTACGGGATTCAAGCGTGCGATATATAACTGGTCGCTGAGCGACCGTGTGATCTCGACGGGTTGATAGTCGGGGTGCTGGAAGGTGAGTTTGACCTGTTCGCCGGGCCAGACTCCGGCGCGCCAATCCATTTGAAAGAAGCCCGAGGCGTCGGATTTGGTCTGGGCGATGGTGCCGCCGGCGGCGGCGGTGATCTCCACGTTGGGGATGGGAGTTTGTTTGCGCGGGTCGGCGTTGGCGGTGAGGACCGCGCCGCTCGAGCGATTTCTTCCACCCCAGGCGCGGCCGCTCCACGATGAGGACGGCGATCAGGATGGCGGCCAGTCCAGCCGCGACGGCAATTCGAATGGCACGTGTTCGAGGTCCGGGCGGTTTGTGCTCCACGTCCCGAGTTTAAAATAGTTAGCAGTGATCAGGCGTTCGAGAATGTCCCGCCGGAAGCTGTTGCAAGGGATGGTGGCGGGCGCGGCCGGATGGAATGGGTTGGCGAGCAACGTAAGTCTTGCGGCCGAAGACCATCAGTTTCTGGAGGAACTGGAGAAGGCGAGCTTCCAATTCTTCTGGGACCAGGCCAGCCCGGAGACCGGCCTGGTGAAGGACCGGTGCAATGTGCGCGCGGCCGACCGGGGAGTGGTGGCGAGCATCGCGGCCACCGGCTTTGGGCTGACGGCGTTGTGTATCGGGCAGCAGAAGGGCTGGGTGCCGCTGCGCGATGCGCGCGAACGGGTGCTGGTCACGCTGCGATTTCTGGCGAGGAAGATGCCCACGCACCGCGGATTCTTCTATCACTGGGCGAACGTGAACACGGGGGAAAGAATCTGGGATTCGGAAGTATCTTCGGTGGACACCGCGATTCTGCTTGTGCGGCGTGCTCACCTGCCGGGAACATTTCCAGTACGGGGAGATCACGCGGCTGGCTTATGAGATTTACAATCGCGTGGACTGGACGTGGCTCTCGGAAGATACGTCGCTGCTGCCGCATGGCTGGCTGCCCGAGGGCGGCTTCCTGCCGTATCGATGGGACTATTACAGCGAGCACATGATGATGTACCTGCTGGGGCTGGGCTCCGCCTCGCATGCGCTGCCGGTAGAGACCTGGAATGCCTGGAAGCGCACTACCTTTGAGTATGACGGGCTGCGCTATATCGGCTCGTATGCTCCCCTGTTCATCCATCAATATTCGCAGGCCTGGTTTGATTTTCGCGGCAAGCGGGACCGGTATGCGAGCTACTTCACCAACTCAATTACGGCTACCGAAGTACACCGGCGGTTCTGCCTGGAACTGGCGCCGCAGTTTCCCGATTACAGCGACGATCTGTGGGGCATCACGGCTTCGGATTCGCAGCATGGGTACGTGGTGTGGGGCGGACCTCCGGAAGTAGGGCCGATCGATGGCACGGTGGTGCCGAGCGCCACTGGAGGGTCGCTGCCGTTTCTGCCGCAGCCGACGCTGCGCGTGCTCAAGAATATCAAGAACCGCTTCGGCAGCCAGGTGTGGAGCCGCTACGGACCGGTGAATGCGTTCAATCCGCTGAAGAAATGGTTCGATAGCGATGTGATTGGGTTCGATACGGGAATCACGCTGCTGATGGCCGAAAATCTGCGCACTGGGTTCGTTTGGAAAACCTTTATGAAATGCCCGGAAGCGCAGCGCGGCTTGCGCCGCGCCGGCTTCACGAGCGCGTAGGGCGATTAAAAGGTCACACGTCCCTGGAACTCGACGACGCGGCCGGAGAGGCCTGGCTGGGTGGCGCGGCCGAATTGCGGGCTATCGGCGAAGACGCCGGAATCGAAGAAGCCGAAGGGCGTGAGATTCAGGGTATTGAACACGTTGTACAGGTTGGCGCGGACCTCCAGGGCGGCGGCCTCCCCCATGTGAAAGCGCGAGGAGAGGCGGAACTGTTTCATGAGAGACAGGTCGGTGGAAAGGTAGCGAGGTCCGCGGAAGGTATTGCGGCCGATGCCGGGAGGTCCGCTGGTCTTGGTATCGAAATACAAGTTGCCGCCGCCGGGCCAGTTGCCGCCGTTGACGAACGCATCATTGGAGTTGCTATAGACGGCGTTCCCGAAATACTGCACGGGGCGGGTGGGTCCGAGGCTGGGTCCGCCGGGGGTGCTGACGGATTGTCCGGTTTTGACGGTGTAGGGAAAGCCGGAGTGCCAGGTGAAGATGGGAGCGAGTTGGAAACCGCCGAGGAGCGCGCCGGCGAGGCCGCGGCGATTCTTGTACCACGGCAGTTCGTATTGGCCGGCGATGGTGAGGGAGTGGGTCGCGTCGAAATCCGAGGGTCCGCGTTCGGTGCGCTGGTCCTGGGGATAGGTTTGGTTGGCGGAAGAGCCGGGACCTTCATTGGATAACTGATCGATGCTCTTCGACCAGCGATAGTTTGCCTGCAGGCCGAGACCAGCGGCAAAGCTGCGGGAGAGGGTCAGATTGAGCGCGTTGTAATTCGAATTCACATCGGGCTGGGGAAAGTAGACGGGCCCAAATGCCGGGTTGTTGGGGTAGAGGAAATTCTCATTCACGATGCGGACCAGGTGATGGTCCGTGCTGCCCTGATACCCGGCGGAAGCGACCAGGCGCGAGGGCAGGGCATACTCCAGAGTCCACGAGTATACGTACGCGTAGGCAGTAGGGAAGTTCTGCTGAGTGCCCCACACTTCCACGGTGCGATTGGCGACGGCTCCGGTCAAGGGATCGATGCCGACGGCCAGGGCGGGATTCGCCGGGTAGCCGTAGATGGAATTGCCATTGCCGAGCGAGTACTGGATCTGCCCGTTATCGAAGGGCGAGGCGGCGCTACCGCAACAGATGCCAAAGCGCGCCAGCAGGGGCGGGTTGCCGCGCGAGTTGGCGAACAGCACGTTGGGCTCGCGGCCGTAATAGATGCCGAAGCCGCCGCGCACGACGAGTTTATTCCAGGAAGGAGGGTTATACGCGAAGCCGAAGCGCGGCCCGAAATTATTGCGATCGCGATGATACAACTGCCCGAGCGATTCGATGCGCGCGCCGGTCAGCGAGTTAGGGGCGGCGAGGACGAGGTTAGTAAGATGATCGCGGGCTTCCGATAGGGGCGATATGTAATCCCAACGGAGGCCGAGGGTAAGGGTAAGGCCGGGCCGCACCTTCCATTGATCCTGCGCGTAGAAGGCGAGGTTGTGGCTGCGGAAGTAGCGTTGGGCGTCGGCAGGCGCGCCGGTGGCGGGGTTGGCGTTGATCTGCTCGAAGGTGGGCGTGTCGTTGGCGAGGTTGAAGAGGCCGGTGAAGGTGTACAGGGGGCGGGCGCCGCCGACCAGGCTGTTGTTGTCCTGTTCCCAGCGCATTTCGGCGCCGAACTTGAGGGCATGGTTGCCGAGCACCTTACTCAGGTTGTCGCGCAGTTCGTATTGATTTTGGGCGAAGATGGCGGGGCTGGTTTCGCCCTGGGGAGCGCCGAAGCGAATGCGATCTGGCGTGGCGAGGCCTTCGATTTCCAGGCGGGGGATACCGAAATTCACGTTGGCGGCATCGGCGACGCCGTTGTCGGCAAAGCGAGTGAAATTGAAGCGCAGTTCGTTGAGCGTGGTGGGGGAGAGATTGCGCGTATAGGTGGCGGTGGCCGCGGTGTTCAGCGGTTTGAAGGGCAGATCGCCGAGGGGGCGCGAACCTCCGGCGGCATCGGCAGTAAGTTGATGGAGCGAGGAAATGTAAGTGCTGACGGCGAAGGAATCGGCGGCGGTCGGGTTGAAATCCAGGCGGGCGTTGTATTGGTTGCCTTGCGTTCCTCCGGGAACGGCTAACTGGGCAAAAGCAATGTCGGCGATGTTATCGAGGCCGCCGCCCGCGGGAAGCGCTCCGGGATCGACGTATTGGCCGCGTGCGCCGGTCAGCGAGCCGAGATCGAGTCCATCGGGGACCTGATGGCAGGCTCCGGCGGCGAAGCCGGCTGGGCACGGCGTGGGGATGTAACTCACGACCCTGGGTGCGATACCGGGAGTGGAGAATACCGTGGCGATGTTACTGCCGGGACGCGCGGCGAGCACCTGCTGGCGGAAGGAGGGCGTTTCGACGTACGCGGTGGTGAAGTTGGTGGTGGTTTGACGGAGCCCTTCGTAGGAGGCGAAGAAGAAGAGCTTGTTCTTGATGATCGGGCCGCCGACACTGGCGGCGAATTGACGCAGGAACTGGTCTACGCGTACCGGAGGCGCTCCGTTCGGTCCTCCGAATTTGTTATAGGCATTGAACAGGGGATCGTTGTATTTGAAGACTCCGCTGCCGTGAAACTGGTTGGTGCCGTTTTGCGAGACGACCTCGATCTGCGCGCCGGAATTGCGTCCGGCCTCCGCGGAGTAGTCGCTGGAGGTGACGCGGACCGACTTGACGGACTCCTGATTGGGAGTGACGACGGCGGCGCCGCCCCAGGTGAGGCTATTGACGCTGACGCCATCGAGCTGAAAGTTGTTCTGGGAGGTGCGCTGGCCGTTGGCTACGAGGGGCACCTGGTTTTCGGTTTGGAAGATCGAGTTGTTGGAACCTCCGGGGCCGGACGCATTGGGCAGGGAAAGCGAGCCGCCCGAAGCGGAGCGGGAGCCTTCGCCGAAGACGCCAGGAGCGAGGCGCAGGAGTTCGTACGGATTGCGGCCGACCTGCGGCAGCGAACGAACGGCTTGCGAGGAAAGATCGGCGGTGACGCTGGCGCTTTCGGTTTGGAGCGGCGCCACGGTGTCGCCGGACACGGTTATGGTCTCGGTAAGTTCACCGGTCTGGAGAGTGATGTTGATGCCGGAAGTAGTTTCGGCCGCAAGCGTGAGCTCATTCACCATCTGCTTGCGCATACCTTTTGCAGAAGCTTCGAGGGAATACTGGCCGGGCGCGAGGCCAGAGAAATGATAGAAGCCTTCGCCGCTGGCGGTTAGTGTCTGAGTGCGTTTTGTCTCGTTGTTAGTAAGTGTGAGGGTAGCGCCGGGTATGACCGCGCCGGACGTGTCTTTTACGGTACCTTCGATTGCTCCGCGAAATTGGGCATGGGCTGAAAACGGCAGAATGCAGAGTAAAACGAGGGTATAGATGAATAGCCGCAGCAATAACTGTGGATGTCCGCATGATTGGTCTCCATCGCAGGCGGAGTAAGTGTGAGTTCCAGTCCGGCTGCGTTCCAAACAGTATGGCCCGATTATACGGGAGCAGGCGGCGATAACATGGAGCGGAAACGCGCAGTCGGATTTTTCAACTTAGCGCGAGATACAATGGCGCGGCATGCGGCGGTGAAGGAATGTACTTAGGAGCGTTCTTTGAGGCGGTCCAGGAAGGAAAACAGGAAGACGCCGATGACCGCGTTGAGGACGGCTTGCACCAGGGTGCCGGGCCAATCGAAGGGACCCAGCTTGCCGAGGAGAGCGTGAGACATTACCCAGAAGAAGAACTGGTGGAAGACATAGAAGAAGAAGGCGAGCAGCAGGCGGATGAGGCTGTGCTCCACATCCAGGCGAACTCCCACGGAGGCGGCGAAGTACCCGACCAGGGTTTTTACGATGCCGTACATGCCGAGCGGACTATCGGAGAGCGAATCCTGGGCGAGGCCGACGAGGGCGCCGATGGTGAGGCCGCTGATCTGATTGCGCTGCATGATCGCGAAGTAGACGACCACGAGGAGCGGCATCTCCACGAAGCGGAGGAACTGAAAAAACATCGGCACATAGACCTGGAACAGGATCGCGGCGAGCGGCACCGCGATATAGACCCAGGCATGGAAGCGCGAAACCTGCCCCTCGCGCTGATTACTGAGGAGCATCCGGTCGCCGGAATAAGTCATTCGGGGAGTTGGCCTCCGGGCGGAACGCCTGCACGCTGATTGGTGCGCCGTGCAGCGTCGCCGCCGGCCGCGCCGCGTCCGGGCGGCGTAGACGGAGGATTCACGGGTTTGGGAGCCGCCGGTTTGCTTTCGGGAGAGACTGCCGGGGAATACGGTATCGGCCGGTTCGCCGCCGCGACCGGACGCGGGGGACGGTAGGGCGGCAGGCGGCTTATTGATCGGGGTAGTGCCAGAGGGCTGCGGGCGGCTTGAGGTTGCCGGGGTCTGCCCGGCGGGGTTGGCGCCGCGTCCCGGTGCGGGGGACGGAGGATTGACGGGTTTGGTGGCCGGAGGGGCAGAAGTGCCGGCGGGTTGTCCGGCGGGCGTAGCGCCGCGGCCGGCTGCGGGGGATGCAGGATTGACGGGCGGCTGGCCGGCAGGCGTGGCGCCGCGTCCGCCGAGGTGGGTGAAATCGGGGGCTTTGGTGCCGGGCGGATTCTCTCCGTAGGTGTGTTTTTGTTCTTCGCCGAGAGCTTTGTATTGCGAACGGATGCGGTCTGCTTCGGTACCGATGGGATTGGGCACAGGTCCGGCTTCGGCGGGTTTGTTCTCGTTACCCGGGGGAGGCGGCGCGATATAGACGGGCTGCAACGGGGGGGCGGTTTCGGGAATGGCCTGATGGACGCCTTCGATCAGGATGAGGACATCTTCGAGGCCGCGCTGCAGGCCGCTGGGCTCGACGAGGATTTCCTTGAAGGGCTGGCTGGGGCGAACGGCTTTGACCACGCCGACCGGAAAGCCGCGGGGAAAGATGCGGTCGTCGCCGGAGGTGAAGAGGAGCTCGCCGGGTTCGACCTTCTCTTCGAAGGCCACATAATCCACTTTGCATTGTGGGGTGCCCTGGCCGCGCAGCGTGCCGTGCACACCTTTTTGGGTGACGACGCCGGCGGCGAAATCGCCATCGGTGATGAGCAGGACCTGGCTGGCGGTGGGATAGGCGGCGATGACTTTGCCGACGATGCCATCGGGGGTAACGACGGCCATGCCGCGCTGGACTCCGGCGGCGGTGCCGCGGTCGACGAAGACGGCCTTGGAATTGGCGCCGGCGCCGCTACCGATAACTCGCGCGGCCAGAGTTTTGGAGGGCGTGTGCGCCTGGAAGACGGAGAGGGCCTTGGCGCGGTCCGCGGTATTGAGCTCGTTCCGGAGGAAGACGTTCTCCATCTTGAACTTGTCGAGCTCGGCGCGGAGGCGGAGATTTTCCTGATTGGTATCGTGCAGGAGGATGTAATTGTGCAGGAAGCCGCTGCCGCCGCCGCGCAGACCTTCGATGATGCGGGCGACGGGGGTGACGGCGGTGACGGTCCAGATGCGGATGAAGCGGACGTCCTGGGCGTTCTTGGCGGATACCGCAAGCAGGACCAACTGCGCCATGATCACCAGCAGCAGTACGGTAATGTTGCGATACCGGTTGAGCAGCGATTCCACGCGCGCCTTCTTCTCTTAGTCTATCGAAATCTTGCGCAGCAGCCGGAAATCGCTGAGCATACGTCCCGTGCCGAGGACTACGGAGGCGAGAGGGTCGTCGGCGATCGACACCGGAAGTCCGGTTTCCTCACGGATGCGCTTATCGAGATTCTTCAGCAGCGCGCCGCCGCCGGTGAGGACGATGCCGCGATCGCTGATATCGGCGCTGAGTTCGGGCGGAGTGCGCTCGAGGGCGACGCGGATGGCGTTGATGATGGTGGCGACACATTCGCCGAGGGCTTCGCGAATTTCGCTATCGTTAATGGTGATGGTGCGCGGCACACCTTCGATGAGGTTGCGGCCCTTGATTTCCATGGTCAGCGGCTTATCGAGGGGATAGGCCGAGCCGACCTCCATTTTGATGGTCTCCGCGGTGCGTTCGCCGATCAGCAGGTTGTACTTGCGCTTCATGAACTGCATGACGGCGTCATCCATCTCATTGCCGGCGACGCGTACGCTGCGCGAATACACGATACCGGAGAGGGAGATCACGGCGACGTCTGTGGTGCCGCCGCCGATATCCACCACCATATTGCCGGAAGGCTCCGTGATGGGGAGCCCGGCGCCGATGGCGGCGACCATGGCCTGTTCCACGAGGTGCACTTCGCTGGCTTTGGCGCGGTAGGCGGAATCCATGACGGCGCGCTTTTCCACCTGGGTGATTTCGCTGGGGACGCCGATGACGATGCGCGGATGGACGAGCATCTTGCGGCCGTGCGCCTTCTGAATGAAGTAATTCAGCATGCGCTCGGTGACTTTGAAATCGGCGATGACGCCATCCTTCATGGGCTTGATGGCGACGATGTTGCCCGGAGTGCGTCCGAGCATTTCCTTCGCCTCCTTGCCGACCGCTTCGACTTCGCCATTGTTCTTGTTAATGGCGACTATCGAGGGCTCGTTGACGACGATGCCTTTGCCCTTGGCGTACACCAGTGTGTTGGCGGTGCCAAGATCGATCGCAAGGTCCGAAGAAAATAGACTAAATAGAGAACGTAAATTCATCGAAATAAAGGTGTTTCACTTCGGGAAGGACGTGCCTCAAAGCCCGAGGAAAAGTCCAACTGAATGGTAACACAGCGGACAGGCACAGCGTGTCCGGCGACACGCGAATCGGAGCTTTCCGGGCAGCGGAGGGTCCCGGAATCACCGGCCGGAAGTCCGGATTGGTACCATGCCGTAGCCCGATGAAGAAAATGAGGAGCGCGCTCTTATTTTTGGATAGCTCGTTTGGCGGAGCCTAGCGGTAAGCGATCTGGAAGATGCGGCGGAAAGGAAAGAGGACGCGGCCATCGGCGCGCGGCGGATAGGCCTCACGGATGGCTTCGAGGTAGAGCGTGAGGAAGCGTTCGCGATCGGCGTCGGTATGAAGGGCTTCGAGGAAAGGGCGGAGGCCGGTGCCTTTGTACCACTCGACGATGGCGGCCGGGCCTTCCATGATGTGGATATAGGTGGTGGCCCAGAGTTCGAGGCGGGCGGCGTGGGGCGTCAGGGCATCGTAGTAGAAGCCGAGATCGTGGGTAAACCATTCCCGCGCGTTATCCGCGGCGGGAAACTGGGCGGCGACGCTGCGCATGATGCGGTGGGCGGCGGAATCCCAATTGCCGGGCATCTGGATGGCGAGCGCGCCTCCCTCGGCGACGCGCGCAATCAATTGAGGGAAGAGATTGGGGTGGTCGGGCAGCCATTGCAGGGCGGCGTTGGAGAAGACGAGGTCATAGCGATCTTCGCCTTCGGCCCACTCGGCGATATCGGCCGTGAGCCAGTTGCGATCGGGGTGAGCGGCGCGGGCCTGCGCGACCATGGCGGTGGAATTATCCAGGCCGGTGAGTTGGGCGGCGGGCCAGCGGTCGGCGAGAACCTGGGTACTGTTGCCGGGGCCGCAGCCGAGATCGATGATACGCGCGGGATGCTCGAGCGCGATGCGCGCGGCCAGATCCCGGCAGGGCTGGGTACGCTCTTCCCCGAACTTCAGGTACTGCGATGGATTCCAGGAGGGCACGGCTAGGCGGTGGCCTCCGCTTCGCCTTCATCGGCGGTGAAGTAGGCGCAATCGGGGTGGTGGAAGACGATGGCGCTGACGCTGGCTTCGGGTTCCATCATCATGCCCTCGGTGAGCTTGACGCCGATATCGTCGGGATTGATGAGCTTCCAGACGCCCTGCTGATCGTCGAGATTGGGGCAGGCGGGATAGCCGAAGCTATAGCGCTTGCCGTGATAGCGGGAGGTGAAGCGATCGTGCATGGTGGTGGTGGGCGGATCGGGGAAGCCCCAATCTTCGCGAATGCGGCGATGGAGCCATTCGGCGGTGGCCTCGGCGGTTTCGATGGCGAGGGCCTGGATGGCGTGGGCCTTGAAAAACTCGCCGGATTTCTTCCACTGCTCGCTGCGTTCGCGGATGCCCGCGCCGGCGGTGGTGACGAAAAGGGCGAGGTGATCGCGTTTGCCGTCTTCGGAGGTCAGGATGTAATCGCTCAGGCAGAGGCCGTCTTCGCGGCGCTGGCGGCCGAAGCGGAAGGTGTGAATGGGGGAATTTCCGGCTGGCGCGAAGAGGTGAATGGCGTTGCCATCGCGTTCGGCTTCGAAGAACTGCCAGACGGCTTTCACCTTCATGAACTGGGCGGCTTCCTGCTTGAGCTCTTCGACATTGTGGAAGAGTTCGATGGCCTTTTCCTCATGCTCGGCGAGCGCCTTTTCGAAATTGCCCTTGTAGCCGAGGTGGCGGCCATAGATCATGAACGGATTGATGTAACTCCAGACGTCGGCCAGATTCGGGACGTCGCGCACCTTGCGCTCCAGGTAGGGCGCGGGCGGCACGGGGAGGTTGGTGCGGACTTTGCGGCTGCGGCGCGTACTCAGGGGAGCGAGCGCCTCGGGCGCGGTTTCGACTGCTACGGGAGCCTTCCAGATTGGTATTGCTGCGAGAGCACACCGGCGCGCTCCGCCGGGTCCATCAGGCGATTCATGAGGCTGAGCCCGGTCATCGCGTCTTTGGCGTAGCAGACCGCTTCGGAGTAGGCGGGGGCGATCTTGTTGCGGGTGAATTTTTCAGAGAGCGCGGCGCCGCCGACGAGGAGCGGCACGATGATTCCCGCGGCTTTCAGATCGGTGGCGGTGATCACCATTTGCTGCGTGCTTTTCACCAGCAGGCCGGAGAGGCCGATGGCGTCGGGGCTGGTGTTCGCGGAAGGCCTGGATGAGGACGTCGGGCGGAACTTTGATGCCGAGGTTGACGACGTCGTAGCCATTGTTGGCGAGGATGATTTCGACGAGGTTCTTGCCGATATCGTGGACGTCGCCCTTGACGGTGGCGAGCAGGACTTTGCCGCGCGCCACGGTGTCGGCCTTTTCCATGAACTGTTCGAGGTGATTGACGGCGGACTTCATGGCCTCGGCGGACTGGAGGACTTCGGCGACGATCAGCTCATTGTTGTTGAAGAGGCGGCCGACCTCGCTCATTCCGGCCATGAGCGGTCCGTTGATAATTTCGAGCGGCGCGGCGCCTTCGGCGCGTTTGCGGTCGAGATCGGCGATCAGGCCATCCTTGGTGCCTTCGATGATGTAGTTGGCGAGGCGCTGATCGAGCGGCATGTCGGCAGCGGCTTTTTTGACGCGGGCTCCCGCCTTGCGGAAGTGCTCGGCGGCGGCGGCGATGTGGAACTGATTGATGGCGGCTTTCTGCTGGGGCGATTGCTCGCGCCAATCCTCGGGGGCGGTGCGGAGGGATTCGTCCTCGGAATTGGCGGGGGGAGTATTGAAGAGCAGGTGCTCGGCGAGGCGGCGCTCTTCTTCGGAGATGGAGGCGAAGCGTTCGAGCTTTTCGGCGTTGACGATGGCGAGATCGAGCCCGGCCTTGGTGCAGTAATAGAGGAAGACCGAATTCACGACTTCGCGCGCGGAGGCGGGCAGGCCGAAGCTGATGTTGGAGATGCCGAGAACGGTCTTGGCGAAGGGGAGGGCTTCCTTCACGAGGCGTATGCCTTCGATGGTTTCGACGGCGCCGCCGATGTAATTCACGTCGCCGGTGGCGCAGGGGAAAACGAGCGGATCGATGATGATGTCTTCGCCCGGAATCCCGTACTTTTCGGTGAGGAGCTGGTAGGAGCGCTGGGCGACGGCGAGTTTGCGTTCGCGGGTGAAGGCCTGGGCCTGCAGCTTGTCTTCATCGATCGAGCCGACCACGAGCGCCGCGCCATAGCGTTTGGCGATGGGGCAGAGGCGTTCGAACTTCTCTTCGCCGTCTTCGAGGTTGACGGAATTGATGATGCTCTTACCCTGGCAATAGGTGAGCGCGAGTTCCACCGCCTTGGGGTCGGTGGTATCGATCATGATGGGCGCTTTGATTTTGCGGATGAGCTTTTCGTAGAAGGGGCGGATGTCTTCGAGCTCTTCGCGGTCTGTGCTCTGCAGGCAGACATCGATTACGTGGGCACCGTTGCGCACCTGGCGGCGGGCGATATCGGTGGCCTCCTCCCATTTCTCTTCGGCGATCAGGTTTTTGAAGAGGCGGGAGCCAATGACGTTGGTGCGTTCGCCGACCAGCAGGGGGCGATTGCTCTCTTCGGCTTCGACGAGCTCGATGCCGGAATAGTAGGCGCGGTGTTTGCTGGCGGGAGTGACGCGCGGGCGCTTGCCTTCGATCATCTGCGCGATGGCGCGAATGTGCGCGGGGGTGGTGCCGCAGCAGCCGCCGACGAAATTCAGCCAACCCTGATTGGCGAATTTTTCCAACTGGGCGGCGAGGGAATCCGGCGTTTCGCCGAATTTACCCTCGGCATTGGGCAGGCCGGCGTTGGGGTAGCACGAAATGCGATGCGACGACATTTCGTTGAGGGTGCGGATGTGATCCGTCATCAGGTCCGGCCCGGTGGCACAATTCATGCCGACGCCGAGCAGATCATGATTGCCGATGGAGGCGTAAAGGGCGTCGATCTGCTGGCCGCCGAGCATGGTGCCGGTACGCTCGATGGTGACGGAGGCGACGACGGGAATTTCGATGCCGAGATCGCGGCCCAACTGTTCGACGGCTACGAGGCCGGCCTTGAGGCTGCCGGTATCGAAGCAGGTTTCGATCAGCAGGAAATCGGCGCCGCCTTCGATGAGGCCTTTGGACTGTTCGTAGTAGGACGCCTTAATTTCGGGAAAGGTGGTGCTGCCGGTGATGTTGAGATCTTTATTGGTGGGACCGATGGAGCCGGCGACGAAACGCGGACGGCCGGGGCGGGAGAACTGATCGGCGATTTCGCGGGCGAGTTTGGCGGCGGCGAAATTGAGTTCGTAGCAGCGGTCCTCGAGTTTGTTATCGGCGAGCGCGATGCGGGTGCCGCCGAAGGTGTTGGTCTCAATGATATCGGCGCCGGCTTCGAGGTACTGGCGATGGATATCCTGAATCACATCGGGACGGGTGACGTTGAGGATTTCCGGACAGTTTTCCCGGCCCAGGTAGTCGGTCTCGATGGATAGCGGCGCCTGATGGATCATGGTTCCCATGGCCCCGTCGAGGACGAGTACACGTTGTTCCAGGCTGTCTTTGAGCGCCTTTTGACGCTCCGGGAAATTTGTCATAGGGGGTGTGCTTTCTTAATTTTAGCAGGGCGGTAAAGGGGGCGCCTCGCGGAGGGTACTAACGAACTTTAATCGACCGGACGGAAACCACGGAATACCGCCGCTACATCGTTCACAGCGGTATGATAAGCCACATGCAATTTCGAGCTCGCCATGGCGCGGTTCTGGTGTTCCTGCTCGCCGGCTTTCCGGTGTTGGCCGACACGCGCTTTCAGGTTCGCCGCATGACCCGCGACGACGTGCCCGCGGGGAAGGGGCAGTGCGACATCCGCTTGCAGGTGGATGGGGAGGTGGAGGCATCGCTGCGCGGCGATACGATGATGATCCGGACGCTTTCCGGCCGGGATGCGCGCGATGACGGGAGCGAATGCAATGTGCCGATGCCGAATCGCGATTTCCAGGGATTTCATTTCGAGGTAGTCGAGAAGCGCGGAGATATCCGGCTGCTGAGCGACCCATCGCGGCGCAACGATTTCGCGGCGATTGTGGCGATACGGGATAGCGCGGGGGGCGAAGGGCGCTACCACTTCCGCATTACGTGGATGATTCCGCCGCCGGGGCGGCCGGGCCGGCGGGACGATGATTTCGAGCATGCCCGTCCGGAGGCGAACGGTTTTAGCTGGAACAATACGCTGAGTTTTCGCGGTGACGGCCGGGGGCTGGCGTCGTTGAGCGGTTCGGGCGAACTGCGGCTGGGACAGGTCAGCATCGAGATCGACCGCGGAGGAAAGATCGTGGCGAGTTTCCGGGTGGATCGGGGGCGCCCGGTGGTCTATACGGGCCAGGTGCTGGCGCAGGAGAACGGGCGTTGGAAGGCGGACGTGATGTCCGAAGACCGGCGGCTGCGCGGCTCGATGTTTATCGCGGTGGACGAGCGCAGCCAGGTGAACAGCGTGCGGTTGGACGCAAGCGACGGGCGGGACCACATGCAACTGAGCTGGGACCGAAAGTGATCGGATAGGTAACCCAAGACGACTTGCCGGGCTGGGAGGGCAGCCCGACGAGCCTGCTAGAATGAATAAGGACAGAGCATTCGCTCTCTAGTTTGTGATTCTTCCGCCGACCGATCCCAATCCCGAACAACGGATTTCCGATAAACCCCCGCTGCGTGACGATACGCGGTTTGCGGCGGGCAAGATCGCGGTATTTCAATACGCGACGGTGATCATTTTCCTTTTTCTGATTTCCGGCTTCTGGCGGCTGCAGGTGCAGAATCCGCAGTTCTACGACGAGAGGGCGCAGCAGAACAGCATCAAATCGGTACCGATTCCGGGGCCGCGCGGGCGCTTGCTGGATCGGGACGGCCGGGTGATCGTGGACAATCACTCCTCGTTCCAATTGATTCTGGCGCGTGAATCGGCGAAGGAAGAGCATCTTCGGGCGATCGCACAGGGACTGGATCTGGACTACAACGACCTGCTGGCGCGGATGCGGCGGGTGAGCAAGCAGCCCAAGTATGTCCCGATCGTGATCAAGGACGAACTCACGGCGGGCGACTTGGCCTTTGTGAATTCGCACCAGGATTTCTTTCCGGAAATGGTGCTGATTCAAGCGCAGCGCCGGCTATACCCGCAGAACGGCGTGCTGGCTCACGTGATCGGGTACACGGGCGAAATCAGCGAGCAGGAATTGGACCTGCCGGAATTCGGCAAATACAACCAGGGTGAAATGGTTGGCAAGTTCGGGATTGAGAAGCAGTATAACGACAGCCTGATGGGCGTGGACGGACAGCGGCAGGTGGTGGTGGACAATCGCGGGCAGGTGCGGCAGACGATCGGCACCAAGCCGGCTGTGCCGGGAAACGACCTGCGGTTGACGATCGACCTGGATCTGCAGACGGTGGCGGAACTCGCGATGGATGGAAAGAGCGGGTCGGTGGTGGCGCTGGATCCGCGATCGGGCGAGGTGCTGGCGATGGTCAGCCGGCCGACCTTCGACCCCAATAAATTCACGGTCCGGATCAAGACGAAAGACTGGCGCGAGATCGCGGATAACCCGGACCATCCGCTGTTGAACCGCGCGATCCAGGCGGAGCAGGCTCCGGGATCGACGTTCAAGCCGCTGGTCGCGCTGGCGGGGCTGGAGACTGGAACGGTGGACGATAAGTGGAGCGTCCACTGCTCGGGCGGCGTAGCTTTATATGGCAAATATCAGCGCTGCTGGGTGCCGCACGGGCACGGCACGCTATCGATGCACAGCGGCATTGTGCATTCCTGCGACGTGTTCTTCTACACGCTGGGCAGCAAGTTAGGGATCGACAATCTGGCGTTTTACGGGGACCTGGTTGGCTTCGGCCAGCCTACCGGCATCGATCTTCCGCACGAGAAGACGGGCCTGATGCCCTCGCAGAAGTGGAAGCTGCGCAATTACCGGACGAAGTGGTACGCGGGCGAAACGCCGTCGGTCGCGATCGGGCAGGGAGCGTTGACGGTGACGCCGCTGCAATTGGCGCGCGCGATCGGGGGAATGGCGGTGGGGGGCAAGTGGTATCAACCGCACATGGTGCGGAAGCCGATCGAGCAGGTGAAGGTCAACGAGTGGGCGCTGAATGCCGAGAACGTCAAGACGGTGAAGGACGGGATGTTTGGCGTGGTCAACGAAGGCGGCACAGGGATTCGCGCGGCACTGCCGAACATCACGGTGTGCGGCAAGACGGGCACGGCACAGTTGGCATCCAACGAATTTTTGAAGAGCGCGGCGGCCGGTAAAGATATGAAGGACAACGCGTGGTTCGTGGGCTTTGCGCCGCGCGACAATCCGGAGATTGTGGCGGTTGCGCTGTTCGAGCATGGCGGCCACGGCCAGTTCGCGGCGGCGATTGTGCGCGACGTGATCAAAGCGTATTTCGATAAGAAGCTGCGCATTTCCCAGGTGGAGAACGGGCAATCGCGGCTGCAGGCGGCGTTCGGCCTCGGTGTTCCCGGCAGACGCGGTCCGGCTCCCGAGATTCAGGTGCTGCGGGTGGACAATCCCGAACCGGTGGTCGTCACCGGCGCCGTGATGGGGACCTCCGTGGCGGCGACAGCGCCTTCGACGACATCCAATTCCACAGCGAACCACTAACCCTCATGTCCAAATACCTTTCCCCGCGCGATATCGACTGGACGGTACTGCTGATCGTGCTGCTGATTTGCGGCGTCGGGGTGCTACAGATTTTCAGCGCGACGCGCGACACGGATTACACATCGGCGTGGTGGAAACAAGTGGTTTACGTGCTGGGCGGACTGGTCTTCATGTGGATTGCGCATGATGATCGACTACCACACGATGCTGCACTATGTGCCCGCCTTATATATCGGCAGCGTGGGGGCGCTGCTGGTGACGTATCTGATTGGGGAGAAGGCGTACGGTTCGAAGCGCTGGATTCCGGTGGGATTCGGGGTGCATTTGCAGGTATCGGAATTCGTCAAGCTGGTGATAATATTATTGGTAGCTCGCTACCTCACCGAATTGAGGACTGACGAATTAGAGATTCGGGAGATGTTGAAACTGGCGGGTTTGGTGGTGATTCCCACCGCGCTGGTGATGAAACAGCCGGATTTAGGGACGTCGTTGACGTATTTGGCAGTCCTGATCGCGTGTGCATTCCTGGCGGGATTGCGTTGGAAGTATGTGGCGGTCATCGCAGTATTGACTGTTGTGGTGCTTCCGATCAGCTGGCAGTTTTTGAATGAGTACCAAAGGGGCCGGATAGTCAGTTTCATGGATCCGGAGCGAGATCCGCAGGGGAAGGGATATCAATTAATCCAGTCTCAGATCGCGGTCGGCTCGGGCGGCATGTTCGGCAAGGGTGTGACCAAGGGGACGCAGACGCAGCTGCGGTTTCTGCCGGTGCCCCACAAGGACTTCATCTTTTCGGCCTTTGCCGAGGAGCATGGGTTCGTGGGGGTAATTGTTTTGTTGTCGTTATTTTTCGTGCTGGTCATGCGGATTGTTCAAAATGCGCAGACCGCGCCGGACCGGGTAGGGATGTACTTATGTATGGGGGTGGCGGCCCTGCTGCTGTTCCACGTTCTGGTGAATGTGGGGATGGTGGCGGGATTAATGCCGGTTACCGGTATCCCGCTGCCGTTCATGAGTTTTGGCGGTTCGAGTATTTGGACGTTTTTCCTGGCTTTGGGGCTGGTCAACAATGTCCGTTTGAGAAGGTTTGTGAATTAGCGGACGCGCCTTACGGGGGCGTTCGAGAAGAATTTGATTCGGGAGCCGGTAAGAGACCCCCCGGAATCTGGCGCGTAAGCGCGCCGGCCGGGGAAGAGGAGTGGTTCCCGGCCGGGTGGTGTATTGAGTTAGTGGATCTCCACCTCCGGCCAGCGTGAGTTTCGTAGAGGCAGCACGCAGGTAAGCCAGCGGCACCGGCGAACCTCGACACACACGCTAGCGCGGCCACTTCCTTTCGGGAACTCTGCATGCCCCGGGGAGGAAGTAGATGTCAAAAGAGTTAATCATTTCCGCGACTCGCCATGAAACCCGAGTGGCGGTGATCGAAGAAGATCAGGTCGTTGAGATCTATCATCAACGCGAGAACGAGTATTCGCTCGCGGGTTCCATCCATAAGGGCAGAGTCACGCGCGTGCTGCCAGGCATGCAATCGGCCTTCGTAGATATTGGGCTGGGGCGCGACGCCTTCCTGTACGTCTCCGACTTTTTCGAAGATAACGACGAGTACGACAAGATTGTCAGCTCGGTAGAAGAAAAGGTTTTGAAGCTGGATCGTGTGCCGGTGGCGCAGCCCACGGCCGCGTCGCCGGAAGGCGCGCCGGAGGATTTGGGCGGCGCAGGTTCCGCAGTCCCTTCCTCCGAAGCGGCTCCCGCGGTGCCAACCGCGGTACCGCTGGGCCCGCCGGCAAGCGCCATGCAGACGCCTCCCGGAATGGAGCGTCGCTCTGACCGGGGCGTGGCGACCGCGGCGGCGACCGCGGGGAGATCGCGGCGGCGACCAGCGGAGGCGACCGCGGGTGGCGATCGTGGGGACCGTCGCGGCGGACGGCGTTCGCGCCGGGGACGCGGCAATCGCGGCGGGTGCGGCAATGGACGTTCGCTGCCCGAATCTAAATTCTATTCGCCTCGGCAGGAAGGCGAAGGACGGGAGCAGGCTCCGGCAGCCGCGCCGTCGGCGGTCGAGGAAGTATCGAGCGAGCCGAGAGTGGTATTCGATATGGAGCAGGACGATTTCTTCGTGCTGCCCGGCGAATCGCTCGCCAAGTACAAGGGCGGGGCCGAAGGGGAACCGGAAGATCAGTCCGCCGAAGGCGGCGCTGAGGAGAGCCTTCATCCGGCGGAAACCTGCGAGCCCGAGCGCGAATCGCATCCGACTTTGTGCACCAGGCGGTCAATGAGGACCGCGGCGCGGCTCAGGAAGTAGACGCCGTGCAGATGACGGCGGCGCCAGTCGAGGCCGAGGCCGGCGCCGAGTGAGACCCCCGCGGTGCCGAGTAGATGTGGTGCCGGTAGACGTGGTCGAATCACCGTGGCCGACGTGCGCGCCGAGGTTGAAATTCCGGTACAGGTAGTTTCGTTTGAAACCGGTTTCACGACGTTCGAAACCGAAGAGACCGCGGAGCCGAGCGGAAGGCGCTGCGCCCGAAGCCGGCGCTACGGAGACGGCGGGCTTCGACGACGCGCAGGACGAAGGCGGGGCGGAACTCGAAGGCGAGCCGGAAGGGGAAGCCGAGGGCGTGGACGCCCAGGCGGA
Source organism: uncultured Solibacteraceae bacterium (assembly GCA_963811575.1). GTDB lineage: Bacteria > Acidobacteriota > Terriglobia > Bryobacterales > Bryobacteraceae > Solibacter. Next base: position 575,936 of record CAWERY010000018.1, on the reverse strand, counting down.
GGGCTCCGAAACGGTAGGCGAGGAAGGCGGCACTCTGGCGGAGGACGAAGGTCCGGAGCCGGCGCGCATTCCCACCAGCCTGACGGCCACGCTGCGTGAGCAAGGCTCGCGCTACCCGCATCGCGTTTCGCGCCGCAGCCGGAGAAAAGGCCGCGGAGAACGCGGACCGGGGGACCGGGCGGCGGGGGACCGAGCGCCGGGAGATCGCGGGCCCGCTGGGGAAGGGCAGCGTCCGCCGCAGGGCGAAGGGCGCAGCCAGGAGAATCGAACGGAACAGCGGACCGGGCCGCGTCCGGAAGGAAGGCCCGAGGGTCGTCCGGAGGGCAGGCCGGAAGGCGCGTACGGAACCGCGCGCGGATGCCCGCGGGGAAAAGATGGCGCTGCCTTCGATCAGCGACCTGCTGAAAGAAGGCCAGGAAATCATCGTCCAGATCGCCAAGGAGCCGTTGGGTCAGAAAGGCGCGCGCATCACTTCGCACATCGCGCTGCCCGGCCGCTTCCTGGTGTACATGCCGACCGTCGATCACATCGGCGTCTCGCGCAAGATCCCGAGCGACGACGAACGTCTCCGCCTGAAGCGGATTCTGCAATCCAACCGCACCGGGATTCCCGGCGGCTACATCGTGCGCACGGCGGGCGACGGACGCACGGAAGAAGAACTCCGCGCCGACATGATGTTCCTCTACAACCTGTGGCTGGACATGCGGCAGAAGGCGGAACGGCGCGCCGCGCCGCTGTTGATCCATCACGATCTGAATGTGGTGGAGCGCATTCTGCGCGACCAGCTGACCAGCTCTTACAAGAGCGTTTGGGTGGATAACGAGGAAGTCTACGAGAGCGTACTGCGCTTCGTGCAGCGCTTCCAGCCGGCGCTGGTGAACCGCGTGAAGATGTACACGCGATCCACGCCGATCTTCGACGAATTCGGGATCACGGCCGAACTGGAGAAGGCGCTGCGTCCCGAAGGTGTGGCTGAAATCGGGCGGCTACATCGTGATCAACCAGACCGAGGCGCTGGTGGCGATCGATATCAACACGGGCAAGTACGTGGGGAAATCGAACCGGCTGGAAGATACCATCGTCAAGACCAACACGGACGCGATCAAGGAGATCGTGCGGCAGATCCGGCTGCGCGACCTGGGCGGGATCATCGTGGTGGATTTCATCGACATGGACGAGCGCAAGAATCGCCAGAAGGTGATGCAGGCGCTCGAAGAGGCGATGCGCGCCGACCGCGCGCCGTACAAGATTCTGCAGTTTAACGATTTCGGGCTGGTGGCGATCACGCGCAAGCGGGTCAAGCAGAGCCTGGAACGTACGCTGTGCACGCCGTGCCCGTATTGCGAAGGGGCCGGCTACGTCAAGAGTCCGCAGACGGTGGTCGGCGAGATTCTGCAGGAAGCGCACAAGATTGCGCGCGCGGTGGATGGCAACGTCATGCTGCGCGTGGCGCCGGAAGTGGCCAAATTGCTGAAGAGCAATCAGAACACGTTCCTGCAGGAAGTGGAAGAGATTCTGGGGCGGCCGGTGATCGTGAAGAGCGACCCGCTGCTGCACCAGGAGAAATTCGACTTAGCGTAACTCAGGCACCGAGGGGACAGGCCGAAGCGGCCTGTCCTAGTGCGCGAACGTGAGGCGGAAGCCGGTGGAGAGGATCAAGTCGTTGCGTTGACGGCCCTGCACCGGGTTGCTGAGGAAGCGGTCGCTTGCGGTCACATTCCATCCCAACCACTTCTTGAGCAGCGTGTTCTCCGTGAGATCGAAGTTGAGGCGGTACGCGCCGCCGATCCTGCATGTTGAAAAAGGATCGAGCCGCCTGGGTCAACGACGTCACCTTGGAGAGCTTGAGCACGAACGCGTCGCCGAAGTTGCCTTCCGACGAGTTCCGGTGCGAGCCCATCCATGAAATTCTCGCGCAGATAATCCACTCCAGCGTCGAGATCGAGCTGGGCGTGTTCCGTCCTCACTGCCTTGATACCAGCGCCGCCGCCCGCAACCAGGCGAAAGTCCAGGTTCTGGAAACGGTCGTGTTCGTAATCGTCGAAGCCCGTAAGGAAGGCGCGCTTGCTCACATCGCGGTTGTACTTCCAACCGCCGCGGATGGCGCTGGCGATGGTGCTGGTCACGTCATTGATGCGCGCCGAGCCGTGAATCTGATTGAAGTAGACCGACGAGTTTATCCGTGCTGGTGACGCGCGCCGCGGCCGCGGCGGTGTTCAGAGTGTCGGTACGCGCATTGCCGCGTGCCAGCGCCAGGCCGAGATCGAGAGTGCCTACCCAAAGCTCGGCAATACGGGGATGCTGCAGCCGCTCATAGTTGTGCTGCTCCGCGTCATTGCGCACGGCCGAGACGCCGCTCAAAGGGGCGGTCTTGGTCTGGGTACCTACCGCCACCTGTAGCTGGTCGCCGGTGCTCGCGAGCTTGCCCTTTACCGTCTCACCGCCGGGCAGCACCACGCTCAATTCGCTGTCGCTCTTGATGCTTTTCACCGCGGACCACGGCATGGAAACTTCGCCCAGAAACTCGTTCTTGATGGTGAGTTTGGCGCCATCCTTTTTGATGATCGAGCCGGTGATGGTATCGCCGTTCGTCAACACGATCTGGTCGGCGGCCGCCAGGGCGGGGAAGCAAATGATCGCGGCAAATGCGCACGCTCGCTGAAACCACAACATAGTCTCTCCTAACCTGTGAATGCCTCAACGCCCTGCATCGGCATCGAGGTGGCACTTCTTGTATTTCTTGCCGCTGCCGCACCAGCAGGGGTCGTTTCTGCCGACTTTAGGCGCCTGCCTGACGACGGTTTCGTCCTCATCGTGCGGCTCAAAGGCCTCGCAGGCTACTTCGTAAATCGAAGGCTCCTGATCATTCCGCCAGGATGCGCGGGCCTCGTCGATTTCAGCGCGAATGCTCTTCAATTCCTTACGGGCCTCGCGATTGAGCGCGCCGCCGTGCGCGGCTTCGATGGAAGCGGGAAGCTCGCCATTGGCGCCTTCCATGACATAGGCGCTGGTAATCATGCTAACCACCACGAGGGCGCGTCCATCGTCATCCAGCTCGGGCAAGTTGATTGCCAAACCCAGGAGCGCTTCCTTACGGCCGGGGACGTCGGGCATGAGGCAGAGTTGCTGCGCGAGTCCTGCGAGGTCGAGGGCTTCGCCTCCCACGGTCAGGGTGCGGATGACCTCCAGCGCGTCGGCGGGCCGGCGGCTGGCGATGCGGAGAAAGGCCCAGCGTGCAGCGCCGCCGACCGTCTCGTCCTCGAGCCCGGCGAACTTGGCGAGTGCGGGCAGGGCGACTGGGTCGCCAATCTCGCCGAGTAAAGCGAGGGCGCGGACTACCAGGGCATCGTCGGTTTCGGGGAGGATGTCTTCGCCGCAGGCGTTGAGCACGCCCAGCAGGAGCGGGGAACAGGCTGCTCCGGCGGCGACGATGCGATCGATCAGGGCGGGTTCCACGGCGTCAAGGCCGGCGACAAAAAGCTGGTGAATGAGGCGGTGGGGTTCCAGTTCGCGGCTGACTGCCTCGGGTTCGTCGGGCGGCGCGGGAGGGGCAGCCTCCGCCACATACTCGGCCTGGGCTTCGGGGTCGAAGTGCAGTTTCTCCTCGCCTAACGCGCGGTACGCGGCGGCGAGCGCCGGGTCTGCGATGACGCGGCCGAGAAGGAGGTAGCCTTCGTGCGAGGTGGGGTCGGAGAGGATGAAGCGGCGGCCGAACTGCTCGGCGGCAGCCCGGTCGCCGGCCTCATCGGCCATGAAGGCGTGAAAGCGAAGGGCGGCGGGGTCGTTGGGATCGACGGCCAGTGCCTGGCGGAAGACTTCCGCTTCGGTGAGTTCGCCGGACTCCATCTTGGCGGCGAGCTCCTGACGGAGTTCGCAGATCGATTCTGGTGGGAAAATCATGTTCCGGATCGCGCAATTAATGCGCGGAGTACTGTTGTTGGGGGGGATTGAGCTTGATGTCGAGGGTCTTTTCCTCGTCGGTGATATCGAAGGTTTGGCCGTACGTCTGGAAACCCTTGGCGATAATCTGGACTAGGATCTTGCCCTGGGGGATCGACGGAATGCGCGCTTCGCCATCCTGATTGGTACGGAGTTCGAAGGTGGTTTTGATGGCTTTTCCCAGCTTGATGACGGAATGTCCCTGGATAAAGCGGACCACGACGCTGGCGCGATCGACCGGCTTCCCGTTTTCATTTTTGACGACGATATTGATCTTGGTCATGGGTGCGGCCAGGGCTCCGGCGGCGCAGGCCGCGAGCAGGAGTATGGACACACAGAGATTGCGAAGAAAGTTACCCGGATCCAGCATATTTCGATTATAAACGTCCGCCGGGGCGTGCGGTGGTAGAATGGGGTTGTAGTACCTGCCAGCGCACCATGTGGGGGCGTAACGGATTCGACGGGATTGAATCGTGGTGGGGAGGCGTGCCGGGTTCCGAGCTCCCGTAAAACGATCGGAAAACATAACTGCCAACACGCAGTTTGCATACGCTGCTTAATTAATTAAGTAGCCGTTCCAGCCACTGAGCCTGCGCGGTGGTGAGTGAACGTCATTTTGCAGGATAGGCCAAGAGCTTCTGTCCGGAGCTGGCGGCTGAGACTCAATCGGGCTAAGCAGCCACCGTTCTTGCCGGTCCAGTGGTGGCTGACGAAAACCATGAGCCGGATACGCACGTAGTTCTCTTCAGTACGGGCTTTTTCGGACGGGGGTTCAACTCCCCCCGCCTCCACCACACATATCTTCAATAGCTGACGGCGCAACGCCGTCACCCGCCGCCCCGTAAACGGCCCACGTGGGATACGGGCTGTAGCAAGTGTGCGTGTCGGTGACGATACGTGGCAACTGGAACGGAAACTTCATCCCGCTCTCGACCTGTTTCTGCCGCCCGGGAAAGCTCGAGATCGGGAAACCGGCCGCGATCTGGCGTCGGTGTGAGAGCGGGTTGCAAACCGGTTCGGCCGGAAGAGTACGCGCCTTTCGTTGAGCCGATCTCCCAACCGAGCCAGAGCGCCCCACCGTTCAAATGGGCGTATCCGATTTCATGGCTGACGGCAAGGATCGCGGGAAGTCGGAAGGATTCGGTTCCTCTCGGAATTGGATCTGAACTCGGTTCGGGAGTGGCGTGGTACGTGGAACCTCGATTCACCCTCCCGGTAAAGGCGGCAAGGGCAAGCCATCGGATTCATCTGGTTCTGTGAGCGCGCCGGATGGTTCCCGCGAAATTATGCTTCGGACATCACACGCGGCTTGGAAAAGATCCAGGTCAAGGCGAGGCAAACGGGATTCTTTCAACCGTCCGAGTGTGCCGCGATCATTGTGATCGCCCAAGCGTTGACAAGCACAATCCTATGACGATCGGAGGCGAGCGCATCCGGTATAAGTAGTCGATCTCGCCGTTAGCCTCCGCCGCGCTTGAGCGCGGCTTGTGAAGCCGCACGAAGGTACCCGAATTAGAGACCTAGACGGAAGGGCAAAGTTAGTTGCAACGCAGTATGCGCGGCACTTCGCCGTCACTTGCCGGTCAAATGCCGATCATCTGACTGACAAACTGCGCCCACTGTTGGGAGCGCGCGATCGAGGTTGCGGTGCGTGCTGGGCGGTTCCTCTTCCAAGTGGCGTACATTGGTGTAATCTGAGCTCTTCATGAGTCTGTTCAAGTTGAGTAGAGGCCTACTGCTGTGGAGCGTGCTGTGCCTTTCGTGGCGTGCATTTGGCCAAGTCTCGAATCCACCCTTCGTGGTTACCTGGGCCGAAGGAAAATGCGTCCGCTGCAAGACGGCCGCGAATCTGACCGACGTTCACTGGGTAAGCCGCCAGGAGGCGTGGGGGATTGGAATCGGCGGCGACGGTGTGCACGATTACATCATTGTGCACACCATCGACTCAGGAAGAACGTGGAAGGAACTTCGGAATAGTCGCGAGTATATGGGAACACCTGCCCTTGCATTTCTCGACTCCGCTCACGGGTGGTATAGCTGCTCGAACGTACCTTGTGGCGGGATTGTCTCATCAAGAACCTTCCGCACGATGGACGGAGGAAGGCATTGGCAGTTGATATCCGAAGAGGGCATGGAAGCGATGGCTTTCACCGACCAGGATCACGGAATTGGAAAGGCTTTCGGTGTCGATGATACTGGTAATGCCGTACGCACAGTCGATGGCGGCCGGAAGTGGTCCAAGATTGAAATACCGCACTTGAAGAAGATCGCAAATATCATCCTGCTCTCAGGTCAGATCGCATGGATAACTGATCGTGAAGGGGGCGATCTGTTGGTGTTTCGGACCATCGACGGCGGCCGATCCTGGCAGGAGTCACGCACATCGCTTCCCGCCGAATGGCCAGAGGTTCGGCAGATCTCGTTCGTGGATCAGGATCACGGATGGATCGTGCTGAAGCACAACCAGGATGCTGAGATCCGACTGCTTGCGACGAGCGATGGGGGACGGACTTGGCAGCCGCTCTCTACTCCCCCCGTGCGCAACTACTATGGGTGGTCTGATGTCGTGGGATTTGTATCTGAGAAAGTTGGTTTCGTTTTTGTCGACGGCGACCCGGAAACGGCCGACTACAGGCGGCACGAAATTCTGTACACCGACGACGGCGGCGTAACATGGCAACGATTCCCTTCGCCGTATTCCGTTTTCGGTTGTCAGGCGATGGATCGCGACCTTATATGCAGCGCCGATAAGGAGGATACTCATTTCGGTGTACTGACCATCCATCCAAAGTAGCGCCGAAGCCAACGGCCGCAAGGATTAGGCTTACTGTCAGAATTGTGCAATGACAGAAAGCACCAAAGGCACGGAAAGTAACGGCGAATCAATAACCACCACTCTGAGTCATTCACAATAAATAAGTTGTTGCTGTAAATATCCTCTGGCAAGTTTAGGGACAACCGAGACCAACCCAAAGGACTGTAGTAGCGAATGGGGAGGCATTCGAGACATTGCCCCGACGTAGCCACTCACTATGGTTGGGCAGGCGACGGGACGAAAGCGGCAGGGTGTATACTCTCGCCATGAGCCTCAAGAATGCGGCGTTCTTCGCATTTATCGGCATGACTTTGCTATCCGTTGTGTGTGCACTGGGTTTCATCGGTGACGTATCGGCTCTTCTCGCTGGCGCCATTGCTCCGACGATGGTGGTGACATCACTAATCCATTTGATGGCAAGCCTGAGTGTTGCCGTCTTCCTCTACGTGTTCCACAAAACGCAGTCTTGAACCCGCCGGCGAGCGCAGAAGGGGGGCCCCGGAAAGCCAATGCGGCGCTTCGTCAACATAGGCTAGAGTTTGAACGCCTCCGGTTCCAGGATCATGGCGAACGACTTGGAGGCTACCCGCTCCAATACTCTGTGCACCATGCAACGTCCGGCCGAAAAGGCGTTTGAGTCGAGTTCCTTGACCAGATCGGGAGAGATCGCCTCGACGGCAAGCGCCCCATCGATTGCCACTGCAAACAGCTTCTCGTGCGTGGTGATCACCATCGCGAGTTCCTTGAGGGTCTCGCGCATGAGTTCCCTGAGGGAGCGGAAGAGAGCGACCATCTCGCTCAATTCGCCGTCGCGTGTCTGCTGGATCAGCCGATAGGCCTGTTCCGGTTTCTGAGCTTTGGCCAGTTCGACGGCTTTCACCGCAACGGCGTGGATGCTATTGTGCGGCGATTCGAATTTTCGCAGAAGCGACTTGATCCAGGGTGAGTCGGACTGGTATGAGTAATACCACTTCCCGAAGGCGCACTTGTGAGGGTCCGTCGCCAGGCGGAACTCGATGCCTTCGGCTAGGGATTTCTCCAGTGCAAGCAGCCAGTTGCGGTGATCCTGTTCGCGCTGGTTCATCAGAGCATAGAAGGCATCCAATTCTTCCGGTACGGATTGCCAGCCGAAGCACTTACGCATGTCGATCAGGGGCAGTACCCGGTCGCGCAGACTAATGACGCCCCGGCTCTGTGGCCGGCACAGGGGAATCGAGGTTATTTCCGGCAAAGATAAAATCTCGCGCACGTACTCTGCCTGGATCGCAAACTGTTGTCCGCGGACCTCAACAATGACCCAAAAGTTGGCGTTTTGACCTTGCGACGTTTTGGTCATGTCTACCTTATCGATCAAAAGCGGCCAAGCTTGCGGAAAAGCTGCCGTCAGGAAGCATCACCCTTTCGGGAGCGGCGATGCCTTGCCTCAGGTCGCACGATGGAGCCGGTAGCGGTAGCCGCTGCCGCCGGCGCGACGTCTGCAGGCGCGCGGGGAAATCCCAGGGGAGTCAGGTAGCCTCGACGCTCCAGCGCGATCGCGGCGAGCGACACCAGGAGACCGGCGAGAGCCATGATCCACTTCCAGGCGCCGGGTTCGTAGCGCATCCGAATACTGTGCTCGCCCGGCAGGACAGGCACGCCAACGAATCCGGGCGAGAGCATTGCGGTGCGCTGAACCTTCCCATCCACATACGCGACCCAGTTGGGATGCCAGGTCATTCGAAATAATACAAAGCCTGGCCGCGAGACTGTGAACCGGGCTGCGTACTCCTCCCGAGTTTGCTGCTCCGCGTTGATTTCGCCGGCGCGGCCCGCCGAGGCGGGGGTGGGGGGCACTGGAGCCGCAGCCTCCAGCCGTGGCATGCCGGACGGTGCGCCGGTCCCGAAATCCAACCATAAGTGGGCTCGCTTCTCCACCCAATCGCTGCGCAGCCACTGCTCATTTGTGGCGTAGAAACTATCCTTATCGACCGCGACTGACGCAGGGACATCGACCACGTCGAAGTAACCCGCACCCGGGGCGTCGAAGATCTGGAAGCGGCCAAAACCTGTGCGCGGGGAGAGGAAGCGTGGGAGCCCGGAGGCCGGATTGACAGGAGCTACGACGCTGCGCACGTTGAAGAGCGCGTAGTGCGCCGGCCGTTGCTCGTCGAACAGGGGAAACAGGTCCGCGGTGAGGGAGAGGTTGTGATAGGTTGTGGACGCCTGCGGGATGAGGTTCATGTTGAGGTAGGCAGCAAAATCGTTGCCGCCAGTTTGCAGTTGCGGGCCCCAGCCCTGGGAGTTGCCGGCGTAGACGCGTCCGCCGGCCGCCTTCAGATTGGCGAGGCTGGCGTCGCGTGCAATTTCTTCGGCGTCCAGGGCGAGGAGCCTCTCGGTGGCTTGGGCGTCGGTCCGGGTCATGTATGCGACGCGTTCCCGCAGCATCGGCGCCAGCACGATCAGCGTGAGCAGGAGGGTGAGGGCAAGGTGTCCGCGGCGCGCCAATTCGCGCCATCCGGCTCCCACCGCGATGGCTGCCAGCAACACCAGAAAGATGTGCACGGCTCCGACCACGCGGTGCAAATGCAGGTCGCGCGTGACGCCCAGTAAGAGCAGGAGCGGTCCCCAGGTTGGTCGGCCGAAGAAGACCAGCAGCCAGAATACCGCGCCGCCCAGCACGAAGACCTCGGCCGCCGATTGCCTGCGGCGCCGGTACAGCCGCCAGGCAATCAGGATTGCGCCGGTGAGCGCCAGCAGCGAGAGAATCGCCGGCCGCCCGTGGTCGAGCAGTTCGCCGGTCAGGAGCGCCCTCATGACGATGGTGGCGCCAAAGGAATCCCATTTCCATAGTCCTTCCAACCGGCTGTGATTGAGGATGGCGCGGTCCAGCCAGACCGGCAGTAGTTGAAAGGCGGCGAGCGTGAGGGCGACTGTTCCGACAAAGGCGGTTCGCCGAATGCGCAGCCGGCGTCCCACTTCCGCATCGGGGAGGAGGGCCAGCAGGCAGAGCGTCACGGCCCCGATCCAGCCGTAGATGAAATGGCAGGCGCAGGTCAGCCCGAGCAGCATGCCCGCCAGTACTCCGTGTCTGCCGCGGCGGAGCGCCTGATAACCGCAGCCGAGCGAGAGCAGTAGCAACACCGCCGCGACCGATTGCGGAAAGAGGCCGCGACCGCCGGATCCGTAGCTGCTGTAATCCAGGCCGTACCAAAGATCGGTGGAAATCAAGGGCGCGAGCACGGCGCTTGCGGCCGCTGTGAGTGGGGGGAGTTCGAGCAGGAGCGCGGCCGCGAAGAACCCGGCCGGGAGCAGCACCACCGACAGATAACGCATCCAACCAAAGACCGTCACCAGAGAAACGGACTTCCCGAGCAGGAAGTAGAGGAGTGCGGTGGCGGCGTGCGCCAGGGGCTGGTAGGTGCGTAGAGTGGCCGCGCCAAAGGACACGCCAGGACACCAAAAGTCCAGGGGATTGCCGCCGGTTTCCACGGCTTGCACCATGCCCTTCACCAGGGAGAGGTGGAGGTTGCTGTCGTTGGCCATGAGGCGGCCGGTGCGGAGTTCGGGGGAGAGGACGATCGCGTCGGCGAGCAGAACGAGGCACAAAACGTAGAGTGCCAGGCGTCGTTCGCGGGGCTGCACGCGGTCGGTAGGCGGCGGCATGGGGAAGCTGATGGGCCGGACTTTCGGCAGCACAATTATACCGTCCGGCGCGGTTCACCCGTGCCGCAGTGTGGTGGAGTTAATTTTCGGTGGGGCGTTGCGCAATCCGGTCGATGACGAAGAGTTGGGCCACGGCTTGTTCCGCGGAGACGAGCCGGAGGCCGAGCTGCTGCTGGAGGGCGTTGAAGAGCGTGGGACCGCTCGCGTCGTCAACCGCGCCTGTGGGAGCGGCGCCAGCGGCATCGTGACCGCCATGGGCGGCGCCGCCGGACCAGGCTCCCTCGGTGTGGCCCCCGGGTTGGGCAGCTCCGGCGCCGGACCAGCGGAGCGAAATATCGTATTTGCCCGACAGGCCGGTTTCATCGTCGACGGGGAGACCGATTTGGCCGGAGAGCACGCGGGCGAGGTCGGCGGTGGTTTGGTTGGCGGCGCGGAAGCTGGCCGAGTTTCCAAACGCGACGGGGCCGCTATGGTTGTGGGCCTCCCCTGATGCGGCGCGGTGCTGCTCGGCGGGCGGGGGCGCTACAGCGGCGTTGGACTCCTTCAGTTTCGGGCCATCCTTGGCGACGACGAGGTGGTAACCTTTCAACTTCTTTTCCTGGAAATGCCAGGCGAGTCCGAAGCGCTCTTTGAGCATGTTTTGCAGCATGGCCGAGAACTGTTCCTCGGTAGCGCCGGAGGGAATTCTGGCGGAGATCTCGTAGGTGGTATCGGTGAGCGAGGTACGGCCCGGGAACTGGTATGGCTGGAGTTTGAAGGCCTTGGCGATTAACGTGGCGAGGGTGCATTTGGAGCAACGGAACATGCCGGGGTCAGCCGTCCCGGGACCTCCGCTGGCGGCGTCTGCCGCGAAGTGAAAGCCCTGCTGGGGCGGATTGATTTTGATGGATGCGACTTCAAATTCGGTAGCGCCCGATGATTGGGCGTACGCGCCGGCCAGGATGGCGGGCGCGAGCAGCGCGATGTTCAGTATCCGGCTCACGAGGGAGAAGTATAGCATCGCCACCGGTGCGGGTGGTGCCGTGGAGGGCGGGTCGGGAACGGGTATGCTGAAAACTGACTGCACTTATGCAACCTGAACAGGCGATTCTGAAGCAGTGGAGTGCTTCCGCTCCTTACTGGGAGAAGCACCGCGAAATCATCAGCAAAATGTTCGCGCCGGTCACGCAGGCTCTGGTTGGGGATGCGCAGATTGGCGAGGGGCAGACGGTTCTCGACATTGCGACGGGACCCGGGGAGCCGGCGTTGAGCTTGGTTGGCCTGGTCGGGCCGAGGGGCCGGATTTTCGGGATTGATCCGGTGCCCGGGATGGTTGCGGCGGCCCGCCGGGCGGCGGACAAAATGGGGGCCGGCAACGCACAGTTTGAAGTTGGCTATCCGGAGGCCTTGCCGTTCCCGGATGGAAGTTTCGATGCCGTGGTGAGCCGTTTCGGCGTTATGTTTTTCGCATCTCCCGTGGACGGAGTTCGCGAGATGCTGCGCGTGCTGAAGCCGGGCGGGAGATTGGCGATGGCTGCCTGGCATGTGGCGGAGGCCAATCCATTTTTTACCGTCGTGACGCGGCTGATGGACCGGTACTTCGCTCCGCCGCTGTCTCAACCTGACGCCGCGGACGCATTCCGTTTTGCGAGCCCTGGCAAATTGCGCAACGTGCTCACCGGAGCGGGAGCGAGCGCGCCGGCCGAGCGTGTGCTTCGCTTCGCGATCGAAGCTTCCGTCCCGGTCGAGAGCTTCTGGACGCTGCGCTGCGAGATGTCTGAAAAGCTGCGTGAAAAGAGCGCTCTTCTCTCGACCGAGCAGTTCGACGATGTGAAGTGCCAGGCCATGGAAGCGCTGCGGGAGTACGCTACCGATCGGGGAATGAGTTTTCCGGCCGAGGTTCTGATTGTCAGCGGAACCAAGCCCCGGTAGCGTCAGCAGAATCCCACGATGAAGCCATCATGGGATTCCGCCTGCCGGCCGCCAAGCCGCCTCAGTCGGCGTTCCGGCTGCGCCGTCGCATGAAAATTACGACGCCGAACAGAACCGCCAACGCACCGCAGATCAGCCGCATGATGCTCGAATCCATGAAATAAATCTCCTTCCCCCTCCTTATCGGACGATTACATGTTTTCAATCATGGGTATTAAATCGCGTACCAGGCGCGTGATTACGGGACCGATGGTCACCACAAAAAGAGAGGGCAACACGCAGAAGAAGATCGGGAAGACGAGCTTCACGGCGAGTTTCGAGGCCTGCTCCTCGGCGCGCTGCCGGGCCATGGTCCGCAGATAGTCGGCGTGTCCGCGCAGGCACTGCGCGATGCTGGTGCCGAAACGGTCGGTCTGCACGAGCACAGCGACGAGCTTCTTTACGTCCTCAACGCCGGTGCGTTCCGCCAGATTATGCAAGGCATCGGCGCGCTTCTTGCCGGCGCGCAATTCCAGATTCATCAGGGTGAATTCGCTGCAGATCTCCGGGTGGGCGGCCTGCAGTTCCCGGGCCACCTGCAGCGTAGTCTGATCGATTCCGAGGCCGGATTCCACGCAAACCACCATCAGGTCCAGAGCATTCGGCAAGCCGCGCGCGACCGCTTTTTGGCGCCGGCGCACGCACAGCAAGACGTACTGCATCGGGGCCAGATAGCCTACGCCCAGAGCAGCGGATACGCTCCAAAAGAGATTGTCCCCAGCGGCATGCAATTCGGAAGCGGCCGCGAACACGGCGGCGCCGAATCCCAGGGTTGATAAAAGCCGGAGTCCCTGGAAATAGCGCGACGCCTGGGGATTGCGGAAGCCCGCCCAGGTCAATCGCCGTTTCAGCCGCGCCAGATCGCGCTGCGGCGCCGGCATCGCCGAGCCGATGCGATGGATCAGCAGCCGCCATACGGCGCCGGGCGAAATGCCCGCCGCGGATCCCGGCACGGGCGCGGGAACCAGCCGGTTCACTCCGCGCGCGCGCCAGGAAAGTGCGCGCAGCAGGGCCCACGCGGTTCCACCGGCAACCAGGATAAACACGAGAGCCGTGATCAGCCGCAGCATAGCTACACCTCAAAGGTCACGATCTTAGTGATGATCAAGTACCCAAGCAATTGCAATCCCAGTCCCGCGGCTAACAGTTCGTGCCCCACCGGATCTTCGATGAAGAACCGGGCGTATTGCGGATTTGCCAGGAACATCAGAATTGCGACGCCTGCCGGAATTGCCGAGAGAATCCGTCCGGACATGAGTCCCTGGGCGCTGACCGCGCGAATTCGCGCGCGGAGTTTAAACCGTTCGCGAATCAATTGCGCCAGCTTGTCGAGCACTTCCGCCAGATTTCCCCCGGTGCGTTTCTGGAGGAGCACGGCCGAGACAAAGAATTGAACATCCATCGACGGGACACGCTGAGAGAGTTTGCGCAGGACGATCTCCAGCGGTTGTCCCAGGTTCTGCTCCTCGAACGCACGGCGCAGTTCTCCGGCCAGCGGTTCGCTGAATTCGCGATACGCCATTTCGATCGCCACCGAAAAAGCATGCCCGGCCCGCATGGAACGCGAGACGAATTCCAGGAAATCCGGGAACTGCTCTTCAAACGCGGCGACGCGCGCCTGCGCCTTGCGCCTCACGTACCAAAGGGGCGCAAAGCCGCACAGGCCGCCCGTTCCCAGGGCGAGCAGGGTTTGACTGTTGCCGGTAGCGAGCGTGACTCCCAGAAACCCGGCGACGAACAGGCACAGGGAGCGCTGCAGCAGGCCGGCGGGTCCCCACTTGAGAGCTGCGGTTTCGAGTATGCGCGCCGCCGCGCCGCGCAGGCGCAGACGGTCCAGCAGTCGCGCGGTCAGCACCCCGCGAACTTCGCCCGCCGCTTCGATGAGGCGGGGACGTACGCGGTCGCGCGATTCCTTGCCGGAGGCGCGCGACGAGAGCCGCCGCACCGCCAGGGACATGTCCCGCCGTTCCAGCCCGTGCCACAGCAGGCGGTACGTCAGGAGCGCGGTCACCGCCGCGATCACGAAAAGCGCCGGCATCAGCGGCCGCCGACTTCGACAATTTCGTCGAAGATTTCCGGAGGCAGCCGGCTGCCGGCGGCGACCAGCTTCTCATTGAATTTCGGCAGGATGCCGGTGGCGCAAAAGCGGCCGTGCACGCGTCCGTCGTGCGCCAGGCCGTGCTTCTCGAAAACGAAAATATCCTGCAGGGTGACTACGTCGCCTTCCATTCCGGTAACTTCCGTAATGCTGGTTACACGGCGCGTGCCGTCGCTCAGCCGCGAGCACTGCACCAGGATCTGGACCGCCGAGGCGACCTGCTGGCGGATCGCTACCAGGTGCATGTTGGCATTGGCCAGGGTGACCATCACCTCCAGCCGGGAAACCGCGTCACGCGGCGTATTGGCATGCACCGTGGTGAGGGAACCATCGTGGCCGGTGTTCATCGCCTGCAACATGTCCAGCGCTTCCTCGCCGCGCACCTCGCCGACGATGATGCGATCCGGGCGCATACGCAGGCTGTTGATCAGCAGTTGACGCTGGCGCACCGCGCCATGGCCTTCGAGGTTGGCGGGGCGCGTTTCCAGGCGCACGACGTGGGGTTGCTTGAGCTGCAATTCCGCGGCGTCCTCGATGGTCAGGATTCGCTCTTTCGGGGAAATGAACCAGGAGAGCGCGTTCAGGAGCGTGGTCTTCCCGGCCCCGGTGCCGCCGGATACGATGATGTTCAGCTTCGCCTTCACCGCCGCTTCGAGCAGGGTCATCATGCCGCGCGTCAATGCGCCTTTGGCCACCAGGTCATCGGGCATGAGTTTGTCGGTGCCGAAGCGCCGGATGGAGAGAATCGCCCCATCGACCGCCAGGGGTGGAATGATCGCGTTGACGCGGGAGCCGTCGCTCAATCGCGCGTCCACCATAGGGTTGGATTCGTCCACGCGGCGGCCCACCTGGGAAACGATCTTGTCGATAATGCGCAGCAGATGCCCTTCATCATGAAATTGAACGTTGGTCAGTTCCAGAAGGCCCTTGCGCTCCACGTAGACCTGCTTGTGGCCGTTCACCAGGATGTCGGAAATGCCCGGATCCTGGAGCAGCGGTTCGAGCGGGCCGAGGCCGAAAACTTCGTGCAGGACTTCGTGGCTGATGCGCTGCTTTTCGGCGGCGGTGAGCAGGTTCGGCTCCTCCTCCACCATCGCGAGCACGGCCTGGCGTACTTCGGCATGGATGCGGTCGTCGTCAATTCCGGAGAGGGCTTCGAGGTTGATGCGCTCCAGGAGCTTGCGATGCAGGGTAAACTTCAGCTCCTGATGTTCGGGCTGAAACGCCGCCGGGCTCACGGCATTCTGTAAGAGGCGCTGTTCCCAACTGGATTCGACACCCGCTGCGTGGCTGACCGAGGTCATTGGGCATCCCCATTCGGCGCGAACACGACAACCTTTTTGACCGCGCCCTGGATCACGATCATTTGCTCCGGAGCTGGTTCCAGGGCAGCCATCGGCGGCGCCTTCCGTGCGGGACCCGGTGCAAATTGGGGCGCCGGCACCGCCGTTCTGCGAACGTTCTGCGGCGGAGGTGCTTCGATTCGCTCCACGTCCGGGGGCGCGGAGCCATACAACTCGTGGAGCCGCCGCCCGCGCGTGGGCGCCGTCCCCTGATCGGTGGAATTGCGCAGCACCAGTTGGATGCGGCCTTCGGAGTTTGCCAGGGTCAGCGCTTCCGCTTCGCCGGGATTCACCAGGAGTGTCACTACCGGCGCCATGATCGGCTGGCTCTTGCCATCGTTCTGAATGGTTTGGCCGGCGGAGAGCACGGTGATGTTCTGCAGCACCGTCTGGGTTTCGGTGTCGGCTCGGTTGGGCGGCTTGCCCGTGACCAGGACATCGACGCGCATGCCGGGAAGCACAAATCCCGCCACTCCTACGACGTCGTTGACACGGACCGAGATGGCGCGCAGGCCGGGCGGAATCATCGGACCTAAGCCGGCGCCGCTGCCCTTGATCGCCAGGCGGGCTTCGACTACCGGCTCGTCCGCCTGGATGGCGCTGATCACGGGCCGCTCCAACACATCCTCCACGCGGGAGAAGGCTCCGGCCGGAAACAGATCTTCCGGAACGCTGCGCAATTTCACGGCTTCGCGATCGAGCGTGCTACCCGAACCGATGGGCCGTGAAGCCACAACGATCTGCTTCCGCGAGGCGGCCCGGGTGCGTCCGCCGGAACCGCCCGCCAGCCGGTAAAAAGCCGCCGAAACGATCAGGGCCCAGGCCAGGCTAACCGATACCACCGCCACAAATCGCCGATCGAAATGCATCAGGAACCTCCACCCAACAAGCTGATCCACGCCCCCAACACCACGGCGGGAGCGTAGGGAATGCTCGCCATGCGCGGGCGGTAGAGCAGCGCCCCGGCCGCCCAAACTCCGCCCGCGATGCTCGCGAATAGCGCCGCCAGCAGGATCCCCGCCGGACCTAATAGCGCGCCGAATGCCGCCATCAATTTCACGTCGCCGCCGCCCATTGCGCCGCAACACTGAAAGGGCAGGAGGATCAGAAATCCCACGATGACTCCAGCCGCGGCCAGCGCAAAGCCATGCCAGCCGCCCCGTGTTGCATACGCGAGCCCGGCCGCGGCGCCACCCGCGGTCAGCCAGTTCGGGACTTGGCGGCGCCGCAGATCTTCGACCGCGGCTACCAGTCCGATGGCAGCGCCGATTGCGAGCGCCGCCGTCATGGCGTCACTCCCGGCTCGCGCGAATAGAGCACCGCGACCGAATCCCGGTAGACCAGGCGCCAACCGGGCTCATGCTCGAGCGCAGTGCTCAGCGCCCAATCATGGGGCAGGAGCGCCAGATCGAAGCGGTACTGTTCCAGCAGCTCCCGCCACGGAGCTTCGCCCGAAAGGAGTTTGCGGTAATCGGATCCCAACGCCGCGCCGAAAAAATCGCTGCGGCCATCGAAAAAGACGCGCTGTGCCGGATAGAGGCGATAGATCAGGTAGTCGGCCCATTGATCGGACGTGAGCACGCGAGGCATGCCGGCGACGGGCGTCAAGTGTTCCAGATTCCTCTCCACCGCCACCACCGGAAATATCGAGTTGGGGAAGCCTACCGGCGGGACTGCTGCCAACGCGACGGCGGCGGAGAGGGGCAGCCAAAGGCTTACGCGCGCACTCCTCCCGAGATCCTGCGCCAGTTCCCAGAAAACGCGCTGCGGCGCGCGAGAAGCGGCAGCGGCGGCCACGCGCGCCCAGAGCTGTGCCGTGGCGGCTGCCAGGACGGGCGCGGCTGCAATCGCAAAAAACGGCACGTGCCGCGCGGATCGCAGCGAGAGGAAGCTCCAGAACAAAACCAGCACGGCCTCAAAGCGATCCGCGCGCGACACCATCGCGACCGTCGCCAACAACAACAGGGCGAAGACGATCATCCCTTCGGACCGGATCCGCGGCGATTGAAACTCCTGAACATGATCGATAATCCACGACGAATTCAGGTAGCGTGCGATGTGCCAGTGAAGCTGCCAGCCGTAAGGGTTCGCGAGACTGGCCGCGGCACAAAGGAAGGTCAGGCTCGCGTAGCGCCGTACGGCGGCCCACTCGCGCTGAGAGAGGCATACCAAGACCAGCAAGCCGAGGGTCGCCAGCCAAGCCACAAAACCGGCGTGCAGGTTGGCCCACAGGGCTGTCCACGGGGCCAGTATCCACAAGAGCGGCGATCGGCGCAGGCGGTCTTCGGAGAGCACCCACATGGCGACCGTATAGAAGAGGATCGAGAAGACGTGCGGACGGGCGAGATAATGCACGCTCGAAGCGCTGACCGCCGCCATGGTGGCCCCGACCCCGATCCAAAGGCCGCAGCCCCGCCGGAGTAGGCGAGCCAGCAGCAGGGCCGCCGCCAGCGACAGGATCACGCCGGCGAGCGCCGCGACTACCGACACTCCGCGCCAGCGCCAGGTGACCGCAAAGACCACATCCGCCAGCCATTCCCAGGCGAACCAGGGCTGGTGGGGGCGGCTGAATGAGAATGGGTCCACCACCGGAACCCGGCCGGCGGCGAGTACCATCTCGCCCGTACGTATGTGCCAGCCGGTATCGCCATCCGCAAGCAGTGAGCGTAGCCCTTCCGGATGTGCGAATGCAGTCAATAACATAGCTACAAAGAACACATCGACAAGCGATGGTATGAGTAACCGTCGGAGCATGGAATCTCAGTAGTCTTATCGATCGCACCTTCGAAACCTTGAATGCGTACTAGAACTAGTCCTATTGGTGCGCGGGGCCACGGCCGGTAACTTCGGCATCAGGCAAACATGACGATCCTACTTATCTTTATGGCCCTGCAGTTCTGCGATCTCGCCTCCACGCTGGTGTTCCTCCAGCACGGAGTCGGTGAAGCCAATCCGTTGGTTTCGCTGCTGATTCGCATTTCCGCCCAACCGGCGGTGGCTCTCTTGCTGGTTAAAGCGGCGGCTTGCGGTATGGCGTTATTCGCCTGGAAAAGCCGAAGATTCCGTCTCTTGCGCCGGGCCAATCTGTTCTTCGCGGTCTGCGTCGGTTGGAATCTGCTGGCAATCGCCAAAGCCTAATCCCGAGTCCGGGCGACAGTGAGAAGCTATTGCGTGATGATCGAGCGCGCGGTGGTTTGTACGGTAAACAGATTGATCGCCAGCGAAGTCAACACCGTGGCGAACCCGTAGGTAACGGTGACTTGAACCGTGCTGCCCGGATGGTTGTCGGGTGACCAGGTGGTAGTTACGGTGACTTTGGAGTTATCGAGCGCACCGGTATAGATTGCCGCCGCCGACGTCACATCCGCTACCGATGCCGGGTGGCCGCTGCTGCTGCCCCTCACCGCTGCGTAACGGGCCGCCTGTTGCGCCGCGAAGGACACCTCGTTGTACGCGAAGCCCAGGCGGCCAAATTCCATGATTCCGGTCAGCAGCAGCAGGAAGACCACCGCTACCACCGAAGACTCCACCAACGTGCTGCCTCTTCGCGCGTGATTCCGCGCCGGTTGCGCGGCGATCATTGCGCCCTCATGGTGGCCTGCGAGCTGACCAGGTTCGAGAAGCTCAAGCCGGAATAATCGAAGATCGTGTGCGCCGATGCCTGCGTGGTGACCTGGACGTATACCAGCATCTTGCCGCCCGTGCACGTGCCGCCGCAACTGACGGCGGAACCATCCTGGCATTTGCAGGTGCGGGCTGCGACTGCCGTCATGCCGTTTACGCCCGGAGCGGAATTGATTGCGGCCGCCTGCATCCCGGCGTAGTCCATGGCGGATGAAGGGCTCCGGCTGCCGTATACCGTCCCGGCGCGCGCAGCGTTGGCGGCGCAAGTGGCAGTGCGGAGCAACATCGCGAAATTCAGCACTCCGGCCAGCAAGAGCATGAGTAACGGCGCCACAAGCGCAAATTCGACAGTCGCGTTGCCGCCTTGCCCGGCGTTGCTCCGCCTGCTCATTCGCTGACCACCGCATTGCCGCGAATCGGGGAACCGGCGGGCAGGGAAGAGTAATCATTGTTCATTTTGCAGCCGCCCGAAAAGCTGATGGTGCGCGCGACGATGATCGAATACGTCCCGCTCACGTCCGTGCCGCCGGAGTAGCTCAACGGCGTGCTGGGAAAGTAGAGCGAGCCATTGAGCGTGACGCTGGTCCCTCCCTGGAATGAATTCACCGCATTCGACACGATGCTGCGGTCCTGGAAGAATAGAATGCCTGCCAAACTCCCCATGACAGGCGCTGACAGGGTTACCGTCGTTCCGTTGCTGATGCTAACCGGCGAGTAGGAATATCCGCTGCCCGAGGTGTTATAGAACGTGACTCCGTTGCCCGCCGCGGTGACGCCGCCCGCGATAGTTAGCCCCCCGCCCTTCAATAGGTATGTCCCGGAACTAAAAGTGATGTGGGCGCCGTTCCCTAGAGAAATTCCATTGCAATAGACTCCCGGGGCGAGTGTTTTTGTCTGTCCGCCGCCCACGGTGAAGTTGGTGAAATCGCAGGCGCCGGCACTCGGGGCCGCGATGTAGGCCAGCGGGTCGCCCACCCTGGCGGCGCCGGTGATGGGCCCTGGCGTGACGCTAGAGCCGCCGGTGACGGAACTGCCTCCGAATACGCCGATGGTCGCGGCGTTGACCTTCGTTCCCCCGCTGACGGTGAAAGCCGTTGCGCTGCCCGATTCCACCATTACGCCGCAATTGATCTGGACTACGGCGCCGTTGGTGGCCGAAAACGCCGCGGCCGTGGTGGGATCGAGCACATGCACGCACGTCGTGCCCGCGCCCTGGCGGGCCACCGCCCGCGCCTGTACGCTGGCCGAATTCGCCCCCACCATGCCCATAAAGAATGTGGAGACCGGCTGCGCCACGATTACCTCGACGCCGCTGGAATCGGCCGTGGAGTAGCCTGCGGAAGGCGGTGTGTGGACCGTTACGGTGACCCCGTTTTGGCCATCGGTAAATCCGTTGAGGGCCGCATCCGCGAGCGCGGCCGCCGCTGCCTTCGCCGGGCCGTTCATCTTGATTTCCTGAGTTCCTCCCAGTGCCGCGGCGTCCGCCGCCGTCTGCATGCGGGTCTTGACCAGTTGCAGATATCCCGCATCGATCGCCAGCCCGAGGAAGGTTACCAGCACGACCATACAGCAAAGCATGGTCACCAGAACAAACCCGCGTCCGCCCGTCCGCCGTCGTCCCATACTTACTTCCACTCGAATGATAGGTAGGGTGCGGCGGGATTGCACTCGGTGACACCGCTTGTAAGTCCGATAAGTGTGCCCCATGTCCGCACATGTTGCGACTTAGTACTCTCCTGGAAAGGATCCGGCAAGAGCTCGGGGGAATCGTTCCCCCGTCTCCGTTCATACTTTTGGGATTCGAACCGATCTGGAGAGGTGAGGGTCATGCCGCAGCCGAGTCGAACCCGCGCAGTCGCCTGGAAGCCACTGGTCGTATGTCCGCAACCAGATTTCCACCGCCGAATGCTCGCGGTGTTGACCGAACTGGCGATGGATCAGCCTTGCACGTTGACGCAGTACCCGGCCGGCGGAACGGTCGCCGCCCTGGTGGAACGCAATAGTTATAACGTATGCTTCGTGGATGCCGCTACCGATCCCGACCAGGCGCAACTGTTAATTTCGGAACTTGCGCCCTCCATTCCGGTGGTGGCTCTACACCCTCGCAACGATGCCGACCTGATTCTGCGCTGCCTGCGCCGTGGCGCGAGTGAGTTTGTCGCCGATCCAACGCCGGAAGCCTTGCGCGGAGTTTTCGAAAGACTGGCGCGCACCCGTTTCGAAGTCTCGCATCATCCCGCGGGATCGATTTACTGCGTGGTGCCGGGCAAGCCCGGTTGCGGCGCCAGCACGCTTGCGGCTCACCTCGCGATCCAGCTGCGAGCCAACGGGGCCGGCCCGGTGCTGCTGCTGGATGGCGACCCCCTCACCGCGAGCATCACCTTTCAATTAAAGCTAAAGCCCGAGTTTCATCTGGAGGATGTACTTCGAGACTGGGCGCGCATGGATGACGATCTCTGGTCGAGGCTTACGGTTCCCGCTTTCGGCGTGGACGTGCTGGCCGCGCCCGAGGACCCCATGACTCGCACGGTCGTAAGCTGCCAGAATGCGGGTGAGCTCTGTGGTTTCTGGCGCGAACGCTACGCGGCCGTGGTCCTCGACTTACCGGATGTGCGAGCCGCGGCGGATTGCGGTTTCGCGGCCCTGGCGGATTTCATTCTGCTGGTTACCACCAACGAACTGGCGGCGCTACAAGCCACCAACCGCGGACTCCGTTACCTGGATTCGGCCGCTGCCGACCGCACCAGACTGCGTCTCATCCTCAATCGCTACACTCCGGCGACTGGCCTGAAGCGCGACGACGTAAAGACTGCGCTCTCGTTGCAGCCGTTCGCGACACTTTGCAACGACTATGAGGTGATCCAGGCGGCGTTGCTCGAGGGCCGTCCGGCCGCCGGCAACTCGCGCTTCGGCGAGAGTGTCCAGGCGCTGTGCCGGGATCTTTTACATAAGAAGACGGCGGAGCGGAAGAGCGCGTCGTGGCTCTCACAATTACTGCACCGCAAAGTAAGTGCTAAGTCAGTGACAATCGAAAGCTGACTAAGTGATCCCGTCTATTTAAGACAAACGCATCTGCTGTTAGTATCGTTGAGTAAGGAGTCAACAGGATGAGAAAGACTTGCATTCGGTTCTGGCAAGACACGCAAGGGCAGGATCTGGTGGAATACGCCCTTGCGGCAGGCATGGTTGCGGTCGCGGCGGTTGCGGTCATGCCGACTTTGAGCACCACCGTCTCCACAGTGTTTACCAAGATCAGCTCGATGATCGACAATACCGTCAAATAAGGAGCAGCGCAAATGACAACATTCAACAAGTACGTTTGGAGAGTCAAGTTTTGGAACGATTCCAAAGGTCAGGACCTAGTGGAATATGCACTGGCCGCCGGCCTGGTCGCGGTAGCAGCCGTCGCCGCCATGCCCGCGCTCAGCAGTACAGTCAGCACTGTATTTACGAAGATCGGTTCCATTATCAACAACAACGTGCACTAATCGGTCGCAGGTCCAGTGACGGGGCCGCGGATCACTCCATGGGCCTCCGGATTACACGGCCCCGTCCACAACGCGCACCTAAGAAGTATGGAGTACCGGCGGCAAGCGGGACCGTTTCAGCGCTAGAATCGACCCATGAGAATGTTTCTGGCCGCGCTCGCCGCGTGCACCGCGCTTTCCGCCCAGCAAAAGCCCGTCATCGGATGCCCCAGCTTGCGCAGCCTGACCAATGGCGAGGTCACGATCGCGATCGCGGCTGCCATCGCGGAGACGCCGGCGGCGCCTGCCCATTGCCGGGTCGCGGGCCAGATCCTCCCGCAGGTCGCGTTCGAAGTGCGTATGCCCGCGGAGTGGAATGGCCGCTTCGTCATGGTCGGCAATGGCGGTTTTGCCGGTGAAGCTACGGACAACCCCGGCAGGCTCGGTCAGTACGCCAGATACATGAAACGCGGCTATGCGGTGGCCGCTACCGACACCGGCCATTCGGCAATCACGGAACCCAACGCTACTTTCGCCGCGGATCGCCAGAAACTCCTCGATTACGCCTTTCGTTCCCTGCATGTGACCGCGGAAGCATCCAAGATGGTGCTCCGTCAATACTATGGCATTGCTCCCGCGAAATCGTATTTCGAAGGCTGCTCGACCGGCGGGCGCCAGGGGCTCATCCTCGCCCAACGATTTCCGAACGATTTCGACGGGATCACGGTTGGCGCGCCGGTGCTTAATTTCTCCGGCACTATGATTCGTTTTGTGCAAGTCGCCAAAGCGCTCAAAGCCGCACCGATTGCCGCCAATAAGCTGCCCACTCTCGCCGCCAGAATCTACGAGACCTGCGACGCCAAAGATGGAATTAAGGACGGTGTCATCGAAGATCCGCGGCGCTGCGACTTTCAGCCATCCCGCGATCTTCCGAAATGCGAGGCCGGCGCGGATCGCCCCAATTGTTTTACCGAGCCTCAAACTCACGCTCTGGAGCAGATTTACGCCGAAGTCAAAAGCCAGGGCAAGCGTATTTTCCCTGCTTACCCCGTGGGACCCGAGGCGCCCGGTCAAAACGGCCGCAGCGGGGTAGACCCCTGGACGATTCACGATGACGGCCCCAGCACCGGCATGATGTTTGGCGAAGGATTTTTCCGCTATCTCGCCTCGCCCAAGCCGAATCCCGAGTACGATATTTATAATTTCGATATCGATAAGGACGTTCCCAAACTCGAGGCCATTCACCAGATACTCGACGCCACCGATACCGACCTTTCCGAATTTCAGAAGCACGGCGGAAAGATCCTGATGTATTTCGGTTGGGCCGACCCCGCGCTCAACCCCATGATGGGCGTGGAATACTACGAAGCCGTAGCCTCCCGCGTGGGACCCTCGGTCACGGACTTCTTCCGCCTTTTCATGGTGCCCGGAATGCTGCACTGCGGCGATGGTCCCGGTCCCAGCGTCTTCGACACCACCGCGCCGCTCACCCGTTGGGTGGAACAGGGCGCAGCTCCCGATTCGATCACGGCAGTCAAAGTAACCAATGGCAAAACGGTGCGTTCGCGTCCCCTGTGCGTCTATCCTGCAGCGGCCAAGTACAAGGGGACCGGCAGCACCGACGATGCCGCCAACTTTACTTGCGTCAAGCCTTGAAGGCGAAGCTGCTAAACTGAATAGAAACGCTCACTCGAATAAAGGTCTATGGCTAAGGAAAAAGAAGAGAAGCAGGCGATGCCCCCGCTTGGCGCATGGGTGCCGGCCGTAGCGCTTGGCTGGCTGATTCCCGGTGGTGGACATTTTCTGCTGAAGCGCAACGGCCGCGGCGCGCTGCTGCTGCTCTCCGTTACAGGCATGTTCCTTTGCGGCCTGATGATGCAGGGCGCAATGTTCCAGCCGCAGAGTGGGGATCTGTTGACCACACTGATCAACACCGGCGGGTTCCTCGGCGACCTTTGCTCCGGAATCCTCTATCTGTTGAGCGTCTGGTTCGGATACAACCAGCCCGATCTCGCGGGTCACGTCCACGATTACGGCACCAAATTCCTGGTAACCGCCGGTTTGCTGAACGTGCTCGCAATGGTCGATGTCTACGAGATCGCCGCCGGGAGGAAGGACTAATGCCAAAGATGAATCTTTCGCATTTTGAGGCAGCCTTCCTTTTCGCCCTTTTCACCTCCGTGGTACTCGGCGTCGTCACCAAGCGCAACGATCGCGACCGCCTGCACTACGGAATTTATACCTTTGCCTGCTTTCTGGTGGCCTTGTTCGGTATCGGTTGGTTGATGTATCTCGGCCACGGCTGACCGCCGCCGCGCGCTCCCCTTATCGCTTCCTGCCGAAGGTAACCGCAATCGTCGTGTTATCGCCCGAGCCGCCCACCATCACGTGGATAGCGCGATTGCCTGCTTCGTCGGTTGCAGCCAGCGTCCCGCCGTCAGCAGTGGTCGCCGATGCGTCTACCGTCATGCCCAACTCCCTGCATTTGGACTCGTAGTAGGAAAGCACTTTGGATGCTGAATCGGTGGTGCTGAAACTGACCATGCCGCCCTCGCCCATGCCGTCCGCCGCCTCGCCTTTCGCGGTCATATTGCCCTGCGCCCTGGCGCCGGGATAGGTGGGCACCCATTTCGGCAATTGGCCCGCGCCCGCGCCGATCTCGACATTCGCCATTTCCCCATCGTCACCCGTAGCGCTGAAGCGAATTCTGCCGTTCTTCACGTCGTCGAAGGAGACCGTGACTTCCTTGCCGGTCCGCTTGTCACGAATTCGCAGGGTCTTGGACCCTACGTCGGTACTCACCACCTCCGCGTTCGGATTGGCTGCCGTGATCAGCCGCCCCATCACCATTCCGGGATTCTTAGCGACGAAGATCCCGGCAGAGATCAACCCGATCACGCATAACAGAAAGAGACCGAGCACGCCGACCAGTACCCACACCAAGGGGCTGGTCTTGCGTTTTGCCGGCATTCCCCCAGGGACCGCGAGAGGTTGGTGTGCCGCCGGCTGACCCGCCACTGGTTGGCCTACAGCGGGTTGGCCTACAGCGTTGGCCCGAGACGGATGCGCTCGCCGGAGCGCCGCATTGCGGGCAAAACGCGCCTTGAACCGTACCGCCACAACTTGTGCAAAAAGCCATATGCCCCAGACTACGCCCGCCACTCCCAGGAATCAATCGCCGATTTTACCGCAGCTTCATTACTACTCCCTCGTAAGTCAGGTCAATCGATTTGATTGTGCTCGCCTTACCCTGCCAGGCGAAATACACGAAGCCGCTGACGGGACCTTTATGCGTGCCCTCGGGAAGTGCCGTTTTGAGCAGGATGTCCTCCGCATTCTCGGTCTCCTTCCTGGGTGTATTGGAGTCTCCGTCGGGAGCCCGGGGCGGGTTCGGCAACCGGCCCTGATCCGTACCGCCGGGGAACGGCGATTGCGTGCGCGGAGCGCCCATGCCAACGTTGATGCCACCCAACCCGATGGCGCCCAGCGGTCCGCGGCGGCTCTGCAATTCGCGGTGCTTCAGGGCAGCCGCCACCATTGCCGGGTTCTGTGCCGGCAGCGCCTTTTTGCCATTCACGCTCAGGGACAATTTACTCGCTTCCACGCCCACACTCTCTCCCTTAGGCGGGAAGAAGGCCACTTCGACCACCAGATAATTCTCCGCCACGTACATCTGCTCACCCATGGAGAAGCTGTGCACCATATATTCGGCGCCTATGTCGTTCAGGCCGGATTTCGCTTGCACCGGATATTCGTTAGCCGAAGCCTTCGGAGCCGTGCCCTGCGCTTGGGCCGCGATCGCCGCTACCAGGAAGATCACATAGCGTCTCATACTTAATTGTAGGCGCGCCGGCACTTGGCGGCCTCGTGTCAACCGTTACATCGAAACCCTTCTCGCAGAGATCGCTAAGCCGCTAAGGAACGCAAAGAAGACAATTCAATTACTCCGCTTGCCGAGCCCGATCATCGCATATGTTGCGCTGCGATCGCCGCCTGCCCCAGGGCGAGCCCCCCATCGTTGGGCGGAACATCCTGATGCAGAAAGACGTGAAATCCCGAATCCCGCAACAGCCGAACGGTCAACCCCAGCAGGCGCATATTCTGAAACGTGCCGCCGGTGAGGCAGACGCGGTCGAGCCCCCCGTCTTTTCGCATGCGTCCGCAGACGGCGTGGATCGCCGCCGCCAGCGTGTGATGGAACCGCCCCGCCACCACCGCGGCCGGTTCCCCCTGGTTTACGATTTGGTCGATCATTGGCCGGAAATCGACGTCCTCGCCCTCAATGTCGAACGCGTACGGCCGGGTGTACGCCGGGTCCGCGATCGCTTCCAATTCGATCGCCGCCTGTCCCTCGAACGTGACTTCGCGCCGCAGCCCGATGATTGCAGCCACCGCATCGAACAGACGCCCGCATGAGGAAGTCATCACCACGTTGGTCCGCGATGCAATCATGCTGCGCACCGTCCGCAGCCGGTTCTCCGCGACGCCCGTGACTGGCGCACCGTATCCCATGGCCGCACGCCAAGGTTCGCGCACCGCCGCATCTCCGCCCGCCAGCGGGATGTAGCGCAGATGGGCGTAGCGCGCAAATCCGGCGTAGCCCGCTATCAGAAATTCGCCGCCCCAGATGGCGCCATCCGTGCCGTATCCCGTGCCGTCGAACGCCACGCCGATCACGTCGCCCGTCAAGCCGTTCTCGGCCATGCACGCGGCCACGTGGGCGTGATGGTGCTGCACGCCAAACTTCGGCAGTCCGGCCAACCCCAGCGCGAATTTCGTGCTTAGATATCCCGGGTGCAAATCGTGCGCCACTGCAGTTGGCGAGACGCGGAACAGCTTCTTCAGATTCGCCAGTGTTTCCTCGAAGAACACCAGCGTTTCGTAGTTTTCCAGATCCCCGATGTGCTGGCTGAGGATTGCGTGGCTTCCCTTGGTGAGGCAGAACGCATTTTTCAACTCGCCTCCGCAGGCCAGCAGTTCCGGAAGGTCGCGCCCCAGGTTCATCGTCAGGGGCGCAATGCCTCGCGACCGCCGCATCACGCGCTCCTTGCCTTCGAAGATGCGCACCACCGAATCGTCCGCGCGCATGTAGATCTTGCGATCATGCATCAGGAACCAGTCTGCGACGCCACCCAGGCGCTCGAGCGCATCGCGGTTGTCCACCACGATCGGTTCTTCGCTCAGATTCCCGCTGGTCATCACCAGGACCGAAAACATCGCGTCCTGGAACAACAGATGATGTAGCGGGGTGTAGGGCAGCATCACGCCGACCGTTGGATTCCCGGGCGCCAGCCCGTCCGCGAGTGCCACTCCCGGCCGCCGCCTCAGAATCACGATCGGGTGGCGCGGACCGAGGATGGCACGCTCCTCCGCGCCGTCCAGCTCGCAGATCTCCCGCGCCGCGTCCAGATCGCGAACCATCAGCGCGAACGGCTTATCACTTCGGCGCTTCCGATTCCGTAACGCCGCGACCGCTGCGGCATTCCGTGCATCGCAGGCCAGATGGAAGCCGCCGAGCCCTTTGATCGCCAGGATTTCTCCGGCCGCCAAGCGCCGCTGCGCTTCGGGAATTCCGCCGGAGAGCGCCGGACCACATGCCGCGCATGCATTGGGCTGCGCGTGGAACCTCCGGTCGCCGGGGTCGTCGTACTCCGCACGGCACTGCCGCGCACATCGCAAAAACCGCCATGGTCGTGTTCGGACGGTCGTAGGGAATGTCGCGGATTATGGTGTACCGGGGGCCGCAGTTCGTGCAGTTGGTAAACGGGTATCGATAGCGGCGGTTCGCGGGATCGCGAATCTCAGCGAGGCACTCCGCGCAGGTGGCGACGTCCGATGACACCAACGCAAACTTCCCGGTTTCCGCGATGCTGTGTCGAATCGTGAACCCGGTTTCGCCGCCCAGGGGCAGGGAAGTGATGGTCAGTTCCTGCACCCATGCCAGCGGCGGATGCTCCGCCCGGAGCCCCTGAACAAAGTCGTCCAGCACGCTCCGCTCGGCTTCCGCCTCCACGAGCAACCCGGCCGAATCGTTGAGAACGTGCCCGTTGATTCCCAAGCGCAGGGCCAGCTTGTACACGAACGGTCGGAACCCCACCCCCTGTACAATGCCCCGTACGCGGATCCCGACGCGTTCCATCCGCCTACCAGTCTAATTGTTCCTGGCGGATCTCATCCGCGTTTCTAGACGCGGGCCCAGTAGCCGTTGCTGAGGACGGGTTTTCCGCAGGCCGCACAGAACTCCGCGCCCTTCACATCGATCCGCTCTACTCCGTGGCTGCTGCTCATGACGCAGTGCCAGTCATTGCAATGGCGCAGCCCGAACGTGTGCCCGAGTTCGTGCGCGCCCTCCTTCAACAGCCGGAGTTGCATCAGTTCTTCCTGCGGCGGCAGACCGTAGAATTGTTCACCGAGCCGGGCCGTCGAGACTACCGCGCAGTTTCCATCCAACTGCGCCTCGCCGAACACGAAGGTCAGTACCGGAACGTACAGGTCGCAAGCCGTTACTCCCAGGATGCGGGCGTCCGGATCGCACGCCCGCTCCAACCTCTGTAGAATCGCCGTGGAGTAATATTGCCGCCGGGCGCATCCAGCGCGAAACCGACGTCGAACGTCTCCGGCCGGATCTGGCAGGGCGTCCGAAACGTCCGTGCGAGATTCGCCGCCAGCTGTTCCAGCACGTCCAGTCCTGGTTCCAGCGGTCCGCTCCCATCAACGAGCGGAATCAGATAGATCGGTTTCACCGCAGCCCGTAGCGCCGCAGCTTGTTGTAGAGCGTCGTACGGTCAATATCCAGAATCCTTGCCGCGCGCGAAAGATTGTGCTGCGTCTCCCTCAGAATGCGCTCGATATGCACCCGTTCGATATCGTCCAGCGTCTTCCCGCCCTTGACCTCGTCGGATTGAAATTGGAAGCTGAAATCCGCGGGCTTGACTTCCGTCCCGCGCACCACCACCAGCGCCCGCTCCACCGCGTTTTCCAGTTCGCGGACGTTGCCTGGCCAGTCGTGACGCATCAGAATCTCCATCGCTTCCGCCGTGATCGAAGGCACCGGGCGGCTGGTCGCCATGCAGAACTTGTTCAGGAAATGGCCCACCAGTAGCGGAATATCTTCCCGCCGGTCGCGCAGCGGCGGCAGGTCGATGCAGAACACATGCAGGCGATAGTAGAGATCGGGCCGGAACGTGCCCGCTTTGACCAGCGTCTCGAGGTTCTTATTGGTGGCGGCGATCGCTCGAAAATCTACCTTCAGCTGCTGGTTTCCGCCGACCCTGACGATCTCCTTTTCCTGTAGCACGCGCAGCAGGTCGGTTTGCGTCTTCAGACTGATGTCGCTGATCTCATCGAGGAAAACACTGCCGCCGTCAGCGATCTCGAATTTGCCCTTTTTTCGGTATTGCGCTCCCGTGAACGCGCCTTTTTCGTGGCCAAACAGTTCGCTTTCGAGCAGCGTCTCCGTCAACGCTCCGCAATGTACGGTCACCATCGGCATATACCGCCGCGGACCGGCCGCGTGAATTGCACGGGCGACCACTTCTTTGCCGGTGCCGGTCTCACCCGTGATCAAAACCGTGGCCTCCGTGGGCGCCACCATTTGAATCAGGTCGGTCACCTTGCGCATCGCCGGACTCTTGCCGATCAGTTCCGTACCCGGCACCACTTCCTGCAGATTCTCCCGCAGGCGGTCTACTTCCCGCCGCGCCCGCTTGTGTTCCAGCGCATTGGAAACCAGGTTCGAAAGCTCATCCGGATCCACTGGCTTCGTGATGTAGTCGTACGCGCCACGTTTCAGAGCCTGCACGGCGGTCTCGACGCTGGAGTACCCGGTCATCATAATGATGGTCAGGTCGGCATCGGCTTCGTGCAAGCGGCCCTGCAACTCCATGCCGTCCATGCCTGGCATCTTGATATCCAAAAGCGCGATATCGAATTCCGAGTGCTGGATCACTTCCAGCGCCTCGCGCGCGCCACCCACCGGCCGCGCGGTGTAGCCTTCGCTAGTGAACCACTTGCCCAGCGAATCTCTCACCACCAATTCATCATCGACAATCAGTATTCTGCCCTTGGTTCGAGTTGACGTTGGTGCTTCCACTACGCTCGCCATTGGTTCCTCCCGTTTGTTCCCGTTACCGCTGCCCACACTGCTGCCTGTCACTTCTTCCCGTCGCTTCGGCCGGTTGCCACCTGTTCCCCGCCGGCATGCTCGCCTCTTCCAGGCGCGATCGCTAACGCCGTGGCGTGCTCGCTAGCCGGCAGCGCCACGCGGAATTCCGTGCCCTCGCCCGGCGTGGAATCGACAGTAATCTCGCCGGTATGCTGTTCTACAATGCCTACCGCCACGGCCAAACCAAGGCCGGTGCGATTCTGATCTTCCTTGGTCGTAAAGAACGGGTCGAAGATGTGCGGCAGAACCTCTGGCGGAATGCCGCTACCCGTATCGCGTACCCGCACCACCCCCCGGCCGGATGCCCGGTCGAACTCCGTGGCGACTTCGAGCATCCCGCCCTTCGGTGTCGCCTCCGCCGCGTTCACCATGAGGACCAGGACCACCTGCTGAATCTGGTTGGCGTCGCATACCACCGGGGGCAGACCCTCCGCCAGGTTCTCCCGGAGTTCCACGCTCTGCATGTCCAGCTTGTGCTTCACCAGCAGGATCGCACGATGCACAATCGTGTTGAGGTCCTGCGGCTCGCGATTGCTTGGCGCCTGGCGCGAAAAAGTCAGAAGATTCTTAACCAGGTCGCCGCAACGTTTGCTTTCGCGCTCGATTGTCTGCAGGTGCTCCGCCATCTCGTCGCGGCCCGGAACTTCGACGCGCAACAAATTGCGCAACACCAGCCGCGCATACGTGAGAATGCCGAAGAGCGGATTATTGATTTCATGCGCCACTGTGGCTGCCAGTTTCCCGATCGACGCCATTTTCTCGGTTCCGAGCAGGACTTTGTGCGTCTTTTCCAACTCGGCGGTCTTGCGCCGCACGCGTTCTTCGATCTCCGCG
Organism: uncultured Solibacteraceae bacterium; assembly: GCA_963811575.1. GTDB lineage: Bacteria > Acidobacteriota > Terriglobia > Bryobacterales > Bryobacteraceae > Solibacter. The sequence goes on along the minus strand of CAWERY010000018.1, from coordinate 544,060 downwards.
TGCACACCCTGCACTTCCGCCGTCATCTTGTTGAAGGATCGGGCGAGGTCGCCCAACTCGTCATCGGAATTCACCGGCAGGCGGTAGGTGAGGTCGCCTTCCGCGACGCGCCTTGTTCCGTCGATCAAGGCCTTCACCGGCCGGTACACCACGATCCAGATGAAGCGCTACCGCGAGCGCCGAACCAAACGCGATTGCCCCGATCAGGAAATAGGCCAGGTTGGCCTGGTGCTGCGCGATCTGTTGATCCACCGTGGCCAGGGACAGATTGGCGTCGATCACGCCCAGCACCTGCCGGCCGGCGGGATGTTCGTGGCAGGCGGCGTTCGAACATTCCGGAGCGTTCGCGATCGGTTGGATTACCGCCAGCACGCTCTGGCCTTCCTTATCGGTGAATCGGCGCGCCCGATCTTTGCGGTGCAGGGCGCGGAGCGGTGCGGCTTGCTGGTGGCATCCGTAGCAGGCCTCCGCCATCTTATCTACGACGCTGTTGACTTCTCCTGGCGTCCGTGGAATAAGTAATGCGCCCCTCTTTGTTGAAGAGGCGGATTCGCCGAATACCGGTCTCCGTGCCTAGCTCCTGAATCACATTGTGGAGCCCGGCCCGGTCATTGTGCAGCATCTCGTAGTGGGTACTGCGCAGAATCACGTCGGCAACGCGGTATGCCGATTGCTTGATCAACTCCTCGGAATTCGATCGCTCCAAACGGAGGTTGATGTAGCCGAATAAAGCGAAGAAGGCCGCAGTGCTGGCGATCACGCAGATCGCGAGCTTTGCGGCCAGGCCCAAGCGCAGTTTGCTGAGAGGATTCATCCGTTCAATTGCTCAAACCGATATGGGTTCTTCCTCGGTTTCTTCCTGCTCCGAGCGTGCGTGCTCCGGCGAGTGCGCCTCGAAAACCGGGAAATATTCGGCGATCACGCGAAAGATCGCAAAGCCCATGGCGACAATCGAAAGCGTAATCGCGATCTCGCTCCACTTGGGCACGTAGTGCGTGCCGCTGCCGGCTTCGAGGCCGGTCGTGCCCACGTTTAAGCGGTTGGTGATAAAACCGAATACCACCATCACCGCACAGGCATAAAGCGCGCCCGGATTGGTGCGAACCCTGGCCTGGAACAGCAGCACCATCGGCACCGCCATCAGCGCGATCTCGAGGAGAAACAGCCAGGTTTCGATCCGGTTGCGAGTCAGCAGGCCGAAGACGTGCCGGTGACTCATGTCTAAGAAGCGGATCCAGAGGTAGACGCTGAGAATCACTGCCAGCACCCGCGCCATACTCGCCAACAACGGCAGTTCGAGCGCCCGGCCGAAGGCCCGGCTGCTGTGCCACGATTCGAAAATCGTCATCGCCAGTCCTACCGCGATCGCCGACACGTAAAACAGCAAAGGCAGAATCGGCGTATACCAGAGCGGATAGAGTTTCTCCGGAACAATCAGGAACAGGGTGCCGAGTGAACTCTGGTGGAGTGTCGAGAGCAGAACGCCCAAAATCATCAGCGGCACCGAAATCCGGTGAATCCACGCGAGCGGCCGCTGCATGCCGAACTTCTCGAAGACCATCGGCAGGAATTCCAGGAACAACACGGTGCTGTACAGGGTCACGCACCACGCCACTTCGAACATCACCGAATGCGGGTTCCACATCACTAGCGGATGCCATAGGCGATCGGGACGTCCCAGGTCGAACAAAAGCCCGACCACCACTAGCGAATAACCCAGAAAGGCGGTCAGGATTGCCGGCCGCAGTACCGGCTTGTACTTCTCGATATTGAAAATGTGGGTGATCGCCACCAGCGTGAAACCGCCCGCCGCCAGGCCGACGCCGCACATCACATCGAACGCAATCCAGATTCCCCAGGGGAATTTGTCGCTCAGGTTGGTGGACCCGCCGAGACCGTAGAAGATCCGCAGATAGGTCGCGTACGCGCCGCTCATCAAAATTGCCGCGAAGATTACCCGCCAGACGGTCAGGAACCGCAGTATGGACGATCGCTTCCCGCCGCTCATCGACGTCCCTCCTTCTTGGCCACTTCCGCGCGCCGATTGGTAATCCACCAGATTCCGCCCAGTAACACGGAGCCGGTCGAAACCACATCGGGCACGAGTTCGAGCACCCGCCATGTGGTCTCCGGCAGATTCTCATTCGGTACGTTCGTGCGTAATCCGATCTGTTCGAACGGCACCGCGGAAAGGTACAGAACGCTGGTTCCGCCGGCTTCCTGCACGCCGTAGATCTTGCCGTAGTATGCGCCGGGTTGCGCGGCCATACGCTTGTTCGCCTCCGCCAGCAGGGCGTCCCGTTCGCCGCACACCGTCGCCCCCACCGGACATGCTTCCGCGCAGGCGGTGGGTTTGCCCTGGCTCTGGCGTTCGTAGCACATGTTGCATTTGCGCATCTTCGGCAGCCGGCTGTTCCATTCGTAAGACGGCACCTGGAAAGGACAGGCCTGCATGCAATAACGGCATCCCATGCATTTATCGGCGTCGTAGGTGACCGGCCCAAGAGCCGTTTTCTGCAGGGCTCCCACCGGACACACACTGGCGCACGCCGGTTGCTGGCAATTCATGCATAGCCGCCGGCTATACCGTTCACCGTGGGTCTCTACCGTGGTGAGCTTGTGCGCCGAGATCGTCTCTTCCGCGGCAATCTTGTCGTTATACGGCAGTCCCCAACGTTCGGCGCAAGCTCCTTCGCAGGCCCTGCATCCCACGCAAAGGGTACTGTCGTACAATATCGCCTTCGACATAATAAGACCTTCAATTCCTTTTTAACAGAAAAATGAGGCAAAGTGTAGGATTTGTTTACAGAAAAACCTACACGGTCAGGAAAAACTCCGCGGTGACGTCCTTCCAATCCTGGTCCGGCAGCGCTGCAAGCAAATCCTCCGCGGGACGTCCGCCGTCTGCTGCGGCTGCTCCGGCTAGCGCCGGTTGCCGGGCATAAAGCCTGGTGACTGCCTCGCGCATCCATTCGCCGATGAGCACTTTCGGAACCAGGTTGCGTGTCGTGTTCTCTTCGTCCGGAACATGCACGCTCACCAGCCAGCCCTTACCGTACGGGTCCTGCCGCAATAGCGCCGGGTTGTTCAGCAGTTCGACATTGACTTCCATCACTTCGCCTTCGGTGGGGGAGACCATCTCGGTCATCTGTCCGTCACGGAAGAAGGAGATCACCTTTTGACCTTGCCGTACCCACTGGCCAGGCTTCGGTAGTTCGATCTTCTCGAGTTTACCGGCTAACGCAGAGGCGAATTCATCCGCGCCGACGCGAAACACGTTCTTCCGCTCGCGCATCAGCCAGCTATGACCGGAGTGATAGGAGACATTCGCGGGAACCAGAAAACCCTCGACGTACCCGCCGCCCACGTGGGCCGGCGCCTGTTTGGGAGCCTCAACCGGGACCGTATGAATTGCTTTGCGCCGGTTCATTGCGTAATCCAGAACGATGAAAACCAGGAAGGTGAAAAGTACCAATGCGACCGTCATTTTGATGTACCGCCTTTCGTTTCCTTGTAAGGGCACGGCGGTAGCCAAAAGTGGCTCTTTTTCAGGTCTATATCTGTAATTGAATGAGTAAGATAGGGGCTGTTGACTTTCACTACAGTGAGACGCTGTAGAGTTTCGCGGCGCGTCGCTGTTGCGAAATTCCTTGATCCCTCTACGAATCAGCCACTTGCAATCGCTGTTGTTAATTGCGACAGCGCTGTCGGAATGCTCGACGTTCTGCTCACGATCTCTGAAGAGCCCTCTAAAACGAAAGAGCGCCCCACCGCTTGCGCGGAGGGGCGCTCCTGATAAACCTGATTACTTGGCTTCGCCTTAAACCTGGAACGAGCTGCCGCAGCCGCAGGTCGATTTGACCTGGGGATTGCTGAACTTGAAGCCCGAGCCTTCCAGACTCTCGACGAAATCAACTTCGGCGCCATCCAAGTACAGCAGGCTGGCCTGATCCACGAAAATCTTCAGCCCGTCGTACGTGTAGGTCTTGTCGAGGATATTGGGCTGATTTTCGAAGGCCATCGAGTAGCTGAACCCGGAACAGCCGCCGCCGACCACCGCAATCCGCAGTCCAGCGGGAGAGGGCTCCTGCGACGACATGATCTCTTTCACCTTGCCAATCGCTTTTTCGGTAATTTGAACCATTGTTTATGTGCTCCTGAAATTTTCGGGCGTTGCCTCGCTCTATTATACAGATCTCAGAGCTTTCCTCCACCCTCAAGTCTTTAGATGGCAGTGACTGGGGTTAGGTCGCGGAAAAATCGCGCTGAACGGTGAAAATCCGACATTTACCTTCGCGGCGGGTGCCGTGCTATCGTTCAAAGTGTATCCGCTGAAACCCGGAAAATAATCGACACGTCTTTAGCGCTGTATGGGAACACTGATCGGCGTCCTCACAGCTCCCGGGTTCGGTAGTAAGGTTGCGGCGAAATCCAGAGTGGACTACCAAAACACCCCGGAAGGTGCTTTAGTTCAGCGCGCGCAGACCGGCGATGAAGCGGCTTTCCGCGAAATCGTGGAACGCTACCAGGCGAAGGTGTTTTCGATCATCCACGGCATCGTGCGCCAGCGCAACGACGTCGAAGACATTGCCCAACAGGTATTTGCGAAGGTTTACCTTTCTATCAAGAGCTTCGATTTCCGCAGCTCCCTGATCACCTGGATCTATAAAATCACGGTCAACGAGTGCTTCGATTACCTCCGCAAGCGCAAAGTCCGCAAGCTGGTGTACGAAAGCGATATGAGTGAAGACGAGGTCCGGAGGGTCGAAAACTCCGAACCGAACGTCGATCGCCAGGTTCCCATTGACGCCACTCTAGCGCGTCGCGATTACGTAGTGAAGCTCCTCACGCGCGTTTCTGAAGAGGAGCGTATGTTGTTGATGATGAAGGAAGTTGAGGGGTTCTCGGTCGAAGAGCTGGCCGCTCAGACCGGCATGAACGAGAACACCATCAAAGTGAAGTTGTTCCGCGCAAGGCAGAAACTGGTTAAGGCAGCGCAGCGCCTTGACCGCGCTCCCGGTCTGGTTGCCGGTTGAGTTGCAGTATCGGGCTCCCGCAAGCGGACGGGCGATGGTTGCCCAAAAGATCCGCAAAGGGTATTTTGGCGTGGTAATTTCGTTTGTTAAGGGAAGAAGCTTATGCACGCTGTAGTAATGGATAGCCTCGAAGAATTCCTCGCCGGCACGCTGAAGCCAGAGGTTCAACGGGACATTGAGGCGCATCTCCTCACCTGCGGCGCCTGCCGCGAAGAGGTGGCGTCCATGCAGGAAATCTCCGTGTTTTTCCGAAGTCTGGAAGCCCCGGAAGAAGTGCACCCTTCGCCCGGGTTCTATGCTCAGGTGAAGCGTAGAGTTGGCGACCGGCAGGCGGTGCCTGCCTTCGCGGGTTTCTTCGCTCTCGATTTTGCGTTTGGCCGGCGGCTGGTATTCGCCTCGCTGATCACCCTGGCCGTACTCGGCAGCTACCTGGTTTCCACCGAGACCGATTATCCGACCGGACTCTCCCCCGCCGCCGTAATGGCGCAGCAGGATTCTCCGGCCTTCGATTCGGCCCGGGGACAGGACAACATGCTGGTCACCATGACCTATGAGCCCTAATCTCCCATGAGCCCAAATCTCATTGAGAAAGTGACCTTCACCAAATCGTGGGATCCCCGGGCGGTGTGCGCAATCACGCTTGCCCTGGTGTTTCTCTGCGGCGCGGCGGCCGGCGCCGTCGTCATGAACATGGGTGTTCACACGCGGCTTCATCAACCGGCATTCGACACGGCTGCCGGCAAGGCACTCTATTTTTCGCGAATGAAGCGCGAACTCAATTTGACCCCAGCCCAGCAGGAACAGATGGAATCCGTGCTCAACGATTGCTGGATGTACTACCGGACTGTGCTCAGCGATAGTAGATCGAGAGTCGAGCAGATCCTCAACGAACAGCAGCGAGCCAAGTTCGAACGGCTGCTTCAGGAATATCAGCCCCACTGAAGTGAGTCAGGTAGTTTCCCGATACGTGTTGACACATACACTGCACGCGGGGACAATGGGTGAGCCATGCTGCGCCCTTTCCGCTTCCTTCGATTCGTACCCGTTTTGGCGGCGATTGTTCTATCCGCCTGCGGGGACGCAGAGAAGTCCTCTCCGGTTCGTACCTATAACCTCGGAGAGAAGTTCGAACTCGGACGTATAACGTATCAGGTGTTCGAAACCCAGTGGCTCACCCACATCGGTGACGGCGCCGAGGCCAGAATTCCGCAAAACCGTTTTTTTCTGGTCCGGCTCAGCGCAACCAACACTTCCGGCGCCGAACTGATCGTACCTACCATGACCCTCCAGGACGATAGCACCAACGTATTTAACGAAATCAGCGATGGCTCGGGCGTCCCGCAATGGGCTGGCTACCTGCGCAGCGTCAAACCGTCCGCCGCGGCTCAGGGCAACGTGGTCTTCGATGCTCCTCCGCGTCACTATAAGTTGAAGGTAACCGACGACACCGGGGAGCGCGCCGCGCTGATTGACATCCCGCTCAGCTTTGGAGCCGAAACACCGGACATTCTGACACCCGGCGCCGATCCTAAAGAAAAGAAGTAACTGACGTTGCGGCCGCATCCGTGGATGCAGCGATAGAATTAAACATATGTGGGCAGCCGCGGCATTTTTCCTGCTCTTTCAGGCCGACTACACCGCCGAGGGCATGAAAGCCCTCGATGAGGGCAAGTACGACGCCGCTGCCCAGGCATTTACAAAAGCCATCGGGGTCGACGCCAAGGACTACTTCGCGCATTTCAACCTTGCAATGGCCTTCACCCTGCTGCACAAAGACGCCGAAGCCGCAGTCGAGTACCGGAAGACTCTGGAATTGAAGCCCGGCCTTTACGAAGCCGAACTCAATGGCGGTATTGTTCTGCTGCGGCAGCGCAATCCGGCCGAAGCGCTGCCGCTCTTCGAGGATGCGGCCCGCCAGAAATCGCAGGAGTTTCGTCCACGATATTACCTGGCCGAATCCCAGTTGCAGACCGGCGACTACGCGAGGGCCGAAGAGAATTACAAGTTGGCGATTACGCTCGATGGCAGGTCCGCCGGTGCGCAACTCGGCATGGCACAGGCGTTGGTGCAGGATGGCAAAGTTGCCGACGCGGAGCCGTATTTCCGTAAGGCCGCAGAGCTGGAACCCAAATACCGCGACTACCTGCTGCAACTTGGCGGACTCTATGAGAAGGGCGGCCGTACGGAGGAAGCGATCGCGATCTATCGCGAGTTTCCCGAGAATGGGCCCGCCCAGGCCCGCCTTGGAGAACTGCTCCTCGAGGCCCGCAAGTTTGAAGACGCTGTTCCCCGCCTCGAGGAGGCCTATGGCAAGGATCCCAGTGCTTCCAATCGCAGCGCCCTGGCGGCGGCTTATGTCTTCACGCGCAAGTTGGATAAGGCGCTCCCGTTGCTCGAACAGTGTGTCGCCGCTGCTCCAACCGATTACGACACACGCATGATGTACGCCCGCGCGCTGCGCGATCGCCGCCAGTTCCAACCCGCGGCCCGGCAGTTCTATGAGGCCGCGAAACTGAAACCCGCCGAGCCGAAATCGTGGACCGAACTGGGCGATATGTTGTATATGGCGGGGGATCTGCCGCAGGCGCTCGGCGCCTTCGAACAGGCCGCCAAGGCCGGCGACAATTCCGCCGGCAACTGGTTTCTGCGTGCGATCATCTTGGACAAGGTGCACCAGGTGAAGCCGGCTAAAGAAGCATACGAGCACTTCCTTGCGTTGAGCCAGGGGAAGAATCCGGATCAGGAATTTCAGGCGCGGCAGCGGGCGCGCATTTTGCAGAGAGAGTTGGACAAGCGGTGACGGGAAGCAAAACACTATTGTTGCTGGCGGCCCTGGCGCTCGTGCCCGCCGCTGGAACCCTGCGCGCCGATTTGAAAGCCGCGCTCAATGAACGCGATCTCGGCAAGCGCTCCAAGCTTGCGCTGGATAATGCCTCGAACGCCCTGAAGACCGCGCGCGAGGCCTATCAACAGGGCGACAATCCCGGGCTATCCGCGGCCGCCAATGAGATCGAAGAGTCGGTGAACCTTGCCTGGGAGTCCCTGCAGAGCACCGGCAAGAATCCTCGCAGCAGTCCGAAGTGGTTTAAGCAGGCCGAAATCGGAACTCGCGACCTGCTGAAGAAGCTCGAATCGCTCCAGCACGATCTCGGTTTTGAAGAACGCCCGATGCTGGACAAAGCCAAAGCCCGAATCCAAAAGGTCCATGACGATCTGCTGATCGGGTTGATGGAAGGTAAGAAGAAATGAAGACCTGGAAGTTTAAGGCATGCTGCCTCGTTTTTGCGGTGGCTTTTGCCACCCTCGCGATAGGGCGCGATTTCCTCAGTGCCGACGAGATCGACCAGATCAAGGAGGCGCAGGAACCGAACCTCCGCCTGAAGCTGTACGCGGATTTCGCCAAGCTCCGAGTTGACCTGATCAAGAACCTGCTCTCCAAGGACAAGACGGGCCGCTCCATCATGATTCACGATACGCTCGAGGATTACTCGAAGATTCTCGACGCGATCGATACCGTGGCCGACGCCGCCGCCGCCAGCAAGACCGATATTAAACTCGGCCTCGCCGCGGTCGCCGGCGTAGAGAAGCAACTGCTGCCGGTGTTGAAGCAGATCCAGGAGAATCACCCCAAGGATATCGACCGTTACGAGTTCGCGCTGACCCAGGCGATCGAAACCACATCCGATTCGCTGGACCTTGCCCAGGAGGATCTCGGCAAGCGGGGCGTGGAGGTAGAGCAGCGGCAGGAGAGGCAGAAGAAGGCCGTGGAAGCGGACATGACTCCGGTCGAAAAGGAAGGCCAGAAGGCCGCCGACACCAAGAAGAAGGCCGATGCCGAAAAGGCTGCCGAAGACGACAAACCGAAGCGCAAGCCTCCCACATTGTTGCGCCCCGGCGAGAAGAAGCAGGACCAATAACCCTCCTAGAAGCTGCCGGGGGTGCAGCCGAACGTCCGTTTGAAAGCGGCAATATACGCGCTTACGCTGGCATACCCGGCGTCCAGCGCCGCCTCCGTAACCGGCTTGCCTTCGGCCAGGGCGCTAACCGAATGCAGCAGCCTTGCCTGCTGGCGCCACATCCCGAAGCTCATGCCGGTTTCACCGCGGAAAATTCGTTCCAAGGTACGGCGTCCCGCGCCGTGCCGTCGCGCCAATTGATCCAGCGAATCGTCCGCCGCGGGCCTTCCCATCACCTCGTGTGCGGCGGCTGCCGCACGGGTGTCAACCGGCATGGGGAGCACCAGCGGCGTGACGGGCGCGCAACCCATTTCGTCCAGCAGGACCGCTGCAAGCCGGGCCTGTTCCGGCACCCTCGAATCCAGCGCGGCACACTCGATCACGCGTAGGATGAGTTCGCGCAAGAGCGGCGTCACGGAAAGCACAAAACACTCCGGAGATGTCAGCGCGGGGGCATCGCTTGCGGCCGGGAAGTAGAGCGAACGCATCGCCACCTCGCCCCACATTCGCATGGAGTGCCTGCATTCCGCGGGAATGAAAACGGCCTTTCCGGGCGGGATGATCCAGGACCAGCGGTCCGCATACACCGTCATCGCGCCGGACGTGGCGTAGAGTAGTTGCCGCCATGGATGCGTGTGTTCCGACATCCGGTAGCCGCTGGCGTATTGCGTCGCGAGTGAACGCACTACCAGAAAAGGTTCCTGCTCCACGGTAAGTCTCGGTCCCTGGCGCGCTTGCGACATTGTTTGTCACTTTATCGCAAGACGGGCCGCTGCGTGATCGCGTAATATGCAGCCATGGCAAGCAACTTAACGTTCTTTGCGGTGCACGTGGACGATCTCGCCCGCGGCCGCGCCTTCTACGAGACCGTATTCGGCTGGAAGTTCGAGCCTTGGGGCCCGCCCGGCTTCTACCTGATCCACACCGGCGACGACGCGAATCCAGGAATCCTGGGCGCTATGCACGCGCGGCGCGAACCGGTGGAAGGGAAGGGGACCATCGGTTTCGAATGCACCATCGGCGTCGAAGATATCGATAAGACCATCCGCGCCATCGAAGCTTCCGGCGGCCGAATCGGCATGGCCAAGTTCACCATCCCGACAGTCGGCACCGGCTGTTACTTCTACGACTCGGAGGGCAATTGGGTCGGCGCCATGCAATACGAGACTCACTCGTAGCGCAGGGCGACGATCGGGTCGATCGTCATGGCGCGCCGCGCCGGGATGAAGATCGCGAAGGCGGCCGCGGCCAGCAGCAGAATGGGAATCCCGATGAACGTGATTGGGTCCGTTGCGCTGACACCCTGCACCAGGTGCTGCAACAGGAGCGCAAGTCCCCAGGCTGCTGCGGTCCCGGCGGCCAAGCCGGTTGCGGTGTTGAGCAAGCCGCGGCGGAAAACCATCGCCATCACCCGATCGCGCGGTGCGCCGAGCGCCATGCGGATCCCAATCTCGTGGGTCTGCTCCTGCACCAGGTACGCCATGACGCCGTAGACGCCGACGCAAGATAGCACCAGGGCGAGCCCGCCGAAAACTCCCATGAGCACGGCGACGTAAATTAATCCGAGCGCCTGATTATGGATCAGCGTTTCGACCGATGCCACGTTGGTGATAGGCTGCGCGGGGTCCACGGCGCGCACCGCGGCTCGCGCGGCGGAGACGATGCGTTCGGGATCGCCCGAAGTACGGATGGCCAGATCCATCCACAGCTTCGGATCCTGGGGATAAGGCACGTAAAGTGCGGCTCGCGGATTCCGCTCCATAACGTCGTGGAATACCTCGCCGGCCACGCCGACGATCGTGATCCACGGCTGGCCGGCCGCCTGATTCTCGGGAACGCCGATACGGATACGCTTGCCGATGGGGAACGGTTCTCCCGGCCAGTAGCGCTGCGCCAGGCGGCGGCTGATGACCGCGACGGGCGGGGAATCCTGCCCATCACGCGGGTCGAGAAAACGTCCGGCGAGGAGCGGAACATGGAGCGTTTCGAAGTATCGCGGCGTGACCGATTGATACATCGCGCTGGGCACATTCGCAGCGTCCACTGGGCGGCCGGCGATCGCGAAAGCGCGGGTGTTCGAGTGATCCGTCGAAGGCATGGAGGTGGCGGCCACTGCGGATTTGACTCCCGGAATCGCGTTGAGGCGCTCCAGCACATCGTGATAAAAGGCGATCCGCTGGACCGGTTTGTAGCGGCTTTCCGTAAGCGCGAGCCGCATGGTAAGCAGCGTCTTCGGCTCCAGGCTCTCGCCCGCGCGGATCATGCGATGGAAGCCGCGCACCATGAGGCTCGCGCCCACTAATAGGACCACCGCCAGCGCGACTTCCGAAGCGACCAGAAAACCGCGAAAGCGGTTGCGCGAAAGGCTGGCGGAAACGCCGCGGCCGCCATCGCGCAGACTCTCCATAAGGTTAGGGCGCGAAGTTTGCCACGCGGGCGCCAGCCCGGCAAGGACGCCGCTGCCGATGGCTGCCGCCAAGGTGAACATCATAGCGCGGGCATCCAGCCGGATCTGGCCCCAGCCGAGCACAAATTTTTCAACCTCCGGCGGCATGCCGGCGCGAATCAGGTCCAACCCCCACGCGGCCAGCAGCAACCCCAACAAGGCTCCGGCGACTGATAGCAGCATGCTCTCGGTAATCAGCTGCGCAATAATCCTCGCGCGGCCGGCGCCGAGCGCGGAGCGAACCGCGACTTCCCTCAGGCGTCCCGTGGCGCGCGCGAATTGCAGGTTGGCAACGTTCACGCATGCGATCAAAAGTACGAAGAGAACCGCGCCGAACAACATCGCCAGGTACTGCCGATTGAATTCGCCAACCAGAAACCGGTGCGCTCCCCAAACCGTAAAACGGCGATTGTGGTTGGTGCCCGGATAGCGCTCTTCGAGCCTTCGGGCGATGCCGTCGAGTTCGGAGGAAAGCTGCTGAATAGTGTGATCGGGCTTGAGGCGGCCGGCAGAGACAAGAATCTCCCGGCGGCGCGATACGGCATCTTCCGGTTCCAGCACGAGCGGCGTCCAGATTTCCGCGCTTTTCGGAAAATCGAATTTAGGCGATGCGATGCCCACCACCAGATAATCCTGATCGTCCAGCCGGATGTTGCGGCCCACCAGATCAGGGGCCGCGCCAAAGCGTCGTCGCCACACTGCGTCGCTGAGGACCACTTCGCGGTCTTTACCCGGCTGGTCTTCACCGGGAAGAAAGCCCCGGCCGAGGACCGGCTGCACACCGATGACCTCGAAGAAATTCGGGCTGACTAAGAACTGATTGACGCGCTCGGGTTCGCCGCCCGAGCCAACCAGGTTGGCCAGGCCGTCGGTCCAGCTGGCAAGCCCGGTGAGTGACGCGGCGTCACGTCGAATATCGGCGGTGTCGCCGGGCGTCGTGTTGTCGTAGTGATTCGGGTCCCCCCGGGGACTGCTGCAGCACCATGACCAGGCTGCCCAGGTCCGGCAAGGGAACCGGTTTCCACAGCATGGCATCGCAGACGCTGAACACGGCCGTGGTGGCGCCGCACCCGAGCGCCATGGTGACAATGGCGGTCACCGCAAAACCGGGCGACTTGCGCAGCACGCGAGCCGCGAAGCACAGGTCGTTCCAGAAGATCATCGCGAAGCATGGGTGCACGGGCGGTGCCATTGCAAGTTACTGAGGAATGGTGCGCCATCTCCGGCAGATTGTTCGCTTCCGGGACGCCGCGGTCAGCACAACCAGAAATTAGTGTTTCGCGAAATACCGGTCGCGCGCCTGCACGATGAGGCCCTTCTGGTGGGTGCTTAGTTGAATATGGCGAAACTCGGAAGCGCCCACAGGCTTATCGGAAACGTAGGCCAGGCTGTACTGGCTGCGCAGTTCCTCCTGAATGGCTGCAAAGATCTGATCGATACTCGACTTCCTCGAGACCTCGAAAAACCCGCCGCCGGTTTCCCTCGACATGCGCTGCAAGGGGCCGCGCCCATCGCCCTGGTCAGCAAAGAGTATGGAGTAGATGAGCGTGTCGGCGCGTTGGGCGGCATCGATGGCCTCGGCTATCGTGGCATTGCTGCCGTTGTCTTCGCCGTCCGTGAGCAGGATTAGCGCCTTGCGCCCGGTACGGCCGGCCATTACCTCCTGCGAGGCGGTCACAATGGCGTCGTAGAGCAGAGTGCCGCCACCTGCCTGTGCCTGCAATTGGTGCATGGTAGGGGTATCGACATAGGGCAGGGAATCACTTAGCTGACGAAGGGAATTGGTGAGTGGCTGCCTCATGAAAATGCGAAAGTCGAACTGCAGGAGGAAGACCTGGTCTTTATTGGGGCGCAAGACCGTCTCGATGAAACGATAGCTGGCGCCGCGCTCGGCGTCGAGCACGCGCCGCTGGCTCATGCTCGTATCCACCATCAGGCCGAGCGTCAGGGGAAGGTCCGATTCCTGTGAGAAATACTTCACGGTTTGCGGCCGCTTGTCTTCGAAAATCTGAAAATCGTCCTTGGTGAGGTTGCGAACGATCGCGCCCTTGCGATCCGTTACCGTGGCGAGTACCGTGACGAGTTTGATGTCGGTGGTAAACGTAGGAAGATCCTGCCCGCGCAGAGGCAGCAGCCCCGCGGCGGCGATCAGGAAATTCCGGCGAGTAGGCATCAGGGTTTCAGTAAGCCAAGGGTCTGCATCCAGTCCCCGAAACGGAGTTGCCAGGTGGTGGCAACCGGGGCCTGACTCTTCGTATTAGGATTGACGCCGAAACCGTGGCCGCCGGTTGCATAAACATGGAGTTCCGTCTGGACCTTTGCCGCTTTCAGCATCGGATAGAGCCCGGCTAGCGCGGCGGATGGACCCGCGTCGTTATCGGCGCAGAGCATGAAGGTGACCGGCATGTCCTTGGGAATGGTGTACGCATCGGCACGGATGCCTGGGTAGATCAACGCGACAAAATCAGGGCGTGAACTGACCCGGTCGATGGGGTCTGCCGCGCCGGGGTTGCCGGCATCGAAGCGCGTCGCGGCCAGAGCGGCGACCTCGCCCCCCGCGGAGAACCCCATGATGCCGATGCGCGACGGGTTCAGATTGCCTTCGGCGGCGCGGGCGCGCACCATGCGTATGGCGCGCTGTGCGTCGGCCAGCGCGTGCTCCTCAATTTTGTAGGTGGAACCAGGCTCACGCGCAAGGCGGTATTTAAGAACCAGTCCGGTGACACCGATGCTATTCAAGTACTCGGCAACGTACGTTCCTTCCTGATCGAAGTTGAGAAAGCGATGTCCTCCGCCCGGAGCAATGATGACCGCGGCTCCCGTTGGCTTATCGGCCGGCGGCAGGTACACGGTGAGCGAGGGGTTGTGGACCTCGGTAACCTTGAGATAGCCGTGCTCTTTGTTGGGAGCTTCGTCAATCTCCTTGGCGGTCTTGCCTTGAGAGCCCGGCGCCCCGTTGGGCCACAGTGGAACTTCCGGACGGTCGGCGGCAAGGGCGACGGAGGCACAGAAAATCAGGGTGCGCAGTACGGTCATGGGGATAGCATAGCGCTCCCCGCTATGCACGAACCAGGGAGCCGAGAATGCCGCTCACAGTGTCTTGCCAGGTGTGGGCAAGCATGCCGGGTCGGACGGATTTGCGCCACTGTGCCAGCGTGCCGAACATAGCGCCGTAAACCGTGATGAGTATGGCTCCGCGGTAACCCTGATAAATGTGGCCCGCTCCGAAAATCGCCGCCGGAAAGGGTGATCGCAAGCGGCGCGTAGCTCGTCAGGGCAAGGAACTGACGTTGCAGGTAACCGCGGAAGACGGCCTCTTCGCAAATACCGGCGGTCACCGAAAGAGCCACCCAAAGCGCCATTTCAAATGGTCCGCGGGGCAGTAGAAAGCGCACCGTCTCGCGTTGATCCGTGATGCCGAGCAAGCGGGAAAGAATGCCGAGCGCGATCAGGGATGCGAACCAGTACGCGCCGGCAATCCTGAGATCGCCGAAAAATTCTCCGGCGGACGACCAGCGATTTCCGAGCACCGCGGAGAGCGGAGTGCCGTGCCTGCGGACTCCCCAAAGGATAAAGCCGAGGAGCAGCCATTCGAACGCCAGCGTCTGCAGGTAGAGCGCGAGGTGGTGATTGCCGCCGGTGACGCGCAAGCGGGAGGCATTGAAGGCCCCCCAGCCTGCGAAGCCTCCGAGGATCGCCAGCACACTCGCGGTGTGCCCGGCGGAGGCCACCGGCTGATTCACTTCGTCTCCCAAACGCTGCCTCCAAAGGTGGTGATGTAGAGCTTCTTCCGGTCGCTAGGATCGATGACCACGCGATGCGCCCACTTGAAATCGAAGCCCGGAATTCGGCTCCAGGTGAGACCGCGATCGCTCGATCGCCAGGCGCTGGATTCGAAGCCAGCGGCGTAGAGGCTGCGCGGTTCCTTTTCATCGATCGTGACATCGTAGATGTGCTGGTCTTCAGCCAGTACTCGCCGCCAGGCGGCCCCGCGATTGGTGGAGAGATAAATTCCACCATCGGCCGCGCCATCGCGGGTACTGCGGCCCCACGCGGCAAGGTAGAGACGCTCGGGATTTTGGGGGTCGATGGCGAGCCCGTTGGGACCGTTGACGCCTGCGGGGAGCGCCATTCGTGTCCAGTGTTCGGCGCCATCGGTAGAGCGGTAGAGCGCGCCATCGCCGGCATTACCGAACCCGCCATCGTCGCTGCGGCGCGCGACGATCAGATAGAGCGCAGCCTTTGAATCGCGGACGATGCGCCAGGCGAACGGTTCCGCGCCTGCGATGCCCGTATTCTTGATTTGCCAGTGTTCCCCGCCGTCGGTCGATTTGAAGACGCCGCGTCCAAAGCCCGTCACGTAGAGCGCGCCGGATGGGTCGCGCAGAATATGAGTGGCGGCGGTCTGCGGCATGCCGTTGTTCATCACGCGCCAGGTATGGCCGCCATCGTCGCTGCGAACGATGCCGCCGGTAAACGATGCCGGTGAATTGCGTCGCCACATCTTGGGTCGCGGCAGATCGTGCGTGCCGCTCACGACAGCCCATATGCGGCCACGAACGATTGGATCGAACTCAAGCCAGTAGGTCGTATTCTCCCACTCCCGCGGAACGCCGTTGCGCGTTGCGCTGTACCAGCTTGCACCACCGTTGTCGCTCGCCCAAAGGCCGATATCGGTATAGCTAATGAACAGGTGGCGCGGGTCAAATGGGTCGAAGTGGACGCCGTAGCAAGTGGTGACATCGATCCCGTTAGTGGTCCAGTTGCCATCGGGCGCGCGGTTGGAGTACGCGGGATTCCAGGTCTTGCCGCCATCCGTCGTGCGGA
The DNA here is from genome assembly GCA_963811575.1 of uncultured Solibacteraceae bacterium. GTDB lineage: Bacteria > Acidobacteriota > Terriglobia > Bryobacterales > Bryobacteraceae > Solibacter. The sequence continues at coordinate 527,795 of CAWERY010000018.1, read as the reverse complement.
CCACGCGGCCGGAATCGGTGGCGTAAGCGATCTCGGGGTTGGTCGGGGAGACGCCGATTCCGTAAGGCAGGCCGGCCCACCCTGCGCCGAAGCGGCCGGCGAGCCAGGCGTCGTGCACGTTCTGATAAACGGGTTCCCAGTGAAGACCTGCGTCGAGTGTCCGGGCAACTCCGCTGGTAGCGTGAAGCGGCGCGCGCAATCCGCTGTACGTGACGTAAGCGACTTCCGGATGCAGTTGGCTGACGCCGAGCGTGGCGGCCTGGCCTTGAAAACCGGGGAGCGAGGATTCGCGCCATTTCGTGCCTCCGTCGGTCGTCACGTAGATCTTCCCGGCGACGGTGGCGTAGAAGACCGGCGCGGAACCTTCGAAATCGGCGGCGGGACCGGGTAGCGCGCTGGTTCGCCAGCGGCCATCCTGCCGGATGTAGAGTGCGGCGGAGCCCGCGACGTACAGAGTGCGATCGCCTTTCGGCGAGCTGGCGCTCGATCCAAATGTGGCGGGCGCGGCCGGGCAGATCGCCGGCTTTCTGCCAATTCGCGCCGGAATCGTAAGAGACCCAGATGGTGGCGTCAAGCGCGAGGTAGAGGAAGTGGTTGTCCTCGGGATCGACGGCCAAGGCGGTGATGTTGCCGGAGGGCGTGCTCGCTGCGTGCAGCAATCCGGCCGCGTGATCGTCCCCCATCGTGATGGATTGGACGTCGCGCGGAAAGAAGCGAACCCAGGTATCGCCGCTATCGGTGCTGCGGAAGAGGCCGTTGGCGTTGGCGTAGATGATACGCGAATCGATCGGGTCGAAGACGAAGAAGTTGACCGGATCTCCGAGATTGAAGATGCGCCAGGTGCTGCCTCCGTCGCGCGTGATATAGCTGCCGGTCATGTCGCAGGCGACCAGTGCGGTGCGTGGGTCGTGCGGGCTGACGGTAGGATGAAACATCGAGCCGCCGCCGCCCGGCCCAACGATTCGCCACGCCGGTGGCGCGGCGAGTGCGAAGGCAGCGAAGGCAAGCAGCAGGAAGCGGCGCATCAAACGCTATGGTCGCACGGCGCCTGAAAACAAAATCTACTCGTATCGCAAGGCGACCACGGGGTCCAGGCGAGCGGCCTTGTTGGCGGGCCAAATGCCGAAAAATAGGCCGACGCCCACCGACATGACGATCCCGGTCACGGCCGACCACATCGGCACCGACGCGGGCAGGGAAGGGAAGACGGTACGGGCGATGATCGAAATCAACCAGCCGAAGACGATGCCGATGATGCCGCCGAGCCCTGTCAGCGCCGCGGCTTCGATCAGGAATTGAATCAGAATATCGCCCTTCTTGGCGCCGATCGCTTTGCGAATGCCGATTTCAAAAGTGCGCTCCGTAACCGACACCAGCATGATGTTCATCACCCCGATTCCGCCGACCAGCAATCCGATGGAACTAAGCACGACCATAACCAGAAACGTCATAGCAGTGATTTGGTGAAAATCGGAGACCATCTGCTCGGCGGTCGAAAGCGCGAAATTGTCGGGCTTGTCGTAGGGCACCCGCCGCTGGATCCGGAGCATGGTGCGAACCTCGTCGAGCGCCTGTGGAAGTTGCCCGTTAATCGCAGTCACCACGATGGCATTCTCGCGCGCATTGGGATACATCTTCTGCATCGCACCGTATGGCAGCAGAATGCGCGAATCGGTATCGCCGAAAAATGAAGCGGCGGGGCGCAGCATCGTGCCGATGACGATGAATTCGTGGCCGGATATCGAGATGGTCTTGCCGATGGGGTCGAGGTTGGAGAAAAGCCCCTTCTCGACATCGGCGCCAATTACGGCGACGTTGGAGCGGCGATGGCTCTCTTCGTCGGTGAAAAACCGGCCAAGGTGAATATCCACCTGCCCGCTGCCGCGCGAATAGCCTTCCTCGACCCCGAACAGATTCACGTCGTACATTTCGTTGCCCATGTACTTCACGTTCAGAATTCCGCCGGGCGGAAAGAGCATCGCGGAGACGTCCTCGACGGACCTGCACCGCTCGCGCAGTTGCACGGCGTTTTCATACGTGAGGTTCTTGCGGGTGCGCTCCTCCGGGCTGAGATTGCCGACGCGAAAGCCTACCGGGAACTTGAAAACGATAATCGAGTTGGGTCCAAAGCTGCGCAGTACGGCCGTCATTGACGCATCGAAACCGGTAAGAATGGCGCTCACGCCGATGATGGTGCCGGTGCCGATGATGACGCCGAGCACGGTCAGAAAGGCGCGCATCTTGTGCGAGCGGATCGTTTCGATGGCGAGTACGAGTCCGTTGAGGAACGCCAGTTTCGTCATGGCCTAGCGCTCCACCCGTAAAGCTTCAATCGGGTCGAGCCGCGACGCACGCCGCGCTGGATAAATGCCGAAGAAGAGTCCGACTGTCGCCGAGAGCCCGACGCCGATGGCGACACTCGTCCACGGAAGCGCCATGGGCACCGACGTGAAACTGCGGACGATGATCGCGACCACCCACGCGATGCCCACTCCGGCGAGCCCACCCGCACCGGCGAGCACGCTCGATTCCACCAGGTACTGATTGAGGATGTCGCGCCGGCGCGCGCCGAGCGACTTGCGGATGCCGATCTCGTGAGTGCGCTCCGTGACCACGGCGAGCATGATGTTCATGATCACGATGCCGCCCACCACCATAAAGACGCTTACGATGCCCACCGCCATCCCGGCGATCGTGGAGGTCAGCCGCTCCCAAAGGTTGACGATAGTTTCCGAGGCGAAGATGCTGAAGTTATCGTCCTGTCCGGGGCCGATGTGCCGGTAGGAGCGGAGCAGGACGCGCACCTCATCCTGTGCTTCGGCGAGGTGATCCTGGCCGTTCGCCTTGGCGACAATGCGGATGCCGTTGTGGCTGCCGTAGGTCTTGAAGTAACTGTCGATCGGGATCATCACGAAGTTATCCTGCGACTGGCCGAAGACGCTGCCCAGCGATTTCGCGCAGCCGACCACTTCGTACGGATTGCCTTCGATGGCAATGAACTTGCCCAGTGGATCGCGCCCTTCGAAAAATCGTGCGCGAATGTCGTTACCGATGAACGCCACCGGCGCATGGCGGCGGACTTCCTCATAGGTAATGCCCCGGCCGCTTTCGATCTGCACATTGTTGATCGCTGGAATATTCTCGGTGACGCCTTCGATATCTACGCCGAGGGTGGAATCTCCTTTATAGGAAACGCGGGCATTGCGCGATACCATCATGCCGACGTCTTTGACCAGCGTGGCGCGCTCTTTGACAAACTCGTATTCGTCGGGGCGGATCTGCGGGTTGCGCTTCTGCATCTCCATGAACTTCTTGGGATCCCACGGCCCAAACCACGCCATGCGCACAACGCGAAAACCATCGGAGCCCATGTTGGAGACCTTTTCGGCGATGTACAGATTCATGCCGTGGATGAGGGCGGTCACGGCGATCAGTGTGGTGGTTGCAAGGATGATGCCGAGCAGCGTCAGGAAGGTGCGGAGCTTATTCTTGTGAAGCGAATTTACCGCGATGCGGGTGGCTTCCCAGAAGGAGGCGGATAAGCGAAATTTGGCGGTCTTCTCCACTGTGGCTGTTGGGGAAGACGCTGTGGCGAGCCGATTTGTTCCAAAGAAAACGATCCCTTTTCCGTCCGGGCATCGGGACCATCGGGGTCTTCTACGCTTTGTTACATGACCGAATCGATGGCCTTTTGAGCAATCGGCATAATCAGGTCATAACCTGCGTCGTTCGGATGAAGGCCGTCGCCGGTCAACTCCTTCTTGAGTGCGCCCTTGTCATCGAGCATCGGGGTGAAGTAATCAAGGTAAGTCGCGTTATGCTTGGCGGCGTACTCTTTCATCCAGTTATTGAGCTCGATAATTTTGGAGTTGGGACGCCGGTCGCTCTGGTTGCGGATGTAATCGCAAGTCGGCATCACGGCCGAGAGAATGACCTTGATGCCGTGGGCCTGCGCCAGTTCGGTCATGCTTGCCAGGTTCCCCTCGATGGTTTCGAGCGATTCCGGACCGGTGTTGCCGGCGATATCATTGGTGCCCGCGAGAATGACGACGGCCTTCGGCTTCAAGTCGATCACGTCGGGACGAAAGCGGATCAACATCTGCGGCGTGGTCTGTCCGCTGATGCCGCGGTTGATGTAGGGTTTGCCCGGGAAAAACTTGCCATTGCGCCGTCCCCAGAAGTCTGTGATGGAATCGCCCATGAATACCACGCGCTCTTCGCCGGGCGCGGGCGGCGCGACCTTGGCGTTCTCCGCGCGATAGCGATTGAGCGCCGGCCAATCCTGCAAAGTCCTGGTGGCGCGATCGAGGTCTGTCTTGAGTTTGGCGGCGTCAAGCGGAGCATCGGCTGGGGGCGTAGTTTGGGCGCCCGCCAGCGCGGCCATCATGAGTGCGGTAAGCAGGGTAGTTTTCATGGTCACTTGCTCTCCACTTTAACCTGATTCGGATTCGTCAGAACCATCTGCGGCTTTTGGTTATACTCCTCGATCTTGCCGGTGACGCAAAGGTTCTTGTTGAGATACAAGGTCTCGGGCTCCCCGAATTTGGCGCGGTTCTCGCCCTGGATCACCGCGGTGAAACGGTGTATCCGGAAACGGCTTCTCGAAATTGAGAAAGGTGATCTTGCTCGGGGATTGATCGAGGTAGCGGGTGCCGACGACTTTGCCGCAAACTGTGGCCGTCTGGCCGATGTGATCCTTGGCGGCTGACGGCGCGATATTGTCGGCGGCTGAGGACAGGGTAGAGAGACAGAAGGCTAGGGTGGCGAGGCGAAGATGCATCGTTGCTATTGTAATCCCCTATTGTCTTGCCTATGATCAGGCCCCGAGTGGTAGACTCAATAACCATTATGAGACTGCTGGTACTGCTTCTGGCGGCCTTTTCACTGAGGGCCGCGGACGAACTCACGGTATACGATTTGCTGGCTCCGGCAACGCATTCCTTTGACATCATTTACGATGTCACCGCGACGCGTGAGGGAGCGCCATACTTTTTCAATCCGATTCGGGTGGGGTCGATTGCGACGAAGGAACGGGTAATCGACCGGGCTACCGGCAAAGCTCTCGAATTCGAAGTTGTAGATGGGAAGAGCGCGAAAGCAGGCGGCTTCGTGAGTGCGCGGACGGCGGACGATGCGCAGTTCCTGCGTGTGAAACTGGCGCATCCGGTGCCCAAAGGCGCTGAGTCGCGAATTCGCATTTACAAGACCTACACCGATCCGCCATCCTATTACGAAAAGGAGAACACCCTGGTCTTCGACCGGCCGCTCGGCATCAAGCGCAACGTGGTGATTCTGCCCAAAGGCTATGAACTGGTGGGCTCGGCATCGCCCGCCATTGTCTCTATGGAAGCGGATGGCCGCATCCACGTGAGTTTTCTGAATGATCGCGACGATCAGCTGCCCGTCAAGCTGGTGGGGAGAAAAGTGCAATGAGAGCGCTCTGGCTGCTCTTAATTCCCGTGCTCGGCTTCGGACAGTTTCATCGCGCGGAGCAGGATCGCGAGATCCGTTACTGGCTCGAAGACCCGGCGACCCATCAATTTCGCATTTCGCACGATTTCACCATTACGCGGCAGGGGCAGAAGTCCGCGCACAGCTTCGTGCGCAAGGGAAGCACGGTCAGTGCGGATGCGAAAATGTACAACCTGGATACCGGCGAACCGTTGCCCACCAGGAGCGTGAGCGGAAAATCCGTGAACGCGCTGGGCTACTATCCCACACCGGCCGAGGACGATTCGGTAGTCGTACAGGGCGACCTTCCCAAGCCGGTGGGCGAGGGCGAGAGCGTGAGGATTCGCTGCGTGGAGAGCTACACGGATCCGGTGGGCTACACGCTGAAGGACGGTGAACTGGTTTGGACGCGAACCCTGGGGCGGCCATTGAATTACGTGACACTGCCTTCCGGATGGATGCTCACGCGCCTGAATTCCCCGGCGATCGTTTCCCTGGATGCCGAAGGCCGCGTTACGCTGCGCTTCACAAATATTCGAAATGATAACGTGGCGGTGACGATATCCGCGAGAAAGCGATGACGAGCTTCCTGCTCGAATCGAAAACACTGGATGCGTAGACAGAAATCGATTGCCCTGATCGCGGCGCTCTCCGTTTGGATGACCGCCTGCACCACTCCAGAGGCCGTTCGGCAGTTTACTGCGGCGGCGAAAGATTCTTTGGCGGTGCTACCGCCGCTCTTCCGCGACTTCACGGGTTCCTGTATTCGAACCCAGTTGGCGGAGCGGCCGCTGAACGAGTTTGAGGATGCCGGACCCCAGGCGGCAGCCGCGTGTAAGGCGCTCACCGACCAGGAGCCGAATCTGCTGGCTGCGTTGAAGGTGCTGACGGCTTATTTCGCGGCGCTCAATCAACTGTCCGCTGAAGGTATCGCCAGTTACGACAAGGATATCGATCAGCTCGCCGCCGCCATTCAGCCGGCGGGCGGGTTCGGCGCGCCGCAGGTGAAGGCTGTGAAAGGCCTGGCCAAATTTCTGTTCAATGCCGCGGCGAGCGGCTATCAGCGCAAGCATTTGGAGAAAGCCCTGAAAGAAGCCGATGCCGACGTCGCCATCGTCACGGAGGCCTTGGGAAAGATCGTCCTGCTCGATTACGACCGGCTGCTGCGCCTCGAACAGGATGCGGTGCGCACTCGTTACCGCGAGGCGCTAGCCGGCGACAGAAATCCGAGTACGGTGTCGCAAGCAATGCTGCAGGATCACTGGCGCGCGGACCTGAGCGTAATTGATGGCAAGCGCCGCGCGGCCAAGGACGCTGCCGCGATGCTGGATAAGATCCGCGATGGTCACCACAAACTCGCCGAACAGTCCGGCCACTGGACGACGGCGGAGGTCTTTAAAACCCTCACCCCGTACACCGGAAGCATTAAGGACCTTACGGCGGATTTCAAGACTGCGTTTTAAGAGGAAGGATCGCATTCATTTATGCCCGAGCTGACACAAGAACAGGCACGCACCCTCGCAGACGGCTTTCTCGACGCATCCAAAGCAGTGGGCGATTACCGCTTCGCACATTTCACCGCGTTATCGGATACCCAACAGGCGCAGCTTCGCGCCTTGCAGCATCAGCTCACTCAACAGGCCGTCGATCTCACCGCGGAGGCGATTGAAATCACGCTCGACGATTTGAAGCCGTCCCTGGAACGGATTGGGGCAGTCACCAAGCAGGTGAAAGAGGCGGTCGCGCATCTGGAAGATGTGCACAAAGTGATCGGCGTAGCCACGAGCTTCGTGAGCCTGGGCGTGGCGATTGTCTCGGGCAACCCGGCATCCATTGCCGCCGCGCTCTCCGACACGGTAAGCACGGTTCAGGCGGCGGCCTAAATCAGTTTCTTCTTTTGGCGGATGCGCCAGATGGAGGCGGCCACCACCAGCAGGAAACAGACCTCCACAAGGACTTTTTCGCCGTCGAAGAAATCGGTCGGTTGGTCCTTGAGGTTGGGGTCGATCAGCGTGCCGTGAATGAACATCACCAGCGCGCCAAAATACGTAGTGAAGTGAATTTTCTTCCAGGTCCGGCTGCCGATTTGCGGGCGGAAATAGGATGTGATCACAACTACGAGGAACGAATAAAAGGTCAGCGCGCCCAGATTGTTGTAGAGCGTTTGTCCCGGCGAATGGACGGGGTAGAGAATGTCGCCCAGGACGAATTTCGGCGTGGCGTTGAGCAACAGGAGCGCCGGGTGCGCCAGGAAAAACACCAGCGCGATATACGCCGTCCAGTTGTGAATCCGGAATAGTGATGCGGGAAATTTCCGAAACGGCCAGCGCCGCTGCGGATTGTAGTTGCGGGAAACGAGCACGCCCAGCAGAATGTTAAGCGTGACCAAACCCATGGCGCAGAGGCCGGCGAAGCTGGAGAGATCGAGCGCAGTCATCGGGGAAGTAAGTATAGTAGACGATTGTACGACGGTAGAGTTACCCGGCTTATCAGGTTTTCCAGAACTCTCTTGCGCGCGATAGAATTTAGCAATGGGTAAGCGGCCATCCCGCTGGCTGGCGGTCGGGCTCGGCGTCGCAGTGGCAGTGGTACTTGCCGGACCGGTGGCCATCCTGCGGCCGGCGTTGCGGCCGGTCCCGCTGGACGCTCAACATCTCCGGGTACGTTTCGAATCGGTGCGTTATGAACGCGCCGGCCTCGTCTTTACCTATCTCCTGGAAAATCGCACGCGGCGGTCCGCCCGTCTTTTGCCGCAGGGGTCCACGTTGCGCGCACGCCAGCGGGAGGGGCCGGTGGTGGGCTATCCGGTAATCAAGCTGCCGTTGGATATCGAAGCCCACGTGTCGCAGCGCGTCGAAGTCCGTTTGGAACTGGCGGTTCCCGGCGTGCAAATGACAGCGCGGCAGTCCGCCGATCAAACCGATCGCGTGCTGCAGCATCAATTGCCTGGCACGGGATCGATCGATTCGCCGCTTTCCCCACTGCCGATGTCGAAACTGCCGGCGGGGCCCGAACCTGCGCAACTACCGGCGGAGGATGTGCTGCTGGCAAATGCATTAACCTCTCTGCAGGGCTTCGAATTAGTGGATGAAGATCACGGCATCCACATTGTGTTTCCGCGCGGATGGTGAGCTTATGAATCGTCGAACCTTTCTTCAGGGCAGTATGGCGGGCGCGGCGCTTTCGGCGCTCGCGAACGCGCAGCAGAAACCACGCCGCGTCGGCCTGATCGGCTGCGGCTGGTACGGCAAGGTAGACCTGTTGCGGCTGATTCAGGTGGCTCCCGTCGAAGTCGTTTCACTCTGCGACGTGGATTCGAAGATGCTGAATGAAGCGGCGGATATCGTCGCGTCGCGGCAGGCGTCGAAGCGCCGTCCCCGCGTCTTTCGCGATTATCGCGAAATGCTGCGCGAAAAAGATCTCGATATCGTCGAGGTGGCAACGCCGGATCACTGGCACGCCCTCACCGCTATCGCCGCGATGCAGGCCGGCGCCGACGTGTATTGCCAAAAGCCGATCAGCGTGGATGTCGCGGAAGGCAAGGCCATGCTCGCTGCGGCTCGAAAATATCAGCGCGTCGTGCAGATCGGCACGCAGCGGCGCAGCACGCCGCACCTGATCGAAGCGCGCGACCAGATTGTCCGCGAGGGAAAACTGGGGAAGGTCGGCCTGGTGGAGATCTACTCGTATTCCAATTCGCGGCCGCGCACCGACCCGGAGACGCCGCCGCCCGCGAACCTGGATTACGAGATGTGGACCGGCCCCGCACCGATGCGGCCCTTCCATCCCCTGATGCACCCGCGCGGTTGGCGGCAATTCATGGAATACGGCAACGGCACAATCGGCGACATGGGTGTCCACATGTTGGACATGACGCGTTGGATGCTGGGTCTGGGCTGGCCGAAACGCGTGTCCTCCACCGGCGGGATTCTGGTGAACACCGCGGGCAAAGCGAACATTCCGGACACGCAGACCGCGATTTTCGAATACGACGACCTCCGCGTCGTGTGGCAGCACCGCGTGTGGGGCGCGCCTCCCGATCCGCAATACACCTGGGGCGCCACCTTCTACGGCGAACAGGGCACGCTGAAAGCGAGCGTTTACCGCTATGACTACGCGCCGGCGAAGGGTGCCGCGGTCCATCGCGACGTGAAGTACGAACTGGACCAGTTTCCGGAAGATAATACCGAAGTGGGAATCGAAAAGCATGTGGCGCCCGCCATCCGCTACCACATGCAGAATTTCCTGGCCGCGATTGATGCGCGTTCCAAACCGGTGGCGGATATTGAAGAGGGCTATATCTCGTCCTCCTGCTGCATACTCGCAAACATGGCGCTAAAGTTGGGTCGCACCATTCAGTGGGACGCGGCCAAACAACAGGCGATCGGCGATGAGGAGGCCAATCGCATGCTTCGGCGTCCCTATCGCGCCCCCTGGATTCATCCTCTTTCAGCCACGTCGATGTGAGGAGAGGGCCAGATGTTTCGCGAGACAATTGCCGTTTTGCTTTTCGCGATTGCCGGAGTGGCGCAGACCATCGAAGGCACGGCGACGAACGCTCTGACGAATCAGCCGGTCGCCGGCGTGAAGGTGGCGATCGAAGCCCGAGGGAAGACGATTGGCGAGGCAATGACCGATGGTCAGGGCGCCTTTCGCGTCGAAGGCCTCGCGCCCGGCGAATACACCGCCAGCTTCCGAAAGAGCGGTTTCCAAACCCCAGGGCGCGACGATGCCTCGCACCGGCCATTCCGGCTGACGGCTGCCGGGCCGGTCCGCCTTGAGGTGCGCCTGACGCCGATGGGGAAGATCGCCGGCCGGGTGGTGGACGCAGCAGGCGCTCCGGTCGCCGGCGTCACGGTGCAGGTCCTCGGCGGCCGATTGGGCTTTGACGAAACCACTGATCAACAGGGAAAGTTTTCTTCCGAGGAAGTACCGCCGGGTAACTACGTAGTTTGGGCGCAGGCTCCGAAATCCTTCAAACCGCCCACAGCCGGCAGCGGCGAGCGCATGGCATGGGCCGCCACTTTTTATCCGGGAGTCGCCGATGCCAGCGCGGCAAGCAGGGTGCAGATTCGGGCCGGCATGGAAGTCGGGAATCTCGAAGTGCGCCTGCAAGCGGTCCCGGTTCATCGCCTGCACGGCGTGGTGGTAGACGAGCACGGCGCGCCCGTGCCGAAGATTCAAGTAACTCTAGGCTCCAATCTGGGAATCTTTACCAAGGCCGAAGATCGCGAGACGCATACAATTTCCGCCGACGATGGCAGTTTTGAATTCCCGGACGTGAGCGACGGCATCTGGCGCTTGAGCGCGGAATTGGAAGCCGGCGGCGCCAAATTGCGCGCGTTCACAGCGGAGACGATGGCGGCCCATGATCTCGATCGCATTCAATTGCGGCTGAGTCCGCCATTCACCGTCCGCGGCAGTTTGCAATGGGATGTTCCCGCGGGAGCGCAGAAGAAGAGCGCTCCCGTGCTCGTTCTCCTGACACCCGAAGGCGGCGGCAGCGTGTACCACCAGGGCATGGTGGCGGCGGACGGCAGTTTCGCCATCGAAGGCGTGCATCCGGGACGTTATGTGTTGCGTCCAATCTCGCCGGGACCGCCATTCTATCTGGCCTCCATCCGCTTGGGGCAGCAGGATTTGCCATTTCAGGCGCCGTTCGATCTGACATCCGGAGCAATCCCGTTTACGCTCGTCTATAAAGCGGATGGCGGCGGAGTGCGCGGTACGGTGGAAAACTGCGGCTCGGCCGGGGTGATCTTCTACCCGCAGGATCCGGCCCTGCAATTTCCGGAATTCGAGCGACGCGCGACTTGCACTGAAAATGGACGCTACGAGATTGCCAGCATGCGTCCGGGCGATTACTACGGCTTCGCCTTCGATCAGGCCCCTGGATTGGACGCAATGTTCCTGGGCTTCACCCTGGATCAGGGGTTGATCAATCAGGCCGTCCGCGTGACTATCCGCTCCGGCGAGTTCACCACCGCCGACATGCGCGTCACCGTGCGTCCCTAGCCAAACCCAATCGCCTACTCGTCGCGCAGTGCAGACGAGGGGTCGATTCGAATTGCGCGGAGAGCCGGGAGCCAGCACGCTACCGTGCCGACCAGACTGAGCATGGCCGGGATCAACGAAAACGTAAACAGATCGCGCGGCGTTTTCATGAATAGCATGCCTCCCACCGTGTCGGCCGCGGCGAAAGAAATCAGGAAGCCGGCCAGTACGCCGACTCCAACCAGTTGGACGCCTTCCTTGAGGATCATCCGTTGCACAGCGCCAGGAGTAGCCCCGAGCGCCATGCGTATGCCGATCTCTCGCGAGCGTTGGCGGACGGAATAGGAGACCACCCCGTAGATGCCGATCGTGGAGAGCAGCAGCGCCAGCAGGCCGAACGCAGCCAGCAGCGTCGCTGAGATGCGCTGCGCCCAAAGCAGGTCGCGGATAGAGATTTGCAAACTCTCCGATTGCAGCAGCAGGTTGCGATCCAGCCCCTGTACTTCCTTTCGGACCGTGCCCACAATCGCGGCTGGATCGCCGGCTGTGCGGACGTAGAGCACCGCCGTCGGAAAGTAAAACTGAACCAGCGAGAGGTAGACCAGCGCTTGTGGCGCCTCGTCAATCGCCTGATAATTGGCGTTGCGTGCTACGCCGATTACTTCGAACGCGGACTGGTCCGTGGTGAAAGAGATTCGCTGCCCAATCGGGTTCAGTCCGGGCCAGAATGCGGCCGCGGCGGCTTCGTTGACAATCACAGCGTGCGGCGATGTCTTGGTATCGAGCGCACGGAAGTCTCGGCCGCGCAGCAGGGGAATTGCAGCTGTCCGTAAGTAGCCCGGCCATACCACGCTGGTCAATGTCGGCCTCCCGTGCGCCGAATTTTCCTGCCCTTGAAGCACCACCTTGCGCGAGAACGCGACGTGAAAGGGAAGGTCCAGCGCCAGGCTGGCCGAAAGCACACCCGGCACGGCAGCCGCGCGTTCCACGGCACGCTGGTGAAACTCACGCCCTCGCGCCTCGTTGTAGCCTTGGTCGTTGACGTTGAATGCCACGATTCCCAGGTGCGCCGCGTCGAAGCCGGGGTCCAGGCGCCCCGCCGTTTGCAGGCTGCGCACAAAGAGTCCGGCGCCGATCAATGCGACCAGCGAAAAGGCCACTTGTGTCATGACGAGCGCTCCGCGCATCCGCCAGATTCCACGGAAGCCGGCGGAAGAACTGGAGCGCTCTTTCAAATCCGTCGCCAGATCGGTCTTGGTGGCGCGAAGTGCGGGTGCCAGGCCGAAGACGATGCCGGTCACAATGGAAATGCCCATGGTGAACAGGAGCACCCGCGAATCGAGCTCCAGGTGGAAGCCAGCATGATTGAAGGTCGCGGGTCGCATTCCCCACAGCAGGTCGCGCGCCCAACGGGCGATGATCAGACCGACTGCGCCTCCCGCCAGCGCGAGCAGCAGGCTTTCGGTCAGCAACTGGCGAATCAGGCGCGGGCGCGTTGCGCCCATCGCCAGGCGGACCGCAATCTCTTTGTTGCGGCCGGCCGCACGCGCCAATAGCAGGTTGGCGACATTGGCGCAGGCGATCAGCAGCACCAGGGCGGAGATTGTCATCAGCACCGCTCCCGCGCGCGAGATGATGGGCCGCGTGCGGGCGCTCAACGAGGCTTCGGTGATCGAGGTCAGCGCAATGCCGCGACCGCGATCCTCCGGGTATTGCTGCTCCAGTTGTGCCGCCAGCCCGCGCATGGCCGCACCCGCCTGCGCTACGTTGACCCCTGGCTTAAGCCGCCCCACGGCGGAAAATAGCAGGGAACTCCGATGGTTGACCTGCGCCGCGGCCGGATGCAACTGCGGATACATCGAAAGCGGGACGAAGATGTCAGCCGCGCTCAACTGGTTCAATCCCACGAACCCGGGCGGCGCCACGCCCACGATGGCGTAACTGCGGCCATTGATTTCGATCGTCCGGTTCACCACGTCCCGGCTCGCCGCATACAAGCGGATCCAAAGCGGATGGCTGATGATCGCGACCGCCGCGGCGCCCGGGCTGGCATCCTCCTCCGGCCGGAAACCGCGTCCCACGATCGGGTCCACCCCGAGAGTTTCGAAGTAACTCCCGGAGACCAGTTGGGCCATCAGAAGTTGCGGGTCGCCTCGCCCGGTCAGGTTGGCCGTGACCGCGGTATAAAGGAGCAAGGAAGAGAAGACACTGTTCTGGTCGCGATAATCGCGATAATTCGGGTAAGAGCAGGGGAGCAGCCCCGGGTTGCGCTGGTCGGTGGTGAAAAGCGCGGTCAGGCCTTCCGCATTCCGGACGGGAAGCGGACGCAGGAAGACCGCATTCAACAGTGTGAAGATGGTGGTGTTGGCCCCGATTCCGAGCGCCAGCGACAACACAGCGACTAAGGCGAAGCCGCGGTTTTTCGCCAGGCCGCGAAGGCCATAGCGCAAGTCTTCAAGGAACCCGGTCATTCAGGAACCAGCAAGTATACCGCATGCTGGTACGTATGGGACTGTTATACTGCCCTTTCGTGGTGAGAAAAACGTTGCTGGTGGTTATCATTGCGGTGCTAACTCTCTCCTGCGGGCGGCCGTCCGGGGTGTACGCCGCGCCGCCGCAACGTTCGCTCGATCTCGGGCCGGATCCCGGCGGCCTCGGACCCTTCGTTACCATGGACGATCCCGTTTCTGACGAGTACATCGTGAAGGATGTCAGCCCCGGCCGCGACTTCCGGCGGTGGGCGTTCGTAGCGCCCGAATTGCGCTTCATGGTGAAGGAACCCGGCCGCTTGAAATTCGTCGCCGACTTCACCGTCCCCGGCGTGACATATAAGGTTACCGGGCCGGTGACCGTCGCCTATACAGTCGGCGGCCGGAAACTCGGCGTCATGCATTGCGCCGAGCCGGGCGATTTCCATGTCGAACAAGCTGTTCCCGAAGGTTGGATCGAACCGGGAAAGCAGGTCCACGTCACCTTTGAAGCCACTCCCCGATGGATTTCCCCGGAGGACGGTGCCCAGCTTTCCTTCCTGCTGCGCAGCGTTGGCTTTACCCGATAAATGCGCGAAGTCGCAAATATCCTGTTCGGCGCACTGTTCACAGTGGCGGTGTCGCTTGCCCTGGGAAGTCTCGTGCTTTCGCGCCTTCGAATAGCCCTCTTCCGGTTCGAAGCGGCCCTAATCGCGTTCGTAGTCGGCGCAGGGTGTTTGAGCTTTCTGACGATGCTGCTTTGCCTGGTACATCAGGCGCGGCGCGGAGTCTTCCTCTGGCTGGGAATTGCGGCGATCGCAACAGCGATCTGGAGCGGCAGGCAACACAAGCGCCGGCGCAGCTTGCCGGCAATTTCGCTCAATTGGTTAGTCCCTTTCTATCTTATATTTACCGTATTTTTTGTCTACTATTTCGTGAATGCTCTTGCGCCAGAGGTAAGTCCCGATGGGAGTGGCTACCATCTCGGCAATGTCGTGAGACTGTGGCGAAATCATGGGTTCGTTTGGGAATTTCATAGCCTCTACGCCTACTTGTCCCAGGGAATGGAGATGCTCTTTCTGGTGGCATTTTCGTTCGGCCGACACTCGTCCGCCGCTCTGGTTCATTTTGCTTTCCTATGCACCCTGCCGCTGCTCATGGTCTCTTGGGGCCAGAGATTTGGCTTCGAACGCCCTGCCTTGTTTGGCGCGATTCTGGTATTCGTCAGTCCCCTGATCGCCAAAGACGGAGTCTCCGCATACAACGACCTGACAGTTGCAACGCTGATTTATGCAGTGTTCTATTTGCTTCAAGTATGGGATTCAGATCGAAACGATAGCCTACTGTATCTAATCGGTTTGCTGGCTGGATTCTGTTACGCCGTGAAGTACACTGCATTCCTGACGCTGCCCTTTGCAGCCGTGTGGGTTTTCTGGCGTGCTAAATCGGATCGTGTGCGCCGGATGATCTGGCTTCTCCTTCCGGCCATGATCATGGTCGCCCCCTGGGTTCTTCGCAACTGGTTCTGGGTGAGCAATCCGTTTGCGCCGTTCCTGAATACGTGGTTTCCAAATCCCTACTACCACACCGGCATGGAACGCATTTACGCAGAACACCTTTCTCACTACGAGGGGATCAAGCATTACTGGGAGATTCCGCTGCAACTCACTCTCAGGGGAGCACTTGTCGGCGGAACCTTCGGCCCGGTGTTTTTGCTCTCTCCCCTAGCTCTGCTCGCGTTGCGCTTTAAGTATGGCCGCCAGCTCCTGGCTGCCGCGGTTGTCTTTGCGGCGCCTGCGTACCTGAATGTCGGCGCTCGCTTTCTCATCCCTTCCGCACCCTTCCTGGCGCTGGCACTCGGCATCGGCTTGGCGAACGTTGCCGGAGCGCTTCCCGCGCTTGCCTTGTTCCAAGCCCTCATGTGCTGGCCGGCGGTGCTTTCCACCTACTGCCATCCCTGGAACTGGCGCATCAGTTCGTTCCCGATTCGCGAAGCTCTCCGGCAAGTGCCCGCCGCGCCGTTTTTGGAGCGCACCTTGGGCGATTTAGCCTTGAAGCGCGCCATCGAGACCCAGGTGCCGGCGGGCGAAAGAGTCTTTAGCTTCGCCGGGCGCCCGGAGGCGTATATCGATCGCGACATCGTAGTATTTTACGAATCGACCCTCGGCAATCTCGTAGATGACATTCTGCTTGCGCCTCAAGCGCACCCACCGATCTACCAGCAACGCTTTAAGTTTCTTCCCATCTCGACTCGGGCAGTTCGTGTGGTGAATATCGCGTCGGCGCCGGGTTTCTGGACCGTCTCGGAATTGCGGCTACTGTCGGCGGGCAGGGAATTGCCCCGCTCGGCGGACTGGCGCCTCAGCGCCTGGCCCAACGGAGAGGAAGTCCAATTGGCCTTCGATAATAGCTATGCCACCAGATGGTCCACCTGGGAAGCGATGTCTCCCCACGCGAGGATTGAGGTGGAATTCGGCGCTCCACGTCCGATCGACGAGGTGGTGGTGGAATGCGACCCGGCGTGGGATGCGAAACTTCAGGTGGAAACGCTCCTGCCCTCGGGCCGCTGGGTGCCGATTACCGACACGGCTCAGTTCGTGAAGGCCGATTTTCCAACAGGGATCCGGCGTGCCGCGGCTCGGGACGTGAAGGCACTGGGCTTCCGTTATCTGCTGCTGAACGATGGAGATTTCGTTTTTAAGGACATGAATAAGTACCCGAACTTTTGGGGCGTCACTCAACTCGCCGAAGCCAATGGAACGCACCTCTACCGCATCGATTAATCCGGTGCGCGGCTTGCTCGCCGCCGTGGCCGTGGTGAGCCTGATCCGGGCAATGACGCTCCCTGTGACTCTCGGCGAGGCGTGGAACTACGTGCGCTTTATCGAGCCACCGTGGCGGGAGGCGCTCGAACACTTCGATAGTAACAATCACATTATCAATACGATCCTGGTTCGAATCTCAACCTCTCGATTCCATCTCACGGAACTTTCGTTGCGGCTGCCCAGCCTGCTTGGCGGCCTGCTGTATTGGTGGGCCGTGTACCGCTTGGCAACCCGGCGGTTCGGTGCCGGCTTCGTCCCCGTCCTGGTAGCCGGGCTACTCACCTTGAATCCGATGGTCCTCGACGCCATGGGCGAAGCTCGTGGCTATGGCATGGGGCTCGGTTTTCTGATGTGGGCGTTGGAGCTGATCCTCGAATCGGCTGAATCGTTTAACCAACAGAAGTTTAAGCTCGCAGCCGTGTGTCTCGGGCTGAGCGTGGCGGCGGCATTGGCGTTCGCGGCACCCGCAGCGGCGATGGCGATCGTCATCCTGGCGTGGGGCCATGGGTGGTTGTGGCCAAAGGGGCAGGGAACAGTCTTCGTCCTTCTCGTTGTTTTGACTACCTTTATTTTCGTGGCGATCCCGCTGGATCACATAGATTCCCGCAGCCTCGTGGGCGGGGCTACCAGCCTGCGGCAATCCCTCAATGAAATCAGCGCGATATCCTTGGGAACTTCACTTAAGATTCTGAGTGCCGCAGCTCGAATTGGCGCAGGCTTGCTCGCACTTGCCGGTGCGGTCGCGGCGCTTCGCGTTTGGAGGCAGAGCGAGGGCGGCATCGTGGTCCTCACCGGCGGGACACTGGCGGTTACCCTTGTGATCCTCCTGGCAGCCCACCGGTGGACTCATAGCCCCTTCCCGGAAGCGGGTGCCGTATATCTGATTCCTCTTTGTACGCTTACGTTTACCTCAATTCTCTTGAAGTGGAATCACAAGACTGCACAAGTCGTGTTCCAAGTGGCTAGCATCGTCTTGATCTGCCGGTACGTATCCGAGGCGGATTTCAAGAGTTACGCCTCCGGACACGAGTATTCGGGCGGTCGAACACTAGCCAAGAAACTGCGCGCGGAAATTGGCTTGGGCGGCGTCAGCATCGGCGTAAGCGAATCGGCAGAACCGGTTTTCAACTACTACCGTCTCCGGCTGCGGCAGGGAAATTGGGATCGGGCGGAAACCAAGCCGCTCTCCGGCACCCATGAGTATTACGTCCTGGCGGGTGAGGACCGCGCCTTGGTAAACACGCGTCATCTTCAAGTGTTGTATCAAGATGCGAACCTGACGCTGGCCAGATAGCGGATTCGGCGGGTCGCCTGCTCCTTCACAGCCATGCTGGTGGTTTTCAGCCACCTGGCGACTTTCACTTATCGCTCTATGTTTCTGAATATAAAAGAAAAACTGTTTGGCCAGAGCCGTGCATACTAGCGGGGCGTGGTTCGGGAGACTCGGTGTATGGGACAGATTCGCAATTCTCGATTCTCAGCTCTTGCGGTAGGAGCGCTGGCACTGGCCGGTGCCGTACTGCCTGCCTTCGCTCAAGATCAGGACGATCTGAAGCGCGGAGTAGCTCGCTTGAGTTTGATGAACGGCGAAGTGTCGGTACGACGCGGAGACGCCGGTGAATGGGTAGCGGGGGTGATCAACGCGCCGCTGCTGTCTGACGACCATGTCGCTACCGGTGCCAATTCCCGTACCGAAGTTCAGTTCGATAGCTCGAACGTTTTGCGCCTGGGCGCCAACGCCGAATTGCGGTTAACCCAGGTCGAATACGGTCATTATCAGATGGATCTCGCACGCGGCGTGATGACCTACCGGATTCTGCGCAACGCCAATGAAGTCGTCGAGATCGATACTCCGAGCTTATCCGTAAGGCCGACCCGGGAGGGCAGTGTCCGCATCTCGGTCAACGATGCCGGCGAAACGGAAGTGACGGCGCGCGGCGGTGACGTTGAGATCTTCAATCCTCGAGGCTCCCAATGGTTGCGCAATGGTCAGACCATGCTGGCGCGCGGAGCGGCCGGCGATTCGGAATTCCAGGTCGTCAATGCGGGTGGTCCGGACGAATGGGATCGCTGGTGCGATAGCCGCGACCGCATGATCCTGCAATCGGTGAGTGCGCGCAACGTCGGGCCCGGCGTCTATGGCACAGAGGATATGGACGCCGCCGGTACCTGGAACAACGTGCCCGAATACGGAAACGTCTGGCATCCCACGGCCGTCCCCGCGGATTGGGCCCCTTATCAGGCGGGCCGCTGGGTTTGGGACGATTGGTATGGCTGGACCTGGGTCAGTTCCGATCCCTGGGGCTGGGCGCCTTACCACTATGGCCGTTGGTTTCATCATGACCGGTTTGGATGGTGCTGGTATCCCGGATTGATGACCGCGCGGCACTACTGGTCGCCTGCGTTGGTCGCCTTCGTCGGTTTCGGCGGCGGAGGGGGAATCGGTTTCGGATTTGGCAACATCGGTTGGGTTCCTTTGGCACCGTATGAAGTCTTCCACCCGTGGTGGGGACGCGGCTTCTACGGAGCGAACAGATTCAACCGAAACATTAACATTACGAACGTAAATATCACCAACGTATACCGCAATGCGCGGTTTAACAACGCAGTGAGTGCCGTGCGTGTCAATGATTTCCAGAGCGGCCGCTTCAATAATGTAGCGCGCATGAACGGCACCCAGATCGGCCGCGTGGGGGCACTCCAAGGCCATGTGCCTCTGGCGCCCGGCAGCGCGAGTATGCGTTTTTCCGATCGTCCGGCGAGTGTGGCCCCCCGGTCCACTGCCAATACGCAGTTCTTCCGCCCGCAACAGGCCGCTTCAGGGGCGCAACGCGGTTCGCTCGCACAACCGAACGTCGTACGCGGTGGACAACCGGTCACGGGCCAGGACTCAGGATGGCGGCGCTTTGGGTCACCGTCTAACCAGCCGGCAAGTCCGCAAGGGAACAGTCCGGCCGCCGCGCGCAACGGCTTCGGCCAAGTTCAGCGTCCAGCGGCTGCGCCCCAACAGAACCAGCAGGCGGCGCCTCGCAACGATACCAACCGCGGAGGATGGCAGCGGTTTGGAAGCCCTGCGCCCGGAAACGCGAATAGTCCGGCACAACGGCAGAGCAATCCAGCTCCGCGGCAGAATTATCAATCGAGCCCGAGCAATGATCGCCAGCCGCCGCAAGCACGCGGCAACCAGTATTCGAGTGGGGCGAG
Source organism: uncultured Solibacteraceae bacterium (assembly GCA_963811575.1). Taxonomy (GTDB): domain Bacteria; phylum Acidobacteriota; class Terriglobia; order Bryobacterales; family Bryobacteraceae; genus Solibacter. The sequence goes on along the minus strand of CAWERY010000018.1, from coordinate 507,853 downwards.
TCGGCAGGAATCTCTGCGAATTACGCCTCCGGTAGTTCGCGAACGGCCGAGCTATAACGCGCCGCAGCGGCAAAACGCTCCTAGCTACAGCGCACCCCGGCAGAGTGCGCCCAGTTATAGCGCCCCCCGGCAGAGTGCACCGGCGCGACAGAGCGCTCCGAGTGCGCCGCGGCAGAGTTCGCCCGGCAACAGTGGTTCCCGCGGCAACTCAGGAGGCAATCACAATAACGGCGGTCACGGTCGCTAACCAGTTTCTTCAACTGCGGTACTTCTTCCCAACTTGGCCCGGTCCCATTCAGCGGGGACCGGGCCGTTTTTTGCTTACCCTCCATTTCTCATTCTGAAGTTGACATAATATTCGTTATCGGAACTTAAGCTGGGGGTGTCGATCAAAAGCACTCGATCAGCTATCGCTGGAGCGAAAAAGCTCCGATGAGAGTGTGTATGCCGAAAGGACAACTGTGGACATTCAAAACCTCTCTCGCACCCTCGCCGAAGGCGACCGAATCGTAATCGCTAACGCCGCACTCGGTTCCGTCAGAGGCCGCATCCTGCACATCGCCACTCTCGCAGAGCTGCCCGCGCTGGACGGTCGCTACTGGGCAGAAATGAAGGCCGCCACCATTCGCCGGATCCTGGCGGAGTGGTGCGTCGAGCTCGTCGCCCTAATCGGTTACCATTACGGCCGCCCCGGCCACGGTCAGGAGCTACGTTTCTTCATCCTGCAGATTGACGGAAACTGGTACGACCTCAAACGCCGGCCGCTCGACATTACGCTGGAAATTACCGCGTGAAGCGAGGGCCTCTCACCGCCTCGAGTTTCTCAGGGGAGTTCCTATGGTGGTAGACGCCGTTGGCGCACCCAAAGCGAACATCCTCCGGCGGGTGTCTTAGCAAGTTTGCTAGAATTAGCTTTCCCCACTCCGCCCACGAACTTGCCCAGAATGAAAAGCCCGGTTCCACGCCAGCCGCTCAGCGGCCCTGGGCGTAATCTGCCAGCTGCAGCTTTCGAAGTCCTGGCCGTCGGATTCTGCTTTCTTGTGGTCGCCTGGGCGATACCGGACGCGCCGACCAGCCCGTGATCGCCTCCGCCGGCATTCCATCCACCGCGGAATATGACGTCGGATTGTCTTCCCCGGGACGCTGCGAAATCTCAGTTCGCTGCGCCAGCGCCGAACCGCGCCCGCTTCAATTGTTACTAAACCGCCGTGTGGCCGCCTCGGGTGTTTGCGCCGTGACATCCGGCGGATGGATGCAGCAGCAGCAGCGCTGGTTTCGCGCCGGAGTTTTCGCCTTGCCCCAGGGCATGAATCAGCTCGCTCTCGCAAGTGACGGGCTCTTCCCGGCGGTCAGCCTGATTCGCCTGACGCGCATCGATTGACCGTTGCGCCGCATCCAATTACCCGTGAAGATTCTGGGAATATCAGGTAGCTTGCGTTCGGGCTCGGCGAATACCGCGGCTTTGGAAGCCGCGGCTCAGTTGGCGTCCCCGGGAATCGAAGTGCAAGTTTGGAGGGAGCTCGGAAATCTGCCGCCCTTCAATCCGGATCTGGAAAGCGGTCCGGCGCTCACGGCCGTGGCCGCCTATCGTCAGGCGCTGCGTGACGCCCATGCCATCATGATCTGTAGTCCGGAATACGCGCACGGGGTATCGGGCGTCATGAAAAATGCGCTCGATTGGGTGGTCGGCAGCGGCGAGTTGATCGATAAGCCGGTCGCGCTTATTAACGCATCGCCGTACGCAACCATCGCACATGCCGCCCTGGCAGAGACGCTGCGCACGATGTCGGCCACCGTAGTACCCGAGGCGTCGCTTACCCTGCCCATTACCTCAGGCAAACCCACTGCCGCGCAAATGGTGGCCTCACCGGAGATCTCGGAAGTGTTGCGGACCGTCGTCGAGGCGCTCGCCGCTGCTGTCGCCGATTCAGGTCCGCGTGCCGCAGGCACACACCCGTGAACAGGTTCGAACGGGCCGCCTATTCTCCCCTCTGCAAATCGATCTTCAAACCAGCGGCGCGATAAGCCTCGAGCAGGGCGCCCCCGGCGGGCCCATGCCGTGGTGGCGCGCAACGGACGCCCTCGTTAAGTTCCACCAGCATTCGAAAGCTTTCGCGAAGAAGGTCGCTTTCGAAGACCCCGCCGATGTAGGCGACCTCTACTTCTTCGCCCGCAGTCCACAACTGCGCTCGGACCGCTCCCGCGATCATCGCCAGCTGCTGCGCTTCACCGCGCAGAATTTCGATCGCGACGGCATCGGAATCGGCGGCCGCCGAATCTACCAGGCGCGCCAGCTTGGCAACCCGCGCGCGCGGCCACTCCGGCGTGTAGAAACGATGCAGCAGGTCGTTCGCATCCGCCGCGCCGGTAGCGGCCAGAAGAATTTCGCGCAGCGCCGTCGGCGGACCCCAGCCTTCTTCCATGCGAAGCGCGGCGCGCAGCGCCTGCCGGGCGATATCGAACCCGCCGCCTTCATCCCCGAAGATGTACCCCCAGCCGCCGGACCTGCGCGGTGCGTCCCGCGGCATTGCGCCCGAAAGCGATGGAGCCGGTTCCGGCGATGGTGATGATTCCCTGCCCTGTGCTGGTGGCTCCGGCAAGCGCAATCACCGCATCGTTCGTCACCACCAGGCGCGCCGGTGCGCAGGATGCCGGCCAGAATCTCGCGCTTGTCGTCGGGTCCCCCGCTCATGCCGAAACAGGCAGCCTCGAAGCTCACCGTAGAAGGGTCGATGCCGGCCTGGGCACAAGCGCCGCCAAGTGATTCGGCCACGGCGCGTTCCAGCTTGGCGCGGCCTTCGCCCGCCGCGGCATGATTGCAAGGTCCGCCTTCACCTTCGCCGACGATGCGGCCCGTCTCATCACCGATCAACGCGGTGGTGCCGGATTGTCCGCCGTCCACTCCCAGGAACAGTTTCATAGGATTTGGTAGAGTCTCGCTCCTCTATATTCGCCCACCGCACGGAGTCCCCAGATGTCGGTATTCAGGCGCAGGTCGTCGGCGCCTTCGTCGCGATCGAAGACCAGCAGGTAATCGATGCCGCGCCGCTTGAGCTCGGCTGCGACGGCGCGGCGTAGCCCGAGCGGGCGCGCGGCATCGGAAGTCTGCGCGGCGGCGGAAAGCAATCGCCAGCCGCCGCCCTCTGCCTGCGCTTCCAGGCGCAGGCGCAAGCCCGGTTGATTGGGAGCGGTTTCGATGTTGACGGAGTCAGCGGTCTCCTCGCCATGAAAATCGACAGCGAGAAATTCGCCCGGCTTGAGCGTGTCGCCGCAGATCCAGAAGGTGGCAAGGGAATTATCGAAGGCATCCTGCACACCCCAAGGGTACGGTTGGGCGGTGAGGCGCCATTGCGGCGCGCGTTGGAGTTCGCGCTCGCCATCCAGAATGCGGAGTTCGTGGACGCTCCAGAAATCGTCAGCAGTGCCGCTCTGCACCAGGCGAATCGCGCGGAGCTTTTGCCGGGGAAAGGAAAAGCGCAGCCGCCAGACGGGCGCGTATTCCGGCTGAGTCGCGGTCCACAGAATCTTGCCCGCGATCTGATTCGGCGCGGCCTGGTATTCCACGCGGATATGCCGCGAAGTGTAGGCCTCCGGAATCGGCGTGAAGCTGAAAATGGTGGCGCCGGGCGGAGTCTTTTGCTCGATCAGCCGATCCACCCCGTAGCCGGCGAGATGCGATTCAAGATAAGGTTCCTCGGGCTTGATGCGCAGCGCTTCTTTCCACGGAATCTTGGCGAGGCGCCACGCGTCCGGGTGCGCGTACCGCGGCACCAGCGTCGGCCAGGAGATCACGCAATGGATTAAGGCGAGCGCGACCGCGAGCTGCGGAATCGCGCTCAATGCAGAGCGTGAGGGCGAGCGCGATAAACGGCATCGGCGGAATCAGGAAGCGGGCGGCGATGTTGCTGAAATACGTGACGCTGAAGACCAGCGCCGCCAGCAGAAGTTGGCGGCCCTCGCGCCGGCGCGCGGCGAGCAATGCGAGCGGCGTTAGCAGGAAAACCGGTCCCAGCAGTCCGGAGAGCGACCCGTACGTGGTGACTTCCAGGGGAATTTGCCAGCGCGATTTCAATTGGTAGATCGCCATCAGGCGGCGGTATGTGTCTTCAAAGGCGATGCTGACGTAAGGGTTCGGAAACCACCGGTTGAAGAACGGCGCCACCGGATTTTGAAAATAGATCCAATTCTTCAGCAGCCAGGGAGCGATCATCAAGGCGGCGCACGCGGCCACCGGGATCGCCGCCTTCCGATTCTTGAACCCCACGAAGCAAACCGCGTACGCGACCGCCGGCCAGGCGGTGTATTTCGACGCGAAGGCAAAACCTGCCGTCAGGCCAATCGCCAGCAGAACACGCGGCGCGCGCTCTTCGTTCCAAAGCTGCAGCAGATGAAATAGCGTGAAAGCGATGGCAGCGATAGCGACGTCGTTATACGCGCTGGTGGCATCGATGCCGGCTGCCGGACTTGCGAACACCAGAAGCGCGGCGCTGGCGCCCGCCATCGGAAAGCCGGCGCGGCGCGCATAGCTATAGATCTGCCAGACCAGCGCTACCAGAAACAACAGGTGCAGCAGCGCGGCCGAGGAGTGCTTCCCGAAGGCGAACGCAAACAGGAAAAGCATTTCCACGCCGCCAGGCATCGCCGCATAGAAATTGTCCGTGATGCGGACAAAGCCATGCTCGCGAAAATAGTGCGCGACCAGCCCCAGGTGGTATCCTGCGCCATCGGGACTGGCCTCCGGCGCCATCGCATTCGCAAGATAGACCACGGAGTACACGGCGAACGGCAGCAGCCACCAGCTCCAACGCGGCGCCAGTTTCAATGTGGGACGCGCCGCGGCGATGGCCACGATTTCGACGGCAAGGAAGACCGCCGGGTATGCGAGCCCCACGCTGCAGAGCAGGAACACAGCGAAGCTGAGCACTGCGGCGCCCGTGACGAACCGCGCGCCGGTGTCACGGCAGCTATCGCCCAGCAGCAGGCTTCCCAGCGCAAGGCTGGCCGCTGCGGTGAAAGCCGCTCCCCACAGAATTGCCAGCGCCTGCAAATTTACTCCGTGAACCCGGCGCGGGAGAGGATGAACCCGAGCCTGCCGCCATCGGCCTTGGAGACCCATACTGGGTCGGGATCGATGGCGACCAGATTAATGGCGTTGAGGCGTAGTAATTCGGAGGGCACGGCGTGTGCGTAGTGCTGTTCGCCGGGTGTCTTCCACACCGGGCGATCGAGCACGGTTCCATTCACGCGGATGGTGAACGTCACCGGCCCCGTTTCGCGCATGGTGCGTTCGGGAATTGCGAAATCCATGGCGAAGTTGACGCGTGCGACATCGGGCAAATAAAAGCGCAGCACGGGATGATCGAAGACCCAGCGCCAGGTTCCCGGACCGTGATCGGCGACGTCTTTGACAAGGTACGCATCGGCATTCGGGTCCGTCATGGAAAGGAAGTGGCCCAGCGCGCCGGCGCGCGGCACGAAGAGCGCAGCGCGTTGCACCGGCGGCGGAAAACTCTCCGGCAGCCGGTTGCAGCAAACCAAAAGCGCTGCCGGAAGAATCGCCAGGATCGGGAATCGGTTCACGAATCCCGATTGTAGCAACGGGGATCGCGTTTACTAACCAACCCCGCGCTTCGACCGTCTCAAGGGAAGGTAAAACTATGGCAGGACACGTGTGGCAAGACCTGCGCTTCGGCGCTCGACAGCTCCGGTTAAATCCCGGCTTCGCAGCAGTCGCGGTGCTTTCGCTGGCGCTGGGCATCGGCGCAAACACCGCGGTATTCCAGCTGGTGAACGCCGTGCGATTGCGCGCCCTCCCGGTGCAGCGGCCCGAGGATCTGGCGTACCTCGATTTTGCCAAGGGCTCGATGCGGTCCGGTTGGTTCTCCACCCGCAGCGCGCGCTTCACCTATAGTCACTGGGAGCAGCTCCGCGATCGCCAGCAGGCGTTTTCCGGCCTCCTTGCGTGGAGCGCCACACATTTCAATCTGGCGTCCGGCGGCGAAGCGCACTATGCCGAGGGCGTCTTCGTAAGCGCGGATTTCTTCCGCGTGCTCGGCGTACAGCCGGTGATCGGGCGCGCCTTCGCAGCAGAGGACGACCGGCTCGGATGTGGTTCACCCCCGGCAGTGGTCAGCTACGCCTTCTGGCAGCGGGAACTCGGCGGTAGCGCCGATGTACTCGGGCGCACCGTGATGCTGGATGGCCGGCAGTTCCCCGTGATCGGCGTGACCGGCCCCGATTTCTTCGGCGTTGAAGTGGGACATCGTTACGATGTCGCGGTGCCCCTTTGCGCCGACCCGTTGTTCTTCGCCGACGGCAAGGGGCGCATTCCCGGGCGCACCGCGTGGTGGCTCTCCGTCATGGGGCGGCTGAAGCCGGGCTGGACGGTGGACCGCGCGCGGGCGCACATGCAGACCCTCTCGCCCGCCATCATGCAGGCGACTCTGCCGCCTGCCTACCGGCCGGATGATGCCAAACGCTATCTTGCCGACAAACTCGATGTGACGGAGGGCGCCACCGGCGTTTCCGGCCTGCGCCGGCAATACGAAGCTCCCTTGTGGCTGTTGCTCGCCACCACCGGCCTGGTGCTGCTGATTGCCTGCGCGAACCTGGCGAACCTGCTGCTGGCGCGCGCCAGTGTGCGCGAGCGCGAGATCGCCATCCGGCTGGCGATTGGCGCTTCGCGCGCCAGGCTGATCGCGCAGCTGCTCGCCGAAAGCATGCTGCTCTCCTTAGCCGGCACCGCGCTGGGCGCTGCCATCGCACAAGTCTTGAGCCGCGGCCTGATTGCATTCTTGAGCAGCCCGAATGATCCGATCTTCGTAGGGTTCGGGCTGGACCTCCGGGTGCTCGCATTCACAGCCGCGGTCGCCGTCGGCACCTGCCTGCTCTTCGGTCTGCTGCCGGCCCTGCGTGCCACAAAGATCGCGCCTGCATCCGCCATGCGCGCCGGCGGACGCGGGCTCACGGCGGGCCGCGAACGGTTCGGCCTGCGTCGCGTGCTCGTGGTGGCGCAGGTTTCCCTTTCCCTCGTGCTGCTGGTGGGCGCGCTGCTGTTCGTGCGCAGCCTGCAAAAACTGACCGCGGTGGACGCCGGATTCCGCACGGAAGGTGTCACCGCGATGAGCCTCGATCTTCGTCCCGCTCACTATCCCAAGGAACGCCTGGCAGAGGTGCATCGCCAATTGCTCGAGGCGCTTCGTGCCACGCCGGGCGTCGCTTCCGCCGCGCAAGTGGCGCTCGCCCCCCTCGGCGGCGGCGGCTGGGACGAAAACACCTGGGCCGACGGTTCCACCGGCAAGCATGCCGATTGCTTTTACAATCGCGTCAGCCCACTGTATTTCAAGACTATGGGCACAACCCTCGTCAACGGCCGTGATTTTGACGATCGCGACACTCTCGGATCACCCAAGATCGCAATCGTCAACGAAGCTTTCGCGAAGACCGTTTTCGGCGGCGGTAATCCGCTGGGCCGTTCGTTTCGAACGCAAGGGCCCGCCGGCAAGCCGGATCCCATTTATGAGGTGGTGGGCCTGGTCCGCAACGCAAAGTACTATGAACTCCGCGAAGACTTTCTGCCCGTCGCCTACTACCCGATGGCCCAGGAGGACGATCCGGATACCGGGGCCACGTTTGTCGTGCGCAGCCCCATCTCCTCCGTGGAAACGCTCAGCCTGAAGGCTACCGTGGCGAAAATAAACGCCGGGATCGGCATCGAATTCCACACGCTGTCTGATCGCGTTCAGGAATCGCTGCTGCGTGACCGCCTCATGGCGATGCTGGCAGGTGTGTTCGGCCTGCTGGCCGCAGTTCTGGCGACGCTCGGATTGTACGGCGTGATCGCGTACATGGTGGCGCGGCGGCGCAATGAGATCGGCGTCCGCGTAGCGCTCGGCGCGGATCGCGGCCGGGTCGTCCGGCTGGTACTGCGTGAAGCTTTATTGCTGCTGGGAGTTGGCCTTGTGATCGGCACTGGCCTTGCTTTGTGGGCGGGGCAGGCTGCGGGAGCGCTCCTGTTCGGCCTGAAGCCGTACGATCCGCCAACCATGCTAATGGCGATCGTGTTGCTGGCCGGCGTTGCGCTGCTCGCCAGCTACTTGCCGGCACTGAGGGCATCCAGAATGGAGCCCATGTCGGCCCTGAGACAAGACTGACCGGAAATGGAAACGGCGGCCGGGTTTCCCCAGCCGCCGTGAAGGGACGGTCTAGCTCTTCTTGGCGGGCGGATTCTCAACCGTGAGATTGTTCACCACCGCACCGAATCCCAGCCCTGCGCCCGAGGCGCGCATGCCGGCGATCTGTTTCTCCATCGCGCTGTTCACGGCTCCCGTGAGCGTGACGTGGCCGTTGTCCACGATGATGTGGATCGAAGGCACCGCACCCATCGCATAGCGCGATAAGGTGGGGTCGTTATAAATCGCACGTGCAACCTGAAGGCGTAGCCGGTCGTCAAAATTCGATAGCGGCAGTACCTTCAACTCATTGGTAACCGCCGTTACGCCGGCAACGTGCTTCACGATGTTCTGCAGATCGGATTTCTTGTAAGGTTGGTTCACAGCGCCCAGTAATTCAACGCTGCCGTTCTGCACCCGAAAACTCACGTCGTCCCACAGAGTGTAGTTTGGGTACATCAGAATCTCGTGCCGCACGCTTTTGGCGACGTCGGCATCGGTACGCGGCGCTCCCGGAGTCTCCTTACCTGCGGCGGATACGCCCGCCACCAGCGCGGCAGACATCAAAAGGGCCCCCAGAATTCCTCGTTTCATTTTCTTCCTCCTGCTACTTATATAAACGCGTGGAGGGGTGAAACGGATTCGTAAATGTTAGTGAACGCTAATTTGGTGGTTTACGCGCGCTTGTCTTTGGCGTAGCACAGGGGATTCAGCCCGCAAGGCGCGCATTCCGGGTTGCGCGCCACACAAAGCGCGCGGCCGTGCAAAATAATCTGGTGAGAAAACCGAATCCAACGGTCCTGGGGAATGATCTTCACCAGATCCTGCTCGATCTTCACCGGGTCGGTTGCCTTGGTCAAATCCAGACGCTGTGCGATCCGCGAAACGTGCGTGTCCACCACGATGCCGGAAGCAATCCCGTACGCCGTCCCCAGCACCACATTGGCCGTCTTGCGCGCCGCTCCCGGGATCGTCAGCATCTCATCCATCGTTTTCGGAATCTGCCCGCCGAATTCCTGAAGCACCCGCTTGGCCGCGCCGATGATCGATTTCGATTTGTTGTTGAAGAAGCCGGTGCTGCGAATATCATTGCCCAGCACCTCCGGCGCCACCGCCGCGAAATCCCGGGGCGTCGGGTACTTGCGAAATAGATCCGGCGTGACCATGTTGACGCGCTTATCAGTGCACTGCGCGGAAAGAATCGTGGCCACCAGCAATTCCCAGGGGCTGCTGTGAGTCAGTGCGCAGGTGGCGTCGGGGTACATCACATCCAAGGTGCGCAAAATCTCGCTGATTCTCTGCTGGCGCTCGGCTGCGGTCTTGGGCCGTTTCACGTAAGCTCGTAGTTGCTCATGCGTGCGCGCTTCCTCCTGCTTGCTGCTGCTCTTGGTCGCCTTCGGCGCTTCGCTCGGTTCGGGCTTTCACTTTGACGATTATGCCATTTTCTCCGACCCGGTCCTCCAATCGCCGCGCGCCTGGCTGGAAGTCTGGGGACCTCGGCAAACTCGGCCCCTCACGTATTTCAGCTTCTGGTTGAACCGCGCCATCGGCGCCGGCGATCCGCTGGGCTACCACCTCGTCAATCTGCTGCTCCATCTCGGCGCCGTCCTGCTCGCGTGGGAATGCCTCCGCCGCCTGCTGCCGGAGCGCGCCGCGTGGCTTGCGGCGGCGATCTTCGCCGTGTCGCCCATTCAGGCCGAGGCCGTGAACTATATCTGGGCGCGCAGCATCCTGCTGGCCACGCTGCTGTGCCTGGCCGCGCTGCGCGAATGGCTGGCGGACCGTCCCTGGGTCGCCTTGTTCTGGTTCGCGCTCGCACTGCTGGCGAAAGAGGAATGCGCCGCATTTCCAGTGATGCTGGCGTGGCTCACATGGCGGAAGACGCTTCCGGCCCCGCGGGCTGCGTGGTCCGTGATCACCGTCATGGCCGCACTCGCGGCAGCCGCGGGCGCGCGCGTCGTATGGGCCCTCAGCGTGACCCCGGGTGCGCCCGGGCGGTGCCCAGGCCGGCATTTCGCCGCTCAATTATTTGCTGGCGCAATCCGTTGTGATCTGGCGATACTTCCAACTCACCGTGGCGCCTTACGGGTTCACGGTCGATCCCGATATCCATGTCGCGCCGTGGCTCGGCGCGGCGGCGTGGGCGCTGTTGCTGGCAGCGGTTTTCGCTATCTGGCGCCGCGCCGGCGCGGAAATCGCGACCTGGTTCATTGCAGGGCTACTGCTGTTGCTGCCGAGTTCCTCCGTCTTCCCGGTCGCCGATCTTTCGGCCGACCGGCGCATGTACCTGCCGATGTTCGCGTTCGCGGCGGCCGCTGCGATTCCCCTCGCCCGCATCCGGCAGCAGGCAGTGTTGGCGGCGATTGGCCTCGTCCTGCTTGCCCTCAGCGTGCAGCGCACGGCAGTATGGATGTCGGACGCGTCCTTGTGGCAGGAAGCGATGGATCGCGCCCCGCAAAAACTCCGCCCGAAACTTCAGTTATCGCGCGCACTACCCGCGGCCAAGGCGCTCGACCTGTTGGGAAAGGCGCGCCTCGACGCCCCGTACAATCCCGAGATCGCCACCGAGATCGGCAAGATCTTGCTCTCCGAAGGCCAGCCCGATGGCGCGCTCGAAGAGTTCGGCAGGGCGCTCGCGCTCTCTCCCATGGACGCGCGCAACGTGAATAATCGCGGCGTCGCGCTTCAAGCGCTGGGGCAGACCGAGGCGGCGCGCGGCGATTTTGAACGCGCGTCTCGCATGGACCCTACCCTGGCGGAAGCGCGAGAAAATCTGGCGAAGCTGCCGCCCAGACCACAGTGAAACCGCTTATACCCCGCCGGCGCAGTGATCTGGACGTCCGTCGTGATGTTCTGCCAGTCCCCGAGTTCGTAGATCTTCAGCTTCGAATTCAGCGGCACCGTCAATTCCTTCGATTCGAAGGGCGCCAGATTGGTGCTGAAAGAGAACGTGCCCTGCGCGTCTTCCTCGGATTTCCGGGTGCGCCCCCAAACCGTGACGTTGCCCGCCAACCCGCTGATATCCGCCTCGGAGTGATTGATCACCACGAATTTAACTTGGGTCTTTTTCTTGGCGTCGAGCACGAAGCGCACACCCGTCACTTCGATGTACTTTTGCATCGAGCTGGTCTTCGCGCCAGGGGTTGCGGCCGGGCTTTCCACCGTCGCGGTCGGCGTAGGTCCCGTTCCCGCTGAGCCTCGATTGCTCGAAGCCAGCCACACGATTCCGAGCACCACGCCGCCAATCGCCAAGGCGAAAACGATGGTCATCAGCCAGACCGGAAGGTTCATTCCATGCCGCTGCTGCGGCTCCGGCGGATGGTAGTATCCCGCCGGCGCTTGCGGCGGAGGCGGTTGCGGCGGTTGCGCGTAATATTGCGGTTGTTGCTGCGTCGGCTGCTGCTGCGGAGGGTAATAAGGCGGAGGCTCTTGCTGCGCGGCCGGCGGCTGGGGCGGCTGCTGATAATACGTTGGCGGCTGTTGCGGAGAGGAAGGCTGCGGCGGCATCGGTTGCGCCGGCGGACCCGGCGGCACCGCACCGCCCGCTTGTGCGAGCCTGGCCTTGCAGTCCGGACAATCGTCGTAAGCCGGGGGAACTTCGCGCCCGCATTGCGGGCAGATCCACGTGAACATGTGACGCCTCTCCCTTACAATGTACCGCGCACCCTGCTCGACTACCGGATCCCCGCGAACGAATGCAAACGTCCAGAGGCATCTTTATCGCGCCGGAAAGAATGGAACTCTTCGCCGCGGCACATGGTGCACAAGTTCGACGCGTAGATTCGCGCCGGAGTTACGCCGATCTCCTCCAACTGCCGGCGATTCTCCGCCGCCAAATCCACGTGCGCCCTTCCCTGCCCCCCGAACTGCGCCGCAACTTCCGGCCCCACCTCGTAGCAGCACTTGCCGATTCCCGGACCAATCGCCGCGTGAAGATCTGCCGCGCGCGTTCCAAAGCGCTGCCGCATTGCGTTCGCGGCGCCTGCCGCGATTCGCGCCGCGGTTCCCCGCCAGCCGGCATGCACCGCCGCCACAGCCTGTAACCGTTCGTCGATCAACAGGATCGGAATGCAATCCGCCGTCTTTACCGCGACCACCGAGCCGGGAGTATTCTCGAGCAGCGCATCGCCCTCGCCGAGCGTGCCGCTGCGCCCTTCCGCCGTCACGCACGAAGAGGAATGGATCTGTTTTAAGGTCGCAAGTTGTGCGAATTGAGCCGGAATATCGGCTAGCCGGGTCCCGAAACCATGGACAAGCCATGGCAGAACATCGAGCTCACTGACGCGATAAATCTGCTGTGCATCCCGGTAAAACACGATTTATACGGGATTCTGCACTTGCGCGATCCGGATCTGCTGCTTGAATTCTTCCAGCATGCTCTCGTCCAGCCGCACTTCGGTGGGCCGCTTGACCAGCGTCGTCATGGTATCGATCTTGTCCTGCAGTTTGAGCAGCGCGTAGAACAGGTTCTCCGGCCGCGGCGGGCACCCCGTCACGTAGACGTCCACCGGAACAATCTTATCCACGCCCTGTAGCACCGCGTATGTATTGAATGGCCCACCCACGCTGGAGCACGCGCCCATAGAGATACACCATTTCGGATCGGGCATCTGATCCCAGATGCGCTTCAGAACCGGCGCCATCTTGAGCGTAACCGTACCGGCGACGATCATCAGGTCGCTCTGTCGGGGACTCGGGCGGAAGACCTCCGCTCCGAAGCGCGCAATGTCAAAGCGCGAAGTGCTGGATGCGATCATCTCGATCGCACAGCAGGCCAGCCCGAACGTGAGCGGCCAAAGCGCCGATTTGCGCGCCCAGTTGAACACGTGATCCACGTTCGTGGTGATGAAATTCTGTTCGAACTGGTTCTGAATAAAAGACGACATCCAGCTCTCCTTGTTGGTTAACCCGCATTCTATCACGCCGCATTTGAAATGCTGGAAGGAGCCTGACAAAGGAGCCTGAAGTCCTATTCAAAGCGTAAGGCGTCGATTGGATTGACCCGCGTGGCGCGCCGCGCCGGTATCAGGCACGCTGCGATGGACACGGCCAGCAGCACGCCCCCGGAAATCGCAAAGGCCGCCGGGTCCCGCGGGCTCACCTGGAAAAGCAGGCTCTCCAGATAGCGCCCCGCCGCGATTGCCGCCGCCGCGCCCCCCGCCAGGCCCACGATCACCGGCGTCATTCCCTGCCGCAGCACCATGCGCAACACCTCGCCCTGAGCGGCGCCGAGCGCCATCCGTATGCCCATTTCCGCCGTCCGCCGCGTCACCGCATACGCCAGCACGCCGTACGTGCCGAAGGCCGCCAGCGCGAGCGCCGCACCCGCAAACAGCAACACCAGCAGCATCTGGAACCGCCGCTGTGAAACCGATTGCGACATCACTTCCTCGAGCGTACGCACATGCGGCACGGTGACTTCGCTATCGATGGACCACACCGCGGAACGTAAGCCTCCGGTGAGCGCCCGCGGATCGATGGCCGAGCGCACCAGGATCGCCGCCCCTAGCTGCGACCGCTGCCAGTAAGGAATGTAGAGCATATTGACGGGATCGGTATCCAGCCCCGTGCTGCGAAAATCCGGCGTCACGCCGACCACTTCCAGCATCGTGCCGTTGTCATTGAGCTTGCGCCCCAGCGGATTCTCTTTGCCCCACAATCGCTGTGCCAGCCCCGCCGAGATGATGACCACCTTGTTCGGGCGATCGCGATCCGCAAAGTCGCGTCCATCGAGCAACCCGACGCGAAGCAATTGGAAGTAGCCCGGGCTTACAAAACGCACATTGGTCGGCGGCAGCTCCACCGGAGGCCGGGCGTCGTGTTCGCGTGCCCACGATATCGATCCACGTCTCCCCCGTCATCGGCAGCGCCGATACCAGTGCCGCATTCTGCACCCCGGGAAGCGACTTCGCCTTCTCCAGCACCCGGTCGAAGAATTCCGCCCGCGCCGGCGTCTTGGGATACTTCGAATTCAGAATCGAGATGTTCATCGCCAGCACGCGCTCCACGTTGAAGCCCTTGTCCACCGACATCACGCGCAGGAAGCTCGACATCAATAATCCGGCGGTCACCAGCAGCGCGGCGCTCAGTCCCACCTCCAGGCTGACCAGCACGTTGCGGACGCGCAATCCCCCGCGTCCTTCTGTATTGCTGCGGCTGCCGGATTTCAAAGTCTCAAACGGCGCCGATCGCGCGCTGCGCAAAGCCGGGAGTGCGCCGAAAATCAATCCTGTTCCCAACGAAATTCCGAGCGCGAACAGCAGCACCCGCACATCGAGCGTCACCTCGTCCAGGCGCGGAAGATCCACCGGCGCCGCCGCCAGCAAAGCGCTTACGCCGAAGTAGGCCAGCGTGACGCCCAGCGCTCCGCCGGCGAGTGCGAGTACCGTGCTCTCCACCAGCGATTGGCGAATCAGCCTGCCGCGGCTCGCTCCCAATGCCGTGCGAATCGCCGCTTCGCGCGCACGGCCCGCCGCCCTCGCCAGCGAAAGATTCGCCAGATTCACGCACAGCACCAGCAGCACCACGCCCACCGCCGCCATCAGCAGCACCAGGCCCTGTCGCACATCGCCCACCATGCGCTCCACCAGCGGCGTGAGCGTCGCGTGCAAGTCGAAATCTCCAGGGATCTGCTTGTTCACCGCGGCCTGCACCACGTTGAGCTCGGCCTGCGCGCGCGCGGGCGAAATCCCCGGCTTGAGGCGCGCCGTCGCCCAGTAGTTAAAATCGCCGAGCCGGATCTTCAGGTCGCCGGGTTCTACGCCGAGCGGCCGGTAGACCTCCAGCCCTTCTCCGAGGAATCGCGTCCCGGCCTTCTCTTCACGCGGAAAACGGAAACTCGCCGGCAGCACACCGACAACCTCGTATGGCTTCCCATCCAACAACATCTTGCGTCCAATCACGCCTGGGTCGTTTTGGAACCGCCGGTGCCACAGCGAGTCGGAGATCACCACCACCTGCTCGTGCCCGGCCTGGTCTTCGTCGTCCGTGAACGTGCGCCCCACGCGCGGCTTCACTCCAAAGACGCGGAACAGGCTCGCCGATACCAGCGCCCCGCGTACCTGCTCCGGCTGTCCGCCGCCCGTAAGATTGAACACGTTGGATTGCGCGATCCCGATGCTCTCGATGGTGGTCAATTGTTTCTGCCACTCGGCAAAGATCGCGATATTCAACGGCAGCGCGGGATATTGCTTGGCAAGCTTCGGCGCGAACTGCGTCAGCACCACCAGGCGATCCGGATTCGGAAACTCCGGCGGCCGCAGCAGAACGCCATTGACCAGCGAGAAGATCGCGGTATTCGCGCCAATCCCCACCGCTAGTGACAACACCACCATCAGGGCGAAAGCCCGGTCACGCAGCAGCGTGCGGAAGGCATAGCGGATTTCGTTGCGCATTGCTGACTATTACGTCGCAGGCGCCGTTTCGGTTCGGAAAGTTTTCCTGCCCGCGATGCGCAGCCGTCGGTAGTCGGCCGTCCAGCGGCCGTCGCGCCAAAGATGGGGCGCGGCGTACCCCGCCACCAGGCGCAGGAACTCCTCGCGGCGGCCTTCGGGCAATGGCTCCATGAGACGGCTGCCGAACATCCGGAACCACGTCTCCAACCCGCCTTCCCCCTCTTCCAGCGGCGTCGGCCGGTCGAACAACGCCGCGAAGGTCACCTCGATCCCGTGGCGTTCCAGCAGCGGCGCATACTCGCCCACTCCCGGAAAATACCAGGGATTGTACTTCTCGGGATCCTCAACTCCCAGCCGCCGCAGCGCGCGATAAGCTCCCTCCACCAGGATCGCGATATTCCCGCGTCCGCCGAGTTCGATTACCAGCCGCCCGCCGGGTTTCAGCGCCCGTGCCATGCACCCCGCCGCCTCCGCCGCGGGCAGCACCCAGTGCAGCGCCGCATTCGAGAACACCGCGTCGAACTCCGCTTCGTAGCTGAGCGCCGCCACATCCTGCACTTCAAACACGAGCTCTGGAAAATTGGCAAGCGCCTGCGTGATCATCGCCGGTGACCGATCCACGCCCGTAACCCGTGCGCCGGTAGCCGCGATTTCGGCTGTCAGGTGCCCCGTGCCGCAGCCTACGTCAAGGATGCGCTCGCCCGCCTGCGGACGAAGCTGCGAGACCAGATCACGCCCGAACTCCCACACGAACCCGTGGGAAGCGTCATACAGTCCCGCATTCCAGTCAGCGCCCATTGCTGTACGAGCCCGCCCTAGAGCTTATGGCCGATCGATTTCGCCTGGCTGAACAGGTAGAGGTAATCGGTGCCGCCAGCCTTGGAATCCGTGCCCGACATATTGAAGCCGCCGAACGGATTGGCGCCCACCACCGCGCCGGTGCACTTGCGATTGATGTACAGATTGCCAACGTGGAACTCGCGTTTAGCCCGCTCGATCTTTGCATCGCTGGTCGTGTACACCGCGCCCGTTAGACCGTACTCGGTATTGTTGGCGATCTCCAGGGCCTCATCGTAATCCTTGGCTTTAATCACCGCCAGCACCGGTCCGAAAATCTCTTCCTGCGAGAGCCGCGCCTTGGGGGCGATATCGGCGATCACGGTGGGCTGAATACAATATCCCTCGCCCGCCACCCGCGCGCCTCCGGTGATCAGGCGGCCTTCCTGTTTGCCGATTTCGATATAGTCGAGAATCGATTTCATGGCGCCTTCGTTAATCACCGGCCCCATCTTGGCATTGTCTTCCGGCAGTCCGATTTGCAGCTTCTCCACGCTGGCCTTCAACTTCTCCAGGAACTGGTCGTAGATCGCCTCGTGCACCACTGCCCGCGAGCACGCCGAGCACTTCTGTCCCTGGAAGCCGAACGCCGCCGCCGTCACGCCATCCACCGCCGAATCCAGATTCGCGTCGGCATCCACCACGATCGTGTCCTTGCCGCCCATCTCGAGCACCGTCCGCTTGATCCAGACCTGCCCCTTTTGGGTATGCGCCGCCCGCGTGTGAATCTCCAGGCCGACGTCGCGCGAACCCGTGAACGCAATGAAGCGCATCTTGGGATGTTCCACCAGCCCGTTGCCGAAACTGGCGCCGGACCCGGGGCAGAAATTCACTACGCCCGGTGGCATCCCTGCCTCTTCCAGCGCTTCGAAGAATTTGGCCGCGATCGTGGGAGAGTCGCTCGAAGGCTTTAAGATGACCGTGTTCCCGCAAACCAGGCTCGCTCCCGCCATGCCGAGTGCAATCGCATTGGGGAAATTCCACGGCGAAATTACCGCGCCCACGCCGAGCGCGATGTAGCGCAGGAAGCCGCGCTCACCAGGCATTTGTACCACCGGCTCCGCAGCGTCCATCACTAGCGCCTGGCGCGCATACAACTCCAGAAAGTCGATCGCCTCGCAGGTGTCGGCTTCCGCTTCGTCGTAGTTCTTGCCGACTTCCAGCACCAGCCACGCGTTGAATTCAAACTTCCGCTCGCGCAGAATCTGCGCCGTCCGGAAGAGCACGCCGGTACGGTCTTCCACCGGTGCGTACTGCCAGGTTTGGAACGCCGCGAGCGCCGCCTGCATGGCCGGCTCCACATGCTCCTTCCCTGCCTTCTGGTGAATTCCGACGATTTCCGAAGGCTTCGCCGGATTGACCGAGACGATCTTTTCCTCCGTGCGGATGCGCTTGCCGCCGATTACCAGGTCGTATTCGCGGCCCAGTTCCTTGCGTACCTTTTCAATCGCCGCACGCATCGCGGCGGCGTTTTCCGGTTTCCGGTAATCGGACATCGGCTCGTTCGTAAACGGCCGTACGGAGCTCTGAGTCGTAGTTGCCATGGTGGATACCTTATTATATCTGGAGTCGCATGCATCGCAGACTCTTCCTCGCCAACTTGGGCAGCACACTCGCGGGCGGCACACTCGCCGCGCAGGCCCCCGGACTTCCCGAGGCCATTCGCGCCCTCAAGCCCATGACCGCGGGCGTCCAACCCATCGCCAATGAAGAACGCGCTGCACGCCAGGAGAAAGCGCGCCGCCTGATGCGCGAGCACAAGTTGGCCGCGATCTTCCTCCAAAGCGGCACCAGCATGTTCTACTTCACTGGCAAGCGCTCCGCCGGCCAGGCGTGGATTCTGCCCGCCAAGGGCGACCCCGCGTGGTGCCCGGACGATTCCGCCGCCGTAGCCTCCACGCTGCGCGATCGCGGCATATCCACCGGCATTCTCGGCATGGAAGAGCAGGTCCGCTTCGCCGCGTACGATGGACTCCGCAAGCAGCTTCCCGCCATCGAATGCGTCAGCGCCACGCCCGTCATCGCCGGCTGCCGGATGATCAAATCCCCGGCCGAGATCGCCCTCATGCAACATGCCAGCGACGTCACTATCGCCGCCTATCGAGCCGGGCTCGCCACCTTGCGCGAAGACATGACGCAAGGCGACCTCAGCGCCAACATCGGCGCGGCCTATCGCGCACTGGGTTACAACGGCTACGCCTCCGCCAGCTTCGGAAAATATTCGGCCTACCCGCACGGCAGCATCACGCCTCAACATTTACGCGAGGGCGATATCGTTCAGATCGACGATGGGTGCACGGTCGATGGCTACCAATCCGATATCACCCGCACCGTCGTCTTCGGCAAACCATCTGCCCGTCAGCGGCAGATCTGGGATCTGGAGCGCAAGGCGCAGGACGCCGCCCTCAGCGCTGCCAGGATCGGCGCCACCTGCGAATCGGTGGACGCCGCCGCGCGCAAGGTAATTACCGATTTCGGCTTTGGACCGGGTTACAAAGTACCGGGACTACCCCACCGCACAGGCCATGGCATTGGCCTGGATGGCCACGAGTGGACCTACCTGGTACGTGGCAACAAGACTCGTCTCGAACCCGGCATGTGCTTCAGCGATGAACCGATGATCGCGATCTATGGCGAGTTCGGCCTCCGCCTGGAAGATTGCTTCTACATGACCGAAACCGGTCCTAAAACCTTCAGCAAACAAAGCCCCAGCATCGAACAGCCCTTTGGATAACTCATGAAGAAATTTCTCTTTCTCTTCGCCTTGCCGCTCGCCGCGCAGCCCGTTTTCACCGATGTATTTCCGCCCGGCGAATACGCCGCGCGCCGCGCCCGCGTGATGGCGAAGCTCGGCGACGCCGTGGCGATTATTCAGGGCACAACTGAGCGCCCCGGCGAACAGCCCCTCCGCCAGGCCAATCAATTTTTCTATATCTCGGGCGTCGTGGAACCGCGCGCGATTCTGGTGCTGGACGGTCATACCCATACCTCCACTCTCTTCTTGAATCCGCGCAATGAACGACGCGAAACCATGATGTTCGGGCCGGGCCTCTACCCCGGCGACGAGGCCGCCAAGTCCACCGGCATCGAAACCGTACTCCCTCGTGACGCCTTCCAGTCCGCCGTCGAAGCCATCGCCAAAGAAGGCCGCACGATTTATACGCCGTACCGCCCGGAGGTCCTCGGATGCGCTTCGGCCAGCGACCCCGTCGCCCTGGCTCGCGCCACGAAAAATGATCCCTGGGACGGAAGAGGCTCCCGTGAAGAAGCCTTTATCGAGCACCTCAAGGCCGCCTCTCCGAAATCGAAAATCGAGAATCTCGACCCGATTCTCGACGACTTGCGCGGCACCAAAAGCCCTCGCGAGATCGCGATCCTCCGCGAGGCCACGCGCATCGCGGGCCTGGGCATCATTGAGGCAATGCGCGACGCCCGGCCCGGGATGAAAGAATACGAATTACAAGCCGACGCCGAATATGTTTTCAAGAAGTATGGCGCCTACGGCCCCAGCTATTTCGCCCTGATCGCGACCGGCGAAAATACCTGGTACTCGCACTATCACAAGAACACGCGCGCTCTGGACGCGGGCGATCTCGTACAGTTCGATTACGCGCCCGATTTTAAGTACTACTCCAGCGACGTGACCCGCGTCTTCCCTGCAAGCGGCAAATTCAGCCCTCGGCAGCGCGAGTTTTATACCATCTATCTCCGCCTTTACCAGGCGCTGATGACCTCCATTCAAGTCCATGTCACTCCCGCCGATATCATCCGGAATGCCGTGGTGAAAATGGATGCCGTCTTATCGGGCTTTACCTTCACCGATCCTAAGATTAAACAGGCCGCGATTGACTTCGTGGAACGCTATCGCAAAAGTCGCGCTAACTCCCTTGGACATACGGTGGGCATGGAGGTTCACGATGTTCGCAACCCCAGCCCTACGCTCGAGCCGGGCCAGCTCTTCACCATCGAACCTGCCATGCAGATTCCCGGCGAACACATCGGCATCCGTCTCGAAGATATGATCCTCATTACCGAAACCGGCTATGAGAACCTATCCGCCTTTGTCCCGGTTGAAATCGACGAGATCGAAAAGACCATGACGCGCCACGGCCTGAGCGACGCTCAAGTCAAGCTGGCCCGGTAAGAGATATAGGCTCAACATAGCCTTTTAGTACCCCCCGATCCCGGTACGGCACCGGTACATCCCTCATGAATTGGGCCTTTTCGGTAAGCTATCCCCATGCGATAACTAATCCATGAGTTATCGTGCACTCCCGCTGGAATGTTATTGCGGAGAACGACCGGACCGCATACTCGAGGTAGGGTTCACCAGTGAGCAGACCATGGTTGTCCACTACTGGTGCTCGGCCTGTAGCCGCGTCCTGTTTATCAGCAAAGGCTTGGAAGAGTGCTCTCGGGAATGTCCCGAGGCGGATATTGAAGTCGTTCCGCTACCGATTATCGCGACTCATTCAGATGATGCTCGCTTCCTTCACAGCATGGGTATCGCTGCTCCGGAATAGCGGTCCTCGTAAGCCCCTGCCACTGCTACCATGGGAAGTCTCCCATGGCTTTTCAGTGGCTCCAAATGCGGGTACAAGAAGAGAAGGATCGCAGACAGCGGGAATCCAGCGCCCTGGACCGGCTGCCCGCGGCCCTGGCGGAACTCCATTCCCACCTGCTTCTCTGTGTCAATGAATACATCGAAAGCTTCGGCCCTGAATCCGCCGAAATCGCACTACTTCCCAGTCGCATCAAGGTGACTTCGCGAGAGCTTCGCGACGGCAGATGGCATCCGGCCGCCAAGGTGGAAGTTCTCGCCGTGGCCGATATTCCGGGCTTCCGCGTCGAACGCGGCGAATATTCCACTGGCGGTCGAAGTCGGCGTGCTACCCAGCAACAAACTCTTCTATCGGGATCGCGAACAGGATAAATACCTGACCATGGACGAACTCACCCGCCGCATCCTGGATCGCGTCCTCTTCCCCAAACTGCGGGACTGATCCTACTTGGTGTACTTCGCCCAAAGCGCGGCGATGTCCGCATCCTTGGCGTCCCCCGGGTGAATGATCACCCGGTAGCGGTACCGCAAACTCTTGCCCGGTTCGATCGTCATCGCGCCGTTCTGCGTCTTGTCGTTGGTGAACACCGAAAGCCCCCACGGGTTGGCGGCGAATAATCCATACCCGCGCGCATGCCAGCGAACCGGATGGCGAGGATTTTCGGGATGATCCAGAATCGCCACACCCACTTTTTCCCCCGCGATCTCGCCCGAGTAATCGCACCAGTTGGATGGCTTGCCCCACAATTCCTTTTCCCCCACCAGTCCGTCGGCGTTGGTGATGTGCGATTGGCCGCCCTTGTCTTCCTGCAGCACTGGCCGCAGGCGAATTCCGAAAGCCCCGTCCTTGCCGTCTCCGAACGTCACCGGCGCAAGTGCCGTGAGCGTGATGTCCACATCGAAATAGCGGAGTTTCGGATCGGCATAAAA
Source organism: uncultured Solibacteraceae bacterium (assembly GCA_963811575.1). Lineage (GTDB taxonomy): Bacteria > Acidobacteriota > Terriglobia > Bryobacterales > Bryobacteraceae > Solibacter. Next base: position 485,960 of record CAWERY010000018.1, on the reverse strand, counting down.
CGTCATCACCCGCTGCTCGGTCAGAATCGGATTCTTGCCGTCCATGTCGGTCCACTCAAACGTCGCCGCCACCGAGCCCTTGTCCTTCCCGCTCTTCACTTCCCCAACCTTCGTCAGGTTGATCCGCCCCAGATTCTTGCGGTGCAGGTCTGCGTAGTACGACCACTCGTTGTTCCAGTAGTCCAGCTTATTGACGTTGTCGTGCGCGAACCAAAGTCCCCGCTGGTGCTGGTGATCCTTCTTCTCCGCTGCTTCTTCGGGCACCGTCTCCATCGGCCAGGAGCGCGTAATCGAGGTTCCGCTGGCGGCGCGTAGCGGCCATAAATAAGGTTTGGTCACCTGCGCGTCGAAGGCCTTGCCGGACATGTAAAAATCCGTGAAAGGTTTGCCGTTGATTTCAATCGCAACCTTTCCTTCGCTCTGCGTCATCTTGACCTGGGCCGTGGCAGGCAGCACGAGGGCAGCCGCGGATAAAAGGACCACATGGAGCTTCATCGGACTCATTCTAGCGCTAACTCAGATCTCAATGCGATAATACGCCTCACATGGTCCGAACCCTAGCGTTCCTATTGATCTCTGCCGCCGCGGCCTTTCCCCAGGATCCGATTTCTCCGCACTCCGCAATCGAGCCGCCCGCCGCCAAAATAGCTGCATCGCTCGCCGCCAGCACCAAGGCATCGCCACCCGAATTACTGACCACCGGCGAAAAATCAGATTGGAACGAGACCGCTCCCTACGCCGAAGCGGTGGAGATCTCGCATCGCCTCGAACGCGCCTCGCGCTTCGTCAAAGTCGAGACCATCGGCACCACCCCCGAAGGCCGCCCCATGATCGCCCTCATCGTCTCGAAGGACCGCGCCTTCACTCCCGAAGCGGCAGCCAAAACCGGCAAAGTCGTCATGCTGATTCAAAGCGGCATCCACGCCGGAGAAATCGAAGGCAAGGACACAGTCCTGATGCTGGTGCGCGATATGGTGATTGGCAAGAAATACGCCGCCTGGCTGGACCACATGATCTTCGTCATCATCCCCGTCTTCAACGTCGATGGCCATGAATATTTCAGCCCCTTCCACCGCCCCAGCCAGAACGGGCCGAAATCCACCGGCCTGCGCGCCAACGCCCAGCGCATGAATTTGAACCGTGATTACATCAAAGCCGACACCCCGGAAATGCGCGCCTGGCTCAAAATCTTCAACACCTGGAATCCCGATTTCCACATCGATAATCACGTCACCGATGGCAGCGACTTCCAATACGACGTCACCTGGGACATGGCGCGCAACCAGGATATCGCCGAGCCCGCCGGCGCCTGGGTGCGCGACCGTTTCGTCCCCGAACTCGACAGGCGCATGGCTGCCGATGGCCACCTCGTCGCCCCTTACGGCGCCCTCCGCAATGCCGGCGGCAAGCGCGAATTTTTCATGGAAGTCTTCTCCCCGCGCTATTCCCACCTTTACAGCGCCGTGCAGAATCGCCCTTCCCTGCTGGTGGAATCGCACAGCCTGAAGGCCGCCAAAACGCGCGCCTGGGCCCACTACGACATCATGCGCCACACCATCGAGACCATCCTGCTCGATCCCGATGGTCTCCGCAAAGCGGTGCGCGAGGCCGACCGCCAAATGGCCGCCCGCGCCGGAGATCGCAACGCACCGCCCGTATATCTCGCCGGGAAAGTCAGCGATAAGAGCCGCCCCGTGGTCTACCATGCCCTCAAAAACGGTCCCTTCAAAAGCGAAGTCACCGGCGGCACCGTGAACCGTTTCCTCGCCGAACCCGACGATCTCAATACCGTGATCCACGACCAGATCGATACCGTGACCGAAGCCCAAATGCCGCTCGGTTATCTGGTGCCTTCCGCCTGGACCAACGTGGTCGATCTCCTCCGCCTCCACGGCGTCGAAATGGAAAAAACCGCCAAACCGCTTGGAGCAGGAGTTCGAGACCTATCGCTTCAGCAATATCAAATTCGCCGGAGCATCCAACGAAGGCCACGTCGCGGTCAGCTTTGACGTCAAGCCTGTCAAGGAGAAAGTCTTCGTTCCCGCCGGATCCTGGTGGGTCCCCCTGAAGCAGCGCCGCGCACGCCTCGTGATGGCCATGCTCGAACCGCAAGCGCCCGATTCGCTCGGCCGCTGGGGACTCTTAAACTCCGTTTTCGAAACCGGCTTCGGCGGCGGTGTGGGCGAGTATCTCTCCGAGCCCATCGCCCGCCGCATGATGGCGGACAATCCCGATTTGCGCAAACAATTCGAAGCCAAACTCGCCGCCGACCCTCAGTTTGCCGCCGATACCCGCGCCCGCCTGCAATGGTGGTTCCAGCAGTCCAAATATGAGCCCGGCGAATCCGGCCGCTACCCCATCCTGCGCGTTTGGACGGCGTTCTAGAAGCCGGGCCGTTTTACCCGCACTGCTATAATTTTTCAAATGCGGAAATTCGGCCTCGCCCTTGTGGGCGTTTGTGTTTTGGCGGCAGCTCCTGCCTACGACCCTTCCATCTTTTCTAACCTCACTTGGCGCAGCGTCGGCCCTCCGCGCGGCGGACGCTCCATCACCTCCGCCGGCAGCTCCAGCCGCCCCCTGGAATATTTCTTCGGTGCGGTCGGTGGCGGCTTGTGGAAGACCACCGATGGCGGCCTGACCTGGAAACCCGTCACCGATGGACAACTGAAGAGCTCCTCCGTCGGCGCCGTCGCGGTCTCCGAATCCAACCCCGACGTAGTCTACATCGGCATGGGCGAAACCGAACTGCGCGGCAACATCATGCAGGGCGATGGCATCTACAAATCCACCGACGCCGGAAAAACCTGGAAACACTCCGGCCTCGCCGATACCCAAGCCATCTCCCGCATTCGTGTCCACCCCGCGAATCCCGACATCGTCTATGTCTCCGCCCTCGGCCATCCCTATGGCGCGAATTCCGAGCGCGGCGTCTTCCGTTCCAAAGACGGCGGACAGTCCTGGACCAAAATCCTCTTCCGCAACGATCGCTCCGGCGCCGTGGACCTCTGCCTCGATCCCAAAAATCCCAACGTCCTTTACGCCGCCATCTGGGACGCCTACCGCACGCCGTGGAGCCTTTCCAGCGGCGGCCCCGCCAGCGGACTCTTCAAATCCACCGATGGCGGCGATCACTGGACGGAAATCACGCGCAATCCCGGCATGCCGTCCGGCACCATCGGTAAAATCGGCGTCGCCGTCTCCGGCGCCGATGGCAATCGCGTCTATGCCATCGTCGAAAACGAAAACGGCGGCGTCTTCGTCTCCGATGACGCCGGCGCTACCTGGAAGCTCACCAGCGAAGATCGCCGCCTCCGTCAGCGCGCTTTCTACTACTCCCGCATCTATGCCGATCCCAAGGTTAAGGACACCATGTACGTCCTCAACACCGGCTTCTACCGCTCCACCGATGGCGGCAAGACCTACCGCACCCTGCGCACTCCTCATGGCGACAATCACGATCTCTGGATCGATTCCGCCAACCCCGCGCGCATGATCGAAAGCAATGATGGCGGCGCCAACGTTTCCGTCAACGGCGGCGAAACCTGGACCGGACAAGAGTACCCGACCGCGCAGCTCTACCACGTCGCCACCACGCGCGACATTCCCTATCACGTTTGCGGCGCGCAGCAGGATAGCTCCACCATTTGCGTCTCCAGTGCCGCCGGAGGGCGCGGCGGACGCGGCGGCACTGCCCCGTATGCCGTCGGCGGCGGCGAGAGCGGCTACATCGCTCCGCACCCCACCAATCCCAATCTCTTCTACGCCGGCAGCCAGGGCGCCCTTCTCACGCGCTTCGACCGCCGCACCAGCTATACCCGCGATATTCAGGTCTATCCGCTGTTCTTCTCCGGCGAATCCGCCGCGCTCCCTCAAGGAGCGCTGGCAGTGGACCTTCCCGATCGTCTTCCATCCGCTCGACCCGGGCATCATGTACACCTCTTCGCAGCACCTCTGGCGTACTATCGACGATGGGCATTCCTGGCAGATGATTTCGCCCGACCTCACGCGCGGCGATCCCAAGACTCTCGGCGATTCCGGCGGCCCCATCACCCACGATCAAAACGGCCCCGAAATCTACGGCACCATTTTCACCATCGCGCCCTCTCACAAAGAGAAGGACACCATCTGGACGGGCTCCGACGATGGCTTGGTCTACCTCACCCGCGACGCCGGCAAACATTGGTCGAAAGTGACTCCTCCCGGCATGCCCGATTTCGGCCGCGTCAGCCTGATCGATGCTTCTCCTAACGATGCCGCGTCCGCCTATGTCGCCGTCAAGAATTACCAGAATGACGATCTCAAGCCGTATATCTTCAAAACCGCCGACTATGGAAAAACCTGGACCAAAATCACCAATGGCATCGCCGAAAATGATTTCGTTCACGCGGTCAGGGAAGATCCGGCGAAGCGCGGCCTGCTCTACGCCGGTACCGAACATGGCATCTACGTCAGCTTTGACGATGGCGCGCAGTGGCAATCCCTCGCGCTCAATCTGCCCGATACCCAGGTGCCGGATCTCGTCATCGAAGGCAATGATCTCGTCATCGCCACCCACGGGCGATCATTCTATATCCTCGATAACATCACACCCCTGCGCCAGTTGACGCCCGCTGTGATGACTTCGAACTCGTATCTCTTCCGCCCTCCGACTGCCGCGCGCAATGTCAGCCAGGGCCGCATCTCCTACTTCCTGAAACAGCCCGCCGATAAGGTACAGATCGATATCCTCGATGCCAAAGGCCAGGTGGTCCGCACCTACACCGGCAGCGCCGAAGAAGACGCGCGCGGCGGACGTGGCGGACGCGGAGGCCGGGGCGCTGCCGCCGCGACCGCTGACGATTCCGGCGGTGAAGATGATGGCGGCGGCGGTGGACGCGGCGGGGGAACTCCTCCGGTGCCGCGCAAAGCCGGCCTCAACAACTTCGCCTGGGACCTCCACTATCCGGGCGCCAAGGGCTTCCAGGGAATGGTCCTCTGGGGCGCCGGCCGCGGCGGCCCCATCGCCGTGCCCGGACCCTACACGGTCAAACTCACCGTCAACGGCCAGACCCTCACCGAACGCATGAACGTCGAAAAGGATCCGCGCATCGATAGCGTCACCGTCGCCGATCTCACCGAGCAGTTCAAATTTGCCCTCCAGATCCGCGACAAAACCACCGAGGCCAATGAGATGGTGATCACCATCCGCGAGCTGAAAAAGCAGATGGACGATCGTCAGAAACAGAATGCCGAACTGAAAGCGGCGTTCGACCCGTTCCGTAAGAAACTGAGCGCCGTGGAAGAAGAGGTCTACCAGGTGCAGAATCGGAGCGGTCAGGACCCGCTCAACTTTCCGATCAAGTTGAATAACAAAATGGCCGCCCTGGAGCGCGTCGTGGAAACCGGCGATGGCAAACCGATCGCGGCCTCCTACACCGTGTTCAAGGACCTCAGCGATCAACTTGCCGCGCAAAAGGCCAAGCTGGAGTCAGCCTTGAAAGACCTGCCCGCCGTCAATCAGCAGGTCACCGCCAAGGGCCTCAAACCCCTGGAAATCACCACCACGGAAAGCAAGACTCCGTAAGCATTCGGGGGCGGCCGCCGCGGCCGCCCCCACCGCGCTATCGCAAGTACTTATTGAAGAACGCCAGCGTCCGCTCCCACGCCAGCTTCGCCGCTTTCTCGTCGTAGCGCGGCGTCGTGTCGTTGTGGAAGCCGTGATTCGCGCCTTCGTAAACGAACCCTTCGTAGGTGACGTGGTTCGCCTTCAGCGCATCTTCGTAGGCCGGCCACCCGCCGGTCAGCCGCGTATCCAGCGACCCGTAATGCAGCATCATCGGCGCTTTGATCTTCGGAACTTCCGCCGCCGGAGGCTGCCCGCCGTAAAACGCGACCGCGGCATTCATGTCCGCGCCCATTCGCACCGCCAGCGTGTTCGCCATGCCCCCGCCGAAACAGAAGCCCACGATGCCGATCTTGCCGTTGCAATCCGGACGCGCCTTCAGCCAGCGCGCCGCCGCGATGAAATCCTCCGTCATCTTCGGCTTGTCCACCTTTTGAAACGCCGCGCCGCCCTTCTCGTCGTCGCCCGGATACCCGCCCACGCTGGTCAATCCATCCGGCGCCAGCGCCAGAAAGTTCGACGTTCCCAGCCGCCGCGCGACATCTTCGATGTAAGGATTCAGTCCCCGGTTCTCGTGCACCACCAGGATGCCGGGCAGCTTCCCCGTAGCCTTCGCCGGACGCACGAAGTACCCTTTGATGTTGGTGTTGCCTTGTGGCGAATCCACCGTCACCTGCTCGGTCTTGATCCGCGCATCGTCCTTCGGCACCTGCTGCGCCCAGGCGTAATTCGGCCGCAGGCTCTCAAAGATCGCGGTCGCGGTCACACCGCCAACAGCGAACTTCTTCGCTCCCTCCATGAAATTTCGGCGGTCAATGTCGCCGTGAACATACTTATCGAATAGGTTCAACAGCTCCTGCGGATACTCGGATGCTTTCTTTCGTTCCATCAGCAATTCTCCTCGAATGGATGAAAGAATATCACATCCCTCTTGCAAGCCCTGCAAATTCTGGTGCACAAATTCTGGTCCCCGCGCACAGTGGCGATTCGCACCTGCCGGCGCTACTCGTGCCGCAGCGCGATTGTCGGGTCCAGCCGCGCTGCTCGCAGCGCCGGCACCAGGCAGGCCAGGAATGCCGCGCCGCAGAGAATCGTCACCACCGCGAGCAATGCCACCCAATCCGTTACCGGCACCTGGAAGACTTCGCTGCGCAGCACCCGCGCCAGCAGGAAACTCGCAGCCAGGCCAACCGCGAGCCCGGCCCCCACCAGCTTGCCCCCCATGGTTAGCATCAGCCCAAGTACGTCGCCGGCCTCCGCGCCCAACGCCATGCGGACACCAATTTCGTGCGTGCGCCGCACCACCGTGTAAGAAAGTACGCTGAAGATCCCCAGCACCGCGAGCGCTAGCCCCAGCAGTCCGAAGAAGGAAAACAGCGCCATATTGAAGCGCGGCTGCACCGTCTGGCTCCCCATGATCTCTTCCATCGTCATGGGGTGGTTTACGGGCAGGTCCTTATCCACCTGGCCCACTTCCCTCCGCACTGCGTTGAGCAACTGCATCGGGTTTCCCAGCGTCCGCACCGCCAGTGTCCGTCCCGTGGGCGCGGCCACCGTATACGGCACATACACCGCCGGAGCAGCCGGATTACGCAGCCCGGCATTCTTGGTATCGGCTAGAATCCCCACCACAGTGAAATTCTGCGCGCCACGCCCGGGCGGCAGCAGCGCCGAGCCCGGCTTATCGAGAAACGCCAGGCGGATATGGCGCCCGAGTGCGCTCTCGCCGGATGTCCACAGCTTACTCGCCGCTTCGTTGATCAACGCTACAGGTTCGGCATGCGCCACCTCCTGTTCGGTGAGCACGCGGCCCGCCCGTAGCGGTATGCCGAGAGTGCGGCTGTAGTCGGCGCTGATCAGTCCCGTCACGATGCTTTGCGCGCGTACCTGCGTCTGTCCTTCCAGCGAGAAGCCGGAATCGATCCCGCCGAATGGCAGCCCTCCATTCCCCATCGACGCCGATTGCGCTCCGGGAATATTACGCACTCGCTGCAGTACGTTCTCCGTGAATCCAATGCGCTGTTCGTAGGTCGCATACCGCTTCGGCGGTACCGAAAGTCCCACCATCAATACCCGGTCCGCCTGAAATCCCACGTCAGTATGCTGTAGGTCGATGAAGCCGCGCACCGTCAAGCTCGCGCCCATCAAAAGCGTCACCGCAAGAGCCACTTCAGCAATCACCAACAGGTTGCGCGGTTGCTTGCCCGCCGCGCTGGTCCCGGATCCCTTGGTCGAATCCTTCAAGGTATCCACCAGTTGCAGGCGCGCGCATTGCAGCGCCGGCGCCAGACCGAATACGATTCCCGTAAGCACCGAGATCCCGGCCGAAAATGCCAGCACGTAGCCGTTGATCTCGATCCGCGCTTCGTTCGGTACGTAAAACTCCGGCATCAGCAAAACGATCGCGTTCTTCAACCCATACGCGAACAACACTCCTAGTCCGCCGCCCGCCAGCGACAGCACGACGCTCTCCGTCAGCAGTTGCCGCACCACGCGTGACCCGTCCGCGCCCACCGACATGCGCAGCGCGATCTCCCGCCGCCGCGACGTGGCCCGCGCCATTTGCAGATTGGCGACATTCGCGCAGGCGATCAACAGCAGGAATCCCACCGCTCCAAACAGCAGCCGGAGACTGGACTGCATTTCGCCCTGGGATACGGTGATGTCCAGATAGTTCTTCAGCACAGTTTGGAAGCCCTGCGCCGGAAAATCCGCGGGCTTTATCTTCGCCAGTTCCTGATGAAGTGCCTGCAATTGCTGCTCAGCCGCCCTGGGCGAAACTCCGTCGCGCAGGCGGCCAATGGCGAATACCGGTCGTTCCTGGCGCGGATCCAACGGCAGCGGCACCCACCCTCCATCTTTGGTCCACCACCCGAATCGCGGAGGCATGACGCCGATCACGGAATAACGAACGTCGTTCAACGTAACGGTCTTTCCCAAGGCATCGGCGCTCCCTTCAAACAACCGCTGCCACGCCAGATAGCTGAGTACGATCACCGGCTCCGGCTCCCCGTTCGCTCGCATGTCGGAAGCGTTGATCGTGCGCCCCAGAATCGGGCTCACTCCCAGGAACTCAAATCCATTCGCGGTCACCTGGACCGAAAGAAAGCTCTCCGGTGCACCTTGTCCCGTCATCAATCGCACGTCGGGATAGGTCGCCATCACCTGGGCAAAAGCAGGCAGCTTCTGAACCTGTAGATACTCGGCGACGTGATAGTTACCCCGGAATTGTTTGGGATCCTTGGCGTTATGGATCTCCGGCGCCCAGATTTCATTGGCCTTCGCGTACGGAAACGGCGAAATCAGAACGCCGTACACCACGCTGAAAATTGCCGTCGTCGCGCCAATCCCGATCCCGAGCGAAAGCAGCGCCACCGCCGTAAGCCCCGGGCTCTTCAATAAGACGCGCACTCCGTAGCGCAGATCCTGCCAGAATGTTTCGATGAAGCCCAGGGAATTCATACGATAGATCTCCTCGCGTACGGTCGTCGTGTTGCCGAGTTTTCTTTGGGCAGCGTGCCGTGCTTCGGCGGGCGCCATGCCGCGCGCCACGTTATCCGCGGTCTCAATATCCAGGTACGTGTCCAGTTCCCGCGCCCGTTCGTCGTCCCAGAACCGCCGGCGCAGGAAGCGTTGCCAACTCATCGCCGCCTACTCCCCTACCGGGCGCAGCACGCGGTTCACGGCCTGTACCAGCCGTTCCCACCTGCCGGTCTGCTCCGCCAGTTGCTCACGGCCTGCCGTGGTCAGCCGGTAGTACCGCGCCTTACGGTTGTTTTCGGACGTGCCCCAGAAAGACGCGATCCACCCGCGATCTTCCAGGCGGTGGAGCGCCGGATACAGCGATCCGTGTTCCACCTGAAGAACATCATCTGATCGCTGTTCAATGGCATGCGCGATCGTATGACCGTGCGCCGGCCCCAACACCAATGTCTGCAGTACTAATAAGTCCAGCGTTCCCTGGAGCATTTCGCCCTGCAGGGAATTCGAATCTCGCGGCGGCATACTCCCATAGACGATCGACCGGAGCCATTTGTTAGCAGTCGCGTCAACGTTTGCGCTTGGCCGGAGCTTTTTTCTTGGCGGGGGTCGCATTCATTTCGCTCCGCCGCTGCCATGCGGTGCGCAGTGCGGAATCCAAAATGTCTGCCGTTACAGCCTGAAGGGAGATTCGCGTGGAGCCGTTCTTGCCCCATCCGCCAGGTACCGGAGAGAAGATCTCCGGCGCGTCTGCCACCATTCCGGATTGCTGCTCCGGCGATAGCAACAGTACGCCGTACCCTTCGCGTTCCAGGGACAGGGTCGCAAAGATCCTGCCCCCCACGCGAAAGTCGGCATTTCCGAAATGAGAGCCTTCGGTGGCGCCCGGGTTGCCGAGCGCCGATTTCCGAAAATCCTCGCCGTTCATCGCTTCCTATTGCTTGATTACCGTTCCGTCGCGCCGCCGGATCTCGCCCCAGCCGCCGTTCAGGCCGTCCGGCCTGTTGGTGAATGGCGCTTTCGCCGCGGCCTTCTCGTCCACTTCGATGCCCCAGCCCGGCGCTTCGTTGGCATAAAGGTAGCCGTCCTTCATCACCGGACAGCCCGAGAAGATCTCCTGCGTCCGCGCGTTGAAAGGCGAATATTCCTGGATGCCGAAGTTGTAGCTCACCAGGTCCAGCGTGACATTCGCCATGTGGCCCACCGGCGAAACATCGCCCGGACCGTGCCATGCCGTCTTCACGCCGTAGATTTCGCCGAGAATCGCGATCTTGCGCGCAGGAGTGAAGCCGCCCGATTGCGAAACGTGGACGCGAATATAATCGATCAGCCGCTCCCCGATCAACGGAACCCATTCGTGCGGGCTGTTGAACAACTCGCCCATCGCGATCGGCGTCGCGCACTGCTGGCGGATCTGGCGGAAGTACGCGAGATCTTCCGGCGCCAGCGGATCTTCCATGAAAAATAGCTTGAACTTCTCCGCGTCCTTGCAGAACTGTACCGCCTGGTTGGGCGATACGCGCTCGTGCATGTCGTGCAGCAGTTCGATGTCTTCGCCCAATTCCTTACGGCAGACTTCGAACAGCTTGAGCGCTCGCCGCGTGTAATAGGCGGGCTCGAAGACGGGCTTGGAATGCAGCGCCTGCACCTTCACATCGCCGCGCGCACTCCCGTACCCGGCCATTCCGGGAACGCCGATCTGCACGCGCACGTGGCGGAAGCCTTGTGCGATGTAACGCTTCGCGGATTCCACGACGTTCGGAAAATCCGCGCCGTCGGCATGCCCGTAGCAGTCCGCGGCTTCGCGGCACTTGCCGCCGACCAGCTGGTAGACCGGGAGCCCGGCCTGCCGCCCCTTAATATCCCAAAGCGCCTGGTCCACTCCGCTGATCGCGTTGTTGAGTACAGGCCCGTTCTTCCAGTACGAACTGTCGTAGCAGGATTGCCAGATGTCGTCGATCCGGTCGGTCGTTTTGCCGATCAGAAACGGCTTCAGGTACCTTTCCACGGCGGGCTTCACCAGGTCGGCCCGCTGCGTGAACGTCGCACAGCCGTAGCCGTACAAGCCATCCTGGTCGGTCGTGATCTTGACCACCGTCAGCCGGACTCCGGCCGGCTGACATTCAATCACGCTTACATCTTTGATCTTCGGTGCGGGCAGGCCGCGAGTGGCGGCAGCAGTCTTTTCCTGTGCCTGCTGTTCGCGGGGAACGGTGAGGCCCAAAAGCCCCGCCGTTCCCATTGCCCGCAGGAAATTGCGGCGTTGTGTCGGCATGTTTAGAAGTATAGTTTAGCCGCCATTTGCATGGTGCGCGGCGAATTCAACAAATCTCCGTTGCTGGTCAGTTTGCCGAATGTGGTGGATTGCAGCTGCGTGTTGCCGGTGCCGAAACGCACGCGGTTGAACACGTTGAAGGCTTCCACGCGGAGGTCGAAGCGAACCTTCTCTTTGATCGGGAAGGTCTTGGCGAGCGAGAGATTCTCGTTCAGGTTGGGGAACAGGCGGAGCTTGGGGTTGTAGCGGGTCTCGTTGCCGATACCGTTGAGCGCAGTGCCCGTGCCCTGCAGCGGGAAAGGACCGGTGCCATTCGGCACGAAGAAGTTGTCCACCGCGGGGTCGAAGCTGCCACCCTTGGTCGGCGCTCTCCAGCCATCATAAGAGGTGACGTAGGCGGCAGTCCGGCCGGCGAAAATCGGCAGCGAGTAGGAGGTGCCCACGCCCACCGGCGTTCCGCTGGAGTAGCCGGCGATGAAGCCCAGCCGCCAGTTGCCAAGCACGTAGGCGCCAATGCCTTTGTTCAGCAGCGCTTTGCCTTTGCCGACCGGCAGTTCGTACACCGCCGACATCTTGAAGTTATGCGTGACATCGTATGCGCCGATCGATTTTTCCAGTCCGCGATTGTAGAAATCGGCGGCGAAGGAACCCGGCCAGTAGCTGTCGGAATCGGTCAGGATCTTCGAGAAGACATACGAAGTGGTGAAGGTCATGCCGCCGGAGAAGCGGCGCTCTAACTTCACGATACCCGCATGATAGGTGGAGTGGCCGCTATGGTCGCCGCCGCCAGCCGCCGTATCGATATTCGCGTACTGCGGGAAAGGACGTAGCGCCTGCGCCACCGTACCGCGGCTGCCCCAGAGCGCGACAAAGCCCGGGAACGGGGGCGTGAGGCCGGCCGCAACCGCTGCCGGAGAAGTGATCGAAGAGGTGAGCAGCGCCGTGCCGTACTTTGCCAGATACTTCGGGTCCAGCTGGTTGTACTGCAACAGCCCGGTCTGCAGGTGGGAGCCCATCACTCCGTTGTAAGACGCTTCCAGCACCATGCTGGAGCTGAGCTGACGCTGGATCGAAAGGTTGATGTTGACATCCTCGGGAGGCCGCGTGCCTTCCCTGCCCTGGTACCACGCCACGTTGGCGCCATTGGAAACCGAGGGGTTGACGAACGGCGGCGCGGTCCACGGCGGCAGGCCCTGCGCCAGCGTGAAGGTCGGCGAGATGCCGTTGTTGGAATTGGAGAAACTCTGCGTGAGCGTGAAGCCCATGTTGTGCGTGGAGCCGGTCACGGAAGCAATCGCGCCATACGAAATGCCGATGCCGCCGCGAATCACCGTCTTATCGTCCACCGTGTAGGCGAAACCAAAGCGCGGTCCAAAGGCCTTGTAATAGGAATCCGCCAGCGTGCGCGAACCCACACGGCCAGGGCCGGAACCAGCGAAGATTACCGCGCCGGGAATATTATTCGCCGCGGGATTCGGCGTGGTCGGGGAGAAGTCGCTCCAGCGATCCTCCAGTCCGGTGGAGGGCATCTGGTTTTCCCAGCGCACGCCCACGTTCATCGTGAACTTGCGGCTGACGCGCCAATCGTCCTGAATGTAGCCGGCGAAATAACCAAACTGCTGGCCGATGAAACGGATCGTGTCCAAGCTCCCGCTATCGGCATAACCAAGCAGCAGGGAGGCGAACGGGTTGCCGCCGGCAGTGGCGAAGTTGGTGTCGCCGCCGCGACCGGTTTCCGTGAAGTTGAAGCCCACGCAGCCCGATACGCACTGGCGGCCGAAACCGTTGTAGTGCGTCAGCTGATACATGCCGCCCGCCTTGAAGGTGTGCGCGCCCTTGACGAAAGTGAAATCGTCGTTGAAGGAATAGATAGTGTTTTCCGAGCCGTTGTTGGCCGGACCGCCCCAGCCGCCGTAGCTGTTGCTGAAGGTATAGTTGACCAGGTTCAGGTTGCAATCCGGAACGTTCGGCAGACAGAACTTGTCCTTCCAGTTGCCGATATATTCCTGCGGCGAATCGTGATTCTGCCGCCAGTTGTTGCCGCCTGCGTAGAAGTGGTTGTATTTCGTGGCGCCGAACGTGTGATCCCAGCTCATGCGGAACACATCGCTCGATTGCGTGAGGTCGTTGTAATTCGTGTAGTTCCCCGGCAGCGTCGAAGGCCCGCTCGGACCCGGAACCGCCTTTTCGCGATCGTAACCGTAGTATCCCGAAATGCGGTCTTTCGCCGAGAAGAGGTGGTCGCCCTTAACGCTCCACTTATTGATCGGGTTGACCTGCGAACCGGAAGTCACCAGGTAGTTGTTGTTCACGTACGCCAGGGTGCCGGGAGCCGCGCCGTTGTTCGGCGCCAGTTGTCCGCCCGCGCCGCTGGCAAAAACGCCCAGCGATTTGGTTGCCTCGGGGGCGATCAGGTTCGTCGGAATCTGGTTATTGGCGAACGGTGTGCGCGTGACCGCGCCCGTGGCGGCGTTCACGGATTGCGTGGTCGGGTCATAGATCGGAATCTGCTGACCCGCCGCATTCACCCATTTGCTGAAATCGCCCTTGTACATTTCAGGCGTCGGTACGGTGGTGGCAAACGCGGTAGCGCCCACGCGGTTGCGGAAGCCTTCGTACGCGAAGAAGAAGAAGCTCTTGTCCTTGCCGTTGTGAATTTTCGGAATGTAGATCGGGCCGCCGAAGCTGCCGCCGAAATCGCTCTGCTTGTAGATGGCGCGCGCCACTCCCGAGGAGTTGCTGAAGAAACGGTTGGCGTCGAAATCGTTATTGCGCAAAAACTCGTACGCCGAGCCGTGAACCTGGTTGGTGCCGCTCTTGGAAGAGAACGTCATCACGCCGCCGCCGGCGTGGCCGTATTCCGCTTTGAACCCGTTGGTGTCCACGGTGAACTCGGTGATCGCTTCGAGCGATGGCGCGTTCGAAGAAACCCAGCTCATCGAAAGCGCGCGCGAGGTGTTGGTGGAAACGCCATCGAGCGTGGTGCCGTAGCTGGCAGCCTGTCCGCCGCCGAGGATGAAGCCGTTGTCTCCGCCCAGGTTCTTCGATTCCGGCGTGATGTTGGCCAGGTCGAACGGGCTGCGAACCGATCCCGAAACCACCAGCGGCAGTTGATCCACCATCTGGTTGGTTACGGTCGCGCTGGTTTTCGCATCGGACGCCTGCAATTGCGCGGCGGCCGCCATGACCTCAATCGTTTGCTTGGTGGAACCCACGGTCAGCGTGGCATCGGCGCGGGCGGTAGCGGATGCATCCAGCTTGACGCCGTTCAACGCCGCCGTTGCAAAGCCCGAACGCTCAAAGTGTATGTTGTATTGGCCGGTGGGAAGGTTAGGCAGGGTGTAATCTCCCGCCGCGTTGGTAAGTGTGGAAGCAGAGGTATTGGTTGAAATCTCGGTTACCGTAACTTTAGTTTGGGGTACGGCTGCGCCGCTGGCGTCCGTCACCGTGCCGGAAATAGTTCCGCGCTCGGATTGGCCGAACAGCGCCACCCCGGAAAAGCAAAGCAGAAAAGTCACAAGTGTGACCCGAAAAACCTCGGATAGCTTCATGGCATCCCCCAAAGTCCAGCCTGACTGGCGACCGAACGATGGGATCTACGCTATCATTCGCCGACACCGGATGCAACTAGATTTTGCTTTGTGGAGTTCTTCGGCAGACTTGTTACACCTTTACTTTGAACAGATGCGGCCCAGTGGTCTGCGCCGGAAGCCGAGGGGTTAAACCGACTATTTCTTCTTTTTCACCGCGTCCATCTTCGGCAAACCGAAATGTCCGCCGAGCGCCGCGAGCGAATCCATATCTATGTTGCCAACCAGATTCGCGACGGTCAATTGTTTCGGATCGCTCGAAAGTATCGCGATGCCCGCCCACCTTGCTGCCGCTACTGCGCACCCAGACTTCGATGTTCTCGCCATCGCTGTTTTTGACTCCGAAAATCCGCGCCCAGTCGGGTCCCTTCAGCTGATTGCGCACCTGGTCCAGATCGGACGTCGAATAGGCGCCGGCGTTTTTGAATTCAAAACTGCGTACGTAGATGCCTTCCAGGCCCATGATCAATTGCTTGACCCTGGCCTCATCCGGATCTTTGGTGTTCATGAATTTGGCTGCGAACTGCAGCATGTTGCTGTTCAGCGAGACATCGACGCTATCGGACGCCTTGCCCGCCAGATGATCGAGATTGAATTGGAACTGCTGCCCCCAAAGGGCGGCGGCAAACACGCCTGCGAGCGCGGCACCGGACACAGCCCTGCGCGGAATCCTCATTGCCGGCTTCCCCGTTCCAACTGCACTTGCACGCGATTTAACCGGTCGCCTGCGATCCGCATCGCCATCATGACCTGCTCCTTGGCCTTCTGCCCCTCGTGCCACCGGTAGCCCTCGCCCGCGCCGATTCCGACTACCAGCGTCGCCGCGATCGCCACCCAGCGCGGCATCACGCGCACCTGCCGGCGGCGCACACGGGCGTCGAAACCGGGGTCGGGTTCCTTGCGCGCCAGCGCTGCGTTGAGTTCCTGTTCCAGCCAATCCATTACCGTTCTCCCACGCCGCGGCGCTCCAGCTTTTCGCGGAGCAGTGCCAGCGACCGTTGAATGTGACTCTTTACCGTACCCACCGGAATGCCCATGATTTCGGCAATCTCGGCAGGGTCCAAATCTTCCTGGTACCGCAGGATCATGGCCGCGCGCGGCGCCTCGGCCAGCGTCGCGATCAGGCGGCGCAGCATTTCGCCCAGCATCGGGTCCCTGGCGACGGGCTTTACGGAAGGCTCCGCCACATCGTCCAGCGCCACCTGCGGCCGCCGGTTGCGTTTGCGCGACGCATCGATCGAGCGTTGTACCGCCACCTTGCGCAGCCAAAATCCGGCGTGCGCGGGCGATTCCAAATCCGCCAGGTGGGTGTGCAGGCTTAAGAAGACTTCCTGCGCGATCTCTTCCGCCAGGTCGCGATCGTGCAGAAAGTGGTACGCCACACTGAACACCATGGAGCGGTGCTCGCGCATCAATTCGCCGAAATCGCAAACCTGTCGGACGGCCGTCAAACCAATCACTGCTGTGTCATTTAAGGATACCGCCCCCACGTCAAACTCCCCTTGGTGACCCAAGTTGGGTCACCAGGCGTTTGGAACTGGCTGAAAACATTGCTCTCCCGAAAGTTTGGTGACCCAACTTGGGTCATCTGCCTTCTTTTGCCTCTCACTGAATCAATACGCCGCGGCGCCTTACGAGGAGGCAGAAAGTAACGCCGCGACCTGCGGTTTGCGGCAATTGATGGCGCGTTGCAGGGCGTCCACGCCGGCGATGTCGCAAATTGCCGGGTCGGCACCGCACTCGAGCAGCGCCTTCGCCACCTGCACATTTCCCCTTCGCGCCGCCATGTGCAGGGGCGTGCAGCGCTTTACACGATCCTGGGCGTTCACCTGTGCCCCGGCCCTGACCAGCGCGTGCACCACCGCGCCGCCGGTATCGCGGAGGCAGGAATTGCCCACACTATAAAGCGGCGGATGGCCGAAGCGGTCCCGCGCATCCGGGTCGGCGCCCAGGCGCAGCAGCAATTCCACCATCGGCAGGCAGCCTTCCGCCGCCGCCGCATGCAAGAGCGTTTTGCCGTACGTAAAGCGTTCGTGCACCCAGGCGGGGTTTGCCGAGATCCAGGCCACGGCGAAATCCACCATACGCGGATCCTGGCTGCCAATCATCATGGCCAGCAGACTCACCCAGGCGGCCCGGTCGCGCTGGAATTCCGGATGCGCCGCGAATTCCGCCACGCGCTCCAGGTCTCCGCGGCGGAGCGCGGCGACCGCATCATCGGGCGCCAGGACCCCGGCCGCCCGCGCGGGTTCCGGACGATTTATAAGATAGGTCGCGGTTTCGCTGAAGTATCGCTCCAGTTCGCTCCGTGCCGGCTCGCCGATACCCACGTCGTCGAGCGCGGCGATCATATTGCGCAGCCAGGCGTCGCGCTCGCGCGGGCCGATCGCAAAGCGGAGGTGTGCTTCGTAGAGACTCAGCCAGTGGCGTCCCTCCGAGTATGTGCAGGGCCCGCCGAACTGCTGCACGAAATACCGCGCGAGAGCATCCAGGGTGCAGTGCAGGGACTTCGGATAAATCGGCCGCAGCACCGGGTCCTTCATCACCCGCGCGTAAAAGGCGACAGCCAGCCGCCGGCATGTTTCCGTTCCCCCGATCTGCATCGTAGAGAGCCACTGCCGGATATCGTATCCAAGTTGACACGCACCCTTCAAAAGGGTGAGACTTTTGAGATCCGTCAGGGAAGGATTTCCAATATGTCCATTCGCTCTGCTCGCTACAGCGGCGCGCTTCTTGCGCTAGCTCTCGCTACCGGCCCATTTGCTTTCGGGCAGGCCAAGAAACCCAAGACGGCGCCCGCCCCGTCCGCACCCGCGCCCCAGAAAATCGACGAAGAATACACCAAGCTGATTCACGAGTACCTGCAGGATCCGCGCATCACCACGGAGTTGGTGGACCACATGCCGGCTTCCGAGACCGTGCCCTCGCCCCTCAAGTTCCTGGGGCGCATTCCCGGAAAGCCCGGCGAACTGACTTACGCCAAAGACATCTATCGTTATTACGAAGCGCTCGCCAAGGCCTCGCCGCGCGCCAAGTTCTGGAAGATCGGGCAGACCGAAGAAGGCCGCGACCAGGTGATCCTGGCGATCGCCGACGAAGCCACCATTAAGGACCTCGATAAGTACAAAGACATTCTTGCCAAACTGGGCGACCCGCGCAAAATCAGCGATGAGACGGCGCGCGAATTGATCAAAGTCGGCAAGCCGCTTTACTGGGCGAATAGCGGCATCCATTCGCCGGAGACCGGCGGGCCGGAAATGCTGATCGAACTGGCCTACCGGCTGATCGTCGAAGAGACGCCGTTCATCCAGACCATCCGCAACAACTCGATCACGTTCATCACGCCGGTGATCGAGGTGGATGGGCGCGAGCGCGAAGTCGACACCTATTACTACAACAAGAAGTCCGGACAGCGCCTGCCGCTCATGTACTGGGGCAAGTACGTGCAGCACGATAACAATCGCGACGGCATGGGCCAGTACCTGAAGATCACCAAGAATTTCACCAAGGGCGTGCTCGAATGGCACCCCACGATTCTGCACGATTTGCACGAAGCGCAGAGCTACCTCTATGTCTCCACCGGCACCGGGCCGTACAACAATTCGCTGGATTCGATCGCGATCGACGAATGGTGGCTGCTGGGCCAGACCGAAGTGATGGAAATGGCGAAGCGCGGCGTCCCGGGCGTCTTCACCTACGGCTTCTATGACGGCTGGGTGCCCAACTACCTTTTCTGGATCGCGCTCACGCACAACTCCTTCGGGCGCTTTTACGAAGTGCAGAGCTACGGCCCGGACGTCAATGCGAATCTGCAATTGGGACCGACGCAGACCAGCCGCGAATGGTACCGGCCGAATCCGCCGCTGCCCTCGATTGCGTGGGGACCGCGCAACAACACCAATATTCAGGAATCGGCGCTCCTCTTCGCCATGAACAAGGTCGCCAAGGAGCACGAACTTTACCTGGAAAATTACTGGCTGAAGAACAAGCGCGCCATCGATAAGGGCAAGAGCGGCCCGGAAGTCGCCTGGGTGATTCCGGCGATGCAGCATCGCAAGGCGGATGCCGCCGATATGGTGAACGAACTGCGCCGCCAGGGCGTGGAAGTCCACAAGGCCGACGCCAATTTCAAGGCGGGCAATATCGATGTTTCGATTGGCGATTATGTGATCCGCGGCGACCAGCCGTATCACACGCTGGTGGACATGTACACCAGCGTGCAGAACTATCCGACCGCCAATCCGCGCCCGTATGACGATACCGGCTGGACCATGCAGTACATGCGCAACGTCAAGCTGTCACGCGTCAGCGACAAATCGATTCTGGATAAGCCGATGAGCATGTTGACAGCAGACGCCAAAGCGGCCGGCGGCGTGGACGGCACGGGCGGCACGCTGGTCATCGAGCATACCAGCGACAACAACCTGATGACGTTCCGCTTCAAGAATAAGGACGTCAAGATGCAGGTGGCCGAAGAGGATTTCGAGCTGAACGGCCACAAATTGCGCGCCGGAGCGATCATTATTCCCAATGCCGACCACGCGAGGCTGGATGCGCAGTTGAAGGATCTGGGACTTTCGGCATGGTCCGTGGCTTCCGCTCCCGCGGTGAAGAAGCACGACATGACGATCCCGCGCATTGGGTACGTTCATTCCTGGTCGCGCACGCAGGATGAAGGCTGGGTTCGCGCCGCGCTGGATTATTACAGCGTGCCGTACACCTACTTTGCCGACCAGAAACTCAAAGAAGGCAATCTGCGCGCGAAGTACGACGTGATCATTTTCCCGCACGTCGGCGGCACCTCCGCATCGATGATCAACGGCATCGCGATGACCGGCAACGCGCCGATCCCTTATAAGAAGTCCGCGGACACGCCCAACCTGGGCGGCGTGGACGAGACGGACGATATTCGCGGCGGCATGGGTTTCGAGGGTCTGCAGGAACTCGCCAAATTCGTGCAACTGGGCGGGGCGCTGATCACCGAGGGTTCGACGTCCACCCTGATGGCGGAGTACAACCTCTCCGGCGGAGTGACGGTGGAGCATCCGGCGAACCTGTTCGCGCGCGGCTCCATCATGCGCGGCGTCTTCACCGACTTGAAGAGCCCGATCGCTTATGGGTATGACGGCAAGGATCTGCCGGTTTACTTCAATCAGGACCCGGTGCTCAATGCAGCGGCAGCCGCGGCGGGCGGTTTCGGCGGCGGCGGCGGACGCGGCGCAGGCGGACCGATCAATGGGGGTGAAGGCCAGAACATCACGCCGAACGCGGTGCCGATCCATACCTCACCGCTCGACGCGAGCGATGCCGTTACCACGGCGGAAGCTCCGGCGGCGGGTGGGCGAGGTGGACGCGGAGGCCGTGGCGGCGGAGCCGGAGGACGCGGTGCGGCGGCAGCGGGCGGAGGCGGCGGCTTCGGCGCGGCAGCCGGCGGCGCGCGTCCGCGCGTGGTGCTTCAGTTCCCTGCCAACCCTAGCGACATGCTGCTTTCCGGCACCTTGGGCGGCGGCGAGGCAATCGCCAACCGCGCTTTGGCCGTAGATGTTGCGATGGGCAAAGGGCACGTGATCATGTTCGCGCTCCGCCCCTTCTGGCGGTGGCAGACGCAGGGAACGTACTTCCTGGCTTTCAACGCCATCCTCAATTGGGACCACCTGGACGCCGGAAAAGCGGCGGGCGGTGGACCCGGCGGCACGGAAGCGGGACAGTAAGACAGGCGTTTGGCCTCTCTTATCTGACGTCGTCTGGCGCGATTGGCTTTTTAGAGCCGGTCGCGGCGTATTTGATGTAGGAGACGATGTCGGCAAGCGCCTCGTTCGAGATCTTATTGGCGGCTGGAGGATGTTTCCAGCCGTCATTCGATCCCATGGACGCGATTTCGGCCGGGGCGACTTCGTGCTTCACCGGCGGCATCTTCGAAAGGTCGAAGAGGACGACTTTGCTATCGTCTTTGGTACCGGTGATGGAGGGGAAACTTCCTCCGGCCTTTAGTTTGGCGACCTGCACGTACTGGGTGACGGTGGACCGGGCGGCCATCGCGATAGCCGCGGGGGCCAAACGGCCCATCAGGGTGAGATCGGGCCCGACGGCGGTACCTTTGCCCTTCAGGGCATGACAGTTACCGCAACCTGTTTGAGCATCGAAGAAAAGCGCTTCGCCTCGCTCGGTTTGCGACGGAACGGCCGCCTGCGCGAATAACAGAACAATCCAAAACATAAGATGCAGCGCTCCTTATGGGCGCGACACCATTATAAACCGGATAATCAGATCCTGTTGTAATTTTCATCGGGGTGCATACTGGCTGCCCGGCTTCCATTTCGGGCGCTCGGGTGCATTTGCCAGGTTTTCCACCACAGTTGCGAAGAAAGTATTGAACTTGGCGGCCGCTTCCGGCACCCAGGGCTGATTCAGGTCGTCCGCCGGACTGTGATAGCGCTCGGCATACCAGCGGCGGTAAATCACCTCCTCGGGGGTTCCCTTTTCGTAACCGAAGATAAAGCCCACAGCCGGAACACCGATCTGCATCAGGCTCCAGTGATCGCTGCGGCGCAGCAGGTTGCGTTCGGGCTCGGGGTCGGGCTGAATCTGAATGCCCATGGTGCCGGCGACCTGGCGCACGGTATCGCCGATGGTGGATTCTTCGAGCGCCAGGGTGGTCAGGGTCTTCAGGGGGAAGATGGGACGCAGTTGGTCCAGATTGACGTTGGCGACCATGCGCTCCTTAGGGACGGTGGGATGGGCGGCGAAATATTTCGAACCGAGGAGACCCTTTTCCTCGGCAGTGACCACGAGGAAAAGCAGGGAGCGTTTGGGCCGGGCACCGCTATCGTGCAGTTTCTCGGCGAAATCGATTAGGGTGGCGACGTACGCCGCGTCGTCGAACGCGCCGTTATAGATGTTGTCGCCTTTCCAGGGTTCGCCGATGCCGTAGCCATCGAGGTGGGCGGAAATTACGACGTATTCGGAAGCGAGCGTAGGGTCGGAGCCGGGCAGTACGCCGATGATGTTGTCGCTCTTCAAATCGGCGGCTTCGAATTTCATGGTGGCGTGCAGCGTGGCGGGCAAGGCGAAACTGGGGAGCGGCTTGCCGGCGGCGGCGAGCTCCATCATCTCTTTATAGGTGTGGCCCGAGCCGGAGAAGAGTTCGTCCGCGTACGCCGGATTGAAGCGCAGCGCCACAGTGCCGCCGCCCGCGCCGGCATTCGCGGGAGTTCCGGCCAGCGTCATGGCGACTGAGTAGGCGACCGGCCAGCGCGGCGGTTCGGGTCCGGTCACGGTATCGATGGTGAGGACTCCGGCAATCCCCGGATGCGCCTGCGCGTTGCCGCGGCGGATGTGGACCAGGATCTTCTTTGCGTAATCCAGATCGGGCGCGGGCGTATCGCCATCGAAGATCAGGCCGGCATCCAACGATTCGGGGGCGCCGAGCCTGGCGGGAATCGAGATTTGCTGCAGCCAGTGCAATTTCGTAACACCGGCCTTGCGCAGCAGGGAAACTTCCGACTGGTCGGCGCGAAAGCGGACGACGTGGAGCGGAACAGACTGATACCAGCCGTTGTCGCCGGCGGGCTTCACTCCGGCGCGTTGAAACTGCTCGACCACATAGGCGGCGGCTTTGCGGTAGCCTTCGCTGCCCGCGTCGCGGCCGGCCAAGCCGTCGTTGGCGAGGGCCTGCACATGACCCCACCAGCGGCGCGTGGCGGCGTCCGGTTCGGTGGCGTAAAGGGCGCAGGCGAGGGAGAGGAGGGCAATCCGGCGGAATCGCATATTTCCTGGGATGGTAGCACGGGAAGGATTGGGGGTTGCCAAGCGCGGCGGAATGGCCGAGAATGAATCGAAATGTAATTCGGATATTAGAAGCTGAAATATATGTTTGTGCCAGGGAGGTTCGCGTGAAACTGCCCATCTTGTGTTTGGCTATGCTGTTCGCCGCGCCCGCTGTGGCCGCCGACAAAATGGAAGATACGTTCCAGAATCTGAAGGACGTGGTTGCGAAGAAAGACGTCCCGCAGGTCAAGAAACTGGCTGCGGAGTTGAACCCGTTGGTGCAGGCGGCGATTGCCGCGCCCGCGCCCGCCGCGCCGGAAGACAAGGAAGCGTGGCAGGAGAGCGTCAAGTATGCGAAGAGCGTCGGGGCCTACGTGGAATATGCGCTCTATGCCCTGGCACTGGAATCGCCGGCGGCGGAGATGCCGGAGCTGATCTCCGAATTGGAGCAGGTAAACCCGTGCAGTAAGTATCTGGACGTGATTTACGCTCCGTATTTGTTGGCAGTGAGCAAGGCGGGCGGCGCGGCCAAAGTTCCGGCGATCGCGGAGAAGGCGCTACAGAACTTTCCGGATAACGAGGACCTGCTGCTGGTGATGCTGGAAAGTTCCATGAATCGCAAGCAGACGGACCGGGCGCTGGGGTATGCCAACAGGCTGACGGCGGTGTTGACGAATCATGCGAAGCCCGACACAATGCCGGCAGCGGAGTGGGAACGGAAGCGCAACGCCGGGATGGCGCGCGGATATTGGGTGGCGGGGGTGATTTACAGCGAAAAGGGAAATTACGCCGCGGCCGATAAAAAGCTGCGCTCTGCCCTGCCGTTGATCAAAGGCAACGAGGCGATGTCCGGCCCGGCGCTGTTCTACCTGGGAATGGCGAATTACCAACTGGGCAAGATGACCTTGAATAAGTCTCTGGTGGCGGAGGCGGCGAAATTCAGCGAACAGGCGTCGCAGATTGACGGCGCCTATGCGGAGCAGGCGCGGCACAATGCGCTGGTGATGAAGGCGGAAGCCGGCAAGATGCGTTGATTAAAGCGGGCCATCGAGCGGCGCTCCGAGGGCGGAGAGTACGCACTGCCAGGCGGGGTGGGCAGGGTCCAGGACGGCGAAGTGATCTGCGCCGGGGATCTCGATTCGGGTGGCGGGCGCCGGGAAGCGGCGGGTGAGATCGATGGGCACGATGTCATCGGCGTCGCCATGAATCAGGGTGCGGGGAACGTGCGTGGGACGGGCCGGATCGGCGGCGGAGTAACGGTCCGGAAATTCCGCCGGAGCGCCGCCGAGGAATTCCGATACGGCGTTATTGCTAAGCGCCAAAGTAAACGCCGTTTCGAGGCAGGCGACGGGAGCGAGGCCGATGGCGTGCGTCAGGCCGGGAATTTCGCCTGCTGCCCAGAGTGCGAGATGGCCGCCGGCGGAATGGCCGAGCACGATGGTGCGGGCGGGATCGCCCCCGAACGACGCGGCGCGCTCGCGGGCGTAGAGGATTCCCGACTTCACGTCCTGGACGGTGCCGGGCCAGCCACCCCCGGGCTCGCCGACGCGGCGGTACTCGAGATTCGCAACCAGGAAACCAGCGGCGGCGAGAGCGGCGGCGGCCAGGTGGGAATGGGAGAGGCTGTAGCGCGCGCGCCAGAATCCGCCATGAATCATCACCACCAGGGGCCGCGGCGCGTCTGCCGGCGGGCGATGGAACTCGAGGAACTGGCTGGGCTGATCGCCGTAATGCAGGCGCTCGGGCGGATGGTTCGATACACGCGCGGACATGTCCCAGAGTACTCCGTGGGCGTGCTCACGGAGCAGCGCGGTGCGCCGTAACCGCCGCCACGAAGTGAATTTGCGGCGGCTAGGGAATGGCGCGGCCTCCTCCTAACATTGGGAACAGGGGTGTAGCGATGGCGAATTCAAAGATTCCCGAGAAGAACCGTGCTCGGAGGAATTGCAGGCTTGACCGCTTCGGGTTTGGCTCAAAGTACAGGCTCCGGGATGCCGATGAGGCCGCTGGGAAGCACGGGCGAAAAGGTTTCCTGCCTGGGGCTGGGCGGCTCGCACATCGGCAAGCCCAAGCTCAGCGACGACGAGGCGGTCAAGATCATTCGTTCCGCGATCGATCGCGGTCTCACCTTCATGGACAACTCGTGGGACTACAACGATGGCGCGAGCGAAGTGCGCATGGGTAAGGCATTGCGCGATGGCTACCGGCAGAAGGCCTTCGTGATGACCAAAATCGACGGGCGGACGAAGGACGCGGCGGCCAAACAGATCGACGAATCGCTGAAGCGGTTGCAGACCGATCACCTGGATCTGCTGCAGCACCACGAGATCATACGCTTCGACGACCCCGACCGCATTTTCGCTCCGGGCGGCGCGCAGGAAGCGGTGCTGGAGGCGAAGAAGGCAGGCAAGATCCGTTTCATCGGCTTCACAGGCCATAAGGATCCGCACATCCACCTGTATATGTTGAGCGTTGCCGCGGCGCACGGCTTTCATTTCGACACGGTGCAAATGCCGCTGAACGTGATGGACGCCCACTTCCGCAGCTTTGGACAGCTGGTGCTGCCGGAACTGGTCAAACAGAAAATCGGCGTGTTGGGGATGAAGAGCATGGGCAGCGCGGTGATTCTGAAAAGCAAGACCCTATCCGCGATCGAATGCCTGCACTACGCGCTGAATCTGCCGACGTCAGTGGTGATCACGGGGATCGACAGCCCGCAGATTTTGGACCAGGCGTTTGAAGCGGCGCACACCTTTAAGACGATGTCGCAGGCGGAAGTCTCGCAGCTGCTGAGCCGGACCAAGGCAGCGGCGGAACAGGGAAAGTTCGAGTTGTTTAAGACCAGCTCGCACTTCGATTCCACGGCGCAGCATCCAGATTGGCTGGGGGGCGAGACGCCGGAAGTCAAAGATCTGACCCGCGGACAGTAGCGCTGTTTCTCACTGCCCACTTTTGGTTGCCGCGCGCTTTTTGTTACTGTCAAAGGAATGCCCACTGACAGCAAGACTCTGGACGATCTGTGCATCAATACCATCCGCATTCTGGCCGCCGACGCGGTCCAGAATGCCAACTCGGGACACCCCGGCATGCCGATGGGCGCCGCCGCCATGGCGTACACGCTGTGGTCGAGATACCTGAAGTTCAATCCTAAGGATCCGGGATGGTTCGATCGCGACCGGTTCGTGCTCTCGGCGGGCCACGGCTCGATGCTGCTCTATGGTTTGCTGCACCTCACCGGCTTCGAGGTGCCGCTGGAGCAGATCAAACGCTTTCGCCAACTGGGCAGCATGACGCCCGGGCACCCGGAGCGCGGCGTGACTCCGGGCGTGGAAGTCTCGACGGGGCCATTGGGGCAGGGCTTCAGCAATGGCGTGGGCATGGCGATCGCGGAGGCCTTTCTGGCGGCGCGTTTTAACCGGCCGGGGCACCAGATCATCGATCACTTCATCTACGCGATCTGCGGCGATGGCGACCTGATGGAAGGGATTACGCAGGAAGCCGCGTCGCTGGCCGGCCACTTGAAACTCGGCAAGCTGGTCTACCTCTACGACAACAATCACATTTCGCTGGCGGGGCAGACCAGCCTGTGTTTTACGGAGAACGTGCGCGAGCGCTTCGACGCCTACCAGTGGCATACGCTCGCGGTGGAAGATGGCAACGACACGGCGGAGGTTGCGGCGGCGATTGAAGCAGCGCGCAAAGATCCGCGGCCTTCGCTGATTCTGGTGCGCACGCACATCGGGTTCGGCAGCCCGAAGAAGCACGATAATTTTTCGTCGCATGGCAGCCCGCTGGGCGAGGAGGAACTGGCGGCGACGAAGCAGGCGCTGGGCTGGCCGACGATGGACAAGTTTTACATTCCGGCAGAAGCGTTAACGCATTTCCGGGAAGCGATCGGCAAAGGGGCGGCGGCGCAGGCGGAGTGGAACGGGCGGCTCGACGCGTATCGCGCCGCGTTTCCGGCGGAGTGCGCGGAGTTGGAGGGCATGATCGCGGGGCGCCTGCCGGATGGCTGGGACGCGGACCTGCCCAAATGGAATTTGACCGATAAAGCGATCGCGACGCGCGTGGCCGGCGGAATGGCGCTGAACGCGATCGCCAAACGCATCACGAATCTGATTGGCGGGTCGGCCGATCTGAATCCCTCGACGGAGACGGCGTTGAAGGGGCTGGGCGATTTCCAGCCGCCGGATACGGATGGCAAAGGCGTGCAGGGCGAGGTGGGCGGCGTCTGGAGTTACGCGGGACAGAACGTGGCGTTCGGAGTCCGCGAGCACGCGATGGGGGCGGCGGTGAACGGGATGGCGGCGCACGGCGGCGTGCATGCCTTCAGCGCAACCTTCCTGGTGTTCAGCGACTACATGAAGCCTTCGATCCGGCTGGGAGCCTTGAGCGATTTGAAGTCGCTGTACATCTTCACGCACGACAGCGTGGGGGTGGGGGAGGATGGTCCGACGCACGAGCCGGTGGAGCAGCTCGCGGGGCTGCGGGCGATTCCGGGGCTGGTGGTGATCCGTCCGGCGGATCCGAATGAGACTACCGAAGCCTACCGATTTGCGATCCCGCACGATGGCCCGGTGTTGATCGCGTTGACGCGGCAGAATGTGCCGCACCTTTCGCAGAATCCGCCGGTCGCGAAGGGGGCGTATGTGCTCTCCGACAGCGAGGGCACGCCGGATGTCATCCTGATCGGCACGGGCAGCGAAGTCGGGCTGTGCGTGAAGGCGCAGGAGAAGTTGAAGGCTTACGGAGTGAAGGCACGGGTGGTGAGCATGCCGAGCTGCGAGCTGTTCGCGGCGCAGGATGCGGGGTACCGGGAGCAGGTGCTGCCGAAGGCAGTGCGCAAGCGCGTCTGCGTGGAGGCGCAGTCTCCGTTCGGCTGGCACCGTTGGGCAGGCGACGAAGGCGCCATCGTGGGGTTGGATCACTATGGCTTGAGCGCGCCGGGCGCGGAAGTGATGAAGCACTTCGGCTTCACAGTGGAACGCGTGACGGCGACCGCGCTACGTGTTTTGGGAAAGACTCGCGAGGCCGATGAAGTGGAGCCCGGACAGGGCGGGGAGACTGCGGTGAAGCCGACGAGTCCGCAGGAAGGCCACTCGTAACGGCGGCGCTCGCTTCGCGGAAAACAGACCGAGGCCGGCGAAACTGCGACGCGGCGTTTCCGTTCGCGGTGACTTTTCGGCGCAGCTACACGTAGAACGTCGGCGATGACGGACCGCACGTTGGGAACGGAGCCGGGTCCGCAGGGCGGCGAAACGGCGGTGCGGTGTTTCCGTCCGCGGCGGCCTTTCGGGGCGGCTACACGGTAGAACGCACGACCGCGACGGCGCTCGGCGTTCGCGGCGCGCGCTTTAGTTGGCG
Organism: uncultured Solibacteraceae bacterium; assembly: GCA_963811575.1. Lineage (GTDB taxonomy): Bacteria > Acidobacteriota > Terriglobia > Bryobacterales > Bryobacteraceae > Solibacter. The sequence goes on along the minus strand of CAWERY010000018.1, from coordinate 457,882 downwards.
GCGGGCTTTTCGGCGCGATCGATCACGAGGACTTCCACGGGGCCCTTCTGCGCTTCCAGCTTCAAGCCTAATTGCTGGCGCAGGGCCTGAAAGATCGTGGGGCCGGAGGTATCGATCGGGGCGCCGTTGAGCAGCGCGCCTTCGTTCAATCCCGGGGGCAGGTCGCGGGTGTAGGCGAGGGTGAAATCGTAGCCGCCCTGAAGTTTGGTGAGGTCGATGACGGGCCGGTCCAGCAACTGGCCCAGCCGCCAGGCGAAGTAGTCCATGGGAACGAAGGCGGCTTTCATCTTCACGCTGACCACTTGCTCGATGCTCTGATCGATCCACGGATCGCCGGCGCTTTGGGCGGCATGCGGGGTCATCCGGGTACCGGCTTTGTCGATGGTGAGGGCGTAGACGGGTAGTTCCCTGGTCTCACGGTGGAAGCTCAGCTGGAAGCGATCGGCGAGCAGGTTCTTGAGCATCGTGTGCAGCTCTTCCACGGTGGAAGGACGCTCGGCTTTGGCATTCATATCGAAGCGCTCGGAGTTGATCCAGGCAGGCCCGCCGGAAATCTGATCGGCCTTGATACGATAGGCCACCATGATCATGAGTTGCAGGGGCACACCGTTGGCCAGATAGCGTTCGCCGCCTGGGGCCGGGCGAATACCGCCGCCGCGACCGCCAGGCGGGCTGGTTTTAAGGGAAGCAACTTCGAAACGAAGCGCGCTTGCGTCCTGGGTGGGAACCTGCGCACGCGCGACCAGTGCAAGGGTGATGAGAACAGCCATCCGGTGCATTGTGATTTGAGTATACGCATAATTAAAGCATGCGAAATCTGGGCTGGATCGGAGGCTTGGGGCCAGGCGCGACCGTGCATTACTACCGCGAATTGGCGAAGGCGGGGGCGGGTGAGGCACTGCTGGTACATGCCGATATGGAGCGGGTATTAAGCGATGTAGCCCGCGGCGACCGTGAGGGACTCGCGACATATTTTGCGCGTTTGATCGAGCGCCTGGCGAAGGGCGGCGCGGAGGTGGCGGCCATCTCGGCAATCACGCCGCACATCTGCATTCGCGAACTGGAAAAGATTTCGCCGCTGCCGCTGGTCAACATCGTGGCGGAGACGGGTGCGGAAATTCGGGCGCGCGGTTACCGGCGGGTGGCGTTGTTCGGCACGCGGTACGTGGTGGAATCGCGAATGTTCGGGATGCTGGACGGCATTGAGGTGATAGTGCCCGAGGAAGTTGCCGCGATCCACGAAAATTACATGGCGATTGTGGCGGGTGCGGGGAGAGATGCCCACGGGGCATTGACCGCGATTGCGCGGCGGCTGCCGGTGGACGCGATCGTCCTGGCGGGCACGGACCTTTCGTTGATCTTCGACGAAGGCAACACGACGTTCCCGTGCATCGATGGTGCGAAAGTTCACATTGCGGCGATGCTACGCGAAGTGAGAAGGGCGGCTTAGCGTTCGCCGGCTTTGGCGTTCGGCTCGGCGGCGCGGCGAAGGTGATCGACGACGGTCTTCCATTCCGGCGTGATCGGCTTGGCGAGCGATTCCGCGGCTCCAAATTCCTTGGCGAGATCGAGCAGTTCTGCTTTGACCACGCCGCTCATGGCGATGATGGGCAGGCCGGGATGGCGGCGGTGAAGTTCGCCTATCAGTTCGTAGCCGTTTTCGGTACCGAGGACCAGGTCTACCAGGACCACCTTGAACTCCAGGTCCTCAGCCAGGGTGAGCGCCTTCTTCGCATTGGTGGCGAAGAAGACCTGCCAATCTTCTGTGAAGAGAAGGCGCGCCTTTTGAAGGAATATCGGATCGTCATCCACGACGAGAATCATTGGGTAAAGCTCCTGCTGGCAATCGTGCCCGTGAGGACGGATTGCGGCAAGTTATCCGTTCGATGAGAGCAAGGCATCCAGTTGAATTTCTCACTGTACAACGCGATTGCACATTACGCAAACCTGACCTGTACTGAAATTAAACTTCCAGTTTCCAGGGCGCGCGGTAATTGGCCTTCAGGTACGGGCGTACGGATTCCTGCTTCACGGTCCAATTCTTTTCGTCCCAATCCAGGCGCAGGCCATGACGCATGGAAAGGTTCGCCAGCAGGCAAGCGGTGGAAGAGCGCACGCAGGTTTCGATATCGCTGGTGGGTTTCTCGCGGCTCTTGATGCACTCCATGAAATTCTTCCAGTGCGGCACATTCATCTGACTCATCTCGTTATCCTTTTCGTAGGTAACGGCGGTGAGCTTACTGGCCTTACCGGCGGGGATTACGGTGCAGCCGCTGCGATTGACCAGAATGCTGCCTTCGGTGCCGTGGATGGCGGTACCGTTGCCGCTATTGAACATGGGCAGCGGGTTGGCGGTGCGGCTCTCGTAGGTCTGGAGGAATTTCGGATACTGGTAGACGGCTTCCATGGTGTCCGGCGTCTGGACGTTGTCCTCCACGTAGAACTTGCTGCCCATCGCGGCGACGGAAAGCGGCATGGGTTCGCCGAAACACTGATGGATGGGATCGATCAGGTGGACGCCCCAATCGGTCATGGCGCCGCCGGCGTAGTCCCAGAAATAGCGGAAGGTGGGGAAGGTCGCGGCCTTGACGCCCCAGCGATTGGCGTTGAACGGCACTTTGGGGGCGGGCCCCAGCCACATATCCCAATCGAGGCCCAGCGGGACTTCGCTGTCGGGCGGATTGCCGAAGCCCTGGCGGGAGGTCAGGCCGGATTGAAAGGCGTGGCAGAAGGTGACATCGCCGAGCGCTCCGCTCTGCACGATTTCGGCAGCCTTTTTGAAATAGCCGCCGGAGCGCTGCATGGTACCGGCCTGCACCACGCGCTTGTACTTGCGCGCGGCCTGCACCATCTTCACGCCTTCTTCCACGTAGACGCAGGCGGGCTTTTCGACGTAGACGTCCTTGCCGGCTTTGCAGGCCTCCACTTCCATATAGGCGTGCCAGTGGTCGGGGGTGGAGATGCAAACGGCATCGATCGATTTATCGGCCAGAATGTCGCGGAAATCCTTGACGGCTTTGACCTGATAGCCGCCCTTTTTCGCGGCGGCTTCGGCGCGCTCCAGATGCGGCTGATAGACATCGCAGACCGCGACCGGCTGCGCCTCGGGCACCTTCATGGCGTAGCCGAGATTGCCCGAACCCATGGCGCCCAGGCCAATGAAGGCGACGGCAATGCGATCATTCGCGCCCTTCACTCGTCCGGTGAACAGCGAGGTGGTGAATGCGGCGCCGGCGGCGGTAAGCAGATCTCTTCGTGGGATATTCATAGAGCTACCTCTTGGTATCACCATTGAACGGACGGATGCAAGCCAAGGCAGGGCAAGCTAAAAAGCATGCCCTACCTCGCTCTTGGTGATTCCGAGTTAGGCCAGGGCTTCCTTCATATAGGCGAAGCACTTTTTCACTTCGGAGACGCGATCGGAGCCTTCGGGGATGGCGTACTCCAATTCGACGTTCGCTGGGAATTTGTACTTTTCCTTCTTGAGGAGCTGCAGCACGGGCTTGATGGGCGTATCGCCCTGTCCCCAAACGGTGTTGGGACCGTGATCCTTCTTGCGATCTTTCACGTGAAGGTTGGTGATGCGCGGGTGATTTTCCTTAATGAACGCGATGGCATCGTAATTGGCGGCGGTGAAATGGCCGATGTCTAAATTGACGCCGTTGTACTTGCCATAGGAAAGCGCCTTGGTGTAGCTTTCGAGCGAGCCGGTCTCATTGGGATCGGCATCGTTATCGTGGCCGTGGAAGCCGATCATCATTTTGTGCTTCTCGGCGAATGGGGCTACCCGCTTGGCAACCGTCACCTGGGTGCTGGTGGAGAGCGCCCTGGCGCCGAGCGCCTTGGCCATCGTGAAGGCGTATTCGATTTCGTCATCCGTGACGGCTTCATTCATGTTGAAGCAGAGGAGCTCGATATCGATGCCGGCGTCATTGACCTTCTTGCGGATCTCCTTGTACTTATCCATGGAGACGGACGTGCGCCATTTGAAGAGCTCCTGCGCGCGCGGAGTGGCGCGTGCGGCGGCGATCTGTTCTTCGGTCATTGGCGGACGCGGCGTACGGGGAGCGGGACCGCGCCCCGGGCCGCCGGGACCACGACCGGGGGCACCGGGTCCTGCCGGGTCCTCCGGGACCTCCGGGCCCTCCGGGACCACGGCCTTGCGCACGTCCGGCTCCCTGAGGGGGTGCGGGAGCGCCGGCGGCAGTCTCCGCGGTGTTGGACATGAGTTCCATCTCGCCCAGCCCGATCTCGGTATATGCTTTCACGACGTCATCGAGGTTCATGCCCCCGAAGCTGTAGGTGATGGCGCCGAGTTGCACGCCGTCAACCTTGGAATTGATCTTAGGAGCGCCGATGGCTCGCGCCAACGGCAAGGCGGCAAGCGCGACTTTGCCGATGTCTCGTCTGGTATATAGCATGTGTTCCCCTTAAATAAGAAAGCTTATTCTAGTCGGATTCGACTTCGAGCGAAAGCAGGGCGGCGCCGAAGGTTTTGCCCTGCGCGTCGGTCCGGAGGGAAACGGTACCCCCGCCGCCGAGCGCGCCGTGGAGAAGAAAATTGAGGGCGCCGAGATTGGGCAGTTCGAAGCGCTCGACCTCACCGCGCACCAGCTCTCCGAAATGCCGCTTGACGCGCTCCGCGGTGACTTCGCGCAGGAGCACCGGGTAGTAGCGCTCTTCATTTGCAATGACACCGACATTGCAGGTATCGCCTTTGTCGCCGGAGCGCGTATGCGCGATTCGGGAAAGCGGTATTTTCATCGCAATTCCTCTCTCGCCGTTATTCTCGCACGGGAGCGGGGGCGCGTTTGACGAAGGTCAGATTTCGCACGCATGAGGAATGATCACTGCGTGAAAGCGCCTTCACTTCATGTCACACTACTTTGCCCAGCCTGGGCCAAGAGGAGCAGTTTACACATGAATATTACGCGGCATCTTGCATTCGGAGTGTTGTTGGGAAGCCTGACCTGCACGGCTTTGTTCGCCGATGACGATAACGGAAATTCGAACGCCTGCAAAGGGCTGCCGAGCCAGACGGCATTACGCGCCGCATTAATCGCGGCGCGCAATCAGCCGAACGGAGGCTTCAATCTGGATATGTGGGGAACGATTGTGAATCGCGACGGCGTGGTGTGCGCGGTGGCGTTCACGGGTGCGGACCGCGGCGCGCAGTGGCCGGGGAGCCGGGTGATTTCCGCGCAGAAGGCCAACACCGCGAACGCCTTCAGCCTGCCCGGACTGGTGCTCTCCACGGCGAACCTCTATAGCGCAGTGCAGCCGGGCGGTACGCTGTTCGGATTGCAGGAAAGCAACCCGGTGGATACCGGTGTGGCCTATGGCGGGAATCCGTCAAATTACGGCCAGCCTAACGACCCGATGGTGGGCGACCGGATTGGCGGCGTCAACGTGTTTGGAGGCGGGCTGGCGCTCTACAATTCCAATCACCAGTTGATTGGCGCGGTGGGCGTGAGCGGCGATTCCTCCTGCGCGGATCACAACATCGCGTGGCGCACGCGGCACACGCTGTTGCTGGACTATCTGCCCGGCGGAGTCAGCGGCGATGCAAGCCGGCCCGACAACATCGTGTATGACATCGTGACGCCGGTAGGCTTCCCGGCCGGCGTGAGCGCCAGCGCATGGGGACATCCCACGTGCAGCCCGGCGGCGACGAGCATCGCGGCGGGACTGCCTGTAAAGCGGTAGCTTGGGAGGCGCGCTTAGCCTGAGACGGCCTCGAAGGTGAGGCGCAGGAAGGAGCGCGCCTGGTATTCGATGCGGACGGGGACGATGGACTCGGAGCCCTGTTCGAGCCACAGCTTGAAGAGATTTTCCTTGCCGGTTCGCGCGTTGCGGATTTTGCCGCGGACCGGCACTAAGCCATCCTTGCCGGGCGCGGCGGTATCCAATTCCAACGAATATTCCTGTTCGTTATACACGTAGCGTCCGGAGGCGCGGCGAGTGCGCTGCTTGAGCAAAGTAGTGAGTTCGAGGAGGAAGGTGGAAGGCGGGTGGTTCGGAGAATTGGGCCACGCGGTTTCCCGCCAATCGACATTCTGATGGAAGGTGGATTGGGCTTGATCGATGAGGGCGCGGTCCGACCACATGGCGGCGGAAGGATGCTCGAAGCGGGTTACCGCGCTGCGGCTCAGGCCGACGGTATTGCGTCCGCTGACCGCGCTGAAGACGCTGTTTCCGGTGGGCGTGGCATCGACCACCTTACGGGCATGTTCCAGACTCTCTTCGGGAGACGAGGTCATGACGCCGAAGTAATCCGCGGCGGAGGGTTTGGCTACGGGCCCGTGCACGGTTTCGCGAATCCAGCCGAGCCGGCTGAGGCCGTGAGCGTGTTTGGGATCGGAGCCTCCCGCGAAGAAGAGGGTCCTTCGAAGCGCGTCGCCTTCGCCGGTTTCATCGAGCGACGCCTGGCCGCCGCCGACTCCGGGACGGCGATACATACTAAATCCGAGGAGTAGAATCTGGGCATCGGCGCGATAGGTGCGGACGTTGCCTTTCGCGGGGGAGGGTGCGATCTCGACGGGATGACTCTTGAGGCGGGAGGGAGAAAGCAGTGCGAGCAAATATCCCGCGAACCCGCGCCTGGAGCAATTCCACATGTCGGCCCTCTTTTATGGTCGCACCGCGGGAGTGAAGCGGCGTTGACGAGGGGGTTACGCCATGTACGAAGATGCACGGAATCACTGAATTACTGAATCACTTCGACCCGGGTCACGATTTCCTCGCGCGGCACGAGAGTGGACCAGTAGGCGACGATTTCGCGCACCGGGGGACGGCCTTCGCCGAAGCCGGTGGCGCCGGGCGGGCCATTCAGCACCAAGGGGATCAACTCTCGTGTGAAACGGTCCACCGATTTCTTGTCCTGGCCGCGGACGCCGATGCGCAGTTGGACTTCGGGCGGATCGGGATTGGGCGGCGCGAGGTTGGCGTGGCAGGCGCTGACGCCGAAGAATTCGGTATGAATCTCTTCGAAGCGGAGGCCGAGATTTTGCAGGCGCTCGCGCACGATGCGGTCTGCCGCGCGCGCTTTCTCCAGCGCCTGGGGCCAGGAGTAGACGAGGGAGCCGATGGCCTTCCAGCCGTCGGCGTAACTGATGGAAAGCTTCAGCGAGGGCGGACGCGGGCCGCCGCGAATGCCGGTAACGCGCACCCGGTCCGGGCCATCCGCGGCGAGGCGCACGCTGGTGAAATCGGCGACGCAATCGGGCGTGATGTAGCGCTGCGGGTCGCCGAGTTCGTAGAGCAGCTGTTCCTTGACCGAATCGAGGCTGACGCGTCCGCCGGCCGCGGGATGTTTGGTGACGACGAAGCTGCCATCGGGCTCCGCTTCCACAATGGGATAGCCGACGTTGGCCATGTCGGGAATATTCTGCCAATCGACCTGGCAGTTGCCGCCGGTGCATTGCGCGCCGCATTCGATGATGTGGCCGGCGATGGTTCCGGCAGCGAGTTTATCGAACTCGTCGGGGCCCCAGCCGAAGCGGTGGACCATGGGGGCGAGCGCCAGCGCGGTATCGGTGGAGCGTCCGGCGATGACGACGTTGGCGCCGGTGGCCAACGCTTCCGCGAGCGGAAAGGCGCCGATATAGGCGTTGGCGCTTTGTATGCGATCGCGGATGGCGGCGATGGGTTCCCCGGTATCCATATCGCGCATCTCGTAGCCCTTGGCGAGGAAGGAATCGAGGCGCGGGTAGACGTCGTCCCCGAGCACGACGGCGACTTTCAGGCCGGGCGCGAGGCGGACTACTTCGCGGGCGCAGGCGATGGGATTGACGCCGCCGGCATTGGCGATGACGGTGACGCCGCGCTCGCGAATCTGGCGCGTGATGCGCGCGATCAGGGGCGGAAAATCGCGGGCGTAGCCGAGGTTCGGATCGGCCTGCTTTTGCTTCTGCAGAATCGACATGGTGACTTCGGCCAGATAGTCGAGCGCGAGGTAATCGAGCGGACCCTGATCGACGAGGCGGACGGGCGCTTCCAGCCAGTCGCCCCAAAAGCCTTGGCCGTTGGCGATGCGAATCATGGGCGCTCCGTTTGCGCGTCAGAGCCGACGGCGTGTTGCATGCATGCCTCCAGGGCGAATGCCAGGGTGTCGCGTGATTCCAGGGGATCGATGATGGCGTCGCAGTGGCCGCGCGCGGCGGCATAGCGGGCGTCGAGCCAGCGTTCGTAATCGGCGCGGGTACGTTCCACGGCGGCCTTCAATTCCGCCGGCATTTCGCCGCCTTTGTATTTCTCGAGCTCGGCGGAAAACAGGGCGACGACCGCCGAATCGCCTTCCATCACACCGATGCGCGCGGTGGGCCAGTTGAAGGTGAAGTTGGGGTCGAAGCCCTGGCCGGCCATGGCGTAATACCCTGCCCCGCTGGCGTGATTGAGCGTGAGCACGATTTTGGGGACGGTGGTGCAGGCCATGGTCTCCACCATCTCGGCGCCGGCGCGGATGATGCCTTCCTTTTCGGCCTCCGGACCCACCATGAAACCGGAAACGTCCTGCAGGTAAATGAGGGGCGTACCGGCGCGCTCCGCATTTTCGACGAAGTAGGCCACCTTGCGCGCGCTTTCGGTATAGATGATGCCGCCGATGCGGGGCTGGCCCTGCGCCTTCAGAAAGCCGCGGCGATTGGCGATCACGGCGACAGGACGGCCGGCGAGGCGCGCATTGGCGCAGAGCATCTCGGGTGCGATGCCGGGCTGGAACTCGCGGTAATCGGCGGCATCGAAGATGCGGAAGATGACTTCCTCCATTTCATACGGCAGGCGATGATCGGCGGGAAGCGCGCCGTAGAGTTCGGAGGCATTGCGGGCGGGGGCGGTGGCGCCGGATGGGCGCGGGAGCGGGCGCGGGCAACTGGCGGAAGCGTTCGCGAATCTGGCTGAGGCACTCGGCATCGTCCTTCGGCATGTAGTGGGCGACGCCGCTGACGGTGGTGTGCAGGCGGGCGCCGCCGAGCGGCTCGGATTCGATGACGTGCCCGGTAGCGCCCTTCACGAGGTTCGGCCCGCCGAGGCCCATGAAGCTGGTGCCTTCGACCATGAAGATGACGTCGCTGAGCGCGGGAAGGTAGGCGCCGCCGGCGATGCAGGGGCCCATCACGGCGGCGATCTGCGGGATGCGCAGTTTGCGGCGCATCAGGGAGTTGTAATAGAAGATGCGGCCGGCGCCGTACTGTCCGGGAAAGATTCCGTCCTGGTAGGGAAGGTTGACGCCCGCCGAATCGACCAGGTAGACGATGGGCAGGCGATTGCGCATGGCGATTTCCTGCGCGCGCAGAATCTTGGTGATGGTCTCGGGCCACCAGGCGCCGGCCTTCACGGTGGCATCGTTGGCGACGATGACGGCGGGGCGGCCTTCGATGCGGCCGAGGCAGGTGACTACGCCGGCGGCGGGCGCCTGCCCCTCGTAGCGATCGTAGGCGATCAAGAGGCCGATTTCGAGCAGGGGCGACCCGGGATCGAGGAGCGCGGCGATGCGTTCGCGCGCGGTCAGTTTCCCGGCCTTGTGCTGCTTCTCGATGCGCGCGGCGCCGCCGCCTTCGCGCAGGCGCGCTTCGAGATTGCGCAACTGGTCTACCAAATGGCGCAGGTGCGCCTGACGCGCGACGTCCACGTTATTTCAACTTGGAGAAATCGGCCGGATCCATGAAGACCGACTCGGGCGGCTTGGCGAGGATTTTGCCGTTGACTTCGGATTCGGCGGCCACCTTTTTCCATTCCGGATCGGAGCTGAACGCGGCCCAGTTGGCTTTGGCGGCCTCGCGGCTGGAGTGGGCGATGATATAAATCAGCGTGGTCTTCGACTTTTCGCCATCCTGCGGAATCCAATACCCGATGCTCTCCATGCCATGGCGCTTGAAGATATCGATGGTATGGTCGCGGAAGCGGGTCTTGAGGGTTTCCAGTTTGCCCTCATTACAGGTGTAGGTGCGGAGCTCGAAAACACGGTTCTGCGCGAAGGCAAAACCCGCGAGCAGTACAAACAATCCAAGCAAGCGTCGGGTCATGACGATAGTGTATCGTGGACCGCTGTTTTGGTGAGAACGATTCGGTGAGGAGCGGTAATGTCTGAATGTTGCGTTGGGGATTATTTGGGCGAGAAGAGGTCGTCTGGGACCACGCCGTCAAGTGCGAAGTCTCTGCATTGCTGTACCGCCGCCATGTACTGCAGGTAGGCGACATCGACTTCCCGTCCGGCCCGCCGTATACGTAGCGCACCGTCTGGATGAGGAAGCTCACCCGGGCGTTTGGCGATTTCATCGAATCGCGACATTGCGTCCGTGTACGCTCGATGAGCGTCGGAGAGACGATGCCTCAGCCTCATGGAGGCTTCCTCTTTGGATTGCTCCGCCATCCCCGTCATAATACTACCGCCGATAGTAGTTGCGCTTGGGGAAATTCAGGATAGTTCAGGGACGAGGGAACTACTGGTGGTGTTGGACTTCATGCTCCGCGATCATTTTGCGCAGGACGCTTTCCAGTTCGGCGACGCGGCGGGCGAGGTCATCGATTGCCTGGCCTTCGGGATCGGGCAGGCGGCCGTGTTCGAGCGTGCCGCCTTCGGGACGAATGCGCACCACGCGGCCGGGAATTCCGACCACGGTGGAATTATCCGGAACGGGGTGGACGACTACCGACCCTGCGCCCACCTTGACATTGTCGCCAATGCGGATATTGCCGAGAATCTTGGCGCCGGTGCCGACTACCACGCTGTTGCCGATGGTGGGATGGCGCTTGCCCTTTTCATTACCGGTACCGCCGAGCGTTACGCCCTGGTACAGGAGCACATCGTCGCCGATCTCCGTGGTTTCGCCGATGACCACGCCGCTGCCGTGATCGATGAAGAAGCGGCGGCCGATGGTGGCGCCGGGGTGAATCTCAATCCCGGTGATGAAGCGGCTGAACTGCGAGAGCACGCGGGGAAGCAGCGGCAGGCCCATTTTATAGAGCTTGTGACAGAACCGGTGCATGAGAATCGCCTGGAAGCCGGGATAGCAGAGGACGATTTCGAGCACACTTTTCGCCGCCGGATCTTCCCGGAAGATGGTATCGATCTGCTCGCGGACGGCGCGGAACACGGGGTGCTAGTGCGCCCCGGCGGGGGTTTCATCCGCCATGGACGGGGGTTTGGCACCCGGCGGCACCGGGCACAGCATATCCTCTTTGCGTTTTACCAGCGTGGAGGTGTTGTAGCTAGCGGCCTCGAAACCGTGACCGTGCGTGATTGCATCCGTGGGACAGGCTTCCACGCAGTACCCGCAGAAAATGCAGCGGTTGTAATCGATGTTGTAGACCTTGGCGTAGCGCTCGCCGCCGGAGATGCGGACTTTGTCGGTGTTTTCGGCGGCCTCAATATAAATACAGTTCGAGGGGCAGGCGGCGGCGCACAGGAAACAGGCCACGCACTTTTCCATCCCGTTGACATCGCGCTGCAGCACGTGGACGCCGCGGAAGCGCTCTTCGAACTTCGGGGGTGCGTCGGGATAATCGTCCGTCACGGTAGGGCCCATCATCTCTTTAAAGGTGATGCCCATGCCTTTGGCGAGCGCTGCCGCCGTACCCAGGATTTCTTCGATTGGATTTGCCATTCGGTCTGCTTTTATTCTAGCGTGCCTTCCGGCTCTTTTCGCGGTTCCCGCCGGGAACCTAATTGCGGGATCCTCAACCGGCCTTCCATGCAGGCACATTATCTTCCGGGCGAAACAGGGGAGGTTCCGGCGCGCGCGCCGAGCGATTCCATGTCGATCCGGTTCCAGCCTTCGATGACCAGACTGATTGTGCCATTGGGCTCGATTAGAAATGAGGTGGGTACGCTCGAAATTCCATAGGCGTTGCTGGCGGGATAGCCGGCATCCTCGGAATCCAGCAGCGTGGGCAGGGTGACGCCGAAGTGCTGGTTGAACTCGCGCGTTTCGGGGGCCGCGTTTTGCGAAATGGCGTAGACGGGCAGCGAGCCATGGTGATGGAGGCGATCGAGAAACGGCATGGTCATCTGGCAGACGGGGCAGGTGATTTTGAAGAACGCGAGCAGCACCGGGCCGTTGGCGATCAGTTCGGAGAGGGCGACTTCCGTGCCGTCCAGGGCGGAGAGGAGAAAGCCAGGGGCGAGGGTTCCGGGAGCGGGAAGGCGCTGTTGCTTGCGGGATGCCATCGATTTAATTTTACCTGTTGGGAATTACCGTATAACAAGACCTCAATACCTGTTAGAATCTGGCCAGGAGCATCCATGACCGACAGCAGTTTCCTGAGTAACCTGATCGGCAAGCGCGTACGGATCGTGTGCAAGGATCCGGTGGACTGCGGCGACATCCCGGTACTGATCCTGCGGGAGATCTCTCCGCTGGGAGTAGTCGGCGAGGCCGGCACGGAGCAACACTTCTTCCCGTGGACGGAAGTGGTGGAAATCAGCGCGAGCCCGGAGATACGGGTGGGCGATGAACTGGCAATGGCCGTGTTCGTGGATTCCGAACCATAACGGACGTTCCGGCTCCGATGTCACACTCCCATCCCGCGTACCGGCCTGATATAGATGGGCTTAGGGCGCTCGCGATCTGTTCTGTCCTGATCTACCATGCCTTCCCGAACGATCTGAAGGGCGGTTTTGTCGGGGTCGATATATTCTTTGTCATTTCGGGATATTTGATTTCCTCCACCATCCTGAACGACCTGGCACAGGGGAGTTTTCACTTCGCCGGCTTCTACGCACGGCGGGTGCGGCGCATCTTTCCGGCATTGACGCTGGTTCTATCGGTGACGCTCGGTTTGGGCTGGTTGCTGCTGGATGCTCACGAATTTCGACAATTGGGGGAGCACACGGCGGCGGCGCGGGGTTTGTTTCCAACCTGGCGCTCTGGAGGGAAAACGGATATTTCGATGCCGCCGCGGTCACCAAGCCGTTAATCCACCTATGGTCGCTGGGAATCGAAGAGCAATTTTATATCGCATGGCCGCTGCTGCTGGTGATGTTTTGGGCCACGGGGCGGCGCATCCTCTCCGGGGTGTGTGTGATTGCGCTGGGATCGTTTCTCTTGAATTTGGCGATTGTGTACCACCGGCCGGCGGAGGCTTTCTATAATCCTCTGACGCGGGTGTGGGAGTTGCTGATTGGTGCTTTTCTGGCACATTGGATCCGCGCTTACGCGCCGCCGCTTTCCCGGGTGGTGCGCAATAATCTCTCGGTGGCGGGGAGCCTGCTTCTGGCGGCGGCGCTCGGCTGGAGCGGACACGCGAGATCTTTCCCGGGCTGGTGGGCTTTGCTTCCCACGGCGGGCGCCGGGCTGGTGATTCTGGCTGGGCCTGACGCCTGGGCCAACCGCAGGATCCTAGCGCTGCGCGGGGTAGTGCTGATCGGCCTGATCAGCTATCCGCTCTATCTGTGGCACTGGCCGCTACTGACCTTCCTCAGATTTGTGGACACGACCGACATCGGGATGACGCGCGGGCAGATGAGGTTGGCGCGGCTGGCGGTGTTGTTGGTTTCGGTGATCCTGGCGTGGGCTACGTGGCGATTCTGGGAGGGTCCGCTGCAGCCGCTTGAAGAGGATTGGCCGGGTGCCGGTGGTTACGGTACTGAGTGTGACGGCAGGGTTGTTGGGAATCGTCGGGTGCCTGGGGGCCATGGGATGGATTCAACCCCGGCTCAGCGACCCGGGAACGCACAGGCTGGTGGAGGCGATTTGGGATTGGCAGTCGCTGCCCTACGACAATTTCAAGAAGTCCACCTTCCAGTTTAGTGAATTCCCCTCGCGCTCGGGACGGGTGACCCTGTTTGCGGGCGATTCCAACGCAGAACACTGTTGGCCGCGCGCACAAGCGGTAATCGCGCGAGATCCGAATGCCGCGACCGCGGTATTCGCGACGCACCGGGCCTGCCCTCCCCTTCCTGGCCTGAATAATTCGGAGGCCGGCTACGATTGCCCGAAGTTCAATGCGTGGTGGATGGAACGAGCGAAAACAGTCGATACGGTGGCGATTTCCGCGCGGTGGGAGTTCTATTTCGAAAGCACACGCGAGGACGCCTCTTACGTACGGCCGCAAGTGCTTTTGGTGACGGCGGACGGGCGGCCGGCGTCAGCGGAAGCAATTCAGCAGGCTTGGGCGAGGTTTGAGACGTATCTTCACGAGCTCACGACAAGTGGAAAACGCGTGTATCTCTTCTCTTCGAGCCCGAGCTCGAGGACGTTTGACCCGACGAGTGCGGTGCGCAGGTTGAGCCGGGGCGGCCCGGAGCTGCTGAAGCCGATCGATCTGGAGGCGTTTACGCGCCATATCGAACCAGTGGAGAGCAGGCTCGCGCTGATCGCGGCACGGACCGGGGCCCGCCTGATTCGTCCGACCGACTTTTGGTGCGGAGGGGCTGTTTGCCCGGCGGTGGATGCGCAGGGCAGCCCGATGTACGTGGACGACAACCGTTTGCGCTTCTCCACGGTCGCGCGAATGGCTACTTTTGTGGACGAATGCCTGCGATAGATGAACTTAGATAGTCATCGCGGTGAAGCCGCCATCGACCTTCAAGATGGACCCGGTGACAAAAGACGAGGCCTGCTGCGAGGCGAGGTAGACGGCGGCGCCCACCAGTTCGCAGCTTTCGCCGAAGCGCTGCATGGGGGTGTGGCCGAGGATGCTTGCCACGCGTTCGTCGGTGAGCAGTTTGCGATTCTGTTCGGCGGGGAAGAAGCCCGGCAGGATCGCGTTGACACGGACGTTGCTCGGCGCCAGTTCCCGCGCCAGGAACTGCGTGATCTGGTTGACGCCGGCCTTGGCGACCGCGTAGGTAAAGACCTTGGATAGGGGCGGACCGGAAGACGCCGAAGAGATATTGATGATGGAACCGCCATGCCCTGCGTTCACCATGGCTTCGCCGAAGACCTGACAGGCGAGAAAGACGCTCTTCAAATCGATATCGATGAGACGCTGCCACTCGGCTTCGGTGATCTCGAAAAACGGCGTGCCGGAGTTGACGCCGGCAGCGTTGACCAGAATATCGACATGTCCGAAGTGTTCCAGGATGGTGGCCAGGGCCTGCTGCAGACTGGCTTTGCTGGTGGCGTCGCAGACCACTCCAAGCGAGTTGCGGCCGAGGGTTTGGATCGATTTGGCGCGCCCGTCCGCATTATCCTTACTCACGTCCAGGATTGCGATATCGGCGCCGGCACGCGCCAGGCCCGTGGCCATCGCTCCAGCGAGGACTCCGCCACCGCCGATAACGACCGCCACCTGGCCGGTCAGTGAAAATAATCCGTTCTCCGCCATGCCCCGATAGTATCAGACATAGATGTCTTAAAATTCAACAATCGTTAAACGGGCAGCCATTCCACTTCGGTGCGGGGGCGGATCGCGATGCCGAACGGGTCGGCGGCAAACTGTTCGAACGACCATGAGGTGTAAACAACTTTCTTTGGCTCGCGGAAGAGGCGCTGGTAGCGTTTGCGTTCCTGATCTTTGTCGGCGGCAAGCTTGGCGGGATGGTTCGTAATGATGAAGACTTCGGGGGTAGATCCGCGGTTGACCTCAGTGCGCTTGAGCAGGTAGCGGATGTGCATGTCGGCCTCGGGCAGCGAATAGCCGCAGAAGTAGATGCGATCGGCGGCGAGCAGCCTCTTTTCGGCAGCATTCCAAATTTGCTGGAGATGGAAATCCGACATCGCCTTGAAAAACGTGGGAGGGATCACGATCGGCGTGGTCTCCGAACCGCAGTTGGAGGTACCGCACCGCTGCCGCCGGTCCACGGGATAGCTCGCGCCCTTCTCATTCCCGGTTTGGGTCAAGGAGCCGCAGATGGGGCATCGCAGCCAGTTGAGGGAACCATGAAGTTTGTAGAGACTAATGGCGTATCGGCGGTGGGCAGGGGGTTGGCAAAGGCGGTGCCGTAATCTACGGTCCGGTTGTCGTTGGCAATGGCGTTATCGATAAGCAGATCGTAATTCAAAGAGACGAAGCTGGTGTTGCCGGTGCGCGGCAGGTTTTGAAGCAGGAGCCGGTGCGAATCGCCCCCGGGTCCGCCGGGCCCGGCGCCCAATTTCCTGGCGAGCACGGTGCAGATGAGGGTGACTACATATTCCCGGCATTGGCGAATGCGGTGTTGATCCCAGAGGTCGGGATGATTCGCCTCCGGTATGCGGAAATTTTCATTGCGAGCGAGTGCGAGTTCGAGCGTGCCCAGGGCCTCTTCAAAGGTGGGGAACTGGTTTTGCGCGTCGACGGCGGTGATATCGATGCCGTAGAAGGAGTCGAAGAAATTGCGCAATTCCACATTCATCGGCGTGTGCAGATTGGTTTTCTCGATGACGAAGTAGTCGCGCAGGAGGTCGAATTGCAGGGGCGCGCCATCCGCCTTGGAAGCTCCGGCGCCGAGCACGATCAGATGCTGCATTCGAATGAGGATACCGCAGTTGCGCTAGAGTTCTTTCATCAATTGCTGCGCGGCGATCAACACGGGATCCCAGGCCGTGGCGAACGGCGGCGAGTAGGCGAGGTCGAGCGACTCGAAGTCATCCACGCGCAAGCGGGCGCATAAGGCGGTCGCGATCACGTTGATGCGTCCGCCGGCGCCGTCTTCACTGATGACGCAACCGCCGAGCAGCCGCCGGGTGGACTTATCGGCGACCAGTTCGACGATGGTTTTGACGCCCTGGTAGTAGCGCGGACGGGAGAGCGCCTCGATGCGGGCGGTTACGGGCGAGAAGCCTTCGGTGCGCGCTTCGGCCGCTGAAAAGCCCGTAGTGGCGAAGCCCATGCCGAAGATGCCCACGATCGACGTGCCCACGATACCGGGAAAGCGTTCGCGGGCGCCCGCTGCATTGGCTCCGGCTACACGCCCGCATTTGTTGGCGGTGGTGCCGAGGGGAACCCACGTGGGGCGTCCGCTGACCAGGTGGGTGACTTCCGCGCAATCGCCCGCGGCAAACACGCCGCGAAGGTTGGTCTCCATGCGATCGTCGGTGCGGATCGCACCGGTACGGCCGATTTCGATTCCGGCATCGGCGGCCAGTTCCGCGGAAGGCTGGAAGCCCGCGGCAATCACCACCATGTCGCAGGGTACGCCCGCGACGTTGTCGGGTTCGATGGCGGTGACGTCCACACCGGTCCGTAATTCCACGCGGTGGCGTTCGAGTTGTTTGCGAACTTCCGCGGTGAAGGCGGCATCGGCGCGAAGCAGCGCGTGGGACGAGCGCTCGAGCACCGTGACCTGCAAGCCATTGCGGCGTAGCGCATCGGCGGCTTCGATTCCGATGTAGCCCGCGCCCACCACTACCGCGCGGCGCGGCTTACGCTCGCGCAGGAAGGCGCGCATGCGTTCGGCGTCTTCGAGCGTCTGGAGGTGGAAAACGTGATCTTGCCGGTCGCCCGCGAGGGCGAGTTTGCCGCCGCGTGCTCCGGTGGCGATGACCAGCTTTTCGTAGCCCACGCGCGCGCCGGATTCCAGGAACACCTCGCGGCGCGGGTGCGAGATCGACACCACGCGCGCGCCGGTGCGCACATCCACATTGCGTTCCTTGCGAAAGCGCTCCGGGGTGAAAACGGTCAGGTCTTTCGATTCGCGAATGCGGCCTTCGACGAAGTAGGGAAGTCCGCAGGCGCCGAGTGAAATGACCGGCGCCTTTTTCGAGAACGATGATTTCGAGGCGCGGATCCAACCGCCGCGCGCGAGCCGCCGCGCTTAAGCCCGCGGCGGTGCCTCCGATGACGACCAGTGCCATCGGCAGTTATTCCTCGGTTTTCATTCTGTTCACGAAGTCCAGAATATCGAAAGTCTTCAGTTTCCGGTCTGGATAGTAGCTGTTGATGGCATCCTGCTCGTCGTTGAAGATCTCAAAGACGGTGGCGAGTTTGGTCATGACCAGCAATTCGATATTGCGGCGATTCAGGTTCACCAGTTTGACGCTGCCGCCGGCTTTGCGCGCGCTGGTGGCGCAGACCACGAGCGCGCCGAGGCCGGTGCTATCGATGAAATCGATGCCGGCGAGGTTGAGCACCACGTTGCGAACGCCGGCCGCGGTGCATTCGGCGATTTTTTCGCGCAGCGCGGTAGCTTCCTTGCCTACCGTGATGCGGCCTTTCAATTCGAGGATAGTAATTCCCTCGCGCTCGCGCAGTTCAATTTCCAGAGACATGATGTAGAACGATTCGGAGTGTCAGACCGGCATTTTCATGCCGATTCGGGCCTCGACTTCTTCGATTGCGACCATGACGATCGCATCCCACGGGCAGCCATCGAGGAAGGCGCCGTCGGGACCCTTGCTCAGGCACTTCTTACAGCCGATACAGAGCACCGGATCCACTTCGATGTGGCCAAAGGGCGGATGGTCGTCATCCGGAACCCAATACATACAACTGGCAACTGGGCAGTACGGAACGCAGGCGGGCGAGCCCGCGCAGCCGGTGCAGCATTCCGTAATGACAGCGAGTTCCTTGGGCCGCTTCTTACGGGGGGTGGTAATCCCCTCGGATTTCGGCTCCATCTTGACGACGGCCGTTGACATGCCAAGGATTATGACACATTTTTCCGGCGTCGATACACCCGAGTGAGCTGGGTACGCGTGGTCCAGGTTACTGAACGTAAATCTGGACGGAGTTGCTGACCGAATCGCTAAAGTCGAAGGTCAGATTCACGATGCCTTTGGGCAGGCCCGGGGGCACGACGACGTTGATCTGGTAAAGTCCGGCGAAAGTCGGAGTCAGGCCGGCGTAGATCGGTTTCACGACCATGCCGCCCGGGCCAGCGCCGAAATTGACGGTTGCCGGGGAAGTCACCGGAGCGAAGGGCGAGGTCGCCGGTGCAGGTTCACCGCTGGCGGCGGATGGCGAAGTAGGGCCAAGGCCGATGGCATAAATGGTAAGCGCGTCGCCGGCCTTCGCGGGATGCGTATCGACGCCCGGGAAGGAGCCCACCGGCATCGGAATACTCAGGTCCTGATTTTGAATGGCGCCGTAGGTGCCGACGCCGATAAGCAGCAGGCGCGGCGCGCGGTCCACCACCTGGACGGAGACGGCATTGCTAGTGAGCCCGTCGCGCTGCACCTGAACAATCGCGGTGCCATTGGAGATTTCGTAGGGCATCTGGAACGCGAGCTGGCCGTAGGACGAGTAATACATGGGGGCCGGCCGTCCGTTCACGGTCACGCTGGCTCCGCCTACCTGGGTAGCGAGGGGAGGCGGCGCGCCCACCGTCAGCGGACTGAACGATAGCTGGTCGCCGAGCACTACCATGACGTCGCCACGAGCCACGGTATCGCCGGCGGTGAAGGTTCCATTGTCCACTACGCCCTGATAATTGATGACCGGTGCGCCCTTGGCGACCACGGTGAAATCGACGGGCACTGTGATGGTGCCGTTGGCCGCGTTGGACGAGATCGCCACCGAGCCAGTATAAGTGCCGGGAGAGAGCGTGCCGGCATCCAAGGTCAAAACGGCGGAATTGCCGAAAGTGGCAGCGGCTAGCCAGCTGCCTCCGGTAGCGAGTGCATCCTGGAGCGCAAGAGTTCCCTGCCCCTGATTCGTCAAACTGACCACCGCGGTAAGGGGCAGCGCGCCCTGCGCTAAGCGAACGCGCACATGGTCCGTCGAGGCCTGCGCGATCGGCTGGGTCGTGACCCGCATGGTCACGGGAATCGATTTGTTATCGGCGGGAAAGCTGGATCCGCTGGTGGCCAGAGTCCCGGAATAAGTGCCCGGAGACATCGCGGCCGTGGGCGCGAGATGAACACGATAGGGGAAGAGGAAGCGGAAGGTTCCCGTGCCATCCACCGCGAGTGAGAGCCAGGAGGCGCCATCGGTGGTCTTGGCGATTCCGGCCAACTGGCTATTGGTTGTAAATGTGATGTCGCGTGCGGAGCCGGGCGCCACGTACACGTCGAGATTGGAAGGTACGCTGCCGCCGACCGCTACCGTGACCGTGATGGTTTGCGGTGCGTCCACTACGCCAGCGTCGTTGTCCGCCACGGTGATGATGCCGGTGGCAAGTCCGGCCGGCAGGCTGGAAGTATTCAGAGTGATTTGGATGGGCGTGCAGACACCGGCGCGACTGGTGCAGGCGGTCTGCGAACCTACCGAGGTACCAAGCCAGGTGACCGAAGATGAGAGCTTGGGAGAGAGCGAGCCATCCGCTGCGTTATAGATTTCGACCGTCTGCACGGCGCCATTCGCCCCTTGGGCGACGGAGACCGGACCGACTGTGCTGGAGACTAAACGAAGGCGGGGAGCAGCGCTTAGTATGGAGAAAGAAAAGAGAAACGCGGCTGAGGCCGCCAGGACGTTACGTAGATTTAGACCCACTCGAGAGCACCCTTCTTATACGCCCATATGTAGCCTACCGCCAGGATCACCAGAAATACGGCAACTTCGGCGACACCGAACCATTGCATCTGGCGATAACGGACGGCCCAGGGAAATAAGAAGATGGTCTCGACGTCGAATATCACGAAAAGGATGGCGATGATGTAAAAGCGGACGGTGTAGCGTCCGCGGGAATCAGAAGCTGCTTTGATTCCGCATTCGTAAGCTTCCAGTTTGGCCGCGAACGGAGCCGATGGCCGGATCAGTTTTGCCGCCAAAATTGCTATGACCGGGAAGCTGATCGCGATTGCCAAAAAGATCAAAATCGGAAGGTAGCCGCTAGGCATCGGCAATCACTATAACACGCGTCCATGACGCGTGGGACACCCAAGATAGCAGCTTCTTCCTAAGGTGAAAAGGCTAGGGAAGCGGGACGGGCCAAATCGTGAACTTGACTCTTACTCCGCCGCATCCGCGCGACAATAAAGGTAGCCAGATGATTTCCGATCCTCGATCTTCCTATACGAAGCTGCTCGCCGATCGCCGCGCGGAGATCGCGGCTCGGGAGGCGCGGCATCGGAAGTTAGGGCACGCCAAGATCGCCGTTGCAGCTGCCGGTGTGGCGGTGGTGTGGCTG
Organism: uncultured Solibacteraceae bacterium; assembly: GCA_963811575.1. GTDB lineage: Bacteria > Acidobacteriota > Terriglobia > Bryobacterales > Bryobacteraceae > Solibacter. The sequence continues at coordinate 436,956 of CAWERY010000018.1, read as the reverse complement.
GCGTTATCGCAGGCGGGCGCCTCGATTCTCTGGGTGCTGCTGCCGATCACGGCGTTTATCGCGTTGGTGGTGATCCACGAGAAATTACTGGCCGACTTGCAGCGCCGGCGGCGCGCGGCCAGCTTCTTCGAAAAGGGCCTGGCACGGCTGGATGGAAAATGGGCGGGCTGCGGCGAAACCGGCGAACGCTACAATGATCCGGCGCATCCCTACGCGCTGGACCTCGATATCTTCGGCAAGGGTAGTGTTTTCGAGTTGCTTTGTACCGCGCGCACCCAGATTGGGGAAGATCGGCTGGCGGACTGGCTGAAGACGCCCGCAGCTCCGGATGTGGTGGCGGCACGCCAGGCGGCGGTGGATGAGCTTCGCGACCGCCTGGACCTGCGCGAGCAACTGGCGATTCTGGCGGAGGAGGCAAGGCGCGGAGTAGACCCGGTATCGCTGGCGCGCTGGGGGGAAGCTCCGGCCAAATTGCGGGCCAGCGGCTTCCGGCTCAAGGTGCGCCTCTACACGGCGATCGGGGTCGCGGGCTTTATCGCCCTCTGGGTCCACCTGCTGCAAACGGCGACGGTAATTCACTTGCGGCCTCAAGTGGACGCGCTGCTGCTGGATTTTTTCCTGGTGGCGCTGCTCATCAACGGATGGTTTCTTTACCGGCACAACAACGAGCTGGGGATGGCGGTCTCGGCGGTGGAGGAAGCGGCGCACGAACTCGGGCTGATCTCCGAGGTGCTGGTGCGCATGGAGCGCGAACACTTCCAATCTCCGCTGCTAGCCGGGCTCCGGGCCTCGCTGGACGTGGAAGGCGACCCGCCGTCACGTCGGTTAGCGCGCCTCAAACGAGTGGTGGAGTATCTGGATTCGCGCGACAACGTGTTCGTGCGCGTGCTCGAGCCATTCATCCTGTGGACGCCGCACCTGGCGCTGAAGGTGGAGGATTGGCGCGCGCACAACGGCACGGCGGTGCGCCGCTGGCTGCATGCGGCGGGCGAGATGGAAGCGCTTTGCTCCCTGGCGAGCCATGCCTACGAACATCCGGACGACCAGTTTCCGGAGTTTACCAGCGAAGGCCCATGGCTCGAAGGCGAAGCGTTGGGCCACCCCTTGCTGCCGGAAGACAAGGTGGTTCGCAACGATATTCAGATCGGCGGCAAGCTGCGCGTCTTCGTGGTCAGCGGCAGCAACATGTCCGGCAAGAGCACGATGCTGCGTACGCTCGGGGTAAACGTGGTGTTGGCACAGGCCGGGGCCACGGTTCGCGCGCGCCGGTTGCAGCTCTCGCCGCTGGCGGTGGGCGCCTCCATCCGGTTGACCGATTCCCTGCAGGGCGGCGTTTCGCGTTTCTATGCCGAAATTTTGCGTTTGCGCCAGATCCTGGACCAGGCTGCGGGCTCAATGCCGGTGCTGTTCCTGATCGACGAGTTTCTGCACGGCACCAATTCGCACGATCGCCGGATCGGCGCGGAGGCGTTGGTGCGCAGCCTGGTGCAGCGCGGCGCGATCGGCCTGATCACCACGCACGATCTGGCGTTGGCGGATATCGCGGACGAACTTGGGGAGCGCGCCACCAACGTCCATTTCGAGGATCAGATCGCCGACGGCCAGATTCACTTCGACCATCGTATGCGTCCCGGCGTAGTTCGCAAGAGCAATGCGATCGAGCTCATGCGCCAGGTGGGCCTGGAGATTTGACGGCGGAAGCCATTCGGGAATTGGCGCGCGCCTGCGGCTTTGAGCTGGCAGGCGTTACGCCCGCGGTGCCGGTGAGCGATGCGGCGCGCTACCACGGCTGGGTGGCGGCAGGCTGGGCCGGGGAGATGCGTTATCTCACCGATCATCGCGCCGCGGTACGCGACGACCCGCGGAATTTGCTGGCATCGGCGCGATCGGTAATCTGCGTCGGAAAACTCTATCAGACACCCTGGCCGCACACTACGCGCTTTGATTCCGAAGATCGCGGCTGGATCTCGAGGTACGCGTGGGGTGAGGATTACCACGACGTGATGCGCCGCGGGTTGGAGAGGCTCGACGCCGGGCTCCGCGAGCGCGCCGGTGGGACCTTCGATTCGCGCATTTGCGTGGACACGGCGCCGCTATTGGAGCGGAGCTTTGCACGCCTGGCCGGGCTGGGATGGGTCGGCAAGAACACGTGCCTGATCAATCAGGCGCAGGGCTCCTGGTTTTTTCTGGGCGAGTTATTGGTCTCGCTTGAAATCGAGGCGGACGCTCCCCCGCCGGACCGGTGCGGCACGTGCACGCGCTGCATTGATGCCTGTCCCACGGCGGCAATCGTACCGGGCAAGGGGCTGGACGCAACGCGCTGCATTTCGTATTTCACGATCGAGCTCCGCGGCACGATTCCCGAAGAGTTTCGTGCCGGAATCGGCGCGCACATCTTCGGTTGCGACATTTGTCAGGACGTCTGCCCCTGGAACCGGCGTGCGCCGGAAACCGAAGAGGAGTCCTTCGCGCCGCGGCAGTTTGCTCCGCGGCTGGAAGCGATGGGGGCGATCTCCGAAGCGGAATTTCGCGCGATGTTCCGCGGCACACCCGTGAGCCGGGCCAAGTACCGGGGGTTCCTGCGAAATGTGGCGGTGGCGATGGGGAACTCCGGCGCCGAAAAATTCCGCGCGCCGCTGGAACGGATGGCGGAGGCGGAGGATCCAGTGGTCTCGGAGCACGCCCGCTGGGCTTTAGGGCAACTGGACGCCCGTTTGGGAAGGGACGCGATAAAATAAGGGCAGATGCGGAACTTGTTGGTCTGCCTGGCGTTCACCGCGGGGATGCTACCCGGGCAGCAAAAGCTGATCGAGGAAGGCTTCAGCCACTTCTATAACCTCGAATACGATGAGGCGATCGCGGTCTTCGACCAGGCGATTGCGCAGAACCCCTCGAATCCCGATCTTCACAACCACATGGCGCAGAGCCTGATCTTTCGCGAGATGTTTCGCGATGGCGCGCTCGAAAGTGAGTTGGTTTCGGGCAGTAATTCGTTTCTGCGGCGGGCCAAATTGAATCCTTCGCCCGAAACCGAAACGCGCATCCTGGCCGAAATCGCCAAGGCCATGTCGATCACGCGAAGCTCAGCTAAAAAAGAACCCGAACGATACTGCGGCCATGTATGCGCAGGGCATCGCTTATGGCCTGCGCTCCAACTATTACTGGGTGGTCAAGAAGGCCTGGCACGATTCGCTGCGCGACGCCAACGCCGCCCGCAAACTACACAACCGCATCACGGAGCTCGAGCCGAAGAACGTGGACGCCCGCCTGGTGCAGGGCCTGCACGATTATATTGTCGGCAGCCTGCCGTGGGGGTACAAAATGCTCGGGTTCATGGTGGGAATCAAAGGCGACAAAGAGAAGGGGATTCGCACCGTGCAGGAGGTTGCGCGCAACGGGCGTTTGAACCGTGTAGATGCGGAGATTTTCCTTTGCGCCCTATACCGGCGCGAAAATCAGGCCAAGTTGGCCGTCCCGCTGGTCCAGGACCTGATTCAACGCTACCCTCGGAACTACCTGCTGCGCCTGGAGCTGGGGCAGATGTACAGCACGTCCGGCGACGGCGTGCACGGGCTCGAGGCATTGAATGAAGTGGCGCGCCTGAAGGCGGCCCACACCCCGGGCTTCGACCGCCTGCCGTGGGAGAAGATTTATTTCCAGCAGGGTTCGATTCAGTTCTGGTACAACGATCTGGACCGCTCCCTGGAAAATATGAAAAAGGTGGCGTCGAAGGCCGATGATGTCGATCTCAATACAGGAGTGCTGGCCTACCTGCGCATGGGCCAGATCTACGACATGACACACCGCCGAGCCGAAGCGTTGGCGGCGTATCAGAAAGCGATCGCGTATGCTCCGCAGGCGGAAGCGGCGCAGGAATCGCGGAAATATCTCTCTACGCCTTACCGGCGTATGTGACGTTACTCGATCGTCAATTTGACGGGCTGCTCGATGAGTTTTTGCTCCTTGCCGTTGGTCAAAATCATCAATGCCATGCGACCGGCCGACTTGGCCGGAATCTTGAACTTGATCTCAGTCGCGGTCTGAGATGTGATTTCGCAGGTCAGGTCATTCTTCTGGTCGGTGAGGTAGACTTTCGCGACGTTGGCTTTGTCCAGGTTTTCGCCGGTTACGGTGACCACGTCCCCGATTTTGGCAGTGGCCGGGTCAACGCCCGCCATGCGCGGCATCACTTCCTGGGCGCAGAGCGCGAGACTGACAAGCATGAGAATCGGCGCTACAAAAGACAGTTTCATCTGAATATCCGTTCCTTTGACTCTGATGGTATGACCATTGACTCCGAAATTCAAGGGCTGTGTAGGAATTCACAAAAAGAGGCTGTTTGTACCCGGCGCGACGATGTTGCGCGTCCTTATTGCAACCGCGCCCGGTAGCGCGATAGGTTGAACTTATGCCAACTCAAGCATTTCAGGATGCCGAGCGTAAGCAACTCAGTATGCTGGCAGCGGTGGAGAAGAAAACCCTCATTTGGCTGGCCCATCGCATGCCTGCCTGGGTGAACTCAGATCATCTGACGCTGCTTGGGTTCCTCTCCATGTTTGCGGCCGGGCTACTCTACTGGGCTTCGAGCTGGGACCGGCGAGCGTTGATCGGGGTGATCCTAGCCCTGGCGGTGAACTGGTTCGGCGACAGCCTGGATGGCACCCTGGCGCGAGTCCGCAACCATTTGCGTCCGCGTTACGGCTTTTATGTCGATCACATCAGCGACGCCATCGGCACGTTCTTCCTGCTGGGAGGACTCGGGCTCTCCGGATACATGACCCTGACCGTCGCCCTGTGCCTGCTGATTTGTTATTTCCTGCTCTCGATCGAGGTCTACCTGACCACCTACACGATCGGCACGTTCCACCTCTCCTTCTGGAGTTTTGGGCCGACGGAACTGCGGCTGCTGTTGTGCATCGGCAATATCGCGCTCTTTTACCGGCCGGTGGTGGCCCTCTTTGGACATCGATACCTGCTGTTCGATGTGGGTGGCGTGATCGGGATCGCCGGCATGGCGATGATGCTGGTGTGGTCCGCGGTGCGGCACACGCGCCAACTTTATAACGCCGAGCCGCTACCGTGACCCCGCTGGCGGCGCGGTGGGTGAAATTCAGCGCTGTCGGCGTGCTGGGCATCGGCGTCCAGATGGGGTGCTTCGCGCTGCTGCTTAGCGGCCTCAACGTGAATTATATGGTGGCAACCGCAATCGCAGTGGAGGCCGCGGTGCTGCATAACTTCGCCTGGCACGAACATTACACGTGGCGCGATCGCCGGAGCGGGGGTAGGCGCGACCTGGCGTACCGGCTGGCGCGCTTCCACGCGGGCAACGGCGCGGTTTCGCTATTGGGAAACCTCGCTCTGATGCGCCTCTTCGTCGGCGTCATGGGGATGAATCATTACCTGGCGAGCGGCGCTTCCATCGCCGCATGTTCGCTGCTCAACTTCGCAATTAGTGAGTGGTTCGTGTTTCGCCGGGAATAGGCAGGTGAGAATACCATTGGGTGCGCGCGGCTTCCAGGGTACAATGCGAGAGGAGCGTTCCTGCGGAGCAGGTGCTGGCCTTTCCTATTTTGATCCAATGCCTCAAAATAGGGAGTCCGACTCGATTTAGCGTTGGTGAGCAAGCTCCTGGCGGTTCGCCGCAAGGGAGAAGCCTGAAGGCGCTCGGAGGGCACCCACTCGCGTTTATTAAACGTGGGTCAATACCGGGGGTTGGTACGGCCGAGTGGTGCGCTCCTTTTCCCCAACCGCCTTCGACAATAGCCAAATACTAACGTTGGTAATTATTGGTACTCAGCCCGTGTTGCACTTAGTTAGTAGTTAGCTGTTCACTCGACGGTGAGACGGTACTAGGAAGTCCACTTTTCGCTTGATGGGCATGCATCGAATCGGTTGTAATGGCGTTGGAGGATCAACCAAATGCAGTTGCTGTGGAACTTGTTGCGAGAAGAGGATGGTCAGGATCTGATCGAGTACTCCCTATTGATCACGTTTATTGCCCTAGCCACGGCAGCGATCGTAGGCAGCGGCCAAAACCAGATCAGGACAATCTGGAGCACCAGTAATTCTCACATCGTGGCCGCCAATAGCGCCAGCTAGTCCCAGGTGATCGAGTCCGGGAAACTCCCGCGAGCCTGCAGCAGGCAGCCCGAACGAGTGTCATTTGGGGGATAGAGTCCTCCCGAATATATAATTGAGTCAGTGAAACTCCTTGCTTTCCTTGTCGTGCCACTCGTGTCCCTGGCGAGCGACACAGACGCGTTGATCGACCTGACTCGGGGGGCGCCGGCGGAATTTGCGGCGGATTCCCTGATCCGGATCGCCGCCCTGCAACAAACGCCTAAGGCGCAAAAGATCGCACTACTGCAACAGGCCTTCGAAGTTGCGGGAGGGGCGCAACACCCCTACAAACTGCAAAGCGCCGTGACCGGAATGGGCGGGTCCGCGGCCTTCCTGAATCGCGCATTTCTGCAGGACCTCGACGGGCTGACGCTGCGCCTCCGGGCCGTCGACGCCCTGCTTCCGGTCGCTCCCCGGGTGGCCGGCGAACTCTTTCAGCAACTGCCTCCCTTGCAACTCCCCGCGATGGGGTGCGCGCAAAATCAAAGCTATGACGTTTCGATGTTCTACCAGGTGTTGGGTAGCGTGGTGGGACAGCTTCCGGTGCGGTCTGTCGATCTGTACCTGGCATCGATCAGCTCGCCCGCGCAGGTAGGGCCCGCGGCGCGAATGTTATCGCGCGCCGCACTGGGCGACGCCGATTTTCGCACTGCGCTTACCGCGTTCGCGGGAGCCTTGCGAAGGGTTGCGCCGGACGACCGCTCCTTCACCATGTCCGCCGGTGCGGGGGCCGATGTTCTGGCGCTGGTGGAGGCCTGCCGTAACCGCGGAGTACCGCCGCTGCTTGTGGTGGACGCATACCGGCAATACCTGGTGAGTCATCTGGCCGGCGATCGCTGCGCCGATAACGCGCAGATGCAGAGCAATACCGCCAACCTGGGCACAGGTATCGTAAACCAGCCGATTGCCGATGCCAGGTCGGCGGACGCTGTGCTGTATTTCAATGAGAAGTTGCGCGTCGCGCCGCTCAAGACCATCGAACGGTATGAGACCTACCCTTCGAAATCCGAGGGGGCCGCCGCGGCGGGCGGCGCTTGTGACGACGCTGCTTGCCAGGGCGTGCGCGATGCCTACCGGCACCTGCTATTCAACTCGGTGGGCGTGGCCTATACGGCGGCGGACCGCGCCCGGCAGGAGTGGCGCGACCAGGTGCCGGCCTTGCTGCGCAAACTGGAAGACTGGAATGTCGGCGACGCGCCGGACCGCGTCTCTTCCTTCGCCGCCAAGTGCGGATTTTATAGCGACCTCGGGATGCTGGTAACGCCGGCGGATCGCGATGCGATTTATCGGTCGATGCTCGATTTCCTGCGGCGCAGCGACTTGCGCTCGGACAATCGCATGGAATGGTTTCTGCCTCTCAACGGGATGATCGGCCGGGCCGCGATGGACCCCGCCGGCTACGGCAGGCTGATCGACGAACTGGCGGGCTCCTCCGACCCGGTGATCGCGTTGACCGCGCAGTTGGAGAAACTGGCGCCGCGCTCGCCGGGCCGGATCGTGCCGCTGCTATAGGACGTCGGCAAAGCCGCGCTTCATGTAGCGGAAGAAGAGCCCACCCACCACGAAGGCGGCCACACCGAAGGCCGTCGCAATCGCCAGGTCGCCAAAGTTCGGAGGCGAGGAGTGCAGCAGCAAGGCGCGGTAGGAACGGACCATGTAGTAGAGCGGGTTGCCGAGTAGCAGCAGTTTCGCCCATGCCGGAAACTTGCTTTCGTCCAGAAAGATCGGCGTGGCCCAGAACCACATGATCAGAACCACGCTCAATATCTGCGCGGTGTCTCGCAAATAGACGTGCAGGCTGGCGACGATCCAACCGATGCCGACCGCGAACAGTCCGAGCGCCAGCATGTAGAACGGCAGCAGCACCAGAAAGATGCTGATCTGGTTCATCCAGAGTTCCGCGACCACGATCAGCGCCAGCGCCAGCAGGTGGCTGATCAAGGTGGAGAGGAAGACGGAGACCGGGACAATCTCCGCCGGGAACACGGTCTTGGTGATGAGGTTGGCCTGGTCGAGCAGGCTGGGCGCGGACCGCTGAACGGTTTCGCTAAAGAGCAGCCAGGGAAGCATTCCCGCGAAAATGAAGAGGGCGTAGTTCCCTTCCCCCGGCGGGGCGCTCATCTTGAGGCAAATCTGAAAGACGAAAACCCAGCTGAGCAGAAGGACAAGCGGGTGGATCAAGCCCCAGATCCAGCCCACGGCGGAGCCGACAAAGCGCTGTTCGAAATCGCGGCGTACGAGCTGGAAGAGCAAGCTGCGCCGCTCTACCAGATTCCGCAGAAAAAGAGTTCCAGGGATTCGTCGAGGCACTGTCAATGCAAACAATATCAATTTTATCAACAACTTGCAAACTAAGGTTGATGGTTGACAATGATGTAATGATGCTGTTACAGTTTGAGGTTCGCCAATAGATGTTTTGTTAGAAATAGCCCCACCGGGCCCCCGGGGAGTGGTGTTTTGCCCCGAATCCAAAAGGGAGTCCGGCCGGAGAGACTATGAAACAGGAATATTTTGTAGTGGTTTTGGCCCACTCGTTACGTGGCCGGTTGCGACGCGTTCACATACCTCATACCGCGGTTTATGCAGTTCTTGGTCTAGCTCTTGTAGGATGTTTCTCGGCTTTCGGATTTATCGCAAGTTATGCCCGCATGGCCTTTAAGGTGGCCAATTACAACGCACTGAAAAGCGAAGCCGACGCGCTCCGGACGCGTTACCAGAATTTGCAGAAAGTAGTGAGCGAGACCAACGTACAGATGGCGAGCCTCCAGCTCTACGCCAAAGAAGTATCTGTTGCATACGGAATTAAGCAGAAATTAGAAGGTCCCTCCGATATCACTACGGAAGGCAAGCTGGTTCCGAGCTTCGCCGAGAGCTTAAACGAATATAACTACCTGGTCAGCGCGGAGAAACTCTCCCTTTCCAATCGCCGTGCACGCAACTTCAGCAGTTTGGGCAGCGTCAAGGCATTGCCCAGTTTGTGGCCGGTGGAAGGCCGCCTGATGAGCGGTTTTGCGCAGCGCACGGATCCCTTCTCTGGGGAAGGCGCATTTCACAAGGGTGTGGACATCACGGCCCCTACCGGCACTGTGGTACGCACCACGGCCGATGGCGTAGTGATTCAGGCGGAGATGGTTTCGGGCGGCTACGGACGCCTGGTAATCATCGATCATGGCAATGGCGTGCATACCTATTACGCGCATTTGTCGAAGATTTCGGTTCACGCCGGCCAGGAATTGCGCCGCGGCGATATGGTAGGCGCGGTCGGCAGCAGCGGCCGCACCACGGCGCCCCATCTGCATTATGAAGTCCGCGTTGGTGGCACCCCGATGAATCCTTCACGCTACCTGGCGAATTCCACTATCTTCCGGCAGGCGCCGAAAGATATTCCGTTCCAGTAGCTTCGAGTTACTGATAACTGCCCCGCTCCACCAACCTGATACTATGTCACGGTGAGGGAGGGGAGATGAACGCCCTATTACCGCGATTAATCGCGATTTCCGTAGCTGCGATCCTTCTGACTTCCGCGTATTACCGGACCAGCTCCGCTTCCGTAATGACGGAATCTGCCAACCGCTTGCTGGCGGCGCTGACTCCGGAGCAGCGGGCCAAGCTGAGTTTCTCTTTCGAAGACGCCGAGCGCGTCAACTGGTTCTTCGTCCCCATTGAGCGGAAGGGCCTGCCCCTGCGCGAAATGAGTCCTCACCAGCGCCATCTGGCGAGCGCCCTGCTGAGTGCCGGGCTGAGCCAGTCCGGGTACATCAAGGCGGTCACGATCATGAGCCTGGAGGATGTCCTCAGGATCATGGAGAAGGATAGCGGCGAGCGGCGTAATCCCGAAAAATACTACTTCTCGATCTTCGGTACGCCCGCCGATACCGGCACTTGGGGGTATCGTGTGGAAGGCCATCACATCAGCCAGAATTACACTGTGGTCAACGGCCACGTGGTGGATGCGCCGAGTTTCTTCGGGGCCAACCCGGCGGAAGTGCGCGAAGGTCCGCGGGCGGGACTCCGGGTACTCGGGGCCGAGGAAGATCTGGGCCGCGCCTTGATTACTTCGCTCGACGCCGAACAGAAGAAGATCGCCATTGTGGACGCCAAAGCGCCCGATGAGATCCTGACCAGCAACAATCGGGAAGCGGCACTTAAGGGGCAGGCGTCGGGGATTTCGGCCGCGAAGCTGAATGCCGCGCAGTTGGCGAAGCTGACCGCGCTGCTCGAGGAATATACCTTTAACGTGCCCGAGCAGCTCGCCCAGGCGCGTCAGGAACAGATCCGGAAGGCGGGTAAGAACATCTTTTTCGCGTGGGCCGGCGGCCAGAATCGCGGCGATGCTCATTACTACCGCATCCAGACGGCGGCGTTCCTGATTGAATTCGACAATTCACAGAACGGCGCCAATCACAGTCACAGCGTCTGGCGTGATTTGACCGGTGATTTTGGCGGAGACCTGTTGAAGGAGCATTACCAGACCAGCCACCGGCAGTGATGATACGCTGATCTGGTGAAGATGCGGACGTTAGTTTTCTTTGCTGCCCTCACGGCCTGCGCCTGCGGTCCGTCCTCCGAAGCGGGCGGAACCCCGGAGTACACCTACCAGATCGTGCACACCTACCATCACGATCCGATGGCATTTACCCAGGGCCTGCTCTACCTGGACGGCGTGCTCTACGAAGGGACGGGCCTGGAAGAACAATCGTCCATCCGCAAGGTGAAGCTGGAGACGGGCGAAGTCCTGCAAAAACGCGATGTCCCGGGAATGTATTTCGGCGAGGGGATCGTGGTCTGGAAAGATCGACTGCTGGAATTGACGTGGAAAGCAGAGAAGGGCTTCATCTACGATCTTGCCACCTTCAATCCCAAAGGCGACTTTCCCTATACCGGCGAAGGCTGGGGCCTGACCACCGATGGGAAGCGCATCATCATGAGCGACGGCAGCGCCGATCTCCGTTTTTGGGACCCGGAGACACTGAAGGAGACCGGCCGAATTACCGTCACCGACAACGGCCATCCCGTGGACCAGCTCAACGAACTCGAGTGGGTGAAGGGCGAAATCTACGCCAATGTCTGGCAAACCGAACGCATCGCGCGCATCGACCCCAAGACCGGCAAGGTGGTCGGCTGGATCGATTGCCACGGCTTGCTGACGCCCGGCGATCGAACCGACCAGACCGACGTTCTCAATGGAATCGCCTACGATGCTAAGGGGGACCGCCTGTTTGTCACCGGAAAGAAGTGGCCCAAGCTGTTCGAAATCAAGCTCGTCAGGCGGCAGTGATCCCCATTCCAAATGACGAAGGCGCCCGGTCTCCCGAGCGCCTCGTTGTCCAACTTCTTACTTTTGGTCTTTACCTCTAGAACCGGTAGTACGCCGAGAGCTGAATCACTCGCGGGCTGTAGTTCATCGAGGTAATCTGTCCGAACGTGGTGTTGTTGATGTTGAAGTTTGTGACAGAACCATAGTCGCCGCCCGTCGCCGGCGGAACGTAGAACGTCGGGTGGTTCATCCAATTGAAGAGGTCCACGCCGATATCCAGGGAATGACGTTCCTTGTACTTGAACGACTTCTTAAAGGAAACGTCCCAGCTCCACTGCCACGGTCCGGTGAACAAACGGCGCTGCAGATTGCCTACGTTTCCGGCTACCGGGTTGAAGAACGTCTGGCCGGTGAAGTTCGCCGTCCCTGCCTGCGAAGCGCCGCGGCCATCGGTGCCGATGAGCGAAGGCGATACGAAGTAGGGGCCGGTCCCGGTCATGAAGACACCCTGCATCAGGGGCTGTAGTTGCGCGAGCGTCGCACCGTTGACGGATGCGGTGTTGGTGGAAGCCGAGCGGGCGGCGCGGTTGAGCGTGCCGTAGCCGGAGATGATCGAGTACGGAGCGCCGGCCTGGTAGCTCCAGATTCCACTCACAGCCCAGTTGCCGAAGATCGCGTTGGTTACCGTGTTGCCGGTCCACTTCTTGCCTTTGCCCAAGGGGAGCTCGTAGTAATAGTTCGCCTTGAACGCGTGCCGGACGTCGTAGGGGGAGCGCGCCCATTCCAGTTGCGGATTGGCGTTGTCGAGCAGCGGCTCCAAGCCAGTCTGCGAGTCGCCCGCGGTGTTCGAGAGCGACTTACCGAAGGTATAGCTGAACTGACCTTGCAGCCCGTGCCGGGTTCGCTTGGTGACTTCGATCTGCAGCGCGTGATAGTCCGAGGAAGCGCTGTTGGTGACCACGTTCGCCGCCTGAACATTCGGATTCGTGTAGAAGTTGATCGGGCCGTTGGTACGCAGCGTCATGTACTGGTTGGCCAGTTCGCCCACCTGCCCCTGGCGCAGATACGTCTGGTTGGTCGCGCTGGTCAGGCTGCCTCCGTTGGGAAGTTGCGAGAACACCGTCAACTGCTGGCTGCCGGGAACGTTGGGATTGTAGGTGCCCACGTAGCCCAGCCCCTGCTTTTCTGCCAGCGCAGCGTTGCTCTGGGCACGCTGGAAGTCTCCCAGGAAACCGTTCTGGTTGTAATTGATCTGGTTGTAGTCCACCACGCGCAGGAGCTTGGAGCCCTTGTTGCCAATGTAGCGGGCGGCCACGATCGCGCCGCTGATTTCCTGCTGAATGCCGAGGTTCCACTGCTGCACGTACGGCGTAACCAGGCCGGAATCCGGGATGCCGGTGGAGTTCGTCGCGCTCAGCGCGTAGTTATCGGCCAGGGTCCGCGGCACTTTGTACGCCGGGGTCGGAATCGAAGGCGGCGCCGCCAGCAGCGAGGTCAGGTTGGTCAGCAGCGGAGCCGAACTCAGGCCGGGGCTGGTGGAGACGTTGTTGCGGATCGTGGTGATCACATTGTCGTTCACGTAGGCGATCATGTAGCCGCCGCGAACCGAGGTCTTGCCGTGTTTGAACGGATCCCAGGCAAAGCCGAGATTCGGTGCAAAGTTGTTCTTATCGGCGTTATAGAACGGACGCCCGGAGGAGCTGCCGATGAAATCCAGCACCGCGTTCGGATTCAATACGGTTGCCTTGGCATCGTTGTTCTGCAGCGTGGGCGCCAGGAAGAGCGAGTTCTTCTCGTCGATCGGCGTCCAATACTCGTAGCGAACGCCGTAGCTCACGGTCAGGTTCGGCAGGATCTTCCATTTGTCCTGCGCGTATCCGGACCAGGTGCTGTGGGTCAGTTGGCGAAGATTGGTCGCGCCCTTGACGAAGCCGGAACTTGTGCTCGTCACGTTGAAGGTCTGGGTCGCCTGGCTGATAATTCCGGCCAGGTTGGCGTAAAGAGCGTTGGCCGTAGTCAAATCGCTCGACCGGATGCCCGGCAGGTCGGCGGCCGTCAGGTTCGACGTATTCGCGGTGCTGATGCCCAGGGTCAGGGTCGGCACGATGCCGGCGTCGTTATACGGCGAAGCGTGCAGCAGCTGCGCCTGGAAGCCAAACGAAACTTCGTGTTTGCCCTTCAGCCACGTGGCGTTGTCCTGGAAGGAGTAGGTGTTCACTTTCCGCCCCTGATTCAGGAACGTGTTCACCGGATTGCTGAAAAGCAGTCCGCCCAGAATCGCCGAGGGATACTGATTGCTATCCAGGAACGATGTGTCGGAGCGCATGAACCCACCGCGCACTTCGTTGGTGAGCGTGGGCGATGCCGTCCAGCGCCACGCCAGGGAAAGTAAATGGTCTTTGATTACGTTGCGCACCGGCGGCGTCGTCGTGAAGAACGTGCCCGCATCCGGACGCAGCGTCGGGTTGCTGATGTAGTTGTACGTGCCCGAAATGCTGTTCTTCGAAGTGACGTAATAATCGCCGCGGTACACGAATTGATCGCGATCTTCGTTCGATTGCGAATTGAAGCGATAGCCCGTAGTGTTCAACCCGTCTCCGCCAATCGCATTGCCTGCCGGCAGCTGCGCGATCATCGCCTTGATCGTGGGATCCGCGGTGAAAGAACGCAGGCTCGCAATCGACTTGGTGAAGAGATTGCCCGCCGCATCGCGATACGTGAGCGTACCGTTCTTCGCCGGATCGGTCAGCGTCGTGCGCAATACGCTCGACTGCTTCTTGTTCCGGTACACCTCGTAGTTCGTGTAAAAGAACAGCTTGTCTTTGATGATTCGTCCACCGAGCGATGCTCCCACCTGGTTGAGATCGAGGAAGGTGCGGCTTACACCCGACTGATTATTGAACCAGTCATTCGCTCCCAATGCGCTGTTGCGATTGAACCAGTACACCGCCCCATGGTAGGTGTTCGAACCCGACTTCGTGGAGAGCACCATCTGCGAGGCGCCGCCGCCGATCGACGTGCTCTGGTTGGAGGTGGACACGGTGATTTCCGCAATCTGATCGATCGTGGTGCGCATCGGCGCGTAATCCAGATCGTTGGTGCGAATGAAATTGTCCTGAATATTGATGCCGTCCAGCGTGACGTTCGAGAACGAGCTGCGCAGGCCGTTTACCGACGTCGTATTGCTGCCGGCGGTCACGCCGGGCTGCGTCAGGAACAGCGTGCTTACCTGGCGTCCGAGCACAGGAAGGTTCTGCACCTGCTGGCTGGTGATGGTGGAACTCACCTCCGCATTGGTCAGCTGAACCGATTGCACGTCCGCCGCGACCTCCACGCTGGTGGTGGCCGATTGCACTTCCAATTTGATCGGCTGCAGGCCAGTCTCCTGAATCGGAGCCACTTTTACCTGACGCACGACCGCTTTATTGAAACCCTTCGCTTCCACCGAGACGTCGTACGTATCGGGGCGGATCGCAACAAAGGAAAATAGCCCGGCTTCGTTCGTGGAACCGGAAACGACTGCTTCTTTTCCACCCGGGATATACAGGTTTACGGTAGCGCCCGGGATTGACGCCCCGGTCTGGTCGACAACGCTACCACTAAGACGGCCCGCGACCTGGGCATGAAGTCCAGCGGCGGCAAACATGGCCGCAAAGACGGTGAATATTCGTGTACGCAACATGATAACGATCTCCCTTGGGGACCTAACCTCAATCTGCCGGCGCAGAGACGCAGCTATCCGTAGAGTAACCGGAACCTCAAATCCTCTTTGGTGACAAATAAGACTTTGGGGCTACTATAACTGGTTTCTCGTAGAAATTCAAGACAACAGGGTCCCTTTAACGGAGTTCCTGCTGTTATTTTCGATCAGCGAGCAGATAAGTTGAGGATTTTCCCAACGATTGAGCGAGTGCTTCGGCCGCAATATAGCCGCTACGAACTGCTCCCTCCATTGTAGCTGGCCAGTTAGTGCGTGTCCAATCTCCGGCTAGAAAAAGTTGCGGCAACGAGGTTACCGCGCCCGGACGCAGCCGTTCCGTATCCGGCGCCGCGGCGAAAGTAGCGCGCTGCTCCTTCACTACGTGCGCCTTTACCAACTTCGCTTCGCGAACCCGGGGAAAGTACAGGCGCAAATCGCCAATCGCGATATCGATGATCTCTTTCCGCGAAAGCGCCGTGAGATCCCGCGACGCGCTGACCACCAGTTGCAGGTAGCGTCCGCCATCCTTATTAAACATCCACTGCATGGTGCGGTCGAGCAGCGTCGCATGCGGCAGCGTGGTCACTTCGCGATCGAACCACAGGTGCACTCCCGTGATGGGGGAGTGCTCGAGCTTGGGCGCGGGCAACCCGACCGCCTCCATGCGCTCAAACGGCAGCGCGCACACATAGCGGTCCCCCTTCACGCGTTCGCCATTCACCACGAAGCCTTCGGCATCGATCTGTTCCACCGGCGCGCGAAAGTGCATCCGCACATTCCCCATCTGCTGCCACGCATCCGCCGTATACAGATCGCCCAGCGGCACATTCGGGACTCCCATCTCGTAGCCATCGGCGGTGGCCAGAAATCCCAGCCAGAAGACCTGGAAGCCGTGGATGGCCGCCATCCGGTCGAGATCTTCATTCACCGCGCTGACCAGCACCTGCCGCCAGAAGCGATCGATCGCATGCGGAGTCTGGCGCTTCTGCAAGAGCCAGTCGAGCATGCTGATCCGGTCCAGATCTTTGCGCCGCGTCCGTTCGCGCCGCATCGCAAGCAGCGCTTTGCCGATTCCCGCCTTATCGGCAAAGCTCAGGAAATGCATCCGCAGGAACGATTCCGTGAAGTGCAGCGGCGCCGGGAATCTTCCCGCGCCGCAGCGTGGAGATGCGTCCGCCCGGCTCGATGAAGTAGAACTCGCGGAAAAATCGAATCCGGTCGCGAACCCCGAGGCGCTGATAAAAATCCAGCAGGTTGATGCAGCAGCGCAGCAAAACGTGCTGGCAATTGTCGATCGTCTCGGCGATCTCTTCTCCGCCCGACGGCACCGCGTACGAGGTCGCGCGTCCGCCAAGAAACGGGCGCGCTTCGAATACCTCGACCTCGCAGCCGTCGCGCCCGAGCGCCGCCGCCGCGGCGAGCCCGGCGAGTCCGCCTCCGGCAATCAGCACTTTGGACATGAAGTTTTAGTATCGCAAAAATAGGAAATTCTCCTGTTAGACGGAGTGATCCGCATTTGGTCGCTGAGCAATCGCCGCTCAGACGATCAGTGCGCGGATCGTGTCCAGGCTGTCGGCATCCGCGGGCTTCTTATCCCGGCGCCAGCGGGCCATTCGAGGGAATCGCACCGCTATTCCTGACTTGTGCCGCGCGGACCGCTGAATCGCTTCGAATGCCAGTTCAAAGACCAGTTCCGGTTTGACCACGTGCACCGGTCCGAACTTCTCGATCGTATTGCGCCGCACGAATCCATCGACCTCCGCGATCTCCTCGTCGGTCAGACCGGAATACGCTTTGGCGAAAGGCACCAGCTTGCCGTCATCCCAAACACCGAAGGTGTAGTCGGTGAACAGGCTGGCGCGCCGTCCGTTGCCGGGTTGCGCGTAGATCAAAACGCAATCCACCGAATAGGGATTGATCTTCCACTTCCACCAATCGCCGCGCCGCCGCCCGACGCGATACGGCGATCCCAGGCGCTTCAACATGAAGCCTTCCACCTTGCGGCCGCGGGATTCCTCGCGCAACTCGCGCAGCTTGTCCCAATCCGTTCCCGTCGATCACCGGTGACACCACCATCGCCGAATCCCGCGGCGCCAGCGCCTGAAGGCTCGCGCGCCGCAATTCCAGCGGCCGTTCCCGAATGTCCTCGCCGTTCAGCTCCAGCAGATCGTATGCCACCAGCACCACCGGAACCTCCGCGAGGATCTTCGCGCTCAGCACCTTGCGCCCGATGCGCCGCTGCATTTGGGTGAACGGCAGCGGCGCGCCGTCCTTCCACGGAAGAACCTCGCCATCGATCACCGTGCCTTCGGGAAGCTGCGCGCCGAGCGCATTCAATTCGGGGAAGCGGTCCGTGATCAGTTCCTCCCCGCGCGACCACAAGAAGGTGCGCCACTGACGGCGAATCAACTGCGCGCGTATGCCGTCCCATTTCCATTCGATCTGCCACTCCGCCGGGTCGCCCAGCTCGGCGACGTCGCCTTCCACCGGGTAGGCGAGGCAGAATGGATACGGACGGCTGATATCGGCGTCGCGCGTATCGGCGGCCACCAGTTGGCGCCAGAACTCCGCGGTCGGCTGCCATTCTCCCATCAGCCGGTGTGCCATGACTTCCGCCGCGATGCCGCTAGTCTCCGCAATCGCGCGCACCACCAGGCTCTGCGACACTCCCACGCGAAATTCGCCCGTGATCAGTTTGTTCCAGGCAAAGCGCTGTGGTTCGTCCATTTCGCGCCAGGCCTCCACCAGCCAGCGGCGGCGAGTCTCGTCGTCGGCGTCGCGCAACGGCAGCAGGCGCTCCTCGATCCATTCGTGCAGCGGCCGCGTGCTGGTGCCGGCGGCCGGCGGCAGCAGCAGCGCCATCGTCTCGGCGAAATCGCCCACTGCGTGGTAGCACTCCGAGAACAACCACTCCGGGACGTCCGCCTCTTCGATTGCCCACTGCGCCAGTTTGCGCGATTCCAGCAGCCGCTTGGGCCGCCGGCCGATCAGGAAATTGACCGCCCACGCGGCATCCTCGGCCGCCGCAGCCGCCAGATACCGTTTCAGCGCTTCGACCTTGCCGTTCGTTTTGGTCGTTTGATCCAGCGCGGCGTAAAGCTCGGCGAAGGCCTTCATTCGTTCTCGACCTCCACCGATTTCAGTTCCACCGGCAGTGCCTGCTTGCCGTGTTCCGAAAGCCACCGCACCAGGGGCGCAACATATCCATGCGTCACCCAGACCTGCGACGCACCGGAGAGCTCGATCGCCAGTAACAGCGCAGGCCAATCGGCGTGGTCGGAAAGGACGAACCCGCGATCCAACGATCGCCGCCGTCGCGCGCCGCGTATCCGCATCCATCCCGAAGCGAAAGCCGTGGACGCCGTCCCGAAACGCCGCAGCCATGACGACCCCTGCGAGGCGGGTGACGCCACAATCAGCGCCTGCGAAAAGTCCGTAGTACCCGGCAGGCAGGGGCAGCGCGACTCCCTGCCCCCGATAGATCGCGTTGATGCGCTCCACCGAATCGGCGAAGACCATGGGGCCCGCCTCGGCGTCCAGCAGCGCAAGAATTCGCTGCGCCTTGCCGACCGGATATGCGAACAAGATACTGGCGCGGCCCGCCTCCCGGTTGCCCCGCCACCACTGCTGGATTTCGCCGGTAACTTGGGCGGCATCGCTCCATCGGAAGATCGGCAGGCCGAATGTCGATTCGGTGACGAAAGTGTGGCAGCGCACCGGCTCGAACGGTTCGCACGTCGGGTCGGCCGCCAGCTTATAATCGCCCGAAACCACCCAGACCTCCCCGCCGCGTTCGATGCGAATCTGCGACGACCCAAGAATATGCCCCGCCGGATGGAAGGACACGCTGACGTCGCCGATCCGTGTGGCCGCGCCGTAAGCCAGCGATTCGATCGCCGCCTCATCGCCCACGCGCGCGCGCAACAGCGCGGCCCCCGCGCCGGACGTCAGGTACGCGCGCGACCCGGCCAGCGCATGGTCGCTATGCGCGTGCGTGATGAGCGCGCGCTCCACCGGCAGCGTGGGGTCGATATGGAAATCCCCGGAAGGGCAATACAGGCCGGCTTCACCAACTTCGAGGAGGGCCACCTGCCCATTGTCCTACGCCGGGCGCGGATGCGATTGTAATCCAGCAGGCTTATCATCAAAAGAGAAGCCATGCTCCCGCTGCTGCTTGCCGCAATTTCCGTGAAACCCGTACTGGATTATCCGCCGAAGATCACCGGCAATTGTCATCCGGCGCGCGTTCACTTCACGGGCCGCATCACATCCAGTGGGGCGGGTCCGGTCCGCTACGCCTGGGTGCGTAACGACAAGCCCTCCAATTCCACTTTCCTGCTGACATTCGATAAGCCCGGTTCCCTGCCCGTCACGTACGACTGGCTGCTAAAAGGTCCCGCGGATGGCTGGGTGGTGCTGCAAGTGATCTCGCCCGAATCCGCCCATTCCGAAAAGGTCGAATTCCACGTGCCCTGCGGAAAATAGCCTTTACGGCCGGCTTGGCGAGCCTACCCTTACTTCAACGACGAATGAAACTCGAATTCGTCGAGAACTTTTCCGTCGATCGAAATCGCGCGCGCCTTTGCCACCTTCCCGTTGACGCTGACCGTCAGGAAATTTTCGATGCTCGCCACCTTTTGCGTGATCGCCGGGTCTGGTTGGTTGACGTCGTAGAGCGGCGCACCGCCGCCTCCGCTGACGATGTAATGTATCCCGTTCTTCAGGTAATGCTGATAGTTATGGTCGTGCCCAAAGAGGCCCGCCGTGACGTGATACTTCTCGAACATCGGCACCAGCGCGGTCATCTGAGGGTTATCGCCCTGCCTACGCTGCACCGCCGTGTAGGGCGGGTGATGCGCCACCACGAAGCGGTATTCCGATCTCTGATTCGCTGCCAGATCCTCTTCCAGCCATCGTGTCTGCCGCGCCCAGAATTCGTCGCGCGCAATCTTGCTGGGTGACACGTTGTCGATGTCGCTGTTGAGCACCGTAAAATGCGCGTTTCCCCAATTGAAGGAATAGTAGGACGGTGTCCCGCTGAAAGTAATCGTAGAAATCCTTCGAATTCCGTTCGTGATTTCCCAGCGACGGAAAGAAAGCGGTCTGCCGCAGCAGGTTGCGTTCGATGTCGAAGAAGTTCGCCCACAAGGACGAATCGTAACCGTTTTCCACCAGATCGCCGGAATGCAGCACCAAGTCGGGCACGCCGGTTTCAATGATCTTGGCGATCACGCGCCGGTGCACGTCGTGACGCGTGCGGACGTCTCCGTAAAGCACGAATTGGAATGGCTCGGCCCCTGTCGGCGGCGTTTTGAAGGAACCCTTGATCCCCGCAACCTCGTACTCGTACCGTGTGTTCGGCTGCAAGCCGGTAAGCTCGGTCTTTTCCGCGTGCAGCGAGGGCGAAAGTTTTGCCGCCTCGCCAACCGGATGAAACCCGATCTGCTCCGTCTCCACGATCCACACCACGGTAGCGCCGCGCCCGGTCACATTGACCACGAACGGCCCGCCCACCACCTTTGGCGCGGCGGAAGCCAGGCAAGCCGCCGCCGCCATCAGGCAAGTTACACGTATCAGGTTCACTCCGTAAGACCTCCGGTAGCCTTCCAGTGTAAACCTCGCGCGGGTAACAGTTCCGTTACGTTGTCGAGTTACTCTGCGCGCAACGCGTCCAGCGGGTCCATCCGTGACGCCCTCCGCGCCGGAAGGTAGGCCGCCAGCATCGCGACGATCCCCAGTAGAACGGGCGCCGCCACGAACGTTGCCGCATCGTGGGCGCCCACGCCGAAGAGCATGGATTTCAATAGGCCGGTCAACGCCGTCGCCGCAAGCAGTCCCGCCGCTCCGCCGGCCAGCACCAATCGCGCAGCCGTTGAGAGGACCAGCGAAACAATTCGTCCCGGCTCCGCGCCCAGGGCCACGCGCATTCCAAACTCCCGCGTGCGCGCCGTCACCGTGTACGCCAGCACGCCGTAAATTCCTACCGCCGCGAGCAGCAGCGCCACCGCGGAAAAACCGCTCAGTAGCACTGCGCTGAAACGCTGGCGTGCGAAAGTCTCCGCCACGATATCTTCCATCGGCGTCATCTCCGCGACGGGTTGCGCCGGATCGAGCGCGTGAATCACCCCGCGCGCCGGCGCTGCCAATGCCAACGGATCCCCTTCCGCGCGGAGTACGAAAACCATTTGCGTCAATGACATGTGAGCGTGAATGTAATAAACCGTCGGGAAGGGCTCTTTGTCGATCGCGCCCTCCTTCACATCGCCCACCACGCCGATCACTTCCCCAAAGGGATTGGGAGCAGCCATCTTGGCGCTGATCTGCCGCCCCAGCGGCTCTTCCCCCCGAAAGTATTGGCGCGCAAATGCCTCGTTGATCACGAACCGGTAAGGCGACGCGGCAACGTTGTCCGCACTCGTGAAATCGCGTCCGGCGCGGAGTGGAATCCCCATCGTCTGAAAATATCCCGGCATCACGGTACGAATCGTGGCGACCGGTTCCTCGCCTGGTCGTGCAGGCGGCTTGCCACCGATCTCAACATGCGTCCCCGGCGCTATTCCGTTGAAGGGCAGAAACGTGATGCCGCTCGCCGAGCGTGTGCCCGGCAGCCGCTGCAAACCCTCCAGCGCGCGCTCAAAGAATGCAATCCGGCTGGGCGGTTCCTGATACACCGCGCTGGGAATGGAAACTCGAAACGTAAGCACGTGCGACGTCTTCAGGCCGGGATCCGTGGATTGCAGCCGCACGAAGCTGCGCACCAGCAATCCCGCTCCGGCGAGTAGTGTTACGCAAAGCGCAATTTCCGACGCGACCAGGAAGTTGCGCAGCCGCCCGTGGCTGCCGATGCCCGCACGGCTATCATTGCGCAGTCCGCGAATCAGATCGGTACGCGCTGCCGCTAGCGAGGGACCTAAACCGAAGACCAGGCCGGTGGCTAGCGAAAGCCCGATCGCGAAGAGGACGATTCTCAGATCCACCTGCACCGCGGCGTCACGCGCCAAATCGCGCGGCGCCAGGTAGATCAGTCCGTTGATCGCCGCGCGCGCGAACATTAGCCCGAGAATGCCGCCGGCCAGCCCGATCACAAGGCTTTCCGTGACTAATTGACGGACGATGCGCCAGCCGCTCGCGCCGATCGACGCCCGTACCGACATCTCGCGCCGCCTCGAACTGTGGCGGGCCAGCAGCAGGTTTGCCACATTGGCGCAGGCCACCGCAAGCAGCAGAAAGACCGCGCCCAGCAGCACCAATAACGATGTCTTCACCTCGCGAACCATCGAATCGCGAAGCGGCTCGAGTGCGATGTTCCAATTCTTGTCGAAGACCGGATAATCGGCCTCCAGGCGTTTGCCGATCGCCGTCATTTGCGTCTGCGCCGCCGCTTCGCTCACTCCTGGTTTGAGGCGGCCGATCGCCTCCAGATATCGCCCCGAGTTCTTGCGATAGTCGCGTGCGGGGTTCAGTCCCAGGCACTCCCAGAGATCGATTTCGCGATTGCGAAAATAGAATCCCGCGGGCAGAACGCCGACAATCGTCGCCGGACGGCTGCCAACCTGGACATGGCGCCCGATCACGTCCTCGGCAGCACCGAACCAGGTCTGCCATAGGCGGTGGCTGATGATCACGTAATTCGGCGTGTTCGGCAGGTCGTCTGCTGCGGTGAAGAAGCGCCCGCGGAAAGGCTTCACCCCGAGCAGCGGAAACAACTCCGCGGTGACATACTGTTCGTCCAGTTCTTCGACGTGTCGGCCGTCGTTCAGGGTGGACTTTCCGGAGACAAACGCCGCCATGCTCTCAAACACCGTATTCTGCGCCTTCCAATCGCGATAATTGGCGGGCGAGACCACGTTCTTCAAATTCCTTTCGCTGCGCGGGTTGGACTCCCACACCATCATCAGCCGTCCCGGTTCCCGGTATGGCAGCGGACGCAACAGCAGGCTATCGGCCACCGTGAAGATCGCAATGCTGGAACCGATTCCCAGCGCCAGCGAAAGAATCTGCCGTCAGCGCAAACGCAGGGTTGCGCCGCAGCCCGCGCCAGGCGTATACCAGGTCCTGCCGCGTAGTTTCGAGCGCTCCCACGGTCCAACCGGCGCGCACCGATTCCTTCGCGTCCTCCACGCTGCCGAAACGAAGCGCAGCCTGCCGGCGCGCCTCCGCCAGGGTCAAACCCGCGCGCACGTTGTCGGAGACATGCATCTGAAAGTGCGCCTCCAGTTCCTCGCGCAGTTCGCGCTCGCGCGCTTCCCTTCCCCGCCAACCCGCCAGCCGGATCGACCAACGCTCTCAACTTCCTCATAGCGGACTCTCCGGCGGCGCAAAGAAGCGGGCGATGATTCCCGTGGTCTCCTCCCACTCGCGCGCTTCTTTCTTCAACTGCGCGTGGCCCGCCGCGCGTCAGCTTATAAAACTTCGCCTTGCGATTGTTCTCCGAAGTCCCCCACTCCGAAGCAATGAACCCTTCCTGCTCCAGCTTGAGCAGCGCCGGATACAGCGTCCCGTAATTCAGCAGCAGGCGTTCGCCGCTGGTCTGCTCGATCCGCCGCGCGATGCCGTAACCGTGCAAAGGCCCCAACGATTCCAGCGTCTTCAACACCATCAGCGCCAGCGTTCCCTGCCAGACGTCGCTCTTCTTCCCCATATTGGATGCCCATACGACTATGGCGCGTTTCCTATGGGATTGCAATAGGAATGTAAATTCGGTCGCAAACGTTGTACCCTAAAAAACAATGAGGTTTGTAGCCCCACTCCTGTTTTTGATCCCAGCCGCTGCCTGGGCGGCCCCGTGTACCACCGTGTCCGCGTGCACCGAATGGGTCACGCTCGGCGGAGGCCCTGCCCGCTCGATGGTCTATCGCACCTACGCGCTGGACGCCCCCAATCCGCAGATTACCCGCGCGCTCGTCATGGTTCACGGCGCCAGCCGTGATGCCGACAACTATTTCCGCACCGCGCTCGCCTCGGCCTTCCTCGCCGGCGCGCTCGAAGACACCATCGTGATCGCTCCCCGCTTCGCCTCCAGCGCCAACGGCTGCAAGGATGTGCTGGCGCCCAACGAAGTGAGCTGGAGTTGTAACGGCGATAGCTGGCGCAGCGGCGGCACGGCCGCCAGCAATGACAAGCTGACCTCCTATGACTTCACGGACGAAATCCTGCGCAAGCTTGCCCGCAAGAGCGTCTTTCCCAATCTCAAGGCGATCGTCGTGGCCGGACACTCCGCCGGCGGCCAGTATGTCAATCGCTACGAGATGTCGAACCAGGTGCACGATACCCTCGGTATTCCGGTTACCTACGTCGTCTCGAATCCCTCCAGCTACGCTTATCTCGATGCCTCCCGTCCCGCGCCCGATACCGCCGGCGCCTGCAAGACCTATGACCGCTGGCCCTATGGGTTGGAAGGCCGCACCGGCGGCTACACCGCAAAGGAGACCAGCGAGCAGCTCAAAAAGCAGCTCGCCGCACGCCCCGTCACGTACCTTCTGGGAGAAATCGACATCCTCCCGCTGGGCGGTTTCGATAGCTCCTGCTCGGCGATGACGCAGGGCCCCACCCGGCTCGCGCGCGGTCAGGCCTTCGGGAAGCTGGTCAACGAAAAGTACGGCGCCAAACACACCACCACGGTTGTGTCCCTCTGCGGTCACAACGCGCGATGCATGTTCACGGCGGAACCGGCCCTACCGGTTCTGTTCCCTAAGCAGTAGCCGAAGCTACCCAATGATCGAAACCATTCATCCCGGCGCCTCGGCGCCAGACCCTCATATTGCCATCTTTGATTTCGATGGCACCGTCTCTCTGATCCGTTCCGGTTGGCTCGAAATCATGATGTCCATGATGATCGAGACCTTGTCGGCGTTGAATACCGGCGAAAGCGAGGAAGAGCTACGCACGCTCATCAAAGCCTTCGTTTGGGCCAACACCGGCAGGGACACTCTGTATCAGATGATTTCGCTCGCCGACGCCGTCGCGCGAGCGCGGCGGCGTTCCGCCCGATCCCGCAGGAATACAAAGCAGCGCTTCCTGGTCAACCTCTTCGCGGTATCCGGCAAGCGCATCGAAGATCTGCGCGCCGGCCGCGCCGCGCCCGATCAATACCTGGTTCCCGGAACCCGCGCCATGCTCGAAGATCTGAGAGCTCGCGGCCTCACGCTGTATCTCGCCAGCGGCACCGACGAGTTCCACCTCCGGCAGGAGGCCGACTTGCTCGACGTGTACCCGCTACTTCGATGGCGGCGTCTACGGAGCTTTGCCCGATCCCGAGGCCTTCTCCAAACGCATTCTGATCGAACGCGTCCTCGCCCTGCCCGGTATGCGGCCGGACCGCCTGCTCGGCTTCGGCGATGGCCCGGTCGAAATCGAGGAGCTGAAACGCGCCCGCACTCTGGCGATCGGCCTCGCCACCGACGAGCCCGAATGCCAGATTCCCAACGCCTGGAAGCGCCAGAACCTGATCGCCGCCGGCGCCGATTACATCATTCCCAACTACCTCTGCCGGCAGGCCCTGCTGCCGACGCTATTCTCCAATCATGAGCCGATATGAACTGTTCGACCGCTCCCGCCTGCTGGTGAAACCACTGGCGGAGCGTACCAATGATCTGCAGCTGGACCGCTGGCTTGCGCTCACTGATGCCACGCCGCCCTTTGCGCATCCCGATCTCGCCACCGTCGCCGCCCGCCTCACCGCGGCCAAGCAACGCGGCGCCGCGCGCATTCTGATGATGGGAGCCCACGTACTCCGCGCCGGTGTCAATCGCCATCTCATCGATCTCCTGCAGCGCGGCTACATCGATCACATCGCGATGAACGGCGCGGGCGCGATCCATGACTACGAACTGGCGCGCTTTGGGGCCACCACTGAGAGCGTCGATCGCTACATTCGCAGCGGCGAGTTCGGCCTCTGGCGCGAGACCGGCGAACTCAATGATTGGATTCGTGAGGCCGCCGCTCGTGAACTCGGCCTCGGCGAAAACGTCGGCCGCCGCATCGCCGCCAGCCAGTACCCGCATCGCGACCTCAGTGTATTCGCCGCCGCCTGGAACGCCGGCGTTCCGGTCACCGTCCACGCCGGTATCGGCTACGACATCATTCACGAACATCCCAACTGCGATGGCGCCGCGCTGGGCGATGCCAGTTATCGCGATTTTCTGATCTTCGCGCGCACTGTGGAGCGCCTCGAAAACGGCGTGCTGCTGAATTTCGGCTCCGCCATCATGGGCCCGGAAGTGTACCTGAAAGCGCTCGCCATGTCGCGCAATGTCGCCCTCCAGGAAGGCCGCGTCATTCGCAATTTCGCCACCGCCGTCTTCGATATGATCCCGATTCAGGGCGATCATCGCAGGGAACTTCCCAAGACCGATCCCGGGTATTACTTCCGCCCGCATAAAACGATCCTCGTGCGCACCGTCGCCGATGGCGGTGAGAGCTTCTACTTTTGCGGCGAGCATCGCGCCACCGTGCCCGCCCTCTGGCGCCTCCTATGACCACCGCGCAGCTTCTCGCCGAATTTCGAAAGCTGCGCGTCCTGGTAGTCGGGGACGTCTGCCTGGACCGCTGGTGCCGCTACGATCCCGCGCTAGCCGACGAATCGCGCGAAACCGGAATTCCGCGCATCGCCGTCGTCGCTACCGAAGTGACGCCGGGTGCCGCGGGCACCATCGCCAATAACCTCGCGGCTCTCGGCGCGGGCGAAATTGCCGTGCTCGGTATGGTGGGCGACGATGGCTTCGGCTACGAACTCCGCGCCGCACTCGCCGCCCGCGGCGTCGGCCATGATCTCCTGGTCGATGCGCCCGGAATCCCCACCTTCACCTACACCAAGCTGATCAACAACGTTACCGGCGAGGAAGACCGCCCCCGCGTGGATTTCATTTATACCCGCGCGCTTGCCTGAGGCCGTCGAAGCCGGATTGGTCGCCCGCCTGGAGCAGGTCGCGCCGCGGTACGACGTGATTCTGGTCTCCGACCAGGCCGAAACCAACGCCGGCGGCGTCGTGACGCCCGCTGTGCGCCAGGCCATCGAACGCATCGCTCTGGCTCAGCCCGAAACTGTGGTGTGGGTGGATTCGCGGCTGCGTAGCGAGCATTTCCGCCACGCCGTGGTCAAGCCCAATCAGCAGGAAGCCGAAGCCGCTTCGCTCCGCATTGTGGGCCGCATCGATTACGAGGAAATGCGCCGCCGTACCGGCGCTCGCTGCCTGATCGTGACCCATGGAGGAAGTGGCGCGCTCGTCGTCGATGATCGCGGCGCGCAATGGGCACGTGCCATCCCGGTAGATAATCCGGTGGATATCTGCGGTGCCGGCGATAGTTTCAGCGCCGGCGCCGCTCTAACCTTGAAGGCGACCGGAGACGCGCTCACCGCCGCGCAATTCGGCAATTGCGTCGCCTCCATCACCATCATGAAAAAAGGCACAGGTACCGCCTCGCCCGAGGAAGTCCTCGCCCTTTCTCCGCCTGCCCGCTGACTTATTGCGCGGGCGCGGCCGCCGGAGGAGCCGATTCCGGCATGTTCTTTCCACGATGACAGGTGTAGCAGGTGACGTGAACTTTGCCGTCGCCGAACATCGCGTTGTTGTCATTCACCATCTTGATCATCTTGCGCGCGACATCCTTTTTCGGATTCGTATCCGCGGCAAAATCACCCTGCACATGGCAAAAGGTACATTGCTGTCCCAACGAGACCCGGAACGCACCCATCATCGGACGCACTTCGTCGTCGGTCAAAATCTTCAAATTCTTGTGGGGCTGCGGCGGACCGCCCGGCCCTTTCTTCGGAGCATCCTGGGCATACATCGCTGCCCCTGCGAGCAACAGTACGGTGGCTAAAAAACGCATGATCTAGGATACTCCAAGTGCCGGGCCGCGTGGTCCGCCATATTCGCTTTAACAATTCTTAAGGAAGGTTACTGACCACGCCCTCCGCGGCCCGCGCCCGGCTTCGGCATCGGCTTCCGCGGCAGCATCTCCGGCCGCGTCGCCGTGTTGTACACGAACCAAGCCATCACCGCCGATGCCTGCTCCAGGTCGCCCGATTGCAAATGGTCGTACACGTCCATATTCGAGTGATGCGTGCGCGACCCGTATTCCAGCGGATCCTGAATGAACTGGAATGCCGGCAGCCCCACGCCGTCGAACGACATGTGATCCGTGCTCCCGGTGTTGCGGATCGTCAGCGTGGTCACGCCGAGATCTTTCAGCGGCGCCACCCAGCTCTCAAAAATCGGGCGCACCTGGTCGTTGTCCTGAATGTAGATGCCGCGGACCTTGCCGCTGCCGTTGTCCAGGTTGTAGTACCCCGCGAGCTTCGCATGTTCCGGCTTCGGCTTCATATCGGCGGAGTCCGCGAAGTGCTCCTTCACGTAGGCGCGCGACCCCAGCAGTCCCTGCTCTTCGGCCGTCCATAGACCCAGCCGGATCGTGCGCGCCATCTTCAGATCCAGCGATTTCAAAATGCGCATCGCTTCCATCGCGACCGCCGCACCCGCCGCGTTATCCGTTGCGCCCGTGCCGCCCGTCCACGAATCGAAGTGCCCGCCCAGCATCACGAAGCCTGCATTCGGGTCGGTGCCCGGAATCTCCGCCACCAGGTTGAACGAATCGCCGGCGTCCGTGAACTTCGCTCCCAGATCGAATTCCAGCGTCACCGGCAGGTTCTTTTCCAGGAGGCGCGCGATGCGATTGTAGTGCTCGTTGGTCACCAGCACCGAAGGCGGCGGCAGTGCCTCGTCCGGATTCTGCGAGCCCGCGGCAGACCCCATGACTGTGCCGCCGTCCGGCCCGTTGCCCGGCGAAATCACCACCAGCACTCCTTCGTCCGTCAGAAACTTATTCAACTGCGCGCGAAATGCCCGGGGGTTCGCACCGCGCCCCGCAGCTCCGCCGCGTCCCGGAGCCGCCGCCGGCCCGCGTCCCGCTGCCGGCCGTGAAAAGCCCAGCGGCAGCATCGCCGGATTCCCCATCGCAGGGTCGGGCGCCGTGGCCGCGGCATCCAGTTCCGCGTCGGTCAGGCGGTGCGAAAGCGCATCTTCGTTGAGCTGCGAAGTGTGCATCGCCGCGCTCAGCACGATCTTGCCCTTCAGTTTGCCCTTAAACTTTTCCAGATCCTCAGGCCCATTGATTACCGCCATCACCGCCTGCCCCGACACCGGACCGTTGGTGCCCGGCGACCACGGCTGTTGGAACCCGATCAGCGGCTGGAACTCCGGTTCCTTCATCATCGCGGAGAAGCGCGTCGCCGTCCATCCGCGGCCGAACGGTCCCCACTTTTCCATCTTCACGTTGGCCAGTCCCCACTCCTGCATCTTCTTGACCGACCAGTTACCGGCGTCATTGATATTGGGCGAGCCGGTCAGCCGGGGCCCATAAACGTCGGTGAGGTAAAACAAGGTATCCATCACCTGAGAATTCCTGGCGAAGGCCTCGCTCTTGATGCGATGCAGCACTCCCAGATCGATCTTTTCCGTGTCGGCGGCCTGTACCAGCAGGCATACCCCCACCATCCCGGTGAATCCAACTAACCATTTGCGCATGTGGGGGAATGTAGCACGCCGGACGGCAGCCGATCAAATCTCCTTGCATCGATGACGCTCCCGTGGTTTACTTGAATGACCAATCAACAAGTTGAATGACCGTTCAAGCCAAACCCGCCCAACCCGGAACCCGCGCCCGCCTCCTGGACTCCGCCCGCTACCTGTTCTGGGAAAAAGGCTACGCCGCCACCGGCATGGCGGAGCTCCTGGAACGCGCCGAGGCCAATAGCGGCAGCTTCTACCACTTCTTCGCCGGCAAGGAAGCCCTGCTGCTGGCAGTCCTCGAGGGCTACCTGGAAGGGCTCGATCCGGTCGTCGTCCAGCCCGCCTTCGCCCGCCATCGCGACCCCATCGAGCGCATCTTCGGCATTCTCTCCGGCTATCGCGAACGCCTCCTCGCCACCGATTGCCGCTATGGCTGTCCCCTCGGCCGCCTGGCCCTGGAAATCGAAGCCGAAAACCTCCCCGCGCACCAGCTCATCGCCCGCAACTTTTCCGCCTGGACCGGCGCCGTCCGCGGCTGCCTCGATGCCGCCCGCGATCGCCTGCCGCGCGGCGTCGATATCGATGCCCTCGCCACCTTCGTCCTCACCACCATGGAAGGCGGAGTCCTGCAATCGCGCTCGCACCGCAGCATCGAACCGTTCGATCAATCCGTGTCGCAGTTACGCAAGTATTTCGCCTGCCTGCTCGCCGCCGGCAAGAAAAAAGGAGCACGAAAGTGAAGACACTCGCACTCGCCATCGCAATCTGCGCCGCCGCATTCTCGCAGGAGGCTCCCAAGCCTCCCGCCTCCGTCAAAGTCACCCGCCTGGATTCCCCCAAGGCGCTGAAATTCGAAGTGTTGATCCCCGCAAAGATCGATGACGTCTGGACAGCCTTCACCACCAGCGCCGGCCTCAATACCTGGCTCTGGAAAGATTGCACCGTGGATCTGCGCGAAGGCGGCGGCTGGCTGGTCCACTATCCCGGCGGCGCAACCGGCGGCGGCACCATCGTCAGCTTCCAACCTGGCCGCCGCATTGTGATCCACGCCATGGCGCCCGAGAAGTTTCCCGAGGTCCGCAGCGTCGGCACCACCGCGACTTTCGATTTCGAACCGGTTGGCGATAAGACTCGCGTCACTCTCACGCAGACCGGCTGGAAGCAGGGGAAGGAATGGGACGAAGCCTACGAATACCTGGCCGGCGGCAACGCTCAACTGCTCGGCCAGCTCAACTACCGCTTCACCAAAGGTCCAATCCCGTGGGAGAAATGAAGCTCGCGCCTAATCGAGCGCCTCTGGCTCGATCCCGAACTTCTCGCCGGAAGCCTTCGCCTCGATGTATTTGCTCACCCAGGCCTCCCAGCTCTTCCCCGACGCCGTATCGCGCCCGCTGAACGCCAGCCGCGCGATGTCCGCATAGGAGATCGAGAGTTTCTCGCCCGAAGCCTTCAGCAGCCGCACCGCGGATTCTTCCAGCGTGCGTCCGGTGCGCCGGTCGAAAATATATCCCTCGATCGTCGAACCGTCCTTGCGCGTAATCGTAACATCCCCGCGATAATGAAAGGCCTTCTCCAGTGCCTCGCGGAGTTCTTCGGCCGATGCCAGCTCCGGCACCCATCCCTGCAGAACTTCGCGCTCGGACCCCGGCGCTACTTCAAGTTCATCGGGATGCAGCGCCTTCTCATCGCTCATACCTGCGTGCGCTCCGGCTCGGAGCTGTTCTTCAGTTGCACCAGCCCCTTGGGATGAACCGGCTTCATCGGCCCTTCGAGCATCGCCATCGCCGCCTCGTCGCGATACGCCGTGAAGAACGTCGCCTTCGCGGTCGCCATCAGTCCGCGCAGCGAACTGAATGTATCGTTGACCGCCGACGCTTCATACCCGCTGTGCACCATGCAATTCGCGCACGCCGGATTCCCCGATTCCGTGCCGTAGTTGTCCCACTCGGTGCTGTCGATCAGTTCCTGAAAGGTCTCCGCGTAGCCATCCTGCAGCAGATAGCAGGGTTTCTGCCAGCCGAACAGATTGTAAGTGGGCATCCCCCAGGGCGTGCACGAATACTGCCGCTTGCCCATCAGAAATTCCATGAACAGCGGCGACATGTTGAACTTCCACTCCGCCTTGCGATTCGAGAGGATGCTATTAAACAACCGCCGCGTCCGGGCCCGTCCCAGAAAATGCTGCTGATCGGGCGCCTTCTCGTACGAGTAGCCGGGCGAAATCACCATGCCCTCCACGCCGAGCTCCGTCATCTCGTCGAAGAATTCGCGTACGCTCTGCGGATCCGTGCCGTCGAATAAGGTCGAATTCGTGGTCACCCGGAAGCCCCGCTTCAGCGCCTCGCGGATTCCCTCCAGAGCCTCGTCGTAGCCGCCTTCCTTACACACGGAAAAATCGTGGTGCTCGCGCTGTCCGTCCATATGGACGTTGAACGTGAGGTATTTCGTGGGCGTGAAGAGCCCGATCTTTTCCTTCAGCAGCAGCGCGTTCGTGCACAGGTAAATGTACTTCTTGCGCGCCACCAGCCCTTCCACGATCTTGTGGATCTCCGGGTGCATCAAGGGCTCGCCGCCCGGGATCGCCACCATCGGAGTGTTGCACTCGTCCACCGCCTTCATGCACTCTTCGGGCGAGAGATTGCGCTTCAGAATATGCGCGGGATATTGAATCTTGCCGCAGCCGGCACACGCCAGATTACATCGGAACAGCGGCTCCAGCATCATCACCAGCGGATAGCGCTTCCGTCCGCTCAACTTCTGTTTGATGACATAGCTGCCCACCGCCCACATCTGCGAAACCGGTACTGCCATTCAGTGATAATCCCCCTCTACGATAATACCTTGTTACGTGTCCACTCTATCTTCCGTCCTATATCGAGTGCCGCCGGAAAATCAGGCACCCATTTGTACCCCCGAACCCAAACGAGTTACTCATCGCGTACGTAATCGGCAGCGTTCGCGCGCAATTCGGCACCAGATCGAGCCAGATCTCGGGGTCGCGGATTCTCCAGATTGATCGTCGGCGGCGCCACCTGATCGCGAATCGCCAGCACCGTAAGCCCCGCTTCCAAAGACCCGGACCCGCCCAGCAAATGCCCCGTCATGGATTTCGTGGAACTCACCGCAACCCGCCGCCCCGCTTCCCCGAACAGCGTCATGATCGCCCTCGCCTCACCGCGATCTCCCAGCGGCGTGGAGGTCGCATGCGCGTTCAAATAATCGATCTGCTCCACCCCGAGATCCGCATCGTCCAGCGCATTGCGCATCACGCGCCGGATCCCGTCCCCATCTTCCAGCGGCGCCGAAAGATGATACGCGTCGCTGCTCATTCCGTAGCCCACGATCTCCGCCAGAATCGGCGCGCCGCGCCCGAGCGCGCTCTCCCGCTCTTCCAGAATCAAAATCCCGCCGCCTTCGCCGATTACGAAGCCATCGCGATCCCGGTCCCACGGCCGCGAGGCCGCTTCCGGATCTCCATTCCTCGTTGACATCGCACGCATCGCGCAAAAGCCCGCCACCCCGAGCGGCGTAATCGCAGCTTCCGTACCGCCGCAGATCATCGCATCCGCCGCCCGCCGCTGAATCAATTTGAATGCGTCGCCGATTGCGTGAGCGCCCGTCGTGCACGCCGTCGCCACCGCGCTGTTCGGCCCCTTGGCGCCGGTGCGGATCGAGACCTGCCCCGCCGCCAGATTGATAATCGTCGCCGGAATAAAAAATGGGGAGACGCGGCTCGGACCCTTTTCGATCAACGTCCGGTACTCGCGCTCGATCACCTCGAAGCCGCCGATCCCCGCGCCAATCAGCACGCCGACCCGCTCCGCATTCCCTTCGTCGATCTTCAGGCCGGAATCCGCCAGCGCCATCTGGCTGGCCGCCACAGCGAATTGCGCGAAGCGACCCAGCTTCTTGACGTCCTTCCGCTCAATCCAGTTCGTGGGGTCGAAGCCCTTCACTTCCCCGGCAATCTTGCAGTCGTAATCCTTCGCATCGAATTGTGTGATCGCCGCGATTCCCGACGTGCCAGCCGTGATCGCCTTCCAGGTATTCTCCGTGCCGATGCCAACCGGGCTGATCAACCCCACCCCGGTCACCACCACACGCCGCTCCAACGCCATGTACCAATTCCCCTCTCACGCGCTAAACTGCATATACAGTATAATCGATGACCTTGGACGCGGAATCGCTTCATCGAATCGCCACCGTATGCATCGGCCATCGCGCCCGCATGGCCGCCCGAGCCCTCACGCGCCACTATAACGCCCACTTTCGCCAGCTCGGGCTCACCGCCGGACAGTTCGGAATCCTCGTGGCCCTCGCCGGCCAGCCCGGCCAGACCGTCGTCATGCTCGCCGATGCCAATGGTATCGATGCCACCACCATGGTCCGCGGCATCCAGCAGCTCGAACGCCGCGGCCTCGTCGAATCCGTCGGCGGCCGCGGCCGTCAAAGTAAGAAGACCAGCCTCACGAAATCCGGCGCCACGCTCCTCCGCCGCGCGATTCCCCACTGGGAAGCCGCCTATGCCGCCCTCGCCGACGAACTGGGCCCGGCCGCTCTCAAGAAGGCCGTGCCGTCCTCGCCACCCTCGAACACGCCGCCGCACCCGTAATCCCGCGCTATATTATCCCTATCCATGCGTACCCTTCCCCTCTTCCTCTTTACCCTGTCCTCCCTCTTTGCCGCCGATTTCGACGTCCTCATCCGCAATGCCCGCGTGATCGATGGCGCCGGCAACCCCTGGTACCGCGCCGATATCGCCGTCAAAGCCGGACGCATCGCCGCCATCGGCCGCCTCGATAACGCCACCGCCACCCGCACCATCGACGCCCGCCAGCGCATCGTCGCCCCCGGCTTTATCGACGTCCATACCCACATCGAAGGCGGCGTGGAAAAGAATCCGCGCGGCGATAACTTCCTCCTCGATGGCGTCACCACCGTCATCACCGGCAACTGCGGCAGCAGCGAGTTGAACCTCGCCGCATGGTACGACAAGCTCTCCAAAATCGGCCTCGGACTCAATGTCGCCTCCTTCATCGGCCACAACACCGTGCGCCGCGAAGTCATGGGCGCCGCCAACCGGCAGGCCACTCCCCAGGAAATTGCCAAAATGCAATCCCTGATCGATCGCGCCATGCGCGATGGCGCCGTCGGCTTCTCCACCGGCCTCGAATACGTCCCCGGCACCTATTCCAATACCGCCGAAGTCGTGGCGCTCGCCAAGGCCGCCGCCGCGCATGGCGGTGTCTACGCCAGCCACATGCGCGATGAGGGCTTCCACGAAATCGAAGCCATCACCGAAGCCGTCAACGTCGGCAAGGAAGCCGGCATGAAGGTCGAGATCTCCCACCTCAAAATCGACCGCCGCGCCATCTGGGGCGCCAGCGATCAATCCCTCGCCCTCATCGAAAAATTCCGCCGCGAAGGCGTGGACGTCGTCGCCGACCAGTACCCCTACGATCGCGCCAGCACCAATCTCGGCATTCGCCTCCCCTCCTGGGCGCTCGCCGGCGGCAAGATTAAGGAGCGCCTCGCCGAACCCGAAACGCGCCGCAAAATCGCCGCCGAAATGAAGCACAACGTCGCCGAAATGGGCGAGCCCAACTACTCCTTCGCCACCGTCGCCCGCTTCGCCTCCAACTCCGCCTACGAAGGCAAGACCATCACCGAGATCAATGCCCTCAAAGGCCGCGCCCCCGGCGTCGATAACGAAATCGAAACCATCTTCGATCTCATGGAAGCCGGCGGCGCCGGCATGATCTACCGCCTCATGGGAGAGCAGGATATCGAGCGCATCATGCGCTACCCCTTCACCGCCGTCGCCAGCGATGGCGGCATCACCGAATTCGGAGTCGGCAACCCGCACCCCCGCTCTTACGGCACCAACGCCCGCGTCATCGCCGAGTACGTTCGCTCCCGCGGCGTCCTCACCCTCGAAGACGCCATCCGCCGCATGACCTCCCTCCCCGCCCGCACCTTTTCTCTCAACGATCGCGGCGTGCTCCGCGTCGGCCTCGCCGCCGATCTCGTCATCTTCGATCCCGCGCGCGTCGAAGACAAGTCCACCTACATCCGCCCCCACCAGTACACCGCCGGCTTCGACGTCGTCCTGGTCAACGGCAAGTTCATGGTGGACGAAGGAAAACTCACCGCCGAACGCTCCGGCCAGCCACTCCTCCATCACGAGTAAGCCGGCAAATGCCCGATGTTAAACTGGGTGTTTCCGCATGCCTTCGCGACCCGTCAGCCGCCCGACCGCGGCCCCCGTGCCGTCTGCGCCTCCCACGCCCATCGACTCCCCAGCGTGGCTGAAGCCCGTCGTCCTCGCGCTGGCCTCCCTCGCGCTCCTCACCATGTTCTCCGCGGAAGTCGCCGATAACGATACCTGGTTCCACCTGCGCACCGGCGCCTATATCGTTCAGAACCACAAGCTCCCCGCGCCCGATCCCTTCAGTTGGACCACCTACATGGGCCATCCCGCCTACCCCGGCGAAGAGACTAACCCGCGATCTCAACCTCAAACACGAATGGGGCGCGCAGGTCATTCTCTATCTGCTCTACGCCGCCGGCGGATTTCCCGCGATGGTCCTCTTCAAGGCCTGCAGCCTTACCTTCTTCAGCGGCATGGTCGGCTGGGTCGTCAACCGTCGCACCGGCCGCTTCTATCTCTCCGTCGCCGCCGCCTTCGCCGCCGGCATGATCGCCCGCACCTCCGCCGCCGACCGCCCCTACCTCGTCACCTACGTCCTGATGGCCATCACGCTCTGGATTCTGGAGCGCCGCCGCCCCCTCTGGCTGCTGCCTCCGCTCTTCATCCTATGGGCCAACGCCCACGGCGGTTATTTCATGGGCTGGGTCCTGCTCGGTGGATATTGTGGCGACGCCCTCTTCCAGCGCCTGCGCGGCAATCCGCCGGAAGACGAAAAGACGCTCTGGTCCGCCAGCCTGCTCGCCATTCTCGCCAGCGGCCTCAATCCGACATTCTTCAATGTCATCCCCGGCCTCTTCGCCTATCAGCACAGCGCCTTGCAGCGCTCCCTCAAGGAATGGCACTCCCCCGTCCTCTGGCCCCCCAGCTGGTACAGCGCGCTCCTCTTCGGCGCCGCCGCCGTCCTCCTCTGGGCCTGGCGACGCGTCCGCCCCTCCGACGTGCTGCTCTTCGCGGTCTTCGCCGCCATGTCGCTCATGGCGCAGCGCAACGTCATCTTCATCGGCCTGATCGCGCCCATCGCCATCGCCTCCTACCTGCCCCGCTGGAAGCGCCCCCTCCCGCGCTTCGCGGAGTTCGCCGTCCCCCTCATCCTCCTCGCCATCGCCGCGCAGAAGCTCGCCGCCGGCGATGCCTTTCAGCTCCGCGCCGCCCAGTGGCAGTATCCCGCGGCCCCCATCCAGTTCCTCAAGGACCACAACGTCACCGCCCCCGTCTTCAATATCTACGAATGGGGCGGCTACCTCATGTGGGCCGGGTATCCCGAACTCAAAACCTTTGTCGATGGCCGCGCGCTCAATGAAAGCGTCTTCGCGGACTACATGAAGATCGCGCTCAACTATCGCGACGCCCAGCCCCTGCTCGATCAATACGGCGTGCAGGTGCTCCTCCTCCAGGGCTTCGAATACTGGCGCGGCACCGTCTACATGCTGAGCGCCGCGCTCTCCGACCCCGCCCAGACCAAGTGGAAGCTCGTCTTCCAGGACAATACCGCGATGATCTTCATGCGCCAGCCTCCGCCCGGCGTCACCCCGCTCAACCCCGAGGAAGTATTTACCAGCCTGGACGCGCAATGCACCGCCCACCTCGCGCACGAACCCGGCAAACCCGGCTGCGCCGTCGGCCTCGCCGATCTCTATCGCAAACTGGGCAAGGGCGACCGCTCCTCTCAGTGGCTCGCCGCCTACAATCAAGTTCTCGACGGAACCTTCCATGCCCCCGCGACCCGCTAAGCTCGAGCAGCCCGCCGCAATCGCCGTCCCTGAGCCCGCCTGGCTCCGCCCCCTCCTGGTCGCGCTCACCGTCATCCTCTTCCTGACCTGGTTCACCGGAGAAATCTCCGATAGCGATATCTGGCTTCACCTGATGACCGGCAAGCACACGCTCGAAACCCGCGCGCTTACCGTGCCCGATCCCTTCTCCTTCACCAGCAACCTCAACAGCAGCGCCTACCCCGGCGAAGCCAAAACGCGCTATTTCAACCTCACTCATGAATGGCTCGCGCAGATCATCATGTACGTCGTCCACTCCGCCGCCGGATTTCCGGCGCTCGTGATGCTCCGCGCCGTCCTGCTCATTGCCTTCTGCGGCCTCGTGGCCCTCATGGTCTGGTGGCGTACTCACGGCTTTTATCGCAGCCTCGCCGCCGCCATCGCGTGCGGCGTCGTCACCATTAATTTCCAGCAGAGCCGCCCCTTCCTCGTTACCTTCCTCCTCCTCGCCGTCACCATGGCGATCCTGGAGCGCCGCCGCTGGATGTGGGCCCTCGTCCCCGTCTTCATCTTCTGGGCCAACTGCCATGGCGGCTATTTCATGGGCTGGGTAATGCTCGGAGCCTACTGCGCGGAAGCCATTGTGCAACGCCTCCGCAAGCAGCCCGTTCCCGGCGAAAAGCAGTTGTGGATCGTGACCGCCGCCTGCTTCTTCGCCTCCGCCCTCAACCCCAACGGCTTCCGCGTCATCGAAATCATGCTGCTCTATCGCAGCAGCCCCATCCAGTCCAGCAACCTCGAATGGCAGTACCCCGCCTTCTGGCTGCCCCCCTACGGCTATGGCCTGGTCTTAATCGGTTCGCTCGCCGCCATGCTGATCTCCTGGCGCAAAACTCGCCCCGTCGATTGGATTCTCTATTTCGTCTTCGGCGCCGCCTCGCTCCTCGCCGTCCGCAACACCATCCTCATGGGCCTCGTCGGCGCCGTCCTGCTCGGCACCTATCTGCCTCTTTGGAAGCGCCCTCTCCCCCGCCTCGCCGGGCTCGCCGCCGCCGCGCTCCTCCTCGTCTCCCATCGCGAGCGCGCTCAAAGACGGAGGACGCCTTTCAATTCCGCGCCGCCGAATGGATGCTTCCCACCAAGGCTGCCGATTTCCTCAAACAGCACAACGTCACCGCCCGCATGTTCAATTCCTACGAAAACGGCGGCTACCTCGTCTGGCGCCTCTGGCCCGCCCAGCGCGATTTCATCGATCCGCGCGGCCTCAGCGAAGAGGCCTATGCCGATTACAATCGCATCCTCTATTACGCGGGCTCCGAAGGCGGCAAGAGCGCCGACGAGCTTCTCAATAAGTACGCCATCGAAGTTCTCGTCCTCGATGGCTTCGATCGCTTTACCGGCAAAGTCCACACCCTGGCCGCCGCCCTCTCAGACCCCGCCCAGATCGGAATGGAAACTCGTCCAGGCTAATGAACAAAGCACTCTCTTCATGCGCCATCCGCCCGCCGGCGTCCAACCTCTCAATAGTCTCGAAGCCCTCGCCGGCATCGAAAATCAATGCCGCTCGCAGCTCGAGCACGATCCCTCCCACCCCGCCTGCGCCAAGGGAATCGCCGACCTCTACACCCTAATCGGCCAGACCGCCCGCGCCGGCCAATGGATGTCCTACTATGAATCCCGCGCCCACTAAATCCTCGCCACTTCCGCGCCCTGGCTGCGCCCCGCCATCATCGCCCTCACCGCCATCCTCCTGATGGCCTGCTTCTCCACCGAGGTCTCCGATTCCGATACCTGGCTTCACCTCGAAACCGGCAAGTACGTCGTCGATCAGCACAAGCTCGCCATCCCCGATCCCTTCAGCTTCACCACCTACCTCGGCCCTGCACTCCCCTCCGAGGCAACCGTCCGCGCCTTCAACCTTACGCACGAGTGGCTCTCGCAATCCCTGCTCTATCTCTCCTACGCCGCCGGCGGCTTCGGCGGCCTTATCCTGCTGCGCGCCACTCTGATGACCGCCTTCTGCCTCCTCGTCGGCCTCTGGACCTGGCGTCGCTCCGGCAGCTTCTACCGCGCCCTCGCCGCCACCCTGGTAATCGCCTTCATCGCTTCCTACTTCAGCTCCGATCGCCCCTATCAGCTCACCTACGTGCTGATCATGGCGACCATCCTCATCCTCGAATCGCGCCGCGGAATGTGGGCGCTGCCGCCGCTCTTCCTCTTCTGGGCCAACTGCCACGGCGGCTTTTTCATGGGCTTCGTCGTCCTCGGAATCTACTGCGGCGAATCGCTATGGAAGCGCTTCCGCGGCAAGCCCGAGCCCGATGAGCGCCGCCTCTGGCTGGTCACCGCCGTCTGCGTGCCGTTCGCCTTCCTCAACCCCAACGGCTTCCAAACTCTCTACATCCTGCTCGCCTACAATCAGAGCACTCTCACCCGGTCCATCTACGAATGGCAGAAGCCGCCCCTGTGGCCCCCGTCGTTCCTCAATCTCCTCTTGTATGCCGCCGCCGCAGTCCTCGTCTGGAAGCGGAAGGAAACACGCCTCGCGGATTGGCTGCTGCTCGGCCTCTTCGGCGCCGCCTACCTCCAGGCCGTCCGCAACTCCAACCTCCTCGGCCTCGTCGCTCCCATGATCCTCGCGACCTATACTCGCCGTCCCGCGAGTCACCCGTCGCCCGCCATTCCCCAGCCGCCGGCCGGTTGGCGCGATTGGGCCCTTGCCGCCGCCCTCCTCTGCGCGATCGCCGTCCCCTTCGCCCGCGGACGCGCCTTCCAAATGCGCTACGCCGCCTGGAAATATCCCGCTGGGGCCGCCGAGTTTCTACTCGCGCATCACATCACCGCTCCCATCTTCAACACCTTCGACAAAGGCGGATACCTCGTCTGGCGCTGCTGGCCCGAACAACGTTCGTTCATCGATGGCCGCGGCCTCAACGAAAAGGTCTTCGCCGATTACGAACGCATGATCAAAATGCTGCCCGGCACCCGCGAACTCCTCGATCAATACGGCATCCAGGTCGTCGTCATGAATGCCTTCGAAGCCAATTCCGGCACTCCCTACGTGCTTCCCCTCGCCCTTGCAGACCCCGCGGAGAAGCAATGGAAAATGGTCTTCGCCGATGCCGGCGCGACTATTTTCATGCGTACTCCGCCTCCCGGTGTTCAGCCTCTGCCCTCGACCGCGATCTTCACCGGCATGGAAGCGCAGTGCCAGGCCATTGTGGATCACGATCCCGCCCGGCCCCGCTGCGCGCGCAGCCTCGCGCACCTGTTCACCCGCCTCGGCGACCCCAATCGCGCTCGCAAATGGGAAGATCAATACCGCAATCTGGCGGGATCGGAGCCGTGATTTTCGTGCTAGAATTCGACTGTCCCATCCTTCTATTTCTAAGCAAAGGTAATTCTCGAAAAGCACAGCTCTATGCATAAGCAGGAACCGAGGCGAGTCCTGGCGGTGGTGACCGATCTCTTCTTCTCCGTCAAAATCAGTGAAGCCGCCAAACGAAATGGGTTGGCGCTGGAATTTGTGAAGGAAGGCAAGGAAGTCCTGGAGAAAGCGAAGACCAAACCTTCGCTCATCGTCTTCGATCTCAACTTCGAAGACGCAAACCCCCTTCAGTTGATCGCCAAACTCAAGGGCAGCGCCGATACCAAAGGCATCAGCCTGATCGGCTACCTTTCGCACATTCAGGCCGAACTCAAACAACAGGCGCAAGAAGCCGGCTGCGACATGGTGATGGCGCGTTCCGCCTTCTCCCAAAACATGCTCCAAATCTTCAAGCGCCACTCCGGCACCATCTAATCCGGTCACATAAAAGCTTTCGCGTTTTTCTCTGCGTTCTCTGCGGCTCTGCGAGAAACCGCCTTAAAGCTCTCCCGCAAAACCCGCCACCCGCCAGGGAACGCCAAGAAAACCTCTCTAAAGGTCTTCTTCGCGTCCCCCTGCGAGAAGCTTTACCGCTTCCTCACCTCCAACTGCACCGGCCGCGCCACCGCATTCACGTCGGGATTGTAATACTCGTATACCCGCGATTGAAATGTCCGCGCCCGAATCGGATACTTCGCCCGCAGCCGGAACTCCACCGTCACCGTCTGCCCCGCCCCAATCGAATCGAAATACAGAATCGCCTGCGTCGCAGTCAGCGAGAACTTTTCCAGCCTTCCCCCCTTCTGCCCGGCCGTCCTCTCCTGCATTCCCTGCAGATCTTCACTCAGCAAATCGAAGCCCGGCGGAATCCCCAGGTCCACCATCACCATATTCGCGGTCTTCCCCAAATTGTTCTTCACCGTCGCAGTCGCCTTCGCCACGTCGTCCTGCGCCAGTCGGGTCCGATCATAGTTCACAGAGATCGACAGCGGCTCGTTCGCCGGCCGGTCTTCCCATGGCACGAAATACCGCCCCACCACCTGGTACGCCAAGCTTCCCTTCCCGGTAAACTTCAATTCCACCGCATTCGCTCCGCTCGAATCGACTCCCTTCAGAACGAACTGATGCAGCAGGTCGTTGTTCTCCGCAGTCAGCGTCAGCGTCTCCATCGCGCCTTCCATTCAGCGTCACCTCCACCGTGCCGCGCACGTCCGCCGCGCCCTTTTCGGTCGATAGCAGCAGCGCGCGCAGCGCCATGATCGTCGCCTGCGTCGTCCCCCACGTTCCCTGCGCATCCTTCTTCGACGCGATATATCCCAGCGCCTTGCTCGCGGTCCCCGATGCCCCGCCCCACTTCAACAGCGCCTGCGCCGCCAGGCCGGTCGTCTCCACACTCGCGCTCGCGCCCTGCGCAAACACGCCCGTCTCCTCAGCCGTCCACCACACGTGCTCGTCCTTCTCCGTTCGCGCGTCCAGCAGCAGTTGCATCGCCCGATTGGTGAACTCGCGATCCTTCCCGTAATCCACCGCGAAATTGGCCACCACCGCCAGCGTATACGTGTCGCTCTTCGCGCCCATCTGCCGCTGCACGTACTCCCGCGCCTTCTCCACCGCCGGACCCTGGTAGCCCGTATTTCCCAATGCCCAGCCCACGTACGCCGTAATCCGCAGGACATCGGAATTGAACCGGTTCGTCGCGCCTTCGTTGATGAATTGCGTGTCCGGCTTCCAACTCCCGTCAGCCTGCTGCTGCCCCGCCAGCCACTGCTGCGTCCGCTGAATCACCTTCGCGTCCACGTCGTACACCTTCGCCATGTCCGAAAATTCCATTAGTCCGTACGACGTCAGAATCTTGTTCGCCGGCGGATTCCCAAACCACGAGAATCCCCCGCCCGGAACTTCGAACGTCAGCAGCCGCTGATATCCGTTCGCGATGTACCCCTCCGCCTTCGCGTGCACCTCCGGGGTCAACTTCTTCGTCCGCTTCATGTAATCCAGCGCCAGCACATTCGGGTATGTGCTCGATGACGTCTGCTCGAAGCATCCGCCCGGCATCCTCAATATGCTGTCCATCCCCTCGATCACCTGGCTCAGCGGTCCCGGATACAGCCGCACGAAAACCTTGCCCGCATCCGCGATCGCATTTGGCGGAAACGTCACTTCGTGCCTCACCGTACTCTCCAGGCGCCCGTTGAACACGCTGGTTCGCTCTCGCCCGTTCGGCGCCACTTCAATCTCCCGGACCACGATATCCGCGCGATTTCCCATCCGCGCCGTCAGCGTCAGCTTGAATTTCCCAATCCGCTTCGCCTCTAGCGTGAACTGCGAACCGCCCACCTTGCCCGGCTCCACCTCCACCGATTTCGAGCCCGTGTCCTCCACCAGCCCGAACCAGTCGTCCTGCTGCAATTGCAGGCTCACCTTCCCCGCCTGCCCCGTGTAGTTGTATGCCGCCACAGGAATCGACACGCGATCCCCTTGCGTGAGCGTCACCGGCATGTCCAGATCCACGAAGAAGTCCTGAAATACTTTCAAACTTCCCGTGCCGCTTCCCAACGCGCCGTGCACCGTCGAAGCCATCATCGCCATCCGCCACGTCGTGATCGAATCCGCCATCGGAATCACAATGCTCGCCCGCCCGTCGCGATCCGTCACAATCTCGGGATTGATGTACAACGCCTCCGGGAAGTAAGACCGCACATGCGGGGCCCCCGGCCCCACACTCACCGCGTCCTTCTCCTTCTTCACCAGCGTCGCCGAGTTGAGATCGCGCCGGTCCAACAGCATCGCGTTCTCCATCATCGCCATGGGCGCAGCCACTGCTCGCGCCCTCATCGGCACTCCGCCGATTACGCCGCCCAGTACCCCGCCCGCAACGCCGCCGCCAAATCCGCCTCCCCTGCCAAAACCGATTCCGCCTCCGCCTACTCCCACTCCCTCCACCACAACGGCTTCCGATACCTCGCCCACGCTCAGCATCACGCGAACCACCGCGCGGTCCCGTGCCTGCAACGTTACGCTGCGCTGCGCATCCCGAAAGCCCGGCGAAGAAATCCGCACATCATAGTCTCCAGGAGCCAGGCCCGCCAGCGTGAACTGTCCGTCCCCATTGCTCTTCGCCGCCCGAGGCGCTCCGCTCTCCCCGGTCCGCGCCGTCACCGTGGCGCCGGCCACTGCTGTTCCCGAAGAGTCCGTTACCGATCCCGTGACCTCCGCCATTCCATTGAACGGACCG
Organism: uncultured Solibacteraceae bacterium; assembly: GCA_963811575.1. Lineage (GTDB taxonomy): Bacteria > Acidobacteriota > Terriglobia > Bryobacterales > Bryobacteraceae > Solibacter. Next base: position 392,847 of record CAWERY010000018.1, on the reverse strand, counting down.
CGATCATGCTCCACCGCGATGTCAATGTTCATCTCCGCCGAACTCGGCGGCCCCGCGACTTTGCGCGTCCGCAATTCCAGATACGTCGCCAGATCGTCACCGGTATCGAAGCGCTTATCCGGACCCGCGCTGCGAACCAAATAGTATTTGTGCCGCGAATTCCCATCCACCCGTTCCACGCGGATTCCCGTATCCCACGCATCCCGGTAATCCGCCTTCGCCAACTCCGCCGCAATCGGATTCTTCGCGTAGGCCCGAGCCGCCCGCTCCGCAATTTCCTTGGCCTGCTCGTCGAACCGCGTCCGGTATCGCGTGATGTACTCCGCCAGCTTCGTCCGTGGGATGGCGCGCCCGAACTCCGTCTCGAATTTGTTGCCGCTCACCACCTCCGTCGCCGCGAACAGCGCGCGTGCCGCCCGGTCTCGCTGCTCCGCCTTCGCCACCGGCACCGGCTCCACAATCTCCGGCATCCCGATCGAATGGATCTCATACCGCGGTTTCATCACCTCCTGCTCCAGGTAAAAGAAGACCTTCGCGAAGCCCGGACGCTTCTCCGCCAGTGCGAATACCGCCTCGTCCACGATCTGCAATCCGAGCGCCGCTTGCACCCCTTCGCCCTTCGAATTGGTGACGCGGAAACGAATCCGTGCTTCGTCGCCGGGCTTGTAAACCGCGGAATCGGCCGCTGCGTCGATCTTCAATTCGTCCGCCGGCTGCACAAAGATCAACCGGTGATCGCCCACCGGCCGCGCATCCCGTCCGAACAGGTACGCGCTGAAATCCACCGTGCCCGCCAGCTCCGGCGTCACCGGCAGCGTCAACTCCGCCTGCCCGTTAATTAAATCCACGTCCTTCGTCAACACCGTTTGCCCGCTCTTCACCACGTCCAGGTACGCCGTCCCGCGCTCCCTCGTCGAGAAGATCTTCAGCGCTACCCGTTCCCCCGCCCGGTACACCGCGCGCTCCGTGCGCAACAGAATCTGGTCGCCCCCCTGCCGTTGTCCCATCGGCACCGTGCTCGACGCATGATTCCCTTCTGCATCCGTTGCCTCTACCTGCAGGGATCGCGTCTCCACCGCCGCGCGCACTGTCGCCACCGCCACCCCGCCCGCATCGGTCTTCACCGTCTGATCGGCACTTCCCGCCGCCCGAATCTTCAACTCGGCCGCCGCCGGAGTGCCGTCCGGGTAAGATGCCAGCACGAAGACCTGATTCTCCAACCCCGGAACCAGCGTTCCTCCCTCCGGAATCGCCGTCACGATCAGCGGCGATTCGCTCACCGTAATCGGCTCCCCGCGAGTTTCCGCGTGCCCCGTCGCGTCCTTCACCGTCGCCTCGATCAACACCCGCGCCGTTCCGGAATTCAGCGGCAGTCCCGCGAAATATCCAGGCAGTTGCATGTCGAAGTGGTAAACGCCATCGCTATCCGTCTTGCCCTGCGCTTTCCCCGCCTCCGCAATCGCCACATCCATCACAGTTCCCTTGATCGCAATCTCCGCGCCGTCCACCGGCTTTGCCGAAGAAGTAATTCGCGCGCACCGTCCCGGTCACGTGATCCCCCGGGCGGTAGCCGCGCTTCACTCGTTGATCCTTGCCCGCGAACTCCACCGCCACTTTGAACTTCGGCAACACGTACCGCTCTACATTCAACGCGATCTCCGCGCTGTTGCTCGTCCCGCCTTCCATCAGGCCGCGCACATGGTACGTCCCCAGATTCACCTCGTCCGCCAATTCGAATTCGGCCGACGCCACGCCGAACTGGTCCGTCTGCGTAATCTTCTTGAACACTTTGTTGCCGCGCGAATCTTCCACTTCGAGCGTCAGCTTTCGCCCCGCCGTCGCCTCGTGGTTCGCGCGATCCAGCGCCAGCGCACGTACGTGGATCGTCTGCCCCGGTTGATAAATCGGCTTCTCCGTCGTCAGCAGGATCGACGCTTTCTCCTCCAGCCGCACCGCCTGCGTGAAGTCGGTTGACCCGATCGGCGTGTCCACCACATACCGCAGTTGATAGTTGCCCGTCACCCCCGCCGGAAACCGGAACTGCGCCTCCGTCGTGCCGCGACGGTTCAGCCTTCCCGTGTAGAGCGCCTGCGCACGGTCCCCCGGCGCCATCAGGTCGATCCGCACCGATCCGCTTCCCGCGATCGCTTCGTTCTTCGAATCCGTCACCACCACCCGCACCGCCGCCGCTCCGCCGGTCAGATAGGCTTGCTGTCCCAGGACGTGCACCACCGGAGTTCGCAATATCTCCGAGATCGAATCCGTCCCCTGCGCCGCCGCGCCTTTTCCGCCGTCATACTGAAACCGGTACCGTACGCGATTCCACACCAGCTCCTCCACCCCCGGAGCCTTGGCCACCGCAATCTCTTGCTGCCACGTCCCGCTCGCCGCCTCCGCCTCCACCCGCCGCTCCGCCCGCCCCATTACGCCATCCTCGGGATTGAGCACTTCCACCAGGAGTTGTCCCGTTCCGGCGCGCAGCCCATGGTAAGGAATCGTCACCCGCAGCGTGCCTTTGGTATACGTGGCGGCCACCCCGTCCCCGGCCGCCGCCTCGGCATCCTGCATCACATCCAAAACCACCCCAGCGGCCATCAAGCCAATTACCGCCAGAAAGCACAACGACTTCGACGTCCTATTCATCATGAGTCTCCGTCACACGCATTGGACCGCGAAACCCGCCAAAGAGTTCCCGTCTCATTTCCGTGTTCAACGCTGGAATGTCTCCGCCATTCACTTCCTTTCACATCATTTTTCCGTCTGCGCGGCGCACACTAAGTACGGCTCATAATAGTTACCTTTTTCTGCCTCACCTGAGATATCTGTCGGTCATCGAGGCGCTCCAACCGATCTCCGAATGCTCGGCTCCCGCAACTCGCGAATCCGATGAAGGATAGCGGCTTCGGATGTTTCAGTTGATAGTTAGTTGCCTTTCGGAAGCACTAGGTGGTGGCACTTTCCCGGATCGCGGCCTCGGGCCACTTCGAGACGCGGTCAATTCTCAATTTGGGCGATTTCGCTGCTCGATCGGATTGTTTCGCGGCTTCAAAGAGGAGTATGTGCAGCACGGCACCGCGGCCGATTTCGAAAAGATTAAAGTCTTTCTGCTCGGTCAGGCCGATGTTCCCTACGCAGAACTGGCCCGCGATATGGGCGCCACCGAAGGCGGGGTGAAGGTCGCCATTCATCGGCTCCGCAAGCAATAAAGTGGCAAGGGAGTACCGAGGCTCTATTCGTTGAGTTGGCCATCGTTCGGTGGCATGCTTTCAGGGCGGACGAATCGGCGAAGATGCTCCTCGTGCAAGAGGATCAAGGTGCGAACATTGCCGGGCCCCGACAGGCCGAGAAGCCGCCTGACAGCAATGAATCAAGCAGAGGCGTTGGGGCGTTACGAAGAGTTTCCGGTGGCATTCAGGTGACGGGTCTCCGGGCGTGGGCGAGTGGCTATCTCAGAGTGGCGCGTATTTCCGCCAGTGGCAGGAAGGCGCCACGGCGCGAATGAACGCGAGCCTGCAGCCCACGGGTAATCCGCAGCGGGGCGGCCAACTTCCATATTGCCGGCACACACAGTCCTGCTCGGGTCGGATATGCTCAATTGTGCTCTTCCGTACTTTAGCTATTTCGGTCGTCACCGCGACCTTGCTCCACGCCCTACCCGAGCAACTCAGCGGAGAGCTACACGACAGCCACGGTGTGGCCATTGTGGCAGCCACAGTGGAACTGCGATCAGCTCGCACTGTCCTGCACGCGACTACGGGAGCGGATGGCGTCTTCACGATTCCTGACCCGCCGGCGGGAGACTACTCGATTCTTGTCAGCCGCGGTGGCACGGCGAAAAGCCCGCAGAGTCTCCATCTGCCGCTGGCCGCTTCCACGCTGTCGCTCGAATGGAGCGCCGAGGGCAGTCTGTTGGTGCGGACACCGCCGGCGGCACAGACCGGCACGGGTGGCGAGCACCTCTCCAGCAAGGCGGTGTCCGAGTTGCCGCTCAACAAACGCGATTTCAGCCAGTTGCTCCTGCTGGCAGCCGGCACCATGACGGACACCAATGGCGCGGCGAATTTTACCCAGCAATTCACAATCAACGGCCAGCGCGGAACGGCCGCCGTCTTTGCCATGGATGGAGCCGATTCAAGCGACCCTGAGATGGGCGGAGCCACCTTCTCTAATTTCAACGTCGATGCCGTGCAGGAAATCCGCTCCAGTTCCGGTTGGATGCCCGCGGAAATCGGGCACGGCGCAGCGGGCTTCACCGACATCCTCACCCGGTCGGGCACCAATGAGCTTCACGGGTCGTTCTTCGAATTCCTGCGCAACGCTGCCCTGGATGCGCGTAATTTTTTCGACCGGCGCTCTTTCGCCAATCCCGGCCGCATTCCTCCGTTCATCCGCAATGAATTCGGATTCACCAGCGGCGGCCCCCTTTCCCTACCCCGTGTGTACGATGGCCGCGATCGCACTTATTTTTTTGTCGAGTACCAGGGATTCCGCCAGGTGCTGGGAACCACCCAGGTCCTCTCCGTCCCTACCGCGGCGGAAAGAGCGGGCCTGGATACCACCGCCTTTCCGGGCGACACTCTGATTGTCCCGGTGGACCCGCGCATCGCCGGAATGTTGGCCCGCTACCCGCTGCCCAATGATCCGCAGGGTCCCTACGGCGCCCGCACCTACGCCACGTCTTCCAAGGTCACCACCTTTTCCGATCAGTTTTCTGTCCGCATCGATCACAAGCTTTCTGAAAAGGCCCGGTTATCTGGACGTTTTACCCTGAATCAAATTGCGGGCCCCACCACCAACCCCAGCCAGACGGCACTTGAGAAGGATTTCGGGGTGGAATTCGTGGATCACCAGCGCAACGCCTTCATCACCTACAATCGCGCGCAGTCTGCGAGCTTCGTGTGGGACCTGTCCGTCAGCTTTACCCGCTCAACGCCCTCGTTCCCGGCGCTAAATCACAACGACCCGGCGCTCAAGTTCGGTGACGGCTTATATGAACCGTTCAACAACGCCGCGGGCTCGGTGACGGCGGCGTATGGCAACCTCTTTCAGGTCCGGCACAACATGGTCTGGAGCGGCAAACGGCACACGTGGAAAGTGGGCGCGGAAATTCGAGCCAATCGCGACACCACCCTTTTCGGCATCAGTCCCAATGGCGAATACCAGTTCGGTGGAGGCGCCGCCTACTCGCCGGTGGAGATCCGCTCGGCCAGCGGCGCCCACGACATTCACCCTGGCGATCTCTTGCCCGATGCGCTCACCGGCCTGCTGACCGCGAGTGCCTTCACTTACTCCCTCGCCGTGGCCCCGCCCCTCTTCGCGCAGGGCGATCATATCGGCGACTCCGCAATCCGTCGCGACGCCTACAACTTCTATGTGCAGGACACTTGGAAGCTGTCCGGCCGCTTGCAGCTTGAATACGGCTTACGCTACGAGATCAACACTCCGATTCGCGAGGCAGCCAAGCGCACCTCCGGGCCGGAGCTCGGGTATGCCGCCGGAGTGGTTCCCGGCTCCCGGTTTCTCATCAACCCCCACCCGGGTTTTGAGTTTGACAAGAACGGTTGGGGGCCGCGCGTGGCGTTGCGCCTGCAGGTGGGCCCGAAGATAAAAGCGGTCGCCGGCGCCGCCATCACCACTCTGCTGCCCAACCTCTGGCAGGTTAACGCGCTCACCGGCGGAACGCCGTTCGTCTTGTATCCCCACCTTACCGCGGCCCCGGGGCAGCCCATCCGTTTCGGCATCACCATCACGCCGGACCAGCTTCCTCCGGTGCATACACCGGCCGGCTCGCTCGTTTTTGCCACCGGAAGTTCGCGCGACGTGCCCGGTAACACCGAAATGGACGTTCTGCGATACGAGCGCGATTTGGCGGCGCTCACACCCGACCACCAGATCACGCCGCTCGCCGTCTCCGGCATTGCCGGCAACTTTCAGAATGGGTATGCCGGCTCCTGGACCGCGGGGCTCGAGCAGGAATGGCGAGGCATAACCTGGAATGCGAATTACGTGGGCACCGCCGGAAACAAACTGCCTGCCATGGATGCCCCCAACGGCTTTCCTGGGGCCACCGCCGCCTTCGCCCCCTACACTCAGTTCGATTCCTCGGGGCGCGTGACCGGGGGCTATGGTCTGGTTCAGTTGGTGACCAACCGGTCTCACTCCACCTATCATTCTCTCCAGCTTTCCGCGCAAAACAGTCTGAATCACTCCGGGTTGGGTTTTCAGGCAAGCTATTCCCTGTCGAAATCGATTGACGACGTCAGCGCCGTGATCGGATCTCAGACCGCTCCGCAAAACCCGTTCGACACCCGCGCGGAGAAAGGTCCATCGACATTCGATATCCGGCAGGCCGCCACGTTCACGCTCTTTCAGGATCTTCATGCCGAGCGCGCGCCCTTGCTCCGCGCTCTCGGCAAACGCGCTACTGCCGGATGGCAATTGCTGGGCATCGGAACCCTGCTCAGCGGTCTCCCGTTCACGGTTTATTCCGGTGTGCAGCAGACGGGCGTCGGGTCCATCGGTTCGGACCGGCCCGACCAGGTTGCGGTCCCCAGTCTCTCGACCGGCCGTACGGTGCGCGAAGACTATTTCGGCCGCGGCGCAGACAACGCTTCGTTCTTTTCCATTCCGATCCACGTCCCGGGTGGCACCGGTCCGAACCAGGGCCGCTACGGCTTACTGGGGCGCGATACCTTCCGCGGACCCGCCCTTCACAACCTGGATGCCGCGATGATCAAGGATACGGCGCTGGTCACGCATTCCGGAAGTGATCGCGCCACCCTGCAATTCCGCGCTGAGCTGTTCAACGTATTCAACCTGGTCAACTTCGCCCTGCCCTCGAACCTGGTTCTCGGTCCCGGCTTCGGACAAATCAGCAGGACCGCGGCCAGTTCCAGACAGATTCAGTTTTCGTTGAAGGTCATTTACTGAGCCTGTTTCGAAAACTGTAGCCCCTTGTAAGTTACAGGTGTTTCCGGCCTTTTCAGTTCAGTAACTTGATGGAGGTCTTGACGCCCGATTATCGGGTCCATAATCGCCGGAGAACACTCGACGGATTAGAGGTAGGCGTATAGGGAACGAGACGTCGGCCGGTGTGAATGGAAATCCTCAAGACGACGCTGGTTCAAGGCCGATTTTGTCGTTAACCGCAATTTCGTTAACCGCATTTCGGAGCCGCTGCTTGCAGCCGAGGTATCGTTCTGTTGTCTGAACGCTGACAGGACCGAGCGGGAACTGAATCTGTTCAAGCTCGCCGCCTGCCTCATGACAAAGGCGCGCGCAAGTACGGCGAAGGTCGTGCGGTGCAACCCGATCTAGACTGCTCTCTGCGCAGAAGACCGCACACTTCGAGGATCCGGCTTTCACGGCGCCCCAGATCACCCTTCGGGCTAAATCCGCCCGTTCCGATTCCTTTGGCCTTATTGATTGCCCGAAAGATTGGACCTGTCGAGATGCCGGAAGCGGTCAACCAGCGGTCCACGGCAGCTTTGACCCCGGTCGGCATCGGCACGGTTCGGACGTGGCCGGCAGAACCGCGATCATTGCGTAGTCGCGTTTATCCTCGTACATCATCAGCGCCGAACGCCGCAAGGAGCCCCTTGCCTTGATCGGCGGTCAACCAATTGCCTCTACGCATGCCGTGCTTCTTTACGCCCTTGACCCGCCGAATTCCGTCCGCCAGGTCCGCGCTCAGAAGTCCCCAATCCGCGGCTTCGTATGCCGGTCGGCGAATGGCGGCAAGCCGCAGGTTGATCGTGGAGGAGGCATATTGGGCCTTGTTCGAGGTTGTTCCTGTAGCGCGTCACCACGGTCTTTTTGAAGGCGGCCGGGGTTCCGAGCAGTACGAGTCGATGAATTGACAGATCGCATAGTCGTACGAGCGGTCGGAACTGCGCGAAGTCAGACTGTTAAGGACCGCTGTTGATCTGCGGATGCCTATCGCTCGACGTACCGGGTGAACACGTAACCGTTGTCTTTTTTGGATACGTGGCACTGAAAGCATGCCTGCTGGGCTTTGGCATCAAGCGTATTTACCTTGCTCCCCTCGTCGAAGTTTCCGAAGCCCCAACCTCCCGTAGAGGCGTAGCGGCGGCGGTCCATGACCATCACGGCCGTCAGGACACGATGCCCTTCTCCGCCAACGCCCTTTTCTCCAATCTGGAACGCGAGCATCTCTTCCGCGATAATTGAGCCGTCCGGATAGTCGCCGGTCCGCAGCCCTTTCATGGCCGGTTCATTCGCGTAAAAATAAAACATGCCGTTGGTACACGGCTTCACACAAGGTGATTTGGAAAACGCTCCGAATGCGGCCGGAACGATGGAGCCGTGTAGGAATGTCCAGTTACGATAACCGTCCGGGTAGGCGACACCTTCATCTTCGGCACTGACCTTGGGCGTGGGTAAGAAGGCAGCGCATACCGCGATAACCAATACGAATAAAGTGGTTGTTCTCATCTGTACCGCGATTGTAGGATAGAAATGGTCCTCTGAGAAGAGCCATTATGAACACTTCGGCTGTACCATTTAAGCTTCCATGCCGAAAGTAAAAGGTTCGCTTGAACTTTCGCTTAAGGCCCGCGGCGAAGGGCAGCCGCTGACGGATTGGCTCTGCGGGGAACTCCGTTCCGCAATTCTGGAAGGCAGATTGCCGCCCTCCGCGCGCCTTCCTTCTACCAGGGACTTTGCCGCTCAGTACGGCGTGTCACGTGGCACGATCGTCCAGGTTTTCGAGCGGTTGCAATCGGAAGGCTACCTCTGTTCGCGCGTGGGAGTGGGCACCGTGATCAGTGGCCAGGTCATGCCGCGACAGCGGTCCCGTCCTAAGGCGGACGCGCTTCCGGCTTTTATTCGCAGCGTGAAGGCGAACCACAAGAGGCCGAAAGCGTTCGCGGGTCTCGCGCCCCCTCGCGCCTCGCGCCCCTTTCGAATCGGGGACGTTGACTTGAAGGAGTTCCCCTCAAACCTTTGGGCTCGCTTGGCCTCACGGCGCGCTCGCTCGCCGGGTTCCTGGGCCCATCCGGTAGATGACGCGAGGGGCTACAAGCCTCTGCGCCAGGCCATCGCACAATATCTGGGATCGTCCAGGGGAATCGCTTGCGCGCCAGACCAGATCACAATCGTATCGGGAGTGCAGCAAGCCCTGGATGTGCTCGCACGACTTCTCCTCTCAACGGACGATGAAGTTTGGATGGAGGATCCAGGCTACTTCGGAGCGCGCATTGCCTTCGAAAACGCCGGGGCGCAGATCGTACCGGTCCCGGTTGATGCTGAGGGAATCGTCGTCGCCCAAGGCCTAAAAACGGGAGCGGCTGCTGTCGGCGCCTATGTGACCCCGGCACACCAATTTCCGTTAGGTCCGGCGATGTCGCTCGGCAGGCGTATGGAGTTGCTGAAATGGGCGGCAGGCGCCGGCGCCTTCGTCATTGAAGACGACTACGACAGCGAATACCGTTTCGAAGGGCGCCCCATTCCGGCGTTGATGAGCCTCGACCCCGGGATCGAACGTGATCATGGTCGGCTCCTTGTCGAAGTTATTGTTCCCGGCTTTGCGCATCGGCTACATCGTTGCGCCGCCCGCACTCGCGGCCCATGTGGCCGCCTTCCGTCTGCAAACAGATTTTCGCTCCCTTCACCTGGAGCAGGCTGTCCTCACTGATTTTATCGATGGCGGCCACTTCAGCCGGCACGTGCGCCGTATGCGTGAGATCTATGCGGGCCGGCATGGTGCGCTGATTGAAGCGGCTCGAAGACACCTCGCGGGAGTGCTCGATGTGCAGAACGTCCATTGCGGCCTTTATACGGCGGCGCGCTTGAGGAATTCCATGAGTTCGGACGAAGCCGAGGCAGCGGCGTTGGCAGTGGGAGTGGAGACTCTGTCCCTGGATCGATATACATTATCGACGCCAGACCCCAAGGGATTACTTCTGGGGTTTGCTTCGTTCCATGAGACGGCAATACGAGAAGGGATCCGCAAGCTCGCGCGCGCATTCCAGTAGCATTCTTTGTCGTCAAGAGCAGGGCATGATCAACCCGTGGCAGTGGCGGCCGCGGGTCATGAAGAAGGAACAGAAACGCAACGCAATAGGACAGGCCGCGAGATCAGTGCTCCGGCTGCCAGACCTCGAAGTCGCGAAGTCCGCGGCCCTCAACAGCCTTTCCTGCCCCGATGCTCAGCGCGACTACCGCCTCGCTTCGTCCCGGAGCCGTGCGCCGTCTTGCGTACGAGGTAGCGGACTGCGGGTTCCTCAGCGCCCCCCTAAACGCTAGGTCGTTACTCGGGAGCGATGGTCTGATCCTTCCGCTATTGAGAAGTATCGTTCGGGTGTCATCGTGGTCGGTATGCCTGCGTGCTCCCGCTCAATGAGTGACCGGCAGCCCTACGACGATTAGTACCGTGTAGTCCTGCTTGTGGCAGCCGTTCACGGCAGGCATAGCCGCCCCCGGATTCACAGGAAAACCCTTCGTGGGAGCGTTTGCTGGCGTGCACGCGTTGGCAGCCGTCTTGTTGGCCTTCGAGGGCGTGTATCGCGCGGAGCGGCATCCGAGATGGGTGACATCGTAGAGGGTTGCACCGTCGGCGAGTTCCCACCGCTGATTGCCGTCTTTGTCCTTGGGATGAACTGTCAGCACCGTTACCATCTCGCGGTCACCCGTGACGAGATATTTCCCGGCAGACAGTGGAAAGGTCGGCTTCTCCATGATCAAGCCGTGTTCTTCCAGCCACCAGTCCGAGGCGTCGAATTTCCACTGCGCCGGCGCCACGCCGGTCTCCTTAAGTTGAGGGTAGTGGTCCAGTTTGCAAGCGCGTGGGCCCGGGTCCTGGTTCCAGAAGCCCCATGTTTGCGCGCCGTTCCCGGAGGTGGCCGACGGGTCTCCCAGCGCCGCGATGAACTGCGGCTCGATGCGCTTGAACTTCGAGAGGTCTGCGGCTGACGCGTGGCCCGCGGTCAACATAAGGCATCCCATGGACAGGACCCAGCGGCTTACGGACGGCACGAGAGGATAGATATTCATGCGATTGCTCCGGTTGGACTACGTGATGGACTACGTGATGACATCCTACACCAACGCGCCTCCCGAAGCCGCCCTCTTCGTGCACCGAGGTCTTCGCGGTGGCTCAGTAGGCGATCTCTATGGCGGGATAGGCCTCCACGTACTCTTCCCCATTGCAGCCGTAGTACGCCACCGTCCGGGCCGCGAAATCGACATCGTAGCGCACGACTCCGGCGCGCCACGAAGCTGCAAGAAATTCCGGAAACGTGCTTTGGCCGGCCTGATCCGTCCGCAACGCCGAAATCAGTGCGTCGCGGTCGAATGCCGGGACGTCACTCGTGCCTGCCAGTAACGGCGTGCCCTGGCTGACCACGGGGCCATCGTTCGTCAAATACAGGCTCTGACATGCGGGTAGGAACCAGAGGTTCCGAATCACGCCCGCGCGCCGCAGTGCCTCGGCGAGGTAAGGAAACCCTCCGACTTTCGGCCGGATGGCCATTGCGTGCTTTTGTGCTGCCTCCAAATTCTCGATTGCCTTGCTCATACGATTCTCCCTGATAGGTAGTGATGGGTAGCGTGGTGCTCAGTCGGTCGGTACGGCCCTGATCTTATGGAACGCGGCCAGTTTGCCAAGCAGTCGCCGTAGGGTGGCGCTTTCGGCGGGATCGAGAACCGCGAAGAATTCTCGATCGTTCTCATCTGCGATCTTTGCCAATTGCGGAAGAATGCGATTCCCCGGCCGAGTCAGGGCAAGCAACTGCACGCGGCTATCCTCCCGCTTTGTCGAGCGCGTGATCCAGTTCTTCGCTTCCAGTTTGTCGATGATTTTGGAGACAGCGCCGCGCGTCAGCTCCAGGGTCTCGGCGAGTTCTCCTGGAGTGATCCCGGGCTGCGCTCCGATGCGGCAGAGGACCACCCATTCGGCAACCGAGGCATGCTTCTTTTCCAAGGCCTGGGCGAATGCGCCTGAGACGTGATTCGAGACGCGCCGCAGCCAATAGCCAAGGTGAGACTCGATGTCCGGCATCTGTCTTCCATCAGCGATGGTTTCCATGGAAACTATTATAGTTTCCGTGGAAACAATCTGTCAAGCGTTTGCGTTGCTGCATGAGGTCTTCGCGCGATGCCGGGAACAAAATCTGCGCTGCAGCCGTCGAATCCCTCTGGGAGGAGAATCATGTCTGTGTTCCGCCTGGTGTTCGCATATATATTCGTGGCTTTACCCGCCGTCGCTCAGTCGCCAGCATTCGCAAGTATCACAATAAAACCTGCCCCCTCACCCGATCCGCGCAGTCCGCGCATGCAACTACTGCCCAACGGTGACGTGATCGCCAGTGCGGTCCCTGTGATTACACTTTTGAGTTTTGCTTACGACGTCCCGTCCAACCCTTCACCGCGCCTTTCCCGGCTTCCCGACTGGACCCTTCGCGAGAAGTACGATATCCAAGCCAAAGCGCCCGTTAACGCCATCACTCCCAATATTCAGGACAGCGGAGTGCGAAGCCGGATTCAGCAAATGATCCGCGGATTGCTCACCGATCGCTTCGGACTCGTGATGCGGGTTGAGAAGAAAACGATGTCGGTTTATGCTCTATCCGTTGCCGGCGGAGGTCCAAAACTCCAGAAGTCAGCCACGTCGGAAAGGGACTGCACCTTCGATACCGGCCCGGAAGCTTGCCATAGCTTTGTTGGCGGCTTGGGCCATCCCCTAAATGCAAAAGCCATCGATATGGACGACCTCGCACATTACATTGGGAATTGGACCGATTTGCCGGTCGTGAACCACACCGCGCTCAACGGCCTGTTCACTGTAAACACGGAAGGCTGGGCACCCATGCGGCTGCCCCCTCCGCCACCGAACGCCACCACCGCCGTGAACCCCTTCGCCGGCCTCCCCTCGATCTTCACCGTCCTGGCCAGGCTCGGCCTCGAACTGAAGCGCCAGGAGGACACCTTGCCGGTATACACCGTGGAGCGCATCGAGCACCCGGCCGTAAACTAATCAACCGGCTCTCAAATAGCTGTCACCAAAACTTAAAATTTATCTTCGCCACGTTTTCATCTACTTACACGACTTACCGATCTCTTACTCCCATATACGCATGGTAAATTGCCAATCAGGTAGAGAGTTGCGCAAACCACAGCGCGACTCCAACAGTTTTCATGCTGGCCAGCATAAGTTGACCTGAGGTGGTGCTGACTTCCTGTAAGCCCGTTAACGGCTAAACGGTGGTTCCCCTACGTGGAGGAGACCGGCAGGAAGATCTTCGGTTCGAACCGATCACACCCGGGGGACCGTCGCGGATAGCGTTTGATTGCCGCACCCCTGGATACAGAGACTGATTCCGCGAAACGAGTGGACGATCGAGAGGCCATCCAGCCGAGTTCTTACGTCTTCGTAGCGGGCAGTCAAATCACTGGCGGCCGGGCCCACCCGGCGATAAGCCCGAAAGTCCCCGGCCGCCGCAACTTCTTTACCCCCCACTAACGGCACAACTATGCCCGCTTGTGTCCCGCCCCCTGCCGCGCGCAAAATATCTCTATGAGAATGTCGATCCTGTGGCTCGCCTGCGCTTCTGCCTTTGCCGCCGATCCCGGTTGGATCGCCTATGGCCATGATGCCGGCGGCACACGCTACTCGCCCCTCAAACAGATCAATCGCACTAACGTCGTAAAACTCCGTCCCGCCTGGACCTATCACACCGGAGCCTTGGATCAGACCGGCGACGCCAACAAAAAGTCCGCCTTCGAAGCAACTCCGATCATCCTCGATGGCACCCTCTATCTGACTACGCCCTTCAATACCGTCATCGCGCTGGACCCCGTCACCGGCCGGGAAAAGTGGAAGTACGATCCCCATCTAACCCGCCAGCTCGATTATTCGGAAGTCACGTCGCGCGGTGTCGCCGCCTGGAAAGGAAACGGCGGCGATGCCCTACTCTTCGAAGGAACGCTCGATGGCCGACTCCTCGCGATCTACGCCTCGTCCGGCAAACTCGCCTGGGAGACCGACCTCAAACAGGATGTGAGCCTCCGCGATCCCGGCAATTATCAAGTCACTTCCGCTCCTGCCGTCGTCGGTGACCTCGTCATCACCGGATCTTCCATCGGCGATAATCGCGCAGTTGACGTCGAACGCGGCATCGTACGCGCCTTCGAAGTGCGCACCGGAAAATTGCGCTGGACGTGGGATCCCATTCCCTGGGCGACCCGGCAGGCCACCCGCACCGGAGCCGCCAACGCCTGGGGACCCCTCGCCGCCGACCCCGCCCGCGACCTCGTTTTCGTTCCCACCGGCAGTGCCAGCCCAGATTATTTCGGCGGCCTGCGTCCCGGCGATAACCGCCACGCCAATTCCGTCGTCGCGCTCAAAGCCAGCACCGGCGAACTGGTCTGGAGCTATCAGGTAGTCCATCACGACCTGTGGGATTACGACGTTGCATCCCAGCCCGCCTTGATCGAATATGCCGGCAAACCGGCCATCGCGGTGACCACCAAGATGGGTCTGCTCTTCGTGCTCGATCGCCTCACCGGCAAACCGCTGCACACCATCGAAGAGCGCGCCGTGCCCAAAAGCGACATGCCCGGAGAGGACGCCGCGCCCACTCAGCCCATTCCCGCCTGGGCCCCCATGGTGCCTCAAACCCTCACTGCGGCCACCGTTTGGGGAGTCACCGACGCCGACCGCGAAGCCTGCCGCACTCGCCTGTCCACGCTTCGCAATGAGGGGATTTACACCCCGCCCAGTCTGCAAGGCAGCCTGGTCTTTCCCGGCAATGTCGGCGGAGTCAACTGGGGCAGCGCCGCCTGGGATCCCGAGCGAGGCCTCTTATTCAGCGATACCAACCGCTTGCCCGCTATCGTTCGAATGATTCCTCGCGATGAGTTTCGTGCCGCTGTAGACCAGTCCAAAAACGCGAAGCAGGACCGCTTCGGGGGTGAGTTCGCCCGCCAGACCGGCGCGCCTTTTGCGGTCTATCGTAGCTGGCTGATGTCGCCCTCCGGCCTTCCCTGCAATGCCCCGCCCTGGGGCGCGCTCGTGGCCTTCGATTTGAAAACCGGAAAGGTCCGCTGGGAATCGCCGATCGGTGAACCTGCTCCCGGCGTCAAAGGCGGTTCGCCCAATCTGGGCGGTCCCATCGCGACCGCCGGAGGCCTCGTATTCACCGCCGCCGGCATGGATACCGCGCTCCGCGCCTTCGATATCGAATCCGGACAGGAACTGTGGAAAGCCGATCTGCCGGCCTCCGCACAGGCGACGCCCATGACGTTTGAAGCCGGAGGAAAACAGTACATCGTAATCTGCGCCGGAGGCCACGGCAAACTCGGCACCAAAATGGGCGATTCCGTCGTGGCCTTCCGCCTCGAATAGCGGCCTACGCGCTGACCGGGGGCACCAGTGTCTTCAGGAACTCGTGGGCCACACGGAAACCGCGCTTGTACTGCTCCGTGAAATTGCCCTGCTCGTACGCCGGGTAGTAGAACTGGTCCTCGTTCTCGATGTTCATCGCGCCCGTGTAGCCGCTCTCCCCGAGCACCGCGAAGAAGCCCTTCCAATCCACCGAGCCGTTGCCGGGTACGCGGAACCGCCACCAGCGTTGATTGTTCACCGGATTGATTCCACCCTTGCGCAACAGATGCCAGAGGATCTCGCAGTCCTTCAGATGGACGTCGTAAATCTTGTCCGAGAAATCGCGGGCCGCCTGCACCGGGTCCATGAACTGCCACACCAGGTGCGACGGATCGAACTGCAATCCCACGTGCGGGCTGTCTTTGAAAGACTTGAAAAGCGCCTCCCAACCAACCGGTCCCGTGGCGATGTTGGGGCCGCCCGCGTAAGGCTCCCACAGGATGCGAACCTTGTTCTTTTCGCAAACCGGGAAATACTTTTCGTTATAGACTTTGACGATCTCATCGACCTGCTCCTGCAGCGGGCGGCCCTTCATGGTGCCGCTCTGGCCGCCAATATTGGGAATCCCCAACTTCCCGCAAAGTTCCAGGCAGGCGATCGTGTACTTGTTCTGTTTCTCGCGCGCCGCGGGGTCCGGATCCACGTGGTTGCCGTCCACCGCAAGAGACGAAACGTAAATCCCGGAGCGTTGAATTTTGTCTTTGATCGAGGCAATCGCCGCATCGTCCAGCTTCGCCGGGTCCAGCCGAAGCTGCATGCTGGTGAAGCCTTCCGCTTTGACAAATTCCAGGTTGGCATCCGAGTACTGGGCGAGCACGCCAAGCCGGGGTTTCCAGTTCAGGGGGCGGCGCTGCTGCGCTTGCGCGGCGGCGGCAGCGGACAGGGCGGTAAGAACAGATCTTCGGGTGAGGGTCACCCCAAAACTATATTAAGGAACCACTCGCGTTAGCAAGTTACTCCACGCGCAGCGCCACCACCGGATCCGTCCGCATCGCCCGCCGTCCGGGCAGGTAACAGGCCGCCAGCGCCGTCGCCAACAGCAGTGCCGCCACCGTGGCGTACGTCGGAATGTCGAAGGGCTGCACGCCGAACAGCAGCGTCCCGAAGTAGCGTGAGAGCCACCACGCCCCCACCCCGCCCAGTAAAATGCCCATCAAAACGGGCCGCATTCCCTGGCCGATCGTCATCCCGAGGATGCTGCGGCTGCTGGCGCCCAACGCCACTCGCAGGCCGATTTCCGAGGTGCGGCGGCTCATCGAATAGGAGAGGACGCCGTACAAACCGGTCATCGCCAGCAGCAGCGCGAGCCCGCTGAACACCGCCAGCAGCATCGCGTTGAACCGCTGTGGAGCTACCGAGCGATGCACCACTTCTTCCAGCGAGCGAACGTCGGCAACCGGAAGATTCGGATCCAGGCCGGCGATGATCGAACGCACCGTGGGCAGCAGGGCCAGCGGATTGCCTCGCGTGTGCAGCACGAATTCGCCGGGCAGCGCGATGTCGCCATAGGGAAGGTAAACCGTTAGTCCCGTCGCTGCGGCCAAACCGCGTTCATGGCTATCGCCGATTACGCCGACCACTTCGGCGTCCATGCCGCCCTGCCCCTTCCACAGGATGGCGTGTTTGCCGACCGGGTCCTGATTCGGAAAGATGAGTTTCGCCAGGCGGTCGCTGATCACCACGTGGCGCAGCGGGACCGGCTGACCGGGCAGCGACCAGACCGGCTTATCGCTCTCCTCAAGAAGCCGTCCGCGCAACAACGGCAGGCCGATCGCGCGGAAATAGCCCGGGGTAACGATGCGCCACGCTGCCCAGGGCGCAGCGCCCTTCGCGTCGTTCTGCGAGGAACTGGCATCGATCCCCATGCCGGGGTTGCCGCCGGCCACCGGACGGTGGCTCACGGCACCGGCCGCGATCACTTCCGGTATGGCCGACAGCCGTTCGAACAAGCGGTCCATAAACTGTTTCCCGGTCCCCTTTTTCGAGTACGATCCCGGCATACTTATGGAAAACATCAGCCGGTTCTCGGTCTGGAATCCGGAGTTCACATTGACCAGTTGTGTGAAGCTGCGTATCAACAGTCCCGCGCCCACCAGCAGGAGAAAAGAGAGAGCGACTTCGCCGGTGGCCAGCAGCATACGCAGCCGCGCTTGTCCGCGGCCTCCGGCCTGCCGGTCCTGGGCGCGAAGCGCGGCGGCGATGTGACCGGCGGGCGCCTGCAGCGCGGGGGCGAGGCCGGACGCCACCCCGCTCAGCAGCGCAATAGCCGCGGAGAAACCGAGCACCCACGGGTTCAGCCCGGCTTCCGCCAGTCGCGGAATGCCGCTGACATCCAACGTTTGAATCGCGCGCAGCCCCACGTACGCCAGTAGCAGGCCGAGTGCGGCGCCGAAGCCGCTGAGCAGCAGCGCCTCCATCATGACGAACCGCACCAGCCGTCCGCGGGCGGCGCCGAGCGCGGTCCGCACGGCGATCTCACGCTGGCGCGCCATGCCGCGGGCCAGCAGCAAATTCGTGATATTCAGGCAGGCGATCAGCATGAGGAACGTCACCGCTCCCAAGAGCACCCAGAGCGCGCGGCGTGTGGAATCACTGGCGATCCAGTTGCTCGAAGGTAGCAGATCGAAGCCCATGCCCTTATCGGCCTCCGGATAGGCTTCGGCGAGCGAGGCGGCGATCGCATCCATGTCCTTGCGCGCGGCGGCCTCGGTGACTCCGGGCCGGTAGCGGCCGATCACGTTGAACTCCCAACTACCGCGATTGGAATTGGGCCGGTACCCGAACGGCACGTATACCTCATGGTGAATCCACGGTTCCCCGGGGGGCAGAACGCCGATCACCGTACAGGCCCGGTCGTTGAGGCGCAGTGTGGCGCCCAGGATATTGGGGTCGCCGCCGAAATGTTCCTTCCAGAATTTATTGCCGAGCAGGACCACTCGATTGTCGAATCCGGCGAGCGTCTCGTCATAGGAAAAATCGCGGCCGAGCACCGGCGTGACGCCCAGTGTGCGCAGGAAGCCGGCGCTGATCGAAATCGCCGTAACCTTTTGCGGCGCTCCGCTGCCGGTCAGGTTGGCTTCGTTGAAGTGGTAAGCGCCGATCTCTTGAAACGAATGGTTGCGCGAGCGCAGATCCCAGAAGTTGGCTTCGCTGAAGGCCACCTGATTGAGCCCGCGCTGTATGCGCGACTCGGTAAGCTCCACCACACGGTCCGCGTTGCGAAAGGGCAGCGGCTGCACCAGCGCCGCATAGAAAATGCTGAAGACCAGAATGCTCGCGCCCATGCCCAGCGCCAGCATGATTGTGCCGACTACGGTGAGGCCGGGATTGCGGCGCAAGCCGCGCAGCGATTGGCGCAACTCCGCCGCTATCGCCTCCAGGGTTGCGCCCAGGCGAACGTCGCGAACCTCTTCCTTCACCTGTTCCCTGCCCCCCACTTCGAGCCTCGCCGCCCGACGCGCGGCGCGCGGCTCGACCCCTCCACGCACCTTTTCATCGACCAGCATTTCCTCATAGGAGCGGAGCTCGGCCTCCAGATCCGCTTCGATGGTTTTCTTTCGCGCCAGATTGTGCGCGAGTGCCTTTAGCCCGTTCCATAACCGCATGCGTTACCCCTCTAACGCGGTCGTCATCGCCGCCGAGATGCGCGCCCACTGTTCGGTTTCTTCCTTGAGCTGGCGCTGCCCCGCCTTGGTCAACCGGTAGTACTTGGCTTTACGGTTCGCGTCCGATTCGCCCCAGGTTGCGATCAGCCACCCGGCTTCCTCCATGCGATGCAGCGCGGGAAACAACGAACCGGGCTTGACGTCGAAGGTGCCCGAAGTGATTTGCGCGATGCGCCGTGAGATGCCGAGGCCGTGCATTGGCTCCAGCTTGAGGACCTTCAGAATCAGAACGTCGAGCGTTCCCTGCAGCAGCGGCGCCTTCATGCAGACATTCTATAGGAAGACGCCGGCACAGGGCAAGCAGCAAATTATCAGCAGCAAATTAGCGCGCTACTGGAAGATGCGCAGCCAATCGGATTTCATACTGATCACCGTCCAGCCCTGGGCTTTGGCTTCGTTGTAGAGGCTCTGGGGGAAGGTGCCGATTTTGCTGTCGGGAAGACCTTGAGCGGGGCCGTAGGCGTACTCGCGCACGGCGTCGTCGTGGAGAACGAGCATGATGAGACGGGCTCCGCCGCCGGCCTGGGTGTACTCGAGCATTTGGCGGTCGCCGGAGGAATTGCCGAAGGCGGCATAGGGGCGCTTGCCGATGAAGAGATGAATATCTTCCGGCTTGGCTGCCATGTCGTTGTCGAAGCGCAGCTTCGGTTCGCGCATCAGAATACCTTGGCCGGCGGCATTGTACAGGTACTGGGTTTCGAGCGCCGAGCCGATGATCTGTTCGGGTGGAATGCCGTAGGTTTTCTGCGCGTAGGCGCGGACGAAATCCTGTCCGCCGCCCGTGACGATGTACGTCTTGTAGCCGTTCTCCCGGAGGTAGCGCATGACTTCGAGCATCGGCAGGTAGACCATTTCCGTATACGGGCGGTGGAAGCGCGGGTGCCTGGCGGTGGCCATCCAGTTCTTCACGATGTCCTGAAAGGCGTCCACGGGCATGCCGGTATGAGTGGCCAGGAGGATGGCTTCCAGATCTTTCATGGTGAACTTCTCGATGGCCGCCTTATCGCCCGTCAACAGGCAGCTAAAGGGCGGCGTGGTTTTCCACTCCGGGTGCTGCGGTGCGAGCGCCGCCACACGGTCGAAGGCGAACTGCACCTGGGTGTAGATGGGATGCGAAACCCAGGTGGTGCCGTCCTGATCGAAGGTCGCGATGCGGTCCTCGGGCGCAACATAGTTAGAACTCGCTTTATCGGTGGTGGTGCGCACGAATTCGATGATGGCGCGTCGCGCCGCTCCATCGGCCCACGAGGGAAGCACGTCATCCTTGGCGCTTAAGTGAAGGCCGACCAACAGCGATAGGCCGAGTACCGCGGCGGTGAAAGTGAGGATGAAATGCTTCCGTCTCATATGGGGATCCCGTGACTTACCGGGCGCGCGAAGCCGCGCCGGTGTGCGTCATGGCCACGCTCCAGCCATCGGCTGGATGGAATGCGGTGATCGCGGGGGCGGCGTCCGCGGTATTCTCGCCGAGGTCTTTTTGGTAGACGGCGCCGTCCTTACCGGCGATGAAAGACATGAGGCCGGAGGTCCGGTAACCGGCGGGATATGCCAGGATTGCGAAGCCTTCCCCAGGTTTTCCTTCGGGCGCGCTGAGGATTCGATAGTAATACCCGTTGAACAGCGGCGCCTGTCCGGCGGAAGAGGAGACCACCGCTTTCCCAAACTCACCGAGTTGACCGAGCGGACTGGCGGGCTGACCTTCCGCGGACGGCCAGTACAGGCCGTTGCGCCGGCCGGGGTCGCTCACGAATTGCCGGGCATAACGCCCGCCGTTTTGACTGTATTGGCGCTGTGCATCCACCAGGGCCTGGCAGGCCGCGATGGCGGCCAGCTCGTGGTTGCCGATGCGGCGCGCGAGGATCTCGTCCCGGCCGGCGGCGGTATCGAAAGACCAACGTCCGGCGGCATCGTGGCCCAGGGGCACCGGGAACGCATAGTTATCCGGCCCGATGTAGAGGGTCTGGCCTCCAGCCTTGATCTCTCCCCAACGGTTCATCCGGGTGTAGGCGAACGCGAAATCGTGGAGGTTGGCGGAATCACGCGCCTGGTCACCGGAGAATACCAGGTCCGCGGCGTCCGGACCCAGGACCGCGAGCATGGCGGAGTGATCGCCGGATTGCGCAGCCGCCAGTAATGCGGCACCGGCTTCGGCCGGCGAACCGAACGTTTTGGCAGCCGTCGTCTGGTCCTCCGGGGCCGCCCGTTCCGCGGAGGGTTTGCCGGTCTTACCGCACGCGGTAAGTAGGATCAGCAGCGCCAGAGTTAGTGTGTAAGTGGACTGTAAGTACGGCATAAATCTCCTTCCCTGCGCCTGACTAACGCCGGAATCCGCCGCCGCGGAAGCCCCCGCCACCGAAGCCGCCGCCTCCAAAACGGCCGCCGGAGAAACCTCCGGAACGCATACTTCCCCAGCCACGAAAACTATCTGCCCGCGAGGACCAGCCGCCGAGCCCGCCGAAGCGATTGCCAACGCCGCTGAAGGCGTTGGATCTGCCGAATGCGCTGTCATCGTGGTTCCAGGAGCCGGCATTCCAGCTCCGATCGTCATCGAGACTGGCCCGGTTTGCGCTGCCGCGGAATCGAGTCGCCGCGGCCCTGTTGTCCGTGATGTGGTCATAGTTATTGTGATAACCGTAGCCATCGTGGTATCCGCCGTTGTAGTAACCGCCGTGCCATGCGGAGTTCCCATAGAAGTTATTGTGGTTGTAAACCACCGCGCCTCCGCTCCAGTTACAGTTCCACGCGTTCCAGCCCCAGCCGCAACACCCGCCGCCGGCTAGCGCGCCGACGGCAATGCCCGCGCCGAACCCGATCACGCCGGCCGCCGCCACATCGGCGGCGGTGTAACCCGGAGTCACATAGGGCGTGCCATAGATGAGCGCCGGATTGTATTCCGGCACATAAACCACCTGGGGATTTGCAGGTTGAATGACGATGGTTTGCGGAGTTTGTTGGACCACCGTGATCTGTTGAGTGGACTTCAGCGTCCCGGCGGCCTTGGCTTTGGCGCGCAGGGTTTGCACGGCGGCCATGACGTCCGACGACTGATTGTGATACGCCTCTCCCAGGGTGGAAGTCCAGGTGAGATTCCGGGCCAGGTTATCGAGGACCTCTGGAAACTGGGTCAAGGCTTTGACGCTGGAATCCCACGATTGTTTGTTGACTTCCTGCATGAGCGACGCGCCCTTCAGGCTTTGGTGTTGTTGAAGCCAGTAGTCGGCAATCGCGACCTGGTCGGGATACGTGGCGGCGGAAAGGATCTGCGCCACCAGCGCATCGGGGTAGAGCGCGATGGGCGCCACCAGCGCGTCCAGGGCGTTCGCTGTCATCGGCGCGCCATCGGCGGCGCCGCCCGCCGAGTCTGTGTTCTGGAATCCATAGGACGAGGCGGCGATCAGGAGGCTGAGCGCCACCGAAAGCACTTGCCTGGTTGCCTTACCATTCATGAAGCTTCTCCAAGCCTGTGCGCCTTTTTGACGCAGGACCTCACACGAAACGATTCGGCCGGGGTGCAGGCGATCCAATATTTTGGTGCTCGCATTCGGGACGCGATAGAATCGCTCATGCGACTCCTTCTAATTCCCTTTCTAGCGCTGGCGGCTCACGGCGCGGACATTCAACTCAAGGCGACACCGGCGACGGTGGCATGGGGCTACTACTGGTCGGCTGCGAAGCCGGTGCTGCGCATCAAATCCGGGGACACGGTGGAGATCCAGACGATGCTGACGAACAGCCCGGACCGGCTGGCGACGGCGGGTGTGAAGGCGGAGGAGATCGAACCGGAATTGAAGGCGATCTATGCGGAAGTGAAAGACAAGGGGCCCGGGGGACACATTCTGACGGGGCCGATCTTCGTGGAAGGCGCGGAGCCCGGGGACACGCTGGAGGTGAGGATTCTGGGGATCAAATACTCGATTCCTTACGCGTACAACAGCTTCAGTCCGCGCAGCGGGGTGTTGACGCCCGAGGATTTCGCCAAGGGCTCGATGAAGATTATTCCGTTGGACACTAAGCGCAACGTGGCGAAGTTCTCCGACAACATCGAAATTCCGCTGCGGCCGTTTTTCGGCAGCATGGGGGTAGCGCCGCCGGAAGCCGCGGGACGGGTATCGAGCGCGCCGCCGGGAACGCATGCGGGAAACCTGGATAACAAAGACCTGGTGGCGGGGACGAAACTCTTCATCCCGGTGCATGCGCCGGGGGCGCTGTTCGAAGTGGGCGACGGACACGCGGGCCAGGGGAACGGCGAGGTAGACATCACCGCGTTAGAGACTTCGCTGGTGGGGACATTTCAATTCGTGGTGCGCAAGGATCTGCACCTGAAAGCGCCGCGCGGGGAGACTCCGACACATTACATCGCGATGGGCTTGAATCCGGATTTGACGGAGGCCTTGAAGATGGCGGTGCGGGAAGCGATCGACTTCCTGGTAACGGAGAAGCATCTGTCACGGGAAGACGCGTACATGCTGTGCAGCGTGGGGGCGGACTTCAATGTGACGCAGGCGGTGGATGGCACGAAGGGCGTGCACGCGATGATTCCGAAGAGCATCTTCAAGTAGGGGAAGTCGCGTTCTGCGCGAAGGGGTATTTCTCGCCAAGTTCGCAGAGTTCGCTAACGGGTCGCAGAGAAGAAGAGGGGTGTCGCGCCGGGTTCGCTAAGTCGCGAAGGAACGCCAGCAAAACCTCGAGCGTCGGCAGGTGCGCGACAATGATGCAACGTGAGCGTATCGACTGAAACCGTGGTACCCATCCAGGCGGGAACGAGTGTGTGGCGGTGGGCGGTGGTGCTGGTTCCCGGGGCGGTGTTGTATTTCGTTCCGCTACCGGGGATGAGCGCGGCGCAGGAACATCTCTTCGCTTTTTTTGCGGCGACGATTATCGCGCTGGTGGCGCAACCGGTGCGGATGGGCGTGAGCGTGCTGCTGGCGATGACGCTGGTGGCGGTCACCGGGACGCTGACTCCGGCCAAGGTGCTGTCCGGTTTCGGGAATGTTACGGTGTGGCTGGTATTCACGGCATTCCTGTTCTCGCGGGCGGTGACGCAGACCGGGTTCGGGATGCGCGTGGGGTATCAATTCATCGAACGCTTCGGGCGGACGCCTCTGCGATTGGGGTATGCGCTGGCGGGGGCGGACCTGGTGCTGGCGCCGTTCATTCCCTCCGATACGGCGCGCGGCGGCGGAGTGATTTTCCCGGTGACGCGCAGTGTGGCGACGGCATTCGGCTCCGAGCCCGGAGCGACGGCGCGCAAGATGGGCTCGTTCCTGATGCTGGTCTCTTTCCACACAACCTATACCGCGTCGGCGATGTTTCTGACCGGGATGGCGGCCAACCCGCTGATTGCCGAGTTCGCGCGCAAGATCGGGCACGTGGACCTGACGTGGGGACGCTGGATCTCCGGGTCGATCGTGCCGGGAATGCTGACGCTGACGATCATTCCGTGGCTGCTGTTCCGGCTGGTGCGGCCGGAGATCCAGGATACGGGAGCGGCGCGGGAGATGGCGCGGAAGGAACTGGCCCGGCGCGGACCGCTGGGGCGGGAGGAGCGATGGCTGGTGTTCGATCATGGCGGGGGTGATGGCCGGGCTGGGTGACATCGCCCTGGCACGGCATTCCGAACACGTTCGTGGCGTTGAGCGGCCTGTGCGCGCTGCTGCTGGCGCGGGTCATCGCGTGGGAAGATCTGCTGGCGGAGCACCGGGCGTGGGATGCGTTGATCTGGTTCGCGCCGCTGGTGATGATGGCGGACGCGATGAACGAGAACGGCGCGATCAAGGTTTTGAGCGGCGGCCTGTTCGGCATGGTGCACGGCTGGCCTGGCCGCTGGTGTTGATTGTGCTGGTGGCCGCCTACTGCTACGTGCACTACGCCTTCGCCAGCATGACGGCGCATGTGACGGCGCTGTATCCGGGATTTCTGGCGGCGGCGCTGGCGGGAGGAGTTCCGCCGATGATGGCGGCGCTGCCACTGGCCTATTTCTCCAACTTGAATGCGGCGATGACGCACTACGGGACGGGGTCGGCGCCGGTATTTTTCGGCGCGGGATATGTGCGGCAGGGCGAGTGGTGGCGGTTGGGATTTTTGATTTCCGTGATTAATCTGGTGATCTGGATGGGGATCGGGCCGCTGTGGTGGAAGCTGGTCGGAATCTGGTAAGTAATATGAAATTTGGAATAGGTTTATTGGCATTAGTGGCGGTCTTTGCGGCCACAGGTATGAGTCAGCCTGCCGCAGTGAAGTATTGGGTGGAGGCCTGTTCCCATCCTGCAGAAACGGGTTGCAAGAGCGGAGATCCCGACCTGGCGCAGTGGGCGATGGAGGCGTGGCAGAGTGTTTCCGACGGAAAATTGCGGGTCGAGCGAACGGCGGACAAAGAGCGGGCGGCGATCAAGTTCTACTGGGTATCTGCGCGTTCCGGCTTATATGGAGAAACACGGGGAGGAGATGTTTACGTCCGGCCTGACCCGGGAGAGGGATTACTCAGGGAATCGGTAGTCTACCTGACCTGCGTGCACGAGGCGGGTCATGCGTTGGGTTTAGCACATACGGCGAACTTCGAAGATATCATGTACAACTTTCAATACGGGGGAGATATCGATGAATACTTTGGGAGATATGTGCGTAAGTTAGGGCGGCGCGAGGACATCCGGAAGTACTCAGGTATATCCCCTAACGATCGAAAGCGTTTGGCTGCCGGACTATAAGCCGGTTCCTGTACCCTTGCGGGCGGTAGTCATTCATCTGGGCCGGCCATTACTGGACGGTTCTAGCGACCTACCCGGAAGTAAAGCGGGACGGGCAGCCCCTCCTCCCCTATTTGGTCTTGCTCCGCGTGGGGTTTTCCCTGCCAGTAGAATTACTCCTACCGCGGTGCGCTCTTACCGCACCTTTTCACCCTTACCCCGCTCGAAAGCGAGGCGGTATATTTTCTGTGGCACTATCCGTCGAACCTTGCGGTCCGCCCGGCCGTTAGCCGGCACGCTGCCCTATGGAGACCGGACTTTCCTCTCCCGAAATCGGGAGCGACTACCCGTCCGGCAGCCTCACGTGTACATTGTCGCATTTTCTGGATTCTTGTGTACGGCTGAATACCCGCTTATTCGCTGTAAGGCGCAGAAAAGGATACAGATCTAACAACCTTCCGTTGTATTCTATTCATAGTTGTTTACAGGTTTGGAGTCTCGCGTGCTACACACGTCAGGCAATGTCTCGCCGATTCAGGTGACAGACTATTCCGTTATCTTGCACATGTTGGATCACCTTGAGGAGAACTAGAAGAACATGAAAAAATTAGCAGTGATTGGAGCGCTCGGATTACTGGCGTCCAGTCTGTTTGCGCAGGGGTTGAATACCGGCGGGCAGACTAAGGAGGATTGGGAGGAAATTAATTTTGAGTTCAACTCCTCGATTCTCTCGGACGGCTATCCCAGCCTATTGAGGCTATCCGAGTTACTCAGCCAGCACCGCGATTACAAAGTCAAAGTTACCGGCCACACGGATTATGTTGGTTCGGCATCCTATAACGACAAGCTGGCGCAGAAGCGCGCGGAAGCCGTTAAGGCATTCCTGGTGAAGTACGGCGTAGGGGATGCGCAGGTCACCACATCGGGTGACGGAAAGCGCGCTCCGGAAGTCGACAATAAGACTAAGGAAGGCCGTTTCATGAATCGCCGGGTGGTCCTGACGGTGACCGACGGCAGCGGAAAGCTGATTAAAGAAGGCGGGATCGGCGACGTCATTAACAGCTTGATGAGCAAGCTGGACGATATGGCGAAAAAGCAGCAGGAATGCTGCGACCAGATCCTCAAGAAGCTCGACAAGCTGGATGACATTCTTGCACAGTTGAAAAATCTGCAGGGCGAAAATGACAAATTGCGCTCCCAGGTGGACGATCTGCGTAACCAGCACAATGCGCTGCGCGATCAGGTCGCGGGACTGCCGAAGCCGCTTACTTCCTCGCAAACGCAGGACATCGCGCACACCGAAGCGATTGGCGCGTTGGACGAGGCGCAGCGGCGGAACAAGAAATTCTCGGTTGTGAGCGCCAACATCGGCCCCACGTACGGCGGCGGGCGCACGGGCGACTTCACGTTTAGCGGCCGGGGCCAGTTCTTCTCCCCGTTCGGCGGCGAAGGACGGAGCGCAGTGCAGGCGCAGGGCGAATACATGTACTACCCGGGCCGGCAGGAAGGCCAGTTCGATATCGGTCTTGTGAACCGCTGGGGCAGCTTGCAGGCGGGCGCCTTCGGCAGTTTCAAGTACATCAACTTCAAGGAATACCAGCAGGGCGGCGGCCTGGGACAGGGTTCGTTCCTGTTGGACTATGTGTTCTCGCGCGGCCGCATGGGCGTCTTCCAGACCCTGGGCTTCAAGAACACCGCGATCCTGAACCAGGTGCAACTGGGTCCGCAGTCTTTCCTGCAGACCTACGCGCGCGTGGTGAACCAGACGGGCTTGAGCGCGTTGGTGGGTGTGTGGGGCAACGCTTACGTGGAAGGCAACATCGCGTACCTGCGCAGCCATGCACCGAACAGCGGCGACGCTCCGGGCGGAATGCTGAGACTGGTGCAGCCGCTGAACGAGCACGTGGCGTTCACGGCGGAAGCCGGCTTCAACGAGACCTTGTTGAATACGGCGGATTCCGGACGCGTCGTGTTCGGATTGCAGGTAGGCAACTACATCCATCCGAAGGAATACGGCAAGACCAAGAGCCCGGTGCCGATGGATGTGCCGCGAGTTCGGTACGAGTTGTTGACGCGGCGCAACGGCAACAGCCCGCCAGTGGCGAATGCCGGCCCGAACCAGGTTGGCGTGGCGGCAGGAACGGTGACGTTGGACGGCTCGGCATCGTACGACCCGGATAACGACCCGATCACATATCAGTGGACGCAGATTGGCGGCAACAGCGTGTCGCTGGCGACGCCGCAGGCTGCGAAGACCACCTTCACGGCGGTAGCGGGACAGACGTACATCTTCAAATTGACCGTGACGGATTCCGGCGGACTGAGTTCGTCGGCGACGACATCGGTTACTTCGACGACGCCCAATTCCTCGACGATCGTGCGCTTCGACGCGACCCCGAGCAACATTGCGGCGGGCCAGAGCTCGACCCTGACCTGGATCGTGCAGGGCGCGACCAGTGTTTCGATCAACAACGGCATTGGCACGGTAGCGGCCAGCGGTTCCACGACCGTAACGCCGACCGCGACCACGACCTACACTTTGACGGCGACCGGCCCGAACGGAAACGTAACGGCGAATACCACGGTCACGGTGGGTGCGGGCCAGACGACTTCGGCGCAGATTGTACGCTTCGAGGCTAACCCGGTAACGATTCAGCCCGGCCAGCAATCCACGCTGAGCTGGTCCACGACGGGCGCCACCTCGGTATCGATCTCCGGCGTAGGCTCGGTGACGGTGAACGGCAGCGCGACGGTATCGCCGACGCAGACGACGACATACACGTTGTCGGCGACCGGCTCCGACGGCAAGACAGTGACTGCTCCGATCACGATCACGGTGGCGAGCGGCACGATTCCGCAGGTAGTGGTGTTCGTGGCGACTCCGCAAAACATCGATGCCGGCAGCTCTACCAAGCTGTGCTGGCAGGTGACGGGCGCGACCAACATCTCGATCCAGCCGGGTGTGGGCAGCAATCTGAATGCGAATGATTGCGCCACGGTAAGCCCGACGGCGACGACAACCTATACCCTGACGGCGACCAACTCGAGCGGCCAGATTCAGGCCAACGCGACGGTCAATGTAGGCACGGTGAAGATCACCTCGTTCACGGCGAACCCGGTGACTTCGACGGCGGCAGGCGCTCCGGTGACCCTCTCGTGGTCCACGGAGAACGCCACTTCGGTGGTTCTGATCGGCAGCGAGATTGGGCCGCAGACACTGCCGGCGAACGGCACGTTCGTGATCAACCCGATCACGAACTCGACGTATACCTTAACGGCGTACGGTAATGGAGGCCAGACAGTCAGCGCCACCATCTCCGTATTCGTCAGGTAGCGGAGAACCCAGTAGCGCAGTAGACGACCGGGCGGCCAGTGGCCGCCCGGTTTTTTATGTGGTGTGTAAAAAGATGGCGGAACGATCTCAACCCCCTAGCCTCATGTTCACGCCAAGAATCCGTCGAAGGCTTACACATCACCCGTGGCAGTCTTGCAAATCCGCTGAATTCCCGCCGGGAACTGCAGTAGATCCGATTGAGCCAACGGCTTGTTGAGGCCGTACTTTTCCATGACCGACTCCACAACCTCCAAAAAATGGCCTTCGGCGCGAGGACCGACAACGACCTCGGTTATCAGTTCATCCAGTTTGAAATCAATATTGATACCGCGGCATTCCGGTTTCAGGTCCTGATACAGAGCGCCGCGCCATTCCTCCTCATGCTTGAAGCACCTGCGCTTGTAGAAGGCCAGCCGAAGGGCCAGTTTCCACAAGCCAGCGCCGACCGGAAGTGCTTCCTTTTGAAATCCACCAGCAAGGCTGGCACGTTATTTAGGTCAGACGAATAATCCACGCGGTCAAATGCAAATTGCGTCGTGGGGACAGGAAGCTTCGCAGCATTTATGTATTTGCCCACAGATGATTTTACGGCTATGCCGTAACCAGACGCGCCATAGACCTGCCACATGGCCATGGATTCCTTCTGACAGGCACCAGGAGTGCACATATAGATGCCTGCGCGCATCTTCAAGCTCATCGCGCAGAAATCTCACTTAGCTCCACCATAAGCTCGCGTAAGGGAGATAAGGTGTGTGTCTCCCTCTGGAGTCGTCCGGGTGATGCACTTTGCCAGCGGGTCGTTTTGCGGCATCTTCAAGCGCGTGACCGTGCAGAATCCTTCGAACGGGTCGTCGTGAAACTCCGCCATCTTGGCGAACCACAATGTGTTTGACGCAAGCATGGCTACGAACTTCGTCAAGTCCATGTACCGCCAAATCGCCGTTTCATCGCGAGGTGTGTCTGGGTCCATTTAGGGCGTCTTCTCCCGCAGCTGATGATAGCTCCCTTCGCAGAATGAGATTATCTTGTCCCGTATCTGCGCAGAAAAACCAATACGCACGCTGACCTGTAGGAGCAGCGGGCGGTCAGGCTACCAGGGTTGGGAAGCGATTTGAGGGGAGCGGGGAGCGACTTCGCCTTCTTTGTAAATGAACTTGCCGCGTTTCATGGTGAGGTGGACGAGGTTGGTGCCGATGGAACTGGAGAGATCGCGGTAATCCTCGGCATTGAGGATGACGAGGTCGGCGGATTTGCCGGGTTCGAGCGAACCGGTGCGGGCGGCGCAGCCGAGGGCGTAGGCTCCGTTGATGGTGGCGGCGGAGATGGCTTCCTCGAGCGACATGCCGAAGCGCCAGCAGGCGAGGGAGACCACGGTCTGCATGTTGAGCATGGGTGCCTGATGGGGGTTGAAATTCGTGCCGAGGGCGATGGGGGCGCCCGCATCGATCAGGGCGCGCGCCGGGGGCGGCTCGGCGCCGGAGTGAAGGGAGACGCCGGGCAGCAGGGTGGCGATGATACCGGCGGCGCCGATCTGGCGGGCGTCGGCGCTGGTGGCGCATTCCAGGTGGTCCATACCGGCGACGCCGTAGCGGAGGGCGAGGGCGATGGCCTCGGAGATTCCGGGCCCGGAAGCGTGAAGCCTGCGGGGAAAGCCGAGGTCGCGGGCGGCTGCCAGGTAGCGTTCGAAGGATGGTAGCATCGCGGGATCGGGATTCCACGCGAGGTCCGCGAAATCGGCGCCATGACGGCGGCGGATTTTGGGAAGGACGCTGAGGGCGGCGCGGCCGGCGATGGAGGTCAGCGCGTCGGGAACGGCGAGGGCGGGCAGACGGAAGAGGTAACTGGCGATGACATCGAGCGGGTCGTTGCGAACGGCGGCGACGAGGCGGATGAGTTTGGCTTCGGCGGCGTCATCGGGCGCACAGCCGAGTTTGACTTCGACGGTGGTAGTGCCGTGGCGGGCCATGGCGTCGAGGAAGGCGCGTGCGCGCAGCTCGAGGCGTTGGCCGGTGGCGGCTGCGGAGGGCACTGGTGGCCGCGTCCTCATCGCGGGTGCGGATTCCGGCGGGAGGCGAAGCGAGGTGGGTATGGCTATCGATAAAGCCGGGCATGACGACGCGGCCGGCGGCGTTGATTTCGACGGCGTGCCGGGCTTCGGCGAGATTTTCGACACGGCGTGAAGGTCCAACTTCGACGAGAAGACCATCGCGGATGAGAACCGCACCGTCGGCAATGACGCCGATATCGTTTAGCGAGGGTCCAAGCCGCGGCGCCGGGCGGCCGCGCAATGTCAGAAGGCATCGCGCCCCTCGAATTAGAATAGAGTCCAGTTTATCCCCTAGTTATTAATGTAACAATAGTATTGAATTTAACGTTAATTAAACTTATGCGCAAGAAGAGTACTACCGAAGAGAAGCGTTCGATGAAGACTTTGGAGAGGGTTTTCTCCAAGGCGGGGGCGGGATCTCGGACGGATGCGCGGAAGTGGATCGGGAGCGGAAAAGTCCGCGTAAACGGGCGGGTAGTGGTGAATCCGGAGCATTGGGTTGACGTGGATCACGACAAGGTGACGCTGGACGGGAAACCCTTACGCGCGGCTTCTAAGAGCTACATTCTATTGTACAAACCGAAGGGATACCTGACGACCTACCGGGACCCGGAAGGGCGGCCGACGGTATACGCGCTGCTGGGTGACGTGGGTAAATGGCTACACCCGGTTGGCAGGCTGGATTTGGACACGAGCGGGCTGTTGATTCTGACCAATGACAACGATTTCGCGGAGCGGATCACGAACCCGGACCACAAGGTACCAAAGACGTACCAGATCAAGGCGTCCACGGTCCTAAGCGACGAACAAATCGAGAAATTGCGGGCGGGAGTGGAATTGAGCGACGGGCCGACGCGTCCGGCGGTGGTGGAGCGGCTGCGGGACGGGCCGAAGCACACGTTCCTGGAGATGACGATCACGGAGGGGCGCAACCGGCAGGTGCGGCGGATGCTGGAGGCGGTGGAGAGCAAGGTGTCGAAGCTGGTGCGGGTAGGGATAGGGCCGGTGCGGATCGGAGAGCTGGGGATTGGGAAGTGGCGGAACTTGTCGGCGGACGAGGTGCAGGAGCTGCATGGGCGGGCGTTGGGGAGAGTGCCGCGGAAAGCGGACAAGGAGAAGCGACCGCCGAAGGCGTGAACGGTGCCCGACGAGGTCGGCGGGCACGTTCCGGAGATTACTCTGAGAACCAGCGAAGGCCGACCAGGACGCCGGAGGTGTTGCCGCGGTAGAAGTAGTCCTGCTTGGGCGAGGTGCGGAAGATGAAGGCTTTGGCACCGGCGCGGAGCTCGATGTGGCCGACGCGGTAGCCGATGGTGGCATCGCTATCGAGGAGGCGGAAGCTGTGGGGCAGATAGAAGCCGGAGACGTTGGCTTCGAGGTGTAAGTTGCGCCAGGCGTACTCGTGAACGCCGATGCCGAGCGACGGGCTGATGTAGGACTTGGAACCCAGGGTGGCATACGAGGTGTAGTTGCCGGCGGAATCCGGCGTACCTGAGAGGACGGGGGCGTCGAAGACGCTCTTCATGTTGATGTACTGCACCTGCCACAGAGTCTTGAGGCGGAAGTGGCGCGCCTGCACGGGAAAGGGCCAGGTGAGGTACTCGAACGAGAGCTTCACGTCGGTCAATTTCGAATTGGTGCTGAGGATATCGCCTTTGGAATAGGGCTGGCTGAAGATGACGAGGTCATTGGGGGCGACGGTGTTGCCGCTCTGTTTGGAGGAGAAGTAGGAGATGCGGAGCGAATTATGGCGGCCGGCGGCGATGCCGATTTCGGCTCCGGGGGCACCTTTAGACTTACCGGCGAGCTCGAGTTTGGTAGGGGTGGTGAAATCGGCGGCGTGGCCCTTATCGACGAATGGTTGACCGATGGGGAGCCAGCCGATGAGGCCGATGGAATAGCCGGTTTCGCCGGGCATGCGGACATCGATCACTTCCGGGGGCGCGGGAGGCAGTTTGATGGGACGTTGGGTTTCTACTTGAGTTGTCTCAGGGGGCGGCTGGGTCGGAGTTTGCTGCTGCGGCGGCTTGCGCGGGGGCCTGCGCGCGGGCAAGGGTAGACATCCCCATCATGGCAAGACAAAGTAAACTTCGAGAAATCTTCACGTACGCCTCAAGGTTTCAGATTAGCCGGCACAGACCGGCACCAGACCACGGTTGCATTAGTGGTACCAAACCGCCCAACTGTTGGCTGCTCTTCTATTTTGCCTTAAACGTGCGGGGCGGCGCAGGAAATCGACGTTACGCGGATGTGGCTGCATCGGCACAGGTGAGAAATTCGGGTAACCTTTTGCGGGGTGCGGAGTATTTGATTACGGAAGCGGGAGGAAAGTGGAGGACGAACTGATCATGCGGGAAGTTCGGGAAGGCGATGTGGGGAAGCTGGAGACGCTCTTCGATCGCCATTACCAGGGGCTGTTCCGCTATTTTCTGTACCTGACGGGGAACCGCGCGGCGAGCGAGGACCTGTCGCAGGAAGTTTTCTTCCGCATATTGAAGTACCGCCACACCTATCAGCCTGAGGCGGGGTTCCGCGCATGGCTTTACCAGATTGGGCGGAATGTATATGCCGATTACCTGGGCAAGCAGAAGCCGGAGGTAGCGCTGAACGAGGAAGCGGGGGAGATCCGCGGCGCGGATTCTCCGGTAGACCGGCAGGTACAGCGGAAGCAGGAAGCGGTGCTGCTGCGCCGGGCGCTGGCCTCGCTGCCTGGCGACAAGCGGGAAGTGCTGATCATGAGCCGGTTTTTGGATTTGAAGTATGAGGAGATCGCTGCCGTCCTGAAATGCGAAGTGGGGACGGTGAAGGTGCGGGTGTACCGGGCGATGCGGGAGTTGACCGACCGCTTCTTCGCGTTAAGTGGAGAACGAGCGTCATGAATTGCGAACGAATTCGGGAACAGATTCCGGAAGTCCTGGCGGGGCGCCTGGACAAGAACGCGCGGGAACAACTGGTGGAGCATTTGGAAGGCTGCGCCGGATGCCGGGCGGAGGTTGCGGAGCTGAACGCGGTGTGGAGAGGGATGGAGAGTTTGAAGGCGGAAGCGGACGACGCGCCGCAATCGACGGCAAAGGCGCGGTTCCAGGAAGTGCTGGCGGCGTACGAGGCGGGCATGGCGGCGGGACAGCCGGGAGGCGCGCGCGTGGTGAAGTTCCCTGCCCGGCCGGTGTGGCGTGCGGCGATGGCGGCGGGACTCCTGGCGCTGGGAATTTTCGCGGGCCGGTATCTGCCGGGGCGCGGCGACGCGGGCAATCCGGAGATGGCGCAGTTGCGCGGGCAGGTGGAAGGCTTGCGGCAGATGGTGGCGCTTTCGATGCTGCAGGGGCAATCGCCGAGCGCGCGGATGCGGGGCGTGACGTATAGCGAGCAGATGCCGCAGCCGGACCGACAGGTACTGGATGCGCTGCTGCAGGCGGTGAATCACGACAGCAACGTGAATGTGCGGCTATCGGCGGTGGATGCGCTGCAGAAGTACGCGGCGGATCCGGAATTGACGCGGGCGATGGTGGATTCGATTCCGGGACAGGAGACTCCGCTGGTGCAGATTGCGTTGATCGACATGCTGGTGCAGTTGAACGCGCGAGGGGCGGCCGCGGATCTGGAGCGCCTGTCGAAGAACATGCAATTGGACGAGATGGTGCGGCAGCGCGCGGCGTGGGCGCTGCACAAAATGGAGACCGAACGATGAGATACGCGGCGTTGTTGGCACTGGCGGCGGTTCCGGTGGCAGGATGGGCGCGGGACTACGACAAGAACTGGAAGCTGGACGAGAAGGAAGCGATCCGGAAGACATTCGACACGGGGGCGAGCGGCAGAAAGCTGCTGGTGGACAACATCCACGGCTACGTCCATGTGACCGGGTACAGCGGCACGCAGGTGCAGGTATCGGTGGACAAGCATATTCTGGCGGACCGGGAAGAGGCGGTGGCGGAGGCGAAGCGCGATGTGAAGCTGGACATGTCGCAGCAGGGGAATTTCGTGCGGCTATACGAGGACGGGCCGTTCCGCACGAGCAACGGGACGAACTATCGCGGAGAAGATTACTACGGCTACCGCGTGGTGCTGAATTTCGAAATACAGGTTCCGTTCGACACGGAGGTGGTGTTGAAGACGGTCAACCAGGGCGATATCCAGGTGAAGAAGACGACGGGCGACTACGACATTCACGGGTTGAACGGCGGGATCGAGATGGAAGATGTGGCAGGGTCTGGCCTGGTGAGCACGCTCAACGGGACGGTAAAGGTGACGTACAGCAAGAACCCCGCGAAGGCCACGCAGTTCAAGACGCTGAACGGCGCGGTGGATGTTTACTTCCGGGACGGATTGAACGCGGATTTGAAATTCAAGAAGTTGAACGGCGGCATCTATACGGATTTCGATGTCACATCGATGCCGGAATCGGACGCGGGGGCAAGCCGCAACGGAAAGTTCCTATACCGGTCCGAGGGGAGAATTTCGGGCCGGACGGGCAAGGGCGGGCCGGAACTTTCCTTCGAAACGTTGAACGGCAGCATCCGGCTGCATTCCAAGACGTAGACGCTGCTAGAGCGCGCCACGAAAAACTGAGAAGAGGAAACGAAGATGAGATACCAAGTCGCCCTAATGGGCATTACGTTAGCGGTTTGTTCGCCCGGGTTCGCGCAGGATCAGGGGAACGAACGCGTGGTGGTCCCGGCGCGGAACTCGACGCACGCCCGCAAGTTGGATGTGAACCTGATGGGCGGATCGATCGTGGTGAAGAGCTATGCCGGCAAGGAAGTGATCGTGGAGGCGCGAGATTCGGGCGGCTCGAGTTCCCGTGTGGAGGACAAGCGGGCGGACGGTATGCGGAGGCTGGATTTGCCGCAGCGCGGGATCTCTGTGGAAGAGCAGGACAATGTGGTCACGGTGCGGATGCAGCACGGGCGGCGCGGATCGTCGGTCACGATATCGACGCCGGCGGATACGGCGCTGACGCTGCAGACGATGGGCGGCGACATCGAAGTGGACGGCGTGAAGGGCGAGATGGATTTGAACAGCATGAACGGGAAGATCACGCTGAATAACGTGAGCGGATCTGTGCTGGCGCATTCGATGAACGGCGGCATGAAGGTGGTGATGGACAGCGTGGACGCGAGCAAGCCGCTCTCCTTCAGCACGATGAACGGGACGATCGACGTGACGCTGCCGGCGGATTTCAAGGCGAACGCGAAGATCCGGACGGATCACGGCGAGGTATACAGCGACTTCGATTTCAAATTGGGCGGGGGCGCGATTACGCAGAAGAACGAGACGTCTGACGGGAAGTTCCGGGTCACGATGGACCGGACGATTACGGGGACGATCAACGGGGGCGGCAGCGAGGCGACGTTCAAGACGTACAACGGGACGATTTACATACGCAAGAAGAAGTAAGAAGGCGGAAGAAAAAGGGCGGTATGATCGTCAGAGGGTAGGCGATGGTTTTAGAGTGTACGGATCGCGAACTCGTGGAGGGATGCCGGCGCGGCGAGCGCGAGGCGTTTCGGGTTCTGTTCGAGACGTACCGGGACAAGATCTACTCGATCGCGCTGCGTTTCAGCGGAGACCAGGCGCTGGCGATGGATATCGCCCAGGACACCTTCCTCAAGCTGTACTCCTCGATTGGCGATTTCCGCGGGGATTCGATGTTCAGCACCTGGGTGTACCGGCTGGTGGTGAACAGCTGCCTGGACCAGAAGCGCAAATCGTGGCGCACGGTGCCGATGGCGGACGAATTTCTGGCGGCGCTGCGGGCTCCGGGCGATGCGCTGCACGCGGTGCTGCGGACGGAGATGAGCGAGCGGGTGCAGCGGGCGGTGGAGAAGCTGCCGGAAGAGCAGCGGATCGTGGTGGTATTGCGGTATACGGAAGGCCTGGCGTACGAGCAGATTGCGGAAGTGATCGGCTGTTCGATGGGGACGGTGGCGTCGCGATTGAATCGGGCGCACCGGGCGCTGGAGAGGCGCCTGGCGAATTTGAAAGGAGCCACGCATGTCTGATTGGCTGGCGGAGGAACTGAGCGCGCATCTGAAGCCCGTGACGGCGCCCGAGGAGTTGGGCGTACGGCTGGGATTCACACGCAGACGGCATCAGGCGCCGCGGATGGCGGTGGCGATTGCGGCTGCGGTGGTGATGATGGCGGGAGGCCTGGCGGCGAATCGGGAGGCACGGAACGGGGAGGCGGTGCAGTTCGTTTCGGCGGACAAGAGCGCAATTTCCGTGCAACTGGGACACCAGGCGAGCGCGGAAAAAAGCGGGACTTTTACCGTAGACGCGGGCTGCAAGGCCTGCCACAGTCTATAGCACCACCTGTGGGAGGTTGTCATTGTTCCAAACTTCTGGTAAGGTGAAACCAGCAGGGAGGGACCTATGGCCCGCACTCTTACGGCACCCGGACTGATACCTGGACTTACGACGGGACGGGCGCCATTTGTGGAAGAGGCACGCTCGCGCGGTGAGCTTTACATTACACAAGCTTACGACCTCTATTCTGAAGAAAACCATGAAGCGTGGCGGAGGCTTTTTGCGCGAATCCAGCCGCGCTGGGAGCGCTACGCCAACGATCACTTTCTGCGGGGCGTAGAAGCGCTCGACCTGCCGCACGACCGGATTCCGAGGCTGGCCGACGTCAACAAACGGCTGCTGCCGCTGACTGGATTCCAGGCGAAACCAGTGAGCGGATATGTGCCGGGATTTCTGTTCTTCGACTGCCTGCGGCGGCGCGAATTTCCGACGACGATCACGATCCGGCCGGTGGACCGCATGGACTACTTACCGGAGCCGGACATCTTCCACGATATTGCGGGGCACGTCCCGATGCACACCGAGCGGCAGTTCGCGGATACGCTGGTGCGATTCGGCGATTGCGCGGTGACGGCGGCGCGGATTACGGCGGAGGTAAAGGACCCGGCAGAGAGGGTGCGCAGGTTGACGAGCATCATGCGGGCGATGTCGCGATTCTTCTGGTTCACGGTGGAGTTCGGGCTGATGCGCGGCCCGAAGAGCACGGTGGCGTACGGGAGCGGGCTGCTGAGCTCATACGGGGAGCTGGAGCACGCGATCGAATCCGACGAAGTGCAGCGCTATCCGCTTCAGTTGGAGTGGGTGATCAATCAAGTGGCGGAGATCGACCATTACCAACCGATTCTGTTCATCGTGGATTCGTTTGAGCACCTGTTCGAGCTGGTAGACCAATTCGAAGCCTGGATGAAAGACGGCAAGTTGAACAACGTAGCTCCGGGCCTGCCGGATGTGGCGGAGACGGATCTACGGAGTTTTCTGGAAGCGGCGCTGTAAGGCGTCACTCCGAATAATTCTGAACGTAGAGATCGCGCGGGAGGCCTTTGCCTTTGGCGGAGCGCTGGAGACGCACGGCATCCTCGCGGGTCATGCGCCCGCCGAGAGAGACCAAGTAATAACCGCGTCGTTCCCTGGGCGAAAACACCGTGGCATGGAGATCGGGATGGTGCTGGTTGAGCTGGTGAACCTTTTTGGCCGCGGCATCCCGTGTCCGGTAGGTGAAGGCGATGACGCGCCACATCTCGCGGCCGGCGGACGGCGAAGGTTTCACGGGAACTGGAACGGGAGCCGCCGCGGGTGGGGGAAGTGTGGGCGTATCGACCGGAGCGGAGACGGGTGCGATCGGTGTGTGAGAAGTGGCGACCGGGGTTGAGCGGCGGAGATTGAGTCCGAGGATGAGAAGGAGAAGTCCGGCGGTGCCGACCACAATCCACTTCGGGAAATTATAGGGGACGGCGGGCTTGGGCGCGGGGCGGTGCGGGGGCGGCAGGAGGGGCGCACTCACGACGGGCGGCAGGGTGACTGCGGGCGGCGGAGCTACGACGGGTTCGGGATCCACCGGCACGGCGACGACGGCCGGCGGGGCGGCGGTGACGGGCGGGGTGAGGGCGGCGCTGATTTCCGCGAGAGTCCAGCGGGTGTGCGGGTCGGGGTCGGCGGCGTGGGCGGCGATTTCGGCGCTGCGCGGGGAGGCGGGCAGGAGGGCAAGCTTCCAGAGTTCGCCGAGGGCGCGGATGTCTTCGGCGGGAGCGACGGAATCGGCGGCTTCACGGAGAGAATCCGTGGAGAGCTTGATGCGATCGCCGACGGCTACGATGTGATCGGGGTCGAGCACGCCGGCGGCGAGGCCTTGGGCGTGAAGATAGCGAACAGCATCGATCACGGAATCCAAAACTTCGCGGGACTCCTGCGGAGTTGAGGGGCAGTTGGGAGAGGGCGTTGGCGAGCGTGTCGTCGTGCGATTCGAAGACGGCGTAGAGAACGATTTCGCGATCGAGATCGGCGCGTCCGAAATCGAGGAGTTCGATTAAATTCGGGTGACGCAATTGGCGAGTTCGATGCCAGAGGGCGAGCTGCGCGTGGCTATCGACGGCGGCTTCGGGGATTAATTTCACAATGGCGCGGCGGCCATCGTGGGGAAGCGAAGTTTGAAAGAACGCGGCGTCCGGATCACCGCCCAGCCATTGCTCGAGGATGAAATCGCCGGGAAGAGATGCACCTTGCCAGTGCTCCCGCATATGAGTCATAAAAATTCCTGTCGTCGTTCGGGGATTCGCTTTCATGTTAGAGCATCGTGCGCAAAAAGTCGTGAGTAAAAGTTACGCGGATCACACGCAGTGATACGCGTATGAGGCACATAGAGCACTTGGCCCTCCATGTGCAGCGCTGTCGAGTTCACAACAAAAAGACCGCTTGCGGATGCGTGCGGATCGGAACTCAGAGGGGGATGCAACATGTGGAACAAACGTAATGACGAACCGGCGGCACCAGGGCCACGGGTAGAGCCGATGCGGGTACCAACGCCAACTACGGCACCGGCACCGGCAGCAGCGACGACATCATCCACTGTGAAGTCAGCGGGGAAACAAATGGCAACTATCGGACCTTCAATGACGATTAAGGGCGAGATCCGGGCGCGAGAGGAGTTACTGGTCGATGGCGAAGTGGAGGGACTGTTGGAATCGCAGGCGCTGTTGACGGTGGGACCGAACGGCAAGGTGCGGGCGAACATCAAGGCGCGTGAGGTGGTGATCTTCGGCAGCGTGCGGGGCAATGTGGAAGTGACGGAGAAGATCGCGATTCGCGAACAGGGCAGCCTGATCGGGGACATCAAGAGCGCGGGGATCAGCATCGACGACGGGGCTTACTTTAAGGGCAGCATCGACATCATGCGGCCGGAGCCGAAGGTGACGACGAAGCCGGTGGTGACTGAGGCGCGGGACGCGAAGGCGGGCTAGGGAAATCGGAAGAGAGCGCAGTTAGGGGGAACGCAAGAAGAGTTGCGATCCCCCAGGGCGATTATTCGTAGCGCAGGGCGTCGATGGGGTTGATGCGGCTGGCTTTGACGGCGGGGTAGATGCCGAAGATGACGCCGACTGCCACGGAGACGCCGAAGGCGATGATGACCGAGGACGAGGTCACGATGGTCTTCCATTCGGCGGTACGGGCGATCAGCCAGGCGAGGAAGAAGCCGAAGGCAATTCCCAGTAAGCCTCCACCGACGGAAATCAGGATCGACTCGGTGAGGAACTGACGGACGATATCGAAGCGGCGGGCGCCGATGGAGCGGCGGATGCCGATTTCGCGGGTGCGTTCCATCACGGTTGCGAGGACGATGTTCATGATGCCGATGCCGCCGACCAGAAGAGAGATGGCGGCGATGGCGACCATCACGTACGTAAAGATGGTCTGGGTGCGCTGCTGCTGGGCGAGCAGGGCGGCTGGGATGGTGACGCCGAAATCCTGCATGTTGTGATGAGTGGAATTGAGGACGGCGGCGACGACCTTGGCGACTTCGATGCTATCGGCTTCGGCGCGGAGGCGGAGATCGATGCCATCGAGTTCATCCTTCATATTGCTGCCCTGGTCCCAGAAGCGGTACTGCATGGTGTTGAGCGGGATATAGATGATGTTGTTGACGTCCAGCATGGAGGCGCCGCTGTTTTGGGCACCGGCCATGACCTGTTCCTGAAGGACGCCGACGACTTCCATCCAGGAATCGTTCACCTTCACGAATTTTCCGAGGGCGGAGCCATAGCCAAGCAAGTTGACCTTGGCGCCTTCGCCGAGCACGCAGACGGTAGAGCTGGCGGCGTCATCGGTCTCATCGAAGAACTTCCCTTCGGCGAGGTGGAGGCTGTGGATGACGCTGTAGGAGGGTTCGACGCCGTAGAGCTCGGGGATATCGCGCGCGGGTTTGGGAAGGACGCGGGCGGGGTGCATGGAGCGGCGGGCGGAGAGGGTTTCGAGGGCTTCGACGTTGGCTTTGAGGATGCGCACGTCGCGGGCGGAGAGTCCGGGAGAGGAACGGCGGCGCTGCTGGAATTCCTCCTGGCTGGTGGCGGGGCGCGATTCGATGAGGACGTTGCGGACGCCGAGCTGTTCGATAAAGCGGAGAGATTCCTCACGCGCGCCGCTGCCGATGGCGAGCATGCCGATGACGCTGCCGACGCCGAAAACGATGCCGAGGGCAGTGAGCAGGGTGCGGGTTTTCTGGGCGCGCAGGTTGGCGATGGCCTGGCCCACGTCGGAGAAGATGATCATTTCGCGAGAGCCTTCATGGCACCGTTCTGTTGGGGAGCGGACGTTTTGAGCTGCTGATCGGGGTTGGACATGGCGACGGTTTCGCCTTCCTTGATCCCGGTGACTACTGCCTGGCTTTCACTGCGGCGGACGAGCGTGACATCGTGCGGGACGAAGCCGCTGGGCCCGAGGGTGTAGACGAAAGTACGGCCGTCGCTTTCGAAGAGCGCCTGGGAGGGGATCCAGAGAACGTGATCCAGGGTATCGACCGTGATGATCATGTTGGAGGTCATGCCGGGGCGGAGTTCGGGCGCGGCGTGATCGAGGCCGATGCGGGCTTCGAAGCGTCGATCCCAGGGAGGACCGCTGGTACCGCCGATGTTTTTCACCTTGCCGGGGAACTCCTTACCGGCAAGGGCAACCACTTTAATGGAGACCTGCTGGCCGATGGTGAGGTGACCGCGATCGAGTTCGCCGACGTTGGCGCTGACCTCCCAACTGTTGAGATCGGGGATCTGCGCGACGGCCATACCGGCGCGGGCAGTGTCGCCGAGTTGGAAGGGCGGCAACTGCATGCCCCAGTAAATCATGTTCTGGTTGGAATTCTGCTGCACGTTGACATAGCCGCCGGTCTTGGCTTTGAGGGTCATGTTCTCGATATTCTTGCGGGCGATATCGGCCATGACGCGGGCCTTATTTTCCTGGGCCTTTTGGATGGCGATGCCGGCGGCGGAGGTGGTCTTCTTATTGGTGTAATCCTGCGCAGTCTGGCGCTGGCGATTGACGGCGGCTTCGAGGGCGATATCGTTCTGACGGGCGGCGATGCTGGCGATCAGGGGATTGCGGCGGACCTCGATTTCGGCGAGTTTGACCTCGGCCTGAGCGCTGAGCATGGCGAAGCGGGATTCCTCTTCGGTGGCTTTGGAATCGGATTCGGCCTTCACGACCTGCTGCTCGGCTTCGGCGAGATCGGCTTCGGCTTCCTTGAGACGGAACTCCTGTTCGGTGGTATCGAACTGGACGACGACGTCGCCGGGAGCGACGAGTTCGCCGGGTTCGCGGAGGGAAGTGATGGCCATGCTATCGGACCCGATCATGGGGGCGGTGAGCATTTCGGAGTTCCCACCCTGAAGCTCGCCGCGAGCCGCAACGGTTAGGGTGACGCGGCCCTGCTTGACCTTCGTGGTGGGGAGTTCGAGCGCGGCGGTGGCGGTGGAGGCGCGGACGACGCGCATCACGCCCCAGGCGAGGGTGCCGAGGATTCCGAGTACGAAGATGAGTACGATCGCGGTGCGGAGCTTCATTTCTTCTGATCCTTCTTTTCGGGATCGACGAGGGTCACCATGGTTCCATCGCCGATGCCTTTGACGGCGATTTCATCGGGATTGCGAGCCAGGACTTCGACGCTAACCGCGCGATACTGGCCGTGCTCGGCTACATACACGATGGGCTTACCGGCGTGAGTAAAGAGCGCCTTGGCGGGAATGCTGATGGCTTTGGGAATGCGGCTGATGATGATATCCATACCGCCATTCATGCCGGGGCGCAGGCGGGAATCGGGTTTGGGAATGGCGGCGTAGGCGCGGAAGCTGCGGACGGGAGGAAATTCGTTGCTGGCTTCCGCGAGGAGAGAGATCTGACGGATCCTGGCGTTGAGGGTGAGCTCCGGGAGGGAATCGATGCGCACGCGAACGTCCTGATCGGCAGAGATGCGGCCGCGATCGATCTCTTCGACCTTGGCGTCCATCAGCATGGTGGAGAGGTCCGGCATTTCGGCGAGGACCATGCCGGCGTAGACGTTGTCGCCGACTTTGAAGGGCTTGGCGTTCATCCAACCTTGCGAGTAGTTGGACTGAAAGATGAGGAAGCCGGAGAGCGGAGATTTGATCTCCATCTGCGCGATGCGTTCCCTGGTGATATCGACATCGGCTTTGGCCTGGTCGCGCTGGCGGGTGAGAGAGGCGAGGCGAGAGAGATCCGAGGCTGCGTGGAGATCGACGGTGGCCTCCTGCACTTTGAGT
Organism: uncultured Solibacteraceae bacterium; assembly: GCA_963811575.1. Taxonomy (GTDB): domain Bacteria; phylum Acidobacteriota; class Terriglobia; order Bryobacterales; family Bryobacteraceae; genus Solibacter. Next base: position 349,152 of record CAWERY010000018.1, on the reverse strand, counting down.
TTCTGCTGGGCGACGCCGTAATCGATTTTGCTCTCTTCGCCCTGGAGGCGGCTCACGATTTCCTGTTTGGAGGCTTCGAGGCGGGAGCGTTCGACGGTAAAACCGGCGTCGGCGAGGTCGGTCTTATCCTGCTCGGAGGTGATTTTGGATTGGGCGAGGGCTTGGTCGAGCGTGGCTTGGGCCTGGCGGAGGGCGGCCTCCTTCTGCATGAGCTGCTGCTGGGCGCTGGAAGAATCGAAGCGAACGATGGATTCGCCCTGGGTAACGTTGGTGCCGGGGGGAGTCATCCAGGCGATGCGGAGGTTGGGCACCATGGGGGTATAGACCTGGACGGAGCGCTCGGCCTTGAGTTCGCCGCGGCAGCGGACGATGACGAGAAAATCACCCAGGCGCGCGGGGGCGGAGGGGAGAATGGCGGCGGGCTGGGCCTGGCGGTAGCGATAGATGCCGGCGGAAGCTCCGCCGACGACGAGGACGAAGAATAGGAGAGTGACCCAGAAACGAATACGCGCCCGGGTGCGAGGGCTGGCAACCGGGGCGACGGGGAGCGGCGCGATGGGCTGAGGTACGGGAGCGGCGGCGCTCATTTTTTTACCTCGCTGGCGACGGCATCGACGACGACGGCCGCGGAGAGATCCGGCATGAGTTGCGGGGCGGTCTTATCGAGCTTGAAGACGGCTGTGAAGCTTTTGATGGGACTTCCGAAGGCGGAGGAAGCCACGGGACTGGCGAATTCGAAGTGGGCGGGCAGGGCGAGGTCGGGATACGCGTCAAAGTAGACGGTGGCTTTGATGCCGGAGCTGAGAGAGGCTCCATCGGGTTCGCCTACGGCGCAACGGACGAGCATTTCCGAGGGATCGAAGATGCTGAGGATCGGTTGACCGCGGTAGAGCTGATCGCCTTCCTGGGCGTGTCCCATGGAGTTGTTGCGGTAGAGGTTCTGGTGGGCGACCATGCCGGCGAGCGGGGTGTGGAGCTCCAGCTTGGCCATATTGCTTTTGGTGCGCTCCAGCATCACCTTTTGGCGGTCGCGCTGCAGTTCGAGGATACGGAGGGAGGCTTCATCGCTCTTATCGTGGGCGGCGTTCGAGGTTTTGAGGCTATCGACGTGAGTGCGGGCGGTCTGGAGGCGGACCTCCGTTTTCTGTCGATCGATGGCGCTGAGGACGGGGCCTTTCTGTAACTCGATTTCGGCCTTGGCGAGATCTGCCTCCGCCTGGCGAAAATCGGCGATGCGTTTTTCGGCGTCGGCGCGATTTTGAGCGCGCTTCTGTTCGACCTGATGTCCGAGGTCTTCAAATTTCGCCTGAGCGTCGCGGGCCTGATCGATCTGCTGGGTGGCATCGAAGACGGCAACGAGATCGTTTTCCTTGACGCGGGAGCCGTTGGGGATGAGCTTGGTGAGGGTCATGGGGCCGCCCTGGCTCCAGATTTGCGGCACGAGAATTTTGGAGGAATGGACGGCTTCGAGGGTGCCGGTGAGGCGGATTTCCCGCTTGGAACGGGGCGCGACGGGGGTGGGCTCCGCGGCGTGAGTCACGGGAGGAGTGGAGCGTGAACAGGACGCGACGACGAGGAGCGAGAGGATTGGGGCGCATTTGCACACCGAGAATGTCATGGGAATCTCGGCTATTAGACGACGGTACCCCTACAAAGGTTTAGCCATATTTCGGACAAAGTTGTGTGTGAACGTAGTTCACAGGTGAAGAATTTGGCTGATGCCCCCAAAGAGGCTTGCATTTCCCCGCAATATTCTGTTCTAACTTTGAGCCCAATGTGGTATATTTAACGAAAATCCAGCGTTAGAATGGATAAGCGAATGATCTTCCAGGGAACGGGGAATTTAACTCTAAATGTGCGGAATCGCGGGGTTTACTCGTCTCGGTAAATATGCCAGCCGAGGGCTGGCACAACAGATCACGCAAGCGCTTTCCCACCGCGGGCCCGACCAGCACGGCGTGTTCGAAGGTAGTGAAGCGACACTCTGCGCGGTCCGGCTGAAAATCATCGATCTGGAAGGCGGCGATCAACCCATAGTCAGCGAGGACGGGGATACCGCGATCGCTTTCAACGGGGAGATCTACAATCACCTTGAGGTGCGCAGCGAGTTAGAAGCGCTGGGGCACCGGTTCCGTTCCCATTGCGACACCGAAACGGTGCTGCGCGCCTTTCTACAGTGGGACACGCGGGCATTCGCGCGACTACGCGGGATGTTTGCGATCGCGCTGTGGACGGAATCGCAGAAGCGGCTGGTATTGGTGCGGGACCGGATGGGAATCAAGCCGCTCTATTACTACCGGGCGGGCGACGATTTGTATTTCGGGTCTGAGCTGAAGGCGATTCTGGAACATCCGAATGTGCCGCGGCATCTGGACCTCACCGCGCTGGATGCGTACCTTTCGGTGAATTACGTTCCGGGGCCGCAGACGCTGATCCAGGGCATACTCAAAGTTCCGCCGGGCCACCTGCTGGAGTGGCGGCACGGTAAAGCGTGGTGCGAAGCGTGGTGGACCTCGCCGAGCACGAGCGCGCGGCGGATATCGCTGGATGCGGCGAAAGAAGAGCTCGACGGGCTGCTGAAGGATTCGGTACGAGAGCACCTGGTGGCGGACGTGCCCTTGGGAATCTGGGCGTCGGGTGGTTTGGATTCCTCGGCGATTCTCCATTACGCGGCGGAGCAGACAGCGGGGCGTCTGAAGACGTTTTCGGTGTCGTTCCAGGGGCGGAGTTTCGACGAGAGCCGATACTTCCGCGAGATCGCGAACGTATACGGCACGGATCACCACGAATTCGATTTAAATCCGGATGTGGAGCTGCAGAGCGCCATCGAAGATTTCGCGTACTACTCCGACGAGCCGAGTGCGGATGCTGGGGCGCTGCCGGTGTGGTTTCTTTCGAAGATGACGCGGCGGCACGTGACGGTAGCGCTTTCGGGAGAGGGCGCGGACGAATTGTTTGGCGGATACCTGACGTATCAGGCCGATCGCCTGGCGCGTCCATTCCGGATGGTGCCGCAGCGAATCCGGCGATTGATGCGCGGAGCATTAGACCGGTACATGCCGGTATCCGACGATAAGATCAGTCTGGAATACAAACTGAAGCGGTGGATTGAAGGCAGCCTGCTGAATCCGGACGAGGCGCATTTTTTCTGGAACGGAACGTTTTCGGCGGAACAGTTGCGGCAGATTCGTCCCGGAACGAACGGCAACGGGCTACAGCGGATGGTGGAGGCGTTGAACGGTCCACGCGAGGTATTGAACCGATATCTGAACGTCGATCAAAACTTCTATCTACCCGACGATATTTTGTATAAGACGGACCGGATGAGCATGGCGCATTCGCTGGAGGTGCGGCCGCCGTTCCTGGATAACCGGATCGTGGAGTTCGCCGCTTCCCTGCCCCAGCGGCACAAGATCCGCGGCACGAAGCAAAAGCACGTGCTGCGGGAATTGATGCGCGGCAAGCTGCCGGAGAGCGTGTTGACGCGGAAGAAGACGGGTTTCGATATTCCGACGCACGACTGGTTCCGCGGGACGCTGCGGGGACTGCTGATGGATACGATGACGCCGGAAGCGATTGGGGCGACCGGAATCTTCGACGCTAGCGCAATTGACGGCTTGATACGCGATCATATGGAGAGGCGCATCAATGTCGGATATCACTTATGGGGTCTGTTGACGCTTTTCCTGTGGATGAAGAGATGGAAGGTAGAGGCTCTGCCCGCAGAGGAAAAGATACGCCAGGCACCAGCGCGGGTTTTCGCTACCAGATAATCGTCGTACTGATTGCGGCGGCAATTTTCCTGGGCTGCATTGTCAGCCCGCCGTCGCTGATGGACGATGTGGATGCCGTGCAGGCGCAGATTGGGCGCAATATGCTGCAATCCGGCGACTGGGTCACGGCGCGTTTGGACGGGGTAGCGTACCTCGAAAAATCTCCGTTGAAATACTGGATGATCGCGGTGTCGTTCGCGGTTTTCGGCGCGCACGACTGGGCGGCGCGCATTCCGATCGCGCTGGCGACGGTGCTGCTGTGCTGGGTGACGGCGCGATTCGCGGCGTGGGCGTTCGGCATTCGCGAGGGCTTGTACTCCGGACTGGCGATAGGGACGAGCATCGGCCTGTTTCTGTTCACGCGCATTCTGATTCCCGACGTGATGCTGACGTTGACGATCACGCTTTCGCTTTGGGGGATGGTGCGGGTGCTCGAGGAGGAAGAACCGCACCCGACGTTGTGGGCGATGACGATCTGGGTGGCGATGGCGCTGGGGCTGTTGCTGAAGGGCCTGATCGCGGCGGCGTTCCCGGTGGCGACGGGGCTGATCTATCTGGCGCTGACGAGGCAGTTGCTGGTAAAGCGAACGTGGCGGAGGCTGCGGCCTTTCTCGGGAATCCTATTGCTGCTGGCGATCGCGGCGCCGTGGCATGTGCTGGCGACGCTTCGGAATCCGCCGTATTTCGATTTCACGATGCACAGCGAGAAGGGCTCGTATCACGGGTTCTTCTGGTTCTATTTCATGAACGAGCATGTGCTGCGGTTCTTGAACCTGCGATATCCGCGGGATTACAACACGGTGCCGCGGCCGCTGTTCTGGCTGTTCCACCTGCTGTGGTTCTTTCCCTGGAGCATGTATTTTCCGGCGGCGCTGCAATTGCGGTACGGCAATGCGGACCGGGCATCGAGAGTGCGGCTGCTGTGCCTTTGCTGGGCGGGCTTCATCCTGATGTTCTTCACGTTCTCGACCACGCAGGAGTATTACTCGATGCCGTGCTATCCGGCGATGGCGATGTTACTGGGATGCGCGATGGCGAGCGGGAGCGGGTGGTTGAAGTGGGGGACACGGATAATCGCGGTGGTTACGACGCTGGCGCTGCGCGGCGATCGGCGCGATTCTGTGGACGGTGCGGGGACTGGCCTCGCCGGGCGATATCGCATCGGCACTGAACTCGAACCCGGAGGTATACACGCTTTCGCTGGGACACATGACGGATCTCACGATGGCATCTTTCGCCTACCTGCGGGCGCCGCTGGTGGTGGCGGGAATCGCGTTTGGAATTGGGGCGATCGGGGCATGGCGAAATCGTGCGGTGACGGCGTCACTGGCGGCGATGCTGGTGTTGTTCTTCCACGCGGCGCGGATGGCGCTGGTGGTGTTCGACCCTTACATGTCGTCGCGGCCGCTGGCTGAAGCGCTGCTGGAAGCGCCGCCGGGCAAGTTGATTGTAGACGACCAATACTACACGTTCTCCTCGGTTTTCTTTTACACGAACCGGCGCGCGTACCTGTTGAACGGACGGGTGAACAACCTGGATTACGGGTCGTACGCACCGGACGCGCCGCAGGATGTTTTTATCAGCGATGACGACTTTCGACGGTACTGGGCGGGGCCGGAGCGATTTTATCTTTTGGTGGAGGAGCCTAAGGCCGCGCGTTTGCAGGCTTTAGCGGGAAAAGAGAAGTTCCATATTCAAAAACGTAGTGGGGGAAAATTTCTCGTCACCAATTTTTAAAATTTATATTTCGTTCGTTTTCAGTAACTTAAAAAATTCGCCCACGGAGTAGGCAAGTGGGCGGGTGGTAACTTCAGAACAGGGAGAAGGTTGCGGCGGGCTTCGCGGGATTCGCGAGGCCCTTTTGATTTTGGGAAGTAAGTGAAAGGCTTCGCGAGTTTCGCGAGGCCTTTTTCATTTTGAGGAGCACGGAGAACACCATGAGCAAGAAACCAGAGAAGGCTCCCAAATCGTGTCTTTCCTGCGAGCACTGGGCGGAAGTGAAGACGAAGTTGAGGGTCGGAGACATTCTGAAGACGGTAATTCAGAAGATGGAGGCAAACCTGACGGCCACGGACTTCAAAGCATCCCTGGCGGACTATCTCAAGTTAGTGCAGATAGAAAAGGAGGTTGGCGGAGACGAAGAGCCGAAGGAGATCAAGGTGACATGGGTTCAACCGGAAGAACCGAACACCGGCGGATAGAATACAACCCGCTGCCTTCGCAAAAGACTGTTTCACGACATGACGGCGCGGTTCAAAGGTTTCTCCGGACCGATTGGGAGCGGCAAGAGCCAGGCGTTGTGCCAGGAAGCGATCCGGCTGAGTTATGTGAATCAGGGGCGGCTGGGGTTACTGGGCGCGCCGACTTACCCGATGTTACGCGACGCCACACAGGCGGCGCTGCTGGAGATTCTACAGAAGAACGACATTCCGTACGAACATAACAAGGCCGAGAACATGCTGGTGTTCAAGGACACGGGGTCGCGGATTCTGTTTCGCCCGGTGGACGAGTTCGAACGGCTGCGCGGCACCAATCTGGCGTGGTTCGGGTTGGACGAACTTACCTACACGCAGCACGAGGCGTGGCTCCGCCTGGAGGGCCGGCTACGCGACCCAAAGGCGACGCAATTGTGCGGTTTCGCGGTGTGGACGCCCAAGGGATTCGACTGGGTGTATCGCAAGTTCATCGCGGACCCGGTTGAGGGTTACGGCACGGTTCTGGCCAAGCCTTTCGAGAACCGTCATCTGCTGGACAAGGTCAAGGATTTTTACGGCCGGTTGAAGGACAGCTATGACGAACAGTTTTATCAACAGGAGGTGCTTGGATCTTACCTGAGCATGCAGGGCGGGCGCGTTTACGGAGCGTTCGACCGGACGGCGCATGTGATGGAACTCGAGCCGAATCCGCATTCACCACTGTATTGGGCGCTGGACTTCAATGTGGACCCGATGAGTTCGGTGATTGTGCAGATTTTCCGGGACGAGGTTCGGGTGCTGGACGAGATTGTGATTCGGCGGGCGACGACGGGTCAGGCGTGCGAGGAGTTTCTGAGGCGGTATCCGACGCATCCGGGCGGAGTGTACATCTACGGGGACGCGTCGGGAAATGCGCAGCAGACGACGGGGTCGACCGATTACGAGATGATTCGGGAACACTTCGCGGTGAATTCGCAGCATGACGGTGCGATACAAGGTACCGAAGTCCAACCCGTGCGTGCGGGACCGGTGCAACCTGATGAACCGGCAATTGCGATCGGCGGCCGGGAACATCGGGCTGTTAGTGGATCCGAAGTGCAAGGAACTGATTATGGATCTGGAGCAGGTGAGTTACAAACAGGAGATCTAACATCATCGATAAGGATCGGGACCGGCAGAGAACGCACTTATCGGACGCGCTGGGCTATCTGCTCTGGCAGGAATGCAGACCGCAGCCGCCCAGCGGGGTGCAAGGCAAGCGACTTTTGAGTCATCTGATGCCAGGCGGCGCGGTGGGCGGGAAGTTGGGAGAGCAAACAGACTATGGAGAATATCAACCGGGAGCATCCGGAATACATCGCGCGCAAAGCGATGTGGAAGCAGTATCGCGATCTATATGCGGGCGGTGAACGCCTGCGGGCGAGCGCAGCGGACTACCTTGTGCGCCGCCAGAGTGAACCGGGAGAGGTCTATCAGGAACGGCTCAACCGGGTGTTCTACGAGAACTACATCGGCTCGATCGTGGACTGGTACGCGACGACCCTGATGCGGCGCGAACCGATGCTGCAGTTCGAAGGCAACGATTCGGCGGCCAAGGAATTTTACAGTGTCTTGTCGGACGATTGCGATCTGAAGGGCACCAACCTGCACGAGTTTTTCCGGCAACGATTCACGCAGGCGCTGGTTTGCGGGATCAGTTTCCTGGTGGTGGATTTTCCGAGGGCGACCGGGCCGGTACTGACTCGGGCGGAAGAAGACGCGAGCGGGCGATCGCGGGCATACCTTACCGAATACTCGGCGGACGAAGTCATCAACTGGAATCGCGACCCTTCGAACGGGCTGGACTGGGTAGTCATCCGGACGAACTGCCTGCAGCAATCGAAGGTGAGCGACGCGAAATGGGAAAGGGAGACGCGGTGGATTTATTACGACCGCGAGAATTTTCGGGTATTTCGGAAGGCCGGCGAGGGACAGGCGATCGAGCTGATTGACGAAGGCCGTCACGGGCTCGCGGGGCTGAACCGCGTACCGGTATTCGAGATGAAGGTCTCGGAGGGGATGTGGCTGGTAAACAAGGCCGCGCTATTGCAGTTGGAGCATTTCAATAAATCCAACGCGCTCTCCTGGGCTTTGACGATGGGGCTGTTCGCGATGCCGGTGGTGTATTCCGACCGCGAACTGAACCAGATAGCGGGCGAGGGCTACTACATACAGCTCGCGCCGCAGGACCGGTTCGGATGGGCAGAACCGGAAGGCAAGGTTTATCAGATAGCGGCGGATAACCTGGTCCGGTTAAAGGACGAAATCTACCGCGTCTGCTATCTGATGAGCCAGGCCGGCTCCGCGGATGCCGTTCAACGCATGAGCGGACTTTCCAAAGAGCGGGATTTCAGCGTGACGCAAGAAGTGCTTCGCGGTTACGGCGACGCGGTGAAGGACACGATGAAGCAGGTGTTGAAGGCGATTGCGGAGGCGCGGCAGGACGGAGTGTCCATCGACGTTCTGGGGATGGATGAATTCGACATCGGCGAGTTCAGCAACGAACTGGAAGATGCCCGGAAGCTTTTGGGCTTGGGGATCGCGTCAGAGACGTTGAAGAAGCAGGTGTTCAAGCGGCTGGCCTTCAAGTACCTGTGCGACGCGCGGCAGGACATCAAGAACCGGGTCGCGGAAGAGATCGACCGGCAGTAAGGCGATATGGGGAGCTGGAAGTAAGAGTTCCGGCACTTCCCGAGGATTTGGAGGTATATGGAAGGCATCGACATTCAGGAGATTGTACGGCAGGCGGTAGAGCAATTCGTGAATAGCGAGCAGGAGAAGAGCGTACCTGCGCACAAGGCCGAGTTGCAGGAGGAGCGCAAGCGGCGCGAGCAACTGGAGCGCCGTGTGAACGAGCTGGTGGATGAGAACAAGCGCAGCCGCAAAGCCGCCGAAGAGGCGGAGCGGAGCTCGGCGGTACGCGCCGAACTGCAGCGGCTGGGCGTGGGCAAGATCGACCTTGCGTTCAAGGCGGTGCAGGACGGGATCGTGCGGACGGAGGACGGGCGGCTGGTGGCTCGTGACGAAGCCGGCGAAACGCCGTTGAAGGATTACCTGACCTCATTTGTGAACGAGAACCCGGAATTTCTGCCGGCGAGGATCGCCGGCGGCACGGGAATGACGGCCACCTTGAAAACGCCGGCGGTTCGCCGGGAGCCGGTGGACCTGGAGCGAATACGTCCAGGAATGAGCTCCGAGGAAATGCAACGGGTGCGGGAAGAAATCGTACGCGTAGCCTCGCAGACCATGAAGGGCCAATAGCGGAGCTGACATTCCGCCGCAGACCGGACGGTCTGCGCAGAGTAGAGAGATTTAAGGAGAAAGAGTCTTGGGAGCAATTACTTCGAGCAACATTGCAAACGCGATTGTGAAGCTGGTGGCGGCCGATGCATTGCCGGTGCTGGTGGGGAACCTTGTCATGGGCAACCTGGTGAATCGCGATTACGAGCCGGTACTGGCTCAGGCGGGCGACACAGTGAACGTGCCGATTCCGCCGACGATGGTGGCGAATAACATCGTTGAAGGCGGCACGGTTCAGACGCAGAATCCCAGCCTGGGCAATGCGCAGATCGTGCTGAACACGCACGCGGAAGCGACCTTTCAGATTCCGGACGTCACAAAAGTGTTGGCGGTGCCGGACCTCCTGAAGATCTACATGGAGCCGGCGGTGGCGGCGATCGCGCAGAAGATCGAGAGCGACCTGTTGAATCTGTATGCCGGTTTCACGGCGAACGCCCCGGTGGGAACGCCGGGCGTGGCGATTACGGAAGCAGTGATCGACGAAGCGGAGACGGCGCTGTTCCTGGCCAAGGTTCCGACGAGCGAGCAGAAGTTCATGGTGGTGGATGCGGCGACGTATTCGGCATGGCGCCAGATTCCGCGCTTCAGCGAATTCCAGACGGCGGGCGACGCCGGGCTGCGCTCGCTGATCGACGGCAGCGTGGGGAAGATCAAGGACTTCTTCGTGTTCCGTTCGCAGTTCGTGCCGAAGACCGGGAGCAGCCCGGTAACGACGCACAACATGGCATTCACCAAGAGCGCGTTGGGCCTGGTGATTCGCCGTCTGCCGCAGCCGCTTCCGGGAACGGGTGCGATCGCGGAGTACGCGGAGTTGGGGAACTTCGGCATGCGGGTGGTGATGAGCTACCAGCCGAATACGCTGGCGCAGCAGTTCACGGTTGACGTGTTGTACGGCTGCGGCGTTCTGCGGAACACTTCGGGCGTGCAGGTCAACACCTAGGCGGCTTGGCGAAGCGGGCCGGGCATCCGGCATGCGCAGGATGCCCGGCCGAAGGAAAGGGAGATTATGGACTTACGACTGTACTACCAGAAGATTCGAGACGTGGAAGCGAAGATTGCGGAGGAGTTCCCGATCGTAGTCAGCAACGACACGGTGGACGGCGGCAAGGCCGGAACGACGACCGAAGTCTCGCGGCGGATCGCCGCAAAACTGGTGACGGAAAACCTGGCAAGGATTGCGTCGGCCGAAGAGGTCAAGGCGTATCGCGCCGTGCTGGCGGACGCAAAACGGGCGGCCGAGCAGATTGCTCAGGCGGCCAAACTGCAATTGACGGTACTCTCCACGGCGGAACTCGACCGGCTGAAGAGCCACGCTCGCGGCCCGAAAGAATAGGCGGATCGATATGGCTCTGTTCACGGACGGCGACGTTTCCAGCATCGAGGATTTGCGGGCGTACGACACCCAACTGCTCGATGTGGCCAACACCGAAGGCATCGATGTGACCGGGAAACTCAAGCTGGCACAGGAGGAAATCGCGGCGGAGATCGCGACGTTGCTGGCGCGAAACCGGCGATATGCGATGGCGACGGACTGCGGGAGGGTGGTGGTTACGCCGCCGCTCAAACTGTGGCATACGTACCTCTCCCTGGAGATGGTGTACCGCGACGCATACCGCAGCCAATTGAACGACCGGTACGCGGGCAAGCGCGATGAGTTTCACGGGATGGTGAAGTGGGCGTACGACAAGGTGGTTCAGACCGGGCTCGGTATTGTGAACGATCCGGTGGGGCGCGCCTTTCCTCCCCGTGTGGAAACCTGTGCGGGCGGACTGCCGGACGGCACCTACTATGTCGCGACGGCGTGGACGAATCCGGCGGGTGCGGAGGGAATGGGATCGACGGCGGTGACGATCGACATCGCGGGCAGTTCGTTCTCGGTGAATCCAGGCGGCGGAGGGAATGAAGGCGCAGGGGTGGAACGTTTACGCGGGCATTTCGCCGCAATCGCTCACGCGACAGAACGATTCGACGCTGGCCTTGGACCAGACCTGGACGCAACCGAACACGCTGGTGAGCGGAGGCAGAGCCAGCAGGGGTCAAACGCCGGACTACTTACTGGCGGTGCCGCGCATGATACAGAGGGGCTAATGATAACTAAGATCGGAAGCGCCGTAACGGGCAAGGTCCTGCAGCGAATGGCGGGCCCGGGAGGAGTGAACGCGGGACTGGGGGCGTTGACGCTGTCGGAGCGTGAGTTCGCCGGCTTGGTGGACACAACGCAGATCCGGGCGCAGAATGTGGCGGCGGATCTGGCAGAGCGAGCAACCCGGGTTACGTATCCAGCGGTGAACGTGTATTGCGAAAAGCTCGTGAACGACCTGCGGGAGAAGTTCCGCAAGTTCTCGGGCAGCGCACACATGGCGATCGAGCTCCGTCACTCGCAGGACAGGCTGGAGGGGATTCAGGACCGGCTGGACATTTACGTAGACGCGACGATGCAGATGTTACACGGGAGTCGCGGGGACTGGGGCGATGGGATGTTTTACGGAGGGCAGTACCAGGTGGCGTACGGCCCGGTAAAGCAGGGCGGCAAGAATTTTACGCAGATGGCGAAGGTGACCTTCGAAATCGGAGTAAGCAAGGACTAACATGGCTTCCTATATATCCTCCAACGCGAATCGATTTTACGCGGCGTTGGAGAGCGCATACGGAAAGGTGGACCCGATCACGGCCGCCAATCGGATTCCCGCCGTCAAGCTGGGGATCCGGCAGCAGGTAGACGCGGGAACGCGGCGGGACAAAACGGGCAGTCGAACGTTCGCCGGTCTGCCGACGGGCGTTCGGCGAAAGACGGATTTCGATTTGCAGACGTATTTGACCAGTTGGGACAAATCGGCTGCCGGGCCGGGGTACGGTCCGCTATTCGAAGCGGCGCTGGGGGGAACTCCGCAACGCTTCACGGGAGGGAAGGTGGCAGCGAGTACGCCGGAAGGGCGGCTGACCTTCGACATCTCCGCATGGATTGAGCGCGGGACAGGCGGTGAGTGCGGGCGGCGAGATTCGCTTCGTCATGGCGATTGTAGATGGCCAAACGGTGCAGTTGAACGCTCCGTTCCTTTTCCCTCCGGCGGCGGGGGCGACGATCGGCGCGACCGTAACATACACACCGGCGACGGACTTGAAGAGCGTTGGAATTTTCGATTACTGGAGTCCGGCGACCGCGGTGCAACGAGTGTTGCACGGCGCTGGAGTGGACCAGATGGAGATCCTGATCAACGGGGATTATCACGAGTTCCATTTCAACGGGATCGCCAAAGATCTGCTGGACAGCGCGAGCTTCGAAACGGGGGCCGGGCAACTGCAGAGCTTCCCGGCCGAACCGGCGCTCGACACGTTCGATTACTCGGTTGTGCCGGGACATATGGGCCAAGCATGGCTGGGCGCATCGGCGACGCAGTTTTCGACGATTACCAAGGCGTCGATCACATTGAAGAACGGGCTTGACGCGCGCTGCCGGGAGTTCGGACAAGCGACGCCGCTTGGCATCTCGCCGGGACAGCGCACCGTGACAGCCACCTTTGAGCTGTACAGCATGGACGATAACGCGAGCAATGAACTGTACCAGGCAGCGCGGCAGCAATCGCCGATCAGCATCATGTTCCAGCTTGGCGAAGCGGCGGGCCAGGTAATGGGCGTGTACCTGAAGAGCGTGTTGCCGGAGGTGCCGGAATTCGATGACGGACAGAATCGCCTGCAGTGGCGCTTTCGCGCTTCGCGGGCACAGGGGACGATCGACGATGAGATTTCCGTGGCATTCGGATAAGCAGGATAAGGGAGGCGCCGGGGCGAGGTCCGGCGTCTCTCACGAAAGCGAGTTCGTTGTTGATTCGCGGGTACGACCCGGCTTGAAGTTTCGCATTGCCAGGATCTCATTCTCAGGACGCCTGGAACTTATGCGAAGCGTGCGGGAACTGGCGAAGCGAGTGGAGTTTCTGAGCGCCGGAACAGATCCGGCGGACAAGATGGACGCGGCGCTGCTTCAGGCCGAAATCGAACTGCTTTACGTCACATGGGGTGTAAAGGCAGTAGAGGGGCTAAGCGTGGATGGAGTTGCGGCGAGCCCTGAATTGCTGGCGCAGGGGCCCGAGGATGTATTCCGGGAGGCCCTGGAAGCGGTGCGCAGAGAAATTGGGCTAAGCGAAGAAGAACGAAAAAACTCCTAGTCGCCTTCCATTTTCAATTCGCCAACCAGGCTGGTTGGGAGTGCGACCGCTGCAGACAAGCCGGCCTGGAACTGCGGAGAAATTGCGGATGGGTTGGGATTTCGCGAGACACGCCGCGCGGCCGCCGGTCTGGATTCGCAAGACGGTGGCGCTCAATTGCTGTCCGAAATCCTATGTTACAGCCGACAGCGAATCGCTGGTTGAAGAATTTTTCGTGCGCAGGCGGCTTGGAGGACTGAACTTCGAGCAACTGAGCGCGCGGCAAGTAGAGGCCTTTCTAATTCTAGAACAGGCGTTATCGCAAGAGACAGAAAATGGCCAACACAGCACAAGACGGAATCTATAACACTTTTCTGCAGGTGTCGGGGCAGCAGACGTCGGCGTTGTCCGACGTCTCCACAAGCTTGGCGGAAGTGCTCGCACAGGTGCAGGAATTGCGGGCGGCAACGCCGCAGCCCAATGTCAAGACGACGTCGAGCGCGGCGAATGAATCCTCCTCGACGGTGGACACGCTCACGTCGGTTGCTTCCACGGTGCTCAAGAGCGGATTCGGGCTGGCACCGCTGGTGAGTGGGCTTGTTGGTCTCTTCGGCGGCAGCGACACTCCCGCGCCGGCGCCTCTGGTGAAGTACGCGATGCCTGCGGCGGTTGATTTCCAGGGTGCGGAAACGGCATCGGGCACGAGCGGACTGGATTACGACCAGTCGGGGATGCCACGTAGCTACCGGCCGGATGCGCAGGGTGGATCATCGGGATCATCCGCCGCAACGTCGCAAGCCGGCACTTCCGGCGCGGCAGCCAGCGGCCGCGGCACCGCAGATCACGGTCAATGTACAAGCGATGGATGCCCGGTCGTTCATGGACCGGAGCAATGACATCGCGCTCGCGGTACGGGACGCGATGCTGAACATGAACGCGATTAACGATGTGGTGAACGAGCTTTGACATGGCGACTTTTCCGCAACTGAAGACCGGCGCAATCGCACAATACCCGATCGTGCGGCGGCAGGAATATCGGAACCAGACGGTCCGGTTCGTCGATGGATTGGATCAACGGTATCGCGACAACGGGGGAGCGAGACAGCGGTGGGAAATCCATTTGAACGATCTCGATGAGGCCGAACTGGCGGCGATCGAAGAGTTCTTCGCAGTGAATCAGGGAGCATTCGGCAGCTTCGCATTCGCAGATCCGTGGGATGGGCATGTGTATAGCGACTGCAGCCTGGAGGCCGACGACATCGACCTTACGACGCTGGCCGAGATGCGCGGACTGACGAAGATCACGGTGGTACGAAATCGATGACGCTGGTATATCCACAACTCGGGACTGGAGCGTTGAGCCAGTTCCCAATACGGAAGACGCGCCGCACCCGGACGGTAACGAATCGTGCGGCCGACGGAAGCGCAATCAAACTTAGCGATCCGACGGGTGTGATTACGGAATGGAGCCTGGTCTATTCGGACTTGAACGACGAGGAAGCCGGCAGCGCTGCAAGCATTCTTCGATTCAGTTGAAGGATCGCTGTACGGCTTCACTTTTCCTCGATCCCGCGGGAAACCTGCTGGCGTGGAGCGATGATCTGGGGAATGAAGCCTGGCAGAAGGATCCATTACTGACCTTGACGCCAGGGGTCGAAGACCCACGCGGAGGGACTCAGGCGTGGCGCGTGCTTAACAATGGAATTGCGGCGCAGACGGTGGCGCAGACGATCGCGGCGCCTGGCGCGTATCGATATTCCCTGGCTGCGTATTTGCGCGCGAACGCAGAGACCAACACACGCTTGTGGGCGAGCGGCGCGTTCCGGGTTCAGAAAGTGACTACGCAATGGAATCGCGTGGTACTTTCACCGCCTGCCGCGCCCGATGCAACGTCGGTGCGCTTCGGGATCGAGATCGAAGCTCTCGGGGCGGTGGAAATCTACGGGATGCAGGTGGAAGCGCAACCCGGAGCGTCCGGATACAAGGCGACAAGCAGGGGCGGTGTCTATGAAAACGCCCATCTGCGCGACGACGAACTAGCGATGACGAAGACCGGCGTAAATCGCCATTCCTGCACGGTGAATATCATTCATGCCAACCATCTTTGAGCTAAAGGAACAGGCAGTAACGGATACGCCACTGCTGTTATTCGACTGCGTATTGCGAGACGGGCACGCGGAGCACTGGAGCACCCACGCGGTGACGATCGAGGGTGTCTCGTACGCGGCGCGGGTACTGCAACACAACGTGTTTGAGTTACAGCGTCATCCGACCAGGGAGTGGATGGCGTACCGCGGATTTCGCTGGTGCTGGCGAACGCAGATTCCCACTGTTCGCAGTTGGAGCGCGCGACGGGTTGGAAGGGTGCGCGGCTGACTGCGGGGCTGGTGTTTTATGACCTGCGGAACGACGCACCTTTGACGGCGCAATCGATCCTCTTTCAAGGGATCTGCAATTCGCCAGATGAAATTCTGGAAGCGACATTGCGGCTTTCAGCGACGAACCGGATGAACCTGCAGAGACTCCTGCTGCCGCAGGTCCGCATTCAGCGCCGCTGCCCCTGGGAATTTCCGGCGGACGACGGGCAACGTAGCGAAGCGATCGATGGCGGCAGTCAGCGGGAAGTATTCGCGGTTCTATCGCTGCGGATATTCGGCGGCACAGAGCGGAGGCAGCGGAGCGCTCGACGCGGGCGGACCATTCTCCTCATGCGGCTACACGCGGGCGGATTGCGAAGCTCGGGGAATGTTCGTGAATTTCGGCGGAATCGAATTTGTGCCGCCGGCGATCGGGGTGCGCACCTACGGAGACAAGAGTTCGCACACTTCGGCAATCTCCGTGAACGAGGCGCGCTACAACGATTTCGTACCGATGATCTATGGCACTGCGTGGTTCAACCCTCCGGTGGTGTTCGCGCGGAATGATGGCAACCTGACGCGAATGGAAGTCCTGCTGGGACTGGGCGAGATACAGGGTGTGCTGAAAGTACTGGTCAACAACGTCGAGGTTCCGCAGGGCATTGCCGGGACCAACATGACCGCAACGGGTTGGTACAACATCCCTTCTTTGGGGACACGGACGGGCGCGTGCAACCCCGATTTTACCGACGGAGCGGGACATCCCGCTGGTGACCCGTATGGGAGCATGGCATACCTTTCGGTTGTGGTTCCGAACCGGATCAACAATGGAGAAACGCTCCCGCAAGTCGCGGTTCTCGCGCAGGGCCTGAAGCTGCCGGTCTACGCCGTGGACGGAACTTACGGTGGCGAAGTTTTCTCGAGCAATCCGGCGTGGGTTCTACTCGACGTTCTGCGGCGGGCAGGATGGGGGTTGACAGAGATCGATCTCACAAGTTTTGCCGCCGCAGCGGCCTATTGCGACGAAGAGATCGCGGCGCTCGACTTGTACGGCAACGCGATTACCCTGCCGAGGTTTCAATGCAACCTGGCGTTACAGAAGAGGAAGAGCGCAGGCGACCTGGTACGCGGCGTCCGCAACGCGGCCCGGTTGCTGCTGACATACGGAGCTAATGGCGCGCTGCAATGCCACGTTCAGAATTCGATGGCGCTCGAGATGCCGGCAAAGCCGGGGTGGTCGAACGCTCTCGAACCCTGTAATGGCGGATGGCCGAGCTACGAATTCGGAGACGGCAGCAACGGTTACTCGGGCATCGCGCGCAAAGCGAACGGCGAACCGAGCTTACGCCTGTATTCGCGCAGCATGGCCGACACACCGAATCGATTCAGCGTGGAGTTTCAAGATGCGTTGAATGAGTATCAACAGGATAGCTTTTCCCTGGTGGATGCCGACGATGTGGCGCGGACCGGTCAGGAAGTATCGCAGACCCTGGCCGCGCTGGGCCTGCCAAATTTCGATCAGGCGGCGAGAATTCTCAAATTGAATCTGGACAGGTCCGTTCGGGGCAACACCTATGTGGAATTCCAAACGAGCGTGAAGGCATTCGGCATCCGGCCGGGTGACCTGATCACGCTCACCTATCTAAAAGAGGGTTTCACGCGCCAGCCATTCCGCGTATTGAAAATCGCACCGGGAATGAACCATCGTGTCTCAACCATTACGGCGCAGATTCACGACGATGCATGGTATGCCGATACCAATGGGCAGGTCGCGTCCGGCAGTGGCGGCCGGCGTCAGGGCACCGCCGGTATCGGAGTGCCCCAGCCACTGATAGGAGCGGTCCTGGACGATGCGGGCGCGGTTCAGTTCGCGGTCGATGAAGCGGTAACCACCGCGGGCGACGGCTCGGAACGAATCGATCTGACGGTGGGATTCGTCAAGCCGGCCGTAGGCGCGGCGAGCGGTCCCGGAATTCCCCTCCTCAGCCTGGCGGTGACGGTTGGGAGCGGCGGCACATTGCAAGCGGGACAGCCGTTGTATTACGGCGTCGCCGGTGTGGATTCGTCGGGCAATGAAAGCTTGCTCTCGTTTATTGTTCGCGCTGTTACGCTTGCGCGACGCAAGCAGCGTTACGATTCACGGACTAAGCTTCCCACCGGGCACGGCCAGTTTTCACGTGTACCGGGGAACGACACCGGCCCAGTTGTTTCGTATCGCCACCGATCAGGCAATCGCGGTGGAGTTTACGGACACCGGAATGGACAAGCAGCTGATTGCGCCGCTCGACCCGAATTTTGATCATGCGAATTTCTATTGGCGAATGGAATTGCAACCAGAGACCGCTGTCACCATTCACAGTGCAACGTCGGCCGGAAACGACAGTCTGCACATGACGGAAAACCGCTACCGGGGAATGATCGCGAGGATTACGCGGGGCGCCGGAGCAGGCCAGGAGCGAAGTATCACGTCCAACACTGAGACCACGGTCATGGTGTCGCCAGCCTGGGCGGTGGTTCCCGATGCAACGAGTTTCTTCGTCGTCGCGGAGCCTGGCTGGCAGTTTGGCGCACTAACACAGAGCAGCCCGGCCAGGTTCGAAGTGCCGAATCGCTCCGGAGAGACGATCGAAATCTGTGGGCGGTCGGCGAACGTGAATGATCTGGAGTGTTCCCAGGAGCTATCGATCGTGAGCCGTCACCAGCTTGGCGGAAGCAGTTCCAGCGATACGGGAATTCCGCAAACACCCTATTTCGGACTGGGACCCGGTCTTCGAGGGGGCACGGCAGAATTGAGTGGGGTTTCTTTTACCGATCTGGACAATACGCGGACGATCATGGCGGCGACGCTAACGCTGCATTATTGGGACGAGCTCTGGGGAAGGCCGGGAATCGGTCTTGCCAACACGGTGGCTGAAAACGACAGTGCGATTGACCTGACAGTGCATCCTCGGCCCTGCCTGGAAGTCTGGTCCAGATCGATTCCGAGGTGATGCGTATCGATGCGGTAGAGAACGGCGGAGCGCGGTGGCAGGTAACGCAGGGGCATGCATCTGAGCGTGCCAACGGGACACCTCGGACAGACTCCGATTTACCCACTGCTCGATAAGAGCGTGATCGCGGCATTCCCGCCCGGGTTCTTCGGCAGCCCATATAGCGGAAGCTGGAGCTTTCCCGTTTCGCTGCCCAATGTGCGCATTGCGAGCGCGGAGTTATTCGTGACGAACCGCCTAGGCAGCAGTCCGGCGAGGAGTATCTGTCTGACGAGCACGATGGATCGCGGTTTGCGAACGCTATCTGGCGGACAATACTCGATCCAGGTGGAGGGATTCCTGGCAATCGAACAAAGTGCGGCGCCGGCGGTGATCGTCGAAGCGCCCCATGCCGTGCGCGATGTTTATGCGATTCTCGGCGGCGCGGCAGATGCGGACGTGCGACTGCAGGTAAATGTTGACGGCGCGCTATATTGTACGCTCGATGTACCGGCGGGCCTTACCAGTTCGCCGGCAGCGGATGGAAACCTGCTGACGCCATTGCAGGCCGGCGCAAAGATCACACTTTCCATTCTCGCCGTAGGGCAGCTTATTCCCGGCACCGATCTTACGGTGCTGATTCGAATCTAATGGCAGAACAACTTACTAAGCTCAGGCCGGACCGTGACCTGCAGTGTTACTTCCAAAGGCCGTCGGCGATCGCTGCCCTCAGTGGAGCTTCCGCAAGCGGCTTTATAGTATCGGGGTGCTGGCGCCAACAATTCGACTGGGCCGTGGTGGATTGGACGCGCGACAATACATTCGAACATCCGGCGCTTCGCAATCTGCCGGACGGCGACCTGAGCGGCATCCACTTATCATATGAAGAGACGCGCACGAACTGTGTTCCGGTGGATTCGAGTTTGTATCCGACCGTGGACTGGCCTTATCTGCGCATCTGGGCGAGCTCCGGAGCCGCTGAAGCTCTGTACAAAGTGGCACTGAAAGATCATGCGGCGCGCGATGGACGATTATCATGCTGCGACAGCCATCTTCGAGTTACAGGGCACACCCGGACCGGGAGATTACATTGAACTGGCATGGCTCGACCAACACTTCAATTATCGAATCACGGGTGGGGATACTCTTAGAGAGCGCCGCGGCTGCGATGGCGGCAATCATTGCGGCCAATCAGAACACGGCAGGCGTGACGGCAAGCGCGGAGGGCGCACAGATCACACTTACCTATCTAGGGATGCCCGGTTCCAATGGAAATCGAGTGGGCGTATATGGAACGGTGTTTGGCACCGGCACGGAATCATGGTCGCCCGCGGCGAGACTCTTTAGCGGGGGTCTCTCCCCGCGGCGCTGGAGAATCGAACTCGATTTCGCAAACCTCCTGGATATCAGCGGAGCGCTGGTTCCCACGAAGAATGTACGTAAGATGCGGTGGACGTGGGCGGCGGATTTACAAGACACGGACTTCTGCCGCAGTGAGTTTTCAGTGGACGTATCGAATTGGTCCGTGACTGGCGAGAATCTGGTGTATTCGGTGCCGGGCGCGGGAAGCAGGCGCATCGAGGATGATTCGGCGGACGTGAGTTATAACGGCCCCTGGAGCGTCGATCACGGGAATTACTCGGGGGGATCCATTCGATGGACGACGCAGCCTGGGGCGAGGATGCACTGCAGCTATCTGGCGAATCAGGCACACTCGCTGTGGCTGGGGACCCGAATGTCAGCGACGGCCGGAAAGATTTCTATTCAAGTAGATAACGCAGCCCCGGTCGCGATCGATCTGAACCTGGCCGGTGAAGATGTTCTAGTGCGGCTGCCCTTGGGCGCGTATGCGGGACTGACGCAGCACTGCGTCACGATGACGCATACGGGCTCGATCGACACCTCCGTGTATTTTGATTTCCTGGAGATCGTTTACCCGACCGACCAGTTGCCCGAGTTTGGGAATCTTCAACAGACCACCCTCGCCACCGATTGGGATACGGACCACTCGATCGCGATCGCTCCCGAACGAACCAGCTGGCTGCTCGAGAAGCTGGGATTTCAAGGTAGAGCCAATCATTACGCGGGCGCGATGTGGTTCTACGAATTGTGCCGCCCGGGCCACAACTACGCTTCAGGAACAATTACGTTCTCTGGTACGCCGGTCTTTGGCAAGACCACACAAGTGACCCTGGACGCGACGCCCCTTCAACACTTGAACCTGATAGGAGACACAGCGGACAGTATCGCCAAGTGTTTCGAGCTGATCATTAATGCCGGATCCACGGGAGTCCGAGCTTCCTCGCAGGGCGCGGTGCTCACGATTCGCTCGCGCACGATGGGGATCGCGGGTAATGCAATAGGGCTTGGAGCACAAACAAACTGCTCCTACATTTCATGCGGAGCCCAGCGGCCCGACGCTCTCGGGCGGGGTTGACGGAATGTGGCGTACGGATACGTCAGCCACGCCGCGGATCAATCGTGCTGCCGGGACTGGACGCGCGCCTATCTTATGTCACTGAAGGCGGCCGGGATCGAAGCCACTGCCGCGTTCAGTATGGAACTGCAGCACGGAGACGATACCGCGGGCGCGGGGCTGGCGCAGCGCTATCCAAATGGCGATGCGGTTTGGCTCAACACACCGGCGGTGCAAACAAATTTCGGTGTGGAGAGCACGTCGTTCTGGCAAGAGGTTTATTTGGATATGGCGACCGTAATGGTCGAGGCCGGTGTACGTCCTTACCTCCAGTTTGGCGAAGTGCAGTGGTGGTATTTCGCCGGAAGCTCGGGAATGCCGTTTTATGACAGCCATACTACCGCGGCGTTCCAGGGCAAATATGGTCGGCCGATGGGGCTGATCGCGAACGAGAATATCGATCCGGGGGCGTTTGCCGACGAATGCGTCTTCCTGCCGGAGCTTATCGGGCAGTTCACGGAAGCAATCATGGCGTACGTGCGCCAAACCTATCCGACTACCCGGTTTGAGGTGTTGTACCCCCCGGATGTGAATGACACGCCGCTCAATCAGAAGGTCAACTTTCCTGCGAGTCATTGGACGCCGGCGCGACTGGATTGTCTGAAGACAGAAAACTTCACTTATACGGGAAATCGAGACTTGAATAAGGCTCAGTACTCCATTCAATTCCCGTTGCAACTCGGTTTCCAACGTTCGCAAGCCAGCCACCTGGTGGGTATTGGAGAATATACATCGCCCTGGAAGAAAGAACAGGAAATGTCATCCGGCGCGCGCCTGGAATCGGTGGTTCTCTTTGCGTTGGATCAGTTCTGCCTAATTGGCTACGCACTGCCGTTCGGCCGGAAATCGCGGAAAGCCCGATATATGGGGAGCTGATTCAATCGAACGCGAGTTCCTTTTCCAAAGCGAGATAGCCGCAGGCGACGACCACCAGGAACATTGTGAGGACTTCGCTGTCCCCCAGGTTTAATTCGACAAAGCCTTCAGCCATGGTCGCCAAGACTACCGCGATCCCCCCATGAAGCAAGAATCTGCGATTCGACGGGCCGGGTGGGAGATTTTGTAGCCCTCGCCAGAAATCCACCAGTATCTGGATCAGCATCCACAGGAGGACCAGCATCGTCGGGATTCCGCGCTCGGCGGCATAGTGGAGATAAATGTTGTGAAGGTGCCCATACCAACCAGAGGGAAGCGGGCGGGGAATATCGGCCGGCACGTACTTATCAAATTGAAGATGGGGTTCTTCCGGTCCGAGCCCGAGCCACGGGTGGGCCTCGACCATGCGCAAACCGGTGCGCCACGTTACGACACGAAATTGGTTCGAATCTACGTCCTTAGGTTTGAAAATCGACGTGAAACGCTCCTGAACAGCCTGCGGAGACAAGAGAATGCCGACTAACACGACGATGGGGGTGACGATCACCATCCAGCGCTTCCAGAACCAGACCAGATACATGCCGGCGACGGCGACCGCGATCCAAATGCCGCGCGTTTCGCCCAGGACGATTGCCACCGCGATCAGCGCCCCGCACAAAATCCAAAGCCAAAGCCTTTTGCGCGCACCGGGGGCAAAAAACAGGAACGCAAGGAGCATGATGAGAGCGAACATTTCCTCTGCGGAATAGGTGTTCCAGTGACTCGTAAATCCGGTAATCCGCTCACCCACGTAGAACTCGTAAAAGTTACGTCCTAACCGATGGGCTTCCTGCACTTTGGCTGCGAATTGAACGAAGCCGCGAACCGCCGTCACGGCTCCGATGCCCGCCCAACTGATGAATAGAAGGCGTACCATTTCCACGTTTCTCAGTAGTGAGAAGATCACCAGCAATTCCAGAAACACATAGAACTTGCGGATCTGGGGTAGGCCTGCGCCAGGGTTCTCGGAGAATGCCAGGGAGAGAACGGTGCCCAGGAGAAACAAGCCGAGGGCAACCTTAATGCGCGGCAGGCGAAGCCTCTCGCCGCATGCGAGTAGGGCGGCAAACGCAAGCGCGAGAAGAATTTGGGAGGGCGCAATGCCCACCATAATTGCGGTGCCCGAACCGAAAGCTAACCAGCGAGCGGTGCGCACGAACGTGGATTCCGGAGCGTTCATTCGAACTCGATCTCTAGTATGGCAGAGGAGAAGAATCGATAATACTAAAGAAGGATCTTCAAACGCCTGTGCCCTTACATTTGCGCGCGCTCGGCATATTCTATGTGTTAATCCTCGCCCCGCCGTCATTTGGACAATTGCGCCGCGACGCGGAAGCGCGGACCTCGGCAAGTCTCGCAGAGATTGCGCGTCAGGCGAAGAGGCCTTCACAGGAAGGTTTGCTGTCGCAACGGGAAGTCTATGAGCCTGAACGTGCCGTACGGCGGAGGAACTCGGCGAAACCGGCGGCCGCCAGTGCGCGCGTACCCGAACACGCAGCGGCGGCGATCCCCGCCACCAATATCCCGAGCTTCGGAGGATTTTTGGGATTGGCGGACAACTTCACGGCCATTCCTCCGGACACGCAGGGCGCTGTCGGGCCCAATCACGTGGTCACGATCCTCAATACTCAATTCCTGATTCAATCGCGCGGGGGGAGTCTCCAGGCCAATTTCCCGATTACGTTGAACGCCTTCTGGAGTCCCCTGGGAAAATTCACAGATAGCTTCGACCCCCGGATCTTTTACGACAAATCCGCGGACCGCTGGCTCGCCTGTTCGGCGGTAAACGGCGAGGCCAGCACTTCGGCGCTCCTGATTGCCACCACGCAGACCGGCGACCCGACCGGCCGGTGGAATTTCTACAAGATCAATATCGGGGGCGCGAACCAGTGGGGAGACTTCCCTTCCCTGGGGTTTAATGCGAACTGGGTTGCGGTATCGATGAATATGTTTCAGATTCGCGGCGCGGGCGACTACATCAATACCAACCTATATGTTTTCAGCAAGGCCGACCTCTACGATTCCAAAGGCACCGGCAATCACGTCACCTTCGCCGATGACGAGGGTGAATTCACGCCGGTTAGCGACTCTGACAATAGCCAGCCGAACACACTTTACCTGATGCAGGAGTTCGCTTCGGATTTCGCGTCGAATGCGAATACAGGCGAGCTCAGGATTAGCAAAGTTTCCGGCATTGTGGGCGCTGAGATCTTTAAGGGCGGTAACGGCGGGACAGTTACCATCAACGAGGGCTGGGCCGATACCGGGGCGGATGCGGATTTTGGACCGCAGCTCGGAACCGCTACGAAGATCGATACCGGTGACAGCCGCCTTGTAAATTGCATGATGCGCGCCGGCAAGATCTGGTGTGCGCACACTATTTTTCTGCCCTACGCACGGCCCACGCGAGCGGCGGCGCAATGGTTCCAGATCGACCCACTGCAAAATCCTCCGTCGGTGCTTCAGCGTGGAAGAATCGACGACCCCACGAGCACATTTCACTATGCCTATCCCGCGATCGCGGTCAACAAGAACGGCGATTCTGTGATCGGGTACACGCGGTTCAGCGCGACCGACTATCCAACCGCCGCATTCTCCTATCGCACTGCCGGCGATCCACCCAACGCGATGCAGCCTGAGATTATCGTGAAAGCCGGCGAAGCGTCTTATGTCAGCCGCGGCGCGCGATCAGGTAGTAATCGGTGGGGCGACTACAGTGCCACCGTTGTCGACCCGGTGAACGACCTCAATTTCTGGAGTCTGCAGGAGTATGCGGCCACCCCGCCATCGACGCGCACCAGTGCCTTCGGCACGTGGTGGGCCCAAATCACAGCTCCATCAACGGCGTCCGCGTGTAGCTATTCGCTGGCTTCCGGCAAATCGGCCTTTGAGAATACAGGAGGGGTGGGAAGTGTTACGGTCACCACTCTTCCAGGATGCGCCTGGCAGGCGGCGAGCAACGTTGGCTGGATTACGATCGCGACGGGCTCTCCGGGCGCCGGAAACGGAACGGTGCAGTTTACGGTGGAGGCTACACCCGACCCCGGCGATTATCGGGCGGGAACGTTGACCATCGCTGGACAATCCATTCCGGTAACGCAGGGGACGTCATCGAGCGGCGTGACGACTCCCGTTTTTAGCGCCCAGGGTGTCGCAAACGCTGCAAGCATGCAAAGCGGCGCCGTGGCGCCGGGCGAGATCCTGACGATCTTCGGTGCGAATCTGGGGCCGCCAAAGTTGCAGACAGCGAGCGTCACGAACGGCCTGGTGGACAGCACTACCGGGGGCACGCGAATGCTGTTCGATGGAATCGCCGCGCCAATGATCTATGCGGTCAGCGGGCAGGCCGCCGCGGTGGCGCCGTTTGCGATACAAGGTCACAGCACCACACAGGTGCAGGTGGAATATCAGGGGATACGCTCGTCCCCGGTGACGATTCCCGTGGCGGCGGCGTCGCCGGCAATATTCACGACCAGCCAGTCTGGAAAAGGACAGGGGGCGATTCTGAACGACGATGGTGTAGTGAACTCGCTCGCCACACCGATTGCAACAGGCCACACAATTGTGATCTATGCGACCGGCGGCGGCGTCATGTCACCGGCGATGGCCGATGGCACATTGGCGCAGTCGCCTTTCGCCAAACTGGCTCTACCGTACTCCGTGCGCATCGGCGGGCTGCCGGCGACGGTGAGTTATGCGGGAGCGGCGCCGGGGATCATCGCCGGCGCCATTCAGATCAACGTTATCGTGCCTTCAGCTATTGTACCGAGCGCGACAGTGCCGGTGGACCTCACGATCGGCGGAATTACTTCTCCGGCTGGAGTTACGATCGCGGTGCAGTAACCGCTATTCGTAGCGCAGCGCCTCGACGGGATCGAGACGCGCCGCACGACTCGCCGGCCAGATGCCGAAGAACAGGCCCACCCCTACCGAAACGAGCACGCCCAGGGAAGCGGCCCAGAGCGGCACGGCGGTCGGCAGATTCGGGAAAATCAAGCCGGCTGCTCGAGAGATCGACCATCCCAGCAGCAATCCGAGAACGCCGCCCAACGAGGTCAACACCACGGCCTCGGTCAGAAACTGCACGACGATATCGCTGCTGCGCGCGCCAATCGCTTTACGTACGCCTATCTCGCGCGTCCGCTCCGTCACGCTAACCAGCATGATGTTCATCACGCCAATACCGCCCACCAGCAGTCCGATCGAACTCAAGATGACCATCACGATGGCGACGGTCGCGGTCACGTTGTGGAACTGTTCGATCATTTGCTCCGCGGTCGTGATCGAGAAGGTGTCGAGCCCGTTGTACGGCACCCGCCGCGCAATGCGTAATACCGCGCGCACTTCGTCCTGCGCTTTTTCGATCATCCCGGGGTAGGCGATGACAATCAACATGTGTTCGCGGGCACTGGGAAACATCTTGCGCATGGTGAAATACGGAATTAAAATCCGCGTATCGTCCTGGCCCGGCAGTGATGCCGCAGGACGATCCATCACGCCGACAACTTCCAGCTCATGCCCGTCGACCGTGATCCTCTTGCCGACCGGCTCTTCATTCGCGAGAAGCTGCTTCTGCACGTCCTCCCCGATCACGACGATCGGCAGATGGTGCGAGTTTTCCTGGTCGGTGAAGAACCGGCCCGACCGCATGGTGGTCCCACCGGCGGCGTACCCCTCTTCGGTTCCGCCCAATTGAATATTGTAGAGATCGTTGCCCTTGTAACGCGCTGTATGGATCCCGCCGGGTGCGAACAGGAACGGGCTGACGTGTTCCACCGAGGAGCACCGTTCGGCGATGGCGCGCGCATTTTCAAGTTCCAGAGGGCGGCGGCTCCGCTCGGCGCGAGTCGCGTTCCCCATCGCGGTCGTCTTGGTCACGATCACGGTGTTGGGTCCAAAGCTGCGGAGCAGATTCGTAATCGCGCCGTCCAGCCCGGCGATGATGGAGCCGACGCCGATCACGGCACCCGTCCCGATGATGACGCCCAATACGGTCAGGAACGACCGCAGTTTGTGCGCGCGAATTGTTTCCAGCGCCAGCCGCACGCCTGCAAAAATGGAAAAGAGGCTCATTTCTCTGCCCTCAGCGCTTCGATGGGATCCAGCCTGGCGGCGCGCTGTGCCGGATAAATTCCGAAGAACAGTCCCACTACCGCGGACAGGGTGACTCCCACGAAAACCGCCAGAACGGGCACCGACATCGGCACTGGCGTGAGCATACGAACGAGGACGGCGACGACCCAGGCGATGATCACGCCGATTAACCCGCCGCTGGCCGAGAGCACGGCCGATTCAACAAGGAACTGGTTCAGGATATCCCGCTTGCGGGCGCCAACCGATTTGCGAATGCCGATCTCGTGAGTGCGCTCCGTCACCACGGCCAGCATGATGTTCATGATCACGATGCCGCCCACCACCAGGAATACGGATACCACCGCAAGCGCGGTAGCCGCTATCGCGCCGGTCAACTGATTCCAGAAATTCAGCAGGGCGTCAGAGGTCAGCATGCTGAATGTATCGTCCTCTTTCGGATTGATATGGCGGTAGGAGCGCAGCAACATGCGAGCCTCCTCTTGCGCCTGAGCCAGGTGGTCGTGATCGATGGCGGTCGCGGCGAAAGTCATGCCGCTGCGCGCGCCCCAGATCTTGAAGTAGGTGTTAACGGGGATCACCAGGAAATTGTCCTGCGACTGGCCGAATACCGAGCCCTTGGCCTTTCCCACGCCGACCACTTCGAAGGTGACGCCCTCGGCATTGAGAGTTTGACCGATGGCACTCTGGCCGGGAAAGAATTTGTCCTTCAGATCATGACCGATGAAGGCCACGTTCATGTGACGGTCGTTCTCCGTTTCCGAAATGAATCGACCCTCTTCCGCCTCGAAATTCGCGATCACTCCGATATTAGGCGTCGCGCCTTGGAGCCCAACGCCCTCGGAGACTTCCGTACCGCGATGGAGTGTCGCCGACCGGCCGGTGCTGATTCCGATCTCATTGGTAAAGGTGACGCGCGAACGGAGGAAGTCGTATTCATCCTTGCTCAAATTCGGGTTGCGGCGCAGCATTTCCATGTATTTCTTGGGATCAAAGCCCATCATGACGATGCGCTGCACCCGATAGCCATCGGCCCCCATGCTGGAGACATTCTGCGCGATGTAGACGTCCATGCCGGAGATCACCGACATCACCGCGATCAGCGTGGTAGTCGCCAGAATGATCCCTAGCAGTGTCAGAAAGCTCCGGAGTTTGCTACCCCGGAGTGATTGGAGTGCGCCCTTGACCGCCTCCCAGAACGACGCGTGCGATGACATTCAAGCCTTTGACGTATTGAACGGGACATTATTAGCAGTGATCCCGATAATCCACTCCATTATCGTCTGATCCGCCCAGAAACGGTAAGGCCCCCGCGCCAGGAATCCCAGATGCCCGCCATGCTCCGGCGTTACGAGTTGCACGAAGGGATTGGTGCGGACCGCCTCCGATTCGTAGACCGCGAAGGGAACAAAGGTATCGTCCTTGGCCTGAATGAGAAGTGCCGGCACGCGCAGGCCGTGGAGGTAAGCGATCGCGGATTGCGTCCGGTAATAGTTGTCGGCATTGCCGAAGCCGAAGGAAGGTGCGGTAATGCGATCGTCCAGTTCCATGACGCTGTGCAGGCCGATGAATTCCCGGGCACCGTATCGCCGCGTAGCGGAGAGGCGGGCGCACATACGGCGCACGAAACGTTTCTCATAGAGGCGATTGTCCGGCTCGGCGATGCGGCGGGCGCAGGCGGCGAGATCGAGCGCAGTCGAAACTCCGCAGACTCCACGCAGATACTGGTGAGCCTGTTCGCCTAGTTCCCCGGCCAGTTTCAGTGCGACATTGCCTCCCAGTGAGAAGCCCACCAGGAACACCGGTCCCCGGCCCTCGCTGCGGAATTCACGTAACACTGCCAGTAAATCGCTGGTCAAACCGGCGTGATAAAGCGTGTCGCAGAGGTGTTCGGTGCCGCCGCACGTTCGCATGTGGAAGCGATGTGCCGCATAGCCCGAACGCAGAGCCGCCGCGCTCAAACTCTCGATGTATCCGGCCTCGCCTGAACCCTCCAGGCCGTGAATCATCACCAGTTCGCCGCGGGCGCCATCCTGCGGACGTTGCGAGCAGACGAGCACCTGCACGTTGGGCTCGGTGCGAATCAAACGGCGTTCCATCGGAAATTCCGGAGTGGTCTGAGGACGCTTCCAGAAGTGTCCCGCGATGGTTTGCACGTGCGGATTTCGGAAGAGCGGGTCGAAGGGAACCATGAACCGGAACCTGTAGTATAGAGGAGATCCGCTGGGCTCTTTCCAACGAATCCGTTGACGAAATCCTACGGAGCATTCACCTTGATTTCGGTGACATAGTATTTGACATCGGCGACGACGACGGTCGCTTCGATCTTGTCCCCAACATGGAGTTTTTGAAATTCGGAATCCGGCCTGACCGGATACTCCATCGTCATGGCCTCCATCCAATCGCCAATTTTGCCGGCGGCAATAGTAGCCGTCTTGGCGCTGGCGTCGAGCGCTTTGACCTCGCCCTTCATCGGATAGCGTTTGACGGGCTCGGACTTTTCCGCGCAGGAGGCAAGCAGCAGGAATATCAAGAGTGGCAAGCTACGTCTGATCATTTACTTCCATGATACGTTTCCGGCCGCGCAGGCGGGCGCGGGCGGAACTACCTGGAGGATCGAGAAATGCCCATCCTCTTTCGGTCGAATTGCCATTTGCGGGTCGATCGAACGGTCGAGCGGCATCTGGAGTAATGGAATCGCACAGATTTTGGCCGGCACCGGAGCGGGCTCGCCTGGCATTCGCGTCATTCTGGTGAACGTCGCCAACTGGTGTTTGAATTTCTCCAATGCCACTGTTCCTGAGAGCGGGGCTTGCGCCCGAAGTGCCGTGGCAGCAAGCAGGACGCACATCGGAAAACGCATAATGCTACTCTTTCCAACTAATCGTAAATATGGCAAAAGATCAACGCCACGGATACCTCGAGCTCGACTTCCCATCGCAGCCATTCTCGTCTCCCATCGTACTCTTGCGGGCATCGATACGCCTCTTCCTTCGCACCCTGCCGTTCTTAAGCCTGGTGACGCTGGCAGTCTTCCTACCCGGGAAACTGCTCATCCATTTCGCGTGCTACCTGCTGGATGTCCCGCCGAACGGAATCCTTTCGTATTTCGTGATGGAATTGGGGGATCTCGTCCTGGGAGCCCTCACGGCACCGGCGATTGTGTATGGCCTCGTCCAGTACTGCCGTAAAGGGCGGCCGGCGACTTACACAGAAGCATTCCGCTGGGGACGCCGCCAGTGGTTACGGACATTGGGGAACAAGTTCAAAGTCGAAGTCACCGTCACTTTGTGGGGAGCGCTGCTGTTCGTTCCCGGAATTGTGGCCATGATCCGGCTGATCTTCACGGACGTCATCGTCGCCATCGAAGGCGACCGGCAAGGCGACCCGTTGCGCCGGAGCCGCGAGTTGAGCCACGGGCATGGCTGGCAGATATTCTTCACGTTATTTCCCCTGATGCTGCTCGATCTTGTTGGGATGTACCTGATGATGGATCGCAATCAGGGTGTGGAGCATTCGCGAATTCTCTTCCCAATTGCCGAGAGCATCCTAAGCGTGCCGGAACAGTTGGGCACCGTCGCGATCCTGCTGATGTACGTGGGCCTGGTTCAGAACTCGGTGACGAAGCTGAAGCCATGACGTTCGAAACCGAGGGAGTCATAGAACCGGTGCGCATCGGTTCGTTTCAGGTTGCTGGATAGGGCAAGTTTGTAACAGCCGGCGCGCCGGCATTCCGCGCGAGCGTGCTCCATCATGGCGCGCCCGATCCCTTGTCCCTGCCGCGAGGGAAGTACCGCGACGTCTTCAACCACACCGGCCGGGGTGCCGCGCTTGCCTAGTTTGTCCATGATCAAGAGCGAATACGTCCCTGCGATTTCGCCGTCCGTCACGGCAACCAGCAAGCGAAAGTTCGGCCATTGACGAATGCGCGCGTAGTGCTCGCGAGCCTCTTCCAGGGTGAACGAATGGCCGCCATCGATTCCCGATTCGGCAAGCACGCGGAGGACGCCGGGCAGGTCCGCAGCTTCGGCGTCACGGATTTCAATTGAAGACATGTACTATTCTTGCCACGAATTGACAGCGCACGTGGGACATCCTGATAAACTAATCGCAATTATGACTCTCCGATTGATGTGTGCGTCTCTGGTTCTGGCGTCTTGCATTCAGGGCGCGGAACGCGGCGAGGAGATCCGCCTTTGGCCGAACGGCGCTCCGGGCTCCGAAAAAGAGACCGCGCCCGAAGTCTTCGCGGCATCCGATAATCCGAAACTGCCGAAACAGTTCACCGTGGTTCACTATCCCTCGGTCTACGCGTTCCTGCCTCCGAAGGAGAAAGCCAACGGGATGGCGGTAGTGATCGCGCCGGGCGGCGGACACTCCCAACTCGTGATCGGCAAGGAAGGCTGGGACATTGCCGAGTGGATGAACAATCAGGGCATCGCCGCCTTCGTGCTCAAGTACCGGCTCGCCAAGGCGAAGGACTCGCACTACACGGTGGAACGCGAGGCGCTGGCGGATACCACGCGCGCGATGCGGTTGGTGCGCAGCCGGGCACGCGAATTCGGCATCGATCCGGCGCGAATCGGGTTCATCGGCTTTTCCGCGGGCGGATATCTGGCGGCGTTGATCGAGACGCGTTTCGATGCGGGGAACGACAGTTCGCCGGACGCGATCGAGCGCGCCAGTTCCCGGCCGGATTTCGACATCATCGTCTACCCCGGGTATGCGGCCGGGCAGCATCACGGTTCCGAAAAACGCTCCGCCGGCGTTTCTGGCATGCGCGGATAATGACCCATCGCACGTGGTGACCACCGTGAATCTGTATCTGGATTTACAGAAGCAGGGTATCCCTTCCGAGATGCATATCTACGCGAGCGGAGGACATGGCTTTGGGATCAAGCCTTCGCCGCTGCCGGTATCTTCGTGGCCCGACCGCCTGAAGGAATGGATGCTGGACCGCAAGCTGCTGAAGCAGTAGCATAGGTCCATGAGAAAGCTGTTACTGCCGCTTTGCTTCGCGCTTGGCGCTGTGCGGCGCCGATGACCCATGGGCGAAGGTCAAAGATCTCAAGACGGGCACCGACTTGCGCGTCTACAAGAAGGGATCTGCGCAGCCGTTGTCCGTAAAAATGGGCGATCTCACCGAGGAAAACCTGGTAGTGATCGATAAGAACGCGGAGACCGCGATCCCTCGCGATGCCATCGACCGCATCGAGGCGCGGCCCAACGGAAAGCCGCGCCTCACAACCGATAGCAAGATCTCTACCAAGGACGTCACGGGCGATCCGAAGGCGGTGATTCCGGCGCCGAACGCGGGACCTATTGGCTCACCATCGACATCCACCTCGAGCAGTTTGCAGGTTGGTTCCCGGCCGGGATTTGAACTGGTGTATCAGCGCCCGAGTGCGCCGCCAAAAAAATAAGCAGCTACCAGCGCTGGTGGACGGCGCCGCGAATTTTCATGTCGTAGATGCGGCGCACCGCTGCCATCGCATCCGCAGTGAGCGACTCTTGCAGCGATGCCGCGCAGTTGTCCTTCACCTGCGCCGGACGCTTGCCCCCTGGAATTGCGCACGTAACCGCATCGAACATCAGAATCCAGCGCAGCGCGAATTGCGCCATGCTTACGCCCGCGGGCAGGAAGCGCCGAAGTTCTTCGACGGCAGCCAGGCCCGCTTCGTAATCGACCCCGGAGAACGTCTCACCCATGTCGAAGGCTTCGCCGTGACGGTTGAAATGGCGATGGTCATCGCCGGCAAATTGGGAATCGCGAGTAAGTTTGCCGCTCAAGAGTCCGCTGGCCAGCGGGACGCGCGCAAGAATCCCAACGCGCCGGGCCTTCGCCTGTGCAAAGAAGAGTTCCGCGGGACGAAGGCGGAAGCAGTTGAAGATAATCTGCACGGATTGAACGTTCGGATACTCGATCGCCTTAAGAGCTTCTTCGACGCGCTCCACGCTGACGCCGTAGTGGCGGATCTTGCCGGCCTCCACCAGGCGGTCCAGGGCGCCGAACAATTCGGGATTGTAATAGACGTCAGTGGGCGGGCAATGGAGTTGAACCAGGTCCAGGCAATCGGTAGCAAGGTTGCGGAGGCTATCCTCGATGAACCCGGTGAGGTTGCGCTCGTTGTAGCCGGCGGCATTGTGAGGAGAGAGCCGCCGCCCCGCCTTGGTAGCAACCACGATCTCTTCCTTACGTTCGCGTTTCAACTGCGCAATCAAGCGTTCGCTGCGCCCCATGCCGTAGACATCGGCCGTATCGATGAAATTGACACCGCAATCGATCGCGGCATGCAGCGCGGCGAGCGATTCGGAATCGTCCACTGCGCCCCAACTTCCGCCGATCGCCCACGCGCCAAAACTGATTTCAGAGACTTGCCAACCGGTACGTCCTAACTCGCGGTATTTCATTGGTAGAAGTTTAGCAGCCCTTTCGAAACCGCCTGGCATGGAAGCATCGGGTGTTAGATTGGGAACGAATGACGCGGCGGAGTTTCCTATGGAGTGCGGCGATAGCGACTAGCGTGCATGCGGCGACATTGCCCTTGGTCCTGCCGCTTCGCCGTGTGATGGATAGCCGCGCCCAGTGCACGCCGGTGCAATTTCGCAACTTCTGGCAGAAGATCTGGCCGGAAGCGATTCGGGACTTTCAGCGCGGCGGCATTCAATTTCAGGTGAGCGACGCGATTGGGGAGATCCGGCGCTCGCCGTCGGGCAGGCCGATCTTCAAGGGGCTGGAGCGCGGCACGATCAACCTGCTGATCACCGATCACATTCCGCAGGATTACGGAGGCCTCGCGGGAGTATCGACGCTGCACGAGGGGTACCATCTTTGCGTGATCGCGCTGAGCGGCGCCCACGCCAATCAAGTGCCGTATTTCTCAGTGAACACCTGCGTACACGAACTCCTGCACCTCTTGATGCAGGATGTCTATGTGACCCGTCCCAAGTGGTACCAGACGGGAGACCGTGAATTCCGCATCGACCGTTACGCCACGCGGCTCTGGTTGTTCGGCGATGGCGAGGCGGTGCGCAAATCCGGTGGGGAATATCTGACGCGCCTTCGGGCCGGCAAGTAGATTATTTCCCGGGCTGAGACCAGGGCGGCACGATGCCGTTGACTCGGGCGTACGCGATCGCCTGGCCAAGGTGCTCGGCGATATGAGTATCGATTTCGGCGAGCACGCCGCCGAATGGCGCCGGGTTGCCGAAGAGATCGACTTCGCGGGAGAGCGCAGCGGTGGAGCGCACGCCATCCATCGTCTTCCGTACGGCCGCGAAACTTTCCGTCAGCGTGGCGACGATCTTTTCCTTGTTCGCTGGGTCCACCTCGGCCTTGGCATTTTGCTCAATCTGCTTCATGAGCTCTTCCTTGGTGGGGCTCTTCGTGGCAACGTTGAGCAGTAGCTGATTCCCGAAGGCGATGTGAAGGAAGACCTCTTTGAAAGACCGAACGCCGGGGCCGGGACGCCAGCTGTACTTGTCTTCCGGAATGGCGTTAGCCAAAGCGAGCACCTGCTTTTCCAGATCGGCAAAGGGAAGCAGCAGGCTGGCGGCGCCGCTCACCTTGGGAACGTCGCGGACAGCAAGCAGCTCGACGTCGAAGATGAGTTCGGCTTTCGCTGGAATCGTGCCGTTACCGGTTTCTCCGTAGGCGAGCGAATAGGGCAGGAACAGGCGACGTTTCCCGCCAACCTTCATGCCTTCGAAGCCGATCTCCCAACCCGAGATTACCTGGCGGCGCCCCTGCACGAACTTCAGCGGCGTGCCGCGGTCCACCGAGGAATCGAACTTGGTGCCGTTGCGGAGCCAGCCGGTGTAATGGACGGTATATTCCTGCGCGGGCTTGGAGGGTTCGCCAGTGCCTTCCTTGATATCGATATAGCGGAGCGGAGCGGTCTCCACGACCGTGCCCGCCGCGGGGGGAACGGCCGGCGGCATTTTCGGATCGAAGCTTTGCGCGTTTACGCACAAAGGAAGCAGAGCAGCGAGGGCACAGAGTCGCATTCCCAGATTATAAGTCAGGCGTAAATGCCGGGCGCTTCGTGCCCGATGCGCTGGACGTATTCGACGTACGACCCGGGGTAGATGTGCGGTGTTCGATCGGTACCGGATTCGCCGCCGAGTTCGAGCACGCGCGAACTGAGTCCGCGGAGGAACATGCGGTCATGGGACACGAAGACCATGGTGCCCTCAAAATCTTTCAGCGCCTCCACAAGTAATTCCTTGGTGGCGAGATCGAGGTGGTTGGTGGGCTCGTCGAGCACCAGAAAATTCGGCGGATTGTAGAGCATGCGCGCCATTGCAAGGCGCGATTTTTCGCCGCCGGAAAGGGCGCGGATTTTCTTATCGACATCGTCTCCGGAGAACTGAAACGCCCCGGCGAGAGTCCGCAGGGAGCCGATATTTTCCTGCGGGAAATCCTTCAACAGTTGTTCCTGAATCGTGAGTTCGGGATCGAGCACGTCGAGCGATTGCTGCGCGAAGTAGCCCATCGTTAGGCTGGCGCCCAGGCGCACGCTACCCGAATCGGGCTCGATGGCGCCGGCGATCATTTTCAGCAGCGTGGTCTTCCCCGCCCCGTTTCGGCCCATCACGGCCCACCGCTCTCCGCGACGAATCGTCAGGTTCAAACCTTCATAAATCACCCGCGACCCAAAGCGTTTGTGGAGATCCGTGAAGACCACCACCTGATCGCCGGAGCGCGGAGGCACGCGGAATTCGAACTTCACGACGTGGCGCTTCTTGGGTAGTTCGATCTTGTCGATCTTATCGAGCGCCTTGATGCGGCTTTGCACCTGCGCGGCCTTGGCGGCGTGGGTTCGGAAGCGATCGATGAAGCGCTGCTCTTTGGCGAGCATGGCCTGCTGGCGCGCGAAGGCAGCCTGCTGATTGTTCTCCCGGATGGCGCGCTCGCGCTCGAAGAAATCGTAATTGCCGGAATAGGTAATGATTTCGCCGGCATCGATATCGGCGATCTTGTTGACGATCCGGTTCATGAACTCGCGATCGTGAGAAGTCATCAACAGGGCGCCCTGGAACGACTTCAGAAACTGTTCCAGCCAGATGATGGACTCCAGATCCAGGTGGTTCGTCGGCTCGTCCATCAGCATGACTTCGGGACGGCCGAGCAGCACGCGGGCCAGCGCGACGCGCATCTTCCAACCGCCGGAAAGCGCGCCCACGTCGCCATCGATCTGATCGTCCTTCAGGCCAAGGCCGTGCAGCACCTCGCGCGCCTGGGCTTCGAGGGCGTAGCCGCCGAGGTGCTCGTACTCTTCCTGCACATGGCCGAAGCGGTCCAGGATGCGATCCATTTCATCGGCGCGTTCGGGATCTTCCAGCGCGCGGTGAAGGTCTTCGAGTTCGTGATGGAGATCGCCGACTCGCCCGCTGCCCGCAATGGCTTCGTCCAGCACGGAGCGGCCCTTCATCTCTTCGACATCCTGGCGGAAATAGCCGATCGTCAGCTTCTTGGGGACGGAGACGTCGCCGTCGTCGGGCGCCTCTTCGCCCACAATCATCCGGAAGAGCGTAGTCTTACCGGCGCCGTTCGGACCGACAAGGCCGACCTTTTCACCGGGGTTGAGCTGGAAAGATGCGTCGACGAAGACAAGCTGCTTGCCGTACTGCTTATTGATGTTCGAAAAGGAGATCATGGAAACGTTCGAGACTTTGGGGGGCTGTTCCTATTGTGCCTTATTCCCCCTGGTTTCGAAATGTGTATACGCTATTTCGTGACAGGGGCCGGGGCCGGCGGGAGATCGGAATTATAAATATCGGCGACCGTCTTCCACTTGCCATCCGCCTGCTTTTTCCAGACTTCGAGAAGTTTGCCGTGATCGTTCGCCGGATTGCCTTGGGCATCCTTCATGGTCACCGTGTAACTCCCGATCAGGTAAGCCATTTCGCCGGAAGCGGCGACGTCGACTTTGTTGACCTGCCAGGACACCGCAACGCCAGGCACCAGAAGCTCAGCCCAGGACGCGCGAATGGCGGCCTTGCTGGTCGCGATGGGGGCGTTGGGAGGCAACAGCGTCGCATCGTCGGCATAAAAAGACACGGTGCTTTCCAGATCGTTGGCGGCGGCAGCCTTCGACCACTTCGCGTCCAGTTCCCGTATGGCGATTTCCTCGGCGCGTATATCGGGATGCGCCTCGCGGCCACAGGACGGGGCAACCAAAAGCAGCGCAAAGATCACGGCGCACGCACGATTCTCGCGAAGGCGGGTCACCCCGGAATAATACCAGAGAAAGCTGGGCCGTTTTCGTTCGTAACCTTTTTCGAAATGGGCAGTATAAAGGTCGATGGCCGCAATTCTTCGAGATTTCCTTTATTCCCTCCGCACCCTGCGCAAATCGCCGGTTTTTCTGGCGGTAGCAGTACTCTCCCTGGCACTCGGTATCGGAGCCAACACCGCGATCTTCACCCTGATCAATCAGTTGATCCTGCAACCCCTGCCGGTGAAGGATCCGGAGCGGCTGGTAATGCTGGCCGGGCGCGGCAACCACTACGGCGGCAACAACGGGCCAGACCGGCTCTCCTACCCGATGTACCGCGAGATCCGCGACAAGAACGAAGTCTTCGATGGCATGTTCTGCACTTACCCGAGCACGGTGAGCGCGTCGTTCCAAGGTTCCACGGAACTAATCGGAGCGGATTTCGTGTCTGGCAATTACTTCCCGGTGCTCGGAGTCGGCGCAGCGGTGGGGCGCCTGTTCACCGCGTCCGATGACCTGATTCAGGGCGGCCATCCGCTGGCGGTGCTGAGCTATGGCTACTGGCGGGCGCGATTCGGCGCGGACCCGGGAATCGTCGGAAAACAACTTGTGGTCAATGGAAGGTCGCTGACCGTTATCGGCGTGAGCGCCGCGGGCTTTGACGGCGTGGAGCCGGGCCGCGCCCCGCAGATCCGGATTCCGATGACCATGAAGGACGACCTGCCGCATACGGATTTTCAACGGCTCAATACCAACCGCTTCCGGTGGACCGAAGTCTTCGGGCGTTTGAAGCCGGGGATTACGATGGAGAAAGCGCAGGCCGGCCTACAGCCGTTATTCCATCAGATTCTGAACCGCGAGGTGACGGAACAGCCGTTTGCCAAGGCATCTCCCTTCGTCAAACAGGAGTTCCTGAAGATGTGGATGGAGGTGATGCCGGGGTCGAAGGGCCGCTCGAATTTACGCAAGGCGTATAGCAAACCGCTCTTCGCGCTGATGGGCATTGTGGGACTGGTGCTGTTGATCGCCTGTTCCAACCTGGCGAATCTTCTAATCGCGCGCGCCTCTGCGCGGCAGCGGGAGATCGCGATCCGGCTGGCGCTGGGAGCGGGGCGCGGCAGCCTGATCCGCCAACTGCTGATGGAAAGCATGGTGTTGGCGACGGTGGGCGGGGCGTTGGGGGTGGGCCTGGCGGTGATCATCGACCGCGTGCTGATCAGCTTCCTGCCTTCCGGACACACGCCGCTCTCGCTGACTGCTACGCCGGATTGGACAGTGCTGGGCTTCACCTTCACCATCTCGCTGCTGGCGGGCACGATGTTCGGCTTGATTCCGGCGCTGCAATCCACCCGGCCGAAACTGGCAACTACGTTGAAAGATCAGGCGGGCGGCGTAATTCGCGGCGGCTCGGCGGGCTTGCGCAAGGGTCTGGTGGTGGCGCAGGTCTCGCTCTCGCTGTTGCTTTTGATCGGCGCGGGATTGTTCCTGCAGAGCCTGCGAAATTTGAAGACCTTGAATCCCGGCTTCGACGTGCAGAACCTGGTGGCGTTCGATGTGGACCCGACCTTGAACCGCTACGATACGAAATGGACGGCGGACTACTACCGCCGGCTGCACGACCGGTTGAACCGCATGCCGGGAGTGGAATCGCACACCTTCGCCACGGTTCCGGTGCTGGAGAACAACGAGTGGGACAACTGGGTAACGATCGAAGGCTACTCGGCCAAGCAGGATGAGCGGCCCGATCCGCACATGCAGTTCTGCTCGCCGGGCTTCTTCAAGACGCTGAAGATTCCGATTCTGCTGGGGCGCGATTTCAACGAACGGGATGTGAGGGGCGCGGCCAAGGTCGGAATCATCAATGAGAAGTTTGCCAAGAAGTATTTCGGCGGCTCGAATGCGATGGGGCGCCATATCGGCATGGGAATCGACCCCGGAACGAAGTTGGATATCGAGATCATCGGCGTGGTGGCAGACACGAAATACGAATCGATGCGCGATCCGATTCCCTACGAGCTTTACGTTCCCGACGCGCAGCAAAACTTCGCGAACAGCGAGACGGTCTATGTGCGGGCGTCCGGCGACCCGACCCATCTTTTCAACGTGCTCCGCACCGAGGCGCGCGCGGTAGATACCAGCGTGGCAATGTACGATCTGCGCACCGTGTCCGATCAGATGGAGATTTCGATGCTGACGGAGCGCCTGCTGGCCACGCTCTCGACGGTCTTCGGCTGCCTGGCAACGCTGCTGGCCGGGCTGGGACTTTATGGCGTGATGGCATTCATGGTCGCCCGCCGCACACGCGAAATCGGCATCCGGATGGCGTTGGGCGCCGGGCAAGGCACGGTGGTCTGGATGGTGCTGCGCGAAACTCTGACGCTGGCGGGGCTCGGCGTCGGAATCGGGTTGATCGGGGCGTACGGCGTGACGCGGTTGATTCAGGCGCAGCTATTCGGAGTGCAGGCGACGGACTTGCTCACCATGGCGGCGGCTTCTCTGGGAATCGCAACGGTGACCGCGCTCGCGGGCTACATTCCGGCGCGGCGTGCTACCGGAATCGATCCGATGAGCGCTCTGCGCTGGGAGTAAGCGAACTACGAAGGGCAGGCGGAGCCGGGCGATGCAGCCCGGACCATCGGGGCGATTTTCCAGTGAGAGCGCGCCGCCGTGGCCCTCGGCAATCTGCCGGCTCAAAACCAGGCCAATGCCGCTTCCGCCTGGCTTGGTGGTAAAGAACGGCACGAATAGGTTCGCCGTGCTGGATAAGCCGGGCCCTTCATCCTTGATCCAGATCTCCATCATGGTGTCGGAGTGCCACCCGATGGTCACGCTGCCGTGCGTGGTGAGGGACGCGTCGGCGGCGTTGCGCAGCAGATTGATCAGCACCTGCTCCAACTGGTCGGGATCCCCTTGAATGGTGATGTTGGGACCGGGCGCCACTTGCACCGGCAATCGCGTTTCGAAGCTGACGGCGCGGCCCACGCAATCCGCCACGGAGAGCGGCTGCAATTGGGGACGAGGCAGTTTGGCGAGCCGCGCGTAGGCGCCGATGAAGCGGCTGAGGCTGTCCGATCGCGACATGATGACGCTGAGGCCGCGGCGCATATCGTCGCGCCAATCGTCGGGGAGCGTGGGCCTCATCACGATCGCTTCGAGGCTGCCGGCGATCGATTTGATGGGCGTGAGCGAGTTGTTGAGCTCATGGCCGAGCACGCGCACCAGCCGCTGCCAGGCGTGAAGTTCCTGCTCGCTTAAGGCCTGGGTGAGATCCGAGATCACCACCAGTTCGAGCGGCAAGCCGTGTTCGCGGATGCGCGTGCGGCGCACACCCCAGCGGCCCGCGCCGCCGGGAAAAACAGTCTGCAGAGTTGTCACCGGAGGGCCGTCCAGGCAGAGGTCCATCTGCAGTTCCACGGCTGTCTGACCGAGCAGGCGTTCGGCGGTGGAGGCAAGCAGGCGTTCGCCGGCGCGATTTACCAATCGCAATCGCTGGTTCTCATCGAACGCAAAAATGGCGACCGCGATCTCACGCATGACGGTGCGCAGCAGGGTGGTAGCTTCCATCGCGCCGAGCCGCTGTTCGCGCAACGTGCTGCCAAGCGTGTTGACCTCGCGCATCACTTCGCCGAGCGCGTCGTCGGGACGCGGCGAGCGGCCGCGGACGGAAAAATCGCCCTCGCGCAGCGCGCCCAGCAGGTTGGAAAGCGTTTGCAGCGGGAAGACCACGCGCTCGCGCACCGCCAGCGCAAAACCGATCCACGCGCCAAGAATGAGAACGGTCAGCGTCCATTGAACCTTGGCCGTACTGTCGCCGCTCCACAGCATGATCAGCGCGGCCGCGGAACCGGGCAATCCGGCGAGAAAAGCCAGCAGTACGACACGCCCTTCGTGGCTGATGAAGGCTGGTTTCTCGGTGGTGTTCATAGGGCGGCTACAAACCGTAGCGTTGCAGGCGGCGATATAGCGCGCTGCGGCTTAGGCCAAGCGCATTGGCGGCGTGGCTGACATTGCCGCTGAAACGTGCCAGCGCCTTTTTGATCAGCAGCGCTTCCACATCTTCCAGACTCATTTCCTCCAGGCGCGGCGGCCCCTCGCGTCCGGTGCGCAAACCCAGATCCACCGCGCGGACGCTATCGGCCTGAGCCATGAGCACGGCACGCTCCACCGCGTGATCCAACTCGCGGACGTTGCCCGGCCACGCGTGAGAGAGCAGCGCCTTGATCGCGCCTTCGTCGAACCCGGTAAGCGGCTTGCGGTAATGGTCCGCATGCTGCCGCAGGAAATGAGCGGCGAGGATGGGGATGTCTTCCCGTCGATCGCGTAGCGAAGGCAGGCGGATTTCGATGGTGTTCAGGCGGAACAGCAAGTCCTGGCGGAATTTGCCTTCGGCGACCTCGGTGACCAGATCTGCGTTGGTCGCGGAAAAAACGCGCACGTCGACGCGCCGTGTCTTGGAAGAGCCCACGCGCTCGAATTCCCCGGTCTCCAGCGTACGCAGCAGCTTGGCCTGGAGCCCCTGCGAAATATTGGCGATTTCGTCCAGGAAGAGCGTGCCGCCATCGGCCATTTCAAAGCGGCCCACGCGATCGCTCTTGGCATCCGTGAACGCGCCTTTGACGTGGCCAAACAGTTCGCTTTCGAAAACGCCCTCGGCCAGTCCGCCGGTATTGACCGTCACCAGCGGGCGCGTGCTGCGCAGGGAGACGGAGTGCAGCGTTTGCGCGACCAGGCCTTTGCCGGTGCCGTTCTCGCCGGTGATGAAGACGTTGGCGTCCGACGGGCCCACCCGCGAAATCACGTCCAGTACGGGACGCATGGCGGCCGATTGCGCGATCAACTGCGGGAAGCGTTCCGCTCGCAGCGCGCGATTTTCGTCTTCCAGGCGCTGTCCGCGGCGGAGTGCCCGGCCCAGCTCGATCTGCGTCTTGAGAATGGCGGAAAGGCGCGCGTTGTCCCACGGCTTCTGGATAAAATCGCGCGCGCCGCGGCGCATCGCTTCCACCGCGAGTTCCACGCTGCCCCAGGCCGTCATCACGATTACCGGCAGCGTGGTATCGAGCAATTGAATGCGATTCAAAAGCTCGAGCCCTTCCTGGCCGCTGGTGGTATCGCGCGTATAATTCAGGTCGATCAGGACCGCGTCAAAATCGCGCGATTCCACTTCGTCGATCACGGCCGCGGGGGAGTTCACCGGTACGGCCTGGTAGCCCTCGCCTTTGATGAGGAAGCGGAGCGCTTCTAGAACGTCGGCCTGATCGTCTGCTACGAGAATGCAGGGCGTGCGGGTTTCGGAAGATTTCATCGGTCGCTCGGCGGTACCGCAACGAACGGCAGAGGCATTTCCCCTGCCACATGCTATGTCACTGTTCGATAAGCGGTTAGTACCACACTAGCACCGTCTGATCTGTCCGATATTGGGACGAACAGTAGCGGATCGGGACGGCGGCGATTACAGATTGCCGCGCTTTTCCTGTTCGCGCTCGATGGCCTCGAACAGCGCCTTGAAATTGCCTTTGCCGAAACTGCGGCTGCCCTTGCGCTGAATCACTTCGTAAAAAAGCGTCGGGCGGTCTTCCACGGGACGCGTGAAGATCTGCAGCATGTAGCCTTCATCGTCGCGATCCACCAAAATGCCGAGATCCTTCAATTCCTCGACCGGCTCGTCGATCTTGCCCACGCGCGCCTGCAGTTCGTCGTAATACGCGGAAGGCACGCGCAGGAAATCGACTCCCTGCCGCCGCAGCGTACCCACGGTTTCGATGATGTTGTCCGTAGCCATGGCGATGTGCTGCACGCCGGGGCCGCGATAGAACTCCAGGTACTCCTCGATCTGCGATTTGCGTTTGGCGTGCGCCGGCTCGTTGATGGGGAATTTGACGCGCTCGTTGCCGTTGGACATCACCTTGGACATCAGCGCCGAATAGTCGGTGGAAATATCGTTGTCGTCGAAGTGCTTGAACATGCGGAAGCCCATCACATCGCGATAGAAATCCACCCAGCGATTCATCTCACCCCAGCCGACGTTGCCGACCATGTGATCGATGTACTTCAGGCCCGCCGGCCGCGCCAGATTGTCGTCCCCCGGGGTGGCGATGAAGCCCGGCAGAAAGACCCCCTGATAGCCGCTGCGTTCGCACGAACGTGTGAATGGTATCGCCGTAGATCCCGATCGCGGACATGCGGATTTCGCCGGCGTCGTCACGCACGGTCTCCGGCTCGCGGACGCTGCGTGCGCCGCGGCGTGTAGTCTCCCGCCAGGCGGCTTCGGCATCGTCCACCCAGAGCGCGATGTCGCGCACGCCATCGCCATGCAGACGGACGTGCTCCGCGATTTCGCCTTCGGGTTGCAGGGGC
The DNA here is from genome assembly GCA_963811575.1 of uncultured Solibacteraceae bacterium. GTDB lineage: Bacteria > Acidobacteriota > Terriglobia > Bryobacterales > Bryobacteraceae > Solibacter. The sequence goes on along the minus strand of CAWERY010000018.1, from coordinate 305,321 downwards.
GTGGTCAGCACCAGCCGGATCTTGTCCTGCACCAGGACGTAGCTGGCGCGGTCGCGCGTACCGGTTTCCGGACCCCGGTACGCGATCAGGCGGAAGCCGAAGGCGGTGCGATAGAAGTGCGCCGCCTGCCGGGCGTTGCCCACATAAAATTCCACGTAGTCCGTGCCGTTGAGCGGCAGGAAATCCTTCTCAGCCGGCGTGGCTTGTTCCAAAATTTGCGGCATACGTTTTACTCCAGGCCTCTATGCAGAGGCGGTTGTCCTCGTCGGTTCCGGTGGAAACGCGCAGGCAGTTCGGCAGGCCGAATGCCTTCAACGGGCGCACTACAATTCCCTGGCGGAGCAGCTCCTCGAAGATGCGCGCCGCCTCCGCTTCCGAAGGCAGCACCGCCATCACGAAATTCGCCTGCGAGGGTGCGACCGTGAGTCCCAGGTCCTCCAGACCTTCGGTCAGATAGCGCAAGCCGCGCGCATTCAGTTCCAGTGATCGGTGTAGAAATTCCTTGTCGGAAAGCGCGCCGATTCCGGCAGCCTGGGCCGGCGTCGAAGGTTCGAAGGGCAGTTTGACCTTGAGCAGATTGCGAATCAGTTCCTCATGCGCGAAGCCGTAGCCGATGCGTACGCCGGCGAGCCCGTAAATCTTGGAAAACGTGCGCAGCGTGATCACGTTGTCGTAGCGATAGTGCATCGAATCGGGATAGCGCGGATTGTCCTTGGCGTACTCGAAGTAAGCTTCGTCCAGGATGATCAGCACGCGCTCGGGCACATGCTTGTAGAATTCGTCGAACTGATGTCTGGTGAAAATGGTGCCGGTCGGGTTGTTGGGATTGGCGAGATAGATGATCTTGGTGTTGTCGTTGATCTGCGCGGCCATCGCGGTCAGGTCGTAGTGCCAGTCGCGGTAGGCGACCGTGCGGTACTTCACGCCGCGCGATTTCGCCAGCACCTGAAAGCCGATGAACGCGGCCTCCGTGGTGAGCACCTCGTCCTCATCGCACAGGAAGGCGCGGATGATGTTGCTCATGATGCCTTCGCTGCCGCTGCCGGCGATCACGTTATCCACCTTCACGTCGTACTCGCGCGCCAGTACTTCGCGAAGCTCGAGGCCGCCATTGGGATAGAGATTGAGGCCGTCCAGCGCGCGTTTCATTGCCTCGATCGCTTTGGGCGACGCGCCCAGGGGATTCTCGTTCGATGCCAGTTTGGCGATGCGCGTGAGGCCGTATTGTTTGCGCACGCTTTCAATCGTGCGCCCCGCTTCATACGGCCGCAGGGATTCGATATAGGGAGGAACGAGTGGCACCGCTTTTATTTTACACGCACACCCACGCATGGGTGCTGTTTATGCGCGCCGCATCCATTCCAGCGTCTTCTCGATGCCCTCGTCGTAAGAAGTTTTCTTCACCGGGAATTTCGCCAGTAGTTTGCTGTCATCCAGAATGACGGGCGTCTCCTGAAGGTAGAGCATCTCGACCACCTCGCGCATCGTGGGGTTGAAGAGTCCCAGAAGCTTCAGCATTGCGGCGCCCACCGTGCGGTATTTGGGCGAACGTCCAACGGCACGATAGATCGCGCGTGATGAAATCCATCGTGTTGATTACGCCCGGGCCGCCGAAGTTCCACGCCTCGCCGAAGCACTCGTCGCGCGACGCCAGGTCGGCAATCACAGGCCCGGTGTCGGGCACAAACACAAATTCGTGCAGCGTATTGACCGGTCCCACCCAGTTCGCCGTCTTGCCCTGCAGGGCGGCGTGAAAAATGGGGTTCGCGAGGCCCACGTCCGCATTGGGACCGTAGAAATCCGGCAGGCGCACGATCAGAGACTGTAAACCGCCCGCCGCGTGGGCGCCGAGCACGATGTCCTCCTGCTCCTTCCGATACTTCCCCTTCTGCGTGTGTGGATTGCGCGAATGCGTCTCGGCGACCCGCGAACTGCGCGGCACCCCATAGCCGTAGACGCTGGACACCAACACCAGGCGCGCGACCTTAACCATCTTCGCGGCTTCCACCGTGGTGCGCATCAGTACCGGGTGCAGCCTGTGCGAGGGATACGGCAATCCCACGCAGTAGATCACGGTATCCACGCCGCGCGCCGCCGCGCCCGCGGATCGCGCGATTCGGTGAGATCGGCCGGAAAGATTTCCGCATGCGCCATCTTGCCGAACGCTCGCTCCAATTTCTCGCGGGAGCGCCCGACGGCGCGAAACGGGATGCCGCGGCGCTCCAGTTCCTGAGCTACCGCCGTACCGATGGCGCCGCGCCGCGCCGAAGATCGCAACTTGCTGCATGCCTTCCAGCGTACGTCACTTGGCGCCACTGCTAAAATAAAACCAACACATGATCCAAACCCTATTCGGCTCCGTTGAACAGGAACCCACCCTTCTTGAGAAGCTCAAAAGCGGCGTCCAGAAGACTCGCGCCGGCCTGGTGAACGCGCTCGAAGATGCGCTGCAGGGGAAGAAGGAAATCGATGCCGACCTGCTCGATGAGCTCGAATACTCGTTGATCTCCGCCGATATCGGGGTCAATACGACCAACGAGATTCTGGATAGCATCCGTCAGCGCGTGGAACGCCACCAGCTTTCCGACGTCGCCGAATTGAAGAACTTGATTCGCGAACGCCTCCTCGAAATCCTGCAGGCCAGCGAACGCGCTCCGGTCGCGGGTATTGGAGCCGCCCGCCGTCGTCCTCGTGGTCGGCGTCAATGGAGCCGGCAAAACTACCACCATCGGGAAGCTCGCCCATCGCTTCAAGAACGAACAGCGCACCGTCCTCATGTGCGCGGCCGATACCTTCCGCGCGGCCGCCATCGAGCAGTTGGAGATCTGGGGCGAGCGCACCGGAACGCAGGTGATCCGCCAAAAAGCGGGCAGCGACCCGAGCGCCGTCCTGTTTGACGCGGTGACCGCGGCGAAGGCCCGCCAGGTGGACTACGTCATCGTCGATACGGCCGGGCGCCTGCAGACCAAGGAACACCTGATGCTGGAGCTCGAGAAGATGAACCGCACGGCGCGCAAGGTGATTCCCGAAGCGCCCCACGAAGTTCTCCTCGTGCTCGATGCGACTACCGGACAGAACGGCCTGGAACAGGCGCGCAAGTTTACCGGCAGCTCCGGCGTCACCGGCATCGTCCTCACCAAACTGGATGGCACCGCCAAGGGCGGCATCGTGGTCGCGATCGCGCGCGAATTAGATCTGCCCATCCGCTACATCGGAGTCGGCGAGAAGATCGAAGATCTCCTGCCGTTCGACGCCGAAAAGTTTATCGAATCACTCTTCGAAAAATGAGCTCACTCTTCATGCGCGAAGCGCTGGACCTGGCGCGCAAAGGCCGGTCACTGGCGAGTCCCGAACCCGCTCGTGGGGGCGGTTATCGTCCGCGATGGCGTAGTGGTCGGCCGCGGCTTCCACACCTACGCGGGCCTGCACCACGCCGAAATCATCGCGCTCGCGCAGGCCGGCGAGAAAGCGCGCGGCGCCACAATTTATCTCAACCTGGAGCCCTGCTCCCACCTGGGACGAACTCCGCCCTGCGTGGATGCGCTCATCCGCGCTGGAATCACTCGCGTCGTGGCGGCTCTCGCAGATCCCAATCCCCTGGTCGCCGGCCAGGGCTTTGAAAAACTCCGCGAAGCCGGCATCGAGGTGGTCATCCCCAACGATTTCACCGCCGAAGCCGAGAAGCTCAACGAACCCTTCCTCCACTTCATGCGCACCGGCCGTCCGCTCGTGACCCTGAAGACCGCAATCACTCTGGATGGCAAAATCTCCGCGCCCGACGACAATCGCGGGTGGATCACCAGCGAGCGCGCGCGATCCCACGTGCAGGAACTCCGCCACGATCACGACGCCATCCTCACCGGCATCGGCACCCTCCTGGCCGACGATTGCCTCCTCAGCGACCGCACCGGACATCCGCGCTGCCGTCCCCTGCTACGCATCGTCATGGATTCCCAGCTCCGCATGCCGTTGGATTCCAAGATGGCGCGCTCCGCCAACGGGGACGTCCTCGCCGTCACCACCAGCGCCGCCAGCGCCGAGCGCCGCAAAATGCTGGAATCGCGCGGTATCCAGGTGTTGGTGTTCGATGGCCCCGGCGGACGCGCCGATTTGCGCAGCATCGTCGAGTGGCTGGGCAGGCAGCGCTACCTCTCGCTCATGATCGAGGCCGGCAGCAAGCTCAACTGGAGCGCCCTCGAAAGTAATATCGTGGACCGCGTGTTCTTTTATTACGGACCCAAGATTCTCGGTGGGCTCGAGGCCTTGCCGATGGCCGGAGGCATCGGGCGCCGCCGCCGCTCGGACGCCATCCAGTTGCACAATCTCAGCATTCACCAGATCCCGCCCGACGAATTCGCGGTGGAAGGGTACATCGATGTTCACCGGGATTATTGAAGAGCTCGGCAGCATCGAGGCGGTGCAGACGCGCGCCGCGGGCGCCCGTCTCACCATCCGCTGCGCCACCGTCTTGAGCGATGCCGTGGAAGGCGCCAGCATCTCGGTCAATGGCGTGTGCCTCACCGCGGTCGATCTGCGGCCCGGCAGCTTCTCGGCAGACCTTGCGCCGGAAACCCTGCAGCGCAGTAATCTGGGCGACCTGCGCGCCGGTTCGCGCGTCAATCTGGAGCGCCCCCTTTCCCCTACCGGACGCTTGAACGGCCACATCGTGCAAGGCCACGTGGATGGCACGGGCGAGTTTCTCTCGCTTGAAGCCTTGGGCGGCGATAACTGGTGGCTGCGCATCCGCGTGCCCGCCGAGCTCGATCCCTATCTGGTATTCAAGGGCTCTATCGCGATCGATGGCATCAGCCTGACCATCGCGTCACTCCAAAACGACGTCCTGGCGGTGACCATCATTCCGCATACCTTCCGCGGCACCACGCTCGGCGGGTATCGCGCCGGAGCCCGCGTCAACCTGGAATGCGATGTCCTCGCCAAGCATGTCGAGAAGCTGCTGAAGAAGCTGGATCTCAAGCCGGCGATCACCGTCGAAAAATTGCGCGAGCAGGGCTATTAAGTAAGGATCCGGCAGCCGCGGAATTGCACGCGGCGAATCGGCCCCACACCGAACACGAACATAGCCGCCCCCGCCAGCGCAAAGCCCGCCGCTACGATAAACGCAATGTAGAATTCGCCCGTGCGGTCCACCACGAAGCCCGTGAGAATCGGCGCCAGAACTCCGGCAAGGTTGCCAAATCCATTCTGAAAGCTGGTCCACTTACCAGCGGCCGCCGGCCCGGCGAGCGTCTGCGTGATCGCGAACAGATTCGAAGTATAGATCCCGAAGAACAGGCAGGCCAGACTCAACAGCGCCATGGACACTGTCGGATCCTTCACGAGTACCACCGGAATCAGAAAGGTCGCGCCCGTCAGCCCGAGTCCAGCGAACGTCTTACGCACTCGCGTCGGTGAGCCGCCGCGCGCGATCAGGCGATCGCTCAGCCACCCGGAAATCACGCACGAAATCGAAATCGCCACGAACGGAAACCATCCGAAGATCGCCATCTTGGCCTTCGGGAAATGCCGCTCCTTCTCCAGGTACGCGGGCAGCCATGTGATCAGAAAATACCAATAGTAATTGCTGCAGAACAATCCGAACGCCGTGAACCAGGCAGACCGCTGGCTGAGAATGGCGCCGATCGTCGGAATATCCGTCGCATCCTCGCGCGAAGCTACCGCCTTCCCTTGCGGCATCCATGCGGACCACGGAATCAGCCACAACAGGCTGCCGCCTCCCAGCACGAAAAAGAAAATCCGCCAGCCCAACTGCGATACCAGCAGCCCGCCTATCAGAATTCCCAGCGCCGGACCAACCTTCGTGCCTGCATCGATCAGCGCGTTCGCGAATCCACGATGGTGCTCCGGATACTCGCTCGCGAGAATCCGCGAGTACGAAGGATAGCTTACCGATTCGCCGATCCCCAGCAGCAGCCGTAGCGTGAAGATCACCGCAAACGTCCCGGCGAAGCCAGTCAAACCGGTTGCGCCGGACCACAGCAGGAAGCCCCCCCCCAGCACCCAACCCACGTGAAAGCGGCCCACCACCCAACCTGCCGCAAAGCTCAGTTGCGAAAGCGCATAAGTCGCGAAGAACGCGGATTGCAAGCTTCCCAACTGCGTATTCGTCAGGCCGAGTTCCCGCTGGATATCGGTCGCCGCCACGGAAAGCGTCGTGCGGTCGATGTAGTTAATGAATGCTGAGATCACCAACAGAATCAGCACCCGCCATTCTTTTCCAGACAGCGAGGTCCGGACAACACCTACCGACGTGGCCATCGAGCCATTCTATACTGCTTCCCGCGCGCCGCGGTAAAATCAAGGTGTCCGTGTATCCCAGTTGTCTCTTCTTCGTCTTCGGCGCGCTCGCCTCCGGCCAGGTCTACGAACTCGCCGGACGCGTCACGCCCGAATCCCGGGGGTCCGCCACCCTCTTCGGCGTGACTCAGCCATTTAGCGCCTCCACGCTCACGGACGATGCCGGCCGCTTCACATTCCACAAACTTGTCCCCGGAACCTACACCCTTTCGCTCTACCTTCCAGGCCGTGGCGAAGCGCGCCAGACCATCGATGTGGGACCATCCGCGGCAGATTCCCGCAATCGCATCGCCGTCTCACTTGCCCTGAAGGATACGGATTTCGACCCCTCTCCCGAACGCCTTCGCCATTCCGTCTCCACCCGCCAGCTCGCCATTCCGGAGCGTGCCCAGCGCGAATATCAGGCCGCACAGCACGATCTGGAAAAGCATGACATCGAAGCCGCCGAAAGGCGCCTGCAGAATGCCGTGGACCTGGCGCCCCCATTCGTATCGGCCTGGAATAACCTCGGCACCATCGCGTACCAGACCCGCCGCTTCCCCTTGGCAGAGCAGCGTTTCCGCGAGGCCCTCAAGCAGGACCCCACGGCTTACGAGCCGCTTGTGAATCTCGGCGGCGTGCTGGTCACCCTCCACAAACTCGATGAGGCCCTCGAAGTGAACGTTCACGCCGCTTTGGCGCGCCCTAACGATGCGCTGGCAGAGTCGCAGCTCGGCATGACGTACTTCGAGCTCGGACAATTCGATCTCGCCGTCAAACATCTGGAACGCGCGCGCCAACTCGATCCCGCTCACTTCTCGCATCCGCAGCGCTATCTCGCCGAAATCCATCTGCGGCGTGGCGAAAAACGCGCGGCGGCCGACGTGTTGGAAGATTTTCTGATCCATCACCCGGATTACCCGCAGGCCGCCAAAGTACGCGAGAACATAGTGGAGTTGCGACAATAGAAGCTCGCGTGCGCCTGCCCATTGACGAGCTGATCCCCGAAATCCTGCACCATCTGCGCTCCGCCAATACCCTGGTGCTCGAGGCCCCGCCGGGCGCCGGGAAGACCACGCGCGTCCCGCCCGCCTTACTCGCTCTGGACAGCCGCGAAGTCCTGGTGCTGGAGCCGCGCCGCCTGGCAGCACGCCTGGCGGCGCGCTATGTTGCCGGCGAATTGAGCGAACCTGTCGGCAACACCGTCGGCTATCAGGTCCGCTTCGAAGAGGTCGCCGGACCGCGTACCCGACTCCGCTTCCTCACCGAAGGCGTGCTCACCCGCCGCCTGCTGAGCGACCCCACGCTCGATCGCGTGGCCTGCGTGGTGCTCGACGAGTTCCACGAACGCCACCTGGAAGGCGATCTCGCACTCGCCTTGCTCCGCCGCTTGCAGCGCACCCTCCGCCCCGATCTCAAACTCGTCGTGATGTCCGCGACCCTGGACGCCGCCCCCATCGCGGCCTACCTGAATGACGCTCGCACCCTGCGCTCCTCCGGCCGTCAGCACGCGCTCGATATCGAATACACGCCGCACTCCGCCGCTCCCCTGGAAAATCAGGTAGCCGCTGCCCTGGAGCGCCTTGCGAACCACGCCCTCTCCGGCCACGCCCTGGTATTCCTTCCCGGAGCCTTCGAGATTCGCCGCGCGCAAACCGCCTGCGCCGCGCTCGCCCACCGCCGCAACTGGCAACTCCTCCCCCTCTATGGCGACCAGTCCCCCGAAGAGCAGGATCGCGCCGTCGCGCCTTCCCCGCAGACCAAGATCATCCTCTCCACCAACGTCGCCGAAAGCTCCATCACGATCGATGGCGTCAGCGCCGTGATCGATTGCGGCCTGGCCAGAGTCGCCAGTCACTCGCCATGGTCGGGCCTGCCCACGCTGCAAGTCGCGCGCATCAGCCAGGCCAGCGCCAACCAGCGTGCCGGCCGCGCGGGCCGCACCGGCCCGGGACGCGCCATACGCCTTTACCCGCTCGAAGATTTCGTCCGCCGTCCCGCGCAGGATGTGCCGCAGATTTTGCGCGAAGACCTGGCCCCCACGGCGCTCCTCCTCCACTCGCTCAACACCGGCCTCGCCTCTCTCGACTGGCTCGACGCTCCGCCCGCCGCCGCGATCGCGTTCGCCGAAGATCTGCTCCAGCAATTGGGCGCCGTCGGGGATACCGCGCGCGAGATGGCGCGCTATCCCCTCCATCCGCGTCTGGCCCGCTTGATTGTGGAAGCGCGCCGCCGCGGCGTGCCTCGGGAAGGCGCTGCCCTCGCCGCCCTGCTCAGCGCGGGAGAGCGTCTCCCCCAGCGCGTCCCGCATGGCAGCCGCAGCGACTTGCTCGTTCTCCTGGAATCGGAGTGGTCGCCCTACGCGGCACGCCTCGCCCGCCAGCTCGGCGGCGGCACGGCGCGCGGAGGCGTACGCAATGCCGATTACGAAGACGCCCTCCTGATCAGCGCGCTGACCGCCTTCCCCGACCGCGTCGCCCGCCGCCGGCAGGGCGATGGACCTGCAGCTTGCCGCCGGCACGCCCGCGCAGCTAGCCCCCAACAGCACCGTTACCGCCGACCTTATGATCGCGGTGGAAGCCGAAGATCGCAAAGATCAGAAATCTCCCCTGGTACGCCTTGCGAGCGCCATTGAGCCCGAGTGGCTGCTCGAATTATTTCCCGGCCGCATCCGCGAAACCTCCACGCTCGAATGGCATCGCACCGGCGAGCGCGTGGAAGCCGTGACCTCGCTGCTCTTTGACCAGATCCCGCTGGAGACCCGCCGCACCGCCCCCGACCCCGCGGCAGCCGGCGCCTTCCTCGCTCGCAAAGCCATGGAGACCGGCCTCGCCCGCTTCGCCGAGATGCAGGAGATCGAAGCCTTTCAAGCCCGCGTGAATTTCGCCGCTCAATTCGGGCCGGTCGCCCCGCTCGATGATTCAGCCGTCGAAACCGCGCTTGCCGCCTTAGCCGCCGGCCTGAAGAGTTTTGCCGAATTGGAAGCCGCCGCTGGCAGCGGAGGCTTACTCCGCGCCATCGAACACGCCATGCCGCCGGGCGCGCGCCGTATGCTCGAGGAACTCGCGCCCGCCTCCCTTCGCTTGCCCCGCGGACGCCAGGTGCGCGTGCACTATGAACCCAACCAGCCTCCCTGGGTCGCCTCTCGCCTGCAGGATTTCTTTGGCATGCGCGAGACGCCCGCCGTGGGTCGCGGCAAGTCGGCGCTCGTGATCCGCCTCCTGGCCCCCAATCAGCGGCCGCGTACAAATGACCAGCGACCTGGCCGGATTTTGGCAGCGCCTCTACCCCCAGGTCCGCCGCGAGCTCGCGCGCCGCTATCCGAAACACGCCTGGCCAGAAGACCCTTTGCGATAACGTACGGTATCGTTGACGCGGGCCCTCTGGATTCTGCTATAACTTACATTCGGATCAAGATGCCACACTCCTGCGGAAAGCCTCACTTCCCCCGTCTGCGTCGCGACACTCATCAGGAAGAGCGGATGCCTGCCACGCACCGTCCGTCACACGACGAAATCGCACGCCTGGCCTTCTCCTACTGGGAAGAGCGCGGCCGGCAAGGTGGTTCGGCAACCGAGGACTGGCAGCGCGCGGAACGCGCCTTACGCGCCTAATCGTCTGGAGAAGGAATCGGTGGAAGGTGTGTTGCGATTGCTGGGCCGGCCACGCTGGCGGCGGTCAATCCACAGTTTCAGGCACGTGAGCGCCAGCAGCAGCGCCATCGAATAAAGTGTTTGGGCAATCGGCGTCATCATGTACCCCTACACCACAATCAGACGTTCGGCCTTCTCTTCGTGCGCCGTTTCCACGGGCTTCGCCGCCATGTATCCCCGCAGTCCGCGATTCAGGCGGCGCATCGTTCTTCGTCGCCGCCACGTAAATAACATGATCAGCGCGAGCGACACGGTAATTCCAAAAAGTACGACGTCATTCGGTAACATTTGTACCTTCCCTTGATTTCATTCAAACCGAATTTACCCCTGAATGCGAGAGGCCGCGGTACCACCCACGTACGGGTGAATTGGACCCGAACGGATGTAAGGGGTTGTCCTGACTAGCGTATGATTAACGAGACCAACCAAACCGATGAATAACGACCTTGGCGTTATCGTTGCCGCGCTCACCCCCCGCGGAAAGAAAGGGGATTTGGATTTCGGCGCAGCCTTTGAATTGATCGATTTCCTCTGCTCCGCGCGCGTTCGCGGTATCGCCTTCTTCACCGCCGCCGGCGAATATCCCGCATACAGCATGGAAGAGCGCACCCGGCTTGTCTACCTCGCCGCCAAACGCAGCCGCGTGCCGGTTTATGCCGGAGTGGGCTCCATCTCGCTCGATGATTCCGTCAATCTGGCGCGCGAAGCCAAGCACGCCGGCGCCGCCGGAGTCTTTCTCCCCCCGCCGCACTTCTATCGCTACCCGCAGGAAGAGCTCCGCGAATTCTATATTCAATTCGCCAACCAGGTGCGCGCCAATAACGATCTGTGGATCGCCAATACTCCATCCGTGACCTCCGCGATCGCGCCAGAGACCGCACTCGACCTTCTGTCCACCGGACGTTTCGCAGGTATCGAAGATCCAAGCGCGAATGCCGCCGTTTACTCTCACCTCCCCGTTGCCTACCTCTCTTCGGACGATGCGGGCATCCCGCTCGCCCGTTCCTCCGGCGCGCGCGGAATCGTCTCCAACGTTGCCTGCGCCCTCCCCGAACTCGTGGTCGCCCTGGATTGTGCGCTGAGCCAGGGAAATTCGAACGCCGCCGAGCAATGCGACGCCCGGATCCATGAATTTCTCGCCTGGTCCGCCGAATTTCCCAGCCCGCTCCTGGTCAAAGTGGCGGCGGGTGTGCGCGGCCTCAAACCCGGCCTCCCCGCCATGCCGCTATCGCCCGCCAGGCAGCACCGGCTCGATGAGTTCCGCCGCTGGTTCGAAGGCTGGCTCCCCACCGTGAAACAATAAGAGGTAGATGCTCAAGGCACTCGGTTGCGCGTTTGCGCTCGCCGGGCTGGCAGCGGCCCAGACCACGGTCACGTTTCACTCCACGGTGGATGGCTCCGAACAGCCTTACGCCCTCTATGCCCCCAAGTCCCTCGATGCGGCGCGGCGATATCCACTGGTCATCAGCCTCCACGAGGAAGAATCCAACCACGTCGCCAACCTCAAACACGTCTTCGGCGTTCCCGCGCGCTACGGGGAAACCAGCTTGCAGGCAAGCACCACCCTGACTCCCTTGCGCGACGTGGAGTTCCTGGTCGCATGCCCGTTTGCACGCGGCACCATGGGCTACCAGGGCATCGCCGAGCAGGATGTCTACGATATGCTCGCCGATATCAAGCGTCGCTATCCCGTGGACGAAGATCGCGTCTACCTCACCGGCTCTTCCATGGGCGGCGGCGGAGCGCTCTGGCTCGCCCTCACCCGCCCGGACCTGTGGGCCGCGGTCGCCCCCGTCTGCCCAGACCCCATTCCAGGCTCGCTCGACCTCGCCCCCAACGCGCTCAACCTCCCCATGCGCCTCTTTCACGGCGAGCAGGACCCGGCTGTGCCAGCGGAAATTTCGCGCCAGTGGCAGCGGCGCCTTCTGACTCTCGGCAGTCCCGTCGAATACATCGAATACCCCGGCGTCCGCCACAACGCCTGGGATCTCGCCTATCGCAACGGCGCCATCTTCGAATGGTTCGGCAAGTTCAAACGCAATCGCGATCCGGAGCACGTCCGTTTCACCACGTCGGACCCCCGCTATCGTACGGCCTACTGGGTACGCCTCGATGCCCTCTCGCCCAACGCGCCCGCCTCAGTGGACGCCGTCCGCACCCCTGCCGGCGTTCGCATTCAAACCCGCAACGTGGAGGCCTTCACCCTGACCGCGGCCGTCAAATCCCTCACTGTGGATGGCGCACCCCTGCGCCTGAAACCCGGCTCCCCGCTGAGCTTCCTCAAGACGCCAAACGGGTGGACGCAGGTCCCCGCCGCTACACAACAGCCCGTGCGCGGCCCCATCGTCGAAGCCGTCACTGCACGCCATATCTACGTCTATGGCACCGGCGATCTGCAGGGACGCAAAGATGCCGAGCGCGCGGCCGCCTGGTCCAACAGCCGCGTCCGCATCAATGTCACCCTGCCGGTGAAAGCCGATAAGGAGGTCACGGACCAGGATCTCGCAACCTCCGATCTGGTTCTCTTCGGCAATGCCCAAACCAACACTCTGATCGCGCGTTTCGCCTCCGCCTTCCCTCTCACGCTGGACCCCGGAGCCGCGGATTACGGACTGCTGTTCGTCGCGCCAATCGGCAAGCATCTCGCCCTGGTCAGTTCGGGCCGTTCGTGGTGGACCGGCGCCGAAGAAGGCAGCTCGCGGCGGCTACAAATTCGCACCTCCGCAGTACCGCCTGCTCAGCACTTTCGGCGATTACATCCTGTTCAAGGGGTCGCTCGCTCAAGTGCTCGCCGAAGGCCGCTTCGATAGTCAGGGCAAACTTCCTCCGGAAGCCGCCGCGGCACTCACATCTGCCGGCGTAGTCACGGTAAGGTAAGACGATCCCTTTTCATGAGCATCGACCGTCGTACGTTCCTATTGGCCTCAATCCCGATTCCGTTCTACGCGGCGGCCCCGCTGGCCGTGCTCTCCGAACAGGAGGCGCAAATCGTCGAAACGCTGTGCGACCAGATTATTCCTGCCGACGAGTCGCCCGGAGCCAAACAAGCGGGAGTCCTCTATTACATTGACCGCCAGCTTGCCGGTCCCCTCCAACGTTTCGCCGCACGCTATCACGCCGGGCTCCCCGCATTCCGCCCGCTGTTGCAGCTCTCCTTCGCGGAACAAACCGCGTTTCTCGCGGCCCTGCAAGCCGGCGAGGCCTCGTTCTTCCAGCTCGTCGTGGAACACACCATGCAAGGCTTCTATGGCAGCCCCACCCACGGCGGCAATCGCGACGAGGCCAGTTGGAAGATGTTGGGTATCCAGGAAATCATGGGAGGCCATCAACATTGAAACTTCCCGCGGTGGACGTCGTGGTGGTGGGTGCCGGAGCCGCCGGCGGTATCGTTGCCGAACAGCTCGCGCTCGCCGGAAAACAGGTCGTGCTGCTCGAACGCGGCCGGCAATACCGCTTCGAAGAAACCGGCCACGATGAACTGCGCAGCCAGCGCACCACCGTGCTCGGCAACGCCTTCGGCCCCGATGACGAACGCTACGCGCGCCTCGTCCAGGGCCCCAATGGAACCTGGAATAAGGTCTTGGCCAGCGAAGGCGCCTATAACAACGTCGCGGCCTGCGTGGGCGGCGGCACCCTCAGTTACGGCGCCATGGCGTGGCGCTACATGGAGACGGATTTCCACCTCCGCACCACCTACGGCGTTCCCCCAGGCAGCACGCTCGATGATTGGCCCATTACCTATCAGGATCTCGAGCCGTTCTACACCAAGGCCGAATGGGAGATCGGCGTCTCCGGCCGCGCCGGCGCCAACTCCTTCGAACCGCCGCGCAGCAAGCCGTACCCCATGCCGCCTCTCCCCCTGAATACCGAGGCCGGGATGCTGTTGGCGGCGGCGCGCAAACTCGGCTGGCATCCCTTCCCCATCCCGATGGCCATCAATTCGGTGGAGTATCAGGGACGCCCGGGCTGCATCGCCTGTCCCCACTGTGTGGGCTTCGCCTGCGAAGCCAACGCCAAGAATTCCACCGCCGTCACCGCCATTCCTCGCGCCCTCGCCACCAAACACTGCCAGCTCCGCAGTGAATGCGTGGCCAGCCGCATCCTCACCGATGCGCACGGGCGCGCCACCGGCGTGGAGTATTACCAGGGCAAGCAACTGATCGAGCAGCCCTGCCGCACCGTCGTAGTCTCCTGCTCCGCCACCGAGACGCCCCGGCTGCTCTTCAACTCCGCCGCCAAACTCTTCCCCCGCGGCCTCGGCAATAATCACGATTGGGTAGGCCGCAATCTGCAAGGCCACGCCTACGCCGGTGCCTACGGAATGTTTGAAGAGGAATCGTTCGACGGCCTCGGTCCCGCCGCCCGCGTCGCCTGTTGCGACTTCAACCACGGCACCCCCGGCGTCATCGGCGGCGCCATGCTCGCCAACGAATTCATCTCGCTGCCCTACCTCTTCTCCCGGAACGCAATCCCGCCCGATGTTCCGCGATGGGGCATCGCTCACAAGCGCCACATGCGTCAATGGTACAAGCGCACCACCGCCGTGCAGGGCCCCGTGCAAGAGATGCCCGTCTTCGAGAATCGCGTCGAACTCGCGCCCGGCCTGAAGGACGCCTGGGGAATTCCCACCCTGCGCATCAGCGGCCGCCGTCATCCCAATGACCTCGCAGTCGGCCGCGTGATCGCCGCCAAAGCCGAGGCCTGGCTCAAAGAAGCCGGAGCCACGCGCACCTGGCCCAAGCTCCCGGGTACCGGCGTCAGCGGCGGCCAACATCAGGCCGGCACCTGCCGCATGGGCAAAGATCCCAAGACCTCCGTCGTGGACCCCACTTGCCGTATTCACGATATGGACAACGTCTACGTGGTGGATGGCAGCGTGCACGTCAACAACGGAGGCTTCAATCCTTCGCTCACCATTCAAGCCCTCGCCTATTGGGCCGCTGCGAAAATGAAGTAACGCCTGGGCCTGCTACACTGCACCAATGAACCGGCGTCACTTCATCGGCGGGCTCGCCGCCACCGCCTTCGCGCAACCCGCTCTCCCCCGCGTCAACGCGGTCCCGCCTGCGCGCCCATCTGGAAGAACTCAGCGTCTTCGGCCGCCACGAAGGCGGGACCTTCGCCAACGGTGTCAGCCGCTACGCTTACTCCGATGCCGATGTTGCCGGCCGCGCCTACATCCGCAAGCTCATCGAAGGCCTGGGACTCACCCCGCGCATCGATGCCGCAGGCAATATCTTCGCCCTGCGTCCCGGTACCAACGCCGCCCTCCCCCCGGTGCTCTTCGGTTCCCACATCGATTCCGTCCCGAACGGCGGCAATTTCGATGGCGATCTCGGAACCCTGGCCGCCATCGAAGTGGTGCAGACGTTGAATGAGGCGCAGGTCACTCTGCCTCGCAGCCTGGAAATCGTGGTCTGGCAAAACGAAGAAGGCTACGCTTTCAATAATGGCCTGGTAGGCAGCCGCGCCGTGGCTGGCCACCTGGAACCGGGCGAACTCGACGTCGTCTGGAACGGCATGAAGAAGTCGGACGCCATCCGTAAAATCGGCGGCAATCCCGACCGCATCGCAGACGCGAAGCGTTCCCCGGGAAGCTTCGCCTGCTATCTGGAACTCCACATCGAACAAGGCGCAACCCTGCAACGCGCCGGCATTCCCATCGGCATCGTGGAAGGCATTGTCTCCATTGACCGGTACGAGGTTGAAGTGCGCGGCTTCGCCAATCACGCCGGCACCACTCCCATGCCGGACCGGCAGGACGCCCTCGTAGCCGCCTCCATGCTCACCGTCTCGGTCAATGACATCGTGCGCGCCGAGCCCGGCCGACAGGTGGGCACCGTTGGACAGCTCAACGTCAGCCCGAACGTGCCGAACATCGTGCCCGGCCTGGTCAATATGGTGATCGAACTGCGCGACCTCTCCGAAAAGAAGGTGGCCAATCTCGCCGAGAAGCTTCGCTCCCGCGCCAGTGAGATTGCGCAACAGACGGGAACCTCAATCAATATGCGCCTCGCCGCTCATCACAGCGCCGCGTTGGCCACTCCCGAAGTGCAGAGCTCCATCGAAGCCTCGTGCGCCAAACTGGGCCTCAAATCCCAAAGGCTCCCGAGCGGCGCCGGGCACGACGCGCAGATGATGGCACAGCTCGGCCCCATGGGCATGATCTTCGTCCCCAGCGTTGCCGGCATCAGTCATTCGCCCCTCGAATTCACGCCCTGGGATGATTGCGCGCGCGGCGCCAACGTGCTCCTCGCAACCGCAGTGGACTGGGCCTCCCGCTAATTTCCTTCGGCACTCGGGAGCAATCCCCAACTTTGGCTCTGTTATTGCGTGGTGACTCACGGAGACCAGCCCGGCAATGTCAGGAATGTTGTGCATCCGCGCGTTAACAAGTGCGCATTGTGGTAGATTACGCCTCACCACCCGTGTCGGAATGCCCGCGATTCTTCTCATGCTGGCGGCGGGCGCGGCGCACGCCTCGGGGCCGGTCTTCTCCGCCACCATTGGCGGCAGCGGGCAGGACTTCGCGCTTGCGGTGACGTCGGACGCGCAGGGCAATACCTACGTTGCGGGCCTGGCCTATTCGCCCGACTTCCCGGTCACGCCACAGGCGTTTCAGACGAAATTTGGCCAGACCTGCGATGCCTTTGTTACCAAGCTCGGGCCGGATGGCAAAGTGATTTGGTCCACGTATCTCGGCGGCATTCTGGACGATTGGGCGACGGGAGTGGCAGTGGATAGCGCGGGCAACGTGCTGGTGGCCGGATATACCCGTTCAGCGAATTTTCCACTCGCCAATCCCATCGAAAGCATGTACAACACCGGCGCACCGAACAATGACGAATACGATGCCTTCGTGGCGAAGCTCGACCCGAGCGGGAGCAAGCTCCTGTACTCCACGTTTCTGGGCGGCATCGGCGTGGATGGAGCGGACGGCATCGCGGTAGACGCTGCCGGGAACGCTTATGTTGCGGTTACAGGAAACGCTGCCGGCTTCCCGGGAATTCCGAACGGCCCCAATCAGGGGGGCATCATCGTCAGCAAACTCGATCCGAAGGGCCAGTTGATTTACTCGTTCTTTCACCCGCACGGCTCATCCGCGGCGATCGCCCTGGATGCCGCGGGGAACGTTTACGTCGCCGGGACCGCCAACCCGGGCACCAGCGGTATCAACCAGGTCTACAGCACTCCGGGGAATGGGCAAGCCCTGGTATTCAAGCTCTCGGCGGACGGCACGAAGAAGCTCTGGGAAACCGCGTTGGGTGGGAGCGTTCGCGCGGACGCCTCGGCAATCGCAGTGGACAAGACGGGCGCGGTATATGTTGGCGGGACAACGTCGTCCGTGGACTTCCCGCTGGTGAATCCGCTCGAAGGCACGCTCGGCGCGCGTCCGCTATGGAGGAGCAGCGATAGCGGCACGACGTGGAAGCCTCTGGACGATCTGCCCTTCGCGCTGCCGCAGATGCTGGTGGCGGACCCCGCGGCGCCCAACACTCTTTACCAGGCTACCGGGGACCTGGGTGTCTTCAAGAGCCTGGACGGAGGCGCGACCTGGCGGAAGGCCGGCACGGGAATCGCCGGCACGAACATACGGGCACTGGCCATCGACCCTGTTCATCCGCAGACGCTGTACGCGGCGGCCACGGGAGACACATTCACCGGCGGGACAACCGGCATATACAAGACTGTCGATGGGGCGAATCAGTGGACGCTGATCGATACTGCGCCGATGCAACCTTACCAGTTGGTGGTGGACGCGAAAAATACCAACATCCTCTATCAGGTGGCCAACACGGTGCGGAAGACCACGGATGGGGGCGTTACCTGGAACGCGCTGACGTTTCCCGGGACGGTGAGAACGCTGGCGCTGGATCCGCACGTGAGCGGCAGCATCGTGGCGGTGTCGAACCCGGTGTTCTGCGGTGTGTTTTGCGGCAGCAGTCAACCCGCCTATCTGTATCGGAGCACGGACGGCGGGGCCAACTGGGCCAAGATCTCTTCGACGGTACCTCCGCTAGGACCTCCCGGATTTGGCCTGACGGTGGACGCATCGACCAATCCCGCAACGTTGTACGATGGCCTGGGCTTTCGCAGCGATGACTTCGGCATCACCTGGACTGCGATCACTCCTCCGCCGGGTGTGGACACGTCGTCGTCTCTACTCGTGGTGGATGGCAATGGAACGCTCTATACGGCCGGCCCGACCGGCATCTTCCTTTCGCGGGATCACGCGCAGACGTGGACGCTTGCCGGAACTTTCACTCATCCGCCGGCTAACGGAGTCTTCGGCCCGGGGGTCGCCGGCCTTTTCGCGGCCGGTGCCACGGGAACGTTGTTCGGCACGCTCAGTCAGGTTTCCACTGGCGGCTTCGTGACCAAGCTGAGTCCGGATGGGGCGAGTATCGTCTACTCCACGTACCTGCGGGGGCATCCCTCGCTGGACGGATTTCGCTTCTTTGCCGCGGAGCCCGGTATTTTGGCTACGCAAACCTGGATCTCTGCCATCGCAGTGGATGGGTCGGGGAACGCGACCGTTGCGGGCGGAACGCGCGCCGCCGATTTTCCGGTAGCGATGCCGGCCCAGACCGCCAATGCCGGATTGGCGGACGCCTTCGCGGCGACGCTCTCGGCGGATGGAAGCCAGTTGAACTACGCGACGTATTTCGGCGGCTCCGATGACGATGGAGCGTTGGCGGCGACCCTGGATTCGCAAGGAAACGTGATCCTCGCGGGACAGACCTGGTCGTTCGATTTCCCGGTTCCTGGTGGGATTCCCGACCCGCACGGTTACAGCGAGGCGTTCGTGGTGAAACTGGCTGCCCCGGGTCCGCCGGCGATTACGTCCGTAGTCAACGGCGCGAGTTTGCAGCCGGGCATCGAAGCGGGATCGTGGGTGACCATCAAGGGCACCAACCTGGCCAACACGTTTCCCGGCCGCACCTGGCGCGACGAGGAAGTGGTCAACGGCAACCTGCCCACATCGCTCGACGGCGTCAGCGTCACCATCGACGGCAAAGCTGCGTTTGTGTATTACATCAGCCCCACGCAGATCAACGTGCAGGCGCCCTCCGACAGCGCGACCGGCGCGGTCAACGTCGTAGTCACCAATAACAGCATTGCCAGCGCTCCGGCGACCGCGCAACTGCAGGCTGCCGCACCGGCGTTCTTTCTGTTCCCAGGGACGAACTACGCCCTGGCATCGCGGCTTCCCGATTATGCGCTGGTGGGGCCGGCTGCGATTTCCGGAACCATCGCGGCGAAGCCGGGCGACCTGATCGTGCTGTGGGGCACGGGCTTCGGCGCTACGATCCCTCCGGTGCCCGCGGGCGTGGCTGTCAACGGTTCGCCGGCAGTCGCGACCACGCCCACTGTGACGGTCGGCAGCACAGCGGTTCCCGTGATCAGCGCGGGGCTTACTGCTGGAACCGCCGGCTTGTATCAGGTGACCATTCAGCTACCCGCTACTGTGCCGGCTGGTGTGGTCGCTGTGCAGGCATCGGTCGGCGGCGCGACAACGCAGGCGGGTGTGATCTTGTTTGTGGGGCAGCCATGAGATTGGTGCGTTAAACATATAGAACATCCCGAAGCTGGATCGACTCTATCAGTGCCCTAATTTCCGTACGGCTTCTGCACCGTGCCCCGAGGCTCCGCGGGAATTTCGAACTTCGCAATCGGGTCGGGATGCGACGGATCGAACGCGCCGGCATCGTCCGCCAGATACTTCGCCAGCCCAGATTTCCCGTCGCGTATGCCCTGCACGATACATCGCGCCAGTTCATAACTCCCGTAATTGTTGTGATGCGTGGTATCGCCGTCCGCGAAGGCCTTCACCGTCTCCTTCGGTCCCAGCGCTTCGTATAGCGCCTTGCTCATCGCGTGCAGATCGATCACCGCAACCTTCTCTTCCGCGCCCGTCTGCCGCACCGCCTCCGGGTAGTCGCCCAGGCTGTTCGTCACTTTGCCTTCCGCGTCGAACGTCATGCGATTCATCGGCGTCACCAACACCGGCGTGACCCCGTGCTGGCGCGCTTCCGCAATCAATTTCTTCAACGATTCCTTGTACGTGGTGAATGCCCCAACGCCTTCGCCTTTTTCCTTCTGATCGTTATGCCCCATCTGGATCAGCAGCCAGTCCCCCGCCTTCATCAGAGTCGAAAGTTTCGCCAGCCGCCGCTCGCCGATAAAGCTCCGCAGAGATTCGCCGCTCTCCCCGTGATTGGCAATCGCAATCCCCGGCCCGAAAAACCGCGTCAGCATCTGTCCCCAGCTATTGAAGGGCTCGCGTCCCTGATCGGTAGACGTGGAATCGCCCGCAATGTACAGCGTCGGCACCTCGGCCTTCTCGATCTCGATCGCACTCACCGCCGGATGTCGATTGGTGAACTCCAGCGTGATCCGGTCGTCCCAGGCCCACGCTTCAGACGTCTTCTCGCGATCTTTCAATCGCACTTCGCTGCCCTCCGCAATCCGCGGTGTGCGCGTGTTCACGAGAAACGTCCGCGTGACGAATTCGCCCGCCCGGGTCTCCACCTTCTCCACCATCAGCCGCCGCAATTCGGCCTTCACCGTCGTCACCGTTGCCGCCTCGCGGTCGCCCAGCGTCACCGTCACCCGGTAGTTCCCTTCTCCCGGCACCTTCGCCGAAAAATAGAAGGGCGGATGGTCGCTCGTGAGGGAACCTGCCCCGGCCCTGATTGTCGTGCCCTCTTCGAAGCCGTACCCCCGCTCCGCGGAATACGCCTCGGCCGTTCCGCCGCTGAAATCGAACTTCTGCGCCCAGCCTGAAACCGCCGCCAACAACGCAATCGTGACCAGATACTTCATGTCTCCCTCTCTCAATTGCCGCGCGGCGGCCGATTCGAAAATCGCGGACTCACCGGAAGCTTCCAGTCATCCGGCGAATCCGGCCGCGCCGGGTCGAATGCCGCCACATCGTCCATCAGATACTTCGCCAGCTCCAGCTTCGCGGCGCGGATTCCCGTGACCACGCACTTCGCCAATTCATAAGCGCCGTATGCGCTATGGTGTGTCGCATCGCGGCCCTCGGCGCCGAATGCCACCGGCGATTTCGCCGCGCCCAGCGCCTCGTAGAAAGACGCACTCATGGCATTCAAATCGATCAGCGCGACGTTCTCTTCGCGCGCTACCTGTCGCACCGCCTCCGGATAGTCGCCGAGCGTATTGCGAATCTTCCCGTCGGGTCCGAAATTTCGCCGATGCATCGACGTCACCAGCACAGGCGTCGCGCCCCGCAATCGCGCCTCGGCAATATAAACCTTCAGATACTGCCGGTACGTGCTCGCGGCCTCCGCGTAGGTCTGTGGCCAGTTCACCTTCATATCGTTGTGTCCGAACTGAATGAACAGCCAATCCCCCTTCTTGATCAGACTGAGAATCTTGTCCAGCCGCAGCCCCGTAATAAATGATTTCAGCGTCTCTCCGGACTCCGCGTGGTTGGCCACCGCAATGCCAGGTTTGAAAAACCGCGGCAGCATCTGCCCCCAGCTCGTGGTCGGTTCAAACGGCTGATCGGTCACCGTGGAATCGCCCGCCAGAAATACCGTCGGTACGCTGGCGCTCGCAATATCCACCCCCTGCACACAACTTCGCGGACCGCTGAATTCCAGCGTGAGTTTGTCGTCCCAATGCAGCACGCCCTGTTCCCGATCGTTGAGCCGTACCCGGTCCCCGCCCGGCGCGTTCAACGGCGGCGCGGGCAGCGCGACCCCGCGCACGTTGACCGTGAACCTGCCGCCGCCGCGCACCTGCTCCAGCATCAGCCGCCGCGATTCCGCCTTCACCGTGACCGTGCACCCGCCCGCCAGTTCCACCGCGACGTCGTAGTTCCCCTCCGGCACCTTCACCGAAAAAAAGTTCCCTTCGCCTGCTTCAAACCCATACCCCGTCTCCACCGAGTACGCCGGCGTCGCAGCCGTGAAGCTGTGGTGGAACGGCAGCCTCACGTCGGCCGCCCCTGCCGAAACCGCGCACAACAACAGAGCCAGGATTCTCACTTCATTTCGCCTTCTCGACTTCGACCGCGAACGCATAGGTTGCTCCGAACATATTGGAACGGAACACCACCCACTTCTGATCCGGCGTGAAGCTCACATTGGGCTCCAACCGGTAATTATGCTTGGCCATGTTGACCAGTTTCTCCGCATGAAATACGCCGGGCTGTACGAAATCTTTCTCATTCAATTCCCCTGGAAACTCGATCTTCTTCGGGTGAAAAAGATAAATCCATTGCCCGTCCTTCGCCTTCGCCACCTGCCCCGGGTCGCCCCCGTCTCCGCAGAATAGTTTGCCGTCGATCGTCACGTTGAAGTGAATCGACCACTCGTCGCGCTGCAAGTGATACCAGGTTCGCTCGGCCGTCTCCACGTTGTAACCCGCCAGCCAGAAATCCTCCCCGCGCGGCGTCTGCAAGTCGTACCAGATGGTCTTGCCGTCGTGACTCCAAAACTCGTGCCCGAAGATCTCCCCCGCCATCGTGCGATGGTGAATCTGCGTGATCGCGCCGCTATCCATGCGAATCGTCCAGATCCGGTCCACCTTGTGCCACGGCCCCTCGTGGCAGAACATCAACAGGTTGGGATCCGTCGGCGAGAATTCCAGGTGATTCAACCAGTCGGTCGCGCGATGGATCACTTTCAATTCGCCGGTCTTCGTATTCACCGTGAACATCGCCATCGGCAATTTCGCGGCCAGCCGCTGTTCCATCATCTGCCCTTTGTTCGGCGCCTGCTCCAGCGGATGAACCTGTCCGCCCGCCGTCGCCGGAGCCGCCTGCCCCGGCGGCGGGTTTCGCCCTGCAAAATCCTGTCCGTTGCCTTCGATGTACGTTCCGCCCAGCAGAGTCTCGTCCGCATTTACCGTCGCCACAGATCCGCGGGGCGGCAGTTGCGCAATCCGCCGCGTCTCCAGCGTGTCCACATCCGTCGCGAAGATCTCGTCGCCCTTCTTGTAGTACACGCTCTGCGTTTTATGGCCCGGTCACAATCACCTGGACACGCCCCTTCACCACCGGTTTCGCGGCATGCGTTTCCAAGTTCAGTACGCTCACGCCCTCAGGCGTGGTGTAGACCATCTTCTTGCCGTCCGCCGTATAGCCGTTTTGATTGAAATACAAGCTCGCGGAATTCGGCTCGTCCGTCAGGCGAACAATGCGATGACCAGTGTCCGGGTCGATCCAGCTCTTCGGCGGTTCCGCCGCCCACGCGGCAGCCCCCGCCAACACTACCAGGGCAATGCGGCACGTCAGTGGATGCATAGTGCCATCATCTTAACCCTTGGCGTCCCCGGTCAAACCCTTTTCGAGCCGCCCCAGGCGTTTTGCAATGCGAAACGAGATAGGCCTCTTCCGAATCGGAGAGAATGGAACGTATGCGCTCCGCCGTTTCCTTCGACCATCCCCGCGATGAGATCCTGCACGCCATCCAACGCATCTACCGCTATCGCATGACCACCACCTCCGGCGGCAACCTCTCCATCCGCGAAGAGAATGGAGATGTGTGGATCACGCCCGCGCGCCTCGATAAAGGCACGCTGCGCCGCGAGGATATCGTCCGCGTCTCCGCCGATGGCACCGTGCACGGACCGCACCGCCCTTCCTCCGAACTCCCCTTCCACCAGGAAATCTATCGCACGCGTCCCGACATTCGCGGCATCGTCCACGCTCATCCCGTGGCGCTCGTGGCCTTCTCGCTAGTGCACCAGGTGCCCGATACGCGCCTCTTCCACCAGGCCCGCCACGTTTGCGGCGAGGCCGGCTTTGCCCCCTACGAACTTCCCGGCAGCCTCGCCCTGGGCCGCAACGTCGCCGCCATTTTCGGCCAGGGCTTCGATTGCGTCCTCCTCGAAAATCACGGAGCCGTCACCGGCGGAGCCGATCTCGGCCAGGCCTTCCGCCGCTTCGAGACTCTCGAGTTCACCGGCAAAACCATCATCAAGGCGCGCATGTTGGGCGACGTGCGCTTCCTGACCGATTCCGAAATCGCCACCGCGCGCGAAGCCGCACCCGCCTGGACCACCTTCCCGCATCCCTCCCCCACCACGCACGAAAAGGAGCTGCGCGCCCGTCTCGCCGAATTCGTCCGCCGCGCCTATCGCCAGCGCCTCTTCATCAGCACGCAGGGCAGCTTTTCCGCGCGCGTCGATGCCGGGAGCTTCCTCATCACTCCCTATCAGGAAGATCGCGGCACCATCGACGTGCACGATCTCGTCCTCGTGCGCAATGGCGAAAGCGAAGCCGGCGCCACTCCCAGCCGCGCCGCGCGCATCCACGATGCCATTTACCGCCAGCACCCCGAGCTGGGCTCCATCATCAATGCCTATCCCGTGAATGCCACCGCCTTCAGCGTCACCGGCGCTCCGCTCGATAGCCGCACCATTCCCGAAAGCTATATCGTCATCCGCCAGGTCTCGCGCTTTCCTTATGGATTGCAGTTCGAAGACGCCGCCGCCGTCGCCGCTCCAGATCACACCCAAGCGCCCCGCCGCCCTGCTCGAAAACGATGGCGTCCTGGTCGCCGGCGCCGATATCCTCGAAGCCTTCGACCGCCTGGAAGTTCTGGAATCCACCGCCGAGGCCATCATCAACAGCCGCGGCATCGGCACCCTCGCGACCATGCCCGATGACGTGACCCGCGAGCTCGACCGCGTCTTTCTCGGCGAATAATACGCTACCGCGGCAGTTCCGTAATCACTACTTCAGTGACTCCGAGCGATTGCAGCGCTGTCTTCGATGACGTATACCCGGTACACGTTTCCGCCGGGTTGTTGTTGATCGGAGAAATCGTATAGTACAGGAACGTCCTCCACTGTTTCGGCTCCGATCCCGGCTCCGGATCGAGAAATCCATAAGGATTACGCGCCAGCCGCGGTCGAAACCCGCTGCCCCCGCTCGTCGCCGCGCCGCTCTCCGTGACAGTCTCGATCGCCACCGGCAGCGGACCCTGCGGACGCCGCGTGCGCCTGTACTTTCCGGTCTGTCCGTTGAACGGGTATGGGTCGGGCCAGTATCCCGCGTACAGCAGCGGCCTCGTTCGCGTCGCTCCCTCCACGCAGGATTCGGCGAATTTAATCGCCGGGCTCCCGAACTCCGCCATTCCGTACGCGCCGCCCAGCATCACGTCCGGAAACAGACTGCCGGCGTCTGCCGACCACGGAGTTGCTGAAGGCCCATACCAGTAATCCGTCCCGGCACCTCGTCCGCGTAGCTCAGGGCGGCGGAAAGTCCGTTGCCCGAAGGCAGGTAGTTCCAGTTGTTGTAGAGCGCAAAAAGCGAATTCCACGAAGCCCCCAGATACTCGCCGAACGTCACATTGAACCACTGGTGATCTTCGCCGATTCCGCCGCCCACGCACTCGTCCTTCCCGTTGGGATCCGTATTGTCCGGGCACCCCGGCCGCGGATTCGTGCGTAGCGTCCGCTTCGCTTTCGCCGGATTGTCCGGTTCCGTGAGCCAGTACATCGCACCCGCGGTCAACGAATCTCCCGTCGCCACATAGATCGCGGCGTTGGACCGCGATTGATCCACCGCGCAATTTTCCGTTCCCTGCACGTACACGAACCACATGCCATTCTGCATCACGGGCCGCGGCGCAATGAAGTCGCAAACACCGGGAGGATTCGTCAATATCGGCAGTCCCTGATTCTCCAGCGCAAAGGTCACGCCGTCCCCCGACGATGCGACATACAACCCCTGGTCTTTCACCTGGCAGTTCTTTCCCGGTGCGTTGCAGGTCACCAACAGCATGATGTACCGGCCGTCGTCCATCTTGATCACCGAGGGCTGATACAGCCATCGTTGATTCATCGCCAGGGCGATTCCCCTCGCGGTGGTGGTCACCTGATACTGCTTGCCCCGCTCCGGAGCGTTAATGAAGAAAGTCTGGCTCGCCAACGCGATAGCCGACCCGAGCAAGGATACAAAATGATGGTTTTCAATGTGTCACCCGGACAGGCGACTAGAAGAGCAGGAGCGCTAGGAAAAGGTACGTGAAATTACAGACCTGAACTGTGATGGATCTTACCACTCGCGCTCGAAGACAGTCAAGGTTAACCGCGGTAAGTACCCGGGGACCGGCCCTACGCCAGCCCCAACTCGCGAATTGCCGCACCGGCGCCCTTCAAGTTGGCGCTCTTCATCTCGCTCCACTTCCGCGAGAGAATCACGCCGTCCGCCCCGCCGCGGAATGCCGCCGCTACCGCCCCCCGCGTACCGTCCGGAGTGGATTTCGAAGATGTCGCCGCCGTCGGAATGTCGATGTCGATTCCCGGCCACAGTTGCG
The DNA here is from genome assembly GCA_963811575.1 of uncultured Solibacteraceae bacterium. Taxonomy (GTDB): domain Bacteria; phylum Acidobacteriota; class Terriglobia; order Bryobacterales; family Bryobacteraceae; genus Solibacter. The sequence goes on along the minus strand of CAWERY010000018.1, from coordinate 279,076 downwards.
TCTTCGCCCCTGCCAGCCCTTCCCGCGCCCGTTTCGCTTCGCGATACACGTAGTCGCTGGAGAATCCCGCCTGGGCGAGTTCCGAAAGCGGCTTCTCGTTCTGGTAATCGAGCACGCGATAGTGAAAATCCAGCAATTCCTGCGCCGGCACATCGCCATAAATCGTCTGCCCCACGGAGCGTATGTAACTCGCCATGCGCTCTCCGCCGCAATTGTGATACATCACCATCTTGAGGAAGTCGGAGTACTTCGCGAGCTCGCTCAAATCCTGCTCCGCGCGATAGATCGGCGTGAAGGAATTCTGGTGCCAGATGTGCCAGCCCACGCCCACACCCGGCTTGATCGATTTCACCTTGGCATAAATCGCCGCGTACGTTTCGCGCAGGCTGTCGTGCCAGAGATTCTCCCACGCCAGAATTTCCGGATAGCGCAGCATGGTTCGCCACAGCGTCACGTAATATCCATCCACCGGACGCTTGCCGCCGCGCGTCAATTCGCCCAGCGCGCGAAACCCGGCCCGTGCGCGCTCCACATTGATTCCACGCGCCCGCGCCTTCTCTTCGCAGAAATTGCAAAAGCAAGTCACCGTTCCCGGATTCACGCCGCGCGTCATATTCGAAAACGCGCCGTGGCGTTCCGAACCCCACATGATCCCGTCGATCTCCCAGGAGCGCGTGTAATCCTCCACCGTCCCCAGCAGGAAGTTCCGGTAATTCGGATTGTTGAAGCACAGCGTGACCGCGTTCCTGCCGTCGAACTGCTTTTCCTGCGCCGCCGCCACGTTCGGCGTGTCGCGCGAGAACACGTCCTCGAACCAGCAGATCGTTTTCATGCCGCGCTTGCGCGCCGCCGGCAGCACCGCCTCCAGCACGTCGAAATCGCCCAGATCCGGCGCGCGCAGATTCTGCAGCACCGTGTCGCGGTAATACTGCGGATGAACCCGCGTATAGCTTCCGCCCTTAAACGTATCGGTGTCGTACGCCTGCTTGCCGTGATCGGGCAGCGGCTGCCCCGGCACCTGCCGCCCCGCGATTCCGCGCCCATAGGTGAAGGTCGCCACAAAGAGCGTGTTGACGTGGGCGTCCTGCTGAAATTCGTCCAGCACTTTCTCCACGCCTTCATCGGCGAACGACACCGCGCCCACCTGAATCCCAATCATCTTGGAAGCCGCGGCCGCCGGAACCAGCGGCGCGGCGGCCGAAGCAGCCAGCGCATTACGCAGAAACTTGCGACGATCCATATTCAGGCGATCCATACTTTACCAGACCTTACCACCATCCCGCCACACTATCTTGCCAGCACCACGCGCCCCGGCCCAGGCTCCGGCGCCGGAACTCCGTGCGGCCGCACCCGCGCGATAATCGCCAGCGCTCCCAGATAGAAACACTCCGCCGATGATCAACGTCTGCGCCAGTCCCAGATAAATCGCCGAGATCAACGCGCCCACCGAACCCAGCACGCTCGCGGCCGCATTCAATGACCACGCCCAGCGCACGCTCGGAGCATGCCAGTCCTCCAAACGTTTGAGCCCCGTCGGGAAAGGCATGCCCATGATGAAGCCGAGCGGCGCGATCAACAGCACCGTAATCGCCGCCTTCAACACCCACGGCAGCCATACCAATGTCGCCAGTAAAGACGAAAGCACCAGCGCCAGCAGCGTGGTCAACAGCGCCGTCAGCCCGAGCACTTTGATCATCCGCCCCTCATCGCCTCCCAGCAGCGGCGGCTGAAATAACTCCCCAGGCCGCTCGATAGCAGCATGGAGAAAATCACCACCGTCAGCGCGTACGTCGGATGACCCAGGAACAGGATGAACTTCTGAATCAACCCCACCTCGATCAAAATGTATCCCGCGCCGATCAACAGGAAGTAGACCAGGAACCCTCGAATTCCCGGCTGACGCGGTAGCCGCGTGCCCAAGACCAACGGCGGCGCGATCAAGACCACCATCGTGGCGAAAAGGCTGATCGCCATCAGTCCGAATAAAAGCGGCACCGCGTTATTGATCTTGTGGTCGGCGGAATTCGCCTCGCCTTTCATGAATCGCCATAGATCGCGCGGCTGCACGGTGTAGAAGAAGAACGGCCGGTCGTCCGATACCGGCGTGATGTCGAACGTGTAATTCCGCTCGTACTCCGCCGGATTCGGACTCAGCAGCAGATCGCGAAACTGGTTGGGAATCTGGCTGCCCGGATAATAAATCGCTCGCTGAATTCCGTGTGCGAACACCGCTTGCGCCCGCGCGATGTCCCCGTCGCTCAGCGGCTTGCGCGCAATCAGCACCGTATCCAACGCGCCATACCCTTCCACCGACCCCTGGCGCGACACGATCACGTGCCGCCACGGCTGCTTCTCGCCGAGCTGGTTCAGCGCGTCAATCGCCAGCGAGATCAGCCGCAGCGATTCGCGCGGCGGGTCGAAGCCCCAACGCGTGATTGCCAGCACGCCGTCGTCGGTCAGGTGCGTCAGATAATCGCGGAACGCATCGCTCGTATAAAGGTTATTCTCGGAAAGCGCGAAAGCGCCCGCCGCCGTCGCCGCCCAGGTGTCCACCAGCGTCGCCTGCACTACCTGATATTTGCTGGTACTGCGGCGAACGAAGCTGCGCCCGTCTTCTACATACAGGTGCACCTCCGGCCGCCAATACAGATTATTGCTGTACTTGGCGAACCGGTCCTGCATCACCGTGTGGGCGATGATCGAATTGATTTCCACCGCCGTGACGTCGTGGCTCCCGGAAACAATCGCGCGCGCCACATCCCAGCCTCCGCCGGGTCCGATGATCAGCGTCTTCGCTCCCGGTCGAACCGCGTACGGCAGCGCCGGCCCCTGATACTTCAGATCGGTCAGATTCTCCGGCGTGAGGTGGTTGAAATCGAAATGCGCGATCGTCGTCGCGGCGTCCGCGTCGATCACGATGTTGTAATCGCCGCTCGCCTGCCGCACCACGCCGATCCGCGAGAGGTCGTTCCACTGCTTGAATACCTCCGTCGGGAGCGCCTGCCCCTTTGCATGGCGAATCGTCAGCACCGGAACCTTCTGGTTGTAAACCAGGAATGCCACCAGTGCCAGCGCCAGCGCCACGCTGCCCGCTCGCCCGCGGACCGACCCTGCCAGGCTATGCCAGATCGCGGCCGCCACCGCAAACGTCACGGCGGCGCCAATCACCGTATCCGGACCGCCCACCAGCCGTACCATCGCGATCAGCAAAAAACATCCCGCCGCGGCCCCCGCCAGGTCGAAAAAGTAAATCCGGTCCACGTGGTCGATCGTCTCGCTGATTGCCAGCGAGACAATTGCCCCGGCCACAAAAAACGGCAGCGCGGTCGTGAAGTACACCACCGCCAGGTCCCAGCCGGAAAGCGTATCCCCCTGCCCCAACAGCACCGCCAGCGCGAGAATCACCAGCAGGCTGTTGATCAGGCTCAGCCGCCCCAGACCGCTTGAACAAGGGCGCCTTCCACCCTGCCACCACATAAGAGAAAACGCCGCCCAGGCCAAGGCCGAATAGGGCAATCGAAATCGCCAGGAAGGCGAAGTGATAGTAGAAGACGACGGAAAAAATTCGCGTCAGTGCGAGCTCAAGCAGCAGCGTCGCCATCGTGGTGAGAGCTACACAAAGGTAAACTTCCCGCCACTGGGAGAGAGTTGTTTTTACGGAGGCCAAACTCTCATTGTAAAGTCATTCCATGCAGACGGGCAGAACGGCAAACCGCTCCGCCCGTCACCGCGCAGCTAATTCTCCAGTTTGTAGGCGACCGTGATCTTCGTCTTATACAAGCTTGGACACCGGGCAGCCCGTCTCCGCGTTCTTCACAGCCGTGGCGAACGCTTCCTCGCTCGCGCCCGGAACCTTCGCCTTCAGGTCCAGGTGGCTTTCCGTAATCGCGAATCCGTCCGCCCCCTTCTCCAGCGAAATCGTGCACTCGGTCTGCAAACTCTCCGCCGTCAGTCCCGCGCCGGCCAGCTGCGCGGAAAGCGCCATCGTGAAGCAACCGGCGTGGGCGCCGGCCAACAATTCTTCGGGATTCGTTCCCTTCCCTTCTTCAAATCGCGTCTGGAAAGAATACGGAGTCTTGGTGAGCACGCCGCTGGCAGTGGAGATGTCCCCCTTGCCCGTCTTTAGATCACCGCTCCAATGCGCATTCGCTGTTCGTTTCATGAAATCGTATTTCCCTCTCTGCATTAGCTTACAGGATCGATAACTTACAGGATCGATACCGCCCCGCTATCCTATAGACCAGCAGCTCGCAAAATCCCCATGGCCAATCGCCGCATCGAAGAGCAGCTCGAAAAACTCAGCGCTCTGCGCGCTGCCCCGCCCTCCCAGGCCGCCCCGGCAGTCCGCCAGGCACTCTCCGACCGCATCAACCTCGTCGTCGCCAAAGCCGCCGCTCTCGCCGCCGAATTGAACCTGCACGAGGCCGTCCCCGATCTCTGCCGCGCCTTCGACCGCTTCTTCGAAGATCCGCTCAAACGCGACCCTCAGTGTTGGGGCAAGAATGCCGTCGCCAAAGCCCTCAAGGAATTGCAACACCGCGATGCCGCGCCCTTTCTCCGCGGCGCCGTCCACATTCAACTCGAACCCGTGTGGGGCGGCCAGGAAGATACCGCCGGTCCCTTGCGCGGCATCTGCCTGCTCGCGCTTCCCGCCTGTGCCGATATCGATCGCCCCCAGGTGCTCCGTCACCTGGTCAACGCCCTGACCGAGCCCGCCCCGCCCGTCCGCGCGGACGCCGCCCGCGCTCTCGCCGAACTTCAGGGCGATGATTGCGCGCTCCTGCTGCGCCTCAAAGCGCGCGCCGGCGATTCCGAACCCGCCGTCACCGGCCAGGCCTTCGAATCCCTCCTCGCCATCGAACGCCGCGACGGAGTTCCCTTCGTCGCGAGCTTCCTCGGACCGGGCGATGCCATCGCCGAAGAGGCCGCGCTCGCCCTGGGGACTTCGCGCCTCGCGCCCGCGGTAGACATCCTGCTCGACGCCTGGAAGACCGCCCGCGGCGCGGAGTTTCGCGAGGCCATCTTGCGCGCCCTCAGCATCTCGCGCCACGAAGCCGCCATTTCCTTTCTAGAAACTCTCGCCGCTGAAGGCCGTCCGCAGGATTCCGCCGGTGCCCGTGCCGCGCTCGCCCTGTTCCCGAAATAGTCTAACGGAAGTTTCGCCGGTCTACTCTCCGGATGCCGTAGGAATTCCCTCCGTGCGGACGCCGCCCGCGCTCTCGCCTAACTTCAGCGCGACGATTGCGCACTGCTGCTGCGCCTCAAAGCCGGCGCCGGCCAAGCCTTCGAATCATCGAACACCGCGAGGGAGTTCCCTTCGTCGCGAGCTTGCGCGCCCTCAGCATCTCTCGCCGCCGAAGGCCGTCCGCAGGATTCCGCCGGTGCCCAAGCCGCGCTCGACCTGTTCCCGAAATAGTCTTACGGAAGTTTCGCCGGTCTACTCTCCGGATGCCGCAGGAATCCTTCGGCCTGCGCAAATCCGGCCGCTTTGCCCCGCGCCTTCGTGATCTCCACCTGCTGCGGATACCACTTGCCGGGCTGTTGCGAAACGTGCGCATAGCATGCCGCGCGCCGCCGCGCTTCTACCGCGCTGATGTCCACATACTCAGCCGGCGAAAACATCGTCGTGTCCTCGGCGACTTCGTAATAATAGAGCGCGAACTTCTTGCCGCCCTTCCACCACGCGTCCAGCGTCAACATCGAAATCGCCCGATGGTCGCGATGGTGATCGATCGGCCAGTGCGTGAACACCACGTCCGGATTTTCCCCGATCAGCTGCGTGGAAAAAGCATCGTAATGCGATACATCGACTATCGCGCGCCCATCGTACTGTCCCGCGAACGCAGGGCGCGCCTTTAGAATTTCGCAAGCCTTGCGCGCCTCCGCCGTGCGGGTTGCGCCGCACGTTTCCAGCGCCGCTCCCCCGCAATATCCCTCACCGCGATTCAAATAGAGCAGCACCACTTCGTGACCCAGCTCGGCGTAGCGCGCGATCGTTCCCGCACATCCGCATTCCGGATCTCCCGGATGTCCACCCGCAACCACAACCTTCATGCGCTCCGTGGCGGCCCGTCCCATCAACGGAATTCCCGCTAGTAACGCGCGGCGTGAAATCGGCACGCGACGATTGTACCCCGCCCCTGCCGCGTGCTCGTGGAGATTTTCACAATTACATTTCTTTACTCCGGAAATTCCCATCGCATTTCCTATTTTCTCGTTTATGCTGTGGAAGGTTTCCGGTGTGATCTGGGATGTCATCGGAAACTATCCAAGCTCTGATTCCGGAGGTCCCTCTGCCGTCCGCCACCAGCTCGCCCTTTCTCGATGTGAAGAGCTTCACGGCCGATGCCGCGCCCAACCCGGCCGCGTCTCCGGTACTTTCCGCCAGCCCGTTTCGCACCGTCTATCAGCTCGAAGGTGAAGGCGAGTCGTTGGATCCGAACATCGCGCAGCGTCTCGAATTCGCCGGCGAACTGCAGGACGAAGAATTCGATCATGCCGTCTTCGAGGCTGTCGCCGAAGCCTCCGCGCTGCGCGATCTCGCTGGCGAAACCGATGGCGATCGCGTACTCCGCCAGCATTTCTCCACTCTCCAACGCGAACTCGAGAATGCCATCGACGCCGCGGCGGATCGCTTTGCGCGCTCTGACCTCAAGACCATGGATCGCAGTGAGGCCGAAGCATTTTTTGACGGCTACTCCACCGCGCAGGAAATGGGACCGGCCTTTGAAAACCTGTTCGGTGGCCTATTGAACAAACTGAAAAAAGTTGCGACCGGCGCCATCAACCTGGCCAAGAACGGCGTCGCCTCACTCGCCAATCTGGCTCTCGGTCCGCTCCTCAACCGCTTGAAACCGCTGGTACCGGTGATGCTGAAGAAGGTGTTGGAATTCGCGCGCAACAAGATACCCGCGCAATTTCAACCCATCCTGACGCAGCTCGCGCAGCGCTTCGGCGTGAAGATGGAACTGGCCGCGGAGGGCGAGGATGCCCACGGCTCCGGTATCGGCGAAATTCAAAACGAATTCGACGCGCAAGTGGCCAGCGCCGTCCTCGCTCCAGGGGAGGTGGAACGCGATCTTGAGGTGGCGCGCCAATCGGTGGAATCCCAACTTCCGCAACGCGATCCGCTGGCGGATCTGGATCGCGCCCGCTCGGAGCTGACCGAGCGTTTGAGCCAGTTGAAAGAAGGCGAAAGCGCCGCGCCGGCTTTCGAAAATTTCATCCCCTTGCTGCTGCCGGTTCTCGGCATGGGAATCAAAATGATCGGCCGTCCCAGGGTGGTGAACTTCCTCGCCAAACTTCTTGGCGGCCTGCTCGGGAATTTCCTCGGGCCCCTGAATACACCCGCGCTCTCCCAAGCCATTGTCGATGCCGGATTGAAACTGATTCATCTCGAAGCCACCCCCGAAACCGCGGAAACCGCAGCCCGTTCCGCCATCGTCTCCACCGTGGAAGATACCGTGCGCCGCGTCGCCGCCTTGCCGGAGTACATGCTGGACGATCATGAGATGCTCGAAGGCGCTGCGCTCGAGGCCTTCGAAAGCGCAGCCGCCGCCAACCTTCCGCCGGTGCTCTCGCAGGATACCTATCGCGCGCGGCCGGAACTGCGCGAAAGTGCTACCTTTCCCGGTACCTGGATTCTGCATCCCATCGGCGGGCGCCATCGCTATAAGAAGTTCAGCCGCGTCCTCCGCGTCCGCATCACGCCGGAAAAGGCGCGCGCCGCGGAGACCTTCGAAGGTTCCAACCTTGCCGAGTTCCTCGAAGAACAAATGGGCCTCGCACCCGGCGCTGAGTTGGAAGCCAATGTCCATTTGTACGAGACCCTGCCCGGCGCGATGCTCCCCGACATCGCGCGCATGGAGCGCGACACACCCGGCCTCGGCAGTTCCGCTGAAGTCGCTTACGGCCAGCTTCACCCGCTGACCCCGACCACCGCGGGCCTCGTCACAGGGGAGCCTGGTCTGGGCCGTCACGCTTCTCCGGCGAGCTTGGCGGGACGGCAAAATACCGGGCCAGGCCAGCGTTTCTACCACTTGAGCATGCCCGGAATTCGTCCTCCGGGAAGCCCCGCCGGCCCCGGACACCTGCGCCGCCACAGCCGCCTCCACGTGACGCTCGATCTCACCAAAGACGAAATTCGCGTGCGCCTCTACCTGGCCGAATCGCGCGCTCAAAAACTATTGGTCAAACTCCGCCAGCAGGGGCATGTCGGGCTGGTGCTGGCCGCCATGCGGCCCATGCTCGAAAAGAAACTCGAACTCGCGCTGACGCCCCGCCAGCATGGCGGCGTGAAAGTGATTCATCCCGATGTCACGCCGCAGCAGGCCAACGGCGCCATCCTCCAGAAACTTCCCGCCGCCCTCACCGGCGCGCTGCGCTTCCACCTGCTGCACTGGATCCTGAAAGCGCTCAAGGGATTCTTCGAGACTCAGGCGCCCCAGGTGCTCGCCGCTATCGAAACGCCTCATGACGGCGTCACCTTCAAGTTGAAGATCCACGCGCCGCCCGGCCTTGCCGCGCTCCGCGATGCCTTGAAAGGGCGTGCCGTACTGGCCGGCGCAGCGGCCTTTCAGGGAGCCGCCCCCACCACCGACGTTACAGTGGCTCCAGGTCACACGCATCATGCCTGATCGCACGGAACTACTGCGGTCGCAGTTGAGCCGCCAGGTCTGGCACTGGACGCTCGCCGCTTCTCGCCTCGCCGATCTCGATGAGCTCGCCCCGCGCGACGCCTGGCGCCAGCTCGAACAGTATCTCGGCGTCACCGTGCGCAAGCGCCTGGCCGATTCCTCCGAACATCTCGCCCGCCGCGGCGTGCTTCTCCGCAGCGCCCTCCAGGCTGCCTCCAGTCACGCCGAACTGCAGGCCGTCAATTCGCTGCTGCTCGAATTCCGCCGCAATTATCTCCATACCGAGAAGACTCTCGATTTCTTCGCCGACGCGATTCGCACGCGCACCGATACCGTCCTCGGCGGACTCCTCCGCGCCTGCGATACCCTCGCCTATCGCAGCATGTCGATGGTGCTCGATCAACTCGATCAGCGCACCCCGGTGGTCCTCACCTATCTGCAAGGCGACGTCGGAGCGTCGATCCTCAAAGCCGGCCTGCGCCTCTGGGACGGCAGCGCCAGCCCCGCCGCCGCCATCAAGATGACGCGCCACAACCTCCACCCCGGCACTGCCCTGTTCCATGAGAGCGGCCATCAGGTCGCGCAGCTCACCGGTTGGACCGGAGAGCTCGCCAAAGCCTTCCACTCCGGCCTCTGTGAAGACCGCGAACTCGCCGCCTCCTGGGCCGCCTGGTCCTCCGAAATCGTGGCCGACGTTCATGCCTTCGTTCACACCGGCTTCGCTTCCGTCGCCAGCCTCCACGATGTCCTGGCCGGCGACTATTCCATGGTCTTCCGCTTCCTGCCGGGCGATCCCCATCCGCTCGCATACCTGCGCGTCCTGCTGGGCGTCGAAATGTGCCGTCACGCGTATGGCAAGGGCCCGTGGGATGACCTCGCCGCGGCGTGGATTGAATTGCACCCGCTGGAACGCGCCAACGAGGACGCCGCCGCGCTCATTCGCGCCTCGCTCCCCGTCCTGCCCCGCGCCGCCGAAATGTCGCTTCGCATGCCGGTGCGCGGTTTTCGCGGACGCTCTATCTGCGACCTCGTCAACCCGGAACGCGTGAGCCCCGCCACTCTCGACGAAATGGAGCAGAGGCTTGGTATCGCACTCTATACATCGACTCAATGGATCTGGACCGAATCCATCCGCCTGCTCGCGTTGACCGGCCTTCGCATTGCGATCACGCCCGAACGCGCGTCGCAACTCGTGGAACAGCAGCAGGCTTGGATGTTGGCCCTGGGAGGCACGGCGCAAGCCGCATGACATGAGGAAAAGACCTATGCACGAAAAGCCCGAAGAGTTCGAGAGGCCGGATAGCGCCGAGGAAGTCAACGAACGCGCGCGCAGGGAAATGGTGTACCTGCTCCGCTCCATTCTCGAAGAAGTCCATAACCAGCGGCAGAGCAGCCAGCGGCCGGTCAACCTTGTACAGTCCGTGCACCAGTTGCCGGGCCCCGCGATCGATGCAGGCAAATTGTTTCTCCGCATTGAGGCGGCCATCGCGCTTGCCTCGCCCTACGAGGACATACAACTGTGAGGAGGACGCTCTGTGTTTGAGGCCTTTGCCGCTCTGTTACCGAATGGCGCCGCGGATCTGTTTCTATTCAATCCGTCGGATCTCGTCGCTCTACTCGAATACGCCTGGGACCACCGGTCGAATCAAACGGCCTTCCCCACCGGCGATCCGCGCCATCGCAGCGATCTCCCGGGAATGGCAGGCACGTGGATGGGCCAGTTCTTCAACTCGCCGCCCACCGGCCCGATCCAATCCAACGGTCTGTTGCAGATCATCAATTCCATCAACCCCACCGAGATCAACAGCGTCATGTGGGAGCACCTCATCTACGCCTACATGGTGGAGAACACGCGGCTCTATGAGATCTTCCGCCGTGTCATCCATGAGCTGGTCCACGGCGAGAAACTTGGACCTTCGCGGCAGGTGACCCAGAGCTGGGCGCGCACTACCGAACAGTTGTTTTATTCGGACCCGCCGTCATTTTTCATCACTTCCATCACCAGCCACGTCCGCCCCAGCCTCGATGCGGTGCGTTGCAATGCCTACTACCGCATGTTCGGCATGGACCTGAATCACAAGCCGGAAGGGTTGAATGCGGCCGTGCCGTGCGTCAAGCCCGATGCGGCGAATCAGGATTTTGTCACTACCTTCGAAGAGTTCCTGCGCGAAGTCTGGGTCGGCATCATCAACGTCACCAATACCAGCGGCGCGGTTCCCACCGACAATGCCAAACTGGCCAACCTGGCAACGCGGCTGCACGACATGCTGATGTCGCGCCGCGTCTACGGAACGCTTTCCCGCGAAGAGTTCGATATCGTCGCCATGATGTCCTGGTTTCATCTCAGCCTCTCGGACAATCTGCCCATCGTGACCGATCTTCGTTCCGAAGCCGCCAGTCCCGAGGAGCGCCTCTTCAAAATCGCCCAGCGCGTCGGCCTGCCCGCGCACGGGCTCTCCAAGAGCTTCTTCGAAATCGCCAAGCCGATCTCTCACATCCTCATCCTGATCGAAACCGGGGCGCTGGACGACGTTGCGGCCGTTCCCGTCCTCTACACTCCCGGACCGGTGGAGGCCAGCATGCGCCTCATCATCACCCACTGGTCGATCATCAGCGGACGCGATATGAAGGCCGGCAAAGTGGCGCCGAGCTAAGCGGAGGATCGCGTGTTTGAAACCGAAGCCGGGCCTCTCGATTCGCCTTTCGCGCGCGAGTTGCCGGCCAGCAACCTACGGGACGAACTGCCGCTGGATCCGGTCCTGACCAGTCCGTGGCTCAATGCCTTCGCGGGGCGCAAACCCGCGGCACCTTCCCCGCTGCCGGCGGCGCCGCCTGCCGCGCCCGCGCCGCAGCTCGAAAGCAGCGAGGCCGAGTGCCCGTTTTGTCACCGGCCTCTGCCTCCCAACGAAGTCCCGGAGCGCGAACAGCCGGAATTCGAGCACGACGTCTTGCCGCTGCGCTCCGCCGCGCGGGATGGCTCGCTCCGTGACATTGCCGATTCCAACACCATCCCCGATGAGATCCGCGCCGCCATTCTGCGCGACGGGGAAACCAAGGTGAATGATCTGACCGATCGCGCCTTTTGGATTCGGCACCCGGATCTGAAAGGCAAACCCCTTGCGAAGACCGGAGGCGCGCAGCAGGCGCTTCGCGAGGAGTGGGCGGCGACCGCGCAGCAGGTCGCCGGGCTGATCTGGCTGCGCCAGGTGATTGATGAGCTCGATAAACGCCGCGGCACGCTGCCGCGCGATTTCCTCCTCGGTTGGATGGCAGTGGAATCGGATGGCAAGGTCGGCGTGGTCACGGAACGCCCGGAGCGCGGTTACTTCCAGATCGATTGGCCCGGCGGCGAAGCGCGCGAACAACTCGGGCTCTCCGCGGAGCAGTTCCGAAAGCTGAGTACGGACCGCGAGTTCTCCATCGAGAAGGGCGTCGCGCTGGTCGAAAAATACCGGCAGTTCATTCTCACTAACTTCCCCGGCGTGCCCGACAACTCCGACGACTTATGGCGCTTTACCAAGGCGCGCCATGCTGCGTCCGGTGCGCTCAAGGACACGCTCGAAGCCATGGTCCGCAAGAAGACGGAGCTGACCTGGGCCAAGGTCTCTCCCCAACTTCCGGCCTTCATGCGCAAGAATGTCGATGCGACGATGGCTTTCGCCGCCAAGCTCAAACCCTTCGCGGACCTGGTTGGCTCCGCCGCCCCCGCGCAGCCCGAATTGGAAGATCGCGAATCGCCGTTTCTCCAACGCGAGAACGGACAGCAGAGTCATCCGGCGGCCACCAGTAACAAAGTCGCGGACAGCTTCGCCGTCCCGTTCCGCTGGATCGCCAAGATCTCCATCCGAAAGAATGGCAAGCCCGACCAACACGGCACCGGAGTCCTGATATCCGACCGCCACGTGCTCACAGCCGCCCACGTAGTTCACGACGTGGTGCAGGATCCCTGGCAATATGACCTCCAGGTCACGTTCGCGCTGAATGGGAACAAGCAGCTCGATACCTACGGGAAAGGGAAGACGCCCGACATTTCGCCGCACTATAGCAAAGGCGACCTCGCACACGATTACGCCATCATCACGCTTCAACGTCCGGTTTCCGGCGACAAGTTCTCGCAGCTCGGCGGCGCGAAGCTCTGCTTCTGGGGAAGCTCCGCGTGCGGTGCCGGCACAACGTCGGTTCCGGTCGAGCCCGCGGACCTGCAGACCAAAGACGCCGTCACCGCAGGCTATCCGGGCAACAAGGGCGGCGGCGAAATGTGGGTCTTCACCGGCCTTCTGGCGTCTGTTCCGGCGGAGAGCCCAATCATGGTCTTTACCGGCGATACCACCGAAGGCCAGAGCGGATCGCCCGTCTGGCTGCAACAGAACGGCACGTACAACCTGGTCGGGGTCGTGCTGGCGCGCGGCAACGTAAACCGCGTCCTGCGCATGACGTGGGATGTAGTCGAGCAGTTGAACACCTGGATGCTCGCCGCGGAAAAGACGCCGGAACTGGAGTTCGAAGCAGACGAATCGGAAGGTCTGGAGGGCGCGCACGAGGTCTTGCCGGCACAGCTCGCCGAGCTCGAAGAGCATCTGCTCGAACCCAAGGGACTGGTGCTGCTGGATCACATGCAGATTCCCCGCGCCCCCAGTGCCGCCGCGCCCGGAACCTTCACCACCGGCTCGCTCACTAAAATGACGTGGGCGGATCTGAATCCCTTGTTCTTCGATGCCGGCGGCACGGTGAAAGTGGATACCTCTCCCACCGGCCTGCAAAACTGCCTGGATCTCCGCATGGCCAGCGGCTTCGGTGGCCTGCTCGGCTCGCCCGGGCAACAAAAGCCGGGACCGAAGGACATCGTGCACGTGGCCTTGGTGGACTTGACGGGGCATAAACTCACGGCGCCGGACTTCGCGGGCTGGGGAGCGCCCGTCGATATGTATGGCGCCAGCGTCCCCAAGATTCTCGGCCTCTACGCCGCCTTCCAGTTGCGCTCCGATCTGCGCGACCTGATTCATCGCAAGTCCCCGGCCGATGGCAAGCAGCTCGAAGCGGCCGCGCTCGCCGAGTGGAGCGCCAAGGGCCTGAAGGGACAGCTTCCCGATTTGGACGGCCTCTTCGACATTCGCAAGTGGACCCCCGCCGCCGCGCTCGATTTCACCGCCGATACGCAAGCGATGTTTGCCGCCATCTCGCACAATTGCCCCGCCGGCGCTTTGATCGCACGCGTGAGCCTGCCGTACATCGCTTCGGTCGCCTGGCAATCCGGCGTCTATCATCCGCACCGCAGCGGACTCTGGCTGAAAGCGTCGTATTGCAATAAGGGAAGCTGGACGAGCCCCGTCAATCCGCCCTTCATTCACAACGCGACCGCACTCGGCGCCGCGACGTACTTCACCTTGCTCGCGCAGGGACGCCTGGTGGATGCCGCCTCGTCCAACGATATCCGCAAGTCGCTCGCACACGGTTGTGTCAGCAGTTTGTTTCCGGCCCTCCCGGTGGTGGCGTCCAAATGCGGCATCTATGGCGGCTATCTTCACGATTGCGCCTGGATACAAGACTCCAACGTGCGGTACATCATGTGCGTCCTCTCGAAACTGTCCACCGGCACGCAGCAGGCGTTGTATACCCAACTCTGCGGCGACCTCGATACCCTGATCCGCCAGAATAACCAGACGCCAAAATCGCCTTGCACGTAGGATAAGCGTCCGCGGGTCGCTTATCCTGTTTCATGTGAAGAAACTCCGGAGCTCGCTGTACTTCTGGGTCCTGGTAGCGATTGCTCTGGGAGTGATCCTCGGCATCACCGCACCCGCGACCGGCGCCGCCATGAAACCGTTGGGAGACGGCTTCATCAAGCTGATCAAGATGGTGATCGCCCCCATCATCTTCTGCACCGTGGTGCTCGGCATCGCGGGCACGGGCGATTTGAAAAAGGTGGGGCGCACCGGCGGCCTGGCGCTGCTCTACTTCGAGGTGGTCAGCACGCTTGCTCTGGTGCTCGGGCTGCTGATCGTCAATGTGGTCCGGCCGGGCGCGGGCATGAACGTGGACGTCCGCACGCTCGATGCCGGCGCGGTGGCCGCATACGCCGGCAAAGGGAAAATGCAGAGCACCACCGAGTTCCTGCTCAACGTGATTCCTTCCACCTTCGTAGACGCCTTCGCCAAAGGCGAAATCCTGCAGGTCCTGCTGCTCGCGCTGCTCTTCGGCATCGCGCTGCAACGCCTCGGCGCGCATCGCAACGTGGTCTTCCAGTTCATCGAGAAGTTCTCCGAGATTCTCTTCGAGCTGGTCCGCATGATTATGCTGGTCGCTCCCATCGGCGCCTTCGGAGCCATGGCGTTTACTATCGGCGCATACGGGCTCGGCACGCTGCTCTCGCTCGCCAAGCTGATGGCGACGTTTTACCTCACCTGCCTCTGCTTCATCTTTTTCGTGCTCGGCTCGATCGCACGCTTCCACGGCTTCAGCATCTGGAAATTTCTGCGCTACATCCGCGAGGAGCTGCTGATCGTGCTCGGCACGTCTTCCTCGGAGGCCGCGTTGCCTCGCATGATGGCGAAGATGGAAAGCCTGGGCGCGGGACGTTCCACGGTGGGGCTAGTGATTCCCGCCGGCTATTCATTCAATCTCGATGGCACCTCGATCTATCTCACGATGGCCGCCGTCTTCGTCGCGCAAGCCACCAACACTTCGATGACGCTCGGCGAACAACTCACGCTGCTGGCCGTGCTGCTGCTGATGTCGAAGGGCGCGGCGGGCGTCACCGGCAGTGGCTTCATCGTCCTCGCCGCCACGCTCTCCGTGGTCGGCAAAGTTCCGGTGGGCGGGCTCGCGCTGATCCTCGGCATCGATCGCTTTATGAGCGAGGCACGCGCGCTCACCAACGTCATCGGCAACGGCGTCGCTTCGATCGTGGTCGCCGGCTGGACGGGCGATCTGGATACCGCGACGCTCAAACGCCGGTTGGCCGCCGGCGTCCCGCCCGATAAAATTGGATAGGCTTCGGCCCTCCGCGTGCTTCTTAGGAATGCATGTTGATTCTACTGATCGTGTTGTTGCTGGTTCTAGGTGGCGGAGGCGGATACTACGGCCACAGCCGCTGGGGATATGGCGGAGGCGCCGGAGTCGGCCTCGGCACCATCCTCTTAATCGTTTTGATCGGATATCTCCTCGGACTCTTCTAGCCCAAACGCTCCACCACATACACACCGGCCAGCACCAGCATCACGGCCGGGAGGAAGCCGACGCCTGGGCGCTCGCCGAGCATCAGGATCGCCAACAGCGATACCACGATCGGCTGCAGGTAGACGATCACGGATACGCGCGACGCGGAAAGGTGGCGCAGCGCGTAGGCATAGATCAGATACCCCGCCACGGACGATCCGGCCGCCATATAGGCGATGCCAATCCACGCCAGGATGCTGCCATGCGCACCGCGGCCCAGGCTCCACCATGCCAGCGGGAGTGCCGGAATGACAGCGGCGAAATAAGCAATCGCATTCATGCGGATGGTGCCGGCGCGCTCGGCGAACGGCTTGGCGCTCAGGTTGAACGCCGCGAAGAGAATGACCGACGCCAGCATCACGGCGTCGCCCTGCACGGTCGCCGAGCCTGCCGATCCGCGGCTGAATTGCAGGACGACGATCCCCAATGCCGCGATCGCCAGGCCCGCGATCCGCATTCGCGAAAGCCGCTCGTGACCCCGCGCGGCGGAGCCCAGCAGCACCAGCACCGGCGAAAGCGTGGAGATGACGCCGGCGTGCGTCACGCTGGTCAAACTGATGCCGATCACGAAGAGCACCTGGTTTCCGACCAGCCCCAGGAGCCCGACCGTGACCAGCGCCGGCAGGTCATGCCAGTCCCAGGGATGTTTTGCTTGCGCCGTTCCGCGACCGCCGAACGCCAGCACGGGCAACATGCAGGCGGCGGAGAAGACGTAACGCAGGCTCAAGACCAGCGGCAGCGGCAGTTCGCGCAGCGCGAACCGCGCGAAGATAAAATTGGCCGACCAGATCAACAGCAACAGCGCGAGCCAGCCATAGACTGCCGGGGGCGGAGCCTGGGAGTTCGAGGCGCGCAATTAACGCCTGCTCATCACGCCGTCCAGAAAATCGAGCGCCGCCTTGTGCGGTGTTTCCATCGGGACGATGCGGTCGCCGAGCCCCATCGCAAGATCTGTCTTCACGGAGTATTCGGGCCACACCGGCAGGCCCGCGCCGTTGGGGTCGCCGGACGCTGCGAAATTCATCCAATAGGATTGCATCGCGTCGGTGAGCTTACGGTCCACTTCCTGCGTGCTCTTCACGTGATGAAACACGTAGGCGATTTCGGAAGCATGAAAGGCTCCGAGCGCGGCTCCGGCAGGAGTGGGAGGAATGCGGCTGAAGTAATAGAGGTAGGCCTTCGATTTCTGCAGGCGCGCCCAGGTGCGCATCTCCCAGCCAAAAGTCTGATCGCGTATGGCAGCCGCCGCGGACGCGCGCGCCTCCTCGTCATTGGCCGCGGGATAGAGCTTCAGATATTCGTCCGCGTGCGCGCCATACCGCATCATCGCCAGACCCTTCAGCGCTTCCGGCTTGACGGAGGGCGGCGTAAAGGCGGTACCTTCATCGGCATTCGAGCCGATCAGGACCGGCACGTCGTTCTGTTTGCCCTGGTTGAAGATGGTGATCACCTGGTCGGGGAGCAGCCAGCCATCCACGTTCGGACGTGCCTGGTCATTGCCGATCTTCGCCAGTTCGGCTGCGGGTTTGGCGCGTAGGGCGGCGAGCGAGCTGGCACCGAGTTGCGTGGTGATTTTGACGCCGCCAGTTTCGGCGTCGGCGAGTTTGGGGAGGGGAGCGAAAAACGCGCCGCTCTCGCCGATGGCGCGCGCGAACAACCCTTTCGCCAGCGGACTCGCGACCAGCGAATTGACACTCCAGGAACCGGCGGATTCGCCGAAAATCGTGACGCGCGCCGGATCGCCGCCGAACGCTGCGATATTTTTCCGCACCCACTGCAGCGCCGCGATCTGATCGAGAATTCCATAGTTGCCCGAGGCATGGTGTTCGGATTCCCGGGTCAATTCCGGGTGCGCCAGAAAGCCGAGCAGCCCGAGCCGGTAATTGATCGTGACCAGCACGACGCCTTTCTTGGCGAACTCTTCGCCATCGTAAGGCGCGTTCGAGCCCGCGCCGCGAGTCAACGCACCGCCGTGAATCCACACCATCACGGCGCGCCGCTCACTCGCCGCTTTCGCGCCGGTCCACACGTTGAGATACAGGCAATCTTCGCTCACTGCCTCGGGGGCGCCGCGGAAAGGCGAGCCTTCCGGATACGGCACCTGCATGCAGGTATCGGAGAATTTTGCGGCAGCGCGCACGCCATCCCATTTCGCCGGCGCCTGCGGAGGACGCCAGCGCAGATCGCCGACGGGCGGCGCGGCAAAGGGAATGCCTTTGTAGACGCGGATCTCCGGACTCTCGCCGGTAGTTCCGGAAAGCACTCCGCCCTCCACACGAATCGTTTCCTGGCCGGCCGCAAAGGGCGCCGCCAGTAGGAATAGAGCCACAAGCCGCATGCGATCATGATAACGTCACCTCGGCAACGTCATCCATGTTTCGGGCACTCCCGGTTGCTCTCCTCTGTTTTTTATCGGCCGCTCATTGCGGCAGTCTTCCAACCCTCGGTAACGCGGTCCACGTTCCTGGCCGGCGGCGCGGCACCACCTTCGGGCTGGATTCGTCTCCCCGAACGCGCTGCCAGTGACCGGAACATTCGTTTCTATGGCGCACTCAATACTCCACCTTGATCGACGGTGCCGCCGGGCCGATCCTCCCTCAAGCCGATGGCGAGCTTTGGTTCACCGGTGCCGCATCGACGGGATCACGTCGCAGCCCCAAACATTCTTCGCCGGTCCCACAAGGGATCGGTGCCATCATGTGCACATGCCAACCGCGCTTCCACTGGTGCGCAGTAGGATCCGTCCGTAGGGGATAAGCGAAATGAAAGTGCGGGACGCAATCAAGGCGATGGAAAAGGAAGGTTGGGTGATCGACCGGACGCATGGCGACTCGGCATACGGCACCCTGGCCGCCCGGAAGCTGGAACGGTTACCGTCCCCGGCCACCCCGGGACGACATCCGCGGAACGCTAAACTCTATGAAGAAGGCAGGGCTGAAATGAAAGAGTATGCTGTCGTCTTTGAGAAAGCGCCGAACAACTGGGCGGCGTATGTGCCGGATCGTCCCCGGTTGCGTCACCACTGGCAAGACGCTGGAGGAAGCGCGACGTCTGATCGCGGAAGCGATCGAGTTTCACATTGAGGGAATGCGACTGCACGGCGAATCCGTTCCCGAACCGACGGCGGTGGCGGAATCGATCCCAGTCAGGGCGGCGTGAGCAGAATTGGATTGATTGAAGTAAGGATGGTCGGGGCGGGAGGATTCGAACCTCCGACCTCCTGGTCCCGAACCAGGCGCTCTACCAGGCTGAGCCACGCCCCGAACTTTCTATTTTAGTCTGTTGCGCCCTGCAGACACAAGCGCGTAACATCGAATTCGTGAGTGAGGCGCAACAATTACGCGAAATTCCCGCGGTCAACGAGGTGCTCGAGCGGCTTTCTCCGGAGTTGAGGCGGTATCCGCGAGCGTTGTTGGTGGAAGAGATTCGCCGGGCGCAGCGTCAGATGCGCGTCGAGATTCTTGCGGGAAAAGGCGGAGGGAGCACCAGTCGAAGCGCGCATCGCGGCCGCGATCGCCGACATCTGACCGGCCTTCGCTGCGGGCGTGTGATCAATGCGACGGGCGTTGTGCTGCACACCAATCTGGGACGGGCTCCGCTGGGGGCGTTGACCGGGATCCCGGGGTATTCGAATCTGGAATACGATCTGGCGAATGGGCGGCGGGGGAAACGCGACGCGCATACTGCCGATCTGCTGGAACGTTTGACGGGCGCGCCGGGGATCGCGGTCAACAATAATGCCGCGGCGCTGTTTCTGGCGCTGAACGAATTGGCGGCGGGCGGCGAGGCGATTGTTTCGCGGGGCGAACTGATCGAAATCGGCGACGGATTTCGGATTCCCGATATCATGACGCGCTCGGGGGCGGCGCTGCGCGAGGTGGGGACGACGAATCGGACGCACATCGACGATTACCGCGCGGCGATCGGGGAGCGCACGCGCGTGATTCTGCGGGTGCATCCGAGCAATTTCCGGATGACGGGTTTCACGGCGCGGACGGAGTTGCGCGACCTGGTGGCGCTGGGGCGCGAGCGGGGGATTCCAGTGTACGAAGATCTGGGGAGCGGATGCGTGGTGGATCTGCGCGCTTATGGAATCGACGAGCCGCTGGTTTCGCAGAGCCTGGCGGAGGGCGCCGATTTAGTCTCGTTCAGCGGGGACAAACTGCTGGGCGGTCCGCAGGCCGGAATTTTGGCCGGGAACGCGGAGATTGTGGCGCGGCTGAGGCGCAATCCGCTATTTCGCGCATTACGCCTGGATAAGATCATTTGTCAGGCGCTCGAGCAGACGCTACGATCGATTTTGCTGGAGCGCTGGGAGCTGGTTCCCGCACTGGGGATGCTGCGCCAAACCGCGGACAAAATTAAAGCTCGCGCGTTGGCGCTGCTGGCGAGGACGCCGGGATTGCGCGCCGAATTGATTGCGGGTGAAAGCGTAATTGGGGGCGGCGCGACGCCCGAGCAGGCGATTCCGACGTGGCTGATCGCGTTGCAATGTGGGGATGTCGTGCAGGCCGAACGATGCTTGCGCGCGGGCGACCCGCCGATTGTGGCGCGGATTGAAGAAGGACGGCTGCTGATCGACCTGCGCACCGTCTTCGCAGAGGAAGAAGGCGCGCTGGCCGAAGCGGTGCAGAAGGTGAGTTAGGCGCGTTCCTGGTAAGTGCCTTCGGAGGTGTTGACGCGGATCTTTTCGCCTTCGGTGATGAAGGGCGGCACCTGGACGACGAGGCCGGTTTCCATCTTGGCGGGCTTGGTGACGTTGGAG
The DNA here is from genome assembly GCA_963811575.1 of uncultured Solibacteraceae bacterium. Lineage (GTDB taxonomy): Bacteria > Acidobacteriota > Terriglobia > Bryobacterales > Bryobacteraceae > Solibacter. The sequence goes on along the minus strand of CAWERY010000018.1, from coordinate 258,460 downwards.
ACGGTGGCGCCTTTGAGGCCGGGCTCGGTTTCGACGACGGTCATATCCACCGTGGGGGGAAGCTCCACGCTGATCGGTTTGCCTTCGTAGAATTCCACGGACAATTTGAGATTGGGGATGAGGTAGTTGGTAGCGTCGCCGAGCAGATCTTTCATGAGGTGCATCTGTTCGTAGGTTTCGATGTTCATGAAGTAGTAGTATTCGCCGTCGTCGTACAAATACTCCATTTCATGCTGTTCCATGATGGCCTTCTCGACCTTGTCTTCGGACGAGAAGCGGTTTTCCGTCATGCTGCCGGAACGCAGACTGCGCATTTTCGCTTGCACGAAGCCGCGCAGGTTTCCGGGGGTCCGGTGGCTCACACTGAAGACCGTGTACAACTCGTTGTTGTACTTGATCACCATTCCCGGACGCATTTGTGTTGCTGAAATCATGAAACTCCTCTTGTAATGATTGTGGGCGCTACAGAACCTTAAGTATAACAGTAGCGCGGACCCGCTAGAACGGGAGGATCTCCTCACGTACGGGGTCGAAATCAATGCGCCGCTTCTGCATGTAGGAGATATTGCCGAGGTGGCTGGCCTGGGCGGAGCGATGGCCGATCAGGACGTCGCCATTGGGCTTGTTGCGCGACTTCACGCAGGCGAGGAAATTCTCGACGTGATCCATATCGATATTGCTCGACGCTTTCACGTCGATGGGCTGAGCGCCGCGGCCGACCGGAGTGAAGGTATAGTGGCTGCGATCGATATAGAGTTTGCCGAGGGTGCCGCAGAATTCGATGCCGGCGCCGGTGATGCCGGGGACGAGGGTGGCTTCGAAGGTCGCGGTGAGATCCTGCGGGTATTCCAGCAGGACGTTGATGGTATCGGGGGCGGTGCGCCCATCCTTGTAGTTATAGACGCCGCCGGAGGCCGACGCCGCGATGGGAATGTCCTGGCCGAGGAACATGTGGACGACGTCGATCCAGTGCGTGAAGAGGTCGGTAACCTGTCCGCCGCCGAAATCGAGATAAGCGCGCCAGTTCCAATACTGCTGGGGATCCCAATCGCGCCACTTGAGGGGGCCGAGGAAGCGCGCCCAATTGAGGTTGCTGGGCTGTTCGGCGAGGGAGGCGGGAGCCTTGCGCAGGTGATACGTATTGCCGTGCCACCAGGTGCGGGCGAGGGTGACTTTGCCGAGCTTTCCGGTATCGATGTACTGCTGTTTCGCTTCGATATAGTGCTTGCCGGAGCGCTGCTGCATACCGACCTGGCAGACGCGATTGTTGACGCGGGCCGCCTTGACGATGTCGGGTCCCTGATCGATTTTGAGGGTGAGCGGCTTTTCGACGTAGACGTCCTTGCCGGCGTTGAGGGCATCGATCGCGCAGGCGGCATGCCAGTGGTCGGGAACGCCGATCAGGGCGACATCGACCTCCTTGGTTTCGAGCAACTGACGATGATCTCCGAAGGTTTTGGCGTTGGGCGCGATGGTTTTGGCAGCGTCGAGATTGTTGCCGAAGATATCGCAGAGCGCGACGACATCGACCTTGGTGCTTTTGACGAAATTGCCCATGTCGTAGCGACCGCGTTCGCCGCAGCCGATGAGGCCTAGTTGGATGCGCTCATTGGCGCCATACACACGGGAATACGAAAGCGCGGTGGCAGCGCTGGCGGTGCGCAGGAATGTCCGGCGTGGGACATCGTTTTCAGACATGTAGAGATTATATGCCCGGAAGGGTCTGGATCCGCATTGAATAGGTGGAAAGTGTCGGGCGTGGCCATTCCTGGCCCGCTTTTCGGGTTTGGTCTATTGAAAAGAAAAGTGTTACAGGAAAGAAACGCTGGAAAACGGGCCAAATTTGGCCCGGATTACGGGCGGCGAGGATGGAAACCGGAGAAGCCGCCTCATCGAGGCTCTTTCCCTACTGAAAATTCTAACGCGCGGGTGAGTTGGAATTGAGTTGGCCTGCCGACGAATTCAACGAACTTCTGTTTAAATGCAGTTAGTTAGAGGTGAAAAATAAATCTGGAGTTGGCGTGACAGGATATTCTGTAAGGACGCTTACACAGTTTCCGGAATTCGATGCTCGCCGAACTGTATGATTCAGAGTGCCGCCGCCGGTAAATCGACAAACATGAACCATCAGGTTGACGATCACGGACTGGCTTTCCTGCAAGGCGGGGGCAGCATGGGCGCGCTGATCCGAGAAAAGGACTGGGCGCAGTCGGCCTTAGGAGGGGTACAAAGCTGGCCGGAGAGCTTGCGCTCCGCGGTCAGCATTTGTCTGGGCTCGAGTTTCCCGATCGCCATTTACTGGGGGCCGGAACTCGCGTTGATTTACAACGACGCGTGGAGGCCGATCGTGGGAGCCAAGCACCCTGCCGCTATCGGGAAGCCGGCGCGGGAAGTCTGGCCGGAAATTTGGGACACGATCGGTCCGTTGTTCGAGCAGGTGATGACGACGGGGGAAGCGACCCGTTCGCGGGATCAACTGCTGGCGATGCGGCGCCACGGGTACACCGAGGAATGCTACTTCGACTACACTTTCAGCCCGGTGCGGGGCGCGCGGGGCGAGGTGGAAGGCATCTTCAATGCGGTGCTGGAAACGACCGAACGGGTAATCGGCGAGCGGAGGATGCGCCTGGTTCACGAGTTGGCGGGCCGCGCGGCCGAGGCACGAACCGCCGAAATAGCCTGCCAGATCGCGGCACAGGTGCTGGGCAAGGGAGCTTTCGATGTTCCCTTCGCGCTGCTCTACCTGGTAGCGCCGGAGAGTGCGGAAGCGCGGCTGGCGGGGCATGCGGGCATCGACGAGGGAGTGCCGGAAAGGATCGACCTCACTGAACGAGATTCCCGGCAGGTCTGGCCCGTGGCGCAGGTGGTGCGCACGGGAAGAGCGGAGCTGGTGGAGAATCTGCACGCCCTGTTTCCAGCGGTGCCGCCGGGCGTGTGGCCGGAACCGCCGCGGGCCGCGCTGGTGCTGCCGGTGGCGCGGGCGGGAGGCGAACAGCCGTACGGTGTCCTGATCGCGGGAATCAGCGGACGGCGCGCGCTGAACGAAGAATATCGGGCGTTCTACGACTTGGTGGCCAACCACATCGCGCAAGCGCTGGCAAACGCCGAGGCATACGAACAGGAGCGGAAACGGACGGAGGCTCTGGCGCAAATCGACCGAGCCAAGACCGATTTCTTCTCTAACGTGAGCCATGAATTCCGCACGCCGCTCACGCTAATGCTGGGACCTTTGGAAGAGATCCTCGCGATGAAGAGCGCACTTCCGGGTGCGGCGGTGGAGCTGGCGTCGGTTACCCATCGCAATGGCCTGCGCCTGCAGAAGCTGGTCAATACGCTGCTGGATTTTTCGCGGATCGAAGCGGGACGCACGCAGGCATCGTATGAACCGACCGACGTGGCGGCACTTACGGTGGAGATTGCATCGAGCTTTCATTCGGCACTGGAGAAGGTGGGCTTAGAGCTGGCGCTGGAATGCGCGCCGCTGGCCGAACCGGTCTTTCTGGATCGAGAGATGTGGGAAAAGATCGTCTTGAACCTGCTTTCGAACGCGTTCAAGCATACGTTCGAAGGCACGGTCACCGTCCGGCTGGAAGCGCGAGACGGAGGCGCGAGCCTGGCCATCGACGATACCGGAGTGGGGATTCCGGAAGGAGAACTGCCGCATCTGTTCGAACGATTCCACCGGGTAGAGAACGCGCGCGGAAGAACGCAGGAAGGCAGCGGGATTGGCCTGGCGCTGGTGGCGGAACTGGTCAAGCTGCACGGCGGCAAGGTGTCCGTGCGCAGCACGGAGGGGCGCGGAAGCAGCTTTACGGTATGGCTGCCGTTTGGCAAGTCGCATCTTCCGGCGGAGCGAATCGGCGCGGCGCGAAGCCTGAGCAGCACGGCGATACACGCGGAAGCTTATGTCGAAGATCCGGCGCGCCGGTCACATGGGGAACAGCGTGGGGAGCAGCGGGTGCAGGAGGTGCACGGTCCGCGGCTGGGCGGGCGGGTGCTGGTGGTGGACGATAACGCGGACATGAGGGAGTATGTCGCGAGGCTGCTGAGCGAACGTTACGAGGTGGCCACCGCCGAAAACGGCGAGGAGGCGCTCGCCCGCATTCTGGCCCATCCACCGGATTTGGTGGTGAGCGATGTGATGATGCCCAAGCTGGACGGCTTCGGGCTGGTGCAGGCATTGCGCGCGCGTGCGGAGACAGCGAGCCTGCCGGTGATCCTCTTATCGGCGCGTGCGGGTGAGGAAGCGAGTTTAGAAGGGCTGGACGCGGGGGCCACCGACTATCTGACCAAGCCTTTCACCGGGCGTGAACTTGTGGCGCGCGCCGGAGCGCAGATGGAAATGGTCCGGCTGCGAAAGGAAGCGGCGGCGCGAGAGACGGAATTGAGGACCAGGGCGGAGGCGGCGCGGGACGAAGTCACGGGAGTGCTGGAGAGCATCACCGATTGTTTCGCGACCTTCGACAGGAACTGGCGATTCATCTACGTGAATCCACAAACCGAGCGATTGATTGGGATGCGCCGCGAAGAAGTGCTGGGGAAGACTCACTGGGAGATTTTCCCGAGCACGGTGGGCACGGTTGTGGAAGACGAATACCGGCGGGCGGTGCGCGAGCAGGTGCCGGTGCAGTTCGAATATTTCCATGAGGCCTGGCGGCGCTGGTTCGCGATCAAAGGGTACCCGACGCGGGAGGGCGGACTTTCGATCTACTACCACGACATAACGGAACGCAAGCTGGCGGAATTCGCGCTGCGGGAGAGCCGCGAGCAGCTGCGCGCGATTTACGACGGGACCTACGAATACATCGGACTGCTCTCACCCGACGGTACGCTGCTGGAGGCGAACCGCGCGTCGCTGGAATTCGCGGAGAACCGGCGGGAGGACGTGCTCGGGCAAAAATTCTGGGATACCCCGTGGTTTGCCGGAACACCGGGGGCGCCGGACGTGGTGCGCGATTCGGTGAAGCGGGCGGCCGGGGGAGAGTTCGTGCGTTTTGAGGCGGCGATCCAGCGTCCTTCGGGCGAGTGGATGGATTTCGACCTTTCCTTTCACCCGGTGCGCGATGAGCGGGGCGAAGTGATACTGATTGTGCCGGAGGGCCGGAATATCACCGAGCGCAAGGCGATTGAAAATGCGCTACGGGTGCAGGACGGGCTGCGCGAGACGGAGCGCCGCAGATGGCGCGAGATGTTCTTCCAACTGCCGGCTGCGGTGGCGATTTTGCGCGGACCGGATCACGTTTACGAACAGTGCAACGACGAATATCTGCGGCTGGTGGACCGGACGGCGGAGGAGTTAAAGGGGAGGCCGGTTCGCGAGGTACTGCCGGACGTGAACCGGCAAGGCTACGTGCAACTTTTGGACGAGGTCTATCGGACGGGGATTCCGTTTGCGGCGAAAGAAGCCGCGATCCGGTTGGGCGGCCGCGCGGGCGGGAGCGCGCGGGAGGAGTATCTGAATTTCGTGTACCACCCGACCAGGGACGATGCGGGGGCGATCGACGGGATCTTCGTGCATGCCGTGCCGGTCACCGACTTGGTGCGCGCGCGCCAACGAATGGAAGAGAACAATCAACGCCTGACAATGGCGCTGACGGCCACGCGGGGACTGGTGTACGACTGCGATGTTACCAAGCGCCGGGTGGTACGCGAGCACGGGCTGGAGGAGTTGACCGGGTGGCGGGAAGACGAGGTTCCGGACACCGTTGACTGGTGGCTCGCACAGATCCATCCCGACGACGTGAGCCGTTTGCAGTTCCCGGGGAGCCCTTCGACGGATCAGCCGATGATGGTCAACGAATACCGGCTGCGCCATCGCAACGGAGAGTGGCGGTGGGTGGAAGACCATACGGTGCGGCATCGCGACGAGGGCGGAGAGGTCGTGCGTATGGTTGGTGTGACGTTCGACATCACGGCGCGCAAGCGGGCGGAAGAAGAGCTATGGCAGAGCCGGGAGCGATTCCGCACGGCGGCGCGCGCGGTGAGCGACCTGATCTGGACGAATAACGGGCGCGGCGAGATGGAAGGCGACCAGACGGCATGGGGCAACTTCACGGGCCAAAGCTACGAGGAGTATCAGGGCGGCGGGTGGTTGAAGGCGGTGCATCCCGAAGATGCTCCGGGCACCGTGGAGGCGTGGAACGAGGCGATGCGGGAGGGCAGGAATTTTGCCTTTGAACATCGCGTGCGGCGCGACGACGGGGTGTGGAGGCTCTTCGCGGTGCATGCGGTGCCGATTCTGGACGACCGGGGAGCGATCCGGGAATGGGTGGGCGTGCACACCGACATCACCGACCGGCGGCAGGCCGAGGAGGCGCTGCGGCACAGTGAAGAGCGGTTCCGGCAGGTAGCGGAGAGCATGCCGCAAGTGGTGTGGAGCGCGACCGCCGACGGGGTTTGGGACTACGTCAATTCGCGATGGACCGAACTGACGGGATGCGACCTGAAGGACACCGCGGCGGGACGCTTCCGGCAGGATATGGCGGCGGAGGACCTGGAAAAAATGGATGCGGCGGTTGCGGCGGGGCTGAAGGCGGGGCAGGCGTACAGTTTCGAATGCCGCTTCCCGCGAGTTTCCGACGACACGATGCGGTGGCACCTGACGCGCGTGGTTCCGGTGCGGGATTCGAACGACGCTGTGGTCAAGTGGCTGGGGACGGCGACCGACATCGACGAGCAGAAGCGGGCGGCCGAAGCGCTGCAGTTGAGCGAATGGCGAGTGCGTTTCACGCTGGACGCGGCAAATTTCGGTTCGTGGGAAATGGACTTGCGCACGCGTCGATCTTTCCGCTCCGCGCGGCATGACGCGATTTTCGGTTACGTGGAGCCGATCGAAGAATGGACGTATGCGCGCTTCCTGGAGCACGTGATTCCCGAGGAGCGGGAAGGCGTGGACGATCTTTTCCAGAAGAGCCTGCGTCCGGGCGGCGCGTGGAATTTCGAATGCCGGATCGGGCGGGCGTCGGACGGCGCGATCCGGTGGATCTGGGGATATGGGAAGGCGGTGCCGGATGCGTATGGTTTGCCGAGCGTCATGCTGGGACTGGTCGCCGATATCACGGAGCGCAAGCAGGCGGAGGCCGCGCTGGCGCGGGCCAACGAGGAACTGATTCAAGCGAATGCGGATTTGGAACAGTTCGGCTACTCGGCGAGCCACGATCTGCAGGAGCCACTGCGGAGCGTGATGATTTACAGCGAACTGCTGGCGAAGCGCTACGGCTCCCAGTTGGATGCCGAAGCGATGGAGATTATCGGCTACCTGAAGGGCGGCGCGACGCGGATGGAAATGCTGGTTCGGGATCTGCTGGCTTATACGCAGATAAAGAAGATGGAGGTTCCCGAGGACAGCGACGCGATGCAGGCGATGGCGGACACGCTGGCGAACCTGGCAAACGGGATCACGGAAAGCGAGGCGCGAATCACGTACGGAGAGTTGCCGCAGGTTCCCGTGCATAAAGTCCACCTGCAGCAGATGCTGCAGAACCTGATCGGGAATGCGTTGAAGTACCGGAGCGACCGGGCGCCGGAGATTTCGATCGCGGCGGAACGACGGGGCGCGCAGTGGATGTTCTCCGTGAGCGACAACGGGATCGGGATCGAGGGGGAGTACCGGGACCGGATTTTCGGCCTGTTCAAGAGACTGCACTCCGGGTAAGGAATACGCGGGGACCGGGATCGGGCTGGCGATCTGCCAGCGGATCGTGGAGAGATACGGGGGCCGGATCTGGGTGTCGTCGGAGATCGGGAAAGGGTCGACGTTCTACTTCACGCTGCCGGCGTGAGGGCGGCTCGCACTTACCGGGCGGGGGCGGGCCGGCTTGGCGGCGAGCAACTGATTGATCTGCCGCACCGCGTAATCCACTTTCATGTCGATGAACCGTTTACCGAGTTCGGCGGTGGAGCGCCGGGCGTCCCCTGTGATTCCATTGTTCACGCGCGGCTTATTGGGATCCGGCTGCTGGCCGCGCTCGCGAACCGGGTCGCCGAGCGCCGACGGAATCAGGTTAGGGCCGGACCCAGCCTTTGGCGGCGCCGAGATAGAGCATCTCCGAGGTGTCTGAGACGCCGGCGTGGCCGCCCGAAGGATAGCCATTGTCAGCCAGCCATTGTTCGAAATCGGTCTGCGCGCCGGGGTGCTCTTTGGTGCCGGTGTAGACCTGATCGCAGAAGACCACGCGAATGGCTTTGCCGGAATATTTGCTATCGAGGCGGGAAGCGACCTCCGCGAGTTCCTTCTGTCCGCCGCCGTGGTCGCCCATCAGTACGATATTGCGGAAGCCGGTGGCGATGAGCTGCTCGGCGATTTGTTCATTCATCGCGGCGTACAACTGGGTGGTGAGTCCGATGGTCCCGGGGAGTGCCGCGCTGGCGTTGTTCGGCGAAAACGGCAGCACGGGAGCGAGGATGGCGTTGCCAAGTTTCAGAGCGATGCGGCGGCCGGTTTCGCGAGCGATCAGGGTATGGCCGCCGTTGACGTTCTGCGGTCCGCGCTGTTCGGTGCCGCCGTTGAAAATGAGGGCGGTGGTCTTGCCGGCCTGAAGCGCCTGTTTCACTTCGGGCCAAGTCATCATGTCGAACTCGACGAGCGGTTCGGTGGACTGCGCATACAGGGATGCGGAGAAGATCGCGAGGGCGCAAGCTGCCAGTTTCATGGGGATGGTAGACGAGAATATCATTGCGCCGGCGGCGAAAACAACCTAGTAGGCGAGGAGGCGGTCCATTTCCGTCATCAGCGTTTCCGTTTGGGGAAGGATGGCGGCCTCCAACTGAGGATGGTAGCCGACCCAGGTGTCCAGGGCGCCGACGCGGCGCACGGGAGCATCCAGGCGGTCGAAGAGCTCATCGGCAATGCGGGCGGCGATTTCGGCGCCGTAGCCCCAGGAGAGGCAATCTTCGTGGGCGACGATGACGCGGCTGGTCTTTTCCACGGAGGCGCGAATGGCAGCCCAATCGTAGGGCGCGAGCGTGCGCAGATCGAGGACCTCGATGCTGATGGCGGAATCGCGGCGTTCGATCTGGGTAGCGGCCAGCAGGGCCTTTTGGACCAGCGCTCCGTAGGTCACGACGGTGAGATTCTGGCCGGGTTTGACGACCTTGGCGCTGCCGAACGGGATGGTGTAGTCGGGACCGGGATGGGGAGAGCGGTTGTACGGCTCGCGATAGAGGCGCTTGTGCTCCAGGAAGAGAACCGGATCGTCCGAACGCAGGGCGGTGCGCAGCAGGCCGCACGCATCGGCGGCATTGCTGGGGAAGACCACGCGCAGGCCGGGGATGTGCGTGAAGATCGATTCGCCGCACTGGCTGTGATAAATGGCGCCGCCGTTGAGGTAGCCTCCGATGGGGACGCGGACGACGGCGGGGCAGGAGAAGGCACCATTGGAGCGCCAGCGCATGGTGGCGAGCTCATCGCGGAGCTGCATCATGGCGGGCCAGATGTAATCGAAGAACTGGATTTCCGGGACGGGCTTCAGGCCGCGAAGGGCCATGCCGATGGCGCGGCCGACGATGGCGGCCTCGGCGATGGGCGTATTGAACGCGCGGCGCACGCCGAACTCGGATTGTAAGCCGTGGGTGACCTTGAAGACGCCGCCTTTGCCTTTGACTTCGCAGAGATTCTGTTCGCGGGAGCAATCCGCCACATCCTCACCGAAGACGAGGATCTCGGGATTGCGGCGCATCTCTTCGCGGAGAGTGGCGTTGATCAGATCGACCATCGTCATGGGCGCGCCGCGGTAGTCGGGCTCGGAGCGGAAGGCGGCGGCGCAGGGATCGACATCGGAATAGAGATGAGTGAGGGCGGACGCGGGCGAAGGGGGCTCATCGTGCAAGGCTTGCTGGGTGGCCTGCTGCACCTCTTCGTCGATTTCGTGGGTGATGTCCTGGAGCATGCGGCGATCGAGCACGCCTTCGTCGATCAGGAGCTTGGGGAAACGGATGACGGGGTCCAGGGCGGACTCGGCTTCGCGTTCGGCGACGGTTTTGTAGAGGCGCTCATCGTCGGAGAGGGAGTGCGAGTAGGGACGAGTGCAATGGGCGTGGACCAGGGCGGGGCCGCGGCCTTCGCGGCAGTAGGCAGCGGCCGCTTGCATGGCGGACCAGGAGGCGTGGAAATCGGTGCCATCGATTTCCTGGCGGAAGAGGCCGGGGATAGCGGCGGTGAGGGCGGAAATGCTGCCGCCGGCGGTCTGCTGCTCAATGGGGACGCTGATGGCATACCCGTTATCTTCGATCAGGTAAAGGAGCGGGAGGCGCTTGAGGGCGGCGATATTGAGGGACTCCCAAAATTCGCCTTCGCTGGTGGCGCCTTCGCCGGAGCAGACCAGCGTGATCTCATCGGAATCCGGATCGCGATAGCGAGTGGCCTCCGCGCAACCGGCGGCCTGCGAGTACTGGGTGCCGGTGGGAGAGGAAGAGCTGACGATGTTCCAGGCGGCGTGGCCCCAATGGGAGGGCATCTGGCGGCCACCGGAGGCGGGGTCGGCGGCGGCGCCTACGGCCTGCTGCAACATTTCCCGGGGAGTGACGCCGAGCGTGAGGCAGAGGGCGCGATCGCGGTAGTAGGGAAAGACCCAATCGTGGCCGGGGCGAAGCGTCATGCCGGCGGCGACCTGGATGGCCTCGTGACCTGCGCCGGAGATCTGGAAGTAGATGCGGTTCTGGCGCTTGAGAGCGATTTCCCGATCGTCCAGGCGGCGCGCGGTGTGCATGATGCGAAAGGCGCGAATGAGCTGGTCTGGGGCGAGGGCGGGGATGGTCGCAGTCGGACTGCTGGTTTTGGTGGCCACCACCTATAGTTTATCGGAGATCTCCACGCCAGAGTGGTGGAAATCCGGTGGTGGAAATCTACGGGTGGAAATATCCACCTACGGGCGCGATTCGGTAGCGCCGGCGGGGTGTTCGGGGTGGAGATACGGCGCGAGGAAGCGGTAGATCTCGCGGCGGGATTCCTTCGCGGCGCGGGTATCGATGCGGTTGAAATAATGGCCGCCGGGAGCGTTCTCGTAGATCTTGTATTCGAATTTCTTGTCCTCGGCCTTGAGCGCCTCGATCAGGTGTTCCACTTCGAGGACGTTGACGTCTTCGTCGTTGGTGTTGGTGTGAATCAGGAGCGGGGTCTGGAGTTCCTTGGCGTGGAAGACGGGGGAGCGGCGGCGGTATTCCATGACGTCCTCGCGGACGGTTTTGCCGATGTGATAGGGGGCGGAATAGAGGGTCTGATAGCCGGCGGATTCATAGCCCATGCGCGCGACCAGATCGCTGACCGGCACGCCGGCGTAGGCGACCGCGTAGGCCTGGGGGTGGGCGAAGATATTCATCAGCGTGATCAGGCCGCCGTGGCTCCAGCCGATGACGCCGACGCGCTTCGGATCGAGAAACGAATAGTTGTCCAGCATCCACTGGCCGGAGAGGTAGACGTCGTCCACTTCGCGGGCGCCGTAATCGATCTGCTCGTAGAAGCCGCGGCCGTAGCCGGTGCTGCCGCGATAATCGGCGGCGACGATGGAGTAGCCCTGCTCCAGCAGTTCGCGGAAGACGTGGGCATCGCGGGTATCTTCGTTGGCATGGACGCCCTGGTGGCAGAAGACGAGCAAGGGCTGCTTTTTGGAGCGGTCCAGCTTCTTGGGGATGAAGGTATAGGCGCGGATGATGAGCGGATTGCCGGCGCCGGGGGCCCGCGGGTTGCCGATGTGGGCAGGCGGGAGGCTGGTGTACTCGATTTTATCGACGTTGGCGATGTCATCGAGCAGGAGGTGCCACATCAGGTCGTCCACACGCTTGAGAACTTCGTCGTTGGGGTTGGGCCCTTGCGGCTGCGCGGCGGCGGCGGCCGGTGCGGCGGCGGGGGAGGGCGGCGGCGCGGCGGGCTGGGCCAGGAGGGTGGCCGCGGCGAAGGGAATTAGGAACAGAGTGCGCATGCGGATAGGGAATATTATGGCAGGGCGCGAGCCAGTTTGGCGGCGCTGATGGCTTGGCCGACGTGGCGCTGGGTGTGTTCGGCGATGTGGGTCAGCAGGCCGATGACGGTGGTGGGCAGGCGGCGGCGGCCGACTTCGCGGCGGTGGGCAAGGGTTGCGGGGTCGAGCGCACGCACGACGGCTTCGGCGTCCTGAAAGGCGCGGTCCAGGGCGGCGAGGAGGTCGGCGGCCGGGATGCCGGAGGCGGAGGGCTCGGCGGCGAGGGCTTGGAACTGGGCGGGGGAGAGTTCCCTGCCCTGGAGATATTGCATGAGGCGAGCGGTACTGCCGGCGATGTGGAGGATGTGGAATCCGGCGGAGCCAAGGCCGAAGGGGGTGGCCCAGAGTTGGGCGGCGGTCAAGGCGGCGGTGTGGGCGGCGAGGTCTTCGCGGGCCTGCTGGAAGGAGAAAAGAAGCGGGGAAAGGAGGGGGTCCACGCCTTCGATGGGGCCGCGCATCCAAGGTTCCGTTTGGGGTTCGGTCGGGGGTGGCATAGCATCAGGGTACCGTGCCGTTCACCCACCAGCTGGGTCAAACGGCGCGGTTGGGAGGCGGGGCTTCGCCGATTCGCAAGCAGGAGGCGGGGCTTCGGATTTGGTCACGCGATTGCAGGAGCGTAAAATGGATAAACAGACTCCAAATACCACTTTATGCAATTAACCAGAGCTGCAGATTACGCCGTCCGGGTGATGATTCATCTGGCCGAGCTCCCGCCAGGATCGCGGGTGAGCCGGTCGGAACTTTCGATCGCCGCGGAGTGTCCGGAGCAGTTCCTTTGCAAAGTGCTGCAGAGCCTGGCGCGGGCCGGGCTGATCGCATCGCATCGCGGCAACACCGGCGGTTTCGAGTTGGATGACCGGCATCGCAGCGCGTCGATCCTGGAAATAGTGGAAGCCATCGAAGGGACGATCCAGCTGAATACCTGCCTGAATCACGATCACAGCTGCGTGCGGCAGGATTGGTGTCCGGCGCACAATGTGTGGGCGGAAGCGCAGCAGGCGATGATCGCGGTGCTGCACGGGGCGAAGATCGACGCGCTGGCGGTGAACGGGCGCGAGGCGCGGATGGTAACCATCGAAGGTTAGACCAGTTTGGCGGGCGCGGGGAGCCGATCTTCTACCTTATGGGGACGGCGGGCTTTCCACGCCAGCCAGAGTGCGGTGAGCAGGACCATCATGGCGGTGACGATGGCGGTGGCGAGCGTCGCCTGCGGGATATCGAGCTGCCGCTTGATGGGGCGGACCACGGCGCCGTAAACGATCATGACGTGGACCCAGTAGACCATCAGCGAATTCTTGCCTAAGGCCTGCATCCAGCTCCAGCGCGGGGTGGCTCCATATTCGGTCCACAGATAGGAGCCTGCCATGATGAGCAGGCAGACACCGACGCGGATCGCGATCAGCGCGGGGCTATCGGTCCAGAAGTTGGCGTGCGGATAGAAGGAGAAGGGCAGGTTGGAAAAGTACTGTCCGGCCACGATCATGGTGCCGCCGATCAGAACACTCCACTGCATAAGGCGATCGAAGCCGGTTTCGGCGGAGCGTTTGACGATGGCGCCCGCAGCCACGCCGAAGGCGATATAGGAGACCCAGGGAAAGAAGGCAAAGTGTCCGCGCGCCTGTCCGGGGACCAGGTATTCCTGGAGCAGCGCGGGCGTGCCTGCCCAGGGCAGGGCGACCATAATCGGGGACAGGGCGGCGATCAGGATAGCGGCAGCGAGTGCGGCGCGCGGGCGCCCTTTGGCGGATACCAGGGCGAGCGCGGCCAGCACCGACATACCCACGCCCATGCAATTCAGGATGTCCACCTTGGTGAGTTCCTCCAGGCCGGCGTGGGGAACGCTGAAGAGCCAGTTGGTGAAGCGGAAGGCGAAGGCGATGCCGAGAATGTAAAGTCCACGCCACACGGAAGTGCGCCAGCGGCGAAGCGGGTTGGGCTCGCGGCGGTCCAGGCTTTCCATCTGGAAGGCCATGGTCATACCGGCCATGAAGAGGAAGAGCGGCGCCGCCATGCCGCCGAAGAACTGGGTAAGAATGTAGGGGCCGCCATCGCGCAGATCCAGGCGCGTCAGGGAATTGAACGTGTGGCACTCGATCATCACGAGGATGGCGAGTCCGCGCATCCAGTCGAGAAATGGAAATCGCTTCACGGGAATCTATCCGGCGGTCCGGTTCGAATCAAACATCATAGCGATAATCCCGCGGCGGCTGATACACTGCCACTGATACCGGACAACACTTCATTCTCTGATGCGCGAATCCCTCACCGCCTTTCTCACACAATTTCCGATTGTCACCCTTTTCGGCGTCATCGGCACCGGCTATCTGGTAGGCCAGCTGCGTATTTTCGGTTTTCGGCTCGGGGTAGCGGGAGTGCTGTTCGCCGGGCTGGCAGCCGGCGCGCTCGGCCCCGATATCGCACTGCCTACGATTGTTTCCACGGTCGGGCTGATCCTTTTTATCTACAGCATCGGCATCCAGTTTGGGCCGACCTTCGTCAATCCCTTCCAGCGCGAGGGGTATCGCGACAACCTCTTCTGCATCGCGATGCTGGTGCTGGGGGCGGGCCTGGCGATCGGGGTGGCGCAGTGGCGGTCGTTGAGTGGTCCGGCGCTGGCGGGATTATTTTCCGGAGCGCTGACCAATGCTCCGGCGCTGGCGGCGGCGCAGGAGATTATTCGCGACAATCACCGGTCGCTGACGGCGGTGGCGCTGCAACAGCTCACCGACGGCCCGGTGATTGCTTTCGGCATCGCCTACCCGTTCGGCGTGCTGGGAGTGATGTTGAGTTTCCAACTGTATCGCACAGTTTTCCGGATTAAGCCGGAGCGCGCGCAGCCGGGTTCACCGATTGAGGTGCGCGATTTTGTAGTGCAGAATCCGGGAGTCACCGGACAGGATCTGGCGGACGTACTTCGCTTGCACAAGGATTTGGGATTTGTCATCAGCCGCGTGAAGAAGGGCGACCTTACGACGCTGGCGGCGGGGGATTCGCAGCTCGAGCTGGGGGACATTGTGGCGGTGGTGGGAGAAGGGCCGGCGCTCGAACGCGCGCGGCACATTTTCGGCCCGCCGAGCGAGATTCACATCGAGCGCGACCGCAGCGTGCTGGATTACCGCCGCGTCTTCGTTTCGAGCAAGGCGATTGTGGGGAAGCGGATCGGCGATCTGGATTTGCAGAATCAGCTCTCGGCGACGATTACGCGCTTGCGGCGCGGCGACGTAGACATTGTTCCCGATGCGGACACGTGGCTGCAATTCGGCGACCGGGTACGCGTGTTGACGGCTCCCGCCAATTTCGATGCGGTATCGCGCTTCTTCGGCGATTCGATCCGCGGTACGGCGGAGACGGATTTCGGCTCCGTGGGGCTGGGGATGACGATGGGCGTGATTCTGGGTTTGATTCCGGTGCCGCTGCCCGGCGGAGGCCTGTTGCGGCTCGGGCTGGCGGGAGGTCCGCTCATCGCGGGGTTGGTGCTGGGGCGCTTGCAGCGCACCGGGCCGATCACGTGGAGTGTCCCGATGACGGCGAACCTGACACTGCGGCAGATCGGGCTGGTGCTATTTCAGGCGGGAGTGGGAACGCGCGCGGGGTACGGCTTTCTGCAGACGGTGCAGAGCAGCGGGATACAGATGATTGTGTCGGGCGCGGTGATCACGGCGGGTGTCGCGCTGGCGACGTTGTTCATCGGGCACCGCGTGCTGCGGCAGCCGTTCGAGAATGTGATGGGCCTGGCGAGCGCGATTCATACCGAGCCGGCGAGCCTGGCCTTCGCGAGCCTGATTTCGAATTCCGACGCGCCGCAGTCCTCGTACGCGCGGGTGTTCCCGGTGTGCACGGTGGCGAAGATCGTGCTCGCGCAGTTGCTGGTGACCTGGAAATAACAGGGCTACGCGGGGCAGGCGCGGAGGGCGGCGACGCGCGGCGCGCGGCTCTTGGGGCTATCGAGGCTGAAGGAGCGCGCATCACCGAGGTTGGTACGAACGTAGGTCTCCATGCGGGTGACGGCTTTTTTCAGCGCGGCGTCGGGCGTGCCGAACGCGGTCCACGCGATGGAATCGCCCGGGACGTCGTATTCCCAGAGGCCGATCAGGCGGCCGCGGTCGAAGATGGTGTGGCTGGGCGGTTCGGATTTGCCGGCGAGCATCGGGTGGTCGGCATCCCGGGCATCGAGCAATTCGCCCACCGAGCGGCGCAGGAGCGTAATGCCATCGATGCTGGCGAGCAGGGAGTAGGACGGTTTCTTGGCGGGTCGAAACTCGCGCAGGGCTTCCCGATCGGCGGGGAAGATGAGGCGCGGATCGCCCTCATCGAGTTCGACAAGGCCAAGCGGCGCGATGGCGGCCTTGGCGGCTTTCACGCCCAGCGCGGAGAACCACTGGAATTCCGCAAGCGTCGCAGGAGCGATCCAGGTGAAGTAGCGGCGCGCGAGTTCGGTCCGCGCCTCTTCGAGCGAGAGCGAGGCGCCCGCGAGAGGGTTCGGCGTCCACAGGGTGTAGCGATAGCGCTGTTGATCCAGGCGGCCATTGGTGGAGATGCGGCGAATGCGGCCCTCTTCCTGCAATCTGCCAAGCGCTACGGGAAGCGTGGTCGCGAGGCCTACCTTGACGCCCGCGGGGCCGAACTCGCGGACCGCGCCGCCCAGGTGCTCGCGAAGTTCTTTGGGTTCGAGCGCGCCGTGAGCGAGCGCATCGAGGACCTTGGCGGAGAGGCGGTCGAGTTCCGCGACGGTGGCGCCGAGCTTGCACGCCTGCTTCAGTTCCTGAGCGGTGCCGAAGCCTTCGCCGAGTTTGAGGGCAAGGGCGAAATCGGCAGCGGGTACGACGTAGGTGCAGCCGCGGACGGAAGGCAGTTCGCAGATGGCGACGTCCGCCACCGCCTGGTCCACGGCTTCGCGCGAGAGTCCGGCGCGGGCGAATAACGTCAGGTAGGGCGCGGCGCCGCCGACGGAGCGGGCCCAGCCGGTTTTCGCGAGCACGGCGGCGGCGCTATTGCCTTCATAAGCGCCGTCCAGCCCCTGGCGGTGGGCCCACCAGGCGCGCAGAGTTGCGAGGTCCATGGAGGCAGAATATCAATCGGCGGCGGGGCGTGGCGGGTTGCTCCAATGGCCGGCGGGGTCGTGGCCGCTGACGATCACGCCTTTGGCATTCCAACCGAGTCCCGCGGTGACGTCCGCCGAACAGTAGCGCAAGGTGAGTCCGCAGCGGCGGCGCGTAGACGTATTCGCCTCAGAACCGTGGAGTAACAGATCGCTGTGCATGGAAATTTCACCGGCGCGCAGCTCGACATCTACCGGCGATTCCAACTGCTCGATGCCTTCGACGGTCTGGTTCAAGACGTTGGCCTCATCGGTTTCGCTGAGGCGGTACGTCAGGTGGCCGAGGTGATGGGAGCGCGGAATGTAACGCATGCAGGCGTTCTCCGGCGAGGCATCGTCGATGGCGAGCCAAATGGTGACGGCCTTGGAAGGGGCGAGCGGCCAGTAGCTGGCGTCCTGGTGCCACGCGACGCGCTTGCCGTCGCCGGGCATTTTGCAAAAGAAATGCGAGCCCCAGCCGATCACGTTTTCGCCGAGCAGGTCTTTCACGCGAGCCACCAGGCGGGCGTCGGTGAGCAGATCGTAGACGCGGGCGTGAGCAAGGTGCGCGGTGCTGATGGAATAGCTATCGCCGCCGGCAGCGAGCGTGCGGGCCAGCAGGTCGTCGAAGTAGCTCGCGGATCTCGGAGATTTCGGCATCGTGGAAGATGCGAATGCCTTTGAGATAGCCTTCGCGATTGAAGGCGGCGACATCCGCCGCCGTGAGCGTGTGCGGCTCGGCCACGGTCGAAGGATGAAAGCGCAGCTCGCGCTTTACGCGGCTGAGATCTTCCGCGCTAGGAACAAAATTTGGCGTATTCATGCGGCACCGTTTCTCTATGGTGCCACTTCACTTGTGCTTGCGGGGATGATGTTTGCGCGGCGGCACGAATTCGCGGACGACGTTGGCGCCGGCATCGGCGGCGACACCGATTCCCGCGGTGGAGGCTCCGCTGCCGACGGCGAGCACTCCTTGAGTGAATGCGCCGGCGGCGGCGTGTCCCGCGAGACGTCCGGCGGCGGGCGTGCGTTTGCCGGTGCGCGTGTTGCGCGTGATGACGGTGCTCTTGAGCGCGTAGCCCAGACGCGGGGCGACGCCTCGCTTATTGGAGCGGTGATAGTGGAGGTCTTCGTGAAGCTTGGCGGCGACTCCGTGTTCCACAGTCTGGCTCACCGCATTGGTGGCGAAGCCCGCGCCCACTCGCTTGCCGAATCCCGTGACGCCGCCGCCGTACTTACGCGGAGAATGACGTACCTGTCCGACCGCGGCCCCAACGCCAACGCGAGCTAACGCACCTTTTCCAACTGTGGAATGCTTCCAGCTTTTGCGATAGGGATGGCTTTTTTTTGCGGCGCCCCACACGTTCGCATGCGGGCATTACCATCAGCAGCGCAAGTGCGAGAGCGGCCCTCATGCCTGGTGAGGGTTGCAATCGGCAGGCCGAATCGGATAGTTGTCCGTCAGCGTACGTACGGGACGACGCTGCGCGATTAATGTTTGCGAGGTTCCGGACCAACGCGGTCGATGGTCACGCTGATCAGCGTGGCGGGGTGCACCGGCTCCTCGCCGTGCGCGGGGAGGTGGTTGATTTTTTCCACCACGGAAATGCCGTCCACAATTTCCCCGAAGATGGCGTACTTGCCATTCCATCGCGGCATGGGTCCCAGGGTGATAAAGAACTGGCAGCCGCCCGAATTATCGGTGCCCGAATTGGCCATGGCGAGTTTGCCGGAGCGATCGAATTTGAGGCCGGGCAGGAATTCATCGCGAATGGTGAAGCCGCATCCCCATGCGGGAGTGCCGGTCGGGCTGCCGGATTGGATCATGTCGCCGGACATCACGCGGTAGAAAAGCAGGTGGTCAAAGAGCGGTCGATTGACCATCTTGCCGCTCTTGGGATCTCTCCATGCCTTGGTTCCGTTCGCCAGCCCGACGAAGGTGCGCACGCTTTCCGGCGTATCTTTCTCGTAGAGCTTCGCGGTAAAACTGCCTGCGGAAGTGTTGAAGACGGCGTAGAGTCCGTTGGCGAGTTTGGCGTCCTGCGGGAACGCGCAGCACGCCGCCAGGACGAATAAGATTCCGGTGCGCATGAAGATTCGAAACTCATTGTGGCATAGTGCCGGCCAGGCCCGAGTTTCCGCGCGCATCGCTTCCGGGGTAGCCTAGAAAGAATGGCCGTAAGTCCCAGCAGCGCATCGACCACGCGAACCAAGAAGCACCAGCCGCCCGCGACAGACCTGATGGATCCCAGCCTTTATGTGAACCGCGAGCTGGGACTGCTGAGCTTTCAATGGCGCGTGTTGGAGGAAGCGCACGATGACACGAACCCGCTGTTGGAGCGCATACGCTTCCTCTCCATCGTCGGCTCCAATCTGAACGAGTTCTTCATGGTGCGAGTGGCCAGCTTGAACGCGCAGTTGGACGCCGGAATTCCGGAGTTCGGCCCGGACCGCATGAGCGTCAGCGCCCAATTGATCGCGATCCGGCGCGAGACGAAACGCCTGGTGGAGGCCGCGCACCATTGCCTGGAGAACGAGCTCAAACCCGCGCTCAGCGAGGAGGGCATCCACATCGTGCCCTATGCGGAGCTGAATTCCAAGCAACTGACGGTCTGCAAACGCTACTATTCCGAAATCATTTTTCCGGTGCTCACGCCGCTGGCCTTCGACCAGGGCCGGCCCTTCCCGCACATTTCCAACCTCAGCCTGAATATGGCGGTGCTGATTCGCGATGCCGCGGGCGACGAGCACTTCGCGCGCCTCAAAGTTCCCGATTCCCTGCCCGCGCTGGTACCCCTGACGCGCTCGCAGAAATCCGCCGCCAAGCGCAGCCGGCCGCGGCGCGAGCAATCCTACGTGTGGATTGAAGAGGTGATCGCGGCCAACCTGGATACCCTCTTTCCGGGAATGCAGATCGTGGAGGCGCATCCCTTCCATGTGACGCGCGACGCGGATATCGCCATCAAGGAACTGGAAGCCGACGATCTGCTGGAGACCATCGAAGAGGGCGTGCGGCAGCGCAAATTCGGCAGCGTGGTAAGGCTGCAGGTGAATCAGCAGATGCCGCAGGAAATTCTGCAGATTCTGATGGCCAACCTGGAAGTGGAATCGAGCCAGGTCTACCGGTCCAAGGGACTGCTCGGTTTGAGCCGGCTCTCGGCGGTGGCGCAGATCGAGCAGCCCGATTTGAAGTACCCGCCGTTTCTGCCCTCGTCGCCGCCTGAGTTGCAGCCGGCGAACGAAGAGGAAGATCTATTCGCCATCATTCGCCAGCGCGACGTGCTGCTCCATCATCCCTTCCAATCCTTCCAGCCGGTGATCGATTTTCTGCGCAAAGCGGCGCGCGATCCGGACGTGCTGGCGATTAAGGTGGTGCTGTATCGCGTAGGACGGAACTCGCCCGTGGTGGAGGCGCTGCTGGAGGCGATCGAGGAAGGCAAGCAGGTCGCGGTCCTGATGGAGCTCAAGGCGCGCTTCGATGAGGAAAGCAATATCGAGTGGGCCAAGACGCTGGAACGCGCGGGCTGTCATGTGGTCTACGGTCTGCTCGGGTTTGAAGATACACTGCAAGGCGGCGATGGTGCTGCGGCGCGAGGGCGATGCGATTCGTCCGTACCTGCATCTCGCCACCGGCAATTACAACGTGGTGACGGCGCACCTCTATACCGATATCGGGCTGTTCACCTGCAATCCGGAGCTGGCGGCGGATCTGATCGATCTCTTCAACTTCCTGACGGGTTACTCCGCGAAACGCGATTATCAGAAACTGCTGGTGGCGCCGGTGAATCTGCGCGAACGCCTGCAAAAGCTGGTGGACCGCGAAATCGAAAAACATGGCAAGGACGGCAAGGGGCACCTGGTGTTCAAGATGAACGCACTGGTAGACCCGCAGATGGTGCGGATGCTCTACAAAGCCTCGCAGGCCGGCGTGAAGATCGACCTGTTGGTGCGCGGCATCTGCTGCCTGCGTCCCGGAATACCGGGTGTCAGCGACACCATCCGCGTTACCAGCATCGTGGGCAGGTTCCTGGAACACAGCCGCATCTTCTATTTCCGCAACGGCGGCGACGAAGAGATTTACCTGGGGAGTGCCGATCTGATGCCGCGCAATCTCAACCGCCGCGTGGAAATTCTTTTCCCGGTGAATGACCGGGAATTGCTGCGACGCGTGCGGGACGGCATCCTGGCGGAATACCTGCTGGACAACGTGAAGGCGCGGCGCATGCTGGCGGACGGCACCTATAAACGCGTGCCGCGCAGCGATGGACAAGCGCCCTTCAACAGTCAGAAGAGCTTGCTCGGTTTGGGAACCAAGAGCCGCAAGAAGGCACGGCTGACCTGGTAACTAGCTCAGGCTACTTCTGCCGGATTCGTAGATTGCGGAACATCACCGTGGAGAAGCGGTCGTGGAGTTGGAGCCCGATGGGGCCGGTCTTGGAGCGCTCGGGATCGCCGGGACTTTCCGCGACAATTTCGCCATTGAGCCGCACGCGGATCACTGCATTGCGAGATTCGATATCCATGCTGTTCCAATCTCCGTGCCGTTGGCCGCCTGTCTTCGCCGGCACAAACGTATAGACGCTGCCGGTGGGGTACTTCTCGGAATCGTCGTCGATAATCTGGATCTCGTAGCCGATGTGGGCGGGCGTGGTCTTCGGGAAGGCCGCCAGATCGGGGCGCGTGGAATCCTCTTCGCCGATGGCGCCGTGTGCGCGCGAGCGGTCGCGGATGGAGACGCCGCTGTTTCCGCCGGCGGGAATCCAGTACTCCACGTGGAGATCGAACTCGCCGTACTCGGCCTTAGTGTAAAGCCACGCCTGGCGGCCCATCCACGATGCAAATTGCTTGAGATCGGCCGGGCGGGTGCCGGGGGAGCGCTGGCCCAGAAGAGTGCCGCCGGGCAGCACGCTCCACAGGCAATCGCCGCGCGGTTCCCAACCCTCGAGTGTCTTGCCATCGAAAAGCGGTCTCCACCCCAGGTCAGCGGGAAGCGTGACTTTTCCCGTTGCCGCCCACTCCGCGCCGCGCGCCAGCAGCGCTTGAAAAGTCAGGTCGTCGAGATTCGGATTGGCTTCGTCTTTCCAGGTATGCCCGAGCATGGTGGTGTACACACGTCCGCGCCCGTACGGTTTTACCCAATCCATGGGCTCGCCCTGATGAGAGATCTCCGAGAACGCGTACGTGAGAATGTCGAGCCCTTGCGCGGGCCCGTGCTGGCCGTGAGTCAATTGCTCCGCGGGATGCTGCCAGTGGGCCGGCAGCCCGCGCGTGATGGGGTGCGCGGCATCGCGAACATAGACTTCGAAATCGTGGCGCGGACCGTGTCCGGGATCTAGCCCTTCGCCTTTCGGCACGCGCACCACCGCGCCGCCGGCAGCGATTGCGATGCCTTCGCCGAAACTCTTCTCCCGCCAGCCCAGGCCGATCATTTCGTTGTATTCCGGCCAGTTCAGGAACGCGTTGTTGGCGGCGTGATAAACCACGAGTCCGCCGCCCGCCTTCACGTAAGCTACCAGCGCTTCCTCCACGTCCCGCGGCCAGCGCGTGCCGGCCGCGGTGTGTCCGCCGTTGAAATTGTTGATCACCACATCGTATTTCCGGAAGTCGGGTTTCGCGGGGAACGTAGAGACATCCACGGTGAAGCGGCCCGAGCCTTCCAGAATGCTTTGAATCGCGCGCGTGCCCGCCGCCCAATCGTGATTGTTCATGCCATCGAGAATCAGGGCCGTAAGTTTGCGCTCCGCCGCGGCACAAGGCGAAACCGCGAACAGCGTAACCGCGAGAATGAAAAGTTTCATCAGGCAACGTTTCCGTATCTCTGATCATAGTCCTGACGGAGCCCGGCGCCGCCAATTGGTGGATTTCTTGCTTGGCGCTTCCGCGCTTATCTAATATGGAAAGAGTGAGCAAACCGGAACGGGCGGCACACGAGGACAAAGTTCTTCTTGTCCTGACACTTATTATCGGCGCGGTTGTTGGCCTGGTGGTCGTAGCGTTCATCGTTGTAACCGAGAGACTCGGCTCCCGCCTCTATCCGCCTGGCGGAGCGGCGTGGCGGCGGGTCCTGATTCCGGTGGTGGGGTCTCTGCTCACCGGCTTTCTGCTGTTTCGATATTTTCCCGATGCGCGAGGCAGCGGTATTCCCCAAACGAAAGTCGCGCTATTCCTGCGCGACGGTTACATCAGCCTGCGCACCGTCCTCGGGAAATTCGGACTCTGCTCGATTTCGCTGGCGAGCGGTATCGCGCTGGGTCGTGAGGGACCCAGCGTGCAGGTAAGCGCGGGCATTGCCTCCGTGCTCGGCCGGCGGCTCGGGCTCGGCCCCAGCAGCGTGCGCGCGCTGCTGCCGGTGGGCGCATCGGCCGCACTGGCAGCGGCGTTCAACACGCCGATCGCCGCCGTGCTCTTCTCCCTGGAAGAAGTGATGGGAGACATGCATGCGCCGGTGCTTGGCTCCATCGTGCTCGCCTCCGCCACTTCGTGGATCGTACTGCATCTCCTGCTGGGCGACGAGCCGCTCTTCCACGTGCCCCCGTACCAGTTGGTGCACCCCCTGGAGTTCGGAATCTACGCCCTTCTGGGCGTGGCGGGAGGCCTGGTATCGGTCGGCTTCGTGAAACTGCTGCTCTGGCAGCGCAAGATGTTTCTATCCCTGCCCTCACGCACGCGGTGGCTGCAGCCGGCCGTCGGCGGCCTCACGGTGGGCATTCTCGGCTGGTATTTTCCCGCCGTGCTCGGGGTGGGATACGGGTTCGTGGGCCAGGCGCTCAACGGGCAGGTGCTGATTGGCGCCATGGCGCTGTTGGTGTGCCTCAAGATCGTGGCGACCTCTACCTGTTACGCCTCGGGCAACGCGGGCGGAATTTTCGGGCCCAGCCTGTTCATCGGCGCGATGATGGGCGGCGCGGTGGGCGGAGTCGCTCACTATTTGCTGCCGGACTACACGGGCAGCGCCGGCGCCTACGCGCTGGTCGGTATGGGCGCGGCCTTCGCTGGAATTGTGCGCGTGCCGCTGACCAGCGTGATCATGATCTTCGAGATCACCCGCGACTACACCATCATCGTGCCCCTGATGATCTCGAACCTGGTGAGCTACTGGATTTCCTCCAAGCTGCAGAACGAACCGATCTACGAGGCGCTGCAACACCAGGATGGAATCCATCTGCCTTCGGGCGCCAAGGCGCGCGAAGACCTGCTCATGGTGGGCAACGCCTTCCGGCCGGAATCGCTGGCGCTCTCCGCCACGCAGAGCATCGAACAGGCGCTCGCCACGGTGGATCGCGAACGGGGCGCATGGCCGGTAATCGATACCACGGGCCTGCTCGGAATGGTCACGCTCGAACAACTCGAAGCCGCGCGCACCGCCGGCACTCCCGCACTCGCCGGTGATTTGGCCCACGGCAAACCCGCGCACCTGCATGCCGACGATTCCCTGGACTATGCCATGCGCCGCATCGCCGGCAGCGGATTCAAGGCGCTGCCGGTAGTGAGCCGCGAAAATGAACGCGAATTGAAAGGCACCGTTTCGGTGGCGGACATTTTGGACGCCTACGGAATCGGGCGCGCGCGTCCGGTGGAAGCCGAGCCTTCGCAGGGGCCGGAGACGATTCCCGGAAAACGGCTGTTCGCGGTCGCCACCGCAGTGCTCATCGTGCTGGGGATTTTGGCAGGGCTGGTGAACTATGGGCTCTCCGCGCAACGCACGGCGCGCGCGGAGCATGCCTTTCAGGCGGGCAATCAACTGCTGGGACGCGAACGCTATGAAGAAGCGATCGAACAGTACCGCAATGCGCTATCCATTACCCACAAATTCGAGTACCGCCTCGCGCTCGGGTTGGCGCTAGCGAAGGCGGAGCGGCCGGCGGAGGCGCTCATCTATCTCGACGAAGCGCGCGCGGAACGGCCCACCAGCGCGCCCGTCAATCTCGCCGTTGCGGAATCGGAACTGCGAACCGGCGCGACCGACCGCGCTGTGACGCACTTCCAGCGTGCGATCTATGGGACGTGGCCGCCGGGCATGGAAAGCGAACGTTCGCGCGCCCGCTTCGAACTCATCGACGCGCTGATTGGCGAAGGCAAGCGGCAGCAGGCCGCCGCCGAATTGATTTCCTTATCCGCCGATATGCTCAGCGATCGCGCGATTCAACGTCAGGCGGCAGAGCGCCTCTCCGCTTTGGGCAGCCACGATAAGGCAGCGGAGTTGTACCGGCAGGTGGTAAGGCTCGGGGACAATACGGTGCTCGGCCAGTTAGGCGAAGAGGAGCTCGCAGCCGGCGATGTGAGCGGGGCGTGCTCCGCCTTCCACGGCGCCGGCGTTGCCGCCAGAATCGGACTCTGCGAACAGATCCAAGCGATCGACCCTACGCAACCGGACCTGCAGCCGGCGGAGCGAAACCGGCGCAGCCTGGCGTTGCGGATCGCGGTGCAAAACGACCTGCAAACCTGTAACGGCAGCGCACCTTCCGCCGGTCAACTGCAGGCGCGCAAACCGGCCCCCCGGCGCGACGGAACGGAAGCTAACATCACCGCGGCTACCGAACTCTGGATGCAGCGCTCCCAGACCTGTGCCGCGCCACCCGACCCGGATTCGGCTTTGACTCGCGTCATGAACCTGCTCAAACACTAGAACGGAGATGGTATGCACTCACTAAACGGCAAGGTTGCATTGATCACGGGAGCGGCGGGAGGACTCGGCGTCTCTGTTACCAACGCGTTCCTCGAAGCGGGAGCGAAAGTGGCCGGAGTCTCGCGCCACATCAAGCCCGATCAGTTTCAGCATCCCAGTTTCACAGCCTTTCCCGCAGATCTTACCAGCGGCGACGCGGCGCGAAAACTGGTTGCCGAGGTGATCGCGCAGCTCGGACGCATCGACGCCCTGGTGCACGTGATGGGCGGCTTCGCCGGCGGACAGAGCGTCGCCGATACGGATGACGCCACCATGGAGCAGATGCTCGACCTGAATTTCCGCTCGGGCTTTTTCATGGCGCGCGCCGTGCTTCCGCTGATGAAAGCTCAGCATTCGGGCCGCATCCTGATCGTGGCCAGCCGTCAGGGCGCGGAACCCGGCGCCATGGTGGGGGCGTACAGCGCGTCGAAAGCGGCGATCATCGCCCTGGTGAAATCGATCGCGCTGGAGAACAAAGATGCGGGCATCACAGCCAACACGGTGCTGCCCGGCGCCATGGCAACGCCTGCGAATCACGGGACGAATCTTCTGCCGACAGACCAGGTGGCCGCGATGCTCGCGCACCTGGCGACGACGCGGCATCCGCTATTACCGGCGCCGCGATTCCGGTATACGGGAATCAGCTTTAGGCGGCGCGCTACATTTTCGTCAACGTCACATCCACGTCGAACTTGCGAGCGGTGCTGGGGTCGTCGAATGAGGCCACCATGGTGGGCTTGCCGGGTAGCAGCGTGGTGTTGATGCTGATCCTGATCTGCGAAATGGTAGGGTTCGGCAGCCCGCTGCCGCTCTTTTCCGCCGGCACAACCGTGCTCATGTCCAGGTCCGCGTGAACCAGGTACTTGCCGTTCCGTTCCTCCACAATGCACTCGATGTTCACGCCGATATCCAGGTAAGTGAACTGGCCGCCACCTTGCCCGATACCCCCCGTTCCGCCGGTAGTGGCAGGTACGCGATTTCCCACCTTCATCACCGCCTTGTTCCCGCCATTGATCAATAATGAATACTTGCGCCCGCTTTTGGCTAGCGGGTCCGTGCTGTCGCGCAGCGTGAACTCCATCTTGTAGACACCGATCTCCCGCACATCCTGCGCGTAAGCCGCCGCCACCGGCACCAGCAGCGCCGCCGCTAAAGCCAATCCTGCAATCCGCATTTGTCGCTCCTCCACCCGATACGACGATTTCCCAAGCCGCCGCGTGGAGGGTTATCTTATACTGAGTGTCCCTCGAGCTTCACCGGAGAATCATGAACATTACCCGCGCAAGTGCGCTTGCCCTCATCACCGTGTCCCTGGCGTTCGCCCAGCCCAAGCAGGCGATGGACGAAGAGTACGCCCGCCTAGTCAAAGAGTGGACTACCGGCCCCGAATTCATGAGCCCGCTGGTAGACCACCTTCCCAAGGTCGCCGGCGTACCCACCACCAAGGATGTCCTCGGGTATTACGTGGGCGCCCCCAAGAAACTGACGCGCACCGCCGATCTGGCGAAATACTACCGCGCGCTCGCCGCCGCCTCCAAACGCGTGAAGCTCATTCCCGATCGGCGTCACCGATGAAGGCCGCGAGTGCCTCGTGGTCGCCATCGCCGACGAGGAGACCATCCGCAATCTGGATACCTACAAAGCGCGCCTCGCACGCCTCGCCGACCCGCGCGGACTCTCGCCCGAACAGGCGCAGCAGGCGATTGCCGAGGCCAAGCCGATCTACATGTTCACCGGCGGCCTGCACAGCGCGGAAACCGGCCCGCCGGAAATGCTGATGGAGCTGGCCTATCGTCTGGCGGTGGAAGAATCGCCGGTCTTCGATAGCATCCGCAAGAACGTCATCGTCTTCCTCTCCGCCGCCGCCGAACCCGACGGCCGCGATCGCTACGTGGACTGGTATTACAAGTACAAGCTCACCGAGGAAAGCGAGCAGGATCGCACGCCCGGCCCTCCCTATTGGGGCAAGTACATCTTTCACGACAACAATCGCGACATCAATTACTCGCAAGTCACGATGAAGAACTGGCTCAAGTTCTATCTGGAATGGCACCCGCCGATCATGCACGACCTGCATGAATCGCAGCCCTTGCTCTACACCTTCAGCGGCACCACTCCGCAGAACCCCACGCTCGACCCGATTCTCTACGCCGAGCTCCCCTGGTTCGCGGATTTCGAAATGACCAAGATGATCGGCTACGGGATGCCCGGCGTGTGGACCCACGCGTTTGTTGATATGTGGGCGCCCGGCTACCTCGGCTTCATGAGCTCCAATCACAACGGCATGCTGCGCATGTACGAGACGTTCGGCAATGGCGGCGCGAATACGATGCGGCGCAATATCGGCGGCGGTTTCGGCGGTCCCGGAGGCGCGGAGGCAGCTCCCGCTCCGGCCGCTGCTCCCGCTGCAGGCGCCGAAGCCGCGGCAGCCGGCGGTGGACGCGGCGGACGCGGTGGCGGAGCGGGCGCTGCAGGCGCTGCCGCTGGTGGCGGCGGAGGCGGCGGCATGACCGCGCGCGATTGGTTCCGTCCCCTGCCCCCTCCGCGCAGCCTCACCTGGTCCATGCGCAACAACACGAATTACATGGAGACCGGCGTGCTTTCCGCGCTCGAACTCACCGCGGCATTCCCCAAGACGGTGCTCGAGAACTTCTATAAGAAGAGCCGCAACTCGGTCGATTCCGGCTCCAAGGACGCGCCCTATGGCTACGTCTTTCCCGCCAACCAGAAGGATCTGACGCGCGTGGCGTTCGTGGTCAACATTCTGCGCACGCAGGGCATCGAAGTCGGCCAGGCGACCGGCGAAATCAAAATCGGCAGCGCCACGTATCCGGCCGGATCCCTCGTGGTCAAACGCAATCAGCCCTACGGCCGCCTCGCCAAGATTCTGCTCGAGAAACAGGATTACCCCGACCCCGCGCTCACCACGTACGACGATACCGCCTGGACCATGGGCCTGATGTCGCATGCCGACGTGGTGGAGATCGCCGACAAAGCCATCCTCGCCGTACCGGTCACCCCGGTAGATCGCTACGAACCCGGCAGGCGCCGTGAAGGGCGACGGGCCGGTCACCGCCATCCTGCACAACGGTTCGAACAACCTGGTCACGCTGCGCTATCGCCTCAAGGATGTAAAGTTCGAAGCCCTCGATCAACCCGCGAAGGCCAACGGCACGGACCTCCCGGCCGGCACGTTCCTGGTGGCTTCCAGCCCGCGCGTGAAGTCGGAAATCGAAAAGCTCGGCCTGCAGGCCGTGGCGCTGGCCGCCGCGCCCGAGGGCAAGAAGCACGCCGTCGATATCCCGCGCGTCGCGATGTTCTCCACCTGGGGCTCCACGCAGGACGTCGGCTGGGTGCGCTACGCCTTCGACAAATTCGAACTCGGCTACGACCTCATTTATAAGGACCGGATTCGCCAGGGCAATCTGCGCGCGGATTACGACGTGATCGTGATCCCCAGCCAGGGTGGCCGCGGCGGATCGCGCGGCCTGATCTTCGACATCGAACCCAAGCCCGGCAAGAAGTACGCCTATAAAAAGGATGCCGAATTTCCCACGCTCGGCATGTACGGCGAAAGCGACGATATCTCCGGCGGCATGGGGCTTCCCGGCGTCGGCGAACTCGATAAATTCGTCAATGCGGGCGGCACCCTGATCACCCTCGGGGCATCCAGTTTTCTACCCGCGGATTTCGGCATCACGCGCACCGTGCAGGCGGCGCGCACCACTGCCGGATTTTATGCGCCGGGCCCGATCGTAGAGGCGGAGATCACCAATCCCAATCACCCCATCTTCTACGGCTACACGCAGCGCGTGGTGCCGGTGCGCTGGGCGGGCGGTCCGCTACTGACGGTGCCCGCCGAAGAACGCCGCCGCTCTGTGCTCGCGCAGTTCCCGGGACAGGAGAAGAGCGTCCTCAGCGGCCTGATGCGCGGCGTCGCTGAAACGCGTATGCGTCCGGCGATCGTCGACGAACCCGTGGGACAGGGACGCGTCATTCTCTTTTCCACCAACCCGGCCTATCGCTGGCAGAATCTGGGCGAGTTCAACATGCTGGTGAACTCGATTCTGCACACCAAGGCGTTCCCGAAAGCGGAATAGGAATACTACGCGTAGCAGCGGATTTCGAAGATTCGCGCCAGCTCATCGCCATTGGTCGCCTGCACTTCCACGCGCACCGATTGCACGTCCGCCGGCTCAAAACGATGCCGGCTTAAGCGCTGGAAGTTTCCCTTCACGGCCGCCAAAGTACGCTCGCTGCCATCGGCAAGCTGTGCCACCACCGTGTAGTCGCGGACCGTCTCCGGCTGCGCGGCGCGCAGCAGATTCACCTGCTGGGATTCCTGCGCGGAAAGCGTGAGCTGCCGCTTGAAGCCGCTATCGAACGTGAGCTGGATTTCGCGGATGCGCTGCGGCTTGGGCCATTGCAGCTGCACCCACGCCGGACGTCCGCCGGCGATCGGCGCCGTCCACTGGTGCACCTCGGCGGCATCGCCTTTCGCATCGGGAATATTGCGGACGTGCCCGTCCTGAAGCAACTCCGCCTTACCGGCCGACGCGGTGACGCTGGCCGATCGTGCCAGGTCGAGCCCATCCTGGTTGGTCAGCCCCTTCACGGTCTGGTCGTCGCGCAACAGCGCCTGCCGGAGTTTCGCAAGCTGGTTCGCATCGTGCGCCAACTGCCGCGGCGTGGTCCGCGTCTCCACGCATTGCGCCGCCGCCGTGCCGATCGCCTGGCCCTCTACCGCGCACGTCGCCATCACGCGCGCCGAGGTGAACGCGACGTAGCTCGCACTGATGTTGCGTCCCGCCATCAGCAGGTTGCCGAATATTGCGGCTGTACAAAGAGCGCAGCGGAATATCGTAAACCTCCGGCGGCCTCAGTACCGTATTGGGCGGCAGATCGGGCCGGTCGAAGCCCTCCGGCGGATGCCCGTCCATCGCCCACCCGCCAATCGCCACCGCATCGGGAAAGCTGCTCTTCATCAGGTCCTGCTGCTTGATGACGTAGTCGCCGATCAGGCGGCGGCTGCCGCGCTTGCCCGGCATCATCCCCACCCAATCCATGGCCCAGTGGCGGCTGTCCGGGAAATCGCCGCTATTCTTGATGTAGTCCCACACGCCCATCACGATGGCGAGCAGTTCGAAACGAATGCGTTCGTTATCCGCGATGACTTCGTGATCGCCGCCCCATTCAATCCACCAGTAGCCGTACTCCCAACTCGTGATCGGGCGATGGCGCAACTGCTCTTTGGTGATTTTGCGCGCCCACGCGGGCGGCGTGAACGGCATGGGATTGTGATAGAGCCGCGAGGTGAACAAGATGCTGGACCCGAGCGTGCGATTCTCGGGAGTCTCCGGCGCCAGCGATTCCCCGAACTCCGCGCGCGCTTCCCTGCCCGATCGCATCTCCGCGCCGGCCTCCAACCCAAGCCGCGAATCGCCCGTGCAATCGCAGAACATGGCCGCGCGAATCCGGTAGAGATGTTCGCTCTTATCGCAGCGCGCCGCCACTTCCACAATCTTTCCCGCCGTCACCGTGGCGGCATAGACCGTGGTCTCCAGCAGCAGCGTGATATTCGGCTCGCTCACCACTTTGTCGTACAACAGCAGGTCCCACAGCTCCCAGCAGCGCTGCGGATTGTTGACGGCATCGGCGAGCCGGAGCTCTTCGATCAACCCGCTTTCGCGCCAGCCGGGCCGCTGGGTGTGCTGATTTGCGCCCACCACGTGCATCTTCACTTCGCTCGAGGAATTGCCGCCCAATCGCGAGCGATCCTGCACCAGAATCACGCGCGCGCCGTGCCGCGCCGCCGCGATCGCCGCGCAAACTCCCGCCAGTCCGCCGCCCGCCACCAGGACATCCGCCTCCAGCCGTACCTCGCGCATGTGCCGCTCGGCCGCCGCCATCGGCGCATTCGGGGGTGCGACGCGCTCGAAATCCGGGCGCTGCGGCCGCGCCGCCTGCTGCGCGTCAGCCTCGCCGGCGAGCACCACCAGGGAATACGTGCCCAAGCCGAGATTGCTGAAAAATTCGCGACGGTCCATGCAAGGTATTGTATCCGGCCTGAATGCCCGCTGGACTAACATGTAGGGGAGGTGACCCATGCCGTCGTCGCGCCGAAGTTTTCTGCAAGCCGCCGCTGCCTCCATGCCCCTTCGCGCGGCCGCGGGCAAACCTCCCAATATTCTCTACCTGCACTCCCACGATACCGGCCGCTACCTGAAGCCCTATGGCTTTGCGACCCCCACTCCGCGCATTCAACAGCTAGCATCGGAGGGCGTGCTTTTCCGCAAGGCCTTCAGCGCCGCACCTACCTGCTCGCCGAGCCGCGCCGCGCTGCTCACCGGCCAGTGCCCGCATCGCAATGGCATGCTCGGCCTCGCCCACCGCGGCTTCTCGATGACCGATTATCGCCGCCACCTGCTCTACACCTTGCGCGATGCCGGCTACCGCTCCATCCTCGGCGGCCTCCAGCACATCGCCGATAAGCCCGAGCGTATCGGCTACGACGATCTCCTCCGCGCCAAATCCAATCGCGTGGAAGACGTCGCACCGGCCGCCGCCCGCTTCCTCAACGGCCGCCCGAGCGGCCCCTTCTTCCTCGACGTCGGCTTCTTCGAAACGCACCGCGCCTTCCCCTCCCCCACGCCGCAGGACGATGCGCGCTACATCCAGCCGCCCGTCCCCATCCCCGATACCCCGGCCACACGCAGCGATATGGCCGGCTTCCACGCCAGCGCCCGCATCCTCGATCAGGGCGTGGGGCAGGTGCTGGATGCGCTCGACCGCAGCGGCCTCGCGGAAAACACGCTCGTAATCAGCACCACCGATCACGGCGTCGCCTTCCCCGACATGAAGTGCAATCTGATGGACGCCGGCTTTGGCGTCTCGCTCATCATGCGCGGCCCCGGCCTCTTCCGCGGCGGAAAGGTGATCGACGCCATGGTCTCTCACCTCGATCTGTTTCCCACGCTCTGCGATGTGGCGGAACTCAAGCATCCCGCCTGGCTGGAGGGCAAATCCATGCTCCCTCTCCTGCGCGGCGAGACCTCCGAAATCAATCAGGAGATCTTCGCCGAGGTCAATTACCACGCGGCCTACGAGCCTAAACGCGCCGTCCGCACCCAGCGCTGGAAATACATCCGCCGCTATAGCGAACTCGGCACACCCGTGCTTCCCAATTGCGACGATAGCCCCAGCAAGAGCCTCTGGCTGGAGCACGGATGGCGCCAGCACCCCGTCCCGCGTGAAGATCTCTACGACCTCATATTCGACCCCGCCGAACGCCGCAACCTGGCGGACGACCCAGCCTCCGCCCCCATGCTGGCCGAAATGCGCGGCCGCCTCCAGAGCTGGATGACTCGCACCAACGACCCGCTGCTCGAAGGCCCCATCCCGCTCCCGCCCGGCGCCAAGGTCAATCGCATCGATGGCGTATCCCCCAATGAGCCGATCGGGCCCGCGTAATCGCACGCGCCGCAGCTATCATAGGAGGCAGTGACCGCTCCCACCACGGCCCCGCTGCCTCCCCCATCGCACGAAGAAATCCGGCGGCAGTTGCAGGCAATCCTGGCCAGCGCGCCCTTCGCCAATGCCGCCCGGTCGCGCCGCTTCCTTTCGCACATCGTCGACCAGACTCTCGCCGGACGCACCGACGGCATCAAGGAACTCGTTCTCGGCATCGAAGTCTTCGATCGTGCCGGCGATTTCGATCCCAAGATCGATACCATCGTTCGCGTGGAAGCCGGCAAGCTTCGCAAACGCCTCGACGAGTATTACGCGAATGAAGGCGCCTCCGCTCCGCTGTTGATCGAAGTTCCCAAGGGGAGTTACATTCCTCAGTTTCAACTCCGCTCACTCCCCGCCGCGCCCGATGCCCCAACGAAACGTGCACCGGCAAAACGCGCCCCCGTCCTCCTCACCCTCCTAGCGCTCGCCGCCGGCGTCTGGTGGGGAGTCGTCCACTTCCGCGCTCCCGCGCCCGCCATCGCGCCTTCAATCGCCGTGCTCCCCTTCCTCAATCTGAGCACCGACCCCGCCAACGAGTATTTCGCCGAGGGCCTCTCCGAAGAACTCACCGACGCCCTCTGCAATGCCGGCGGATTGCGCGTCGCCTCCCGCACCTCGGCCTTCTTCTTCAAGGGAAAATCCGCCGACATCCGCGAAATCGGCCAGAAACTGCACGTCGCCTTCGTCGTCGAAGGCAGCGTCCGCAAGCAAGGCGATCAGCTCAAAGTCACCGCCCAGTTGATTCGCGCCGACGATGGCTACCATCTCTGGTCCGGCTCCTTCGAACGCCGCCTCTCCGACGTCTTCGCCGTGCAGCGCGAGATCTCCAGTTCCCTCGTTTCGGCGCTCCAACTGAAATTGACCGCCCCCCAGACCCGCCGCCTCAAGAAAGCCCACACCGCCAATCAGGAGGCGTTCGATCTCTACCTCCGCGGAAAGCACTTCGAAACCTCCTTCCAACCCGGCGACCTGGACCGCGCCGAGGCGCTCTTCCAAAAATCGATCGCCATCGATCCGGCCTACGCCCTTTCCTACACCGCCCTGGCCGCCGTATACCTCCAGCAAAACCTTTATGGCAACGTGCCCGCCAATGTGCTGGTATCCAAAGCCAACGCCGCCGTCCAAAAGGCGCTCTCGCTGGATAATGAACTCGCCGAGGCCTACGTCATCCTCGGCACTCTCGCCGCGCGCCATTATTACGATGGAGGTGCCGCCGACCGCCACCTGCGCCACGCCCTCGAATTAAATCCCAGTTCTGCCATGGCGCACTATCAGCTCGCGCAAACCGTGATGGCGCCCCGCGAACGCTGGCAGGAAGCCGCCGCCGAAAGCCGCCTCGCCAGTGAGCTGGACCCCCTCTCCCCGATGATCGCCATGAGCGAACCCTGGCTCGCCTTCCTCGAACGGCGCCACGACGCGGCCGTCGCCGGCTTTCAACGCCTCGCCGATGCCAATCCGCTCGACGTCATGGCGATCGGTGGCCTCTCCTTCGCCCTCCGGGGAAAACAGGATTTTCCGGCCGCCCTACGCGCTCAAGAGCGTCTGCAACAGTTGGCTCCCTCCACTCAGTCGCTCGGCTTCTCGGCCTTGCTCCACGCCCTCATGGGACAACCCGCCGAAGCTCGCAAATTGCTTCAACAACTGCTCGAAATCTCCCGCACCCGCTTCGTCGCGCCAGACCTTCTGGCGGTCCCCTACCTCGGGCTGGGCGAGAGCGGCGAAGCCTTCCGCTACACGGAAATCGCCCGCCAGGAGCAGGAGTCCTCCCTCATTTACCTCCGCCTAGACTCCATGTGGGACCCCTACCGCAAAGATCCGCGCTTTCTGAAGCTGCTTGAGGAAGTCGGACTCTCTGACGCTCAAATCGCAAAGAATCAACAGGATATTTCCAGCGGTCACCGTTAATTCACCTCCCCGATACTCCCTGCCGCCCGCCCATTCACGTCATTCTGCCTTTGCGAACCGAACCAGCCTTCGCACACAAAGGAGAATCACCCATGACGAATCGCTTCCCCCTCTATCAGACCGCGAGACTCGCGCTCACTATCGGCATGATGTACCTTGCCCCCTCGCTCGCCAGCGCTCAGACTCCCCACTGCACCGTCCTCAGCGGCACCTACGCCTTCTCTTTCGCCGGCACTACCCCCAACCCCGGACCGCCCGCGATCATGGCCCCGTACAACGGAGTCGGCATCGCGACCTTTGACGGAGCCGGGAAACTCACCGCCGTCGAAAGCGCGAACTTCGGCGGCTTTGTCCTTCGCAACGCTCCCTTCTCGGGAACCTACACGCTCTCCCCGGATTGCACCGGGACCATCACCGTTAAGTTTCCCGATGGCAGCATCGGCCACAATGACTTCGTCGTGAGCGATGGCGGCAAAACCCTGCTGGCAATCTCCACCGACCCCCTGCCGCCCGGTGCTTCCCTGGTCCTCACCTTCACCAAGATCCCCGTCACCTGGTAGCCAGCCATGAAAACCACTTGGATTTCAGTATCGCTGCTCCTCGCCGCCGCTTCTCTTCCCGGGCAGATCGTCCCCAAAACCTGGGACGAAGCGGCCTTGGCGACCATGCAGACGCCGCTGCTCGATCCGGCCCGGACCCCGAAACATATGGGGTCCGGCGCCTACGAGAGCCTCCCCGTTCTCCCCATCTACAAGTCCTACCCGGTTTACGCCGCGGGCCGCGAACCGGCGGGATATCTCGACCGCCTCCGTACGCTCGCTCCGGAGGTCATCGCCCATCCCACCGGCGAAGACGTGTTCGATGCTCCCACGTTCTTCGAAAACCCGCAGCAATCCCTCACCTCCCCGCTGTTCTTCCCCGCCGCGAAGGTTCCCATCGCCACCGGCGGCATCTATCCTTACCTGCGCTACGTCATACGCAAAAAGGGCGAACTGGAACTCGGCGGCAATTCCTGTGGCGGCTGTCACACGCGGGTCATGCCGGATGGCAGCGTGGTCAAAGGCGCGCAGGGGAATTTTCCCGTCGATCGCGTGATCGCCGCCAGCCTCCGCGCGCTCGCCGCACAGGACCCCGCCGCCGGTGCCGGCCTCGTCAATCAATTCGTCAGGCCGATGCTGCGCTTCTTCTACGCCGCGCCCTGGCTTCAACCCGACCCCTACGAGCGCGTCGCCAACCTCTCGCTCGAAGAGCTCGCCACCGCCTGGTCGCAGGTGCCCGACGGCGTCATGACCCGCGATGGGTCCACCTTCGATGCGCGCCCGCAAATTCCGGACCTCATCGGCATTCGCGATCGCCTCTACCTCAACCATACCGGCACCCACCTGCACCGCTCCATCGCGGATCTCATGCGCTATGCCGCTCTCGCGCAAGGCGCGGATCTCGGCTCATCCTGGGGCGACTTCCGCCTCGTGGAGCAATGCCTCCCTTCGCCGCGCGCCTCAGCGACGAATCGCTCTACGCGCTTGCCGGCTACCTTTACGCGCTACGCCCTCCCGCCAATCCCCACCACAGCGATAGCCAGACGCGTGCCGGGCGCATGATCTTCGAACGTCAGGGCTGCGGCGCGTGCCACACCGCCCCGCTCTACACCAACAACCAACGCATCGCTGCCGCCGACATCGGTACCGATCCGGAGCTCGCCACGCATTCCCGCCGCGGCACCGGCTACTACAAGGTCCCCTCGCTCAAAGGTGTCTGGTACCGCGGACCGTTCGGCCACGGCGGAGATGCCGCCACGCTGGAAGCCTGGTTCGATTCCGCGCGCCTCACCGCCGCCGAGCCGGTGCCGGGCCATAACTACGGCCTGGGCCTTCCGCCGGCGGAAAAGGCAGCCCTGATTGCGTTCCTGAAGACCCTGTAAACGGCCTACCAGCTGATGCGCAGCAGCGACACCGCATGGTGCGGCAGTGCGAACGTGAGCTCGAGTTTCCCATCCTTCACCTGCCGCCATTCCGGTGAAGCCAGCAATTGCAACTGGCCGCTCGCTTCCAACTTCGCGTACTGCTCCCGGGTGGGCTCCTGCGGCGAGCCCATCTGCTTCCAAACCGTGTACGCGTTGCTGTGATCGTCGTCGATCCGGTAATGCTCCACCAGCACCGCGCCCGCGCTCTTTGCAATCCCGCTCAGCGCCAGCTTCACCGCGGCCGCCGTCGCCGCCGTCTCGTCATCGTGATAATTCCACACCAGCACCGCCAGTTCGCGATCGCTGCGTGTCGCCATCCCGTCCACGTCCGCCGCTTCCCGCACACCCGCGCTCAGCAGCTTATCGAGCCCCACGCCGCCGCCGCTCTCCACCTTCACCCGATCGCCCTTCATCATCCCCGCCATGCGGAAAAAGTTCATCACGGGCTTGTCGATTCCATTCGTCGCCAGCGTGCGAAATCCGTCGAAGTACGGCTGCCCTTCGAATTCGAACGCCCACGTCAGCATCCCCGCCATGTTGGATTTGTACCGGTCCGACAATTTGAATATGTTGCTGTACGCCGCCGCCGTATAGCTCGGATACATCAGCCCGTTGCGATAGAGATTCTGCGGATAGGTCCGCGCCGAGCACGCCGCGCAGCCTTCGGGGTCGGCCTCGCTCAGCACAATCGGCAGCGCGCGATACTGCGCGAACTCGTTGATCACTTCCATGCCGCGCTGCACGTCCACCATCTCTTTCGAAATGCTCATCTGCACGCGCCCGCTCACCACCTTCGGCGATCCCTTGGCGTGATACGTGATGAAATCCAGCGGCGCGCCCGTCTTCCCCGTCGCCGCATTCACGCCGCGCGCGCAATGCTCCAGGAACTGCCGCAGAAACGCCGCCGCCTTCACCGAACCCGCGCCCGTAGTTCCCGGACCGCCGATATGCGCCGTCGGCAGCGCCCGCTTCACTGCGTCGGCCGTGTAATCGTAGAGCTTGTTATATTCCTCCGGAGTGCCGCGCCAGTAAGTAATGTCCGGCTCGTTCCACAACTCCCACTTCCACTGCTCCACTTCGCTCTTCCCGTACCGCGACACCGAATGCAGCACCCATTGCCGCACCAGCTCCGCCCACTTCGCGTAATCCTTCGGCGGATAGCTCCAACCCTTGCCTCCATCCCGCGCCGGCCAGTTCACCACGTACGGTTGGGGATTTGTCGAGAGCGCCTCCGGCATGAAGCCGATCTCCACAAACGGCCGCGCATGCGCCTCAATCAACGTATCGAAAATGCGGTCGATGATCTTCCAATCGTAGACCGGCTTCCCGTTCGCATCTTCCGTATAGGCGTTGGTAGATCCCCACTTTAGCGCCGGCGTCCCGTCCCCCGTCACCAGCAAGTGATGCACCCGCACCTCCACCGTCGCGGGGCTCAGCGCCGCCAGTTCGCCAATCAGCTTCTTGCCGTTCGGCATGTACGTGTAGTTCGGCTCGTCATAACCGAAGTACGCGTACATCGGCCGGTACGCGCCCAGCTTCGCCGCCGCATCGACGCGGATCTCCACCGGCGTCTGCGCGCTCAGCGCCAGGCCAAAAAGAATCACGCCAGCTACCGTGTTGCGCATCGGGTTTCCTTGAGATGGAATCGCTTACAGGATACAGTAACAGAGTAATCGCAAATCATTCCTGGAGGAAGAGTTTTGAAGCTGGAAGGCGTGTATTCCGTCCTGCCGACCCCGTTCACCACGGCCGGCGATCTCGATCTCGATAGCCTGAAGCGCGTTGTCGATCTGTTCATTTCCGCGGGCGTGAATGGCCTCACCGCGCTCGGCGTCACCAGCGAAGTCGCGCGCATGAACGATGGCGAACGCGTCCAGGTCCTGGAGACCGTCGTGAAGCAGGTCAACGGCCGCGTACGCGTCGTCGCCGGCGCCACCGCCGATGGCGTACGCACCTGCATCGACTACACGAAATTCGCTCGCGACACCGGCGCCGATGCCGTCATGATCAGTCCGCCGCGCTCTCCCAAGCTCAATTCCGAATCCGTCGTGCGCCACTTCGCCGCTGTCGGTTCCGCCGTCGAGATCCCCATCGTCATTCAGGATTACCCGCCCATCTCCGGCTTCGCCATGGAGCCCGCCCTGCTCGTCCGCATCGCCCGCGAAGTTCCAGCCGCTCAAACCATCAAGCTCGAAGATCCGCCCACGCCCTTCAAGACATCCCGCATTCGCGAGGCCGCCCAAGGCATGGAACTCGGTATCTTCGGCGGCCTCGGCGGAGTCTTCCTGCTCGAGGAATTGATGGCCGGAGCCACCGGCGCCATGACGGGCTTCGCCTATCCCGAGATCCTCGTCAAAATCGTCAGGCTATTCCACTCGGGCGATCTTGACGCTGCCGCCGACGCCTTCTATCCCTTCGTGCCCCTGATGCGCTTCGAATTCCAGGAAGGCCTCGGCATGGCCATCCGCAAGGAAGTACTCCGCCGCCGCGGCGCCATCGCCTGCGCCGATATTCGCCTCCCCGGCGCCAAGCTGGATGCCGCCACCACCGCCGCGCTCGATCGCGTACTCGCATGGACCGAGCAGCGCAAGACCGAAACCCGCAAGGAGTCCAAATGAAGACCACCCTCGCCATCCTCCTGATCGCTGCCGCGCAGGCCCACGCCCAACCGCCCGCCGCGCGAATCAAAATCGATACCGATCGCCGCATCGGCGAAGTCAGCCCCCTCGTCTTCGGCAACTTCGCCGAACACCTCGGCCGCATGATCTATGGCGGCATCTACGAGGAAGGCAGTCCGCTCTCCGATAAGGATGGTTTCCGCACCGACGTCATGGCCGCCGTGAAGGACTTGGGAGTCTCTATCCTCCGCTATCCCGGCGGCAACTTCGCCTCCGGCTACAACTGGAAAGACGGCATCGGACCCAAAGATCAGCGCCCGGTGCGGCCGGAGCTTGCCTGGAATGATATCGAAACCAATCGCTTCGGCACTGACGAGTTTCTGCAATACTGCCGGCGCATCGGCGCGGAGCCCTTCATCTGCATCAATGCCGGACTTGGCACCATCGATCAGGCCCGCGAATGGGTCGAGTACACCAATGAGGCGCGCCACACTTACTGGGCAGACCTGCGCCGCAAGAACGGCCGGGACGCGCCCTGGAAGGTCACTTACTGGGGCCTCGGCAATGAAATCGATGGCCCCTGGCAGCTCGGCCACAAGAGCGCCGATGAGTACGCTCGCTTTGCCCTCGAAGCCGCCAAAGCCATGCGCTCGGTGGATCGCGGCATCAAGCTGATCGCCAGCGGCTCCAGTAACTATGGCACGGTGCCGATTGGGCCGGTTGGAATCGCACCGTGGTCAATACCCTTCGCGACCAGATCGATTACATCTCCCTCCACACCTACATCGGCAATCAGCAGAACGATCTCGAACGCTTCCTGGGCCAGTCGCAGCTCACCATTGACCGCTACATCACCACCACCGCCGCCATCATCGCGGAAGCCCAGGGCGGCCGCCCCAACGCGCGCCCCATCTACATTGCCTACGACGAATGGAACGTCTGGTACCGCGCGCAAAACGACAAGCATCTCGAAGAGGTTTACAACTTCGAAGACGCCCTCGCCATGGGAATGTTTTTCAATACCTTCTTCCGCCACGCCGACGTGGTCAAGATGGCCAACCTCGCTCAAATGGTCAACGTGATCGCTCCCATGATGACCAATAAGCAGGGCATCTTCCTGCAGCCCACTTACTTTCCCGTTGCCGAATACAGCAAGCAGCGCGGCAACCTCGCACTCAATACCTTCGTCTCCGCCCCCACCTATACGGTAGGCGCCAGCGAGATTCCCGTATCTCGATGTGTCCACCACTTACAACCCGAAAGACCGCACCCTGTATGTCAACGTGCTCAATCGCAGCAAGTCGCAGGATATCGCCACGCGCATCGAAAGCCAGGAAGGCGCCCTCTCAAAAACCGCCGAGCTCTGGCAAATGAACCACGCCGATCTCAAAGCCACCCACACCTTCGGCGATGACAAAAAGGTGGCGCCCGTGCGCAAACCCCTCACCGCCCAATTCGAAAGGAATGCCCTCACCTACACCTTCCCCGCGCATTCGCTCTCGATCCTGAAGCTGAAACTGGAGTAGCCGGACAAGATCGCCACCGTTCAGCGGGCCTCGCAAAAACCCGGATCCGCCGGCTGGATGCCCGCTCGAAAGTACGCCTCGTTATCCGTCACCGCGCGCAGGCTCAAATCGCATGCCTGCTGCCGTCGGCCCAACGCAAAGCAGCTCGCCGCAATTCCCGCCCGGCATGCCCGCTCGAAATATCCGTTCGCGCGCGCCGCATCCGCCGCCACGCCCTTCCCCGCCCTGTAAAGTTCCGCCAGCCCGCCGCACCCGCGCGGCCAGCCGCCTTCGCAAGACCTCCGGAAGAGCGCCGCGCTCGGCCCATAAGCGCCTGCCGCGTACTGCAAAGACGCCAGCACGAAACAGCTCTCCCCATCCCCGCGGTCGCACGGGCCGCCAAATACTCCTTCGCCATCCTTCTTCACCAGCGACACCAGGCTGAAACACGCCCCCGGAATCTTCGCATCGCACGCGCGCGCAAAATTCCTGCCTGCCTCCCCGGCATCCCGTGGAATAGCCAGCCCCGCGTCCTGCGCCAGAGCGAGTTGATTGCATGCCGCTCCCGAACCGTGCACACACGCCACGTTCGACATCCGCACCCACGTCCGGCACCCCTCCCGCCGCCCTTCTTCACACGCCCTTCGCCAGAACTCCGAGTGCGTTCCCGGATGCCCGCTGCCCAACAGCCCGCCGCTCGTCATGCCCGCGAACAGCGCGATCCACAACGCCATGTGCGCGTAATTCAATCGCCTGGCATCCCAACCCGCGAACCGGTCTCCCAGCCGCTCTTCGATCGCGGCGCTCGCGCGATCCAGCCATCGCGCCGTCAGATTCATCGGCGGCACGCAGAGCAGCTTGTCATAAAACGTCGGCATCCCCAGCCACCCCAGCACTGCATACAAGGTGAACACCGCCGTCCCGTACATCGCCCCAAAAATAGCCTTCCCGATATTTCTTCGCGGCGAGGTCGCCGGGTCCGTCACCAACAGGTGCAATCCCAGAAACACCGCGATCGGAATTGTCGCGTCCACGAAATAATACACGCCGGTGAACGCCGTGTATGCCAGATTCAACACCACCAGCGCCGCCGCCGCCGAAAGCGTCACCAGCGTCACCGCGAATAGCGATTGCACCACCAGCCCCGTCGCGAAGATCCAGAGATACATATACGGCGGCCGTCCCAAACTCACCGACACCGCCTCGCCCCAGGATGTCTGCGTGCTTCCCGTGACCAGCAGTCCCACCGAAAAAATGGCCAGCGCAATCGCCGAGGGGTTGAAAATGTGGGTGCGCCGCCCGTCCCGTTTCCACGTGACGAACTCCTTGCACAAGACGGCCGTCGCCATCATCAGAAACTGAAGGTAAAACCAGTCATCCCGGAACCAGAGAAAAAGGTTGGCGCTGAATACGATCGGGAACGGGCCGAACCCCAGAATCCAGGTGTCCCTCCGCCACCAACAGACCAGCATGTCCAGCGCATAGACGAACGCCACCTGCGCCAACAGCAGCGGCACGTACGGGTACACTTCGCGCCAGTACCATCCCCAATAGAGGTAGATGCTGGTGTGCATCGCCATCTGCACATAGTGCACCCGCTTGGGTGCGAACTCGTAGCGCGGCACTCGTCCCGCAACGCGTACGCGATGCCGCACCACCAACAGCAGCGCCAGCAGCGCCGCCGCCGCTCCCCAAACCGAGCCGGCCAGCCGCCCGTTCGCCCGCACCCAGGGAATCAATCCGGCCGAGGCCACGGCCGCCGTCATGCCCAGCGCCAGCGTGAACGGCGATAGGCGCTGCCGGACGGCCTTCTCCGCTCTCGCCGCTGCCGCCGCGGGCATCAGAACGTGAAGCGCAGCGAACCCTGCATGATGCGCGGCGCGCGCGTCGAAGTCACTTGCCCGAACAGCGTGTTGGTCTGCGCCCCGGTGGTCAAATCGTATTTCGGCGAGACGTTAATGCCCGAATACTGCGTGTGATTGAAGGCGTTGTACGCTTCCCACCGCAGAACAATCGCGCGCTTCTCGTTCTTCACCGGGAACCGCTTCGAAAGCGATAAGGTCTTCGTTGTTCACACCCGGATTCCGCACGCTGTTCTTCGACGCGTTGCCCGGGTCGCCCTTGCCGGGCGCGGCGAATGCCGCCGTGTTGAACCACTGATAGAAGGTGGATCCGGTCGAGTTCGGATTGCCCACCACATTCACGCGCTGGCCATCGCCTCCGCCCGTTAGATCCGTGCCCTGCACCGTGCTCAGGCCGATCGTTGCCGGCGTGCCGCTCACCCACTGCGCGATCCCGGCCAGCGTCCAGTCGTCGAATACCCACTTGACGAACTTATTGTTGTTCACCATCCGGCTGGCCTTCGGCAGGTTGTAAGTCAGGTTCAAGACCGCATTGTGTGTCTGGTCCGAACTGTCAAAGCCGTAACTCCACGTGCGCAGCGGTTGGTAGATCGGAATTCCCGTATAGTCCAGGAACTTGGAGAACGTATAGCTGAACCCGAATTGCAGACCGTTCGCGAACCGGCGGTTGATACTCAGCAGCAGGGCATGATAATTCGAGTTATACGCGTTATCCGTCCACGCCACGTTGTTATAACCCGGGTAAGGACGGAAGAAGTTGTCCGTCACACCGCCGGTATACTGCGGCAGAAAATGCGTGCCGTAAGGCACAGTGTTGATCTGCAGCGTCTGCGGAATGTGCTGCCCCAGCGTGCTGACGTAGGAGACATCCACCATCATGTTATGCCCCATGTCCTGCTGAACGCCCAGGGTAATGTTGTAGTTGTCCGGTGTCTTGTTATTCAGGTTGAAGCCCTGTGTGTTGCTTGGGGAAAGCACGCCGCTGGTCTGCAGGAAGGTGCGCATATCGCCGTAATACGTAATCGGCGTCAGCACCGCCGGCGGGTTGTTCACCATGTTGCCCCACTTGCTGAGACGCGGGTTGTATAGGATGGCGCCGCCGCCGCGAATCGCCGTCTTGCCGTTGCCGAACACGTCCAGCGCAAATCCCAGCCGCGGCCCCCAGAGCACGCCCGGTTGATTGATGAACCCCGTCGGCACTCCCTTGTCTCCGTAAGTCACTCCCCCCGGAGCCGGATTGCCCACGCCCGGGACGAAAAGCCCCACATAGGCTCCCGGCAGCAGTTCGCCGGTAATCGGATTCTGCGCGTACTTCACGCCGCCTTGTGTAACCGGCGCATACAGCGGCGGCGATTGGCCCGGAACATACAGATTCCGCATGAACACCGATTGCTGCCCGGGATTGTTCGGATGCATTTCGCCGGCCCACGTCCACCGCACTCCGTAATCCACCGTCAGCCGCCGGCTGACCTTCCAGCTATCCTGCGCAAACCACTCCACCAGGCTCTGCCGCATATTCGCGCCGTAGCGGACGTTCGATTCCGTGTAACTGTTGAAGGCGCCCAGCGCCGCGTTCGCGAATGCGTAGTTCG
Source organism: uncultured Solibacteraceae bacterium (assembly GCA_963811575.1). GTDB lineage: Bacteria > Acidobacteriota > Terriglobia > Bryobacterales > Bryobacteraceae > Solibacter. The sequence continues at coordinate 213,807 of CAWERY010000018.1, read as the reverse complement.
AATCCAGCGGATTCAACGTGTTCTTCCCAAAATCAAAGGTGCCGGAGAAGGTGCTCTGCTCGCCTTCGTACTCGCGAATCCGGTAGACGTCGAAGCCCAACTTGATATTGTGCGCGCCCTTCGTGATCGCCACGCTGTCGCTCAAATTGAACGTGAAATCCGTCCCGCCCGTCAGCAGGCGGTTGTCATAGCTCACATTCGGAGCGTTGGGAACGCCGCCGAAGGAATAGCGCGGGATGAACCCGGAAACATTGGCGTTCGGATACCATTGGCCCAGGTTGTAGCCGATCGCCGAACGCAGCACTTTGTTGATCTCGTTATCGCCATACGGATGCCATGCCTCGCGATTGTGACGGATTCCGGCGTTGAACTCCATAATCACGCTGGGGCTGAAGATGTGCGTATCGCCCGTCGCCAAACCGTCTTCCGTGAAGCAGTAGCATTGCGCGAAGAAGCCCACCGGGCTCGCCCCGCCCGCCACCGCATAACCTTCCTGCTGCGCGATCCACGTCTTGCCGCGCACGAAGATGCGGTCCTTCTCGCTCGGGACAAAATCCAGCCGCAAGAGCTGGCTGCGCTTCGGATCTTTCTGGACTTCCTGTATCTGGTAGTTGTAGTTGCCGCCGCTGATCGTCCGGTTGAAAAAATTCGGCTGCGGCAGAATATTCATCAGGGCCAAGCCCGTTCGGGTTCAGTCGGCTCTTGGGAATCACGTTCCCTGGAAACGGCGCGCCAGCCACTGTGTCCGTGATCGGGATGACCTTGCCGTTCACATCCAGCGTCTGCGAAAAATCGCCCTGGCGTTCCAGCGCCGTCGGCATCGTATACGAATTCAACGCGCCCGGAGTGGAGATCAACGCCTGCTCCAGATTGTAGAACGCGAACATCTTCGTCCTGCCCTGATTCCAGTGCCCCGGCGCGTAAACCGGACCTCCCAACGATCCGCCAAAGGTGTTGTAGCGGTAGCGCGGCCTCCGCGCCGAATTGCGGTTATTGAAGAAATCGTTCGCGTTGAGCGCGTCGTTGCGGATATATTCGTACGCGCTGCCGTGGAACTCCTTGCCGCCTCCGCGCGTCACCACCTGCACGATCGGGCCGCCGTTCCCCGCGTATTCCGCCTGGTAGCTGTTCAACAGGACTTTCACTTCGCCGATCGCGTCCAGCGTCGTCACGCTGGAAAAGATGTTCGGCGTTCCCTGGTCGTTGCTCACCACGCCGTCTACCGCCAGAATGTTGGTGCCGGAAAATGAGCCCGCGATATTCGGCGTGCCCGTCCCGTAGCTGCCTCCCGTCGAATCCTGATCCGCCTGGTATTGCACACCCGGAATCGTACGCAGCATCGATACGACCTCGCGCCCCTTCGCGGTCAGATTCTGCAGCTGTGTCGTAGTCAGCGCCGCCGAGTGCTCGGAACTATTGGTCTGCACCTGCGCCGCCTCTGCCGTTACGGAGATTGTCTCCGTGACGTCGCCCACCTGCAGCATCACGTCTCCCACCGCCAACCGCTCGTTCGCGCTTACCACCAACTGGCTTCGGGAATACGCCTTGAAGCCCTTCTGCTCCACGCGCATGTTGTAGGTATCCGGTTGAACCGCCGCGATCGTGAATGCGCCGAGTTCGTTGGCAACCGCCGAGCGCACTTCCGAAGTGCTCGCGCTCGTCAGTGTAATCCTGGCGTTCGGTACCGCCTGTCCCGAGGAATCCACTACATTTCCCGTGATGGTTCCGGTGACTGTCATCTGGGCCGTCAGGATAAAGCAAGTCATCAAGCCGGCAAACAGGCACTTGCTGAGTCGGCGCACGGTTCTCTTCGCCATGGAAGTCCCCCTCGCGAATTTTTCCCCTGGACACCTTCATCGAAGGTGTTACGCCGAACTATATCCTTGGCAAAACTGCGTTGTCAAGGAAAATCGTTATCGCTAAACCTTAGGAGACTATTCCTTTTTCGCGCCGTTAAAGGATCGCTCTACCTTGTCGTTGACATCGGTCGATACGCCGTGGTCGCGCCACAGCCAGCGCATCATTTCCGGGAAAACCGCGCGCAGCATCTTCTGCCCGTGCTTCTGAATTCCCCACGAATAATTCACCTCGTATCCCTTCTCCGTCAATGCCTGCTGCATCCGCACGTTCTGGATAAAACCAGTCGCGCGTCTGGTCGTACGTGCCGTCTCCGCGCACCCCGCGATTATCGTTGCGCCCGTCTACCAGGAACACGCGCAGCGGCTTCTTTTCGCTCTTGCGGATGATGTCCGGATACGCGTGGCCGCCGCGAATATTCGTGAAGCTGCCTACATTGCTCAGAACTTTCCGGAACTGGTCCGGCCGCTCCCACGCCACCGTGAACGCCGCGATAGCCCCCGAACTCGACCCGCCGATCCCGTGCCGCTCCGGATCCTTCGCAATGTTGTAACCCTTGTAAAGCACCGGCATCAACTCGTCCACAATCACGCGCGCATATTTATCGTCCAGCGTGTTGTACTCCGTCGGCCGGTTCGTATCCCGGTCCCCCCAGTTCGCCGGAGTCGGCTCCGGCTGGTCCGGCCGCCGGCCCGGATTGATAAAGACCGCGATCATCACCGGCAGCTCGCGCCGGTAAATCAGGTTGTCCATCACCACCTGCGCCCGTATGTCGCCCTCGGGAGCCAGGAACGCCTGTCCGTCGTTGTAGATCATCAGGCTCGCCGGGACCGCCGGGTCATACTGCGCCGGCACGTAGATCCAATAGGTGTGCTGCGTCCCCGGATACGCCGCGCTCGGCAGCGTGAACGGTCCCTTGATCTCGCCCTTCGGCACGCCATCCTGCGGCAGCGCATCGGGCGAAAGCTGGTAGTAAATGTCGGTGTTCACCTCCGGCGGCCGCGCCGCCTGGGTTACTGCCTGAGCCATCGCCTGGCTTGTGATGAGTGCCGTGAGTGCCGCTAGTTTGAACGTCATGTCGTTGGCTGTAAAAATATCACAAACTGGAAATTCCTCTTGACGTGACCATTTAGTTACGTTACCATGTAATCACATAAGGAGCTTGACCCTATGAAACTCGAAGAAATGACCCTCGATGTCGCCCAGCAAATCGAACTCAAGGCCGATATTGGCGACGTCTTCAAATCCGTACTTCACCGCTTTGGGGAAGGCAGCACCAATCCCAACGGCGAATCCATGAACATGATCCTCGAACAATGGCCCGGTGGCCGCTGGTTCCGCGACCGCGGCAATGGCATCGGCCATCTCTGGGGCCATGTCCAGGTCATCAAACCGCCGGTCTTAATCGAACTCAGCGGCCCCATGTTCATGTCGTACCCCGCGCTCAATCACGTGGAAATCAAACTCGATCAGGTACGCCGGAGGCACCAAAGTCACCCTGCGCCACCGCTCCATCGGCCTGCTCGAAGAAACCCACCGGCAGAATATCGGCGGCGGCTGGAAACACTTCCTCGGCAACGTCACGAAAGATTTCTCGTAGCCTTCCGCCTATCCTGTAAAACAATGGCAAACGATCTCGACCCGGTCTGGAAAGCGCTCTCCGATCCCACGCGGCGCGCGATTCTGGACCTGTTGCATGCTGGTCCGCGGAAGACCACGGAGATCGTGGAGGCCTTTCCGCATCTCACACGTTTTGGCGTCATGAAGCACCTCGATGTGCTCCGCGACGCTGGTCTGGTCCTTACTCGTGAAGAAGGAAGACAGCGGGTGAACTCACTCAACGCGGTACCGATCCGCCAGATCTACGAACGTTGGGTGAGCCGCTATCAGGAATTCTGGGCGGACAGTTTACTCCGCCTTCAAGACGACCTTCGCCCCAAAAAGAAGTAACCGCCGCGGCTCGCTCCACGGCGCAATTCACAACGCAAGTCACAACAGGAGAGCTGTATGTACACCAAAGACGCAATCCGTTATGCACTCAATATGGCGAACCAGGGCACCCTCACCTCGCTCGCCACCATCGAAGACGCCCCGCTCACCTTCCCCACGGGGAATGGCGGCTGCCACCCCCTATGGGTGATTGGCCACCTCGCTTTTGTCGAAGGCCTCACGCTCGAGCTGCTCGGCGGCGGCCCCAACCCGGTCGCGCACTGGTCCACGATCTTTGGACAGGGCACCGTCCCCTCGGCGGATGCCACGCAGTATCCGCCGTTCGCCAAGGTGCGCGAACGCTATGTCGAACTCCGCAATCGCAACCTGCAGATTCTCGAATCCATGTCCGAAGCAGACCTGGACCAGCCGACGCCCTGGCAGCCGAAAGGCCTTGAGGAACACTTTGCGACATTTGCGAAGTCCCTCTTCACAGTCGCCCTGCATCAGATGGCCCATCGCGGCCAAATCACCGACGCCGTCCGGTCAGCCGGCCGCGCTGCCCCCGCACTGAGCAGCGCCGCCGCGTAAAACCGACCGATCGGTCGTCACCAAACCTTAAAATTTATCTTCGGCCTGTTATGAGTAACTTACAGGAGTCTCTTACCCGATACTCCTGTACCCTCGTGGTAACTTCTCCATCAGGTAGAGAGTTGCGCAAACCACAGCGCGATTCCAACAGTTTTCATGCTGGCCAGCATAAGTTGACCTGAGGTGGTGCTGACTTCCCGTAAGCCCGTTAACGGCTAAACGGTGGTTCCCCTACGTGGAGGAGACCGGCGGGAAGATCTTCGGTTCGAACCGATCACACCCGGGGGACCGTCGCGGATAGCGTTTGATTGCCGCACCCCTGGATACAGAGACTGATCACGCGAAACGAGTGGACGATCGAGAGGCCATCCAGCCGAGTTCTTACGTCTTCGTAGCGGGCAGTCAAATCACTGGCGGCCGGGCCCACCCGGCGATAAGCCCGAAAGTCCCCGGCCGCCACAACTTCTTTACCCACATCTAAAGGCACCAGTGTGCCCGAATCAACCGTGACTTAGAACCCAAACCGCAATTGCACATCGATCTTGCGGTTGTAAGTTCCGCCGCCCGGACTCATCGTCACAAACCCACCCGCCAGGCTCCGGTACTGACCGAAGAAGGGCGATCCCAAATCTCCGCTCGGCGCCGCGTAGTTCACGTGGTTGAGTATGTTCGATGCGTTCAGCCCGAGCGTGATCGTGTACCGTCGGCTCGGCGCCTGTGTCCCTCCCGCCGCGCCCATCATGCCCGGAGGAGGAGCTGTCATCATTCCGCCGCCGCCGCCGGGAGGCCCACCGCCGCCGCGCATTCCGCCGCCGCCCATGCCGCCGCCCGGAGGCGGTCCGCCGCCCATCATGCCGCCCATCGGCGAGGTCGCCTCGCCCTTGCCGCCGATCGTCCACGTGCGGTTCACCCGCAGTGACATATTGAATGCCCCCGGTCCTCGCGCCGAATTGCGGCTGATCGCCGTCCCCGCCGCCGGAGTCAGGTTGAAACATCCGAACGTCGAAGAGAAGTACAGATTGCTCCCCACGCACTGCGCCGCGGGCAGCGCCAAGAGCGACGGACGCTCGGTCGTGATGCTGTCGCCGTTGCTGTCCCGCCCCGTCGTAATGTTATAGGGCGCGCCGCTCGATGCCGTGATAAACGGACTCACCGAAACCTTGAACGGCAGCGGAATGCTGGTGCCCACTACCACCCGGTGACGCACATCGGCGAAACTCGAAGGTCCCCACTCCGCACGCAGATTGTACGGGTCGGCCGCCTGGCCCTCCGCGTCCGTTCTGCCGTAGGAAAGCGAGTAGAAGCCGAACAAAAACAATTTCTTGTAATTTACGTTTGGCGATATCTGAAGCTGATTGGTGCGCGAGAATCCCGTCGTCTCCGTCAGGTAACGTAGCTGCGAATCGCCGAACGGATACAACCCGTTAATCGGCGCGTTGATGTCGCGCGAACGCGAAAGATGTACGCCGCGACCGTTCAGGTACACCGTGCTCAGGCGGAGATACTTATTGATCTGCCGGTCCACCCCGATGCTCGTCTGATAGGTGCGCGGAGCCTGCAGCGTGCTGTCCTTGTACTGCAGATTCTGCGGCTGTTTGCCCGCCGCAAGCGAACTCAAGGACGGAATCGCGGGATAGAACGCAGGGTTCATCAGGAAGTACGATTGCTGCGTGATGCCGTCGAACCGCAGCGCGCTCAGCGTCACGTTCTCATTGATGCGGTCGTAGAAGATCCCGAAGCCGCCGCGCAGCACGGTCTTCGCCGCCTGCGTACCCTTGGCGTCAACTCCCCACGCGAAACTCAGGCGCGGCGAGAAATCCTTGTGGTCGCCGATGTTGTTCTGCGTCTCGTAGCGCAGACCGTAGCTGAACGTAAGATTCGGCCGCGCGCGCCAATCGTCGTTGATGAAGAGCCCGGCATCGAACTGGCTCACCGAGGTGGTCGGCGTGCCCGCGCTCAGGCTGAATTGCGAGGCGCCGCCGCCCAGCAGGCGGATCTGCGCGTCGGTCATGCCGGCGTTCTGGAAGACCAGCGTCCGCCTGTACACTTCGAGCGCGCTCAATTGAATCGGGCTGCCGGCGATCGGTTGATTGTTGGCGTCCAACGCCGGGCCGGAGCCCGCCAGAAAATTATACGAGCCGCCGAAGTTATTCACGCTCGTCGAATCCAAAAAGCTCTGCCGCAGGCGTCCGCCCCACTTGATGGTGTGCGCCTTGCGGGTCCATGTCGAGGTGTTGGAGAACTCCAGATTGTTCTGGTCCGTCCCCGAATTGCCCACCTGCGCGCCGCCGCCGCTGAACGCGCCCGCCACCGAAATCGCCGGCACCGTGTTGTCGCCCAGGCTCTGCGAATTCGAGTGCATGAACTGGAAGCGCGATTCGTTGATGAAGCGCGGGCTCACCACCGCGGTCTCCGTCAACTGCACCGTCTTCTCCGTATTCCGCTGGTCGTAGGCCTTCGAAGGCAGGCTGAAATTGCCGATGCCCTGCTTGTCGAAACTCATCCGGTTGTATTGAAAACGGGCTACCAGCGTGTTGTTCGGATTGATCGCGTAATCCAAACGCGGGCTGATTCCCATCGTCGTCTGCGGCGTCAGAATCGATTGATTCACGCTCTGCGGCACGAAGTTGGCATCCAGCGTCGTCGCCAGAATGAAGGCATCTTCCTGCGTGGAACGGCGCTGCGCGTCGAAACCAAAACTGGCCTTGCCCTTCTTGATCGGGCCGGTAAGATTGATGCCGAACATGTCCTGCCGGTACGGCGGACGCTGCGAAGACGTCAACAGCGGATTGCGCGAATTCAGCGCTTCTTTGTTGTATTGACCGAAGAACTGTCCGTGAATCAGGTCCGTGCCGGGGCGCGTGAAGATCTCGATACGCCCGAATCCCGGACGCTCGTACTCCGGCGAAAAGGGATTGGAATTGATGCGCACTTCACGAATCGACGCCTTGTTGGGCAGGTTGCCGCCGGTGAATCCATCGATGTAAATCTGGCCTCCGTTCGGTCCCGCTCCCGGACCGGCCATCGCCTGCAACTGCTGCTCTAATTCGTCGGGATCGTCGGAGAGCGTTGTCAGTTCTTTCTGGCCAAGCACCAGGGCGCTACCGTTCGACGTCGGATCCGCCGACACGCTATTCGCCTCGTCCTCGACGTTCAGCACCTGCGTGTCGGATTGGATCACCAGCTGCGCGTCCAACACCATCGGACCCGCGATATCGAAGTTCTGTTTCAGGCTGACCGTGAATCCTTTCGCAATAACCCGCACCGTGTATTTGCCGGCGCGCAGGTTCGCGAAATTGTATTGTCCGTCCGCGCCCGTGGTCTGCCGCTGCTCGCCGCCGGGCCCGCGCAGTTGGACCATCGCGCCGGGAACCAACGCCCCGGACGGGTCGGTTACGGTGCCGCGCAGCGCGGCGGCGGAAGGAGTTTGCGCCATTCCGGCGGAGGCCAGAAGGCATAGGCACAGCAAGAGCGCACAAAGAGAGTAGATCGTTTTCATATAGATGTCGATTTGTTGTAATTCGCTAATTTATGGACAGGCCGCAGGCCTGTCCGCCTACGGGATGATGCCTCCGAGGCCCATGCCGCCCAAAGCGTCCATGCCCCCGCCGCCCGCCATTCCGCCCATTCCGCCACCGCCGCCCATGCCGCCGCCGCGCGCCGCGCCGCCGCCCGATTGAGCAGCCGCCATCTGCAACAGAAGTTCCGCGTTGGCCAGCATCATGATCGCCGTGACCTGATCGCTCTTCGCACCTTTCGTGCTCGAAACGACGATCATTTCGCCCGGCTTCAGGTCTTCCAGCTTTACTTGCGGCATCCGTTCCAGCATGGCGTTGATATCCATTCCGCCGCGTCCCGGCATGCCGCCGCCGCGCGCCGCACCCGCGGGAGGCGCGCCGCCTGCCGGAGCGCCGCCCCGGCCCATGCCGCCCATCCCGCCCATCATTGCCGACATGTCCGGCATCTTCTTCATCTGCGAATCCGCCGTGAATTTAATCGTCAGCGGTTTGTTGTTCGCCAGGTCTTTCACGGTCACTTCGCGAGTCTCGGGATTGACCGCCGTGATCGAGCCGGCCTTGGTAATAAAGGTCCCGAACACCACGTCTTCGGCCGTCACCTTCAACCCGTCTTCGCTCTTCAGGCCGCGAGCGCGCACCTGGTCGCCCACGCCGATTTCGCCCAGCTTGCTGTTCTTCGCATCCGCGAATTTCACCGAATCGGGCGCGTATCGCTTATAGGCCGTTTTGTCGGTGACGGTCACCACCGCCTGCTGCTCGCCGCCCATGGTGCGAATCTTCAGCGTGATGTCGTTGCCGCTCTTCGATGCCACCACACCGGTGACGCCGCGCTTGGTCCAGTCCGCTTTGTCCGCCGCGTTCTTCTTTTCAATGTCCGTCGCGGACATCACCAGGATGCGCCGCAAATTGTTCGTGCCCGGTTCGGGAGTGGCCAGGACGCGGTCGCCCAAAGCCACGTCGGTAACTTTGATCGGCTGCGCCTGTTTCAGATCCGTAACGCCGGGTGCGACGCGCTGCGCCATGGTGTCGGCAGTTACCTTAAATGCGACCGCCGCGCCGGCATCCGATTTAATTTCAATTTCCGCGCTCTCTGCTTTGAAGGCGCTCACCGTGCCCACCATGCTTTTGGCGGGTGTCTGCGCCGGAGTCATCGGGCTCCAGAGTATTGCTGCCGCACAGGCGGCGATTAAGATCCGTTTCATCATATCCAGTAGACCGCAAACCGCTCCCATGGCATCCTTAAGTTTTGTAAAAGGCCCGTTGCGAATCGCGTATGCCGGGCTGGTTTGCGATACAACTAGAGCAGTAGAAGTGAGCATCAGCGAAACCACTACCGCGCGGCGATCGATCCTCTTAGTGGAGGACGACACCGAGCTCACGTCTTTGATGACCGATTATTTCGCCCAGCATAATTTTCAGATCGAGGCCGCGCACGATGGCCGTACCGGCCTGGCCCGGGCCCTCGAAGGCGCGTTCGACCTGATCATCCTCGATGTGATGCTTCCGGTGCTGGACGGATTTGAATTATTGCGACAGCTTCGGAAACGCAGCGCCACCCCGGTCATCATGCTCACCGCGCGCATCAGCCAGACGGATCGTGTTGCCGGCTTGAATTCCGGCGCCGACGACTATCTCCCCAAGCCTTTCGGTCCCGACGAACTGCTGGCGCGGATACGCGCCGTATTGCGCCGCACCGGGCACACCGAAGCCGCGCCGCCGCAGATCGTGGAATCGGCCGGCATTCGGATCGACCCCGCCGCGCGGACCGTCTGGAACCACGGCGAGGCGATCGAGATCACCTCCATCGAATTCGACATCCTGGAAATTCTGGTGCGCGCCGCCGGACGCACCGTGACGCGCGACGAACTCACCACCGTCCTCTATCAACGTCCCTCGACGCCGTACGAGCGTTCGCTCGATGTACATATCAGCCATCTGCGCAAGAAGCTGGAACGCGACGACCGGTCGCTGATCCGCACCATCCGCGGCGTGGGCTACCAGTTCATGGCGGCGGAAGCATGAAAGTTTACGCCAAGATCCTGCTATGGTGCCTCGGCACGCTGTTGGTGTCGCTGGTTGCCTTCAGCGGTGTCTCATACGTGGCGATGCGCAATGTGGAGCACAGCAGCTTCATGCCGCGTTGGAATACGTCTGCTGATGGAACAGGCCCTCGGCGCCTATCAGAGCCACGGCAAACCCGCGCTGGCGGCCGAACTTGACCGAATCAGCCGCAATCTTCCGGGCCAGCATTACCTGACCGATGCCGCCGGAATCGATCTCGCCACCGGCGAAGATCGCTCGCACCTGCTGGCTACGGCGCATTTGGACAACGGGCCCCCCAAGCGCTTCGAACGGCGGCACGTGGTCTACTATCCGTCTCCCGACGGCAAGTATCGCTTCCTCGTCGTCTTCGATTCGGCCTTCGATTCCTCGCAGTATCTGCCGTATTATTTTCTGATTCTGCTCGCCATTGCGCTGCTCTGCTGGATCCTCGCCACGAATATTGCTTCGCCGCTCGGCGGTCTGGCGCGCGTGGTGGATCGCTTTGGCGCGGGCGATCTCTCGGTGCGGGTCAACTCCGCCCGCAAGGACGAAATCGGTGAAGTCGGGCGGGCCTTCGACCGTATGGCGGAGCGCATCGGCACGCTGCTCACCGCCGAACGCCGCCTGCTGCAGGACATTTCGCACGAACTGCGCTCTCCGCTCGCCCGCCTTAGCTTTGCGGCCGAACTGGCGCGCACCGCGGAGAATCGGGACGCCGCGATCGATCGGCTTGAATAAAGAGATTGCGCGCCTTACCGACCTGGTGGGCGGCCTGATTCAAGTCACTCGCGTGGAAGGCGACCCGGAAGCGCACAACACCGAGGACCTGCGGCTCGATGGGCTGGTCACCGAGGTGGTCAACGATTGCCGCATGGAGGCGGAGGCTCGCGGATCGCGCATCACGCTCGATGCCGAGCCGCAATTGACGCTACGCGGCGATCGGGAAGTATTGCGCCGCGCGATCGAAAACGTGCTGCGCAATTCGATCCGTTACACTCCGGCCGGCAGCAGCGTCGAGGTCAACCTGGCCACCACCGGCGATGCGGCCCGCATTGCGGTTCGCGATTACGGCCCCGGCGTTCCTGAAGACGTTCTTCCGAAGATTTTCCAGCCGTTCTTCCGGGTGGATGATTCACGCGACACAGCGACCGGCGGCGTCGGTCTCGGGTTGGCCATCGCTTCGCGCGCCATCGGCCTGCATCACGGACGTCTCTGGGCAGAGAACGTGGCACCGGGCTTGAAGGTCTGGATCGAACTCCCTCTCGTTGGTTAATTCGGGATTTGTTCGCAATCGTACGTTGGCAAAACTCATGCTTAAATAGTTCTCGTGGAGCAGCCGCAATCAGGGGAAGAGCGAGCCACCAAGATCGGGGCTTTGTGCCGAAAGAGTCCAGCATATGGAGGGATTTCTCGAGGCGATCCGCCAGCTCACGCTCCTGCAGAACGAACAGGCGAAAGCGGTAATCGAAGGCGATCCGGACTTCTCGCGCTTCGACTTGTTGATCCACATGGCAAACGAAAAGAAAGATCATGCAAAATATGCATTGCTTCTGCATATGCAGGAGCATGGCTGCTAACCGGTTTTACTAAAACCCATCAGGAGGATTTCATGGCGCTCACCAGACTCGAACGCGAACAGATCCAGGACAGCAACCTCAAACTCCAGTCGGTTTCTCATGCTCTGAGCAAAGTGGATCCTAAAAAACTCGGTGCTTTCGCGGATATCCAGAACTGCATCAAGGATGCCCGCAAAAGTCTAAGCGACGCGCTCAAACTCCAAGGAAAAGAAGAAGATATCCAAACCGCTGACCTCTAACGCCGCCCACCGCCCTGCCGCGAAGAGCAGCCTCTCCCGGTCTGAGCCACAATGAGAGTATGCCCTTCGCGGGACTTCTTGCCGCATTTTTCCTGGCCGCTCCCGCTCCAACGTTTTCCCACGACATCGCTCCTTTACTCTATCGCCGGTGCGCGGCATGCCATCACGCCGGCGGAGTTGCGCCATTCGCGCTGCTGACGTATGCGGACGCGCGCAAGCGTGCCTCACTGATCGCGACCGTTACCGCAAAGCGATTCATGCCGCCCTGGCTGCCGGCGTCGCCCCAGTTCCAACACGAAAGGAAATTGAGCAGCGCAGAAATTGCACTGCTGGCTGCCTGGTCGGCGGCCGGCGCGCCGGAAGGCGACCCGCACACCGCGCCGCACCCACCCGTCTTCACGGACGCCTGGACGCTCGGCACGCCGGACCTGGAAACCGCGATGCCGCACGAGTTTCAGGTTCCGGCCGACGGTCCGGACCTCTACCAATGCTTCGTGATCCCTGCCCCGGCGGCGCAGAATCACTGGGTGCGGGCGCTCGATATCCGTCCCGGCAATCCGAAGGTCGTGCACCACGTGATCCTCTTCCAGGACACATCGCATACCGCCAGAAAGCGCGATCAAGGCGCGGGTTACCCTTGCTTCGGGACACCGGGATTTCTTCCTGCGCGCGGCCTGGGGGGCTGGACGCCGGGTGCCGCGCCCGGCCAAAAGCCCGCGGACATACCGGATCTTTTACACGGTACGGCAGACCTGGTACTGCAGATTCACTATCACCCGACCGGCAAACCGGAGACCGACCGGACCCGGCTGGCGCTTTACTTTACGACCGCAGGCTCCCAAGCGGCGTCTGATGGATATCGCGCTGGGCTCCTCGCATATCGATATACCCGCCGGGGAGCGAGCCTATAAAGTCACCGACCACTTCACCGTGCCGGTGGCGGTGGACATCCTCGGCGTGATTCCGCATGCGCACTACATTTGCAAATCGATGAGCGCCTGGGCGGTGCTGCCCGACGGCACGAAGCGCAATCTGCTGCGGATTCCCGATTGGAACTTCGACTGGCAGCAGCAGTATCGATACCCGACGCCGATCCGGCTGCCGGAGGACACGCGAATTGAAATGGAGTTTATCTACGATAACTCGGCCGCGAATCCACGCAATCCGAATCACCCTCCGGCGCGCGTGACGGTGGGTCCGGCGACGACCGATGAGATGGCCGGCCTGCACCTGGAAACCACGCCCGTCAAACCGGACGATGCCGATGAATTGAGCCAGGCGCTCTGGGGAAAGATGATGCGCTCGCTGGGCGGCGGAATCTATCGTCCGGGCCGGTAGGGAGCGCTCAGCTAATAGAGCAGATAGCGGGCTCGAACCTGCGCGAAGGCCTCCAGAGCCTCCTCGTAGGATTGCTGGATAGTGCGCGGATCTTCGCCGGCCTGAATTCGCTGGATCACGTCGGCGCTGCCGATCAGGCGTTTGCCGCCGGTGAAATCGATCTTGCCGGGGTAGAGTTTCTGGATGGCGACGGCGAGTTCGAGACCGAGGCGCGTGGCGTCCATCGTTTCGCGATTGGTGATCACGAAACGTACGCCTTCGATGCGTACGCCCTTGAAGATCGACTCCGACGGAGTGAAGCTGGTGGGATAGACGCGAATGCCGGGGATCTGGCGCTGGTTGAGATAAGCGGCCAGTTCGCGGCCGCCGACGAAATCCGCGCCGACCTGCTCGAAGGGGGCGTCGGTGCCGCGGCCTACGGAGAAGTTCTTCGGAAACTCCATCAGGCAGAGCCCGGGATAGAGAGTGGCGGCATTCAGGCTGCGCATATTCGGGGAGGGATTGATCCACGGAAAATTCGTGGAGTCGAACCAATCGCCGCGCTCCCAGCCCTGCATCGGGACGACGGTCAGGTTGGCGCCGATTTTATTTTCGGCATTGAAGAGCTTGGCGAGCTCGCCCATCGTCATCCCGTGGCGCACCGGCTCGCCGGGCAGATAGCCGACGAAGCTCTTATTGGCGGCATCCATCAAAGGGCCTTCCAGGTGAACGCCGGTAATCGGGTTCGGCCGGTCCAAAACATAAAACGGTATTCCTGCTTTGGCCGCGGCTTCGAGCGCATACGCCATCGTGGTCTCGAAGGTGTAGAAGCGAACGCCCACGTCCTGGATGTCATAGACCAAAACGTCGATGCCTTCGAGCATCTGCGGAGTGGGACGATTGGTGGCGCCATAGAGGCTGAAGACCTTGATATCGGTGGTGTAATCGACTGTGTCCTGAATGCCGGGGCGGTCTTCCTTGCCGAAGAAGCCGTGCTCGGGCGAGAAGATTGCGGCCACGTGAATGCCGGCCTGTTTCATGAGATCGATATTGCGGCGGCCCAGGTGATCGACGCCACTCTGGTTGGTGATGATGCCCACGCGCTTGCCGGCGAGCGGCGCGAACTTCTGCATGGCGAGCACTTCCAGGCCGGTCACGGCGGTGCCGTTGCGGGCCACCTGGCGGCGGGCGCCGGCGCCGGTGAGAGTGTCGTTATAGCCGGTGAGCAGTACATGCGCGGGCGTAGTGATGCCGATGCTTGCGGCAACGATGGTGGCCACCTTACCGCGCACCGCCGTCAGCGCGGGCCGCAGGTCGGGATGGACGCTGTTGGCGAGCAGGATCACGTAGGTTTTGGTGCTGGGATCAATCCACAGCGACGTTCCGGTGAAACCGGTATGACCGTAAGAGCCGATGGGAAAGAGTTCGCCGCGATTGCCGGAATGCGGCGAATCGACGTCCCAGCCGAGGCCGCGCAGGACGGCCTGATCCGGCGGGGTTTGCGGTTCAATGAACTTTGCAACAGTGAGTGCATTGAAGAGACGCACGCCATCGAGTTCACCGCCATTGAGCATCATCTGGGCGAAGCGCGAAAGATCGTCGGCGGTAGAGAAGAGACCGGCATGGCCGGCGACGCCGCCCATATTGCGCGCGGTGGGGTCGTGGACAATGCCGCGTAGGGGAGGGCCCGATTTCACGGGCCAGCGTTCGGTGGGAGCGATTCGGGGAAGCAGCGAGGCCGGGGGCTGGAACATGGTTTCGCGCATACCGAGAGGCAGGAAGATATTTTCGCGGGCATACTGCGAGAGCATCTGGCCGCTGAGGCGATGCACGAGTTCGCCGAGAAGAATGAAATTGATGTCGCTATAGACGTAGTGAATTCCGGGAGGGCTGCCGGGTTTGAACGTGGTGGCGAGCTTGATGCCGGTATCGTACCCGGTCCAGGGATCCTTGAGCGGCACATCGGGCTGGAGTCCGGAGAAATGCGTCAGGAGCTGGCGGAGGGTGATGTCGCTCTTGCCGCCTTGAAATTCGGGGATATAGTCGGTGACTTTATCGCTGAGGCGGAACTTACCTTCCTGAAAGAGTTTCATCAGGGAGGATGTGGTGGCGATGACCTTGGTGAGGGAGGCGCAATCGAAAACGGTGTCGAGCGTCATGGCCTCGACTTGCGGGACGAGCGCGCGCTTGCCATATGCCTTGCGGTAAACCACCTTGCCATCGTGGCCCACGAGCAGGACGGCGCCGGGCATCCTGCCCTGATCGATTGCCTGATTGATGACCTGATCCAGAGCCGGGCCGCCGGAGAACGGCTGGGCGGAGAGCGCCGCGGCCGCGAGGGCGGCGCACCAGAAAACCTTCATTTCTCTATGATAACTGTGCGAACGCGTGCCAAGCGGAAGGCGTTGAGCGAGTGGTTTCGAGGAAAAGCGAACACTCCCCGGAAAATGGCGTGCCGTGGCGTACGACAGGCTACGCGAATTAACAATATTTACGGGAAGGGCGGGTTATGTATTGGCGTATGAGCAAACTCCGAACGCTCGCCTTCATCATGACCGCGGTCCTGGCAGCCGCCACCAGGCTCACGGGCGCAACCATCGGATACATCCAACAAAATCTGGTCTCGGACTTACCGGGCGTCGCGGCCCACACCGATCCAAACCTGGTAAATCCGTGGGGGCTGACGTTCAGCGCGACATCGCCGATCTGGGTGTCGGATAACGGCACTGGCTCTATCGACGCTGTACAACGGGGCGGGCGTGGCGCAGGCACTGGTAGTCACGGTTCCTTCCGGCACTACGGACCCGGGGGCACCGACGGGGGTGGTGTTCAACGGGGGCGCTTTATTCAAGGGAGATCGATTTATTTTTGCCACGGAAAACGGCACGATCGACGGTTGGCAAACCGGGACCACGGCGGCGGTAGAGGCCTCGACACCCGACGCGGTTTACAAAGGGCTAGCTTTCGGAAATGTGGGCGCGGCGACGAACCTTTACGCGGCCAACTTCAGCGCCGGAAAGGTCGACGTATTCAATAGCGCGTACGCCCCAACCACGGTCACGGGCAGCTTCACCGATCCATCACTTCCAGCCGGCTATGCGCCGTTCAACATTGTCGACTTGGGCAACCTGCTGTATGTGACTTACGCGCTGCAAGACGACGCCAAGAAGGACGATGTGGCGGGCGCGGGCCACGGCTTCGTGGACATTTACACGACCAACGGAGTGCTGGTGCAGCGCCTGGTATCTGGAGGCGCCTTGAACTCGCCGTGGGGAATGGCGCAGGCGCCGGCAGGTTTCGGACCGTTGGGCGGGGACCTCCTGATCGGCAACTTTGGCGACGGAACGATCAACGCCTTCAACCCCTCCACGGGCGCTTTCCTGGGCACCCTCAACGACACGTCCGGCAACCCGATCGTGAACCAGGGTTTGTGGGGACTGGCGTTCGGCAACGGTTCGCAGGGGACCTCGACCGGCACGCTGTACTTCACGGCGGGCATTCCGGGACCCGACGCGGTGGAAGACCACGGCCTGTTCGGTTCGCTGAGCGATGCTCCGGAACCTGGCAGCCTGGCACTATTCGGATTGGGCGCGATGGCGGTGGGATTCATGAAGCTGAGGAGCAAGGGATAACGGAAGGGGCAGCCCTAAATTAACAGCAGTTGTCCCGCGTCGAGCTTAGTATCTCGGAACGTCGTTACCCTCTCTAGGGCCATTCAGTGAGTGTACCTGGCATATGACAGCAGCAAGCGCCCCCACTTCAGACGCAGAAATCGAATGCCAAGTCATCGAGGCGATCGGCGTAAAACACGCTGGCATCTTGGAGAACAACACGCCGAGCCGCATATGCGGACTGCTTACCGCGCGAGGCCGCAATCCGGAATGGGAAAAGGCGCTGGAGCATATTTCGGAGCACTTTCACCCGATCTCCGATAAACCACGACACACGCTGTTCTGCAAGAGGCTTCGGGACCCCGTGAAGTTGAAGGAGTACATAAAGCGCGCAGCGTCTGCCCCAAGTACGGTGAGGTTGTCTAAGCTGACAGACGCTCAACAGGCCGACCGGCCTACCTTGCTTGCTGATCCTACGAGACTTTAAAGAGCAGATTGGCGAGAATTCTTCCGAGACGTGTCTGGTTATCGTGGCTGACTGTCATGGCAAGCTGGTGTCGGCCTATCCGCCGGATAGTAAGAAGCGGGACTAGGCTAGAGAGCCGCCCACGCAATTGCACGGTGAAGCAAGACTAACCATTCCGATCTCTGTTGGGGCATATTCGCCCATCTTCCGTTTGGGCTCCACTTATGCCGATGTTACACTCGCGAACAGAATCGGCCGGGGAGCGTTCGCCGGCATTACGATCGCAGTTACGACAACAGGAGGGTTTCCCGTCATGAGAGCAAGAAGGATCGCAGTTTCCGCGGCGCTATTGTCAGTCGCATGGCTTTCTCCCAATGCGAACTCGGCGACAATCGGACTTACCTTTTCGGGATCCGGAGTAAGTGGAAACATTCAACTTACTTATGGTCCGGGTACCGATTTGAAGTATCCGCAGGCCTTTGAAATCACGGCCATCACGGGGACGTTCTCCGACAGCAATAACGGCCTGAACATCGTCAATGCGGCGGTGGGACCGCTGGTCCCGATTACGCACGACTTGCCGGAGCCGACGAATCTGCTGGCGCCGAACGACTTCAGCAAGTTTGCCGTCGCCACGGGGCTGCCTCCTGAAAATAACGGCTTCCTGACGTTTGACAACCTTTACTATCCCGGCGGATCACCGCAGACTGCCAGTGACTACCCCCTGCATGGCGGGATCTTCGACATTTACGGCGTGATGTTCGGTATCGGCAATGGGCGGGTGGTGGACCTGTGGAGTAACGGGACGATCGACGGGAGCGGCGCCGGCCCGATTTACGGAGTCGCGGTCGCTTCGCACGACGCGGCGCTCGACTACGTCGGAGACGTTGCGATTACGCCGGAGCCCAACACGATTGTTTTCCTGGCCGGCGGAGCGGCGGCTTTTCTCCTCTCGAAAAAGCGGAGCTCTCGGCAGGCTCTAAAAGCGCAGGGCTTTTCAGCGGCGCAGGAGTTTCCTGAGGAGCGCCCGCGCGATGGTGATGGGATGGGTCACCACGATACCAATTTGGCCTAATGCAGATTGAGGCTCGTGGAATACGCCCAGCTGCCGCAGGACTGAACCGCGATCATAGTAAATTCTCTCTCCGGCAAGACGGTCTTCGGCGTCGAAGGTATACACGCCGCAAAGCGGAAATTCGATTCGCCGTCCCGTGGCCGGAAGCCCGCGCCAGTCGCCGAGGTGGGTGCCGCGAATTACGACTTCCACGAGAATGGCATCCTCTGCGATGTGCCGGCGCTGGACAGCGATCTCGAGGTCTGGCAGCGCGTTCATGAGCTGGCCGTAGAAAAGGCGGACTTCGTGCAGGCCGGTATAGTGTTCGTCCCACGGCTCGTCATCGTAGCGCGCAGTTTCACCGAATGTGCCAAGAACGCCATCCAGATCGTGGGCGTTCTCCAGGCGAATGTGCTGCTCGACGATGGCGATGCGAGCAGACTGCCTGTCATTCGGATCCGATGCATTTGCCACGTGCAGCCGCCTTATTAAGTTAAGAGTATCTTGCCGGTGGCAGTTTCTCAAACTCACCGGTTGCGCGTTATATCGTACATCGGAGAGATGAAGTGCCGATCTCCGTATCGCCAGACTTGAATGATTCGCGCAACGATGGTGCTCACGCTCGTCTGTGTGTGGACAGGACGTCTCCCGGGCCAGCCGGCGCCGCCTCTTCAAACCGGGTCCGACCATAGTTGGGCGAAAATCTCTGGCGAAGCCCGGGACGTACGTTTCGAATCGTTCTCCCCGGCCAATGGTATTCCCACCGACCAAATCTTCCAAGTGCTCCAGGACCGCCGCGGCTTCACCTGGTTTGCCACTCTGAGCGGCCTCTATCGATGGGATGGCTACGAGTGCGTACGCTATCCCGGACTGCCGATGTTCCGCCCCTACTACGCCTGGAACATGGCGCCCGGAGTGCTTTACGAAGGCCGCAACGGAACACTCTGGGTGGCTTCGGACGTGGTGACCCCATTCGACCCCTCCACCGGGAAATTCGGGGCGCCGTTCCACCCTCTCTCGCGGCCCGCGCGGCCCTTAAACGATGCAGTTACCGGATTCTTTGAAGACTCCGACGGCACGCTCTGGTTGGGAGTATCGACCTACGAATCCGACCGAGGCAAAGTTACCGAAAGTTCGGAGCCGGTTCTTTATCAAATCAACCCAACTACACGCGCAACGATCGCGCATCCCATTGATCCCGGGGTTACTCAAGGCCGCGCCGCCGGCATTCGCGCCATTGAGCGGGACCGCCGCGGCCGCTTCTGGCTGGGAACGTCTGTTGGACTTATCCGCTTCGACCCCCAAGCCGGATCGTTTCAGCATTTCGCTCACCAGCATCCGGGTGAGGCCACCCTGCAGCCAGAGCATTTTAACGCGCTGATCTGGGACAAGACCGGCCATTTATGGGTGCACCTGCCAACCGGAATCGAGCGTTTCGACCCGGAAACCGGGGTCTTCGACCGCTTCACGGCCGCACAGTTTCGATTCATGCGCGCCGATCCCTCCGGGCGGATCTGGCTGTCTTACGGGGCGAATCCGTCGGCCATGGTCTTTGATCCGTACCAAACCGCGGAGACCGCGCTCAAAGCCGTCTCCTACCGCTCTCCGGGTTCAGCCGCCGAGCCTGCTAATTTCAACTTTTTAGATCCGGACCGGCAGGGCAATGTGTGGGCTTACCTCGGCGGCGTCGGGATCGTCCGCTATTCGCCTGCCGCCGCCCGGTTCGGCAAGCACCTGCCGGAGTTGAATAACCCGAACTCCCTGAACGGCAGAATTGTGACGGGCATCGCCGAGAACCCGGACGGGGCGATCTGGATTTCCACCGCGCAAACCGGTCTGGCCCTGTTCGATCCGCGTTCGGATAGCTTCACGCAGTTCCACCATAATCCCAATCGACCGGACGGACTGGATAGCGAGTGGCTCACCTCCGTCTATGTAGACCGCTCCGGCACGGTCTGGGTCGCCACCGCCGCCGACAGTATTCTCGGGACCTTCGACCGGAAGAGCGGCCGCTACCGCGCCATACGAGACCACTCCTGGTTGAGAGGTGCGATTTATTCGATGTTCGAGGACAGCACCGGCCGATTGTGGGTGAGTTCAGGACTTGGAGAAACACGGCCCATCGACCTGCGAACCCGGACCGTGCTCCCGCAAGAGGTCAAGGCCTATGTGACCCGCGAGGACCAGGACGGCAATCTCTGGTTCGGCTTCGAGCCGGGCTTGACCAAATTGGACCGCGCGGGCAATCTGCGCTTCATCCCGCTGCCGGTTCCCGAGTCGAATCCGGCATTCCAGCCTCGGGTCCGATCCCTCTATATCGATACCTCCGGCATCCTCTGGGTAGGCACTACCAGGGGGCTCTTCCGTTTCGACCCGCACACCGAGAAAGCCACCCGCTACGCAATGAACGAAGGGCTTCCCGTGGAATCCGTGGTCTCCGTGCTTCCCGACGGCGACGGCAACCTCTGGCTTGGCACGGCGCGAGGCCTCAGCCGCTTCGATACCGCCGGCGGCCGTTTCTACATCTATGGTGAGGGCGATGGGCTGCAACCACGCTCGTTTTTGACGTTCGCCTGCTTGCGCGCCCGGGACGGCCGGCTCTACTTCGGCGGCAACGCGGGCTTCAACGGATTCTACCCGCGCGACATCCTCTCTCGCGCCCCGGACTCCC
Source organism: uncultured Solibacteraceae bacterium (assembly GCA_963811575.1). Lineage (GTDB taxonomy): Bacteria > Acidobacteriota > Terriglobia > Bryobacterales > Bryobacteraceae > Solibacter. The sequence continues at coordinate 192,934 of CAWERY010000018.1, read as the reverse complement.
ACGTCGTGCTCACGTCGCTACAGGTGAAAGTTCGGCCCACGCTGATTGCCGGCTCCGACCGCATCTCGGTGTCTCATAGTCAGAACGATCTCTCGATTGAGTTCGCCGCCCTGGACGTAATCAACCCCGGCAACCTGATCTACCGCTTCCGGCTGGAACCGCAAGAAGACCGATGGATCGAAACCGATAGCGCCCACCGCGTGGCCCGCTACACGGGCCTCTCACCCGGAGAGTACCGTTTCCGCAGCCAGGTCTCCACCGATGGCCGCACCTGGAGCGACCGGGAGGCCGGCCTTCGGATCACGGTGACGCCGCCCTGGTGGGGAACATGGTGGGCCCGAACCGCCGCCGTCCTTTTTTTTGCCGGCATCCTGCTGGGAAGTTACAAGGTCCGCGTGAGCGCGCTTCAAAAATACCAGCGACGCCTGGCGGAACTGGTTGAAATCCGTACGGCCGAACTGGCCACGGCGCGCGACCGCGCCGAATCGGCGAACTCCGCGAAGAGCATCTTTCTGGCGAACATGAGCCATGAATTGCGCAATCCGCTGAGTTCGATTCTGGGAATCACGGGGCTACTCAAAGAGGAAGGCGTCTCCGGCGAGCACCGCGGGTATCTGGATATGATCGACCGCAGCGGCGAGCAGCTCCTGACTATCATCAACGACGTTCTGGACATGGCGAAAATCGAATCGGGAAAACTGGAAGCAGTGCCGGTTCCCGTCGATGTTGCCGGGCTGGCCAGCGACTTGACGGAGATGATGCGGGTCAAGGCGAGCGACAAGAACCTTGGGCTCACGTGCAACTGCGATCGGGACGTTCCGCGTTACGTGCGCCTGGACGCCGCGAAATTGCGACAGGTGCTGATCAATCTGCTGGGCAACGCGATCAATTCACCGACTCCGGCGGCGTTACGGTGAGGCTGACTGCCCGGCCCGGAGAACAGGCGGGCCGGACACGGGTACGGTTCGAGGTGGAAGACACCGGCAGGGGAATCGAGCCGGAGGATCAGGGACGCATCTTCCAACCGTTCGTCCAGGTTGGCAAGAAGGCGGCGCAGAAAGGAACCGGTCTCGGGCTCACGATTACCCTGCAGTTCGTGGAACTCATGGGAGGCACGGTTCGGGTGGAGAGTACACCTGGCCGCGGCTCGCTCTTTTGCGTGGAGCTTCCGGCTGAAGTGGCGAAGCACGAAGAAGTGGCCAATGCCGCTTCATTCACGGACTCGTGGCGGACCCTGGCGCCTGATCAACCGGATTACCGGGTGTTGATTGTGGAGGACGATCCGCCAAACGCGCTGGTGTTGAAGCAGATGTTGGGGAGGGCTGGCTTCCAGGTACGGCTGGTCGAAAGCGGTGCCGAGGGAATCGAGGTCTTCCAACAGTGGATGCCTCATTTCATCTGGATGGACTTGCAGCTGCCGGACATCAGCGGGATCGTGGCGGCTCTGCGAATTCGGAAGCTGGAACATGGCGGCACGGTAAAGATCGCCGCCATGACGGCCTCCGCATTCGAATCGGACCGCGAGAATGTAATCGCCGCGGGAATGGACGACTTTGTGCGCAAGCCATACCGTCCGGCGGAGGTCTTCGACTGCCTGGCACGCCATCTACCGGTCCGTTTCCGTGGTGTCGAAGCGGTGGGGGCGCCACCCGCACCCGACGCCCTGCGCGCGCTTCCGAGCGCCTTACGCGCGGAACTCGCCGAGGCGGTGGTTTCGTTGAACCGCGACAGAATTACGGCTGCCATCGCCAACATCGAGCCATTGGACGCGGCGCTCGCCGCCGCTTTGAAGCACCAGAACGAGCGATTCGCATACACCGCCATGCGGGAGCTGATCCTGGACGAGCCGCGGGAGCAAAAGCAGGCGCCGCCCGCGCGGGCATAAGCGTGCGGTGCGAGTGTCCAGTAGGGTGGGACGCGAGACGGAGATTCATATACCACGCCCAGACCTTTCGCCGCTTGCCAGTGATGGCATAGTGCGCCAGTTCCTCACGCCACCAACTCGAGCGATGCAGCTCTGTTCAAGAAATTGCGGTGTCCCGTTCACTGGTAACGTCAGGCTACAATCGCTTGCATGGCTGAAAGATTGACGAATCAAGTAGTGGTGGTAGTGGGAGCGTCCAGCGGAATTGGGCGCGAGACGGCGATTCTTTTTGCGCGAGAGGGTGCGCGGGTGATGGCGGCGGCGCGGCGGGAAGAGCGTCTGCGCGGGCTGAAGCAGGAACTTGCGGCGGAAGGCTTTGCGATTGAGATTGCGATCGCGGACGCGTCGAAGGCGGGCGATATGGACCGGTTGATCGCGGAGACGCGCGAGAAGCTGGGCGAGGTCGACATCCTGGTGTATAACAGCGGGACCAACGTAAAAGATCGCGCGCTGACGCGTTTGACGCCGGCGACGTGGGACATGATGATTTCGGTGAATCTCAGCGGCGCTTATTATGCGACGCAGGCGGTGCTGCCTTCGATGCGCGAGCGCAAGAGCGGGCACCTGATTTACGTGGCTTCGATTTCGAGCCTGGTGCCCGATGTATCGGGCGCGGCGTACCAGGCGGCTAAGCGGGGGGTGGTGGGGATGGCGCACGCGGTCCGGGTGGAGGAGAAGGAGAACGGCATCCGGACGTGCGCGATTTGTCCGGGGCTGGTGGATACGGAGATTCTGGAAAACCGGCCGGTCAAGCCGCCGGCGGAGACGCTGGCGAAGGCGCTGCAGGCGTCGGATGTGGCGGAGGCAATTTTAGCTGTGGCGAAACTGCCGGCGCGCGCGGTGGTGCCGGAGATTCAGCTCCTGCCTACCTATTTGTAAGCGGCGCTATATTGAGCGCGGCGGTGCGTCGCCGCCGCGCTTCTTACAACCGGAGACTGTCTCCTATTTGTCTCCGATGAAATTGACCAGGATCTGGGTTTCGGTGTCAACGGCCTGTCCATTGAGGAGGGTCGGCTTGTACTTCCATTGACGAACTGCGTCCATCGCGGCGTTGCGCAGCATGGGATGCCCGGAGACGACGGACACGTTCTTCACGGTGCCTTCTTTGGTGATGGTGGCTTTGAGAGTAACGATGCCCTTGGCGCCGGTCTGTTTGGCGATCTTGGGATACTCGGCTTCCTTGCGATAGGTGAGTACGGCCTGCTGAATGTTTCCGCCCGTCTTGCTGGCGGGGACGTTCGCCGCGGCGGGGGCCGGAGCGCTGGCGGCCGCAGGGGCAGTAGGTACGACCGGCGCGGGCGCCGCACCGCTGGTATTCACGCCCGGGATGGCGGAGGCGAAGGAGCCGGCCGAACCGCCGACGCTGGGGGCTTCCGGCATATCGGTATTGGCGGCCGGGCGGAGCCGCTGGGAGAGCGATTCCGACTGGAAGGGCTTGGAGGGCGTGGCCAATTTGGTGGGCACCTCGGCGGGGGCTTCCTCGGCGGCCGGTGTAGACGCGGGAGCCTTGGTATCGGCCGCGGCGGCGGGCTTGGTGGTGGCGGCGGGAGCAGGAGTCACCGCGGCAGGCTGGGTTTCGAGCGGCGAGGGCCGCGTGCGGAGGACGCGAACGGATTCGCTGGCGGTTTTGGTGTTGGTCTTATCGACGACCTCCATCTTGAAGCTGGTATCGATGCTGGAGGGCGAGTAGACGATGCTGCCATTGCGGAGCTGGGCGAGATCCATCTCGACGTTTTCGTGCTGCGCGCCATCCGAGATAGAGAGGACGGCCTTGCTGGCATTCTTGATGACTTCGGCATCACGATTCCAGGTGAGGAGCAGTTCGCCGGCGGTACGTTCGACACGGAGTTGGAGGGGCGACGAATCCTGCGTGCTGGCGGAAGGCGCGGGGGCCTTGGTGTTGTGGCGGAGCACGCCGGGATAAACGAAGAGGGCGACGAAGACGATAATCGCGGCGGCGGCGGCGACCAGGAGCTTCACGCTCTTGCCGCTCTTTTCCGGGGCGTCGGGAGCCTGGGTGAGGGAGATAGAGCTGAAGGAGGTTTCCCTTCTCTCCTGCTTCTCCTGCTTCTCCTGCTTTACCGCTTTCTCCTGCTTCTCGATCTTGGCTGTTGCTTCGGCCTTTTCGGCCTTTTCGATCTTCTCGGGTTTCTCGACCTTATCGAGCTTTTCGACCTTGTCTAACTTGTCGGTCTTCTCGAATTTTTCGGTCTTGGCGAATTTGCCGGACTTGTCGTTCTTGTCGGTTTTCTCGTTCTTGTCGCTCTTCTCGGCCTTATCGTTCTTGGAAGGTTTGACCGTCTTTTCTTCGGTCACGGTAGGCTTGGCCTCTACCGGAGGAGCGACGGCGGCGACGACGGGCGTGGCAGCGACGGGCGCGGGCGGTGCGAGCGGCGGAGCTTCGACGGCGGGCGCGGTGTTCTCTGCCGGGGTCGCATGGGGGATCGAGATTTCACGGCGCGACGCGATGGGCACGATCTGTCCGCGGACGGCGGGCTTGGGGCCCTGGGAGGCGCCGGCCTTGGACTCCGGGGGCTCTGCCGGTACGGTATTGCCGGTGCCGAGTTCGCTGGAGCGGAAGGGGAATTCGAGATAGCTGGCCTCGCCGTTGACCTTGCCGTTCTCCCAAATGAAGACGCCGCCGGTGCTGGCTTTGGTGGCGAAGGGGCGGACGAGGAGGGCGATGTGATGGGGATCGCGGAAGCGGGCTTCGAAGAAGGCCAGGTCGTCGGCATCGAGCGCGAGACCTTTGCGCGTCTGGCTACGGAAGAAGCCGGCGACGGCGGCGCCTCCGGCGACACGCTGTTCGATGGCGCGCTCGAAGCGGCTCATATCGGCGTCGCTTAGCCGGAAGAGGGGTCCGCGGCTATAGTCGCAGTTGATTAACTCGTAATCCGCGATGGAGACCACCAGCGGACTGCCCGGGGTGACGCTACCGACGAGAAGGCCGCCGATCTCCGAACCTTTGGACGTGAGAGAGCGGAAGCTCTCTACTGCATCGTGTTCCAGCCGGTCGATTAGGCTGAAGGGAATGCGCACCGATACCGGTTTCTGTGGAACTTCCCAGAGATAGAAAGGGGAAAGGGAAGTCTGCAGGTCGTAACGTTCTGCGCGCGCCGTCGACTCAATCATCGAAATCCTCCGCCGGTCAGTGCCGAGATATCTGTTAGAACCAGCTCACGTCGATTTTACTCAGAATTCCTGGTTCTTGAGTACTTAATTTAAGGTATTTTTGAAAGTATATCAATTGAGCCAAAATAGCTGCTAACTATAGATATATGTTGAGGGGAAAGTACCATAACCTAAGGTAGCGCTGGGATACTGCCACCATTTATCCTAGCAATTCCTGCGTTAATTCCATATAATTACCACGAAAATGAGCGCAAAGGTCTGTCAACTGTGCGGCAAGCCGCTCAGCCGTCTGCGGGTAGGCGGCGACGGCGACTTTTGTTCGCGCGAACATCGCACTCAATATGGCCTGAGGCGAGGCATGGACCGGCTGGTGGAAACCGACAAGGTGACCAGCCTGATGCGGCGCCGTGAGACCCCGCGACAGATTTCGCCGGCGCGCCTGATGTGCAATGCGGCATTGGGAAAGCGCGGCTTCCTGCAGCATCGCGCGTATGCGGCGGGAGCGGAACCTTCGCAATGCACACCCTTATTCCGGATTCCGGAACCGCCGCGGATGAGCGCGGTGGCGGACCGGTACGTAGCGCCGCGCGCTTCGAGATTCGAAGGGCGGATGATTCCGCGGCGGCCGAACACGTCGCAGATCCGAATTGCCGGGGTGGGCTCGCAGTTGGAACTGCCCGCGGCCAATTACAAGATGAACACGCAGGTTTCCCAGGCGCCGATGGCGGCGCTGGCCTGCAAGATTCCGGCGGTGGCGGCGACGCGGCGCGATTTCGCGCTGCTGCGGCATACCGAGGTCCGGGTATACAGCGCAATGGCTCCGGCCAGTTTGAAGACGATCGGCCTGCCGGGCACGGCGGCGCTGGGGCATAATCTTCCGCGTCCGAAGGTGGGGGCATCTCCGCTGGAGGGCAAGGCGCTGCGGGTTTCGATCGGGCTGGCTTTCGGCGCGCCCGGGGTGAACCGCAAGGCTTTCGTCACGCCGCCGGCGATGTCCACCGCGCTGGTGTGGCCGAAGACTCCGCACGGAGTGCTTCCCGGCACGAAAAATACGACGGCGAAGCAGCGAGTGCTGGCGATTCGCATCACGAACCCCGATACCTGCCTGCCTGCTGCACGCGACGGAAAGCGCCGCGCGGAATTCGTTTTCCCGGGTCCGTTGAAACCGGGAAAGCAAAAGGCGCGGTCGAACGGGCTGCCGCCGGCACGGATAACCGACGTTTCCTGGATTCTCACCGACCCGCGCGCGGGGGGCATTGGAGTACCGCCGACCTCGGCGGGGTTTGCGAAGCGCAATGGCGTGCATCTGCGCAATTTGACTTTGGCGCCTACAAGCACGAATCCGAAACCGCAGGTGACTTTCCGGGCCTTCATTCCGCAGGAACCGGTGGGCTGCCCAATGGTGCCGTTCGAGGGCACAACAACGGCGGCGATCATCACGGCGCCCGCGGTATCGGCGACGGGAGATGTTCCGGTGGCGGCGGTGGCTGCTCCAGCGGAAGTCATCCGGCTGGAAGAGCATTTCGGTTCGGGATGGGGAAACTGGGAGGGCGGTACGCAGGATTGGCTGGTGGACGTGGCGGGAGTCCGCACGGGTTCGCTGGCGCTTTTCCTGCCGACGCTCGAACTGGTGGACTACGAACTGGAGTTCCTGGCGCGCATCGACACGAAGAGTTTGACGTGGGTCGTGCGGGCAACGGACTTGCAGGAATATATGCGGTGCACGTTGACGGCAATTCCGGGCGGCGAACTGGAATTCAGCCGCGCGGTGGTTCGGGCGGGAGCGACGGAGGACGCAGTGATTGCTCCGGTACGGATTCCCGGCAAGCCGCGGGCGGCGATGACGGTGCGGACGCGGGTCACGGGCGACACATTTGCGGTCACGGTGGACGGCAAGGACATGGACACGTGGCAGGAAGACCGCCTCTATTGTGGAGGCATCGGTTTCATGGGCGCATCCGACGATCGCGCCCGATTGTATTGGGTTAGGATCTCCTCAACAGAATTGATCGGCAAGGAGCATCAGAAGAAATGAGCACAGCAATGAGAACGCCCCAGAAGGTACAGAGCCTGCGGACGCACGAGATCGACGCCGGCGATAAGACAGCCGGCTCGCAGAGTCATCTGGCGCGGGCTGTCACGCTCCATCTCGCCGGTAGACGAGAGGAGGCTCTGAAGCAATTACAGCGGGCGATCGCGGCCAATGAAGCTTCGGCCGAGATCTACCGCGCCATGGGTCATATCCAGTTTGAGCTGGGAAGCTTTGACGAAGCCGCCAAGAGCTACCGGATCCTGGTGCAGGTGAAGCCGCAATATTCGATGGGATGGTTCAACCTGGCGGTGTGCCTGGAGCGTGCGGCGGTGTGGGAAGACGCGGCGCAAAGCTTCCACCGGGCGGCGACGCTGGAACCGGGCTATCTGGACGCACACCTGGGCCTGGGCGTATGCCATCTGCGGCAGGAAGATCCGAAATCCGCGCTGTTCAGTTTCGACCGCTGCCTGGAAATCAACGCCAGTCACGTTGACGCGCAGTTTGGCAAGGCGGTGGCGCTGCAATCGCTGGGTCATCCGGACGAAGCATCGACGATTTACCAGAAGATTCTGGAGAAGAATCCGGATTCGGAAGATTCGCTATCCAACCTGATTCTGATCGGGATGGCGAAGGAAGATTTCGACATGGTGCGGGAGTATTCGGAGCACCTGTTGGAACTGCGGCCGGAATCGACGGTAGCGCTCGAAGGGCTGGCATCGTGGGCCTGCGCGGCGGGCGAGCATGCGTTGACGGCGAAGTTCTGCACGCTGCTGGTCAACTCGGTGCCGGGACATTTCGAAGGCTGGTTCAACCTGGCGCTGGCGCATCAGAAATCGGGGCGGTTCGAGCAGGCGGCGGATGCGTATTCGGAGTGCGTGAAGCTGCGGCCGCAATCCTGCGAATCGCACACCAATTTGGGAATCGTGCGCGAGCAGACGGGGGACACGGCGGGAGCGCGGAGTGCGTACGAGCGCGCGATCAAGGCGGGGCCGGAGGCGTTGGCGCCGGTCTGGAACCTGGCACTGCTGCTGGAGCACTCGGGGCAGTTCGAGGAATCGGAACGGTATTACAAGCAGGTTCTGGATCGCGCGCCGAAGGAAGAAGAAGCGCGATTCCGGATGGGCTTCCTGCGGCTGCAGCGGGAAGATTATCGCGGCGCGGCGGAGGCGTTCGAAGGCTGCCTGAAGTATCGTCCGGCCTGGCCGGAAGCGCACGCGAACCTGGCGCTGGCCTACAGCGGCATGGGCGAGCGCGACCATGCGGAGCGGCTGTACGAGAAGATGCTGGATGCGGATCCGAAATCGATGGACGCGCTGCGCGGGTTGGCGGCGCTTTCGATTCAGGCGAACGATTACGACACGGCGCTGGAATTCCACGTACGCCTGATCGACCTGGGCGACCGCACGCCGGAAGTGCTGTACAACGCCGGGCTGATGTACGAAAAGGCGGGGCAGCAGGACAAGGCGTCGCGGCTGTATCGGGACGCGCTGGCGCAGCAGAGCGATATGCCGGAAGCGCTGCTGAATCTGGGGCGCATTCTGGAAAGCAGCGGCAAGGCGGACGAAGCGCGGACGTGCTGGGCGAAGGCGTTGGAAGCCGAGCCGGCGTTGGCGCAGGGATATTTCGGACCGGCGATCGATTAATTACGGGAGTCAGAGACAACGGGCCACGAATTCGCAAGGATTCGTGGCCTGTTGTGTTTTTAGGGGGGCAAAGCGGCGCTGCTCCGCATCATGCATCGGAACGTCAAGTCCACGTCGCGAAGGCGACAGTACCGCATGACGCGGACGATCGGAAACACCGTCGGGCCGGTTCAGGACGATAGACGCTGAGCCAACGTACGATCCTTCAACGAACTACGCTGTTTCTTCGTCTTAAAGGACGGATGGGAACCCCGCTCTTTATTGGCGATCCTAGGCGTGCTCGGCGTGGGCATAGAGACTGCGGCTGCCCTGTCCAACAAATGGGAGCACGAAACATCATCCGATTGGCGGCAGCGCTGGTTGTCTTGGTTTGCGATTCTTATTGGCGCGTTATTGGCGATCAGTTCGTTTTGGATCGGACTCTACCCTATCGGAGAACACATGCGAGTGGGCGGCATGCCGTTCCTGGTTACGATCTTGAAATTTGAAAGGGGCCACTGGATCGACTATATTCCGGTCTTCGCACCACTCGCCATTCTTGGCAACATCACTTTCGCCGCGCTACTTCCCCAGGTAGTGGTATTCCTAAGCCGGAAGGTGTATCGCAAATTGACATCGCAATCACCTTGAACTTCACATTCCCGACTTGATCAAGTGGCCTTATGATATGGGCGGAACGATTCGTGTTTTCAGGGTCAACGATGACTTAGGTTGCAGGGCAGACCAGGCTCGCTCCACGGCATCCGCCGTACGGTGCCGGGGATCGGCGGCGGGAGAAAGCCTGGGGGTGCCCTGGGTTTGTGGGTGAGCGATGCGGTGTCGAGATTATGCGGCCGGGCTTACCGAGGGCAACCATCGGGCGGCAGGCGTACGCCGCCTCCGACGACCAGACAGTTATAACGCTTGCAAGCTAACGGGCGCTCCACGGCCGGCCCGGCGGTTTCATCGGGCCGGATCAAACCAACGTCGGCATCCCAGCCGCGCTCGGCGAATTGCCGCATCGCAACCGCGATGCCGGCGTGGACCTTCTCAGCGGTCATACCCGGTGGCAAGGCAGGATCCGTAAAATCCACAGTGTCTGGATCAGTTACGAGACAAGCGAGCCGATTATGATTTTTAGCCGGCGGACAGCGCGCTGACGGTGACGTAGTATCCGTCCGGATCGCGGAGCGAGAACTCGCTGGTTTGCGTGTTCGGATTCGTGTGCGGTTCTTCTTCGAACCTGGCGACGAGAGTGCGCGCCCGTTGCAGCGCGAGGTCAAAATCATCGACACGGAAGAACAACAGGAGGCCATTGCCGGGCGTCCCGAGACCGGGGCTCAGGAGTGAGGGATGGTCATGGGCGCCCCATTGGTGGAGGCAGAGCAGGACGGTGCCGTCTGCATCGAGGATCTGGCCAAAGTAGTCATGGGCAGGAGCGGCAGGAGGCTGACCGAAGAGCGCCTCATACCATTTGACGCTGCCGGGCACGTCGTTCACTCCGAGAATCGTCCATGTGCGTTTCATACGGTCCCCTTCCTAGGGTAAGGGGAAAAGGGGGGCGTACTCAGCGGGGCGCGAATCCTCGAGTCAGCACCTCGATCGATGAGCAACTGGGGTTGGCGTCGGGAAGGGCATCCACGCGCGGGGTCATTGCGGTGGATGCCCTGCCTGAGTTCGTTGGCCTCGGGAAGTTGCATTGCGGAGTTTTTCTAGCGGGGCACGATCAGCTTCACCCCGTAAGGCGACACCATCTTGGCCGTCGCGGCGTTTTTGGGAGGTGCGGCGAGCAGCACTACTGATTTCCCGCGTAAAGCATCCAGGACCGTGAGTATTTTCTGAAACGGGGCCTGAGAATCGGCCTTCAGGTACACGGTTTGCGCACTCAGGTTGCCGAGCGCGCCGGGCTCGGTGGGTTCGACGCCGACGTACAATTTCCCTTCCGCCGTGATGGCTACTACGGTGGCGTCTTGTGCATCGGCTGCCTGCATCTCCACCGCGTGGTCCGCGACCGGCATATGCACCGAGACACCTTTCCGCATTGCGGGCTTCGGAGATTCCTGTGCGCCCAGGGCGCAGACCATGAGGGATCCAACTACACAGACTTCCATCAGTGATTTCATCGCGTAAGCTCCTTTTCTACTCATGCTTATTCATGCACCGGCGATCCGCCGGTGAGTTCCTCAATCTCGTGCTGTAGTTCAGCCGCCTGCCTGAGCCGGCGCCTGACGCCGATGGCCGCACACCCGGCTAGCAGGAGAAGTACCGGCAGCGCATCCCAGAGACGGCCCGGAACGACCCTGCCGGCGAGGGCCGCCATGGAGACGATACCGGCCAACCACAGCGGCCCGTGCCAAACCCAGGCGCTGCGCAGGTGGTCGCGGCGGCGAAACAATTCCGTGCGGTAGTGTTCCACACCGGTGCTGGCGAAGAAGTCGGGTTGGGACATGTTGGGCCGGATGGAAAAGCGAAACCGGAATATCGTTATGGCGGCCCACAGTACCACTGCGGCGCAGCCATACTGCACCAGACGATCCTGTTCCCCGGCGAAACGCCACGCCACGACAATGCCGAAGAACAGGGCCGCGCCAATGCTGCTGAGGATTTCGGAGCGAGTGGTGGAAACCAACTCCCTGGTTCGCCGGCTGTAAATCTGTTCCAGGTCCACGGGAAGCTGTTCTTCGGGTTGATTGAGCCATGCGGACCGAAGCTCCGCGGAATCAGGAAGCTCAGGCATGCGACTGCTCCTTGCGAACCCGGTGGGCCAGTATTTTCTTGATGCGGTGAATCTTCATGCCGATGTTGGCGGGTGTGAGGCCCGTAATGTCGGCGATGTGTGCCGCCTCCAACCCTTCCAGGTAAGAGATGATGATCTGCCGGTCCAGGGGTTTGAGCTTCAGGATGACCTGCTGCACATCGCGTAGCGCCCGATCGCGATCCATGTCGCGCGGCTGATCGGCGCTTTCGAGGGTTCGTTCGATTTCCTCGAAGCTGACGAATTTCGCGTTGTTCCGGCGCTCACGGATCACGTACGAGGCCGCGGTGTTGTGGGCTACGCGCAAAGTCCAGGTCTTGAGCGAGCATCGCCCATCGAACGCCTGGAAGCTTTTCCATAGCTGAAGGTGGATTTCCTGCCTGAGGTCACGGCGTTTGTCGGGGTCGGCTTCATAGCCAGCGGCAAGGCGGTCTAACATGCGACCCCACGCGGCGACGGCTTTCGTGTAGAGTTCGTCCTGTTCCGGCGATCGGGGACTTTGCGCGCCGCGCCTCATAGTGTCTATAGTCGATGCTGCCTCGACTTTATAACAGACTTAATGCGGGACTTCGCGCAACTACTTGGGGTTGGCGCGTTAATGGCTGCCAGAGTTCGATCTTGTTGCCATCGGAATCGTAGATCCAGGCAAAGCGGCCATAGGACTCATTGATCCGTTTTGGAATCGATCTTCACTCCTTCGAGTTTTAAGCGGTCGAGCAAAGCGTCCATATCGTCCACGATGTAGTTGACCATGAACGAGGCGGGACTAGGATCGAAATAGTGAGTGGAGGCGGGGAAAACAGTCCAGGCCGTTACGTGTTCCTTTTTGAGGGTCGTCGTGTTCGCGCCAGGGCAGCATCGCGCCTTGACCCTTGTCGGCGAGTCCGAGGTGCTGGGAATACCATTGGCGTGTCTGATCGCGATTCGCGGATTTGAAGAAGACGCCGCCGATGCCGAGGATGCGCCCGCGCTGTGTCGCGGGGGCAGATTGCACTTCCTGACCGCCTCTGGAGCGCGCCGTGATGAGCAGGAGCAAGCTGAAGGCAATTGTGTTCCAGAGTCTTCTTTGCATGTGTGGAGTATACAAGGGGAAAATTGTCCACACAACGGAGTTCGCCCTAGGCGGGAGCGCCTGATTTCGGTATCAAGGCCGCGGCACACACGGCTTGCCGGCTACTTCCCGCGTTCGACGTTCGGCGGCAGCCAGGTCCCCTCGAGGATTTCCTGCTTGGGCCAGTAGGCGCGAATGAAGAGGGAGAACTCGTCCGCGGGAGCGGGCACCCAGTTCGACTCCTTCTCCGCCCCGGGCGAATCGTGCTGAAAGTAGAAGGTCAAGGTACCGTCCGGGTTATACTTCAGCGATTTGCTCTTCGTGCCCAGCGAATAGCGATTGAGCGGGTTGGGATCGAAGAGATGAGCTTTGTTATAGAGCGTTAACGACCAGAATCCATTGACCGGCGGGAGCCCGCCTTTGGCGAATGTCACGGTGTAGCGATGTTCGCCGTGAAGCCGTTGTCCGCTCGAATCGAAGTCGGTATAGATGTAGCGGGTTTCCTCGGGCGCGTTGTCGAACATGTTCGACTTGGCAGTCGCGGTACGCGAGAGATAGTCGGTACCCCAGCGTGCATTGTTGGAAGGCGACGTCCAGCCGTTACCTACCGGCCTGCCATTGTTGTGAAATTCGAAGAGCGGCGCAATCAGGCCATTCTCACTGGCAAGCGCCGTTTGTTTGAGAATCTTTCGAATCGCCGGACTCCCCGCGGCTTCATCCAGGACGGACTGAATCATGCGATACAGCGACTCCTCACCCGGCAGCGGCGGCACAGCCTGCAGCACGCCCGGTAGTTCGTCAAAGAAGGTTTCGGGGGTAACCCACTTGACCTCGCCCTGGCCTGTATTGGGAGGCGCCGGAAACGAGGGAGTATTTTTCCAGTCCTTGGTCTGCATCCGCCCGGTGAATTCGGTAAGCGGATAGGCCATGACTTGCGTGAGCACGGGCTGTATGGCTGCTTTGTCCTCGGGGGTGTCGTCCTGAAAGACGCGCGGGAACATCGCGGCCAGGTCTGTGGACGAACGAAAGACAGCGTTGATTTCCTGCGGTACATCGCCCTTCCAATTCGGCCCCACCAGAAGATAGAAGCCCGGCTTGGTTCCGTATTGTGTTCCGATCTGCGCAAACGAATCCGTGCGGTGATCCACAATCTGGTACGTATAAAAGCGCTGACCAAAGTCAGGCACCTGCAACACGACCGGCTGTTTATCGAGGGAACAGAATCCTGCTCCGTAGACGGTATCCTGATTCGGGCAGGTGACGAAATTCTCGTCGGGCTGGATATAGTCGGTCAACATGCTGAGGTAACCGGTTGGAGCGACGGGCACCACATTGCCGAGACGTCCCGGCTCCGGCGCCTTTACGAACGTGGCGCGGCGATGAAGCTGATTGATCAGGGGCCAGCCCCAAAGGTACGCGATCTGTCCGACCGCCTCGACGTATTCCTTTGTCATTGAGGTACCGGGGACCGGCCCGGGAACCTCCGCGGCCGTCTTGGGAAGTACGGTTTCCTCGCTGTGCAATTCTTTTGTGGTTCTCATCGTCTGCTCGATAGCCTCGAGGACGAAGATGCGGCATCCGATGGAGCCGGTTTAACTTTCGGGGTTCGTCTGGAGGCTAGGAAGAGCTGTCGTGGTCGCGGCGCGATGGGCGGCCACCGTATCGTAGATCCCACCGAGCGTAACGCCGGCGAGAAAAACCAGGACCCACTCGATAGGCATGCGATAGCGCGACGACCAGTTGACGAGGTAGTAGACCAGCGGGAAGAAGACGAGGATCACGCCCATGGCCTGCGCGGCGAGCGGCGCCAGGGCGCGCAGGCGGAACCAACCCGCGATCGCCAGGAGCGTCAGCAGCCACTTGGCGAACGCGTAGGGCGCCACGCCGTCGCGCGAAATCCCGGAGTAAAATCCCCAGCCTGGCGGGAACCAGAAAAAGAACGCATGCTGCGCCATCAGGGTCACGGTACGCAGAGGATGGGCTGCCATCCAGGTCAACCCCTTGCGGGCCTGCCTGCGGTCCCATTCCACTTCTCCCAGGTGCGCGACCTCCGGGCGCAGACTGACGTTCAGATACGGGTAGGGACTGAGGGCAAGATCGCTGCCGGGGTGATTGTTGACAGGTTCGCCCCAATGCGCGCCATCGTGATAGGAAAGCGCGAGTCCGTAACCGAGCATGTTGCGGGTGAAGATCCACTGGCCCAGCACCACGCGGTTGCGCACGCCCCAGGGCAACAGGACCAGGAATGCGCCCAGCGACACACATGCCGCATTGCGGAGGTAGCGTGGAAAGTCATGACGTCCGGAGACGACCAGGTCGCGAACCAGGAAGCCGGCGAGGACCGCGAGAATGGAAAAATTCAAGTAGCCGCCGAGAGCCCACAACGCACCGAGCAGCAGGGCGCGGCCGAGGCTGCGTTTTTCGAGCGGCGAGAAAGCCTGCAGGCGCACCAAAAGAATCAGCGCGACGGCGGTGTAGGGCGGATCCCAATCGCCCTGCAGTTCCGTATTGAGCGCCCCGATCCAGAAAATGGATAACGCGGCGATGGCGATGAGTACGGAGCGGCTCAGCTGAAAACGGGCGGCGATCCAGACGGTCAGCACTCCGCGCAGGCTGCAGGCCGCGGTGCACAGCAGGATTTTGATGGCTTCCGCCAGCGCGCCGGTACCGAAGAAACGAAAGATCGCGGCAAGGAGTACGACGTACGCCGGAGCTTCGCCCGCGCTGGGCACTCCGGGTGTCATCATGTTGGAGATAGTGCCGGTCTGTACCATGGCGAGCGCCAGCCGTTCCATGTCGCGCCGGTCGAAATTCTGGAAGCTACCGGTGAGCCATGCGAGCGCCAGCCGGAGGAGCCAGCAGGCGAAAAAGGTCACCAGCAACAGGCGGAAATTCTTACCTACACCCAAACGCATTTCGCTCATTATAAGCAGCTTATCGGCAGAATGGCGCGATTTCGGGAGTGTTACTTTCTTTGGTTAACGAAGTAACGCTTACCCTTCGAAACGCGCCTCTGCTTACTTACAAAACCATGAAGCGCACCCTATACTTCACCCTTCCCCTGATGGTCATCACGCTGCTGGCGCAGCAGGGGTCCGCGCCGCGGCTGACGCCCGAACTGATGACCGAGCTGGCGATGCGCAACATCACCGGCACCTTCACTTCCGGGCGCATCGCGGACGTGGCGGTAGATCCGCGGAATCGCAGCATCTGGTACGTAGCAACGGCATCGGGAGGTTTGTGGAAAACGGTCAACCACGGGGTCAGCTTCCAGCCGATTTTCGACGAAGGCGGATCGTATTCGCTGGGGTGCGTGACGGTGGACCCGAAGAATCCGGACACGGTGTGGTTGGGGACGGGCGAAAACCAGGCGCAGCGTGCGATCGGGTATGGCGACGGCATCTATAAAAGCACGGACGCCGGCAAAACGTGGAAGAACGCGGGACTGCCGAATTCCGAACATATCGGCAAGATCTGGGTGGACCCGCGCAACTCAAACGTAGTTTGGGTGGCGGCGCAGGGGCCGTTGTTCTCCGCGGGCGGAGACCGCGGCTTGTATAAGACGACCGACGGCGGGGCGACCTGGAAGGCTGCCTTGACGATCACCGAGAACACAGGCGTTACGGATTTCGACGTGGACCCGCGCAATCCCGACATCATGTATGCGGCGGCGTACCAGCGGCGGCGGACGACGAGCATCGTGGTGGCCGGCGGTCCGGATTCGGGGATCTACAAGACGACGGACGCGGGCGCGCACTGGACGCGGCTTACGGACGGGATTCCGACGGTGGACAAGGGGCGCATTGCGCTGGCGGTATCGCCGCAGAATCCGGCGGTGATTTACGCGACGATCACTACCAATAAGAGACAACAAGCAGACCGGCATGTATCGCTCCGACGATGCGGGTGCGCACTGGGCGAAGCTGAACGACTTCATCGTGCAGGACCCGGAATATTACGGCGAGATCTTCGCCGACCCCTTCAAAGAAGGCCGCGTGTACCTGATGGATATGGCGGTACGCGTGAGCGAGGACGCCGGGAAGACGATTACCGCGGCGGGCTGGCAGGTACACAGCGACAACCACTCGCTGACGTTCGACCCGACCGATGCCAACCATTTGATTGAGGGCAATGACGGCGGGCTCTACGAATCCTACGACCACGGGCGCAGTTGGCGGCACTTCAACAATATTCCGGTGACGCAATTCTACCGGGTGAGCGTGGACAATGCCCTGCCCTTCTACAACGTCTACGGGGGCGCGCAGGATAACGGCTCGCAGGGCGTGCCTTCGCGGACTATCAATCGCGCCGGAATCCGCACCAGCGACTGGCTGAATACGGGCGGCGGCGACGGCTTTCAATCCCGCGTGGATTACGCGGACCCGAGCACTGTGTATGCCTGCTCGCAGAACATCGGGTGCAACCGGCTGGATCTGAAGACCGGGGTAAGCACCAACATTCATCCGCGCTTTGGAGAAGAGGATGCGAAGCTGCGTTCGCGCTGGGATCTTCCCTTCATGATCAGCCCGCATTCGCACACGCGGCTGTATATCGCGGCCAACCGGTTGATGCGCAGCGACGATCGCGGGACTACCTGGAAGCTGGTGAGCGGCGAATTGACGCGCGCCATCGACCGCGACACGATCCCGGTGATGGGGAAATTATGGGGCGCGGACGCGGTATGGAAGAACGCGTTCACGGATTCTTTCGGCACCGGGACGGCGATTGCGGAATCGCCGGTCAAGGAGGGCGTGCTCTTCGTGGGGACGGATGACGGACTGGTGCAGATCTCCGAGGATAGCGGCGCGACGTGGCGCAAGGTGGAGAAATTCCCGGGCGTGCCGGAGATGACGTACGTGACTGACGTGTTCCCTTCCCCGCACGACGTCAACACGGTATTCGTGACGCTCAACGATTTTCATCGCGGCAATTTCAAACCGTACCTGATGAAGAGCCGCGACCTGGGAAAGACGTGGACCAGCATCTCCGGCGATTTGCCGGTACGCGACCCGGCGTGGACCATCGTGCAGGATCACGTGAACGCGAACCTGATGTTCGTGGGCACCGAATTCGGCCTGAGTTTCACGGTGGATGGCGGCGGCCACTGGGTCAAGCTCAAGGGCGGCATGCCGATTACGCCGATCCGCGACCTGGAGATACAGGCGCGCGAAAGCGACCTGGTCGCGGCGTCGTTCGGGCGCGGATTCTTCGTACTGGACGATTATTCCCCGCTGCGCACGCTGACGACCGAGATGCTTTCGCAGGATGGGGTGCTGTTCGCGCCGGGGCGCAAGGCGCGGGCCTACGACGAGATCGGCTACTACCGCGCACAGGGCGACAATCTGGCATCGCCGAACCCTGCGGCGGGTGCGTTGTTGACTTACTATTTGCGCAATGAAACTCCGGCGGGCGGAAAGACGGTGCTGACGATTACGGATTCGACGGGCAAGCAGGTGCGGCAACTGGACGCGTCGTCGAAGATCGGGCTTACACCGGACGCCTTGGGACTTACGCGAGCAGGCAGCGGCGGGCGGCGCGGCGGCACGTCCTACGCCCCCCGTGGAAGGCGGCGAGGAAGGAACTCCGGCGCCTCCTCCGGCGGGAGGCCGCGGGGGACGAGGCGGCGGCGGGGGCGGCGGCCGCGGATTCGCGCGCAGCGGACCGCTGGTGAAGGCGGGTAATTATCAGGTGACACTGGGCCGAATGCTGAGCGGTACGGTGACGCCGATCGGGAATCCGCAGACGGTGGTGGTGATCGGGTTGAACGATCAGAAGTAAGATGATCCGTATGCTTCGCACCTCTCTGTTGATCTTCGCGGTATCGCTCGGTATGGCGCAGCCCGTTGTCATACGGACATCTACGCTGATCGATGGGAAGGGGCACGTCCTCAGAAATAAGGACCTGGTCATCGAAGGCGGGAAGATCACGCGCATCGCAGATGCGAAACAGAAGCCAGCCATCGACCTGAGCGGATACACCGTCATGCCGGGATGGATCGACACCCACGTCCACGCCACCTGGTACTTCAATAAGGACGGGCGCTACGAGGCTGGAGGACGCGGCTCCAAATCGACTCCGCAACAGGCGGCGCTCTACGCGGCGGCGAATCTCTACGCAACGCTGATGGGCGGGTTCACCACGGTGCAGAGTGTGGGCGCCGAACTCGACGGCGATTTACGCGACCGGATCGCAGCGGGGACGCTGGCGGGTCCGCGATTGCTGACGTCACTGCGAGCGATCAATGAAAATACCGGCGACGCGGCGGCGATTCGCGCCTACGTCCAGAAGATGAAGGCGGACGGAGCGAATGTGGTGAAGCTCTTCGCCACGGCCAGCATACGCGACGGCGGCAAGATGACGATGACGCCCGAACAGATTGCGGCGGCGTGCGGCGAGGCGAAGCAGCAGGGACTGCGCGCCGTGGTACACGCGCATTCTTCGGACGGGGCGCGCGCCTCGGTGATGGCGGGCTGCACGTCGATCGAACACGGCACGTTCCTGGATGACGCCACGCTCGAACTGATGGCGCAACGCGGCGTTTACTTCGACCCGAACTTTCTGGTGCTGCATAACTACCTGGACAACAAACCGAAATTCCTCGGCATCGGCAATTACACCGAGGAGGGATTCGCCGCCATGGAGAAGGGGCTGCCGCTGGTCGCCGAGGTACTCAAGCGCGCGCGAACCCATCATGTGAAGGTGGTGCTGGGCACGGATGGCGTGGCGGGGGCGCATGGGCGCAACGCCGAGGAGTTCATCTACCGGGTGAAGGACGGCGGCGACCGGCCGATGGACGCGATCAACAGCGGCACCTCGGTGGCGGCGGAATCCCTGGGGATGGCAGACCAGATCGGCGCGATCGCGGAAGGAATGCAGGCGGACCTGGTGGCGGTGGAGGGCGACCCGCTGAGTGACATCACGGCCGTGCGCCGCGTGGTGTTCGTGATGAAGGGCGGCAAGGTTTACCGGTACGGCAAGTGATATCCAAAAGAGCCGGCGGCAGGGTGGGTGAACCATCCGCGATTGAGATCGTTCACCGGTGGCAATTCGTCACCCTGTGCGCCTGAGGCATAGGGTCTCCCGATGTAAGCTGTTGATTGCGAAGGGGAAGTGACTGTGGCGAACGGCGTGCCTTCCAAAAAGCGGAGATACGCCCGATGGATTTCCTGAAAACGAGATATTTGCGGAACGGCGCCTGGATCCTGGCGCTTGCGGTATCGGCAACAGCGGCTCCGCGCGACCTGGCGCGGATGAGCGGGGAAACGGAACGGCTCTCTGCCCAAGTCGGGCCGAAGGTAGTCCAAATCATCACGCAAGGTGTGAAGGTGGCGGGCGCCGGGGAAGAACAGCCGGTGGGCGCGCTGATTGCCGAGCGCGGCTGCGGGTCTGGCTTCCTGGTATCCGCGGATGGCTACATCGTCACCAACGCCCACGTCATCGCCAACGCGACGCGCATCAAAGTAATGGTGCAACCGGCGCAAGCGGGCGCGATGGTCGAGTATGCGGGTTCGGTAGTTGGCGTGGACTCCGACAACGATCTGGCGGTCTTGAAAATCGACGCGAAAGGCATGCCGTTCTTCGACCTGGGACAGCGCGCGGAAGAGGCCAGGCAAGGCCAGTTGGTACTGGCTTACGGGAGCCCGATGGGGCTCTCGCAATCGGCCACGTTTGGCATGGTGAGCGCGATCCAGCGTCAATTGGGCGTTGACGATCCCCGCACCTATATTCAGACCGACGCGCCGATCAATCCCGGGAAACTCGGGCGGCCCGCTGGTGGATCTGACCGGCGCATTGTTGGGGATCAATACGATGATCCTCTCGCAATCCGGCGGCAATGAGGGAATTGGGCTGGCGGTGCCGGCGGAGGTCATCGAGCATACGTACGCGGGTCTGCGGAAGGCGGGAACGGTGGCGCGGCCGCGGCTGGGAATTCAACCGCGCAGCCTGACTCCGGAATTGATCACCGGCCTGCAGCTCAAAACGCAGAAAGGCGTGCTGATTGAAGATGTGGCCCCGTACGGACCGGCCGCGACCTCGGGCTTGCTGCCGGGCGATGTGCTGGTGTCGCTGAATTCCGAGGCGGTCCACACGATCCGCGACCTGTATCGTACGGAGAGCGGGCTCACCGCGGGCAAGACGGCGGACCTGGCGGTGATGCGGGGCGCGGATATGCGGCTGCTGCGGATTACGCCGCTGGCGCCGCGCGAGAGCGGCGCCTCGCCCAACGTCACGGAGAAGGAGAACCTGGTCTTCCGCCTGGGAATCTACGGCGCCACGCTGACTCCGGAGATGGCGTCGTCGCTCGGCGGGCTGCGCGACGGCCGGGGCGTGCTGGTGCTCGGGCTGGCCGGAACGGGGATTGCGGGAGAGAGCTTGATCGCACCCGGCGACGTGGTGCACGAGGTGAATGGCCACGCAGTGGAAAGCGTGGAGAAGCTGCGGGCGGCGCTGAAGGCGATCGACGAGGGCACGGCCGTAGTGCTGCAGGTAGAGCGCGGCGGCACGCTGAGCTATGTGATGCCCGGCGGCATGACGACGGCCGGCCACCAGCCGAAGAAGACCAGCGCTGCACAGACCGGGACGATTGCCGGCGCAAACCTGGTGTACTGAGGCGTCAACGCTGGTCGATGGTTTGGAACGCGGATATTAATGCATCGGCGCCCGTGTCTTCCACGCGGACGCAGTTGAGACGGTAGGGAAAAAGGTCTTCGCGTTCCAGCTTCGCGAGCGTCAGCGAGTGGACATCCTTGGCATCCACATAGCGCGTCCAGGAGCCGGGGTTGTAGTAGCGGCCTGAAGCTTCCTCTACGCATTGCGGAAGATGGGTGTGCCCCAGGACGACGATCTGGGCGCCGGCCGTCCACTGCTTGCGCGCCACATCGACGCAAGCCTGGAGGGTGTCGATTTTGGAAGCTGCTTGAATCGCCAGCGTGCCCTTACCGGGTGCGGCGGCGCTGTTGGTGAGCGGCTTGGCGGCGTCGAACGCAGTGAGCCACTCCTCCCACGGCACATTGGTCTGCAGCAGACGCTCCATGAATTCCGCCAGTGCGTCTTCCGAATTGAGCCGGGTGGCGACCAGTGCGCCGGTCACATCCGGTTCGTGGAGAACTTCCCGGTACACCCGGGCAAGCTTTTCCTGCATGACGGAATTCAATTTGACGGCACTGAGCAAATGCGGCCCGATCTCCGCGGTATTCTTTTTCCCGGCGGAAAGGAAGGCCTTCGGAAACTGTCGCACGAAGCGCGCGAAGACCCAGGCCACGGCTTTGAGCGCCCAGCGATCTTCGCGCCACAAGACATTGGCCAGCGCGGTCTCGGGGTGCAGGTTGTCCGCGAAGGGGTATTTGTCTTCCAGGTAGTTGACGAATTTGACGACGAACAGAGTTCCGGGACACATCTCCAGGCGCTGTACGAGGGAATTCGGCTGACCGAGGCGAGGGTCTTGCCAGTGGGCGAAACCGTTGGCGGGGTCGATGGAATCGAACAGGTGCCCGTGGCTGATCTGCAGGCGGCCCTGATAGCGCTGGTACCAGACATCGCCCAGCTCGAAATTGATGTCGCCGGCCTCCTCTGTGATCCGCTGACGGACATCATCCCAGTACAGGTCTACATCGTGATTGCCCGCGAAGAGCGTGACGCGATTGCCGCCGCGCTGAAATTCGCGCAGGGACAGAAAGACGTCCGCGTGCCCCTTCAGAATGCGTTCCAGCTTGGCGAGAGACTCCTTTTCGGTGCACCAGTATTGCGCCGAGTTGAGCTGGTACGCCTGCGGATAGACCTGGACGAATTCGAGGAAGTCCCCGTTGATGATCAGCTCCATCTGACCGGCGGCGCCTTCCCGAGTGGCGGCCTGGGCGCGGACGAACTTTGCGAACTGGTGATCGTCATCCACGAAATCGTCACCGGGCGCGCCATCGCCCATGTGGAGATCGCTGACGATGAGGGTGACTCTACGCGCGTCCATCTCAGTTCACCGGCGCGCTGACATCCAGCGGACATTGCAGGCTGTAGAGCAGGCCGAGCGGATTGCCTTTCGCCAGCAACTGCCCGCGCAATTCGAAAAGGATGTCGCCAATCGGGCGGCGCCTGACATATTCGCGGAGCACGCGGGTGCCGAAGAACGCGGCGAATAGAGACGGAATCGGGAAGGACGCCGCGACCAGCCCGGCAGCTCGCTTGCGGCGGAATTCGGTGCGGAAGGAACTGAAGGCCAGCGGCGAAATATTTCCGGCGCTGCAGGCGTTCAAAAATACCAGCGGCCACCGCGAATAGAGGGGAGGCGCGAGGATCGATTCGGAGCCCAGTCCCCAGCCGGATTCCTGGAATTTGAGATGGTTTTCGTCACCGTGGCAGAAGAGATAGATGAAGCTCGCCGGATAGTCTTCCGCCATGAAGGCGGAAATCTCGTCTTCGGTTTGCTTCTGCTCCCAGTGGCCCGAAAGGAACTGTGGAAAGGTTTTGATCTGCATGTCCACGGGCTGGTACAGGAAGCCCGCCCAATCGACGTCGATGCCCTTGTCGAAGCCCACGCTGACCTGAAGATTGCCGGGCTGGCGGCGATCGCGCGGCAGCTTTTCCCCTTCTCCCGCGTCGTAAATCAGCTGCTCAATCTGGAAGCGCTTGCCCCAGAAGCGGCCGGGCTGGAAATTCTCATCCGGCTTGTTGTAGTGGTAGGGCAACGGGTAGAGCAACTCCCACGGAAAGGCATCGCCATCGGTCCGGATCGTGATGCGGGAATTGTCGTCCAACTGTTCGATCAACGCCAAAGCCTTCTTGAACGTGGGATCGGCTTCGAGAATGCGATAGAGTTTGTAGCCCGCGGTCATCAGAATCCGCATGCACTTCAGGGCATCGTCCTGCATGTCTTTCGTCTGCGGGACGTCGAGGTGTTCGTCGATCGCCTTCCAGACCTCGGACTCGGCGATCTGGGTGATATCGTCGATGATATTTTTGACCTTGTACTGGTCGGCAAGATCTGCGGGCCCGATTTGGGCATGCTCGTGATAGAAGGCAGTGACCCCCGTATCGCAAGATACGGTCCAAGCTCCTCCGACTTTGGAGATGGCGAGCACTGCGTCGCGCTTCCAGGCGTTGGAGGCGTAGACGTCGGCGACATCCAAATCGATGCGCCGCTTCACCGCCGCGGCATTCTCGTCCAGGCGGTCTACCGCGCGCACCGGCAGAAACACCTTATAGAGGAAAACACGGTTGGCATAAAAGCTGATGTCCACGCCGCAAGGGTCGTTCGCGGCCAGCGAGCCTTTCGGCGGCGCCTTGAGGTGGAAGCGCGGTTTGTCGCCGGTAAGCGTTCCATTTTCGAAGACGGCGAAGCGCCCTGCGGAATCGTCGGCCGGCAGGAGGCCGACCGGGTCTACATCGATGCGCAGGGTAACTTTGGTTTTCGTGAGCTGCTCATCCAGCTTGGCGCCGATCAATTCCGCCAGAACATCGGCAGGCGGAACGTCGTAACCGAAGACCAGGTCGAAGGCGGCGTCCCATAGCACCTGGTCGCCGTGCGCGCCCTTGCCTTCGAGCGCGAAATAGAACTCCCGATGAGGCGCATCGGGCCCGTTGCCGCCGGGCGGATCTGCGTCTTCGGGTGGACCCGGCGGCTCGGGCGGAGGCGGACTAGAGGGAGCTATAGGATATGTCTCGCCGATCCTGACGGTGGACTCGGCGGGTAGCGGAGGCTGGCCGAACTTTTCAAACGTCTCGGGAACATCGAGGATCGGCGTCTCTTCGGTGAGCTGGAAGGCGGCGATCGAAGCGGCATTTTGCAGTGCCAGGCGAGTTACTTTCAGGGGATCGACAATGCCCGATTCCATCAGATTTTCATAACGCCTGGTTCGGGCATTGAAGCCGATGTAGGGATTCTCAAAGTTGCTGACATCGCGAAGCACCACCGTGCCATCGACTCCCGAATTATCCGCGATCTGGCGGAGCGGCTCCAGGCAGGCGCGCCTCACGATATCGACGCCGATCTGTTCGTCCCCTGCGAGACGGAAGCCTGCCAGGCTCTGCGCGGCGCGCAGGAGGGCGACTCCACCGCCTTGCACGACGCCTTCCTCAACGGCGGCTCGCGTAATCCGCAGTGCGTCTTCGACCTTGGCCCTCTTGCCGCTCAACTCCGCTTCCGTCGCGGCGCCAACCTGGAGTACCGTGACGCGTCCCTCCAGGGTCGCAAGGCGATCTTCCAGCTTCACGCGATCATACTCCGTAAGCGGGCGGGCGAGCTGTGCCCGCATGAGATCGATGCGCTGCTCGATGCGCTGCTCGTCCCCGGCACCATCCACAATTGTGGTGCGAGCTTTATCCACGATCACGCGGGCGGCGCGTCCCAGGTGCTCCAGGCGGAGCTCTTCCAGCCGGATCCCGCCCGATTCGCGGATGACTGTGCCGCCCGTGATGGCCGCCAGATCTTCGAGCATCGCGATGCGGCGATAGCCCGTGGCGGGCCCTTTCACCGCGCAGCATTTCAAGACGCCGCGAATCTTATTGATCACCAGGGTAGCGAGCGCAATGCCGGTCACATCTTCGGCCACGATCAGGAGCGGCTTGCCCGATTGGGCGACCTCCGCAAGAATTCCTCCGCCGGATGCAGTCGCCAGCTGTTCGATTTGCGAGATCGCGTCCTCATAGATGAGGATGTACGGCTCTTCGAGCACCGCTTCCTCGCGCTCCACATCGGTCACGAAGTAGTGCGTTAGATATCCCCGGTCAAACTGCATTCCGCGGACACTGTGGAGCTCGCTGCTCACGGCTTTGGATTCTTCGACCATGATCACGCCATCGCGGCCCGCCCTGGAGAGGGCGTCGGCAATCAGCCGGCCCGTGACGGCGTCTCCATCGACCGAGAAGGTGCCGACACGTGCCACGGCCTCGCCGCTCACGGGGTGCGCCGAATTCGCCATGCGAGTGATGATCGCAGCGACGGCCTTTTCAATGCCGCTCTTGAGCGCCGTCCTGCTGCTGCCCGCCGCGGCGGCTATCACGCCCTCGCGAAAAATACATTGCGCCAGCACGGTTGCGGTAGCGCCGCCGTCGCCGGCCTCGTTCATGGTTTTCGAGGCCACCTCGTAGACCATCTGTGCTCCCATATTCTCGAAGGGATCCGATAGCTCTACGTGCTTGGCAATGGTATTTTTCCTGGGGCGCCGGTAAACGTCATTAGGACCTAGAGCGCCGATCAGGGGGATCGCGGTAGAGTTCACGCCGCGTAGAATCGCCTCGCCGGGATTCTCGCTAAATACTACGTCCTGTGGCATCGGAACGCCCTCCTGAATATTGCGGGGAACTCTCCAGATGATATCAACCGG
Source organism: uncultured Solibacteraceae bacterium (assembly GCA_963811575.1). Lineage (GTDB taxonomy): Bacteria > Acidobacteriota > Terriglobia > Bryobacterales > Bryobacteraceae > Solibacter. The sequence goes on along the minus strand of CAWERY010000018.1, from coordinate 167,101 downwards.
GACAGTCCTTTTCTCGCAAAGTTCGCGAAGCCGTAAAGGGGAACGCCCTTTACTTTACTGGCCCTTCCGCCATCCGGAAGAGTGTGTAGAGGGAATCGGCCAGGATCTCCGCGGCTCTGCGGCCGGCGCGGAGGCGGTATCCATCCAGTGCCGGCTGGTCGTTGAGGGCGGCGGCATTCACGATCGCCTGCAGATCGCGACGATTGGCCGACCGGGCAGCGTAACACTGGTCGAAGACGGCCCTGGCGGCGGGCAGCAGGTGCTCGGCCGCCATATGCGGCGCACGGTTCTGGATGCTGAATTCCGGGATGGAGCGTTCGATCACCGCGTGGATATTGATCCCGGAGTGCGGCGCCATCGCGAGCAACTGATCGGCGGGGACAGCATGCGGCGGACTCAGGCTATCCGCGAGGAAGTGGGAGAGGACTCCCGCAAAACGGGCCGCTTCGCCGGATTTGTTCTCCGAAAGGTTGGTCAGAATGCGTTCGAAGAGGTAGACGAGCGAACCCGCATCCAGTTCCCAATCACCGGTGGCGCCGTGGATGGCTTGACCATCGGGGCGAACACAATAGGCTTCAATTTCGGCGGCATCCCGCGGGCCGGGGCTGCTTCTCACAAAACCGAACTCAACCATTTCCTGATAGCGGTCCGGGTACATGCAATAGATATCGATGAGAGGTTTGACTTCGGGACCCAGGCGATTCAAGTACCGGGCGGGCAGCGAATCGAGCGCGGCTTTGGTGATCTTCTGGTGGGGGATGGTATCCCAGGCGCGGCAGGTTCCTCCGGCGAGGAGCAGCGATAGGCAAGCGAACAGCCGCATGAGCGGGCTCGAGCAACGAACAGTATAGCGGGCGGCAGTGTCAAGAGTTTGCCGCTCCGCCAGAAACCCGCCGCGGCGGGAAAGCCGCGGTAGCGCGCTTTCAACCTTTTGCGAGCGGCCAGGGAATTGCCTTTGGACTCGGCATGGGTTCCATTAGCAGTGCCAACAGTTATCTACAGCCGTTGATCACGCTTCAGAACACCGGCTTGACCAACATCGAGTTCCGCTCGCGTGGCAGAAAGTTCGCTTGGGCTGAAAACCGATAGCCCGGAGATTTCTCCGCTCGCCCAGATGATGACGACGCTGCAGCGGCTGCAGCAAACCGACCCTGCCAAGTATAAGGAGGTCACGGGGCAGATCGCCACGAATCTGCAGAAGGCCGCGCAATCCGCCCAGTCGGATGGAAATACCACGGCGGCGGCCGCGCTCAATCAACTTGCTTCGGATTTCCAGGATGCCTCGCAGACCGGGCAGATGCCGAATCTCAAGAATCTGGCCACCGCTCACACCGGCCACCACGGGCACCATCACGCACACGGCGGTGCAAGCCAGCCGCAGGACCAATTGCTGGCAGCCTTCCAAGCGGCGGTTACTTCTCCAGAACCATCAGCAGTTCGGTAATCCTGGCGGCGAGGTCGTCGGGCGGAATATATTTCAGCGCCTCCCGTAACTGCTCCACCGCCGCGCTCGTGTCGCCGCGTTGGGCGAGCGCCATGCCGAGGTGATAGCGGTAGCGTGCACCGGACGGTTGTTTCGCCACCAAATCGCGAAACACGGTAATCGCCGTATCGGAGCGATTCATCTTCAAGGAGATCCAACCCACGGTGTCCGAGATCTCGTCCAGTCTGGGCAGCAATTCGTGGGCATGCATTGCGAGGTTCCAGGCTTCTTCCAGATCTCCACCGGATTCCGAGAGAAGGTATGCCAGATTGTTCATCGCAACGCCGTTGCGGGGGTCGAGTTGCAGTATGGTGCGATATTCCCGTTCCGCGTCCGCCTTCTTTCCCACCGCATCGAGCGCCAGCGCCAGCGTGTTCCTGCCGATGACGTTCTCTGGTCGCAGTTCCACAGAGCGCTGGAAGTTGACGATCGCGCTCTCGAAATCGCCCTTCCGTCGGTATCCCTCGCCGATGAGCAGGTAGAGGCTGCCGGACCGTTGCGCACTGTTCGCTGGTTGAGACAGGATGGCCTGATACGCGGCGATCCCTTCGTCGTACTCGCCGGCGCGTAGGCACACGGTGCCAAGGGCCGCTCGCAGCTCCGGCACTTGTCGGATTCTTCGCAACTTCCGCCCGCAGCAGCTGCAGGGCGCCCGCGCTATTGTGATCGGCGAGCAGGGTCTCGACCTGAGACATGACACTGGAGAGGGCAGGCGGGCTCTGCTGGGCACCCGCGGCCAAAATCAGGCAACTCAGCAACGAGATGCGAAGGATACACATAAAAATCCAGCTACCACTATACTTCGCAGCTTGTTTTACCGGTGCGAACAGTTACACACTGATTAGGATGCGCGTTGTCATTGACGCCACTCCGCTGCTGGTCCGCAGCGCCGGCGTCAAGAACTACCTCTATCACTGGATCATGCACCTGAGGCGCGCCGCCGGACCGAACGTAATCGGCACCTTTCCGAACCTGCCCGCGGTGCGCGCCTTGACGCACGAAGCTTCGGTCGCGGGGCCGCTGCGCACGGCCGGCGGCCTGGCCGCGCTGGGGCTTTCCAATCACACGCCCATCCCGCTGCTCGATCTCTTGACCGTGGGCGCGGACGTGTTTCACGCCAGCGTCCTGGTGCGCCATCCGCCGCGGCGCGCGCGTCTCACCGCGACGGTACACGATCTGACCGGCTTCCTGATGCCGGAACTGCATCCGCACGCAAACCTGGTAGCGGAAAGCAGTTTCGCGCGGCTGGCGAAACGCGCTCATCGCCTGATTGCCGTCTCCGAATGCACCCGCATGGACGCGATTCGCGTGCTCGGGATCGCGCCCGAGAAGATCACCACCATTCATTCCGGGATCGCCGACGCGTTCTTCGATCCGCCGGTGGAGAGCGTGGAGCGGGTTCGCCTGCGCTACGGCCTGGTGCGCCCGTTTGTGTTGTTCGTAGGCACCATTGAACCGCGCAAGAACCTGGATCTGCTGCTGGACGCCTTCGAATCCCTGCCCCTCGTGCTGCGCGATCAGTATCAACTGGTGGTCGCCGGACCGGTGGGATGGAACTCGGAGCGGACGGTCTCGCGGCTGCGCATGGTGCGCTATCTGGGTTACATTCCGGAACCCGATTTGGCGCCGTTGACCGCCGCGGCGGAGGCGTTCGTCTATCCGTCGTTATACGAGGGTTTTGGCTTCCCGGTGGCGCAGGCGATGGCGGCAGGCGTCCCGGTGATCACGTCGAACGTGTCCTCCCTGCCCGAGATCGCGGGCGGCGCCGCCCTGCTGGTGGATCCTCGCAGCCAAAGCGAACTCCACAGCGCCCTGGCGCGACTGCTCACGTCACAGGATTTACGCAGTTCGCTGGCCGCCGCCGGACGCGACCAGGCGCGCAATTTTCGATGGACTGAGTGCGCCGCTAAGTCCCTGGCTTTCTTCCATGAAGCGGCCGGGACTTAAACCAGCAGTTCACTAGGACAAACGTACCGGATAACGTCGCAGATAGCGTACCCCTGGAACTCTATTCAGCTCCCGGGGACTTGTCCCGAGTACTATGGGATTGATCTACTCCAAATAGCGGGGGAGAACTGTCACAATGGTGTGGGAACCTATGGCCACGAACGATTTGAAGACCCTGGCACATCGCCTGAGCGAGGGCCGTCTGCCGGTGGCGGACGCGCTGCGTTTTGCCATGTTGTTGGCCGAGTCCCTGCGCCGCATTCACGATTCCGGAAAGGTTCACGGCGCGGTGAACCCGACGAATCTGGCGATCACCGCGGAAGGCCTGGAGTTGCTGCCCGCCCCGGAGTGGACGCTGGGAGCCTGCACTCCCTACACTGCTCCCGAAGTGGCGCACGGGCGCGAGGCGGACGCGCGCAGCGACATCTTCTCTTTCGGCGCCATCCTTTTTGAGATGCTGACCGGCCGGCGCGCCTTTCAGGGCGAAACGCGCATGGCGCTGGTTTCCAGCATCACCCATGGCCCCACACCCGTCTCGGGCAGCCCGGCAGTGGACCGTCTGGTTGGCGGGTGCCTGAAGAAGAATCCCGAAGAACGTACGCCGCGCATGCAGAAAGTCCTGATGGAGCTGAAACTGGTGACGGTGGCGGCGCGCCGGAGCGACCCTGCCGCAGCCCCCGGGCCCCGCCGCGATGCGGTGGACGCAGGCTCCTTGCGCACCGAACTTCAGCAGATGGAAGGGCGCATCGCCACACGCTTTCAAGCCCACGAGAAGGCGCTCGTGGAGCTGCAGCGTACCACCGACGAAGCGGTCGGCAGCCTGAAGCGGCAGCTGGCCGCCATGACGGTGGAATTCGCCGCCGCCAAAGCGCGCGTCAGCGCGTCGAGCGGAAGCGACACGCTGGATGCGGCTTCTAACGAGCGCGTCCACACTGTCGAGCGCCGCATGGAAGAGATGCGCCAGTTGTTCGCGCAGTTCCAGCGCGATATCGCGGCCGACCTGGTGGATATCGAGACGAACCTGAGCGTGCACGGCGCGGCCATCGAATCTTCGCGCACTGCCATGTCGCAGACCGACGATTTGGTGGAGCGCGTCGTGGAAGCTTTGGAATCGCTGCAGAGCGCGGTGTTGGAGCCCGGCGAGAACGCGGGCGAACGGCCGACCTTCGTGGAGAATTAGCGGCTGCGGGTAACGCCGTCGGGTACTGTTTTGAAGCGGCGCGGTACCGGAAACCTGCGGTACCAGTGATGCTTGCGCGGCTTGGAATCAGAGCGTAAGGTTTAAGATTGTCAATGAGTTCACCATCTCCAGGGCGCCAGGATTCGAGCACCAGAACACTGGCCCGGACTTTATTGGCCGGCCCAATGTCACTGGCTACGGCGCTGCAATGCGCTAATGAAATCGCCACGTCGTTGCGCGAGATTCATGGACAGGGTCGAGCCCACGGCAGCCTGACTGCCGCCAACATCACGATGACGGAACGCGGCGCGGAGCTGCGGCCGGCGCGCTCCCGGGAGCCCGCCGATATAGAGCGAGATATCCGCGCATTCGGCGCACTTCTGTTTCAAATGCTGACCGGCTCGCTGCCTCCCGCCGGAGAGATGCCGGTTCTTCCACGCGCGGCGGGGCCGCGCACAGGGCTTGCCGGATTGCGCGCTTCCGCGCTTCAGATCGCGGGCAACTGTTACGCCGGAAACATCCAGCCCACCATGCAGCAAGTGCTGACCGAATTACGGCTGCTCACCGTCCTGCTGAAAATGAAGGACACCGGCGATGCGCCGGCTGCCAAGGCCGCCGCTCCGTTCCTGGTAGCGCCCGCGCCCCCTGCCCCCCAACGCGACGAAGCAGCGCCGGAAGCCGAGGCCGCGCCCGGCGTATCTCCGGAAACCCACCCGCTACCGGCGCCCGAGTTCCAGGCGGAAGCAGCGGCGAGCCCCGTGGTTCCACTGGGTCCCGCCAGTTTCGGGCAGCCCAGCGAGAAGCCTCCGGCCGACATCGCGCCGCGCGGCGGCCCCTGCCCCAAGTGCGATTCGGCAACGGTGTATGTTTCGCATCCCCGTTCCGGATTTGAAAACTACCTGGTGCGGCTCAAGGTCCCGCTGTGCCGCTGCCATAGCTGCTATCACCGCTACGTCGTCTTCTCCGGCTTGAAGATTGCCAAGGAAATGCCGGCCGAACCCAGCTCGCGGCGCCGGCCCCATCGCCGCAAGCGCTAAGCTGACAAATCGGAGCCTAAACGGCACTCCGCCTACCACGCGCAGTTGTAATTCTGATACGATACTGCCGAGGATGTCCACGTATGGCTTTAGATGGTATCAGTCGACGACATTTTTTCTATGGTTCGCTGCTGGCCGGCGCTGTTCCGGCGGCCGGTTTCGGTAGCACTCCTTCCCTAAAGGCGCTTGGATACAAATCGCCCAACGAAAAGCTCAACATCGCGTCCATCGGAGCCGGCGGAAAAGCGGCCAGCGACATTCGCGGATGCGCGCCGACGGAAAACATCGTGGCGCTGTGCGATGTGGACGATAAGCAGGCAGCCAATATTTATAAGCAGTTCGAGAAGGCGCCCAAGTATAAAGATTTCCGCAAGATGCTGGATAAGGAAGGCAACAGCATCGACGCCGTGATCGTCACGATCCCGGATCACATGCATGCCACCGCCGCCCTGCATTGCATGGAGCGCGGCAAGCACGTTTACGTGCAGAAGCCCCTCTGCCGCACCGTCAAGGAAGCGCAGATGCTCATGGACGCCGCCAACAAATACAAAGTGGCGACCCAGATGGGCAACCAGGGCTATTCGAACGAAGGCACGCGCCAGTGCGCGGAAATGATCTGGGGCGGCGAGATCGGCAATGTCACCGAAGTCCACGCATGGACCGATCGCCCCATCTGGCCGCAAGGTCTGACGGAAATTCCGGCCGAAATGCCGGTGCCTGAGACGCTCGATTGGGATTTGTGGCTCGGCATCGCGAACAGCCGTCCCTTCACCCAGGGCACCACGGGTTATCCGAATAACTTCGGCGGATACTTCTACCAGCCCTTCAACTGGCGCGGCTTCTACGATTTCGGCTGCGGCGCGCTGGGCGATATGGCGTGCCACATCCTGGGCGCTCCCAACATGGCCCTGCGCCTGGGCGCACCGACCAGCGTCGAGTGCATTAAGAAGGAAGGCGCCAGCCCCTTCATGTTCCCCAAGGCTTCGGTCATCAAGTTCGATTTCCCGGCGCGCGGCAACATGCCTCCGGTGTCGATCTACTGGCACGATGGCTTGAAGAGCCAGCCCGATGTGAAGGGCGTTCCCCCAGGCGAGTACCTCGGCGATCTGCCGCGCATCGGCGGCGGTGGCCGCGGCCAGGGCGGCCGTGGCCAGGGACAGGGCGCTGCCGGTGCTACCGGCGCAGGCGCTCCCGTGGCGCCGCCTCCGAGCGGGTTTGTCGGCCAGGTCTTCCACTGGAACGACGCTTATCTGCCGGGCGGCGAGCCGCTGCGCGTGACTCCCGATGGCAGCCTCTTCATCGGCGACAAGGGCATGATCACCACCGGCACTTATGGCGAACAGACCCGCCTGCTGCCCGTGGAGAAGATGCGCGATTACAAGTTCCCCTCGCCGCTATTGACGCGGTCTCCGGGACACTACCGCGATTGGATTCGCGCCGCCAAGGGTGGAGACCCCGCGGTATCGAACTTCAACGTCTCCTCCCCGTTTGTGCAATGGATGCTGCTCGGCGTAATCGCCCTGCGCGTCGAAGGCAAGCTGGAATGGGATGCGGCGAAAGGCCGGTTCAGCAACAACGCCGACGCCAACAAGTACTTGGCGCCCACCGTCCGCAAGGGCTGGTCGCTCACGTAAGCAAGGCCTCCCGGCCTGTCCCCTGCAGCCAAAGGGGACAGGCTGGGATTCTCTCAGAAACTCCCTGCCGTTAGCGCGAATCGGTTCGCGCACCTCCGAAGCTCTTCCCTGCCCCGCTCACTCGCTAGGATTCACGAACAGCACGCCGGACCGCAACACGGCTTCGCCGCGACGGGCTTGCGCGCTCGAATGAATGCGCTAAAAAACTTGCCGTCCACCAGCGGCGCAATCGCGTCCACGTCCAGGCCTTTATCGGCGAGAAACGCGCGTGCATCGTCCACCCGGTAAATGCGCGTGGGCTCGAGATCGATGGCTTCGAAGCCCGCCGCGGTCAGCTTGGCCCGGTAGTCGGTATCTTCGAGCGCACCCGCCAGGCAGCCTACCCACAGCAGCACGTGCTGGCGAATCTCCACCGGTATCTCGCCATGCGTCACCACATCGGAGACCGCGAAACGCCCACCCGGTTTGAGCACCCGGAATGCCTCCGCCAGCACGCGATCTTTGTTGGCGGAGAGATTGATCACGCAATTGGAAATGATCACGTCCACCGAATTGTCGGGGAGTGGAATGCTCTCCATCTGGCCCTTGAGAAACTCCACGTTTTCCACGCCGGCCTTCGCCTTGTTGGCGTTGGCGAGGGCCAGCATCTCGTCCGTCATATCGAGCCCGTAGGCCTTCCCGGTGGGCCCGACGCGGCGCGCGGAGAGCAGCACGTCGATCCCGCCGCCGCTGCCCAGGTCGAGCACCGTTTCGCCGGCGTTCAACTGCGCGAGCGCCGTAGGGTTGCCGCAGCCCAGGCTGGCGGCCACCGCGTCGGCCGGCAGCCCGGCCACTTCAGCGCCGTACAGGTTATCCGTAATCGGGTCGCCGCAATTGTTCGAAGGCGCGGCTCCGCAACAGGAGCTGGCCTGGCCCGCCACGACGCGCAGGGCGTGCTGGCCGTACTTCTCTTTCACAACATCGGTGATGTTTTCGATAGCCATAAATTTATTTGCAAAGCTTTACGATGGTTTCCGGTTTGACCGCCTGATTGCGCGTGCAGCATTCGGCGTAAAGAAATCCAAGCAGTTCCTGCAGGCTGTTTGCGTTGGCCGTGCATCGCAGGAACGTCCCTTCGCGCGCGACCTGCACCAGATCTTCGTTCTTCAGTTTGTCGAGATGATGCGAAAGATTCGACGCCGAAAGGCCAAGCTCTTCCTGAATCTCGCCGACCACCATCCCCTCCGGATGCGCGGAAAGCAGCAATTGCATGATGCGCAATCGCGATTCCGTCCCCATCGCGGCAAACATATCGGCGTAGCGTGTGACTTGTTCAGGACTCTTTTTCATCGGCTCCCTTCTTCCATGCTTCAATAATAATTGAAATACGGTAGAAGTCAAGAGGGAACACTCCGCGGCAGGTTGCGCCGCCCACTCCACTACAATTGAATTTGGTCCTCGTTCAAAACGTTTCCAAGCTTTACCGTCTCTACCGCCGCCCCAGCGAACGCCTGCGGGAAATGCTTCCCGGCAGCAAGCCGCGCCATACCGATTTTTGGGCGCTCAAGGACATCGGCTTCGAAGTCGAAAAAGGCGAGTGTCTCGGCCTTGTCGGCCCCAATGGCTGCGGCAAGAGCACGCTGCTTCAGATCGTCAGCGGCATTCTGCAGCCCACCACCGGACGCGTCGTCACGCGCGGACGCATCGCCGCGCTGCTCGAACTCGGCGCCGGCTTCAATCCCGAATTCTCCGGCCGCGAGAATGTCTATCTGAACGGCGAGATCATGGGCCTCAGCCGCGCCGAAATCGATCGCGCCATGCCGTCCATCGAAGCCTTCGCCGAAATCGGCGAGTTCATCGAGCGGCCCGTCAAAGAATATTCCAGCGGCATGTACGTGCGCCTTGCCTTCTCCACCGCGATCCACGTCGACCCCGAAATCCTCATCGTCGATGAGGCCCTGGCGGTGGGCGATGCGGTTTTCGCCAACCGCTGCGTGCGCAAATTCGAGGAGCTCCGCGAGCGCAAAATCACCGTCCTCTTCGTCTCCCACGATCTCGGCCTGGTCAAAGCGCTGAGCAGTCGCGCGATCCTCCTGCTCAACGGCCGCATCGAAGCCCAGGGTACGCCCAATGACGTGATCAATCGCTATATCGGCCTGGTGCTCGAACGTCAGCAGGCCACCAACAAGAATGCTGATCGCGTGCGCGGCAGCTTCCGCCACGGCGATGGCACCAGCGAAATCCTGAGCGTCGAAATCCTGAATTCCGCCGGCGAACCCGCCGCCTCCGTCGCCAGCGGCGAGCCGGTGACGGTCCGCGTCCGCCTCCGATTTCACGCCCCCGCGACAGACCCTATGGTCGGCATCCTGGTGCGCACCCGCATCGGCATCGACGTCTATGGCACCAATACGCGCATCGAACAAAAGCCCCTCGGCGAGTTTCAGCCCGGCGACGAACTCGAGCTCGATTTCCAGTTCGATTGCTGGCTGACGCCGCAGCAATACACCCTAACCGTCGCCAGCCAGGCCGCCGACGGCTCGAGCCACGACTGGCTGGACGATGCCATTGCCTTCGACGTGGTCGACACGCGCGTCGCCGCCGGAGTCGCAAATCTGAGGGCGAAAATCGAATGGCGCGTCTCACGGTAAAGGTGCATCCGCGCGCCCGCCGCTCCGCTCTCAACGGACGCCTCGGCGATGCCTGGAAGCTCGCCCTTGCCGCTCCGCCCGTCGATGGCAAGGCGAATGACGAATGCGTCCGCTTCTTCGCGGAATGGGCCGGCGTGCCGCGCGCCCGCGTGCGCATCGTGACGGGCTTGACAAGCCGCATGAAGGTTGTAGAGATTGAGGGAGTCCCACAAGAAGATTTGGAAAGGCGTTTGAAGGCTACACCATGAACCTCGCTAAGATTCAACAGGAAATTCGCAACCAGAAGCTGGACGGGTGGCTGTTCTTCGATCACCACATGCGCGACCCGCTGGCCTACCGGGTGCTCGGCCTGCCGCCCGGCAAAGTCACGCGCCGCTGGTATTACATGATCCCCGCCGAGGGCGAGCCCAAAGGCATGGAACACCGCATCGAGCGCAACCAACTCGCCGGCCTGCCTGGCGAAAAGATCGCCTATTCCAGTTGGACCGAACAACTCGCCGCGCTCGGCAAACTCACCGCCGGCATGAAACGCGTCGCCATGCAATACTCGCCGATGTGCGCCGTGCCGTACGTCGCCACCGTGGACGCCGGGACCGTGGAACTGGTGCGCAGCCTGGGCGTCGATGTGGTCACCTCCGCCGAGCTGATCCAGGTCTTCGAAGCCCGCTGGACGCCCGAGCAGCTCGAAACCCACCTGGAAGCCGGCCGCCGCGTGGACAAGGTACGCGCCGCCGCCTTCGAACTGATTCGCGAACGCACGCGCAACGGCGCGCCGCTCCAGGAGGTCGAGGTAAAGGATTTCGTCCGCCAGGGCTTCACCGATGCCGGCCTGCTCACCGATAGCGGCCCCATCGTGGGCTGCAACGCCAACGCCTCCAATCCTCACTACGAGCCGAGCGCCGAGGTCACCGGCGCCGATCAAGTCGGGCGATTGGGTGCTGCTCGATATGTGGGCCAAGCTCGATCAGCCTGGCGCCGTCTACTATGACATCACCTGGACCGCGTTCTGCGGCGACAACCCCACCGACGAAATGCGCCGCGTCTTCACCACCGTTCGCGACGCGCGCGACGCCGCCATCACACGCGTGACCGACGCCATGGCGCAGCGCCACACCCTGCATGGCTACGAGGTGGACGACGCCTGCCGCGCCGTGATCGTCAACGCCGGCTACGCCGAATACTTCACCCATCGCACCGGCCACTCCATCGGCGTGGAAGTCCACGGCAACGGCGCCAATATGGATAATTTCGAGACGCACGACGATCGCCGCGTCATGCCGTGGAGCTGCTTCTCCGTGGAACCCGGAATTTATCTGCCGAACTTCGGCGTGCGCTCGGAGATCAACATGTTTATCGGCGACCATGACGCGCGCGTGACCGGCGCCATTCAGCGCGACATGGTCCTGCTCTAATGCCTCCGCAGGCGCTCGCGGCCGTGTCGCTGCTGCTCTCCTTCGCGCAGCACGGCAACAAGGTCGAGCTGCGCCTGGATCACGGCAGCGCGGAACTGGTGTGGATTACGCCGAGCACGTTTCACTTCCGGCGCGTGCTCGATGGCGCGCTGCGTCCCCTGGAGGAAGCCGCGCGCGAACCCTTCTCCATGCAGACCGAGGACGCGGCGGGCGAGATTCACCTCCGCTCGCGCCTGCTCGATGTGGCGATCGCCAAATCCGGCCTGGCGCTACGCGTGCGCCATGCCAACGGCACGCCGCTCCTGCTCGATCTGACCGCGCCGCGCTCCGAAGCCGGCGGCGTGGCGTGGGAGCGGCAGATCCTCCCCGGGGCCGATTATTTCGGACTCGGCCCGCGCACAGACCCTACGCTTTCCCTGCGGGGCAAGACCCTGGCCGCCGAGGTTCCGCTGCTCGTCTCCACCACGGGCTACGGCGAATTCCACCCCGGCGGCGGCACCTATCATTTCGATTTCACCAGGGACGATCGCTACCGGATCGTCGGCCCCGAAATCGACTACTACTTTTATTACGGACCTACCCCGAAGGAGATTTTCGAGGAGCACAATTCGCAGCCCAATCGCGCCGATCCGTGGACCGTCAGCAGCGACCGCTTCGGCTCGTGGAGTTCTTTGAAGGCATCCCTCCTGCGAATCGTCGCAGGCGCCATGTCGGCGGCCAACTCGCCGATGTTGAATCTGACGCCGTACAACAATGCGCCGCCCGACCTGCTGCTGCGCGCCCGGCAACTGGGCTCGCTGGTGGCGCGCGTCTCCCCCGGCGGCGTCGGTCTGAGCGGCTTCCGCAAGCAGCTCGACACGTTCTACAGCAGCTACATCGCGGAGCTCCAGGATCGCGGCTTCCCGCTCTGGCATCCCCTGCCCTTCCAGATTCCCGACGATCCGGAAGGCGGCCGCCATCCGGACGAGTTTCTGCTCGGCGACGAAATGCTGGTGGCGCCGATCTATGAACCCGGCGATAAGCGGACGCTCTATCTTCCGCGCGGCATTTGGACCAACCTCGAAACCAACCAGGCGACCACCGGTCCCAAAACCATCACCATCGAAACCAAATCGCTGCCGGTCTTCGCGCGCAATGGCGCCATCGTCCCGCTGGACGCTCCCAACGGTATGGCGCTGCACTATTTTCCCAAGCTCGGCGGCGAATTCTTTCTGCTGGAGAGCGACATCGCCGAATATTCGCAGGTCCACGCCGCCCCCGCCCTTGATATCATTCGCCTGGAGATCGAATCCAAGAAGGATCGCGAGTACCAGTGGGTGGTGCACCATTCCGAGAAGCCGGCCAGCGTCGAGTTCGACGAAAAGAAATACCACGAGGTCGCCAAACTGGAACTACTCGCCGACGATTGCTGGTTCTACGACACCGCGCAGAAAAACCTCCACGTGCGGGTGAAAGTGAAAGCGGGTGAGGATTGTATTATCAATATCAATTTCTAGGCAGCGGTTATGGTGTCACGGTTTCGGTGTCACCAGCACGCCTTTTTCCGCATCCAGGTGAGTGAATGCCAGATTGGTTGATTTTCCTCTTATTCCCGTTGGCCTATTTCGCCATAATGCGCTGGGTGCTGCCGCGCTTCGGCGTCCAGACTTGAATGTCTGGTTCCTGCGAGACCGGGTCACGGTCTCAAACTACCGGTAAAGTCACCGGCGCGGAATCCGGCAGCGCTCCCGAACGTCGGGAATAGATTGCCTGTTTCCCGCCGCTGCCGGCAAGGCCCCAAAAAGAAAATCGCTCCCTGACCTGCCGGCCAGGGAGCGATGTTTATTTCTGCGAGCGCTCTTCCGCTTAGAAAACCAGGCGCAGCGCCATTTGCAGGCGGCGCGCGTAGTTGCTCTGGGTCGATGCGCTGATCTGGCCGAAGCCGGTGTCCTTCAGCGTTTGCGCCGTGGTCACGGTCATGTTCGGATTCGGGAAGTACGGGTGGTTGCCGGCGTTGAGAGCTTCCAACCGGAACTGCAGGTTCTTGCCCTCGCTGATCCGCGTGTCCTTGATCAACGCGATGTCTACGTTGTTCTGCCGCGGTCCACGCAGAGTGGAGAAGCGGAACGGCCACGTACGCACCTGGTTGCCCAGCAGCTGTTTCGCCGACGCCGTCTCAAAGTTGGCGACGTTGAACCAATGTTCCGGAGTCCGCTGATCCAGCGGCAGTTGGATATCCGCCGGGTTGCCGTAATAGATCATGTTGCCCCAGGGCAGCGCGAAGCCGCTCTGGATGCTCCAGATTCCGGACACTTCCCAGCCGCCTACCAGGCGCGATACCAGCCCGCCCGCATTGTTCAGGAACGCGCGGTTCTTGCCGAAAGGCAGCGACCAGACACTGCTGATGTTGATACGGTGCGGCGCGTCCGAATCCGAAATCTCGCGGACCGGCGCGGGGTCGGCAGCGTTGAGAAGGTTCACCGCCTGCTGCCATTTGGAGAACGTGTAGCTGCCGATGATGGTGTAGCCCTTGGAGAACCGCTTCGTGCCGGTCACCTGCAAGCTGTGATACCAGGAGTAGCCCGTGTATTCGGTCGTGTTGATGGCGTTCGATCCGAAGGCCGGGAACGGCGAAAGAAGCGTCTGCCGCGAGGTCGTCGTGCCCGTGTAAATGCCCTGGCTGTTGCCGGGGACCAGATTGTACAGCGGGTTCGCAATGCTCGCGGTCAACAAGTTGTTGTATGTGTCGTCGCGCGTCCGCAGCGTGCTGAGGTACTGGGCGGGCAGCGTGTTGATGTTGCGCGTGACTTCGATGTGGTTGGTCTTGCTGCCCACATAGTTGGTCTCGAGCAGGAATTCCTTGAACTGGTGCTGAATCCCCGCCTCCCAGCGGATGGTGACGGGAAGTTTCGGATTCGGATTGAAGTAGGTGAAGCCCTGTCCGAGATACGTCTGCAGTCCGGCCGCCGAACCTACTGCCTCGGCAACGCCGTTGGGGAACGGATTGGCCAGCGAAGAGAGGAAGTGAAGTCCGTTATCGGTGGTCAACACCATGTTGGTGTTCTGCGTGAAGCCGTTCTGCACCACGTCGCCGCGGCGCTGACCAAGGAAGCCTGCGAACATGCCGGACCCGGCGCGAAGTACCGTCTTGCTGTCAAGCTGATACGCGATACCGGCGCGCGGCATGAAGTTGTTCTTCGGAGTGTTGTACAGGCTGCCGTCATTGCCGTTCTGGCCCGCGAACGTCATGCCGCCGCGCAACACCAGCGCATTGACCGGAAGCTGCGGGAAACCGCCCGAAATGCCCGAATAAATCGAGGCATACGCCGCCTGCGCCGCCGCCGAAATCGGCTGCGTATAGCTGGTGTCGAAGCCCAGCGTGCTGCGATTGTAGCGCTCGTGCAGCGGGGTCTCGAACTCATAACGCACACCAAGGTTCACGGTCAGTTTCGGAGACACCTTCCAATCGTCCTGCACGAAGAAGCCCCATGCTCCCGATTGCTCGATGTAATCCGATTGGCGCGTGATGCTGCCCGAATCCGGCAGTCCCAACAGAAGCTCGGCCACCGATTGGCCGATGCTGCCCGAGGACGCCGCCGAGTTATCGAGCGGTCCCTTGGTCCACGTGGAGCCGAAGGTGAACTGCCCCGTCTGCTGATTGCTCGCGAAGCGGTCCGCCTGCTGGTAAACACGATATTCAAAACCCGTGCGGATGGATTGCTTGCCCGCCGACTTAGTCAGCGTGGAAGCCACCGTATGATTCACCGTCGGCCGGTTCTCGTTGGTCGAACCGTTGCTGATGTAGCCGGTCAGGTTGATACGCGGGAACCGGACCTGATCCTTCGGGACCTGTCCGACATATTGCGGCGAAAGGCCGAGCGACGCGAGGTCGAAGCCAACCGCGGACGCCGGCTGGTCGGAGCCGCGGATAAACCGGTTGTAGCTGTAGCGGCTATTCAGCACCATGGTCGGCGAGAGCGTGTACACGTGATCGAACACGCCCGTTTTCGAGTAGAACCAGAACTGCGTTCCCACAAACGGGTTGTCGAAGTAATTGTTGTAGGTGCTGTTGCGGGTGTAGGTGCTGTAGCGGACGAAGAAACGCTGCCGGTCGCCCAGGTTCTGATCCACGCGCCAGGTGCCGTTCCAGTACTTCGCTTTTTCCGCCGTGCCGGCATCCTGATAGTTGCCCACGCCGGTGATGTCGCCCTGACTCTTTTCGGTGGAAGGATAGTAGCCCAGGATCGCCGCGCCGACTTTGTCGAAGCGGTTCGCCGGAATGATGTTGTTCAGGAATGGTGTCTGCTGAAAACGTCCGCCCGCGATTGCGACGCGCGTCGCCGGATCATAAATCGTGTAGCCGGTTCCCGCCGCCAGCAGCGCCGAGAAATCGCCCTTGTGCATCGCCGGGGTCGGCACCGTGTTGGTGGTGTCGTCATGGCGCGGACGCGAATCGTGAATGCCCTCGTAGCCGAACAGGAAGAACGTCTTGTTCTTGCCGTTATAAACTTTCGGGATCCGCACCGGACCGCTGAAAGAACCGCCCCAGGTGTCGAAAGAGAAATTCGGACGCGGTGTGCCGGTCTTATTCAGGAAGAAGTCGTTTGCCCAGAAACTGGGCCGCTGAAAGCTGTAATTGGCAGTTCCGTGAAACTGATTGGTACCCGATTTAATACTGATATTGGTGACACCGCCCTGCGTCTGCCCGAACTGCGCATCGAAGGTCGCGGTCTGCACCTTGAACTCCTGCACGATGTCCGTCGGCGGCACGTAGGAGGCGGTTACCTGGTTGGCATTGGCGCGCGATGTGGTCGGCGCGCCGTCGATTGTCACGTCGTTCAACAGGCCGCTCGTGCCGCCCATCGAAAAGTTCACAATGTGCGTCGGCTCGAATGGGCGATCCAGACGCACGCTGCCGTTAAAGGTCACTCCGGCGGAAAGGCCGATCAGCAGGAAGGGGTTGCCATAAGACAAGGGCAAATCCGCCACCCGCTTGGAATCCACCACGGTGCCCAGTGATGCGCTTTCCGCGTTTAACAGCGGAAGCTCCGAATTCACCGTCACCTGCTGTTCCGAAGCGCCAATCTCTAATTTAATATCAATGTCCAGGCGGTCGGCCACGCGGACTTCAACGGCGTTCTGCAGCGCCTTCTTGAACCCCTGCGCGGTCACTTCAATCTGGTAGGTTCCCGGCGAAAGCAGGGGAGCCCGGTAAATGCCGTCAGCGTTCGACGTCAACACGGCCTTCGTGCCCATCGCCGCATTGGAAACGATTACGGATGCTCCGGGGATCACGGACCCGGACGGATCCAGAACCCTGCCGGAAATGGTTCCGCGAGTATCCTGCGACCAGGCTAAAGCCGAGGTCAACAGGGCGAGCGTCGCAACAAGCGAGAATACTTTCATGGTATTTTTTCGATCTCCCATTCTTACTGCAAGCTCCCCGGACGTGGCGGGCCTGCCAAAACTAACCCATCGCATTTGTGAAAGCAAATGATACAACGCAGTCCGAAAAAGCGGTAGCCCTTTGGGGTTATCCACCACAGGGAGGTTGGTAGGTAACCGTGTTGCTAACGGTGTTAAGATGAACATTCCATGAACGTTGATGTGGAGACCGTTCGCGCACAGATTGATCGCCTAATTCAAAGTAAAGCGTTCGAAACCTCCGAAGTTCACCGCCGCCTGTTGCAATACCTCGCGGAAAAATCGTTAACCGGTGAGGCCGATCGCCTGAAAGAATATACGATCGGCCTCGAAGCCTTCTCCAAGCCGGACACTTACGACCCCAAACACGACTCCATCGTGAGGCTTCAGGTCGGCCGTCTCCGCCAAAAACTGAGTACCTATTATCAAACCGAAGCCAGCGGAGACCCAGTCCTGGTCAGCCTTCCCAAAGGCGCCTTCAAACTCAATTTCGAAATCTACCCGCCCCCCGAGCCGCCGCCTGCCCAACCGGCAGCGCCCTCGCGCCGGATCCTGGCGCTCACCATCGCCCTCGGCCTGGTCAGCGTTTGGGCGCTCGCCGCCACCCTGTCCCTCGTGCGCACCACCCGCTCGGTAGCCGCCGTCGATCCCTGGACCCCCGACCTCGAAGTCCTCTGGGGCCCCTTCCTCCAAAGTCATCGCACCATGGTGGTCTGCCTGGGAACGCCGCTCTTCGTTCGCTTTCCCAATCTGGGTTTTCTGCGCGACCCCAAAGTTAACGATTGGACCGACATCGAAAAATCCGAGCGCCTGAACGAAACCCGTAAGACCCTCGGCGCCAAGGAAATCCTGCCCTCCTACAATTTCACCGGCGCCGGCGAGGCCAGTGCCGCCTTCGTCCTCGCCCGCCTTCTTGCCACGCGCAAGAACGATCTGCGGCTCACCCGCAGCAGCATCGTTTCCTGGCAACAGATCATGGACGAGGATGTGGTATTCGTCGGCCCGCCGAAATTCAACCTCCAGCTGCAAGCCGCCGCGATGAAGCAGGAAATCGTCATCGAGCCCGACGGGATTCGCAACCTGAAGCCCCGCCCCGGAGAACCGGCCTACCTGCCCGATATCATGGTGCCGGGCAAGACCCTCCGAAGGGGAAACTCACGCCCTCATCAGCCGCACACCCGGACTCTCCGGCGTGGGCGAACTTCTGGTGATTGCCGGCAACGCTTCGCCCGATACCTTCGCCGCCGCCGAGTGGCTCACCCAGCCAATCCGCGCGCGCGAATTAGTGCAGCACCTGAGGACTCCGTCAGGAGACATCCCCCGCTATTTTCAAGTGGTCATTAAGGTAGGTTTCAAACAGGGTATTCCGGTGGAAAGCTCGTATGTATTCCACCACGTTGTGGCGGCCCCGAAACCTGCCGGCTCTAAATAAAACGAACCCCAAATCTGCCCGGCTCCATCAAGCCTGAAAGATAGGGTGATTCGAACATGAAGCTGGGACTCAGTCTTGCGGTGATTTCCGCATGTGTATGCCTACTTGCCCAGGAGGGCCAATTAGATCCAAACCTCAAATACATTGTGAATGTGAAGCAAAGCAGTGTGCAGTTTTTTGTCCACTCCACACTCTCCGATGTCGATGGGAAATTTGGGCAATGGCACGCCGATTTCAAAGTTCCCACGCCGCGCATTCAAGACGCTACCCTGACCCTGCACGCCGTCAGCGCCAGCGTCTCCACCGGCAGCGGCTCGAAAGACAAAATGATCAAGAGCGAAAACTTCTTCTGGGTGCAGCGCTATCCCTCGATTGATTTCGTCTCTACGCGAATTACGCCGGATCCCGCCAATCCGCTGAAGTTCACCATGGATGGAAATTTCACGATGCGCGGCATTACCAAGCCGGTCGTGCTGCAATTGACGCTCGACCCTCACGGCAACCAGCACGGCACCGTGAACGCCGACATGTCCTTCGATCGCCGCGAATTCGGCATGACTTACAAGATGCCGTTTAACCGCATCGCCGATTCCGTGCGCGTGCGCTTCGATCTCGACGTGCAGGGCGTGCCGCCCACCGGAACCGCCACCCGCTCGAAAATCGAGTAGGACAGGCTCGTCGAGCCTGTCCCCCCGCCTATCGATTCAGCGCCACGACGCCCGGCAGTGCATCGCCCGCCAGGAATTCCAGCGAAGCGCCGCCGCCCGTCGAGACGTGCGAGATCTTGTCGCGTGACGCCCGCCGCCTTGATCGCCTTCTCCGAATCGCCGCCGCCCACGATCGAGGTTGCGCCCGATTCCGCCACCGCCTTGGCCATCGCCACCGTGCCCTGGTCGAACGGCGGCTTCTCGAAGATCCCCATCGGACCATTCCAGATCACCGTCTTCGCGCCCGCGATCACTTTCGAGAATGCCGCGACCGTCTTGGGCCCGATATCGACCGCGATCTTGCCCTCCGGAATCGTCTCCACCACTTCGTTGGCCGCGCCCGCCGCGATCTCCGACACCACCACGTGATCCACCGGCAGCATCAGCTTATCGCCCAGCTCCGCCAGCAGATTCTTCGCCAGTTCGAGCTTGTCGTCCTCCACCAGCGATTTGCCGGTCGGCAGGCCTTGCGATTTGAGGAACGTGTACGCCATCGCGCCGCCGATCAACAGGCGGTCCACCACCTTACCCAGATTCTGGATCACTTCGATCTTGTCCGAGACCTTCGCGCCGCCCAGAATCGCCACGCACGGCCGCGGCGGATTCGTCGTCGCCATGCCCAGATACTTCAGTTCCTTTTCCATCAACAGGCCGGCCGCCGCCTGCTTCACCAGTTTCACCATGCCTTCGGTGGAGGCGTGCGCGCGATGCGCCGAACCGAACGCATCATTCACATAGATATCGCACAGCGCGGCTAATTGGGCGGCAAATGCGGGATCGTTCTTCTCTTCCTCGGCGTGGAAGCGCAGATTCTCCAGCAGCAGCACTTCGCCCGGCGCCGGCAGCATCGCCTCCACTTCGGGACCCATGCAATCCGGCGCCATCTTCACCGGGCGCTTCAACAATTGCTCCAGCCGCGCCGCCACGGGCTTCAGGCTCATCTCCGCATTCGGCTTTCCTTTGGGACGCCCCAGGTGAGACGCCAGAATCACCGCCGCGCCCTGCTCCAGCGCATATTGAATCGTGGGCAGCGACGCCTTGATGCGCTTGTCGCTGGTAATTTCCATGGCGCCCTGGTCGTTCTTTTGCAGCGGCACATTGAAATCCACGCGGATGAACACACGCTTGCCCTTCAGGTCGAGATCACGAATCGATAAATAGGACATATCAGGCTTGAGATTAACATGTGGCGCCTGTTTTATCGGCCAACCGGCCCCATCACATACACCGGAAGCCGTTCGTGAAAACCATACGTGCCGTTGGATTCGATCCGCACCGTCCGTCCGCCCGCTTGAAATTCCAGCGCGTGACCGTCGAAGCGCCCGGCCCGCGGCGGCACCGGACCCTCAAACGCCGTGCGCCGCAGCCCTATCAGATACTTTCCTTCCGCCGGAATTCGCAGCCACAGACCCACGCCCGAGCCGCCCACTTCCACGTCGCTCCGCAACTCCCCATCCACGTAAATCTTCGGATGCGAATTCAGGAATGCGTGCGCGATGTGTCCCACCCAGGCGTCGTGGACCCAGTTGACCGTGTCGATGTGCAGGCGATAGATCCCGTCCCCGAGATTCTCCAGCACTCCGCCTCCGCCCTGCGCCCCCAACGCCAGCACGCCGGCCACCGCCGCCATCGCGAATCCCCACCGCAGCAGCCTGCCCAAACCCGGCCGTTCCCGCCGCGGATAATTCGCCAGCACTCGCCCCCGCAAATCTCGCGGCGGCGCGGGCGCCTTCCAGCGATTCAACATTTCTTCCAGTTCGCTATCGTTCATGGCTTTCGCTCCTGATATTCCGCCAGCAGTTCGCGCAGCGCACCGCGCGCCCGCTGCAGTCGCGATTTCACCGCGCCCACTTCAATCCCCACTACGTCGGCGATCTCCCCCAGCGGCATCTGTTCGTAGTGCGCCAGAATCAGAATCTCGCGCTGCGTTTCGGGCAGCCCGAGCACCGCTCGCGCCACGCAATCTTCCATTTCCGCGCGCAACGCTTCCCTTTCCGGGGACCGCAAATCGGGCGGCGCCTCGGGCTCCGCCACGGCATCCTCGCGCCGCCGGAAGCGCTTCGACGCCTGATTGCGCACCGCGCCGAACAGATACGTGCGCAGCGCCGTCCGCCGCTCGTCGAAGCCGCAATCGCTGCGCAGCAGCCCGACGAAACACTCCTGCACGATGTCCTCCGCATCCGCCGCCGAACCCGTCAGCCGGTAGGCGAAACGGAACAACGCCGCGTGGTGCTCATCAAATGCCCTGGTGAACCAGCCCCTCGTAAACTCCGCCATTTTCTTGGTCTACACAGTATTACCACCGCGCGCCAAAAGGAATCGCATAATAATAGAGGAAGTGTCCCTCGCCTCCTGGAAGCGCCTGCTGCACCCGAAGCCCCTCATCCAACAGTTCGAAATCCGCGACCTCATCGCCCGCGCCGTCGATTTTCAGGATGCCCTGCGCCACACCAAGTCCGAAATCGCTCTGCCCGATCCCGGCTGGTATCCCTGGGACAGCTTCGGCACCGTCACCCTGCTCGACCAACTGCTCACCGGACGCCGCCGCTTCCTCGAACCCATCCTCGGCGCCGACCCGGTGCTCGATATCGGCTGCGGCGATGGAGACCTCTCTTTCTTCTTCGAATCGCTCGGCTATCGCGTCTGCGCCATCGATACCCCGCCCACCAATTTCAACCGCATGGCCGGCGTCAATGCCCTCAAGTCGGCGCTCGATTCTTCCGTCCGCATCGAGTCCATCGATCTGGATAGCGGCGCCGCGATTCCCATTCGCCACTGCGGCCTCGCCCTCTTCTTCGGCATTCTCTACCACCTGAAGAATCCCTACGGCGTGCTCGAATCGCTCGCCGCGCAAGCCCGCTACTGCCTGCTCAGCACCGCCATCACCCGCTTCGCGCCCGACCAGACCGGTGTCAATCACCTCCCCGTCGCCTTCCTCGCCGGAGGAGACGGCCTGCGCGATGACGGCACGAATTATTGGATTTTTTCCGAGGCTGGTCTGCGCACCCTGCTGGACCGTACCGGCTGGGAAGTCTGCGATTGGACCGTCTCCGCCGCCGAAGGTTCCATCCTGTGGGACGCGCAGCGCGACGAGCGCGTCATTTGCCTGCTCCGCTCGCGACGCTTCGATGCCCCGCCCCAGACGCAGTTGGCAGCCGGCTGGCATGTGCTCGAAAGCGCCGCCTGGCGCTGGACCGAACGCCGCTTCTCGCTCTACCTTGCTCCCGGCGGCCAGCGAGTCGCGCTCAAAGTCACCGCCCCGGCCAATCTTGCCTTCCCGCTCACCCTTACCGCGAGCGTAGCGGGCCGGCCCATCGCCGCCCACGTGATCTCCGAAGCCGGCGATTTTGTTTGCGCGCAACAAATCCCGCCCGGCGCTGAAGTCCTCGTCGAATTTGAAGTCGACCGCGCGCTTGCGCCCGATGCCACGGACTCCCGCGAGCGCGCCATCCTAGTCCGCGACATCGAAATCGGGTAAACGCGATCTCGCGTTACGGCTTGCCCCCGGTAATCAGCCGCGCCCCGCGATTTCGCGTGATGTAGTTGTGCACCCACTCCGTCAACACCAGAATCCGGTTCTCGAATTCCACCAGGTACATCAGGTGCACGAAGACCCACGTGAACCACGCCAGGAATCCGGCGATGTGAACTTTGCCGAATTCCGCGACGGCCTTGTTGCGCCCGACCGTCGCCAGGTTGCCCTTGTTGAAATAGTGGAACGGCCCCGGCTTGGCTTTGCCTTCCACCCGGTTGCGAATGATCCGCGCGACATACTTCCCTTCCTGCATCGCCACCGGCGCCACCCCGGGCAGCTGCTTTCCGCCATCGTGCATGTAGCTCGCCAGGTCGCCGATTACGAAGATCTCCGGATGTCCCGCGATACTCAAATCGGGCTCCACAATCACCCGCCCCGCCTTATCCAACTGCGCGCCCGCACGCTCCGCCAGCACCTTTCCCATTCGCGACGCGCGCACCCCCGCCGCCCACAGCACGGTATGCGTCGCGATCCGCTCTTCGCGGTCGCCCGTCTTCACCGTCACGCCTTCCGCATCGATCGCCGTGACCCGCGCCGCCGTGCGCGTCCTCACGCCAAGCGCAATCAGTTGTTTCTCCGCCTTCGCCGAACTGTCCGGCGCAAAGCTCGGCAGCACGCGCGGCTCGCCTTCCACCAGCAGAATCTGCGCCTCGCGCGGATTGATATGCCGGAAATCGTGGCGTAGCGTGTCGTTGGCAATTTCTCCCAGCGCCCCCGCCAGTTCCACACCCGTCGGACCGCCGCCCACAATCACGAAATTCAGCCACGCGCGACGGTTCGCCGCGTCCGCCTCCCGTTCCGCGCGTTCAAACGCAAACAAGAGGCGGCTGCGGATTTCGGTGGCGTCCTCCACGGTCTTCAAACCGGGCGCCAGCGGAGCCCACTGGTCGTTCCCGAAGTAGTGATGGGTCGCACCTGTGGCGATGATCAAATCGTCATACGGGGTTTCCCCGTCTTTCAGGATCACCCGCTTCCCCGCCACATCCAGATCGACAGCCTCTCCCAACAGAACTTCGGTATTGCGATGGCCCTTCAAGACCACGCGAAGCGGAGATGCAATTTCACCCGGCGATAACGCACCGGTAGCCACCTGATAGAGCAGCGGTTGGAAGAGGTGAAAGTTGCGCCGGTCGATCACCGCTACCGAAACCGGGGCCTTCCCCAGCACCTTCGCGGCGTACAACCCCCCAAATCCCCCGCCGATGATGACCACCCTATGCGACTGCGCGCTATTTGGCTTCACTACCCCTTTTGATGTCTTTGGGATGGAACAGGATTCCCGCGCCAATCATCGCCAGCGTAAGCGTCCCGGCGCCAATCTCCTTCCGGTGGCGCCAAAGCGGCCGAAAACGGCGGAGTTTCCAGCCCAAACGAATATTCTTCAACGAATACTTCATGCTGAAATCGCAGCATTCCGCCCGCCAAAGTACGTTTTCGGTCGGCTACTGGCATACCACCCCGCTTATGGTTTATACTTCCGATTCGGATGCACAGGAGCCAACCATGACCCAAGGGACAGTCCAACTCGTCGCCGGTATTCTCGCGGTGATTCTGATCGGCATCGTGATCATGAGACGAAAAGGCGGCAAGAAAAAAGAAGAAGACGATTTTTAAACTGCCGGTGCAGCGCCTGCTGCTCGCCGGGCTTTGCGCCTCCCTCTGCTCCAGTGCCGCCTCCCCGCAGGATCTCGTGGATCGCATTCGCGAGCACATGCGGGATTATATTTCCCATCTCCCCGATTACACCTGCCGCGTCACGCTCGAACGCTCCACGCGCCGCAATGCCCGCGCAGAGTTTGCACTCAGCGACCGCCTCCGCCTGGAGGTCGCTTACACCGGCGGCCGCGAACTGTACGCCTGGCCCGGTGACGCGCGCTTCGAGGCCGGTATCGCCGATCTCCTCCCCGGACACGGTATGGGCTCTGAGGGCAGTTACGCCATGCACATCCGCAATCTCTTCGTGCGCAGCGTCGCCACCTTCTCCGCGCCCCGCGAGGAACGCTGCGGCGCCGCTCCCTGCGTGCGCGTGGAATTCCACATCCCTGCCTCGCTCAGCGGCTTTTACGTCTCCGCCGGAAGCGATGCCGCCCCTGCCCCGCTCACCGGCTCCGCCTGGTTCGACCCCACCGCGCTCGATATCCTCCGCCTCGAAGTGCGCGTAGAGGATACCCCGCGTTCCGTCCGCATCGCCTCCACCCGCGAGACCACCACTTATATCCACGCCCGTATTGGCGACACCGAGGCGAACCTTCCCGCAACCTCCGAACTCCTCCTCCGCGACCGCAACGGCACCGAGTCGCGCAACTATTCCACCTTCGATCACTACCGCCGCTACTCCGGCACCTCCACCGTTTTTTACGGTGCCGGAGCCGACCCCGGTGCCGATCCCTCAGCCCCCGCTCCCAAATCCGAACCTCTGCCCACCGGGAAAGAACTTGCAGCCACCTTGGATACCGCGCTCGATTCCAACGCCGCCATCGGCGACCCCGTCCCCGTCACCACCCGCGACGGCGCGCACCTCTCCGCGCGCATCGTAGACATGCGCCGCGCCGGAAATCGCTGGGTCATCGTCCTGCGCCTCGCCGCCATGGCCAGCCCACCGCTCCAACTCCCGCTGAAAGAGGGCGCGAACCTCTCCTTCCGCCGCACCTGGTAACGCGCAGCGTTTCGAATAGTGGCCGGAACGCTCGACTCGCGCAACGTCACGCTATGTCGCCAGGAGGATTTTCGCCCGAGGCCGCGAGCAGCGCGTTCGAGCCGGCGAAGCTGTACAGCCAGGATTGAACCTCGCGGCGGGTATCTGCTTCGAGACTCAATTTCGTATACCTTATGTGTTGAGAGAAGGAACCGTTTCCAGACGCGACTCAGGTTTTGGTGGCGAAAAGGAGAGCAAATGTCTACAGACGAAAACGCAATTGGGCGACGTACGATTCTTGGCACGGGCGCGGTAGTCGCGGGGCTTGGCCTCTTGGCTGACCTCGAAGCGTATCCCCAGAATGTCAACCGCAATTCAAATCCGTCAGACCTGAAAATCACGGACATGCGCATCGCCGTTCTGAGAGGGCCGGGAGGCCAGGGGGGCGGCGGACGCGGCGGCGCCAGGCCATCGCCGCCTCCCGCGACTCCCGGTGCGGGAGCGGCATCGGGCGGCACGATCGTCGTCCGAATCGATACCAATCAGGGAATTTCGGGTTACGGCCAGACGATTGGCGACGGCCCCCAGCCGAATTACGTGCTGACGCATAAGGCCCGAGTGCTCGGCGATAATCCCTGCAACGTGGACAAGATCTTCCGCAAGATCAAGATCCATGGCGCGTATAACCGTCGGGGGAGCGGCGTCAACGCGATTGAGAACGCGTTGTGGGATCTGGCCGGCAAAGCTTATGGCGTGCCGATCTATCAAATGCTCGGCGGGAAATTTCGCGACAAGGTCCGGATGTACAGCGAGGGCGACCCGCGCTCGAACTCCATCGCAGACATCGCCGCCGATTATAAGGAGAGAGTCGCCGCGGGATTTACGATGCTCAAGTATGACCTGGGCGTAGCTCGCGTTCTTCAAGGCAAGCGGGGCACGATGTCCGCGCCTGCAGGCTATAACGGGGAACCGGGCGAGAACCCTGAGAACTTTTATCAGGGATTCGAGATCAGCGACAAGGGAGCGGAACTCGTAGCCGACCATGTCGCTGCCATTAAAGAGGCCATGGGCGACGCCGGTGACATTCCCATGGCGCACGACCATTTCGGGCACCTCACCGTGAAGAGTTGCATCAAGCTGGCCAAGGCGCTGGAAAGGGTCACCCCCTCTATGTTGGAAGACATGGTCCCGTGGTTCCGCGTAGAGGAGTGGAAGCTCATCAACGATTCGATCGGTGTGCCCACCTTGACCGGCGAAGACGCCTACCTGGTGGAATCGCTCGAGCCCCTTTGCCAGGCGCGTGCGGTCGATTATATCCATCCGGATCACCTTGTGATCGGCGGCTGTCTCGAACTGAAGAAGACCGCCGACATGGCGGCCAAATATTCGGTGGGGATGATGGTCCACAGCAACGCTACCCCGATCGGTTACGCTGCCGGCGTGCACGCGATAGCCGCCTGCCAGAACTTCCTCGCCATGGAATGGCACCAGCCGCAGCCAGCCTGGCACAAAGACATAACCGACAAAGGGGACCTGGTGGTTAAAGGTTTCATCCCGGTTCCGACGGGGCCAGGCCTGGGCATCAAAGTCAATGAAGACGCGATGCGCCCCCTCTGCAGGCCGGGTGAGTTCTTCACCGATCCTACGACGTATTGGGATTCGCAGGTCGGCGGAGACAAGGCGTATACGTAAAGGGAGGTGCCTTGGGCCCGGCGGGCCGGAATACTGCACAATTCCTGATCGCCGGGCCCCTTCGCGGCCCCATGCCGCGTATCGCGAGGAAAATCCTACTTCTTGCCGAGATTCAGCACTTCGTTCAACGACCCCTGGCGGTAGCCTTCCAGATCGAGCGCGACATACTTGAATCCCAGCTTCTTGAAGATCGCCGTGAACTTCCCCGCCATCTCCAGCGTCAGCGCCTTCTCCAGCTCTTCCCGCGCAATCTCAATGCGTACGACCTCGCCGTGAAAACGCACCCGGAACTGCCGGAAGCCCAGCGCCTTAATCTCTTCCTCGCCGTTCTCCACCGTCTTCACATTCTCGATCGTTACCGGAGTGCCGTACGGAATCCGCGAGCTCAGGCATGCCGACGCCGGACGGTCCCACGTCGGCAGTTCCGCAATCCGCGATAGCTCCCGGATCTCCGCCTTCGTCAGCCCCGCATCGGCCAGCGGCGCCGCCACTTCGTGCTTCTTCGCCGCGTTCTGCCCCGGACGATAATCGCCCAAGTCATCGACATTCACGCCGTAAATGATGTGCTGATATCCGCGCGTCCGGCCAACTTCCGCCAGCCGCGTGAACAACTCGTCCTTGCAGTGGAAGCAGCGATTCGGATCGTTCTTCACGTAATCGGGATTATCGAATTCGTGCGTCTCGATGTACTCGTGCACGATCCCGAAGCGTCACGCGATGCCGTCAGGGGAGGATTTAGACCGATGTCCGTAACGGGCGTTTTACGGCCAAGTGGAATCTGCAGTACGCGAGCTGAAGTGAGATCCCAGCCGACAGCCCAAACTTTGAGGACATATTGCCTATCGGTCACACATACAGCGATCCAAATTGATCACGCTTTGGAAGCCAAGGCATGATCGACGAACCGGGCATAAGCCCAACCCAGAAGGTTCAGCATTCTTGCAGGATGTCGTGTCGGCTTCGTCGCCAGTGATCCGGGCACGTGTACTAATCGAGCGGATCACTTCCGTTATCTGTGAAGGTCACTGGGGAGCCCATGGGTTTTATCCCTAAGAGTGTGATAACGTCCTTATCACGCTCTTAAGGACGAGACGAGAGATCCCCATGAATTGGGTGGCTCTGCGGTGCTGAGATCTCATTTTGACGCCCTACGCGGCGGCAGGAGCACCAATTCGGCAGCTTCCTCAGCGTCTTTGAGGAGCGTCTTGCGCGGCGTACCTATTAGCGCACGCATGGTCAGGGCACGAGCAAAATCCGTAACTTGGATCGCGCGCGCGGCTACCGGAAAGTCAGGCGGGATGTCTGCCGCGCTGATCCCGTCCCGGAAACGGCGCTCCACCAGCGCCGCGCCGCCCGCGACCGCGCTCTGCAGGAACCGCTGAACCTCATCGTCGTTCACAAGCGGCGCGACGCACATCATAAGGCAGCCCCGGGCGGACCCTTTCTCGGTCGCACTTTCGACGGCGTACCTCAGAAAGTCCGTGATCGAGTCGCGAAGACTCTGTGGCGAGAGAAGTGCCTTCGCGGCTGATGCACCCTTCCGTTCTGCATACGCCCTAAGGACGCGCAAGAATATCGCCCGCTTGTCCCCAAAGACGGCATACAGGCTCGGCCGTCCCACACCCATCCCGGCGACGAGATCGTCAATCGTCACTCCGTCGTAGCCTTTCGACCAGAACACCTGAGTTGCCTTTTCCAGCGCCCCCGTCTCGTCGAAGCTGCGTGGTCGCCCCCGCGGTCTAGCAGGTTTTTGAATCATTCAGTTCAAAACTCCTTGACAATGGCCATTACGCTATTTTATAACTAAATAGTTCGAAATTAGCAAGCTGGCTCTGGCCTCACGGCTCGGCCTTCACACTTCACTACGGAGATGCCTATGGAACATTCGATCACGTTGGTCACCGGCGCCACCTCCGGGCTCGGCCATGAGGCAGCCCGCCTGCTCGCCGGAGAGGGCTGGCACGAGATCATGGTAACCGGGCGCAGCCTGGCCGGGGCCAAGCAAGCGGCCGCTCAACTCGCGGCTGAGTACAAAACAGTGATCTTCCCGCCGCTGGAGTTGGATCTGGACAAGCCGTCCAGCGTTCAGTCGGCCATTGCCGAGCTCGTCAAGCGGGGTCAGCCGATCGATTTCCTGCTGCTCAATGCGGGGATGGTCCCAGGTAAGAAGCGCGTGCTCTCTGCGGCGGGCATCGAGGCGTCTCAGGCCCCGCTCATCGGCCATCATCAACTGACTGTCGGGTTGCTCCGCGCCAACCTGCTGAGTCCCAACGCGCGGATCGTTATCGCCGGCGCGGAACCTGCCCGGGGGGACGTACCCCTGTTCAGCTTCACTGACGTGGCGGCTCTCGCGGCCAAACGCCACCAGGGCAACCGAAGCGCCGCTGTTGAAGCCCTGCTGCGCGGCGGGCCGAACGTGAAATACGATGCCAACCGAGCATATGCCGACGCGAAGCTCATCATCGCTTGGTGGGCAGCAGCCCTGGCCCGCCGGCTGCCGTCCGGCATGGCGGTATATGCCGTCGCTCCCGGCAGCGCGCCCGACACCAAGGCTTCGCGAAATGCTCCCGCCATCTTGAAGTACCTGTTCATCCCACTTGTGAAGCTCATCCCAGGCATGACTCAGACGCCGGAGGCCGCGGCTCGTCGGTACCTTCAGGCATCTAAATTCGGAACCGACCTCTCCGGGCAATTCTTCGCCTCGGCACCGAAGAAGCTCACCGGCCCAATCGAGGCAATGCGCCATCCGCACCTCCACGATCGCACCAACCAGGAAGCCGCCTGGCAGGCTGTCGTCAAGGTCTCTGGCGTCGATCTCTCACCTGTCACACTTCCGTCGCCGTCGGGTCCGAAACCGCCCGTCTGACATAGGAAAAGTCGTCGTCTTCCGCAGCAACTTCAAGACCGGTGTTCTGAAGGACGCGGTCATCGCGTCTATTTTAGTACTAAATAGTTCAAAATTAAGCAGCAACCCTAACTCGCAAGGAGAATACACATGGAACGGTACGAAGGTAAAAAGGTGGTCATTATCGGCGGCACGAGCGGCATGGGGCTCGCGACGGCGAAGATGCTGCTTGACGGAGGCGCGCGCGTTCTGGTGACGGGCCGCTCGAAGGAAGGCCTGGAATCGGCGCAGAAAGAGCTTGGGAATGACGCGATCGTGGTTTCGAGCGACGCGCGGTCGTTGACGGACCTCGACGCACTCGCCTCCCGGGCGAAGGCCGAGTTCGGCACTGTCGACCTGCTCTTCGTCAACGCCGGATTCAGCATCCGAGCGCCTCTGGATAGCATCACCGAGGCCATCTACGACGAGATGTTCAACCTGAACGCCAAGGGACCGCTTTTCGCGGTGCAGAAGTTCGCGACGTTGATAAACCGGGGAGGCTCGGTCGTCCTCACGACCTCGATCGCCAACGTCAAGGGAATGCCCGGTCAGCTCGCATATGGAGCGGCCAAGGCTGCGCTGCGATCCTTTGCTCGGACGCTCGCCGCCGAGTTGCTTCCTCACGAGATTCGCGTCAACGCAGTGACGCCCGGTCCCATCGACACGCCGATCCTCGGCAAAGTGTTTCCCGATAAAGACGCGGCCGCGCAGATCAGGGAGAAGATGACCGGAATGGTTCCCATGAAGCGCTGGGGACAGTCGGAGGAAATTGCGAAGGCCGTCCTCTTCCTCGCGTTCGATGCGACCTTCACGACAGGCGCCGAACTTCCGGTCGACGGCGGATGGTCGCAACTCTAAGGCGTGGACCATCCGGGAGGGCAAGCTGGCGTCGAGAAATGGTCTTCAATGACTCGCATACCATTGCGCGCTTGATGCGGTAGCGAAGGCAGTGGCGGCGGCTTCGTCGTCGCCACTATGAGCTGGGACAAGTAGTTGACATATTTTGAGAACCCAAAAAGGAGTTCGCGTGAAAAAAGGTTCCTGAGTCTTTCCGTAGTTTTATTCGCCGTGTCCACGGCGTTACGAGCGCAGAACCCCATGACCGCCGAGGTAACTGCGGTCTACAAGGGAGTGAGCGCTAATATCCTCAAGGCAGCTGAGAAGATGCCGGAAGCGGATTACGCGTTTAAGCCAGCCCCTGAGGTCCGAACTTTTGGACAACTGATCGCACATGTCGCCGACGCGCAGATGGCGATGTGCAGCATAACGAAAGGTGAAATGAAGCGCGGCGACGCCGCCACAAAAACAAGCAAGGCCGATCTGGTTGCCGCGCTCAAAGCGTCCGGCGACCTCTGCGACGACGCTTACAGCGGGATGACGGACGCCGACGGGGCAGCGATCGTGAAGACGCCGCTCGGCAATAAATCAAAACTCGGCCTGCTTAATTTCAACGTGGCCCACGCTAACGAGATGTACGGGACCATGGCGGTTTATCTGCGGATGAAAGGTATTGTGCCGCCATCTACCGAGGCCGCAGCGGCTGCCCAGAAAGCAAAATAAGCGTCACTTCTTCGACCTCGCGGGCCCACCAATGAGGCACCCGAGCAGTATCGACGTCTCAGCTGCAATTCAAAGTGGCCGGGCCGACCTGGAAGCAGGTTTGGCCCTGCGCTGTTGCGAACGCTTCCTGAAATTGAACTGCGCTTGGCCCTGAAGATGTTGAGGGCCACACCACAGAGCGAGATATCGATGAGCGGAAAGACGGTCGTCATCACGGGCGCGACAAGCGGCGTCGGGCTGGCCACTGCCATCCTGCTAGCGGAACGAGGTGCGGAAGTTGTTATGGTGGGCCGTGATCGAGACGCGGGCGAATTTCATGCGCACCGAAGTCGCGCAATATGCTTCCGGCAACGAGCCCATCCTGTTCCTCGCAGACCTGTCGTCGCAGGCAGAGATCCATCGCCTTGCGGAAAAGCTTCATGGAAGTTTGTCACGGATCGATGTCCTGATCAACAATGCGGCCGGGGTGTTCGCAGAAAGAGAAGTGACGCCGGATGGTCTTGAGAAAACCTTCGCCGTTAATCACCTTGCGCCGTTCGCGCTTACTCACCTTCTGCTCGATCTCCTCCGGGCCGCGCCCGCCGGAAGAATTCTCACCGCGTCCTCGGAGTTCCATAGCGGAGAACTGGATTTTTCTAATCTCCAGGGTGAGCGGCAATACAACTGGTTGGGGGCCTATAAGCGCTCGAAGCTTTGCAACATTCTGTTTACTTACGAACTCTCAAGGCGCCTCGCAGGATACGACGATTACCGCGAACTGTTTTACTCCCGGACCCACGCTCACACGCCTAGGTGACAACATGCGAGGTCTACCTGCAGCAGTCCCGTGGTTGTTAAAGCGCATTCCATCTTTGCTTGCATTTCCGGAAGGCGCAGCGAGAACTCCCGTCTACGTCGCGTCCTCGCCCGATCTCGACGGTGTCTCCGGCAGATTCTTCAGGCAGTGCCGAGAGGCGCACACAAAACAGATTACGTACGACAACAGCGTCGCAGTCAGGCTCTGGAACATGAGTCAAGCGCTGTATGAGAGCCGCGCCAGCGCCGGATCGCGAACAGAGTAAGAAAGGAATGCTGAATGGAAGACGATCTCAGCAACTTTCATCATGAAGCTGGACAGGTCGGCCACATTCTTTCCTTATTGCCACATGGCCGATAACGCCAAGTAGCCCCTGCCGCCGTCATTTTGGGGGACGCGCCCTTTCGCCCGCGGGCACGATAGGCGCACTTCATTAGCAATCCAGTTTGACGGTTTGTCGCCGACTCGGAGTTTTGACAAGGTCGTGCGCTCGAGACAGGCGTTCCATCCATGAGATCCTACGGATCCCGGCGTCGCCCGCGGGCTTCAACGTCCTCAGAACTTTTCGATCGAGACCTAGGATCTCCCGGAGCGGGCACAGACTATCGCGAGGAAAATCCTACTTCTTGCCGAGATTCAGCACTTCGTTCAACGACCCCTGGCGGTAGCCTTCCAGATCGAGCGCGACATACTTGAATCCCAGCTTCTTGAAGATCGCCGTGAACTTCCCCGCCATCTCCAGCGTCAGCGCCTTCTCCAGCTCTTCCCGCGCGATCTCGATGCGCACGACCTCGCCGTGAAAACGCACGCGGAACTGCCGGAAGCCCAGCGCCTTAATCTCTTCCTCGCCGTTCTCCACCGTCTTCACATTCTCGATCGTTACCGGAGTGCCGTACGGAATCCGCGAGCTCAGGCATGCCGACGCCGGACGGTCCCACGTCGGCAGTTCCGCAATCCGCGATAGCTCCCGGATCTCCGCCTTCGTCAGCCCCGCATCGGCCAGCGGCGCCGCCACTTCGTGCTTCTTCGCCGCGTTCTGCCCCGGACGATAATCGCCCAGGTCATCGACATTCACGCCGTAAATGATGTGCTGATATCCGCGCGCCCGCCCCACTTCCGCCAGCCGCGTGAACAACTCGTCCTTGCAGTGGAAGCAGCGATTCGGATCGTTCTTCACGTAATCGGGATTATCGAATTCGTGCGTCTCGATGTACTCGTGCACGATCCCGAAGCGCCGTACGAACTCCTCTGCATCGCGCTTGTGCGATTCCGGCAGCGACGCCGAATCCGCCGTCACCGCCACTGCGTTCTCCCCCAGCGCCTGCTTCGCAGCCCACGCCAGGTACGCCGAATCCGTGCCGCCCGAGAAAGCCACCAGCACCCGCCCCATCGCCGACAGTCCGGCGAAGAGCTTGCGCTCTTTTTCCTCCAACGCTCCCCGGGTTGTAATGCCTGTCAGTGCCGCCATGAAAGTATGGGTGGACCCTCAAGTCCACCCTAACAGTTTACTGGACCGGAAGTGTCTCCTGCCCGTCGTCCGGTGTCGACATCGCTCTCTGGAATTACACTCGCCGCCGCAACCTTATCGTCCGGCTCCAGATTCACCAGCCGCACTCCCTGCGTCGAACGCCCCGCCTGCCGGATCGTCGAAGATTCGATGCGGATCATCTTGCCGTTCTGGCTGACAATCATCAGCTCCGAATCCTCCTTCACCGAAAGAATCCCCACCACGCGGCCCGTCTTGCTGGTCGTCTTCATGTTGATGACGCCCTTGCCGCCGCGCGATGTCAGCCGGTAATCCTCCAGCGGCGTGCGCTTGCCGTAGCCGTTCTCCGCGATCGAGAGGATCAGGCCGTCCTTCTCCACCACTTCCATCCCGACCAGGTAATCCTTCTCCGCCAGGCTCATCGCCCGCACCCCGCGCGCCTGCCGTCCCATTCCGCGCACATCCTCTTCGCGGAAGCGGATCGCCTGTCCTTCGTGCGACCCCAGGAAGATGTAGTTGTCGCCCATCGTGATCTTCGCGCCGATCAGTTCGTCGCCCTCGTCCAGCGACACCGCGATGATGCCGCGCGACATCGGGTTGTCGAACTCCGTCAGCTCGCTCTTCTTGATCACGCCGTGCTTCGTCACCATCACCACGAACTGGTTGGCCACGAAATCCTTCACGCTCAGGAAAGCCTTCGCCTCTTCGTCAGGCTGCAGATTAATCAGCCCGTTGATGTGCTTGCCCTTGCCGATCGTGGCCGCGTCCGGAATCTCGTAGGCCTTGAGCCAGTAGACCCGTCCCCGCGTCGTGAAGATCAGCAGGTAACTGTGCGTCGATGCCACAATCAGCCGCTCCACGAAATCTTCGGCGCGCGTGCCCATGCCGATCCGGCCCTTGCCGCCGCGCGTCTGCCGCCGGTACGTGTCCACGCTGGTGCGCTTCAAATACCCGCCGCGCGTCACCGTGATCGCCACGTCTTCCACCGCCACCAGGTCCTCGAGCCGGATCTCGCCCGTGTCCTCGATGATCTGCGTGCGGCGTTCGTCGCCGAAATTCTTCTGCACTTCCTTCAGCTCTTTGATGATCAGGTCGCGCAGCACTCTGTCGGAACCCAAAATCTCCAGGTACTCGGCGATTCTGCGCTGAATTTCCGTCAACTCGTCCAGGATCTTCTGCCGCTCCATCCCGGTGAGCCGCTGCAACTGCATCTCGATAATCGCCTGCGCCTGCTTCTCGCTGAATTGGAATGCCCCAATCAACGAATCGCGCGCATCCTTCGGCGATTTCGATGCGCGAATCAGCCGGATCACTTCGTCCAGGTGATCCAACGCCTTCTGGAAGCCGAGCAAAATATGCTCGCGATCCCGCGCCTTGCGCAGTTCGTATTCCGTACGCCGCCGCACTACTTCGATCCGGTGATCGATGAAGTGCTTGATCATATCGATCAGCCCCAGCTCGCGCGGCTGTCCGTTGACGATCGAAAGCATGATGATGCCGAATCCGATCTGTAGCTGCGTGTGCTTGTAGAGGTTGTTGAGAATCACCTCCGCCTGCTCGCCGCGCCTCAGTTCGAACACGATCCGCATGCCGTCGCGGTCGCTCTCATCGCGAATGTCGCCGATGCCCTTCCAGCTTCTTCTCGTTGACCAGCGCGCTCGCCGCCTCGATCAGGCGCGATTTATTTACCTGGTACGGAATCTCCGTGACGATGATCTGCTCGCGGTCCTTCCCCATCTTCTCGATGGCGGCCTTGGCGCGCAGCTTCAACTGTCCGCGCCCGCGTATGAACGCGTCCAGAATGCCCTGCCGCCCCAGAATGAAGCCGCCGGTCGGGAAATCCGGACCCTGCACGAACTCCATGATCTTCGCCAGGTTCGCGGTCGGGTGCTGAATCAAATGAATCGTCGCGTTGATGATTTCCGTCAGATTGTGCGGCGGAACATTGGTCGCCATGCCGACCGCAATCCCGCTCGACCCGTTCACCAGCAGATTCGGAACGCGCGTCGGCAGTACTTCGGGCTCGCTTTCCGTATCGTCGTAGTTCGGTTTGAAATCGACCGTTTCTTTGTCGATATCCTCCAGCAGCGCGGTGGCGAACTTCGAAAGCCGCGCTTCCGTGTATCGCATCGCCGCCGGCGGATCGCCATCCACCGAACCGAAATTCCCCTGCCCGTCCACCAGCGGATAGCGCATCGCGAACGGCTGCGCCATGCGGACCAACGAATCGTAAATCGCCGAATCGCCGTGCGGATGGTACTTACCCATCACCTGCCCGGTGATCTTGGCCGATTTGGTGGTCGGCCGGTTCGGCGCCAACCCCATCTCGTGCATGCCATAAAGGATGCGCCGGTGCACCGGCTTCAACCCGTCGCGAATATCCGGCAGCGCGCGCCCCACGATCACGCTCATCGCGTAATCCAGGTACGACTGCTTCATTTCGTCTTCGATGTTGACGGGAATCAGGTTTTTGCGCCCGCCGTCACCGCCACCCATTCCGGGTAAAGTCGCCGGTCCATCCGGCGGCGGCGCAGGTGGTCCCTGCGGTGGTTGTTCCTGGTCTGCCATAGGGTTAAGTCTTATTCTACCAAGAATTTAGTGGCGTGTGAAGTGTTCGGGTCCGCTCAATCCAGCAGGGCCGCGTTCCACTCCAGCAGATGCCGGTCCGGGTCGAAGAAATAGACCTGCGGATAGCCCGTGGGAGGGTGCGGTTTGATCACGATTTTCAGCGGATGTTCCTCGGGAAGATCCTCGTGAAAACCGGCCGCATGCAGCCTTTCCACCGCCGCCCGGAAACTCGGCACGCGCAGCGCAATGTGCGTCTCATAGATTTCCATCACTCGCGGCGCCCGCCAGAGTGGGTCCGGGACGCAGACGATGTGCAGTTCCTGGCCCCCCGCCAACTCGAACCACGCGCCCGGAAAGGCGAACTCCGGGCGCTTCAATTCCTTCAGTCCGAGGAACCCCTCGTAAAACGCGCGGGATCTTTCGAGGTCAGTGACGGTGACCTGAAAGTGATGGAACGCAGTAGCGGCCATCTACCCGGCGAAGCCCTTCGCCAGCCACTTCGACCAGTAGAACGTCATCGGCACCGCCCGTGTTGGTGATCCCGTGCAGCGTATTTCCCGCGCAATACATCATCGCGCCGGCAGCCACCTTCGTGACCTTCCCGTCGCATTCGATCTCGCCCGTTCCTTCGCCGACAATCAGGAACTCCTCTTCGGGATGCCGGTGCGGCGGGTGCGGACTCGCTCCGGGATCCAGCACGCACGCTCCCGCCGAGACCCCGCTCAACTGATCCGTGGGGCCGTTAAAGTAGACGTACACTTTCTGCCCCTCGGGCGTTAGCGGCGCGACCGTGGTCATGTCGAACACGCCTTCGGGAAGTTTCGGGGCGGATATTTCCGTGGAGACTGCACCGTCTTTGAGCGCCATACACTCGATCATATATCACTCGTAGCGCAGCGCCTTCAGCGGGTCCAGCCGGGCGGCCCGGCGCGCCGGAAAGTAGATCGCCGCCAGCCCCGCCGCGCCCAGGAATGCCGCCACCCCGGCAAACGTGACCAGGTCGTTCGGCGATACCTGGAAGAGCAGCTTCCCCATCAGCCGGCATACCGCCAGCGCCGCCGCCAGCCCTAGCGCCATGCCGAGCGCCAGTTGCTTCACCCCCCGCCCCAGCACCAGCGCCAGAATCGACTTCTGGCTCGCCCCCAGCGCCATCCGTACGCCAATCTCACGCGTGCGCCGGTTGGCCGCATGCGCCATCACCGCATAGATGCCCACCGCCGCCATCGCCGTCGCCACTATGGCGAAAATCAGAAACACCGTACCGAAGACGGCTCAGGTACCAGCGCTGCCGTCCAAACCTCTCCTCCAGATTCGCGACCTCGATAGAGCGGCAAGATCGGAATCCAGCTGCTGCACTTCACGCCGCAGACCCGGCGTCAGCGCTGCGGGGTTGCCGTCCGTTCTCAGCATCACGGTCATCCCGTTATAGCTGTCAAACCGGTACGGCAGCACCACCAGCGGATCGTTCGATTGTTCGCTCGGGTTCTGCTGCCGGTAATCCGGTGCGATTCCGATGATCGTCATCCACGCCTTCGCTTTGCCCTCGTCGGTGTAAATCCGCAGCTGCTTGCCGATCGGGTCCTGTCCCGGAAAATAGCGCACCGCCAGCGCCTGGCTCACGATCACTGTCTCCTTCCCCGGCAGCCCGTCCGACTCGTCGAAATCCCTGCCGCGCAGCAGCTTGAGCCCGAGCAGCCCAAGGTACCCGCGGCTGGCGGCCACTGCCGTTAACGATGGCCGGCGCCGCGCTTCCGCAATCGGCTTGCCCGCAATCTCGAAATGCCACGTCCCCGCCCCATCGCCCGGCACGTTCGAAGCCAGCGCCGCCATCCGCGTGCCCGGCAAGCTCGCGATGCGCGGCGTGAGCCGGTCGAAGAACTGCTGCCGGTCCGCCGGCTTGGGATACCGGCTGGCGGGCAGCGACACTCGCGCGATCAGCACCTTCCCTGCGTTCATCCCGCCGAATTCGTTTTGCGCCAGCAGAAAACTGCGGATCATCAGGCCGGCGCCGCTCAGCAGCACTACGGAGAGCGTGAATTGAAACACCACCAGAGCGCCGGAAAGATATCCGCCGCTGCCGCCGCTCGAACCGCGCGACCCGTCCTTCAGCGCGTCGTTCAAATTTACCCGCGACGCCGCAAGCGCCGGAGCCAGGCCGAACAAAATTCCGGTCACGATGGTCAGCGCCCCGAAGTATCCGAACACCATGTAGTTCATCGAAAAATCGATCCAATAGGGCTTGCCCACATCCGCCGTGGCGCTGCCGAACGCGCTGATGCCGAGTTTGGCCAGCAGCAGCCCGAACAACCCGCCGAGCGTCGAAAGCACGATGCTTTCGATCAACAGTTGCTTCACCAGTTGCCACCGATTGGCCCCCATCGCGGTCCGTATCGAAACCTCGCGGGTACGTTCCACCGCGCGGCTCAACAGCATGTTGGCCACATTGGCGCACGCGATCAGCAGCACGAACGCCACCGCTCCCATCATCAGCAGGAACACAAACCGGATCGGTCCGCCGTTCATCGCCTGGTGGAACGTCATCACCGAAGCGGTATGATCCTTGTTGCTGTCTGGATACTCCTTCTCCAGGCGCTTGGCGATCAGATTCAAATCGGCCTGCGCGGCTGAAAGCGGTGTGCCCTCTTTCAGCACGCCGATCATCCGGTACTCGCGAAAGCTTCGTTTTTCCGCGTTGGCGTCCGGCACAACCGCCGTCCACAGATCCTCGTTATTAGGAAATTTGAAGCCCTCCGGCATCACGCCGATAACTACCGCCGGCTTCTCGTTCACACGCACCGCCAGCCCCACCACGCCCGGGTCCTTCGCGTACCGGTCCCGCCAAACGCCGTACCCGAGCAGCACCACCTGCGGGGCTCCGGGCTTCTCGTCCGCCGCCTGCATTCCGCGGCCGATCACCGGATGCGTGCCGAGCATATCGAACATGCCCGCGCTGATGCCGCACCCGTTAAACCGTTCCGGCGGATTCCCACGCTCGCTCAAATTGACCGGAGACCGGTCAAGATATCTCCAGCCGCTCGAATGAGTGCGAATCGTCCCGGAAGTTCCGGTAATCCGCATAGGAGACCGGCACCGTGTCCCGCCCCGCCGAGGGGTTCGCGGCACTCGCCATCACCAGCCGCTCGCCGCCGCGAAACGGCAGCGGCTTGTACAACACCGCGTTCACCAGGCTGAAAACCGTGGTGTTGACCCCCATTCCGAAGGCCAGCGTGGCCACAATCGCCGCGGAAAACCAGGGCTTGTTCCGCATCATGCGGAACGCAAATCGAAAATCCTGCACCACGCTCATGCCTGTGGTACGAAACTCGCCGACGAAAAGTTCGCCTTACCTCACCAGAGCTCACCTGACTAAGCAGGGCCGCTTGTGATCGAACTTCCACCCGGGAATCAGGAACTGCATCGCCTGCGCATCGTCGCGCGCGCCCAGCCCCATCCCCTGGTAGACCGCGTGCGCCTTCTCCACTTCCGCCATATCGAGTTCGATTCCCGAGCCCCGGAGCCTCCGGCACCGCAATCCGTCCGCCCTCAATTTGCAGCGGCGCTTTGGTGAGCCGCTGTCCGTCCTGCCAGATCCAATGCGTGTCGATGGCCGTGATCTTTCCCGGCGCCGCGGCCGCCACGTGCGTGAACATCGCCAGCGAAACGTCGAAATGATTGTTGGAATGCGAACCCCACGTCAGCCCCCACTCGTGGCACAACTGCGCCACCCGCACCGACCCCCGCATCGTCCAAAAATGCGGATCCGCCAGCGGAATGTCCACCGAGTGGAGTTGGATCGCATGTCCCAACTGCCGCCAATCGGTGGCGATCATGTTAGACGCCGTGAGCAGCCCGGTGGCGCGCCGGAACTCCGCCATCACCTCGCGCCCGGAAAATCCGCCCTCCGCGCCGCACGGGTCTTCGGCATACGCCAGCAGGTCGCGCTTGCCCTGGCACAGCGCCACCGCCTCGCGCAGCGACCACGCGCCGTTGGGGTCGATCGTGATCCGCGCTTCCGGGAAGCGCTCCCCGAGCGCGGCAATCGCCTCCATCTCCGCAGCGCCCGAAAGTACGCCGCCTTTCAATTTGAAATCGCGGAACCCATACCGCGCGTGCGCCGCCTCGGCCAGCCGCACGATCGCCTCCGCCGTCAGCGCCTCTTCGTGCCGCAAACGCAGCCAGTCGTCAGCCCCTTCCGGCTCCGCCGCGTACCCCAGATCGGTCTTTCCCCGGTCGCCGATATAGAAGAGATACCCCAGCACATCCACCGTCTTGCGCTGCTGCCCTTCGCCCAGCAGCGCCGCCACCGGCACCCCCAGGTGCTGCCCCAGAAGATCGAGCAGCGCCGCTTCGAGCGCCGTCACCGCGTGGATCGTGGTGCGCAGATCGAACGTCTGCAAGCCGCGTCCCCCGGAATCGCGATCCGCAAACTGCCTGCTCACGCGATCCAGCGTATTGGCATACGCGCCAATCGAGCTGCCCGTCACCAGCGCCTGCGCCTCCGTAAGCGTCGCCCGTATGGCTTCGCCGCCCGGCACCTCGCCCACGCCGGTGTGGCCGGCGCTATCCGTCAACAGCACCAGGTTGCGCGTGAATAGCGGCGCGTGCGCGCCGCTCAAATTCAGCAGCATGCTATCGTGACCCGCCACCGGGATCACGCGCATCTTTTCAATTACCGGAGCACTCATCATTTATGCCTGGGGCTTTTTCACTTCGATGCCGGCCATGTGCTCGATGAAGGTCACAATCGCGGAATGGTCCAGATTGCCCTTGCCTTCGTTCATCAGCGCAATCAGCATCTGCTGCGCCAGGCTGGTAAAGGGCAGCGAAACTTTCATCGCTTCGGCGGCCTGCAGCGCGTTGCGCAAATCCTTCTCGTGCAGGTTGATCCGGAATCCGGGCTTGAAATTACGCCCGATCACCATCGGCGCCTTGGCATTCAAGACCGTGCTGCCCGCGAGGCCGCCCTTCACCGCGTTGAAGACCACCTCCGGGTCCAGCCCCGCCTTGGTCGCCAGCACCAGCGCTTCGCCCATCGCGGCGATGTTGCACGCCACCATGATCTGGTTGGCGAGCTTGGTCACATTGCCCGCGCCCACCGCCCCCGTCAGCGTCACGCTCGAGCCCATCTTCTGCAGCACCGGCTGCACGCGCGCGAAAACCTCCGGCTTGCCGCCCACCATGATCGCCAGCGTCCCGTCGATCGCCTTCGGTTCGCCGCCGCTCACCGGCGCATCCACAAAATCCACGCCCTTCGCCTCGCACGCCGCCGCGACTTTCTGCGACACCATCGGGCTGATCGAACTCATATCCACCACCACCGAACCCGGACGCGCGCCTTCCAGCACTCCGCCGGGTCCGAGCACCGCCGTCTCCACCTCCGGCCCGTCCGGCAGCATGGTGATGATGATCTCCGCCTGCGCGGCGGTAGCGGCGCATGACGTGGCATGTGCCGCGCCGGCCCCCGTCAACTCCGCGACCGGACCCGGAAACAGGTCGTAAACCACCAACGAATACCCGGCCTTCATCAAGTTCCGGCTCATGGGCTTGCCCATGATTCCCAGACCTACAAATCCAATATCAGCCACCGATTCTCCTTTTCTTTTTCCCGCTCTTATAGAGGATACCGAATGCCTGCGCGCGGCAACGCTACATCTCTCTGTGTCCCGCCTGCGCCACGTGCACGTCCGTGATTCCGGCGCTGCCGTGCACCGTTAGATCCTCGATGTTCTGCAGCACCAATCGCGGCACGCCCTCCGCCTGCCCCGCCTTGACGTGTCGAAACTCGACGCCCTTCACCTGATCCAGCACGAAGGCCGGCCGGCGATCTTCCTTCATGTAGCCCACTTCCACGTCATCCAAGACAATCCCGGTTGCGTGCCGCAGAAAAAATCCGTAAGCCGGCATCATGCCGAACATCGAAGGCTCGGGATACTCCTTCTCGCGCTCCGGCGTGGCGTAGGGTTCGCGCGGCGGAACACCCCCGCTGGCTCGAAAGAAAAAGGTGTTCACCAGCTCGGCGGGCTGCTTCGCCACCTGCTCCAGCGTCAGCCCGCCCCGGTACACGATGCGTATATCGCTGAGCGTCACGTCTTCGATATCGTGGCCCGGAATGCCGCTCAGGATGCTCCCGTACCGCGGGTCCGCGTCATACGCCACCAGGTGGCTGATGCTGACGCGCCGGATCGACCCCACCGGCGTGCCTTCGGGCGCGCGCATGCCGGCTACCGAGGCGAATGAAGACCGGCGCGTTCGATACCTCGCGCATCGTGATATTGGAAATCGCGATATCTTCGATGTGCGCCCCGTCCACCGATTCCAGCGCCAACCCGCGCGACCGGTCGAACACCACGTTAGAGATCGTGATATTCCGAAAGTCGCCCTCCGATTCCGTGCCGATCTTGATGCGCCCCGTGGGCCCGTCGCGGTCCGGCGCCTGCTTGACCGTGCGCAGGTAGGTGCCGTCCAGCAGCGAACCGATATCGTAGCCGCTCACCAGGCTGTTGACGATCGTTACATTCTCGGTAGCCCGCGCCGCGCCCAGCGCATGCGTTCCCTTGAGCACGATGGCGTCGTCATTCGGCGCGTTGACGCTGGAGTTGGCAATCCGCACATTGCGGCAGCCGTCCAGATCGATGCCATCGCGATTGGTGTCGATCGTCAGGTTGTCGATCGTCAGGTTGTCCACGCCGGTAGCCAGCACGCCGAAATGCCCTCCGGTGAGAATCGCAAAATCGCGCAGCGTCACGCGCCGGCACAACTTGAGCGCGATCGCCTTGTCTCCGCCTCCCCCGCGCTCGCCGCGCAGCAGCGCCTTCCCGCTGATCACCCCGGGGCCCACGATCGAAATATTCTCCACACCCTCGCCCCAAATCAGGCTGTTGTGAAAGTGGCTGTGGCCGAAATCCTGAAACTTGTCCCACTGGTTTGGCTCCGGCGCGTCGTATGCCGCCGGGTCGGCGGATGCCTCTAACCGTGCGCCCGCCTCGAACTGTAGCGTGAGATTGCTGCGCAGCCGCAGCGACCCCGTCACGTAAGTTCCCGCCGGGAAAATCACCGTCCCGCCGCCCGCCGCCGAGGCCGCTTCGATGGCGCGTTGGATCGCTTCGCGATCCGGCGTCCGGCCGTCTCCCTTGGCGCCATTGCTCTTCACATCGAAGGTCGCGGCCGTCAACATCGGCAAGAGCAGCGAGTAGAACAACAGCCGCGCCGGCGTCAACGGAGTGTCACCCACTCCAGCCCGTCCGGTTGCTTGCCGGCATCGATTTGGCCGGTGACTTCGAGCGATTTCAAATCCACCACCACCACCTTGTTATCCGGTGTGCACGCCACGTACGCGCGCGAACCGTCGGGACGCATCATGATGCCTGCTGCACCAGTGCCGATCTTCACGCGCTTGACCACTTTGCGTGTGGCGGTGTCCAGAATCGTCAGGTCCGGTCCGCCCAGCGTGGAGATGAAAACGAGTTTGCCATCGGGCGTAAACTTCAGGCGATTGGCCCCGTTCACATTGACGTCGAGCGTCTGGGTGACCTTCTTCGCACCCAGGTCGAGAATCGATACCGTGCCATCCTGCGCGTTCGCCGCCCAAAGCTCCTTCGCATCCGGCGACACATCGAAGCCCTCCGCGCCCCGGCCCACCGGCACGATCGTCTCTTCCCAGTCGCCGCCCGCCGGTCCACCGCGACCCGGTCCGCCGCGACCCGGAGGTCCGCCGCGCCCGCCGCCGGCCTGCTTGTCGATGATCGTCATCGTCGCCGAACTCACGTTCGAGGTGATGATCCGCTTCACGTCTTCCGACACCCAGACCATGTGCGTTCGATTCTGGCCCGTGCCCAGCACCAAATCGATCTTCTGCGTCGCCGGGTCGTAGCTGCCGATGACCTTTGCCGCCTCCGCCGTGAACCAGACTTTACCGCCGGCGAACATCAGCCCGTGCGGACCGCGCAGCGCTCCCAGATCGATCGGCGCCAGCGTCTTGTGTGCCGCCAGATCGATCACCGTGATGGTGTTGTAGCTGCCGCCGCCATAATTGGAGACGTAGGCGAACTTGCCGTCGGTGGAGGCCACCACTTCGTGCGGGTCCGGCCCCGATGGCATACGCGCCAACACCTTCAACGTACCCGGGTCCACAATCGATAACGTGGTGTCGGTCTTCGACAGCACCAGCAGCGCATCCGCCGCGTAGCCCACGCCCGAGGCGAGCGCCAGCGTCAATACCATGATCCGTTTCATAACGTCTCCTTGACACACCGAAACCCTAATGTTCCCGCGCGGTCTTTCGAGGGAGCCATCAGCAGATACTTGCCGTGTTCGTTGAGTTTGTACGCCGAGGGAAAATACCAGCGCGACCCCGCCGGACGATAGTAGCCGCCGCCGCGCAGTGTCGCCGCGCGCGTGTGCGCATCCTGGAATTCGTCGGTCCACTGCCAGATGTTCCCGGTCAGGTCCATCACGCCGAAGGGGCTCGCCCCCTTGGGGTGCGCGTCACCTGCGTCGGGGCCGCGCAGTTCCCGTCCGTGCTCCGGTTTCGGCGCGCACTCCTCGCACCAGGCCGCGCCCCACGGATACAGGCGCCCATCCAGCCCCTGCGAGGCGTACTGCCATTCCCACTCGTGCGGCAGCCGCTTTCCCGCCCACTGCGCATAGGCGCGCGCATCTTCCAGCGATACCCACGTCACCGGGCGCGAATCCCAGCCCTCGGGATAC
Organism: uncultured Solibacteraceae bacterium; assembly: GCA_963811575.1. GTDB lineage: Bacteria > Acidobacteriota > Terriglobia > Bryobacterales > Bryobacteraceae > Solibacter. The sequence continues at coordinate 122,377 of CAWERY010000018.1, read as the reverse complement.
TTTCCGTTCGTCCAATCCTTCAGGAAATTGTGATCGTCAGCCGGATGGTAATTGGTCGCCTTGAGGAACTCGGCAAACTGGCGATTGCTGACGTTGTAGCGGTCGATGTAAAACGCCGGAATGGCGAGTGTCTGCACGTGGTATCGCCGTGGGGAATCTTCCCCCGGATACTGCACGTCCACTCCGATATCGTCGCCGCCTTCGATTTCGATTCCGTGTACGTCGAAGTGGAACTGTCCGGCGGCCGGAATCGCGATCATGCCTGCCGGCGCTTGCGCAACCGCGGCGGCGGGCGCAATCGGCACCGCCTGCTGGCGAAGCACCTGCCAGGCCTTCGGGAAAGACGCGAGCGGCCGCGCGCTCAGCGCGTGCATCTCTTCCAGAAATGCGCGCAGCCCGGCATCGGCCGGCCTCGCCTGCGCAAGCACCGCGCCGTACCCGGACGCCTCCATCGGGAATACCAGCGCCGTGCCGCCGTTCTCTGTCACAGGCTTCAGTTCCACCCCATGCCAGAGATCGAAATACCGCATCCCGGGTTGGGACGGTATTTGGATTTGCGGGCCATCGATGTTGTACACGGCCCGGTTCACCAGCGTCCACACCGTACTGCCTTCTAACGGAAACTTACTCGCGAATACCCCGTACGCCACCGTCGGGGTATGAGGTTCCCAACCCGGACTCACCAGGTATTTGGCGAAACGCCGTTCAATTTTGGCCACGCGCCGTATGGCCTCGGCGTCGCGCTCCGTGATGCCGTTCCAGATGCCCCAGATGTTTTCCCAGGTCTCGTACCCCACGCCGTTAAAGAACGCCGCCTGCAGGTTGTCGGTCTTATCTTTATTCCAGCGGTCGCAGACGTTCACCATGTGGCGCGGCTCCAGCCACTTTCCGCGGCTGACCATGGGGATGAAGGGATACTTCCAATAGCCCCACGTCATGCTGTCCCAGTTCAGCATTTCGTCGCTCTCGGGATAGCCCTCGGGCTCGAAGACCAGCGGATGTCCGATGGCGTCGGACGCCGTGCGGAAGCTGCGCGGCACGCCGCCATAGGTATCGCCATTCACACCGTCCGCGCCGACTTCCTTCATCAGCGCCGCCAGGGTCTCCGGCACGCCGCGCGGCTCCGGGCGCGAGCCCACGTCCCACGGCATGTTCGGGAAAAGCACCCGCACGCCGCGCCGGTGAAACTCGTCGATCATCGCGCGCAACCCGGCGGTGCCGCCGGGCAGGTCGCGCAGCAGGTCGAATTGATTCCGGCTGTCGATGCCGATGTTGGGATATACCGGCCACAACAGCACGCTATCGATTCCGCCGTAGCGCTCATTCAGGTCGGCCAGGAACCGGTCTACCGTGTAGCGCCGCGCGACGGGGTCATAGAAGAAGCGATCCTCCACCATGGATTGCGGCTGCATGAAGCTGCTCTGCGCCCACTGCAATTCGGGCCGCTCGTAGATTTCGCCGGTCAACCCGGCGCGAATGCGGCGCTCTTCGCGATACTGCTTGAGCTCTTTCAGCCAATCCGCGGTATCGCTCTTGGCGGGCGGCCCGGGAAACTGCTGGCCCTGCGGCGCATATTTGGTGTCCTGCGCACAGAGCGCCAAGGCCAACGCCGCCGCCAGGAATCGCAATCGCATGCGTAGATTCTATCTCGCCTACCGCACGGCAATGTCGGGGTCGCGATCGGGGTGCGCGGCGGTACCGGAAAAACGGCGCAGGTCCAAGCCTGTCACGCGCTCCGCTTCGAGCGCGTTGGTAAAAGCTTCGCCCGGGCGCGAACCCCACACCACGGCGCATCCCGCCAGGCTCACGTTGCGTGCGTCGCGGATCGCGAAGCCCGGCGTGCCGTGGCGCTCGATGCCGTCATCGGCGCCGCCCGGGCGATTGTCCCACACGCCGCCCGGATAGGACGTCCAGCGATCCATCGTCAACGCGACATTTTCGAGCGTCACCCCGGCGATCGCGCTCTCCGTGCAGCCGCAAATGCGTGCGCTGTTCTCGGCACGCGCAGTGACGTTGCGTATGCGGACGTCAAATAACTTGCCGACCTTGGTCCGCTCGTTGCGCGGCTGTACCGTCAGCGAAATGGCTTCGCCGCGGCCCCACCAGGGGTCGGAGTGGCAGCGCGAGACCAGGTGAATGTCGCGGAACTCGATATCGTGGACGCTGCCTTCGTCGCGCAGTTGAATGCCGATGCCGCGCGAACTGGAGCGGATCTCGCAGCGTTCGAACACCACATCGTGAATCTCCCCGGTGGTCTCGGTGCCGATCTTCACGCCGCAATCCTGCGTTTGGATGACGCAATCGCGGACCCGTATGCCAGAGGTCGCGCCGAAATCGCGCGTTTGCCGGGTGCTCTTCACCACGATGGCATCGTCGCCGCAAACGATGTCGCAGTTCTTGATTTCGACGTCGCGGCAATGGTCGGGATCGATGCCGTCGCAGTTGGGAACGTCGAGCAGATTGCGGATGCGCAGGCCATCCACCAGAACGTGCTCGCAGCCCACCATGTGCAGGCCCCATTCGGGCGCTTCGCTAAAACCGATGCCGTGAATCTCCAGGCCCTTGCACGCGGTGAGCACGAACATTTTGGGGCGGAAGGGCTTGGGCAGCCACCATTCCCCCGCCTGGTCGTACCCGGTCATGAACTGGCGGGCGCGGCCGTTGATATTGCCGGTGCCGGTGATGCGCAGCCCCTCGGCGCCATTTGCCAAGATCACGGCGCCGCCGCGGTATTCCGAGGGGTCATCCGTAACTACCAGTTCGGCATCGTCGGCCAAATGGAAATCCAGGTTCCCTTTGAGTTCGAGCGTGCCGATCAGATACTTCGCGCCGCCGCGCACCAACACCTGCGCGCCTTTTCCGAAAGCCGCGGCTTCGTCAATCGCGCGTTGGATCGCGGCGGTATCGAGCGTAACGCCATCTCCCTTGGCGCCATAGTCGCGAACATCGAAGATCTTGGTCTGCGCGCGGCCGGAGCGGGCCAACAGCAGCGCGGGGGTCAGGCGAAGCGCCGCGCGGCGAGTGAGGAAGCGTTCCATCGGGACAATCAAACCGATACTATACACGGTGGACGCTTATGAGATACGCACTCCTGTTGGCCGCGGCCCTGAGCTTCCCGGCATTCGGCGTGGACCGGCCGGGCACTACGTTCAAGATCTTCCAGTTTCCCGCCGGCCAGATTCCGCGCATCGATGGCAAGACGGACGATTGGAAAATGGTGCCCGAAAGCTACGCGATCGGCATGGACCAGTTGGTGGACGATACCAATAAGGATCGCAAGCCCGACCCGAAAGATCTGGACGTCAAAGTGAAAGTGGGGTGGGTGAAGGGTTTGAACCGGCTCTATTTTCTCTACGAGGCCTACGACAATTATTGGGATTTTTCGCGGCCCGGACTGCACAACGATATCTTCGAAGTGGTGGTGGATGGCGATCTTTCGGGCGGACCGTTGATCGAGCGATTCCAGCCTGCCAAAGAACTGACCGAACGCGATGCGCATTTTTCGATGCACGGCGTACACGCGCAGAATTATCACATCATGACGCCGCCGCTCGGCAAGGATTGGGCCCTGGCGTGGGGCTGCAACTCGTACGTGAAGAACTTGCCCTATGCCAACGCGGCGTACGATTATCATTTCAAACCGGGCGAAGCCGGCAAACTGGTGCTGGAATTCTGGATCACTCCCTTCGACTACGCCGGTTGCGAGGGGCCGCAACGAGCCGTGGAATCCGTCTTGACCGAGGACAAACTGATCGGCCTCTCCTGGGCGGTGCTCGATTACGATAATGCGGCCAGCGAAGCGCACGCCTTCTGGAATCTCTCGCGCCAGCACACGATGTACGGAAATGCCAGCGAACTGGTGGCCTTCCGCCTGATGCCGCTGGAACCGGAGTTCCGCAAATTCGAGGCGAACTGGAGCTTCCAGGTGATCGACATGGCGCGCCGCCGCGTGGCATTTCACGACGAGACGACGGGCAAAGCGACCACCTGGAAGTGGACCTTCGGCGATGGCGCCACATCCGCCGAACAGAATCCGATTCACGAATACGCGAAGGGCGGCGATTTTATTGTGACGCTGGAAGCCGAAGGTCCCGAGGGAAAGTCACAGCGCGAAAAGATCTGGGACGTATCGTTACGGTAGGGCTGGCTTACAGATCGTTCTCGCGTTCGATTCTGGAAAGCTCCTCGCGCACACCGGTAAGCGTGCGGGCGAAGAGGAGCCAGTTTTCGCCGCAGCTTTCCTTACGGGCGATCTGGTCGAATTCGGCGATGATCCCGGTGCAGCGGCGGTCCAGGTCCGCAATGCGTTCGTGCATCTCGAGGCTGCGCGGCGCCTTCTTCGCCGGCTTGGCCGAAATCCGCAGCTCCGACACCGCCGCGACTAACTTGCGGCTATTCTCCGGATCGAATTCGATCGCCTCCCCGTTGTGGTGAAGCGCGCCATCTTTGACGGCCGGTTCAATGGCACGGTAGCAATCCGGCGAGATCCGCATGAGCTGCGCGAGCTCGAAATATTCGGCGCCGAACTCTTCCCAGAGGCTGATAATGCGATTGGCCTCCGAACCGCTGATCTTCAAAAACCCGCTGCAAAACTCGCGCCAGTTGGGCGCGCATTGCAGATATTTCTTTTCCTGCCGCAGCCGGGAAAGGCCGGCGGCCTGGGCGGCGGAACAGCGTCCGGCGACCAGGCTGAACGCCTGATTGTGTCCCAGGGCTACGCCCAGGTCGAGCAATCCGGCCGAATCGCCGGACAGCTCAAGCATCGTTTTTTCCATGTATCTCCGATAGGTGGTGACCCAACTTGGGTCATTTTGAAAAATTAAGTAACTGAGAGGAAGTGACTTACTGACTCGTGGTGACCCAACTTGGGTCACCAACCCTGTTTTTACGTTCGCACACGACTCCAAAAAACCGGGTCCCCGCGATCCCCTGTTTCTGCAGTAAGCGCAACGAACCAAAGCAGAAATAAATATTTCATGTTGGCGTGACAAGGATTTCGCCGGGGCGCGAAACCAGCTAGAGTGGACTCAACAGTATGACCGTGGAATGGACTCCCTTCCGCTGGCCGTCCGCGTGGACGGACCCTTCGGCGCTCTCTCTGCTACGAGGGACGGCAATCAATTACCTGCTGATCGCGAATGGGCCGGAATGGGAAGCGTGTGCGCTCCCGGGCGCGGCAGGATGGCTTCCAGGTGGCCGACCCCGCGGCCCTGCCGGCCGGAATTACGGCGGTCAAAGGCGAATGGGCCGGCGTACGCATGTCGCGCGGCGACGATGGCGCAAGCGCGGGGCCAACCGGCGTGGCCTGGGTCAATTCCAACGGCTGGGCGATCCGGCTGGCGGCGTCGCTGCATCCCTCCGACGCGATTTGGGTGCTGGCGCCGCCACCCGAAAAATCCGTGCCTCTCGCCAATTCGTACCTGATCACGCTCGCCGATAGCGCGTCACACGGCGGGCGCTGGGTGATCGAACTGGATCCGAAGCTCTGCGACGGTCTGAAAGCCAAAACTCCCGCGGCCCTGGCCACGTGGAAGAAGCTATGCGACGCCGCCGGATTTTTCGCGGCCCATAAGGGTTGGGCGCAGTTCGAGCCCCAGGCGACGGTCGGCGTGATTTCCGATTTTGCCGGGGAGCACGAATTCTTTGGCGGCGAACTGCTGAATCTGCTGGCGCGCGCCGGACAGCACTATCGCATCCTGCTCAAAGACAAGGTCATCGGCATCGTCGTTCGACGGCTTGCGTGCCATCATCTATGCCGATTCCGCCGCCGCAGCGCCGGAACTGCGCGCGCAGATCCTCACTTTCGTGCAGGCCGGCGGAATGCTGATCACGCACTCGAAATGGGGAGGCGCGGTGACCGCCGCCGCTGGCCGCCGAAGATCATCCGCGTTTCTCGCTGCACGCGGCTGGAAAGGGGCGGATCGCGCTGGCCAAGGATGCCGATGCCGACCCGTACCTGTGGGCCAACGATTCGGCGGTGTTGATCAGCCATCGCTACGATCTGGTGCGCTTCTGGAACGGAGGCGCCACGGCGTCGTTTTATACGATGTCGCCGGATCGCAAACGGGCGGTGGTGCATCTGTTGTTTTATTCGGACCGCGGGCCGGACGCGGCCAGCATTCGGGTAGCGGGCCGATATCGCACGGCGCGAATTTCGAATGCCGATTCGTCCGCCGCGCGGGGCGTGGAAATCATCTCTCAAACGGGCGCCGTGGAAGTGCATCTACCGCAGGTTTCCCAGTACGTCGCGTTGGAGTTGGAAGCGTAGTCGCAGGAGGCAGTCGCATGCAGTGCCGTTTTTCTCGCAGACAGTTGCGACATTCCACACGACCGCCGGCGCGCTCTCAGGCGCCTGGCTGGGACGCGCCGCGCAGGCGCCGACTTCGCCAGTCGCGGTTTCGCGATGCCGGAGCTACGCGCCGGGCGAACTCCTGCCGGCGCTCGAGACCATGTTCGACCAGCTCGGCGGCCTGGGCCGCCTGGTCAAGGGCAAAACGGTCGCGATCAAGATCAACCTGACCGGCGCGCCCACTTACCGGCTGGGCCATCTTCCGCTCGAAGACACGCATTTCACCAACCAGCACGTGATCGCCGGTGTGGTGCACCTGATGGGGAAGGCCGGCGCGCGCCGCATACGCCTGCTGGAGAGTCCCTGGTCCACCGCCGACCCGGTGGAAGAGTACGTGTTGCAGGCCAATTGGGAGCCGCGCGATATCCTGAGCGCCGCGCAGAATGTGGAGTTCGAGAATACGAATTACCTGGGACGGGCGAAGAAGTATTCGCGCATGATGGTGCCGCACGGCGGCTATATTTATCCGGGCTTCGACCTCAACCATTCCTATGAAGACTGCGACGTGTTCGTCAGCCTGGCGAAGATGAAGGAACACGCCACCGCGGGCATTACGCTTTCCATGAAGAACTGCTTTGGCCTCACGCCGGCCACGATTTACGGCACCGGCGCGGGGATCGACGAGCCCTCGGTGGTGCCCAAAGGCGGCCGCAGCATGGTGCACGCGGGAGACCGGCAGCCTTCGAAAAGCGCTCCCTCGGAGAAGGACCCGACCACTCCACGCCAGGATACCTATCGCGTACCGCGCACGGTGGTGGACCTGATTTCGGCGCGCCCGATACACCTGGCGATCGTCGAGGGCGTGCGCACGATGACTGGCGGCGAAGGCCCTTGGGTGCGCGGCGACCTGCAGGCGGTGGCGCCCGGAGTGCTGGTCGCGGGGCTGAATCCGGTTACGACCGATGCGGTATCGATGGCGTTGATGGGCTTCGACCCGATGGCGGAGCGCGGCACGCCGCCGTTCGAACGCTGCGACAGCACGCTCAAGCTCGCCGAAGACGCGGGGCTCGGCACGCGGGATCTGAAACGCATCGAGGTGATCGGCACGCCGATCGCGCAGGCAGTCTTCGATTTCGCCGGGATGCGCAAAAAGCGGCGCAGCTCCCCCATGCCGCCGGCCGGAATTCGCGGATAATCGTAGAGATATGACGCGACACATTTTGACGCTCCTGGCGGCGGCCGCGGTACTGCCGGCCATCGCACCCGCCCAACTGGTGGAGGAGTTTGCCCCTCCGCGCGCCAACTGCTGCCTGCCGGCGGCTGCCAAGGCGCTGACCGACCAGTTGCAGGACTGGAATCAACTGGGGCGCTACTATGCCGATAACGAGCGGCTCAAGCAATTGCCGCCCGACAACACGCGCGTGGTCTTCCTGGGCGATTCGATTACCGACGGCTGGAAACTCGCGCAGTATTTTCCCGACAAACCCTACGTCAATCGCGGCATCAGCGGGCAGACCACCCCGCAGATGCTGGTGCGCATGTTCCCGGACGTGATCGCGCTCAAACCGGCGGCGCTGATCGTGCTGGCGGGGACGAACGATATCGCCGGAAATACCGGGCCTTCCACGCTGACCATGATCGAGCAGAACTTACAGGCGATCACGGAACTCGCCCAGGGGCACGGCATCAAAGTGATTCTGTGCGCGCTCACTCCGGTGAGCGATTACACGCCGCGCAAGCAGACCGTGCAGCGTCCGCCGGCGGATATTTTGAAGCTGAATGCCTGGATACGCGACTACTCGGCGAAGGTGCATGCCGTGTATGCGGATTACTTCACCGCGCTGGTGGATGAGACCGGCATGCTCAAGCAAGGCTACTCGAACGACGGCCTGCATCCCAATGACAAGGGCTACGCGCTCATGGTCCCCGTGGCGGCGGCGGCGTTGAAATAGGAGACTCTACTCGGACCTCAAGGCGGCCGAGGGAGGAATGGCGGCAGCGCGGCGTGCGGGAAGATAGCTGGCCAGCAGGGCGGCGAGGATGAGGAAGGCGGACACGGCAAGATAGGTTGCGGGGTCGGCCGGCGTGACGTCGAAGAGCAGCGACTTCATCAGGCGTGTGAGGGCGAGCGCGGCGGCCAGGCCGAAGGCGGCGCCGATGGCGGAGAGCACGAGCCCGTGGCGCACGAACATGCGGGTGACTTCGGAGAGCGGCGCGCCGAGCGCCAGGCGGATGCCGATTTCGCGCGTGCGCTGCGAGACGGAGTACGAGATCACGCCATAGATTCCGACCACGCCGAGCAGCATCGCCATACCGCCCGCGATGGCGAGCAGCAGCAGCGTGAAAGACGTGCGCGCGAGCGATTGCTCGTAGACGGTTTCGAGCGTCCGCACTTCGGAGAGCGGAAGGTTCGAATTGACGGCCCAAACCGCCTGGCGCAGTTCGGGCTGCAGCATGGTGGTTCCGGCGCGCGGCGTGCGCAGAATGTAGGCCAGGCTGCGGCGCAGCGCGACCGGTTGGCCGCTGAAGTTTTTCTGGAACAGCGGCCAGTAGATGGTGACGGGCGGCTTTTGATCCACTCCGTCGGAACGTTCGTCGGCCACCACGCCCACCACCTCGCGCCAATCGTCAGTGATATTGGTGCGGATTCGTTTGCCGATGGCGGCGCGCGGGTTTTGCCACATCTGGCGCGCGGCGTTTTCCGAAACCAGCGCCACGGGGGTCTGGTTGTAGGTTTCGATCCAGGTGAATTCGCGGCCGGCGATCAGGCGGTTGCCCATGGCGGCGACGTAGCCCGGGGAGACCACTTTGAAGCGGAAGATGGGCGGTAGGGTGCCCTCGCGGTAGACGCGATCTTCCGCATAAACAGGATCGTTGGAAGAGCGGCCGTCCATCGGCACGGTATCGGCCAGTGCCGCCGCGGAAACGCCGGGAATGGCGGCGAGGCGGTTCAGGATCTCCTGATGCATGCGCAGCACGCGCTCGGGCTCGCGCACTTGCGCCTGGGGAATCGCGACGCGCAGCAGCTGCACGTCCTGGGCGCGGGAGAAGCCGGGATCGACGTGCCGCAAGGCTTGAAAGGTGCGGATCATCAGGCCGGAACTCACCAGCAGCACCAGGGCGAGCGCGACCTGGACGACCACCAGGATGCTGCGCGCGCGATGGCGTTCGCGGCTGTGGCTGGCGGAACGTCCGCCGCCGCGCAGGGCGCGGGAAAGTTGCGGGCGCGCGTACTTGAAGACGGGTAGCAGGCCGAAGACAAATCCGGCGCCGAGCGAAATGGCGAGAGTGTAGGCGAGGACCGCGGGATCGATCGAAATATCGTGAATCCGCGGCAGGCGCGCGATATCGGACGTGGTGAGCAAACGCAGCGCGGTATAGGCGAGCGCCAGGCCCAGCGCGCCGCCGGCGATACCGAGCGACATGCTTTCGAAAAGCAGCTCGCGCGCGATGCGTCCCCAGCCGGCGCCGAGCGCGGCGCGGATGGCGAGTTCCTGCTGCCTGCCTTCGGCGCGCACCAGCAGGAGGTTGGCGACGTTGGCGCAGGCAATCAGCAGGACGATTCCCACGGTACCCATCAACACCCAAAGCGTGTTGCCGATATCGCCGAGCAGATGGTCTTTGAGGAAGCGCAGGTTGGGCGTGATGCGGGCGCTCTCAAACATCTTCACGCTGGCGCCGGAATTGGGCGCAAACTTCACGGCGGCCAGGGGAATCATGCGCGCGACGTCCGCGGACGCCTGCGCCAGGGTCACGCCGGGTTTGAGGCGGGCGATGCCCTGATAGCTGAAATTGATCAACCGCACTTCGGCGCGATTGAAGCGCAGGGGAACCACGAGGGTGATCTTGCGATCCATGAACTGGAAGGAGGGAGGCAGCACGCCGACCACCTCGCGCGCATCGCCATCCACCAGAATGCGGCGGCCCAGCACCCCGGGGTCGCCGCCGAAGCGCGCCTTCCAATAGGCGTCGGAGAGGAGGACGATGGCATTGCTCTTCGGATCGTCATCGGCGGCGGAAAACTCCCGGCCCACGGCGGGCTGGAGTTGCAGCATGGGGAAGAAGCGGTTGGTGACGGCGAGGACGGGGACCTCTTCCGGCTCGGCGAGTCCGGTGACGCTGGAGGTGTTCTGGGTCCACATGGCGACATCCTGAAATACGCGATTTTCCTCCGAGTACGTGAAGTACAAAGAGGGCGCCATGTTGACGTCTTTGAGATTGATGCCGGGGGCGGAATGCCAGAGGGCGATGAGCTGTTCGGAACGCGGGTAGGGCAGCGGTTTGAGGAGGACGCCATTGATGACGCTGAAAATCGCGGTGTTGGCGCCGATGCCGAGGGCCAGCGTGATCAGCGAGATCACGGTGAACGTCGGGGAATGCGCGAGGCGCCGCAAAGTATGGAGAAGAGATGACACGATACGCTCCCTGGAGTATTGGTACGCTGGGCGAGCGCAAAAGTTAGCAGGATTTGCGCTAGATTGGGCTGCAGATGAACTGGAAACTTGGAGCGCTGGTGTGCGCGGCGTGCTCGCTGAGCGCGCAGTTGCCGCCGCCGGACCGCATGGGCGTGACCAACGCCGGGCCCTACGATTATGGAGTGATGGGGCCCCCGGCAACGCCGGCGATTGTCGCGGCAGCGGACCGGGCGGTGACGAAGGCGATGCCCAAGGGGCGGTTCGAAGCGACGTGGGGATCGATACAGAAGAACTATCGAACGCCTTCGTGGTTTGAGGATGCGAAGTTTGGGATCTTCATGCACTGGGGCGTCTACTCGGTGGCGGCGCACCACAACGAGTGGTACGAGAAACACATGTACGGGGCGGACGCGGCCTGGCATGCGCAGCGCTTCGGACCGCAGGAAAAGTTCGGCTACAAAGATCTGATCCCGATGTTCACCGCGGGCCAATGGGACCCGGATGCTTGGGCGGCGCTATTTCGTAAATCGGGCGCGCGAATGGTGATGGGGATGGCGGAGCATCACGACAATTTCGCGCTATGGGATAGCGACGTCACGCCGTTCAACGCGAAGAAGACTGGGGCCGCATCGCGATCTGATCGGCGACCTGGGCGCGGCGGTGCGCAGGCAGGGGATGAAGTTCGCGCTATCCAATCACGGGGTGGAGAATTTTACGTTCATCAATCCCCGGCCCGAGCTGCGGGCGCGGCTGGAGGCGGCGAAGGCGGACCTGTTCGACCCGGCGTGGGCGCCTTTCTACAACGTCGCGGACCGCAGCGATGCGGCGATGACGCGATTCCTTACCGACTGGGTCAATCGCAATTTCGAACTGATCGACAAGTACCGCCCGGACATGCTGTGGTTCGACAACGGGGCGAATCTGCGGCTGCTGGATCCGCTGAAGCTGCGGGTGGCGGCCTATTATTACAATCGCGCGGAGGAATGGGGCAAGGAAGTTTCCTTGAGCACGAAATTCAATTGCTACGCGCCGAGCAACGACGACACGAAGCAGATCGGCTCGATTGTGGATTTCGAGAAGGTGGGTGCGCGGTCTCCGGCGGGCATTCGTCCGGGGCCGTGGATGGTGGATGACCCGATTGGCAATAGCTGGGGGTACATCGACGGCCTGAAACTGGCGAGCGCGGAGAGCATCATCGGAAGGCTGATCGACACGGTGAGCAAGGGCGGCTTCTACCTCTTCAATATTTCGCCGACGGCGGAGGGGTTGATTCCGCGGGATCAGCAGGAGGTGCTGCTGAAGATCGGCCGGTGGCTGGAGGTCAATGGGGAGGCGATTTACGGGACGCGCCCGTGGTCGAAGTTCAGCGAGGGCGATTTCCACTTTACGGCGAAGGGCGACGCGGTGTATGCGATCGCGGGCAGGTGGCCGGCGGGGGAAGCGGTGCTGACGGGATTCACGGGGAAGGTTGCCAGTGCGGCGCTGCTGGGAGCGGGGCGGCTGGAGTTCACGCAGCAGGGACGGAGGTACGGGTGAAGCTGCCCGCGGACCACGCGGAAGCGGCGGCGTGGGTGGTGAAGATTGTGCAGCGGTAAATTGCAGCGGTAAGTGCGATAGCATCGATGCATGCGCTTACAGAACTGTGCCACGTTGCCGGTGCTGCTGCTTCCCCTGCTGGCCGTTAGCGCGGCCGGGCAGCAGCCGCAGGCTCGAATCCGGATCGACACCAACCGGGTGATTGGCGAGGTGAACCCGCACATCTTCGGCAATTTCGCCGAGCATCTGGGACGGTGCATTTACGGCGGAATTTTCGAGGAAGGCAGTCCGCTATCGGATGCCGAAGGGTACCGGAAGGACGTTCTGGAGGCGGTGAAGCCGCTGGGCGTTTCGATTCTGCGATGGCCGGGCGGAAACTTCGCATCGGGCTACAACTGGATGGATGGAGTGGGGCCGCGCGACCAGCGCCCGGCGCGTCCGGATCACGCGTGGGGAGCGCTGGAATCGAACCGCTTCGGCACCGACGAATTCTTGCGCTATTGCGAGCGCGTGGGGTCCGAGCCTTACCTGTGCATCAACGCGGGACTCGGGAGCGTGGATAGCGCGCGGCAATGGGTGGAGTATTGCAATGAGACGCGGCCTTCCTATTGGGCCAACCAGCGGCGGAAGAACGGGCGCGAGAAGCCGTGGAACGTGAAGATTTGGGGCCTGGGCAATGAAATCGACGGACCCTGGCAGTTGGGACACAAGAGCGCGGAGGATTACGCGAAGTTCGCCTTGCAGGCGGCGGTGGCGATGCGCCGGCAGGACGACTCGATCCAACTGATCGCGAGCGGCTCCTCGAATTTCCGTCCCAATGCCGATTGGATCGGCTGGAACCGGACGGTGCTGAGTCATCTGAAGGACGAGATCAACTACATCTCGCTGCACACTTACATCGGGAATCCGGATAGTAACTTCGAAAAGTATCTTTCGGTATCGCAGGATCTGGATGACCGGATCGGAATTGTGGAGGGGCAGATTCGGGCGGCGCGCAATGAGCAGAGCAAACCGCACCCCATCTACATCGCTTTCGACGAATGGAACACATGGTATCGGGCGCGCTCCGGCACGACGGAGTTCGAAATCGCGAAGACGGGCCTCGAAGAGCACTATAACTTCGAAGATGCGCTGGCGACGGGGATGTTCCTCAACTCATTTATCCGCCACGCAAACATCGTAAAGATGGCCAACCTGGCGCAGCTGGTGAACGTGATCGCGCCGATCTTCACGAGCAAGCAAGGGATGTTCCTGCAGACGATTTATTTCCCGCTTGATGGAATACGGCAAACAGCGCGGGAATCTATCGCTGGACGTGCAGGCGACGAGCCCGACATACAAAGTTGGCAACCGGGCGCCGCTGGGGTATCTGGATGTTTCCTCGACTTACAATGCGGCGGATCACGCGGTTTATGTCAACGTTCTGAATCGCAGCGAGAAGCAGGATATCGCGGCACGCGTGGACAACGTGGCCGGGCAGATCGGCAAGGAAGCGGGGGTCTGGGAAATGAATCAGGCGGACCTGAAAGCGATGAACGATTTCGGCAGCGAGAAGGTGCGTCCTGCGGTGCGGACGGCGGGGCTGTCGATTTCGGAGAACGGGTTCACGTATTTATTTCCGAAGCATTCGCTGACGATTCTGAAATTGCGAGTGCAGTAGATCAATCCAGGTACTCGACGCCGAGATCTTTCAGTTTGGCGCGAAGGCCGTACAGGTCGAGACCTTTTTCGCCGGCGCGAAGGCGGGCGCGGGTGAGTTCCTCTTTAGCGCGGCGCTGATCGCCGAGAGCCGCGACTTCGGAAACGAGAGCGCGGGGAACTACGGCGACGCCATCCTGATCGGCAACGATGGCGTCACCGGGATGCACCAGGGCTCCCGCGCAGACCACGGGAACATTCACCGAACCCGCGGTTGCCTTGACGGTGCCTTGGGCGGAGATGGCCTTCGACCAGACGGGGAATTGCATGGCGGTAAGTTCAGAGACATCGCGGACGCCGGCATCGATGACGAGGCCCACCACGCCGTGGGCGCGGCAGGATTCCGCCAAAAGTTCGCCAAACATGCCATCGGTGGATTCGGCGGTAGTGGTCACGATCAGGACGTCGCCGGGCTGCACGACATCGAGCGCGGCGTGGATCATCAGGTTGTCGCCGGGATGGCAGGAGACGGTCACGGCGGGGCCGGCGACTCGCGCGACGGGGTAAATCGGACGCATGTAGGGCCGCATCAGGCCGGTGCGGGATTGGGCTTCATGGACGGTGGCGACGCCCAATTCGCCCAGGAGTTGGAGCATGGCGGCGGCGGGCCGCTGGATAGTTCGCCGGATCACGGGTTTCATGCGAGTGTGTCCGTGACCTGGGGGTAGGGCCGCTGGAAGGCTTCCGCGTACTTGATGGCGCGGCGTCCCGAATTGCGTACGGCTTGCACGCCGCGGCGCTTCCCGAGATCGGAGTAGTAGAGCAGCAGGTGTTCCTGGGCGGCCATGGATTGCATGGCTTGCAACTTCTTTTCCCATGCCGGGGTGATATCGAGCAGCACCTGCGGCTTGAAGTTGCACTGTTCGGGCTGGTGGGGTTCAAAGCAGAAGACGGGAGGCGCGCTATCCTGCCCACCTTTTCCGGCGGCCGGGTAGCCCGCTGCCTGGGCGTAGATCCGCGCCTTCAGGGTGAGGTCATGGGCCATCGGATGATCGGGATTGTAGGGGTCTTCCGCGCTATGAGTAAGGACGAACTCGGGTTTGTGTTCGCGAAACTCGTTGACCAGTTCCACCATTTTCGCGTCGGTGGGCACGATCGGGTAATCGCCCATATCGAAGAAGCGGATCTCCGCGCCGAGGATGGCGGCGGCGCGCGAAGCCTCGGCGTGGCGGTCCTGCTTGACGCGATCGAGCGTCATGCCTTCGATTTTCCAGAGGCGTTCGGATTCTCCGCGTTCGCCGTACGAAAGGCAGAGAATGCGGACTTTGTAGCCGCGCTCCGCGTAGACCGCGATGGCGCCGCCCGCCCGCCAGACAAAATCCGCCGCATGAGCGCTGACCACTAAGAGTGTCTTCTGATGTTCCATGACTGTGTCCCTTCCACCTTATATCGTCACGAGACGTTTAAGTGATCCACCGGTCGAGAACTTTGCGGAGTTAGTACGCTGTTCAGCGTGTCGCGCGGTGCATCGATGAAAGGCGGTGAAAGTGATAAACTGCCATGTCTGGCAGCAACCATGTTTCCCACGCTCACCGAACCCACAGTCTTTCTCGCCTCGCCGGGCGATGTCGCTGAGCTTCGAACTGCGGTGGGCGCGGAATTCGATTCGATTCGCTCGGCCGTGGCCAATGACTTGGGCATGAAGTTATTTCGCTACGAAATCGACCGGGCGAAGGATGGGTTTGATGATGCCGTCCCTGCCCAGGAGCAGATATACCTGCCGTCGGACCGCAACTGCAAGGCGGTCGTCTGCATTTTAGGCGAGAAGCTGGGAACACCCTTGGGGCCGGACATGCCGCTCGGCCCCATCGGCAACGTGCATTCCGCCGGCGGTTATTACCTCCAACACCCCTGGGTGCCCGGAGCCGAAGCGAACGGCGCGTTCCCGTTGACCGGCACTGTCTTCGAATACCTGACGAGTCTGCATGCGAAACTCGACGGAAAGCTCCTTCTGCTGATCTTGGGCGACGAGACGATCCTGACTGAGGACAATCCCCTAAATGCCAATTGGGGGTTCGGACAGTTGGAGAATGCGGCCCGGGAGAAGTTCGGGAGGCGCGGGCAGGATTTTCGTGACTGGACCGACGTATCGTACATTCCCCAGCTCACCCAGCTCCGAAATTTCACGCGATATTTGCGGGCCCGGGGTTATTTCATCGGCAACCCCAATCTAATTGCCACCGAGAAGGATTTGCGCGATAAAGTCCGCACGTTCTTGGAACGAACCTTGCGGTATCGTCGGCGGATCTCCGGCCGCAATCCATTTAAAGCGCTCGAACCTTACGATGTCGCGGATATGGAAGTGTTTTTCGGCCGCTCCGAATGGCGCCGGGCAGCGTTGGATCTTTGGGAGAATCTTTGGCGGGCTGAAACCAAGCGTCCTATTTTCGGTATTGTCGGCGCCAGCGGCACCGGGAAATCGTCTCTTCTTCGCGCCGGAATGTTCGCGCATCTCGTCGACGAAAACACCAAGGGAGATTACTCTGGACTGGTGGTCAGGCCGGAGGAGATTATTCCGGCTTCTGGCTCATCGGCACGAGACGAACAGGGTCCGCTGGCAGCAGGCTCACCGGTTCGCCGCCTGGTCGCCCGCTTGGCCGAGGGGCTCGGAAATTCGGCACACTGCAAACGCGCGCTGGACGAGATCGAAAAGCGCATCAGACCGGAGGAGCAGCTCGGCGCCACGGTGGAAGCCCTGCTGAGTTGGCTTCCGCGTGAGCGCCGCTTGATCATCGGTATAGATCAATTCGAGTCGTTGGTTGACGCCAGCGTGGAGCCGCAGACTCGCGCCTCCACCAGTCTGCTGTTTCAGTTCCTCCGGCTTGCCATCGATACCCGGCGCATCGGCGTGATTTACACACTGCAGACCACGCGTCTGCCGCTTCTCGAAATGGACCCGATCCTGGGTGACGCGTTTTTGTTGGGTGAGACCAAACTGGTACCGCCGTTGCTGGAAGGGCTCGATGAACTCATCCGGAAACCTTTCGAGCTGGTGGGAATGGTTCTAGAAGCGGCCCTGCAACGCAAGCTTCGGGAAAAAATTCTCGAATTCGCCGGCGAGTCGGGCAGGGACACGCTGCTGCCGCTGGTGTCCGTCACGCTCTCCCGGCTGTACGAAACCAACCGCCATCGAAGCGATCTCGGCAAGCAAGGATCGGGAATGAAGTCCCAGTCCGGGCGCTCCAGCGTAGACCACCTGTCGGACGATCAGGACGCCGTACTGATGCTGCCGCTGAAAGGCAACGAGGAGCACCTCTCCGTCGGAAAGGCGATCGCCGAGTTTGCCGAGCAAGCCTTTCAGGAAGTAAAGAAAACCGCCTGGTTCAAGGTTGGAGAAGAGACCATCTATTCCCTCCTGGAATGCCTGGTGCGGTTGCCCGAAGGCAAGAGCGACCGTATCGATCTGCTGGTCGCGCCATTGCCTCAAGATCCTGCGGTCCGGCGGCTTGCCGACGAACTACGAAAGCGGCGCCTTCTCCTCGCCGAACCCGATGGCAGGGTGCGACTGGTGCACGAGGCACTCCTCCGACACTGGCCGCCGGCTGCGGTTTGGCTAGATGAAGAAGTCCGGATCCTCGGTTTTATTCAGATTGCCCTGGTGCGGGCCCGCAACTGGGACACGGAGGGCCGTTCCGCCGCGGCTCTGAAGGGCGACGTTGACGAGGTAGCAGAGATTCTGGCGAAGAGATGGGCCATGCTCACTCAACGGGAACTGGGGGATGAAGATCGATTACTCAAAGATTATGGACTTGCCCTGCTTGCGAAATACCCTGATCCCCTCCAGGAGGTGACTGGGCGCAGCAAAGTTGTGACGCATGTTTACCTGGCGGCGATGTACGGCAACGTGAAGCTTTGTGAAAAGTACTTTGAGATGCATCCCGAATGCATCGCGGCGAAGACCCCGGACGGAAATAGCTTGTTGAAAGCGGCGACGTGGTCCGGTTCCATCGAATCGGTAAAGCTGCTGATTGGCTTAGGGGCATCCGCCGATGTCAGCGACGCGGAGGGATGGATGCCTATTCAACACGCGGCATGGCTTGGCAATTCAACGGTACTGAAGCTATTTGTCGCAGCGGGCGCCAATCCGAAGGTAGTGGCAGCAAACGGATCTACCCTTCTCCACCTTGCCAGCGAACGGGGATTTGACCAAACAGCTGCAGTACTGGTGGATGAGTATCATTGCGATCCGCTGGAGCCGGACCTTAGGGGCCGAACTCCACTTCACGTCGCGGCGTTGAACGGGCACGCCGCGGTGGTGCGTTTCCTGCTTCGCACACCGGCTTGCGATGTCTCCGCACCTGAGAAGGAAGGGTGGAATTGTATCCACCTTGCCGCGCGGTACGGGCACTCCGTGGTGCTCGAGGAACTGCGGAAGCACTCGACCTTTGACCCGAATCGCACCCTGCCCGCTGGTTGGGCTCCGATCCACCTTTCAATAACCGGCGGCAACGATCGAGCATTGGTCCTACTGTTGGAGGACGCACGGACCAACATCGCGATTCGCAACAGTGGCGTCACGGTCTTGCATTCGGCAGCGGAAGCTGGGCGGCTGGAAATGGTCAACCGAATTCTTGAAAAGATGGTGCTCGACGTGAATTGTGCCGACGACACAGGCAACACGGCACTGCACTACGCAGCCGCATATGGCCACGAGGGCGTGGTGATGCGCCTCCTTCGAGAACCTCAACTTCGCCCCCAAATTGCGAACAAGGCAAGCGACACGCCGATCGGTATCGCCCGGGAAAAAGGCAAGCGGGGAATCCTGGAATTGCTGGTGTCCGATGAGCGCGTTGATCCGGATCTCGAAGAGAAGGGCGGCTGGACCCCTTTGTTAGCCGCCGCGGAGGCTGGCTTTGGGGCTACGGTTCGCCAAGTGCTTGCCAGGGCGACGGCTATCAGTCCCAAGCGGGCCGCGGCTGTCCTATACTACGGCGCTGGGTCAGGCGATCTGGCGTTGATACGCGAACTCATCGTGGATCGGGGCGCAACGCCGTGGGTGCCCACAAGCCGCGGGACGTTCCCATTGCACCGTGCGATTTCCAATCGGTATGGCGATATTGTCGACTTGATTCTGAGCACGCCTACGACGGAGAACCTGGATACGGCTGACATTGTGAGCGCGGCGGCCATCTTTGCCGACCAGACGGAGTTGCTCCAGAAACTCTTGGCGGATCAGCGGCTTAATCCCAATGCTCGGGATGGCAACGGCCGCACAGCGCTCATGCATTCCGCCATTCGCGGGAACATCAGTGCTTTCCGTCTCCTGGTGAGCGATCCGCGCGTGAATCCGTGGATAAAAGATCCCTGGAGCCGGACCGCTGTGGACTTCGCCCCCGAGAAGCACCGGGTGGAGATGGAGATGTTGGTTGAGCAGCGCGCTTCATAGAAAGGATAGCCATGTATTTGGAAAACTGGGAGATTGCTACGGCGGATTCGGCGGCGCGCTTGTGGGACTTGCTCGCCGAAAAAGGCGACGTGGATGCCCGATATCAATTGCATCGGAACCAGACCGAAATCCATGTTCGCGATTTGCCGTTCTACCGGCTACTGAAGCTGTACCGGCTGCGAAACCCGGCCTGGCGTCCTGCAAATGTCAGCCTGTATTTTCTATTTAGCACGGAACTGGGCGTATTCCGGCTCGACGGCACCTCTCCCCCGATACACGAAGTGAATAAGAAGGAGCTGATCGCACTGAACGAAGCTAATGTGCTGGAGTATCTCGCTTTTTTTTGTTTCTTTGTGCGCGGCGAGGAGGGCCCCTTCTACCTGATTCGGGACCGGGAAGATTCCAACATCCCGCCGGAAGCCTGGAGCTATCGTGACGCCAGTTCGCGCGGGAGCGTAGCGCTGGACGAGTTTTTTCGCCCGCCGTCCTACCACGGCATTTCGCCAGAAGGGCACTATCGATGCTCGACGCTGGTCTACTACTCGAATGCAATCTTCCTGGCTAACCTGATAGTTCACTCAACCGGCATGGTCGAAATGGCGGAGGATGAGCCGCTCGCCGCCGATCTGCCCTCCCGGGTGGACCGGCCGATCGCCTGATGAGGGTTAGCCGTACCACTCGCATTCCTTCATCAACTGAAGCCAATGCTGATGTTCGCTGAACATTGCACTCTCACTCTGCCTGACGAGCCGGATTTGTTCTGCCACGCTACAAGGCTTCTCGAGCTGCGTTTGCAAGCCATGCAGTCTCTTCCGATGGGCTCTCATGCGTAGATGGTTGCGGCCCGCTTCGCGGCCGCTTCGGTAAACGTGTAAGGCCCCTCCCACGGCAGGCACAATGGCGGCCAGCACGATCATGACCTTGGACGCTCCCGTCGGTACGTTGGCGGGCACGGGAGGAACGTGAGTTTCACCCTCGGTCTTCTGAGCGTCGTCGCCGTTGGCAGGCTGCTGAGAGCCGGCAACGACCGCTTTCGGAAGCGAACTGTGCTCCTTGAAATCGATCAAAATATGGGCAAAGACGAACGTAACCACCAAGAAGAACAGAACCGTACCGAGCAGCTTGGTACGGCTGTCAGCCTTATGATGCGCTTCGTCGTTGCGGGCCGCATAGGCGGCTTGCGCTTGCAGCCGCCTTCGCATGTAATAGTTGACAATCGCCTGATCGAGCGCGGCAACGCCGCTGAGAATGGCGGTTGCGGGAGGGTCGATTTCCGCGTCCTCGGAATGCCCCATCAGTTCTGTGGTTTCGGCGTCGCTCAACTCGCGCACCTTGCCGCGAACCGCTGCGTCGGCCTGAATCTGCGTTGCTGGGGACCATACTTCCGGATCGAGAAGCGAGCGGAATTTCAATGACCGAAGCCGTTCCGCACGAGACCGGTTTGCCAGCCAGGAATCTCTCCACTTGTTTTGAAAATCAAGCAGTACAAGCAGGGACGCCGTGAAAACCAAAACGAACTCCAGATCGGGAAGGACCAGATCGGGCACGTCGAAGAGCGAGAATCCCGCGAGTTGATAGATGGCCAGCCATACAGCGATTGCCGCGCAAATGGTGCACGCCAGCGACGCTCTGAGATAGGTACTCTGCCGGGACGTGGCCTTCGCGTCTGCCGCATCATAGTCGGGCCGCAGGACGCCTCCGAGCCATTTGAGCCGATCCACAAGGGGTTGCAAATACGATTCGCCCGCAGCGATGCGCTTCCTCAGGCACTCGAGCTCGTGATCGTCCACCATATCGCTCGGATCGGTGCTGGCTGATTCCTTAGCCGTGACCGGAAGCGCCGCGGCAGCGGGCGGCTCGATCTGAAACCCCCGGAGTTTGATCAACTTGAGTGTATGAGCCGAGATCGTGCGATCGTATTGCCGCTCACTCTCCGCAAGTTGGCTGTAGGGAACTAAATCGGGTGTTTGCTTGAGGGCCTCATCGCGCTGTGGCCCATACTTCCAACCCTCGGCGATTCGCTGTTGGGCCCATATTTCATGAGTTTGTTCCGCCAGATATTCCGATAATCCAGCGAGCTGGCCGAGATCGACCGCCGAGGTATCGACGGGCTTGGGTTCGTAACTCATAGGTAATAGACTATCGCGGTCCCCTCGTGAACGTAGCACTTGACGCAAACACATCGAATTTTCTTCCTCAAAGAGGTCTAGTGGGTCTGCGGAAAAAGATGAAGATTGACTTCGGCATTGGGGTCTGTTACAAACTTACCGAGAATCCTTTCTCGATAAAGTTTTCTCGATATGGATCCAGCAACGTCAGACCGCTCGCGAGTTATCCCCGAAGGCACGCTGCGGCGATTGCCGCTGTACCATCGTTTTCTACAGGAACTCTTCAGTTGCGGAACTCCGTATGTCTCGTGCAGCGTGGTAGCGCGAGCGCTGGACCTGGACCCCACACAGGTACGCAAGGACATAGGCAGCACGGGGATTGTGGGGAAGCCGAAAGTGGGCTATCCGACGCTGGTTCTGATCCGCCGGATTGAAGATTTCATGGGTTGGAACAACGCCAAAGAGGCGATTCTGGTAGGCGCCGGGGGCATGGGCAGCGCGCTGATGGGCTACGAGAAATTCCGCAAGTTCGGGCTCCACATCGTCGCCGCCTTCGATATCGATCCGGACAAGATCGGCCAGGACGTTCACGGCAAGGTGGTGCAGCACGTGGATGCGCTGCCGGGACTGGCGCAGAGCATGCACATACGGCTCGGCGTAATCGCCACGCCCGCGGCGGCGGCGCAGCAGGTGGCGGATCTGATGGCCGGGAGCGGGATTCGCGCGATTTGGAATTTCGCGCCGGTTCACTTGCGCGTGCCCGATTCGGTAATTCTTCAGAACGTGGACTTATACGACTCGCTGGCATCGCTCTCCTTCAAGCTCGAGCGGCGCCTGATGGAAGAGCGCGGCCCGAAGGCTTGAAGGACAGCATTCCACGGAGCGGACCTACTTTGCCACTCTGGAAGCGGCAGTGGCGCCTTGTTTGGCGAGCCGCTCGATCTGTTCATCGACACTCTTGCGAACCTGGTCCACGGTGAAGGTGGCCGGCTTCTGGCTGGGCGGATAGGTCACGAAAGTATTGAGGAAGTCCGTGGCCTTCATGGTCGCCATGCCGGTGAGGTACGCGTTTTTGACCAGCCAGTCGTTGTATTGATCGGAGACGATATCGGCGCGCTCAAACGGGTCCATGCGGAGATTGAAGACTTTGGGGACGCGCAGACAGGTGAAGGGATCCTGCCATACGGCGAGGCCGCCGGGGGCGCGCTGTTCGCAGAAGACCACCTTCCAATTATCGAAACGCATGGCGACCAGCAGGCCATCGTCATCGAAGTAATAGAAATCGTTGCGCGCGCTCTTGGGCTGCTGCCCGGTGAGGTAGGGGAGCTGGTTGTAGCCATCGAGGTGTACCTTAAACTTCTGGCCGCCCGCGGCCGGCGTCCAGCCCGCAAGCAGGCGATTCTTGACATCGGCGTCTCCGGCGGCAGCGAGCAGCGTGGGGAACCAATCGAGACCGGAGAACATTTCGTTGGAGACGGTGCCGGGCTGGATCTTGCCGGGCCAGCGGACCATCGCCGGGACGCGGAAAGCGCCTTCCCAGTTGGTATCCTTTTCGCTGCGGAAGGGCGTGGTGGCGGCATCGGGCCAGGAAAACTGATTGGGGCCGTTGTCGGTGGTGTAGACGACGATGGTGTTGCCGGCGACGCCTAACTCATCGATCGTGTTGAGTAGTTTACCGACGTCGTCATCGTGTTCCAACATGCCATCGGCGTAGGTGTTGCCGGGCATTCCGCTGCGCCCCTTCATGGAATCGCGAACGTGGGTGAAGACATGCATTCTGGTGGTGTTCATCCAGACGAAGAACGGGGTTCCGGCTTTGACCTGTTTGGTCATGAAGGCCTGAGCCGCGGCGGTGGTTTCGTCGTCGATGGTCTCCATGCGCTTCACGGTCAAGGGCCCGGTATCCTCGATTTTTCCGCCGGCGACGGAGTGAATGATGCCGCGGGGTGAAAAGTTTTTGGCGTACGGGTCGTTCTTATCCTGGGGCCAATAGGGGCGCTCGGGCTCTTCTTCCGCGTTGAGGTGGTAGAGGTTTCCGAAGAACTCATCGAAGCCGTGGTTGGTAGGCAGAAACTCGTCGCGGTCGCCGAGGTGATTTTTGCCGAACTGCCCCGTTGCGTACCCCAGGGGTTTAAGCGCCTGGGCGATCGTGATGTCGCGCTTTTGCAGGCCGACGGGGGCGCCGGGAACGCCGACTTTGGAGAGTCCGGTGCGCAAGGGAGTCTGCCCGGTAATGAACGACGAACGTCCCGCGGTGCAGCTATTTTCGGCGTAATAGTCGGTAAACATCATGCCTTCGCGCGCGATGCGGTCGATGTTTGGGGTTTTGTAGCCTACCAGCCCGTGAGTATAGGCGCTGATGTTGGACTGACCGATATCGTCGCCGAAGATGACCAGGATGTTGGGCTTACCGGTCTGTGCAACCGAGTGAGCAGTGCAGATCAATGTGAACAACGGAAGTAATTTCCAGGCCTCCCGACGCAACTTCATCATGGCTTTCCTCCCGTAAGGCTTGATGGTGGAACCAGGGGTTTTGCACCATTTCTTGAAGCGAATTGAGAGCTTGCCGCCGGCGGGGAATCCGGTTTCGCTGCTGGCGTTTTTCTGCGCCGTTTGGCTGCGGCAGCCATCCCGATTAGTAAGACCTTCGTCGTAGAGTGCTGCCGCCCGTTCCTTTTGCGAGCGGTTTCGCACTATAGCTGCGCGACGTGGTCAACGTGGAGGTCCTCATGTCGCTTAGAAGAAGAGCATTGGCCGAGTGCTTCGGCACGTTTTGGCTGGTCTTCGGAGGCTGCGGCAGTGCAGTGCTGGCCGCGACGTTTCCAGGCACCGGAATCGGGTTTCTGGGAGTCTCCCTGGCTTTTGGGCTCACGGTGCTGACGATGGCGTACGCGATCGGCCATATTTCGGGCTGCCACCTGAATCCGGCGGTATCGATCGGCCTTGCGGTAAGCCGTCGATTTCCAGGTAACGAGTTGATTGCGTATATTGCGGCGCAAGTGATCGGGGCAATTGTTGCGGCCGCGATGCTTTACCTGATCGCAAGCGGGAAGCCCGGGTTCGAACTGGGCGGTTTCGCATCGAACGGCTATGGGGTGCACTCGCCGGGCGGTTACTCGCTGGCGGCGGGGGCGCTAGCGGAATTCGTGCTCACCTTCATGTTCCTGATGATCATTCTCGGGGCCACCGACGAACGCGCGCCGAAGGGTTTCGCGCCGATAGCGATCGGCTTTGGTTTGGCGCTGATCAACTTCATCGGAATCCCGGTGACCAACCTTTCGGTGAATCCGGCTCGCAGCACCGGACCGGCGCTGATCGTGGGCGGCTGGGCGGTGGAGCAACTCTGGATGTTCTGGGTGGCACCGATCGCGGGCGCCGTGCTGGCGGGGGTGATTTACCCGATGCTGGCCGGCATCGAATCAGTTAAAGCGGCTGACCCCGCGAAGCGCACACCTGGAACCTCCCTACCCGCTGCGCGGCTGACTTCGCTATGCTTCACACCTTTGTGGCCGGGACGCGGATGCGCGCACAGCTTGGGCGCAATCCACGAAACCGGCCGCACGGGTTGATGCGCGCAAGATGTTCCGGATCCGAATCACGCCCAGGAGCAACCTCCTGGGCTTTTTTGCGAGGTGTAACAAAATCGATAAAGAGAGTTCAAACACTTGAATTGCCCACGTAATTCCAGTATTCTAGTATCGAGAATAATTTCTCGATAGGGTCACACCCGAGAGTTTTTCGATATGAGCGTCAAGGGCTACCACCGACGGCCGCATGACATTCCCGAAAGCACCCTGCTTTCGACGTTGTCCGGCGGAAGAGGCGCTCTCGAAGACTCCAATCCCAACCTTTCTTTCCAACGGAATTCGATATGCCGAAGACAATTGATGTAACCGAACTCGTCCTCCGCGACGGCCACCAGAGTTTGATGGCGACGCGGATGGCTATGGAAGACATGATTCCGGCTTGCGCGGATATCGACCAGGCGGGGTACTGGTCGGTAGAGTGCTGGGGAGGCGCGACATTCGACTCCTGCATCCGTTTCTTGAACGAGGATCCGTGGGAGCGGCTGCGGCAGTTCCGCAAGCTGCTGCCGAACAGCCGTTTGCAGATGCTGCTGCGCGGGCAGAACCTGCTGGGATACCGCCATTACGAAGATACGGTGGTGGACCGGTTCGTGGACAAGGCCGCGGAGAACGGGATGGACGTATTCCGGGTCTTCGACGCGCTGAACGACATTCGCAACCTGCGGCGCGCGATTGCGGCGGTGCGGCGCACCGGCAAGCATGCGCAAGGGACTATCTGCTATACGGTGAGCCCGCTGCATGCGGCGGGGGACTTCGTGGAGATGGCGGAGAAGCTGCTGGATTTGGGCTGCGACTCGATCTGCATCAAGGATATGGCGGCGCTGTTAAAGCCGCAGGCTGCATTCGACATCGTCAAGGGCATCAAGGAGACATGCGGGCAAGGGGTGCGGGTTCACGTGCACGTGCACGCGACTACCGGAGTGACGCTGGTCAGCCTGATGAAGGCGATTGAAGCCGGGGCGGATTGCGTGGACACGTCGATCAGTTCGCTGAGTTTGGGACCGGGCCACAATCCGACGGAGAGCCTGGTGGAGATGCTGGACGGCACGGGCTTTGAGACACATCTGGATAAGGCGAAGCTGATCCGCATCAAGAAGTACTTCGCGGGGATCCGGCCGCGCTACAAGGAATTCCTTTCCAACATCACCGGCGTGGAGACGGAGATTTTCGACAGCCAGATTCCGGGCGGCATGCTTTCCAATATGGAGAGCCAGTTGAAACAGCAGGGCGCGGGCGACCGGATGGAAGAGGTACTGCTCGAAGTGCCGAAGGTGCGGGCAGACGCCGGGTATCCTCCGCTGGTCACGCCCTCGAGCCAGATTGTGGGCACGCAAGCGGTCTTCAACGTCATGATGGGCCGCTACAAGGTAATGACGGGAGAGTTCGCCGATCTGATGCTGGGATATTACGGCGAGACGATTGGAGCGCGCAACGCGGCGGTGGTAGCGGCGGCCAACAAGCAGACCGGGAAGAGCCCGATCCACGGGCGCCCTGCGGACCTGTTGAAGCCGGAGTGGCATGAACTGCGCGACGCGGCGGTGGCGGCACCGGGATGCAACGGCACCGACGAAGACGTGCTGACGTTCGCGATGTTCCCCAAGGTGGCACCGCAGTTCTTCCAGACGCGGGAGAAGGGTCCGAAGAATCTGGGGAAAGACCCGGCGGAGCAACCGGCAGCTGCCGCGCCGGCCAAGGCCGCGCCGGTGGATACCGGCAAGGGCTCTGTGCGCACCACGATCACCTACGACGTGAAGTGCAACGGCAAGACGCACAAGGTGACCGTAGCTCCGGTGCAATAGCGCCGGCCAACGAAAGGGATTCGAAAGGACATCATATGGCGACTCATACAATGCAGGAGAAGATTGCCGATCTCCGCACACGCACCAGCGAAGCCATGCTGGGCGGCGGCAAGGAGCGGTTGGACAAGCAGCACCAGGGCGGCAAACTTACGGCGCGAGAGCGCGTGGACGCGCTGGTGGATCCGGATAGCTTCGAAGAGACGGGCCTGTTTGCCGAGCACCGCGCCGCGTTGTTCGGCATGGCGGGCAAGAGCTTTCCGGCGGATGGAGTGGTGACCGGCGCGGCGTCGGTTGGGGGGCGGCTGATTCATCTGGCGAGCCAGGATTTCACGGTCTCCGGCGGTTCGGCCGGCGAAGTGCATTCGATCAAGGTCGCCGAGATCATGGAGCAATCGCTGAAGACGGGCTCCCCGTTCGTCTTCATCAATGATTCCGGCGGGGCGCGCGTGCAGGAGGGCATCGATTCGCTTTCCGGCTACGGTAAGGTGTTTTACACGAACGTGATGCTCTCTGGCGCGGTGCCGCAGATTTCGCTGATTTGCGGACCGTGCGCGGGCGGCGCGGCGTACAGCCCGGCGTTGACGGATTTCATCATTCAGACGCGCAGGGCGCAGATGTTCATCACCGGGCCGCAGGTGATCAAGGGAGTGACCGGGGAAGTAGTGACGGCGGAGCAGTTGGGCGGTCCGGAAGCGCACATGGCGAATTCGGGCGTGATCCACTTTATCGCCGAAGACGACGGGCATGCGGTGCTGCTGGCACAAAAGCTGTTGAGCTTCCTGCCTTCGAACAACCTGGAAGATCCCCCGCGCGAGGAAGGCGATCACAATGTAGACCCCGACCCTGCGCTGGACACAATCGTGCCGGCGGAGATCAAGAAGGGCTACGACGTGCGCGAAGTGATCTCCAAGGTAGTGGACTTCGCCGATTTCTTTGAAGTGCAATCGGGATACGCGATGAATATCGTAGTCGGGTTTGCGCGCATCGCGGGACGCCCGGTGGGGATCATCGCCAATCAGCCGTGCGTGCAGGCGGGGGTGCTCGACAT
This sequence comes from uncultured Solibacteraceae bacterium, assembly GCA_963811575.1. Lineage (GTDB taxonomy): Bacteria > Acidobacteriota > Terriglobia > Bryobacterales > Bryobacteraceae > Solibacter. The sequence continues at coordinate 94,511 of CAWERY010000018.1, read as the reverse complement.
CAACGCGGCGAACAAGGCGGCGCGCTTCATCCGCTTCTGCAATGCGTTCAATATTTCGCTGCTCACGTTTGTGGACGTTCCGGGATTCCTGCCGGGCGTGCAACAGGAGCACGGGGGAATCATCCGGCACGGCGCAAAGATGTTGTTCGCGTATTCGGCGGCGACGGTTCCGAAAGTCACGGTCATCCTGCGCAAGTGCTATGGCGGGGCGTACCTGGCGATGTGCGGGAAGGATCTGGGCGCTGACCGCGTGTTTGCGTGGCCGACCGCGGAGGTAGCGGTGATGGGCGCGGAAGGCGCTGCGGACATCGTATTCCGCAAAGAGATTCAGGAAGCCACGGACAAGGTGGCGAAGCGCGCGGAGCTGATTGAGAACTACCGGGAGACATTCTCGAACCCTTATGTAGCAGCCGGACGGCGCCTGGTGGACGCGATCATCGAGCCCTCCACGACGCGCCGTCACGTGGCGCAGGTTTTGGAATACCTGCATACGAAGCGCGAATTGCGGCCGCCCAAGAAGCACGGGCTGATGCCGCTGTAGAGCGAGGGGGAAACCATGCCAATAGCTATAGAAATGGAACTCGCGGGGGCGCTGGAACAGCTGCGCGCGGAAATGGACGATCTCTCCAGGCGGTTGGAACGCCTGGAGGGACGCACGCCCAAGGCGACTGGTACGGCGGCAGTGCAGGCACAGCCCGCTGCGGCGCCGGTTGCGGCGGAACCGGCTGAGATCACGGAAGACGAGCTGATCGCGATTTCGGCGGCGATCGGCGCGTTCCTGGGAGTGCGTGCCCACATACGGCAGATCCGATTGGTCAGCACGAATGCGTGGGCGCAACAGGGACGCGTCTCGATTCAGGCGTCTCACAGATTGCAGGGATAGGAAGCGATGAAACTGAACATCACGATTGACGGAAAGACATACGACGTTGACGTAGACGCCGCGGAGGCGGAAGCGCCCGCGCCGGCGCACGGCCTGAGCGGTCTCAACATCGGCTCCTCCCCGCTTCGAGTACCGGCAGGGGCGGGATCAGGTCCGGCCGCGCCGCCGGCTGACAGCACACCGGTAAACGAACAGAAGGTCTGCCGCAGCCCGGTTTCGGGAATCCTGGTACGCGTGGCGGCCCAGGTGGGGCAGAGCCTGCAGGCGGGAGACATTCTGCTGGTGCTGGAAGCGATGAAGATGGAGACCAACATTACGGCGCCGTGGGCGGGCAAAATCGCCGCCATCGGCGTGAAGCAGGGCGACAGCGTGCAGGCCGGGCAGGTCGTTGTGGAGTTTGAATAATGAGTGCGGAACTGGAACAGGTACCGGGATTTCTGTATTTCGACCACGTGGCCATTTCGGTAAAGCCGGGCGAGCTGGAAGCGCACGTCAAGGCGTATCAGGCAATGGGCTTCAAGGAAATGCATCGGGAAGATGTGCTGGGCGGCGACCAGGTGCGGGAGGTGCTGCTGCAGGTAGGCGAAGGGCCGAACCTGGTGCAGTTGCTGGAACCGCTGACGCCGGAATCGCCGGTAGCCAAGCAGATCGAAAAGAACGGCGGGCGCGGCGGCATGGCGCATGTGGCGCTGCGCGTCAAAGATATCCAGAAGGCCTTCGATTACCTCAAGGGCGCGGGATTCAAGATCATCGACAAAGCGCCGCGGAAAGGTTCGCGCGGAACCACGGTATTTTTCGTGCATCCGAAAAGCACCGAGACGGCCGCCTTCGGGTATCTGCTGGAAGTAGTGCAGGAGGGCGCACATGCCTGAGGACGGCACGGGCGACGAAATTCTGAACCTCGCGCAGGACTTTCCGCCGGTCTCTACCGAAGCGTGGGAGGCGGCGATCGCCAAGGATCTAAAGGGCGCGGACTACGAAAAGAAACTGGTCTGGCGGACGGAGGAAGGAATCGCGGTACGGCCCTACTACCGCAAGGAAGCGCTGGCTGGCTTGGAAGCGCAACTGCGCACCGCGCCGGGCTCATCTCCATTTGTCCGGGGTACGGGCCGGAGTTGGGAGATCGCCCAGGATGCCAAGCCGGGGCCCGACGCGATTCGCGCCGACCTGCTGCACGAAGCGGGAGCGCACGCGGTACAGGAATTGGGATACGCGATCGCGGCAGGCGTGGAGCGGCTGGCGGGATTGAACGGGACACAGACGGTGGATTCGGCGGCGGCGGAACTGGAGTTTGTCTTCGCGGTGGGGCCGAACTATTTCACCGAAATTGCCAAGCTGCGTGCCGCGCGCATTTTGTGGGCGCAGGCAGTGGCCGCGTTCGGCGGAACGGAAGGGCGGATGCGGATGCAGGTCCGCACGCCGAGGCGGAACAAGAGCGCGTACGACCGGTACACCAACCTGCTGCGGGTGACGACCGAGGCCTTATCGGCGGCGATCGGCGGCTGCGACCGGCTTACCGTGGAGCCCTTTGGGTTCGACGGGCACCTGGCATTGAATGTCCAAAGAATCCTCAAAGAGGAATCGCACCTGGACGCGGTCAGCGACCCGGCCGGCGGCTCGTATTATCTGGAGGCGTTGACCGACGCGCTGGCGCGCGAAGCGTGGAAGCTCCTGCAGCAGACGGAGGCGGAAGGCGGCTACGCCAAGGCGCTGGCCGCGGGCACGATCGAGAAGGCGCTGGCGGAAACACGCACGTCGCGGGAAAAGGCGTACTCCGCGCGACGGCGCGCGCTGGTGGGCGTGAACAACTATCCCAACGTGGGGGAGAAGACGCCGGAGGCAGACTGCCCTGCCCCGGAAGCGAGCGCGCTCCCGCAAGTCCGGCTGGCGGAACCTTACGAGAAAATCCGCGAGCGCACCAACGAACATGCGCGCGCCGCGGGGCGCTATCCGAAAGTGCTGCTGCTCAAACGCGGCGACGTGAAGATGAAGGGCGCGCGGTCGAACTTCTGCTTCAACTTCTTCGGCTGCGCGGGCTTCGACATGGAGGAAGCAGAGGAGTACCGGGGGACGGACGCGGACCTGATCATCCTATGCAGCTCCGACGCCGAATACACGGCCTTCGCGCAGGAAGTGTGCGCGAACGTCAAGGTGCCGGTGCTGGTGGCGGGCAATCCGAAGGAACAGATCGAGAGCCTGCAGGCCGCCGGAGTGCAGGGGTTCATACACATCTTCAGCGACGCCGTACAGACCCTGACCCAGTGGCAGGACAGACTGGGCATGAGGAGCAGCCAATGAGACCGGACTTCTCGAAAATCGACTATCGCCTGCGGACAGCGGCGGCTGGGGCGGCAGGGCATCCGGCCGGCCCGGCGGAGGGCTCGCCGGTGTGGAACACGGCCGAACATATTGCGGTGAAGCCGTGGTACACGGCCGACGATCTCTACGCGATGGAGCATTTGGACTATGCGGCCGGCGTGCCGCCGTTCTTGCGCGGTCCGTACTCCACGATGTATGCGATGCAGCCGTGGACGATCCGGCAGTACGCGGGATTTTCGACGGCGGAAGAATCGAATGCCTTCTACCGGCACAATCTGGCGGCGGGACAGAAGGGGCTCTCGGTGGCCTTCGACCTGGCCACGCATCGCGGATATGATTCCGACAACGAACGCGTTTCGGGCGATGTGGGAAAGGCCGGGGTAGCGATCGATTCGGTCGAAGACATGAAGATTCTCTTCGACCAGATTCCGCTGGGGCAGATGTCGGTCTCCATGACGATGAACGGCGCGGTGCTGCCGATCATGGCGTTCTACATTGTGGCGGCTGAGGAACAGGGCGTCGCCACGAAGGACCTGAGCGGCACGATTCAGAACGACATTCTGAAAGAGTTCATGGTCCGCAACACGTACATCTATCCGCCGGGGCCTTCGATGCGGATGATCGGCAATATCTTCCAGTACTGCTCGGCGAACATGCCGAAGTTCAACTGCATTTCGATCAGCGGATACCACATGCAGGAGGCTGGCGCGAGCGCCGACCTGGAGCTGGGCTACACGCTGGCGGATGGCCTGGAGTATATCCGCACCGGGATCGCTTCCGGGCTCGACATCGATACGTTCGCGCCGCGCCTGAGCTTCTTTTGGGGCATCGGCATGAATCACTTCATGGAAATCGCCAAGATGCGGGCGGCCCGGATTCTGTGGGCCAAGATCATCAAGACGTTCCATCCGAAAAATCCGAAATCGATGGCGCTGCGCACGCATTCGCAGACGTCCGGCTGGAGTCTGGCGGCGCAGGATGTCTTCAACAATGTGCCGCGCACGTGCGTGGAGGCGCTGGCGGCAGTGCTGGGGCATACGCAGTCCCTGCACACCAATGCGCTGGACGAAGCGATCGCGCTGCCGACGGATTTTTCGGCGCGGATCGCGCGCAACACGCAGATCTTCCTGCAGGAAGAGACCGGCGTAACGAAAGTAGTGGACCCGTGGGCGGGAAGCTACTACGTGGAATCGCTGACGCAAGACCTGATGCACAACGCATGGCATCACATTCAGGAGATCGAAAAGCTCGGCGGGATGGCGAAGGCGATTGAAACCGGCATTCCCAAAATGCGCATAGAGGAGGCGGCGGCGCGGCGGCAGGCGCAGATCGATTCCGCGCGGGAGACGATTGTCGGCGTGAATAAGTACAAGCCTGCCGAAGCGGAAGAGCTGGCGGTGCGCATTGTCGATAACAAGGCGGTGCGGGAATCGCAGTTGCGGAGGCTGGCGGAAATTCGGGCGGCGCGCAATCCGGAGGCGGTAAAGGCGGCGCTCCTGGCGCTGACTTGCGCGGCGGAGAGCAGTTCCGGCAATTTGTTGGAGCTTGCGGTGCAAGCGGCGCGGGTACGGGCCACGCTGGGCGAAATATCCTCGGCATTGGAGCGGGTCTACGGGAGGTATCAGGCGGTGAACCGGACGATTTCCGGAGTGTATTCCGCGGAGAGCCAGGACAACCCGGAGTTTCAGAAAGCGCAGGCCCTGGCGGAAGAGTTTGCGCGGGTGGAAGGACGGCGTCCGCGCATCCTGATGGCGAAGATGGGGCAGGACGGACACGACCGGGGAGCCAAGGTGATCGCCACGGCGTTCGCCGATCTCGGCTTCGACGTCGATGTGGGTCCGCTGTTCCAGACTCCGCGCGAAGCGGCGCGCATGGCGGTGGAGAACGACGTCCACCTGCTGGGCGTTTCAAGCCTCGCCGGAGGCCATTCCACACTGGTGCCGGAAGTGATCGCGGAGTTGAAGAAGCTGGGCCGCGAAGACATTCTGGTATTCGTGGGCGGAGTGATTCCGCCGCAGGACTATGATGCGCTATTCCAGGCGGGCGTGACCGACGTGTTCGGGCCGGGCACGGTGATTCCGGTGGCGGCTCAAAGCATTCTGCACGCGCTGATCGGGAGTGCGCGTGCCGTCTAGAGCGGGCGTCCGGCGGCTGCCGCTGGAACGCTACATCGAAGGAGTATTGGGCGGAGACCGCACGGTCCTCGCCCGCGCCATTACGGTGGTGGAGAGCACGCTGCCATCGGACGGCGAACTGGCGGCGCGCCTGCTGGACGGGGTGCTGCCGCATACGGGCGCGGCGCGGCGGGTCGGCATTACGGGCGTGCCGGGGGTTGGAAAGAGCACTTTCATCGATGCGCTCGGCATGCACCTGATTGGCGAGCGTGGGGAAAACGTCGCGGTGCTGAGCGTGGACCCTTCGAGCCCGATCTCGGGCGGCAGCATTCTGGGCGACAAGACGCGCATGGAACACTTGTCGGTTGCGGAGCGCGCCTTCATCCGGCCTTCGCCCTCGCAGGGCCATCTGGGCGGCGTGGCGCGGCGCACTCGCGAGACGATTCTGCTGTGCGAAGCGGCGGGCTATCGCAACATTCTGGTGGAGACGGTGGGCGTGGGCCAGAGCGAGACGGCGGTGCGCTCGATGACCGATTTCTTTCTGCTGCTGATGCTGGCGGGCGCGGGCGACGAGTTGCAGGGTATGAAGCGCGGCATCATCGAGATGCTCGATGGCATGGCGATCAACAAGGCGGATGGCGACAACCGGCAGAAGGCCGAGCGCGCGCGAGGCGAGTACGCGAGCGCGCTGCATCTGTTCCCCGCCTCGGCGGACGGCTGGGTTCCGCGTGTCCTGACCTGTTCCTCCACCGGCAAGGAAGGGATCGCGGAGGTTTGGGAGATGGTGCTGGCGCATCGCGACCTCTTGCAGAGCAGCGGATACCTGGAGACGCTGCGCAATCGCCAGGCTTTGCAGTGGATGAATGAATTGATGATGCTCGGGCTAGAGGAACAGTTTCGCCAGGATTCCGCGGTATCGGCGCGGCTCCCGCGCTTGCGTGACGAAGTACAACAAGGACGCGTGACGCCGTTCGCCGCCAGCCGCGAGTTGCTGGCGCTGTTCCGCCCAGAAATATCCCACGATTTACGAAAAGAGACTTTATGAAATTCCCGGTTCTCACCGCAGCGGAAGCTGCCTCGCTGATTCAGAACGGACAGAACATTGGCTTCAGCGGATTCACACCGGCCGGTGCGCCGAAGGCGATTCCGATGGCGATTGCGGAGCGCGCGATTGCCGCCCACGAAGCCGGGAAGGAGTTCCAGATCGGCGTGCTCACTGGCGCTTCGACGGGGCCTTCGCTGGATGGCGCCTTATCGAAGGCGCAGGCGATCAAATTCCGCACGCCTTATCAGACCAACGGCGACTTGCGCGACCGCATCAATGCGGGCAAGACGAAATTCTTCGACATGCACCTTTCGCTGATGCCGCAGGTGACGCGCTACGGTTTTCTGGGGCCGGTGGATGTGGCGGTGGTGGAAGCCGCGGACGTGACCGAGGGCGGCGGGATCGTGCTTACCTCGGGAGTGGGAGCGACGCCGACGTTCTGCAACATGGCGGACAAGATAATCGTGGAGCTCAATCGCCATCATCCGGCGGCCATCCTCGGGCTGCACGACATCTATGAGCCCGCCGACCCGCCGCACCGGAAGCAGATCCCAATCTATACGCCGTCGGACCGCATCGGGTCGCCGATCATCACGATCGACCCGGCGAAGATCGTGGGGATTGTGGAGACGGATCTGGAAGACGAGGCGCGCGGCTTCAGCGAAGTGAGCCCGCTTACGGAATCGATCGGCCATAACGTCGCGGAGTTTCTGGCATCGCAGCTGGCCACGGGGATGATTCCGAAGCCGTTCCTGCCGATCCAATCCGGTGTAGGCGACATCGCCAATTCCGTGCTCAGCGCGCTCGGAAGGCATCGGGGCATTCCGCCGTTTGAGATGTACACGGAGGTCCTGCAGGATTCGGTGGTGGAGCTGCTGGAGACGGAACGCGTGACCTTCGCCAGCAGTTGTTCCTTCACGGTGACGCCGGCGGTGCTAAAGCGGGTCTACGACAATCTGAAATGGTTCCGTTCGCGCGTGTTGCTGCGGCCGCAGGAGATCAGCAACAGTCCGGAAATCATTCGCCGGTTGGGCATCATTTCGATCAACACGGCGATTGAAGTGGATATCTTCGGCAACGTCAACAGCACGCACGTGATGGGGCGGAAGCTGATGAACGGCATCGGAGGCTCGGGCGATTTTACGCGCAACGCGTATCTCTCTGTGTTCACCTGCCCTTCGGTGGCGAAGGGAGGCAAGATCAGCACCATCGTGCCGCTGGTTTCCCACGTGGATCACAGCGAACATTCGGTGCAGATTATCGCGACGGAATACGGCGTGGCGGACCTGCGCGGAAAGTCTCCGTTCGAGCGCGCCAACGAAATCATCGATAAATGCGCGCACCCCGAATATCGCGGGCTCCTGCGCAGCTACCTGACGATTGTGGAAGGCGGACATACGCCGCACACCCTATCGGCGGCGTTCCGGATGCACGAGCAGTTCCAGAAGACGGGCGACATGCACGGCTGCAGTTGGGGAGACACAGGTCAGGCGGAAGGCAGCGCGGCGCCGCGCCCGGAGACGGTGCTCGCGTAACACTATTTGACGGGCTGGCCCTCGCCTTCGGTGAGCGTAAGGTAGCGATCCACCGGCAGACCGGTGAAACGCTCTTTGCGGCCGCTCGGCTGGGGCCATTGGATCTCCAGCCAATCTAATTTCGCCGCGGCGCCGATGCCCAGGACTTCGCGCATGTCGTGCGAGGAAAGGTAGCTGCCGCCGTTGTTCTTCAAGCGCGAGCGAGTCACGCCGCCCGCCGACCAGGTGAGCCGCGCGCCCACCGCATCGCGATTGCACTTGGCGCCTTGCAGCCTCACGCCGAGCCAGTGATTGCCGGCTCCCGCATTGTTTCGCAAAAGGACCGGCGGCCCCCCGTTGTTCCCCACCAGCACGTCGATGCGGCCATCGTTATTGAAATCGCCGATGGCCAGGCCGCGGGCGGGAAATGACTTGGAGAACACGGGACCGGAGGCGGCGCTGACGTTGCGGAACTGACCGTTCTCCTGATGGAACAGGAGGAGCGGCTCCTTGTATTTGACCTGCTGCGAATAGTTATCGATCATGTCGTCGGGATGGCCGTTGGCAAGGAAGAGATCGAGTACGCCATCGTTATCGTAATCGAAGAAGCGCAGGCCCCAGCCGCTGAGCAGGCGGGTGGAGCGCGCGATTTCATTCTTGAATGCGACGTCGCGGAAGGTTTCGTTCTGCTGATTTTTGTAGAGCGAAAACATTTCCTGGTCCACGTTGGCGACGAAGAGATCCTGCCATCCGTCGCCATCGAAATCGGCCGCATCCACTCCCATGCCGGAGCGCGGCCTGCCATCCTCGCTGAAGCCGACCTCGGCTGATAGCGCAATCTCTTCCCACCGGGTCTTTCCGTTGGGACCCGGCCCGCGATTCATGAAGAGGAAGTTCTGCACGGTGTCGTTGGCGACGAAAAGGTCCATGCGCCCATCGTTATTGATATCGGTGGCGACCACGCCGAGACCTTTTCCCAGCGCCTTCTCGATGTCGGTTCCCCGCCCCACTTCGGTGAAGGTTCCGTCCCCATTGTTATGGAAGAGCAGGCTGGCGGTGGGCTTGAAGACACGCGGGATGCAATAAAACTTGACGCCCAATTTGTTATCGCCGCAGGAGAAATGATTATTCGCGCCGTAATCCACGAAGCTGCAAACAAACAGATCGAGGCGGCCGTCATTATCGAAATCGAACCACACGGCGCTCGTGGTCCAGTGGCCCTCGAAGACCTTGGCGCCCAGGCCGGCCTTCTCGCTCACGTCGGTGAAGGTGCCGTTACCGTTGTTGTGATAGAGGATGGGGCGGCCGTAACCGGTGACGAAGAGATCGGGGAAGCCATCGTTGTCATAATCGGCGGCGGCCACGCCCATGCCGAAGGTGCCGCCAGGGACCTTGGCGGTCTCGGTGACGTCGGTAAATGTGCCGTCGCGATTGTTCTTGTAGAGGGCGTTGCGAATCGGCTTGGCGGGCTTGTAGAAATCGCAAGGGCCGCTGTTGACCAGGTAGATGTCCATCCAGCCATCGTTGTCGTAATCCAGAAAGGCGCAGCCGGGGCCCATGGTCTCGGGAAGGTAGTGATCGGGCGAAGCGGCATTGTCGTGGACCCAGCGGATGCCGCTGATGGCCGGCGGAATCTCTTCGAATACGGGTGGAGCCTGTGCGGCGGCAGTTCGCGGGAGCGCGAGCGCGGAAGCTCCCGTGAGCAGGAACTGGCGGCGGTTGAGATGACGGAGCGCTCTATTCATTGGGGTAGGGTTGACCGGCGCGAACAATGCGAATCTGGTGATCCGTGAAGCGCGCATGCGCGCCGGGCAAATCGATTTTGGGCATGTGACAAGAGGCGCAGTCCTGTTTGGCGACCGGGCAGGTTTTGGTGTGAGCGGCCGCGGAATGGCAGGCGGCGCACTTGGAATCGTAGGCGGCGGCGCTGGTTTCGAGCGCACCGTGCGGGTCGTGACAGGCCACGCAAGAGATGCGCGCATCGGCCGTGTTGTAGCATTTGCTGTTGGTCAGGCGATAGGGCTGGAAGCGCACATTGAGCACGCCGCGGGGTCCGTTCATCGCGATCTGGGACCAGGTGCGATGGCAGCGGCCGCACAACTCCGACATATCTTCCGCCGTGGCACCGGCCAAGCGGAGACCCTTCGCCGCGGACGTATTTCCCGCACGGACTGCCGCGACGTGCGTTTCCGCGGAGTCATGGCACGACACGCAGCCTACGCCGGGCGATACAGCTTCCAGATGCAATTTGCCGGCGGTCAGAGAGCCGGTGGAATGACAGCCGAAACACTCCGCCGCATCGCGCGTGCCCATGTGGCGTCCGGAGGCATCCTCGATATTCCTGGGATTCGATTGCGCGCCCATGGTGAGGTCCAGGCCATTGAGAGCATTGTAAAAGCTGACGCGGCTTTCGTAGTACACGCCGCCGCGTTCGAAGATGTAGGTCTGTCCGGCCTGCCCGCGGCCGAAGGCCCACAGCAGCGTCGCGGTCACGGTCTCACCGCCGCCTTTGACTGTCAGCACGCTGCGGTCGCCCTGGCGGACGATCCGCGATTCGTAGCCGGGCTCCCGAAAGACGAGCTCTGGATTTCGCTGCAGGATCTCGCTGCCGGCGGCAGAGACGAGGGCCTTCGCCATCGGGGTCGCGCGAAAGTGAGAGGTGACGTCGCGATGACACGCAACGCAAACCTCGCCGGTGACGGCAGGCGGCGCTGCGGAACTGAGTAGCGGCAGTACCAGCGCCAACATGCACGCCGCGCGGCTCATGGAAGTTTGGCGCCGGGCTGGGCGGCTTGATTCTCGGCGTTTAACTTCAAGACCAGTTCGCGCTCGTGATCGCCATCCGCCTTGCGTTTGAGACGGTAGTACACCGTCGCCAGGGAGACGTGGGCTTCCACAAACTGGGGCGTTTCCTTGGTCAACTGCTCCAACTTAGAGCGCGCCTGGTCGAGGTTTCCCGCCATCAGGTCGAGCGTGGCCAGCTGGTAGCGTACCCCCGGGTCGGCGGGGCGCACCCGGAGGGCGCGTTCAAACGAACTGCGCGCCTGATCGTACTGCTGCTCCTGCTTGAGAACTACTCCCAACTGCAAGTTGGAGACAAAATCGTTGGGATTCGATTCGAGTTCCTTGCGAAACGCATCGGCGGCGGCAGCCATATCGCCGGTGGTGAGCAGCGCCAGGCCATAGTAGGAATACACGTCGGGAAGCTTGGGATTGAGTTCGACGGCCTTCTTCAAATCGGGCAGCGCTTCGGCGAATTCCTGCGCGTTCATCTTGGTGGTGCCCAGCAGCAGGCGGGCTTCGGCGGAATCGCCTTCGCGGAGAATGCGATCCACCAGTATCTGGCCGCGCGCGGGTTGCTTATCGCGGATGAACGCGGTGCCCAAAAGGTACATCAAGCCTTTATCGTCGGGAGACTGCTTTTCGAGCGGCACGAGCAGTTCGATCACCTTCTTGTATTCGCCCAACTGCAGGTAACAATCGGCCAGCAGAAAAACGGCCTGCGCATTCTTCGGCTGCCTGGCGACTACGGTCACGAGTTCTTCGGCGGCGGTGGAAACGTCCGCGGTTTTGTAATACGAGAGCGCCAGGTTGATGCGGACCGGCAGGTTGCCCGGGTCCTTTTCCAAGGCTCGGCGATATTCGCCGATGGCATCCTCGAAACGCCCGGCCCGGGAAAGCGCAGCTCCCAAGTTGGAATGCGCGATCACGCTGTCGGGATTGTGTTTCAGGTAGACACGGTACTCGGCGATCGCGCCTTCCAGATCGCCCGCCTGATGCAACTCGATCGCATGGCGAAGCGTTGCCTCCTCGGGAGCTTGCGCGCGAAGCAGAGACGCGAGACACGCGCAGAGGCAGAGAAATTTAACGCCGCTGCGCATCGACATCCTTCGCCGCGACGATTTCGCGAAGCGCGCCTTCCAAATCCGCCGGATGAAAATCCAGCTCGCCCAAGCGAGTGTTGAATGCAACGCGTCCATTGCGGCCGATCAGGTAGACGCGGCTCGGCCAGGCCTGGTAGGCGGTTTCGGCGCGATCGTCCATGCCATCCACCAGGGCCGGGAACGGCAAATCCAATTTGCGAAGGCAGAGATTGGCGTGCTCCTGCTTTTCAGTGGCGTTGCGCGCCGGGGAAAGCGCGATGCCCTCCTTCTGATTGATCGTGCTCTGCCACTGCGCTTCGGGGCCGCCCTCCGCATGGGCTTCCCGAATATAGACCAGGCGAAAATCCACCTGGTCATGATAGCGCTCGAAGAGGCGTTTCAAATCGGCGGCGGCGCTGCGCAGTTTGGGGCAGGTATAGCTGCCGAAGACCAGGACCACGGGCTTGGAGAGATGACCGGGGTCGAATGCCGCGATTGCCGGGGCCAAAGTGCCGGAAGGAATCCCGGTATCGGCGGGGTCGGATTTCGCGAAACGGAAGCCATTGGTCAACGCGTCGCGGGCTTCCCGGGAGGCTGGCCGCAGCTGAACGGCGCGCTCCAGGAAGGGACGGGCATCTTCCGCCTTGCCGTGCTGCGAAAGAATCGCGGCAAGCTGCAGGTTGGCATCGAAATCGTTCGGATTGGTGGAGAGTTCCTTTCGGAAGGCAGTCTCGGCGCCGGCGGCATCGCCGGTGAAGAGCAGCGCCTGTCCGTAATAGGACTGCAGCGAGGGGACGTCTGGATTGAGCGCTACGGCTTTGGAGAATTCGGCGGCGGCGGCCGGGAAATTGCCTGCCGTAAAGAGCGCGGCTCCCAGCATGAATCGTCCCTCGGCCGATTCGCCCCTGCCCAGAATCCGGTTCACTCGCAACTGCCCATCGGCAACCCGGCCGGCTCGAATCATCGCCATGCCGAGAAGGTAGTCCAGGGCGGGCTGGTCGGGATGCGCGCTTTCCAGCGGAAGCAGGAGGTCGATCGCCCGTTGAAACTCTCCGGTTCGCAGGCGGCAATCGCCCAGCAGGAGGGCGATGTTCAGATCCGCCGGTTGGGCCAGGTGGAGCGCCTCCAACTCGGCGGCCGCCTCGGGAATCTGGAAAGATTTGTAGTAGCCAAGCGCCAGGTTGAAACGCAGGCGAGAGGCAATATCGGGAGTGGCAACCTTCAATGCCGCCTGGTATTGGTCGATGGCCTCCTGATAGCGGCCTAATTTGATCAGGATGGCGCCGAGGTTGGAACGCGCCTCCGGCCGGTTGGGATTGGCGGCAATGCACGCCTGGTACTCGCGCATCGCACTCGGGAGATTCCCTGACTGCTGGAATTGGATCGCGCGCTCCAGCGAACAGTCCGCACCGGCAGACTGCGCTCGCAGGGCAACGGCCGCCAAAGCGAACCAAAGAAGATTCCTCACCTGAGGCCTGAACTCCTAACGAAGGGATTCTATCACTATTGATACGGGAGGTCTTGCGCTTCCCGCTCTGTAACACCTCCGACACACCGTTAACGTCGAGTTGTAACGTTGCGATTTCGTACGTTTTCCTCGTTAACGTGCTGGCCCGGCGGGTTACCGATGGGCGCTCAACGTGCGGCAGTATGGAATTCCTGGCCTAATTTACACGTTCCAAAGAGTTTGTTAACCCGCAGGCCGATAATTTCTTGATCGTTTTACGCCTAGTGCTTTTATACTACGTGACGAAGCTTGAACTGAGTTGAGGGCTTCCATGTCTTTGGGTTTTTGGGGGGATGCGCAATGATGAGGGTTCAAAGGTATTTCAAGACCGGCCTTCCTGGCGCCTTATTGCTAGCCGCGTTGGCAGCGGGCAACTTGTCTGCACAAGGTATCTACGGGACACTGACGGGTCTGGTGTCCGACCCTTCCGCCGCCGTGGTTGCGAAAGCGAAGGTCACATTGAAGGATGCCCAATCGGGATCCCTGCGCGAGACCGTCACGAATAACGACGGGTACTTCACCTTCGCCTCCGTGCCGGTTGGAACCTACGACCTCAATGTAGAGGCAAAGGGTTTCAACACCTATAAGGTGTCCGGCATCGCTCTGGGCGGCGGCGAGAAGCGGAATATCGACGTCAGCCTCCAGGTGGGCAACACGTCCACCGAGGTCAACGTGACGGGCGTGGCCGATGCCATCGCGCCGGTCGATTCCGGCGAGAAATCCTCTACCCTGACCAGTAAGGAACTGCAAAATTTCGTGGAGACCGGGAGCAATGCCGCGGAATTCATCAAGATCATGCCGGGCTTCGGGATGCAGAATGGCACCTCCAACAAATCGAACTACACCGGAGAGACCATCGGCATCAACGGCAATGGTGATGCCGGAAGCCAGAGTCCCCTGAACAACGCCTACTCTTACAACGGGCTGCCCACCAACTCCCTGGATATCACGGCGGATGGCGCGCACGTTTCCGACCCGGGATGCAACTGCGATACCCCGGTGAACCCCAACTCGGACATGGTCGCCGAATTCAAGGTTTTGACCTCTAATTTCAGCGCCGAGAATCAAAAGGGTCCGGCGGTCATCACCTCCGTGGCCAAGTCCGGCGGCAAGGATTTCCACGGTTCCGCGTTCCTGTATGCCAGGAACTATGCCATGAATGCCAATGACGCGCTGTTTAACGCCAACGGCCAGCCCAAGCCGCAGAACAAGTACTACTACCCGGGCGGAACCCTCGGCGGACCGGTGCTCTTCCCCGGCACGAAGTTTAACCGGAAGCGCAACAAGCTCTTCTTCTTCACGGGCTACGAATACTTCTACCAGGTCCTGGACACCGGACTGCTTCGCGCCACTGTGCCGACGCCTGGCGAAATCAACGGCAACTTTTCGCCGGCGGAAGTAGCCAAGGAAGGCAACATCACGGCCTCCGGCGGCCCTCCCGGACAGATCAAGAATGTGGCGTCGTATCCGGGCGGAATTATTCCCGCCAGCCTGATCGACAAGAATATGCAGAACCTGATGAAGCTGTATCCGCAACCGAATGCAGACCCCAATGTGACCGGCGGATACAACTACGTGCAGGCTGAAAATTTTAACCAGAACAACATTCAGTGGATGTCGCGCGTGGACTACAGCATCAGCGACAACACCAAGCTCTTCGTGCGCTACAACCTGCAGCGCGAAACGCAGTTGTTCCCCGTGGGCCTGTGGTGGCGCCAGACGGACCAGGTGCCCTACCCCACTTCCGTAAAGGGCAAGAACAAATCCGACTCCGTCACCGCCTCGCTGACCCACGTGTTTAACCCGAGCATGACCAACGAGTTCGTCTTCGGGTATACCTATATCGGCTTCCCGAACGTCTTCGCGGATCCGAGCAAGGTAGACCGCACCCAAGTCGGTTACGGCTACAAGGGTCTGTTCAAGAACGGCGTATCGCAGATTCCCTCTTTCGGCGGCAACGGCTGGCAGGCTGAAGAAGCGGCGCTGGTTTTCAACCCGGGCGGCTTCGAAGCCGGCGGTCCGGCGGCCGGACTGTATGCGGATAAATGGATGCCCAGTTTCAGCGATACGGCTTCGAAGGTGGCGGGCACGCACACCCTGAAGTTCGGCTTCTTCTGGGAATGGATCCGCAATTCGCAGCCCGCGAACAACAACACCAACGGCAACTTGAACGTCAATGCAAGCAACCCGAATTCCACGGGGAACGAGTATGCGGACTTGTTGACCGGCACACTGAATGGCTACAACGAAACGTCATTCAACCGCATCAACGACATTGCTTATAGCACGTACGAGGGCTTTATACAGGATTCCTGGAAGGTCAATCGGCGGCTGACCCTGGAACTAGGCCTGCGGCTCACGCACTTCACTCCCTGGGCGGACCGGACAGGGGCTGGTTATTCGATCTTCGACTACTCGCAATATAAGTCCACCTGTACGCCGCTGCAGTATTGCGGCTTTGAGTGGAACAAGCGGGATCCATCGGTTCCGATCGGCGGCTTCCCCACGCGGAAGCTCTTCTACCAGCCGCGCTTCGGCCTGGCATATGACGTGTTTGGCAAAGGCAACACGGTGGTGCGCGGCGGCTGGGGCCGCTTCTACTACCACTCCGGCCAGTTCACCAGCGGCCTGGATGTGGCAGCGGGCGTTCAAAGCATCTCGCTCGGCACCAATGTCAACGGCAATCCGTTGATGGCGAATCAGCTCGATACCCTGAACTTCACGACCCAGGCGCTTTCCCCGGCGGCGGTGGATGCAAGGACGACCGGCAGCCGTATACCGATAGCTACAGCTTCACGATCTCGCAGCGCCTGCCGTTTTCCAGCTTGCTCGAAGTGGCGTATGTCGGGAACCAGAGTAAGGATCTCCCGCTCAACACCGGCGCCGGCAGCAATATCAACCTGGTGCCGGTTGGCGCGATGCTGGCAAGCCGCAATGGCGGCGTGGACCCGAACAGCCTCACGGCGAATAACTTCCGTCCGCTGGCCGGCTTCTCTGACCTTGGCCTGGCCACCAACGGAACCTATGCCAACTACAACGCCATGCAGGTGACGTGGATACGCAACAAGGGGCGCTACACGATCAACATGAACTACACCTTCGGCAAGGCGATGGGGATCCTGAATCCGGCGCTGGATTCGTTCAATCTCAACAACGACTACGGCGTGCAGGCCGCCAACCGTACCCACATCTTCAACGCGGCCTACTCGATCGAACTCGGCAATCCGGCGCGCGACAAGATTCTGGGCGCATTCACCAACGGCTGGCAGCTCTCCGGCATCACGCAGTTGGAGAGCGGCCCCAACCTTACCGGCATCCAGGGCCAGAACTTCGGCATGAATTTGAACGGCTACCAGATTCCGGGCACCGGCTTCAACGTCAGCAACGTGTCGCTGCTGGGAACTCCGAATATCCAGCTCAATCCCGTCCTGACCTGCAATCCCTCGGCGGGGCTTGCCAAGAATCAGTTCATCAATGCGGGCTGCTTCGCGGCTCCCTCAGCGGTTGGCCAGAATGGACCGAGTGTGCTTCCGGCGATTTACGGCCCGGGGTTCTTCAACTGGGACATGGGACTCTTCAAGAACTTCCAGTTCAAGGAAGCGAAAGAAGCTGCAGCTCCGGTTCAATGGGTACAACTTCCTCAACCACCCGTTGTGGTCGTTTAACGGAAGCAATCTGAATCTGGGTTTCGACCAGGCCACCGGCAAAGTCAACACGCCGTTGTTCGGGACCGTGACACAGAAACAGGGACATCGCGTGGTTCAGATGGCGGTCAAGTTCTACTTCTGATCCTCGGCTGAAAAATCCGGTAAGATCTGAGCGGGCGTCCCACTTCGGGCGCCCGCTATTTCATTTGTGAGGCGGTAAACCCAAGCGTGAAGCGAGGCTCCCTAGTGGCTCTGCTCCTGTCAGCGATGCCGGTGTGGACCCAAACAGCGCCGCCTACCTTCCAAAGCCTGGCGCGCCAGGCGGAGGCGGCGCGCGATGCCA
Organism: uncultured Solibacteraceae bacterium; assembly: GCA_963811575.1. Lineage (GTDB taxonomy): Bacteria > Acidobacteriota > Terriglobia > Bryobacterales > Bryobacteraceae > Solibacter. The sequence goes on along the minus strand of CAWERY010000018.1, from coordinate 77,276 downwards.
AACAATTGGAGCGCGCGGCGGTTCTGTATCAAAGGGCCCTCAAGCTCAGACCCGAGTGGGACGAGGGTTTGTGGAACCTCGGTTCGATCACGTACGATCTGGACCGGTACGCGGAATGCGCGCCCGCGTTCCAGAAGCTGGCACGCATCAAACCGGATAGCGCTCCCGCCTGGACCATGTGCGGGCTTTGCCAGTACAAGCTTCGCGGATACGCTGCGGCGCTCGAAAGTTTGAGCCACGCCGAGACGCTGAAATTCGCAGGCCCGCCCGAATTGGCGCGCCTCGCCCGGCTGCACCTCGCATTGGTGCTTACCAAGACCGGCAACTTCGAACGAGGCATCCGTGTGCTCACCGATCTGACGCGGACCTACAAGAAGACTCCCGAGGTGGTGGTAGTCGCGGGCATCGCCGGGCTTCGCCAGCGCTGGCTGCCTGCCGAGGTGCCGGAGAACAATCGCGAACTGGTGATGAAACTTGGGGAAGCGATGGGCTCCGCGATGGAGCTCGACTACAAACAGGCCACCGAAAAATTCGAGGCCTTGCTCACCGAATATCCGCAGGAGGCCAACGTTCATTTCCGCTACGGCGCCTTCTTGAATGTGCAGGATTCCGAAAAGGGCATCGACGAAATCAAGAAGGCTCTGGAACTGGCGCCGGATCACATCCCCGCGCTGGTGGGGCTGGCGGCGATCTACCTCAAGCACGACGAGGTGGATACGGCGCTGAATTATGCGGAGCAGGCGGTGAAAGCCGGGCCCGAAGAGTTTTCCACGCATATTGAACTCGGCCGCGTGTTGTTGGCGAAGCAAGAACCGGCGCGCGCGGCGCTCGAACTGGAGCGCGCGGTCAAACTCGCGCCCGGAAGCCCGGAGGCGCATTTCAGCCTTGCCTCCGCGTATTCGCGGCTCGGGCGCAAAGCGGATTCCGCGCGCGAACTTGCCGAATTCAAATCTCTGCAGCAGTTGAATCATTGACCGCAAACCAAAGGGGGAAGTTGTGAAGCTTGGCATTTTGTTCTGTGTTCTATCGGCGGGCGCATCGTTGGTTCCTTGGGCCGCCGCGCAGCAGACCACTACCCCTACCGTGAAGACCACCGTGGATGAGGTACTGCTGGACCTCATCGTACGGGACAAGAAAGGCAAGCCGGTCACCGACCTTAAGCCCGAGGACCTGACGGTCTTCGATAACGGCGCCCGCCAGACTCTCACCGGCTTCCGACTGGTCAGCGGCTCGGACGCGATCAGCACCAGCGGAGCCAAAAGTGCGCTGGACCCTCTGCGGCAAGTGCGCCTGGTCACGCTTGCCTTCGAAGCCATGACCGAGGCCGATCAACGCAAGCTGGCGAGAACCGCCGCGTTGGACCTGATCAAGGGCGATCAGGGCGACAACGTGTTCTATGCGGTCGTGGTTGTCGATACGCAGCTCCGGGTCGTGCAACAGTTCACTAAGGACAAGGCGCGTCTCACCAAGGCCATCGAGCATGCCACCGGTGGGCTCGGCGGTTCCGGAATGGCATCGGAATCCGACAACATCCTCGCCGAGCTCAAGCGAAATCTCAGCGGGGCGAATGGCGCAGTGCAGGATACCGACGTGCTATCCGCCGCCAGCCAAACCGCCAGCCAGCCGGTGTCGAACGGCTCGCAGGCACTGGATGCAAAGCTCGCCTCGGTGATGCTGGATATGCTGCGCATGGATGCCGCGGTGGGCGCGCAAGGCGCACGGCTCACGATCTCCGCGCTCCGGTCGCTGGTGGATGGACAGCGCTCCATCCCGGGACGGAAATCCGTCGTCTATTTCACGTGGGGCATGTACGTCACGCCCGAGTTGGACGTGGCCTTTCGCAATCTTATGAGCACGGCGAACCGGAACAACGTCACATTTTATTCCGTGGATACCCGCGGCGTAATGGTGTCCTCGAAAAATGCCGGTGCCACCAGCCAGTTGAACGGCGCGGCGCGAGCCAGCGCCACCACCATGACACAGATCTCCGGCCCGGTCACGAAGGATCAAGTGATGTCGTCGGACAATGCGGAAACATCGGGACGCGCCAACGTTCAGGAATCGATTCGCGACCTGGCGGAATCCACCGGCGGCTTTCTGATTGGCGATAGCAATGACCTTCGCCAGCCCTTGCGTCACGTGAACGAAGAAATCAGCAGCTACTACGAGCTTTCCTTCAATCCCGGAATTGAAGTTTACGATGGCAGCTTCCGCAAACTCGCCGTCAACGCCAATCGCAAAGACCTCGTGATCCACGCACGCAATGGCTATTTCGCGATGCCTCCGGAAGCACGCGGCGGCGGAATTCAATCCTTCGAGGTGCCCCTGCTGCAGATTCTCTCCAACGGCAAACTCTCTGACGACGTCAAATTCCGCGCAGGCGGAATCGTGCTGCAAACCAAAGGGAGGTCGGCCTCTGTGGCGGTGTTGGTGGAAGTCCCGCTGCACGAACTGCAATCCAAAGCCGACGCCGCCCGGCATTCGCTGGATGTACACTGCTCCCTGATAGCGCTGGTGAAAGATGCGAAGGGCGAAGTGGTCCAGAAACTCGCCCGCGACCGTTCCTTCATGGTGACGGCCGACCAATTGAAGATGGGGAACTTTCTGGAAAAGACCACGGTCACGCTGCCTGCCGGCACCTACACTTTGGAAACCGCGGTGGCCGATTGGCAGAGCGGCAAAAGCGGAATGCAGCGTTCGGAGTTCACGGTAAGCTCCGCGAGCGGCGGCGTGGCGATTTCGTCTCTGACGCCGGTTCGCTCCTATACCCCGAACGTGAAGGAGCTCGACCCCAACGAGCCCTTCCAATTCCAGGGCGGCAGCATCACGCCAACCATGGACCTGGCGATTAAAAAGGCTCCCGATGCCGTGCTGCGGATGTTCTTCACGGTGTATCCGGATGCCGGCCTTACCGCCAAGCCTTCCGTGGAAATCGAGTTTCTACAGGCAGGCAAGAGCCTCACGAAAGTCCCCATGCAACTTCCCCCGGTGGATGCTCAGGGACGAATTCCCTACGTGATGACGGTGCCGGCCGCATCCATTCCCCCCGGAACCTACCAGGTCCGTGCCACCGCCAGGCAGGGCGAATCGAAAGCCGAAACCTCCACAAGCGTACGCATCGAGCAGTGATCCGCTCGGGCTGCCCCAAACCCCAACGGACTTGAATATGGCGTTTGGGCGCGTGTATACTGCCTTCACCAGCTTCGGGGAGATGTTCATGCATTCAGCCGCCGAGTGTGCGCAGGAAAGACATGAATTGGAAGTTATTCTGGCCTCTGGCATCTTTCACCGGGCGCCGAACCTCGCCCAATTACTCACCTACGTGTGCTCGATGCACTTCGAAGGATGCGCCGAGCAAATCAAGGAATACAGCATTGCGGTTGACGCCCTGAAGCGCCCGCCGGATTTTGACCAGAAGCGCGATTCCATCGTACGCGTGGAAGCCCACCGGCTGCGCAAACGCCTGCGCGAATACTACGACGCGGAAGGCGCCGATCACGCGCTGCAAATCGACATCCCAGCGGGACAATACGCGCCGCGATTCATCGCACGCGGCACGCTGCCGCCGCCGAGTTCAGAAACTCCAATTCCTCAGCCGGACGCATGTGCCAGTGATCCGGGTCTTCCGGCCGACCTGGAAGGCATCACCTCAGCCGAGCCCGATCCAATTGCCGAGGTTATTTCCACCCCGGCCCCGCCCACTAATGGTAAGGAATCGCACTTATCTCCCCGATCCGCCGCTTACTCCGGCGGCTTTCCCCGCAAGATCCTCGTACCTATTCTGCTGATCCTGGTGTTTTGTACCGGCGCTATTGCCCTGTGGCGCAGTCCCGGCAAGAAGGAGTCCCCCAGCCGCCCTGCTCCCATCAATAACTCCCCTCCGGGAACGGAAGTAATTCGGATTCTGGCCGGTCACTCAGGCGGCGATTACACGGATCGCCTGGGCAGAGTCTGGCGCTCCGACCGATTCTTTCAGGGCGGACGCGTTTTCGAGACTTTGGACCATCCGATTCTTGGGACACGCGAGCCGCGCATTTACCAGAGCCGCCGCGAAGGCGCGTTTACTTACGACATCCCGCTCGCCGCCGGCGTTTACGAACTGCGACTGCACTTTGCGGAAACGCTGTACGGCGAGAATAACGTGGCGGGCGGCGGCGAATCGAGCCGCGTATTCAACGTCTACATCAACGGTACGGACGCCCTGCATGAATTCGATGTCATCAGCGAGGCGGGCGCGAGTACGGCCGATGTGCGCACCTTCAAAGATGTTTCGCCCGGCTCCGATGGGAAGCTTCATCTGAAGTTCGAGCCCTACACCAATCCACCCTTATTGAACGCCATTGAAATTACCCCTGGAGTTCCGGGCAAGCTGCATCCAATCCGGATGATTGCACTGGATCGGGCATATACAGACAAGCAGGGCCGCGTTTGGGAGCCGGATGCTTACGCGCGCGGCGGTCAGCTGGTGCTGCGCACCAAAGCCATTGAAGGGGACGGCGATCCCGAGCTTTTTCAGGGCGAGCGATTCGGCAATCTCCGCTACGTTGTTCCCGTTCCTCCTGGCCATTACGGCGTTACGCTTTACTTCGCGGAAGCCTGGTTCGGCCCCGGAACGCCGCCCGGCGGCGGTGCGGGCAGCCGCGTCTTCGATATTCTGTGCAATGGCATCCTTTTGCGCCACGGCTTCGATATCTTCCGCGCTGCCAAAGGAGGCGAACGCGCCACTACCTTCACCGTGCACGGGCTCGAGCCGGACGCCCAGGGGAAACTGAACATCGCACTCGTCCCTACGCGCAATTACGCATCGGTCAATGCGATTGAGATCCTGGACGAAGCAAAATAGTAGATTCCTATTATTGCCAGTACCCCCGGAAGCAAGCATAATTGCATCCACCATCTTCCAGAGGGGAAACTGATATGCGAAAGGTTCTCTCGTTCTTCTTGCTGGGTGCCGCGGGATGTTATTACTTACCCGCCCCGTTGCGAGCTCAAGGTTGTATCGTCGCTCGCTCCAGTTCCATGGATATGTCTCCGGAAAGCCAGGGTGGGTATCTTCAGGTGGGCGACTGGGATTTCACCATTGGTTATCGCCACCAGTTCTCCTATAAGCACTTTGTAGGCGATGTCGAACAAACTTACCGTGTGCAACAGGGCACTCAGGTGATGAACAAGGTCAACCTGCAGGACATGAACCTGACCTACCAGTTGACGCCGCGCTTCAGTCTCACACTTACCGTGCCCATCCTGCTGGCAAGCCGCCGTTCGAATAATTCGTACTATACAACTCACTCGGCCGGGCTGGGCGATAGCACCGTAGTAGCGCAGGGCTGGCTCTGGAATCCCCGGCGCGCAAAACGCGGCAACATCCGCTTCGGTTTCGGCATGCAGGCGCCGACGGGCAAAGATAACGTGCAGAATAACGTCCTGACCACCGCCACCGCCACAACGCCCACCGTGATCACGGACGATTACTCGATTCAGCCCGGCAGCGGCGGTTGGGGCATGGTCTTTCAATGGCAGGCCTTCCGCGATATCGGCCATAACACCATCATCTACACGGATGGCAGTTACCTCGCGACACAGGGCGGCACGAACAACGTGCTACGCAGCGCTACCGCGCTCAACCAGCCGCTTACGGCTTACAATGCCATTCAAGATCAGTACCTGATGCAGGCAGGAGTATCGCATCCGATATCTGCCATACGCGGCCTCACCTTGACTTTCGGCCCGAGAATGGAAGGCGTGCCGGCGATGAACCTGATCGGCAATGATCTCGGCTTCCGCCGCCCCGGCTTTGCGATCTCCGCGGAGCCCGGCATCGTGTACGCGCGCGGCCGCAATATGATCCAGGCCAGCGTGGGCAAGGCCATCTACCGCGATCGGACGCGGAGCGTCCCGGACAAGATCCTCGGGACCCACGGCGATGCCGCGTTTGCCGATTACGTCTGGCTCCTCAGCTATAGCTACCGGCTGCCCTCCAAAGGGAGCACGGAACACTAATGCGCTGCCTTGGTGCGCTCTTACTGACTGTGGCGCTCGCGAACTGCGCAGATACCGCAAAGGCCGATCTCACGCTCAAAGACGCCGGCGGCCGAAGAGTCCGCTTGCGCGATTTCCGCGGCAAACCGGTCGTTCTCAATTTCTGGGCGACCTGGTGTGTCCCTTGCAACGTCGAAATGCCAATGCTCGTGGATCTGGAAAAGCAGTATGCCGGACGCGACATCGCGTTCATCGGCGCCTCGCTTGACGATGCGAAAACGAAGAGCAACATTCCCGAGTTCGTGAGCAAGCACCATATCGCCTTCCCCGTCTGGTATGGCGCGACGGCCGACGACCTGGATCAACTGAAGCTCGGCGGCGCGGTTCCCGCCACGGTCTTCCTGGATTCCGAGGGCCGCGTGGTCGCGCGGATTCTGGGCCAGGCCCGGTTAGAGGAATTGCGGGAGCGCCTGGAGTGGCTGCTCGGCGATCACACCGGCACTCCGCCGGAATCATTCGTCCGCCACCTGGATAAATAGCAGTAGCTACGCGCAAACCGCGTCGAGAAGACTGGACCGTCGCCAGCCGCCGCAGGCCTCTTCCAAGCGTTGTGCGATCCCCGAGCGCTATATCCTCCCGCCACGCTCGCGCCGCAATCTGCACGCCGATCGGCAGGCCGCTGGACGACGTGCCGCAGCGCACCACCACGGCGGGCCATCCCGTCAAATTGTGCGTCATCGTGTAACTGAAACCGCGAAAGTTCGCGTCTTCAATCGACGTCCCGTGTGCCAACGCCGGATTCGCGGAAACCGGCGATAGGATGGCATCGTAGCGATTCATGAAGGCGGTCATGGCTGCGCGGAATTCATGCAGTTGCTGCCAGTATTCGCCGAAGCCGCTGAGAGAAGTCCGATAGGCCTCCAGTTTGTCCAGCCACCCGTGCAGCAGGGGATGCATCCGCGCGCTACCGATTGCGGCAAGGTACGCACGCAATCCGTCGCCGCCATCGGGTCCGATCAGTTTCATCTCCAGATCGTAGCTGGCCTTGATGCACTGCGGCCGGCGTTCCTCCACCGTCACACCATCGTCCAAAAGGGCACGCGCGGCCTGGCGAACCACTTCCGCCGTCTCGCTTCCCGCCGCGGCGATTCCGTTATCCGTGAAAAACGCAAGCCGCAGTCCCTGGACACCAGTGCATGCCTGAAACGGCATGGGAAATACGGTGTGATCGCGCCCGTCTTCGCCCAGCAGAATGGGCATGAGCGCGGAAAGATCCTCGACACTGCGTGCCATCGGACCGATCTGCCATAGCGTCTCGATCCACCCGCCGGCCGGCGGCACATGGCCGGTACGCGCCAGCCTGCCCGAGGTAGGTTTGATACTAGCTATACCGCAGAAATGCGCCGGCAGCCGCACGCTTCCGGCGGCATCGCTGCCCAAACCGAAGGCCGAACCGCACGCGGCGATCAACGCCGCCTCGCCGCCGCTCGAACCGCCGGACGTCTTGGAGAGGTCGTAGGGATTGTTGGTCCGCCCGCGAAAGAGGTTGTCGGTCTCGAAGGCGAACAGCAGATCGGGCAGGTTCGTTCTCGCAATCGCGATCCCGCCCGCCGCGCGCAGCCGGGCGACCAGTGTCGCGTCGCTAATGGATTTCGCCGCCCCTTGAAGACCTTCCGTACCGGCGGTACACACCGTGCCCGCCACCTCGATGGAATCTTTCACCGAGAAGGGCACTCCATCGATGGGGCTCAACGCGGCGCCGGCCCGGTGCCGTCGATCCGCGGCCCTCGCTTCCACACGCGCGCTTTCCGCGAGGACTTCGACCGCCGCGTTCAGCAGCGGGTTCACATCCTGGATGCGCTCCAGATGAGCCTCTACCAGTTCCGCCGAAGAAATGCGCGCCTTCGCGAATCAGACGGCCTTGCGCGATGCCGGAAAGAGCCAGGATATCGTTCATTGTTCCTTGATCACGAGGTGTTGGTTGGCCGGGATATTCGAAAGTTTCTGCTTGCCGCCGCTGGGCCACTCGATCTCGATCGAAGTCGCGGCCGCGTCCTTGCCTAAGCCAAACGTCAGGGCCAGGTCGCTCGCCGAGCAGTAACTGGAGCCGCTGTGCACGGTCTGCCACTGAGTGCCCGCCCGCGCTGGTCACCCGCGCAACCGCGCCGATGGCGCTGCGGTTGCTCTTCGTTCCTTCCAGCTTCAATTGCAGCCAGTGATTGCGATTGCCGCCATCGTTGCGATAGAGATAGGCGGGGCCGTTGTTGGTAGTGACCAGCACATCGAGATCCCCGTCGCGGTCATAGTCGCCATACGCCGCGCCCCGCGCCACGATGGGGCGGCCAAAATGCCATCACCTGGTCGAACTTTCCCTTGCCCGCATTGTGCAGCAGAATCGGCAGCTCCTGATACTGGACTTTCGGCTGCACCCGTCCTATCTCCTCTTCGATATGTCCGTTGGCGGCAAAGATATCGGGCAAGCCGTCCAGATCGTAATCGAAGAAGAACAGGCCGAAAGTCAGTGTCAGCAGACTGGCGCGCCCCACTGTCGAACGCGGCGCCTCATCGACGAACAGGCCGTTGCCTTCGTTGTGATACAGGCCGAGCATCTGGTTGGAAAAATTCCCCACGATCAAATGCGCACGGCCGGAGCGGTCGTAATCGCCGGCATCCACGCCCATCGCACCGCGCGCCACGCCGTCTTCGCCGAACGCCACACCCGCGGAGACGCCTTCTTCCTTGAAGCGCCCATCGTGCAGATTGCGATAAAGCTTGTTCGGCTGGGTGTCGTTGGAGACGAATAAATCGGGCCAGCCATCGTTGTTATAGTCGAACACCACCACTCCGAGAGCCTTATTCGTGGCGTCCTTTAACCCAGCCTTCTCGGTGGCGTCTTCCCACTTTCCGCCGCCCAGATTGTGAAACAGCTTGGGTGCCGTGCCTTTGTAAGATTCCGGCGTGCAATAGGATTTCGTGGAGCCGTCCAGCGAACACCGCAGGTCGCCGGCGGCCGTCCACTGGACATAGTTGGCCACGAAGAGATCGAGCTTTCCGTCGCGGTCGTAATCCAGCCAGGCCGCCCCGGCGCTGAACGCCGCGTTCTGAATGCCGGATTCTTTCGTGACATCGCGAAAATGTCCGGCGCCTTCGTTGTGGAAGAGGTGGTCGCCGCCCAGCGCCGTGATGTACACATCGTCCCGGCCATCGTTATCGTAATCGCCGATCGCCACGCCCAAACCGTAGATTTCGATATCCAGCCCGCTGGCTCGCGTGATGTCGGTGAACGTGCCGTCGTGATTGTTCCGATAGAGCGCGGCCGTGGTACGCCGTCCCCGCGGAGTCCAATCCTTTCCGTTTACCAGCAGGACGTCGAGCCAGCCATCGCCATCCGCATCGAAGAACGCGCAGCCCGAGCCCATGGTTTCGGGCAGCCACTTCTTCCCCGCCCGTCCCGAATTGTGGACGAAATGGATGCCGGCCTTATCGGTGACGTCGGTGAACCGAACCGGTTCATCGGCCGCCCGTAATCGGAGGATCGCCGGCACGCTCAGCAGCAGCGTGACTAACGTGATCGTGAATCGCTTGCCTCTCATTGTTGTCCTCGGGGCTCAAAAGCCGCTGTTTCGCAGTGAGCGCCTGCGATGATTCGTCCGCTTTGAAACGCTGGAACAGCTTCTGTTCTCTCTCGGCAGCATCGATCTGCCCCAGTCCGCGATAGCACAGCATCAGGTTGTAATGCGCCTGCACGTCTTCCGGATCCACCGCGAGCGTTCGCTGCAGAGCCTGCACCGCATCGCCATAGCGGCGTTGCAAAAACAGAATGCGGCCAATCTGGTTTGTGGTCACACGGTCACGCGGATACTGCTGCTCGGTCCGCTGCAAGCTCTGTAGTGCGCCCTCGTAATCGCCGGCAGCCTTGCGGATCATGCCCAGGAAGAAATGGCCGCGCGCCAATGCGGGCTGCAGGGCCAGCGCCTTTTCCACGAACGGGCGCGCCGCTTCGGTCTGGCCTTCCTGAATCAGCGCGCGTCCCACGTTCAACCACCCATCGGCATAGCCGGGCTCCGCCTCAGTCACGCGCCGAAATGCGTACTCCGCGCCTTTGAGGTCGCCCTGCAGCAACAGGCCGATGCCCCAATCGTTCCACCGCTCACGATCCTGTTTGCGAACTACCGGCGTCCACGCGGTCGGCCCCAACGGCACCGAAGAATCGGCATGCGCCAGCGTAATCACCGGTAGATCGGGAATTCGATCGCGAATCTTTCCGGAGACGTTGGCTGGAATCAACTGCGGGCTGAAATCATATTCCAGCCCGTTGTGATCGAGTCCCAGGAGCGCCTGGTTCTGGCCGGGCTTCGGCGTTCCGGCATAGGCGAACTGTGTGAAGTACCGGGAAAACTTCCGGTAATTCAACTTCGCGGTGAAATGGATCGGCCCCACCGCGTCCTTCGGTATCCGCACCAGGTAATGCGCGACATCCGCCGCACCCGGCGGAATCAGGCGTGCATAAAGCAGGCTGCGCGCCTGCCAGGCATTGCGTTTGTTGATCGGGTTGCCTTCGCCATCGAGCTGATACGATCGATAGAAATGCGCGCCGGGGTCCACCACCCCCTTGCCCTCATCCATCACGCCGCCATTCTGGAAAATGACGCGCCCCTTTCCGTCCGTGGCCTGAAACTCCAGCCAAGTGTCGAAGGAATCCACCGTACCGCCGGGGAAGAAGTGGCCGATCTTTCTGGTGCGCACCACCACATCCACCCGCGCGCTAGTTCCCGCCTCCAGTTTCGTTCCCGCGGAATCCAGCGGCGCCGCAATGCGGCCCACATCGCGGATCACCGCCGGGCCGCTCTGCTCGGCTTCTTCGCCCACCGCAAAAGTGGAATTCGCCTGCACCACGTCCTGTCCGCGAGTCTTCACCTGCCGGTCGTTTTCAGGCGTACCCGGCGAGACGGCAAATATGTCCACGGTGATGAAGCCCGATTTGAGAAATTCCTCCGTGGCGCGCAGCTGCGCTTCGTCCTGATTCACATACGGAATTGCCGTATTTGCGGCGGGAAAACGATGCGAGTGAATCTTGCCGTCCCGATTGCCGGGATCCTGCGACGGCGTCATCGGCATGTGGCAATCGGCGCAGGCCTGCGATTTCGGCGGATAGTAGAACGAACGCGCTCCCTGGCCCGAGACTCCGCTCGCCTGCCAGTTGTCGTAATCGTTGAACCCGCGGACCCAGCGATAGTTATTTACGGGAGCATCCAGGTGTACCTTGTGGCAGGCAGCGCAGAACTCGGCCGATTGCTCGCGCATGAACGGCTTGATGAATGTACGCTTGTGCGGCTTGGGGTTCAGGTACGTCAGGAAATAATCGAGCGCGCGAATATAACGATTGTGGCTGGAGGCCAGTTCGTGAAGCGGCGGATACTCCACCCGGAAATCCGCGTTGCCCATCGAACTGCCCACGTGAACAATCGCGTGGCACGACATGCATCCCAGGCCCGCCTGCGCTTCCGGCGTGTCGATTTGCTCGCGGATCGGCCGGTCAAAGCGGCCATTGAAAAATACCGCGTGGTCGTGACATCCGGCGCACCACTTACTCGGGCGCGTGCCCCCCACGTCTTGCATGTACTCGATCGACTTCCGATAAAACTGGTTGTTGAACGAAGCGAAGTGGTGCACCGAACTCTTCCACTGTTCGTAAATATCCTTGTGGCATTGCCCGCAAGACTCCGAATCCATGAAGAAGTTCGAGGGGATGATCTTCCCGGTATTGGTCTGTGCCGATGACGGCGCGAATGGCGATTGCGCACCGGCGCCCTCTTCATTCATGGAAAGCGGCGGCGTCAATGGATTCTGAATCCGATCGTCCGGATCCGGATGCATCGTCCGGTAGATCGTGCTACCGGCGGGAAGGAGCAGCAAAATGCCGAGTGCCAGTGCATATGCACTGCGGTAAGCGCGACCGCCCGCGCCGAACACCCGTACCCCGATGAGAACCACCGCGATTGCCGCGAGTGCAATGTGCAGCCACAATACCCAGCGATGCGAAAACGTGTTGCCGCGCGATCACCAGGTAAAGCGCCGGAGCGGCCGCCAGCAGGAATGCTCCGCACTCTCGCGGATATCGGCGAGCCCATGGAATCGCCGCAGCGGCCAGCACCAGCCCAATCGCCAAATGCAGCAGCACGTTGACTTCGTAGAAAATACTCGCGTGCGCGAAGGAGGCGAGATACGCGCCGTTGACAATGAGAAATCCAAGACCCCACGCGGCAATCTTCGTGATCGGTAAACGGCGCATATTACTCATTGGTCCCGTGGCCCAGCGGCCGGATCAGGCGTAGCGCCGGCCGTACATTATATTCACGCAGATATTCCTGATGCTCCGGATCATCGGGATAGTGTTCCGCCGCCGGATACGGATAGCTGCTCATCCCGTGAAACGGCAGCGGCAGGACACTCTGCGAAAAGGCCGTGTTGGCGTCCGCATCCTTTGCCCATCCGTCCACCAGCAGCAGAAAGTCCCGTTTCCAACCCGCCGGTAGCGGCGGCAGTTTCGTGGCATCGAAACGCAGCGTGGCCTCGTCGCCAGATCCCATGATGACCAGCCGGTCGTCCGGCGCCGCCAGCAGCTTTCGGACGTCGCCATATCGCGTGTAGTTTCCCGGAGTCGCGTTCCACATGGAAGTATCGTTCACAACCTGATAATCGAACTGCTCGGGCTGTTTGCGCTGCGGATGAATCTTCGCCTGTGAGAAGCCGCGGAAATGCAGGTCGGCAGTCAATAGGCCGGCGTCCGGTGAGCTTCGTGGTGGGCGGCGCGTCATTCTCCGTCAGGAAGATCTCGTCCCAGTAGACGCAGAGGTTCGTCACGATGCGCACTTCGCGCGAGCTCGAAAGAAATTTGCCCGTCAAATCCACCGCCATGGATTTCGGCTTACCCGACGGTATCCCCATATCCTCGATCACGGTCTTCCACTGCCCGGCCGCATCTTTCACCTGCAGATACGGGAAGGTGAGATCTTTGTGCTCCTGCATCGCAGAGAGGAATGTGCTGCCATCAGCCCAGTCCACCCAGCCGTGCAAGATCAGCACCGCATGGTTTGCCTTGGCAGCCTCTCCGAAATCCAGATCCAGGTGATGGAGCTCCGCCACGCCCGCCGCGTCTCGCCGGAAATGATCCGGGTACTGGAAATCGCGCCGGCGGAGTGCCGGTAACACGTCGGCGCCGCCATCATCGTGCGCGCGCACCGGGTAAACACGCCGGTCCACCCCAAACAAACGGAACTCCGGAAAAGGCGGCGACTTGAACTTTTCATTGGTGATGATCTCGCTCGTCGCCGGATGATCCACCGCCTGCAGCGTGATCTGATCCAGGTACGATACCTCGTGCAATTCCTCAGTCACGCGGACCTCGTACACTCCGTCGCGCTCCTTCAACTGATTTCCCGGTATCGACACATACTCGTCGTGATCCACCGGGAAGAATTGTCCGTCTCCCGAACTTGCCCCCAGGGGCGCGACCCCCAGCACATCCGTAATGAAAACGAACCGCTCGCCATTCCAGGTAAAGATCATCGGGCAGGAGCCCGAGAGTCGCGGCGCCTCTTTGATCACCGCAACCTTATTCACCGGCTGGTTCAGTTCGTTCTGAATCAAACCGTTCGCCCAGGTGATTCGCACCGTCTCGACTTCCTTTTGCGAGCCCAGCCGAAATACCAGCGGCACGCCTTCGTAAGTCTGTTTCGCGTATAGAGTCCCGGCCTTCACCTCGACCTTTGCGCCGATTGCCGATTTCAAATTCTTCACGCCCACCAGCGCCACTTCGATCCAGTTGCCGTAATTGGCGGTGGTGTCGTGATCCACAAGCAGCGCGCCGTCTTTGCCGATGTGTGCGCGCGCCAGCCGGCCGTTGCCATCGAAATCCGCCAAAGTGTAGCCGGCGGATTCCGCATTCGCCACGCTGGCCGCTTCGAACTTGCCCACCCGGTTCAGCAGCCGCAAGGCAGGCAGCGCCATCAGGTCGGTGCGCCCGTCGCGATTGAAATCCTGCGCCGTCAGGTTCGTGGAGCCGGCTGGAAGTTCATTCAGGTTCACCGCTTCGTACGAGCCCGCCAGACGGTCGCGATAGAGCACACCCGGCCGGTCCTGGTAAGAAACCACCAGGTCGAATCCCGGTGTGTCCGGCTCAAGGTCAAACCGCGTCGCGCTCAACGCGTGGCCCGCGACAAACGGAAAACGCTTCGTCTCATCGCCGAAACCCGCCGTGCCGTTGTTGCGCATCAATCGGGCGTCATCGCCGATCAGCAGCAGGTCTAAATCGTAATCGTGATCGTAGTCCAGCCAGATCGCCTGCCGGAATCGCCCGGTGGCGAGATCCGCCTGCTTCTGAAATTTTCCGTTGACGTTGCGATAGAGCGCCGCGCCTTCCGTGGTCACCACGCACAGATCGGGCCGGCCATCGTTATCGAAATCTCCCGCCGCCACCGATACCACGTTGCGCAGGGATTCCAGTCCGGAATCGGTCACCGGAACCTTGCCGTTTCGAAAGAGCGTCACCCGTCCGCCGGACCAGGCCAGCAGGCTGGGACGCACCCCGCCGTCCAGCGAGATCGCGATGAGACCTCCGCCGTCAAAACCGCTCGCCGATCCGTTCCGTGCGATACGTCGGCTCCGCGGGAGGCGGCATGGCAGGGCGCGTCCAGCGGATCATAAATCTCCGCGTAGAAATTCCATTCCATGTCCTCAGGCACCGCCGCGCCTTCCTGCTGCTTCTTGATTTCCTGGAAAGTGCGGAGTTCCGCCGCCGCCTCATCCTGCCGGTTGAGTTGACGGTATAGGCCGTAGAGTTGAAAGTGCGGCGCGGCCAGTAGCGGGTTCAGTCCGCGCGCCAATTCAAATTCCTTCACTGCCGCCGCCTGCTCTCCCTGCGCCTTCAAGATTGTCCCGATCTGATAATGTGTAACGGGCTCGTCGGAAATCAACCGCTCCATTCCCTGAAACTGCGCCAGTGCGGCATCCAATTCACCCTGCTTCTTCAGGGCAATCGCGATATTGAACCAGGTGTGCGGAATCTTGGGATTCTGCTTCTGCGCCTGCTGAAGTTCGTTCAACCCGGCCTTCACATCGCCGGCGCGCAACAGCGCCAGGCCATAGTTGATTCGCTCCCGAACGGAAGTCGGCGATAACGCGAGGGCCTTGCGGAATTCCTCTACCGCCTGCTTCTGGGTAGTTGGATTTTCATAGAAGGCCTTGCCCAGGTTGCGGTGGTGCCACAGTTGGCCCTGGTCCGGACGCCCGGCCTGCGCAAGCAATATCCAAGCCACGCCGGTGGTCGCCAGCGTGAAGATGGTTACACGTCTGCTCAAGGTCCGAATTGGAAGCATGCCCTCAATGATATGCAATGCAATGCGCTGCCGGTTCGCGCAACGCGGAGTGCCGTCAGAATATAATGCTGGCCGGGCAATCGCAATAGTAGGAAAATACTAGAGAACGTGATCGCCGCCGTCCCGTCTATGGGTCGCTCACCTACAGTTCGCCTGCTGGCAGGCCTCGCCGTTACGCTTACCGCCGTCGCCCTCTACTCGGGTTACACCGTCACGCAGATTCGTGGCCTGGAGCACCTTCAAAACACCATCATCGACCGCAACCGCGCCGATTCCCTGCTCCTGCTGCGCATTCAAAACAATCTCAACTCCCTCGGCCTCGCCATGCGCGACATGCTGGATGGCAGCGAGCCCTATCCCCTCACCGCCTGGCAAGGCCAATTCCGCAGGCTGCGCGACGACCTCACGGACGCGCTGGGCCGCGAGGCACAATACTCCAGCCAGGGTCAGGATGGCGGCCAGCGAGAATACCTCACCACCTCGCTGCAGCAGTTTTGGGACGCGCTCGATCGCATCTTCGCGCTCGCGCAGAGTGGGCAGGATGCCGAAGCGCGCACCCTGGTGCGCCTTTCCCTCCAGGCGCGGCAAGAGGCGCTGAGCGTCGCGGTGGCGCGCCTGTTGGTGCAGAACAACGAAACCGAGCAGCAGGCGGCGGTCCGCATACGCGGCGTGTACTCGGGGGTAGAGAACAACGTCTATCTCTTCCTCGCCGCCATGCTCGTCTTGATTTTGCTCGCTGGTCTCTATGTGGTGCAGTATAATCGCCGGATGTTCGAGGAAGTGGCCGTACTCTCCACCCGCCGCAGCGAGTTGGCGCGCCAGCTCATCGCGATGCAAGAGAGCACGTTTCAATCGATTTCCCGTGAGCTGCACGATGACTTCGGCCAGATCCTCACCGCCATCGGCACCATGCTCCAGCGCACCCGGAAACGGCTTTCTCCCGACGCCGATATGGTTCGCGTCGAACTCCGTGAAGTCCAGGAAATCGTGCAAGCCACCCTCGATAAAGTTCGCTCGCTATCCCACACGCTCCACCCCGTGATTCTCGATGAGATTGGTTTCGAGAGCGCTGTCGGCCAGTATCTGCCGGGATTTCAAAAGCAGACCGGCATTGAAGTACGCTATGAAAAATCCGGCGCCAGCCGCGAGTTGGGCCGCGAGGTTACGATTCATGTCTATCGCGTTATGCAGGAAGCTTTGAACAATATCGCCAAACATTCCCAGGGCAGCCAGGTCGCGGTGCGCCTGCGCTACCTGCCCGAAGCGATGGTGCTCGAAGTGGAAGACAACGGAATCGGCTTCGGCAAAGTGCAGGGACACGGGATGGGATTTATTTCGATGCGTGAGCGCGCCGACCTGGTAAACGGCCGCCTGGAATTGGAAAACTCCGGCAGCGGCGGCGCGCTCGTTCGCCTCACCGTGCCCGCGGCGCCCCAGCCGCCCGCCGCCGAGGAAACGCATGCCTGAGCCAACCATCACCGTACTGCTGGTAGACGACCATAGCCTGGTGCGCCGCGGCTTTCGCCGCATGTTGGAAGACGACGCGGGGATCTCGGTAATCGGCGAAGCCGAAGATGGGCAGCAGGCGGTGGACCTTGCCGCCGAATTGCGGCCGCGCGTCGTGGTCATGGATTTCGCGCTCCCCAGCATGAACGGCGCCGTCGCCACCCGTCAGATTCTCCGCACCGCTCCCCAAACCGCCATTCTGATTCTCAGCATGCATTCCGAGCCGGCTTACGTTCACACCTGCCTCGAGGCCGGCGCACTCGGATACCTTCTCAAGAACGCGATGGATCTCGAAATGGTCGCCGCCGTGAAAGCAGTGGCGTCCGGGAAACAGGTGCTCGATCCGCGGCTCGGTCAGCTCGGCGCCTCACCGGACAACACCGCCTCCGCTCTCACCACTCGGGAGCTCGAAGTCCTGCAGCTCATCGTTCACGGCAAATCCAACAAAGAGATCGCCACCGTCCTCGGGCTTAGCGCCAACACCATCGCCGTACACCGCGCGAATATCATGCAGGCATTCGGCATCCACAACACCGCAGAACTCGTGGTGTACGCCATTCGCGAAGGCCTGGTGAGCATCACGTGAAGCGCCGGACGTTTCTGCTCGGCGCTGCCCCGGCGCTTGCCGCATACAACCCTCCGGAAACTCCCGGCTTTCGCCTTACCGACGTCACCGCCGCGGCCGGCATTCAATTTCGACACAACAGCGGTGCTTTCGGCGCCAAACGCCTGCCCGAGACCCTTGGCCCAGGATGCGCCTTCTTCGACTACGATTGCGATGGCTGGCTGGATATTCTCCTGATCAACGGCATGGGCTGGCCCGATCATCGCGGCGAACGCACCACCCTGCGCCTCTACCGCAACAACCGCGACGGCACCTTCACCGACGTAACGGTTCGCGCCGGCCTCGCCGTCGAGCTCTACGGCATGGGCGTGGCGATCGCCGATTACAACAATGACGGCTTCCCCGATCTCCTGCTCACCGCCGTCGGCCAAAATCGCCTTTTCCAAAACGATGGCCGCGGCCGCTTTCACGACGTGACCGAAAAGGCGGGCCTGGGAGGCCGCACCGCCTTCAGCACCTCCGCGCTCTGGTTCGATTTCGATCGCGACGGCCTGCTCGACCTGCTGGTCTGCAACTACGTCAAATGGTCGCCGGAACACGACGTCTTCTGCAGCGTCGATGGCAAACGCAAGTCGTACTGCACTCCGGAGGCGTACCACGGGGAGACCTGCTGGCTCTTCCGGAATCGCGGCGATGGCACCTTCGAGGATGTCACGGCGCGCAGCGGAATCTTCGACAGCACCTCCAAATCGCTGGGCGCGGCCGTGCTGGATTTCGATCGCGATGGCTGGCCGGACCTCGTCATCGCCAACGATACCCAGCCCAACAAACTCTACCGGAATCTGCGCAACGGCACCTTCGAAGAGGTCGGCGTTCACGCCGGAATCGCCTTCAGCGAAGATGGCAAGGCGCGCGCCGGAATGGGCGTGGATGTGGCCGATTTCGATAACTCCGGCATGGAGGGCATCGCGATTACGAATTTCGATAACGAAATGATGGCGCTCTATCGCCCGGCTCGCGATGGCGCGTTCAAGGATATCGCTCCACAATCCGGCGTGGGGCTATCTTCCAAATCGAGCCTGGGATTTGGCTGCGCGTTCCTGGACATCAATCTCGATGGCTATCTGGACCTGGTCGCGGTCAACGGACACATCGATGAGACCGTGCGCCGGATTCACGGCAACGTGGGTTACGCCCAACCTCCTCACCTGTTCTTGAACAACGGCAAGGCGGCCTTTCGCGATGTGGCCGGCGAAGTCGGCGGCGCTTTCGCCTCCCCCAAAGTGGCCCGCGGCCTCGCCTATGGCGATTTCGATCGCGATGGCGATCTCGACCTTCTCCTCACCACCAATCAAGGCGGCAGCCTACCTCTACCGCAACGACGTCGTGAATGGAAATCGCGGTCTGCGCTTGCGCCTGACCGGCACGAAATCGAATCGCGATGGAATTGGCGCCGTGGTCCGCGCCTTCGGACCCGACGGCGTGCAATCGCGGCGCGTCAGGTCCGGTTCCAGCTACCTTTCGCAGTCTGAGTTGACGCTCACCTTCGGGCTCGCGAAGCGCGACGCCGTGACTCGCTTACTGATCGAGTGGCCAAGCGGCGCAACTCAGGATTTTAAGAACGTGCGCGCCGGCTCCTACACCTGCACCGAAGGCCAGCCCCTCGCCGCTGGCTACTGACATTACTGCTTCTTTAAGACATACACGAAGTTATTCAGGCCGAGCTCCGCCGTGGTGGCGTCCAGAAAGTGGTATTCCATTTCGTTCGCGCAGCCCGTCTCCAAGGTCTTCCATTTCGTACCCTTAAAGCCGAGTCCGGCGGCGACCTTCGCAGGTTCCACCGAAGACTTCCGCCGCCGCATCTCGTCGAAGGCTCCCTGAAACAACATCTCCGCGGGATCGTTGCGCACCTTGTATCGTGGACCCTTGCACGCAAGTTCGCGAGGCCCCGCGATTCCCTCGGGTTTGATCACGACGGTCTTCCCTACCAGCCCCTTGCTTTCGGCATCGTCCGGTTTGCCGCTCGAATCCCACCAGGGCGCGGTCTGCGCCGAAACGATCTTCCAGGTTCCCAGGTAAAACGGCGCGGCCGCCCAAACTCCGCTGGCGAAGAGGGCGGCAAATATCAGGCTCGGCAGGCGCACGGCACTCCAATCTCCTGCGAGCGTACCACGCCGCGTCTACATCAGGAATTTGAGGCCGAACTGAATCCGCCGCGGGTCGCCCGCGCTCGTGATCTGTCCCACGCCCAGTCCGTTGATCGTCGCTCCCGGCTGTCCGAACGCCGGCGTGTTGGTGAAGTTGAAACTTTCCGCGCGGAACTGCAGGCGCTTCCCCTCGCTGATCGCAAAGCTCTTCGAAAGCGAGAGATCCAGATTCTTCAAGCCGGGTCCGAACAAAATATTGCGTCCCGTGTTGCCGTAGGTATACTGCGGCTGCACCGCAAACGCCGTCGTGTCGAACCAGTGATCGATGCTCTGCTGGCCTGAGGGCAGCGTTCCATTCCCGATTCGGTTTGGCCGGTCCGCTCCGCCCGCGTTCGTGATGCCGCCGGACGTAACCGGCGTGAACGGAATCCCGGACCGCAGCGTCGCCAGCGATGCCAACTGCCATCCGCCCACCAGTGTGTTCACCAGGCCGCCGCGATTCAGCCACGCCTTGCCCTTGCCCACCGGCAACTCGTACGCCGCGCTGAATGCCCACTGCCGCCGCACGTCGTTGTAAGAGTTTCCGCGATTCAGCTCCAGATTCCACGGAGCTACCGCGCCGTTCCCGCCGGTGGCATTCCCAATCTCGGGAACATCGTCGATGGCATGCGCCCATGTGAATGCCGATAGGAAACTCAGCCCTTTACTGAATCGCTTCTCCACCTTCCAGATCAGCGCGTTGTAAGACGAATTCCCCATCGAGGCCTGCTGCGTCACGCTGGTGTAATACGGAAATGTCCGCCGCGATGCCACCGTGGCGGCCGCCGGACCATAGCGGCAAGTCGTAATCCAATCCGACAATCAATTTGTGCGCTCCGTTGCCCGTGTATCCCAGCGTCATGAACAGGCCGTACGGAAGCTCGCGTTGCAGGTCCAGGAACCACTGTTCGGAATACTGGTCCGGCATCTTGGCCGCCTGCACATTGATTCCCACCGCCGCCGGCCCGGGCACCGACGTCGCTGGCAGTTGCACCGCCGGGAAACCATTCTGCAAAATCAGCAGCGGATTAATCCGGTCCACCGTCGCGAAGCCGTACTCCACGAAATCGGGCGATTGGTTCACCCAGCGTGCCGCCTGGTTGCTGAAGGAATCGTCCTGCGCGTAGATAATGCCGAAGCCCGCACGCGCCACCGTCTTATTCGTCACCCGGTAAGAGAGTCCCACCCGCGGACCGAAGTTGTGAAGATTCTGTTCGCATCCGCAATCGCCGCCGTTCTTGGGACGGATCTGCGGCAGCCGGCCCGCCGCGCCGGTCTGGCTGTAATCGAGCAGGAAATTGGAAACACGGCCGTCCGGAAACGTCGGCGCGAAGAAAATATCGTAGCGGACGCCAAGGTTCACCGTCAGCCGCGGCGATACCTTCCAATCGTCCTGGATAAACGCGCCCAGTGTGTTCGCCATCAGGTTTTCGCCATTCTCGTTGCCCAGATTTCCGGCCGCCGCCATTCCCAGCATGAACTCCGCAAACCCATCGCCCGTGGCCGCCCGATTCTGCGGGTCCGCCGTAAATTCCCGGTTGAACGTCATCTGCCCGCGCGCGTAACGCGCAGCGTTGCGGAAAATATTGTTGTGCTTGTACTCCACGCCTGCCTTGATCCCGTGGTGGCCTGCCATGAAGAACAACACGTCGTTGAATTGCGTCAGATAGATGTTATTCGTGTTCGGCCAGAATGCGCGCGACCCCAATTGCGCATAGCCGCTCGGGTTGAACAGCGTCAGGCCGTGATTGTTCGAGGAAGCGAAGTTCGTCGTCGGGATGCCTTTGATGCCGAACTGATCGAACAGCGGCTTGTCGTACGGAATGTCGAACGCCGTCGGCATGCGCGATTGTCCAACGCGCAGTTCGTTGTTCATATGCGGATTCAGTATGCGGAAGTAACTGCCCACTACGCTATTGCTGTGAATCACCGTGGTGGTCGCCAGGCCGCCGTCAGCCGGTAAAGGCAGCGGACCGTTCTGATACTGATCCTTGTCGCGGCGGCTGTAACGCACCGAGACGCGATTGTTGTCGTTGAAGTTTTCGTCGCCCTTGAAATCGTAGTTGTTCCAATCGTTGCGGTCGGCGCCGGAAAAATAATAGTTGTTCACAATCCCCGTAGTGGTAGGCGCCGGATACAAGGCCATCAGCGCCGGAAACAGCGGATCCCAGCGGTTCTTCGGAATCACGTTACCGGGAAATAACTGCCGCGTCATCGCCGCGCCCGTCCCGGCGGTCGTCATCGGGTCGAAAATATTGCGAATGCCCGAGAAGTTTCCCGAGCGCTCCCCCACCGTCGGCAGCGTCGATATCGTACTGGTGCCGCTGCGAATCCGCGTACCGTCAAAACTCCCAAACAGGAACAGCTTGTTCTTGAGAATCGGTCCGCCGAGCGTGCCCCCGAACTGATTCTGCCGGTACTCGGGCTTCTTCGCGCCGTTGCGATTGGCAAAGAAATTAGTCCCGTCCAACATGTCGTTTCGCAGAAACTCGTACGCCGTACCGTGCAGTTGATTGGTGCCGGACTTAATCGTCACCAGCACCGCGCCACCCATCCGTCCGCCGTACTCCGCGGAAAGATTGTTGGTGATCACCTTGAACTCGCCCACTGCATCGATCGATGGTTTTACCGCCTGCGCTTCATATCCAATCGGCCCGCCCGAGTACACCGTATTGTTGTCCAGGCCGTCCACCTGAACGTTCATCTGATACGCATGCGCGCCGCCAGCCACAAAACCGCCTTCCGATTGGGTTCGCCCTCCCACGTCCGGCGCGGTCCCCGCCGTAAGTGTCGCCAGGTTGAGATAATTCCGCCCGTTCAACGGCATCTCGACAATGCTCTTGTTAGAGATCACCTGTCCCACCGTTGCCGTCTCGGAATCCAGCAGCGCCGCCGCCGCCGTAACTTCCACCGTCTCCGTGATCGAACCCGGCCGCAGCGTGAAATCCAAGCGCGCCGATTGATCCACGTCCAGCTTTACTTCCGGCCGCGATTGCTGGCTGAATCCCGTCTTCGCCGCGTCCAGCCGGTAACGCCCCACCGGCATCTGTGTAAAGGTATAACTCCCGGTATCGTTAGTCAGGCTCTCCCGCCGCAAGCCGGTATCCAGATTGACAGCCGTGATCCGCGCACCCACGATCACCGCCTCGCTCGGGTCCGAAACCACACCGGTTAGCGTCGCAGTCTGGCAGAAGGCGGCCGTAATCGCGCAGCAGAGCGCCGAAAGTCGTAGCAGTGTTCTCATGTAACCTCCTCGAACGGTTGATCGCCTACCGGCCGGTCCACACGGGAGCCAGCCACGCCACGGGATTATTCGCGTCCGCTCCCGGTGCGTCGCCGCCTCCGGCAGTCCACACCCTGACAAAGAAATACTTACTCGTGGAGTCTTCGATTGTGGGCGTCCATCGCACCGAATATCCCGGACTCGGCTGATACTCCTGCGCCACCGCACCGCCATCCTTCACGATGTCGATCTTAGTGATCTTATCCTTGGGATTGGTGCTGTCCGGGTCGCTGATCGCAATGTCGAAGCGGAAGCTCTTAGCCGCCTTCAACGTGGACCCCATGGCAGCCCCGTTCACCGTATAGCGGCATTGGATATTCTTGTCCAGCGACGCATAAGTCCGCCGGTTCTTCATCGCCCGCAGAATCGCCGCCTTACTCGCATCTTCCGCCAGCACGAACGTACGAGAGGTATTCTTACTGATCCCCGTGATTCCGTGATTGTCGTTGCCGCACACCGGAGACACCTTCCAGCCCTTGTCGAGCGCATTGACGAACGCCGGGTAATGAATCTTGTTGTTCGAGTTGATTACCTCGAGCATGGTGATGATATCGGTGACTTTCTCATCCCGGTAACCCCAGTTACCATACTGGTCGGGCACCGGGTGATTGAAGCTCGCCACAATCGGTCCATCGCCATTCGGCTCCGCGGTTTCCAGCCACTTATAAAAGTAGGGAAGGTCAATTCCCGGCGCCAGCGCATTCAACATTCCAGAAGTATTGATCACGTTGATGTGGCCCACGCCGCCCGGACCGTCATTCTCCGAATACTCAAAGCCCGCCAGCGCCGCGAAGCCCTTCCCTGATGCCGCAGCCGCATCTTGCTTACTCGCCACCCACATCGGGTTGGTCGCGCTTGCCGGTTGAAACGCCGCTTCCTGCGAATGGTCGCTGGTCACATAAAAGTCATATCCGTGCGATTTCGCCAGGCTGTAATGGTCGCGAGGAAACCCCTGGAACTCCTTCCAGTCCTTTTTCACCGTCACATTCGGGCTTGGATACTGAAACGAATTGATGACATAAATGCCCGCGCAGCCGTTCGCGCTCTTCACGTATCCGTCCGTCCATGTATAAGCGGATGGCGACGCGGGGTCCGGCCCGTATACCTGAATTCCCGCGCAGCCATTCTTAGTGAACTGCTCCCCGTGCGACCAGGTATAGGCGGTATGCGCGTGCGTACTGCCTGTATAAATCTGGTATTCGGAGAGGGGTAAGGGCACCTGCCCGACTAACGAAATTCCCAGTACAACCAGCAACGCGATAACCACACCGCTATATCGAAACATGATTGTAACTCCAGCAATTTGCAGTAATTACGCTTCGGGCAATAGCGAGGATATCGAACTAACCCGCGCCTGTCAACGCGCCGCAGCCTCGCGTTCCAGCAGTGTCCGCTTTCGCTCTACTCCCCATCGATAGCCCGAAAGCCCGCCGTCATGCCGTACCACGCGATGGCACGGAATCGCCACCGCAATCGCATTCGCCGCACAGGCCTGCGCCACCGCACGCACCGATTTCGGCGCGCCGATCCGTTCCGCCACCTCGGAGTAACTCACCGTGCTCCCCGGCGGAATCGACCGCAGTGCCTGCCACACGCGTTGCTGAAATGCCGTTCCCCGAACGTCCAGCGGCAATTCCAGCCCCGCCTTCGGCGCTTCCACAAAGCGCAACACCGTGCCCACCATCGCGTCAAACTCGCGATCCCCGCCGGAGAACTCCGCCCGTGGAAACCGATCCTGCAAATCGCGGACCAGTGCCTCGGGATCATCGCCCATCAAGATCGCGCACACGCCCTTCTCCGTCGCCGCCACCAAAATCGAGCCCAGCGAACACTCCCCCACCGCGAATCGAATCCGCGAATGCGTACCGCCCGTTCGAAACGCGCGCGGCGTCATCCCCAGAATCCCCGACGATTGCGCGTAAAAGCGCCCGCTCGAATTGAAGCCGGCATCGTAGATCGCCTCCGTCACCGTCCGGCTCCCCGGCAAGACGCCGCGCACGCGCTCCGCCCGCCGCGCCGCCGCATACGCCTTCGGTGTAACGCCCGTGACCTCCTTAAAAATGCGATGAAAGTGGAAGCGGCTCATCCCCGCCGCGGCCGCCAGTTCGTCCAACGCGGGCGCCGTCTCCGCCGCCTCGATCCTGCGGCAGGCAGCCTCCACCGCCGCCCTGTGCTGCTCCGCGATTCCCGGCTCGTTCGGCCGGCAGCGTTTGCACGGCCGGAAGCCCGCCCGCTCCGCCGCCTCGCAGCCCGCATGAAACATCACGTTCTTTCGCAGCGCTAGCCGCGAAGCGCACGAGGGCCGGCAGTACACCCCCGTGGTCCGCACGGAATACACGAATTCCCCATCCGCCGCCGCGTCGCGCCGCAGCACCGCCTCCCAGCGCTCTTCGTCCGTCCCAGTCATTGCGTCCATCGCTATTATCATGATGACTCTCCCTCACTCCATATTGGGAGTTCCGCCGCCCGCGAACACTCCGCCGCTTGCTTTCAAATTCCACCTCGACGTGACAAACTGACGGAATGCTCGCCCGCCGCGATTTTCTAGCCCTGGCCGCCACGCCCCTCCTCGCCGCCGACGCCAACGCAATCGTGCTCGATCCCACACCCCAATTCGAAATCTCCCCCCACCTCTACATGCAGTTCATGGAGCCCCTCGGCGTCACCGATTCCTCCGTCGAAGCCGCCTGGAATTACGACGCCGGCGATTGGCGCGCCGATTTCGTAGACGTCGTTCGCGATCTTGCTCCCGGCGCCATGCGCTTCGGCGGACTCTTTAGCCGCTATTACCACTGGCGCGAAGGCGTCGGCCCCGTCGCCGCGCGGCCACCTATGCGGAACTATGTCTGGGGCGGCGTCGAGACCAATCGCGTCGGCACCCGCGAGTTCGTCGATCTCTGCCGCCGCACCGGCGCCGACCCGCTCTACTGCGTCAATTTCCTGAGCGATGGCGAGCAGCGCTATCGCACCACCCGCGAAGGCAACCGCACCGGCGACGCCCTTGAGGCGGCCGATTGGGTGACCTACGCTAACGATCCCGATTCCCGCGAGCGCAAACAGCACGGTTCGCCCGACCCCTTCCGCATCCAGCTCTGGCAGCTCGGCAACGAGACCTCCTATGGCAGCGTCACCTTCACCCG
Source organism: uncultured Solibacteraceae bacterium (assembly GCA_963811575.1). GTDB lineage: Bacteria > Acidobacteriota > Terriglobia > Bryobacterales > Bryobacteraceae > Solibacter. The sequence goes on along the minus strand of CAWERY010000018.1, from coordinate 51,240 downwards.
CGACGAATCCATCGCCCACACTCTGGAATTTGCCAAAGCCATGAAGCAGCGCGATCCCTCCATTCGCCTGATCGGCTGGGGCGATCGCGGCCGCGGCGCCGGACTCTGGGCGCCAGACCTGCTCGCTCGCGCCGGAGAGTACCTCGACTGCGTCGCCATCCATATGATGGGCCAGAATCCCAAACGCCCCGACACCGTGCTCAAGGGCAACCGCTATCAGCAGGATCCCGAACGCGCCTGGGAAGAGCTCCTGGAACTCTCGGCCAACGTCGAACGCCGCGTCACAGAGCTCGAACAATCCATCGCCTCGTACGACAAGCGATTCGGCATCGCCATCACCGAAGGCCACCTCAGCCTCAGCCCGCACAACGCCAACCCCATCCTCTTCGAATGGCTCTCCGCCGCGTATCATGCGCGCTCGCTGAATATCTACCAGCGCCACGGTGCGCGCGTCAAAATCGCCACCGCCGCGGATTTCCAGGGCAATCGCTGGACCAATAACGCCGTCATGCTGCAGACTCCGCGCGGCGTCACCTACCTGATGCCGGTCGGCTCCATCGCGCGCCTCTTCAAACGCCATAACGGCACCCACGGAGTAACGGTCAAGTCCGCACCCCCCGGCCTCGATATCGCGGCCTCCCGCGCCGGCAACAAACTCTTCCTCCACATCGCCAATCTGGAATATCGTAAAACAGTGGAAGCGAGCTTCTCCGTCGAAGGCCTCGCCGTGCAAACCGGACGCATCTTTCAGATCGCCCCCGCCAATCTGCGGGAGGCGGTCAGTCAGGATCAACCCAACGTGTTCGCCCCCAAGGAATCGCCCCTTACCCAAACCTGGCGGTTCCCGGCGGGCGCGGTGGCGGCAGTGGAATTGGAGGTGTCTTGAACAAACCTTCCCGCCTGTTTTCGCTCGACGCCCTGCGTGGTCTCGTCATGATCATCATGGCGCTCGATCATGTGCGCGATTTCGTCTCTAACTCGGCAATGATCTTCCCTCCCGAAGATCTCACCCGCACCACACCGCTGCTCTTCTTCACCCGCTGGATCACTCACTTCTGCGCACCCGTCTTCATGTTCGCCGCCGGAATGGGCGCGTTCCTCTATGCGCAGCGCAACCCCGCCATCTCGCGCTTTCTGTTCACTCGCGGCCTGTGGCTGATTGTGCTCGAACTTACCGTCATGCGCGTGTCGTTCTACTTCAGCCTCTCGCCCGCCTATCCCGTGCTGCTGGTCGTCCTCTGGGCGCTCGGCGCCTGCATGATCGCTCTCGCCGCTTTGTGCAAACTCCCCCTGCGCGCCCTCGCCGTCATCAGCGTGCTCACCATCGTCCTCCACAATCTGTTCGATGGCGTCCGCGGCGGCGCGCTCTGGACCATCCTCCATCGCCAAGGTGCGTTCCCTCTCGGCCCTTCGCTGGTCGTGGTCGCCTATCCCCTCATACCGTGGATCGCCGTCATGTCCGCGGGCTACTGCTTCGGACAAATCTTCCTGCTCACGCCGCAGCAGCGCCGCTCCATTCTTCTGCGCACCGGCAGCGCTCTCACGCTCGCCTTCCTCGTGCTCCGCGCCATCAATATTTATGGCGACCCCTCTCGATGGTCCCCCAAACTTTTTCCGGTCCTCTCCTTCCTGAATTGCACCAAGTACCCGCCCTCACTCGATTTCCTGCTGATGACGCTGGGACCCGCGATGCTCTGCCTCGCCTGGTTCGACGGCCGCAGTTGGACCGTTACGAATCCCCTCATCGTCTTCGGCCGCGTCCCGCTCTTTTACTTCATCGTGCACTTCTACGCGGCCCACGCCATCGCCTCCGTGATGGCCGCAATCCGCTATGGCCGCACCTCGCTGATGTTCGGCCCTATGCCCAACATGGGCGGCCCGCGCAAAATGTTTCCGCCGGATTTCGGCTTTGACCTATGGGTCGTGTACCTCGCCTGGGCGTTGCTCGTGATCGCCATGTACCCGCTCTGCCGGTGGTTCGCCGGCAGTCAAGGCACGCCGCCGCGATTGGTGGTTGAGTTACCTTTAAGGCTGCTATGAAACACCTCGCAGTGTTTTGGTTCGCCGCGGCCGCCTTCGCGCAATCCGCCGGCCTGCAGTACGATCCCGCCAACCCGCAGGCAGCCTTCGCCGCCACGGAGATCCGCCGCGCCTTCGCCGCACGCGGCCAGTCACTGGTGGAACATTCACTGGTGGAAAACGGCAGCCCCCAAACCCTGCGCCTCGTCCTCTCCGCCTCCAACTCCAACGCCCTCGCCGATTCCCTGGGCGTGCCCCGCCCCAAGGAATCCACGCCGCAATCCTACGCCATCCGCCGCCTCGCCAAAGATGGCGTCACCACCCTCGCCGTCCTCGCCGCCGATGGAGCCGGCGCCATGTACGGCGGCCTCGACCTCGCCGAAGCCATCCGCCTCGGCACCCTCGATACTCTCCCCGACGCCGACCACTCGCCCTATATCGAAAAGCGCGGCATCAAATTCAATATCCCGCTGGATTCCCGCACTCCCAGCTACTCCGATAACAGCGACGCTGCCCAGAACAACATCGCCGAAATGTGGAGCCTGGATTTCTGGCACGAGTTCATCGATGAGATGGCGCGCCATCGCTACAACGTGCTCTCCCTCTGGAGCCTGCACCCGTTCCCTTCCCTCGTCAAAGTCCCGGAGTACCCCGATGTCGCTCTCAATGACGTCATGCGCACCAAGGTGCCGATGGACGATACCTTCTCTCCCACCGGCTCCGACATGGTGCGCCCCGCCATGCTCGCCAGTCTCGAAACCCTGCGCACGCTGACCATCGATCAGAAGATCGCCTTCTGGCGCGAGGTCATGCAGTACGCCGCCAACCGCGATGTGGAGGTCTACTGGTTTACCTGGAATATCTTCACCTATGGCGCCGAAGGCAAGTACGGCATCACCCCGGAGCAGGACAACCCGAAGACCATCGCCTATTTCCGCGCCTCCGTGCGCGAGTTGGTGCTCACCTATCCGCTGCTCGCCGGAATCGGCATCACCGCCGGCGAGCACATGCAAAATCGCAAGGATCAATTCGCCAGCGAAAAGTGGCTGTGGAGCACTTACGGCCTCGGCATTCTCGACGCCAAAAGACTCCAGCCCGCGCGCAGCGTGCGCCTCATCCATCGCTATCATCAAACCGCGCAGAGCGAAATCCTCGATGCCTTCCAGGCCTATCCCGATACCTTCGAGCTAAGCTTCAAATACGCCATCGCGCACATGTACTCCATCCCCAATCCGCCTTTCATTCAGAGCGCGCTGCCGCACATCACCGCCGCCCACCGCACCTGGCTCACCGTCCGCGATGACGATGTGTATAGCTTCCGCTGGGGCAACCCCGAATTCGCCCGCGCCTTCATCCGCAACATGCCCGGCAAGGACAAAGTCACCGGCTTCTACATGGGGCCCGATGGCTTCGTCTGGGGCCGCGACTTCCTGGCCAAAGATTCCGAGCTCTCCGCGCCAGCTCGTCATCTCCAAACGCTGGTACTCCTTCATGCTGTGGGGCCGCCTGAGTTTCGATCCCGCCCTTCCCGACGCGCTCTTCCTCAAAACTCTCGCCACCCGTTTTCCCGAAGCGCCGGCCGAAACGCTTTCCACTGCATGGTCCGCCGCCTCCATGGTCTTTCCCCAAATCACCCGCTTCTTCTGGGGCGATATCGACCTGCGCTGGTTCCCCGAAGCCTGCCTCAGCCACCCCAAAGGCGCCAAGGGCTTTTACACCGTGGCCCATTTTATGGATGGCGAAACCATGCCCGGCAGCGGCACGCTCGACATCATGGAGTGGCGCCGCCTCCTGCTCGCAGGCCAGCCGCTGAACCGGCGTCACCCCGCTTCAAATCGCAGACACGCTTGCCGCCAACGCCCAGACCGCTCTGCGCCTACTCGCGGGCCTGCACGCCGTCCCCAATCAATCCCAGGAATACCGTCTGACCCTCGGCGATATGGAATCCATGGCGCACCTCGGCAACTACTACGCCTCCAAAATTCGCGGCGCTGCAGATCTCGCGCTGTTCGACAAAACTTCCAAACCCGCACAGCGCGAATCCGCCATCGCCCACCTCCAGCAGGCCCTCGATCACTGGAAGCGCTACGCCGCGTCGTACACCCTTCAATACCGCCAGCCCATCCTCTTCAATCGCGTCGGCTGGGTGGATATTCCCGCCCTCACCGCCAATGTCGAACAGGACATCGCCATCGCCCGCCTCTGGGCTCCAGGCACACTCTCCGACGCCCCCCGAAAGCGCCAGGCCGACAACCCGTTCCGCCAGTAAATGCTAAACTCCGGCAAGATGCGATTCGCCGCACTCGCTTTTACCGTCGCCCTGCTCGCCGCGCAACAATCCGCGCCTGTCTTTCGCGCCGGCACCAAACTCGTCGAAGTCACCGTCACCGTGCTCGATAAAAAGGGCAACGCCGTCCCCGGTCTCGAGCCCGCCGATTTCACCGTGCTCGATGAAGGCAAACCTCGCCCCGTCGCGCTCTTCCGCTTCGATGGCGCGCCGCCTGCTCCCGCCGCCGCCGGAGCCCCGGCACTCGCGCTGCCTCCCGGCGTCTTCACCAATCGCTTCGAGACTCCAGGCGCCGAAGACCCCGCGCAATATCACCGCGCTCGTGCTCGACGCGCTCAATACCCCGCCCCAGCAAAATACCGTGGCCCGCGCCCAGATGATGCGCTACCTGAAAGCCCTCGCGCCCCAGACTCGCGTCGCCATTTATCTCATGGGCGCGCAGCTTCGCATCCTCCACGATTTCACCGATGACCCCGACGCCCTGCGCGCCAAACTCGAGAAGGTCGAAAATCGGCATGCCCCTCGCCACCGTCACCGATTATCGCCAGTCCATCGTCGAGGCCGAAGCGTTCGTCGATATGTTCGCCGGCAACCCCGCCATGCAGAAGGCTGCCGAAGAAATGGCCCGCAATAATCTGGAAATCGAAGGCGTGATGAACGCGCAGGCGCGGCGCTATCGTATGGAGCAAAGCCTCGCCGCCATGGAAGCCCTCGGGTCGCATCTCGCCGGCATTCCCGGCCGCAAAAATCTGGTGTGGATCGGCGCCGGCTTCAGTATGTCCTCCGTCACCGGCGCCATGGGAATGGGCGTGCACGGCAGCATCGAAACCTTCGAATCCAAAGTTCGTAAGACTTCCCAGCGCCTCGCGCAACAGGGCATCGTTCTCTATATCGTCGATTCGCAGGGCATTTCCCTGCCCTCCGATCAAACCGCCGCCTCCCACGCGCCCCGTGCCGGTTCGCGGCCGCGGACGCTTCGAACCGCAGATGGATTCCGATGCCATCAGCAATGATCCCCACCCCGCCATGGAACTCATGTCGTCCATTACCGGCGGCCGCTACATCTACAACACCAACGATCTCACCGCCGGTTTCAAACAGACCGCCGCCGATGTCCAAGGCAGCTACACGCTCGGCTTCTACATGCCGGACGATCCCGATGACAAGTGGCACAAGCTCAAAATCCGCGTCAAACATTCCGGCGTCAGCATCCGTCATCGCGAAGGCTATCTCGCCAGCCTCGGTCCCGCCCAACCCGTGGATTGGACTCCCGACACCCTGCACGCGGCCATCACCAACCCGATCGGCTCCACCGTGATTCCGCTTACCGCGAAATGCGAGCGCACCGCTGCGGGAATCTGGCGCTCACGCTCTTCGCCGAATCCTCCGCTCTGCAGTTCCGCGCCGATGGCCAGAATCTCAAGGCGGACGTCGAAGTCTTTATCCTGGACCGTGCGCCCGATGGCTCCGGACGCACGCACCGCGATTCACTCACCGCCGCCGTCCCCGCCGCGAAGTGGGATGACGCGCGCAACCGAAACGTCACCTACTCGCGTCAATGGAAGCCCGATGCCGCGGCCACCAGCCTCCGCGTCCTCGTGCACGATCTTCGCGGCGGCCAGTACGGCACGCTCGATATCCCCCTTTCCAAAATCAAGTAGCCTGTGCCCTTCCTCCTCCGCCTGTCGCCCTGTTATATTCAGGGCATGAAAACGATCAGCAGACGTCAGGCGCTCGCCGGAGTTGCCAGTGGCATGATGATTGTGAAACCCGAAACCGCCTTCGGATACCAGGCCAACTCGGCTGTATCCTTCGGCGTCATCGGCACCGGAGGACGCGGCGTCTATGTGGGCACCCACATGACCAACGTCTCCGGCGCCAAACTGGCCGCCATTTGCGACATCTTCCCTGACAAGATCGATAACGGGAAAACTAAAATTCCCGGCGCTGCCGCCGCGCGCGCCTATCGCGATTACCACGAACTCCTGGCGCAGCCGGATATCGACGCCGTGCTCATCACCACGCCCGTCTACCTGCATCCCGAACACTTCGAAGCCGCCGTCGCCGCGCGCAAACACATCTATTGCGAGAAGCCCGCCGGCGCCGATGTCCCCGGCGTCAAGCGTCTGCTCAAAGCCAACGCCGCCGCCGATAAAACCAAGACCATTCAGTTCGGCCTGCAGCAGCGCTTCAGCCCCGAATACCTCACCGCCATGCAGTACGCCAATTCGGGAAAGATCGGCGATATCAAAATGATGATGAGCTACTGGGTGCTCGGCGGCGTCCCTCCCAAACCCGCCGCCGCGCCCCAGAAGCCGCCTACCGAAGAAGAGAAGATCCGCCGCTGGGGAGCCTGGATGCAGACCTCCGGCGGAGTCATCGTGGAGCAGGATTGCCACGGCGTCGATATGCTCAACTGGTTTGCCGGCGACCGCCACCCCTTGAGCGCGCGCGGTACCGGCAGCCTGCGCTACCCGCTCGGCTACGGCGATCAGGATTCCGATCACCACGAAATTACCTACTTCTATCCCAATGGCCTCGAAGGCTGGCTGATCAGCGTCAAGAACACCGCCGGCTTCCGCGATGTGAAGGAACAGTTCTACGGCTCCGCCGGCATGCTCGAAACCGCGCGGACCTATTACAAACTCCACGGCCCCATCGCCAACTCGCCCTACAAGAATGCCGATGACCTGACCGATTCCAGCCTCATCGAACGCCGCACTTCCAAGCGCGAAATCACCATCGACGCCGTCGAAGCCTTCTACGCGAGCATCCGCGAAGCCAAGCCGTACAACCTCGCGCCGGTTGCCGCCGACGCCACGTATACCGCCATCCTCGGCCGCATGGCCTATCAGCTAAAACGCGAAGTCACCTGGGACGAGATGCTGAAATCGGCGTGAACCGCGCGGGCGGCGTGACGGGAGACTCCGCAGCGGGATTCTATAATCTCGTAATGGACCACCACCTGGTCGCCGCCATCAGCCTCGCCGGCATTTGTCTCGATGTGCTCGGCGGACTCTACCTGGCGTACGACCTGCTGGGCGGCCGCCGCGGCCCGCTACGCCTGCTGACCAGAATGGTCACGTACTCCATCGTCTTCGGCATTGGGTACGCGCTGGGACTTGGCCTCTTCTTCGGCATAGCCTCCGGACTCGCCACCGGCGTCACGGTCGCCATCGAACTGCATCGAACCGCCGGCAGCCACGATCATTACCCCTGGTGGTGGGAAGTTGTTTTCAGCGCCGTCCGCGCTTTTGCCTTCGGCGCAGGACTCTATCGAATCGTGGGCTTTCAATTCGCGCTGGCGTTTGCCGTCTTGCTGACTATCGGCCAGGCGATCGCGTATTCCCAAGGCATGAGGCCCGGTTTAGACTACTCCGCCTCGCTCCGTCCCCGTCTCACGCATCGGCATTTTCGGGGAGCGCTCCTCCGCACCCTGGGCTACATCGCAACCGCGCTGCTCTGCAACGCCTGGGTGCGGCATGTCGATCATCCCTGGCTGTTCTCCCTGCGCGTCGGCCTCGTCACCGGCATCGTGACCGCCGCGGGAACCGCCGTCACGCCCTTCATCGAATACTACGCGGACAACCTGCCTGAAAGGCGTCTGGGCATCTTTGGAATCTGCCTGCTGTTCTGCGGTTTCGCCTTGCAGTCGTTTCAGTACTGGCTGGTCATTCTCGATACCGCGGTTAAGTAGCGGGACTGGTCGTCTTTGGTTCCTGAAACATATATCCCGCTCTGCGTACCGTCAGAATGTGACTCGGCCGGTGCGGACATTCCTCGATCTTCTGCCGCAAACTCGCGATGTGAACGTCCAGCGTGCGCGTGGTGGTCGCTTTATACCGCCACACACCCGCCAGCAGTTCGGATCGGGAAATTACCGTGCCTCGCCAGGAAATCAGGTAGCGCAGCAGATGAAACTCCTTCGACGAAAGTTTCACCGGCGTTCCTCCCCGTGTCACTGTGCCGCTGGTGAACTCCACGCGGATCGCGCCGAACACGAACTCAGGGAGCGGCGCGGACCGCCCATCCAGGCTGCGCGTCAATAACAGCCGGACGCTCGATACCAGTTCCTCCACGTCGGTCTTCGCGCGGTTCCACATCAGAATCGGCGCACGCACGCCGCGATAGTAAAGATCGCGGCAGATCTTAAAACTCTTTTCGTCAGGCAGGCTCAGATCCACCAGGATCAGATCGGGCTGCGCAGCCGCGTTCCTCTGCATATTCCGCTGCGTGTCGGCGTAACTTTCGATCACGCCTTCCACCGTGCGCAGCGTGTCGCCCAACAACTCGCTTAACTCTTCCCCGCTTCGGTCCGCAACTAAGAGAAGGCGCGCCATAGACGTACCTTCATCCACCTCGCACACCTGATCCCAAGGTAGGCTCATACTCGTTTCAACCTGTTCGCAGGTGTTTCCGCTGTGCAGTTCGAATGCCATTTATTGCGCCGCGAAATCGCGCGATTCCCGGCGGCGGAAAAGCCCGCTCACAACCGCTGCGTGCGGCATATTGACACTCGTGATTTTCCCTGTTTTTTTGTAAAGCGCTTTTTACCTCGGATGCTCCGATTTCCTTTGGTTCCCCTGCAAATCGCATGATATTGTTCCTTAAATTCATCGACGCTGCCGTCGCGCAGTGACTCACTTCAGGGTTGCGAAAAGGAGAAAAGGGCTATGTGTGTTCGTAATCTTCGACGTCTGGAATTGCTGTTTTTCTTCGTGTGCGGCGCGGCTTCGCCAATCCGCATACACGCGCAAAACGACCCCGGGCCGCGAGGCGGACCCGCGGGAGCAGGTAATTATTACCCGGCTTCCACTCCCGCACAACAGCAGATGTTCTCGCAGGCGCTCGCCATCTTCCAGGAGGTGGATTCCGTCTCGGGCGCGATCGCAGGCGAACCTGGCGCCGGCTTGGGCCCCGCCTTCAACGGCAATAGCTGCGCCATGTGTCACGCGCAGCCGGCCATCGGCGGCAGCAGCCCCGGCTTGAAAAGCAAACAGCATCCCATCGCCAACCCGCAGGTCGCGCTGGCAACTTTACACGGCGCCCAGAACAAAGTGCCGTCATTCATCACCGCCGATGGACCCGTGCGCGAAGCGCGCTTCGTCAACGTCCCCGGCCAATCTAACAGCAGGGATGGCGGCGTCCACGGCCTCTTCACCATCCAGGGCCGGTCCGATGCTCCCGGCTGCAATCTGCCTCAACCCGACTTCGCTTCTGCCTTGTCTAACCAGAACGTGATCTTTCGGATTCCCACCCCCACGTTCGGCCTCGGCCTGGTGGAATCCACGCCCGACTCCGTCCTCCAGGCCAACCTCGCCAATAATCAGGGAGCTAAGAATCTGCTCGGCATCAGCGGCAGGTTCAACATCACCGGCAACGATGGCACGCTTGCCAGATTCGGCTGGAAGGCGCAAAACAAATCCCTGCTGATCTTCGCCGGCGAAGCCTATAACGTGGAGCAGGGTGTGTCCAATGAGGTCTTCCCCAATGAGCGCTCCGCCGCCGCGGGCTGTGTCTTCAACCTGAGCCCCGAGGACTCCACCCCTTTCAGCGATCCCACCTCGCCCCACGCCGATACCATCGCCTTTGCAAACTTCATGCGGCTCGCCGCGCCTCCTACCTCCACCACCTCCACCGCCTCCGAAAAGAACGGACAGAACCTGTTCAACCTCATCGGGTGCGCCTTGTGCCACACACCGGACCTCGGCTCCGGCGCCTCCCGCTTTACCGGCGTCGTGGAGACGTACCATCCCTATTCCGATTTCGCGCTTCACAATATGGGCGCCGGGCTCGCCGACGGCGTTGTCCAGGGCACGGCCGATGTGGACGAGTTCCGCACAGCTCCGCTCTGGGGTCTTGGCCAGCGGCTCTTCTTTCTTCACGACGGCCGCACCGCGGACCTGATGGAGGCGATCAAGTCGCACTCTAACTTTGGGATCGATTGCGGCGCATCCGGAAATCGCCACCTGCCCGGCGCCAACCAGAACTGCAGCTCCGAAGCCAACGGAGTGATCCTCGTTTTCAGCGCCCTTCCGGCCCAACAAAAGCAGGATATTCTCAACTTCCTGCGCTCACTGTAGCCGTGACTGCAGGGGATCACCACGTCTCCTTGCTCCCCAACCCGGCATTAAGCTCTGTTAACTCAGGGATTACCCCTGATGTAAAATCGACCAGACCGCGGGGTTAAATTCATCAGCGTTTGCGGTTGGTTTGACGAGTTTCTCCCCATAAAGTTGCATAAAAGGTTTCAATCGGGTTGATGGACTGTTGAAACCCGTCCAAAATCCCACTACAATTAACGCCTACGGTTAATTGGTAAAAGTGGGTAAACGCCCACGTTTTACTCTTTGGGGGATTCTCTTGAGGAGGAGTATGAATAAACTCGCAGTAGCAGCGTTCATTGCGGCTATCGGGCTCACAATGCCTGGTTTCTCGCCGAACGCTTACGCGCAGGAAACAACAGCAGGTATTCAGGGAACAGTAAAGGATGCATCCGGCGGTGCCGTTGCAGGCGCCACCGTGGAAGTGAACAGCCCCGCCTTGATCGGCGGAGCCCGTAAACTTCAGACAGACGGCGACGGCAACTATCGCTTCGCCAGTCTTGCTCCCGGTGATTACTCCATGACAGTCACCGCTAAGGGCTTTCGTACCTTCCGTCAGACCAATATCGATCTGAGCGTCGGACGCCTGCCTAATCTGGACGTCAAATTGGAAGTCGGCGCGGTGACCGAAACCGTCGAAGTTTCGAGCAGCGCAGCCATGGTCGACACCACGCAAAGCAAGGTCGCGGTGACCGTGGAACACCAGGTACTGGATAACGTTCCCAAGGGCCGTTCCTTCCAGACCCTGATCCCGTTTGCGCCCGGCGCGCGCGGCGAACCATTGCAGAGCGGCAGCACTTCCGGAGCCGGCTCGGGCTATCAGATCGATGGCGCGGGCGATTCCGAAAACGTCTACCTGATCGATGGCGTCAACACCACCAACATTCAGAACGGCGGCGTCGGCAAACAGTTCCAGATGGAATTTGTTGACGAAGTGCAGATCAAGTCTTCCAGCTTCGAAGCCGAATTCGGCGGCGCGCTCGGCGGCGTGATCAACGTGGTTCCCCGCAAGGGTTCCAACGAATGGCACGGCAGCCTGTTGACCTACTACACCACCAACGCTCTGGCGGCCAACAATAGCGACCGCGGCCTGCGCATCAACCCGGCGACGTCCACCAACACGACGACCCGCCTCGATGGCACACCCGAATATTACATGTCGAAGAAAGACCAGCGCAGCATCGTGGAGCCCGGCTACACCCTGGGCGGCCCGATCTGGAAGAACAAGCTGTGGCTCTTCAGCAGCTATATTCCGAGCATGGATACCACTCGCCGCACCACGAATTTCACGTCCCTGAATCCGGGACCGCGCACGTTGAACCAGACCACCACCACGCAGAACGCGTACAACCGCTTGGACTACGGCGTGACCAACAGCCTGCGTCTCTTCGGTTCGTGGAACTATGGTTACTTCCGTCAGACCGGCACGTTGGGCGGCGCGGATAGCGCTGCCGGACAGCTCAACACCGGCCGCACCACGGACCCCAACACGCTCCGCGCGGATGCCGGTTCCGTCAATCCTCTGGCCACCTACACCTTCGGCGGCGATTGGACTCCGACTTCGAAGTTGGTGATCAGCGCCCGTTACGGCTACTTCTTCAACAACACCGAACAGCGCGGAACGCCGGTCGGCACCCGTTACAGCTATTCGAATACGGCCAACGCCACCACGGTTGATCTCGCGGGGAACCCGCTTCCCAGCTCCGCGTTCAACACCTCCGGCTTCGCCAACATCCCGAGCAACCTCGCCACCGCCTACGACGCTTACAAGCGCAAGGGCCTCAACGTGGATGCGTCCTACTTCGTCCACTTCGCCGGTACCCATACTTTCAAGACCGGCTTCTTCTGGCAGCAGCAGGGCAACGAAGTTCTGAAGACCTTTAACGGCGGCGCGGTCTCCCTCACCTGGGGCCAGAGCTACTCTCCGGTCACCAGCGGAACCGCCTGCGACGCCATCATTGCGGCCAATCAGGACGCAGTATGGCAACGGCGCTTGCGAAGGCAAGTACGGCTACTTCACCATCGGTACCGGCGTAGTCAACACCGGCGCGGATCATCAGACGGCGAAGGCGTTTTACTTCCAGGATCAGTGGCAGGTTGCTAAGGGCCTGACCCTCAACCTGGGTATTCGTCTCGACACTGAGAATCAGCCCGCCTACGATCCCACCCGCTTCCCCTCCGTCAACTTCGGCTGGGGCGACAAGGTTGCTCCCCGCCTCGGCGGCGCCTACGATTTGCTGCACAACGGCAAAGTCAAGGTTTACGCCAGCTACGGCAAGTTCTACGACATCATGAAAATGGGTCTGGCTCGCGGTTCCTTCGGCAGCGACTACTGGCATAACTGCGTTTACGCCATGGACGATACCGACTACACCAAGATCACCCCGACCTACCCCGTCGGCGGCGGCTGCCCGGCAACTGGTCCGGCTCCCGGCGTCACCACGGGCCGCTTCATTGAGAACGTCGATTTCCGCGCCACCAAGGCCGATCCCCGCGACCCGGCGATCAGCCCGACCATGAAGCCCATGCTGCAGCATGAATTCGTGACCGGCGTCGATTTCGCCCTCGGCACCCAGTGGGCCGTCGAAACCCGCTACGCGCGCAAGCGCCTGGATCGCACCATCGAAGACATGGCGATCACCGACAACCTGGGCTTCTACATCGGCAACCCCGGTACCAACATTGCCGACGTGCTGCACCGCCCCACGTCCATCCCTTGCACCACCACCCCCGGCTTCAGCTGCACTCCGGATGCTGCCGGCAACTACCTGAACTCCACTCCGTTCTGCGCGGAATGCCCGGCCGTTCAGCCGGCCGTCCGCCGCTACGACGGCGCTGAGTTCCGTTTGGTGAAACGCTCCGGCGGCAAGTGGTTCGGTTCGGTGTCCTACACCTATAGCCGCCTGACCGGCAACTACGCCGGCCTGACCAACTCCGATCCGACCGATGGAACCTTCGGACGTCACGCTCCCAACAACGGACGCGCGTTCGATATTCCGACCATGACCTACGATCCGGACGGCAAGCCGCAGGATGGCCCGCTCGCTACCGACCGTCCCAACACTGCTTCGGCTTTCGGCTACTACAGCCTGAAGTGGATGCACATGGTCACCAACCTGGGCTTTACCCAGATCTGGTACCAGGGCACCCCGATCAACACCTGCCTGCCGGTAGTCGGAACTTCTTCCGCCTGCCAGTACGCGGAAGGTCGCGGTAACTTCGTCCGCCTGAGCCGCAATCCCGATGGCAGCATCGCTTCCAACGGCGTTGTGGACAACGCGCGCACGGATCCACTGATTCAGACCGACTTCACCCTGCGTCATGAAATCGTTGTGAAGGAAGGCCAGCGCCTCTCGCTCGAAGCCAACATTCTCAACATCTTCAATCAGCGCGCGGTGGAAGGCGTTTATGAATTCGCCATCCCGACCAACCTGATCAATCCGTTGCGCGCTCCCCGCTTCGCGGGCGACCCGCGGCACGGATTGGGGCAAGGTGATGAACGGCTACAACTATATGGATGCACTGAACGGCACCGGCGCCTTCGGTGGCGTTGTTCCCGGCAGTGTCACGGCTTCCAACCCCGGCGGCACCGCGGTCCAGCCGAAGTTGACGCTGGCCAGCCGCTACGGCATGCCGAACCTGTTCCAACAGGCTCGCAACATCCGTTTGGCTGTCCGCTTCACCTTCTAATCCAAACTACAGTTCCATCCTCACAGGGGGCCGGGCAACCGGTCCCCTTTTTTGTGCCCCGCCGACGATTAGAGTTTCGGTCCCGCATATCCTAAAATGACCGTATGAACCGGAATCGGTGCGTACTCTGCCTGATCGGACTCGGGTCACTAACGGCGTTTCTGTGCGGGCCGCTGTTCGCCTGGTCACCGGTACATCCTGGCTACCGCCTGCTGCGCAGCTCGCGTGCAGATGTTTTGTATCCGGCTTCGGCGGCATTGGACCCGGCGTATCGGGAGATTGACCGCTATGTAGCCGCCGCCGAGAATTTTCACGAGCTGAAGTGCGCCAGGAAAATCAAAGTAGTGGTATGCCGGGATTGGAGCGACTGCCTCAGGTTCGCCGCGCCGTTTCTGATCGGGCCGCGGCCGGCCGCGGTGACCATCGCGACGGGTACGGTGATCTTCGTGACACCTTCAGCGGCTGGATGGGCGGACCTTGGAGGCTTGCTCCGCCACGAACTCTCCCACGCCGTGCTCGGCCAGAATCGGCCGTTGTGGAACATTGTGCGGATGCTGCGGCAGCCCTGGGTTTCCGAGGGTGTCGCCGGAGTCCTGGCTGGAAGGGGAGTGACGGTGCCGGGGCGGCATTTAGCAAGCCTTTCGGAACCGGAGTTCCTGTCGCGAGCGGCGAGCGAGGATCTCTGGCCGTCCTTTGCTGCGGCGCCGCGCAAAGACTGGCGCTTCAGCTATGCGGCCTGGCTCTACTTCTGGGACCGGCAGATTCTGCTCAAGGGCAAGCCGGCGTTTCTGAGATTCGAACGGATGTGCTTCTCCGATCCGGATGGCTGCAAAAACGCCTTCGCCGTCGTATACGGGACGGACCTTCGGCAGTGCGTACAGGAGTTCGAAGCGGAAGTGCGGTTGGGACGCGTCGTGCCGCCGGACCAGATTGGGTTCTAGGTTCTCATGCGTTCCCGTACACGAATCTTTTATCCCACCACTTCTTCATACCTGTGCCGCCACGCGATTCCTCCGGCGGCCTGAAACACGTTCAACGCCTGCTCGTAAAGGTCGCGAGGAATTTCGATACCTCCCTCCCAACAGCCTAGAGCCTGGTAACGGGCAATCGCATCGCTGAGCCGCTCGGCGGGCACACCCGGAAAGAACGGCGCTTCTGCCGCCAGAATCTCGGCCACCGGAGCGCTGCGCACCCATTCCCTGGCCCTGCCGTACGCCTCGAGGAAAATCCGGTAGCCTTCCGATTTCTGGTATTCGCGGGAACAGCAGAGGCTGCTGAACGCCACCGCCGGCATCGATGCACCCACCGACGCGACAATCTCTCCTTCGGGAAATGGAGCCTGCAGGTGCGTATAATCCGCGCTGCCCTTGCGCACCACCTTGATCTTCGTCCACTCCACTCCGTTGTGCTTCACGGCGTACTTCAACATCGCCAGCGGCTGCGCGCCCTGGTCGGCAAGCAGCGTGCGGCCTTCCAGCTTTTTCCACTCGAAGCCCGCGTCGGGCTCCTTCGCCGCCAGGAAGAATCCATCGCGCTGATTGATCTGGGCGAAGTGGACCGGCAGCGGTTCCACTCCCATCTCGCGTCCGTTCCAATTGGAGGACACCGCGGATTGCATGATGTCCACCGCTCCGTCACGAATCAGGGCATAGCTGCGCTGCCCTGTCCCGAGCACGCTGTAAGGAACATCATGCCCTTCGTTTCTTAATAAGTGGATGGTGGAAAGCAGCGGACTATAAAAGGCCGAGTGGCGTGAAGCCATGACGCGAATGCGCATGCCTTCTACTATAGGCTACAGCCTAAAGTTTGCCGGGCCGGAACTTGAAGGTATAGACCGAGCCCAGAATCAGCAGGAGCGCGCCCCACCAGATTCCCGCATGCAGGTCGGCACGCACCACAGGATGCGCCGGCGGGTTCGACAACTCGTAGAGTCCCGCGCCGAGAATGAGTACCCCGTAAGCCAGCAGCAGCGCGCCGATGAAGAACCAGATGGATACCATGCCTTGACGGTGCATTCTTCTTGAATACCACGAATCGCTGGCGCTTGCCAGGGTTACACTGAACTCCATGGACTTAGGATTGAAGGGAAAAGTCGCGATGGTAGCCGCCGCCAGCCAGGGCCTGGGATATGCCATCGCAAAGGTACTGGCCGCGGAGGGCGCAAAGGTTTCGATCGCGGCGCGAAAGCAGGAAACCGTCTCCGCCGCCGCCGCGCGCATCGCCGGGGAGACTGGCGCGGAAGTGATTTCGTCGGTCGCCGACGTCTCCAGCGTGGAAGCGATCGAGGGCTGGTATGAGACGACGCTCGAAGCCTTTCAAGGCGTAGATATTCTGGTGACCAACTCCGGCGGACCTCCCGCGGGACCGGCGTCGGGTTTTGACGATGCCGCCTGGCAGAACGCCTTCGAACTCCTGGTGCTCGGCGCGGCGCGGACCATCCGCGTGGTGCTGCCTTCGATGGAAGCGCGCGGCGGCGGCAGCATTTTGATGCTCACCTCCTCCTCCGTGAAGAATCCGATTCCCAATCTTGGCCTGTCCAACGTCATCCGCCCTTGCGTTTCCGCCATGGCGAAGACGTTCGCCGACGAATTCGCAGGGAAAAAGATTCGCGTCAATCAGCTCATCCCCGGTCGCATTGCCACCGAACGCCTCACCTACCTGGACGATGCCAACGCCAAGAAGGCCGGCATCAGCCTGGAAGATCAGCGTAAGCGCTCCGCCGCCGCCATCCCGATGGGCCGCTACGGCGCGCCCGAGGAGTTCGCCCGCGCCGCCGCGTTCCTGCTCTCTGACGCGGCATCGTATATCACCGGCGCCACGCTGCAGGTGGATGGCGGCGCGATTCGCTCGATCGGGTAACTCGCGAGAACAAATCGCGCGCTTCCGGTGTCTATGATGGATGGAGTCCCGATGCTGGAAGCGCGCTCACTGACGAAGTATTACAACCACACCGCGGCGGTGAGCGAAGTCAGCTTCACCGTAAAGCCAGGGGAGATCCTCGGTTACCTGGGGCCCAACGGCGCCGGCAAAAGCACCACGGTGAAAATGCTGACCGGCCTGATCGAACCTTCCGAGGGGCAGATCTTTTACAACGGCCGCAGCGTCTACGAAGATTTCACGGCGTTTCAACAGCGCATCGGCTACGTGCCGGAAGAGGCGCATTTGTACCCGCATCTCTCGGGCAGCGAGTATTTGCAGCTGATGGGCCGCCTGCGCGGGATGCCGCGCCGCGCGCTCGAGCCCAAGATGGACGAATTCCTGCGCGCCTTCGGACTCTGGCACGACCGGCACGAACCGCTCTCCGCGTATTCGAAGGGCATGCGGCAGAAGATTCTGCTCTCTGCCGCGCTGCTCCACGATCCGGAAATCCTGATCCTGGATGAACCGTTCTCGGGGCTCGACGTCACCTCCGCACTGATGCTGCGCAGCCTGCTGCGCACGCTGGCGAGCCGCGGCAAGATCATCCTGTACAGTTCGCACGTGCTGGAGGTGGTGGAAAAGATCTGCTCGAAAGTATTGATCCTCCGCAAAGGCGAAGTGGTGGCGTACGATTCGATCGAGCATCTGCGCGGCCTGATGAGCCAGCCTTCGCTCGAAGGCGTGTTTGCCCAGTTGACCCAGGTGGACGATGGCGAGGACGTGGCCAACCGTATTGTCGAGGCCATGAATCACGCCGAGCCCGAAGCGCCGGAAGCGCCGCCCATTCAGGAGGAAGCGCGCGCTGTGGAATGGCGGCCGGCCGCCGGAATCGGTGGGGATATCCGCTACGCGCTGCGCTCGCTCGCCAAGGCGCCGGGCTTCACGGCGGTGGCGCTGCTTTCGCTCGCGCTGGGAATTTGCATTGTGACCTGCGCGTTCAGCGAGCTGAATGGGATGGCGCTGCGCACGCTGCCCGCGGTGCAACGGCCCGAAGATCTGGTGGCGCTGCAACTGCCTGCGTCCTACCCTAACTACCAGCGGTACGCCGCGCACCGCGATGTTTTCTCATCGACGCTCGCCTATATTGCGCCGGTGCCCTTCGGCGTCTCGCTCCACGGGTTGACGGAACGCCGCTGGGGACACCTGGTGACGCCTTCTTATTTCTCGACACTGGGCGTCCGGCCCGCGCTAGGGCGTTTTTTCGAAGCAGAGGAGCAACCTGGAGCGGTGACGCCGGTGGTGGTGAGCTACCGCTTCTGGCAAGAGCATCTGGCGGCCGACCCGGCGATCATCGGCAAGGTTCTGCGCGTGAATTCCCAACCCGCCACGGTCATCGGAGTCGGGCCCAAGGATTTTCTGGGCGCCTCGCCGCTGCTCTTCGCCGCCGATCTGTGGATGCCGCTTTCGGTAGGGGCGCGCGTGGCGCCGGAACTCTCCGACCATGCCTTAGAGCGGCGCGACCGCACGATCTTCCGAATCGCGGGGCGCCTCCGTCCGGGTGTCACTATCGCACGCGCGGAGGCCGAGCTGGATGCCGCCGCGCAGCAGATCGAACAGGAGAACGGCGACCCGGCAAGCATTCAAAAAGGCCGGCGCGTGCTGCTGGTGGAAGGCGGAAAACTGCTGCCGCTGCGCAAGCAGGATCTGCCGTTCTTCACTTCCTTCTTCACCATCATGTCGGGTTTGATCATGCTGATCGCCTGCGCGAATGTCGGCAATATGGTGTTGGCGCGGGCCGCCGGCCGCCGCAAGGAAATCGCGATCCGGGTGGCGCTGGGCGCAAGCCGGATGCGGATCGTGCGGCAGCTACTGACCGAGAGCATGGCGCTGGTAGCGGGCGCGGCGATTCCCGGGATTCTGGCCTCCGTGTGGCTGATGCGCCTGTTGACGGGGGTGCGCATGCCATACCTGATTCCGGTGACGTTCGATTTCCAACCCGATGCGCGCGTGCTGCTGCTGACCATCGCGCTCACGCTGGTAACCGGGCTCGGCTTCGGCCTGGTTCCGGCGCTGCAAGCGACTCGCGTGGCGGCGGGGCTTTCCGGGAGGCGGCGGGCCGGCCTGCGCAATGCGCTGATGGTGGGACAGTTCGCCGGGTCGTTAACGCTGCTGGTGATTCTCGGCATGCTGGCGACCGGGATACAGACGACGCTGGGAGTTCAGGCCGGGTTTGATCCGAAGGGCCTCTACCTGATCTCGCTCGACCCGGTGCGCGACGGCTACTCGCCCGAGCAGACGGCCGCCTTCCTGCAGAAACTGCTCGACCGCGTGAAACTGCAGCGTTCGATCACAGCGGCCAGCCTGACCGAATCGGTGCCGGTATCGATCGGGGGAACGCGCGTCCGGGTGTCTACGCGCTCCATAATCCGCCACGTGGTCGGGAAGGATTATTTTGCGACCAGCGGTATTGCGCTGACCGCGGGGCGCGCGTTCCGTCAGGAGGACGAAGCGAACCAGACGGCATCGGTGATCGTGACTCAGGAATTCGCGCGGCAGTTTTGGCCGGGAGCGGATCCACTGGGACGGCAGATCGAAATCGGCGGCGACGAAGTAGTCGCGGCCAAAATTTTGCCCGGGTCCTACGACTATCGTGTGGGCGCGGCGAGCGCTCGGCGCAAGTTCTTCGAGGTGGTGGGAATCGCGGGGGATGTGGCGGAGGGACTGGTGGTACAGAAGCCATCGCCCGCCATTTACTTTCCGCTGCATCCGGCGGACTACGGGCGGCCGGCAGCGGAGGGAATCACACTGATGGTGCGCGCCGCTCCGGGCGTGGACGCGCTCGACGTGGTGCGCCGGGAAATCGCGGCGCTCGATTCTCATATCACGCCCTTTCACGCGCGCAGCATGACGGAGCAGATCGACCAGTTTATGTCGCCCCTGCGTATGAGCTCGTGGACTTATGCGTTCATCGGCATCTTCGGGCTGGTGCTTTCGGCGGTGGGTTTGGCGGGGATGACGGCGTACTCGGTGGCGCAGCGCGGGCGCGAGATCGGAATCCGGATCGCGCTCGGAGCGCAGCGCAGCAGCGTGCTCGGGCTGGTGATGCAGGAAGGCCTGCGGCTGGTGGCGGCCGGCACCGCGATTGGGATGGCGGGCGCGTGGGCGGGAGTGCGCATGCTTTCCGCGATGAACTCGAGCGTCGGCCGGGTGACCTCGACCAACGTGACAGACCCGATGGTGCTTTTCGGGGCGCCGCTGCTGTTGGCGGTGCTGGCGCTGATCGCGTGCTATTTGCCGGCGCGCCGGTCGATGCGGATCGACCCGGTGGCCGCGCTGAGGCAGGAGTAGGCCATGCGCGAATGGCTGCGGGAGACGCACGGCAGGGGGTTCGAACTGCTGCGCCATTTCCTGACCAGCTTCTTCGACAGCGAACTGGTGACGGCTCCGGGACAGACGACCACGGCGTTGATCGGCGCGTTCTCGATATTGCTGCCGTGGTTTCCGATGATCGTCGGGCCGCTGCGTTTGAAGTACGCGTACCTTTCCAAACTGCCGGTTCCGGGACCTTATCGCGAGGCGCTGCGCGCCGATGAATTGTGGCTGATCACGCTGATGATGTCTGCGATCGGGCTCCTGACGGCGATCAAGTGGCAATCGCTATTCCCGGGGTTGCGCGATTACCGGGTGCTCGGGCCGCTGCCCTTGAAGACACGGCAGATCTTCACGGCGAAGCTGCTGGCACTGCTGGTGGTGGCGAGCGGAGTGGTGATCGCGCTGAATTTATTCCCCAGCATGATGTTTCCGGGAGTGGCTACTGGACGGTGGGCAATCCATCGATCTCTGGGAGGGCAGATCGCGGCGCACGCGGGCGCATCCGTGGCGGGTTGCTATTTCTTCTTTTTCGGCTTCACGGCGCTGCAAGGATTGCTGCTCAATCTGCTGCCGCCGCGGCGCTTCGCACGCGTGACGGGGTATTTGCAGGGCCTGCTGGTCGCGCTCATGCTGATTCTGATCGTATTGAGTTTTTCGATTGACGCGCGGGTCACGAAGATTGCGCTGGGGCCGGAGTTCGCGCGCTGGCTGCCTCCGGTATGGTTCCTGGGGTGGTATCAGACGATGGCGGGCGACACCGACCCCGCGATGGCGGCACTGGCGCGATGGGCGATGGCGGCGCTCGGGATGGCGATCTTCCTGGCACTTGGCAGTTACCTGATCAGCTACCGGCGCCACCGCGCATTGATGGTGGAGGGGGCTTCCCTGCCCCGGCGGCATTGGCGATGGCCGGGAATGATTTTCGACCGGGTGGTGCCGGATGCGCGGCAACAGGCGATCACGGTGTTTGTGGCGAAGACGCTGGCGAGCAGCAGCCAGCATCGCATGGTGTTGATGGGCTACGGAGGCTTCGGGACCGCGATTCTGTTGAGCGGGATGATCGGGATGAGCAATTTCATGAAGCCCGAGCGCGTGACGGCGTCGCGATTCGTTTATGCGCACGTGATCCTGCTGGTGTTCCTGGTAATTGGCGTCCGCCATCTGTTTTCGATTCCGAGCGAGTTGAAAGCGAACTGGGCATTCCAGATTACGGAGGCGGAGGGGCGGCGGCGGTGGCTGGATGCGGTGGACCGGTTGGTACTGTTCACGGGCGCGGTGATGATGCTCGGGCTGCCGCTGCCTCTGGAGATTTATTTACTTGGCTGGCGGGCGGCGGCGGAATCGATTCTCTTCGGCGCGGTGGCGCTGCTTTGCTATGAAGCGGTTTTTGCGACTTGGGAAAAGCTCCCGTTCACCTGCTCGCATTTGCCGGGCAAGACTCCGGCATGGGTGCTCACACTGAAGTTATTCGGCCTGCTGGCGTTATTGCCGATGGTCAACGCGTTGCTGCTGGAAAGTCTGTACCGGCCGATCTTATATGTGACATTGATGGCGGTAGTGGTGTTTGTTTGGGCGCATATCCACGCCACGCGACGCGACGATTGGGGGCACTTGCGGCTGAAGTACGAAGAAACTCCGGACCCTGCGATTCACGGCTTGAACTTACTTCGGTAACTCAAAACGGGCTATGTATAGCCCACTTTGGGAAGCGATTCGCGGAAACTAAAAGAGTTAGTCACACGCTTGGTCGAAAGCGGGCTATACATAGCCCGTTTTGCCGCGTTGCCGGCGGCAAAGCTATTCCGCAGACTGACGGATGCCTTTATTTTACTGGACGGGATTACAAAATAAGGCTGCATCGGCGGGCTTGATTTTTGGAAGCAGTTGAAGCGGAATGAGTTACGGACCGAAAATAAAGTTAGAGTTAGTGTGACGGATGAAAACCACTATGCCATTGCAAAACCGTGTGGACCCGAGCGGAACGATCTTTGCGACTGCTGCGCGCGGGACGTTCCTAGGCAATCGCGGGGGCGCGATTCACGACGAACATCGCCAGATTGTTCGCCCGTATGCAAGCCGGCGCTGGATCACGTGTCTGTTGGAATTCAAGGGCCGCAAGCGCGAGGTAATGACGCCTGGCCTTTATACGGAGCTGTTTTTTCTGGACGAGGCTGTCGCGCTGAGCGCGGGACACCGGCCGTGTGCCGAGTGCCGCAGGACGCGATTTAACGCGTTTCGGGATGCCTGGATATTCGACCGGCCGGGACTGCAGCGCCCGAAGGCGGACGCGATGGATCTGGAACTCCATGCGGCGCGGATTGACCGCCGCAGGGAGAAGGTGACGTATCGCGCCGTGTTGGGTTCACTGCCGGACGGATGCTTTGTGCGGCTGGACGGCGGCAGTTATCTGGTCTGGGGCAATGCCCTTCTCCTGTGGTCTCCGGAAGGCTATTCCGGGCGGCGTGAATGTGCTCCGGATTGCCGAGGTAGCGATACTTACGCCGGAGCCGATTGTTCGGTGTTTGCGCAACGGGTACCGCCCCGAGATTCATGGATCAGCGTCGTACGGAGAGGACGATGCCGGCGGGGGAGGAGACGCCGCCGATGGAGGCGACGATGGGAAAATCGCCGTCGGTTAGGGAAGCGGGCACCTGGACGGCGACCTGGTAGAGGCCGGCGAAGCCGGGGGCGAGGGCGGCTCCGAAGACGGTGGCCTGGATGTTGTTGATGGTCACGGTGGGCGGGGTGGAAGTGGTGTAAGTGCGATCGCCGGGAACCTGGGAGCCCACCGGGGCTGAAGGCAGAGTTGGACCAAAGCCTGTGCCCCACAGAATGATGACATCTCCGGGCTTGGCGGGGACGGTGGTCACGCCGGGGAAGGAAGCGTCGCGGATCGCAAAGGTGAAATCCTGGCGGGTGGCGACAGGCTGGTTGTTGGGCCAGGCAAAGAAGGCCGGGCCGTATTGAGCCACGGTTACGGTGAAGGTCGAACTGACGCCCGCAGGCGTGGTGACGGTGACGGGGGTGGAACCGGGGGCGGCGTCGGGGACCAGGAAATTGATCTGGCCGGGGCTGAGATAAAAGATGTACGCGGGCTTGCCGCCGACCGTGACGGAGACGCCATCGAGGGTGGTGGGGAGTTTGCCGTTCACGATGGAATTCGCCCAGGTATCGGTGACGGCACCGAGATTGGTGCCGAGGACGGTGGCCCACGAGTTGGCGACGATCCCGGGCTGGAAGGTGGCGCCGTGGACGATTCCATCGGACGAGATGCTGGGCGGCGCGGAACCGGGCGCGGGAGTGACCTTGCGAATGCGGTTGTTTTTGGTATCGGCGATATAGAAGTTCCCGGCGTTATCCACGGCGATGTCCGTGGGAGTATTGAGTCCGGCATTGACGGCCGGTCCGTTGTCCCCGGAGAAACCGGCGATGCCATTGCCGGCCACGGTGGTGATGATTCCGGCGGAATCCACTTTGCGAATGCGATGATTCGCGATATCGGCGATATAGAGATTGCCCGAGCCATCGACAGCCACCCCGGCGTGGGCGCCGAACAGGTTGAGACTGGCGGCAGTCGCGGGTCCGCCATCGCCCGAGAAGGCCTTGGCGCCATTGCCGGCGACGGTGGTGATGATGCCGCTTGCATTGACTTTGCGGATGCGATTGTTGGCGACGTCGGCGATATAGAGGTTGCCCGCGCCATCCACGGCAACGCCGCCGGGAAGGAAGAGCCCGGCGCTGGTGGCGGGACCGCCATCGCCGGAAAAGCCAGGGAGGATCGCGCCGCCGGCCACGGTGCTGATGGTTCCGGCGGGAGTCACTTTGCGAATGCGATTGTTGGCGCCATCGGCGATGAAGAGATTGCCCGCACTATCGACGGCCACGCCGAGAGGCGTCCAGAGAGGAGCACTGGTGGCCGGGCCGCCATCGCCCGAGAAACCGACGTTGCCATTGCCGGCGACGGTAGAGACGTTGCCCGCGGTATCCACTTTACGGACACGATTGTTGGTGGTGTCGGCGATATAGACGTTGCCCGACTTGTCGGCGGCGACGCCGAGCGGACTGAAGAAAGAGGCACGGGAGCCGGGGCCGCCATCGCCCGCGTAAGTGATGGCGCCATTGCCGGCGAGGGAAGTGATTATGCCGGTGGAATCGATTTTGAGAATGCGGTTGCTGATGGCGTCGGCGACATACGTGTTGCCGGACGCGTCCACCGCCACTGCGCTAGCGCCGAGCGCGGCTTTGGTGGCGGCGCCGCCCTCACCGGAATAGGGAACGAAGCCGCTGCCCGCGAGGGTAGAGATGATGCCTTGCGAAGTGAGTGCATTGACGGAGAGTTTGACCGGAATGGTAAGCGGCGAATTCCCCGCGCCGCTGGGAGTCAGGGTGACGGTGCCGTTGTAGCTGCCGGCGGCGAGTCCGGATGGATTCACGGAGACGGTCAGGACGAGATTGACATTGCCGCTAGTGGGAGTTACGGAAAGCCAACTGCCGCCAGACGTAGTGGAGGCCGCGGCGGTAAACGTGAGCGTTGCGCCGGGACTGATGATCACCACGGTTTGAGCAGGCGGCGCGGCGGCCCCGGCGTTGACGGAGAAGGAAAGGGTGGAGGGCGTGGCTTGAATCGGGGAGCCCGCGGGTGCGCCGGAGGAGACTTTGCGGATCTTGCGATTGTTATCGTCGCCGATGTAGAGGTTGCCCGCGCTATCGGCCGCAACGCTGCGCGGGCCGGAGAGGTACGCGCTGGTGGCGGGACCGCCATCGCCGAAGGTAGTGCTGAGCGGGAGGCCGCCGCCGGCGACGGTGCTGATGATTCCGGCGGCGTTGACCTTGCGAATGCGCCCTGCGCCGGAATCGACGATCAGGACATTGCCGGCGGAATCGACCGCGGTGAAGACGGGAGTCATGCCGGAGTTGAGGGCGGGGCCGCCATCGCCGAGACCGAGCGGACTGCCGTTGCCTGCAAACCTGGTGATGATGCCGGCGGTGTCCACCTTGCGGACATAGGCGGCGTTATCGGCGAAATAGACATTGCCCGCGGAATCGACGGAGACACCTTGCGGCAGGAAAAGGGCGGCGTTGACCGCGGGGCCGCCATCGCCCGAATTGCCTTGAACTCCGCTGCCGGCGAGGGTAGTGACGACTCCGGAGGGATCGACTTTGCGGATGCGGCTACTGAGGATGTCGGCGACGTAGAGGTTTCCCGCGCCATCCACCGCGACGTTCGAAGCATTGACCTGGGCGATGGTGGTGATGATTCCGGCGGGAGTTACTTTGCGTAAGCTGCCGCCGGAGAGGTAGAGATTGCCGGCGGAATCGAGCGCGATTCCGGAGACGTTGATCAGGGCGCTGGTGGCCTGGACGCCATCGGCAGTGCTACCGCCGCCGCCGGCAGCGGTGCTGACGATGCCCGCGGAGTTCACCTTCCAGATGCGGGCCGCGCCGCCATCGGCAATATAAAAGTTGCCCGCGTTATCGGCGGCGACACCGAGGGGATTGGCGGTGATCTTGAGGTTGACGGCAGGCCCACCGTTGGCGGCGCTACCGGTGGCGGAGCCTCCGCCGGCCACGGTGGTGATGATGCCTGCCTGTCCGCGGCATGGCAGGGGGGCGAGTAAGACGGCGATCAGCAACGGGATGAGTCTCATAAGAGTCTCCGGAAGTAAGTTTGGCTACAGTTACTGGACCGCAAAGTTTCTGGAGTAACTCAACGTGGCTGTGAAACCGACGGCAGCGAGTGACGAGCCGGAGAGCACCGAGACCGAGAAGGGCTGCGAGGTCAGCGCTTCGACGGCCAGACTGGTGGAGCCTTTGGCGAGCGAGGCAGCGTCGAGCGTGCCGGGCAGCAGGTACGAGAGCACGGCAGTGGGGATGGCATAAGAGCCCGGCGCGGCTGGGACCGTGCAGGTGAAGGCGACGGTGTGAATGATGTTGGTATTGGACGCATCCTTACCCACCACCTGGGAAGAACTGCCGATGAGGTAGACCTGGTCAAAACCGGAGCCGGTCCAATTGAGGGTGAGCGGCTTGCTGCGATCGACGATGTTGAGCGAATCCCAATTCGCGATGGTGAAACTTGTGGGGAACGTCACGGCGGCGGTGAAGGGGCCAACGCCCTTGCCCCCGTTGCCGGTGAGCGTATATTTACCTCCGCCGGCGATGGTTCCATTGGTGGGCAGCAGAGCGTAAACGGGACCGGGGTTCGTGCTGTAGACGGTTAAGGCAGCGCCGGCAGAGAGGCCCGGGCCGTTGACGGGCAGCGAGGCTCCGGCATCGAGATAGCCTTCGGGAGTTGCAGGGTTGCGTGTGGTGGCGGACGCGGTTCGATCGGTCACGGTGCAAGGGCCGATTTTGACGCCTGAAAAAACCGCAGCGAACTCTGTGGCGGTGTAGACCGGGAAGCCGCCGGTGATGGTCTCCTGCGCGGCGGTAGTGGTGGTGACGGCGGCGCCGGGAGTGGCGATCAAGGAGTTGGTGACGGTGGCTTTCGAGATGGCGAGGCCACCGAGCGCGACGGTCCCGCCCTTATCGAGCAGGGTTAACGCGTCCCTGGATAATTGCGGGTCGGCGCAGAAATCCTGACCTGTGGGGGCGATTGGCAGGGTCACGGCATTGCTGAGTTCTCCGCCGGCGGTGACCTGCAAGGAAGCGAAACATTCGGGCGAGATATCGCCAGGCAGGGTGAAGTTGATCTGCCAGAGTCCGGCGTACCCGGAAGAGGCGCCGGCGTAGATCGGCGTGATTTGCCTGCCGGCGACGGTGACGGTGAAGTTGCCGGCCCGCGTCTGGTCGCCGGAGGAGCCGCCATTGTCATTGGAGGGATCGGCGCCGCCGCCGGTGCCCCAGAGGACGAGGGTGTCGCCGGGATGAGCGGGAGTGAGGGTCCAATCGAGGCCGCCGAAACTTACGGCTCCGGTGGTGAAGCGGGTGAGGCTGACGCCCCCATTCACATTCCCGATGGTGGCCTGCGCGGTACCGGTGCCGCCGCTGTTGGAGGTGGCGATGCCGAAGCTGCGCGCCACGACGTTCACGGTCTGCGGCGCGCTGGCGAGAGTGTTGTACGTGATGCGGACCGCATACGCGCCGGGGGTAATGGAAGAGGGCAGCAGGCCGGCGAGCTGACCTGCGGAGGAGTAGATCATTCTGGCGGAGACTGCCGCGCCGCCCGCCGCGGGTGTGAACGTTACGGACGTTCCGCCAGCGGAGACCGGATAGTCCGGCCCTGCCACAGAGACGAGGTTTGCGGGACCCATGGCGGAACCGAAGATCACGAATACGGTGCCGGGCGCAAGTTTGTTCTGATAACCGAGCGCGTTGAAGACGGCGCTGCCGCTGAAGACGGGCGCGCCGGCGCCGGTAACGGTGAGGGTCACGGCGAAGCTGGAAGCTGCGCCACCGGAGGGCGTGAGCGTAATGGCACCCTGGTAAGCGCCGCCGGGAAGACCCGCGGGGTTGACGGAGACGCTGAGGGAGGCGGGGGCCGTGCCGCTGCCGGGCGTTACGGAAAGCCAGTTGCCGCCGGAGGTGGTGGTGGCGACCGCGGTGAAGCCGGCGGCCCCACCGGAAGAGGTGACGCTGAGCGATTGAGCGGCGGGCGTTGCGCCACCGATCGAGAACGCGAATGAGAGCGAGGACGGGGAAGCGGAGAGACCGGCGGCGGCGGTCACTTTGCGGATACGGCCGACGCCGGCGGCGCTGCCGGAGAGATAGACAGTGCCCGCGGCATCGACCTTCACGCAGGTGGGCACGCCGAGATAAGCGCTAGTGGCGGGGCCGTTATCGCCGATGGGGCTGGAGGCGTTGCCGGTGATGCCGGCGAAGGTGGTGATGGTGCCGGCGGCATCGACTTTGCGAATGCGGCCGTTGGAGTTGTCGGCGATATAGAGATTTCCGGATTGGTCCACGGAAAGGCCTATGGGACCGGAAAGAGTCGCGGCGGTAGCGGGGCCGCCATCGCCAGAGAAGCCGATGGTCTTTTTGGTCAGACCGGCGACGGTGGTGATGATGCCGCTGGTATCGACGCGGCGGACGCGGCTATCGCTGCCTTCGGAGATATAGAGGTTGCCCGCGGAATCGAAGGCGAGTCCGCTGGGCGCGTGCACGGAAGCGGTGGTGGCTTGCACCCCGTCGCCCGAATAGGCGACATTGCCATTGCCGGCAAAGGTGGTGATGATGCCGGCGGGTGTGACTTTGCGAACGCGGCTGTTCGAGTTGTCCGCGATGTAGAGGTTGCCGGCGGCGTCGAGCGCGATATCGGTGGGGTATTGGAGCATGGCGGCGGTGGCCTTGCCGCCATCGCCCGAATAGCCGGGCGCGCCATTGCCGGCGACGGTGGTGATGATGCCGGAAGCGCTGACTTTGCGGATGACGTGGTTGTTGCCATCGCTGAAATAGATGTTGCCGCCATCATCGACCACGATGCCGCGGAGGCCGGTGTTGGGGAAGAGTTGGGCGCTGGTGGCGGGGCCGCCATCTCCGGTGTAGCCGAAATTGCCATTGCCGGCGACGGTGGTGACGACGCCGGAGGGGCTCACCTTGCGAATGCGCGCGCCCTGGCCGAAGTAGAGATTTCCGAGCGGTCCAGCGTGAAGCCATCGAGGCTGGCGAGCCAGGTACTAGTAGCCTGAATGCCATCGGCCGAATTGCAGCAGGTGGGCGTGCCGACGACAGTACTGATGATTTGGCCGGGGCAGATTGCCGCCGGAACAAAGAAGTATTGCGAGTAAGCTGAAGCGATTGAAATTTCATGGTTCCCTCCGACATAAATCCGCTACTGCCGGCGCCGGTTTCCGGTAGAATAGCGCCAAGGCATTTTAGGGATAGTGCCACGGTTCGCGGCCAGCGAGGCATCAAGAGCGATCAAGAATTCTAAAGAACTTCAAGTCCATGGCTCTCAACGCGGATTTTCGGAATGACCGGAGAAGTCACGGGGCGCGCCTGGCGGTTTGACCACTTCGAATTTCGACGAATCCAGCCGCGAATTGCGCGCCGACGGGGCGCTGGTCGAACTCGAATCCAAACCGCTGGAAGTGCTCTACCAGCTTTTGCTGCGCGCGGGCGAGGTGGTGACGAAAGAGGAACTGCTGGAATCGGCGTGGCCCGGGGTGACGGTGGTGGAGGGATCACTGGCCACGGCGGTTTCCAAACTGCGCAAGGCGTTGGGGGAGAGACCACGCGTCGATTGTGCTGACGGTACCGCGACTCGGGTACCGCCTAGGCGTACCGGTACAGGTGGGGCGAGTGGCGGCTCCCCCGGTGCGCGAGCTGGGCTTCGCAGCGGGCGACACCGGTACCGGGGCGCGATCAATGGCGGATGGTGCGCAGGCTGGACGCTTCGCCATCGAGCGAGGTGTGGCTGGCCGAGAATCCCAAGACGCACGAAGCGCGCGTCTTCAAATTCGCGGGCGACGGGATACGGCTCAAGGGACTGAAGCGCGAGGTGACGCTGGCCAGGGTATTGAAGGACTCGCTGGGTGAGCGTGCGGATCTGGTGCGGGTGTTGGAGTGGAACTTCGACACGCCGCCATTCTTCCTGGAGAGCGAATTCTGCGGCGCCGAACCTGGCGGAGTGGGCGGAGAACGCAGGGCGGACTGACGGCGATTTCCCTGGCGGACAGGCTGCGCGTGATGGTGGAGCTGGCGCAGGGGGTGGCGGCCGCGCACGACGTGGGCGTGCTGCACAAGGACCTGAAGCCGGCGAACGTCCTGATGGCGCCGCGCGGTACGGGCGAGTTCCAGGTCAAGGTGGCGGATTTCGGCAGCGGAGCGATGATGGAGCCGGCGCGGCTGAGCGCGCTCGGCATCACCAATCTGGGCTTCACGCAGACCATGACGCCGGATGGGGGCACGCTCACCGGAACGCTGATGTACCTGCCGCCGGAGGTGCTGGCCGGGCAGGTGCCGACGGCGTCCGCCGACGTTTACGCGCTGGGCGTGATGCTGTATCAGATGGTGGCGGGCGATTTCCGCAAGCCGCTCTCGCCGGGGTGGGAGGCGGATATTCACGACGCGCTGCTGCGGGAAGATATCGCGGAGGCGGCGTGCGGCGACCCGGCCAGGCGGTTGGCGAGCGCGGCGGCGCTGGCAGAGCGGCTGCAGAGTCTGGAACGGCGGCGCGCGGAACGGAGCGAGCTGGAGCAGGCGCGCGAACGGGCGCGGATTGCGGAGCGAAGAGTGGAGGCCTCGCGCGCGCGGCGGCCGTGGGCGATCGCGGTGGTAGCGGTGCTGGTGGCGGGACTGGGCGTCAGCCTCTTCCTTTACCGGAATGCCGCGGCGGCGCGCGACCGGGCCAGCCGGCAGACGGCGATTGCGGCGGCGGTGAACCACTTCCTGGCGGACGATCTGCTTGGCCGGAGCGACCCATTCCACAGCGGCAAGGCAGAGGAGACGTTGTTGAGCGCGGTGACTCAGGCCTCGCCGGGGATCGACCGGCAGTTTCAGGGCGAGCCTGAAATCGCGGCGCGGCTGCACCAGACGATCGCGAAGGCGCTGGATAGCCGCACGAGTTATCCGGATGCGCGACGCGAGTATGCGCGAGCGGCGGCATTGTTCACGCAATCGCAAGGGGCGCTCTCTGAAGACGCGATTGCGGCGAACTTGCAGCTGGCGGCGATGGAGGCGCGGACCTATGAGAAGGGGTCGGTGCCGACGGCGCGCTCGCTGGTGGCGGCGCAAGAGGCGGTGATTGCGAAAATCGCGCATCCCAGGGAGGACTTGCGCGTATGGCTGGCATCGGCGCGCGGGCTGATCGCACTGATCGAGAACGACGCGAAGACGGCGGCGGCGCAGTTTCAACTTGCGAGCGACGGCGCGGCGAAGCTGCCCGAGTTCGACGAGAACGCGCGCTTGACGATGAAGCAGAAACTGGCATTTGCTTCGATCCGGCTGGGGGATGGAGCGACGGCAGAGCGGCTGTTCCGCGAGTTGATCGCGGCATTTTCACGGACGAACGGGCCGGAGAGCCCGAGCGTGCTGCGGGTGCGATTGAACCTGGCGCAGGCTTTTATGATCGGCGGCAAGAATCGTGAGGCGATCGACGAGGCCAACCGGATTTATCCGGAGTATGTGAAGCGGCTGGGCGAAGATCACGAGCTGACGATGCAGCTGCTGACGACGCGGGCGCAATGCGAAGGCAGCCTGGGGCTTTGGGAAGACGCGATTCGCGACGATATGGCGATTTACAGGCTGGCGTTGGTCAAACAGGGGCCGACGTCATTTTTCGCTATCGCCACGCTTTCGGATGCGGCGCTGGCGCAATGCCGGGCGGGGCACAATGGCGAGGGCGAGCCGAACGCGCGCAAGGCATTCGATGCCTCGGTGAAGGCCTTCGGGGCGCGCGCGGGACTGACGGGCGGAGCGGCCTATACGCTGGCGAGCTGCGCAATCGGGCTGGGGAAACTCGCGGAGGCCTCGCGGTTGCTGGCGGACATCGATTCGAAAGTGGTGGCGCAGTTGGCGGGGTTCCCGGACTGGTTTGCGAATGTGTCGCTGGCGCAGGCGGAGATCGCATACCGGCAGGGCGACATGGAAGGCGCGAGGAAGTATTTGAGTGCGGCGGCGCCGGTGTTTTCCAAGGCGGATGCGGAGCCTTACCAGAAGCACGCGCTGGAGACATTGGCGGCGGCGCTGGATAAGCCCGCCGCGCAGGCGCGGGCAAGCCGTTAGCGCGGCACGAAGGGGCGTTCACACGCGAGGTAGAATGCCCAGGCGCAGAGCAGAATGACGGGAAGGCCGAGCAGCGTGAGGACGGCGAATTGCGGGAAGCCGGCTCCGCGATGTGGCCACGAATTCCATACTGCCAGACGACCTGCAAGAGCGGGGCGTGAATTAAGTACAGGCTGTAGGAGAACGCTCCGATAAAGACCAGGGGCTTCCATTCGAGCACGTGGCGCAACCAACTGGCGCGCGACCGTCCGGCGATGACGAGCAATGCGAGCGCGGCGAGGCCGACGAACAGATCTACCGCGAGGAAGCGCTGCGGCGCGAAGCCGAATCTTGCGACAGAGAATGCAGGATGCCAGGGCGGCGGCGGTGAGGCAGGGCATCCAGAAGTTCGATTGTCGCAGGCGGGACCAGTACGGCTGCGACGAGTTCACGATGTAGGCGGCGGCGGCTCCGACGCAGAACAGTCCGAGGTATTGCACGCTGGGGCTGGAATAGATGGTATGGCGGACCGCGTAAGCTACTGCGAGGGACGCGAACGTTACGGCGGCGGCAGACCGGAGGACGCCGAAGCGCGCGAAACAAAAGAGGAGCAGCGGGAATAGCAGATAGATTTTGCATTCCACGCCGATGGACCAGTAGACGTGGTTGATGCTCATGCCGAATTCCGGAATCAGCAGAAGACCGTGGGCGATGGAAGATGGGGTGGACGGGAGGGTGACGTCCCAGTGGGTGCCGGTCTTGCGGCCGATGCAGGTGACGACGAGGATCGCGGTGAGTAAGAAGGATAAGTAGTAGGGCGGGAGAATTCGAATCGCGCGGCGTTTGAGAAATTGCCATGTATGGAAAGTGCCGGGGCCACGGCGCACCAGCGGCAGGGTCAGAGCAATATCCGGAGAGCACGATGAAGATGGAAACGGCGAAGTGTCCCCAGATTAGCCAGCCGGTGGCGGTCATGATCCAGCCGGTGGGGAAATGTCCGACGGGCCAGATCTCAAGCCACGTGTGATGGAGAACGACGTAGAGGGAGGCGATGCCGCGCAGGCCATCGAGGTGGTGCTGGCGTCCCGCGATGGGTTGGGAAATTTCGCGGCTGCGGTGCGACGGCGGTGGCCAAGCTTGCAGTTTCCCACGGAGGAAGGAGAGGTGAAGCTAGCCGTATGTGAGCGTCGAATTACTGCCGATGGAGAACACTCACGCCCCGGGTAAGCGCTTGAACTCGGCGAGGGCCTGGACTTTGGCGCGGGCGGCGCCGGAATCGAGCGAGACGACGCCGAGCGCCATGCCTTCGAGGAAGGTCTCGGCCTTACCGGCGGCGACGAGGGCGGCGGCGGCATTCACCAGCACGATGTCGCGCTGGGGGCCCGGAGCGCCGCTCAATACCGAGTTGGCAATTTCCAGATTGCGGGCGAGCGCGCCGCCTTGCAGGTCTTCCGGGCGCGCGGTGCGAACGGCGAAATCGGCGGGCTCGAGAGTGCGCGGCTCCACGTTGCCGTGGCGGATTTCCCAGGCGTGAGTGGGGCCGGTGGTGGTGATTTCGTCCAGGCCATCGGAGCCGTGGACCACGAAGCCGCGCTCGAGGCCGAGGGCGGCAATCGCGCCGGCCATCAATTCCGCGGCGTGGACGGAGGGGGCGCCGATCAATTGCGCGGTGGCCCCGGCGGGATTGGTCAGGGGGCCGAGCAGGTTGAAGACGGTGCGCAGTTTCAGATCGACGCGCACGGGTTGCGCGTGCTTCATGGCGGTGTGAACGGCGGGAGCGAACAGAAAGCCGATGCCGATTTCGCGGATGGCGCGGGCGGTTTCATCGGGCGGCATGGCGACTGCAATGCCCCAGGCTTCCAAGCAGATCGGCGCTGCCGCATTTGCCGGTAATGGAGCGATTGCCGTGCTTGGCGACGTGGACTCCGGCGCCTGCCACGACGAAGGCCGCGACGGTAGAGATGTTAAATGTATCGGCGCCATCGCCGCCGGTGCCGCAGGTATCGAGGAGCGTGCCGGCGATTTCCGGACGCACCGGGACCGCCATGGCGCGCATGGCGCGGGCGAAGCCGACGAGCTCATCCACGGTTTCGCCCTTCATTTTTAGGGCGATGAGGAAGGCGGCAATCTGCGCGTGGCTGGCCTCTCCGCGAAGCACGATCTGCATGGCGGCTTCGGCATCGGCGGCGGAAAGATGCTGCTCTTCGACCAGGCGCATCAAGTGGGGAAGAAGGGACATGTTATAGTGAGTTTTCTGTAGGCTAACACAGCACTTCCATGAAAATTCACGAGTATCAAGCGAAGGCCATTTTGGCCGAATACAAAGTTCCTGTGCCACGAGGCCAGGTCGCGTACACCGAGGCGGATGCGGAAGCCGCTGCCAAGGCGTTAGGTGGCAGCGTGGTGGTGAAGGCGCAGATTCACGCCGGCGGGCGCGGGAAAGGCGGCGGCGTGAAGGTCGCCAAAGATGCCGCGGAGGCGCTCGAACTGGCCAAGAAGATTCTCGGCATGACGCTGGTCACGCACCAGACGGGGCCGGAAGGGCGGCTGGTGCAGCGCCTGCTGATTGAAGAGACGCTGCCGATTGAGCGCGAACTGTATCTGGGCATCGTGCTCGACCGCGTGCAGGGCAAGCCGGTCTTCATGGCTTCCTCCGCGGGCGGCATGGATATTGAGGAAGTGGCGGCCAAGACGCCGGAGCTGATCCTGAAGGAGACGCTGGAGTATCCGGGACTTTCGCCGTATCAGGCGCGCAAGCTGGCGTTCGGAATCGGCATTCCGCCGGCCAGCGTGAATGCGGCGGCGGCGGCGATGACGGCGCTTTCGAAGGCGTACTGGGCGATGGATGCGTCGCTGGCGGAGATCAATCCATTCATTCTCACGAAGGATGGGAAGGTCTACGCGCTGGACGCCAAGATCACTTTCGACGACAACGCGCTGTACCGCCACAAAGAGCTGGTGGAACTGCGCGATCTGAACGAAGAAGATCCGCTGGAAGTGGAAGCGTCGAAGCACGGGCTGAATTACATCAAGCTCGATGGCACGGTGGGCTGCATGGTGAACGGCGCCGGCCTGGCGATGGCGACGATGGACATTATTAAATTCGCGGGCGGGAGTCCGGCGAACTTCCTGGATGTGGGCGGCGGGGCGAACGCGGAGCAGGTGAAGAACGCGTTCCGCATTCTGCTTTCCGATAAGAGCGTGAAGGCCGTGCTGATCAACATCTTCGGCGGCATTCTGCGCTGCGACACGCTGGCGACCGGCGTAGTGGCGGCGGCGCGCGACCTCAACATTCAAGTGCCGATCGTGGTGCGCATGGAAGGCACCAATGTGGAAGCCGGGCGGCAGATTCTGCTGGATTCGGGCTTTAATTTCACGGTGGGCGCGGACATGTGGGACGCGGCTCAAAAAGTAGTGAAGCTGGCTGCGTGAGGAACTAATGAGCGTACTGGTAGACAAGAACACAAGACTGATTGTCCAAGGCTTCACGGGCAAGGAAGGCACCTTCCATGCGCAGCAATCGATCGCCTACGGCACGAACCTGGTGGGCGGCGTGGTTCCCGGCAAGGGCGGCACGACGCACCTGGAGCGGCCGGTGTTCGACACGGTGGAGCAGGCGGTGAAGAGCACGGGCGCGAATGCGAGCGTGATTTTCGTGCCGCCGCCATTCGCCGCGGACGCGATTATGGAAGCGGCGGACGCGGGAGTCGCGCTGGTGGTCTGCATCACGGAAGGCATTCCGGCGCTGGACATGGTGAAGGCGTGGGAGTTCCTGCAGGGGAAAAAGACGCGGCTGATCGGGCCGAACTGTCCCGGCGTAATTTCGCCGGGCAAGTGCAAGATCGGAATCATGCCGGCGTCGATTCACCGCGAGGGGCATGTGGGCGTGGTTTCGCGCTCCGGCACGCTGACGTACGAGGCGGTGGGGCAGTTGACGAAGCTGGGGATCGGACAATCGACGTGCATCGGGATCGGCGGCGATCCGATTATCGGCACGACATTCCTGGACGCGCTGCAGTTATTTAACGAGGATCCGGACACGCACGCCATCATTATGATCGGCGAGATCGGCGGCAATGCCGAGGAGACTGCGGCCGCGTATGTGAAGGCGCATGTGAAAAAGCCGGTGGTGGGATTCGTGGCGGGACAGACTGCGCCGCCCGGACGCCGGATGGGACACGCGGGCGCGATTATCGCCGGCGGGTCCGGCAAAGCGGAAGACAAGATTGAGGCCATGAAGGATGCGGGCATTACGATTTGCTCCACCCCGGCCGAGCTCGGAGAGAAAGTAAAAAGCCGTTTATGAGCGTTGAACGTACATTTTCCATCATTAAGCCCGATGCCGTTGCAGCCGGGCAGGCAGGCGAAATTCTGGCCATGATTCAGAAGGCCGGTTTCAAGATTATCGGGCTGCGGATGACGCGGCTCACGGAGTTGCAGGCGGGCGGATTTTACGCCGTCCATAAGGAACGTCCGTTCTATGGCGGGCTGGTGAAGTTCATGACGGAGGGCCCGATCATCGTCATGGCGCTGGAGCGCGAAGACGCGGTGAAGGGGCTGCGCGAGGTTATGGGCGCCACCAATCCGGCGAATGCGGCGGAAGGTACGATTCGCAAGCGGTTCGCGGAGAATATCGAACGCAACTGCATTCACGGGTCGGATGCGCCGGAGACGGCGGCGGTCGAACTGGCGTTCTTCTTTACCAGCGCGGAACTGCTGTAGGCAACACGCATTACTCGCCGGGCGCGGGGAACGCTTCGGATTTTGGCGTTCCCCGCGCCGTGGCGAGATAGTAATTTTTGTCAGCCGAGGAATCGACGTGGGAATCACAGTCGGATTCGTTAGCGAAGCAGCACCGGGCGAGCGGCGCGTGGCAATGGCGCCGAGCGCGATTTCCGTCCTGAATAAAACGGGCGTCGAGCTGATTATGGAGCCTGGAGCCGGGTTGCAATCCGGCTTCCCCGATTCGGAGTACACCGAAAAGGGCGTGCGGGTGGCGGGCAGCCGCGCGGAAGTGTTTCAGCGGGCAGAGGTCATCCTGCAGGTGCGCGGAGTGGGGGCCAATCCTGAGACCGGCGCGGCCGATCTCGCGCTGTTGCGGCGAGGGCAGACGGCGATTGGATTCGGCGAACCGCTGACCTCCGCCGATGCCGCGCGCGATCTCGCTTCCCGCGGCGTCACCTTTCTCGCCATGGAGCTCATGCCGCGCATCACGCGCGCGCAAAGCATGGACGCGCTCTCTTCGATGGCCACGATTGCGGGCTACAAAGCAGCGTTGATGGCGGCCGACGGCTTGCCGCGCATGTTTCCGATGTTGATGACCGCGGCCGGGACGGTTGCGCCTGCGCGCGTGCTGGTGATCGGCGCGGGAGTGGCGGGATTGCAGGCGATCGCGACGGCGCGGCGGCTGGGCGCGGTGGTGTCGGGGTACGACATACGGGCGGCGGTGAAGGAGCAGATCGAAAGCCTGGGCGCGCGGTTCGTGGTGCTCGAGATGGATGGCGCGGGCGCGGAGGACAAGGGCGGCTACGCCAAGGCGATGGGCGACGAATTTTATCGCCGCCAGCGGGAACTGCTGGGAGACGTGCTGGCGGAGCAGAACGTGGTGATTACGACGGCGGCGGTGCCGGGCAGGAAGGCGCCGATTCTGATCACGCGTGAAATGGCGGCGCGGATGGCGCCGGGATCGCTGATCGTAGATATCGCGGCGGAACGGGGCGGAAACTGCGAGTTGACGCAGGCCGGCGGCACGGTAGAAGTCAACGGCGTGCGCGTGCTGGGTCCGGTGAATCTGGGTTCCAGCATTCCGTACCACGCGAGCCAGATGTATGCCAAGAACATCGCGACATTTCTGAAGTACCTGGTAAAAGACGGCGCGCTCGCGCTGAATCGCGAGGATGAGATCGTGCGGGAAACGCTGGTCACGCATGCGGGGGAAGTCGTGCATCCGAAAGTGCGCGAGCTGCTGGGTCTGCCCGCGGGAGCATAACGCAATGCCTTCGAATCTGGAAGTCGGATTGATGGTCTTCATGCTGGCGACCTTCGTCGGCCTGGAGGTGATCCGCAAGGTTTCGCCGCTGCTGCATACGCCGCTGATGTCGCTGACCAATGCGATCTCGGCGATTTCGGTGGTGGGCGCGATCCTGATCATCAGCAACGAAGAGGCCACGACGCTCAGCAAGGTGCTGGGCTTCATCGCGATTACCGCGGCGGTCACCAACATCGTGAGCGGCTTCCTGATTACAGACCGCATGCTGAAGATGTTCAAGAAGCGAGAGGGGAAGCGGTAATGGGCTCGCTGGTCAACTACATCTACATCGTCTCCGGCGCGCTGTTCATTCTCTCCTTAAAGTGGATGAACTCGCCGGCCAGCGCGCGGCGCGGGGTGTTCGCGGGGGAAGCGGGCATGCTGATGGCGATCGGCGGCACGCTGATCGGCCATCATCAGAATTGGGAGTGGATCCTGGCGGCGTTCTTCATCGGCACGGCGATCGGGGTGCCGATCGCGTACATCATGCCGATGACGGCGGTGCCGCAGCGGACGGCGATGTCGCATGCGTGCGGCGCGCTGGCGGCGGCATTGGTCGGGACGGCGGAATTCTACCAGCGACAGCCGCACGCCGATAGCGAATTGCGCGGCTTCGTGATGGTGGCACTGATCATCGAGACGCTGCTCGGGTTCCTGACATTTACCGGCAGCCTGATGGCGATGGGCAAGCTGCAGGAGATTCTGCCCTCGCGGCCGATGACGTACAGGAATCAGAATCTGATCAACGCGGTGCTGTTTGCGATTGCGCTGGCGCTTGGGGTCCGCCTGATTCTGGTGCCCACCGACACGATGCTGTTCCCGATTTTCGCGGGACTCTCGCTGGTGTTCGGCGTACTGCTGATTCTGCCGATCGGCGGGGCGGACATGCCTACCGTGATCGCGCTGTTGAATTCGTACGCGGGACTTTCGGCGTGCGCGATGGGCTTCGCGCTGAACAACCACCTGCTGGTGATCGCGGGAGCGCTGGATGGGTCGAGCGGCCTGATTCTCTCGATCATCATGTGCAAGGCGATGAACCGCTCCTTCACCAACGTATTATTCGGCGCGTTCGGGCAGATTCAGGCAAGCGCCGCGCGCACGGAGCAGCGCTCGCATCGCAGCGCCAGCGCGGAAGAAGCGGCGGCGGTGCTGGAAGCGGCATCGAGCGTGATCATCGTGCCGGGCTACGGGCTGGCGGTGGCGCAGGCGCAGCACAAGATCCGCGAGTTGTTCGACAATCTGATGAAGCGCGGAGTCGACGTGAAGTTCGCCATTCATCCGGTGGCGGGACGGATGCCGGGGCATATGAACGTCCTGCTGGCCGAGGCCGATATTCCGTACGACCGGCTGGTGGAGATGGACGACATCAACGGCGAGTTCGCGCAGTGCGACGTCGCGCTGGTGATCGGCGCGAACGACGTCACGAACCCTGCCGCGCGCACCGATAAGAGCAGCCCGATCTACGGCATGCCGATTCTGGACGTGGACAAGGCGCGCACGGTGATGGTGATCAAGCGCTCGATGAGTCCGGGCTTCGCGGGCATCGACAACGACCTTTACTATATGGATCGAACGCTGATGCTGTTCGGCGATGCCAAGGCGTTCGTGGGCGAGATCGTGAAGGAACTGCCGGCGCGCGTGGGTGCATGAAGGACGAGCGTGTCGTTCACGGGATCGAACTCTTCAACACGGGTCAGTTCTTCGTTTGCCATGAAGTGTTAGAGGAAGTCTGGACGCCGGAACGCGGCCCGCGGCGGTTATTCCTGCAATCGCTGATTCACCTGGCAGTGGGACTCTACCACTGGGAGCGCCACAATTCCGACGGAGCGATCCGTCAACTACGCAAGGGCTTGCGCAAGCTTGCGGCGTACCTTCCCGAGTGCGAGGCGATCGACACGGCGCGGCTGCATGCCGATGCGCTGCGGGCGCTCGACGCGATGGAGCGCGGGACGCGGGCCGAAATCCGGATGCGAATTTACTGGACCGGCACCGGCACGTAGGCGGTCTGGCCGCCGCGATTGATCAGGAGCAGCAGGGGGCGATTCGCGGATTTCTGTACCGCGTTGCGCAGGTCGTCGGTGGATCGCACGGGTTGGCGATTGACTTCCTGAATGACATCGCCTTCGCGCAGGCCGGCTTGCGCGGCGGGGCCGCTAGGGTCCACCGAACTTACGACCAGGCCTTGCGTGCCGCTGCGCAGGCCAAGCTGCGAGGCGAGCTCGGGCGTGAGCGGAGCGACTCCGATTCCGAGTTTGCCGCCGCTGCCGCCTTCCGCCCCGCCCTGCGCATTCTCCGCGGTTTGCTGGGTGAGCGTGCCCAATTTGGCGCGCACCTGCTGCTGGTTGCCGTTGCGGGAGATGGTGAGCGTAACGTCGCTGCCGGGACTGTGCGCGGCAACCTCGTTGCGCAGCTGGTTGGGATCGTTCACATCCTTGCCGTCGAGTTGGAGAATCACATCGCCGCGCTGCACGCCGGCCTTCTCCGCGGGACCGCCGGCGGAGACCGAGTTGATCAAGATGCCGCGCACGTCCTTGAGGCCGAGACTGGCCGCGATATCGCTGGTGACGGGCTGAATGCTCACACCCAACATGCCGCGCTGCACGCTTCCCTTCCCGATCAACTGATCCATCACGCCCTTGGCCATGTTGGACGGGATCGCGAAACCAATGCCGACGTTGCCGCCGTTAGAGGAAAGAATCTGCGAGTTGATGCCGATCAGTTCCCCGCGCGTATTGACGAGGGCTCCGCCGGAGTTGCCCTGGTTGATGGGCGCGTCGGTCTGCAGGAAGTCCTGGAAGCTGCCGCCGCCCACCGAATCGGTCGAGCGACCCTTCGCGCTGATGATGCCGGCGGTCACGGATTCGCCGACGCCCAGGGGATTGCCGACCGCGAGGCAGACGTCGCCCACGCGCACTTTGTCCGAGTCGCCGAGTTGCAAGACGGCGAGATTTCCGCCCGTGATCTTGAGGACCGCGAGATCGCTGGGCGAATCGGAGCCGACGACCTTCGCCGAGAACGTGCTGCGCGTGCTCAAGTCGACCTTGATATCTTCGGCTCCATCGATGACGTGGTGATTGGTGAGGATGTAGCCATCGGAGCGAACGATGACGCCGGAGCCTAAGGCGAGCTGGACCTCCGAACGCTGTGGAGGGGGTGCGCCGCCGCCGAAAAACTCGCGGAACAGCGGGCTATCGGAGAACCGGAACTGTTGCGGGGCGCGAACCCGACGCGAAGCCCGAATGGTTACGACGGCGGGCGCTACCTGGTCGACCACGGTTGCGTAGGAGAGAATGGGACCGGCATCGGTCACGCTACCCGTAGGCACCACGCGCTTTTCGTTACCGGCGCTGGCGGCGCGCGGACTGTGGCAGGAGGCCAGGCAAATCACAGCGGCGAACAGGAGAAGGCTTGGCTTCATCCCTTACCGATAACACGTCCCCTAACGCACGGGTGGTACGTGCGGCAGCATTCGGGGCTGCCGCGAAGGGTGCGGGCGCCAATATCGGTACGTTTCGTTACGGCTGAATCTCGAAATCGGTGGTGCGAGTGGCAAATGCGCCGGTGGAATCGATCGCCTTCAGTTCCAGGCGATAGGCGCCGGGCTTGAGCTCAGCGAGCGGCATGCGGAGCGCCGCGGCCACTACGGGATTGCCGGGGCGGACGTAACTATCGATCAACACGTTGCCGGAATCGGTCAACACGGCGAGCGATTTCGCGTCGAGGATGCGCAGTTGCGCGCCCACTGTCGGCTTCTTTTCGGTGGTCACCGCCGCATCGTAGACTTCGAAGTACAGCGCGACGGTGTCCGACGGCTTGAAGCGCGATACGCCGGTCGGCGTGAACTGATTGGGGCCGGCGACGAGCGGCGAGCGGCCTTCCAGCAGCACCGAATCGAGCGTGGCATCGGCCTCCGACACTTTGCCAAATTTCTGGCTGAAAGCGACGCCGCTGATGGCGAATGCCGTGCCGTCGTAGGCATTGATCACGAGCGGGCTTTCGAGCTTTCCGAAGCTTTCGCCGCCCGAATCAAAGACGACCTTCAAGCTGTAGGTTCCCGCCGCCACATCGAATTGATTCTCGTAGTGCATGGGGCTTTCCTTGAACGCCTGCACTTCCTTCTGGTTCTCCAGATCCAGCTTCACGGCATCGCTGAAACGCGCGGCGACGGTGCCATCCTGCTTGTAGGCGATACCCAGCACGTTGACGGTGGAGTGCATCTTGCCCTTCACCTTGTCGAACTTGATGGTGTCGGAAGGAATTTCGATCGCTACCGCCACGCGCGCGGTATTTTCGCCGGTATAGAAAAAGGGCGCCCGCATGGCCGCCGTGATGCTGCCCGCGGCGGTGCCGGTGACGCGGCTTTCGAGCGTCTTCTCGATCGGATTTCCGGCCAGCGCATCGTGCGACTTCACGTTGCAGTAGCCCGCGCGCGAACGCACGCTGGTGCCGCCGCGATCCACTTTGACACGCAACGCGTGACAACTGCCTTCCACCGAATCCGGCGGCGTATAGCCGACGATGTAGTACTGATTCTGCTCCTGCCCGATCTTCTTCATGCCGCCGATCAGGTCATTCGTATTCACAATGACGAAGCCGCCCGTGCCTTCCGCGAGCAGGTACATTACCTGCTGATTGTTGGTCGCGCCGGTGGGAAATTCCGGGATCGTCATACGCGCCGGATTGTTGTACGGGTTATTGCGATTGTTCAGATTGTTGTTGTTCAGGTTGTTGTTGTTGTTGTTCGTGTTGCCGCCGTTGTTGGGATTGGTATTAGTGCCCCGGCTTCCGGTGTTGTTCGGAGTGCCACCCGGAGTAGCGCCGGTGGGCCGCCCGGTGGTGCCGGCCGGATTTCCCACCGGGCTGCCGCCGCCCGCAGTTCCACGACCCGCGCCGCCGCCCGCTCCGGTATTACCGCCACCGCCGCCACCACCCCCACCGGCCGTACCGCCGCCGCGTCCGCCAGCCGCCTGGTCCGGTTCCATCGCCGCCGCCATGAAGTTAGCGATGCGCAGCACCGGCGATGCCGCCAGCGCAATACCGGCATCCCGCATTCCCGCGGAGCGGAAGCCTGCGAGGTCGCCCGCTTTGGGAGCATCGAGCGCCGCGCGGCCGCCGCGCCGGACACCGAGCGGATCGGAATCCAAGCCTGCCGGCGCGGTAAGTCCGCGGACATCGATCGGGTAGACTGCCACGTTCGACTTATTGCATGCGTCGATCGCTGCATTGGCCTCGGAGCGTAATTCATTGTTCAGCGGAAAACCAGAGGTCAGGAGGATCAGGCTCTTGCGGCCCCGCACTTCGCTCAGATTCTGCGCCATGCTGCGCAGCGCGAGCAGCATGGTGCGCGCGCCGAAGGAAGCCGCGCCATTCAGCCTCGGACCGCCACCGAGCGATGCCCGTTCCGCTCCGGGCGCCACGGACGACACCTTAATGCCGCTGACCACCTGCTTCAACCGATCGATATCATCGGTGAAATTCTGTGCCACCTGGAGCGTTCCCGAGAAGTTGACCACGGCCATGAGGCGATCCGGCCCCGCGTTGGATTCGATGAAGCGCGCCGCTGCCTGCCGGGCCTGCGCCTGCTCGCTCAACCCCATGGTGGAGTTATCGAAGAAGAGGACGATGTAGCGCTTCTGGTCGGCCGGATTTTTCGGATCGGCGCCAAAAGAGAAGGTCTTGAGCTGCTGCTCTTTATTGTCTTCCCAGACCTTGAAGTTTTTCATCTCCAGGTCTTCGACATATTGACCTTTC
The DNA here is from genome assembly GCA_963811575.1 of uncultured Solibacteraceae bacterium. GTDB lineage: Bacteria > Acidobacteriota > Terriglobia > Bryobacterales > Bryobacteraceae > Solibacter. Next base: position 7,487 of record CAWERY010000018.1, on the reverse strand, counting down.
TTGGTAACCACCACATCCACCAGCACGAGGCGCGTTTCCGTCTTGATCGTCGTCGGCGGCGGGGCTTGCGCGAAGGCGCGCGGGGTCAGACCGGCCGGGGTCAAACCCGCCACGATGAGCGCACCGCTCGCCAGCATCAGTCTATGCAGTTTCACACGATGAAGTTGCACGCTATACCTCTCAATACGGAATTTCCACGACGCCATTTTGGGCCGACATCAATTGCCCTTCGGTATCCCTGACCACCAGCCGCACCGCGTAATTACCCGGTTTCACATCGAAGCTGGAGCGTATGGTCAGGCCTCCGTCCAATCTCTTTTCGACGGTCTCGTCCTTGAGCCGCATCTCAATTCTTTTCTGATTGCCGGTGACGTAGACGCCGTTGCGGTCGAAGAGCGCCGCCACCACCGTCAAATCATTGCGGTTGCGATCTTCTTCCTTGCGGAATTTCAGACGTTTCACGTCTACCTTGATCAGCACGGACACGCGCGCCTTATCCTCGCCGGACTTGAAGAACTGCGTATGCAGCTCCACCGGGATGTCGCCCATTTCTTCCCGCGAGAACAGCGCCTCTTCCACTTCGCGCTTGGCGGTCTCGGTGGCATCTTCCAGGTGCTTCGGAGCGTAATAGCCGCGGCGCGCCAGGACGCTGGTATCCTTGATGGCTTTCAACGTCACCTTGAGCGAATGAAAGCTGCCATCCAACTTCAGATTCTGCGGCGAAAATGCCAACAGGTAATAGTATTCGGGGGCCGCAGCCAGGCGTCTGAGCCCTTCATCCAGATCATTGCTGTTTTCGTAGAACGTGGCGCCGGTTCCCGCGGCGAGTTCGGCCAGAACATCCGATTGCGCGCGCGCCGATTCGCGCTCCATACGGGCAATCATCATCGCCGAATTGGAATTGGTGCCGGGCCGGGTAATATCGGGCGTATCGGTGTACAAGCCGCGCGCATCGAGCGCGTTGATGAGGACGTTCGCGCGGATGGCGCGATCCATAATGTCGGTCTTGTCGCTGGCGTGCTCCGAAAGCGTGATGAAGCCAGGTGAAATCACCACGATGCTGCGCAGGCCCGGCATGGCCGCCATGCGGCGCACGGTGTCCTTGAGCACGATCATGGTAACCCGCGTCTCGTGATCGCCCAGATTCATTTCCTGCGAAGCCGCGGCCTCCGCCATGTGCTGCGCGGTAGGCATATCGGTGATGCTGGCGCAGCTCATGACATCCAGCGTGGCCGCCTGCAGAACGGAAGGGTCATGCTTGTTGGTAATCAGGTCCGCCATGTAATACGTCATGTTCGGACAGTGATTTTGCCCCTGCCCCGAAATTGGCGTGGGCCGCAGTTTGGAGATCACGTCGTGCAGCAGGTCGCGATCGTCGGTGAAATCCTGAACGTGCTGGCCGGACGTGGTGAAAATGGCGGCGCGGTCGGTCTTGCGCATGGCGTCGATCTGCCGCCGGGCCGCATCGCGCGCGCGCACCAGGTCGCCAAAAGTCACGTGGACATCGTCGAAGAGGTAGGCGGTGAAATGATCGGGCGCTTCCGCCGTGGGCGCGGACTCGCCGTCTTTCGGTGTGCCGGAGGCGCCGGTGGCTTTGCTGAGGCGGCCGGCCGCGGTTTCCATGGTGAAGCGTGCGATATATTGCGGCTTCCCCTTATCGAAGAGCTGGAAATCTTCCTGTTTGAGATTGCCGATCGCTTTGCCCTGGCGATCCCGTACGACCACGGGAACCTGCACCAGATTGACGCGCGCCTTGAACATTGCCGGCTCGTCACGGGTCGTCATCTCCGCCGAAGTCTTCCCTGGCGGTGGAGTTTGCGGCGGCGGTGCCGCCGGCGTCGTGGCCGGAGGCGTGGTCTGCGCGAACAACGCGCCTGCCGCGAGCATCAACCACGCTGCGCGGGCGCGCCGGGACTTATTCATATCCGCTCATTGTTTCGTCCATCATAAGACAACCAGCACCCAACCACAATCGACGCACCACCCCTGCGAACGGTACGGCCAATGCGGTTGCTCGGGTTTTGGCCTTGACTCCAGCACGCCAGCAGTACATAATCATGTAGTTATATAACTGACTAGAAATGATCCCTGCAGCCAATCTCGATTCCACATTCGCGGCCCTCGCCGACCCGACCCGGCGCGCCATTCTTGCCAAGCTGGCGTCCGGCGAGGCCTCGGTCACCGAACTCGCCGAGCCGTTCGCGATGAGCCAGCCCGCGATCTCCAAACACCTTAAAGTTCTGGAGCGCGCCGGCCTGATCACGGGCGGACGCGCCGCGCAGCGCCGGCCGCGCCGCCTGGAGGCCGCACCGCTTGCCGCCGCGGCGGACTGGTTGGAGAGCTATCGCGAATTCTGGGAGGCAAGGTTCCAACAGCTCGATAGCCTGCTGGAAGAAATGAAGGCAGCCGAGAAAAAACGTAAACGCCTGAAATGAAAGGAACGAATGCATGATGAATGCCGGATCGCTCACCGTCACCACTCCTTCGGACCGCGAAATCCAAATGACGCGAAGTTTCGACGCGCCGCGTAAACTCGTCTACGACGCCATGACCAGGCCTGAGCTGCTGCGGCGCTGGTTTAGCGGGCCTCCCGGCTGGACGCTTGCGGTTTGCGACATCGATCTCCGCGTGGGCGGCGCCTACCGGTATGTATGGCGCGGCGACGGAATCGAGATGGGGATGGGCGGCGTGTACCTGGAAATCGTGCCCCCGGAACGGATTGTTCAAACCGAAAAATTCGACGTCGCCTGGTACCCTGGCGAGGCGGTCGGAACCTTGACTCTCGCCGAGCACAACGGCAAGACTACGATCACGTTATCCGTGCGGTACGATTCCCGCGAGACGCGCGATGCCGTCCTGCAGACACCGATGGCGCAGGGTGTCTCCGCCGGTTATGACAAACTGGCCGAATTCCTCCCCACGCTGCTCGCGGAGGTGGAACCATGACCTCAGTTCGTGGCGCAGGCGCCTCCGCGATTCGCCGTGTTACGGAGCATCGGAGCGGTGTTGGCCGGTGCGCTGGCGGGAATCCTTCTCGAACTGGGCACCGATATGGCGCTACGCGCGGCGGGCATTTTTCCGGAGCTGGGCAAGCCGATGTCCAATGCCCTCTTCGTGCTGGCCACTGCGTACCGCACGGTTTTCGGGATCGCCGGAAGCTATCTCACGGCGCGGCTTGCCCCCTCGCGGCCCATGCTGCACGCGATGATCCTTGGAGTTCTCGGCCTCGCCGCCACCCTTGCGGGCGTGATCACGACCTGGGATAAAGGCCCCGAATTCGGGCCCAAGTGGTACCCTATTCTGCGTTGGTTTTCCTTTGCCTGCCGCAATCCTGGTACGGAGCCAAACTGGCCGAAAAACGCGCCGATGCCTGACTTTTCCGGGTGAAGGATGGGGCCGACCGCACAGCGCGATTTACTTTACCTGGTATCCGGTTTTTGCTATCCTTCGACCCATATGGGTCAAAAGAGCTATTTTTCGCTAGCGCTATTGGTGTGTGCATGCGTCAGACGCATTCGGCCAGGGCACGACGTCGCGCGTGCTTGGGACGGTGGAGGATTCCACGGGCGCCGTGGTTCCGAACTCTTCCGTCAAGTTAGTCAATGAAGGCACTCGGGTTACGTTCGAAACCAAGACGTCGGCTTCCGGCGCTTATGCTTTCGAAGCGGTGCAGACCGGATCTTACCGGCTGGACGTGGAGGCCAGCGGCTTCCGCAAGTTCAGTTCTACCGGCAACATCGTCAGCATCGGGCAACCGACCACGGTGAACGTGAAGCTGGAAATCGGCACGCTGGTGGACACGGTGGAAGTGCAGTCCCAGGCCGAAACGGTCCAGACCAGCACGTCCGGGAACTACGGCAACCTACTGGGCGGGGCTCAAGTGAAAGATCTACCCATTGTCGGTTCGCGTGGACGCAATCCGCTGGACCTGGTGGTTACGCAGCCGGGCGTAGTTTCCGGATCGCCCACCGGCGGCGGCATCATGGTGCACGGCGCCCGCGATCGCGCCTGGAATTACACGCTCGACGGCATCGATGTGAACGATTCGAGCCAGGGCGGCTCCAACACAACTTCCTTCCGCGTCAACCCGGACATGATGGACGAGATGCGCATCCTCACCGGCAACAACACTGCCGAGACCGGGCGCAATAGCGGCGGCCAGGTGGCGATGATCACGCGCTCCGGCACCAACAACTTCCATGGCGACGGATTCTGGTTCTATCGCACCCCGCGGCTCAATGCCAACGAGTGGCAGAACAATATCGACGGCATCGGCAAATCGCAGTTGCAGCAGAACATTTATGGCGGCGGCATCGGCGGCCCGGTGATCAAGAACAAGACGTTTTTCTTCTTTGAATATCAGGGCCTGCATGCGCGTTCGAGCGCCGGAACATCGCGCACGGTCTATACGGCCACGGCGCGCACCGGCGTCCTGCGCTATGTGAAGGGCGGCCGCAATCAGCCCGCCGGCGCGCCGGGAGCTTCGGTAGACGCGGCCGGCAATCCGCTGGGCGGGTTGAGCATCGGCACTTACAACGTGGCGGCCAGCGATCCGCAGCATCTCGGGCTGGACCCGACGGTGCTCGCCGAGATCAAGAACGAACCGCTGCCGAACAACTTCGCCGTCGGCGACGGACTCAATACCGCCGGCTACACCTTCAGCGCGCAGGCCTCCGAGCGCCAACACGATCAGACCATCAAGATCGACCAGGTGATCGGCACCCGCAACACGGTCTACGGGCGCGTTGCGTGGGGCACGGACAACAGCCTGTGCGACGTGGTGAACGGCGGCCAGCCGATCTTCCCGGGCGGCGTTTGCCAAGTCAACACGCTGCGTAATCCGCGCAATTTCGCGCTCAACTGGCGCTTTACGCCGACCGCGCGCATGACCAACGAATTGGTCGTCGGGCAGAACCGCTACGATCCTATTTTCGGCCAGCCCGAATCCATCGATAAGATCTCTTTCACGGGAACGCCGGTGGATACCACCGCGCAGTATTACTTCGGCAACTCGCGCGTGGTCAGCACGTGGCAGGTTGCGGACAACTTCTCTTACATGCACGGCGCCCACGCCTTCAAGTTCGGCACCAACCTGCGCCGCGTCCGCGAGGAAGACATTCGCGGATCGGTCGCGGGCCTCAATGCCGCCGAAGAGGTCAACTTCTCCACCAGCATCAACACCGTGGACCCGACCACTTTCGGGCTGCCCGCCGACCTCAACACCGCCTTCGATCGCGGTATCTTCCAAACCAACATCAACTTCCTGCTGGGCCGCGTGGGCCAGATCGACCGCGGCTTCGTCAACAACAACGACCAGTGGACGAAGAACACCTTCCTGTTCGATACGCGCTATCCCGAATACGAGTTTTACGCGCAGGACACGTGGAAGGTGAAGCCGAACCTGACGGTGGATATCGGCCTGCGCTATGAGGTCCGCCTGGCACCCACTTCGCCGAACACCAGTATCCTGGTGCCCAACCAGCCGCTGGTTGCGGGCGGCACACCCAGCAACAGCGTGAAATGGGTGCCCGGCCAGCTCTTCAAGAACCAGCTCGGCAACATCGGCCCCTCGCTTGGTTTCGCGTGGGATCCCTTCAAGACCGGCAAGACTTCGATTCGCGCTAACTATCGCATCGCCTACGATCGCATCAACACCTTCGTGATCGCTTCGACGATTCTGAATAATCTGCCGGGCGCCGCCTTCGCCGCCATCAATACGGATTTCGGCCAAAACGGCGGAAGACTCGCCAACCTGCCCGCACTGAATCCGCCGACGGCCGCGCCGAGCACGCTGCTGCAGCCCGCCGCCGTTCTCCACCGGCTCCAATACGGTGGTGGATCCGAACATCAAAACGCCGCGCACGCATCAGTGGGCGTTCAACATTCAACGCGAGATCGCGAGGAACACGATTCTCGACGTGGCCTACATCGGCCGGCGCGCGTACCACCTGCTGGGCGCGTACAACGTGAATCAGGATCAAATCTTTACCAATGGCTTCCTGGACGCGTTCAACACGGTCAAGGCGGGCGGAGAATCCGCGCTGCTCAATAACATCCTGAAGGCTGATTCGCGCATCAACGCGGGCGAGTCTGCTTCGGCCATGATCCGCCGCCTCTTCGCTTCCAACCTGAGTTTGAACTCGGTGGGCGCGCTGGCCTCTTCGCTCGCCACCCGGCTGCAGACCGTAAATGGCGTCAGCCAGTCTGTGACGCAGATTTCCGCCGGCCAGCCGTTCGTGTTCATTCCGTATCCGCAGTACCAGACGTTGAACGTTCTGGATTCGAACGATTTCTCTACCTATCACGCGCTGGAAGCTCAGGTGACGCGCCGCTTCTCAAACGGCGTGGCGTTCAACCTGGCGTATACCTGGTCCAAGGCGCTGGACACGCGCTCCTTCGATCCGACGCTGACGGTGGTGGGCACGGGCAACGCCTCCACTGCAGCCGATACGCCGTTCGACATCAACAATCGCAAACTCAATTACGCTCCGGCGGATTTCGATCGCCGCCACGTCTTGCAGTGGAACTTCGTGAGCGAACTGCCCTTCGGCACTGGAAAACATTGGCTGGGCAATGCTTCGAGCATGCTCAATCGCGTTGTCGGCGGCTGGGAAGTCACGGGCTACGGCCGTGTCACCAGCGGGCGGCCGTTCACTGCGTTCGCCGGCACCAATACGGTGAGCAACGTGAACCAATCCACCGCGAATTGCACGGGCTGCGGGCGCGGCGACGGCACTCCGTTCCTCGATGCCGGGTCTGGCTTGATCTGGTTCTTCGACGCCGCCGAGCGTGCCAAATTCTCCGCTCCCGGCGCCGGACAACTCGGCAATACGGGCCGCAATTACTTCGTGGGCCCGCACTATTTCGAAGTGGACGCTTCCCTGCTGAAGCGCGTCGCGGTCACCGAGCGAATCAAACTCGAGTTCCGCGGCGATGCCACGAACCTGACCAACTCCGTGGCCTTCAGCGCGCCGACCACCGATATTACCAGCTCGCTTTTCGGCCGCATTCGCAACTCCGTGAGCAGCAGTTCCCGCAAGATCCAGCTGGGCGCGAAGATTCACTTCTAGGCGCGCAGTGGCACCGCGGACCCACGCTTTAGGTCGTGGGTTCGCGGTGTTCCTCAACTTACTTCGCTAAATCTCTTTGGTTGAGATACCGAGTTTGCGCATCATGGCGTTCAAGGTGGTGCGCGGCATTCCCAACCGCACCGCCGCCTTGCTGATCACGCCGTTGGTTTCCCGAAGCACGCGAATGATGTAATCCCGCTCCACCTGTTCCAGCGTTCCACTCCCGGCGACTTCCACCACGTCCGGCCTGATTTCTCCAAGCGGTGCGCGCAGGTTCGGTCCGCGTGAAAGAATCACCGCGCGTTCAATGAAATTTTCCAGTTCGCGAACATTGCCCGGCCACGACCAGCGCACCAGGGCCTGCATGGTTTCCGGTGGAATGTTGTCGATTTGCCGGTTCATCTCCCTGGCGTATTT
>CAWERY010000017.1:0-136442 GCA_963811575.1 uncultured Solibacteraceae bacterium | reverse complement strand
GGGGCGGGGCGATTCGAACGCCCGACCCCCTGCGCCCAAGGCAGGTGCGCTACCAGGCTGCGCTACGCCCCGACATTCTACTTGTTTGATTCTAAACCTCTTTTCGATACGACGCAACGTCGCATTGCTGCCCTACCGAATTCCGAACAGCCGGATCTTCGGACGCCGGCCCATCGACCAATTCGCGCGGCGGTACCAGACGTCGACACTCTCGATCCAGCGCCGGTCTCCAGGCAGATCAATTTCCCGAGTCCGGCCGCCGGCCCTTATCTGCGAAGCGAGCGAAACCGGGGACGAGCTGCCATTGCCATAGCGAACCAAAACCCGATCGAATCGCACCTCGGCGTTTTCCACCAGAATTTGAATCCGCCGAAACGGTCCTTTCGACTGCCCGACCGGAATCCGGTCGTGATCCGCCGCCCCATCCAGATTCGCTTCCCCCAGATACACCCATTTCCCGCCGGGCTGCGCCGGCAGCATCGCCGGTGTCAGCGACAAGCCGCAAAGTAAGAACCCGCGAATAAATTGCGAACGCGTCATGCTACGTCGATGCGCCGCTCATCCCTTTGGTTCAGGGATTTGGACCGGGCCGTAACCCATCGCCTGCCGTTACAACTGACCGCTCGCCAGGCTTGCCGCCAATGCCGCCAGCACGATCAGCGTAATGACCACATACGTGCGATCGCCTTCGCTCGCAAACGCGTAGACCGAGAAGGCGACGCGCGCGATCGGCGTCGCGATCAGCAGCAGCAGTCCCAATTGGATCAGGCACGCCGAATTCCCGGCCGCGACCCCGTGCAGCACTCCGCCAACGCTGCGAAGATCCGCCGGTTCCCCGTGAAAAATGCGATCCTGCGGCACCTCACCGCCCGCCTGCGCCAGATGCCATAAGCCCCCTGCCACCGTGACCGCCGCCGAGAGAATCACGCCGCCGCGCAGCAGCCCGCCGATCAAATGATCCATCCGTTCATCGGTCACAGTTTGCCTCGCATGCCATTCGCGATCATCTCCACCGCCATCACGCCGACCACCGCCGCGAATACCCAGCGCAGCACCTTCGTGCTCGCACCCGAGAGCACCCGCGCGCCGCACAGCGATCCAGCCAGCACGCCGAGCATCACCGGCATCACCAGCACCGGGTCGATATACCCGCGATTCAAATAGACTCCCGCGCTCGCCGCCGCCGTCACGCCGATCATGAAATTGCTGGTCGTCGTGGACACCTTGAACGGAATTCGCATCGCCCGGTCCATCGCGATCACCTTCAACGAGCCGGAGCCGATGCCGAGCAGCCCGGAGATCGCGCCCGCGCCGAACATCAGCGCGAAACCCGTCTTTACACGCTGCACGTGATAACTGCGCCATCCCTCCGCGGTAGGGTACTCGCCATCCATCCGCAGGCGCACCGCCAGCGGATCGCTCGTCGCCGCCTCCACCGCGTCCTCGGGATTGCGGCTGGAGAGCCATGCCGATTGCAGCAGCACCAGTCCGAGGATCACGCCTAATGCGGAGGTTGGAATCCACGACGCCAGCACCGCGCCAGAGAGCGCGCCGAATACCGTCGCCACTTCCAAGAACATGCCGATGCGCACATTGCTGTATCCCTCCCGCACATAGGCCGACGCCGCGCCGGAGGAGGTCGCGATCGCCGAAACCAAGCTGGCGCCGATCGCGTAGCGCAGGTCGATGCCGAACAGCAGCGTGAGCGCGGGCGTAATCACCACGCCGCCGCCCAGCCCGGTCAGCGATCCCAGAAATCCGGCGAGCGCGGCCACGGCCAGCAGCGCCACCGTAAACTCCATCGAGTTCATCATTCCGAGCATAATAGAAGCAGACCTCCGCGGTATGGACGAAAGCCAACCATCCTTTTCGCTGCGCGGCACCGGGGCGCGAGTAGCCAACAGCCGCCTCGTCCTGGTCGCCGGCTTCGGCGGACTGCTCGTCCTGATGGCGTTCGCGGGCCTCGATGGCATTCAGGCCCTGCGCCAGATCCAAACGTCCAACGACAGTATCCGCGAGGATTTCCTGCTGCGCACCCGCCTGCTGGAGCGCATACGCGGCGATGTCTACGTCTCCGGCACCTACGTTCGCGATTACCTCCTGGAGCCGGAAAGCGGCAAAGCCGAGGGCCACCGCTATAGCCTGCTGGAAACGCGCAAGGATATGGACGCCGCGCTCGAAGCCTACCGCGCGCTGATCACTCCGCCGGAAACCAGGCCGTTTCAGGGGCTCACACGCGAACTCGATCTCTACTGGCGTGTCCTGGAGCCCGTCTTCGAATGGACGCCGGACTTGCGGCGCGCCCGCGGCTATCCTTTCCTGCGCGACGAAGTCTTTCCTCGCCGCATGGCCATGCTGGAGATCGCCGACCAGATCCGCGCGCTCAATGAGGCCCAGTTGCAGACCGGCAAGCTGCGCGTGGAAGCCCTCTTCTCGCAATACAGCCGTCGCCTGGGGGTGACGATCGCACTGGTGATCGGGCTCGGACTGGTGCTGGCGGCATTCAGCATCCGCAAGATTCTCGCCTTGGAAAATGCCAGTGCCGCCTCCCAGGAAGCGCTGCAGCATCTCTCCGCGCGCCTGGTGGAAGCGCAGGAAGAAGAGCGGCGTTCCATCTCGCGCGAATTGCACGACGAGGTGGGCCAATCGCTCACCGGCGTGCTGCTCGAAATGGCGAATCTCTCCAAACTGATTCGCACGCGCGATCCCGAAACCGTCGCGGCTAAGGCCGCCGAGATCAAGCGCGAGGTGGAAAACTCTATCGGAGTAGTTCGCAATATGGCGCTGCTGCTGCGGCCCTCGATGCTAGACGATCTGGGTCTGGTGCCGGCGCTCCAATGGCAGGCGCGCGAAGTCTCCAAACGCAGCGGCATCTGGGTGACGGTTGACGCGGCATCGGTTTCCGAAGATCTCCCGGAAGAGCACAAGACCTGCGTCTACCGCATCGTTCAAGAGGCGCTGCACAACTGTGTGCAGCATGCCGCCGCACGCCATGTAAAGGTCGCGGTGGAACAACATTCCGACAGTTTGCGGCTTGCTATCGAAGACGATGGCAAAGGCTTCGACGCGCAGCAGGGCCGCGGCATGGGACTCTTGGGAATACAGGAACGCGTCGGCTACCTCGGCGGCAGGTTCGAGGTGGAGTCGGCGCCGGGCAAAGGCACGTCGCTCAAGGTTACCTTGCCGCTGGTCCAAAACTTCGCATGAATACTATCCGCATTCTTCTCGCCGATGATCACACCGTGGTCCGCAAAGGCCTTCGCCTGCTGCTCGAAAGCCATCCGGGTTTTCAGGTCATCGCCGATGCCGCCGACGGGCGCGCCGCCGTCGCTCTCGCCGCCGAACACACGCCCGACGTCGTGGTCATGGATGTCGCCATGCCCGGCCTCAACGGCATCGAAGCCGCCCGCCAGATCTCCGCGAAACTGCCGCACACCGCAATCGTTTTCTTGAGCATGCACTCTGATGAAAGCTACGTGCTGAAGGCTCTGAAATCCGGCGCGCGCGCCTACCTGCTGAAAGATTCCGCCGAACACGATCTGATCGCCGCCGTGATTGCGGTGAGCGAGGGCAAAGCGTTTTTCAGCCCCGCGATCAGCAAGATGCTGGTGGAAGATTACATGCGCCAGATGCAGGAGCGTCAAATCGAAGACAGCTACGAACTGCTCACCACGCGCGAACGTGAGGTCCTCCAACTCCTGGCCGAGGGCAAGAACAACAAGGATGTCGCGGGGATTCTGAATCTCAGCCTCTACACCGTGGAAACGCATCGCGGCAATATCCTGCAGAAACTCAACCTGCATAGCGGCGCCGAATTGATTCTCTATGCGATCCGCAAAGGCGTGATCAAATAGTCTGTCCGGAGGCCGGCGAACTAGCGTCTTGCCGGGGCGGACGCTTTCACGGCGCGCTCGAAGGCCCAGTCGCGGATGTGATTGATCTGCTCTTTCATGGTCCGGGAGAGCGGAACGATGCTCGCCGCGATCTTCATCAAATCCTGCTCCGCGATCTCGCGATCCGCCAGGCGCGCCGCGGTCAGCGCGGACACCACGCACTGCTCGATTTCCGCGCCGGTCCAGCCGTTGGTGAATCCTACCAATTGGGGCAGATTGAATCTCGCCGGATCCACTCCGCGGCGCGACAAGTGAATTTGAAAGATCTCGACGCGCTCGTCTTCACCCGGCATATCGACGAAGAAGACCTCGTCGAAGCGGCCCTTGCGAATCATCTCGGCGGGCAGCAGATCGATGCGGTTGGCAGTGGCGGCGACGAACAGGCCGCGCGTCTTCTCCTGCATCCAGGTCAGGAAGAAGGCGAAAATGCGCCCCTGCTCGCCGCCGGATTCCGTTGAGGTGATGCCCATCTCAATCTCGTCGAACCATAGCACCGCCGGAGCCATGTCCTCCATCATTTTGCAGGCTTCGACGAACGCCCCTTCGGGTTTGCCGTGGCGTCCCGAGAAAATCTCGATCATATCCACGCGGTAAAGCGGCAGTTCGAATTGCGACGCGATGGCCTTCACGGAGAGGCTCTTGCCGCAGCCCGGGATTCCCATCATGAGCAAGCCCTTGGGTACGATCTCGCTGCTCAACGTATCGCGCATCTGAAAGAGCTTGTGGCGCTCCGTCAGCCACTTCTTCAACACCTCCAGCCCGCCGACCTCGCCGATGCTGGTGCCGTCCGCTATGAATTCGATCACTCCGCTGCGGCCGATCAGCAGACGCTTTTCTTCCAGCAGAAAAGGGATCGAGGAGGGTCCCAATTGCGGATTGTCGGCCAGCGCGCGCCGCAGCGCATACCGCGCTTCGTCCAACGTGAGCCCCTGCAGGGCGCGCGCCAGCGGATACAGCACGGCATCGCTGCTGTCTGAGCCCGGCGCCATACGCGACGCTTCTTCGCGCAGGAAATCCACCAGTTCCACAACATCCGGCGGACGCAGTTCCAGGTACAAAAGGCTGCGCTCTACTTCCTCGGGAATGAAGCGAACCGGCGAGGTGATCACCACGAACTTGTTTTGATCGAGGCAGTTTTCGTAAAGGTCGCGCAAGCGGCGGCGGATCTCCGCCGAATCGCGCATCGCCTCATGAAAATCCTTGAGGTGAAAGACAGCCGGCTCCGCGTGGCCCGCTATGAATTCCAGGGCGCTGCGCGGATCGCGCGTGGCTTCCGCCGCGCGTTCGCCGTCGCGATGCATGCCTTCGGTCAGGCTCCACGTCCAGACCGCGGGCGCGGCTCCGGATCGCCGTCCGGTGACCTCGCGCAGCACTCTCGCCACGCGGAGTTCCTCTGTAGAGCGAATATAAGTGAGCGGACGCCCCGACTCGAACACCTCGCGAATTAATTTGGCCGCGCGGCTCTCGCCGGCTGGAATGGACATGAATTCTGTGAACCTGCTCTCTCATTATGGACGAGCAGCGCCCGCGCAAAGTCGGCGCCGCTCTGCGAAAATATCCAGAATGAGCGCTCTCGCCGACCGCGTGATCTCGCTTCGATTGCCTGAGGAAACCATCCGTCAACAGATTCTCGCCATCCGGCGCGAACTTCTGGCGAATTCCCGGCACATCCAGGAGCCCAACTTCACTGCCATTCACACGCGTGACGTCGAATTTCTCTTTAAGGAATACGATGCCCGTTTTCTCGGCGGACTCTGCACACCCGCGCTCGCCGGCCGGCGCCTTACCTGGAAACTGTCCAACCGTCTGACAAGATCCGGCGGCATCACCAAGCACATTCGTCACCGCGGCGGCGAGGTGAGCTTTGAAATCATCATCGCCAGGTCCATGCTTCTCGATGGCTTTCGTGACGGCGCCCACCCAGCCTCGGTCGCCGGCTTGGCGTGCGATACGCGCATCGACGCTCTGCAGCGCATCGTGGAGCATGAATTGATTCACCTGCTGGAATTCCTATGCTGGGAAACGAGCAGCTGCTCGAAGCCGCGCTTTCAGGAAATCGCCGCCAGGCTTTTCCTGCACCGCGCGCACACGCACTCCCTCATGACTAGCCGCGTGCAAGCAGCGACGTTGGGGATTCGCCGCGGGTCTCTGGTGATGTTTTACTTCCAGGGCCAACCGCTTCTCGGGCGAGTCGCGCGCGTCAGCAAGCGCGTCACCGTGCTGGTGGAGGATGCCAAAGGCGCGCGCTACACGGATGGCAGGCGCTACGCGAAGTACTCGGTCGCCATCAGCGCTCTCACGCCCGAAGGGGGCGCACAAAGGGAGCGAACCGCCTAGCTAGCCCCCGCCGTAGCAGGCGCGTTGGGTATGCCGTTCGGAACCGGCGTATACCTGGCAGCGCATGCCGCGGCGGTTCCGGCGCTCGGTTTAAGCAAGCCCGTTACGGAACAGCGTCTGAGCGACGAAGTTGGCGAATTGCTCGGCCACATCGTCTACGGCGTGGTCACAGACATAACGCGCCGCGGAGTTGTGGCAGCCGTGAATGCAATGTGACCCTACTCGCAGAGCGCCGTCTAAGATGGAGTCATGAATCTGGCCGGCAATCTGAAATTCACGCTGCGTATGTTGCGCCGCAACCCCGCGCTCGCCGCCTCCGCCATCCTCGCTACCGGCCTGGGCATTGGCGCCACTAGTGCGATGTTCAGCATTACCGATGGGGTACTGCTGCATCCCCTTCCCTTCCCGAAGAGCGATCAATTGATGAACGTGTGGGAGACCGCCGCCGCTCGCAATATCCCGCGAATGGTGGCGGCTCCCGGCAACTATTACGATTGGCGGGTACAGACCCATTCATTCTCATCCATCGGCGCATTTCAGCAATCTACTTTCAACCTGGCCACGCGCGATGCCGAACCGGAGCGCTTTCTCGGCGCAATTGCCGATCCCGGATTTTTCGCCGCTCTGGGTGTCCCTCCGCTACTAGGGCGAGCCTATACGGAGGCTGAAAATCAGCCGGGGGGAGACGCGGTCGTCATTCTCAGCTATGCACTTTGGCAGCAGCGTTTCGGCGCCGATCGCGGAATTCTGGGCCGCACTCTGGATCTCAATGGCCGCGCTCGTACCGTTGTCGGGGTGATGCCTCAGGGTTTCGAATTCCCGCCCCAGGCAGTGATGTGGTCGCCATTGGAATTAGACGCCCCCACTCAGGCGCGGCGCGATTTTCATCGGCTGCGCGTAATCGGCAGGCTCAAGGATCACGTTTCCATGGAGCAGGTGCGCGCTGAGTTCCAGACCATCGCCGCGCGCTTGGCCGCCCAATATCCCGACCTCAACGCGGGCGAATCCGCCACCGTCAATCCGATGCTCGAGGATCTGGTCGGCGACATCCGGCCCGCCCTGCTGGTGCTGCTCGGCGCCGTCATCGCGGTGCTCCTGATCGCCTGCGCCAACGTAGCGAACTTACTGCTCGCCAAAGCTTCCGGACGTCAACGCGAAATCGCGATCCGCACCTCGATGGGCGCAAGCCGCGCAGCCATCCTTGGGCAGATGCTGACGGAAAGCGTCGTGCTCGCCCTGCTCGGCGGCATCACCGGCCTTCTGCTGGCGAAGCTGGCGCTGGCGGGGCTGATCTCCGTCGCACCCGCCAGCATCCCCCGGCTCGCT
Organism: uncultured Solibacteraceae bacterium; assembly: GCA_963811575.1. GTDB lineage: Bacteria > Acidobacteriota > Terriglobia > Bryobacterales > Bryobacteraceae > Solibacter. Next base: position 128,886 of record CAWERY010000017.1, on the reverse strand, counting down.
GAGATCAGCTTGAACGGCCGCGTGGTCGGGCTCGGGCTGGCGGTTTCCGTTGCCACGGGCATTCTCTTCGGGCTCGCACCGGCGTGGTTTGCCTCGCGAATCGATCTCAACGGGATGTTGAAGGAGGGTATGCGCGGCACAAGCGCCCGCAATCCACTGCGCAGCGTCCTTGTCGGTGGACAAGTTGCCATCGCCCTGATCCTGCTCTCAGGCGCCGGCCTGCTCATTCGCAGCTTTTACGAAGTGGCCCGCGTCGACGCCGGCTTCAATCCGGAACGCGTCATGACGATGCAACTCGCACCCGCCTTGACCCGCTATCGCGCTCATCCGGACTTGCAGATCCAACTCGCGCGGGGAATTCTAGACAAGGTTTCCGCGATCCATGGAGTCCGCGGCGCAGCCGTTTCGACTGCCGTACCGCTGCTCGCCAATCCGCGATACATCATGCGTTTCGAGGGTCGCGCGCCGGTAACTCCCAGCCAATCACCGCTCACTACGTATTTCGGCGTGACCCCCGCCTTCTTCGAGATCATGGGTATGCGGCTGACGCGGGGACGCCTGCTGAACGCTCGCGATGTGCAAGGCACGCCGCTCGTGGTGGTGGTCAACCAGACTCTTGTGGACAGGTACTTTCCCCACCAGGATCCTATCGGCAAGCGTCTCGAGATCGGCTTCAGCGAACCGCCGAATTGGCGCGAAATCGTTGGTATCGTCGCCGACGTCAAAACCGCCGGCCTGGACCAGGATACTCCCGTGCAAGTCTACACTTCCTACCTGCAGACGCCCTCATTTCCCAGCAGTATGATCTCGCCGATCACGGTGCTGGCTCGGACTTCCGGCGATCCCGCAGTGCTCGGCTCCGCGATCCATTCCGCAATTCTGGCGGTCGACCGGTCTCAGCCTGTCTTCGCGATCCAACCCATGACGCAGATCGTTTCCCAGTCCACCGCCCAACGGCGTCTCTCCCTCATTCTGCTAGCCTTCTTTGCGGCATCAGCAATGCTACTCGCTGCGATCGGCGTCTATGGCGTCATGTCCTTCGTCGTTGCGCAGCGCACCAGGGAGATCGGCATTCGCATGGCGCTCGGCGCAAGGTCCGGGCAAGTGGCGCGCCAAGTCCAGTTTCAAGGTATGACGCTGGTCATCGCGGGACTGGGAACCGGACTCGCTGCCGGACTCCTACTCACCCGATTTCTCAGCACGCTGCTCTTCCGCGTTGACCCGCGCGACCCGTTGATTTTTGGAGTCTCCGCCGCTACGCTCGTCGCGGTGTCGATCTTCGCGTGCTGGCTGCCCGCGCGCCGCGCCGCCAACGTGGATCCGCTGACGGCGTTGCGCAACGAGTAGACTTCTCAGTCCATGTGAGGTTCACCGGTTGGAAGCTGAAACATGGCGTTGATCGCCGCGGCCCCGTTTCAATTTTCCCATGTCGCCAAACAGCTTAAAATGTATCCAGGTCTCGGAATGCCATCTCCTAAATTGCAGGGTCCGCGGCCCGGCTTGCTCCGGCAAATCGGGTTCTTCAGCGCCACCGCCTTGGTCATTTCCAACATGGTGGGCACCGGTATTTTCGCGACTACGGGCTTCATGGCGGGAGACCTGGGCAGCGCCCCGCTGATTCTCGCCTGCTGGACGGCCGGGGGCCTCTTCGCGATTGCAGGCGCGTTGAGCTACTCCGAACTTGGCATTAACTTTCCAAGCTCCGGCGGCGAATACGTTTATTTAACCCACGCGTTCGGTCCGGAATGGGGTTTCATGACGGGGTGGGTATCTTTCTTTGCCGGCTTCTCCGCGCCCATCGCCGCTGCGGCCCTGGCCTTCTCCGATTACCTCGGATATTTCTTTCCGTCATTGAAGCAGGCCAATGCCTCCCTCGTAATCGGCTCTGGCGCCCTGTCCCTGCGGCTGGGAGCGGGACAGATGATGGCATCGGCGTTGATCGCCGCCTTCACCGTCCTGAACTGTTTCGGCGTCGGCCGCACCGCGAAGGTGCAGAACGTCCTCACTACAACCAAACTGATTGTGATCGCGGGTTTCGTGATCATCGGCTTCGCCGCGGGCACCGGGGACTGGCATCACTTTTCCCAGCACGCCGTACGCACCTCCACCGTCAGTTTGCCGACGCAGTTCATGATCAGCCTGCTCTGGGTGATGGTCGGCTACAGCGGTTGGAACGCCGCGACCTACGTCGCCGAGGAAGTACGCCGGCCCGAACGGACGCTGCCGGCCGCCATAGCCGCAGGGAGCCTGATCGTTGCCGTGCTCTATCTTGGGCTGAACCTCGTCTTCATCTATGCGACACCCCTGGAACAGATGAAGGGTGTGATCGCCGTCGGCACGCTCTCCGCATCCAACCTCTTCGGCCCCGGCGTCGCGGGCTTCTTTTCCGCTCTGATGGCAATATCGATTGTCTCCACCGTGAACGCCATGGTCACCATCGGCCCCCGTGTTTATTACGCAATGGCGAAAAATCGCGCATTCTTCAGCGGCGCCGCGCGCATAGACCCGCGCTGGCACACCCCCGTCAATGCCATCATCAGCCAGGGACTCTGCGCCATGCTGATGACACTGACGCCCTTTCCGCAATTGGTCGTCTACATCGGCTTCAGTCTCACTCTCTTTACCGTACTCTCCGTGGCGTCGATTTTCGTGTTTCGACGCCGCCGCTCGGATTGGCAGCGCCTGCGCGCGCTGGAACTCGCGTGGCCATTGATCCCCGCATCGTATATTCTGGTTGGGACCTGCATGATGGCTTACGGCGTGATCTGGCAACCGCGCGCTTCTCTAACCGCGCTGGCCACCGTCGGAGCCGGAGCGTTGGTATATCGTTTCGGGGTTCACGTCCCCAAGGTCTGATTTCGAGAGAGGGTGAAATATGTTTTCCAGAAGAGACTTCGGCAGAATCGCGCTGTCGGCACTTCCGCTGGCAGCAGCGCGCGCCGCCATGATCGATTCCAAAGTCAAAGGCGTCCAAATCGGTGCGCAATCATACAGCTTCCGCGATCGCCCGATGGATAAGGCCATCGATGCCTTCAAAGAGATCGGACTGGGAGAGTGTGAGCTCTGGCAGGGGCACGTCGAGCCCAAGACGAGCGGACCTGCTGGACGCGAGGAATTGCGCAAATGGCGCCTCGAAACGCCCCTCGACACCTTCGCGAAAATCCGCCAGCAGTGGAACGACGCGGGAATTTTCCTGTACTCGTACAATCTCAGCTTCAACGATAGCTTCACAGACGCCGAAATCGATCGAGGCTTTGAGATGGCCAAGGCGATGGGCGTGAAAGTTCTTACCGCCTCTTCAACCGTTACCGCCGCCCAGAAAGTGGCGCCATTCGCCAACCGTCACAAAATCGAAGTCGCCATGCACGGCCACGACAACATGAACGACCCGAACCAGTTCGCCAAACCCGAGAGTTTCGAGGCGGCGCTGAAGATGTCGAAGTATTTCATGATCAACCTGGACATCGGCCATTTCACCTCCGCCGGTTACGATCCCGTGGAATATCTGAAGCAACATCACGACCGCATCGTGGATCTCCATATCAAAGATCGAAACAAAAAACACGACAACCTTCCTTTCGGTCAGGGTGAGACGCCCATCAAGGAGGTGCTCCAACTGTTGAGCAAGAACAAATGGAAGATTCCGGCGAACATCGAATACGAATATAAGGGCGCGGACGCTGTGGTCGAAGTCCGGAAGTGCTATCAGTACATGAAAGAAGCGTTGGCGTAGCAGCGATACCCAGTAACAGCTATATCCAGGAGTCCCATGGCAACCTCCCAAGTTCCTCACCCCCGTCCCGTTGGAACACCCAGCCGCGTGCGCTATTGGGTGATTGTATTCGCGGTCGCACTCGCGGTAGTCACTTATATTGACCGCGTCTCGATCTCTTTCGCGGCGCCTTCGATATCCCGCGACCTTGGCTTGAATTCCGTACAGATGGGCTGGGTGCTGTTCGCGTTCGCCTGTGCCTACGCGCTCTTCGAAATCCCCGGAGGATACCTCGGCGACCGCAGTGGTCCGCGCGGCGTGCTGATGAGAATCGTGCTTTGGTGGTCGTTCTTCACCGCCGCCACCGGCTGGGCGTGGAGCTACTCATCCCTGCTGGTCACGCGTTTTTTGTTTGGTGCGGGCGAGGCCGGCTGCTTCCCGAATCTCACCAAAGCCTTCACGGTTTGGCTTCCGGAGCGGGAGCGCATACGCGCCCAGAGCATCACGTGGCTGGCAGCGCGTTGGGGAGGCGCCTTTACTCCTCCGCTGGTACTCGCCGTCATGAACCTGGTGGGATGGCGGCACGCGTTCGAGATCTTCGGCGCGATCGGTGTCCTGTGGGCGGTCCTCTTTTATCGCTGGTATCGCAATGATCCGTTGGAAAATCCACGCCTGAACGCCGGTGAGCGCGAACTGCTGCGCCTCTCCGCCGCGAACGCAACCGGACACGGCGACGTCCCCTGGGGCAAGTTCATCAGCAGCCCTCGCGTGTGGTTGCTTTGCGCGCAGTATTTCTGTTTGTCGTACGGCTGGTACTTCTACATCACGTGGCTTCCCACTTACCTTAAGGAAGGCCGCGGCCTCAATCTCAACAACATGGCGCTGTTCGGGATCGTGCCGCTGCTCTTTGGCGGTCTCGGAAATCCGGCGAGCGTCTTCGTGGCCTCGCGGCTTCTGCCGCGCTTAGGCAGCATACGCCAGACGCGGCGGACTATGGCGTACATCGGTTTCGCCGGCGCGGCAAGTTTCCTGATTCTCTCAACCCGCGTGAATGACCCTTTGATGGCCATCTTCGCCATCGGCCTGGCCAGCTTTTGCAATGACCTGGTCATGCCGGGCGCTTGGGCTTCCGCAATGGATATCGGCGGCAAACATGCCGGCTCCCTCTCCGGTGCAATGAATATGTGCGGTAACTTCGGCGGCGCGCTCTGCCCCGTGGTGATCGGCTATATTCTGCACTGGACGGACAGAAATTGGAACCTGACTTTCTACATTTCGGCAGCCGTTTACTTGATGGGCATCGTCTGCTGGAAGTTCCTGGACCCCGTGACGCCGTTGGAAGTGGAATCGCCCGTACAGATCAACGCGTAATACGAATGCCGTAAACTCGAAGCATGAGGGTGACGCGTGTCTGCGCCATACTCGCATGCCTGACCGCCGCATCGGACGCACGCGAACCGGCAATCTGGAACTCTGCGCGCTCCCCGCATTTTGAAGTTTTCACCGATGCCGGCGTCGAGACCGCGCGTTCGCTCGCGCTCGGTCTGGAGCGGCTGCACTGCATTCTTCATCCGGCAAATCGGCTTGAGCCCGCCGCCGCAGCGCGCAGTGCGTGTGATCTGCTTCGCCACTCAACAGGAATACTCGCAGCACCGCACCCACTCGCGCGCCGACGCCTACTTCATCGGCACCGGCGATCGGGACTACATCGTAATGCCGGCCTCCTCGCCTAACGGCTTGCGGATCGCGGCCCACGAGTACGCACACATCCTGATCCATTCCGCCGGTTGGAAACTGCCCGAATGGATTGCCGAAGGCGTGAGCGACGTCATCTCCACCGTCCGATTTGGAAATCGCGAAAGTCTTATCGGGGGAGAGCTGCCCGATAGATCGGCCGCCTTAAGGCACGCTAACTGGCTGCCGCTTGCGGATCTCTTCACGCTGAGTCTCGAAAAACCAGAGCTCGACGCCAACCGCACCAATCTGTTTTATGCGGAAAGCTGGGCCATCACAGACCTGCTGATGTTCTCGCCCGCTTATCGGGCACACTTCCCCGTCGTCCTGGCAGCCCTCGCCTCGGGCATTCCACCCGAGCGAGCGTTCCGCGAAGCCTATGGTGCGACGCCAGACACGATCGAACGCGATGCGCGCGCGAGGCTGGCACGAGGCTCCCAGGCGATTCCGATCCCGTCCCTGCTCGATCGCCGTGAGATACTCCAGGCGGGAACGATGAATGCGTTCACCGTGCGCGCCATGCTCGCCGACCTGAGCGCGGTAAATGGAGACCTCCCGCTCGCCGAATCCCTCTACCAGGCCCTGGCAAGTGAGCGGCCCGCAGACGCCGAAATCCAGGCCACGCTCGGCACCGTCGCCCTCCGCCGCGGTGAAACCACCCTGGCCGCGAGAGCTTGGAAGCGCGCGATCGATCTCGGTATTGCCGATTCCGCGCTCTGCTTCCGCTACGCTTCACTCGCCGATACCTACGGCCTTCCCACCCGCCCCGCGCTGGAACGCGCCGTCGCGTTACGCCCCGATTTCGACGATGCCCGCTATCAGCTCGCGCTCCTCGAAAAGAACGCGGGCAATGCAGCGGCGGCGGTGGCTCAACTGCGTGCCATGCGCGACGTCGCTCCGCCCCGCGCCTTCGCCTGGTGGAGCGCGCTGGCCGACGCTCTCCTCGATCTCAATCTCCGCTCCGAAGCCAAACACGCCGCGAATCAGGCGTACGCCCATGCTGCCGGTGCCGGCGAACGGGAACGCGCCACGCAGTTGGAGTGGATGGCCGATACCGAGCTTGCCGTCGAAATCGATGGTCTGAACTACCGTGCGGTGAGGGTGCCCGCCGGAAGTGCACGCAATCCCTTCATTGAGCCCGGCGACCGTCCTCAGCGCGCGGAAGGAGCTCTCCGCGACGTCCAGTGCAATGGGGATGCGATTCGCCTTTTAATCGATACCGCGCAGGGGCCGCTTACGCTTGGGGTGCCCGACCCCTCGCGCGTGCAAATCCGTAACGCCGCTGCGGCAGCGTTCGAATTTACCTGTGGCCCGCAAGAGACGCGCACAGTCCTAGTCGATTACGCGGCCGCCTCGATGGTCCTTCGCGGCTTGGAATTGCGGTAGCTGCTACCAGACGTGACAGGCATTGGCCTTCACCATCGGCTGCCCCGCTTTGCACGAAAATGCCTTCTGAAACTCTGGCATATTCTTGACTACTCCGTTCACGCGGAATTCCGGCGGCGAGTGCGGGTCGGTCTGCACCTGTAGCCGTACCGCTTCCTCGCGTTCGTTAGAGCACCAGATCTGCCCGAACGCCAGAAAGAAGCGCTGCTCCGGCGTGAAGCCGTCGATCTTCTTCGCGTCCTTGCCAATCGTATTCAGTAGCGCCATCAGTGCAACCCGGGTTCCGCCGTTGTCCGCCGTATTCTCGCCAAGCGTCAGTTTGCCGTTGATATGCGCTCCCGGCGCGGCCTGGAAGCTGGAGTATTCATCGTCTACGCATGCCGCTCGCTGCTGGAATTCCTTAGCATCCACGGCCGTCCACCAATCCTTCAGATTCCCTTCAGGGTCGAACTGGCGCCCTTCGTCGTCGAACCCGTGCGTGAGCTCGTGGCCAATCACCATGCCGATCCCCCCGAAATTCACGGCGTCATCCATCGAGTTGTCGAAGAATGGCGGCTGCAAAATTCCCGCTGGGAAGTTGATGTTATTCATTTGCGGATCGTAATAGGCGTTCACCGTGGGCGGCGTCATACCCCATTCCAGGCGGTCCACTGGTTTGCCGATCTTATCCAACTGCCGCTGGAATTCGAACTGGTCCGCACGGAAACCGTTGCCCACGGCATCGTCGCGCTTGATGTCTACACTCGAATAGTCCCGCCACTTGTCCGGGTAGCCGATCTTGTTGGTGATCGCCTTCAGCTTGACGAGCGCCTCCTTCCGGGTAGCAGGCGTCATCCACGAAAGCTTGTCGATATCCTGGCCGAGAGCGGTCTCGAGCGCGTGCACCATCTTCAAAGTACGTTCCTTGCCCTCGGCGCCGAACGTCTTCTGTACGTAAGCCTTGCCCAACGCCTCTCCCAACTGGTTATCGGTGAAATCCACGCACCGCTTCCACCGCGGCCGCATCTCCTTTGCCCCGGTCAGAGTCTTGCCGTAAAAATCGAAGTTCTCTTTCAAAAACGCAGAGGGTAGCAGCGGCGCCTCCGAATGCAGCAGGTGCCAGCGCAGATAAATCTTCCAGTCCGCGAGCGATGCCTTCTGGACCTGCTGATCGACGGCCTTTAAGAAATCCGGCCACGCCACTACGATGGATTGGAAACCCGGCGCGCCCGCGCCCGTGAAATACTTCGCCCACTGAAAAGACGGCGCCAGTGTAGCGATGTCGCCACGCTTCATCGGATGATAGATCTTCTCCGGATCGCGTCGTGAAACCCGGTCCAGCGAGCCCTTGGCCAGTTCGGTTTCGATCCGCATCACCGTTCCCGCCATCGATTTCGCCGCGTCCGGCGATTCCCCAGCCAGTTCGAACATGCGCTGCACGTGCAGCAGGTATTTTTGCCGGAGCTCCACGCTCTTCGGATCGTCTTTCAGGTAGTAGTCGCGATCCGGCAACCCAAGTCCGCCCTGGTCGATCTGCGCCACCACCGCGCTGGAATCCTTAAAGTCCTGCCCGCTGCCGAATTCGAAAAGACTGGGAACACCGATCCGATGGAGGTGAGCGACTAGTTCGGCTAGTTGCGATTTGTCGGTCAGGTTCTGGATGCGCTGCACCTCAGGCGCGATTGAGGCGAGGCCGCGCGCTTCAATCCCCGCTTCGTCCATGCACGCCGCGTAATAATCGCCGATTTGCCGCATCACCGCATCGCGTGAAGCGTCGTTCTTTGCCGCCGTTTCCAGAATTCCGCGAAGTATTTGCTTGTTTCGCTCGTCCAACTCGTTGAAACGGCCCCAACGCGATTGGTCCGCGGGAATCGGATTGCTCTTCAACCAGCTGCCGCAGGCGTACTGGTAAAAATCCGTGCAGGGATCCACGCTCTTATCGATCGACTTGACATCGAAACCCATCATGCTTGCGTTGGGTGTCGAATTCTGCGCGGAAAGACCGGCCGCGAACAGCGAAACAAAGAATGTAGTTTTCAGCAAAGCGAGGACTCCTTATCTCAATTTAACGTGAGCCGGGCCATTCCGTTTGGAATTCAAGATGCAGAAAGTTCGTTTACGCTGCATTTTTTCACGGAGCATCGCGCCGGTCATCGACCGGTAACGCGCACGGCCTTCGCCGCAGCCGCAAGATGTGCTTTCAAGAAGCGCCCGGTGTACGACGCCTTGCATGCCGCGATATCTTCCGGCGTGCCTGTCGCCACTACCTGCCCGCCCGCATGCCCGCCTTCGGGGCCCAGATCGATCACGTAATCCGCCGTCTTGATCACATCCAGGTGATGCTCGATCGCCATCACCGTGTGCCCCGCTTCCACCAGTCGGTTCAAGCAATCCAACAGCCTCTCTACGTCTGCCAGGTGCAGGCCGGTGGTCGGCTCGTCCAAAATGTAAACCGTGTGCTTGGATCGCTGCAGCTTGCTCAACTCAGTCGCGATCTTAATTCTCTGCGCCTCGCCGCCCGAAAGTGTGGTCGCCGATTGGCCAAGCGTCAAATAGCCGAGGCCCAGATCGTTCAACACCTCGATCTTCTTGCTCACGGCCGGTTCGCTCGCGAAGAAGGTTACGCCTTCCTCCACCGACATGTTCAGCACATCGGTGATCGTCTTCCCGCGCAGTGTCGCCTCGAGCGTTTCGGCGCCGAACCGGGCGCCCTTGCAAACCGCGCACGTCACCTCCACATCGGGCATGAAGTAAAGCTGCGTGGTGATCACGCCTTCGCCCTGGCACTCCTCGCAGCGGCCGCCCTTCACGTTGAAGCTGAAACGCCCCGCCTTATACCCTCGTTCCAGTGCCACTGGAGTACGCGTGAACAGTTCGCGGATTGTATCGTAGAACCCAATATAGGTCGCCGGATTCGACCGGCTATTCCTGCCGATCGGAGACTGGTCGATGTTCACTACCTTGTGAACATTCTCGCCTCCCTCAATCGCATCGTGATCGCCGGGCAGTGTCCGTGTGTCCACCAGGCGCTTCCACAATGCCTTGTACAAAATCTCGTTAATCAGGGTGCTCTTGCCGGACCCGGAGGCGCCCGTGATCGCTACCAGCGCTCCCAGGGGAAACGTGACGTCCACCGATTTCAAATTGTTTTCGCGCGCCCCGCGCACCGTCAACGTCTTCCCGTTTCCCACGCGCCGCGATTCCGGTGTGGCGATGCGCCGCTTCCCCGAAAGAAACTGCCCGGTCGGCGAACCCTTGCACGCCAATACCTCCGCCAGCGTTCCCTGCACCACAATCCGTCCGCCGTGAACGCCGGGCCCCGGCCCCATTTCCACGATGTGGTCCGCCGCGCGAATCGTGTCCTCGTCGTGCTCCACCACGATCACCGTATTGCCGATATCGCGCAGGCTTTCGAGCGTCGCGATCATCTTCACGTTGTCCTTCGGGTGCAGGCCGATGCTCGGTTCGTCCAGGACGTACAACATTCCCATCAAACCGGAACCTATCTGCGTGGAAAGCCGGATACGCTGAGCCTCGCCGCCCGATAAAGTCCCCGAACGCCGGTTGAGATTCAGATAGTCCAGGCCGATCCCAAGAAGCAGTTCTACCCTGCCACGGATTTCCCGCGCTACCTGACGCCCCGCATCGGCGCCCCGCCCGGCAGGCCGCAGCTCGCCCAGAAATCCGTGAAGCTCGTCGAAGTTGAGCCCACCTACCTCGTAAATCGTCTTCCCCGCAACGGTAAAAAGCAGCCTCGTCGCACGCAGCCGCGCACCCTTGCAATCCGGGCACGTTCGCTCCACCATCACCTTATCGAGCCACTCCTCCATCCCGGAGTTGGCCTCGTCCGCGCTGCCGGTACCGCCTGTATTGACGTTCAATGCGGCGCGCGATACCTCCGAATCCAACCTCTTTGCCCTGCCAGTCCTCGCGTTTGATCTTGCCATCCGGCGGCATGATCACTGGAATCTTGCGATCGATCCCGTTCAGGATTGCCTGGCGCGCCTTCTCCGGCAACTTTTCCCATGGCACGTCCAGCGGAAACGGTAGAGCCTTCGACAGGCTGTACATCACACGCCCGTCCCAGGTGTCGGGATTGTACTTGAATGCTTCCCGCACGAAGCAACCGCCAATCACGCTTCGCTTTGGATCAGGCACCAGCAGTTCCGGATGCGTAATCTTGTAGACCCCCAGACCGCCGCACGTACGGCAGGCGCTCTCCGGATTGTTGAACATGAAGAACTCCGGTTCGATGCCGCCGTAGACGAAATGGTGCGTCGCGCTGCAGAGCCCTTTGTAGAAGCGTTCCGCCTCGCTCTTGCCCGCGCCTTTCAACACTTCTACCTGCAGCAAACCGTCGCCCACCAGAAGCGTGGCGGAAATCCCCGCCTTGATTGCCTTCTCGTGTTTGCCGGCCACCACGAACCGGTCCACCACCGCGTCCATGTTCCGGACCTTCGTCTCGTCAAGGTCCAATTCGTTGGCCAGATCCACTCGCCGGCCGTCGATTACCAGTTGGCGGCAGCCCTTCTTTCGCACTTCGGTGAAGACGAATTCCAGTTCCTCTCCGTAGACCGGGAACACCGGCGCCCGCAGTTCGATCTCTGTGCCCTCCGGCAGCGCGAGAATTGCTTCCAGAATCTGATTGGCGCTTCGGCTTGCCACGCGTTCGCCGGTTCGCGGGCAGTGAGGCTCCGCGATAGTCGCGAAGAGCAGATTCAGGTAGCTCGCGATATCCGTCATCGTTCCCACCGTGGAGCGCGGATTACTCCCGATGGTCTTCTGCTCAATCGAAATCACCGGCGAAAGGCCAAATACAAAATCCACGTCCGGCTTGGCAACCTGCGACACGAAGCGTTTGGCGTAACTGGAGAGCGACTCCATGTATCGCCTCTGTCCTTCCGCGTAGATCGTATCGAACGCCAGACTCGATTTTCCCGAGCCCGAAAGCCCCGTGACTACGATCAAACGGTCTCGCGGCAGTTCGATGGAGACGTTTTTGAGGTTGTGCACGCGTGCGCCCTGCACCGCAAGCGTGGTTCGCGGCGCCTTCGCTTTACCACTCATCGGGAACCTCCTCGGCCTGCGCGCGATCGGCGTAAAAGAACGCTAGCTCCTCCACATCGACGTTGCTGTGTTTGGTCAGCCGCACCGGCAGCGGCGCCTTGCCCAGCATGCCTTGATCCGCCAGGTATTCGCAGACGCCGCTGATTCCCTCAACCCCGAAATTGCGTTTAAAATAATCCTCGATTTCGGTGATTGAGCGCGCCTCGCCAACCTCCCTCAGGTGCTCAATCACCGGCTCGAAAATAATTGCCGCGCGCTTCGCCAGATATCCGTCGATTGCGGTCAGCGCAGCCTGAACACTCTTGGGCGTCTTCTTGGCATTGAGCATGTCCGTATACACGCTCTTGAAGAAAGCGGGGTTCAACTGCATCGCCTGGGGCAACGCTTCACGGTCTAACAGCCGGCGCGCCTCCAGCACTTCGATCCTGGCGAGCGAGTTGGCCGCGTACAGAATCCACAGCGCGGTGTAGTCCAGGTCGCCGCGCGTCAGAAACCACTTATGCGCTTTATAGATGGAAGGTAACGCATGACTTGCGGCGGAGAGCAATTGCAGTTTGGTATCCCGCTCTCCGATCGTTCGCAACTGTTCGCACAACGCGGTGATCGTCTCGTCGTGCGTGTACAACAATCGCCCTTTGGCAAGCAGGGAGTGCTGAAAGCTGTTGCGAATCGAGCCCTCCGCTGACTTGCGGAATTCAGCGCGGGGCATCAGAAACGCATGTACGTTGATCCCGTCCGCGTAGAGGGAGATTCCGAAATCCGGTCGCTTCCGATCATCGACCGTTACCAACACTAAATCGATGTCGGACTTCTCCCATACGGTGTCGTGCGATAAACTGCCGCATAAAATTACGGCCAGCACGGACCTGTCCTGCTTTACGCGATCGACTAACGTAGCAAGCGCTGAACGGAACTTCTCCTCAACCGAACCTGACTTTTTCACCATGCGGCCGATTCCGGGATTATATCAATCAGGCCGCCGCGCAGTCAGGCTGACAAGAGCGAACCGCGACTTATCCCCTAACCAAACGCTTACGCAAGAGGATCGCCGCCAGTCCGCCGCCCAACAGAAATACCGCGGCCGGCTCCGGCGCAACTGTTCCGTCCAGCGAAAACGCCGTGTTGAATTGGGGGGCCGTCGCTCCGCCGCCCACCACATCGGTACCGGCGCGCAGCCAGTCGGGATCCAGATCCTGGTCTCGCGTCCAGGCCTGCAGGTCGGGCGCGAAGGGGGTCGTGCCGCTTCCGCTAATCGGTCGAGAAGCGGACAGCCAATAGAACGTGCCGCCATTGGTCAGCGAAACCTGCGGCACAAAGAAGTAATGATCCGCCGGCAAACTAAAGGGAGTGAGGAAAGTTACATCGAACTGGACTTCCTGGCCGGTAACCGGTCCGTTGCCTCCCGTGTTCGTGTGGATGCCGCCGGGCTTAATGCTATTCACCGACGTGAAACTGACATTCAGCACGCTCGTGGAAAACGAAAGGTCGCCGGAAAGGCTGTCGCGCGACGCGAACGCAACGTCGGACGGAGAATTGTTCCGGGTGGGAACGTTACCCGATGGCGGAACGGTGGAATCCAGGGGGAACACCCGGTACATCTCTGCCACGACGTCAGACACGGATGTCGAGGCTCCCGTGGGACCTGGAACCAGCAGCCCGATGAAGGTCGCGCTGTTGATTGTTCCCGCGCCGGACAACAGGAAGTCATCCCCCGTTTCAATCTCGGGCAAACCCGTCGCGCCCGGGCGCGATGCAATCGCAATTTGATTGTTTGGCGTGAGATTGCTGTAGATGACTGCGGCAGGCGCGGTAGCCAGCAAAGTCACTCCGCAAATTGCACTAAAAAATACACTTCTCATATCCGATCGTCTCCTCCGTTAAACGACTTGTCAGCGTGATGCTAGCATAGGAGGCCAAATTCTCAAGTGGGTAAGAGTAACTATCTTCTGATACGTGATCTTACAAACTACGATAAGTTACTAACTCTGTTCCTTAAGATCGGGCTTGCCAGCGTAACCGGTGTAACGACCATCGGGCGGTGAAGCGACGTACAGAATCTAGATCTGGGTAGAGGGTTGGAGGCGCGGAGAGCAGCGAGGACTCTATCGCACTTCCGTGTTGTCTGCCGGATTAAAATATATCCTTGGCCCCTCTTCTCGAACTCCAAAATGTAAGCGTGCGCCGCGATGACCGCATCGCGCTCGATAGCGTGACGCTCTCCATCGCGCAAGGCGAGCATGTCGCCATTCTGGGACCGAACGGCTCCGGGAAATCCACGCTCATCAAGCTCATGTCGCGCGATCTGTATCCCATGCTGAAACCCGAACCCTGGGCCCTCCGCATTCTAGGGCGGGAGCGCTGGCGCCTCTTCGACCTGCGTCACATTCTGGGCATCGTCTCTAACGATTGGATGCAGATGTGTACACGCGATTATTCAGGACGCGAAATCGTCCTCTCCGGCTTCTTCGGCAGCGTCGGTATCTGGCCGAATCACCAGGTCACGCCCGCGATGGAAGCGAAGACTCGCGAGGTGATGTCCTTACTGGAGATCTCCCATCTGGCGCTGCGCAACACCAATGAGATGTCGAGCGGGGAAGCGCGGCGCATTCTCATCGCGCGCGCCCTGGTGCATGATCCGCAGGCCCTGGTTCTGGACGAGCCTTCCACCAGTCTCGATCTGCACGCCACCCACGAACTCCGCCAAGCCTTGCGCCGCCTGGCGCGTAACGGCATCAGCATCATCATGGTGACCCATCACCTGCCTGACATCATTCCGGAAATGGAGCGCGTGGTGTTGATCAAGGAAGGCCGCATCTACCGCGATGGCCCGAAGAGCGAAACATTGACGTCCGCGACCCTCTCCACCCTCTTCGGTATCGAAGTCGAAGTCATCGAACGCGCGGGGTATTACCTGGCTTAGCCCGCGTACCCGCCGCCTCGCGGGCCTACTCCAGCAAATGACGGTATTCGTCTGGATCCAGCCCGAAACGTTCCATCTGGCGCGGCAAGTCGGATTTCAGGGATTCCGGCGTCAAACGGACCCACGCGGCGATCACGGTCTCCACGCCGACCCTTTGTTTTCCGTCATCCTCCGCCATAGCCTCGGCGGTCGCCCGAATCTGAGTTTCAGTCTCGTCCCGCACTGGCCGCGGCGTTTGCGCCAACACCAGGTTTAAGAAGTCTTCCGCTGCATCATTCCAGTTCATGGTCGAGAACCATCATAGCGAAGAGCCCGATGTAGAATGGAAGTTGCGCCTCAAAGCCTTGGTTTTTCCCGCATTTCTATTGCTTACGCTTACGCCTCGATTCGCAATCGCACAGTTGCCCGAGCCTACGCGCGAAACCGTCGTCGTCACCGGGACTTACGAACCGATGTCGCTGGAGGAAATCGATCGCGCCATTCGCGTACTGCCCGTTCGCAGCCAGTCGCTGGTGCTCAATACGCTCAGCGACGTCTTCAAACTCGATCCCTCGCTCGATTTGGCGGAACGCGCGCCCAATGGCGTACAGGCCGATCTTTCCATTCGCGGCGCCGGCTTCGGCAAGACCCTCGTGCTACTCAACGGAATGCGGCTGAACGACGCGCAATCCGGCCATCACAATATGGATATCCCGGTGCCCCTGGAGAGCGTTTCACGCGTCGAAGTGATGCGCGGTTCGGGCTCCACATTGTACGGGTCCGACGCAATTGGGGGCGTCATCAACATCATCACCGAACCGCCGCCCCAAACCGAGTTCCGGCTGCGCACCGCCGTCGGCAGCGACGGCATCAATCAGCAGCACGTCGGCATCAACATCGCCGGCAAGACCGTCTCCGAACAACTCTCCTTCGCGCGCGATTTTTCAACCGGCTTTCGGGACGATCGCGACTACCGCAACCTGCAGTTCGCCAGCGTCACCCGTATCGCCACCAGCATCGGCAACGGCTCCGTCAATCTGGCTTACATGGATCATCCCTTCGGAGCCGATCAGTTCTACGGCAATTTCAATTCCTGGGAAGACACCAAGACGTGGTTCGCGGGCGTTCAGCAGGCGCTCGGCGAGAAGACCAGCGCGAGTTTCTCCTTCCGGCGCCACAGCGATCTCTTCGTCCTCTACCGCGACCGGCCCGAGGTCTTCGCCAATCATCACTCCGATGAAAGTTACCAGTTCGCGCTGCGCCGCCGCGAGGAGATGTCGCCGGTAACTACGCTCTACTACGGCGTGGAAGGCTTCCACGAATCAGTGATCAGCAATAACCTCGGCGATCATTCGCGCTACCGCGCGGCGGCGTATGCGGCCGCGGATTTTCGCGCCCTGCACCGGTTCTCCGCTACGTTGTCCGCCCGGGAAGAGATTTACCGCAATTTTTCCGCCGCCTTCACACCCACCATTGCAGCCGGATACTGGGCATCGCCGCAAGTGAAGTTTCGCGCCTCCGCTAGCCGCGCCTTTCGCGTGCCGAGTTACACCGATCTCTACTACCACGATCCCGGGAATGTCGGCAGTCCCACGCTTCGCCCCGAGAGCGCCTGGACTTACGAAGCCGGCGCCGATTGGACGCCCAGCAGCGTCGTGCGCGGCGACATCACGTTTTTCGAGCGCCGCGAACGCGACGGCATCGATTACTACCGCGCCTCACTCACCGATATCTACCGTGCCCTCAACATCCAGAATTTGAATTTCAAAGGTGTCGAAGCCTCGCTGCGCTGGACGCCGTCACGCACCAACATGTTCGACCTCCGGTATACGCAACTGCATGCCACTCAGGACACGGTGGCGGCCGGATATACCAAGTACACGTTCAACTACCCGACTCATTCCGGAGTCTTCGGCTGGCAAATCACGCCGCGCGGAAATTTCGTATTCCGTACGCGAGTGGGCGTGATCCAGCGTTATGCGCAGTCGCTATACCCGCTGTGGGATATCTATGCCGGCCTGCCGCATAAATCGATTCACCCCTACATTCAAGTGACCAACGCCGCCAATTCCTCCTATCAGGAGATTCCTAACGTGCCCATGCCAGGCCGTACAATTGTCGGCGGGATCGAGATGGTGTTCCACAAAAAGTAGCCCTTTATGAAAACTCTCGGACTCTTCCTTCTCCTTGCAGGCGCAGGCGCGGCGGCGCAAGACGACGCGATTCAATGGCTCGGCAGCTATCGCGACGCCGTGCAGCAGGCCAAAGCCTCGCACAAGCCGATCTTCGTGGAGTTTCGCTGCGAGGCTTGAATCGCCGGCAGAGTATTTGACGCACAGGTTGTGCTGTCACCGAAAAATTCTCCGCTCGGCAAACAACTCAGCCAGTACGTCTGTCTGCGTATCACGCGCTTGGACGATGTAGATGTCGGCTTGTTCGATCGCGATTGGAACAACACCATCTACTTCTTCGCGTTCAATGCCGATGAGAAGATCTATTTCCGTTACGGCGGCCGCGACTCCGCCTCCCCCGATACGTATCTGAATCTCGACAGCCTGGAACTCGCTCTTCGTCAGGGTCTGCAGCTTCACCAGCAGTATCTGGCCGGAAATCTTAAATTGCCGGACCGGCCCAAGCCTCTTTTCCCGCGCGAGATCCCGCTGCTGGTCCAGCGTACCTTCGCACAGCGCCAGTGCGTGGAGTGCCACCTGATCGGCGACTTCCAGAACATACAACGCGAGCAGGATGGCGTCCTCGATAAGCTGACCCACCTCTATCGCTCGCCGGACATCAAGACGCTGGGTATCGAGCTCGACGTCCCGAAAGGTCTGGTCGTGAAACAGGCGAGCGGCGCGGCGCTTGCTGCGGGTATGAAGCCCGGCGACCGGATCGCCTCCCTCGAATGACACTCCAGTGTGGACCTTCGGCGACCTGCAATACCGGTACGACAAAGTGGACCGCCGCGCCGAAAAAATCGCCGCTCACGGTCGATCGCGGTGAAACCTCCCTCTCCCTTCAGATCGCGCTGCCGGTACGCTGGTGGTGGACCGACCTGCGCTTCCGTCAGTCCAGCGTGGACCCGCGGCTCGATTTCGAAGATCGCCCGCTCTCCGCTGAGGAGAAGCGGAAACTCGATCTTCCTGCCGACGGTTTCGCCAGCCAGGTGAAATACGTTTCTGATTTCGCCAAAATCCGCAAAACCCATGAGCTCGGAGTCGGCGACATTATCTATTCCGTGGATTCCATGGAGCGCGATGACAACGCCAACACGGCCGAGTTGTTTCTGAAACTGCGAAAAAAGGCCGGCGAATCGGCTACCCTGGGAGTGATTCGCAACGGAGAACGGATTCAGTTGCCGCTACACAGCTACCAACTGAGCTTTCGAAAATGAGCAGGCTATTGGCATTTTTGATCGCGGTCACCGCCGATGGCGTCCGATTGGACCGCGCCCGTCGAAGTGCGCCACGAAGACGAGCTCTCGATCGCCTACCAGGCGCGGCTCGATGGCGATTACTTGCTCGTGCGCGCCACCCTCGGCCCCGGCTGGCATACCTTCGCGATGGATAACAAGCGCCGGGTGGACGAAAAGCTCGCCGGCAAACCGGCGATTAGCAACGATCGGCCGACGGAAATCCTGGCCAGCGGAAGCCTGCAGATCGCGGGGCCCTGGTATCAATCCGCACCTAAAGATTTCTCCCACCCGGAATTGCGCTGGTTCAGTTGGGGCTTCGAGGGTCAGGCGCTGTTTGCGGCGAAAGTCAGGCGGACCGGCGCGGGTGCCACCCGGTTAGCCGTGCGCGGTCAGGCGTGTACAGCCTCGGTCTGCAAGAACCTCGATCTCACGATACCCTTGCCGGCGGCGAACCCCGGCGGTAGCCCCGGCGTAAACCTCAAAGAACTGGTGTTGGTGCGGTAAAGGTTCGCCGATGCGGTAAACTGGAGTATTCCAAGGCTTAATCTATTGTCCCGTATCACGTTTTCGCTTATCCTGCTGGCGGCCATTGCGGCGCCGGCTTTCCCGGCCGAAACCGGGCAACTCGATGCCAGCCCCAGCCTTTTCACGGTGATGGCCGCGCTCAATGCCGCCGGATACAAGGCGGATATCGCCTCTCCCAATAACCACCCCATTCGCGCGGAGATCCAGAAAGAGCTCGCCAAGCGCGAGATTCCCTCGTTGCCCGCGCTGAAGGATTTCTTCGAAAGGCATCGACGCCGTACCGATGCCCAGGAACTCAGCCAGTACATTTCGTTTGCCCTCTCCTGTTCCGGGCCGCCTACCTTTGAGTTCGCCATGCGCGACGTGGAAATTCCGCCTGATGTGGCGGGAATGCGCGAACTCTCCAAGCTCCTGGCGGCCTTCTATAAAGAGGCCAACATTGACAATCTCTGGCAGCGGTCCCAGCCCGCGATCGAACAGTATATCGATCGCTACCACGAGCCCGTCACCAACGCTGTGCTCCAGGTGAACGGGTACATGCGCCAGATGACCTCCGGCTTCAAAAACCGCCGGTTCCAGGTCTTCGTCGAACTCCAGGCCGCGCCCAACCAGATTCAGACGCGCAGCTACAGCGACAATTACACGATCGTCGTCACGCCCTCTCCCGAGCCGCGCATCTTCGATATCCGCCACGCCTATTTGCACTACCTGCTCGATCCGCTTGCCACCCGCCACCAGGAGATTCTGAATCGGAAGAAACCTCTTGTAGACCACGCCATGCGCGCACAGGCGCTGGGCGACGCTTATAAGGAAGACTTTCTGCTGCTGGCGACCGAATCGCTAATCAAGGTGGTCGAATCCCGGCTCGATCACAAGCCCGCGATGATCCAGCAGGCTTTCGCCGAAGGCTACATCCTGGCGCCGTATTTTTCCGAAGCTCTTCCCGTTTATGAGAAGCAGGAAAGCTCCATGTTTCTCTACTACCAGGAGATGATTCAGGCCATCGACCTGGTCAAGGAAGACCGCCGGCTCACCGGCGTCGAATTCAGCAAGACCAGCGCGGAACGTCCCACAGTGAAGACGCCTCCCGCACCTCCGCCTGCCCTCACCGGCGCAGCGAAAACATTGGAGGAAGCCGAACAAACGTACAGTTCGCGCGAGTTGGATAAATCCAAGAAACTGTTCCTTAAGGTCTTGGAACAGACAGAGAAGAAATCGATTCACGCCACCGCGTATTACGGACTCGGACGTATTGCCCTGATCGAAAAAGATCTGGACTCGGCGGAGCGTCTCTTCCAGAAATCTTTGGAATCGGAACCTGAGGCTTTCGACAAGGCCTGGGATTTGGTGTATCTCGGGCGGCTCGCAGTCGCGGCGGGAGATCGTGACCGCGCGATCCTGTGCTTCGAAAGTGTCCTCAAAGTGGAAGGCGCCACCGATAAGGCGCGTCAGGAAGCCAGGCAAGGCCTGGAACTGACAAAGAAACCGTAGAAACCTCGAAGGAGTTTTACCGCATGAAACGAACCATACTGACCGGCATCCTGGCACTCGGCGCCGGCCTCTCGTGCCTGATGGCACAGGCTCCAGCCGCAGCGCCCAAAGGGCCGGCGCCAAAATCGAAAGCGGAAATGGAAGCCCTGCAGGCACTGCAGGCCGCCCAGGGAAATCCGGATGCAACCATCGCGGCTTGCGAAAACCTGATCACCAAATTCGCCGATACAGACTTCAAAGGCATCGCTCTCTATATGGAAGCCGACGCCTATGAGAAGAAGAACGACCAGGAACACATGGTGATCTTCGCCGAACGCACCCTGGAGGTGAACCCTCAGGATTTCCGCGCGACACTCATGCTGGCCAAGTACTATGCCTCGCAGACTCGGGAAAACGATCTGGATCGCGAAGAGAAACTCGGCAAGGCGGAAAAGTACGCCAACCAGGTCATCGACATGATGAAGACTCTGCCCAAGCCGAATCCCGCAGATTCCCGACGATCAGTGGGCTGAGGCGAAAAAGGATTTCACCGCCGAAGCCTACAACTCCATCGGGCTGGGCAACCTGACACGCAAGAAATACGACGTGGCCGCGGCGAACTTCAAACTAGCCGTGGATTCCAACTCGCGTCCCGAGCCGGCGTACATGGTGCGGCTTGCTTCGGCGCTGCAGGCTTCCGGCAAGAACGATGAAGCAATCGTCTGGTGCGATAAAATCCTGGCCGACGCGGGTACTCATCCGCAGATCAAGCAGATCGCTCAAAACGTTCGGGCCGCTGCGGTAAAGGCCGGTGGTAAGGCTCCGGGCGCCGCACCAGCGCCGGCGAAATAATCCAGTCCCTACATGCGCGCGGAGCCGGCACTACTCGAGTTGAAGCTGGACTATCGGTTTAACGACCCGGAGTTACTGCGCCGCGCGCTTACCCACAGTTCCCTGGCCAACGAAAGCCGGCCCGGCTCCGGCGCCGGGTCGCCGCTCAATGATAATGAGCAGCTCGAATTTCTCGGCGATTCCGTGTTGGGTTTCCTGATCGCCGAGGCTCTGGTCCGCCGTTTCCCCGAATATCACGAAGGCGATCTCTCCCGCCTCAAAGCTCACCTCGTGAGTGCCGCGCATCTGCATGGCGTCGCCCGTCGC
This sequence comes from uncultured Solibacteraceae bacterium, assembly GCA_963811575.1. Classification (GTDB taxonomy): domain Bacteria; phylum Acidobacteriota; class Terriglobia; order Bryobacterales; family Bryobacteraceae; genus Solibacter. The sequence continues at coordinate 107,544 of CAWERY010000017.1, read as the reverse complement.
CTGGATCTCGGCAGCTACCTCGAACTCGGCCGCAGCGAGGAAATGAGCGGCGGGCGGAACAAGAAGACCTTGCTTGTAGACGGGCTGGAAGCGATCATGGCCGCCATCTACCTCGATGGCGGTGTCGATGCGGCTCGCGCGTTTGTCGCGGCCCACGTGCTCGACGCGCCTTTCTTCGGCGACGAAGAAGCCGGCACGGATATTCAACCCGCCATCACGAATTTCAAGAGCGCGCTGCAGGAACTCGCGCAAACGCGCCGCCTGCCCCAGCCCCGTTATGCCGTTGTCAGGGAGCGCGGTCCCGAACACGCCAAAACGTTTACCGTGGAAGTCCGCGTAGGGAAAGATTGGATAGGCCAAGCGGAAGGCCGCACGAAAAAGGTGGCTGCACAGCGTGCCGCGCGCGGCCTGTATGAGCGATTAATGGGAGATCCGATCGTGCCACTGCCCGAGGATACCGCCGAAAGCGGAGCCGTCTCAGCCACATGAGCGACTTCATGAATCCGGCGGAGTTCGCCAATATCCGCAACTCCGAAGAACATTTCTGGTGGTATCGCGGAATGCGCTCCATCCTATTCCGCATGATGGATCCGCACTTGACTGGAAGAAGAGTCGATCGCGCCCTCGAAGCGGGCTGCGGCACCGGATACCTCTCCCACCTGTTGCAGCGTGAGCGCAACTGGCCGATTATCCCGATGGATCTCAGCCGCCACGGATTGCGCTACGCTCGCGAACTCGGCGTCCAGCGGCCGGTGCAAGGCGACATTCGCGCCCTCCCGTTCGCGGAGGGTACGTTCGATGTGGTAATGTCCGTGGACGTGATCGCCCATTTGCCCCTCGGCGAAGAGATCTTCGCGGCCGGCGAACTTGCGCGCGTCACACGCAAAGGCGGCCTCCTGGTGGTACGCACCGCTGCGCTCGATATTCTCCGCAGCCGGCATTCGGAGTTCGCACACGAACGCCAGCGCTTTACGCAAGCCCGCCTGGTGCAATTATTCGCCGGCGTCGGGATTCGCATTTTGGGTTGCACCTACGTGAATTCTCTCCTGCTGCCGGCCGCCCTGCTCAAGTTCCGGCTCTGGGAACCGCTACTGCGTAAGGAGCCCGAAAGCGGCGTTCATCCCGTGGAACCCTGGCTGGACCGGCTCCTGTTCGCTCCCCTCGCCATGGAAGCCGCCTGGGTAGGCGGAGGACGAAGGTTCCCGGTGGGCCAATCACTGATGCTCATCGGCGAGAGGATTCTGTGACCACGCGCTTCCCTTCCCTCAGTGTCTTCTTCCCCGCGTATAACGACGCGCCCTCGCTCCCCAGCCTGCTCGCCAAAACCTTCACCGCCCTCGAGGCCCACGTCGCCGATTACGAAGTCATCGTGGTCAACGATGGCAGCCATGACGATACGGCAGCCGTGCTTGAGAATCTCCGTCATCACTACCATCCCCACCTTCGCGTCGTAACCCATGAACAGAACCGCGGCTATGGCGGCGCACTGCGCAGCGGCTTTGCCAGCGCCACCAAGGATTTTGTCTTCTACACCGATGGAGACGGACAATATAATGCCGGCGAACTGCCGTCGCTGTTGGTCTTGATGACGCCGGAAACCGGCCTGGTAAACGGCTACAAGCTCGAACGCCACGACCCGGCCCACCGCATCTGGATCGGCAGCACCTACAACTTTTTCGCGCGCCTCCTGTTTGGCATCCGCATTCGCGATATCGATTGCGACTACCGCTTGATCCGCAGATCGCTCTTGGAGCAGATCCGCCTCACCTCCACCAGCGGGACGATCTGCGTCGAATTGGTGCGCAAGCTGGAACTGACCGGATGTCGCGTGGTGGAAACCGGCGTTCACCACTACCCGCGCCTGCACGGAAAATCACAATTCTTTCGCCTCCGATCTCTCGCCACCACGCTCTATGAGCTAATCCGGCTCTGGGTCCGAGTAGTCCTATTGCGCCAAAAAGTATACTGAGCGTGCCCGAGTCCCCCGCTCCCGCCGCGACCGCCGTCGCCCCCGCCCTTCCCATGAAGTGGTCGGATTGATACTCTTACAGCATTGCCTTGTTTAAACTGACGCGTACCGGCAAAGCCGCTTGGACCATCGTGTTCGCGCTAGCCCTTTTCCTGACTGTTTGGGGTTGGGTGGAATCGCGAAGGACTGCGTACGCCAATCGGGTCTATACCGTTGGCTGGACGATTTCGCCGCCCTTTCAGATCCGTGGAGACGATGGCCGTCCCGGTGGCCTCGCCATTGAGTTGGTGCGCTCCGCCGCGCAGCGTCGCGGGATCGCCCTGCGATGGGTCTTCTGGAACGAAAGTTCGGAGGCCGCTTTACGGCGAAAGGCGGTGGACCTGTGGCCGCTAATCACCGTTACACCAGAGCGCCTCAAGGCGTTCCATATATCGGAGCCGTACCTCGACTCGGAATATAGCATGCTGGTTCGTGCCGACAGTCCGTACAACAAATTGCAGGATCTGGCGTCCGCCACCATTGGCGTCGCCAATCCGTCGATCGATAACTGGCAACTGAGTAGCCGCTTGCCCGGTGCACACCCCCAGGCCCGCCCCAGACTAAAGGGCGTCCTGGATGACCTCTGTCAGAATCGCGTCGATGCCGCTTTCATGGACGCGTACACCGCGATCTCCGCCCTCTTGGATCAACCCGCATGCGCGGGACATCCTCTTCGCTGGATCGCCGTCTCAGAGGTCCACTCACGCCTCGGAATCGGCGCTTCGTTCGAGAATCATGCCGTCGCCGACGCCCTCCGTGAAGAGATCGGCGCCATGGCCGCCGAAGGCAAACTGGCCGCGGTCATTTCGCGTTGGGGTTATCTCTCCGGACAGCATCTCGAGTCCATGGAAGCCCTCCTGACATCCCGCAGGCGAGAACGCCGTTTGATGGCGGCCGTCGCACTCTTCGCGCTGCTCTTTATCCTCACCTGCTGGCAGACGCTGCGCATTACTCGCGAGCGCGATCGCACCCGCCAGACCGAGGGCTACCTCCGCGAGGCCGAACAGAAACTGCGCCTCATGGCCAACAACCTGCGAGAAATGGTGCTGGCCTACGACACCAGGCGCAATCTGATCTACGCCAATGCCTCCGTCGAAACCTTAACCGGCTATACCGTGTCTGACCTCGAACGCGCAGGCTGGATCGATTGGTTCCATGCCGACGATCGTTCTCGTATGTTCGCCCACTGGGAATCCCTCTTCCAGGGAAATTCCATTCAGGACGAAGAATACCGGCTCGTCGCCAAGGACGGCCGCGTGAAATGGGTTGCCGCCACTTGGGGACCCATCCTGGATGAAGGCGGCCGCCAGATCGGTGTTCAGGGCTGCGAACGCGATATCACAGAGAGGAAAGCCGCCGAAGAGGCGCTGCGCGATACTCAGGAACGCTACCTGCAAGCCCAGAAACTGGAGAGTATTGGGAGGCTCGCCGGCGGCGTGGCCCATGACTTCAACAACCTGCTCACCGTGATTAACGGGTACAGCGATTTGGTCTTCCGCGGCCTGAAAGACGGCGATCCGCACCGAACCGAAATCGACCAGATCCGCTTAGCAGGCGCACGAGCCGCCGACCTCACTCAGCAATTGCTCATCTTCAGCCGCAAGCAGTTGATTCAACCCAGGCCGCTCGATCTCAACCAGATCGTCGCCGAATCGGAGAAAATGTTGCGCCGGCTGCTTGGAGAAGACATCGAACTGAAGACGTTCCTGAGTCAATCCTTGTCGCTCGTAATGGCCGACGGCGGGCAAATGCACCAGATTCTGATGAACCTCGCCGTCAATGCGCGCGATGCCATGCCCGCCGGCGGCAAGCTCTTCCTCGAAACGGCGGACGTCGAGATCGATCCCGTTTATGTGAAAGAACGCCCCGAGGCCAAAGCCGGCTCCTACGTCCTGCTCGCAGTCACCGATAGCGGAACCGGAATCGCCGATGAAACGCTCGAACACATCTTCGAACCATTCTTCACCACGAAAGGGCCGGCCCAGGGGTCCGGGCTCGGCCTGGCCACTGTCTACGGCATCGTCAAGCAAAGCCGCGGCTGGATCGGAGTGTATTCCGAACACGGCAAGGGCACCACGTTTAAAATCTACTTACCGTGCCTTCAGCCGGCCAATGGCATACCCATCACTGCACCAAACGGCCGGCCGGACTTGCGGGGCTCGGAGACCGTTCTCCTGGTCGAAGACGATACCGAGGTGCGCACTCTTGCGAAAAGGGTTCTGGCCGCCTATGGCTACCACATATTGGAAGCGGGCGATGGCGCTCAGGCTCTGGCATTGGCCGGCATTCACCGCGGCCAGATTGATCTGTTAATGACGGATGTTGTGATGCCTGGCATGAACGGCCGCGAGCTCGCCGAGGCCCTCACCGCGATACTTCCAGCAGTCAAGGTGCTATTCACTTCCGGGTACACGCAGAACGTGCTCGCGGCTCGCGGCGTTTTGCACCGCGAAGTAGCGTACATCAGCAAGCCCTATACGTCCGAAGGCCTGGCCGGTAAGGTCCGCGAGGTCTTGGGCCCGTCGTAACCCGCTCCGCCGAGGCTTACAACAATGGCTTGCTCGCGGCCAGTGCATGCTCTGAGGAGCGCAGGTGGGCAAGAATACGGGGGAGGGAGCCACTTTCCAGAGCCGTGATCGTTTCACCGATCAGCGCCCGGCCGGCGGAGTAGTTGATAAAAACCTGCGAGTCGCGCTTTGGCTTCCCGGCGGGTTGGATTGAGTCGGCCCACTGCTTGAGCTCCGCGATCGCCGCGGCGTTGCTCGCGCCCGCTTTCTCCAGGCGGCGCACCAACTCGCGCGTTGTCTCCAATAGATACCGGCGGCGTTCCACCAACTGCGCGACCTTTTCCGGTATACCGCTGGAACCCCCGTCCGCAAACAGCGCCGCTTGCAATTTCACGTAGTCCGGGACGGCTCCCACCGTCATGTTGTTCACCGCGATGCGCCTTTCCGCTCCCGGGGCCACGGGCTCCGCCGTAATTTCGTCCTGCCACAGGGAGTACGCGCTCCCCGGATAGTTCACCAGCTCGATGAGGAACGCCGTCAAGGGCTGCGTTGCACCATTCTTGACGTAGAAAATGGATCCGCCGCTCGTCGGCTCGACGCGCAGTACCGGCAGTGGCATCTCCGCGGCCGCCGCGGAAATGCCCATCAACAACGCGGCCATGATTCGGGTAGGCAGCATGCGTACCATTATGCTCCCGCGCAATTCGCGCGGTACACTGCTAGCCATGCGGATCCTCTTGATCGCCGGCCTCGCTGCCGCCGCCTGTTTCGCTCAGGAAATCGCCGTCAAGGTAGACGGCAAACCCTTCACGATCTTCAATTACGGCAATGACGCGGGCAAACCTTTTCTCGCGCCCGTGCGTTCCGCGTCCGGCAAGATCGTCACCCGTCGATTCCCCATGGAAAATGTGCCGGGCGAAAGCCGCGATCACCTGCATCATCGCGGACTCTGGTTTTCTTACGATGACGTCAACGGCACCAAGTTGTGGGAGAACGAGCCGTCCTATACCAAGCCTCATATGGGCCGCGAAGTGGTGCGCAGCGCGGCGTTGAAGGAAGGCGCAAATTCCAGTTCGATCGCCGCCGTTATTGAATGGCGTGACGAGCAGGGAAAGGTCCTCCTAGTCGAAAACCGCGACATGACTTTCGGCGGCGACGCCAAATTGCGCACGATCGATTTCCACATCACGCTGACCGCCGCGCAAGACGTTACCCTCGGCGATACCAAGGAAGGCGCCTTCGCCATCCGCCTGGACGACGCCTTCACGGAACGCAAAGGCATGAAGATGACCGATGCCGATGGCCGCACCTCCATGGCCAACATATGGGGGAAGCGTTCCAATTGGGTGGACTTCGCAGCTGAACTCGATGGAGAAAAATTGGGCGTCGCGATCTTCGATCATCCCGCCAATCCCCGGCATCCCACCTATTGGCACGCCCGCGATTACGGCCTGTTCGCCCTCAATCCGTTCGGTAGAAATGCCTTCGATTCCAAGCAGGAAGAAAGCCAGTGGAAGATTCCTACCGGCGAAAAAATTGAGTTTCGCTGGCGCGTCCTGATTCACCCCGGGGATATGAAACTGGCCGATTTATACAGCCAGTATTCGGCCCAACGCTAACACCCAGGCATACTGAAAGTGGTTGCTCGCGGGCAGCGGCAGCCGCTGCACCGAGAGGGTAAAGGATCGCGTAGCCACCATCCCGTCAAAACCCTCGGCCAGCAACGTGTAATGTGTGGTGTGCTCGGGCACCACATCCAGGCAAGTGTTCTGGGAAGGGTACGCCGCCTGCATCGGGGAGATGCGGACAACCTTCGCGTTCTCCACGGCGTAGCAGAGTTGTGCGGTTTCGCCCGGAGTCAGGCTTCCCACCGTCGCGTAGAATCGAAGAATGCGCACGGGCCCGGCGCTAACGCCAAGCGGATGGACCCAAACGTTACCTCCCGGCCGGCTCAACATGCTGAGTCCCCAGAGCGCTACCAGCAGCCCCACCGCCAGGAATAGTTTGGCGAACCTCACGGCCATTGTTAATGAGACTCCGAACCGGCGGGTTTAGTTTCAAAGTGCGGTAACCTGCAAGATTATGGCCATTCGAATCGTCCAAGTCGATGCGTTCACCAATCGCGCGTTCGCGGGAAATCCCGCGGCCGTCTGCGTTCTTCGTGAATCTCCCGATGAACAGTGGATGCGCGACGTGGCGCGCGAAATGAATCTCTCCGAAACCGCATTCCTCGTCCCCCAGGACGATGGCTACCAGCTTCGCTGGCTGACCCCTGCCGTAGAAGTCGACCTCTGCGGTCATGCCACCGTGGCGTCCGCCCATGTGCTGTGGCAGGACGGCCACCTGCCCGCGAATCAGCAGGCTCGCTTCTACACGCGCAGCGGCAAGCTGACCGCCGACCTGCGCGGCGATTGGATCGAACTCGACTTCCCAGCCAAGATCGCTGTCGCCGCCGACGCCCCGCCGGAGCTCCTGCCCGCCTTAGGCCTCGCCGCCGCGAAGTTCGTCGGCAAGAATGCCTTCGATTATCTGGTGGAGGTGGATTCGGAAGCCATCCTTCGCGGACTCTCCCCGGACCACTCAACCCTTCGCAAGCTTCCCGTGCGCGGCGTTATCGTCACCGCGCGCGCGTCCTCCCCGGGATTCGACTTCATGTCGAGATTCTTTGCGCCAGGTTCCGGTATCGATGAGGATCCGGTCACCGGCTCGGCGCATACGGCACTCGGCCCCTATTGGTCCCCCATCCTCGGCAAACAGGAGTTCACGGCGTTTCAAGCGTCCGAGCGCGGCGGCGTGATCCGCGTCCGCCTGGAGGGCGACCGCGTAAAGCTGGGTGGGCAGGCCGTCACGGTGATGACGGGCGAGCTACTCGCCTGAGGCGCGCCGAACGTACTCTAGCCGCCCTTCGCGGACTCCACTTCATCCATCAGATTTCGCTCGACGGCCCGGCCTTCGCGGCGTGGAGTGGCGATTTCCTCTGGTGCTTCCACTCGATTTCCGCCACCGCCAGGGAAGAGCAGCTGCGCACCGCCGCGAGACGTATGGGCGAACACGCAGCCCTGCGCTGGCAACAGCAGGAATCGGCGGAGCCCGAACTAATCGACGCCGGCGAAATGGAGTATTACGTGGCGCTCGCCGACGTGACGCGTCGTTTGGGCGCGGTGAACACACCCCTCATCCAGCGCCTGCAGGAAAGCTGCGCACGCTTCTCCGCCGTAGAGTACCTGGGTTTCGATCCGCGCTACGAAGCTCCCCCGGGCGATCTTTCCGAAATCTGCAAAGGCTGCGATACCCTCTCGCCCCGCGGAATCGCTCTCTGCGCCTGCGGACTGGCGCTGCAACGCCGCTCGCGATACGACGTTTGGTCCGGTGCGCTGGTCTCCACCTATACGGCCGATAGCTTCGGCGCACCGATGGGCGCGGTCTACTCCGATGTCCTGCGCTGGTTGCCCATCATGCGCCCTTATCGCGGCTACGATCGCGGAGGAAATCCGGAGTTCCGCGATATCGCGTTCGCCATCACCCATCTGGTGTACACCCTAAACCACTACAACCGCTTTCGCCTAAACCCGAGTGGCTGCCTGACGAGTTTGAATTCCTGACCGCCAACGCCCTCGCTACCCAAGCCGCCGGCGATGCCGAGTTGCTCGGCGAATTCATCGATTCGCTGCGCGCCTTCGGTGTACCTGAAACCGACCCCTGCATTCGCTCCGGCATCGATTACCTGCTGGCCACGCAGCGCTCCGACGGCAGTTGGGGCGACGATCCCGATATTCTTCGCCGATGCCACACTACCTGGACTGCGGTCGATGGTCTGCGCGATTTCGATTGGACCGAAACTCCCGCCCACGTAGCGCGGACTATCGCCTTATGCAGCGCTCCTGCTAAAGCGCGTTAATATCCGCGCTCTCCAAAACCCGTTTTGGCGCACCGCTCTTAGCAGCCCTGAGCATGGCGAGTCCGATTTGCTCCGTGGTCGTTACGTACTTCGGAAACCGTCCCTTCAGCAACGGAAGAAGTGGCCCGAGGACAAGGTACGGTATCCGGTACAGCGCGGTTCTCGACTGGATCCCGTGCAGCGGCACAATCACCCCGGGACGGAAGGCGTATGCCCGTTTGAAAGGCAGTTTCATCACGTCGTTTTCCGTCTTGCCCTTGACCCGCGCCCACATCACACTTCCCTGCTCAGTGCCGTCCGTACCCATGCCGGAGACATAGATAAATGTCATCTGGGGATTGAGCCGCGCCAGCACTCGGGCCGCCGCCATCGTGACGTCGTAGGTGATCCGGCGGTACGCATCTTCGGCCATGCCGACGGAAGAGACGCCAAGCGTAAAGTAACAGGCGTCGAAATCCTTCAGCTCGTTTTCGATATCGGAATAATCCAGCAGGTTCGAGCGCGTCAACTCGCGAAGTTTTGGGTGCTGCTGTCCGGTGGCCCGGCGGCCGATACTGAGCACCAGCGTAACCTCCGGATCCAGCAGGCATTCCCGCAAAATGCCCTGGCCCACCATCCCCGTGGCGCCAAAGAGAATCACCTTCACTTCGCCACCTCCACCGCCAGGAATGCGGCTTGCCCCACCCGCCCGGACGCCGCATCCAGCACCACCGCCACCACTCCCAATTTCTCTCTCTCCTGTTGTCCCGCCAGCGGAAAACTCCACCGGGCTCGAAACGCCGGACCTTTCACATCCAGGCCGCCCTCCTCCAGGCGCGTTGCGTCGCGCGTCACCATCGGATGCAGCCGCAATCCGTTTGCTCCGCTATAGCTCGCCTCAGTCGTAACCAGGTAGAGCTGCAACTTCGCGCCTTCGGCCTCGTCCGCCGTCGCCTCCACGTCCAAGCCTTCTCCGCTCCACGTCGCATGCAATCGAACACCGCCCATTCGCCGGAACCGCCATCCTCTTCTGAATAGCCGCGTCCAGACCCTCGAAGACCGGCCTGGCGACCGACGCCAACCCTTGCCCCGGATCGATCGCCTCGGAATCGATCGCCTCGCCGTCCAGAAAAATGGCGGGAGCGTCGCGATTCTCGTACCTTCCGGCGCGCTTCTCGCTGGCCGCGCTGACCAGCGGATCCACTCCAGCCATCGGCACATGGTGTGTGATCACTACCAGATCTTGTCGCGAATAGCGATGCAGCAGCGCGTCGGTCGCCAGATCGACCGAAACGCAAAGCTCGCACGCCGCGCCCGTCACCACTTCGAGCAGCACAGCGCGTCGCGGCGATGCTGTTGGGCCGCGGTACGCCACCCCTTCCAGCGGATTTCGCGATTCCATCCGGTATCGCCGATCGAGCCATTGCTCGCGGTCCGGCCGCATCCCGCTGTCCCGGTACGCCGCCTCAAATTTTTCGATCGTCGCGTGATCCGCTTTGCCCGTCAGAATCGCGGTGCCCAGCGCATCCAGCACCGTGTGCGTGTCGCCCTGCTTCGCCGCGAGCCCGGCGAAGGCGCTGGCCGCCTCGGCAGTGCGCGCCGCCGCCAAAGATTTCTGCAGCGCCTGCCGCGCCTCCGCATCCCGGCCCTCTCGAATCAGGATGCGCCCTAGCGTGTACCAGCTCACGGCCTCGATACCGCGGTACCTCTCCCGCGCCTCTTCCACAAAAAACCGTCGGGCGCTCATAGCGTTGCTCATGCCATATACGCTCGCGGGCAATCTGGTCTTCCGCGTCGAGCCCCGCGATCGCTTGGCGCGCCCACGCCTCTGCATCGCGTAGCGCGATGATTGCCGGCCGAAAGAGATTGAGCGATGGTGCGCGCCGCTTCGCTTCGCGCCATCGGCGATCCCTTGGCCAGCCGCTGCCCAATCTCCAAGGCGAGTTCCCGCGCGCGCTCCGGACTCCACGAACCTCCGCGCGCAGCCGCACCGAACCCGCGAGTGATCATCATCGGCACAACCGGCGAGTTCGGGTACCGGCCAAAGAATTGCACCACCGCCGCAAGTTGGGCGCCAGGTGCGGAAACTGCCAGCGCCCTCTGGGACGCGATCTCGTCCGGACCCATCGGGCTTTTTGGCTGGGCCGGCAGAACCTGCCCGCAGAACCACCGCGAAAAGGAGCCCAAAAAGCATCTGGCGCATGTTTCAGAGTAACGCGCTCCGCGGCCTAGGGAGCGCAGTTGCACGAGGGGCAGCCCTTATCGAATACGATCTTCCATTTGCCGTCCGGCTGTAACCGCCACACGGAATTGAAAGTTCCAATGCGCTTGCCATCCGGGTCGAACACCGGGCCCGAACTAAGTGCGAGCGTGCCCGAATCGAGCACCTCCACCGCGTCCGGAGCCCAGGAAAAGGGAGCTTTGGGCGCCTGGTAAAAGGCCTTCCACTGATCGGCCACAGCCTTCGCCCCGCGCAAAACCTTGGCGCCGAAGAAAACTGCCTCATCTGCCAGAAATCCCGTGAACGCCGCATGGTCGCGATCCGCCATCGTCTTGGCGAACGCCAGTTCGGTTTTGCGAACCTGCTCTTTCAGGTCGGCGTTGCTCTGCCCCCGAAGCGTTGCGCAAGCCAGAATCAAACAAACCATCCATCGCTGCATGCTGGCGATTATAGCGGGCAGCGTGTCCCATTTATTGCCGGCGCTCGCGCCGCGCCACACCAAGGTAGATCAATTCGATGTCTTCGGGCGCGAAACGCAGCTCGTCCCGGCTCATTGCGGTGAAATCGTCCGGTACACCATCTCGCCTTCATGAGGCCCGAAACAGAGTGGCGGCTACAGCCCTGTAAAATATGGGCGATCTCATGCGCCAGCACATGTGCCAGCACTGCTGCCCCCTTACTCTCGCGTTGTCCGGCCTGAATTCGGTCCCAGAAAACCACGATATGTGTTCCGTCGTAGGGTAGCGCGTATCCCAGCACTCCCGGCATTCGGCTACCCTGAGGTCCCAATAATACGCTTACCCGAATCGCGTCCAAGGGGCAATCACGGCTATCGTGCCAATGCACCGAGATCCCAATCCGTGCAAACATTTTTGCCGTCAGTGCCCGCGCTATGGCAAAGCTCATACCCGCAGGCACGTCAGAACAGATCGTGACCGTGTACGAACGCTCCTCGCCGCTAGTCGCCGCCGCCTCCGATCCCATAGACGCGATCAAAATCGTGATGCACGCTGCGGGTCTCATATTCCCCCCTGCTCTTTACGCGCAAAGCAGGGGAAGAAATTTGCGATCGCGGCAAACTAATGTGCTGCCCGTCACTCTTTGACGGGCAGCCGCGAGCCTACCAGCCGTGAGCTCCCGCGAACTCGCGCACAAATGAGACAATCACCGGCAACGTCAGCCTGCGGAATTCCGAGGTCTTCATGTGTATCACTTCCCGATGATTTCCGGCATTGAAGGCGATCGTTTCCTCCCCTGCCAGCCCGGCATCCAGATACACCTCGAAGCCGTACAGAGCTCCCAATGGCGGCATCGCGCCTAATTCGCAATCGGGGAAGAGCAGCCCCAGTTCGTCTTCTTTTGCAAGCCGCATCTGGCCGAGCCCAAGAATCGGGCGCACCTCCGCCAAATCGACCAGCTTGTTGGCTGGAATGACAATCATGTGGTACGTGCCATCGCCGAATAGCACCACCGTCTTAGCAACCTCCTTCAAAGGCAGGTGCTCCGCCGCGGCAACTTCGCGTGCCGTGAAGGCGCTGGGATGTTTGGAGACTGTGTATTCCGCGTGGTGGCTTTCGAGGAAACTACGCAGTCGTTCAGAAAACGGCATAGGGACCTCCGCTGATCGAATTATACGTCCGATCCGTCAGGTACGCGATGCCTCGTACGTCTCATCGCCACCGCCCATGCCGCTGCCGGCAGCAGCATCACCAGCCCCACCGCCACCGCGAAGTGGCGCGGGGAAACCCCCAAATCGATCGCCGCTCCCGCCAGATAACTGCTGCCCGAAATTCCCAACATGCAGAGTCCGTAATCCGCGCTGAAAACACGTCCGCGAAACCGGTCTTCCGTGTACACCTGCAACAGCGTACTCGAAAAAACCCAGTTGGTGGAACTGCCGGCATGCGCGGCGATTACCGCGCAGATGGCAAGCGTCAGCGAGGTGGAACTCCCAAGCACGATGTATCCCGCGGCCGCCATCAGGAAGCCTGCGAAAATCCCCATCCGCAGCCGTCCATGTCGCTCGCCTGCCCACCGTCCGCTGAGCAGCGGGCCAAGCAACGCCCCCGCTCCGCGCGCTCCCATCAACATGCTCATGCCGAGCATCGCCGCACGACCGTGATCCAGCCCCGCGAGCTTTACCGGAAAAACGCGCTCGCCCAAAATCGGCAGCAGCACATTGTTCGCGCCCAGCAGCCCGATCCCTCCTTTTACAAAAACCGTGGCGAACAGCCGGGGCTGGCTCCGGATGTACCGGAATCCCTCCAGGATCGGGGTGAATTCGAAAAGCTCCCTGGCGCGTAGCGCAGGAAGACCCTCCGCGTGAGGTTCGCTGAAATTCATCCGCCGGATCATCCACGCCGATGCCAGAAAGGAAACTGCGTTCAACACGAAAACCGCATCGCGCCCCAGCCAGACCGCGAACAATCCCCCCAGGCCCGCCCCTGCCGCCAGGCAGAAACTCCACGTGACCGATGCCAGCGCGTTCGCCGCAAGCACCTGCTGCTCCGGCACAATGTTCGGAATGACTGCACTGTGCGCCGGCTCAAAGAACGCGGCCGCCACCGTCTCCAGGAAAAGCAGCGGATAAACCAGCCAGACCATCGATGGTGTGCGCACCACCAACATCCCCAGCACAATGAAGAACCGCACCACGTCGGCGCCGATCATGATGCGCTTCCGGCTGATCCGGTCGTTGATCACACCCGCCGTCGGTGCGGCCAGTGTGCTGGGTAGCACCTGCAGCACCACCGCGAAAGCTACCGCTTGCGCCCTGCTGCCCGTGAGTTCGAGCAGCAGGTGATAAACCGCCAGAGTGTAGAACCAATCCCCTAATTCGCTCACGATCTGCGCGAACCAAAGGAGCCGGTAATTGCGATTGCGGCGCAGCAGCTGGAAATAGGCCGCTAACATGCGCCTTACGTGTAGAGGCCCATGCGTTCTTTCACCATCTGTACGGTGTTGTTGGCGATGGGAGCCACACGCTCCGCCCCTTCGCGCAGAATGCCGTCCAGATAGGCGGGGTCGGCCGTAATCTCTCGATACCGCTGCTGGAACGGCTCCAGATGCGCCACCACCACCTCGGCCACCTGCTTTTTCAAGTCGCCATAACGCAGGCCATCGAACGCCGATTTCACCTCATCGTCCGTCGCACCCGAAAATGCCTGGTAAATAGAAAGCAGGTTGAGTACCCCGGGGCCGGCCGTAGCCACATCCACCGCGGGCGCGGAGTCCGTCGTCGCGCGCATGATCGTCTTGCGAATCTTCGTCGGCGGATCAAGCAGCGCCACCGCGTGGTTGGCGCCCGCAGCGGACTTGCTCATCTTCTGCGCGGGGTCGTCCAGGCCCATCACCCGCGCCCCCACCGCCGGCAGGCTCGTTCCCGGTACCACGAACGTCTCGCCATACAGCGAATTGAAGCGCTGCGCGATGTCGCGCGTCAGTTCCAGGTGCTGTGACTGGTCGTCACCCACCGGCACGATGCCCGCCTGATAAAGCAGTATATCCGCGGCCATAAGTACGGGATACTGGAGGAGTCCGTCGCTCACCGAATCCTGTTTGGCGGATTTCATTTTATATTGCGTCATGCGCTCCAGCCAGCCGACCGGCGTCACGCACGTCAACATCCAGTTCAGCTCCGTGTGGGCTGGGACCGCCGACTGCACCATGATGGAGCAGACCTTGGGATCGATTCCGGCAGCCAGGTAGAGCGCGGCGATCTCGCGGATTTTGGCGCGCAGTTCGCCGGGTTCCTGATAGACTGTGACGGCGTGGAGATCTACGATGCAGAAGATGCACTCGTAGTCGTGTTGGATGCGGACCCAGTTTTTCAGGGCGCCCAGATAGTTTCCGATGTGAAGATTTCCGGTGGGCTGCATCCCGGAGAAGACTCGTGTTTTCATGGTTAAAAGTACGGGAGTAACTCCTATCGTAAGCAATTTCGAAGTCACGGTGGAAAAGCTGGTCTACGGGGGCGATGGCCTCGGCCGCTTGGACGGGCGTGTTGTCTTCGCGCCTTTCGTCCTCCCCGGTGAGCGGATCCGTGCTCAGGCGGAAAAAGAGAAGCCCGGAATGGTGCGCGCGCGCATGCTGGAAGTGCTCTCAGCCGCGCCGGATCGCGTCGCGGCCCCTTGCGCTGTTTTCGGCCGCTGCGGCGGATGCCACTACCAGCACGCCCCCTATGCGTATCAACTCGCCGCCAAAGTCGAAATCCTCGCAGAGGAATTACGCCGCTTGGGAAAGATGGAGCCGCCCGCCGAAATCGCCGTGGTATCGGCCGAGCCATTTGGCTATCGCAACCGCGTGCAGTTGCACGTGGAGGAATCGCGCATCGGCTATCGCGAAGCGCGTTCGCACAAACTCTGCGCCGTCGGCCAGTGTCCCGTCGGGTCTCCCAAGATTGAAGAGGCCATTCGCGCCTTGAACCTCATGGCCCGCGAAGGGCGCTGGCCGCGCTTCATGAAATCCATCGAAGTCTTCACCGATGAGACTCAGGTCCAGCTCAACGTGCTGGAGACCGAACGCCCGGTGGCGCGCCGCTTTTTCGATTGGTGCGGCGAAAAGATTTCGGGCATGGTGGAAGGCGCGCTGGATTACGAGGGCCGCTTCCGCGTCAGCAGCAATTCTTTTTTTCAAGTGAATCGCTTCCTGATCGATCGCCTGGTGGAGGTCGCCATCGAAGGCGCCGAGGGCGATACCGCCCTGGATCTCTACGCCGGCGTCGGTTTGCTCTCCCTGCCTTTGGCGCGCAAGTTTCGCACCGTTACCGCGGTGGAGTCGGGTGCCGGCGCGGTTCGCGATTTGCAGTTTAACGCCGAGCGCGCCGGCCTTACCAATCTCTCCGCCCTTCCCAAAACAGCCGAAGAGCATTTGCTGGCTTTGGAAACCGCGCCCGATCTGGTCGTGCTCGATCCTCCGCGAACCGGCTTAGGCAAGGCGGTCGTTCAACGCCTCGGTGAATTGCGCCCACGCCAGGTCACCATCGTCGCCTGCGATCCCGCAACCCTGGCGCGCGATCTCGCCGGCCTCGTGACCGCCGGCTACCGCGTGCAGCGTATGACCTTGGTCGATCTCTTTCCGCAGACCTACCACCTGGAGACCGTAGTCCGCCTGGAAATCGACTAGAACAAGGCTACTTCACCACGATATTTACCAGCTTGTCCGGCACGGTGATCACCTTCACCACCTGCTTGCCCTCCACAAAGGAGCGCACCTTCTCTTCGCCGAAGGCCCGCGCCTCCAGCTCTTCCTTCGCCGTGCCGAAAGGCGCGGTGATCCGCGTGCGCACCTTGCCGTTTACCTGCACCACGATCTCCGCCTCGTCCTCCTTCGCAAGCTCGGGGTCGAAAACCGGCCATGCCTGCCGGAATACCGGTCCCTCGTTGCCGATGGTCTCCCAGATCTCCTGCGCCAGGTAAGGCGCGAACGGCGCCAGCATGAGCGCGAGCGCTTCCAGAATCCGAGGCATGGCGGCTGCGGAGATGTTCTGCTCTTCGGCGTACAGCAGGTTGACCAACTCCATGATGGACGCGATGCAGGTATTGAAATGCCACCGCGTCTCGAAATCCTCGGTGATCTTCTTCAGCGTCTGGTGCAGCTTGCGAAGCACCTTGCGGTCGGCCTCGCCCGAACGCGCCTCCGCCGGCACATTGCGCGTGGCGAACCGGTATACCCGCCCCAGGAACCGGTAAATGCCTTCCGCGCCTTCCCAGCGCCAGTCAACTTCCTTTTCCGGCGGCGCCGCAAACAGCACGAACATGCGCGCGGTGTCGGCGCCGAATTTCTCGGCCAGCATGTCCGCACCCACCACGTTGCCCTTGGATTTCGACATCTTCGCGCCTTCGGCAATCACCATTCCCTGCGTAAATAGGCGCCGCGCCGGCTCGCTATTGGAGATGAGCCCGATGTCGCGCATCATCTTCGTGAAAAAACGCGAGTAGATCAGATGCAGGATGGCGTGCTCCACGCCGCCGATGTACTGATCGATCTCGAACCAGTAACCGACCTTCGCCTGGTCGAACGGCCGCTGCGCATTGTGCGGGTCGCAGTACCGGTAGAAATACCAGGAGCTATCCATGAACGTATCCATGGTGTCTGTCTCCCGGCGCGCAGGCCCACCGCACTTCGGACACGTGACATTGACGAACTCGGGGACGTTTTCCAGCGGCGATCGTCCGGCTCCCGTGATCTCGATGCGGTCGGGAAGAATCACAGGAAGCTGATCGTCAGGCACCGCCGTCACACCGCAGACTGCGCAGTGAATCACCGGAATCGGTGTGCCCCAATAGCGCTGCCGTGAGATGCCCCAATCCTTGATCCGGAAAGTGATGGCCGCTTTGCCGAAGCCCTTTTTCTCGGCGTACGCGCTCATCTTGCGGCGCGCCTCGGCGCTCGCAAGCCCGCTCCATTCACCCGAATTCTCGACGATGCCGTATTCACCAAATGGTAGCGGGACGCTCTCGCCCGCCGGCAGATCCACCGGTCGGATCACCGGACGGATCGCAATCCCGTACTTCGTGCAAAATTCGAAATCGCGCTCATCGTGCGCGGGCACCGCCATAATCGCTCCCGTTCCGTAGCCCATGAGCACGAAATTGGCGATCCAGATCGGGACCTTCTCGCCATTGTAAGGATTGATGGCGTAGTGTCCTGTGAACAGTCCTTCTTTATCGATGTCGCCGGGGTCGCGGCCGGCGCGCGAATCCACCATCGCCTTCGCCTGCGCTTTGAGATCCGCGTCGAGCAGCGTGTCGTTCAGCGGATGCTCCGGCGCGAGAATCACGCAGGTCGCGCCATAGATAGTGTCCACGCGCGTAGTGAAAACGCGGATCGGCTCGCCCGTCGTTTCGAGCGTGAAATCGGCCTCCGTGCCCTCCGAACGGCCAATCCAGTTGCGCTGCATCGTCAGCACACGGTCCGGCCAGCCGCCTTCCAGCTGCGCCATGTCGTCCAAAAGCTGATCCGCGTAATGCGTGATCTTGAGGAACCACTGGTCCAGTGCGCGCTGTTCCACCGGAGTATCTTCATGGCGCCAGCAGCAGCCTTCCACTACCTGCTCGTTGGCCAGCACCGTCGCGCATTTCGAACACCAGTTGACCAGCGCACGCTTGCGGTACGCCAGGCCGCGCTCCAGCATGCGCAGAAAAAACCACTGGTTCCAGCGGTAATATTCGGGCTCGCAGGTGGAAACCTCGCGGTCCCAGTCGTAACTGAACGCGAAGCGGCGATGCGTCTTCTTCATCGCCGCGATGTTCTGAATGGTCCACTGGCGAGGCGGAACCTTGTTGGCGATCGCGGCGTTCTCCGCGGGCAGTCCGAACGCGTCCCATCCCATCGGATGCAGCACGTTGAAGCCGCGCATCCACTTGTAGCGCGCCAGCGCGTCGCCAATCGAGTAGTTGCGGATGTGCCCGATGTGCAGGGTGCCGCTCGGGTAAGGCAGCATCTCGAGCACGTAGAACTTCGGCTTCGAGGAATTCTCCTCGGCCTTATAAAATGTGGCATCCTGCCACCGCTCGTGCCACTTCAATTCGATGGCGCTGTGGTCGTACGGCTTTTCGGGCATAACGTTGATTGGCGGGGTAAGTATTTATCGTATCAAAACCAGCGAAATTCGTGACATATGCTACGCTCGTGCCTATGCGCAGGGTAGTAATTATGGTCCTTTTGGGTGGGAGTTTGCCCGCTTTTGGTTGGGGCCCCGAAGGCCATACGCTGGTGGCTCGCCTGGCAGCGGCGCGATTGACTCCGGCAGCCTCGGCCAAAGTCGCGCAAATCCTCGGCCCTGGCGTCACCCTGGCGTCGATTTCGAGCTGGCCGGATCAGGTCCGCCGCTCGCGCACCGAAACCGGACCGTGGCACTACATCGATATTCCGATCGACAAGCCCTCTCTCGTGATGTCGCGCGATTGCCCCAAGGGCGATTGCGTGATCACCAAAATCGAGGACTTCGAAAAAGCCCTGACCGCGCCGGAGATCTCTCCTGAAAAACGCAAAGAGGCGCTGATGTTCATCGTCCACTTCGTCGGCGACATGCATCAGCCTCTCCACTGCTCGGACAATAAGGATAAAGGCGGCAACGACGTCAAACTCGATTTCTTCGGCAAGCCCTCCAACCTCCACAGCATCTGGGATAGTGGAATGCTGACTCGCATGGGCACGGAGGAAGCGATGTTTACCATCCTCGACCGCGAGCTAACACCGAAGCGCACCAAAAAGTGGGGCCGCGGCAGCGTGGAAGATTGGGCCGGGCAGATCCACAAAGCCGGCCAAAAGGTCACCTACGGAAAGCTCCCCAAGCCTGCCCCCGGCGGCCAGGTCGCGATTAGCGCTCATTACGAACATGAGGCCGGCGAACTGATTCGAACCGAACTCGAAAAGGCCGGAGCTCGCTTGGCGGCGGTCCTGAACGCCAGTCTAAAATAAATAGGCAATGAAGCAGTTTCCAATCTCCGGCGAGGTCGCGGGGTGACCACGCTCGATGACCTGCGGTGCTATGCCGTGGCACGCAGCCTCTTCCCGCCGACCACTCTGCGGCGCGCGCTCAACCGTTTGGGCTTTGTGCAGGCAGACCCCATCCGCGCACCCGCACGCGCACAGGATCTGACCTTGCGCCATCGCGTAGCCGGCTATCGTGCCGGCGATCTCGAGCGCCGCTACGTCGAACTGGGAATCGAGGAAGACGTCTTCGTCAACTACGGCTTCGTGACCAGTTCGCTTCAGGCGCTCATGCATCCCCGCTCGAACCGCGGCGTTCCCGCGGGCGGCAGTGTCCCGTGGCCCGCGGCGCGCCGCAAACAAGCCGAGGCTCTGCTCGATTTCGTCCGCGAACGCGGTGTGGTCCACCCGCGGGAAGTGGATGCTTATTTCGTTCACGGCACCGTGAAAAACTACTGGGGCGGCTCGTCGAACGCCACCACTCATCTGTTGGATGCCATGCTATACAGCGGAATTCTGCGAGTCGCGAAGCGCGAGGCCGGAATTCGCATCTATTCCGCGCGCCGCCATGAACCGGAGCTCGACACCGCCGGCGCCCGCCACACGCGCATCGATAGCCTGGCCGACGCGGCCGTGCGACTCTACGCGCCCCTGCCCGGACCCAGCCTGTCGTTCCTCTTGCGCCGCCTACGCTATGCCGTCCCGCAATGGAGTGAAGAATTGACAGGTGCGGCCCGCCGCGCCAAAGAGC
Source organism: uncultured Solibacteraceae bacterium (assembly GCA_963811575.1). Classification (GTDB taxonomy): domain Bacteria; phylum Acidobacteriota; class Terriglobia; order Bryobacterales; family Bryobacteraceae; genus Solibacter. Next base: position 87,744 of record CAWERY010000017.1, on the reverse strand, counting down.
GCCTCGCCCATGCCCGCATCGATGGCGTGGATTGGTATTGGCCGGCCGAAGAAGCTACGCGCTGCGTGGCCCCGCCAGAGACAGTACGCTTCCTTGCACCCTTCGACCCCGTAGTCTGGGACCGCAAGCGCTTCGAGTTGTTATGGGGCTGGCCCTACCGTTTTGAAGCCTACACGCCCGCGGCCCGCAGACAGCGCGGCTACTACGCCCTGCCGCTACTCTGGAAAGATCGCGTGATCGGCTGGGCCAACCTCTCCGTCAAAGCAGGGAAGCTCGTCTCTGAGTTTGGCTACACCGGAACGCCGCCGCGCGATCGCGCCTTCCGGTGGGAATTGAATGCGGAGCTCGATCGCGTGCGAGTCTTTCTCGGCCTGGAATCCTGACCCTCGCCGCCACTAACTATTCCACCTTCAGCTTCGCCAGCGTCCCGCTCATACGCATTTCTTTTGCGCCGTTGGTGAGCAGGATGACCAGCCGCCCGTCATCTTGCGTGGCGCCCCGGCCGGTGTACGTCTCGTCCTCCGTGCGCAGATTCAAACCCGTCAATCGCAGCCGCGGACCCGCCTGCCACCACGAGAAACTATACGCGCCCGCGACGCTCCGCAGCGGCGGCAGCGTGCCCAGATCCATCGCGCCTCCCGCGAACGTGCCCTCCGCCGTCGCGTTCGTCAGCAGTTGCGTCCCCGTGCCGAACGTCTCCAGCTGAGTCTCCGCATCCAGCTTTCCCGCCTGCCACGGCAGCCCCTTCACCTTCGCCGTCACCGTGTAATTCGGGCGCGATCCACGCAGATTCACATCGACCCTCCCGCTGAACGCAGCCTTATCGAGCTTCGCCTGCATCCCTTCCAGTTGCACGCGCGCTACGTCCCATAAGATCCGTGTCCGAAAATTCTCCAGGTGCACGCCCCCCAGCACCAGGTCGTCGATCTGCGCCGTGCCGTCCACATTCCTCTGCCGCAGCCAGTCCGTCACCATCGGACGTCCCAGCGCGCGCGCGATCAGGTTCGTATTGCGCCGCAGCGTCGGCAGTAACTCCGCCTCCAGCTCCGCCGCGTCCCACTGCTCCGCGCGCAAATGCACCCGGTGCGGACGCGCGGTTTCCGGCTCATACCGGTAATCTCCAGTGAATGCGAGCTTGCCCGCCTGCCCGTCGATCCGGTCGATCACCACACGCTCGCCATCGATTTGCGCGTGCGCGGAGTTCAACTGCACCGCGTCCGCCAGCCCCGGCACCGCGATCGTCGCATCCCTCAGCAGCAGCCGCCCGCTCCAGCCCGTCAGCTCCGGCGTTCCACGATGATAGTGAAGTTCGCCGCTCCACTCTCCCGCCGTGAACTGCTCCAGGCACGGCACCGCGGCCAGCGAGACTTGCGCGCGCAGCGATTGCACTTTCATCGCATCCGTGGAAATCGCCAAATCCAGCATCTGCGTGTCGAACTCGTAATCCGCTTCGATGCGCGCTTCGTCGTGATCGCTCCCGCGCACCAGCGCCGGCGAAAGCCGCGCGTGGCCGTGATCCAGAATGATGTGCGCCTGCTCGAAACGCACCGGCGGCGAATCGGGAATCGTCAGCGCCGTCTCGTGAAACGCCAGCGCGCCCTGCAGGCTGCCCTGCCCTGAGTAGCCGATGGCGCCATCCATCGTTCCCGTCAACTGCAATTTCGGAGGAAACTGCGCCCCCATGTGGCGCGCCAGTTCCATAATCGGCTCGACCGGAAAATGATTCCAGTTGAGCGCCAGCGCCCAGTGCGGCTGCGAAAGATAATCGGTCGCCCGAAAATGCACCGCCAGCGGCAGCGGCGCATTCCCGGCCGTGCTCGAATGCAATTCCAACTGTTGATTGATCAGGTCGAGCCGCCCCCCAATCGCCAGCGGCCATCCCTGGCTGTTGCCCGGCATCATGTCCCAACGATGCACGTCGCCGATATCCAGGCGGCCCGTAATCCCTATGTTGTTCAAGGGTCCCGCCAGGTGAATCCGCGAGCTCAGCGTCCCGTGCACACCCAGGTCCTGCCCGTTGAGCAGCGCCGTCACCTCGCCCAGCGCGGCGCGATCCACCCGCATGTCCAGATCCACCCGCCCCGGCGTCGCGTACCACCGGCCCTTCAACGTGAAAGACCCCAGCCCCTGTGCCGGGCGGTCGGTGCGTGCAGGCTTCGCCGAACACTCGATCTTCCAGTCGCCGTTGACGCCGGCCGGGGAAATATCCAGATCCGTCTCCGTCAAATAAAAAACATTCTTGGTGTCGCCAAACTTGAAATGGATGCGCCCGTTGCGCACGTGGATCGCAGGCGCCGTGCGAATCACCGACGGATTGATGAAAGACGCGAAATTCCAGCGCCCCCACTCCGCCGCCGGCCCCGATTTCGTCAGATTGATGCTTGCCTCGTCCAGCCGGATCGACGAAATCACGAACTTGCCGCCCATTAGCGACCAGATGCTCGGCACCACTTCCATCGAACCGAAAGGCTCCTCGATATAGACCACCGGCTCCATGCCGATCGCCGGATCCTCGTAGATCGTCACCTTGTCCACGGAAAAGCCCGGGCCCTTGAAGAGATTGAAATGAACCTTGCCGATTTCCACCCGCCGCCCCAGCGCGCGTTCGAGCGATGCTTGCAGCCTCCGCCCGTACTGGTCCGCCGTGAATGAGGGCGCCGCGATTCCGGCAATCAGCAGCAGCGCGGCCAACATCCCCGCGATCTTCAATGCCACCCGAAGCCGCGTTTTCATAACGCCGCTCCCGTGAGCTTTTCGTAAGCCGCCGGATCGTCGATGTCTGCCCGAATGCCCGCGTCGTCTACGTCCAGAAACTCCGTCTCCCCGGCATGTGCGCGAACAATGTCACGCGCCGCCCCGTCGCGCGGAAGCCCCAGGAATTCAGGAATCAGCTCGCGCGCGAACCAGATTGGGTGCCCCCGTTCGCCCTGGTAACGCGGCACGCGAACCAGCGTCCGAGGCTCCCTGAGCAGCGCGTCGAGTGTCCCGCCGCTCACCGCCGGATGATCCACCAGCGTGAACAGCACTCCTTCCGCGTCCGGCGGCACCGCGCGCAGGCCGCACTGCATCGAACTCGTCTGCCCGCTTTGATAATCCGCGTTCACCACGAAAGTCGCCGCGCGCTGAGCCTTTCCGCGAATCTCCTCCGCCTGTGCGCCCAGCACCACGATCACCGGCGCGCAGCGTGCCGCGAAAAGCCCCGTCAACCGATCCAGAAAGCTCTCGCCCCGGTAGCGCAGCAGCGCCTTGGCGGAACCCATGCGGCGCGATTCGCCCGCCGCGAGAATGACCCCTGCTACGCTCACTTCGAAAGCACGGCCCGCTCCGCGCCGGCGAATACCGACAGCGAAAGCGCGCGCCAGTTGGACCCCGCGTTGCGGCGCACCGCAATCATCTCCGCGGTCACCGAGATGGCGATCTCTTCCGGGGAAATGGCGCCGATATCCAGCCCCATCGGCGCGTAAATCCGTTCGAACGCCGCTCGCGGAGTCCCTTCCTTTTCCAGTTCGCGGACCACGTTGAGCACCTTGCGCTTGCTGCCGATCATCGCGATGTATCGCGCCTGCGTGGCAATCGCCAGTTGCAGCACGCGCATATCGTCGCGATGCCCCCGCGTCACGATAATCAGGTAGCTCGTCTCGTTGATATTCAATTTCGGAAAGACTTCTTCGTATTCCGCCGCATGCACGTCCACTGCCTCCGGGAACCGCTCCCGATTGGCAAACGTGTCGCGATTGTCAATCACCACCGTGCCGAAGCCGGCCAGCGTCGCAACCTTAGAGAGGCTCTTCGAAATGTGTCCCGCGCCAAAAATAAACGCGTGCGGCACCGGCAGCACCGGCTCCACGAATACGTCCAGTTGCCCGCCGCAGATCAGCCCGTTGTCGTACGCCGCATCCTGCCCCAGGTTGAACGTCAGATGTTTTGGCTTTTCCGTGTCGATTACCTCCCGGGCGGCGTTCCACACCTCCGCCTCCACGCAGCCGCCGCCGATTGTCCCGGCCATCGACCCGTCCTCGCGCACCAGCAGCTTCGCGCTTTCATAGCTGGGGATGGACCCGCGCACTTCGACGATGGTCGCCAGCGCGCACTTCTGCCCCAATTTGCGCAGGCGCACCAATTCCTCGTAGATGTCCATTCGATGACGATTATATCGTGCTGCGGCGGCGTAGGGCGGCGCCAGGGGCTTCAGCCGAAAATCATGTTCGTGGGCGTCTGCTCGTGCGCCGCGCACCATTCCTGGTACAGCCTGCCGTAGCTCGCCGTGATGTACGCGTCCTCGTCGAAACCCAGCACGCGCGCCGTCCGGTCGATCCACGCCGCCGTGCCTTCCAGTTCCAGAAAGACTCCCACCGGAGTCTCGTCCAGCATCGCCACTCCCGCGCGTCGGGGCTGCTGGAATTCCGTGCGGTATTTGTCGTACCGGAACACCTGCCGGTAGCCGAGCCGCTCCACAATAGCCGCCGCCGCCTTCAGGTCCGTCGCCTGGACCTCCAGCTCTTCCCGGCTCTTGTGTTTGCCGGGTTTTGGCACGCCCTTATAGGTCAACGTCACAACCCGCCCGGCCTGCCTCAGCCGCAACAGCCGCGAAGACGTACGCAGCGCCAGGTCGGCAGTGTCGAACACCAGGTTGCTCTCGAACACCCGCCGCGCCGAAACCTCGAAGCCCGCCTCCAGCAGCCGCCGCCGCGCCGACCGCGCATCGCGCACCGCCAGCTTAATCTCCGTTTCGTGTTTCATTGGCTGCGGTCGCCCTGGTGATTATCCAGAAAATCCTGATCGATCGGTTTCCGCCCGCGAAACCCTTCGTCCACCCCGTGCCAGAATTCGATGCCCGCCTCTCCGAGTTTCCAGCAGAGATAGACCTCCACGCCGCGCAGCAGCGTGGGGAAATCGACCAGCCCGATCTCCAGGTCCTTGATCAGGCAGCCCGTCCCCTGCACGCCTTCGATCGATGCTCGCAGTTGCGCCGCCGCACTGTCGCGCCGCGCCTTGTTCTCCAGCGCCCGATGCCGGTCCACCATCACGCCGCCCATCATCATCACCCGTTCGTTGAATTCCTGGATGGCGCGCTCCGCTTCCTCATACGCGGTCTTGCTTTCCAGCGCCTGCCGCAGCATGCGGTCCACTTCCGGAATCAGGCTCTGCGCCTCCACAAGCGTGAAACGTTTAGCCATGGCGACGGGCTAAACGCCCGGCACCAGTTCGGCGGTCCGGCCGGCAATCGCGTAGTGCGAATCCACGTACTCGTTGAGCAGTTCCAAAAATTCCGCCACGATCCGGTCGCCCTTCAGCGTTAACATCAGCCGTCCGTCTACGTACACCGGAGCCTTCGGATCTTCGAACGTGCCGGGCAGTGAAATTCCGATATTCGAATGCTTGCTTTCGCCCGGGCCATTCACCACGCACCCCATCACCGCCACCTTCATCGTCTCCACCCCCGGATGCGTCGCCTTCCAATTCGGCATCTGCACACGCAGGTAGGTCTGAATCTCGTCCGCCATCTCCTGGAAGAACGTGCTCGTCGTCCGCCCGCAGCCCGGGCATGCCGTCACCTGCGGCGTGAAACTGCGAATCCCCAGCGATTGCAAAATCTGCTGGCTGACAATGACCTCTTCCGTCCTGTCCCCATTCGGCATCGGCGTGAGCGACGTCCGGATCGTGTCGCCAATTCCGTCCTGCAGCACCGGCGCCAGCGCGGCCGTCGTGGCCACGATGCCCTTGCTCCCCAAACCCGCTTCCGTCAGCCCCAGATGCAGCGGATAATCGCAGACCGCCGCCAGGGCACGGTACACGTCGATCAAATCCTGCACCCCGCTGACCTTCGCGCTCAGGATGATCTGGTCGTGCCCCAACCCATGGCGCTCCGCCGCTTCCGCCGATTGCAGCGCGCTCGCCACCATCGCGTCCAGCGTGACCTCGCGCGCGTCTTTCGGGTCCGCCAGCAGCGAATTCTCGTCCATCATCTTCGTCAGCAGCGCCGAATCGAGCGACCCCCAGTTCACGCCGATACGCACCGGCTTCCGATTCTCAATCGCCACCTCGATCATCGTGCGGAAGTTGTCATCCGTCTTCCTGCCGATATCGGAATTCCCCGGATTGATGCGGTACTTGGCCAGCGCCCGCGCGCACTCCGGATACTTCTTCAACAGCAAATGCCCGTTATAGTGAAAATCGCCGATGATCGGCACCCGCACCCCAAACGCAGCGCAGGCATCCACGATCTTCGGCACCGCCGCCGCGGCCGCCTCCGTATTCACCGTCACCCGCACCAGTTCCGAGCCTGCCCGCGCCAGCGCCATCACCTGGTTGACCGTGGAAGCTACGTCAGCCGTATCGGTATTGGTCATCGATTGCACCACAATCGGGTGCGTCCCGCCAACCTTCACACCCCCAACATCGACCACTACCGCCTTTCGGCGAGCCTTCACTGCCATGAAATTCCCTCCGCTTCGGAAACTCTAATTTTAGCAGGGCTATCGGCCCGCGCTGCAGATCGCTTCTTAGGTAAAAGCGTTCCCGGTACTGCTCCGCGACCAGCACGTAATTCGTTTCGATGTAAGAACGGATCGCCGGAATCGATTCGAAGGCCTGCACGTTCCGGTGGTTCAGCCCGCAGCAGGAGGTGTCCAGCGCATCCACGATCAGCTCCGGACGGTTGCGCTTCACGTCGCGCAGAAATCGCTCCCGGTAATGACGGTTGAGATCTTCTCCGTAATTGAAGAACCGCGACATGTTGGTATCGCGCGTCCCCGGAATTCGTCCCGCACTCAAATAAATCTCCGGCCGCCAACCCCAAACCACAATCGAGCTCCCCGGCGCCGTCAGCCTGTCAATCAGACGCCCCTCCGGCAGCGCCATCTTTTCCTGCGCCGCATAGAGGTTGTACCCCACGTTTCGTAGCAGCGCCATCTCGCCGCCCACCGTCGCCGCAATCAGGCACGCCGCCAGCGCGAATCCACGCCCGCCGCCATACCGAATCATCAGCCAGCCGGCCACCGTGGAAATCGGGACGATCAGCAGCTCCGTGTAATGCGGCAGAATCAGGTGCGACGCGTAGATCGAAAACAGCGCAGCTCCCAGAATCGCGGCGCCAAGAACGCCCAACATTCCCACCCGGCGATCCGGCAGGAATCCTCTCACCGCCAGGAACGCGATCGCACCCGCCGCGCCCAGCAGAATCAAACTGCATCCCAACTGCCGTCCGCCCGGCTTCCCCGCGATCTGGAACGTCACCAGCACTGCGGCCGCCATTGCCGCCGTCGCAAAACTCCCGCCGCTTGCACCCACCTCCTGCTCCCGCCCATGGAAAAGCTCGCGTAGACAGCGCCCGCGATCGTCACCACCAGGACCAGCACCAGGAGTTGGATCTCCCCGCGCATCATTATGGCCGCCCCCAGAGCCGGCAATTCCGCAAAGAAATTGCCGCCCGCCGCCCGGCCATATTTCCAGTTGGCCACCAGAAAGGCCTCCCAGAATTCGTGCAACGCTCCCACCGCCGCCAGTATCGCCACGATGAGCACCGGCAGCGGCGCAAAGCCCGCCGCCACCAGTTGCACCGGCCGCCACCATCGCCCCGCCTCCCCGCTCGCGTAAACCGAAGCAGCACCCACCGCAGCGGCCGCCGCCAGAATAGGAGTCGATTGCGGTTTGGCAAAAAATCCCACCGCTACCAGGCATCCCAACCACGGAAGATAGCGCGCCGCCCTTCCAGGTTCGCGGATCACCCCTGCGCATGCGAGCACCGCCAGCGAAATCACCAGCATCGGAATCAGCTCGGAACTGTAGTGGACAAAATCCGGATACGTCGCCAGCGAAAAGAAACCGAGCGCCGGTAAAATCGCAGCGCGCGCCTGCCCGTCCGGGCCCATTTGACGTAGCGCGCGTTCCAACACAGAGAAGCTCAGGAAGATTACTGCCAGCACGATCACGCGTGTCGTCGCGTAATCCGGAGAAATGCCGAAGAGGGCCGGCAGGGCCAACGGAAAAATATTCAAAGGCCCGCTGGTATTGGTTTCGATGGAGCGGAAAAAGATCGGGTCCGCCAACAACTTGGTGGAAGCCGTCAGAAATTCGGCTTCATCCGGATTGGAATCGCCCCCCAGCAGCAGCGGAAACCGCCAATAGACCAGGCACACCGCAACGCTGCAAAAGAACAGCCCCCGCGAGCAGAGAATCCGGCGCACCCCAGCACGGAGCGGCACAAAATGGAGCAGCGCCAGCACTACCGGCAAAAACAGCGGCAGTAGCCCCCACTGAATCCAAACCCGTTGAGACTCGGACATCTCCGGATAACTCGACCGAAAGCGCGCGAACAGCGGCCATAGCATCTCGTGCAGCGTACCCGGTGAATCCAGCGGCAGAATATGAAAGGTGGCCAGCCGGTACCCGCAAAACACCGCCAGCCCCGCCAACAAACCTCGAAACACCCACCGCCGCAATTTCACTGCCCCGCGATGGCGGCTTCGCCACCGGTATCACCGGGGCCGCCGAATTCCTGCGCGCGCCCGACTTCTTCATCTGCCCGCGATAGTATCAGTTCGCCGCCCCTACTCGTGCCGCAGCGCCGTCATCGGGTCTACGTTCGACGCCCGGCGAGCCGGGATCCATGCCGCCCCCAGCGCGTATACCGCTGCCTCTCCGGGGCCACTCTCCCATAACGCGCGTTTTCCCGGCGATGAGAACGTGGCCCCAGTCTTCGAGGAGTCTAATTCTCCGACGGCATCTCCACGTGGTCGATCACCAGCACGTCTACGGGAGTCTTCCGTGCCTGCAGGCGCAAACCGAGCTGTTGGATCGCGGTGAAGACCGAGAGTCGGCTATCGATCGAGGGGAGTTGTCCGGGCTTCACGGGCTGATCACTTTCCGGGGACCACTTTAACCTTAGGTTGAACTCGCCCTCCAAGCCCGTCTGATCGACCACGGGGAGATCCATCTGGCGAGAAAGCACCTCGGCGAATCGCTTCATGCTAATGACTCGGGCATCGATCCTGCCGTGGCCACTGTCGGTCGTAGCGGAGGCCGGGGAGTCCACTGCCTTCTCTAGCATGGGTCCGCTCTTTGCGACTTCAAGCGCATACGCCTCGATCGGCTTGCTCTCGTGATGAATCGCAAGCTTGCAACGCTGGGCGAGCAGCGTCCGGAGCATTGCCATGAGCGCTTCATCGTCGTCGATTGGTTGGTCGGCCTTAGCGTTGATGTCGAAGCGATCCGAATCCAACCACGGCGGCCCGCCGACGATCTGATTAGGACCCACGAAGTAAGCACGCATAATGTAGGTCTTCAGGGTTCTATTGTGCATCATGTACTTCCCTTTGCCGGCATTGCCGCCCGAAGATCCATTCCACTGATCGGGGGGCGTTGACTTGATGGAGGCGACTTCAAATCGCGGGGCCGGGACAGGTTGCGCGTACAGCGTCCCCAGTAACAGGAAGACCACGCTGGCGGCGGCTCGAATTATTGGCATCCTAAAAAGGGTTAGACGCCGGCGTTTGTCCGGCTGTTGATGTCAAATCCTTGCGGTTTGGGTGCTCGACGCTGAGGGTGGTAATGGGCCGACCAAATCGGAAATAGAGTAGGGGACGAAGAGGGGCTGTCGTACATTACCAGCGGATTATGGACCGCAAAGAGTTCAGTTTCCTATAACACCCAAAATCAACTACCGGACGGCAAAAGTCTATCGGGCGCTTGACTGTATGTTGTCAAATATGACAACATCCTTATGGACGCCGGGATGGCCGAGACTCGCAAAACGCGTTTCGTGGCTGAGGGCCGCACGACATGAATTCGAGAAATTTCCCGAAGGCGCGAGAATGGTGTGTCTTACCGCGCTCACTATCGCCGCTGAAGGCGGTAAGGCTGACATTGCCAAGCCCTTGCAAGGAGTCGGTTCCGGGGTCTTGGAAATCGCGCTCCCATTCAAAGGCGATGCCTTCCGCGTAGTCTACGCACTGCTCCTCGGCCCGGATATCTGGGTGATTCATGCTTTTCAAAAGAAGTCGACCACAGGAATCAAGACTCCCAAGCGCGAGATTGATCTTGTGAAAGACCGCCTGAAGCGTCTGAAGGAGATACTGCAATGAAGCGCGAAGAATCCATTGAAGTAGTGCGGGGTACCGGCAACGTATTCCGTGATCTCGGCAGCAAGAACCCGGACGCGGATCAATTCAAGGCCATCCTCGCGACCGAAATCATCAAGGCCCTCGACCGCGAACGCTTAACCGTACGACAGGCGCATGCCCGGACCAGGATCGCTGCCGCCGACTTCTCCCGCATCCGCAATGCCGACCTCGACCGATTCACCGTGGACCGGCTAATGGCGATTCTCAATCGGCTCGGATCTCGAATCGAGGTGAAGGTCCGCGTACGACGCGAAAGAGCCGCATGAGTTGGGGTTTCGTCGGGTTGCTCGGCCTGCCGTGAGGTGCCCAAGGGTGCTCGTAGTGCCGACAGTCCTGCCGTTTGAACGAAGCCCTGAGCTTCGCCTCCTTCTGATCGAGCTAACGCGGGACCAGACTCCGGGCAGGATCGCGAGACGGAATGTAACGCCCTTCGCCGTGGTGTTTGGCTGAAGGCCTTCCCCAGAGCGCGGAGCAAGTGACAATTCGAACTGGGCCTGCATCGAAACGCCGAAGTTCCCCGTGTATCCATTACTCGCTCGGCAGGCGCGATTGCTGGATCGCTTCGGCTTCTGCCCGCTTCCTTCCCCATCGAAACCACATCGCGCAGCTCCTACTCCACCGTCCGCAGAATCATCGTCTCCGCTTCCGCCAGCCGTTCCCAGTTCGCAGTCTCCGCCTCGCGCTGTTTACTCCCGCACCGCATTCGAAATCCTGCAAAACCTCCGATTTCTTGAGTCCCTTGGGATGCCTGGTCGTTCTCCATATCCACAAAATCTCAAGGCCTCTGCACCTTCCGCCGCCCTTCCACGCGCCCCGAAAATAAACCCCGAGCCCGCCCGCCTGCATCGTCTCGGGGAAGAGGTTAAATCTGAAATGAAACGCATATCGAATCCCGTCTGGTTGGCAGGCGGAATGTTGCTCGGTTCGCTGGTAATGTTCTATGGCTTCGCGATCGGAGGTACCAGTGCCCGCGCCCAGGCCTCCAGCGCCCAGAAGCCCAACATTCTCTTCATCATGGGCGACGATATCGGCTGGATGCAGCCCAGCATTTACCATCGCGGTCTGATGGTCGGCGAGACGCCCAACATCGACCGCATCGGCAATGAAGGCGCGATCTTCATGGACTATGTGGCCATGCAGAGCTGCACCTCCGGCCGCAATGCCTTCTTCACCGGCATGTATCCCCTGCGCACCGGCATGATCCCCCCGCAGCTCCCCGGCAGTCCGTCCTACCTCAGGCCCGGCACCCCGGCCCTTGCCGTCTTCTTGCGCAACCTCGGATATAGCACCGGTGAATTCGGCAAGAATCATCTAGGCGACCACACCCAGGCTCTGCCCACCGCCCACGGCTTCGAGGAGTACTGGGGCTATCTCTATCACCTCGACGCCATGCAGGGCGTGAGCTTCCCCGATATCAACAGCGGCCCCACCCAGCAGGTAATCGCGCCGCCGTGTAAGAACACACCCATCCCCGGCGTCCCCGAAGTGCCCGGTGCGGTCGATCCCCGCACCACTACCTGCCTCACGCCGCCGCGTCCCATCCTCTCCTGCCGCTCCTCCGACGGCACCGAGAAAAATCAAATGTGCAAGGATGAAGGCCCGCTCACCCTCGACCGCTCGCGCACCGTCGACGAGGAAATCTCCGGCAAAGTCGTAGACTTCCTGGATCGCAACGATCCCAAGAAAACCAACAAACCCTTCTTCGTCTGGTACAACCCCGCCCGCATGCACGTCACCACCATGCTCTCCCCCAAGTACGAAGCCATGCTCGGCACCAAGGGCGGCAAGGATTGGGGAGTCAACGAAGCCGGCATGAAGCAGCTCGATGACAACATCGGCGTCGTGCTCGCCAAGCTCGAACAGATGGGCCAGCTCGATAACACCATCGTCGTCTTCACCACCGATAACGGCGCCGAAGCCATCAGCTTCCCCGATGGCGGCGTCACGCCCTTCAAAGGTCAGAAAGGCGAGGCGTGGGAGGGCGGCTACCGCGCTCCGTGCGTCGCCCGGTGGCCCGGACACATCAAGCCCGGCTCCGTTCGCAAAGAGCTCTTCGCCGCGCTGGATTGGCTGCCTACCCTGGTCGATATCGCCGGCGGCCCCACCGGCGACGGCCTCAAGAAGCAGATCGAAGCCGGCCAGTATTCGGGCATCGTCAAGACCACCCTCGATGGCGTCGATCAGCGCGCCTACCTCGAAGGAAACTGCGCCCACTTCCGCGCGCGATTACTTCTATTACTTCTCCGGCGCCACGCCCTCCGCGGTCCGCTATAAGAACTGGAAGATGTACTACACCATGTCACAACCCGGTCCGGCCGGTTGGATCATGCCGCTCGTCCCCTTCCACTTCACCCTGGTCCAGAACATCAAACGCGATCCCTTCGAGCAGGCCGTCGGGATCGATCAGAAGTCCGCCATGGCCCTCGGCGGTGCGCTCGCCGCCCCCATGACCGCGTTTCAGTACGACTGGAATATGCTGCCCATCGGCCAGCAGTTGTGGCTCAAGCATCTCGAGTCTTACATCCCATACCCGCCGCTTGCAGGAGGCCGCTACGTACAACCTGACTCAGGTCATCGAGCAGGTCAAGAAAGCGCAATCGGCAAGTCACGCCGGCGAATAGCTGAGCCCACGCTGTGATTGCCTTCTCCCAAGTAACGGAGTTCGTCCGCTTACACGCCATGGCGATGCCGGTTCTGGCGAAATTCGCCATCGCCATGGTGATCATTGTGTGCGTCCCCCGGCTCTCGCGCCGCGTCCGCCTCCCGGCCGTCGTTGGTCTCCTGCTCAGTGGCATCGTGATCGGCCCTCATGGCTTCGATGTCATCGGGACCAACCGGCCGATCGCGGATTTCTTCGCCGACCTGGGAAAGCTGCTCCTCATGTTTTGCGCCGGTCTGGAGATTGATCTCGCGCTATTTCGTCGCGCCCGTAATCGCGTACTCACCTTCGGTGTCCTCACCACCTTCCTTCCGCTTCTGCTGGGCACCCTCGTCGGCCTGCTCTTCGCCTATCGCCCGGTCGCCGCCATCGTCCTCGGCTCGTTGCTCGCCTCCCACACCCTGCTCGCCGGGTCGATCGTCGCGCGCCTCGGCGCCACGCGCCTCGAGCCCATCGCGGTTACCTACGGCGCCACCGTCGTGTCCGACACCCTGTCCCTGGTCGTCTTTGCTGTCTGCGTATCCACGTTTCAGCGGGGCTTCTCCTTGTCCGGGCTCGCTCTGCAACTCGTCGAAATTGCTATCTTCATTCCCCTCGTCCTGCTCGGCCTCAGCCGCCTCGGAGCTTACTTTCTGAAAAAGGTGGCCGATGAGGAAGGCGCCTATTTCCTCGTGATGCTGCTCCTCATGAGCGTCACCGCCGCCCTCGCCGCGGTCATTAATCTGCCCGGTATCGTCGGAGCCTTCCTCGCCGGCCTGGCCGTCAACGCCGCCGCACATGACCAGCCCGCGAAGGAGAAATTAAAATTCTTCGGCGAGTCTCTCTTCGTCCCCATCTTCTTCGTGGTGACCGGGTTCCTGATTGACCCGCTCGATTTCTACCGCAGCGTCACTCAAAACCTTCCGCTCGTTTTGGCCGTAATCGTCGCCCTGCTCGCCGGCAAGTGGTTCGCCGTGCAAATCGCCGGCCGCGCGTTCCAGTACTCCTCCGCTGCCCGCAAAACCATGTGGTCCCTCACCCTGCCCCAGGTTGCCGCCACCCTGGCCGCCACGCTCGTTGCCTTCGATACCGTCGATCCCGCCGGCCAGCGCCTCGTCGATGCACGCTTACTCAACGTGGTGCTCGTACTCATGCTGACCACCGCCATTCTCGGGCCGGTCCTTACCGAGCGCTTCGCCCCGCGCATGCTCCCCGATCTACAGACCGGCGCGAGCGGCTTAGGAGATCTTATGTCACGTGTTCGTCAGCTTTACAAGAACAAGTGGATGTGGATTATCACCGGCGTGATCGTCGGCGCGGGACTCAGTGGCGCCTTCAGCTACGGCCTGCATCGCACTCCCGCCGCTCAGCCTCTCGCGGAAGGCGCCTCGTGCGAGACTGGCATCGGCGCCGCCAAAGCGCACGCCGCCGCCCTCCCCCTCGGCGGCGTGCCATCCCTGCCCGCGTCCGGTCAAACCGCCTGGATGCCGAAACTCAACGCCGTCCCGCCGCCCGAAACCGCGCCCGATGGCATGATCTGGATTCCCGGCGGCGAGTTCTGGATGGGAACCTCCGAAGACCACATGGCCGATACCCGGCCCTGGCACCGCGTCTACGTCGATGGGTATTGGATCGACAAGACCGAAGTCACCAACCAGCAGTTCGCCGCCTTCGTCCAAGCCTCCGGCTATGTCACCGTCGCCGAACGGAAGCCGCGTCCCGAAGACTATCCCCAGGCGCCGCCCGAAAAGCTGGTCGCCGGTTCGGTCGTCTTCTCGCCCCCCAATCGGCCCGTCGAACTCGACAATCACTTCCAATGGTGGGGCTACGTGCCCGGCGCCAACTGGCGCCATCCCGAAGGCCCCAAGTCCGATATCAAAAACCGCATGAACCACCCCGTCGTGCACATCGCCTACGCCGATGCCCTCGCATATTGCGCCTGGGCCGGCAAACGCCTTCCCACCGAGGCCGAATTCGAATTCGCCTCGCGCGGCGGATTAGATCGCAAACGCTACGCCTGGGGCGACGAGTTTATGCCCTCCGGCAAGCACATGGCGAATACCTTCCAGGGCCATTTCCCCGATACCAATACCGCGGAAGATGGCTACCTCGCCACCGCTCCCGTCGGCTCCTTTCCCGCCAACCACTATGGCCTTTCCGATATGGCGGGCAATGTCTGGGAATGGACTTCGGACTGGTATCGTCCCGACTACTATCAGACCCTGGCCCTCACCGGCCAGGTCGTGCGCAATCCCCAAGGACCCGCCGATAGTCTCGATCCCGCCGAACCCGGTGTCCCCAAACGCGTGCACCGCGGAGGCTCCTTCCTCTGCACAGACCAATACTGCGCGCGCTACATCGCCGGAGGCCGTGGCAAGGGCGAGTTGGACACCGGCACCAATCACCTCGGCTTTCGCTGCGTGCGCGAACCTCACGCGCGCGGCGCGGCCGCTATTGCGGGCGATAATGAATGAAAAATCGGTCGCTCGGCCAGGTGAAGTACTGCGGCTGCGTTCTGCAAGCTGCCGCCGGACACGCGAACCGCAGATAGCTATCGAAACTCTCCCGCGCCAGTTCGCGATCCACGCGCTCTTGCCGCATTGCAACTGACGCGGAGTCAGCCTTCCGCGCCACCGCTGCGCGATACTCTGCCGCCGCTCGCTGCACGCCATCGAGCGCTGCGCCTTTCAGTCCGTAGGACACGCTGCCGCGGGCGTTGCCGGTTTGCATCACCCGGAACTCCACCGTGAGTTTCGGATCCTCGCGATACGCCTGGAAGGAAAACCGCGCCGCCGCTCCAAAATCCTCGCCCTTCGGAAAAAGCGCGCTTGTCCCCTCTCCCGCGGGATGGTTGTGAAAGAAGTATCATCGGCCGTCCCGCCCGTATCACACGCTGCAACTCGCTCACCTCGTGTAACTCCCCGTTGTAAATCACCAGGTGTTCCCGCCCGTCGGCATGCCTCCGGAAATACTCCGCCGCCGCCGCGTCCGCCTCGTCCCTCTCGCGCGGCGCACCCACCAGCACCACGTCCTTCACTTTTTGCAAAGTTCTCTCGTACGTCGAACTGTCCCAATGTTGGTACCTCGCGTAGGCTTGCAGATACTCCTCGTAGCGCGCTTCCCCGGTAGCCTGCAGCACGCAGTGTTCCTCGGCGGCCTCGATATTTGCGCCGTTGCGGTGATACCCCGTGAGGTCGTCGTTCATCACGTGGCAGATCTCGTGCAGCGACGATGCCTCAAATAAAATCTCCGGCTGTTTCTCCAGAAAATCCGTGGTCACGTTGATGATGAATGCCTCGTTCCGCATCTCCTCATTGCGAACCACCTCCGTAAACACATCCCCCGCCGTCGCGTCGTATCCCGCTTCTACCGGATGATTCACCAGCCGTAGGCTGACCTTGTAGCTCGCCCCTAATTTGGGCATCGCTTCCTCGATCTTGCGCTGGTACGCCGCTGCTTTCTGGTCCAGCCCGCGCCGGCTCAGGCACTCGCGCGATATCTCGAATCCGGCATAGCAAGCTGGCAATTGGGCCCACCCCTTCCCCGATGCCAGCATCAGGGCGGCGGCAAAACACAGTCGTCTCACGGTTCACCTGAGCCTATCCGATCCGGGAATTCCCCCGCAAGAGGCAACCCGTTTCACCAGGCCCCCGCGCTATAGTGTCAGTGACCGTAATGCTCCGCGATCCCAGTCTGATCCCGCTCTCCCATCAGCATCACAACGGGCTCGCCCTCTGCGTGATGACCCGCCGTTCGCTCGCCGCCGATGCTTCTCCCGCCAATATCGTCAAACAAGCCAGGCGCGTGATCGATCGCCACGAACTCGAGCTCACCAACCATTTCGAAATCGAAGAACAGGTGCTCTTCCCCGCCTGTGGATCGCTCCCGCTCATTCCCGAGCTGATCGCCGACCATCGCGCCCTCGACGCGCTCGTCGCCGGCCTGCGACAAGCCCCGTCTGCTGAGTTGTTGGAGAAATTCTGCGCCCTGCTCTCCGCCCACATCCGCCGCGAGGAAGGCGAGCTCTTTGAGCAGATCCAGCAATCCCTGCCGCGCGAATTGCTCAACACCCTCGGCGCCGAAATCGATCGCCGCGTGATCCGCATCTGCCTCTAGCCGTCACTCCACCGATCGTCATTCCACCGACCGGCGCGCGCGGTCCCGCAGCTCCCCGATGTTCACGCCCGTCAACGCCGTCGCGATCGCCCCGCCAATCAACAGCGGCATCGTCAGCGCCACAAAGAGAATAATCGAAAACGTCTTGGCATCCGTCTTTTCGACTTCAAAGATTCCCAGCGCCATCACACACGCCAAATTGATCAGTCCCAGATTCCCCGGAGCGTTGGGCACCACCGTGCTCAGCCGCACCAGCGTCAACACTCCACCCGCCACCCAGAATGAAAGATCCAGCCCGTAGGCTTTCATCAACGCGTACACAGAAAGAATCTGCAAACTGAAATACAACAGGCTGATCAGCGCCGTCAATCCCAAAGTACGCGGATTGCCCATCAGTTGCAGGCCTTCCACAATGTGCCGCAGCGTCGCCGCCCAGCGGCTTTCACTCAACACCGCGTGTGCGTGATGCCGGTGTTTCAAGACCCAGAATAAAATCCCGGCGCAGGCCGCCAGCAGGACGCTCAAGATCTGTACCAGGATCGTCAGATCCCGCGGAATGCCCCGCACGAAACTTGCCGTCACCAGGAACGCAACCAGCATCCACACCCCGTCGATCACCCGCTCGACTCCCGCCGATGCGAACGTCAATGACAGCCGCAGGTCGTTCCAGTGCGCCAATAAATAGCAGCGGATCACCTCGCCCGGCCGCAGTGGCAGAACTTCATTCGCGAAAATCCCGATGTAGATCGCCTGCACCGTCCGCCATAAACCAAGCCGCGAAACCGGACTCAGCAGCGTCGTCCACCGCCATCCGTGTACCACGTAGACCGCCAGGTCGGCGATCACCGCCAGCGCCACCCATCGCCAGTCCAACGCCTTCAACGTCGGACCCAGTTCGCTGATCGGGTAGCCGTGCAACACCCAAAACAGGCACCCCGCCGAAACCCCGAACCCAAGCAACTGCGGCAGCCACCGGGGAAACCTCCTGCGCTGCGGCTTTTCGGCTGGCTCCACGACTTTCATCATAGCCTGCGCTTCGGGAACGCATCCCTCTACCTGCCTGTCACCGCAACATCAAATATTTTTTACTTCATTCCTGTCTATGCGTTACCTTCTTCCGGCGCATCCCTCCAAAGCCGTTTTCCAAACCTCGTGTGTCATGCTCGATTTAGGGAAATGAGGCGGAATCCTTGCCCGATATCGGGCCGGACTCCCCCAAACGGGCTATGCATAGCCCGTTTGGAAGCCGGTAATTCGCTAAGGTGTGATTTATCAATAAACGGTCCCGGAAAAGTGGGCTATACGTAGCCCGTTTCGCCCGCCTCCCGCCGCGTAAGCTACTCTAGCTGTGATGAAGCCACTACGCCGTGTTGCCGTTTTGGGTGCCGGGACCATGGGGGCGCGCATCGCAGCCCACTTTGCCAACGCCGGTTTCCCGGTCGATCTCCTCGACGTCGTCCTCCCCGATAAACCGCAGCGCAACACCGCTGCTCTCGCCGGCATCGAGAGCGCCGCCAAACAGCGGCCCGTCGGCTTCTTCACCGAGTCCGCCAAGAATCTCATCACCCCCGGCAACTTCGAAGACGATCTCGGCCGCGTCGGACGCTGCGAGTGGATCCTCGAAGCCGTCGCCGAAGATCTCGAAATCAAACGCGCGCTCTGGCGCCGCGTCGCCGCCTTGCGCGCGCCCGGCTCCATCGTCTCCACCAATACCAGCGGCATCCCCCTCGCCCAGATCTCCGAAGGCTTCGAATCCGAATTCCGCAGCCATTTCCTCGGCACCCATTTCTTCAATCCGCCCCGCTACCTTCATATGGCGGAAGTCATCCCCGGCGCCGAGACCCGCGCCGAGGTCCTCGATTGGGTCTCCGCCTTCTGCGATCTCCACCTCGGCAAGGGTGTCGTCCGCTGCAAGGACACGCCCAACTTCATCGGCAATCGCATCGGCTGTTTCTTCGGCGCCAAAATCGCGCAGCTCACCGAGGAAGGCGGCTACACCGTCGAAGAGGTCGATGCCCTCACCGGCCCCTTGATCGGCCTGCCCAAGAGTGCCAGCTTCCGCCTCATCGATATCATCGGCCTCGATGTCTGGGTCCACGTCCTGCGCAATCTCTACGCCGCCGCGCCCCACGATCCGGCGCGTGAACTGTACCGCGTCCCCCACGTCATGCAGCAGATGATGGATCGCGGCTGGCTCGGCGAAAAGCGCGGACAGGGCTTCTACAAACGCGTCGGCAAAGGCGCCGAAAAAGAGATCTGGGCGCTCGACCGCCAAACCCTCGAATACCACCCCGCGCAAAAGCCACGGTTCCCCGCCGTCGAAGCCGTCCGCGGAATCGAAAACCTCGGCGCCCGCCTTCAGGCTCTGGTGGCCGGCAACGATCGCGCCGGCTCAGTTCCTCTGGAAACTCTTCCGCGATTTCTTCCTCTACTCGGCACAAATGGTGCCCGAAATCTCAGACCGCATCGTCGAAATCGATCGCGCCATGCGCTGGGGCTTTGCCTTCAAACTCGGCCCCTTCGAATTGTGGGACGCGCTCAGCGTCACCGATACCGTCGCTCGCATGCGCGCCGAAGATTGCGCCATCCCCGAAAACGTCGAGGCCATGCTGCTCTCCGGCGCCACCAGCTTTTACGAACACGCCGATCGCGACGGCGAACCCGGCACCCGCTACTTCGACCTCAACGCCAGCCGCTACCATCCGCTCGAAAAACGCCCCGGCGTCCTCGTGCTCAGCGACCTCCGCCGCGCCCGCGGCATCGTCAAATCCAATCCCGGCGCCTCCCTCATCGATCTCCGCGATGGCGTCCTCTGCCTGGAATTCCACAGCAAGATGAACGTCCTCGGCGAGGACATGGTCCGCATGGTCTCCGCCGCCCTCGACGAACTCGATCGCAACTTCCAGGCGCTCGTCATCGCCAACGATGGTGACAATTTCAGTGTCGGCGCCAACCTCATGCAGGTGCTCCTCGCCGCCCAGGAAGGCGAGTGGGACGATCTCGATCTCGCCGTCCGCCGCTTCCAGGCCGCCGGCATGTCCATGAAGTATGCCTCGCGTCCCGTGGTCGCCGCCGTCTTCGGCATGGCCCTCGGCGGCGGCTGCGAAGTCGTGTTGCACGCCGGCCGTGTACAGGCCGCGGCCGAAACTTACATGGGCCTGGTGGAAACCGGCGTCGGCGTGATTCCCGCGGGCGGCGGCTGCAAGGAAATGCTCCTCCGCCTCGGCAGCGCGAAGCGCGCCTTCGATCTCATCGGCTTCGGCAAGGTCAGCGAAAGCGCCGCGCATGCGCGCGAACTCGGCTTCCTGCGCGATCGCGATGCCGTCTCCATGAATCGCGAACGCCTCACCGCGGACGCCAAGGCCGCCGCCCTCGCCCTGGTCGGAAGCTGGGCCCCCGGCATGCCGCGCCAGGATATTCCGGTCGAAGGCGCCTCCGGTTATGCGCTCCTCGAAATGGGAGTCAAACTCGCCGCCGAAGGCGGCTACATCACCGCCTACGATACTGTGGTCGGCGAAAAACTCGCTTTCATCCTCAGCGGCGGACGCCTCACCGGCGCGCAGAAAGTCAGCGAGCAATATCTTTTGGATCTCGAGCGCGAAGCCTTCCTCAGCCTCTGCGGAAATCCCCAAACCCAGGAACGCATGCAGTACATGCTGAAGAACGGCAAGCCCCTAAGGAACTGAGCATGCCCAGCCGGAGTAATTCTATGCCTGAAGCCGTAATCGTCGATTGTTTGCGAACTCCCGTGGGCAAGGCCCCGCGCGGCGCACTGCGCAATACCAGGCCCGATGATCTCGGCGCTATCGTCATTCGCGCCGTCCTCGATCGCCATCCCGCCGCCTTCGAGCACGTCGACGACGTGATCCTCGGCTGCGCCATGCCCGAAGGCGAGGCCGGCGCAAATATGGCGCGCCAGTCCGCCCTCCGTGCCGGACTCCCCGATTCCGTGCCCGCCATGACCATCAATCGCTTTTGCAGTTCGGGCCTGCAAGCCATCGCGCTCGCTGCCGAACGCATTCGCGCCGGTGGCGCCGAGGTCATCGTGGCGGGCGGCGCCGAATCCATGTCGATGACCCCGTCCGGCGGACGCAAGCCCGCGCCCAACCCATGGTTCGTAGACCACTGGCCCGAGGTCTACCTCAACATGGGCCTTACCGCCGAACGCATGCAGCGCAAGTACAACATCTCGCGCGAAGATTCCGACGCCTTCGCGCTGCGCAGCCACCAAAACGCCCTTCGCGCCCAGCAGGAAGACAAATTCATCGATGAAATCGTCCCCGTGGAAACCGAGAACGTCCTTCCCGGCGGCATCGAACGCGGTGTGTTCGATCGCGACGAAGGCCCGCGCGCCGATACTTCGCTCGAAGCGCTCGGCAAATTGAAAGCCGTCTTTCATGCCCACGGCAGTGTCACCGCCGGCAACTCGTCCCAGACCAGCGATGGGGCCGCCGCGGCGATTGTCATGTCCGCGTCCAAGGCACGCTCTCTCGGCCTCAAACCCAAAGCCCGTTTCGTGAGCTACGCCACCGCCGGAGTGCCCCCGGAGATCATGGGTATCGGCCCCGTCGTCGCCATTCCGAAAGCTCTCGCCATGGCCGGACTGAAACTCGAGGACATCGGCGTAATCGAACTCAACGAAGCCTTCGCCGTCCAGGCGCTCGCCGTAATCCGCAAGGCCGGCCTTGATCCCGAACGCGTCAATGTCAACGGGGGCGCCATCGCTCTCGGCCATCCGCTCGGCTGCACCGGCGCAAAATTAACCGCCACCATACTGCGCGAAATGGAACGCCGCAAAATCGCGCTACGGCATGGTCACCATGTGTGTTGGGGGCGGCCAGGGCGCCGCCGGTATCTTCGAACTGTTGTAAATCAGCCGTCTCGCCGCGGCTCTTGTGATACCACGCTCGTTGGCCCGATCCTTGCAAACTGTTCGGTGCGTGCGGATCCGTCATCTCGTATTCTTCCTGTGCGCCGTTCCAGTTTTCGCGCAAACTCACAGCCACCTTCAGGACTTCAAGCGCAAACTGATCTGGAAAGGTCCGCTCGCTAAAACCGCGGTAAGCGCTTTGTTCAATGAAGTACGGAATTCACCGCATGAGTGGGGCCGCGGCGTCGATGGCTTCGCCAAACGTGCCGGTTCGTCCTTCGGCCAGCGCGCGGTCAAAGCCAGCGTGGAACTCGGTGTCAGTGAGTGGACTCACGAAGACCTACATTATCATCGCCTGGGCACGGGCAGCTTTTTCACCCGGCTCAAACACGCGGTGGTCACCACATATTGGGTGCCGCGCGATAACGGTCCCGGCAACACGATCGCCGTGGGACGAATCGCCGGATCCTTCCTCAGTCCGCAAGTGGCGCGCCTCTGGATGCCTGACCGCGTTGCAACGGGAGGCGCGGCCTTGCAGAGCACCGCAGCTACTATCGGGCTCGACGCAGGCATCAACGTCTTGTACGAATTTTGGCGTCGCCCGCACTAAAAGAGTGTAGAATGGCGGCTTCATGCCCGCCAACGGGACGTACCTCATTTGCCTCACGGTAGCCACGCTGGCTTGCCTCCTTCTTCTGATCCTGGTCGCCAAGCTGCATGCATTTCTTGCGCTCCTGATTTCCTCGATGTTCATGGGCCTGGCCGCCGGCATGACGCCGGAAAAGGTCCTCAAGTCGATTCAGACCGGCTTCGGCGATGCGCTGGGTTTTATCGCGGTCGTCATCGGCCTTGGCGCCATGATCGGCCGCTTCCTCGAATTCTCCGGCGGCGGCCGCGCTCTGGCCGATTGGCTGCTCGTCAAATTCGGCAAGGAGCACGCCGCCTGGGCAGTACTGGTTGCGTCATTTCTGGTGGGCCTGCCGATCTTTTTCGAGGTCGGCTTCATCATCCTCATCCCGATCGTCTGGAGCCTGACGCGCGAAACCAAACGCTCCCTGCTTTTCTACGGCTTGCCGATGGCAGCCGCGCTCACCATGACGCATTCGCTGGTGCCGCCGCATCCCGCGCCGGCTGCCGCGGCGCAATTGATGGGTGGCGATCTCGCCCATACCATCGTGTACGGCGTGCTGATGTCGATTCCGATGACCCTGATCTCGGGGCTGGTCTACGGCACCTGGATCGCGCGCCGCATCCATATCGGAGTGCCTGAAATCGCCGCCACCATGACGAAGAAGTCGGCGGAATCGCCAGGCGCGCCGCCTCCCGTCCCGATGGTGATCCTGCTCCTCCTGCTGCCGGTTGGGCTGACGTTCGGCGCGACCCTGGCGAGCCTGCGGCAAATTCCCTTCCGCGGAGTCGCCGTCTTCCTCGGCCACCCCTATACCGCGCTCACCATCACCACCCTGGTCGCGCTCTATTTCTTCGGCATGCGCCGCGGACTCTCCCGCGATCAGGTACTGAAGATGGCCACCGATTCGCTGCTCCCCGTCGGCACCCTGATGTGCATCATCGGCGGCGGCGGCGCGCTCAAACAAGTGATCGTGGATTCCGGAGTCGGCACCTACGCCGGAAAACTGCTGATGACCAGCGCGATCTCGCCGATCATCGTGGTCTGGCTCATCGCCGCCGCCATGCGCCTCGCGCAGGGCTCGGCCACCGTCGCCATCATCACCGCCGCCGGCATCGCCGCGCCGCTCGTCAAAGGACTGCCGGGCTACACGCCGGACGAATTGATTCTCGCGCTCTGCTGCGGCGGGTCGGCCTTTTCCCAGGTCAGCGACTCGGGCTTCTGGATGGTCACCAACTACTTCGGAACCACCGTCACCCAGACCCTGAAATCCTGGACCACGATGAAGATCATCGCCTCCCTGCTCGGCCTCGCCATCATGCTCGCCGCGCATGCGCTGCTACGATAGTTGGTGCATGAGCCTTTACGACTTGGAACCGGGTCCGGATTGCCCAGAGCTTGTCCGGATGATCGTCGAGATCCCGAAGAACTCCAGTAATAAATACGAATACGATGGCAAGCTCGGCGTCTTCCGCCTGGACCGCTCGCTCTATTCCGCGGTCCACTATCCCGGCGATTATGGTTTCATCCCCGGAACGCTGGCAGAAGACGGCGACCCGCTCGATGTGCTCACGCTCGTGGACGTGCCGAGTTTCCCCGGCGTCATGATGATGGTGCGTCCGGTCGGCGTATTGGCGATGGTGGACCAGGAGGAGCCCGATGAGAAGGTGCTCGCCGTGCCCAACCACAATCCGCGCTTCGATCAGATCCACACCATCGACCAGGTCTTCCAACACAACCTGCGCGAGATCGAACACTTCTTCGCCATCTACAAGGAACTCGAAGGCAAGCGCACCGTGATGCAGGGGTGGAAGGGCCCCCGCGAAGCCCGCGAGGTGATCCGCCGCTCGCGGGAGCGCTACCTGGGCGCGCACCCGGAATTGAATGTCGAGCAGCCGCCGAGCCCGGCCTAACTAAGCGGCTGGAATTCTGCGAAACATCTCGACGAACTTCTCAATCGGAATCTGCTCGGCCCGGAGTCCCGCTTCGGGCCAGGGATCGATTACTTCCTTGCCATAAACGCCGCATAGATTATTGCGCAGCGTCTTGCGCTTTTGGCGGAAGCTGTGGCTCAGGAACTTGAGAAATTTCTCCGGGATCGGCGATGCCGTAATCCCGCTGGTGGGGCGTCAACAGGACCACGGCCGAATCGACTTTCGGCGGCGGTTTGAAAGCGCCGGGCTTCACGTCGAACAGCAGTTTGGTATCGGCGAAGAGCGCGGTCTGCAGCGTCAGGTACCCATAGTCCCGGCTGCCGGGCCCGGCCACCAGCCGTTGGGCGACTTCTTTCTGAATCAGAAACACCGTGCGCGGCGCCCCGGCCCGCACCGATTTTTCCAGAATCGGCGAGGTGATGTAGTAGGGCAGATTGCCCGCAATCGGCACCGGCCCCCATTGCGCCAGGTCGGTGCGCAGGACGTCGGCGTGAATCACCTGCAGGCGGGTCTCGCCCTCGAACTTCTGGCGCAGATATTCCACCAGTACGGGGTCGAGTTCGATTGCGATCACGCGTCCCGAACGGCTCAGCAGTTTTTCCGTGAGCGCGCCCTTGCCGGGACCGATTTCGACCACCAGTTCTTCGCCTTCCGGACACACCGCCAGCGCGATGCGATCCAACACGGCGCCATTAGAGAGAAAATGCTGCCCTAGCTTTTGCGGCACGCTTGCGGTCAGCTCCGCAGACGGGTGCTCCGGCTGAAGACGACCTGTTTGAGACCCCAAGTGGGTTGGCCGTTCACGGTAGCCGGCTTGAATTGAGAGAGCAGAATCAGGCTCTTCATTTCGTCGGTCAATTCGCCGCCGGAGAGATAGTAATCGTGGACGCGGCCGCGTTCGTCGATCACCAGCGTCAGGCTCACCTGGTTGCCATAAATCAGGGCGCTCGCCGGTTCCAGCCAGGCGTGCGTATCGCCGGTGCCGAGCCAGATGGCGTCCGGATCGCCCCACTGCATATCCGACGAAAGACCCGCCACGGGCGGCCCATCGCTGTGGCTGTGCGGGAAGCTCAAGCTGGGTACAAGGACACTGAATATGACCAGCGCAGAGAGAAATCCGCCGGTGAAAGGCACGGCGAACGGGCGCATCATGTTATCGAACGTGAGACGAACCAGGGACACCCAATGCTGCAAACGGGAGGCGACGTTTTTACGCGCCACCCGGCGGGCGCACTCATGGGAGGCCATCACACGCAACTGAGCGGCGAGTGCCTGGGGCACCGCGGGCCGGGCCATATTTCGCAAGCTTGCTCGGGTATACTGCATCGTTTCAAAACGGGACGCGCAGGGGCGGCACGAATTAATGTGCGCCAACACCTGCTCCCGATCCCCTGCTGCCAGCTTGCAATCCAGCAGGAGAGAGATCCGTTCTTGAACGTGTTCACAGCTCATAGCATCACTCTGCCGTCTTGGGCACTAAACGCGGGGCCGGCCCTGTATGCAGGCTCCCCGCCAGTTCTTCCCGCAAGGCTTCCCTGCCCCGCAGGATTCGGGATTTCACTGTTCCCAGCGAAACACCGAGGACTTCCGCGATCTCTTCATATGCAAGATCCGTGATATCCCTCAACACCACGGCTTCGCGAAAAATCGGATTGATTCTTTCCAAAGCAGCCTCGATCATGACGTGCTGTTCGCGGTCGAACGCAACGTCAAAAGGGGACCGGCTACCGTCAGGAATAACTTCCTTTAAATTCCGGGCGTCCTCCGCTGTCTTATCGAGTTCTACTTCCGCACGCCGGTGCCGGAAGAACCAGCGCCGCGCATTGTGAGCCTCGTTCACCGTGATCCGGTAGATCCACGTTTTGAGAGTGCTCTGGCTGCGGAAGCTGCCGATATTGCGGAAGACTTTTAGAAAGACCTCCTGGACCACATCGCAAGCCTCGCCCTGATCGTCTAACAGACGCAGCGCGAGCGCGTAAACCGGTTGCTGGAAGCGGGTGATCAGCTCTTCGTAGGCCCTTTCGGAGCCTTCGCGCAGAGATTCCACCAGGCGGAAGTCCTCGACTTCCACATTGCCCGCCGTCCGATCCGGGCTCAACTCGAAGATTGAAGCGGCCACCGGGAGCCTCACAATTCAGCCTGATCTCAAGCTATCAGGAAATACTGCCCCTTGCAAAGGAGTAGACACCCACCCAGGGTGAAAAGTTCCCGGATCTGCAACTTTCTTTGTAACCAAGCATTTGCGCTACAATTTTGGCCAGCTATGAAGTCCGCACTTTTTACACTTTTCCTGGGGGTTTCCCTCACCGCCGCGCATGCCGCGACGCCGGCGCGCGCGCTGATCATCGACGGCCAGAACAACCACGATTGGAAGCACACCACTCCGGTCCTGAAAAAGATCCTCGAGGACACCGGGATGTTCCAGGTGGACGTGCTGACCACCCCGCCCAAAGGCGGCGACTTCAGCAGCTTCAAACCGGAGTTCGCAAAGTACAAGCTCGTGGTCGGCAATTACAACGAATTCCCTACCGGCGACAAGTGGCCCGAGGATGTGAAGTCGGCCTTTGAGCAATACATCCGCGGCGGCGGCGGCTTCGTCTCCTACCATGCGGCGGATAATGCCTTCCCGGACTGGCAGGCCTACAACCTCATGATCGGCATCGGCGGCTGGATGGGACGCACCGAAAAATCCGGCCCCTACTGGTATTTCAAAGATGACAAGCTGACGCCGGATTCCACCGCCGGCGCCGCGGGCAATCATGGCGCGCGGACCCCCTTCCTGGTAGTGATGCGCGACAGCAAACACCCGATCTCCAAAGGCCTGCCCGCCAAATGGATGCATGCGCCCGACGAGCTTTACTCGAAGATGCGCGGCCCCGGCGAGAATATGATCGTGCTGGGCACGGCCTTTTCCGACCCCGCCAACAAAGGCACGGGCCACGACGAGCCGATGCTGATGGCGCTCAGCTACGGCAAGGGACGCATCTTCCACACCACCCTGGGCCATGATCCGGCGGCGATGAGCTGCGTCGGCTTCATCGTCACGCTGCAGCGCGGCGCGGAGTGGGCAGCGACCGGAAAGGTCACTCAAAAGGTCCCGGCAGATTTTCCGACGGCCGACAAAGTCAGCACGCGTCCCGAGTAGCGACCGAGGCAGGTCATTGACGGGCCGGGGGCTGGCGCTCCAGACGTTGAAGTTGGATTCCGCCATGAGCAGGACCAGTTTGTCGGGCGCGATGCTGAATTCGAAGGCCGCGGGGTTGACTGCCAGCAGCGACATCCGGGGTTCGCTGGGCTCCCATACCGGGAATGGCTCGGCTTGCGCTTCGGCCCTCACGGCGTAGATTCCGCGTGAGGCGCTGGTGTCGCGCGTGAAATAGATCAACCTGCCATCCGGAGAGAAGCGCGGACGATCGCCGGCAGCGACCGGGACCCATGCGCCGCGTTCGAGCGGCTGAAAACCGTGAAAGGGCGCCCGGTAGATGCGCTCGCCGGCCACGAAGACGACCCATCTGCCGTCCGGTGAGAACCAGGCTTGCGAGACCGGGTTCCCGGCCGAAGCGCGCAGGAACGGAATGCGCTGCTGCGATTTGAGTTGGATCGCGTCCACGCCGTCACCGGCTGGAACCAGCGCAATCTCTTCCTTGCTATCCACTCCCCATAAATGCGTTGCAGCGGCGATTCTGCGGCTTGCTCCGGTTGCGGTATCGAGGAGCACCGCATCGCTGCCGGTTTGCGTGCGCTCGCGATAGCCGATGTGCCCGTTGGGCAGGAAGCGTCCCGCACTGACGCCGAGCGGGGCGCTCGCGACCGTACGCTCCTGGCCCGCATCGAGTTCGCGGAGAAAGAGCTGCTGTACGCCGTAGCGCTGCGCGTCATAGAGAAGGCGGCGGCCGTCCCCGGAAATCGCCGGGTTCGCGATAGCGGCCGTCCCGTCGGTCAGCCGGTAAGGCGCACCGGTCACTTTCCCCGAATTGGCATCGAGCGGCAGCGCCCAGACGTTGAAGCGCTGGCTGCCGGCGGTGAAGACCATGCGCCCGTCCCGCGCTACCGCAAGATCGCCGGTGGATTCGGCGCCGCTCGTGATTTGGAGCGCGGCGCCGGCGGCGCGGCCCTGCGCGTTGAGGGGCACGCGCCAGATATTTCGCACCCAGCCGGTACGCAGAACAAAGAATAGTCCCGCGGCGGTCCAGTTGGGACTATCCGGGTAGCGGCGGCCGGTGCGCTCCAGAATTCCGGCAGGAACTGGTTTACCGCCGACCGGCCCGACCACGAAATCGCCGTCTGCACGGGCCATCACCAGTTTCCCATCGGGCGACCAGATGGGGTTGCGCAGCGCGGAGAGAGCCGGAAAGATTTGGCGCGGCGTTCCCCCGGCGCTGGGAATCATCCAGGCCCCGGTTTGATTCCAATAGGCGATCCACCGGCCATCCGGCGAATAGCGCGGATCGCGTCCGGAGGCTGCCAGCAGGCGCGCGTCGCCACCGCGGACCGGCATCACGTAAACTCCGCCGCCCGCGGTTTCGGAGCGGAATGCGATCGAGCCGGCATCCGGGGAAAACGCGGGTTGGGATTCATCCGCGGCGGTGTGTGTCAGGCGGACCGGCGGGCCGCCATCGACGGGCTGCACGTAGAGTTCGAGGTTCTTCGCGTCGCGATCGGAAGCGTACGCCGCCAACTGGCCGTCGGCGGAAATTGCCGGAGACGCCGCGAGGCCGGCGTCGGAAGTGAGGGGAGCGAAAATCAGGTCTGCCGCGACGGGTTGGCGGCCGGCGAACCAGAGATACGCACACCCGGCGGCCATCGCGATGGCGGCGACCTTCCAGTAATTCATCGGAACGGAGGGCTTCATGCGAATGCGCAATTGCGGGCTAGACCACGGGGGTAAACTGCACCCTCGCGGTCCGCCCGAATAGCTCCTCCGACTGGAGTAGGAACACTCGGTTTACGATCTTTGGTGCGCCCTTCTTCGATCATAGAGTGAGTGGACCAAACGATTTGTGACATACCGGACGAAACTTCCGCGAAAACGTTCGTCATATGGGGAAAATGCCGGAGTATATAATTGCACTAGTATAGATGCCGAACGTGCCATTCAGCCCGAGCGAGCAGGCGGAGCTCACCGAGCGCATCCGTGCAGGGGAAACTCTGGCGGAGGAGGAATTGGTGCGGCGATTCCATCCGCGCGTGCTGGCCGCGCTGATCGGGCAGACGCGGGATCGCGAAGCATCGCGCGACCTCACGCAGGACGTCCTCATCATCGCGCTGCGGGCGGTGCGATCCGGAAAGGTGAACGACCCGGAGAAGCTCGGGCTGTTCATTTTAGGCATTGCGCGCATTCTGGCCAAGAATCACATCCGCAGACGAATCGACCAGCAGGCGCGCGAGAGCGAACTGCCGCTGGAGCTCATCGACCGGCTTTCGGGGCCGTTCGGGCAGGCTCGCCTGGAAGAGGCGGAGCGGGAGCGCTCGGTAAGGGTCGCACTCGAGGAGTTACCGCAGGCCGATCGCGACATAGTGTTATTGACGCTGGATGGCAGGAAGCCTCGGGAGATCGCCGCGACCCTGCAACTTGCGCCGGACGTGGTGAGGCAGCGCAAGTTCCGCGCCATCCAGAAAATCGCCAGCTCGCTGGGCACCTTGTCACAAAGCGGCGGGACGGGACACTTGATGAACGGAGCCAAGCCCGAGTGAACTGTGACGCGGTACATAGCGGCGATCTGGTGGAGCGGTATGCGCTGGGAGAACTGAGCGACGCCGAACGCAGCTCGTTCGAGGATCATTTCTTCGCTTGCGACTCGTGTTTTGAAGCGGTGCGCCTGATGCAATCGCTGCAGGCGGTGGCGGACGAACGGCCGCGTACTTCACTTCCGGGTTTGCAAGCAGTCGCACCCAGGCGGACCCGAAAGTGGACGATGTGGGGCGCAGCGGCAGCGGTGGTGATCGCGGGGTTCGGCCTGGCGGAGATGGGACGGCGGGCACCGCGGACCGAAGTGCGCACCGCGCAGACCAACCCGGCTGCGGCGATCACGGTTCCCGGTCCATCGCCCGAGTTGCAACTGCTGGCGCGCGTGGACGCTCCGCGCTATACGGCACCGAACCTTCGGAGTGCGGCGCCTGCGCGCGATACCCAGTTTCGGGCGGCGATGGCGAAGTACGCGGCAGGCGAGTACGCAGTGGCGGCGGAAGCGCTGCGCGGACTGGCGAATGGCGGACCGGAGACGGCCGCGGCGCGGTTTTACCTGGGCATTTGCGAAATGATGACCGGCGACGCAAATGACGCAGCGGAACACCTGCGCGCCACAGCGTCGTTGGGCGAGACTCCCTATCTGGAAGAGGCGCGGTTCTTCCTGGCGAAGGCGCTGCTGGCGAAGCAGGACACCGCGGGCGCCACGCAGGCGCTGGAACAAACGATCGCGCTGACCGGCGACCGCGAAACGGAAGCTCGGCGGCTGCTGGAACAACTGCGGCATGCAGCGCCCGCGCGGTAAGCAGGATGCGCGGGGCCTCAAGCGTGGGACAGCCAAAGCGAGGTAGGTTGTTTTGATGCGGCGCCGCGCAGCAATAGGGTTGGCTCGCGATCGCGCCGACCGGCGACCGGCGAGACGCCGGAACAACTACGGCCTGCAGCGCCCACGCGGTAAGCAGGATGCGCGGGGCCTCAAGCATGGGACAGGCAAAGCGAGGTAGGTTGTTTTTGATGCGGCGCCGCGCGGCAATAGGGTTGGCTCGCGATCACGCTGACCGGCGACCGGCGAGACGCCGGAACAACTGCGGCATGCAACGCCCGCCCGGTAAGCAGGATGCCTTGATGCGGCGCCGCGCAGCACTAGGCTTGGCTCGCGATCGCGCTGACCGGCGACCGCGAGACGGAAGCGCGACGGCTGCTGGAACAACTGCGGCACTGCAGCGACCGCGCGGTAAGCACGATTCGCGGGGCCTCAAGCATGGGACAGCCAAAGCGAGGTAGGTTGTTTTGATGCGGCGCCACGCGGCAATAAGGTTCGGTCGCGATCGCGCTGACCGACGACCGGGAGACGCCGGAACAACTGCGGCCTGCAGGGCTCGCGCGGCAACAAGGTTCGTTCAATTTTCGTTGGCGCTGTGGATTGCGGTCTGCACCGGCTTCGCGCAGACCACGGCGGAGCCTTGGAAGGACCGGGCGTATCGCGCCAGCTTCGACACGAACATCTCCGAAGGGCAGTTCGCCGAGGCGGAGATTGCGGCGCACGTTGCGATCCAGAATGCTGCTTCGGGCACGGGCGGCGACTCGCTCGAAATGGCGCTGGCGCTCGATATGCTGACCGAGGTGTACTTCTATGGCGACCGGGTGCGGGACCCGGCGGCGGAGAAGAGCGCACTGCGGGCGATCGAGATCAAAGCGTCCGTCCTGGGCGCGGACAGTCCACAACTCGCGGTCAGCCTGCGCCTGATGGGGCACCTGCTGGACGCCAAGGGCGATTACGAACGCGCGCGCAAGTTTTATGAAAGCGCGGTGCGCATTCATCGCGGGACGGCGGGCCAGGATCCGCGGCAGGAAGCCTCGGCACTCGGCAACTATGCGTCGCTGCTCTCTAAAACTGGAGACTATGCGGAAGCCAAGGCGGCATACGAAGAGGTTCTGCAGATCCGGTTGAAGTATTTTGCGCTGGAGACGCTGAATACTGCGGACGCGATGATCGGCTACGCCACGCTTTTGCGGGAGATGGGAGCATACGAGGCGGCACGCACCTATTTCCTGCGCGGCCTGGCGATTCAAGAGAAGAAGTCTGGCGTGGACCACGTCATCAACACGCGCGGCCTGAACGAACTGGGAGCGCTCTTGAACCTGATGGGCAAGGCGGCGGAAGCGGCACCGCTTTTGGAACGGACACTCGCAATCGAAGAAAAGGCATACGGCGCGGAGCACGTGGAACTGGCTTTCGTGCTGAACAACCTGGCGAACTCCCGTGCCGCCCTGGGAGATTTGCAGGCGGCGCGCAAACTCTACGAGCGAGCGATTGCGATCGCGGTCAATGTCTATGGGGAAGACCACCCGGATGTGGCGCGGATTTTCGGCGAGTACGCGAGCGTACTGCTAAAGCTGGGCGAAAAGGAACTCGCATTCGACGCGGCGGTGCGCACGGAGGCCATCGGCCGCGCGCACGCGGCGCTGACCATACGCTCTCTGCCGGAGCGCCAGGCGCTGCTCTACGCGGCGACGCGGCCCAGCGGACTGGATGTGGCGCTGGCGGTAGCGGCAACGTCGCCGGGCTTGCGGCGAAGGGCACTGGACGAAGTGATTCGCTCGCGGGCGCTGGTGTTCGACGAAATGGCGTCACGGCTCAAGGCGGTGGGGCCTTCGCAGGATCCTTCGAACGCGCCGCTGTGGGAGGCGCTCTCCGAAGCGCGGAAGCGGCTGTCGCGGCTGGTGGTGCAGGGGCCGGAGAGCTTCCGCGGCAAGGACTATGCGGAAGCGTTGAGCAAGGCGCGAGCGGAAAACGACCTGGCGGAACGCGCGCTGGCCGAGCAAAGCGCGGCATTCCACAGTCTGCGGGCGCGCGGCGCGGCTGGGTTGGACGAGGTATCGTCCTCACTAAAAGCCGGCGATGCGCTGGTATCGTTCGTGCGTTATGCGGCAGGGTACGCGGCATTCGTACAGCGCGCCGGAAAAGAAACGCAGCTCATCCGGCTGGGTTCCGCAAAACGGGTAGACGCGCTGGTGGGGGAATTGAGAAAGCAGGTGATGGCAGAGGCCGAGCACCCGGGCGTATCTCCCAAGCGCTCGGAGACGCTCTACCGGCAAGCGGGCGACGCGCTGCGCAGGCAGGTGTGGGACCCGATGGAGCCCGCACTGGCGCAATCCCGGCGGATCTTCCTGACGCCCGCCGGAGCGTTGAACCTGGTGGATTTCGGTGCGCTGCCTGCGGCGGACGAAGGCTATCTGGCAGAGCACACGGCGGTGCTGCACTACCTTTCCGCGGAGCGGGACGCGGTGCCGGCGGCGACGGGCAAAATCGGCAGCGGGCTGTTGGCTTTCGGGAATCCGTCGGTAAACGGCACGGCGCGGATCGCGGGGCGGGCTGTTGCGACGCAGCTGCGCGGAGACGGGACGGGATGCGTGGAGTACGGCTCGATGCGTTTTGCGGCGCTGCCGGCATCGGCGCGCGAGGTGCGCGAGATCGCGGCGCTGTGGCGCGAGGGAGGCGAGGGCGCGGTATTCGAAGGCACGGGAGAGGCGGCGAACGAATCGGCGTTCAAGGCGAACTCATCGGGCAAGCGAGTGGTGCACGTGGCGGCGCACGCGTTCTTCGTGGGGAACGGCTGCCGGACCGCCGCGGCATCGGCGGCGGGAGATAATCCACTGCTGCTGGCGGGCTTCGCGCTGGCCGGGGCGAACGACCGGCACAGCGCGGGAACGAGCGGCGAAGATGGCATTGTCACCGCCGAAGAAGTGGCGGCGATGGATCTGCAAGGGGTGGAGTGGGCGGTGCTCTCGGGCTGCGAAACGGGGGTCGGCAAACTGCTGCCCGGCGAGGGCGTTTTCGGATTGCGGCGCGCCTTCCAGATGGCGGGAGCACGCACCGTGATCATGAGCCTATGGCCGGTGGACGACCAGGCGACACGGGCCTGGATGACGGCGCTGTATCGCGAGCACCTGACGAAGCACAGGGGAACAGCGGACGCGGTACGGGCGGCGAGCCTGGCAGCGCTGGCGAAACGGCGGGCCGGAGGCTTGAGCACGCACCCGTTCTACTGGGCCGGGTTTATCGCTGCGGGAGACTGGCGGTAAATGATTGGCAAACCGGTGGCTCCCGGGCGCGGGCTGAGTTAGACTCGCAGCATGAAGTATCGAATTCATTGCGCGCTGTTGATCGGGTTGTGTGCGGGGCAGGCGGCCTGGGCCGACCTGACGATGAAGCACAGGCTCCACTTCAAATTCGGCGCGTTCCTGCCACCGGCGGCGCTGGACGCGATGAAGCAGCAGCTGGCGGATCAACTGCCGACGGAGACGGTGATCCACATCAAAGGCAAGAAGGCCTACACGTCGATGGGCCGGGTGATCATGATTGCGGATTACGGCAGCGGCGTAATCACGCTTTTGGATCCGGCGGGACACCGGTTTGCGACGTCGCCGTTGGCGGCCTACGCGGACCAGATCGCCGCCGTGCAGAAACAGAAGATGCCGGTGCTGCCGGCGCAAGTGCAGCAGATGTTCGAAAACATCAAGTTCGACGTGAAGACCGATAAGACGGGCAAGAAGGCGAGGATTCAGGGCATCGATACCGAGGAGAACCTACTGACGGTATCGATGGAGATTCCCAATCCATCGGGAGTGGGAATGCAGATGCGGATGGAAATGCATCAGTGGATCGCGAGCGCGGAAGAAGTGAATCGCGTGCCGGCCCTTAAGGAATTGGAGATGTACGCGCAGATTCCGAAATCCGGGCTGGACCCGGTGGAGATGATGAGCAAGGCTCTGGGCAGCTTCCCGGGGATGGCGGATAAACTGCGCGGGACGATGGCGGAACTGATGAAGTACGCGGGCACGGCGATGTTGCGCACGGAGACGGCGATTTACATGCCCGGCGTGGCGCAGATGATGGGCGGCGGAGGCGACCAGCCGTTCACGGAATACGATATGGAGCTGACGGAGCTTTCGAGCGCCGACGTGCCGGCTGCGAGATTTGAAGTTCCGGCCGGCTATCAAGAGGCGCCGATGGAAGAGCTGATCGGAACAATGTTTCCCACACCGAAACTGCCGTCGGCGGCGGGGAATCCGAAGGCGGCAACACCGGCGCGGATGCCGCCGCTGCCGCCTGGAGTGATGCGCGTGGGGAATGGAGTTTCTGCGCCGGTCGTGCTTGCGAAGAACGAACCCAGCTACACGGAAGAAGCGCGGGCGGCGAAGATTCAAGGGGCGGTAGTGCTCAACGTGGTGGTGGGGGAAGACGGGAGCCCGCGGCAGGTAAGCGTGCTGCGCTCTTTGGACCCCGGGCTGGACCAGAAGGCGGTGGAAACAGTAAGCTCTTGGAAGTTCCGCCCAGGCATGAAGGACGGCAAGCCGGTGGCCGTACAGGCACAGATCGAAGTAAATTTCCGGCTGATGTAGTGAGCCGGTTTGCGGGCAGGGCACGCGTTTCTAATTCAGGTGACGGAGCGGATGAAGAGAATATTCCGGGTGTTGGGTTATGTTCTGGCGGCGGTCCTGGTGCTGGCGGGCGGAGCGGCGACCTATCTGTATGCGCGCAAGCCGGAGATGGCTCCGGCGGCCAAATTGAGTATTGAACGGTCGGCGGAGCGCCTGGCGCGCGGCGCGTATTTGTACCGGCTGGCGGATTGCGACGGCTGCCATTCGGAACGCGACTACGGACGCTTCGGCGGTCCGGTGATGCCGGGCGGCACGGCGGCGGGCCAGGTGTTCACAAAAGAGATGGGGCTGCCGGGCACGGTGGTGGCGCCGAATCTGACGCCGGATGTGGAGACGGGAATCGGAAGCTGGACCGATGGCGAGAAAGTGAGGGCGATCCGGGAGGGCGTGGACAAAGACGGGCGGACGCTGTTCCCGATGATGCCGTACGAGGCCTTCCGCAAGATGAGCGACGAGGATGTGTACAGCCTGGTGGCGTATCTGGATACGCTGCCGGCGGTGAAGCGCCAACATCCGGTCACGCAGTTGGATTTCCCGGTGGCGCTATTTATTAAGAGCACGCCCAAGCCGGCCGGCAGCGTGGCGCCGCCCGACCTTTCCACCAAAGTAAAAAGGGGCGCGTACCTGGTGAACATCGCGGGCTGCCAGGGATGTCATACGGCTTCGCTCGCCGGGGGCGAGAGGTTCACCATGCCGGGACTGCTGGTGGTGAGCGCCAACATCAGCGCGGACACCGCGACCGGCATCGGGCGGTGGAGCGAGCAGGATTTCCTCGCGCGGTTTGCCCAGTACCGGGAGTATGCGGAGCAGGGTCCGCCGAAGGTAGGGCCGGTGGGATTCACGCTGATGCCGTGGCTGAACTTCTGCCAGTTACCGGAAGAGGATCTGGGTGCGATTTATGCGTATTTACGGACACTGCCGCCGGTGAACCACAGCGTGGAGACGCATCCCGGCTTCGATCCGCAAATGCGGCAGACCTTGATTTCGGACGAGAAGAAGTAGACGGTTGCCGGAAGCGGCACGGTTGCGCTATGCTGGGAGTTCGATCACTCTGTAAGGATTAGATTTAGCGAAGATGGCGAATACTTATTCCGCGCTCAAGCGAGTGCGACAAACCGAGCGGCGTACGGAAGTCAACCGCAAGAACAAGACCCGTTTGCGTCACCAGATCCGCGCGATGCGTCGCGCGCTGACGGCGAAAGACGCGAAGAGTGCCGGCGAACTGCTGCCGAAAACCTTTGCCGTGATTGACCGCTCCGCAAAGAACGGGATCATCAAGAAGAATACGGCCGCGCGCTACAAGAGCAAACTGCACCTTCGCGTGAAGGCGCTGGCCGCTTAAGTTTTTCCCAATAGCTACCGAAGAAGCCTCCCGGGGACAGCGCATTCGTGTGCGCGCCGCGGGGGGCTTTTTCATTTTTGGGCAACTTCAGGCGGATCGATCAGGCGACGAGATCGGTGATGAAGGTTTCCATCACGATCCGGTCATCGGGGCGAGCGTCGCGAAGGCCTTTGTCGGCTTTGTAGATCAGCTTGATGGCGCGCTCCATCTGGGGTTGAGTAAATTTGGTCACGGTCTGGTAGACCTGTTCGGCGCGCGAGCCCCACATGGGAATTCCGAGGCGCGAAAAGTGCCCTTGAATCTGCTGTGAATTTTTCAGGCCGGCTTCGCGCGCGACCAGCGCCATACGGAACTGGGAAGAGAGAAACGCGAGGGCCAGCGGCAAGTATTCCCCTTCCCTGGTGAGGGTATCGAGAATCGCGAGGGAGCGGGCGCGATCGCGGCGACCGAGGGCGTTGACCAGAGCGAAGATGGTGGTGGCGCGGGCATCGGGCACGAGCGCGGTAATATCGTCCACGCCGATCATGCGATTGCCGGCGAAGAGCGAGAGCTTTTCCACCTCCACGGCGACGCGGGCGATATCGGCGCCGAGGGCCTCGATGAGCAGATCGAGCGCGGCGGGGTCCATGCGGAAGCCGGCTTGGCGGACGAGAGATTCGGCCTCGGCGCGCGCATCCTGCACGGAATATCGGTGCAACTCGACGACATCCGGAATGGCCGCGTAGAATTTGCGAAGACGGTCCTGCTTGCGTTTGTCCTCACCTTCGAAATCGTAGCGGATGGCTTCGAAGATCAGGGTGACGCCGGGCGTGGGGTCCTTCAGATAGGCTGCGAGCGGAGCGGCGTCGCCGGCACCGGAGGGTCCATCGCCATCGGAATCCTCATCGGCGGCGGCAGCGCGACCGCGGGGCAGCGCGAGTTCGGCGTTGACCACCCAGATGAGGC
Organism: uncultured Solibacteraceae bacterium; assembly: GCA_963811575.1. Lineage (GTDB taxonomy): Bacteria > Acidobacteriota > Terriglobia > Bryobacterales > Bryobacteraceae > Solibacter. The sequence goes on along the minus strand of CAWERY010000017.1, from coordinate 50,019 downwards.
GCTCGGAGGCGAAGAGGGAGAGGGCGCGGGCGTCATCGAGGATTTCCGCGAGGGTGACCTCGGAGAGATCGTGCTGGGTAACGGAGCCTTCGGGGACGGAGGCGAGCAGCGCGTCTTTGATGCGGCGGCGTTCGTAGGCCTCGGTGCCAAGAAGAAGAGTGGCGGGGGGAACGGTCGCTTTTTTGATGCGCGCCTGGAATTGGGCCGGGGTCATGAAATTCTAGAACGCCTCCAGGATCGCGCTGACAACAGATTTCGCCACGTCTTTACTGAGGCGCACCATGGCGGTGCCGCTTTCATCGAAGTAGGCCTTGGGATCCGCCGAAATCTCATAGCGCTCGCGGAATTCGGCGCTGGGCCGGGTGAAGATTACGGCGCCATTGGCACGGTTGGTGAGGGTCACCTGCAGGGTGACGACGGCTTCCACGGTGGTGGAACGCCCGTTGGCGGAGATGGTGGGGTAGGCGCTGTAGTTGATGAGGGTGCCGGTGAGCACGGCATCGGCGTGGTTGGGATCGGACACGATTTTGTAGCGCGTGCGCGAGATAAATTCGTGAGCGATATCGTCCGGCAGAGTGCGCGCCAGCTTGTAGCGCGAGGTGGTATTGCCGAAGGGCTGGATGGCGATGGTCTTGACGGTCTTCGGCATGAGGTCGCCGTGGCCGGAAACGTGGTAGCCGCATCCGGAAAGCGCGGCGACGGCGAAGGCGAGCGAGGCAAGACGGCGGCTCATATCAGTTGACGCACCACGGCGACGGCGTTTTCCGCGGCGAGGCGGACGTTATCGGCGACGAACCAGAACCATACGGCGTCGGGATGATTGCGATCCGGCGTGATGCCGCCGACAGCGATACCGCTTTGGCCGGCCTGGCCGACATTGGTAGGCGGTTCGAAATCTCCGCCGCGCACTTCGATGGCTTCGATGGAGAGAGAGCTTTCGAGCGCCTCCATATCGGGCGCATCGGCGAATTCGACCCACGCGGAAAAGCTATAGCCGTGGAAGACGGGCGCCTGAATCAGGCGAAGGGAGGGCATGGGCGCATGGGTTCCGTCGCCGGGCTGGGCGAGCAGGGTGGCGAGGTGACGTTCGATGCGCAGTTCGGCCTCTTCGAGAGATACCGGGGCATCGCCGCCATAGCGGGCCAGGAGGTTGAAGCTGAGCTGGGCGTCGAAGATATCCTTCGGCATGCTCTTAAAAGAGAGCAGGCTGACCGTCTGGTGCTGCAACTCTTCCACGCCTTTGGCGCCGTACTCGCTGGCGGGGGCGAAGATCTGAATGACGGAGCTGCGAATGGGATCGTTGGCGTGAAGGCGGCGAAGGAAGAGGGCGAGCGCGATGGCGGCGGGATGAGCGATGACGTGGACGGCGGCCTCGGCCGGGTCGTCCTCGAGCTCGGTTTCGACGAGGGGCGCGCGCAGGCGGGCGTCGGGGCGCTCTTCGGCGGAAGCGGTGAGATCGACGATGACGGCATCGGGCGGATCGCCGAGGAGCTCCAGCGCCTTGCGGCTGGATTCGGCGCTGCCGGCGAGGATGACGGCGCGCGCGTCGAGGAGGCTTTCGGCGGTGAGTCCGCTGACGAGGGAGGGTTCATCGCCGACGCGGGTGAGGGCGCCGGGCTGTTCGTCGTCGGAGGCGATGAGGCGGAGCGAGAGGGAGTCTCCGGAAGTCGCGACGAGGTCGCGGATTTCGCGGGCGAGCAGGGTTTCGCTACCGATGAGGGCGACTTCGCGTGAGTTATCCAAGGCTAGGCTCCGGGGCGGGCGGTTGACGTCTCATACGGCGGCGGACAATGCCGCCGATGCGGATGACGATGCCGCTCGAGACATAGGCGGTGGACATACTCAGCAACAGGAGCTGGGCATAGTTCGCCATTCCGTAAATAAACGCACCCACCAGAATAATGATGAGGGGTGAATAGGCTTTGTTGAGGCTGATGCCTTTGAAACTGTAATAGCGCCAGGTGCTGACCATGAGGAAGCCGAGCAGGAGCAGCAGGCCGAGCCAGGCGACGGAGAGCGGCCAGGAAACGAGCGGATCGGAATCGCAGGCCCAGACCACCGCGCAGACCTGGGCGGCGGCCGCCGGAATGGGGAGGCCGACAAAATATTTGCGATCGGGGCGGCCCGGATTCTTGGGAATGGGATTGGTCTGGATGTTGAAGCGCGCCAACCGGCAAGCGCCGCAGAGCAGGAAGAGGAAGGCGATGAAATAGCCGGCGTTGAAGATCTGGCCGCGCAATTTCTGGCCGATGTCAGGGTCGATGAATTGCACGCCCCAGGCAAAGGCGAGAACGGCGGGGGCGAGGCCGAAGCTGATGACATCGGCGAGAGAATCCATTTCGCGGCCGAAATCGCTGGTGGTATTCGTCATGCGGGCGATGCGGCCATCGAGGCCATCGAGGAAGACGGCGGCGCCGATGGCCTGGGCAGCGACGGTAAAGTGCTCGGGCGCGCCGGGCAGTCCCCCGGCGAGCAGCATGGAGCCCTTGAAGGAGCGCAGGATGGAAATGTACCCGAGGAAGATATTTCCGGCGGTGAACAGCGTGGGAAGAGCGTAGGCCGCTTTGCGGGGCCGGCGATCTGGCGATTTCGGATCTACGAAGCGGTCTTTGAGAGCCATTACGATTTCCGATCGAGGCGGCGGGCGATGATGCTGCTACCGGCGGAGACGCGCTGCCCGGGGCGGACGGTGATCTCCCATTCCGGTCCGAACAGGACGTCCATGCGCGAGCCGAATTTGATCAGCCCGATACGCTCGCCGAGAGCGACGCGATCGCCGGGCCGCTTGGTGAAGACGATGCGGCGGGCGATCAGGCCTGCGATCTGCTTGAAGATGACGGTGGTGCCATCGCCGGTGACGGTGACGATGTTCTGTTCGTTATCGGTGGAACATTCCTCGCGGCTGGCGACGAGGAACTGTCCTTCCTTGTAGACCACCTTTTCCACGGTGCCGGCGATCGGAGTGCGGTTGACGTGGACATCGAACACGTTGAGGAAGATGCTCAGCCGATTGAGCGGGCCCTCGGGTTTGATGGCGACGACTTTGCCATCGGCGGGAGAGACGGCGACGGGACCGGTGGGAATCTGGCGGTCCGGGTCGCGGAAGAAATAGAGGCAGAAGAGCGCGAGCAGCACCAGCGGGATGGCAAAATAGGTCCCGGCGAGCCAGGCGACGAGGGCAGCGGCCGCGCAGAGAGCGAGCGCGTAGTAGATACCAGTGGATACAATCTTCAAACTACTATTTTCGCATGCGCGGCTGGAATCGCCTAAAACCCGGATAGTGTCCCGGGACGCCAGCCTACTTATCGAAGCGGAGTTGGGAGCCGGCGCCGAACTCCTGCGCGGTGGTCTTGATTTCTTTGACGAGGCGCGCGCCATCGTTGCGAGGCACGCGGAATTGGCGGCCCCAGTAGTAGAGCAGGCGCGCCTCCTTATTCCAGGGCTGGGAATAGTGCTGCGCGACGGAGATCCAGTAGCTGTTGGCAGGATTGTCGAACTTGTCCTTTTGCAGGGCGTAGGTGACGCGGAAGGTGGCGCCTTTGCGGAACTGGCTGACCATCGGCGTGCGCGTCACGGTGCCATCGTGGACTACGGGAATGAACTGGCTATCGCAGCCGGATTCGGTGACCTCGCCTTCGATGTTGACGGGGAAGTGGCTGGAGGGATCGAGGTCAATGGTGGCTTTGATGGAAGCGGCGCAGCGCGCGGCGAAATCGGCAGATTTGATTTTGGCCTTATCGGGGAGGACGGCAATGGTAAGGGCGGCGGGGGTCTGACGGACCACGCGGGCATTGGCGCTTTTGAGGAGAGCGGCGACATCGAACGGCGTGCCGATGGCGTTGTAGGCCTGGCAGCGCTCATCGGGATCGGCATCTTTGAGATAGGGCTCGCGGCCGTCGCCCCAGGCGGTGACGGCGTTGCAGCGGCGGCCATCGCTGCGAATCACGGATTCGGAGGTGACGGAGGGAAAAGGCTGGACGGGTTTGCCGGATTTATCGGCCAGGTTGCGCGTTTCGAAGATGGTCCAGTTCCAGTGCTTCTGACTCTCGAGATTGTGCTGAAAGGCGGCGACCGATATTGCAAGGTGGGCGGCGGCGGCATCGGCACACGCGGCGGGAAGTACGGCAGCTAACAGACAGGTGGGCAAACGAAATCGCGAGAGTAGCATCGATACCTAAAGGCTACTATGTGGCCGGGCTACTATGTGGCGGGCGGTTGGAAAGACTGCGTTACTCTGAAGTATGAAGCTGATCCGATGTGCTCTTCTGGCTGTGATCATGGTTCTGGTGGCGAGCGCGGCTGACGTCACCGGCACCTGGACTGGAACGTTCACGATCACGATGCCGGACGGTAAGACCAACGATGATTCGGTTCACCTGGTGTTGAAACAGAATGGGGCGGCGATCACGGGCACAGCGGGTCCGAGCGCCGATCAACAGTTACCGATCGCAAAGGGAACGATTACGGGCAACAAGATTTCGCTGGAGGTTCCGGTGCCGGATGGTTCGTTCAAGTTCGATGTTGTGTTGGAAGGCGACCATTTGAAGGGCGATGTCGTCCGAACGGCCGGCGGCGAATCGATGAAAGCGAAGATGGACGCCACGCGCGTGAAATAGGCGCGGGGCTGCTGTGGGACACTAAGCATCGAGGCAAACGCCAATGGCGGAATCGGATTTGTTCTGGCCCGCGCTTCCCCTGGACGCGTGGCAAGATACGTATTTGACGCTGCAATTGTGGACGCAGGTGGTGGGCAAGATTCGAATGGCCCTGACCCCGCCGATGAATCACTGGTGGCACGCCACGTTGTATGTGAACGCGCGCGGGCTGACCACTTCGGCGATTCCCTACGCGGGCGGGAGCTTCGAAATTCAGTTCGACTTCCTGGCCCACGTGCTGGAGATTCAAACCTCCGGCGGGGCAACGCGGACTCTTCCCTTGAAAGCAATTCCGGTGGCGGAGTTTTATCGCGGGGTGATGGGCGAACTCCACGACCTGGGGATTGCGGTGGAGATCCAGACGCGGCCGCAGGAGTTGGCGGTGAAGACGCCATTCGAGGAAGATTTCGAGCATCACTCGTACGACCGCGAATATGCACAGCGGTTTTGGCACGTGCTGATTTCCACGCAGAACGTGATGGAGGAGTTCCGCGGCAGGTTCCTGGGCAAGCAGAGTCCGATACATTTCTTCTGGGGAAGTTTCGACCTGGCGTGTACGCGCTTCAGCGGGAGGAGTGCTCCCGTGCGGCCCGGCGTAATTTCGGGACCGGCGTATTCGCACGAAGTGATCAGCGCGGGATTTTGGCCGGGCGCGGGGTTCGCGGGTCCGGCTTATTATGCCTATGCGGTACCGAAGCCGGAGGGACTGGAGGCGGTCCGGGTGCGGCCTGACGCCGCCGGCTGGAATCCGCAGCTCGGCGAATATGTTTTGATGTACGACGACGTGCGCTCCGCGGCCTCGCCGCGCGTAGCGCTGCTGGAATTTCTGCAGAGCACTTACGAAGCGGCCGCGGGATTGGCGCATTGGGACCGCGCGGCGCTGGAGGCGCAGAGGAAAGACAAATGAAAAAATCTTGCACGCATCTGGAACAGGTTGAATTCACCACTACGGACAAGCGGGGCTGCGAAGAGTGCCTGAAGATGGGAGACCAGTGGGTGCATCTGCGGCTCTGCATGGTGTGCGGACACGTGGGCTGCTGCGATTCTTCGAAGAACAAGCACGCCACGAAGCACTTCCACCGGATGAAGCATCCAGTGGTGCGTTCGATCGAACCCGGCGAGAGTTGGATCTGGTGTTACGAAGACCAGGAGATTGTGGGCGAGGTGGATTAGGCGCCGGTTCGCGCCGGGCCGTCGCGATCGGGAAGCGGCTGGTACGGAGCGCACAGGGCGGCGAGAGTATGGTAGTCCCGCCGCCCTGGCTGCGCGCAGCAGCCGCAGAAAAATATGTGCGGTCAGAAAGGCATCGCCGCCCGCGGTATGCCGGCCGTGCGCCTTGATGCCGAACATCTCGCAGAGGCCGTCCAGTGAGAAGCTTTCGGTGACCGGCCGGCCCGCGAAAGCGCCGTCATCGCGCAGGCGCAGAGTGAGATCCATCGTGTCTAGCCAGCGGTTTTGCAGAGTCAGATTGAAATGCCGGCGGCAGGCGCAGTTGAGCGCCTGAATGTCGTGCCCGATATGATGGCCCACGATCACACCATCGCGGAGGTAATCCAGAAATAGCGCCAGGGCTTCGCGTTCGTCCATGCCGCCGGCGGCCTCGTCGCGAGTGATGCCGTGCACCGTGACGGAGGAGTTGTTGTAGGCGATCTTCAGGAGCGCTTCAAAAGAGTCGTCCAGGCGCATCTCGCCACCGCAGACCGCCAGCGCCCCGATCGTAATGATGCGGTCGCGCTGCGGATCCAGACCAGTGGTTTCGGTATCGAGCACGACAAATCGCACTTGGGCGGAAGGCGTGTCCGCGGCGAAGCTACTTTCAAAGGCTGCAAGGTAGCGTTCGGGCGTCATAACGTGGGAACAAAGGTGGACACGGTGAATTCGATGACGCGTTGAATCGACGAGAACGCGGATTTAAGCAATAGCTGGTCGAATTTCCCGAGGGTAGCGGAGTCGATGCGCGCGCCGCCCGCCAGAGTCTGATAGTAGAGCCCGATACGAAAGGCGTCCGCCGCCTCGCGGAGGAGGCCGGCGCCCTCCGGATAGTCAGCCACCGCGTTTTCCAGCCGTGCCAGCGTGGCAGCGGGCCGGAGACGGCCTTTGGCCATGGCGAGCACTCGCGCCGCGTTGGCGAGCGGGGCGATCACGGCGTCGCCGATGTCGAAGCTGTCGCGCTGTCCACCATCCAATTCCAACACCAGCCCTCGAAAGAAAGTAAGCGGGGGGACGTGCGCCAACGTGTCATTCGCCAGGAGCGGGATGGCCGTTGCGTGGTCGCGCAATTCCGACAGTATGACGGCTTCCAACTTATCGAGAATCGAGGCGTCGCCGGAGAGCGGCCGCAAATCGAAAAACGAACGCCGGGCATAGAGGTCGTGCCCCGTGGGATTGCGGATCGTTTCCCGATACAGGCGCGTCCATTCCGAAAGGGGCATACTGGGGCGGGCGCCTTCGGGCCAGTCCAGGCCGGGGCCGGAGAGTTCCAGGGCGTGAAATCCGGCGGCCGCTTCACCGGCCAGCGCCGCGAACCAGACGCTGTCGGTGGAATGGAAGTCTACGCCGGAATCATCGTAAATCGCAGCGATCGCGGGCAATTCGGGCCCGAGCAGATCGCCACGGGCCGGCGCGCCGAACATCACCCAACAGTGCGGAACTCGTGCGGCGTCGAGACCGGCTGCCTCGACATCTTCAGCGGCGAGGCGGATGCAGGCCTCGGCGGTGGCCGCCATCATTTCGCTGCCGATCTGGCAGCAATCATCGACATCCTGCGGCTGCGCCAAACCTTCACGCAAGAGGCTGACAGCCTGGTGCAGCAAGGGCACAAGCTCCAGGGGCGAGGCGGCGCGGCGGATGGCTTTGATGAGATACGCGGGATCGCGGCCGCAAAACAACGCCAGTTCGGCCGCGGTAAGCATGGCTTCCACGGGGCTCGAAGGACTGCCATCGGCGGTGATCGCGAGCACGTCTCCGCGCGCTTGCAGCATCTGGCGCACTGCCGCGCGGGTGGTGAGCGGGAATGCGGCGGTCGGCGGATTTGGGTGCGCCACCTCGCCTACGGAAGCATCGAGCGCCGCGCAGAGGTCGAGCGCGGTAAGGGTACCGAGCGGACGTCCGGCGTGGTCGATGACGATGGCGGCGGCGCAGCGGCCGGCGAGCAGGAGCGAGGCTGCTTCCCGCGTGGAGGTGTCCGGAAGAAGCAGCGTGGTGCGGGCGCGCAGAAATTCGGCGGGGGGCGCGCCGGCCTCGAGCCACGAATTCCTCTGGAAGCCGAAGTTTCCGGATATCGAGAAGTGGGCGGAGAGAAAACGCCGCACTTGAGGATAGCGTGCGACGGCGGCTTCGAACAGCGCAGTGGCCACGCCATAGAGGATCACGTCGCTGGCCGTGCGCGCCGAATACTGGCAGGCTCCATCGCCCGCGAAGAGCAGGTCTCCCGTGCCCATTACGTCGCGGAGGCGGGGCCCGGATTCGGCCTCTTCGAGGAGTTCCACGCGACCCTGCTCGATCATCCAGAGGAACGGCCCTTTGGCATCGCCCTGCTGAAAGACGTACTCTTCGGATTCGTGAAACTTCACTTTGCCGCTGCCGGCCAACTCGAGCAGATCGGTTTCCGCGAGGCTATCGAAGGGGGCGTGCGCCTTCAGAAAGTCAGCCACCCGCTGGCGAATTACCGATGTTTTCATGTCGCTGGAAATCGGACGGAATTTGCGCTTCTGGCAGCGACGCGGCTGGTGGAAACAGCATACACCACTGTACGGCCGGCCATTGAGCCGGGCCGGGCGCCCTCCGTCCGATCCGCGGGATTTGCCTGGTTATTGGGGCGGCATTGCGGCCGGGCTCTTCTCATGGCGCACCCGTTCCAGCAGGGCGCGCGCCGAGGGGAATTTTTCGGCAGCGAGTTCGAGGTGCGGGATGGCTTCCGCGCGAGTCTTCGGATCGGCGACGAGAATGGAGCCGAGGATGAGGTGCGCCTGCAGGTAACCGGAATCCAGGCGCAGCGCGGCGCGGACGGAGGCGAGCGATTCCGGAAGGCGGCCCAGATTGACCTGCGCGTAGGCAAGATTCGAGAGCATCAGCGCATTGGGGCCGGCAATCGACATGGCGTGCGTCAGTTCGTCAACCGCCTCTGGAAAACGGCGCATGCGCATGTGTTGTACGGCGAGATTGCCATAAGCGTCCGCGTATTCCGGGGAGATGCGAACGGCTTTTTCGAGTTCCAGCGCGGCTTTTTCGGGACTGCCGGAAGCGGCGAAGCGTTGGGCGGCGACAAAGGACTGAAAGGCCTTCCGGTCCGGCGGATGGCGCAATTGGGTCATGGAAATGGTGCCGGGCGAAATGTTCTTTTTGGCGGGAGCGGCCAAGCGAATGTTGAGCTGCGTTACCAGGGGGTTGACCGTAATGAACTGTTGCTGGATCACCTCGCCGTGAAGGGTTTCGACGAATAGCTGATATTCGCCGGCGGGAAGGCGGCGGAATTCGAAGGCTCCATCCAGATGGAGGTCCGCGCGGTAGACTTCGTTATGACGATTCATGTCCTGGAGTTGGATGCGGAAATCGCTAAAATCGACCGGCGAATCGCTGTGCACTTCCCCTTTTATCGTGGCTGTATCGAGCCCTTGGGCAGAGCACACAACGCATAGATACACGATCGCCGTAGTTGCGGCCAGTGGCCGCAGACACCTGTTGCTCACAGTCTTCCTCCGTATATTTTTATTTAAGATTGGGAGCTGTCGGCTTGGACAATCTGCCTACGATCTCAGGTTAATCGAGCGGGTCCGGCAGAGCAAATCGAAAGTTTTTATGCTGGCAATAGTAAGGCCAGCGCGTTGCAGAGGTTATACTTACCTCGTCGAGTAAGGCTGCTCCCATAACTAATGATAGGGATCAATTTTTAGCATCGTATGACGATTCTCAGCATCGGCGAAATTTTATGGGATGTTTATCCCGATTCCAAACGGTTGGGCGGCGCACCTTTTAATTTCGCGGTGAACGCGCACCGGTTGGGCCATCGCGTGATCTTCCTGAGCGCGACGGGCGATGATGATTTGGGTGTTGCGGCCCAAGCGCAGGCTGCGAGGCTAGGCCTGGATACGTCCTTTATTCAGACGGCGGCGGGCCGCGCGACGGGGCAGGTGACGGTGCAGTTGGATGCGGGCGGCCAGCCGGATTATACGATTCACCGTCCGGCAGCATACGATTATCTGAAGCTGGGCGACGCGCAACTGGCGCGCCTGGCGGAATTGCAGCCCGAGTGGGTTTACTTTGGATCGTTGTATCAGATGGATTATGGCTCGCGCGGCGAGTTACAACGGCTGATTGGCGCGATCCCCAAGGCGCGGCGATTTTACGACGTCAATTTACGACGCGGAAGTTATACGGCGGAGTTAGTGCGGGACTCAATCGCGCTGGCGGACGTGGTGAAGTTAAACGAGGAAGAGGCGGAGTTATTCCCGGACGCGGAGAGCGCGTGGGCGGCGGCGGTGACGCGCGGAGAGAACGGCTCTTCCATACGGATCGGCGAGGACCGCGCGGAGTGCCCGGGATATCCGATCGTGATGGCGGACGCGGTAGGCGCGGGCGACGCATTCGCGGCGGCGTTCCTGCATGGGATTTCCCAGGGATGGAGCGCGGCACAGACGGGCGATTTCGCAAACCGGCTGGGCGCCCTGGTGGCATCGCGCTCGGGAGCAATACCGCAATGGTCCGTGCAGGAAGTGGAGCAGTTCAGGGCGTGACGGGCGGGCTGGATTTAGGGCGTCCGGAGCGGGATTTTCTCATCATATCAAGGCAATTGGGACCTTGAAACGCAAGTGCGCTATAATGGTTGGGTGCAAGGACCCCAAACCATCAATGATTCCTATTACTGTCTGCGCAACAAGCCAGACGGCAAAGTCTCGATTCTGACCACGAATTCGTATGTGGTTGGGGAATATGACGATAAAACCGGCGATATTCGCTGGCAACGCGTCGTGCTGGCCAACCAAAAGGTAGTGATTCAGAGCTACCTGCATCGGCACTTTCCCCCGAAGGGCGACAACAATACGCCCAAGGAAACGCGGAAAAAGCCCGTCGCCGCGTAAGTCCCCCGGTTCCATCAACATACGGATAAAATTCCTGAGCGGAAGACTGACCTCGGACGAGGTCGGCCTTCCGCTTTTTGTTGGGGTTACGGTGTACTTTGGCCAAGGACGGCGTCGATCTGCTCCAGGTTGAACTTGTTCAAGCCGACGACCTTGGCTTGCGAGCGGAGCTGCGGCGGCACCACCATTCGAGCCTCCTCTTTGCTGGCGGCCTCCACGGTGAGCCAGGCGCTGTGGATGCCGTCCATGCATCCCCAGTCCGCGTGGGTAAGGAAATGGGAGCCCGTGCAGAGAAACACCTTCACGATCCGGGCGCATGCCATGGTTTCCTCGGGGTGTGGCACTTCGATGAGAAATTGCGGCATTTTCTTAAATCCTCTTTTTGTCTGGTGCGAAGAGCGCTACTGCGGCTGCGCCACCATACGCAGATAGGGCAGGACCGTATTCCAGCCGGCCGGATATTTCTTCGCGGCGTCTTCATTGGACACGGAGGGCACGATGATCACGTCGCTGCCGGGCTTCCAGTTCACCGGAGTCGCCACCTGGTGCCTGGCGGTGAGCTGCATGGAATCGAGCACGCGCAGCACTTCGTCGAAGTTGCGGCCGGTGGTCATGGGGTAGACCAGCATTAGCTTGATCTTCTTGTCCGGGCCGATCATGAACACGGTGCGAACGGTGGCGTTGGTGGCTGCGGTGCGCCCGGCGCAGGTATCGCCCGCTTCTGCCGGAAGCATACCGTAGAGCTTGGCGACGTTCAGGTCGGCATCGCCGATCATGGGATAGGCCACGGCATGGCCCATGGCTTTCTCGATGTCAGCCTTCCACTTGCCGTGATCGGCTACCGCATCCACGCTGAGGCCGATGATTTTGCAGTTACGCTTTTCGAATTCGGCCTGGAGCCCCGCCATGTACCCGAGCTCAGTGGTGCAGACCGGCGTGAAATCTTTCGGATGCGAGAAGAGCACGCACCAGGAGTCGCCAATGAACTCGTGGAAGCGGATGCGGCCTTGCGTGGTTTCCCCCTCGAAATCAGGCGCGACGTCGTTAATTCGTAGTGTCATAGTAGGTTCCTTTCAGAAAAATCGAAGATTTTCGCGACTGCCAGCAGCGTGCAGTTCGCTTTCTGAATAGGAGAGTGAGAGGACCCAGGCAAAGTGTGCCAAGAAAGTTTGGAGAAATTCACTGGCGAGGAAAAGATGCAGTCCACGCGTTGAAGTTCGATTGAACACCGCCAAGAGCCAGGGAATGGCCATCGGGCGAAGGTGAGAGCACGTGGATGTCCCGGCCTGGTTGATCGAGCAGCAGTTTCGTTCCGCCCGCGGAGTCCATGTGCAGAAGCGATGTCCCGCGTGAATTGTTACTGATCAGGAACAGGCTCCTGCCATCTGCCGCCCACGCAATCGTCAGCAGTTCGCGCCATGGTAGGGCGGACAACGTCCGCGGAGTCCCGCCGTCCAGTGGAAAGATACGAACGTCTCCGGCCTTCAAGTCGAAAACGGAGAGCGCGACCTGGCTCCCATCGGGCGAAAGATCCCAACCCCTGAAGTCCGAATCGCCCGGCACTCTGAGCAATTCCCTTTTTCGTCCCTGCTCGGGATCGAACGCTGTGAAGATTACGTTTTTCTCACGAACTTCCGCGAGCACGCAAGTGGCTCCCCCGTGCGGAGGGCAACGAAAGCCCGGAAAGCCAACCCGGTTCGTCGCCGGTCTCATGACCCGCATTGCGGAGTATCCTTTGAAATCCATGACTGGTTCGGGCGGGCCGCCGGCCAGCGGTATGCGCATCAGCTTTCCGGTGTCGGGCTCAGCACCGCCGGCTGGCCTGGGCCACTGCATGTAGAGCAGCCACTTCCCATCCGGGCTGGTCTGCGGCGCCCGCTTTTCTTCGGGCCCGGTTACGACCGGTTCGGCATTGGGACTGTTTAGAGCCTGCTTGAAGATGTCGAAATTTCCGTTGCGATCGGAATACAGAAACATCGTTTTGCTATCGAGGGACCACGCGCCTGGCCAATCGCTCCGCTCATCAAGCGTAAGACGCCGCGGGCTTTGCACCGTGCTTCCCCGCTCCGTCAACTCGCTCACGTAAACGTCGCTCTGGGATCTTCCATTCAGAAATACGAATCGTTTGCCATCCGCGGTCAATTCCGGATTGCCGAAGTCGAAGCCGATCCAGTCCGTAAGACGGCGCGGGTCGCCTTTAGGCCTTCCGGTCTCTTCGTCGAGCCGCTGTTCCCAGAGGTTGGAGTCGTATTGGTTGGGTGCCGCCTCCTGCACAACGTAGATCAGCCGCCCTCTCTGTCCCCAGCAAAATTCGGTCAATAATCCATTGGCAAGCAGCGTGACCGGATCGCCGCCCTGGAGATCCCGGCTTTCCAGTTCCACTGTCTTTTCGCCGTTTACTCGTCCATATTTCACATACAGGATCCGTTTGCCGTTGCGGAACCATGTGGGCGTAATCCGTTTGCCGTTGCGGAACCACGTAGGAGTGGACGCGAGATAGCCCGCCTTCGGCGTAAGCCACACCCTTGCCTGACCGCCATCCGCGTTCATCAGCCAGATCTCCCGCGTAACGGCATCGGTAAACACGATCTGCGATCCATCGGGCGACAGCGATGCATCCCTGGCGTCGTCGCGCAGTTTCTTGAGCGTTGCCCCAATCAGGGAGATCATCCAAATCGACGGCCGCTCCTGGGCAATCGGCCCGCTGACCAGCAATTTGGTCCCATCCTGGGACCATTCCATGCGCGCTCAACGGAAGCAGAAGGTGTCGGGAATCGGGAGCAATTGCGTCTCTCCCGAACCGATCAGCCTGAGGTGCAACCCTTGCAGATCGGCGTAGAGAAGATACTTCCCATCCGGAGAAACCGAAGTAACCATCACCGGATCCTCGGAGGATTGGGCCGTTAACTGCTGCGGCTTCAACTGCGCCTGGGAGTACGGTTGCTTCGATCGGAACCACTCGCCGAAGTAGGCGGCCGCCAGCACAGCCAGAACGCCGACCGCCGCGATGGCAGGGCGCAGGAACGATCTCCGCTTGACGCCTGGCGCGGCGATCCCGGACGGCATATTCGCCGCCGGCAACTGAGGAACCATCCCGGGCAAACGGGAACCGAGAATCTGCGCCGCCTCGGTTGCCTTGGGACGCAAATCGGGATCTTTTGCCAGCATCCGGAGAATCAACGCATCGATGTGCTTCGGCAAGAAAGGGTTGACGGACGAGGGCACAGGTGGTTCCGTGTGGTTCAGCGCCTTCAGTCCGTCAAAGACCGACTTGCTTTCGAAGGGATGGACTCCGGTGGCCAGTTCGTATAACACGATGCCCAGCGAAAAAACGTCGCTCGCCGCGGAGGGCGATTCGCCGCGCGATTGCTCCGGGGACATGTACCGCAGAGTGCCGCCCGGAGGAATCGAACCCGTGATGGAACTGAGATCCCGAGCCAACCCGAAATCCAGGACCTTGACCAACCCATCGTGCCGGACCATCAGGTTCTCCGGCTTGATGTCGCAGTGAACGATGCCGCGCGCGTGCGCGGCGCCGAGCGCACGCGCAACCTGCTCGCCCAGATGCAGCAACCGGTCCACCGGCAGGGAAGATCCGCACAACTGACGAAGCGCCACACCCTCCACCAGTTCCATCACTATGGCGAGGCCGGATGGGGCGCGGAGCACTTCGTAAATGGTGACGATATTCGGATGATTGAGCGCGGATGCGGCTTTGGCTTCGCCGATAAAGCGGTCGACGTTTCGCGCCGGTCCGGCGGGCGGAGACGCCTGGCCGAGGGCGGAACCCGCGAGCAGTTTAACCGCAACCGCGCGGTTCAGTTCCGGATCGCGGGCCGCGTAGACTTCACCCATCCCGCCCTGGCCCAGCAGCGACGTCAATATATACCGGCCGAGCTTTTGTCCGATCCGGTTCAGTTCCGTTCCGTCAAAGCTTTGACTCGCCGGGGCCTTATCGAGCATGGCAAGGACGATGTTCCGGACCTCGGGATCATCCGTGGCACGATCCAGAAATGAGCGAGCTTGTTCTGGAGGAAAACTGCTTCCGGACTGGTAGAGCTGCCACGCGGCCTGCCACTGCGCATCGGTCATGCATGCTCACCGGCTGCCATGTTTTGCTGGAGCCAATGCTGCGCGAATTCCCAATGACGCGCCACGGTGCGGACGGAGCACCCCAAGCGCGCGCCGATCTCTTCCCGGGACATTCCCTCGAAGGCCTTCATCTCTACTACCAGTCGCAACGTAGGATCCATCGCGCCCAGGCGGTTCAACAGATCTTCGATCTCACGGAGGCTTTGCTCGCCGGAGGAAGCCATTCCGAAGGCTGCATCGACATCGACCTTCGTCACCCGGCTGGGCAGCGGGCGCGCATGGAAAATCAGCAAGCGCCTCATTAAGAAAGCGGCCAAGCCGAAGAATGCGTCCTTCTCATCAAGGCTGTGATCCGAGGCGGACGGCAACCCCTTCATCCGGGTCAGTTCCAGATACAATTCATGAACCAGAATAGTGGGTTGCCAAGTATGGTTCGCGCGCTCGCCAAACATTCGGGTGGAAGCCAGCCGCCGCAACTCGGGATAGAAAAGATCTACCAGTTTCCCCGCAGCGTCCGGGCTCCCTCCGCGAAATTCTGCCATCAGCCCGTTGACTGAGTCAGGACTGTTCGGAACCATTTCGATATCTTACACCACCGCGTAGAATCGGGACTCTGGAGCACATTTTCCCGCGCGGCGATGCGGGTCCCCACTGCGCGCTCGCATTAGAGAGTCATCAAATACGCAATGAGGTCCGTCTTCTCGCCGTCGCTCAGCCCTGTCTTCAGGTTACTGTCGTAGTGGTCCCAGCGCGGCAAATAACGCGTGATCCGCGCCAACGGAACAGAAACGCTCCACCAGGGCAAGCCGAGCATCAAAGAAATCCAGCGCCTTATCGGCTGCAGCGGCCTCGATACCGTCACCATCGACCGGCATTGGCAAACGGCCATGTTCGTTGATGACACCGGCATGATCGACGGCAAGCCCGTGAACCCGAAGGCGACGGCTCTGTATCACGCAATTTGTAAGCCGGGAACGGTGCATTGCATTCACGGCGACGTGGTGATCTGCAACGATGGAAATTTCGCGTGAGGGCCCGAAAGTCCTTCAGCCGCCTCCCCTTCTCACCAGTCGCTTTATTGACCCTTCGGGACTGGCTTGCTGAAAACCATATCCGCCTTAACGGCACGGTCCGTGATTCCGTCAGTCTTGCGTTTCTCTTCTACCGCAGGCTCAACAGCTTGAAGCAGTTTCGCGACCGTGTCTCTCGTCCAGGAAAGGTCGGGGAAGGTCGAACCCTTCATCTTGAAATATCGAAGGCCCTGTTCTTCGTTCGCTCCTTCCAGCATCTCGACGATGTTGCCGATATCGAAGAAATCATCGGGACCGATTCTCAAGCCAGGGGCACCGCATTCCGCATACAACTGGGTTATCTTGTGGTGCTTCCTTTTCTTGTCCGCGACGATGGGGATGTCAGAGGATCGCAGGTAGGCCTTCAGCGCAAGCTCTATGGCGTGCTCGAACAGAAAATATATCGGCGTGCTCAGCGTGTTATCCGATTCGTGCAGCAGGTTTGCCGCCTTCTGATATTGCTGGGCGAACCCGAAAAACGATACAGCGTGCTCGTCCGCAACTGGTGGAGTTGGCTTTGTGGACATCTCGTTTCAAGGTAAGCAGGGCTTTATCCGGTTGCGAACGCCCGAATGGCTGGCCAATCAGTGCGGTTTGATATGAGCCGGTGTAATGATGGCGCCCCAGATGAGGCACGCTCCGGCCGCAAGCGTGAATACTGCCTTGATGCGCCGCATCCAAAGGCCGACGTGGTCGATGGACTCGGTGAAGGGCCACGAGCATCGAGTGCCGACGGAGTTGGCGAATTCCTTTTTCCACCTGGCGCTGTCTTCCTCAGTGTATTCGACCCTCTTCCGAAGCAAGTAGCTGAGTGCCCATGCACCGATAATATTACTCGCCAAAGCGATCATAACCATCAACAGCGATGTTTTACCCCAGATGTTGTCGAGAATTCCGTTCACGGTGCCAAACACTACCCAGTTTGCGCCGATTATGGCATAGCACATCTGAAGGCTGGTTTCAGTGAGTTTTCCGCTCCAATACTCGTATTCTGCGCCGACTTTCTTGCTCGCCTCGGCCGGCGACAAGTAGAGGCCTGTATCCGGCTGTTTTGCCGCTTGCGGCGTCATGCTTTAGTGCCCCGGACCGGGACCGGCCTGCGGTCCTTTCCGCTTATAAGCTGCCTTTTTTGCCGGAGCCTTTTTGGCCGGTGCCTTTTTAGCCGCTTTCTTGACAGGCTTACTCGCCACCTTCCTGACTACACTCCTGACAGTTGCCTTCTTTACTGCCTTCTTGGTCGGCTTCTTCATCGCCATTCAGTCTCCCTCGGAATGGATAGTTTCTCACATCGCCACATCGAAGTAGCGCTCGCGGGGAGCCCACGATGCATTCCTCCCCGGCTTGCTCTAAACTGATCCTCCAGACGGCTGGGGAAGGCATCGTATCCGTCGTCAGGCGGGAGCGCCTTGCCCCACGTCGCCCAAGCGGTTACAACTACACAACAATTGAATAGGCCTGGCTGATCTGACAATCCAGTTAATGAATTATGGCTGCTAGATTTCAAGTGATTCGGCCCCAGTCTCGTGCACAATTCGATGGGCTGATAGAGCATATTACGCATGAGGCGTTTCGGGCTCGTGATAATTGGGAGGCTTGGTCTTTGATTGACAAGGCCTGTGACAATTATGCTCTTGAGATCAATCAGACGCCCGCATTCTGGGAACTGACGCGGCGCGCACACACCGATGCCTTCATTCTCAGGCTAGGCCGCTTGTATGATCCTCACCCCGCCGCGACGAGCATCGGGAACTTGCTGGAGACCATCAAGAAGAACATCTCGCAGACCGGCACGGTATTTCCGGCAGCGATTGCAACGCTTCATCCGGCAGACCTTGACGCCGATATGACGAGCGTATCGGACGATGACGAGGCCGTAGAGAAACTCCTCGTGGTACGAAACGAGTACCTTGCGCATCGTGGCACACAGCACGTCACCAGGAGACACTTTGGAGCATTGCCGAAACTCGGAGAGGACGAACTCTCCGGCCTGCTCACACAGGCTCTCGACATCATCGGCAATCGGTTCGCCTTCCGGTTAGTGAGAGATTCTACATCAAATCCACGCCGATGGCGAAGGCTTGCCGGACTGGCGATTTCAACCGCGTGATCATGGAGCACACTGCTGAGAGCCTTGAGGAATTCGAAAAGAGGATGCAGGAAACCATGGGCAGCCGGATGTACCGCGAGGGATCGCCGGATGGAGTTCTTCGCTGGGCCTTCGGCGCGGTGCGATAGACTATTTCACAGTACAGGAGGCTCCTTGATGAAGCCCTCAGGATGGAAGAATATGAAGTGGATGACAGCGGGAGCGGTAGGTATACTCGCACTCGCAAGCAGCGTTGCGAATGCACAGCCTCCGGCGGGCGGCGGTTCGGGTGGGCGCGGCGGCCGCGGTGGTATGGGCCCCGCGCTGTTCAACTCGCTCGATAAAGACAAAGACGGCTCGGTTTCGCGAGTCGAGCTGAAGGATACATTTAACGCCTGGTTCACCGCGGCCGATACCGCGAAGAGCGGCGCAGTGAACGAAGGTCAGCTGGTGACGGCTCTGCTGACTGTGTTTCCTCTCCCGGCTCCGGGCGGCTTCCACACCTGGGGTAACTCCACGCCGATGACAACGCCGCAGGCGAACATTGATGGAATGCTGGCAGCCCTGCCGACTACACCTGGCGCCAAGCCCGCGCGTGCGCGCAAGGTGCTCGTGTTCGCGCATACCGGTGAGTTTGGGTTCGTGCACTCGTCGATTCCCATGGCTGCGAAGACGGTGGAAGCGCTCGGCAACAAGGGTGACCTGTGGTCTACGACAACCAGCTACAGTCTGGCTGACATCAACGCCAACAACCTGAAGCAGTACGATGCGATTTTCCTCGACAGCACCACGGGCTGTTTCCTGGACGACGCCGACACGGCAGCTACGGCAGCACGTCGCGCGGCGTTCCTCGATTTCGTGAGAAGCGGTAAGGGCGTTGCCGGCATTCACGCCGCGACCGACTCCTACCATTGGGATTGCGCCGCAGTGAGCAAGATTGCCGCGGCCGCTCCGCACAACGATGCCGCGCATGTGCTGGCTGCTCAGATGATTGCACAGGGCGATTCAAACGGCGACAAGAAGATCAGCCGGCAGGAACTCGCCGCGCTGGCCGATGCGTGGTACGACAAGCTGGATACCGACAAGGCGGGCAAGCTGGCACAGGCTGACTTGACGGCACGGCTGAACGCGGCGGTTCCCCCACCCCCTCGTGCACAGCAGCCCGGTTCCGACTCCGATGTCCACGGCTGGCCCGAGTTCAACACCCTGATCGGCGGTTTCTTTAAGTTCCACTGGAGCGATCCGCAGCTCATCACCACGAAGATTGACGACCCGGCGAGCCCGCTCACCGCGATGTTCCACGGTCAGGAATTCGAAATCCACGATGAGACCTATACGCTCGCCGAAGATTCCTATTCCCGCAAGAATCTTCATGTGCTGACCAGCATCGATTACGCGAAGATGAGCGATACGGATAAGGCGAAGGAGCGGAATCCGCGTTCGGACGGCGACTATGCCCTCAGCTACATTCGCAGGGAAGGCAAGGGCCGCGTGTTCTATGAAGGCCATGGCCACAATGAAAAGGTGTTCTACACCATGACGCCGATGCTGGAGCACCTGCGTGCAGGCATTCAGTATGCAATCGGCGATTTGAAAGCGGATGACAGCCCGTCGGTGAAGTGAAGTAAGCTTTGCATTCGGCGCTGGACCTGAAAAGCAGGAATTCGGACTTCGGTCCGGTTCCTGCCTCTTAGTAGTTGTTTGGGGTTACTGCCTCCGATTTCGGTGCGCCACTTGGCCGTATCACGCCCTGGTCGCGGAAGGGCTGCGATAACGGCCCGCTCCGTCCGAATCGCGGCTGATGCGCCAAGGTTGGACAATCGTGGATAACTTGACAATCCAGAACCGACACACCGGAGAGATCTTGCGGATGAGGCGAGTGCGTGATGCCCAGGGTCAAATCGTTTTGAACCTCGATGGCTCCCTGCCGCCAGGAACGAGCGGCCCGCCTCTTCACGTTCATTTTCTTCAACGGGAGGAGGGTAAGGTAAGAGCTGGAACCCTCGGTGCCCAAGCCGGGAAAGAGAAGATCGTGGTGCCCGCCGGGGGGAGCGCAGTCTTTGCCGCTGGTACGCGTCATAAGTGGTGGAACGCGGGCGACGATGCCTTAGAGTTCAGCGGCCAGGCAACTCCGGCGGTTGACTTGGATCGCTTCCTCCAAGGGGTGTTTGCGGTTATCAACGCCAGCCCGAACGGCCGGCCATCGATCTTCTATATCGCCCACGTGCTGTGGCGCCATCGCAACTCACAGTTGATTGAGACTCCGCCCCAAGCCATTCAGCGCATCGTTTTCCCTGTCATTCTGTTCATCGGGCGCGTCCTGGGCAAATATCGCGGATCGAGTTGGCCCGGGTCACCCGAGTCATGTTCCGGTGCGCCGCTTGTGGACGCCGCGAACGCGTAGGAGTGCGAGGATGGCCGGCAAACCGGAATTGAGATCTGCTGTGAAGCTCGCGTGTCCAACTTCTGGTTGGCATCGCCCCTTAGCCCGGGGGGTAGCATTCGGGTAGCAAAATGAGCTGTGTTTAACGGGAGCGACAAAAGGATGGCGACAGGCTTACGCGCAAGTGATTGATGCGATTGAGGCTGGCGGAGAGGGGGGGATTCGAACCCCCGGTAGAGGTTTCCCCCTACGACGGTTTAGCAAACCGCTGCTTTCGACCACTCAGCCACCTCTCCGAGAGATGAAAATGGTCTGTAAAGGAATCGTACCACATCGACGCCCTGAGATCGGAAAAGCAGGGGGCAGGACGAAGGAAGTTTGACCCTTTGCGCGGGAAGCGTCTACAATTGAGGTGCTGCAAAGTATGCGCCCGTAGCTCAGCTGGATAGAGCGTTTGCCTCCGGAGCAAAAGGTCGTAGGTTCGAATCCTACCGGGCGTACCATCCCAACTCCCTTTAGATCCCCACCGCCAAAATCGCAGAGCCCTTCGGGGAACTTAACCTGTTAGAGTTGCTGAATGTTGATTCGAACAGCGGTCATCATTCTGGCGGGGGTTATGCCAGCGCTGGGACAATCCCACGTCTTTGTGTATGTCGCACCGGGAGGCGCGCTGACGCGGGCATTCGCGGGCGATGCCTTTGTGCATTTCGGCGGCGGCGGCGAATACGTGATGAAGAATGGCATCGGCGCCGGGATAGATGGCGGCGCGATTGGTTTGCTGTTCGGCGGGACGACGGGCACACTGTCGCTGAACGGCTTCTACCATTTTCGGCGCCAGCGCCTGGTGGACCCGTTTGTGACCGTAGGATACTCTTTGTTCTTTGACCGGACCACGAGTTCATTTCTCTTCCGCACCGAAGAACGCCAGGAAAATCTGAGCCTGATCAATTTCGGCGGCGGCACGAATCTATGGTTCTCGCGCCACGCCGGGGCGAAGTTCGAACTCCGCGATCACGTGCATCCTGGAAGCGGCACTAAGGTGCACTATGCGGAATTCATGATGGGAATTGCATTTCATTGATCTGGCCAGCGCTCCGCCGACGAGAAACGCAAGACTGCGGCAAGTAACAGATGGCCACGATGGTCTCTCGATCGGCGGTGCTGAGGTTGACGCTGATTTGGGCGAGTGAAGGCGGCTAGGACTTCGGCATGCTGACGTCGTCTTTCCAATCCTTCTGCATGCGCTTCCACGCCTTCGCCTGCTCCGGCGTGAGAATCGTACCGATCTGCGCGTCGTACTTGACGTTGATTGACTTCAGCGAATCCTTGGCGGTTTTCTTGGAGGTACTGTCTTTGGGGCTCGCCATGTAGACATCTTTGATCTGGCCCATGTAGACGTACTTCGTTTGGAGAAGCGGTTTGATCGCATTTGCCTGATCCGGGCTCAACTTCAAGGTCTTGGAAGCCGTGTCGAAGCGGTCCGCCGCCAACTTTATCATCTCCGTTTTGCTAAACTGCGCCCATCCGGGAGCAGTCAATAAGATCATCGCCAAGCTGAACTTTCCTAAATTCATGATTTCTCCTTTCAAACAGTGCAGAACTCCCACGCTTGTGAGGATGAAAGCGTTGCGTGCCTGGCACAAAATATTCGGCGCGATGGGATACATCCGGGAAGAATAAGCCCGGCAGATGTCACCTACTCGCCTGAACCCACGAGGGATAAGGCTGTCATCATGCTGCAGCGGATGTCGGCTATGCCGCGCGCTCCTTACGCGGCAGCTCCCGTGTTCGATAGCAGCGATTGCGGCAGTTTCATTCGGCCAGTGCCGGTGCTTCGCGAGTTCGAGAACGGTCATCCCTCGGCCTGTCATGATAGACTCTGACGATCAGGGCATTGCTCTTAGGGGGACCAGGATGTCTCACTGTGCGGCTGAGGATGCGACTTCGAGGATTCATGCTAGTGTGACCGCGAGGCCCAGACTCGCATGATGGGGCAACAGCACACTCCGGAGGAGAAGGTCCGGTTTGGGCCATTCGAGGCTGACCTGAAGGCCCGCGAGCTACGGAAGTTTGGCATTCGCGTCAAATTGCAAGACCAGCCGTTCAAGCTTCTGGTAGCGTTTCTGGAGAATCCCGGTGAGCTGATCACCCGGGAAGATTTGCAGAAACGACTGTGGGGCGGCGATATCGTAGTCGATTTCGATCACAGCTTGGGAACGGCGCTGAATAAGGTTCGTGAGGCGCTCAGCGATTCGCCGGACCATCCGCGATACATCGAAACTCTGCCGCGGCGCGGGTATCGTTTCATCGCACCGGTCCAACTGCTCGACGCAGCGGCTACTCCCGCCGTCAACCAGCCGCCGAGCGCGAACGGCAAGATCTCGATGGCGGTGGTAACTGAGCCTGCCGAAACGCATCAAGGACTTCGAACGGCCGCGCCGGGACGGCATATCTGGCTGCTTGCGGCCGCATGCACGGCGGTAGTCCTCCTGGCATGGTTAGGGCCATGGCGGTGGCGCCGCACGCCCGATCCACCTATGGTGCGTTATACCGAGATCACGCGGTCGGGCCGCGTCTACCTGGGTAATGACAACATCGAGAGATATCCGGGCATGGGCACGGACGGCGTGCGGATTTACTTCTCTGAGATTCGGGACGGGAAACCGGTGCTGGCAAGTTGTTCGCTCTCGGGCGGGGAGTCTCAGGTAATCTCGACTCCGGCGGAAATCGTCAGGCCCACCCTGTCGGACATTTCGCGCGACGGATCCACGCTTCTGGTGCGCAGCCAGCCTCTCTCCGAACTGGAGGGGCCGTTATGGATTGTGCCCTCTTCCGGAGGCGGAGCCAGCCGGGTGCCGGGCGCGGAAGCGCATGCGGCGTCCTGGATGCCGGACGGCAAAGGCATCATTTATGCCTCTGGCCGGGACCTGATGACGATGCGCAGCATTGGCAGTTCTCCGCAGCGCCTTGCGACCTTGCCCGGCAGGGCGTTCGGCATCCGATATTCACCGGACGGGTCGCATTTGCGATTCACGATTGTGGATTCGCTTACCCACGGCAGTTCGTTATGGGAGACCACCGCGGATGGCCAGCGCTTGCACCCGATGCTGCCGGGGTGGCGGCACCCGCCGGCCGAGTGTTGCGGAAACTGGACCGCGGACGGAGCCTATTATGTTTTCCAATCCGGCCAGGGGGGCGCCAATGATATCTGGGCGCTCGACGAACGGCCGCGGCTCTTCGGGGCGCCGGCCGGTCCGGTAGAGATAACCGCTGGCCCATTGAGCTACCAGTTGCCGGTGCCGGCTGCCGGCAGCGGGCGTCTCTTCGTGATCGGCGCCCACACACGAACGCAGCTTTTGCGCCTGGACCAAGCCACGGGACGGCTCATCCCATGGCCGATCAATCTCAATGCGCGGCGGGTTGTCTTCTCGGCGGACGGCGAGTTCGTGGCCTGGGTCGCGCTGAATGATGGCTCCCTCTGGCGCAGCAGACTGGATGGTTCGCAGCGTCTGCGTTTGACTTCGCCGCCGCTGCAAGTCTTTCGGGCGGCATGGTCGCCGGATGGCCGCCGGCTGGCGTTTGATGCCAGGGAACCAGGGCGCCAGAGCCGTATCTATTTGATCGGCACGAATGGAGGCGTTCCCGAAGTCCTGCTTCACGAGGAGCGGAACCAGGCAGATCCGAGCTGGTCGGCGGACGGCAACTCGATCGTCTTCGGCCGCCTTCCCGGGTACCTGGGAGAGGATTCGGCGGAGAAATCGATCTACATTCTGGATCTGAAATCGCGGAAGCCCACCCAACTCTCCCAGTCCGCCGGCCTGTTCAGCCCGCGTTGGTCGCCGGACGGGCGGCGCATCGCCACGATGCCATTGAACCAGGAAGCGCTGATGATCTTCGATTTGTCATCGGGCGAATGGACCCGCGTGGCGTTGAACGACACCGCAACCTCGCCCACCTGGAGCCGGGATTCGAAGGCGGTTTATTTCAAGGCTCAACAGCAGAACTCGGTTTACCGCGTTTCCAATATTGGCGGGGCGGAGCCGCGTTTGGAAAAGGTTGCCGGAATGGAAATATTCCAGTCGATGGATTCGTTTAACCTGGTGGGCCTCAGTCCCGAGAATTCTCCGCTTCTGCATGCCACATCGGCGACATCCGACATCTATTCGGTGGCTTGGGCGGCGCTCTCAGGCCGTTGACGAGAGGGCTGATGTCCCATCGTATAAACAGCTTAGGTGATGAAATTTATTTGAGAGAGAAATGATCGCGGCGTGATTGCGCGGGCTTCGGAGTTCCAGCAGAATGTCGTCCCAGAGAGGGAATACATCATGTGGAAACCGCGCTTCAGAGGCTTGGCGGCGTTTCTGTTCCTGTTCGGCTGGGCGTCCAACGCCCCTGGACAATCTGTGTACGGCAACATCGCCGGCACAATTACCGATCTATCGGGCGCTGCGATTCCCCAAGCCAAGATCACCATCCTGGACGCCGGGAAGGGAGTCACCTCCACGGTAGTCGCGAATGAGACGGGGAATTACAATCGCCAGCACCTGATTGTGGGGGTGTATGAAGTCCGGGTGGAGGCGCCGGGTTTCGGCACCTACGTTCAAAAGAACGTTACGGTGCAGGTGGACGCGGTCACGCAGGTCAACATACAGCTTCGGCCGGGCGACGTCCAGGAGGTCATCAACGTGACCGGCGCTGCGCCCTTATTGAAGACGGAGCGCGCCGACGTATCCGACACGATGACCCAGGGCACGATGGTCGAGTTGCCGGTATTCTCACGCGACGTCAACCGCTTGTACCTTCTGATTCCAGGCGTCCAGGCAAGCGGCACCACTACCTCCGCCGAGCAACCGCAGGATGTGTACCGGCCCAGCATCAGCGGCCAGCCATGGGGCGGCATCACTTTCCAATTGGACGGCACGGACAACCGCGAACCGGTATTGGGCGAGCCGGTAATCTCTCCGAATCTGGACGCCCTCTCGGAGATGAAGATCACGACCGTGGCCTATGATGCGGAATTTCCGCAAGCCAGCCAGGGCGTGATTTCGATGCAGACGAAATCCGGCACCAACGATCTGCACGGCAGCGCGTTCTGGTTCCGGCGCGATTCCCATGGGGCGGCCCGCGACCCCTTTGCGCAATCCCTGCCGCTGCCCGGCACCACGGACCAGTTCGTACCCAAGACTCTCTGGAACCAGTTCGGCGCGTCGGCGGGCGGACCGGTGCAGAAGAACAAGACGTTCTTTTTTGGCGATTATCAGGGCAGCCGTCAAGCCAACGGCGGTTCGCAGCTGGTCCGCGTGCCGACTGCCGCCGAGCGCGCCGGCGACCTGAGTGATCTGGGCGTACCGATTTTCAACCCGTGTATCGGACTCAATTGCAATGTGAACCCGGCGCAGCGCCAGCAATTCGTCGGAGCGAAAATCCCGACCGAGCTGATCTCGCCCCAGGCCGCTGCCATGCTGCAATACATCCCGCTACCCAATGTTCCGGGAGCCACCGGGGCCGGGCCGAATTATGCTTCGAACGGCACCGGGATCCAGAACAGCAATGGCTTCGACATTCGAGTGGATCGATACCAAACCGAGAAGCTCCATCTCTTTACGCGCTACAGTCTGGTTCAGTTTACCGGCGTCGCGCCCGGAGCCTTCGGGCTGGAGGCCGGCGGTCCCAGTTTCAAGGTCAACACGTATTCGGGTTCCGCGTGGCTGCGCAATCAGAGCGTTGCGATTGGGGCGGATTACGGGATTACTCCGAACTGGCTGGCCGATTTCCGGTTTGGCTATTTGCGCTACAACGATTTCGTTTGGCCGAACGGATTGGGCACGGCGCCTTTGAAAGATGCCGGCGTCCCTGGCGTGAGCCTGGATAACTTTTATACGTCCGGCATGCCGGGCATGACGTTGAGCGGAACGGGCGGAATCGCGTTCGGATATTCTCTCGGGATCGCCGGCTGCAACTGCCCGCAGCACGAATTCGAAAACGAATTTCAATGGACCGGCAACATGACCCGAATTATTGGGAATCACTCTATTAAGTTCGGGCCCGACTTCCGCATTCTGATGAACACCCGGATTCACAGCAACCCTCACCGCTCGGGCGACTGGACATTTACTCCGACTACTACCTCCGGGCCCAATGGCGGCGGCCTGGCGCTGGCTACTTTCCTGTTGGGCGACGTATCTTCCTTCGTGAGGGCAGTGGCGCAGAACGTCACGGCGAAAGAACGGCAGCACCGATTCTTCTCCTACATACAGGACACGTGGCGCATCACTCCCAAGCTCACTTTGAACTACGGGCTGCGCTGGGAGATCTATTTCCCGCAGTATGTGAACGGCCCCGACCAGGGCGGATTTCCGCTGCTATCTACGGGCGAGGTGCAGATCGCCGGAGAGAATGGCATCAGCCTGAACGGGAATGCGCACACCGCGCTGACGCACTTCGCCCCGCGCATGGGAATTGCTTACCAGATCGCACCGAAAACGGTAATTCGCACTGGCTACGGCAGATCTTACGATACCGGTGTTTTCGGGAACAACTTCGGTCACAATACCAACCTGAACCTGCCCGTGCTGGCCAGCCAGTCGCTGAATCCGGCCAACCCTTGGCTCAGCGTATTCACGCTGTCCGATGGGCCGCCGCTGCTGAACCCTTCGACGATTCTTGCAGGCCAGCCCAAGGGCCCGACGGGCAATCCGTTGTTGCCCGATGGGGTTGCGCCATGGATTTTGCCGTGGACCAGTAAGGGTACGATGCGGCTTCCCAAGGTGGACGGCTGGAACTTCACGGTGGAGCACCAATTCTCACAGACCTTCGTGCTTTCGGCCGGATACGTGGGCAACAAAGGGTCGGACATTTCGTCCAACTACAACATCAATCAACCGAGCATCGTCGGCTTCGGAACGTTGAATACGAATCAGCGGCGCCTGTTCTATCAGAAATTCGGTTGGACGCAATCGATCAACTATTTCAGCGACGATCACAGCGATCACTTTGAATCGCTACAGGTCCGCGCCGAGAACCGGTTTAAAGGCGGCCTCACCGTTCAAGCCAACTTCACATGGGCGAGCGCGTTTGATTACGCCACCGACTATATGTTCTGGGATACGCACATCGACTATGGCCGGGAAAACGCTTTCCGCACGAAGGTCTTCAACGGCAGCTATATCTATGAGCTGCCGTTCGGAAAGGGGAAGCGGTTCCTGAACGGTGCGTCGCGCGGCATGAAGGCGCTGACCGGCGGCTGGCAGCTCTCCGGCATCTTGACGTGGGAATCGGGGCTGCCGTTTACGCCCTCGTATGCCGATTGCGGAAGAGATGCGGACACGGGCCCGTGCCGGCCGAATCTGGTTGGGAACGCTGGTTTGTCGAATCCAACTGCCGCAGACTGGTTCTCCATCGCAACGCCCGGGACCAGCGGAACGGGATGCACGGCGACAGCGGTCGCAACCCCGGAACTCAACGCCAATGGCTGCACGCGCGGGCCGTGGAGCCGGCCGGCGGCTGGGACTTTTGGCAATGTGGCGCGCAACTCGTTCTTTGGTCCAGGATTCGCAAATCTGGATTCGAGCCTGACCAAAGGTTTCAATCTCGGCGAGAAGATAGTCGGCCAGTTCCGCGCTGAATTGTTCAATACCTTGAACCACGTCAACCTTGGGCAGCCCAATGCCGTGGTCGATTCCCCGACAGCGGGCCAGATTACTTCGACCGCATCTCTGGCACAGATGCGGCGCTGGCAATTGGGGCTGCGGCTGAAGTTTTAACGTGGTGAGTTTAATTCGATTCAGGAGGGTACGGTGAAGGGTTTGATCATTCTGTTAGCGACGGCCACGACGCTCGTGGCGCAACAGGCGGGACAGTCGGCGGGGCAACAGCCAGGGCAGGCCCGGCCGCGCATTCCGGAATCCGCCGGTGACGACCAGCGAGGGTACAACGACACACCGCAGTTACCGGGGCAGAAGTGGAAAGTCCACGACGCGGAGCGTCCCCGGCCGCCGAAGGTGACGCCTGGAATGCCGTTGCTCCAGGAGGCCGCTCCTTCCGATGCGATCGTGCTCTTCGATGGGAAGGATCTCTCGCACTGGGTGCAGATTCCGCGCGTCGGAGGACCACTGGCGCAGGGCGCCGCACGCCCGCAGCCGGCCCCGCCGGCGGAACCGCAGGAGCCTAAGTGGAAAGTCGAAAACGGCTATCTCGAAATTGTGCCGCGCACGGGCAGGCTGGTAACCAAAGAGAAGTTCGGCGACTGCCAGTTACATGTGGAGTGGATGGTTCCGAAGGAAGCGGAAGGCGCCGGTCAAAGCCGTGGAAACAGCGGCATCGAACTGATGATGCGCTACGAGATTCAGGTTCTGGAATCCTCGGTCAATCAAACCTATGCCGATGGGCAGGCCGCGTCGATCTATGGGCAGTGGCCGCCACTGGTAAACGTATCGCGCCCGCAAGGCGAATGGAATGTTTATGACATTTTCTTCGAGGCTCCGCGCTTTGAAGGAGAAAAGCTTGTCAAGCCGGGGTACTTCACCATCGTCCAAAATGGGGTTCTGGTACAGAATCACAAAGAGACTCTGGGAACGGCGGTACACCGGCAGGTGGCGCATTATGTTCCGCACGCGGCGGAAGAGCCGCTGAGTTTGCAGGATCACGGCCAACTGGTGCGCTACCGGAACATCTGGATTCGCAGGCTCAAGCCACACGATTCGCAGTAGTCGATTGGTACTTACCAGCTCTAACCGAAGGCGCCACCGGGGATTCCGGCTGAAACGCTTTCCTCCGTGCGGCCACCTATAGGTGGGTGGCCACCATGTGGCCGCTGACGGAGTAGGGATAGAAGCTGATGATCCATGACTACATCAAGCGCGGGGGCCGGCTGGTAACATGGCCGGCCGTTTTCCTGACGGTGTTGATCGGAATTTCGACGTCCGGTCCGTTCCTCCGGCGCAGTTCGGCCCAGGCAAGCTGCCAGGATTTACAGCGCCAGATGCGCGATCTGGTTTCTGAAAAGCAAGATGCGCAGAGCGCGCTTCACGACAGTACCCAGTGCATGGGCACCGGCAAAGCGGGTTGCATCAAACTCATCGCGGACCTGACCAAACAGATCGCCAGCGTTCAGAAACTGCTCGACAGCAATAATTGCCCGCCGGACCCGACCACTCCGCCGGCGACGATGGCGCTGTGCTGCGGCTGGCGCGTGGACCGCCATCCGCGCCTGGCGCTGGATGTCAACGTGGACGGCAAGGGCGACATCGCAGCGTTCGGAGACGATGGCATTTGGACCGCGCTTTCCACCGGGACCGGGGGCTTCGCCGTACCCAAGTTCGCACTTGCGAATATGGGCTACAACCAGGGCTGGCGGGTCGACAAGCACGTCCGCCTGCTAGCCGATGTGAACGGCGATAAGCGCCCGGATGCGGTCGGCTTCGGCGATGCCGGTGTGTGGCTGGCGGCCGCCAGTGCATCCGGCGGCTTCGCGCCCGCGGCATTCGTCGTCCAAAATTTCGGCGTCGCGCAGGAGTGGGACAACTCCAAGCACGTGCGTTTGCTCGGCGACATCAACGGCGATCATAAGGCGGACATCGTAGCCTTCGGCGATGGCGGCGTGTGGACGGCGCTTTCCACCGGGACGGGCTTCACCGCTCCCACGCTCGCCATTCCCAACTTCGGCTACAACCAGGGCTGGCGCGTGGAGAAGCACGTCCGCCTGCTCGCGGACGTGAATGGGGACGGGCGGCAGGACGTCGTGGCATTCGGCGACGACGGGGTTTGGCTGGCCTTGGCCAACGCGAGCGGCGGCTTCGGACCGGCCGCGTTCGTGGTCCAGAACTTCGGCGTCAAACAGGGGTGGGATCCGTCGAAGCACGTGCGGCTGATGGCGGATATCAATGGCGACGGCAAGGCGGATATCGTGGCTTTTGGCGACGATGGCGTCTGGACGGCGCTTTCCAACGGCACCGGTTTCGCGGCGCCGACGTTCGCAATCGCCAACCTCGGCTACAACCAGGGGTGGCGCGTCGATAAACATGTCCGCCTGCTGGCCGACGTGAACGGCGATGGGCGCCGCGACATCGTGGCGTTCGGCGACGATGGAGTCTGGCTCTCCCTCGCCCAGCCGAATGGCAGCTTCGGACCGGCGAATTTCGTGGTGCAGAACTTCGGCGTCAACCAGGGGTGGAACCCGTCGAAACACGTCCGGACCATGTCCGACATCAATGGCGATGGCAAGGCGGACATCGTGGCGTTCGGCGACGACGGTGTCTGGATGGCCCTCTCCAACGGGGCTAACTTCGCGAATCCCGCATTCGTGCTGCCCGATTTTGGCTACGGCGGGATGATGGACGTGATTACCTCGGCCGACGGGACGGACGACAACGGGTTCCATCGGAATCCGGTTTGGCGCCAGGCGAATCCCGACCCGTGCGGCGCCTGCCCCTGCGGCGGTGGGAGCACGAATCCGCAATCCTGGAACGCAACTCCCGGCTGCACCATCGAGTCGCTGCATACCAACACGCATACAGGATTAGGCTCGGCCAGTTATTCAGGTCTGGTGTGCGCGGCCGGCGGGGCAACCGGCTTGAATGGGCTGATGAACTGGTTCCCCGTGGAGTACGAAGGAACTCTGGGATGGGGCGGCCATTCCAATTCGGTCTATGACGACGACGACTATTACTTCACCATCAGCCGCCCCGATGGCGCCTTGCAAACCTACGGCAGGGACGGCGTTCACTTCGAATTCGACTCCGATGAAACGGTGGATCACTGGGACGATACGAATACCTGGTGGGATAACTTCCATCACAATGCGGTGGATAAAGACGATCAAACGGCGCGGAGCTTTGTAGACGGAAAACAAGGTATTGTCATCGGCATGGTGGCGGTAGATTTGGAACACTCGGACCACCATTCCGAGTTACACCCCGCGTATGCGGTATTCGTGCGAATGCCGGGGAGCACTGCCACGCAGGAAAAGGTGGCCTTCTTCGTGAGGAACTGGGGAGACGAAGGCTTTTGCGCGCCGAACCAGGAACCGATCCCGCAGAAGACCATCCGCGTACGCTTGCGGCATCCGTGGGGCACGGGCTTCAGCCTGGGGGAGAACGTCTGGGTTTACGGCGACGATGAGAACGAATTCAATCAACAGACGTGGAGTTATCAGCAGGTGTCCGACGGGCTGCTGCTCACCTTCTCGCTGCGTGATGCCTCAAAAAGATGCGGCTTCGTTGGCGATTTGACGATTAATTGGGGAACTCCACCAGTATCGAGCAATGCAGCGAGCAACGTATCGAATAATGCATCGCGAGCCGCGGACGCGCCGGCCGCCAAGGCAGTCTCGCCTGCCGACGATGACGAGGATGGCGACGCGGCCATGAAAGCGAAATTTGAAAAGCTCGACCAGGCTTCGCGAGCGCTCCTCTTCACACAGCTCAAAGCCATGAGCAGCCACCCGAAGGCGAAGCCGAAACGGGGGACTCCAGGCGGTGCGGCGCCTCCGCCGGCCGGCGTTCCGCCGGCCAGGGTCTTGCAGAATGCCGGAGCCGGCTTGAAGGCTGTGGAAGACCCCGCCCGCATTGCGCAACGCGAGAAGCAGCATCAAGCCGCATTGTCATTCCTGAAGGCGCACGGTATCGAGTAATGTCTAGTTGTAGCTAATCCCGCGCCCTATGTTACTATCCGTGTTATAGCTGAGGGCCGCCTCAGTAGTATCACGCAGACCGCGTTGTTCGGCACCGCGTTTTAAGGTAGCGCGTGCTGTACCTCCTCTTATTTTGGATTAGCTTCGTTGTAGCTCCACCGCTGGCCAACGGCCAGAACGCCCAGCCGGCCAATCAAACTCAAGAAGTACGCGGGAAGAGCGTTCTCGTCCTGCACTCCTATTACAAGGGCTACCGGTGGACCGACGAGGAGGGTCGCGGCATCGATTCGATTCTGATTCCGGAACTGGGCGCCAGCAATGTCTATATCGAATATATGGACACCAAGCGCTTCTTCGGGCCCGGCGCGCTGGAGCGATTCCCGGAGATCTACCGTCGCAAGTTCACTGCGCACCACTTTGACGTGATCGTCGCAACCGATAACAACGCCTTCGACTTTCTTCGCAGCTATCGGGACGAGCTGTTCCCCGGTATTCCCGTAGTTTTCTGCGGGGTCAACTATTTCAAGGAAGGAGACCTTCAGGGCCATCGCCTGTTCACCGGAGTAAGTGAAGAGGCCGATGTGAAGGACACGCTGGACCTGGCGCTCCGGCTGCACCCCGAGACCCGAAACATCTATGTGGTCAATGAAGTCAGCGAAACCGGACAAACCGCGCACAACGAAGTGGTCAAGCTGATTCCCTACTACGCCCCCCGTGTGAACTTCACATTCCTCGAAGACTACAGCATGCCGGACCTGTTGGTCAGGCTGGCGGCGCTGCCGGAGAACAGCCTGGTATTCTACTCCTTCTTCTCGCACGACCGCACCGGACGATTCTTCGAATACGACCAAAGCGCCACCGCCATCGCGCGCGCCAGCAAGGTACCGATTTATGGCGCGTGGGATTTTAACCTGGGCTACGGTATGGTGGGCGGCAAGCTGATCAGCGGCTTCTACCAGGGCGTCGCCGCCGGCAAGATCGCGCTGCGCGTGCTGCGCGGCGAAGACCCCGATTCGATTCCGGTGGTGAGGTTCACGCCCGACCGCCCCAACCGCTACATGTTCGACTATGTGCAACTCCGGCGATTCGGCATTCCGGTGGATTCACTGCCGGCCGAAAGCGTAATCGAAAACCTGCCGGCGTCGTTCTTCAGCCGCCACCAGGTAGGTTCGCTCGTGGGGATCGGTTTGTTCCTGTTCCTGATCGTGGCGAACTCCATTCTCGTGCTGAATATTCGAAGGCGTAAGGCCGCCGAGCGCGCGCTGTGGAATCAGCAGGAACATCTGGAGGAACTGGTCACCAGCCGGTCCGCGCAACTGGAAAACCTGAACAGCCGGCTGCGGCTGGATATTCTCAAGCGCGAAGCCACCGAGCTGGCCTTGCGGGAATCGCAACGCTTGTTGAACAAGACCTTCGCCAGCCTGCGCGACTGCCTGCTGATCATCAGCGCCGATACGCGCAGCGTGATCGATTGCAACCCCGCCACTACGAAGCTCTTCGGTTACACCCGCGAGGAAGTGGTCGGCCGGTCCGTGGCATGGCTGCACGTGGACGAAGAGGCGTCCGAGCGATTCCGGGAAATGACGCTGCTGGCGATCCAGGAGAAGGGCTACCTGCGAATTCCCGCCTTTCAGATGAAGCGCAAGAACGGCGAGGTCTTCGCCACGCAGCACAGTGTGATGCCGCTCTATGACGAGGCCGGTTCGCTGGTCAGTTGGGTCAGCGTGATCCGCGATATCACCGAGGAAAAGCGATCCGAAGAGAAGCTCGGCGAGTACCGGCACAAGCTACGCAAGCTGGCGGCGGAATTGACGGTAGTGGAGGCGCGGGAGCGGCGCGCGATCGCGGCAGAGCTGCACGAAAATCTGGGACAGGTGCTGGCCACTGCGAAACTAAAAATCGCTCCCTTGCGGGCGGTGGCGGCGGATAGCGGGCAGCAAGCGCGCATCGAGGAAGTACAGCGCCTGGTGGAAGAAGCTCTGCAACAGACGCGCAGCCTGACCTATCAATTGAGTTCGCCGATTCTCTACCAGCTCGGTCTGGAGGCCGCGCTCAAATGGCTGGCGGAGAATATGGAGCGGCAGTACGGATACCATGTGACCTTCACACGGCTTGGCGAATCCGGCGAATTGCGCGAAGAAAGCAGCGTGTTTCTGTTTTCGGCGGTGAGGGAGCTGCTGGTGAATGTGGCCAAGCATGCCGCTGCCTCCGAGGTGGCCGTCCGTGTTCGCTGGCTGGAGGATTCAGTGGTGGTACTGGTGAAGGATACCGGGAAGGGGTTCGAAAGATCCGGGATCTCCAATGGTTCCGATTCGAATCTCGACTCGCCCGGCTATCACGACGGGTTTGGCCTGTTCAACATTTACGAGCGCGTCTCTGACCTGGGCGGGCGGGTCTCGCTGCGCTCCGAATTGCGCAAGGGCACCGCGGTGAAGATCCGGCTGCCGCTGGACGTTCCACATAAAGCTGCACATAAAGAAGAAGCGAGGCAATTATGAGTATTACGATTTTGCTGGCCGATGATCATCGGATCCTGCGCGAGGGCCTGCGCAGCCTATTGGCTCAGCAGCCCGAAATCACCGTGGTCGGCGAAGCCTCCGACGGCGAAACGGCGGTGGCCCTGGCGCGCGAGCTGCGGCCGGACCTGGTGATTATGGATGTCGTGATGCCCGGCCTCGACGGGGTGGCGGCGACGCGGCGCATCCGGTCCGAGTGCCCCGGGACCAGGGTGATCGCATTTTCGATGCATTCCGACCGGCGTTTCGTCAGCGAGATGGTGCGCGCCGGCGCGCTTGGGTACCTGGTGAAAGACAGCGCCTTCGAAGAACTGAGCCTGGCGGTGAAGACCGTCATGGCGAACCGGCCCTACCTCAGCGCGGTGATCACCGGCACGCTGGTAGAAGATTTCGTGCGGCAGACCGGCACGCAGGAGCGCAAACCGCTATCTCCCTTGCAAATGTTGACAGCGCGGGAACAGGAAGTCCTGCGGCTGCTGGCCGATGGGAAGCGTGTCAAGGAGATCGCGCATGTGCTCACCATCAGCGCGAAGACCGTGGAATCGCACCGCCAGAACATCATGGACAAGCTGGAGATCCACAGCACGATCGAATTGACGCGGTACGCGCTACGCGAAGGGCTAACCTCGATCTAGGTGCTTTGCCTGACTGGAAGTTTTCCTCAGTGTGTGGTATTTAACTATTATAAGGTCTGAATCTCTGCATCGATGCCGGTCTCAGTGTATTACCCGGGAGACTTAAGGCACCGCGAAGCTGCCCAGCTTCGGCTGCAGGCGTAAGAAGAGGTCACGCGCAATGTCAAAGTCCTATAAAACCACACCGAAAGCGTTTTATCGCACGTTGTATTTTCGCGTGCTGGTTGGAATCCTGTTAGGCGTCCTGTTGGGAATCGTCTCTCCGGCGACCGCCGGGAAGATGGAGCCGTTAGGCGTGGGCTTCATCAAGCTGATCCGGATGATGATCGGTCCCATCATCTTTTTCACGGTGGTGGTGGGAATCGCCAGTATCGGCGATATGCGCAAGTTGGGGCGGGTGGGCATGAAGGCCCTGCTCTATTTCGAGGTGGTGACCTCGGTCGCGCTGCTGATCGGTCTCGCCGTCGTGAACCTGATCCAGCCCGGGGCCGGCATGAATGTAGACGCGGGCAAACTGGACGCGAAGGCGATCCAGGCCTATGCCGCGCAGGGCCAGCATCTCAGCTCGGTGGACTTTGTGATGAACATCATCCCGAAGACCTTCATCGGAGCGTTCGCGGAAGGCGAGATTCTGCAAGTGCTGCTGCTTGCCATCCTGGTAGGCCTGGCGCTGGCGGCTTTTGGACAGGGCAAGACACTGATCGCCGGCTGCGACAAGGTGGCGCATCTGATGTTCGGAGTGATCGGCCTGATCATGCAGGCCGCGCCGATCGGCGCGTTCGGAGCCATGGCGTACACGGTAGGCCACTATGGGCTGAAAACGCTGATTCCTTTGGCGAAGCTGATGGCATGCGTCTACATTACGAGCATTTCCTTCGTCTTCATCGTGCTCGGCACGATTGCCGCCGTCACATGGCTTCAGCATCTGGAAATTCATCAAGTACATCAAGGAAGAGCTGCTCATCGTTCTCGGCACCTCGTCCTCGGAATCCGTGCTGCCGCGCATCATGGTGAAGATGGAGGCGCTCGGCTGCTCTAAGTCGGTGGTCGGACTGGTGATTCCGTCGGGCTATTCCTTCAACCTCGACGGCACCTCCATCTACCTGACGATCGCGGCCATCTTCGTCGCTCAGGCCACCAACACGCACCTCACAGGCGCGCAGGAGGGCTTCCTGCTGCTCATTCTGATGCTGAGCTCCAAAGGCGCCGCAGCGGTCACCGGCGGGGGCTTCATCACCCTCTCCGCGACGCTCCAGGCGGTCGGAACGGTGCCGATGGCCGGGCTTACGCTGCTGCTCGGCGTAGACCGTTTCATGTCGGAGATGCGCGCCCTCACCAACCTGGTGGGCAACGGCGTTGCCACCATCGTCGTCGCCAAATGGGAAGGCGAGCTCGATGAGCCCCGCATGGCACGCATCCTGGACGGCGAAGAACAGCTCGAAGACCATAGCCTGCTGGCGGCGGCAGCATCGATTGAACCGGTGCCTTTCGTTGACCAGCCCCAGGTTTTGACTCGGTAGTTGTTTTACCTGATTGACCACCGTGTTAAACCTGTGGAAATATGCTACTAAATAGGATATAAAGATCTGAAATGTTGAATTGGACACAAGTTTACTCTCCAGTCGCCGGCAGCCTCGGAATGTCGGCCCTGGTTGCAGCTCTCCCGGTTGTCGTTCTGTTGGGGCTGCTCGCCTTCGGTCACGTGAAAGCGCATTGGGCGGCTTTGGCCGGGCTGGCCACTTCCCTTGCTGTGGCCATTCTGGTTTTTGGAATGCCGGCGCAGCTTGCCGGAGCGGCCGCTCTGATGGGCGCCGCCTATGGACTGTTCCCCATCGGCTGGATCGTACTCGGCGCGATCTTCATTTATGACGTAACGGTGAAATCGGGCGATTTCGAGATCGTGAAAGACACCATCGCCGGGGTGGGCAGCGACCGGCGTGTCCAGGTGCTCCTCATCGCGTTCTGTTTCGGGGCATTTATCGAAGGCGCGGCCGGGTTCGGAACGCCGGTGGCGATTTCGGCGGCCATGTTGATCGGCCTCGGCTTTCGGCCGCTGCAAGCCGCCGGCCTGGCCCTGATCGCCAACACCGCACCGGTGGCCTTCGGCGCACTCGGCATCCCGGTCATCACGCTCGCTACCGTTACCGGCCTGCCGGTGGATCTGCTCAGCGCGATGGTGGGCCGCATCCTGGTGCTCTTCTGCGTGGCCGTTCCCTTCTGGGTGATCTGGACGATGTGCGGCCGCAAACAGATGATGGAAGTCTGGCCCGCCTGCCTCACCGTCGGCATCACGTTCGGCGCCACTCAGTACGGCATCAGCAACTACATCGGACCTTCGCTCGCGGCCATCGGCGCCTCGGTAGTTTCCATGGCGGCGTTGATCGTTCTGCTCAAGTTCTGGCAGCCGGCCACCATTTGGTCCTTCGATCACGAAGACAAAGCCGTACGCGCCGCGGAACATGCCAACCTGCGCGTCTACACCGGCGGACGCAAGCTGAAGGCCTGGATGCCCTGGATCCTGCTCTCCGCGTTCGTGTTCGTCTGGGGACTGACGCCGGTGAAGACATTCCTCAACGGAGGAGCCGCGGGCCACCCCAATTTCCTGAGCGGCATTTCCTCCCTCAACATACCGGTGCCGGTCCTGCACAAGGCCGTGACCCGTACGCCGCCGGTGGTCGCCAAACCCTCGGCGGAACCGGCGATCTTCGTCTTCAACTGGGCTTCCGCCACCGGGCACCAGCCTGCTACTCGCGGGAATGCTCGGCGGCTTGCTGCTGGGCCTTACGCCGCGCAATCTCTTTTGGATTCTGGTGGGGACGCTGCGGCGGATTCGCAAATCGCTGCTGACCATCGGCGCCATGCTCGCGCTGGGCTTCTCCACCCGGTACGCGGGCCTGGACGCCACCATGGGCCTGGCGTTCGCCAGCACCGGCGTACTCTTCCCGTTCTTCTCGCCCCTGCTCGGCTGGCTTGGCGTGGCGCTCACCGGCAGCGACACCTCCTCCAACGTGCTGTTCGGCGGGCTACAGCAGATCACCGCCCGCCAGGTGGGTGTCTCGCCCGTACTGGCGGCCGCGGCGAACAGCGCCGGCGGCGTGATGGGCAAAATGATTGACGCGCAGAGCATCGTGGTGGCCGGCGTGGCCACCGGGCAACAAGGCAATGAGGGCAGCATTCTGCGCTACGTGTTCCTGCACAGCATCGTACTCGCCGCCCTGGTGGGCGTCGTCGTGATCCTGATGGCCTATGTATTTCCGTGGATGATTCCCGGGGCGTGGTACCCGGGGTCACGAAGTGAGCGCAGCTCGCAACCGCAGCAACGACCAAAGTTAAACAGGAGTAATGAAGCATGTTTCCCACCCTTTTCCAACGCACGCTGCTTAGCGTGATGGTTTGCGTCCTGATGCTCGCGCTGGTTCCCGCGCCGGCTTTGGCCCAGCTTCAGATCAAGAGCGAGGATGTCAGCATCAAATTCGGGATTCAAGGCCAGTTCTGGGCCGATTGGACGCAGGACGCGACAGCCGGCCTCGGCTGGCGCACAGGGCTATCAACAGAACTTCTTCCTGCGGCGCGCGCGCCTCATGATGGGCGGCAACATCGGCGAGAACCTCAGCTTCTTCTTCCAGACGGACGATCCCAAACTGGGCATCACCCCCAAGAATCTGGCCACGGGTTTCGTGCTTCAGGACGCCTTCATGGAATACAAGGTCAACAAACACCTGCAAATCGCGGGTGGGGAAATGTTGATTCCGTTCTCGCGCCAAGGGCTGCAATCCACGCTCAGCTTTTATTCAGCCGACATCAGCGCCGTCTCCACGGTCAATAATGCCGCCTTGCAGCAATCCGCGCTTCGCGACATGGGCTTCCAGGCCCGCGGTTATTTTTTCAACGATCGCCTGCAATATCGCGGAGGCCTGTTTTCCGGCGAGCGCGATGTCAACGGACGCAACTCCATGCGCCAGACGCTCTACCTGCAATATGATTTCTTCGCGCTCGAAAAGGAATACGCCTACGCCGGCACCGCCCTCGGCAAGCGAAAGATCCTGGCCATCGACGTCGGCGGCGATAAGCAGAGCAGCTATCGCGCCTTTTCCGCCAATGTCGCCAACGATACGCCGGTGCACGGCGGCGATGAAGTCGGTCTGAACTTCCAGTACCTCCACTTCGACGGCCGCCAGAAATTCACCGCCGTCCCCGACCAGAACAACTTCCTCGCAGAGGCCGCATACTACGTTCACAAGGCCAAAGTGCAGCCTTTCGCCCGCTTCGAAACTCAGAATTTCGTCGCCGCCGTCAACGACACGAAGGACATTCACCGCATCGGCGGAGGCTTGAATTATTACATCCGCGGGCAAAACCTGAAATGGACAGTCCAGGTACTTCGCGCTCTGCCGCGCAATGGGTCTCCCATCCGGCCCAGCAACGAGTTCACCCTCCAGATGCAGGCGTTTTACTTCTAGGCTCCCAGGGCGGGGCGGAGATCACGCCGCCCCGCGGCACGCGATCTCCGGTAAGGAGTCAGCAATGTTGGACAGAGCACTGGTCGAGCAGCTTGAGAACATGTTGGGGGCGGCACACGTGTTGACCCGCAAGGTCGACCTGGTGACGTACAGTTACGACGCCACGGCGGACGTGCCCCGGCAGATTCCCGATGTGGTCGTCATGCCGGCCAACACCGGAGAAATCCAGAGCGTAGTCCGCCTGGCGCGCACTCACGAAATCCCGATCTATCCCAGAGGCGCCGGCACCAACCTGAGCGGAGGCGCAATTCCGCTAAGCCGCGGCATTGTGCTCTCGTTCCAGCGGATGAACCGCATTTTGGAAGTGGATGCGGAAAATCTGACCGCCACGGTGCAACCGGGCGTGGTGATCCAGGAACTCAACAACGCGGTAGCTCCTCACGGATTGATCTATCCTCCCGACCCTGGCACGGTCAACACCGCCACCATGGGCGGCTCGGTCGCCGAGAATTCCGGCGGCTTGCGAGGCTTGAAATACGGCGTCACGAAGCATTACGTGATGGGCATGGAAGTGGTGCTGGCCAGCGGCGACAAGGTCCGCTTCGGCGGCAAGACGGTGAAGAACGTGACGGCTTATGATTTCGCGAGCCTCTTCGTCGGCTCCGAAGGGACGCTCGGCATCATCACCGAAATCACCGTGAAGCTCATTCCCGCCCCCAAATTCCGCCGCACGATGCTGGCGACTTACCAGACGATTGAAGACGCGGGCAACACGGTGGCCGGCATCATCCGGGCGCAGGTAATCCCGGCGACGCTGGAGATTCTGGATCGCATGACCATTGAGACGGTCGAAGCCTACGCGCACGTGGGACTGCCGATGGGTGCGGAGGCACTCCTGTTGATCGAAGTGGATGGCATGGCGGAAGTGATCGTGCAGCAAGAGGCCGATGCCGTGATTGAGACCGTCGCCCAAAATCACGGCGTACTGCGCTTGGCGAAGTCCGACGCGGAGCGCGATCAGCTGTGGGCGGCAAGGCGGGCGGCCCTGCCCGCGCTGGCCTCACTCAATAACACCGTGGTCCTGGAAGACGCAACGGTACCGCGCAGCCGGATCACCGAGATGCTGGTGGCCTGCGCCGATATCGGACGCAAATACAACCTGGTGCTGGGAACCTTCGGTCATGCCGGGGACGGCAATTTGCATCCCACGATACTGGCCGACAAAAACAACGCCGGTGAAATGGAGCGCGTGCATCGCGCCGTGGAAGAGATCTTCGAGACCGCCCTGAGCTTCGGCGGCACTCTATCCGGCGAGCATGGCATCGGCATCGCCAAGATGAGATTCCTGCGCGATGAGATTGGCGAAAACGGAGTTGATCTCATGCGAACCATCAAGGATGCGCTTGACCCGCTCCACCTGCTCAACCCCGGCAAGCTGGTGCCCGCCAGAGAGGCCTCGCATGTCGCCGGGTGACGCCACGCTGCGCGACCGAGCTCGACAAGTGCATGCACTGCGGCATGTGCATGTCGGTCTGCCCGGTGTATGCCACGGAGAAGAACGAGGGCGCGGTGGCCCGCGGAAAGATCGGGATCGCCGAGGCCGTGATTACAGGCGACCTGGCGCTGGAAGACCAGGAAGTAATCGACACGCTGTTCAATTGCCTGGTCTGCAAATCCTGCATGCAAAGCTGCCCTTCGGGCGTGAAGTTCGACCGGATCATGATGGCAATGCGCGCCTCCATCGTGGAGAAGAACGGGCTGCCGTGGCTCAAGAGCGCCATCTTCGGCGCTGCTCAAGCGCCCGGAGATGATGGACGGAGCGATGAAAGTGGGCGCCGCGCTGCAAGGGCCTGGTATTCCGCGACGATCCCCGGCACCGCGCGATCTCTCCGCGTTCGCCCTTCGCGATTCTCGGCCAGCGCGCGGGCTTCGATTGCGACCGTCTGTTCCCGTCGCCCACTACGCGCCCCTTGCGCGACCGTTTCGCGGAACTCGTACCCGCGCAGCGTGCCAGGATGCGGGTGGCCTTTTTCACGGGTTGTTCCTTCCATTACTTCTATCCCGAAACCGGCATCGATCTGCTTCACGTCCTCACCGAAAACCAGGTCGAAGTAATCGTTCCCAAAGAACAGCAGTGCTGCGGGACGCCGGTGCTCGTGCATGGCGATGCGGCAACCGCCAGGACTCTGGCGCGCAACAACCTGGACGCCATGGAACGAGCCAGGCCACGTACATCATCACCGGTTGCGGATCTTGCGGCAGCGCGTGGCAGCATCGAGTTTCCAGAAATGCTGACGGACGACCCGCCTACCGCGCTAAAGCGACCTATTGGGGCGCCCGGACCTATGACATCTCTACGTTTCTGACGGACATCATCAAGTTCCGCGACCCCACGGGACGCGTAGAGGCGGTGGTGACGTATCACGACCCGTGCCATTTGAAGAAATCCATGAGCGTGTCGCGCGAACCCCGCGAAATTTTGCGTTCGATTCCCGGGAGTGCTCTTCCAAGAGATGTCCAAGCCCGATGCCTGCTGTGGCAGCGGCGGCTCTTACGCGCTGACGCACATCGAGACTGCCGCGGAGATCGGCAGGCGCAAGGCCGCGGATGCCGCGGCCACCGGCGCGACCACCGTCACCACGGGCTGCCCGGCGTGCATGATGCAGCTCCTGGATACGCACGCACCGGTTCGGGCGGCACGCAACGCGTCCGGCATTACATCTCGCTGCTGGCGGATGCATACCGCGCGGAGACCAAAACAGAGGAGGAGCATGCCGGCACTCTTTGAGACTTTCAAGGCGCGCGCCGAGGCGGTGAGCGCAGAGGTGCACCGCTTCGCACGGCGGGCCGATGCCCTGACGTTTATTCTTGCGTTCCTGCGCGAGCAAACCGCCGCCGGCGTGCATCCATCGCGCACCGTGTGGGCGGGCGGAAACTTTCTGGCGGGCGTAGATCGCAGCCATCTGCTGCGAACACACGCCAGGCCTGACATTCGACGTGACGCGCGACGCGGCCGAGGCGGCCAACGTCGGGATCTGCGAAGTGGAAGGGGCCATCTCCGAGACCGGCACGCTGGTTACGGATGCCTCCTCGGTAGAGCGCCGGCTGGCCTCGACGCTGCCGCATAATCCACGTGCCATCGCGGCGACCGATTCCATCCAGGCGGATATGGCGTCGGCCTTCGCCCGGGTCCACCCCCACCAGTGCGCGTACATCTCGCTCATTACCGGGCCCAGCCGGACCGCGGATATCGAGCGCGTTCTCACCATCGGCGTTCACGGACCCTCCCGGCTGGTCATTATCTTTGTGGATGAATTGGGGAGGAACTGATGGCCGTTTCCTTTAAAGAGTCGATTCATTCCGCGGTCAACAATGACAATCTGACAGGCGCGCTCGGCAGATTTTCCGAGGCGTACCGCGTGAGCCGCGCGAAAGCCTATGAAGGCATCGATTTTGAGGAGCTGCGCGGCCGGGTAGCCGAAGTGAAATCGTACGCCGCGGCGCATCTGGATGAACTGGCGGATACGTTTGCGAGAAATGCGGAAGCACGCGGCGCCAAGGTCTTCCGCACCAAAGATCCCGCGGCCGTCAACGAATACATTCTCGCCCTGGCGCGAAGAAACGGCGTGAAGAGCGTCGTCAAATCGAAATCCATGGCGTCTGAGGAGATCCACCTCAATCAGCATCTGGAGGCCGCGGGGCTTGCGGTCAGCGAAACCGATCTGGGCGAATGGATCGTCCAACTCGCCGGCGAACGCCCGTCTCACATGGTGATGCCGGCGATTCATATGACCAAGGAGCAGGTTGCGGATGTCTTCAGCAAAGAGGTCAATCAGCGGCTGGCCGCGGATATTCCAGCCCTGGTAAAGTTGGCGCGCAAGGAACTGCGCACCAAATTTCTCAACGCGGAGATGGGGATTTCGGGCGCGAACATCGCGGTGGCGGAGACGGGCAGCATCGTCATCATCACCAACGAAGGCAATGCACGCCTGGTCACGACGCTGCCGAAGACCCACGTCGCGATTGTCGGCGTGGAAAAGCTCGTGGCCCATTTCGCGGACGCGCTCCCCATCCTCAAGGCACTGCCGCGCAGCGCTACCGCGCAACTGCTCACGAGCTACGTCTCCGTCATCACCGGACCCTCGCCGAACACCGATGGCAGCCTGAAAGATCTCCATATCATCCTGATGGACAACCATAGGACGGAGATGTCCGCCGACCCGCTGTTCAAGGAGGCTCTGCAATGCATACGGTGTGCCTCCTGCCTGAACGTCTGCCCTGTATTCCGCCTGGTGGGAGGCCACGTCTTCGGCAAGATTTACACCGGCGGCATCGGCACCATTCTCACCGCGTGGTTCGACGAATTGAAGAAGTCGGAAGAGATCCAGGGTCTGTGCATACAATGCGGCAACTGCGTGGACGTCTGTCCCGGCAAGGTGCCGATTCCCGATATGATCCTGGAATTGCGGCGGCGCCTGGTGCAGCAGCAAGGGACATCGCTTAAAGAGAAGGCGGCGTTTGGGATCGTCAACAATCGCCGGCTGTTTCACACCCTGCTGCGGACGGCGTACACCGTGCAACAACCCTTCGCGAAAGATGGATTCATCCGGCACCTGCCGATGTTTCTTTCCGGGCTCTGTGATTTTCGCAGTCTACCCGCCATCGCCGAAGAGCCGTTTCGCGATAAATTCCTAAAGCTCGCGCAGCCGCCTTCGGCGGAGAAAGCAGCGTTTTACGCCGGATGCCTGATCGATTTCGCTTATCCCGAAAGCGGGGAGGCCGTGGTGAAGGTGCTCAACAAGGCCGGCATCGAAGTCATCTTCCCGGAGGCACAGACCTGCTGCGGCGCTCCGGCGCGTTTCGCCGGCGCTTATGAAACGGCCGCCGCCAACGCCACCGCCAATATCGACGCATTGTTGCAGGAAGAGGTGCGCTACGTGGTTTCGGCCTGCCCCACCTGCACGGTGGCCTTGAAACACGATTTCGCCAAGACGTTCGCCAGCCTCGGCATGATCGGGAGTATGGCG
This sequence comes from uncultured Solibacteraceae bacterium, assembly GCA_963811575.1. Lineage (GTDB taxonomy): Bacteria > Acidobacteriota > Terriglobia > Bryobacterales > Bryobacteraceae > Solibacter. Next base: position 5,389 of record CAWERY010000017.1, on the reverse strand, counting down.
CGGGCGGAAGAGCTTTCCGCGAAGGTGATCGATTTCTCCACCCTCGCTAAGAAGCTGGTAGACGAAGGCCGCCTGACTCTGAAGGAAGGCCATCAGCTCGCCAAGATCACGTACCACGATTCCTGCCATCTCAAGAAGACGCTGAAGGCGGACCGGGAACCACGCGCGCTTCTCACCCAGGCCGGTTACCAAATCACGGAGATGTTTGAAGCCGACATGTGCTGCGGGATGGGCGGTTCCTATTCGCTGAAGCTGCCGGAAATTTCCGCGCCAATCTTAAAGCGCAAACTGACAAATATCCAAAGCACCGGCGCCCAAATCGTCGCGCTCGATTGTCCCGGATGCGCCATGCAGATTCGCGGCGGGCTCGATAAAGAGGGTTCCGCGATCGAAGTCCGGCATACCGCGGAACTGCTCGCCGATCAGTTGGGCGATTCGAAATAGCGTTTACCGCCCGGGCGCGTAATAGCCGGGCCGCCACGATAAATGCAAGTCGCCGCGTTCCGATAGCTTCACCTGCACGCGCCGGTACTTGCCATCCGTATCGCCGTTCATCGGGCTGTACGCGAGGATATATTGGTTGCGCAGTTCCAGCCCGATCTTGGCCGCGGCGGCCGGCAGTTCGTTCGCGTTGTGTACGGCGAAATGCCGGCCGCCCGTCTTCTCCGATAAGTCGGTGAGCAGTTTGGGGCCGCCGCGCTCTTCCTCGGGCAGGGTCGCCGCCGCGCTGGGATAGACGCCAATCGCATAGATCCACACGTCGGTTTCCTGGACCAGCCTGCGGATCTCCCTCTCGCTATAGCGGCTTTCGTTTTCGCCGCCGTCTGAGATGATCAACAGCGCCCGCCGCGGGTTCCTGGCCTTCTTCATGTATTGCGTGGCCAGGTAGACCGCATCGAGCAGCGCCGTTTTTCCATCTGATCGGCTGCGTAGCAGACGGGCTTCGATCTCATCCGTGTCGGTGGTGAAGGGCACGGCCAATTCAGTGGCGTTGTTGAAATCCACCAGGAAGAATTCGTCCCGCGGCCCGGCTCCCTTCAAAAAGCCTGCCACCGCCTCGCGGGCCTTCGCCTGCTTGCTCGCCATACTGCCGCTGGAATCGAAAACGATGCCGACCGAAAGCGGCGCATCCTCAGTGGAAACCTGCAGGATCTTTTGCTCTGCCTTGCCTTCGAAGATGCGGAAACCCTCGGGAGGCAGGTCGGTGACCGGATGATTCCTGGGATCGGTGACGCTTACCGGAATCAGCACCAGGTTCGTGTCCACGCGGATATCGCTGCGCGCCCCGGAGGCAGGCCGCGGTTGAATGGAGACGCGAGGTTCGTCGATCATTCCGTCCGCGGCACCCGCCCCGCTAACGAAAAGCACGACTACGGCCGCCAGAATTGACGTCTTATAATCGTTGTCCCGTTCACAACCCATCCCTCTTGGGTAAGAGTCTACCATCGCCCTCTTTCTTGCCAGTGTGGAGATTTCCTACAATATTTGGGGCTTCCGACGAAATCCCCGCTTGTGCACGATAATGAGAGTAATGTCCACGCAACCCGTTTGCGGAAAGTGCGGCGGCACCGGCTGGGTGATCGTTGAGCGCGCCAACGTCACCGGCGCCGAGGCCTGCGATTGCCGCAACGTGGGCCGGAGCGACCGGCTCGAAGAGCGCTCCCAGATTCCACCGCTTTACCGCAATACCGATTTCGAAAACTTCAAGACTGAAGGCGTTCAGGAATTGAAGACCGTGATGACGCTCGTCAAGAATTACGCGGACGAGTTTCCGCTCGGTCCCTACCCGGGGCTGCTTCTGATCGGCGAGCCCGGCACGGGAAAAACGCACCTCGCCGTCGCCGCGCTTCGCCGCATCCTTCAAAAGGGCTTCGAAGGCGTCTTCACCGACTATCAGACGTTGTTAGACCGGATCCGCTCCGGCTACGATTCCAGCTCGAACTCCTCCGATAAGGAGGCCTACCGGATGGCGCTCGATTCGGAAGTGCTGCTGCTGGACGATCTGGGCGCGCATCGCGTCACGGACTGGGTGCAGGATACCGTCACGAGCATCGTGACGCACCGCTGCAACAATCGGAAGCCGCTGATCGCCACCACCAACCTGCCCGATGTGGATGCCGGAAGCGCCGTGCTGCAGCGGACTCCCGTGGGCACGGAATACCGCCGCACTCTGGCCGACCATATCGGCGCGCGCGCCCGCTCGCGCCTTTTCGAAATGTGCCGCGTGATCAAGATGCCGAACATCGAGGACTTTCGAGTCCGCCGGGGTCGTCGGTTTTGAAGCGGCTCGCCGCCCTGCTGCTGCTCGCAATCGCCGCGATTCCGGCGAACGCGGCGGCGTACGTGCAGGCCGTCGAGTTTCCTTATTATCTGTATCCGCACCAACTTTGGGAGCGCGAATTGGTGTGGCTCAAGAATATCGGCGTGCAGACCGTCGAGTTCTCGATTCCGTGGAACTATCACCAGTCGGCCACCGGAGATTTTGACTTCAGCGGCGCCACCAGCCCGCGTCGAGACCTCACCGGCTTCGTCCACCTGCTGCGTAAACTCGGAATGCGCGCCTGGGTCCGCCCGCTGCCGCCAACTCCCGGCATGTCCAGTATGCGGCTCGATGCGGCACAGCAGCGCGCGTGGATCAAGCAGCTCGAACAGCTGCTCGCCACGCAGACGGCCGCGCATGGAGGGCCAGTCGAGTTCGTCGAAGGGCGGGTGCTGGCAATCGATGCGGCCGCGCCTCCATCCCCGGTCACTACGATTTCCGCCAATGATCCCAATGCGCTCACACGCAGCCGCGAGGCGATCGCAACGGCCCGTGGAGCGCTGCTGTGGACCGATGTGGAAGACGCGCTCTTTCCAGCGGGATGGGCGGCCAACCCCGCTGCGCGCCTGCGCAAGGGAGCGGTCGGCCTTTCAGGCGATGAGCATCCCGCGACCGGCGCGCTGCGCCGCGATGCCGCACTGCTGCGCACGTGGGCGCGCCTGCTTGGCGATCTGCGGCACGTTACACTGCCCCGCCCCGCCGCCGGTAAACTGCCGGAAGGCGTGAACGCCGTCGAACTGGTCTCCCCCGCCGCGAGCGCCATCTCAATCACCAATGCGTCCACCAAACCGTTCCGCGATGATCTGCGCGTCATCGAGCCGGTGAGCAGGCGGACCCTGGTCATCCCTGGTGTTTCCGTGGGGCCGGGCGAAGCTTTGTGGCTGCCGCTGAGCGTCTCGATCGGCCCCGACGGCCTCTGCCGCGATTGCACCAAATTCGCGGCGCCGGAACACATTGTTTATGCGACCGCCGAACTGCTGGCGATCGAGTTCGAAAATGGAATTCTGGCGATGGAGTTCGCCGCGCCCGAAGCCGGCGAGGCCGTCCTTCAGCTGGCTCGCCGCCCCGTGGGACCCTATCTCGCCGCGGGCAAACCCACCGATTTCGACTGGGACGAAGCCCACATGCGCGCACGCCTCAAGATCCCCATGGGACGCCAGCCCGGGAACCGCGTCCGCGTGGGGATTGCGATCGAAGCGCCCGATACCTCGGCGTTCTTCAATGACCTGCACCGCCTGGTGATCGGCCGCAAGAACACGGTCTCCACGATGTACTCCTCCGCCGATGTTGCCGGCCGCTCACGCCTGCGGCTCCCCGAAGGCTTCTCCGCGACTTCCACGGTGAAATCGCCGAACGAAATCGATTTCGAAATCTCGGTCCCGGCCGATGCCGTGCACGGGGATTTCGCCGAGTTTGCGCTGGAGGCCGACGGCGTCCCGCTCGGCCGCGCGCGGGCGCAGCTCTTCCGCCCCACGTCGGTCCGCCTGCTCAGCGGCCTGCAGTTCCACTTCGGTCCGCAGACAGAGATCACGCCGGAGCCGCCGGTCGCGGTGATCGATCCCAAGGCCGGCGGCAATATCGAACTTTCCATCCGTAACAACTCCGCGCAGATTCAGACCTATCACATCGAACCCTCGGGCGAAGGCTTGGAGTTTCTGCCGCCCAAGAGCGAGGTCAGCATCGGGCCGGCCGACGAGCGCCGCGTCGAGCTCCGCGTGTTTGCCGCGAATTCACCCGGCGATTCTCCCGCCGGCATCCGGGATTGGACGCTCAAGCTCAACAATGGCGCGATCCTGACGATTCCCATGCGGGTGGTGCTGTTACCGCGCGGCCAGACGGTGAGCTGGAGCGCTGACCTCGACGCCGATGGATCTCCGGAATGGGTCTTGGAATCCGCGAAGGTGCGCGCCGTCTTTTCCGCGCAGGATGGCGGCCGCTTGATGGACCTCACGTGGAAGGATGCGAATCTCAATTTCCTGCCCGAAGGCGGACTCTTTGCCGCAGCCCGGGCCAGTCGAAGTGCGGCCGAACGGCGACACGCTGGAGTTTCTCGGCAAGGGCTGGAAGCGCACCGCAACCCTGAAGGGAAACACGCTCACCATTGAGCAATCCGGCGCGCTGCCGGCGGAGCTGCTCCATTCCGAAAAGCGCGGCAATACCACGCTCACGGTGGAACACCCCTCGGCATCGCGCACAACGTACACGCTGGAATAGAGCGCCACTGGAATTGAGCGTACTGGAATAGAGCGGTCGCTCCAATAATTTCGAGACGGCGTGGTATCCATGAAGGATGGACTTTGTTCGCCTCGGCTCGACCGGCCTGAAGGTCTCGCGCCTGTGTCTCGGCTGCATGACGTATGGTTCGAAGAAATGGCGCGATTGGGTGCTGGACGAAGACGAAAGCCGGCCCTTCTTTCGCCGCGCGCTGGAGCTCGGAATCAACTTTTTCGATACCGCCGATATGTACTCGGTGGGCGCAAGTGAAGAGGTCACGGGACGCGCGCTGAAGGAGTTCGCGCAGCGCGATAAGGTCGTCATCGCGACCAAAGTTTTTAACCCGATGGGCGACGACCCGAATCAGCAGGGGCTTTCCCGGAAGCACATTCATCACGCGATCGACGATAGCCTGCGGCGGCTGGGCACGGACTACGTGGACCTCTATCAGATCCACCGCTTCGATTACGAAACTCCGATCGAAGAGACACTGCGCGCGCTCGATGACGTAGTGCGCGCCGGCAAAGCTCTGTACATCGGGGCGTCCAGTATGTTCGCGTACCAGTTCACGAAGATGCTGAAGACCTCCGATTCACTCGGACTGGCTCGTTTCGTCAGCATGCAGAACCATTACAACCTGGTGTACCGCGAGGAAGAGCGCGAGGTGCTGCCGCTGTGCCGGGAGGAGGGAATCGGCGTGATTCCGTGGAGCCCGCTGGCGCGCGGCTTCCTGGCGGGCAACCGGCGCGCGCAGGATTTCGGCGATACGGTGCGCGCCAGAACGGATGATTACGCGCACAACCTCTACTACCAACCCTCGGATTTCGCTGTGGTCGATCGCGTGACCGAGATCGC
>CAWERY010000016.1:0-608745 GCA_963811575.1 uncultured Solibacteraceae bacterium | reverse complement strand
CGCTTCATGTAAGTCAGCACGCGGGCGAAGTTACTCACGGTGGTCAGCCGAACCAACGCCGCTGCGACTGCGTACATACCGGCGGGGTTGGCGGGGACGATGGACTTGCTGGGGTTCATGATGATCGCGTCCACGGATGGCAGCTCGCGGTAAAGCCGCAGCGTGCCGCTGTATCCACCGCATCCGCTTCGCCCACAGCGCCGGCGAACAGGGCGTGGGCGATACCGTTCTGCGGGTTCTGGTGGGTGATGCGAGAGACGAACTCCCACGATCGCGGCGAAGGAAAGGCGCGGGTAGCGCGCTTATTTCGGCGCCGCAGGAGCAGGTGTGTCCACCACTGTGTTTGCAGTCGGCGCGACCACCAATCCAGTTCTCCATCGCGAAAAGGCGCTCCGGCCGGAGTCGCAGATGCGCGATGGTCATCGGGTGGATTCCGGCTGCGCTGGCCCACTTGCACCAATCGTTCAAGTCGGGCTCCATATCGAGGTGCTCGAAGCGGTTGGCCAGGGCGAGGTGCATCTTCTGGACGCCGCCGCCGTCGCTTTCGCGGTTGCAGCAGGAAATGATTTCGCAGTCATCGGGCAGCGTGTACTCGCCCAACTTGCGATCCAGCACCAACTGGAGCAGTGCGTTCTGCACCATGCCGGGAGCGCGGTTGAGTTCATCGAGCAGGAGGATGGACGGGCCGTCGGCATCGGTCGGCAGGAACGACGGCGGGCACCACACCGTCTTGCCCTTCACGACGGCGGGAATGCCGCGCAGATCCACGGCGTCCAGCAGGGCGGCGCGCACGTCGAACAGTTTCCTGGTGAGCGCGATTGCGAGTGCCTGGCCGAGGCTCGACTTGCCGATACCGGGAGCGCCCCAGACCACGACGGGCTGTTTGGCGGTGACGCAGATAGTCAGTGCTTGGCTGATTTCAGACGGTTTCATCGTTTTCGTTTCCTTTTGTGGAGTTCAAGATTTACAGTGGGGATTGAGGGAAGATGCTCTCGACAAAGTTTTCAGGGGAGTGACGCCCCTTGGATTCAAATGCTTAGGCTGTGGGTTTCCGCCAGCCCGAGCGAAGGCGTGCCGGTGTCGGCGTTGGTGATGAGGGTGCGGCGGCGGTACCGGATCATGTCGCGGACCGCTTCCAGGTCCACGATGGCGCCCAGCGCCTCGTGGTACATCTGCTGGATCTGCGGGTTGTCCGAGTGTGCCTGCGCTGGCAGCGCCCGGTTGAGGTGGGCCAGTCGCTTCTCGACTTCGGCCAGGATGGCTTTCGCGGTTGGGGTGCGGCTACGCAGCACGTTTGGCCACCTCCGCCTTCTCAAGCTGGTTGGCATGGTACGTTGCTTCGCTCTTGCCGCAGCCCGAGCAAACCGGTTGCGTCTGGCCTTTCCGGAACACCGCCCAGGAGTACAGATCGTCGCCTTGGTACTTGCGGATCGTGAAGTATTTGCGCTTAGGCATTGGCCACCGCCTGATTGCGGACGCGGGTGAGCATGGCGAGTTCGCGGAGGGTGAGGCTCTGAGCCAGCGGCGCAACGGCGACCGGCGGGCGAACGGGAACTTCGCGGAGCAAGTTGGGGGCGGAGAGGGCGATCAGCTTGACCTGGAGGTTGGCGATACGGCGTGCGATGGATGCGTTCATGGGTTCCCCTTCGGGTGGAGCGGGCTACGCTCCGGTTGAATGGTTTCGGTCGGCCAGAAGCGGCGTTCTGGGTTGAAGCGCTACCGCTCGAACAGCGGGCAGGGCGGATGGATGATGTACAGCGGCGGGGTGAGGGTGAAGACTGGCAGGCAGGCGAGGTGAGTGAACGGCCCGAACGGGCTCTTGTCGTGGGGTTCGTCGGGCTTAATCGGTTTGCGGCAGGATGAGCAGATCACCGCTCGCCCCTGCGATGCGCGTCGAGGGCGGCGCGCAACTGTTCAATGTCTTGGCCGAAAAATCGAACCGCCATGTTGCATGAGCAGCAGAGCACACGGAACCCAGGCGGGAATCCGTTTTGTTGCAGCCATTTGTAGAGGTGGATGCCGCCGCGCGGTGCGCCAGTCTCTTGACAGTGCGTGCGGCCGTTTCCTTCAGTGTGGTCAATCGATAAGAAGAGGGGAAAGTCTTCGCCGCAGCCCTCGCAGGCTCCGCCATAGTGCTGGAGTACAGCGAGGCGAAGCGCATTGCGGCCAGCGTTCTGCCGGAGTTGCGCTTGCCGTCTGGCCACTGGTTGGTTTTGGTGGTACCAGTCGGCGTTGTCCTTCTTCTTGCACACTATGCACCGGCTGCTGATTTCAACCCATGGCCCTTGCTGTCGGTGGTGTGCGGACTTTCCCTGTTGGCGGTTGGACCTCGAAATCCCCAATCGGTAGTGTTTGTAAGCATCGAGAGCATTGCTTCGTAACAGGTTCTTCTGTGGGCATGAGACTATCTCGCGTGTTCGCCGCGCCTGCGCGCTTCCACGGCTTTGGCATTGGCGTGACGTTCTTGCATGTGGTGTTGGCCATGACAGCGCTTGTGCATGAGGCGCAGGTTCGACGGCGCGTTGCCGCCGAACGTGATCTTGTGGTCGATGGTGATCAGCAGGTTGCCCAGCGGCAGGCCGTGCCCGGTGCCGTGAGGCATCACGGTCCAGGCATCGTCTTCGACGAACAGCTCTTTGCAGTGGGCGCAGCGCTGGCCGCGGATCAGGTACCAGAACAGCTCGCGCAGTTTGTTGAGTTCTCGGCGGGTGGATTTACGCATTACGGGCCGCCTTTGTGCTGCGCTTGGCGCGCGGCGTTGTCACGCGGTGGACTTCGGGCTCGAAGACGTGAGCGACTTCGACGCTGAGGCCGAGCGCCTTAACCAGCGCCTGACTCTTGATGAACGAGGTGGCAAGGACCGAATACCGATAGCCTTTGGTGTCGGTCCAGCGGATGGTGTACGTGTATCTGTCCATGTGGTTACGCTCTCTTTCGGGTTTTGATTGACGCGGCCAGGACGTCCATGATGTCGGCCTGCGGGACTGCCTTCTTCGCCTTGCCCTTGCTGATCGGAATGGGCGCCTTAGTGCGTTTCGCCTCGATGAGCCCGTCCACGGCTGCGCGGTATTCGTCGTGGTAGGCCCCGTGTTTGAACGGCTCGGCGTGCGCGTCGAGTAACTGGCAGGCCAGCTTCAGCTCGGCGGGTTTGATCTCCACGGCGTCGATGCCGCAGGCCGGAGCCTCGCGCACTTCGTCGCGGTAGTACATGGTGTGGAACATCAGCGTGTCGCGATAGGGCCGGATGATGATGACCTGCTCGCGGCCGTGCATGGTGACCTTGGCGACGGCCGCTTTGTTCTGCTTCACCAGGGCGGCGTGCAGGAGTTTGTAGCCGCGCTTGCCAGCCGGCTCGGGGTCCAGGTAGTAGGACGTCTCGAAGAGGATCGGGTCCACCTCGGCGGCGTCAACGGCAGCGGTGATCTCCATGACCTTCGAGCTCTCCGGCGCCAGGGCGTCGAGTTCCTCTTTGGTCACGACGGCGTAAACATCCTTCTCCACCTCGAACCCCTTCACCGTGTCGGCGCGGCTGATCTCGAGCGGTTTGTCGTCGTCAATGAGGCAGTTGGAGCAGACCGTCTTCTGGTTGATGCGGTGGTTGCAGGCGGCGTGCAGCATGTTGAAGCTGGTGGTGAGTCCGCGCGCGGCGGCGCTGATCTTGATCGGAATCGTCACGAGCCCGAAGGCGATGGTCATCTTGCTGATCGTGGTGGACATTAGCGGGCCACCCGATTCATGAGCTGGCGCTCGGTCAGAGTGGTGACGCCGAGTTTCTTGGCGCGCTTCAGTTTGGAACCAGGCTCGTTGCCGACAACCAGGAAGTCGGTGGCGGCGCTCACTTCGTTGCGGACAACACCACCGCGGCGGGTGATGAGGTTGATGGCGGCAGCGCGCGCGATCGAAAGCGTTCCGGTGATGACGACGGTCTTGCTTTTCATGGTTTTCTCTTTCCCCCTCTCGGCTCACCCATCGGGTGCCTGCCACTTGGGACGGCAGGTGTGCGGTTAGGAAAACCGTGGGAATCAGCGCAACGTTCATGCGCTTCAGACTTCCACGGCCACTGGCGACCGAACCACGGCTGCCAGGTTCTCTATGAGGCGAGCTGTCACGGGGATTCACACTCCCGCTCGCCGCTTCCCTTGGTTTCACTGAGGGTCCTCATGAAGGAGCTTGAGACTCCGGGTTGGTTCCGTTTACCTCCGCCCCGCCGTGGTGGCCCACCTTCGGAGTGGGCTGGCGAATAAGGACGGCGCTATGGTTAAGCGGCATTTGTGATGAGTTTCGGCGAGTGGCAATCTCTCGCCAGGTTTCATGCGGGCAAGTCGAGCGCGCTAGGCAATCAAGGCCCGAGGAGGATCAGAAAAACCGGCCGACTTCACCGGCGTCCATCCGATCACTCGGGTATCATCATGCGTTCTCAGTGTGGGAAGGTTAATCAGGGTAGACCGCCGATCCCCTTTCGTCGCCGCCCTATGGCTCTTACTGGCTCGAATCATCGCTCAGAGTCCGCGTCCACGGCCCGGTTCTCGTAGATACCGGGCAAGGGTACGTCTTACGCCTCATCACTTCGGCTCTCCATCATCGCCAAGGCTGATCAAGGAAATTTGGTCAATACCACTGATATTCGGTTGTCAAAAAGCTACTGGATTTGCCGAGTCCCTTTAACGCCCCGGGCGACTTGCGCTCTGTGGGGCTTATTCGCTGATGTCCGACCCTCGCGGGTAAATCGGGTTCCGGACTCGGCCTTCGTTTCCTGTTTTGAAAAGATCCATAAGCAACGTCCAGCATCGTGCTGACTACTGAATTAAGCCTATATCTATTGTCGCAAAATACAACCCTTGGTTTTTTGATTGGTAAATACACCGGAAACCGTTGATAACACTGCGGAATATGGCCCAAAAAAGGGGCTCTGGAAGGCCCTATTTACAGTGCTTCCAGACACCCCGCTTCCACGGCTATTTGGGCAGGAATTGACGCCCGATCCGAATAAAAGCCAAGCCCTTTTTTGATATTTATATCTCCTTATTTTTGTTATAGATAGCCGATTCTTATTGATTTTTAATGAAAAACGCCTCAAAACGCCCACTTTGAGCCCCAAAGTGCCCGTTTCGGACGCCAAATTCGGGCCAAAAAGAGGGGCTGTACTCCGAAATAGGCGTCCAGTTGAGGTTGCAAATCCAAGGCATGTGGGCGATCATCGCGGTATGCAGGTGAACAGACGATCATTCTTCGCGACGCTGGCGGCCTACCGAAAGGCGTACGGCGCGTGAAGAAGCCGAAGCCAAAAAGGGAGAAGATCGTGATTGCCTGCCCTGAGTGTGGTTTCAAGCAAGATGGCGACTGGCTAGCGCACCAGCTCGGCCAGGCCTATGTCGCGCGGCGCAAGGTTCACGCTGGCGGCACAAGCGGCGGCCGGCCGCGAACCATCAAGCACCAGCCGGGTAACCCGAAGTGCCCATGTGCCGACTGCCGGAAGGCGCGGGCGGCAACGCTTTAAAACTACGACCGCAATGCTCCGGAAACCTCTCCCCGAAGAGATCCGAACCCGCTCGCGGACTTCAATAGATGGGAAGTGCGCGTAGACGGCGGTGCCGGCTTCTGAGGCTTATACTACTACCACCGATAGTAACGGAGGAACACATGCCATTGGGTGAGGAATGTTCTGAAAAGAAGAGACTGCTTCAGGCATACGCGAGCCCTGCCGCTTCTTACGGCCAACCCCGCGCAGTATGGGGATTGCAGCTCGTCGAGGCGCGGGCGGAGTGGCGGCGGCGGAAAGTAAGCGCGCACGGCGATGAAAAAGGTGATAATTAGCGCAAGAGGTCCGGCATGAAAGAACGGGGCCATACAGAGATTTTGCGCTTGCTCTTAGACGACCTGACGAGGGCACATGCCGCCAACCAATCCGCCAGATTGCATTTTGATTGCATAGTGCAAGAGGCATCCTTGGGAACGCCTCGACATGACGGATCAAAGTGTCTTCACACGGCTGGAATAGAATTTCGAGCGAGCCTGGATCGCTACATTCGCGCTCTCAAGCGCTACACGGCGTTCACCATGCGGCAGATCGTCCCCGAGGACATTTCCCATACCGAGGATTAAGTCGAATTGACCAACCGGTCGTTGTCCGAACCTGATGCGCAACTGATGCATGAGGCGATTGCTTGGATTAACGCCCTCAACGCGATCATCCCACCCGACGAGGCGCGGCCAACGATGACATTCGTCATACTCATCTGGCTTGGCGGCCACACACCAGCCTACCCGCTGCTGTGCTGTAAGGAGCGCGAATCCGTAATCGAAGCGCCTTTGGGCCTACACCTGAGCCTGGAAGAAGCAATTGACGGGATGCAACGCACGGCTGGCGGGTTGGCGCCCGAGGGATGGCGTTTTCAATTGATGTGGCGAGAGTGCAAATGAGCTACGGGGAACCGAGGAATGGGCATACTAAACGGACCACGAGTGGGTGGTCAACGTACAGTGGCGATGCGGCTGCCTCAGTCCATAGCGAGGTGCAAAATGAAATACATCGTTGCATGGGGCTTAGGAATTCCGGGTGCTCTAATCGTCTTGTGGTTCCTGTTCAATCATGCCCATTGATAGCTACAGCGAGGGTCAGAAATCGCAGGACGTTAATGGGGGCGGCTTAACCGCCGCCTGCATTAATCGTGTCCGGTTTGAATGAGATGGAGGGAAGTCTCCCAGGGTGAGATCGCAGTGAGCATTCCTCAGCCGGCAGCGGTAGTATATGGCGAGGATGCACGGCTCGATGGCCTGCACGGAATGTAGGCGATTCATCATGGAAATGGAGTCCGCCCAGGTGGAAGCCCGGCTCATTCAACAAGAGTCCGCCTCCCGCGCCCTCCGGGGCTGGGACCATACCCTTTGCCATCGCTGGAGTTCTCAGGCATTTAATCGGTGGCAGATTATAGCCGAACAGTGGGAGAACCACAACACCGAGGCGCATCGACCCCAGATTCGTTCAACGCAATACTAACCTATCTCTATAATCTTCATCTCCGACTTCAACGGATGAGAAGTGCGTTGGGACAAAGGCAAGAGGTTCCGGTCGACGCGCCTGGTTCGCGGCCGGGATGCCAGTGGCGAGCTCTACTGCGAACTGGTCTGCCTCACCTACGAGAGGCATACTCCCCACCTTCCGACTTCCCGCTGATCCTGTGGCTCTTACGCGATACCGCATATTTCGCTGCCGAGGACGTAGCTGCCGCCGGGCCCGACCCAATATCACGATGTTGGCGTACTTGCGCACAAATGGCCACACAAATATCCGTCGTGCGATGCTCCGTCAAAATTGCCTCAAGGTGAGCAATATTGACCAGACCTTGGCCGCCATACAGGTTACTCTCAACGCTGCAGACAATAATCCGACACGGGCGTGAGTCTCCACGCATCGCAGCGGAGGCCGGAGGTACGCCCGTGCGGATTGACGAAGCGATCGCGCGGACCCAATGTCGCGTCCCGGCGGATCCGTCGCAGAGGAGTATCAAATGCTGCGCTACAGGCTGAGTGCGACAACCCTAGGTGTTCATCAACAGGGCATCCGGTCGGTTGCGATTTCGATTCCCGCCGGCACCGTCGTGGGGGTTGCAAGCGGGCTGGGGAAAGACGTTGGGTTTGTGGAGATCGAATGGGAGGGAAAATGCATTCGTGTTTTCGCCGTTGATCTTCGGGAACGTGGAGAATTGGTGAAGGCGATGAGCGCCTGCGGAGGATGACTTCGAAACAATCCGCAGGGAAGAATGTCCAGGAGAATAGTGAGGCTACGCAACCCTCGGATTCTCCCATCCTGTGGGGCGACCGACCCGTCGTTCTTGTCGCTGACGACGAGCTCTTGATCCGCAACGTGGTCACTCTCCTTCTGCAAAAGGAAGGGTGCTTCGTAATATCCGCCGCGGATGGCCATGAAGGCTTGGAACTCTCGCGGAAATACCCTGGCCATATTGACCTGGTAATCACCGACGCGAACATGCCGCGCATGAACGGTACCGATCTGTGCGGCCATCTGATGGAGGAACGGCCAGAAATCAAGGCTCTCGTGATGTCCGGTGCGGAGATCCGGAAGATCGTACGCCAAAATGCCAACTTGCCCTTTCTACCCAAGCCCTTTGATATAGAGACCCTGAGGGCGCGTGTGCGGGCACTCTTATCCCCCGCCAGTTCTACCGACATGGCTATTGCCGACGATTGGACGTGAATTGAAACTTTATCGAAGCGCCAAAGATAATCGGTGGGTTGCCTTCGATTTAGCTGTTGGTTGGGTAACATTTCCCGCCGAGATCGATGGCTGGCACAAACGGGAGCAGTTCGGCGGTCAAATAATTGACCTCAGTGCGGTCCCCCTTCGCTTGGGGTTCAACACGGGAATCCCTGGCGCGCCCACAGATTCAACGGTATGCCACGCAAATCCAAGCTTCGCCGTGCGAAGTGCAGCCTGAATTTGCAACGAGGGCATGAGCGAGTTTCAGCATGAAGTTGTGGGTCACGATAACCAACCCTATCCAGTACCGTCGGTACTGTGAATGAAATCGTTCGGATTGAGAGGATAGAACTCGGAAGGATTCTTATGCTTATCGCGAGCATTCTCTTGGGCCTAGCCGTCGCGCTCGGCGGTACCCTGCAATACAAAAAACTGCGAGCCGCAAGACGGCGCGAAGCTCGAAACCTGCATTTGGCAATGGCCGCTCTGTACAAGCACCGCGGGTGGCTGAACCGCACCAGAGCAAAGGTCGCCTGAAACGGGCCGCCCCGGAATGTAAAGTGCGGGGATGGTAGTGGGTCAGTTTGAATGTCCCAGAGTGATTCGCGACCGCCAGGAGCCACCGCAGGCGCAACCCAGCTGGGGATGGATTTCGTTAACGGCGAGAACCCTGTTTTTTTTGCGGAATACGAGCCAAATGTCGATTGGGCCTCCGAGTGCTCCTTACGGTTGCGCAGCCTAGCTGCACGAAAGGGGCGCGATCCATGCCCCCACCCAAACACGGAAATCTCGAAACAATTCTAGTGGTTGACGATGACCCCATAGTTCTCGCAGTTGTAGTGACGATTCTACAAGGCAGCCACTTCGACGTTCTATCAACAGACAGCGGGCCTTCCGCGCTTAAGCTTGCTGGCGAAACCGCCAGAACGATAGACCTCCTCCTCTCCGACGTAGAAATGCCGGAGGTGTCAGGCCCAGACCTTGGTGAAGCGCTGAAGGTGACTCGCCCGGACATGTACGTCATGTTGATGTCTGGCGGAGCAAATGGCAATCTCCTGGTTCTCAATTATGGATGGGCGTACATCCAGAAACCGTTTGTTGCGGCGAAGCTGATTCAAATGATCAACGACGTGCTCCACACTCGGAACCGGTCACAACCTGGTGGGCAGGAATTCGACAGCCGGAAAGACCGGCGCGAAGATTAGAAATCAACCTGACCCTCTACCTAACGCCGCGTCTTCGTCTGATTCCCGTCTTGTTCGATATTGCGCTCAGATGGTGTCGGATCAAGCGGGTGCAATTCCTGGGCTCCTACCCTCAGTGAACGTTAAGTGGCGTTATCGTACATTGACTCGCCTGATGCACTGCTTTTCGTCGCGGCTGCGATCCGATTCTGAAAAAATTTGGGGATTCTGTTCGCGCCTCAAAATCGGAAACGGCATCGGAAG
The DNA here is from genome assembly GCA_963811575.1 of uncultured Solibacteraceae bacterium. GTDB lineage: Bacteria > Acidobacteriota > Terriglobia > Bryobacterales > Bryobacteraceae > Solibacter. The sequence goes on along the minus strand of CAWERY010000016.1, from coordinate 599,079 downwards.
GCGCTCGCAGAAGACGGGTTACCCCTCTCGGCAATCCACGGTCGGCCAACTGTGCGACTCAGAATTTGGGTGAAAGAGGTGAGGCGGGTCCCATTTCGCGAAAATGGGGCATGGGCGGGGTACGGGGGGGGGTGATAAGAACCGTGCTACGCGCCTCGATTAAGCGGGTTTTACCATGGGGATTTCTTTGGGGACTGCCGAGAACTGACCGTACCAGACCATCGCAGTTGGTCGCCTCGCAACCAGCATTGACGGGCATTTGGAGCGACGGTATCCCTCGGTGGCAACCCGTCGTAAGTGCCTGAACAGACTTCTAAGCTGAGGGTCGCTGGTTCGAGTCCAGCCGCGCCTACCATCGCCGCGAGATTAGGCGACGACTCTGAACTCTCTGCCGGCGCAGCCGATCACTGCGGTGTGATCCGCTTTCTCGCCGTCATCGTCGTCTTAAGCGCCGTGGTAACCGCTGCCGACCGCCGTAGGGCACCTCGGAGTGAACCACGGGACCGGGAGCGGGTCCAAGTAGCAGAACGGCATCAACCCCCACGGTTTTCCGCGATTCGCCGCGTGTTCCAACGCCTGCAACCATGCCTTTCGACCGAAAGACCCACTGGCGCCTGCGCCGGCTACGAGGAGACCAGAGATCGGTAGCGCGCCCCCAAATTACAGGGCGCTCTCTCCGTGCTCGCCGTTGCGAATCCGAATCGCGTCTTCCACCGTAAAGACGAAGATCTTGCCGTCGCCGATTTTCCCGGTCCTGGCCGCTCTTCCGATCACGCCGACAATTTCGTCGATGCGCGAATCCGGCACTACCAATTCCAGCCGCACCTTGGGAATCAGGTCGACGACATACTCCGCGCCCCGGTAGACTTCGGTGTGTCCCTTCTGCCGACCGTGGCCGCGCACTTCGGAGATCGTCATCCCATCGATGCCGATGGCGATCAACGCTTCCTTCACATCGTCCAGTTTGTGCGGCTGGATGACCGCATCGATCTTCTTCATGACGGTTCGATTCTCAATCGCTTAAGACTGGCCGGCATGCATCGCGTCTTCGGGGTAGGCGACCATGCCAAATTCGGGAATGTCCAGCCCCTCGAGCTCGTCAGCAGCAGATACGCGCATCGACTTGATCGAATTCACGATCTTGAAGACCACGAAAGTTAAGCCGAAGGCCCAGATGACACACAGCGTCGCTCCCCCTAACTGGCAGAGGAACTGCTTGGTGTCGCCATAAAGCAGGCCGGTCACACCCTTGCCGGCCTGTCCCAGGTACGAGGCCGCACCGACACCGTTCCAGCCGGCGCCGTAAGTGCCATCGGCGAAGATACCTACGCAAACGGCACCCAGCCATCCACAGAACCCGTGCACCGAGATCGCGCCGCACGGGTCGTCGATTTTCGTCACGCGCTCGTTGAACAGGACGCCGGCGCAGACCAGGGCCCCGGCCAGCACGCCGATGATCACGGCAGAGGTTGGTCCGACAAACGCGCAGGGCGCCGTAATCGCGACCAGGCCGGCAAGCATACCGTTGCACGCCATCGTAATGTCGGGTTTGCCGAAGAGGCGATACCACAGGAGCATCGCGGTGGCCGAACCGGCGACTGCTGCCAGATTGGTATTGACCGCGACCACCGAGATGCGAAGGTCCGTCGCGCCCAACGTCGAACCGGGATTGAAGCCCATCCAGCCGAAAAGCAGAATGAATGTGCCGGTAACGACAAACACCAGATTGTGCGCCGGGAAGGCTCGCGGTTTCCCGTCGGGCCATACTTGCCGATGCGCGGACCGAGGATGAGGGCCAGCGCCATGGCGCAGAAACCTCCCACCGCGTGCACCACTGTCGATCCGGCGAAATCCACGTACCCGTGCCCAGTCCCATCGTAGAACCAAGCTGCGACATCCAGCCGCCGCCCCACACCCAGCAGCCGAAGACCGGATATAGGATCGCGCCCACGAAGAGTTCGCACAGCAGAAATGCTCCAGAATGTAATTCGCTCGCAGATCGCGCCCACAATGATGTAGCCGGCGGTCTCCATGAATACGACTTCAAACAGCGCGAAGCAGTTGCTGCCGGCGTCATAGGCTGGCCCCGCCATGAAAAATCCCTTGCCGCCGAGCCATCCCCACTGGCCGCTGCCAAGCAGGAACTCATTCAACGTGGGAACGCCGCCCAGATTGGCCGGAGCCGCATTCACCGCCACGGCGCCGAACTGAAAGGCGTAGCCCACCGCGTAGTACGCCAGAAAGGCGAATACATATGCAGCGAAATTGAGCATCATCAGGTGGGCCGCATTCTTCTTGCGCACCAGGCCGCAGGTCAAGAGAGCAAACCCGCATTGCATGAAGAGCACCAGGTATCCCGTGTTGAGCGTCCAGGCAAAATTGGTGGCTACCCTGACGTGGCCTACGGTGTCGGCGAGTTTCACCGCGAGCGGCTCTTTGGCAGCCTGAGCCTGATAGTCGTCGAATGCCTTTTTGTTCTTCTCGTAATCCGGCGCCTTCTTATCGGCCGGCTCGGCAACCACGAAAGCGGTGCCGCCTCCGTCCACGCGCGGTCCCTTTGTCTCCCGTGGCGATGCCGGCGGGATCGGGTTGTGGCGGCGCGGGGGCTTGCTGCGCGATGCAGGGGATCAATAACAATGCAAGAATGCCGGCGCGGATGATCCGGCCGACAGGTGTGGCAGGCTTCTTCGATCTCACGGCTCACGCTCCTGTTCATTGACAACGGTGCTGCCGGCTGGCATCAGTTGCACACATGGCAACGATATCGGATGCGCCACGAACAGGGTGGAGCCTCTCTGAAAATCCCGGCTTGTTGCTTGGGGCCTGGAATTAAGAGGCGATCATACCCGAGGGGCCGTAAGGAAAGTATTAGGAAGGCGTAAGGAAACAATAAAGGAATTACCTGGCGGCGAGTACGACACCGGCGACTGCCAGCATCGCCACGAAAAGCGCGGGCCCGAGCCAGTTGGGCACAAAGCCAATTTTTAGCCGAGTAACGATCAGTATCCGGCAGCAGAAGGCGGCGATTAACACACACGCGACGGCGGCGGCCCAGAGAAGGGACATAGCGGCACCGATTCCAAAATATCCCAGGGTGCGTTAAGAAGTTATAAGGAAGAGCTGAAGATGATGTAAAGGACCGCAGTCTGTGCGGCCGTACTGTCGTCGGTCTGGCGCTCACGTTGGTCTTGAAAATCTGACTCGCGGCGCCCGGGTGGTCGCATTTTGGAGACGCACGGTCGCGCCCGAAACCGAGTCACCGGATGGGTCTGTTACCAAGCCGGAAAGGGCAAGCAATCGCGACTTTTCCAGGGCCACCGCGGCCTCTTGCGCAAACAGATGGAGGAGATCCAGGTCCAAAAGCGCATTTTCCGCGCAATGGCCCTTTACCCTATCGACAAAGTATAGTATCTTGCAGAAATGCACATTGCGCCGCTGGGGAGTCGAATTCATTTACGCTTATTTAAAGAAAATTTTGGTCATTTTCTGTGGAAGGCCCGGAAAATGGCATGCGCTCGAGCAGTAGACAATATCCGGCACCTCTCTCTCTCCGCGACTCTGGCTCTTCTCGCGTGCGCCACGGCGTTTGGCCAGACGGCGGATATTACGGGACGCATCCTGGACCCGTCCGGCTCGGTGGTGCCCGGCGCGGAAGTCACGGTTTCGAGCATTGCGACAGGCGCGGACCGCGTCGTGAAAACCAATTCGAGCGGGTATTACACGGTGCCGTTATTGCCTCCCGGTGAGTATCGAGTGAGTGTTCAGTACGCAGGTTTCCGGCCCATCGTCCGTTCCGGCGTCAGGCTGGCCGTGGACCAGCACGCAGAGTTGGGTTTCACGCTGGAGATCGGGGGTGTCGCGGACACGATCGAGGTCGTGGCGAATACTCCGCAGTTGAACACGGTCAACGGCAGCCAGGGCCAGGTGATCGAAAACCGGCGCATTGTCGAACTGCCCCTCAATGGCCGGAATTACGATGACCTTGCCTTGCTTTCCGCGGGAACGGTGCAACCGCTCAGTGGCGCGCGATTCGTCGGCTTCTCGTCAGGCGGAATGCGGGACACGCAGAACAACTTCCTTCTAGACGGGGTCGATAACAATCCCGTCGAACTCGCCGGCGCTCAGCGGCGGTCGGAGATGGTGCAGCCTTCTATCGATGGCATACAAGAATTCAAAGTGCAGACCAATTCCTACTCCGCGGAGTATGGCAGAGCCTTGGGCGCCGTGGTCAACGTAACCACGAAATCCGGTACGAACGACCTGCACGGCACGGCTTTCGAGTTTGTTCGCAACGAAAAGCTGGACGCAAAGAACTACTTCACCGTGGCAGGGGCTCCCAATCCGCCGTTTAAGCGAAACCAGTACGGGTTCTCGGTCGGCGGCCCCGTTATGGTGCCCAGAATTATCAATGGCAGGAACAAGCTCTTTTTCTTTGGCGACTACGAAGGCACGAAGATCCGCCAGACGGCAAATACGGTCAATACCATTCCCACACTTGCCATGCGCCATGGCGACTTCAGCGAGTTGTTGGCGCAGCGCAAGGTCACCATCATCGATCCGTCAAACGGCAATCCGTTCGCCAACAATGTCATCCCCACGGCCCGCCTGGATCCTCTGGCAGTGAAGCTGGTCAACCTCTATCCAACGCCGATGACGTCGAGCGTGGGATCGAACTTTACCTATCAGTCACCGAGCAATCAGGACGTGACCAAGTTCGACGCCCGGGGAGACGCCACCTTGGGGAACAAGGACAACGTATTCTGGCGGATGAGCCAGCAACATGCGATTCTTCCCGCGGTGTTGACGCTTCCCTCGCCCGCATACGGAGGGAATCCTCTCGACTCGAACATCGACGGAGTCAACACCAGCGCCTCATGGAATCACATTTTCACTCCGGCCTTGATTTTGTCGGTGCGCGGCGGCTGGAACTATGGATACTTCGGGCGGGACAATCCGGCATCGGCCAAGAGCCATTTCTTCAACCAGGAATACGGAATCACCGCGGGCACCAGTTCGATCCCCGGGTCCTTCTCCAACTTCGCTCCGACCGGCTATGCGTCGCTCGGCCTGGGGCCAAACAATCCTGTGTACCGCGATTCCCAGAATCGGCAGGTAACCGGGGATCTCACCTGGAGTCATGGCACGCACACAATCAAAGTCGGCGCGGGAAGTATTCGTTCAGAGAACAACATCTATAACGTTCGAAATGAGATTGGCGGTCCCTACAACTTCAACGGTCAATATTCCAAAGACGGCATGGCGGACTTTCTGCTCGGCATGGTGAGCGGGTTTACCTGGAACACGAGGTTGCAGGTCAACTTGCGCAGTTGGAATGACTCCGCCTTCATTCAGGACGATTGGAAGATCACGCCAAGCCTGACGCTCAACCTCGGCTTGCGCTATGAGATCGTGCTTCCCTTCGTCGAGAGGCGCAACCGGATGGGCACCTTCGATGATTGGACGAATCCTGCAAGCCCGCAACTTGTCGTGGCCAAGGCTGGCGGAAGCCGGTACGACCGGGCAATGACGGCCACGGACAAGAACAACTTTGCGCCGCGTGTGGGGCTTGCTTACAAGTTGGGCAGTAAGACGGTCATTCGCAGCGGCTACGGAATTTTCTACTCCTACATGGAACCGATGGGCGACGCCGAGTGGCTGATCGGTAATCTGCCCTTTGCCTACGGCGTCACGTTGAACGGTAGCACTACGGCGCCGGCATTCGTGCTTGCAAGCGGTTTGCCCCCTGGAGCGCTCGACGTAGCTCACGCGACCGGCGTTCAGCTTTCCGCCATCGAGAGGCAGGCCATTAGTCCGTACGCGCAGCAGTGGAATATCAATATACAGCGCGACTTGGGGAGTAACTGGATGTTGGAAGCGGGTTACTCGGGAACCAAGGGAACCCACCTGGAGCGCGTGCTCGACGAGAACTATTCGCCGCCGGGCCCGGGCGCGGTCAACGCGAAGCGGCCCTACCAGACGGTGGCCGTGCCAAATAGTGCGATCAATGCGGCCCTGGGTCCGATCTACGGTTACCACTTCAACGGAAACACCGATTACAACGCGCTGACTTTGCGGCTCGAAAAGCGATTCTCTCAGGGCCTGACCCTGCTGGGGTCTTATACCTTTTCAAAGGCCATCGGCGACGTCTGCGGGGCTTCCGCTGCCGGCGATACGCCCAATTGCGGTTATCAGGATCCGCGAAACCTACGGAACGAGCGCTCGGTCGATAACATCGACGTCCCGCAGCGTTTGGTTCTGAGCGGTGTCTACCAGCTTCCAGTCGGTAAAGGACGCCGGTTTGCCTCCCGGATGCCGCGGACCCTCAACGCCATCGCCGGCGGGTGGTCGCTCGGTAACATTGTCACGGTTGCCAGCGGCATGCCTTTCAGCGTGATCTCGGCTGGCAATCCTGCCAACACCGGCACGTTTTCGACCGTGAACCGGCCGAATGTCGTGGGCGATCCGTACGCCGGTACTCGTACGGTCGATCAGGATTTCAACACAGCTGCTTTCGTCAATAATGCGCAGTACACCATCGGAAATGCCGGTCGTAATATCCTGCGCCAGCGCGGCTTCTTCAACTGGGACTTCTCCGCGAATAAGGAGTTTGCCATTCAAGAGCGGCTACGGCTACAGTTCCGTTTCGAGTCGTTTCACTTCACGAATACGCCTCGTTTCGGCACCCCCGGCGCGACGCTAGGCACTGCCACATTCGGTAAGATCACCAGTGCGGACACTCCTCGCAACCAGCAACTCGGTCTCAAACTCGTCTGGTAGTTTTGGCAGCCGGTTCGTAAGCGGAAAGGGAAAATAGTGAAATCGATAACGCGCCGTGGAATACTCTCGCTTCCGCTGCTGGCCTCACGGCCTCTGGCCAATCTGTCGTTCGGGGCAGACGGAAAGACGAGACCGAACATCCTGTTCATGATGTCGGACGACCACGCATCCCAGGCATTAAGTTGCTACGGCAGCAAGATCAACCAAACGCCAAATCTCGATCGTATCGCCAAAGAAGGAATTCGTATGGATCGGGTATTCGCCACGAATTCCATCTGCACTCCGAGCCGCGCCACGATCCTCACCGGAAAGTACAGTCACCGGAACGGTGTGCCCGTATTTAACCGGTTCGATGGCTCGCAGCCCACGGTCTCGAAGATGCTCCAGGGGGCCGGCTACTACACCGCCATGGTCGGAAAATGGCATCTGGGCAGCAACCCGACCGGGTTCGATTACTGGAATATCCTGCCCGGGCAGGGCGTCTATAACGATCCAACCTTCTACGATCGTGAGGGCTCTACCGTGTACAAGGGCTACGTCACGGATATCATCGCGGACCTTACTATCGACGCCCTGAAGAATCGGCCCAAGGACAAGCCGTTCTTCATGATGTCCCACCATAAGGCCCCTCACCGCGAATGGACTCCGGACGAGAAGCACCGGAAGCAGTTCGAGGGCAGGCACATTCCGGAACCGCCGACACTTCGTGACGATTACTCGGGCCGCACCGACGCAATTCACGAGCAGTTGCAGTCGGTGTTCAGAGACCTGACGCGCAACGATCTGAAACTCGTTCCGCCGCCCGGTCTCTCCCGCGAGGAGCGGGCACGCTGGCTTTCGACAAAGCCTGCCGAGGTCGAAATCGAGATCGACGGTGTGAAGAAGATCCTGACCGGCAAGGACCTGGAAAGTTGGAAATACCAGCGCTACATGCAGGATTACCTGGCTTGCGTCCAGAGTGTCGATGACAACGTGGGCCGTGTTCTCGATTGGCTGGATTCGAACGGCCTCCGGGAGAACACCGTCGTGATCTACACCAGCGACCAAGGCTTCTTCCTGGGCGAGCACGGCCTGTTCGATAAGCGCTTCATGTACGAGGAATCGCTGCGTATGCCCTTCGTGGCCCGCTGGCCAGGAATGATTAAAGCTGGGAGCGTCTCCAACGCCATCGGAATCAACTGCGACTTCGCGCCCACATTCCTCGACCTGGCCGGACAGCCAACGCCCTCAGACATGCAAGGCCGCAGTTACCTTCCGATTTGGAAAGGTCACAAGCCCGCCGATTGGCGCCACGCGATGTATTACCGCTACTATCACGATCCGGGCGATCACAACACACGTGCGCATTACGGAATTCGCACCGAAACTCATAAGCTGATTTACTTCTGGAAGAAAGAACAGTGGGAATGCTACGACCTTGTGAAAGACCCACTCGAAATGCACAATATTTATAACGATCCGAAGGCGAAAAAAGTAGTGTCGGCCTTGAAAAAGCAGCTTCTGGCGCTGAAGAAAGAAGTGCAGGATGATGACCAATTCGCCGACAAACAACCGGAGGAATCATCGTACGTGCAAGCGCCCCCGCCGAAGCGTTGACCGCATAGCCTCGCGACGGCCGCGCCTACCGATTCGTTTCCCGGAAAATCCTCAGCGCTTGGCCTCATTCGGGGCGGCATCTCCCGGCCACACACCCGCCGGCACCATGATGCGGCGGAAGGCCTCAATGGTCACGAACGAAGGTTTGAAGTTTCCGAAGCGATAGCCCTGCGCAATCGTCAAAGGAGTCCAGCCATGGCTGTTCTTCTGATTCCAGACTTCGACGTTCGCCCCTCGCGCGGCAAGCAGTTCCACCACGGCGGGCAGGTTCTTGTACGCCGCGCCATGCATGGCGGTCTCCCCGTGCTGGTCCCGCGCATCGATATCGTTACCGAGTTCCAATGCGACCTGCACGGCCTCCACAACTTCGCTTTCGGTGCCGGCGTCTTCTCCGGGCGACCGCGTGCCAAGGCCGGCGGCGACGATCAGCGGCGTGGAACCATCGGCGTTGGGCAGTTTGGGATCCGCACCCAGCGAGGCCAACAGGCGCATCAGCTCCACGTCGGCAGTGCGCGCCGCCAGCAAGAACGGTGTCGCGCCCACCGTATTCAGGCTGGTCAGGCCCACGCTCACCTTCTTCGTCATGAGCGCGTTGACGTTGCCGCCTTTGGACACAATCGCTTTCACGAATTCGAGACTGGTCATGTTGCCGGAGCCATCCGGGGCGGGGTCGTTGTCGCCCACTCCCGGTTTGCGGACCCAGGTCACTACATGGAGCGGTGTGTAACCGGGGCCGATGGCGTTAGGGTTGGCGCCGGCTTCCAGCAGGAATGCCGCAAGCTCGTAGTGCGCGTTCGCTACTGCCATGTGCAGCGCGCTGACTCCGAGCCGCGGCGCGCCGTGCTGGGTGAACTTGCGTGTGACGCCCGCCGGAGGCGCGATCGTATCGTTGACGTCCGCGCCCGCCTGGAGCAGCCGCTTGACCACGTTCATCCGTCCTTCGCGCACAGCGAACAGAAACGCGGTGAAGCCGGAATCGAGTCTCAATTTGAAATCTGCTCCGGCACGAAGCAGCAAGTCCACCGCTTCGACATTGCCTTCCGCGGCGGCCCACATCAACGCATTCTGCCCGCGTTTGGATTCGCGCGCACTGACCTCGGCGCCGTGCGCGAGCAGAACTTTGACCGCTTGAGGTTTGCCGGTGCGGGCGGCGGTCATTAACGCAGTTTCCCCGCCGGCCAGTGCATCGTTGGCCCCGGCGCCCGCTTGAAGCAGCGCTTCGATGACGATCGCATTGCCATTGGTGCAGGCCAGCGCCAGGGGTGTACTGCCGTAGCGGTTGGCGGCCTTGGGATTCGCCCCGCCGGCGAGCAGCAGCTTTACGAGCTGCGCGTCGTCCTTCTCCGCTGCCCAATGAAGCGCGGTGGTTCCGTCGGCCTCCGCGGAATTTACGTCGGCGTGTTCGTTAAGCAGGCGCTGCACCGTGGCGCGATCCAGTTCGCGGGCTGCCGCGGGTAAACGCGCATCAGCGGCGGCGAAGACAGGCCACGCGGAAAGGCAAGCAGCGATAAGAAAGGCCGGACGCATCAGACCGCCAGCAGCTCCGGAATCATGCCGCGGCTATCGGCGAATTTGTCCATGCGCACGCCTACCTTTTCCAGCAGCGTGAGGTGAACGTTGGCGAGCGGAGTGGGCTCGGCATAGCGAATGTGCCTGCCGCCCTTGATACGTCCGGCGCCGCCGGCCAGTAATACCGGCAAGTTGATGTGATCGTGCTTGTCGCCATTGCTCATGCCGCTGCCGTAAAGACAGGCGGTGTGATCCAGCAAAGACCCGTCGCCGTCAGGCGTAGCCTTTAACTTCTCCAGGAATTCCGCGAGCAGCGTGACGTGAAAGGTATTGATCTTGGCGACCTTGGCGAGCATGCCCGCATCTCCGCCATTGTGGGTTAACGGATGATGCGCTTCGGAGACGCCGATCTCCGGATAGCTGCGGTTGCTCGTCTCGCGCGCCAACTGAAATGTCGTAACCCGCGTGACGTCGCTTTGAAACGCGAGCAGCTGAAGATCGAACATCAGCCGCGCGTGATCGGCATACGCGGCGGGGACGCCCACGGGGCGGTCGAGATCGGGCAAATGCGAATCCGCCGTCTCGGCTTCCGCCTTCTGAATGCGCCGCTCCACTTCGCGAACCGTATCCAGGTATTCATTCACCTTGTGCTGGTCAGACGGGCCAAGCTTGCGCTGCAGGCGGCCGATATCCTCTTTCACCCAGTCCAGCAGGCTGGCGCTGCGGCGCAATTCGGCAAGCCGTTCCGCGGCGCTGCCGCCATCGCCAAACAACCGTTCGAACACAACTCGCGGATGCGCTTCCGAGGGCAGCGGTGTAGTGGGTGAAGACCATGAGAGATTGTTCTGGTAAACGCACGCGTACCCGTTGTCACACTGTCCCACCGTGGTCAGCAGATCCATCGCGAGTTCGAGCGAGGGCAGACGCGTTTCCTTGCCCAGTTGCTGCGCCGCAACCTGATCGACGGTCGTGCCCAGGTAGTAATCGCTGCTCTCGGTCCACTTGGCGCTGGCGGCGCTGAGGAAGGCCGAATTCGACGTGGCATGCGTGCCGGGGTAGGCATTGCGCAGCTCCAGGTTGCTGAGCACCGTCACCCGGTCGGCGACCGCCGCGAGTGGTTTGAGAATCGGCGAAAGCTCCGATAATTTTTCGCCGGGCGGCGTCCAAAGCGGCATGTTCGCGCCCATCGGGATATATACAAAGCTGAGACGCCGCACGGGATTGGCGGCGGTTGCGGCCTGCGCTGTGAGAGCGGGGACCATGGCATCGAGCAGGGGCAAAGAGAGCGCGGCTCCCATGCCTCGAAGAAAAGTGCGGCGCGGGAGCGCCTTCTTGGAAATGATCATTGCGATCTCCTCATTTGAAACGGAGTGCTGTTCACGATACCCAGGATGAAAGACGAGAAGCGATAGTCCGCGCCGCGCGCATCATTTTCCATGCGGCGAATCGCGGGCTGGTCGTACCATTCCACGCCGCGCCCCAACGCATACGTCAGGAGCTTTTCGGCAAAGGTTCGGGCAAAGACGTCGGGACGCGCCAGCAAAGCGCGCCGCAATCCAGCCACGCCCTCGAATTTGCCGCCGTCGGGCAGTCCGCCCGAAGCGTCGATGCGTTGGCCGTCTTCCGCCGTGCGCCAGCGGCCAACGGCGTCATAATTCTCCAGCGAGAAGCCCACCGGGTCCATCAGTTGGTGGCAACCCGCGCACGCGGGATTGGCCCGGTGTTCCGCCATCCGCTCCCGCATGGTCACCGTCTTCCCGACGCCCTCGTGTTCGGTCAGCGGAGGAACCGTAGCCGGGGGCGGAGGCGGCGGAATGCCGAGAAGATTCGCGAGAATCCATTTTCCCCGCTGCACCGGCGAGGTGCGCGTGGCATACGAAGTTACGGTAAGCACGCTGCCCTGCCCGAGCAGCCCGCCGCGCGGACTGTCTGGTGGAAACGTGACGCGCCGAAACCGGCTGCCGTACACGTTGGGCACGCCATAGTGTTCCGCCAGGCGCTGGTTGAGAAATGTGTAATTCGCGCTCAGCAATTCCAGAACGCTGCGATCTTCGCGCGCCACGCTATCGAAAAACAGCTCCGTCTCTTTGCGAAAGGCCTGCCGCAGATTATCGTCGAAACCCGCGAAGAGGCGCATGTCCGGATGCGCGGAATCGAGATTGCGAAGGTAGAGCCACTGGCCTGCGAAATTGTCCACCAGGGCGCGCGACCGTTCGTCGGCGAGCATTCTGCGGGTTTGCGCTTCCAGCCCCGCGGAAGTTGCCAGCCGGCCCGAAACCGCGGCATCCAACAATTCGTCGTCGGGAATGCTGCTCCACAGAAAGAAGGAAAGGCGCGACGCCAGCTCCAGCGCACTGACGCGGTATGCGCTGTTCGGCCGGACCTTGAGCGGGTCTTGCTCTACACGGAAGAGAAACTCGGGGCTGACCAGCACGGCACGCAATGCCATCTCGATGCCGCCTTCAAAACCACCGGCCGCGCTTCCCTGCCGGTAAAACTTCAGCGGCGAAGCCAGGTCGGCTGGAGTCACGGGCCGCCGGTACGCCCGGCGGGTGAGGCTGGTGAGAATGCGAGTCGCGCAAGGCAGCGCGTCCGCATCGCTTGACGGCGTGCACAGCAGAATTCGCCGCCGGCTCGGCGTATCGCCCGGACCTTGCGGCGCGTAAGGGCCGTTGACCGTGAGCGAATAAACCGCCGGCTGCGGGCGAGGGTGACGGTCCATATTGAAATGCGCCGGATAGGGTTGGCGCTCGGATTCCAGCAGTACGGTCGGCCTCTTCGGAAAGGCTGCGGCGACACTATGCGGGCCCGCCTTTACGGAAAGACGAATGCGAACATCCTGGTCCACCAGGTGGTGATCATTGCCGGCCGGGGGAGGCTTCACGGTGAACAAACCGAGCCGCACGCCGTCGAGCATCAGTTCGATTTCGTGCGCTCCGCTCAAGCCTTCGACATGCTCGTTCCGGTCGCGCGTCAGGCGCGCGCTGATTTCATACTCCGCGTCCACGGGAAAGGTGTAGGGCAGCATAAGCCCGCCGCGGGTGCCGAGCGGCAGCTCTTCGAAGTGTTGCTCCTCGGTGAGGTCGGGCGGAAGCGTGACGGTCTCTCCTCCCGGCGCACGAATGGGTGCGCCCAGCGCCAGCCGGCTGATCTTGCGCGCCGCATCGACGTAGCGTTCGAGCAGTGTCGGGGAAAGGCCGCCAACCGTAATGTTGTCGAAGCCATGGCTGATATCGTCACTCGGCAACAGCGAAGCGGTATCCACATCCAGCGCCAGCAGGTCTCGGATTGCGTTGTGGTATTCGGCACGGTTGAGGCGCCGGAACGTGTCGGTGCGGCCCGGGTTGGGATTCGCCTTTGCCTCGGCGTCGAGCGCTCCCTCCAGCCAGCTCAGCAGATTCGCATACCCTAGCTTCATCAGGCCGCGGGATGCCAGCGGGCGGCATGGAGCGCGTCCGCAGTTTGCGCACCGCCTTTTCCCAGATATCCGGATGGCGGGCGATACCGTCGTTCAGGATACCGTCCATCGCAACGCCGCCGGATTTTACCTGGGCGTTGTGGCAGCTCACGCAGTAGCGCTGAATTGCCGCGGGCTGCGCCAGGCACACGCCTGCCGCGGCACAAGACAGCATGAGCCAGCGGCTGATTCCCTCCCAGCGGTACACTGCGGTCGCCTCCGGTTAACTAGGCATAGTATATAAGAGATCGTCCGAAAGGATCTGTAATGGCAATGGCCGCAGCGTGTGGAATCGCTTTCATGACCGGGCTCTGCGTGGCGTCCGTAATCCAGGCGGCAGACGCGCGCACGGCCTTTCTTACTATGATTGATCGGCCGCGCGTGCCCCTCGCTCCGGAAGTTCAGGAGATGGCCGGTTCCGAAGGTCTGTATCAGGCTCACTTCACCTTCGCCGCGGAAGCGAAGGAGCGTGTGCCTGGAATCCTGATGCGCCGCGTACAAGGGGGACGCCTTCCCGTGGTGATCATCCTGCACGGCACAGGCGGCGCCAAGGAAAGTTATCTTCCGCTGCTGAAAGATCTCGCCGGCCGGGGCTTTCTGGCGATTGCAATCGATGGGCGCTACCACGGGGAGCGCTCCGCCGCCGGCAAGGGCTCGGCCGAGTATGTGGATTCCATGCTGCGGACCTATCGCACCGGCGTGGGCCATCCCTTTCTTTACGACACGGTGTGGGATGTGCGCCGTTTGCTCGACTACCTGGAAACCCGTGATGACGTGGATCCCCGGCGAATCGGTCTGATTGGGTTCTCCAAGGGCGGCATGGAAACCTACCTCGCGGCAGCCGTGGATCCGCGAATTACGGCCGTGGTCCCGTGCATCGGCGTGCAGAGTTTCGCCTGGGCTCTGGACCACGATTCCTGGCACTCCCGCGTGGGGACATTCCAGGCCGCGGTCGATAGCGCTGCGAAGGATGCCGGGGTAGCGGTGGACCCGGCCTTTCTCCGCCATTTCTACGACAAAGTGGCTCCGGGCGTCTACTCCACGTTTGACGGCCCGGCCATGCTGCCGCTGATCGCACCGAGGCCGATGCTGGTCATCAACGGAGACTCAGATCCACGGACGCCCCGTCCCGGGTTGGATGAATGCCTGCAGGCGGGCGCGAAGGCATATGCGGCCGCCGGTGCGCAGGATAAGCTTGAGGTCCTGATCCAGGAGAAGACCGGACATCAGGTCAAGCCGGATGCGCTCCAGCATGCCGTCTTGTGGTTCGTGAAGACGCTCTCGCCAACCCTGTAATGGCTGGGGGTATACAATCTGGACATGCGTGAGCTGTTGTTCGCTTTCCTGTTCTCTGCCGCGGCGCTCGCCCAGACCGGAAAGTTCGGCGCCTTCACCAATTCCGATGATGTTGGCGCACCTCCCCTCAAAGGCTCCGCCGAATTTGACGCCTCCGCGGGACGATATCAGATCACCGGCACGGGCACCGATATCTGGGGCAAGGCCGACCAGTTCCACTACGTGTGGCGCGAAATGTCACGCAATTTTTCTGTTACCGCCACCGCCAAATTTCTCACCGAAGGCATCGCGCACCGCAAGGCTGTCATCATGCTGCGCAAGAGCCTCGACACGGATTCGCCATTCGTGCAACTGGCCATACACGGAGACGGCACTCCCTCCGTTCAGTTCCGCAATACAAAAGCCGACAATACCAATACTGTCGATTTTCCGATCGAGGGCCCGGGAACGTGGAAGCTCAAGCTGGAGCGGCAGGGCACTACCATCACGGTATGGATGGCCAGGGATGGCGCACCCTTGAGAGAATTGGGACACACCCTGAACCAGTTAGGCAGCCCGGTATTAGTCGGACTGGGAGTAAGCTCGCATACGCAGGAGGCCACCAATACGGTGTTGTTCTCGCAAGTTTCGGTGGAGCAGCGATGATGTTTACCATGCGACGGTTAGCGATAGCCTGCCTTCTGTCAACACCGGTATTCGCGCAGGCAGGTGCCATAGGCATCTTTACCAATGCCGGCGATGTCGGCGGACCGGCGATCAAGGGCTCTGCCGCGTTCGACGCTTCCAACGGCCAATACAAGATCACTGGCTCCGGCGCCAATATTTGGGGGAAGCAGGATCAATTTCAATATGTGTGGCGAGAGATGACGGGCAACTTCACCGTCATGGCGACGCTGCGATTCACGGGGCAGGGGTCGGAGCATCGTAAGGCCGGCATCATGGTCCGTCAATCGTTGGATGCGGGTGCGGCTTATGCCGACACGGTGATTCACGGCAACGGAATGCCGGGCCTCCAATGGCGGAGCAAGCCGGGCGAAGAAACCAATACCTTCGATTTTCCGTTCGACAGTCCGGGTACGTTCACGGTGAAGCTGGTGCGCTCCGGTGTCAAAATTTACCTCTACCTCGCCAAGGGCAATGCGGAGATCAAGGAAATTGCGCACACCGAAGTGTCGTCTTCGCGACCCCGTGCTGGTCGGGCTCGTCGTCTGTTCTCACCAGGCGGATGGGTCGGACACCGTGATATTTTCAGACGTCTCGGTGACGCCCAACAAGGCACAATAGTTGCTAACTCCGAGGGTGAAATCGGTAGCCAAATCCGCGTAACCCCTACTCAAACCCAATGACGTACCTAAGTTTCCAGTAACTTGGCGTGTAACCCAAGTTAATGCGTCACCTTCCCAACTGTGAATCCCCGTCCACCCGCTGGTAAAATGAAACTTCACCAGTCGTTTCCACGCAGCAAAATGTAAGTCATCCTCGCGCTCGAATAGGTTCAACGTTCTTGTGTTTGTGCTGCTCAAACAGCCACTTTAGATGCCCGTGCGCTCGCTAAACAAGTAAACGCCCGTAACCACTACACAAAACATGAAAATATTTTTCGCAACCCCAGTAGTCACCGGCTGCGCTATTGCAGCATTTTGCTTTTTTCTCTCGCCCTGGCGGACTTTGCCTGCCAAAGAAACTGCGATTATCACGCAAGCCGCGGCACGGATTCCAGAGAAACTGGCATCCATTAAGGCCCTGGACGTACACGCCCTCATCCGCGCAGCCGCGCAGAAACACCGTGTCCCCGAAGCATTCATCAAGAGCATTGTTGCGGTCGAGTCGAATTTCAACGCCAACGCGGTATCGCCGAAGGGCGCCATCGGCCTGATGCAACTGATGCCGGCTCTTGCCCAGGAGTACCACGCCGATCCCACCATCCCGGAGCAGAATATCGATGCGGGAACGCACTATATCAGCGCTCTGATGACACGGTATCGAAAGAGTCCCTTGAGCCACGTGATCGCAGCGTACAACGCCGGGCCCGGCGCAGTCGATCGCTACCGCGGAGTACCGCCGTACCGCGAAACGCGTCAGTACGTCGTACGCGTGCTTGCGAACATGAAGCGCTTCCAACGCGAACTGCGGCCCTGATTGATTGTCCTGATTGATTAACGCTGGCGCGCCGGAGGCTTGTAGCCTTTCGATGCGTCATCTACAATCAGCACCCAATCGCTGCCAAAACCCTCCGAGGGCGCCACGAAAGCTTGCGTACCCCGGTTATCAAACTGTCCGGCCTCCGTCGAATCTCCGCTGCGCGGGTTGTACCACCAGCACTGCACGCGCGCGCCGGAGATCTTGCCGAGAACCACGGTGAACGGCCGGCCCTGAGCATCGTAGACGAATGCATAGTCTTCGCCGCGCGTGGCGGCGATGTGGTCGGCGCCCTGCAAAGGGTCGGTGACCAGGGACTGATCGGGAACCCGCGATAGCACCGGCCGTGATTCCAGCAACGCCCGCGCGTAACGCATCTCATTCGCGCCGGGCCGGTGGATCGCCTCGTACCAGTACATCAGGGGACCGTTGACGGGCTTGCGCCCCGGAGCGTACATCTGCCACACCGCGTGATTGCCATACGTATGCCCGCAGGAGCCCGAGAACAAATCCCAGTACGCGCGCTGTCGGACGTGCGCGTCCAGGCTGTAGCCGTTCACGCTGGAGCGGAAAGCCAGCGGGTGATCTTCGTACAAAGGCTCGGCGTCGATCACAGGCTTCGGCGGCAGTAGCGCATAGTCCTTGGCGATCTTCAGCCAGGATTGTACAGTCTCCGCCAGGCCATGTCCGGTCTGCTGCATATTCACATCCAGCCAGGCATCGTTATGGAACCACGTGGAGGATGTCCCGCCGCCGCGCGGGTGAAAGCTCATCAGCACCGCATCGTAATCCTCCTTCCCGGAAACGCCGATCGCGATCCCCTTCGCCATGGCGCGCCAGATCTCTTCGACTCCCTCCGCACTGCGATCCCCGCCCAGAATCCAGATGATTCCCTTCCGGGCGTAACGCTTGCCCAGGAACTCTCCATAGGTCTGCGCGGACGCCGTATTGAATATCGATTCATCCTGCCGAGGATTCTTAACCACCCAACTACCCCACGCCGGCAGCAGTGCCACATACATCCCGTTGCGGTTGGCTTCCTCCACGACGTAGTCCACGTGATCCCAATAGTCGTACTCACCCGTTTTGGCCGGGTTGGCGCCGGGCGTGATGGCGGGGCGCGTTGGATCCTTGCCGGTGAGCGGTAGCCGCCCATAGGCATTCGGCTCCGTGAGCCCCTCGAGTTCCGCGAGCGCGACCGCCTGGATTACGGTAAATCCCTGCCCGGCACGAGTCTTCAGATACTCGGCAGCATCCTTGCGATCCAGCCGGTGGAACAGTTCCCAAGCGGTATCGGCAAGGTAGAAGAACGGCTTGCCGTCGGCCTGCACCAGGAACCGATGATTCTCGCTGACCCTCAGTTTGGGCAGCTGCTGGCCCAGCGCCACGGCAGCGCAGCACCAGAATGAGCAAACCAATTTCCAGTTCGTCATGCGGCGACAGTCTAACAGAATGCGCCCTATGGCTTTTCATACTTGTACGGTCAAACACAGATTACTCGCCCCGGGCTCGGCGTAGAACCTACTGCTAACCAAAATGAAAGTGAGCCCAAACAGCCCTGTTTCTTACGTATATGACGGTACAGCACCGTATATAACCTAACTGGGACGCCCATTCGGCCGTATCATCATTCGCGATTCAGTCTCGTCGTCACCGGCATTTCCCGGAAGTGAAAACCGTAGAGGAGTAACTCATGAAGATCGTTCGATCGCTGACCCTTGTCGTAGCCAGCGCTCTCCTTGCCGTCCCTGCTTTCGCGCAGTTGGACCGCGGCGCTATCACCGGCACCGTCACCGATTCGTCCGGCGCCGTAGTCCCGGCAGCCAAAATCGCGATTCGGAACCTGGGCACCAACGTGAAGTACGAATCCGCCACCACCGGCACCGGCGACTACAACGCGGTAAACCTGCCGTCCGGAACTTACGAAGTGACCATTGAAGCTCCCGGCCTGAAAACGCTGGTCCGGTCGAACATCGTGGTCGCTGTCTCGGAAACCGTGCGCGTCGATGGGACACTTCCCGTCGGAGCTTCCAAAGACACGGTCACGGTAAACAGCGAGGCATCCCCGCTCCAAACCGATAGCCCCGTGGTCGGCGTCGTGCTTCAAAACCGGGTGGTCAATGAACTGCCCCTCAACTTCGGCAGCGGCGGCCGCGACGTGGAGAACTTCGCGATCCAGTTGGCCCCGGGAGTCGCAGGCAGCGCTTCCGGCACCGAGATCCTCGGCACCCCCCAGTTCTCCAAGGCGGTTCTGGTGGATGGCGCTACCTCCACCGGGTATCGTTCGGGCGATGCCTATCAGCAGAGTCCGTCTCCCGAAGCCGTGCAGGAGTTCAAGGTCGAGACCACGGGAATGAGCGCCGAGTACGGCCGCACCGCGGGCGGACTCTTCAACTTCGTGATGAAATCCGGCCAGAACCAGATCCACGGCAGCGCGCTTTTCGAGCTGCGCAACGAAGCTCTCGATGCCAACACATTCCTCGGCAATTTCAACCACACTCCAAAAGGTCGCGATCGCCAACTGGATGGCGGCGGATCTTTCGGCGGCCCCGTTTGGATCCCGAAAGTCTATAACGGCAAGGACAAGACCTTCTTCTACTTCGCCCTCGAGCGTTTCTACACCAGCGGCGGCGGCGCCAGCACGCCCAACGAAATGCTCCCGCCGCCGAGTTGGATCACGGGCGACATGAGCAACATGCTGACCAGCCAATCGGTCGGCAAGGACGCGCTCGGCAATAATGTTTTGCGCGGCGCCATCTATGACCCTCTGTCTACCCAGACCGTGAACGGCACCCTCGTTCGCAATATGTTCCCCGGCAATATCATTCCTCAGAATCGCATTTCGAAAGTCTCGCAACAGGTTCTCGGCATCATGGCGAAGGATTATCCCGCCACCGTACCGGGTCCCAACGGCGACTATCTCCTGCCCAACAATGCCTACGGCACCTATAACACCTGGCAGCGCTTCACCCAGCTTTCCGTGAAGGGCGACCACAATATCTCGGCGCGCAACCATCTCTCGGGCTCGATTCTGCGCACCACGCAGCCGCAATACCAGGCCAACGCTTCCGGCGTACACGTGTGGGCCAATCTGCCCGATGGCGGTCCGTTCTCATCGGCCATCGTCAAGCCAGTGAACACCCACCTGGCCCGCATCGCCCACGATTACACGATCACGCCTACCGTGCTGAATCATCTCAGCCTCTACGCCAACCGCGTCACCAACTCGATTCACAATCTGCACGAAGATCAGCCCAATCCCCTGACCATCCCGGGCACCAGCAACACCAGCGTCCCGGTGATCAATTGGAGCGGCGGCGACCGTTACAGCCTGACCAACCTCGGCCAGGACAAAGCCTCGGACTCGGTCCGCTCCGTGACCTACGGTTACTCCGACACGCTGAGCTGGGTGAAGGGCCGGCATACCCTGAAATTCGGCGGCGAATGGCGTGTCTATAAACTGAACTACATCCGCCAGCCCGACGCCGGCACCTTCGGTTTCTCGTCCAACGAAACCGGACTTCCCGGCCTGACCCAGTTCACCGGCAATCCGTTCGCAAGCTTCCTGCTCGGCAATGTCGATAGCGCCAGCGTCACCATCACTACCCCCACCCTGGCCACCTACCGCTCGCTCGGAGTCTTCACGCAGGACGATTTCCGCGTGAATTCCCGCCTCACCCTGAACCTGGGACTTCGCTGGGATTACAATCCCACCCAAACCGAAGAGCACAATCGGATGTTCAGCTTCAGCCCGACCGCGACCGACCCCGCCACCGGACTGCCCGGCGCCCTTACCTTCGCCGGCAACTGCCCGGGCTGCACCGGCGCCACGGGTTTCGTCGAACAGCATCATCACAATTTCGGGCCCCGCCTCGGCTTCGCCTACCAGGTGAATTCGAAGACCGTCATTCGTTCCGCATACGGCGTCTTTTTCGCCGACCGCGCACCCAATGACTATTTTGGCGATCCCAATTGCAGCGTCGGCTGCAACGGCTGGGGCTGGGGTGTTTCCAACGTCGTCAACAATCCAGGCAATCTCGCGCAAGCCTTCAACTGGGATAACGGATATCCCGGCCTCGCCACCTTCACCACGCCCAACCCCTCCCAGGCCGATAACAAGAGCGGCGCGCTTTACTGGCCTTCCAACGGCGGGCGGCTGGGCTACACCCAATCCTGGAACTTCAACATCCAACGGCAGCTCCCCTTCAATATGCTGCTCGACGCCGGCTATGTAGGCACCAAAGGGACCGCCCTCATGGCCAACGGCCTCGGCGTACTCAATCAACTTCCGCCTGGCGCGCTGGTGCTCGGCAGCCTGTTGACTTCCACCGTGACCAGCCAGGCGGCGCTTCCCGGCCAGCGCCGTGGCGCTTGGTGCGCGTTACCCGTTCGGCGCCACCGGAAAATCGATTCCGGTCTGGCAGACTCTCACGCCCTTCCCCCAGCTACTCAACGGCGCCACCGTCGGAGCCTGGAATGCGCCGCTCGGCTTCTCCACTTACAACGCGCTGCAAGTCCAGTTGAACAAGCGCTTCTCGCACGGCCTCAGCTGGCTCGCCAACTACACCTTGTCGAAGACCCTCGCGAATGTGACCAACACTTACGCCGGCGGCACCGGTACCCCGATGATTGCGTATAACCTGAGTCTGCAAAAAGCCATCGTGTCCTATGACCAGACTCACGTTGTGAAAATCGGCCTCACCTACGAGTTGCCGGTCGGACGCGGCAAGGCGCTGATTCCCCATGTCCACCCCGCCGTCAACGCAATCCTGGGCGGCTGGAAGATCCAATATATCGGCAACTACAGCAGTGGCACCCCGCTGAATTTCGGCGCCAATAGCGCAGCCGCCGGAACCAACGTGGGCGGCAACCGCGCACTCCTGACCAACGGCGATGCCGGGCTGGGCATTCCCTTCAATACCAGTTCGTTCAACGCCGCGCTGCTGCAGGTATCCAACACCACGAACCAGTACCTGAATACGCAGTTCATCAAACAGCCCGGGGCATTCACCTATGGCACTGCCGCCGCCAACGTCGCCCAGATTCGCGGATTGTGGGCCCGCAGCGAGAATATCGCCCTCCAGAAGAACTGGATGCTCAAGGAGCGCGTCCGCTTTCAGCTGAGGGCCGAAGCGCTGAATGGCTTCAACCGGCATACCTTTGGAGGCGTCTCCACCAATCCCAACAGCACCACCTTCGGGGACGTCACTTCGGTCAGCGGCAATCGCACGATGCAACTCGGGACCCGTATCGATTTCTAAGCCCCTGCTGCACGCAATCGCCGGACGGCCGTCCCCACCCCGTCCGGCATACGGCCAAAATTGGATGCTGTGCTAGAATCGTCGCCATCGTGGCACTTCCGGGGAGAACGGGCAGTGGCGAAGGTGTCGGCCTCGCGGCGGGGTGGTCTGAAGTTTCCAGGGAAGACGCCCTCGCGCAGCTCGATCGCATCGTCGATAGCCAGCAATTCCGCTCCAGCAAGCGCTGCTCTCTCTTCCTGCGCTACGTCGTCCAGCATGCCGTAGACAACGAACTGGATTGCCTGAAGGAGCGAACCCTCGGCGTCGCCGTCTTCGAGCGCGATCCTCACTACGACACCAATCAGGACCCCATTGTCAGGACCACGGCCGGCGAAGTCCGCAAACGCCTGGCGCAATACTATCTCTTCCCCGCCCACGAAAACGAGCTTCGCATCAGCCTTCCCACCGGCGCCTATTTACCCGAGGTCCACCCCGTTCCCTCACGGCCCGGAACCAGGATTGAGGCCAAGCTCGAACCCGTCGATCTGGTGCCTTCGCGAATTAACCGCAGGCGCTTGTGGATCGCCGCCGCCGGCATCTCCGCCGCCGCGGCCCTGGCTCTCGGCCTTTCGCTGGCGCCGCGCAAGACCGAACTCGATCAGTTCTGGGCTCCCCTTATCAAAGCTCAGGGCCCCGTCGTGATGTGTATCGGACAACCGCAGGCCTATAACTTCGTCTCCGAAACCCAACGTGCGCTGGATGACTGGTTCGAAAGCAGTGACGGCAAGACGGAACCTCCCGCCGAACTCGCCCGTGTTCCCCTATCGGCCGTCGTGCCCATGTGGGATCGCTATACAGGCCTTGGCGATGCGCAGGCTCTCGCCAGGCTCTCCTCGGTATTCGGCGCCTATGGCAAACGCTTCCAGGTGCGCGGCGGAAAATCCGCGTCCCTCGCCGATCTGCGCGGCAAGCCTCTCATTCTGATCGGCGCCTTCAGCAATCAATGGACCATGGGCCTCACCGGTGAATTACGCTTTCATTTCGGAGTCGATCGCAAAGCCGGCGCTCAGATCGTGCGTGACAGCCAGAATCCCGAGAATGCCGATTGGCAGGTCGCCCACGCATGGCCCTATTGGAAGATTCCCGTGGATTACGCCATCGTCACCCGCGTCATGGATCCCACCACGGAACAAGTGGTGGTCGTGGCCGCCGGCATTACCCACTACGGCACGCAAGCCGCCGGCGAACTCCTCAGCAATCCCGAATATTTCGCCGAAGCCGTGCGTCGCGCCCCGCCCGGATGGTCCCGCAAGAATATGCAGATCGTGCTCTCCGCCAAGGTCATGTCCGGCACCGCCGGCCCCCCGCAAATCCTAAAAGTCCATTTCTGGTAGCCCGCCGCGCGTACAGCACCGTAGGACACCTGACACTCTGCCTCGAAACGGGATACCCTTCTCGCGAGACCCCAGATGCAGATATTCCTGATGCGAAGCCGGACCGTCTTGATCGCCCTCGCCGCCGCATTGGCCGCCGCCGATGCCCCTCCGCGGATGCCGATCCCCAATAATTACGAGAATTCCATCCTGACCAAATGGCTCGCCAAGCCGGTGCTCGCATCGAAACTCCTCGATGATGCGGAGTCTCTGGAAACCTGGAGCCTTCAAAATATCGGCCAGGCCAAGGGCCAAATGACGCTCACCGCGGAGCGCAAAGTCTCCGGCGCCAATGCACTGCGTCTGCGCTGCGCAACCGAGGGCAATGCCCCCACGCCCGGCCGCTATTACGGCACCGCTACCGCCCGCCGCGTGGTCCCTGGCGAAGATTGGTCGTCATGGAATCGCCTCTCCTTCTGGGCCTACGCCGATCTCCCCGGCGTCCGCGTCGTCTCCCTCATCGTGACCTTCCATAATGAAGGGAAGGAGTCCGTTCCCGATAGCTATGGCAAGATGGGCGTGAACTACGTCCTTCTCAAAAATCACGCGTGGAATCATATTGTGTGGGAGATCGCCAACCTTCCGCGCGACAAGGTCACCGCCCTCGATTTCTCCTATCGAATGCAGGGACGCGAACCCGGCGCCACCGATACCGCCACCCTCGACTTCGACAAACTCGAGCTCCAGAAGGTAGACGCCGACCATTACGAAGGCTGGGACGTCGCCCCCGGCGCGATCTCCTTCAGCCACTCCGGCTACCAGACCGGCTCGCCGAAATCCGCCATCGCCAGCGATCTTCAAGCCACTCAGTTCGAAGTGGTCGATTCGCGAACCGGCCGCGCCGTTCTTTCGAAGGGCGTGACCGCCATTAGTTCTCAAATAGGCCGCTTCCAGGTGATGGATTTCTCCGAGCTGCGCGATCCCGGCACTTACTTCGTGCGCGCCGGTGGACGCACTACCCGACCCTTCCCCATCGGCGACGACATCTGGAAATCCAGTTTGTGGAAAGCCATTAATTTCTTCTACGCGGAGCGCTGCGGCTTCGCCGTTCCCGGCGTGCATGACGTCTGCCACCGCGATTGGATGCTCAAGCACGGCGACAAACAAATCATCGTAAACGGCGGCTGGCATGATGCCGGAGATCTCTCGCAATCGCTCAGCAATACCGCCGAGGCGGCCTACTCCATGTTCAGCCTCGCAGAGCGCCTGCAAGCCACTCACGAAGATCCCGAGCTGCTGAACCGGCTGCTCGACGAGGCGAAATGGGGCCTCGACTGGCTGCTGAAAGTGACCTTTCACGATGGCTTTCGCCCCGGCTTCTCCCAGATGGACCGCTGGACCGACGGCGTAATCGGCAGCCTCGACGACGTCTCCGCGCAGGCCTCCAACAATCCCGCGCAAAATCTTGCCGCTGCCGCCGCCGAGGCCCTGGCCGCGCGCGTCCTCAAACCATCCGACCCCATCCTCGCCGGCTACAGCCTCAAGCAGGCTCGCGAGGATTGGCATTTCGCCACCATCGCAATGACCGCCGGCTCCCGCGGCAACGCCACCGAAATGGCCGGGCATGCCATCATCGCCGGGCTTGAGCTCTGGCAAGCCACCGGCGAACGCCAGTACGCCGACCAGGCGATCGCCTTCTCCAAAACCATCACCGCCTTCCAACAACGCAGTTTTCTGCCCGGCCTCACCACGCCCCTGACCGGCTTCTTCTACACCGCGCCCGATAAAACCCGCATCCTTCGCTACCAACATCTCAGCCATGAAGAGGCTCCCACCGTCGCCCTCGTGCGCCTCTGCGAGCTCTTTCCCGATGACCCGAACTGGATGACCTGGTACTCCGCCGTCACCCTCTACAGCGAATACTTTCAGAAGCCCATGGCCCGCTTCACCGAGCCCTACGGCATGCTCGCCAATTCCATCTTCAAGGACGATGAGTATCTTCAGCAGCCCGAGGGCGCCCGCGGCAGCACCCGCGACGCATTCCGTGAACAGGTGCTGAACGGCGTCAAGGTCGGCGAGCACCATTACGTGCGCCTCTTCCCGGTCTGGTTCGAATTCCGCGGCAATAACGGCACCATGCTGGCTGAGAATAAGGCCATCGCCGCCGCCGCCCACCTTCGCGGCAACCTCGAACTCGCCAACCTGGCGGAGAAGAATCTGCAATGGGTGGTCGGCCGCAACCCGTTCGTCCAAAGCCTGATGTGGGGCGAAGGCTACGACTACGCGCCGCAATATACCGCCATGTCGGGCGATATCGTCGGCGCGCTGCCCGTCGGCATCCAGGCGCACCGCAATGCCGATGCCCCCTATTGGCCCACCGAAAACTGCCACAACTGGAAAGAGGTGTGGGTGCATCCCGTGGGGCGTTGGATCTGGCTCATGCGCGACCTCGCCGGGCCCGCGACCCTGGAAGCCGCCGCCCCTGCCCAGCTCCGCGATCTGGCCACCGGAAAAACCTCGCGCCTCGCGCCCGATTCCAATACCGGGAAATTCCACGCCGCCCTGCCGCAAGGGGAGTACGAGCTGCTCGGCTCCGGCCGCACGCACCCGATGACCCTGCTTCCGGGGCAAAACTATTCGCTCGACCTCGCCACCGGCGTGGAGCTGACCCTGACCAGCGAAAGCAGCGCCGCCGGCCTCGTCACCCTGCGCGCCACCCTCAGCGGCAGCGGACTCCACACCATCGCCTTGCGCACCGACAATCTCGCCGTCGCCCCCACATCGCGCCAGGTAGATCTCAAGCCGGGAGTGCCGCAAACCCTCGAATGGCAGGCCCGCCCCGCTCCGGACGCACCCTGGATCGTCGTCGCAATCCCGGATGACGCCATCGCGCAGCGCAGGGAATTGACCGGGCGGTAACCCCTTTCGCCTCCAGGAACTTCCGCCCTAGGCCCGGGCTCGCTATACTCTCTGATGCATACATGCCGTTTATCTTCGACAATGCCCTCTACCAGGCTGCCCGGGAATCCCGCCTTCGCAATCTCTTCCGCCACTTGGAGCCGGAATGGTTTGCAGGCAAACGGATCTTAGAGCTTGGGTGTGGTACCGGCGAATTGGGCGCGGCTTTGGTGGACGAAGGCGCCCACGTGGTCAGCATCGACGCCCGCGCCGAGTATGTGG
This sequence comes from uncultured Solibacteraceae bacterium, assembly GCA_963811575.1. Classification (GTDB taxonomy): domain Bacteria; phylum Acidobacteriota; class Terriglobia; order Bryobacterales; family Bryobacteraceae; genus Solibacter. Next base: position 572,512 of record CAWERY010000016.1, on the reverse strand, counting down.
AAGAGCTTTCCCGCCGCGCTCCCGGCCGTCAGGCATACGCCATGGATTTGGAGCACTGGGATCCTAAGCCCCTCGGCGCCTTCGATGCGGTCTTCTGTTTCGGCCTGCTCTACCACCTCTCGGTCCCGGAGCGGTTCCTCGCCGCCTGCGCCCGCTGCGCTCCCCGCTTTTACCTCGAAACGGTTGTTACCGATTCCGCCGATCCCATCTGTCCCCTCGTGCCCGAGGACGGGCCCGATGACGCCTGGTCCGGAATCGGCTGCCGCCCAAGCCCCGCGTGGCTCAATCAGTCCCTCGCCAACCTCGGTTTCCAGGTGCAGGACATTTCCGATTCGGAAGCCAACTGGGCCGGGCGCGCGCCATCGGTTTTCGATTGGGAGCCGCTCAATGACGGCCAATGGCAGCGCGACGGCGCTCTGCTGCGAAAGATGCTGATCTGCCGGAAGTAGCTCTCGCCCCGGCCTCCACCCCGCCGCCGGCACCCCAATCCACCCCGCCTCCCGCACCTCTGTTAAGCTAATCCATTGATGACAGTAGATGAGATTCGCGAATTAATAAACTTGGCGGCCGAAACTGGCATCGCGGAACTGGAAGTCCAACGCGGCGACAACCGGGTTCGCATCCGCCGCGCCGGCTTCGCTCAGGATGTCGTGATCGGCTCCCCGTCCATCTCCGTTCCCGCCACGCCGCCCCAGGCCGCGCTTCATGCCGCCGAGCCGCCCCGGGAGAAAGGCGAGAAACCCCATGACCCTAACCTCGTCCTGGTCAAGTCTCCCATCGTCGGCACCTTCTACGAAGCCCCGTCGCCGGAGCTGCCCGCCTTCGTGCGCATCGGCGAACGCGTCCAGCCCGGCAAGGTCCTCTGCATCATTGAGAGCATGAAGCTGATGAACGAGATCGAATCCGAAACCAGCGGCATCATCGAAAGCAAGCTGGTAATGAACGGCCAGCCGGTGGAGTACGGGGAGGCTCTGTTTGCCGTCCGTACGGTTTAAGAAAATCCTCATCGCCAACCGTGGCGAAATTGCCGTCCGCGTCATCAGCGCTTGTAAGGAATTGGGGATTCAGACCGTCGCCGTCTACTCCGAGGCGGACCGCTACAGCTCCCACGTGCGCTTCGCCGATCAGGCCATTTGTATCGGACCTGCCAAAAGCGCGCGCAGCTATCTCGATATTCCCTCCATCATCAGCGCCGCCGAGATCACCAATGTCGATGCCATCCATCCCGGCTACGGCTTTCTCAGCGAAAATGCCAGCTTCGCCGAAGTCTGCGAAGGCTCCGGCATCAAGTTCATCGGCCCCAGGCCAGATGTCATCCGCCTCATGGGCGTCAAGGAGCGCGCCCGCGCCTTCATGCGCGAAATGGGCGTCCCCGTGCTCCCCGGCTCTCCCGGCGTGCTGACCTCTCCCGAGGAAGGGCTGGAACTTGCCGCGCAGGTCGGCTACCCCGTAATTCTCAAAGCCTCCGCCGGCGGCGGCGGACGCGGCATGCGCGTCGTCAACGGCCCTGACGAACTGCCCTCACTCTTCGCCCAGGCCCAGAACGAAGCCGGCAGCGCCTTCAGTTCCGCCGACGTCTACCTGGAAAAATACATCGGCGCTCCCCGCCACATCGAATTCCAACTCCTCGCCGATGAGCACGGCAGCGTCGAAATCCTCGGCGAGCGTGAATGCAGCGTCCAGCGCCGCCACCAGAAGCTCCTCGAGGAATCGCCCTCCCCCGTGGTCACCGATGAGCAGCGCGCCGCAATCTCCATCGCGCTGCGCAAAGCCATCTCGCACGCCGGCTACACCAACGCCGGCACCGTCGAATTCCTCATGGATGAACAGCGCAACCTCTACTTCATTGAGGTAAACGCGCGCGTCCAGGTCGAACACCCCGTCACCGAGTTCGTCACCGGCATCGATATCGTCAAGAGCCAGATCCGTATCGCGCAAGGCGAAACCCTCGCCGAAATCCTTCCCGGCCCCGTCGAACTGCGCGGCCACTCCATCGAGTGCCGCATCAATGCCGAAAATCCCGAGACCTTCGTCCCCTCGCCCGGACGCATCACCGGCTTCCACCTTCCCGGCGGCATCGGCGTACGCGTCGATACCTGGGCCTATACCGATTGCGTGATCCCGCCCTTCTACGATTCCCTGGTCGCCAAGCTCATCACCTACGGCAGCGATCGCGGCGAGGCCATCCGCCGCATGCAGCGCGCCCTCGGCATGTTCATCGTGGAAGGCATTCACACTTCGATTCCGCTGCAGCAGAAGATTCTCGCCGACCCCGATTTCCAGGCGGGTAACTTCGATACCAATTTCATCAAGCGCTTCATGCCCGGTCCCAAATGAAACGCAGTCCCCTTGCCGCGGCCCTGTTGTGCTGCGCGCTCGGCGCTGGTTTCCAGTGGCTCACCGTCCATGCCAATTACGGCGGCAACCCGACGGCTTTATTCCTTCACGGCTCCCGGGTCCCCCTTCCGCAAGCCCTCGCCTTCGAGCACATCTACGTCTTCGCCAATAGCGGCGGCTACGATGGCCAAAGCTACCACTACATCGCTCACGATCCGCTGCGCCGCACCGAAATCGGCCGCGCCGTGCCCGATCCCTCGCTGCGCTATCCACGCATTCTCGTCCCCGGAATCGCCCACATCCTTGCCCTGGGCCGGCCCCAGTGGGTCGATGCCGCATTCTTCGCCTGCAATCTCGGCTTTCTCGCCCTCGGCGCATACTGGCTCGCCATCCTGCTCGATCGCGCCGGCATCCATCCCCTGTTCGCCGCTCTCTACGTCGTCCTCCCCGTCGCCATCGTCTCCCTCGACAGGATGCTGGTCGATCTTGCCCTCACCTCTCTCGCCCTCGGCTTCGCCGTCTATCTTTCCCCAGAGCGCCCCCGCAATTTGTACGTGATCCTCGCCGCCGCCGCTCTCTGCCGCGACGCCGGCTTCCTGCTCTTCGCCGCTTACGCGCTCCACCTCGCCACGCTGCGCCGCTACCGCCAGATCGCTCTCTTCACCACCGCCCTGCTTCCCGCGCTCGCCTGGATCCTCTGGGTCTGCACTCAACTTCCCGCGGGCGAAACCTTCAATCCGTCCGTGCTATTTGCCCTTCACTGGCATCCTTGACGCCATCCGGCATCCCCGCTCCTTCCCCTTCTCCGCGCAAATCGTAGCCGTCATCAAGGTGCTATATGTTCTCCAGTTCGCCGGCGTCCTGCTCGCCCTCGCCCTCCCCTTCCGCGACTGGCGCAAGCTTGCCCTGGACCCCGTGCGTACCGCCTGCTTCCTGTGGGCCTGCCTGGCCATCGTTCTCCCTCCCGGAGTCTATGACGACCCGATCGCCGCCTCTCGCATTCTCGCTCCGCTGCTGATCTTTCAGTTCCTCCAGGGCGGCTGGCTCTCGCGTCTTCCCCTGCTGCTGGTCACCCCCGCGTCTGGCTGGAACTCGCCCCCCAATTCCTCGGCATCCTGCGCTCCTTCGCAGGTTGAAGCCGCCGTGGAATCGCCCTTTTAAATGGTATTGGACTGACGGGTCAACCCACAGTGCAGTACCACTATGAACACCCGCCTCATCATCGATTAAGCAGGTCGCGTCGTTAAAGCCGGCGGAGACGAAAGTGTTTGAAAAGGAAAAACCGTTGAACTGACGGCGCTACCCACGGACTTTCCATGTTCACGGGGATCTCGACGGCCCTTGATCGTATGCGGCTAATATTCAACGGAGAATTCCAATCACTTCTGATGTAGATCCGTCATCCAGATATTGCCACTGAGCTCACCCATCGCGAAAATCAGCTTATCGCCTACCGGGCAGATACTCACGTTCCCCGTATTGGGTATGTGCAGCAACGATAGGTGGGAATCATGTAAGTGCACTACAGGATAGATCGACCCCAACGGCTGTTTCGTCTTTGCATCCAGATTCCGCGCCCAGATGCAGCGGAACCCGTCCCGGTCTGAGAGGAAGTAGATCCGATTGCCATCCGTCGACCATTTCGGCTCCCGGTCCATCGCCGACCCATCCGTTACGGGGATCCAACTTTCCGCCGGCGACCTTTGACCGGTGTAGGGCACTAGGAAGACCTGCCGTCGGTTTTCGAGCCCCATACCAGGTGACTTAACGTTCTCAGCGGTATGAAACGTGAGCCACTTCCCGTCCCTCGAAAGGTCTGGCGCGGTCGCGTGCCGAACTGAATGGGAGATGATCTTGGTGAATAATGACGTAACGGGATCTCGCACTCCTATTGAATCCAGGTCCAGGCCGGGCGATATGATTACCTTGCCATCTTGTGTCCAACCATCGGGCCGGCCACATTTCTCACAAAACAATCGGGGAGTGCCGCCACCCGTAGATGCCAGGGAGATGCTCCCGCCGTCCCAAAATGCGACTTGGCTTCCATCTCGTGAAATTGCCACGAACAGTTCTTCTCTTTCGCTGCGTGTCACGGGTGTATCTTTGCCACTCGCCAAGTCCCTTAACCAGACAGCGAACTTGCCCGTGCGATCCGAAACGTAGGCCAGCTTCGAACCGTCAGTGGAAACCGAAGGCCTATAGTTCACTGCGCGATCCTGTGTAATCCTTCGCATCGATGGTGCGGGCGCGTCTCCGGCAAGCGCTTCCCAGATACCGGATGAGTAGCCCTGATTCGCAAACACCAGTTTTCCACCGGCCGAGACCGATGGCGTGGTTTCGTTGCCGCTTCCCAGCGTGAGACGTGTCAGTTCGCCGGCCAAGTCGTGCGTTCCAGGAGTCACAGTTCCGGCCCACAAGTTGGCACTGCCGGCTTGCCTTAGGGAAAGAATAATCTGGTTGCCAAACCAAGCCACAGAGAGCATGTCGACTTGCCCAAACAGCGTGCGATCTTCCGCTATCGGACGCGCCAACATTTTGGTTGCCTTGCCGGTTTTAACGGAGCAGATCCAGAGATAAAACGGCCGGTATAGAATGCGGGTGAGGTTGCCGCCGCGCACTTCTGCCTGGAGATTATCAGAGCCGACGAAAGCCACGAATTCTCCATCCGGCGACCATGTGACTCGTCCGTTCACAAACACCCCCGGCGTCAGCGTCTCAGCAGTTCCGGTCGCCACCGAGTAGAGGTGCAACTCTCCTCCTGTTGCGCCAGCCCCGGATGAGCGGAGAACGTAAGCGATCCGCAATCCGTCCGGCGAATAGCGCGGAAGGTATCCGTCCTTGATGATCATCGTGGCAGCGCCGCCAAGAGTAGGAATCGAGTAAATCCCGGGCGTTTCACCCTCCGACCGAAAAATCACATTGCTTCCATCCGGCGAGAGTTCCGGTTGGCGCTCGTTTGCCGGACTGGATGTAAGGCGGCGCGGTTCGCCTCCGGAGGTGTGCTGGATCCAGATATCCAGATTGCCTTCCCCGGCACGGTCCGACGCGTACACCAGAAACTTGCCGTCCTGGGAGATTACCGCTTCCGTCGTGAGCCCGGAGTCGCGCGTCAGCTGTATGGGCGGCGAGGCAGTGAATAGCGGTTTCTCACGGACACGCATCAGGAAAACGAAAGCCAGAATTGTTATTGCCGCCCCACCTATCGCCAACCATGGCAACGCCCGTTTAAGCGGGAAGCTTCTTGGCTCCGGAAGGATTGGTGTCCCGCCAACCACTTCCGCGGGCGCGATAAACCGGTAGCCCCTGCGGGGCAATGTCTCGATGAAGCGAGGATTCGCCGCTGAGTCGCCCAGGGCGTCGCGCAGTTTCCGAACAGCAGTGTTCAGTCCTTCTTCGAAGCCGACATGGGTTTTCCCCCAAATTCTCTCCCGCAGCTCGTCGCGCGACACCACCTCGCCTCGGTGCTCGAGCAATAGCAGAAGGATTCGGAAAGGCTGCTCTTGCAGACGAATCCTTCGGCCTGCCTTGCGCAACTCGCCGGTGGCCCGATCCGCTTCGAAAACCCCGAAACGGATCAGATTGGAATTAAGACCTTCCATGGACTTCGCTTTCCATTTAGCCGACGGCTCATTATACATCCCGCCAAATCGACTTCCACCAAGTCAGATCTGCCGTGATTCTCAGCCAATAAAAGGACTTAGCCGGTCAGGTGAAGTTCAGTTTCGCTTCAGCGATAAGTCACCTCGGATCCCTGGAATCGAGCACTCCAATGCCGCAGATTCGATTTCACGATGCAACGAGTCGGCGGTTACCTACTCTTCGCGGCGGCCACTATGCTCCCTGACTTCGCCGTAACCGCAGCTCTCAGCCGTAATTCCATAGGAGATCTCGAATGAAAATGCGCTACCTACTACTCGGTGCGGTGAGTTTCGCCTGCGCCACTACCTGTTCTTGGACAATCTGTCGAACCCAAAGCCGGTGCGTGGAAGACCTGGATCATTTCGTCTGGCAAGGAGTTCCGCGTGCCCCCACCACCCGATGCGGAGACCACTGCCGGAGAGTTGCGATGGCTCCGCGACGCTGTCGCCGAGCCCAATCCCAGCATTGCCGATTCGGTGAGGTTCTGGAGCGCCGGTGCGCCGGCCTACCAGTGGATCGAGCTCATCAATAACCGCGCCCTTACCGGCGCGCCGCTTACACCTTATGCGCATCGCGTCTATACCTACGTGGCGTTAGCCATGTACGACGCAACTGTCGCGGCGTGGGATTCGAAATACGCCTACAACCGGCCGCGGCCCAGTGAACTCGACCCGACGCTGAAAACCCGGCTGCCGACTCCGCACAGCCCCTCCTATCCTTCGGAACATGCCGCAACGGCGGCAGCTGCGGCGGGCGTGCTTGCCTACTTCTTCCCGAACGAGGCTGCGTCATTCCAGAGCCTGTCTGAACAAGCCGGCAAATCGCAACTTTACGCCGGCCTCCAGTTTCCGACAGACTATTACGCTGGAATTGATTTAGGCAAGAAGGTGGCCGCCCGCGTCATCGAGGTTGCCAAGCTGGACGGCTCCGATGCGGTTTGGACCGGCACCGTCCCGACCGGCAAGTGCATGTGGTTGGGGGCCAATCCGGGCAACGTGACGGCGACTACATGGAAGCCATTCCTCCTCTCTTCCCCAGTGAGTTTCGGCCGCCGGTGCCTCCGGCTTGCGATTCGGCACAGATGGTGGCGGAGGTCGCCGATGTGAAGAACTTCCCGCGCTCGCCTGCGGCATTTGCGACCAATCAACGGGCCATGTACTGGCAGAGTCCCGAGGGACTCAATACCTGGCCCTATGTTGACGCGAATAAATGGATGTTCGAGGACAAGCTGGAGCAAAACGCGCCCCGGTGGGCGCGAGCGTACGCCTTGATCGCGGCTTCGATGTTTGACGCCTTCATCGCCAGCCAGGAAGGAAAATTCGCTTACTGGTACATCCGGCCGCCTCAACTGGAGCCGGCAATTGTTCCCCTGTTTCCGGTTCCCAATTTTCCCGAGCTATCCTTCGAACCATTCCACATTCTCGGCCACGAGGTCGGAGATGCTGGCTTATCTCTTTCCACAGAGGGCCGAATTCGTCCGAGGAGTGGGCAAAGAGGCCGGCGATTCCCGCATCTGGGCCGGGATCCATTATCCGATCGATAACGCGGCTGGTGTGGCGGTGGGCAGAGCGGTTGTCCAGAAATTCATAACGTGGGCCAGCTCGGATGGTTCTCAGTAGAGGGCCAGATGAGGCTGAGTTTTCCCCACATCGGAGCGTCTGTAATTTTCAGCGCCTCACGTTTGAGAAGTACGAAGCCAGACTGACAAGCCTCCCCCGATGCGCCGGGCCGGGAAGCCCGGCGTGCTCATCCTCGAAATCACCGAACAGAATTCGGGCGGCCGCCGCTCGGAGCTGCGTCCCCTGCTTCGGCTCCGGGATTGTTCACTCCGAACTCTACGGGCAGAGGATTAGGTAGCAGCGGTGACGGTCAGCCACTGTGGCCGGAAATAGCAATTTGGGCGGGCAAATGAGACTGAAACCTCTGGGCTCTCCTTTGTGAAAAGGAGTTCCGGTAGCCCTGAGCGCTCTCGGACAAGGAGTCAACAATGAGAGGTGCGTGCCTGCTCTGGACTATCGGGATTACTTTCGGCCAGCAGGCGGTCTGGGAAAAGCATACGCAGGAGGGCGTTCGCCTGGCTCAGTCCGGCCGTTATCAAGAGGCAAAAGCCGTCTATCAACTCGCTCTGCGTGGCGAGGATATGCCAGCGGACCCAGGAGTTGAAGCGTCCCTGTGGAACAACCTGGCAATGACAAACCGCATTCTCGGGAATCTTGTCGAAGCCCGTCTGCAATACCAGCGGGCCCTTGAGTTGGCAGAGAAGGCGCGCGGCCCGGCCAGTAGCGAGTACGCCGGCATCTTGCACAATCTGGCTGTCCTGGATTACACGGCAGGAAAACTGGATGAAGCCGCCCTTCAATTCCATCGCGTCTTGAAGATTCGTGAAGACATGCTCGGCGGGAATGATCCTGCAACCGCACAGGCGTTGAGCAGCCTGGCGGCCGCCTATGCGGGCCAAAAACGATACGCGGAGGCGGAACGAATGAGCCGCCGTGCCTTGACGATCCAGAGGAGGCGTTAGACCCGGAGGATCGCATGCTGGTGCCCACTCTGGACAATCTGACCTCCTCGTACCTTCGACAGCGTCGGTTCGGCGATGCGCTCGAACTGACCGGACGAGCCTACGCCATTGCGCGCAAGACATACGGGGACGTGCATCTCTTCACGGCACAGCGCATGATTAATCGCGCAATTGTGATGGCGCATCTCGGGCGATATCCGGAGGCGGGCGAGCTCCTCCACCCGGCGCTCGAAATTCAACTGGGCACCCTGGGCGAGAACAACGCGGAGGCGGCATCCACTATGGCGAAGCTCGCTGCAGTCAGGTTTCACCAGCAATTGCCTGGCGAGGCGGAGTCGCTGTATCGGCGGGCGCTCGAGGTATTCGAGCGAGTTCGCGGCTTGAATGACCAGGAAGTGGCAGGCGTTCTTGTGAACTATGGTTGGGTGATGCGCCAAACCGGCCGCAAGGAAGCGGGAAAGAAACTGGAAGCGCGAGCACGCGCAATTCTAGCCATGCGCCAGGACGATAGAAGTCGGTTCAGCGTGGACGTCAGCGATCTCCTCTCGCCGCGCCGGTGAGGGAGCTTGAGACCGAACCGCCGATTCTTCACTGAGGTGAGTCGGCTCGCCTCCAGGCATCCATGATCAAGCGCAAGCGGCGATCAGGTCTTGTTACTAGCCACTCACGGCAGCGACACAGCCGGTTTGTCGGGGCTGCGCGGTCAGAAATCGATCCGCGCCGCCACCTGTCCCTGGCGCGGCGAGTTCGCCTGGCCCGTCACCCGTCCGAAATTGGCCGCCGAAATGTTGGCCACCGGAGCGCTGAACACCACCCGGTTGAACGCGTTGAAAAATTCGCCCCGCAACATCAACGTCGCCCGCTCCCCCAGCTTGATGTGCCGCATCAGTCCGAACGATTCGTTATAGGAATTGGGCGCCCGCAAATTCGCCGTAAGAACGCGCGGCATTCCCGAACTGGAAAGCGGCCGGGATCCCGAACGCTGCCTTGTTCAACCAGGAATTCGCCAGCGGGTCCGGATGGTCCTGCGTCATCGCAACGCCCGCGATCGCATCCGGCCGCAGCGTGCCGTTGAAGATCGGCAAGCTGTTGTTGGCCGTCAACTGCAGCGGCTTCCCAACCTGGTACTGCTGGATGGCGCTCAACTGCCACCCGCCGGCAATCATTCCCGCCACGCCCCCGTGATTCAGCAACGCCTTCCCCTTGCCGAACGGCAGCTCGTACGTGTACGCCATCACGAAGATCTGCGGCACATCGTTCGCGCTCAGCGATTTCTCCAGCCGCCGGTTGTAGAAGTCCTGTCCCGTCGGCCCCCCGCCCGCCGCGATGCTGCCATCGCTCAGCGTCTTCGCCCACGTGTACGCGCCCTGCACCGTCAGGCCGTGCGACAGCCGCTTCGTCAGCTTCACCTGCAGCCCGTTGTACGTGGAATTGCCGTTGGGGTTGGAGTTACTCACAATGTTCAGGTACTGCGGATACGGACGCAGCGCCTGCGCCACCGATCCCGTGAATCCCGCATAGGGAACCTTGATTCCCTGCGCCTGCGCCGCCGCCGAAGTCACGCTCTGCGTCAGCAGCGAGCCCAGCGCGAGATACTTCGGGTCCACCTGGTTGATGCTGATCAGTCCGTTCCCCAGCCGCGTTCCCTTGACACCCACGTAGGCCACTTCGAGCGAGATCTTGCCGGCTGAATTCCTGCTGCACGCTGATCTGGTAGTTCTGGAAATACGGCGGACGCCCGTCACCCTTGCCCGACCATCGTGACGTTGGTTCCGTTCTGCACCGTGGGGTCGATGAAGGGAGGATGCGGCCAGTTCGTCGGGAAGCCGCCGTCCCAGTTGAATGCCGGCGTGACACCCGCATCCGTGGAAGCATAGCTCGGCGCCGCATTGAACCCGTAGATGAATTTCTGCGAATCGCGCAGCCCGGCATTCGCATTTCCCTGCCCGTACGAAAGCCCGTAGCCGCCTCGCACCACCGTATGCGCGGCCACCTGGTACGCGAACCCGATGCGCGGGCCAAAGCCCTTGTAGTAGGTGTCCGCGAAGCTCTCGCGCGTGTTGTCGCGTCCCGGCCCGTTGCCCAGGAACCGGATGGCGCCCAGCAGATTTCCCGCGCCCGGATTCGGCAGGCTCGGGTCGAACCCCGAAATGTTGGTGTTGTGTTCGTGCCGCGGCATGAAAAGGTCCCACCGCAGCCCGATGTTGACCGTCAGCTTGCGGCTCACCTTCCAATCGTCCTGCGCGAACAGGGCCTTGTACTGATAACGCAGCCCCGGCACCACGTAGAGACCGTTGTAGCTCGCGTTGTCCACCGCGCCCAACAGGAAACTGGCGAACGCATTTCCGCTCGTAGAGCGCCCGGTCGCGGTCGGAAACGCCGTCTCGTTCGGACTGAACGCGAACAGCCCCTGCTGCCCCGCGCTGTCGGCGCCGTTGGTCTGCTGCCACCGCATGTCCGCTCCGAATTTCAAGTTGTGGTTGCCCCGGAATACCGATACCGTATCGCCGAACTGCAGGGTGCTGTTCACCTGCACGCCCTTGTTCTTGGTCTCGTCGCTCCAGTTCTGATAGGTGTCCGTGAACTGTACGCGCGGTGTCACGTCGCCCGGCGGATTCACCCCGGTCAGCGCCGTCTTCTGCAGGAACCCTTGATCCGAAGTCGTGCGGAACCACAGTTGCGGTTCGCGCGTGTACCCCACGCGGAAATTGTTCAACACCGTCGGCGTGAACTGGTAATCGTGGTTGATACGCCCCCACCGCGCCGGACGCTGATTGTTGAGCGCCGGGCTGAGCCCGCCGTCAATCAGCGATGCCGCCACGTTGGCCTCGTTGCTGATATACGCAAACACGCTGATCCTGCTCCGGTCGGAAAACGCATGGTCACCCTTGATCGTGAAGACGTTGCGCGTAAAAGTCGTCGCCCCCACCGCCGTATAATTGCTGGTCGCCTGATTGTTGTTCGCCTGCGGCAGCAGTTGCAGCGTGGCGGCGGAGACTTTGCTGATCCGGTTCGCCGGGATGCGCGCATTCGGGAAAACGTCGCGCGTGAAACCGCCCGCCCCGTCAGAGCGCGAAGAGAAAGGGTCGTAGATCGCCAGCGGCACGCCGCCCTTCGTCAGACCTGAAAAATCGCCGCTGCGTTGCGCCGCGTTGGGCAGCGTCAGCAACTGATTCGTCGCGCCCGCCCGATAGCGGAAGCCGTCGTAGACCACATAGAAGAAGGTGTGATTGCGGCCGTTGTACTTCGGCAGAATGACCGGCCCGCCGAAGTTCCCGCCGAATTCATTCTGCCGGTTCACCGGCGTAATCGGCGAAATAAATCCGCGCGCATCCAGCTTGTCGTTGCGCAGATATTCGAACACCGACCCGTGATACTGATTGGTGCCGCTCTTCGTCGTGAAGATCTCGAAACCGCCGCCCGTCTTGCCGTACTCCGCGCTGAAGTTAGAGGCCAGGAGTTTGAATTCGCCGATCGCTTCCACCGGCGGATACGTGCCCACCGTGCCGCCGCTCTCCGGCCCGGTCGATTGCACCCCGTCCACCAGAACTTCCTTCGCCCGGTCCTGGGATCCGTTGACCTCCGTGTTCGCCGTGTCCCCCGACACTCCGGGCGCCAGGAAAACGAAGGACTCCGGATTTCGCACGTTCCCGTTTACCGAGAGCGGCAGTTCCGCCACCTGCTTGGAATCCACCACGGTCCCGAGATCGGAAGTGTTGGCCTCAATCAAAGGCGCCGCCCCGGAGACTTCGATCGATTGCTCCATCGCGCCCACCTGCAGCACGATGTCCAGGGTCAAAGTCTGCGCCACGTCCACCGTGTTGTTCTTGCCGATGAACTTCCGGAACCCCTTCGCCTCGCACGTGACTTCGTACTTCCCGAACGCCAACCCCCTGACTACGTAGTTGCCGTCCTGGTTGCTGTCAATCGTGAACTTGATGCCGGTGTCCGCATTCGTCACCGTAACCTTCGCCCCCGCCACCACGGCGTTGCTAGGGTCGGTAATCCGCCCCAGAATGGTCCCCCGATCCTGTCCCCATCCAGGCAGTGTGAGGCTGGCGAAACAGATCAGTAATCGGATCACGAACAATCGGCGCATACGAGGCTCCTAATTTGCGAGATACCTCGTAGCTTACTACCTGTACACGTAGGAAAAGCAGCCGGTCCTACAGCCGCTCATTTTGGGGCGGGCGCCCCGACGAAATCCGGCGAGGGACGTTACTGCCGCCGCCGCGGCAAAGGCAGGCCGCCCTTGTGATCGCCATTCGCATCCGGCGATGCGGCGATCGATCCCCGGGGAGCCTGGTAATTCCCGAAATTCAGTTCGTTCTCCGTGAACGAAATCGGCCGGTCCATCACCATCTCGAGCGTGCTGCCCTTGGTCAGAACTGCGTCCGGCCCGCGCGACATCAGGACACCCACCATTCCCGCCGTCGCACCCGCCGCCGCCCCGATCCCGGCGCCCATGCCATAGTGGCCCGCCGCGCCGCCCGCAATCACGCCGATGCTGGCGCCGGCTGCCGCCGCTTCACCCACGGATCGCGCATCGCCGCTCTTGTTTCCCTCGCTCCGCACTTTGCCTTCCGCGCGGTCAAGTTCGTCCTTGGCGTTGCCGTCCATGCCGCCGATCCGTCCGTGAAATTCGCGCGTCACTCCGTTGGGCAGCGTCAGCGAATCGAACCGGACGTACAATTCTCCGCGACCCTTCACCCGGCCCGGCTTCTTCACTTCGGTCACCGTGCCCGCCACGTAACTCCCCACCGGGACCACGATCCGGCCGTTGACCAGCACCGGAAATACGGTCTCCAGATAGACGCGATCGCCTTCCACTGAGTGCTTCGTGCTCACGCTGTTGATCAAACTGAGCGGTACCTTCGTGCCCGGATCCACCGTAAAGTCGGCGGACTTCAGCGGCGCGTCCTGCGCTCCCAAAAGTCCCACCGCCATAAAAGTGGTTGCCAGCATGGGCGTTACCTTCATCGAAACACTCCTGTCCTTTAGCCTATACATTAAACGCGCCGAATGCAGGGAAAGTTGCTCTCATTCCTTAGCGCAATGCCAGTTTGAGCCCTGTCTGAGGTGCCAGCGCACCTACTGAAACCGTAATCTCGGGGTCCGGTCCCGTTCCGTCCGGCAACACCAGGTTGATCTGGTACAGTCCCGCCGAACCCGGCGTCACCCCCGCATACTTGATCCGTACCGGGTCCAGCGCCGTGCCATTGAGCGCCACCTTGAGCGTTGCCAGCGACGTCATTTGAGCCGGCGACGTCGGAATCACCGCCAGTGGCGGGTTCGGGGACGTCTGTCCCAGCCCCGTCAGCGAAGACCACCACGATATCGTTCGCATGCGAGGGGGCTTCCGCCGTCAGCAGCTTCCCATCGGCCGATTCCGCGATCGCGTAACCCCCCGCCATCGGAAATAATGCGGGCGCCGCGTCCAGCAGCGTGACCGTGATCTCCGGCCCGGTCAGCCCTTCCACCACCACCCGAACCCGCACCACACCGGGATTCTGTATGCCCGGCATCACAAAATTGATCTGCCCCGCCGAAACAAACAGGATTGCCGCCGGCTGATCCTGCACGTAAACCCGAACGTAGTTCAACTCCAGCGGCAGCGTGCCGCCCTTGATGTCATCCGGCCCAATCGCCTGTGTGGACCGCGCCAGCCCACTGCCAAAAATTGTGATGACCGAATTCGGTGCGAAGGGCCCGGCGCTGAAATTGGATGCGTTGACGATTCCCGCCGCGGAGTAGGAAGGCCCTGCTCCCCTGGCCGTCCCGGCACAAAGGACAACCAGTGCCAGCCAAGTTCGAATCACTGTATTCTCTATTGTACTCTTCGTCACCTCAACTCGAAATATATTTTAGCGGTATTAACCTCCTGTAAATTCAATCACTTGTGAAGACCGACGGACGCCCGCTGCCCCGCACTGCAAATACCCTGCGCGCTAAGCTGGAATGGTTCCACATTTCTCCCCTCCGCCCTTCCCAACCGGGACATTTTTGGCCCGCTTTTACCAACAATTTTCCACTAACCCGTTTATTATCAATAAATCGCTTTCCGAAAGCGGGCAGAAATGGCCCGCAACCACTGACAATTTCGGTTTAAACTGGGATTTACCGCGTACCGACTTTTTGCGGGAGTACTGCGTCTAGTCACAAGGAGCCAGAGAATTTGATCTTTCGGGCGGTCGAAGATACCGACCTGATTCGCCAGGCGACCAAAGGCAGCGTGGAGAGCTACAACCTCCTCGTCTCCCGATGGGAAAAGCGCATTTACAACTACCTGCTGCGAATTACGGCCAACCGCGAAGACGCTCTGGACTTGACGCAGGACGTGTTCTTGAAAGCCTATCAGAACCTCCGCAAACTCGATGACCCGGCGCGCTTCGCACCCTGGCTGTACCGCATCGCTCACAACGAGGCCTACAGCATGTTCCGCAAGCGAAGGCCGGAAACCGATATCGATGAGCTGGAGCCTGAAGCTACCGAAGTCGGCATCACCGTCGGCGGAAGTTCCGTCTTCCCGGTCGAACTCTCGATCGCGGTAGCCGGGGCGCTCGGCCGGTTGTCCCCCGACCAGCGCGAGGCTGTCGTTCTCAAGATCTATCAGGGCTTCAAATTCGAGGAGATGTCCGAAATCCTCTCCTGCCCCGTCTCCACCGTCAAGTCGCGTCTGTACACGGCACTCGAACTCCTCAAGGCCGAACTGGCTCCCGTCAAGGCAAGAGGTGTGTCATGAGTTGTTCGCCATTCGATTTGAAAGATTTTTTCCTCAAGGAACTGCCGAACGCAGAACGTTCCCAGGTGGAGTCCCACTTGAAAGCCTGCGCTGCCTGCCGCGAAGATCTGGATCGCCTGCAGCTCACCGAAGCCGCGCTCTTCTCCTTGCGCGACGAGGAAATTCCGCAGCGCATCGCTTTTGTCTCCGATAAAATCTTCGAGCCCTCGCCCGCGCGGCGCTGGCTCAACGCCTTCTGGGGATCCTCCGCGCGCCTGGGCTTTGCCTCGGCCGCGATGCTCTCCTGCGCCCTTTTCTTCTTTGCTGTAAACCGAACGGCTCCCGCGCCGAATCGTCCGGCGGTCACCGAAAAGGTGGTCGCCGCGGCGGCTCCGAGTCCAGCAGAGATTCAACAGCAGATTCAAAAGGCGGTCGCCGTGGCCGTCGCCGATGTCGAAGCGCGCCAGGCGGAGAAGACCACCAACTGGTCGCCGACCTGGAACACCGTACCGATGAAATCCGCCGCAGCCTCCAGCTGGTCGCCGGCGAGTACGAACTCGATCGCAAACGCGCCATGCAACTTTCAAGGGTTTCGATGGCCCGGCCGGTAGACGGAGATCCTAAGTGAGACTCCGCGCGGCATGTGTACTGCTCGCGGTGAGCCCGTTGTGGTCGCAGCTCGCCAAGCCGTCGGCACTCACCAATCCGACCGCTCCGGCGAAGCCGGTGGTGCGGCTCTCCGGTTCCATCCTCGGCGAACTGGAAAAGACCTTCGATAGCCGCGTCGGCACCATCGCCGACCCCAATGAGCCCGTCGAACTGATGGGTGACACGCGCGGTCTGCAGCTCCCCGATTACGGCCTCGTCTTCACCGCCGATGTCAGCCTGGTGCGCACGCCCAGCATCAACCCCTTTCAGAAAGAGATTCCCAAGGCCGTGCAGGATCGCGTTCACCAGCGCCGCGTCGAACGCCTCCCTATCCTGAAGGCCGCCATGAAGGAAATGCTCCGCAACATGGCCGTCGCCGGCGCCGCCCTGCCCCCCGCGCAGCAGATGGTGCTGGCGGTGCGTCTGTACTACGGCAGCTGGGAAGATACCACCGGCATGCCTGCGCAGGTCATTATGCGCGCCACTCGCGCCGATGCCGCCGCGGGCAACGTCGAAACGGAAGAAAGATAGTGGCCGCTACCGTCCCCCCGCATCCCGAATCCGATTCCGGAACAGTTGCCGGAGCGCGCTTCATGCGCCTCGGCGAGATTCTCATCGAACGCGGCAAGATCGATGCCGAAGATCTCGAGCGCGCCCTGGAACTGCAGCAGGAGCGCGGCGACAAGCTCGGCAAAATCCTCGTCGATATGGGCGTGATTGCCCAGCGCGATATGCTGGCCGCGCTCAGCGATCAATCCGGCGTACCGCTCGTCGTGGTCGATGGCGCACCTCCCGCCGCGCCAGAGATCGAAGGCCTCTCGCATCGCTTCCTCCGCCAGTGCCGCGCCTTTCCGATCGCCCTGCAGGATAACGTCCTGACCATCGCGATGGCGGATCCGATGGATTTCGAAACCATCGCCGCCGTGCGCGCCTTCAGCGGACTCCAAATTCAGACCGCGCTCGCCAGCGAACAGGATATCCTCGACGCCATCGATCGCAACTACGGCGAGAGCGATCAAAAGACCTTCATCGGCGAGGGTGACGACGAACAGGCCAACGCCGATCTCGAACATCTGCGCGATATGGCGAGCGAAGCGCCCGTCATCCGCCTGGTCAACGCCATGATCGCCGACGCCATTGAAAAGCGCGCCAGCGACATTCACATCGAGCCGTTCGAGAAGGAGTTCCGCATCCGCTTCCGCGTGGATGGCGTGATGTTCAGCCAGGAAAATCCGCCGCGCGAACTCAAGGCCGCCATCATCAGCCGCCTTAAGCTGATGGCGAAGCTCAATATCGCCGAACGCCGCCTGCCGCAGGATGGGCGCATCAAGATCAAGATCCTCGGGCGCGAAGTCGATCTCCGCGTTTCCACGCTCCCCACGCTCTACGGCGAAAGCGTCGTGATGCGCCTGCTGGATCGCTCCTCCGGCGATTTTTACGATCTCCGCCGCCTCGGCTTCGACGACCACATGCTGCGCCAGATGGAGCGCTTCACCAGCATGCCTCACGGCATCTTCCTGGTGACCGGACCCACCGGCAGCGGCAAATCCACCACGCTCTATTCGGCCCTCAAGCGCATCAACCTGCCGGACAAGAAAATCATCACCATCGAAGACCCGGTCGAATATCAGATGGATGGGATCAACCAGATCCACGTCAATCCGCAGATCGGCCTGACCTTTGCCTCGGGCCTGCGCCACATCGTGCGCCAGGATCCGGACGTCATCATGGTCGGCGAAATTCGCGATCGCGAGACTGCCGATATCGCCATCCGCGCCGCCCTTACCGGCCACCTGGTTTTCTCCTCGCTCCACACCAATGACGCCCCGAGCGCAATCACGCGCCTGGTCGATATGGGCGTGGAAAATTACCTGATCACCAGTTCGCTGGTCGCCGTGCTGGCGCAGCGCCTGGTGCGCGTGATCTGTCCGCAATGCAAGATCTTCGCCGGCGAAGTGCTCTCGCCGGAAGGGGAAATGATCGAGACCTGGCGCGGTCAGGGCTGCGCGGAGTGCGGCGGCCGCGGCTATCACGCGCGCATGGGCATCTTCGAAATGATGGATGTCACCGACGAAATCCGTAAGCTCATCATGGGCAACGCCGATGCCAGCATCCTCACCCGCGCAGCGCGCAAGAACGGCATGCGCAATCTGCGCGAAGACGGCTGGCGCAAGATCCACGACGGCGTCACCACCGTCGAAGAAGTCATGCGCGTCACGCAGGAATTCTAGCCATGGCCACCACGTTCTTCTTCCGCGCCGTGGCGTCGGATGGCAAAGTGCGCACCGGCAGCCTGGCCGGCGAAGACGAAAAGCTGGTGGTCCGCGAACTCCGCAAACAGGGCCTCACGCCGATCTATGTCGGAGTCGCGCCGAAGAACGCCGGCATCGAGATCAAACTGCCGTCCTTCGGCAAGGGCCGCCGCCGCGACATTCTCTTTTTCACGCAGGAGCTCTCCACCCTGCTGAATGCCGGCGTGCCGCTCGACCGCGCCCTGAGCATCACCGCCGAACTTACCGAGAAGCCCGCCTTCCGCTTCATCGTGCTCGACGTGCTGCGCGTCCTCAAAGGCGGCCGTACCCTGGCCGACAGCCTGGCGACGCATCCCGACTACTTTAGCGATCTGTATATCAACATGGTGCGTGCGGGCGAAGCTTCGGGCGCGCTCGCGATCATCTTCGAGCGCCTCGCCGAATTCGAACGCACGCGCGACGAACTGCGCAACTACATCATCTCCTCGATGATCTATCCGGCGCTTTTGGCCTGCGTGGGCCTGGCGTCGATCACGTTGCTGCTGACCTTCGTCGTGCCGCGCTTTGCCACCATCTTCAGCGATTCCACCATGAAGATGCCGCTGCCCACCAAGATCATGCTGGACGTCAGCAACGTGGTCACCGCCTGGTGGTGGGTCGCCGCGCTTGTGATCGCATCTCGACTCTCATCGCCTGGCGCATCTACACACGGACTCCCGCCGGCCGGCTCTGGTGGGATGGCGCGCGTCTCAAACTTCCCTTGCTGGGCGACGCTTTGCTTAAAGCCGAGACGGCACGCTTCGCACGCGCCATGGGAACGCTCGTGGGCAACTCGGTGCCGCTGGTGCAATCGCTCGGCATCGCGGCCGCGACGTTGAATAACCGCACGATTTCCGGCGCGCTGGTCGGCGTCGCGATGGGCGTCAAGCGCGGCGAAGGCATTGCTGGGCCGATGCGCAAGGCCGCCGTCTTCCCTCCGCTGGCCGCGCACCTGCTCACCGTCGGGGAAGAGACCGGCCACCTGGACACCATGTTTATCCGCATGGCGGATATTTACGAAACCGATACGCGCGCCGCCATCAAGCGCTTCACCTCGATCTTCGAACCTGTGGTGATTCTGGTGATGGGCGTTTTGATCGGCGCACTGATTTTGAGCATGCTGCTCGCGATTACGAGCATTAACGACGTGGCGATGTAAACCATGCGGGAAACGACAATGCAAACGACAAAACGAAATCGAAGACGCTCCTCCCGGGCTGGTGTCACCCTGATCGAAATGCTGGTGGTGGTGACCATCATCGGCCTCTTTGTCGCCCTGGTGGGTCCCAGCCTTTGGAACAAGGTGGATCAATCCAAGACCACCATCACCCGCTCGCAGATCGATAACTTCATGACTGCGCTCGGTACCTATAAACTCGATACCGGCACCTTCCCCACCACCGAACAGGGCCTCGCCGCACTACGCATCAAGCCTGCCGACGTTAATCAGTGGAACGGCCCTTACCTTCCCAAAGACGTGCCGAAAGATCCGTGGGGACGCGATTACCTCTACCGTTTTCCGGGCGAGCATCAGCCGGACGAGCCGGAGATTATGAGCCTGGCCGCCGACGGACAGCCTGGCGGCGAAGGAATCAATGCCGACATTGTCAGCTGGAAGAACAAATAATCGCCGCGGCATCACGCTTATCGAAATGGTGGTGGTCCTCGCCATCGTGGGGCTGATCGCCGGCATCAGCTTTCCGGCAATCTCGGCAGGCCTGGAAAGCGTCCGCATGATCTCCGCCACGGATGGGGTAGCGACGTTTCTGAATTCCGCGGTCAACCGCGCGGAGCGCAAGCAGCAGCCGGTGGAACTGGTGATTCAGCCCAAGGAAGGCCTCCTGCTGCTCTATTCCAATGAGCCGGGTTTTCAGAAGCAATTTCATCTACCCGAGGGCGTGGTGATTGAGGGCGTGCGCCCGTTCGACGGGTCGGGCGACCCGCAGGATCCGCGCCGCTTCCTCTTCCTGCCGGGTGCCACCGTTCCGGGAATCGGAATCCAACTCGGCAACCGCCACGATGCGCACCGCCTGGTGCACCTCGACCCGATGACCGGGTTTCCGCGGGTGGAGAGCGTCAATCCACAGGTAGCGCAGTGAGCGGGAAGCGCGGATTCACGCTGCTCGAGATGCTGGTGGCGACCACCATCATGGGAATCGCGATCGCCGGCCTGATGTCCGGCCTTTCCACCTCGACGCGCAACGCCGCGCGGCTGCGTGATTACGATCGCGTCGTGCAGCTTTCCCGGCTGCGCATGAATGACCTGCTGGCCGATATGCGTTCGCAGCGCAACGTCGCCCTGGAAGGCCAGTTCGCGCCCCAGATCACGGGCGGCCTGGTGGCCGGCTGGCGCGCGCGCGTCACCAACGCGGAGCACTCGCCCGCGCCCACGCCCGGCGATTTCACGCTCGACCACATTCAGCTGGAAGTCTGGTGGATGTCCGGCGACCAACGCCGCAGTTTTCAGCTGGAAAGCTATCGCCGCCGCACCCTGCGTCCCGAGGATATCGAAAGCGAGATGGCGAAATGAGCAGGCGTTCCCAGTCCGGCATCACGCTGATGGAACTGATGCTCTCGGTGGTCCTGCTCAGCCTGGTTTCCGTGGGACTTATGTTCGCCCTGCGCATCGGCCTCAATGCCTACTCCAAAACGCAGAGCCGCCTGATGGATAACCGCCGGGTGGCCGGAGCGCAGCGCATTCTGGAGGAGGAACTGGAAGGCCTGATGCCGGTGGTGGCGCAGTGCAACCCTACCGAAGGCGGCGGCGTGAAGGCGCCGTTCTTCCAGGGGCAGCCGGAAACCATGCGGCTGGTCTCCACCTTTTCCCTGGACGGCGCGTGGCGCGGAGTGCCCCAGATTCTGGAAATCTTCGTGATCCCCGGTGTGGATGGGAAGGGGGTCCGGCTGGTGGTCAACGAAACTCCCTACACGGGTCCGGCCGGCGCCGGGCGCTTTTGCCTGGGAATCAATCGCTATCTGCCGGCGTCGCCGGGGCCCAAATCCTTCGTTCTTGCCGACCAACTGGCATTTTGCCGGTTTTCGTACTTGGACCAGCCGCCGGATGGCAGCGCTCCGGCAGTCTGGGCGCCGCTCTTCGCGGGAGCGAACTGGCCGAAGGCGGTCCGGGTGGAAATGGCGCCGTTGGTTCCCGACCCGGGCCGGCTTCAACCCATCAGCCTGACCGCCCCGATCCGCATTCACCGTTCCCCGGAGGTCACCTATGACGATTTCCGGTAAACGTCTTTCGCATCGCGGAAGCGCGCTTTTGACGGTCCTGTGGATTTCGGCGGCGCTGGCGGCGGTGGCATTCTCCCTGGCAAATACCGTGCGTGGGGAGACGGACCGGACTTCGACGGAGCTGGACGAGATTCGCAGCTACTACCTTGCGGTGGGCGCGGTGGACCGGGCTTCGGTCGAGGTGCTGTGGAGTGCGGCATTTGGTAACCCTTTGATTCCAAAAGGCGCTGCATCGGTCGATTATGTCTTTCCTACGGGCACGGCGCACGTGGAGCTGATCCCGGAAACGTCCAAGCTGGACGTCAATTTCGCCACTCCCGAGCAGTTGAACCGGATGGTGGCGGCGCTTGGGCTGAATCCGACTTTGGGTATGCAGATTGTCGGCGGAATTCTGGGCCGGAGGCCGGGCGGCGGGGGGGTAGGAAGTTCCCTGCCTTCGCTTCCGTCTTTTCCCGGCGTATCCACGTCTTTCCAAGAGATAGAGGAATTACTTCAGGTGAGAGGCGTGACACCCGAGATTTTTTACGGCACCTATGTCCCCGTGGCGGGCAATCCCGAAGCGGGGCAACCGGCGTTGGCGCGGCGCAGCGGACTGGCGGACTGCCTTTCCGTGTACGGCTCGCGCGACCGGGTGGACGTCAATACCGCCGACCCCGCGGTGCTCGCGGCGATCGGGCTTTCTCCGGAAGCGGTGCAAATGATCCTGCGCGAGCGGCGCTCGATGGCTTTCACGCAGGCGCGTCTGGACGGGATGATGCCGAATCTGGGCGCCAACGCCGGCCTGCTGCGGCGCGAAGGCAACTCGATTCTCACCATACGCGCCACCGCGCGGGTCAAGCTCGCCAACGGACAGCTCTCCGACATGAAGCGCACGGTGGCCAGCCAGGTGAAGTATATGCCGAGCGGTTTCGACAGCCCCATACACATCCTCCGCTGGTACGACACGACGTGGAGCAATTGACCCGCCCATGGCTCTAGAACTTACCTCCAAGGACTTGCGCAAGCTCCTCGCCTTCGGCTCCGGCGTCGGCATCGAGATTGGCGCGACCGATCTCGAAGTGGCGGCAACGCGGGTGCGGCCGACCGGCATTCAGGTGCTGGGGCGGCTGACGCTGGAAAATTACGCGCAGCGTCCGGCGACGGAGTGGGGCGCGGAGTATGCGCGCTTTCTGAAGGCCGCCGGGGCGGAGCGGATCAGCGCGACGGTGCTGCTGCCGCGGCGCGACGTGATTGTCCGGCAGATGGCGCTGCCCGGCGTGGCTGCGAAGGATATCGAGGGCGCGATCCGCTTCCAGTTGGATTCGCTGCATCCCTACGGCGACGAGGACGTGGTCTGGGGCTGGTCGCCGCTGGCTTACGGCTCGGTGCTGGTGGGAATCGCGCGGCGCTCCGCTGGTGGACCGCTACGTTTCGCTCTTCGCCGAGGCGGACATCGCGGTGGCGAGTTTCACCTTTTCGGCGGCGGCGGTGCATGCCGCAATCCGCTTGAACGGCATCGCGGAGCTGGCCGAAGGGTTTGTGGCGTTGAGCCGTACCGAGGCGGGCGCCGTCGAAGTTTACGGCGAGAGCCGTTCCAAGGCGCTGTTCAGCGCGGAATTCGACCTGGCGCCGCAGCGCGCCGCTTCGCTGGCGCTTTCCGAGTTGCGGCTGGCGCCGGATACGGCCCCGCGCACCTTGGAAGAAATCCTGCCCAAGCCGAATGTCAATCCGATAGCCAACGATCTTTCCCGCAATGCTCTGCCGTATGCGACGGCGCTGGCTGGGGCCTGTCCCCGGCTGGCGCCCGCGGCCAACGTTTTGCCGCCCGAACACCGGCGTTTCAACTCACGGGCGGTCTTCGTGCCGACCATGGTGCTGGCCACTCTCCTTCTCCTGGTGGCCGGCTCCATGGCGGTTTACGCTTCCTGGAGCGAGAAGCAGTATCTGAAACAGATCAACGCCGAGATCGCCAAGCTGGAGCCGCTGCGCAAGCGTTCCGAGGCGGTGGACCGGCAGACCGCGGCGTTCCGCGCGCGGGCGCAGCTGCTGGACCAGTTCCGGAAGCAGACGCGCACCGATTTGGACGCGCTCAACGAACTGACGAAACTGATGGAGCCGCCGGCCTGGATCAGCTCGATCTCGGTAGAACGCGACGCGGTCCGGATCACGGGCGATGCGCCGCAAACCGCGCCGCTGACCAAAATTTTAGATTCCTCGCCGTTCTTCGAAAAGACGGAGACCCAGATGTCGACGCCGAAGGGCAGCGGCGAAACCTTCCAGATCCGCACCAATCGCAGGAGGGGCAAGTGAACGTCGGAAGCCTGGATCGCAAGAATGCGATACGGCTCGGGATTGGCGTTGCCGCCATTCTGATTCTGCGCTTTGTGGTGATGGCGGACAAGAACCCGCCGGTGGTCGGAGTAATCGATACGGTGCCGGCGGCGGAGAAACGGCTGGAGCTTCTGCGCCAGACGGCGGCCACGGTTCCGGGCAAGGAAACGCTGTTGAAGCAGGTGACGGCCGAGCTGGCGTCGCGCGAAAACGGCATGTTGAAGGCGGAGACGGGCGCGCAGGCACAGGCGCAGCTTTCGGAATTACTGCATGCGACGGGCGCGGCCAACGGAATCGACATTCGCGGCATGGAAGACTGGCGGGTAAAGCCGCTGGGCAGCGATTACGGCGAGGTTTCGGTTTCGGTGCGGTTTACCTGCAAGATCGAACAGCTGGTGAATTTTCTGGCGGCGCTGGCCAACGTGCCGCAAATGCTTTCCACCAACCAGATCGCGGTCAACGGCACTACGGATCCGAAAAACAAATCGATCCAGGTGCGGTTGAGCCTTTCGGGGGTGGTGTCGAAGAAACTGGTTCCGAAGACAGGGAGCACGTTATGAATCGCAAACTGATCTTGCTGAACGTGGTGCTGGCGGGGGTGATTGTATTCGCCGGCGTAAAGTGGCGCGATGAGTACAAAGCGCGAAAAGGCCCGCGAGGCCGCCCTGCGCAACGCTAAGCGTGAAGCCCATGCCGGCGCCGCCCTTCTACCCGCTGCCCAACGACCCGGCGGTGATGCCGACGGGCTACAAAGACGTCGCGATCAAGACGCTTTTTCATCCTTCGCGCGACCCTAACGAGCCGGTGGAACCGCCGCCCGCGCCGCCGCCTCCTCCGCCGATGCCGGAGCTGCCGCGGTACCACGGACAGATGAATCTGGGCGATGGGCCGATTGCTCTGCTGGTGGAGCATCCGGGAATGGCGGAAAAAGCGCTAAATACAGGAGACATCATCGGCCAATTCAAGTTGGTGGACGTCAATACAAATGAGATCACGTTTGCGTGGACTTTTAATGGCGCGACGGTACGGCGAACGCTGAGCCAGTTGGCGGACCATACGGCGGTAGCGGCGGCGGAAGCTCCGCGGCCGCAGAATAACGCGCAGGCGGCCCCGGCGCCCCCGGTGGTAAGAGCAATCTGGGGCCGGGCGAGCAGACGCAGTTTGGCTTCAAACAGTGCCTGCCCGACGATTCCTCGCCGGAGGGAACCGTGGACGGCGGTTATCGCAAGGTGATTTCGCAGACGCCCTTCGGCAAATCCTGCCGGTGGGATCCGGTGGGACGGTAGGAAGAGATTCTATATGAAACTGTTTTGTCGCGATTGTGATTTCGGCGGCGGCGCTAGTCGGCGGCGGACCCCCAGGACAAGAAGCAGGACAAACCGGCGGCGGCGCCGAAAGCGGCCGACGGCTCCAAGCCGATGGCAATTCCGGCGGGCGCGATCAAAGACGCCGGATGGCGATCATCACTTCACGGATCCGCAGGGAAGAAGTGGATCTATCGCATAACGCCGTTCGGCGTGGCGCGGCTGGAAGAGAAGTCCGAGGAGCAGGCCAAGGCTACTGGAGGCGGACAAGGCGGCAGGCATCAAGGCGATCGAGGAAGGCGACAAGGTACGGTTTGAGCGCCAGGGTCCCTTCGGCGTGTGGAGGTGGGAGAAGAAGAAGTCGGACCTCGATGAAACCGAAAAGGCCGCGCTGGAACATGGCGCGCGCCGACAGCTCGACGTCCAAGATAGGAATACATGCCCAGGAAAATCATGCGCAGCATTGTTCGATCTCCGGTTGGTCCTGACTGTTCTTGCCGCCAGCGCCGCGCTTTCGGCGCAGCCCGCCCCGCTCGCGTCATCGTGCCGGCGGAGCGCCCCCGGCAGCAGCAGCCGCCAGCACAGCCGCAGCAGCAGGCGCAGCCCGGACGCCCCGGGACAACCGCCGCAACGCAGCCGCAGAACGCCCCGCCGACGGATGCGCCGAGGCTGACCGATAGCGGCGCGTTCATCATGCCCAACGCTTCGCTGACCGAGATGATCGACCTGCTGGCCAAGCGGCTGAAGATCAACTACATCCTGGACCCGGCGGTGCGCGGGACGGTCTCCATTTTCACTTACGGCGAAGTCAAGCCGGTGGACTACATGCCGCTGCTCGAGACCATTCTGCGCGTGAACGGCGACGCCATGGTGAAGGTGGGGACATGTACCGGATCGTGCCGGTGAACCGGATCAACCAGCTGCCGATCAAACCCATGGTCAATGCGGACCCCAAGACGCTGCCCGACGACGAGCGGATGATCATGAACCTGATCTTCCTGAAGTACGCGACGGCGTCGGAGATCGCCAACCTGATCAAGCCGTTCCTGGGCGAAGGCGCGTTCGCCAGCACCTACGAGGCGGCGAACCTGCTGATTCTGGAAGACAACTCACGCAGCATGCGGCGCACCATGGAACTGATCGCGCTGTTCGACAGCGACCAGTTCGCCGGCCAGCGGGTGCGCCTGTTCGAGGTGGAGAACAGCCGGCCCAGCGATCTGCAGAAGGATCTGGATCAGGTCTTCAAGGCCTATGCGCTTTCCGAAAAAGGCTCGGCGGTGAAATTCATCCCGGTGGACCGCATCAACACGATCATCGCGGTAGCTCCGAATCCGGGAATTTTCACGCAGGTGGAAAGCTGGATCGGCAAGCTGGATATCGCGGTGAAGGCGAGCGCGGGCGCGGTGAACAGCTACGTATACCGGTTGAAGTACGCGCGCTCGGAGACGGTGGCGATGGCGATCATGGCGCTCTACAGCGGGAACCCCATGGCGCTGATGGCGCTTGGGCGCGATGGCCAACGGCATGGCGGATGAACGGCGGCGGCAGCATGTACGGCGCTAACGGCATGATGAACGGCCGGCATGGGTTCGGGCGGCATGTACGGGATTATGGGCGGCATGAGCGGAGGTATGTATCCCGGGATGATGAACAGGCGGCTACGCGCAGCAGCAGATGTACGCGAATCCGACACCGATGTCGGTCTCACCGATGGCCACTCAGAATCCGGGCGCGATCGTTTCCAACAACCCGGCGGACCAGACGGGGATGTATCTGGGAAATCAGATGCAGCAGCAGAATGGACCGCGCGTGCCGCACGTGATTCCCAATCCGTTCGATAACACGATTTTGATTCAGGGCACGCCGCAGGAATACGAACAGATTCTGGGCCTGCTGCGGCAGCTCGACATTCCGCCGCGCCAGGTACTGATCGACGCCAAGATCTACGAAGTGGATTTGAACGGCGCGTTCGCCGCGGGAGTGAGCGCGTATCTGGACAAGAAAGATTCGGGGCCCTTTTCGCCGCGCTTTGAATGCCGCTTCGGGCGCCGGCGGGCTGGCGCTGACCACGGGCGCCCTGGTGCTGCGGAGCCACGAATTGCTGGCGGCGCTGACAGCGTCAGAGACGTCCAGCCATACACGCGTGATTTCGGCGCCGAGCATCATCGCGACCGACAGTATTCCGGCGACGCTGAACGTGGGTGACGATGTTCCGGTGCTGACGTCGCAGGCGATCGCGGGCGGAGTGCAATCCGAGCGGAAGTTCGGTGTTCACCAACACGGTGCAGAACCGCAGTACAGGCGTGACTCTCGAGTATCATGGCGCGAGTGAACTCCAGCGGCATTGTCACGATGGTGGTGAATCAGAACGTGAGTGCTCCGCAGCCTCCTTCGGCGAGTTCGGCGATCCAATCCCCTTCGTTTTCGAACCGCTCCTTCCAGACGCAGATCACGGTGCAGGACGGCGACACGGTGGCGATCGGCGGCATCATCCAGGAGAGCAATCTACAGAGCTCATCGGGAGTGCCCTTTCTGCACCGGCTGCCGGGAATTGGCGCGGCCTTCGGCGCGAAGAGCTATACCAAGGCGCGCACGGAACTGGTGGTATTCCTGACGCCGCGCGTGATCTACGATACCAACCAGATGGTGGACGCAACCGACGAGATCCGTTCCGGGATGAAGCACATGAACAAGCTCGTGAAAGATTAGTAGCGGCACGGCACGAATTCACACGCTGACCAGGCTTCCGTAACGGAGCGCTCATTGCCGACCGCGCCTGGCGCTATACACTCTTTACGAGGTATAGCGGAATGGATGGCGAAAAGCAGAATGACATAGGGCGCCGCGATTTTGTCGCGCTCTCGGTGGCCGCGGGGCATCGGCGCCACGGCAGGGACGGCGGAGGGCGCCGTTGACGTGGTGGAAACCGACGTCGAGATTCAGACGCCGGACGGAACCTGCGACGCGGCCTTCATTCACCCGAAGACGGGCTCTCATCCCGGCGTCCTGCTCTGGCCCGACGCCTTCGGCTTGCGGCCTGCCGATGCGCGACATGGCCAAGCGGCTGGCGGCCCAAGGGTATTCGGTGCTGGTGCCGAATCCCTTCTACCGCGTTTCCAAAGCTCCGTTCACGGACGCTTCGAATTTCAATTTCCAGAATCCCGCCGATATGGCCAAGCTGCAGCCGCTGATGGCGTCTGTCAATGCGCCCGGCAATGCCGAGAAGGATGCGGTGGCATACGTTGGCTTTCTGGACGCGCAGAAGGAAGTGAACAAGTCGAAAAAGATCGGGACGCAGGGATATTGCATGGGCGGACCGCTGGTGGTGAAGACGGCGGCGGCGCTGCCCGACCGCATCGGCGCCGGCGCTTCCTTCCACGGCGGAGGGCTGGTGACGGACAAACCCGACAGTCCGCATCTGCTGGCGCCCAAGATCAAGGCGCGGATGTATTTCGGCATCGCGTCGAATGACGATGCGCGCCAGCCGGACGCGAAGGATAAGCTGCGGGCCGCCTTTTCCGCCGTGAAAGCTCCCGCCGAAATCGAAGTCTATTCGGATGCCCTGCACGGGTGGTGCGTGCCGGACATGCCGATGCAGAACGGCAAGCCGATTTACAACAAGCCCGACGCCGAGAAGGCATGGGCGAAATTGTTGGCACTGTACAAGGCCGCCCTCGCCTAAAAGCCGGGAAATCCGAAGTCTTGCCGATTGCGTATTGCTGGATAGAATGGCAAGCGTTTTTGTTACCGGCGCGACCGGCTTTATGGGGTGCCGCCTCTGCGGGGCGCTGGTGGAGCGCGGGCACGCGGTTCGCGGTCTGGCGCGCGCCGGGTCTGAGGGCCGCCTGGCGGCGGGCGTAACGGCGATCGTGGGGAATCCGCTGGACGCGGCCACGTACCGCGATTCGCTGGCCGGGTGCGACACCATGGTGCACCTGGTGGGGGTGAGCCATCCAAGCCCGGCGAAGGCGAAGCAGTTTCGGGAGATCGATCTGGCTTCGGCGCGGGAAGCGGTTGGCGCGGCTACGGCCGCCGCGGTGAGCCACTTCGTGTATGTCAGCGTGGCGCATCCGGCGCCGGTGATGCACGAGTACATCGCGGCGCGGATGGCGGCGGAGCAGGCAATCGGAGAGGCCGGGCTGCGCGCGACCATCCTGCGGCCGTGGTATGTGCTCGGGGAGGGGAGGCGGTGGCCGCTGCTACTGCGTGCCGGTTTACCGGCTGATGGAAGCGTTTCCGGCCACGCGGGAAGGAGCGCGGCGGCTGGGTCTGGTCACGGCGGACCAGATGATCGCAGCCATGGTGGGAGCGATCGAGCGGCCCGCGTCCGGCGTGCGGGTTCTGGGAGTGCCGGAAATCCGCGGGAGGTGAAATGCCGGGTTACTCGCCGCGGAGCTTCGTCTTCGGTGATGATGCGAATGCCGAGCGGCTGACGGCGCGGCGGCTGGTACTGGTCCCGGCGGAACAGATGATCGCAGCGATGGTGGGAGCGATCGAGCGGCCCGCGTCCGGCGTTCGGGTTCTGGGAGTGCCGGAAATCCGCGGGAGGTGAATGCCGGGTTACTCGCCGCGGAGCATGGCAAGGGATTCGTCTTAGGTGATGATGCGAATGCCGGGCGTGCGAGCCTTATCGAGTTCAGTGCCGGCATCGCAGCCATGGTGGGAGCGATCGAGCGGCCCGCGTCCGGGGCGCGGGTGCTGGGAGTGCCGGAAATCCGCGGGAGGTGAAATGCCGCGCTTATTCGCCGCGGAGCATGGCAAGGAATTCGTCTTCGGTGATGATGCGAATGCCGAACGTGCGGGCCTTATCGAGTTTCGTGCCGGCATCCCCGCCGGCCAGCACATAGCCGGTCTTCCTGCTGACGGCCGGCGGCGGACTGCTGGTCACGGCGGACCAGATGATCGCAGCCATGGTGGGAGCGATCGAGCGGCCCGCGTCCGGGGTGCGGGTACGAGAGTGCCGGAAATCCGCGGGAGGTGAATGCCCGGCTACTCGCCGCGGAGCATGGCAAGGAATTCCTCTTCGGTGATGATGCGAATGCCGAGCGTGCGGGCCTTATCGAGCTTCGTGCCGGCATCCTCGCCGGCCAGCACATAGCTGGTCTTCTTGCTGACGGCGGCCGCGACTTTGCCGCCTGCCTGTTCGATCATTTCCTTGGCCTGTTCGCGAGTCAGGCTCGGCAAGGTGCCGGTGAGCACGAAGGTGGACCCGTGAGCGCGCCTCCCTCGGGGCGGGAGTAGGCGTACGTGAACTGGAGATGAGCTTTGCGGAGGCGGTCCACCATTTCGCGATTGCCGGGCACTCCGAAGAACTGGACCACGGCTTCGGCGACCTTGGGGCCGACTTCTTCGGCCTGCTGCAAATCGTCGGCGGTGGCTCTTTCGATGGCGTCCATACTGCCGAACGCCTGGGCGAGGAAGACGGCGGTGCGCTCGCCGACGAAGCGAATGCCGAGAGCGGTGATGACGCGCGGCAGGGGATTCTTGCGTGACTTATCGATATTCCGTATGACATTGGTCGCGCTTTTGACGCCCATGCGATCCAAGGTCATGAGGTCTTCGATCTTGAGATCGTAGAGATCGGCGATGTTGCGGACGATTTCGCGATCCACCAGTTGATCGACGAGCGCCTCGCCCATGCCATCGATATTCATGACACCGCGAGAGGCGAAATGGAGGATGGATTCCTTGAGGCGCGCGGGACAGTTGGCGTTGATGCAGCGGCTGGCGGCTTCGCCTTCTTCGCGAACGATCTTGTTGTGGCAGACCGGGCAGGTGGCCGGCATGCGGAAGGGCTTGCGGTACGAGCCCTGAGAAGATACGCGGACCACCTTCGGAATGACATCGCCGGAGCGTTCCACGACTACCTCATCGCCAATCTGCAGGCCGAGGCGGGCGATTTCATCCTCATTGTGGAGGGTGGCGCGGGAGACGGTGACGCCGCCGACTTCGACGGGCTTGAGGCTGGCGACGGGAGTGAGTGCGCCGGTGCGGCCGACCTGTACGCCGATGTCTTCCACGGTGGTGGTGGCCTGGCGGGCGGGGTACTTATAGGCGATGGCCCAGCGCGGCGCTTTGGCGGTGAAGCCGAGGCGGCGCTGCTGCTCCACGGAATCCACCTTGACGACTACGCCATCGATTTCATAGGGCAGATTTTCGCGCTCGGCTTCCCAGTGGGCGCAGAAGGCGAGGACCTCATCGATATTGGCGCAAGGGCGCGATTTATCGTTCACCTTGAAGCCCATTTCCTTGAGCGCGGTGAGCGATTCCCAGTGGGTGTCGCGGGCCGGGTGACCGTCGGTGAGCAGGAAATAGGTGTAATATTCCAGACGGCGCGACGCGGTGACCTGCGGCTCTAACTGGCGCAGGGAGCCGGCGGCGGCGTTGCGCGGGTTGGCGAAGCGGGAGAGGCTCTTCTCATCGCGCTCCGCGTTGAGGCGTTCGAAGGCGCGGCGGCCCATGACGGTTTCTCCGCGAACTTCGAAGGCGGGGAGAGTGGTCTTCACGCGCAGGGGCAGGGAACGTATGGTGCGCGCATTTTCCGTGACGTCCTCTCCGGTGGTGCCGTCGCCGCGGGTGACCGCGTTGGCGAAAGCTGCCGTCGCGGTAGTGAGCCGCCATGGAGAGGCCGTCCATTTTCAGTTCGGTGACGTACCGATATTCGGCGCCACCCAGGAGCTCGCGCACGCGGCGGTCGAAATCGCGCAGCTCCGCCTCATTGAGGGCGTTGTCGAGGCTCAGCATGCGGGAGCTGTGCTGCACCTTGATAAAGCCTTCGCGGGGCTTGCCGCCGACGCGCTGCGTGGGGGAATCCGGCGTAAGCAACTCGGGATGCTGGGCTTCGAGCGCCTGAAGGCGGTGCATTAAGACGTCATATTCGGCGTCGGTGATCTCGGGCTGGTCGAGGACGTAATACTGGTACTCGTGGTGGTGAAGCTGATCACGAAGCTTCTCGATGTCGGCAGCGGGATCTTTCATTAGCCTCTCATCTATAATCTAACGAGGACCGGGAGTAAAAACCATCACAAGCTACAGGAAGACCGTTTTGATCTTTAACCCGCGCGCGGGCAAGGTCATACGGAGCGGGGGCGCCCTGATCGAGCGCGCCGGGCGAATCCTCACACAACAAGGTCACAATCTGACGGTGGCGCCGACGACCGGGCCCCTGGTCGCGGGCACACTCGCGCGCCAGCATATCGAACAGGGCGCTGATCTGATTGTAGTGGCGGGCGGCGACGGAACGATTAACGAAGCGGCGGAAGGGATGCTGGGGACCGAAGGTTCCGCTGGCGATACTGCCGGGCGGCACGGCTAACGTCCTGGCGATGGAACTGAAGCTGGGCGGGAAGTTGGAGCGTGTGGCGGAGCGGCTGGGCGAACTGCGTCCGCGGCGGATTTCCGTGGGGCACGTGACGTGTGACGGCGGCAAACTCTCGCGCCATTTCCTGTTGATGGCGGGAATGGGGCTGGATGCCCACGTGGTGTATCACATCAATGCCGGGCTCAAGGCGAAGACCGGCAAGTTCGCGTATTGGGTGGCGGGCTGGAGCCTGCTCGGCAGGAAGCTGCCGGAGTTTGACGTGGAGATCGCGGGACAGAAGCGGCGGTGCTCTTTCGCACTTTTGAGTAAAGTGCGGAACTACGGCGGCGATTTCGAAATCGCGCGCAACGTGACCCTGCTGGACGATCAGTTCGAGGTAGTGCTGTTCGAAGGGCCGACTTCCACCGGCTACGTGAAGTACTTCGCGGGTATGGCGCTGAACAAGCTGGAAGGGATGCGCGGCGTGACGGTGCTGCGCGCGGACCGGGTCGCAGTGTCGAAGCCAGCAGACCTATGCGCGTATCTACAGGTAGACGGTGAGTACGTGGGTCATCTGCCGGCGGAGTTCACGATTGTGCGCGACGCACTCACGGTCTTGATGCCGGAAGCCTACGGCAAGGACTAGCTCAGAAGCTGCGGAGGAACTGGCGGTAAGCGCCGCTTTGGTAGGTGGTCCAGGGCGCGAAGCCACGCTCGGTGTAGAGCGTGTAGGCGAAATCGATATTGGCTTTGCAATCGAGCAAGTCGCGGAGATTGAGGCCGGCGCGCTTGAGGTGCACGGTGTTGATCTGGAAGAAGCCCCAATCCAGCGTGCCATCCGAATTATAGTGATAGATCTCACAGGCGCCGCGTCGGATTTTCGGCGCGCTGCACGGCGAGCGCGATGCGGCAGGCAGAGCCGAATTTGTTGCACGCGTATTGTTGGTAGGCGGTCAACCGGCGGCCGAATTGATCTGACTGAGCGGCGCCGGTTTCTTCCGCGGAGGTTCGCGGCGCGACCACCAGCGGCCATTGAAAGCGCAGGCGCAGCGGGGATTGCAGCGTGAATGTATAGCGGGCCTGCAAGACGGCCGCGGTGAGGCCGATGGACACGGCGAGGAAAAAGAGAACGGCGAGCAAGTGCGGCCGTGACTTGGTTTTTCTGGCACGCGTGCGCCTGGCGGGCGCGGCTTTCACTGACACTTAGGCGGTCCCCGGGGAGTGCATCCTCGCCCAGATTACTACAGCGGGTTGCGGTTATCCGGTTGCTACGGGGAAGGACGTAATGCGAGACACGGGGCCGATAGTGGGGTGTTGCGGATGGACGGAGGCGCAAGCGCGATATGTGGCCGACTTTCGGGCGATCGAGCTGCAGACCACCTTTTACCAGCCGCCGGCATCCAAGGTGGCGGAACGTTGGAAATCGCTCGCGCCAGCGGAATTTCAATTTTGCATGAAGGCCTGGCAGTTGATCACACACACGTCATCGAGTCCGACATACCGGCGGTTGAAATCTCCCATCAGCGCGCAGGAACAGGAACTGTACGGGAGCTTTCGGGGCACGGAGCAGGTATGGCTGGCGTGGGAGCGTACGCGCGAGATCGCCGAGATTCTGGACGCGCGGGTGATTGTGTTTCAGTGTCCAAAGTCTTTTCTGCCGACCCGTGAGAACACCGGCAATCTGCAGCGATTCTTTGGCGAGATCGACCGGGGAGGCCGGCTGCTGGCGTGGGAGCCGAGGGGTGACGCGTGGCGCCCGGAGTTGATTCGCGAGCTCTGTGCGGCGCAGGATCTAATTCATTGCGTGGATCCCTTCCAGAACGATCCGGTTTATGGGGAGACGGTGTATTGGCGGCTGCACGGGCGAACGGGCTACCGGTATCGATATACAGATGCAGACCTGGCGGAATTGAGGGTCAAACTGAGGGCGCAGAGCACTCGCGGGGACGGGTACATTCTGTTCAACAACATTTACTCGAAGGAAGACGCGCTGCGCTTCTTACAGGCTTAGAACCTCACGGAGGCGGGCGGACTGGCGGCGCGACATTTCGACGGTGCGGCCGCCGCGGAGGGTGACCAGGAGGCCGCCGGCGACGGCGATATCCACCTTGTCGATCCACTTCAAATTGATGATCTCTTTGCGGCCGGCGCGGAAGAAGACGGCTGGGTCGAGTTGCTCTTCGAGCGCATTGAGCGAGCGGCGAATGAGCGGGCGCTCCGCGGCGAAATGCAAGCGGGTATAGTTACCTTCGGATTCGAGCAGGAAGATTTCAGAGAGGCGGACGATCCAACAGCGTTCGCCATCGCGGACGAAGACTTGTTCGAGGCGGCCGCGTTCGGAGCGGGGGCGGACGCGCGCGAGCGCGGCGGCGAGGCGGGCGGGGACGATCGGCTTGAGCAGATAATCGATGGCATTCACTTCGAAGGCCTTGATGGCGTATGCGTCGTACGCGGTGGTGAAGATCACTTGCGGCAGATCTTCGAGGCGCTCCAGGAGTTCGAAGCCGGTCATGCCGGGCATCTGGATATCGAGGAACAAGAGGTCTGGGCGCGAGTTGCGGGATGAGGGAGAGCGCTTCTTCGGGGCCGCGGGCTTCGCCGGAGATTTCGACTTCGGGGTGCGCGGCGAGCAGGCGGCGGAGCTCCAGGCGGGCAAGACGTTCATCGTCAATGATCAGAGCTCTCATGGTTTTTGGGGAATGACGACGGTGGCGGTGACGCGTCCCTCGCCGTTGCGGAGATCGAGAGTGGCGCGGCCGTCGTAGAGGATGCGCAGGCGTTGGCGGGTGTTGCTGAGTCCGACGCAGGTGGCGCCGGGCTTGGGTTCGGTGAGGCGGCCGGTGTTTTCGACTTCGAGGCGCAGCGAGCCGGAATCGAGCGCGGCGCGCACTTTGACGTCGCCGCCCTCAGGCAGATTCGCGATGCCGTGTTTGATGGCGTTCTCCACCAGCGCCTGGAGCAGCATGGGAGGAACGGCCACCGGGGCGGCTTCGGGCGCGATGGCGATATCGACGCGCAGGCGGTCTTCGAAACGCACGCCTTCGATGGCGAGGTAATCGGAGACGATCTCGACTTCCGTGGAGAGGGGGACGGTGTGGTCCAGATCGCGGCGCAGGTTGTAGCGGAGGAGGGTGGCGAAGCGGGTGATCATTTCCTGGGCGAGGGGCGGATTCTCGATGACCAGTGCGCGGATGGAGTTGAGGCTATTGAAGAGGAAGTGGGGATTGATTTGGGCTTCGAGCGCACGGAGCTCGGCTTCGCGGAGGGCGAGTTGGAGGCCGACCTCCTTTTCGCGATAGCGGCGGCGGGTGGTGAGCGCGATGTAGAAGAGCAGCCAGATGCAATCCGCCCCGCTGATGCTGATCCAAGTGGGGGCGATGTACTGGGGATGGGCGAGCAGATAACTGAAGCGCTGTTGAAACGCGATATCGACGGCGAAGACCAAAAAGGTCTGCACGGCGCCGAGCGCGAGGGCGGAGACAAAGAGGCGGGTGAAGCCTAAGAGGCTGAGGTCTGTGAGCCAGCCGCGGCGGCGGATTTCGCGGCGCAGCAGGTCCGTCAGGGCGATGCTGTAGAGGAAGAAGAGGAAGTAGCCGGCGATCATGCTGGCCTGCCAGCCCACCTGGCGGGCGGTCATGGAGATGCCCATGACCGCATAGAAACCCCAGCCGATGGCCTGGCAGGACCAGTACGCGACCTTGGTTCTCATCGGGCGGCAACCGTTTTGGCGGGAGCGAGGAACGTATCGATCTGCGCGAACATCCAGTTGGGATCATCCCACATGATGAAGTGGCGCGCGGTATCGGTGACGGCGATTTGCACGCCGGAGAGTTTGGCGTACTGGCTGTTGAGGCTGGCGGCGATGCCATCGTGGGTGGCGCCGTATTCCTTGTAGCCGATCCAGGAGCCCATGACGAGGGCGGGAGATTGGATTTTGCCGAGGTCGGCGCGCAGGTCGGCGGCGAACAATTCGCTCATGGCATCGGTAACGGCGGTGCGGTCGGATTTCAGACTCCATTCGATGGTGCGATCGAGGTCGGAATCGCTGGTGACCATGGAACGGGTGTACATGCCGGATTTCGCGGTGCGTTCGTACGTGTCCTGGCTCTGCTGTTCCATGCCTTTGCGGATCTGCGCGGCGGTGGCGCGGGCTTTCTCGGTGGTCATCGAGGGGTCCATGATGGCGGCGAGCATGGGGTACGAATCGACGATGACGAGTTTGCCGGGAAGGTCGGGGTAGTGGACGGCGAGATCGAGCGCGAGATAACCGCCGAGGCTGTGGCCGACGATGATGGGGTGATCGAGCTGGTTCTTCCGGATATAGGCGGCGATGGCTTCGCGGGCGGTATCGAGGAAGGGAGCGGGGACGCGCGGGACGCCGGCAAATCCGGCGAGCGAAAGCACGTGGAGCTGATAGCGGTCCTGATAGCGGGCGACGGTGCTGTCCCAGACTTCTCCGGGGCAGGAGAGCCCGGGGATGAGGATCATGGGGCGGCCGTGGCCGCTAACTTTGACCTGAAAGGCCTGTTGGGCCGAGAGGCCGGTGGTTAACGCGAGTGCAAGCATCAAGGTTTTCATGCTGTGAGTTTGCCCCAGGCGGGCAGACACCACGCGCGGATTGTGATGAACGGTTGGAGCGTGGGTACGAGCGGCGTCAGCGCACGGGAAGCGGCACGAATTTGGCGTTGCAGGAGTGGGTTCTGCCGCCGCTGCCGGCCATCACGGTGACGTCGGTACCGCCGAACTTCACGCCGGCCGGGATGGGGCCGAATTTGAGCTCGGCGTGCTCGGCGAGGACCTTGATTTCCTGGGGCGAATCGAACTGGACGTTATCGAAGGCCATGGCGAGGCGGTGCTCGGGGTCGTAGCCCTGGAGGGTGAGTTTGCCGCCGCCTTCGACGCGGACGTCCCGGAGAACGATGCCGGTGAACCAGGGAATCTTGTCGCCGGTGCGGCCGAAGTGGGCGTAATCGGAATCCATGTAAATCGGATTCTTGGTATCGCGGATACAGACGTCCTCGTAGACGACGCCGGTGACTTTGCCGCCGCGGCCGGAATTCGATTTGATGCGGATGCCGTTATCGGCGCCATCGATGGAAAGGTCGGTGACGAGGATGGAATCCGCGCCGCCGTTAGTTTCGCTGCCGATGGACATGCCGTGGCCGGTGTAGAAGTGGTTGTGGGCGATGGTCATGTGGGAGACGTGGCCGCCGGCCTTGATGGCGACATTGTCGTCGCCGGTTTTGATGTAGCAGTGGGCGATGGTGACGTTGGTGGAGGAGCCGGGATCGATGCCATCGGTATTGCGCGCAGTTCTTGGGAGTATCGATGATGACGCCCCAGGCGGTGAAGCCATTGCCGCCGCTGTAGGCGACGTGAAAGTTCGCGGAATTCTTGAGGGTGACGCGATAGAGCGTGAAATCGTCGCAGCGGTTGAGGACGAGAATACGCGGGCAGTTCTGGTTGCCGCCCTTGCGCGCTTCCTCGGCGATTTCCCACCAGGAGGCGGTCTTGCCGAGCATTTTCGACCAGCCGCGTCCATCGATGACGCCATCGCCCATGACGGCGGCGCCGGTGACGCTGACGCCGTTGATCATGGCGCGGCAGCCGCGTCCGCTGGAATCGACGATGCCGCAACTGCCGGGACGGACCTCGTAAACCTTGGGGTCGCGCGAACCGAAGAGGATGGTCTTGGCGCCGATGACGAGGGTGACGCCGGGGCGCAGGTCGAGCGGTCCAGTGAGGAAGGCATTGTGCGCGTCGCCGGCTTTGAGGAGGACGGCCTGGCCCTGCGGGCAGGAATCGAGCGCCTTCTGGATGCGCGCGGTATCGAGGCGGGCTTCATCGGAATCGGCGAGGGTCTTGTTGTTCTCCGTGGCTGCGAGGGCGGCGTTGAGCACGGTGCAGCTCTGCGGAATTTTGGGCTCGGCAACGGTGCGAGTGTCCTGCGCGCGGGCGGCGAAGGCGAGGGTAAGCGCGGTAAAGATCAGCGTACTTGTGTGGGATCCCAATGGTCGTCTCCAGCGAGGAATATTTTGAGCGCGAAGCGGGCGGCCTCGGCGGGGGTGAGCTGCTTGCGGGTATCGGGGCGCGCGCCGGGGCCCTGCGAACGATACTCGGCGTAGAAGGAGGTGGGGAGCGACGGTTTGCCATCGTGCTCCCATTCGTGCCAGCCTTCGGGATCGATCTGCGAAGGCATTTCGGTGTTCAGGAAGACGACGGTGGAGTATGCGCGCCAGGGGCGGCCGAGATAGATGCGGGCTGCGCCAGCTTCCGCGGTGATGCGGCAGTGGTCGAACACGTAGCCGCTCTTCTCTTCGGCGTAGTGGCGGCTCTGCGCGGTGAGCATGATGGCGGAGTGGGCGAGGGCGTGGATTTCGCAGCGGTCGAAGAAGGCGAGGGCGTCGCCGAAGATGAAATCGACATTGCCTTCGATGTAGCACTCGGAGAAGTACTGGCGGGCGGGTTCGCAGGGGCCCTTGTCGGTTTCGCAGCGCTTGCTGTTGGGGTAGAGGGTGTCCTGGTAGCCGAGGAAGCGGACGTTGCGAAAGACGGCGCGGTCTCCGGTGATTTTCAGCGCGACGGCTTGCGAGCCTTCCTGGGTGAGGGGGCGATTGCGCGAGAAGCTGTTCTCGATGGTGAGGTTCGCGGCATAGAAATCGTCGCCGGAGACGGTAATGCTGGCGGATTTGGTGGTGCCGCCGGCGGAGGCTGCGCTGTTGTCGTAGGTGAGGACGACGTCCTGGGGGCGCGCGCCGGCGCCGCGAAGCTGAATGCCCGATTGCGGGATGTTGAGCACCTCACGGTAGGTGCCGGGCTTGATGCGGATGACTTTGGCGCCGGAGGCGAGGGCCGCGCCGACGGTGGTGAAGTCGCCGGAAGAATCGGCGGCGACGGTGACGGGCTTCGGTTGGGCGAACGCCGCGGCGGCGAAGAGCAAGAGTAGCGGAGCACGCATCTCAGTCCGCCAGGAATAAGGGCTTGATATGGCGCTCGAAGAGGTTTTCCGTGACGTTGCGCGAGACGTTGGCCTCGCAGGCCTCGAGCATCTTGAGGTACTTGTCGCCCATTTTGGCGGCGACCTTGAAGCCGACGTGAAGCAGCTGGCGCAGGTCCTGATTGAAGCCGGGGTTCTTTTGATCGTGGCGCAGCGCGGAGGTGTACTGTTCGGAAGTCCAGGCGTTAACGGCCGCGGGATCGGGCAGTTTGGCGTAATCGATATCGATGACGGTGGCGTAGGGTTTGCAGAGGGCGTCGCGATCGGCGAAGGCCTTTCCGTAAATGTATTTCGCCATTTCGAGGCCTTCGCCGCCGGCTTCGGCAAGGCCGATGAGTTCTTCGAGCCAGGTGGTGCCGGCGGTCTTGACGTGCACGCCGGCTCCAAATTTTCGCAGCGAGCGGCGGATGGGGGCGTAGATGGAAAACTTGTCGCTGCCGGAGTGAACGCTGAGCTTCAGGTTGGCAGGCAGGCCGTACTGCTTGATGGCGAAGGCGATGACGGCGAGATCTTCGCTGAATTCCTTTTCGAACTGGACGACATCGCCGACGTAATCGACGCCTTTGTTAAAGCGGCCGGTGAATTTGGGGGCGATGGTCTGGATGGGAATCTTCTCATCGGCAATGGCGGCGAGAATGACCAGGAGCTCGGGCGGGGTCTGGGGGGAATCGGTCTCGTCCATGGAGACTTCGGTGATGAACGCGCGCGCGCCGCGTTCGGCGGAGATGTGGCGGAAGATGGCGCCGGCCTGCTGGACGGCGGCGAGATACTTGGCGGCGATGGCGGCGACGGATTCGCGGGTGATGACGAAGGGCTGTTCGATGCCGGGGATGGCGACGGTGCCGGTGAGCTCGGGGTGGCGGGCGACGAAACTATTGAGATCGGAATCGGAAGCGGGCTCGCCGATGGCACTGGCGACATCGAGCGTGTAGAAATCGCTGGCGTCGATGAAGCGATCGACGGTGCCGAGATTGATGTGGTCGGCGTCGACGTGATAGGGGAGGGTCCAGCCGAGCTGTTTGACGGCCGAGTCGGCGGCGGCGCGCACGCTGGGCGGTTCGGAGCCGACGATGCCGTGCTCGCGATTCGATTTATTCCAAACGGGGATCACGGTGGCACCGTGTTCGGCGGCCATGAGGCAGGCCTGCAATTGCGCCTTTGCCTGGTGGGCGAAGCGGTCGCCGACGCCGAGGGAGAACTTTTCCAAAGTAAGCATGATGGGGATTCCAACCAGATTATAGCGAACGGATTCCGCTTGACCGGAACGGTGAGCGGACCTACCATCGGTGCTGATGTCTACCTACACTCGCCGCCACATCTTCGCCGCCATGGCGGGAGCCGCCGTTGCCGGTTCCCGGGCATGGGCCGCGGAGGACCCCTGGACTACGGTTTACCCGCAGATTCTGAAACGGATTCAGCCGCCGAAGATCGCGGCTCGGGAGTTCGAGATCACGCGGTTCGGCGGGAAAGCGGACGGCAAAACGGATTGCACCGAGGCGTTTCGCAAAGCGATCGACGAGGCGGCCCGGGCGGGCGGCGGACGCGTGATGGTGCGCGATGGCGTGTTTCTGACCGGGGCGATCCATCTGAAGAGCAACGTGAACCTGGTGGTCCAGAAGGACGCCACGCTGAAGTTCAGTCCCGACCCGAAGCTGTACCCGATGGTGCTGACGCGCTTTGAAGGGATGGAGCTGATGAACTATTCCCCCTTCATTTATGCATTGGATCAGCAGAACATCGCGATCACGGGCGGAGGCACGCTGGACGGGCAGGCGAGCGGGGAACATTGGTGGCCGTGGGCGGGGAAGCGCGGGGCCAAGCCGGAGGATCCGAATCAGCGCAAGGCGCGCGCGGCTCTGATGGAAATGGCGGAGCGCGGCGTGCCGGTGGAACAGCGCAAATTCGGCGAAGGCAGCTGGCTGCGGCCGATGTTCATTCAACCGTATCGCTGTACGAATGTGCAGATAGAAGGGATCACGATCACCAATTCGCCGATGTACGAAATGCATCCGGTGCTGTGCCGGAACGTGATTGCGCGCAACGTGAAGGTATCGAGCCACGGACCGAACAATGACGGGTGCGATCCGGAATCGAGCGTGGATGTGCTGATCGACGGCTGCACGTTCGATACGGGCGACGATTGCATTGCGATCAAGAGCGGGCGTAATGCCGATGGGCGGCGGCTGCATGCGGCATCGGAGAATCTGATCGTGCAGAACTGCGTGATGAAGGACGGGCACGGCGGGGTGACGATGGGCAGCGAATGCTCGGGCGGCATCCGCAACGTGTTCGCGCAGGATTGCCAGATGGACAGTCCGAGCCTGAACGTCGCGCTGCGGTTTAAGAACAATGCGATTCGCGGCGGCGTGATCGAGCACGTCTACATGCGCAACGTGAAGGCCGGGCAGGTGGCGCACGCGGCGATCGACGTGGATTTTTATTACGAGGAAGGCGAGAAGGGTCCGTTCACGCCGGTGGTCCGCGATGTGGAAGTGGTCAATCTGGACGTGAAAAAGTGCGAGAGCGCGTGGTCGCTGCGCGGGTTCAAGAATGCGCCGGTTCGCGATATCCGGATTAAGAACTGCACGTTCGGAGGGGCGTCGAAGGCTTCGGTGGCGGAGAACGTGGAAGGGCTGAAGCTGGAGAACGTGACGGTGAACGGGAAGCCGGTTACGGCGTAGCGGATTTCTCAGGCTTCGCGGTGTTCGCCGAAGACGGCGCGCAAGGTGTCCGAGATTTCGCCGACAGTGGCATAGGCAGCGGCGGCCTCGAGAATCGGCGGCATCAGGTTGGACGTGCCGCGGGCCGCCTGATCGAGCGCGGCGAGCTTTTGGGTGACGGCGGACTGGCTGCGGCTGGCGCGCACTTCGCGGAGGCTTTCGACCTGGGCTTTTTCGAGCCCGGGGTCCAGGCGGAAGGCGGTTGCGGCAGGCGGGTCGTCTTTCTGGAAGCGATTGACGCCGACCACGATGCGCTCGCCGGTTTCGACGGCGCGCTGATACTCGTATGCGGCGTTGTGGATCTGGTTCTGAATGTACCCGGTCTCGATGGCGTGAAGAGTGCCGCCGGCGGCTTCGATGGTCTTCAGATAAGCGTGTACGCCGGCTTCGAGGGAATCGGTCAGGCTTTCGAGATACTCGCTGCCGCCGACCGGGTCCACCGTGTTGGTGACGCCGGATTCATAGGCGATGATCTGCTGGGTGCGCAGGGCGATGCGCGCCGATTCCTCGGTAGGCAGGGAGAGAGCCTCATCGCGGGAGTTGGTGTGCAGGGACTGGGCGCCGCCAAGGACGGCGGCCATGGCCTGGAGCGCGGTGCGCACGATATTGACGTCCGGCTGTTGGGCGGTGAGGGTGGAGCCGGCGGTCTGCACGTGGAAGCGGAGCATGAGGGAGCGCGGGTCGCGGGCCTGGAAGCGCTCGCGCATGAGGTGGGCGTAGATGCGGCGGGCGGC
This sequence comes from uncultured Solibacteraceae bacterium, assembly GCA_963811575.1. Taxonomy (GTDB): domain Bacteria; phylum Acidobacteriota; class Terriglobia; order Bryobacterales; family Bryobacteraceae; genus Solibacter. Next base: position 529,753 of record CAWERY010000016.1, on the reverse strand, counting down.
GCGGAATTTGGCGATCTCCTCCAGAAAATCGCTGTGGGCGTTGAAGAAGAAGGAGAGACGCGGGGCGAAGGAATCCACGGCGAGCCCGGCGGCGATGGCGGCTTCGATATAGGCGATGGCGTTGGCGAAAGTGAAGGCCAGTTCCTGGGTGGCGGTGGAGCCGGCCTCGCGGATGTGATAGCCGCTAATCGAAATCGTATTCCATTCGGGCATTTCCCGGCCCGCCCACGCGAAGATATCGGTGATGATGCGCATGGCGGGGCGCGGGGGATAAATATAGGTGCCGCGCGCGATGTATTCCTTCAGGATGTCGTTCTGGATGGTGCCGGAGAGTTTGGCGCGCGATGCCCCCTGCCGCTCGGCGACCAGCGCGTAGTAGGCGAGCAGGATGCCGGCGGTGGAGTTGATGGTCATCGAGGTGGAGACCTGGTCCAGCGGAATCTCCTGGAAGAGGCGCTCCATATCGGCGAGCGAAGAGACGGCGACACCGACTCGGCCTACTTCGCCAGCGGCCATGGGGTGGTCGCTATCGTAGCCCATTTGGGTGGGGAGATCGAAGGCTACGGAAAGTCCGGTGGTGCCTTGGGAGAGCAGGTAGCGATAGCGGCGGTTGCTTTCCTCGGCGGTGCCGAAGCCGGCGTACTGGCGCATGGTCCAGAGGCGGCTGCGGTACATCTCGCGGTACACACCGCGGGTGAAAGGAAACTCGCCGGGCTCGCCGAGTTCGTGGCTCATGAGCGGGAGATTTTACGGGCGCGGAGGAAAGAGGTGATGCCGAACCAGAGCATCAGCACGGTACAGAAGCCCGCCATGGCGAAGCGTACGAGGTTGGCGGAGCCTTCGTCGCCGGTAGTGCGCGAAAAATCCAGATAAAGACGTACGGCTTTGAAGCCGAAGACCACTGCAAAGCAGATGAAAAGAAACCCGATAACCTCATTCCAGAGGGTACGGGCGGGTTTGAGGACAGCGGGAACAACGTGTTTGACGAACTCCCGGGAATGGCGCGCGGTTAATTGCTTCCACACACCTTCATCGTAACAAAAGCCGCAAAAGGGGTGTTTCCCCGTAATCCAGAGGTACTGTTCCGTCGATGGATAAGCAGTGCGAAGCTTGTGAAGGCGGTAGTCGTCCACTACAATCGGAACGGGTGGGTGCGGACCCATGGGTGGAACGCCGGTTGCGTCTGGCGCATCTGCCATAAAAGGGGAACTCTGTGGAAGAGCCATTAAAACACCTGATGCAGGAGCTGGGAAACGCAATCAATGATTCCCTATCCGAGTCCGACAGAATCGCTGAGGCGATAGGTGAAATCAAACGGGCCGGTTACGATGTCTTCCTGGTTTTGGAGGCGACAATCGGCTTTAACCGTAGGGACGAGAACGCAGAAGACGAGGACGACGATCAGACGGAGCTGACCGAAGAGCCGAAGGAACCCAAGCGGACATTCGAAGCTACCGGCAAGATCAAGTTCACCTCGCAGGATCATCGCTTTCTGCGTGCATTGAAGATCGCAGTAGACGAAGAGAATCGCTGACTCAGAGCGGTCAGTTTAGGATTTTTCGATAGACGTCCCACGTTTCGCGGACGGCCTTCTCCCACGAAAACGTTCGGCCTCGCTCGATTCCACGCCGAATCAAACTCTCCCGTAAATCCACGTTGACGGTCAATTCCCGCAGGGCATGCGACAGGGCATCGGTGTCTGCCGGGTCGACGAGCAGGGCGGCGTCGCCTGCCACTTCCGGAAGGGCCGAGCTGCTAGATGTGACCACCGGAATACCGGCGGCCATGGCTTCCAAGACCGGCATGCCGAAGCCCTCATCCTGCGAAGGAAAAGCGAAGATGGAGGCGCGGGCATACCACTCGGCGAGCTGGGCAGGTGAAATGTAGCCGGTGACGAGAATTCGGGCGCGCGCGGGGCTGGCGGCGATGCGCTCCAGAATGGTCTCGGCGCCGAAGCCGTTGGAGCCGGCGAGAACCAGGGTCCAGGCGGGGTCCACGGTTTCGAAGGCTTCGATCAGGCGAGCGATGTTCTTGCGCTTCTGGATTGCCCCCACGTTCAGAATGACGGGTTCCCGCACCGCAGGCGGGGCGCACGGAGGGAGCTTGCGAATCCCGTGATGCACGACGTAAACCCGCGCCGGATCGACATGGAGGAGGTCAATCACCTGACTTCTGGTAAATGCGGAGACGGCGATGATGGCATCGGCGCGGTCCGCGGCATCGCGCGCCTGGCGGGTAAAGCGCGCGCGAAACTCGGGCGTGGAATATTCGCCGGTGAGCACGAAGAGATCGTGGAAGGTGGCAACGGTGCGGCGATGGGGAGTGCGGGGCAGGCGCTGGTTCAGTCCGTGGAAGAGATCGGCGCCGCGCGGCGAGATTGGGTCGAGCAGGAGCCGGCGGCGCGCATTGGGCGGGAGCGGGGCATGGCGGGCGCGAAGGTAGCGATGCGGGCGGTAACAAAAATCGAAGCGGGCTTCCGGGTGGGCAGCGGCGAGGCCGTGGAGGATCTCGTGGGAATAGAGGCCGACGCCAGAGAGCGTGTCGCCGATGCTATAGGTCGCGTCCAGCGCGATGTGAGGGGCAGTGTTCACGGGCAAAGTTCCACGGCGGCGAGGGAACGGCCGGGAGATCTATCCTACTCGATACCGTATTGTTTCATCTTCCGGTAGAGCGTGGTGCGGCCGATGCCGAGAAGTTGGGCGGCTTTGGCGCGCTCGCCTCCGGTGGAGGTAAGGGTATTGGTGATGGTCAGGCGTTCGATATCGGGTAAGGAGATGACCGGCGAACTCGGCGCCTTGCGGAACTCCGGCAGTGGCGAATCCGGCAGGTCAATGGCCTCGACGAGATGGTGGAGGGCGGAGGCGTTCTGATGGTACTGCAAGGACGAGGGCAGGTCGGTCAGCTTCATGAGGGCGCCTTCGGAGCGCATCGCGCTAACGCGATCGATGGCATGCTTCAATTCGCGAACATTACCCGGCCAGTCGTAGCTCATCAGCGTCTGAAAGAATTCCGGCGTGGGCTCGATTCCGGACAGACCGTTGCGCTGGCCGGCTTCGACGAAACGGCGCACCAGGAGCGGGATATCCTCCTTCCGTTCGCGCAGGGCCGGCAGATGGATGGCGAAGACGTTGAGGCGGTAAAAGAGATCCTGGCGGAAGCGTCCGGCGGCAACCTCGGCCGGCAGATTGCGATGGGTCGCGGCGATGATGCGCAGGTCCACCTTTTTCCACTGCAGGGAGCCCACGGCGCGGAATTCGCGCTCCTGGAGGAGGCGCAGGAGCTTGACCTGCATTTCGAGCGGCAGGTCGCCGATCTCATCGAAAAACGCGGTGCCGCCGTCGGCCAGTTCCACGAGTCCGCGTTTGTTGTCCCCGGCGCCGCTGAAGGAGCCTTTGACGTGGCCGAAGAGCTCGCTTTCCATGAGGGTGCCGACCAGCGAACCGCAATCGATCGGCACGAAGGCGCCCCGTGGATGGGCATTGTGAACGGCGCGCGCGACTACCTCCTTGCCGGTGCCGCTTTCGCCTAACAGCAACACGGGAAGGCGGTTGTGCGATGCCTTATCGATCAGGCGGCGAATGGACGCGATCTGCGCGGATTGACCTACAAGGCCATGCGCGGCAGTTTCCGAAGGGGCCTGAAGCATAAGTTTCCGAAACTACATCGAATCAATACGTACGACGAAGCCGGAACTTTTCTCAACAGAATCTTGACGGATGCGGGCGGCGAGTTCTCCGGCGGCGTCCTCGGTAGGCTCCGCTCCCACCAAAACGCGCCACACGCCGGGATTTTCGGAGCGCTCGAGGAGGCGCGCCGAGCCGTACCGGTCCGCCATGCGCCTGCGCAGGTCCTCGGCGTTATCCTTACTGCGGAACGCACCGACCTGGACGGCGAATAAGGCAGGGGTAACGTTGGCCGGCGGGCGGATCACTTCAATTCGCACTTTGGCGACGCCGGGACCGATCATCTCAATTTCGCGGGCGGCGGCGTGCGAAAGGTCGATGATACGGCCGTCGATAAAGGGTCCACGGTCGATGATGCGCACCTCGGTGGTCTTGTTGTTATCCAGGTCGTAGACCCGGACCCAGGTGTTGAATGGCAGCGTGCGGTGTGCTGCCGTCATCTTTTCCATGTCGTAGATTTCGCCATCGGCAGCGGCCCGGCCATGATAGGGATGTCCGTACCAGCTGGCGATTCCGGTCTCGGTATCTCCCGGCTGCACGACCACGGGCGCACGGCGGCCAGCCGGAGGAGGCGGCGTCACACGCGCATGTTTCTTGTGTCCACACCCGGCAAGCGCGATCGCGGCTAGGAGCACGAGGATGGTTCTCATGCCATTTCCCGATACCTTACCATGAATCCTATGCACTTCCGATGGGCCGCGATTCTCCTGTTTGCCACTGTGCTGCCGGCGCAGCCGCATCCCGATGGATTGTATGCGGAGATACGCACCTCGAAAGGGCTGATTGTGGCGCGGCTGGAACCGGAGTTGACGCCGCTCACGGTGTCCAATTTCGTGGGGCTGGCGGAAGGCTCCATCGGCAACACTGCATTTGACGTGGGGCAGCCCTATTTCGATGGCACGGTGTTTCACCGGGTGGTGGCGGGCCACGTGATTCAGACCGGGATCCCGAAATCCGAACGCGCGCGTACGCCGGGGTATACGATCCCCAACGAAATCCACGCACGGCTGAGCCACAATCACGCGGGCGCGTTGAACATGGCGAACGCCGGCCCCCATACGAATGGCTCGCAGTTTTGTATCACGCTGGGCGATCGCGCGTATCTGGACGGCAATTACACCGTGTTTGGCGAGGTGGTGGAGGGGATGGATGTGGTGATGCGCATCGTGCAGGGCGATGTGGTGGAGAGTGTGCGGATCATTCGCGTGGGCGCAAAAGCGGAGGGCTTCCGGCCGACCACGGAGAGCTTTCACGCCCTGCTCGATGCAGCGCTGGCGCGAGTGAAGGAGCACGCTGAGAAGAAACGCATTGCCGAGCGCGAGTGGATCGCGCGCAACGTTCCCTCGGCGGAGGTCGCGCACGCCGGCGGCGGGGAGACGGCGGCGGGTGCACCGCTGCGCGTGCGCTACCAGGGGAGGCAGGTTCGTTATGTGGGCCAGGTGCTGGGGCGTGAAGGTCCGGCGCTGGAGGTGACGCCCTTTACCAGCGGAGAAGATGGGCGCCCTGGCGATGGAGCGACAGCGCAGGTCTTCACGGCGGCGAAGATTAATCCGGGGCTGGATCGCGTGCTGGCGGGCATGAAGCCCGGTGAGCATCGGGTGGTCGTGGTGCCGGCGGAGTTGGGGTATGGCCGGACCGGGTTTTACGGGCCGGACATTCCAGGGAAGCGGCGCTTCGCGATCTCGCCGGACGTCATTCTGGTGTACGAGATCGAGGCACTGCCGCTGGTCCCGTGACTGGGCGAACGGTTTCTATTGTCCGCGGACGCCGCAGTTGTCGCGGCCGGCGCGCGTACAGTCATCGTAAGCGCTATGCCGCATGGCACGAAACACTTCGGCTTCCTCACGGTCCGCCGCTTTGCTTTGTCCGGTCAGCCACAAGATACGGCGCGCGGAGTTGTGAAAAGCAATCCCGGCTGGGTCGCCTCCCATCAACTGGACACTAAAGCGCAACTTGCCGCCAATCACAATGCCGTGCTCAATCTCGTCGCGGAAGCCAATGTTGTTGGTGGGGTCACGCAACCACTTCGCCCAGTAATCGCCCTTGGAATTCCCCTGTGCTCCGGCTTTGGTGAACCAGGCAATTGCGGTTTGCCGGTTTTGCGGGACGCCAATGCCAAACTGATAGGCGCGCCCCATGGAAAACTGGCCCTTCATCCATCCCTGCTGGGCGCTGGCCTGGTACAAGCGGGCAGCCAAGTCCCAATTCTCGGGAACGCCCTCGCCTAACTCATAAAACAAGCCCACCTGGTTTTGCGATTCGGGTTCGCCCTGCGCCGCCGCACGGCTGTACCACTGGAACGCGGTCTTGGCGCTGCGCGGTACGCCGTCGCCCTGATCATAGAGTAACGCCAGGCGGAGCTGCGCCACGGCGTTGCCGGCTTCGGCTGCCCGGGTTACGATTTTCGCCGCACCGGCATGATCTCCGGCTTGAAAGCGGGCGCCGGCCTGGTTGTAAATGTCGTTCGCAGGAAGCTGCCGGCAATATTCTTGTGTCGCTGGTCCTCGCATCATCCTGCCGGTGCCCGCTTCGATTCCCAGGCACTTCTTCAGCAGCCCCGATGCCATAACCACGGGCACGGCAGCGAAGGAAGGCGAGGCGATCGCCACGGCGAGTAGGGCGAACGGCATGCAGCGTTTCCAATGGATAATATTACGCATCGAATGGACCTCGAACAGGAGATGGGGGCCAGTTTAGCACGGGCGATCTACCTGCCCAAACTTGCATTTGTGCCACAACGGTGCGGATCTCGTGTGCTATCCTCGCCCAGTGTAGAGGGACCCTATGCGCAGGTATTGCTTTTTCGTTGGAACCGGTTTGTTGATCGCCGCCGGCATTATCCAGGCACAAACTAAAGGCGGCACACCGCCAACCGGTGACGTGTTTTCATCCGGCGGCGGCGCCCCGGATGATCGCAGGAAATACGTCAGCCCGGACGGCCGTAATTTTGACCGCTGCGCCTATGACACCGACCACATTCCCACACTTCCCGACACAAAGATGTATGGCATGCCCGATCATGTTCCGATCGATGGCGCGATTATGAGGCAGTATGCCCGGTGCGCCGTGGACGCTTGCGCGCCCAACCAAAAAGCTGTTTGCTGGGGGAAAAAGGGCCGTGAAAATCCAGTCATGCCCCTGTCGCCGGACTCGTTCAATTCGAATGGCTATACCAACTGCCAGGGCGATGGAATGTCCGTGGTCTGCGATGCTCCCAAACTGCTGCAGATTTTGCCGGCCATATGCCTGGCGGGGACCACGGTCTGCGAGCCTAAGGTCGTCTTCAAGTTATATGCAAAAACCGATACGGCTAAGATGACCGGCTATTACGATAATTATGGGAAGACGCTGCCGGCTATGACCGGCCAAACCCCTTTTCAGGGCACGACCATCTACGTAAATACCCCGTCCGGTTTTGGCGTGGGGCAAGGCCTTGCCGGGCCCGTACAAGTAAGATCCAGTCCAGCGAGATATAGCAGCGCGGTGGGATATATTGACCCATCGACTACCAATATTTTCGTGATCACCGAACTCCGCGACCTGTCAGGCAAGCAGGTGTTGGCGAATCAGCAAACCATCCGGGTATACATGAAATGAGCAAGTACTGACGTTATAGAAGATCGAGCACCGGGTGAATGCCGCTCATTGGCGGCGCGAACAGGGAGAGCTGCACGGGGTCGGCGAATACGGCTCCGTAGTCTTCGGGTGTAAAGGCGCGTTCCAGCCGCGTGGCGAAGTTGTTGCGCAGAACGCGAGAGTAATGCGCGGTGTCATAATCGCGCGGATCGATTAGAGCAGGGGCATCCTCGTCGTCTTCCGGTTCATCGACCACACCCGCCCCGGACGGGGTGCGATAGACGCGCACGCGATCTCCGACGCTCCAGGAAGTGCGCCCGGCGGCGAGCATCGCCTCGTAGGGCAGTTCGCGGCGCGTATCGCGGGATTCGAGGTAGCGCTCGGGAGATTTGGTGAGGCGTACGCGCGAAGAAACGTCGCGGGTGGGAAGCTCGCGGCTGTGGAGGGCATCCAGGGTGGCGAGGTAGGCATCGCGCACGCCGGATATGTCGCCATTCAGCAGGCGGGCGATCGCGGTGCGGAGGAAAGCTTCACCGAAGGGTTCGGCGCGGCTGGAGCGGAAAGCTACGCCGCGGAGCAGCAGTTTCCCTTCGTAGGTGAGCAGGGCGTAGTTTTTGGGTTCGTGGGACAGCATGGCGGCATAGCGGCCGTCGAATTCGAGCTGGACGAGCGGGGGCAGGAGCGCGGCGACATCGGCCACTACGCGGCGCTCATCGATCTCAGTCCACGATTCCGGGACGGCGAAGTAGACGCCATCGGTATCGGCCTCGAGCAAGGTCACGCCGCGGGCAGCGAGCTCGCGGCACATGAGATCGAGCGTTTCGCGGCCGCGGCGCGTGACCTCGTTGGCGGCGTGTACGTCGGCAAAGCGCGTCAGGCCGCCACCGGCCGCGAGATAGCCATAGGCGGAGTTCACTACCAGTTTCATGGCCGCTGAGCGCGCCTCGTGGGCGAAGCGTTCGGCGGAGCCGCGCGGCGCGGCGCGCGCGCTGGCCTTGGCGGCGAGACGCCATTCCACCAGGCGATCGACCAGCGCGAGCATGGCGCCGAGGCGGTCGCGCGCGGGGCCAATGCGGAAGGCGCGCATCAGCGAGGGGTAGAGGCTGGCGACATCGGCCTTGACGATGCGGTGCGCGGCGCCGGTGGCGAACAGGTGGAGGGCCGCGCCGCTGTGTTCCGTGCCGTCGCCGGGCTGGTGTGCGGGAAGCGCCATGCCCGCGCGCAGGTAGGCGCGCACCAACAAGGGGTCGATAACGCCGGTGGCGGCGCCGGCATCGGCCAGGCGTTCGTACCGGCGCGGGGCCATTTGAGCGAGTGCGAAGGCGGCGCCGCCGAGCAGGCGCGCGAGGCCGGCGACCTCTTCGACATCGGCCGTGGCGTAGCGGCGCACGCGCGCGGGGTCGCGGCGGTAGACGTCGTAGATCTGACTGCCGGGAATTTGTTCGCGATCCGGGCCGGCCAGGCCGAGGTGGCGCGCGACGGCTTTGAGCCCGTGCCCCGGCAAATCGCGGGCGGAAAAATCGTAACGCAGGACGGCGTCGAGAGTATCGATCAACTCGCGGCCAGGCGCGACGAAGCGGACGCGGCGACGAGCGTCGAAATCGGTCGCCACGCCGCGGCGGGCGGCTCGCTGGCGCAATCCCGGAAGGCCGGTGCGTCCCAGGTGAAGCGGCACGCCGAGGCGGCGGGCGCGGCGATCCAGAAACGGCAGGTCGAAGCCGTGGAGGTTGTGATTTTCGATGACATCCGGATCGGCGGACCGGATGCGGGCGACGAGGCGGCGGATCAGGGAAGCCTCGGCGGCATCGTCGTCGCCATCGGCTTCCAGGATTTCGGAGCCGGAATCAGAATCGCGCACGGCAACCATGAAGATGCGATCGCGAGTGGCATCGAGGCCGGTGGTTTCCAAATCGAACTGAAGGCGGTGCAATTGATCGAAGCTGAGACCGCGGAAGTAATTGCGGCCGGTAGAGACGAGGTACTGCTCTTCGGGCGGCAGGGCGAGTGCGGCCTGCTGGCCAAGATCGCGCAGGGTGGCGACGCGGCGGCCCAAACGTTGGCCGGCGCCATGGAGAATGGCGGACGTGAGGGTTTTCAAGTCGAAGGAGCGGACCAGGAATCGCAAGGCTCCAGGCCCCTCGAGCTCGCGCCAGGTGACGGTGGCGGAGGGGTCCCCTTCAGGGGCGAGTTCGGGGCCGAGGTGCTGCAGGTCATCGAGGCGGTCGAGGAGCAGCCAAGGGCGAAAGCGCGCCTCTTCCCGCAGCAGTTCGCCAGTGGCGGGGAGGCGGCGCCATATGGTGGCGCATCCATCGGCCTCTGCCCATACGGAGACGATGCCGGGGGTCGGATCCCAACCCCAGAGCCATTCGTCTTCCCGGGAGCGGCCGTTAGCCGGGTTCATACGCCATCGTAGGCCATGATGATCGCGCTGTTATCGGCGTCGCCATAGCCGGCGGCTGCCAGGCCTTCGAGCAACTGGCGATGAACTTGGGAGAGGGGCACTTTGGCGTGTCTGGCGGCGGCGGAATCGAGGATCAGGCGGACATCTTTCAGGTGCTGGGAGAGACGGGCTTCGACGCTGAAATCGTGATGGAGCATCTTTTCGCCCTTGTCGTCCATCACGCGGGAGTAGGCGGCGCCGGCCTTGAGGACTTCGAGGGCGACGGTCGGGGAGACGTCGCAGGCATGGGCGAAGGAGAGGGTCTCGGCGAGCACGGCACGGTGCAGGCCGAGGGCGAGGTTGACGACCAGCTTCATACGCGCGCCGGCGCCGAAGGTTCCGAGGTAAAAGGCGCGGGAGGCGAAACAGCGGAAGAGGGGCGCGGCGGCGTCGAAGGCTTCGCGGCGCCCTCCGGCCATGACGACGGCAGCGCCGTTGCGGACCACGCGGCTGGAGCCGAGGACGGTAGCGTCGAGGTAATCGATTCCGGAGGCAGCCAGCTTCTGGCCGGTGGCGGCCATGGTTTCGGGCTCGCCGGTAGTGCAATCGAGGAGCGCGATCCCGGTTGTAAGTTTAAGGGCAGAAAGAACTTGCGTCACAATATCGGAGGTGGGGAGGCAGAAGAGGACGGTGCGGCATTTGTCGATGACGTCCTGGGCGGAGTTAGCGCCGAGGCGGCGTTCCGGAATCAGGTCGTAACCGAGGACGGAGTAGCCCGCGGCGGAAAGCCGGGCGGCGATGGCGGAACCGAGCAGGCCGACGCCAATGATCCCGATGGTGTCCATATGCAACTACTGTATCGCGGGCTACAGGGTGGCAATAAAGTTCCCGGGCAGCCCAGCCGATATGAAGCAGCATGGATGAGAGGCGTTCGGAGACGCGCATGATGTGCGCTGACATGGTGGAGGTTAGCTGGCGCGATCGCGCCGGCGAGAAACGTGGGGCCATCGCGATTCTGGAAGACATTTCCGTATCGGGGGCATGTTTACAAGCAGAGCTGCCGATACCGTTGGGTGTCGAGGTCCGTTGGAATTCTCCAAACCAGGGCTTCCAAGGGTATGTGCGTTATTGCGTGTACCGCGAGATCGGATACTTCGTGGGGGTGGAGTTCGATCCGACGTTCAAATGGTCGAAGAAATCCTTCCAGCCGGATCATTTGCTCGACCCCCAGACGCTGCTCAAGAAATAGGACTTATTCCGAAGGAGTGGCGCGGCCGGTCCAACTGGCTTTGATGAAATCCCGGTTCATGCGGGCAATCACTTCCAGTTTGATCTCCTTGGGGCAGACGGCTTCGCATTCGCCGATATTGGTGCAGCTGCCGAAGAGCTCTGAATTGGCTTGGGCGACCATGGCGATGGCGCGCTGTTCACGTTCGGGCTGACCTTGCGGGAGGAGTCCGAGGTGAGCGATCTTGGCTCCGGTAAATAAGGCGGCCGCCGCATTCGGGCACATCGCGACACAGGCTCCGCACCCGATACAGGCGGCGGCGTCCATGGAGCGCTCGGAGTTCTCTTTCGGCACCAGGATCGCGTTGCCGTCCTGGGCGCTGCCGGTGGAGACGGAGATATAGCCGCCGGCGGCGATGATGCGGTCGAAAGCTCCGCGGTCCACCACCAGATCTTTGATTACCGGAAAGGCTTTGGCACGCCATGGCTCGAGATAAAGCTCGTCGCCGTCCTTGAAGTGGCGCATGTGGAGCTGGCAGAGCGTGGTACCCGGCAGCGGTCCGTGGGCGACGCCATTGACCATGGCGCCGCACATACCGCAGATGCCCTCGCGGCAATCGTGGTCGAACGCCACGGGGTCTTCGTTCTTGGCGATCAGGTCCTCGTTCAGGACGTCGAGCATCTCCAGGAAGGACATTTCGTGGTTGACGTCCGGTACCTCGTAACGCACCATCTTGCCCTTGTCGCTCGGGTTGCGCTGCCGCCAGATATGGAGAATGATTCGCATTACTTGTAGCTCCGTTGCGAGGGGTGCACGTATTCGAAATTGAGAGGTTCCTTATTGAGAGCGGGCTCCACGCCCGTTCCCCGGAACTCCCATGCCGCGGCGTAAGCGTAGTTATCGTCGTCGCGAGCGGCTTCCCCTTCCGGTGTCTGGTATTCCTCGCGGAAGTGGCCGCCGCAGCTTTCGTTGCGTTCGAGCGCGTCGCGGCACATCAATTCGGCGAGTTCGAAGAAATCGGCCAACCGGCCGGCCTTCTCGAGCGACTGATTGAGTTCCTCGCCGGTGCCCAGCACTTTCACGTCTTTCCAGAACTGCTCGCGCAGCGCGGGAATTTGGGATAGCGCCTGCTTCAAGCCACCGGCCGTGCGCGCCATGCCGCAGTACTCCCACATGATCTTGCCGAGTTCGCGATGGTAGGAATCCACCGTGCGCGTGCCCTTGGTTTCGAGTAGGCGCTTGGTGATGGAGGCAACGTTGGCCTCCGCTTCCCGAGCGGCGGCGTGCGAGGCATCGAGCTTTTCGAATTTGTTGGAGGCCAGGTAATCGCCGATCGTGCTGGGGAGGACGAAATAGCCATCCGCCAGCCCCTGCATGAGCGCGCTCGCACCCAAGCGGTTGGCGCCGTGATCGCTAAAGTTCGCTTCGCCGATCACGTACAGGCCGGGGACGTTCGACATCAGGTTGTAATCCACCCAGAGCCCGCCCATGGTGTAGTGAATCGCCGGGTAGATGCGCATCGGTTCCTTATACGGATCCTCGCCGGTGATGCGATTGTACATGTCGAACAAATTACCGTAGCGTTCCTTGATGGTGGGAGCGCCGAGGCGTTGAATGGCGTCGCGGAAATCCAGGTAGACGGCCAAGCCGCTTTCGCCCACTCCGCGGCCTTCGTCGCAGACCGATTTGGCGTTGCGGGAAGCCACGTCGCGGGGCACGAGGTTGCCAAAGCTCGGATACTTGCGTTCGAGGTAGTAATCGCGTTCGGCTTCGGGAATCTGGCTGGGCTGGCGCTTGTCGCCCTTCTTGACGGGCACCCAGACGCGGCCATCGTTGCGCAGGGATTCGCTCATCAAAGTGAGCTTGCTCTGGTATTCGCCCGAGACCGGAATGCAGGTGGGATGAATCTGGGTGAAGCACGGATTGGCGAACAGGGCGCCGCGTTTGTGCGCGCGCCAGATGGCGGTGGTGTTCGAGCCCTTGGCGTTGGTGGAGAGGTAGTAGACGTTGCCGTACCCGCCGGTGCCGAGCACGACCGCGTCGCCGAAGTGGGTCTCGATTTTTCCGGTGATCAGGTCGCGAGTGACGATGCCGCGCGCGCGGCCGTCCACCACGATCAGGTCCAGCATCTCCGTACGCGGGTGCATTTTGACGGTGCCGAGGCCAATTTGGCGCTCCAGCGCCTGGTAGGCGCCGAGCAGCAACTGCTGGCCGGTCTGTCCGCGAGCGTAGAACGTGCGGGAAACCTGCGCGCCGCCGAAGGAGCGATTGTCGAGGTAGCCCGAATATTCGCGGGCGAAAGGCACCCCTTGCGCCACGCACTGATCGATGATGTTTACGCTGACCTGCGCCAGGCGGTAGACGTTGGATTCGCGCGCCCGGAAATCGCCGCCCTTTACCGTGTCGTAGAAGAGGCGATAGATGCTGTCGCCATCATTGTGATAATTCTTGGCCGCATTGATGCCACCCTGCGCGGCAATGCTGTGCGCGCGGCGCGGAGAATCCTGAAAGCAGAAACAATTGACGTTGTAGCCGAGTTCGGCAAGGCTGGCCGCACTGGCGCCGCCGGCCAGACCGGTGCCAACCACGATGATGGTGTACTTTCGCTTATTCGCCGGATTCACCAGCTTGAGATTGAAGCGATGACGTTCCCATCGCGTCTCGATCGGGCCTGTCGGAGATTTTGAATTGAGTTCCATGCGGGGTCTCTCTTATTTGACCAGTCCGGCCAAAACAGCGATCGGTATCGAGCAGTTGCCGATAGCGATCAGGATGGCGAAGATGGCCGCGCCCTTCTTCAGAATCGGAGTGTAGCGGGGGTGGCTGAAGCCCAAGCTCTGAAACATGCTCCACAACCCGTGGTAGAGGTGCATGCAGAGCAGGATCATGGCAAGAATGTAGAAGCCGGAAATGGCGGGATTTTGAAAGCCTGCGATCAGGTTGGCGCGCACGTTCGGCGCGTTCACGCCCAACTCCGCGGCCGGCGCCGGCCCCACTGCGCCCACGGTCAGGTGCAGTACGTGAAAAATAACGAAGGCCGCGATGATCGGTCCGCTCCACATCATGGTGCGCGACGCGTAGGTAGCGGACGCGTCGTCCTTCTTCTTGTACGCGACGGGGCGCGCGTCGCTCTTCAATTTCCAGAGCTGGACGGACGCCAGAATGTGCATGCCGACCGCCACCAGCAGGAAAAGCCGGGCGGCCATCAGCAGCCCCACGTTGCCTGAACTGTGAAGGAAGGCCGCGTAGTGATTGATCTGATATTCGCCATCGGCGCCGGCCGGGAGGTAGATCTGGAGGTTGCCCAACAGATGAGCCACGACGTAGCCGAAGAGAATCACGCCGGTGATGGCCATGATTACTTTCTTGCCGATGGGCGCTTCGTAGAAACGGACGACCCGATGTACGGGATTGATCGCAATAGTGCTCATGCGGAGGTCCTTTGTTGGGGGCGGTCCCATGGCAGGGATGCCCCAAACAGAGATATGAGTTTCAAACTTCTAGTATACGTATTTGGCGAACGGTTGCGACAGGCCGCTCAAAAAACGTACGTCGGAGGCTTGATATTCTTCACGCGCAGATACACTTCCGCCTGGCCGCGATGATGGGCGGTGTGAGTGAAATAGCTCCACAGCCATTCGAAGCCGGTGAGGTTGCGGGCCGGCGGTCCGGCGATTTTATCGAGCTGTTCCAGGGTGACGCCGGCGACGGCAGTATTGCAGAAATCGAAGATCGTCTTCTGGAACGGGACGGCCGCCTCTTTGCCGACTTCCGCCTTGGGGTCCTTGGCGAAGGCCGCGATCTGCTCGGGCAGCGGGGGCGCGGTGCGTCCGCTGGCGTTGGTGCAGGCGGTTCGGTCGGCAAGCGCGATGTGAGCCATCAACTGCCCAAAGCTCATCTCCTCCGGATTGGGGCGGAAGTTGTAATCGGTTGCCGGCATCGCCTCGGCGACGGCGATGGTCAGTTCGCCGGTGGTCTTCCAATGTTTGATCAGCGCGTCCTTAATTCCGGATTGCGCGAAAGCGGGGAGTGAGAGCGCAAGTAGCGCTAACAGCGTCTGTTTATACATGAATTTGGCCTCGGGATATAATTGTAGGCGAATACACTCCGCACGGAGCACCTTCCAGGAGAAAAAGTGGGATCCAATCGACCTCTGCCGCAGCGCGGCGGTAGCCTTCCGGTGGCGTCCAAGACGGCCGATCGCTACTTCGAATTGAAGTCGCAGATTCACCGCAAGCTGATTGGCGTTCTCAACCTGGAGCGCGCGTCGTCCATTCCCAAAGATCGCATTCGAGCGGAAATCGGCCGCGTCGTGGAGCGTCTGCTGGATGAAGAGCGGGTGCCGATGACCACTGCGGAGCAGACCAGGATCGTCGAAGAAGTGCTCGACGAAGTCCTCGGCCTCGGCCCGCTGGAGACGCTGCTCAAGGAGCCGAGCATCAGCGACATTCTGGTCAATCGGTATAACAAAGTTTTCATCGAGCGCAACGGCAAGCTCTCCGAAACGCAAGTACGTTTCAAGGACGACGCGCACTTGCTGCACATCATCGAGAAGATTGTGTCTCAGGTGGGGCGCCGCATCGATGAAGCGCAGCCGATCGTGGATGCGCGCCTGCAGGATGGTTCGCGCGTCAACGCCATCATTCCGCCGCTGGCGCTGGACGGTCCATGCCTGAGCATTCGCCGGTTCGGACGTCATGTAATCACGCAGGACGAGATGGTGCAGTACAAGACGCTGACGCCGGGCATGCTGCGCTTTCTTTCGGCCTGCGTACAGTGCAAGGCGACCGTGTTGATTTCCGGCGGCACCGGCTCCGGCAAGACCACCACGCTGAATGCGCTCTCCCGTTTTATTCCCGAAGAGGAACGCATCATCACCATCGAAGATACGGCCGAGTTGCAGTTGCAGCAGCGTCACGTGATCAAATTCGAAACTCGTCCGCCGAATCTGAATAAGGAAGGCGGCATCAACCAGCGCATCCTGTTGCGGACGGCGCTACGAATGCGGCCCGACCGGATCATCGTGGGTGAGTGCCGCGGCGCGGAAGCGCTGGATATGCTGCAGGCGATGAATACCGGCGTCGAAGGCTCGATGAGCACGGTCCATGCGAATACTCCGAAGGATGCATTCTCGCGCCTGGAAACGATGTGCATGATGGCTGACCTGGAGATTCCGACGCGGGTTATCCTGCAGCAATTGGCGAGCGCGATCAAGCTGGTGGTACAGGTATCGCGCCTGCAGGACGGAACTCGCAAGGTACTGAGCATTAGCGAGGTTCTGGGAGTGCAGGACGATAAGGTCCACTTGCAGGAGATCTTCACCTTCGAGCGCACCGGGGTGACGGACACCGGGAAGGTTCAGGGGCGGTTCAAGGCGACGGGGCTCATCCCGAAGATCCTGGAGCGGTTGCGTATCAGCGGAGTGCAATTACCGCCCCAGATCTTCGAGGAAGTTGTGCCGGTCAACCTATAGCATCGATTTTCTTAAAACGTGACGCGGCCGCTGAACTGGAGTTTGCGGGGCTGGTTGGCCATGGACGTCACGGTGCCGAAATTTGCGGAATCGATGTTGTTGCCTGGCGCCGCGAAGTGGACCGCATTGTTGATGTTGAAAGCATCGCCCTGGAGCGCCAGGCGAATGTGTTCGCGGACCTGGAACTCTCGACGGACGCTGAGATCGACATCGGCATTGTGCGGAGCGAACAGGCCGAGGGGCGCGGAGCGTGCGATGTTGCCGGCGGTGTATGCGGCCGGATCGACGAATGCGTTCTTATCGAGGTAAGGCGTGGAAGTGACGCTTTTGCCGCCGCTGCCGAAATCGCCATTGATCCACACGCTGCCGCTGAAGGCCGGGTTGTAATTCGGATAGCAGGTTCCGAGGATGCCTCCCGAGGTGCAGGTGCCGGCGATTACCAGCGGCGCACCGGTGCTGTAGGTGACCAGGCCGGAGAGCTGCCAGCGGCTGATGGCGGCGTTCACGAAGCGCGAGCTGCTGTTCATCTTGTGGCCAGCGCCAAAGGGGAGCTGGTACACGAAGATCAGGCTGCCAACGTGTGGATGGTCGATCGTTCCGGGTCCTTTTTCGAGCGCGTTGTTGAAGGGATTGCGCGGCGAGGCGACCAGGTCATCGAGCTCTTTGCTGAAGGTATAGGCAAGGGTGAAAGTGAAGCCCTGCGCAAAGCGCCGCACCAGGGTGGTCTGCAGCGAGTTGTAGGTGGAAATTCCGAGGTTGGCCCAGGGATTCGCGATTCCGTTGTATTGCGGGAAGGGCTTGAGGGCCTGGCCGATGGTGCCGGTAAAGTTCGCAAAGGGAATAGAAATGTTGGGAAACACGGCCTGCGCCTGGGCCAGGGTTGCCGGGGTCAGGGTCTGGCCCAGCAAGGGCCCCAGGGTGAGGTACTGCAGGGGTATCTGGTTGGTGAACGGACCGGCGTTACCGGCGCCGGGGAGGAAGTGGCCGGAGCTGCCGCTATAGGCCACGCTGAGCGTCAGGCTCGGCGTGATCGAATGCTGGACGTTGAAGTTCCAGTTCTCGTAATACGGCGCTTTGCCGCCCAGGTTGGGGTCGCCATAGGTGATGGTCTGCGCGGTGGACGGGCCGGCGATGGGGGCTCCGGCGGCGGCGGTAATGAAGCCGATACCGTAGCTGGGATTGATGAAGGGTGCAGGTTGAAACGCGGGATAGCCGTTGGCCCAATTGAAGGCAGGCTGCCCGGTGGCGACGCTGCTGAAGGACGCGCTGGTGTTGAAGCCGAGCTGACTCAAGCCCTGGCGGCCGTTTACGCGGCCTCCCACGCCGCCCGCGTGGGCGTAGACCAGCGAATAGCCGGCGCGAATCACGGTCTTTTCGCCAAGGCGGTACGCCAGACCCAGTCGCGGACCGGGATTGATGTAGTGGGTCTTTACGGGCGTGGAGCAATTGCAACTATCGACGCCGCTGCCCGCGAACTGCAAGGCGCCGGGGCGATTGCCGGCCAGCGGATTGGGCAGGTCAGGATTGAAGAACGACATGCGGTTGTAGACTTCCTTGAACGGTCCCCAGACATTCCAGCGCAGGCCCAGGTTGATGGTGAGACGAGAGCTGACCTTAATATCGTCCTGGATGTAGGCGGCATAGGTCTTGTAGCGTCCGCCGGTTTCGGCGACGGCGTTTTGAGTGACGCTGCTGCTATCCACCAGGCCCAGCAGGTAGCTCGCGTATGAGAGGCCGGTGGTGCTGATCAGGGTTCCGGTAGGCCCGAAGTTGGCGGTCTCGTTGTTGCTGAAGCTGAAGCTCGCCAAGGTGCCCGTCAGGGGATTGTTGAAGTTATCCTGCAGCGCCTGGAACTGAAAGCCGACGGTGATGAAATGCTTGCCTTTGGTCCACAGCACGTTGTTCTGAATGTCGAAGGTGTTGGCCGCTTCGGTATTCACGTGGGCGTTGGTGCCGACCCAACTGATGGGGGCGTTGTTGCCCGCGAAGTTCACATCGGGCATGGCGGAGCTGGCGATTCCCGGCGGCAGGCCGGTGATCCCCGCCTTGGTGGGATAGTCGCCACCGGCGGTCGGGTTACCGAGCGGAATATACATGCGGCTGAAGGACAGGCTGAACTGATTCAGGAGGTTCGGCCGGAGCGAATAGATATCGTGAAGCTGGGCGGTGGTGGCGTACTCGGTGACGAAGCGGGACTGCGTATAAGGGAGGGGGAGCGCGGAGGTGCCGGCCGCATAGCTGCCGGTGAAGTTCGTGGTGTACTTCCCGGTGCTGAAGAGGGCGAAGGCGCGGTTCTTATCCGAGAGGTTGAGATCGACTTTGTTGGTGGTGCTGTCGTTGTTGATCAGCTGCGGCAATACGGCAAGGTAGTTGTTCTGAATGCCGCCATTGGTAGGTGCGGGTAGGTACGACGCCAGGGATTGCGCGATTGGCGAGAGACGGCCCGAAGGGATGATGTTGTTCGGGAAGGGCGTGCGTACGTTGGTGCCGGTGGCGCTGTTGGGATCGTAGATCACCTGGGGAAGCTCGCTGAAATCGCCGGTGCGCTCCTTGGCCGTGGGGATGGATTGGAACTGCGGAGAAGTGGCGGAGAGAAAGCGGTAGCCATCATAGTTGCCGAAGAAGAACGCCTTATTCTTTTTGATTGGCCCACTGATGGTGGCGCCGAACTCGTTCTGGTGCTCCACGGGAGTGGTGGGCGCAAAGAAGCCGCGCGCATCGAACAGGGTGTTGCGGAAATATTCGTACACGCCGCCGTGAAACTGATTGCCGCCGGATTTCAGCACGTAGTTGGAGACGCCCTGGCCTTCGTACATTGCCTTGGCGCCGGTGGTTTCCACCTGGAACTGTTCGACGGCTTCGACGGAGACGCCGAACGCCAGATTGCGCGTGTCGCTTTCGGTTCCCGCATTGGTTAGCGGCAGGCCTTCAATGTAGGTCTCGTTCTGATAGGTCTGGCCGCCGTTGAAGGACCCAGTGGAGGGTCCGGCAGGCTGGGTGCTGTAGTTGTTGACGCCGACCACGAGGCCGGCGAAGGCGGAAGGGTCGCGCGCGCTGGCGTTCATCGCCAGGGGCAGGGAATCGTAGACATTGTTCTGGATGGCGCCGCCGAGCGCGACGTCGTCCGTTTTCAGCATGGAAGGCGCGCCTTCCACGGTGACGGATTGAGTGGAAGCGCCGAGCGCCATTTTGGTATCGATGCCGACGACCGCGAGGGCATCGACCACGACCTTCGCGCGGTTCACGGTTTGAAATCCCGGTGCGGTCACGCTGACGCTGTATTCGCCGGCGGGCAGAAGCGAGAGCACGAAGAAGCCGGCCTCGGTGGTGGTGCGGTCGGTCTTGATGCCAGTAGCAAGATTGGTCGCCGAGACGGCGGCCCCGGCGATTACCGCCCCGGACGGGTCGGTCACGGTGCCTTGAATGGAACCCGTTCCGCCCGCTTGGGCGAACGCGGAAACTGCCGCCAGCAGGGCGAAGAAGCAATATGCAACGTGGCGCATGCTAACACCTCCCAGTGTTTCGAGGAATCTATCACGCGCCGCGGTGGCGGGGGAGAGAGAATTCGAATTGGAGCCCGGCGTTTCAATTAGCAAAACAGTTTAAGCATCTGATTATTGATGCAAATATTTGTTTTCAATAAGGATAGATCCGACGGCGGGTTAACCCAGCCGGTTGCAACCCAAGGATCGGCGTATTCTGTTGCAGAACGGGATTTAGGGACGCGCCAAGCGCTGGTACTCCTGTTCCGACGCCGCAGGCAGCAATACCCAGAGGGTGTAAATCCCAAGCGCGGTCCCGAACGGGACGTGGATGAGGCTGAGAAAGGCGAGGACAATCGCCAGGATGCGCGCCCATGGCTGGCGCTCCATTAGGCCCCAGCCGGCGATGAGTCCCAGGACGCCGGTGATGATGAACACTCCGCCCACGGTTCGAAGGATGCCGTGAACGAAGAACGGAGTGTTGTACATGGCAGGAAAGCCCAGATTGCCCAAAGAATTGAGGAAGAGACCGGGAAGCACGCGCAGGACGGAATAGACCACCCACAGGATTGCCAGCGTGCGCAGATTGCCGCTGACGCGATTGACCGTCGGGTTGAACACCGGGCGCGGTGGCGGCCCTCCGAACTGCCGTCCGCACGAGGGGCAAAAGCGCACATCGCCCACCAGATTGGTCCCGCAACGATCGCAAAACATTCGTCACCTCCCGTTTGCCATCAAATTATACGAAGGGTGCGGCGGATTTGTTCCGGGACCTGCCGATCAGGCGTCCAGCGCTACCCGGCGCGATTGTCTCCGAGGGCGCGGATCCAACCCAGGTTGAAAGGAACCTCGGTCATGGGTCCCTGCCATTGCAACTCGCGCTCGATATCGGGGTGCATGCGATAGGGCTTTTTGACGTCTGCCACGCGGGCGCCGCGGATATCGATTTTGCCGGGGTCGAACTGGCCGAGGCCGAGCTGGCCGCAATATTTGATATAGCCGAGCCACTCGGGGTTTATGCCCATGGTTTCGGCCGCGACACGGTCCACCGCCACGTAATCCGTGGAGGCCAAGGCGATTCGGGAGGCTACGGGAGTGCCGGAATTCGGCCCATTGCCTTCCATGCCTTCCCAGCCATCGATTACGGATGCGCCCCAGTTCAGGCGCTGCGCGGTGACCATCATGTTGTAATGCGTCTGGCGGAGGCCGACGTGATATTTGCGCTTCTCATTCCAGCGCGTGGTCTCGCCATTGGCCTGATGGAGCGGCGCCCCGAGCACCATGTTTTTGATGGAGAGGGACGCGATCACGGTATTGTGCGTCTTCAGCACGGCGGACGAAATTACGAAGGCTTCCGGGTCCACCAGGCGCGCCGCCAGGCGGCATGGGACGATGTGCAGATCGGCATCGAGCAGCGCCACGCGCTCAAATTTCGCCTCGTCATTCAAGTCGATGAGTTTGAGCTGCTGCTTCCGGTACTCGGCGGGTAGCGCGCTGTACTTGAAGTTTTCGAAGCCCTGAAGGGTGTTGCCGGCCGAGGATTCGGCGATGACCACCGGGCCGCGGAAGCTCTCGGCAAGGTAATCCAGAATGCCGCGCATGGTATCGGCATGGCTGGCGGCGAGCTGGTTCACGGTGTTGACGAAGTTGGGCTTGATGATGGCATAGCGCTTGCCTTTCATCTTTGCCCGAAGGTCCTGATCGATGGCCTTGAGGGCGTTGTAGACGCCCTGCCGCCGGTCGGTACCCTGCCCGATGGCAACGGTCGAACGGGTCTCGAGGGCTGGAAATGTCTCGGGATGGCCGCTCTGCCCGGGCCGGCGCGCGGGAGCGGCAGACTGGCCGGCCAGGCTCTTGCGCAGCAGGGCGGCCGCACCTGCCAGTTGAAATAAACTTCTGCGTTGCATCATCGCCGAGCCTCCTGCACCGTATTGTGTTTATAATCGGATATTATCATCCTTTACTAGTATTGGAGGCAATAGTATGCCCAGCTCCTCGCGCCGCAATTTTCTAGCCGCCGGTTTGGCTCTTCCCGCCGCCGCTTCCGCAGCCCGGTCCACGGATTCTCCGCAGCAGCCATCGCTGCCTTCGGGCCGATTGTCTTCGGGCCCCACCTTTCAATACCGCACGCTCGGCAGGACGGGCTTGAAAGTGACCACGGTCGGCTTTGGCTGCATGATCACCTCGGACGGCAGCGTTGTGGAACGCGCCGCCGATCTGGGCATCACGTACTTCGATACGGCACGGGGCTATCAGCAGGGGAACAACGAGCGGATGGTGGGCGCCGCGTTGAAGAATAAACGCAAGGACATCACGCTTTCCACCAAGACCCACGCGGGGACGCGAGCCGACGCGCTGAAAGATCTCGACACCAGCCTGAAGGAACTCGGTACGGATCACGTGGACATCTGGTACCTGCACGCCAAGCAGGCACCCGAGGACATCACGGACGACTTGATCGAGGCGCAGCAGATAGCGAAGAAGGCCGGCAAGATCCGTTTCGCCGGCGTCAGCACGCATGGCGGACAGCCGGCGCTGCTGCCGTTCGTGGCCAGGCACGAGAAGATCGACGTAATCCTGACCGCATATAACTTCACCATGGAGCCGGTGATGACGTCGGTGATCGAAGAGGCGGCCAAGGCGGGCAAGGGCATCGTGGCGATGAAGATCATGGCGGGTGGCGCGGGCGGCGGGCGCGGGCGCGGCGGCCCGAATCCGAACGCCGCGAAGCTGAAGGCTCCTGGCGCGATGGCGTCCGTGCTGCGGTGGGTGATCCGCAATCCCAACGTCCACACCACCATCCCGAGCATGACCGATATGGAGCAGTTGGACGAGAATATCCGGGCCGGCGTGCAGGCCTACTCCGACGTGGATGCGAAGTTGCTCGCCGCGCATCGCGAACTGATTCGCCCGGTCTATTGCAATATGTGCGGCCAATGCGACGGCATGTGCCGGCAGGGGCTGCCGGTGCAGGATGTACTGCGCTTCGCCACATATGCGGATGGCTACGGCCAGTTCGCCCTGGGACGCGAGCGATTCCGGGAACTCGCCGTCGAACATGCCGCGGTACGCTGCGGCGAATGTCCGGGATGCACGGTGCAGTGTCCGCACGGCGTGCAGGTGGCTGGTCGATTGATTCGCGCGCAAGAGTTGTTCGCGTGCTGAAGCGATTCGGAGCGCTGTTCGGCTGGTGCTGCCTGGTGGCGGCGGCACAGCCGAACTGCGCGCTGGTCGCAGGCTGGACCCAATCCGGCGCTGCGCGCACGTACACGGCCGATAACCTGTTCGAGTATATGGACGGCAATGCCGAGGGCTACGTTCTGTACAACTTTCGCGAGATGCACGGCGTGACCTGCAAGCAGGGCGGCGTGACCTTCGTGATCGATGTCTCGGATATGGGCGATGCGGATTTTTCGTACGGCTTGTTCACCGCGAATCGCGATTTACGCCAGCCCGCCTATGCGGCCGGGATGGGCGGACAGATCGTACCACGCCGCCTGATTTTCGCGAAGGGAAAGTACTACCTGGAAATCGCCGCCGACCCGGAAGGCGATCATACCGCGGCGTTGAAAATGTGGGCGGCGGCGCTGGAGAAGACGGTGAGTGGGAACACGGCGCCGCCTGCGCGCTCTCAACTGGTTTCCGGTGGAGCGCCAACAATCGCTGCGGCTGGTTCCGGAGAGCGTCCTGGGGCTGCGCATTCTGAAGCGCGGATACATGGCGCAATACGATTTCGGCAAGGCGTTCGTGGTGATGGAGGACTCGAGCGACGCAGCGGTGGAGACCATGCAGAAGCTCAAGGCGCGCTTTGGAGAATCGGCGGCGATAAAAATTGGTGACGAAGGGTTTCAGGCTACGGAGCGATACCTCGGGCGGCTTGTGCTTCTTTCGTAAAGGGCGCTACCTCGGCGGCTACGCGATCACGGACGCCGCCACGGATGCGCCCGGACTCGCGAAGGCGCTGGCGGCCCGGCTTCCGTAGGGCTGCGTAATTCGACCAGCCCTACGGAAGCGACCATTCGGTACGGGCGGAAAGACTTCTTAGTGACCGCCACCGGGCAGGTGAAGGTCGGAGAAGAAATCGGAATCGATGGTATTCAGCGTGGTTTGCTGGGCGGTGGTAAGCAGCGCGTAGAAGGCGGCGTCGGCTTTCGCTTCGAGCGCGAGGATCTGGCCCTGCGCCGTGCCGATCGCGGCGGACTGTGTGTTGATCCCGGTGGTGTCGTTAGCCTTCACGGCGGTGGTGAGTGCGGTACGCGCGGTACCGATGGTGATATCGAGCGCAATGATGGAATTGAGCTCGCTGGTGAAGATTGTGGTCGCCTGCGTGGCCTGCGTGGTGGTCAGGGTGAGCAGGCTGGTGAGAACGGTAACTTCGTGCGTCACAATCGTGGTGACCTGAGCGGCGGTCGTGGTGGCGCTCACGCCTCCAAAGCCGCCGAAGCCTCCGCCGCCATTGTCCGGACCGCCGTTGCCGTGGCCGCGCGGACCTTGGGCGAATACGGCCGCCGCCGTGAGCGCGGTAATCGCCGCGAATCTGATGATCGATTTGGTCATGAATCTCCTCGCTGTTTTCGGTTCGCGCATCTTCGCGCGTGCAGTGCCGTGTGCACGGAGGATGCCGAACTAACGCCTATGGAAACTCAAGAAAATACGTGCGCGTTCCTGGTGTAGAACGCCAATTTCCGGCGGCAGCTTTGCGCATCCAAACAAACCTCCGGGGCGGCGAGTTGGAGGGCGGCGGAATGGTGCTTGCGTTAGCGGGCAGCCGGTCGAAAATCGCGCAGAACGGCCGCCCACGCGGGGAAGCCGCGCGCGGCGGAAAACGGATCTTCCTCTAACAGGAAGGCGATATCGATGCGCGTCCCGGGCGCGAGTTCCGCAACCCGCGGTGCGAAGTTCCAGGCTTTTAGGGACAAGCCACGGCCGTTTTGTTGGACGCGCAGCTTCAGGTGCTTTTCCTTCCACACGACGGGCTGCCCCACCACCTCCACGTTCAGGGCGGCGAAGAGCGGCGGCGGATTTCCGTGGCCGAAGGGAGCCAAGCGTGAACAGCTCGTCGATCGCGGCTTCGTCGATTTCCCTCAGTTCCAGGACGGCGTCGATTTCCAGGCGCTTGAGGTAATCGTCGGCGCTCAGGCGCGCGGCGGCGAAGGCGTTGAAGCGCTGGCGAAACTCATCCACGCGGGCAGCGTCCATCGTGAGCCCGGCGGCGTGTTTATGCCCGCCGAATTTCACGAAGAGATCGGGCATCGATTCGAGGGCTTCGAGCAGATGGAAAGCGGGGATGCTGCGGCCGGAACCTTGGGCCATGCCATCTTCCGCATTGCGGCTGAGCACGAAAACGGGGCGGTGCAGACGTTCCACGAGGCGGCTGGCGACGATACCGAGGACGCCGCGATGCCAGTCCTCCGCATAGTAGACCAAAGCGCATTCGGCGGCATCCACCGCGATTTGATCGCAAGTCTCGCGAATTCCCGCCTCCACCGACTGGCGCTCGGCATTCTGCTCGTGTAGTTGTTTGGCGAGATCGCGGGCGCGCTCCCGGTCGGTGGTAAGGAACAGCTCGACTACCGCGCGCGCGGTATCCATGCGGCCGGCAGCATTCATTCGCGGCGCGATTTGGAAGGCCACCTGGCGCGCGTTGGGAGGCGTGGCCTCCGCCGTAAACCCGGCGACATCGAGCAGTGCGCGCAGGCCGATATTGCGCACTGTGCCGAGTCCGCGCAAGCCCTGCGCGACGATCACCCGATTCTCGCCGGTCAACGGCACTACATCCGCGACGGTAGCGATGGCGGCCAGCTTGAGAAATGATTCCGAAACGCGCCGCACTTTGTCAGCGGGCCAGCCGATGTGAGGCAGCAGCGCCTGAATGACCTTAAACGCAACGCCGGCGCCGCACAGATTCTTTTCGATGTACGGGCAATCCGGCCGGTTGGGATTGAGGACGGCGAGCGCCGGCGGCAATTCACTTTCGGGAAGGTGATGGTCTGTGACGATGACGTCGATGCCGAGCTCATTGGCGCGCTTCACGACTTCGGCGGCGCGGATGCCGGTGTCCACGCTGACGATCAGCTTGACGCCCTGTTCGGCGGCGGCCTCCACCACTTCCGGCCGCATTCCGTAACCATCTTTGAGGCGGTGCGGCACGTGATAACCGGCCAGGCCCCCGGCCAGTTCGATCACCTTGGTGAGGAGGACGACGCTGGTGGTGCCATCGACATCGTAATCGCCATAGATCAGGATGCGCTCGCGATCGCGAATGGCGCGCGCCAGGCGTTCGATGGCGGCAGGCATGTCGCGCAGGGTCAGCGGATCGTGGAGGTCTTCGAAGACGGGATGCAGGAAGCGGTGCGCCGCGGCGACGTCGGTGAAGCCTCGATTGGCCAGAACCTTGGCGGTAGGCGGCGCCAGCTTCAGCGCAGCCGACAATGCCGCCAACACGGAAGGGTCGGGCGCGGGCAGGATCCAGCGCGAGAGTGGACTAATTCTTGGAGAAATACCCGCCAAGGGAATCGCCTTCGTCCAGATCGTCCGCGGCCATGGCATTGGCGATTTCGTCCTCAATGATGAGGAAGTCTTCGTACCAATCGGGCTGAAGTTCGTACACGTATAGGTGCGAATCGTGGTTGAAGGCCAGCTCCAGGGAACAGGTCACACCTTCGTACACGCGCAGCTTGCGAAGGCGGGACTGGTAGTCGCGCTGCTGATCGCGATCGATTTCGATATCTTCGAGCTGCTCCAGCAGATCATCGATATCGCTGGCTTCGAATTCCCGGTTGGCGAACAACATGAGCTTAACGGAGGCCTTGAGGGCGGCGTCCACAAACATCCGGTAATCCGGATAGTGCTCGCTATCCCACAACACCATCGGGCTGCCCTCCAAGGTGCCGGGGCTGTTGCGGAAAACGGCGAGGTCGTGGGCTTCGAGATAGTCTAGGATTTCTTGTTTAAGAGTGTCGAGATTTAAATCCACTGCGATTCCTCAGACTTACGCCAACACCAGAATATCAGAGGGATTGGCCAAGTCACGGGCGGAAGGTGTGACGATTGTCTTCGGCCCGATATAGATTTTTCGGTGCTCCAGAATGGCTTGGCGCACATCGGCCTCACAGACGAAATCCACCGGCTTGGGCGGAGGAGCTGGGGAGGCTGGAGACGTTTTGGCGCCGGGAGCGGTCAGTCAACTGTAGCCACCCGAAGTCGGCGAGTTACCGGTAGAACTGCTCGGTGGGGCAGCCGGTGTTGCGCGGTGCGCCAGGAAGCGATCCACCACTTCAGCGGCAATCCCTGCAACCGAGGACTGCTTCACGGAGGATTGCGCGGGTGCAGCCGGGGTCGAACAACCGCAAGACGAAGAGGGAGCAGCCGGCGCGTTTGCCGGTACGGCTATACCGCGCGATGCCAGGTAACGCTCCACGGCGGAGACCACGGCGGCGCGATCGACACCGCCCGCGGCGACGGGGGAAGCCGGCCCGTACGAGGCTTTGTCGTAATCCAGTGGCATTTCGAAAGCTTCTTCGGGCTTGCGCACCGTATAGGCCAGCCGCTTAATGTTCATCAGGTGCTGCGGTCCCACGTTGTCCGAGGTGCTATTGCCGGCGACCGCGCCGCAACCCAGGGTCATGGACGGGAATACGTTGGTGGTGATGCCGGTCGAGCCCTGCGGCGCCGGAGTATTGACCAGCACCCGGTTCGCCGGCATGCGCATTCCGTATTCACGAATGCGCGTGTCGTTCTTGCCGTAGATTACCGCCGTGTGGCCGGCTCCGCCGAACTTCAGCAGGGCGAAACAGGTATCGAGCGCCGTGTTGAAATCGGGCACGAAAATCAGCGAAAGCACGGGCGAGAGCTTTTCGGTGGAGAGCGGGTACTTCTTGCCGACCCCTTCGATTTCGCAGCAGATGATCGAGGTATCGGCGGGTACTTCGAAGCCCGCCATCTTCGCAATCTTAGTGGGCGACTGCCCCACGCAGTTCGGATTCACCGTCCAATTGGGTGTGATTAGCAGTTTGCCGAGCGCTTCGTTTTGCGCCGGGGTGCAGAGATAGGCCTTGTTCTGCTTGAGCAGGGCGAGAATCCGGTCGCGCAGGGAGAATTCCGCGACAATCGCCTGCTCGCTCGAACAGACGGTTCCATAGTCGAAGCTTTTTCCGGCGACGATTTTGGCGACGGCGTCTTCCAGGTCCGCCGACGTATCCACCAACACCGGTACGTTGCCCGGCCCTACGCCGTAAGCCGGCTTGCCGCTGGAGTAAGCCGATTTCACCATGGCATGACCGCCGGTGGCAAGAATTACGCTCACGCGCTCATGACGCATGAGGGCGTTGATGCCCTCCATGGTGGCGCGGTCGATGCACTGGATGATGTCTTCGGGAGCGCCGGCCTCGAGCGCGGCCTGATACATGATGGCCGCGGTTTCGCACGTGCATTTGAAGGCACGCGGGTGCGGGCTGAGCACAATCGCATTGCCCGCTTTGAGCGATATCAGAGTCTTGAAGATGGCGGTGGAAGTGGGGTTGGTGGTGGGCAGCACGGCGGCGACAACGCCCATCGAAACGCCGATCTCCACGATCTTTTCGTCCGGCAATTCGCGCACGATGCCAATGGTGCGCATGCCGCGCATACGGCGCGGCAGCCAATCGCTGGTCAACAGGTTCTTGATGTATTTGTCTTTGGCGTTGCCGTAGCCTGTCTCTTCAACGGCAAGATCCGCCAGGCGCTTGGCATTGTCGCGGGCAGCGGCAGCCATGCGCTCCACAATGGCGTCCACCTGTTCCTGGGAGAACGACTTAAACTTCTGCCACGCGGCAAACGCTTTCTCGACTTTGGTGCGTACCTCCTGGATTGACAGGAGGTCCTTATCCTCGAGCATCGTCCCTTACTTCTTGTTGCTTCCGTTGGGGAGGATTTTCTCGACCTCCTCATGCGGACGGGGGATAACGTGAACGCTGACCAGTTCGCCAACACGCCGGGCGGCTGCAGCGCCGGCATCGGTTGCCGCTTTCACTGCACCGACGTCGCCGCGGACCTGGACCATTACCAAGCCTGCGCCCACAAATTCCTTGCCGATCAGGACCACGTTGGCGGTCTTGACCATGGCGTCGGCGGCTTCGATAGCGCCGGTTAACCCCTTTGTTTCGATCATTCCGAGGGCTTCCATTTGTTCTCCAGTACAGGTGAAAGACTTACCGTACCACAATTCGACGGTGGCGAGTCAGCGTCCTTCTGGAACTACGCTTGCTCTACGTTTTAGTGGTGCCTCTGTACTTCCTATTGCCGGCGTGGTTGGGAATTGCGGTGCTTTTAATTGTAGTATTCGACGCTTTTTTTGAACCGGCGCTCGAATACCGTCTCGCCGACCCTCAACTAGTGCCGCTGGATTCACCCGAATTTATTCGCATCCTGGGCGTTCTTTCCGATACGGAGGCGCATCGCGATACGCGGGTCGAGGTGCTGACGGACGGACCTACCTTTTACGAAGCGGAACTCGAGGCGATACGCGGTGCCCAGCGCTTTATCTGTTTGGAAGCCTACATTTTTCAGAAGGGTGTGATCGGCGGAAAATTCATCGATGCACTGACCGAGCGGGCGCGTGCCGGAGTGGAAGTCCGCATCGTGCTGGACGGAATCGGCAGCATGAATACCTGGCGGAGCACGTTTCGCGAACTAATTGCCGCGGGCGGCCAGGTGCACTGGTACATCCCCATCCGCTGGTACAATCTTCCGCGGCTCAACAACCGAACGCATCGCGAGTTGCTGGTGGTCGATGGAGAAATCGGATTTCTGGGCGGCGCCGGCATAGCCGATCAGTGGTTTCACGCCAAGGGGCCGAAGCAGCCGCGCTGGCGCGACAGCATGTTTCGTGTGGAAGGCCGGGCGGTATCGGGAATGGTGGCGACCTTTGCCGAGAACTGGCTGGAATCCTCCGGCGAGCTGCTGAGCGGACCGAAATACTTTCCCGAGTGCCCGGATCAAGGGGGAATCGCGTCCCTGATCATCAACAGCACGCCATCAAACGGGCGCGGGACGCGGGCTCGAATGCTGTATCAAATGTTGATGGCCTCGTCATGCCGGAGCATTCACATCACGACGCCTTATTTCCTGCCCGATGAGGGCGTGCGGCGCGAGTTGATTCAGGCGATGCGGGAGCGCGGCGTTGAAGTGAAGATCATCGTTCCCGGGAGACATAGCGACCACCTTCTGACGCGCCGCTCCAGCCGCCGTTTGTATGGCGACCTTCTGCGCAATGGGGCTCAGATCTTCGAATACCGGCCCTCGATGATTCACGCCAAGATCATGGTGATCGATGGAATGTGGAGTGTGGTTGGCTCGACGAATTTCGACCATCGTTCCTTCGGGATTAACGATGAAGTGAATCTGGCGGCGCTGGATGAGACGCTGGCGGCGCGCATCGAAGACGATTTCCGCTGCGACCAGGCGGCGTCGCACCGCGTGACTTATGGGGAATGGAGCCGGCGCTCGCCGATTGAGCGCTTCAACGAGTGGGTAGGATGGATTCTGGAACGCCAGGAATAGCGGCCCTCCGCGTCGCGACCTACAACGTCCACAAGTGCCGCGGCATGGATGGCCGGGTGAGCACGGTGCGGATTGCGCACGTCCTGCGAGAAGTGAACGCCGACGTCATCGCGCTGCAGGAAGTGGTCGGGCATCAGGCGGATGCGATCGCGGCGGAGTTGGGCTTGACGTTTGCGCTGGGCGAGAACCGAAGGCATCAGGGATTGGCTTATGGGAACGTCGTGCTCAGCCGCTTTCCGATTCGCTCTACCCGGAACTACGACCTCAGCGTGGAGGGGCGCGAGCAGCGCGGCTGCCTGCGCGCGGATATCGATCTGAATGGCGCCGGCGTGCTGCACGTGTTCAACGTCCATCTGGGAACCGCATTGCTGGAGCGGCGGCATCAGGGGCGGAGGCTGGTTACCGGCCAGTTGCTGGGCGACCTGGAATTGGCCGCGCCACGCGTCTTGATGGGCGATTTCAACGAATGGACGCGTGGATTAACCACCAGGCTGCTGCGTTCCCATATGAAGAGCGCCGATTTCAGGTGGCGGAGCTATCCCGGCTTTCTCCCTTTCCTGCACCTGGATCATATCTACTACGATCCGGCTCTCAGCCTGGACCGCATCAAGGTTCACCGGACTAGGCTTTCGTTACTCGCTTCCGATCACCTGCCGTTGGTTGGCGATTTCCAGGTGCAAAGCTACCAACGGATTCCGGCTCAAGCCGGGCAATCATAGATCGGCCGCAATGTGCTGGATGGCCCGGAGATGGTCGGTGGGAGTGCGCGCTCAGGAACAATTGGACGACCGAAGCGGCGAAATTCGCGCAATCTTGCGTTGTACGTCGCGCCAGATTAGAAAAAGTGGGGACAAAAAAGAAGTGGTTCCAAGTGATCGGATTATGCAGCTCGCTCACCACCGGCATGCACGGCATTGAGCTTCGCAATCAAGAGCGCCGGACGTTTCGCCTGTCTGCTCCCCTGTGAACGTTTTCTCCGTCCGCAAGATCAATGCCTTCAGGCTCGCCGCGTGCTGCCTCTCTCTCGGGACCGGGTTGCTCGTAACGGCCTTTCACTCGCCCGCAACGGCTGCCGCCTCTCGGCGACCTCCATTCCAGGGTCAAAGTTCCTGACCTGCTGCTTCGCACCCTTCCAGAATGGTTTTGGCGCCCGTTCGGCCTTTCAGCTCCGCTACCATGTTCCCGGTTTGCGCCGGTCACGGCTGCTTCAACGCCTCAGGCCCGTTGCACTTCCACCTTCTGGTTCAGCCGGCCGCTCCCCCGTCTCCGCTCCCCTTCAGGATCTTTACATCCTTCCGGATCAAAGCGTTCAACGACGTTCGCTGCCTGCTGGTCCGCCTGATGAATTCGCCCGATCTCCCTTCGCTCCCCGCTGCCCGTCTTTTTCAAGTGGGCTTCGGATCATCGTTCCAGGCTCGCTACGTTTCCACCGGCTGGCTGTTCCTCAAACCTCTTGGAACCTTCTTCACTATGCTCCTGATGCGGGCTTCGGTCAATGGAATTCGTGCTTGCTTTCACCCTTTTTCCTCAGCAATTATCTTTCTTCATTTTCAGCATGATAGCGGGATTCATTGGTGTATCTCATGTGGATAAAACGCACTCTCGGGGTCGTGTTTTTGCGATACTGTAACCGAAAATGCGGAGGCTTGTCATACGGCCGGGCGCCATCGGCGACGTGATTGTTTCCCTGCCCGCCATCGAGAGCTTGAGGACCGATTTTTTCGAAGTATGGACACCGTCGCGAACCGTGCCGCTGGTTCGTTTCGCTAACCGCGTGCGCAGTATCGGTTCCACGGGCCTCGACCTCCTCGGGGTGATTGAGCCATCCGCCTTACTGATCGAGGAGCTTCGCTCCTTCGATTCCATCGTTTCCTGGTACGGCGCCAACCGCCCCGAGTTCCGCGAGACGGTCGCCCGGTTGAACCTGCCTTTTACCTTTCTCACCGCCCTGCCGCCGGCGGGAATCGCAATGCATGCCACCGATTTCTACCGCGATCAGGTCAGCGCCATCGCCCGCCACACGTCCGATGGGGTACCGCGTATTGCGTTGGACCGCCCGGTCTGCCGCGAAAATTTCGCGGTGATTCACCCCTTTTCCGGCAGCGCGAAGAAGAACTGGCCGCTTGTGAAGTTCCGCGCGTTCGCGGCCCGGTTAGAGCGCGTGATTCCGGTGCGCTGGTGCGCGGGGAATGAAGATCCGCCGCTGACTGAGGCAGTGCGCATCGACGACCTGTACGAACTTGCCGAGTGGCTGGCAAAAGCCAGACTGTTTATCGGCAACGATTGCGGAGTCTCTCACCTGGCAGCGGCAGTGGGGACGCCTGTCCTGGCGATCTTTGGGCCCACCGATCCAGTGGTTTGGGCTCCGCGCGGTAACCACGTTCGAGTGGTGAACGCTACAATAGAAGTTACGGGGTGATCATTTGCGTACTCTTTCTTTTCTCCTCATCGGACTCTCAGCCGCAGGCTTTGCCGCGGATAAATCTTCTCTCGTGGAGCGCATCGGCAATACCGGTTTCGTCCAATTGGAGGCCGACAGTTTTCAAACACTCCCGCCAAAGGAACAGGCACTCGCCTATTGGCTGACGCAGGCTTCGATTGCGATCGACCCGATCATTTACGATCAGAACTCGGTTTGGGGGCTACGCCAGAAGCGTTTGCTGGAGGGCGTTTTGCGGCACCCGCAGAATGTGAAGCCGGAAGCGCTTGCCAAGATCTCCAACTTCACTAAATTGTTCTGGGCCAATCGTGGAAACCACAATGACATGACGGCGCAGAAGTTCCTACCCGACTTCGGACCCGAGGAACTTGCGGCGGCTGCCTTGCAGGCGTTCCACAACGGCGCTTTTAAAAACGCGACCTATGGATTGCCTGCCCTTGCCAGCGATGCCGCGGTAAGCCGCGAAGTGGAGGCGCTGCGCCCTTCCCTGTTTGATGCGGCTTTCGAACCCACCATCACCGCCAAGAGCCCGCAGGGAAAGCTCGACATTCTTCAATCCAGCGCCAACAATTTCTATCACAACGTGACTCTAGCCGATCTTAAGGGCTTTCAGGAAAAATACCCACTCAACTCCCGCCTGGTCAAGGGCCCGTCCGGATTAGTGGAAGAGATTTATCGCGCCGGAACACCGGATGGCAAAGTCGCTCCCGGGCGCTACGCTCAGTTTTTGAAGAAGGCCGCGGAATTTCTTGAAAAGGCGCGCGGGTACGCAGATCCCCAGCAGGCCAAAGCGCTCGCCGCGCTCATCCGTTATTACCAGACGGGAGCATTCTCGGACTGGCTGGCTTTTGATGCCGCGTGGGTGCAAAACAACGCGCGCGTGGATTTCATCAACGGCTTTGTGGAGGTTTACCGCGATTCCCGCGCGGCCAAAGGCACGTCGCAAAGTTTCGTCTCCATCACCGACGAAAAGATGAATCAACTCATGCTCAAGCTTGCCGCTAACGCACAGTACTTCGAGGATCATGCACCCTGGGCGCAGCAATACAAGAAAGAGGGCGTGAAGGCTCCGATGGCGAAGGCCTGCGAGACCTTGATCGAGACCGGCGATTTTCACGTGAGCACGATCGGCGACAACCTTCCCAACGAAAACCAGATTCGGGAGCAATACGGCAGCAAGAGTTTCCTGTTGACCGGCAGTTCGCGCACACTTCGTCAGGGTACCGGCTTCGGATCGCTCGATGAGTTCGCCGCGTCCCCAGAGGAGATTGCGATCTCCAAAAAATATGGCGAAGAGGCAAGCGACCTGATGACCGCCTTGCACGAGATCATCGGACACGGTTCCGGCAAGCTCAGCCCGAAGCTCAAGGGAGGTGCGGAGGCTGCCCTGAAGGAGTACTTCTCCACCCTGGAAGAAGCGCGCGCGGACCTCATGGCGCTTTGGAACATTTCCGATCCGAAACTTCGAGAGCTCGGCCTGGTGTCGAGCCCCGATGTCACCAAGGCGATGTACTATGGCGCTGTGCGAACCGTCCTCACCCAGTTGATGCGCATCCCGCAAGGCGACACCATCGAAGAGGATCACCAGCGCAACCGTCAGCTGATCGTCAACTACATCATGGACAAGACCGGCGCTATCCAAAAAGTGGAGCACAACGGAAAGACCTACCTTCAGCTCAAGGACGTTCCGCGGATGAAAGAGGGCGTCGGGATGCTGCTGAGCGAATTGATGCGCATCAAGGCCGAGGGTGATTATGCTGCCATCAAGGCGCTCGTCGATCAATACGGAGTTCACTTCGACCCTAAGCTCCGCGATCAGGTGGTGCAACGTTACGCCAAACTGGATGTTCCCGCATACTGGTGCGGAATCAATGCAGACCTCACGGCGAAGCTGGATGCCACCGGCAAAACCATCAGCGTGACCCTTGCCTATCCGCGTGATTATATGAAACAACAGTTGAGCTACGCGGCGATGTACGGGTTACAATAAAGCACTTTCATGGCTGCCCGGCTCTATCCGGCTCCTGCTCGCCAACCCGAGCTCGTCGATCTGCGGCGAATATCCGCGAGAGACCTGGAAGCCCTGCTCGAGGAAGAGTGCGCAGCCTGGCGTAACGACCTCGAATGGGACTTCGAGAAGTCCGCGGATCTCGTACGCCGTTTTGTCGATATGAACGCGTTGAATGGCAGCGCGCTGCTTGTCGATGACGAAGTTGCGGGCTACATGTATTTCGTCCTCGAAGAGGACAAGGGCCTGATCGGCGATCTTTACGTCCGCCGCGACTTCCGCACGGTGGAAAACGAGAACCTGCTGATCGAAGCCGCGCTGGACCCGGTCATGCGGAGTCCCGGCATCACGCGTATCGAATCGCAATTGATGATGGTTGAGCACGATCCCGCGCGCGGCGCGCCTTGCGCGGACAGCTTGAGCATCTACGCGCGCAACTTCATGCGCATCGACCTGCGGCATTCCGCGCTTGGGAAGGGCCATATCCGGCGTCCGATGTATCTCGAGAAGTGGAGCGACCACTATCACGAGGCCGCATCCCAACTGATTGCCGAGGCTTACACGGGCCACATCGATAGCCGGATCAACGATCAATACCGTACCCCCGCCGGAGCGCGCCGCTTTCTACACAACATCGTGCAATATCCGGGTTGCGGAGCCTTCTATCGTCCAGCTTCTTACGTGGCTTTCGAAGGGCTGACCGGTAAAATGTGCGGTGTTTCGCTCTCCAGTCTGGTTGCGCCCGAGACCGGTCACGTGACCCAGATCTGCGTGAGCCCGGATGTGCGCGGGACAGGTATCGGACACGAGCTGTTGCGCCAGTCGTTGAGCAGCCTGCGCGAGATGGGCTGCAATTCTGCCAGTCTCACCGTGACTAGCGCGAATTACGATGCGGTTTCGCTTTACGAGCGAGTCGGCTTCCAGACCACCCGCCGTTTTTCGGCGTACGTATGGGAAGGTTTTTAACGTACCAACGAAGGTAAAAGATTTTACGCCGGACCGGCGAAATCTTACTTCCCGCGTGGCTTTCGGCCTTTCCGTCACACGCGAATCTGCATCTTTCAAGGCGAGTCTGATCCCGCACAGACGCGACCTTCCCGGATCAACTAAAACCATGTTTGGTGCAAGCGCCGGGAATCCCCTCCAACTCTCGTTCCGAGACTCCGCCGAACCGCCGTTTCAATGTGCGGGTGCTAGCAGGCGGATGCCTCTGCGCCTTCCTAGGACTTCTGTACCTGTACTCTCCAGCCTTGCACGGGCAATTCGTTTTCGACGATTTGTCGCTTCCTTTTTGCCAGCCCGCGAGGCATGGAGGCCTGACTGCCTGGATCTCAGGCGTGCGGCCTGTACTGATGTTTACCTACTGGGTAAACTATCGCCTCTGGGGTACGCAGCCATTCAGTTACCACTTTGTGAATTTGATGATTCACGCATGCAACTGCGGCTTGGTCTTTGCGGTCCTGCTCCGGCTCTTGACAATGGCGGGATGGCTGCGGAGGAAGGCGCTGGCGGCCTCCGCGGTTGGCTCTCTGCTGTTTGCGATCCACCCGCTGCAGACGGAATCGGTCAGCTACATTGCCGGACGATCGGAAAGCCTGGCGTCGCTATTTCTGCTGCTGGCCTATGCGGTCTTTCTCTATCGGCGCCGCGAGGCAATTTCGTGGCTGGAGGCGATCGCCGTCCTCTTTTTGTTCGGATTGGGCGTGAAGACAAAGGAGAACGCAGTCAGCCTCGCCGGCATCCTGATTCTGACGGATTTGTATTGGCCCGATCGATTCCGCATCTCACAACTGCGTCGCAACTGGCGGCTCTACGCACTGATGGTGCCAGGACTGCTCGCGGCAGTGGCAGCGATTTTCCGCCTGCTCGCGTCCGCGGAAACCGCGGGCTTCTCGGTAACGACGTTCAAGTGGTATCAGTATGGCTTCACCGAGGCACGCGCGCTTTTCACGTATTTCCGGTTGTCTCTGTTCCCCTTCGGACAGTCGGTCGATCAGGATTACCCCACATCGCACACCATCACCGAACACGGCGCGCTCGGTTACCTCGTGTTGTTGATCGGCCTGGTTGTGTTGTCGGTCATTTGGCGCCGACGCTATCCGCTGTTTTGTTTCGGTCTATTGATGTTCCTGATTTGGCTGGCTCCCACGTCCTCGATCATTCCGATCGACGACGCCCTGGTCGAGCGCCGGATGTACTTGCCGCTTTTGGGTCTGATTCTGATCGGCTGCGAGGCTGTCTCGCGGCTGCGTATTTCGCCCGCTGCCGCAGCCTGCACGGTCGCCCTGATCGCGCTGATATTCGGCAAGCTCAGTTATGATCGCAATCAGTTGTGGGGCGAACCGGACCGTCTTCTGGAGGCGGCGGCCGCCAATGTGGTCTACAATCCGCGGCCGCTGCTGAATTTTACAGAGATCCTGCTCCGCCATGGGCGCTGCGATCTAGCCCCAGCCTATCTGGAACGCGCGGAGCGGAAGCTTCCGAACAATTATTATGTGAACGCCGCCTGGGGGCGGACCATGGCTTGCCTCGGACGCTTCGACCAGGCGGTGGAGCGCCTTCAGGCTGCCACCCGGCTTCAGCCTTGCGCCCAGGCATTCGAATGGCTGGGACTTGTCTACGGACAGATGGGACAGCAGGGGCCTGCCGGGGTTGCTTTGAAGAAGGCGGTGGAACTAGGGCCGGATTCCGAGAGCGCGCATGGTTCGCTTGCCCTGTGGTACGAAAAAAGCAATCTGCTCGATCTTGCCGAGAGCGAGTACCGGCGGACGCTCGATCTCGATCGAGCCGACTCTTGGGCCCAACTTGGACTGATCCGAGTGCGTTCGCGGATGCCCGCCCATCGCACCTCGTTCCGCGAAGGAACGTAGCGGCTGCTACTTCACGCCCTGCATCAGGCGCATGGTCGGTTTGATCAAAAGCGCGAGCACAATCGCCGCCCCGATACTGAAGCCGGCGACCGAACCGAACAGCGTCGGCAAAGGCATCGAGCTATACAGGGATGCCGCCTTTCCCGCCAGCCAGTTCCCGATGCTCGTAGAGAGGAACCACATGCCCATCATGAAGCCGGCGGCGCGCGCCGGCGCCAGTTTCGTCATGGCGCTCAGGCCCACCGGGCTCAAACACAATTCGCCGAGCGTTTGCAGAAAATAGGTCGCAATCAGCCACCAGGGGGCCACCTTTTGACCGGCAACCACCAGATATGCAGCGGGCACGAGGATTGCAAACGCGGCTCCGCCCGTGAGCAGCCCCAGCGAAAACTTTGCCGGGCTTGAGGGCTCTTTCCCACGGCGTGCCATTACGAGCCACAGCCACCCGAAGACCGGCGCCAGGGAGATCACAAAGACGGGCTGCACCGATTGAAACCAGCTGGCAGGGAACTGATAGCCGAAGATCTGGCAATCCGTGCCGCGTTCCGCGAAGAGGCTGAGTGAGGATCCCGCCTGTTCGAAGGCTGCCCAGAAGAGCGCCGAGGATACGAAAAGCACGAAGATCGCGCCGCACCGCTTGCGTTCGACTGGCGATAAATCTCCGAAGAAGATCAGCCAGGAGAACACCACCACGGAGATAATCAGCAGGCACCATCCCTGCGCGTCAGAAAGCATGGTCGCGTCCATCTGCACCATGCCGCTGGCACCCAGCGCCGCCAGGAGGGCAACTACAGCAGCACCGATGCCCACCGCTCGAATCGCGCTTTTCTTCTCGCGAATGTCCCGTTCCGGGTCGCCCGTGGAGGCCGGATGCAGGCCGGCCGAGCCGAGGTGGCGGCTGGTCACCAGGAACTGGATTACTCCCAGAAGCATGCCGAGGCCGGCCACGCCGAAGCCGAGCCTCCAGCTGATGCGCTCGCCCACGTAGCCACAGATCAGCGGGGAAATCAGCGCGCCGATATTGATCCCCATGTAGAAGATCGAGAAACCCGAATCGCGCCGCAGATCGCCGGGCGCGTAGAGCTGGCCGACGATGGTGCTGACGTTGCCCTTCAACATCCCCGTGCCGCAAACCAGCAGGATCAGGCCGAGATAAAAGGAGACTTCCGACGGCACCACCAGGGCGAATTCGCCAGCGGCAATCAGAATTCCGCCGATCAGCACCGCGCGCCGCTGCCCCGTAATGCGGTCGGCAATCCAGCCTCCGCCCAGGCACATCAGGTAGACCATGGAGGCGTAGAGTCCATACACTGCGCCCGCCTTGGAATCGGCAAACCCAAGGCCGCCCTTGGCGATGCTTGAGGTCAGGTAGAAGATGAGAATGGCGCGCATTCCGTAGTAACTGAAGCGCTCCCACATCTCCGTAAAGAAGAGGGTCGCCAACCCTCGCGGGTGGCCGAAAAAGCTGGTATCCGCGCGTGCGGCTTCCAGGGACTTCTGATCGTGTTCAGAGCGCGATGCCATAGGGTTCTACCAGCATCGCCAGTTTATATGCAAGACACCGGTAGAGGCAAATACCGGAGGCCTACGCCCCGCGAGCGCCGCTCATTTTCAGAACTTACTCAGCTCGCTCATGAGCGCCTGAATCCCGCGCCTGCGATAGATGTCGGTAAGCCGCTGTTCCTCGGCGGAAGGCGGCAGGACTTTCAACAGCACGGCGTTATCCAGATTTTGGCGATTCGGGACCCAGATCTTGCCATCCGCGAACTCCACCTGGTTGACGAAGCCCACCATCTTCTGCACGTTCACCGGCTGGCCCTTGGCGGAAAAGTTGAGCGTGGTTTCCTGGAGCAGGCGCGCCGTTCTGCCCGGAGGCAGCACCAGGTCGGCATCGGCCGAAGGCAGCGAGCCGGCCATATACTGCTTGCCCGAGGGGTCGCTGACGATCCAGCCCATTTCGACGTACTTCACCGCTTTGCCGCTCTTATTGCGCACTTCGATTCGCGGGGCATGCGCCTCATTGCCGGAGATTTGCGCCGAGCCCTTCATCGGTTCCACCGGAGAATCCGGAAATTGCAGGAAGGCGAACTCCGCCGTGTGTTCGGAATACGTGGCAGCGGCCGAAGTGACGGCGCGCCCGGTGCGCTTCACGCTCACCACAAGTTGCGCGACGGAACTCTGGCGCGCCATGCTCTCCAGGATCTCGGTTTGCAAACCAGCCTGCCCGGTCTGCGCCAGCACGCGTTTGAAATGTTCGCGATCGCGCTGCGCTTCCATTTCGCAGGCCGTCAACGTGCGCTTCGAATTCAGGCGATCGGGTCCGAAGAAGCTCAAATCCTGGAACAGCACGCCATCCAGGTCCACCTGAATGAGCGGGCCGCCGGTGATTTGCGATGGCCGCATCAATTGCATATCGATGCGTACCGGGAAGGTCTCTCCGGGGCCGACATTGAGGCTGGGATAGGTAACCGAGCCCTTGCCTCCCAGCGTTACCTCCTGGGAGATCACGCGCAGAGTCACGCCATGGATCCGCTTGCCGCTATCGTTGCGCAGCGTGAGCGGCATGTGCAGATCTAAGGCGAGCGCCGCGCCGCGCGCGGTGGCGCGCGAATCGGCCATGGTGAAGCCGCTTACGGAAAGCGGAGAATTGCCCGGCAAATTGAAACTGACCGCAGCGGGAGGAATCGCGGCATCCTGCGCCAGCAGGGTTGCCACACCCACAAACATCATCGTCGCCGGCAGTCTTTGCGCCTTATTCCACATATACTTTTGTCATCGTCATGGCACCCGTTTCGGGGTCCACATAACGCGCTCCCATAGTCCCCTGTGCGCCTACCGTGTAGGTCACGTTTTGCGCACCGGCATGCATCAGGCCGAAGGCCCTATCGCCGGAGCGTCTTTGAATTCCGTTATCCGTCGCCTGCACCATCGGTTCGCTGGCGTGTACCGGCGTGGGCCGCTCCAACACTACTGCTGCCAGCAACATCGCGCAGACACCGGCGCACGCCACCAGCGCGCGCGCCCCATTGAAGAGCGGTGATGCCGGGAGCGGCGCGTCGTGGAACCGAACACACTCGCCCGCCGACAGGCCAAGATGGATGTTGGCGCGCATTTCCGCAGCCAGGCGATTCCACGGGACCGCGGGCATCTGATCCAGTTCCGGCAACACATCGCGCACTTCGCGGTACGCCGCGACGTCATCGCGGCAGGCGTCGCAACCGGAAAGATGGCGCGCGGTCGTCCACCGCTCCAACCAGCCCAGGTCGCCGCCTGCGTGCAATGCCAAAATTTCCTGACTTGGGTGCTTCATCTTCCTACCGCTTCCTTCTTTCGATGTACCGCCGCAATTTGATGCGTGCGTTCGCAATGTGCGAGCGGACCGTTGCCTTGGAACAATCCAAAATGCGCGCCACTTCTTCGGCCGGCATGTCTTCCACGTCGCGAAGCAACAACGCCTGCCGTTCGCGCGGACTCAGCAGGCGGAGCCCATCCTCCAGATATTCCCGGTGCTCGCCGCGCAAAAGCGCCTGCTCCGGACTTTCCGCGTGGCTCTCCGGAGCGTCCTCGATCTCGCAGAATGTGGCGCGACCGCCGCGCCGCAGGAAATCGATCGCCGTATTTCTGGCGATCCGTGACAGCCAGTGCGCCGCTTTCTGTTCGTCTTTGAGCTGTTCCTGATGCTGGAGCGCCTTGATAAAGGCCTCCTGCGTCAAATCCTGGGCATCCGCAACGTTGCCGACGATGCGGTAGATCTGAATGAAGATCCGGCGCATGTTGTCGGAAACAAAGCGATTCTGCCGGTCCAACAGTTCCAGGCCTGGCTCGACGGCTTCGCTCATCTGGCTGTAAACTACAGTTTCCACGGCTTCCTAAATAAGCATGACGCCCGAACTCGGAAAACGTGGAGACGAAAGCGGTTGGTCCGCCCCTAATGGTATTCTACCTCCCGTGGTGATTTCCGCCAGTAGTCCAAAGGGAGCACCTCCTCAAAGAGGTGCTATCGGTTATGCTGTGGATGTAATCGGAAAATTTGGCGATCTATGAAGCTTGCAGAAAGAATGTCCCGCATCGGTATCGAATCGGCTTTCGATGTCTTGGTGCGCGCCCGCGCCCTGGAAGCGCAGGGGCGCAGCGTGATTCATCTGGAAATCGGGGAGCCCGATTTTCCCAGTCCGCCGCATGTAATCGAGGCGGCTAAGAAAGCGTTGGATGAAGGATGGACGCACTACGGCCCCACCCAGGGTTTACCGGAGTTGCGCGAAGCCATAGCGGCGCACATTTCCCGCACTCGCGGCATTGCGGTCGGTCCGCAGCATGTCTCCGTCGTGCCCGGGGGGAAGCCAATCATCTTTTTCCCGATGCTTGCCCTGCTCGAAGAGGGCGACGAAGTGATCTATCCCGACCCCGGCTTTCCCATCTACGAATCCATGATTCGTTTCTGCGGCGCGACGCCGGTACCGCTGCCACTGGAAGAGAGCCGCGGGTTTTCCTTCGACCTGGATCGCTTCCAGAGCCTGCTCACCAATCGCACCAAAATGGTGGTGCTGAACTCGCCCCAAAATCCCACTGGGGGCGTGATTCCCCGCGAGGATCTCAAGGTCATCGCCGACCTGCTGCGCGATCGCGACATCATGGTGCTCAGCGACGAAATCTATTCCGAACTCAGTTACGGCGAACGCCCGGCCTCCATTAGCGAGTTTCCCGGCATGGTCGAAAAGACGATCATTCTCGATGGGTTTTCGAAAACCTATGCGATGACCGGTTGGCGGATGGGCTACGGCGTCATGCCCGAATGGCTGGTCGATGCGGTCAACAAACTGATGGTGAACTCCAACTCCTGCACCGCGAGCTTCACGCAACGCGCCGGGATTGCCGCCCTCACCGGACCCCGCGATTGCGTCGATGCCATGGTTGCCGAATTCCGACGGCGCCGCGACGCCTTTGTCGCCGGCTTAAACCTAATTCCCGGCTTTCGCTGCGCGCTGCCCGGGGGCGCATTCTATGCCTTCGCCAACGTGACTGGCACCGGCATGAGTTCCAAGGAATTGGCGGATTACCTGTTGTACGAGGGCGGTGTTGCCGGTTTGAACGGCGGTAGCTTTGGCGCGCATGGCGATGGCTACATCCGCTTCAGCTATGCCAACTCTCTGCCCAATTTGATGGAGGCCGTGCAGCGCATCCACAAGGTATCCGCCCGCTGGCAGGCCGCCGCTGCCGTCCGGCACTAATTCAGATTCACCGTTACCGCGCTCGACTGGCCGATCTTATTCACCATCGTCACGGTTACGGAGCCAATCGCCTGCGTGCTCCCGTTGACCGTAAACGGCTGCGTGAAGCTGAACTGCCCGCCGAAGGGCGTCGCCGTAGTGCTGTTGAAGTACTGCGAGAACACCGGGTCCACCGGGATCGTCAAACTCGTCGTTTGCAGGCTGCTTCCGGCCGCCGCATTGAACGTGAAGATCACCTGGGTGACTTCACGATCCGTCACGTAACCTACGATCGCTACCGTGAAGCCGGAAGCATTGCGACTCGCCGTCACGGTGGTCATCACGGGTGCCGACGCCGCGATACGGATCGTGCTCGTCGGCGCCGGATTCGGAGTCACATCCTGGCTGGACGCCTGAAGCTGCGCCGTAATCGTAATCAGCCCCGCGACGCTGCCGGTCTGGACTCCGACGCCGGTGCTGCCGTTGGTGGAACCCGCCGGGATTGTGATCCGCGCGGTGCGACCTCCGGTGGAGAAGAGGATCGCCGGGTCGTCCGGACCGCTATCCGGCGCAAACGTCAAAATCAGCGTGACTACCACGTCTACCGGGTATGGGGCTCCCAGCGAGACGGTTAGCTGCGGCTGCTGCAATGGCAGGGTCGTGCTGGTGATCCCGCCGAAATTCAGCGGCGGAGCCGCCGGTAGCGCAATAGTCAGCGGAAGGGACTTGGTGACGCTGATTCCCGTGCTGTCTTTGACCGTCGCAGCTATCGTGAAACTTCCCGGGGTGGTCGGCGTCCCGGATATCGCCCCGCCAGCCGAAATGGTCAGGCCTGCCGGAAGTCCGGTCGCACTCCATAGGTAAGGCGGTGTGCCGCCTCCAGCCGCCAAAGTCACTGCATAGGCCGTTCCCACCGTCGCACCAGCAAGCGTTGTGGAAGTGATCGTAATCGCCGCCGGCGCGATGATGATCGAGAGAGTTTGCGTAGCGCTCTTACCCTGCGCGTCTTTCACGTTGGCGGTCACCGAAAACTTACCGGCGGCCGATGGGGTCCCGCTGATCGTCCCTGCTGCGTTCACGGTCATGCCCTCCGGCAGTCCCGTCACCGTCCAGGTATAGGGCTTCACTCCGCCCGAAGCGGTCAGATTCGCCGAATAGGGGGCGTTCACCGCTCCGTCAGGCAGGTTGGTAGTCGTCGGGGTGAGGTCCGGCGGGGCGATCACGACTTCGAAGGTTGCCGTTGCCTTTAGCACCTGCGGCATCCGCGACCGAGCCGACGATCGAATACGGCCCGGCGGTAGTTGGCTTTCCGCTGATCACGCCTAATGCGGAAACGGTAACGCCGTCCGGCAGCCCGGCGGCCGTAAACGTATATGGCGGAGTTCCTCCCGCCGCGGTCAGCTGGCCGGAGTATGCCACCCCAACCTGGCCGTTCCCTACCGTGCCCGTAAGATTCAAGCCCGCAGGCGCGATCACAACCGTGACGTCCCTGGTCGCGGTCACGCCGGTGCTGTCTTTGATGATGACCTGGAACGTGAAAGTTCCCGGCGTAGTCGGCGTTCCGGAAAGCGTACAGTTTGCGAACGTCGTGCCCGGTGGGAGGGTGCCCGATGCCGTGCATTGATAAGGCCCGACCCCGCCGCCTCCGCTGAACGGAATTGAGATTGGTGTTCCTGTGATGCCCGGAGTCGGCCCGCCGGTGACTACCAGGGGAGCCGGCGCGATCGTGACCGTGTAACCGCGTCCCCCGGAAGCGCCGGTGGAATCGGTCGCGGTCACGGAGAACGAAAAGGTGCCCGGGGTCTTGGGAGTTCCGGTGATCGAGCCGCCCGCGCTTAATGTCAGCCCATCCGGCAGCGGACCGCCGCCCAATGAGTAAGTGTACGGGCCGGTTCCTCCGGACGCTCCCACGGTGCCGATGTACGGTACGCCCACGGTGCCATTCGGTAGAGGGCCGGTTGAGATCGATACCGGTGGAGCGCCGACCAC
Source organism: uncultured Solibacteraceae bacterium (assembly GCA_963811575.1). Classification (GTDB taxonomy): domain Bacteria; phylum Acidobacteriota; class Terriglobia; order Bryobacterales; family Bryobacteraceae; genus Solibacter. The sequence continues at coordinate 484,878 of CAWERY010000016.1, read as the reverse complement.
CAGAGAGTATTGCGCGCTTACCGATGCCCCCGCGGAATCCTTCAAGGTCACACCGATGACGAAAGTGCCGGCCTGTTGCAGGTTGCCCGAGATCAGCCCGGTAGCTGCCGTAATTCCGAGTGCGGGCGGCAGGCCGCTCGCGCTCCACGTGTATGGCAGCGTGCCGCCTTTGCCGGCCAGGGCGACACTGTAAAACGACCCCGCCGTGGCGGAGCCAAGTGAAGCCGTCACAATCGAAAGCGATTGCGTGACCGTGAAGAGCGCCGGTGCGGAAGCGCCCACTCCCGGATTCGTGACCACCACCGGAAACGTTCCGGCGGCCGTCACCAGATTGGCCGGCACCGTGACGCTGACCAAACCGGTATTGACGAACGTGGCCGTCAGGTTCACGCCATTAAATGAGACCGTTGACGCGGCCGTAAAGGTGGCGCCAGTGATCGACAGCGGGAATGCGGGCGAACCGGCAAGAACGCTGGAGGGCGACAATCCTGTGATGGCCGGGTTCACGAAAAATGTGGCGGGCGCCGAACTGATTCCGCCCGGATTACTCACCACCACCGGGAAGCTTCCGGAATTCTTCACCAGGTTTGCCGGCACCGTCGCGTTGAGGCGTCCAGTATTGACAAAGCTCGTCGTGAGAGGTGTGCCGCCGAATGTCACCGTCGAGCCCGCCAAGAAGGAACTTCCCGTGATCGCCAAAGGAAAGGCCGCCGAGCCGGCCGCGATGCTGCCGGGCGCCAATCCCGAGATCGCCGGTGCCTGGATGTTGAACGCGATTCCGTTAGAGAACACGTCGTTCGGCTGCAGAATCGAAATGGTTGCCGTCCCCGCGTTTGCCAGCAGTGCGGCCGGCACCAGCACTTGCAACTGATTTCCGCTGACAAAAGTCGTCATCAACTCGGTCTGGATCGAGTTCATTGTCCAGAACGCCGTGCTGCCCAGCGATTGAATCGCCGCGTTCGCCGCTTCGAAGCCGCTGCCGTTTAAGGTCACGGCCAGATCCGGGGACCCCGGAGCCGCACTGGCAGGCGACGCCGAGGTAAGAATGGCATTGGCCACGATGTGCACCGTGAGGCTGGGTGCGATCGTCCTCCCCCAAAAATCCGTAACGGTTGGTTGTAAGGTGAAGATCCCTGCGGTGGTGGGGACTCCCGTCAGTAGCACTCCGCTCGGGTCAGAGACCAGGTTCAGTCCCGCCGGCACCGTACTGCTCGTAATCTGATACGCAGGCGTGCCGAAGCGGATTGCCAACCCACTGTAGGGCTGCCCCACTGTCCCAATCGGCAGATTGGGTCCGTTCGAACTGAGCGGTGGATTGATCGTGAAGATTGCAGGAGTGGGCGGGCCGCCGAAACCCTGCTCCAGCACGCTAATCGTAACCGGCACCGGGTTGGACACCGGGGTTGCGAATAGCGCTGCCGGGACCTGCGCAATCATCTGGGTGAAGTTGGTGGAGACGATGTTGAGTGAAGTGATACCGGTGGTCGGGTCGTTCCAGTTGACCGTGTTCTGCGCATTCGGATTAAACGTGCCGTTCAGGTAGAGGAGGATTGGGGCTGCGCCGCTTCCGCTAGTGACCGAGGTTACCGGGGGCACCGCCGGATTTCCAGGGGAAGGCGAAGAATTCAGGCTGGTGACTGTTGCTCCCCACGAAATGCCCGCACCGAGCGCCGCCAGCTGAAATAGCCGTCCTACCGATAGTCCCCGCATCTGTTCCCCCGCCGAAGGCTTCATTATGCCGCGAATTTGTTGAAAAACAAACAAATAGGGCAGGGGAAATGTGGGAGCAAACGCACAATGCAATCGGATCATCGCCGCGGCGGAACCTCAATCCCGGAGTGTAACCAGTGTGGCGCCCCAGCCCCCGGCTTCCGCGGGCGCATCACGATAGGCCAGGACAAAGGGCGTTCGCGATAATACGGACCGCACCATCTCACGTTGCACTCCAATGCCTCGACCGTGAATGATGCGCAGTGCACGAAGCCCGAGCCGGTGAGCCTCCGCCAGGTATTCCTCCACCACGGCCTTTACATCGCGCGGTGGAACGCTATGCAAATCGAAGATATCAGTGATCGGAATTCGAATGGGCAGATCGTCAGCAGGTTCCAAACAGCCTCAAAAACGGCGAAGGCCCGGCCCCCGCGAAGGGAGCCGGGCCAAAACGATTACCGCAATATTGCGCGCACCTGAAGTTAAGCGACCTGAGGAGACCTGGTGTGGCTCATGATCGCTTCCATCTGATCTTTTAACCGGAGCTTCAATTTCTTCAACCGCGTTTCCTCCAACTGCTCTTCATCGGTGAGGTGGGGACGCGACTCCAATTCGTCCAGTTTATGGGCGAACTCCGTATGTTGGCTGGCAAGGAGACGAAACTCCTCGTTGGTAGCCATCAGATGCGCTTTCAACTCTTCGATAGCAATCCGTTCCATATTGGGCAATTCCTCCCAGATGAGGTTGCCGCGCCGAGTCGGTCGGTTCGGATATAGGGCTCGGTGGGTAATCTCGGTTCATTTTTTACTGACGGCATCACCCGTCTAAGGCCACCTTAACATGAATGAAACTTCATGACAATAGCCGATTCGGCAGGGTTTTCATAGTATTGTGGACGTCTGCTAACTTCTTGAAACTTATGGGTGTTATAGAACTTTATCGCGATGCTGTTCGACTCGCGAACTTCCAAAAAAACCGCGCCGCGAAAACCCCGCACAGAACTCGACAACAAGGCCCCCGCCACCCCTCTCCGGCGGAACTCCGCCGCCACGGCAAGGTTGAGGATCTCCCGCTCATCCTCTGCTACCGTCCGCAGTACGATAAACCCAGCGATTGAATTCCCCACCATCGCGACGTGGAACTCCTGGTCCAAATAATCGGCAACGTCCCAGTGCGCGGCCTCCGGGCAAGCCCCCTGAATGGCCGCCACCGCCTCCAGATCTCCGGCGTTGGCGGCGCGGACGCGAATCGTGCTCACGCCTCATTGCCCTCCGGCCAGGGATTTGCTGTCATATAGAGTCATTATGCATGCGCTCCTGCCGCTATTCTTCTTCCTCGCGCAGCCCTTCTGGGAGGCCAAGCCTCCCGAGCAGTGGACCGATGCGGAAATCCAATACCTGCGCACCGACAGCCCGTGGGCGCAGCACTCCGGCGATTCGCCACAGGTGGTGATCTATCTCGCCACCGCCGCGCCTATCGAGCACGCCGAGGCCGAACTGCGCCTCCGCCTGAAAGGCAACCCGCATCCCCTGCCCGAGCCCGACCCCGATTACCTGGAGTACCTCCACGACAATCGCGAGCAGAACCTGGTTGTCGGAGTTACCTATCCTACGCTTGCCGGTATGAGCGATTCACGCGAAAACAAGCGGATGGAAGAAGAGTCCGTGATGGTCGTTGGCAAGAAGACCTACCATATCGTCGGCCACTTTCCGCCCACGCCCTCCGACCCGGTGCTCCGCCTGATCTTCCCCCGGGCCGTCAAGCCTGCCGACAAAACCGTCATCTTCCGCCTCTACCTCGGAGGCTTGAATTTCCCGGAGCGCGAAGCCGAGTTTCGCGTCAAGGACCTGACCTATCAGGGCAAGCTCGAGATGTGACCGCGCTCAATCCCAGCTCAGGATCACCTTGCCGGAGTTGCCCGAGCTCATCACTTCGAAGCCCTTTTCGAACTCCGTATAGGGAAAGCGGTGCGTGATCACCGGCGAAATATCCAGGCCGGATTGCAGCATCACGCTCATCTTGTACCAGGTCTCGTACATCTCGCGCCCGTAAATGCCCTTGATGGTGAACATGTTGAAGATCACCGTCTTCCAATCGATCGCCATTTCCTGGGTGGGAATTCCCAGCATCGCGATCTTCGCCCCGTGACTCATATTGGCCAGCATGTCGCGGAAGCCCGCCGGGTTGCCGGACATCTCAAGCCCCACGTCGAAGCCCTCGGTCATCCCCAGTTCCTTCTGCACGTCGGGCAGCTTCTGCTCGCGAACGTTGACCGCGCGTGTGACCCCAAGTTTGCTGGCCAGCTCCAGCCGGTAGGGATTGAGGTCCGTGATGACGGTATATCGCGCCGCCGCATGCCGCGCCACCGCCGCCGCCATGATCCCGATCGGCCCAGCGCCGGTAATGAGCACGTCCTCCCCCAGCACCGGGAAGGAGAGCGCCGTGTGCACCGCATTCCCGAAGGGATCGAAGATCGCCGCGACATCGAGATCGATGCCCTCGTGATGGCGCCAGATGTTGGTCATCGGCAGCGCCACGTACTCGGCAAACGCGCCCGGCCGATTCACGCCGACACCCATGGTGTGCGCGCACAGGTGCCGCCGCCCCGCGAAGCAATTGCGGCAGCGCCCGCAGACCACGTGCCCTTCCCCGCTGACGATATCGCCCGGAAAGAAATCCGCCACATTCGACCCGACCGCCTCGATGCGGCCCACAAACTCGTGTCCGATCGCCATCGGCACAGGGATCGTCTCACGCGCCCACGCGTCCCACTTGTAGATGTGCACGTCCGTGCCACAAATGCCGGTCCGCAAAACGCGGATCAGGACGTCGTTGATGCCGATCGCGGGTTCGGGAATCTCTTCCAGCCACAATCCCGGGCTCGCTCTTGCTCTTGACCAAAGCCTTCATCACTCTACGATAGCGTGGGAGGGTGAGGGAGATGATGCGAGTAGCGGATGCTTCGCGGTCACATTGCTGCCGCGTCGCCGAGTTCAGCCTCGACCTCGCCCGCTTCACACAACCGGCGGACTGCTTCGCCGCACGCGCTGCACGGTAATCGCTCTCCGGTTTCAGATGATTTGACGGACCTGCTACGAATACCGGAAGCTCTTACTTTTTGTGGATGATCATCGGATTTGCAATATCCACAACGACCAGTTGAGCAGGAAATGCGTTGAGATGGCCGAAACCCCAGACCTGCTTCTCTCCTGAAGACAAAGTGAGTATTTTCCACTCCGTGCGAGTTTCAAGGATCCCCGTGTAGGTCAGCATCAAAACATCGGACTTCGTCTTTTTGCGCTGTTCGCTGATCTGTTGCCCGACACGTTCGATGTGCGCGGTATTCCGGGTCGGCGTCTGCCCATATTCGGACTGATAGGAAAGAGTAATAGCCATAGGCAGCGAATTCTCGCCCACGGAGTATCGTTCGGTGCACTCACCACTCTTGAGCCAAGTGCCCTCCATTCCACCTTCTACGATGCCTCGCACCTTCACGGATTTCCCGTTGAACTGCTGCGGGTTTGCTAGCAATTCACAGACAGAGTACACACGCTCTCCGTCTTCAGCTCCGAAAAGAAACGCGCCCGTTCCAAGCGCCAACATAATCCGAAGTAGGTTCATGTATCGCATGTCTATTATCCCAATCCCCGAATTTGCCTAGCCACCCGATCCCGATTGCCGCCACCAGCACCTCTCTGCGCTCGGAGCACCAAGTCTACAATCAAAGCAGTGGCCAAACACCTCCTCCTCTTTGCCGCGACCACCGGGTACCAGATTCGCATCTTCGCCGATGCCGCGCGCCGTCTGGGAGTGGACGTGACGCTCGCCACCGATCGATGCCACATCATGGAAGATCCCTGGAACGATCGCGCGATTGCCGTGAAGTTCGATCGCATTCCGGAATCGCTCGACGCCCTGCGCGGCCTCAAAGTGGATGGCGTCGCAGCCGTCGGCGATCGTCCCGCGCTGCTCGCTGCCGAAGCGGCGACCCTCTTCGGCGTGCCCTTCCATCCGCCTGCCGCGGCGCGTGCCTGCCTCGATAAGAATCTCTCCCGCCAACTCTTCCAGGCCGCCGGATTGCGCGTCCCCGCGTTCTTCCGCGCCTCCCTGACCGATAACCCCGAGGACCTTGCCGCTCGCGCGCCGTTTCCCTGCGTACTCAAGCCCCTCGGGCTTTCCGCCAGCCGCGGCGTCATCCGCGCCGATGATCCGCGCCGCCTTCCTCGCCGCCTTCCGCCGCATTGCCAAAATGGGAGAGCGCGAGCTGCAGGTGGAAAGCTACATCCCCGGCCGCGAATTCGCCGTCGAAGGCATCATGACCGCCGGCACACTCCAGCCCATCGCCATCTTCGACAAGCCCGATCCGCTCGAAGGGCCATTCTTCGAGGAGACGCTCTACATCACTCCGTCACGCGAACCGGCCGAAGTCCAGCAGGCGCTCCTCGACACTACGGCCCGCGCCGCCGCCGCGCTCGGACTCCTGCACGGCCCCGTCCACGCCGAGCTGCGCTACAACCCCGAAGGCGCGTGGATTCTCGAAATCCACGCCCGCCCCATCGGTGGACTCTGCGCGCGTTCCTTGCGCCTGGCCGACGGCATTCCGCTCGAAGAAATGATTTTGGTGCACGCGCTCGGCGGCAATGTATGGATGGCGCAGTTGGATGGCCCCGCGTCGGGCGTGATGATGATCCCGATTCCCAAGGGCGGCGTCTACCAATCCGTGGAAGGCGTCGAAAAGGCCCGGGCCGTTCCGGGAATCGAAGACGTAGTAATCACCGCCGCGGAGGGCCAGATTCTGCTGCCGCTCCCGGAAGGGTCGAGTTATCTGGGTTTTATTTTCGCGCGCGGCGAAACGCCTGAGGGTGTGGAACAGGCGCTGCGAAGGTCGCATGCCGAACTCGCGTTCCGCATTGCGACCACGCTCGAAACGCTTAGCCCTTCGCTTTAGCCGGTACGAAATCGGGAGGTAATTGCGCGCCCTCGCCGAAGAAGTACTTGTCCATCTGTTCCAGCAAAAACTCCTGGGCCTGTGGCGTGCCGAGATTGAGGCGGTACTCATTCATCAGCATTTTCATGTGCTCCACCCACATCTTCCAGGCCTCTTTGGAGACGCTGTCGTAAATCTTCTGCCCCAGCGGATGGCCTTCGAACGGAATTTCGTCCAGGCCTTCCATATCCTTCTGGAACTTCACGCAGAATACTTTACGCGCGCCTGGCCGGATCGCGTTGCTGATCTGGTTAAAATTGCTGCCGCCGCTGCCACATCCCATCTCTACAGGATACTACTGTTGGCGCAGCATCAATGCTTGGCGAACATCTCGCGAACCTGTGTGCGCAGGGCAGCCTGGCTCGACGTCCGGCTATAGAACATGTGCCCGCCCGGATATTCCTGCACCGCAACCCGCGTCGGGTCGCCCATCACCGGCATCTGATCCACCGTCAGCACCGACCCCATGAACGGGCAGGATAGATCGTTCCAGCCGTGGGCGATCAACACGCGCAGTTTCGGGTCGGCCGCCACCGCCTGCCGCAGATCGGGTACCGCGCCGCCGCGCAGGGACTGGCTGTCGCGATCCCACTGCCCGTTCACCTCGTAGCTCAGCGTGTTGTAGCGCGCATCCGTCTTCCAGCCCACCACGCGCGTCACGAAATCCACCATCGCGGTAGTGGTCGGCGCGATGATGCTCTCCAGCAGCGGGTCATTCGTGCGCTGCTGCGGTGCGAAGGGGTAAGGGTCGAACGACGTTACGTTCGAATCGTACACGCTGCCGATCTTGCCCTGCTCGCGAAAGACTTCTCGCAGGTAGGCGCCGATCTCCAGCCGTCCGCCGGCCCGCCGCACGAATTCCGCTTCCAGCCCGGTCAGGTCGGTCACGCGCTTCACCAGTCTCCCCATCGCCTGCGGATCGGAGCGGCCCTTGAGCAGGTCCGTCACGTACTCGCCGCGCGTGTACGCGATCACCTGCGCCATCGCCTCCGGCGTCAGTTTTTTCTGGCGCTCCAGATGCGCCGCGGCAATCGAAGGCAGCGACATCATCCACGGCAGCGGGGAAATATCGCCGTTCTCGTTGAGCGTCGGATTCAGGTACGGAGACACCAGCACCATCCCGTTCATCGCCACCCCGAGCTGCGATTGCAGGTAATGCGTGATGCGCGGCCCGCGATAGCCGCCGTAGCTTTCTCCCACCAGATATTTTCTGGCGCTCAGGCGTCCGTTCTTCAGCAGCCAGTCGTAGATGATGCGTGAGAGGTAATGAATGTCTGCGTCCGTGCTATAGAACTGCCGCTTGGTCTCGGCCGCGTCCACCATGGAGCGGCTGAACCCGGTGCCAATCGGATCGATAAATACCAGATCGGTAAAATCGAGCCAAGTGCCGGGGTTGTCCTTCAGATTCGCGGGGTCGGATGGGCTGTCGCCCTCCTCGCCGAACTGTATGCGCTTGGGGCCGATCGCGCCGAGATTTAGAAAAACCGAAGCCGCGCCAGGTCCGCCATTGAGCGCGAACGTCACCGGCCGGTCCGGCCCTTCCACGGTGTACGCAGTGAGAACTACCTCGCCGATCTTCTTCGCATTGTCGAAGACCGGCAGTGTGCCCACCGTGACCGTGTAATGCAGCGTCTTGCCGTCCAGCTGGATACTCTGCGCCACGTGCGCATCCGCGGGCAGCGGCGCCGGCTTCTCGGTGTCCTTCGCCGGGGCCGTCGCAGGCGGCGGAGCCGGAGGCTTGGTCTCCTGGCCCGCGGCGCTGAATGCGGCGATCAGAAGGGCGATCGAGAGATAGCTCATTTCGCTAACATACCGTAAACCGCCCCGGACCAGTGTGCGCGGCAGCCATCTGCCGCTGCGACAGGTTCTTGCCGCACCCGCCGCCTGGATTTGTTCATTCGATTCGTCCGGAGAATGGCGCCGGGCGTGCACCGGAGTCAGCGGCATTGTTCATGAAGATTACTCTTGTCCTCATCGCATCGAGCCTCGCCGCCTTGTCCCTCGCGCAAGATCGGCCAGTAGCCGAGAAGTCCGCCCAGACCGCGGACCTCGTTACCGCCCCCGCCCCCCCTGCCAGGAAGGATGCAGTCAACACCGGGACCTCTGAAGTCTTTCAGAATCTCGTGATTGCGGCAGGAAAGAGCATGGCGCTGGATTCGTCTTTAGACTATTCCTCAGCGGCTACCGTGGCAATTTCCGTGCTTTGCATCATTTGCACTTCCGGAGCGACATCCCTGGGGAATTCCGGCCTGGTTCTTCAGGCCGCCTGGACCGTTCCCGACGCGGGTTCGTACGTTACGACCGAGAACAAGACCGCCACTGCATTTCCTTATACCGACGCCGGCGGCGCTGTCTTTAATATCTACGGTCCGCAGTTCCGGCTGGTTCTTCAAAATAAGGGCGCCCAGACCATCGCGCTCCAGCAGGTCACAATCTTCCGTCGCAGTCAGTAAACCGCGATCCGCGGCCTATCGCGGCACGAATCCCACGCCGGTCAGCACCATGCCGAGCACGCGTTGGTCGCCCGGAGCGGTGAATGTCCGGTCTACGCGGATCTCCACGCTGGAGCCCTGCACCGGCTCGCGTGTCTCCAGCGTGTACGGCCCGGGTCCGGGATAGTCGCCTCGCGCCACTTCCCTGCCATCCAGCAGCAGCGTGACTTCGCGTGCTTTGGCGTTCGGAGGAATGTAGAACTCGGCGCGTAGTTTCTTCGGTGCGGCCGGAGTCTTCAGCACCACGGATCCGGATTTCGACATCCAGCCGTCCGCAGCATCGATACCGCCCACCACCTGTTCCGCGGCGGCGGGCGAATGGATCGTCAAATACTCCTCCGTAACCCGTCGTTCTTTCACCACGCGCGCCAGCACGCGGTCGATCGGGCCGGTCGATATCCCAAATGGCAGGAAGCCCTCTTCCACGGTCGAGTAGCCGGAGTGCGAATGTAGGCCGATCAGCCGCAACGGGATCGCCGGCTGAATGGTCGCACTCGTCACTAACGTCAAAGGCGCGTTGAATTCGACGTTGTGTCCCAGTTCGCTGCTCACGATGAGGTCGCCAGATCGTACCGCTTGGCCCTTGCGCGCGGGCAACCCGTGGTCGGCCTCCAGGTAGTAACGCAGCCCCCAGTCATTGTCCACCCAGACTCGTTGATTCTTCGAGGCCGTGCGAAAGTCCGCGGCAAACTGACGATACCCGTCCCAATGCTGATAGTTGACCGCGGCCAGCGCCAATGCCAGTGCAAGTTGCGCGGCAAATGCCGGTGCCAGCCACTTCGTCTGCAGGCGTGATGCAAGTATGCACACCGGTGCTGCCATCGGCAGCAGATACCGCGCCGACCCCGCGAAGAAGAGCACCACCGCCCCGGCGAAAAATAGGCCGATCCACGCCAACAGGAACATCGTGTCCGGCTCGCGGCGCCTGCGCCATGCCAGCGCCGCCGCGGCCGGCACCAGCGCGGGGAAGACGATCCACCCCGCATGGATAGCGAGCATCAGTGCGCTCTTCAGCTTATGCGCGGCCGCCTGGAAGCCGTACTGCACGAAATACTCGGTGAGCTTCCCCGCCGGCATCGTGCCGGTGGTGAGCCGCGTGAAAAGCTGCCAGGCCGACGAACACCAGCAGCGGCGTAGTGAGCGCGGCCCAACGCGCCGTGTCACGCCGGTGATTCAGCCACACGTACACTCCCAGAATCGGAATCAGAAACAGTCCCTGGTACGCCATCATCTCGGCCGCGGCCATCGCCAGCACCGCGGGCACAAGCCGCCCCGATAGGAAGAGCGCGATCGCCGCCATCCAGAACGCGAGGAACGGCAGGTCGGCCTCCAGCGAACCGCCGTTGATCACGAAGGCCGGTACGGCAACGAACAGCAGGGTCGCCCAAAGCGGGCGCTCCGAGTAACGGCAGGCCAGCCGCCACATCGCCCACACCGCAATCCAGGAGAACACGATGTACGCGGCGTGGAAGGGGATTTCCTTTACGTCGCCGAAGGCCAGCAGCAAGCCCGCCAGCGGCCACGCATTCCCCGGCGGGTGCGAGTGTCCTCGCAAATCGACCTCATCGCCCATGAATACATACTTCACATCGCTCGGATGCAGCGGGTCGATGAGGGCGTGCTCCGCCTCGGTCAGATAAATATGGTCGTCGCCCTGAATCGCCTGATTCAGGAAGGGGAGCCGGATCAGCAGGACCACGGCGAGCGCCAGCCACAAGCCCCAGCGAGGTTGGTCTGGCGCTCCTACGGCTTCCATCGCAACACCGGCTTGCGCGCGGCGGTGACTTCGTCCACCTTGCTGGTGCGGGTGTTATAGGGGGCGCCTTTGACCATCTGCGGATCGGTCTCGACCTCTTTCGCGATCGAGATCATCGCGTCGATAAAGACGTCGATCTCGTCCTTGCTCTCCGTCTCGGTCGGCTCGATCATGAGCGCGCCGTGAACGATCATCGGAAAGCTCACCGTGTACGGATGAAAGCCGTAGTCGATCAACCGCTTGGCGATTTCGCCGGTGCGCACGCCCAGCTTGGCCTGCCGCTCGTCGCTGAACACCACTTCATGCATGCTCGGCGAGGTATACGGAAGATCGTAGTAAGGCTCCAGTGCCTTGCGAATGTAAATCGCATTGAGCACGGCATCCATCGTGGCGTTCTTCAGTCCGGGCCCGCCATGTGCCAGCGTATAGGCCAACGCGCGAATCAGCACGCCGAAGTTGCCGTAATAAGCCTTCACGCGCCCAATCGATTGCTTGCGTTTATAATCGAACGCGAGTTTCTTGCCGGAGCGTCGCAGCCGCGGTGTGGGCAGGAACGGCTCCAATACCTTCTTCACCGCCACCGGACCCGCGCCCGGTCCACCACCGCCGTGCGGCGTGGAAAACGTCTTGTGAAGATTCAGATGCATCACGTCCACGCCGAAATCGCCGGGACGCGCGATGCCCACCAGCGCGTTCATATTGGCGCCGTCCATGTACAACATCGCGCCCTTCTTGTGCAGAATCTCCGCCACCCGCGCGATATTGTTTTCGAAGACGCCCAGCGTGTTCGGGTTGGTAACCATCAATGCCGCCACGTCGCTGGTCACGAGCTGCTCGAGCATGGCCAGGTCCACGCCGCCAGTCTCGCTGCTCTTGATGTTCTCCACCGCGTAGCCGGCGATTGCGGCGGTCGCGGGATTGGTGCCGTGCGCCGAATCCGGAATCAGGATCTTCTTGCGCGGATTGCCGCGCTTTTCCAGCAGCGCGCGAATCAGCAGAATGCCGGTGAGTTCGCCGTGCGCGCCTGCCGCAGGTTGCAGCGTGACCGCGTCCATCCCGCAAATTTCAGCCAGCGCCTGCTCCAGGCTCCACATGATTTCCATGCAGCCCTGCGAGAGCGCTTCCGGCTGATAAGGATGAGCCCACGCCAGGCCTTCCGTGCGCGCTACCTGCTCATTGATCCGCGGGTTGTACTTCATCGTGCACGAGCCCAGCGGATACATGCCGTAATCGATCGCGTAGTTCCAGGTCGAAAGCCGCGTGAAGTGCCGGATCGCCTCCACTTCGCTGACTTCCGGGAAGCCCGGGATTTCCTGCCGCACATTCTCGGCTCCCAGCGCCTCGGCGGCATCCACCGCCGGTACATCGAGTTCCGGCAGTTGATACGCCTTCTTGCCCGGCGAACTACGCTCAAACAGCAGCGGCTCGTTTGGGGAAAGGTGCTGCGTAACTTTCTTGATCATGCCGTCACCTCCGCCGTTTCTGTCTGGGGCTGCGCCGTGACTTCCGCCACCAACGCATCCATATCGGTGCGCTTCGTCATTTCCGTGGCGCATACCAGGTAGGAATCCGCCAGTTCCGGATAGAAGCGTCCCAGCGGCAGGCCGCCAATGATCTTCTTCTTAAGTAATTGCTTGTTCAGTTCCTCGGGCGATTTCCCTTCGGACCGCACCACGAATTCGTTGAAGAACTTGCCCGTGAATCGAGGCTTCAGTTTGCTTGCCAGGTAATGCGATTTGGCCAGATTCTGTTCGGCCAGTTCGCGCAGACCCTGCTTGCCGTAAACCGTCATGAAAACGGTAGCCATCAGCGCGATCAGTGCCTGATTGGTACAGATGTTGGATGTCGCCTTCTCGCGGCGAATGTGCTGCTCGCGTGTCGAAAGCGTCAGGCAGAACGCGCGATTGCCCCGCGAATCGAGCGATTGCCCCACCAGCCTGCCCGGCACCTGCCGGATGTACTTTTCCTTTACCGCGATGATGCCCGCATACGGCCCGCCGTAGCTCGGCGAGATGGCGAAGGATTGCAATTCGCCCGCTACGATATCGGCATCGGCCGGCGGCTCCAGCAGGCCCAGCGATACCGCCTCCGTGAAGATCACCACCAGCAGCGCGCCGCGCTTGTGCGCGATCTCGGCCGCCGCCTTCACCTGCTCCACGATGCCGAAGAAATTCGGAGTCTGAATGATGACGGCGCCCGTGAGGTCGTCCATCTTCCGCTCCAGATCTTCCAGATCGAGCGCCCCGGATTCCGCCACATATCCGAACTCCGCGACCGGCATGCCCTGATGCTTGGCATACGTCCCCAACACTTCCCGATATTCGGGATGCACCGTCCTCGAGATCAGCACCCGGCCTTTGCCGGTGGCGCGGACGGCCATCATCGCGGCCTCCGGCACGGCGGTGGAACCGTCGTACATCGAGGCATTGGCCACATCCATGCCGGTGAGCTGGCAGATCATGGTCTGGAATTCGAAGATCGTAGTCAGCGTGCCTTGCGCGATTTCGGCCTGATACGGTGTATACGACGTGAGAAACTCGCCGCGCGAGACCACCGTATCCACCAGCACCGGCCGGAAATGGTTGTACACTCCGGCGCCCAGGAAACTTGCATAGCCGTTGGCATTCTGGTCCGCGCGGTCGCGGAAATACTGTACGATCTCGTATTCGGAGATGCCGGCCGCCAGATTCAGCGGCCGGTTCAGCCGCACCGCGTCAGGCAGGTGGGCGAACAACTCTTCGGGGGTGCTCACGCCGCACGCTTCCAACATCGCGCGGCGTTCGGACTCGGATTTCGGAAGATAGCGCAACTACTTTTCAGCTCCTATATAACTTAGATAATCGGCGGCGGTCATCAGATTCTCAATCTGCGAAGTTCCGCTCAACTTGATCTTTACCAGCCATGCCGCGCCGTGCGGATCGGAGTTCAGCGTCTCTGGGGCATCGGCCAAGGTCTGGTTAATCTCCACGATCTCTCCGCTCACTGGCGAATAGATGTCGGAAACCGCCTTCACGCTCTCCACCGAGCCAAGCGATTTGCCGGCCTCCACCTGAGACCCCACCTTCGGCAGGTCCACGTAGACGATGTCGCCCAGCTCCTGCTGCGCATGATCGGTGATCCCGACCGTGCCGGTGTCGCCTTCCGCGAGGACCCACTCGTGTTCCTTCGTATACCGGAAATTTTCTGGATACATGATTATTTTGCTCGCTTGTAGAACGGAGTTTCCACCGTCACCGCATCCACTGGCTGGTTGCGGATCATAATCTGGATGGTCTTGCCTGGTACCGCTTGTTCCGTAGGCAGGTAACACAGCCCGATGTTCTTATTCAGCGTCGGCGAAGGCGAACCGCTGGTCACCCACCCGGCGGCTGCGCCATCCTGGAACACTTCATACCCATCGCGCCCGATTCCCCTGCCGCGCATCTCAAACCCTACCAGCTTGCGCGAGAGGCCGCCCGCCTTCTGCTTGCGCAGTGCCTCGCTCCCCACAAACTCGCCCTTGTCGAGTTTGACGATCCAGCCGAGATCGGCCTCCAACGGCGAAATCGAAGCGTCGATCTCATGGCCGTACAGCGCCATCTTCGCCTCCAGCCGCAGCGTATTGCGCGCTCCCAGGCCGCAAGGCTTGATGCCGAATTCCTCGCCCGCGTCCATGACGAGCTGCCACATGCGCGCGGCTTCCGACGGTGCGACATAAATCTCGAAACCGTCTTCCCCGGTATATCCGGTGTGCGCGATCCGCGCCGGCGTGCCCGAGACTTCACCGTCGGCGAACCAGTAATATTTGATCGCGCCCAAATCCACCGCCGTCAGTTTCTGCAGCGTGGCCCTCGCCTTCGGTCCCTGGATCGCGATCTGCGCGTAGCGGTCGCCGTTGTTCTCCACCACCGCGTCGAACTTGTTTTGCGCCACCATGTGCTCGAAATCCTTGTCCTGATTCGAGGCGTTGACGCACAGAAAGAAGTGGTCCTCGGCAACCTTGTGCACCAGGATGTCGTCCACGAATCCGCCATGCTCGTAAAGCAAGCCCGAGTAATGCGCCTGACCCGTCTTTAATTTGTGGACTGAGTTGGTGGTGAGGTAATCGGTCAGCTTGGCAGCTTCGGGTCCGCGAATTTCAATCTCGCCCATGTGGCTGACATCGAAGACGCCAACGCTGGTGCGCACCGCATTGTGCTCGTCGATGATGCCCGAGTATTGAACGGGCATATCCCACCCGCCGAAGTCGACCATCTTCGCCTTGAGGCCTCGATGGACAGAGTTTAGGGGCGTGGAACGAAGAGCGGGCTCTGCTGGCATGAAAATTCAGGCTAACAGCACCCGAATGGGGTGTCAAACAGTGGGACAGAGGAGTGTCTGTCCCACTGGTTTACGCACCGATTGCGAAGGGTGACTTGGGAAGCTGGGGTTGAAAGAAGCGCGGTGCATGGAACGGCTGGAAGCGATAGCCGATCCCGAAGATGGTTTCAATGTACTGGTCGGCATAGCCGCCAAGTTTCTTGCGCAGACGGCGGACGTGAACGTCCAACGTGCGCGTGCGGATCTCGGCGCCGTAGCCCCAGACCTGCATCAGCAGCGCTTCGCGCGGAATAATCTCACCCGCGTGCTGCACCAATAAAGCCAACAGATCATACTCTTTGCGGGTCAATGTCATGCGTTCGGCATCGAGCGCCGCTGCCTGCTGGGCGAAGTCCAGCGAGAGGTGTTCGTCACGATAAGGCATCACCTGATGATTCGTCCCTGCCTGAAGCGATCCCATGCGCCCTCCTTTGTTTCAGCGTCTAAAGTAATCCTACGGTTGACGCCCGGGAAGGTGATGGCTAAGTTGTAAAAACATTGTAAAAAGCGGTGGAAAACCCTTGCCTATTCGATCGGAAATGGTCCTGTATTTACGATCTTCAGTTCTTTCTCGTGGGTGTCGAAGGCGCGAATTGTGTACTTAACGGCACGCGCCGCGTCGGCCATCTCCGAGTGGTATACGCCTTCGTAGCCCGCGTCCACCGTATCCTCGGTAATCATCGCTTTTTGCGTCGTGACCACTTCTTTCTCCGGCGAGCGGAAATCGAAGACGATGATCAGTCCGTGCAGCGGTTTTTCCCCAGTCACTCGAATCTTGCCGTCCACCGTGATTCGGGTTGTCTCGCGAACCGCCTTGGTCTCGAGAATCTGAACATCCGCGGGCTTTTTTCCTTTTTGTTGCGCGCCGGCAGCAAAGAATGCCACTGCCAGCAAAGCGAAAGACGAGAACCTCATTAGGCATCAGTGTATCAGCGGCCCACACAAAAAGGGTGCGTGCGTATCTCATTGCACTCGATAAATAAAAATCGAATATCCTGCCCGCGCGTCGGGCGTCCGCGGTCGAAAATACGCCAGGTAGTCTTCGTAGCCAGGCGGAAAAAGGAAGCCCGCCAGGAAATTCGCGCTCACCGCGTAGAGTCCCGGCGTTGGCTGGAAACTGTGCGGCAGCGCGGGATTCTCGGCCGCTGGCAGCGCTTGAGGCTCCAGGCTCCCCGGCTTCATGTAGTGGAAAGGATTGTCGAAGCCGAAAATGAACGTCTTCATGCTCGGCACGCGGCGCTCTTCCATATACCGCCCCAGCGCGGGTAGATCCTGCCCCCAATCGATATTGCTATCGGCGAGGTACCGCCAGCCTTCGGCCGGGCCGCCGATCCATTCGTTGAAGTAAGAGATGCCGTGAGGATAGCTGCGCAGCGAAGAGGCCGCCAGCCAGAGCAGGCAGATCGCGACGCCCACGCGCATCGCACGAAAGCCGCCCCAACGCGCCATCGCAAAGCCTCCCCCGAGTATGAAAAAAGGCAGCGCCGGCAGCACATGCCGAAAACCGATATGAGAATTCGAAAGCGTCGCCGCTCCAAAGAAGAAGAGCCCCGGCCCCCATACGAACAGGTCTGCGCTCCCCGCCTGACGCCGGCGGATCCGGATTGCCAGGGCAATCAGCCCCGCGATTGCGAGGAGCTGCAGTGGAATCGGGAACTTGATCGCCCACGCCAAAGGGAAGTAAAGCGGCACCTTGCCGCGGATCTGGCGGCCCAGCATGTAGCCCGTGAAGCCGTCGCCCTGCAAGCTGCCGCCGATGAATAGCAGCCCGTGCACAAATTGCGTCGGCCACGGAAGTTTGGCGAGCAGCTTCGCGCCGCCCATCGCCCAGCCGGGAACTCCGGCCCCGCTGAATTGGCCGATCTCCGCTGCCGAAACCGGCGCCGCCTGAAACTGCGAGGCCGCCAGGATTCCCAGGTATAGCGTGGCTGGAATCGCAACCGCCGCCCAAACGCGCGGCCCTTTCCGCAGCGCGAGCACCAACCCTGCGATCGCCAGCGGCAGCAGAGTGAATTTGGTCAGCACCGCGAACACCATCGCGGCCAGCATCATCAGCAGCATCCGCCGGTCCGGAGCAGACCAGTATTTCCACGCGGCATAAGCGAACCACAGCGCGCCGAATGCCGCCGGCACGTCGGAGTTGATCAGGACGCCATGCCCCAGAATGGTCGGCTCGAGCGCACCGCACGCCGCCAGGCACAGCGCGGCCGGTTCGCCGAACAATTGCCGGCCCCAATGCCACAGCAGAAATACGATCAGCAGCGGAAAGATGAGAAAAGGCAAGCGTGTGTAGAACAGCAATCGGCGCGCGCGGATGTGCGGATCATCCAAAATCTCGGCGCCGATCCGGTAAGCGTCGCGCTCATTCCAACCCGGCGGTCTGGCGCGGCGAAGGTGCGTGCATCAGGCGCGGAATCCAGCCGCAGATGGCCCGCGTCAGCGGCGGTGCGTCCGCGGGCTGGAGCGTGTCGTCCCCCAGCCAGTACATATAAGCCGCCGCGAAATGAGACGTCTCGTCCACCGTCAGCCCGGCACGCCGCGATTCATAAATCAGGCCGGCAGCGCACGCCAACAGCAGGAGTCCGATTTCGACTTGTCGGCGCATCATGGGGACGGTTCATTTAAGCACACCGTGATAGCTCCATTGAGCCGTCTATACCGGACTATTTTGTCCCGGTACCGCTATGACATAATTGTTTCTTCTTTCCCAGTCCTTGCGTTTCTCGTTGCCGTTACGGGGAGCCCGGCAGGCGGCCGTTACGCTGCTGTTGCTGGTGGAAGGAGAAATCAACATGAAGGACATCAATTTCAGCAGGCGAGCCGTGATGATGAGTGTGGCCGCGCTTCCCATAGCGCGCCAGCTCACTGCCCAGCCGCGTGCAAAAAATGTCGTGATTTCGACTGCCAACGCGTTCAACGGCGGCATTAATTGCTGCGCCAAGGCAATGGAAGTCATCAAAGGCGGCGGCGACACGCTGGATGCAATAATCGCCGGTGTCAATATCGTGGAGTTGGATCCGCGGGAAACCAGCGTGGGCTACGGCGGCCTGCCCAATGAAGATTGCGTAGTCGAGCTCGATGCCAGCGTGATTCACGGTCCCTCGCGCCGCGGCGGCGCCGTCGGAGCCCTCCGCGGCATCAAGACGCCTTCGAAGATCGCCAAACTGGTGATGGCGGAGACCGATCACATGATGCTTGTGGGGGAAGGCGCACTGCGCTTCGCCAAGGCATACGGATTTCCCGAGGAAGATCTGCTCACCGAACGCTCGCGCCTGGCCTGGCTGATGTGGAAACGCCAACTGCGCGACCGCGATGGCCACACCAACTGGGAGAGCGGCACCGATGCGCCCCCCGTGAAGAAGCTCGGAGAGCTAAAGCGGGATTTCCCTGGCCAAGATGACGAGCTGCTCGCCTGGGCTCACGAAATTGCGTCAAACCCGCCGCTGCACGGTACCATCAACTGCCTTGGCTTGAACGAGAAGGGTGAGATGTCCGCGGTTACCACTACCAGCGGTGCGGCCTTCAAGATCGCAGGACGTCTGGGCGATTCGCCGATCATCGGCGGCGGCATGTGGCTGGATCAGGATGTCGGCGCCGCCGGTTCCACCGGCCGCGGCGAAGAAAATTTGCGAGTGTGTGGGGCGCATACCATTGTCGAGAACATGCGGCATGGGATGCGTCCGAAAGATGCGATCCTCGATGCGTTCAAAAGGGTAGCCCGCAACTTCGATAATGATGCGGCGCGCCTGGCGCAGATCGACCTGAATTTTTATGCGTTAAGTAAAGACGGAGAATACGCCGGTGGCTCGCTGTGGGACAAACGCAGCAAGAATGGGCCTGCCGCGCAATTCGCAGTTTGCACGGCCGATGGCAATAGCCGGCACGAAAACTGCGTATTTTTGATGCAGAGAACGTTGATTTGTGGAAGAATTCCTCGCTTGCGGACCTCACCAAGTCTTGTGGCGTGCGCAATCGATTCGTTAAAATGAAGCAAAACCGTTGACGCCGACATCTTCTAGATGAATATCGTCCGGGAAGAGTGCACTTAGGGATAGAAACTGGGCAGCTGTTTTCCTGATGCGAAATAACACAACATCTGACACTTGACCCGGGACTGCGATAACCCATGTCCCAGATCTTTCACCACAGCACGAATACATTCACACGGATCACGCTGTTTGGAGCCGTGTTCATCCTTGGATTTGCGGGTTGGGTCGTCTTCCAAGTGAGCGGTTCGGATTGGGCTACTCGCGCCACACAGGCGCGGGAGCAACCGGTGCCCTTCAGTCACGCGCATCACGTCGGAGGGCTCGGCGTGGATTGCCGCTACTGTCACACGACCGTGGAGGTCTCCGGATTCGCCAACATTCCTCCCACCAAAATCTGCATGAACTGCCACTCGCAGATCTGGAGCACGAGCCCGACCCTGGAACCCGTGCGCGCCAGCTACCGCACCAACGAATCCATCCGTTGGACGCGCGTCAATGATCTTCCCGATTTTGTTTATTTCAACCACAGCATTCACGTGAACAAGGGCGTGGGCTGCGAGAGCTGCCACGGGCGAGTGGACAAGATGCCGCTTACCTTCCAGTACAACTCGCTCCAGATGGAGTGGTGCCTCAACTGTCACCGTAATCCGGAAAAGTACGTAAGACCGCGCGAGTTCATCACCACCATGGGCTATCAGCCCGAGGGCGATCAGGAAACGATCGGCCGCAAACTGGTGGCCGAATACAAAATTCAAGACGCGCGCACCCTGACTAGCTGTTCAACTTGCCACCGATGAGTGATCCACGGAACCAACTGGACCTGGCCGCTGTACAACAACGGCTGGAAGGCGCTCGCGGGCGCGACTACTGGCGCAGCCTGGACGACCTGGCCGCCACACCTGAATTTCAGGACCTGCTGGAGCGCGAATTTCCACGCCAGTCCGTCGGCTGGGCGGATGATGAAGACGCCAACGAAGGCCGCCGCAACTTCATGAAGATGATGGGCGCGTCGCTGGCGCTGGCCGGTATGACGGCCTGCACCCGGCAGCCCACCGAACACATCATGCCGTACGTGCGCCAACCGGAAGACCTGATTCCGGGGCGTCCGCTGTTCTTCGCCACCGCCATGACGGTGAACGGTCTTGCCAACGGCCTGCTCGCCGAAAGCCACATGGGCCGGCCCACCAAGATGGAGGGCAACCCCGAGCATCCCGCCACGCTCGGCGCCTGCGACCCTTACTCGCAGGGCTCGGTGCTCCAGCTCTACGACCCCGATCGTTCCCAGGCGCTCACTTTTAACGGTGAGATCCGCTCGTGGGGCAAGTTCGCCGGCGAATTGCGCGAGGCGCTGGCACAGCAAAAGACAAAGAATGGCGCGGGCATCCGGATTCTCACCGAGACGGTGACCTCGCCCACCATGGCCGCTCAGCTTCGCGGCATTCAGCAGCTCTATCCTTCCGCCAAGTGGCACCAGTGGGATCCCGCCGGACCACACTCCGCGCGCGCCGGCTCCCAGCAGGCCTTCGGTCAGCCCACCAACACGTACTACGATTTCACCCACGCCAACGTGGTCGTCTCCCTCGACGCCGATTTCCTGGCGTCCGGTCCGGGCTATCTGCGCTACGCCCGCCAGTTCTCCGCCCGCCGCCGCGTCAACGAGCCGTCCGACACCATGAACCGGCTCTACGTCGCGGAGCCGATGCCCACTCCCACCGGCACCAAGGCCGATCACCGCTTACGCCTCCGTGCGGGCGATATCGAGGAGTTCGCCTGGGCGCTCGCAATTTCACTGGGCATCGCGGAAGGCCCCAAGACCGGCGAAAATCACGATATTTATAAGTGGGTCGGCCCGATGGCGCGCGACCTGCAATCCAACAAGGGCGCCAGCGTAGTGGTCGCCGGCGCGCATCAGCCGCCCATCGTTCATGCGCTTGCCGCGATCATGAATGAGAAGCTCGGCAACGTCGGTAAGACGGTGTTCTACACCGATCCCGTGGAAGCCAACCCCGCCGACCAGATGGCATCCCTGCTCGATCTCGCAAAAGATCTGGATGCCGGCGCCGTTGATGTGCTGCTGATCCTCGGCGGCAATCCCGCCTTCAATTCCCCCGTGGAACTGGGTATGCGCGACCGGTTGAAGCGCGCCAAGCTGCGCATCCGGCTCGGGCTCTACGCCGACGAAACCAGCGAAGCCTGCCAGTGGCAGGTCCCCGAAGCGCACTTCCTCGAAACCTGGGGCGATGCTCGCGCCTTTGACGGTACGGTCAGCCTGCAGCAGCCGCTGATCCAGCCGCTTTATGGTGGACGTTCCGCGCTGCAAATGCTTCAGACCTTCACCGGATCAGCCGGAAAGCACTCCGTACGAACTGGTCAAGGGATATTGGAGAGCTCAGCATCAGGGCGCGGATTTCGAAGCCTGGTGGCGTCGCGCCGTCCACGATGGCGTCGTCGCCAATTCGGCGCTTCCCTTAAAGACTCCTTCCGTTCGCGGCGAAGCGCTCAGTGCGCGCGCCGGCGCCCGGCACCTGGGCGGCAAGTTGGAAGTAATCTTCCGGCCCGATCCCACCATCTTCGACGGCCGCTTCGCCAACAACGGCTGGCTGCAGGAGATGCCCAAGCCGGTCACCAAATTGACCTGGGACAACGCGGCGATTCTCAGCCCCGCCACCGCGCACCGCCTCGGTGTACAGAATGGCGACATGCTGAAGCTGACCTACGAAGGCCGCAGTCTGAACGCGCCGGTCTTCATTCAGCCCGGCCACGTCGATGGCGCCGCCACCCTGCATCTGGGCTACGGCCGTTGGGCCGGCGGACGCGCCGCCAAGGGCATGGGCTTCGACCCTTACGGCATTCGCACCGCGAAAGCGCTCTGGCAGGACGTCGGCCTCGACGCCGAGAAGATCGGCGGGAAATTACCTGTTCGCTTCCACGCAGGATTTCCATAACCTGGAAACGCCCGACCGCCGTCACATCATCCACCACGCGGATCTCGCCGAGTACAAAAAGAATCCCGAGTCTCCCAATGAAGGCGCTGAGACGCCTCCCCGCAGCCTTTCGCTCTATCCCGAGTGGAAGTATGAAGGCTATGCCTGGGGAATGTCGATCGACCTGAATTCGTGCACGGGATGCGGCGGCTGCGTCATTGCCTGCCAGGCTGAGAACAACATCGCCGTGGTCGGTAAAGATCAGGTTCGCCGCGGCCGCCATATGAACTGGCTGCGCGTCGATTCCTACTATCAGGGCGAGCCGAATGACCCCGCCATCTACAATCAGCCGGTTCCCTGCATGCAGTGCGAAAACGCGCCCTGCGAACTGGTCTGCCCGGTGCAAGCCACGTCCCACAGCTCCGAAGGCCTGAACGACATGGTCTACAACCGGTGCGTCGGAACCAAGTATTGTTCCAACAACTGCCCGTACAAGGTACGGCGCTTCAATTTCTACCTGTTCAGCGATTACGAGACGCCCAGTTTGAAGCTGCGTGCGCAATCCCGATGTCACGGTGCGCAGCCGCGGCGTCATGGAAAAATGCACGTACTGTGTGCAGCGTATCAATTCGGCGAAGATCGATGCCGAACGCGGCGATCGCAGCGTGCGCGATGGCGAAATTCAAACGTCGTGCCAGGCATCCTGCCCCACCGACGCCATCGTCTTCGGCAATATCAACGATAAGAACAGCCGTGTGGCGAAATTGAAGGCGACGGAACGCAACTACGGTCTGCTGGCGGATCTCAACACACGGCCGCGAACCACTTATCTTGCGTCCCTGCGCAATCCCAACCCGGAGATTGAGGCATAAGCCATGGCGGATGAACCACAAGTAATCGATAAGCCGGCGCCCAAGGAAATCATTGCGCCCGGCTATACGTTTGGCACCGTCACGGATCAGATCGCTGCCGTCGTCCTCACCAAGAAGACGCCCCCGCTGTTCTGGCTGGGCAGCTTCGCCGCCGGTATCGGCCTGCTGCTTGTCTTCCTCCTGGCGGTCGGCGTCCTCTTCGCTCGCGGCCTCGGAATCTGGGGCTTGCGCTCTCCGGCGATGTGGGCGTGGGATATCACGAACTTCGTCTGGTGGGTCGGTATCGGTCACGCCGGCACGTTGATCTCGGCGATTCTCCTCCTGCTCAATCAGCAGTGGCGCAACTCCATCAACCGCTTCGCGGAAGCCATGACGCTCTTCGCCGTGGCCTGCGCCGGCATGTTCCCCGTGCTCCACCTCGGCCGTCCCTGGCTCATGTACTGGCTCTTCCCCTATCCCAACACGATGGCGATCGAGCCCAACTTCCGCAGCCCGCTGGTGTGGGACGTGTTCGCCGTTTCCACTTACGCCACGGTTTCGCTTCTCTTCTGGTATGTGGGCCTGATGCCCGATCTTGCGACCCTGCGCGATCGCACCACGGATCGCTTCGCCAAGTTCTTCTACGGCATCCTGGCGATGGGCTGGCGCGGCTCCGCCAAACACTGGGCGGTTTACGAAACAGCATCGCTCCTGCTCGCCGGCCTCGCCACTCCGCTGGTGCTCTCCGTGCACACCGTGGTCAGCTTCGACTTCACCATCGGCATCGTTCCCGGCTGGCACAGCACCTTCTTCCCTCCCTACTTTGTCGCCGGCGCCATCTACTCGGGCTTCGCCATGGTGCTGGCACTCGCGATCCCGCTGCGAGCGGCCTACGGTCTGCAGGGGCTGATCACCGATAAGCACCTCGACAACGCCGCCAAGGTCATGATGGCCACCGGCCTGATCGTCGGCTACTCGTACATCCTGGAAGCCTTCACGGGCTGGTACAGCGGCAACGTCTTCGAGGAAGCCGCCATTTGGAACCGCATGACCGGCATGTACAAGTACCACTACTGGACGCTGATCGCGTGTAACGTGATCGCCCCCAACGCGCTCTGGTTTAAGAAGGTGCGCAGCAGTCCCGTGATTCTCTTTATCTGGTCGATCATCGTGCTCATCGGCATGTGGCTGGAGCGCTTCGTGATCATCGTCGCCAGCCTCTCGCAGGACAACCTGCCCTCTTCCTGGGGACGCTTTGAATCCACCCGCTGGGATTGGGCCACCTACCTGGGCACCATCGGCCTGTTCCTGTTTCTGTTCTTCCTGTTCATCCGTCTCCTGCCTATGATTTCGATCTTTGAAGTCCGCACTCTTCTCCCGCAGGCCAAAATCAAGGAGGACCAAGCCTGATGATGGAGAAGCCAATTTACGGGGTGATGGCCGAGTTCGATAATCCCACCGCTTTGGTGAATGCCGCGCGGGCGGCACGCGAAAAAGGCTACCGCAAACTGGACGCCTACACGCCCTTTCCGATTGAGGAATTGAGCGACGCGCTCCACCTCCACAAAAACCGCCTCCCGCTGATCGTGCTGATCGGCGGCATCATCGGCGGCCTCACGGGCTACCTGCTGCAGTATTACATCACCGTCTATCAGTACCCGATCAACATCGGCGGCCGGCCGCTGCATAGCTGGCCCGCGTACATCATCATCACTTTCGAATTGACGATTCTTTTCGCCTCGCTCTCGGCGGTGTTCGGGCTGCTCGGTCTCTGCGGTCTGCCGATGCCGTACCATCCTACGTTCAACGTGCCGCGCTTCGCGCTGGCCAGCCGCAACCGTTTCTTCCTCTGCATCGAAGCCACGGACCCGCTGTTCGATCACGATAGGACGTCCGAATTCCTGGAGACGCTGGAGCCCAGAGAGGTGTCTGAAGTTGCGCACTAACTACAAATTTGGCGCTCTCCTGCTCGCGATCGCCGGCCTTTCCGCCTGCCGCCAGGACATGCACGACCAGCCGAAATACATCCCGCTGCGGCCCAGCGATTTCTTCCTGGATGGCCGCTCCGCGCGTCCCCTCAGTGAAGGCACTGTGGCACGCGGCCATCTCAATGACGACGTTGCTTACTTTACCGGCAAGGGCGCCGATGGCAAACCGGTCAAAGACTTCCCCATGCCGGTCACCAAAGAAGTGCTGCTGCGCGGCCAGCAGCGCTTCAATGTCTACTGCAGCCCCTGTCACGACCGCACCGGCGGCGGCAACGGCATGATCGTACGCCGCGGCTACCGGCGGCCTCCGAGCTACACCAGCGAACGGCTGCGCGATCAGCCCGATGGATATTTCTTCGACGTGATTACCAACGGATTCGGCGCCATGCCCGATTACGCCATACAGATTCAACCGCAGGACCGCTGGGCCATCGTGGCCTATATTCGCGCCTTGCAGTTGAGCCAGCAGGCAACCATTAACGATGTGCCCGCCGATGCGCGCGGCCAACTCGGGGGTGCGCAATGACGGCGCAGACCGTAGACTACCGCATCCCGCCGGAACTGCAATCGGAGATGCGGCAGTGGCGCACTCGCGCCCTGGGTGTCGGCATCGCCGGCGCCGTGTTGAGCGCCATCGGATTTTTCGCCGCCGGACCCACTCAGTTTTACCGCTCGTACCTGTGGTCGTATATCTTCATCGTGGCGATCAGCCTTGGGCCGCTGGCGTGGCTGATGCTTCAGTACGTTACGGGCGGCGCCTGGGGCCTGGTCATTCGCCGCGCCTGCGAAGCCGCCGGACGAACTCTGCCGCTCACCCTTTTGATGTTTCTTCCGATCGTCATCGGCATCAATAATCTCTACCCGTGGCCGCATCCGGAGATCGTCAACGCAGATCCGCTACTCAAACACAAAGTTCCGTACCTGAACCTGCCGTTCTTCCTGACGCGCGCCGCCATCTATTTTGCAGGCTGGCTGTTCCTCTCCTGGTGGTTCAACAAGTGGTCCGCCAAGGAAGACGCCGAAGGCCACGACGCGGTGCACGGCAAAATGAGCCGCATGGCCGGTCCCGGCATCCTGTTCTGGGGCTTCAGCGTCACCTTCATGGCGATCGATTGGGTTCTCTCCGTGGACCCCAAGTGGTTCTCCACCATGTTCGGCTTGCTCTTCATCGCCAGCCAGGGGCTCACCGCGATGGCCTTCCTCATCACCCTGATGGTGCTGCTCTCCAACCGCCGTCCGATGTCGGAAGTGTTGACCCACCGCCACCTGCACGATCTCGGCAAGTTCATGCTCGCGCTGGTCATGGTCTGGGCCTACTTTTCGTTCTCCCAGTTCCTCATCATCTGGGCGGGCAACCTGCCGGAAGAAATTCCCTGGTATCTCACCCGCCTCAACAACGGCTGGCAGTTCGTCGGACTTCTCCTGGTGCTGGGCCACTTCGTCCTGCCGTTCGCTCTGCTGCTCTCGCGCGATCTCAAGCGAAATTTCAAGTTCCTCGCATCGATCGCGGTCTTTATTCTGCTGCATGCGGTTTGTGGACCTCTACTGGCTCATCACCCCGAGCTTCCGCAAGGATAGCTTCGGTCTCAGCTTCCTGGATTTCACGATTCCCATCGGCCTGGTCGGTATCTGGCTGGCCTATTTCCTGACCCAGTTGGAGAAGCGCCCGCTCATGCCGGTGAACGCGCCGCACCTGGAGGAGGTTTTGGAACATGGACGAGACTAAGACACACTCCAAACCACGGTCCCGGCCACGAGACCTCCGACGTCAATATCTGGGCGATCGGCAAGTTCGGCATCGCCATGGTCGCCATCTGCCTGATCTCGATCCTGCTGCTGCTCGGGCTTTTCAAGTTCTTCCAATCGCAGGAAGAGACCAACATGGCGACCACCATTCAGCCGCGCCAGATCTTCCCGCAGCCCCAGCTTCAGCAGCAGCCCGTGCTGGATCTCAAAACCTTCCGCGCCGAAGAGGACCAGGTGCTGAATAGCTACGCCTGGGTCGATCGGCCGAAAGGGCGTTGTGCGCATTCCGATCGCCCAGGCGATCGATTTGATCGTGCAGCGCGGCCTGCCTTCACGCTCGCAATCCGCCATGCCAGACGCCGCCGGAGTCAGCATGCCAACCGAAAGCGGTCTCGGCATCGTCGCGAAACCGGAAGCCGATGCGCCGCCGCCGGCCGCGGAACAGAAATCTGTCGTCGGCCCCGATAAAGGCAAGCCGGAACAAGTCAACTCTAAAGAAGGTCAACGTAAGTGAAACAAAAATGTGGATGGGCCTTACCAGGCCGCTTCACCGGATTATTCGCGCTGCCGCTGCTCCTGGCCGGCGCCGCTCTGGCCCAACCCGGCCAGTTGCTCGGCCCCCCGCAGCCCACGCGCACCATGCAGGATTCCAATCTCAAGCCCGCCCTACCCGGCGCGCTGATGGGTGTCGGCATCGATCAGAAGCTCGATCAACAGGTCCCGCTCGACCTTGATGTTCAAGGATGAGGCCGGCCGCCCGGTCCCGCTCTCCACGTATTTCCGATAGCGGCAAGCCTGTGATCCTGGCCTTGGTCTATTACCGCTGCCCCATGCTCTGCACCCAGATTCTCAACGGCCTGGCCGGCAGCCTGAAGGCGGTGTCGCTCGATCCCGGCAAGAGATTTCGAAATCGTCGCCGTCAGCTTCGACCCCAAGGACACGCCCGAAACCGCGGCCTCCAAGAAGCAGATGTATCTGCGCCGCTTCGGCCGGCCGAATACCGCCAATGGCTGGCACCTTCTCACCGGCGACGAGGCCAATATCAAGGCGCTCACCGATACCGTGGGCTACCACTATAAGTACGATCGCGGCCACCGACCAGTTCGCTCACGCCAGCGGCATCATGGTGCTGACTCCCGAAGGGCGCCTTTCGCGCTATTTCTACGGCGTGGAGTATCAGCCGCGCGATGTGCGGCTCGGCCTGGTGGAAGCTTCGCAAAACAAGATCGGTTCGCCGGTCGATCAGATTCTGCTGTTCTGTTACCACTACGACCCGGTCACCGGCAAGTACGGGGCGGTTGTGATGAATCTGGTGCGCTTCGCCGGCGCATCCTTCACGCTGGTTTGCGGCGTGTTCCTCTTTATCTTCTTGCGCCGCGACGTCCGCAATGACCGCCGTAGCGTATTACGCAGTAACGACAGGCGGGTTGGATAGCACACGATGGGTAAATTTCAATTATTTCCGGTACAGGCCTCCACGCTCGCACCCGAGGTGGATCACCTCCTGTACTTTCTGCTCGCGGTCAGCGTCTTCTTCACGCTGCTGATCTTCGGCGCGATTTTCTACTTCGCGATCCGTTACCGCCGGCGTTCGGAGAACGAACTGCCGCATGTCGTCCATACCGGGTACACGCTGGAAATTGTATGGAGTGTGATTCCCTTCGGCCTCACCATGGTCATGTTCACCTGGGGCGCCAGCATTTTCTTCAATGCCAGCAGGCCGCCGAACGACGCCATCCAGATCTATGCGGTCGGCAAGCAGTGGATGTGGAAGCTGGAACACATGGAAGGTCAGCGCGAAATTAACGAGCTGCACATTCCCGTCGGCCGTCCCGTCCGCATCACGATGGCCAGCGAAGATGTCATCCACAGCTTCTTTGTTCCCGCCTTCCGCACCAAGCAGGACGTGGTGCCCGGCCGTTACAGCACCACCTGGTTCACGCCGACCAAGACCGGCAAGTACCATCTCTTCTGCGCCGAATACTGCGGCACTCGACACTCCGGCATGATCGGTTGGATCTATGTGATGGAGCCGGCGGACTACGAGGCCTGGCTCGGCGGAGGCGCCGAAGGCTCGCTTGCCGATAACGGCAAGAAGCTCTTCGAACAATTGGCCTGCAACAATTGCCACAAGGAAGACAACACCGGCCGCTGTCCCAACCTGGTGAACCTCTTCGGCCAGCCGGTCAAACTCTCTGGAGGCAATACCGTGAAGGCCGATGAGGCCTACATCCGCGAATCCATCCTCCAGCCGCAGGCAAAGATCGTGGCCGGCTATGAGCCGGTGATGCCCACCTTCCAGGGGCTGGTCACCGAAGACCAAATCCTTCAATTGGTGGAATACGTGAAGTCCATAGGTCCCAAACCGGCCGCGGGTCCGGTGGATAGCGGGACTACTCCGGCCGGCAGGGCACTCACTGCTCCGGCCAAACGCTGAGAACCATATGATTACCGAAGCCGCTCCACGAACGCGAGCATTACTTAAACGCCAGTTATGGCCTGAAGTCCTGGCTGCTGACCAAGGACCACAAGCGCATCGGACTGTTGTACCTCGCCACCATCACGCTCTTCTTTTTCATCGGAGGCGCCTTCGCCACCCTGATCCGCGTGGAACTGCTGACCCCTCAGGGCGATCTGGTGAGTTCGAATACCTACAATAAGCTCTTCACCATGCACGCCGTGGCGATGATCTTCTTCTTCCTCATCCCATCGATCCCAGCGGTGCTCGGCAATTTCTTTCTGCCGATCATGATCGGCGCGCGCGATCTTGCCTTCCCGAAACTCAATCTCTTGAGCTGGTACCTGCTGGTGATCGGCGGCGCCTTCAGCCTCTTTGCGATGATCGCCGGCGGCGTCGATACCGGTTGGACCTTCTATACGCCGTACAGTACCTCGTACTCCAATAGCTGGGTCATCGCTACCGCGCTCGGCATCTTCGTCGCAGGCTTCTCGTCCATCCTCACCGGTCTCAACTTCATCGTTACCGTCCACCGCATGCGCGCCCCCGGGATGACCTGGTTCCGCATGCCCCTCTTCGTCTGGGCGAACTACGCCACCAGCCTCATCCAGGTGCTCGGCACCCCGGTGCTCGCCGTGACGATCATCCTGCTCTTCGTGGAACGCGTCTTTCATCTCGGAATCTTCGACCCTGCGCGCGGCGGCGACCCGGTGCTCTTCCAGCACCTCTTCTGGTTCTACTCGCACCCCGCCGTGTACATCATGATCCTGCCCTCCATGGGCGTGGTCAGCGAAGTCATCAGCACGTTCTCTCGTAAATCGGTTTTCGGCTACGGCTTCGTCGCCTTCTCCAGCGTCGCCATCGCCGTGCTCGGCTTCCTGGTCTGGGGACACCACCTGTTCGTCAGCGGCATGTCGCTCTACGCCGGCATGGTCTTCAGCTTCCTCAGCTACTTCGTCGCCATCCCCTCGGCCATCAAGGTCTTCAATTGGACTGCGACCTTGTACCGCGGCTCCATCTCCTTCCAGACCCCGATGCTGTACGCCTTCGGCTTCATCGGCCTCTTCACCATCGGCGGCCTCACCGGCCTCTTCCTGGCGGCGCTCGGCATGGACATCCATGTCACCGACACGTACTTCGTCGTCGCCCACTTCCACTACATCATGGTCGGCGGCGCGCTCATGGGCTATCTCGGCGGCATGCACTTCTGGTGGCCCAAGATGACCGGCCGCATGTATCCCGAAGGCTGGGCCAAGCTCTCTGCGCTGATTATTTTCCTGGGCTTCAACCTGACCTTCTTCCCGCAGTTCATCCTCGGCTACCTCGGGATGCCCCGCCGGTATCACGCCTATCCGGAAGAATTCCAGGTACTCAACGTTCTTTCGACAGCCGGCGCGAGCGTCCTCGCCGTCGGCTACCTGATCCCCATGATCTATTTCATCTGGTCGCTGCGCTACGGCAAGATGGCCCCCGCCAACCCCTGGGGCGCCACCGGCCTCGAATGGAAGACCTCTTCGCCGCCTCCGGTGCACAATTTCGAAGAGACCCCGATCGTTACCCACGACGCGTACGATTACAGCACCGTCATGGGAGAGGAGATCGAAGTTGGCTGATCACGGGCATACAGAGACTCTCGCGCTGCGCGTCCAGTTCGACGACGCGGAGCAGCAGAAGGACGCATCCCAGCTCGGGATGTGGATCTTCCTGATCACGGAAATCATGTTCTTCGGCGGCATGTTCGCCTGTTACACCGTCTACCGCAACTGGTATCCGGAAGTGTTCGCCATCGCCTCCAGCAGCCTCAATGCCGTCCTCGGCGCCATCAACACCGGCGTCCTGCTGCTCTCCAGTTTCACCATGGTGATGGCCGTCCGCGCCGGGCAGCTCGGGCAGCAGAAGATGATCGTCATCTTCCTCATCCTGACCCTCCTCTTCGGCGGCGTCTTCCTCGGCGTCAAGGCCATCGAGTGGAAGGAAAAATTCGACGAGAATCACATTCCCGGCCAGGCTGCCTTCCATCTGGAAGGCGTCAAGCCCGCCGACCAGGGCCATGCCCAACTTTTCTTCTCGCTCTATTTCGTGATGACCGGGTTGCACGCCCTGCACATGGTGATCGGCGTGGGCATTATTCTCACTCTCATCATGCAGGCGCGCAAGGGAGTCTACTCCGCCGCGTATTACACGCCTGTCGATGTTTCGGGATTATATTGGCACTTCGTAGACGTCATCTGGATCTTCCTGTTCCCTCTGCTGTATCTGATCGATCGACATTTGGGGAAATAGCATGAGCGCTCATCAAGAACACACTCACATCGATTCCGTCGGGACCTACGTCAAGATCCTGGTAGCGCTCCTGTTTCTCACGGGCCTGACTACCGCCGTCGCCTATGTCGATCTAGGCGCCTTCAGCACGGTGGTCGCGCTCTCCATCGCCTGCGTCAAAATGCTGCTGGTCGCCCTCTTCTTCATGCACGTCCGCCACAGCACGAAACTCACAAAGCTGGTGGTATTAGGCGGACTGCTCTGGCTGATGATCCTGCTCCTGTTGACGATGACCGATTTCGTCACCCGCGGCATGCTTGGCGTGGCCGGCAAGTAAGCCGCGTCTACTGATCCCGATTCGTCGCTGCCGTAATCTTCTCGACCTCGGCCAGCTGCGTTCGCACCCGCGGCGCGTCTTCCGAATCCGGCGCGAATTGCAGGTACGCTTTAAAGCGTTCCTTCGCCCCGGAATAGTCCTTCTTCATCGCCAGAATCATTCCGAGCAGATGGCTGTTCTTCGGAAACTGGTGCCGCGTGTCCAGCCGCTCCGCTTCCAGCGCGCTCTTTTCCGCCGCGTCGAAATGCTGCATATTGTAGTTCGCCACTGAGTTCAGGAAGAACTGCTGGGGAAAGTCGAACGGGTCCAGCTTAATCGTCTTGCTCGTGACCTCGGCCAGCTCCTGCCACTTCTGCGCCTGCAAGGCGATAATCGAAAGCTGCAGGTACGGCTTCAGAAACTTCGGATCATTCTCAATCGAGGTCTCGAAATATTTCCGCGCCATATCCAGCTTGCCCTGGCCTGCCTGAAGCATGCCCAGTTCGTACCAGGCAGTCGCATACTTCGGGTAAGCCTCCACGGCTTTCTCGAAATTCGTTTGCGCGTCTTCGAACTTCTTTTTCTTGAGCGCGTCCAGGCCCTTGTCGTACGCCTTCTTCGCATCCTTCGGCGCTGCCAGCGAAACCATGCTCACCGTCTTGCCTTCTTCGGCAGGTCCGGTACGATGCATCAGAATCGTGCCGATATTCGGGTCGTCCATCGGACGCCGCCCCGCCAGGGGCACGCTCTGCGAACGGTATCCCGAAAGCTTCGCCTGCAGATCGCAGCCCATGTACTTGCGTTCCGCGCTTTCCGCCCCGCCGCCCAGTCCGGATGTCGCCGACCCTCCCGTGGAGTTGGAGAGGCCAGTGCCGCGCAACGGACTCAGGGTGCCCATCTCGCTCGCGTCCTGGATGATCCCGTTGCGGTTTCCCAGTTCGATCGAGAAGTAGCCCTTCGCGTCGCTGTATCCCTCGCCGTGCGGATTTCCGTTGCAGACCGTTTCGATTACTACCGGGCCCGGCGGCGGTGTGCCGTCTTCCAGCATCACCCGGCCGCTCACATAAATTGGCTGCGGAATGCTCACGCTGGGTTGCGTGGGGCTAGTCGTCGATGGGGTGTTCGTCGAGGGCCTGGTAGTGCCCGTGGTTGGTGTTCCCGTACTGCCGCCGGTCGTTCCACCGCCGGTCGATGGCGTAGTAGGCGCGCCCTTGCTCTGCCCCCATGCCGTCCCCAGCAGCAAACCCGAACCCGTGACAACTGTGATTGTCCTCACCCAAAACTTCGAGGCCATACCACCTCCGTGACTGACCTGATTATCCCATCAAAATCGGGTTGCGATTGTTAAGTCGAGATCCTTTCCCGCCCGTCCCGCTGCTAGAATGGCACGCAGGTGTATATGCGAACCTCTTCGTTCCTTCTTGCCACCGCTCTTCTTGCGATTCTGACGGCCTGTTCCGATTCGCCGTCCACCACTACTGCGAAGAAGGAGCCGGAAAAGCTCGAGCCCGTCGGCGGCCAGAGCGCGATCTTCAAGATGTATGGCATGGCGCGCGCCTGGGCCTCCGATGCCCAGGTTCTCAAAATCCAAAGCATGCACCTGACCGAGGCCAAGGACGGCCCTCCCGGCATGGCCCCCGCCTGGCAGGCCATCTTCGTCTCCGCCGCCAAGAGCCAGTCACGCAGCTATACCTATTCGATCGTCGATGCCGAAGGCAATCTCCACAAGGGCGTGTTCGCCGGCCCCGAAGAAGGCTGGAGCGGAAAGAGCGGTTCCAATACGCCCTTCCTGATGGCCGCCATCAAAGTCGATTCGGACGCCGCCTATAAGACCGCCATGGAAACTCCGGCCAGCCGGGCCGCCGATTACGATAAGAAAAATCCTGGCAAACCGATCACGATCCTGCTCGAACGCACCGCCAAGCACCCCGACCCCGCCTGGCGCGTGATCTGGGGCGAATCCGCCGGGACCTCCAACTTTTCCGTCCTGATCGACGCCTCCACCGGGCAGTACCTGGAAACCCTGCGCTAGGCGCGCCTAAGATTCCACCGTCGCCGGCTGCATTTCCTCCACCGTGAACGTCAGGTCTCCGTCGTCGCCCGGCGCGTCCACCTTGACGCGCTGGCCGTCTTTGATCGCGCCTTGCAGCAGCAGTCTGCCCATTGGAGTCTCGATCTTCTTCTGGATCGCCCGCTTCAACGGCCGCGCGCCGTAATGTGGGTCGTACCCCGTGTGCACCAGGTTCGACCTCGCCGCGTCGGTCAATTCCAGCCTGATGCGGCGGTCCGCCAGCCGCGCCCGCAGGCGCTCCAATTGAATCTCCACAATCTGTTTCAAGTGCTCCACGCTCAATGCGTGGAACACGATAATTTCGTCCAGCACGGTTCAGAAATTCCGGCCGGAAATGATGCCGCATCTCCGCCAGCACCGCCTCCTTCATCGCCTCGAATCCCGCTCCGGAGAAGCCGCCCTGATATTCCAGAATCCGCGCGCTCCCCACGTTGGACGTCATGATCACGATCGTATTCTTGAAATCCACCGTGCGCCCCTGCCCGTCGGTCAGCCGCCCGTCGTCCAACACCTGCAGCATCACGTTGAACACATCGTGATGCGCCTTTTCGATTTCGTCGAACAGGATCACCGCGTACGGCCGCCGTCGCACCGCTTCCGTCAACTGCCCGCCCTCGTCATAGCCCACGTACCCCGGAGGCGCGCCCACCAGCCGCGATACCGTATGCTTCTCCTGGTACTCCGACATGTCGATGCGGATCATCGCGTGTTCGTCGTCGAACAGGTACTCCGCCAGCGCCCTCGCCAGTTCCGTCTTGCCCACACCGGTCGGCCCCAGAAAAATGAAGCTGCCGATCGGCCGCTGCGGATCCTTCAATCCCGACCGCGCCCGAATCACCGCCTCCGCCACCGCCGTCACCGCTTCGTCCTGCCCGATCACGCGGCGATGCAGTTCCTCCTCCAGATGCAGCAGCTTCTGCATCTCGCCTTCCAGCAGCTTGGTCACCGGCACGCCCGTCCAGCGGCTCACTACTGCGGCGATATCTTCCTCGTCCACCTCTTCCTTAATCAGCCGCGGACCGCCCTGCTGCTTGCCTGCCTTCTCTTCCTCCGCCAACTGCCGCTCCAGCTGCGCCAGCTTCCCGTACTTCAATTCCGCCGCCCGATTCAAGTCGTACTGTCGCTCCGCCTGGCCGATCTCCAGCTTCGTCTGCTCCACCTGCTCGCGCAGCGCCCGCAGCCGCTGTACCGCGTCCTTCTCCGCCTGCCACCGCGCCATCAATTCGTCCGAATCGGCCTTCAAATCGGCCAGCTCCTTTTCCAGCTTGGCCAGCCGCTCCTTGGACGCCTTGTCCTTCTCCTTGCGCAGCGCCTCGCGTTCGATCTCCAACTGCATAATGCGCCGCCGCGTCTCGTCTAACTCCACCGGCATCGAGTCGATCTCGGTGCGCAGTCGCGCCGCCGCCTCGTCCACCAGGTCGATTGCCTTGTCCGGCAGAAAACGCTCCGTGATGTAGCGATCGCTGAAGACCGCCGCCGCCACCAGCGCCGCGTCCTTGATCCGCACGCCGTGATGAACCTCGTAGCGCTCCTTCAAGCCGCGCAGGATGGAAATTGTATCCTCCACCGAGGGCTGGTCCACCATCACCGGCTGGAAGCGCCGCGCCAGCGCCGCGTCCTTCTCGATGTACTTGCGATACTCATCGAGCGTCGTCGCCCCAATGCAATGCAGCTCCCCGCGCGCCAGCATCGGCTTCAGCAGATTGCCCGCGTCCATCGACCCTTCCGTCTTCCCCGCGCCCACCACCGTATGCAGCTCGTCGATGAAGAGGATGATCTCCCCCGCCGCGTCCAGTACCTCTTTCAGCACCGCCTTCAACCGCTCCTCGAACTCGCCGCGATATTTCGCCCCTGCGATCAGCGCGCCCATATCGAGCGATACCACCCGCTTATTCTTCAACCCCTCCGGCACGTCTCCGCGCACGATGCGCAGCGCCAACCCTTCCACAATCGCCGTCTTGCCCACGCCCGGCTCGCCGATCAACACCGGGTTGTTCTTGGTGCGCCGCGAAAGTACCTGGATCACCCGCCGGATCTCGTCGTCGCGCCCGATCACCGGGTCCAGCTTGTTAGTGGACGCCGCCACCGTCAGGTCGCGCCCATACTTCTCCAGCGCCTCGTAAGTGCTTTCCGGATTCTGCGAGGTGACCCGTTGACTGCCTCGTACTTCGCGCAACGCCTGCAGCAGGCGGTCGCGCGTCACCCCAAGCTCCGCCAGATCCACCGCCGCAAGCAGGACGTGTTCCACCGAAACGTATTCGTCCTTCAGCTTCTTGGCTTCGTCCTCCGCCGTCGTCAACAGCTTGTTGAACCGCGACGTCACATAAATCTGGTCCACTCCGCCCGTGGGTCCCGAGACCTTCGGCAGGCGCTCCAGGTCGCCTTCGATACGTCGCTTCAGCGCCTCTGTGTTGACCCCCGCCCTCGTCAAAATCGACGCGCTGAGGCCGCCTTCCTGCTCCAGCAGCGCTGCCAGCAGATGCTCGACATCCACCTGCTGATTCCCGTTTCGTAGAGCTTTCCCCTGAGCCGCCCGCACGGCCTCTTGCAATTTCTCAGTGAACCGGTTGAAGTCCATACTTCATGAATACCAGAGCCGGACCGGCTGGAAACGTGCTTTCAATCCCAGTCTGTAACTCAGTTCTCAGTCGGGATTTTCTCCGCGTGGTCCACCACGATTGCCCTGAGCGCCAGCTTTTGAGCCTCTAACTTAAGCCCGAAGCGGCCGAGTGACCCGAAGATCGAGGCGCCTGCCTCGGCACCCGGCACCCCGTTGCCGTCTTCCATCGAATACTCCAGTTCCAAATCGTAGCGGCCTGTCAGCGCCGTCATATCCACCACGGGTCGCCCCAACATCCGCGCCAGCGTCGTCGCAACCGAAGCCATCGTCGCATTCTTCACGTCCAGCCGCCCCACCCCCGAAGGCTGCATGCTCATTCCAAATTTGGCGCCTGCCGCTTCTCCGCCCGCTTCTACCGGAGATTCCCTGAGCTTCGGACCGTTCTTTCCTACCTGCAGCACGAACACGCTGAACTCTCTTTTCTCCTCGTGAGCCTGTAGGTGGAACCGCTGCTTCAATAGTCCCTGCATCATCTCCGGCATTTGCTCGCGCCGCGTTCCGTCCGCGCCCTTCGCCACAATGTCGTACCGCAGCTCGCCTAGCCACGCTGCCCCGATCACCTGATACTCCTTCAACCCGTACGCATACGCAATGCAATATCGCAGAGTGACATTCGGAAAATCGATCCGGTCGATTCCAGCCTTGCTTTCCCGCCACTGGCCGGGAACCGCGGGCTTGACCGACGCCACTTCGAAAGAAGCTTGGCCATACGCCCAACTCACGCACAGCGCCATGCCCACCCAAAATCTCGAATTCATTATTTAAGACCTGAAACAATTAGACACCACGACCGCACCTCCGGTGCCGGTAGAATCAGGAAGGGAATATGGCAGTAATCACCACCCGAACCGCCAAAGTAGCCTGCCTTGCCCTTACGGTCGCCTGCTGTGCGTCCTCGCAGACCCTGAACATATGGCCCGGAGTTGCACCCGGCTCCGAAAAGTGGACCCAGAAAGAAACCATCGCGCAGAACACCCCGCTCGGCAGCGTAGTCTTTAACGTCGTGACTCCCACCCTCACCGTGTATCTTCCCGCGCCAGGCAAGGCCACCGGAACCGGTGTCATCATCGCCCCCGGCGGTGCCTTCGTCGCTCTGGCCATCGATTTGGAAGGGCACAATGTCGCGCGCTGGCTTCAGGAAAAGGGTATCGCGGCCTTCGTCCTCAAGTACCGCATCATGGAAAAGCGCCAGGAGGGCATTCCTCAAATGAACATGGATGAAGCCGGTAAGTACGGCATCGCCGATGGAATTCAGGCGCTCAAACTGGTTCGCCGGCATGCCGCGGAGTGGGGCGTAGCTCCCGGCCGACTCGGTTTCCTGGGCTTCTCGGCTGGCGCCATGGTGACCGCCGGCGCCTTGCTCCAGCAGGATTCCGCCGCTCGTCCGGATTTCGCCGCGCCCATCTACGGCGCTCCCTTCGGTGTCATGCCCACGATTCCCGCAAAACTTCCGCCCATCTTCCTCGCCTGGGCCCAGGACGATCCCTTGGTCCTCGACGCCATCGTCAAGTTCTATGCCGCTCTCAAACTCGCCGGCCACAAACCCGAGGCCCACATTTTCAGCGCCGGCGGCCACGGCTTCGGCATGAAAAAGCAGGGCACCACCAGCGATCGTTGGATCGACGAATTCTATTACTGGCTGGAAGCTCAGGGCCTGACCCGCCCTTCAGTCCGATAGTCCAATCAGCGCTCCGCCCGCGCGCCGTGTTATCTATCAGGCTGATGACTCAATTTGCCGCAGTACGTTGCCTTGCCGTTTCGCTTCTGGCATCGGCGATCGCCCTTCCAGCCATTGGCGCTGATCCCGCGAAGAGTCGTGCCGATCTACCCGACCCGCTCGTCGGTACCTGGTCGATGTACGAACTGTCCCACGGCAATACCTATCCCGGCGTCTTCACCCCGTTCGGCATGCTCGGCTGGACCGCGCAAATGACCGAAGGCAACGGCTGGCCCTATCAATACTTTCGCGAAACCCTGATCGGGTTTATGGCGACCCATCAACCCTCTGCCTGGATGAGCAATTACGGTGCGTTCTCCCTGATGCCCCTCACCGGAGCGCTCCAAGTGCAGCCCGCCGAACGCGCGTCCCATTTCAGTCACACGAACGAGCAGGCGTTGCCGTACCGCTACACCGTGCTGCTGGATGCCTACCAGGTCAAAGTCGAAATGGCTCCCTCGGCGCGCGGCGGTGCGTTTCGCTTCACCTTCCCCAAAACCGAAGATGCCTACGTGCTGCTCGATGCCAGCCACGGCGGCGGCGCCGTCGAAATCCATCCCGAAACCAATACCATCACCGGCCGGAACACCTCCGGCGCTCGCAATTCGCCGAACTTCGCGCAGTACTTCGTTGCCGTCTTCGACCATCCCATCACCCGCCATGGCGTTTGGGAGATTCCCGAAAACCCGCAGGGCCGCCCCTTGCCCAACCAACCCGCCGTGATCTCGGCAGACGCCAATTCCCGTCAGGCCAACCACGCCGGCGCCTACCTCGGGTTCAGCACGCGGCAAGGCGAAACCGTAACCGCGCGCATCGGCGTCTCGCTCATCAGCCTGGAGCAAGCCCGCCGCAATCTGGAACAGGACATGCCGGAGCCCGATTTCGATCGCATCGCCGGCCGCGCCAAATCCGCCTGGGAACGCCAACTCGGCAAGATCGATATCGAAGGCGGCACGGAAGCCCAGCGCCGCACCTTCTACACCGCCTTCTATCACGCCGTTCAATTCCCGCACATGCTCCAGGAAATCGATGCCGCCGGCAAAATGGTCCACTGGAGCCCGTACGATGGCAAAGTGCACCCCGGCGAAATGTTCGCCGATAACGGCTTCTGGGACACCTTCCGCGCGCAATTTCCGCTGCTCACCATCGTCGAACCCAAGCAGGACGCCGCCATCATCCGCGCCATGCTCAACGCCTATGATCAGGGCGGCTTCATTCCCAAATGGCCCAACCCCGGTGAGACCAACGTCATGATCGGGACCCACGGCGATTCCGTAATCGCCGACGCCTATCGCAAAGGCATCCGCGATTACGACGTCGCCAAGGCCTACGCCGCGCTCCGCAAGGATGCCACCGAAAAAGGCTCCGGTGTCTTTCAGGCGAGAAGCGGAATCGAAGACTACATCAAGCTCGGCTACGTCCCCTTCGACCACGGCGTGCGCGAATCCGTCGCCTGCACGCTCGAATACGCCTATGACGATTTCGCCGTCGCGCAGATGGCCAAGGCGTTGGGCAAAGATGACGACTACAAGCTGTTCCAGGCGCGCACCACGAATTACCGCAATCTGTACGATCCCAAAGTGGGCTTCATGCGCGGCCGCAAATCCGATGGCTCGTGGATTGAGCCCTTCGACCCGCTGGCATGGGGCGGCGTCTACACCGAAGGCAACGCCTGGCAGTGGCTCTGGTCCGTGCAGCAGGATATCCCCGGCCTCATGGAACTGATGGGCGGCAAGGATGCCTTCGCACAAAAATTGGACGCCCTGTTCACCGCCACCACCGCCTTCAAGGTCGGCGGCTACGGCCAGGTCATCCACGAAATGACCGAAGCCAAATTAGAGGACATGGGCCAGTACGCGCACATCAATGAGCCCGTCCACCACGTCGCCTATCTCTACGATTACGCCGGCCAGCCCTGGAAGACCCAGCGCCTCGTGCACACCATCGAAGACCGCATGTACAAACCCGGACCCGCCGGCTGGCTCGGCGACGAAGACACCGGCCAGATGTCATCCTGGTACATCTTCAGCGCCCTGGGCTTCTATCCCGTGAACCCCGGCCAGCCCGTCTACGCGCTCGGCAGCCCGCTATTCGACCGCGCCACGATTCACCAGGAAAACGGCAAGAACTTTACCGTCGAAGCCATCAAAAAATCGGCCGGCGATATCTACGTTCAATCCGCCACACTGAACGGCAAACCCCTGGATCGCGCCTGGATCACGCACGACGAAATCCTCAGCGGCGGAGTGCTCCGCTTCCACCTCGGCCCGCAGCCCAATCAGAAGTGGGGAACCTCCGGCCTGCCCTCGCCGGATTCGAAATAGAACAAAGTGAGCCGCGCTTGGTTTTCAGAAACCCGCGGCTCACCCCACACTCATCTTGATCAGCTGCTCCGCGTTCTTCAACGCCTCCGGCGTCAGCTTCTGTCCGCTCAACATCCGCCCCACCTCGCGTGTCCGCGCGCCCGCATCGAGTTCCTCGATCACCGCCACGGTGCGCCCGCCCGCTTCCTGCTTCTCCACCCGGTAGTGATGGTCGGCGAAGCTCGCAATCTGCGGCAGGTGCGTCACGCACAGCACCTGGCTCGCCGCCGCCAGCTTCTTCAATCGCCGGCCCACGCCCTCCGCCGCGCTGCCACCCACTCCGGTGTCCACCTCGTCGAACACCAGCGTCCGCACCACGCCCGTCTTCGGACCCGCCAGGCACGTCTTCAGCGCCAGCGCCAGGCGCGAAATCTCGCCGCCCGACGCCACCTTCTCTAACGGCCGCGGTTCTTCTCCCACATTCGCCGATACCAGGAACTCCACTCGGTCCGCGCCTGCTCGCGGACCACGACGCCTCCGCCAGATCCACACGGAACACCGTCCGCTCCATCGCCAGCTGCGCCAGTTCCGCCTGCACCCGCTTTTCCAGCCGCCGCGCTGCTGCCTTCCGCGCCTCCGTCAACTCGGCCGCCGCCTTTTCGAATTCGCCCGCCAGCCGCTTCTGCTCCTTGCGCAGCGCTTCCATGCGCTCGCCCGTATGCTCCACGCTGGCGATCTGCCCGCGGACTTCCTCCAGAAAAGTCAGAATCTCCGCGATCGATTGGCCGTACTTTCGCTTCAACTTCGCAATCGCCTCCAGGCGTGTCTCCACTTCCTCCAGCCGCCCCGGGTTCGCTTCCAGCCCTGCCAGGTAATCCCGCAGCGTATACGCCACTTCCTGTAAGCTGATTTCCGCCGATTTCAAATGCTCGCGCAGTCCCTCCAGCGACGCATCGATCCGGCACAACTCGTCCACCCGCTTGGCCGCGATCCGCGCCAGCGCCAGCGCCGATTCCGGATTCTCGAACACCGCATCGTACGCCGTCCCCGCGCTCTCCTGCAGTTTCTGCACGTTTTGGAGCACGCGCCGCTCATTCTCGAGTGCCGTGTCCTCGTCCGTTTCCAATTTCGCGCCCTCGATCTCTTTGCGTTGGAAACTCCACAGGTCCAGCAGCCGCAGCTTCTCCTGCTCGTTGCGCTCTAACTCCTCCAGCTCCGCCGCCGACGCGCGCCATTCGCCGAACAGCCGTCCTGTCCGCTCCAGCAGTTCTCGATTTCCAGCGAACGCATCCAGCATCTCGCGCTGCGCGTCCGGCAAAAACAAAAGCTGCTGATCGTGTTGTCCGTGAATATCGCCCAGAAACGGCGCGATCTCGCGCAGCAGTGATACCGATACCGGCCGGCTCCCCACAAAGGCCCGCGATTTTCCGCTGGCCAGAATCTCGCGCTCCACCAGCAGCTCGCCTTCTTCCATCTCCAGCCCCGCCTGCTCCAGAATCTTGCGCAGCGCCCCCTGGTCGCGGACCTCGAAGATCCCCGCCACCCGCGCCCGCCCCGCCCCCGTGCGAATCATTTCCGCCGAGGCGCGGCTTCCCAGCAGCAGCCCCAGCGCGTCCACTACAATCGACTTCCCGCTCCCCGTCTCGCCCGTGAGCAGATTCAGCCCGGCATGAAAATGAACGCGCAGCCGCTCGACCACGGCATAATTCTCCACCACCAGTTCCAGCAGCATTCAGAGCCGATTGTGCCACAAAATCGGCCGCGTAAACGTCTTTCCCCTCCGGTACTCCTGCCCACCGACTTTTTAGAGATCCTCCGCGTCCTTATGCTAGATTTGAAATTAGGAGACGAATTGCTCTTCGAGACTCCCGTTGCCTTCCTCCTGCAGACAGATCTCTGGGATATGGTCCAGCACACTGGGCCCGCCGGTAAGGCGGTTCTTGTCATTCTGGTCTGTTTCTCGGTTTCTTCCTGGACGTTCATCTTTTCCAAGCTGAGCTCCCTTCGCGGCGCCCGCCAGTCGAACTCCCGTTTTCTCCGCGCTTTCCGTAAATCCAGCGGCATGGAAGCCGTCATGGTGGCCAGCGAACAGTTCCGGCCTTCCCCTCTCGTGGCCGTCTTCGATTTCGGCTATGAAGAGCTGGAGCGCCAGGTCAAATCGCGCGGCAGCATTGTCAATCGCCCCGCTCTCGAACGCACCCTGCAGCTCGGCGTCAACGAGGAGCTTGCCAAGATGGAACGCAATATGAGCTGGCTCGCCACCACCGCCAG
The DNA here is from genome assembly GCA_963811575.1 of uncultured Solibacteraceae bacterium. Taxonomy (GTDB): domain Bacteria; phylum Acidobacteriota; class Terriglobia; order Bryobacterales; family Bryobacteraceae; genus Solibacter. The sequence continues at coordinate 442,079 of CAWERY010000016.1, read as the reverse complement.
TGTCACTCCATTTATCGGGTTATTGGGGACCGTGCTCGGCATCATCCGCGCCTTCGAAGACCTCAGTCAGATGGGCTCCACCAGCATCAAAGCCATCGGCCCCGGCATCGCCGAAGCGCTCATCACCACCGCTGTCGGCCTCTTCGCCGCCATTCCCGCGGCCATCTTCTATAACTACTTCGGCCACATCACTCGCGAAATCGGCGCGCGCATGGACGATTTTGCGATGGAGTTTCTCAATATGGCCGATCGCAGCTTCGGGGAATAGCCCATGGCCTTCTCCACCAACAGCGGCGGCTTCGGATCGCGCAGGCGGCACGGATCTCACGCTCTTTCTGAGATCAATGTCACTCCCTTCGTCGATGTCGTCCTCGTGCTCCTCATCATCTTCATGCTCACCGCGCACGTCATGGAATTCGGCATCGAAGTGGACGTGCCCAAAACTAAGTTCACCAAAGATACTGCCCAGGACCTCCCGGTAGTTACCATTACCAAGGAAGGCCTGATCAAACTCAATACCGATGCCGTCAACATTCACAACCTCCCGGCGGCCATCAAACAGAAATACCCCAAGGCCAAGGGCGTCTACGTCCGCGCCGACAAGGAAACCATCTGGGATCCCATCGCCCAGGTCACTGCCGAACTCGGCGCCGCCGGCCTTCCGGTCAATATGGTGACCCAACCCGAGGATTCCTCCTCCAAGGGCCGCAGGTAATGTCGCACGCCGATTTTCTCGAACAATCCGAGCCCATCGGCCGCTCACTCTTCGGGTCCGTCGCCTTCCACGGTTTGCTCGTCGCCGCCATCCTCGGCGTAAGTTGGGTGCAAAGCCGCGATCGCATTTCCCTGGGCGATCCCAACGGCGGCCGCTTCGGCTCGGTGACCGTCAATCCCGTCGCCACCATCCCCCTTCCCTCGCGCGACGCCGCCAAGAATCCCGTTGCCGTCGATACCGAATCCGCCGTGCCCACTCCGGTCTCCAAACCCAAGCCCACGCCCAAAGTGAAGCTACCCGATCCCAAAGCCATCGCGCTTCCCAGCCGCGACGCGAAGAACAAGCCCGTCAAACCCTCCGAAGCCGCCTCCCAGCCCGATAAGTGGCGCGCCCAGCAGAAGGAACTTCCCAATCAGGTCTATAGCACCGCCGGCACCCGCGCCAATACGCCGGATTTCGCACTCCAGGGCGGTGGTGGCGTCGGCATCGGCAATAACTCCCCGTTCGGCAACCAATTTGGCGCTTATGCCGACATCCTGCGCAATCGCGTAGCCCAGTATTGGAAGACCGCCGACATACGCGCCGCCAATAACACCGTTGTCGGCGTCACTTTCATCCTGCATCGGGACGGCACCGCATCCGGCGTCCGGCTTACTCAGAAGAGCGGCAATTCCGCCCTCGATATCTCCGCGCAGCGCGCCGTGATGGACGCTTCGCCGTTCCCTCAAATGCCGCCTCAGTTCCCCAAGAGCGAGGCGGAAATCGAATTCTTATTCCAATTGAAACGCTAGAGGAGCATAGGCATGAAGAAGCTCATCTGTTTTGGGTTGGCCTCGGCGGGAGCGTTGCTCCTGCTCGCGCAGGACGCCACTATCAATGTCCCGCGCACCCAGGGCGCTATTCCCATCATCGCTATCCCGGATTTTCGCGGCTCGGGCGACGCCCAGAAGTTCATGGCCGCCTTCAATGAAACGCTATATAACGACGTCAATAGCTCCGGCCTCCTGAAGATCGTTCCCAAGACCTCCCTTCCCCTGTTCGTGCCCCAGCAGCCGGCCGACTTCCAGCAGCCCGCGCCCCCGCCCGCCGCGCCCGCCCGCGGACGCGCAAACCAAAATCAAATGACCCAGCCTGCCAGCGGCGGCGGACGCTGGATGCAGGATTGGTCCAGCCCGCCCGCGCAGGCCAACTATCTTGCCTTCGGCTATACCGCCGCCCAAAACGGCGTCTTCGTTCTCCAAGGCTGGCTCTACGATCTCAGCAAAGGCAATCCCGCCGCCGCGCAGTTGATTGCCAACCGCTATCTCGGCTCCGTAGACGAGGCCGGCGCCCGCAAAGTCGCCCATGAATTCGCCGCCGATATCGTATCTCTGTTCGGGGGGAAGTCCCTATTCGGTACTCATATCTATTTCAGCTCTAACCGCACCGGTCATAAAGAAATCTGGGTTATGGACCCGGATGGCAAAAACCAACGCCAGATCACCCGCTTTAATAGCATCTCCACTTATCCGAATCTCTCTCCAGACGGCAGTAAAATCGCGTTTACTAGCTGGGTGAAGGGTCAACCTGCTATATTTATCTTTTCGGTGGATCCGGTCCGGGATTTGCGGTTTTACAACCAGACCGCATCTGTAAATCAGGCTGGCTCTTTTACACCAGACGGAAAGCAGATTGTTTATGCTTCTTCCGCGGGTACGGGAGTCTGTTGCCGGATCTTCATCGCGAATTTAGACGGAACGGGGTTTCGGCCGATCTCTTCGTCCAGCGCCATCGAAGTCGAGCCAAAGGTAAATCCGAAGACCGGCGCCGATATTGTCTTCACTTCGGGTCGCTCCGGTCCGCAACAGATTTACCGGATGAATATGGATGGAGCGGACGTGGAACGCTTGACACCCGGGGTTGGCGAAGCTTCGAATCCGTCGTGGCACTCCGACGGGCAACACATCGCTTTTGCGTGGACCCAGGGTTACGCCACCGGCGCCTTCAACATATTCACCATGAATGTGGCAACCCGGGAGTACGTGCAGTTGACGCACGGCGATGGCAAAAATGAGAATCCCACTTGGGCGCCCGATGGCGCGCACATCGTCTTCGCGAAGACTCGCGGAAGTTCAAGCCAGATTTATACCATGCTGGCCAACGGAACCCAGTTGCAGCAACTGACTACCGTCGGCCAGAATGAACGGCCGGTATGGGGCCGGTAACGAGTTTAGGAGGCGATGTTCATGTTCAGTAAACGGAAGTTGTCAACCATCGGTCTGGCGCTCGCGCTGACGATGTTCGCGGCAGGATGTAAGAAGAAGGTGCCCGCACCTCCTCCACCGGCGCCGCCGCCGCCCGCAGCCAGACCCGAACCAGCCAGGCCCGCAGCTCCGACCGTGGCGCAGTTCACGGCGGAACCGACGACCATTCAGCGCGGCCAGTCTTCCACCCTCCGTTGGGAAGTCAGCGGTAACGTAACCAGCGTCTCCATCGACCAGGGCGTTGGCACCGTGCCGGGCACCGGCAATCGCCGCGTCAACCCGACCGATTCCACCACCTGGACCCTGACCGCCACCGGTCCCGGCGGTTCCACCACGGCATCGGCGACCGTCAACGTCTCCTCGCCGCCGCCCCCGCCGCCTCCGCCGCCGACGGCCAATCCGGTGTCCCTCCCGGAGCGCATCGCCAGCGATGTTCAGGATGCGTTCTTCGATTACGATAAGACCGACATCCGCGGCGATGCCCGCGATGCGCTTACCCGCGACGCCGCCGCCATCAAAGCCATTCTCAGCGATTTCCCGAATGCCGCCATCGTCATCGAAGGCCATTGCGACGAACGTGGCTCCGCTGAGTACAATCTCGGCCTGGGCGACCGCCGCGCCAGCGCCGCCAAAGAGTTCCTCCAGGGACTCGGTGTTCCCGCCGACCGGATGAAAACCATCAGCTACGGTAAGGAACGTCCCCAATGTACCGAACAGAATGAGACATGCTGGCAGAAGAACCGGCGTGTCCATTTCGCCCCTGGGCAGTAGGATAAAGAGAGCGTCCATTTGCGCCGGACGGGGCGGCCTCACCGCCTCCCCGTCCCCGATTAGGAGAGTTGTATGAAATCTCGAAGCCTTTTGGTTTGCCTTCTGCTTGCGGTCCCGGTGCTTGCCCCTGCCGCCAGCAAAGAAATTCAGGAACTGCAGCGTGACGTGGCGCTGCTCCAGCAGCAGATCAAAGACCTTCAGCGTTCGCAGGACGAAAAACTTGCGACCGTCACCGAGTTGGCCCGTCAATCCATCGAGGCCGCGAACCGCGCCAGCACCGGCGTCGCCGTCATCACCAGCAATCTGGAGAAGAACCTGCGCGATCAGACCGACAAGGTCACCACCCCGGTCGTCGGCATCGGCACCCGAATGAATGAAATGAGCGGCGATCTCCGCACGCTCCAGCAGGCCGTCGGCGATCTCACCTCGCTCATGAGCCGCATGCAGGCCCAGTTGACCGATATCAGCAACTCCGTCAAAGTGATGCAGGCGCCGCCCGTCGCTCCGCCCCCGCAAACCGGTGGTGGTGCTGTCGGCGCCGGTGGCGGTGCGCCGTCCGCCGGAGGCTCCGACATGCCCCCCATGTCCGCCCAGAAGCTCTACGAAACCGCGCGCGGAGATTACCAGGGCGGCAAGTATGATCTCGCCGTCCAGGAGTTCACCGACTATCTGCGATATTACGGCAACACCGATCTCGCCCCCAACGCCCAGTTCTACGTCGCCATGATTCACTACGGCCAGAAGAACTACGACGACGCCATCAAGGAATTCGACATGGTCCTGGAGAAGTACCCGGACAACAACAAGACCGCCGAAGCCCTGCTCTACAAAGGCCGTTCGCTGGTCAAAACCGTGGGCCATAAGACCGATGGGGCAGCCGAATTCATGGAAGTGATCAAGCGCTTCCCCAAGACCGATGAGGCCGTGCAGGCCTGCAATGAGCGCAAATCGCTGGGTTTGAATTGCGGCGCTCCCGCCGCTCCCGCCGGGCGCGTCCCCGCCAAGCGCAAGAGATAATGGACGCCTTCACGACCTACGAATCACTCGCCAAAATCATCGATCATCCGCTGGTCAAGCCGGAACTCACCGATGAAGAGGTGATCGCCGGCCTCGAACTTGCCAGGCGCTATTCCATCGCCTGTGTCAGCGTCCGCCCCACCGATATCGATCTCGCCGCCCGTACCCTCCAGGGCAGCGACGTCAGGCCCGGCGCGGTTTGCGGCTTCCCGCACGGCTCCACCAATACCGCCACCAAGCTCTACGAAGCGCGCGACATGCTGCGCCGCGGCGCCCGTGAAATCGATATGGTCATCGCGATTTCCAAACTCCTCTCGCGCGAATTTCAGTACGTGCAGGGGGAGCTGCTTCAGATGTCCGAACTCTGCCATAAGGAAGGCGCGCTCCTCAAGGTCATCCTCGAAAACGCCTACCTCACCGACGAGCTCAAAATCATTGCCTGCCGCTGCTGCGAACGCGCCGAAGTCGATTTCGTGAAGACCTCCACCGGCTTCGCCCCCACCGGCTACACCCTCCCCGATATCCAACTCATGCGCAAGCATCTCCCCGAGGAGATCGGCATCAAAGCCGCCGGCGGCATCCGCACCGTGGATCAGGTGCTCGAAATCTGCGCGGCCGGCGCCACCCGCATCGGCACCACCAGTACCGCCGCCATCCTCGACGAATGGAAGGCGCGCCTTGCCCCGCCCCCGCCCGTCACCGCCTGATCATTCGATCGTGAACGGCGGTTCGAACTCCGCCACGCCCTGCTCCTGCCGCGTCGCCATCCACCGCATTGCGTACACCAGCCGCGGATCCGTCTTGCCGCCCGAAACCAGATTCGGAATCACTTCCGTCAAGCCGTGCGCCAGCAGGTCCTTGTAAAGGTCGATGTCCGGCTCGATCACCACGCAATCCACGCCATTCCGCGTCGCGGTCGTACCTTCGTGAAACGTCAGCTGCACGTTGGCAACCTCGAAGCGCGTCTCTTTCCAACTGCGCGTTGCCGCCCCGATATTCCCGTTCGCCGGATGCCAGTGCGCCGCGTCCGCTTCCTCCGCGAACGCATGCAGCGCCGCCAGGTCCCTGATGCGATCCGCCAGCCGCTTGTCCACCCAGGCCCAGAAGCGGTCCGGCGCCAGCAAATCCCACATCACTTCCCAGTAGTAATCCGCCAGCGGGTCGCTGCCGTCGGCCAGCGGAATCTCATTGATCGCCGTCGCCAGGTTCAACAGCGCCCCCATCTGCATGGGCTTGCCCTCATAGGTGTCCGTGTATCGCTTGCCGGCGTCCGCCGCGCCGGTGCCCACCAGCTTCACGATGTTCGCATCCGCCTGCTGGAAGTCCGTCCACTTCTCAAAGTGGAAGGCCGCATTCTTGGGCGTCGCCAGCAGCAGCGCCTCCGCCGTCCCGCCCTTCTTGATCGCCACCGGATAGGGCGTCACGCTGTCCGCATACCCCTTCGCGCTGGCGAAGACGTAGTACGCGTCGCGCCCCGTGTCCGTGAAGGGAATGCCGTTGAGATCGATGTCGCCGCCCGTCGCCCACCAGCCATCGAACTTCTGCGCACCCCCCAACAGGCGCACCAGAACCTGGGTGTCCGGCGCTATCGGCTGCCGTCGGCCGTCGACAATGCTCACGTGAATGTTTCCGGTATCGGACATAATCTGTATGGATACAGAGTACACGAAAGCCATGCCATCCACCTGCGTAATCATCACCCCAGGCGCCGCCCATCGCGGCAAACAGGCGCTCGATTATTTCGAGGGCGTCTCCGCCCAAACCGCCGGATCGCACTCCCTCTGCATGCACCTCGTCACCATCCCGCCCCGCGCCCGGGCCAAGCCCCACCTTCACGAACATCACGAGAGCGCAGTCTACGTCGTCTCCGGCGAAGCCGGCATGTGGTACGGCGAAGACCTCCGCGAACACGTCTGGATGCGCGCCGGAGATTTCGCCTACATCCCCGCCAACGTCCCGCACCTCCCCTACAACGCCAGCGAGACCGAACCCTGCGTCGGAGTCATCGCCCGCACCGATCCCAATGAACAGGAGAGCGTCACACTCCTCCCCCTCGCCGATCCGGGCATCGCGTCAAAATGATAGGGAGTTGAAAGTGGTGTGGGTGGAAACTTGAATTCCTATTTCCCCAGCGAAGCCGGTTTATCGCTTTGCCCCGAACATCGACAGGAGGTGATGCTGGGCCAAGTCTTCACCGCGCACTGCGTGCCAGTTTGAAAATGTCGTTTCCGCAAGAGTGATGGCGTTCGCGACATCGGTTCCAACGAGCTTCCAGCCCATGTCGTAATCGGCTCGATGCCGATCCCCCTGAAGCTGTCCGAACGCCGCGATAATATCCATTACCTTCGTTTCTACGGGCGTGGGGCTCTGCTTATCCTTGGGTGCGAACGATGCGTCGCGCATCTTCTGATGGTTAAACATTCGAGCAAGCCGCGCGCGTTGGTCGGCGAACGGCCAATTCACCGCGAAGTCTTCTACCAGAAGGTGAAAGACCGCATAATAGGCGGTAGAGATCGCACGCCGCCGGCAGGAATCACGGCTTTCGGCATCGCCTTTGGCTGACAGATGACGCGCATCTTCAAGCAAATCGTCGGCTAAGCCCACGCTGGTTCCTGCAACGCTTCTTGCTCTGAGACGCTTCGGAAATTGTGATATGGGAACACACCCATCGCGGGGAAATCGAGCTGGCGAGCCAAGCTCCAAGCCACCTTTGTAGCATTCTCGCGCAGGCGTCTCTTCGCCGCCTCATCGGTCAGAACAACGCGGAAGAATATCGCCCACTGACCGCTCCAGTCTTCAGCGATATCGTAGCGGATGCGTACGACATCTGGAGCCAGGCTAGTCTCGACCTCATGAATAGTGGCCTCGATTTCGGCCTGCTTTGTGACTGCGGAGGGCAGGTACATCTCTACTCCAGCTTATCGTATTCGGTAGTGGTCCATTGATCGGTAAAGGAGAGAGTGGAGCGGGGTACGGGACTCGAACCCGTCTAAATCAGCTTGGAAGGCTGACGCCCAACCGCTAGGCCAACCCCGCTCAACGCACTTTCCATTCTACCAATGGTTCCCCTCCCCCGCGCAAATCGCCTGCTACGCTTGAGTAGATGACCGATTACCCCGTGATCAACGGACTGATCTTCGCCGGCCTCGGCATCGTCGTCTTCATCATCGCCTTCTCGCTCGTGCTCAAGCTGGCGCCTCTCGATCTCTGGAAGCAAATCGGCGAAGAGCGCAATATCGCCGCCGCCATCCTCGCCGGAGCCGTTGCCCTCGGACTCTGCTGGATCATTGCCGCTACACTTCACTGATTTTCTGTAACGTCACAAACGCCGCGTGCGTTTAGACTATATACATATGAAGATCTGGGGTCTTTCGCCAGTAGTGTGTCTCTGCGCGCTCGCTTGTGCCGCCTGGGGCCAGCAATACACCATCACCACCATCGCCGGAACCGGCGCCGCCGGGTTTGCCGGCGACGGAGGCGATCCGAAGCTCGCGCAATTCAGTTCCCCTGCCGGGCTCGCGCTCGATTCCAAAGGCAATCTTTATATCGCCGATTCCGCCAATAACCGCATCCGCATGATCTCCGGCAGCACCATCACCACCGTCGCCGGCAATGGTACCGCGGGCTCGGCCGGCGATAAGGCGGCCGCCACCAGCGCAAATTTATATACTCCAACCGGCGTCGCGGTCGATTCTTCCGGCAATCTCTACATCGCCGATTCGGTCAATAACGTGATTCGCAAGGTGACCGGCGGAACCATCACCACCATCGCCGGCGACCTCACGCAGCTCCCCGGCTACCAGGGCGACACCGGCTTTGCCAACGTTGCCGTGACTGAACAACCCCACCGGCGTGATCGTCGACCCCGCGGGCAACTACTACATCGCCGATAACGGAAATAATCTCATCCGCAAGGTCGATACCACCGGCATCATCAATTCCTACCTCGGCTTCGGCGCCACCTCGGGCCGCCTGAACCACCCCAATGCCTTCGCCTTCGGACCCGGCAATGCGCTCTATATTGCCGATTCCAACAACAATCGCATCGCCAAATACACGCCCTATACCGCCAACAATGTCGCCGCAGATCTCACCAATTTCGCCGGCAACCTGAATGCGGGCTTCGCCGGCGATGGCAACCTCGCCACCCTCGCCCAGCTGAATAAGCCCGTCGGCATCGCGGTCGATTCCGCCGGCAACGTCTATATCGCCGATACCAACAACAGCCGCATCCGCAAAGTCTCCACCGATGGCACCATCTCCACCGTCGCCGGTAAAGGCGGCTCGGGCTACAGCGGCGATGGCGGCCCCGCCACCTCCGCCGTGCTCAGCTTTCCGCGCGGCATCGCCATCGCGTCCAACGGCACCATCTACATCGCCGATACCAACAACCATGTCATCCGCGCCCTCACGCCCACCTTCCCCACCATCAGCGGCGTCGGCAACTCCGCCAGCTGGCATCGCGCGCATCTCTCCCGGCGCCCTCGCGAGTGTCTACGGCACTGGCTTCGGCGCCACCACCGTGCAGCCCGATCTCCCTCTGCCCAATACCGCCGCCGGCGTGAATGTCACCGTCAACGGCAAGGCCGTCTCCCATTCTTTATCTCTCCCCCGGGCAGATCAATTTCCAGGTGCCCTGGTCCACGCCCACCACGGGCACTGTGAATGTCACCGTCAACGCCGGCAGCGCGGCCAGCAACACCCTCTCCGTGCCCGTCGCTACCGCCGCACCCGGACTCTTCGTCGCTGCCCGACGGCTCCGCCATCGTGCAGAACTTCCCGGACTACTCGCTCAACGATCCCTCCAATCCCGCGAAAGCCGGCAGCACCATCATTGCCTACCTCACCGGCTCCGGCCCCGTCTCCCCGGCCGTCGCCGATGGCGCCATTTCGCCTGCTTCCCCGGCGAACGCCACCGCCGTCGTGACCGCCAAAATCGGCGACTGCCCCAGCCACCGTTTCCTTCACCGGGCTCGCTCCCGGTTTCGTCGGTCTCGTGCAGATCAACCTCGTCGTGCCCTCCGGACTCGCCCCCGGCGTCTACCCCTTGATCATCACAATCGACGGGCAAGCCTCCAATTCCGCCACCATTGCCGTAAAATAGAGCAATATGCTGTTTGAAGCCGACAAGGTAATGTTCGAGATTTATAAAGAGACTGAGTACACGGGCAAGTACCGCGTCGTCTACTTCACCGAACTGCAGGACCACAACAAAGAGACCGAGATCAATCACGCCATGGCGGGCGAGCACGTCTACGATGGCTTCATCAAGAATTTCCGCAAGGATGAAGCCAAAGAGATCATCAACTCCCTCCTCGGACGCATGAATAACGGGGAGCCCGTCGGGCCCACCGATATCGAACTCGCGCTCGGCGACCACATCGCAGCCTAGGCGCCCTTTGCGAATCACCCGATATCCCAATATCCCGGAGTCGCAGTTCTACGGCTGCGTCGCCGCGTTTGTCGATTCGCTTTCCGGCGAACTCAACGCCGCCACCGCCGCGCTCCGCCGCCTTACCGGAAGCAAAAAAGGCGGCGCCTTCGCCTTTGAGATGAACTTCGACACTCACCGCTACGGCGCGTTGATCGTCGTCGACCGCTGGTCTACCCTGCGTCAATGCCTTCGGCCCGCACCTCATGCTCACCGCGCCGCCGCGACATCCTGGACCGCGGCACAGAGCGCGTGCACGTTCCGCCGAAGAGATCCTTACCCGCGCCAACGCGCTTAGTCGATGCCGCCGGCAGCTATAGCGAAGAAGTCGTCGAAGCCTGCGCGGTCGCCTTCCAATCCGTCATCAACGTCTTCGACGAAGAACGCGCCGAAGCCGAGCAGTCGGCAAAACTCGGCCCCATGCTCCCCGAGGAATACCGCGACGCCCGCCGCATCTTCCTCGAAGATCTCGCCGCCCGCTGACGCCGTACTCTTACTTCGACAGCTCTTTCAACTTCGCGTCGAACATCGGGAATGGCAGCGCGCCCACCACCAGCTCGCCGTCCACTCCGTCACCCACGCTCTTGCCCACCACGAACGTCGGCGTGCCGTTGGCCCCCACTCGCATGCCTTCCAGCACGTCGCGCTGCACCGGCTCCTTGTACTTTCCGCTGTCCACGCACGCTCGCAGCGCCGTCGTGTCCATCTTCAGGTCCGCCGCGAAGCCCACGATGTGCTCCATATCCAGCTTGTCCGGATTCGCGCCCATGGTATCCCGCAATTCCCAGAACTTATGCTGCTCCCCGGCGCACCGGGCCGCCTGCGCCGCGCGCATCGCGTTCGGATGGAAGTCCAGCGGCATGTCCTTGCTGTAGAACCGCACCTTCCCCGTGTCGATATAATTCTTCTTCAACTCGGCGAACGCCGTCACGTGGAAGCGCTGGCAGAACGGGCACTGATAATCCGTGTACTCCACAATCGTCAGCGGCGCCACTTTCGATCCCAGCATCGATACTCCGCTCAGATCCGTGATCTTGGCGCGCGTCGGCTGTTCTTCCTGGGGCGGTGCCTGTGGCCGTGCCTGCTGCCGTTCCAGCAACTGCCGGATCTGCCGCAGTTCCCTCAACATCTCATCGGCCTGCTGCTTCGTCATTCCGCCCTGGTCGGCTGCCACCTGCGCAGCCAGCGGGGTCAGCGATCCGGCCAGCGACGCTGCCAAAATCAAAATCGCGTATCCAAGAAACTTCTTCATGCGTTACCTAATTCTTTCTGAGCACCAGCATGTACTGGCTGTCCGGAATATGTTCCTTCTCGGAGAGAAGATGAAAATGATTCGCCTCAATTTCCTTGATCACGTCCGCCATATCCAGCCGGATATGGGTGAGCGCGCGATTGTTCGGCATCGCCTCCGGACGCTTGTAATACTCCACCACTACCAGTTTCCCACCGGGCTTCAGCGATTTGTGGATCGCCGCCAGCATCTTGTCCGGGTAATCGAAGTGATGATACACATCCAGCGCCAGCACCACGTCTACCGCGCCTTCCGGCAGCTTCGGGTCGGTCTCCGCGCCCTTGACGAACGTCACGTTGCCTAGCTTCTGGTTCTCCGCGCGCTGCCGGGCGGAAGCCAGAAAGTCGTCGAAAATATCCTCCGCGATGACGTGCCCCTCCGGCCCCACCCGCCGGCTCAAAAACGGCAGCATGTACCCGATTCCCGTCCCGACGTCCGCCACCGTCATCCCCGGTTGCAGCCCCATCGCCCGCACCAGTTCACCCGGCTTCTGCTTCTCGTCGCGCGCCGGGTCGGCCAGTCCGTTGGCCACAGCTCTTGCGCTGCTGCTCCGTCTGATACCCCGAGTTTGCCGGACCCGCCACTTGCGCCGAAAGCGCGCCCGCCAAGGCCAGCGCCGCCCAGATCCCAGCCATCCTCATAACGCCGTCTCCATCGGCAGCGCCAGCGGCGCTTCCCGCATGAAATCGAGCTTCGACATCTCCTCGATCGCATCGCAGATCGATTGTTCGCTCGTCTGCTCCGTCGTGATCACGAACGGTAAATCGTGCTTGGTATCGCAGGGCTCCTGCAATACCGCCTCCAGGCCGATGTGCTTGCTCGCCAGAATGCCCGCCAGCTTGGCGATGATTCCCGCCCGGTCTTCCACCCGGAATCGCAGGTAATACGCGCGCTTCTGGAACTTCACCGAAATCGGCCGGTTCTCCCCCAGCCGCTCGTGCGCGAACGGCGACACGCGCTCCGGCGATCCGCCGCGAATCTCGCGCGCTACGCGCATCAGGTCGCTCACCACCGCCACGCCCGTCGGATGCCCCGCGCCCCACCCGTAATAAAAAGTGTCCTCGCCAAACATGCCCTTCACCCACACCGCGTTGTACGGCCCCTGCACGCTCGCCAGAATCGTCGAGGAAGGGATCAACGCCGGCCGCACGAAGAGAATCAAGCCGTCCGGCGTCTTGCGCCCTCCGCAGATCAGCCGGATCGTATGCTTCAACGTCTTCGCGTATTGGAAGTCCAACGGCGTGATCCGCCGGATGCCTTCCATGAAAATGTCGGAGGGCGTGATCTTCTCGCCGAAGGCCAGCGCCGCCAACAGCACCAGCTTGCTGCGCGCGTCGTAACCGTCTACGTCCGCGCTCGGGTCCGCCTCCGCGTACCCTAACCGCTGCGCCTCCGCGATCATCGCTTCCATCGCCGCGCCCGTCTTTTCGATCTCCGTCAGGATGTAGTTACAGGTGCCGTTGAGAATTCCGTACAACGCCTGCACCCGGTCGCCCGAAATGCCCTCGCGCAATACCGCGTGAATCGGTATCCCGCCGCAGACCGATGCTTCCATCGCCAGATTGATTCCCGCCTGAATCGCCCGGTCCCAAATCTCAGGACCGCAGGCAGCCATCAGTTCCTTGTTGGCTGTCACTACGCTCTTCTTGTTGGAGATCGCCGCGTTCACAATCTCCGCCGCCGCGCTCGTGCCGCCCACCAGCTCGGCCACAATCTGCACGTCCGGGTGCGATACCACTTCCCGCCAGTCGGTGGTCTTGAATACCGGCCCCAACGCTTCCGGAATCACCTTCGAGTGCACCGACCGGCTGCACACCGCCACCACCTTCAGCCGGTATCCCAGCTTGAGCGCGATCTGATCCCCGTTTTCCGCGAGTATCGCCAGCGTACTGGACCCGACGTTGCCCAGCCCGACTATGCCCACGTTCACTTCTTGCATATCTTTTCATGTTGGCATAAGCTCGCCGGTCGTGCACTGCTCCCCACTTGTGCGCTGTTATCCTTCGTTGTTCCCCGCGTATCCCACACTTCTCAGCCGGTGTTGAGGGAAGGTAAGTTTGCTAACATTCCTACGGGCAATTACCTGCGCCATCCTGTTACCCTTCAGCGGTAGATTGCGCTTCCAGTACACCGAGACATAAAGCGATGAATCCATCACAAAATTCAAAGACCAGACTCCCTGAACTGCTCGGTCGCGAGCAGGCATCCATCCTTCAAGAATGGCTCCGAAATCAAAGTCAGGACCGGGCGCTTGGAGCGCGCATCGGTGAAGCCGACGCGCGTGACGAATCCCGCCGCCTGCTCGAAGCCATCGCCGCCGCTTCCGCTACCGGCCGGCTCGATGACGTTTCCGGCCCCGAATGGAGCGCCGTCCGCGACATCCTCACTCGCCTCTCGCAATCTCGGGCGAAAGCCGGGTTCTCACAGTCGGAGACTGCCCGCTTCGTCTTCTCCCTGAAGCAGGCCCTCTTCACTTTGTTGCAGAACGAGTTTCAATCGGACGCCAAGTCGCTCAGCTCGGAAATATGGGTCGCCAGCACCCTCATGGACCATCTTGGCCTCGTCACCACGGAAGCCTATCTCAAAGCTCGTGAGTCCGTCATTCAGCGCCAGCAGCAGGAAATGCTGGAACTCTCCACCCCCGTCGTCAAACTCTGGGATGGCATCGTCGCCGTGCCCCTCATCGGCACCCTGGATAGCGAGCGCACGCAGATCGTGATGGAGAGCCTCCTCCAACAGGTGGTGGAGACCGGCGCCGCCATCGCCATCATCGACATCACCGGCGTTCCCACCGTCGACACGCTAGTCGCGCAGCACCTTCTCAAAACCGTTGCCGCCGCCCGCCTCATGGGTGCGGATTGCATCATCAGCGGCATCCGGCCCCAGATCGCGGCCACCATTGTTCACCTCGGCGTCGACCTCGGCAATGTCATCACCAAAGCCACCCTTGCCGATGCCTTCCGCCTCGCCCTGCGCCGCCTCGGCCTGGGAGTGAAGACCGTGCAGCCAAATCTCCCCAAGGATACCCATGGAACGGATTCCAATACTTAAGATGGGAAGATGTCTCCTGGTCACCATCCAGGTAGACATGCACGATCGGCTTGCGATGACCCTGCAGGACGATCTGACTTCCATGATTTCCAAAATCTCCGCGCGCGGTGTGCTGATCGATATTTCCGCGCTCGAGATGGTCGATTCCTTCATCGGCCGCGTCATCGGGAACATCGCCTCCATGTCGCGGATCTTGGATGCCCAGACCGTCGTCGTCGGCATGCGTCCTGCCGTGGCGATTACCCTCGTCGAGCTCGGGCTGTCGTTGCCCGGAGTGCGTACTGCGCTCAACGTGGAGAAGGGCATGGATCTGCTTCGCCTCTCCCTGGATGCGGAAGAAGAAACCAGCGATTGGGATAGATTCCGCACAAGCATCGGCGGGAGTGAGCCCGAGTGAGTCCGGGAATCGGATCCGAGAGCTTGCCGGTTCTGACCAGTGAAGATGTGGTGATCGTCCGTCAACGGGTCCGCTCTCGTGCCGTTCAAGAGGGTTTCGGCCTCGTCGATCAGACCAAACTTGTAACGGCTGCCAGTGAATTGGCCAGGAATACCATGACCTACGGCGGCGGCGGCTCGGCGCTCATCGAATCGGTCGCCAACGGCAGTCGCCGCGGCCTCAAGATTACTTTCGAAGACAAAGGCCCTGGAATTGCCGATATCGAGTTAGCCATGAAAGACGGGTACACCAGCGGTGGCGGTTTGGGGCTCGGACTCAGCGGTGCGAAACGCCTCTCTAATGAGTTCGAGATTACCTCTTCGCCCGGGCAGGGAACCCGCATAACAATCACACGTTGGAAGTAGCCAGTGAAGTAGTCTCGGGAGCATTGACTTGAGCACAAATGTAATGATTCCGGTCAGGGAGACCGCGGATGTCGGCGAAGCCAGGCGCGCCGCCGCCGCGCTTGCCAGGTCTCTGTCGCTGCATCCTACCCCGGCCGGCCAGCTTGCCATCGTCGTAACCGAAGCCGCCACGAATCTGGTCAAACACGGCGGCGGCGGCTCCATTCTGCTCAGCACTGTTGCCGGCGAGGGCGATGCCGCTACCGTGGAAATGCTGGCCATCGATAAGGGGCCGGGCATGGATAATGTTGCGCGCTTTATGGCGGATGGGTATTCCACCGCCGGCAGCCCGGGAAACGGACTCGGCGCCATCGCGCGGCTTTCCACCTTTCACGAAATCTATTCGCTGCCCGGGCAGGGCACTGTGGTCCTGGCCCAATTGACTGATCAGTCCTCCAATCTCCGCGGCCCTTCGCGCCCTCCGCCAAACTTTCAAATCGGCGCCGTGAGCGTCCCCAAGGCCTCTGAGACGTTGTGTGGAGATGACTGGGTCGCGGACTTTCAAACTCAGGGCTTACGAGTCATGGTGGTCGATGGACTCGGGCACGGCATCGGCGCCTTCGAAGCCTCCCAGGCGGCTTTGAAGCTTGCTGCCGCGTATACGATGGATCCCGCGGTCAACCTCCTCGAACGGCTCCATGCCGGCCTCCGCGCCACCCGCGGCGCCGCCGTCTCCATCGCGGAAATCGATGTCGAACGCGGCTCTGTCAGTTATGCGGGACTCGGTAATGTTGCCGGGTCGCTCGTGTCGCCAGTTGGCCCTCGCCGCCAGATGGTCTCCTACAACGGCACCGTCGGCCACAATGCTCACAAGATTCGCGATCTCAGTTATCCTTGGAGTGCGGATTCCATTTTGATTCTCCATTCCGATGGATTAGCCACGCACTGGTCGTTGGATAAATATCCCGGACTCCTCCGCTGCCATCCCAGCATTATCGCGGCTGTGTTATTTCGCGATTTCCAACGCGGTACCGATGATGCAACCGTGGTTGTCGCCCGGTTGACTCCTCCGGGCCGGGAGAACCGCCAATGACCCAGGACCATCCGCGCGGCGATCGTCCCCCCTCCTCCGCCATATCGATTCTCAGCGCCAGTGTCGTGCTCGAATCCGATGTGGTAGCCGCCCGTCAGCGCGCCCGGCAGATCGCTGCCCACCTGGGCTTTGACATACATCAGCAAACCAAAATTGCCACCGCCGTCTCCGAAATTGCACGCAACGCCTACAATTACGGCAACGGCGGGCGCGTCGAATTCTCCGTGGAAGGCGCCGCCCCTCCCCAGTCGCTCGTCATCCGCGTGATCGATTCCGGCCGCGGCATCGCCAACCTTCCCAGCGTCCTTGAGGGCAGCTACCGCTCCCAAACAGGCATGGGGCTCGGTATCGTCGGCGCCCGCCGCCTGATGGACACCTTTGAAATCGATGCTCCGCAAGGCCGCGGCGTCACCGTCACCATGACCAAGGCGCTGCCCCTCCGCGCTCCGCTCGTCACCAAACGGACCCTCATCCGCCTGCTCGACGATCTCGCCTCCCAGGATCCTCCCGGGCCGCTCGGCGAGATGCAGCAGCAGAACCGGGAGCTGCTCAGCGTTCTCGAAGAACTTGCCAGCCGGCAGGACGAACTCGTGCGCCTCAACAGCGAACTCGAAGATACCAACCGCGGCGTCGTCGCCCTCTATGCCGAACTCGACGATAAGGCCGACCACCTGCGCCGCGCCGATGAGATGAAGTCCCGCTTCCTCTCCAACATGAGTCACGAGTTCCGCACCCCGCTGAACTCCATCCTCGCGTTGACCCGGCTCCTGCTCGATCACACCGAAGGCGATCTGTCCTCGGAGCAGGAGCGCCAGGTATTCTTCATCCGGAAATCCGCCGAAAGCCTCTACGAACTGGTCAACGATCTTCTCGACCTCGCCAAGGTGCAGGCCGGTAAGACCACCGTTCATCTCGCCGAATTTGATGTCAAAAGCCTGTTCGGAGCACTCCGCGGAGTTCTCCGCCCCCTGCTCGTGAACCCTGCCGTCAATCTCGTGTTCGATGATCCGGAAGAGATGCCGCCCCTGGTGTCGGATGAGGGCAAGGTCTCTCAGATCCTCCGGAACTTCATTTCCAATGCGCTCAAATTTACCGAGCACGGCGAGGTTCGCGTCTCTGCCCGGCGCGAAAACGGCCAGGTAGATTTTCTCCGTCGCCGATACCGGCATCGGCATCGATCCGTCGGACGCGGAACGCATCTTTCAGGAATTCACCCAGCTGGAAAGCCCGATTCAGCGCAAAGTAAAGGGAACCGGGCTCGGCCTTCCGCTTTCCCGAAGGCTTGCCGAACTGCTCGGCGGAACGGTTGCCGTGGAAAGTTCTGCCGGCGTGGGTTCCACCTTCTCCCTGACCATTCCCGCCGGGGAAGGGTCCGGCGCGGACGCTCCCGAGGAGTTCGAAACACCCTTGGAGGTCGCAGGAAAACTGCCCATCCTCGTGGTGGAGGACGACGACCGCACCAGAAAGCTTTACGCGGATTACCTTGCCGGAACCCACTACCACCTGATCTCTACGCGCAGCGTCGCCCAAGCTCGGGCTGCCCTGCAAACGGTGAAACCGCGGGCGATTCTGCTCGATTTAACCCACTCGGTCGGCGAGGCCGCCGCCCTACTGAGCGAGATAAAAGAGAGTAACGATACAAGGGACATTCCCGTGCTCGTCATTAGTGCAGTGGAAGACCCGCACCAGGTCTACGGGCAGTCTGCTAGCGTCTACGCCTTAAAACCCGTGAGCAAAAAGTGGTTATTGGAGTCCCTGGATCGCTATACCCGGCTACCGGGAGGAAGCCGGCGTATTCTGCTCGTCGATGACGACCCGACATTTCGCTACCTGGTAAAGCAATTATTCACCGGCATGGCTCACGAATTTACCGAGGCCGAAAACGGTGTTGCCGGGCTCGAAGCCGCCCATGAACAGCACCCCGACCTGATCTTCCTGGACCTCATGATGCCGCAGATGACCGGTTATGAGATGCTGGAGACTCTAAGGTCCGATCCAGAAATGCGTGAGGTGCCCGTGATTGTCGTCAGCTCCCGGTTTCTCAACGACCACGACCAGCGGCAGCTCCAGGGTTGGGGCGCTGCAACACTTTCCAAAGATCGCTTTGCCCATCGCGATTTAGTTCCGGCCGTACGCGAGATCCTTGATGGCTTCGGTTTGGCCGATCTCTTGCCGAAGGCCGGCTGAACGAAGCGCCGATGAGCCGCATGATGTACCCACGAAGTCGCCCGCTGGTGCTCAACGTCGATGACAACGATATCGGACGTTACACCGTCCACAAGGAACTGCGCCGGGCCGGCTATGACGTGGTGGACGCGAGCAACGGTCATGATGCGATTTCGCTCGCCGGTTCCGAACAACCCGATCTGGTCCTTCTCGATATCCACCTTCCCGATATAGATGGTTTCGAGGTGTGCCGCCGTCTTAAGGCGGAGTCGCGCACCGCGGGCATCCCCGTCCTGCACCTCTCGGCTTCGTACCTCGACGACGTTTCCCGCGCCAAGGGCTTAAACTGCGGCGCCGATGGATACCTTACCGAACCGGTGGACGCGGCTGTTTTGCAGGCCACCGTCCGAGCCTTGCTCCGTATGAAAGAGGCCGAGCGCGGGGAGCGCGCCGCCTCGCAGCAATGGCAGGCCACCTTCGACGCCATCGCGGATGGCGTGGCGATCCTCGATTCCTCCGGCAAGATTCTCCGCACCAATCGCGCTCTCGGCGCCATCACCTTCCACTCGCACGCGGAACTGGTCGGCATGGAATGGAGCGTCCTCTTTCCCGTCGAATCCGGTAAATGCGCGGTGCAGGAAATGCTCCAGAGCGGCAAGCGGGAAGTCATGGAGCGCTCCTTTGGAGGCAAGGCCCTGCGCATCTCCTGCGACCCGATCTGCGATGCGTCGAATACCGTCACCGGCTGTGTCGCGATTGTCAGCGACATCACCGAATGGCACAAGCTGCAGGAGTCCCTCCAACGCTCGCAGCGCTTCGAAAGTATCGGACTGCTTGCAGGCGGCGTGGCCCATGATTTTAACAATCTGCTGACCGGCATTCTGGGAAATGCCAGCCTGGCGCTCGATGGAGCCCCTCCCGCGATCGACGCGTACCTGCGCAATGTGCTGCAGGCCAGCGAACGCGCGGCGGACCTCGCGCGCCAGTTATTGGCTTACGCCGGCAAGGGACAGTTCGTCGTCGGCCCGACCAATCTCCAGGAGTTGGTGCGCGATCTCATCCCGCTGGTCCAGGCGGGCATTCCGCGGAAGGCCGAAGTCCGGCTCGATTTCGATTCCGATGTTCCCCCGATTGAGGGAGACTCTGCCCAGTTGCGTCAGGCGCTGATGAACCTGATCATCAATGGCGCCGAGGCTCTTGAGGAAGCCGCGGGCATCGTGCGCGTGAGTTTGCGTTCCGTGCAGCTGGATGCTGAGGACATCCGGCGAAGGTTCTTTTCCACCGAGCCCGTCGAATCGGGTCGATATGTCTCCGTCGAGGTTTCCGATACCGGCAGCGGCATGGATGAGGCCACGCAATCAAAGATCTTCGATCCGTTCTTCACTACCAAATTTCTGGGCCGTGGTCTTGGTCTGGCGGCCGCGCTCGGTATCGTTCGCCAGCATCGCGGCGGAATCCGCGTGGAAAGTGTTCCGGGCAGGGGAACAACATTCGAAGTGATCTTTCCGGCTAGCCAGGTGAAGATGCCGTCGCCGCCGCCCAGCCAGGTCCACGCCGAGCCTGCGAATCCCGGCACCATCCTGGTTGTCGATGATGAGGAAATTGTTCGCAGCTATACGCGGAGGGCCTTACAGAAAGTTGGTTACAAAGTGCTTCTCGCCGCCAATGGCGCGGAAGGTGTCGAACTCTTCCGTCAGTCGCCCAATGACCTTTGCCTGGTCCTGCTGGATCTCACCATGCCCGTCATGAACGGCGAAGAAGCGCTCTCCCAGATTCTGAATATTCGCGAGGGGATGAAGGTTGTGATCGTTAGCGGCTTTGATGAGGCGGACGTGATTCGCAGGGTCGGCCGTCCAAGAATTGCCGGCTTCCTGCAGAAGCCTTACAGCCCCGCCGGCCTGGCGCAAAAGGTCCGCGAGGTCTTGAACGCTCCCTCCACCACCTCTTCCCAAAGCGCATCTCAGTAACGCCACGCACCTGCCGGCTTTGCCAATGGCAACGCTCTTGCACTACTCCACGCGGAGGAAAAGCCTATGAGACGAATGTTGGGATGTTTGGCGCTGGCGGCGTCACTTCTTGCTCCCCTGGCAACGGCTGCTCCGGCAAGCCGTCGCTATTATGACCGCGAGCGCCGTGACTGGCACCAGTGGAATGAATCGGAAAATCGTGCCTACCGTCACTGGCTGATGGAGGAGCGCCGCGAGCGCCGCTATCGCACCTACGCCAGAATTACAGCCGAACGCCAGCGCGAGTATTGGCGCTGGCGTCACGAGCACCCTGCATGGCGATGATCTCGCACTCTGTCTGCAGACCGGCCGTCACCACTGCCGCACGGTAGCGGCCGGTTTCAACGCCCGTGACGCTTTCTGCACTGCTGCGCACCACCCGTCAGGGCATTGCGGTCTCGTGTTTGCTGAGATACAGCGAATACCCCCGCTCTCCGTTGCCGAACGGCCGATGCTCTAGCACTCTGTCTGCGAGCCGGCGGTTACCACTGCCGCGCGATAGCGGCGGTCTCAACGCCGCGACGCTCTCCGCCTTGCTGCGCACCGGTAAGGGCGTAGCGGTTTCGTGTTTACTGAGGTACAGGAATACTCCCGCTCGCCGTTGCCGAACACCAGATGAAGGCTTCGCTGACGTCTATAAGAGCGACGCAGCGAAACGGGCGATGCTCTCGCACTCAGCCTGCGGGCCGGCCGTCACCACTGCCGCACGGTAGCGGCCGGTCTCCACTCCCGCGACACTTTCGGAATTACTTCGCACCACCCGTAAGGGCGTTGCGGTCTCGTGTTTGCTGAGGTACAGCGAATATTCCCGCTCTCCGTTGCCGAACACCAGGTGAAGGCTGCGCTGGCCGTTGATCCCGCAATTCTTCGCGCGCTCCAGCTTGTATCCCGCAGGCGCCAGGGCGGAAATCTGCGCGTGCGAGAGGCCGTGCATTGCGGCCAACGCTTCCAGTTCGTCGTCACTGGAACGCCAGCGGCGCGGCTGTTTTTCCATCACTTCCACGCGATGGTCTCGCGCTGCGTCGGAAAACCAGGGAGGCGTCGGCGCCGCCGGTTCCAACCACATGGCGCCCGCCGTCACGCCAATCAGCAGGCACGCCGCGATGGCGGCCCCGGTCCACCACCGGCGGCCCGCGCGTTCTCGGGCCAGCTGCGCGCGGAAGCGCTCTTCCACGCGCTGGCAATCCGCGTCTCTGCCGCTAAACGCACCGGCCAGTTGCGCATCCAGATCCAGTTGGGCTTCGATCTCGCGACTACACTCCGGGCACGCGGAAAGGTGGCCGGCGAAAAGTTCGCGGCCGCTTCCCGTCAGTTCTCCCGAAAGATACAGCGGCGCGAGCGTGCGGACTTCCTGGCAGTTCATCGAGCCTGCCTCTCTCCTTGCAGCAGTGCGGTTCGCATCATCTCTCGCGCGCGGCTCAGTCTGGACATCACAGTTCCGATCGGAATGGTAAGAATGCCGGCGATCTCCCGGCACGTAAAGCCTTCGACCACCGCCAGCAGGATCACCGTACGCTGCTCCGGCGCCAGGCGGTCCAGCACCTGGAGGATTTCCAGGGATTCGTGCCCGGCTCCCGATGATGCGCCCATCGCGCTCGTCAGTTCCAGCGTCTCCGGCAGCGCGCGGGCCTTCCGGTTGCGGGCGCGGGATACGTTGATCAGGATGCGGAAGAGCCAGGCGCTGGCGCGGGTGTCAGCTTCCAGCTGATGGAACCCGCGCCACGCCAACATCAGGGTCTCCTGCACCAGGTCCTCCGCTTCCGAAGGGTTCCCGGTCACACGCAGGGCAAACCGGAGCAAGCTACGCGCGTGCGGCAGCGCGAGCCGCTCGAACTCCTCATCGCGTCGGCGCATGCCAACAATTATAGTTACTTCTGCAATTCGGTGAGGTCGTTGAGCACTTCCTGGCTATGCGGGTTGGGGCTGACCTTGGTGTACACCTTGCGAATCACGCCCTGCGGATCGATCAGGAACGTATTCCGCGCGGCCACGGCGCCGTTCGCTGCCAGCGATCCGTATTCGCCGATGACCTGCTTGGAAGGGTCGGCCACCAGCTTGAACGTCAGATTCTCTTTGGTGCAGAACTGCTGGTGAGATTCCACCGAATCGGCGCTCATCCCCACAATGGCCGTTTTCTTCGCCACATACTGGTCCTGGTCGCGCTGGAAATTGTGGGCTTCGATCGTGCAACCCTGCGTCATATCCTTGGGGTAGAAATAGAGAACCACCCATTGGCCGCGAAAATCTTTCAGGCTTACGGTCTTGCCTTCCTGCGATTGCAGGGTGAAGTCGGGAGCTTTGCTGCCCACGGCCGGGATCTCCGC
The DNA here is from genome assembly GCA_963811575.1 of uncultured Solibacteraceae bacterium. Taxonomy (GTDB): domain Bacteria; phylum Acidobacteriota; class Terriglobia; order Bryobacterales; family Bryobacteraceae; genus Solibacter. The sequence goes on along the minus strand of CAWERY010000016.1, from coordinate 419,191 downwards.
GGCCTGGAGGAGCGAAAACGCCAGAAGGGGCGCTGCTAAGAATAGATATTTCATACCTACTAAGATGCTCGCGATCCGCGAATTCATCCCATGCCGCAAAAAATTCTTCACTTCGCGATTGGTGACAGCCGGTACACCTTGAAGTTGCGTATCGCCAGGTGGCTGAACGTCGTGCGGAACCCGAACCGCCCGCGCTCGTATGGCGCCGCGTCGTGAAAATCGAAAATCAGCTTTCCATTGTCGTAATACTGAATCCGGCCGCCGTTTGCCACCAGTTGAATCCGGTGAGGCGTATTCGGCTGCAGCAGCACGCCGGCGGCTGCCAGATCGTGCTCCGGCAACAGCGGCCGCAACTCCGGGTCGCCGATGTACCGGCGGAAGCGGGTGGTGGTATTTCCGTTGCCGCCCTGTCCCACATAGTAAGCCAGCAGTTGATTGTAATCGGCGAACTTTCCCGTGCGTTTGGTGGCGAACAGGTTCTTCGGCGAACGCGCGTCGCGCGCCATCCAGAAGCAGTTGAGGTCGCTCACCCGGTCATTGGCGCCGCCGCGCTGAATCATCGTCGCCTCGTATTCAATCATCACCGGGCTGCTCAATTCGGGACGAAACCAAACCGTGCACCCCGCTGGGACGTCCATCTCCAGTAGGCCGTCTTTCGCTGCCACGAGCCCGGGCTTTTCGAGTTCCGCCGTCCAACGGCCCAGGCCGCCGCGAAAATCATCGGCATAAAGCAGTTTGGCGATTCGAAACGGGGCTTCCGGCTCGCCCGCCACGAGTGTGAACAAGGCCAGCAGCGAGCGGATGGCGAGGAGCATTTCCGATATGATAGCAGCAGGTTTGCACATGAATATCTGGATTCGACGCAGCGTGCCAGCCCTGCTTTTGTTGGCCTGCGTGACGGTTTCCGCGGTGCCGCAGCGCGGGGGCGGCAGGGGCGCGCCGGGCGATCAGGAGCAGGATGTGACGCTGCCCAACGGCAAGTTGCAGCGCGATGAAATTCTCAAAGCCGAGCATCAGCAAAACCTCAAAGACGCCGCCGATATGGCGGACCTTGCGGAACAACTGAAGATCGACCTGGAGAAGAATGACCGGTTCGTGGTCTCCATGGCGACGATCAAGAAGACGGATGACATTGAAAAACTGGCCAAACGGATTCGCGGGCGCCTGCGCCACAATTAGCCTGTTCCTCTGCCCCCTCGCCGCGCAGCAGACGAAGGCGCCCGCAGTCGCGCTGATGGATGCCGGCGAGGCGGTGCAGTGGCAGAACTGGACGCACGATCTCGGCTGGCGCGTGATTGTGCCGGCGGGCGCGCCCAGCACGAATATCGATGCCCGCGTACAGGCCTTGGCCGCCGCTGTGAAGGCTGGGATTCAAGATGGTTCCGTGGATCCGGCGCGCGTCTACATCGCGGGCCGGGGCGATGCGGCCGCCACCGTTTTCTACGCGATCTCGCGCATTCCGGACCTGTGGGCGGCGGGCGCAGCGCTCGGCGGATCGCCCAAACCGGCGCTCGACACCAATCGCATCTTCGCGGCGAATTTCACTAACGTGCCGGTCATGTGGCTCAGCGGCAGCGACGCCAAACCGATGGTAGAAAAACTGACCGCCGCAAAGTTGAATCTCGAGTGGCAGCCGGTCGCGGGCGGCGCCAACGCGGCCGGCGTCATCCAGTGGCTGGCGCAACACAAGCGCGAACCCTTTCCCGGCGGCCATCGATTGCGAAACCAACTCGCCCGCCTTCGCGCAGCTGCTACTGGATCCAGATGACGAAGTTCGATGCCGCCGAACGCAATGACGTGCTCGATTCCACGCGCATTGGGGGCGGCAACGGAGCGGCGCTGGACCTCGGCGCCTTCGGCTTCAAGGTAGACGAACCAGGGCCCGGAGTGCTGGTGACTTCGCTGCCGGAGAAATACCCCGGCCCGCTGAAAATGGGCGACCGCTCTGGTGGCGCTGGATGGCAAACCGCTGGCAGATCCGCGCCAGTATGCGGAGTGGCTGGAGACCAGTCACGGAGGAAAGGCCGGTGACCGTGACCGTGCAGCGCGGCAAGGATCGCGTCCGCGTAGAGACCCACATCAACTTCCCGCGCCGCGAAAACACGGTGTCCGCGCGTGTGGAAGCGCAGTACCTGCCCGCCGACAAGGAGATCCAGATCGTGAGCCGCACCGTCACCGAAATGCGCGTCACGGTGCCGCCCGAGTGGCTGCCGGCCACCCTGCTGTGGAACGGCTTGTCGCTGGAAAATCTCAAAGACGCCGGCTGCTGGTCGCTCACCATGCAGAAGGAATTGCTGCACGCGGAGAAATGCAAGTGACCACGAAAGAGAGATGCGTCTGGGCCAGCGGCGAACGCTACATCGCGTATCACGACGAGGAATGGGGCGTGCCTTTGCACGACGATCGCGCGCTCTTCGAGTTCCTGATTCTCGAAGGCGCGCAGGCCGGGCTGAGCTGGTCCACCATCCTGAATAAGCGCGAAAACTATCGCAAGGCGTTCGACCGCTTCGACCCGAAGAAGGTGGCGCGCTACGACGATCACGAAGCTCGCGGCGCTGATCGAGAACGAAGGCATCGTGCGCAATCGTCTGAAGGTCAAGGCCGCGGTGACGAATGCCAAGGCCTTCCTCGCGGTGCAGAAGGAGTTCGGCACCTTCGACGCCTACATCTGGAGCTTCACGGGCGGCAAGACGCTACAGAATCGCTGGAAGGGCAAGATTCCGGCCAGCACCGCGGAATCCGACGCCATGAGCAAAGATCTGCGGAAGCGCGGCTTCACCTTCGTCGGCTCCACGATCTGCTACGCCTTCATGCAGGCCACCGGCATGGTCAACGATCACCTGGTGACTTGCTTCCGCCACAAGGAGCTCTCGTGATGCGCCACGAAGTGGAGCGCCGGTTGCGCCGCGCGCCCAAGAGCGAAGCTCGCGACGATATGTTCCGCAAGGCCATCCGCTCGATTCCGAAGGGCAAGGTCGCCACCTACGGGCAGGTGGCCGCCGCCGCGGGATATCCGCTGTACCACCGCCACGTGGCGCAGTTACTGCGGCGCACCCATGTGGGGCTTCCCTGGCAGCGCGTAATCGGGCGCCGGCGGCGAGATCAAGCTGAAGTTCGAAGCCGGCCAGGAGCAGCGCATGCGCCTGGAAATGGAAGGCGTCAAGTTCCACGGCAAGCGCGTCGACATGGCAGCGCACCAACACAAATTCAAGACCTGGGAATTCTGAGGCGGATCGCCAGGCCGATGTGCTCCGGCGAGGAGCATTCCGAGCGTCCCAGGCTCGGGCGTGTCCGACGAAGTCAGGCTGATGTTGTCGATGTAGAATCCCTGCCCCAGGGTCGCGGGCGCCGCGGTTCCTCCGGCGCGGAACATCAGCGAATTTACCGGAGGCAGCGGCCCCGGGCTGCCATCGGGCAAGAGATACGATCTGCTGTAATCCTCCCAGGTTGTGCCGGTGACCAGCAGTTTGCCGTCGAGCAGGATCTGCACCACATCGTTGCCGGGCCCATCCGGAAAGTAGACATTCATGTCGATCCGATGCCATACGCTGCGATCGAGATTGACCGCCACGCGCTGAAACTGAAAATCTTCCGGCGTGCCGCTGAAATCGTAGAACTGCAGATTCATGCCGTAAGTCGCGTCGTCGGCCATTCGCAGGTACGTCATGCGCGCGCCTTCGCCGTTATCGGCGCTGACCGTGATGCCGAGGCCGTCTTGCAGCGAGCCGGTGACCGATTTGAAATACCACGACGAGAAGAATTCATCCACCGCGCCGGGCACAGACGATTCGCCGGCCGGCTGGGCCAGATGCGGTGTGAATGTCTGGTCGCCGAAAGAAACGCTGGCAACGGCGTTTGACATACGCAGGCTCTGTGAACCCAGGTACGCCGCGGCCGAGGTTACCTGTGCGTCATAGGCGCCGAGTTTGGACCACCCGTTCTGCCCGTTGATGTCTCCTGCGGAATAGACGGGAGACTCAAAACCGATATCGATCGTGCCGCCGATTGCAGGGCACGGCCAGGATCGAGAAACATAAGAAACAACAAAACACATTAATAATGCGCAAGACGGCTCCACTTTCAGTAATACATAATTATAAGTTCCGGTTATCCGAAAATGAAGTATGCACGGGATAACTCCTAGTACCATGCCGGCTGGGGTACCGATGTAACTAGTGCAACAGATATTAAATCTTAAAATATTCTTTCCATGCGAGCTAAGTGCTTCTTTGCATCGCTCGGCTTCTTACTAACCGTCGGTGCTATCCCCGCGTCTGCGGGTGTAATTTCTGTTTACCCGGACGCTGCGGGCTTGGCCGACACTCCGGGTTCGGTAATTGGGAATACAACCGAATCGGCGCCGGGCTTCGGCGGCGGATCGTGGCAGGCGACCGGGGTGAAGTCGAATTTCTACATCTCGCCCGCGGCGCTCTTCGGGCACGACATCCTGATCAAGGACGTTGCGTCGATGTCCTATTGGACGAATCAGGCGAACTACTCCGGCGGGGCGAACTGGAGTTTGTATCTCTACACCGCGAATTCCGGCGCCGGCGATGCGGCGACCTGGTTCCGCTCGCGGCTCTTTGCATTTCCCGGAGCAGGCGCGTCGGGTTGGGACCTCTGGACCACCAGCACCCTGACTTTCGTGGACACCGTCCGCGGCGGCGGTTCCGCCACCAGCAGTCTTCTCTGGGCGCCGATCACCGTCGGGCCCGGTCACGTTGATGAACGGCGGCGCCTGGGATTATTCCGGCGAAACCGTGCAGAATTTCAGCGTGCAGACCGATAGCGGAGCCAGGACATTCACGGGATTGGTGGATGGCTTTACCGTCACTTTGGTGGATGGCGAGAGCGCCTCGGTCAACTTCAATGCTCCGGAAGCCGGGACGTGGAGTCTGTTCGTTATCGGCTTGGCGCTGGTTATCGTAAGTAAAAGAGGCTGAGGCGCGGCAGCTTCGCCTTTTCCAGGAGATTGCGTTCCAGGTACTGCTTCTCCAGCATGGAGAGCTGATCGGCGGTCATCTTACCGCGGTACGGGCGAAGCTGCCGGTCGAGTTCCTGGCGTGATTCCAACATCTGCTCCTCGCTCTGCGAGGTGCGGGCGATGGCCAGCATTTTTTCCTCAAGCACTGTCAGGCGCTGCTCCAGCCCTTCGAGATCGGCGTAATGCTTTTCGACGTCGGCGCCCAGTTTGCGGAGCGATTCGGCGATCTCCGGGTAGGGCACTGCAGCGGCGTTGGCTGCGAGATAAGCGCGCAGATCTTCCAGCGGGAAGGGGGCGGCGGCAGGCTCGCGTTTCGTGGTGGGCGCAGTACCGGCCATCAACTGCGCTTCGGTGAGCACGGCCTGGGCGCAGAAGGCGAGCGAGTTCACCATCTGGGTCTTGGTCTTGCGGCCGCGCCATTTCTCGAACGCGGCATCGATGCCGCGAAGCACGGCTTCCAGCGGAACTCCGGATTCGTTCCAGCTTTCGATCAACGCCCAATCGAGCGGCGAAAGCAGAAACAGGCTGGTGCCTCGCGCGCGCTGAAAGTGATCCTCGATTTCGGTGAAGTAGTTGAAGTAGTTCAAGCGGGGTGAGTTCGCTCCCAGATCAGTTGCAGACCTTCGAGCGTAAGGTGTTCGTCGAAGGTCTGGAGGTAATGGGAGCCCTCGACGATCATGTGGGCCTGTCCGCCGGTGGCGATGGCCTTGGTTTCGGGGCCGAGCTGATCGATGATGCGTTCGAGAATGCCATCGATCATGCCGATGGCTCCATAATAAAGGCCGCTTTGAATGCTGGCCACGGTGTTGGTGCCGATGACGTTCTTGGGCCGGCGGAAATCGACTTTCGGCAGGCGCGCGGTCTTGCTGAAGAGGGCGTTGATGGAGATGCCGATGCCGACCGCGATGGAGCCGCCGAGATACTCCGCATTGGCGGAAATGCAATCGAAATTGATGGTAGTCCCCATATCGACCACCACGCAGGGTCCGCCGTATTTGTAGAAGCCGGCAACGCCATTCACCAGGCGATCCGCGCCGACTTCGTTGGGGTTGTCGTAGAGGATCTTGAGGCCGATATCGGTTTGCGGCCCGACGAACATGGCGTGGGTATGGAAGTAGCGCTGCGTCATGAACGCGAGCGTGGAATCGATGGGCGGAACGACGCTCGAAATGATAATGCCATCGACTTTACGGATATCAAGTCCGGCGGGCGAGAAGAGGTTGCGGAGCAGAATGCCCCACTCGTCGGCGGTCTGTTCGTGCACGGTGCGGAGGCGCCACTGACAAACCAGGTTGCGGCCTTCGAACGCGCCGATGGTGATGTTGCTATTGCCTGCGTCAAGAGCCAGAAGCACGTACGCCTCCTGCAAGAATCAGGGTATCGGTTCCATCGTCCTTGCGCACGATGAGGAATCCGGCGGGGTCGAGCCCGGCGGTGGTGCCGGTGATCTCTCCGCCCGGCTGCTGCACGGTCACGCGCCGCCCGGCGGCATAACTGGAGGCGTGGGTGAAGAGGCGGAGGATGGTTTCGGTATCCTCGCCGACCACGGCATCGATGGCGGGGAAGAGGGCGATCAGAATGTCTTCGCGGGAGATTTCGCGCCCGGCATGCATGCGAAGGGAAGTGGCCTCTTTGGCGAGGGCGAGCGGGAAAACGGGGTGATTGACGTTGATGCCGATTCCGGCGATGGCGTTGCCGTTGACGAGCTGGACGAGGATGCCGGCGACCTTGCGATTGTCGAGCATGAGGTCATTAGGCCAGCGCAGGTCGCACTGGATGCCGGTGGCTTGCGCGATGGCATCGACTGCGGCGACGCCGAGCGCGAGCGTGAGTACGGGCCCGGGAGGCAGGACGAGCGAGCAATAGATTCCATGCCCGGGCTCGGAGTGCCAGGTATGGCCGTGGCGGCCCATGCCGGCGAGTTGACGGTCCGCCAGCACGATGGCGCCGGGTTCGCTGGCGGCGGCGACGCGCATGGTGGAATCCAGCGAATCGAAGTAAAGAATCTGGCGATCGGGGAGGGCGGTGCGAAGGCGCGCGAGATCCACTACATCAACTCCAGGCGAAAGCTGATATCCATGGCGCGGGCGGAGTGGGTGATGGCGCCGGAAGAGACGAAATCAGCGCCTGCCTCGGCGTAAGCGCGGACGTTTTCGAGCGTGATGCCGCCGGAGAGCTCGAGCTTTGGCGCGGCCGGCAATTTCCGCGACCCACTCGGCTGCCTGGGCGGGCGTGAGGTTGTCGAGCAGGAGGTGGGTGGCGCCGGAAGCGAGCGCCTCGCGGAGCTCTTCGCGGGTGCGGACTTCGATCTCGATGGGGAGTCCGGAGCGGGCCGCGTTTTCGAGCGCGGCGCGGACGCCGCCGGCGGCGGAGATGTGATTGTTCTTGATCAAAATCGCGTCGTACAGGCCGGCGCGGTGGTTGGTGATGCCTCCGCTGCGGGCCGCCGCTTTTTCCAGGGCGCGCAGGCCGGGAGTGGTCTTGCGGGTATCGAGCACACGGCAGTTGGTGCCGGAGACCGCCTCGGCGTAGCGGCGGGCGAGGGTGGCGACGCCGCTGAGGCGTTGGAGGAAGTTGAGGGCGACGCGCTCGCATTCGAGGAGCGTGCGTGCGCGGCCGCGGACCTGGGCGAGGATTTCGCCATCCTCGCACTGGTCGCCATCATGTTTGAGGATCTGCATCTCCGGCACGCCGCCGCGCAATTCGTAGATCTCGGAGATCAGGTCGAGGCCGGCGATGACAAGGTTCTCGCGGGCCAGGAAGCGGCCCACCGCCATCTGGGATTCCGGGACGCAGGCGGCGCTGGTGACATCGCCTGTGCCGATGTCTTCCTCGAGGGCGAGCCGAACGACGGGGTTCATAGCGAACCGTTGAGTTTGTCGAGCTGGGCTTTGTAATCGGCCAGCTTGGCGCGAATGCTATCGATGACCTTCTGCGGCGCCTTGCTGAGGAAGACGTCATCCGCGAGCTGACGCTCGGAGTTGGCGATATTCTTCTCGAGCTGCTCGCGCTCCTTCTGTTTGCGGGCCGGATCTTCCTGCACTTTGGGAATATCGAGAACCAGATCGAATTCGACGGTAGAGCGCATGACGTCGGCTTTGGGGGCGGCCTCCGCTTTGAATTCGAGAGTGGTTCGCGCAATCTTCTGGATGGCCTCGGCGTGACGCTGCGCGATGGCGAGCGAAGCGGTGCGGCAGTAGAGCGCGCCCTGGAGCTGCTGCTTGGGGTCGAGCTTCGATTCGGTGCGAAGGGTGCGGGCGAGGCCGACGATTTCCTGGATGATGGCGACTTCGCGTTCGGCATCGGGATCGGCGAGCTCGGCGCGGTATTGCGGGTATTGGGCGAGCGCGATGGATTTGGGATCGCCCGACTTGCGTTCGAGGCGCTGCCAGAGCTCTTCGGTGAGGAAGGGCATGGCGGGATGGAGCAGGCGCAGGGCGGATTCGAAGGCCGCGACGGCATTGCCCCAGCCGGTGGCGCTGACCTTTTTGAGCTCCAGGTACCAATCGCAGAACTCGTGCCAGAAGAACTTCCAGAGCTCCTGGGCGAGTTCGTGATAGCGATACTGTTCGATGGCGCGGTTGGCGGTTTCAGCGACCGCGTTGAGGCGCGAGGCGATCCAGCGGTCTTCGATGGTCGGCTCGGCGGGCGCGGCGGCGGACTGGTCCGCGTTCATGAACAGGAAACGCGAAGCGTTCCAGATCTTGTTGGCGAAGGCGCGCGAGCTTTCCATGCGCTCTTCGGTGAGCACGATATCGGTGCCCGGGGCGGCGCCCTGGAGGAGCGCCATACGAACGGCGTCGGTGCCGTACTTTTCGGTGACCACCAGGGGATCGATGACGTTGCCCTTGGTCTTCGACATCTTCTGACGGTCGGCATCGCGGACCAGGCCGTGGATGTAGACCTGTTTGAAGGGCACTTCGCCCATGAATTCCAGGCCGAGCATGACCATGCGGGCGACCCAGAAGAACAGGATGTCGAAGCCGGTGATGAGCAGCGTGGTGGGGTAATACTTGGCCAGGTCGGCGGTCTGGTCGGGCCAGCCCAGGGTGGAGAAGGGCCAGAGTCCGCTGGAGAACCAGGTATCGAGAACGTCGGTATCCTGGGTCAGTTTCTCGGAGGCGCAGCGCGGACAGACGGCCGGTGTTTCGCGGGCGACGATAATTTCCGAGCACTCGCCGCAGTGCCAGGCGGGAATGCGGTGACCCCACCAGAGCTGGCGGGAGATGCACCAATCGCGGATGTTGTACATCCACTCGTAATAGGTCTTCGTCCAGTTCTGCGGAACGAACCCGATCTCGCCGCTTTCCACGACCGCGATGGCCTTTTCGGCGAGCGGCTTGGTTTTGACGAACCACTGGGTGGAGATGAGCGGTTCGACGGCGGTCTTGCAGCGGTCGCACTTGCCGAGGCTGAGGGCGTAATCGGCGACTTTGACCAGGGCTCCGGCGGCTTCGAGATCGGCAACGACGCGCTTGCGGGCCTCGAAGCGATCGAGCCCGGCATAGGGTCCGGCGGCAGCGGTCATGCGGCCGGTATTGTCGATGACCTGGATTTTGGGGAGGTTGTGGCGCTTGCCGGCCTCGAAATCGTTGAGGTCGTGCGCGGGGGTGACTTTGACCACGCCGGTGCCGAAGGCGGGGTCGGCGAGATCGTCGAGAATGATGGGGATTTCGCGATCCATCAAGGGAAGCTGAACGGTTTTGCCGTGGAGGTCCAGGTAGCGTTCATCCTTGGCATTGATGGCGATGGCGGTATCGCCGAGCATGGTTTCGGGGCGCGTGGTGGCGACGGTGACGAAACGACCGGGCATGCCGTTAATGGGATAGCGGATGTGCCAGAGGTGGCCGGCGACATCGACGTGAGCGACTTCGAGATCGCTGATCGCGGTGTTGCAACTGGGGCACCAGTTGGTCATGTACTCGCCGCGATAGAGCAGGCCGCGCTCGTAGAGACCGACGAAGACTTCGCGGACGGCGCGGGAGAGGCCGGGATCGAGCGTGAAGCGTTCGCGGCTCCAATCGCAGGAGGCGCCGAGGCGGATCATCTGGCGCTTGATGGTGTCGCCGGATTGGGCCTTCCACTGCCAGACGCGCTCTTCAAATTTTTCGCGGCCGAGATCGCGATAGTTGATGCCTTCCTCTTTGAGCTGGCGGGCGACCACCATCTGGGTAGCGATGCCGGCGTGATCGGTGCCGGGAAGCCAGAGGGTGTTATCGCCGAGCATGCGATGCCAGCGGGTGGTGACGTCGATCTCGGTGTGCTCCAGCATGTGTCCGATGTGGAGTACGCCGGTGACGTTGGGCGGCGGAATGACGAGTGAAAAGACACGTCCCGGGTTGGCGGGGTCGGCGCGGAAAATGTTGGAGTCAATCCACCACTGCGCCCAATGCGGTTCGAACCGCTGGGGCTCGTAGACTTTCTCGATTTGCATGGGAATTACCAATATATCAGGGGTGAAGGGCAGGGCACACGTATCCCGTGAAGGTGGGTGAAGAGAAACGTTGCGGCGGCCGGGGGCTTTCGGTCTTATCGCCGTGCGTGCCCGGCCGCCAGTGATTCGACTGTACGCTACGAAGACGTAAGAACTCGGCTGGATGGCCTCTCGATCGTCCACTCGTTTCGCGTGGTCAGTCTCTGTATCCAGGGGTGCGGCAATCAAACGCTATCCGCGACGGTCCCCCGGGTGTGATCGGTTCGAACCGAAGATCTTCCCGCCGGTCTCCTCCACGTAGGGGAACCACCGTTTAGCCGTTAACGGGCTTACGGGAAGTCAGCACCACTTCAGGTCAACGTATCCTGGCCAGGATGAAAGCTGTTGGTGTTACGCTGTGGTTTGCGCAACTCTCTACCTGATTGGAAAGTTACCACGGGGATTTGGGAGTAGCAGGTAGCAATATCCTGTAAGTTGCTGAAAACGCCGCGAAGATAAAGTTTAAGCTTTGGTGACAGGCTCTGCAGCGGCGCGATTCTCGCCTATGCCACACGATACAATCTGCGCAGGAGTTCTGAGCAATGCGGACCTATACACTCGTCACGTTGGTAGCCTCTGCGTTTCTGCTTGCGGGCGCGGCCGCCGGGCAGAGCACGGGGCTGTTTGAATCGCACGGCGACTTGGGGACCACTCCCAAGGCCGGATCCCTGGCATACGATGCGGGCACTTCGGAATATCGTGTGACGGGCGGCGGGGCCAACATCTGGGGCACGGAAGACGCCATGCATTATCTATGGAAGCGTCTTTCGGGCGACGTCACGCTGACCGCCGATGTTCACTTTGTGGGCACGGGAGCGGTGGCGCACCGCAAGGCGGTGCTGATGCTGCGGCAGGACCTGACGCCGGGCGCCGCGTACGCGGATGTCGCGCTGCACGGCGACGGGCTTACTTCGCTACAATTCCGGCCGGCGGCGGGCGCGGCTACCGAAGAGACGCGCGGCGCGATGACGATGCCGATGCGGCTGCGTATTGAGCGGCGGGGCAACCGGTTTACGGCGTTCGCGGGCAAGCCGGGCGAGGAACTGACCGCGATCGGCACGCAGACGATCACGCTCAACGACCCGGTATACGCCGGGCTCGGCATCAGTTCGCACGATGCCAATGTGCTGGAGACGGCGGTGTTTTCCAACGTCACGCTGGAGCAGCGTCCGGCGGCCGCGGCGGCGCCGCGCTATCGCAGCAAGGTCACGATTTACGATATGGCGACCAAGGCCACGCGCGTGGTTTACCAGGCCGAACAGGTGGTGGAAGCTCCCAACTGGTCGCGGGACGGCAGCCTTCCTGATGATCAATACGGGCGGATCGCTGTATCGTCTTCCGGTGAAGGCGGCGGGCGAGCCCAAGCTGGAAAAGATCGAGCTGGGGGATGGCGGCTATCGCTGCAACAACGACCATGATTTTTCACGGGACGGCAAGCTGCTGGCATTTTCCGCCTCGACTCCGGCGTCGCGTCAATCGCAGGTATGGCTGGCGCAGGCCGACGGAAGCGGCGCCAAGCTGATGACTCCGCCTTCGCCGAGTTACTTTCACGGATGGTCGCCGGATGGAAAGTGGCTGGCATTTGTGGGGCAGCGCGAAGGAAAATTCACGCTTTTCCGGGTTCCCGTGACAGGCGGTACGGAGCAGCGGTTGACTTCCAAGGGATATGACGACGGCCCCGAATATTCGCCGGACGGCAAGTGGATCTACTTCAACTCGGACCGGAATGGCGGCTGGGATATCTGGCGCATGCCGGTGGATGGCGCGGGCCCTGACGATGCCAAAGCCCAGCGGGTGACGAGCGACGAACTGGAGGACTGGTTCCCCCACTTTTCGCCGAACGGCAAGTGGATGCTGGTGTTTTCCTTCCCGAAAGGCACGAAGACCCACAACGAAAAGCTGGAGGGGGTGCAGTTGAGGTTGTGGAAGACGCCGGGAAACAATTTGAAGGAGAGCGCTCCGCAGGTGCTGACGACATTCTTTGGCGGGCAGGGAACCATTAATGTGAATTCGTGGTCGCCGGATTCGAGCAAATTCGCCTACGTGGTTTACGAGCCGATTCAATAGGAAGGCGGATGAGGCAGCAGAATCAGGGAGTTTCCTGAATCCTTTGGAACTGCGCTATAATCATATCTGCTGAAGTAGATCCGCGACCCTTCCTTCCTTGTAACCGAAAGTCGGCTGAGCTGATTCCCTTCTTTAAAAGACTAGATGACAAACTTTTCTGAACTGCCCCTTTCCGCTCAATTGAAGAGCAATCTCGCGAAGAACAACTTCACCGAGCCAACCCCAATCCAGAGCCTGGCTATTGAGCCCGCGCTCGCAGGCAAAGACATCGTCGCCACGGCCCAGACGGGCACCGGCAAGACGCTGGCGTTCCTGCTTCCAACCATCCAGCTGCTGTCCACCGAACCACGCCAGCCTGGCGTGCGCGCCCTGATTCTGACTCCCACCCGGGAGCTTGCATTACAGATCAACGAAGCGCTTTTGCAGATCGCTCGCGGCACCGGCATTCGCGCCGCTGTTGCGGTTGGCGGTCTCAACGAACGCAGCCAGCTGCGCGACATCCGCGCCGGCGCACAGATTGTAGTTGCCACGCCCGGCCGTCTGTACGATTTCATGAGCCGCGGCCTGATCAACCTGACCACGGTCCGCATGCTGATTCTGGACGAATCGGACCGCATGCTCGATATGGGCTTCCTGCCCACGATCAAGCGCATCATCGCCGCGATGCCGGCGGAGCGCCAGACGCTGCTCTTTTCCGCCACGCTGGAATCCTCGGTGAAGCAACTCGTGGAGACCCACGTACGCAACGCCGTGCGGATCGAGCTGGGCTCGATCAGCAAGCCATCCGAACAGGTGGAGTTGCACCTGTACGAAGTGGACCAGGACCGGAAGTTCGGCCTGCTGGAAATGATGCTACGGGAAGAGCAGGGATCGTTCCTGGTTTTCGCGCGCACCAAGCACGGCGCCGACAAGCTGGCGAAGAAGGTGGCGCAGGCCGGCTTCAAATCGGCAGCGATTCACGGCGACCGCAGCCAGAACCAGCGCATACAGGCTCTCAAGGGCTTCCAGGACGGCTACTACCGCGTGCTGATCGCGACCGACGTGGCCGCCCGCGGCATTCACGTTGAGGGCATTTCTCACGTGGTGAACTTTGACCTTCCGCAGGTTCCCGAAGATTTCATCCACCGCGTGGGCCGAACCGGCCGCGCCGGCGCCAAGGGTACGGCATCCACTTTCGCGACGCGCAGCGAGCGTTCGGAAATCGGCCGTATCGAGCGAACGCTTTCGGTGAAACTGAAGCGCCGCGAAGTTTCGGCGTCGATTGTGGCAGCGCCGCGTAAGGATACCGCGCCGGTGATTGTGCTGGCGCCTTCGAAGCGTCCGGAGCAGGGCCGCAATAAACCTTTCCGTAGCTTCTCGCAGAAATCCGGCCGCCGCCCCGTGCGCCGCGCCGTATAATAAAACTGTTGATTCGAATCGAAGGGGGGCAGGCCAAAAGGCTTGTTCCCCTTTTGCCGTTTTAGCGACGGTTACAGACGGGCGAGTATTCTTCCACCAGGCGAATCTGGCGCGACGTTTGATATTCCACGTCGCAGAGTTCGAAGGTGAAGCCTTTGGGCGATAGCGATTTCAACCTGGTGTTGGTCTCGCGCAGGTGAGCCATGAGGGCGGCCTGAATATTGGCGGCCGCGCCCACGTAGATCCATTCGACGGCGTTGGACAGCCCGTAGACTCCGGGTAGCGGTGGGGCATTCTTCTGCACGGAGACGGGTGAAAATGCAAACCCGCCATAGCCTTCAAATGGCACAAATACTCCTCTGCGTTTGGTGGCGCCTCAGGCTACGGGCCGGCGGCGTACGCCGACTCTTCGCGCTTCGGCTTTCCGCGCTTCGGCCGCCGAACGGGCGGTGGCGTGGGCGCGTAGATCTTCACTTGTCAATTCCAGTTTCACTTCCGTGGCAGCTTCCTGAGCGGAGGTGAGCTTGTGCGCGCACAGGCTCGGCCCCTCCTGAATCCCGATGCGGTGGGCGAGGAATAAGGCCAGGTCCGCGGTCACCACAAAGTGCAAGGTCGGCTGCCCGTTGGCGACGCCATCGAACTTGTACTGGCGGGTGTTTTGCTTCTGGTCGAATCCCAAATACCGCAATTCCATGATTGGCTCCCTACGCTGCAATACCCCCTGGCGAACCTCGTACGGTGCAACCGGCTTGGCGCGCTATTCGCAGGGCGAACAGTGCATGGGCATCGGCTGCGCAGATGCGTAGCCACAGGTCAGGTCTTCGTGAACGGCGGCCGGTTTTCGCAACCGGCCGCCCCACGGCCTTAAGTATTCTTACCAGCGGGGTTCGCGACGCGGGGGACGACCGCCGCCACCACCGCCGCCGCCGGGACGGCCACCGCCGCCACCGCCGCCAAAGCCACGGCCACCACCGCCGCCGCCCTGGGGTTTGGGACGCGCCTCATTGATATTGAGCGCGCGGCCATCGAGTTCGTGACCGTTCAGTGCGGCGATCGCGCGATCGGCTTCCGCTGCGTCCGTCATTTCGACGAAGGCGAAGCCACGCGAACGGCCGGTGTCACGGTCGGTTACCAGGTTGACACGGTCCACATTGCCGTAGGGCTCGAAGAGGCTACGGATGGAAGATTCAGTTGCTGCGAAATCCAAATTGCCTACAAAGATGTTTTTCATATCGTCATATGTCTTTGATTGTGCGGGCTAGACGAGGCAGAATTTGGAATTCTCAGCCAGGTTGTTGCAGGACTCTCAAAAGGCATCTTCAGTATAGCAGGCATATATCGGGTCCCCGGTTGACGGTATATGACACCTTTTGTGTGGCGGAGTTGGTGGATTCGCCTTTGTTTTCAGCGTGCACTCTAGTCCCGTGCGGCGGGTGGCAGGGGGCGCGGCGGGCGACGCTAGCGGGCGCTCTCAAAGCCTAGGCGCCAGCCGAGTTTCTCCGGATCAAACCAGGAGACTTCCGCGCCGAACCAGCGCGCCTTCGAGGCCGGTTGAAAATGGGCGGGATTTTCGGCGGCCAGGACGAACGCACAGGGTCCTTCGCCAAAACGCTCAAGGCGCCCGGTAAGCCACGAATCGGCATTCAGGGGCTGCGCGAGCACCACGGGTAGATTGCCCAACAGGGCGAGGTAGGCGCCGAAGGCGGAATCGGTCTGTTTGATCGGCGGGGGTTCGCCATAGGCCTGGTGATAGCGCTTGATGGCGTCGTCCAAATTGCGCACCGCAATGACTACGCGGGAGACGCCGCGGAACTCGCGGGTCACCGGTTTGCCTTGCGGATAGACCCGCTGGGCGCGGGGCGTCTTGTCTTGAATCAGAAACGGGAAGAAGGCGCCGCGGATTCCGCCGCCCACATCGGAGGTCTCCCACTCCAGGCGCACACCATCGGGCCGGGTCCGTCCGCTGCTCGAAGGCGCGCCGACGGTGACCCCGGCGGCTTTCAGGCGGCTGACTTCGGAGGCGAGATTTTTAGTTCGCATCGCCCAGGCAGTGGGGCCGGCATTCTCGGTGAGAAATTTTCCCCAGACGTGCGCCGAGACCGCCTGCCGGTCCGCGTCGGCGGGCACCCCCATGAGTTCCAGGTAGGAGCCGTCGGGAAAACTGACGAGCGCCATTTCGGTGGCGTGGTTGTTGTGGGCGCCGCCGTAAACGGAGGCAATCCCGATACTCGCCAGGCGAGCCTGCATTTGTTTGAGATCGCTGCCGGCGATGGTGACGTGATCGATTTTAGAATCGGCGGCAACGAGTAAGGCTGCGGTCGCGAGGAGGATGGCCAGGCACTTCATTTCCTGATTGTAGGTCGAAAAAAAGCCGCTCTCGTTGACGCGACGAGAGCGGCTGTGAAGTAATACCTAGGAGACACAATCTTTGCAGCGGCCCGTGTTCCGGTCAGGCAACTCAGGCCGCAAGAACATGATCGCGTGAAACACCACACAAAGGAAGATCCAGACGTACCCTCGGCGTCCTAGGACTTTTGGGGCAATTGTAAGAGGTCATACGCAGAACTGTCGCACTTCGCACATTCGCTAAGACGTTGCGGTAACGGGGCGCTTCACGACGGGGCGGGGGCGGCGATTCAGGGCCCAAACAATGGCGCGATAGGCGAGCAGCATCCCTACCAGAACACCGTACATTGCGGGCAGCCGGATATCGCTCTTGACGAGCCAGTAATAGTGAATGACGCCGGCGATGCCGCTGATGTAGACGAGGCGATGGAGCATCTGCCAGCGCTTGCCGCCGATGCGGCGGATCCAGCCGGCGGTGGAGGTCACGGCGAGCGGGATCATGAGCAGGAAGGCAGCGAAGCCGGCGGTGATGTAGGGACGCTTGACGACATCCTTAAACATTTCCTGCAGGTCGAAGAACTTGTCCAGCCAAATGTAAGTGGTGAAGTGGAGAGTTCCGTAGAAGAACGCGAACAGGCCGATCATGCGACGGAAGCGAATCAAGTCCGGCAGGCCCAGGAGTTTTCGCAGAGGGGTGACGGCCAGGGTCAGGACGAGGAAGCGGAGCGTCCAGTCTCCGGTGAAGTGAGTGATGTACTCAATGGGATTGGCGGTGAGGTTCTGCTGGTAGGCTCGCCAGCCGACCCAGCAGAGGGGTAGCAGGGCGGCCAGGAAGACCAGCACCTTGGTCCAACGTTGTCTCAGCATGGTTCTCAGAATCGGCTTCGGGATCAGTAATACTTTTTGAGATCCATGCCGTTGTAGAGGCTGGCCACCTGATCGCCATAGCCGTTAAAGATCAGGGTGGGACGCATACGGAATTCGCCCAAGCGGCGCTCCTGCGCCTGGCTCCAGCGCGGGTGATCCACTTTGGGATTCACGTTCGAGTAAAAGCCATACTCGGGCGCGTTGGCGAGGTTCCAGGAAGTGGGCGGCATGCCGCTCACGAGCTTAATTTTGACAATCGACTTGATGCTCTTGAAGCCGTACTTCCAGGGCAGAATCATGCGCACCGGGGCGCCATCCTGCGGCGGCAGGGTTTCGCCGAACATACCGACGGTCAGGAGCGCGAGCGGGTGCATGGCTTCGTCCATGCGGAGGCCTTCGACGTAGGGAAACTGCAGGCCGGCGGCGTGGGGCATCTGCTTGCGATCGTAGAATGTTTCGAAGGCGACGTAGGAGGCTTTGGCGGTTGGCTCGACCTGTTTGAGCAGGGTGCTGAGCGAATATCCGATCCATGGCACCACGATGGACCATCGCTCCACGCAGCGATGGCGATAGACGCGCTCTTCGAGCGGGGCGAGCGCGAGGATCTCTTCGATGCTGAACTTTCGCGGCTTGGCGCAGAGGCCTTCGACGCTGACGGTCCAGGGCTGAGTCTTGAAGTTCTTGGCGTAGTTCGAGGGTTCGTCCTTATCGGTGCCGAACTCGTAATAGTTGTTATAAGTAGAAACGTCCTGGAAGGAATTGATCTTTTCGTCCACCGAATACTTGCTTTTGGTGACGTTGGGGAGCTTGGTGCCGGCGGACAACCGGCTGGCGCTCACGCCCAGAAAGGCGGCCGGCACCGCGGCGAGAAACTTGCGCCGGTTCAAATAGACACTCTTGGGGGTGATCTCCGAATAGGGGATATCGCCCGGTTTCTTGATCAGCATTGCTTTCCCTCCACGTTCTATCCCTCTATGATGACGCTTTATTCCCGCCCTCTGCAATGGTCTACGAAATCGCGCGGAGGATGGATTGAGTGTTCCCAATTGTAACGGCGCGGGATTACGACTGGGGTTACGGCGCGGGGTGAAATTTGCGGCTAGGGCCGCAAAATCACCTTCATCAGATTCGGCTCATGGCGGTAGAGGCGATCGAACCAGGAGGCGCCTTCTTCGAGGGGGGCGACCGCGCTGATCAGATCGTCCACACGGATGGCGCCGCGCGCCATCATATCGATGCAGGCGGGATATTCGCCGTTGGAAGCGCAGGAGCCCTGGAGGCGGATCTGGCGAGTGACGACGGATTGCAGGGGCAGATCGATATCGGGCGCCACATTGCCTACGAGGGTGACAGCGCCGCCTTTGCGGACGCCGGTGATAGCGGTGCGGATGGGATCCGTGGCGCCGACGCATTCGATGGCGATATCGGCGCCGCGGCCTCCGGTCAAATCGCGGATGGCGGCTGCCGCGTCAGTGGCTTTGGGATTGATGGCATCGGTGGCACCGGCGCCGATGGCGAGTTTCAGACGGCCTTCATCGGGATCGACGGCGATCACCTGGGTGCAACCGGCGTGCCGGGCGGCCTGCATGGCGAGCAGGCCGATCATGCCGCTGCCGACGACGACGGCCGAATCGCCCAGGCGTACCGGAGTCAGATTGACGGCGTGCACGGCGACAGAGACGGCCTCGATGAGGGCTGCCTGCTCATAGCTGAGCGTGTCCGGAAGGCGGTACATGATGCGGCGCGGGACGGAGACGTATTCGGCAAATGCGCCATGGCGGCGATAGGGGCCGGGAGAGACGCCGAGGACTTCGCGGTTATCGCATAGGTTGACTTCGCCGCGGGTGCAGTGGAAGCAGCGCCCGCAGTATACGGTGGAATCGAAGGTGACGCGATCGCCGGGGCGGAGGTCGCCGACGTTGGCGCCGGTTTCGACGACTTCACCGGCGGCTTCGTGTCCCATCACGAGGGGGGGAATGCGCCTGCCGGTTTTGCCGTCCATCCCGTGGACGTCGCTGCCGCAGATACCGCAGGCGCGGACTCTGACGAGGACGTCATCCGGACCGATCGCGGGAACCGGCATCTCCACCATCTCGAGGTGCATGTATTGGGTAAGCAGAAGTGCGTTCATGGCCACGGAAATATCATCGCACGGTGGCAATCGGGAACCTGGTCTGGCATAGTGGCGTCATAAACCCGGAGGTGGCAGGTGCCCGAGCGGCAGGATCAACACGAAGGCCAGCCCGTGCCGGAGGTGCGGGGGCTGAACGAACAGTTCGTGATGGTCCTTCAGATCGCGGGACTGCTGCTCACCGGCTGGCTGATGTGGAAATCGACCTTGGGATTGCAGTGGGCGCGAGTGCCGCTGCCGTGGTTGATTTTCCGGGCCGCGGTGTATGCGGTGGGGGCGTGTGTGGCGGGCGCGTTCGTCACGGTGCTGCTGGCGGTGAGCGCGACGGAGTGGGAGGGCGAAGACCTGATCCAGGCGACGTTGCGCGGATCTTCGGCGGCGGTGTGGTTTGCGCCGGCCGTGATCCTGCTCACGCAGGTATCGCCGGCGGTAATTGTTCCCGCGATCGTGCTGGTGGTCAATGCTACGCACATGCTGTACACGCAGTGGCGGGTGCGCCAGGCTCCGGCAGCGGAAGCGCCGCGCGCCACCGGCATCTTTGCGGCGGTGCAATTGCCCGACCGGCGTTTCTGGAAGGAAATGGGGCCGGACCTGGCGATCTCTTTCGCGATCCAGATGGGAGTGGCGGGTGTGTTGCTGAATCACCCGGCGATTGCCGGCATCGCATTCACGGCAGCGGTGGCGATGCTGACGGTGCTGGCGCTGGCCACGCGGGCGGTGCAGCCGAAGCCGCCGCGCAGCATGCCGCGCGCGTTTCTGGCGCTGGCGCTGACGATTCTGCTGGCCATCGGGTTGACGATCGGCGGGATGATACCGAACTTCATGCGCGGGCCGGGAGGGGGCGATGCCGCGGGGACAGAGGCGAAAACATCGCGGCCTGGAATGTTAGGCGCGGGGCCTGACAAGCTGCCGCCGGCATCCGCCGCGGGAATGGCGGACGGAGGCTTCCCGGGCGTGATTCTGTGGCCGGAGATCAAGCCGATTCCGACGCTGATCGCACCGGCGCCGCAGATGGCGGACGGCTCCTTCGCGCCCGCGCTGGTACGGCCGCTGAGCATCCCGTTTTCCGGGGAATACTGGCTGTTCCGCTGGCCGTTCGCGCGTCCGCCGCAGACCTCGTTTTTCCAGCGCGGAACCCCATCCAAGCTATCGTTCAGCAGCACGGACCGGCGTCCGATACAGATGGAGGCGCATCACAAGCTGGATCAAGAGATCGCGCTGAGCTGCTGCGCGTCGATCCAACTGGAAATCAGCAACGCGGACCGGTACCGGGGCACGATTTCGCTGGAACTGATTCTGATCGATAACGCCGCGCCGGGTATGCCGGCGATCAGCCTGGGAAGCTATCCGATCACTTCGGAGCCGGACCTGAAGGGCGACCCGGTGACGCCGGTGCGGGAGATGCTGACGTTCCCGGTTTCGGCGGACGCGGCAACGCGCAGCTTCGATGAGTTCAAGATCGTATTCCAACGGGTGCGATGGCGGACGGATAAGAGCGCGCGGGTGGCGATCGAGAGATTTCTGCTGGTGCCCCGGCTGTGAGGCGAGCTAGTGGGTACGGAGTTCGACGATGAGGGCGTCGAGCGCGATGGTTTTCTGGATATTGCGGCGGAGGAGCATGGCGATTTCGTCTACGCGGGTGACGGCTTTGCGGAGCCAGGCGAATTGGATTTTGGCCGCCAGTGACTCGAGATCGCGGCGGATATCCTGATTGCGAATTTCGGCGCCGCCCTCGTGGAGCAGGAGCAGGTCGCGAAGGAGTTCGTAGAGGACCTTCAGGTAGAGTTCGAGCTTCTCATTCTTACTGCGGCCGATGGCTTCGCCGACCGGCACCCAGGAGGCGAAGGGGGCGGCTCCGGCGGCGGCTTTGAGGAGCACCAGCATGGCGGCGCGGCGTTTGTCGTAGGCTTCGAGATCGAGCGACATCGCGATGCCGGGGCTGCCGGCGGCGAGAGCGATACGGCGCTCGGGGTGGTCCAGGCCGCGCGCCTTGACGAACGCGTGCATTTCTTCGACGCCGAGCGGGGCGAAGTAGAAAGGGACGGCGCGCGAACGGATGGTGGGGAGCAGATCGTAGGCGTTTTGCGCGGTCATGATCAGGACCAGGTGATCGGGCGGTTCCTCCAGGGTCTTGAGGAGGGAATTGGCGGCCTGATCGTTGGCGCGGTCGATGTGATCGATCAGGAAGATGCGGCGGCTGCCTTTGTGGGGCAGGAATTGGGCGGCCTCGCGTAAGAGGCGGGTCTGGGGAATGGAGATCTGGCGCAGGGGGCCATCGGGAGCGAAGGTCACGAAATCGGGGTGAGTGGCGAATTGGAGCGGATCTTCATTGCGCTTCTCGGCGGTCCACTTTTCGCGCGCGGCGATGGTTTCGAGGTTTTCGGGAGACGCGAGATCATCCTTTTCAATGAGCTCCGGATGGGCGAGGAGGCGCGCGCCGAGGCGGCGTGCGAGGGTGGCTTTGCCGACTCCTTCCGGGCCCGAGAAGAGCAGCGTCTGGGAGAGGCGCTGTTGCGCGAGCATCTGTTCGAGCGCGTCGGCGACGGCGGGATTGCCCCAGAAATTCTCAAACATAGGCGCTCACGATCTTCCACACGTCGCGTTCGATGGAATCCATATCGAGGCGGCCATTGACGAGTTTGACGCGATCGGGTTCGGCGGCGGCGAGCGCATGATAGGCGTCGTAGACCTTGAGGTGAAACTCGAGCGCCTGATCGTCCATGCGGGTTTCGCAGTGGGGCTGGGCGACATTGCGGGCGCGGGCTCGCGCGAGGCTGGCCTCGGCATCGACGTCCACGAGAATGGTGAGGCCGGGCTTGAGGCCGCGGCAGGCGATGCGATCGAGGGCGACGACGGTATCGGCGCCGAGTCCGCGGCCGATGCCCTGGTAGACGAGGGAGGAATCGGTGAAGCGGTCGGCGAGGACGATTTCGCCGCGTTGGAGCGCTGGGAGAATCCACTGATCGACGTTTTGGGCGCGCGATGCGAAGTAAAGGAGGATCTCGGCGGTAGGGCTCAATTCCTGATTGGCGGCGTCGAGGACGATGCGGCGAATCTTCTGCGCGATAGGGGGGCCGCCGGGTTCGGCGGTCTCGAGAACGGTGCGGCCGAGGGAGCGGAGGCGTTCGGCGAGGCGGTGCATTTGGGTGGTCTTGCCGGACCCATCCATGCCTTCGAAAGTAATAAAGATGCCGGGAGGTTTCACGTGAAACCTTATTGTAGCGTCGAGGCTGCGGGTGACTCCGCGCAGCGGGCAGCCGGGCGGTGGGTGAGATGACCCAGCAAAAGATAATCAGTACCGAAATTGTCGGATTTGACGACGTGTTTCCAAGGGGATGCGCTTGGCCCATCAAATGCAAGTCACTGTCATCTGGAGATACTGTCATGAACTTCGATCAATCCCCGATGCTGGTGATCTGGGAAGCCACGCAGGCGTGCGACCTGGCATGTGTTCACTGCCGGGCTTCTGCCCAATCGGAACGGAGCGCCAGTGAACTGACGACGGAACAAGGCTACCGGCTGCTCGACGAAATTCGCTCCTTCGGCGAGCCGCTGATGGTCTTTACCGGGGGCGATCCACTGAAGCGGCCGGACCTGTTCGACCTGATTCGCTACTCGGTGAAGATCGGGCTGCGGACGAACGTGACGCCGAGCGCGACACCGCTATTGACGGACGAGGCGATCGACCAGTTCAAAGCGGCGGGAGTGACGCGGATGGCGATCAGCGTGGACGGGCACGACGCCGCGTCGCACGACGATTTCCGCGGGATTCCGGGTACATTCGACCGCGCGATGGCGGCGCTGCGGCACGCGCGCGACATCGGGTTGGACACGCAGTTCCAGACGACGGTGACGCGGCGCAACATGAATCACCTGCCGGAGATTGCCGAGATCGTCCGGGAGATGGGCTCGAAGATGTGGAGCCTGTTTTTCCTGATTGTGACCGGGCGCGCGCTGGCATCCGAAGATCTGCTGGCGGAGGAGTACGAGCAGGTTTTCGATTTCATGTACAACCTTTCGAAGACGGCGCCGTTTGGGATCAAGACGACGGAGGCGATGCATTACCGGCGGTACATCGCGCAGAGGATGAAGGCGGAGCACGGCGCGGCGGTGAACGAATCGGCGAAAGGCGTGGCGTTCCGGACGGCGGGTGTGAGTGACGGGAAGGGCTTTGTGTTTGTCTCGCACCAAGGCGAGATTTTCCCCAGCGGCTTCCTGCCGGTGAGCGGGGGCAACGTTTTGAACGAGGCGCTGACGGATGTGTACCGGAATAGCGAACTCTTCAAAACGCTGCGCGACACGACGCAACGCGAGGGCAAATGCGGGATCTGCGAATACCAGAAGGTTTGCGGCGGATCCCGTTCGCGCGCGTACGCGCTAACGGGCGATTTCCTGGCTTCGGACCCGCGATGCATTTACCAGCCGCACGCGGCGGAAGCGATCGCGGGCTAAGCGCTACTTTGTGGGGCCGAGGTTGCGCAGGGCGGCGGGGATGCCCAGCAGGCCATTGCGCACGTCGTTGGCGAAATGAGTGAGGCGTTGCGCGACGTCGCCGGCCTGCGCGTTGACGACACCCATCTGGGTTTCCAAGTGCTGCGCGAAAAGCTGCAAACCATCCTGATGTGCGCTGGCCGCGGCGACCTCCCATTCGGGATGGGGAGGCATCAGCTGGGTGTAGGAAACGCGGATGAAAGGGATGGTGTCGGTGCGCGGCTGGGTTTGGCTGATGGCGCCGGCGATGCTGGTGGCATTGGCGGCACGACGGCCGAGTGAACCGAGCTTCCACTTATCGATGAGGTACTTCAAGACGCTGGTGTGATCGTACTGGGTATGATCCGCGACGCGGGAGACCCATGGAGAAACGAGCAGCGCGGGTACGCGAACGCCGAGCTGATCGAAGGTGTATTCGGACTGGTGATCATCGGGGGCGACGGCGCCGGGGGGCTCGATGTGATCGTAGAATCCGCCGTGTTCGTCGAAGCAAATCACCAGCAGGCTGGAATTCCAGAGGTCGGGGTTGGAGCGGAGTGCGTTGTAGACGTCGGCGATAAATTTTTCGCCTTTCATGATGTTGTGGGGCGGGTGATCGTCGTTTTCATCGGCGCCGAAATACTTGGGCTCCAGGAAGGCGAACTCGGGGAAATTCTTTTCGTCGCGCGCATCGCTGAAGAACTCGTCGATGGGGCGGCAGTGGACGACATTCTGGGGCAGGAGATTGCGGAGCAGGAGCCAGGAGGCAGGAAAATCGTAGAAGTAGTTCTTCCAACGTTTACCGGCTTGCGTGAGGCGTTCGAAGAGGGTGACCTGCGTCTGTTGGAAATAAGCGCCGAGATCGGTGACGCCGGTGGGCATCAGGATGCGGCCCAGGGAAGTGCCGGAGAGTGCGAAGAAGCGATTGGGCCAGGTGGGTCCGGGGACGGAGGCGTACCACCGGTCGCAAACGGTGAAGTCGTGAGCGAGGGAGTGGAGGCCGGGCAGAAAATCGGCTGGGAAGTAATCCATGATCTGCTGGCGATCCTGCGTGGTGCTAGTGGGATAGGCGGAGATGAAATCCTGCACGAAGCCGCCGTTGTGGTTGGCCAGTTGGACGACGACGTTGGCGTGCTCGTGCTTGGGATCGGAAGTAGTCTGCCGGATTTCGCTGGGGGACTGGAAGTAGGGTGTGCCGGCGGCATCGTAGTTCACATGCGGGTGCAGCGGGTCTACGCCATCGAGGCCAGGGATGACGGAGGCAAGGCCGCCGAGGATGTGATCGAAGGAGCGGTTCTCCATCATGAGCCAAATTACGTGGCGAATCGGGTCGTGGTCCGGCATGCGCGTATTTTATAACGTCCGCGCTCAGTGCGTGGCAGGTGTCGGAACGACGTAGGCGGCGGGGGCGAGGATTTTCGCGGTGGGGAGGCGCAATTTCGCTTCCGGGGTGAGATCGACGGCGACCTTGCGGATGGTTTGCTGCGGACCTCCGGGGGCTTGCCAAGTCAGGCGGTATCTTTTGTGCAGGTCTGCGAGGACATCTTCAAGCGGCAGATTGCCGGGCTCCATATCGAGCGCCCGGCCGCCGGTGGCGTCGATGAACTGGCGGACACCGGCTTCCGCGGCTGGTTCGCGTTTGGCGAAGAGGCCACAGAGGATGACGTTGGCGTTCCAGAGGGCATCGCGCGTGGCACGGTCCGAAACTCCGCCGGGACGGCCGCGGTTGTCGGTGAGTATGATGACGGCGCGGGTGGATTGCGGACGGGCGTGATCCTGAAGGTAGAGGGCGGCCAAGGCGACGGGGGAATTCAGGTCCTTGTCTTCGGTGGGGAGGTCGGCGCGCTGCTGGATTTTGCGAATGGAGGTTTCGATCAGTGCGGGCACGGCCGCCAGGCCGAGCGTGAGAAGTTGCTGGTCCGCGAATTGAATGATGCCGATGCGGTCGCCGGAATTGAGTTCGGAAATCGCGTACGGTGCGAGGGCTTTGAGGCGTTCGTGGAAGGGACTCATGCCGGGACCGGTATCGACCAGGAGCATGGCGTCGAGCGGGTCGGTATTGAAAGCTGAAATCTGAGATGCGTTGAGGTTCCCCTTCGTCGCGCACCACGAAATCAGACGGCTTCAAATCGCTCACTGGTTGACCTTGCGCGAGCACTTGAACGGAGAGGGAAACTACCGGCGCAGGCCGCGGGATGACGTCACGCAGGCGGGTGCGTCCGGCGTTGGGATCCGGGGGAGGCTGGAGAGTGGCGGGGCTTCCGTACTTCCAGGCGGCGGGATCGGATGGCGGTTGAAACTCGTCGGTATTGAACAGGCGGAAGCGCTTGTCTTTTGGCCCGGCAATGCCGAGCATCAGACTGAGGTGGTAGCGCGGCCCCTGGAAGTAGGAAATCACGAATCGCGTGGATGCCGCCGCTCAGCTTGAGGCCGACCTGCCTGCATTCTTCGCCGTGGATACCATCGTTATCGATGACGGTTTTGGTATCGATGTAGAGTTTGGAGCCATCGTCGGAGCAGAGGCTGAAGGTGTAGGTTCCCGGGGTCTGGATATAGATACGTCCGGTGAAATCGAGGGCGAACCATTCGATGCGGCTGGTGATTCCGGGGAAGCCCTCTGAAAACTCGCGGGAAGGGAGCCAGAGCGACCTGGTGTAGATGGTTCCCACGGGTTCGAGGTTTTCGAACTTAGGAAGGCGGGTGCTTTCGAAGGGAATGTGATAGACCTTGCCGGTCATGCCGCCGGCGATGACGACCGTGGTACCGAAGGTGGGGAGCGCACCCTGCTGCCCGCGGCACAAGGCGAGGGAAAGGCCGATGGCGGCGAGAGAGCGGTGCACGGCGACTACGGTAGCAAAATCAGTGAGCGCGAAGAAAGGCCAGCAGGGCGGCATCGTCCGCGCCGCGGAGGGCGGGGAAGCGGTCTTGAAGGAATTGGACCATCTCGCGCGCGTAGGACGACTTCTGTTCGATGGCTTGGGCAACGAAGGCGAAGCCGGAAGAGCGGCCCGCCAGAATCAGTTCGCGCGCGCAGTTGGTGCGGACCCAGAGATACGGCGATTTGGCGAGCGCGGATTCTAGGTAAGGCAGGGCGGAGTCGCCGTAGGAATTGCGGAGCGCGTAGGGCAGGCTGGCGAGTTCGCGAGACACGGGGTCGCCGGCGGGCTGCTCGAGGAGGGCGGCGAGCGGCGGGAGATCGCGAGGGTCTTTGCGCCAGGTGATTGCGATCAAGGCCTGTTCGCGCGCCACACCGCGCCCGGCGAGACTCCAGAGCAGGGTTCCGGCGCGCGGATCGCGAACGGCGCCGAGCGCGGCTGAGTAGTTGGACACGGTTTGAGGGTCGGCGGCGCGGGTCAGATGATCGGCGGCAGCGAGCAGGGCGTTTTCGGCTGCGGGATCCCCGGGATGGGAGTACAGCCAGCGGGAGACGCCGGTCAAGGCGCCGCGCAGGAGTGCGGGATCGGCGGATTTCAAGTAGGGCAGGACGAGCGGCAGCATTTCAGGGTGGCGCTGCAGGGTGCCCTCGACGGTCATATCGCTGGGGCCGCGCGAGGCTAGTTCGCGATCGACGCGCGCATCGGCTTCGGCTTGCGGCCAGTAGGCAAGTGCGGCGGAGGCGTAGGAGCGAACTGTGTAGTTGGCGTGGTAGAGGCAGGCGACGACGGAATCGAGCGCGGCGGCGTCGGGGAAGGCGAGGACGGAGGGGAGATAGTCGCTGAGGAGTTCGGCGGGGGCGGTGGGAGCGGGATTGGTGGTGCGAGTGCGAGGTGCGCGGGGAAGGACGCGAATGGGTGTCCACGCGGATTGGAGGAGCACCTTGGAGGGATCGCGCGAGAAATCCATGGCGCGGCGGGTATAACGGACCTCGTAGACTGCGGGTTCGGTGAAGCGATATTGCAGATGCAGCGGGAGGCGTCCGGTATGGAGCGGGCCGCCCTCGATGCCGATCATGCCGCAGGGGCCCAAGCCGCCTGTGATTCCGCCGGGAAAGGGGCGCAAGGCGATACGCGGCAGGGGGACGCTGTTGCGACGCACTTCGAGTTCATTGCAGCCGAAATCGTTGGGGCGGACGGAGGAAGGATACTGCACCGCGGAATCCCACCCGTAGGGTGTTTGCACGTGGATCCATAGTGGAGCGCCGATGCGCGCCTCGCCTTCGACGGAGAGGGAAGTGGCTTCCACGCCGAGGGGCACTTTGGCAGCTCCCGATAGAGCTTGATAGACGACTTTTAACTCTGCCTCGCCCGTGAGGGGAGCGTCATGAGGTACCTGGAAATTGATCTGCGATTCGGAGACGTAGAGCAGGCCCGCCGGGGTGTCCGCCAGGAACACCTGGACTCCGCACAAGGTCGGTGGGATAGAGGGAGCCGGTACGGTGGGTATCGGCGGTGCCGGTGCATGTCTGCGAGGGGCCGAGGTGATCGCCGTAAATGGAGAACAGCATGTTGGGAGCGAGCGGCACAGTCCTCGCGGCATTGGACGGCTGCACGCGGGCAGCGCGGAATGACGGGGCTTGTGCGAACGCGACGGCGAGCGGCAGAAGCGCGAGGAAGACCCGCATGCCTTGATGGTATGACGAAGTGCATGCGGAACGGGCGTGCTTACACGAGTTCCCGGACCTGGTCCTGAAGGACGGTGAGGGCGATCTTCTTGCGATTCGGTTCGCCGCGGAGGAGGGATTCGGCGAACTTGGCTGCCTGTTCCACGGTGATGTTGGGAGGAAGCGGCGGCTCGTAGGGATCGACCAGGGCTTCGACGATCACGGGGCCGTCAAGCGCGAGGGCTTCGTCGAGGACGCGGCCGCACTCGGCGGGATCTTCGATGGTGAAGCCGCGAGCGCCGCAGGCACGGGCGAACATGGCGAAATCGATGGGCTGAAGGTCCACGCCGTATTCGGGGTTGCCGAGGAAGACCATTTGCTCCCACTTGATCTGGCCCAGAGTATTGTTCTTGATGACGACGACCTTAATGGGCAGTTTGTATTTCACGGCGGTGGCGAACTCCGCCATGAGCATCGACATTCCGCCATCGCCCATGAAGGCGACACACTGGCGTTCGGGGTAGGCGAGCTGGGCGGCGATGGTGTAGGGGAGTCCGGGCGCCATGCTGGCGAGATTGCCGGAGCAGGAGTGCATCTGGCCGCGCTTCACGGGGATCTGGCGCGCCCACCAGGTGGTGTTGGTGCCGGAATCGGCCGAAACGATGGCGGTCTCGGAAAGGCGTTTGCCCAGTTCCCAGGCAACGACCTGGGGCTTCATCGGTTTCGTAGTTTGGGTGCCGCGCTGCTCCATCAGCTTCCACCACTCGGCCATGCCGGCCTGCGCCTTTTCGAGGAAGCTGCGATCGGTGCGGCGCTGCAGCATCGGGAGGAGGGCCTGGAGGCTGTGTTTGCTATCGCCGACCAGGCCGGATTCGACGGGATAGCGGAGGCCGATGCGTTTGGGATCGAGCTCGATCTGCACGGCGCGCGCGCTGCCGGGCTTGGGGTAGTACTCGATGTATGGGAAGGAGGTGCCGACCATGAGGAGCGTGTCGCAACTCTCGATGGCGTCCTGCGAAGGCTTGGTGCCGAGAAGCCCGATGCCGCCGGTGGTGTATCGGCTGCTATCGGGGACGGCGGCCTTGCCGAGCAGGGCTTTGACGATGGGCGCGGCTAACAGTTCGGCGGCCGATTCCAGTTCGTCGGTCGCATGCAGGGCTCCGGCGCCGGCAAGGATGACGGTCTTCTTGCCGTGATTGAGGATCTCGGCGGCGGCGCGCAGGTCTGCTTCGCGCGGCACGCGGCCGCCTTCGGCGCGGACGTCGGAGGTGTGGTGGGGAAGGTTGCGCTTGGAGCGCTGCTTTTTCGACACCTCTTTATCCTGCAAGTCGGTGGGGACGGTAATGTGCGCGACCTGGCGATAGCCAAGCGCGGTGCGGCAGGCAAGATCGGCAATCCCTTCGACGTGATCGGGAGACATGACGCGCTGGTTGAAGACGGCAACATCCTGGAAGAGTTTGTCGAGTTCCACATCCTGCTGCGCGAGGGTGCCGATCAAATCATGAAAGTGCATGCCGGTAATGGCGAGCACGGGCTGGCTATCCATTTTGGCGTCGTAGAGGCCATTGAGAAGGTGGATGCCGCCGGGTCCGGAGGTGGCGAGACAGACGCCGAGTTTGCCGGTGTACTTGGCATAGGCGCAGGCCATGAAGGCGGCGGCTTCTTCGTGACGCACCTGAATGAAGCGAATTTTATCCTGGCGTTTGCGGAGGGCTTCCATGATGCCGTTGATGCCGTCGCCGGGAAGTCCGAAGATGATTTCGACTCCCCAATCCATGATGGTTTCGATGAGAACGTCGCCGCCGGTGTCTGCCATGGCCTGATGATAGACCGGCGGTACCGGAGGCTACTGCAACTAAGGGCACAGTTCGACGGAGATCCGTGGGGCAGGTCACTTCGCGATTCAGCGGCGTGTCAATTTGCCGCCGCAACTCTGATGGGAGCGTGGGGTTCGCTACGTATTAAGATACAGGATACCCGTGCGTCCAAACCGGTCTACCCTTTTGTTCCCCCGGCTGTTGCTGGTGTGTCTGCCGCTGAGCATACTCCATGGCCAGAACACCTCCTGCCTGATCACGGTGAGCGCCAACCCGAATACCTTGAACCCGGGGCAGACATCGAGTTTGCAGGCGCTGGTATCGGCGGCATGCGGGACCGATAAGCGGGTCCGGTGGGATTTTAGTCCGACGGTGGCCAATGCGAGCACCGGCACGCCGACCGATCCGGATGCGGGCGGGATCTCGAGCGATACCTACACGGCTCCGGCTTCGATCGCGGTGAGTTCGAAGGTCACGGTGACCGCGACGCTTTTGGCGGACCTGACAAAATCGGGAACTTCGTCGATCACGTTGTCGCCGGTGATCGATGTGGGCGTGGGTGCGCCCACGGGCTCTTTGCAGCAGGCGTTCGTTACCAGTTTCTTTCGGAACGGATTTAATAGCCTGGTCACGCTGCCACCGATCGCGAATGTAAAGCGGCTGGGGACGACAGGGTACGTGCAGGAATTTAACGGGATCGTCTCCGGGACGAAGCTGGCGCTGGCCACGTTGAGCCCCACGGCGCCGACGAGCAGCGTGGAGAGCACCGGGGGCGTGGTGCAATTGCTTGGTGATTTGTATGCGTACTATGCGACGGTAGGGGCGGCGACGGCCGGACTACCGCTCTACGATACGCTCACGTGCCCGGCTTTCGACCAAACCAATTCGTGCACCTACGATTACTTTGACAAGACATATGTAATGTTCGCTTACCACCTGGCGCTGGATACGGGACAGAACTTTACGATCCGCAATGTGACGGGCAATGCGGCGATCCAGTTCTACACCGAGTGGACGGCGCGCGGCGGACTTTCCGGCATTGGGCGTCCGGTGGACGTGGAGACGGCCGTCACGGCGGCTGTCATCGCGCCGGCCACTGCGGGCACCACCGTTACCGTGCAGGCGTTTAGCAATGGCGCGATTTATTCGATCACGTCGGGGTTGAACAAGAATACGCTGTTCAGCGTACTGCAGCCGGTATACGGCGTGTATGTGAGCAATAACGGCCCTGCCGGTAGCCTGGGGCTGCCGACCACGCAGGAGACTGTGCTGCCGAGCGGCGATCATCGACAGAGTTTTGAAGGCGGCGTGCTGCAATACACGCCGGGCGGAGTGCCGGTGATCCGTCCGCCGGTAGCGAGCGTGGCGATCGGCGGTACGGTAGCGGGGACGACGTTGAGCTTGACGCTGGGGCAGACGGTCACGCTGACCGCGACGCCGAAGAGTGCGGCGGGCGATGCGCTGACGGATCGGCCGGTTTCGTGGAGCACGACGAACAGCCGCGTGATATCGATTGCGCCGGCCGTTAACGGGACGGCGGTGATCAAGGCGGTTGGCGGAGGCTCGGCAAGCGTCACGGCGGCGAGCGAAGGCGTGGCGAGCCAGAAGGTCAACGTCAGTGTAATCGCGCCCTGTTGTCAGGTTGGAGATGGCGCACCCCCGGCGGTGCAGCAATCCTTCCAAGACGCCCTGACGCGCAACCGGATTACGGTGCAGCCTCCGATTCCGAGTCCGGCGGCGCGTGTGGGGAACGGGTATGTTCAGACGGTGCAATCCACCGATACGCCTCCGGTGACGTACCTGGTGGCGCAATCGGACCGGGTGGGCACGGCGTACGTGGCCGGCGGCCTGGTGCTGGCGGCCTGGCAAGCACTGGGCGGCGCGGCGGGGACGCTCGGATATCCGGTAAGCGACCAGAGTGCCGGGGGCACGCAGCGTTTCGAGAACGGCGCTGCGCTGGCGGGCAATCCGGTGCGCGTGGTGAACGGCGGCATTCTTACCAAGTGGGGACTGCTGGGTTATGAGAGCGGCGCGGCGGGAGTACCGGTGTCCGACGCCGCGGCGTTTTCGACATTCGGGGCCAACTCCGGCATGGCGCAGAGCTTCGCGAACGGCGCGATTTATGCGGCCACGGGCGGTCCGCGAACGGGGCAGGCGTACTTCGTCAGCGGATTGATTCTGGCGCGGTATAACGCTCTCGGGGGCGCCAATGGGGATGAAGGCATGCCGATTGGCGATGAGTTTGTGAGCGGCGGCGTGCACCAGCAGAACTTCGAAGGCGGAAACTTCACGTGGTCCGCGGGCGATACGGCGGCGACAGAACATCCGGCGGGCAAGGTTCCCGGGCTGATCGTGTCGCCCAGTTCGGTGATTGCGGGCGGGCGCGCGCGGCTGGCGATTGTGGGCTTCCCGGCGAACAGCACGATCAAGGTATCGATCACGGGGCAGACGGATTTTACGGTGACGACGGCGAACGGCGCTTATGGCTGGGATATGTTCTTCCCGCTGAGTTCCAAGAGCGGCAGCCTGGCGATCCACGCGGCGGATGCCAAGGGGGCGAATATCGCCGATGGGACGGTGACGGTGCGCGGCTTCGCGGACAATCGCGTGCCGGTGACGAAGGTGCAGGGCGATAACCAGACCGGGCCGCCGGGAGCGCTGCTGCCGGTATCGCTGCGCGTGGCGCTCCGCGATACGGCGGGCAATCCGGTAACGGGGGCGGCGGTCACATTTGAAGCGTCGAACGGCGCACAGCTTTCCACGGCGGCGGCGGTCACGGACGCCAACGGTCTGGCCGAGACATTTGTGCGGCTGCAGAACACGGAGGGAATCGCACTGGTGACGGCGGGCGCGGCTTCGGTCGTCATCGGCTCCGGTGACCTTCGGACTGCGGTCCGCGGCGACATCGCTGTCTAATTTTCCAAAGGCGCAGCAGGCGGGCGATACGAAGCTGGGTAACGGCACGGCGACCATCGCGCAGAAGGGCGCGCTGGTGACAGCGGTCGCATCGATGCTGCGGTACCACCAGAATCGCGGGGAGCTGGGATCTTTCAACGGCTCCGCCGATGCAGCTTCGCTCAATCAGTTTCTGACCAACTACTGCCCGACGGATTCGCAAGGCGTGAAGACGTGCGACGGCTATCTTGCGAATCCCGATTCGGGCGAGCAGGTGGTCAACTTGTGGCGCGCGGGCGAATTCACGGGATCCGTGGATGTGGAAGCCTTGACGGTGGCGCCGGCGTCCGATCGCGGACGCCATCGCGCAGGGCTCGCCGGTACTGGTTTCGCTCGGGCTCCTGCGGGATGGCGCGCCGGTGGGGGGACATTTTGTCGTCGCGATCGGGATCGGGGGCGACGGAAGTGTATTGATCCAGGATCCGAGCCCGTTGTTCTCGCGCACCAACCTGACGGATTATCTGACCGGGTTCAGCGCGGGGGGAAGCACGTGGAAGGGCGAGCTTCGCGGCGTGGCGCGGTTTGCGCTGCGCAGTCCGCAATCCACGCGATTTCTGGTGGCGGCGCTTTCGCAGCCGGCGGCGCTGATGCAGGCCCTATCGACGGCGGTGAGTTCGGCGGCGGGGGCTTGCGGCACGCCGGTGGAGATGGTGGACAGCGTGGATTCGTCGGGGGCCGGTCCGGCGGCGGGGCCCCTGGTATCGAGGCTGACGGCGTGTGACGGAGGCCAGCCGGTCTATCAATTAAATATAGGCGCGGCGCAGAAGTTTCGCGCCCAACTTACCGATTTGGCTCCGGGAGGATCGATTACGGATCTTTCGGGCAGCGCCGCTACCACTTATAAAGCTTCGCGGCCGCAGTTCTATCTGGCGGTGGCGGGGCAGGATGTCAGCTTCACGGCGGCAGGCGTGGTGAACGGGGCGACTTTCCAGCAAGGAATCGCGCCTGGAGGTGTGGTGTCGATCTTCGGGGCGGGGCTATCCGGACCGGGGAAGGCGACGGTGGTAGATATGGACGGGACGACGCTGCGGATGCTGTTGGCGACGCCATTTCAGATCAACGCGGAGGTTCCGTTAGAAATGGCACCAGGCGTGCACTCTTTGCGCGTGCAATCGGCGTACGGGTCGATGCAGCAGTCGGTTTTGGTTTCGGCGGTGGCACCGGGTATCTTCTTACTGGGCAATCCGCCAATAGGGGCGATCACGAATACGAATTACAGTCTGATTGGGCCGTCGAACCCGCTACCCCGGGGACAGTCGATGGTTATTTATGCCACAGGGCTGGGCGCAGTGACACAGCGCGGCCAGCTATCGGTGACCAATGCGGCGGTAACTGTGGTGTTGAATGGGACGGAACTGCCCGCGGCATTCGCGGGGCTGGCGCCGGGATATGTCGGCCTATATCAGGTCAACGTGCAGATTCCGGCGAGCACTCCGCCGGGCTTAGGGATTCCCCTGATGCTCAAGGTGGGTGGGCAGTTGAGTAATGTAGTGCCGGTGTCGGTTCAATAGCATTAAAATGGGACTTTTTAGTGTGAAACCATTGACTGCGAGGCCGGTTACGTGATTAAATCGGGCGAGCATCGGTTTCACCAAAATTTTTGAGCTGGTCGTCCGCCATTCTTGTTGAAGGGAAAGCATTTCTCTTGACATGCACCGGGCAATCAGTTATGAATGTGTTTACCGCGTCTAGTTTCAATGGCAATTTTGTATTTCAGGCCTGTCGAGCATAGCAGACATAAGAAGTAATGATCATGTGCCGCAGGTTAGGACTTCAGTAAGGCCCGATCGCCGAGTAGCTGGCTTTCGGAAAATAACTCTCCGCCCGACACGGAGAAGTTCCCTAGGTTGGCTGAAACAGTTTTTGAGACTTCAAGTTTGAGGCTCAGGTTGAAAGAGAACTTCGACCGATTCAATTTCGCAATTCACAAGGAGAAGGAAATGGTAGATTTTCGCAGATGTATTACTGCGCTAGCTATTCTGGCCCTGTTCGCAGGGTTTGCAGTAGCGCAGACCAACGGGGGAAATACACAGTTAGTTTGCAGCACGAACGTAACTGTGACCCCGAACCTGCGCGGTGAAGGCTATACCGAGCAGACTGGTGATATTACTCTCACCTGCACGGGCGGCGTTCCGACAGGGAACGGATTGGCGATTCCGGCGGTCAACATCACGGTGTTCTATAACACCGCGGTGACCAGCCGTCTGTTGCCGACCAGCGCTTCGAGTGCGATCTCGGAAGCCCTGCTCCTGATTGACGAGCCGGGTTCGGGACTGCCTCCTCTGGTTCCGGGTTTTGGGCCGGCGGCTCCGCAGATTCTCTGCTCGACGCCGCTTCAGGGCTGCACGGAGTTTGCTAACTCCACCCTGAGTGGTCAGACCCCCCCGATTCAGGTAGCGACCGGTACCTCGGGTGGCACGACTGCCCGGACCGAACGTGTTCCAGGGCGTAGTGACGGGCAACTCCGTGACGTTCTTCGGTATTCCGGTGTTGGCCCCCGGCACGACGAGCTCGCGCGTTTACCGCATCACGAACGTTCGTGTGAATGCGAATCCGCTGGCCGGCGGCTCCGCTTCGGGCGCCTCCCCGGTTCAGGCTTCGATCTCGATCAGCGGTGCGACTTCGCTGTTGATTTCGAATGCGACCCCGTTCGTTGGCTTTGTGACCAATGGTCTCACGGCGACGGTCAGCGGTTCGACCACGTTCAATCAGTGCTCCACGCGCCACCAAGAGCTCGGTAACCACACTACGGTTTGCTGAGAACTTCGGTACGGCGTTCAAGACTCGCGTAGCTGCTCAGGTTAACCTGCTGTACGCTGGTCAGGGCACGGCTGCCGGTTCTGGCGGATACCCCGCGCAGAACATTCCTGGCGGCATCTACAACTCTGAGTCCAACCTGGTCATCCCGATCAGCGGAACTCAGGTTGCTGGTTTGGCCGACTATGGCACACGCCTGAAGGCTGTGTTCAACAACATTCCGACGGGCGCGCGCATCTTCGTGTCCACCGCGAACGTTTTGAACAACAACTTCCCGGCTGTTGCTCCGTCCCCGATCGGCGGTAGCGGCGGCAATACGGGCACGACTGGTTATGCCCAGTTGGTGAACGGCGAAACCACTTCGGACGGCAACGCTCCGGGCGGCTTCTTCCCGGCCATCACCGGAACCGACAACGGACCGAACGGCGGCAACGTGCCGATCGCGGAAATTCCGATCACCAATGGCAGCGGTCAGGCCGTTTGGGAAGTCGTGAACACGAATCCGAACACGAACGAGACCTTCTCGTTCGGTGTGTACATCACCTACACTGCCAACGTGGCGCAGAATTCGCCGCCCGCGGGCACCTCGACCGTCAACCTCAGCTACGCTCCGACACCGCCGGTATTCACGGCCGCCGCGGGCGCCGCTGCTTCCAGCACCTTGACGATTCCTCGCTTCGTACCTGACGCGAGTGCGGCAAGGAATATTGCCGTAATCACGATATGCCGTACGATCCTGCTCTATCCGTACATCACGAACCAGGCAGGGTTTGACACAGGTATCGAGATTGCGAATACCTCACTCGATCCGTTCACGACCGGTTCCAACACGACCGCAGCCCAGGCCGGCAATTGCCGCATGACCTGGTACGGTGGAACCACGACGGCTCCGACGACGCCTCCTGGTCCTAGCGACACAGGTTCGATCGCCGGTGGCACGATCTACGTGAACACTGCTCAGACCCTGGTTCCGAACTTCCAGGGCTACATGATCGCGGTTTGCAACTTCCAGTATGCTCACGGCTTTGCGTTCATCAGCGATGTTGGTGCACGTAACCTGGCCATGGGTTACCTGGCGTTGGTCCTGCCCGATCCTGGCACTGGTGTCCGTTTGGCCGCTCCTGGCGGTTGCAACGGCGTCACTGGTTGCGCAAGCAGCGGTGAGTCGGACAGCCACTAAACTGTAGAGAAGTAGTCAAACTGAAAGGGGGGAGCTTCGGCTCCCCCCTTTTTTTGTCTTTTTGCCTTCGCGGAATCAGGCGAAAGTGATACACTGAGATTCTTCCGCGTCCATCCGAATCCATAACCACGTTCCTGTGTGAACTAGGAGGCAGTCCTTGGACAGAATCAAAACAACAACGATATTTGCCGCACTTATACTTGCAATTTTCTGCGCGCCCACGGCATCGGCGCAGGCTACGGCAGCCAACATGACGGTCATTTCGGGCAACGGGCAGATGCCCTGTCCGCAGTGCGCCAGAAAGCTGATGAGAACGTTCTATCCGCTGGCGGTAAAGGTGACCGATGCGAGCGGGGCACCGATCGCTAACAAGGTCGTTAACTGGCAGATCACCAACTCATCGGGCAGCGCCTCCACTTTTGTAGATCCTTCCTCGGTCACGGACAGCACCGGAATCGCGACCGCTAACTTCAACCAGGGATTTCTAAGCAGTGTTGTCTCGGTGCCGTTCCTGCAAAGCACTGTCCTGGCGAGTACGGATGGCGTCTCGGCGACGTTCTATGAAACCCAGGCATTAGTGAATAACAGCACTGGCGCGCAGTTAGTCTTCTCGCAACTGACTTCCCCTCCGCTGGGCAATGTCGGCTATTCGATTGGCGGACCCGCGGGGTCCGTGGGTACGGTTCCGGTCACAATTCACGTGGATGGCGGCGGAATTCCGGTGCCGAATGTATCGGTGCGTTTGCTCAACCCCGATCCTAAAAACTCCGCTTCCGCGACTTGCGCGACGCAACCCGGCGCCGACCCCGGCAGTGTGTTGACCGACGCGAACGGCAATGGCATCTGCAATCCGGTGTTCGGACCGGTCGCCGGCAACTCCGCCGTGTCCGCCCTGCTTGGTGGACTGGACCCGGCTAACTACAGCTATCCGAACGCCTCTTTGCCGGTGCCACTTACCGACCCGGTGGCATTCGACCAATACACGGGAATCCTGGTCACGGTAACTCCGGTGACTGCCGCTCAAGTGCAGATTTCCAGCGGCAATAATCAGAGCCTCAATCCGGGGACGACTTCGAGTCCTCTGGTAGTCCTGGTGAGCGATTCCAGCGGTACGGTGCCGGTGGCTAATGCGAACGTGAATTGGACCGTTTCTCCCACGTCGGGAGCCACGCTAAGTTCGACGACCAGCGCTTCGAATACATCCGGACTTGCGCAGACCACGCTTACCCTTGCGCCCGGCGCGAGCGGACAGTACTCGGTGAAGGCGACTCTCGCATCGAACGCGAACGTGTCTACTACCTTCCTGGTGAGCACAAACGTCCAGATCAGTTCGATGACCAAGGTCTCGGGCGATAACCAGTCGGCGTCGGCGAACCAGACATTCGGATCGCCCCTGGTGGTTCAGGTGAACGGAACGAATGGAGGTCCGCTATCCGGTGTGCTGGTGAACTTCTCGATCAGCGGCTCTGGTTCGCTATCGGGGAACAGCGCCCTTACCGACGGCAACGGCCGCGCTCAAGTGACGGCGAAGGCGGGTGCGACGGCGGGCACGGCATCGGTCGTCGCGAGTGTCGGCAATATCTCGCAGACCTTCACGCTGACCGTGATTCCTCCGGGTCCGGCGCTCACCACCGGGAGCTTCATCAATACAGCGGGACGCAACGCGAACCTTTCGCCGTGCGGCCTGGCTACCGCGGTAGCGAGCGGGTTGGCTCCCGGCTTGAACGGACTGGTTCTGCAATCGAACTCGTTCGGCCCGTGGGGCACGACTCTGGCTGGCGACACGGTGACCGTGGGCAACGTTGCGGCGCCGATTTCCAGCGTCGGCACGGTCAACGGCGCGGAACAGGTCAGCTTCCAGATTCCGTGCGAAGTTGCCGTGGGTAGCAGTGTACCGGTAACGATCGGCGTCAGCGGCGGTTCGGCTACGGCGAATATCACGCTGACGGCGGCGGGTCCGGGCATCTTCGAGACCGTGATGAGCGACAAAGTGCTCCGCGCGGTAGCGTTGCGGCCCGACGGTACCTACGTGAGCCTGCAGAATCCGGCTCGCCGCGGGGAGACCATCCGCGTACTGACGACCGGCCTGGGTCCGACGACCCCGACGGTTTCGACGGGCGCGCTTCCGGTGCCCGGTTCGGATGCTTTAGTGGCCGGCCAGGTGATCGTGGGCGTGAATAACGCCGGCGCTCGCGTAATTACGGCCCGGCTTTCGCCGAACCTGATCGGCGTTTACGAAGTCGCCTTCCAGGTTCCTACGGACGCTGCGACCGGGAATGACGTTGTGTTGAGCGTAGCGGTGAACGCGCCCAACGACAACGGGCAGACCCGGTTCAGCAACGGCAGCAAGCTCCCGATTCAGTAGTTCGGTTCCTCTCAGGGGCGGGTCCGACCCGCCCCATCCTCTCTCCTCTCCCAGATCTCCCCTTCTTCGCCTTCTATTCTCCCTATTGTCTATATGTAGTATCTCGCCCGACCGGTGTAGATCTGGTTGTGGGAGTCTAACTCTATTTCCTATCAAGGAGATCCTGCAAAAAACGCTTGCAAAACCTTAAGTGCCATGCCACTATTGGTTGTGGCCAAATTGGGTTAGAATCGGGATAAAACGTGGACGAAACACCCGATCAAACGCCAAAGCTTGAAGCCCCTCGGGGCATGTATCCCGGGCGGATGGACGATCGGGGCCGAATCAAGCTGCCCGCAGCATTTAAGGAATACCTGGAACAGCTGTCGGAGAAGAAGCTTTTCGTGACGAGCCTGGATCGTCGCATAGCGCAAATATACCCGATACATTGTTGGCGCGATACAGAAAAATTCCTGGAGAACTATACCGAGGATCCGGAGGCGGCGGAGAATCTGGCATTCAACGCGGCGGATTTAGGTGCGGAAGCGGAGATGGACAACCAGGGCAGGGTTTTATTCTCTCCGGAGTTGCGGCGCGCCCTGGGGCTGGAAGATCAGCCGGTGCATTTGTATGCGTTCGGCGGACATATTGAAGTTCTGAGCGAATCGCTTTACGAAGAGCGCAAGCGCGCGGCCATGGTGAAGCCGGTGGAAGACCGGGCGAAGCTGCGCCAGCGGGGAATGAAGTAATGCCGTATGCATGTTCCGGTGATGCCCGCGGAATCGATCGAACTGCTGGCTATTCGTCCCGAGGGCGTCTATCTGGATGCCACGGCCGGGCTGGGTGGTCATTCGGGACTGATCGCGCGGCAGTTGACCACCGGTACGGTGATCGCGAACGATCACGATACGCGTTCGCTGGAGATGGCGCGCGCGAACACGGCAGCCTGGGCGGACCGCATGTGTTTTCACTACGGCGGGTTCGGGTCGCTGGCGCGATGCGGTATCGCAGGCAGGGTTTGAGAAGGTGGATGGGCTGCTGGCCGATTTGGGTGTCAGCCGGTATCAGCTCACCGCTCCGGACCGAGGGTTTTCGTTCATGGCGGATGGGCCGCTCGATATGCGAATGGATCAAACCAGCCGCACTACGGCAGCCGATCTTGTCAATCACACAGACGAAAAGACACTCGCTGATTTGATCTATCAAATGGGCGAGGAAAGGAGGGCGCGGAGAATAGCCAGAGCAATCGTCCGAGCACGGCCCTTACGGAGCACATTACATCTGGCCGATGTAGTGGAGCGGGCCGTGCATAGGACGGGCCGTTTGCATCCCGCCACGAAGACCTTCATGGCGCTGCGAATGGCGGTCAATGATGAACCCGGGGAGTTGGGCAGACTGCTCGAGATCGCACCCGGTTTGTTGAAGGTCGGCGGCCGCCTGGTAGTGATCAGTTTCATGTCCAGCGACGACCGGATGGTGAAGGAAAAGTTTAAGGCGCTGGGGCAGACGAAGCAGGCGACAGTCCTGACGAAGCATCCGCTGCAACCGAGCGACGAAGAGAGTTTCAACAATCCGGCATCACGCAGCGCGAAGCTGCGGGCGCTGGAGATGAGATAAAGCCCCAAGCGGGCCGGAGGTGACGAGAATATCATGGCGACGCTGCCAGCATTTTTGAAACGGAACGAGGCCCCGGCGGGAGCCCCTCAAGGCGCCGAGGCTGTGACTCGAACCAACCGTACGCGCCCGGAGCGCGACCCGTATCAACTACGGGCGTTGCCGCACGAATCCGTTTTCTTCTATTGCAAGCGAATCGACAATTCGCGCCTCGTCCGCGAGTCCGATCCGAAATCGCGTGGAGCCTGCTGGAGCGCGATCGGCGCCGCCTGCGTGCTGGGTATATTGCTGACCAGTTCCTTTGCGCCTTCCGTCGCCACGACCATCGCGGGCTACAAGCTGGAAGCTCTTCGCCTGGAAGAGCGCCGCCTGCGGGAAGAGAGCCGGATACTGGACTCTGCAGGAAGCCG
The DNA here is from genome assembly GCA_963811575.1 of uncultured Solibacteraceae bacterium. Taxonomy (GTDB): domain Bacteria; phylum Acidobacteriota; class Terriglobia; order Bryobacterales; family Bryobacteraceae; genus Solibacter. Next base: position 377,838 of record CAWERY010000016.1, on the reverse strand, counting down.
AACTGCTCAGCCCCGCGCGGCTCGATCAACTGGCGCGGCAGAACAATCTCGTTGCCCCGTCCCCGGGACAGGTCTTCCATCTGGAAGGCAAACCCGAGGGCGCGGTTGCAATGGTGAAGTAAGGAAACTGGAGGCGTGAGTCCTTCACGCTGATCATCATGGTCGAGCGTCGTCTTACATGCCTCGCGGTCATCGTCCTGCTCTGGGGCGCGGCCATTTTCAAAAACCTGATCTCGCTGCAGGTGGTGCATCACCGGGAGTACGCGGGCAGGGCTCGCGCGATCCAGGAAGTGGTGGTGGATATCCCCGCGCCGCGCGGCACCATCTTCGACCGGGACGGCCAGACGCTGGCGATGAGCCTTGCCTCGCAGACCGTCACGATCAATCCGCAGAAGGTAGATGTCGGGGTGGCGTCGGACCTCTTAGGGATTCTGCTCCATCTGGACCGCACGGAGCTGTACAACAAGATTCAAGAGGCGCGCGATGCGGGCCGCGGCTACCTGCTGGTGAAGCGCAAACTTACGCCCGAAGAATACGAGAGCGTGCTCAACCTGCGGCTGGAATGGATTCGGGTGAGCCACGAGAGCCAGCGGCACTATCCGAAGGGCACCTTGGCGGCGCATGTTCTGGGCTCGGTCGATTTCGAAGAGAAGGGCAACGCCGGTATCGAGAAAGGCCTGGATGCCGACCTGCGCGGCAAGCCGGGCCGCACGCGGCTGCTGACCGATGTTCACCGCCGCGGGATCGATTCCCAGGAATCCACGCCGGCGAAACCGGGAGTGCCGATCACACTGACGATCGACGAACGGCTTACAGTTCGTAGCGGAGCGCGAGATCGCCAACGCGGTGGGCCTGCACCACGCGGATTCGGGAAGTATCGTGGTGATGAATCCTTATAACGGCGACGTCCTGGCGATGGCCAGCTATCCGACGTTCGACCCGAATCTTCCGCTGGAACGCGGGCAGGATCCGAAGCCGCGCATGAACCATGCGATCAGTGTGCCGTTCGAGCCGGGGTCGGTCTATAAGGTGGTCACGCTTTCGGCCGCGCTCGAAACCACGAACCTGCGTCCGGAGAGCCCGATCAACTGCAACGGTGGGAAGATCACGTTCGGCAGCCGCACGATCCACGATTCCCACGGTCACATGGGTGTGGTGCCGATGGCGACGGTGCTGGCGGAATCGAGCAACGTGGGCGCGATTCAGATTGGGCTGAAGGTTGGCCAGCAGAACATGCATGACTATATGCGCCGGTTCGGGTTCGGACAAAAGACGGGGATTCCGCTGCCCTGGGAATCGTCCGGCCTGGTGCGCAAGTTGGAACGGTGGGGCAAGACTTCGCTGGCTTCGGTGTCGATGGGGCAGGAGGTCAGCGTCACCACGCTGCAGTTGGCGCAGTTGGGTTCCGTGATTGCGAACGGCGGCATGCTGGTGAAGCCGCGGCTGGTGCTGAAGAAGGGCGACCAGGTGCAGCCTCCGGCGGCGCCGGTCCGGGTGGTGAAGCCGGAGAACGCGATTACGATGCGCCAGATGATGGAAGGCGTGGTGCTTTACGGGACCGGGCGGAAGGCGCGGTTGGACGGCTATTCGAGCGGGGGCAAGACCGGCACCGCGCAGATCTACGATTTCGCAAGCAAGCACTACACTCACACTTATAACGGCTCTTACATGGGCTTCGCGCCCCTGACCAATCCGGGTGTGGTGGTGGTGGTGACGCTGAACGGCACGCGCGGCGAGGGCGGAATGGGCGCTTATGTAGCGGGGCCGACTTTCAAGGTGGTTGCTTCGGAGGCGCTGCGCGTCTTCGACGTGCCGAAGGATCTGCCGGAAGCCACGCCGAACGGTACGCTGGTCGCGCAGAACTCAAGGGAAGATCTGAACGACCTGGCGGTTGCCGATCTCGGCGATGGCGGGCGCAATATCCTGGAAGAAGGCGATGACGATGCTCCGGCGGGGCCGCCGGTCTTCGGACCGCCGGTCGCACCCGCAATCGTGGCCGCCGTGCCGCCCGGGCCGAAGGTCCCCAACTTTCGCGGCATGACTATGCGCGCGGTGCTGATGGAGGCTGCCGCCAAGGGCCTCACAATCTTGCCGGATGGAAGCGGGGTCGCGCGCGTGCAATCGCCGCCGCCGGGTACTCCGCTGCATCAGGGGGAACGCATCCGCGTACAGTTTGCACGATGAATCTAGGCGAAATACTTTCGAGCGTCGAGCTGCCGCAGCCGCTTGCGCCCGAACTCGTCCAAGCGGAAGTCACCGGGTTGGCATACGATTCCCGGCGGGTGACTCCCGGCGTTCTCTTCTTCGCCTTTCCCGGAGCGAAAGCCGATGGCCGCCAGTTCGCAGTGGATGCGCTGGCCCGGGGCGCGGTAGCGATTGCCAGTGAGACTCCGGCGCCGCCCGAATTATCCGCGCGTTGGATTCAAGTAGAGCACGGACGGCGGGCGCTGGCGACGGCGGCGCGCAATTTCTTCGGCCGGCCCGATGAGCGACTGGGCCTCACCGGCATCACGGGCACGAACGGCAAAACGACCACCGCCTACCTGGTGGATTCGGTGTTGCGCGCGGCGGGAGCGGTGACCGCCATGATCGGCACCATCGAATACCACCTGGCGGGGCGGGTATTGAAGGCGGTCAACACCACGCCGGAATCGCTCGACCTGCTGCAGCTGTTCGCTGAATTGCAGCGGGAAGGCGGAACCCACGTCACGATGGAGGTTTCTTCGCACGCACTCGCGCTGGGCCGCGTACACGGCCTGAACTTCCACACCGCGGTTTTCACCAATCTGACGCGCGACCATTTAGATTTTCACGGCGATATGGAAAGCTACTTCGCCGCCAAGCAAATGCTCTTCGACGGCGCCGGCGGGGTGCCCCCCCCGTTCGTTGTGCTCAACACGGACGATGCGTACGCGCGGCGCATCCGGATTCACCCGCGGACCGAGAAGTTCGGTTACGGCATGGGGCCGGAGGCAGACCTGCGGCCGCGTCACATCGTTACCAGTTTTCAGGGACTGCGCTTTGAAGTGCAATTCGGCAAGGCCCGCTTCCCTATCGAATCGGCGCTGATCGGGAAGATCAACGTGTACAACATTCTGGCGGCATGCGCGACGGGGCTCTCTTATGGACTGGCGCCGGAGGTGATTGCGCGTGGAATCGCGAACCTGCCGGCGGTGCCCGGGCGGTTTGAACGGGTGGACGAGGGGCAACCATTCGTCGTTGTGGTGGACTACGCGCATACCGACGACGCGCTGCGCAATGTGATCGCGGTGGCGCGCGGGTTGAATCCAAAGCGTGTGATTACGCTGTTCGGCTGCGGCGGCGATCGCGACCGGGCCAAGCGGCCGCTGATGGGGCAAGCGGCGGCGGAGGCCAGCGATTTTGTAGTGCTGACCAGCGACAATCCGCGCTCCGAAGATCCGCTGATGATTATGAACGACGCGCTGGTCGGCATCCGGCGCACCGACGTTCCGCACGTCGTGGAGCCCGATCGCGAAGCGGCGATCCGCTACGCCCTAAAGGAAGCGCGGGAGGGCGACATCGTCATTCTGGCCGGGAAGGGCCACGAAACGTATCAGGTATTAAAGGATAAGACCATCGATTTCGATGACCGGGCGGTGGCGAGAGAAGTGCTGAAGGGGTATGGGTATCACAAGACCCGCTGAGCCATGACCCTTGAGATTGAAGCAGTTGCGCTCGCCATTGGCGCTGCCGGAGAGCCTGCCCCGGTAAAGGCGACCGGGTGGAGCGTGGACACCCGGACACAGAATGTAGGCGACGTGTACTTCGCCCTGCACGGCCCGAACCACGACGGGCACGATTATATTGCAGCCGCGATCGAAAAGAGCGCATCGGCGGTCGTGGTGGACCGCGCGTCGGGCGCGCCGGGCGAACTCGTGGTAGCGGACACGCTACTCGCCTTGCAGGACCTTGGTGCGTGGGCCAGACGGCAGTGGGGCGGTACCGTGATTGGGGTTACCGGGAGCGCGGGCAAAACCACGACGAAGGATGCGATCGCGCACCTGCTTGCCTCGGAGATGCCGGTAGGCAAGACGGTCGGCAATTTCAATAATCACGTGGGAGTTCCGCTCTCCCTGCTGCGGCTGCCCGATGATTGCCGCGCCGGGGTCATCGAAATGGGCATGAACCACGCGGGCGAGATCCGCGGCCTGGCGGCAATCGCGAAGCCCGAGATCGGAGTGGTCACGAACGTCGGGTACGCGCATGTGGAGTTCTTCGATTCCATCGAGGGCATCGCGCTGGCGAAGCGGGAGTTGATCGAAGGGCTGACGCCTGATGGCGTCGCGGTACTGAATGCCGACGATCCCCGAGTGGCGCGCTTCGGAGAGGTGCATCCGGGACGTTCCCTCACGTTTGGTTTGAGCGAACACGCGGAGGTTCGCGCGGAGGAGGTGGCTGCTTGCGGCGAGGGCACGCGTTTCCGGGCGCTCGGCATGGAGTTTAGAACGGGACTCTCCGGTCGCCACGCGGTGCTCAATCTGCTGGCAGCGATTGCGGTTGCCAGCATCTTTGGGATTGCGCCGGACCGCATGCGCGAGGCGGTTGCGAGTTTCGCGGCGGGCAAGATGCGCGGGCAGCGGACCGAGCATAACGGAATTACGATCTGGGACGATTGCTATAACTCCAACCCCGAAGCCGCGCAATCGATGATCGACGTGTTGCATGCGACTCCGGCGGTGCGCCGCATCGCGGTGCTGGGGGAGATGCTGGAATTGGGCCGCGCGTCGGAGGAATTGCACCGGCAGGTGGGGCGCTATGCGGCGGAGCACGGGGTGGACCTGCTCATCGGCGTGCGGGGCGCGGCGCGCGACATGGTGGATTCGGCGCGGCGGGCGGGGTTAGATGCGCAGTTCTTCGAAGACCCGGCGGAAGCCGGCGAGCGCGCCCGCGAACTGGCAAGGACCGGCGATGCCATCCTCTTCAAGGGTTCGCGCGGAGTGAAGGTCGAGAAAGCGTTGGAAAGGTTTACGGCGTAGGTACCATGCTCTACTTTTTGCTTTACGAACAGCTGCACCGGTACATCAGCCCGTTTCGCGTTTTTTCCTACACCACGGTACGCACCGCGTTCGCGAGCCTGACTGCGCTTTTCCTGTGTATTGCTCTGGGTCCGTGGCTGATCAACAAACTCCGCCAGTTTCAAATCGGCCAGTACATCCGCGAGGAAGGTCCCAAGTCGCACCAGAAAAAGGCGGGGACCCCGACGATGGGCGGAATTCTGATTATCATTTCGATCGTGATACCGACCTTGCTCTGGGCGGACCTGCGGTATCCCTATGTATGGATCGCGCTCGCCGGACTGCTGGGGTATGGCTGGATCGGCTTTCTGGACGACTATGCCAAAGTAACCAAACAGCGCAATCTGGGGCTCTCCGGCAAACGCAAACTCTTCTACCAGTTCATTATGGGCTTCGCCTTTGCGGGCTCGCTGCTGGTGATGCGCGCCTACGGCGATTTCTCCACCACGATGAACATCCCGTTCCTCAAGCAATTCAAGCCCTCGCTGATGGTGACATCGCTGATGTCGAACCCGTGGACCTATGTGATTGGGGTGGCGCCGTTCTGCATCTTCGTCGCGCTGGTGGTGGTTTTCTATTCCAATGCCGTGAATCTGACGGACGGGCTGGATGGGCTGGCGATCGGGCTGATGGTGATCGCCGCCGGGGCGTTGACCGTTTTGGCGTATGCGGGCGGCCACGCGCAGCTGGCGCAATATCTGCAATTGGCGCGCAATCCACGCACCAGCGAGCTGACCATTTTCTGCGGTTCGATGACCGGGGCGAGCCTTGGCTTTCTCTGGTACAACGCGCATCCGGCGGAGATCTTCATGGGCGACGTGGGCTCGCTGGGCCTGGGCGGGGCGATGGCGGTGGTGGCGGTGCTGATCAAGCAGGAGATTCTGCTGCTGTTCATCGGCGGCATTTTCGTACTGGAGGCCTTTTCCGTGATCCTGCAGGTGGGCAGCTACAAACTTCGCAACGGGAAGCGCATTTTCAAGATGGCACCGCTGCACCACCACTTCGAAGCGTTGGGCTGGACGGAATCGAAAATCATCGCGCGCTTCTGGATTGCCGGGCTGGTGCTGGCGCTGTTCGCGCTGACGACGTTGAAACTCCGATGAAGCTTCAGGGCAAGCGCGCACTCGTCGTCGGCATGAGGAAGTCCGGGGTGGCTTCGGCGGAGTTCCTTGTCCGCCGGGGCGCCCTTGTGCGTGCCACGGACCTGAGGCCGCTGGAGGAGTTGCCGGGCGTTAAGGAGCTTGGCATTCCGTTCGCGGTGCAGTCCGCCGAGGTTTTTGAAGATTGCGATTTGATCGTGCCCTCTCCGGATGTGCCGTACGATCTTCCGCCGCTGGCAGCAGCGCGCCGGCGGGGTGTTCCGGTGATCGGCGAAGTGGAGCTTGCCGCGCCGTTCCTGAGGGGAAGGACGATCGGCATTACGGGGTCGAACGGCAAAACAACGACGACCAGCCTGATCGGCCACATCCTGCGTGAAGCGGGGGTGACGGTGCAGGTTGGCGGGAATATCGGGCTGCCGGTCACCGCGATGGTGGAAAGCTCGCGCGATGACGGCTGGAACGTACTCGAACTCTCCAGTTTTCAGCTGGAGACGATTCACGAATTTCGGGCACACATTGGACTGGCGCTGAACGTCACACAGAATCATCTGGACCGGCACCACACGTTTGAAAATTACGCCGCGGTTAAGGGCCGGCTTTTCGAGACGCAACAGGCAGGCGATTATGCGGTGCTGAATGCCGACGACCCGGTGTGTGTCGGCTACGCGTCGCGGACCCAGGCCACGGTGCAGTGGTTCAGCAGCCGTAAGAAGGCGGAGCCGGGCGCGATTCTCTGCGGCGATAAGCTGGTGCTGTTCGGCAAGCTTTTGATGGAGGCCGGAGAGATCCCAATCCGGGGTCGGCACAATATAGAGAACGTGCTGGCCGCTGCAATCGCCGTGTCACGCGCCGGTGTGGAGCGGGAAGCCATCGCGGCGGGTGTGCGCAGTTTTCGCGCGGTGGAGCATCGCCTGGAATTCGTGCGCAAGTTGAGCGGGGTCGATTTCTATAATGATTCCAAGGCTACGAGCGTGGATGCCACATTGAAGGCCCTGGACGCGTTTGCGGGCGGAGTGTGGGTGATTCTCGGCGGTAAGGATAAGGGTCTGGACTACGGCGCGTTGCGCGGGCCGCTGGGCGCGAAGGCGCGCGCCGCGCTCCTGATCGGCGCCGCCGCCGGCAAGATCCGGGAGCAGATTGACGGCGCTGTGCCACTGGTGGATGCGAAGACACTCGACGCGGCCGTGGCGCATGCATTTGCGCAGGCGGCCCCAGGCGACACCGTTTTGCTGGCGCCCGCTTGCGCCAGCTTCGATCAATTCAAGAGTTACGAACATCGCGGCGAAGTCTTCAAACAAATTGTGAACGGCCTGGAGCCGAGGGGTTGATATGGCGCAAAGACTCAAGACCGATTGGATCCTTTTCTTTACGGTGCTGGTCATGGTGTTTTCGGGTGTGCTGATTGTGTACAGCGCATCTTCGATCATGGCGCAGATGGATCCGCGCTATCACTCGGCGTGGCATTTCGTGGAGCGCCAGGCTGCATGGGGGGTGCTCGCGCTGGGGATCATGATGGCGCTGAAGAACACGCATTATCGTAAGCTGCAAAATCCGGCGGTGGCGATGAGCGCGATCAGCGTGGCGATTTTCATGCTGGCGGCGGTCTATTTTCTCGATCCGCAGAACCATCGCTGGCTCCGATTCTGGGGTCCATTGGGGGTACAGCCCTCGGAGCTGGCCAAGCCCACGCTGGTCATTTTTTTGGCATTTTTCGTGACGTGGCGCGCGCGTGCGATCAATAACCCGCGATACACGCTGGTGCCTGCGGCGATGGCGGTTGGCCTGGTAATTCTCGCGGTGGTGGTTGCCGATCTGGGCACCGCCATCGTCTTGGGCGCGGCTGCCGGAATGGTTTTTTTTGTGGCCGGACTGGAGAAACGCTATTGCGCGATTGTGGGCGCGCTGGCGTTGGTGGGCCTGGTGCTCTTCACTTTCGCCAAACCCTACCGGTTGGCGCGCGTGGTCAAGTTCTTCGATCCCGATTTCAAGTACATCGAGAAGGTGGATAAGCAGGGTAGTATCAAGGCACGTTTGCAGCAATCCCTGGTTACGCGCGACACCAACTACCAGCTGCAACAATCGCAAATCGCGGTGGGAGCGGGCGGGGTACTGGGTTTGGGGTTTATGAACGGCCGCCAGAAGCTGCTCTATCTTCCGGAAGCGCACAAGGATTTCATCTATGCGGTGGCTGGTGAGGAACTGGGGATGATCGGGTCGGTGGGTCTGTTGTTCGGGTTTTCCATCATCTTCTGGCGTGGACTGCGTGCGACGCTGCGCATCGGCGACGATTTTGGCCGCTATCTGGCGCTCGGGCTGACCGTGGTTGTGGTGGTGCAGGGCTTCATGCACATGAGTGTCGTATTGGGCATGATGCCGACCAAAGGAATTCCGCTGCCGATGATCAGCTACGGCGGCAGCTCGCTGGTCAGCACGCTGGCCAGCCTGGGAATGCTGATGAACGTGAGCGAACATGCCGGTTAGCGGCGCTTTTGGCGAGCCGCGAGCGTGCAGGAACCAGGTAAGTGATCGAACCGCAGACAATTCCCGATGCCGCACGAAAGTCGATCCCCTCAGGCACTACCTTCCTGATGGCGGGCGGCGGCACGGGCGGCCACGTCATTCCGGCACTGGCGGTGGCTCGCGAACTGCGATCGCGCGGGCACAAGGTGTTTTTCGTCGGCACCGAGAACGGCATGGAGGCGCGCCTGGTGCCGCCCGAAGGGTTCGAGTTCAAGAAGATTCAAATCGGCGGCTTAAATCAAGTGAGCTGGCGGCAGAAGTTCGCGACTCTGGGCCGCTTGCCGGTGACGACGCTGCAATGCCGCAGGTGTGTCGGCGATGCGTCGGCAGTTTTCAGCATGGGCGGCTATGTTGCCGGACCGCCGGTGATGGCGGCATTGGTACGGCGGGTGCCGGTAGTGGTGATGGAACCGAACGCCATCCCGGGCTTTACGAATCGGGTGATCGCGCGCATGGTGTCGCGGGCGCTGGTCGCCTTCCCGCAGACCGCGGCGTTTTTTCCGAAGGGGCGCACCGAGGTCACAGGGCTCCCCGTGCGCGAGGAGTTTTTTCACCTTCCGCCGAAACCGCGTGGAGACGTTCTTCATATCCTGATCACCGGCGGGAGCCAGGGTTCGCGCACGTTGAATCATGCGGCGCGACAGAGCTGGCCGTTATTCCGCGGATCCCGCTATCCGGTACGGATCACGCATCAGACCGGGACCTCCGCCTTTCAGGAGACACACGACGCCTTCGCGGAGACGGGGCTCGAGGGCGAAGTCGTGCCTTTTATCGCCGACATGCCGGCGGCGTTCGCGGCAGCCGATCTGATTGTCTGCCGCGCCGGGGCGGGTACTGTTTCGGAACTCGCCGCCGCCGGCAAGCCTTCCATTCTGGTACCCTTCCCGTTTGCCGCCGACGATCACCAGACTCACAACGCGAAAGCCCTGGAGCAGGCCGGCGCGGCGCGGCTGATACGCGACGCGGAAATGACGGGCGAGAAGCTGTTCGAAGCAGCCACATCGATCACCGGCGACTTGGCATCTATGGGCGAAGCCGCACGCGAATTCGCGAAACCTGGCGCGGCCCGGCGCGCCGCCGACATTTTAGAGGAGGTCGCACGAGTATAACTGCCATATTTTCAATTGACAGTTGACCGATAAGCCGAAACAATACGATAAGCAAATGTTTTTTCGTCCCCAGCACCTGCATTTTACGGGAATTGGAGGCATTGGCATGAGCGGCATCGCGGAGGTGCTGCTCAATTTGGGTTACCAGATCTCAGGCAGCGACGTGAAGCTCTCGCCGATTACGGAGCGGCTCGCGGCCATGGGTGCTCGTGTCTTTGAAGGCCACGCCGCGTCGAATATCGATGGCGCACGCGCGCTTGTGGTGAGCTCCGCCGTGGACGAGCAGAATCCCGAAGTGCAGGAAGCACGACGGATCTCGATTCCAGTGATCCCGCGCGGCGAGCTGCTGGCGGAGCTCATGCGCCTCAAATACGGGATCGCGGTGGCGGGCAGCCACGGCAAGACCACCACCACGTCGATGACCGCGACCATTCTCAACTACGCGGGACTTGACCCGACGGTGGTGGTAGGCGGGCGCGTCGGCACGATGGGCGGCTCCAACGCGCGCGTGGGGCATAGCGATTTCCTGGTAGTGGAATCCGACGAAAGCGACGGCTCCTTCCTCAAGCTGGCGCCGATCATCGCGGTGGTCACGAACGTGGACCGCGAACACCTGGATCACTACGCCGATCTGGACGCCATCCGCGCCGCGTTTCTCGAGTTCGTCAACAAGGTGCCATTTTACGGCGCTGTGATTGTCTGCCTGGACGATGGCAACGTGCAAGGCCTGCTTCCGGAGATCCGCCGGCGAACCATCACCTACGGCACTACCGCCCAGGCCGATATCGAGGCCGCCGACATTACGCTGCGGTCCGTTTTCCAGCGGATTCCGCCTGCGTCACCGCAACGCCGACCTGGGACGCTTCGAGCTGCATATTCCCGGCCGGCACAACGTGCTGAACGCGATGGCCGCAATCGCGGTCGCGATGGAGCTCGAGGTCAAGCCGGAGACGATCCGCGAAGCGCTGGCGACGTTCAATGGAGTAGACCGGCGATTCCAATTGCGGGGACAGGAGCGCGGCATTTCGGTAGTGGACGATTATGGACATCACCCCACGGAAATTCGCGCTACGCTGGATGGCGCCCGCGCATGCGGGTTCCGTAGGATTCACGTGTTGTTCCAACCCCATCGTTACAGCAGGACATTCCATCTGATGGACGAGTTCGCCCGCTCTTTCCATCAGGCGGATAGCGTCTTCGTGATGGATATTTACGCCGCCAGCGAGAAGCCGATTGCGGGTGTGACCGCCGAATCCCTGGTGGAGCGAATTCGGCAGTTCGGCCATCGCGGCGTGGAATACGTGGGCACGTTAGAGCGCGGCGTCGATGCGCTTGTGGGCGTGGCCGGCGAAGGCGACCTGGTGCTCACGCTGGGCGCCGGCAGCGTTTATCAGGCGGGCGAAAGAGTTCTGGAACGCCTACGAGCAAGGGGGAAGGCCTGATGGCGCGCGAACCTAAGAAGCAGCCGAGCCGCTTCAATTGGCGCCTGCTGCTGGGCATCCTCGCCTTCGGCGCGGTGGGTGTGTCCACCGCGGTGGCCGGCTACAAGGTCAGCCTCTACGTCAGCTCCGACCCGCAGTTCACGCTTTCCCGGGAGCGCAAGGACGCACTCACAGTGCAGGGGCTGGTTTACGCCTCGCGCTTCAAGGTGCAGCGCGTGTTTGCCGCGGATTTCGAACATAGCGTCTTCTCCGTGCCCCTGGCGGAGCGGCGCCGCAGGCTGCTGGCGATTGATTGGGTGGAAGACGCCTCCGTCTCCCGCGTCTGGCCGGATCGCCTGGTAGTTCGCATTCGCGAGCGCAAGCCGGTGGCGTTCGTATCGTTTCGTTCCGGCGTGCTGCTGATCGATTCCCACGGAGTGCTTTTGGAGCCGCCCGCCCAGGCGCAGTTTGCCTTCCCTGTGCTGAGCGGTGTTCGAGAGGAGCAGACCGAGGCGCAGCGCAGGGAGCATGTGCGCGCTTTTCTGCAGGTACAGGAAGAAATGGGATATCTCGCGAAGGAGATTTCCGAGGTCGATACCAGCGATCTGGAAAATATTCGGATCGTCTCCCAGATGGATCGCCGGGTTGTCACGCTGCTTATCGGCGACGGCAACTATGCGCGGCGGTATCAGAACTTTGTGAATCACTACCCGGAGATCAGGAAACGTTCGCCCGAGGCGAAAGCGTTCGACCTGCGGTTGGATGACCGAATCACGGTGAAGGAATAAGGGTCCATGGCGGTAAAACCGATCTACGCAGCGGGACTTGACCTGGGCAGCAGTCAGACGCGGCTGGTCATTTGCACGCTGGAAAACGGGCACATCCGGTTTCTCGGAGCGGGCGTGGCCGAGTCCCAGGGATGGTCGAAAGGCCGCATTGCGGATCAGCAGGCGGTCAGCGAGTGCGTGACCGCAGCACTGCGCGACGCGGAGGCCAGGGCCGGCGTGTCGATTGAGTCGGCGGTGGTTGGAATGGGTGGACCCACGGTGCGCGGCGCGAACGGCCGGGGCATACTCGAACTGGGATACGTACAGGAGATTCAGCAGAAGGATGTAAATCGCGTGTTTGACCGGGCGTCACGCGTACAGTTAATGGAAGATCGGATGGTGCTGCAGTTGTTCCCGCAGGATTTCGTGGTGGACGAACATCCCGGCCACCGCGATCCGCGAAAGATGCTGGCATCGCGCCTGGAAGTCAACGTCCACCTGGTGACTGCTTCGATCCAGGAGCACAACGCCATCATCGGCGCCGTCAACTCGGCGCATCTCGCGGTGGAGGAGACGGTGTACGAGGCGCTCGCGTCCTGTTACGCCGCGGTACTGCCGGAGAACCGGCGCGAAGGAATCGCGGTGGTCGATATCGGTTCGCAATCCACCGAGCTCGTGATTTATTATGGCGACGCCATGCACCTGGCGTCGACGGTGCGGATCTGCGGCGATCATTTCACGCGGGATTTGGCGCAAGGCCTCTGCCTGAGTTTCGAAGACGCCGAAATGGTGAAGATGGAATTCGGCTGCGCCCTTTCGCGCGATTGCCCCGACAATGTCATGGTGGAGTTGCCGACTCCGGAAGACCGCCAGCCTCGCGAGGCGCAGCGCAAGATCGTAAACCGCATTCTGGAGGCTCGCGCCGAAGAGCTCTTCCGCTTCGTGCGCAGCGAATTCGCTCGCGTGGGGTTGGACCGTTCGCTGATCGGCGGTGTCTTCCTCACGGGCTCCGGCGCCAAATTGCCCGGACTCTGCGATGCGGCCGAGGAGGTCTTGCAGTGCCAGACGCGATTCGGCCTGACGGACGGGATCATGGACTGGCCGGCGGAACTCAATGATCCGGCATGGTGCAGCGCCGCGGGATTAACCATGTATTCCGCGAAGTTGAAGGAACAGGTCGAGCTGCAAAAAGAACACGCAACGTGGATTGGGAAGATCTTGAAGTGACCGGGAAAATACCGAAGTGAGGAGTTGACCGATGGCATTGATCGATGGCGACATGGACGATTTCAAGTATGAAATGGAAGAAGAAGCGCGCTCCGGCACACGGATCAAGGTGATCGGCGTAGGCGGCGGCGGATGCAACGCCGTGGCCCGCATGGTGGCGGAGGGCTTGGAAGGCGTACAGTTTTACGCCATGAACACGGATACGCAGGCGCTCGCCGCCTGCAGTGTTCCCAACAAACTGCAGCTTGGCGCGAGGGTGACCAATGGTTTGGGCGCCGGATCCAATCCTGAAATCGGCCGGCAGGCCGCGCTCGAAAATACCGACGCCATTGTGGAGCTGTTGCAGGGCGCCGATATGGTCTTTGTCACCGCCGGACTGGGCGGGGGTACCGGCACCGGCGCAGCGCCCGTGATTGCGTCGCTCGCCAAGGAACTCGACGCCCTCACGGTCGCGGTGGTTACCAAGCCCTTCGGCTTCGAAGGTCCGCGCCGCATGCGCCTTGCCGAGGAAGGCCTGGGCCGCCTCGCCGGCACCGTCGATACCGTCATCGCCATCCCCAACGATCGCCTGTTGAACCTGGTGCCGCGCGGCACCAGCTTTTTCGAATCCTTCAAGGTTGCCGATGATCTGCTGCGCCAGGCCGTGCAAGGCATCAGCGACATCATTATCACGCCAGGCCTGATCAATCGCGATTTCTCGGACATCAAGGCCACCATGGTGGGCATGGGCTACGCAATGATGGGTACCGCTATTGGACGCGGTGAGAAGGCTGCGGTAGACGCGGCGCGGCAGGCGATCAGTTGCCCGCTGCTCGAAGACACGCGAATCGCGGGCTCGCGCGGGATTTTGATCAACATCACCGGTTCCAGCCGGCTCGGTTTGCACGAGGTCAACGAAGCCTGCTCGATCATTCGCGAAGCTGCCGAATGTGATGACGTGCAAATCAACTTCGGCGTGATCTTGAATGAGGCGCTCGCCGACGCCGTGAAGATCACCGTGATCGCCACTGGTTTTCAGCCCGAAAGCGCTCCTCTTCCGGAACGTCGGGGTTCGGTAACACCGGTGATCCGTGTACAACAGCGACTGCCGGAACCCGAACCGGTAGCGGAGATCGAGATCCCAGCGCAAGCGCCGCTACCCGAACCGGCTCCCACGCTGGTAGCTGAGCCGGATCTTGACGATCTGGATACGCCCGCATATTTACGGCAGGGCCGCCTGTTGAACTAGCGCAATTCGGAAATTGCGCCGCGTCAGCTTGCGCGCCGGCCGGGAGCCTTATAGATGACTGGATGGGAAATCGCCGCGGATCCGAGTTCGATGGCGTGCACCGCTTCTCCCGCGGCGCCCATCATCCGCGCCGTGTGGGCGAAGGCCTTCGTATCGCCGGTCGCATAGTAAGTGACTTGGCCATTCCCCTCGTTTTCCATGGTGGCGGCGACGCGTTCCGCCGTCACCTCCGCGCTATCCACGAGGCGAACCCCATCGCCCGCCGCGCGTTGCAACGGTGCGCGTAACAGGGGGTAGTGGGTGCAGCCCAGGATCAAAGTATCGATCTCCGGCCGGCCGCCCAGATAGTAGCGCGCGAGCACGTCCGCTTCCTCTGATCCGGCGAGGCCTTCCTCCACCAGGTGTACAAACATGGGACATTCCCGCGCCCAAACACGAAAACCGCGCGCTTCCAGGCGGTGCTGATAAGCGGCGCTGGCGATGGTTGCGCGAGTCGCGATCACGCCGATGTGTCCAGAGCGTGTCGCTCGTGTCGCTGCTTCCACACCGGCGTCCACCACGCCCCACACCGGAACCTTGCAGCGCTTCTCCAACTCCGGCAAGGCCACGGCGGAGGCCGTATTGCACGCAATCACAATGGCTTCCACGCCGCGGCCGCACAAGTAATCCGCGATTTCGCGTGCAAATCCGGCCACCATCGGCGCAGGCTTGCGGCCGTAGGGCGCCCTACCGGTATCGCCAACGTACAGGAAGTCACGCCGCGGGAGGGCCTTCCGCAGCGCCTGTAACACCGTTAAACCACCAACTCCGGAATCGAACACGCCGATCATGCATCATAATCTTGCACGTGGTCTGCCACGGAGGAATCGGGGTGGGAAGAATCAGGTGTAAGAATCCGGTGCGATATCCCGTGCGATAATCAGGGAAGTTAATGAGAGCTCGCGTCTTCGTCACTCTAAAATCCACCGTTCTTGATCCGCAAGGCCAAACGGTGCGGTCTGCCCTGAATGGACTCGGCCACGCTGCCATCGCGGAGGTCCGCCAAGGCAAGTACTTCGAGATTGCACTCGCGGATGGAGTGTCCGCCGAACAAGCACGCAGTGAAATCGAAACTATCGCCCACGAAGTCCTCGCCAACCCCGTCATCGAGGAGTATCGCGTCGAAATTCTGGATTGAGTCTGTGTCCGCATTCGGGCTTCTGATTAAGCAGCCCTATAATTGAGGGATTTATGTGTGGCATCGTCGGTTACATTGGCACGCATCGGGCTGTTCCTATTATTCTGGAAGGCCTCAAACGTCTTGAGTACAGGGGATACGATTCGGCCGGCCTCGCAGTCTATTGCGACAATGACGAACTGGTAATCCGGCGCGCACAGGGAAAGCTTCGCAACCTGGAAGAAGCCATCCGCATGAGCCCGATCGATGGCTCGTTCGGAATCGGTCATACGCGCTGGGCGACTCACGGACGGCCGACCGAAGAGAACGCGCATCCGCATCGCGATTGCAAGAACGACGTGGTCGTCGTTCACAATGGCATTGTCGAGAACTACCTCTCGCTCAAGCACCAGCTTCAGCACGAGGGGCATCTCTTCAAGACGGAAACCGACACCGAGGTTATTGCGCACCTGATCGAAAAGCATTTCGAAGGCAGCCTGGAAGATGCGGTGCGCGCGGCGGTGAAGGAAGTCACCGGCGTTTTCGCGCTTGCGGTAATTTCGCGATCCGATCCGAACAAGATTGTCGCTGCCCGGATGGGTCCCCCGGTGGTAATCGGGATTGGCGACAACGAGTATTTCATCGCCAGCGACGTTCCCGCGATTCTTTCGCACACGCAGGATATGTTCTTCCTCGCCGATGGGGATATGGCAATCCTCACGCCGGACGGCGTACGGCTCACCGATTTCGATGGGCGCGCCGTGCACCGGCAGGTCTCGCACATCCTCTGGAACCCTATCGAGGCGGAAAAGGGCGGCTACCAGCACTTCATGCTGAAGGAGATTTTCGAGCAGCCGCGCGCCATCCGCGATACCACGCTGGGGCGCGTCGGGCATGAAACCGGACGTATCTTCCTCGATGAGATGGAGATCACGGCGGCTGAATTCGCCTCATTCAAGCAGGTGAAGATCATTGCCTGCGGGACCAGCTGGCACGCCGCTTTGTCCGGTAAGTTCATGATCGAAAAGCTGGCGCGGATCCCGGTTGAAGTCGATTACGGCAGTGAGTTCCGGTATCGCGACCCGATCGTCATCCCCAACACGCTTACGATCGTGATTTCGCAATCGGGCGAAACGGCGGACACGCTGGCCGCACAACGTGAGGCGAAGGCCAAAGGGTCGCGCACGCTCGCCATCTGCAATGTAGTTGGATCGATGATTACGCGCGAGGCCGCCGGCACCATCTATACTCATGCCGGGCCGGAAATCGGCGTGGCTTCCACCAAGGCCTTTACCTGCCAGTTAACGGCGCTTTTTATCTTGGCGATGTACCTGGGGCAGGTAAACGGGCAGCTCGATGAAGAGCATTCGCGCCGCCTCGTGCAGGAGTTAGTACACCTTCCCGGCAAACTAGAAAGCCTGCTCTCGAACGATGCCCAGTTCGAGGCCTTGGGCAGGGAGCTGCATCGCTCCACGGATTTTCTGTTCCTCGGACGCGGCGTGCATTTCCCGATCGCACTGGAAGGCGCGCTCAAGCTGAAGGAGATCTCCTACATCCATGCCGAGGGTTATCCCGCCGGCGAAATGAAGCATGGCCCGAATGCGCTGATCGATGAGAAGCTGCCGGTTGTCGTGCTCGCCACTCACGATGCATCCAGCGAAGAGAGCCGGCTGCTTTACGACAAGACACTTTCCAACATTCAGGAAGTGAAGGCCCGCGACGGGATTGTTGTCGCTGTGGTCACCAAGGGCGACGATAAGGCTCACAGAATCGCCGACTACGTGATTGAGATACCGCCATCCTCCGAACTGTTGACGCCGATTCTGGAGATCGTCCCGCTGCAGCTCCTGGCGTATCACATCGCTGTTCGACGCGGCTGCGACGTCGATCAACCCCGGAATCTCGCCAAGAGCGTCACAGTGGAATAAGCGGTTGATGTCGCATGCTCGCTAGCGGGCTTCACTGCCCTTTGCCGGGCAGAATGAACGTCGAAGTTCCCCCGGGTGAAGTCTGCTGCCGTGCTGGCGGAACGGCATTTGGCTGCCCCGTGATTTTGGGCGTACTCTCCACCGGTTTGCGCTGCGCCGCGATTGCCTTCTTGAGTTCTTCTTCGGAGATCGCAAAGCTTAACTTCAGGGTGCTATCCTCCGCCTTCACCTCGAACTTCGCCGTTTTGGACTGCGCCTGCGCCATCATCTGAAGTAAGGCCAGGGAGGCGGCCAGCTTATCGGCATCCTTCTGGGAGCGTGCGTGCGCCTCCGCGCTCAGCTCCAACCCATGCGTGATCCGCAGGCCGAATTCGAACCGGTCGATGGAGTTGAGCTGTTCATTTTGCCCGCCGGGTGCCACAAAACCCTGCGGCCTCTCGCCCGTTCCCCAAACGTCGAAGCGCTCACGCAGAGAGGCCACCCGCGCTACCAGTGCGCGATCGTAGATCACCGGCTGCCCGCGCCGGTCGATCGCCGCTTTGACCAGCGCGCGATCGCCGGCGAGCGCGGTAGTCGCATCCAGCAGACCTACGACACCGGCCGCCTTGTCTTTGCTGCTGCTGATCGCCACGCCGCGATACTGCTCCGCGCCTTTGCCAAGCTTCTCCAGGTTGAAGCGTCCGCGCAGCACCAGCAACGCCGGAGCGTTCTCGCGATCCGCAGCTGAAGTCAGGATGACTTCATCAATATCGTGCAGAGGGTCGAAGCCGGCGAAGGCAGTCAGCTTCGTCCAATTCTCGCTTAGCGTTTTCGCACTCGCCCGCTGATCGGCAAACAGGGACGACTCAGTGAACGAGCTCACGCGCAGTCCCATAACCACCTTGGTATCCGGCGGCAGATATTCCTGCAGCACGAAATCCGCCGACAGCACCAGCCGCGCCGCAGCCAGCGCAACCAAGACACACTTCATCGCAAACCTCCAACTCGAAGCGTATTCAGTATGAGGCTCGCCCCGGCCACCGCTTCAAATACCACATTCGTTAACTCCGCGCCGATAACTTCGGGCGTGCCAGGCGCTATTCTGATCTGTCCTCCTATGCGTATTCCGCGAACTCTCCTTTCCGCGGCGCTTTGCCTGGGTGTCATTCCCGCGATCGCCGCCGATTTGGATTTGATTCAGAACACCGCCCGCCGCGACGGTGTCAGCCTCAATGGTCCGTGGCAGACCATCGTCGATCCTTATGAAGCCGGCTATCTCGACTACCGGTATCACCCATACGCCGATGGCGGTTTTGGCGCCAACAAGAAGCCGAAGACCAAGAGCGATCTGATCGAATACGATTTCGATTCTTCGCCGCGCCTCAATGTTCCCGGCGATTGGAACACGCAGCGCCCCGAACTCATGCTGTACGAGGGCACCATCTGGTACAAACGCGACTTCGATTGCGAGAAAAAGCCTGGGCCATCGGATCTTCGTATGGTTCGGCGCGGCCAACTATCGCGCGATGGTCTTCTTGAACGGCGTCAAAATCGGCGAACACGAAGGCGGCTTCACGCCCTTCCAGTTCGAAATTACCGGACAGGTCCACGAGAGGGGCAATGTGCTCATCGTCAAGGTAGACGACCAGCGCAAGCAGGAGTTCATCCCCACCGTCATGACCGACTGGTGGAATTATGGCGGCCTCACGCGCGATGTGCGACTACTCGATGTGCCCGCGACGTTCGTGCAAGATTACTCCATCCAACTGGAGAAAGGGCGCCAGTCGCACGTTGCCGGCTGGGTTCGCCTGAATGGCGCCGATCACCGCCAGAAGGTCACGGTTCGCATCCCTGAAGCCGGCATCTCACAAACGTTTACGCCCGACGAGACCGGACTCGCCCGCGTCTCCTTCGACGCCCGGGTTGAGCTTTGGTCGCCCGAGCGCCCTAAGCTCTACGACGTCATCATCGAAGCTGCCGGCGATCACATTGCCGACCGCGTTGGTTTCCGGACGATCGAAGCCAAGGGCCGCGACCTGCTGCTGAATGGCAAGCCGCTCCACCTGCGCGGTGTCTCGATTCACGCCGAGGCGCCCTTCCGCGCCGGGCCGTGTCTTCTCTGAAGCGGATGGACGCACGCTGCTCAACTGGGCCAAGGAAGTAAACTGCAATTTTGTGCGGCTGCCCCACTATCCGCATGACGAAGTCATGACCCGCCTCGCCGATGAGATGGGCCTGCTGGTCTGGTCCGAGATTCCCGTCTACTGGACGATCTCATGGGAGAATCCGGAGACTCTGCGCAACGCCGAACAGCAGCTCACCGAGATGATCTCGCGCGACAAGAATCGTGCGTCCGTCATCCTTTGGAGTGTTGCCAATGAAACGCCGCGCGGCGACGCCCGGCTCAAGTTCCTCACCACGCTGGTGGCGCGCGCCCGGAGCCTGGACCCCACCCGCCTCATCACCGCCGCGCTCGAAACCCACTATGCCGACCCCCGCACCATCGTGGTCGAAGACCCGCTCGGCCAATATCTCGACGTGGTTGCCTGCAACGAGTACCTCGGTTGGTACGACGGTCCGCCCGAGAAGATCGACACGATCACCTGGCAGACCCCTTACGCAAAGCCGTTCATCCTCAGCGAATTTGGCGCCGACGCGCAAGCCAGCCGCCATGGCGATGACATGACGCGCTTCACCGAGGAGAACCAGGCCAATGTCTATCGCCGCCAGGTCGCCATGTTCCAGCGCATCCCATTCCTCACCGGAACCATCGCCTGGGTGCTGGTCGATTTCCGCTCGCCGCGCCGCCCTCTAGCCGGAGTGCAGGATTTTTATAACCGCAAGGGCCTTTTTTCCGACCGCGGCGAACGCAAGCAGGCCTTTTACATCCTGCGGGATTACTATAAATCGCTCTCCATCGACTGAGGTCTCTAATAGACTCAAGTTATGCTGATGACCTCGCACCGCCTGCAGATCGCTACACGCGGCAAGGGCCTGTACGAATTCACGCACCAGATTGCCAACTGGCTGGCCGGAACGAAAATCCGCTCCGGCCTGCTCACGGTCTTCGTTCAGCACACTTCGGCCTCCCTGACCATTCAGGAGAATGCAGACCCCGACGTGGTCCACGATCTGAATGTTTTCTTCAATCGCCTGGCGCCGGAGGACAACCGCCTCTATCGCCACACGGTGGAAGGCCCTGACGATATGCCCGCCCACATCCGGGCTGCTCTTACCCTCACTCAAGTTTCGATCCCGGTGGAGGCGGGCGCGCTGGCGCTTGGCACGTGGCAGGGAGTCTACCTATTCGAACACCGTGCCACTCCGCACCGGCGGAACGTCCTGCTGCATCTGATCGGCGAACCGTGATAGCCTTCCTCGTATGGGCATCTCCCGCCGTGATTTTCTTGGAACCGCCGCGCTTGCCTCGGTTTCCGCGCCCCTGATCTCCGCAACCGGCATGCCAATGCGCACCTTGGGCAGCACCGGCGCTCAAGTCTCGCTCCTCGCGTTCGGCGGTGGCAGCCGGTTCGTCAGTTACGGCGAAGAGCCGGGAATTGCAGCGCTGAATCATGCGCTCGATTCGGGCATCACCTATATCGATACCTGCGATAGCTACGGGCAGCACGGCGAAAGCCAGCTTTGGATCGGGAAAGTTCTCAAACAGCGCGGCCGTAAAGGCCTCTGGCTGGCCAGCAAGATCGGGCCTCGCAAGTATGACGATTTCATGCGCATGCTCGACGTCAGCCTCAAGCGCCTGCAGGTCGATCAGCTCGACCTGCTCCACGTTCACGCGCTGATGGGGGCTGACGATCTGGCCGCGGTCTCCGCTAAAGGCGGCGCGTACGAAGCGGCGGTCAAAGCCAAGGAACAGAAAATGGCGCGCTTCATCGGCATCACCTGCCACGCTTTTCCCGATGTCCTCAAGACAGCGCTCGAACGCCACGATTTCGATTGCACCCAGATGGCGCTCAACGCCGCCATGCGCGCGCAGGTGAAGGATTCGCCGCCTAGTTTCGAAACGCTCGCACTTCCCGTCGCGTTGCGGAAAAAGATGGGCGTTACGGCGATGAAGATCTTCGCCGCCGACGTGTTGGTAGGGCAGGCCTCGCCGGAGAAACTAATTCACTATTCGATGTCGCTGCCCGTCGCCGCCACCGTGATCGGCATGCCCAAGGTAGAGCACATCACCGCCAACGTCGCCGTCGCCAAGGCGTTCAAGCCGCTGCCCGCGGAAGAAATGAAGCGCATGTCGGGGGAACTCGCTCCCAAGAACCGTCTGGCGATCGATACTTACTTCCGCGATCACGTCGACGCATAAGTTACCATTTCGAATTCGCACCCACGAAGGTACCGCCCAGTAATAGAATCAGCACTCCCCACCACAGAGGAGCGTGCAGCTCAGCCAGCACCACCGGCTTGGCCTGAGGTACAAACAGTTCCCACATACCTTGACCCATGATGAGGAACCCGTAGACTACCAGCAGAAGCCCGATAAAAATCCAAATCGAAATCATCTGCTTTCCATCTTTTTGCATGACACTCTCTCAGCAGGACAGGCCTGCCGGTCTGTCTCTAACTAGTCTTCTTTTTCAGCCCGTCGCCTTCATAGGGAAAGCGATTGATGGCGCGAACGCACTCCGCCAGCGCTTCGAGCATGGTCTTACCCCATCCGCAAGGGCGATAAGGCGCCGTATGCTGGTTGGTTTCGCGATCCGCCTGGGCGAAAAAATGCATGGTGGGCTCTTTCGGCGTGATGAATTCCTTCACCGTGATCGTAAACTCGATCTCGCCATTGGCCTGCTGTTTCTTCATCGAGAACAAGTGTAATTGCGCCAGCTCTTCATTCGGGTGATTCTGTGCAAAGCCCCATTCTTTCATCGTCGCTCTCCAAGCTTGGTCTATTATAAGCTGCTCTCCCGGCGCGCCACGCGTGAAACTGCGTTTACGAGTTTGCGATACGGAATATCCTCATAACTCTCGAAGCTCAGCCATTCGCCCTCGCGCCAAGTCGAGTAATACCAGCGCGCCAGCAGCGCCAAATATTCCTGCCGTTCCCTCACGGTAAGTTTGCGAGCGCGAACTCCGCCGAGCGTGTCGCGCAGTTTGCGGTCGAGCGACACCGGTTTGCCCTCCCGTACTTCGAACCCGAACCGCTCCGGCGCGCACCAGGTTCCCTCCCGCACGAACCACATCTCGACGGCGTCATTCGCCAGGGAGGGCGTAATCGCGACGCCGTTTAGCTGGTCCACCTCGCGCGCCAGTTCGTCGCGAAGCCGTAGCACGTCCTGCACCCTTTCGAAGCGTTTGTGCTGACGGGCGGCGTCCTCGAACAGCATCTCTTCGCTCAAGCGGTCGCGCGAATGACTGATCGCCTCCAGCATGCTGCGCCCGTCGGTCCGCAGGAATTCCACCACGCGATCCACTTCGTGACCGTACTCCTCTCTCCCCACCACCTGCTGGCAGGGCCGCAGGCACATCGCCATCTCTCCGTAAATGCAGCCTGGGTGGTTGGGAGCCGGAATCAGATCCTCCTGGCAGCGCCGCATCTGAAACAGATCGAGGAACTCGCCTTCGAACCGCTCCGCGGACACGCGCGAACGGAACGGTCCGAAATAGAGTCCCGCGCTGCGCGTCAGATGGGTTGTGATGTGGCTTCGGGGAAATTCGTTTCCCAATACCACCTTCAAGTACGGTGGCATTCGCAGCTTCATCAATTGGAGGTATCGTTCCGGAAAGTGCTTACGCGCCTCTTCGTAGAAGACGATCGAAGATTCGAACGCCGACCCGGTGAGGCGGTACTCGATGCGCGCCACGGTGTGCCGCAGGTTCAACAGGCGCGAAGGCTTTTCCCGCTCCTTCAATAGTCGCAGCAGGCGGCGCCGCAGCAATCCGGTCCGTGAAAGAAATGGCTCGCCGTCCGCGGGCCACAACAGGAAGACCGCCGGTTGATTGGGCAGTGCCTCAATCGCGGTATCCATCGCCGCCAGATCTCCGCCGATTTCGATCGCGGTCATTTACTGATATAGGCGGAGGTACTCTTCGCGCGCGATCGGCGCCACCCGCGCCACGCCAACGTTCTCGACGACGTGGGCGCGCCGCGACATCCCAACCAGCGCCGCGGCAATCCCCGGCGTGGACCGTGTGAATTGGATCGCGCGCTGGGCGTGAGTCTCAAGCCCAGGCATTTTGCTCTGCGAGTTTCTCAGGCATCTGGTCGAGAACGCGCGTCTGTGAGAGCGTGGCTGAGGCCACCGTCGCGATTCCCAACCGAAGCGCGGCGTCCAGCACACTCTCCGGCTTCTCTACGAATGCTTCCACCATCTCCACATTGAAAGGCAGTTGAATGAAGCGGAAGTGATGCTCGGGGCCGCCTTCAAGCTGCGCGATCTCCGCCATCCGGGGCAGGCTCAGCGCCCCCTTTTGGCGAAATCCGTTCCAGGTCGCCGCGCCATACCAGCGTATCTTGCCCTGCGCCACCAGTGATTCCAGGCGGGCGAAGGCCGCGCCGATGCGGCCATCGAATTCCTCGCGTGTCAGAAAGCCAAGCTGTGTCTCAGGATTGTGAAGATAAAAAATGTCGATCGTGTCCACGCCGAGGTTGGCGCGGCTGCGTTCGATCTGGTCGGCCAGGAAATCCGGATCCATCGAATGCATCCCACCCACCATTTGTTCCGGCTTCAGAAAATCCGGCACCGCGCCGGGCGTCAGGAAGCCCGCCTTAGTGCAGATCACCATCTCGTCGCGCTGCAGTCGTCCGAGCGCCGCGCCGATGCACCGCTCGGAGCGCTGCTTACGATAATTGATCGCGCAATCGAAGAGATTAATGCCGGATTCGCCGGCCGCGATCAAGGCATCGGTATACTGCTCATCGATCGCATCGTCGGCCTCGCCCAAGTACGTGCCGATGCCCAGGCTCGCGATCGTTAGGCCCATCGCGCTGCGATAGAAGCCGGCGCTGCCGTACTCCGGAAACCGGTCTGCGAACCGCGTCGTTCCTTCGGAGGTCGCGTACATCGGCTACTCCGAGACGGCCTTCGATTCGATCAGCGCCTGGATTTCCGCAATGAAATCCGGCAGCGCCTTGACGCCCTGGTCGGCATGTTTGCGATTGCGCACCGCCACCTTTCCGCTCTCCTGTTCGCGGTCGCCCACTACCAGCATGTATGGGATTTTCTGCAGTTGCGCGTCACGGATCTTCAGGTTCACCTTTTCGCTCCGCTCGTCTACCGTTGATCGAATTCCGGCCCCTTCCAACTGTTTCTGGATTCCCCGTGCGTATTCCGTCTGGCGGTCCGTAATCGGCAGCACAATCGCCTGAACCGGCGCCAGCCACACCGGGAACGCTCCGGCATAGTGCTCGATCAGGATCCCGAAGAAGCGTTCGATCGAACCATACAAAGCGCGATGGACCATCAAGGGTTGATGCGCCTTGCCGTCTTCGCCGATGTACTCCAAGCCGAATCGGGCAGGCAGGTTGAAATCGAACTGCACAGTCGAAAGCTGCCACTTGCGGCCGATCGCGTCCACCAGTTTTACGTCGATCTTCGGCCCGTAGAATGCGGCCTCATCCGGCGATACCTTGACCTTCATTTTCAAGTGGTCCACCGCTCGCTGGAGCGCATTCTCGGCCATGGTCCACTGCTCGGCCGAACCGGCATACTTGCCGCTGGATCCACCATCCCACGTGGAGAGTTCCGCTTCATATTTATCGAAGCCGTAAGCCTGGAGCGTATCCACCGCGAACTGCAGGCAATTCACTACCTCCCCTTCGACCTGGTCTTGAGTGCAGAAGATATGCGCGTCATCCTGCGTAAATCCTCGCACTCGAAAGAGTCCGTTCAACGTTCCGGAGCGCTCGTAGCGGTAGACCGTTCCCAATTCGCCCAATCGAACGGGAAGATCGCGATAGCTCCGCTGCCTGTCCGCGTAGATCAGAATGTGGAACGGGCAATTCATCGGCTTGAGCTGGTATTCCGCGTCGTCCAGCTCGATTGGCGTGAACATGTTCGCCGCGTAAAAGTTCGCGTGCCCGGATGTCTTCCACAGGTCCAACTTCGCCACATGAGGCGTGTAGACCAGGCTGTAGCCGCGCTTCAGATACTGATCGCGCATCCAGTCTTCCAGCAGCTTGCGGATGATGCCGCCTTTGGGATGGAAGAAGATCAGCCCCGGCCCCGCCAGTTCCTGAATACTGAACAGGTCCAGTTCCTTGCCCAGTTTCCGATGGTCGCGCTTTTTGGCTTCTTCCACCTGCTTCAGGTAAGCGTCCAGATCCTTCGGCGAGAAGAAGGCCGTGCCATAGATACGCTGCAGTTGTTTGTTATGCTCGTCGCCCTTCCAATAGGCGCCTGCGATCGAAAGAAGCTTGAACGCTTTGATCTTCGATGTGTCAGGAATATGCGGTCCGCGGCAGAAATCGATGAACTTCGGACCCAGCGTGTATTCGGTGAAAATTTCGCCGGCCCGCTCATCGATCAACTGGCACTTCATCCAGGCCTCGGAGTACTTCTTGAGGCCTTCTTCCTTGCGGGTCAGTACGCGTTCGTAGGGCAACGCGCGCGCCTGAATCTCCCACATCTTTTTCTCGATCTTCTCCAGGTCTTCCGGCGTGAACGGCGTCGGACGGTCGAAATCGTAGTAGAAGCCGTTTTCGATCGGTGGGCCGATTCCCAGCTGAGTTTCGGGATACAATTCCAGCACTGCCGCCGCCAACAGGTGCGCGGTGGAGTGGCGGTACACCTCGAGTGATTCCGGATCTTTCGACGTCAGAATCTGCAACGTCGCGTCCTTCTCGATCGGACGGGTGAGGTCGAACATCTCGCCATTCACCTTAGCGGCAATTGCCGCGTCTGCCAGCCGGGGGCTGATCGCCTTCGCGATATCGATCGGACGTGTATCTGCCGCGACCGACTGTGTACTTCCATCGGGCAGAGTAATCTGGATGGTGCTCATAGGGAATTTTCAGCGTAACACGCGGGACGAGCCGCTTGTCTTATGTTAGCCCGGGGCCGCCCGGACCATGGAAAAGCACAACTTCGACGTTTTTTGGCAGGGTTCCTCACGGGAGCCTGGTCAGCAGTCGTGGTGTTGAGGAGGCGACTGCTTGACCCCTTGGGTTATTATGGATGAATAGCCCAATGGCACCCTCCAGCTTGGCAGATCTCGAAGAATCCGCTCTGGTAACCCAAGCCCGCGAAGGCGATACCGCCTCCTTCGCGGAGCTCGTGCGTCGCTATGAAGGCAAGATCTTCCGCCTCGCCCAACACATTACCCAAAACAGGGAAGATGCAGAAGATGTGCTCCAGGAGACCTTTATGAAGGCCTATGAGCATCTCGAGCAGTTTAAGGGCGACTCGAAATTCTACACCTGGATTGTGCGAATTGCGGTCAACCAGGCGCTGATGAAACTCCGCCGCCGTAAGACCGATAAATCCGTCTCCATCGATGAAACTATCGACACCGGGGAGGATACGGTGGTGCGCGAAATTGCCGCCTGGGGCGAAGATCCCGAGCAGAAGTTCTCCCGTGACGAGTTGGGCAGTATATTAGATACCGCGATCGAGAGTTTAGAGCCTCTTTACCGAAGCGTTTTCGTCCTTCGCGACATCGAAGAACTATCGACGGAAGAAACAGCCGAAGCACTTGGCCTTTCGGTTCCCGCCGTGAAGAGCAGGTTGTTAAGGGCCCGGTTGCAACTTCGGGAGAAGCTCACACGCTTCTTCAAACGCAAGGGAGACGACGCGTTTGCTTACATGTAAAGACTTTCTGAGCGAACTCAGCGATTACCTCGACGCAAACATCGACGCCGAGCTTCGGGCCAAGCTGGAGCGCCACATCACCGAGTGTCCCAACTGCTGGGTCATCGCCGATACCACTCGCAAGACCATCCAGATCTACAAAGGCATGGAGCCCTGCTCCATTCCCGCTGACGTGGAATCCCGCCTGATGAAGGCTCTGGAGAAAAAGATGGCAGCCAAAGGCAAATAGCCTTCGGGTCTACCGGCCGCAGTCTACTGGACCGCCATGGTTACGTTAAGCTGGCTGGCTCTCGCGCCGTTCGATTTGCCAATGTAGACCACCAGCGGGATCGCCGCGCCCGTCGGAGCGGTGGGGGGAACTATCGCATTGATCTGGGTCAACCCGGCCACAGAGCCTTGCGACGCTCCCGCATAGCTGGTCACCGCGGCCTGGCCGTTAATTTCCACGCGATACGTATTATCCGCCACATAGACTGCTCCCAGGGACACCGCTCCATCGGGGAGCGGAAGATAAAACGGTACCGTCGGAACTCCGCTCAATATGCCTGCTGCCGACATGGTAGTGCCTAGGGGCAAGCCGCTGGCCGTCCATGTGTAAGGCGGATTACCGCCGCTCGCTTGCATCGCGATCGCCGGAAATGTGACGTTTTGCGTGCCGGTCGGCAGGACTCCGGTAGTGATGCTCAGTGGTGTCGCAATATTCACCGAATACATGTAGGTGGCATTCTGTCCGCTGTTGTCGGTCGCCGTGATCGTGATCGTCGTGGCCCCCGCCACCGTAGGTGTACCGCTCAAGATCCCGGCTGCGGTAAAGGTCATTCCGGCAGGTACTCCGATTCCGCTCCAGGTAATGGGAGTAGACCCTCCCTGCTGCTGAAGAGTGAGGGAACCATATGCCTGATTGACTACACCGTCGTGCAGCGTGGGAGTTGTGATCGTCATTCCGTTCATCAGAATGTTCACCGTGATGGAGGCTGCGGCCGACGCCACTCCTGGATTCGAGCTATCTGTCGCGGTAAATGTCGCGACGTACGAACCCGCCGAAGTGGGGGTACCGGTGAGAACTCCCGTGCCGCTGAGATTTAGGCCCGGAGGCAGATTTGTTGCGGACCACGAGTATGGCTTTTTCCCTCCGCTGGCTGCAAGCGGAATGGCCGGGCAAGCGATGCCTTGCACGCAAGGGATTATTCCGCTTGTGGTGACGATTACGATAGGCGGATTGACCGTCACCGTATAGGCAGTCATGACAGGAGCAATCGCCCCACTGTCGGTGACGCTTACCGTGAGAGTAAAAACTCCAGCAGCCGTGGGCGTCCCGCTCAACAGACCCGACGGGCTCAGAGCCATGCCCGTTGGCAAGCCCGAACTGACCGTCCATGTATACGGTGGCGCTCCCCCGATGGCCTGTAACGCCGTGGCTGAAAAAGTACTCTGCACCAGATCAATCGGAACGACAGTCGGTGTGAGCGTCGCCGAGATCGCCGGCGACGGATTAACCACCAGTCCGAAGATCTGCGACGTCTGGATGGGAGGTGTCGAACTATCGGTGGCCGTGATCGTAGCGCCGGAAGTCAGGTCGCCCATCCCGGTCACGTACAAACTGAAGGTGGACCCCTTCGCCGCCGGATTCTTGGCGGAATTGATGGAATAGCCACTGGTGGCGCTGTAGTTGAGTACCGCTGCCTGGCCTAATCCCAGTCCGCCGAACGTGAATACGCCAGGGACCTCGGGAACCATTGTCACTGGAAACCAGTTCGTGCTGATCATGTTCCCTGTCGCATCGGTCTCCTGGATCTGAATCCAGGCGTTCGGAGCGCTGAGTGTGTATATCAGGGCGGCCGGCGGCGGAACAGGAACCACGGCATTGATCTGATTGCTGGATACCATGATGATCGGCGCCGGTACGAGTGTGGGGTAAGTGCCGAACCGGAACATCACCTGATAGGTTACGGGCGAAGCGCTGGCGTCCACCGGCGGCGTTATCTGTAAGGGGAACGTGGCCGGAAATGTCGTGGAAGCCTGCGCCGGAACCACCGAACTGGGTCCGATGCTCTGACCGAAAATCGCGATAATCTCTCGCGGAGAAAGTGCCGAACTACCCGCCATCGGCGTCGTGGGGACAGGATCCAGCCCCAATGTCCCTTTCCAGGTAGCGGAGCGCAGGTAACTGGCCGCGTTGACTACTGCGTCGATCTCTGGAACCGTCCCATCGGTCACGGTAAATGCCACTGAGAACTGCTGGGGAGAGGGATCGGTAAGCGTATTCGGGTTGGCCACGGTAAGCGTGAAGGTGCCTGGTTTGGTGAGATAGACCGGGTTTACCGTCGCTTGCAAGACCTGGCGGCTCAATAGTGTGGGCGTCAGAGCCGGCAAGGGCTGCGCGCCATCCGGCGTCAACTGCACGGACGAGTTACTGAAGAAATTATCACCATAGATCGTGATCACCGGCGGCACACGCCCATTCGAGGGGGCGGCGGTCACGCTTGTCGGAAAGATGGAGGCGATGGTGGGCGGCCCGGCGGAGACGTTCAGACTCACACTGATTGTGGCTGCGACTGCGCCGCTCGCATTGTTGGTAAAAGTGATGGTCCCGGTGTATGGCCCTACGTTGAGCGTGACTAAAGCGTTGAAATCGATCGTAACGTATATCGGCACATACGAGCCGGACAATGCGACACCGCTGGTCTGGAGATTGGGCAGTTGATTGGCGACGTTGATCTTAAGCCAGGTGACAGTCTTACTGCCAGACACAGCCGCCACGGTAAACGGTATGATCCCGCCGTTTGAGGCTACGTCCAACTCCGTGCTGATCGGCAATGCGTTGGTTTGGCCGGTGGTGTAGTTGAACGCCAACGTGGGATTCGCTCCCGAAACGCCGGGAGTGTAATTCGTCACGGTAGACGCGGGCGATACAGCAATGGACGAGGGTGGATTGGAAATCGAGAGTGTGACCGGAACCAGAGTCGTGCTGCTCCCGGGATTCGTGCCCAGCGTGATTACGCCCGAGTAGCTTCCCGGACTTAGCCCAGTCGGATTCACCGTCACTGTAAGTGTGAGCGGAGAGGAGCCGCTGCCGGGAGTCACCGTCAGCCAACCCATGACCGGAGTCACAGAGGCTGTCAGCGTATACCCCGTGGCCGCCGTCTTCGGCAGCGTCGCCGTGAGCTTTCCCGCAGCCGGGAGCGTCGCGCTATTCACCTGGTAGGTGAAGCTAAACGAAGTGGGGCTCGCCGTGGGCTGTGCTCGCAGCGTTTCCACGCCGGGAAATACCAACACCGCCAAAATCGCCGCTTGCAGTCCGAAGATCTTCATACGGGCTATCTATCGGCATTAGACTCAAGAGACTTTAGTTGGAAGCTGACCGGCGAGTCAAGAGCGGACCACGCGTACCTTGCGCCGATTGCAAGCGGCAACGGGCAGGGAAATAGCAGTTGGCTGAGGCAGTAGCGAGATTCACGCCCCGCAGGACTGCCAGGGCGTAAACAAAAGGAGTCGGCGAATCCGCGCAGCCCGCTTCTCATTCCAGTTCATCGCAGGAACAATCCGCTCTTACTCGGAGCGGACTTCCTTCCCCAATCACATCGGCTCGTCCGGCCGGAATCTATAGGATGCTGCGAAAGTTATCTATAGCGTGCCGCGTGATATGCTGAAGCCGGATGTTTAGCCGGCACCGTAAAGCCCGTGTTTTGTTCGGACTATCGGACGTCCTCGTCACGGCTCTGGCGTTTCTTGCGGCATACCAGACCCGCGCCTTACTGCAGTTGGAGCACGCTTTTTCGCTGACCCCCGATAAGCAGGCTCTGGTCCTCGGTTTCGCCGCGGTCTCCTGGGTGGCGATCGGTCTGTGGGTCGAGGTCTACGAGAAACTGGATAGCGGGCATCCGCGCGTCATCGTTCGCGACACCGCCTACCAGTGTGTGTATGGTGCGCTTTGCCTCATCGTTTTCGAGTACGTTCTTCGCCTGGACCTTTCGCGCTTTTTCCTCGTGCTGTTCGCCGCCTATGCCTGGGTGCTGCTGCTACTGTTCCGCCTGACCGCCGGCCGCGTAATCGGTGTTATCCGGCGTGAATTCGCCGCGCCTCACTACGTCATGGTGGTGGGCACCGGAGAACGCGCCCTCCGCATGGCTCGCGGTCTGGAGCAGTCCTCCGAGTACGGCGTCCGCCTCCGCGGCTTCCTCAGCGAAACCGACAACGCGCCCCGGGAGATCCATTTGCGCGTGCCTTACAACGTACTCCCGATCGCCGACCTGCCCGCCATCTTGCGATCGCACGTGGTCGACGAGGTGATCTTCGCCGTGGGCAGTGACAAACTCGCCGAACTCGAAGAGGTCTTCCTTATGTGCGACGAAGAAGGCGTACGCACTCGAGTCGCGGTGGATTTCTTCCCGCACGTCAACAGCACGGTCTCGCTCGATCGTTTCGGTGACACGCCCCTGCTCACCTTCTCCGCGGCTCCCTACGACGAAGTAAAGCTCCTTCTGAAGCGCACCACCGATATCCTGGTTGCCGCCGCCGGCATCATTGTCCTCGCCCCGCTGATGGTGGCGATCTCTATACTCATCCGCCTCACCTCGCCCGGACCCGCCATCTTCCGGCAGGTGCGCTGCGGACTGAATGGGCGACTCTTCCTCTTCTACAAATTTCGCTCCATGGTCCATAATGCCGAGGAACTGAAAAAGGATCTGGAACACCTCAATACCCGCGAGACCGTCTTCAAGATTCCCCACGACCCGCGCCTGACCCGGCTCGGCTGGTATCTACGAAAGTTCTCGATCGACGAGTGGCCTCAGTTGTGGAATGTTCTGCGCGGAGATATGTCGCTGGTCGGACCACGCCCCGCGGTGCCGGGGGAGGTCGAACACTACAAGCGATGGCAGCGCCGCCGCCTGCGCATGCGTCCCGGGCTCACCTGTCTGTGGGCGATATCGGGGAGGGACAATGTCGATTTTGAGACGTGGATGAAAATGGACATGCAGTACATCGACAATTGGTCCCTGGCGTTAGACTGGAAGATCCTGTTGCGGACAATTCCCCGGGTGCTTACCGGACACGGGGCACACTAGCCCATAAACTGGGCGGAGAGAAAACCCATGCACATCATCCCCACACAAGAAGAAGTAGTGACCGTTCTGCGAGACACCGGCGCGCTTCGCGATGGTCACTTTGAATATCCGAGCGGCTTGCATTCCAACGAATACCTGCAGATCCCTCTCGCTATGCGCTACTACCAGCATCAGCGCATGCTTAGTGTAGGCTTGAGCCGTTTGCTTCGTGCAAATCCCGAAATCCGCGCGATCATTCCCGAGCTCTCGATCGTCGTCCCCATGACCGGGGGGCTGCCGGTCGCGTACGGCGTCACCGAAGCCCTTCGTGCGCGGCAGGTCTATTGGGCCGAGCGCGAGCATGATAATGAAGCGCTGCATTTTCGCCAGTTTCTGGAACAGCAGCCGGGCGAACTCGTGGTGATCGTTGATGACATTCTACGCACCGGTTCCAAACTACACGAATTGAAGACCCTCCTCGAATCGCGCGGGGCTACCGTGGTCGGGCTCGCAGTGATCATTTACCAACCAACACCCAACACCCATGATTTCGGCGACCTTCCGCTCTACCACCTCGCCAAGTTGGACGCACGTTACTACGCGGACGCGGCTCAATGCGAGATGTGCAAGCGCGGAGTCCCGCTCGAGAAGGTCTGGATATAAGACGTTTCGGGCCGTTTCGCCGGTTAAGTGCCTTTCAGACAGCACATTTCACCCCTTGGCGCGCCCTGCTGTAATCTTGTGCAAGATGTGACAAACGGGTGAAATTTGGGAGCCGCAGGCGGGAATCGTGATGGTTTTCCACAGGGTTCTCCACGCTCCCGTGGAAAACTCCTGGCGAGCCGAGGATTTGCGCCGCGGTCTCTGGACTTTAGGGTACGATTAAGGGAAGTCATGCAGAAAGCCTGTTTGTTGCTGGCGCTCGGCTGCGCTGCCCTTCGAGCCCAGTCCGGGGACACAGAGAAGCTCGCGCCGTACTATCCCACTCCAGAGACCATCGTCGATAAAATGCTTCAGCTCGGCGGCCTCAAAGCCGGGGAGAAGATGTTCGATTTGGGGTCTGGCGATGGCCGTATCGTGATCGTTGCCGCCCAGAAATTCCATGCACAAGCTATCGGCATCGAACTCGATAAGGACCTTTGCAAGCAGAGCGCGGCCAAAATTCTGAAACTTGGTCTCGATAAGAGCGCGCATATCATTAACGGCGATCTGCTCAAACAGAATTACAGCTCCGCCGATCTGGTTACCGTGTATCTCCTGCCCGACGCCGTGAACAATAAAGTCCAACCACTCCTGGACAGCCAGCTTAAGAAGGGTGCGCGCATCGTCGCCAAGGACTTTGATTTTCACAACTGGACACCGGAAAAGGTGGAAAATATCGCCGATGATGGCGAAGGGCGAAGCCACACCCTATACCTCTACCGGAAGTAGAAACTCTCGTGCTGGTTTCACCGCAATTTGCATGGCCGCGCTACGTCTGCTGGGCCCGGGTCCTGTTAGCGATCCTCGCGCCCGCCGTAGCGTTTTTCCTGTTTCCCGTCAGCCCGCCGCCAGTCTTTTTCGGGCTCACCGTGCTGTTCTTTGGATATGCGCTGGTTGTCGCCCTGCGCGGCCGGGGCCAGTCGGGCATGGTCGGATTGCTCGCCATGTTCGGCGACACGGTCTTTTTCCTAATCCTCGCCAGCTATGGCGCCGAACACATGTTGTGGGTAGCCAGTTTCTTCTACCTGTTCCTGCTCACGGAGGCGCTCGTCTTCTATAGCGCCATCGAAGTTGGCGTGATTGTCGGAGTCTGCTCTGTATTTTGCGTCGTCATGCCGCGTAATTCGGTTCCCGACCGGACTGTGGTGGTCGCCGGACTGGTAGCTTGCGCGTTCGCCGTCAACAAGCGCCAGCAGAGCCTCGAAATCGAGCAACTACGCAACCGCGCTTCCGAGGCGGAGAAGGCAGCGGATAAGGCCAGCGAACAGGAGCGCGTCCGCATCGCCAGCGATTTTCACGATGGTCCCCTGCAGAGCTTCATCAGCCTGCAGATGCGCCTGGAAATTCTCCGCAAGCTCATGGAGCGCGACCTCAACGCCGGCATGAGCGACTTAAAGCAACTCCAGGCCCTCGCCCAAACCCAAGTCCGCGACCTGAGAACTTTCCTGCATAGCATGCGGCCCGTGGATGTGGACGGCGCCAACCTGGTCGCCACGGCGCGACGCGCGGCCGAGAGCTTTCAAAAGGAGAGCGGCATCCCGGTCACTTTCCTCGGCACGAACAACCCCGTAGGACTTCCGCAGGAAATGACGTTGGAAGTGCTTCAGATGCTTCGCGAGGCGCTTCACAACGTTCAGAAGCATGCCGGCGCCACCCGCGTGGCCGTCGCTCTGGAGAAGACCGACCGCGGCCTGGAAATCTCCATTGACGATAACGGACATGGTTTCGGTTTCGCCGGTTCGTATTCCCTGGAGGAATTGGAACTCCTCCGCCTCGGACCGGCCAGTCTCAAACGCCGCGCCCGTTCCATCAATGCCGACCTTCTCCTTGAGTCGCGCCCCGGCCGCGGCGCCGGCTTGAAATTCCGCATCCCCCTCCAGTGAAACTCCGCCACTGCAGCTTCCTGCTCGCGCTCTGCGTCCTGCTATTCAGTTCCTGCAGCCGCTACGCCGACTTCACACTCCCGCCAGTCACGGGCGGCGACCCTGCGGCGACCTTCCGCTTCGCAGCCGAGCCCGAACCCGTGATTCTTCGCGAGCGTTTTGCGGACGCCCTCAACCCCTCGGTTTCCGCCGCCTTCAACCTCTACTCCGTGTTCGACGGCAAGATCTGGCACACCGCGCTTGCCACCGCGCAGGATGGCCGCAACTGGAAGACTCAGGGCATCGTGCTTTCGCCAGATTCGCGCACCTGGGAAGGCGATTACATCGCCGCCAATGGCAGCTTGGTCACCTATGGCGGCCAGCTTTGGTATTGGTATCAGGCCGCGCCCCGCGGTGCCCACCGCATCGGTCTAGCTCGTTCCAAGGACGGCCGCTCCTGGCGCAAAGAGGCCGTCCCCGTCCTCGATCGTGGTCCTGTAGGCGCCTGGGACGAGCGCGTCGTCGCTGATCCCTACGTGATTCGCATCGAACCCTTCTTCTACATGTATTACCTCGGCCAGGATCGCGCCGCCCGCCAGCGCCTCGGCGTGGCCCGTTCTCCGGATGGCGTACATTGGGAAAAACTCCGTACCAATCCAATCCTCGAATTGGGCGGCGCCGGGAGCCTTCGACGAAGCCGGCCTCGGCGAACCCGCCGTCTGGCAGTCGCACGGCTTCTACTGGATGCTCTACACCGGCCGCGACATCAAGGAGTACCGCCGCATCGGCCTCGCCCGTTCCACCGATGGCGTTCGCTGGACACGGCTCCCCGCCATTTTCTCCGGCACGCAACCCTGGGATTCGAAGGTGATCTGCGACCCCACGGTGGTCGTCGAAGGCGATAAAATCCTGGTCTGGTTTGGCGGCGGCGACGTCGCATCGCCCGACGAAAACCTCCACGGCCAGATCGGCTTTGGTACCCTCGTGAAGTGAACGTCGGCATCACCTGCTATCCCACCTACGGCGGCAGCGGCATCGTCGCCACCGAACTCGGCATGGAACTGGCCGCCCGCGGGCACGAGGTCCATTTCATCACTTACGCGAACCCGATCCGCCTTGATCCGGGAACACCGCGCATCCATTATCACGAAGTCGAGGTTTCCACTTACCCGCTCTTTCAATACCCGCCTTACTGCCTGGCGCTCGCCTCCCGCATGGCTGAAGTTGCCGAGAGCTATAAGCTCGATCTTCTTCATGTCCATTACGCCGTCCCCCATGCCGTCTCCGCCATGCTCGCCCAGCAGATGCTCGCACCTGTGCGCCGGCTGCCGTTCATTACCACTCTCCACGGCACCGATATTACGCTGGTCGGCGTCGATCCATCGTACTTTTCCATCACCAAGTTCTCCATCGAGAAGTCCGACGGCATCACCTCAATCAGCGATTACCTGCGCAATGAAACCGTCGAAGTCTTCGGCGTGAAGAACGAGATTCGAGTCATCAAGAACTTTGTCAACTGCGATCTCTACCACCCCGATAACGAAAAAGCAGGGGCTGCCGAGTACGCTCCCAACGGCGAGAAACTTCTCATTCACCTTTCGAACTTCCGCCCTGTGAAGCGTCCGCTCGATTGTATTCGCATCTTCGCCGAAGTCCGCCGCACTGTCCGTGCGCGCCTTCTGATGGTTGGCGACGGGCCCGAGCGCGGCCCGGCCGAGCACCTCGCGCGCACGCTCAAAGTACAGGACGACGTCATCTTCATGGGCAAGCAGAATCACGTCGAGCGCCTGATTCCGCTGGCGCATGTACTGCTCATGCCGAGCGAGATGGAATCCTTCGGCTTAGTCGCCCTCGAAGCCATGGCCTGCGGTGTTGTGCCGGTGGCTACCCGCGTCGGTGGCGTCCCCGAGTTGATTACTCACGAGGAGGATGGCTACCTCGAAGAGGTCGGCGACATCTCCGCACAAGCCGCTCGCGCCGCGAGGCTTCTGACCGACGATGACCTGCAATACCGTATGGCCAAGACCGGCCGTTGGAATGCCGCGGAACGCTTCTGCACGGATCGCATCATCCCGCAATACGAAAAGCATTACACCGACGTGCTCAACGCCCCACGATAGGGGCAGTTCGGCTATCAAAAGCCGGGTGCTTCCGACGCCTCGATAGCGATTAACCGGATACGTGTGCCCGATTCGCAAAATTCCAAGCGTGCTCTACAATCGTCTTCAATTCCGCGTATCGCGGCGCCCATCCTAATCGCTCGCGCAGCTTCCGGCTGCTCGCCACCAGGCTCGGCGGGTCGCCCTCGCGGCGCGGGCCCATGATGTACGGCACCTTTTTCCCAGTGACTTCTTCCGCCGCGTGAATCAGTTCCAATACGCTGTGCCCGGTTCCCGTGCCCACGTTGAACTTTTGGCTTGTGCCCGCCGTTCACCAGATAGTCCACCGCCAGAATGTGCGCCTGAGCCAGGTCGTTCACGTGGATATAATCGCGAATGCACGTGCCGTCAGGAGTCGCGTAATCGTCGCCGAATACCGTGATCGGCTTTCCGGTCTGGACTGCCCGGAAGACCAGCGGAATCAGGTGCGTTTCCGGTTCATGCTCTTCGCCCAGGCCGCCTTCGGGGTCGCACCCTGAGGCGTTGAAGTAGCGCAGGCAGACGCTGGTGAGGCCGTGAATCCGGTCGAACCAGCCAAGCAGCGTCTCCACCATCACCTTCGATTCTCCGTATGGATTCACCGCGCCGATCGGGAACTCCTCCAGAATCGGCGTCTCCTTCACGTCGCCGTAGACCGCCGCGGTGGAAGAGAACACGATGTGCTTCACGCCCGCCTGCGTCATCGCATCCAGCAGCGAAAGTGATCCGCACGTGTTGTTCTTGAAATACATCGCGGGCTCGCGCATCGATTCGCCCACCGCGATGAAAGCCGCGAAGTGGATCACCGCCTCGCACTGTTTCTCGCGCAGCAGCGCCGCCAACGCCGGCGTGTCCGCCAATTCCACCTCATGCAGGCGCCCCGCGGGTACATTGTGACGGTGGCCTTTTGAGAGGTTATCCACCACCGTTACGTCATGGCCCTGGCGGAGTAGCATGCGCACGGTATGCGAGCCGATATAGCCGGCACCGCCGGTAACTAAAATCTTTCGTGGAGTCATTTTCGTGGAGTCACACTCGATTGTAGTAGCATGGCGGTTCTATGCCAAACGGCGCGGAACTCTTCGTGCAATCCGCCGCACACTTGGGAATCGATACCGTCTTCACGCTGGTGGGCGATCATCTCAACGAAGTCCTCTCCGCAGCCGCGCGCGCCGGCCTGCGCGTAGTCGATATGCGGCACGAATCAGGCGTCACTCATGCCGCCGACGCCTGGGCGCGCATCCATCGCCGGCCCGCCCTCTCGCTCGTCACCGGCGGACCCGGGCACACCAATTCCCTCACCGGAATCGCCACCGCCAATCTCGCAGGCAGCCCGCTGATCGCAGTCAGCGGCAGCCGGCCGCGCGCGCTCGCCGATCGGCAGGCTTTCCAGGATATCGACCAGGTCGGCATGGCGCGCCCCATCGCAAAATGGGCGGCCGAAGTGCCCGAAGCCTCGCAGATTCCCTTCTATCTCGCGCGCGCGTTTGCCGAAGCGGACGCCGGCCGCAAAGGCGCCGTCCATCTCACCATCCCGGTCGACGCTTTCACTTCCACGGGCGCCGGCGAGGTGCGCCCCGTTCCTCAAACCGCCCGCTTCCATCACCTCCACCACCGAAGCCATCCGCCTGATCCGCGCCGCCGAACGGCCGGTCGTGATCGCCGGCAGCGGCGTCTGGTGGGCTGGCGCCGAAGCTGCCCTGCAGAACTTCATCGAACTCACGCAGATTCCGCTTTACACCATCACGATGGCGCGCGGCATCGTGCCCGATCATCATCCGCTTTCCATGGGCTATGCCGACCCCGCGCTCAACCACGCCGTGCACACCGTCTTTCGTGAGGCCGATCTCTTCCTTGTCATCGGCAAGCGCATCGATTACCGGCTCGCGCTCGGCGGCCCGCGACTTTTCCCCGCGCACGCGAAGTTTATCCAGGTCGATCTCCACCCCCAGGAGCTCGGCATGAATCGCCCGCTCGATGCCGCCATCCTCGGCGACGCGCGCCTCGCGCTGGAGTCGCTGGGCGACGCTGCCGGCCCGCCTCGCTCCGCCTGGCTGGATCGCGTCCGCACCCTGCGCGCCG
This sequence comes from uncultured Solibacteraceae bacterium, assembly GCA_963811575.1. Lineage (GTDB taxonomy): Bacteria > Acidobacteriota > Terriglobia > Bryobacterales > Bryobacteraceae > Solibacter. Next base: position 338,777 of record CAWERY010000016.1, on the reverse strand, counting down.
CATGGCAGGCGAAACTCGCCGCCAGCGATTCCGACCCCGCCCGCTTCTTCCACGCGCTGCGCCACGCGCTTCCCGACGATGTCCTGTTCTCGTGGGACGGCGGCGATTTCGCCCACTGGGGCCGTGCGATCCTGCCCGCGCGCCACGCCGGCGGCTGGCTGCGCCTCGGCCCGCTCGGCACCATCGGGTCCTCGCTCCCCAATGCGCTGGCGCTGCAATTGGCGCACCCTGGCCGCCGCGTCGTCGCCATCACGGGCGATGGAGCGCTGGGCTTTTACCTTGCCGAGATGGATACCGCGGTGCGCTTCAAACTGCCCATCGTGCTCATCGTCGGCAACGACGCCGGCTGGGGCCTGGAGCGCGAACTGCAATCCTGGGCGACGAACGGCGCGCCCACCGTGGGCTGCGAACTCCAGCACGCCCGCTACGATCTGATCATGAAGGCCTTCGGCGGCGACGGAGAGACCATCGAGCGCCCCGACGAAGTGACACCCGCGCTCGCCCGTGCCTTTGCCTCGGGCGTCCCGTACTGCCTCAACGTAAAGATACGCGGCGCCCGCTCCCCCTTTACCGATTGGCAGATTGCCGGCAAGACGCGCTAACGCGCTTCCGCCGAGGTTGGGCTCGCGGGACTCTCTTTCCCGGCGGCCATCCCCCTCGGGGTAAAATCAAAAGACCGTCAGAAAGTGAACTAATCCTTGTCGCGAAAGCCGCCGCACGTCATCGCTATCTATCCGGGATCTTTCGACCCGATTACCAACGGGCATCTCGACCTGATTCAACGGGGCTCGCGAATGTTCGACCGGCTGATCGTTTCGGTGCTCCGTAATGACGCCAAGGAACCGCTCTTCTCGGTGGAAGAGCGAACCGAAATGGTGCGCGAGGTGCTCCACGTTTACCCCAATGTGGAAGTCGATTCGTTCGACGGGCTTCTCGTGGACCACGCGGCCGCGCACTCGGCTACCGTCCTGCTGCGAGGCATCCGCGCAATTTCGGACTACGAGTATGAACTGCAGATGGCGCTCATGAACCGGCGGCTCGGACCGCAAATTGAAACCGTGTTCATGATGGCCCACGAAGCGTATTCGTTTATTAGTTCACGCCTTATCAAAGAGGTTTTTTCATTGGGCGGGAATATTACCGGCCTGGTGCCGCCGTCGGTCGAGAACCGGCTGCAGGCCCGGCTATCGAAAAACAAATTGAAGGGGGCTTCTTAAAAATTATGCAAACAGCAGCTAACCCGATCGCGGACCGCATTTCTTCGATCAGCGTATCCTCCACCATGAAGGTATCTGCGGATGCCGAAAAGCTCCGTAGCGAAGGTGTGGATGTCGTCGATTTCGGCGCCGGTGAGCCAGATTTTCCGACTCCCGACAACATCAAACAGGCCGCTGTGCGCGCCCTGGAACAGAATTTCACTAAGTACACCGCGGCCGGCGGCACCGCCGAATTGAAGAAGGCCGTGTGCGATGCGCATAAACGCGATTTCGGCACCGACTACAAACCCAGCGAGTGCCTGATCACCGTCGGCGGCAAACATGTCATCTTCAACCTGATTCAGGCTCTGGTCAATCCCGGCGACGAAGTCGTCATCCCGGTGCCCTACTGGGTTACCTACAAAGACGTCGTGAATTACGCGGGCGGCAAGTGCGTCTTCGTCGACACCGATGAATCGAAGGGCTTCGCGCTCACTGCTGCGATGCTGGAGCCGCACCTCTCGGCGCGCACCCGCCTGGTGATCATCAACTCGCCCTCCAACCCGAGCGGCGCCGTACTGGATCGCGCCGAGTTCGAGAAGATCTTCCAACTCACTTCCTCGCGCGGCATCTACCTGATGACCGACGAGTGCTACTGCAAGTTCCTCTACGATAGCGAGCCCTTCTCGATCGCGTCCTTGCCGGGCGCCAAAGAAACCGTGCTCGTGGCCGGGTCGCTTTCGAAGACCTACGCGATGACGGGGTGGCGGATCGGTTTCGGCCTGGTGCCCACTGCCATCGTAGGCGCCATGACCAAGCTGCAAAGCCACTCGACCTCCAACCCCTGCTCGATCTCGCAGAAGGCGGCGGTCGAAGCCCTGCGCGGTCCGCAGGAATCGGTAGGCATCATGCTCGCCGAATATCACAAGCGCCGCAACTACGTGGTGGAGCGGTTGCGCGCCATCCCGGGCGTGAAGTGCTCCATGCCGGATGGCGCGTTCTACGCCTATCCCAACGTCGGCGTTGTGCTCGGCAAGAACGGGATTGAGAATACCCTGCAGCTCTGCGAGCGGCTGCTGGCCGAGGCGCATGTCGCCGTAGTCCCGGGCGAAGCCTTCGGTACCGATCAGCACTTCCGCCTCTCTTACGCCACTTCGATGCACGAATTGGAACGCGGCCTCGACCGCATTCACCATTTCATTGTGAAAAACTCCTAACCATGGAACTGCCGATCCGCCTCACACCTTCTTTACGCGAGAAGGTGTGGGGCAAGACCACCCTCGCCCCCTGGTATCCGAATTCGGAGACGCCGATCGGGGAAGCCTGGTTCCTCTCGCCGCGCGAACTTCCCCTGCTCGTCAAATTGCTCTTCACCAGTGAACGGCTTTCCGTGCAGGTCCATCCCGAGGATGGCGAGGATGGTCCGCTCGGCAAGACCGAGATGTGGCACATCCTGGATGCCGAACCTGGCGCCACCATCGCCATGGGATTCCGCGAGCCGATTACCCGCCAGCGCCTGTGGGAGGCTTCCCGCACGGGCGAAATCGAGCAGCTCCTGAATTGGGTTCCCGTCAAGCCGGGCGAGACGTACTTCACGCCCGCGCACACCGTCCATGCCATCGGCGCTGGGATTGTCCTCTGTGAGATCCAGCAAAATTCGGACGTCACTTACCGTCTGTGGGACTACGGCCGCCCGCGCGAACTCCACGTCGAGCAGGCCGTGCCGATTACCGATCTCGGCGTCCATCCGGGCCCGTCGCGGCCTGTCGAAGTCGGCGAGTGCCTGCAAGAGCTGGTGCGCTGCCAATATTTCGTGACCGAACTGGTGCAGCTCAAAGCGGGCGATGCTTTCGTGCCCGCTCCTGAGCGATCCCAACTCTGGATCTGCCTCGCCGGCACGGGCGCCATGGCGAGCGAAGCCTACCGTCCCGGAGAGGTCTGGCTGCTGCCGGAACACGGCGAGCAGCCTGTCATCGTCCCCGATGCCCCTTCCCGCTTCCTTCGCACCTGGGCCCCACGTCGCTAAACAGATTTCTCCGGGACTTTTCTGCGCAAAGACCGCCCAACCGGTCTTTGCGCGTGCGTGCAGGTCTCAGCCGATGCCGAGATCGTCGATCCGCTCCAGCGGCGTACCGCATTTGCGGCAGATGACGGCGTGGCAATCGCCGCAGACCAAGGGGTCCGGCACCGGAGTGGCGCAGGTGGGGCAGTAAAACTCGACGGCCTCCATCGGTTACTTCGCGGCTTCGATCTTATCGACCTTCAGGTTCTTGCCGGCGTCGTCCAGCGTACCCGTGACCACGACCTTCTTGGCTGCGAATTTCTCGGGCGTCTTCTGATCGCTCAACACGTAGGCCTTCTTCGCCTTGGCATCATACAGGACGTACTTGCCGTTCATGCCTTTGATGCATTCCACGACGCACTTCGCGTCCGTGCCCATCTTCATGTCCTTGTGGTCGCCGTTGTCGCACATGTTGTCCGTGATGATTCCGGTATAGGTCCCGGGCCCGGCGGCGAAGGCCATGGCGGCTGCGGCGAAGGCGATGGTGATCTGCTTTTTCATTGGATTCTCCCGTTCTTTTTTTCGATGTCCAGCCAGAGCTGGTTGTACGTACTCTCGGTAATCGGTTGCTGCAACTGAAATCGGTACTGCTTTTCCAACGTCGTGAGCGTGAGCTGGAAGGGCCCGGAACTGGCGATGGATTCAATATCGGTGTAACGCCACGTGTGCGCTCCAAAGCCTACCGATTTCGCGGGCGAAGACGAGCGTGCCCTGCGTACCCTTCGTCAGGTCGAGCAGTTTCGCGGCGAATTTGAGGCCGGGCTGGTCGCCCGCCTCCGCTACAGCGGCGACGAAGCGTTGATCCAGGCTTGCGCTCCACCGGGTGTACAGTGCGGCGGCGGGAATCGCGCCGGTGAAGTTGTAGGTGACATCTCTACCCAGTTTCAAACTGCTGTCCTTATAGGACAGTATATGGATACTTTGGGCCCCGAGTGTTAATTGCTGGATATCGCGGTAGGCCCAGTTCCACGCGTGTCTGCTTCGGTCCGTCAAACGAAATGCCTTGCTCGTCCACGGTCAGCGTGCCGCTGCAATACTTTCGCAGATGCTGGTGACTGCACCGGGAACTGCTGCGCCCACGCGGCTCCAGCCAGAATCAGACAGATTGCGGCTTTACAGATCGCCATTTCCATACCTCGTAAATTGCGGGATAAACTGCCAGTTCCAAAATGAAAGAAGTGAAGATGCCGCCGATCATCGGGGCGGCGATGCGCTTCATGACATCCGCGCCGGCGCCGGCGCTCCACATGATCGGTGCCAGCCCGACGAACATGGTGGCCACCGTCATCACCTTCGGACGTATGCGCTGCACGGCGCCGTGCACGATTGCCTCGCGCAGGTCGGCCAGCGAATTCATTCGTCCGGCGAGCCGCCGCTCGTCGTACGCCAGGTCCAGATAGAGCAGCATGAACACGCCGGTCTCCGCATCCACGCCCATCAGCGCGATCAGCCCTACCCAAACGCCGATGCTCATGTTGTAGCCGAGCCCATAGATCAGCCAGATTGCGCCAATTGCGGAAAAGGGCACCGCCAGCAGGATGATCAACGTCTTCGCGGTGGATTTCGTATTCAAATAGAGCAGCAGGAAGATCAGGAACAGCGTCAGCGGCAACACGATTTTCAGCCGCTCGCGGACCCGCTCCATTGCCTCGTACTGGCCGCTCCACTGCAGCGTGTAGCCCGGCGGAGGTGGACGGCCTCGCGGACTGCGCGCTTGGCGGCGGCCACGTAGCTGCCCACATCGCGATCCGCGACATCCACGTACACGTAGCCGTTGAGCATGCCGTTTTCATTACGCAGCATGGCAGGACCGGTCGCCAGCTTGAGGGTCGCGATCTGCGCCAGCGGGATCTGCATCTTGCCGTCCATCGCGGGCACCAGGGCGCGCGCCAGCCGGTCCAGATCGCTGCGCGAATCGCGGTAGTAACGCACGTTGATCGGGTAGCGCTCCCGGCCCTCCACGGTGGTGCCGACATTGTCGCCGCCGATCGCGTTCATGACGATCATCTGCGCGTCGTCCACGCTCAATCCATAGCGCGCGAGCTGATCGCGCTTGAGGTCGAAATCCAGGAAGTAGCCGCCGCCCACACGTTCGGCGAACACGTTGCGCGTGCCCGCGACGCTGGGCAGAACGCCTTCGATCTCCTTGCCGAGACCTTCGATTACGGCCAGATCGGCGCCGTAGATCTTAATCCCCACTGGAGTGCGGACGCCGGTGGTCAGCATGTCGATGCGGTTCTTGATCGGCATAGTCCAGGCATTCGATACGCCGGGAATCTGCAGCGCCCGGTCCATCTCCGCCGTGAGTTGCTCGGTGCTGATGTGGTCGGGCGTGATGTGCGCCAGGTACGGGCGCAGCCGCCGCGGCCACCGGTCGTACCACGTCGCCACCTTCCGCCACTGCGATTTCGGCTTGAGCTGGACCACGGTCTCCATCATCGAGAAGGGCGCCGGATCGGTGGAGGTTTCCGCGCGGCCCGATTTACCCAGCACACTGGCCACCTCGGGAAAACGCATCAGGATCCGGTCCTGCACCTGCATCAGCCGCTGCGCTTCGGTGACGGAGATGCCCGGCAGCGTGCTCGGCATGAACAGCAGCGCGCCCTCATCTAAAGGCGGCATGAATTCGCTGCCCAGCCTTTGATAAACAGGGATCGTGGCCGCGATCATGCCGAGCGCGCCCGCGATTACCAGCCACTTCCACCGCAGCGTCGCGCGCACCACAGGTTCGTAAACGCGCATCAACACGCGGCTGATCGGGTGCTTGTCTTCGGAATGAATCCTGCCTACCAGGATTGCGTTGACGATCTTGCCCGGGAAGCCGGGAAGGCGAAACTTGTCCTTGCGGAAAAAGAAAAGTCTCAGCGCCGGGTCGAGCGTGATCGCAAGAATGGCGGCCGTCACCATGGCGAAGTTCTTGGTGTACGCCAGCGGTTTGAAGAGGCGCCCCTCCTGCGCTTCCAGCGTCAGCACGGGCAGGAAGCTGACCGCGATCACCAGCAGCGCAAAGAAGCTCGGTCCGCCGACCTCTTTGACGGCGTTGACGATGGCGCGCTGATAATCGCTCGCGGTCCAATCGGGTCCGGCGCCCTCCAGTTTCTTATGGGTCTGCTCTACCACCACGATCGCGGCATCCACCATCGCGCCCACCGCGATCGCGATTCCGCCCAGCGACATGATGTTCGAGCTCATCCCCATGGCATGCATCGGGATGAAGGAGATCAGCACCGCGATCGGAATCGTGAGGATCGGGATCAGCGCGCTCGGAATGTGCCACAGGAAGATCAGAATCACCAGCCCGACCACGATCAACTCCTCGGTAAGCGTGTGCTTCAGGTTGTCGATGGAGGCCAGGATCAGCTCGCTCCGGTCGTAGGCTGTGACAATCTTGACCCCGGCCGGCAGGCCGGGCTCCAGCTCTTTGAGCTTGGCTTTCACCCGCTCGATCACGCGTAGCGCGTTCTCCCCCTGCCGCATGACGATGATGCCGGAGACCACTTCGCCGCGTCCATCCAGGTCCGCAATGCCGCGGCGCATGTCGGGGCCGAGCGTCACCGTACCCACGTCGCGCACCAGAATCGGAACGCCGCTCGGGCTGACCGCGAGCGAGAGCGATTCCAGGTCGGCGGGCGAGCGCGCGTAACCGCGGCCGCGCACCATGTACTCGCGGCCGGTGAACTCCACCATTCGCCCGCCGACGTCGTTATTTCCGCTGCGCACCGCGGCCACCACCTTGGAAATCGGCACTCCATACGCCGCGAGCCGGTTCGGGTCCACATTGACCTGATACTGGCGCACGAACCCGCCCAGCGGCGCGACCTCGGCCACGCCCGGGACGGATTGCAGGTGATACCGCAAATACCAATCCTGCGTGCTGCGCAGCAGGGCAAGATTGTGACTCTGGCCGGTTTCGGATACCAGCGCATATTGAAATACCCAGCCCACTCCGGTGGCATCCGGACCGATCTCGGTCTGCACATCCTTGGGCAGGCGCGGCTGAATCTTAGAGAGGTATTCGAGCGTTCGCGAACGCGCCCAATAAATATCCGTGCCCTCCTCGAAGATGATGTAGACGTAGGAGTAGCCGAAGTCGCTGAAGCCGCGAACGTCCTTCACTTTCGGCGCGCCCAGCATCGCGCTCACGATCGGGTAAGTGACCTGGTCCTCCAGAATGTCGGGGCTGCGATCCCAGCGCGAATAGATGATGACCTGTGTGTCGCTGAGGTCGGGGATAGCGTCGAGCGGAATCTGTTGCATCGACCAGAAACCCGCCAGCGCCAGCCCCGCGACGAAGAGGAAGACGAGGAAGCGATTGTGCGCGGAGAATTCGATGATCCGGTCGATCATTTCGATGCCCCGCCCAGCGCGGTTTTCAGCTGGCTTTCGGAATCGATCAGGAAGTTGCCGGAGATCACGATGCGCTCGCCGGCCTTCAGCCCGCTGAGAATCTCCGTGCGGCCCCCGTTTTGCGCGCCGATCTTGACGTCCCGCGGCTCGAAATAACCGGCGCCGCGATCCACGAATACCGTCTGGTGATCGCCCGAGTTCAGCACCGCGGTCTGCGGCACCACCAGCCGGCGCGTGCCTCCCGTCTGAAACTCCACTTCGCCGTACATCTCCGGCTTCAGCAGGAACTCGGGGTTCGGAAATTCGATGCGTACTTTGACCGTCCGCGTCGCCGGGTCGATTGCCGGCAGGATGTAGCTCACGCGGCCGCGAAAAGTCCGGCCCGGCAGATAGGCCAGCGTCAGCGCTGCGGGTTGGCCCACGCGTACCGCCGATGCCTCGTATTCAAAGACGTCGGCCACTACCCAGACCGTGGATAGGTCGGCAATGTTGTAGAGCACGGTGTCGGGCATGATGCGCTGCTTCGCGTATGCGTTACGCTCCATCACGAAGCCCGACGCCGGGGCGTATAGCGTGAGGTACTGCACGGGCTTGCCGGAAGCGGTAATCGCCGCGATTTGCGCCTCGCCGATATCCCAGAGTTCCAGCCGCTTCTTGGCGGCTGCGATCAGATTCTCCGTGCTGCCCAGCATCTCGTGGACCGGGCTATCGTGCATCGTCTCGCGCGCCTTGAGCGCGAGCAGGTATTCCTGCTGCGTGGCAAGCGCCTCGGGGCTGTAGATCGTGACCAGCGGCTCGCCTTTCGTCACCCGGCGGCCGGTGGAATCTACGAAGACCTGCTCCAGCCATCCTTCCAACTTGCTGTTGACCTTCGCGACCTTGGTTTCGTCGAGCGTGACCCGTGCCACGGCGCGCACCGCACCCGAGACGTTCTCGTACTCGGCGGTGCCGTATTCCACTCCGATGAGCTGCTGCTTTTCGGGCGTGATCTGCACGCTGCCTTCGGGCAGACGATTGGCGCGGCGCTCGTAGCGCGCTTCCTCGCCCGGCGAAAACCGGCACCAGTTTCATATTGCAATCGGGCGCCACGCCGGGTTTGTCGCTCTTGTACCAGGGATGCATCGGGTCCACCCAGTACAAGGGCTGCTTCGCGCTCGCGGCGGGGTTGGCATACCAACGTCCGTAACCGAAGCCGCCGGCCCAGGCAATCGCGATCGCAACCAGTGCAAGTAGCTTCTTCATAACGCCATCCCCGTAAGCTCTTCCAGACGCGCCAAGGCCACGTGGAACTGCATGACTTCTTCGTGCACCATGAGCTCGTACTCCACAACATTCATGAAATTGGAAAACAGAGAAAGGAAATCCAGCGTCCCGGTTTCGTAGCTGGCGATTGAAGATTCCAGCGCCAGTTGCGAGCCCGGGCACCACCGACTTCCGGTAGAGATCGATCAATTTGCGGGCAGTCGACAGCAGCGCTATACTGCTCGCGGACCTGGGCTTGTACCGCGACCTCCGCGGCCTCGTAATTGTGGCGCGCCTCTACCGCGGAAGCGGCCTTTTCGGTGATCTCCGCTTGCTGTTTGGTGCGGTACCAGGCAGGCAGCTTGAAGTCCACGCGGAACTGCCACATGGGCGGCATGCTGCCCTGGTTGAAGTAGCCGCCCGAGACGGTGTAATCGGGATACACGCTCTTCCGCGCGAGCGCCGACGCCAGATCATTGCGCTCCACCAGCTTCTGTTCGCGCGCCAGCATGGGAGCGTGCACGCGGGCGCCGGCCAGCAGCTCTTCGAGGCTGAGCGTGAGTTCGCCGGAACTCATATCGTCGGGCACGTCGATCGCGCCGCCCTGCGGCCGGTTGAGCAGCGCATTGAGCTCGATTTGTTTCGCCGTGCGCTCCTGCTCGTAGCGCAGCAGTTGCGTTTCGAAGATGGCGAACTGCGTCTGCGCTTTGAAAATGTCCTGCTGCGCGGCCCGGCCCACCGTGTAGCGCGCCTCGGAGATCCGCAGGATCTTCTGCAGCAGTTCCTGATACCGTTTGACGAACGTAATGCTCACGTTGGCGTGGTGCAATTCGTGATACGCCTGTTTGAGTCGCGAAGTCACGGAGAGCCGGACGGCGAGATACTGCTCGAATTCGGCCGATGCTTCCTTCGCCGCGATGTCGCCGCGCAGTTGGCGCTTGCCCGGGAAGGGAAGTTCCTGCGACACCATTACGCCCGCATTGCTGGTGACTTCCCGCCCGATCCCGGCCACCGGATACGGCGCGCCATTGGCCGTGTATCCAACCGAAATCGTGGGGTCGGCCAGCGCCGACGCCTGCGCCGGCATCTGCCGCGCTGCTTCGTATTTCTTCTGCGCGGCGAGAATCTCGCGGTTCTGGCGCAAGGCTTCTTCGACGAGCGCGGGCAGCGGTTGTGCCCGCAGTGCGCACGCCGCAGCCGCGAGGCAAAAATAAAAACGAAAATGCATGTGGTTCCTCTACGGTCGTTACCGGGATCAGGTATTGCGAAAGAGAGGAAGGCTAGATGCGGAGGGGCAGATTATCCGCGGACCCGTGATCTGTGATGCGCGGCGCGAGCAGCGGAACGTCGAATTCCGGACGCCTGTGCGGGCGCCTCGATCACGGCAGCCACGGCGATGATTGCAGGAACGGACTTTTCGGATTTTACAAAGCTCTTGAGACCCGGAGTCTGGCACTCGGTCTTGCTTGATTTAGTGTGCGGGCAGCAACCGTGTTTCTGGGCGGCAAGCAGGAGCTGAGGACACGAAAAACAGTTTCCCCAGAACAGGGCGGCGATGATGAGCGCTGCCATGACCGAAGTGGAGAAAGTCCGCATTCCAAAATCAGTATACACGAATTTCAGACTTTATTGTCGATAAATCAAACAGTGCCGGGCCAGAAGACGTGGAATAGCCCTTTTTGGCTGTAACGCGGCACGCAGAAAATACCTCTAAGAGAAACATCAGGTCTTTGTCTGAGAGGTTCAAATTAATGAGATTGAGTATACGTGTGTCTGTACTTGTGGCGCTATCCGCCTGTGCCGTTTGGGCCCAAGCCACGGCGGGGGCGGGGGCGATTTCCGGCTTCATTCTGGAAGGCGATATCGACGGCCTTCCGCAGGCCACCGTGACCCTGACCAATCCCGCGCTCGGAGTACGACGTGTGTCGATCACCACCGACGAAGGCGCGTTCGATATCCTCAGCCTGCCGCCCGGCCCCGGATACCGCATCAGTGTGACGTACAAAGGCTTTGCCAATTGGGAGTCCGGCAGCTTTGAGATCGCAGTGGGAGAGACGCGCGTCGTGCGCATCCCTTTGGAGAAAGAGAATGCTGCTACGAATGTCAATATCGAGAGTGTGATGACGCAGGTGCAGGATGTCGAAGCCGGCATCTCTACTTCGCTCTCTCCGGGACAACTGGCGTCCCTGCCAACCAGCCAGCAGCGTCTGGATCCCCTGGTCGCGATGGCGCCCGGAGTCAATGTAGACGCGCTGACCGGCCGGCTCATCTTCCTGGGCGCGATCGCGTCCAACACCGTCCTGCAAGACGGCCTGAGTGTCACCAATACCTATTCGAACGCGCGTCCCGGTATCGCCGATGGGCTGACGCTCAATGGCACCCAGGAATTCCAGGTGCTCTCCGCCGCCTACCCGGCGGAATTCGGGCGCACCGCCGGAGGCGTCGTCAACACCGTCTCCCCCGGCGGCGGCAACCAGTTTCATGGAGGGGCGTATGGCTACCTGCGGCCCGGCGGATGGAGCGCGACGGAGCGCTTCGCCCCCGGACAGAATCTGCTGGGCGACCGCAATCAGATGGGGGCCGATTTCGGCGGGCCGGTCCGCCACGACCAGCTCTTCTTCTTCGCGAATTTCGAGCGACTGACCGACCATTTTGACGGCCTGAACCGGATCACCACGCCGACCCTCAGCGGATGCCTCGGGAAACGCCATCGCGCCATCGAACTGTACCGCGACCGCGGCGCAATGCGCGGCGGCCATCAAATTCATCCAGGGGCAAATGAATGTGCTGGCGCCCTTCTCGCAGAATTGGACCAGCGGCCTGGGTCGAATCGATTACCGCCGCAGCGAGGTCAACTCGTTCAACATCGCCTTCAACGGCATGAATCAAAGCTCCCCGGAAGCGGCGCGGCGCCAATTGGTCGCGCCCGATGGCGGCTTGCTGGGCTTGCAGAATTCCACCGAAGACACGCGCTACGCCCGCATGGCCTGGACTTCCGCGCCCACCGCCAGCTGGTTCAGCGAAATGCACCTGGGAATGTTCGACGATCGCTGGTCGTCTCCCGCTTCGACCGCGGCACTCGCCACCGGCAACGTGGCGATCACAGTCGCCGGCGCTACCGTGGGCAATCCCTATCCGAACTCCTCGCGCCTCGATGAGAAGCGCTATCAGTTGGTCGAGAACCTGACCTGGACCAGCGGATCCCACTCCTTGCGGCTCGGCGCAGACGTTTCGCGCACCCACGACACCGTGGATTCCCTGCAATCCGCGGGCGCCTACACCTATCCCACCCTGACTGCCTTCGCGCAGGATTTTTCCGGCGGCACCGCGCGCAACTACACCAATTTCACGCAGCAGTTCGGCGACCTCGGCGCACCTGGTGCATTACCGCGAGGTCAACGCGTACCTGCAGGATACCTGGAAGGCGCTGCCGCGCGTCAGCATCACAGTCGGCGTCCGCTGGGACAAGAGCTTCCTGCCGCAGCCGCCCGTGACGAATCCCACTTACTTCTCGACCGGCACGATTCCCTCGTCGAACATCGCATTCTCTCCGCGCGTCAGCCTGGGCTACCTGGTGAACGATACCACCGTGATCCGCGCCGGCTTCGGATTCTTCTACCAACCCTACTCCGGCCAGTTCACCGACGCGCTGCTGGAAGGCAATGGACTTTCGCAGACTTCGATCACTGTGAATCCCGACCCAGACCGGCGCGCCGTTGTTTCCGCACGTGCTGTCCTATACCAGCGCCCCCGCCGGATCCACGAATCTGATTTACGCCGCCAACAAACTGCGCACGCCGCATACGCAGCAGACCACGCTGGCGCTGGAGAAGCAGTTGGCGCGCGCCACCACCGCTGACGGTGAGCCTGATCGATAGCCGCGCCATTAAGTTGTGGACGGTGGCGGATCAGAATCTGGCGGCGCCCACCAAGACGCTGACCTACCCCATCGACAATGCGAGCGGTGCGGCAGTCAGCTCGTACACCACCAATGTCTGGACCGTGAAGAACGATGCGAAATACGCACAGATTTTTCAGGTGGGCAATGGCGGCTCCGCCTGGTACAACGCGGCGGCGCTGGAATTGCGGCAGAGGATGTCGCACGGCCTCAGCCTGCAGGCCGACGTACACCTGGTCGCACGCCACCGGCACGATGCGGGCCCGCTCTACGTGGGCGTATTCCCGCTCAGCAGCATCGCCGGCGACAATGGCAGCGACAAGGGCACTCTACCCACCGACCAGCGGCAGCGGGCGGTCTTCAACTGGACGTGGCAGCCCACCGTGACGCACAACGATTCCGTCTTCGCGCGCTACCTGGCGAATGGGTGGCGCTTCTCCGGCATCGCCACCCTGGCTTCCGGCCAACCCGCTCACGCCCACTGTGCTGCTAACCGGGAATCAATCGTCACTTTTTGCGATGACGTATTTCAATTCCTTGAACGGCAGCGGCGGATGGGCGAGGGTGCCCTTCGAGCAAATCGGGAGTTTGCAGACCGACCCCCAGCGGATAGTGGACGTGCGTATGACGCGAACCCTGCCATTCACCGAGCGTGTTCACGGCGAACTCGCAATCGAGGCGTTCAATCTCTTCAACTCGCAGCGGATTACCGGAATCAATACCGTGGCCTACACGGCGGTCGCCACGCTTTCGTCGGGGCTGGTCAACGGGCCTTACAGCGGCGTACTGAAGCCGGTGGCAGGGGTTGGAACCGGCAATGCGTCGAGCGCTTATCCTGACGGCACCACCGCCCGGCGCTTCCAGATGGCTTTCCGGCTGGTCTTTTAGGAATCCGTCGCAAAGGGACAGGCCGGCAGGCCTGCCCTCCACGCTAAACTGGTGGCAGTGGGTCGATTCTATAGTCGCGCGGAGTTGGTGGAACAGCGGGCTCTCTGGAAGCGCAGCGGCAAGACGGTGGTCTTCACCAACGGCTGCTACGATCTGCTTCATCCCGGGCATTTGCGGCTGCTCGAACAGGCGCGCGGGCTGGGTGACATCCTGATTTTGGCTTTGAATTCCGATGCCAGCGTACGCCGCATGAAGGGACCCTCGCGTCCCACGATTTCCGAAGGCGAACGGGCCGAAATGGCGCTGGCCCTGGAGGCGGTGGACGCGGTAGTGCTGTTTGAAGAAGATACTCCCCGCGAACTGATTGCTGAGGTGTTGCCGGACATCCTCATCAAGGGCGCCGACTGGTCCCACTTCATCGCCGGCCGCGAAGAGGTGGAGGCCGCCGGCGGGCGCGTGCTCACGGTCGCGCTGGAACCCGGCTACTCCACCACCAATCTCGTCGAAAGAATCCTGCAGCCTTGATTCATCCAGTTGTCCGCGACCTATTCCTGGACCTGGGCCGGCATCCGGGTTACCAGGAGGTGCTGCGCCGCGTGAGCGCCGGCGAGAATGCATCCCTCTCCGGTCTCACCACCACGGCGAAGGCGCTGTATGCGGTGCTGCTCTGGCAATCCTCCGGACGCCCGCTGATCATCGTGGTGGATGGGAATAAGCAGGCGGAGGCGCTGGCTGAGGCAGTCCAGACGTTCTTCTCCCTGCTCGTCGCCGAGGACAAATTCGGGCCGCAGCTACTGCCTGCGCTCGACGTTTTGCCGATGCAAAACCTCTCGCCCCACGCCGAGATCTGCGAGCAGCGCGCCATCGGCCTGTGGAGCCTGGCCACGAAACGCTCGCCCATCACCATCATGCCGGTGGCGTCCGCGCTGCTGAAGATCGAGCCCGGCGATTTCTACCGCCAACTGGCGCTGCGCCTGCGCGTGGGCGAGGAACTGCCGCTCGAAGAAGTCGTGGCGCACCTGGAGAGCATCGGCTACGAGCGGCGCGAACCGGTGGAAATGGTGGGCGAGTACTCGGTGCGCGGCGGAATTCTCGACGTCTTCCCGCCCGAGGCTCAAAAGCCGGTTCGCATCGACCTTTTCGGCGACCAGGTAGAATCCATCCGGCGCTTCGATGTGGAATCGCAGCGTTCGGTCCTCAAGGTCGAAGACTGCCTGCTACTACCTTTGACGGAGTATCAGAAATCCCGTCGCTTCCTGGCGGAGTTGAACGAGCTGATGCAGGAAGCCGACATCCCTGGCCGCGACCTGCCGCCGCCCGGCGAGACCTTCCCGGGCTGGGAACTGATCGCGCCCATGCTGCGGCCGCGCAACTCGTCGGTATTCTCCCTGCTGGAAAGGCCGGTGGTGATCTGGGACGAGCCGGAGCAGGTGATCGGCGCCGCCAAACGCCTCTGGACGCGGCTGGAACAGATCGAGCGCTCCGTGGCCTATGATCCCGACCGGATCTTCTTCCGCTGGGAGGATTTGGAAAAGCAGGCCGGCGCCGGGCCTCAGGTCAAATTCCAGCAGATCGATATCGGCTGGTCACCCACGGGAGAAGCGACCAGCGCGCACGTCGCCACCCGGCCGTCCATGTCCTTTCACGGCAACATTCAGGTGGCCATCGCGGAGGCCCGCACGCTGGTGGAGTCCGGACAGAAAGTGGCTTTCTTTGCTTCCGCCACCGGCGAAGTAGAGCGCATGGCGGACATCCTCAACGAGTACGGCATTGCCTACCAGTTGGGGTTGGAGCAGTCGGAATCGACGCCGGCGTATCTGGCCCAGCGCGCCTATATGGCGGGCTCGTCGGCCAGCATTTATCTGGTCAAAGGGCTGATCCGCCACGGCACCGCATTCCCGGATTCGAAACTTGTAGTATTTGGCTCGGAAGACCTCTTCGAGACCTCGGAACTGGTGTCGCGCGGACCCTCGTCGAAGACCGCCCGCGAGACGTTTTCCGCCGATATCATCGATCTCAAGCCGGGCGACTTCGTCGTCCACTCCGAGCACGGCGTGGCGCAGTACCTGGGTCTGCGCGAAATTGCCGGCGGCGAAAACCAGGGCGACTACATGGTGCTCGAGTACTCCGCGGGCGCCAAGTTGTACGTTCCGCTCACTCGCATGGACCTGGTGCAGCGCTTCCGCGGCGGCGGCGAGGCCAAGCCCGCCTCTGGACCGCATGGGCGGGGCCACCTGGACGCGCACCAAAGGCAAAATCAAAGCCAAAATGCGCGACATGGCGGACGAGCTGCTGAAGCTCTACGCCTCGCGCAAA
This sequence comes from uncultured Solibacteraceae bacterium, assembly GCA_963811575.1. Lineage (GTDB taxonomy): Bacteria > Acidobacteriota > Terriglobia > Bryobacterales > Bryobacteraceae > Solibacter. The sequence goes on along the minus strand of CAWERY010000016.1, from coordinate 322,828 downwards.
ATGGCCGACGGGTTCAACTACTCTTCGGATAGTAATTGGCAGCGCGAGTTCGAGGACGCTTTCGAATTTACGCCCACGCGGGACCAGTTGACCGCCATCGCCGAAATCAAGCGCGATATGGAGAGCACTCAGCCGATGGATCGCCTGTTGTGCGGCGACGTGGGCTACGGGAAGACCGAAGTGGTCATGCGCGCCGCCTTCAAAGCGCTCGGCGACGGCAAGCAGGTGGTCGTCCTGGCGCCCACTACCGTGCTCGCCTTTCAGCACTTCGAGACCTTCAAGCGCCGCTTTCAACCCTTCCCCGTGCGGGTCGAAATGTTCAGCCGCTTCCGTACTCCCAAGGAAATAAAGGCCGGGCTCGCCGATTTGGCCGAAGGCAAAATCGATATCGCGATCGGAACCCACCGCCTCCTCTCGCAAGATGTGGTCTACCGCGATCTGGGCCTGGTCCTGGTGGACGAAGAGCAGCGCTTCGGCGTGAAACACAAGGAACGGCTCAAGCAGATGAAGAAGGCCGTGGACGTGATCAGCATGAGCGCCACTCCGATTCCCCGAACACTACATATGTCGTTATTGGGTCTGCGCGATATGTCGGTGATTGAGACGCCGCCCAAAGATCGGCTTGGCGATCCATACCGTGGTGGCCCCGTACCAACCGGAACTGATCCGTCAGGCCTTGGAGCTGGAACTCGGCCGCGGTGGGCAGGTTTACTTCCTGCACAATCGCGTGGATTCCATCTGGATGAGAGCCGCGAGTTTGCAGGAACTGCTGCCGGGCGCTCGAATCGGCGTCGGGCACGGCCAGATGGGCGAGGCGGAGCTGGAGAAAACGATGCTCCAGTTCATGCGGCACGAGTTTGATATCCTGGTATGTACTACGATTATAGAAAATGGCTTGGATATTCCGCTTGCCAATACCATGGTCATCGAAAATGCCGAGCGCTACGGGCTTTCGGAACTCTATCAGCTTCGCGGAAGGGTCGGGCGTTCCAACCGCCGCGCTTACGCTTACTTGCTGGTCCCGCCGGATACGGAGCTTACGGAGATCGCGCGCAAGCGCCTCGCCGCCCTGAAGGAGTTTAGCGATTTAGGAGCTGGTTTCAAGATCGCCGCCTTGGATCTGGAACTGCGCGGCGCCGGCAACCTGTTGGGCGGCGAGCAGCACGGCCACATCAACTCGGTGGGCTTCGATACCTACGTTCGCCTGCTCGAAGAGACGGTGCGGGAACTCAAGGGCGAAGAGATCGTCCCGGAGATCCATTCGGCGTTGAATTTGAACCTGGATATCCGCATTCCGAACGAATATATTGGCGATGAAAACCAGCGCTTGCGCGCCTACCGCCAGATCGCCAATTCGGCCACGGCGGAGGCTCGCGACCGTGCCGAAAAGGAACTAGAGGATCGATATGGCCCAGTGCCGGACGCCGTTCGCAACCTGTTGGCCTATTCCGCGCTCAAGACCCTGTCCGAACAGATTGGCGTGGAGGCCGTCGATAGGCGCCATAACGTGTTGAATATAAAGTTCCACAAGGAAACCCGCGTCGATCCCGCGCGTCTTATGAATATAGTTTCCAAAACCAGGGGCGCGCAGTTCACTCCGGCAGGCGTATTGCTATTACCACTGGACGGGCAGACTGCCGCGGGCGACATCCTGCGTTTTTTGGGTGAGAAGCTGGAACAATTGCGCGCGTCGTGACCCGGCAGCTACTGGTAAAATAAAGGATCACTATGTTTCGTAGGTTTGTAGTACTCATCGCATCTGCAGTCGCGGTTTGCGCCGCGGCGGATAACGCGGCGGACAATAATGTCAAAGTCGTGGAGGAGATCGCCGCCAAGGTCAACGGCGACATCATCACCCGCGGCGAACTGGAGAAGAAGCGTCTCGATATCGAAGCCGAGGCCAAACGCCAGGGGCTCTCCGGTGCGCGCCTCCAGGACGCGGTCAAGGAAGCCCACGCCGACGTCCTCCGCAAAGAGATCGATACCCTGCTGCTCGTGCAGAAGGGCAAGGACCTCAACATCAACGTGGATCCCGACGTGACGCGCCGCCTCGCCGAAATCCAGGTGCAGCAGAAAATCTCCGATCCTGACAAGTTCCAGCAGTTCATCCGCGAACAGACCGGCATGACGTTCGAAGATTTCAAGCAGCAGATGAAGAACGAAATGCTGACGCAGCGCGTGATCGGCCAGGAAGTCATGCGCAATATCACCGTCCCGCAGGAAGAGATGCAGAAGTATTACGACGAGCATAAGAGTGAATTCATGCGCAAGGAAGCGCAGGTCTTCCTCAGCCAGATCGTGATCTCCACCGAAGGCAAAACGCCGGAACAGGCCGCCGCTGCCGAGAAAAAGGCCAAGGACCTGGTGGTTCGCGCCCGCAAAGGGGAGAAGTTCAGCGACCTGGCGCGCGACAACTCCGACGATGTCGAGACCGCGAAAAACGGCGGTTACGTTGGCGCCATGCCCAAGGGCATGATGGACAAAGCCATCGAAGACACGGTCTTCAAAGAGAAGAAGGGCTTCGTCAGCGATCCTTTCAAACGCGCCCAGGGCTTTGTGATCCTCAAGGTCGAAGACCGCTATGAAGCGGGCCAGGCCTCGTTCGACGAAGTGAAGAATGAACTGCAGGACCGCCTGACGCAGCCCAAGGCGGAAGGCAAAGTCCGCATTTTCCTGACCCAGTTGCGCGAAGATGCCTTCCTCGAAATTAAAGAGGGCTATGTGGATTCCGGCGCCGCCCCGGGCAAGGACACGCGCTGGAAAGACGTTGCCGCGCTCAAGCCGCAGACCACCACCAAGGAAGAAGTGGCCGCGCGCCGCAAGAAGCACATCCTGTGGGTCATCCCCGCCGGCACCGTGAAGAGCACCAAGCCCGAGAGCAAGCCTGCCCCGGCCGCCGCGCCGGCCTCTACGCCCGCTGCCGCGCCGGCGGCTGCCGACAAGGCGCCCGAGAAGACCGCTGACAAGACGCCCGACCCGGCCGCCGTTCCCGAGAAGAAATGAAATCTCCTTACGTCAATCAACTTGAACCCAATCGGGTGATTCAAACCAGTTTTCTGGTGCATTCGAAGGAGATCCGGCAGAAGAAGGGCGGCGAATTGTATCTTTCGCTGCTTCTTGCCGACCGTACCGGCGATCTCGACGCCAAAATGTGGGACAACGTCGCCGACGTGCTGGATGCTTTTGAGCGCGATGACTTTGTGCAGGTCAAAGGCATCATCCAGGTCTTCCACAATAAGCCGCAGTTGACCATCCACAAAGTGCGGCGCATGGACGAAAGTGAGATCGAGGTCACCGACTACTTCCCGGCATCGAAGCGCGATGCGGAAGAGATGTGGCGCGAACTTCGCGCCTTGGTCGCCGGCATGACCGACCGTCACCTGAAAGGTCTGCTGGAGGCGGTGCTGGACGATGAGGAGATCGCCCGCCGCTACCGCCGCGCTCCCGCCGCCAAACAGATTCATCACGCGTTCCTGGGCGGTTTGCTGGAGCATGTCTTGAGCGTCTGCGGCATGGCCAAGGCCGCCGCGGCGCACTATCCGAATATCGATGCCGACCTGCTGCTCACCGGCGCGATCCTCCACGATATCGGCAAGATCTATGAGCTGAACTACGAACGCGGCTTCTCCTATTCCAACGAAGGCCAATTGCTCGGACACATGTCGATCGCGATCCGCATGGTCGGCGAGAAACTCCGCAATTTGCCGGACTTCCCGCCCCTGGTGCGGACCCTGGTGGAGCACATGATTCTGAGCCATCACGGCAGGCTCGAATTCGGCTCCCCGAAGGTGCCCCAGTTTCCCGAGGCCCTCCTGCTTCACTACCTCGACGACATGGATTCCAAGATGGAATGTATGCGCGCCCTGATCGAGAACGACCGGCAGATCGATGGCTGCTTCACCACCTATCATTCGGCCTTGGAACGTTCCGCCCTCAAGAAAGATCGCTACCTGCATCCCCCAGTCGGCGCCCGCCAAGCCCGCGGCACCGGCCGCACCGCACAGTCCGCGCCTGCCCGCCCCGCCCCCGCGGAGCAGCCGGCATACGCCGCGGCCAAAGGCAATAATCTGCTGGCCGAAAAACTGATGCAGGCGGGGCTGGTTCGCCCCAAACAGGAAAATTAATGCCCAAGACCGCGCGCGATGTTCCCCCTCCGCTGGAACTGGCCTGCCTCAAGGCGTTGTGGACCTTGCAGGAAGGCAACGTCAAGGCGGTTCAACAGCTTGTGGCGGAATCCCGCCCCTTGGCCTACACCACCATCATGACCGTGCTCGACCGCCTCGTGCGCAAAGGCAAACTCACGCGGCGCAAAGTCGGCCGCGCGTTTGTCTATTCGCCGGAAGCCTCGCGCGACAGTATGCGGCACGCCGCCCTGCGCGAACTGCTCGATGGCTTCTTCGATGGGTCGGAAGCGGAACTCCTGCTCTTCCTTCGCGGAAATTCCATAGTCTCGGTGAATGTTTCCGTACCCGCGCCTGTCGAAACCGATCATCGGATCGATACGGTGCTGCTGTGAGCGCGGCCCTCGCGCAGGACTACGGACGTACAGTCAGTCGTCCGCAAACGTGTTCCTGAGTCTCCTCTCGATTTTTTTTGGCGCGGCGATTTCGCTGGTGACGGCGTTCGCCCTGGGACGCGTGCTGCTCCGCAACCTGCCGGCAGCGCCGGAAACGGTGCTCGCCGCCGGTGCCGCCGCGGAGAGCCTCCTGGTATTCCTGCTCCTGCTCGGCAACCTCGCGCACTGGGCCGTCTTCCTGGCGATTGCCGCGGCAGCCATCCTGGCGGCGCGCCGCTGGCACGGTACCCTGCTGAAGGCGTCAGTCCCTATCCCGCCCGCGCTGTGGATCGTCTTCGCCGCCTACGGCGTCTGGTACTTCGTCAATGCCCTGGCGCCGGAAACCATGGCGGACGGCATCACTTACCATCTGGGGCTGCCTGCCGAGTATCTCCGCCTGCGCGGCTTCCCCGATTCCGTCACGTTCTACAACATGCTCCCGCAGGGCATGGAGATGCTCTATACCGTGGCCTTCGCGTTCGGGCGGCACTCCGCGGCCAAACTGGTGGAGTTCACATTTTTCGTGGCGACTCTCCCGCTCATTTTCCGCGTTGGCAGCAAACTGGGTGCGAGCAGTCTGGCGTCCTCGGTGGCCGCGGTCTTCTATTTCTGCGCCCCCGTTGCCGGCCTCACCGGTTCGTCATCCTACACCGATGCCGCCGGCGTATTTTTCCTGCTCGCCGCCTTCGATCTGCTCCTCCTCCGGGACGATCGCTATCTGTTCACCGCCGGCCTTCTCGCCGGATTCTGTTACGCCATCAAGCTCCCCGGATTAACCGTTACCGCCGCCGCGATGCTGTTCCTCGCGGTGCAGCGAAAATGGCGTGCCACGCTGATCTTGGCCGCCGGCGCCGCGCTCATGATCGCCCCCTGGATGCTGCGCGACCTGGTGATCACCGGGAATCCCGTGGCTCCCCTGCTGAGCAGCGTGTTCCCCAATCCTTATTTCCACGCCGCCACAGATCGGGAACTGGCCAGCGATTTGCGCTCGTTCGGCGATATTCCGCTGGCTCGCGTGCCTTGGGAACTGGCCTTCGGCGACCACCTCACCGGCACCTTCGGGCCGCTCCTGTTCGCCTTGCCGCTCGGCCTCCTCGCACTGCGCCGGCGCGAAGGCCGTCTGCTCTGGGCGGCGGCAGTCGTGGTCGCGCTGCCGTGGCTGACCAATACCGGAGCGCGCTTCCTGATGCCCGGCGTCGTCCTGGCCGCCATCGCGCTCGGCATGTCGCTGCCGCGTCCCCTGGCCTGGGCTGCGATCGCGGTGCAGGCGGTGCTCTGCTGGCCGCATGTGCTGGATTCCTGGGAAACGCGCTATAGCTTTCAGGCTGCATGAGTTCCCAATCGCAGCCGCGCTGCGCACCGAAAGCGAGGCAGACTATTGCAAACGCCGCTTTGAGGAGTTCAACGTTGCCAAAATGGTGGAACGCGGCGCGCCCCCCGGCGCTCGTACGCTCGCGCTGATGACGGTAGCGAATGCTTACCTGGACCGCGAGGTCGCCGTCACCTGGCAATCGGCGGAAGCGGATTGCCTGCTCGATACCCTGCGCCTGGCATCCTTGTACACCACCACTCCCACCTTCGATTGGAAAGCCTCCTGGCCCGAGCAGGCCCTGCGCACCCTGCGCTTCCGCATGCCCGCCGCGTACGCGGGCGAGTGGGACATCAATGAAGTCCGCCTCTTCTCGGGCAGCGATCCCGTGTTTACCAGCCCGCAATGGACGCTGGCGGGATGGCCCAATCGTTGGGAGGCTCCCCTGGCCTTCGATGGCAATCTCGCCACGCGATGGCGAACCTGGGAGCCCGTGCGCGCCGGAATGTACCTGGATATTGAACTGGGCAATCCGCAGCGGCTGACTTCCGCCGTGCTGGTCACCCACACCCCTGTCTTTCGCGTGCCGCTCGAAGTCTATGGGCTGGATGTGAAAGGTGCGTGGCATCTGCTGACCACATCTCCCGAAGCCATTCCGCGCGCCCCGCAGGACCTGCGCCTGGAAGCCGCCCGAGCGCTGCGTGCGGCCGGCTTCCGCTATCTGCTGGCGCCCACCGGGAAGGGCGGAAATGCCGCCATCGGCAATGTCCTGGTGGGCCACGAAGCGGAGTGGGGCTTGGAGCGCGCCGGCGAAGCCGGCCGGTTCTACCTCTTCCACGTGCGCTGAAGCGCTGCGCGATAATTGAAGGATGCAGAACATTTTGCCGGTTCTTTGTTTCCTGGCCGGCTTCGGATTCGCCTGGCTGATCTGGCGCGGCCGGATCACCGCCCGCGAGGCGGATCTGAACGCACGGCTCGAAAGTGAGCGCACCGCCACCGCGGAAAAGCTGGCACTGCTCGAAGAGACCCGTCAGAAACTCTCCGGCTCCTTTGCGGCGCTTTCCGCCGATGCACTCGCGCGCAACAACCAGGCATTTCTCGAGCTCGCCAGCGCCACTCTGGCCAGGACGCAGGAGACGGCGCGCGGCGATTTGGAGCTGCGCCAGCAGGCGATTGCCGAGATGGTCACGCCAGTTCGCGAATCGCTCGACAAAGTGGATCACAAGATTCAGGAACTCGAAAAGGCTCGCGCCGGTGCCTATTCCGCGCTCAATGAGCAGGTGCGCAGCCTGATCGAAACCCAGACCCAGCTGCGCGGCGAGACCGGCAAACTGGTGACCGCCCTCCGTTCGCCCAGCGCGCGCGGACGCTGGGGCGAAATTCAACTGAGGCGCGTCGTCGAAATGGCCGGCATGCTGGAGCATTGCGATTTCAGCTCGCAGACCACCCTCTTCGGCGAAGAAGGCCGTCTCCGTCCCGACCTGGTGGTGAAACTACCCGCCGGCAAGACCATCGTGGTGGACGCGAAGACTCCGCTCGATGGCTATCTGCAAGCCATCGAAGCCCAGGACGATGCCACCCGCAAAGCCCGCCTGGCCGACCACGCGCGTCAGGTTCGCGGACACATGACCGCCCTCGGCCGCAAATCCTATTGGGAACAGTTCGACCAGGCGCCGGAATTCGCCGTGCTCTTTCTGCCAGGCGAATGTTTCTTCAGCGCGGCCCTCGAAAGCGACCCCACCCTGATCGAAATCGGCGTGGAGCAGAACATCATCCTCGCCACGCCCACTACGCTGATCGCCCTGCTCCGTGCGGTTGCCTACGGCTGGCGGCAGGAAAAGCTGGCCCAGAACGCGGCGGAGATCAGCGCCCTTGGCAAAGATCTCTTCAAACGCCTGTCCGATATGGGCGAGCACTTCAGCAAGGTTGGCTTGAACTTGGGCCGCGCGGTGGAAGCGTACAACAACGCCGTCGGGTCGCTCGAAAGCCGCGTGATGGTGAGCGCCCGCCGTTTCGCCGAATTGAAAACTACTCCGCTCGGCGTCGAGATCACACCGCTCGAGCCCGTGGAAAAGAACGTCCGCTCGCTACAGGGCGACATCCTGCAATAGGACTCGCTCTGGTGCGAAACCATCCCAAGCCTTGAAGGTTGACCGGGTCGCGCCCTTACAATTGAAGCGTGTCCGCTCCTTTTCGATCGTACGTGCTGGTTTCCCGGGAACAGATCGCTCGCAATTTCAGGAATGTGCGCAGTGTGGCCGGACCCGGCGTAGAGGTCGCCGGCGTCGTGAAGGCCGATGCGTATGGCCACGGCGCACTCGAAGTTTCCCGCGTGCTCCTCGCCGAAGGCGCCCGCTGGCTCGCGGTCAGTTCCGTCGAAGAAGGCGTGCATCTTCGCGAGGGCGGCATTCTCGGAGCGCGCATTCTCGTGATGGGCGGCTTTTTGCCTTACGAAGCGCGCGCCCTGGTCGATTTTGACCTGACGCCCGCCGTGCATTCGCTCGCCCAGGTGCGCGAGGTGGACCGGCTGGCCGCCTCCCACGGGAAGCCCGTCCGCTACCACCTCAAGATCGATTCCGGGATGGGACGGCTGGGCACCCGCGCCGGCTCGGCCGAGATCGCAGCCGCCCTGGCCGATGCCAGCCACGCCCGCCTGGAAGGGCTGATGACCCATTTCGCATCCGCGGCCGATTACACCTCTGCTCAAACCGCCGAACAGGCGGCCTACTTTCAGACGATTTGCGAGGAATTGCGAGCCGCCGGTATCACCGCGCCTTATCTGCACACTTCGAGCACCATCGCCATCGGCTTCGGCCGCGCCACCGGAACCACGCTGGTGCGCGCCGGCCACGCTCTCTATGGCTACGTCTCCCCGGCGCGCGGCGATGCTCCGCCCCAACGGCTCGACGTCAAACCGGCGCTCACCTGGAAGGCGAAGATTCTGGCCGTCAAAGAGATCCCCGAAGGCGCCCTCGTCGGCTACGGCGGCAGCTTCCGGGCGCCGCGCGCCATGCGCATCGGCATTCTGGGAGCCGGCTATGCCGATGGCATCTTCCACCGCCTCTCCAACCGCGGCAAAGTGATCGCCGCCGGCAAGCTCACGCCAATTCTCGGTACCGTCTCGATGGACCTGACCACCATCGACCTCAGCCACGCCCCGGAGCTCCAGCCCGGCGATGAAGTCACCCTGCTCGGCGCCGAAGGCGAGTGCTCCCTGGACGCTCAGCAGCTCGCAAAGGTAGCCGGTACCATATCCTATAACATCCTTTGCAGCATCAGTTCCCGGGTCCACCGGGTGTATATTTGAGGGGTAAGGGAACGCTGTTTGTGAAACGGCAACCAAATTGCAAAGGAAACCGCGTTCGGGAAGTATTGAATGCGTTATTACGGTGATATCATAGGAACCAGATGAGCTTACTGTCGCCCAGACTACAACTGAAGGTCGCGCAGAAGCAGATCCTGACCCCCGGGCTCGTGCAGATGGTGACCGTCCTCCAGCTTAATCGGCTGGAACTAAAGGAGATGATCACCCAGGAGATTGTTAAGAATCCGGTCCTGGAAGAGTCTCCGAATGAGCCCGGCGAGGAGATTACGCCGGAGGAGCTGCTTCCCCTTTTAGAGGCCGAACACAATCAGGATCCAGCCGACCGCCAGCTGCTCGAAGCCGCGGTTTTGAGCGATGCGAACTCCGTCGATGGCTCCAGCGGCTCGGCGATCAATGGCAACCTGTTCCCCGACGCCGAGGAATCCGCGGCCGCGGCGGCCGTCGCTGAAAACGACACCATCGCCACCAACGACCCGCTCGCCGAAGCCCCCGCCGCCACCGATCCCTTCGACGAGATCGATTTCGGATCGTTCTTCGACGATTACCTCGATCCCGGCTACAAGAGTCCCGCGTCGGAATCCGTAGAGAAGCCGTCTTTCGAGACCTTCCTTACGGCTCCCATCACGCTCGGCGATCACTTGCGCTCGCAGTTGAGCGTCAGCCTGGCCTCCGACGAAGTACGCGATGCCGCCGAATCCATCATCGGCAATTTGGATGAAGACGGCTACCTTTCAGCCTCGCTGGACGAGATCGCCGCCATGGGTTCGCATACCGCCGCGCAGGTGGAAGAGGCGCTCACCGTGGTTCACTCCCTGGACCCGGCCGGCGTGGGCGCGCGCAATCTGCGCGAATGCCTGCTGCTGCAGATTGATAGCATCAATGGCCGCGGCGGAGTGGCCTGGCTCATCGTCTCCAATTGCCTGCGCCTGGTGGAGACCAAACAGTACAAGGAAATCGCCAAGGTTTTGGCGCGGCCGCTCGAACACATCGAGATCGCCGTGCAGATGATTCAGCACCTGAATCCGCGGCCCGGCCTCCGTTATTCGGGCGCCGGCGCGCGCATCGTGGAGCCCGACGTCTTTTTCACCAAGGATGGCGACGATTACATCATTCAGATGAATGATGAGGATGTCCCGCAGCTCCGCTTGAACGCGCAATATCGCCGCATGCTCGATCGCGAAAACGGCGCCACCAAGGAAGTCCGCGATTACGTCCGCGAACGCTATACCTCCGCCATCCAGCTCATGAAAAACATCGAGCAGCGGAAGCAGACCATCCTTAAGGTCTGCCAGGCGATCGTCAGGCGGCAAACGGAATTCCTGAGTCACGGGTTGGATTATCTCAAGCCCATGATGATCAAAGAGGTTGCCGAGGAAGTGGGCGTGCATCCTTCCACCGTCAGCCGCGCCGTGGCCAGCAAGTATGTCCACACGCCGCAAGGCGTTTTCGAACTCCGCTATTTCTTCTCCGAGGCCGTGCAAGGCCCTTCCGGCGGCGGCACTCCGCTGCTGCTGTTGAAGCGCAAGGTGAAGAAGATGATCGAGGACGAAGATCGGACTAAGCCTCTAACCGATGAGCAGATTACTTTGTTGCTCCAGGGCGAAGGTATCAATGTGACTCGCCGTACGGTCGCTAAATATCGGGAGGATATGAAGATTCCCTCCACACACCAGCGCCGCGTGCGCAATTAGTGCATCCGGTACGCTGATTACCCATCGGGCGATTCGGGTTATAAAGGAAGAGGGGATATTGCCGGCCCCACCTGAGGTGGTTCCATGAAGATCACGTACACGGGAAGGCAAGTGGAACTCAAGCCTGCGCAGCTGAAAAAGCTCGAGGCGCGCTTTGCCATGATTGGCAAGCTTCTGGATGGAGGTAAGCGCGAATGCGAAGTTCACGTCGTGCTTTCGCTCGAACGCCATCTGCACAAAGCGGAAGCGACGATCAATTATTACAATCACCAGCTAGCCGGCTTGGGGTCGAGCGCCGATCTATTCGCCGCCATCGATGCCGCCGCCGGTAAGTTGGAAAAGCAGTGCCTGAAGACGCGGTCGAAGTTCCGCGATAGTAAGCGCCTGCCGCACAAAGCCGCCCCCGAAGTGGAGAGTGAGAAGGCCGCCGCCCGTCGAACCCGAGCCGGACGCCGAGAGCCGCGTTCATCGCGTCAAGCCCCACCAGAAGCGAAAGCCCATGACCCTCGAAGAGGCCATGCTGGAAATGGACGTCCGCAGCGACTACCTGGTCTACCGCGACGCCGCGACCGACCGCGTGAAGGTCCTGGTCCGTCGCCGCGATGGGCAGTTCGACCTGGTCGAGGCATAGCCCCCGCCCATGCCCGCGAAGAAGAAGGCTTCCTCGAAAAGCAAGGAAGGGCCGCGCCACAAACCCGAGTTGGTAATCATCACCGGCCTGAGCGGCTCGGGCAAAGGCTCGGTATTGAAGGCGCTGGAAGACCTGGGCTTCTACTCGGTGGACAATCTGCCCGTCGAATTGATTCCTAAGTTCGCCGAATTAACTTGTAACAATCCAAGTATCTCTGCTGCCGCCCTCGTGGTGGACGTTCGCGAGGGCTCGGGACTGAAGTCCTTCCCCAAGGTCTTCGCGCAGATCCGCAAGTCGGTCACCGCGCGATTGATTTTCCTTGAGGCGGATAGTGACGCCATTGTCCGCCGCTTCAGCGAAACGCGGCGCCCTCACCCGCTGGGCACCGGGAAATCCATCATCCGGAGCATTCAATCGGAGTCCACCCAGCTTGCGCCCATTCGCGCCATGGCGGACCTGATCATCAACACCTCGAAGTTCACCGTCCACCAGCTCCGCGATTTTATCGGCGAGCGCTTCCGTGGACGCCGCGATGCCAGCGACATCATGATCTATGTCGCCAGCTTCGGCTATCGCAATGGAGTTCCTCCGGATAGCGACCTTGTCTTTGATGTACGATTTCTCCCAAATCCCAATTACATTCCACGCTTCAAGAACTTGACCGGCCAAGATCCCGAAGTCGCGAGTTATATCAGGGCTTTCCCTCAAACCGTGGAATTTATCAGTAGAATTTCGGACCTGCTTATTTATTTACTCCCGCACTACATCACGGAAGGTAAGAGTTATCTCACTATCTCGTTTGGTTGCACCGGCGGGCAGCACCGTTCGGTAATGATGGCCGAAGAGATACGAGGGAATCTCGCCAACGCTGGCTTTACCGCCAAAGTTAACCACAGGGATGTGGTGAAAGCCCACTGAAGTTATTTCCCGCTTTCCTGACCCGTTTATACAAAGCTTTACGCTTTCTTAGGTAGATTGCGCCTAACTTTTCGTGTACACGGGGTTCTATTATCTAGCGTCATCTACTATCTACATCAAGGTAAGCGTTTATGCGGCTGTTGGGGATCGGTCTGAGTGTCACGTTGTTCGCGGGTTTGGGCTTCGCAGGCGCGCAAGCCGCCTTCGACCCGGATCAGAACCTGTGGACACTCAACAACGGTTCCATTCGCGCGGTATTTCAACTTACAGCCGAAGGCTATTTCCTGACCCGCCAGCTTGCCGATGTTCAATCCGGCGACCAGTGGAACGATTCGGCGAACCGCGCCTACGTCGCCCGTCCGCCTTCAGGCCGATAATGACCTGTTCGATGCGCAGACGCAGTTCTGTCTTGAATTCCCAATACGCGGAAATACTCAATCCGGGCGGAGTGCGCCAGACCCTGGTCCTGCAGGACGTCAAGGGCCGCGCGCAGATCACGGTGATCTTCGAGCTCTACGCGAATCAGCCCGTGCTGCGCTACAGCTTGAAATACCGGAACCTGACCGCCGCCACTACTCACATCACGTTCATCAACATGGTGCCGTGGACCTTCGACGATTCCGGCAAGCGCTTTACCGCGCTGCGCGTGAATCAATGGTCCGTGAGCTCCAAGCCCGAGGATTTTCAACCGCTCCAAAGCCTGCTCGATACCGCCGGCACCGCCGTCGAAGTCAACTCCGGCTCCGATGGCCAACAGTGCGGCTGGATGGCACTTCGCGATTCCGATCAGCGCGGACTCTTCGCCGGCTGGGAGTTCGATGGTCGCGCCAAAACTACCGTCCGCCAGGATGGCGCCAAGGGCTACGTGCAGTTCAGTTCCACGGTGCTGAATCTCAACCATCCCGTGGATTCTTACACCGAGTTTCAGATGCCTTCCACCTTTATCGGCGTGTTCCACGGCGATTGGGATGAAGCCGGTTATCGCACCCAGCGCTTCGTGGAAGCGGTGCTCGCCAAACCACCGCCGGACGCCAAGACCTTTCCCTATGTCTCCTGGGATTCCTGGGGCTACCAGGACAAGATCGATGAGCAGACGCTGCGCCGGAATGCCGCCATCGCGGCCGGCTTGGGCGTCCAGTTGTTCACCGTGGATTTGGGCTGGGCCAAGGCCATCGGCGACTGGCATGCCGACCCTGTGAAGTTCCCCAACGGGCTCGGCGCCCTGAGTGACTATGTTCACTCACTCGGCATGAAGTTCGGCTTGCATTTCGCTCTGGCCGAAGCCGCGCCCGATAGCCCCGTGATGCAAAGTAATCCCGATTGGAGCGCGACCGATAGCGGTAATTACTTCAACGCAACTCCGCTCTGCCTCTCCAATAAGCCGACGCAGGACTGGCTCGTCCAAGAAGCGATCCGGATGATCGACGAATACCACGTCGATTGGATTCTCCAGGATGGCCAGAACATGGTGAAGCAGTGCACCAAGTCCACCCATACCCATGATCCGGCCGATAGCAATTACGCCAACTCCGTACTGGGAATCAATAGCGTGGTGAGCGCGATTCAGCAGGCGAGGCCCGCCGTTTATTGGGAGAACTGCGAGAACGGCGGCAACATGATGACCTTTAACATGGTAAAGAGTTATGTGACATCCATCACCAATGATGCTTCGGGCTCCCTTCCTGCCCGGCAGGCGGTCTATGGCGCAACTTATCCGTTCCCACCCCGGTACGCGGAGCGTTACATGCCCCAGTCGGATGGCTTGAGCCAGTACGCCACTAATAGTTATCGTTTCGGCGGACCGTGGGTCTTAATGACGCCGCTCGCCGACCTTACCGCGGATCAGATTGGTTTTCTGAAAAATCAAATCCAGCTATACAAGGATCAGCGAGCCGATATCGCGGACGGTAAGGTCTTTCACATCCTCGCCCCCGGCGCGAATGCCATCGATGCGATCCAGAGTTACAACGCGGCCACCGATACCGCAATCGCCGTGATCACGCGCGCCGGCAGCAGCGGTCCCAGCTACCTCCTTCACCCCAAGGGCCTCAATCCCAGGCAGCGCTACACCGTCTGGTTCGAAATCGACCCCTCCGTGTACTCCCAGACCGGCGCCCAGCTGATGACCAACGGCGTACGCGTCCTGCTGCCCCAGCCTTATAGCTCGGATGTCATGCACATCGAACCCCTCCAGCAGTAATCAGCCCTCGTTTTCGCCCGTCCGTCCAACCCTCCTCCGTCATATGGTGTAATCACTCTCATGCGGAACATTCTCGCTTTCCTGGGTATTCCCGCCCTGGCGTTTCTCGCCGGTGCGGCCGGCAAACAACCAATTACCGGCGCCGATGTCCTCAAAATTCGCAACGTCGCCAGCGTCGCCGTGGCCTCGGATGGCTCCTTCGCCGTCTACGGCGTGCAAAGCATCCAGACCGACGCCCCCCCGATTCCAAGGCCGAACCCACCTACCGCTACCGCACCAACCTCTGGCGCATCGACCTCAACAACCCCAATGCGCGCCCCGAACAACTCACCTTCGGAGACCGCGGCGATTCCTCGCCCGCCATCAGTCCCGACAATCGCACCCTCGCCTTCGTTCGCGTGGATAACTCCGGCGCCGCCGCCGCTCATCCCCATCCTCAGGTTTGGCTGCTTCCCCTGCAGCGGCCCGGCGAGGCCCAGGTGATTACGAAACTGGAGAATGGCGCCGCGTCCCCCGTCTGGCACCCCAATGGCAAGGCGCTCCTCGTCACCGCGCTCGTCCCGATCTCCAAGCTCGAAGGCAAACCGCACTTCGATCTCGAAAGCCCCGCCCGCGATTGGTTCGATTGGGATCGCCCCGCCCCCGGCTCCAAGTCCGAAATCGAGGCGCGCCCCGATGGCGACCGCCGCGCGCTTCGCAACTGGCTGGCGCGCAATGCTTCCAAGGACAACCCCACCGTCATCGATCGCATCAACTTCCTCGGCGAGCAGGATCTGGTCCACGAAATGGAGATCGCCGAGCTGTACACCGTCGATCTCACCCACGACAACCTCGCTACCGCCATCACCAGGGATTTCTACAATCACCTTTCCGCCCAGTACGCCCCCGACGGCCGCACCATCGTCTACACCAGCACCCCCGCCGTCGCCGATCATCCGGATCGCGTGCGCCGCTCCGCCGTCTGGCTGATGAGCGCGGATGGTTCCAATCCGCGCGTCCTCCTGGAGCGCAAGGATTATTCGTTCAACAATCCGCGCTTCACCCCTGATGGCGCGTCCCTCGTGCTCGCCGGCAGCCAGACCGACGAGCCCACCTATCGTCAGGCTCACCTGGCCCGCTTCGATATCAAGGACCAAAAGCTCACGTGGCTTACCGACAAATGGGATTCCTCCGCCCGCAGCGGCAAGGTGAGCGAGGATGGCAGCGTCCTCTTCGCCACTCCCTGGCATGGCGGCGAGCCCCTCCTGCGCGTCAGCGCGAAAGGCGGCGAGATCGCCAAACTCGTGGAAGGCCCCACGGGAATCGGCGCCTTCGATGAAGGCGGCGGCCGCGTGGTCTATTCGCTCATCAGCGTGCCCAATCCGAATGAACTCTACGTTCGCGAAAAAACCGGCAAGGTTCGCCAGTTGACCGATCTCAACGCCTGGGTCAAGGATAAGGACCTGGTGATCCCCGAAGAGCATTGGCTCACACGGCCGGATGGCATGAAGGTGCAGTATTGGACCATGAATCCGACCCGGCCTGAAGCCGGCAAACGCTACCCGTGGGTAGTCGATATGCACGGCGGCCCCAGCGCCATGTGGGGCCCCGGCGAGTTCAGCATGTGGTGGGAGTTCCAGCTGTTCTGCTCCTGGGGCTACGGCGTGGTCTACGCAAATCCGCGCGGCTCCGGCGGCTATGGCTACGAGTTTCAGCGCGCCAATTATCGCGATTGGGGCAAGAGTCCCATGAACGATGTGCTCGCCGCCCTGGAAGAAACCGAAAACAACAACGCCCTGGTCGATAAAGACCGGCTCTTCCTCACCGGAGGCTCCTACGCCGGATACCTCACCGCATGGATCATCGGTCACGATCAGCGCTTCAAAGCCGCCTCCGCCCAGCGCGGAGTCTATGACCTCTCCACCTTCTATGGCGAGGCCAATGCGTGGCCCCTCGTCCCGGAGGAATTCGGCGGCTATCCCTGGGAACCCGAGACGCGCAAGGTGCTCGATGAGGAAAGCCCGATCACGTACGTCACCAATATCCACACGCCGTTCCTTATCATCCACGGCAGTCAGGATTTCCGCACCGGCTTCGCACAGAGCGAAATGCTCTTCCGCTCCCTGAAGCAGCTCAATCGCCCCGTGGAATACGTGCGCTATCCCGCCATCGGTCACGAGCTGACACGCTCGGGTCCGCCGCTGCAGCGCATGGATCACATGCTGCGCATCGTCGAATTCTTCGAACGCTATGCCAAAAACGATCGGCCCGCGCCCACCGAACAGCGCGAGTCGGGAGCGTCCGCCAGCACCGCCGGTGCCCGCCAGTGAGGTTCGCCGCAATCGCCCTGCTGCTGGCTGGCGCGGTCTTCGCGCAAGGCCGCTTTCAACCGGGTCTCAAGCCGTTTCTCGCCACCGAGGCGCCCGCCGTGGCGCTCACCCATGTTCGTGTGATCGATGGCACCGGCGCCCCCGCCCGTGAAGACCAGACCATCATTGTGGATCACGGCAAGATCGCCGCTGCGGGTCCGTCGGCGAGTACCCCCGTGCCCGCCGGAGCGCAGGTCATGAACCTCCCGGGCCACACCGTCATCCCCGGGCTCGTCGGCATGCACGAACACCTCTACTACCCCGGGGGCGGCGGCGTCCCCATGTACCCCGAAATGGCGTACAGCTTTCCGCGTCTCTACCTGGCCACCGGGGTCACCACCGCGCGCACCGCGGGCAGCGTGGAGCCGTTCACCGATCTCAGCATTAAGAAGATGATCGACGAAGGCCGCATGCCCGGTCCCAATTTCTACATCACCGGTCCTTACCTCGAGGGCAAAGGGACCTTCGCCCCGCAGATGCACGAACTCACCGGGCCCGAGGACGCGGTCAAGACCGTGAACTACTGGGCCGACCAGGGCGCTACGTCCTTCAAGGCGTACATGTACATTACCCGCGCGGACCTCAAGGCCGCGGTCGATGCCGCGCACCGCCGCGGCATCAAGGTCACCGGCCATCTCTGCTCCATCGGCTTCCGCGAGGCGGCCGCCATCGGTATCGATAATCTGGAGCACGGCCTGCTCGTCGATACCGAATTCCATCCCGGTAAGCAGCCGGATGTCTGCCCGCCCAATACCCGCAATGAAGTCGCGCGCCTCGATCTGAATACCGCTCCCGTGAAAGAGATGATTGCCGACCTGGTAAAGCACAATGTCGCCATCACCTCCACCCTCGCCGTCTTCGAAGCCTTCGATGGCGATCGCCCCCCGGTGGAGCAGCGCTTCCTCGACGCCGTATCGCAGGATGCGGCGGTCGGGTATCTCGCCGCCCGGTCCCGTGCTCGCGGCGGCCCCGATTCGCCCGCCCTGGCTGCTCTGAAGAAGGAACTGGAATTCGAATACGCCTTCGTGAAAGCCGGCGGCCTCCTGCTCGCGGGTGCTGACCCCACGGGCAACGGCGGCGCGCTCGCTGGCTTTGCCGACCAGCGCAATATCGAACTCCTCGTCGAAGGCGGTTTTACCCCGCTGGAGGCCATCCAGATCGCCACCTCGAACGGCGCGAAATTCCTCGGCCAACTCGATCGCATCGGCACCATCGCCCCCGGCAAACAGGCCGATCTGGTGGTGATCAACGGCAACCCCGCTGCGCGCATCGCCGATGTTCGCAACGTGAAATTCGTCCTCAAGGAAGGCGCGGTCTTCGATTCCGCCAAACTCCTGGAGTCCGTCCGCGGCCAGGCCGGCCTGAGGTAGCAGGCCGCCCTTGCCCTACAGAATATACCGGCTTAGATCCTGATCCTTCACGATATCCGCTAGTTGCTTGCGGACATAGTTCGCGTCCACCTTCACCGTCTTCTTCTTCAGGTCGGGTCCCGCGAAACTTACTTCCTCCAGCAGCTTCTCCATGATCGTGTGCAGCCGCCGCGCGCCGATGTTCTCGCTCGACTCGTTCACCTGCGCCGCGAACTTCGCGACTTCTTCCAAAGCATCGTCGGCCAGAATCAGCTTGATTCCCTCGGTCTCCAGCAGCGCCACATACTGCTTGGCGAGCGCGTTCTTTGGTTCCTTCAGAATGCGGATGAAGTCTTCCACCGAGAGCGATTTCAGCTCCACCCGGATCGGAAAGCGGCCCTGCAGTTCGGGAATCAGGTCGCTCGGCTTCGCAACATGGAACGCACCAGCGGCAATGAACAAAATGTGGTCCGTACGCACGAAGCCATAGCGCGTATTGACCGTCGTGCCCTCCACAATCGGCAGGATGTCGCGCTGTACCCCTTCCCGGCTGACGTCCGGGCCGTGCCCGCTTTCCCGCCCCGCGATCTTATCGATCTCGTCCAGGAAAATGATGCCGCTCGATTCCACGCGCTCCAGTGCGGCGCGTGTCACCTGGTCCATATCGATCAGCTTTTGCTCCTCTTCCTGTACCAGGTAATCCAGCGCCTCCGCCACGCGCATCTTGCGCCTGCGCGATTTTTGGCCGAAAAGACTGGGCAGCATGTCCTTCAAATTGATGCCCATCTCTTCAATGCCTGCGTTGGTCGTGATTTCAAAAGTCGGCGCGCGGTCCTTTACGTCCAGCTCTACCAGCCGCTCGTCCAGCTTGCCTTCCCGCAAGCGCTCGCGGAGCTTCTCCCGCGTCCGCTCCAGGCTTTCGCTGCCCTCCGGCTGCGGCGGCATCAACAGGTCCAGCAGCCGCTCCTCCGCATTCACTTCCGCGCGGTCGGCCACTTCGTCCAGCCGCTCCTCGCGCACCATATCGATCGAAATATCCACCAGGTCGCGGATCATCGATTCCACATCGCGGCCCACATAGCCCACTTCCGTGAACTTGCTCGCCTCCACCTTCAGAAAAGGAGAGTTGGCCAGCCGCGCCAGGCGCCGCGCCAGCTCGGTCTTGCCCACGCCCGTCGGCCCGATCATCAGGATGTTCTTGGGCATGACCTCTTCGGCCATCTCCGGCGCCAGCTTCTGCCTGCGAATCCGATTGCGCAGCGCGATCGCCACCGCGCGCTTCGCTTCTGCCTGCCCCACCACGTGCTTATCGAGTTCGCGGACAATCTCCCGCGGAGTCAATTCGTCGAGCAGCGGTTCTTCATCCACATTGGTTCCGGGAAGATAGATCACCATGCTATTCGAGCTCCTCAAAGGTCACATTTCCGTTGGTGTAGATGCAGATCTCGCCCGCGATTTTCATCGATTCTTCTACAATGCGCCGCGCCGAAAGTTTCGTGTTGCGCAGCAGCGCCGTTGCCGCCGCCGTCGCAAATGGTCCGCCGGAACCGATCGCTACTACGCCCTCATCGGGCTCGATCACGTCGCCATTGCCGCTCACCAGATAGGTGCTCTTGGTGTCGGAGACCAGCAGGAGCGCTTCCAGATGACGCAGCACCCGGTCCGTCCGCCACTCCTTGGCAAGCTCCACCACGGAGCGCGACAGGTTTCCGTTGAACTGCTCCAGCTTGGATTCGAAGCGCGAGAACAACGCGAACGCGTCCGCCGTGGAGCCGGCGAACCCGGCCAGAATCTTATCGTTGTACAGGCGCCGCAGCTTGCGCGCCGAACTCTTCAGAACTTCACTTCCGAGCGTGACCTGGCCGTCCCCGGCCATTACGACTTTGTTGTCGCGCCGGACACAGATCACCGTCGTTGACCGAATCTTCTCTCGCATTTTATTGGTAACGTTATTTTAACCCAGCGCCTGCATGCATCAGCCTATCGAAAAGTAACGTCGCTGTCCCGGCGTCACTACCGAATGTTTCTCGAATGCCTCGTTTTTATTCGGATAATCCTCGCGGAAATGCGCGCCGCGGCTCTCTTTCCGCGCCTGCGCGCAGCGCGCGATCAGTAAGGCCACCTGCCTCATACTCCGCTCTTCCGGGGACACCGGGTGCAGCGCTTCCAATTGCACACACGCTTGGGCCAATCCTTCCGCAGATCGTACGATGCCGCAATGTTCCCATGCGATTCGCTGAATTTCGAGCGCCAGTCCGCCGCTTTCGCCGGCACTCTCCCGGCGTCCGGCATCGGGCGCCGCGCCTCCGCGCGTCTCGCGCATCGCCCGCCCCGCGCGGATACCGAACACCACGCCTTCGAGCAGTGAATTGCTCGCCAGCCGGTTCGCACCGTGAACTCCCGTGCACGCCGCTTCTCCCGCGGCAAACAGCCGCGCCACGCTGGTACGCCCGTCGAGATCCGTATAAACTCCGCCCATCGCATAGTGCGCCGCCGGAGCCACCGGCGCCGGCCCCGTCCCGATATTCACGCCATACCGCAGGCAGGTCTCGTAAATCCGCGGAAATCGCTCCCGAATGAAACTCTCGCCGCGTGCCGATAGGTCCAGCCACACGTGCGGCGACCCGGTGCTCGTCATCTCGCTCACGATTGCCCGCGCCACCACATCGCGCGGCGCCAGTTCCAGCAGCGGATGGTAGCGGTCCATGAACCGCTCCCCGCGCGTATTGCGCAGCAGCGCGCCTTCTCCGCGCAGCGCTTCGGACAAGAGAAAACGCGGCGCCCCCTCTACCGCGAGCGCCGTCGGATGGAACTGCACGAACTCGATATCAGAGATCTCCGCCCCCGCCCGGTACGCCATCGCCACCCCGTCGCCGGTAGCCACCTCGGGGTTGGTCGTGTTCAGAAAAACGCGCCCCAGCCCGCCCGTTGCCAGCAGCACGGCCCGCGCCGGAATCGCGAACTCGCTCTGCGATTTCGCGTCGTAGATCATCGCCCCCGCTACGCCGTCGGCAGCCAGCAGCTCCGTCGTCGCCGCGAAACTGCGAAACGTCACGTTGGGCAGCGAAGACGCTTTGTGGTACAGCGCGCGCGCAATCTCGCGCCCCGTGGAATCGCCGTGCGCGTGCAGGATGCGGTCGCGGCTGTGGGCGCCCTCGCGCGTGAACGCGAGCTTGTTGCCCTCGCGATCGAACTCCGCGCCCCATTCAATCAACTCCTGAATGGCCGCCGGCCCTTCCTCCACCAGCGTGCGTACCGCCGCCCGGTCGCACAGTCCGTCGCCCGCGTAGAGCGTGTCCTGTTCGTGCAACGCAACTTCGTCGTCATCGCTCAGCGCGACGGCGATGCCGCCCTGCGCGTATTCCGAGGAGGATTCGCGGAGGCTGTCCTTCGCCACCACCAGCACCGTACCCGCTTCGGCGAGCTCAATTGCGGCCCGCATGCCGGCTACTCCGGCTCCAATCACAAGAAAATCCGGCTTCATCGGCTGCTGCCAGCATAGCAGGGGCATCCACCCGCTTCCGTTTGGGTCGATACTGAAACATGCTCTTCGACGCCATTCGAACCGGCGACGCGGATCAGGTCCGCGCCCTCCTCGCTGCCGATCCAGCGCTTGCCAACTCGCGCACCCCCGAGGGCGCCACGCCCCTTTTGTGGGCAGTGTACACACGCCACGTCGAACTCGCGCCCCTCTTTCTCGCGGTCCGCCCCGCCGATTTCTTTGAAGCCTGCTGCGCTCGGCGATTCGGCGCGCGTCGAAGCCCACCTCGCCGCCGATCCCACCCTCGCCAACCAGCACTCCGCCGATGGCTTTACCGGCCTCGGCTACGCCTGCTTTTTCGCTCACCTCGATCTGGCCCGCCTCCTGCTCGATGCCGGGGCCGATCCGAACCTCGCCGCGCGCAACGCTCTGGCCGTCTCTCCGCTGCATTCCGCCGTCGCCACCGACCGCTTGCCGCTGGTCGAGCTCCTGCTCTCCCACGGCGCCCTCCCCAATCCCGAAGAAGGTAGCGGCATGACCCCCCTCCACACCGCCGCCGGCCACGGCAATCGCGAAATCATCGCCCGCCTCCTCGCCGCCGGAGCTCACCCCGCCCACCCGGCCCGAGACGGCCGCACCCCTGCCGATATCGCCCGACACTACAACCACCCCGAAATCGCCGCCGAACTCGAAAAGTAAACCGCTCAAAAATTCCATCACCGCAACTGCAAATTTATTTTTCGCGCTCCATCTCCTTAATTCCATAGAGATTCGGCCCTTTTTCGACCCCTCGCCCCACGTTTCCCCCGGAACTCGTATGGAAGAATGTAGTCAGGGAGGTTGCCGGGAACCGGTCTCCCTTGCGGGTTCCTTTGCCGTTAACGGAACGATCGTTCCGGTCCATTTCCCCTAACCCTTCTCTTTTCAATCATTCGTCCTCGAATTTCCGGAACGATCGTTCCGTGGTACAAAAAGCTCATGCCCTCTTATCAGGTTGAAACGCCGCAGCGGTGCTACTCCGCCATCGTGGAGCGTGGCGTCATCGGGCAGGCGGCAAAGTACATTCCTCCCAAGACTGGCAAGGTCTTCGTCGTCACCACCGCGGATGTCTGGAAGCATGCCGCAGCGCCCCTCGCAGCCGCCCTCTCAGGCGTGCCGTTTGAGGTTCTCCACCTGCCGGGCGGGGAAGACCAGAAGCGCCTCGCACCCGTGGAAGCGCTCGCCGAAGAAATGGTGCACCGCGGCGCCGATCGCACCAGCATGGTGATCGCCTACGGCGGCGGCATCGTCACCGATATGGGCGGCTTCCTCGCCGCCATCTTCATGCGCGGCATTCCCGTGCTCCAGATCCCCACTACCCTGCTCGCTCAGGTCGATGCCGGTATCGGCGGTAAAACCGGCGTCAACCTC
This sequence comes from uncultured Solibacteraceae bacterium, assembly GCA_963811575.1. Classification (GTDB taxonomy): domain Bacteria; phylum Acidobacteriota; class Terriglobia; order Bryobacterales; family Bryobacteraceae; genus Solibacter. The sequence continues at coordinate 299,611 of CAWERY010000016.1, read as the reverse complement.
GTCAGCGGCAAAAATCTGATCGGCAGCTTTCACCAACCCCTCGCCGTCCTCACCGACCCGGCCATCCTCGATACCCTCCCCGATCGCGAGTACCGCGCCGGATTGTGGGAGATCGTCAAGGCCGGCATCATCCGCGAGCCCGAACTCTTCCGCTTTCTCTCCGAATCGCGCGCCGATGTGCTGGCGCGCCAACCCGCCGCCGTCGATCACATCATCGCCGAAAGTGTTCGTATGAAGGCCGAGGTCGTCTCGAGCGACGAGCGCGAAGGCGACCTGCGCCGCATTCTGAATTTCGGCCACACCTTCGGCCACGCGCTCGAATCCGAAACCGAATACAAGCGCCTCCTGCATGGCGAGGCGGTCGCCTGGGGAATGCGCGCCGCGATCTATCTGGGCGAATCCACCGGCCATCTCTCCGCGGAGGATTCGGTCGAGATGCTCCAGATGATTGAGGATTACGGCCCCATCCCCTCCCTCGCCGGTATTCCCGCCGAGAATCTGGTGGGCCGCCTCGTTCACGATAAGAAGACCGTGCAAGGCATGGTGCATTTCGTATTGCCCGTGCGCATCGGTGAAGTTACCGTAGTCTCCGGGATCAAGGAACCATTGGTACTCGACGCCATTCGGTCCGCACTGGCATGAGCGGCGCCACTCCGCAGGGCGCGCGCAATGAGCAGGAGGCGGCCCGCTGGGTGCGCGGTATGTTCGGCCGCGTCGCCCCGCGCTACGATCTCGCCAACCACCTGCTCTCGTTCAATATCGATCGCTACTGGCGCGCCCATACCGTGAACAAAGTCCGCGCCACGCTGGAGCGTCCCGGAGCCCGCGTGCTCGATATCTGCTGCGGCACCGGCGATCTCGTGCTGGCGCTCTCCAAATCCGGCCATCCGGTGCTGGGCAGCGATTTCTGCCACCCGATGCTTGTCGCCGCGCACGAAAAAATCGGCCGCCGCCGCGCTCCCGCCGTTCTCTTCGAATCCGACGCGCTCCGCCTGCCCCTCCGCGACGCTTCCCTTGATCTGCTCACCGTCGCCTTCGGCTTCCGCAACCTTGCCAATTACGAAGGCGGGCTCGCTGAGGTGCGCCGCGTCCTTCGCCCCGGCGGCGTGGCCGCGATCCTCGAGTTTTCGCGTCCCCCCAATCCCGCCTTCGCCGCGCTCTACAACTTCTATTCGCGCCGCATCCTTCCCCTCATCGGTGGCGCGATCTCCGGCTCGCGCGACGCCTACACCTACCTTCCCGATTCCGTGAGCAAGTTCCCCGATGGCCCCGGCCTCGCCGCCAAGATGAGCGCCGCGGGTTTCCAGGGCGTAGAATTCGAGTATCTGACCGGCGGCATTGTCGCCTTGCATTTGGGAAAGGCATAGCAGCACATGGATCTGATCCTGGCCAAACTCCATACCTGCCGCGACGAATATCTGCAGGCCCTCGCCGCGCTGCCGGAACTCCACGCCGCCGATAAGCCTGCCTCCGGCGGCTGGTCGATTCTCGAGTGCGCGGAGCATGTCGCCCTGGTCGAGCTCGGGCTCTTCCGCCGCATGACCAGCCAGTTCACCTTGCTCACCGAAGAGCCGGGACGCCATCGCGAGGCGCTCTTTTTGGCCCACGGGTTGAGGCGCACCCGCAAAGTTTTGGCGCCCGAGTCCGCCCACCCCAATGGCCGCTTCGCCACCCTCGCCGAGGCCGGCGCGGCTTTCTCCAGGAATCGCGATCGAACCATCGCCTGGGTGGAGACTTGCGGCGAGAACCTGCGCCTCCGCTCCATCGAGCATCCCGCGATGGGGACCATGAATGCCTACGAGTGCCTCATCCTGATGGCGCTTCACCCCCTACGCCACATCCAGCAAATGCGCGAACTGGTCTCATCGCCGCCAGAATCGCTATCCTGAAATTTGTCCCTGCTCAATCCCGAACATCGCGAACGTCTCAAGGTATTCCGTCCCACCGCGCACTACGTGATGGAAACCGAGGCGCATGTCTATGCGCTCGCCATCTCCGCCAGCGTCCTGCTGTCATTCTTCCCCTTTTGCAACGTGATGCTTTCGCTCTGCCGCAACGTCCTCCACTGGCGTGCCGCTGAAGACGCAATCTACCTCGCGCTCAACGATTATTTTCCCGGCGAGCTGGCCAGCTTCCTCAAACGCAATCTTGCCCTGCAAGGCCGCCTGGAATGGACCAGCATGGTGCTTCTCCTGTTTACCGCCAACGGCATCTTCGAGCCGCTGGAAGTCGCGCTCAACCGCGCCTGGGGCGTGACCAAGAATCGCTCCTACCTAAAAAACCAGTTGATTGCGCTCGCATTGATCTTTCTGTGCGGTGCGCTCGCCATGCTCTCCCTCATGTTCACGGCGCTCAATAAACAATGGCTCGGCGCATGGAATGCCCTGGGGCCGGTACAGTCGTTTCTGAATCTGCTGATGTTCAAAATCGCTGCCGTGCCCATCTCGATCCTCGCCCTGTTTCTGATCTACTGGCTGCTTCCCAATCGCAAGATTTCTCCCGCGCGCGTCGCCCCCGCCGCCATCTATGTGGGCCTCGTGCTGGAGGCGCTGAAGTATGTCAACCTCGCTATCGCGCCCTATCTGCAGGCCAAACTCGAACACGAGTACTTCATCTTCCGCCATTCGGTGGCGATTCTCCTCTGGAGCTTTATCGCCGCCATGATCGTGCTCGCCGGCGCCGAGTGGACCGCCCGACACAGCGCCGGGGATTCGCTATCGTAGTTCTCATGAAGGATTGGAAGCGCATCGCCGAAGCCCACGGACTGCCCCTGAGTCCGTCCGAGTTGGATCGCCTCACCCCGGCGCTCTCCGCTTTGGAGGAGGCCTTCCGGCCGCTCCTGAAAGACCTCACGCCGGAGCTCGAGCCTGACCTGCAGTTGCACCTTGACCAAGTCAATTCCACCGGGGATTCGGAATGACCATCTCAGACGCCGCCGTAGCCCTCCGCGCCAAACGCGTTTCCAGCGTGGAACTGACCACCGCCGCCATCGCCCGCATGGATCGCCATCTCGATCTCTGCGCCTTTATCACCCCGACCGCCGGCCAGGCGCTGGAACAGGCCCACACCGCCGATACCGAACTCGCCGCCGGGACGGATCGCGGCCCTCTGCACGGCATTCCCATTGCCCTGAAAGATCTCTTCTGCACCAGGGGCCTCCGCACCACCGCCGGCTCCCGCGTCTATGAGAAGTTTATCCCCACCATCGACGCCACCGTCGTCGCCCGCCTACACTCCTCTGGGGCCGTTATGCTCGGCAAGCTCAACATGCATGAGCTGGCCTATGGCATCACTTCTGCAAATCCGCATTTCGGGGCGGTCCGCAATCCGTGGAACCCCCAGCACAGCCCCGGTGGCTCGAGCGGTGGCTCCGGCGCCGCCGTCGCGGCCGGTATCGTCTTTATGGCACTGGGCAGCGATACCGGCGGTTCCATCCGTATCCCCGCCTCCTTCTGCGGCACCGTCGGGCTCAAACCCACCTATGGCCGCGTCAGCCGCTATGGCGTCCTCCCCCTCGGCTTCAGCCTCGATCACGTGGGTCCGCTCACCCGTTCCGTGCGTGACGCCGCCATTGTGTTAAATGCCATCGCCGGCCGCGACCCCCATGACCCCTCCTGTTCGCGCCGTCCCGTGGTGGATTACGTTCCCGATGAGGGCGTCTCCCTGCGCGGCCTGCGCATCGGCTTTCCCGAGAACTTCTTCTTTGAGCGTCTTGACCCCGACGTCGAATCCGCCGTGCGCGGCGCCGTGGCCCGCGCGGAATCGCTCGGCGCCCAGGTCAGGCCCGTACGCCTCCCCGATGTCGCGGCGCTGAATGCGGTGGCGCGCGTCATCCTGCTGGCCGAGGCCGCCGCCGTGGCCGCGCCGCACCTCTCCGACCGGTCCCTCTTTGGGCCGGATGTCCTGGCCCTGCTCGATCAGGGACGGCTCATCGCCGCCCCGGACTACGTAAACGCACAACGCCTCCGCCGCATGATGCGCCGCAAGTTCGATCAGGTTTGGAGCCAGGTGGATTGTCTGTTCGCGCCCGCAACTCCCAACGTGGCGCCTCGTATCGGCGATACCCTTGTGCGCCTCGGTGGCGTCGAGGAAGATGTACGTCTGGCAACTACCCGCCTGGTTCGCAGTATCAATGCGCTAGGCTATCCCGCGCTTTCCATCCCCTGCGGATTGAGTTCGTCCGGGCTTCCCATCGGTCTCCAGATCATTGGTCCCGTCTTCGAGGAAGCTCTTTTATTACGCACCGGTGCGGCATTAGAGGACAGCGGAGTTGGTATTCCCCCTTGCCCGATTGAGGTATAAATCCACGCTGGCGTACATTAATCAAAAGTACTAGCTATTTCGGGCAGGTTAAACACCCGAACGCCCTACCTGTATACGGATTCCCCGCTGTTAAATGTCATAGGACCGTTAACTCCTAAATACCTCAACGTCTTACCGGGGGAGATGCCCCACCGCGGTGCGCCGACACCCTCAATGTAAGTGGTGGTTAGAATGCCGGTAAGTGGGTGAAATCTAACAGACCCGTAGGTAAGTCGTTACAAATCAGTGAAAATTAACCCGCGGTTAACGTGGTAAATGACTTGCTATAAGGTGAGCCATACCCCAGCGACCTGAGATGACGTGAAATCGTGCGACTTGCTGGAATTTTAACGGAGCTATAGATGAATATGAATAACAACAAACTGCGGATCTTCGGAGCGATACTGTTGACCTTCGCCGCTTGCGTTGCCGGCTTTGCCCAAGCCGTCAGCGGAGATTTATCGGGCACGATCTTTGACGCCACCGGAGCGAGTATCCCCAACGCTACCGTGGTCGCCCGGAACGATGCTACCGGCATTGAAACCACCACCAAATCCACCGCCACCGGCGAATACCACCTCGGCAACCTCGCGCCCGGCGTCTACACGATTTCGGTGACTTCCACCGGGTTTACCAAAGCGCAAATCCGCTCCGTAGTCGTGGAGTTGAACAAGACAGCCACCAACAACGTGAAGCTGGATGTCGGCAGCAACGTCGAAACCGTCGAGGTATCCGCCTCGGGTGCGACCATCGACACCACCACCGCCTCTGTGCAGACGTCGTTCTCAGCGACATCCATCGGCGATCTGCCGATCGCCTCCGGCGCCAGCGGCGTCATCAATCTCTCGCTCCTCAACGCCGGCGTCGGTTCGAGCGGCGCCAGTCGGCCTGGGTTCCGGCCCGTCCGTTGGCGGACAGCGCCCCCGCAACAACAACTTCACGATCGAAGGTATCGATAACAACAGCGGCAGCGTCACCGGCCCGCTGGTGACCCTCCCCAATGATGCTGTGTCGGAATTCAGCGTACAGCAGAATCAGGTCACGCCCGAATTTGGCCATTCCTCCGGCGGCCAGTTCAATCAGGTCGTGAAGAGCGGCGGCAATGCGCTCCATGGCACGGCGTACGAATACATGCAGAATCGCAACCTGAACGCCGCCGACAACCTCTCGTCCGTGAACGGCAGCCCCCTGCACCCGCGCTATGACAACAACCGCTTCGGCGCTTCCCTGGGCGGCCCGATCCAGAAGAACAAGATTTTCTTCTACGGCCTTTATGAATACAATCCGGTAGGCAACAGCTCTTCCGCCGGCCAGCTTTTTGCTCCCACCGCCGCCGGTTGGAATACCATCGCTTCCTTCACCAATACTCCTGGCTTTAATCAGACCAGCCTCGCCCAGTTGAAGCAGTATCTGGGCACGGCCGGGTCCGCCGCCCCCGTTGGCGACACGCCGAACGGCGCGTATCCCCTGGTCGGACCGGGCAATCTGAGCCTCGGCAATCAGCTCCCGGGCGCCAAGCCGGTCGAAATCGGCCTGCTCGGCATCACCTCGCCCGCCTTCAGCAATGCCGAAGCCGGTGTCGGCTTCCGTCGATTTCAATATTTCGGATAAAGATAGCCTGCGCGGCCGCTTCATTCTGAACCGCAGCGGCTTCATCGATACGGCAGCCAGCCTGCCCGCGTTCTACCAGACCGTTCCGACCAACAACTACCTGGTCGCGATTACCGAGTTCCACACCTTCTCTCCCACCCTGACCAACGAATTCCGCCTGGGCTTCAACCGCTACTCCAACAACTACCCGGCCGGCGATTACAAATGGCCCGGTCTGGATCAGTTCCCCAACGTCAACATCTTCGATCTCAACGCCCAGCTCGGCCCCGATGGCAACGCCCCGCAGGGCGGCGCCCAGAACCAGTACCAGGTCACCAACAACGTGACGTGGACCAAGGGCAAGCACACCTTGAAGTTCGGTTTCGATGGCTGGAAGCAGATCTCCCCGCAGAGCTTCACGCAGCGCTCGCGCGGCGATTATGAATGGAATAACCTCTCCGACTATCTGTTCGACTACAACCCGGACTCCCTCGCGGAGCGCTCGCTCGGCGGCGCCGAGTACTATGGCGATCGCATCTTCGCCGGCGTCTACGTGAACGATAGCTGGAAGGCCACCCAGCACCTCACCGTCAACGTTGGCCTGCGCTACGAATACAACACCGTGCCTTACAGCGAGCAGCAGCAGACCATCAACGCCTCTCGCAAGCGTCCCGGGTGTGCTCGTCTTCCAGAAGCCCACCGCGCAGAAGGACGCGTGGATGCCGCGCGTCGGTCTGGCCTATTCGCCGGGCACCAGCGGCAAGACCTCGATTCGCGCCGGCTTCGGCCGCAGCTTCGACGTGCTCGTGGACAACTTCGGCCTGCTGTCCCTGCCCCCGCAGGATTCCACCACCGTGGATGTCCCAGGCCTCGACAAGGGCGGCTTCCTGGCGGGCGGCGGAATTCCGCCGACTGCCTCTACCGCGCGTTAACTCCCGCCCAGGCGCGCAGCCTCACCAGCGGCTACGTCCCCAACCAGGTTCGTCCCGAATCCCTGCAATGGAACATCGGCGTCCAGCACGTGTTCCATGACAACTACACGTTCGAAACCCGCTACCTCGGCACGCGCGGCATTCACCTGCCCGTGCAGGCGCAGTTGGATCGCATCCCGGCGGTCAACGGTTCGAATGCGCTTCCGTTCTTCACTGCCGCGCCGAGCCAGGCCACTCTGAACGGTCTGACCAGTACGCTGGCCAAGCTCACCGCCACTTCCAGCCTGGATCCGGTGTACGCCAATGCCGGTTTCGGCAGCACCATCACCAGCTATCAGCCCTGGGGCAATTCCACGTATCACGGTTGGGCCAATCAGTTGACCCGCCGTTTCTCCAACGGGCTGCAATTCATGGGTGCTTACACCTTCAGCCACAACATCGACGATTCCACGGCCGAAGTGTTCAGTACCTACACCACTCCGCGCCGTCCGCAGGATATTCGCAACCTGCGCGCCGACCGCGCCAGTTCCGCCCTGGATCACCGCAATCGCCTGACCTTCCAGGTTCTGTACGACGCGCCCTGGTATAAGAGCTCCAAGAGCTGGCTGCTCAAGAATGTGCTCGGCAACTGGGAAGTCGCGCCGATCTATACCTATCAGACCGGCAACTGGTTCACCGTGCAGAGCGGTATCGATTCCAATCTGAACGGCGATTCCGGCGGCGACCGCGCCTACGTGAACGCCGGTGGAAACCCGAACATCGGTTCCGGCACCACCGCCCTGAAGAACAGCAATGGCGATACTGTCGCGTACCTGATCAATAACCCGGCCGCCTATTACGTCACCGCCCCCAAGGGTACACTGAGCACGGCCGGCCGCAACACCGAGCGCCTCAACCCGACGAACAACTTTGACGCCACCTTCGCCAAGTCTTTGACGTTCAAGGAAAACTACAAATTCCAGTTCGCGGGACGCTTCTACAACATCTTCAACCACCCGCAATATGTGGGCGGCTACCTCAGTGACGTAGCTCCCATCGGCTTCACCGGCACGGCGGTTCACAACTTCACGATCCCCTCTACTTCCGGTTTCCACGTGCCGTCGCAGGTGTTCTCCAGCAATCCGCGCTCGATCACGCTTTCGGCCAAGATCATCTTCTAGAAATTGGCCGGTAGTCTGTAAAGGAAAAAGGGGGAGCCTACGGGCTCCCCTTTTTTATTGCCCTTTTCGTTGCCCTTTTTCATTGATGAACGCTGGCGTACCATGCATCCCTTTGCCCCATGCTCTCCATCCACCTGAGGTGTATCCTGTACATGGAGAAGTTTGCCTCTTCGACATGTTTTCCCCGGGACCATGTGCGCGATTGGTTGGCGGACTCGTGTTGTCGCTGCGCCGCTTTGCTTGCGCAGGTCTCGATCGCAGGCAGGGTAGTCGATGAAAACGGCACGGGCATCGGCGGGGCGCGCGTCGAGCTGCGTGCCGCCAGCGGGCTCGCCGGTGGTCGCTTCTTCGGACCAGGCGGGGAATTTTCGGGCCGGACTGCTGACCGCCGGCGAGTATTCCATCCGCGTGGAACGCCTCGGCTTTTTCCTCTACACGAATCGCGCGCAGCAGTTCGAACCCGGGAGTAATCAACTCACCATCCACCTCAATCACCAGCAGGAATTCGCCGACAAGATCGACGTTACCTACTCGCCGCCCGCCATCGATCCGCAGGAGACCTCGGAGCGGAAAGAACTCTCCGCCGCCGAAATCCAAGGGGTGCCTTACCCGGCCCCGCAGGATTATCGCAATGCCCTTCCGCTGCTCAACGGAGTGGTGCAGGATGCGGCCGGCCGCCTGCACTTCAATGGCGGCGATAGCAACCAGGCCAACTACACACTCGATAGCTTTAACATTTCCGACCCCGTCAGCGGCCGCCTGGAGACTCGCCTCAACATTGAAAGCATCCAGTCCATGGACCTGGAGAACAGCCGCTACTCGGCCGATAACGGGCGCGGTTCCACCGGCGTGCTCGATTTGAAAACGCGCATGGGCGACGACCGCTGGCGTTTCGGCGGCACCAACTTTCTTCCCGGCGTGACCAGCGATAACGGACTCTATATCAATAAATGGACGCCGCGCCTGGAGTTTTCCGGCCCCATCGCCAAGGGCCGCGCCTGGTTCCATAACGGCTTCGACGCGTTCTACAACGTGGATAGCGTGCATGGCCTGCCGCACGGGCAGAACCGCACCAGCGGCCTTTCCGCGAGCGACCTTTCGCGATTCCAGGTGAACCTCACACCCGCGAACACACTCACCGCCAGCTTCCTGTATAACCTTGCCGACACCAACCGCTTCGGCCTGAGCATCCTCACTCCCGCGGAAGCGACCACCAACATCCGCCAGACGCTCTACATGAGCACCATCCGCGACCAGCATTATTTTGGCGGCGCGCTGCTCGATGTAGGTTTCGCCGATACGCGTGGATTGCTGCACAACCCGTCGCAGGGCGCGGCCGTCTACCAGATCACGCCAATCGGCAATCGCGGCAATTATTTCAGCGCGGTCAATCGCCACTGGTACCGCCAGCAGGCCACCGCCAACCTGTTCCTGCCGACCGCGCATTTTCACGGCGAACATCATCTGAAATTCGGTATCGATGTGGAGCGCGAAAGTTTTCATCAACAGGTCGCGCGCCACGATTACGAAGTGCTGCGCGACGACGATTCGGTGGCGCGCGCCGTCGCCTTCGCAGGCACGCCATTTCAGGCGCGTAAGAATCTGGAAGCCGCGCAGTACATTCAGGACCACTGGATTCCCACAGAAGGCGTGACCCTCGAAGGCGGCATTCGCACCGAGTGGAATGAAATTGTCCGCGACCTGGAAATTGCGCCGCGAGCCGCCATCGCCTGGGCGCCCCGCAAACTGCACGACACCAAATTCTCAGCGGGTTGGGGTGTTTACTACGATTCCATCAGCCTGGGCCTGATTGCGCGCCAGCAGGATCAGATCAGCCTCTCGACCTTCTACCTGCCCGATGGCGAGGTGCGCGGCCCGGTGACCACTTCGTTCCAGGTGAACGACAGGGCGCTCTCTACCCCTCGCTACCAGACCGCAAACGTTGCGGTGGATCGCAAACTGCCCTTCGATTTCTATGGCAAGGCGGGGTACACCTGGCGCGAAGGCAGCAACGGGTTTGCGTTTTCGACCCTGGCTCCCGAGACCGGTCCCATGTTTTACGATGGGGCCGTCTTCGCGCTGCGGAATACGCGGCGCGTCCGTTACGACGCTTTCGATTTTGCGCTGCGCCGCACGTTCGCGGGCCAGTTCGAGTGGTTTCTGGGCTACACCCGCTCCAGCACGCGGTCCAACGCCGCCGTGGATTACAGCCTGGAAAACCCGGTTTTCGGGCAGCAGATGCCCGGACCGTTTGCCTGGGACACGCCCAATCGCATCCATATGTGGGGTTGGCTGCCAATCCCCAAACGAGCGCTGCCGCATCCTCTCCAGTTCCTGATTCGCAATACCACTGCCGCCTACCTCGCGGAATACCGGACCGGCTTCCCGTTCAGCGTTGTGGATGAGGAGGGCTTCATGGTGGGAAACCCCAATTCCCGGCGCTATCCCGACTACTTCAATGTGAACCTGCATTTCGAACGCCGCTTTCGGGCCCTGCATTACCTATGGGCGTGGCGCTTCGGATACAACAACATCACGGGCAATCAGAACCCCAACGTGGTCGAGAACATTCTGGGCTCTCCCAGGTTCCTGACCTATGGCCGCGGTCAGGCGCGCGCCTTCAGCGTCCGGCTGCGTTTGCTTGGCCGCAAATAGGCCCTGTAAACTGGGTTAGGATATTACAATCGCATGGCCTCTCCGCCCATCCCGCCTCAGCTGGATCACCTGGTCACGCGTCCTTTCTCGTTCTATCCGCCGATTGTCGGTCTTGAGCACAACGAGTGGCTTTTCCGCAAAGCGAGTTGGAGCGAAATCCTGGTGCTCAACTGCAAGAGCAACGCGGAGATCTGGATTTCCCGGCGTTACATCGGCGAAGTTTCGCGGGTGGACGACCCGGTGTTGATCGTGGGCCTCAACCGCGAGTTGGAGTATAAGGGCGGCATGATCGTGCCCTTCCAGCGGCGTGTGATCGAAATGCCGATGGCGGTGGGCGCCGCGCCCATGCCATCCAGCGAACGCGGCGAGCCGGCCCCGATCGTCGGCATACGCGTCGCCTCGCCCACCGACAGGCGTGCGATCAAGTTGATTTGCGGAGCCGTGATCGTGGCCCTGCTGGCAGCCGTATTCGCGGTTTACGTATCGCGGCCTCGCGTGGTCTTCACGACGCGCGACCAGAGCTACCTGGGGTTGAACGGCCGCGATGACCGCACGGCGGTGGTGCTGAAACTCGGCGAGCCTGCTTCCGACCACTGGCAGAGCGATAGCGGTGAGCTGCAATACGAAGCGCTGGCCTATCCCGACAGGCACCTCACCGTGATCCTGATGGGCAGCGACCGCAAGAGCGTCCACTACATCGGCGCCATGGATCAAACCTGGAACCCCGTCCACGCCCTTCCCTTACGCTCGGGCGGCAGCACCGACAGCCTGCTGCGCGGCCTGCGCCGCTTCTGAGCTGAGCGAAAAGCCCGTCCCATTTAGTAGACTCATTGCGTGAAGCTCTTGGGACATCTCATCTGGGCCCTGATCGCGTGCGTCGCCGCGTTCTGCCTCGGCACGATCGCGCTGGGCCGCGGCGAACACATCAACAGCCTCTGGCTGGTGCTGGCGGCGGCATGCAGCTACGCAACCGCCTACCGCTTCTACGCGAAGTTCATCGCGGCGCGCGTGATGATGTTGAATGACGAGCGCGCCACGCCGGCCGAGCGCCTGCAGAACGGGCACGATTTCGAGCCGACGAATAAGTGGATCGTTTTCGGCCATCACTTCGCCGCCATCGCGGGGCCAGGTCCACTGGTCGGACCGGTGCTGGCGGCGCAGTTCGGCTATCTGCCCGGAACGCTGTGGATCATCATTGGCGCGTGCCTGGGCGGGGCGGTGCAGGATTTCGTCATCCTCTTCGCCTCCATGCGCCGCGACGGCAAATCGCTCGGGCAAATGGCGCGTGAAGAGATCGGAAAGGTCGGCGGGTTCATTGCGCTGGTCACGGTGCTGCTGATCATGGTGATCCTGCTCGCGGTGGTCGGGCTGGTGGTGGTCAACGCCTTGAAGGGCAGCCCCTGGGGCGCATTCACGATCGCGGCGACCATGCCGATCGCGATCTTCATGGGACTTTACCTGCGCTACTGGCGTCCCGGCAAGGTACTCGAGTGTTCGGCGATCGGCTTCCTGCTGGTTATGGGCAGCATCTTCGCCGGGCAGGCGGTCGGCGAATCGGCCACACTCGCGCCGGTCTTCACCTTGAGCGCGATGACCATCGCGCTGGCCATCATTCTTTACGGCTTTTTAGCGAGCGCGCTGCCGGTGTGGCTGCTGCTGGCGCCGCGCGATTACCTCAGCACCTTCGTCAAGCTCGGCGTGGTGCTGATGCTCGCCATCGGCATTCTCTTCGTGCGGCCGGAGTTGCAGCTTCCGGCGTTCACGCGTTTCACGGACGGCACGGGGCCGATCTTCGCGGGCAAGATCTTCCCGTTCTGCTTCATCACCATCGCCTGCGGCGCGATCTCGGGTTTTCATTCGCTGATCTCCTCGGGCACGACGCCCAAAATGATCGCCAAGGAATCGCATGCCTGGCCAGTGGGGTACGGTTCGATGCTGCTGGAAAGCTTCGTCGCGATTATGGCGATCATCGCTGCCTGCGTGCTGCAGCCCGGCATCTACTTCGCGGTCAATTCCCCGGCGGGCATCGTCGGTGCCACGCCCGCCGCGGCGGCGGCCACCATCAGCGCCTGGGGCTTTCCGGTGACGCCGGCGGAGATGGCAACGCTGGCGCACAACGTCGGCGAGCAGACGCTGTTCTCGCGCACCGGCGGCGCGCCTTCGCTGGCGCTCGGCATGGCGCATATCTTTGCCAGTTCGGGCGGCGGCCAGGCGGTGATCGGCTTCTGGTATCACTTCGCCATTATGTTCGAGGCGCTCTTCATCCTCACCATCATCGACGCGGGCACGCGCGTGGGGCGATTCATGCTGCAGGACCTGCTCGGCCACATTGTGCCGCCGCTGGGGCGCACCAGTTGGATGCCGGGCGTGATCGCCACCAGCGCGGTGGTGGTTGGCGCGTGGGGCTACTTCCTGGTACAGGGCGTGCGCGATCCGCTGGGCGGGATCAATTCGCTGTGGCCGTTGTTCGGCATCTCCAACCAGCTGCTGGCCGCGATCGCGCTCTGCGTCGCGACCACGATTCTGATCAAGATGCACGGCGCGAAGTACATGTGGATTACCTGCGTTCCCCTGGTGTGGCTGGTCAGCGCGACGTTCACCGCGGCGTGGCAGAAGATTTTTTCTCCGATTCCCGCGATTGGGTTCCTGACCCAGGCGGATGTTTTGGAAGCCGCCTTGCGCGCCGGTAAAGCGGTGAACCCGGCGGCTACCGCGACGCTGATTTTCAATGCCCGGCTGGACGCGGCGATCTGCGGCCTTTTCATGGTGCTGGTGGCGGTGATCCTGGTGGATTCGGTGCGCGTATGGGCCGGCCTGCTCTGGGGCAGCGGCGAGCGCGCCATCCACGAAGCGCCGTTTGTGACCTCGCAGCTTCGCACGGAGGAGCTATGAGGCGTTTTGGCCGTTTGGTGATGGCGCTGCTGCGGGAACTGGCCGATGAGAACGCGTACCGGCGGCACCTGGAAGCGCATGGCCGGACGCACTCCGGCCCCGAGTGGCGCCGCTTCAGCGAAGAGCGCCTGCGCGCGAAGTACGCCCGGGCCAAGTGTTGTTGACGCCGCAATTTCCTTGAGATTTTCGGTGCCGCCGGCCTACTACTGTCCGTACTGGCAATGTCGGCTCAATCTACGTTCGTAGCGGGGTGCCTGATCCTCGCGCTTTCCCTGGCCGCGGCCGAGCCGGGCGTCAAGGTGCAGGTTGCGGGCGGCACGGTTTCGAGCATCGCCGCCAAGACGTTCCTGCGGCTCGACCTGACCGGCGGCGATGCGCTGCTGCTGCATTTCGCGAAGAGCGACTTGAGCATCGCTTACCGGCGGATCAACACCGTGGAGTACGGACAAAACGTCAGCCGGCGGTATGCGGCGGCCGTCCTGATCTCGCCAGTGCTGCTGCTCAGCAAATCACACAAGCACTTTGTCACGCTCGGGTATACCGATGACGAAGGCAAACAGCAGGCCCTGGTCATCCGCGTGGAGAAGGGCGATATACGAAGCGTGCTGGCGAGCCTGGAAGCGCGCACCGGCCGCAGGATTGAATATCAGGACAACGACGCGCGAAAGGCGGCAAAAGGGTGAAGTGGACTTTGGTATTTCTGGCGGCGGCACTCTCCGCGGCGGCGGCGGATCAGGCTCCCTCTCACGCTGCGCTCGAAGAGAGTTCCTTAAGGCAGTTGCTGGAAATTCGCCGAGTGTACGTAGACCGGCTGACGGGTGGGGAGACTGCCGCCCAGATGCGCGACATCCTGCTCAGCAGCCTGGAAGCCAGCAAACTGTTTGTGCTCACCGAAAATCCGGAGCGTGCCGATGTCACGCTCAAAGGCGCGGCCGAGGACATGGTGTTTACCGAGGTACACACCTCTTCCGACAATGTGAACGCGCGCGCCAACCTGGGCAACGGGCGCACCAGTACGCGCGGCAGTCTCACCAGCGGCATCGGCTTCGGCGAAAGCGAGAGCGATCATTCGGCGGAGCGCAGGCACGAAGCGATCGCCGCGGTGCGCCTGGTCAACAAGGATGGCGACGTGATCTGGGCGACCACGCAGGAAAGTCTGGGCGCCAAATTTCGCGGCGCCAGCACGGACGTAGCGGAAAAGATCACCCTCAAACTGAAAGAAGATTTCGAGCGTGCGCGCCGCCTGAAAGTCTCAACGATGCAGGTAGTCCCACTCGGCACCGCCGCGCAGGAGCAATTGGGGCAAGTCCCCGTCAAGCAGGAACCCCGCCGCGACCAGTGATTTGCCGGCGGCCGCGAACTTCTCCAGATAGTCTTCGCGATTCTTGTAGCGTTCTTCGATAGACAGGCGCGAATCGCCGGTGCGTTCGCGATCTTGGCGCGTCCGCGCGAAGGGGATCCACGATCCCTGCATGCTGAACATCTCTTCCGGCGCGCCGATCTCGGGCGCGCGCAGATTCCAACCGGTGTAGGTCGCCAAGGGCGCCTGGAGCTCCGGCATGCGGATGCCGCCGAGCTCGTTGCCATCGCGATCCACCTGTGGCACGAGCGTGGCGAAGGGCGCGCCGAGCTTTGGCGGTTCCTGGGTGACGATGCCGGCGGCGAACGACGGGCCATAATCGGCGCGCCACGCGCGCTGTGTGCGCGTGGGAAAATTCACGCCGGCGATCTTGGGGAACTGCACCGCGCCGGGCGTCACTGCCTGGTCTGCCGACACCTTGGGATAGAGCGACGCGGGCGGCTGCGTGCCGTCCTTAATCCACGCCGTCATCTCCACCAGCATGGCGCGCAGGCACCAGGTGTACGGGTTCGGGTTGGCATAGTCCTGCATGTTGTTGTGCGGCGGCGGGAAGGCGGCCGGCCCGTGCTGCCCGCCGGCGAAAAAGTAGACGCGCGTATTGGGGGCGAGCGGAGCATCTTTCCTGCCATCGGGCGAACTGTGAATCAGCGCGGCATCGCGTCCGTAATATTCGTAGGAGGAGTTGGTGTAGAAGATCTTCGGCCAATCCTCCGCCTTGCCGGCGTGGGCCAGAAGACCGCCTTTGGCGCCGGTCACGGGGTCGGTCTCTTCGAGATCCGTAAAGGGGAAGACGTCGGTGGGGTACAGGGTATTGAAGAAAGGGTGACCGTCGCGCGAAGGCTGGGCGAAGCGGAGGTTGAAGCTGCCGCGCCCCGCTCCGGCGACGTGGGCCATGACCCCGTCGAAGACCTTGTGATTCTTCTCATCCTGATTGAAGCCGTCGTAAAGATAGGCGCGCAGAAAGCGTCCACTTTGCGAGACGCCGAAGGCGATGGCGCGTTTGACCGGCATCTCGGGCGCGCCGCCGGATTTCAGATGCGAAATGAAATCGCGAATCGCCGCCATGCCGAGCCCCGCGACCGGCGGGTCCTGCGCGGTGTAGACCAGCTCGTAGAG
The DNA here is from genome assembly GCA_963811575.1 of uncultured Solibacteraceae bacterium. Lineage (GTDB taxonomy): Bacteria > Acidobacteriota > Terriglobia > Bryobacterales > Bryobacteraceae > Solibacter. The sequence goes on along the minus strand of CAWERY010000016.1, from coordinate 283,604 downwards.
GCGGCCAGGTTCGAAGCCATCCTTCATCACGATCGCAGTGCCGTTCTCGATATGCCACTCGGTGCGCGGCACCGGGCGGCGCGCGCCATCGACGCGATCGCGGACGGTGAGCGAGAGCGCCGGGTCGTCGGGCTTGAGAATGGGATACGGACGATGATTGCGGTCGGCGACGGAGTGGGTGAATTCGCGGCGATCGACCACGATCTCCGCGCGGACCACGCCGGTGACGCCTTTGGCAACAGGCGCGTACAGGCGGAGCAGTTCGGCTTGTTCCGGGACGTCGAACTGCCAGCCGATCCACGCCAGCGTGTAGCCGCGATCGAAGAGGAACTGGTCGCCGCGGTTGAACATGTTGAGCATGCCCTTGCCGCCGCGGTTGGAAACTTCAAAGAGCACGGTTCCGTTACCGGCGGCCGGCGATTTCGGCCGGAGCAGATAGAGATCACTCGAAAATTCGACTTGTCCCGCGGAGTTGCGGACCGCCTTATCGAGATCGACGATCGCGCGATTGGCGGGAAGCGCCGGGTCCACCGAGAAATAGGCTCGTCCCACGATACGTTCGTACGCGGTGTTGGGCACGTCGGTCCGCTCTTTGATCTCGATGCGAAGCAGGGCTGCCCTGGAGACAATGGCGACCAGAAGAGTCCCAAAGATAGTGCGTGCGAGCATGGGATTATCCTACCGCCATGAGCCATTGGCGCGCTAGAATTCGCGTTAGTCAATGATGATACGTTTCGCTGGATTCTCGTTTTGTACTCTTGTGCGCGGCCGGCCTTTACGCGGAAGACGCGGGGCAATGGAGTAGCGTTCAAGGCCTGCGCAAGGGCGACCGGGTGGGCGTGATCCTGGCCAACCAGAAGCGCGTGGAAGGAAGCTTCGAGAGTGCGACGGATTCGCGGATTACGCTGCAGGCGGACCAGGCGATCTCCCTGGAAAAGGCGGACGTGGTGCGGGTTTACAAGAAGCCGCGCCACGGGCGATTGTTTGGCGCGGTGATTGGCGGCGTGGTCGGGGTGGCGGTGGGAGGAGTGCTGGACGGCACCGTGGGCCTGCGGTTTCGCAATGAAGGCGACAGCCCGGCGAAGGGATTGTTGACGGGCGCGGGCGCGGCGGCGGGAGTCGGAATCGGGGCGGCGGCTAGCGGCGGTTATCGCACCATCTACCGGCGGTAAGCGGGGTCAGGAGACAGGCCGGGGGGACTGGCCTACCAGCTCGCGGATGGCGGTGAGGAGCTTCATGGTCATGACGGGCTTGAGCAGGATGCGGGAGACCATGGCTTCCTCGGGCTGACCGTAGAGATCTTCGGGCCAGCCGGAAAGCACGATGACCGGTATGGCGAAGCCGAGTTCGCGGATGCGGCGGATCAGTGCGATGCCCTCGCCGGCATCCGGTTCGCCCAGCGCGTTGGGGAAACGAAGGTCCATAATCACCAGGTCGGCGCGGTGATTCTGCATGTGGCGGATCACGGCGAAGGCGGAGAGCGCGATGTCTACGTGGTGGCCGGCGATTTCGAGGACCGTCTTCCGCAGGTCGAGCTGTATGGGGTCGTCGTCGGCAACGAGTATGCGGGGCACAGAGACTCTATCTTAGTAAATCCTCAAGCTGAATCCGTGTATCGGTTTTCGCGTCCCGGTATTTGACGATCACGGGTGTGTAGACGGAGATACCCCAGTCCTTGCCGGGCCCGTTGGTGATGGCGCGCGAACCCGCGATTACAACGGCGCCCTCCGGGACGACGAGCGGTTCGGTGCCGGTGGCGCGGTGGATGGTGTTGTGGACCAGATCGTACACCGGCGTGGAGCGATTGAGAATCGTGCCGGTGCCGAGCACGGCGCCGCGCTTCACGATGGTGCCTTCATAGACGCCGCAGTTACCGCCGACCAGAACTTCGTCTTCGATCACGACCGGCAGTGCGCCCACGGGTTCGAGGACACCGCCGATCTGGCTGGCCGCGGAAATGTGGCACTGTTTGCCGATCTGCGCGCAACTGCCGACCAGGGCGTGGGAATCGACCATGGTTCCGTCGTCAACATACGCGCCGACGTTGATGTACATGGGCGGCATGCAGGTGACATTGCGGCCGAGGTAGGCGCCGGCGCGTACGCTGGAGCCGCCGGGCACGATGCGGATGTTCTTCTCCGCGCCGAACTGCTGCACAGGGTACGTGTCTTTGTCGCGGAAGCTGAGCGCGCCGACCGACATATCGATATTGACGCCGAGGCGAAAGCCGAGCAGGATTCCCTTCTTGACCCACGCATTCACGCGCCATCCGGTGGCGGTTGTGGCATCGGGCTCGGCGGCGCGCACGCGGCCTTCGGTGAGCGCGGCAAGGAAAGTGGCGAAGAGATCCCGGTGCTCCGGCGTATACGCGGAAGGCGGTTGATCGAAGAGGCGCTCGATCTCACTTTGCATGATGTACCAGCAGTCCGACGGATTCGATCACCTTTTCGATTTTGGCGAGGCTCGCCGGGCTCGGGCGGCACCATCGGCAGGCGCCAGACGGGCTCGAGCAGGCCCATCAACGCCATCGCGGCCTTCACCGGGATGGGGTTGGACTCGACAAAGTTGACGTTCATGAGCGGCAGGAATTTGGCTTGGATGGCGCGTGCGGCGGCGAAATCGTTGCGCAGGCAGGCTTGCGCGATCTGCGTCATTTCGGCGGGGATTTCGTTGGACGCGACGGAGATGACGCCGCGTCCGCCGAGGGCGATGAGCGGTATGGTGATGGCGTCGTCGCCAGAGAGCACGATGAACTCATTGGGCACTTCGTTGAGGACGGTGGCCATCTGGCCGATATTCCCGCTGGCCTCTTTGACGCCGACGATGTTGCTGACCTTCGCCAGCCGCGCGAGCGTCGCAGGTTCGACATTGACGCCGGTGCGGCCTTGCACGCTATACACGATGATCGGCAAACGCGTGCCGCTGGAGATGGCACAGTAATGCTGGTACAGGCCTTCCTGGGTGGGCTTGTTGTAGTACGGCGTGACGGAGAGGATGCCGCTGGCGCCCATGGCTTCGAGTTCGCGGGCGAGCTCGATGACTTCGTGCGTGTTATAGCCGCCGGCGCCGGCGAGTACGGGGACTTTGCCGTCCGCTTCTTCCAGGGTGATCTCGACGACGCGCAGGTGTTCGGCGCGGGTGAGGGTGGGGCTTTCGCCGGTGGTGCCGCAAGGAACCAGGAAATTAATTCCGGCTTCGATCTGGCGGCGAACCAGGGTGCGCAAGGCCGTGCTCATCCAACGAAAGATCTTTACGAAATGGGGTTACTAGGGCTGTTCCGCATCCGGTAAACATGTACCACCTCCTGAGACAACGATTGTCTATCCAAAAACAATTTCACTGAACTCGTAAAAACCTTTTTTCCCGGCGATCCATTGGGCGGCCTTCAAGGCGCCGCGCGCGAAGCCTTCGCGGCTGCGGGCGGTGTGGCGAAGAGTGATGGTGTCGGCGGCACTATCGAAGCCGATCTCGTGCGTACCGGGAATGGCGCCGGCACGGTTGGAGCCCACATCGATATCGCGCGCGTAGCCCGCCTTTTTCATTTCATCGACCAGCTTCAGTAGTGTACCCGATGGGGCGTCTTTCTTTGCGGAATGATGAATTTCCCAAGCCCATGCGCCATATTCGGGTTCGGCGTTCATGAGCGCGGGCGGCTTCGGCGACGAGGCGCATGAAGACGTTGACGCCGATGGAAAAATTGGGGCTCCAGACGAGACCCGTGCCGCAAGCCTCGACGGTTCGCTTCACCTCATCGAGGTGCGCGAGCCAGCCGGTGGTGCCGACCACGAGGGGGACGCCGAGGGCGGCGATTCCCGCAACGTTGCCGGGGACGGCGTGGGGAATCGAGAACTCGATGGCGACATCGATCCCGGTGAAGTTCTCCCTGGTCAGCCCGGCGCCATTGGCGTTGTTGAATTCATCGAGCTTGAGTGCGACTTCGAAATCATATTGCGGTGCAAGCTGCTCGATCAGCCTGCCCATTTTTCCGTAGCCGACGATGGCGAGTTTACGCATGCACGGTCTCTTTGCGTTCGAAGACGTTGGGGTCGAGCGTGGCGAAGAATTCTTCGTGCAACAGGCCGACCGCGCGGGCCAGGTCGGTTTCGGCGATCACGAAGCTGATATTGAGGAGCGAGGCGCCCTGGCTGATCATGCGGATATTGATGCCATCGAGCGCGTTGAACACGCGGCGCGCGACGCCGGGAGTGTGGCGGATATTTTCGCCGACCAGGCAGACGATGACGCTATCGTGTTCCACGGTGGCTTCGGCAAACTGGCGCAACTCCCCGAGGATGAGATCGATGTGGGTGGTGCTATCGATGGTGAGGGAGACGCTGACCTCGCTGGTGGCGACCATATCGACGGGCGTCTGATAGCGATCGAAGATTTCGAAGATGCGATGCAGGAAGCCGTGCGCCATCAGCATGCGCGTGGAATGAATGCTGACGGTGGTGATCTTGCGCTTGCAGGCGATGGACTTGACGGCGTTCTCGCAGTGCACGCTGTGGGCGGCGATGTGCGTGCCGGGCACTTCGGGGCGGCGCGAATTGAGAATCATCACCGGGATGTTTTTTTCGATGGCGGGTACCACGGTGGCGGGGTGCAGCACCTTGGCGCCGAAGTAGGCCAGCTCGGCGGCTTCGGCGAAGGAAATGGTTTTGACGCGATGTCCGCCGGGCAGGATGGTGGGGTCCGCGGTGAGCATGCCATCGACATCGGTCCAGATCTGGATCTCTTCGGCTTGAATGCCGGCGCCCACGATTGCCGCGGTGAAATCGCTGCCGCCTCGGCCCAGGGTGCTGGTGACGCCGTCTTCGGTGGCGGCGATGAAGCCGCCCATGACGACGACACTTTCGGCGGCGAGCGGCGGAATGGTTTTGGCCAGGCGCGCGTAGGTTTCGGTCAAAATCGGCGCGGCCTGGGTGTGGCGGCGATCGGTGACGATGAGATCACGCGCATCCAGATGCTGCGCCTGCATGCCGAAGTGGCGGAAGGCGAGGGTCACGATGTAGCTGGAGAGGCGCTCGCCGTAGCTGGAGATGGCGTCGATGGAGCGCGGCGTGAGCTCGCCGAGAACGGCGAGGCCTTTGACGAGCTCGGTGAGTTCCTGAAAATGCTCGTCGAGAAAACGGTCGAGTTCGGCGCGCTCCGAGAGCGGCACTACGAGACGGGCCTCGCGGGAGTGGTAATCGCGCAGGTCGTGAAGCTGCGGAATATACTCGCCGCGCTTGCCGGCGATGGCGGAGGCAGCGATGGCGAGCAGCTTGTTGGTGGTCTTCCCCATGGCGGAGACGACCACGATGGGGCGGCGCGCTTCGCGGGCACGGACGATGCCGGCGACGCGTTCGATGGCGGCGGCGGATTCGACGGAGGTACCGCCGAACTTCATGACGATCATTAGTCGAGCATCCCTTCCGAATGCATCAGCTCCGCATTCAGGACGGCGGCTCCGGCGGCGCCGCGGATGGTGTTGTGGCTGAGAACGACGAATTTATAATCGAGCACGGGGCAGGCGCGCAGGCGGCCGACGAAGGCTGCCATGCCGCGTTCGCGTTCGGCATCCTTACGCGGCTGCGGGCGGTTGAGCTCGCTCATATAGATGACGGGGCGCGGGGGCGCGCTGGGCAGATTGCGCTGTTGGGGCAGGGCGGTGAAGGACTCGAGCGCGTGGCGAAGATCGGCTTCGGACGGCTTGGCGGAGAACTCGACGGAGACGGCCTCGGTGTGTCCATCGACTACGGGGACGCGGTTGCAGTGCGCGCTGACTTTGGCGGCGAGAGGCGTGATGCGGTCGCCCGCGAAATCGCCCATGATCTTTTGCGTCTCCATCTCCATTTTCTCTTCTTCGCTCCCGATGAAGGGGACGACGTTGCCCATGATGTCCATGGACGCGACGCCCGGGTAGCCGGCGCCGGAGATGGCTTGCATGGTGGTGACGAGAATTTTGGTGATGCCGAATTGCTTCATAGGTCCGAGGCCCATGACGAGACCGATGGTGGAGCAGTTGGGATTGGTGACGATCTGTCCCTTCCAGCCGCGCAGGCGCTGCTGCCCGGGGACCAGCTTGAGGTGCTCCGGATTGATTTCGGGCACGATCAGGGGGACGTCCTGTTCCATGCGGTGATTGCGCGAATTGGAAACGACGACGTGCCCGGCCTGAGCGAAGGCGCGCTCGATATCTGTGGCGACTCCAGCGTCCATGGCGGAGAAGAGGAGGCGCGGGGCGTTGCCCGGCTTGCATTCCTGAACGGTGAGGCCGGCGACGGAATCGGGGGTGCCTCCGGCAAGGTGCCAGGTCATGGCGTCCTTATAAAGTTTGCCGGCGGAGCGATCGCTGGCGCCGAGCCACTTGAGATCGAACCAGGGGTGGCCCTGCAGAAACTTGATGAAATGCTGGCCCACCATCCCGGTGGCGCCGAGAATGCCTACTTCGATTCGCGTTTGCATAAATCCTTTACGATGCGCTGATAGAGTTCCACAGCTTCGAGGAGCTGGGCTTTGGGCACTCGCTCTTCGAGCGTGTGCGCGACGTGAATGGTGCCGGGGCCGATGAGCAAGGGCTCGCCCCACTGGCCGCCGAAGGCCGGGATATCGGTGGTGTAAGCGACGACGGTAGTGGGAATGCCTTCGACGGCGCCAAGGCGAACGGCAGGAATTTCGATGACTTCCCGGAGTTCGGCGCGGCCTTCGGCGGCGCGGAAGAGGGCGGCCTTGGTATCGGTGGAATCGCCCACGAGGCGGATCATGACATCGGCGCGCGCCTCATCGGCGATGACGTTGGGGGCGCGGCCGCCGGCGAGCGTGCCGATGTTGAGGGTGCTGGGGCCGAGCAGTTCATCGACGGGAAGCGGGATGCGACGCATATCGGCGAGCGCGTCGAGGAGCTTGTTGACGGCCGACTCGCCGAGTTCGGGATAAGCGGAGTGGGCCATCTTGCCGGAGGCACAGACTTCGTAGCGAAGAGCTCCCTTGCTGCCGAGCGCGAGCTGGTTTTCAGTGGGCTCGCCGTTGATGATGTAGCGGGAGCCACGCGGGGTTTGGGCGGCCTTATACGCGCCAGCGCTGTTGCGCTCTTCGCCGACGACGAAGAGGAGGGCGAAGCCGCGGTGGCCATCGGCGAGGAGGGCTTCGACGGCTTTGATCATACTGGCGATGATGCCCTTGGTATCGCAGGCGCCGCGGCCCCAGATATCGGTATCGTCTTCGCGCGAAGTGATGAAGGGCGGGACGGTATCGATGTGGGTGGAGAGGGTGACGATGAGGGGCGCGCCGAATTGAACGAAGATATTGAAGCGGCGCGGCTCCACCTCGATGGTTTCGATGGCACCGCCATAACGCGCGGCGAGCGGGGTGAGGTAATCCCGGAGGTAGAGCCCGACGCGCTCTTCGTTATTGGTAATCGATTCGATATCGACCAAAGCCCGCGTAAGTTCGAAGACGTTCATAAGTGATCCGTTTTGGGGGGAGAACGAAAGAGAAGGAGAGGCCGCGCATGGTGCTACGCGTCTTCAATCCCGATAGCGCTCCACCCGCCTGTGAACGGGTGACAGTGAGCAGGTGTTAGCCTGACTCCCCAACCGGAAGGATTTTGAGAGTTCCAACCAGCTTCGGCGGATACTGCTTTCGGCCCCTTTCGCCGGCCCTTCCGAAACTCAAATCGGAAAAACTCAGGCTGACTAGTGATGGCCGCCGCACCTCTACCGCGAAAAACTCAGGATAACGTTTGCGGGAAGGGCAAGTCAAATCGGCCCTTCCGGGGCCCACGGCGGCAAGGATAGGCCGGGAGGCCTATCCTACCTGAGTGCTTCGACGGGGTCGATGGAGGAGGCGCGGCGGGCGGGGAGATAACTGGCGGCGGCCGCTGACGCGAGCAGGCTGGCGGCGGCTAAGGCGTACGTAGTGGGGTCGAGCGGACTGGTTTCAAACAGCAGGGAAGTCATGATGCGGGTTACCGCTGCGGAGACTGCGATGCCGACGCCGACTCCGATGGCGGCGAGCAGCAGGCCCTGTCCGACCACCATGGCGCGGACTTCGGCGTTGCCGGCGCCGAGCGCGATGCGGATTCCCAATTCGCGGGTGCGCTGCGAAACGGAATAGGAGATCACGCCGTAGATGCCGACGATGCCGAGCAGGAGGGCCATGGTGCCGGCGATGCCAAGCATCACGAGCGTAAAAGAACTGCGGGCCATGGAGGCGCGAAAGACCTCTTCCATGGTGCGCATTTTGACGATGGGGACATCGGGCGCGACGGACCAGACCACCTGGCGGATTTGGGCGAGCAAGGCCTCGGAACCGGCGCGGCTGGTGCGGATGGCGTAAACCGAACCGCGCTGCAGGAATTTTTCATTGCCCCAGAAATTGGTCATGGCGACAGGCCAGTAGATGGTCGCGGGAGCCTTCTGGTCGGCTCCATCGTGGCGGATGTCGGCAACGACGCCGACGATTTCGCGCCAATCGTCCTTCGCGCCTTCGCGGATGCGTTTGCCGATGGCGGCGGAGGGTTCATGCCACATTTCGCGGGCGAAATTTTCGGAGACGAGGGCGACATTCCGGCGCTGCTCCAGTTCTACCCAGGTGAGGTCGCGGCCGGCCACGAACCGTGTACCGAGGGTCTGGAAGTAGCCCGGCGTTACGAACTTAAAGTGGCGGAGCGGCGGCAACTGGCCTTCCGCATAGACGCGGTCTTCCGCATAGAGGACGTCGCTGCTGCGGTTGCCATCCGTAGGTACCGAGACGGCGAAAGCGGCGGAAGCGACGCCAGGAAGCTCGGCGAGCTTGCGGCGGATTTCCTGCTGCATGCGGAAGACGCGGTCCACATCCTTCACCTGCCCTTCGGGAATCTCGATGCGGAAGGTCTGTAGCTGCGTGGCATTCGTAAAGCCCGGATCGACGTGGCGGAGCGCCTGGAAGGTCCGGATCATGAGGCCCGCGCCGATCAGGAGGGTGACGGCGAGCGCGGTCTGCAGCACGACGAGGGTGTTGCGCGCGCGATGCCGCTCTTTGCTGTGGCTGAGACCGCGGCCATTGGCGCGCAGCACGCTATTGGCATTGGGAGACGCATATTTGATGACGGGAATCAGGCCGAACAGGAGGCCGGCGAGCAAAGAGATCGCGAGCGTGAAAAGGATGACGATGGGATCGAGCGAAATGTTCTCCAGGCGGGGCAGGTACGCGGGCGCGACGGCCACCAGGACGCGCAGGGCGGCATAGGCAAAGGCGAGCCCCAGCACTCCGCCGCAAAGGCCCAGGAAGACGCTCTCGGTGAGGAGCGCGGCGGCGATGCGCGCGGAGCCGGCGCCGAGAGCCTGCCGCGTCGCGAGCTCCTGTTGGCGGCCTTCGGCGCGCACGAGCAGGAGATTGGCGACATTCGCGCACGCGATCAGCAGGACCACGCCGATGCTGGCGGTGAGCACCCAAAGCACCTTGCCCAATTCGCCCACGACGTCGTCTTTGAGCGGCCGGAGCGCGGCACGGATGCCGGCCTGTTCAAACAATTTGACGCTGAAGCCGGGGGGCGGAGTGAACTTGAGATTGACCATCGGGATCATGCGATCGACGTCGGCGTTGGCCTGAGTGAGCGTGACGCCCGGTTTCAACCTGGCGATGGCGTCATAGCTGAAATTTCCCAGGTGCAGCTTGGCGCGATCGAAGCGCATGGGCAGGATGAGATCGGACTTCTCCTCGAGAAAGCGGAAAGACGGCGGCATGACTCCGGCGACGCTGGTGGGTTTGCCATCCACGACCAGGTGAGCGCTGAGGATGGCGGGGTCGCCGCCGAATTTGCGCTGCCAGTAATCATGGGTGAGGATGACGGTCTCCGGTGAGCCGGGATCATCGTCGGCAGTACTGAACCAGCGGCCCAAGGCGGGGCGGATGCCAAGCGCATTGAGTGTACCCTCCGTCACGAAGACGCAGCGGACCTGCTCCGGCGCGGCGCTTCCGGTGACTGCGACGCTGCCGCCGCTCCAGATGCCGAATTGTTGGAAGCTGCGATTTTCCTCGCGGAAGGTGAAGAAATCGGAAGGGGAACTCTCCAGCTTGGGGAGGTTGAGGCGAGGGGCGGTTTGCCAGACGGAGATCAGGGAATCGGGATCAGGATACGGCAGGGGCTTGAGCAGGACCCCATTTACGACGCTGAAGACCGCGCTGTTGGCGCCCACGCCGATCGCGATGGTAAGCAACGTCACGACGGTAAACATCGGCGAGCGCATGAGCCGGCGGACGACTTGGCGGATCTCGGTGGCGAGCGGCACTGGAAAGCTCCTGTAAGTAAAGTAATACGCCGACCGAGGGGAAAAGTTCGCAGGTATTTGAACAGGGGTGAAACGGCCGGGCGAATCGTTGACTCAAACGAAGCGCCCGGCTGGTTTTTAGAGGCCGCCGGCGTGGAAGTGGCGGGATATATCCTCCACCAGTTCGCCGGTGAGCTCGGGCTGGCTGCCGCGAAGCGCGATATCGGCCTGGGAGATGATGCCGACGAGGCGTCCCTCATCATCTACCACCGGTACGCGCCTCACTTGTTCGTTCTGCATCGAGCGAATAGCGACATCGAGATCGTCATCGGGATGGCAGGTTAACAGGTTGCGCGTCATCACGTCACGCGCGAAGACTTTCTTGGCGTCGCGGCCGTCGGCGATGACGATCATCGCAAGGTCGCGGTCGGTCACGATGCCCACTAGTTTGTGGCTATCGCGGCTTTCGCAGACGGGCAGGGCGCCGACATCTTCGGTCTTCATCAATTTGGCAATTCTAGTCACGGTATCGGTCGGGATACAGCACGCGGGGTCTGCCGTCATGGCTTGCTTGCATTTCATGGATACGCTCCTTTTATCTGAAATATTCGTCGGAGAGAAGAGGATGAGAAACAGCAGGCGAGTCTCGCCGGCAGTGAATGGCAACTCCTATACTTCGTGAGTCGCTATTCTTCGGATCGTACTTACCTTTTCATCCGAATTTTACTGCCGGCCTAGTCCTGTTTTCTCACGGATGGGCCGAGGCGGCAAGCGATTTAATTTTCGGTTGGTGACGGTGAGAACCGGGTGGATGTGCTGCCCGTCACGCGACGGCCGGGCCTTCTATAATGGGCCTCATGTTGCGAGGAATTCCGGTTGTGCTGGCGTGCGTCGCGATGGCAGCGGCGCAGTCCTCTTATGATTTAGTGATCAGCGGGGGACGCGTGGTAGACGGGTCGGGGAACGCGTGGTTTCTGGGCGATGTAGGGGTGAAGGGAGACCGGATCGTACGCATCGCGCCGGTGGGAATGTTGCGCGATGCGGCGGCTAAGGACCGGATCGACGCACGCGGCCTGGTGGTCGCGCCGGGGTTCATCGACATTCAAGGCGCGTCGCAGGGGTCGCTGCTCACGGGCGATGGACGCGTGATCAGCCACGTGGGGCAGGGCATCACGACAGAGATCATGGGCGAGGGATGGACGGCGGCGCCTTCGAACGAGAAGACGCTTGAATCCATGCAGAGCCTGGGACGCGCGGGGGCGGTCTCGCGCTTCGATGGGGCACACGGGTTTGATGTGTGGTTGCGCGCGATGGAAGCGCATGGGGCCTCGTTGAACTTCGGATCGTTCGTGGGCGCGGCGACGGTGCGGCAGTATGTGAAGGGGATGCAGCAGGGCGAGGCTACGCCGGCGGAGCTGGAGCAGATGCAGACGCTGGTGAGGAACGCGATGCTGGACGGCGCGTTCGGCGTGGCGAGCGCGTTGATTTATCCTCCGGGCAGTTACGCGAACACGCGCGAACTCGCGGGGATCTCGAAGGCGATGGCGCCGTACGGCGGGATCTACATCACGCACATGCGGAGTGAGGCGGACCATCTGACGGAGAGCATCGCGGAGGCGCTGGAGATTGGGCGCGAGGCGGGAGTTCCGGTGGAGATTTATCACCTGAAGGCAGCGGGGCGGAGAAATTGGGCGAAGGCGGGCGAGGCGATTGCGCTGATCGAGAAAGCGCGGCTGGCAGGGCAGGATGCGGGTGCGGACATGTATCCATACACGGCGGGCGCGACCGGGCTGACGGCGTGTTTCCCTCCCTGGACGGCGGCCGACGGCAAGCTATTCGAGAACCTGGCGGACCCGGCGATTCGCGCCAGGATTCGCGCGGAGATGGCCGAACCGGTGACCGAGTGGGAAAACATGGGGCAGTTAGGCGGTCCGGAAAACATTCTGATCGTGGCGACGAATCAACCGCAGAATCAGGCATTCGCGGGAAAGCGGCTCTCGGAGATCGCGAAACTGCAGGGCAAGGACTGGCGCGATGCGGCGATGGATCTGGTATTGAGTGAGCACCGCAGGGTGGAGACGATTTACTTCCTGATGAGCGAGGACAACCTGGCGCTGCAATTGAAACTGCCGTGGATCAAGATCGGGACGGATAGCGTGGGAATGAATCCGGAGAGCGCGAAGGAACTGGCGCATCCGAGATCCTATGGCACGTTTCCGAAGATACTCGGCGAGTTCGTGCGCGAGAAGAAGATCATGCCGCTCGAAGAGGCGGTGCGCAAGATGACGTCGGCCACGGCACGGAGACTATCGATTCCGGATCGCGGACTGCTGCAGGCGGGGATGTTCGCGGATGTGGTGATCTTCGATGCGGAGACGATCGGTGACCGCGCGACTTATGAGAAGCCGCATCAGATGCCCTCGGGAATCAAGTACGTGATCGTGAATGGCACGGTGGTGATGAAGGACGGCGTGCACACGGGGGCGAAGCCCGGCAAGGCGGTGAGGGGGCCGGGCTGGAGCGCGCAGTAAGTGGTTCGATGGCGGCTAATACTTCGGAACGCTGGGAGTCGACCTGGTCGCTCCAGGCGAGGATGCCGCCCTTCATGTTGCGGACGTGCTGGAAGCCGGCGGCTCGTAGGATGCCGCAGGCCTTGGCGCTGCGCATGCCGCTCTTGCAGTGGATGACGATATCGGCATTGGGATCGAGTTCCTCAAGGCGCTTGCCGACTTCGCCGAGCGGAATCAGCTTGGAGCCCGGGATACTGGCGATCTGATATTCGTGCGGCTCGCGGACGTCGAGCAGGACGAAGTTATCGCCGCGATCGAGCTTTTGCTTCACTTCGGTTACTTCGATTTCGCCTTCCATCGCCTTCTCCTCCTGCTTGGGGGGCTGCGCCGGGATGCCGCAGAACTGCTGGTAATCGATCAATTTGGTAATGGTGCGGTGGTCGCCGCAGACGGGGCATTCGGGATTCTTGCGCAGCTTGAGCTCGCGGAAGCGCATGCCGAGAGCGTCGTAGAGCAGCAGGCGTCCCACCAGCGGTTCGCCGATGCCGAGGATGAGTTTCACGGTTTCGGTGGCCTGAATCAGACCGATGGTGCCGGGCAGAATGCCGAGCACGCCGCCCTCGGCGCAACTCGGAACCAGGCCGGGAGGCGGCGGTTCCGGGATAGAGGCAGCGATAGCAGGGGCCGCCTTCGTAAGCGAACACGGTAGCCTGGCCTTCGAAGCGGAAGATGGAGCCGTAGACGTTGGGCTTGCCGAGCAGCACGCAGGCATCGTTGACCAGGTAGCGCGTGGGGAAGTTATCGGTGCCATCGACGACGAGGTCGTAATCCTTGAGGATGTCGAGCGCGTTTTCGCTGGAAAGCGCGACTTCGTGTTTGACGATTTCGATGTGGGGATTGATGGCCAGCATTTTCTCGCTGGCGGAATCGATCTTATTGCGGCCGACATCCTGGGTGAAGTGGATCACCTGGCGCTGGAGGTTGGTGAAATCGACGACGTCGAAATCGACCAGGCCGATTTTGCCGATGCCGGCGGCGGCCAGATAGAGCCCGAGCGGCGCGCCCAAGCCGCCGGTGCCGACCAGCAGCACCTTCGCGGCCTTGAGCTTCTGCTGGCCTTCGATGCCGACCTCGGGGATGATGAGGTGGCGCGAGTAGCGGAGGATCTCGTCCTTCGAGAGCGTGACGGGCGGCGCCGTGGTCACCTGGCGCCTCCGGCGATGGAGGGAACCAGCGAGAGCGTGTCGGCGTCGGCAGCGGGCGTCGCATCCTTACCCAGATAGCGGATATCTTCGTCGTTCAGATAGACGTTGACGAAGCTGCGCAGCTTGCCTTCATCGTTGAAGATCTGCTTGCGCAGGTCGGGGAACTGCGTGGTCAGTCGCGCTGAGTACTTCGCCGACGGTGGCGCCGGGGACGGTCACGGAATCCTGCTTGGCGGTGAATTGACGCAGGGGGGTCGGGATCAAAACTTTGGCCATATTAGTAAGACAACTCCTCTTTCGCCGCTTCGGTTTGATCGAAGTTGGGCAGCCAGCTATTGGCGTGATGGAATTCGCCCTTTTGAATCGATAGTACAACGAAGGAATACCAAGGGCAGGAATTCTGCAAATCGGTTTTGGAGAAATAGGCATCGCAATCGGGATGCGAGTGGTAGATGCCGATCAGGTCCATATTGCGTTCGCGGGCGGCCTTGTCGGCAGCCAGCAGATCTTCGGGGCGAAGTTCGTAGCGTGCGGCCTGCGCGCCTTCGAAGGCATTTTCCAGGGCGATGGCTTCGCGGACGATCTTGTTTTCGCCGTCGGTGGTGCCGAGCATGGCGCCACAGCATTCGTTGGGGTAGCTTGCCTGCGCATGCTTGACCATGCCGGCCCAGGGAGCGGATTCGATACGGATCATGCTTCGTCCCAGAAGTGTTCGCTGAGATATTTCTCGGCGCTATCGCAGAGCACGGTCACGATGGTGGCGGTCTCGCCGCGGGCGGCGATGTCGCGCGCCAGCAGGGTGGCGGCGTGTACGTTGCAGCCGGAGGAGATGCCGACCAGCAGGCCTTCCTCGCGCGCGAGGCGGCGCACCATGCGGTAGGCGTCCTCGGTTTCGATCCACAGGTTGCCATCGGCCATGGTGTCGTCATAGAAGCCCGGGCGGATGGCGGTGGGCATGTGCTTGAGGCCTTCGAGGCCGTGGAAGCCGCTGGAGGGCTGGGCGGAGTAGCACTTCACTTCGGGAAGGTCGCGGCGCAGGCGTCGGGTGGTGCCGGTAAAGGTTCCGCTGGTGCCCATGGCGGAGACGAAGTGGGTGATGGCGCCGTTGGTCTGCTTGATGATTTCAGGGCCGGTGCCGTCGAAGTGCGCCTTCCAGTTGGCGGGATTGTTGTACTGGTCGGGGTAGAAGTAACGGTCGGGATCCTCGCGATAAATCTGGCGGCAGAGCAGGATGGCGCCATCGCTGCCTTCGCCGGGATCGCTGAAGATGGTTTCGGCGCCGTAGGCTTTCAGGATGCGCTTGCGCTCTTCGCTGGCATTGCCGGGGAGGACGAGTTTGACGCTGGTAGCCGCGGTTGGCGCCGATCATGGCGTAGGCGATGCCGGTGTTGCCGCTGGTGGAATCGAGGATCGTGCGGTTGTGGTTGAGTTTGCCGGAGCGCTCGCCATCCAGCACCATATTGACGGCGGCGCGATCTTTCACGCTGCCACCCGGATTGAAGTATTCGGCCTTGGCTAGAATTTCCACGCCCGGGAATTCGAGCGGGATACGCTCCAGGCGCAGCAGGGGCGTATTGCCGACAGTGGCGAGCAGCGGCTCGGCTTGGGTACGCGCCAAATGGGGGACGGGCAAAGCGTTGGCCATGAGCACTTCTTTCGATTCACGCAGTGGCTGCCTGGATGCGGATTTGTGTGACACGTAACCCGCAGGAGAGAGACAGACGTATGATTCTGCATCGGATTGTAGCAATGGCCCCAATCTCTGTCAAGAAAGTGGGAGAAAGTGGACGAAGTGCATATCTGGGTACAATACGCTAGATCATGATTCACCCGGATTATGTACGACGGCTATCCCTTCTGTGTCTTTACCATGCCTGGCAGCCGCCACGGTTATGCTTTCGGTCTCGTTTGCGCAGAGCAAGCGGCCGATCAACCACAGTGATTACGATGGATGGCGATCGATCGTCAGCGAACGCCTCTCCAATGATGGAAAGTTCCTGGTTTACGGGCTGTTCCCGCAGGAAGGCGATGGCGAGGTGGTGATTCGCAACCTGGTCACCGGGAAAGAGCAGCGCGAACCGGCGGGAATGCGTCCGGCGCCGACTCCGCCGACGCCTGGCGAGGAAGGGCCGGCGGTGGCCGCGCCGAGCGCGACGCTGATCTTCTCGGCCGACAGCAAGACGCTGGTCTTCTCCACGTTTGCGGCAAAGGCGGAGACCGACAAGGCGAAGAAGGACAAGAAGCCCGCGCCGAAGGGCGGCATGGTGATCGTCGATCTGGCTTCCGGGAAAGCGACGCGCATGGATCGCGTCAAGCGATTCGTGCTGCCGGAAAAAGGCAACGGCGTGATGGCCTATTTGAAAGAAGGTCCGGAGGCGCCGGCCGGTGCGGCGGCGGCGCGGCACAAGCGCCGAAGGCTGAAGGCGGCGACCAGCAAGGCGGACGCGGAGGCCGGGGTGGCGCGGCTGCGGGCGGCGCGGGGCGTGGTCCGCGGCCGGAATTCGGGTCGGACCTGGTGGTTCGCAGCCTGGCCGATTCGGCGGAGCGCACGATTCCGGATGTCGTGGAATTTTTGATGTCGGATGATGGCGCGCAGATCGTTTACGCGATCGCGGCGCGGGATGCCGCGAAGAACGGCGTATTCGCCGTGAAGACCGGCGCGGCCGACGCACCGCGCGGCGCTGCTGGCGGGCAAGGGAAAATACGCCAAGCTGGTTTGGGACGACAACCAATCGCAACTGGCATTCCTCAGCGATCGCGACGATGCGTCGGCGAAACAGCCGCGGTGGAAGCTCTATCACTGGGACCGGAAATCGGCGACGGCGAGCGTGCTGGTGGCGGGCGATATGCCGGGCTTCCGCAAGGAGTTCGCGATCAGCGATAAGGGCAATGCTGAGTTTCTCGAAGGATGGCACGCGCGTGTTCTTCGCGTGCGCGCCGCCGCCCCCGGAAAAGAAGGACGACGCCGATGCGCCGGCCGACGATACCAAGGCGGTGGTGGACCTGTGGAGCTATAAGGACGATTACATCCAGCCGATGCAGAAGGTGCGCGCGGAGCGGGATCGCAATCGCACGTTCACGGCGGCATACCTGATTCCGGAGCACAAGATCGTGCAGCTTGGCGATATCGCGGTGGAGACGGTGACGCCGTCTGAGAGCCCGCAATGGGTGCTGGGCACCGACGATCGCGAATACCGCCCGCTGGCCGATTATGACGAACATTACTCCGATGCCTACCTGATCGACGCCGTGACGGGCACGCGCAAATTGATTGCGAGCAAGCAGCGCGGCTCGATGACGTGGTCGCCTTCGGGGCGGTATCTGCTGACGTTCGACGGCAAGGATTGGATGAGCGTCTCGGTGCCGGAGGGTAAGAAGGTGAATCTCACGGCGAGCCTCGGGGTGAAGTTTTTCAACGAGGACACGGATACGCCGAGCACTCCGGGACCCTACGGGAATGCGGGCTGGACGAAGGACGGCAAGAGCATCCTGATCTACGACCGGTACGATATCTGGCGAATTGCGCCGGACGGATCGGGCGCCAAGAACATCACTGCCGGCTACGGCCGGGCGCACGATGTGCGGCTGCATTATGTGCGCACGGAGGCGGAAGACCCGCGCGAGCGCTGGATCGACGGCAGCAAGCCGGTGATGCTGCAGGGCGAAAATCTGAAGACGTTCGAGACCGGGTTCTTCCGCGCGTCACTGGATGGCGGCGCGCCGAAGCAGCTCGTCATGACGGCCAAAGTGTTGTCGGCGCCGGTGAAGGCGAAGAACGCCGACGTCTACCTTTTGACCGCGCAGAGCTTCAACGAATTTCCCGACCTGGTGACTACCGACGGCAGCTTCAAAGAACTGCGCAAGGTAAGCGACGCAAATCCGCAGAAGGCGCACCTGCTCTGGGGAACCTCGGAGGTGGTGCAGTTCAAGAACGCGGATGGCGTGCCTTTGTCGGGCGCGCTCTACAAACCGGAGAATTTCGACCCCAAGAAAAAGTACCCGATGATGGTGTACATCTACGAGAAGCTCACGCAGAATGTGAATCGCTTCGTGGACCCGCGCCCCAGCCACAACATCAATTTGAGCTACTACGTGAGCAATGGGTATCTGGTGCTGACGCCGGACATCGTGTACACCACCGGCTTCCCGGGGCAGAGCGCGTTGAAGTGCGTGCTGCCGGCGGTGCAGGCGGTGGTGGACAAGGGCTTCGTGGATGAAAACGCGATCGGCATTCAGGGGCACAGTTGGGGCGGCTACCAGATCGCGTACATGGTGACGCAGACCAAGCGTTTCCGCGCGGTGGCGGCGGGGGCTCCGGTAGCGGACATGATCAGCGCGTACGATGGCGTTCGCTGGGGCACCGGGCTGCCGCGGCAGTTTCAATATGAGCGCACGCAGAGCCGCATCGGCGGATCGATCTGGCAGTTTCCGACGCGCTTCATCGAGAACTCGCCGATCTTCTGGGCGGATCGCGTGCAGACCCCGGTAATGCTGCTGCACAACGATGGCGACGATGCGGTGCCATGGTACCAGGGCGTGGAATTCTATCTGGCGCTGCGGCGGCTGGGTAAGGAAGTCTACCTGTTCGATTACAACGGCGAACCGCACGGTTTGCGGAAGCGGCCGAACCAGAAGGACTACACGATCCGGCTGCAGCAGTACTTCGATCACTACCTGAAGGGCGCTCCGGCTCCGGCGTGGATGGAGAAGGGCGTACCCTATATCGAGCGCGAGCGCACCGAGCTTTCGACGATCAACGAAAAGAAATAGCGGGCGTCACCAGACGTTGTTGAGGACGGAGATCAGCTCGCGGGGAAGATAGGGTTTCCGCAGGAAGCCCGAGGGACGGCTGCCGCCGAGGCGGTTGCTGACCTCGTGCTCGTTGTAGCCGCTGCACAGTACGACGCGCGCTTCGGGACGCAGGGCGGAGATGTGTTCGAAGACTTCGGCGCCATCCATCCCCGGCATGGTGAGATCGAGGAGGACGGCGTGGATTTCGGCGGCGTGCGCGCGGAAGACATCGAGCGCCTGATTGCCATCGGCGGCGCTCCACACCTTGAGGCCGGCTCCTTCGAGGATGGCTTGAGCGAGGATGCGAATGGGCTCCTCGTCATCCACCACAAGTACGGCGCCGGCGGGCTGCCAGGATATGGAGGCGGGAACGGGTGAGGCTTCGGGCTGCGGCTCGGCGTCTTCCAGGGCGGGAAAGTAGACGCGTACCACGGTGCCCTGGCCGACATCGCTGACGACGCGGATACTGCCGCGATGGCCGCGGACGATTCCGAGGACGGCCGGAAGCCCGAGGCCGCGGCCGGTGAATTTCGTGGTGAAGAACGGGTCGAAGATTTTGCCGAGCGTTTCCGAATCCATGCCGGAGCCGCTATCGGCGACTTCGAGATAGACGTACAGTTCCGGCGGGCACCATCTGACCGGACTGGAGTGACGGCAATTCACCGCCTTCGGCCCACATCAGGCCGGTGCGAATCGCGACTTCGCCGGTGCGGTCGCCCAACGCGTCAGAGGCGTTGTTGGCGAGGTTGATCAGGACCTGGCGGACCTGCCCGGCATCGGCCTCGATGTGCGGCAATTCGCTGGTGAGGTCGAGGGTGAAGGCGGCCTTTTTCGAGATCATGGATTCGAGGAGCCGCTCGGTGCGCTTCACCAATTGCGAGACGTCGAGCGCCTCCAGCACGAACTGTCCGCGGCCGGAATAGGCAAGCATCTGCTGGGTGAGTTCCGCGGCGCTGGTGGCGGCGGAGAGGACTTGTTCCAGGTGATCCTGCGCGCGCGACCCCTTGGGGATTTCCATGCCGGCCATGGAGGCATATCCGAGGATGGCGGTGAGCAGATTGTTGAATTTGTGAGCGACGCCGCCGGCGAGTACGCCGATGCTCTCCAGGCGTTGCGAGTATTGCACCTGCGCTTCCAATTTGCGGTGTTCCTTTTCGGCCTGGCGGCGTTCGTCCATCTCACGGCGCAGGAAATCGATGGCGAGTTCCAACTCGTGAGTGCGTTCGGTGATTCGGGATTCCAGGCCTTCGCTCACTCTTGCGGAGCTCCTCATCGGCGCGCTTTCGTGAAGTGATGTCGAGGAGGAAGGAGCGAATCCCGACGACGTAGCCATCGGAGCGGCGGCGGTATTGCTCATGGATTTCGAGGATGAGAGTGGAACCATCGGGGCGTGTATAGGTGCGTTCAAAGATGCCCAGCGGCGATTCCGAGGAGAGCTTCCGCTGGACGGCGAGACGGCTGGTTTCGCGCTCTTCGGGGGCCACGAATTCCCAGATTGGGCGGGTAAGAATCTGATTGGCAGACAGACCTAGAAGGCGGCATCCGGCGGGATTGATCCACACGACGTTGCCGTCGCGGTCCAATTCGTGGCAAGCGATCGGCGCATCGCGGAGAGAGCTGTCCGCTTCCCGCGGCGGCACGCCTAGATAGGGTTTTGGCATGCGTTTACGCAATATTGGCAGTACAAACAAGGGCAACGTAAGTGAGCAAACGATAGCTCTCCAAAGACATGACTCTTCCGGGCTAAGGGAGTTAGCTGGTACCAGGCCGCCCCTGTATAATCCGGGCATGGGATTTGGCGGATTGCGCGTGCTCGCGCTGGAAAGCCGGCGCGCGGCGGAGATGGAACAATTGATTCGCAAGCAGGGAGGCGAGCCGTTGGTCGCGCCTTCCATGCGCGAAATTCCGCTGACGGAGAACGAGGAGGCATTCGCCTTCGCGGAGCGGCTGTTCGCGGGAGATCTCGAAATGGTGATTTTCCTCACCGGCGTCGGGACGCGGCTGATGAATCGCGTGCTGGCGACGCGTTACGAGGCGGCGAAGTTCGCGGAGGCGCTGCGGAACGTGACGGTGGTGGCGCGCGGTCCCAAGCCGACCGCGGCGCTGCGCGAAATCGGTGTCGCGCCGGCCGTGATTGCGCCGGAGCCGAATACCTGGAGGGAACTGCTGGCGGCGATCGAAGGGCGCGCCGAGCGGCGGATCGCCATCCAGGAGTACGGCAGGCCGAGCCCGGAGTTGTGCGAAGGCTTGGAGGCCCGCGGGGCGGAGGTGATGCGCGTGCGTGTCTATCAATGGGACCTGCCCGAGGATACGGCGCCCCTGAGGGAGGCGGCGCGCCGGCTGAGCGCGGGGGCGATCGACGTCGTACTCTTCACGACCGCGGTGCAGATGGTGCATCTGGCGCGCGTTGCGCGGGAGGAAGGCGTGGAGGAGGCGATGCTGGCGAATCTCCGAAAGTGCCGCGTGTGCTCGATCGGCCCGACCACCACGGAGACACTGGAGGAGTTCGGCGTGCACCCGGCGATGGAGCCTTCCCATCCGAAGATGGGATTTTTGGTGAAGGAAGCGGCCGATGGGATCGGCGCGGCGTAAACTGGACGTGTGGCGAAAAAACCCTGGCCGTGATGGTGGCCGAATATACGACGCTGGCCTTCGTGCTGCCGGTTTCGGCTTTCGTCGGCTACATTCTCGGCTACCTGCTCGACAAAGAGTTTGAGACTACGTGGATGTATATCGCGGGGCTGCTGCTGGGCATTGTGGCGGGGTTCGTTCAACTGCTTCGTCAATTGAAGCGGGACACGCGTGATGACGACAACCTCTGACGAGCACTTCCCGGAGCGCGGCATCGAGCGCATCTGGAAAGCGATGTGGGTGGTGGCGGCGGGCGGGGCGCTGGGTCTTTTTGTGTGGCACGGCTGGACGTGGAGCGCGGGCTGGCTGCTGGGCTCGGCGGTTTCGGCGCTGAATTTCCGCTGGTTGAAACAGTTGACTGAGGCGCTTGGCGAAGAGGCCGCGAAACCGCATAAGGCGGTCTTCCTGGGCATGCGTTATCTACTGCTGGGTGGTGGCGCCTATGTTATATTGAAATACTCTCCGATCAGCCTGCCTGCCGCACTTGCGGGCTTGTTTGTATCGGTGGCAGCGGTAGTTATCGAAATCCTTTTCGAACTGGCATATGCACGAAACGGAACTGTGGATCACTAGGCTTTTCAACGATCATCTGGCCGGCGCCGGCAACACGCTGACCGGCATCGTGGGTATGGCGCCCGAAGCGCGTCCCTGGGCCAATTTCGTGACGATGCAATTGCTGGTCGCGCTGATCATCATTGTGCTGTTCGCGATTCTGAAGCCGCGGCTTTCGGCGGACCGTCCGGGCAAGCTGCAGCACACCTTCGAACTGGTCCACGGTTTTCTGGCCGAGCAGGCGGAAGAACAGGTGGGACACGAAGGCCACCACTACCTGGCTTTTTTCGGGACGATCTTCATTTTTGTTTTGTTTTGCAATCTGATCGGCGTGGTCCCTGGTTTCGAGGCTCCGACGATGGTGCCTTCGGTGCCGGCGGGCTGCGCGATCGCGGCGTTCTTCTATTACAACGCCGTCGGCATTCAAGCCAACGGCATTGGCAGATACCTGGCGCATTTCGCGGGACCGATGCCGGCGCTGGCGCCGCTGATGATCCCGATCGAGCTGGTCAGCCATCTGGCGCGGCCGCTCTCGCTCACCATCCGTCTCTTCGCCAATATGTACGCCGGCGAGCAGGTGACGATGGTGTTTCTCAAACTTACTTTCTTATTTGTACCGGCGGTTTTCATGGGCCTGCACGTCTTCGTTTCTTTTCTGCAGGCGTATATCTTTATGCTCCTGACCATGATGTACGTGGCCGGAGCGGTTGCGCACGAACACTAATACCGGCTTTATGCCGCCCTTTCAGTGTGAGCCCGGCTGCAAGAGGATGACGGGGACCACCTCCTGGGGGCGATTTCTTAGGAGAAACAAAATGACAAAGAAGATGTTGTTGCTGGTGGCACTGCTATTGATCGCCAGCCCGATGCTGTTCGGCCAGACGCCGAATAATCCCACCGCCAATGGACACTGGGTCGCGATCAGCGCCGGGTTCTCCATGGCGATTGCCAGCGGCATGTGCGGCCTGGCTCAGGCGAAGGCCGTTGCCGCCGCCGCCGAAGGCATGGCGCGCAATCCCGGAGCCGCGGCTTCGATTCGCTTCGCCTTGCTATTAGGCCTGGTGCTCATCGAATCGCTGGCGCTTTACACCCTGGTTATCATTTTCGTGAAAGTCGGCTAAGTTCCAGCCCAGCATCCGGGGCGTGCGAAGCGCCCCGGAATCGTTTTATCCCCCCGTACTTTTTAACCCCCGAGCATAGTACCTTCGGTCCTTCTAGTAAAATCAGTCCTATTGACCTCGTACATGTATTACCCCTAACATTAGTCACTCATAATGGAACAGCGAAGGACCCGGCGATTCACGCTGCAATTGCCTCTCTCCATCACGCGAACCGGCGCGGATCGGGTGACGTCCGCCGGATGCACTCAGAACATCAGCTCCAGTGGAGTATTGTTCACCGCGCAGCGCGAGCCTGACTTAGGCGGGCCGATTGAATACATCATTACCCTGAACCATGGCGGACCGCAGTCGGTAAGTTTGCGCTGCCTGGGAAAGGTGCTTCGGGCGGACCGTCTTTCGCCGGGCGAAGAAGCGCAGTCCGCGGGACTGAACTACCGGGTGGCTGCCACTCTGGAACGCTACGAGTTCGTCAGGGAACGCGGCAGCAGCGCCCGCTAGGCCTTCCGTTTCACTCCAACTCCCGGATGTAGGGGCGGCTTGTATCACGGCCCGCTTTTCGTTGTAAGGTAGCAAAGAAAAGGCGAAAGCGGCGCTCATGAATCTCTCCCTCGGTTTTCCAGATTTTTCCAAAGAACTGGCGGTTCCGCCCAAGCAATCGCTGGAGGCAGTAGTCTCCTATTTCCGTTCCGCTCATAAGGAGCCCGATTCGGCGGTGCGCGCGATCCACCACCAACCGGCGTCGGAAGGCGAATTCTCCGCAATGCCGCAGGCGGTGGACGGGCGGCTGCGCGCCGCTTTGGAGAAACGCGGCATTGAGAAGTTGTACACCCATCAGGCCGACGCCTTCGACCAGATTCAGGCGGGCAAACATGTCGTAATTGTGACCCCGACGGCGAGCGGTAAGACTCTCTGCTACAACCTGCCGGTGCTCAATCTGCTGCTGCGCGACGAAGGCGCCCGGGCGATGTATCTCTTCCCCACCAAGGCGCTGGCGGAAGATCAACTCCACGAATTCCAAGGCGCGGTGGAAGAGATGGGGAGCGAGATTCGCGCGTTCACTTACGACGGAGATACACCGCAGGATGCGCGCCGCGCGATTCGCTCGCGCGCCAACGTGGTGCTGACCAATCCGGATATGCTGCACAGCGGAATTCTGCCGCATCACACCCGCTGGGCGCGCTACTTCGAAAATCTGCGCTACATCGTGATTGATGAGCTGCACTATTACCGCGGAGTTTATGGCAGCCATCTCGCCAATTTACTGCGCCGCCTGAAGCGCATCTGCGAGTTCTATAATTCCAAGCCGCAGTTCATCTGCTGCAGCGCCACAATTGCGAATCCGCGGGAACTGGCGGAGGCCCTGACCGGCGAGCCGTTCGAACTGGTGGAGCGCAACGGCGCCCCGCGAGGCGAGAAGTTTTTTATCTTTTACAATCCGCCGGTGGTGAACCGGCAGCTTGGCATCCGCCGCAGTTATATCGCCGAGACACGGCGCATGGCGCTCAAGTTTATCGAGAACAACCTGCAGACGCTGGTATTCGCGAACAATCGCCTGGCCACCGAAGTCCTGGTGACTTACTTAAAGGACGCGTGCGATCGCGGCCCGATTCCGAGCGAGACGGTGCGCGGTTATCGAGGCGGCTATCTGCCGCGGGAGAGGCGCGAGATCGAGCAGAGCCTGCGCGCGGGCAAGATACGCGCGGTGGTGGCGACCAATGCGCTCGAACTGGGAATCGACATCGGTTCGCTCGATGCCGTGGTGATGGCGGGCTATCCGGGAACGATCGCTTCGAGCTGGCAGCGGGCGGGGCGCGCGGGAAGGCGGCAGACCACGTCGGCGGCGGTGATGGTGGCTTCCAGTGCTCCGCTCGATCAGTACATCGTGGAGCATCCCGATTATTTCTTCGGCCGTTCCCCGGAGCACGCCTACATCAACCCGGAGAATCTGGAGATCCTGCTGGCGCACGTGAAATGCGCGGCCTTCGAGCTGCCGCTGCGCGATGACGAAAAGTTCGGGCATCACGATCTCGCGGAGATCTGCCGCTACCTGGAGGAGGCCGGATTCCTGCACCACTCGGCAGGCGCCTGGCATTGGACCAGCGACACCTATCCGGCCGATGCCACCAGCCTGCGCTCGGTGACCAGCGATAACTTCGTGGTGGTGGATATTACGGGGGAGGCTAAGGTAATCGCGGAGGTCTCATTTCCGACGGCGCTGACCACTCTTCACGAGAAGGCGATCTACCTTCACGAAGCGCGGCAGTTCCACGTAGAGCGCTTCGATTATGACCAGCGCAAGGCGTATGTGAAGAGTGTGGATTGCGACTATTATACGGACGCCATCGATTACACGCAGGTCAAAGTTCTGGATGAGGTGGAGAGCGAGCCGCAAAATGGAGCGCGCCGCGCCCATGGCGACGTTCGCGTGACGCGGCAGATTGTGGGCTTCAAGAAGATCAAGTTTTACACGATGGAGAATGTCGGGGCCGGGAAGCTCAATATGCCGGAGCAGGAGATGCATACGACGGCCTTCTGGCTGCACTTTCCCGCCGCATTTCTGGCGCGGCTCGCCGAATTTACGCCAACCGAAAAGCAAAGCGGGATCAGCGGACTGGGCAGCGCATTGCGAACCGTGGCATCGCTGCTGTTGATGTGCGATCCGCGTGATTTGGGGGTGGCGCTGAGTGAAGAGATCGCGGGCGGCCTGGAGAACTTCGAACCGAACCTGTACCTTTACGACAATTATCCTGGCGGGATCGGGCAGAGTGGGCCGCTCTATCGCCTAGCTCCGGAGTTGCTCCGTCAGACCGCCGGGCTGCTGGCGGCATGTTCGTGCGAAGCGGGATGCCCCTCCTGCGTCGGCCCCAGTGGAGAGACCGGCGAGCGCGGCAAGCTGGTGGCGGCGCGCCTGCTTACGGAGTTGATGGGGAATTCCCTTACCGCGGCTTGAGCTGTTCGGGGAGCGCCGCGTAGCCCTCGGGTGGAGGGTAAAGGGCAATCAACAGTTCCAGGCGGCGGCGCAAATAGCGGCTGGGCATTTGACGCGGACCGGTTTCCACGTCGATATCGCAGCAGGTGCCATGCAGGTATAGCGTCAGGGTGTCTTCAAAAGCCTGGCGCGCATACTCGCGAAAGAGTTTGGTTTCCTTACGGACATTGGTCTGGCGACGCTGTAGCGCCTGCTTGAGGTGCCAGCTTTTTTCATCGACCTCGCCGTGAACCTCGGCGCTCAGTTCTTCGCGAATCGTGCGAAAAAAACGCTCCTGAATATCCTACGGCCAGCGTTCCGCCACCACGCCGGCGAGCGCATTGTAGAACTGGTAGTGATAATCGGCGACTTCGATATCTTTGGTGCCGAGGACGAGCGTGACCAGCCCCTGGTTTTCACGCCGGGCGCTCGGAATGTGGCGCGATTCGATGGGACGCTCGAAAGTGGCGCAATCCACGCCTTTGCCATTGCCTTTTTCGACATACGGGGCGAGGATTATGGCGATGCGCGGCAGGGCGGCCAGGATTGCCGGAGAAATCGCCGCGATCGGGTCGTTCAGGTACTGCCGCAAATCCTCCTCGGCGATCGGCAGCAAGGTGAAGTAGGAGAACTTCCCGCCGAGGGGAATCATCTCGCTGCGAAAACGCGAAACGAGCTCCTCCACGGTTATCTTTGACTTCGCGGCATCGATGGACATTCGCGTGGTTCGATTGTAACAGGGAGAAGCAGCAATCTTAAGAGCTTCGGCTTAAATACCGTGCGGCCGTTACCGCGCCGCCCGGCTGCACTCCGGAATCCTGAAGAAGGGCGAAACCGATACACTGAAAAGGAAATGCCCACCATTCTGGTATCGGCCGGAGAGGCATCGGGGGACTTGTATGCTTCGCTGGTGATTGAAGAATTGCGCCGGATCGTGCCGGACGTCGAGTTCTTCGGTTGCACCGGGCCCAGGCTACGCGCGGCCGGAGTGCGTACCGTGGTGGACGCCGCCGACCTGGCGGTGGTGGGGCTGGTGGAGGTAGTGGCCCATATTCCGCGGATCTACGGAGAGTTCCGCAAACTGATCCGGGCGGCCGAAACCGGGCGGCCGAGCCTGGCGATCCTCACCGATTCCCCGGATTTTCACCTACGCGTTGCGCGCAAGCTACACCGCCAGGGCGTGCCGGTCGTGTACCTGGTGGCGCCCCAGGCGTGGGCCTGGCGAAGGGGCCGGGTGAAGGAGATGCGGCGTACGATCCGCCGTCTTTTGTGCATCTTCCCGTTCGAGGAGGAGTTTTTCAGGCGTTACGGGGTGGCGGCGACGTATATAGGGCATCCACTGGCTGGTCTGGTGCATCCGGCCTTGTCGCGGGACGAGTTTTTTAGGAAACACAGGTTCGCCCCGGAGCGTCCCTTAGTATCAGTGCTACCTGGGAGCCGTCGCGGCGAGGCAGCGCGCCATTTGCCGGCGCTGCTGGATGCGGTGGACAGGATTTACCGGGAGCAGGCTGTGAATGTAGTACTTCCGGCTTCGGCGACTACCGGCGCCGCGTTTTTTCGGGAGCGTATGGGGCGCTCGCCGGTTCGGGTGATTGAAGGGGAAAGTTGGGACGCCATGGCACATTCCGACCTCGCGCTGGCCGCCAGCGGAACTGTGACCGTGGAGGCCGCCCTGCTAGGCACCCCGATGGTGACCTTTTATAAGGTGACCGGCCTGAGCTGGCAAATGGGCAAATTTTTGGTGGATATCCCTTTTTATTCAATGGTGAACCTGATCGCCGGCCGGGCCGTAGTGCCGGAGCTGATGCAGAATCAGATGACGGGCGAGAACCTTGCCCGCGAGGCCCTGAGGCTGCTCCATGCAGGCCCGGACCGGGAAGTAATGAAGGCGGGGCTGGCCGAGGTGAAATCCAAACTCTCGGGCCGCTCCGGGGCTCCCGAACGAGCCGCACTGGCCATACAAGAAATCCTGGAAGGACAAGTAACTCATGTTTCGTAATCGCACGCTTGCAGCCGTACTTACGCTGGCATTGGGCGCCTGCGCCGCCTGGTCGCAGGACCGCCGCTCGCGTATCGACGTGGAGCAGTACACGATCGATGCCGAAATCTCCCCGACTGCGCAGTCACTCTCCGCGAAGGTGAGCGTGCGCTTCATTCCGCTGGACGACAACATCACGTCGGCCGCCTTTGAGCTCAACAACGCGCTGAATGTATCGCGCGTGGTGGACGATAAGGGCAAGCAGATTCCCGCGTCGCGCAATCAGCAGGATTTCACGGTGCGATTGAGCTTCGAGCAGCCCCTGGTAAAGGGGCAGCCGGTCACGATCACCTTCTTCTACGACGGCAAACTCTCCGGGCAGGAAGATTCGCCGGTGTATGGGATCAAATTCGCCGCCATTCATCCCGAGTTCAGCTACCTGCTGTATCCGGCGCGCTGGTTCCCGGTGAGCGGCTACACCACGGACCGCTTCGCGACGGACCTGCGAGTGACGGTGCCGATGGGGTACTCCGTGGTCGGCAGCGGCCTGGATTCCAAGGAGACGATCGGCGACAAGAATAAATATCAGGTGAAATTCGACCGCCCGTCTTTCCCGGGCAGCATTGCGATTGTCAAAGGGGCGGCGGTCCGCTCCTCCAGCGAGGGCGTGACCACGTCGCTCTATTTCCGGGGGCCCGAGGCCGATATGGCGCAGCTCTACGGGGAGCAGATCGGCAAGACGATGTCCTACTTCACGGGCATGTTCGGGTTGCCTCCGTACGCGAATCTGACGGTGGTGGAAACCGAGGACGGCGCGCCGAACGGCTATGCCGCGCCGGGCATGATGTTCCTGGCGCCGCACGCCATCGGCAAGCAGCCCAACACCAAGCTGATCGCCAACCAGGTGTCGCGCCAGTGGTTCGAAGAGCTGGTCTCGCCTTCGACCCGCAATCATTTGTGGCTGACCAATGGTCTGGCCGCCTACAGCGAACTGCTGTGGACCGAGCACGAGAAAGGTCCGGGCGCGATGGAAGCGCAGCTGCACGATGTCATGGTGGAATCGCTGACGATCGATACCGTTCCCATGATCCAATCCGCGCGGCTGGAGGACTATTCGCCCGAACTCTGGGCGCTGACCGGCGGCAAGGGCGCGACAGTAATCAACATGCTGCGCTACGTGATGGGCGACGACAACTTCTTCAAGACGTTGAAGGCCTACACGCAGCAGGCCGCATGGAAGACCACTACCACGGAAGATTTCCGCAAGGTCGCCGAGAATGTGAGCGGGCAGGACCTGGGCTATTTCTTCATTCAATGGATCGAATCCAGCGGCGCCCCGGAGTTCAAGCTGGAGTATACGATCTTCCGCACCCAGAAGGGCTTCCGCGTGATGGGCAAGATCGCGCAGGATCTGGACACGTTCCGCATGCCGGTGGATCTGAAGATCGAGACCGAAGGCAACCCGGAAGAGAAGCGCGTGGAAGTGGTGGGCACGTCTTCGGAGTTCTCAGTGGATACCTTCGGCAAGCCGAAGAGCGTGGTCATCGATCCGAACAATCACCTGCTGCGATATAGCAATCACGTTCGCGTCGCAGTCGCGATCCGCCGCGGGGAGCAGTACGCGGAATTGAGCGAATTCGCGGAAGCGCTGAAACAATACCAGAAGGCGCTGGAGACCAGCCGCACCAGCTCGCTGGCCCACTACCGGATTGCGGAAGTTTACTTCCTGCAGAACAATTACCAGCAGGCGGCGAATTCCTTCCGTGACGCGCTCGCGGGAGATATCGATCCCAAGTGGACCGAGGTCTGGGGCCACATCAATCTGGGAAAGATTTTCGATATCACGGGGCAGCGCGAGCGCGCCGTGAACGAATACAATCTCGCCATTCGTACCAAGGACGACACGCAGGGCGCGCAGGAAGAGGCCGGGAAGTATCTGAAGACGGCCTATGAGCGCCAGCGGCGCGTCGAGCAGTAGGGGCGCTGTTACTAGAAGGCTCCGCGGAGTTGCTCGAAGCCTTCGAGGACCAGGAGGTGCCCGTTCTGCGGGACGATCTCCTGCTTCTCCAACTGCCAGGTGTGCTGGTGCGGCACGAAGACGGCGTTCAAACCCGCCTC
Source organism: uncultured Solibacteraceae bacterium (assembly GCA_963811575.1). Classification (GTDB taxonomy): domain Bacteria; phylum Acidobacteriota; class Terriglobia; order Bryobacterales; family Bryobacteraceae; genus Solibacter. Next base: position 253,498 of record CAWERY010000016.1, on the reverse strand, counting down.
GAGCGCGGGATTGATGTCGGATTTGGGGCTGTTGCCGATCATCCAGGTTCGCGCGGGATCCATGCCGCGCTCCGCCACCAGCCGCTGATAGGCGGACGCATCCTTTTCCTTCACGATCGCGGTGTGGGCAAAGAAAACGCCCAGGCCTGAGCGATCGATCTTCAGCTTCTGCTCGTCGGGGTGCCCCTTGGTGAACAGCGTCAGGTCGTGGCGCGCTGCCAGGTATTCCAGTGTCTCCGGAACGCCCGGTATTACTTCCATGGGGCACTCGAGAATGCGCTCCGCGAAGCCCATCACGGTGAGCAGGTCGCCCTCCCGGACTTCGCGCTCCACCAGATGCTGGTAGCACTGCCGCAAATTGCGGCCGAAGTTCAGCGAGCCGTAGCCGTGAATCCGCGCGTTGGCCAACTCAATTTCGTCCAGCACATCGCGCACTTCGTGCGGTGTCAGACGCGAATGACCGAGAAACTCCACGAACTCTTCGAAGGCGCGCTCGAAGTAGATGTTGTTCTCCCAGAGCGTGTCATCGGCGTCGATGATCAGGAATTGGCGGGTCATTTGACGGGGCGCGGCGCAAGGTGAAAGGGAATCTCGAAAACTGCGTCCACATCGATGGCTGACCCGTTGCGCAGCGCCGGCTCGAACTGCCATTTGCTGAGCGCCTCGAACGCGCTCGCGTCGAGCCGGGTGTCGAGATGCATGAGCAGCGCGATGCCGTCGACGTGCCCGTCCTTGCGGATGACGCCGAAGAGGCGTACCTTGCCTTCCACGCGGTCGGCGGCGGCAGCGGCGATGTACTTCGGGTCGACTTTGCGCAAGGGCACGGGCGGCTTCACCTCCGGCGGAACGGAGCCGGGCACGGGCTCATGTTCGGCGAACCAGACCAGCCAACTGCCGGAGAAGCTGGTGATGTTGGGCATCTGAATGGCGACGCTATAGACTACGCGGCCGGCCAGCCTGGGGTCGGGCGCCGCCGTGAGGTGCGGAGCATTTGGTTCCTCGGCTGGTTTGGGCGGCAGGCTCCGCGCCACGCGGGCGGCGGCCAGCAGGTTTTCCTTTGAAGTGGGGGAAAACGTGGTCACCAGAGTAGGTTGAGCATCCTTCGCGCCGCCCTTCACGATCAGGCCGGGGACGTTCACCATGGTGATGGAACTGCCGCCCGCTCCGCCTTCCGGCCGCGGTTCCGGACCGGCCGAGAAGTTCGCCGCCCTGGATCCCGGCGGCGGCGGCAGGTCCGTAGTCTTGGCGGGATTCAAGCCGACGATGGCCATGGTGGCCTCCGCCGAAACTGCCGGCGACCCTGCCACCGTAGGGGCCTCCGCCGAAATTCCCGGCGCCTGTCCGGTTGGCGCAGGCCGTGATGGCGGGGCCAGGAACGCACGGGGAACCTTGGCGAGGTTAGCCGCCGGAGCGGCGGCGTTGGCCACATCCGGGGCGGCCGGCAACGCGACGGGTGCGCCGGGCGCCGGGCGCGCGCTTGCGGGTGCAACGAAGGCCCTTGGTTGCGGCTTGGGTCCCGCGCCCGAGAAGGGCAGGGCATTGGGCTCCACCACGGCGGACGTCGTGGGAGCCTCCGGAAGTTGCAGCGCGGCCTGGCGTTGCATGCGAGCGTCGGGCGGTGGAGTAAAAGCGCGCGGCTGCGGCTTGGCCCCCGCGCCCGGGACCGGCATCGCGACATTGGGCACGGAGGCCGACGCGACGCGCGGCGCCTCCGGAAGTACGGGCGCGGGTCGTCACCGGCGGCGGCTCGATGGGGGGCGCGACGAAGGGCCGGACCAGCTTGGGCGGCGGTGCTACGGCGATCACGTTGGGCAGCGGCGTGGCCTTCGGGGCGGCCACCTCCGGAGCGGGCGACCAGATGAGCTGAGAGGGTTGGGCGTCGTCCGTCTTCCCGGATACCATGGTCTGCGGCGCCTTCTCGCGGGCGCGCGGGGGCCTGGCATCGGATGCGGCATCGGGAGGAGAGATCTCGGGCAGCTTGTCGCGCAGGCTGTACCAGATCAGCTTCTTTTCGTTGGGGCGGATTTCCTGGTCGTAGATGGACTTCCGGCGTTCCGGAGTCGCGGCGCCTCCCAGAATCACCCACCCAAGTACCCAGCTATGAAAGCACGCGGAGGCGGCAAAGGAAAGCGAACTTCGGACTCGGGATCTTTCGCCCGCCGGCGCGACCATTCTTATAAACCCGTGACCTTGGGACCATGCCCGTTGGTCGGCGCCAGGTGCTTCATGCGCTCGATCGATTGCTGCCGCGGCAGATACTCGGCCAGGTATCGGTTGAAGTGCTGCAGGCGGGAAGCCTCGGAGCGTTCCCGCAGCAGCATACTGAGGAAATCCAGGTCGGGGATGGCCTGCGCCAATTGAAAGCTGAGCTGCAGATCCTCCAGATTCGGCTGATTGTGGCCGCGCGCCGCCGCCAGACCGGTCAGCGCCTGGTAGTTGGTGAGCGCCAGGACGCGCAGTTCGTTGGGCACGGGGGCCAGATCCTCATCGTCGAAATAGGAGACTTCGGCCTGCAGGTAATCCTTCTCCTCGATCAGGCGTACGATTTCAAAGCGCTGCTTCCCGTGCGTCATGACGTCCATCCGGCCATCGGTATACAACTCTAGTACTTTATCCACGAGTACGGTGCATCCAGCGTTAACAATACCCTCATCTTTAGCTAGTACCACGCCGAATTCGGTGTTGTCACGAATGGCGTTACCCACCATTTCCTTGTATCGTTCCTCAAAAATATGCAGCGGCAAGCGGAGTCCGCGGGAACACGACGAGTTGCAACGGGAACAGCGGGATCAGCCGCTTAGACATGGTACTATTATGACGTTTCTGTGCGCGCCGTTGTAGCCTGCGCGCCAGCCATTTCATGCGCATCGACGGCAAGATCGTCCTCATCACTGGAGCCTCGGAAGGCATTGGTGCCGCCTGTGCCAGGGAGTTCGCCGCGTCGGGTGCGAAGCTCTCGCTGACCGCCCGTTCCGAGGAAGGCTTGCGGCGTGCCGGCGGCGAGGATGCGCTGGTGACCGCGGGCGATTTGACCTCCGAAGACGTCCGGCGGCGGGTGGTGGACCGCACCCTGGAACGCTACGGCGCGATCGATATCCTGATCAACAACGCGGGTGTCGGCATTTACCAGCCTACGTGGGAGATGCCCATGGCGGAGGCGCGCTACCTCATGGAGCTGAATTTCTTCGCGCCGCTCGGGATGACGCAACTGGTGGCGCCGCATATGCGCAAGCGCCAGAGCGGCATGATCGTCAACGTGGGGTCGATCGGCGGAAAAGTCGTGCTCCCGTGGATGAGCTTGTATAGCGTCACGAAGTTCGCGCTGGGCGCCCTGACGGAAGGGCAGCGCATGGAGCTGAAGCGCGATGGAATCCGCACCATGATCGTCTGCCCGGGGTACGTGAAAACCGGCTTTCAGAAGAACGTGCGCGCGGGACAAACGCCGCCGGCCGTGCAAAACGCGCGCCGGTTCGCGATCACCCCGGAGGCATGCGCGGAGGCCATTCGACGCGGGGTGGAGCGCGATGCGCGTACCGTGGTTACGCCGCGCTCGGGCTGGCTTCTGGTGGTCGCGATGCGCCTGTTCCCGGCGCTGGTGGAATCGCGCATGGCGCAGATCAACGGAACCGCATGATTCTCAAACTCAAGCGCACTCCCGGGATCTATGTGGTCGGCTTCATGGGGGCCGGAAAAAGCACCGTGGGCCGGCATTTGGCGCATCGCCTGGGCTGGAGCTTCTTCGATAGCGACGTAGAGATCGAAGAGGCCGAGAAGGCGGCGATCACGGCGATCTTCGAAGAGCGCGGGGAAGCCGAGTTCCGGCGCATTGAGAACAGCATCATTCGCCAGCATGTCGGTTGGATCGAGCGCGGACGCCCGGCGGTGCTGGCGCTCGGCGGCGGAGCGTTTGCGCAGCCGGCGAACCGCCTGCTGCTCGAAAACAACGGCATTACGGTGTGGCTGGATTGCCCTTTCGAACTGGTTCAAGCGCGCGTGGCGCAGGCCACGCACCGCCCCCTGGCGCGCGATCCGCAGGCCTTCGCCGCCTTGTACGAGGCTCGCCGCGCCGATTACAGCCTGGCCGATGTGCACGTCACGATTGAGAGTGACGACCCCGATGTGACGGTCGGCGCCATCTTGCAGCACCGCGTATTCCGATGAACTCGACCAAGACTTTACGCCGCCACGCGGCCGCCATTTTTCGCGCGGCGCTGGCAGCGGCGGATCCCGCGGGCGCCGTGGAGCGCCACCTCGCACGCCGCAACTATTCGCGCTTCCGCAATATCTACGTGATCGGCGCCGGGAAGGCGGGCGCGTCGATGGCGCGGGCCGCGGAGCGTGTTCTGGGCAAGCGGATCACGGCCGGGCTGATCAACGTAAAAGACGGCCACCTGGCGAAGCTGCGGCGGATCGAGTTGAACGAATGCGGACACCCGGTGCCGGACGAGCGCGGCGCGGCGGGAGCCGCACGCATCGCCCGCATTGCGGAATCGGCCGGGCGCGATGACCTGGTGGTCTGCCTGATCTCGGGTGGCGCATCGGCCCTGCTGCCCCTGCCGGCCGACGGAATCACGCTCGCGGAGAAACAGGCCACCACCCGCCTGCTGCTGGCTTGCGGCGCCACAATCCACGAGATCAACGCGGTCCGAAAGCATATTTCGAAGATCAAGGGCGGCCAATTGGCGCGGCTCGCGTCGCCCGCGACGGTCGAAGCGCTGCTGCTTTCCGACGTAATTGGCGACGATCTGGATGTGATCGGGTCCGGACCGACGGCTCCCGACGCTTCGACGTTCGCGATCGTCAACGGCATCTTTCAGAAATACGGCATCGCCGCGCGCATTCCGGCGGCGGTGCGAGAGCGCATCGAGAGCGGCGCGTGCGGGAAATGTCGCCGAAACACCGAAGCCCGACGACCCGTTGTTCGCGCGCGTGCGCAATACCGTGGTGGGCAGCAATCGCCTGGCGCTGGACGCGGCGGCGCGCGCCGCAAAGGAACTGGGCTATCGCACGCTGGTACTTTCCAGCGAAATCGAAGGCGAGACGCGCGAGATTGCGCGCATGCATGCCGCGATCGGGCGCGAAATCGCGCGCACCGGCCGTCCCGTGCGCGCGCCCGCCTGCATCATCACGGGTGGCGAAACCACCGTCGCCATCCAGGGCGATGGCTTGGGCGGGCGCAATCAGGAATTCGTGCTGGCGGCCGCCATCGAGATTGCCGGGATGGAGCGAATCGTGGTCTTCAGCGCCGGCACCGATGGCACCGATGGGCCGACCGACGCGGCCGGCGCCATCGCCGATGGCGCCACGCTCGGCCGCAATCCCGATGCGCGCCAGTATCTGCAGCGCAACGATTCCTATCACTATTTCGAAGCGCTTGGCGACCTGCTGATCACCGGGCCGACCAACACCAACGTGATGGACGTGCGGCTGGTTCTGGTAGGATCGGAATCGTGAGCTTCTGGCGCAAAGAGATCATCGAATTCGCCCTGGATCGCGAGACCCAAGGGGCGATCGACGAGCAGCGCGCCTGGATTAGCCGCGAACCGGCAAATGCCAAGCCGTACTACCACCTGGCGCAGCTCTATCGCGTGGCATTCAAGCAGGATGAGGCGCTGGGCCTGCTCCTCGAAGCGGTCCGGCTGGATGCGGGCTTTGCCGATGCGCACGCTTCTCTGGCAGAGATGTACGTGATCCGCGAGGATTACAAGGCCGCGTGGCGCCATGCCCACATCGCCTCGGAGAACGGCGTCCCCCGCGCCATCGAGATGCTTACCCGACATGGCGTGCCCCAGGAATACTAGGCCGCCAGTACTATTTTTTCAAGCCATCTAGTAATATCTGCGCGATTCAGCACCTTTGTCTTTTGTAGGCGCATTGCGGAACAAACGTAAGCGTCACTGATTCGGAGGATCCCGCATGAAGTTTTGTCAAACGGCAGTTCTCGGGTTCGCGTTGTGCCTTGGCGCGATCCCGGGAAATGCAGGGGTGATTTCCCTGACCGGCAGTCTCGACCCAAATGACTCGGGCGACGTTTATATCTTTCAGTTCACGGCGCCATTTACCACGTCGTTCGCCGTGCAATCGTACGGCTATGGCGGCAGTTCGGCGACTGCCACTGGAACCAACGCCGCGGGCCAGGTGATCACATCCGGCGGCTTCGATACCTACCTCACGTTGTTCTCCGGTTTTGGCCCCTCCGCGACGTACCTGGCTTCCAACGACGATGGCTTCTGTCCGCCGGCGGCAACCGACGGAGGCAACTGCTACGATTCCCGCCTGGTCGCGCTGGGCCTTCAAGGCAACTACACCTTGGTGCTGAGCGTGAGCGGCAACTCCTCATTCGCGGAGAACGATAGCAGCCTGTACACGCTCGGCGATGGCTTCCTCGGGCTGCAGCAGCCGGATTACTACGACCCGGGAACGGGCACTTATCGAACGTCCAACTGGGCTTTGGACCTGATCGCTCCGGAAGGCACGATCGTACCGCTTTCCGCCGCGCCCGAACCTTCGAGCTACGTACTGGCATCTGCTGGGTTGTTATTCCTGTTTGCCAGACGCCGGCGCGTCTAATGGGGACGCAGCGCGCGCGCAACCAGCGCGAGTCCGCCCACCAGCAGGATCAGCATCAGAATCGTGTTGAATAGCGTGGTGGGCTGAAAGTAGATGTGCATGTTGGCGATCACACCCGCCACGATGAACAGGCCGCCCGCCGCGGTCAGCAGCCAACCCAAGACGCTACGGCCATTCCAGAACAGCATCGCGACCCCGAGCAGCATCGGCAATAGCGTGATGCCGAAAGTATTCGCACCGTAAAAACTCCAATACGAACCCACCACCATGACCTGATTGGAGAGCAGGTAGCCTCCAATGCACGCCATTGCGAAACCGAGCAGGAAGTGGCCCAGGCCACCGGGCGTGCCGCCGACATCGCTCATCTGCCGCTCTGCCATAAGTCAGAGAATATCAGACCGCGCGTGATAAGTTGGTGCATGGCGCCAACTCCCATGCAAGCCACCCGCCGGCGCCCCGATCTGTTCGCGCTGCTGTTCGCCTTCGCCGCGATTTACTTTGTCTGGGGCTCTACCTTTCTAGCCATACGATTTGCCGTGCAAACGCTGCCGCCGCTGCTCACCATGGGCACGCGCCACCTGGCGGCGGGCGGACTGCTGTTTTTGTGGCTTCGCTTCCGCGGCGAGCCGCTGCCGGAAGCGCGGCTCTGGCGTCCCGCGATTTTCTCCGGCGCTTTCTGCTTTCTGGGCTGCCATGGCTTGCTCGCCTGGGCGGAACAATCCGTGCCTTCAGGCCTGGCCGCGCTGCTCTCGGCGACCTTGCCGGTCTGGATGATTCTGCTGGCGCGCGCCCGCGGTCAGGAATCCGAGATGACGCCGAAAGTGCTGGCCGGCATCGGGCTCGGCTTCCTCGGCGTGGCCGTGCTGGTGCCCTTCGGCGCAGGCGTGCAAGGCGGTGTGCCGTGGACCTCGCTGGCCATCATTGTCTGCGAAATTTTCTGGGCGATCGGTGCGATTTTTTCGCGCGGCGTCAAAGGCACCGTTCCCCCGGCGACCTTCGCCGCCATGCAGATGCTGGCCGGCGGAACGCTCCTCTGGATAGTCGGGCTCGCCTTCGGCGAAGCCTCGCAATTGCACGTGGCGGCATTCACCGCGCGCTCTGTGCTCTCCCTCGCTTACCTGATTATCTTCGGCTCCCTGCTTACCTTCACCGCCTACGTCTGGCTGCTCCAGGTCTGTTCGCCGGCGCTGGTCTCCACGCATTCCTATATCAACCCCGTGGTGGCGATCTTTTGCGGCTGGGCGCTCGGCGGGGAATCGATTACCGGGCGGACGTTGTTGGGCACCGCGATTGTGCTCTCGAGCGTCGCGCTAATCAGCATTCGTAAGAGCTGATTCGCGCCCCGCGATCCACAGCACCGCCGCGAGCACTACCGCCAGTGCGGGAATCACGTACATCGCATCGCGCAGCCCGAGGGCGCGCGCCGCTTCCCCGGCCAATCCCGAACGCCGCGCCAGAAAATCGCTCAGCCGTCCGGTGACGAGCGGCCCCCACGATGCGCCGCCGAGATAGGTGACCACGAAGTATGCCGCCATGGCCCGTCCGCGCATCTCAGGCACCACAATATCCTGGATCGCCGCGTAGACCAGGCCATAGTACATCTGCAGCAAGCCATAGCCCGTCATCGCCAGCCATACCGCCGCCGCCGCGCTGCCCGCCGGCATACGGATCGCGGCGAGGATGGGACCAGCGGCAGCCAGCGATGCCGCCGCCGCCAGCCAGAGGCGATTGCCCACGCGATCGCCCGCCGTGCCCGCAATCGCCGCTCCCAGAATCCCGGAGACGCCGGTCCCGATACCAGCCCACACGCCCGCGCGTGCCACCGACATGCCGTGATAGCGCGTCAGGAATGCCGGCAGGAATGTCGAAAAGCTGTAGAGCGCGAAGTTGACGACTGCGCCGGAGGCGGCGATCCACCAGAAGGTGGAAGGCAGCACGAGGCGGCGCTGCGATTCACTCGCCGCCACCACGCGAGACGGTTCGCGCAGCCACCAGACGGCGGGCGCGAGTATCAGCCCAGGGATTGCCGCCAGCACGAGCGCGGCACGCCAGCCATGCGCCTGGGCCACGGGGCCGCTGATCGCGTAGCTCAGCATGCCGCCCACCGGCACCGCCATCATGAACATCGCCATCGCGCGCGCGCGACGCTTGGGCGGCACCAGATCGCCGATCCAACTGGTGGCGGCCGGCGTACACACCGCCTCGCCGATTCCTACGCCAAGGCGCGTCGCCAGCAGCATCGCGTAATTGGCCGCCAGGCCGGCCATCGCCGTGAGCCCCGTCCACACCGCGATGCCGCCGGTCAGCAGGCCGCGCCGGCTCCGAGTGTCGGCGAGCCGTCCCAAGGGGAGGCCCGCGAGCGCGAAGACCACCGTGAAGAGCGTGACCAGGCCGCCCAATTGCGTGTCGGAAAGCGAGAATTCGTGGCGTAGCGGTTCGAGAACCGCGTTCAGCGCCTGGCGATCGTAGAAGTTGAGGACATTGACCAGAAAAAGAACGGCCAGTGCAGGTCCAACCGTTTTGGATCTCACTCGCCGAATGCTAGCACAATCCGAAACTGGCATAATTGGCGGAAAGGCAATCGCGCAATATGCCATTGATTTCCATTACACGAGTTCGCGTCCGCTCGTGGATCTATCTGCCTGCGTTCGTCGTGCAGTCCCTGCGATCCGCCCGGCAGGCTGCGCGCGCCCCGGGCAACCTAGGGGTCAGACTGCTGCAGGACAATCGCAGTGTCTACTGGACTTGCACCGGCTGGACCTCGGAGGGCTCAATGCGGGATTTCATGTTGGCCAAGCCCCACGGGCCCGTCATGCGAAGTTTGCGGCACTGGTGTGACGAAGCCGCCATGGTTCACTGGAGCCAGCCCGAAGAAGAATTACCTTCCTGGGTGGAGGCCCACCGGCGAGTTCAGCAGGAGGGCCGCGCTTCCAAGGTGAACCATCCGTCCGCCGCCCACACGGCGCACTCGCTTGTGCCGCCCACCGTACTCGCCCGCCGCGAACTGCGCTTCAAGTAAGCGTACGCCGTCAGATGATCTTCTTGCTTGGACCGGCGGTATGGACGGCGACCGGGCCATTCTCGGTAGAGAGGCGGATCGTATCGTTGCTGCCGTTCATCTGCATCGTACGGCCGTCGCGCCATGCGTTGCGGCACGGAGCGGCGCTGCACGCTACCGGCGCATGTCCCGAGGTCTCCAGCCGCATCCCGCTCCGGAAATTCTCCGGCAGCGTGACCGCCAGCGGTCCATTCACCGTGCGCGCTTCGAGCTGCGAGCCGTTCCAGCTCTCAGTGGAGAGCTTGAGCGAGATTGGTCCGTTCTGCGCGTTCAGGTGAACCTCGCCGCGATCGCCCGAAAAGGCGATCGGTCCGTTGGTCGTATGGGCTTCCACGCTGCCGCCGCAATCGGCGATCGCGATCGGTCCATTGGCGGCGCGGAGTTTGACCGTGCCGTTAACGCCGCGAACGTCGATCGGCCCATTTTTGGCTTCCAGGTTCAGCGATGCATCGCGCGGCGCGTGCACGATGAAGAAGGTGGTCCAATCGCTGGAATCGGTCGAGGGGCCGGCGAACGAGATGCGGCCCGCGGTATGAGTCACGGAGATGCCCCGCGCCATCTGGTCTGCCGCCGCCTGGGTTTCGGCGACCGCGATCTTGCAGGTCTCTACCGAGTAATCGGCGTGATCCCATCCGCGCACGCGAATATTTCCGCGGTCGGTGGCATTGATCTCGAGGATTGGCGCTTCGCCGCGGCTCATCGTAAAGGTTTCGTTGACTCGTGCGACTTCGCCCGACGACCTCACTTTCAGGTCCGCGCAGGTCTCCCCGCTCCCATCGATGCTGAGATCGAAGCTGCGCCTTTTGGCTGTCTGGCTCTTCGCCGGACTGAGGAAACACCCTAGGCAAATCACCGCTGCGGCCGCATACACGAGTCCTTCATTCTTCATAACGTCTCGCCTTCCGCAGGTAAGACGCAGACCGGGGTGGCACGTTAGCAAAATACAGGGAGGTTGTACCGGGGAAGTTCAGCGGACTTTGACGGTGACCTTTTCCTGGTCGCGGCCGTCGCCGGTCCCGGAGGCAGTGATGACGTAAGTGGTGGATTTCCGCGGCTGGTCGGTGGCGCAGCCCTTCGCCGCTCCCTGCCTGCGATATCCGATCGGTTCAATCGAGACCGCCCGTGCGTTCGATGCCTCCCAGCAGATGCTTACCAGCTCACCCGCGCTGACTTCGACCGCGCTCACTGTCACATTGCCGATCTTCGGACGGCCCGCGCCCACGGCGATCTTCAGCTCACGTGTGACGCTCTTCCCATCCGTACCCTCGGCGGTCAGCGTGTATGCGGTATCCGCATCGGGCGAGACTTCGACGCAGCGCGAAAGCGCCGCCGAAAGTTCCTGGCGGGGAGGCGACAGCCAGACCGTGCGAGCATTCTCAACCCCGTAGCAGACCAGCGCCTTTTCGCCGCGGGCGAGTTGCGGAACGGTGGTGTAAAACTGAGTGATTTGAGCGGCCGGGCCGGCGCTCGCTGCCGGCTTGGAAGATTGTTTGGGGGGTTCAGAACATCCGCACAGGATCAACCCCGCCGTCAGAAGGCTCGCGCGCTGTGCCCGCATCTACCGTACGACCGGTTCCTGGCCCACCTGGCTGCCCAATCCGGCGTAGGCATCCTTTACTTTGATCACTTTATCGCCGCTGAAGGTGATGAAGGTGATCTTGCCGGGAGGTATGCCGTAAACCCAGTCCTCAACTTCCAGGCCTTCCTTGGTTTCGCGCGATTTGTGCTCGGGCCGCCCCAGGGTCATCACCACCTGTTCGCGATCCATGCCCACCAGGACGCGCTTTTCCTTGATCGCCTTCTGCGTCTCCGGCGGCAAAGACTCCGAATAGACCTGGGTCACGCTGCGTTTTTCGAAATCCAGCACGGGCGCCAGGAGCTTCTTGATTTCCTGGGCTTTAATCGGCTCCAACGGCTTGTGAAACAGAATCGCAATCGAGGTCCCGCCGGGTGCGTTGCTATCGTTATTCGTACTCACGGGAGCGGTATTGCCGCCCATCCCGATTTGTACTCCCTGATACCATTTGCGGCCGCCCTTAAAGCCGCCGTTGATCTGCAGGACGATCTTGTCGTCGTCGATTTCGATCTTGGTGACCTGGACAAGGTCGCCGGTGCGAGCCGCCGGACCGCTTTCACGCGCGATTTCAGTCCACTGCTTCTTGTCGTAATCGCCCTTGGATTCAAATTCCAGCGCCTTCTTCGACCGCGGCAGTAAGGCCTTCACGGTGGCGTATTCGGCAGTCAGCCCGCGCGTCAATTCCACGCGGTCTTCCCAGGTTAATTTGTTGCCGCCGGCCGGCAGGAGCGCCGGGGCCAGCGTTACGATGGCAATGAGGGCGAAACTTCGCATACCGCACTCTCCGCGGGCGGGTCCGTCAGTGGCGAGAATTGCCGGCGAACCGGCACCTTCCGCAAATAAACGAAGAGCGCCACCAGGACCGCGGAAGTGAGGATGCTAGCTTCCGGACCGTACTCTCCGCCGCTCCACAGGGTTCCGGCGTTCCAGGCCATCTCGTAGCCCGTCACTTTCATTCTAAGCCCGCTGACGTTGACGCCGAACAACGGGAGCGTGAAATTCCAACCGAAGTGCAATCCGATAGGTAGCCAAAGATCCCGGCTGCGCAGGTAGGCGTAGCCGAAAAGAATACCGAATCCGGCGGTATTCGCCGCGCTGAACCAGCCTGCCGCCGGGTTGCCGCCGTGCAGCAGGCCGAACACGATGCCTACCGGGACCACCGTGGCCCAGGCTCCGCAAGCCGCCAGCAATTCCTGAAAGCCGTAGCCCCGGAAGAACAACTCCTCGCCCGCGGAGCCCGCCGCCAGCAAAATACTCACAAAAATAATCGAGCCCGCCGTGGGCTGGTCGGTCGGCGTGGATACCAGGCGCGCCGCTCCCACGGCAAGCGCGGGTGCCAGCACGAGCACCGCGGCGCCCGCGCCCCCGCCCAAGCCGATGAGCAGGTTCTCCACCGAACGGCGGTTCAGCCACAGGCCGATCTGAATCAGGGGACGGTCTTCGAAAATCCGCAGCGCCAGCCAGTTGGCGAAGATCGCCGACAGCAGTCCGGTTCCCGTTATTCCCGTCAGGTACCCGCCCAGCCACAGCAGAAGCCCGCTGAATACGAATGCCGTGGCGAAGTACAGAGCTACGTACACGGCCACGCGGATGCCAACGCGCAGTGGATCTTTCCTGGTGGTCACCTCGCCCGTGGTCACCCCATCAATATAGCCGACGCAACCTCCGCGGCCTACGCAGCATCTGAATAGCTACATGGCAGTCGCACTTCTTGAGCTTGGCGGTTGGGTCTATCGGACTGCCCCGGCTTTCTATAAACGCTTCACGCAGGATATGCAGCGCGACATACGGCCCGCGCCGCATCGCCCCGATCCGCATTCCTGGCCGGACACAGGGCTCCATGCCGCCTGGCTCGGCCACAGCACCGTCCTGCTCAAAATCGATGGCGTCACCATCCTCACCGACCCCGTGTTCAGCAATCGCGCCGGTATCGGCCTGGGCCCGGTAACGCTCGGCCTGAAGCGGATCGTCGACCCCGCGCTGCGTATCGCGGAGCTGCCGAAGATCGACGTAGTGCTGCTCTCTCATGCGCACATGGATCACTTCGACATCCCCAGCCTGCGCCGCCTGGAAGGCCGCGGCGTCACCGTGATCACGGCCTCGCGTACCGCCGACCTGCTCCGTGCGAACCGCTACGCCGGCGTGCGCGAACTCGGCTGGGACCAGCGCACCCAGGCGGGCCCTCTGTCGGTGCGCGCCTTCGAGGTGCGCCACTGGGGAGCACGGATGCGCCGCGATACCTATCGCGGCTATAACGGCTACACGCTCGAAGCCGGCCGCTATCGGGTACTGTTCGGCGGCGATACCGCCCTGACCGACACCTTTCGCCCGCTGAAATCTTCGCGCCCCTTCGATTTGGCGATTATGCCGGTGGGTGCGTACAATCCCTGGATTCATGCGCACTGCACTCCGGAGCAGGCGTGGCTGATGGCCCAGCAGGCGGGAGCCGAATCCTTCCTGCCGGTGCATCACCAGACGTTCATGCTCAGCCGCGAGCCCTATTTCGAGCCCATCGAGCGCGTCTACGGGGCCGCCGGCAATCATTCCGACCGCGTGGCCGTTAGCCGCATCGGGCAGGAATTCCAGGCGAACTGATCGGCGTCCGCTTCGCTCCCTGTTGACTCTCTACAGAACGCAACTTATACTCCTGTTGATGGGCAACAGATCAGAAGTCCCGTACGGCACGCTCGATTTGATGGTGCTCAAAACGCTCGATACGCTGGGCCCCCAGCACGGCTACGGCATCGCGCGGCGCATCGAACAGGTGGCCCAGGGCTCGCTCGCACTCAACCAGGGAACCATTTACCCGGCACTCCTTCGCCTCGAACACAAGGGATGGATCGGGGGCCGAGTGGGGCGCCAGCGAGAACAACCGCAAGGCCCGTTTTTACTCCATTACTCGCGCCGGCCGCAAACAGCTTTCCGCGGAGGCCGAGAATTGGGAACGCACCGTCGCCATGATGGCGCGCCTGCTGGAGAACCAGGCGTGACTTCGCTCAATCCCATCGACGCACTGCGATAGGCCTGGCACCCAATGAATCAAGTATCCTAGACTCCATGCGCGCAACCTTTTTCGCGGCCCAAGCCGTCTTCGCCGCCACTCTTCTCGCCCAACCCGCGGACCTGGTCCTGCGCAACGGCAAGATCGTCACCATGAATGCCTCGGCGCCCACCGCGCAGGCCATCGCGGTGCGCGGCGATAAGATCACCGCGCTCGGGCCGGACTCCGCCGCGCAGCGCTGGATTGGTCCCAATACCAAGGTGATCGATCTGCACGGCCAGCTCGCCATTCCAGGCTTCATCGAAGGCCACGGGCACTTCACCGGCGTCGGCGAATTTCGCATGGGGCTCGATTTGCGCGAAGCGCGCACGTGGGACGAGATCGTCGCCCAGGTTGCCCGCGCGGTCAAACAAGCCAAACCCGGCGAGTGGATCGTGGGCCGCGGCTGGCACCAGTCGAAGTGGACCGTGGCGCCCAATCCCAATGTCGAAGGCTTCCCGCTGCATGCCTCGCTCGATAAGGTGTCGCCCAATAATCCGGTGGTCCTCACCCACGCCAGCGGCCACGCCAGCTTCGTCAACGGCAAGGCCCTCGAGCTCGCCGGGGTGACCGGGAAGACGCCCAATCCCTCCGGCGGCGAGATCCTCAAAGATGACAAGGGCAACCCCACCGGCCTGCTCCGCGAACGCGCCTCCGGAGTCATCGGCAAGGCGCGCGCCGATTACGAAGCCAAGCGCACCGCCGCCGATCGCCGCGAGGAACTCAACAAGGCCATCACCCTGGCCATCGACGAGTCGCTCTCCAAAGGCATCACCAGTTTCCAGGACGCCGGATCTCCTTTTTCCACCATCGATGTTCTGAAGAAGATGGCCGACGATCACCAGCTGCGCATGCGCATCTGGATGATGGCGCGCGTGCCCAATGAGCAGCTCGCGCCCAATCTCGATAAATACCGCACCATCGGTGCGGGTGGCGATTTCTTTACCGTCCGCGCCATCAAGCGCGCCATCGATGGCGCTCTCGGCTCGCGCGGCGCCTGGCTGCTCGAACCCTACACGGACAAGCCGGACAGCAGCGGCCTCAACACCGACGATCCGGCGGATATCCGCAAGACCGCCGAACTTGCCATCCAGCACGGCTACCAACTCTGCGTCCACGCCATCGGCGATCGCGCCAATCGCGAGACTCTCAACATCTTCGAAGAGACCTTCAAAGCGCATCCCGATAAGAAGGACCTGCGCTGGCGAATCGAGCACGCGCAGCACATCAACGCCGCCGATATTCCGCGCTTCGGACAGCTTGGCGTGCTCGCCATGATGCAGGGCGTCCATTGCACCAGCGACGCGCCTTATGTGCTGCTTCGCCTGGGCGCCAAGCGCGCCGAGGAAGGCGCCTACGTCTGGCAGAAGCTCATGAAGAGCGGCGCCATCGTGGGCAACGGCACCGATGCGCCCGTGGAAGATGTCAGCCCGCTCGCCAGCTTCTACGCCAGCGTGAGCCGCAAGCTCAAGGACGGCACCGTCTTCTACCCCGACCAGCGCATGTCGCGCGAAGAAGCGCTCAAGTCCTACACGCTCAATAATGCGTACGCCGCCTTCGAAGAGAAATCGAAAGGCTCGCTCGAGCTGGGCAAGCTCGCCGATATCACCGTCCTTTCCCGCGACATCATGACCGTTCCCGAAGACCAGATCATGGCGACCGATGTGGTCTACACCATCGTCGGCGGCAAGGTTGCCTTCGACCGCACCGCTGCTCCGCGCCGCTAGGAGCCCGATGCCCTGGCGCGCTGTCATTCCCGCGCTCCTCGCCGCAATCCTATCCGCGCAGACCATTCGCGTGCGCGTCCCGCTGGTCTCCGTGCCGACGCTCGTGCTCTCGCCTGCGGGGCGCGTCGTTCCCGATCTCCAGCCCGCCAGTTTCCACCTCTTCGAGGACGACAAGCCGCGTCCCTTCACGCTGGATGTTGCCGCCACACCCGCCTCGGTCGCAGTCGCCGTGCAGGCGAATCAGGATATTCGCGCCTATCTCCCGTTCATCGCCAAGGTCGGCAGCGCGCTCGACGCCCTGCTGGTCGGCGACGCCGGCGAATCCGCCGTCATCGTCTATGGCGATGAGGTCGCGGTCGCCAAGCCCTTCGACACCGGCGACCTCTCGCAGGCGCTGCGTAAACTCGCACCCGATGGCCATGGCGCTCGCGCTCTCGATGCCGGCATGCGGGCCATCGAGCTTCTGCGCGCGCGTCCGGCCCCGCGCAGCCGCGTGCTTCTCTACATCGGCCAGCCCGCCGATCACGGAAGCCAAGCGCCCCTGGAGGATGTGCGCCGCGCCGCCGAGCGCGACAATGTCACGGTCTACGCGCTTGCCCTTCCCGAAATCGGCAAGGCTTTCGTCTCCGATACCTTCTCCTTGCAGGGACTTTCGTCCAGCAAGGATCGCGGCGGCTTCAAAGCCGGCGCCGATCTCACCCGCCTGATCCCGGTCCTCACCCGCACCGCGGCGGCCGCCGAAAGTGTCGACCCGTTTTCCGCGCTCGCCGCCGCCACCGGCGGCGCACAGCTGCACTTTCGCAAGCAGAATCAGTTGGAAGACGGCCTCGCCATCCTCGGCGTCGCCATGCATAGCGCCTATGTTCTGAGCTTCACTCCGGCCGGCGAACCGGGATATCACACGCTGCGCGTCGAGGTCGACGTCCCGGGAGCGAAAACTCACGCCCGCCCCGGCTATTGGCTCACCACGGAATGATGCCCGGCGTTACACTACGCCTATGCGGAAATCCCTTGTCGTTGCCATGGCCCTCGCCATTCCCGTCTTTGGTGCGGATCTGAAATTGTGGAACGGCAAGAATCTGGATGGCTGGACGCGCCTGCCCCGGCACGAAGGGTCAGGCCGATCGCGCCCCGGGCTTCAAGATCGACAACGGACTGCTGATCACAGACCCCGACGCGCCCGAGGACGACATCTGGTATCCGCGCGAAAAATTCGGCAACGCGACCATCCGCGTGGTCTACAAGGTCGATAGTGAACGCGCCAATTCCGGCATCTTCATCCGCATTCCCGAAGCGCCCAAGTCCGAGGACGATGCCATCAACAAAGGCATCGAAGTGCAAATCGATCAGGGCGATGACGATTGGCATTGCACCGGCGTCCTGTATTCCATGGTGAAGGCGAAGGCGCGCCCGTCCAAACCGATCGGCGAATGGAACACCATGGAAATCAAGATGCAAGGTCCGCGCACCACCGTCACCGTCAACGGCGTAGTGGTCACCGATTATGACGGCGTCACTCCCGCTCCCGAAAAAGTTAAGGCATACGAACCCGACCGCGGCCGCCGTCCCGACACCGGCTACATTGCCGTGCAGCACCACGGCGGCAAGGGCATCGTCACCTTTAAAGAGATCACGCTCATCCGCTAGCGCGTTTCCGCTTTCTCGAAGTCCCGTTTCCGCACCACCTCGGCGACGTCCATCTTGTAATACGCATACCAGCGCTCGCGCCCGGCCTGCTGCGCCACGCGATGACGCGCGTGCTCCCTCCATTGCCGCAGCGTCTCTTCGTTCTCCCACCACACAATCGTGAGCCGTTCGCCGTCCTCCGCGCGGTAACTCTTTACGTCGATAAATCCCGGCATGCCCCGCGCCAGGGACTCCATCTCCGCCGCCATCTCGTCATAGCCCTCCGGCTCCTCCACCAGCTTCGAACGGAACAAAACTACAATCATCGATCCTCCTCGGAACGCCTCTTAGATCTATTTAGGAATTTAAACTCCGAATCTTAAGGTTGCCCCCGATACCCCCCTCCTGTTATCCTAAATCTTAATCCGATCCCTCATTTCGCACAGGAGAAACAATGGCAATTAAAGTAGGAATTAATGGCTTCGGCCGGATCGGCCGTAATGTCGTTCGTGCAGGTTTGCATAATAGCGACGTCGAATTCGTGGCGGTCAATGATTTGACCGATACGGCGACATTAGCCCATCTTTTGAAGTACGATTCGGTGCTCGGCACCCTTCCCGAAACGGTCACCCACGACGCTACCTCGATTACCGTCGGCGGCAAGACCATCAAGGTTTTCGCCACTAAGGACCCCGCCGAACTCGATTGGTCCAGCGTCGGCGCCCAGATCGTCATCGAATCCACCGGACGCTTCACGGATGGCAAGGATGCCGCAAAGCACATGCGCGGCACCGTAAAGAAGGTCATTATTTCCGCGCCCGCGAAGAATGAGGATGTCACGCTCGTTCTCGGCGTCAACGATGCCGCCTACGTCGCTGCCAAGCACAACATCATCTCCAACGCCTCCTGCACCACCAACTGCCTGGCGCCGGTAGTCAAAGTCCTGAACGAGAAGTTCGGCGTGGAAAAGGGGTCGATGACCACCATCCACAGCTATACCAACGATCAGAACGTCCTCGATTTCCCGCACAAAGACCTGCGCCGCGCCCGCGCTGCCGCGCTCAACATGATCCCGACCACCACCGGCGCCGCCAAGGCGATCGGCCTCGTGCTTCCCGAACTGAAGGGCAAACTCGATGGCTACTCCATGCGCGTTCCCACGCCGGATGTCTCGGTCGTCGATTTCGTTTGCATCCTGAAGAACCCCTCCACCACCGAAGCCGTCAACGCCGCTCTTAAGGCTGCGTCCGAAGGCGAACTCAAGGGCATCCTCGGCTACACCGAAGATCCCGTGGTCTCCACCGACATGCTGCGCAATCCCAACAGCAGCATCGTGGATGCCCAGTTGACCAAGGTGCTGGATGGCAATCTCCTGAAGGTCGTCGCCTGGTATGACAACGAATGGGGCTACTCCAGCCGCGTTGTGGACCTGGTCGGCTTCCTCGCCAAGAAAGGCCTCTAAGCAGTCTCCCTCGCGCCGGCGGATTTCTCCGCCGGCGCATCTTCCCTCATCCCTACCTCTTCCTCGCCCCCCGTTATGATGGTTCAGTGACCTCGGGCCGTTATCCCGTCTGGCTGCAAGCCGGCGTACTGGTGCTCGCCGGACTGTGCCTGATCCTCGGCATCGAATCGTATCGCGGCGCCGATGCCTACGCGCACGCGTATCAGGACCCCTATCTCATCAACGCGCAGCCCGAACGCTTGCGCGAAGCCGCCCGTCTCTTGCCCCCCAAAGCCGTCATCGGGTACCTCTCCGATCTTTCGTTCGAAGGCACTCCCGGACAAGCGTCTTACTTCGGCGTTGCGTTCACGCTGGCGCCGCGGCTCGTGGTGCGCTCCGCCGACGAAGCCGCATGGGTGATCGGAAATTTCTCGCGTCCGTTGGATTTCGCCGGCATGGGCGCCGCCCACAACCTGGAGCTTGTCCGCGATCTCGGCAACGGCGTGATCCTCTTCCGGAGAAAGCCATGAGCGGCTCCGCGCATCCCGGGCTCCGACAATGATTTCCCCGATGGCGCTTTTATCGTTGATCTCCGCCGCACTGCTGGGCTACCTTGCCGTGAGCCTGTGGACGCCAGACGTCGGCGGCCGCTCCCCTTGGGCGCCGGCGCTGCGCGCAAGCCTGGGTCTCGGCTTCGGGATCGGCATCACGTCCTGCCTTTACTTTCTGTTGCTCGTTGCCGGCGCAGCGAGCTTGCCCGTCGTGCTCGGCGTGGAAGCTCTCGCGATCCTGGCTTGCGGCGCCCTCTACTACCTCCGCCGCCGCGCCAACTCCGGCACTCGCCCCCGCCGGTGAGGCGCAGCCTGCGTTCCAATGGAACTGGGTGCTGACCATTGCGGCTGCCGCGATGGCCGCTCTCTTCATTGCCTCTTTCCTGAATTCCGCCGAGTCGAACCCGCAGGGCGGCTGGGACGCCTTTGCCATCTGGAATCTGCGCGCGCGCTTCCTGCTGCACAGCGACACCTGGCGTTTCGCCATCACCACCCTACCCACCGGCACGCACATGGAATATCCGCTGCTGCTTTCCTCGGCCGTCGCGCGCGGATGGCTCTTCAGCGGCGATCCCTCCGCGGCAGTTCCCATAGCGATCGCCTTGCTCTTTCCTCTGTCGCTTGCCATCGTGCTCACCTCCGCGGTCGCCGTTCTACGCGGCGCCGCCGCCGGACTTCTGGCCGGGCTGATCTTCTTCGCCAATCAGTTCTTGTGGAGTGCGGCGCCAGATCAATATGCCGATTTGCCGCTGGCGTTCTTCGGCCTGGCGTCGGCCGCGATCCTGATGTTGGACGGATCGCCGCCGCGCTCGGCGCGCTTCCTCACCCTCGCGGGCTGCTTTGCCGGCCTGGCCGCCTGGACGAAGAGCGAGGGTCTGCTGCTGCTGGCCGCGTTGACCGTCGCGCTCTTGGCCATCGCATGGCGTACCGCCGGCCCGCGTCAGGCCCTTCGCCAAGCCGGACTCTTTCTCCTCGGCGCGCTGCCGCTGCTTGCCCTGGTGCTTTGGTTCAAGCTCTTCGCCGCTCCGCCCGATACCTTGATCGCCGGTATGGGCGATGCCGCTTCTCACAAGATCGCCGATGGCGGACGCTGGTTCGCGGTGCTCGCCGGCTTTGTAAAAAGCGCTCCGCTGGTGCCGCTCGCCCTCCTCGCATTCGCCGCGGCGCTCTTGCGTCCCCGCTCCGGTGCTTTCCCGGCCATGCTGCCGTTGATCGCCTTCGCGATCGCGCTCGCCGGAGATTTCGCGGTCTTCCTTCTCACCCGGCTGGACGTGGCTTGGCTGATCTCCACCGCGCTCGAGCGCCTGTACCTGCAACTCTGGCCGCTCCTCGTGCTTGCGGTTTTCCTGCTGCTTCGCCGTCCTGAAGATTTCGCCCTCGCCGCGATTGCCCCGGTTCCGCGCGTTCGTCGCCGCTAGCGGCCGCCTGCGATCAGCCTCCCTCCGCGTTCAGCAGCATTTCAAGTAACATGGTTTCATCCGAGCAGCGTTTCATCTAATAACGATTCATACAGCGTTCAGAGAGAGAGCTCATGCCGCAATCGAAAGGCAGTCCGAAAACATACGACGTGATCGTCGTTGGCTCCGGAGCCGGAGGCGGCATCGCCGCCCACGTGCTCACGCTGGCCGGCGCCAAAGTCTGCATGCTCGAGGCCGGAGGCAACTACGACCCCGCCCGGCAGAGCGACATGTTCAAGTGGAACTACAACGCTCCGCACCGCGCCGCCGGCTCCAAGGCCAAGCCCTTCGGCTACTACGACGCTACCCTGGTCGGCGGCTGGCAGGTGCCCGGCGAGCCCTATACCACCGGGCCCGGCAGCGAATTCATGTGGTACCGCGCGCGCATGCTGGGCGGCCGCACCAACCACTATGGGCGCATCTCTCTTCGCATGGGGCCCTACGATTTCAAGCCGTACAGCCGCGATGGCAAAGGCTTCGACTGGCCCATCAGTTATGAAGACCTCGCGCCCGTACTATGACAAGGCCGAGGAGCTGATCGGCGTCTTCGGCACCCAGGAAGGCCTGGAAAATACCCCCGATGGGCGCTTTCAGCCGGCCCCCGCGCCGCGCGCCCACGAGCGCATCATCAAGACGCGTCAGCGACAAACTCAAGATCCCCTGCATTCCTTCGCGCCTGGCGATTCTGACCAAGCCGCTCAACGGGCGCCCCGCCTGCCACTACTGCGCCGAATGCGGCCGCGCCTGCGCGGTCAATGCCAACTTCGCTTCACCCGGCGTGCACATCAAGCCCGCGCTCGCCACCGGCAACCTCGAAGTCCGCACCGGCGCCATGTGCCGCGAAGTCACCGTCGGGCCGGACGGCAAGGCCACCGGAGTTTCTTACATCGATAAAAATACGCGCAAGGAAGTTACCGTGAAGGCGCGCGTCGTGGTGCTGGCGGCGAGTTGCTGCGAAACCGCGCGCATCATGCTGAACTCGAAATCCACGCTCTTCCCCAATGGGATCGCCAATTCCACCGGCCTGGTGGGCAAGTACATCATGGATACCGTCGGCGCTTCGGTCAACGGGTATCTGCCGATTCTCGAAGATCTTCCGCCGGCCAATGACGATGGCGTCGGCGGCATGCACATGTACATGCCCTGGTGGCTCTACCAGCAGCAGAAGGCCGGCAAGATGCCGTTCTCGCGCGGATATCACGTCGAACTCGGCGGCGGCCGCGGCATGCCGGGAGCGGGCATTCTCGGCGGCTCCCACACCATTCTGGGCGGCGGCTACGGCAAAGACCTCAAGCGCGATCTCCGCAAGATGTACGGCGCCAATGTCCACTTCGCCGGCCGCGGCGAAATGATTCCCAACGAACAGAGCTTCTGCGAGATCGATCCCAATGCGGTCGACCAGTGGGGCATTCCCGTCCTGCGCTTCCACTTCAAATGGAGCAACGACGAGATCCTGCAAGCCAAGCACATGCAGGACACCTTCAAGGAGATCATCCTGGCGGCGGGCGGCCGGGTCACCGGCATGAGCGCCCCGATCTCCCGCGGCGGCGAAATCATCCACGAGGTGGGCGCCACCAAAATGGGCGACGATCCCAAAACCAGCGTGCTCAACCAATGGTGCCAGGCGTGGGACTGCAAGAATCTCTTCATCACGGACGCCGCTCCCTTCGTCAGCAACGCCGACAAAAATCCGACGCTTTCCATCACCGCGCTCGGCTGGCGGACCAGCGATTACATCGCGGACCAGATCAAGAAGCGGAATCTCTAGGAGGCAGCCATGGACGTCACTCGCCGCAATCTCATCCAAATTCTGGGCATCGCTCCAGCCGCCGCCGCCGCGCAAACCGCCGCGCCGGCCCAGGACGCGCATTCCCATCCCGCGCCCGCCGCCCCCGCGCCCGTCAAGTATCAGCGCAAAATCTTCGACGATCACCAGTGGCGCACCGTGCAGGTGCTCTGCGATCTGATCATTCCCGCCGATGAGCATTCCGGCAGCGCAACCGCCGCCGGAGCCCCCGAGTTCATCGACGATTGGATCGATTTCCGCACCCGTGAAGATGGCGTGGAGACCCTCTCCGCCCAGGTGCTCGGCGGCCTTACCTGGCTCGATCTCGAATCCACCCGCCTCTTTCAGAAGGATTTCGCCGCCGCCAGCGCCGGCCCAGCAGAAGCAGATCCTCGACCGCATCGCCTGGCCCGAACGCGCCGCCGCCGCCGATCACAACTGGGTGGTCTTCTTCACCACCTTCCGCGATCTCACCGTCAGCGGTTTCTTCTCGAGCAAGATGGGCGTCGCCGATCTGCCGTACCTCGGCAACAAGGCCGTGGCGGAATGGAAGGGCTGCGACCCGAAGGTTTGGGCGGTTATCGAAGAGCGCATGAAGAACGGCTACAAAGGCCTCGGTGGTGAAGTCAAACCCTGGACGGAGTAGTTAACCAAAAGACTCGGCTGCGAAATTGCATGTCTTGTTACCCTGAGAGATTCTCATGGGGCTCGCCGCCGGTAGTAGTACATCGTTCTTCTTTATCGCCGCTGTCTTTTTCCTCTATTGGGCCGCGCCCGCGCGGCCGGTTCGCCTCGCCGTAATCCTGCTGGCGAACTACTTCTTTTGCGCCCGCTTCGGCCTCTTCTACCTGGCGTTGATGCCGGCCTGCGGTACGGCCGATTTTCTGATCGGCCTCCGCCTGATGCGTTCGGAAAACGCCCTCGCGCGCCGTGCCTGGGTCGCCCTCAGCGTCGCCATGAATCTGGCCCTGCTGCTCGGCGCGCGCCACATGGGCGCGCTGCTCAATCCGCACGGGTGGGATTGGATCTTCCCGCTCGGCCTGTCTTTTTACGCCCTGCAAGCCCTCACCTATACGCTGGATCTCTACCGCCGCGACGCCAAGGGCGGCGGCAGCCTGCTCGCCTACCTCTCCGCCGTCTGCGTTCTTCCCGACCCTTCAGGCCGGTCCCATCACCCGCGTCACAGACCTGATTCCGCAAATGGCGAAGCGCATTCCGCTGAGCCGCGTCGAAGGCGGACGCGCGCTGTTTCTGATCGGCCTCGGCGTCCTTAAGAAGGCCCTGGTGGCAGATTTCCTGGCGGAGAATCTGGTCAATCGCGTGTTCGATACGCCCAAGCTCTATAGCGGCGGCGAAGTGCTGCTCGCGGTCTACGCCTACTCCCTGCAGTTGTACTTCGATTTCTCCGGCTACACCGATATCGCCCGCGGAACGGCGCAGTTGCTTGGCATCCGGCTGCCGATCAATTTCGACCGGCCCTACCTTTCCGCCAATCTCACCGAGTTCTGGCGCCGCTGGCACCTCAGCTTTTCCAACTGGCTGCGTGACTATCTCTTTTTCAACCTGCCCGGCGGCCGCACCAGAATCATGCCGTACGTCAACCTAGTGATCACCATGGTGCTCGGCGGCCTGTGGCACGGCATGACGTGGAATTTCGCAATTTGGGGCCTGCTCCATGGCGTTGCGCTGGCGGCAACCCGTGGATGGTGGGCATGGCGCGGGCGGCCCAGGCAGCCCGTCAACCCCTGGCGGCGCGGCCTCGCCATTTTCGGCACCTACCAATTCGTGTGTCTCACCTGGATCTTCTTCCGCGCCGGCAGCGTCGCCACTGCCTTCGATATCCTCGGCCGGATCGCCTCGCTTTCGCTGGGCTTCGAAAACATCACGCCCCTGTTCGCCGCCGCGCTGCTGCTGGCCGCCGCGACGTTTTTCGTGCCGAAGCCCTGGTACGCATTCGCCATGGAACGCTTCGCCGTGAGCCCCTTCTATGTGCACGCTGCGGCCCTGGTGCTGGTGGCGGCCGCGCTCCGCTATTTCGGCGCCGGCGGCAGCGCGCCCTTCGTCTACTCCCGGTTCTGATCATGCGCGATTTCCCCATCCACACCGGACTCGCGATCGCCACCCTGGGCGCGCTGATCGCTTTGGTCAATCCGCCGAACGCCACCGATCTTCGCGCGCTGGCCAGCTTCAACCCGGAATCCACCCCGCTGAGCCCGATGGCGCGCCACATCGAACCCCTGCCTGTCATGCCGCCCGTTCCGCTTCGCATTCCCACCCTCGGTAAGAAGCCGGAAACCGCCGAGCCCTCAATTCCCGCGCCTTCGCAGCCCGAGCCGTTACTCGAAGACCGCGCCGGCGTGCTCGACTCGTTTTATGCCGCCCTGCGACGGCCCGGTGGTGTCACCCGCATCGTGCACTACGGCGATTCCCCCACTACCGCCGACCTCATCACCGGCGACATCCGCAAACTGCTGCAGGAGCGCTTCGGCAATGCCGGACACGGCTTTGTTCTGCCCGCGAAACCCTGGGCCTGGTATCAGCACACCGGCGTGAGCGTGAGCGGCTCCGGCTGGCAAATGGTTCCCGCCAGCCACTTTGAAGTTCGTGACGGCCTGTTCGGGCTCGGCGGCGTGAGCTTCACCGGAAAACCTCCGGCATCCAGCAAAATCGTCTTTGAAAAAACCGGCTACACGCGCTTCGAAGTCTGGTTTCTCAGGCAGCCCGAGGGCGGCGCCTTCACCGTCTCAGCCGGCGGCATATCGCTCGGCCGAATCGAAACCGCCGGCGAAACCAAGGCTGCCGATTTCGCCGCCTTCACCGTCCCCGAACCGGTCTCCGCGCTCGAATTGCGCGTGGAACAGGGCCCCGTCCGCCTCTTCGGCATCACCGCGGAAAACGCGGGCCCCGGCATCGTCTACGATTCCCTGGGGCTGAACGGCGCGTCCATCACCGTGCTCTCCCGCATGTTCAACCAGAACCATTGGACCGCCGAATTGCAGCACCGCCATCCCGCCCTCGTCATCATCAACTACGGCACCAACGAGGCGGATTTCGCCGAGTTCGTAGACAAGCAGTACGAAAAGGAGTTGCGCGAGGCCATCCGCCGGGTGCGCGCGGCGCTGCCCGAAGCCTCCATTCTCATCATGAGCCCCATGGATCGCGGCTACAAATCCGGCCCCGGCGAGATCGCCACCATGCCCACCATTCCGCGCATCGTCGCCATGCAGCGCCGTGTCGCGCGGGAGACAGGCTGCGGTTTCTTTGACACGTTCCACGCCATGGGCGGCGCGGGCACCATGGCGCGCTGGTACGCCGCGCAGCCGCGCCTGGTCTCGGCCGATTTCATTCATCCCTATCCCGCCGGCGGCAAGCTGATCGCTACCGCCTTCGCGCGCGAAATTCTCTCGGGTTGGAACCGGTATCAACTGCGTCCCGCCAAGCGTTGAACGTACACTGGAATGATGTTGCGAGAGCGAATCCCCGTGGCAATCGGTGTGGCACTGTTGTGCTGCTGCCTGCTCTCCGGCTCGCCTGCCGCCAAAAGGAAGAAGAAATCCAAGCGTCCGGCGTCTCCTCCAGTCACCGCCGCGGCGCGCGCCGCCGCCCAGCGCAAGGTCGATGAATACCTGGAAAATTCAGCGCCAATGCCCTTCCGGCAGCCCGGCGCGCTGGTGCCGTTCTTCGAGCAGCTCGCGCGCCTCGGCGCCGCCGATAATCAGACCCCGCTCCACATCATTCAGTTCGGCGATTCCCACACCGCCGCCGATGAGTGGACCGGCGGCCTGCGCGACGAGTTCCGCGCGCGCTTCGGCGATGGCGGCTCCGGCTTCTCGCTCGCCGGCCGTCCGTTTCTCGGCTACCGCCGCTTCGATGCGCGCGGCGGCGGCAGCGCCGGCTGGGTGAGCGCGGGCCTGCGCACCGGCGCCGGCGATGGCTGGTTCGGGCTCGGCGGCGTCAGCATTTCTACGTCGCGCGCCGGGCAAACCGTATTCCTGCAAGCCGAATGCGATCGCCTCGAAATTCACTTCCTGCAACAGCCCGGCGGCGGACGTCTCGCCCTCTACGATTTCGACCAGCACCTCGACGATATTCCCACCGCCGGCGAAACCGCGGCCGGCTTCGTCCGCTACACCACCCAGCCTGGCCCGCACCGTTTCCTGCTCAAGACCCTGGACGCGCGTCCCGTGCGCCTCTTCGGTTGGGTCGCCGACAAGGCCTCCGGCGTCACCTACGAAGCTCTCGGTATCAACGGCGCCGAGGCCACGCTGCTGCTTAAGTGGGATGAAAATATGTTGGCCACCTACCTGCAACGTAGAGGGCCGGGACTGATCGTGCTTTCCTACGGAACCAACGAAGCCAGCGACCCGCTGTGGCATCGCGAAAGTTATCGCGACGCATTTGCCAAAGTGATCACCCGCCTCCGCCAGGCCGCGCCGGCTTCCAGCATTCTCGTATTGGGCCCGGCCGATCGCTGGATTGTGGCCCGCGGCCGCTGGCAGCTCGTCGCCGGAATCGACGATATCATCGCCCAGCAGCAGGCCGTCTGCAAAGAACTCGGCTGCGTCTATTGGGACACCCGCCAACGTATGGGCGGCCCCGGCGCCATGCGCGACTGGCAGACGGCGGGCCTGGCGCAGGGCGATCGCGTCCATTTCACCGCCGCCGGATACCGCCGCCTGGCGAGCGTTCTCTACTCCGATTTGATGCCGTTGTTCGAAGCTTATAAGAAGGCCCGGCCCGACGCCGGAGATATTTCCCATGACCGACCAAAACCGAATCGTTGAAGTCCTCCGGCAGTATGCCGGCAAACCGATCGACCCCTCGCCTGAGGAGTCCCTATTCGAATCCGGCCTGCTGGATTCCTTCGCTCTCGCTGATTTCGTCGGCGGCCTGGAACGCGAATTCTCCATCCGCATTCCGGATTCCGACCTCTCGCCGCGCAAGTTCGATACCCTGGCGCGCATCGAAGCGTACCTGCAAAGCCGCTCCTGATATGGCGTACTTGCGCGCCTTCGGTTGCCATCTGCCCTCGCGAGTGGTGGAGAATTCCGAACTCGCCGGAATGCTGGGCGCCGACCCGGCATGGATCCAACAAGCCACCGGCATTGAACAACGCCGTTTCGCCGCTCCCGGCGACACCGTGGCCGCGCTCGGAGCTTCGGCCGCGGAGGATTGTCTGGCGAAAAGCGGCGTCGCCGCGCGCGACGTTCGGCTGCTCCTGGTATCCAGCGGCTCGGCCGGGCGCCGCTTTCCCGGCCCCGCAGCCGCCATTGGCGCAGCGCTTGGCATCCCCGGCACACCTGCGATCGATCTGCCCATCGCAAGCGCGGGCTCCCTGTTCGGCATGGCGCTCGCTGCCCACCTGGCGCCGGCCTATGGCAACGTGCTTGTCGTCGCGAGCGAAATCATGTCGCGCACCGTGCGCCTGGACGCGGAAGGCCGCGATACCGCGATTCTCTTTGGAGACGGCGCGGGAGCCTGCCTGGTCACCGAGCGCAACGGCTTTGCACGCATCGCCGATTCCCTGCTGTGCAGCGACGCCGAGTACGGCGAAGCCCTCACCCTGGGTTTCGATGCGCCGCTCCACATGGATGGCCGCAGCATCATCCTCCAGGCGGCCCGCAAGATTCCACGAAGCATCCAGGACCTTCTGGAGCGCAACCACTACCAGCCGGCGGAGGTGGACACGTACCTCATGCATCAGGCCAACCTCAACCTGATCACGCGCGTGGCGCAAGTCCCTTGCGGTCCCGCCCGAGAGCTTCTTCTGTAACGTGCAGCGCTACGGAAATACGTCATCCGCATCCCTGTTGATCGCGGCGTCGGAGTGGCGCGGCGAGCGGCAGAACGTACTCTCCGGCCCCGTCGTTTTCGCCGCCTTCGGCGCCGGCCTTCACTGGGGTGCGCTGCTAACGCTACCCTCGTAACATGGACGATCTCAGCGGGAAAGTCGCATTAGTTACCGGTGCCGGCCGCGGCATCGGTCGCGCGATCGCGGTCGCGCTTGCCCAGGCAGGCGTCGATATCGCCATCAATTATCGCGAGCGTGCCGCCGGAGCCAGGCAGGCGGGCGCCGAGATCGCCGCACTCGGCCGCCGCGCGATTGCCATGCAGGCCGACGTCTCGAAGGCCGCCGAAGTGGATCGCCTGGTCGAAGCGGTGCACAAGCATCTGGGCCGCATCGATATTCTGGTCAACAACGCCGGCATCGCACGCGTCCAGGGCATCGACGAGATCACCGAGAATGATTGGGACGAGTTGCTCGCCGTCAACCTGAAATCGTGCTTCCTGATGACGCAGGCCGTACTGCCCGGTATGCGCGAACGGCGCTGGGGACGGATCATCAATCTCTCGTCCGTCGCGGCGCACGTGGGCGGCGTGGTCGGCGCGCATTACGCCGCCTCCAAGGCCGGCATGCTCGGCCTGACCCACTTCTACGCCTCCCGCGTCGCCGCTGAAGGAATCACCGTGAACGCGATCTCGCCCGCGCTGATCGAAACCGAAATGGTTACCGCCAACCCCAATGCGACCGCGGAGCGCATTCCCATAGGCCGTTTTGGCGCGGTCGAGGAAGTCTCGGATGCCGCCGTCATGCTCGCGCGCAATGGCTACATCACCGGCCAGACGCTGCACATCAACGGCGGCTGGTACATGACGTAGCACGCCATTGGTTATAGTGGACCTTCCATGAATCACGATACTGCGCCCCGGGCAAAGACCGGGCTGGCCCTCACGGTGGTGACCACCGTCTTCTTCATGTGGGGTTTCGTTACCGTTCTGAACGATATCCTGGTGCCTCACCTCAAGGCCCTGTTTGACCTGAATTACACGCAGACGATGCTGATTCAGTTCACCTTCTTCTCGGCCTACTTCCTCATGGCGACTCCCTCTTCGCGCGTCCTGGCGCGTGTGGGCTACCAGAAATCCATCGTCATCGGCCTGGTCGTGATGGGCCTCGGCGCGCTCGCCTTCGTGCCGGCCTCGTCGGTTCGCAGCTACGCCGTCTTTCTGGGCGCGTTGTGGGTATTGGCGTCGGGGATCACGCTGCTGCAGGTGGCGGCGAACCCGTATGTGGCGCAACTCGGTCCGCCGGAAAAAGGCTCCAGCCGCCTGAATCTCGCGCAGGCCTTCAACTCGCTCGGCACCACCATCGCGCCCTACCTGGGCGGCGCTCTGATCCTCTCGGAAACCTCGGGCCGCGCCGATGCCAGCGCCGTGCAACTGCCCTACGTCGCCATCGCCATCACGCTTTTCCTGTTGGCCTTCGGCGTTTCGCGCTTCCATCTTCCGGCACTCCCCGATATCGAAGAGGGCCATGGCGTGAAGGTGGACGACAGCATCTGGCGGCACCGCCACCTCGTCCTCGGCGCAGTCGGCGATTTTCGTCTACGTCGGCGCCGAGGTGTCCATCGGCAGCTTCCTGGTGAATTATTTCTCGCAGCCCGAAATCGGCGGCCTCACCGAACGCGCCGCCGCCGGCTTCGTCTCCTTCTATTGGGGCGGCGCGATGGCCGGCCGCTTCATCGGCTCCGCGCTCTTGCGCACCGCATCGCCCGGCAAGGTGCTGGGCGGTGCCGCGCTGGCCGCCTGCGCGCTGGTGCTGACCACCGTTGCCACCACCGGCGCGCTCGCGATGTGGAGCGTCATCGCCGTCGGCCTCTTCAATTCGGTAATGTTCCCGACAATCTTCACGCTAGGCATCGCCCGCCTCGGTCCGCTGACCGGCAAGGGCTCGAGCCTGCTCATCATGGCGATCGTCGGCGGCGCCATTCTCCCGGTCATTCAAGGCGCGCTCGCCGATTCCATCGGCATCCACACCGCCTTCCTGATGCCGGCGGTCTGCTACCTGTACATCGTGTACTACGGCTGGTCCGGATCGCGTCCGTCGAATGCGTAGAAGCTCAGCGCGTTGTCTCCCTGCTTGAGCAGGCGCGTGCGCTCCAAAGCGCCGTAGCGATCCTCCAGCTTGAGGCGGATTGCATGCTGCGCGATCACCAGCCCGGGCGGGTTGCCGCCCAGGTATTCCAGCGCCGCCGCATACTCGCGCTCCTCGTCATAAGGCGGATCCAGGAACACGATGTCCGCCGCGCGGCAGCGCGCCAGCGTCAGCAGCACCGCGCCCGCGTACACCGTCGCCCGCCGCTCCACCTGCAGCCCCGCCAGATTCTCCCGGATCGCCTCCAGTGCAGGCCGAGCCTTCTCCAGGAAGTAAACGTGCCGCGCTCCCCGGCTCAACGCCTCCATCCCCACCGCGCCCGTGCCCGCGTACGCGTCCACGAACACCGCGCCTTCCACCTTGGCCTGCAGAATGTTGAAAATCGTCTCGCGCAGCCGGTCCGACGTCGGCCGCGTGGCCGTGCCCGGCAAGCTCTTCAAATGGCGCGAACGGAACTCTCCCGCGATGATCCGCATCAGCCCACCGTCACCAGGCCATACCGCCGCTGCCAGTGATCGCGTATGTACGCCACCGCCCGCCGCAGATCTTCCTCCGAAGGCGGACGCCCGATGAAGTCGATCGCCTCCCGCCGCGCGATCTCCAGAATCTCCGCATCGCGCAGAATGTTCGCCACCCGCAGGCTCGGCAGCCCCGATTGCTTCGTTCCGAAAAACTCCCCGGGCCCGCGCAGCTTCAAATCCATCTCCGAAATGTAGAACCCGTCGGTGGATTCCACCAGCGTCCGTATGCGCTCCCGCGCCGTGTCGTTCATCTTCTCCGTCACCAGAATGCAGTAGCTCTGCTCCGCCCCGCGTCCCACCCGCCCGCGCAACTGATGCAATTGGGAAAGGCCGAAGCGCTCCGCCTGCTCCACCACCATCACGCTCGCATTCGGCACGTCCACCCCGACTTCGATCACCGTGGTCGATACCAGGATCTTGATCTGGCCGTCCTTGAAGCGCTGCATCACGCCCTCTTTTTCGTCCGCCCCCAGCCGCCCGTGCATCAGCCCCACCGATATATCCGGGAAGACCTCCTTCGAGAGATGCTCGTACTCCTTCTGCGCCGCCTTCATCGCCTGCGTCTCGCTCTCTTCGATCACCGGGTACACTACGTACGCCTGCCGCCCCTCCTCGATCTGCTTCTTCACGAAACTCAACACCTGTTCGATCGCGTCGCTGGTCGCATGTTTGGTCACAATCGGCTTGCGCCCGGGCGGCATCTCGTCGATGATGCTGACGTCCAGGTCGCCGTACATCGTCATCGCCAGCGTGCGCGGAATCGGCGTCGCGGTCATCACCAGGATGTCCGGAGTCGCGCCCTTCTTCGCCAGCCCCAGCCGCTGCAGCACGCCGAAGCGATGCTGCTCGTCGATGATCGCCAGGCCCAGCTTCTTGAACTCCACGTCCTCCTGAATCAGCGCGTGCGTGCCGATCGCCACATGCACCAGCCCCTCCGCCAGCAGCTTCTTCAGCTGCACCTTCTCGCGCGCCGTGAAGCTTCCCGTCAACAGCATCGTGACGTAGCCCAGCTTCTCCAGAATCCTCTTGAAGGTGAAACTGTGCTGCGTCGCCAGAATCTCCGTCGGCGCCAGTACCGCCACCTGATAGCCGTTCTCGATCGCGATCACCGCCGCCTCCGCGGCCACAATCGTTTTCCCGCTGCCCACGTCGCCCTGCAGCAAACGGTTCATCGGATGCGGCGCGGCCATGTCTTCCGCGATCTCCTTCAGCACCCGCTTCTGCGCTCCCGTGGGCTTGAACGGCAGCATCGCCTTGATCTGTTCCCGCACCCGCTCGTTCAGCGCGAACCCGATCCCCGGCAGGCTGCGCGCCTTGCTGCGCTTCAGCGCCACCCCGCATTCCAGCCAGAAGAATTCTTCGAATATCAGCCGGAACTGCGCCGGAGAGCGGAATCCGTTGAGCAGCCGCAAATCGCTATCCGGCGGCGGAAAGTGAATGTCGCGCACCGCCCTCCACCGGTCCGGAAGCTTCAGCCGGTCTTTCAAAAACTGCGGCAATGCGTCGTCCAGCGGCTCGATCGTGCCCAGAATCCGGTGAATCAGCGTACGGAAAAGTTTGGTCGTGAGCTTTCCCGCGCCCTCGTAAATCGGCACCACGCGCCCCACGTGCAGCGCCGCCTCGCCGTCATCGTCATCGCCCGACAGAATCTCGAATTCCGGATGCAGCATGGTCAGTTCGCCCGCGTAGCTGTCGAACTCCACCTTGCCGAACAGCGCGACTTTCAGCCCTTCCACCAGCACGTTCGCCAGGTAGCCCCCATGGAACCACTTGCCCACCACGATGGCGCGCGAAGCGTCCGTGAACCGCGCCTCGAACATCCCCAGGCTGCGCCGCTTGAAGCCGCTCATCTTGACCGACCGCACCTCCGCGATCACCGTCGCCATTTCGCCCGGCGCCAGTTGCGCCACCGTCTTCATGTTGCTGCGGTCTTCATAGCGAAACGGTACGTATCCCAACAGGTCTTCGACCGTGGTGAGACCCTTGGCTTCGAGCATCGCAGCGCGCGCCGGTCCGATTCCTTTGACGTAGGTGAGGGGAGTGGTGAGATCCATGCGGTCTCGCTCCTCAGTGTACAATGCCAGCGTGAAAGCATCTCTCTGCCTCTTCGCCTTCGCCCTCTGTGTGCCCGCCGCCGATATCCGCGTGGGCATCATCGGCACCGATACCTCGCACGTCCCCGCCTTCGCCAAACTGCTGAATGGCGACCCCGCGGCGCCCGATCATCTCACCGGCGCGCGCGTCGTCGCCGCCTACAAGGGCGGCAGCAAAGACATCCCCGAGAGCGCCAATCGCATCGATCAGTTCGCCGAAGATGTGCGCACCAAATACGGCGTGGAGATCGTCCCCGACATCGCCACCCTCCTCTCCAAGGTCGATGCTGTGCTCTTGACCAGCATCGATGGACGCGTCCATCTGGAGCAGGCCCGGCCCGTGATCGCCGCCCACAAGCCGCTCTTCATCGATAAGCCCCTCGCCGCCAGCCTGGAGGACGCGCGTGAGATTGCGCGCCTCGCCAAAGCCGCCGGCACGCCGTGGTTCAGCTCCTCCAGCCTCCGCTTCGGCGCCATCGGCGTCGCCATGAAGCTCCCCAACCTCACCGGCGCCCTCACCTGGGGACCCGGACCTTTCGAGCCGCACCACCCCATGGAGCTCGCCTGGTACGCCATTCATCCCGTCGAGTTGTTGTACACCATCATGGGACAAGGCTGCGAGACCGTCACCCGCCAGGCCGGCGCCGACGCCGATGTCATCGTCGGCCGCTGGAAGGATGGCCGCCTCGGCACCGTCAACGCCGTACGCCCCTATAGCGACTACGGCGCCATCGCCTTCCGCGGCCGCGATTCCGTGGAGAGCCATCCCAAGGCCGCGCAGGCCACCGACTACCGGCCGCTCGTGGTGGAGATCGTCAAATTCTTCGAAACCGGCAAGCCCCCCGTGCCCAATGAAGAAACGCTCGAAATCTTCGCCTTCATGGACGCCGCCCAGCGCAGCAAAGAACAGGGCGGCAAGCCCATGCCTCTCCGCTAGCCGCTAGATCAGCCCGGGCTTCTTCCCCGCCTCGAGCATCCGCAGCGCTTGCTCCAGCCGCCGCAACTTAGTCTCTTCGCGCTTCGCCGAATCGATCCATGCCACGTACTGCCGTCGGTGCGAGGGCGCCAGCTTCTCGAAATTTTCCCTGGCCGCCCGGTTCGCCCCAAGCGCTTTTTGCATGTACGCCGGCACCCCTACCGGACGCGGCGCATCCCCGCTGCGCATCGTCGGCGGACGCGACACCCCCGCCGGCATCAATCGCCCCTCCGCCTCCAGCTCCGCGTACCGCACCCGGTTCGCCGTGGACCACCTGCTGTCTTCCTTCCGCGGCGTGAACTTCCGCGCGTACCGTTCTTCGTCCAGCCGCTTGATTAAGCTGTCCACCCAGCCGAAACACAGCGCCTCCCTCACCGCATCCTCGTAAGTCAACGTTGGCCGCCCTGTCGCTTTCTTGTGGAAGACCAGCCAGACCTCCGCCTCGGCATGATGATGCGCGGCCAGCCACCTGCGCCAGTCCGCCAAAGTTTGTGCATCCAAGGTTTTCATAGCCTCATTAGATCCTGCTCTGCACGGGGTTACAATATAAGGACATTCATGTCCAAACTTCTAGAGGGCAAATATGCCCTCGTCCTTGGAATTGCCAATAAGTGGAGTCTGGCCTATGCGATCGCGCAGGCATTCGCGCGCGAAGGCGCCACGCTCGTTCTCACCTACCTCGGCGAGAAGCAAAAGGCCACCATCGAAGATCTCTCCAAAGATCTGAACGTCACCGCGATCCTCCCCTGCGATGTCACGAAGGACGAGGATCTCGCCGCGCTCACCGCTTCCCTCCAGGCGCTCAATCGTCCGCTGCATGCCGTTGTGCATAGCCTCGCCTTCGCCAATCGCGAAGATCTGAGCCGCCCCTTCCTGGAGACCAGCCGCGCCGGCTTTCTTCTCGCCCAGGATGTCAGCGCGTATTCCCTGGTCGCCGTCGCTCGCGCGGTCGCGCCCGTCATGACCGAAGGCGGCTCGCTCAGCACGCTGACCTATGTCGGCTCCACCCGCGTGATCACCAACTACAACGTCATGGGTGTCGCCAAAGCGTCCCTCGAAGCCGCGGTGCGCTACCTCGCCAGCGAAATGGGCGCGCAGGGCGTTCGCGTCAACGCCATCTCCGCCGGCCCCATCAAGACCGTCTCCGCCCGCGCCGTCAAAGATTTTTCCACCGTGCTCGACGCCATTCAGCAGCGCGCCCCGTTGAAGCGCAATACCGACCCCTCGGAAGTCGCCGATACCGCCGTCTTCCTGGCGAGCGATCTCGCCCGCGGCGTCACCGCCAACTGCCTGTTTGTCGATTCCGGCATGCAAGTCTTGGGCTTGTAGGCTCGATTCAACGATAATAGAGATTCGGATATCTCAAATTATGAAAGTCGAAGTGGTTCTCACCGAAGCTGATATCGCTCAGGAGTTCGCCGAGGCCATTGAAGCTCGCGACCTGCCGGAGAAGTTTTTCTTCTGGTTCACCCGCTCCGCCGCGGAATGGGCCAAACTCGGCCTTCACGTCGAACTCTACGGCGGCCTGTGGGATACCTGGAAACAGATCTCCGCTACCGCCCCCGCGCTTGCCACCCACTTCGGCGGCCGTGTCCCCGTCATCAGTTTCGGCGCCGGCGATGGCGCCCGCGATCGCCTCCTCATGGGCGCCCTCAAAGACGCCGGCTGCGAGTGCCTCTACTTCCCCGTCGATGCCAGCCAGACCATGCTCGAAATGGCCTGCGCCGGCGCCGACGATGAAGATATCGAGACCGTCGGCATCAAAGCCGATATCTCCAGTCCCGTCCACCTCATCTACGCCGCCGATGCCGCCGAGCCGCCCCGCCTCTTCATCCTCTCCGGCAACACCATGGGCTCCTTCGACCCGCTCGCGCAGATCCGCTACATCGCGCAATGTATGAAGCCGAACGATCGCCTGATTGTCGATGGCGAACTCCACGATGCCGCCCAAACCATGGCGCGCCGCGACAATCCGGCCACTCGAAAATTTCTCTCCACCCTGCTCTCTAGCGTCGGCATTGCTCCCGAAGACGGCGAAATCCGCTTCGATCAGAAAACCGATTCGCGCCATACCGGACTCTTCCTCATCACCCGCTATTTCCGCGCCGCCCGCGACGTCTCCGCTACCATCGCCGGTGAGGAAATCGCCCTCGCACGCGGCGAACGCGTCGGCATGAATTTCCAATACACCTACGCCCCAGACGCCTTCCGCTGGCTGCTCCACGAACACGGCGGCCTCGAAATCGAATCCGAATATACCAGCCCCGACTCGCGCTTCCTCACCGCAATCTGTAAGAAATAGCCGTTCCCTCCACCAGCTCCCCGGCAGCCAATCCTGGCTGCCGCTACCCGAAAGATCCCCGAAATACCCCTCTGGTTTTCCGCTAACGCCGGGAGTATACTTGCGCGAGCTAGTATCGGGTGACTCCACGTCGTAGTGAGGTGATTACACATGCAACGTTGCATGACCGTTCTTTTTCTGACCGCTTTTTCGGCGTTCTCTGGCATTGCCCAGGAGTTTCGTGGCACCATCACTGGCCGCGTGACCGATGCTCAATCCGCCTCCATTCCCAATGCCAAAATCTTCGTAACACTGATCAACACGGGCGGCCGCTCCCAAACCACCACCAGCGCCGACGGGCTCTACACCATCCCCTTCCTGGCGCCGGGAATTTACAAGTTGGAAGCCGAAGCCTCGGGCTTTAAGCGCTACGTCCGCGATGGCGTGGAAGTCAATGCCGGCGACCGCGTCGGCGTCGATATCGGCCTTTCCCTCGGTCAGATCAATGAGACCATCACGGTCACCGCCGAGGCCTCCATGCTCGATACCACCAGCGCCACCGCCGGGCAGGTGATCAATTCCGCCCAGGTGGAAAATCTCCCCATGAACGGCCGCACCCCGCTCGTCCTCGCCCAACTCGCCATGGGCGTCGTCCCCAATAGCGATCCCAAATTTAACCGCCCCTTCGATAACGCCGGACCCTCGGGCTTCTCCATGGGCGGCGCACCTTCCCAGCAAAACGAGCTCCTCGTCGATGGCGCGCCCGATACCACCTGGGATCTCCGCGTCTCCTACAACCCGCCGGTCGATGCCGTGCAGGAAGTCCGCGTTCACGCCTTCGAGGCAGACGCCGCTTACGGCCACACCGGCGGCGGCACCGCCAACGTCATCATGCGCAGCGGCTCCAACGCAATCCACGGCAGCCTCTATGAGTTCAACCAGGTCTCCGCTCTCCAGGCCACGAATTTCTTCACCAATAAGGCCGGACAAATCAAACCCGTAGGCCGCTACAACCAGTGGGGCGGCACCGCCGGCGGACCCCTCTGGGTTCCCAAGGTCTTCAACGGCAAGAACAAGGTCTTCTGGTTTTTTGCCATGGAAGAAATCAATGACAACTTCCCCGAACCGCAGACCGTGATGGTGCCCACCGCCGCGCGAACGCACCGGCGATCTCTCCGCCCTCCTCAAAGTCGGCGGCAATTATCAGATCTACGATCCCCTCTCCGGCGTCCTCAACGGTTCGCGAATCTCCCGCACTCCCTTTGCGAACAACATCATTCCCTCAGGCCGCCTCAGCCCCATCGCCAAAAACTATCTCAACTACTACCCGCTTCCCAATCAGGCCGGCGGACCCGACGGCACCAATAACTACCTCGCTCCCGCCGTCCGCAAAGACACTTACAACTCTGAGATGGGCCGCCTGGATTTCAACCTCGGCAGCCGGAACAAGATGTTCTGGAATTTCCGCCACAATGACCGCATCGAAGATCGCAATAATCTCTTCAAAAACGAAGCCGCCGGCCGCGACCTGCTGCGCATCAACTGGGGCAGCACCCTGGATGACGTACATACCTTCAACGGCACCACCGTCGCCAATTTCCGCCTCAACTTCAGCCGCTTCCGCGAAGCCACCGTCAGCTATGGCGATGGCGTCAATGCCACCGCGCTCGGCTTTCCGTCGTACGTCGCCGCCGCCGCCCCCAAACTCGTCCTCCCGCTCGTCCGCTTCAACTCCACCACCGCCGGGTGCGGACTATCAGCAGCTCACCAGCGATACCGATTCCAACCGCCCCTTCAACATCTTTCAGGTCTTCGGCGATGTCGTCAAAATCGTCGGCAATCACAGCCTCAAGATGGGTGCCGATGCCCGCGAATCGCGCGACAGCAATCAGGGCTACGGCAGCTCGCAAGGCGTCTATACCTTCGGCACCACCTGGACCCGCGGACCGCTCGATAACTCGACCTCCGCCCCCGTCGGCCAGGATCTCGCCGCCTTCCTCCTCGGTCTTCCCACCAACGGCTCCTTCGATATCAACGGCCTCCGCACCAATACCGCCAAGTACCTCGCCGTCTTCCTGCAGGACGATTGGCGCGTCCGTTCCAACCTCACCCTGAATCTGGGCCTGCGCTTCGAACATGAATTTCCCAACGTCGAACGCTACAATCGCGCGCTCAATGGCTTCGACGCCACCACCCCGAGTCCCATCGCCGCCGCCGCCCAGGCCGCCTATGCCCTCAAGCCAGACGTCATACCCGCCGGCCAGTTCAAAGTGCTCGGCGGTCCCACATTCTCCATTCCCGCGAATCGCGCCATCTACAGCCCGCAATCGGAAATGTTCAGTCCGCGCTTCGGCTTCGCCTGGACTCCCTTCGGCTCTAAAACCGTCCTTCGCGGCGGCGGCGGTGTCTTCATGTTCCCCATCAATAACCCGAGCTACAACGTCGATGGCTTCAGTCAATCGACCAGCATGATCGTCACCACCGATAGCAACCTTACGCCCAAAGCGACGCTCGCCAACCCCTTCCCCGATGGCTTCCAACAGCCCACCGGTTCCTCGCTCGGCATCGCCACCAATCTGGGAAAGAGCTTCAGCTATTTCAACCCGGGCATCCACAATCCCTACTCCATCCGCTGGGAATTGGGGATGCAGCGCGAGCTCCCTGGCGGCGCCGTTCTCGAGCTCGCCTACATCGGCAATCACGCCGTGCACCTGCTCTTGAACCGCAATATGGATGCGCTCCCCGCCCAATACCTGAGCACCTCCCCGGTGCGCGACCAGGCCACCATCGACTACCTTTCCGCCCTCGTGCCCAATCCCTTCGCCGGCCTCATTCCCACCAGCGCCAGCCTCAACGGCTCCACCATCTCCCGCCAGTCGCTGCTCACGCCGTATCCCCAGTTCACCGGCATCACCCTGCAGGCATCCAATGCCGCGAGCTCCTACTTCCATAGCCTGGATGTCCGCGTGGAGAAGCGCTACTCGCACGGCCTGTCCATCCTCTCCAACTTCACTTACTCGAAATTGATCGCCGAGGATAACTATAAGAACGCCACCGACCTCGCTCCCGAAAAGCGCGTCGCCGCCGACGATCGCCCTCTGCGTTTCGTGCTCAGCGGCAGCTACCAGCTCCCCTTCGGCCGCGGCAAGCGCTTCGATACCCACTCCGGCATCGGCAATCGCATCGTCGGCGGCTGGGTGATCAACAGCATCTACACCAACCAAATCGGCGCGCCCCTCACCTTCGGCAGCAATATCATTTACCTCGGCGGCGACTTGCACAACAATCCGCACCCCGGCAATCTCGACGCGCCCATGTTTGACGTCACCCGCTTCAATACCAACAGCGCCCAGCAGCTCGGCAGCAACATCGCCACCTTCGGCACGCGCTACGGCAACCTCCGCCAGGATGGCGCGGATAACGTCGATCTCTCGCTGATCAAAGACACCGCCATCACCGAGCGCGTCAAATTGCAGTTCCGCTTCGAGGCCTTCAACGCCCTCAACCGTCCCGAATTCGATGCCCCCAGTTCGCTGACGCCCACCAGTTCCACCTTCGGCAAACTGACCACGCAGCCCAACCTCCCCCGGTCCATTCAGATGGCCCTGCGCCTGGCTTGGTAAACTTTGGGGCATATGGCCACTAGAAGAGAGTTCCTCGGAGCGAGTGCCCTGGCTGCCGCCCTGTCCGCGGCCGGACGCTCCGCCAAACTGAAAAGCATCGGCGTTCAGCTCTACACCGTGCGCACGGTGATGCCCAAGAATCCCGCCGAAACGCTCAATGCGATCCGTGCCATCGGGTACCAGGAAATCGAAGCCACCTTCGCGGGCTTCGATAAAATCTGGCCGGCCGTTCAGGCCAGCGGCCTCAAGCCCGTCAGCATGCACCTCGATGCCAAAATGGTCAACCAGGGCGGCGACGAACTGAAGAGTGCGATCGATCAGCTCGCCAAGTACGGCTTCAAGTACGGCGTGTTTCCGTACGTCAACCCGGCCGACCGCGGCGGCCCCGATGTCATGAAGGCCCTCGCCGCCAAACTCAACGCCGCCGGCGAAATGTGCCGCGCCGCCGGCATGATGTGCGCCTATCACAACCACGCCTTCGAATTCGAACCCAAGGACGGCACCACTCTCTTCCAGGTGCTCGCCGACAACACCGACAAGAAATTGGTGAACTTCGAGATGGACCTCTTCTGGGTCAGCGTCGCCGGCAATGATCCCGTGGAGATGCTCCACAAAATGAAGGGCCGCGTCCCCCTCGTCCACCTCAAAGACAAGGCCCAGGGCACGCCCGTGCTGTATAAGGAGTCCGTCGAGCGCACCACCTTCAAGGAAGTCGGCAGCGGCGTTCTCGATTGGAAAAAGATTCTGGCCGCCGCGCCTTCCGCCGGCGTACAGCACTACTTCGTCGAGCAGGACCAGACCCCCGGCGATCCCCTGGAGAGTCTCAAGAAGAGCTACCAGTACCTCTCCGCGCTGAGCTACTAGAACTTCCTCAACGCGATGGCGCCATTCTCTTCCCATGCGGCGAGCATGGCGCCGTCGCCCAGCGTCACCATTGCCGGAAACGCGCCCGCGTCCGCCAGCTTCTCCGTCTTCCCCGCCGTATACAACTGGATCGCGCCGCCCGCATTCCAAATCGCGTGCAATCCCTTCGCATTCGCCCCCAGCGCCACGTCCTGCCCCGCGCCTAACGGGATCTCCGCCTTACCCGCTTCCGCCAAATAAATTTCGTGCTCCCGCCGCCAGGCGCTCGAGAGCTTTCCGTCCCGCGCCACCAGCCCGCCCCCGTCCATCGGGCAGGCGTCCAGCTTCCACGTGCCCGTGCCCTGCTTCACCGGCATCCCATCGGGCAGTTTCATCGCGTACATGTCGCGCGATCCGCCCACCGCGTTGCGCCACATCACCGCGAATTCGCCATGCCCCAGCGCAGCCAGCGAGGGGTGGCAGCACTCGCAAATCGTCTTCTCCGGCGATTGGTACAGCACCACGTTGCGCCCCCACGTCTTCCCCGCATCGTTCGAGTACGCCCCATACAGCCGCTTGCCCGGCGCGCTCCGGTCGTCGAGCCACGCCAGCGCCATGTGCCCCTCGCCATCCGCCGCCAGCGCATGCAGCCCTTCGCGCGCCGCCTTCGGCGTGTCGTTCACCACCACCGGCGCGCTCCACGACTTCCCCCCATCGCTCGATCGCCATACCATCAGGTCGCCCGGCTCGCTCGCAATCGCGCTCACCACGATCGTATTCCCGCTGATCGCGACCCGCGGCCCCCGATGCCTTCCCAGCATCAATTTCGGCAGCGCCGCCACCTTCGCCGGTGCCCCAAAACTCCGCCCCTGGTCGCCCGATCGCGCCATCCAGATCGAGTCCCCGGACCCGAACACCATCGCCACCGTCTCCCCGGACGCAGCGAGTTGCGGTTGCCGGTTCGCCGCCCCGGTCTCCACCGGCGGCATGTGAATCGCAAGCAATGCAGCCAAAAACAACATCCCTATAGTCTACTCCCCCGTTTTTCCCTATCCCCGCGCGCTAAAATCTACCCATGCTTTGGGGTATTCCTGACGATGTCGCCTATGCGGCCCGCTCCCTTCGCAAAACTCCCGTCTTCGCGCTCTCCGCCATTGCCCTCCTCGCCGTCAGCATCGGCGGCACCGCCGTCGTCTTCAACGTCACCGATACTCTCCTGCTCCGCCGCCTCGCGCTCCCTCGCCCCGGCGAACTCGTCCGCATGGTCGAACTCCTACCCCCGCGTCCCCCAACGTCTTACTTCCCCTACGATCACTTCGAGGCATGGCAGGCCCGCACCCGCTCCCTCTCCGCCACCTTCGCCGAATCCGATCTCGATGCCAGCCTTCAGGATGGCGACGGCAGCCGCCTCGTGCGCGCCGGAGTCGTCTCCGCCGATTACTTTACCGCCCTCGGTGCGACGCCCGCCCTCGGCCGCCTGCTCACCCGCGCCGATGAATGGGCCGCCGCCAGCGACCTCCCCGCCGTGCTCCCTGCCGTCCTTAGTGACCAGTTCTGGCAAGACCGCTTTCACCGCGATCCGCATGCGCTCGGCACAGTCCTCAAACTCAACGGCCAGCCCTTCGTCGTCGTCGGCGTGCTCCCCCGCGGCGT
This sequence comes from uncultured Solibacteraceae bacterium, assembly GCA_963811575.1. Classification (GTDB taxonomy): domain Bacteria; phylum Acidobacteriota; class Terriglobia; order Bryobacterales; family Bryobacteraceae; genus Solibacter. Next base: position 210,740 of record CAWERY010000016.1, on the reverse strand, counting down.
CAACGGCACCGCCGTGGAAAGCGGCCCCGCTATTCGTGTTCCCCTCATCGCCGGCAAGTATCTCGGACGCAACCCCGATCCCCGGAAATGCTGCTCCTGGGAAATCGGCGGCCGCCTGCGTCCCGGCGTCACCCTCCCCCAGGCCCAAACCGAGACCGTCCGCGCGCTGCGTGATGCCATCCTCGCCGTCGAAGCCCGCACCGCTCCCCTCACCGAAGATACCCGCCGGGAAGTCGAGCAGGAAGACTTCCGCCTCGAATCCGTCGAGCGCGGCGTCTCTCCCCTGCGCACCCGCTTCGGCACCGGACTCCTTGCTCTCTTCGCCGGCGCCGCGCTCCTCCTCCTGCTCGCCTGCGCCAATATCGCCGGCCTTCTCCTCGCCCGCGCCGCCGCCCGCGAACGCGAGATGGCTCTCCGCGCCGCGCTCGGCGCCACCCGCGCCCGCCTCATCCGCCACTGGCTCGCCGAAAGCTCCCTGCTCGCCGCCGCCGGCGGCTGTCTCGGCCTGCTGCTCGCCAAGGCCTGCCTCCCGCTCCTCGCCGGAGCCCTGCCCGCCGTTCGCGATATCGGCACCTTGCTCGTCCCCGTCTCGCTCGACGCCGCGCTCGATTGGCGCAGCTTCGCCTTTACCTTCGCCGTCTGCACCGCCGCCGCGCTGCTCGCCGGTTTCGCGCCCGCCTGGCACGCCGCCCGCCCGAACCTCAACAGTTCGCTAAAATCCATCGCGCCAGATCGCCGCCGCACCCGCCTTCGCTCCCTGCTCGCCGTTGCCCAGATCGCCATCTGCACGCTCGTGCTCTCCGATTCGGCTCTCCTCATCGGCACCCTACATCGACTCTCCACCGCCCCCTCCGGCTTCGATCGCGAACACGTCATTACCTTCACCATCGATACCGAATTCGCCCGCTATTCAAGCCAGCAGAATCGCGCGCTCGCCACCCGTTTGGAAAACGAAGCACGCTCCCTTCCCGGCGTCGCTCAGGCCGCCGTCGGAACCCGCAGCCTCATGCGCGGTTCCGGCATCAAGACCACCGTTGCCATGCCCGGCGAACGCGGCGGTCACGAACTCAACGCCAGCTCCAACACCGTATCGCCCACCTGGTTCGAAACCATGGGACTCTCCCTCGTCGCCGGCCGCAACCTTGCCGAATCCGATGGCGCCCAGCGCACTCCCTTGCCCGTCGTCGTGAATCAAAGCTTCGTGCGGCGTTTCTTCCCTCACGGCGATCCCCTCGGCCGCCAGTTCGGAATCGGCCGCGACCAGATCGCCAGGCCCACTCACCAAATCGTCGGCGTCGTCACCGATTCCCGCTACCGCTCCTTCCGCGAGCCCTTTCAACCCACCATCTTTTCCTGCATGTGCGGCGAGCACGCCGCGGAACAGTTCTTCCAGTTGCAAGTCCGTAGTGCGGGCCCGCCCGAATCCGTGATCGCGTCCGTCGAATCCCTCATGCGCCGCATCGATCCACGCCTCCCCTTCCGCGAAGTCCGCACCCTGCGCCGCGATGTCGAAGACTCGCTCTGGGCGGAGCGCACCCTCGCCGCCGTCGGCACCGCACTCTCCACCCTCGCCGCCGTCATCGCCTGCGTCGGCCTCTACGGTCTGCTCTCTTACACGCTGACGCAGCGCCGTCGCGAAATCGGCATCCGCATCGCGCTCGGCGCCCGCCCCGCCGATATCGGCCGCGCAACCCTCCTCCGCGTCCTCGCCATGCTCCTCGCGGGCGCCGCCATCGGCATCGCCGCCGCCATCCCCGCCGCGCGCCTCATGCAGTCCGTGCTCTTTGAAATTCCCACCCACTGATTGGATTTCGCACGCCGCCGCCGTCGCCCTCATGCTCACCACCGGACTCGCCTCCGCCGCCCTCCCTGCCTGGCGCGCCACCCGCGTCGACCCCTGGCAGTCCCTCCGCGGAGACTCCACTTGGTAGCGAATCGATGAAGCGTCGCCTCGCCATCATCGCCGCCGCAGCCCTCGGCGGCGCCGTCATTGGCGCCCTGAGCCAGTCGCGCGCCCTCCACTTCCCGCGCCCCCGGTTTGACCCCGCGGTCACCGCGCATCCCCAGTTCCTCATCGCCGCCATTATCGTCTGGAGCCTCTTCAGCCTCTATTGGGAGGCGGCGGCACGAACCGCGGCCCCCGCCCAAACCTCCGAATCCCCCCTCTCGCGCTCCCTGCACGTTGGCCTCGTCAACCTCGCCGCCATGCTTGTCCTCATTCCGTTCGATGCCGGAGGCCGCGCACTGCCCGCATCGCCATTCCTTATGGCGGCGGGCCTGACCCTCCAGCTCTGCGGTACCTGGCTCGCCGTCTGCTCCCGCCGTCACCTCGGCCGCAACTGGAGCGGAGCCATTCAGATCAAGGTCGATCCCGAACTCGTTCGCTCCGGCCCCTACCGCCGCGTCCGCCATCCCATCTATACCGGACTCCTCGCCATGTACATCGGCCCTGCCCTGATCACCGGCGAGTGGCACGCACTCCTGGGCGTCGCCCTCGTCCTCGTCGCCTATTACCGCAAGATCCGACTCGAAGAAGCCACCCTCCAACTCGCCTTCGGCCCCCGCTACGACGATTACCGCCGCGATTCCTGGGCGCTGATTCCCGGCCTATACTAGGCGGACTTAATAAGGTCGTCCGTTGTTGCATCGCGAACCCACAGCCGGTATTTTGGTGTCAAAGTTAAACTGAAGTCAGTACAATAACGATCAGTAGAAAAATATAGGAAGGACGCTCTCCCGGGATGGTAAAACGAGTTATGCGGGATCCTAGCCAGCCGACCCAGGGGAACTCTCACCGGCCTGTTAGGTTTGTAAATCAGTCGGAGCCCAGGCCGTGGTTCGCTCCACCGCCGCGCCACAGCGGTCCCTTTGGCATTGCCAAGACATCCCAGCGAACATCAAAATACGGAGTTCGCTTTTCGCGGTTCAATCGTGAGACATGCATTCAATCGGCGGACTCAGTGATCAAGTCTGCAGTAACCTCCCGGCAAACAGCACCCCTTGCCACTGGACATTCCTCCCGATCTCGGACCCCCGTGACTCGATCGATTAAAGCCATTTCGCAATTGTTGGTTCGTCAGTTCCACTCCACCAAGTAAGGACCCGCGATGAAACTGAAATCGAGAACTCGCTCCAAAGAGCAACCCGCTATGGCCAAAGTGGTTCTCCTTGGAGAACAGGGAGTAGGCAAGTCGGCTTTGGGATGGTGTCTCTCTGGCGGCGAATATGAATCGCACCCTAGAAACCACCCGATGCAGTACTGGGTTCTCGGCGGGGCAGCATCTCGCGGGCAATCCGCCATCAACCGCGAGGTCATCCTCTGGGATATGGCGAGCGAACCGGACTTCCGGACAATCCATCCGCTCTACCTCGGTGACGCCGATCTGGCCATCATCGTCTTCGACCCGACCGTTCGCCCTGACCCTTTTCAGGCCGTGGCTTACTGGCTGAACCAGATACGCGCAGCCCGGCCGGAAGGATGCCAGACGATCTTAATAAGTGCGCGTGCCGATGTCGGGGCGCCTTCGGTCACCAAAGCGGACATAGACGAGTATTGCGCCGGTCAACGAATCAGCGGCTGTTACATACCCACGAGCGCAGCCCGGGCGATGGGTCTAGCGCAGCTAAGGCGTCAGATCTTCTCGACTATTGACTGGAACAGGGCGAGTAAATTGCCGGCCACATTCACCTTTCACGCCGTCAAAGACGTCGTCATCCGGCGGAAAAACAATGGCCGTCCCGATCATCGTGTCCTCACGCCACAACACTTGCTCAATACCCTGCGGCGATCCGGACAAACACAAGGCGTCGACATGGCGAGCATCCTAAGTGCGGTCCGCTCCCTCGCCAAGCTGGGATATATCCGTTTACTGGGGGATCTCGATGCTGAGTTGCGCATTCTCGTAGACACGGCCCTGTTCGACGCGTTGGCAGCGTCCTTCGTCAGGATGGCCCGGCAACATGACAAAGGGCTGGGTGCGCTGGAAGAGGAGCGCCTGTTTTCCGATAAATACGATTTTCCCGCGCTGCGCGGACTTTCTACTTCCAATCGTCGGGTTCTGATTGAAGCTGTAACCCTCGCCTTTCTGGACAATCGGCTGACTGTGCGCTGCCGGCGCGAGTCTGTGGGCTCCACCAAGTTGCTGGTATTTCCCGAGGAGGTGCGTCTCAAACGTCCGGTGACCCTCGACGCTGTGGACTTCGAGGATGGAGTTTCCTACACCGTCGGTTGCGATACAACGCAACTCTTCCCCATCCTCGTCGTATCGCTGGCCTATACGAACACCTTCGCGCGGTTCGAGCATTGGAAGAACCGCGCCCATTACGAGTTCGGTGACGGCTTGACGTGCGGCTTTCGCATTGAAGACGAACGTCAGAACCAGGTGGATTTCGTCCTCTACTTTGGCGTCAACGTCGGGACTCCTAATCGGACGGCCTTTAGGGGTCTGTTCGAGAGCTTCCTGGCGCAACACGATGTGACCGTTCAGGTTTATGAGGTGATCACCTGCCCCAAAGGGGACCGACTGAATCGGTCCATCGTTCGCGATCACATGCGAGGGCAGTTAGCTGAGTATTGCCCCCAATGCGGAACCGCCGTTTTGATCCCCCGAGTTCCTGGCAGCATTCATCGGATTCGCCGCGACGATTCGAATGTAGTTAACGCCGAAAAGCGCCTCGTGTTTGAGAAGGTGGCCCTGCAGTGGAAGGCCTATGCCGCGAGGGAAAACATTAAGGCACCGGATTGTTTCATCAGCTACGCTTGGGGAAAGCCGAGTCATGAACAGTGGGTCGAAAATAGTCTCGCGTCCGATCTCTCCAAGGCAGGTATTGTCGTCATCTTGGACCGCTGGGAGAATTCTCAGAGCGGTGCCAGTGTCTCCAGGTTCATTGAGCGCGCCGCTGGGAGCGACTACGTGATCGTCGTCGGAACACAGCTCTACCAACATAAGTACAAGAATGATTCTGCCCGAGGCAGTTTCGTTCTTGCGGCGGAAGGTGATCTGATCGGCAGGCGCATGCTCGGCACAGAAGAGCGAAAGAGATCGGTTCTGCCAGTTTTGCTGGAAGGCGAGGAAGAAACTTCCCTGCCGCCTCTCCTCCAGGGCCGAGTTCATGCGGATTTTCGAAAACCGGAAACCTACTTTGAAACAGTGTTCGATCTGATCCTGACGCTGTGTCACATACCGCCGCGGCATCTCGTCGCGGAGGAACTGCGCGGAATGCTACGGTAACCAATCGGTCTGACTCTAAAGTGCCCAGGAAAAAGAGTAAAGAGAATTTGAACCAGTCACCCCTACCCCGTGGCGTCAAACTCCTCCGATCGTTGCGGGGTCATACTGGTGCGATCGGGAGGATCGCCTGGTCGCCCGACGGAAAGATCCTCGCGACCCCGTCGTTCGATCGCACCATCTGTCTGTGGGACGCCCACTCCGGTGAGAGGCTGAGCACCATCGAGCTGGATTGTCCGGTCTTCGCGGTCGCTTTTCATCCAGACGGCACTCTCGTCGGCGGCTCGAATGACGGTGTAGTCCGGCTCTGGAATGCCGCCAGCGGTGAGCTGCGGCATACTCTCAACGGCCACAAGAAAGAGGTTTGGAGCGTCGCCTGTGACGCCGAAGGCCGGACCATCGCCAGCGCCAGCCGCGACCAGACCGCCAAATTGTGGGACGCCGCCAGCGGCCGGCTGCTCTACACCCTCAAAGCTCACTCGGGCGGCTTCAACAATGTTGCCTTCGATACCACCGGACGCATCCTGGCCAGCGGCGGAGACGATCTAGGGTCTGTGTGTCTTTGGGACGTCATCGATGGCCGCCTGCTCCACACCCTTCCGACTGCTGTTTCGCGATGTCATCTGCGTGGCGTTCGATCCCCAGGGCGGAACTTTTGCCTGCGCCGGTGGGAGCGGAACGGTTGAAGTGCGGGAAACCGAGTCTGGACGGCTCATGCGTTCTCTCGAGGGTCACACCGGAGCTATTTCGTCTCTCGCCTACTCCCCCATGCACCCGCTTCTTGCCAGCGCAAGTATGGATGGCACCGTTCGGCTCTGGATTGCGTCAGCGGGTCTTGAGCTGGCAAGAATTCAAGAGCCCCCCCACGACGAACTATGGTCGGCCCTCGCGTTCCATCCCCGCCTGCCGTGGCTCGCCACGGTCGGTTCCGATACCGCCGCATCAATGGACCTCCCCAACTCCGTCGTCCATATTTGGGAGTACGATCCGGCCATTCTTCTCGGCCAAACCGCAAGTCCATCCGTCACCTACACCAGCGCCAAGATCGTTCTCGTGGGCGATTCCGGCGTCGGCAAAACCGGCCTCGGCTGGCGGCTTAAGCACGGCGAGTTCAAGGAACACCCATCGACTCACGGCCAGCAGTTCTGGCTCCTCGACCAGTTCGCCACTCAGCGCACCGACGGCACGCAGTGTGAGGCCATCCTCTGGGATCTCGCCGGACAGCCCGACTACCGCCTCATCCACGCGCTCTTCCTCGACGATGCCGATCTCGCGCTCGTCCTCTTCGATCCCACGCGCAATGACGATCCCCTGCAAGGCGTCGAGTTCTGGCTCCAGCAATTGAAAGACTGCCCCAAGATCCTCATTGCCGCGCGCGCGGATCGCGGCACTCCCCGCCTCACCACTGAAGAGATCGAGAAGTTTTGCCGGGCGCGCGGCCTCAGCGCATACCTCTCCACCAGTGCGCTTCGCGGCGAAGGCGTTGCAGAACTTCTCCAGCGCGCGCAGGCCCTCATCCCCTGGGACACCAAGCCGGCCACCGTCACGACCGAAACCTTCAAACGCGTCAAGGATCACGTCCTCGCCCTGAAAGAAAGTCCGCAGCGCGGCAAGGTTGTGCTGACTCCCGCTGAACTGCGCGCCCGCTTGGTCGCCACCGATTCCGCCTGGGATTTCACCGATGCCGAAATGCTCACCGCCGTCGGCCATCTCGCCAATCACGGCTACGTCACCAAGCTGAAGACCTCGCAAGGCGAGCAGCGCATTCTCCTCGCTCCCGAACTCCTCAACAACCTCGCCGCCTCCTTCGTCCTCGAGGCCCGCCGCCAGCAGAAGGGGCTCGGTTCGCTCGAAGAGCAGCGCCTGCTCGCCGGCCAGTACGCCTTTCCGGAACTCGAAAAGCTCGATCCCGCGGAGCGTGATATCCTCCTCGATTCGGCCGTCGTCCTCTTCCTGGAGCACAACGTCTGCTTTCGCGAAACCGACCCGCTAACCTCGCAGACCTACCTGATCTTTCCCGAGCTGATCAACCTCAAACGCCCCGTGTCCGAAGACGACAAGCCGCTCGAAGACGGCATCGCCTACACCGTCAGCGGCTCCGTGGAGAATGTCTATGCCTCTCTCGTCGTTCTCCTCGGCTACACCCATACGTTCACCCGCACCAGTCAGTGGAAGAATCAGGCGCGCTATGAGTTCGGCAAGGGTCTCGTCTGCGGCTTCCGTCAGGAAGGCGAAGGCGAAGCAGAGCTCCAGTTTGTCCTCAGCTATGGCGCCGATGTCTCCGCTCCCATTCGCACCCTCTTTCAGAGTCTCTTCGAAAGCTTTCTCGCCCGCCGCAACCTCACCGTCTTTCGCTACGAGCCCGTAGCCTGCACCAAGGGACATCCGATCAATCGCGCCGTGGTTCGCGAGCAATTGGCCGCGGGCAGCGATTTCGCCTTCTGCGCCCGGTGCGGCGAGAAAGTCTCGCTTCCCATGGCAGATCGCCCCATCCAACTCACTCGCAGCCAGGCCGCCGAAGTGAAAGCCCAACAAGTCGCCGCCGCGCAACGGTCCCGTTTCGAACAAGCGCTCTTTCGCTGGAACTCTTACATCACCGAACAGCAGCTCGCCGCCCCGGACTGCTTCATCAGCTATGCCTGGGGAAACCCGGAGCACGAGCGCTGGGTAGAGCACAGTCTCGCCTCCGATCTCCTCAAGGCCGGCGTGAAGGTAGTGCTCGACCGTTGGGAGAATCGCCGCATCGGCGCCAGCGTTCCCCGTTTCGTCGAGCGCGCCGCCAAGTCCGATCGCGTCATCGCCGTCGGCACGCCCCTCTATCGAACCAAGTATGAGAATGACGATCCCAGGCGACCCTATGTCGTCGCCGCCGAAGGCGACCTGATCGGCGCGCGCATGCTCGGCACCGAAGCATCCAAAGAAACGGTGCTTCCCGTCCTCTTGGAAGGCACACCGCAAGACTCGTTTCCCGCGATCCTCAATGGCCGTGTCTATGCCGACTTCCGCAAGGTCGAGACTTACTTCGATACCGCCTTCGACCTGATCTTGAGCCTCTATCGAATCTCAGACCTGGATCCCGTCGCAGGCGAATTGCGATCGCACTTTAGCGCGCGTTGAAAAAACGCTGTGACCAAAACTTGAAATTTATATTTGCCGTATTCTCAACGACATAAAATTTACTCATGCCCAGTACTCCGATACGCGCGTGGTAACTTCTCCATCAGGTAGAGAGTTGCGCAAACCACAGCGCGGCTCCAACAGTTTTCATGCTGGCCAGCATAAGTTGACCTGAGGTGGTACTGACTCTCCGTAAGCCCGTTAACGGCTAAACGGTGGTTCCCCTACGTGGAGGAGACCGGCGGAGAGACTTTCGGTTCGAACCGATCACACCCGGGGGACCGTCGCGGATAGCGTTTGATTGCCGCACCCCTGGATACAGAGACTGATCACGCGAAACGAGTGGACGATCGAGAGGCCATCCAGCCGAGTTCTTACGTCTTCGTAGCGGGCAGTCAAATCACTGGCGGCCGGGCACGCACGGCGATAAGACCGAAAGCCCCCGGCCGCCGCAACTTCTTCACCCAACCCTAACGGGATACGTGTCCCTATTTCGAACCGGGATAATTCGGCGAGTAAGCCGGATCGTTCTCCCGCGTCGCGAGTTTCCCCCCGCGTACCCAGTGCTCGCCCCGCGGCGCAAGATGAGCCACCATTCGCTCCCGCCACTCGCCCAACTCGCCCGCCGCCGAAGCTTCCCCCGCCAGGTCGTGGATCTCGTTCGGATCCCGCGCCAGGTCAAACAGTTGTTCGCGCCCGTCGCGCGCATGGAAAATGTACTTGCGCCGCTGGTCCGCCAGCGCATTCCAATGGTTGTCCGGGGAATAGCAAACGCCATGCTCCAGATCCAGAAACTCCCGCCACGCAGCGCTCTTGCCCCCAATCAGCGGCAAGAGACTCTTCCCGTCCAACGGCCGCGCCGGAGCCGCCCCAGCCGCATCCAGGAACGTCGGCAGCACGTCGCGCAATTCGACCATCTGGTCCATCGCGCCGCCGCGCCGCGCACTCAGCATCCCCTCCGGCCACCGCACCAGAAATGGCACCCGCGACGATCCCGCGTACGCATACGACTTCCGCCACAAATTGTGGTCGCCCATCATATCCCCGTGATCCGAGAAGAAAACGATCAGCGTCTGGTCCGTCAGCTTGCGCCGCTCCAGCGCCTCCAGAATCCTGCCGATCTGTTCGTCCACGAACGTGATCGAGCCATAGTAGCCCTGCCGCGACCGCCTCACCTGGTCCGCTCCCAGGTCCCCGTGCCAGGCGTCGGATTCCGGCCCGCTCCTCGGCGCAAAGCGCGATGCCCACTTCCCCACCGCCGCCGGTGGCAGCGCCGCGTCCTGATAGCGCTTCCACAGCCGCTCCGGTGGGTCGTAGGGAGAGTGCGGCCGCGCAAACGATACCTTCAGGAAAAACGGTTCCGGCCGCTGATAACTGTCGATCCACGTCGCCGCCGTTTGCCCTGTCCAGGACGTGGGATGAAGCCGCTCCGGCAGCACATACGGCCGCGCGTCGAAATCATTCCACCCCAGCCCCGTCGCATCGGGATCCAGGTGAGGCGCCTGCGACCAGAACCAGCTCCGGTAATCGCTCCGGAAATCGACCGACTCGATCCTCCCCGATTCATCCAGCAGCGCCTGGTGATACCCGTGTATATTCCGCTGCGGATGGTAATGCAGCTTGCCGATCGCGGTCGTGTAATAGCCCGCATCGCGCAGCGCCCGCGGCATCTCTACCGGATATCGCGCCCCCACTTCGGCATAACGCAGCATGCCGTGATTCCACGGCGCCATCCCGGTAAGCAGCGCCGCCCGCGCCGGAGTGCACGTGGGAGTCGCCGAGTAGGCATTGGTGAAGCGTACCCCCGATGCCGCCAGCTGGTCGAGATTCGGCGTATGGATGACGCCGTTCCCCGCCGCGCCCAAACAATCGCCCCTCCACTGGTCTGCCATCAGCAACAGAATATTGGGCCGCGTACTCTTCGGCGGCGTCCCCTGCATGGCCGCCACCCCGGGCGCCGCGCCCGCGCCCACCAGAAGCTGTCTTCGCGTCATGCGCGCGCCTCCTTCCAATACGCCGCGATCGCGTCCGCGATCCGCCGGCTCGCCTGCCCGTCGCCGTAAGGGTTGTGCACCCGCGACATGCGCCGCCGCTCCCCTTCGTTGTCCAACAGCAGGCACGCCTCGCGCACGATTCTGTCCTCGTCGGTCCCAGCCAGGCGCACCGTTCCCGCCTCGATCGCTTCCGGACGTTCCGTCTTATCGCGTAGCACCAGAATCGGTTTACCGAGTGACGGCCCTTCTTCCTGAATGCCGCCCGAGTCGGTCAGAATCAGCGCCGCGCGCCGCATCAAATCCACAAACGGCACGTAGTCCAATGGCTCCAGCAACAGAAGATTCGGCCTCCCGGCCAGCAGGCGATACACCGGCTCCATCACCTTGGGATTGCGATGTACCGGATACGCAATCTGCACGTCGGGCCGCTGTGCCAACCGCACCAGGGCGCCGCAGATGCGCTCGAAACCTTCGCCGAAACTCTCGCGCCGATGCGCCGTCACCACGATCAACTTCTTCGACGCGTCCAACTGCTCCCACGCCGGTACCGCCGCCTCGCCCGCTTCCAAAGCGTCGCGAATGTAAAGTACGGCGTCGATTCCGGAATTTCCGGTCACGAAGATCCGTTCGCACGCTACGCCCTCGGCGCTCAGCCTCGACCCGGCCAACGGTGTGGGCGCAAAATGCAGCCTGGCCAGGCGCGTCGTCACCACCCGGTTCATCTCCTCCGGAAACGGCTCCGCCATATCGCCCGTGCGAAGCCCCGCCTCCACGTGGCCCACAGGAATTCCCTGGTAGAAGGCCGAGAGCGCTCCGCAGAACGTGCTGGTCGTGTCGCCCTGCACCACCACCAGATCCGGCTTCGCCCGCGCCATCACGGGCTCCAGTTCAGAGAGGATGCGCGCCGTCGCTTGGGCCAGGGATTGGCCCGGCTGCATCACATCCAGGTCGTATTCCGGAACCACCTGAAACGCCGCCAAGACCTGGTCCAACATGCCCCGGTGCTGGCCCGTCACACACGCCTCTACCGCGAATTCCTCCGGCCGCCGCCGCATGTGGAGCAGCACGGGGGACAGTTTGATAGCTTCCGGGCGTGTGCCGAAAACGAAGAGAACTCGAGCAGGCCGCACCTCACCAATCATAAACCTCGCCTTCACCCCCCTTGCACACGGCTATTGGATTCGCAATAATACGAATCAACTAAGGTTAGTATGTTTCCTTACTTACAGGAGATTCGCCGTGCGCAACACGTTGATAACCGCCCTCGCGGCGTGTGTTGATCTGCCGATGAAGCTTCAGACCCGCCGCTTTCTGGTTGGCTTGTCGTCCGACGAACTTCAGTTTATTGCCGAGTACCTGGGTGCCTGCATCCTGGCGTCGGCCGATCGCCGTTCGGGCGGTGATGCCAAACTCGCCGCCCGCACCGGCCGTCTCGCGGCGGACCAGGAGCTGAAGTTAATTTTGTTGCGGGAATTTTTTTGTTGCGCGGGAATGCAGGAAATTCCGCTCACCATCCCTCATCCGGTGAATTAGTCCGCCCTACTGGACGATGCCGCCTTCGGCATGAGGCTCCAACTGAATTTCACCGAACGCGGTCTCATACTGCGTGACGTTCTGTTGAAGGATGTTCAGCAGCGCCTTCGCCTGTTGGGGACTTAAATAAATACCTTGAAAATTATGAATCGCTACGTTGTCCGCAGCAGTCTGGTTAACGCGGCCGAACATGAGAAAGAAATCCCATAGGTTGACTCGGATCTGGACGCTGTTGGCGTAATTCTCGCGGTATTCGGCTGTGTTAATCAATTGAATCTTGGTTGCAGGCTGCTGAGTCATACCTTCAGCGTATCACTCAGCGTGAAAGCGAACGCTTTAAGAAACTTTACGTTTTTAATCAAAACCATTGGTCATTCACGTGCGTAGAAGGAAGTAAGGAGGGCGAAAACATCATGAAGACTCTACTTGAAAGTCACGCGCAGGGACTGGCACATTGCCCGATCTGCACTCACACCGTACCCGCTGAAATCGATTTCAACGGCAAGAAGGTGCGGGTCGCCGCAGGACAGAAGTGCCCCCGATGCGGCTCGTCTCTGGAAGTCGCTGTCGTAGTTCAGATTCCTGAAGCGGCCTAGTACGGGCTACTATCTGGGTACGGTTGTTCGAGGGCGTGCTTTCTGTCATAGTGAAAGCAGAACTGGGGTCCTATGAGACGCAAGATTCATCCCAAACCCGAGCCGGTCGTTCCTGCTGAGTTGCTGGAGCAGGCGAAGCAATCCATCTCGCCGGATCGCCTCAAGAAAATTGAGAAGTGCTCCGTGTGTGCCGCGGAAACCGCGACGGTTGCCGCCGGTGAGACGCTGTGCTGGGTGTGCAGGCGGCTGAAGATCAGCGCGTGGCGCGAGATCGAACAGCAAATGCCGATGCAGGAATAGAACTCACGAGTTCGCTTCGATCAACTGAGCGACTTCTTCCCATTCAAACAATAACGTTTCCAGGTCAGACCGGCGAGCCTCCAATAAGTCGTTGATTCGCTTGGTCTCCTCTGCATTCACATAGTTGGCGAGCGCAGCCTCGTAGTCGGCTATCTCCACTTCGAGCCGCGTAACTTCGTCTTCAATCGCGTGGCGGCGCTCTTTCATCTGCCGCAATTTGATCGGGTTAAGCCGGACGATGCCGGTTTTGGCCTGTACTGTCTCGGCTGTCCCGGCCATCGTCGTCGCTGTTACCTCGGCGGCGGCGGCCGGGGCGGCCGCGGCAGGCGTTCCGGTATCCCCGATTACGCTGCCCGACCCGCCTTGCTTGCGCCAAAGATAGTCTTCGTAATTCCCCGGGTAGACATGGACTTTCCCGTTCTCCACCTCCACAATGCGCGTCGCCAGTTTATCGATGAAGTAACGGTCATGGGAAACGAAGACCACCGTACCGGTGTAATCCTGTAACGCTCGCAGCAGCACGTCCTTGGCGCGCATATCCAAATGGTTCGTCGGCTCGTCAAGCAGCATGAAATTGGACGGCACCATCAGCATCCGCGCCAGCGCATACCGGTTGCGCTCGCCGCCGGAAAGCACGCCAATCTGCTTAAAGACGTCGTCTTCGGAAAAGAGGAACGAACCAAGAATGCTGCGCAGTTCGGTATTGGTGGCGCGCGGCGCAACCGTCCCCAGGTCGTCGATCATCTTGGCGGTCTGGTCGAGTTCCTTGTATTGATCCTGCGCGAAATAGTCGGGCTGCGCGTTGTGCCCCAGGACGTACTCGCCGGTCGAGACCGGCTCCGCGCCCGCCAGGATCTTGATCATGGTGGACTTACCAGCGCCGTTGATCCCAACCAGCGCCACCCGGTCGCCGCGCTCGATGATCACATCGGCCCCGGAGAACACCACGTGATCTCCATAGGCCTTAGAGACCTTCTTGAACTCGGCGACGATGCGGCCGCTCGGTTTGGGCTGGGGGAAGCTGAAGTGGATGCTCTTCTCGTCGGGCGGAATCTCAATCCGCTCGATCTTTTCCAGTTCCTTGATCCGGCTTTGCACCTGCTTGGCCTTGGTCGCCTGTGCGCGGAAGCGGTTGATAAAGCTTTCGAGCTGCTCGATCCGGTCGCGCTGGTTGGTGTAAGCGGCCTGCAATTGCGCCCGGCGGTCGTCCTTCTGCACTTCGTACCGCGAGTAACCCCCGGTATAGAAGTGCAAATTCTTGTTCCACAGCTCCACGATCTTCTTGACCGTGACGTCCAGGAAGTACCGGTCGTGCGACACCAGGACGAAGGCGTAGGGGTAGGACGATAGATACTCTTCCAGCCAGTTGCGAGCTTCCAGGTCCAGGTGATTGGTGGGCTCGTCGAGCAGCAGCAGGTTAGGCTTTTCGAGCAGCAGCTTGGCGAGCGCGATGCGCATCTGCCAGCCGCCGGAGAATTCCTCCGTGCGCCGCTTCCAGTCGCGCTGCGGAAAGCCAAGCCCGCTGAGCACTGCGCCCACTTGCGATTCCACGGTATAGCCGTCACGCGCGCGAAATTCACTCTCCGACATGTGAAAGCGCTCCGCCACCTGTGCGTACTCGGCACCGGCGGGGTCGAGTTCCGACATGCGATGAGTCAGCCGTTCCTGCTCGTCTTCGAGCTCGCGCAAGCCTGCGAAGACCGTCATGCACTCGGCGAAGACGGTGCGGCCGGAAAGCGACAGGCCCTCCTGGGGCAGATAGCCCAGGGTGACGCCCTTTTGCAGGGAGATGGTCCCGGAATCCAGGCCTTCGATTCCGGCGAGGACCTTGAGCAGGGACGATTTTCCCGTGCCATTGGCGCCCACAATGCCGGCGCGTTCGTTGGGCGTTACCAGCCAGTCGGTGTTTTCAAAAAGGATTCTGGGGCCGTAACGTTTCCCCGCCCCTGTCAGTTGGATCATCGGCTAAGGATTATTGTAGCGAGGGGCTCTCAGGCGCGGGGCCCGACTGTCCGCGCCTGGAGCCGGAGACAGGAGAAGGAAATGACTTCTGATACCTGCCCATATGGTGAGACGTGCGCGGCACAATTCCGGTTATAGCCAGTATTGCCACTGATCGGTGAAGAGCACATAAATCGAAAGGACAGCGTTAGTTACGGCGTGTGCGAGGATGCAGTCGGCCAGGTTTTTGGTGCGAATGACCCACCAATTGTAAATCACGCCGGCCGCCAGCCCGACCTCCCAGTACGGTCCGTGCTCCGAAGCAAATAATATGGCGACAATCCAAAATGCCGACGGCACGTAAGTCCCGAGCGGTATCTTGAGGAACTCCTTATCGATCAACCAGCGCATCATCCACCCGCGCCAGAACAGTTCCTCCAGGACGGGTACCAGCAGCGCGGCGCCGGCGGTTCGCATCGCCAGGAACGGGATATTCTTTTTCAGCGCCGGTGACAGCGAACTGTGGGCAGACCCCGTGAGCGAGTTGTCGAACAGCCAGAAATGGCGGTAGCCGAAGAGTAAATCCGGGCCGATCCAGATCAGGAAAACGGCGATGCCGACCGCAATGCTGGCCACCGGTGCGCTCGGCCGGAAGGATAAGTATGGCCAGGATAAGGCGCCGATCAGGGCGGCAATCAGAACAAAACGAAGCGGGTACAACAGCTCCGGCGGCACCGGAATCATCCGCTCCACCGTCATCAGCGTGACGAAGGCGAGGAAGGGCGCGATGTACGCAACGGTTGCGCGCTGATTCGAGTCAAGAGAGCCAAGCATGAGTTACGAGCGTGTTACGGCTGTCTCATAGTAACCCAGCGTGGCCGCGGTCAAAGCAAGTAAAATAACAGTCAAATGCGGGTATGGATAACGCTGACGATGATGACTTTGCTGGCGGCGCCGGCGGCGGCCCAACTTCCCACCGTTTGGATTGTCGGCGATTCGACGGCCAATAACGCGAACCATCGCGGCTGGGGCGATCCGTTTGCGGGGTACTTCGACCAGGAGAAAGTTCACACCATGAATCGCGCCCGCGCCGGCCGCAGCAGCCGGACTTTCATCACCGAAGGCTTGTGGGAGAAGGTGCGGGCCGAGCTGAAACCCGGCGATTACGTGCTGCTGCAAATGGGCCATAACGATGGCGGTCCGCCGGACAAAGACCGTGCGCGCGGATCCCTGCCAGGCCTGGGCGAAGAGTCCCAGGAATTCACCCTTCCCAATGGCAGCAAAGAGACGGTGTACACCTTCGGCCATTACATGCGACAGATCATCGCCGAGACCAGGGCCGCCGGCGCCCACCCGGTCGTACTTAGCCTGACCGTGCGTAACATCTGGAAAGAGGGCAAGGTGGAGCGCGGCAACGGCAGCTACAGCAGGTGGTCGGCGGAGCTTGCCGAGGGTGCCGGCGTTCCCTTCCTCGACGTGACCAATGCGATCGCGGATCAATATGACGCGATGGGAGAGGTCCAGGTGAAAGAGTGGTTCCCGGAGGACCACACCCACACCAGTCCGGAGGGCGCCGACTTCAACGCGTCGATGGTAGTAGCCGCATTGAAAGGCGCCAAGAGCCCGCTGGCGGCCTTCCTCTCAGAGAAGGGGAAGGCAGTGAAACCCTACCCGCTCCCGCTCGAAAGCGGCAGGTGACGGCGTAACGATCAGGCTTGCGCGGCGAGGCGGCCGGAGAGGGCGGCGATCAGGGCGTCGTCGATTTCGTCGGAATTGCCCAGGCCGTTGGCGGTCCGGAACTGGACTACGGCATCGCGGGTCCGTTTGCCGAGCATGCCATCGACGCCGTTGGGGTCAAAGCCGCGGAAGGTCAGGAGGGCTTGCGCCTGGCGGACGCGGATATCGGGCAGAGGGCCGGCGGAGAACAATTGAAAGTGCTGCGCGAGCAGCTCATCGTACTTGTTCTTGGCAAAGGCGGCGCCGTTGTAGCCGCGCGCGAAGGCGGTCCAATCGTGGTTCGCCAGCGCGTTTTGGAGGCCGGTCGAGCGCACGAAGCTGGCCATCGCGGCAAGCTGGTTATCTTCGCTTTCCATCATGGAAGCGACCATGCTTTCGGCGGATGCGAATCCGGCGGCGGCGAAATTGGCGCCCATGATCTGGCCGATGCCCCAGGACGCGCTGCAGAGCGCGGCATGCCGGTCGAGCGCAATCGCCTGCGCGAGCCGGTCGTATTCCTTGGCGCCGCCGAGGTATCCGCCGGCGATGCTGCTGCTGATCGACGGGGCCTCCGCGTCGAAAGCGCCGTTGGTCAATTTGTGGAAGAAGTGGCGTTCGAAGAGGATCGCCGGCCGGCGGTCCGCCAGGTACCCGAAGCCCTTGGTCTCTACCGCGAGCACGGTCCAGATCTCCGCCGCTCCGGAACCGAGCGTTTGCGTGGCCCCGGTGAAGCCGGCCTGAGAGATCGGGGCCGCCATTCCAACGAAATCCATCATCCTGACAGTATACGCTCGCTACTTACGGCGCGCAGGGGGGCGCACGTTGATCACGGGAATGAGGCTATTGCGCGATTCCGGAGTTGACGGGCGGACGCTGTGAGCGGCCAGTTCCCGATTCAGGGTGGCGATGAAATCCTGGATCTGGGCCTGCATGTCGCCCATTTTTTCGCGCATGTTCAGGATGATTTCCACGCCTGCGAGGTTGACTCCCAGATCGCGTGTGAGATGCAGGATGACCTCGAGGCGTTCGAGATCTTCGGCGGTATAGAGACGCGTATTGCCGTCGCTGCGCGAGGGCTTGAGCAGGCCCTCGCGCTCGTAGAGGCGGAGGGTTTGGGGATGGATCTCGTACTGCTCCGCGACGGAGGAGATCATGTATGCCGCTTTGGATTTTGCCTTCGCCATATCAGACCTTCGATGTCAGACCTTGCTCCACATCTCAGCGCGCGGATCTTCGGGATGAAGCTCGGCCAGATCGCGGAGCAGCTGACGGGTTTTTTCATCACGCGGGTCCGGGGTGCTGAGCTGCACTTCGACAATCTGGTCGCCGCGCTGGTTGGTGCGCGAGTTGAGGACGCCCTTTTCGCGCAGGCGAAATTTCTGGCCGTTGACGGTGCCCTGCGGAATCTTGAGCAGGGTGCGGCCATCGATCGTGGGCACTTCGATTTTGGCGCCGAGCGAGGCTTCCCAGATGGCGATGGGCGCTTTGATTTCGATGTTGTCGCCCTCGCGGTGGAAGAACGTGTGAGGTTCTACCTTGGTGGTGATGTAGAGATCTCCGGGATTCGCTCCCATGGTGCCGGCGTTGCCTTTGCCGGCGACGCGGAGCCGCGAACCATCGCGGGCGCCTGGAGGAATGCGGATTTCAACGGTCTCGGTTTTGGGAACGCGGCCATCGCCGCCGCAGGTGGGGCAGGCATTGCGCAGTTTCCCGGAGCCGCCGCAGCGCGGACAGGTGAGGTTGAATTTCATGGCGCCGGCCATCTGGGTAACCTGTCCCGCGCCTTTGCACTGCGGGCAGGTGACTTCGCCGGAACCGGTGGACCCGGTGCCGTGGCAGGTGGAGCAGACGTCGTAACGGGTGATATTGACGCGCGCGGTGGTGCCCTTGATGGCCTGCCAGAAATCGATATTCATGACGTATTCGAGATCTGCGCCGCGTTCGGGCTCGGGCTGCTCGGCGGCTGCGCCGCCGCCGAAGAACTGGGAAAAGATATCGCGGAAGCCGCCGCCTCCGGTGGCGCTGCCCGCGGGGCCGCCCGCGCCGCCCTGAGTACGGCGGCCAGCGGCGCCCTGGCCGGACATGTAATCGGAAAAATCAAAGCCGTCGAAGTGGGCTCCCTGGGGGCCGCCGGCCGCGCCCGGACCACCAGGCCCTCCGGCGCCGGCAAAGCCATTCTCCGAATAGAAGCCGAACTGGTCGTACATCTGGCGCTTCTTGGGATCGCTGAGAATGTCGTAGGCTTCCTGAACGTTCTTGAAACGGTCCTCAGAGGACTTATCGCCGGGGTTCAGATCGGGATGGTATTTGCGCGCGAGCTTGCGATAGGCCTTGCGAATCTCCTCCGCGTCGGCTTTGCGCGGAACGCCCAGCGTTTCGTAGTACTCATGCTTAGGAGTCGCCATAGGGGTCTCTGAATGGTGCCTGGCGCCCTTCGCGGACGCCAAGCCTCGGTCACAGGCCAGGAGGGCCTGTCCAACTTACTTCTTATCGTCTACATCCACGAACTCGGCGTCGACTACGTTGTCTTTCGCCTTGTCGTCGGGTTTGGGCTGGCCGTCAGTCGGAGGCGCCTGCTGCGCGCCCGGTTCGCTGCTGCTCTTGTACATGGCTTCGGCCAGTTTGTGGCTGGCGGTGGTCAGCCGATCGACCGCGGCATTGATCTTCTCCGCGTCATTTTCGGTAAGCGTCTTTTTGGTCTCTTCGAGCGCGGCTTCGATTTCCTTAGCCTCGGTCTCGCCGACCTTGCTGCGGTGTTCCTTGAGCGTCTTTTCGACGTTGTAGACCATGGCGTCGGCGCGATTGCGGGCGTCGATCGTGTCCTTCAGTTTGCGATCGTCCGCGGCATTGGCTTCGGCGTCCCGGGCCATCTTTTCGACTTCGTCCTTGGAGAGGCCGCTGGAACTGGTGATGGTGATCTTCTGCTCGTTATTGGTGCCGCGATCCTTGGCAGTCACGTTGAGAATACCGTTGGCGTCGATATCGAAGGTTACTTCGATCTGCGGGACGCCGCGGGGCGCGGGCGGAATGTTGCCAAGTTGGAAAACGCCGAGCAGCCGGTTGTCCCGGGCCATGGCGCGCTCACCCTGGTAGACCTTGATTTCGACCGACGGCTGATTGTCGCTGGCGGTGGAGAAGGTCTCGCTCTTCCGGGTGGGAATGGTGGTGTTGCGTTCGATCAGCTTGGTGAAGACGCCGCCCATGGTTTCGATGCCGAGCGAAAGCGGGGTGACATCGAGCAGCAGCACATCCTTCACTTCGCCGCCCAACACACCGCCCTGCACGGCGGCGCCGATGGCGACCACTTCGTCGGGATTCACGCCCTGGTGCGGATCACGCTGGAAAAGCTCACGGACCAGTGTCTGGATGCGCGGCATGCGGGTCTGGCCGCCGACCAGGACGACTTCGTCGATCTGGCTGGGGGTGACGGACGCATCGGTCATGGCCTGCTTGCAAGGTCCCATGGAGCGCTGCAGAATGTCTTCCACCATCTGCTCAAAACGCGAGCGGCTGAGGCGCATCTGGAGGTGCTTGGGGCCGGTTGCGTCGGCCGTGATGAAGGGCAGGTTGATCTCGGTTTCGAGGAGCGTGGAAAGCTCCATCTTGGCCTTTTCCGCGGCTTCCTTGAGGCGCTGCAGGGCCATCTGATCCTTGGAAAGATCGATGCCGTTCTCTTTCTTGAATTCAGTGACGATCCAATCAATTACGCGCTGGTCGATGTTATCGCCGCCCAAGTGGGTATCGCCGTTGGTCGATTTGACTTCGACCACGCCTTCGCCGACTTCGAGGACCGAAATATCGAACGTACCGCCGCCGAAATCGTACACGGAAATGGTTTCGTTCTTCTTCTTATCGAGTCCGTAGGCGAGGGCGGCGGCGGTGGGCTCATTAATGATACGCAGGACATCGAGGCCGGCGATGCGGCCGGCATCCTTGGTGGCCTGGCGCTGCGCGTCATTGAAGTACGCCGGTACGGTGATCACGGCTTGGGTGACCTTTTCGCCCAAGTACGCTTCGGCGGCTTCCTTCAGCTTGGTGAGGATCATCGCCGAGATTTCGGGCGGAGAGTACTTTTTGCCCAGGATATCCACGCGCGCGTCGCCATTTTCACCGCGCGCGACCTTATAGGGCACCATCTTCATCTCTTCATTGACTTCGTCATAGCGACGGCCCATGAAACGTTTGATGGAGAAGACGGTATTTTCCGGATTGGTGATTGCCTGGCGTTTGGCGACCTGGCCAACCAACCGCTCGCCGCTCTTGGTAAACGCCACAACGGACGGAGTGGTGCGGTTGCCTTCCTGATTTGCGATGACCGTGGGCTGGCCGCCTTCCATCACGGCGACGCACGAGTTGGTCGTGCCCAAGTCAATTCCAATAATTTTTCCCATTTCGATTCAGCTGCCTCCCTCGAGAATTGTTGAGTTACGATGACGGGCCGCCCGAGGGGCGGCTTAAGTACAACACCATTATTAAACTTTAGTGCGGAGTTGTCAACTATGAGTTGAGTGTAAGATGCTCAACAATGGCGTCTGCCGCGCGCGACTTGAGGATTTCGACCAGTCCCGGGTGGCCATCGAGCGGAGGTGTAACGGAGATTTGTAACCCACTATTTTTGTTAGAGATATCAGCGATCAGGCGAGGCAGATCGCGCTCCAGGTGGAGCCCCAGAGTGAGGAAGTATGGAATCACGACGATACTCTGTAAGCCCTTGGCTGCAAGGGACTTAATCGGCATCCTCAAGGCTTGGCGTGCCGAGTTCGAGAAACGCGGTTTCCACGTGAGGATAACCGCCTGCGCGGGCAAAAGCGGCGGCGACGGTGCGGACCGCTTCGTTGGCCGGCTCGACGCGGGAGCCATGTGCGAAAACGACAATCCCAGTGGTCACGCGTTACTGATGTAGGCGCGCATGTGATGGATTTCCTCAGTTTGGCGAGCCACCTCATAATTCATGAGATCCCGCATGGAGAGGAAAGCGACCACGTGGCCTTCGCGGGTGACGGGGAGATGGCGGCAGTTATTGGCCTGCATGGCTTCCATGGCCTCTTCGGGTGTCGCGCATTCCTCGATGGTGCAGACGTCGGTGGTCATGACTTCGGAGACCGGGGTGCGGTCGGGATCGCGGCGTTCGAGGACAACTCGCATCATCAGATCGCGTTCGCTGAAGATGCCGCTGAGATCGTCTCCTTTAAGCACCAGGATGGCACCGACGTGGAATCCGGCCATGATACGCGCAACCTCGGCAACGGATTGACTCTCTTCGACGCTGAAGAGCTGGCACTGATGAACGACGTCTCGAACCCGGGACATAGGTAGCTCCTTCCCGTAAGACAGGGCAAATATATCACAAACCAACTCAGGGTTAACAGATCATAATGATACAAATGGCCGAGGCGCTGCGATTCGAATGCCAACCGGGGTGCACGGAGTGTTGCCGTCAAAAGGGTTGGGTCTATCTCACGGAGTCCGACATGAAGCGGGCGGCCGAGTATCTGGGGATAAGCGCGCGGGCGTTCGAGCGCAAGTATGTCTACCGGACGAGCAACAAGATGCGTTTGCGGGTCCCGGCGGCATCGACCTGCCATTTCCTGGTGGAGGGCGGATGTTCGATTCATCCGGCGAAGCCGACGCAATGCCGGATCTTCCCATTCTGGCCGGAGCTGGTGGATAGCCGCCGGGAATGGGCGAAAACCGCCCGCTACTGTCCCGGGATGGGGAAAGGGCCGCTGATTCAGATCGCCAACGCCCGGCTGCAGGCGGAAGAGATGCGCGCAGCATACCCGGAGATGTACCGGGATAAATGACTGTGATTCCAGCACGTTACCATACGCCGGCCGGGGGACCCTTGCATGCGATTGTAAACCTGGGGAGGACAGGGGGCATCCAACCAATAGAGGCGGTTGCAAGCGGGAGACTGAGATGCCTGTTAGCGAAACACGGGTGAAGGTGCAGCCCCACTATTACGGCTGGAGACACATGATCAAGAAGCTCACGGTGACGTGGGCGCGGTGGCTCCACATATATCTTTCGATGGTGAGTTTCGCCATTCTGCTTTTCTTCGCCGTGACGGGGCTCACGGTGAATCATCCGGAGTGGTTCACCGGGCAGGAGAAGAGCGTGGTCTACAAGGGTCAGGCGCCGGCGAGCTGGATGCATCCTCCGGGCGGGCAGGAGGTGGACAAACTGCAGATTGTCGAACTGCTGCGGCGGCAGCACGGAATCCACAGCGAACTGAGCGATTTTCGAGTGGACGAAGGCCAGTGCGCGGTGAGTTTCAAGGGCCCGGGGTACACGGCGGACACATTTATCGACCGCGAGACCGGAAAGTACGAGTTGACGGAGACGCGGATGGGATGGGGCGCGATTCTGAACGACCTGCACAAGGGCCGCGACACCGGCCAGGCGTGGAAGGCGCTGATTGATGCGTCGGCCGTGCTGATGACCCTGGTATCGGTGACGGGCCTGGCGCTGATCTTCTTCCTGGCAAAGCGCAGAATTTCGGGGCTGGTATCGCTCGGAGTGGGCGCGGTGGCTTGCTACGTCGTGTATTGGATCTGGGTGCGGTAGCGGGCGGTCACTCGGCGGCGGGTTTGGCGGCGAGGGTTTTGGGGGCGGCGCGGTGGCTCCGCGCGGCGGCGGTTAGGGCATCCACATAGTCGCTGACCTGTTGCAGCAAGACGGCGCAGCGATCGCAGGCCAGGAAATGGGCCTCGAAGGCAGCGGTGCGCGCCTCAGATAAAGTCCCCAGGATATAGGCCTCGGCCACTTCTTCGGGCTGGGGCGGGCACTCCTTCCAATCAGAGCTCACGCATTGATCCTAAGCCAAATTGAGTTGCAATGCCAGGGGGCAATTATAGGTTGATATAATTCGAGGCGGGTCACGGGATTTCGGGGTGAGATCCACAATTGAAAAATGTGATTCGCGGGAATAATAGAACCGGGAATTTCGTCTGCGCGGCCGGCTGGCCGGGATTCCGGCCGGCGGGTTCCTGATTTTCGAACTGGCATTTCTCATCGCGTATCAGTTAGCGATGAATCTCTCGGCGCGTAACGGCGCCCCCTTCTGGTTTCCGGACTCGGTGCTGCTTTGCGCCTTGCTCTTATCGCGACCGCGACAGTGGTGGGTCTACATTGCCGCCACCCTGCCGGTACGGCTATTGATTGCTCTCCCCGCCGATTCGCCGCCGTGGTTTCTTTTTGCCGCTTTTGCCAACGACTCGCTGAAAGCGCTGGTGGCGGCGGCTTTGATCAGGCGGGCGCTGCCGGGGCGTTCGATCCGCTTCGATTCGCTGCATGATTTCTGGAGTTACCTGCTGGCCGCCGCGGTGGTCGCCCCCGCACTTTCCGGCATTGGCGGGGCAGCGAGCTGGGTGCGCTGGGCCGCGAATTCTGGCCGACGTGGCGGAACTGGTTTCTGGGGGATGCGTTAGCCAACATCGTGCTTACGCCGCTATTGCTTTGCCTGGCGCGCGACTGGCGCAAATTCGCCCTGGCGAAGCCGCGCCGTTACCTGGAAGGCGTCGCGATGTTCGGGGGACTGATTTTTGCGTTACGGCTGGCACACCAGCGAGAGCTGGAGAATCCGGCGCTGATCGATTTTTATCACTACATTCCTGCGTCGTTTCTGGTGTGGGCCGCGGTGCGTTTCGGATCTGCCGGGGCTTCGGGATCGCTCTCGATCATGAGTATTCTTTCGGTGGCGGCTGCGTCGGCAAGCCAGCGGACGGTATTCGTGCCGGCGGCGATGGACACGATTCTTTCGACACAACTATTCATGATTGTGCTCGGCGTCCCGATTATGTCGTTATCGGTATTGGTGGAACAGCAGCGCCGGTCGGAACAATCCCTGCGGGAGAGTGAGGAACGTTTTCGAAGCATGGCGGACACGGTGCCGGTGTTGATTTGGATTTCGAACGCGGAGAAGCGGGCGATTTTTTTCAACAAGGGCTGGCTGAATTTTTCGGGCCGCACGCTGGCGGAGGAATCGGGCTACGGGTGGACGATGGATGTGCATCCCGACCAGCGCGATGGCTGCGTGACCGGCTATGCCGCGGCGTTTGAAACCCGGTGCGACTGGCATACCGAGTATCAACTGCGCCGGGCAGACGGCGAGTATCGATGGATGGTGTGCAGCGGCGCGCCGCGATTCGCGCCGGGCGGATTGTTCGCGGGCTACATCGTCTCGTGCTTCGACATTACGGATTTCAAGAACGCGCATGCCGCGGCGCTATCCCGGCAAAAGCTGGAGAGCCTGGGAGTGCTGACGGCCGGCATCGCGCATGATTTTAATAACCTGTTGGGCAGCATCCACGCGGAGGCGGAGCTCGCCGAAGTGGAACTGGGATTGGGGGCACGCATGGAGGGAGAACTCGAGGCGGGCAGTGGGCTTCGAGCCATCAAAACAATTTCCATGCGCGCGTCCGAGATTGTCCGGCAACTAATGATTTACTCGGGTTACGAGAAGCCCGATTTCGAGCCGGTGAATCTATCGGAGATCGTGCAGGATATGTTGGAGCTGCTGCATGTCTCGAGTTCGAAGCACGCAACCCTAAAGATCAATCTGGCCGGGACGCTGCCATTGGTGATGGCGAATGGTCCGCAGATGCGGCAAGTGGTGATGAACCTGGTGATCAATGCCTCGGATGCGGTCGGGGAAAACGCCGGGCTGATCGAGGTTTCGACATTTGCGGCGGTCGCCACCAACCCGATTCTGCGCAATGGGGGCAGCCTGCCGCAGGGAAGTTACGTGGTGCTGGGAGTTTCGGACACGGGCGTGGGTATGACGAAAGAGGCCCAGACCAGGATCTTCGACCCGTTCTATACGACGAAGTTCGCGGGCCGCGGATTGGGACTGGCGGTGGTTCACGGAATCGTGGCGGCGCATCGCGGGGTGATTGACCTGGAGAGCGCTCCCGGGGCGGGAACCAGTTTTCACATCTACTTTCCGTGTGCCGCGGAGGCGGAGGAGAGCGGTCAGAGTATGCCGGCTTCGACCGAACGGGCTTCCGGGGCATAGCGCGCCCGCAACGAGGCGCCGGGGCGAGGTGCCGCGATATCGAAAGTGTACGCGGAAAATAAGACCGCAAGCTCCGTACCGCGGTTACAATACAGTGGAAATGCGGGGCGCCACGACGCAGAAGATCATCGCGGGGATTGAAGCGCGCAGATACCTGCTGCTGCTCCTGTTCACGGCGATCTATGGAATCTGCGCGATTGACCGGGCGGCGGGCAAGCCATTCTGGTCGGACGAAATTGTCACGCTGATCGCGGCCAAGGCTCCGAGCGCGGCCGAGGCCTGGAGATTGACGCTGGCGATGGACGCCAATCCGCCGCTGCCGCAATTGATGACGCATTTCGCGATCCAGTGGTTTGGGCTGAATGAAGTGACGGGCAGGCTGCCGGCGATGGTTGGCTTCTGGGTACTGTGTTTGTGCCTGTATTATTTTGTCGCGCGGCGCAAGGGTGTGGTGTTCGGCCTGTGCGCGCTGCTCCTGCCGGCAGCCACGCACACCTTTTACTACGCGGCGGAGGCGCGGCCTTACGGCCCGGAGCTGGGCTTCTGCGGGCTGGCGCTGGTTGCCTGGCAGGCGGCAGCGGAGGGGCGGCACCGGTTGGCGGCCCTGTGCGGCCTGGCGTTGAGTTTGACCGCGATGATGTTCTGCCATTATTTCGGGGTGCTGATTTATCTGCCCCTGGGGGCGGCGGAGCTGATTCGGGCATGGCGCACGCGGCGTCCGGATTGGGGAATGTGGATCGCGCTCGGGCTGGGCGGCGCTCCGCTGGTATGGCGGGCGGCCTCCATCATCGGCGTGGTGAAGGGATTCGTGCACACGTGGGCGCCCGCCTATCTGCGGCAGGGTTTGGAGTTCTGGGACGAGGGGCTGGGGCAGGGCGCGGCGTTTGCGGTGCTGCTGCTGGGGCTGCTGGCGCTGTTTGCGCGGCGCAGGCCGGAAGAAGTAGAAGAGCGTGAGGCGGGCAAGGTTCCGGAATACGAGTGGGTGGCGATGGCGATGATGCTGGCGGTGCCGCTGGCGAGCGTGCTGGTGGGCGTGCTGGTCACGCACATGTTCACCGAACGCTATGCGCTGATCGGCATCGTGGGGTTCTGCATGCTGGCGCCGATGATGATGGCAGAGTTTTTGGGGCAGCGCGGGACGGCGGGAATTCTGATGCTCGCGGTACTGGCGTGGGGCTCTGGGGATCCGCTCGGTAGACCATCCGACGGCCGGCAATCCGTTCTACGGCGAAACGATGCTGCACGAGGCAGTGGAGCAGGGGCCGGTGGTGGTGCCGGACGGGCTGCTGTATTTGCAGATGTGGTGGTACGCGCCGGAGCGTTTGAAGCCGCGGCTGCTTTACGTAGTGGACAACGCGGCATCGGTGAAATATATGAACTACGAAACGGTGGACGACGGCCTGCGTAAAATGCGGCAGTACGCGCCGGTGAACGTGAGGACCTGGGCGGAGTTCACGCGCGACACGCACGAGTTCACGGCGCTGCAGAGTTCGCTGCGGCCGGCCTGGATTCTGCAGCGCGTGGTGGAGGAAGGGGCGACGGTGGAAGTGAAGAAAGCGGCGCCTTACCGCACGCTGCTGAACGTGCGGCTGCGGAACTGAACGTCATGCGCGACGAGCGCGGGCTTGGCGAGGCGCTGCTCTCCGACGGACGCGGGCTGCTTTCGCTCACGGCGTTCGTGCTGGCGCTCAGCGGCGGGTTCGCCATTTTCCAAGCGTGCACCGGCTATTTCCTGCCGCAGGATGTCCACGCGCTGGGGTTCGATGCGAGGCAACTGGCGGCGATCGCCAACCCGCACGTAGTGCGATTCATGTTTCACGATCGTGTGGCATTTGGCGGCGCGCTGCTGGCGATCGGCCTGGCTTACTGGTTCCTGGTGGAGTTTCCGATGCGGGCGGGCGAGCGCTGGGCCTGGTGGACGCTGGCAATTTCCGGAGTCTGCGGCTTCGCCAGCTTCCTGTGCTACCTGAGTTTCGGATACCTGGACGAGTGGCATGGGATTGCGACGCTGCTGCTACTGCCGGTGTACCTGACGGGATTGTGGCGGGCGCGGCCGGAGAGAATCGCGTGGCTCGACATCGGGCGGCCGAGCCAGCGGGCGAGCCTGGGCCGCGGTGCGTTGGGATTTCTGGCGGCGGGGATCATCGCCGCGGGCGCGACGATTCTGGTGGTGGGGATGACGAGCGTCTTCGTCCCGCAGGATTTGGCGTACATGCGGGTCACGCCGGCGGAATTGCAGCAGCTTTCGCCGCGGCTGGTGCCGGTAATTGCGCATGATCGCGCGGGGTTTGGCGGAGGGCTGTTTTCCACCGGGATCATCCTGCTGTGCATTTGCCTTCACGCGCGGCTGACGAAGAGCCTGGTACAGCTGGTGGCGTGGATGGGCGTGGCGGGATTCGGGGCGGCGATCGGGGTGCATCCGGCGATCGGGTACACGGACACGGTGCATCTGGCGCCGGCGTATCTGGGTTTGGCGATGTTCGCGGCGACGGTGATCCGGCTGGAATTCGAACGGCGGCAGCAGCACCGATAACTTTAGTTACGCCGCGGGCGTAACCAGTTGCGTATTGCCTGCGTTCGCCGTGGACCGTCACTATAAATCAGGGTCCTTATGCCAATCCACAATTTCATGTTCGAGGACCTGTGCGGCGTCGGTAAGGCGATCTGCCTGTTTCCGCTTTTCCTTTTGGTGCCGGGATACGCGGCGGCGTGGCTGCTGGACCTGCTGGAATTCCGGCGGCGGACGGTGGGGTTCCGCGTGGCGCTGAGCATTCCGCTATCCATCGGGCTGTGCCAGATTCTGACTTATTGGCTGGGGCGATTCGCGGGCTTCGCCGCGGTGTGGACATTTTACGGGGCGGGCGCCGCGATTTTCCTGATTGTGCTGGCGGTGGATTTCCGGCGGGGGACGCTGCGCCGGCCATGGTGGCCGGCGCGCTCTGGAATTTTCGCGGTGATTGTGTGCGTCTGGCTGGCGGTATCGGTGCTCTCGCTGATTGACGTGCAGGTGGGCGACCGGTTGTACTACCCGGTGAGCACGGTGGATTACGCGCTGCGCACGTCGCTGCTGCATTCGATCAGCACGACCGGGGTGCCGCCTGCGAATCCCTTTTTTCTACCGGAGCATCCGGTGCCGCTGCGGTACCACTACTTCTGGCCGATGATGTGCAGCCTGGTGCAGCAGATCTCGGTGCAGCAGACCTCCGGTGCGGCGGTGAGCGCGCGGCAGGCAATGGTGGGCGGGACGTTTTGGGCGGGCATCGGGCTGATGGCGCTGCTGGTGATTTATCTGCGCGTCTTTCTGCCGGGAAGCGCGGAACAGTTCCGGCGGCGCGCGCTGGGATCGCTGCTGGTGCTGGGGATCACCGGGCTCGACCTGGCGCCGAGCCTGTTTTTCCTGATGCTGTATGTGAAGGGAATCGTGGGCTTCGTGCTGCCCAGCGTGGAAGCGTGGAACGAGCCGGTGCACTGGTTTGTGTACGCCACTTTATGGGTGCCGCACGCGGTGGCGGCGGCGACCGCGAGTTTCCTGGGCTTTCTTTTGATCTGGCAATGCCCGGAGACGAAGCGGCGCAGAGACCTGGTGCGGTACGCGGTGCCGGGAGGGATGGCGCTGGCATCCGCGGTAGGGTGCTCGATCTTCGTAGCGCTGGTGTTCGCACTGTTCCTGGCGCTGTGGACCGGGGTGACGATTTGGAAGAAGTGGTACCGGGAGACGGCCGGCCTGATGGTGGCGGGCGCCGCGATGATCGCACTGGCGATACCGTACCTGACCAGCCTGAAGGGGGCCGGGGAGGGCAAACCGATCTTCCAATTGACGGTGCGCGCGTTCTCGCTGGCGGCGGTGGTGCCCACCCACGGATTGAGCAGCGGCTGGAGGGCGATCCTGGTCAACGGTCCCTTACTACCTTTGAATTATCTGCTGGAGTTTGGATTTTTCTTTCTGGTGGCGCTCTACAAATGGCGGCAGCATCGTGCCAGCGGGCTACCGGCTTCGCGGGCCGGCCTGGCGGCGGACGCTCATGCTGGCGACCAGCGTGGTGGTGTGTACGTTCGTGCGCTCCACCGGCGGCTTCAACGACCTGGGCTGGCGGGGAATGCTGGTGGCGGAAGTGGTGCTGGTGATCTGGGCGGCGGATTTCTTTCCGGGTTGGCCGCAGCGCGGATTTGTGAACGCGCCGCAAAGAGCGCTGCTCACGATTTTCCTGACGCTGGGTGCGGCGGGCACGATTTACGACCTGGCGATTGAGCGGGCGTATCCGATGCTGGCCGATCGCGGGAAGATTCCGCCGATGGATTGGATGTCGAGCGATCGCGATTTTGGGAGGCGCACGTATGCGGCGCGGACGGCTTACGAGTGGCTGAAGCGGGCGACGCCGGAGACGGCGGCGGTGCAAGGCAATCCGCACGTGATGTTTCAGGACACATTGGGAATGCTGTACAGCGACCGCCACATGGTGGCCGAGGACACGGCCTGCATGGTGAGTCTGGGAGGCGAGGCGCGAGAGTGCGCGCCGCTGCTTTCGCTGCTGGAGACCGCATTCCCGGCGGCGGGGCAAGCCGTCGTCGAGCATTCAGGAAGTCTGCGCCGGGATGCCGGTGGACGTGCTGGTGGCTAAGGATACGGATCGCGCGTGGGCGGACCGCGAGAGTTGGGTTTGGCGCGAACGGCCGGCTTACGCCAACGCCTACGTGCGCATGTTCCGCTGCGGCGTGCGCACGGCGGCGAGATAGCGGGCCATGGAGAGCCTGGAGAATCGCGCTCACGGTGCGGGTGATTGGCTGGTTCCGGCGGCGGTTGGCTGCGTGACCGGCCTGGTGATCTGCCTGACGCTGGGGGACCGCGTGATTCCGAATGCCGACGAAGGAATCTATCTGCAGGGCGGCGCCAGCGTGCTGCGCGGCGCGCTGCCGTATCGCGACTTCTTCGCGTTGACGGGGCCTGGAAATTTCTGGCTGGTGGCTGCGTTATTCCAAGTGTTCGGCGTCACGCTGCGCAGCGCGCGGCTACTCACGGCATTCGACATTTCGCTGATGACGGGGTTGAGCTGCTGGCTGGTGTCGCGTTTTGCGGGGCGCGCGATGGCGGTGGGAACGGCGGTGCTGGTGGCGGCGATTTGCCTTTCGAGTCCGGGGAATGCAGTGGTGAATCATCGCTGGGACAGCAGTGCGTTTGCGCTGGCGGCGGTGTGCGCGGGGTTGTACGCGATGGAGACGCTGCGGCACCGGGCGGCGGCGCTGGCGGGCGCGCTGGCGGTGTTGGCGGCGTGGATCACGCCATCGACTGGGTTGGTGGCGCTGGTCATTATCGTGCGGTTGGGGATGGAGCGGCGGACGCGCGAACTGGCGCCATCGTGTGTAGGCGGTGCGGCATGGGCGGCGTTATTGCCGGCGGTGGTGCTGCAGTACCGGCACGCGTTAATCCCGATGCTGGAAAGTCTCTATTGGGCCGCGACCAACTATTCCCAGGCGAACCGGAGCGGGTATGGCGCGGTGTTCGGCGGCGTGGCGGGGCTGTTCGCCGGGGCGCATGGCGGGCAACTGCCGGCGCGTGTGCTGCTGCTGACGCCGTTTCTGCTGCCGGCGCTGCTGCCGCCGCTGATGGCGATTGCGTGGCTGCCGGCGCTGCGCAATCCATGGCGGCCGGAAGTGTATTTACTACTGTGCGGCGGGGCGCTGGTGGGGTCGGCGTATCCGCGGTGGGATCTGCTGCACTTGCTGTACGTCTCGCCGTTGTTTCTGGTGCTGGCGGCGGTGTGGCTGGAGCGCGCGCGGTGGGGCATGGGACGGGCGGCGATATTCCTGCTGCTATTCATACCGGCGGGGGCGATGTGCGCGCGCAGCCTGATGGGCGATGGCGCGGCGGTTACGCTGGAGACGCCGGCGGGGCGGGTCCAGGTATCGCGGGAAGGGGCGTTGCCGCTGCAAATGTGCCTGGCGCACGTGCGGGCCGGCAGCTCGCTGTTCGTGTTCCCTTATGAGCCGGTGTTCTACTTTCTGACCGGGGGAGAGAATCCGACGCGGTATCCGTGGCTGCAACCGGGGATGATGAGCGCGGAGTGACGAACGCACGGCGCTGGACGAGTTGACGGCGAATCCTCCGGAGTGGGTCTTGTACCGCGATGTGGCGGCGGCGGACTATTTGCGAATCTGGCCGGGCAGCGACCCCGGGCGGCTGCGGATGGCATCGATCGAAGCGTGGATTCGCGCCAACTACCGGCGGCAGGCAGCGGCGGCATCGCCCGACGGGGTACGCGAGCTTTGGCGATGGCGGTAGGGAATCACGCGAAGAGTTTTCGCAGGGGAGCGGAGAGCCATTCGGAGAAGAAGCGGGCGCGTTTGGAGGGGTTGAGGCGTAGGCCCGCGGGAAGGGCGGCGAGGTAGTTGCGCAGGGTAGGGCGCATGGGCTGGAAGAACTGGTCGCGGCCATCGCGGCGCCAGGTGGTGTAGCCGAAGACCCAGGAAAGCGGGACGTAGCCATAGTGGCGCTGGAGCAGGCTCATGGAGGCTTCGAAGATGGCTTCGCGCTCGTAGATGGTTTTGGCTCCGGCGTGCATGCGGGAGTTGGCGAGGTACTCGGGGATGGCGGCGAAGCGGAGGCCGAGTTTCGCCATGCGGATCCACAGATCGTAATCGAAGGAGCGGTTGATATCGGGGTCGAGGCCGCAGCGGCGGTAGGCGGAGGCGCGGATGAAGGCGGCGGGCTGGCAGATGAAGCAATCGCGTTCCAGGACCTTGGGGTCCCAGGGCAGGGTGGGGTAGCGGCTGATGACGGCGCCGGTGTCATCGATCCACCAGCCTTCGCCGTAGACGACGTCGATATCGGGGTGTGCGATGAGATACTCGACGGCGGTGCGGATGGCGTGGGGGAGAAATGTGTCGTCGGTATTGAGCCAGGCGAAGATCTCACCGCGGGCCATCTGGAAGCCGCGGTGGGCGGCATCGGAGGGGCCTTTGTCGCGGCCCGTGACAAAGCGCAGGCGATCGCCGTAACTGGCGAGAATTGAGGGAGTTTCGTCGGTAGAGCCGCCATCGACGACGATCAATTCGAGGCGCGGATAGTCCTGGGTAAGGATGCTTTCGAGCGTTTCGGGCAAGTAACCCGCCATGTTAAACGATGGCGTGACTATCGAGACGAGAGGGGCGTTTTCGGGATCCAACGGCAAACCCCCACTATATCAAGAGGCAGGAAAAGCAACTTATTGTTACACTGATGGAAAGCCTCAACTCTTCGGGAATTCTTGCTTTGAATTCTACGTCAACCGGGGCATAAAACCGCGGCGGGATATGTCTTGCGTCTAGCGCTTCTTCAGATCAACCCAACAGCAGGCGACCTTGAAGGGAATACTTCGCTGATCGTCCGGGCAGCCCGGTCGGCGCAGGCCCAGGGAGCGGACCTGATGGCCACGCCGGAGCTCGCGCTGATGGGCTATCTTCCGCGCGATCTGCTGATGAGTCAGGGCTTTGTGCGGCGCGGCTGCGAGAAACTGTCGCAGATCGCGAAGGAATTGAAAGACGCTCCGCCGCTGCTGGTGGGGGTGGCGACGCCTAATCCGTCGGACGTGGGGCGGCCGTTGTACAACAGCGCGGTGCTGCTGCAAGACGGCTCCGTGGGTCCGGCGTTTCACAAATCGCTGCTGCCGACGTACGACGTCTTCGACGAAGACCGGTACTTCGAGCCTTACCAGGGCACGCAGATTCTGGAATTGAACGGCGTGAAGCTGGGCATCAGCATCTGCGAAGACGTGTGGAACGACCGCGACTTCTGGCATCGCCGGCGCTATCACCAGGATCCGATCGAGGCGCTGGCGAAGGCGGGCGCGGAGGCGATCGTAAATCTCTCGGCGTCGCCGTTTCACGCGGGCAAGCATGCGCTGCGCGAACGCATGCTGGGGCACATGGCGAAGAAGTACGGGCTGCCGGTGGTGATCGTCAACCAGGTGGGCGCGAACGACGATTTGATCTTCGACGGACGCAGCGCGGCATTCGACGCGGAGGGCCGGCTGTTCGCGCGCGCCAAGGGATTCGAGGAAGACGTCCTGCTGGTGGATTTGCCGGCCGGCAGTGGACGAAATTGCGGCCGACGATTTCACGGCGGAATCCGAAATCTGGAACGCGCTGGTGCTGGGGGTTCGCGATTACGCGCGCAAGACGCGGTTCCGCAAGGTGCTGCTGGGACTTTCGGGCGGCATCGATTCGGCGTTGACGGCGGCGATCGCGGCGGATGCGATGGGGCCGGAGAACGTGCTGGGCGTGATGATGCCCTCGATTTATTCGAGCCAGGGCAGCGTGGACGATTCGGTGGAACTGGCGCGCAACCTGGGGATACAGACCATGGAGCTGCCGATCGGCGGCATCATGAAGACCTACGACGGGGTGCTGGCGGACGCCTTCGCGGGTTTGCAGGCGGACGTTACGGAAGAGAATATTCAATCGCGCATTCGCGGCAATCTGCTGATGGCGCTCTCTAACAAGTTCGGGTCGCTGCTGCTGACCACGGGCAACAAGAGTGAAATGTCGGTGGGCTATTGCACGCTGTACGGAGACATGAACGGCGGGCTGGCGGTGATCGCGGATCTGCCGAAGATGATGGTGTACCGGGTATCGCGGTGGCGCAACTCTGCGCGGCCCGGCGATTCCGGAATCCACGATTACGAAGCCGCCCTCGGCCGAACTGCGGCCGGACCAGAAGGATCAGGACAGCCTGCCGCCTTACGAGCTGCTGGACGAGATTCTGGAGCTACACGTGGAGCAGTGCCAGAGCGCCGAGGAAATCATCGCGCGTGGATTCGATGAGCAGACGGTGCGCAGAATTTTGCGGCTGGTGCGCATCGCCGAATTTAAACGAAAGCAGGCCGCCCCGGTATTGAAGGTGACCTCGCGCGCCTTCGGCACCGGCTGGCGGATGCCAATTGTCAGACAGGAATAAATATACCCATGAAGGTATCGCGCACATGAAGGTATCGATCATCGGCCTAGGCAAACTGGGCGCTCCCATGGCGGCTGTAATGGCGCACAAGGGGAACACCGTGGTGGGAGTGGACATCGACCCGAAATCGGTCCAGGCGATTAATGAAGGACGCCCGCCGGTCAACGAGCCGCGGCTGGCGGAAATGATTACCGCCAATCACGAGCGATTGACGGCCACGCACAGCTACGAAGAGGCGATCCTGGCGACCGATTTGACGTTCATCATCGTGCCCACGCCTTCGGGCAGCGATGGGCGTTTTTCGATGACCTACGTGATGCAGGCGGCGGAAAAGATTGGCGCGGCGCTGCGTAAGAAGGCCGCGTGGCACCTGGTGGTGCTCTCGAGCACGGTGATGCCGGGCTCGGTGGATTCGCTGCTGCTGCCGGCGTTGGAGAAGATCTCGGGCTTGAAGTGCGGGGAAGATTTCGGGCTCTGCTACAACCCGGAATTCATCGCGCTGGGCAGCGTGGTGCGCGACATGCTGAATCCGGACATGATCCTGATCGGCGAATCGGAAGAGCGCTCGGGCGCGATGCTGGAAGAGCTGTACACGGGCGTGTGCGAGAGCAAGCCGAGCATTCAGCGGATGAACTACGTGAACGCGGAGCTGACCAAGCTTTCGGTGAACACCTTCGTCACCACGAAGATCAGCTACGCCAACATGCTGGCGCAGATTTGCGAGACGTTGAACGGAGCGGACGCCGACGTTGTGACGAAGGCGTTGGGCTGCGATACGCGGATCGGGCCGAAATATCTGCGAGGCGCGCTGGGGTATGGCGGGCCGTGTTTTCCGCGCGACAACATCGCATTTTCCGCGCTGGCGCGGGCGAACGGGGTTCCGGCGCTCTTGGCGGAGGCCACCGACGAATTGAATAGGCGGCAGGTGCCGCGCATGGCGCAGATGTTGATGTCGCACCTGCCGGAGGGCGGCACGGTAGGCATCCTCGGGCTTTCGTACAAGCCTTCCACGGAAGTCATCGAGGAATCGCAGGGCGTGGCGATCGCGAAGGAATTGGCGGCACGGGGCGCGCACGTGGTGGTGTACGATCCGGAGGCCATGGGCTCGACGCGGAAGGCGCTGGGAGACCAGCGTGGCGTATGCGGCGAGCGCGGCGGAGTGCGCGGGGCAGGCGGACGTTCTGGCGATTACGACGCCCTGGCCGGAATTCGCGAATCTGACGCCGGCCGATTTGAAGGCGGGCGTGAAGCCGGCGATCGTGGACTGTTGGCGCGTGCTGTCGCGGACCGCATTCGAACAGGTGTCGCAGTATATGACGCTGGGCTTCGGCGCGAACCCGCTGGCGCTGGCCGCGGACGCGGAGTAGCGGTGGCGAAACCTGCAGGGATGGCACTGGCGATACACGCGGACGACGTGCGCGCGGCGGCGGAACGGATCAAGCCGCTGGCGAGAAAAACTCCGGTAATGACGTCCGCCGGCTTCGATACCGAAGCGGGTACGCGCGTTTATTTCAAGTGCGAGAACCTGCAGCGCGGGGGTGCGTTCAAGATTCGAGGCGCCGCCAATCTGGTGCTTTCGCTAGCGCCCGAGGCGCTGGCGCACGGCGTAGTGGCGTACTCGTCCGGCAACCACGCGCAGGCCACGGCGATGGCGGCGCGGCACGTGGGCGTGGCCTCCACGATCGTGATGCCGGAGGACGCGCCGAAATCCAAAATGGAAGCGACGCGGGCGCAGGGGGCGCGGATCGTCACGTACAACCGCTTCACGGAGAGCCGGGAAGCAATCGCGCAGAGCATCCTCAAGGAAAGCGGCGCGACGCTGGTGCCGCCCTTCGACCATCCGATGATCATGGCGGGGCAGGGCACGGCGGCGCTCGAACTGCTCGAAGAGACGGGGCCGCTGGACGCGTTGATTGCGCCGGTTGGCGGCGGCGGGCTGCTCTCCGGATGCGCCACGATCGCGAGGGCGATGCAACCGCAGATCCGCGTTTTCGGCGCGGAACCGGCGGGCGCCAACGATACGTTCCTTTCGATGGTGGCGGGCACGCGGATCGCGGTGCATCCCGACACGATCGCCGACGGGCTGCGCTCGCCGAAGCCCGGCGAACTGACGTTCCCGGTGATCCAGCAACTGGTGGAGCGCATTGTGCTGGTGAGCGAGGACGAGATTCGCGCGGCCATGCGGTTTCTGCTGCTGCGCCTGAAGATTCTGGTGGAGCCGAGCGGCGCGGTATCCGCGGCGGCGGCGCTGTTCCACAAGCTGCCCGAGGGGATTGGTTCGGTGGGCATAATTCTCTCCGGCGGGAATGTGGATTTCGAAGAGCTCGCGCGAATCTAATTGAGCCGTCCGGCGCCTTTCCTGCGCGTTGATGTGTAAGGAGAGGAGTGGACGATGCAGACTCAAATCGAAGAACAGGCAATTTCGGAAGTGATGGATGGGATGGTGCGCGCGTGGAATGCGGCCAGCGGAGCGGACTTCGCGGAGCATTGCGAGGAAGACGCGGACTTCGTGAATATTTACGGCACGCACGCGCGCGGAAGAGAGGCAATCGCGGCGGGGCACGATGCACATCTTTCGCACGGTTTACGCGGGCAGCACGATGGAGGGCAAGGTCACGCAGGTGCGATTTCTGGCGCCCGATATCGCGCTGGTGCATGCGCGCGCGCGGCTGCAGATTCCGCGGGGTGCTTTGGCCGGAGAGATGAACTCGGTGCCGAGCATGGTGATGCGGCGCGGCGACTCGGGCTGGCTGGTGGCGTCGTTTCAAAACACGCTGGTCGGGAATCCTCCCAGGATCAACTAACTAAAGGACTAGTACGTACCAGAAGAGCTTCTTTCCGCATCTTCTCGCGTTAGTTAGAGGAAAGAGGAAATAGCTTGACAGCAGTACGTACGGGGCCCGCGTCGGCCACCACCGAGACCGTGATTACCGGTCTCATTCGCGCCTGGAACTCCGGGGACGCGATCGATTTCGCCGGATATTTCACGGAAAGTGCCGATCTGGTTAACATGCACGGAATGCATCTGCGAGGCCGCCAGGCGATCGCGGGGCTTTATCAAATGCTGTTTCGCAGCGTCTTTGCGAACAGCATCGTCAATCAATCGAATGCCAGTTGCCGCAGGCTTCGCGCGGATGTGGAACTGGTCCACGTGAAGGTCGGGCTGAAGGTGCGCCACGGTCAAATGGCGGGGAACCAGAACGCGGTGGTCACGATGGTGATGATTCACCACGGGAATCGCTGGAGGTCGCCTCGATGCACAATACGATGGTCACCGAAGCGCGCCACTAAGAGGCACTAGCGGCCGCCGCCTAACATCTTGAGATCTTTCAGTACGCTCAACATGCCGGGGACCAGGGTAATCACGAAGAGTACCGGCAGGATGAAGATCACAATCGGAAACAGCATCTTGATGCCGGCCTTGCCGACTGCTGCTTCCGCGCGCAGGCGGCGGCGCGTGCGCAGAGCGTCGGCGTAGACCTTGAGCGCCTGCGCCAGGCTGGTGCCGAACTTTTCGCTTTGGATGATCATGGCGGCGAGGCTCTTGATATCCTCGATGCCGGTGCGGCGCACGAACTGATTGAAGCTCTTGCCGCGCTCCTGGCCGGCGCGCACCTGCATGACGACGGTAGCGAACTCGTTGGCCAGTTCGGGATAGATGAACTGCATCTCTTCGCTGACGCGCATCATGGCCTGGTCGAGGCCAAGACCGGTGCCGAGCACGATGCCGAGCAGGTCCACCGTGTCAGGCAAAGCTTCCTGCAATTTCGCGCGATAGCTCTTCACCAGGCGATAGAGAATCTGCTTGGGGAGGATGAAGCCCAGCAGGAAGGCGGCGGCAAGTCCGCCGACCAGGGAGCCCGGGCCGTTGGGATTGTTGCGCTGCAGGTACACGGTGCCGGCGGAGAGCGTGAACACGAAGAGCAAAACGAAGATGCAGTAGAGGGCCAGCGCGCTCTTGCGGCGGATGCCGGCTTGCGCCAGCAGGCGTTCGGTGCCGTTCATCCAATCATCGCCGCCGGGGACCAGGGCGATGAAGTAGAGGAAGCGGTCCAGGCCCTGTGCGGACTGTTTGCGCCGGGTGGTACGCGCGGCGGTCACCATGGCCTGGGATTGCAGGCCTTCGAGCCGGTCGTTGAGCGGGTCTTCCTGGGCGCGGAAGAGCTCGAAGCTGGTCCACAGGATCAGGCTGAGGGTGGCGCCGGTAAAGAGGAAGAGGAGGAGGTCGGTCAGCATAGGGGCGCCCTCATACCTTGATGTTGGCGATCTTGCGGATCACCAGGATGCCTACGAATTCGGAAATGATTGCGTAGGTGAAAAACTTGCTGCCCACCGGGTCTGTCCAGAGCAGGCGCACGTACTCGGGCTTGAGGATCCAGAAGCCGATGCCGACAACAAGCGGCAGGCAGCACAGGAGTCCGGCGGAAAACCGCTGCTGCGCGGTGTGCGCTTTCATCTTGGCGGCCATGTTGAGGCGCTCGCGCACCAGGGTGGAAAGGTTCTCGAGTACGCTCACCATGTTGGCTCCGGTCTGGCGCTGCAGAATGAGGCTGGTGATGAAGAATTTGAGATCGATCAGGGGGACGCGTTTGCCCAGACCGTGGAGCGCGGGTTCCACCTGCGAACCGAGCGCCAGCTCTTCCATGAGCTTTTTGAATTCCATTTTCACCGGATCGCTGGTCTCGGTGGCGATGGTCTCGAGGCCGCTGTGGATGTTGTGGCCGGCGCGCATGGTACGGGTGAACAGATCGATCGCGTCGGGCAGCATCTCTTCGAATTTGTGCAGGCGGCGGCCGCGCACGCGGAGGATGTAGAAGACCGGAGTAAAGCCCACCAGGATCGCGAAGAGAATGCGCAGGAAGAACATCGCACCGAAAAGCGTGAGCACGAGGAACGTGCCGACGGCCAGCATCACGCTGATGCCGAAGACATCCGCGGCGCGATATTTCAGGTTGGCCTGTTCGATCACGTCCTGCAGGCGGCGCAGGACGCCGACCCAGGTCACCAGGTCACCCAGAAAAGCGAACGATCCGCGGTGCGTTCCGCGCAGCAGCTCCGGCGACTTCTGGCTGCGGCTGCGCGGTGCGCGCGGAGTTCGCGCAGGCGCGAGCTCAAGCGCTCCTCGGCTTCCTGTTCGGGCACACTCCAGACGTAGTAGCCCGCGGCGTATAGCGCCATCGAGAAGAGCACGCCCACGATCAGGAAGAAACCGATGGGGTTCATCTATTTGTCCTTCACCTCGTGCTCCTCATGGAAGATGGAGGCGGGCAGATTGACGCCATACGCCTTGAGGCGCTCGAGGCAGATCGGCTTATTGCCGCAGCCATGAAACTTGCCGACCACTTTGCCGCGCGGAGAGATGCCGGTGCGATCGAACTCGAAGATGTCCTGCATTTCGACCTGATCGTTTTCCACGCCGATCACTTCGGAGATGCCGATCACCTTGCGCGTGCCGTCGGCCAGGCGGGAGCATTGCATGACGATGTGGATTGCGCTGGCCAATTGCTGGCGGATTACTTTGTCCGGTACATGCTGGCTGGCCATCATGACCATGGTTTCCAGGCGTGAAAACGCATCGCGGGTGGTGTTGGCGTGGACGGTGGTCATGGAGCCATCGTGGCCGGTGTTCATGGCCTGCAACATGTCCAGCGCCTCGGGGCCGCGCGATTCGCCGACGATGATCCGGTCGGGGCGCATACGCAGGGTGTTGATGAGGAGATCGCGCTGCGAGATGGCTCCGGCGCCTTCGATATTGGCCGGACGGGTTTCCAGCCGCACCACGTGATTCTGCTGCAGGTTCAACTCCGCGGTGTCCTCGATGGTGACGATGCGCTCCTCCTCGGGGATGAAGCGGGAGAGCGTATTGAGCATGGTGGTCTTGCCGGAGCCGGAGCCGCCGGAGATCACGATATTGAGGCGCGCCTCCACGCAGCCGCTCATAAAATCCAGCATGCCGGTGGTGAAGGTTTCGTTCTTCAACAAATCTTCCGTGGTCAGCACGCGCTTGCCGTAGCGGCGAATCGACATCACCGGCCCGATGAGGGAGAGCGGCGGAATCACGGCGCAGACGCGGGAGCCATCGGCCAGACGGGCGTCGACGATGGGCGACGAATCATCGATGCGGCGGCCGATGGCGCTGACGATGCGTTCGATGATCATGCGCACATGGGCATGATCCTTGAAGCGGATATTGGTCTCCACCACGCGGCCGGCACGCTCCACATACACGTTGTCGAAGCCATTGACCATGATGTCGCTGATGGTGGGATCTTTGAGCAGGCCTTCGAGCGGTCCCAGGCCGAAGACCTCATCGAGAATCTCCTCGACCAGCTTCTCGCGCTCGCCCATGGTCATCGGGAGGTTCTCATCGATGACGAGCTTCTCCACCACGGTGCCGACCTGGCCGCGGACGCTATCCTTACTCAGGTTCTTGAGCTGGTCGGGCGTCAGCGAATTGACGAGCTTCTGGTGCACCTGGCTCTTCAGCTCGAACCAGCGGTCGGCTCCAGAGCCGGGACGGACACCACTTCGACTACCCAACGAAGCCTCCAGAAATGCGCGGTGATGTTTTCATTATGCCGTTCTCGCCGCCATCTCCGCGGGCTTGGCTTTCTTGGCGGCGGTCGCCTTATCCACGAAGGCGCGGAAGACGCGGTCCAGTTCGCCGGCCTCTTCGCGGTTGGCGACGAAGGGCCGTCCCCGGTTGATGGAAGCGAGCACCGCGGGTGAGGAGGGGATGCCGTAAAAGACGCTCTGGTTCAGGGTGGATTGGATTTGTTCGAGGCTGGCCTGGTTGGCGCCGGCCTTCTTCGAGTAGCGGTTGACCACGACCTTGATCTGGTCCTGGTTGAAGCCCATGCGCATCAGGTAGGTGATGTAGCGCTGGGCGTTGCGGATGGAAGGGAACTCCTGGTCCACCACCAGGAAGACCGCCGCCGAAACCTGCGCCGCGGCCAGGACGAGTTCGTTCGAGATGGCGCGGCCGCCATCGATCACCACGCTATCGTACTTCTCCACCAGGAAGGTTGCGAACTCGCGCAGTTGGTGATCGCTGAAGTGCGACTGTTGTTCCAGCGCATCGGGCGGACCGACCAGATAGAAGCCCAGCGGATCGCGCGTTACGAAGCCTTCGAACAGCGCCTGGTCCATGCGTTCCAGATTTTCGCCGACCTCGAGCAGGGTGTACTGCGGCGAAGCGCCGATCTGCATGGCGAAATCGTTGCCGATGCTATCCAGATCGATCGCCACGGTGGAGACTTTGCGCTGCGCCAGCACGCTGGCAAAATTGACCGCCATGGTGGTGGCGCCGACTCCGCCCTTGGTGCCGATGAAGGTGTAGACCTTGCCGAGTTTGCTTTCGCCGGGCGTGCCGTGCCGCGGAGCGCGCTCCAGGCGCCCCATGGCATCGCGGAACTCGGTGCGTTTGATGGGTTGCAGGAGGAACTCGTTGGCGCCGGCGCGCATGCACTGGATGACGGTTTCGCCATCGGCAATGAAGTTGCTGACCATGATGAAGAGGTCGGGCACGGCCTGTTTGACCTTCTCCACCGCCTTGATGGAAGTCTCGGGATCGCCCGAGATATCGACGATCAGGCCGGCGTGCGGGTGGCGTTCCAGATCCTGCATCACGCGGATATAGAGATTGGCGGCCACCTCCTGATATTCGGCGACGAGTTTGACCTCCGGGAGATTGATGAGGCTGTCGCGCACCATCTCGCGGAAGTGTTCGTCGCTGGAAGCAAGCAGTAGAGTTTGATTAGGCACGGGATCTCCTTGGAATCCTCATGGCAGACAGCTCCCCGCTTCGTCGCAGCCCGCGCTTTGCATGGGCAGGCTGGTGGCGAAGGGTGGAATGGTCACCGGCGGCAGTTTGAAAAATGTCGCGAGCCCGCGGGTGAACTGGTACGACGTGACGCTGACCGTCACCGCGTCGGGGATGCAGTTGGTGCTGCATTCGGCGCCGCTCGCGCAATTAAAAGGTGACAACTGTCCGGTGGCCGGGTCGCGCGAAAAATAATCGACCTGCACGCCGGCGGCACCGGTTTGAAACTTGTCCATATCGATCATGCGCGGCACGTGAGTGGACATGTACGTCTGCACGTTGCTGCCATCGCCCATCCAGCAGTGCGTGGTGGCGTAGGTGGCGCCGTCGCGCGTGAAATCGACCACGCTGTGCCAGACCCACAGGATCTGGCTAATGGAGATGACCATGAACGTGAGCGGCAGAATCACGGCGCCGTACATCAGCGCGAATTCGATGGTGGCCTGTCCGGAGCGGGGGCGTCTCAAGATCCGCCTCCGTTGGGCATGACGGCCTGCGGCTTGAGCGGGATCGGGTCCAGCAGGACGTAGGGAATGCGCGGCTGCACGATGTAGCCGTTGGGAATGGTTACCTGGATGAGGTCCGGACGCTGTCCGCCGGCGGGCGCGCCGCAACCCGAGATGTCGCAATCGCCGGGCAGCGCCGGTGGCCGGGTCGATGCACTGCGGGGTGACCGTGATCATGTCGGGGGTGAGGTCGAGAATTGCGGGCGTGCCGGTTCCGTCGCTGGCGCCGGTGAGCGCAAAGTTGATCGCGCTGATGATGATGGGGTCACTGGCGCCGTTGCAATAGTTCACGCCGTTTTGTGCGGCCAGGTAATCGGCCACGGTGTTCACGGTCTTCTTGAGCGTGTAGTAAATGTACGTGATCTTGCCGAATTGAATGATGCCGGTGAGCAGCAGAAAAAAGACGGGCAGCCACAGCGCCGTTTCCAGAATCACGTTGCCGCCGCGCCCGCGTCTCATTGGTGCAGGACCACCTTTCCCGGGCCGGAGGTTGCGGGGCACACGCCGAAACCGAAGCGGTCATCGATGTTGCCTTGCTTGAGCGGCATCGGGCTGCCGATGTAGGTGGCGACAAAGCGTCCGTTGGAATCGGAGGGATTGAACGGAGTTCCATCGGTAT
The DNA here is from genome assembly GCA_963811575.1 of uncultured Solibacteraceae bacterium. GTDB lineage: Bacteria > Acidobacteriota > Terriglobia > Bryobacterales > Bryobacteraceae > Solibacter. The sequence goes on along the minus strand of CAWERY010000016.1, from coordinate 167,423 downwards.
TGGGCTGGATCAGGAACTGCCGGAAGCCCAGGACATTCATCGGGCGTGGCGGCGTTGGCCGGAAGCGCGTCCACCACCGCCACCGTGATCACGCGGCGGCCGCTGCCGGTGTAGTTGGCGTAGAGATCCTGCGTGAGTCCGGGATTGGTATCGATGGGCGAGGCCGCGGCGAGCGGCGAATAATCGGTCACGGCGGTGGTGCACGCGGCCGGCAGCGTGGAGTTATCGACGCGCGTAAACATTCCGCAAAGCATGGCGCCGGCAACTTGGGGCAGGGCGGCGGTGCAGGCCTGCGGGACGGCGGCGAATTGCGGCCCGTTCCAGACCGCTTCCAGCGGATCTCCAATCCCTACGCAACCGAGCGGAACGGTGGAGCCGGTGGGGTTCGGCGTGGTGGAAGAAAGCAGGCCGCCGGCGCCGTAGCGGAAGAGCTGATCGCTCTCATCGGTGACGGTGGTGTTGCCTGAGTCGTAGCGATTGATGATGGTGTAGGCGGCGGATTGCCCGGAATCGGGAAGGAAGGCCGGGGCGGTGCCGGTGCAGTTGTAATAGAGCGTGTAATGGACGTCGTCCGCGGGCGATCCGAGGCCGAAATCCACCAGGTCGCTGGCATCTTTCGCGGCGATCGCGAGCGGCTCGATGCCGCAGGCGACGCAGAGCGGCGCGCTGATACCGGCGAGGGCCTGGGCGGCGATCGGCGTCTTGCGGGAGGTGCCGAGAGAGAGCAGGCTCCAGAAGAGCAGAGGAGCGTCGGCCGTGAGGCTGATCTGCACATGGCGCGCGGTGGTGCCGTCGGCCGCGGAGGCGTTCGGGTCCGTGCCGGTGGCTCCGGCGACGGTGGCGAAATAGGCGGGATCGGTAACGGTGCTGGAAAGATTTCCGCCGCCCTCGCCGGGTGTGAGCGAGCCGAAGTTGTACTTATTCAGCGTGATGGTCTGCTGCGCGGCGGTGCTAGCCGCATCGAGCGCTCCGGAAGTGCCGATGAGCTGGCTGGCCGCCGCCATCGCCGCCGCCTCCGCCGCGTGATTGAGTTCGCCGCGCACCAGGTAAAGCCGTCCCAGGTCGAGTGCAAACCCCATCATGCCAAATAAGACCGGCACCATGATGACGGCGAGTTGAATGGACACGGAGCCGTGAGTGGCGCGCTCGCTCCCAGGGGAGTGATGCGCGGAGCCGGCGCGGTTACTGTTTGGGTATCTGCTGGCCACGGGGTCCTACAAATTCAGGGTCCTGGGTGGACTCCTTGTTGTTGCTGGTTTTCTTGCCTGGCTTGCCCTTCTTGGCGGGAGTAGGTTTCACGGCCGGCAGGAACGTGGCGGGCATTTCGGGCAATCTGGCTCTCTGGTCTGGCGTCAGTGGTTTGACGAAATGCGGGGTGACTACAACCAGTAATTCGTCGGTGGATTTCTGTGTGCTGCGGCTGCTGAAAAGTTTTCCCAGGACGGGCAGATTTCCCAGGCCGGGAATCTTCGAGATGGTCTCAATCACGCGATTATCGATCAGGCCCGCGATCGCGAAGCTCTCGCCATCCTTCAGGATGACCTCCGTCTCGGCGCGGCGCTGGCTGAGCGCGGGGATCACAAAACCTTCCAGGGTGACCGCGTTGGCGTAGTCCAGGCTGCTGACTTCAGGAGCGACCTTGAGATCGATCGAGCCCTGCGGAGTCACGGTGGGCTGGAAATCGAGCTTCACACCGAAGGGCTTGAACTGCACGGTGACGACCGGTGCGGTGGAACCGCCGGTTGGGGTGGTGGTGATGGTGGGATACGGGAAGGTGCCGCCGGCCAGGAAGGTCGCGTCCTTGCCCTCTAGCGCCAGCAGGTTGGGCTCGGCCAGAATCTGCAGTAGATTGCGCTCTTCAAGAGCCTTGATGGTGGCGCCGAAGTTGAGATCGGGGCGGAAGGCAAAAAGGTTCAGCAGGTCGGAGAAGTTTACGGTTTGTCCGCCGGTAGGTTGCAGCTGGCTGAAGCGCGGCGCGCTGAATTGCCCGGTGGTGCTGCCGCCGATCAGCTTGTCATTGGTGCTGAAGAGATTGAAGCCGATCTGGGTGAGCGCCACACGGTCGATGGCGGCGAACTTCACCTGCAGCAGGATCTGGCGCGGCTCCGGAGGAGGCGGCGCCTGCAAGAGATTGATCACCGTCTTGGCACGGGTCTGCGCCATGCTGGCGAGGCGTTTGGAATCTTCGGCGCTTTTGACCACGCCGCTCAGCACGATGGTTTCCCCGGTGCCGGTGACGGTGATGGGCGCGCCCGCGGAATCATTGATCGATTTGGTGAAGAGATCCCACTCGGTGGTGTCTTTGGTAACCGCGATCTCAAAGCGGATGGGGTCCGAGCCCGTCTCCCAGACAACCAGAGTCGCGCGGCCCGGGCCTTTGGCGTTCACCATGACTTCGCGCGGTGAAATCACCACCGCGTCGGCAATTTTGGGTTCGGAGATCGCAACCTTGGTGATGTCGTGCTGGAAGGTGAGCAGTTCGCCGCGGCCTTCGAGCAGGCTGAAATCGCGGGATTGGGGCCTGGTGGTCTGCGCCACGCAACAGGCGGCGGCGACCACGGCGCACAACAGTTTATCCCCAATTTTCATCGAAACGATTCCTGCACGTGTTTGTCTCCGCGGTAGACATCGACCACGATCCTCGGCTTCTCGGGTTCCGCCTTCTTGCGCCGCGCCTCTTCCTCGGCGGATCGACGCGGATCGACGGGCTTCTTCTCGCCGGTGAGTTCCTGCCAGACGTTGGGGTCTTCCAGGTTGGCGCGGCCCAGATTCGTGGTGCGGCCGCGGCGGGCGCGTGCCATGCGGGCGCTGATCATGGGGTCGAGCACTTCGGTGGTGAGCGGCTCCGTACTGGCGTCACGGTTCTCATCCAGCGGATTGCGCAGGGAAAGTCCGATACGCCCCTGATTCTTGGCGAGCTCGAGTTTCTGCGCTTCGGCGGGCGTCAGGATCAGGGTCACGGTGGGCGATTTCGGCGCGCGCGGGTCCACCACCTGGCCGGCTTGAATGCTGCGCCCGGTGGAGATCACGCGGACGTTCTGCAGAATGATGGAGGTCGTGGCCTCTGCCATGGAGCCGGGCCGCGTGAAGAGGACATCGACGTGGGATCCGGGTTGAATCAGGCCGGCGACCCCGGTGACGTCGGTAACCTGGACACTCACCGCGCGATAGCCCTTTTCGATGGTGGAGGCAACGCCTTCCACCGACGTGGTGGCGGAGAGTTTGCCTTGCAGGATGGGCTCGTTGGTATTCATCGGGACCATCACCACGCGGTTCTCCGCGTTTTGGATGGCGAACACGGCGCCCTTGGGAATATCTTTCTCGGGGTAATTGACGACCTTCAGATCGCTCTTGCGCAGCAGCGTGCCGATGGGCATATCGTGGAAGGCCACCACCACGCGAAGCGTCTTCTCCTGCTTGGGCGCGACTGCGTTGGCGTAGTAGAACCAGGTGAGCAGCAGGGCCGAAACCCAGGCGGCGCCGAAAAGTAGAAGTTTTTTCTGACGATCCATTCAGTCCCTCAGATCCATGCACTTGCTCAAAGGGTGGCGTAGCGGAAGTGCATACACCACGGGCACACGCCGAGACACGTGTTGCGTCAAAATTCTGCCGATGTTCTGTTGTAACACATAGGACATCATTTAGTTCTGTCCCTTACCAGCAAAATCGCGGTTTGGTCCTGGTACGCGCGCTGCCAGCCGAGCTGTTCCAACGCGGGTAAAAGCGGTGCGTCCGGCGGCAATAATGCATGGGTGAAATGGAAGGACTCCCAATACTCGCGCCAGCCTGGACGAACCTGGACGAGCCGCATATATTGCTTCAGGAAATCCGCGCCATAGAAATCGCTGCGCCCATCGAAGAAGACTTTGAGAGCTCCGTTCGAGCGGTAAATGAGATAGCCGCCGAACTTATCGGGAGCGAAGAGGCGCGCGGCGGCGGGAATGTGCGGGTAGGCGGCGACGGGAAACTGGCCGGCTGGAAATCCGGCGGCGGGAGTGAGACAAAATGCCGCCACGATGATCAGGGGCGCGAGGGCGAGGCCGTGAAACCGGGAGTCCAGTGCGCGCAGATTGTCGCCATAAGCGAGGAAGCCGCGCAGGGGGAGCCAGCGTGTAATCGCGGCGTTGGCAACCGGCAGCAGGAGCAGCGCGCAAAGGGGCAGGGCGCGGGCGCTGCGCAGCGCCATGGCGGAGATAAGCAGGGCGAGCGCGAAGTGGTGGTAGCGGCGCTGCGTGAGTGCGAGGGTGCCCCCGATCATGCCCAGCAGGACGGCGGCGACGATTTGTCCGGCGCCGGTACTATGGAAATCGAACGACTGAAATTCGCCGATGCGCGAGAGTAATTCGCTATCCGTGATGTAGCGAAAGACGTGAAGGTAGAGATTCGCGCCGTACGGATTCAGCAGTGGCGCAAGCGCGGCGACTGTGAACGCCTTGAGGTAGTAGGCCACCCCGGCGGACAGGTGAAACTTGCTCTCGATGAACTCCTGCCCGAGGAACAATAGCGCGATCAGCGGTGCGAAAAAGAAGCTGGCGTGAATGTTGGCCCAAAGCGCGGTCACCAGGGCGACCGACAATCAGATTAGGACGGCAGGGGAAAATCGCCAGCAGCAGGAAGATCCAGCTCAGCACGTGAGGGCGCGCCAGCCAGTGAATGCTGCAGGTGGAAAGCAGCAGTGGGGCCATCGCGCAGGCGATCAGAAAATTGCCGCCGAGCGACCAGTGCAAGCGGAACCAGAGCCAGACTCCGGCGGCGATCGCCGCGGCATAAAAGACCGCCACTCCCTTGAGGCCGAGGCTGCGATGAATGCCGCCCACGGCGGCATCGGCCAGCCATTCCCACGCGTACCAGGGCTGGCCGGCGCGCGTAAACGAATAGGGGTCGGTGCGCGGCAGGGTGCCGGTGGCGAGGATCGATTCGCCGTTACGAATGTGCCATCCGGCATCGGAATCGCGGAACAACTGCCGGTAACCCTGGAAGAGGAACAGGCAATAGAACAGCGTGATACAGGCAGTGGCGAATGCCAGATCCGGCACACACCACCGGCGTAAGGCCCCGGACCGGAACATCGAGCTCCGGCGCTACTGCTGCGCGCCGATGCTGGAAAGGTCGCCGGTCATGCTCTGGTACAGGCTGACGATGCCCTGCGAGAGCTGGTTCACGGTGGTGATCAGGGCAAGCCCGACCGCGGCCACAATCAACGCGTACTCCACCAGGTCCTGCCCCTGCTCGTCGCGAATAAAACGTAATACTAAGGCTTTCATCGTTGTCCTCAAATCCTAATGTACGGAAGCGCTTTTTGCCGCTTCATTCGGCGAATCGTCCAACGGTCCCACGAACAGCCTGCGCACGGAATGCCCGAACCGCTGCCAGTTCGTTGCCGTAGCCGGCCTCGCCTGCAGGGTCGCGAGGTTGCCGTCCAGACGCCCAACCAGTTCCAGATTCTTCAAGGCTGCCGAGTGTGCCCTATTATAACCGAGCGCCAAGTCTAATTCCTTTCGGGCCTCCGCATAGTTCCCTTTTTCGATCCACACCGCGGCCAGATTATTGTGGGCGGTGGCGGGGTCTGAGGTCGCCTGCCAGCTGGCTACGGCCTGCGCGGGGGAATTGGCTTGCGCCAGCGCGATGCCCAGATTGTTGCGCGCCATCTGCGAAGCCGGGTTGAGCTGCAGGGCCTCGCGGAACTCGCCCGCGGCAGCTTCATTCTTCTTCTGCATCAGCAGGTTGTAGCCCAGGTTGTTGTGCAGATAGTCGGTTGCGGGGGCGAGGGCGAGCGCCTTGCGATGGGCGGGCTCTCCGGCGGCCCAAAGGCCCGATTCGTCGCGCAGGATTCCGAGCCACGAATAAAATTCAGGGCCGCTATCGGGGTGGGTCTTGAGGAATTCCTGAAGGCTCGCGATGGCTTCCGGACGCTGTTTCACTTCGCGAAGATCGCGGACCAGGGAGAGTTCCGCGGCGCCGGATTCCGGAAACCGGGCGGCGGCGAGGCGGCTGATTTCGAGCGCGACGTCGGTAAAACCGCGTTCGCGATAGGCGGTAGCGAGTTCCACGCGGACGGCGATATTCCCGGGCTCGGCGGCGACTTTTTGCCGCAGCATGGCGAGCTGGTAATCCCCTTCGCCCAGGTTCACCGCATTGCGAATCTGCTGCTCCCAGGCGCTTGGCTGCGCTGGGGCAGGGGTGGCGACTCTGCCGACTGTCTGGTGCACGCAGCCGCTGCAGAATCCCGCGGTGGCAACAACGGCGATCAGCGCCGACGCGCGGTTTGGAGAGTGGACTCATTGGCTCAGGGTCTCGATGGAAAGCTCGTCGCCTGGTTGGGTCCCGGTCTTTTCGACGGTGCCGGCGGGCAGTTCGATAATGGAATGCGCGCTAAAACAGGCGGACATGCGCCATGCGGGAACGGCATGGCGCACCTTCCGCACTTTCCGCTTCTTGTCGAGGTAAACCAGGTCTATCGGAAATTTCATGAAGAACGTGTGCACCGATTCGCAGGGCATGATCCACAGGCCCGTGCCCGGTTCCAAGCGTTCGTGTTTGAGCAGGCCGACGCGCCGCTTCGCGCTGGTGTCGGCGACCTCCACAGCATCGCCCAGAATGGCGTTGCGGGTCTGATTCCGCACTTGTACTTTCAATTTTGAAGACTATAACACGGCGAGCGGTCCTGCGTGTTGCGCCGTCGTCAGAAACTTCTCTGCACTGATCGGGTTTGGAGTAGACTTAAGACTTATTCCGCCGCGTCTCCAGGAGTACTAGTGTCTTTGATTCACGGGTGTCGATATCGGGTGTGTTGGCGTTGGGCCTCTGCCTGGCCGCCGGACGCGAATTGCGCGCGCAGCAGGCGGTGGGTGCGACCTTCGGCGACGTGATCCAGTTGCAGGGCGGAACGCCTTCCGACGTAGTGCTGGATGAGCAGCGGCACCAGCTCTACCTGATCAGCAATACGACCAGCCAGGTGATTGTTTACGATTACGTGGGCAATCAGGTTGTGGCCAAGATCCCGACGGGAAAGACACCGCTGGCCGGCGCCATCGCGATGGATGGCACGTTCCTTTACGTGACCGCAAGCGGGCCGCCTTCGGCACTCTACGCGATCGATCTATCGGCCAATCGCGTGGCCTATTCGCAGACGCTGCCCTCGACTCCCCAGGGAGTGGAGACCGGCATAGACGGACGCGTACTGGTGGCGATGGTGGGCACCGGCGTGACGGCCGGCGTTCCGCAAAAGACGCTGCAGATTTTCGATCCTGCGGCGCGAACCCTGACCGATGTGGCAGTGCCGGCCCTGACCACGACCCTGGCTCCGGTACCGGCGCAAGGCACTCCGCGCCCGGTGACTACGTTCTCCGGCAAGCTGATGCGTACGCCGGACGGCACGTTCATTGTCGGCGTGGTGACGCCCACGGCAGGCAGCACTTACATTTTCGTTTACGAAGTGGCGTCGGGCGTGATTCTGCGCAACCGCACCACGGCCGGGCAGAGTTCGGTGATTTCCATGGCGCCGGACGGCTCGCGCTTCATGGCCGGGTTCACGATGTACGACACGGCATCGCTGGCGGTGATCGCGCAGCAGAACAATGCGAATGCGCCCTTCACCTTCACCTCCGCCATCAACACCACGCAGAATGTGGGCGGCAGCATTTTCACGCCGGATGGAACCACGCTGTACAGCGCGTTCAATACCGCGCCCACCACGGTTCCGGCATCGCCGTCACTCTCTTCCACGCTGCTGGTGAACGATCCAACCAACCTGGCGATCCGGCTGGGCATCAAGCTGCCCGAGAGCATTGTCGCCAAGATCGTGATGCTGGCCGATGGCAGCGAGGCGTGGGGCTTGAGCGATTCCGGGCTGATCCACCTGCCGCTGGGCCATCTCTACGATTACCCGATCCTGGTGCCGCAGACGACGCAGGTTTTTCTGGCGATGGACGATTGCAATCGCGGCGTCGCCTCGGGAACGCTGCAGGTCAACAATCTGGGCAAGGGCCGGCTGACCTACACGGTGGCCGCGAGCCCGAGCGCCGCGCTGGTTTACAAGCAGAGCAGCGGCCTCGCGCCTTCCACGCTCACCTTCACGATGGAGCCGGGACGCAGCGGCGTGGTGCGGCAGCCGGGGACCAATATCTGGACCGGCGCCGGCACGCAGCAGGGCACGCCCGTCAACCTCACGCTGGCCTCGCCCGAAGCGATCAACATCCCCAACACGATCCGCGTGTATATGAACTACCGCCTCAGCGATCAGCGCGGGGTGATCTATCCGGTGCCGACCACGCTGAACAACAACGCGGCGGGCACCGCGGCCAATACCTCGGGGAACGAAGGGCTGCAGGATATCCTGCTGGACGAGCCGCGCGGCCTGGTGTACATCACCAATTCCGGCTTCAACCGGATTGAAGTCTTCGACATCGCCAAGCAGCATTTCGTGAACCCGATTCCGGCCGGCCAGATGCCGCACCAGATGGCGATGGGCAGCGACGGCAACACGCTGTACGTCGGCAATACGGGCGGCGAATCGATCAGCATCGTCGATCTCACGCTGGGACACGTGGTGGATAACGTGGTGTTCCCGCCGGTGCAGCGTAACGGCACCGCGGCGCCGATTTATCCCGCGTTCCCTGGCGATGGGATATTTCGGCTTGCAGTTCGTCATGTCCAACGGCTCCTTATGGAAGGTGGCGGGCAACCAGGCGCTGCCGCGTCCGGCGGACCCGAACGGCGATTGTTCCGGTGACTCTGACGGGATGCCCGAACTGCGGCATGGTCTCCACCCCCGCCGGCGATTTCATCCTGACCTTCTCGGGCAACGGCACGGCTTACGTTTACGATGCGACCGCGGATGCTTATGTGACCAGCCGGCTGTTGATTCCCGCGCCGATCCAGGGCTACTACGGCGTGCTCGGCGGCGGGCCGGCGGGCGGCTACTTCCTGGTGAACGGCCTGATCGTCAACCCCTCGTTGACGGTGATCGGCGGCTCGGCAACTCCGGGCGCAACCAGCAATCCCGCCGGCGGATTTCCGGGGCAGCCGCCGACGGTATCGATCGTCAACACCGGGAATCGCAACGTGGCGGCACTGGCGCCGCTCGATGCCAAGCGCTTCCTCAGGCTCACCACTCCGGTACGCCAGAACATTACGACGGTGACGCGCGACGATTCGCGTACCACGCTCGAAATGGTGAACCTGGTGACGGGCGAGGACACGCTGGCCGGTGTGGTGCCGGAGAATCCCGTGGTCAACGTTTTCGGCACCACGCGCTTCAATACCAATCCGCGCATGATGGTGGTGGATTCGGCCGGCACTACCGCGTACATGATTACGCTCTCCGGCCTGAGCGTGGTGTCGCTGGCCGCGACCGGCGCCGACACGCGGCCGGTGATCAACACCGGTGCGCGCGGCATCGTGAATTCGACCGACGGCACGCCGAATTTCAAGCCCGGCTCCTTCATCACGATCAACGGCACGAATCTCGCGGGCGCGGCCACCGCGGATACGATTCCGCCGCCTACCGTGCTGGGCGGATCCTGCGTGACCTTTGGCGATATCTCGGTGCCGCTGCTGGTCACCTCGAGCGGACAGATTCAGGCGCAGGTGCCGGATACGCTGCCGGCGGGAACGCACGTGGTGGAAGTCCGGTCGCTCGCTACCGCCCAGGCATCCGATCCGGTAACGGTTACGGTACGTCCCGGGCAATTAACGTCCGAATGGCGGGCCGCTCAAGGCGGTCCACGATGAAGTACTCCTGGCTACGCGTGATCCTCGAGCGAGTTCGAGGCCGAGTTGCTAGCCTTCAGGGCGCTGGAACAGTCGACGAGCTGGTCCTTGCTTCGCCACTTGAGCGTGGAAATCGTCAGTGACCGCCGCCGCAGTGACGGGCTCCGCAGACCACCGGATGTTGCAGAGAATCCGTTGCAGCCAGTTTGGCGCAGCGGTGCCCGCGAACGGTGACACGGCTCGCCTCAAGCGTGGCGTTGCGGGCCGCGCTGCAGCGCGGTCTGGAAAATAGCCGGAAACGTTCACGGGGCGGCGACTGGGCGAAGCTTCGAAGGGCCGCCGGCAGACCGAAGGGTCACTAGGCGAGCATTACTGCGTCCGAGTTTCGCCAGCTGAAACTCCCAGGTGAAAGCGCTGCCCGAGTTCCTGAGTCACACATCGATCGCGAATTGTTTCGCCGACCGGGAGCATCGAATCTCCGAGCGTCGTCCGAAACTGTAGTCCGGTGACTCGTCCGAGAGTGCGGCGGCCACTGCGTAGCGTTCCGCAGCGCAAATCGGCGAGCAACACTGCATGCTCCCCGAGCCGGAAGCCACCGGCGATTTCTTCTGATGAGTCAAACGAAAACGGGCGCCGGCGATTCTGATCGCCGGCGCCCGTTTTTGTTGCTTGCGGAGAGATTACTCTTTCGGCTTCTTGGCCATCTTTTCGCGCTGCTCTTTGAGCACCGCTTTGCGGCTCAGTTTGATCTTGTTGCCTTCGAGTGCGAGGCACTTGACCAGAATCTGATCGCCTTCCTTCAGTTCGTCGCGGACATCCTTGATGCGGTTCTCGGCGATCTCGCTGATGTGCAGCAGGCCGTCGGTACCGGGGAAGATTTCCACGAACGCGCCGAAATCGACGAGCCGGACGACTTTACCGAGATAGGTCTTGCCGATCTCGGCCGTGGCGGTGAGATCGCTGATGATCTGGATCGCCTTGTTCGCGCTGGCTTCATCGGCGCTGGCCACGTGAATCGTGCCGTCGTCTTCGACGTCGATCTTGACGCCGGTCTGCTCGATGATGCCGCGAATCACTTTGCCGCCCGGTCCGATGACGTCGCGGATCTTATCGGTCGGAATGTGCAGGGTGTAAATGCGAGGCGCGTACTGGCTGATCTGGGTGTTGGCTTGCGGCATCGCCTCGTACATCTTGTCGAGGATGAAGAGCCGGCCGCGCCGCGCCTGCTCCAGCGCTTCCTTCATGATGGCGGTGGTGATGTTCGGGACTTTGATGTCCATCTGCATCCCGGTGATGCCGTCACGGGTGCCCGCGACTTTGAAATCCATATCGCCGTAGTGATCTTCGGCGCCGGCGATGTCGGTCAGGATCGCGTAATCCTTGCCTTCCATCACCAGGCCCATGGCCACGCCGCCGACGTGCGACGCCATCGGAACGCCCGCCTGCATCAGCGCCAGCGAACCGCCGCAAATCGCGGCCATCGAGCTGGAGCCGTTGCTTTCCAGCATGTCGCTCACCACGCGCATCGTGTACGGGAACTTGTCTTCGCCGGGGATCAGCGCCGTGAGGGCGCGCTCGGCCAACGCGCCGTGGCCGATTTCGCGACGGCCCGCGCCGCGCATGAAACCGACTTCGCCCACGCTGAACGGCGGGAAGTTATAGTGCAGCATGAAGCGCTTGCTGGCCTCGCCCGGCTCGAGCAATTCGATGCGCTGCTCGTCATCCTTCGTGCCCAGCGTTACCGTGACCAGCGCCTGGGTCTCACCGCGAGTGAACAGGGCCGAGCCGTGAACGCGCGGCAGCACGCCGGTTTCGATCGTGATCTGCGCGGATCTGGTCGAACTTGCGGCCATCCGGACGGCGATGCTTCTTCAGCATCTCGTCGCGGAAAATCCGCTCTTTGAGGGCAGTCGAAGCACTTGGCGCCCTGTTCCTGCTGCTCTTCGGGCAGCGCTTCGATGGTCCGCTTCTTGACGGCGGCGACCAGCGCGTAGCTGGCCAGCTTCTCGTGCTTTTCGGTGTTGAGGGCGTCGGTCAGATCGACGCGCGCCTGCTTTTCCACTTCGGCGTAGATGGTTTCATCCAGCACCGGCGAAACGAATTCGCGCTTCGTCTTGCCCGCCAGCTTCATCAACTGGCGGATGCCGGCGGCGATCTTCTTGCAGCACTCGTGGCCGAATTCGATCGCGCCCAGAACCTCCGCTTCGGAGACCTGCTGCGCGCCCGCTTCCACCATCACGATGCCTTCTTCGGTGCCCGCGACGACGATGTTCAGCTTGGATGCGCGGCCCTCGGTATAAGTAGGGTTCGCCATGTATTGCCCGTCCTTCATGCCGACGCGCACGCCGGCCATCACGTACTGGAACGGGATATCGGAAATCGCCAGCGCCGCTGCCGTGCCCACAATCGCGAGCGAATTGGGATCCTGCTCGGGATCCGCGGAAAGCACCATGGCGATGATCTGGGTTTCATTCATGAAACCCTCGGGGAACAGGGGGCGGATCGGACGATCGATCAGCCGGCAGGTGAGGACCTCTTTTTCGGAGAGGCGTCCCTCGCGTTTGATAAAGCCGCCGGGAATCTTTCCGGCGGCGTAAGTGTACTCTCTGTAATCGACGGTGAGCGGGAAGAACCCGGCCGACGGCTTGGGCTGGTCTGCCATGCAAGCGGTGACGAGAACTACCGCGTCACCGGAACGAACGACAACCGCGCCGTTCGCCTGCTTGGCCATCTTACCCGTTTCAAGGGTAATCTTGCGATCGCCCAAATCTACTTCAACTATGTGATGCATTCTTTCTTAAACCTCCAACACTCTGCCGGAAACCAGTTCCGGGAGTTCCAAAGTCGGTTCCCTAAGGGAAAACCATTTGAGAGTGGAGTTGACAGGATGGTAGCCCGAGATCATCACGCGGCCACGCGCCGCGTGACGATCCAGACCAAATAGGAATGGAATCGGAAGTCCGCCGCCATACATCATGGAACGGGTGCTTCCGGAATGGCCTAGCGGCGGATGCCCAGCTTGAGCAGAACCGCTTTATAGCGCTCTGGGTCCGTATCGCGCAGGTAAGTCAGAAGCCGGCGACGCTTGGCAACCAGGGTCAACAGCCCTTTGCGGGAGCCATGATCCTTTTTGTGCGTCTTGAAATGCTCCGTAAGCATCGTGATGCGGGTGCTCAGCAGGGCAATCTGTACTTCTGGCGACCCGGTATCGGTTTTGTGGCGCTGATTCCCGGTAAGAATCTGCCGCTTTGCTTCAATCGCCAGTGCCATTCTAGAGGTGATGCTCCTTGTCTTCTCTTAATCTCGTATTGTTACGTCATTTAGGATACCACAGGCGGTAAAACCCGTGGAGGACGCAGAACGAGTTAAATCACATTATACCCAAGATGCCTTCGGAGCTCAATACTTCTGCTCAATAGACCTGAAAGCAAAATACCTGATTCGAACCTTCGGGGGTGATCGAGTACTCTCCCGGCTCCAGGCTCTCCTCCACTTCCAGCCGGTACAGCTTGTCGCTGATCCGCGTGGCCTCCAGCCGGATTGCCTTGGGCTGCTTCTTCGGCGCGAACATGATTTCGCGGCGTCCGTTCCTGGTTTCCAGTTTGTAAAGCGCCAGGCTGGAGGGAGTCAGCTTTTCCGTCTGCAGCAGAAAGACGGGAGACGCCAGCGGAGTGCGTGCCGTGGATGCGGCTCCGGCAATCACGTACGTAATCTCTTCCTTCTTGCCCTTTTCTTCTTTGGCGACGGTGGCTTCGGTGATCACCAGGCTTTCGGCGTGTTTGAGATAAGGCACGTCGGGCGTCGGCGGAAAGGGACCTGAGTATTTTTGGGCCGCGGCGGAAAATGCCATCGCAAAGAGCAGAGCTGCACAACGAAGTCGCATAGTTGTTGGGTCTATCTTACCTCCGTGCTCTTACCTCATGGATTTGTCCCGGCAGGCGGGGACGCGCTCGCGCTTCGGTTCTAAAGATTACGAATCAGCGGCGCCTCGCAAAGCGAAGCCGTGCGGGCGAACGTTTTGGTACTAGCATCGAAGCACGATGTTGGTTCGCGTAACGGGTGGAGTCTTGGCGGCGGTCGTCCTGTTGACGTGCGGGCGTGCGGCCGAGCCGATCGCACTTAAGCAGGAAGTTTCCCGGGCGATCTCCCCCGGCGAAACACATGTCTTCGAAACTCCGGCCGTGGCGGGTCAGTTCCTGCGATTCACGCTCGACGCCTCGCACACGCGACTTAAGGCTACTCTGCGGCGTCCGGACGGGCGTGCCGCCATCGTGCTCTCCGACGGCCGGCAGCATGAACCCCCGGTGTCCCTCTCCTGGCTCGCGGATGCTGCCGGGTCCCTCGCGCTGAGCCTTGAATTGCCCCGGGAGGAGCCGGCGGGGAAGTATACGCTGCGGTTGACCGAAAGTCGCACCGCGACCACCGCGGACGCCAAGGCGGTCGAGGGCGAGACGGCGCTGCGGGAAGGCCGGGTGCTGTTCGCCGCGGAATCGGGGGCCTCCCGGCGTGCGGCGATTGCGAAGTTTCAGGCCGCGATCGGGCTGGCTAGCGAGGCCGGGGATCGGGTGGTGGAGAGAAACGCGCTGCGCAGTCTCGGCCGAACTTATAATGTGCTGGGTCGACTCGCCCCTGGCGGTGGCGGCGTTCAGCGACGTGCTCGCTTTCGCGCGTGAAACCGCGGAACCGGAACTCGAAGCGGAGGCGTTGAACAACCTGGGCCTGGAACGATCCTACCTCGGCAAATATGCCGAAGCGGTGGCCGACCTTTCCGCGTCGATTCGCGTATGGGACCGGCTCGGCAATCCGTCGGCGCGGGTCACGCCGTTAAATAATCTGGCGCTGGCCTACATCTATCTCGGCCAACTGGAAACGGCGCGTGAGACCTATGAAGAGGCAGCGCGCATTTTGAGCGAGAAGCGCGACCCGGGAATGCAGGGGTTCGTTCAATCGGGAATTGCCAGCGTCTGCCAACTCCCGGGTCGCTATCAGGAGGCATTGGACCATAATGCCGTCGCGTTGGAGGCATCGCGGCAGGCCGGCAACCGGCAGAGCGAAACCGCGGTGTTGAGCAACGTCGGCACCATCTACCTTCACTTGGGCGAACCGCGGCTGGCGCTGCGCAACCTGCAGGCGGCGCTGGAGATCCGGCGCGCGATGGGGGACCGGCCGGGAGAGGCGAATTCGCTTCAAAACCTGGGCTCCGCGTACCAGATGATGGGCCGGCCGGAGGAGGCGCTCACTGCGTTCCAACATAGCCTGGAGTTGTATCAATCCATCGGACGCCGCCGCGAACAGGCCGCCGTGCTCAATCGTCTGGGGGCGCTCACTGCCGGATCCGGGCACGGCGCCGACGCGGTGGAGCAGTTCTCGCGTGCGCGTACCATCGCGCAGGAGATCGGCGACCGGCTGATGGAAGCCATCGCGACCCTGGGATTAGGCCGCGAGCAGCTCTCTCAAGGCAAGGCGGAGGAGGCTTTGCAACTGGCGGAAAGCGCCCTGGAACTGGCGCGCGCCGGCGGGTATCGTCCGGAACAGGAAGGTGTTTTGGTGCTGGCGGCGCGGGCTGAAATGTCGCTGGGACGGCTGGACCAGGCGCGGGAGAGGATGGAGGCAGCGCTCGGGATCGCCGAATCGATTCGCGGCGCGCTGGCCGGCGCGGATTTCCGGCGCTCGTACTTCGCCGGAGTTCGCAACCGGTATGACCTGTTGATCGAGATTTTGATGCGCCAGCATCGTGAGGCCGAGGCCTTCGCGGTGAGTGAACGGGCGCGCGCCCGGTCGCTGCTGGAGCTACTCGCCGAATCGCGTGCCGGAATTCAGGAAGGCGTCGATCCGCATCTGCTGGAGCGCGAGAAGCAGCTTCGAGCGGCGCTGCGCGTCAAAATCGCGGCTCCCGAACAGGAGGTGCAGAAACTCCTGCTGGATTACCGGGAAGTGTCGAATACGATTCGCGCGCAAAATCCACGGTTCGCGGCGTTGACGTTTCCGGAGCCGCGCAGTCTGGCGGAAGTACAGGCGGAGATTCTGGATAACGGAACCCTGCTCCTGGAATACGCGTTGGGCGAGGAGCGCAGCTACGCGTGGGCGGTGACGCGCGATTCGGTTCACACGTATGCGCTGCCGTCGCGCGCCAAAATCGAGGCGGCGGCGCGTTCCGCGTATCGCGAATTGACCACGCGCGAAGACGCCGGCGCTGTGGGCGCGCTGAGCCGGATGATCGTCCTGCCGATGGCCGCGGAACTAGGGAACAAGCGCCTGGCGGTAGTGACGGAAGGCGCGCTGCAATATATCCCGTTTGCGGCACTCGCGGCCCGCGCCGGCACTCCGCTGGGTGCGGCGCATGAAATCGTGAGTTTGCCTTCGGCCTCCACTCTGGCGGTGATGCGTCAGCAGGTTCACGCCCGGCCGGCGCCGGCGCGAACGGTGGCGGTCTTCGGAGACCCGGTATTCGAACGCGACGATCCGCGCTTCCTCGAACCCACGGCGCCGCATCCGGCCGCGAAGCCGGATGAAAGCCTCACGCGATCGGCGCTCGATTCGGGCGTGACTCATTTCGAGCGGCTGCGCTCCACCCGCGAGGAGGCTGATGCCATCGCGGCCTTCGCAGGCAGTTCGCGCAGTCGCAAGTTCCTGGATTTCGAAGCTACCCGGGAGGCCGCCGCGAGCCCGGAACTGGCGGACTACCGGATCGTGCATTTTGCCGTGCATGGACTCTTGAACAACCGCCATCCCGAGCTTTCCGGCCTGGTATTTTCGATGGTGGACCCGCAGGGCAAGCCGCGCAACGGCTTTCTGCAGGCGTACGAGATTTACAACCTGCGTCTGGCCGCGGACCTGGTGGTGCTTTCGGCGTGCCAGACGGCGCTTGGCGACGACGTGAAAGGCGAAGGACTGCTCGGGCTCTCGCGCGGCTTCATGTACGCCGGCGCCCCGCGCGTGGTGGCGAGCCTGTGGAAGGTGCCGGATCGCGCCACCGCCGACTTGATGAAACATTTCTATCGCGCGATGCTCGTGGAGCGTATGCGTCCTGCCGCCGCCCTGCGCGCGGCTCAGGCAGCACTGCGCAGGGACTCGCGGACGGCGAACCCTTACTATTGGGCGGGCTTCCTTTTACAGGGCGAGTGGAATTAGCCATGTCACCCGGTCTGAATCCCCCAACGCCCGATTGGAGCCCGAGTGAGCTGGTTGCCAGGATCCGGCGCGGCGATCGCACAGCCGAAGCGGAACTGGTGGCGCGCTATAGCCGCGGTGTAGGAATCATTCTGCGGCGCATGGCGGCCCGGCACAACGTGGTGGACGACCTCTATCAGGAGGTATTTCTCCGCGTGACGGAAAAAATTCGCGCCGGCGAACTGCGGGAGCCGGAGAGGCTGTCGGGATTTGTAAGCGGACTGGCGCGCAACCTGGCGATCGATTACTTCCGCCGCAATCCATCCGCTGGATCGCCTGCGGAAGCGGAGGCGGACGAAGTGCCGGACCGGGACCCGGGCCCGCTGGAACGGCTCCTCCGCGGCGAAGACGAAGCCTGTGTGCGGCGTACGATGGCCGAACTTTCCTCGGAAAGGGATAGGGAAATGCTGGTTCGATTCTATCTGGGGGACGAAGAGAAACAGCGGATTTGCGACGATCTGAGGCTCACCAGCCTGCAGTTTAACCGTGTGCTGCATCGCGCCCGCACGCGTTTTCGGGAACTTTACGAACGAACCGTGGCACGCACGCCGCGGGGAAGGGAGCGATAGACGCCGTGCCTGACGCACTTCCTCATTGGGATATGAGCCACGAAGAAATCGCGGCGCGCGATCTGGTGGACCGCTACGTCATCGGCAAGCTCTCCGCCGAGGAATCGGCGCGCTTTGAGGCGCACTTTGTGGATTGCACCGAGTGTCTGGATCAACTGGAGACCGCGGAGCGCTTTCGCGCCGCCTTGAAGAACGTGGCCGCCGTCCCTGCGATTTCCGGCCCCGCACGGCGCCCGTGGATCGCGTGGCAGGTGGCGGCGGCGCTCGTGGTTGCACTCGGTGCTTCGATCTTCTTTGCGGTCCGCCAGTCCGCCGCGGAACGCGAATTGGAGCGCGCGCGAGCCACCGCACAGGAATGGCAGCGCAGGTACCAGGCCGCGCGTCCTCCGGAGCCGGCGCCACTGGTGATGTCCACGTTCTACCTTACGATCCCGCGCGGAGCGGATACCCAAGGCTCCGTACCCGTCAATCGCGTGACGGTGGACGCCGCCACGCGGTGGGTCGCGCTCTCGCTCGAAGGCGAACACGATGCAGTGGGCATACGCGTCACCGTCACGGATGCGGAGGGCCGGACCGTCTGGCAGCAGAGCGAGGCCCGCGGGAGTGCGCGCACGGCGCTCAGCGTCGTGATGCCGCGACAGACTCTGCACGCCGGGGATTACTCCCTCACGCTCGAGACCCTGTCCGGCGGACGTTACGAGGTTGCGGGACGCTACCGTTTCCGGGTAGTGGAGCGGTAGACGCGCGGTGTGAATCCATACCAGCCTCGCAGAAGACTTCGCATCCGGGTGCGATAGACGGACAGGTCGCCACACTCTCCCGATCAGGAGAGAACCATATGACGATTTGTAGTCTGTCGCGCGCGGGGATCGCGGCGCTGTACTTCACCTGCCTGTGCCTGGCGCAGAAAGATCCGGGAGTCCGCAAAGGCGCGCCCGGAGCGGGAGGGCCGATTCCCGCGCTTACGGACAATGAACTCGCTCTTTTTAACGAAGGCAAGGCGCGCATGACGCAATTGGAATCGGTCTGCGATACGTGCAACGATATTCCGCTGGGCGCCGACCCAAAACAGGATCCGAATCTGCAGACCCTCACCAATTCCTCCGGCCTGGGAGTGCGGTTCAATGCCGATCAATGCTCGGTGTGTCACCAGCAGCCCGCGATTGGAGGGTCGGGCGGTTTCCTGGTGCCGAATCCGCAGGACCCGCCCGCCAAGTATCGCAAGCCCGAGAACCCGATGTTCGATCTGATTCCGCACCGCAAAGGGGGACAGAATGCCGTGCCCTCGTTCATCGAGCAGTACGGGCCGATCCGCGAAGTGCGCTTCCAAAAGAAGCCAGACGGCTCGCCGGACGGCGGCGTGCACGCCCTGTTCACCGTGGTGGGGCGCAGCGATATCGGGTCGCCCGGCTGTTCGGCGGCGACCTTGCCGCCCACGGATTTCGAGAGCGAATACAAGAAGGGCAATCTTTCTTTTCGAATTCCGCTGCAGACGTTTGGCTTGGGGCTGATCGAGGCCATTCAGGACGCGACCATTCTGAGTAGCGCGGCCGCCAGCGCGCCACTGCGCGGCCCTCTGGGAATCGGCGGAATTCCGAACCGTAGCGGCAACGATGGCACGATTGCGCGCTTCGGTTGGAAGGCGCAAAACAAGTCGCTCACGATCTTCGCCGGCGAGGCGTACAACGTGGAAATGGGCGTGACCAACGATCTGTTTCCCAATAGCCGGGACGAGACGCCGTCGTGCAACCAAGGCATCAACGAGCCGAACGATATCACGCGCACCGACCCCACCGACGTTCGCAATCAGTCGATGAATAATCCCATGCACATGCTGCCGGATTGGCTCGAGTTCGCGATTTTCATGCGCCAGCTGGCGCCGCCGCAGCCCGTGCCGTTCACCGCGAGCGCCCTCCGCGGGCAGGGGCTATTCGGGGTCGATGCGGCGAATCCGGGTATCGGCTGCTTCCTCTGCCACACGCCCACGATGGTGACGGGTCCTCGCCACGAGACCGGGGCACTTGAAAATCTGCCGGCGCATCTCTATTCGGATCTGCTGATCCACCACATGGGGCCGGGCCTGGCGGACAACGTGACGCAAGGGCTGGCACAGGGAGACATGTTCCGCACTACGCCGCTCTGGGGCGTCGGCCAGCGAATCTTCTTGCTGCACGATGGACGCACCAGCGATTTGCTGGAAGCAATCCGCGCGCACGCGCCGAATGGCGATGGCGAAGACCGGGGCCGCAACGGCGGCTATCCGGATTCCGAAGCCACCGCTGTCATTCACAAATTCAACGCGCTCTCCGGCGCCGATAAGCAGGCCATCCTGGACTTCCTGCGATCGTTGTGACGTGATCGTGTGAACTATCGCGTGCGCTGCATTTCGCGGGCGCAGTTGTAGCCCGGGGCGCCCATTACGCCGCCGCCCGGGTGGGCGCCCGAACCGCAAAGAAAAAGGCCCTGCACCGGCGTGCGGTAGCGGGCAAACCCCGCGACCGGGCGCATCACGAACATCTGGTCGAGACTCATTTCGCCGTGAAAAATGTTGCCGCCCGTGATCCCGAAGCGGCGTTCCAGGTCAAGCGGGCTCAGCACCTGCCGGTGATCGATGATGGAGCGGATGTTGGGGACGTACTCTTCAATTAGCGAAATCACGCGATCGCCAAAGGGTTCGCGGAGTTCGTCCCACGTGCCTTCCCGCAGGGTATACGGCGCGTACTGCAGGAAGATGCCCATGATGTGCTTGCCGGGCGGCGCAAGCGAGGGGTCGTACATCGTCGGGATGGTGAGCTCCAGCAGCGGACGCTCGGAGGCGCGGCCGTATTTCGCGTCGTCCCAGGCACGTTCCACGTATTCGATGCTGGGGCAGATGTGCATCGTCGCCTTGTGATGCGGACCGGGCGCGCCGGGATAGGCGGTGAACTCAGGGAGTGCGTTGAGCGCCAGATTGATTTTGCAACTGGTCCCTTCGATGCGGAAGTTGCGGATGGCTTGCAGGAAATCGGCTGGCAGATCGCCGGCGTCGAGCAGGCGCAGAAACGTCAGCTTCGGGTCCAGGTTGGATGCGACGGTGGTCGATTCGATCTCTTCACCGCTTTCGAGAACTACGCCGCGCGCGCGGCCGCTGCGCACCAGCACCTTGGCCACCGGGGCATTGGTGCGGATCTCCACGCCTTTGGCGCGCGCGGCAGCGGCGATCGATTCCGAAACCGCCCCCATGCCACCGCGCACAAACCCCCATAACCCGCGATGTCCCCCGACCCCGCCCATGCAGTGGTGAAGCAGAATGTACGCCGTGCCCGGGGAACGCGGACCGCCATTGGCGCCGATCACGCCATCGGTGGCGAGCGTCACTTTCACTTCCTCAGATTCGAACCACTCGTCCAGGAACTCCGCGGCGCTCTGCGTAAACACCTTGACCAGGGCGACGATGTCGCGCGCGCTCAGGCCGCGCATCTTCCCCATCAGGCGGAGATAATCCACCATGTCTACGGGGCGCGGCGGGAACGGCGGCGGCGTGGTGAGCAGCAGGCCCTCCACCACCTTCGAGATGCGCTCCAGCTGATCTTCGTAAGCCGGATAGACCTCCGCATCGTGCGCCGAAAATTTTCTGATCTCGCCGAGAGTGCGGTTGCGATCCTGCCACATGAAAAGATGGCGGCCGTCAGGGAACGCGGAGAAGAACGCCGGGTCCTTCGCGTCCACCTGATACCCGAAGCGCGGCAGCTCCAGCTCGTTGACGATGCGTTCCTGCATCAGGCTGGTGAGATAGGCGCCGGTGGAGACGCGGTATCCGGGCCAGATCTCTTCGGTGACGGCGCAGCCCCCGATCAGGTCGCGCCGCTCCAGCACCAGTACTTTGCGCCCCGCGCGAGCCAGGTAGGCGGCGGTGACCAGCCCGTTATGTCCACCGCCGACGATGATGGAATCGTATTTGGGCATAAGGATCCGCTAGCACTTTTTGAACGCTACCACCGCCAGCGGCGGCAGCGTGACGGCGATCGAGTGCGGGCGATTGTGCTTCGCGATGGGCCGCGAAGAAAGGCAGCCGCCGTTGCCCATATTAGAGCCGCCGAAGTACTCCGAATCCGTATTCAGCACTTCCTGATAGAAGCCTTCCTCGGGTACGCCGAACTCGTAGCTCTGCCGGGGCACCGGCGTGAAGTTGCAACAGAAGAGTAGGAAATCCTTGGGATCTTCGGCGCGCCGCAGGAACGCGATAATCGAATTTGCGCCATCGTGGAAATCCACCCACTCGAAGCCCGAGTAGTGAAAATCCACTTCGTAGAGCGCCGGATTTTCCTTGTACAGGCGATTCAATTCCTTCATCAGCGTCTGCAACTGGCGGTGAAGGTCGAACTCCAGCAGCTCCCACCGAATGCCGTGATCGTGGTTCCACTCTTCCCGCTGGCCGATCTCCTGCCCCATGAACAGGAGCTTCTTCCCGGGATGCGCCCACATGAACGCCAGGAAAGCGCGCACATTGGCGAACTGCCGCCACTCGTCGCCGGGCATTTTATTGAGCAGTGATCCTTTACCGTGGACCACTTCATCGTGGGAAATCGGCAGCACGAAGTTTTCGGTGAAGGCGTAGAGCAGGCTGAACGTGATGTGGTTGTGGTGGTACTTGCGATAGATGGGGTCGTTGCTGAAATAGTCCAGCATGTCGTGCATCCAGCCCATGTTCCACTTCATCGTGAAGCCGAGGCCGTTAAGGTACACGGGCTTCGAAACGCCGGCGAACGCGGTGGATTCCTCGGCGACGGTAAAGGCGCCGGGCACGGCATGCGCCACCACATTGAACTGGCGTAGAAAATCGATGGCTTCGAGATTTTCATTGCCGCCGTATTGATTGGGGACCCATTCGCCGGCCTTGCGCGAATAATCCAGGTAGAGCATGGAGGCCACGGCATCTACGCGCAGGCCGTCGATATGAAGCTCCTTCAGCCAGAAGAGCGCGTTCGAAATCAGGAACGTGCGGACCTCGTTGCGGCCGTAGTTGAAGACCAGCGTACCCCAATCCTGCTGCTCGCCCTTGCGCGGGTCGGCGTGCTCGTAGAGTGCGGTGCCGTCGAAGAAGACCAGGCCGTGCGCGTCCTTCGGAAAGTGGGCGGGGACCCAATCGACAATGACGCCGATGCCGGCGCGGTGGAAAGAGTCCACCAGGTATTTGAAGTCGTCGGGATTGCCGAAACGCGAGGTCGGCGCGAAATAGCCGATCACCTGATAACCCCACGATCCGCTGAACGGATGCTCCATGGGCGGCAGCATTTCCACGTGCGTGTAGCCCATCTGCTTCACGTACTCCACCAGCTTGACGGCGAGATCGCGATAGGTCAACGTCTGCCCCAGCGGGCCGCGCATCCAGCTTCCCAGATGCACTTCGTAGACCGACATCGGCGATTTCAGCAGATCGCGAGCGGCCCGCTTTTCCATCCACTCCGCATCCTGCCACTCATAGTTATCCAGCTTCCAGACCACGGACGCGGATTTCGGCGGCTGTTCGCAATAGAACGCGTAGGGGTCGGCCTTCAACTGCTGATAGCCGGCGAAGCGCGAACGAATGTTGTACTTGTACGCCGCGCCCTGTGCGAGGCCGGGAATGAACAGCTCCCACACGCCGCCGTTGCGGCGCCGCATCGGGTGGCGGCGAATATCCCAATCGTTGAACTCGCCGGCCACCGTGACGTTCTCCGCGTTCGGCGCCCACACGGCGAAGCGCACACCAGTCGCGCCTTCCGTGCTGACGATGTGCGCGCCCAAAGACCGCCACGCCTCGTTCAGCGTTCCCTCGGTATGCAGGTACAAATCGGAATCGGAGATCTGCGGCCCGAAGCGGTACGGGTCGTCGATGTCAATCTCGCGGCCGTCCCACAGCCGCGCGCGAATCACGTAGGGCGCCGGGTCGCCATCCATGGCGGCGCACGAAGAAGCCTTGCGTGTGCTTCTTTTCCATATCGCATCGCGCCGTCCCGCAGATCACCACGGCCGTATCCGCTTGCGGCAGGAAGGTGCGTACTTCCCATCGCGGCTTGCTATTCTTCTTGCGGACGGAATGCGGTCCCAGGATGCCAAAGGCGTCCCCGTGATACCCGTTCACTATCGCTTCGATTTCTTCACCAGTCATGAGAGTCTACGATTCATAGTATGGACCTATTCCTGCTTGAAATGCCCAAAGCGGAACTGCACCTTCACCTGGAAGGGTCGGTGGAGCCGGAGACGCTGCACGAGCTCGACCCGGCGACGCCGGTGGAGGAGTTTCGCGCGCTCTACCAGTATGCCGATTTCGATAGCTTCCTGCGCGCCTTCGGAGCCGTGGGGAAGCGCCTGCGCGGTCCCGAGGATTACGCCCTGATTACGCGGCGCCTGCTGGAGGCCCTGGCGCGGCAAAACGTTCGCTACGCGGAGATCATTGTCGCCGCCGGCGTGGTGCTGTGGAAGGGGCAGGATTTCGCGCCGATCTTCGATGCGATTTGCGAGGCGGCGGCCGGCTCGCCCGTACAAGTGCGCTGGATTCTGGATGCCGTGCGCCAATTCGGCGCCGCGCATGTACGCCAGGTGGCGGAGCTGGCGGCAGAGCGTGTGGGGGATGGCGTGATCGCCTTCGGCATCGGCGGCAGCGAAGAGCGCGGTCCCGCTAACTGGTTCGGCGAGGCGTTTGCTTTCGCGCGCGCGAAAGGCCTGCGGCTCACCGCGCATGCAGGCGAGAGCATGGGCCCGCAGTCCATCTGGGACGCCCTGGAATTGGGTGCGGAGCGGATTGGACACGGCATCGCGGCGGTCCACGATGAGGCGCTGATGCGCCATCTGCGCGAGCGTGATATTCCTCTCGAGATCTGCATCTCCAGCAATCTCGTGACCGGCGTCGTCGCGAAACTGGAAGATCATCCGGTGCGCAAATTGTACGATGCGGGCGTGCCGATCGTCCTGAATTCGGACGACCCGGCGATGTTCCGCTGCTCGTTGACCGGCGAATACCGGCTGGCGGCGGCACACTTCGGCTTCACGCAGCAGGAACTCGCCGGGCTGGCGGAAAACGGCTTTCGCTACGCGTTCGGTAAGATGGAATAAATCAACCCAAATGGAAAAACGAATTTCTCCCGCGGCGGCAGTTGCCGGCGCAATCACTCTGCCCGGCGACAAATCAATCTCGCACCGCTACGCCATGATCTCTTCGATCGCGGAGGGCGACTCACGCATCCTGAACTATTCGACCGGTGCGGATTGCCATTCCACGCTCGGCTGCATGCGCGCGCTCGGCATCGAAATCACTGGCGAAGGCACCGAATTCGTGGTGCACGGCAAGGGCCTCGACGGCCTACGCCCTCCCGTCGGCGATCTGGATGCCGGCAACAGCGGGTCCACCATCCGCATGCTGAGCGGCATTCTGGCGGCGCAGCCGTTCCCCACTCGCATCTTCGGCGATGAATCGCTCTCGCGCCGTCCGATGCAGCGCATCATGAAGCCGCTGGCGCAAATGGGCGCGCAGATCCGCGCGCATGAAGAAAAATTCCCGCCGCTCGAAATCCACGGCGGCACGCTGCGCGCCATCGATTACACCCTGCCCGTGCCCAGCGCGCAGGTGAAAACGTGCGTGCTCTTCGCGGGCTTGTTCGCCGAGGGCGAAACCAGCGTGACGGAGCCGGTGCGCTCGCGCGATCACAGCGAGATTGCACTGCGCGAATTCGGTGCGGAACTGACCGCGGCAAAGGGCAGGATCACCCTGGTCGGGCGTCCGCGCCTCACCGGGCGCGATTTGATCGTGCCCAGCGATCTCTCATCCGCCGCATTCTTTATCGTCGCCGCGCTGCTCGTCCCGGGGTCCAGCCTGGTAATCCGCGGTGTGGGTTTGAATCCCACGCGCTCGGCGCTGCTCGACTTGCTGATCGGGATGGGCGCGAAGATCCGCATTCCGCAGCTCGAGAGCCAGAACGGCGAACTCATCGGCGAAATCCACGTCGAGCATTCCCGGTTGCAGGGCGGCGTGATCGAGGGCGCGCTGACGGCCGCCGTGATCGATGAGATCCCGGTGCTGGCCGTTCTCGGTGCGGCCACCGAGGAAGGCCTGACCATCAAGGATGCCGGCGAACTGCGCATCAAAGAGACCGACCGCATCGCCACCGTGGTGGACAATCTGCGCCGCCTCGGTGTAGCGGCGGAAGAGCTGCCGGAAGGCATCGTGATTCCGGGCCGGCAGAAGTTCCGCGCGGCGGAATTCGATAGCTTCGGCGATCACCGCATTGCGATGGCGTTCGCCGTGGCTGCGCTCCGCGCCGATGGCGAAAGCGTGATTCACAATGCCGGCGCGGCGTCGGTATCATTCCCGGAATTCTGGAGCACGCTGGCGCGCGTAACCGAATAACATGGCGCTCGATTTTTCCAATCTCGCCGCTAGTTTTGCGATTGGGACGGTGGGCGCCGGTATCGCCGGAGCCATCATCAAAAAGCGATTCGACGCCGAATTCGATGTCTGGCGATCGCAGCGGGCGTGGAAGGAAAAGTCCGTCACCGAACTGCTCGGACCGGTGTACATGCAGTTGGAACGAACCCGCCGCGCCTTCCAGCGCTGGGACCAGAAGAACGCCTATCTGGAAGGAAAAGTCGTCAGGGAAGGCAATCTGGCGATCCGCGATCTGCTCCTGACCAAACCCTCCTTAATCCCCCCGGAGCTCCGCCCGCACGCATCGGAGCTGGTGCAGCATTACGATGTGTGGCTCGAAGAATACGAGCGCTGGCGGGTGAGCCAACCCGCTTCCCAGGATTCGCCTGCCTACATCTTTGTCGGGCCGCAAGGCTACGAATTTCCGAAACAGCCGAACAGGGATTCGTTCACGCTTTCGAACGATACTGGGCGGAGCTTTACGGTCCAAAGCAGCAGGGGTAACCAGTCGGGGTAACCGGTCGGGGTCGCGGTGAGGTGGGCCGCAATGATACTATGATCGCGAAATGACCAGAAGATCTGCCCTGCTATTCGGTGGGAGCTTAGCTCTCGCGCCGCTTGCCCGTTATCCAAAGCTGCCCCAGCCGGAAGGCTGAAGCAATCCGCGGCGCGCTGGTGCTACTCCAAGATTTCGATGGACGATCTGTGCCGTCAGGGCGCCGAGATCGGTCTCAGCGGAATCGATCTGGTGGACGAAAAGGACTGGCCCACCGCGCGCAAGTATGGCCTCGTGCCGGCCATGGTCTCCGGCGCGGGCACGATTCCCGTGGCGTGGAACCGCAAGGAAAATCACGACAAGCTCGAAAAGGACATGCGCGACAACATCGCCAAAGCCGCCGCCGCCAAGCTCCCCAACGTGATCACCTTCTCGGGCAATCGCAAAGGCCTGGCCGATGACGAAGGCCGCGACAATTGCATCCTGGGCCTCAATCGCGTGAAGAAGATTGCCGAGGATGCCGGCGTCACCATCTGCCTGGAGCTTCTCAACAGCAAAGTGGACCACAAGGATTACCAATGCGACCACACCAAGTGGGGCGTGGATGTGGTGAAGGCCGTCGCTTCGCCGCGCGTGAAACTTCTGTACGACATCTACCATATGCAGATCATGGAAGGTGATGTGATCCGCACCATCCGCGAAAATATTCAGTACATCGGTCACTTTCACACCGGCGGCGTACCCGGCCGCCACGAGCTCGATGAGACTCAGGAATTGCAGTGGCGCACGGTTGCCCAGGCCATCGCAGATCTGAAGTTCGAAGGGTATTTCGCGCACGAATTCGTGCCCGTGAAAGATCCGCTGGCATCCTTGAAATCCGCCGTCACGCTTTGCACGGTGTAAGTCCGGACACTTCCGCTTCCCGGCAACCTTTGCGCCGCGCCGCCGGAGTTCGCCATAGTTCCGGCGCGCATTCGCACCATGGCGAGCCTCGTGCATCTATCCGTCCCGTAAGCAAATTCTTAAATCGCCGCGACACGTTTTGCGCGGCCGAAAAAGGACGGCATAAATGGCACCAAATTCTAATTGCACCGTAGTCGGCGTTTTCGATGACTACAGCACCGCCGAGAGTGTAGCCCGAGATCTCGCCAACGCGGGAATTCCCCGTGAGAATATCGACGTCCGATCGAACTTCAGAACGGGCGCGGCCGGAAGGTCGGATCGCCCCGAGGAAGGCGAAGAAGGCGGTATTTCCGGCTTCTTCCACCGTATCTTCGGCGGCTCACGACGAGGATCAGAGCGGCCACTACGCGGAAGCAATCCGTCGCGGCAGCTCAGTCGTCGCTGTTACCGCACCGGCCAATCAGATCGATACCGCAGTGGCGCTGATGAATGAGCGCGGGGCCACCGACATCGATCGCCGTGTCGAAAAGTACCGGGAGGCCGGCTATGAACGCCACGACCCCAATGCTCCTGCTTACTCCTATGAAGAAGCCCTCAAGGAGCGCGAGCGGGTGCGAGATGTCCAGGAGGGCGCCTCTATTCCGGTGATCGAAGAGGAACTGGAGGTAGGTAAGCGGGCCGTACAGCGCGGCGGTGTTCGCGTGTATAGCCGCGTCATCGACCAGCCCGTCGAGGAAGATATCGAGCTTCGCGAGGAGCATGTCCGCGTGGAGCGGCGTCCGGTGGATCGCACGCTGCAAAACGGAGAGGCAAGCCAACTTCGCGAACAGAGCGTCGAGGTGACGGAAATGGCGGAGGAACCCGTCATCCGCAAGCGGGCCCGCGTCCGCGAAGAAGTTGTGGTGGGCAAGGAGACAACCAAGCGCACCGAAAAGATCCGCGAAAACGTGCGCCGCACCGAAGTGAATGTGGAGCCGCTGAATCAGAAGGAGGCCGATGCGCGCGGCGAATTCAACGACGAGTTCCGCCGCGATTACGAATCGCGCTACGCGGATTCGGGAGAGCCGTACGAAACCATGCAGCCCGCGTATGAATATGGCTATTCGGCCGCGAGCGACGCACGCTACAAGGGTCGCAACTGGTCGGACGTCGAAGAAGATCTGCGCACGGACTATATGCGGAAGAATCCCAATAGCGCCTGGGATCGCATGAAGGGCGCCGTCCGGTACGGCTGGGAAAAGGTGACCGGAAAGCGATAACGAAGGCTGGGCAGTCCACCTTCCCGGGCGGACTGCCCTCGTCCGCGAGTCGGCAAATTCTGAGGTGAACAAACATGGAACGCGATCAATCGGAACCCATTCTGCAGCCCGGCGAACTGGAAGACGATGTGGTGATGCCGGTCATCGAAGAGGAAGTGCTGGCTGAGGTCGTCCCCGTGAAAACCGGCTCCGTCCGC
Source organism: uncultured Solibacteraceae bacterium (assembly GCA_963811575.1). GTDB lineage: Bacteria > Acidobacteriota > Terriglobia > Bryobacterales > Bryobacteraceae > Solibacter. The sequence goes on along the minus strand of CAWERY010000016.1, from coordinate 138,735 downwards.
GTGGAAAAGCACGTCCAAAAACGCACCCGCCGCATTCAAGCCCCGCTGCTGCGCGAAGAAGTAGAGGTTCGCCGAGTACCCGTGAATCGCGTCGTAACGGAGGCGCCTCCCGTTCGCAGGGAGGGCGGAGTTACCATCATCCCGGTGTTACAGGAAGAACTGGTGATTACCAAGCGATTGGTGTTGAAGGAAGAGATCCATCTGGTCAGACACCGCACCACCGACCAATTTTCCCAGGAAGTGCAGCTGGATCGGGAAAGCGCCGAAGTGCGACGTCTCGATGCGTCGGGAAGAGTTGTCGATCCCCCCGCAAAGCAGGCCGCTCATCCGAAACCGCGCCGCGGTTTGCTCGGCTGACCAAACATTTCACCCACCCTGGACAACGCTTCACCGGAGTGCTACAACTCGGGTGAGGCAGTGCCCATGAAGATAGCTCTCGGCTCTCTCTACTTCGTGTTTCCAGCCGTTCTCCTATTCGCGCAAATGCCCCATGCTACGCGCCCCGAAGCGCTGCCTAAGAGCTTTCCGCCCGAAATGATCGCCTCCCCGCCCACCACCCCGATGAAGGTATCCCATTCCAATTGCGTCCACGCGGCTCCCGATGGGAAATCGCTCTCCGTCAACCGCTGCGATTCAATTCATCCGGGCGTTCAACTCATCACTCCCTTTACAGTCGCTGTACCGAACAAGAAAATCCTCCTGCAAAAATAACCCCCTGCAGTGTAGTGGAATGCTGCCCCCGCGGGTCTTTGAATCGAAGCGTCCGGCCCAGGAACCATACTTCCGGCAATACTTGCCGGCCATGACGCCAGACCATGAACCTCAGACGCTCCGCTGCTTCCGTTCTCCTTCCAGGGACCGCGCTCTTCGCCTTTGTATGGGCGGTGGCGCGTGCCTGCGTGCAGTCGATTACCATCGACGAGGCTGATACCTACCTCGCCTGGGTCGCGCGGCCCAACCCATCGCATTGGGAGGCCGCGTCGAACAACCATGTCTTGAATTCCCTCCTGATGCGCCTATTCACTTCTGTGCTTTGGCGTCAGTCACCTCACCGTGCGCGCACCGGCGCTGCTTGGGGCGGCGATATACATCGCGTCCGTTTACCTGCTCTGCGTGCAACTCGCACCGGCTCTCACGCTGCAATGGCCGCTCTTCGTTTGCCTGGTCTACAACCCCTTCCTCTTCGATCACCTGGTGGCAGCGCGCGGTTACGCCCTGGCCCTCGGCTTTCTCACCGCCGCTCTGGCGCTTGCCGCTAATCGCCGGCCGCAAACATCTACCTGCGCCGCCTGTTCGGTGTGCGCGGCCCTTTCCTTCGCCGCCAATTTCTCCTTTGCGTTTGTCGATGCCGCGGCCATCGCTGCCATCTTCTTCTGGGCCTGCGCCCGCACGCAGGCCTTCCAGGAGCGCGTCCGGATTCTGGGCGCATGTGTGCTGCCGGGGTTGCTCGTGTCCGTTTTTCTGAGCGCCCCGGGAGTGCTCCACTGGCCCAAAGGACAACTCGATTACGGCGCGCACTCGCTCGGCCAGACCTTTCGCACGGTGGCGCAGGCTTCGCTATACCGCCCGAATCCGCAACTCGTGAACCCCATCCTGCTCGGCTGGATAGAGCGTAGTAGTGCGTGTCTTCTGCCTCTCCTGTTCGCTCTCGCCGCGTGGCAGTGGGTGCGCCGGCGCAACCCGGCAGTCCACGCCCTGCTTGCCATCGTAGCGGCCGCTCTCGCCGCACACTGCCTGGCGCTCGCCTTTTTCCACGTTCTGCTGCCGCGCGATCGCACCGCCATTTGGCTTGTGCCGCTACTCACCCTTGCCATTGGAGCGGCCGCAACGGGGCGCCGCGCGCTCACCGTCATGCTCTATGTGATGAGCATCTATTTCCTGCTCTGTCTGCGGCTGACGTACTTCAAGGAGTGGGGCTTCGACGCCGACGTGAATCGCGTCTATCCCGTGATTGCCTGGTATAACCATACCTACGGCGTCACCGATGTGGCCAGCAGCTGGCTCTATTCCGCGTCGCTAAATTTCTACAGGCTGCAATCCGGCCGCGAGAGCCTCGATGAGATTCCCGGCTCGCTCCAGCCTGCCGCCGGCCATTCTCTGTACGTACTCAACTGGGCCTTCGACGAAGCCTTTCTGAAAGAGCAGCATCTACGCGTGGTGTACCGCGCGCCCGACACAGACGCCGTGGTCGCCATCCGTCCGCAATTAGAGGCGCGCGCATTTTCGATAAACTAGGCGATACATGAAGCGACTTAGTCTTACCTGCCTGCTCGCCGGAATTTTACTTATTCCCGCCTACTCCCAAAAACCGGACCCTTTCTCCGGCCGCTGGGATCTCACCGTCACACCCAAGGCCCCAAACTCCAAGCCCTATCCCGATTGGATGGAAGTTGCACCCAAGGATGGCGCTCCGGCCCTCCGCATTCAACCGCGTTCGGGCAGCGCGTTTTACGCCAAGGAATTCAAGATCGATGGCAACCGCCTCCATATCGAATGGCCCAACACCAATGCCAAAGGTCCCGCCACCACCTGGGATCTGGAATTGAAAAATGGAGCGCTTTCCGGAACGCAGAAGCGCGGCGATACCGTATTCGCGGATCTCGCCGGTGTTCACGCGCCCGCCCTCAACCACAAAGCTCCCAAGGCGTGGACCGCCGCCGAGCCCATCTTCAACGGCAAAGATCTCACCGGCTGGGAACCCACCGACCCCGCCGCCGCCAACCACTGGATTGTCAAGGATGGCGAACTGATCAACGAAACCAAGGGCGCCAACCTCAAAACCACGCGCAAGTTCGATGATTTCAAGCTGCACATCGAATACAACTGTCCCGAGGATGGCAACAGCGGCATCTATCTCCGCGGCCGCTACGAGGTGCAGGTGGAATATGAGAAGGTCGATGCCAACGATAAGTTCCACAGCATCGGCGCCGTCTACAGCATGATCTCGCCTGCCGTGGAGTTGCCTCGCAAGCCGGGCACCTGGGAGACATTCGACATTACCCTGGTGGGCCGCTGGTTGACCGTGGTGCGCAACGGCGTCAAGACCATCGACCATCAGGAGATCGCCGGGCCCACCGGCGGCGCGATGGATTCCAACGAAGCCGCGCCGGGTCCATTCTACATCCAGGGCGATCACACCGGCGGTATGAAGTATCGCAACATCACCATTCAGGTTCCCGCGAAATAGCAGTTCGGAGGGCGTTATGCTCGCACGTTGTTTTTTCTTCACCTGCCTGCTCTCGAGCGGCGTATGCGCCGCCGAGAGCTTTCAGGAAATCCAGGCTCGCATCACCAGTTTCACGCTGAAGAACGGCATGACGTTCGTGGTGATGGAGCGGCATCAGGCGCCCGTGGCCACTTTCCTCACCTATGCCGACGTGGGCAGTGTGCAAGAGGTCAAGGGCATCACGGGCCTGGCCCACATCTTCGAGCACATCGCCTTCAAGGGCTCGCCCGCCATCGGCGGCAAGAACTACGAGGAAGAGCGCCTGGCGATGGATCGCCTCGATCAGGCCTTCCTCGCGCTGCGCGGCGAGCAGCACAAGGGGGCGAAGGCCGACCCCCAAAAGGTGAAGGAACTGGAGACCGCCTTCCAGGCCGCGCAGGAAGGCGCCGGGAAATTCGTCGTCAAGAACGAGTACGGCGATGCCATCGAACGCACCGGCGGCCGCGACCTGAATGCCGGCACCGGCTGGGATTCCACCCGCTATTTTTTCAGCCTGCCCTCCAACTCCGCCGAGCTCTGGTTCTTCCTCGAATCGGAGCACTTCCTGCGTCCTGTGATGCGCGAGTTTTACAAGGAAAAGGACGTGGTGATGGAAGAGCGCCGCATGCGCACGGAAAGCCAGCCCACCGGCAAACTGCTCGAGGAAGCGCTCCACGCCGCCTACAAGGCGCACCCCTACGGCGAACCGGTCGTGGGCCACATGAGCGATCTTCAGGAGATCACGCGGCCCGATGCCGAGGCGTTCTTCAAAAAATATTACGGGCCGGGCAGCCTGACCAGTGTGATCGTGGGCGATGTGGATCCGAAGAAGATCCGCGATCTCGCGGAGACCTATTTCGGCCGCATTCCCGCGGTGCCCAAGCCGGAACCGCTGCGCACCGTGGAGCCTCCGCAAGATGCCGAGCATCGCGTCACACTCCGCCTCCAGGCCGAGCGCCTGGTATTGGTGGCCTATCACAAGCCCGACATGTTTCACCCCGACAACGCCGTCTATCGCGCCTTGAGCGGCGTGCTCAGCGAGGGCCGCTCCTCGCGGCTTTATACCAGCCTGGTGCGCGATCAGAAGCTCGCCGTGCAGGCCTTCGGCTTCCCCGATCTGCCCGGGAAAAAATATCCCGGACTCTTCACTTTCGTGGTGGCGCCCGCGCCCGGCCACGAGAATGCCGAAGCCGAAAAAGCGCTGCTCGCTGAAATCGAGCGTTTGAAAAACGAACCCGTGACCGCGGAGGAACTGGAGGGCGTCAAACGGCGCGCCCGCGCCGGCCTGATCAATGGCCTGGGCGACAACCTCCAGCTTGCCAACGGTCTTGCCGATTGGCAGGCGCTCACCGGCGACTGGCGCAACCTCTTCCGCGATCTGGAACACCTGGATGCCGTAACGCCCGCCGATATCCAGCGCGTCGCCAAGGAAATTTTCACCGTCAACAACCGCACCGTCGCAACCATCGAGCCGCTGGCCGCGGAGAAGAAATGAAACGCACACTGCTGACCGCAATGATTTTGGTCTCGCTCGCCGCCGCGCAGCCCGGCAAACCGGCCGGCTCTTTCAAAGAACTGAAGTTCGGCGAACCGGGAAGAATTCGCGTGCCCGAGCCGGTCCGCTTTCCGTTGCCCAACGGCATGAAGGTTCTCCTGGTCGAAGATCACGAACTGCCCGTCATCAACATCAGTGCGATGATCCGCGCCGGCTCCCGTTGGGAACCCGCGGGCAAGACCGGCGTCGCCGCGATCACCGGGACCGTGATGCGTACCGGCGGCAGCGTCTCCCGTAACGGCGATCAGCTCGATCGCGAGTTGGACCGTCTGGCCGCCAGCGTCGAGATCGGCATCGGCGGCGATTCGGCCTCCGCCAGCGTGTTTTGTCTGAAGGAGGATTTCGATAAGACGCTCCCCATTCTTGCCGACCTGCTGCAGCACCCCGCCTTTCCGCAGGACAAAATCGAACTCTCCAAAATCGAGCAGCGCGACAACATCGCGCGCCGCAATGACGATCCCCAGGGCATCGCGTTCCGCGAATACAACCGCCTGATCTACGGCAAGGATTCGCCCTACGGCAGGCAGCCCGAAAACGCCACCATCAACGCCATCACCCGCGAAGATCTGGTCGCGTTCCACCAGCAGTTCTTTCAGCCGGAGAGCGTGATCCTCAGTGTGTGGGGAGATTTTAGCGCTCCCGCGATGCGCGCCAAACTGGAACAGGCCTTCGCCGGCTGGCAGAAGGGCGGCCATCCGCGCCCCGCCGCGCCGCCCGTCGAGTCATCCGCCAGCAATCGCGGCGGCCTCTATCTGATCGATAAAGACGACGTCAACCAGAGCTCGGTGTTGATGGGCCGCCTGGCAACCCGCGCCGACGATCCCGATCTCTGCGCGCTCACCGTGATGAACGGTGTGCTCGGCGATGGTTTCGCCTCGCGCCTGTTCTCTCAGGTGCGCAGCGAACAGGCGCTGGCCTATGCGGTCTGGTCCTCCTGGAACGGGGAATTCGAATTCCCCGGCATCTTCTCGGCGTTCGGCGGCACCAAGAGCGAAACCACCGTCAAGATCATCAAGGCCATCCGCCACGAAGTCGATCGCCTTGCTACCGATCCGGTGACCGGCGACGAGCTGGCGCGCGCCAAAGACAGCATCTTGAAGGGCATGGCCTTCGATTTCGATTCCACCGGGAAAGTTGTGGGTCGCCTGATGCTCTACGAATATTACGGCTATCCGCGCGATTTCCTGCAGCGCTACCAGGATGGGATTCGCGCCGTGACCCAGGCCGATATCGCGCGCGTCGCCCGCAAATACATGAAGAGCGATCAGTTCGCCATCCTCGTCCTCGGGAAACAGAAGGATTTCGACGCGCCGCTTTCCACGTTGGGCAAAGTCGCCAAGATCGATATCACGATCCCGTAGTAGCGGTCACGCTACTCGAATCGCAGGCAGGCGCGTCCCAGGTAGATCTCGTCGCCAGGGCGAAGCTTCTCGCCGCGCCGGTCGCCGGAAGGCACTTCGATCGATCGGCCGTCGCGAAACACGCGCGTGCCGAACTCGCTGCCATCGTCGCAGAGGCGATACGTGCCGCCGTCCAACCGGATATGCGCGTGCTTGCGCGATACCGTGGCGTTGGCCTCGTCGGCGCCTTCTTCGAAAACTACATCGTTGCGGCGCACCACGCGATGGTCGGCGTCCGTCAGCTCGGGCATGCGGCCGAGGTTGATGCGCGAACGTCCCAGCGTGTACTCCGCGCGATCGGTCTTGCCCTTCACCACCGTCAGGCGGCCCGGTCGCGGCCTCCACGCTCTTCGCGGCGGCGTCCACGGCGTACTCAATTTCAAACTGCGTGAAGCCCGGCTTCGGCGGTTCGCACTTCCACCGCAAATCCGCGCGGCAGCTCGCAGGCCGCGCCTTCCAATGCTTCGCGAACATCCTCGCCCAGGCGCTCGCCGAACGCCGCCTGCAGCAGCGTACGGCGCTCCGCTTCCGCCGCCGTCAGCGTCACCACAATCCGGGTGAACGGAAAGATGCGCCGGCCGCGCGCCACCACCTGCACCTTGCTTTCGATCTCTTCCAGGATGCTGCGATGCACCAGCAGGAGCTCGTTCGAATCCGCCGGTCCGAACATGCGCTCCGTCCAGCGCCGGAAGCCGTGCTCGATAGTTTTCTCGATCTCCGAAAAAAGGCTCATCTGGATCAATCCCAGCTTAACGGCGGCGTTGACGATCTCGGCGGCGGCGGGAGCAGCGGCCGTTCCGCCGTACACTCCATTTTCCACCAGCACGGAGAACGCGATCTTGCGCGCGCCCGCACCATACGGCGCGAAGCCGATGAACCACGCGTGCGAGGGAGCATCCGCCAATTCCGCCGTGCCCGTCTTTCCCGCAATCGCCACATTGGCCGCGCCCGCGCGCCTGCCCGTCCCGGAGGTCACCGCCTCGCGCATAAAACTTCCCAGTTTGCCGGCCGCTTCCGCCGGCAGGATGACCGTCGGAGCCGCGTTGCGCCCGTTCGTCTCGTCCGTGATCCAGCGCCCCTGCGGCATCGCTCCGCCGTTGGCGACGGTGGCCGCCACGCGCGCCATCTGCAGCGGCGACGCCACCACTTCCCCCTGGCCATATGCCGATTGCGGCAGCGACTTCTTCAACTCCGCCGCCGTATCCGGCGATGCCGCGGCGATGCCCAGTTGAGTCGCCGTCTCGTGCAGCGCATCAGCCCCGACGTCGTACGTTCCCAACTGCGCGAAATAAGCGTTGCAGGAAACCACCAGCCCATGCTCCAGATCGAGCGTGCCGTGCGGATTGCGGTCCTGCACGTCGTCGCGAATCGGCCGCTTGGAGCCTTTGATATAGTTGCCCACGCGGCCGTCCGGCAGCCGCTCGCACTGGTACTGTCTTGTGCGCAAGTTGCGCGTCCTTGCGCAGCGCCGCCATCGCGGTGACCACTTTGAACGTCGAACCGGGAGGATACAAGCCGTAGCGCGCGCGATCCAGATACGGGTTGTCCTCGCTCTGCTCCGCGCCTTCCACCGGCAGCGGCAGACTCACCGCGGCCAGCAGGTCGCCCGTCGCCGGGTCCATCACCACCGCGGAGCCCTTGGTCTGCCCCGATTGCTTCAACTGATTGCGCAAAATTTCGGCCACCTTCACTTCGAGCCGCGCATCGATCGACATGCGTACATCGCGCGGACGGTCGAGCACGCGCCGCACCTCCGGCGAATTCGGCTCGCGGCGATGGCGCAGCAGCGGCACCAGTTCGCGATAGTCATAGCGCAGCACCCGGTCCATTTTGCCGGTCTTCGGATTCTTCACTTCGACCAGCGTGGGCCGGTCATCGTAGCCTCGCAGGCGGCGCGCCGAATCGCGCTCCACAAAGCTGGTGTTGCTGGCGCCCCAGCGGGTGCGCGTTCGCAGGTCGCCCAGCAAATCGAACATCAGGCCGCCGAAGGGATAGTGCCGGCTCTCGCCGCGCGGGCAGGCGCGGTCGATATCGATGCCGAGCGCCTGGTAATCGGCGCGATGTTTCTCCAGCTCATCCCAATTGCTGGTGGCCAGCGGCAGCCCGCTGCGGTCGTACACCGTGCCCTTGGGAATCTCGCGCATGATCTCCTGCAGGCGCGGATTGTACTGGTAGCGCCGCCCGCCATCGGCCTGCACCACCAGCGTGCCCGCGCCGATCATGGGCCCCGAGCGCAGCACCTGGACGTAGGCCGCCTTCGCCACCACAATGCCGCCAACCACTGCGAAGATGCCGCCCGCGACAGTCGCCGGAATGCGGAAGGGCCGCGTGCTGGCAGGCTCCGCCGCTTGCCGCGCGGAGATCGCCTCCAGAATTCCGAACATCACGAAATTGGCCAGCATCGCGGTGCGCCCGTAACTGAGGAACGGCGTCACCACGCCGGAAAGCGGCAGGACGCCGAGCGAGCCGCCGGCGATCAGCAGAATCTGCAGCGCCGTGGCGGCCGCCATGCCCGCCGCCAGAAAGAATTCATAATCCGACCGCGCGCGCAGCGCGATCCTCAGCGAACGATAGACCAGGTACGCATACAGCGCGAATACCGCCGCCACGCCAAGAAATCCCCACTGCTCGCCGAGCGCGGAAAGGATCAGGTCGGTGTGTGCCGCCGGCACCAGTTGCGGATCGCCGCGCCCGATTCCCGTGCCCGCGATTCCGCCCGTCGCGTAGGCCCACAGCGAATGCGCCAGTTGATCGCCGCCGTGCACCAGGTTGTCCCAGGGCGAAAGCCACATCGAAACGCGCTCGCCTACCGTGTGGGGTACGCCGAGCAGGTAGCCCCCGGCGAAGCCCGCGCCTAAGATCGCCAGGCCCGCCGCGGGAACAAACACGCTGCCGCGCGCGATGCCGTACAGGGTCAGGAAAAGGCAGGCGAAGACCAGCGCCGGGCCCATGTCCTTTTGCAGAAAGAAGAATATCAGCGAAAGCGCCACCGAAACCAGCGCGGGAAGCGTGTATTCCACCGGGCGGAATGTCGAATTTGCTGGTGAGCGCCGCCAGGCCCGGGCGCGATTCGCGCGCGTGGCGCAGTACATCCCAGCGCTGCGCAAAGTAACCGGCCAGAAAGAAGACCAGCAGCACACGGATGAGTTCCACGGGCTGAAAACCGAAGAGATTGACCTTCGCGTCGCTCGTCCCCGGACCAGTCCCGAAGACCACCAGCAGCGCGGAGAGCGCGAAGCTCACCAGCAGCGGGACGAAGCTCAGCTTGCCGGTGAGCCGCTGATAATCCAGCCCGCTGAGAGCCGCCAGCAGCAGCGCCCCCGCCGCCGCGCCCTGGGCGAAATCCACGAACAGCATGTTGTCGCGCACCGGGTCGCGCAGGCTCACCATCAGGATCAGTCCGATTCCGCTCAAGGCAAGCAGCGCCGGAAGAAACGTCTGGTCGCCCGTGAAACCGCGCAGGCTCCACCAGATATGCGCCAGCCAGAAAGCGCCCAGAAAGATTCCGCACCAAAGGTAAAAGGCGTGCTGGAACTGAGCCGGCTTGCGCACCACGAACAGCGGCTTCAACTGGCGGAACTGTTCGCCCGTCAGCAGCTTCTTGTGCGCGATGCCGCCCACGTTGCTCAGGCTGCCGGTGAGGTAGTAGATCTCGCGAGCCGCCGTGTCGCGGTCGCGCAGTTTGGGGAAGAGCGGCGAAAGCGCGGGCAGCAGATCCTCGCGCGCGCCGAGTTCGTTCAGATTCAGCAGTCGCTTGGCGGCAAGCCCCGCATCGATCGCGGAAAGCCCTTCGGCCTTCGCCTGATGCACCTGTAAAGTCCGGCGCCCACCAGCAGGCTCGCCGCCAGCAGGAAGAGGAATTCGCGGCCGCGCCACGCCGCGCGCGCTCCGGATACGCGGCGCACTTCCGCGCGCTCCATCGATCTGCTGTGGGTGACCGCCATATCAGTGGGCGCTCGCTGCTGGTCGATTTCGTGCAGCCGGAAGTCCACGCTCTCCAGGCTGAGCGCGCACGCGCGTCAGGTTGCACAGATCGACTTGCCCCACGGCGCGATGCCGCGATACAGCTCCTCGGCGCGCTTGTAATCGTCGGCCGCGCTTTGGATCTGATCCTTCTCCTGCGGCAGGCCGCGCACATTGCGCGAATCCCACCACAGGCGGTCGGCGCGGTCGCGATAGCCATCGGCCAGCAGCGATTTTTCGCGGTTGCCCAGCTGATAGCCGCGGCGCTGAGCCTGCTGCAATGCCTCGTAGCCTTTGTCGATATCCTTCAGCCCGTAGACGTAGACGCGCGCCAGGCCCAGTTCCGGGTCGGGCGATTTGGGCAGAAGCTGCTGCGCTTCCGTGAACTTTTCCACCGCCAGGTTGAGTTCCTGCGCGCTGTGATGGGTAGTCCCGTTGATGCGCGCCAGGTGGCCTTCACAGAGACGGACCTTGCCGCGTACGGCTATCGTCCGGATCCACCGCGAGCGCGTGCGCCGACATGGTGCGCGCCCGCTCCCAATCCTTTTCGTAAACCAGCTCGATTCGTTGTTGCGATAGCTATCGATCACGTGGTCGGCCGCCGCGACGAACTTCTGCTTCACCACTTTGCGCGGTCCGTGCAATAACAAAGACGAGGGATTGCCCTTGGAAAGTTCCGTCCATTTTGCCCAGATCTGCTCCAGATCGGTCAGCTGTTCGGCCTCGATCTCGCGCGCCAGTTGCTGCCCGTGCTGGTAGAGGAAATAATCCGACGTCATGACCCAGCCGCCGTATAGAAAACTGGCCAGCGCGAGCAGTGCGATCGCGCGCACCATCTTGCTGAAAACCGAGCGTGGGCGGCGCGGCGGTGGGACGGCCGTTCGCGGTAGACGCCGCCTGCGTTGGCCGCGTAGCCCGCGTCTCGTCGGCGCCGGCGGCAGGCCGGGAGGTGCGCCGCGTGGCATCTTCGTCCTCGTCGTGCGCGCGTGTGGTGCGGCGCGTGGCATCGAGGTCTTCGGAAACAGCCGCCACCGGAGCGCCGCTGCGGAAGGCCTCCAGGTCCGCGCGCGAATTCGCGGGCCGATTGGTAACGGGCGTCGGGATCGGGCGCCATCGCCTTGATCATGATGCGGCGCAGCGCTTCGGGGCAGGGGTCCGGCGCGGGCGGCGGCGCGATGCGCGAGCGGATCATGCGTTCCAGCCGCTCGGTATTCTCCGCCTGGTACGGCTGCATGCCGGTCACCATCTCGTAGAGCATCACCGCCAGCGACCAAAGGTCGGAACCGAAATTGACCTCGCCCAGATCCAGCCGCTCCGGCGAGGCGTAGGGCACGCTGCCAAATTCATTGCGTGTCAAACGCCGCGAAAGCGAAAGCGCCTTGGCGATTCCGAAATCGAGCACGCGCACTTCGCCGCGCGTATCGATGCGGATGTTCTTGGGCTTGATATCGCCGTGCACCACCCCGTGAATCTGCTTGCCATCGATCAGGACCTGCAGCGTGTGCGCGTTCTCCAGCGTCTTGGCCACCGCGATCGCCACGTCCGCCGCAAACTCCGGCGCCAGCGGGCCATGGCGCATCAAGTCGGCCAGGTCCTGGCCATCGACGTACTCCATCGCGACGTAAAAGTAGCCGTCGGCATCGCCCGCTTCGTAGACCTTGGCGACGCGCGGGTCGATCGCCGCCAGGTGCGCTTGCAGTTCCGCGCCGCGGCGCTCGGCGGCGATCGAATCGACCGTGTCGGCATCGGCGGAATGCTCGATCAGCTTGAGTGCGACTGCGTAACCGAAGTCCGTATCCTGCGCCAGATAAACGTCGGCCATGCCGCCGCGCCCCAGCTTGCGGAGGATCTCGTATTTGCCGATTCTGCGGCTGGCGTGCGCGATCATTTTGCGTCACCCGCGGGCCGGGAATGCACCGGCGGCGCATGCGGCGCGCGTACCGGCTTCGGCGGATCGAGCAGGAAATTCAGGCTCTTCACGGCGTCCATTCCGCCCGGCAACTTCGAGCACGTTGTGCTCCACCACGTTGCCGAGCAGCGAAGGGCGGGCGCCGTCGCGCGCCGCCACCCCCGCTCCCTTATTATTCTGAATCGCATTGTGCGAAAGCCACGGCGTGGAGGCCCCAGAATCAGGATGCCTTCCGCCAGGCGAATCGCGAATCGCGCTGGCGCGCACGACCGGGCTTGCGCTGCCGCGGATTTCGATGCCGACACCCGCGCCTTCACCTCCACATCGTCAATCTCCACCTCGGAATCGCGCAGCAGGATGCCGGTGGAAAGCGGCGCGTCGCGGTCGGCCAGAATGCGAAAGCCGCTGAACCGCGCGCCTTTCACCCCTTCGGCAATTACCGCGGGACCGCCGCTCAGGGGCGCCGCGCGCAGAATCGGCTCGCGCGAAACGCGGCGCGCAGCGTCACGCCATCCTTCAGCCGGACCTGCTCCCGATACTCGCCTTGCGGCACTTCGACGGTGTCGCCGGGGCGCGCTTCCGCCATCGCGGCCGCAATTCCCGAAGTCGCGTACGATCACGCGCGGCACGATGGTCACCGGCGCCGGCTGCCATAAGGAGCGGGTAAACCATCCCAGCGCGCCGCGCCAGCAGAAAGCCCGCGAGGAACAGCGCGACGCGCGGCAGAATTTCGCCATGCGGTCGCCGGGCGGCGCGATGGCCGGGGCGGTGAATTGTTCGCCTTCGACGATCACCACCGTGACGTTGTCCTTACCGCCGGCGCGATTGGCCGCGGCGATCAGTTCGCGTGACTGCCGCCTCCGGATTTCCGGCGTTACGTTCCACCGCGGAGCGAATCTCGGCGGAAGGCACCTGGTCGCTGAGCCCGTCGCTGCACAGCAGCAGCGCGCTATCGGGCTCGAACGCGAAGCGCCGCAGTTCGATGAAATCGGCATCGTCCGGCGCGTGCTCCTGGCTGCCCACGTCGCGGAAGACCTCGTTGCGCCGCGGATGCCGCATGGCGTCGGCCTCGCTCAATTCGCGGCTGTCCTCGCGCTCGCCCACCGGCGAATGATCGTGCGTGATCTTGCGGATCTCGCCGCGCCGCATCTGGTAGAGGCGCGAATCGCCGACGTGCCCGGCCACCGCGGAGCCGTTCTCCAACACGACCAAGGTGAGCACGCAGGCCATGCCCTCCCACTCCGGGTTGGTGCCCGCCGCCCGCAGAATTTCGTTGTTGGCCATCGTGATGGCCTCGCGTATGCGCTGCTCGGTAGTGCCGGTCTGGCGCTCCAGGCGCGCGCGAATGCGCTCCACCGCAATCGCCGCCGCCTTTTCCCCCGCGGCCTGCCCGCCGATGCCATCCACCACCAGGAAGATGCCGCGCTCCTGATCGACGTGGAAGGCGTCCTCGTTGTTGCGGCGGACGCGTCCGGGATCGCTCGAACCCGCGCACCTGACTTTGGTCTTAACCATTCGCTGTGCTTCGGAATTCCAGGAAGACGACGCCCGCGAGCCCGATGCGCGCGCGCGCCGGCACCGGCGCCTCCAGATTGCGGTCGCGTTTTTCGCCGCTCTCGAATTCGATGCTGGAAGGCGCCTTCTCGCCGTTGATCGTGGTGCCCAGGCGGCTCAGGTCCTTCAGGAAAAACTGTCCGCTCGCCGGGTCGCGGCGCAGGCGGAAGTGCTCGCGCGAAACATCGGGCAGCGTTTCCAGCTTAATGTCGGTCCAATAATCGCGCCCGCCGCGGCCCACCACGATTTCGTCCTTGGCCATCTGGTAGGTCTTGCGGCCGCTCTGGTCGTCGTATTCAATCACGGCAAACGCACCCACGGTGGAGACCGCGTCCGCCGCCGGCGCAGCGTCGTAACTCTGTTTGGTGGATTCCACTCCGCCCATGCGGCGCGTCGCAATCCGCTTCGTCATGGACCCCGCCCCGAATTCGTCCTTCGCGGGCAGCGCGAGTTCGGAGGAGATCATGATGTCGCCCGCCGCCGCATCGTCGTCGGTATTTTCCAGTACGCGAATCTGCCAGCCGCCCTCGGGCACCACGATTTTCGGATCTGCGCGGCGCGCCAGTTTCAGGCGCTCCGCGAACGAAGCGCGATTGAGCGTCTCCAATTCGGCATCCAGCGCGCGGCGCGCCTCATCGACGATGCGCGGCAGAATCGGGCGCAGCCGCTCCATATCGTCGGGATGCAGATAGACGTGAAAGATCGCCGGCGGCAGCGTCGAGTAGTGCAGCGGCTCGAGGCCCTCGCGCATGTTCCGAACGATCTCGAGAATGATTTCGCGCGCTGTGGCGGGATGTGCAGTGGCAGGACGGTCCATAGAGGAACCTACGCCTGATTTTACCAGTCTGCGGGCATGGTGACCCAACTTGGGTCATCTCCAAAACTTAAAGCGCTGAAATAACGGGCTTTGCAAATCGTTGGTGACCCAACTTGGGTCACCATGCGTCAATGCGGCAGGGTGACAGGGAAGCCGCAGGCCACCCACGCATCGTAGCCGCCGATCACGTTCATCACCGTGGTGAAGCCTTCGCGCTTAAGCAGGCTGGTGGCAATTGAGCTGCGATAGCCCGATTTGCAGTGGACCGCGACGGGCTGGTTCCGGTCCAGGCCTTCCAGTTCCGCGGTAAGTTTGGGCAGCGGTTTGTGCATCGCCTGGGCGATGTGGCCCTGCTCCCATTCGCCGGGCTGGCGCACGTCGATCACCTGCAGGTGGGCGATTTCGCGATTCAGGTCCTGCACGGTGAGCTGCGGCACCTGGTCCACCGGCAGGCCTTCGCGAAACCACGCGGTCATGCCGTCATCCAGGTATCCCGACACATTTTCCAACCCGACGCGCGCCAGGCGGGTACGCGCTTCCAGCATGGTGTCGCGATCTTCGGCGAGCAGGATGATCTTGTGATCGAGGCCGATCAAACGCCCGGCCCAGGAGGCGAACTGTCCGGTAAGCGCGATATGGATCGCTCCCGGAATGTGAGCGCCGCCGAACTGGCCCGCGGGGCGCGTATCCAGCACCAGTACGCCTTCCTTCTGTAGCGCCAGTACCTCCTTCGCGAGCAGGCCGGCCGGAATGGGAAGGTCGGCAAGCGGCGTTGGGCCGGAGCGATTCAACTCGGCATCGAGCGCGAAGTACCCGGGACGTTCCGGCAATTCGGCGGTCAGCAGGCGCACGAACTCTTCCTTCGATTTGGCTTGCAGCGCGAAATTTGCAGTGCGCTGCTGGCCGATGGTGGAACTGCGTTCGGAACTCATCTGGCGTCCGCACAGGGACCCGGCGCCGTGCGCGGGAAAGACCTGGACTCCATCGGGCAGCGTCAATAGCTTGGTTTGCAGGCTGTCGTAGAGCATCCCGGCGAGCTGCTGCGGGGTGTGATTGGGTGCGAGATCGGGGCGGCCGACGTCGCCGATGAAAAGGGTGTCACCGGTCAGCACGGCATAAGGTTCGGGCGAGTGCTCGGTATCGGTGACCAGAATCGAAATGCTTTCCAGCGTGTGGCCCGGCGTCTCCAGGAAGCGCAGGATGCAATCGCCGAAGCGAATTTCCTCGCCATCGCGGACTGGAACATGGGGAAAAGTCGCGCCGGCGCGAGCGCCCAGATAAATGGCGGCGCCCGTCATACTGGCGAGTTCCTGGTGGCCGGAAATGAAATCGGCGTGCAGGTGAGTCTCAATCACGTGAGCGATGCGAAACCCGTGTTTGACGGCGTCTTCGATGTAGATACCGACGTCGCGCTGCGGGTCTATCACGGCGGCGATACCGCCGGAACCGATCAGGTAGGAGGCATGAGACAGGCATCCGAGATAGAACTGTTGGAAGTACATTTGTGCCCCTCGCAGGGTCCATTGTGGTGGTACGGGATGAAGCCTGTCAAGGTGATGTATCATGCGAGTTGGCCAAACAAAATCCTATTTCCCCGGTGAGCGCGGGAGAAGCGCGCCGCCACCTGCCGCTGCTGCTATTGCTCTTCGCGGGCAGCGGCTGTTCGGCGCTGATCTACGAAATCGTCTGGTATCAACTGCTGCAGCTGGTGATCGGGTCCAGCGCGGTTTCGCTGGGCGTTCTGCTGGCCACTTTCATGGGCGGACTTTGCCTCGGCAGCCTCATGCTTCCGCGCTTGAAAGCTGCCGGGCAACATCCCCTGCGGGTCTACGGCAAAATCGAATTCGGCATCGCGGCCTGCGGCATCCTGGTGCTCTTCCTGATGCCCCTGGTGGATTCGGTGTACACCTCCGCGGTAGGTCACGGCTTGCCCGCGATCCTGCTGCGCGCGCTGGTGTGCGCGCTCTGCCTGCTGCCGCCCACCTTCCTGATGGGCGCGTCGTTGCCGGCAGCATCGCGCTGGATTAAAGCTTCCGCGGAAGGCGTCTCCTGGCTGGGATTGCTCTACGGCGCGAACACGGTAGGCGCCGTCCTGGGATGCCTGTTGGCGGGATTCTATTTGTTGCGCGTCTTCGATATGGCGACGGCAACGTTCGCGGCGGCGGCGATCAACATTGCGGTCGGCCTGGCGAGTTTCGCGCTCGCCAAGCAATCGCCGGAGTATCCGCCGGCCAGTGATTCGAAGGTCGTGATCGCGCCCGGCGCATGGCCGGTGTATGTCACGATCGCGCTTTCGGGCGCGACGGCGCTGGCGGCAGAAGTGATCTGGACGCGCCTGCTCGGGTTGATGCTGGGCGCGACTGTGTATACGTTTTCGATTATTCTTTCCGTGTTCCTGGTGGGACTGGGAATCGGCAGCACCGGCGGGTCGATGATGGCGCGCACCGCGAGGAAGCCCAAGGCGCTGCTCGGCTGGAGCCAGATGCTGCTGGCCGCGGCGGTGGCGTGGACGGCGTATATGCTTTCCCAATCCCTGCCTTACTGGCCGGTGAATCCGCTGCTCTCCACCAGCCCCTGGTACACGTTTCAGATCGACCTGGTGCGCTGCATCTGGGCGCTGTTTCCGGCGGCCCTGTTGTGGGGCGCGAGCTTCCCCCTGGCGCTGGCGGCCGCGGCCAGCGAAGAGGGCGACCCCGGCCGCCTGGTGGGCGGTATCTACGCGGCCAATACCGGCGGAGCGATTCTGGGCGCGCTCGGCACCAGCCTGATTCTGGTTCCGGCGATCGGCACGGGCGCCAGCCAGGGCCTGTTGATCGGGTTATGCACACTCAGCGGATTACTGATGTTGGTTCCGCTGCTGCGTCCGTTCCGGCTTTCGAACGCGCTGGCGGTATGTGCCGCGACCGTGATTGCGGTAATGCTGGCAGGCAGCGTGTCGCCGGTTCCCGGAATGCTGATCGCCTACGGGCGACGCATGATGACGTCGATGGGGCGATCCAAGGTGCTCTATACGGGCGAAGGCATCAACTCCTCCATCGCCATCACGGAATGGGATGATGGCGCGGTGCAGTTTCACGTCAGCGGCAAGGTGGAAGCGTCCACCGAATCCTACGACATGCGGCTGCAGCGCATGTTGGGGCACTTGCCGGCGTTGATGCACAAGGAGCCGAAATCGGTACTGATCGTGGGGTTTGGCGCCGGGGTAACGGCGGGATCCTTCGTGAATTACCCGTCCATCAAGCGCATCGTGATCTGCGAGATGGAGCCGCTGATTCCGCCCACCGCGACCAAGTACTTCGGCAAGCAGAATTACTTCGTCGTGAACGACCCGCGCACCCAAATCATCTATGACGACGCGCGTCACTTCGTGCTCACCACGCAGGAGAAGTTCGACATCATCACCAGTGACCCGATTCACCCGTGGGTCAAGGGCAGCGCCACTCTTTATTCGAAGGAATACTTTGAGCTGGTCAAGCAGCACCTGAATCCGGGCGGCGTGATCACCCAGTGGGTGCCGCTCTACGAGAGCGACCCGGCGACCGTCAAGAGTGAGATCGCCACATTCTTCGACGCGTTTCCGAATGGCACGATCTGGGGCAACGACATTTCGGGCGGCGGTTACGACGTGGTGCTGTTGGGGCAGGTGGACCCGGCGAAGATCGACCTGGATGCGATGCAGGCGCGGCTGGACAGTCCGCAAGGCGCGCGTGTGGCCGAGAGCCTGCGCGAAGTGGGCTTCGGGAATGCCGTGCAGTTGCTCTCCACGTATGCGGGACAGGAACCGGATTTGCGTCCCTGGCTGGCGGACGCGCAGATCAATCGCGATGGCAACCTCCGGCTGCAATATATGGCAGGCCTGGCGCTCAACGTCAGCCGCGAAGGCGCGATTTACTCGGAGATGCTGGGCTACCGCCGCTGGCCGGACAACCTGTTCACCGGGTCCGAAGAGAAGAAGCGCGCCTTGCGGTATGCACTGGATCCGCGAGCGATCGGGCAGTAACTGCCCCTTGCGCAGGGTACTTACCGCCGGGTAACCTCCCGGGCGAGCCACTTACTGAGGACGCAATCCGCTTTCTAAGTGCAGATTGTCACGCTTCCCGCGTCCGGAAAAATCATTTTCCGCATTTTATGAATCGGCAGGGCGCGCGCGCGAATCAGCCGCCCCTATGTGCTTTCGCGTCCAGGAATTTTGGTGCAAAACCAGCCGGTTCAAAGATGAAGATCCCCGCTACAAATTGAACGGCGCACCGCAATACTCCTGTGCCGCAAGCCAGGCAGCCCGGCCGGATGACGGCCGGAGCGGCACTTCCGACGTCCGGCCTTGATGAACTCTTAGGCCGGATTAACTCAAAACCAGCGGCTCGCCGGTCTGCTTTCGGGCAGGCAAGCCTATTTTTGCGCCCGGACGGTTTGCCCGGCGCTCGGAGACAAAGTTTGATGAGGAAACGACTGTTGTTAGTATGTCTTGCGCTAGCGTCCACCACCGCGCTTTCCGCGGCAGCGCTCTGCACTACCGCCACGCTGGCCACCTATGACTCACCCGGCTTCAGTTGTTCACTGGGCCCGCTCACGTTCAGCTCCTTCCAGTTTTCAGCCGCTGGGAATATAACGCCGCTGCCCGTGGTGGGCGCCGTATTGGTGATCCCGATTAACGACGCCGCATCGCCGGGGCTCAGCTTTCAGGGTCCGTTTGGCGCGGACGCCGGGTTGCAGCTGGATGTTTCGATCGCCTTCGTGATCACGTCGAATCCTGCCGTGATTAGTGGCGATGCCCTGGCAATCCAGGGCTTCGGCGTCAGCGGCGGGGGCAGCGTACAGGTGACGGAGAGTATGTGCGTGGGCGCCGTGCCGCTAAGCAATGGGTTCTGCGGAGGGTCCGGAGGCACGATGAGCCTGGACGTCTTCGACAATGCCGGCGGGAATAAACCGTTCGATTCGGTTTCGTTCGCGCCGGTCTCTACGTTAGCCGTCTCAAAGGACATCATGGTGCACGGCGGTTCCGCCGACAGCAGCAGCAGCGCCGGCGTCTCGCTGGTGATTAATACCATTCCGGACGGAGGCAGCCCCAAATCCGGCGACAATGCGCCCGAACCTTCGACGATGGTGCTGTTGAGTCTTGGCGGCATTGCACTTGTGGTGCAAAGGCGGCGTGGAGCGTTAGCGCGCGTCCGGCCGTAATTCGTTAATGCCCTTGTCAGCGGCAGCCGGGCAGTACCTCCCCCGCCCGGTTGCCGCGGACAACTGCCAACCCCCTTCCTCAAACAAGCTGCCAGTCGAAATCCCGCGTGTGGATCTGCTAGATTCGAACCTATGAGGGTCTTCAGAATCGCATCGCTACTGCTGTGTCCGCTGCTGCTTGCTGGGCAGCCGATCGACCTGGTGAAGGAACTGAAATTCCGCCAGGTAGGTCCATTCCGCGGAGGCCGGTCGGTGACGGTCACCGGCGTGACTTCGCAGCCCGACGTATATTACTTCGGCGCAGTGGGCGGCGGCGTTTTCAAGACGACCGATAGCGGCCTCTCCTGGACGCCGGTTTCCGACGGCCAGTTCAAGACGGGCTCGGTGGGCGCGATCGCGGTTGCGGAGTCCGACCCCAACGTGGTGTACGCCGGGATGGGCGAGGCATGCGTACGCGGGAATGCGACGCATGGCGACGGTATCTATAAGTCCGTGGACGCGGGGCGCACGTGGCGGAATGTGGGGCTGCAGGATAGCTATCACATCGGTGCGGTGCGCATCGATCCGAAGAATCCGGATGTGGTCTACGTGGCGGCGGTCGGTCACTTGTGGGGACCGAACGAAATGCGCGGCGTGTATCGCACCACCGATGGCGGGGCCACGTGGAAGCAGGTCTTGAAGCGCAACAACAATACGGGCGCGGTAGACCTGGCGATGGACCCGAGCAATTCGCGCGTACTGTACGCGAGCTTTTGGGAGATCAGCCGCAAACCGTGGCGCATGGATAGCGGAGGGCCGGGCAGCGGACTCTTCAAGAGCACGGATGGCGGCGATACGTGGAACGAGATTTCGCGCGCGCCCGGCCTGCCGCGCGGCGTGCTGGGGCGGATTGGGATTGCGATCTCTCCCGCGAATCCGGAGCGCGTCTGGGCGCTGATCGAAGCGGCGGAAGGCGGCTTGTTCCGCAGCGACAACGGCGGCAGGATGTGGACCAAGGTCAACGACCAGAATATTCTCCGCCAGCGCGCCTGGTACTACGCCCACATTTTCGCCGATCCTCAGAATCCGGATACGATTTATGCGCTGAATGTGGGGATGCACAAATCGATCGACGGCGGAAAAACGTTCAGCAACATGAACCCGCCGCACGGCGACAATCACGGCCTGTGGATCGCGCCCAACGATCCGAAGCGCATGATCCAGAGCAATGACGGGGGCGCGACCATCACGCGGGACGGCGGCCGAACCTGGAGCACGGTGGACAATCAGCCGACGGCGCAGTTTTACCGTGTCGCGTTGGATCAGGATTTCCCGTATCACATCTACGGCGCGCAGCAGGACAACAGCACCGTGCGCATCGCCAGCCGGACGGCGGGTCCGGGGCATCACACAGGCCGATTGGTACGACGTGGGCGGCGGCGAGAGCGGCTGGATCGCACCCGATCCGCGCAATTCGCAGATTGTCTACGCGGGCTCTTACGACGGGTTGATCACGCGCCAGGACAAGCGCACGGGGCAGAGCCGCAACCTCAACGCGTGGCCCGATAACACCATGGGCTACGGCGTGGAAGCGATGAAATACCGCTTTCAGTGGAGCTTCCCGATCGTCTTTTCGCCGCACGACCCGAAAGCGCTGTACATCGGTTCGAACGTAGTTCACCGGACGACGAACGAGGGACAGAGTTGGGAGGTGATCAGCCCCGACCTGACGCGCAACGACAAATCGAAGATGGGCACTTCGGGCGGGCCGATTACGCAGGACAACACCAGCGTGGAGTATTACTGCACGATCTTCACGATCATGGAATCGCCGGTTGCCAAGGGCGTGATCTGGACGGGCTCGGACGATGGGTTAGTGCACGTGACGCGCGATGGCGGCAAGAAGTGGGACAACGTGACGCCGCCGGGAATGCCGGAGTGGATCCGGATCAACTCCATCGACGCCTCGCCAAACGATGCGGGGACCGCGTATGTGGCGGCGACGAACTATCAACTGGACGATTTCCGGCCGTACCTGTACAAGACGACGGACTACGGGAAGACGTGGAAAAAGATCGTCAACGGAATTCCGGAGAACGCGTTTACGCGCGTGGTCCGGGAAGACCCGAATCGCAAAGGCCTGCTGGTGGCGGGGACGGAGATCGGGCTCTTCATTTCCTTTGACGATGGCGAGAACTGGAAGCCGTTCCAATTGAATCTGCCGGTGACTCCGATTACCGATTTGCAGTTTCACAAGCGTGAGAAGGAACTGGTGATCGGGACCGAAGGCCGCGCGTTTTGGGTGCTGGACGATGTCCCGATGTTGTATCAGGCGCACGATTTCGCAGGCACTGAGGATGCCAGACTCTTCCAGCCGAAGGACACGTATCGCTTCGGCGGGGGCGGCCGCGGCGGCGGAGGCGGTCGGGGAGCAGGACCGGGGATGGGTGAAAATCCGGCGGGCGGCGCGGTGGTTAGCTACTGGCTGAAATCGCGGCCGCAGGGCGAGGTGACGATGGAGTTTCTGGATTCCACTGGGAAGGTGGTGAACAAGTTCTCGACTCGCGAAGTTCCGCGTCCGCAGGCGGGTCCGGAGGGCGAGGAGGAGAACCCGTTCCGCGGTGCGCCTCCTGCCCGGCTCACGGCACAGGCCGGGCTAAACCGTTTTGTGTGGAACCTGCGCTATCCGGATGCAACGGTGTTCCCGGGCATGATTCTCTGGGCGGGCAGCACGAATGGTCCGCGGGTTTCCCCGGGCAAATTCACGGTGCGGCTCACGGTGGACGGGAAGACGCAGCAGCAGAGTTCGAGGTGAAGAAAGACCCGCGCCTCGACACCACCGCCGACGACTATGCGAGGCAGCTCTCGCTTTCCCTGCAGGTGCGGGACAAGCTGAGCGACACCAACGAAGCGGTGATCCGGATTCGCGAACTTCGCAAGCAGCTCGATGAATACGCCAAGCGCGATTCGAAGAAAGTGGCGGATGCGGCGAAGGCGTTGAACCAGAAACTGACCGAGGTGGAAGAGGCGCTCTACCAGACGAAGAACCGGGCAAGCGAAGATCCGCTGAATTATCCGATCAAGCTGAACAACAAACTGGCGCACGTGCTGGGAGTGGTGCAGAGCTCGGACGACCAGCCGACGCAGCAATCGTACATGGTGTACGAAGACCTGGCGACGCAGGTCAATGCGCAACTGAAGAAGCTGGATACCGTGATGACCACGGACCTGACGGCGTTCAATAAGCTGATTCGGGATGAGAATGTCCCGGCGGTACAGGCGCCGGCGAAGAAAACTGGGCAGTAGCCTGGGTTAGGCTACTGCGCTGGCCGGGAGTTCGATGTGAGAGCGGACTTCCGCCAGCTTGCGCTCCAGCTTCTCGCGTTGGGCGGCCGGCAAATCGGCGACGGTGAGCAAGGTGCGGGCCAGAAGATAGCCGCGGGCGGCCTCCAGATAGTTCCGGCGTTGTGCCTGGGCGAGTGAGCCTTTCAGTTGTCTCGCAATCAGGATGCTCAAATCCTGGTCAGTCTTGGCGCGAAGCCGCGCGAGCGCGGTACCCATCGATTCCTCCAAAAGTATGTTCAAGCTATATAGACGCAACAAGGAGGAATTCCGACCAAATAAATATGGCCAGCTGGTGCGCGCTGCTACCTTTTATTGCGCCAGAGCGGCCTCCACAGCCTTTACCAGGTCCGCCGATTCGGGCGTGACGGCCGACTCGAAACGATTGATAACATTGCCCTTCTTATCGACCAGAAACTTGGTGAAGTTCCACTTGATTTCACCCGCGGTCTTCGGGATTGGTGGAGGCGTCGGTCAGGTACTGGTAGAGCGGGGTTTTGTCCGCGCCCTTCACGGAAACCTTGCTCATCATGGGAAATGTGACGTTGTAATTACGGCTGCAAAACGTCTTGATTTCTTCGTTGGTGCCGGGTTCCTGGGCGCCGAAATTGTTGGCGGGAACGCCGACCAGTACGAGTCCCTGATCCTTGTACTTCTCGTAGAGTTTTTCCAGGCCGGCATATTGCGGCGTGTAGCCGCACTTGCTGGCGACGTTGACCAACAGCACGACTTTGCCTTTAAAGGCAGCGAGCGAGGTAGGCGCGCCGTCGATGGTATTCAGAGTGAAATCGTAAACGCTGGAAGCGCCGAAAGCCATCGCGCCCACAGCCATACCCAGCAGCATCAGTTTGGTCATATCCGCCAAGCATAGCGAATGCGGGGAAAGCGATGCAATTAGGCGCTTTCCTCCGCAACAGAATTAACAACGTCTATTTCTTCGCGCTGCCGTCCAGGGTCAGGTCGGGCGGGATGACGGGCTTATCGTCGCCGAAGGTGGCGACGAGGTACTCGAGGATGGCTTCGCGATCGGTATACTTGGTGCCCCAGCCGGCCATCTTGTCGAGTTCCTTATTCCATCCGGCCTTGCTGAGGCGGTTGGAATGAACGATGCGGAGGCTGTGGCAGGGCACGCAGGTACGCTGCTCTTCCTTCATGCCCTTCTCGATGGTGGCCTGATCGGCGGCGGCCGCCGCCAGAGTGAACGCGAGCAGGGTGATTGCGGTACGCATTAGGCTTTCTCCACGGTGACGCCGACCTTATCGATGCCGTTCCACAGGTAGCCCGAGGGATTCCAGGCGGGGACGAAGGGCTGAACGCGTCCCGCGGTATCGGTGGCGCGCGAAAGAATCGTGTAATAGCCGGGCTCTTTGGGCGTCCAGTTGAGATTGAAGAGGCGCCAGGCAAAGGGAAGCTTCTGGGTGGAGAGTTGCGCGTTCTGCCATTTGGCGCCGCCATCGGTCGAAACTTCGACGCGCTCGATGGCGTTTTCGCCGGCCCAGGCGAAGCCGCGGATCACCATCGGGCCGAGCGCGACCTTGCTCTGGTCCTCCGGCGAGGTGAGGGTGGATTTCACCGGCATGCCCTCGATGACTTCGAGTTCGGCGGGGCGCGCCGGGGTGCCGGGCGGGAGCGCGTATTTCGGGATAGCGGTAGCCCGGATTCATGAAGAAGCCGCCGCTCTCTTTCTCGGCGGGGGTAAGGCGCGTGACCCATTTCACCCAGCTGGTGCCGTCCCAACCCGGAACGATCAGGCGGGCGGGGAAGCCGTGGATATCGGGCGTCTCGCCATTCATTTTGAGGGCGAGGAGGGTGGCGGGGTGCATGGCCTTTTCCATCGGCATGCAGCGGACGAAATCGGGCGTCTGCATGACACCGCTATCGGCGCCATCGATTTCCAGGAATTTCGCGCCGGTATTGACGCCGGCGAGTTTGAGGACGTCGCTGAGGCGCGGCCCGGTCCACTCCGCGTTGCCGACCGCGCCGCGTCCCCATTGGATGCCGGGGAGCTTGGGCGTATAGAAGGCGCGCCCGTTGCCGGTGCATTCGAGCGTGGCGGGGACGGTGTGCTGGGGGAGCTTCTGGAGCTCCGCGAGGGTGATTTCGGAAGGCTTGGCGACCATGCCGTTGATGGTGAGGCGGTAGGCCGCGGGGTCGATCGCGGCGGGGCGCGGAAGATGCTGGCGCACAAAGAAGGCGTCTACCGGGGTGACCCAGGTATTGAGGTACTTGACGGGCGTCTCGAGATCCTCCGGGCGGTCGTTATGAAGGATGAGGGGACGCTTGCCGGGGATCGTGACCCCGTCGGCCGCGGTGAGTTTTCGGGCTGCCGCCGCGGCGAGTAGCGCAGCGAAGATTTGACGCCGGTTAGCTTGCATTGCTCTCACAGCGTATGCCACGGGAGAGCGGATGCGCAAGGTGTGGGGCGAGCGACGTTACCGCAGGCGCCAGTGTTCGTCGAACAGGCCGGCGGTGACCAGGTCGGGCAGCTCGGCGGCGTCCTTCACCTTTACGATGGCGTAGTCTCCCCATTGCGGCATGCCGTAATCGCCGTTGTACTCGCGGTCGGGGATGGTGAGGCCGGTGTTGAGGACCACGTATTTTTCCGGGTGCAGGGGATTGGGATAGATCAGCGCCGGGAAGTTCTCGTTCGCCGGATAGCTCTTGCCGGCGAGGGTGAGGGTCTCGCGAGTCCACTGGACGGGGAGTTTGGGGAGCATCTTCGCGATCAGGCGATTGCTGCCGGGGTCGCCGAACAGGACGACGTGATATTTCGCCATGTCCTCCGCCGTGACATCCTTATCATCTTTGACGAAGGGGTGGCCGCGGAAGAATTTGGCCCACAGGCGGTCGAAGTGTTTCAGGGAGCGGAGGGCCTGCTCATTGACGGCGGCGTTCCACGGGGTTCCGGTCGGGCGGACCAGGAGGAAGGGATCGAGGAACGCGTCGTCGATCGGGCCTTGCAGGGCATGCTGTTTGTGCAGGCCGGGGGCGGGCGGCCTTGGCGAGCTTCCAGGTTCCGGCGGATTTTTCCAGAGTGTGCACGGACGCGGGCTTCACCTTGAGGCTTTGGCCGTCGATTTTGATCTCGCGGGCGCTGGCGGTTTCGGGGAGCGTGAGGCGGGCGATGTTGTGGGTCTGCAGGTCATAGGTGTCGCCGCGGCGCGCATCGATATCGGCGCGTTCGTATTGGCTTTCCAGGGCATCGACGGTCACCCAGTAATCGCGGTTGTAGCGCGTGGTGTAGGTGAGGAAGCGGATGTGGTCGGGCGAAGACTGGCCTTTGTCGCCCCATTCCTTGAGGAAGGCGTCGAGGCGCTGGCGGACCAGCGGGCTGGTGCCGTGGCCGGTCTGTTGGAGATCAGGAAGATGCCGGGCGTGCCCTTCATGTGGAGAAAATCGGGCTCGCCTTCGGCGGGGAAGCCCTCCTTTTCGAGCTGCGCGCGGGCGCGCAGGGAGGATTCCAGTTGGCCGCGCGACGGGGTGCCGGGCGGTGGGCCCGGGATGGATGAAATTTGCGTGTCGGCATCGCCATCGTGGCCGGCGAGAGGGAGGTTGAACACGTTGAGCGCCCACTCCTCCATGTTTTCCCAGATTTTGAGCACGGGGTATTGATAGGGCTCGAGACCGGGCATTTGCGCGCGGCGCGACCAGGTGCCGGCTCCGATTTCGGCGGCGGCGAAGCGGTCGGGGTGGTGCAGGGCGATGTGCCAAGCGCCTTCGCCGCCTTGGGAGAAGCCGCGGAGCATGATGCGCTTTTCGTCAATGGGAAAGCGCTTCTTGACGGCGGCGATGCCTTCGAAAACGTCGGCTTCCCCGGCCCAATGCCAGCCCGCGCCGTTGATGCGGCCGAAGAGATCGAGCTGGATCTGACCCTGGTCGGCGACGGGGACGTTGCCGGGCCGGAAGGTCTGTTGGGAGAAGATGAACTCGCTTTCCGTGGTGTTGTTCTGGCGGCCGTGCAGCCAGACGTAGAGGCGCGCGGGTTTGGCGGGGTCGTAGCCTTCGGGCAGGGTGATGGCGTAGGGCTGGATGGAGCCATCGATCGAGGAGTAATAGGCGTGGAGCTGCTTTTTGCCGGTGGTCCAGGGGGATTGGCCGGCGGCCAACTGTTTGGCGCGTTCGACGCCTAGATCCATGACGACGGCGGCGTGATCGATCGCATCCTGGTTGGCGATCAGTTCGGGGAATTCCAGCAGGAAGCGGCCGGCTTTGGCGTAGACTTCGACGTCGCCCACCAGGTCCGGGTTGGCGTGTTTGGCTTTCAGCTCTTTGACGGCGGTTTCGATCTGCTGGCTCTTGGACTGGATGTTCGCCAATTCCTCGGGTTTCGGCTGGACCGGCGGAGGGGCGCCGCGTCCGCCGCGCTGCTGTCCGGTTGCAAGGGCCCCAATCGCCAGTAAGAGTGCGGCAAGTCTTTTCATTGCAAGCCAGCATATCAAATCGGGGACAATCTGCCGCCCTGGAAGAGACCTGGAAGAGAGCGGGCAAGTTGCTAACCGCCACGAAATCCTTGCAGTCTAAAGAACAGCCGGATGGAAGCTACCGATCTAGCGTATGTAACCAGGGCGCGCGCGGGTGACACCGACGCGTTCCGGGTGCTTGTGGAGCGCCATAGCCGTGCTCTGTTCCGGCTGGCATTTCGTATGACTGGGAATCAACAAGACGCCGAGGATGTTGTGCAGGACAGCTTTCTGCGGGCGTACAAACAACTCGCGAAATTCGACGAACGCGCCAGCTTCGGAACCTGGCTTTACCGCATCGCGGTGAACTGTTCGCTGGACCTGGTGAGATCCCGGAAGCGGCGCAACGAACACATGGCGCCGGAGGATTCGGAAATGGAAGACCCTGTGCTTTCGCTGCCCTCGCTAGCCCCCACGCCCGACCGTATGGCGATGAGTGGGGAGGTTCGGGAGCGTGTGGCGGATGCGATGAACGAATTGAGCGCCTCAGAGCGCACCGCATTTGTACTGCGGCACTTTGAAGGCATGTGTATCGAAGATGTGAGCCGTGTGCTGGGCTGTCAGCCGGGCGCGGCCAAGCACAGCGTGTTTCGCGCGGTGCAGAAATTGAGAAGGGCTCTGGAGCCCTTAGTGAGTGCGGCACGATGACTCATCTAACCGAAGAACAACTGATTTTGCATTATTACGGCGAGGCCGGCGACGCGGGAGAAAGCGACGCGCTGGCGGCCGAGCAGCATTTGGAAGGCTGCAGCGATTGCCGGGGTCTGTACGGCTCTTTGCAGCGCGTGTTGAACGTGGTGGATTCGCTGCCGGTTCCGGAGCGCGGCGCCGATTATGGCGCACAGGTCTGGAAGCGCATCGAACATCGCATTCCGGCGCGGCGCCGGAGCTGGTTCCCGATGCCGGCAGGATGGCGTTGGGCGGCGGTGAGCGCGGCGTGCGCGGCGATGATGGTGGCGGCTTTCTTCGCGGGCAGGACCTATCCGGGCAAGGTGAAGCCCGGGCAGATTGCGTCGGCGGATACCCAGGCCGGGCAGCGCGTCCTGCTGGTAGCGGTGGGCGATTATCTGGAGCGTTCCCAGATGGTGCTGATCGAACTGGCCAACGCAAATCCCAAAGCCGCCATGGATATCTCCAGTGAACAGGAGCGCGCCGGCGACCTGGTCACGGAGACGCGGTTGTACAGGCAGACGGCGGAGCACACGGGCGATACGCAAATCACCGGAGTGCTCGACGAACTGGAGCGCGTGCTGGTGGATATTACGCATGCGCCCTCAAGCATCAGCCCGCAGCAGTTGCGGGAATTGCGCCAACGGCTGGAAGCCGAAGGCATTCTCTTCAAGATCCGCGTGTTGGGCTCCAACGTTCGGAACCAGGATGTGCCAGCCGCGAAGACGGCGGGACAGACACTCTAAAAGGAAAGAACAATGACACACTCTCGAACACTCAAACCGATCTGCTCCCTCATGGCGTCAGCGATGGCGACGGCGGTCCTGGCGATGGCACAGACACCGCGCCACAGGCCGGCCGTAGCGCCGGCGCGCCGCCCGAAGGGTGGGAGCAAGCGCCAAGTCCTCGACCGGCAGTGGCGCCGCGGGCTTACCCCGTGCGGGTCGCGGCACGCGCGGCCAGCGATTGGGATCAGGATGCGCGCGCCTCCGGTACCCCCGGCCGCGCGCCGATGCCTCCCATGCCGGCGATTGCGCCGATGGCGCCGATTCCGCCCATGGCTCCGATGGGATGGGATATGGATGCTCCCATGGCGCTCGCGGTGCAGGCGCGCGAGAAATTTGAATACGATTTCGAATTGCAGGACGAAATTCGCCGTGCCAAGGAGATGGCGCAGGAGTTCCGCTACGATGCGGACGACGCCCGCGCGAAGGCCTATGCGATGGCCGATATGTCGGGGCTGAAGATGGCATTTGCGCCGCAGGCCGGGCAGGGGATGGGTGCCGGGTTCGGCGGCAAGACTCCGGTGGCGGTGCAGGCGGGTATGCGCCGGATCTCCGGGATGAGCGACGACCGCCTTTACAGCAGCGGCCAGAGTTCGCTCGAGAATCGCCAGTATGAGCAGGCGGTGGAGTACTTCAACCAGGTGGTGTCGCGCAGCGGGGCGCGCGCGGATGGCGCCCTCTATTGGAAGGCTTACGCGCTGGGCAAATTGGGCCGGCGGGACGAAGGCCTGGCCGCGATCGCGGAATTGCGGAAGAGCTATGCGAGCAGCCGCTGGACGGACGATGCCAAGGCGCTCGAGCTGGAATTGAAGCAAGCTTCGGGGCAAACGGTTTCGCCGGAGAGCGAGACGGACGAAGAGCTGAAGCTGATGGCGATCAACGGGTTGATGCAGAGCGATCCGGAACGCGCCATGCCGCTGCTCGAGAAGCAGCTGAAGGGTTCGGCCTCGCCGCGGGTGAAGCGCAACGCGCTTTTCGTGCTGGCGCAGAGCAGCTCGCCGAAGGCGCAGACGATGATCGAGCAGATTGCGCGAGGCGGCGCCAATCCCGATCTGCAAGTGAAGGCGATCACCTACATGACGGAGCGGCGGCGCTCGGGCAATTCGCAGATTCTCGCGGAGATTTACGCTTCCACGCAGGATCTGCAGGTGAAGCGCGCGATCCTGCAGGCGTACATGAGCAACAAGGACAAGGACCGGTTGCTGCAGGCGGCGAAGAGCGAGAAGGCTCCCGAACTGCGCGAGGTCGCGATCAGCTACCTGGGCGAAACGCAGGGTAATCCGGAACTCTGGCAGCTCTACGCGAGCGAGACCACGCCGGACGGCAAGATTCAGCTGCTGCGCTACATGCATGGCAACTCGAATGCGGAAAAGCTGATTGAAGTGGTGAAAAACGAGAAGGATCCCAAGGTCCGCATGGCGGCGATGCAGGCGCTGGCGTCCCAGCGCAACAACAGCACGAACGCCGACGCGCTGGTTGCGATCTACAACACCGAACAGGACCCGCAGATGAAGCAGCGCATCCTGGATAGCCTGATGGGGCAGAACAACGCGAAGGCGCTGGTGGAAATGGCCCGCTCCGAGAAAGACCAGAAGATGAAGCTGCGAATCGTGGAGCGGCTCTCCAACATGAAGGCCAAGGAAGCGCAGGATTATCTGCAGGAGATCTTGAGCAAATGACACGCGGATTGCGTCTTCTCCCTTGCCTGGCACTGCCTGGGCTGATGCTGGCTGCGCTGCCGCTTGCGGCGCAGCCCAAACTACTGGTCAACGCGAAGCTGGATACCAAGAGCGCGGCGGCGGGATTGGAGCAGACGTTCCGGCCGCTGGTTACGGCGCAATCCCAGCCGGGCTGGATCGCGTATAGCGTACCTTCGATCCGCACGTTTATGGGATGCGATTACGTGCGGGACGGGATGAGCGAGCATGGGGTAGTTCACCTGGAGCCGCCGGATCACGCGGTGATTCTGTTCCGCGTGGAAGGCGGCAAGGTGGAGCGCATCCGGTCGCTGTCGCCGGATTGCGAAATCGACGCGGGCGACCTGCCGGTGCACTGGTTAGCGGACGTGAAGCCGGCGGAGAGCGTGGCGCTGCTCAATACCTTCGCAACGCAGCGCGAGCGCTACATGGACTCCGCGATGAATGCGATCGCGGTGCACTCCGACCCGGCGGCGGATGCGGCGCTGCAGAGATTTCTGGCTCCCGACCAGCCCGAATCGATCCGAGTGCGAGTGGTGAGCTGGTTCGGCCCTTCGCGCGGGCGGCGCGGATACGACGTGCTCAAGGGGTTGATTGCCAACGACCCGAGCGAGCGCGTGCGCGAGCGGGCAATTTCGACGCTGGGCAACAGCAAGGAGCCGGAGGCCGTCGAGCTCTTGATTGCGACGGCGCGAAAGGATCAGAATCCGCGGCTGCGGATGCAGGCGCTTTCCGCGCTCAACCGGCACTCGGGCGCCAATGTCCTGGCGGTCTACAAGGATGCGATCGAGAACGATCCGGACATGCAGGTGAAGCGGCGGGCGGTGAGCGCGCTGCAATCCATGCCGGATGGAGAGGGAGTTCCGCTGCTCATCCAACTGGCGAAATCGACGCAGAACGCGGAGGTGCGCAAGCAGGCGATGAGCACACTGGGCAACTCACGGGATGGCCGGGCGGTCACGTTTTTCGAAGAAGTCTTGAAGAAGTAAAGCAATGTCCAACCAGCACACAGTTCCGGCAAACCAAGTACGCGGCGTGCAAGCTCCCACGCCGCGCACTGCCTCGGGCTCACCGGGCCCCAGCGGCAAGGTGGATCTGCTGGCGTGCTGCGAATTGCGTCTGTCCTCGTCTTTTGTCTCTCGCCATTTAGACCCGCCGAAACCCACCTCTCGCAAGTTCTAAACGAAAGCTACCAGAGCGCGGTATGGTCGATGGATTTGATGGTGGGGCGCCCCATCAGGGCCATGGAGAGTTCCAGTTCCTTGCGGAGGATTTCTACCACGCGGGTGACGCCCGCGGAGCCGGCGACTCCCAAGCCCCACAGGTAGGGACGGCCGATTTGTACGGCGGTGGCTCCGGAGGCGAGCGCCTTAATGACGTCCGTGCCGCGGCGGATGCCGCCATCGACAATCACCGGGAGCTTGCCTGACGCCTGGGCGACAATCTGCGGCAGGGCGTCGATAGTGGCGGGCACGGTATCCAGATTGCGCGCTCCGTGGTTGGAGACGATGATGCCGGCGACGCCCGCTTTCACGGCGATGGCGGCATCGTCCGGATTGAGAATACCTTTCAGCAGCACGGGGCGCCGTGCGATTCCCTGGAGCCACTCGATATCTTTCCAGGTGAGGGTAGGGTCGAGGTAGTCTTTGCCCTGGAGGTTAGGCAGCTGGCGCTCGGGGAGTTCGCCCTTGGAGCGCTCTTCGCGATTGCGCAGGCCGAAGGTTGGGGAATCCACCGTGACGCAGAGGGCGCGGCATCCGGCATCTTCGGCGCGGCGCACCATTTCGCGGGTAAAGCCGCGATCTTTCTGCACGTAGAGCTGGAACCAGACCGGGCCTCCGGCGCCGCGCGCCACGTCTTCCACGCGCATGGACGCGCTGCTCGAGATCACGTAGGTGGCGTGGGCCGCCGCTGCTCCGCGCGCCGCCGCGAGATCGCCATCGGGCTGGATGAAGCCTTGTCCGCCGGTGGGTGCCAAGAGAATCGGGAACGGCATCTCGGCGCCGAGCAGGTTGATGCGCGTATCGATTTTGGAGACGTCCACAAGAACGCGCGGCTTGAGGCGAATGTGGTCGTAGGCTTCGCGGTTCCAGCGCAGGGTAAGCTCGTCGGCCGCACCGCCGGAGATACGCTCCCAGGCGCCGTGAGAGATTTTGGTGTGCGCTTCGGTCTCAAAATCGTAGAGCGAGAGCAGTTTTTCCATGCTGCCCTGACCGCGCGCCAGGGCGGCGGCGAGGGTGGAGAGCATGGCGCCGCGACGGGTGATCATCGGCGGTCCGCCCAGGCCATTCCGTCGGGGCCTTTTCCGGTGGTGAGGTGGCCGGTGACCTGGAGCGTCTTCAAATCGACAATCGCGATCTGGTCATCGCCGGCGACGCAGACGTAGGCGCGCGCGCCATCCTTCGAAATGAGAATGCCCTCGGGCATTTTGCCGAGTGGGACGCGGTGGATCTCTTTGCGGGTGGCGGCGTCGAGCACCAGCAACTCGCCGCCATCCAGATCGGTAATCAGGACGCGTTTGCCATCGGGCGTAAATTTGAGGCGGTTGGAACGCTTGGTGCCGAGGTTGAGAGTCTGCACGACCTTCTTCGACGCGACGTCGATGATAGAGACGCCGCCATCGCGGGAGTGGGCGGTCCAGAGTTCCCTGCCGTCAGGGGAAAGGTCGAGGCCCTCGGGTCCCTTGCCTACCGGGATGGCGGTAACGGCATTGCGCTCGATGACACTGATGGTATCGCCGCCGATATTGGCGGTGAAGAGCTGATCGGGCGCTTTGCCGGCGATCACCATATGCGTGGTGGCCTGCCCGGTTCCCATCAACCAATCGAGCTGGTTGGCGGCGGGGTCATAGCGTCCGACAACCCGGTTGGCTTCGGCGGTGAAGTAGACTTTGCCGCCGGAGACTGCGAGCCCGTGAGGCCTGCGCAGCGCGCCGAGATTTACTTTGCGCACTTCCTTCTGGCCGATCAGATCGATGACCGAGAGCGTGCTGCCCGGCGCTTGCGCGGTGCCATAGTTGGCGACGAAGGCCAATTTGCCATCGGCTGAGACGGCGACTTCGTGGGGACCTTCGCCGGTGGCCATGCGGGCGAGCACCTTGCCGGAATCGGGATCGACGATGGCGAGCGAGTTCTCTTCCTTGTTGCCCACGATCAATGCCAGGGAAGGCGTCTCGGCCGCGGCCAGGGTTGCGGCGGTGAGAAGAAGCACGCTCCAGAGGGAAGCTCTCATAGCAAGCTATTCTCTCACCTGTTCCACGTGGTCGAAAGTTGTGCGTGACCGCACGAGTCCGGGGGCGAATTTCACTCTTTATGGATTTGTAAATGTGGTAGGCACCACCGCAACGTGGCGGCGATTGCGGCATCCAACTGAGTAGAGAAGAAGGAAGGTTGAAAACCTATGAATATCCTGTTGAAAACTACGTTCCGCATGGCCGGCGCGATGTTCGCAGCGGGCACCCTGATGGCAGCCCCGGCGATGGTGGCGCGTCCCGGAATGCTGAATTATGTGGAAGGTCAGGTGACGATCGACGGGCAACCAATGAGCGCCAAGTCCATGGGCCAGACGGAAGTCATGCCGGGACAGACGCTGGCGACCCAGCAGGGCAAGGTGGAGATGCTGCTGACGCCGGGCGTGTTCCTGCGGCTCAGCGATCACAGTTCGGTGCGCATGATTTCGCCTTCACTCACCGATACGAAGGTGGAACTGGTACAGGGCGAAGCGCTGGTGGAAGCGCAGCAGGTGCGTAAAGAGAATCGCATCGATGTGACCGATCACGGCTTCGATACCCTGCTAGAGAAGGACGGAATCTACCGCTTCAATGCGGACCGCCCCGAGGTCTCTGTGTTCGACGGCAAGGCCAAGGTTATGGTCAACGACAAAGGCATCGAGCTTGGCAAGGGTAAGGAGCTTGCGCTGGCTACGGGCACTGATCTGAAAGCGCAGAAGTTCGACCGCGATCAGGTTGATGACCTTTATCAATGGAGCAAGCTGCGCAGCGAGTACGATGCGCAAGCCAACGTCGCCTCGGCGCGCACCATCGTGATGGAGAATCCGGGATGGTATTACGGGACTGGCTGGTATTGGAATCCCTGGTATAGCTCCTGGGCTTTTGTTCCCGGCTATGGCTTCGGCTACAGTCCGTTTGGCTTCGGGTTCTACTCGCCGGCGTATTGGAGCTACGCCCGGCCGTTCTACGCAACTCCCCGGGTTTGGCGCGGCGGCACCGTGGGACGGCCATTAGTTGGATCGCCTGCTATGACCGCCCGGCCGGGACTGTCTCGGCCCGGTAACTTCGGCGGCGCAGCGCGCATTGGCCGCGCCGGTCGGATGTAAGGCGAACGCTGCGGACCTTAGGCCCGCACGGTTCCGGTGACCGGAAGCAGACGGCTGCGGATCTGGTTCATCACGTCGGAAGCCAGGAAGGGTTTGCGCAGGACCGGGAAATTGTGTTCCTCGCAGAGCGCTTCCTCTTCCGGCGGTAGAATCGTTCCGGTCATCACGATCACCAGCATGTGCGGAACGTTTTGCAGGAACTCGACGCCCAATTCTACGCCGTTGCCGTCCGGAAGCATGTAATCCAGGAGCGCGGCGTTTGGCTTGTGCGTCTGCATCAGCGCCTTCGCTTCCGTAGCGGATTCGGCGGTCAGCAATTTCCATCCCGCATCCGCCATGAGGCGTTCCAGGAAGTGCAGCAGGTCCCGATTGTCATCCACCAGCAGGACGGTGGGATGTGTATCGGGCGCGGGCATGGGCCCTTTAGTGGCCTTCAGTTCTAATTTATCGCCTTCCCCAATTTCGGCGCGGACGGCGACGTTGGGCTCAATCTGATTGGTGGCCACCATGGTGGCCAGCGGCTGGGTTAGATAACGATGAATGGAGCGCTTTAATTCCCTGGCTCCATACTCCGCGCTGGTGCCCTTTTTCAATAAGTATTGGCGGGTTTCAAAGGGCACATCCAGCGTGAAGCTGCGGTTTCCCAGACGGGTATTGACGTGATTCTGCAGATCGATGATGTGCTGATCGAGGATGGTGGAAAGCGATTCGATGGTGAGCGGCTGATAGGTGATGATGCAATCGATGCGATTCACGAACTCCGGCGAGAAGCGTTTGCGAACCGCCACCAGGGCGATATTCTGCAGCTTGCTGGTGAGGTCGGCGCGCTCCGTGGTCATCGCCGATTGAAAGCCGAACTCGGGGGTGAGTTCGCGCATCATCTCGCGCGCGCCCAGGTTGCTGGTGAGGAAGACCAGGCTCTTTTCGAAGTTGACCACCGAATTATCGCCCAACCGCAGCAGGCCCTTATCGAGCACGCCCAGCAGGAGCCGGGTCATGGATGGCGCGGCCTTCTCGATTTCATCGAACAGGACGAGCGATAGCGCACACTTTTCGCTGGTGACCGAATTCAGCTTCTGCTGGGTGAGCATCGGCTGCGTTTCGCGATGGCCAAGGTAGCCGGGCGGCGCGCCAATCAGTTTGGCGACTTCGTGTTCCATCTGGAACTCGCCGCAATCCACCTTCAGAAGATTTTTTTCACTGCCGTGCAGGATGTCGGCAAGGGCTTCAATGGTCTTGGTCTTTCCGGTACCGGTTGGCCCCAGAAGCAGGAAGACTCCTACCGGACGGCCTTCCGGCGCCAGGCCGGCCTGGAACATTTGAATGTAGGGGACAATGACTCGCGTTGCCGCCGGCTGGCCTACGACTTTTTGCGAAAGCACCGCGGTCAGGTCCTCGGCAGGATCTGACGTCTGACGCTTGACGCGGTTTGGCGGCGGCTTTAGCCGGTCCGCGCCATTGTCCGGTTTCACGATGGCAGCAGCGGGATTTTTCACTCGCGGCTTGCGCCGCTCCGCAGGACGATCAGGATCTTTCATGCAAGACCTCTTTCCCCATGATAATTCAGCAATTTAAGTAAGAAGTGGAATTGGCGAAATTATTTCTGAATATCGTGCAGACTTCTGCCGCCACATGTAACATGCTGATGCAGCGTCGTGCCTGTCCGGCTTCATACGAAATAGTACGGAAGTGAGGAATTTTTTTCGGGAGGAGGGCGCAGAGAAAGGGCTTATCTGTGCCGGAACGTGATACGGCCTTTGGTCAAATCGTAGGGGGAAAGCTCCAACGTGACCTTGTCGCCCGCCAGAACGCGGATGCGATTCCGCCGCAATCGTCCCGCCAAGTGAGCCAGAACCACGCGTTCGTGTTCCAACTGTACGCTGAACAGCCCGCTCGGAAACTTCTCCAACACGGTGCCGGTTACTTCAATACTGTCCTCTTTGCTCATAGACCTCCAGGGGTGAAATGGGTGGGCCGGAACAAGTGCTATTCAGCACCATGACCGGCCCGCAGCTTCAACTAGCTCGCTGTGACGTTGGTCGCCTGCAAACCTTTGGGACCTTTGGTCACTTCGAACTCCACACTTGAGCCTTCGTCCAAAGTGCGGTAGCCTTCCGTCTGAATCGCCGAGAAATGCACGAAGACATCCTCGCCGTTCTCGCGCTGGATAAAGCCGTAGCCCTTGGCTGCGTTAAACCACTTCACTGTTCCTTTTTCTTTCATCTGCCTATTTCCTTCTTTACTGTTTACAGTCCTGATTTTGCATGAAACCTTGCTAAGACGCCCCGAAAACGAGAAAAGGGGGTGCGGATGGACTCACGCAGCCCCCTCTCAAACTTTGTACGAAGCGGAAAACAAGAGTCAAATGCCTTACCATTATACAACAGGAGCCAATCGCAATTGCCGTCAAGATCGTGACCACGTTCGAGTTCTACCGATTCCGTTTCCACTTCCGCGCCCTGGATCAAGTTCATTTTCCACTCGGCAAGAGCGCCAACGTTGTCCGCGGCGCCTTCGGCACGGTGCTGCGCGATGCGGTGCCGCCCAGCGTCTATTCGCGTCTGTTCGAGCCCGGGGCCGCACTCGGCGCCGCGCCTAGCGGGCTGGCCGATTGGCCGCGCCCCTTTGTGCTGCGGGTGGCGCACCTGGATGGCCTGACGGTGCCGGCCGGCGACAGTTTTTATCTGGACGCCCATGTCTTCGACCTGCATCAGCCGGCGCTGATCCACTTCCGCGCGGCGCTCAGCCGGTTGGCGGAAAAAGGCCTGGGACCGGGGCGGGGACGCGCCGAACTGGAGCGCACCGAGCAACTCGATTTGCAGGGCGCCGCCCAAGCAGTATGGGAGACTCCGATGGCCGCCAGCGTAGCGCTGCTCGATCCGGAACCTGCGCCCGTGAGCAGCATCACGATGTGCTTTCAGACTCCGACGGAGTTGAAGGCCGACGGCGGGGTGGCGGGACGCCCGGAATTCGCCATCCTGTTCGGACGCCTGCGCGACCGCATCAGTACGCTGCGTTCCCTGTATGGGGCCGGTCCGCTGGAGATCGATTTCAAGGGCATGGGCGAGCGTGCGGCGCGGATCGAACTGCGGCGCAGCGAGGTGGTCTGGGAGCAGGTCAAGCGCAAGAGCGGACGCACCGGGCAGGTCCACCCCATCGGAGGCTTCACGGGCGAAGCGGAATATGCGGGCGATCTGGCGGAATTCCTGCCCTGGCTGCGCGCCGCGCGCTGGGTGGGCGTCGGGCGACAGACGGTGTGGGGCAAAGGCGACGTGCGCGTGAAATAAATTGACGCCTTCCGGCGCAGGCGCTCATCTCCGATCAGTGTCTGGTGGTGAGTAAAAACGGGCCGCCGATTGAATACCGATAACGCAGGAGAGGTTCTCGCGCATCGGCGGCCATTGCACTAACGGAACTTGGTGAAGAGCAGGGCAACGGTGGCAAGCGTGAACATGACGACTACGGCGAGAATCGCGCGCCGCCGCGCCGGGCGTAAGCCAGTTCAACGCAGTGGAAGCTGCTTCCGCGCCCAGCACCG
Source organism: uncultured Solibacteraceae bacterium (assembly GCA_963811575.1). Classification (GTDB taxonomy): domain Bacteria; phylum Acidobacteriota; class Terriglobia; order Bryobacterales; family Bryobacteraceae; genus Solibacter. The sequence continues at coordinate 100,349 of CAWERY010000016.1, read as the reverse complement.
CCTGCATCCAGCGGCGCTGCGTGGGGCCGGGCAGATTGCGCATCGCCTTGGCGATTTCCTGCCGGCCGCGCCGGTCGGCAATCAGGATGGTGGCGGAGTTCGCGCCGTTGGTGGATTTCAGCAGCCGCGTGCGCAGCGCCGCGGGCACGTCATCCACGGAGCGGTATACGCGCTCCATGCCGCTGGTGGAGATCAAGACCGAGGAGGTTTGAAACATCCCGGAGACGTGATCGTTGGTTTCGCCGCAGTGCGGGCAGCGCGTTTCAGCTTCCTCGAATTTTTTGCGGCAGCGGCGGCACATCATCAGGCAACAACCCGGGGCGCTTTGGGCTTGTCTTTCGCGATCCCCGATTCTTCTCCCACATTATCCAGCACAGACTGGATAAATCCCAAGGCAGCTTTGGATAACGCTTTGTCCTTACGATAGATCAATCCCAGGCGCCGGATCATGGGCTCCGGTCCCAGGGGCACGGCGCGAAGCTTGCCGGCCGCAATCTCTTCGCGGCAGTTGGACGCCGCCATGAAGCTGACTCCCAGCCCGGCGATCACGAAGTGCTTCATCATTTCCGTGGAATCCAGCTCCATGGAAATGCGAACTTCGTCTTCCGCCGATTCCAGCCATTCGTTGAGGCGGGTGCGCGTCTTACCGTATTTCGGGAGCACCAGAAAATGCTCGGCGACTTCCTGGGCGGTGACCATGGTGTGGGATCGCCAGCGGATGACGCGCCGGTGCAATCAGGCGGATCTCGTCGCGATAAATATTGACCACCTGGAGGCGCTTCTCTTCCACGGGCAGCTGGGTGAGGCCGAAATCGGCCGAATTCTCCATGACCGCTTCGACCACGCGCGAGCCATAGCTGCGCAGCACCTGCAATTGCACCGCGGGAAATTGCGTGCGGTACTCCGAGAAAACCTTGGGAAGAACGTAAATACAGGTGGCCTCGTTGGCCGCGATCACCAGTTCGCCGCGCGGATTGGTTTCCAGTTCGGCGATGGCGTCCTGCACGCGGCGGCGCAAGTCCAGCATCTGTTCGGCATATTCCGCGAAGATCTTGCCCGCGGTGGTCAGCGAGATGCGGCTGCCGAAACGTTCGAAGAGATCGGCGCGCAGTTCCTGCTCGAGTTGCCGCACCTGGGCGCTGATTGCCGGCTGGGTCCGGTAACAGGTCTGAGCCGCTTTCGAAAAGCTCTTCAGCCTGACGATTTCCAAAAACGTATGGAGCTGATCGAAATCCATAATCTACCGGAAGCTCATACTGCCGGATCTGTCCACGTCGTCAAATCGAATCGGTGGAATAGAAAAGTTCAATTTCCCAATCACCAAAGGGTTTGGTAATCATTGTAACAAAGGGTCCGGGCTGTGCGGATTCGGTATCGGGATTGGCGAAAACGCGGTCGTCTGGTGGTCATAGACGACGCAACCGCACCACAATCCCGGACCCTTACTGTTGCTGTACTATCAATCGTGTGCGCCTACTGCTCCTGTTGGCCGCCGTGCTGACCCTGCGGGCACAGACCGGCGAGAATGTCCTGCTGGTGGTCAACAAGAACGACGCCGTCTCCCGGCAGATCGCCGAATACTACCGCCCGCGCCGCTCCGTACCGGCGAAAAATGTCTGCTTCCTGCAAACCACCAGCGATGAAGAAATCAACTGGAAGACCTATGAAGAGCAGATCGAGAAGCCGATTGGCGAGTGCCTGAAAAAGGCCGGCGCAATCGAGTCGGTCTACTACATCGTCACCACGATGGGAGTGCCGCTGAAGGTCGATGGCCCCGGCGCCGGCCCGGCCTCGGAACATGCCTCGGTGGATTCTGAACTGGCGCTGCTGTACGGGAAATTGAAAGGCATCCACTATAACCGGGCGGGCGGCGTTCCCAACCCTTTCTTCACGCGGCGCGATACCGCGTTTCAGCATCCCCTCTTTCCCATCTACCTGGTGACGCGCCTGGCGGCGTACGATCTGGCCGACGTCAAGGCGATGATCGATCGCTCCCTGGCGGCGCGCAACCGGGGCAAGTTCGTGATCGACCTGCAATCGCCCAAGCAGGAGCCGGGGAACGACTGGCTGCGCAACGCCGCCATGCTGCTACCGGGCAAGCGTGTCGTGCTGGATGAAACCACCGCGCCTGTGTACAACCAGACGGACGTGATCGGCTACGCCAGTTGGGGGTCGAACGACGACCATCGCAAGCAGCGCTGGCTGCACTTCCAATGGCTACCGGGCGCCATCGCGGCGGAGTTCGTTTCCACCAGCGCACGCACGTTCAAGCGTCCCCCGGATAGCTGGAATTACACCACGTGGGAGGACAAGGCGCACTGGTATGCGGGCTCCCCGCAAGGTCTGATCGCGGACCTGATTCACGAAGGCGCTACCGGCGCTTCCGGAAATACCTACGAGCCCTACCTGACCGGCTGCGTCCGGCCGGATTTGCTTTTTCCGGCGTATAACCAGGGGCGGAATCTGGCTGAGAGCTACTACCTCTCGATGGTGCAGCTCAGCTGGCAAGGCGTAATTGCAGGCGACCCGCTGTGCGTCCTGAAGCCCTAAAAGCTTGCTGAAAATCAAACAAGTTGACAGAGCACAAGCGCCGGGGGTGCGCCCTACGTGGTAAATTTTAGCCGTGCACATCCTGCTGGTCGATGACGACGCCGAACTCGCTTCCCTGCTCAGCGAATTCCTGCGCCGCGAGGGCTTCACGGTGGAGGCGGCGCACGAAGGCAATCGCGGGCTGGAGAAAGCCCTGCAGCCCGGAATCGACCTGGTGGTGCTCGATGTCATGCTCCCCGGCATTGACGGTTTCGAGATTCTCAAGCGGCTTCGCCAGAAGAGCAAGGTGCCGGTGCTCATGCTGACCGCGCGCGGCGAAGACGTGGACCGCATCGTGGGGCTGGAACTGGGCGCCGACGATTATCTGGCGAAGCCGTTTCAACCCGCGCGAACTGGCGGCGCGCATCCGCGCCATACTGCGCCGCTACGAAACGCACGCGCCGGTATCCGGCAATCGCATCGAAACCAACGGCATCGTGCTCGACCCCGGCACGCGCGAGGTCACGGTCGGCGGCAAGCGAATCGAGCTCACCACCTTCGAGTTCGACATTCTGGAGATGCTGATGCGCTCCGCCGGGCGCGTGCTTTCGCGCGATGCGCTGATGGAGAACTTCTATAACCGCAAGGCGACCCCGTTCGACCGCTCGATCGACATGCACATCAGCCATCTGCGCAAGAAGCTCGAGAACGGCGACGATCTGATCAAGACCATCCGCGGCGTGGGCTATCAGTTCTGCCGCACGCCGGAGGACGCCGCGGCGGAATGAATTCCCTTTTCGCCAAGATCCTGCTCTGGTTCTGGTTCGCGCTGGCGATCACGGTGGTGGGGTCGGCATTCATCTCCGCGCTCAACGTAAACGAAAACGACAGCGACGAACGCGCTCCGGTGGCGCGCCTGGTGCGCTTTCAACTGGAAGAGGCGCGCACGGCGTACGAAACCGGCGGCCGCCCCGGCCTGCAGAACTTCCTCGACACCCTGCATCGCGTCTACGATGCGCGCGGCGTGCTCACCGACGATAGCGGCCGCGACATGCTCACCAACGAGGATCGCAGCGACCTGATCACGCATGCCAAGCGCCGCGTGCTCTACCAGATCTTTCGCACCGGCGATTCCACCGTGGCGCGTTCGGCCGACGATGGCCGCTACTGGTTCTTCTTCATCGTGCCGCGAACTCACGTCGGCTCCTGGTTCCTGCAGCCCGAACATATTTTCGTGATGGCGGCCGCGGTCGGGCTCTGCTACTGGCTGGCCTTTCACCTGACGCGGCCCGTGCGCAAATTGCAGAAGGCCGTGGAACGCTTCGGCCGCGGCGACCTTTCCGCGCGCGCCGAAAGCGTGCGCCGCGACGAACTCGGACAACTGGCGCGCACCTTCGACCGCATGGCGGACCGCCTGGAAACGCTGCTCGCCGCCGAGCGCCGCCTGCTGCTCGATATCTCGCACGAACTGCGCTCGCCGCTGGCCCGGCTCGGCGTCGCGATCGAACTGGCGCGCTCCGGCGACGATACCGAGGCCGCGCTCAATCGCATCCAGAAGGAATCCGACCGCCTGAATGCGCTGGTCGGACAACTGCTGCAGGTGACGCGGGCGGAGGGCGACCCCAATTCGCTGCGCCGCGACCCCATACGGCTGGACGAGCTGGTGCAGGAACTGGTGGACGATTCGGCGATCGAGGCGGAGGCGCACGGCTGCGGGCTGAACTTTCGGCCGAGCGAGCCGGTTACGGTGGCGGGCGATCAGGAACTGCTGCGCCGCGCGGTGGAGAACGTCATCCGCAACGCCATCCGTTATTCGCCGCGCGATACTGCCGTGGAGGTCACTTTGGCGCGCGGACAACGGCCGCGCGGTGGTGGCGGTGCGCGATCACGGTCCCGGCGTTCCCGAAGAAGCGCTGCCGCGTCTGTTCGATCCCTTCTACCGTGTGGAATCGGATCGCAACCGGACCAGCGGCGGCATCGGGCTCGGCCTTTCGATCGCGCGCCGCGCAATCGAACTTTACAAAGGGACGATCCGCGCCCGCAACGCCCATCCAGGGCTGGAAGTCGAACTGGATCTGCCGGTAGCTTAGCCATAAAGAGTAGATGGAGGCGCTTTGCCGCCGGCAGGCCCGGAAAGAACTTCGAAACCCGCTTAGAATGTATACGTCTGGAGTCTTATGCCGTTTTTTAACGCCCGCAGGGCCGCTGTGTCGGTTCTCGTGCTTGAGCGCCGCGATCCCTGGTTTCGCTCAAACGTATTCCAATCATTACGCTTTAATCCTTCAGGACCCGCCGGTAATCGAGCGCTTCGCAAGCCGGGAAGCCGTGCGTTCGACTGCCGCCGAGAGCTATCGCCAGCAGATTGTCCGCACTCATGATGCGGTCCGGCAGGCGGTGACGGCGCGCGCAATCCCGGTGATCGGGACGGCGGACGTAGTGATGAATGCCGTATTTGTGGCCGCCAGTCCGGATCGCGTGGCGGACCTGCAGCAGATCCCGGGCGTTCTGGCCGTGATCCCGATGCGCGTGGTGCGTCCGATGTTGAATCGGGCCATCGGCCTGCAGAATGCGCCGGCGGCGTGGACCGCGCTGGGCGGACAGGGCAGCGCCGGCGCGGGCATGAAGATCGGCATCATCGATTACGGCATCGACCAGACCCACCCGTCCCTGCAGGATTCTTCGCTTTCCATGCCCGCCGGCTTTCCAAAATGTACGGACGGGCACCCGGAAGATTGCAGCTATACGACGAACAAAGTGATTGTGGCGCGCAGCTATGTGCGCCTGACGGGCGCCGGTTCCAACCCCGCCAACCCCGCCGTCGATTCGCGTCCCGACGATTATTCGCCGCGCGACCGCGAAGGCCACGGCACCGCGATCGCCAGCGTGATCGCCGCTAATTCGGGAACGAGTGTGGTCACGATCACCGGCATGGCGCCCAAAGCGTGGCTGGGAAATTACAAGGTCTTCGGTTCGCCGAACGTGAACGATTATCCCACTGAGGCCGTGTTTATCCAGGCCATCAACGATGCCGTGAAAGACGGCATGGATGTGGTGAACCTGTCCTCCGCCGTCACCGCGACCACCGGCGCGCTCGATACCGGCGCGGCCTGCGGACTGGCCGCCGGCGCTCCCTGCGACCCGCTTGGCATGGCATATGAGAACGCCGTGAAGGCCGGTGTGGTGGTAGTCGCGGCGGCCGGCAACAGCGGCTACGACGGCGTGTCCTACCCCGCGTTCAACACCATCGGCACACCGGCCGGCGCGCCCAGCGTGATTGCCGTCGGCGCCATTACCAATGCGCATTACTTCACCCCCACGGTGAGCGTCGCGGGGGCGCCCTCGAGCTTGCAGAAGATTCCCGGACAACCGGGCGACGACCCTTACGCGCCGACGGGCGCGACTACCGCGCCGCTGGTGGACGTGACCACGCTGGGCGACGATGGGTTTGCCTGCAATCCGCTGCCGGCCGGCTCGCTGACCGCCGCGTTCGCGCTGATTCAACGCAGCGTCCCGAACTCGGCGAATGCCTGCTCCTTCTCCACTAAGGTGGACAACGCGTTCGATGCCGGCGCGAATGGCGTGATCATGTACATGTCGGATGCAAGCGCCACCATCGCTCCCGGCAATCTCGATCAGCTCGGCATTGCCGTGGTGATGGTCTCGCAGAGCGACGGCCTGGCGCTGAAGGCTTACATCAAGAGCAATCCGGCGGCGCAGGTTACCATCGACCCATCGGGCACGGAGGTCAGCGATACCGCCGACGCCAATCTGCTTTCCTACTACTCTTCGATGGGCCCTTCGGCCGGCGATTCCAGCGTCAAGCCCGATATGGTGGCGGTGGGAACCGATATTTATATGGCCGCGCAGACCTACGATCCGGCCGGCGGCCAGTACAGCAGCACTCGCTATGCCGACGCCTCGGGCACCAGTTTCGCCGCCCCGATGGTGGCCGGCGCGGCAGCACTGGTGAAGCAGAAGCATCCTACGTGGACCCCCGCGCAGATTCGCAGCGCGCTGATCAACTCCGCCAGCCAGGATGTCACGCAAGACGATAGCGGCGATACCATCGACGTGCAGTGGATGGGCGCGGGCAAGCTGGATGCCGGGGCCGCGGTGAATGCCGTGGTGGTGGCCAATCCGCCGACCGTAACTTACGGTATTCTGTCCGCCGCGCCCTCCAACGTCGCCAAGCAGATTACGATCACGAATCTGGGGACGGCATCGGTTACGCTGACGGCCGCCGTGGTTCCCGGCCCGAAATCCTTCACGGGAAATTTGAGCGCGGGGCTGACTCCCGCATTGGATAAGACCAGTCTCACGCTGGCGGCTGGCGCCGCCGGAACGCTGAACCTGACGCTGAACGGCGCTATGCCCGCCGCGGGCTCTTACAGCGGCGCGGTCACCGTCAAAGGCACCGGCGTCGCGCTGACCATTCCTTACATCTACCTGGTGGGCGGCGGCGCCGCGTCGGGCTACAACCTCGTGTTCGTGGGCAGCGGAGCATTTGAAGGCATCGTCGGGCAACAGCCCGTGGATCCGCTCTACCCGCTGCGTCCCCACGGGCTCGGCAGTCAAACTGACCGATGCCGCCGGAGTTCCGGTGGTGGGCTCGCCGGTGACCTGGAGCGTTAGTCCGCGCGGGGCCGTTACGTTCCAGAATTCGAATTCGGTGACCGACGCGTACGGCATCGCTGCCACTGACGTGACCGTGCAGCAGACGGGCAATATCACCGTCAACGCCAGGATCGCGGGCCAGGTGTATCCTTTCAGCGGCTTCGGGTGGGCGCAGCCCACAATCAGCGCCGGCGGCGTGGTGAACGATGCCAACTTCCAAAGCCCGATCGCGCCCGGTTCCTACGTTGCGATTTTCGGAACGGCGTTGAGCGGGTATTCGGATCCGGCGACCTATACTCCGTTGCCGCTCTCAGTCGATGGCGTCAACGTGAGCTTCGATGTGCCGTCCGCCAACTTGAGCTATCCCGGCCGCATTGTGTATGTCAGCCCGGGCCAGATCAACGTGCAGGTGCCGTGGGAACTGCAAGGGCAGACGTCCGCGCAGGTGAAAGTGATTATCGACCAGTTCGTTTTCGGCAACGTGGTGACGGTGCCGGTGGCCGATGCCTCGCCTGCGTTCTTTGAGAACTCCGGAATCGCCGCAGCGCTCGATCAGAATTACGCCGTGGTGACTACCGCCAACCCGGTCAAGCGCGGACAGCTCGTGCAGCTGTACATGAATGGACTGGGGCCGTTGAACAATCAGCCGGCGAGCGGCGACGCAGCCAGCGGAACCACGCTCGCCACCACCAAGAACACGCCCAAGGTAACCATCGGCGGACAGGATGCTCCCGTGCAGTTCAGCGGTCTGGCGCCTGGTTTCCCGGGCCTCTACCAGGTGAACGTGACGGTTCCGGCGGGCATCTCGCCGGGCACGGTGCCGATTTCGTTAAGCATCGGCGGCGTGACCACCCCGAAGGCGTCCACACTGCCGGTGCAGTAAGCCGCGGTGTTATACTGGCCGTTCCAGTATGGCGAATCCGAAATACGCGGCTTCCGATAAGCCAGTCCCGGTCGCTGAGCTGATCGATACGCTCAGCGACGGCACTAAGGTGAAACGTCGTGTCCCTCGCATGCGGGCGTGCAATGAGAAGGACGCGAAGGAAAAACTCTGCGCCGGCCATCTGAAGCGCTGGTATTTTTTCGGCGACGAAGTCAAACAGAAGTTTGGCGCCGATGCGGAGATCTACCGCTGCGAGAAATGCAAGACGCTCTACCTGCCGAACAAAGAAGAAGAGCCGCGCACGCGCACGCTCAGTTTCTAGTTCCTCCCAAAAAAGAAAAACCGCATCGATCCTTCCCCCAGACCTTCGGGGCTGAATTCGATGCGGCTCGCCCTAGGTTGGGCTTGGGATCCGGCGTCGGGCTATCTGGAAAACAACATACTACCTGTCGATTCCTGGTCAGGTCCGCGTCCTATTTTTCCTTACCAGAAACGCCAGACAACTACCGCTACCCATGAATCCCCGGAGAGGTCGTTGGAAACCGTTAAAAAACCCCTCTGCAGCAACTAACAGAGGAGAAGGTCTGTGAGCTAAAACTGATGCAAACATCGGCTCCCGCAAGCACGCTGTCCCTTCGGCTCACTTTTCTTCTTCCTGCCTGTTGCAGCAGAGGGCAGGCTTGAAAGTTACTTCGCCAATTCACCACCATAAATAGCAATCCGACACCCAAGTGTCAATCCGAATTAAATCATTTCCTCTCAGTATTTTGTGTCATCCAATTTGGATCGAATTGTGGACCCGGTGGGCAAGCGCTGTGTCGCTATGACACAATTGCTGGAATGAGGTCTAAAGCCGGGTTGGCCGTGGTTTTCTGCTGCATTTCCGTGACGCTGGCTGCGCAGAGTTCCGATGACCCGGTAGCGGTCTTCACCGAGCATCCCCGGCTCTTCCTGCGTCCGCAGCGCCTCCGCTTGCTGAAGCGCGAGCGCGAGCGTGCTTCGCCGCGATGGCAGCAGTTTGAAACGCTGGTGGCGGGCAATGCCCCCATGCCGCAGCCGGGCTTCGCCTGGGCGCTCTATTACGAGGTGTCGGGCAACGAGGAGTTCGGCAGGAAGGCCGTCGAGTGGTCACTCACTCCCGCCGCCGACCTCCGGCAACAGGCGCTTATTTTCGACTGGTGCCAGAGCCTGCTGAATGACGCGCAGCGCCGCGATCTTACCGCGCGGCTGCTGAAAGGGATCGGCGATTCTTCGGATTCCTCCATCCCCGCGGTGAGGGCCAGGACGCTCGCCGCCATCGCCGCCTATGATCACGCGCCGCAAGCTCCGCAGCGCGCGCTGGAGCAGATTGTCCGGCAATGGTGGGACCGGCAGATGCTGCCCGCGCTGCGCGGCGGCAAAAGCGCGGTGCCGCGCGACGACGCCTATCCGCTTTGGGAACTGCTGCACGCGATTCGCGACAACACCAATCTGGACCTGCGCGAGACCGTGCCGCACTTCTTCAAGGATTTTCCGATTGAGCACCTGCTGACCCACTATCCGGCAACCTATGACGCGCCCGAAAACCAATACCGCATCGGCCTGACGAAAAAGACCGGCGAACCCGACCTGCAGGCCGCCGCTCTTTCCCGGGCCGCCGAACTGGAGATGGTCGCGCTCGATGTCAACGCCGCCGAAAGCCAGATGCTGCAGGGCTGGCTGATGCACGATCACTTCATGCTGCGCGGCACCTTCGGCGCGCCCTATGAGTTCCTGTGGGCCAACCCTTACCAGCCGGGCCTCAGTTATTACCACGTGCCGCTGATCTATCACAACAACGATTTCGGCAAACTATTCGTGCGCTCCAGCTGGGACGAGGATGCGGAGTGGTTCGGCTACTGGGACGGCAACATGCAAATGTTCTCGCAGGGACACCTCACGCCGCTCAGCGCCCAACTCAACGCGCCGCCGATTTCTCTCAAAGAGGCGCTGATCTGCTTTGCGCAGCGCGCGCGCAAATTCCAGATGACCTTGGACGAAGAGGAGGCGGTCTTCATTCTGGGGCTGCAGCCCAAACGCGCCTACCAGGTGGAGATTGACGACGAGGAAATCTTCGAAGCCCAAAGCGATGCCGGCGGAATTCTGGAACTCGATGTGCCGCGCGGCAAATCCACTGGCGTGCGCCTCAAGGAAGTGACGCCTCAGTAAGCCGGCCTGCTTAGAACGCCCAGCGCCAGAGGCTTGCGCCCACCGTGTAGCCCGCGCCGACAGCGGCGAAGAGCACCAGGTCGCCCTTCTTCAAACGTCCTTCGCCGATGGCATCCCGGGTCGCCAGCGGCAGTGTGCCGGCGGTGGTATTTCCGTAGCGCTCGATGTTGATCATGACGCGCTCCGGCGCAATGCCCAGCCGTTCGCCCGCGGCCATGATGATCCGCTTGTTGGCCTGGTGCGGAATCATGACTCCGACATCGTCCACCTTGAGGTGATTGCGCTCCAGCAGGTCGCGGCACACTTCGTACATCTTGCGCGAGGCGTATTTAAAAACCTGTCCGCCCTCCTGATGAACGTAGTGCATGCGGCCATCCACGGTTTCGTGGGAGGCGGGACGGCGGCTGCCGCCGGCGGGCATCTTCAGAAAGTCGCCGCCCGATCCGTCAATCTCGCCCAGGAAGTCGATGAAGCCGGCGCCCTCATCGGCATCGTCGGCAGCCTCGATCAGCATGGCGCCCGCGCCATCGCCAAAGAGGACACAGGTCGCGCGGTCGGTGTAATCGATAATGCGGCTCATCGTGTCGGAGCCAATCACGAGCACCTTTTTGTGCGTACCCGCCATGACGAAATGCGCGCCCGTGGTCAACCCGTATAGAAAACCCGAACATGCCGCGATCAGGTCGAAACCCCAGGCTCCCTTGGCGCCGATTGCGTTCTGCACCAGGCAGGCGGTGGAGGGAAACAGATGATCAGGCGTCACCGTGCAGAGGATGATAGCGTCGAGCTCGCGCGCCTCGATGCCGCGCTGCAGAAGCGCGCAGCGCGCCGCTTCGATCGCCATATCGGAGGTGGCCATCTCCGGTTCGGCAATATGGCGCTCACGAATCCCCGTTCGTTCCATGATCCACTGGTCGTTGGTATCGACCAGCTTTTCCAGGTCCTGGTTGGTGAGCACGCGTGGAGGCGTATAACAGCCCAGCGCGCTGATCTTGGCCTTTGGCAATAGATTATCCTTAATGAGGTTTAAAGATTTAGGTTAACCCAGAAGCAGTGTACCGGGGGCGGCGAAATGGGAAGTGCGAACCTCGAGCGTTCTTCGCGGTACTCTGAAATTGCATGAGTCTGGGACTGCAGAGCTCGCTGTTTTTCGAATCTCCCGAAGAGATTTATGCGCGCGTATTTCGGGAGTTGAAGCCGCGCACCGCGCTGCCTGAACTGCGCGTGGAGTTCTGCCGGTTTGCCAACGCCGATAATTTCATCCGGTTGGAGAACGGCGCCCTGCACGTGCGCATGTCAGACCTGCTGTCCGGTGCTCCCGCGCCGGTGATCGAAGCTCTCGCGCACATCCTGCTCGGCAAACTGTATCGCAAGGAAACGCCGCGGATTTACGCACACCGCTACCGGCTCTACCTGAACCGCCGCGATATGCGCAGGCAGGCTCACCTGCTACGCCAGATCAGGGGACGTAAATTTATCTCCGGGCCACAGGGAGCGCAATTCAATCTGGAAGAGGTCTTCGAGCGGCTGAATGGCGCCTACTTCGATGGCATGCTAGGCCGTCCGCAACTCGGCTGGAGCCGCGGCACATCGCGCAGCATGCTCGGGCACTTTGACCCTTCGCATAACGCGATCATCATCAGCCGGATCTTCGACCGCCCTGCCGTTCCCGCGCTGGCGCTGGAGTATGTGATGTTCCACGAGATGTTGCACCTGCGATTTCCGGTGGACCATACCGGCATGCGGCGGCGGGTACACACGAAGGAATTTAAGGAAGCGGAGAAACAGTTCCCTCACTTGAAGGAAGCTAAGGAACTACTCAAACGGCTTTAAGCGCTGGCTTCTGCGGCGGCCGGCAGAATGCTGCCGAGTTCGATCCGCATGCGGTCAAAGGTGCGCAGCAGAGAGGCGACATCCACGCTCCCGATGCCCCACTGATGAAGCAACAGGCGGCCGCGGACGAACTGCATCGTCAACGCGAACTGCAACTGATGATGCAGCAGCGCGGCGGCCAGATCGGGGCGGTCCAATTCGGAATGCGTCATGACGATCTTGAGCGCCGTGGTGACGCGCTGGAAATCCAGGGTTAGCAGGCGCAGATACCCGCGAAACGCCTGGCAACGCTGGTTGCGCAATCGCGATTTCATTTCCGGTGTGTACCCAGGCTGCGATTGCAGGAACTCGAGGTCGCTGGTATCCAACAGGCGCATCATCGGACGGTAACGATCCATCGATAGTTCGTTAATCCACTCGGACGTCACGGGCAATGCGGATTCGCCGCACGCCATGTTGCGAACTACCAGAATCACGCTCGCCAGCACAGCCAAGCACGCCACTGCCGCGATCAAGATTTGCAGATTCATCCAATTACCTTCCGTAGTACAGCAAGAATATACTCTATTTAGCCGTAATGCAATCATAGAGTGACAAAAGTGGTACTGAATTAACTGAAGATATTCTATTAACTTTTCTGGGAAATTGCATGAGCCGCCTGGCGGTGCCCGACCTTCAGCAGCGCAGTGTTGAGGGAATCGAGCTGAGTTAACAGGCGGTGCTCGTATTGCGGCGCCGCGACCTGCGGTCGCTGCCCGATGTCTCCGCCCCTTGCGGGGTAAGCAGGAAAAGCCACGCCACCACGCAGACCGCAGCCACGGCAAGATGCGCATCGTTCAACCGTATCGATCAGGTCGAAGCCCGAATAGCGACCGCATCAGCGTCACAAAAGTATTACTTAGAAAGAAGATCGAGTAGATGACCGCGTAAACGCGCACGTTCCGGCTCAAGCGCACCGGGTACCGGCTGAGGAACAAAAGCAGCAGCACAATGAAGATCACCAGCGCCGTATTTATGCCGCGGTCCGTGGCGATCACGTAGGTGATGATTCCGCGATCTCTGAGGCACGTTAGGCTTAATCCTAGGGATTAGGCTCAATGCGGATATCGTCACCGAGACGACGACCGCACAGTACATCGCCCATCGGCCCAAGGTGTACAGACCCTTATATTTCGCGAGCACCAGGCGGTAAAGCTCGCGCACCAATAGGATATAGAACGTCAGCACGATGACATCCGATGCATATCCAGAGTTTTTAGGTATGCGTCGGATTTGGTGTTTAAGAACAATGGGCCAGATGCTATTAGGGATACGGAAAATGAAGTAAGCAAAGAAGATAGGGTAAGAACGATACAGCCCCGTGCGATACAGCTTCAAGGCCATTAAGGCCGAGCCGATAGCAGATCGCCTTCAAATCCAAATAAGCACGGAGCTGGTCATCGAGCTTTATTCGTTCTCGATCTTACCATCCCAGCTCCGTGCTCGTACTGCTATCTTCCGTTACTAGCGGACCCAGGGGCAAGGGTCGCACGTCGGAAACGGGATATCGTGCTTGTTCGTCGTCTTTGCGGCGAACAGGGAGAGCGCGATGAGGGCGAGTAATGTGAGCTTTTTCATGGTTATCGTTATCCTTTCCTGCTTTTTGGTAGTAATTCTGGTACTAGGCTATACGGGGGAGAACCGGCATAAGGGGTTTATCGTAAATATTTTCTGAAATTGGAACGTTGTCCTTACCGAGGAACTAAAGTTTTTCGCACGTATGTGTGTCCGTGAGTGATATAAAATCAAGATCGGCATCACCATATATCAGTGCGCTTAGTGTTCGCGCGATTCGCGACCGCGAAACTGTAACGGAATCGGGGAATTTCTGGCTGATTTTATCGCCAAACCGGACTCATCGGGAGGCCCCGCTGCGGACCTGTGGCGCAAGACTCTGCTGCGAATTCCGACCCACTTCGGCCGTCTTGTATTCATGGCATCGTTGCGCGATAGCGTCACGGGCCGCTATGCGCATGCACCGCTCTTAGAGATCGTCGGTCGTGAAATTACAGACCGCACTCTCTGCCATAGTCATCACGAAATTTTTGCAGATTGGCTCAACTTCAGCCTGGCGGATCAGAAGGCCGACCTTGACGATTACCTGACCTCAACGCAATCGTCTCTCGAAGCGCTGCCCTACCGCGAACTCACACCCGCGAGCGCGCACCAGGTCGAGCGCCAACTCTACCTCACGGATTTGGAGACTCTGCTGGAACTGTTGCGCTACGAACATGGCGGCGCTTTTTCGCTTCCAAAAGCATAGCCACTCCGATCACCTGCCCGATCACGTCGATTTCCCCCGCCTCGAAGACCACGGGCATTTGTTGCGACGAAGGATGCGGCTGCACCAGTAACTGATCGCCGGATTGAGAGCACCAGCCGCACAGATATCGCGTCCGGTGTTCCAGGAAATAAATCGGACGCTCCAACTCCGTACTCCAGCCGGTAGTGGCAATCCGCCGCCTGCCTTCGTCAATCAACACCAGCGATCCGGGATGAAGAACCGGGTGCATCGACCAATCCTCCAGCCCGATGAAGCCATAACGATGCTGCCGCAAATCGATGCCGTTAAGAATACTGATTCCGGTTCTTCCCCATCGCCGGATCACATGGCTAAGAAAGGTGGTGGAATTCAAATCGATCTCGCACTCTAACGGATGCGGCACAGTCAGCGGTCCATCCCCCGCGAAGTGCGCGACATGTGTTTCGTCGAGAGAAATATTCAACGATTCGGAAGGCAGTAATTCAAGAGAAACTCCATACCACCGCATCACCTCATGCGCGTCCAGGCGATAGATCGCGCACAAGGAATACAGCCGGTACATCGTCGGAACCGTACCCTTATTTTCGATGTCCGCGAGCCGGCTGAGTGCGATCACAAATTCGTCGCTATCGCGGCGCGCGGCGATCTGCTGGCTCGCCTTCTCCACGTCGCGATATGTCAGCTTCAATCGCTCCCGAACGCGCTTCAACTTCTCACCGGGCCGGTCCATGATATGATCCCGCTTGCTGCCGGTGTGCATGCCCGGCTAAAGTCAACGTTGCCTGCCAGCCGGATTATAGCTTTCCGTACGGTTCCGGGCAAGCCGAAATAGGGAGGTTTTGTTCTGCTATCGGAACAGATGCAAAAAATGAGTTCCAAAGTTATCATTGGGATATCGGGGGCAAGTGGTGCAATCTACGGCTGGCGGCTCCTCGAGCGCCTGCGCGCAAATGGGGGTGTCGAGACCCACCTGATCCTCACCCGCTCCGGAGAGAAGACCCTGTTTCTTGAAACAGGGAAGTCCGCCGGCGACGCCCGTAGCCTCTCGGATTTTTCCTATCCCTTGGAGGATATTGGCTCCCGTTTGGCGAGCGGATCCTGCCGGATGGACGCCATGGTGGTCGCCCCCTGCTCGATCCATACCATGTCCGCAATCGCCGCCGGAATTAGCTCGAATTTATTAATTCGAGCTGCCGACGTCATGCTAAAGGAAAGGCGTAAATTGATCCTCATGGTCCGGGAAACTCCGTTTCACTTAGGACACCTGCGAAGTATGACTGCGCTGGCCGAAATGGGCGCCATTATTGCCCCCCCGATCCCCGGCTTTTACCACAATCCGCAAACCGTCGCGGAAATCGTCGACCATAGCGTGGATCGGGTCCTCGATCTGATCGGTCTGCCCGACTCCCAAGTCCGGCGCTGGGATGGGGTGACCCGGTGAGCGCCCGCAAGGAGATCATCGCCTTCCAGGGCGAGCGCGGCGCCTTCAGTGAAGAGGCCACTCGCAAACTCTGTGGCGCGGATGTCGAAGTGCTTCCCTGTATTCGGTTTGAGGACCTTTTTCGCGCCCTGAAAGAAGGCCGCGCGACGGGCGCCATCGTCCCGATCGAGAACACGCTGGCGGGAAGCGTCCACGAAAATTACGATCACCTGGTGAATTTCGAGTTTCCCATCGTGGCGGAAACCAACGTGCGCATCGTCCACAACCTGATTGCGCCCAAAGGCGTGAAATTCTCCAAAATCAAACGCGTTTATTCCCACCCCGTTGCGCTCAATCAATGCCTGGATTTCTTTGCCAAGAATCCGGGCGTCGAGCGAACCCCGTTCTACGACACAGCCGGCAGCGTCAAAATGATTATGGAGGAAGGACTTACGGACGCGGCAGCGATCGCCAGCGCAGTCGCGGCCGAAATCTACGGCGCCCAAATCCTGCGGCGGTCGATAGAAAGCGACCGTCAGAACTTTACCCGATTTTTTCTTCTACGCACTCCGCAATATGCCCGGCGCCATCCTTTGCGGCCGCCTGCCGCGACCCAGTGGAAGACCTCGCTGGTCTTTAGCACCCGGAACATACCTGGGGCATTATTTCGCGCCCTGAGCGCCTTCGCCCTTCGCGACCTGAATCTCATGAAGATCGAATCGCGCCCTCTTCGGGGGAAACCCTGGGAATACCTTTTCTATCTCGATTTCCTGGGCCGCGTCGATTCGCCGGTCGCCCAAAACGCCTTGAACCACCTGCGAGAGATCGCCGATTTCCTGCGCATCCTCGGCTGTTACCCAAAGGGCGCCTAGCCGGGAGTACAAAACGCACATTGCGCGCCCCTGCGCGCCCGTTACACTGAAAGGCGACACCATGCCCGAAGAACACGAAGCCCCTGCCAACGGGAATTCAACGACGGTGGAGGAACTTCCCGTCCTCACGGTGCGCGACACGGTGATTTACCCGGGCGCCCTGCTGCCCATCACGGTCGGCCGTCCCGCGTCGCTCGCTTTGGTCCAGTCGCTCGGCGAAAACCGCACCCTCGCCATCGTCTCCCAACTCGATCCGCGCGTCGAATCGCCAACTCCCGAAGATCTATTTCAGCTCGGGACGGTGTGCATCATGCACAAGGCGATCAAAGTTCCCAAGGACAACCTGCTTCTCTTCTGCGAAGGCATCGCACGCCTGCGCACGGTCGAGTTCACCGCCACCGAGCCCTTCCTCCGCGCGCGCGTGGAGCGCCTGCCGGATGTCGAGCCGGAAATGACCGCGGAGGTCGAAGCCCTCCGGCAGAATGTGGTCAGCCTGTTCCAGCAGATCGTCAGCGCGTCCCCCAACCTCTCCGACGAACTCGGCACCAACGCCGCCAATATGACGGAACCGGGCCGTCTCGCCGATTATGTGGCCGGCACCCTGCCCGCGCTCGGCCACGTGGAGCGGCAGAAACTGCTCGAAGAAATCGATGGGATGGCGCGGCTCAACGAAATCCACCGCCACCTGACCCGTGAGCTCGAACTGGTCGAACTGCGCTCCCGCATACAGGACCAGGTGCAGGGCCAGCTCTCCCAAAATCAGCGCGAGTTTTACCTGCGCGAACAGCTCAAGGCGATTCAAAAGGAGCTTGGCGAAGGCGACGACGTCTCGCGCGACGTGGAGGAACTGCGCAAGAAACTGGAAAGCGCCGGGATGAAGGAAGAGGTCAAAATCGAGGCGCTGCGCGAACTCAATCGCCTTGCCCGGATGTCGCCCGCCTCCCCCGAATACGGCATGGCCCGCACGTACCTGGAGTGGATGGCCAACCTGCCGTGGAGCGCTTCTTCCGGTTCGCAGGTCGATGTCAAACGCGCGGCCGAGATCCTCGACGAAGATCACTACGATCTGGAGAAAGTCAAAGACCGCATTCTGGATTATCTCGCCGTCCTGCAACTGCGGCCGGTGCTCAAGGGACCCATCCTTTGCTTCGTCGGCGCCCCCGGTGTCGGCAAGACCTCGCTCGGACGTTCCATCGCCCGCGCCCTGGGACGCAAGTTCGCGCGTATCTCGATGGGCGGTATGCACGATGAGGCGGAGATCCGCGGTCATCGCCGCACTTACATCGGCGCGCTGCCCGGCCAGATCGTGCAGGCCCTGCGGCGCGCCGGCAGCAACGATCCGGTCTTCATGCTCGATGAGGTGGATAAACTGGGACGCGATTTCCGCGGAGATCCGGCCAGCGCGCTCCTCGAGGTGCTCGACCCCGAGCAGAACTCCACCTTCCGCGACAATTATCTCGACGTCCCGTTCGATCTCTCGAAGGTACTATTTATCACCACCGCGAATGTGCTGGACCCCATCCCGGACGCGCTTCGCGACCGCATGGAGATCATTTCGCTCGAAGGCTATACCGAGCAGGAAAAGGTGATCATCGCCTTCCGCTATCTGATTCCCCGCCAGATCACCGAAAACGGCCTCGAGGCCGAACGCGATATCGAATTCGGCGATGGGGCCGTGCGTCACATGGTGCGCCGCTACACCCGCGAAGCCGGCGTGCGCAATCTGGAACGGCTGATCGGCACCGTCTGCCGGAAACAGGCGCGCCGCCTCGCCGAAGGCGTGCGGGAGAAGGTGACCGTCACTCCCGAACTGGTGGAGAAGGACCTGGGCGCTCCGCGCTACCGCACCGATACCGAGGTGGCGGACCGAACCAGCCGTCCCGGGGTCGCGGTCGGGCTGGCCTGGACGCCGGTGGGCGGCGACGTGCTCTTCATCGAAGCGGGCCGCATGCCAGGCGGCAATAAAGGCCTGATCATGACCGGCCAGCTCGGCCCCGTCATGCAGGAATCGGTGCAGGCCGCGCTCACCTGGGTGCGCGGCAATGCCACGAAATACGGCATCGATCCCGACCTGTTCAAGACCAGCGACATTCACATCCACGTTCCCGCCGGTGCCATCCCCAAGGATGGCCCGAGCGCGGGCATCACCATGGCCACCGCGCTGCTTTCGATGCTTACCGACCGCCGCGTGCGCAGCAATCTGGCCATGACCGGCGAGATCACCCTGACCGGACAGGTGCTCCCCATCGGCGGCATCAAAGAGAAGGTGCTGGCGGCCAAACGCAGCGGTGTGCGGGAAGTCATTCTGCCCTTCGAAAACGAACCCAACGTGATCGAAGATTTAAAGAGCGAGCAGATCGGCGACATCCAGCTGCACTACGTCAAGGCCATGGAAGAGGTGGTCGAACTGGCGCTGGAGCCTCCGGCGAAATAGCGTCGCACTCAGAGCAGCGCGGGGACCAGCTCGCCTGCCGGTCCGCGCAAGGCGCAGTCCACCAGCCCGGTGAGCGGCGTGTCGGCGGTATTGATTTCGATCACCTTGGCGCCGCCCTGCCTGGCGTAGGGCACCAGGCTCGCCGCCGGGTACACCATCGCGGACGTGCCGATCACCAGCAGCACGTCGGCGGACCCGGCCGCATGCTCGGCCTCTTTCATCATTCCGTCGGGCAATGGTTCGCCGAACCACACCACTCCCGGCCGCGCCAGCCCTCCGCAGGCGCAGTGCGGCGGAAGCTTGGGGAGCGGCGCGCGGCGGTCCGGCCAGTTGGCGCCGCAGACCGTGCAGCGCATGCGCCAGATATCGCCGTGTAATTTCAGTTGACGCCCGCTGCCTGCCCGGTCGTGCAGGCCATCCACGTTTTGCGTGATCAGCGTGTACTCGCGCTGCTTGATTTCCAGCTTGACCAGGGCCTTGTGCGCGGCGTTGGGCAGCGCCTTGGAAATCACCTCGCGCCGCCAGTTGTACCACTCCCAGACCAGCCGCGGATCCTTCTGGAAGGCTTCGGGCGTGGCCAGTTCTTCGGGTTTATAGTTCTTCCACAATCCGTCGTCGCCGCGGAAGGTGGGAACGCCGCTCTCGGCGGAAATGCCGGCCCCGGTGAGGACGGCGACTCGGGTAGCGTTGGCCACCCATTCACGAGCTTGATCCAGGTCTGCCAAGCTTCTATTTTACGGCGTCCTTTTTGACCAGTTTGATCTCGAACAACTTGGGCCAGCGCTTGCCGGTGACGAACAGGCGGTCGCCCTGGGCATCGTAGGCAATCCCATTCAGCACGTCGGTCTGATAAGGGCCGGATTCCACTCGATCCTGCGGCGTCAGTAAGCCCGTGCAATCGATCCGGCCGATCACCTTGCCATTCGTCGGGTCGATGCGGACGATCTGGTCGGTCATCCAGATGTTGGCGTAAATCTCGCCCTTCACCCACTCCATTTCATTCAGACAGCGGCCCTCCGAACCAGGCCGGCACGTTTTATCGATGGGCTGCCCTTCATCCGTGACGGTGATGCGTCCGGTTTCGGCGAGCGTCTCCGGGTCCCAGAAACGGATCTGCGCCGTGCCGTCGTCCATCAGGATCCGCTTGCCGTCGGTAGTCATGGACCAGCCTTGTCCGGGATAAGCAAACTGCTTCCGCGGCGCAAACGAATTCAGGTCATAAATGAAGCCCGTCTCGTTTGTCCACGTCAGCTCCAGCAACTGATCTTTCCAGACCACGATCCCCTCGCCGAAATACGCATCCGGGATCGCGTGCTTCTGTACCACTTCGCCGGTCTCGAGTTTCACCTTGCGGATATCGCTCTGCCCCGGCATGCCGGTGCCCTCGTACAAATAGCCGTTGAGGTAGAGGAGCCCTTCCGTGAAAGCGCTGCGATCATGCGGAAAGGTATTCACCACGCGGTACGTGTATTCCGGGACGCCGGAATCTGTCGAAGGGCCGCAAGCGCATGCCGCCAGGGCAAGTGCCGCAATGAGTGCGCGCATAGGGTTCGTAAGGGATTGTGACATATCTTGGCCTACCCGCGGCTCAATTCGCTGCGCACGCGGCGGAGGACTTCTTCAGGATCGGGATTCTCGACGCGGATCACGGTGCCTTTCGGCCGCCAGCGATCGAACATTCGCGGGGCAGGGAAGCCGGCAAAGATGCTGAGCAGCGGGATACCGCAGGCGGCCGCCACGTGCTGGCCGGCGGAATCATAGCCAACATAGAAACTCGCGCCCGCGATGATCTTCGCGAAGCCGGCGAACGAGCCTTCCCAGAAGCTCGCGTTGCTGCCCGCGGCGCGTTCCACCCGTGCAGCTTCCTCGCCGCCCGCTCCCTTATCGATGATCAGCGGCCCGCGAGCGGCCAGCAGGCGCAATAGCTCCTGCTCGAAGGGGTCCGCGATGCGCTTGGCGGAGTTCCCACCCACCCCCAGGCTGATCGCGATGGATTCGCGCGGCAGGTCGATCGCCTCTCCGGCAGGCGCCACGTAAGGCTTCGCGCCGTCGATGCCGAAGGTCTCCCGCGCCCATTGCGCCGCCAGGTCCGGCAGCGCGCAATCGCTCGTGCCGCCGTAAGAGCGGCTCTCGAAGAGGTGGTACCGCACTTCGTCCCCCACCGGGCAGCAGTCCCAGTTGGGTGAGCCGCGAATCGGCATCGATCACCACCGTATCCGGTCCGGCGCACAGCGCTTTCACCTCGTCCCAAGCGCGCAGGCGCTCGCCCAAACTTCCGCGCCGGTATTCAATGGGCGCGTGCGCAATCCGCGGGTCTCCGGCGAACATCTCGAAGTTCTTGCCGGGGCCGGCGAACACGATCTGCGCATCGCGGAAACGCCGCTTGGCGGCGTCCAGCAGGACGCTGGTCACCGCGACGTCCGCGCCCAGCGTCACGCGCGAAAGTACGATGACGCGGGCCGGATCGCCGGTTACCGGCCGCGGTTGCCGCGTGCGCTCGTAGCGTGCGAGGTCGGCGCCCGGAATCGCCTGTGAGAACAGGCGCGCATAGCAATCCGCGAGCGCCGGCTCGAAACGGTCGGACAATCCTTCCACCAGAATCCCGAACAACGCAGCGGCGCAAGACGCGTCGAGCAGTGCGTCCGGCAAGCGCTCCGGCGGGTCCCCCGCGAGGCACTGCTCCAGCACCGCGCGCGCCGCGTCGTCACACGAAATACTTGGCAATCAGAATCCCCAGTTTCTGCTTGGTCGCCTCGGGCACCGCGGCGCGATCGGTGAGGATGGCGTGGGCCAGCGCGGAGCCGCACTTGCAAGAGCGCACGAACGGCGCGGCCGCCACCGCCTCGGCCACCACCTTGCACGCATTCCCGGCATTCGTCACCAGGTTGGCGATGATGTCGTTGACCGTGACGGCGTCGTGTTCCGGATGCCAGCAATCGTAATCCGTCACCATCGCCACCGTCACGTAGCAGATCTCGGCCTCGCGCGCGAGCTTGGCCTCCTGCAAATTGGTCATGCCGATTACGTCCATGCCCCAACTCCGGTAGACGTTGGATTCGGCCTTGGTGGAAAACGCCGGACCCTCCATGCAAAGATACGTGCCGCCCAGCTTGGCGTTCACGCCCGCCGCGGCGCATGCGTCCGCCACCACGCGCGCTCATCTCCGGACAGACCGGGTCTGCGAAACTGATGTGCGCCACCAGCCCTTCTCCGAAGAACGTGGAGACGCGGCCGCGCGTGCGATCGAAGAACTGATCGGGAATCACGAAATCCTGCGGGCGATGCTCTTCCTTCAACGAGCCCACCGCGCTCAGCGAAATAATGCGCTCCACGCCCAGCGATTTCATGCCGTAGATGTTGGCTCGAAAATTCAGCTCCGAAGGCGAGATGCGATGTCCGCGGCCGTGGCGCGCCAGAAACGCGACGTTGCGGCCGCCCAGCGTGCCCAGAACATAATTGTCGGAGGGGCTGCCGAACGGCGTCGTGATGTTGGCCTCCTCCTGTGCTTCAAATCCGGGCATGTGATACAGACCGCTGCCCCCGATGATTCCGATTTCAGCTTTCAACGTGCGCTCTCCTGAATGAGTTCCAACAGCACGCCTCCGGTCGAGGCGGGATGGACAAAGACGTAAATATGGCCGCCCGCGCCCGCGCGCGGTTCGTTCAACAGACGCGCTCCGCTGGCCTTCAGCCCGGCGACGGCGGCGTTCAAATCGGCCACGCGCAGCGCGACGTGATGCAGCCCGGGGCCGCGCTTTTCGAGAAATTTCGCGATCGGCGAATCGGGCGAGGACGGCCGCCAGCAGTTCGATCCGCGATTCGCCCACGGGCAGCATGGCGACGTCGACCTTCTCCGCCGGCACCGCTCTCCCGATGCGCCACGCTCAGGCCCAGAGATTCGTAAAAGCGAATCGCAGCCTCCAGCGATTGCACCGCGATGCCCAGATGATCGATCGCAGCCGCCTTCTTCACCGCAGGCCTCTGCCGAACGGCCGCCTGCCCGATCGCATCCGCCAGTTCGGCGATGCCCTTGCCCTCCGTGGCTACCGTACGGATCACCGGACACGCGAAACCCTCGGCGTGTAATTCCATCTCCACCCGTTCGGCGCCCGGACGGTCGCTCTTGTTGATCACGAAGATGTCGGCGATCTCCATGATCCCCGCCTTGATCGCCTGTACATCGTCGCCCATGCCGGGAACCAGCACGACCACCGTCACCTGCGCCACCGACGTGATCTCGATTTCGTCCTGCCCCACGCCCACGGTCTCGATGAGGACGTAATCCTTCCCCGCCGCGTCCATCAGGCGCGCCAGATCGGCAGTGGCGCGGGCCATGCCGCCCAGCGTCCCGCGCGTTGCCATCGAACGGATGAAAATTCCCGGGTCGGCGTGGTGCTGCTGCATGCGTATCCGGTCGCCCAGAATCGCACCGCCGCTCTCGCGGCTGCTCGGGTCCACCGCCAGAATCGCCAGCGTCTTCCCGCGCTTGCGGAGTTCGAGCGCCAGCCCGTCCACCAGCGTGCTCTTCCCCGCGCCCGGCGGACCGGTGATGCCGACAATGCGCGCACCGCCCGCGAACGGCTCCAGTTCCCGCAGAATTTCGAGCGCCTGCGGCGTCGCGATTCTCGATGCCGGTGGCCAGGCGCGCCAGCGCGCGCGCGTCCCCTTCGCGGATTTTTCGCGCCAGTTCCTGCATCAGCTCTTGAGTAGTTGGCGCGCGATCACCAGGCGTTGGATCTCGCTGGTGCCTTCCCCAATCGTGCACAGCTTCACGTCGCGGTAGAACTTCTCCACCGGATAGTCTTTGATGAAGCCGTACCCGCCGTGGATCTGCACCGCCTCGCCCGCGATCCGGACCGCCGCCTCGGACGCGAACAGCTTCGCCATCGAAGATTCGCGCGTCACCCGCATGCCCTTATCCAGCATCCAGGCGGCGCGATAATTCAGCAGCCGCGCGGCGTCCAGTTCCACCGCCATGTCCACCAGCTTGTGCTGAATCGCCTGGAACTCCGAAATCGGCCGGCCGAATTGCTTGCGTAGTTTCGCGTATCGCAGCGCCGCGTCGTACGCGCCCTGCGCCATGCCGATCGAAAGCGCCGCAATCGAAATCCGTCCGCCGTCCAGCACCTTGAGGCTGGCGACAAAACCGTCGTTCAACTTCCCCAGCAGTTGCGTAGGCGCCAGCCGGCAGTTCTCGAAGATCACCTCGCCGGTGGCGCTGGCGCGCAATCCCAGCTTGTTTTCCTTCTTGCCGCAGCGGAAGCCCGGCGTATCTTTATCGATCAGGAAGGCGGAGATACCGTGCTGCGCGGCGGCGCGATCCGTCACCGCCATCGCCACGCAGACATCGGCATAATGCGCGTTGGTGGTGAAGGTCTTCGAGCCGTTGATCACCCACCCGCCGTCCTCGTCCATCTCGGCGTGCGTGCGCGTGCCCGCCGCGTCGCTGCCCGCTTCAGGCTCGGTCAGCGACCAGCAGCCCAGCCACTCGCCGCTCGCCAGCTTGGGAAGGTAGCGAGCGCGCTGCTCGTCCGTGCCCATTTTGTAGATGTGGTTGGAGCACAGCGACGTGTGGGCGGCCACGATGATCCCCACCGACCCGTCCACCCGCGAGAGCTCTTCGATGATGATGGAGTATTCGATATACCCCATCCCCGCGCCGCCCAGCTCTTCCGGGAAAATCGCTCCCATGTAACCCAGCTTCCCGAGCTTGCGGACTACTTCCAGCGGAAACGTCTGCGCTTCGTCCCACTCCATCACGTGGGGCGCGATCTCCGCTTCGGCAAACTCGCGGACCGCCTTGCGCAGCTGAATCTGTTCGGGCGTGTACTCGAAATCCACGTGTTTGCCTTTTGCGATTGAAACGAATGCGGCTTAAACGATCTCTTCTTTGACTGGATCCCAACGCACCGTGCGCTGCTGCCGGTAGCTTTCCACCGCCATCCGGCAGGCAACCGAGATGCGGAAGCCGAGGTCGAACGGGCAGTTGGGCTGCGTGGCGCCGCGTATGCTATCGAAGAAGTTCTGCATGTGCGCCTTGGGGTCGCTGCGCGTCATGCCGGTCATGTCGTTCCCGTCTTTACGGTTGACCTTTTGCGGATAGTACTTCAGCGTCTGCGGCGTGTGCGAAAGCGTGCCGTTATCGCCCAGCACATCCTCCGTGACGCGCAACTGATCGTTCCCGAAACCCGAATCCCAGCTATAGAGCAGCTCTTCTTCGTGCTCCATCGTGACGTTCATCGTGTCGGGAACTTCGCGGCCGTCCTTCCACAAGTAGATGCCGCCCACCATCGTCGCCGCTTTGGGGATTTTCAGGTCCAGCACCTTGTACCAGAACGAAAGCTGGTGACACATGTTTTCGTAGACGTTGCCGCCCGAGTAGTCCCAGAAGAAGCGCCAGTTGATGTACCGGTTGGCGTCGAAATCCACCGGCTTGGCTTCGCCCAGAAAACTCTTCCACATGATGTGCTCGGGCGTCATGTCGGGATACACCGGCCGCGACCACTGCGGCTTGCCATGCGGCGTATTGCGGTACATGTGCGCATGAATCGCGGTGATCTTACCCATGGTCTCGGGTTTGTTGAACGCGATCGCGTCCGCGATAGCACCGGTGGAAGTCCACTGATGCCCGATCTGCACCACGTGCTTCCCGGCGTCTTTCTGGAAGGCGGCGCGCATGCGCTTGGCATGCTCCACCGTGAACGCCATCGTCTTTTCCTGGTACACGTGCTTGCCCGCGCCCAGCACGCCGGTGAAATGCTCGCAGTGCAGGTGCTGCGGCGTCGCAATCAAAACCGCGTCGATGTCTTTATCCTCGAGCATGCGGCGATAGTCGAGGTAGGTCTTTGCGTTGGGAGCGATCTTCTTGACGTCTTCCAGGCGGCGCGTATACACATCGGCGGCGGCGACGCATTCCACGTTCTCGCAACCCAGCGCCGTCTGCAGGATCTCGGTGCCCCGCGCGCCCGGCCCGATGATGCCGAGGCGGATACGGTCGTTCGCGCCCAGCACGTTCGTGGCGGCCAGCGTGCCCGCCAGTCCCGTGGCCACGTGCCCGATGAAATTACGACGAGATTGCATGGAAAAAGGGAACTCCTTGGCGTCCGTTCAATGACGTCCTTTCAATTATATACGGGGGGATAGGGCCGCCGAGCGCCCGTCAGGTGCTCCGCTTTACCGCTGCACGCTGATCATCGCCGTCGCCGGCGAGGCCTGTCCGCCGACCGTGGCCACCACCGGATAGTCCCCGTCCGCCAGCGACGCCGGAATCTGAATCGCCACCTGGTACAGGCCCGCGAAGCCCGGCGCCAGTGCCGCTCCGTATACCGTGGCCGCCGCGCTCCCGATGCTTACCGTGACCGGGCTTGCCGTGGGAAATGCGCTCGCCGGCAACTGCACGCCCGAAGGAGCCGGCGGGTTAGTCGGCCCGAAACCCGTGCCCCACAGGATGATCACGTCGCCGGGCTGCGCCGCCACCGTCGCCAGGCCCCCGAATGTGCCGTTCTTGGCGGCATAGCTGAAATCCTGGCGGGTGGCCACCGCGAAGGTGTTGTTCCAGAGGAAGAATGCCGGCTGGGCCGTCTTTGCCGCCGCCGGGAACGCCGCACTCGTCCCCAATGCATTGGTCACCGTCACATTGACCGTGCCTGCCGCCACGTCCGGAACCACCAGGTTGATCTGCCCGGGACTCACGAAAGAGATGTACGCCGCCTGCCCGCCGATGCTGACGCTCACCCCATCCAGTTTCGTCGGCAGTTGCCCGTTGACGATGAATTTGTCCCAGGCGTCGGTCGTGGCGGAAAGATTCGTGCCCTTGATCGTCATCCAGGCGCCGGCCGAAAGGCCGTCCTGGAAACTCGCGCCGCTCTGCACGGAGGTGATCGCCGGGACGTTCCCCGTGCCGCCCCCGCCGCTTCCTCCGCTGTTTCCTCCTCCAGCGGGGAATGACAGGCGCATCAGGTACCCCGCGTAGTTCGTGTTCTGCCCTTGTTTGAGGGGCGTGCCGGTCGTCGTGTAATCCGTCGAAAGCGTGGTTCCCGTCGCGTAGATCGATCCGTCCGGTCCCACCGACACGTCTCCGTCGAGTCCTCCAGCGCTTCCTCCCAAATACGTGGCGTGCAGCAGGTTCGCACCCGTCGCGTCCACCTCCACCAGCCAAGGCGTGAGGATTGAGCCCGCCACGGTGTGCGGGAACGCGTCCGCCGTCACCGCCAGCCCCCCGTTGAAGTCTCCGCCGGTCACCCAGGCATTGCTGCCGGCATCCAGCGCGATGTTGGATCCAAAATCCGAGTGAGTGCCCGGCAGGAACGTGGAATAGACTAACTTGCTGCCGTCGGCCTCGATCGCCGTGATCACCGCTTTATTGGTCGATGCGTAAGTCGCATTCATCACGCCGGCCGTAACCGGATAGTCGGAGGCCGAAGTGTAGCCCGTCACATAAGCGCGGCCGGCGGAGTTCACCGCGATTCCAGCCAGCTGCGTGGGTCCTAGCAATCCGCCGAGCAGCCGCGAATAAATCAGCGCGCTGCCATCCGTATTGATCTTACTCACGAAGCCCGGGGTAAGGGTCTCGCTGCCGGCCGCCTTGGTGCCGCCGAACGGCCCCTGCGTCACCAGGAAGTTGCCCGAGAATGTCGCACCCACCACGTAGGCGTTTCCAGGTGCATCCACCGCGATTGCATAACAGTCGTCGGCATTGTTCCCGCCCAAAAACGTCGAGTAAATCAGATTCTGCAGCGTATTATCGAATTTGGCGACCACGCAATCCTGCCCGCCGAAACTCAGACGCCCCAAGACTCCCGCCGTCGTCGGAAAATCGGAGAGCCCTCCGGTCAACAGGATGCTCGTTCCCGCAACATACACGTTTCCGCTACGGTCGGCTGCCAGGCTGGTGCACGAATCGTCCGCGCGTCCGCCCAGGTAGGTCGAAGCGTCCAGCGAACCGGATGCGCTGAGCCGCGACACGAAAATATCCGTGCCGCCGCCGTAACTCTGATAGGGATTCAGAACTGGAAAATCGGCCGCGTCGGTGGACCCGCAAACAAACGCGTGCCCGCCGGTGTCCACCGCAATGCCGTACCCCGCCGTAAGCCCGCTGCCGCCCAGATACGTGGAGTAGAGAATCGACGTGCCGCTGGAGTTGATCTTGGTGACGAAGGCGTTCCCGCCGGAGTACAGCCCTGCCCAGCTCGATTGTTCATCGGCGCTCATCGCCAGCGCGTTGACATCGAGATTGGCCGGCCCGGATCCCGTCCAGCTCTGCCCGCCGTCATTCGAAATGTAGACCCCGCCCCCCGCCGTCCCCGCCAGCGCGATGTTGCTCGAGACCGGATCGAAGATTACCGAGAGTACCTTCTTGTTGCCCAGCCCGATCGTGCCTTGAAAATTATTGCCGCCGGTGACGCTGACATACACGCCGGTATTGGTCCCCACCAGCATCCGCAGCGGATTCTGTTTGTTGATCGCGATCGCATTGACCGTCACCGCGGAAGCCTTATTCGCAGCCAGCCCGGTCGTGATCGGGGTAAACGAAATCCCGCTGTTGGCCGATACGAACAGCCCGCCGCTCACGGTTCCCACAAAGACGTTCCTGGAATTGGTCGGGTCGATCGCAACCGAGGTCCCCAACAACTGCGGGAGGTTCGGCCGGAGCAGCGTACTGCCCCCGTCCAGGCTCACCAGCGGAGTTCCAAATGTGTAAACCAGCCAGATCGTATTCCTGGTCTGGCTGTCCGCCGCCACCGCCACCGGTGCGCCGGCATTCACCAGCTGTTTCCACGTCGCGGCCCCATCGAGGGATTTGTAAAGCCCCTGCGGCGTACACGCGTAGAGCGTCGATGGCGCCAGCGGGTCAACCGTCAGCGACGTGACCGTATCCTTCGGCAGTCCGGAGCTCGACGAAGTCCAGGTCGCGCCTGCGTTGGTCGTCTTGAATACTCCCTGGGACGTTCCGGCGTACGCAATCGCGGCGGCACTCGGGTCCGTCCCCAGCGAAGTCACCTTGGCGGTCCCAAGACTGCCGCTGGCCGCTCCCCACGCGGCGCCCTGGTTGGCACTCCGGAAAAGCCCAACGTTCGTGGAAAATTGTTGGACCGGATTCACTACCGGGAAGTCCGGCGAAGAGATTTTACCCGTGAGATACAAATTACCCGCGCTGTCCACCGCGGACTTACTCACCGCCATCGTCCCCGTGCCCGCGATGTAAGTCGAATAAGTGATCGTCGGGTCGATCACCAGCGCGCGCCGCCGGTCGTAACTCCCCACTTCGAAGCGGACCTCGCCGTTGGCCGCGATCCGGAACGCGCCCCGCACCGCCGTGCGAAGCCCATCCCGCTCCTGGTAGATCTCGGGCAGCCGCTGCACCACCCTTCCGGCGCCCGTTTCAATCGTCAGGCCTCCGTCCGCATCCAGACTCACCTTGCGAGCGTTCCCGTAAGCCAGTCGAATGCGGGAGGGGTCGGCCCCCGGCGCCACCGAAAAATCGTATTCCAGCGTCTGCCCGTTGCCGTGGAATACCAGGTCGATTCCCGGCCAAACCGACCGGTAGCGAACGCGCTCGTAATGCGGAACCTGCCGCCGCCACCCGGACCTGTCGCTCCCGATGAAATAGTTGCTGATTCCCGGCGCGCGGCCTTCCGCCACAGGCGCGGGCGCACCCGCGTCGGCATCCACCATCTGCATCCGCAGCACGCCTCCCCGCTGATCCGAGCTGTTCAAGCCGAGCGTCAGGCCTTGCCGGGTCAGGTAGACGAAGTGGCTGGGAGTCCGCGCCAAAAAGAGCACGTCCGCCGCAAACTGCCCGCGGTTGGCTTCGAACTCCAGGGGTAGCTTCCACTCCGCGGCGTGTCCCACGGAAGTGAGCAGGACGCACAGCGACAGCAGCCGTCTCTTGAGCAATTGCAGGCCCTCCAGTTGCTCAAGTATAGTGCCCGATCTTACGAAATCAGTGAAAGTGTGCGGCGCTTCGGTACCAGGACCTTAGGCCAGTTGCAGCGCCTGCCGCAACCCCGGGTCGTGCCGGACGCGCCAGATGGAGGCGGGCCGAATTGGCGGTTTTGCCGCCGTTCACTTCGGCGCTCCGTGGCTCGTTCTTGATCCCATCGTACTCCGCAGGGACGGTAAATTTGCGGTCACAGCCTAGGCGGAAGATTCGAAGATTGCGTAGAAACAACTAGTTAACAGTTAGAAAATATTTTTCAGGTTTCGGTGACGACTAAACGCGGGAGGGATTGCAAAGATTAGAAAAAAGACTCGTCAAGTAAGATCGCAGCGTTCTTTCGGAATGATATGCTATTCAGACATATAAGGGAGATCTAACGGTGCGGTTTGGCTACCAGACGATCATCTACGGGCCCCGATTCGATAGTATTGACGCGTTGGATCGTGCCTTCGCGTTCATCGCCGACGCGGGTTTCGCCGGCGTTGAATTGTTTCAGGAGCCACAGGAGTTCCTGCGACTGGGCCTGGACTGCCAGGAACTGACAGACAAACTCAAGACAAGGTTTCACCTCGAACTGCTAGGGATGTCCGGAGCCGACCTAAGGGCGAGGAGGGAGTTCCTTGGAGCCAACAGGGAGCCTTACCTTTATACGGATACTTTCCCGGTTTGACGAAGTACTGCGGACGCTGGAAGCGGGTTATCGCGTCGCGCTCCATCCACACACGTTCAAGCCGATCCACAATGTGGAGGATGCCCGGCGATGGTTTCTGGATCCGAGGTTTCAGAAATATTGGAAGAGCAAGTCTCGCCCGCAACTTCTGATCATTCCCGACACGGCACACGCGAAGATCGTCTGGGACGACACCGTCGAAACGTGCCGCCGCTTTCGAAAGGAGTTAGCCGCGGTGCACATCAAAGGTTGGAATGACGGATACGGAAGGATGTCGCAGCGCTATTCACGAGGCTTCCGTCCGATCAATGAGGACGATGCGGATGTAAGGTCCGTACTCGAAGAGCTGAAATTGGACAGCTACCGCAATCCCTGGATAGTTGTCGAACAGGATTATTCTCCGGACAGCGCCGAAGAGGCGATCCGGCACGGGGCTGAGACTCTGGCTCAATGGGGTCTGCCGATTGCGGGAAAGCGTTTGTTACAGGCGGAGCCTCGCCACTGGGAAGAGCCTGGTGCCCTCGCAAGTTTCGAGGTGTTGCTGCGGCGGAGGCTGGAGGCGATCAGCGAGACCGATCTCGACAAGATCTACGTCGCGGGCCTCTCGATTCTGATCGACGTCTTGCGAATCGAAAGGGCCGTTCTATGTGGCGTTTCCGAGGTCAGCGAACTCGACAGCGTGAGTTCCGGAGATCCGGTGCCGACCTATACTGTACTGGCCGTTTTGCCGCCAGTGGCCGAACTGATTGACGCACCCTTGTGGACACACATGGAGCAAGCCGAGAGCGCCGTGGCGTTCCCTGACGACCCTGCTCAAGTTTGCAAAGGCGAAAGACTCGTGTGGAAAGCAGGCTGCTTCCGCTGGCAGACGCCGCTCTCGAATCTCTACAACCTCAATCAGAGCCGGTACCAGCTCAAGCTTTATGGGAGAAGCGAGGGGCTGATTGACGAACGCAAGCTTCAGGTCACGGCGACTTGTCTAGCGCGCTTTCTAGACCAGCGACTGGATGAGGCGTGCCTGCTCGCAGAGCGCAAGGTGGCGCTACTCGCAGCCGGTTCCACCCGTCTGGATGACCTCGTAGTAGAACTTCGCGCGGTGATCAAGAGTCTGTGCCATTGCGAGGAAGCGGTGCTGTTTGTGGCTGACCCAGCCAGTGTCAAACTGCTTCCTATCGGAGAGGAGGACACTCTCAACTGGACGGCCTCCCGTAATACGCCGAGCGAGCAATGCTATTACATGGCGCAAGATCGGGAATCGCGTACCGTCAAGGTATTCCGGAACCGGCTTCCCAACCGGACTCGAGAGAAGGCGGATAAGCAACCCGGAACCGCGCGAATGAAGTTGAAGCGGAAGGACGCGGAAGGGTATGTTTTTGTTCTGGCGGCGCCCATGGTGGATGCCCTTGGAAGATCGACGGGGGTGGTGCGCTGTGCAAATCGATTCTTCGGTCGCGGTCTCCGTTTCTTTCATCACGATGAACTCGCTCTCCTCGATGCGATTATCCAATCCGCTATGCCACGTGTGGCTACGCTGCGTGGAGAATGGCTACAACGCAGTCAGCTGCGGAAGGTCACGCACGAGCTGAAGCGCCCGTTGTTGGTGATTATCGGAGCGGTAGAAGCAATCGATACCGTTTGGAAGGAGCGCATCAAGGAATACAAGTTTCCCGACCTTCCGTTCCCCTGGTTTGACGACGTCCATTCCTGGTGCGGTATTATGCGTTCGCAACTGCTGAACCCAGATTACCTCGCGGTCGACTCGCGGAAGATTCAACTCAGGATACAACCTATCAGCCTGCTACCCGACATATTGGCTCCGATCGTGCGGTGGATGAGAGTGGAATTGGATGCACGCGAACTGCCAGTGCGCAATAGCCATAACTTCCCCACGATTTCGCAAGGTACGCATCTGTTGCCGCTACTCCACGTGGACCGCAATATGTTTCAACAGATCTTCTTTAATCTCTTGGACAACGCCATTAAGTACGCAAAGCCAGAGGCTCCGAACAAGTTCTCGATCGAGATCAGGAGCGAAACGCAACCGGGCGAATTCGTGATATGGGTGAGGGATCACGGCGTCGGTGTCAATGACGTTGAGGACTTGAACCTCCTGTTTGCCGACGGAGTAAGAGGCGTCAATGCATGGCGGCAGGACCTGAATGGTACGGGATATGGGCTCTGGGTTGTCAAGCGCCTGGTGGAGCTTCATCACGGCCGCATTGAGATTACGAAGCGAAATGACCCGACGGAGTTCACGCTACGGTTCCCTCGGTTTCTCAGCAGTCCGACATGGAACGATACGACAGGAAGGCAACAACAGCTAACATGATCAAACAGCTTCTGTGGATTGACGACGAGATCAGACTATTCCGGGCATATATATGGCGCCTAGAAAAGGGCGGTGAGTTCAAGGTCGTCGGCGTAAAGACGGTGACTGATGCCTTGTCGCTTATTACCAAAGCAGGGGAATGGCCATTTGAATTAACGATCATCGATATCAATCTTAAGCCGGGGCTGCGTGAACTGATGACAGAATCCGAGGCGGAGACGGCCGGACTTCGATTGCTAGAGGAGTTGAAGAGTCATCATCGGGATGCGAAACTGTTGATTCTAACGGGAACTTATGATCGGCTGGACGCGATTAGCCGAAAGAAGGTAGAGAATATCCCTCGGATTGACAAAGCCAACCTCTCGATAGATACGCTTCCGGAGTATTTGATGAAGTTAGGCCGCTGACGGCCGTTTTTTCGCCAAGTTGTTTAGCGCATCAAGATTTAGCTGCAGGGTGCCGCCAGAAAGAACGTCCTCTAATAAAAACCTCGTGACTTCGTCGTTGCCATATTTCGTCATTGCCAAATCTATACACTCATCCACATCGTCGATGTCAGCCACGGCGGACTTGCCCGCAAGGGCGGCAATTAGGAAGCGTCCTTGTGCATCAAACAGAGTAATGCTCATCGCGGCCATGTCGAATAGGTGGTTCACATCCCGGCCGGAGGATTCCGCGAATAGGCTCTCTACGGCTGCCTTGTGAGGCTTCAGGGCAGATCTTACCCAATCCCGGCTGTCCTTGCCCCATGCATGGTCTGATGCCATTTGAAAAATCGCTTCGGCCGACACGCCCAAGTTTGTGAGCGCTTGCTGGAAATAATCGGTCCGATCATAGGTCTTTTCCATAGTCCGTTCGAAGCTATTGGAACGAATGGCGCCGAAATAGGGTCGCAAGGAGCCATCCGGCCGGATGGGAGTGCCATAGAAATCGAACTCCCAGCTGCACTGGGCGTCGGATGAGAGTTTGCCTCGATCCTTATTCGGCACCATTCTGATTAAGGGGCGCTGCAACAGGCAATTCACCAGTTGGATTGACTCTTCTCGGCTCAGGGTTGATTTGTGGCTCTCCACCCACTCCTGGGCAAATCTATGGGGCGAAATCAGATGGTTCCGGAACTTGAGTGTCAAGTCGAGTAGGAAGGCAAGGTCGGCATCCGAGGTGACATCGCGGTCTAGCCTGCCAAGACCCAGGTGTTCTTTAAAGTATTTTTTGAGGCGTTGCTGGTCGACATCGGGAGATTGACCGTCGAGCCAGCCTTGCGGCAGGTAGTAGAGCGAATCCATGATCCAGGCAGAGAACTGGGGGTACTGGCGGATTCTGTGCGTGGCATCCGACGACTCGTAAAGAAACTGCAGGACGGTGTTGCAGTAGATGGAAAATCGGTACTTCGGCGCGCTCCAGAGGGTGCCTTCTTCAATGCGAAGGGAGCGTGGATCAGCGGGATCTCGATTTTCGCTCAGATATCTCTCCACCTCGGCGGGTTGGCAATGCGAAACGAAGGCGATAATGTTCTTAATGGTCAACGTTTCCGGCCCCTGGTCGTTTGGCGGGAAGCGGGAGTCGATGTATTTCCGAATCTGTGCCGGCGTGTAGTGGACCAAGACGCGGTGACCGAAGTAGGTCTGCTCGACAGGATAGCGCCAGTGATCCAGGTCGGCCTCGAAGACCTCAAAGTAGCTCCGGTCCGTCAGAAAGCAGAAAAACGATTCGTCGGTAGCGAAATACTTGAGCTGGCGCATGAAGCCCCGAAGCCGGTCAGCCAAATCCGGGACCTTGTCCAACTCGTCGACGACGAAGATGGGGGCATAGCCAGCCTGGAAGAGACGGTTTACCAGGAGGGGCAGCGCTCGATCCAATTCGGTTAGGCTTCGTTTGTCGATCAAACTTACTTCCGGGAAGCCGTTGAACTCACCGTGAAGCAATTTTCGAGTCACCACCATAGTGACAAAGAAGGCGACGGCGGGAACCAGCCAACCCGTAGGCGAGTTGCCGGAAGGTGCGGCTCTTGTGCCGGCAAAAATCGCGGCGGCGACGCTCAGCACCGGGACGATGAGATTCCAGTAGCTTCGGAGCGTCTTCATTGGCAAAGGGACTTGATTGCCCGCAGGACCCGGTACCGAGATCGTTCCTCCTTCTTCTTCGAGGATCTTTTCCGCAGCGTGGTTGAGCGATTCGATGAGGAGGACTTCAAGGTAGGCCTGGGAGCCTGAGAGAATGCTTCCGATCTTGCTCTCTGCCTCGAGCGTACATCCGAGTATTCCATGCGGCAGGAGGCGAAAACGCTCCCAAAAACGATAGGCCGAACTGGCGGTGCTTCTGCCCTGCAATTCGCGGGCGAGTTCGATTAGGTCCAGGCCGTGGACGGGGCTCAGAGAATGCCGCGCGAAAACGGGAGAGGAGTTCCTCTTTGAATGACTTTTGAAGGGCGAGCAAGATCTGATGCATGGCACCCGTCGCCAGTTTGTCCTCGTCCCTCGTGGAATAGCTTGAGGTAGCATCCAGGAGGTCGGGTCCATGAATTGGAACCAGGAACGGTATCGCCTTCGCATTAGACGATCCTTTGAAATCGGGGTGCGTTCCTTCCGCACGCCAGCGAGTAACCTGGATTGCCAGATGGGTAAGAAGCGTCTTGCCGGCGCCCCGGTGGCCGGCAACCAAAAGAGATTGTCCACGGATCTCTCCGCAGCAATAGCGAAACATCTCCTGCTTGAGGACGTCGTAGCCTTCGCACTGTGCCCAGTTCTTCTCGAAATTGCCCTTCGCCTCCGGGTTGAGGCAGGAGGCGGCAGGGGAGAGTGGCTCGCAATCAGAACGTTGACGGAGAGGGATTTTTGCCGACGCTATTCCCATAGTTACCTCCGATGACCGGCGGCCCAGACACAGATTACTGCCATCACACCGGAGAGTAGTGCGAGAAGGACTAGCATCAGAGGTCTTGACACTGTCATTGCCCGATCACCGCTCAAGCCGTATACCTTAGTGCGGTACTCGAACGCGGATGAGTCGAGGAATGCCGAAATCGCGCCAGCTATTGCGAGGCATACCGTCGCAATGCTCCAGAGGAGACCTAGTCCGCCCATCATCCCTCTAAGATAGATTCGGCCGATGCGCACGGAGGCGGCTGCAAGGAGAGTCTTAATACCGAGCGGATCGTTGTATGCGATATCTGTGATAAGGACTGCAAAGGCTCCGGCGATCAGCGCGAAGACGATCGCCGTGCCAAGCCACTTGATGCGTGGGGCGGCTGCCAACTGCTGGCGCGAAGGCGGAGGCGCGGAGGGAGGAGGGGGCGGCGGATTTGGCGTCCGTTGCGTATCCTGAGAAGCGGGTTGGTCGGGTGGTGTTACTGCAGGTGCCGTAGCCGTGGCAGCTGTAGAACCGGCAGGCGGAGGGAACGAGTTGGCCATCTTAGTTCCAGATAGAGTATCCGATCCGGAGTTTCTTTGCAAAGAAAGAATAAGTATTTCGAGTAGTTATTGCTCCTTGCTGACGTGCGAACTCGCGGCGGCGCGGGATGCACCTTAAGCCAGTTGCAGCGCCTGCCGCAACCCCGGGTCGTGCCGGACGCGCCAGATCCGGCTGTCCAGGTAGTAGTGCGTCAACCCGAAGCCGCAGAAGAAACCGAACGCCAGGTCCGACACCTGTCCCAGTTGGAAACCCGGAATCCGGTACAGCGCGCTGAAGACCAACGCCGTTCCCGCATACGCCAGGAGACTGCGGCTCAGCACCGACGCGGCCCCATACCGGTTCCGATTGTGAAACCAGACCAGCGCGTGATACTGCAGGTTGTGGACGATCGTCACCGTCGGCACCGCCGCCTGCCAGCTCATATACGCGAACGTCAGCCAGTGCAGCGGAAGAATCGCGCCCAGCAGCAGGTACTTCGGAATGTCGCGGCGGAAACGCCCAAACTGCCGCGCCATCCACACCGCGCCCGTCAACCCTACAATCGCCCAGAAGACCGGCTCGTACTGCGGAAACGCCAGTTTGATTCCCAGCTCCTCGGGGTGATGAATGAAGAACCGGTGAAACGGCGGGAACACCATCATCACACCCAGAAACACGCGGTCCAGAGCGTTATCCAGGGGCAGCAGGTCGCGATTCTTCACCTTGTACAGCACCAGAAATCCATAGTGCTGCCGGATGACGTGATAGTACGCCCACACGCCCACCAATAGCGCCAGCAGGCCCTTCTGCCCCCCAGCACCATCAAAGGACCGAGTGAGAAAAACACAATCAGGCTGCCGTAAAGCAGCTTCGGATCGCGCGCCCGAGCGCCCTTGTCGAAGTACGTGCGGCTGGCAGTGGCGAAGATGTGCGTGCCGTCGAAGCCCACGCTCCAGAACCACCACAACAGCGTGATCTTTACGTGGAGCGCAGTGTAGAGCCCGAGATAAATATACCCCGCAACGGCGCTGCCGATGATGAGGCTCAGGTCTACACTGCGGCTGACAATCCAACGGGGAGACGTCCCCGCCGGGGCTGTGGCAACGGCGGCCATACGCAGTGGCCGCGGCTAAACGAAGTGGACTTTTTGCGCGCTGTCGTCCCAGACCGCCTTCTTCTGGTTCTTGTACGACAGCGTTGCCATGTGGCCGCTGATCGCCGCCTGCTGGCCGACCGTCGGCGGCGCGATCACCTGCTCCTTACCCAGTACGCTCTGGATGAAGTTGCGGAAGTGATTGATGGCGCCGTCGGATTCCTTATACTCCGCCGGACCGTTGATGTGGATCGCCGCCCGCGCCTTGATCGCCTCCGGCGCGCGATTCGGCGCGTTGGCGCGCCGCGAATTGTAGCTCTCCGGTTCGAAGTAGAGATCCTGCCGGTTCATCACCCGGATCGTGCCTTCGTTGCCGAAAATCTCTTCGCCGAAACCGAAGAATTCGTTGCCCAGATAGCAGCTGTAGTTGAGCTGCATCTTGTCGGAATAATCGTATACCGCGCTCAATGTATCGGGCACGTCGCGGTCGTCGCCCGGGTCCGTCCAGCGGTAATTGCCGCCGCTCGCCATGCAGCTCTTCGGCACCGTCTTGGACAGCATGAAGTTGACGATGTCGGTCTGGTGCACCAGCAGGTCGGTGGAAATGCCGCCCGAGTAATCCCAATACAGCCGCCACTGGAAGTAGCGGTGCGGATCCCATGCCCGCTTGGGAGCGGTGCCCAGGAAGCGGTTCCAATCGGTATTCTGCGGGTTGGCCTCCGCCGGAATCACGTAGCGCCACGAGGGCTCGTTGGGCAGCCCGTTGCGGTACCAGAACGCGCGCACGAAATGGACGTCGCCCACCATTCCCTGCTGAATCAGCTCCTTCGCCTTCTTGTAGAGCGAAGAGCTGCGATTCTGCGTGCCCACCTGCACGATCTTTTTCGATTGCTCCCACGCCTTGATAATGTCGAAGCCCTCTTCGATCGTGTGGGCCAGCGGCTTCTCGATGTAGACGTTCTTGCCCGCCTTCAGCGCCGCGATCGTCATATCGTGATGCAGGTGCTCCGGCGTCATGATGTAAACCGCGTCGATCGATTTGTCGGCAAGTAGCTCGCGGTAATCCTTATAGGCCTTGGCCTTGGCTCCCCAGACGGTCTGCATGCGGTCCTGGGCGCGCGCGATATACCCATCGTAGGTGTCGCAGATCGCGGTGATCTTCACGTCGTTGGCGGCCGCCGTATGCAGCCAGTCGAGGCCCGCGTAGCCACGCGTCCCGACTCCGATCCAACCGATGTTCACCTTGTCATTCGCGCCTTGTGCCGAAATTACGGCCGGGCCTGCGGCAATCGCGGCCGCCTTCATAAAATCTCGACGATTCAATTCGTCCGCCATGGGACCTCCAGTTGCTATATTCCCGATCATAGCAATGGGCACGCGGCAGCGGGGAATTCCCAGGTTTCCCCACCCCGATCTCGAGTATCATCTGAGCATGAAACCGGCGATCTTGCTCGGCCTCCTGACTGGCGCGATGCTGTTGATCCAACAGGGCCTGACCGGTCAAAACCAAAGCGGTCCAAACCAGAACGACGACGCCCGCGTCTTCGTCGACTACCGCCAGGTCATGATCCCCATGCGCGACGGCGCTGCCCTCGAAACCGTCATCCTCACCCCCAGGAATGCCAAGGGCCCCTTGCCCTTCCTGATCGATCGCACTCCCTACGGCGTCCCTGCCGAAGATGCCGTCGCCAAAGGCCTTCCCGCCGCCCAGCGCTGGCGCAGTGAAAACTACATCTTCGTCTCGCAGAATATCCGCGGCCGCTTTCAGAGCCAGGGAAAATTCATCATGTTTCACCCCCCGCACGATCCCAAAGACCGCAAGGGAATCGACGAAACCACCGATGCCTGGGATACCGTGGACTGGCTCATAAAGAACGTCCCCAACAACAATGGACGCGCCGGAATCGCCGGCACCTCCTACGATGGCTGGACCGCCGTCATGGCCGCGCTCGACCCCCATCCCGCCCTCAAAGCCGCCATCGAACAGGCCTCCCCCGCCGACCAGTTCCTGGGCGACGATTTCCATCACAATGGCGCCTTCCGCCTCAGCTACGGCTTCGAGTACTCCGCCATGCTCGAAACCACCGCCACCGAAAACTATCGCTTCCAGTTCGATCGCGCCGATACCTACGATTGGTATCTCGGCCTCGGCCCCCTCCCCAACGCCAATGAGAAATATTTCCACGGCAAAGTGCCCACCTGGACCGACTTCATGCGCCATCCCAACTACGACGCCTTCTGGCAGCGCCAGGCATTTGCGCCGTATCTCAACGCCGTCAAAATCCCCATCGTCCACACCGCCGGCTGGTGGGATCAGGAGGATTTCTACGGTCCCCAGAAGATCTACGAACTCCTCGAACGGCACGATTCCGAACATCGCAATTACTTCGTCGCCGGCCCCTGGAATCACGGCGGCTGGAATGGAGCCGGCCGCAAACTCGGCGCCATCGATTTCGGCAGCGACACCGGCCTTTACTATCGCGAAAAAATCTTCCAGCCGTGGTTCGATTACTGGCTGCGCGGCCAGGGCGAGCTCAAATTGCCCGAGGCCACGGTCTTCGAAACCGGCGCCAATCAATGGCGGGAGCACCAGGCCTGGCCTCCCGCCGCCGCTACCCGCACGCGCGCCCTATACCTTCGCGAGCAGGGAAAACTCATCGTTCGATGGGCCCGGTCCCAGCGGCGCCTTCGATGAATATGTCAGCGATCCGGCCAACCCCGTGCCCTACCGCCCACGGCCCATCCCCGCCACGTATCCCGGCCCGGAATGGCGCGTCTGGCTGGTTCAGGACCAGCGCTTCGTGGACCACCGTCCCGATGTGCTCTCCTGGCAAACCGAACCCCTCAAGGAGGATCTGCGCGTTGCCGGTGATCTCGTCGCCGGCCTGATCGCTTCCACCAGCGGCACCGATAGCGATTGGGTCGTCAAACTAATCGATGTCTATCCCGACGACGCCAAGGAACTGCCCGGCTTCCAATTGATGATTGCCGACGAGATTCTTCGCGCCCGTTTCCGCGATGGCTTCGAAAGCCCGCAGCCCGTCCCCGCCGGGAAACCCGTGAAGTACACCGTCGATCTGCACACCAACGCACACGCCTTCCTGAAAGGCCACCGCATCATGGTGCAGGTCCAGAGCACGTGGTTCCCTGTCTACGATCGCAATCCCCAAAAGTACGTGCCCAGCATCTTCGAGGCTCACGCCGCCGACTATGTCAAAGCCACCCAGCGCATCTACCGCGGCAGTTCCGTGCTCCTTCCCTGCCTGACCGGGCAGTGATGCGTTACGCCAGTTTCCAGGGCTTGCGATACTGCCGCGTCACGTAGCGGTTGGCTTGCGTGCGGCCGGTGAAGCGCTCTTGCGCATCGTCCCAGTGCAGCCGCTCGCCGGTGCGATAAGCGATGTTCGCCAAGAGGCCGCCCTTGGTGAGCCTGTGCCCGTATTCCACATCGCACGTAGTCCGCTGGCGTGATTTCGTCGCGTCCAGAAATTCGCGTATGTGGCCCGGAGAATTCGCAATCGTCTGTGCCGGCGGCTGGAAATTCTCCTCCTTCTTGCCCTTCACGTACACTTCGTAGCGATTGTAATTGGTGACCAGCGTCGCCGCCGACCCTTCGAAAATCACGCTGCTGCCCATTGCGTCGAAACCCGGACGTCCGTTGGGATTGAGCGTCCATGTCAGGATCAGCCCCGGATAATCGCACACCACTTCGAGCGTGTCCGGAGTCTCGCCTGCATCGTCCACCGCCCACCGCCCCCCGCTCGCCGAAATGCTCGTCGGCGCTCTCAAATCGAGAGCCCAGCACGCCACGTCCGTATAGTGGCACCAGAAATCGATCAGTGCCCCGCCCGAGTAATCCCAGAAGTAGCGATAGTTGAAATGCGAACGCAGCGGATTATAAGGACGCCGCGGCGCCGGACCCAGCCAGAATTCGTAATCCAGCTCCGGAGGCGGCGCCGCGTCGGGCGCCCTGCCAATCCCCGTCGCACCCGTGGTCAGCGAGCAATCCACCCGGTGGATCCTTCCCAGCGCGCCCGATTGAATCACCTCCACCACACGCCGGTACGTCGGCCGGTCGTTGTGTATGTGATTCCCCATCTGCGTGATCCGGTTGTGCCGCCGCGCCGCCGTCACCATCGCGCGGCCCTCGCCGATCGAATAGGAGAGCGGCTTCTCCACGAAGATATCCTTGCCCGCGCTGCAGGCCTCAAGGAAAGGCAGCGCATGCCAGTGGTCGGGCGTGCCGATCATCACCGCATCCAGATCCTTGCGCGCCAGCAGCTTCCGAAAATCGTGGAATTTTTCGGGCTTGTGCCCTTGCGCCTTTTCCACCAGCGCACTCGCGCGATCCAGGTGCTGGGCATCCAGGTCGCAAACCGCCGCGGCCGTCACGTCCGGATGCCGCATGAACTCGTTCAGGCGCGACGTCCCCTGTCCGCCCAGTCCAATAAATCCTACCTGCAGCCGATCGCTCGGCGCGGCGCCCGAATATGCGCGTCGCGCCGCGCTCAGCCCAATTCCCGCAATCTGCACAAAGGTCCGTCTGCTGGTCATCAGCAGCCAGCCTAAGTCACTGCGCGCGAACACGCAAGCGCGCCGGGAACTCCTTCCCCTACAGCAGCCGGAAGTTCACTTCCACCGTCGCAATCACCGTCACCGGCCTGCCATCCTTCGTGCCCGGCTTGAACCTCCACTTCCGGACCGCATCCATGGCCTTCTCATCCAGTCCGAGTCCCAGGCTGTGCAGCACCCGCATGTTCTGCGCCCGTCCGTTCGCGTCGATCTCCACGTACAGCATCACCGTCCCCTGGTATTTCGCCTTGCGCGCCTCCTCGGAATACTCGGGCTCGACCTTTGAGAGCAGCGCCGGAGCCGTCACTCCTCCGCCCACTCGAAATACCCCGCCGCCAACCCCGCCGCCCTCGCCCGGTCCAAGCCCGCCGCCAACTCCCGAACCGATCCCGCCGCCCTTCCCGGAGCCGATGCCGCCCCCGGACCCCGGACCGTTCGATGCCGGGCCGATCTTCCCCAACGGGTCGCCGTACTGCGCGATATTTACGTTCGGCGGCTGCACATCCGGAGGTCCGATCAACGTCGGATCCATCGTCAGTTTCGGATCCAGATTGGCCACCACAGCCGTTGGCGGCGTGAACTGCTTCAATGCGAACTTGGGAGCTCTTCCCTTCGAAGCCGGCATCGGCGACCGGTCCCCGCCGCCTCCACCGCCCGACAATCTGTCTTTCTTGATGGCAGCGTTGGGCTGGTAGTCGGTTAGATCGGGCGATATCAGCACCGTCGCATTGCCCATAATCTTATTTCTCACGGTAGGCGTGAGCGCCACCGTAAACACCAGCGCCGCCAGAGCCGATTGCAGCGCCACCGACATCACAAACGATTTTTTCTGCCGTCCGTACTGCCCCCAGATCTCCCGCACCAGAACGGGCTTGGCCGTCACGTCCAGCGGCGGAAGCTCCGGCGCAAACAAGTCGCGTATCCCGCTCCATAAGGAGCGGTACCACGGCACATCCACCGCCGCCGGCAGCAGCAGCCGCTCCAGGTGGTCCGCCGCCGGAATCACCGTCCAGCGCAGCTCCGCCGCACGCTCGTTGGCGCTGGATTTCTCGCTCCAGCCCCGCACCGCGCCGCGAAAATTTGCCAGCGGATTCGCCAGGCTTGCGATCTTTGCCTGGCATGCCGCGCATTCTTCCATATGTTTGCGTTCTTCCGCGCTGACGTCGCCAATGAGGTACATGAGAACTCCTTCCTCAGAAATATGCTCCGAAACGTGTCTGTTCATTTGGGTGCCTCCAGCTGGGTTAACTCCAGCTTCGCGCGCACCGATTGGAGCGCCCGAAAGAGGTTCGACTTTACCGTGCCTTCCTTCATCCCCATGACCTCGGCGATCTCCAGAAGGTCCATGTCTTCCACAAACCGCAGCAAAAACACACTCCGCTGCCGCGCCGGCAGGTCCGCCGCCGCCGCCCAGATCGCCTGCACCTGCTCTTTCACCAGGAACGCGGCCTCCGGCGATTGCTGCCGGTCCGTCACCGCGTTCCCGATATCGCCCACATCCGTATCGCAGCGCAGCGAGCGCCGCCAGAACTTCAACCGGCTGCTGGATTCGTGATTCCGAATCAGGTTCGCCGCAATTTGCAGGAACCACGTGGTGATGTTGGAGTCGCCCCGGAACTGCCCGCGCGCACGGTATGCCCGTACGAAGCAGTCCTGCGTCAGGTTCTCTGCCGTCTCCCTGTTGCGCAGCGACGCCAGAATAAAGCGATAGACCCGCGGCCGGTGCATTCGCACCAGCGCATCGAAATCCTCGCGGTCATTAGTCTCTGTTTCCCTGCCCACTAATGCCATTGCGTACGTATAGACCGATTTTCCCCCGCCGGGGTTTACATGCAGA
The DNA here is from genome assembly GCA_963811575.1 of uncultured Solibacteraceae bacterium. Lineage (GTDB taxonomy): Bacteria > Acidobacteriota > Terriglobia > Bryobacterales > Bryobacteraceae > Solibacter. The sequence continues at coordinate 56,445 of CAWERY010000016.1, read as the reverse complement.
GTCTATATTTCGGTACGCCAGTCCAGGTTCGCGCTAAACTGTGGCCGCTTGTGCGCTGAGCGCGCGCAGGTCGCCGATCCAGTAGTCCGGCGTAAACACCGCCAGGTCTTCGCGCTTCCCGTACCCGTAGGTGACCGCGCACGTCTTCACGCCCGCACGCCGCCCCGCCTCCATGTCGGCGGGCGAATCGCCAACGAACAGGCAATCCTCCGGCCGCGCCCCCAGCGCCTGTAAGGCGGTGAAGATGACGTCCGGCGCCGGCTTGCACGGAAACCCGTCGGTGCCTTGTATGTGGTCGAAGAACTGCGCCAGTTCAAACTGCTCGAGGATGGCGCGCGTCGTCGGCGTACCCTTGGTGGTCGCCGTGCCCTTGCGTCCGCCCAGCGCCGACAACCCTTCCGCCACGCCAGGATAGATCGAGGTCAGCTTGTGCCCTCGCGCCGGATAATAGCTGCGGTATTGCGCCAGTAGTTCTGCGAGTCGTTCGGGGGTGGCATCCGGCCAGATGTCCAGGAAAAGGTCGTTCAGGTGGCGGCCAATGTAGCTTTTGAGGAATTCGTAGGTGACAGGAGGGCTGGGGTTGTTATCCAGCACCTGCTGGACTGCGCCGCAGATGTCCTGGGCGGAGTCCAGCAAAGTGCCGTCTATGTCAAACAGGTAAACCGGGAACGCGGGGATCACGCCGGCGCCGAGCCCTCGTTCAAGCCGGGAACCCGCCGTCCGCTATCAGGCCGCAAAACCTGCTGCGTATCGCCGCCCGAATCCTTCGGAGCCTGCGGCGCCAAAGTCTGCCCCTTGATCAGCTGCATGACTTCGTTGCCGTCCAGAATCTCGCGCACCAGCAGCGTCTCGGCGATCTTTACCAGCGCTTCGCTGTACTGATCGATCACGCCCGTCGCCGTATCGTAGCCGCCCTGCACCAGCTTCTTCACCTGCTCGTCGATCCGGATTGCCGTCTCTTCGGAGTAGTCGCGGTGCTGCGAAATTTCGCGTCCCAGGAAGATCTGCTCTTCCTTCTTGCCGAAGCTCAGCGGTCCCAGTTCGCTCATGCCCCACTCGCAGACCATCTTGCGGGCCAGGTCCGTGGCGCGCTCGATATCGTTGCCCGCGCCCGTCGTCATCTGGTGCATGTACTTTTCTTCGGCGATACGTCCCGCCATCAGAATCGTAATCTGCGCCAGCAGGTAGTCTTTGTTGTAGGAATGCTTGTCGTCGATCGGCAATTGCATCGTCACGCCCAACGCCATGCCGCGCGGGATGATCGTGACCTTATGCAGCGGGTCGGCATTCGGCAGCATCGCCGCCACCAATGCGTGTCCCGCTTCGTGATACGCCGTGTTGCGCTTCTCGGCTTCGCTCATCACCATGCTCTTGCGTTCCGCACCCATCAGGATCTTATCCTTCGCGAGTTCGAAATCCAGCATCATGACAACCTTGCGATTCTGACGCGCGGCGTTCAACGCAGCTTCGTTCACCAGGTTCGCCAGGTCCGCGCCCGAAAGCCCCGGTGTTCCGCGAGCCAGCACCGTCAGATCGACATTGTCGCCCAGCGGAATCTTCTTGGTGTGAACCCGCAGAATAGCTTCGCGGCCCTGCACGTCGGGACGCCCCACCACCACGCGGCGGTCGAAACGGCCCGGGCGGAGGAGCGCCGGGTCGAGCACGTCGGGGCGGTTGGTGGCGGCCACCAGGATCACGCCTTCGTTGCTCTCGAATCCGTCCATTTCCACCAGCAGCTGATTCAGCGTCTGTTCGCGCTCATCGTGACCGCCGCCCAGACCGGCGCCGCGATGGCGGCCGACTGCGTCGATTTCATCGATGAAGATGATGCAGGGCGCGTTCTTCTTGCCCTGTTCGAACAAGTCGCGTACGCGGCTTGCGCCTACGCCAACGAACATTTCCACGAAGTCCGAACCGGAAATCGAGAAGAACGGTACGCTCGCCTCACCCGCAATCGCGCGGGCCAACAGCGTCTTGCCGGTTCCCGGAGGCCCGATCAGCAGCACGCCCTTAGGAATACGCCCGCCGAGCTTCTGGAACTTCTGCGGCTCGCGCAAAAATTCGATGATCTCCTGGAGCTCTTCCTTCGCCTCTTCCACGCCGGCCACGTCTTTGAACGTGACCTTCTTCTGCTGCGTCGAATGCAGCCGCGCCCGGCTCTTGCCGAAACTCAATGCCTTGTTTCCGCCGCTCTGCATCTGCCGCATCATGAAGATCCAGAAGGCGAGCAGCACGATGAACGGCGACGCGTTCAGCAGGATCGCAATCCAACTGCTGGACGACGTGTCCTTGATGTTCACGTTCACTTTCTTATCGTTCAGAACATCGTACAACTGAGGATAATTGGCGGGAATCTGAGTGTGGAATCCCTGGTTCGGGTTCTGGTAAATACCGTGAACATCGCGGTCCGCAATGGTCACCTCCTTTACCTCTCCCCCCTTTGCCTTCTCCAGGAACTGGGTGAAACTGATCGCGTCTTCTTTGGGTCCCTGATTGGTGCGGACGACGGCGAATAGCAGCACCGCGACGCAGATCAAAACTACCCAGAATATCAATGTCTTTATGTTTGAATTCACGAAACCTCCGTACGGGCCGTCAGTTCTTTAGACGCCGTCCCCAGCCATCCCGATTCTGCAATCCTCACGCGATTGTCACCTCGTTGAGTTTCAACACAACGTTGCTCTCGGGACCCGCCGCGCAACCTGCCGACACCCCAAATCGTCGAGTCCAGACGATCGAGTGGCCGTCCGTAAGAACCGGCCATTGTGGTCGTTCCCATACAGGTATACGTTGTAGTTGGAAGAGGGTCTTGATCTTTACTGCGCCCGGAATCCCAATGGGTTGATATTGGTCGCCGAAATGCCAGTTCCGAAGTTCCAGGGAACCGGACAGCCGCTCCCAGTCGAGACAACCCATCTCAATATTATATACGTTATAAGGCAATCCAGAAGTTTCCGATTTTTCAATCAGTTCCAGGGAAAGTCCCCGTTCACTTCCGGGTATCTGCGTAATTCCCGGTACAAGAGGTTTTAAAGTGTAAGGTTTGCGGGGAAACGGAATTCCCAGCCGCAGCCACTCGAAAGAGCGCCGCGCCTCCACCCCGCGCATTTGCGTCCTCCCCGATCCCCCCGCCGGTGCCGCCAGTTCCAGCACGCGCTCCACGCACGCGAAGTCGATCCCCCGCAAATCGCCTTTCGCCATCTGGATCGTCCGCCGCGCCACCCGCCGCCGCATCGCCAGCGGCAGCGTCATGAGCCAATCTGTACGAAAAATCACCGATCCGCCCAGCTTGGCGACGTGAACCGCCGCCAGGCGTTCCATTTCCTCATTCCAATACGCCTCTTCCGCCTGAGCGACCTCGGCCGTATGCGCCAAAGTCTCCACCATCGCCGGATTCCACTCCGCCGCCAGTTGGGGCAGCAGCCCGTGCCGGATCCGGTTGCGCGCGAAAGCGGCGCCCACGTTCGTCGAATCTTCCCTCCACGAAATCCGCCGCTCCCGCAGGAAATCTTCGACCTCCGCTACGTTCCACTTCGATCAGCGGCCGCACCAGCCCCTCCGCCGTCACCGGCCGGATTCCGGAAAGCCCCGCCGTTCCGCTCCCGCGCAGAAAGCGGAAGAGCACCGTCTCCGCCTGATCGTTCCGTGTGTGCCCCAGCGCCACCCGGTCCACCTTCCCGCCGGCGATTTGCTCGTGGAAGAATCCCAGGCGCGCCCTGCGTCCTTCCTGCTCCACGTTGCCTGCTCCCAGCGTGACTTCGCGCAGGCAGAAGGGCAAGCCCAGCCGCGCCGCCAGCTCCCGCACGAACGCCGCGTCGCCCCGCGATTCCTCGCCCCGCAGCCCGTGATCCACGTGCAGTACGCTGAGTTCCAGCCCGCCCAGCTCCAGCAGCGCGTGCAGCAGGCACACCGAATCCGCTCCGCCCGAGACCGCCACCGCCGATCCGCGCACCCGGCGCAAACATCCCGTACCGCTCCACGGTTCGCCGGATCGCTCCGGTCAGGCTGCCCGGTCTGTCTTCGGCCGCCTCCAAGTCCTTATCCTCCAAACTCTTTCACGGCCGCGTTCATCCCTCTTTCATAAGCCGCAATCAGCTTGTCCCACTGTGCGTTGGCCTCGTCGTCGATTTCGCGCCGCGCCGCATCGCCGTCAAACCACGCGATCGTCCGCCGGATTCCCTCCCCAAAGCTCATCGTCGCCCGGAAGTCCGGCACAAACCGCTTGATCTTGCTGTTATCGAACACCACGCTGCTGCCCTTATCGCCGAGCAGGCTGCCCCGCTTGTCCGGCAGGCACGCCGCGATGAAGTCCGATGGGATGTGTACCAGCTTCGCTTCCACCCCCGCCGCCGCGCCCGCAATCCGGTAGAACTGGTCCCAGGTCAGCACTTCGTCCGACGTGATGTGGAATGCCTGCCCCGCCGCCTGCTCGTGCCCCAGCAGCCCCACTAGCCCCTTTGCGAAATCGGTATTATGCGTGATTACCCATAGCGAAGACCCGTCCCCCGGCACAATCACCTTCTGTCCCCGCCGCATCCGGTCGATCGCCGTGAACGATTTTGCCCAGCTGTTCATCACCAGCGTGACCTGCGTCTCCCCGTAGGTCAGCGACGGCCGCACGATCGTCACCGGGAAGCCTTCCTCCCGCCACGCGCGCATCAGCCTCTCCTCGCAGGCGATCTTCTGCCGCGAGTAATCCCAGAACGGATTGCCGAGCGGCGTCCCTTCCGTAATCAGATAATCGGCCACCGGCCGCTGGTAAGCGCTCGCCGAGCTGATGAAGACATACTGCCGCGTACGCCCGCGAAACAACCGCAGGTCGCGCTCGATCTGCTCCGGCGTGAAGGCGATCCAATCCACCACCGCGTCGAACTGCAGTTCGCTGAACACCCGCGCCGCGCCGGCCTCGTCCTCCATGTCCACCGCCAGCGTCTTGACGCCCGCGGGCAGCGCCGCCGCGCGCCGCCCGCGCGTCGCCAGCGTCAGTTCGATCCCGCGCGCCGCCGCCAGCGCCGTGCTCGCCGTGCTGATGATGCCCGTGCCTCCAATGAACAGAACTCTCATGCAGTCTTTGTAACACGACCCGTAAACCATACCGTCACGTCTGAAAGGTATACTACCCCTGAGCCTCTCAATTTCAGAGCCTGACTATGCAGATCCTGATCGGTATCATCATCGGCCTCCTGGCCTGGTTCGTCCTCCGCATTCTCCTGATGGGTGTCTATACCGTCGATCAAAATGAGCGTGCCGTCAAAACCCGCTTCGGCCGGGCCGTCCGCGTCTCCGGCGACAAGACTACGCTCGACGACCCCATCGCCGAAGCCCTCCGCCCCGAGGAAAAAGCGCGCTATGTCTACCCCCAGGTTCGCGTCATCCAGCCCGGCGGTCCCTATTTCCGCATGCCCTGGGAAAAGGTGCACAAAGTCTCCATCGCCACCATGACCGTCAACATGGCGCTGGACCTGGAGAATCCCACCGCCAATGCCAACGGCACCATCCTCGACGCGGTCACCAAAGATCAACTCAATACCGGCCTGACCGGCCAGATCCGCTACCGCGTCAGCGAAGCCAACCTCTACGCCTTTGTCTTCGGCATCAAGAAGCCCTTCGTCCACGTCCTCGCCTATTTCGTCTCCGTACTCCGCCAGCGAATTGCCAGCTTTGAGGCCAAGGACGAGCCCCTCACCCTGCCCGTCACCCAGGCCACCGGCGCCGCCGCGGCCGCCGTCCTCCCGGGCAGCGAAATGACCGGCATCTCGATCAACGACCTGCGCAAAAATCTGCGCGATCTGAACGAGTATATGGATAACGAATGCCGCTCCGCCCCCGCCCGTTACGGCGTCATTCTCGATGCCTCGCTGATCACCGGCATCGATCCGCCTCCCGAAGTGGAATCGGCCCTCGCCGCCATCAACACCGCCCACAATCAGGTCTCCAGCGATATCAGCCTCGCCCAGGCCAGCGCCGATCAGCGCGTCGTGCAATCGCGCCGCGCCGTGGAAATCGAAACCCTTCGCGCCCAGGCCGAAGTCGAGCCCGTGAAGTCCCTCGCCGCCGAACTCGCCGAGCTGCACCGCGCCGGCCCCGATATCCTCGGCGCCTACCTGCGCAACGTGCGCCTCGCGCTCTACGACAAAGCACAGCAAATCTATCTGGAGGCAGGCAAGTGACCGATCAACCCATCGTTTCCATCCTCACCGCCGCCCTCGTCGCCTTCATCGGCGCCTTCGTGGCCGAACCGGTCCTGCTCGCCTTGGCCCGCATCTTCGGCATCTACGCCGTCGTTCAGGAGCGCACCTGCCGCGTCTACATGCTCTTCGGCAAAGTGGTCGGCCAGTTGGATGAACCCGGCCTCCACTTCCTGCCCGGCATCCTCGGCCCTTCGGCCTTCGTCATCAACTGGCTTGGCAACTGCTACGTGCTCGATCTCCGGCTCGATCAGGAATACCTCCGCAGCCAGCCCGTCAATTCCGAGGAAGGCGCGCCCATGGGCGTCGGCGTCTGGTACGAGATGTGGATCAGCGATCCCGTGTCGTACCTGTTCAAGAACACCGATCCGCGCGGCTCCCTGCGCGCCAACGTCAGCAACGCCACCGTGCGCTGTCTCAGCAATATGAAACTCGCCGAGATGCTCGAAACCCGCCACAACATGAGCCTGATCGTGCGCAATGAAGTGACCGCGAAATCGCAGGCCTGGGGCTACCAGTTGGGCTCGGTCTACATCCGCAAAGTGCACTTCCGCGACGTCGGCATGATCCGCCAGATCGAGGAGAAAGTGGTCAACCGCCTCCGCCAGGTGACCTCCGCCATCCGCCAGGCCGGCGCCAACCAGGTGAGCGTCATCACCAGCTCCGCCGAGCGCGAAGCCGCCGTCGAATTCGCCAAGGCCGCCGCCATCCGCCCCATGGAACTCGGCAGAGCGCTCAAGGAAATCGCCAAAGAGCCCGAAGTCGCCCAGGTCCTCTTCGACGTCCTCGAAACCCAGCGCATCCTCGCCAGCAGCGCCCGCATCGCGCTCCTCCCCGGCGTCGGCCACTCCCGTATGCTTGCCAATTTGCTGGTAGCGGATAAGTCCCCAGGCAAGTAGTCCGCAATGCGCCATTCAGGCTCGATCACGCAGGCTTCTTGATTGGCCCGCGCCGGTCCCGCACGCAAGCGACCTGCGCCGCACTGCCCGAAGCCGGTGGTGCTCCCTGCGGCGAATCCAAGACGCCCGCCGGGATTCGAGGCCACTTCCGCCCAGCTTGAACAATCCGGCCTTCAGCCTTCAATTCCGCGATGGTTTTCTTCAAATCCATCACCATCATTTTACGCCGCCTCAACGCCTTTCTCTGCGTCCTCTGCGTCTCTGCGAGAACCGCCTTCCTTACTTCGTGACTTTCCTGTAATCCCCCGGCACCGCGAACACCGAATCTGCGATCGGGTTCACCGAAAAGCCGCTCGATTCCATCGTGATCTCGAACATCGATCCCCCGCTCGCCCCGCCCATCCGCGCCAGCATCTGCTCCGCGATCGCCGCCTGCTGTCCCCCCTGCTTCTTCATTTCCTCGAATTTCGCGCGCGCCTGCTCCATCTGTGCCGACATCTGCGGATTCCCCGCCGCTTTCATGCGCGTGATCTGCATCACCGGAACCCCGCCGATGCTGGCCATCTTCTTCTGCATATCGGCAATTGCCTTCTGCATACCCGGATTCCCCCCGCCCGTGCCCAGCGCCGCCCACGGGAAGCGGTCGCCATTCTTCGCGTAAAACGCACGCAATTCCTTCGCCCCCGGAACATCGTTGGAAATCCACATGTCCATCTCCACCGACATCGTCATCGCCTGCGTGCCTTGCTGAGATTGCATCGCGATCGTCATCACCACTTCGCTCGCAGTAAACCCGTTGATATTCTTCTTTTGCCCCGTCTCCTTCACATCGACATTGGCGTTCATCCCGGTCTGCGGCAGGCCCTTCCCCAAGTCGCCAAATGGCGTCACCGTGTACGTCTTCTGCTGGTTATCGAGCACCGTCACCGTCTGCGCGTCGAAATCGAAGATGGATGCCGTCTTGCCGCTATCCACCTTCATCTTCTGTCCCTTCAGAAAATGTTTGGTCGTCGCCTCGCCGCCGGCCGCCGGCATTGCCTGCGAGGATTTCCGGGTCTGCGAATAGCTGAAGTCCGCCTTCGCCGCCATCCCGCAGCCCAACATCACAATCAAAAGGTGCGCCGTTTTCATCCAGGGATCTCCTCGTAAATCACTCTATTCCGTAACGCCGGAAAAGTGAACCCGCAGGCTCATGTAAGCATGTTATAAGAGAGATTGGCATCTGGAATAGCTAGGCTTTTTCCTTAGTTTCCGGCCACCCTCCGGAAGTTACCCGTGAGTGCCTTCTACCCTGTCGTATCGCGGCCTCCGGCAGCATGCCATTAACGGTTTTGGAGCACACCAGATCATGGAACAGACGGCAGATATCGCACTAATCGGCCTGGCAGTCATGGGCCAGAACCTCATAATGAACATGAACGATCACGGCTATACCGTGGTCGCCTTCAACCGCACGACCTCCAAGGTCGATGAATTTCTGAATGACGCCGCCAAGGGCAGCAAGGTCGTCGGCGCGCACTCCATCGAAGAGATGGTGAAGCTCCTCAAACGCCCTCGCAAGATCATGCTCATGGTCAAGGCAGGCAAACCGGTGGACGAATTCATCGAAACCCTGCTCCCCTTCCTCGAACCCGGCGATCTCATCATCGATGGCGGCAACTCGCACTTCCCCGATACCATCCGCCGCACCCAGTACCTCGAAAGCAAGGGACTCCTCTTCGTCGGCACCGGCGTTTCCGGCGGCGAGGAAGGCGCGCGTTTCGGCCCCTCCATGATGCCCGGCGGCAGCCCCGCCGCATGGCCCCTCGTCAAAGACATCTTTCAGGCCATTTGCGCCAAGACGCCCGAAGGCGAAGCCTGCTGCGATTGGGTCGGCAGCGATGGCGCAGGCCATTTCGTCAAGATGACCCACAACGGCATCGAGTACGGCGACATGCAGCTCATCTGCGAAGCCTACCAGCTCATGAAGGAAGGCCTCGGCATGAGCAATCAGGAAATGCACGACGTTTTCGCCGAATGGAACAAGGGCGAGCTCGATAGCTACCTGATCGAAATCACGCGCGACATCCTCGGCTATAAAGACCCCGCTACCGGCGAACAGACCCTCGACAAGATTCTCGATACCGCCGGCCAGAAGGGCACCGGCAAGTGGACCAGCGTCAGTTCGCTCGATCTCGGCATGCCCGTCACCCTGATCGGCGAAGCCGTCTACGCCCGCTGCCTCAGCGCCATGAAAGACGATCGCGTCAAGGCGTCCAAGATCCTCTCCGGCCCCAAGGCCAAATTCCCCGGCGATAAAAAGGCCTTTGTCGAGGATATCCGCCAGGCGCTGCTCGCCTCCAAGATCATCAGCTACGCGCAGGGCTTTATGCTCCTCGCCGAAGCCGCCAAGGAATACAAGTGGGATCTGAACTACGGTTCCATCGCCATGATGTGGCGCGAAGGCTGCATCATCCGCAGCGTCTTCCTCGGTAAAATCAAAGCCGCGTTTGCCGCCGATCCCAAGCTGGCCAACCTCCTGCTCGCCGATTATTTCAAGGGCCTGCTGGATCGCTGCCAGGCATCCTGGCGTCACACCGTCTCCGAAGCCGTGCTCAACGGCGTCCCCGTGCCCGCCTTCACCACCGCTCTGGCTTTCTACGATGGCTACCGCAGCGAGCGCCTGCCCGCCAACCTCCTCCAGGCCCAGCGCGATTACTTCGGCGCCCACACCTTTGAACGCGTCGATCAGCCGCGCGGCAAGTTCTTCCATACCAATTGGACCGGCAAGGGCGGCAACGTCTCCGCCGGAAACTACACCGTATGAGCGCGTCTGTCACGTCGCTCGCGTCCAAAATCCGCCTGCTGCTGATGGACGTCGATGGCGTCCTCACCGATGGCAAACTCTATAACGTGCCCGGTCCCGACGGGAAAATGGCGGAGACCAAAGGCTTCGATTCCCAGGACGGCATCGCGCTGCAGTGGATGGCGCGCCTGGGAATCGCCACCGGCCTGATCAGCGGGCGCGTCTCTCCGGCCACCGTGGAACGCGCCAATCAATGCAAATTCAAATACATCTACCAGGGGCACACGGAGAAGATCCCGATCCTCAATGAGATCCTGGCCGATGCCAAACTGGACCCCTCCGAAGTGGCCTACATCGGCGACGATTTCACCGACGTCGTCGTCATGCGCCGCGTCGGCCTCGGCATCGCCACCGCCAACGCGCGCCCCGAGGTGAAGGCCATCGCGCATCACGTCACCGCCGTCCCCGGCGGCCAGGGCGCAGTCCGCGAAGCCGTCGAACTCATCTTGCATGCGCAAGGCAAGTGGGATGAAATCCTGCGCCACTACGAGGTCGTGATCGAACCGCGGCCGTCCACTGTGGATGTAACTCTAGGAGAAGCTTAATGTCTACCGGCCTCAATATTCGTAAAGACGGCGCGCTCGATTTCCTTTCCCTCGGCGCCCTGGTGCATCGCCTCGATCCCGGCATCATCCCTTTCCGCAAGGCGACCGAGTGCAAGATCCATGTCAGCGGCGGCGAATTCAACTGCGCCGCCAACCTGTCCGATTGCTTCGGCCTGAAGACCGGCGTCGCCTCCGCCATGGTCGATTACCCCATCGGCGCACTCATCGCCGAGCGCGTCCGCGCCATGGGCGTCACTCCCTTCTACAAGCACTTCAAACATAACGGCGTCAACGGCCCCAACATGGCCGCCGTCTATAGCGATCGCGGACTTGGCGTGCGCGCCCCCGTCGTTTTCTATAACCGCTGCAATGAAGCCGCCGCCCAGCTCAAGCCCGGCGATTTCGATTGGAAGTCGATCTTCGCCGGCGGCGTCCGCTGGTTCCACTCCGGCGGCATCTTCGCTGCCCTCTCCGAAACCACCGCCGACGTCATCATCGAAGCCATGCAGGCCGCCAAAGCCGCCGGCGCCGTCACTTCGTTCGACCTCAACTACCGCGCCAAGCTCTGGAACATCTCAGGCGGCGAAGAACGCGCCGTCGCCGTGCTCGATAAGATCGTGCGCAACGTCGATGTCCTGGTCGGTAACGAAGAGGATCTCCAAAAAGGCCTCGGCATTCCCGGCCCCGAAGTCGCCGCCAAATCCAAGCTCGATCCCAGCGTCTTCTTCGGCATGATCGATCAGGTGGTCAAGAAGCACCCGCAGGTCAAAGTGGTCGCCACCACCTTGCGGGAAGTCCACTCGACCAATCGCCATAGCTGGGGCGCCGTCGCCTGGATCAACGGCCAGACCTACACCACTCCCACCGCTGAACTCGATGTCTACGATCGCGTCGGCGGCGGCGATGGCTACGCCTCCGGTTTCATCTACGGCCTGCTCAGCGGCGAATCGCCCGAAGAATCGGTGAAGCTCGGCTGGGCCCACGGCGCGCTGCTCACCACCTTCCCCGGCGACACCACCATGGCCACCGTGGATCAGGTTCGCTCCTTCGCCAAAGGCGGTTCCGCCCGCATTCAGCGCTAGTCCCCGTTCAAATCGCGCGCGGCCCATCCCGGGTCGCGCGCTTTTAGTTTTTGCTGCCTACCAGTTTGGCGCCCAGCGCGCCGCCGGCCATCGCCAGCAGCGTGATGAAGCAGAAGAGCATGAACAGCGTCGCCAGCAGAATCGTCGCCACGCCGGGGCCGGTCTCCAGCATGCGCAGCGCCTCCTGAACGTTCGGGTCCGACGCGTTCTTGAACTGACTCTTGAAGAGTGTGGCGATGCCGCCATTGGCCGCGGCCGGGATCACCGTCAAGGTGAAAATCACGGTCGTGATCACGAACATCAGCACGCCCGTAATCCAACCCAGGCGAACGCCTGCGCGAACATTGAGGAAGACCCCCGTTCGCCGTCGATACAGGTACACCGCGAAAAATCCGGCGGCCACCCAGAGAATCACGTTCAACGCGGGAATCCAGCTCAACAGCGTTGCGATCAGCGCCACCGTAAACGCCACCCGCACCGCCACCGGATTGTGAAAATTTAACGGCAGCGCCGCCGGAGCAACGTCGGGGACCGCCGGGGCAGCCACCACATCGACTACAATTTCGGGCTCCGGTTCCGGCTCCAGCACCTCACGCTGCGGCTTACCGCACTTGTGGCAGAAGAGCGAATCGGGAGCGAGCTGAGCACCGCACGTACAGAATTCCGGCATCTACTGCTTTCAGTGTAGCAATGGCTATCCATGACTGTGCTAGCCTACTGCCTTGACAAACAGGCGCCAGCTCGGCTTGTTCGACGCCACCATGATCGTCATGGGCGGCATTGTCGGCTCCGGGATTTTCATGAACCCCAGCGTCGTCGCCCGCCAGGTGCACACTCCGTTCCTGATTCTCTCGGTCTGGCTGGCCGGAGGCGCGCTCGCCATGCTGGGCGCCTTTATCTGGGCCGAACTGGCCACCCGCTTACCCGGCGCCGGCGGCCAGTATCTTTATTTGCGCGAGGCGTATCACCCTTCCGTCGCCTTTGTGTACGGCTGGGTACTGCTGCTTGTCACCCAGACCGGCGGCATGGCGGCGGTAGCTATTACGTTCGCCCGCTACTATCGCGAGATCAGCGGCTTTGGTTGGAGCGATAGCGCCATCGCCGCCGCCGTGCTGCTCGGCCTCACCGCCATCAATTGCCTGGGGGCGCGCGCCGGCAGTAACGTGCAGAGCGCGCTCATGCTGATGAAGACCGGTGCCATCGCCGCCCTGGTGATCGCCGGGATCGTCCTCGGCGGCGGCACCATTCACCCGTTGCCGCTGCTGGACCGGCCGGTATCGTTCGGCCTGCTCGGAGCGCTCGGCGCCGCCATGATCCCCGTCGCCTTCGCCTACGGTGGCTGGCAGACCGCGACCTTCGTAGCCGGCGAAATGCGCAATCCCGGCCGCGACCTTTCGCGCGGCCTGGTCTCCGGCGTCACCGGCGTGGTGGTGCTCTATCTCGCGGTCAACGTAGTCTGCCTCAAGGTGCTCGGGCCGGACGGCCTCGCCACCACGCGCACTCCCGCATCGGCCGTCATGCGCGCCGCCATGGGAGAGCGTGGCGCCTGGTGGATCGCGCTCGGCATCGCGATTTCCACCCTCGGCTTTCTCAGCCAGGGCATGCTCACCGCGCCGCGCGTGTACAACGCGATGGCGCGCGACGGCCTCTTCTTCGAGCGCGTCGGACGTCTTTCGCCGCGCACCGGCGCCCCCGTCACCGCCATCGTGCTGCAAGGCATCGCGTCCACCGTGATCGCGTTTCTCCGGCAAATACGAGCAGATTCTCAACTATGAGGTGTCGGTCGATTTCATCGCCTTCGCGCTGGCCGGCGGCGCGCTCTTCCTCTTCCGCCGCGAAGGCCGCGGCGACGAGCTGGGCGGCATCTACCGCGCCCCCGGCCATCCTTACACCACGGCGCTTTTCGTCCTCGCCTGCGTCGCCATCGTGGCCAGCACCGTCATCACAGACCCGCTGAACAGCGCGCGCGGCTGGGGAATCATGCTCACCGGAGTTCCCGTATATTTGTATTGGCGGCGCAAAGCGTAATGAGACATCGACAATCGGACTACATGCAATGGGCCAAGACGGCAAGCGGCGCGCGATTCAATCTCGCGACCAGCGGCGTCGGCGCGTTCCCGTTGAGCGAGCTGGGCGGCCTGCCGCCGCTCGAAATCAACGGCGACAACAGCTATGGCTACGCGCCCCTCAAAGCCGCCATCGCCGCGCGTCATCAGGTGGACCCGGCTTGCGTGGTCACCGCTGCCGGAACTTCCGGCGCCAACTACCTGGCCTTTGCCACACTCGTCAATCCCGGCGACGAAGTGCTGCTGGAACATCCCTCCTACGGCCTGCTCGAGGACGCTTTGCGGTCACTCGGCGCCGAGGTCAAATACTTCCCGCGAGCCGAGGAAAACGACTATGCGCTGGACCCCTCCGCGGTGCGCCGCGCCGTCACGCCGAAAACCAAGTTGATCGTCGTGACCAACCTGCACAATCCCTCGAGTGTGCTCACGCCCGATAGCACGCTCCTCGAAATCGGCGCGCTCGCGCGCTCGGTTGGCGCCACCGTGCTGGTCGATGAGGTGTATCTGGATGCGGTCTATGAAAACACCCCGCGCACTTCGTTCCACCTCGGCCCCGAGTTCGTGGTCACCAGCAGCCTCACCAAAATGTACGGCGTCAGCGGCTTGCGCTGCGGCTGGATTCTGGCGCGCCCCGATCTCGCCAACGCCATGTGGCGGATGAACGACGTCATGTCTGCCACCCCCGTACACCCCGGTGAACTGCTCAGCGTGGCCGTCTTTCAGAAATTGGATTTCGTTCGCGATAAGTTTCGCCGCATCGTGATGGCAGACCGCGTCCTGCTCGACGCGTTCCTCGATCGCACTCCCCAAGTGCGCGCCGCCCGCACCCGGTGGGGCACCACATCGTTCCTGACGCTGGCCGCGGGCGGCGCGGATTCTTTCCTCGAGCAGCTTCGCGCCACCTACGAAACCTCCGCCGTTCCCGGCCGCTTCTTCGGCATGCCCGGCAGTTTCCGCATCGGTATGGGGGTGAATTCCGAGATGTTCGCCGAAGGGTTGCATCGTCTGGAAACCACCCTTCATGCGGCGGTACCCTTGTAGTAGAGGGTGTACGCGATGCTTGTCCTTCGTCGAAAGTCCACCGGTCCTTCGCCCAAGCGAACCGTGACCGCTGCAAATCCGGCCAAGACGGCCGCCTTTCAGAACAACACACTGCACTCGTGGCATCATCCCCAACAGGCGGTGGACCCACGAAGCCTGCAGCGGCGATGGTCCAGATTCTAGCTGTATTCCTTCAAGCGGAAATTCCGATATTCCACCTTCATCGGCGGACCCACGTGCACCTGCACGCCGATCAGTCCCTTCGCCATGCGATTGGGTACATCGTCGTCGATGACGCTGCACATCAGGTGACCGTTCAGAATGTGCGTCAGCACGTTGCCGCGCGCAATCACGTGCAAGGAGTTCCAATCCGTGGAGATGAAATCCGCCAGCGCCTTGGTATCCCCCGTGGAAGCCAGCACGATCGGCTTCCGCCCGCCCACAACGTGCGTGGTCTGCCCGCGCAGCGCCAGAAACAGGCGCCCCTTCTCTTCGTAGTTCTGGCCCGTGTACCGGTTCTGCCCGTCGATATCGGCCTGATATCCGCGCATGGCGAATTTGTTGGCCGGGGTCACCTTGTCTTCCACCACCACGCTGCGATAATTGATGCCGCTATTGCCGCCTGACGTGATGCGGTAATCGGCCTTCAATTCGAAATCCGCCGGAGCGCCGCCCCGCCAGATAATGAACGTGTTGCTCTTGATGATGGTTTCCGGCGTGATCTCGCCGACCAGGCAGCCGTTCTCCACACGCCAGTATTTCGGGTCGCCTTCCCAGTTCGTCAGCGTCTTGCCGTCGAAGATCGGCGTGAAGCCGGACTCGTCGCCCGTCAGTGTCTCCGGCCGGTCGCTCTGCTTCGGAACATAGGGCTCCTGCGCCAGCAGTCTCGCGCCGGAAAACGCGCCGGCAAGCGAAGCCAGAAACTGCCTGCGCGCGGGGGTAAACCGGATGTTCACGATGGTCCTCCTGTGCGTTGGTGACCCAACTTGGGTCACCAACGATTTGCAAGTCCAGTTTTTACAGCCAGTTGACTTTTCCAAATGACCCAACTTGGGTCATCTAGACTTTTGCGACCACTTCCAGCAAGGCCGCCAGACTCTGCTCCGTGGAGTAGGTTTTGCCCTTGGGATCGCGCCAGTGAGTCTCCAGCGTGAAGGTGCCTTTGTATCCGTCCTTCAACATCGCGCGAATCTGTCCGAGGTTGTCGAACTCGCCATCGCCCACCTTCGCCCAGACCACTTTCCCGTCCTGGTGCTTATAGTCGCGCAAATGCACGTGGAAAATGCGCGCCGGGTCCAACTTGCGGTACCCGTCGGGGAACGATTGCTCCCCGCTCTCGCCCGCATTGTTGGGGTCCCACGTCAGGCCGATGTTCGCTTCCTTCACGTTCTTGAACAACAACGCCGCTTCCGCGCCCGTCGAAACATGTCCGCCGCCGATATTCTCCACCGCCAGGCGGTAGCCCTTCGCGCGGCGCGCCGCTTCGCGCGTGAGTTCCCAGATGCGATCGTAAGACTTCTCGCTCTTGGTCTCGCCCCGGCCGAGCATGAAGGTAAAGATGCGCAGCTTATCGGTGCCGAAAGCCTTGGCGCGCTCCATCGAGGCATCCAGCAGCTTCCACTGCGCGTCGAGTTTCTTCTGCCCTTCGGCATCATCCGCGGGAAGCGGAATCTTGAAGAACCCCGTGCCTTCGATCGAGACCTTGATCCCGTGATCGTCGAGAATCTTGCTCGCTTCGCGCACCTTCTCGATCGGCTGCGAGGTGTTATACGGGCCCCAGATATTGCGGACCTCGGCCCATTTCAGGTTGTTTTTCTGAAGAAATTTTGCGGCCGTCAACACGTCGTCGTCGATTTCGTCGGTGGTGATTCCCAATTTGATATCGGCGAGCGGCAGAGCTCGAAGGCGGCGCGTGAAGAGCAGCGCGGAGGCTGCCAGTAAGTCACGGCGGGTAGGCGAATACATGCCACCAATTCTAACTGATGTTCAACACGTCGAAATGGAAGCGGTCCGGCGGAAACAAAGCCTGCGCGTGCGGAGCCAGGTGCGACCACGTCTGGTATGCGGTGTCGGCCACCGGCGAGTTCAGATAGAAAAGGAACTGGCTCGAAACGCAATCGATCGGCGGCGGCTGCCGGAAACTCAGTCGCAGCCCCACCGCGCGCTCCAGCGCCACTCCTCCCGTGGGCACGGCCTTTTCGCGCAGCAGCTCTACAAAACTGGCGCGGCTGGCATGCGGCCACACGTCCGGGTGCAACAAAGTGCGCAGCGTCCCCTCGGATTCAAAGGTGATTTCGCATTGCCGGATCCACTCGATCACGCTGTCGCCCCAGAACCAGTGCGACACCAGCCCCTTGTACTGCTCGGTGAGCTGCAGCGCCAGGTCGAGCTTGCGCTGCTCGATCACATCGTCGTCCGCATCGCTCGCGGCCAGCATGTCCTCGGCCTCCAACATTACGGATGCCAGGTCCGTGCCGGTTTCCGAGACCGTGTGCACAAGCAATGGAGGCAGTTCGTGGGTCTTAATTCCAGGAACCTCGATATACCTTTCATCCCTCATGTGCTCCCCCTTCCCTGTTTAGTAAGACGTCAAACAGGGACGCTGTTGTTTCCAAGTTGTAGCACAAGACCTGCCAACGGCACGATTAAAAACAATTTATGGAGACTATTTGGCAGCAGCCATACCGGGAGTGCTAGCGGCAAGGCGCGTGATATGATCCGGTGGGATATGGCGGATTACTCGATCGGTTTGGACCTGGGCGGGACGAATTTGAGAGCTGCGGCAATCGACCGCAAAGGCACGCTGCTCGACAAGATCTCCGGCGAGACGGAGTTTTCAGCGGGCCGCGAGGCGGTGCTCAACGATATCGCGACGGCGATTTCCAAAATGCGCGATAAGCATGGTACCGCCGGACTAGCCGGTATCGGCGTCGGTGTTCCCGGGTTTATCCGCATGAAAGAAGGCGTGATCACCGGCTCGAACAACCTGCCCTTCCTGGAAAACGTACCGGTACGCGACGAACTGTGCCGCCGCCTTGGTACCAAAGTAATTCTGGAGAACGACGCCAACGCCGCGGCGCTCGGGGAACAATGGATGGGCGCCGGCCGCGGCGTCGATGATCTGGTGCTGATGACTCTTGGCACCGGCATCGGCGGCGGCATCATTTCGGGCGGCAGGATCGTGCGCGGCAGCGTGGGTATGGCCGGCGAGTTCGGTCACGTTTCGGTGGTGGTGAACGGCAACCCTTGCGGGTGCGGTAACCAAGGTTGCCTGGAAAAACATGCCTCTGCCTCCGCCGTCACCGCCATGGCGAAACTCATGCGCCTGGGCGACGGTCTCTCCTCGAAGGACGTCTTCGATCTCGCCAAAGCCGGCGGCGACGCCGGCGATAAGGCGAAACACATATGGAAGGTGGTCGGCGAGGCGCTCGGCATGATGCTGGCCATGCTGATCAATACTTTCAACTTCCCGTTGTACCTGCTGAGCGGCGGCATGCTGCCGGCATGGGAGCTGTTCGAACCGCACATGACGCGGGTCGCCAGGGAACGCTCGTTCACCTTCCGCGCCACCCTGACCGAGACGCGCATCGCCCAGGCCACGCTCGGCAATGAGGCCGGCTTGTATGGTGCCGCTTACCTGCCGTGGATTGAACAGTAAGGACGAAAATCAGGAATCCCGCAGGGCTGAGAGCGGATCTGTGCGTGAGGCTCTCCGGGCGGGGATATAGCTGGCCGCCATGACTACCGTCAGCAGCAGCACGGCTACCGAAGCGTAGGTCAGCGGATCAAGCGCTGTGACGCCGTGGATCCTGTTCGAAAGCAGGCGGGTAATGACGCCGGCGAGGAGAAGGCCGGCTGCCAGGCCTACCAAGGCGCGGGCCAAACTTTCGCGCAGCACGGTCGCGACGAGGTGCGCCGGCGTCGCGCCCACCGCCAGCCGGATGCCAAACTCGCGCGAGCGGCGCGCCGTCAGGTGCGAGACCACGCCGTATAGCCCAAGGCTTGCCAGCAGGAGCGCAAGCACCGCGAACGAACCGACCAACACCAGGTTCAGGCGCTCTGCAAGAAGCGTTCGCCCGATGAAGTCCGACATTGGGAACACGTCGTAGAGAGGCTGGTTGGGGTCGATTTCTCGAATCGCGGCGCGAATCGCAGCGGTCATCGCCGCTGGGTCGCCCGCTGTCTTTACCGCCATCGCCACGCGATCCTGGGTTCGCTGGGCATACGGCCAATACACTTGCGCCCGCGGGTCGCGGTCCAGCCCTTCGTGGCGAACGTGGCCGGCTACGCCGACAATCTCCACCCACGGCATGCCGGGCACGATCGCAATGCGGAAGCGCTTGCCAATCGGGCTCTCGCTGCCGAACACCTGTCGCGCGATTCGGTCATCGAGAATGCCAACGTCGGGGCGGCCCACGATGTCGTCGTCCCGGAAGGCTCGCCCGGTGAGGAGCGGGATGCTAAGAGCGCGAAAGTAGTTGGGGCTGGCGGAGCGCGAATCGATATTCACTGTCAGTCCGCGGCCTTCAAATTCGATCTGGAGGGTTTGCGTTTGGCCACCCAGCGGGAGACGATTGACGATCGCGGCGGCTTGTACCCCGGGACGGGATTGGACGTGGTCGATGAGACGCGACAGGTAGCGCCAGACATCGGGGTCTGTATTCCCGTGCACGGCGCGATCGACGGCGAAGTGAAGGCCCAGAACGTGGTCGGGCCGGAATCCAGGGTCGGTGGCGCGCACGTTGACGAAGCTGCGCATCAGCAGGCCGGCCGAGACGAGCAGCACGACCGTGCAGGCGATTTCCGCGCACATGAGTACGTCGCGCAGCCGCGAGTGCGAGCCCGGACCGCGTTGCAGGCTCGCGGAAACCTGGGAGGCCGGAGCGATCGAAACGGCGAACGCGGCGGCCAGGGAGAGAGCGATTGTGAATAGCAGAACCGGAAGGTGAATCGCGATCTCTTCCACGCGCGGGAGGCCGGGCGGGAGCAGTGGAACCAGCAGCTTGAGGAGCGAATCGGCGCCAAGCAGTCCGAGAGCAGAGCCCGCGACGGCGAGCGGAATGGTCTCAACGAACGACTGTCGCATGAGCCGCATGCGGGTGGCGCCGAGTGCGGCCCGGATGGCAAATTCAGCCTTCCTTCCGCTGGCGCGCGCAAGCAGCAGGTTGGCGAGATTCACGCAGCCAACCAGGAAGAGCATCCCGACCGCGGCAAGCAGCAGCCAGATTGCGGAGCGCACCGATTCGGTGATGTCGCCAAGCAGAGGCTCCACGTAGACGCCGAGATCGCGGTTCGTCTTGGGATTTTCGCGCGCCAGATTGGCGGCGATGGCGTTCATTTGCGCGCGCGCCTGCGCAATGCTGACGCCTGGGAGGAGACGGGCGACGGACACGTAACTGAGATCGGAACGGTCGCGGAGTTCCTCAGGCGGGTAGTACAGTGGTTCCCACAGCTCGTAATCACGGCCGGGGTAGTGGAATTCGGGCGGCATGATGCCGATGATTTCCGTGTCGCGGCCGTTCAGCCGGATTCTACGTTTGAGGATGCCGGGATCGCCGCCGAAACGCCGCTGCCACAACGAATAGCTCAGCACCGCAACGGCGGCGGCGCGCTCCGGATCGAGCTGTTCCGCTTCCGTGAAGGTGCGGCCGATGAGCGGCGCGACGCCGAGAGTGGCAAACAAGCTGGCCGTGGTGCGCGTGCCGCGAATGCGCTCTGGCTCGCCTTCCCCGGTCAGATTGAAATTGGCGACAAGCCGGGCGAGGGCGAGATCCGTGAAGACTTGTTGACGCTGCCGCCAATCGAAGTAATCGGCCGCTCCGGCCGGCGCTTTGGAGACCACGGCGTGCGGCAGGCGAGTCGAGAGAGAGACCAGGTGGCCTGAGGCAGGATACGGAAGGTCGCGGATGAGGACGCTATAGGCGACGGAAAAGATGCTGGTGCTCGCCGCGCATCCAAGGCCAAGGATCAAGATGGCGGAGATAGCGAACCCGGGCGACTTGGCAAGGGAGCGGATGGCTTGGCGAAGCTCAGATCGCATCGAGAGCTACCATGCACGCGGACGGCTCCCGGATGGTGATGAAAGCATTAGGGCCGCCAGTAGACGATGTCCGCCAGTGGGACGGCTCTGCCCGCTAGCGGACGGATCTGTTCGCGCCGGCTTTACAAGACCGATTTCACGCGCTTCTCCACGTCGGCGCGGAAGCGATCCACCAGCCCGAGCACATAGTTAGGGACATCGAGTTCCGGATCTTCCACCAGCGGCGTCAAATCCATTCCGAAATTGATTGCGCTTTCCTGGTCCGTGCCGTGGCTCGCGTAATATGTGGCATGCGCGAGCCGCCGCCCGGCGGTGGCCAGGTCGTAGCGCTTTCCGCCGCTCACCTGGGAATCGAAAACTCCCACCAGCGACGCCGCGATATTGGAGCGCGCCGATACCGGCAGAATCTGCTTGTCTTCGTCCGGAAGCCAATCCAGGTCACGCCAGACTTCGCAGCCGTAAACCTTTTTCACCTTCACCCGATCGCTCACCGCTCGCAGTGCCGAGATGCAGCGCATCGTTACACCAACATGCGTATCGTGTTTGTCGGCGGGATTGTGCAGGTAGACGTACTCGGGCTTGGCCGCAAGCAGGATCTGCTTGAGGTCTTCGACCACCATGGACTCCTTCGGATTCTTGACCTCTCCGCTGGTAAACGCCAGTTGAATCTGGCACCCGTACTCGCCTACATACGCCGCCTTGCGCTGCTCCAGGATGCGGACTTTTTGCATCTCCTCATCGGTGTAATCGCCGTAGATGCCGCTGCGCGGGCTGCCGGCGCCATTGGTGACCACCACGCCGGCGAACCAGCGGTCCTTGCTGCCGAAGCATTCGGCAACGCCATGGTAGGCCATAATCTCGATATCGTCCTGGTGCGCGGCAAGGCACAGGTGGGTGGTCCGGGCGATGGCAGCGTCGGAGGGCGTGCCATCGGGCACGAAGAAATCAGCGGTCGGTTTATGAAATTGCATCAGTGGGACTCCGGAACGGAAATCGCGGGAAGGCTGGCCGCGGCGATGGCTTGGCCGTGGCGCTTCTCCTTCTCGTCTGGAATGTGATATCGAATGCGCTCGGCGACCTCGGGAAATTCCGCCCGCAGGACTTCGGTGGCCTTGGCGAGTATGAGATCGCCGCCTTCGCCCGTGAGCACACGGCCGAGCACGAGTAAATTGCGTACCTCGTAGAACTCCGCATACGTCGCGATGTTGTAGCCGAAGTAGACGCCGATGGTCTCGTAGATGCGGCGCGCGCGCTCGTCCCCATGCGCCATGAACTGCTGCACGTGCTCCAGCTTGGCCGGGAGCGGCATCTCAGCGGGTAGGTCGATGCCGGCCGGCGACAGCAGCCGCCCGACCGCCTGCTGCGAAAAGTATTGCGCACCCACGCCAGGGTCGCCGGACCATTCATCAGCGGGCGCGTGCGGACGGTAATCCACCGGCACGAAGGCCAGTTCGTTGAGCCAGCTGGTGATGTTGCCCTGCGGGGTGACGAACCCGGCGGCCAGGCTGCTGCCCATCGCAACGCCAAGCACGGCGTTGTCGCCCAACGCCATGGACCCGGCAAGCGCGGTGACCTCGCCATCGTTCACCACATCGAAAGGAACGCCGTTCCAGGCTTCTTTGAGATCGAAAAAGAGGCGGCGAATGCGCGTGTCGAATTGGTCCCGCGGAACCGCGCGATAGAGCGACCCGACGCGCACTTCGTTGGCGACGTAAACACCCGCCGCGCTGCCTCCGATGGCATCCACGCGGGGCAGATGAGCGGCGGCGCGCCGCAGCGAATCGTGCACGCCATCGTAGTGATATTGCGGGTCGGCTTCGACGGCAGGCGTCCACGCCACCTCATCGCTGAACACCACTTTGCCATCGATCACGGCAGCGCATTTGCGATCGCTCGCGCCCAGATCGAAGCCGATGCGGCAGCCGTCCAGATGGCGGCCCAGCGGCGCCGCGGACTCGCGCTCTTCGGGGCAGTCCGCGTACTCCACGCTCTCAATCGACATGGGACGCCCGTAGACGCGGTCGGGAATAAATTCGTAATCGAAGGCGCGGGCGCCCTCGGGCGAGTAGACGCTGCGCAGGTAATCGGCAATCGCGGGCGGGCCGGCCACGGTGACGCGGAAGCCGCCCTTTTGCCACAACAGGTATTTGAGCAGGCGCTCCACGTAGCGCTGATTCACCGGGATGGCGTGGCCTTCGTGCGGCAGAATCTCCGTCCGGAAGACGGAGACGGAACCGCGCTCCCGTTCCAGTGCGATCGCCAGCGGCACGGAGTGCCCGGCGGCGGCGTGAGCTCGAAAGCCGCGGTTCCAGAGGGACGCGGGAAGAAACTCGGGGTCCAGTACGGGACGAAACTTCGGTGCTACCGAAATCATTGCGGACATGAGGAGTCTGAAGCCGGATTTTATCATCAGTCGCGTCCGGCAGGAGTTACAATCCCCACATGTGGCTTGGCATCGATGTTGGCACCGGCAGCTCACGCGCGCTTCTGGTGGATGAGCGCGGCAGCGTTCGCGCGGGGTTTACCGCACTCCATGAAGACATGCATATGGAGCGCCCGCTGTGGGCCGAGCAGCGGCCGGAGAACTGGTGGGACGCCGTCGTGCAGGCGGTGCGCGGCGTGCTGGCCAAAGCGGGAGTGAGCGGCGCCGAAGTGAAAGCCATCGGGCTTTCCGGGCAGATGCACGGCCTGGTGATCCTCGAAGGCGAACGGGTGATTCGTCCCTCGCTGATCTGGTGCGACCAGCGCAGCCAGGCGCAGGTGGATTTCGTCAACGCGAAAATCGGCCGCGAGAATGTGCTGCGCTATACGGCCAACCCGGTGCTGACGGGCTTCACTCTGCCCAAGCTTCTGTGGGTGCGGGATCACGAGCCGGCGAATTTTGCGCGCGTCACCAAAATGCTGCTGCCCAAGGACTACGTGCGCTTCAAGCTGACCGGCGAGTTCGCCACCGAAGTCTCCGACGCTTCCGGCACCAGCGTCTTCGACGTCGTGAATCGCCAGTGGAGCTACCCGATGATGGACGGGCTGGGGCTGGACCGCGCGATCCTGCCGCGCTGTTACGAATCGAGCGAAGTCACCGGTACGATCTCCGCGGCGGCCGCCGAATTGACCGGCCTGCAGGCAGGGACCCCGGTGGTGGGCGGCGGCGGCGATCAGGCGGCGAGCGCGGTGGGCAACGGCATCGTGCAGGAGGGCATTGTTTCGTGCACGCTGGGGACCTCGGGCGTCGTGTTCGCGCACATGGAGAAGGTGGCGTACGACCCCGCGGGGCGCGTCCACACCTTCTGCCACGCGGTTCGCGATAAGTGGCACGTGATGGGCGTGACGCAGGGCGCCGGGCTGAGTTTGCAATGGTTCCGCAATCAACTGGCGCCGGGAACCGCGTACGACGCCTTGACCGAAGAGGCGTCGGCATCGCCCGCTGGGGCGCAGGGGCTCTTCTGGCTGCCGTACCTGATGGGCGAGCGCACCCCCCATCTGGACGCGACCATCCGCGGCGGCTGGGTGGGCTTGACCGCGAGCCACAAGCGCGCCGATATGATTCGTTCCGTGATCGAGGGTGTATCGTACAGCCAGCGCGATTGCCTGGACATTATCGAAAGCCTGGGAGTCACGGTGAGCGACGTGCGGGCCTCCGGCGGCGGAGCGCAGAGCGCCTTCTGGCGGCGGCCTGCTGGCCGGCATTCTGAATAAGCGGGTCGTCACCCTGGCCACCCAGGAAGGCTCCGCCTACGGGGCGGCGCTGCTGGCCCTGGCAGGCGAGTACGGTTCGGTGCCCGAAGTCTGCAAAGTAGCGATTCAGGAGACGGACGCAGTGTCGCCAAAGCCGGCCGAGGCGGCCTTCTACGCCAAATCGCACCGCATCTACCAGGAGTTGTACCCCGCGCTCAAAGGAATCTGCGCCGAGATCGCCGCGTTATAGCGCGGAGGATTTCGCGCGCGCCGCGGCTTGGCCCTGACGGAAGGAGTACGGTTCGGTGTCCGGAGTCTGCGAGGTAGCGATTCGGCCGCGGCGCCAGGAGTTGTACCCCGCGCTAAAAGGAATCTGCGCCGAGATCGCCGCGTTATAGCGCGGCGGATTTCGCGCGAGCCCCGGCTGGTATTTTAGTAAGCACTACGATGACTACAAATCGCTTTCTCCTGGTCGCCGGCGCGATCGCCGCCTTAGCTGTCTGCTGGCGCGGCGCGCTCGAAGGCCAGACGAAACCCGCGCCGGCCCGCGCGCCCTTTCCGGTGGTGGAAGCCACCATTCCTCAATTGCGCGCCGCGATGGAAGCGGGGCGCATCACATCGCGCGAGCTGGTTACGCTCTACCTTGCTCGCATGGGAATGTACGAGGACAAACTCCACTGCGTGATCACCGCCAACCCTCACGCGCTGGCGGAGGCGGAGGAGCGCGATCAGGAGCGCGCGCAGGGGCGCATTCGCGGGCCGCTGCACGGCATTCCCATCGCGCTCAAGGACAACATCCTGACGCAGGGGCTGACCACCACCGGAGGCGCTCTCGCGTTCGATGGCTACCTGCCTCCGTACGACGCCACGCTGGTAAAGAATCTGCGCGACGCCGGAGCGGTCATCATCGCCAAGACGGGCCTCTCGGAGCTGGCGAACTGGGTGGCCGGCGCGCCCACCCCGATGCCCGGCAATTACAATGCAATCCGCGGTTTCGGCTTCAATCCGTACGATCCGCGGCGCGATCCGCGTGACGCATCGTTCGACGGACGGCCCGCGATGCAGACTGGCGGCTCGAGCTCCGGCGTGGGCACCGCGGCCAGTTTCTGGGCGGCGAACGTGGGTACGGAGACCTCGGGCTCGATTCTCAGTCCGGCGAATCAGAATATGCTGGCGGCGGTGAAGCCCACCGTGGGGCGCGTCAGCCGCTACGGCGTGATTCCCATCACGGCGGACCAGGACACAGCGGGCCCGATGGCCAGGAGCGTGACCGATGCGGCGCTTCTGCTGGGCGTACTGGAAGGCGCGGCCGCAGACCCGAATGACGCGGCGACCACGAAGTGCACGCCGCCGCCGGGACGCGACTACACGCGCTTTCTCAAAGCGGACGGGCTCAAGGGAAAGCGCATCGGCATCCCGCGCGCGTATTTCTACGATCGCGCCGAGTCGCCCGGACGGCGCGGCGGAGCGGGCGGTCGCGGCGGTGGCAGCGGGCTCACCCCCGAGCAGGCGCGCGTGATGACGGAAGCCATCGCGATTTTGAAAGCGCAGGGGGCGGAGATCGTGGACCCTGCCGATATTCCGAGCATCGTCACTGAGGACGCGGGGAAGAATTTTGCCTTGTGGGGCCAGTGCTCCGGTTTGACCAACGTCAAAGGGAAAGATGCCGATTGCTCCATCGTGTTGAAGTACGGGATGAAGCGCGATTTCAATGCCTGGCTCGCGACCCTGGGCGCCTCCGCGCCGGTCAAGACGCTCACCGAACTGCGCGAGTGGAACATCAACCACATCTCCGCCGGCGCCATCCGGTTCGGCCAGTCGCAGCTCGATATCTCAGACGAAATGGATGTGCAGGCGGATCGCGCGCGTTATGAAGGTGACCGCGCCAAAGACATTCTGCTGGCCGGGACGAACGGCATCGACGCCGTGATGAAGGCGAACCGGCTGGACGCGATTCTCTTTCCCGGGGCAAGCGGCGCGGCGATTGCGGCGCGCCCCGGGTACCCTACCGTGATCGTGCCATTCGGGATGGTGCCGAATGCGCCCACGCCGCCCTTCCCGGCGGGCTTCGATGCCAGGCCGCAGCCCTTTGGAGTATCCTTCACGGGCATGGCGTGCAGCGAGCCGACGCTTCTCGAAATCGGGTATGCCTTCGAGCAAGCGACCAAACGCCGCGCGCCACCGTCATCGACCCCGTAGGACGAGTTACCGGCGCCAGTAGCCGCCATAATAGCGGCCGCCGTTATACCGCGGCGCCACCCAATAGGCGCGCGCATAGGGCGGACGCGCGTAATAACCGGGGCGCCAGGCCCATCGCCGGCCCACCGGATAGTAATAGCCGGAGACCCAGGTGTAGCCGGGGCGAACCGCCGGAACATAGGCAACCGGTGGCGGCGGCGGGGCGTAGGTTACGATCGGCGCCGGCGCATACCCAACCCCGACGCCAACGAAAACCCGCGGCCCTGCGAAGGCTGCGGCACTGGCCAGAAAAAGAAGAGCAAGCAATTTGGATTTCATCTGTTTCCTCCTGCGCCTGGAATAAGCAAATGATTTGCCAGACGGTAAGTCGCAGAAAAATCGAGAATTGCGCACGGCGGGCGCTGGCCCTCTCCCACCAGCGTGGTGGTTTTCAGCCATCAGGAAGTGCTAATCGGCCTTCGCCAGGCGGGTGACCAGATCGTAAATGAAATCGACTGCGTCGTCGAAGCTCTTCACCAGAATGCGCTCATTGCGGCCGTGGGCGCGTACGTCGTCCTCATCGCCGAAGATTCCGCTGACGCCATAGGTCGGAATCCCGGCGCGAATTAAATAGATGCCGTCGCTCGCGCCGGTGGCCATGGTTGGAATCACGGGCAGGCCAGGGAAAACGCGGGCCGTGGTTGCCGTAACCGCGGTCATGACTTTAGGTTCGATGGGAGTGTAAGGCGTGGCCACCGGTTGGTTCATTTCCGTGACCTGAATCTTCGGGTCGGAGAAGACTTCCTGCAACGTGCGCTTCACGTCGGCAGGTTTATCCACCGGCAGCAGGCGGCAGTTGACCACGGCGGTCGCGACCGCGGGCAGGGCGTTTTCCGCGTGTCCGGCGGAGAGCATGGTGGCCACGCAGGTGGTGCGCATTTGCGCGTTGTAGAAAGGGATTGCGGAAAGTCGCGCGACCGCCGCCGTGTCGCCGGGATTCTGCACCATCGCTTTCAGATCCGCGCCCAATTGTCCGCCATAAAGATTGGCGCCGCGTTCGAAAGCGGCGCGCGTCACGTCGAACAGGTGGACCGGAAAATCGAACTTCGCGAGCCGTGAGAGTCCGTCGGCCAGATGATAGATCGCGTTGTCCTTCACGGGCAGGGAACTGTGTCCTCCGGGATTGGTGACTTCCAGTTTGAAACTGAGGAAGACCTTTTCCGCGGCCTGCATGCTCATGTAAAGGTATTTGCCGTTTTTGATGTGACCGCCGCCGGAATCGGTATTGATGCAGAACTGCGCGTCGATCAAAGGACGATGCTGCGTCACCAGCCAATCGACGCCGTTGGCGGGTCCGCCCTCTTCGTCCGACGTAAGCGCGAGGATGAGATCGCGGGACGGCCGGATGTTTTCGCGCTTCATGCGCAGGAAGGCGGCCACCAGGGTCGCATCGTCGCCCTTCATATCGGAGGTGCCGCGTCCGTAGAAATAGCCTTCCTGCTCGCGAAATTCGAAGGGATCCCAGGGCCAGTCGGCGCGCCGCGCCTCCACCACATCGAGATGGCCCAGGAAGAGGATCGGCCTGCCGCCGCCGGTGCCGCGGAGCCGGACCACCAGGTTGCCTTTGCGTGCTACGGGCGCCAGCACCTGCACATCCCCCGCGGGCCAGCCGGCTGCACGAAAGCGCGCCGCCATGGCTTCGGCGGCGCGCGTGTTGTCGCCGGAGGAATCGGTGGTATTGATTTCGATCAGTTGCTTGAAGATCTCGCGCGCCAGTTTCTGGTCGGGCGTTTGCGCGCAGAGCGGCAGCAGCGAGAGAATAATAGTGAGGACGCGCATACAGTGATTATGCATCCTGGGCGGATGTTCATCATCGCCGGTCTGATTCTGGTCGCGGTGGGCCTTGCCATCACCTTGGGCGGCCGCCTGCCGCTGCACCTGGGACGGCTGCCCGGCGATATTCGAATTCAAGGCAAGAACTCTTCGTTTTACTTTCCACTCACTACCTGCCTGCTGGTGAGCGCGGTGGCGTCGCTGGTGCTGTGGTTGCTGCGGCGCTGACCGCTACTTGCACACCGGCGGGAACACCAGATCGATCGGCTCGACCGTGGCTCGCATGATTCCGGCGCGGACCGAGGGATCGGCGGCGGCGATCTCTTTCGCGGCGGCCTCGCTCTCCGCAGCGATAATCGCCAGGCCGCGCGGGTGCTGCGGATTCTGCGTGCGCCCGCCGGTGAGCAGGACGCCGGATTCGCGCAGTTTCGTCAGGTTCGCGCCGTGCTGCTGCAGCACCGCCACCTGTTGCGGAGTAAGGTGCGCCATATCGAGGCCCGGGACGAGTTCGTAGACCAGGAGAAAATTCCCGGCGTGGGCGGCGATGGCCGCGAAGAGTAAGAGTACAGCGGTCTTCATTGCGCCACCGCCTTCCCTTTGAAATACCCGGAGAGCCATCCGATGACGCGGACCCAGCCCTCGCTGTGGGCCTGCTGAGATTTGAGCTGGCCATCGAAACCGGAGTGCTCGAAGTGGACTCGCGTTCCGCCGGCGACTTTAGTCAACGTGTAGCGCACCGTGGTGGCCGGGATCGGGTCCCAACTCGGATTCCACGTGTATGCCAGCGTGCGCGGGCGTTCCACTTCGAGATACACGCCCTGTACGGTCATCTCGCCCCGCACGCTGGTGGCGCGGCAGTTCCACGCGCCGCCGGGGCGCAGATCGATCTCCCAATCGTGGGTCCGGTAGACGCCGTCCGCGCCCCACCAGGCCGCCAGGTCGTCGGGAGTGGTGAGGGCGTCGAAAACGGCCTCGGGAGGCGCTTCGATCTCAATGTCACCAATGATCGTCGTGCCGTGCAGTTCGATGTTCATGGCTTTTTTCCTTTCGATTCCACATGCTTTTTCAGGCTGAGCAGGTTGAGGCTCCAGAAGCGGCGGTACTCGTCCAGCCAGCGATCGAGTTCCCGCAGGGGCTCGGGATTGAGCCGGTAAACGCGATTGCGGCCTTCGCGAACTTCCGTCACCAGGCGCGCGTCGTAGAGTACGCGCAGATGTTTGGAGATGGCCGGACGGCTGACGTCAAAGCGGCCGGCGATTTCGTTGACCGCCTGTCCGCCATCCCGCAAGCGGTCGAGAATGGCGCGGCGGGTGGGGTCGGCGACGGCGTGAAATATGATGTTTTCGTCCGTAACCATCAGGTTACCTGTTCTCCGGTTCGCGGCTGCGTGCGTAATGCGTAACTGGATGGTTACGAGTGTACGGCTGAAAGATAACCCAGTCAAGAGGCAAATCATCCCGCCCGCAAGTTATCATCGTGGGAAATGAGATTATTTGTGATCGCGATGGCGCTGGCGAGCGCCGCCATGGCGCAACCGCAGCGCTGGACCGAAAAAGCCGCCAACGAGTGGTACGCGAAACAGCCCTGGCTGGTGGGCAGCAACTACAT
Organism: uncultured Solibacteraceae bacterium; assembly: GCA_963811575.1. Classification (GTDB taxonomy): domain Bacteria; phylum Acidobacteriota; class Terriglobia; order Bryobacterales; family Bryobacteraceae; genus Solibacter. Next base: position 26,445 of record CAWERY010000016.1, on the reverse strand, counting down.
TCCGGCGACTGCGATCAACCAACTGGAGATGTGGCAGGGGGAGACCTTCGACCCGGTATGGATCGAAACCGAAATCACCTGGGCCGAATCGCTCGGCATGACTACGATGCGCGTGTTTCTGCACGATCTGGTGTGGAAGCAGGACGCGGGAGCCTTCCAGCGGCGAATCGACAAATTTCTCTCGATTGCGGACCGCCACAAGATCAAGCCGATCTTCGTGCTGTTCGATTCCTGCTGGGATCCCTTTCCGCAAATGGGAACGCAGCGCGACCCCAAGCCCGGCGTGCACAATTCCGGGTGGGTGCAGAGCCCGGGAACCACGGGATTGAAGGACCCGGAGCAGTACGAGCGTCTGCGCGTCTACGTGCAGGGAGTGATCGGCGCGTACCGTTTCGACAAGCGTGTGTTGGCCTGGGATCTGTGGAACGAGCCGGACAACCTGAACGACTCCTCCTATGGCAAGATCGAGCCCACCAATAAAAGCCAACTGGTGCTGGCGCTACTGCCGAAGGTCTACGCGTGGGCGCGTGCGATGGACCCGCTGCAGCCGTTGACCAGCGGAGTTTGGAAGGGCGATTGGTCGAGCCCCGAGAAACTGACCGCGTTCGAAAAGATCCAACTCAATCAGAGCGACGTGATCTCTTTCCACAATTACGGCGGGCCTGAAGATTTTGAGAAGCGCGTGAAATGGCTACAGGCGTACAAGCGGCCGATCCTGTGCACGGAATATATGGCGCGACCGACCGGCAGCACCTTCCAGGCGATCCTGCCGATCGCGAAGAGGGAAAATGTGGCGGCGATCAACTGGGGTTTCGTGGATGGCAAGACGCAGACGCGGCTGCCGTGGGATTCCTGGAAGACGCCGTATATCGATCGTGAACCGCCGCTGTGGTTCCACGACATTTTCCACAAGGACGGCACGCCTTACAAGCAGGACGAGGTGGATTTCATCGTGAAGATGACGGGTAAGGGAGTGAAGGCCAAGAAAGCAAAAAGCGGAAAATGAATACAGACTCCGCCGGACGGTGCGCCGCCGGCGGAGTCTCAAGGGAGAACTGGCTTACTTGGTGAATTCGAGCTTGGTGGTGGAGCCGCCCAATTCGATGGCATTGATCTTGTCCACGCCGGCATCCTTGGTGGCATCAACGGCGGTGAACTGGAACTTCTTCGTGCCGGTTTCGACCTTCACGGGCGCGGTCACGCTCTTGAAGCTTTTCGAATCCGTAAAGACGGCATTGGCGCCATCCACTTTGACCTTGTATTCGCCCGCGGCGAGTTTGACGCTGCCGACGGTAGCCGGCGCGGAGAAAATCACGTCATAAGACTTCTGACCCGCGAAGCACAGGCTGGAGAGAGACAACACGACACCGAGAACAAGAGATTTCTTCATGAGTTTTTAATGTCCTTTTTGTGAATGGTACGTTTTACTGCCTAACACTTGACGGCCGCCGCATGGCGGTCTGTTCTGGAAGGTGTCTCACGTGGCCACTTACAAATCCATCATACAAAGCGGATGCGGCGGTATCAAATCAAAACTTTTTATGGTTCCGATCCGAACTCGTCAGCGCGTTGCAGATGACACGGCTTAAGAGATTTGTCTATTTATGTAAACGCAATCATGACAAATTGAAAACAGCGCGAATCTGCTGCATAAACTTCGGCACTTTTTCGCGCGGATCCCCTGCGCCGAGCGTTTCGATCGGCAGAAAGCCGCGATATCCCACCTTATCGATGGCCGCCTTCACTTTGCGCAAATCGGTGGGCACTTCCTTGCCGTCGATTCCCACCAGCTCCTTCAATTGCCAGGAAACCGCGTAGGGCACCAGCTTCTCGATTTCTTCATAGGGATCTGCGGAGCGCAGGCTGCCGATATCGAGAATGTTGCCGAACCATTCCGAATCCACCGCCTTGACCAGGCGGATTGTCTGGTCCGCGGTCTTCAGGAAATCGTTGTGATTTTGCAGGCCGAGGATCACGCCGTAGCGTTTCCCGAACGCCGCGCATTCCTGAAAATCGGGCACCATCCATTCGAGCGTGCGATCCCACGTCTGCCCCTCGGGAACCTTGAGGCCCGAGAAGACGCGGATGACCGGTGCGCCGAGTTTAGCGGCGACTTCGATCCAATCCTTCACGAGCTGGACTTCCTGTCTTGCGCCGCGCGCGCATCCGCCAGCGAAAAATCGTTTTTTACGCCGGTGCTGCTCAAGACCACGCCGTTCGCGTATGCCTTGCGCTTCAAGCTGCGGATCACATCGTCGCTAGGGACTTTGGGATAGCCGGTGAAGTAGTATCCGGTGGCGTCCAGCGCGTCGAAATCCATTTTGCGCGCAGAAGACCGTCAGATCTTCGAGTGACGTTGTGCCCGGCGCGCAGCGGGCGATCGAAGGAGTATGCGTTGAGTCCCAGCTTCACGCGAACGCCGCCTACCCGCGGCACCTTACCCTGCGCCGCCGCGATACCCGGCCAGGCAAGCGCACCACTCAACAGAAATCCTCGACGATTCATTCGGATCGGCCTCTCTCCGGAATGTATCACCATTGTTTCCCCGCGGAGGCGGATTACTTGGTGGAAGTGACTGCCTGGGTGGACGGGAGTTTCGAAGCGTCCCAGCCGCCGCCCAGTGCTTCAATCAGGAGCACGCTGGAGGTCAGGCGCCGTGCCTGCAGGCTGACCGCGGTGCGCTCCGCATTCAACAGCACTGCCTGCGCGGTGAGCACCGTCAGGTAGCTGGTGGTGCCGGCGCGGTATTGGGCGGTAGAGATGGTGAGCGCGCGCTGCGAAGAAGAGACGGTCTGCTGAGCCTTGGCGGCTTCGACTTCCAGAATGCGCAGCGCCGCCAGGTTGTCTTCCACCTGCTGCAGCGCGGTGAGCACGGTTTCGCGATAGGCCGCCACCGTGGCGTCGTAGGCCGCCTGCTGGCTCACCACCACGGCACGCCGCCGGCCGGCGTCGAACAAGGTGTACGCCAGGCTGCCGCCCACCGACCACAAACGCGTGGGAGCGGAAATGAACTGCCCGAGCACGGAGTTTTGAAAGCCCGCCGAGCCGCTGACGGTCAGATTCGGATAGAAGGCCGCCATCGCGATGCCGATCTGCTCGTTGGCCGCCGCCACCCTGCGCTCCGAGGCTGCGATATCCGGCCTGCGCTCCAGTAGTTGGGAGGGCACCCCCACGGGAACCGGCGGCGGAGGCGCGGAAAGCAGTGCCGCCGGAATGGTCAGCTCCGCGGGCGCTTTGCCGATCAGGATGGCGATGGCGTGCTCGAACTGCGCGCGCTGCACGCCGAGATCGATCAACGATGCCTGCGTGCCGTACAACTGGGATTCGGCCTGCGCGACATCGAGATCCGATGCCACACCGCCGGCGTAGCGGTTGCGCGTCAAGGTGAGAAATTCCTGATACGAGGCTTCGGTGCGCCGGAGCAAATCGAGATCCGTATCCGTGCTGTGGAGCTGGAAATAATCCTGCGCCAGCTCCGCCTGGTAGAGCAATTTCGCGTTCTCCAGTTCCGCCGCGAAAGATTGCGCGGTGGCCGCGGCTCCGGTGACGCCGCGACGAATGCTGCCCCACAAATCGGGCTCCCACGCAACGTCGGCGGGCAGGCTGTAGGCCAGGCGCGCTCCCGGTCCCGGGGCATTGCTATTGAGGGAGGTTCCATTCGTACCGGACCCCCCGGCGCGCGCCACGGAAGTAGACAAGCCAATGCCTACCGTGGGGTACAAGGCCGCGCGCGCCACCCGCACCGAGGCCTTCGCCTCGCGGAATTGAGCCTCGGCCTGAACCACGTTCTGGTTGTTGAGCGCGACCTGTTCCTCCAGAGCGTTGAGCGCCGGATCTTTGTAGACCTCCCACCACTTGCCCTTGAGGAACGCGTCACCGGGCTGCGCCTGCTTCCAGCCGGGATTGTCCGCCTCCTTGAAATTAGGCGGCGGCTGCTCCTTGAACGCGGGCGGCGCCGGCGCCGCGGGCCGCTTGTAGTTCGGCCCGACGGTGCATCCCGCGAAGAAGATCATCGCTCCGGCAGTCAGCAATCGGGAAGGTGTACGCATCTAGGTTGCCGGCTCCAGCGGCGCGCGCCCGTGCAGGCGCGCGGAAATCCGTTCCCACCACAGACGCAGGCGGTCGAAGTAGAGATACACCACCGGCGTCGTGAACAGCGTCAGCATCTGGCTGACGATGAGGCCGCCGATGATCGTGATGCCGAGCGGCCGGCGGAGTTCCGAGCCGGTGCCGCTGCCCAGGGCCAACGGGAGCGCGCCCAACAGCGCCGCCATGGTCGTCATCAGAATCGGCCGGAAGCGCAGCATGCAGGCTTCGAAGATCGCGTCGCGCGAGTTCTTGCCCTCGTTGCGTTCTGCGGCGATCGCGAAATCGATCATCAAAATCGCATTCTTCTTGACGATGCCGATCAGCAGAATGATTCCGATCATGGCGATGATGCTCAGATCGGATTTGGTGAGCAGCAGCGCCAGCAGCGCGCCGACGCCCGCCGAAGGCAGCGTGGAAAGAATCGTAATCGGGTGGATATAACTTTCGTAGAGAATGCCGAGCACCAGGTACACCGTAGCCAGCGCGGCGGCGATCAGGTACGGCTCGCTGCCCAGGGAATCCTGGTACGCCTGTGCGGTGCCGGCGAAGAAAGTCTGGACCGTCGGCGGAACGCCAGCCTCGGCAGCCGCCCCGTGGATCGCGTCCACCGCGTCGCCGAGCGACACTCCCGGTTGCAGGTTGAAGGAGAAAGTAATGGCCGGGAACAGCCCTTCGTGGGTGATGCTCAATGCCGCCACCTCCGGCGCAAAGCGCGCGAACGCGCCCAACGGAACCTGCTGCCCGCTTGGCGACCGCACATAAATGCGGCGCAGGATATCCGCATCCTGCCAGTACTGCGGCGCCGCCTCCATGATCACGTGATATTGATTCAACCGGGTGTACATGGTGGAAACCGGACGCTGGCCGAAGGCATCGTAGAGCGTGTTGTCGATCAGTTGCGGCGAAATGCCGAAGCGTGCCGCGGTATTGCGGTCGTAGTCCACAAACACCTGAAGACCGTGATTCTGTTGATCGCTGTTCACATCGGCGATGATGGGAATCGTCTTCAACTTCTGCAGCATGGCCGGGCCGTAGGTCGTAAGATCCTGGACATTGTCGCTGCGCATGGTGAACTGATACTGCGCATTGCTCTGGCGGCCGCCCACGCGCAGGTCCTGCACCGCCGTCAGGTAGAGTGTGGCGCCGGGTATACGCGCCAGTTTCGGCCGCAGGCGCGCGATGATCTGGTCGGCGGTGACCTTGCGTTCGTTCAGCGGCTTCAGGGAGATGAACATGCGGGCGCTGTTGGTGGCGCCGCCGCGGCCGCCGCCGGTAAAGCCGTTTACCGTATCGATCGCGGGGTCCGAGTCGATGATGTTCACATACTGGAGCAGCATCTTATCCATGTGCTGAAAGGACGTGTCCTGATCTGCCTGGATCGAACCGCTCAACCTGCCGGTATCCTGCTCGCGGAAAGAATCCCTTGGGCACACGAACGAACAGGTAGACATTCAGCCCGATGGTGCCGATCAAAATCAGCAGCGTGACAAAAGCGTGCCGCAGCACGACATTCAGCGAGCGTCCGTACAGCCCGACCACCCAATCGAAGGCGCGCTCCGTCGCCATGTACATGCGTCCGTGCGATGCATGATGCTTGAGAATGTGGGCCGCCATCATCGGCGTGGTGGTGAGCGAGACCAGCATGGAAACAAAAATGGCGATCGACAGGACAATCGCAAACTCGCGGAACAGGCGCCCCACAATCCCGCCCATCAGCAATAGCGGAATGAACACCGCGATCAGCGAGACGCTGATGGTCAACACCGTGAAGCCAATCTCCTGCGCGCCCTTGAGCGCCGCCTCCATGGGCTTCATTCCCTGTTCCAGGTAGCGCGTGATGTTCTCCACCACCACGATTGCGTCGTCCACCACGAAGCCCGTGGAGATGGTCAGCGCCATCAGCGAAAGATTATCGACGCTGTAGTGGAAGAGGTACATGACGCCGAAAGTTCCGATCAGCGAGACCGGTACCGCGATTGCCGGAATCAGCGTGGTGCGCGGATTGCGCAGGAATAGAAATACCACCAGGATGACCAGCACCAGTGAGATCAGCAGCGTCCATTCCACGTCGTGTACCGAGGCCCGGATGGTGACCGTCTGATCCATCGCAATACGCATATCGATGGCGGCCGGGATAGACGCCTTCAACTGCGGGAGCGTGGCGCGTATGCCATCGACGGTATCGATGATGTTGGCGCCCGGCTGGCGGAAGATGATCACCAGGACGGAGGGCTTGCCGTTGGCGTAGCCGCCGTTGCGCAGGTCCTCCACGGAATCCACCGCCTGGCCGATATCGGAAATGCGGACGGCGGCGCCGCCGTGATAGGAGACGATCAGGCGGTTGTAGTCCTCGGCTTTGAAGATCTGGTCGCTGGCGCCTACTTCCCAGGTTTGCTGGCTATTGGTGAAGTGACCCTTCGGCGTGTTGGCGTTGGCCGAGGCCAGCACCGTGCGCACCTGTTCCAGGCCGAGCCCGTATTTCTGGACCGCGTCGGGGTTCAACTCCACGCGCACCGAGGGCAGGGAACTGCCGCCCACCACCACTTGCCCGACGCCGCTGAGCTGCGAGAGCTTTTGCGCCATGATGGTGGAGGCCGCATCGTACATCGCCGCCTTCTCATAGGTCGCGGAGGTTAAGGCCAGCATGAAAATCGGCGAATCCGCCGGATTCACTTTGCGATAGGTTGGGTTGCCCGGCAGGTTGGCGGGAAGGTAGCCGCGCGCGGCGTTGATCGCGGCTTGCACATCGCGGCCGGCGGCATCGATATCGCGGCTCAGGTCGAACTGCAGCGTAATCGAAGAGGAGCCGAGACCGCTCGACGACGTCATCTCCGTGACCCCCGCGATGCGTCCGAACTGGCGCTCCAGGGGCGTGGCGACGGAGGCAGCCATGGTTTCCGGACTGGCTCCGGGCAGGCTCGCGCTCACGGAAATGGTCGGGAAATCGACGGCCGGGAGGGGTGACACCGGCAGCAGCCGGAACGCCACGGCTCCGGCCAGCGCCACCGCGGCGGTCAACAGCGCGGTCGCAATCGGGCGGTGAATGAATGGGCCGGAGATATTCATGACTGTGCCGGCGAAAGTTCCGCGCCGGGCTCTGGCTCATGCTTGCGCGAGAAACGCCGGGCGAGCCGTTCGAACCAGAGATAAATCACCGGCGTGGTATACAGCGTCAGCGCCTGGCTCAGAATCAGGCCGCCGATGATCGCGATGCCGAGCGGGCGCCGCAATTCGCTGCCGGTGCCGGTGCCGAGCGCGAGCGGCACGGCGCCCAGCAGCGCCGCCATCGTCGTCATCATGATGGGCCGGAAGCGCAGCATCGCCGCCTGGAAAATGGCGTCGGGCGGTTCCTTGCCTTCGTCGCGCTCCGCTTCCAGCGCGAAATCGATCATCATGATGGCGTTCTTCTTCACGATGCCGATCAGCAGCACGATGCCGATCAGCGCAATGACGCTGAAATCCTGGCGGCAGACGATCAGCGCCAGCAGCGCGCCGACACCCGCCGAAGGCAGCGTCGAAAGAATCGTAATCGGATGGATGTAGCTTTCGTATAGCACCCCGAGCACGATGTAGACGGTAACCAGCGCCGCCAGAATCAGCACCGGCTCGTTGGCCAGGGAAGCCTGGAAGGCCGCGGCAGTGCCCTGGAATTCCGCCTGGAAGCTGGCCGGCAAGCCGAGCTCGTCTTTCGCGCGATTCACCGCATTCATGGCTTCCCCGAGCGAAGCGTTAGGCGCCAGATTGAAGGACAGCGTGACCACCGGGAACTGTCCCTGGTGGTTAACCGTGATCGGCGCGCTCTGCAATTCCACGTGGGAGAACGCCGCCAGCGGGACCTGTCCGCCATTCGGGAAACGCGGCGGTCACCGCGTTCGGCGCGTTGAAGGCGGTGCTCGATGCCGACGACGCCGAGGAGCCGGTGAGAATGCTGGTGGCGGCGTTCGCCCCGGTATTGGTGGGGCCGCGCGAGAGACCCGTGGTAGAGCTGCCGCCGGATACCAGGCCCGACGCTCCCGCGCTCGAGGTGGCGCCCGTGCGGATGTAGAGGTCGCGCAAATCCGTGGGGTTGCGCTGAAAACCGGGCAGCAGTTCCAGCACCACGTGATATTGATTCAGCTGCGTGAAGATGGTGGAGACCTGGCGCTGCCCGTATGCGTCGTACAGGGTCTGGTCGATTGTGGTGGGCGTGATGCCGAGGCGCGACGCCGTATCCCGGTCGTAGACCAGTTGCGCGCGCAGGCCCTTATCCTGCTGGTCGCTGGCCACGTCGCGCAGCTCCGGCAGCGCGCGGAGCTTCTCCAGCATGCGCGGCGCGTAGGTGTTGAGCTCGTCCACATTGGGGTTTTCCAGGGTGTACTGAAACTGCGTCCGGCTCACGCGATCTTCCACGCTGAGGTCTTGCACGGGCTGCATGAAGAGAGTGATGCCGGGCACGTCGGCGAGCTTGGGCTGCAAGCGCCGGATAACCTCGGTGGCGTTTTCGTGGCGGTCGTCCAGCGGCTTGAGGTTGATCTGGATACGGCCGCTGTTCAGCGTATTGTTCGTGCCGTCGATTCCGATGAAGGAGGACAAGCTCTCTACCGCCGGATCTTTCAGGATCACTTTCGTCAGGGCCTGCTGCCGCCTGGACATCTCCGGGAACGAGATGGTCTGGGCCGCCTCCGAGATTCCCTGAATTACGCCCGTATCCTGAATCGGAAAGAAGCCTTTGGGAATCACCATGAAAAGAAAAATCGTGAGCGCCAGCGTGCCGGCGGCCACCAGCAGCGTGGTGGTCTGATGCCGGAGCACAAACGTGAGCGTCTTTCCGTAGTATTCGATGATCTTGTTGAAGGCGTTTTCCGACGCGCGGTACATGCGCCCTTCCTGGCCGGGCGTCCGGTGCTTTAAGAGTTTGGCCGCCATCATCGGCGTCAGCGTCAGGGAGACCACCGCCGAGACCAGAATCGTGACGCTCAACGTAACCGCGAATTCGCGGAACAAGCGCCCCACGATGTCGCCCATGAACAGCAGCGGAATCAACACCGCGATCAGCGATACGGTGAGCGATATGATCGTGAAGCCGATCTGCTCGCTGCCTTTGAGCGCGGCCTCCAGCGGCTTCTCCCCCTGCTCGATGTAGCGCTCGATATTTTCGATCATCACGATCGCATCGTCCACCACAAAGCCCGTGGAGATGGTCAACGCCATCAGGGTCAGGTTATTCAGGCTGTAGCCCAGCAGGTACATGATCGCCAGCGTTCCCACCAGCGAAAGCGGCACCGCGACGCTGGGAATAATGGTGGCCGAGAGGTTGCGAAGAAAGACGAAGATCACCAGCACCACCAGCACCACGGTCAGGATCAATTCGAACTCCACATCCTTCACGGAGGCGCGGATCGTGTTGGTGCGGTCCGTCAATACCTGCATCGTGACGTCGCGCGGCAGCGTGGCGGTGAGCTGCGGCAGCAGCTTTTTGACCCCATCCACCACCGCGATGATGTTGGCCCCGGGCTGGCGCTGAATGTTGACGATCACCGCCGGCGATTCGTTCATCCAGGCGGCCTGGCGCGAGTTCTCCGTGTCGTCTTTCACGATCGCGACATCGGTGAGCTTCACGGGCGCGCCGTTGCGGTAAGCGAGGGTGACGGTGGCGTAATCGCTGCTCGAAAGCAGCTGGTCATTGGCGCCAATCTGATAGGACTGAAAGCGGCCGTCGAACGTGCCCTTCGCCTGATTCACGTTGGCGGCCGTGATCGCGCTGCGCACGTCTTCCAGGTTGAGGCCGTAGGACGCGAGCATCGTCGGATTCGCCTGGATGCGCACCGCGGGCTTCTGCCCGCCGCTGATCGTCACCAGCCCAACCCCGGGAAGCTGCGAGATTTTGGGAGCCAGCCGCGTATCGGCCAGGTCTTCGATCTTCGAGAGCGGCATCGTGCCTGAGGTCAGTGCCAGAGTCAAAATCGGCGTGTCGGCCGGGTTGGTCTTGCTGTAGAGCGGCGGCGTCGGCAGGTCCGGCGGCAGGAAGGTTCCGGAGGCGTTGATCGATTGCTGCACCTCCTGCTCCGCCACGTCGATATTCAGGCTGAGTTTGAACTGCAGCGTAATCACACTCGCGCCATCGGAGCTGGTCGAGGTCATTTGTTGCAGGCCGGGTACCTGGCCGAATTGCCGCTCGAGCGGCGCGGTCACCGAAGACGCCATGACATCCGGGCTGGCGCCGGGGTAAAACGTGATTACCTGAATCGTGGGATAGTCGACTTCGGGCAGGGCCGAAACCGGCAGTTGCTGATAAGCGACCACGCCGGCCAGCATGATCCCAACCATCAGCAGAGAGGTGGCCACCGGCCGCAGGATGAAGATTCGTGACGGGCTCACTTTTTCTTGCCCCCGCCCGAGCGGCCCGCCCCCTGCTTTCCGCCGCCGGCATCGGCGCCGTCTCCGGAGGGCTCGACCCGAACTTTGCTGCCCTCCTGCAATTTATCGACACCGGTCATCACCACCTGGTCGCCCGCGGCCAGGCCCGAAGTAATTTCCACGCTCTCGCCTTCCGCCGTGCCGGTGGTAATGTTTCGCACGGTCACCGTCGAATCGGGTTTCACCAGGTAAACAAACTGCGTGTTCGAGGTCCGCTGGATGGCGGCGCTCGGCAGCAGCACCACGCCGCGCTTCTGCTGCACCAGCAATCGCGCGTTTACAAATTGGCTGGGGAATAAGGCGTGATCGGTGTTCGCGAAAGTGGCGCGCAGGCGAACCGTTCCGGTGGTCTGGTCGATCTCGTTATCCACGGTCGTCAGCGTGCCGGTCGCGATTTTTTGCTTCATTTCCCGATCGTAGGCCTCCACCGTCAGGGTTTGTCCGGCGCGCAATTTCTGCAATACCGTGGGCAGCTGGTCCTCGGAAATCGTGAACAGCACACTGATCGGCTCCATCTGGGTGATCACCACCAGCCCGTTCTGGTCACTCGCGTGAACAATATTTCCCGGGTCCACCAGGCGAAGCCCGAGACGCCCGGTAATGGGGGCGGTAATTTTCGTATAGGTCAGGTTCAAATTCGCGCTATCCACCTGCCCCTGGTCGGATTTCACCGTCGCTTCCGACTGCTTGACGGTGGATCGTTGGGTGGCCACCTGCTGTTCGGGGATCGCGTTCTGTTTCAACAGCCCCTCGTAACGCGAGAGATCCGTGCGCGCGTTTTCCAACGTTGCCTGATCCCTCGCGATTTGCCCCTCGGCCTGGGTTAACTGCACTTGGTAGGGACGCGGGTCGATCAGCATCAGCAGGTCGCCTTTCTTAACCGTATCTCCCTCGCGAAAGTGGACTTCCATCAGTTCGCCGTCCACGCGGCTCTTTATGGTGACGGTATAGATCGGCGTCACCGAGCCTAGCCCATTGAAATAAACGCCGATGTTCCCTTTTTGTGCACGCGTGCCCACTACCGGAATCGCCGCGTCGCCGCCGCCCCGCCCGCCTTTCTTCTTGGACGCGCCGCTCCCGGTCGCGGCTCCGCTTCCCGAGCTCTTCGCCTCCGAGGAACGGTATAGGTAAATTGCGACGCCAAGTAGCGCCGGCACCAACAGCCACAACCACCTGGCTCGCGAAGGTCGTTTGGGGGCAGGTGTGGGTCGGGTGGGCTGTTCTTCCATAAGTTGTGAGTTTCCGCTCGCGAGGGTCCCTGTTCGACTAGGCGCGGGCGGCATCCTGCCGGGGTTACTGATTAGCTCCATATGACTAATCCGCCGGGCCTTCCGAACTTCCGGTTTCGAGCAGCAAGCGACTCGCCAAACCTCTAAATGCAAGCCAGCGTACGTTCGTCGAGGTGCGCCCCGTGCAGCCTCGCCGTCCGCCATCGCCGGGACGGAAACGGTACACTGGCTGAATCCGAGGAGATCCGCGAATGTCGTTTGAGTCTTTCCGTAGAGGCTGGCTGGTTAAATCCACTGTTTGCTTACTGCTGGTGGGTGGCTTTGCGGCCAGCGTCGCACAGCAGCGCCCAGCGCCCAATCCCCAGATGCTTGCGGCCCGCAGTGCTACCGAGAAGGAGCTCGAAGAGCTGGCCATTGTCGATCGCAAGGTAATGGTCCCCATGCGCGACGGAAAGCGCATGGCGACCGACATCTACCGTCCCAAGGACACCTCGAAGAAGTACCCGATTATCTTCGTTCGCACCCCCTACAACTTCAATTTCTGGGATGTGCGCAACGGCGCGCCTCGCGACATGAGCGCGGAACTGGCGGCCGTCAAACGCGGCTACGCCTACGTGGAAATGAACGAACGCGGGCACTTCTTTTCCGAAGGCATTTACGACATTCTGGGCGCTCCCCTGACCGATGGTTCGGATGCCATCACGTGGATGTCGTCGCAGCCCTGGTCGAACGGCAAAGTAGGCACCATCGGCTGCTCTTCCACGGCGGAATGGCAGATGGGCGTGGCGGCGCAAGGCAATCCCGCGTTCGCGGCGATGATCCCGCAGGGCTTCGGCGCGGGAGTCGGCCGCGTGGCGCCCTATTTCGAACAGGGCAACTGGTACCGCGGCGGCGCAGTGCAGATGCTCTTCATCGCATGGTTGTACGGTGAACAAAATCAAGTGCGCCCGATGTTCCCTCCCAATGCCACGCAGCAGGAACTGATTCAAGCGTCGAAGATGTTCGACCTCGCACCGCAAATGCCTCCCGTCGATTGGTCCAAGGCGCTGCAACTGCTTCCGGTCGCCGACATCATGAAGAAGGTGGACGGGCCCAAGGGGATCTTTGCGGACCGCGCCGAGGTCTCCACCGGCGGAGCCATGATTAAGCGCGCGCCGAACGATCCCGCCTGGTATCGCGGCGGCCTCTGGCACGACGATATGAAAATTAACGTCCCGGGCTTCTGGTTCATGTCCTGGTACGACGTTTCGGTGGGCCCCAATCTCGCCGCCTACAACTACGTTCGCAAGACCGCGACGCCCGAGATCGGCAAGCAGCAGTACGCCGTGATCGCGCCCACCTTGCATTGCGCCTATAAGCGCGCCACCGAGCACACCGTGGTCGGCGAGCGCGATATGGGCGACGCGCGGCTGGATTACGACGAGCTCACCTACGGCTGGTTCGACCACTTCCTCAAAGGCGAGGACAACAAGGTGCTCGAAACCATGCCGCGCGTGCGCTATTACACGATGGGGATGAACAAGTGGCAATCTTCCGAGACGTGGCCGCCCGCGGGAGCGCAGCCGATGAAGTTCTTCCTGGGCAGCGCCGGCAAGGCCAATACCGGCAGCGGGGACGGCGCGCTCGGCGCCAGCGCCCCTTCCACGGACAATCCGGATGGCTTCACTTATGACCCGATGAATCCGGTGCCTTCGTACGGCGGCAATGTGTGCTGCACCGGCAACGCCGTGCAGGGCGGCGCCTGGGATCAGCGCAAGATGGAAGAGCGGCCCGACATCCTGGTGTACACCTCCGAGCCCTTCCGCGAAGGCGTGGAAGCCAGCGGTCCCATCCAAGCGACGCTCTATGTATCCTCCGACGTGAAGGATACCGATATCACGGTGAAATTGATCGACGTCTATCCCGATGGCAAGGCCTACAATCTGGACGAGACCATTCAACGTCTCCGCTATCGCGAGGGCTACGACAAACCACCGGTCTGGATGGAAGCGGGCAAGGTGTACAAGGTGGCACTGCAGCCCATGAACACCAGTAACTACTTTGCCCCGGGACACCGCGTACGGGTTGAGATCACCAGCAGTAACTTCCCCAGGTTTGACAGAAATCTGAATACCGGCGGGAATAACTACGACGAATCAAAAGGCGTGGTTGCGCACACGGCCGTACATCATTCCGGCAAATATCCTTCGGAACTGACAATGACGGTAGTGAAAAAGTAAGTGCGGCCCCGGTTCAGCGTGCGGAGGAACGTACCACTGAGCGTGAGCAGGAACTACCGGGTCCGCAATCTGATGGTGCCGCATCCCGCGAAGAACGTACAGTCAGGTTAGTACTGGTTAGGTAACAGAGCGCTGTAACTGCATCAATCCTGATGTCTGATTCGCTCAGCGCTTCTTCCCGTGGGATTTCTGCTCGATGTGAAGCTTGTGCTGCTTGCCGTTCACGCGGAGGATGAGCTGCTTGCCGTCCTCCGCCACCTCCACGCGCGCGCCGTCGGGCAGATTGAGCGTGCCGCGTGTCGTGACGATCTGCGTCACATGGTAGAGCCATTCCCCCGCGTCCAGGTAAATGCTCTCCCGCACCGATTGCTGCGTCGCATCGCTGTAGATCCCGGACGACCCGGCGCCGTTGTAGAGCTGCCGCGAACTGGATTCCACCACCGCGGCGTTCCACGTCAATTCCTTCTTCGCAAGCGCCGGCAGAGCCAGCAACGCGAGAACCAGAAACAGCTTCATAGGGAGATTCTACTCCGCCGCGCGCCGCAGCCGGTCCAATACCCCGGCCCACTCCGGCGTGTCGGGTGGAACTTCCACCGCGATCCAATCCAGATCCTGCGTATCCAGATGGTGCAGCGTTTCATAAAGCGCCGCCGCGTATGCCCGCGGATCCTCCGGCATCTCGTGCCCGATTCGCAGATACGCGCCTTTGCCCTCGCTCGGAAATTCGCCCAGGTACAGCGGAGTGTTGGGGCGATAATGACGCTCGTGCATGCCGGGCGAGGGATGCGCGCCTTCCTCCGTTGGGGCGCATCGCGCAATCGGCCCGATCAACGATTCCAACTCGTCGATTGAGATCACACCGGGACGCAACAGGGTGGGCACGCCCGCCAGTGAGAGCACGGTGGATTCAATCCCGACGCGCGAAGGGCCCCCATCCAGCGTGAAATCCGCGAGCGATTCCGGTATGTGGGCGACGTTGGTGGGCGAAAGTTCCGTGAAGCGATTTGCGCTCGGCGCCGCGATCGGAACTCCCGCCTCGCGAATCAGTTCGAGCGCCATCGGATGCGCCGGCATCCGCAGCCCCACGGTCGGCAACCCGGCCGTGACGATATCGGGAATGCCGGGATGTTTGGCCACCACTAGCGTTAACGGCCCCGGCCAGTAGATCCGCGCCAGCAGCTCGGCCGAATCGGGCCATTCGTCGGCCAGCGTCTGCGCCATCTCCACCGAGTCCACGTGGACAATCAACGGGCTCGTCCGCGGCCGTCCCTTCGCTTCGAAAATGCGCGCGACCGCCTCGGCATCGAGCGCGTTGGCGCCCAGGCCGTACACCGTTTCCGTCGGGAAGGCCACCAGCTTGCCGCCGCGGATCAGTTCCGCCGCATACGCGATATTGGCTTCCGGTGTCACTCCGGCGACTCGTCTTTATCGTCGCCCGCAATCTTCCCGGTCTTGCGCCAGACGAGAAATGCATGGATCATCGGATCCAGGTCGCCTTCCAGCACCCGGTCCACATCGCCCAGCGAGAGCTTGCTCCGCAAATCCTTCACCAGGCGATACGGCGCCAGCACATAGTTGCGAATCTGGCTGCCGAAATTGATTCCCAGCTTGGAATCTTCGGTCTCACGAGTCTCGGCGCGCTTCTTCTCCAGTTCGTGTTCGTACAGGCACGCGCGCAGCTGCTTCATCGCGGTCGCGCGGTTCTTGTGCTGCGAACGCTCGTTCTGGCACTGCACTACAATTCCGCTTGGGAAATGCGTAATGCGCACCGCGGAATCCGTCATGTTGACATGCTGGCCGCCCGCTCCCGACGCGCGAAACGTGTCGATGCGCAGATCCTTGTCCTGAATGTCGATCTTGATTTCGTCGTCCACCTGCGGGAAACACGAAGACGCTGGCGAAGGACGTGTGCCGCCGCGCGTTGGCGTCGAACGGCGAAATTCGCACCAGCCGATGCACGCCGATCTCCGATTGCAGCAGCCCGTACGCGTTCTCGCCATTCACTTCGAACGTGACGCTCTTGATGCCCGCGCCCTCACCCTCCAGCCGGTCCGTAATCACCGTCGGAAACTTCTGGCGCTCCGCCCATCGCAGGTACATGCGCAGCAGCATCTCCGCCCAATCCTGACTTTCCGTGCCGCCGGCGCCGGGGTGAATGGTCATGATCGCGCTGCGCTCATCGTTCTCGCCGCTGAGCAGCATGGCGGTTTCCAGCCGCTCCAGCAGTTCGCTGTAAGGCTTGAGGTCGCGCTCGATATCGGGCTGCACTGGCTCGCCCTCGCGCGCCAGCTCGAACATCGTGTCCAAATCGTCTGTCATGCCGCGGATGCGATTGTCGTTATCGACGGCCTCTTCCAGGCGCTTTCGATCCTGCATGACCTTCTGACTTTTTTCGGGTTGATTCCAGAAATCCGGCGCCGAGATCTGCTCTTCGGTTTTTGCTAGTTTCTGTTTCTGCGCGGGAGCGTCAAAGATACCTCCGCACGGCCAGGGCCTGGTCGCGAAGGGGCTGATATTGGCGTTCTAGTTCTTCTAATGTCATGGGACGTTAATCCAATTCTAACAAATAGCCCTTTTTGCCGACATTCCGCGCGCGCGTCGTGCCCATCTCGATCGCGACTCCTTCCGCTTCGTGAATGTGGCCGCAAAAGAAGTGCGCGGGCTGGTGTTGTTCAATGAAATTCCGAACCGCCGTGGACCCGCCATGCAGCCCCGGTTTGATCTGGTCGAGCCCCGTTCCATACGGCGGGGCATGGCAGATCAGCACCAGCGGACGCAGCTCCGCGAAGGGTGTCAGGCGCGCCGCAAGTTCCGCCTCGGTGTATTCGCCCGGTGTGTCGAACGGTGTCGTGCTGGAGTAGCCAAGCCCCGCGACCTGGTACTTGCCCGCCGCGAAATGCCGCTCGTGAAGGTCGTTCAGCCCGTATTTTTCGCACAGTGCGGCAATCTGCTCCGCCGATTCGTGATTGCCCGGAAGTACCCAGACCTTATCGCCGCGCGTCTGCAGAATTTGGCCGCAGCGATCCAGCCCTTTGCCCCAGGAGACCTGGTCCCCTGCCGAAATGTAAAGGTCGGCCTCCACGCTCAGCAGTTGTTCCAGGGCCTTCCAGTTGTTGTGAATGTCGGAGAATATAAGCAGCTTCAACGAAGAAATGGTAACCCATGGGCGATTACGATAACGAACTCTCCAAGATCGTCGCCGAGCTGAATCGCGCGGCCCCCAGCCAGAAGTACACTCCGGTACGTTCCGGCCAGTCCACTGCGTCGCTCGACCAGTTGCTGCATGCCGCCGCCGGACGCGGCGCTTCGGACGTCCTCTTGATTGCGGGCGCCCCGCCGATGCTGCGCGTCACCGGCAATCTCACCGCGGGCGGCAGCGCGGCGCTCGATGCGGAGGATGTGCGCGGCCTGGTGCTTCCCCTTCTGGAGCACGCCCAGTTGGAGGAATTGCAGAAACGCAAGTCGGTGGACCTGAGTTTCGTCCGCGAAAATATCGGCCGCTTCCGGGTCAATATCCACCACCAGCGCGGCACGCTGGCGGCCAGCATCCGCCTTCTGCCTTCGCGCATTCCTTCCATCGAATCGCTGCACCTGCCGCCTACGCTGGCGAAACTCGCCGATCGCCGGCAAGGCCTGGTACTGGTCACCGGACCCACCGGCAGCGGGAAAAGTTCCACGCTGGCGGCGCTCATCGATATCGTCAACACGCGCCGCGCCGCGCATGTCGTCACTATCGAAGACCCCGTGGAATACCAGCACGCCAATCGCAGCGCCATCATCGAACAGATCGAAGTCGGCCGCGATACGCCCGATTTCGCCGTCACCCTGCGCAGCATCATGCGCCAGACTCCCGACGTCATCCTGGTCGGCGAAATGCGCGACGCCGAAACCATCGCCACCGCCCTCACCGCCGCCGAAACCGGCCATCTCGTTCTCTCCACCCTGCACACCAACGACGCGGTGCAATCCACTTCGCGGATTCTCGATTCCTTCCCCGCGGGCAATCAGCCGCAGATTCGGCAGCAGCTCTCGCTCGCGCTGGCAGCCATCGTCGCCCAGCAGTTGGTTCCCGGCCTCGACGGCGTCAGCCGCTGGCCCGCCACCGAAATCATGATCGCCACCGATGCCGTCCGCGCCCTCATTCGCAAAGGCGACGACCATCAATTGCGCTCCCAAATCTCCGTCGGCCGCGCGGACGGAATGATGACGATGGAGCAATCCCTCACCGAGTTAGTCAAGTCCAATCGCATCTCCCGCGACACAGCCTACGCCCACGGCTATCGCACCGACGACTTACAGCGATACCTGGGTTGAATCGCGACTACACGCTGTTCCTGGACGTTTTTGCACCAGGGAGAAATTAATCGGCTTGAAGCCCTCGATGGTTTCCTCTATTCTGTAGTTGAAATGGCTCCACGAATTTGCTCAATGGATACTTGCTCTGATTACGACCCCCGATCGTGCCGCCTCCACCGTCGGAGATCTGATGGAAGGGGCTGCGGCTCGCGGCGTGGTTTGGTTCTGGTCTGGGGTCTTGCGAACCGCGGCATCGCTACTCTGGCGAGACATTGCAGGTCAGCCCACGCGTGTCACGGGACTGGCCTTCCTCGGCCTCGCCATCTATATCGGGATCGACTTGGCCTTCGCCGGTCTCAGCGGATTCGCGTTCTACGGTGCCGCCCGGGCGACCGGACTTCCACCTCATTTGGATTCGCTTGGCTGGAAGCTTTGGTTCATCGCGCCGGTGCTGGTTAGTTCGCTGTTCATCGGACGTATGCTGGCCCGCTGGGCGCCCAGTCGGGAATTGGCTGCCTGCGTCGTATTTGCAATCGTAGCCTCGATCTACAACCTTTCCCCCGCGCTCGGCGATAACGGCGCCTTCTCCGCGTTGTTATGCGCTCTCCTTGTTCCCGCCGCGGCCGCCTGGGGACGCGGCCGCAGGCTTCGCGCAACATAGCCACAGTCTCAAACGCTACGGTTCCCTCGTACCGACGCGACCCTGCCGCGAATTGTTGTTGACATTCGACAACAAGAGAAATATTCTTGCTGTAGAATGTTCGACATCATGTTCGGCAAGCGAACAGGAAGCGGGGCTCATGCGACTCGTAGCTGATGGCAGCCACAATTTCGGCTGCCCTTCTCGGCCTGGTCGCCGCCCAAACGGCCGGGTCACCGGCATTTGAGGCGGCATCCATCAAGCCGGATGATTCCGGCGGCAACTATATCGAGGCCAAACCCGGCTCTCTCAACGCCCATAGCGCAACGCCCGCTACCTTGATCACGTGGGCCCACGGAGTGCAAAGCAGCCAGGTCTCCGCAGCCAACCCGGCCGTGTCCGGCCTGCTCGAGTCAGCCCGCTATAGTATCGTCGCGAAGACGGCCGGTCCGGTGCGCGATAGCGAACTCCGGCTCATGTTACAGGCCCTGCTGGCAGACCGTTTTAAACTTGCCTTCCACCGCGAGAGCCGGGAAATTCGCGTCTTAGCCCTGGTCGTCGAGAAGAACGGACCCAAGTTCCACCAATCGGAAGGCGAAGGCGAGAGCAAGCAGCAAGCCACCTCCAAGCTGGCCCGGCGATGGACGTGGACCACGATGGCGCAGCTGGCGAACAGCCTCGGCGAAGCCATGCAGGCGCCCGTGCAGGACCACACCGGCTTGCCGGGCCAATACGATATTTCTCTGGACCTGACCCCGTATCTGACCCCAGGCGAGCGGCCCGATCTGGCGGCTATGATGGTGAGCGCTGTTCGCGATCAGCTCGGGCTGAAACTGGAACCTCGCCGGGCAGCGGCCGACGTTCTGGTTATCGATCATCTGGAGAAACCCGCCGCAAACTAAGTTGGCGGCCATCCACTTACATGCCACCCATCACACGACAACTCGACTTACTCAAAGGAACGCTCGACCTCCTGATTTTGCGAACTCTCCAGGTGGGCCCCATGCATGGTTGGGCCATCTCCGAGCGGATCGAGCAGATCTCGCAGGAAGTGCTTCAAGTCAACCAGGGCTCCCTGTACCCCGCGCTGCACCGCCTCGAACATCAGGATTGGATTGAAGCCGAGTGGGGTGTGTCCGAACTTGGCCGGCGCGCCCGATTCTATCGGCTCACCACCGCGGGGCGGAAGCAGCTCGAAATCGAATCGAAGAACTGGGATACGCTCAGTGCGGCAATCGGAAGAGTGATGAGGCTGGCGTGAAATGAAGTCGAAGGATTTTATTCTGCGACTCCGGGCGCTGCTCTACCGCCGGCATCTGGAACAGGATCTGCAGGACGAACTAAGCTCGCATATCGAACTGCAAACGCGGAAGAACCTGGCCAAGGGTATGGATGCCGCGGAGGCGCGCCGCCAGGCCTTGATCCGGTTTGGTGGACTCCAGCGCGTCACAGAGGAGTGCCGCGATACCCGCGGCGTCAATTGGATCACGAATTCGTTCAAGGATGCCCTCTACGGTTTGCGGGAATTCCGCCGGTCTCCCCTATTCGCGATCACAGCCGTGGTTACGATCGCGCTGGGGCTGGGCCTGGATACGGCCCTCTTCACGATCTTCAACGCCTACTATTTCGCGCCGGTCAATGTGCGTGATCCACACTCGCTCTACGCCATAGGGAGGAGCGAAGCAACGCGGGGCGCTCCAGTGAGCAGCGCGCAAGGCTACTCGTTGGCCGAGTACCAGGAATTCCTCACGCAGAATCCCGAATTTTCCGAGGCCTTCGCCTACCGCGGCGCGGAAGTCCGCTTGGATGACCGCCGGGCATATGGCTTGCTGGTCACCGCCGACTATTTTCGAGTATTAGGTGGGCGGCCGGTATTGGGCCGGACCCTGTTGGAGGAGCGCGCTTCTTCCATGCCCGGCGAACCCGTGTTGGTGCTGAGTTACTTAACGTGGCAGAACCGCTTCGGGGGTGACCCAAACATCGTTGGGAAGAGCATACTGTTGCACGGCTACCCATTCCAAGTGCTCGGCGTAGCGCAGTCCGGCTTCCGGGGATTGGGAGCGCGCCCGGTTGATTTCTGGGCGCCTCTTGCCACCGCGGCCCGGTTCGATGGCGACGCCGGCTCACTCGTGCCGCTCTCGATTGTTGCCCGCTTGAAACCGAACTATGGAGTGTCTCAAGCCCAGGCCGGCGTGACCCTTTGGGCGCAGCAGTTGGCGGCGGACGCGCGGTCCGGCGGCGCGCCCATCGAAGGGCTGGTGACGTCCGTAGCCACGTTCAAACCGTGGAATTCCCGGAACACCTTAGTCTTCGCTCCGATCCTTGTGGCATTTTCGCTGGTTCTCCTGTTGGGCTGCGCGAACGTGGCCAGCATGATGCTGGCGCGCGCAATGTCCCGCCAGCGTGAGTTTGGCATTCGGCTCTGCCTGGGCGCATCGCGCGCCCGTTTGATGTGTCAGTTGCTGACCGAAAGCGCGATCCTTGCCCTGCCCGCGGCGGCCCTTGGCTTCGGTCTGTCTCAGGCCATAATCTGGCTCTGCATCCGCGTGCTCTATACGACGCTGCCCCCCGGCATCGCCGATTTCGCCAGCCGGTTCCCGGCATTGTCGCCGGACCTCCGCGTCTTCACCTACAATCTGGCCGTCGCGTTGGCGGCGGCGTTGCTGTGCGGCCTGGTCCCCGCGATGCAGGCGACCCGCACTAATTTAATACAAGTGGCGCAAGGCGAGTTTGCCAGCGCGTTCCGTCCTTCCCAGCTTCGTAACGCCCTGGTAGTGGGACAGGTGACGGTTTGCGTCCTGCTTTTAGTCACCACGGGCATCCTGCTGCGGGGCAACAAACAAACCCAAAGCCTGGATGGCTCTCTCAGTTCGCGCGACACCATCGAAATCGCCGTGCAGGAGAAGTTCCGCGGCCGCGCCATGGACCGGCTTTCCACGGAGCCTGCCATTGAAATTCTTGCCGCGGCGGCGGCCTCTCCGGTGGGTAGGAAGCCATTCGTTTCCGCGGCGGCCGGCGAGGGCGGCCCATCCTTCCAGTTGGCGGCGAACAACGTTTCCCCGGAATACTTCACAGTCTTCGACCTGCCCATTGTGCTTGGCCGCAACTTCACCGACGAAGAGGCACGCGCGGGCGCTCCCGTAATTATCGTCAGCCAGACCACCGCCAGGCGGCTTTGGCCGGCACGAAATGCGGTCGGCCAGTCCTTGAGGATCGTTCCCAATCAGACGAGCTCTGTTCCGGTCGAACGCTACCAGTCCCTGCGCGTCATCGGAGTTTCACGCGACGATATCAGCCGCTGGATCACCAACGGAGAAGAGCGGACGCTGGTCTATTTCCCGGGCACCGCGCGAACCGAAGGCAACCGGATTTTTGCTGCCGTGCGCGGCGACCCCGAGACTGCCCGCCGGCAGCTCGATGCCGATCTCGCGGCGATCGACCCCAACACGGTTGATGAGATCCATCGATTCCAGGTCAGAAACTTTGTCGCCGAAGAGGCCTATTCCTTCCAGTTGGCGTACTGGGGAACAGCCGCGATCGGCCTGTTGACGCTGCTTTTGACGGGTACCGGCATTTATGGCGTCGTTGCCTTCGCCGTGTCGCAGCGGACCAAGGAGATCGGTATCCGAATGGCGCTCGGTGCAACGCACACCGCGGTATCGAGCTTGATCTTGAAGCAGTCGATGAGGCTGGCATTCCTCGGAACCCTCGTCGGAGCAGCGCTCGCACTCGGAATGTCGAAGGCATTAGCTTCGATCATCGTCATGGTCAACACGTTTGACGGGCTGACTTACATAGGCGGAGCCCTGCTCGTATTGGCCGCGTGCGCGGCAGCCGGCTATCTCCCGGCCCGCCGCGCAACACGGATCGATCCAATCTCCACCCTCCGCTACGACTAACCGGCGGACTTATATCGATCCGGCGCGGGAGCGGGCGCTACTTCCTGCTCAATGCCGCCGCCAGAAACCGGAGTTCGGACTCCACCTCGCCGGGATCGGCCACGGTGTCGGCGATTTCCTGGCGAAAGAGTTCCCGATACCTCTTGCGAAGCCTGTGGATGGCCACCTTGAGCGCTCCCTCTGACGTGTTCATTTCGCGAGCCAGCGCGGCATAGGGCGCATCGGAATGCCCGAGAAGGAACACCTTCAACCGCTCGAAATGCTCCGGGCGGCCGTGATTCACAAACTCATTTCGCAATCTTTCCACGACCCGATCGAGCACCGAAAGCGCCCAGCGCCGTTCGAAGATCCGCTCCGGCGTCTCATCGTGCGCCGGCTCGCGTTGGTAGCGTTCTTCGCCCGATGAGAATTCAAGCGGCAGAACTGCCCCGCCGCCGCGTTTGTGCGCGCGATGGCGGTCTTCTTCGTCGGCCACAAAGAACTTCAAGGACGTCAGCAGAAAGGACCGGAACCGGCCCTTTTCCGGGTCGGCGCGATCGAGGTATCGCCCTTCCAGCACGCGCATGAAGAAGTCCTGCGTGAGATCCTGCGCCTGATCGGCCGGATAACCACGCCGGCGCAGATAGGCGTACAACGGATACCAGTAGCCCTCGCACAGGGAAACTAAAGCGGACCGGGCTTCCTTCCGATCTGGAGCGCCGGCCGAGACCACGAGGGTCCATCGCGTCGTAGGAAACTGAGATGATCCCGGTAGGGTGTGCATCGTCTGACCGTTGGTCATGATCGTAATCCTCGCAGGCGTTCCACAACAAGCATAAGGAATCGGGAGCCGAAAGGTTACACCGCAATCACTATAGCCTTGCGTACTGCGCTTTGGCACTTTTCAGGAGCGGGATATCGCTGTCTGCGTCCTTCCAAAGTGCGAGGAAAGCCCCGTAGGCAGCTTTCGCCTTAGTCCGATCTCCCGACAAAACGTAGACCCTGCCGAGTTGCAAGTGCGCGAGTGGGCCGATGGGATCCGGTCCCACAATGCCGCGATGATCGAGGATTTTCTGAAACTCGGCCGCCGCTTCCGTATACCGGCGCGAGGCAAGGAAAGCCTTTCCGCGCACGTAGGCCGAGTGCAAACCGCCAAGATAAAAATAATGGAAGTTGAGGCCATTCACCGCCAGCTCATATCGAAGGGTGATTTGCAGCTGGTCCACGCTGTCTGATGGCTTGCCCCGCCCCAGTGCGGCTAACGCGCGAAGAACCGGTACGTAGGTGAATTTCACAAAAGTATCTTCCGGGAAGCTCTTTTCCAATTCGCCGGCGGTCGCTTCTGATTGGGAAGAGTCTCCCGAAAGAGCCAGGGCAAAGCCGGCAGCGTACTGGACGTTGCGGCCCTTTGAAAGCTTGAGTGCCTCCATGGCGTTGCTTCTTCCTTCGGCGGCATTCCCGGAAACGGCTTCCCACACTGCTCGTGCGGCCTGGTAAGTCGCTGCCGCCTCGCGGTCCCCCTCTTGCAGGGCTAAGTCCACGGCTCGCTTCGATGACCGGCGGGCGGCCCGCTAACCGGCCGGAACGAGCCAGAGCGAGAGCCTCCTCGTGGGCCATCCAGTGTTCCACCCCGCGCTTTCCCTTGGCCAGACCTACGACCCGGTCCATCTGCTCCCGGTCGCCCTTTAGCACCGCGATGTTGTATCGGAGGATCAGGAAATTACGGCATTTCCAGCTTGCGTTCCGAGGCGCGCTGAAGCGTCGCTCTCCGCTTCGGGGAAGCGGTCGAGGAAAAAATAGCTGGACGCAAGGTTGCTGTACCCGAAGATATCGTCGGGATTGGCCGCGATTTGCTTTTGGTTTGTTTCGATCGCTCTTTCGAAATCGGCCTGTCCGTGAGTGGAAACGCCTGCTAATAGATTCTGGGGATTTGGGTTGTCCCCCGCGAGGATAGGTCTGATACCACGTCTTCGAGGGTTTGATACGCCTTCTCCAGATTTCCCGTCACCTGCCGGTCGTAAGTAAAGTCGATGAAAAATCTCTCGCGGTCGCTCACGCGATCCCGCAATTGCCAGGCTTTCGTCGCGCTCTCGGCTGACAGCACGGACTCTCCAATGCCGCTATACGCCATCCCCAAACTGGCGTACGCCATCGCGAATTTAGGATCGAGTTCGATAGCGCGCCGGTAAAAAGGCATGGACGTCCCAATTCCCGGAGGATCCGACCACTTTCATTCCGGTGCTGTACGCCTTGAGGGCTTCGAGTGACTTGTCGTGGCCTCGGCGAGCGGCGTCGAGTGCTTTTCCACCGTAGCCAGCGATTCGCCCACCCTGGTTCTGAATTTCCGCCCGATCTCACTGAGAGAGTTCAGGACATCTTCTCTCTTCGCCGCCACCGCCTGCTCCTGATCCAGAATGCTCTCCGGTAAGGCAGTTCTTGGCGCGCAGGCCCAATACATATTGGCTTCCATTCGGTGCGATCGAGCCTTCGAGCACAGCCGCACTTGCAGTTCGCTCGCAGACTTGCTGCGCGATTTCAGAAGTCAGCCGTGCATCTTTGGGCTGTCCCATGAGCCGCAGCTCCTGCTGGACCTTCCCGTCCGAAATCAGGGTAAGGAATGGCGATTGTTGGAGTTCACGGACAGTCCCCTGGCGCAGCGTGTCGTCAAACACCGGATCGCCCGTCTTGTTATCGAAATCCGCGAGGACAATGGTGTCCTTGTCGGTCAGCTTGGGTCTCGACGCGGAATCGCGATGCGAAAGCGACCAGGCCGTCACCCCGCTCAACATGTGAACGCGAAAGCGGCCGCCGTGGCGAGAACGGCCACCCTTCGCCTGCGAATAAACTTGCGCACCCGGTACAGGCGGCCCGGCGGCGATGCAAGACACCGGCCGGTGCTCCATATATCTCTGAATGTCGGCTGCGAACCCGGTTACCAAGCATATCGCCGCTCCCGCGGTTTTTCCAAGCCTTCATCGTGATCCAGTTCAGGTCGCCATCGACGAGGCGGCGCAGGGACGCGGGGTGGTCTGCCGGTACGCAGCCATACCGGCCGCCGCCTCACCGGTTGCGGTCAGCTTTCGCGAAAGCGTTGGAGCTTCTCCTCACCAATGATCCGGAGCATCTCGTTTAACCCGGCTTCGCGCATTCTGGCCGCGTCGAACGGGACAGTCCCGATCAGTAACTCGTACAAGAGCACGCCGACGAATACACGTCGGAGGTCTCGTCCACATCGCCGGTATTACCTCAGCCTGTTCAGGGCTGGCGTACTCCGGTGTGCCCACCATCTGGCCGAATTGCGTGAGCAGCGTGTTCTCCGCGGCCCGCTGGTCGATGGCCTTGGCGATGCCGAAATCGATCACCTTCGGAACGGGTGTGCCCTCCTGTTCGATCACCAGCACATTCGACGGTTTGAGATCGCGGTGGATCACGCCTTTTTGATGCGCGTGTTCTCAACCGCATGGCACACGGCAAGGAACA
Organism: uncultured Solibacteraceae bacterium; assembly: GCA_963811575.1. Classification (GTDB taxonomy): domain Bacteria; phylum Acidobacteriota; class Terriglobia; order Bryobacterales; family Bryobacteraceae; genus Solibacter. Next base: position 218 of record CAWERY010000016.1, on the reverse strand, counting down.
GTTTCGCAGCCGTTCGCCCGATCGTCATCCGCTTGCCATCGCAGTACTGCGTGATCCCCACGTCCTCCATGTACTCCATAACGAAGTAGGGCTTGCCCTTGGGCGTGGCGCCTGCATCGATGATTCGCGCGATATTCGGCTGGCTCCATCATCGCCAGCGCCTGGCGCTCGTTGGCGAAGCGGGCGAGTACCTGGCCGGTGTCCATCCCGAGTTTGAT
>CAWERY010000015.1:0-190637 GCA_963811575.1 uncultured Solibacteraceae bacterium | reverse complement strand
AACCAGCAGCGGGACATTTGCCGGTAACACACTCACACTCAGTCTGGCAGTAGGGTTTAAGCCCGCATTCCTGGGCTTGAAGTTGATCTACCTGTTTGGTTCCGATGCCAGCGGCGCCAGCAGCGGTTGGCAGGCGCGCGGGAATTGGTCTGTGACCGTCCGAATGGAGCCATTTTCTGTTTATCTGGCGTGTCCCGAACGAATTACCGCCGGCAGCAGGACCGCGTGCGCGGTGAACCTGTTCAACGGGAGCGCCATTCCCATGGACTCAGCGGCCTCCTGGTAACGCCGACGGTTCGGCTCCGCCGTTGACTACCGGGCAGCTTGGATCGAGCCACCCCAGTACCGTACCTCGTCAGGCCCGATACCATTTCTGTAACTTTATTGGGCACATCCGGTTTCGCCTTCCCCGGCGGGGAGTTGGGTTCCGCCGGCTTTACCGTACCGGCCGGGGCTCTTCCCGGCCAGAGCTATTCAGTCGCTATCACAGGCGTGAGCGCTTCCAACGCCGGTGTACCGGCAAGCGTTCTCATCAGCCCGACCAGCTTTATCACGATTCCCGTGCCGGGAGCTCCTTCGTGCAATACCAACGTGACAGTTCGCCAACGTCCGCGGCGAAGGCTATACCGAACAGGTTGGAGACATTACGTTGACTTGTTCGGGCGGCACGGTTCCCGCGATCAACACCGCAATCTCACAAGCGGACATCACGGTGGTCTTCAATAGCGCGGTGACCAGCCGGTTGCTGCCGGTGAGCGGCGTGTCCGGGGCAGTCTCCGAGGCACTGCTCCTGATCGACGAGCCGGGCTCGGGTTTACCCGCGCCGGTGGCGGGTTCGGACCGGGGGCTCCGCAGAACGTGTGCGCGACGCCGATGCAGGGATGTGTGGAATATGTCTCGCAAAAGGCCGGGAACATTTCCTGGTGCCACCGAGACGGAGCAGGGAACCACTGCAGCCAGCGCGGGCAAGAATGTGTTTCGCGGGATCGTGAACGGCAATTCGGTAACGTTCTACGGAGTTCCGGTGCTGGCTCCGGGGGCAACGGCGTCGCGCGTTTTCCGCATCAGCAATATCCGTGTGGACGCGAGCCAGTTGTGTTGCGGAACGCTCAGCGGGGCTGCGCCGGTTCTGGCCTCGATCCTGGTCTCTGGAGTGGCGCCTTCAATCTCAGCAATTCCTCTCCCTTCGTCGGATTCGTTACGAAAGGCCTGACGACCGGGGTCACGAGCGCTCCGACGCTGAATCAAGGTAGCGCCCAGACACTGTCGCCGGCCAGTACTTTGTCCTTCACGGAAAATTTCGGCACGTCGTTTAAGACACGGGTCTTGGCGCAGAACAACAGCAATTATGCAGGGCAGAGCGGCACGCCCGTACAGAATATTCCGGGCGCGATTTATAACTCCGAGTCTAATTTTGTTCTGCCGGTAGCAAGCGGGCATACGCCCAGCCTTACCGATTTCGGCACGCGACTCAAAGCGGTTTTCCGTAACGTTTCGGCAGGGTCATCTGTTTGTTTAAGTAGCCGATGTTCAAAACAGCGGTTTGCCCGTTGCCGTGCCGGCGGTGATTGGCGGGTCGGCCGCGAATAGTAGCAATCCCGGATTTGCGCAACTGGTTTCCAGCGAGACGGGCGGATTTGCCGCGGTGAGCCCGACGGCGCTTGGACCGGGTGTTTCGGGCACGGTGCCGGTCGCAGAAATCCCTGTTGCGAACGGTTCGGGCGTGGCCGTTTGGGAGGTGGTCATACCAATCCGAACACGAACGAGACATTCCAGTTTGCCGTGTATACGAGCTACACGGCGCTTCCCGGACAGAATTTACCGCCACCGGGAATGCAACGGTAAGCCTAAGCTATGCGGCTGCGCCCCCGAGTTTCGCGGAGGACAGCGGTGGAATCGCTTCCGCCACGCTGGCGATTCCGTGGTTTGTGGGGGAACCGTACGACCCAGCAACATCTTGACGATTGCGGCGGGTAGTTGCCCGAGTCTGAGTATTTCGAAGACGCACTCGGGTAGTTTCGCGCAAGGGCAGAATGGCGCCACCTACGCGCTGACGGTGGTCAATAGCGGACTGGCGGCGCCACCAACGGTACGGTCACGTTCCAGACGGTGCCTTCGGGAATGACGCTGGTATCGCTGGCAGGAGCGGGATGGACGTGCCCGACGGGGGTACGACGTGCACGCGCGGAGACACCTTGGCGCCGGGAGCGAGGTTTCCTCCGATCACGGCGACGGTGAATGTGGCGGCAACGCATCGTCGCCGCTGGTGAATCAGGTGAGCGTGAGCGGCGGCGGAGGGGCCACTGCGAATGCCAGCGACAGCACGGTGGTGACGCTCGTTTCGGTGCCCACCAGCGCCGTCTACGTGAAGACGGATTCGGTGGCGCAGGGGACGTGGAAAGGAGTCTACGGCGGCGACGGGGAGGCGATCAACGGGGACGGGACGAACTACCCGGGGTATGCGCAAGTCAGCATGGGCGGGCAGGGTCCGTTCGTGTGGACGGCGTCGACGGCGGATGTTCGCGGGCTGCAGAAGGCTGCACCGACGGACCGGATCGCGTCGGGATGTACAGTTCACGAACATGAGTGCGGATGTGAATTTGACCGACGGGAATACGCATCAGGTGGCGATGTATTTCCTGGATTGGGATGCAGGAGCGCGGGCCGAGCGGATCGATGTGTTGGATGCCTCGACGAACGCTGTGCTCGATACGCGAACGATCTCCGGATTCCAGAGCGGTCTATGGGTGGTCTGGAATTTGAAGGGGCATGTGGTTCTGAAGGTGACGTTGACGGGCGGGTCGAATGCGGTGGTCAACGGACTGTTCTTCGGCAACGCTCCGGCGGCGGCGACGGCAACAGCGGTGTTCGTGAAAACGGATGCGGCGGCGCAGGGGACGTGGAAGGGAGTCTACGGCGGTGACGGGGAGGCGGTCAACGGGGACGGGGCAAACTACCCGGCGTATGCGCAGGTGAGCATGAGCGGGCAGGGTCCGTTCGTGTGGACGGCGTCAACGGCGGATGTTCGCGGGCTCCAGAAGGCTGCGGCGACGGACCGGATCGCATCGGGGTGGTACACCTTCACGAGCATGAGTATGGATGTGAATTTGACCGACGGGAATACGCATCAGGTGGCGGCGTACTTCCTGGATTGGGACGCAGGAGCGCGGGCCGAGCGGATCGATGTGTTGGATGCCTCGACGAATGCTGTGCTCGATACGCGAACGATCTCCGGATTCCAGGGCGGGCTATGGGTGGTCTGGAATTTGAAGGGGCACGTGATTCTGAAGGTGACGTTGACTGGCGGTTCGAATGCGGTGATCAACGGACTGTTCTTCGGCAATGCTTCAGCGGCTGCGACGGTAACAGCGACGTTCGTGAAAACGGATGCGGCGGCGCAAGGGACGTGGAAGGGGGTCTACGGCGGCGACGGGGAGGCGATCAACGGGGACGGGACGAACTACCCGGGGTATGCGCAGTCAGCATGAGCGGGCAGGGTCCGTTCGTGTGGACGGCGTCAACGGCGGATGTTCGCGGGCTGCAGAAGGCTGCGGCGACGGACCGGATCGCTTCGGGATGGTACACCTCCACAAACATGAGTATCGACGTGAATTTGACGGACGGGAATACGCATCAGGTGGCGATGTATTTCCTGGATTGGGACGCTGGAGCGCGGGCCGAGCGCATCGATGTGTTGGATGCGGCGACGAATGCTCTGCTCGATACGCGAACCATCTCCGGATTCCAGAACGGTCTATGGGTGGTCTGGAATTTGAAGGGACACGTGGTTTTAAAGGTGACCTTGACGGGCGGGTCGAATGCGGTGGTCAACGGACTGTTCTTCGGCAATGCTCCGACGGCGGCCATAGCGACATTCGTCACTACAGACAGCGTGACCCAAGGGACATGGAAGGGAGTCTACGGCGCTGACGGGGAGGTGATCAACGGGGACGGAGCGAACTATCCGGGGTATGCGCAGGTAAGCATGAGCGGGCAAGGTCCGTTCGTGTGGACGGCGTCAACGGCGGATGTTCGCGGGCTGCAGAAGGCTGCGGCGACGGACCGGATCGCGTCGGGGTGGTACACCTCCACGAACATGAGTATGGATGTGAACCTGATGGACGGGAACACGCACCGGGTGGCGATGTACTTCCTGGATTGGGACGCGGGAGCGCGGGTGGAGCGGATCGACGTGTTGGATGCGGCGACGAATGCTGTTCTCGATACGCGAACCATCTCCGGATTCCAGGGCGGGCTATGGGTGGTCTGGAATTTGAAGGGGCACGTGATTCTGAAGGTGACGGTGACCGGCGGGTCGAATGCGGTGGTCAACGGACTGTTCTTCGGCAATGCTCCGACGGCGGCCATAGCGACATTCGTCACTACAGACAGCGTGACCCAAGGGACATGGAAGGGAGTCTACGGCGCTGACGGGGAGGCGATCAACGGGGACGGAGCAAACTACCCAGCGTATGCGCAGGTAAGCATGAGCGGGCAGGGTCCGTTCGTGTGGACGGCGTCGACGGCGGATGTTCGCGGGCTCCAGAAGGCTGCGGCGACGGACCGGATCGCGTCGGGGTGGTACACCTCCACGAACATGAGTATGGATTTGAACCTGACGGACGGAAACACGCACCGGGTGGCGGTTTACTGCTTGGATTGGGACGCGGGAGCGCGCATGGAGCGAATCGACGTACTGGACGCGGCGACGAATGCGGTGCTCGACACGCGAACTGTCTCCGGGTTCCAGAGCGGGCAGTGGGTGGTGTGGAATTTGAAGGGGCACGTGACGCTGAAGGTGACGCTGACCGGCGGGTCCAACGCAGTGGTCAACGGGTTGTTCTTTCGGTAAGGGCGGACTACGTTTAAGCGGATGGCGTCCCGAGGCAGCCCTGGGGCATGCGGTATTGGAGTCGGCGTGCTACTAATACGGGAAACGCCATGAATTATTACGAGCAGCATCGAGCCGATTTTTTGGAAGGGCTCAAGACCTTCCTCCGCATTCCGAGCATCAGCACGCTTTCGGAGCACAAGCCAGATGTGCGGCGAGCCGCGGAGTTTGCAGTCAGCGAGCTACGCGCGGCGGGGATGACCGTCGCGGAACTGATCGAAGGGGAAGGCGAGAGCAATCCGCTGGTGTATGCGGAATGGCTGGGCGCGCCGGGCAAACCGACGGTCCTATTCTACGGACACTACGATGTGCAGCCGCCGGAGCCGCTGGACGAATGGAAATCGCCGCCGTTTGAGCCGGAGGTTCGCGGCGACAATATCTACGCGCGCGGCGCCTGCGACGACAAGGGGCAGGTCTATATCCAGATCAAGGCGGTGGAAGGGCTGTTGAAGACCACGGGCAAGCTGCCGGTAAATGTGAAGTTCCTGCTTGAAGGTGAGGAAGAGACCGGCGGCGAGCACATCGAAGCGTACGTGAAAACGAAGCCGCCACGGCTCAAGGCCGATGCGGCGATAGTCTGCGACACGGAGATGTTCGCGCCCGAACTGCCGACGATCTGCGTGGGATTGCGCGGGATGGTGTATTACGAACTGTTCGTGCAGGGCGCGGATCACGATCTGCATTCCGGCGTGTACGGGGGTGCGGCGCCGAACCCGATCCTGGCGATCGCTGAGATTATTTGTGCGCTAAAAGATCGCGATGGGCGGATTCTGGTACCGGGATTTTATGATGCAGTGGTGCCGCCGAGTCCCAAGGAGCGCGAGGCGTGGGGGCGGCTGCCGTTCGATGAAAAGGAATATACCGAGAAAGAGATGGGCGCGAGCGAACTGGTGGGCGAGCAGGGCGTTCCGTTATTCGAACGGGTATGGGGGCGACCGACGGTAGAGATCCACGGCATTCGCGGCGGATTCACGGGCGAAGGCGCGAAGACGGTGATTCCGGCGCGTGCGGTAGCTAAAATCAGCACGCGGCTGGTGGCGGATCAGACGGTGGACGGGTCCGTGAAACAGATGCAAGCGGCGGTGAAAGCGGCATGCCCGCGCGGCGTGACGGCGGAACTGAAGGTGCTGCACGCCGGCGAGCCCTCGTTAACCAACCCCGACAACCCGTTCATCCGCGCAGCGGCCGAAGCGCTGAAGGAAACATTCGGGCAGGAGACGGTTTACATACGCTCCGGCGGATCGATTCCGATCGTTGGCGTTTTCGACCGGTACCTGGGGATTCCGAGCGTGATGATGGGGTTCGGATTGCCAGACGACAATCTGCACGCGCCCAACGAGAAGTTCCACCTGCCCAATTTCTATCGCGGCATCGAAGCGGTGGCGCGATATCTGGAAATCCTGGGCAGGTGAAACGTTCGCATTGAAGGTACCGGCGCTTATCGCCAGTAGCCGCGGCGGAAGCGCCAGCGATGGTGATCTTCCACCCAGGAGCCGGGAACCCAAACCGCCTGCCGGCGCGGCGGGCGTAGCCAGCGTCCGTTGATCCAGGTCCAGCGGCTGCCACGCCAGTCCCAGTAACCGTCCGTCCAGACGTAGCCCGGCCCGGGAGCAAAGCCCATAGCTCCGTAACGCGGCGGCGGAGGTGGACCGAATCGTACAGCGCCGTAAGCTCCGTTGGTGGCACAGCCACTGAGCAGCGTGCCGAAAAGCAAAGTGCCGAAGAGAAGCAGTTTCTTCATTTTCCAACCTTCCTACTTCGTGAAACGCGCGCCTGGTTTCGGGCGTTGCGTGTCTAAAGAATTGTTAACGTTACGCCGGATTAATGCGGAGCGTAGTGAGGCGTGGGACACTGCGTGGGAAGGAGTGCTGACGATGAAGAAGTGGTTATTGGCAATCATGGCGGTTTTCGTTATTACGGCTTCCGCCGCCGATGTTTCCGGAACCTGGAAAGGCAGCGTGGAAACGCCGAACGGCGCGATGGAGACGACTTTCGTGTTCAAGGTGGACGCGGGCAAAGTCACCGGCACAGCGACCATGGGGCAGATGGGCGAATCTCCCATTTCCGAGGGCAAGGTGGACGGGGACACGGTCACTTTCGCGGTGGTTCGTCAGGGCCCGAACGGCGAGTTCCGCATCAACTATTCCGGAAAAGCGACGGGCGACGATATGAAGATCACGGCCACGATTCCGGCGATGGATCGCACGTTCGAGATGACGGCAAAGCGATCCAAATAACGGCGCGCTAGAACGCGACAGGCCACGGGCCTACAATGGGGCATGGCCAGAGTGACGGAACTTCTTGTCAACGGTTCCAAGCGGCGGATCGATGTGGATCCGGACCGCACGCTGCTCAGCGTGCTGCGCGATGATCTCGACCTCACGGGCGCCAAATTCGGCTGCGGTGAGGGCCAGTGCGCTGCATGCACGGTGTTGATCGATGGCGTGGCGGCGAAATCCTGCCTCACCAAAATTGGCGCGGTTGGCAGCAAAGGCGTGATGACGATCGAGGGGCTGGCGCCCGAGGGCCGGCTCCATCCCATGCAGCAGGCATTCCTCGATGCCGATGCACTGCAGTGCGGCTACTGCACTCCGGGGATGATCCTGGGGGCGGTGGCACTCCTGAAGCGCACACCGAATCCGAGCGAAGCAGAGATCGCAACCGGTATGAACGGGCATATCTGCCGCTGCGGAACGTATCCGCGGGTGGTACACGCGATCCGCTCGGCGGCGGGAAAAGGGAGCCGGGCATGAAGCGGCGCGACTTCTTTGCGGTGATGGGCGGCGGCATCGTGGTGCTGCTGGAAGAGGACATACTCGCGCAGGAAACCGGCGGTCCGCGGCGCGGCGCGGCGGGCGCAGTGCCAGTTGAGATTGGCGCGTGGCTGCATATCGGCGAAAGCGGCGAGATCACGGCATACACGGGCAAAGTGGAGGTCGGGCAGAATGCACGGACTTCGCTGACGCAGGCGGTGCTCGAGGAACTGCACGTCCCGGCAGCGTCTGTGCATCTGGTGATGGCGGATACCGACCTCACACCTTTCGATATCGGAACGGTTGGCAGCATGACGACCCCGCGCATGTGGCCGCAGATCCGCAAGGCGGCGGCCGCGGCGCGCGAAATGCTGTTGGATCTGGCGGCACAGAAGTGGAATATCGACCGCGCGACGCTGAAGATCGCGGATGGCAAGGTATGGGCTGGCGCGCGATCGGCGGGTTTCGGCGAACTGACGCGGGGAGAGCGGTTGTCGCGTACGATTCCGGCCAGCGCCGCACTGGCCCCGGCGAACGAATGGAAGTTCGCGGGCACCTCGCTCGCCAAGGTCAACGGACATGCCATCGTGACCGGCGCGCACAAATACACATACGATTTGAAGCGCCAGGGCATGCTGTACAGCAAGATGCTCTATCCTCCGCAGTTTGGCGCGTCGCTGGCATCGCTGGATGCGTCGGCGGCGGAAGCGATGCCGGGAGTGCGGGTGGTTCACGAGGGAAACTTCGTGGCGGTAGCGGCGCCGGAGCCGGAGCTGGCCGTGAAGGCCGTGGCGGCGTTGAAGGCTGAATGGAAGCCCGTGACGGCGGAGGCGGACAGCCGGACGGTGTTCCAGTATTTCAAAAAAACGGCGCAGGGCGGAGCGTCTACATCGGCCAACCTGACTCCGTACACGATTGCTTACATCGCGCATGTGCCGCTGGAACCTCGCTCGGCACTGGCGCAGTGGGACGGCGACAAGCTGACGGTCTGGACCGGATCGCAACGGCCATTCGGCGTACGCACGGAACTGGCGGAGGCATTCCAAATACCGGAAGAGAAGGTGCGTGTGATCGTGCCCGATACCGGTTCGGGGTATGGCGGCAAGCATAATGGCGATGCCGCGGTGGAAGCGGCGCGTATCGCGAGAGCGCTGGGCAAGCCCGTAAAGCGTAACTGGACGCGCGACGAAGAGATGACCTGGGCCTACTTCCGGCCGGGCGGCGCGATCGAGGTGGCTGGCAAGGCGGCGCCGGATGGCACAATTACGGAGTGGGAGTTTCACAACTACAATTCGGGTCCTTCGGGATTGCAGTCGCCGTACGAAATCGCGGGGAAGAAGGAGCAATATCACCAGTCGAAATCGCCGCTGCGGCAGGGGTCGTACCGGGGCCTCGCGGCGACGGCGAACCACTTCGTGCGCGAGAGCTACATGGATGAACTGGCGTCCTCGGTGAAGATGGATCCGCTGGAATTCCGCTTGAAAAATGCGAAGGACGAGCGCCTGCGCAACGTCATTGTGGCTGCCGCGGACAAGTTCGGCTGGAAAGCTCGCAAGAAGGCGCCGGGGCGCGGGTTCGGGATCGCCGCGGGTTTTGAAAAGGGCGGCTATGTGGCGACCTGCACGGAGGTCAGCGTGGATGAGAAGACGGGCGCGGTCAAGGTGCTGCGCGCTGTGGTGGCCTTCGAATGTGGCGCGGTGGTGAACCCGGAGCACTTAAGAAATCAGGTGGAGGGAGGCATTGTCATGGGGCTGGGCGGGGCGTTGTTCGAAGAGATTCAGTTTGGCGAGGGGAAGGTTCTGAATAATCGCCTGGCGAAGTACCGGGTGCCCCGGTTTAGCGACATGCCGGTGATCGAAAGCGTGCTGCTGGACCGGAAGGACCTGGTATCGGCGGGCGCGGGCGAGACGCCGATCGTGGGGATCGCGCCGGCCATCGGCAATGCGATCTTCGATGCGAATGGGAAGCGCATTCGTCGAATGCCGCTGATGGCCTAACGAATGAAAAACAACGAGACGGCGGGCGGCCGCAAGTGGTCCGCCATCCTACTGCTTCTGGCGCCGCTTGCTTGCGCCGTGGGACAGACCGCAGGCGACCCGTACGCGGGCTCGGCTGCCTGCAAGACGTGTCATCCGGCAATCTACGAGAGGTGGAGCAAGACGCGGATGGCGAATGTAGTTCGCGATCCGAAAGTGCACCCGGAGGCGATTCTACCGGACCTCTCCAAGCCCGATCCGCTGGTGAAATTCACCAAAGACGACATTGCGTTCGTTTACGGCAGCAAGTGGAAGCAGCGCTACTTCACGAAGAAGGGCGACGATTACTACCCGCTCGGGGCGCAGTGGGACGTCACGCATCAGATCTGGCGGCCATACCTGGTGGCTGCGAATACCGATTGGTGGGTACCGTTTTATCCCGGGGGAAACATGGACCGTCCCACGGGTCCGCTATGCGACGGCTGCCACTCGGTGAACTATAACGTGCAAACCAAGGCGGTGAAGGAATGGAATGTCGGCTGCGAAAAGTGCCATGGCCCCGGCGCTGCGCATGCGCGGCAACCCGCGCAGACGAATGTGGTCAACCCGGCGCGGCTCAATGCGGTGCAGGCGACGAATGTCTGCCTGCAATGCCATTCGCAGGGGCAGCCGCTGAGCAACCCGATCAACGGCAAGTATTACGATTGGCCGGTCGGGTTCGAAGTCGGGAAGGATTTGAAAGATTACTGGAAACTGGAAGAGCACAAGCTGGGCGAACAATCCTTCACGCATTTCGCCGACGGTACGGCGCACAAGAACCGGATGCAGGGCAATGACTTCGTACAGAGCGTGATGTATACGCACGGGATCAGCTGCCAGAGCTGCCACGACGTCCACGGCACGGACAATAATGCGGACCTGTTGAAACCGGCGAACGTGATGTGCCTGGAATGCCATGGTCCGACATCGCCGAACGGGCCGCGCGCGCCTACAATCGAAGCGCACACTCATCACCGGGCGGGCAGCGCGGGCAATGAATGCGTGAGCTGCCACATGCCGAAGATCGAGCAGACGATCGCCGACGTCAACGTCCGGAGCCACACGTTCCGTTTTGTCACGCCGCGGGAAACGGCTTTGCTCAAAATTCCGAATGCCTGCAATGTGTGCCACGCCGACAAGAGTCCCCAGTGGTCCACGGATGCGCTGAAGAGCTGGTCCAATATGTCGCCGTGGCGGGTGGGGAACTGATTAACGCAAGCGCTTGATTTCACCGCCGAGAGCGAAAAGCACGCCGGTTCCGACCAAAGGCAGCAGACCGGCGACGATCAGCATCGGCGTATAAGAAAAATGATCGACCACGAAGCCGGTGGCCTGGGTGAAGAGGATCGCGCCGATGCCGGCGCCCATTCCGCCCAAGCCGGCTACGGCGCCGACGGCACTTTCCGGAAAGTAATCGCTGGGCATGGTCTGGACGTTGTTGATCCACGTCTGAAAGCCGAAGAGCACGATGGCGATGCAGGCCAGCGCGACGGCGGCGGTGTGCGCGGCTGCGGCGCCCAAGCCCGCGCACATGCAGAGCATGCCGAAGACGATGACTGATTTGCGCGCGCGGTTGGCGCTCCAGCCGCGGGACATCAGGTGGCTGCTCATCCAGCCGCCGAAGAGACTGCCGGCATCGGCGGCGACGAAGGGCACCCAGGCGAAGTAGCCGATTTCCTTGAGGCTGAAGCCGTGGACCTTGTAGAGATAAAGCGGAAGCCAGGTGATGTACAGCCACCATACCGGGTCGCAAAAGAAACGCGAAAGCAGGATCGCCCAGGTCTGGCGGTAACGGAGTAACGCCATCCAAGGCAGGGGCGCGACGGCAGGCGGGCGGTCTTCGGCGATGAGCGCGAGTTCTTCACGCGTGATGCGCGGATGGGCGGACGGCGGATGATAAAAGCTGAGCCAGAGCGCGAGCCAAACGAAGCCGAGCGCGCCCACGGCAAGGAAGGTGGCCTGCCATCCGAAGTGAATTTGCAGCGCGATGATGAGCGGGGTTGCGACCACGGAGCCGATGGATGTGCCGCTGTTGAAGATGGCCATGCCCAGCGCGCGCTGCCGGGGCGGGAACCATTCCGCGATGACTTTGGCCGCGCCAGGCCAGTTGCCTGCCTCGCCGATGCCCAGCAGAAAGCGGAAGCAGTTGAGGCTGAAGAGCCCGGTGGCGAAGGCGTGGAGCATGCTGGCGACGGACCAGACGACAATTGACAGCGAGAATCCACGGCGATTGCCAACGCGGTCGTAGAGCTTTCCCGAGAAGGCCTGGCTGAAGGTATAGGCGAGCAGAAAGGAATTGGTGATGCCGGCAAATTCCTGATTGTTGAGGTGAAGGTCCCGAGTAATCACGGGAGCGAGCACGGAGACCGTGAGGCGATTGATGAAATTGATGAGCGTGGCGAGGAAGATCAGGCCGGCGATCCACCATCGCAAACCCTCAACTCCTGGCCGGGTCGATTTTGCGGACGCTATCAAGCACGGCCATCTTAGCAGGCGGCTCGCGTCGAAGAAGTTTAGGAGCTACCGATGAGGATGCCGGTCAGGAATACCAGGACACCGCCGAAGCCGACCTGAAGGGCGGCGGACCAGGCGGGCGTGTCCATATAGTGGTGGCGAACCCAGGAGATCACTCCGAGTTCGACGATCACCACGGCAATCGCCGCTGTCATCGCCGCGGAGTAGTTGGAGATCAGAAAGGGCAGCGTGTGTCCGATGCCGCCGACGGTGGTCATGGCGCCGCAAATCAGGCCGCGAATCCAAGGGTGTCCGCGTCCCGTGAGGCTGCCGTCATCGGAGAGAGCTTCGGCGAAGCCCATGCTGATGCCGGCGCCGAGCGATGCGGCCAGCCCCACCAGGAAGGCGTCCCAGGATTTGTGCGTGGCGACGGCGGCGGCGAAGACCGGCGCTAAGGTGGAAACGGAGCCATCCATCAGGCCTGCGAGACCCGGTTGGACGACTTGGAGCACGAAGAGGCGGCGGTTGGTCTCGTCTTCCTCCCGGCGGCGCTCCGGGGTCGAGTTTATCCCTGCCGAGTTCCTCTGCGCGGTCGCGGTGGGCACGTTCTTCGAGCGCGAGATCGTCGAGCAATTGACGGGTGTCGGCATTCTTGCAACGAGCCGAGGCTTTTTCGTAAAATCGACGAGTTTCCATTTCCATGGAAGCGGCCTGGGCTCTTACCTTGTCGAGCGGCAGGGGTTGAAGCTGCCAGATTGGCCGCCGATCCACGAAGCCTTTGACGTCCTGGCGGCGGATGTGCGGAATGTGGTTTCCGAAACGCTTCTGGAAAAGTTCGATGAGACGCCGGCGGTGGCCGGACTCTTCCTCCCGCATACCTGCAAAAACTTCCGCGGTGGCGGGATAGTCCTCGCGAAGACCCTCGGCGAAGTCGGCATAGATACGTTCATCTTCTTCTTCCAGTGCGATTGCCACCGCGAGAATTTCACGTTCAGTCAGGCTTTCGAAGGTACGCATGTCCTTATTTTGATGCGAAAGCGCGGCGCGAGATGCGAAAAGCCGTCCGCTTTTCCGTGGTAGCATCACACCAAATGGCGTTCGTCGATCTCACCAAGCAGCTTGCCAAAGAGGCCCTTCTTTCCGCGACGCAGGATCCGAAGCCCGCGGCCCCCGCTGCCCCTGTGGCGGAGAACGTCGGTGCCGTCGTCATGGGGCAGATCAACTCCATGCAGAAGGCGCTCAAGGAAGACGAGGAACTGGTAGTTTGGTTCTCAAACGCCTCTGAGACGCTGCGTGTAATGGAGATTTTCCTGCCGTCGCCGAAGCTGGCGATTTTGAGCGGGCACGATGTGGATCACAATCTCACCCGGGTAATTGCGCCCGTGGAGACGCTGCAACTGGTGGCGAAAGTGAGGAAAGTCGCCGCCGGGTCCAAGCCGGCGCGCGTGGGCCTGGTCATGCCGAAGGCGAAAGATTCCAACGGGTAATCACGCGGGTTTCACGCTCGTAGCCAAGCGTGCTAATGGAACCGGTGCCGAGCGCGAAGAGCCGCGCATCCTGCGGCGGCAAACCTAACCATCGCGCCGCCAATACGCGCAGAATATGACCGTGCGCGAATAGGGCGACATCCCCACTTGCCTGTAGCGCACGAGCGATAACAGCTTCCGCGCGCTGCCCAACGTCCGCAGCCGTTTCGCCATGCGGCGCACCGTCGTTCCACAGGGACCATCGGGGATTCGCGGCCTGGATTTGGGGGGTCGTCAGGCCTTCATAATCGCCATAATCCCACTCGCGAAGGTCCGGGTCGATCACAGCGGCGGTCTGCCCGGAGAGGCGGCAGGTTTCGAGTGCCCGCTGCAAGGGCGAGACCAGGACCAGGGAGAATTCGCGACCGCCCAGATATTGGCCAATGGCAGCGGCGTTGGCGCGCCCGGTTGCAGTTAGCGGAATATCGGTGCGCCCGGTGTGGGCTCCCGAGAGGCTCCATTCCGTTTCCCCGTGCCGGATCAGCCAGAGTTGAGGCATGAAAGTGATGGTAGCGGATCCCCGGGGAAGTTGTCCCGACCGAAATTCCCCATTATGCTGGTGACACTACCATGACGTATCGTCGAGCGTTTTACCTGGTTTGCGCCATTACACTGTGCCTGGCCGTTGTTCTGGTCGCGCAGCAAAAAAAGAGCCCGGGATACACCGATACCGCCATCCTGCCTGGCCAGAACTGGCACGTTCACGATTCCAACCGGCCGCACCCGAATATGGTGACTCCGGGCAGTGTGCTCGGCGGGCCGTCTTCGGACGCGACGGTGCTTTTTGACGGCAAAGATCTCTCGCGCTGGATGCAACATGGCCGGGGGACGGATCGCGGCAAGGATGTCGATGCCAAGTGGAAAGTGGCTGACGGCTACTTTGAGGTTGCGCCGGGCACAGGTTCGCTGATCACTCGGGATAAGTTCGGCGACGTGCAGTTGCATATCGAATGGTCCGAGCCAACCGACGTCAAAGGGCAGGATCAGGATCGCGGAAACAGCGGCGTGCTGCTGATGGACCGCTACGAGATCCAGGTGCTGGATTCCTGGGGGAACGTCACGTACGCTGACGGCCAGGCGGGGTCGCTCTACGGCCAGTGGCCGCCGCTGGTGAACCCCATCCGGCCTCCCGGCGAGTGGCAGGCGTACGACATCATTTTCGAAGGGCCGCGATTCGAGGGCGAGAAACTGGTGCGGCCGGCATACGCGACGCTCTTCTTCAATGGCGTGATGGTCCACAATCACAAGGAAATTCTGGGCACGATGGTGCATCGCGCGGTGGCCAAGTACAGTCCTCACGGCAGTGAGGAGCCCCTCTCCCTGCAGGATCACGGTCACAAGGTTCGTTACCGGAACGTGTGGATCCGCCGCTTGCAAGGCTACGACCAGCCCGAACGCTGATCCGCATGTAAGACTGGCGTATATTCGATAATTCGAATATACTGAAGCCATGCAAGATGCGTTGCGACGCTTCAAGGCCGAGATTTTTCAGGCTCTGGCCCATCCAACCCGGATCGCCATCGTGGAGATGCTCCGGGATGGCGAACTACCCGCCGGCAAGCTGATCGAGCGCCTGGGGTTGGAACAGGCCAATGCGTCACAGCATCTCGCCGTTCTGCGATCCAAACAAATCGTAGTGAACCGCAAGGATGGAAACCAGGTCTTCTATTCCCTGCGCAGCCCCTTATTGATCGATGTACTGGACATCATGCGCCGCTACTTTCAGGCGCAACTGGCCGAGACTATGGCAACCCTCGGGCAGATCGAAAAGGAAGAGGGGGTGAAGCGGTGACCGCCCTACCCAAGACTCCGCTCGATAGCTGGCTGCCCAAGCTGGTGCTTTGCCTGCGGCAGTACACCTGGCAGATTTTTCTTAAGGATCTGATCGCCGGCGTGACGGTAGGGGTAGTGGCGCTGCCGCTGGCGATGGCTTTTGGCATTGCGAGCGGCGTCACTCCGCAGGCTGGAATCTATACGGCCGTGGTCGCGGGATTTCTGATCTCCGCGCTGGGCGGATCGCGCGTTCAGATCGGCGGACCGACGGGCGCATTCGTCGTGATTGTTTCCGGGCATCGTGCTGCGGTTCGGCATTTCCGGACTGCTGATGGTGACTGCGATGGCGGGGGTCCTGCTTATCGTGATGGGAGCTACGGGATTGGGCACCGCGGTGCGCTTCATTCCGCGGCCGGTCACGATCGGGTTCACCAACGGCATCGCCGTGCTGATCGCCTCCACGCAGATCCGCGATTTCCTGGGGTTGAAGGTGGGCACGGTCCCGAGTGAATTCCTGCCGCGCATGGAAAAGCTGGGCGCGCACTTGAATTCCATCGATCCCACTACGGCCCTGGTCGGCGGACTCTCGCTCGGAATCATTCTGCTCTGGCCGTTGGTAACCAAGCGCGTGCCGGGCTCGATTGTCGCGCTGCTCACCGGGACCGCTCTGGCGATTGTCTGGAAACTGCCGGTGGAGACCATCGGCAGCAAATTCGGCGGCATTCCGACCGGGCTGCCACACTTTCAAATTCCGCAATTTCGCGCCGATTTGATTTTGCCGCTACTACCCTCGGCGATGACGGTGGCGTTGCTGGCCGCCGTAGAGAGCCTGCTATCCGCGGTGGTGGCGGACGGCATGAGCGGCGACAAGCATAATTCCAACGTGGAACTGATCGCCCAGGGTATCGCCAACGTGATTTCGCCGATGGTGGGAGGCCTGCCGGCCACGGGCGCAATCGCACGCACCGCGACCAACATTCGCAGCGGCGCCAAGACGCCGGTATCGGGGATGATTCACGCGCTGACCTTGCTTTCGATTTTGCTGGTGGCGGCGCCGCTTGCCAAGTTTATTCCCTTGACGACGCTGGCCGCCGTCCTTTTCGTGGTGGCGTACAACATGGGCGAATGGCGGGAAATCGGCGGGATTCTACGGCTCGGGACGCGCGGAGCGAGTAGTCTGGGTGGCGACGTTCGGCCTCACTGTAGTTGCCGATTTGACGGTGGCGGTAGAGGTGGGCATGACGCTGGCCTCCCTGCTCTACATCTATCGCGTGTCGCAGACGACGACGGTTTCACTGGTCACCCCCGATTACGTGCAGAAAGCGCGCCAGCATGTGCTGCAGGGCAAGGACATTCCGGAATACGTCTCGATCCTGCGCATCCACGGGCCGTTTCTATTCGGCACGACGGAGAAACTGGCGGACGCCACCGAAGACCTCAGCCGGTATGGTTCCGTGGTGATTTTGCGCGTCCGCAACATGACGGCGATCGACGCCAGCGGACTGTATGCGCTGGAAAAGCTGGCCGAGCGTCTGCATAAAACGCAGCGCCGGGTCTTGATTTGCGGCGCGCGGCGTCAACCCCGCAAGATGCTGGAGCGTGCCGATTTCGTGAGCCACATCGGACGCGAAAATATTCTGCCGCATATCGAAGCGGCGCTGGCGCGCGCGCGCCAACTTTCCGCGGAAACAGCGAACCGGCTAACAGCGTAAGCCCTACTTCTCCCTCACCTGGATGTAGCGGGAGACTTTCGGATTCTCCTTGTTCCATTGCGGCGTTTGCTCGCTGTTCGCCATGGCTAGAATGCCGAGCGCGACGGTGGTATCCACTTTTGCGAGATTTTCATAATCGAGCTTCTGCCATTCGTCGCCGGGCTGGTGATAATCGGGGAATTCGTAGCTGACGGAAAGCGTAGTGGAGGGAATACCGGCATCGGCGAACGTGGCGTTGTCGCTGCGTCCAAAAAAGGAATCACTCTTTGTGGGGTGCTTGATCACCTGCACACCGGTTTCGGCGCCCGCCTTGGTGAACGTGGCGGCGATGTCGGTGTAATCGTAGCCGGTCAAATTGAACTGACCCACGTGCGGCCCTTCGTTGTCATCGGTGCGTCCCAGGTGTTCCAGGTTGATATCGGCGATCGTCTTGGCGATGGGGAAGATCGGATGCCCGGTATACCAGCGTGCACCCAGTCCGCCGACCTCTTCGCCGAAGACCGTCATGAAGAGGATGCTGCGCCTGGGCTTTTCCCCGACGGCGGTAATGGCGTTGGCGATTTCGATCACGCTGGAAGTGCCGCTGGCATCATCGTTGGCGCCATTGTAGATTTCGTCGCCCGATGGATTTGGTCTGCACGCCAAGATGATCGTAGTGGCCGGTGACCACGATGAAACTATCTTTCAATTGCGGGTCTGAACCACGCAGCAGGCCTGCCACATTGCGGATCTTGACGGCTTGCAGCACCGGCGGCGCGATGTGCGCGGACACTGCCGTCTCCATCGGGCCGGGTTTGGCCGCCGCAACCATGTCAAAGATGGTTTTATCTCCGATGGTGAGTATTGGGACCTTGGGGGCGGGCTGGCTGGCATCGCGCAGTGGAGTACGGGCGTTGGGGTTAGCCGGCGGCGCAGCCGCGCGTACGATCACGATCAGCGCGGGTTCCAGTTTAGCGGCGGCGGTCATGAGGCGGCGTTGTGCCTGGAATCCGGCGGCTCCGGCGGTTGCGGACTGCTCGACAATCAGTACCTTTCCGCGCACCTGATCGGGCGTGAGAGCGTCCAGGGCTGCAGCATCGCTAAGCGATATTTTGAAGGCGGCGGTATTCTGCAGATCCGCGGCCACCGCCTCTTGAATCGCGATGGTACCGCCGGCCGCTTTGGCGGCTCCCAGGGAAAACTGCAGTCCGTCTGGGTTGGGCTTCACGGAGTGGTAGTTCGCGGTCTGAAAGTAACCATCGTCGCCAACCGGTTCGAGGCCTGCACGGCGGAACTGAGCGGCAATGTATTCGGCCGCCATATCGAGTCCGGGCGAGGGCGTTCCGCGCCCCTGGAGGGCATCCGAGGCCAGAAAGGAAACATCGGCCTTGAGGTCGTTGGGCCGAAGGCGCGCGGCGATGCGTTGGGCCAGCGTCGGGGCGGCGCCTTGCGCTGCCAGAATAGCGGCGGCGGAAAGAGCGGTAAGAAGCGTTTTCGCGGGAAGCACGATCCCTATGATAGCGTCCGCGGCTTTAGGTCAGCAGGTTGATGGTGCCCCGGCAATTCCTGGTGCCGCACAGACAAGGGACGCGCTCGACGTCTTTGGAAAAACGATAATCGATGGTCAACTCTTCGCCCCGCCGTATCGCCCGCTTACTCATGTAGAGAATATGCTTCTTGAAGTTCCAGGCACGCAGGTTCGGATCGCAACTATGGTTGATGATTTCGGCCCCGCTGCCGCCGAACGCTCCGTCGAGCGTCCAGTAATCATCGAGCGTGAAGAGATAGGTGATGTCGCCATCCCCGCGCCGTTTGGTTTCCCGGCGGCTGATCTTTTCGCCGGTGTACTCAATGACCTTGCGACGCGCTGGAATTGGCTCTAGCGCATAGACTCCGCGATGGTGGATCTTCGATTCCCGGATAGCGAGTTTGAAGAAAGTGTACCGGGGGTTGATTGCAGGTTTCTTGATAAGGACTGTTCCCATGTGAACGTTTATCAGATTGTAGCCGAGCGAGCGTGGTCGCGCACAACATGGCGCAGTGCGTTCCAAAGCGCCGTGACGGCTAGTACTCTGGTGCGGGTCTTGCGGGTGACTGTGCGCAGTTACTTTTTTGCCACGGAGTTGAGAGGCTCCGACGGAAAGGAAATTAATTATGGCTGAACGAAATACATCATGGGATCGCGACCGCAATAATGAGCACAATAACGAGCGCGACGATTGGCAGCGCGAGGAGGCTTGGCGGCGTGATAGGGAGTTCGGCGAACGCTACCGGGAACACAGCGGAGGTTCAGACCGGCCTGAAGAACGGCGGCCCTATAGCGAAACCGGACGTGGAGGTGAATCGGAATACGGACGCAGGGGCCGATATATACCTCGCGGCGACTACGGGCCGGGCGCGTTCAATCCCGGCGGCGGGCGGAGCCAGGATCTGTTCGGCACCGGCAATCGCGGGTATGGAACCACCTGGGGCGGCAGCGGGGTCTACAGCGAAGGCCGCAATCTATACCGCGACCAGGAACGTGATTACGGCGGCAACCAAAGTGGTTATCAGACTGGCTTTGAAGGCCGCCGGGGAGGACAAGGAAGTTACGCCGACCAACAGCGCGACGCGATCGGACAACACGCCGGCAAAGGACCGAAGGGCTACCGGCGGTCTGACGATCGCATTCGCGAAGAAGTCTGCGACGCTCTCACTCAACATGGCCATATCGACGCTTCCGAAATAGAAGTCCGCGTCAAGGATGGCGAAGTTACACTCACCGGCACGGTGGAACGCAGAGACGAGAAACGCATGGCCGAGGATGCGGTGGAAAGGGTGCAAGGCGTTCGCGAGGTGCACAATCAACTGCGCGCGCAAATGGGCAATGCTCCAGGTAACACGCAGCCGCCGGGCAACGGGCAACAACATATGGCCGCCGAGACTCACTTAGAGGCGAGTGGGTCGGGTAATCGCCGAAGGTAGGATTTACCGGCGATTCAAGCCGGATTGGTCGCACTTGAGAGGCGATCTTCCGGCACCCGGCTTGGCTAACGAATAGGCCGTGACAAGAGTCTAGTCACGGCCTTTTGCGATTGCTTTTGTTTTCAATCACTTCGAGTTTCCCCGTGACAAGACTCTTGTCACGGAGCTTTAGACTTGTCTCAGCACCAGCTTCCTCATTTGCCGCCGTATAAAAAAATCCAATCCTTCCAATAGAAAATTCCATCTGTATGCAGACCTTTGCGGGAGGGACAATATTTGCAAATCGTCCATCAATCGCTATTGGTCCAAGATGACCCATTTCCTAAGAATCAGTGTGCTTTGCCTGACCTCCGTTACTGCTCTGTTGATCGCAGACGGCCCCAGATTTGAATTCCAGGCTCGCGACCATGGAAGCCGCGACCAAATCCGCGCAAAGCGCCGGTGATAATGCGTGGATGCTGGTTAGTGCCGCGTTGGTCTTGATGATGACCGCGCCAGGGCTCGCTCTCTTCTATGGCGGGCTGGTACGTCGTAAGAATGTATTGGGCACCATGATGCACAGTTTTATTCTGATGGCCGTGGTGACGGTGATCTGGGCCATGGTGGGGTACAGCCTGGCGTTTGGCGGAGCCTCGCCGTATCTCGGGAACTTCCAATTCGCGCTGTTGGATGGGGTAGGTACCGCACCGAACCCGGACTACGCGGGCACGATTCCGCATGCGACATTTATGATCTACCAGTTGATGTTCGCAATCATCACGCCGGCGCTGATATCGGGCGCGTTTGCAGAGCGGATGAAGTTCAGCGCCATGCTGCTCTTCACGGTGTTATGGATGCTCGTGGTCTATTTCCCCATGGCCCACATGGTGTGGGGCAAGGGCGGAATGCTCAACGCATTTTCCGGCGGAAAAATTCCGTGCCTGGATTTCGCCGGAGGGACCGTGGTGCACATCACCAGCGGAGTCTCCGCCCTGGTCTGCGCGATCTATCTGGGCAAACGCGTGGGCTATCCCTCGCCGGCGATGAAGCCGCACAATCTGGTGCTCAGCACGATTGGCGCGGGCATGCTCTGGGTCGGCTGGTTCGGCTTCAATGCGGGCAGTGCGCTGGCGGCATCGGGATTGGCCACCAGCGCGTTCGTGGCTACCCATTTCGGAGCGGCGGCGGCGACGCTTGCCTGGCTGGCGGTGGAGTGGTTCGATTCCGGCAAGCCGAGCATGTTGGGAGCGATTTCCGGATGCGTTGCAGGCCTGGTTGCGATTACACCAGCATCGGGCTTCGTCAAACCGATGCCGGCCATGCTGATCGGCGCTTGCGCGGGCCTGGTCTGCTACTTCATGGTCACGCGCGTGAAGCACAAGCTTGGCTATGACGATGCGCTGGATGCGTTCGGCGTTCACGGAGCAGGCGGTACGCTGGGCGCGATTCTGACCGGCGTGTTCGCCACCAGTGCGATCAACGACGGGCTGAAGGATGCCGCCGGCAAGTCGCAGGCGCTCGGCCTGGTCGACGGGAATAGCGGCCAGGTACTGAATCAGTTCATTGGCGTTGGGATTTCCTGGATACTGGCGATTGTCGGCACATTAGTGATTCTCAAAATCGTAGACGTGGTCCTCGGCCTGCGGGTCACGAAAGAACAAGAGAGCGACGGGCTCGACCTCAGCATGCACAACGAAGAAGGCTATATTTTCGAGAATTAGATCCCGACCTGTTAGGGTGAGCATATGAAGAAAATCGAGGCGATCATTCAACCGTTCAAGCTCGACGAGGTGAAGGAAGCACTGAAGAGCATCGGCATCGACGGGATGACGATTACCGACGTCCGCGGACACGGCAGGCAGAAAGGCCACAAAGAGGTCTACCGCGGGCAGGAATACAACGTGGACCTGCTGCC
This sequence comes from uncultured Solibacteraceae bacterium, assembly GCA_963811575.1. Taxonomy (GTDB): domain Bacteria; phylum Acidobacteriota; class Terriglobia; order Bryobacterales; family Bryobacteraceae; genus Solibacter. Next base: position 168,676 of record CAWERY010000015.1, on the reverse strand, counting down.
CAAGGTGAAAGTGGAGCTTGTGGTGCCCTCCGACCGGGCCGATGAAATCATCAAGACAATCATCAGCGCGGCGCGAACAGGCAAAATCGGCGATGGCAAGATCTTCGTCTTCGACATTGCCGAAGCCATCCGGATCCGGAACGATGATCACGGCGAATCGGCCCTCTGACGGAAATCCGTCTCGAATTCGCGAAGAATTCGTCGCCAGCGGCGACGCTATGGCGGCGCTCGCCGAACGGACGGCGCAAGTGGACCGCCTCGTTCTGGAGGCCGCCGCCACGCTGCTGACTCCCGCGGTAAGTTGTGAAATCGCGGTACTCGCAGTCGGCGGGTATGGCAGGCGGCAGCTTTTTCCGTACTCGGATATCGACGTCCTGCTGCTGTTCCCCTCCGAACGGCAGGCGATGGAAAGCAAGGCCGCGATCTCGGCTTTTCTGCAGCATCTCTGGGATAGCGGCCTGCGCATGAGCCACTCCGTCCGCACGCCCGCCGAATGCTGTGAAGTACACGAAGGGAATACGGAGCTCAACGTCAGCCTGCTCGATCAACGCTTCCTGACCGGTGATCGCGTACTCTACGCAGGGCTCGCGGATAAGCTGCCGCGCTTCGTGCATGCCAATCGCGACGCCCTGGTGCGCAACCTGGCCCGCCTGACGCGCGAACGGCATGCCAAGTACGGCGACACCTTCTATCACCTGGAGCCGAACGTCAAGGATACGCCGGGCGGCCTGCGCGATTTTCAGCTGGTCTGCTGGCTCGACCAGATTCGCGAGGGCGCTTCGGACCCTGCCCCCGAACTGCGCGACGCGTTTCGTTTTCTGGCACGCTTGCGCTGCTATTTGCATTGTCTGAGCAATCGCGACAACAATCAGCTTTCTTTCGACGCGCAGGATTCGCTGGCGGAGCACTGGCACCTGGAAGATACCGCGCAGTGGATGCGCGAATACTACCGGCACTCGCGCGCCATCTATCGCGCCGCGATCCGCGCGCTGGAAGCAGGCGAGGCGCTTTCCAGTTCGCTCTTCGCACAATTGCGCGATTTCCGTTCCCGCGCATCTTCGCCGGAGTTTAGCGTACATCGCGAACGCGTCCATTTCAAGACGCCGCAGAGGCTGGAAGTGGACCCGGAACTGGCGCTGCGCCTCTTTGAATTTGAGGGACGGCATGGAGTGGCGCTCTCCAATGAAGCCGAACAACGCCTCGACGCGCGGCTTACCCATTTGCGCGATCATTTCGCCACCCCGCAAGCCCTATGGCCGGCACTGCGCGGAATTCTTTCTTTGCCGCACGCGCCCCTTGGCCGCGCGCTCCATGCACGATACCGGCGTGCTCAGCGCGATCTTCCCCGAGTTCGAACAGATTGAGTGCCTGGTGGTCCGCGATTTTTACCATCGTTATACCGTGGACGAACACACCCTGGTCACGCTCCAGGAACTGTGGGGACTTCGCACCGCGAGACGCGCCGCCGCTGCGGAGTTTCCGCGACCTGCTGGACGAGATCAAGGAACCCGGAGTTCTCGCCTTCGCGCTGCTCTTTCACGACGCCGGGAAAGGCACTCCCGGGGAAGGCCATGTGACTGCCTCGGCGCGGCTGGCGATGGGCGCAATGGCGCGCATTCAGGTGCCCGCCCACGATCGGGAAATGGTGCTGTTCCTGATTAACAAGCATCTGGAACTCTCCGCCGCCATGCACTCGCGGGACGTGGCGGACCCGCAGACCATACGCGACGTGGCGCATCAGGTTGCCACCGTGGAACGGCTGAAGGCCCTTACGCTGCTGACCTACGCCGACATCAGCGCGGTGTTCCCCGGCTGCATGACGCCGTGGCGCGCCGAGCAGCTTTGGCAGCTTTATCTGAAGGTCTACAACGAACTGACGCGCGAGTTGCAAACCGAGCGCATCGACGAGAGCGTGTCCAGCCGGATCGCCCGAGCGCGCCGCGTTTCTGCAAGGCTTCCCGATGCGCTACCTGCGCACTCACTCCGATGCCGAAATCGAGGAGCATGTGGCGTTGGAAGCGAAAAGCCGCGCCCGCGGCATGGCGGTAGAGATACGCCGGCTGGAGTCCGCGTGGCAGCTCACCCTGATCGCGCAGGACAGGCCAGGCTTGTTCGCGTCGGTGGCGGGTACGCTCTCTTCGTTCGGCATGAATATTCTGAAAGCGGAGGCGTTCTCGAACCGGCGCAACCTGGTGCTCGACACCTTTACTTTTGCCGACGCGGCACGCACGCTCGATCTGAATCCGAGCGAAGTGGACCGGCTGCGAGCCACCGCGGAGAAGGTGCTCGCCGGCAAAACCGACGTTCGCGAACTGCTGCGTCATCGGCCCAAGCCCGTGCTACCCAGCCGCAAGGCTCGCATTCCGGCGCGCGTGAATTTCGATTCGGAAGCCAGCGGCACTGCGACGCTGATCGAGATCATGGCGGAGGATCGGCCCGGATTGTTGTACGATCTGGCGACCGCAATCACGGCAAACGGCGGCAATATCGAAGTGGTGTTGATCGACACGCAGGCGCACAAAGCGATCGACGTTTTCTATGTGACGTTGGATGGAGCCAAGCTTACCGCCGAAGTGCAGGAGACCATCGGCGAAGCGCTCCGGCAGGTCTGCCAACCGGTGTAAGCGGGAGAGCGCCGGCGCTACCGCGCGACCGTCTTCTCCACGGCCTGATTCGCGTAATCATCTTCCACGCGAACCGCGACTGTGTGCTCGCCGGGACCAGCATCCAGATTCAACTCGTAATCCAGATCCTGACTGTCGGAAAGCCGCGTTGACGGGGCGGCGACTTTCCACTCCCCGCCATCGAGCGAGTATTCGGCCTTGGCGATGTTGTTGAGGGCATCTGCCGCGTGCCACTTCACCTGCAGTTTGGCGCCATTGCGCGTAGCGGCGAGACTAGTGATCTTGGGCGGCGTGTTGTCGATCCAGAACGGGCTGCTCTCCAGGCGAGCAGTCAGCGCCTCCGCGGGCGGATTGCCGGGGGCGTCGGAGGCGGTCACACGAATGCGATATTCGCCATCGGGAAACGATGTCGAATCCCAGGAAAGGAACTTCTCCGTGACCTTGTCCTTGAGCAGCTTCCATTCGTTCTCGTTCACGCCGCGGATCTCCACCGTGTAGACGAGCGGATCGCCATTCGCATCGGACGCAGACCAGCGTGCGCCCACGAAGCCCTTGGCGAATTGCATGGCAGGCGTGGTATCCAACGTCATCGGCGGACCTCCGCTGGTCGTCGAATGCTTGCCCAATGGCGGCAGGGAGAGGGTGGATTGCACAATCGACATCGCGGAGATCAGCGAAGTTGGGAACTTGTAGTTCGGCGGCGTGGATTCGATCTCGTCCACACGCGGCTCGAGATTCTTCGGCAGATACGCTACGTCCACCGAATCCAGTTCCGGCGAATGTCCGGGAGTACCGGTGAAGGTCGCCTTCCATTGCACAAAACGCGCCGCGGGCGAAGCCGAACGGCCGCCCTTTGCGCCGGCGCCGACGGGAGTCCACGCGCTCCAGTTCTTTTGGGGTTGATCCAAATTACCGCTGCGCGTCGAAAGCGCGATCTGGCCGCCATTCAGAATGGCCTCCAGGCTGACCCGGCCCCATAGCGAATAGCTTCCGGAATCGAAAACGTCACTCTCCACGCTACCCGTAGTCTCGAGCGCGGGGCCAATCTCGTAGACCTTGCCCGCATTGCCTGTAGCCGCGTACAGATGGCCATCGCGGCCCGTTTGCAGCGCCGTCACCTGGGTGGCCGGCATGAGCAGCAGTGAGGTGTGCATAGTGGGGGATTCGATGCGATAGAGATTGCCTTTATTACCCGCGCCGAGCAGCGCCCGGCCGGTGGAATCGAAGGCGATCGCGTAGACCACATCCTGCGCATGCGTCCAGACGCGGCGCGGAACGCCATCGGGGTCGATGCGGTAGACCTCGCTACCGCCGTTGACGCCGGCGGGAGCCAGCGAAGCTACGGTTGGCGAGGGCTGCCGCTGCGGCTGAGGGCCGCCCGGCGTATTCACCTGCACTTGCGCCGGGGGAGGAGGAGCCGGCGGCGGAGACGCCGGGCCACTCTGCCGGTTGCCCACAGCGGCGGCATAGATCGCGCCATCGGGCGCGACCGCTACCGCGGTCACTTCCTTCTTCGCCATCTGGTACAACACGAAACCATCGCCGGCTGGAGAAACCCGCAACACCAGGCCACCCGGTTCCGTGCCCACGATCAAATTGCCTTTCCCATCGATCACCATCGACCGCACGTGGGTCTCCTCGGTCTTGAAGAAGACCTTGCCCTTCCCGTCAGGCCCCACGCGGTGAATCTCGCCCTGATCGCCGGTGGCCACGAAGAGATTTCCGGCTGTATCGAAGGCCAGGGACCAGATGTATTTCGCCTTTGGATCGTAAAAGACCTCGGGCTTGCCGTTGCCCGTGATGCGGTAGACCTTGCCGTCGGGCGAGGTAGCAGCGTACACGCGATCCTTCGAATCGACAGCGATCGCGTGAATCTCAAGCGCATCCAGATCTGCGAGCACTTTACCGGCGCCATTCGGCGGAATGCGATAGAGCTTGGCGCTGGTGCCGCCGCCCGCATAAAGATTGCCCTTGGAATCCTGCGCCAGCGCCCAAAGGTACGACGACGCGGTATCGAACAACTCGCGCGAGACGGGCGCCAACGCCAACCGGCCGTCGCTGCGCAGCGAGAGATTCTTCAGGATGCCCTTTTCAAAATCGGCGGAGTCGCCCTGTGTCCAGGTGCGAGTCTGACCGGCGGACAGGATGCTGGTGGCCGCTAGCAGAAGAGAGAGTGTTTTCATTTGACGTGAATTCGCAGGGAGTAACTGCCGGTCACCATGTAGTCGAACGGAATGGACATTTGCTCGGAAGCCGTTTCCGGCGTGGTCAACATAGAACGGTTGGATGCCCGGCCTGCCTGCATGACGTTCAGCACGCTGGACGGAAGGCTGGGCAGCGTCTTGTCGTCGAAATAGGCGGTAGGGCTGCTTTGCACCAGCGAAACGTAGAGGCGGTTATTGCTGCGTTCCTGGTTGAGCAGGGAAACAGTCTGCGGCTGGTCGATAAAACGGTTCATCAGGCCGGCGGCATTCTGCATGCGATTCAGCGTATCGGCGTCGCTGAGCAGGATGCGATGATCGCCCTTGGCGAGACCGGCGGGGATCTTTACTTTGACTTCGCGCTGGATAGCTTCGCCGCGATAAGGGCGCAGCGAAATTTTCACCGGCACCTCATCCCCCGCCTGCACTTCCGGGCTCGCGGCCCATGCGCTTTCGATGGTGGCCACGCGGCGTTCCGGCAGCAGATCGAGGCTCATCGTGACTCCCTTTACGTCGGGCGGATTCACGTTGTTGCCGTATAGGCGGTTGAACTTGTCGCCCAGCCACAGCGCCAGCGCCATCGGGGCCGGCATCGGCATGTCGCCGGTCGCTTGCATGGTCGCGAGCCCGATATTGTGCGGACCGTTCATTTCCACTTTGCCATTGAGACGGTACGTAGCTTCGTCCACGAACTCGTTCAAATTCTGAATGGAGTTATACAGGGTCAGCATCATCAGCGTCGGCGTCCATTTCTGATGGACGAAGACGTTGAAATGGAAATCCTTTTCACTGCGCACGACTTCTTTTTCGTCCAGCGAACGGATCTTCAGCGTCACCGGAATCATCGGCGATGTCTCGCCGAGTTCGCCCATAATGCCGCTGTGCCGGTCTTGCCGCAGCGCTCCCACTACTCCGGTGGCATTCGCCATTTTGCTGGGCTGGAACTGGCTGGCCAAGGTCAGCACCACCTCGCTCTTCGCCAGCGGCATATCCACCGGCCCAAGATTGAACAGGGGATGCCCGAAAGCCAGCACACGCTTGCCATCGTTATATGTCACCGTGCCGAAGGCGCTAATTCCCATGTCGCCATCTACCAGGATGGTGGCCACACTGTCACCCGGATTGAGGGCGTGTTCCCATCCCGCAACCGGCTTGCTGCCGTGGGTGGAGGTGCCGCCCGCGCCCTGCACGGTGCGGACTCCCATCTGCTGAAAAACCGAACTGAACTCGTGCAGTGTGTCCCCATTCAAACCGGAAAACACCAGAGGCGAATCAATCGGGATGAGTGAATCGAACGCACTGTCTCCACCCGCCTGCGAATTTTGTGCCACCGCTTTGCCAGGCGTACGTGCGTCCGCGGGGCGCGATTTATCGCTGCCGTTGATTTCGAGCATCAACTCGATCGGGGTGATCCCGCAAATGGCATCGGGAGAGAACTGGCTGAGACCGAGCGACACCGCGCCAATCAACTTTCCATTGATGTAGACCGGGCTGCCGCTCATGCCTTTGGCCACGTTGGTACGGGCCGCTTTACCGCCCATCTTACCCAGGATGATGTCCTGTTTTGGGCCCCACATGTTCTTGGAAAGTCCGATGATCTCCACCGGGACAGGTTCTGGTTCAGTGCCCTGGAAAACGGTCCAGGCAATCGCCTTCATGCCCGGCTTTATTTCACTGACGGGCATGATTTCGACTTTGCCGGCTTTCGGACGGGACATGGACAAATCCGCCGCGCAAACCGGGAAGGAAGCCGCCGCCAATCCCAGGAGGATGACGGCAATTCGCTTGTTCATGGGGTAAGAAACTCCAGTTACCTTCATTCTACTATGCGGTCTCAAGCGCCTTTCCCCATGTCACCCACCAACTCCATCGCCTTCGGACCCATCGAAAGATAGCATTTGAAAAGTCTTAAAACCGCTTGCGCTGTATTGTGCGACGCGCTATACCAATACCCAGTTCTTTAATTCGGGGTGAAATCTGGGGCATTGCGGGCACCGGCGCGCAATATTCAAGGCGGACTGAGGTTAGATTTCTGAGCAGCGCAGCCGCAAATTCACGGAGGTATCATGAGGTCATGAGAACCGCAGCGTTGTTGCTATTCGCGGTTGCCAGCACCGCCGCCCAATCCCCTCTCTACAAGTTTCCGACGGCCGGAACCGAGCCTCCTGTCATCATTTCGAAGGTCGAAGCGGAATACACTCCACAAGCGCGTAAGGCCGGACTGGAGGGTTCGGTGCTCCTGTTCGCCGAGATCGGCATCGATGGACGAGCTCACCGGATTCATGTGACGCGGCGATTGGGCTTGGGTCTCGATGCGAAGGCCATTGAAGCGGCTCGCAAGTTCCGGTTCCGACCCGGCACAAGAAACGGAATCCCGACGCGCAGCCCGGCCACCATCGAAGTCCACTTTCAACTTGCCAACGCGTCGGGTGCGGCGATGCGAATGTAACTGCTGGTTACCCCGCCTGGGTCCGCGCATCCAGCAACTGGGCGAGGCGCGATTCCGCAATTCCCGATTTCTCCCGCGCTACCTCGCGCACGGTGCGGCCGGAAGCGTAGGCCTCCTTCACCAGCGCCGCGGCATTCTCATATCCTATTTCCGGCACTAACGCGGTACCCATGGAAAGCGATTGTTCGATGTAGCCCCCGGCCCGATCGCGATCCGCTTCCAAACCATCAATCAGTTTGGCGGCAAAATTATCACTTCCGGCAGCCAGCAGTTCGATGGCTTCCAGTAAGTCGGCCGCCATCAGAGGCATCATGACGTTGAGTTCGAAATTTCCCGCCGCCGCGCACCATGCAATGGTGGCGTCGTACCCGATCACTTGGGCGCATACCATCAACAGGCTCTCGGCGATCACCGGGTTCACCTTGCCCGGCATAATGCTCGAGCCCGGCTGCACCGCCGGCAACTTCAGTTCCCCAAGCCCGCAGCGCGGTCCGGAGCCGAGCCAGCGAATATCGTTGGCGATTTTGGTCAGCGCGACGGCATAGCCGCGCAGCGCGCCGCTCAGGAAACACACCGCGTCGCGCGCTCCCTGCGCCTCGAAGTGATCGGGTGCTTCGACGAATGGCAGACCCGTGCGATGCGCAAGTTCCGCGATTGTCTGGCGGGCGAAGCCGGGTGGCGCATTCAAGCCCGTGCCTACCGCCGTACCTCCGAGCGCCAGTTCGTAAATGCCGGGCATTGCCGCCAGCACCCGCGCCCGGGCGGCCTGTATCTGGCGTGCGTAGCCGCCGAACTCCTGACCCATCCGCATCGGCACGGCATCCTGTAAATGCGTCCGGCCTATCTTCAACACGTCATGGAACTCGACGCTCTTGCGTTCGAGCGAGGCCTGCAGCCTGTCCATCGCGGGCAGCAGCGCCGCGTGCACGCGCTCCGCGGCCGCAACGTGCATCGCGGAAGGAATGACGTCGTTGCTCGATTGGCCGCGATTCACATCGTCGTTGGGATGGGCTCCCGCGATCCTGCCAATCACCTCATTGGCATTCATATTCGTCGATGTGCCGCTGCCCGTCTGATAGATGTCGATCGGGAAGTGGGCGTCGTGATGGCCGCGCGCCACTTCGTCGGCCGCCGCCTCGATTGAAGCGGCACCATTTACGTGCGCTGCCGCACTTTTAATCATCCCCAGTGCGCGTAAGAAAGAGCGGGGAAGCGGCCTTCCGCTGATCTGAAAATTCTCCACTGCACGCGCCGTCTGCGCGCCGTAAAGCGCCGCCTCGGGCACCGCCATTTCGCCCATTGTGTCGCGTTCCATGCGCTGTCGATCGCTCATCGCCAACCCCTCCCTCATTGTGACTTGTCCTGCTACGATGAAACCGTGGCTAAACGTTCTCTTCACGGAGTTGTGCCCGCATTGGTGACACCGTTCCGGGAGGATGAGCGTATCGATTGTTCCGCCTGGCAGGCCCTCATCGACATGCTGATTTCCGCCGGCGTGGATGGCCTCTTCGTCAGCGGATCCTCCGGCGAATTCTGCTCCATGGAGTTGCAGGAACGCGTGGTCGCGCTGCGCTTCTGCAAGCAGGCAATCGATGGACGCGTGCCGCTGATCGCGAACGTGGGATGCATCTCCACGCGGGATACCATCGCGCTGGCCCAACAGGCTCAAGCCATCGGGGCGGATGCCATCGCGGTGATCACTCCGTATTACATCCGGCCCACGCAGCAGGAACTTGCGGATCATCTGGTCGAAGTCTGCCGCGCCGTGCACGTCCCGGTGCTCGCCTACAATTTTCCGTTTCACGGCGGCGTCACGCTGGCCGCCGAAACACTGGCCGCGGTGGCGGCCAAAGCTCCCAACCTCGCCGGCGTCAAGGATTCCAGCGGCTCTATCGATCTCGCCATCGCCTATCGCAATGCAATCACGGATCGCGAATTCGCGGTCTTCACCGGCGGCGACCCGATCCTGCTGGCGGCGCTGGAGGCCGGATGCGCCGGCACCATCACGGCCGCCGCTAACTTCGCACCCAAGGTTTTCGTGGACCTGTATCGCAACTACCGCGCGCGTTCCATCGCAGAGGCGCAGCGCCTGCAGACCCTAGCGGCGGAGATGGGCGCGGCTCTTGGGCTCCACACATTTCCCTCCGTGGTCAAAGCCGGACTTGGCATGGTTGGCTTTCCCGTGGGACCCTGCCGCAAACCCGTGGGTACGCTGCCCGAAGACGCACGCCGTGAACTCGCGCGTGTGATCGACCATCTGAAAAATGAAGGCATGCTCCCGGAAATCGCCGGTGGCGTCGCCGCGTCCTAACCCAAACTGATCAGAGGTATTCATGCACACCAATCGCCTGGCTCAAGAGAAGAGTCCCTATCTGCTGCAACACGCGCACAATCCCGTGGATTGGCATCCCTGGGGCCCGGACGCATTCGAAAAAGCCAGGCAGCAGAACAAGCCGATTTTTCTTTCCATCGGCTATTCCACCTGCCATTGGTGCCACGTAATGGAGCGTGAGAGTTTCGAGAACGAAGAGATCGCCGCCCTGCTCAATCGCGATTACATCGCGATCAAAGTGGACCGGGAAGAGCGCCCCGATATCGATCGCATTTACATGACTTTCGTCCAGGCCACCACTGGCAGCGGCGGCTGGCCCATGTCGGTGTGGCTTACCCCGGAACGCGAACCATTCTTTGGCGGCACGTATTTTCCGCCTCAGAATCGCTGGGGACACCCGGGGTTCGGGTCCATCCTCACGCAGATCGCCGGCGTTTGGCGAGATAGCCGCGAGAAGATTCTCGAATCCGCCCACGACGTAATCGATCAGCTCAAAAAGCAAGTGGAAGTGACGGCGTCGCGAGCCGGCGCCGCCTTCGATCACGGCACGCTGGAGAGTGGCTTCTCCGTCTTCCGCCGGACGTTCGACAGCCGGACAGGCGGCTTCGGCAATGCGCCTAAATTTCCGCGCGTCTCGATCCACCACTTCCTCCTGCGGTATTACGCGCGCACCCGGAACCAGGAGGCGCTCGACATGGTGCTGCTCACGCTCCGGGAGATGGCCCGGGGCGGCATGAACGATCAGTTGGGCGGGGGCTTTCACCGCTACTCCGTCGACGACCGCTGGTTCGTTCCGCATTTCGAGAAGATGCTTTACGACCAGGCGCAGATCGCCATTTCCTACCTGGAGGCCTTCCAGGCGACCGGCGATGCGCAATACGCCGATACCGCGCGTGCCATCTTCGACTACGTGCTCCGCGATATGACAGACCCCGGCGGCGGCTTCTACTCCGCCGAAGATGCCGACAGCGTGATCACTCCGGACGAGCCCGGCATTAAGGGCGAAGGCGCCTTCTACATCTGGAGCATCGAGGAGATTCGCTCACTCGCCGGCGAGCCGGCGGCGGACTGGTTCTGCTATCGCTACGGTGTGGTGGAAGGCACCAACGTTTCGAACGATCCGCACGGAGAATTTACCGGCAAGAACATCCTTTACCAGGCCCATACGCTGGAGGAAACGGCCCGCCATTTTTCCCAGCCGGTGAGTGAAGTGGATGCTGCGTTGCAACGCGTATCGCGCGTCCTTCTGGAGGCTCGCGCCACCCGCGTGCGGCCGCACCTGGATGACAAAATTCTCACCTCGTGGAATGGCCTGATGATTTCCGCTTTCGCTAAAGGCGGCGCGGTGCTCGAAGAACCGCGCTATGCCGAAGCCGCACGCCGCGCCGCCGGATTCGTCATCGATAACCTCTGCGACCCGGCTGCGGGCACGCTGCTGCGCCGGTATCGCGACGGCGACGCCGCGATTCCCGGCTTCCTCGATGACTACGCATTCTTCGTGCAGGGGCTGCTCGATCTCTACGAAGCCCAGTTCGACCTGCGCCATCTGCAGCTTGCCATTCAGCTTACGGAGAAACAATTGGAGCTCTTCGAAGATCGCGACGCGGGCGCGTTCTATAGCACCGCGGAAGGCGACCCCGAACTGATCCTCCGGATCAAGGAAGATTACGATGGAGCCGAGCCCTCCGGCAATTCGATCTCGGTCATGAATCTCGTCCGGCTGGCGCAGATTACGAACCGCGATCAGTTCCGGCAGTCCGCTGGACGGGCGCTGAACGTTTTCGCCAGCCGCCTTTCCGTGGCGCCGATGGCAGTGCCGCAGTTGCTCGCGGCCTGCGAATTCGTAGCCGGCGAGCCGCGCGAAATCATCCTCGCCGGCGACCGTGAGAGCGCCGGAATGCAGGCGATGTTACGCGAACTGCACCGCCGTTTCGTCCCCAGTTGTATCGTTCTGCTGGCGGATTCCGCGGAGGCCCGGAAGGTACTTTCCTCCGGTATTCCTTCGATCGATTCCATGCAGCCTGTGGATGGCGTCGCTACCGCGTACGTGTGCCGCCAGTACACCTGCCAGTTGCCCGTTTCCGACCCGGCTAAGTTTGCCGAATTGATACAATAGGAAATTCACAAATAAACAGGAGGAATTATGGAAAGACCAGGAGCAACGACGATGAGGGGCAACCCTCTGACGCTGGTAGGACCCGAGTTGAAGACCGGTGATGCCGCCCCGGATTTCAACCTGGTCGATGGCAGCCTCAAGCCTGTCACCTTGAAAGATACCGGAAATCACGTGCGAATCATTAGCGTGATTCCTTCACTGGATACTCCCGTATGCGACGCGCAAACCAAGCGTTTCAACGAGGAAGCAGCCAAGCTCCAGGATGTGGACATCATCACCGTCAGCATGGACCTTCCGTTCGCCCAGAAGCGGTGGTGCGGGGCCTTCGGCGTGGACAAAGTGAAGATGCTCTCTGATCACAAGGAGGCCTCGTTCGGCTCCAATTACGGAACTCTGATCAAGGATCTGCGGATCGAAAGCAGAGCAATCTTCGTGATCGATGGTCAGAACAAAATTCGTCACGCCGAGTACGTGAAGGAAGTAGCCGATTTTCCGAACTACGAAGCAGCCCTGTCCGCGGCGCGCAGCGCGGGCGCTGCCTCGGCGTAGGGGAAGTCTTGCGAAGGGCCGTGTATGCGGAAAGCACGGCCTTTCGCCTTGAGGTCCAGGTTGAACTCCACCGAATCATCTGCGCCCCCAAAGCCGGAACGTGTGATCACGCGCGCGGTCGATAGTCCACTAGTACGCGGCGGCCTGACGATCATCGCCGGTGTGCTCACGGGCAATGTCCTCGGCGTGGGACGCGTGGCGTTGATCGCCTACCTGCTTGGCACCCATAGCTACGCCGATTCGCTGGCCGTTGCCCTGGGACCGCTCGACACTTTTAACTCAGTACTGATCAACAGCATCGTTTTCGCTTTCGTTCCCATGCTCACCGCGGCACAGGGCGAAGAAAGAACCGCACTATTTCTCAAACTGACGCGCTGCTTCGTTTGGGCGCTATCGATCATTTCCGCGGGCGTGATTCTGTCCGCCCCGTGGCTGATGCGCGCCCTTGCGCCGGGCTTGGACCCGCGATACTTCGGCACCTCGGTGAACATCCTTCGCATTCTGTCGCTCTCCACCGTTTCCGCCGGCCTGGCCGCGGTCCATTGCGCCATGCTCTATACGGATCGGCGCTTTGGCCCCGCTGCTTTCTACCAGGCGGCGCTCAACGTCTTCACCATCGCCAGCGCTCTGTGCCTCTGGAAATTTTTTGGCGTGTATGCGTTTGCGATCGGCTACTCCACCGGCGCTGCTGCACAGCTGGCCATCGTCTACTTCGCTTCGCGCTCGGGCTTGAAGACCGCTGGCGTTCCGGAATGCACGGTGCCGTGGCGCGAAATTCTGATGAAGCCCGCATTCTTCGTGGTGTATGCCGCCGGACTCGGCTTGAACATCACGTTTACGCGCGCCTACGCCACCCACTCCGGCCCCGGCATGGCCGCGGCGCTGGATTATTGCATGCGCGGCGTCGGCGTGCCGCTGGCCCTGCTGGTCAATCCGATCTCGAACTCCCTGCTGCCGGAGATCGCCCGCCTTCGCAGCCTGTTCCGTCTGCGCGACGCACTGCACCTGATCGATAAGACGATCGCGCTGGCCGCGCTGGTAGCGGTCGCAGGCTGCGGCTTCGCCCTGCTCTTCCGCCAGCAAGCCATCGCGCTGCTCTTCCAACACGGCAGTTTCACTGCGGATTCCACGCGCCTGGTGGCATCCGCGTTCGTCGCCCTGGGACCCAGCCTCATCGGCTGGAGCCTGATCGAAATTCTGGCGCGCTCCCTGTTCGCGCTCGACCGCCCCTGGCCGCCCGTCATTGCAGCGGTCATTCCAGTGATCATCAACGTGGCCATCACGGTACGCATCGGGCCCTTCCATCCGGAGTATCTCGGCCTCGGCGCCAGCGTCGGCCTGATCTCCGGCTTCCTCGTGCTCTTCGCTATGGCGCACACCAGCCGCAAACGCTGGCTGCAGCAGGGCTGATCGCGGTGCCGCTGTTCGGCCCGCTGCATCTCGCGATCCTCACCATTGTCGCGGCCGCGTGCGTCACTCTGTCTCTGCTGCTGCGCCGCGAGCAGCTTCCCGAACGCCCGCTCCGGCTTGCCATCGGATGGGGACTCATCGCGAACGAACTTGTCTGGTGGATCTACCGCTACTCTCACGAAGGCCTGCACGTGTGGAATCTGCCCTTCCAACTCTGCGACGTCACGTTGTGGATGAGCGCCCTCGCCTGCATCACGCTGGCAGGGCCGATTGTTGAGTTCGCCTACTTTGGTGGGCTCGCAGGCGCCGGGATGGCGCTCCTCACGCCCGACCTGTGGTCGCCGTGGCCCACTTACCCCGCGGTCTACTTCTTCGTGGCGCACGGCGGCATCGTTCTCGCGGTCTCCATCCTCGTCTTCGGGCGAATCTGCCCGCTCCGGGCGAATGCGGTGTGGCGCGCCTTTGGAATGCTGCTGGCCTTCGCCGCTACCATCGGTGGTATCAACGCGCTCCTCGGCACAAATTTCATGTATCTCTGCCGCAAACCGAAAGGCGCTTCCCTGCTCGATTCGCTCGGCCCCTGGCCCAATTACCTGGTCGCCGGCGCCATCGTCGCACTTGCCCTGTTCTGGCTGCTGTGGCTACCGGTCCGGCCCGCAAAGCAGGTAGAAACCCACTCCGTCGCGCAAGTCTAGTGTCATTGCTTCATCTTTTCGAGAATTGCGGCATAGCGCGCGTCGCGGCGCACCTTCACCAGCAGCGCCTCCTGCCCGGCGCGTTCCCACCCGCGAAATCCCTTCGCCGCAGCCTCATTCAGCGCTTCGAGCGCGCGCTTCGTGTTGCCGCTTCCCGCCTGCGCCACGGCGAGCGAGTACCAAGCCCCAGCATTCTCCGGCCGCAACAGCACCGCCGTCTCCGCCGCTTTCGCCGCCTCACCGTATCGCTTCTGCGCCATGAACTCGCGCACAGCCTCCATAGACCCGATCGAAATTCCACCGACTACACGCCGCGCCACACGGCGCTCCGGGCCATCCTGCTCGCGCGCCGCATCCTTCCGCACCTGCTGGATGGCCGCACGCCTTTCCGGCTCACTGCCTGTTTGCACCTGTTCAATCAGCCGTTCATATTGCGCCGCCTGCCGATCAGCGTCCTTCGACGCGGCGGCGGCCTGTGCGGGAACCGTCCCCGCAAAGAAGCCAAACGCCTCCTCGGCGAGGCGCGCCGGCATCCATTCGTGACCGCCCTCGAACTCCACAAACCGGTGAGACACGTTGCGACGCGCCAGATCGCGGCTCAACCGGTACAACTCGTCGTGGTTGAAATCGTCCACCCCGGCCGTCGCATACAGCAGGAACGGCAGGCGCTCGGGCGCTTCCCCGCCAAAGCCCGCACTGCACGCGATCACCCCGGCGATGCCGCCCTTCTGTCCGGCCGCCCAAGCCAGGGCCAACCGCGCGCCGCCCGAAAGTCCGCCCGCGTAGATATGAGTGTCGTCGATTGCGTAGCGTTCGTGGGTATCCGCCACCATCAGCGCAATCGCCTCCCGCGAAGGCGCGATCGGGCCATTGCGTGAGTTATTCGAACCGGCTAACAGCAGCCCGGCCTTCTCCGCCGCCGCTGTATAGCGCTCCACCGGCACGCTGCCTCGCGCCCCCGGATCCAGAAAGTAGACGATGGGCCACGTCCGCTCCGCGCGGTAGCCAGTCGGCACGAACAGCGCGTAGCTCTGCCCCGGATGACCTCGAACCTCGATTTGCCGCACCGCCTGCGCGCACAGACACGGCGCCATCAGGAGGGTCAACGCGAATTTGCCTGACCGTTTGAGCATAATCCTGCTACCAGTCGAGAATATCAGGAGTCCAATAGAATGGTTTCTAACCATGGAGGATTCGTGCGTCTGCTTCTACAAGACTTGCGTTATGCCCTGCGCCTTCTCGGCAAGAGCCCCGGCCTCACTCTGGTCATTGTGTTGTCACTGGCCATCGGCATCGGGGCCAACACCGCCGTCTTCAGCGTGGCCGACGCACTCTTGCTGAAATCGCTGCCCTACCCGCAGCCCGAACGCCTCGCCCTCTTGTGGCTGCGTTCCCCTGGAATCGGCATTCCCGAGGACTGGCCATCGCCCGGACAGTTCTTCGACATCCAGCAGCAGAACCACTCCTTCGACCAGATGGCGCTTGCCATCGGCACCAGCATGAACCTCATGGGGATTGCTCAACCGCAGCGCATCGAAATCATTCGCACCTCATCCAGCCTCCTGCCCCTGCTTGGCGCACGGCCGCTATTTGGGCGCGTGCTGCTCCCCGAGGACGACAAACCCGGCAAACAGCCGGTCGCCGTGCTGACCCACGAACTGTGGCAGCGCCTCTTCAGCGCCGATCCTCAGATCGTAGGCCGCGCCATCAATCTCAACGGAAACCAGTTCACCGTGGTCGGCATTCTACAGCCCGAGTTCCTGCTGAATCACGAAGTCATGCCTACCGTGGCCGGAATCGAAAAAGCCGAACTCCTGCTATCGCTTGCCCTCCCAACCAACGGCCAGCAGGATCGCGGCAGTGAGAATTTCAATATCATGGCGCGCCTCAAGCCCGGCGTCTCCCCGCGGCAGGCGCAGGCCGATATCGACTTGATCGCCGCCCGCATTCGAGAGGTCGATAAGCGCGACCGTACCTTCACCATCAGCGTCGTCCCGCTGCAGGAACAAGTGGTCGGCAACGTCAAACGCGCCTTGCTGGTATTGCTCGGCTCCGTGGCCCTGGTGCTGCTGATCGCCTGCGCCAATGTCGCTAACCTGCTGCTCTCGCGCGCGACCGGCCGGCAGAAAGAGATCGCCATTCGCACCGCGCTCGGCGCCGGAGGCTCGCGCCTGGTGCGCCAACTGCTCACCGAAAGCGTGCTGCTGGGCGTGCTCGGGGGTATCGCCGGAATCGCCATCGCGATGTGGAGCCTGTACGTCGTGCGCACGATCAAGCCCGGAAATATTCCGAGACTCGAAGCCATCACGCTGGATGGCGGGGTCCTGGCTTTCACCTTCGGGATTTCCATTCTCACGGGCGTCCTCTTCGGGCTTGCGCCTGCCCTCCGCGCCGCCAGCGTCGATCTCAATTCCGCGCTCAAAGCCGGCGGCCGTTCCTCGCAGGGCTCCGGCGGATTTTCGATTTCCCGTCACCGCCTGCGCAGCCTGCTCGTCACCTGCGAACTCGCGTTCTCGCTGATGCTCCTGATCGGCGCAGGCCTTCTGGTGCGCAGTTTCATTCGCCTGCAGAACGTACCGCCGGGCTTCAACCCCGATCACGTTCTCTCTGGCCGAATTGGCTTCTCCGGGCCTAAGTACCGCGATAATAAATTCGTCGCGCGCACCTTTCAGGACCTGATGACGCGCGTCTCGCGGATACCCGGCGTGAAGTCCGCCGGCGCCGTCTCCTCCCTCCCCTTCACCTCGTCGGTTGGCTGGGGCGGCCTGCAAATCGAGGGCTACGTGCCGCCGCCCAACGAGCCGGAACTGCAGGTAGATAAACGCGCCGCTACCGTGGACTACTTCCGCACCATGGAGATTCCTCTTCTGAAGGGCCGCTTCTTCACCGACCAGGACAATTCGGACGCGCCTCCATCCGCCATCATCGACGACAAAATGGCGCAGCGCTTCTGGCCCAGGGACAATCCGATCGGCAAGCGCATTCGCAACGGCTCCCGCTGCTCCCTGGGTCAACATCGTCGGCGTGGTGGGCACCGTCAAGCAGTATGGCCTGGACCAGGACCTGCGTATGGTGGTTTACTCCCCCCACGCGCAGACCCCATACAACAGCATGTACCTTGTGGCGCGCGCCTCCGTCGATCCCAATACGCTCGCCAACTCGCTGGTTCACGAAGCACACGCAATCGATCCCGATGTACCGGTCTATGAGAGTCAGCACCATGCCCGGACGCATCTATAATTCACTGGCACGCCAGCGTTTCGCCATGACCATGCTGGCCGCCTTCGCCTGCTTTGCCATGCTGCTCGGCGGCGTCGGCATTTACGGCGTGATGTCGTACCTGGTCACCCAGGGCACCCACGATATCGGCCTGCGCATCGCGCTCGGAGCCCCGCGCGGCAGCATCCTGAAGATGGTAGTCCGTCAGGGAATGACCATGGCCGGCGCCGGCATTGGCGCGGGCCTCGTGGGTGCGCTTGTGCTCACCCGCGTGATGGCCAGCCTGCTCTTCGGCGTCAGCGCCACCGACGCCCTCACCTTCTCCGGCGTTGCGCTCTTCCTCGCCGCGATTGCCCTGCTCGCCAGCTACGTCCCGGCGTGGCGCGCCACTCGCGTCGATCCGTTGATCGCGTTGCGCGACGAATAGACCCTATGCAGGCCGCGCACCGCACGCTGTGCGCACCGCGTCCACCATTCGCTTCTGCCGCGCCTCAACCGTGGCCATGATCGCCTTTACTTTTCCCCGCGCCCGCGCCGGGTCGCTGACGATCGCTTCCAGCCGCGACCAGAGCAGACCGCCATTGGTCTCGTCGATTTCAAACATCCACTCGCCGGCGCCAATGTCCCGGTACATCTGCCCCTTGCAGGTATCGGTAGGCTGCCGGACGTAAAACGCGGGCGTACCGTTGCGCAACGCGATCAGCGGGGAATGGCATTCCACGCTGATCACCGCCTGAGCCTTCGCGTACACGCTGGCCGCTTCGTCGGGCATCCAGAAACTGTCCCGCCACACGACATGCTTCTTGACCTCCGCCGGCAGCGGATCCACCAGCACCTCCTTCGCCATCGCCACCTGGTAGGTCATCTCCGCGCATGCCAGCACCCGGTTTCCCGTGCGCCTGACATACGCGACAATCATCTCGCGCAGCTTCGCATGATCCCGATCGGTGGTACGAGCGTTGATCGCATCCTTCACATCGTCCGCCGCCACGCGAGGCGTATTGTTCACGCTGTAATACGGCGTGTAGCGCATTCTCGGGATCACGCAGAGAAACTTTCCTTCGGTCAGCTGTTTCTCCTTTAGGAACGCGAGCCCCTTCGCATCGTCGCGGATCGCCATGCCCAGTTGTGCATCGGGTCCGAACTCCAGAATCGGCGTCTTCACTTTCTGCGCCTGCAGGTAGTCGCGCGAAATCGTATCGCGGCAGAAGAAGAATGCGGCGCGATCGATGATGTAGCGCAGCTCCGCCGAAAGATCGGTAGCGGCAAACTGAGCGCCCGAGCGCGAAGACTCTTGAGCGTGCCGCCTTCGGGATCGCGGTTCGCGCCTATCCCCGAGATCGGGTCTGTGCTGACACCAAAAACGCCAACCGGCTTTCCCGTTGCCTTCTGGAAGGCAACCGCATGTCCGCTGGCCGGGAATCCCGAGCCGGATCCGCTCAGGTAAAGATCGGCCCTCTCCCAAGCCTTCGCCAGCGCTTCCGTCGCCGGCCGGTTCTGCGAATCGAGCCCGCCCTCTGCAATCCGCAGCTTCGGATAATTGCCGGTGAGCAGCTCTCGCGTACCCCGGTCCAGCCGGCCCGGCCACAGCGTGACCTCCGCCTCCGGAAGATACTTCACGATCAGATCGAGCGCTCCCGGCGTGTGCCCGATGTCGCCGATATTGACGCTTTGCCACGAGCTGCGCAGCAGGATTTGCGGCGGCAGCCCGGTTGCGCGGCGGCCGCCGCGCGGCCCGCGAGCATTGCGGCGCTCCCCGCGATAAATTCACGCCGCGTCGAAATCTCTCTCATCGGTTCCAGCTTACCGGAACCGCACTTTGACATCCGGCTTATTCTCCAGGTGCGTCGTATCCACGAATCGCACCCGCGCCGGATTGCAGTTCATCACTATAGATTGCGTGTGCACGCCGTCGCCTGTGAAACGCACCCCCTGCAGCAGATCGCCGCCCGTGACACCGCTCGCGGCGAAGACAATGTGCTTCCCCGGCGCCAGCTCCGGCGTGTTGTACACCCGGTCAACGTCCTGAATCCCCATCGCCTGCATGCGCTCCTTCTGCGCCGCGTCCTTCACCACCAGGCGTCCAAGAATCTCGCCGTTCAGGCAGCGCAGCGCCGCCGCCGTCAGCACACCCTCCGGAGCGCCGCCAGATCCCATCACCGCGTGCACGCCCGTCCCCGCGACGCATGCCGCGATTCCCGCCGAAAGGTCGCCATCGGAGATCAGCCGGATGCGCGCACCCGCTTCGCGAATATCGGCGATCAGTTTCTGGTGCCGCGGCCGGTCCAGCACCACCACCACCAGGTCGTCCACACCGCGTTGCAGCCTGCGCGCAATCGCCTTCAGGTTCTGCTTCACCGGCGCATCCAGTTCCACCGCGCCTTTGGCCGCCGGCCCCACGATGATCTTCTCCATGTAACAATCCGGCGCGTGCAGCAGGCCTCCGCGCTCGCTCGCCGCCAGCACCGTGATCGCGCCCGCCCCTCCCGTGGCACAGAGATTCGTGCCTTCCAGAGGGTCCACCGCGATATCCACCGTCATTCCGTTGGACGTTCCCGCTCCCACCCGCTCGCCGATGAACAGCATCGGCGCTTCGTCCCGCTCCCCTTCCCCGATGACGATCGTGCCCTCGATCGCCAGCGTGTCCAGGCAGTGCCGCATCGATTCCACCGCCGCCTGGTCGGCAAGATTGGGGTCTCCCATGCCCATCGTGCGCGCCGATGCGATCGCGGCATCCTCCACTACACGGAGCAATTCGAGCGAGAGGTCGAACATGTGGTAGCGTTCTCCTGATGGACATTCACACGGTCTTGGTGCTGTCGGCGAATCTGGCCGACCCGGATTTGAAATTGTTGGATCAGCTTCCCCC
Source organism: uncultured Solibacteraceae bacterium (assembly GCA_963811575.1). Taxonomy (GTDB): domain Bacteria; phylum Acidobacteriota; class Terriglobia; order Bryobacterales; family Bryobacteraceae; genus Solibacter. The sequence goes on along the minus strand of CAWERY010000015.1, from coordinate 148,212 downwards.
CGAAACCAACATCGCGGTCGGCAATTCGGTGGACGCATTTAAAGGCATGGCGGCCGATGCCGACGTCATTCTCAGCTGGTCGGCCTCCGGCAAGCTGCTGCGCGACGTTTTTGCCATGTGCCCGAAGGTACGCTGGGTACACTCGCGCTCCGCCGGGCTCGATACCGTCCTCTTTCCAGAACTCGTAGCCAGCCCCGTGCCGTTGACCAATGGCCGCGGCGTCTTCAGCCAGTCGCTCGGCGAATTTGCCCTCGGCGCCATTCTGTACTTTGCCAAGGACTTTCGCCGCATGCTCGCCAACCAGCAGGCCCAACGCTGGGAGCCCTTCGATATCGTCGAGATTTCCGGCCAAACGGTCGGCATCGTAGGCTACGGCGATATCGGCCGCGCAGTCGCGAGTCGCGTACGTGCGATGGGCATGCGAATCCTGGCTGTAAAGCGCCATGGGCCGCCATTGTACAATGTGGACCCGCTCATCAACCAGATCTTCCTGCCGGCCCAACGTACGGAAATGATCTCTCAGTGCGACTACATCGTGTGCGCCGCCCCCCTCACCGCCGAAACGCGCGGCCTGGTTGGCGAGGCCGAATTCGCCGCGATGAAGCCCACCGCCGTCATCGTGAACATTGGCCGCGGCCCCGTCATCGACGAAGCCGCCATGGTTCGCGCCCTCACCGAAAAACGCATTAAGGGCGCCGCGCTCGACGTCTTCGACACCGAACCGCTGCCCGCCGGCCACCCCTTCTACCACTTGGAGAACGTGCTCCTCTCCCCGCACTGCGCCGACCACACGCACGATTGGACCGAACAGGCCATGCGTTTCTTCCTGGCGCAGTTCGAACGCTACCAGCAAGGCAAGCCCCTGGAAAACGTCGTCAAGAAAGAACAGGGCTACTAACCTAAGGCGTCGTCCTACAGCACCACGTCCAGGCCGAAATCGCGCTTCACCCGCGCCGCCCATTCTTCGTCAGTCACCGCCACGGAGTCGATCCATTGTTCGTCCGTCATCGAGGCGCGCCAGGCGAGTAGCGGCGCCGCGTCGGGCCCTACCGGATAGCGGAGCTGCCAGCTATTGTTCTCCACGATGCCGCGAATCGCTTCGCCAACCACGTAGGGCGATACCGGATTCTTAAGCGATGCCGCGAACAGCGCCGCAATCCGCCGCGAATGCGGATACGGCGAGTGATCGCTTTCGACCGGCTGCGTCTTGCCGAAGATCGGCGTCGCGATGACCCCCGGCTCGACAATCGCCACCCGCACGCCAAAAGGCTTCACCTCCTGCGCCAGTGCCTCGCTCACCGCCTCCAGTGCCCACTTCGAGGCCGAGTAGGGAGCCTGCGGCGCGCTGGAGAACCTCCCAGCCACGCTGCTCACATTGACGATCACGCCGTGGCGCCGCTCGCGCATTCCAGGCACGACCGCCTGAATACAGCGCAATGCCCCGAATAAGTTAGTCTCCATGACTCGCTTGAACTCCGCCACCGGCAACTCTTCCACGGAGCCGTGAGCCGCGACGCCCGCGTTGTTTACCAGAACGTCCACCCGGCCGCTCTGCGCCAGCACCTGCGCCACGGCGGCCTTCACCGAAGTGTCGTCATCCACATCCATCGGCAGCACCGTCAGCGGTAGAGTCTCCTTCTCCGCGATGCCGAGGATCTCGCCCCCGCCGCTCGCCGGATTGCGCATCGTCGCGTACACTGTGTGCCCGCCGCGCGCCAGCGTCACCGCCGTTGCCTGTCCGATTCCCGTACTGCTCCCCGTCACAATCGCAATCGCCATGCACCCTCCGTCCTTCAAATTACCCTAACCGATATACCGCGCATAGAGACTCCGCGCGACCCCTGTATCGTCCGTCCCTTTTACAATCGCGCGGCCGTCCGCAAACACGGTCAGCTCGTACGTCCCAGTCTCAAAACGTAGCGCATATTCGTTGGCGCGGACCGTACCCAGCGGCTCCAGTCGCGCCCTCAATACCGCCAGATCGAGCGGCCTCGAGACGCCAGAAATCTGCACCGCATTCCGTCCGCACAGACTCGCCGGAGGACGCGGCGCAGCCTCACAGGTAAGGGAACTCCCGCCGCGCGCATGCCGGACACTCGGGGTCGCGGTCCGGCGCGTCGATCTGCCGGATCCCGCCCTTCCACACGTCGAAGGTCGTGATTCGCGGGCGCAGGTCCGCGCCCGTCAGCAGCCGCAGCGTGTCCGCCACTTGTATCGACGCCACCGCCGAGACGATCACATTCAACACACCCGCCGTCTCGCACGTGGGCTGGGCGCCGGAAGGCGGCTCCGGATACACGCAGCGAAGGCACGGCCCGGAGCCCGGAATCACCGGCATGCAAAGCCCGTAGCTGCCCACCGCCGCGCCGTAGACCCAGGGAATTCCGCGGCTGACTGCGAAATCGTTAATCAGGTATCGCGTTTCGAAATTGTCGGTGCCGTCGAGAATCACGTCGGCGCCGCCCAGCAGCTCATCCGCATTAGCGGGCGTCAGGTCCGCAATCGCGGGCCGCACCTGAATCGACGAATTGATGCGTGCCAGGCGCCGCGCGGCAGCCGCCGCCTTCGGCATCCCGTCGGCTGCGTCCTCCTCCTCGAAGAGCCACTGCCGGTGCAGATTGCTGGGTTCAATGTAGTCCCGGTCGATCAATGTCAGCCGTCCGACTCCGGCTCGCGCCAGCGCCGCCGCATGGAAGCTGCCGAGCGCCCCGCATCCGGCGATCACCACGTGCGCCGCGAGCAGCGCCTCTTGCCCTCGCTCGCCAATTCCGGGAAATAAGATCTGCCGCGAATAGCGGTCGCGATCGCGCGCATCCATTCATTGCGATGGTAACAGAGCGACCCGTGCTGGCCGCGCATTGTGCCGGCATAGGCAAAACTGTGCGCCGCCGCCCAGTTCCAGAGTGAAAAGCGTACGCTATCATGAGCTTAGTGCGATCGCTGCTCGCCTATTCCCTCTGCCTGATCGTGCTTCTGTCGGCAACCTGCGGGTGTCTTCTCGCCCAAGACCAGAAGTACGAAGGGATGCAGGTGGTCAATATCCGCTTCCAACCTCGCCTGCAGCCGCTCGAAGGCTCGGAGCTTTTTGAGATCCTGCCGCTCAAGCGCGGACAACCCCTGCGCGCTTCGGTGGTGCGCGCCAGCATCGAACGCTTATTTGCAACGGGCCGTTACGCGGACATTCAGGTGAGCGTCGAACCCTACACCGGCGGCGTCATCGTCGAATTCGTGACCACGAACAGTTGGTTCATCGGAGACGTTGCCGTGTCCGGGAAGCTGAAGGATCCACCCAACCCCGGCCAGCTCTCTAACGCCACCCGTCTCGACTTGGGCGAGCCGTTTCACGAAAACGCGATCGAAACAGCGGTCGTCGCACAGAGGCGGCTGCTCGAAGGCAACGGCCTCTACCTGAGCACCATACATCCGACCTTCGACTACGATACCGAGCACCAGCAAATCAACATTCACTTCCAAATCAATAGCGGGGAACGCGCGCGCTTCGGCCCCCCCACACTGCTCGGCGATCTCAAAATCGACCAGGCCCGCATCCTCCGTGCCACCAAGTTCCGGCGATGGCTCATCCACACGTGGAAACCCGTCACCCAGTTGCGCATGCGTCAGGGACTCGATGGCGTGCGGTCCCTCTACCAGAAGGAAAACCGCCTGGAAGCCAAGGTCATACTGGAGTCCGTAAAATTCATACCGGAAAGCCGCAAGGTCATCCCCACCCTGCGCATCGATGCCGGCCCGCGAATTCAAGTGAGCACGGTGGGCGCCAAGCTTTCTCAAAGTAAGCTGCGCCGCTATGTCCCGATCTTTGAAGAGCACGCAGTGGATCAGGACCTGCTGGTGGAAGGCGCCCGCAACTTACGCGACTATTACCAGTCGCAGGGCTACTTCGAAGCGCAGATCGAGGTGGTGCCGCAAAAAGTGATCAATGACCGCGCCAACGTGGATTACCTGGTGAACACCGGCAAACGCCACAAGCTGGTGGCCATCACGATCAGCGGCAATCACTACTTCACCACCGACGTGATCCGCGAGCGGATGTTCCTGCAGACCGCGAAGATCCTCCAGTTTCCTCACGGCCGCTACAGCGAAAATCTGCTTCGCCGCGATAAGGACAACATCGTCAATCTTTACGATTCCAATGGTTTCCGCGATGTGAAGGTGACCTCCCGCTCCACCGATGACGATCGCGGCAAAATCAGCAATATCTCCGTCTTCATAAACATCACCGAAGGCCCCCAGTATCTGGTGAACCACGTCCAGATCGACGGCATGGAAAAGCTGGATAAGTCTCGAATCGCGAATAAACTTAGTTGCGTCGATGGTCAGCCGTTCAGCGAATTCAATGTCGCCGTGGATAGAGATACCATCCTCGCTCAGTATTTTGATAGCGGCTTTCCGCGCGTCACCTTCGAATGGAGTTCCAAGCCGGCTGCCGACCCACATCGCATCGACCTTCTCTTCACCATCCACGAAGGCCAGCAGCAGTTCGTGCGCGAAGTCGTCACTAGCGGGCTCAACATCACTGATCCGGATCTTGTTTCGCGCAACCTCAAGCTCAACCCGGGCGATCCGCTTTCGCCGACGGCGATCACCGATACCCAGCGCCGCCTCTACGATCTGGGCGTCTTCGCGCGCGTCGATAGCGCGATTGAAAACCCCGATGGCGATACCGACCACAAATACGTCCTGTTCAATATGGAAGAAGCCGCCCGCTATTCCGTCGCCGTCGGAATCGGCGCCGAGCTCGGGCGAATCGGCGGCTGCCAGACCTGTTTCGACGCCCCCGCCGGCACTACCGGCTTCTCCGCGCGCGTCTCGCTCGATGTCACTCGCAACAACATCTGGGGGCTGGGCCACAGCCTCACCCTCAGCACCCGCGCCTCCACCCTGGAAAAGCGCGGCGTCCTCAGCTACAACTGGCCGCGCTTCCTCGCCCAGGACCGCGTCTCACTCTCCGTCACCGCGCTCTACGACGATTCGCGCGACATCCGCACTTTCTCCGCCAAGCGTGAGGAAGCTTCCGTGCAGCTTTCGCAGCGGCTCTCCAAAGCGAGTACGGTCTTCTACCGCTACAGCTACCGTCGCGTCAGCGTCGATAATGCGACGCTCAAGATCTCGCCCTTTCTGATCAATCTGCTCTCGCAGCCCGTTCGCGTCGGCATCACATCCTTCGGATGGATTTTCGACCGCCGCGATGATCCGGTCGATCCGCACAAGGGCGTTTACAACACGGTAGATGTCGGTCTTGCCGAACACTTCATGGGCTCGGAAGTGAACTTCCTCCGCTTTCTGATCCGCAACGCCACCTATCATCCCATCGGCAAAAGGCTTGTCCTGGCGCGCAGCACGCAGATCGGCAACATCCATGCGTTCAACGATCGCGGCGATCCGCTCAATGCCATCCCCCTGCCGGAGCGCTTCTTCGGCGGCGGCGGCACCTCGCATCGCGGATTTCCAGAGAATCAGGCCGGCCCCCGGGATCCCTCCACCGGTTTCCCCGTGGGCGGCACCGCACTGTTCTTCAATCAAACCGAGATGCGCTTCCCCCTGATCGGCGACAACATCGGGGGCGTGCTGTTCCACGATATGGGCAATATCTACTCCAGCCTCAACCATATTTCCCTGCGCCAGACCCAGCGCAGCCTGCAGGATTTTGACTATATGGTGCACGCCGTCGGCATCGGAGTTCGCTACCGCACTCCAGTGGGCCCGCTCCGTGTGGATTTGGGATACAGCATCAACCCTCCGCAGTTCTTCGGCTGGAATGGAACCCAGCAGGACCTGCTCAATGCCGGCGTGAATCCCTGCCTGAATACCAACAAGTGCTCGATTCAAAATGTCAGCCATTTTCAATACTTCTTCTCGATAGGACAGACATTTTGAGAAGCGCCGCTCCCATTCGAATCGCTTGCGCCCTGCTTGCCGTGCTGGCAGCGAACGCCGAGATCATCGATCGGATTGCGGTTTCCGTGGACCTGCGCGTCATCACCCAAAGCGATTTGGACCGCGCGATTCGGGTCGCCGCGTTTCAAGACGGCGTGAAACTCGATTTCAGCGCGTCCCGGAAGCACGCCGTGGCGCAGATGCTGATCGAACAAAAACTGATCCAGATCGAACTGGAGAATAGCCGCTATCCCCTGCCCGATCCCGCTGAGCTGGCGCCCGCCATCGAGCTCTTCAAGAAGGAACATTTCAAGAGCGACGCCGAATACAACGCCGCCCTTGCCTCTTACGGGATTACCGAGCAGGATTTTCGCGCCATGCTGCTCTGGCAGCGTACCCTGCTGCTCTTCGTCCAGGTCCGCTTCGAAACCGGCAGCCAGGTCAGCGAGCAGGAAATCCAGGAGTATTTCGATAAAAACGTGAAGCCCAAGGCGGAGGCCGCGCATCCAGGTCAGCCAGTGACCCTGGAAGATTTCCGCGAGCAGATCGAAAAGACCCTCTCCGGCCAGCGGACGGATCAGCAATTGGACGCCTGGCTGCGTGACGTGCGGAAAAGGTCGAATATCGTCGTGCACGAGGAAGTGCTGCGATGAGGCGCCGTACCCGCTCCCGCCTGCTGGGCATCGCGATCTGTGCCGCCCTCTTCGCGCTGATCGCGGTCTTCCTCACGGTCTATACTCTGCAGAGTCCCTGGTTCTTTGATCAGGTGCGGCAAAAGATCGTCACCACCGTGGAAACCGCCACCGGGGGCCGCGTGGAGATCGGCAGCTTCGGCTTCGATTGGCGGCATCTTCGCGCCGAAGTTCGCGAGTTCGTCATTCACGGGTCCGAACCCGCGGGCAAACCGCCCCTGCTCCATGCCGCCTCGGTCTCAATCGGAATCAAGCTCGTCTCCATATTGAAACGCGATATCGATATCCAGTACCTCAACGTCACCGAGCCTCGCGTTTACCTCATCATCGCCGCCGATGGCAGCACCAATATTCCGCAGCCGAAAATCAAGTCCACCGGTAAGAGCTCCACCATCGACGATATTCTGAAGCTCGCGATTGGAAATTTCTCGCTGCAGCGCGGCACCTTCGAAGTCGAAGCCAAAAGCCGGACGCCCTTCGACGCCCGCGGCGAGAATCTGAATCTCAACCTGGCCTACGATCGAGCCGGTCCGCGATATCGCGGCAAACTACTCGTCCAGCCGCTTCACCTGAGCTATGACGACTACGGACCCACGCCCTTCGACGTGAATCTCGGCGTCACGATGGAGAAGAACCGCATCTCGGTGGATTCCGGCCGGCTGGTCACGGGCGCCACCCAGATCGATGTATCCGGAGCCGTAGATAACCTCGGTGCCTCGCCGCGCGGCAATTTCCGCTATGAGGCGCGCGTCGCCTTGACCGATATCGCGCGCATCTTCCGCATTCCCGAACTCCGCGCGGGCCGTGCTACCGCCGGCGGCAACGCCACATGGACCGAGGCGGCCGGGTTCGCGCTCGCCGGCAACCTGCATGCCACCGGCGCCGAGTATCGCGATCGCAATATTCGCCTGGTCGATTTTCGTGCCGACGGCGTGGGCACCCTGGTCGCCGGAGGTGTCGATGTGTCCGGCGTGCGGATCGCGGGATTCTATGCCCGCGACAAACACCGCGAACCCGTGGAAGGCCGCATCGGCGCCTTCACCGTTCGCCGGAAAGACCTCGATTTCAAGGGCGTCGCGCTCACGCTCCTGACCGGTTCGTTTCGCGGCGATGTCAGCGTGCGCAACCTGGATAACTATTCGGTGGTGGGGGAAGTGAGCGGACTCGATAGCCGCCGCGCAATCGCTCTGTACAGCCCACAGCAACTCCCCTGGGACGCGCTGGTGTTTGGACCCGTCCGCCTCGAGGGCAGACTGAAGAGGGCCGCTAGCCTGATCGCCACGGCCCACCTGCGGCTGGCTCCCGCGCCCTCTGGCGAGCCTGTCAGCGGCGATGTCAATGCCCGTTACGTCGCTGAAAACGGGACTCTCGATCTGGGCCGCTCTACCGTTTCCCTGCCCCATTCCCGCGCTCGATGTTTCCGGCGCAATCGGCGCCGAGTTGAAAGTCCACGCCGAAAGTAGCGACCTCAATGACGTACTACCCGTGCTGGGCGCCAGCACGACCAGCCTTCCCGTCACCCTGCGCAATGGTTCGGTGGTCTTCGATGGCAGCGTGGCGGGCAATCTGACGAACCCGCGCATCGCCGGCCGCGTCCACGCCGCAAACGTAATCTACCAGGCCGAAAACATTGATTCCCTGGATGCCGACGTGGTCATTGCCTCCGACGGTTTGCGCTTGCAGAACGCTACTGCCTCGCGCGGTACGGTTCGCGCCGAGTTTCAGGGCTCGGTGGGGCTTAGCGACTGGAAGCCCGTCGATGCCAGCCCGGTCGCCGCTACCGGAAGTCTGCACGATGCTTCGCTGGCGGAAATCGCCGCCCTGCTGAAGACCAGTAACCTGCCGGTGAGCGGAACTCTGAACACTTCCGTGCAGGTCAATGGCACTGTCGCCAACCCCAACGGCTCAGGCCGATATCGAAATCCTCAAAGGGCAGCTCTACGAAGAGCCGTTCGACCGTCTCACGGCACATGCCACCTATGGCGCCAACACACTGGAGATCGCCAACGGGCAAATCACCGCCGGGCCGAAACAGGTCCGCCTGGCCGGCACCTTGCGGCACGCGCCGAACGTCTTCGATGCCGGCCGCTTGCACTTCGAGGTGAGCACCAACGCCATTGCGGTATCTGGGGTTCACTTCATCGAACAAGCCCATCCCGGAATCGAAGGCACGCTGCAAGTAACCGCCGGCGGCGATGTAGACCTGCTGCCGCGCGCCAACGTGAAGTATCAGGTTCACGAACTGCACGCCGATATCTCCGCGAAGTCGGTGCGTCTCAATGGGCAAGCCGTCGGCGATGCGCACCTTACTGCCACTTCGCAGGGGCAAACCCTGCGTGCGCACCTGGTTTCTACCCTCGCCGGTTCGCCCGTGACGGGCGACGGAGAATGGCGGCTGGAAGGAGACCTTCCCGGCGCCGCGTCCATCACTTTTGCCAAGGTCGACCTCGCGCAACTCGCGCCCTGGCTCGGACCAGTCACTGCGGAACCCGTGCGCGCTTGTCGGTACCACCGCCGGCACACTCCACGTTGACGGGCCGATTCTCAATTGGCGCGCGCTCAAAGCCGAACTCCGCATCCCCCAGTTCCAGCTCGCGCCTTCGCCCAGTATCGATGTGACCTCCGGGACGCTCACCGTGAAGAACGCCGAACCTGTGGTGGTTCGTTACGCCAACTCAATCGTCACCATCGACAGCGCCCATTTGGTGGGACGCGGGACCGACCTGAAAGTCGCCGGCCGCGCGCTGCTCGATCAGAAGAGCCCGCTGGATCTCCGCATCGATGGGAGCATCGATCTCGGCCTGCTCGAGGATTTCAGCCGCGACTTCGTTTCCTCTGGAACCGTCGTTGACCAACGCCACCGTGAAAGGGACGTTTAGCGATCCCCAAATTGTGGGGCGGATGGAATTCAAGAATGCGGCCTTTAATATTGCCGATGTGCCGAACGGCATTTCCAAGGCCACCGGCGTCGTGCTCTTTACCAAGGACCGCGCCACGATTCAACGCCTCACCGGCGAAACCGGCGGGGGCAAAATCGATCTGTCGGGATTTGCCAGCTACGGCGGCGGCCAGACCGTCTTTCGCATCCACGCCGCCGTCCACGAAGTCCGCGTACGTTATCCGGAGGGCGTAAGCACCGTGGCCGACGCCTCGCTGAATTTCACCGGCAGCACCGCCAGCAGCATGCTCTCCGGCACCGTGACCATTCTGCGCACCGGCATCAACCTGCAATCCGACTTCAGTTCCATCCTGGCCAAATCCGCCGAACCCGTGCGCACCCCCTCCGCGCGGCAGGGCCTGCTCGGCGGCCTCAGCTTCGATGTCCAAATCCAGACCGCTCCCGATATTCAGTTGGAAAGCAGCCTTACCGAAAACCTCCAGGCCGAAGCCAACCTGCGCCTGCGCGGCACCGCCAGCAATCCGGCCCTTCTCGGCCGCATCAACATCACCCAGGGCAAGCTGACTTTTTTCGGGACGCAATACACACTCAACCAGGGCAGCGTCTCGTTCTTTAACCCTGTCAAGATCGACCCGATTCTGAATATCGATCTGGAAACCAAGGCGCGAGGCATCGATATCACCCTGACCGTTTCCGGCCCGATCAATAAGCTGACTTTGACGCCGCGTTCGGATCCGCCGCTCCAGTTCAGCGAAATCGTGGCGCTTCTCGCCACCGGCCGCGCGCCCGACATCAGACCCCACCTTGTTGCGCCAGCAGAGTGCGGATCCGCAATCCTGGCAGCAGATGGGGGCGTCCGCCCTGCTCGGCTCGGCCATCGCCAATCCCGTCGCCGGGCGCCTGCAGCGCTTCTTCGGCGTCAGCAAACTGCGCATCGATCCCACGTTTGCCGGCGTGGAAAATAACCCGCAGGCTCGCCTGACTCTGGAACAGCAGGTCACCCCCAGCATCACGTTCACCTACATTACGAACGTCACCAACAGCAACCCCCAGGTGATCCGTGTGGAATGGGCAATGTCCAAGCAGTTTTCCGTGGTTGCCCTGCGCGAGGAAAACGGTCTCCTGGGCCTCGATTTCTTCTACAAAAAACGGTACAAGTAAGCTTGCTTCCGCTGGCTTGCGCACTATACTGAAACTTCATGAACGCTCTGCCCCCTGTGGCCGCTGCCGGCGCCGCCTCCGCCTTTATGGCATGGGCAGTCCGCGGACGTTCGGCAAGCATCTTCGGGCCCTCCGTCTGGCGCGGCCCGCGCGACCGTCCCGCGATGGCCTTGACGTTCGACGATGGCCCCAGCGAAAGCACGCCTCAGATCCTCGAAATCCTGGCACAATACGGCGCACCCGCAACTTTTTTTCAATGCGGCGCCAATGTCTCGCGACTGCCGGAAATCGCGCGCTCGGTGGCGGCTGTTCACGAAATCGGAAATCATAGCTACAGCCATCCCTATTTTTTTTTGCGTTCGCCGCGCGCCATTGAAAATGAGCTGCGGCGCGCCCAGGAAACCATCGAAGATCTTACCGGCGCGCACCCCGTGTGGTTCCGCGCGCCCTATGGCGTTCGCTGGTTCGGAGTCGGCGCGGCGCAGCGTCGGCTCCAATTGGCCGGGGTGATGTGGACCGCAATCGGCTATGATTGGAGTCTACGGGTGGAAGAGGTGGTCGCACGCATGGCGGCAGCCGCGTCTAACGGCGCCATCCTCTGCCTTCACGATGGACGCGAGCTTTGCGAAAAGCCCGATGTGCGCACCACCGTGGAGACCGTCCGGCGCCTGGTTCCCTTGCTCCTGGACCGGGGATACAAGTTTGAAACGGTTAGCAGACTCATATGTCCGAAGAATTGATCCAACGCGTTTTGAAGGTCATCGCCGCTTCCAAACGCATACCCCTAGAAACCGTGACGATCGATAGCGATTTCCAGCAGCTGGGAATCGATTCGATGGATGCCGTCGAGATCCTGTTCGCGCTCGAAAACGAATTCGATATCAGCATTCCCGACGATGAAGTCCGCACCGTTCGCAATGTGCGCGATATGTGCGCGGGGGTCGATAAACTGGTCGCCGCGAAAGCGGGCGGGCAGGCCGGCCAGTAACGATGCGACGAGTCGCGATTACCGGCATGGGCGCGATTAGCGCCCTCGGCCGCACTACCCAGGAGTTTTCTCAAGCCCTGCTCGCAGGCTGTTGCGGCATCGCGCCGATTGAATCGGCCGACATGTCCCAGGTCCGCTTCCAGAACGGAGCGGAGGTCAAGCAGTACAGCCACACGCCCTATTTCGAAGACCGGCGTGCGGATTTCATGGACCGCTTCGCCCAGTTCGCGGTGATCGCCGCGCGTGAGGCCGTGGAGAACGCGCACGTCGAGTGGACGCCCGAACTACGTGAAACCGCCGCCATCATCACCGGCTCCTGCGTCGGCGGACAATCCACCGAGGACCTCGGCTTCGTCGAGATCTACAAACTCGCGCACAATCGCGTTCATCCGTTGACCATCCCGAAGACGATGGCCAACGCGGGCGCCAGCCACATCTCGATCGAGTTCGGAATCAAAGGCCCGGCCTATACCGTCTCCACCGCCTGCTCCTCGGCCGGCCATGCCATCGGACAGGCCTTCCAAATGGTGCGCCACGGCGATACCGACCTCGCCCTTACAGGCGGCAGCGAGGCTCCGTTCAGCACCGGCATTCTCAAAGCCTGGGAGGCCATGCGGGTGGTCTCGCCCGAAACCTGCCGTCCCTTTTCCAAGGATCGCCGCGGCATGATTCTCGGCGAGGGCGGTGCGATGTTCGTGCTCGAACCCTTGGAGTCCGCCCAGGCCCGGGGAGCGCGCGTCTATGCGGAGATAGTCGGATTCGGCATGTCGTCCGATGCCTGCCACATTACCCAGCCCTCCAAAGAGGGCGCCGCCCGCGCCATGCGCGCCGCGCTGCGCTCCGCCGGGCTCGCTCCCGAACAGATCGGCTATATCAACGCCCACGGCACCGCGACTCCCGCCAATGACCCCACCGAGACTGCCGCGATCCGCGACGTCTTCGGCGCGCATGCCGATCGCCTCGCGATCAGCTCCACAAAGTCCATGCACGGCCACGCTCTCGGCGCGGCGGCTGCGCTGGAATGCCTCGCGAGCGCCATCGCACTCGAAAGCGGCGTGCTGCCGCCCACCGTCAATTTCAGCGAACCCGATCCGGAATGCGATCTGGATATCATTCCCAACGTCGCCCGCAAGCAACAGGTGGAATACGCCATGTCCAACTCCTTCGCATTCGGTGGACTGAACGCGGTGCTGATCTTGAAAACCACAAAATAGTATTTTTTATCGCATTTCCCGGGAGGGCGGCACCGATTCGGCATGTATGGGTGGGAGCATTCTCGCACAATTACTAAATGCACAAATTTGTACTGCCGCTCCTGGCGGCGGCCCTCGCATCCGGCCAGACAATCACTACCATTGCGGGCAACGGCACTGCCGGATTTTCGGGAGACGGAGGCCCGGCGACGCAGGCACAGCTCAACCGGGCGGTAGGCCAGGCGATCGATTCCGCCGGCAATCTCTATCTTGCCGAAGAGCTCAATAACCGCGTTCGCAAGATCACTTCCCAGGGCGTGATCACCACCATCGCGGGAACGGGAAGCGCCGGGTTCACCGGCGATAACGGCCCCGCCGCCCAAGCGCAGTTGAGTGGCCCGCTCGGCGTCTGTGCGACCTCCGCCGGCGATCTCTACGTGATGGACCAGGGCAACAAGCGCGTGCGCAAGATTTCGGGCACCACCATTACTACCGTCGCCGGGAACGGTTCCAACACCAGCAGCGGGGATGGCGGACCCGCCACCGCCGCGGGCTTTGTCATTCCGATCCGCTGCGCAGTTGATTCCGGCGGCAACCTGCTGATTGTCGATCAAGGCGCGCACCGCGTCCGAAAAGTAAATGCCGCCGGTACCATCAGCACTTTCGCAGGCAACGGCTCCGCAGCCTTCTCCGGCGACGGCGGACTCGCTACGCAAGCCTCGCTGAATAATCCGACCGCTGTCGCGGTGGACGCCTCGGGCAACGTCTTCGTCACCGACCAATCGAACCAGCGAATTCGGCGCATCGATGCAACAAGTGGAACCATCACGACAGTAGCCGGGAATGGCAGCGCGTCTTATTCCGGCGACGGAGGCTCCGCTACCGCCGCGAGCCTGAACTTCCCCGGCGGCATCGCAGTCGATTCTTCGGGCACCGTGTTTATTGTCGATAGCGTCAATCAGCGGGTACGCAAGGTGAGCGGCGGAAGCATTTCCACCATCGCCGGAACCGGCGCGACGGGCTTCGCCGGAGATAACGGCCCAGCCTTGCAGGCACAATTCAATAATCCATTTCCGATCACGCTGGATAGCGCCGGCAACTTGTATGTCGGCGATATCAGCAACAATCGCGTTCGTAGGATTGCTGGCGCCTCGGGCAGCCAGGGGCCTGCCATCACGAGCGCGGGCGTAACCAATGCCGCCAGCTTCCAAACCGGAGTCGCTCCGGGCGGAATCATCACCATCTTCGGTTCCAGCCTGGGAGCCGCCGCCGGCCAGATTTTGACCGCCCCCGGCGCTCCGTGGCCCGTGCAGGTGGGCGGAGTCAGCGTCACCATGGATGGCGTTACCGCGCCCGTATACCGCGTGCTCAATTTGAACGGCTCGGAGCAACTCAGCGTTCAGGCCCCGTGGTCTATTTCGGGCAAGAACTCAGTGGTCGTCAGTGTCACGACGGCCGCGGGCACCTCGCAGGCCACCGTGCCCGTACTCGGTGCGCAGCCTGGAATCTTCATCCTCGACGCTGCGTCGAGCGGGGCCACGCACGGCGGCGATGGCAGCATCGCGGGCCCGTCCAACCCCGCGTCGCACGGCGAGGCCGTGGTCTTGTACCTGACCGGCCTCGGACCCGTGCAGAATCAGCCCGCGAGCGGAGACGCCGCCTCGCTGGTCACGCTCTCCCCGACGGTGCTGACTCCGCAGGTAAAGATCGGCGGCTTCGACGCGCCGGTGATTTTCTCCGGCCTGACTCCCGGCCACATCGGCCTGTACCAGATCAACGTGACCGTGCCCGCGGCCACCGCCTCCGGAACGGTGGAATCTGACGGTGGTGAGCAACGGAGTAACCAGCAACGTCGCAAAGCTCTCCATCAAGTAAGCAGTCTTAGAAGGTGAGCGCTTCCAGGAGCTTGTCTAAGTCAGCCTGCAGCGCGGTCTTTTTCTTCTGCAGATCGGCCTGCCGGTCGCGCTGCACGGTCATCTGCTGTTCGATGGTGTCCAGCTGGCGGGCGTAGGTCTGCACCTGTTGCTGCTGGCTGGAAACCGAGTTCAGGCTTTGAATATTGCGGCGCACGCGCTCTTCATCGGATGTAAGCTGGCGCGTCTGATTGTCGGCATCCTGCAAGCCGGCGTCGTTCGCCGCGATCAGTCGCTTTTGGTCGGCGATCCGCTGTAACTGGCGGCGTCCCGCGTCGCTGAGCGCACGGTTCTGCAGGTAGCTGACCAGGATGTCGGGCGTCAGGTTCGTCACCGCCGTAGATTGATCGTAGACGCGCTCTTCATTGACTACGAACTCCTGCGTGGCGCCGCTGCCCAATGCGATTTCGAATCGGTAGTTGGTGGCGGTTTTCTCCGCCGGCTTCTGGCTCAAGAGCGTGTAGCCGGGACGAAGCGGGTGCTCGATGATCAGCGTCTTCGCCTTCTGGTCCACATTGCGGATCGTGTACGTGCGCGTCTCTTCGGCGGCGATCTTCATGGTGAGCATGCCGCGGCTGGCGTGGAACTCGCGCACCAACGCCTGCTTGCTGCCAAAGGCTTCCGTAATACGTGTCCCTAAATCCACTGCGTAGCTGATCAAGCGCTTGTCGCCGGCTTTCAGTGTTTCCATCAGGGCCTCGCCGCCATATGCTCCGGCGTCATAAACCGTGATCGGGCCGCCGTCGAGCGTCTTGCCGCTGGTGTTGGTCAGTTCGGCGGCATTGGTGGGATGCTGGGAGGCGTGGTCCGAGTAGATCAGGAGCTTGCGGCCTTCGATTGGTTCCTGCAGGAACGGCAGCATGGCGGATTCGTTCTTGCGGATCGTCACCGGCTGCGCGATTCGGTACTCAAACAGATCGCCGAGTTCGCGCCCGATCGCCGCGGCCGCAATCGAGCTGGGCGCGACTTCAACGGCATCGGCGGCCATCTGCTGGAAGCCGGCGGACGCCATCATTCTGGCGCGCGGCGCAGCCATCGCCGGGGGAGCCGCCGGAGCATTGAGGGATTTCATGGCTTCGAAACTGCCCGAATGCACCACGGCCTGCGCGGCGTGATCGTCGGCGAGTTCCGCGGTGGGGCGCTCGATATACTTCGGCGCGTAGAGCTGGCTCACAAAAGAAATCGGCCGGCCCGAGACCAAGGAAAGGCTCACTTTGTTCCAATCCTCGCTGGTGGTGTTATCGATGATCGCCCAGCCTTCCAGGGTCGGCGCCTTACCGGCAAAGATCAGCCGGTAACTCGATTTCCATACCGGCGCGGGAATCATATAGCTCGCGGTTACATCGCGCTCCTTGGAATCGGTGGAATCGATATAGACGCTGCGCTTATCCTTAGAGCGCCCGGCGGCGACTGCGGCCAGATAGTCCTTGAATTGCTGCTGGAGCTGGACATCGGGAAAGCGAACTCCCGCGGCCGCTCCCAAGTCCACCGTGCGTAATTCGCCGCTGTCCAGCAACAGCGTCACAAAATCCTGCTGGATCTGCTTATCGGTGCCGGCCACCGTCCGCGCGGTCACGATGGTGCCGGCCAGCGTTTCATTGCCGAGACGCAGTTCGATGCGCGCGCCCTTGAGTTGCACCAGCATCCCGGGCAGGCCGCTATCGCCGATCTGGAAGGGAAACTCGGCCAGCTTATGGCTCAGCGGGTCCATCGAATCGTAACGCAGGCCGGTGATCTTGCCGCCGCCGCGTTCGGCGATGGTCAGCGATTTCAGCACATCGTTCATTTCCGATGCGTTGAAATCCAGGCGCGCGGATTCGCCGGGACCGAGTTTGCCCGACCGTTCAAAGAAGCCTACGCCGTGCTTATAAAGCACTACCTGCCTTACCGGAAGATCGGCCGGAAAGGCCAGCGCGGCGCTCAGCATCAATGTGACCGGAATGCGAAGTCTCATATTGTCTCCGATGGGGAAATGCCGCCGCCCGGCGTGTCCTTTCACTCCCCCATCGCTTTAATAATGACTCGTTTGGGCCGGCGTCCGTCGAACTCGGCGTAATACACCTCCTGCCAGGGGCCGAAATCGAGTTTTCCCCGTGTCACCGGCACGATGACTTCGTGGTGAACCAGCAGACTCTTCAGATGCGCATCGCCGTTGGTCTCGCCGGTCCGGTGATGGCGGTAATCGCGGCGGAACGGGGCGAGCTTCTCGAGCCATTCGTCGATGTCGGCGAGCAACCCATCCTCGGCATCGTTAACCCAGATGCCGGCGGTGATATGCATGGCAGAGACAAGGATCATTCCTTCCTGAATGCCGCTCTTGTCCAGCACGCTTCGAACTTGCGGCGTGATATTAAGATACTCTCTAGGTTTGGTAGTCTCGAACGTAAGATATTCGGTAAAGAATTTCATAGGCTGATCATACAACCGGGGATTATGACCAAGACGCCACAGCGCATTCTCGTTGTCGATGATGAACCACCGCTATTGAAGATGATCGGCGCGTATTTAGGTCGGCTGGGCTACGCGGTAACTACGCTCGGGAGTACCGAAAAAGCGGCGGCCGAAATTGAGGCCGCGCCGGGAGAGTACTCCGTCGCCGTGCTCGATGCGACTATGAGCGGCATCGGGGTCGAAGAGTTGGCGTCGAAGATCATGGCATCCAGCCCGGGCCTGTGCGTGATTGTGGCCAGCGGCTATCCTATGGACATAACCGCGCTCGATGCCGCGGCCCCGCGGCGGGTGATGTTTCTGCACAAACCTTTTACGCCGGAGATGCTGGCCCGTGCGGTGCGGAGGATGCTTGGCACGAAAGAAAAAGGCGTTTGACGTTGGCAAGGAAGTGAAGGCGATCGCGCGTGAGCGCGTGGGAACCGTGCCGGCGGCAAAACCGATCTTACCCAAGTCTTCACGCAAAAAACCGAAATACAAAAAGCCTCCCGGGGAAGACGAAGCATGAGTTGCCGGACGGAGCCTTCGCGCCGGCAATTTCTCGCAATCGGATGGTTTTCTTTCCTGCGCCCGCGGCATATCAGCCTGGCGGGAGCGCGCTTCCGGATCCGGCGCAACGGCCATTCCTCGCGCCGCTACCTGCGCATCCACGGCAACGAGGAAACTGCACGCCTGGTATTGGAACGGCACATAGAGATCCACGAGGGCGTGGCTTACATCATCCAGAACAAGGTGCGCAACGTGGAAGTGGAAGGGCTGAAGCTTGACCCCAACAGAATGTTCTCGCGCGTGGGCGCAATGGCGAGCCTGAAGAATCTGAATCGCGCCGCAACTCCGCAGCAGTTGGATCGTGCCCTCCACGAATTGGATGAAGGACGCGAGAAACTGGTGCGCGCCCTGACGCCGCCCAAGGGCGGATTGCTGGTGGCGCTCCACAATAACAGCGGCGGCTATTCGGTGACCGAGGAAGTGCCGATCAGCGACATGGTGTCGCTGCGCCAACCCGCGGAGCCACACGCGTTCTTCCTTTGCACCGACCCGGCGGATTTCGCCATCTTAAAAACCTCGCCCTACAACGTGGTGCTGCAGCAGCATGGGCCCAAGCAGGATGACGGGTCATTTTCCCGGCTGGCGGCCGCGCGCGGAATTCGCTACGTCAATCTGGAGGTCCACTTGGGAGAGACGGAGCGGCAGCGCGAAATGGTGAACTGGGTGGAGTGGAATTTGCCGTAGGTGACCCAAGTTGGGTCACCAAGCCTATCTAAATCGATGAAACTGCAGAGGGGTGGTGACCCAACTTGGGTCACCATCCTTACATGAAGAGGTCTTTTACCTTCTCGAAAAGGCCCTTCTCCGAAGGGCGATTATCGACCGGCAGAGTCTCGCGGAGCTGCTCCAGCATCTTGCGCTGTTCCCGAGTCAGGCGCGTGGGAGTTTTCACCGCGATGTGGACGTAGAGGTCGCCGCGGCTGCTGCTGTTGAGCACCGCCACGCCTTTGTGGCGCAGCTTGAATTGAGCGCCGTTTTGGGTACCTTCCGGGATCTTCAGCTTGGCGGTCTGTTCCAGCGTGGGGACATCGATCTCGCACCCCAGCGCAGCCTGGGTCATGTTGATCGGAATGGTGCAGTGCAGGTCGGCTTCCTGGCGCTCGAAGAACGCATGCTCCTTGACCTTCAGGAACACATAGAGATCGCCGGGAGGACCGCCATTGGCGCCGGGCTGACCTTCGCCCGCGAGCCGCAGGCGGTTGCCATCGTCCACTCCAGCGGGGATGTTGACCTTGAGTTTGCGCTGTACCTGTTTGAAACCGTGACCGTGGCACTCCGCGCAGGGATTGCGAATAATCTGGCCTGCGCCGTTGCAAGTGCTGCAAGTGCGTCGAATCGAGAGAAAGCTTTGCTGGTAGAGAATTTCACCGCGCCCGTGACAAGTCGGGCAGGTGGCAGGCCCTGTACCGGGCTCGCTGCCGCCTCCCTTGCAGCGTTCGCAGCGCTCCATGCGCGGCACCTGAATATCGGCGCCCATGCCGAACATCGCGTCCTCGAAACTGATTTCCAGATCGTAGCGGACGTCTTCCCCACGCTGCGCGCGCGTGCGCCGCCTGCCTCCGCTGCCGCCACCCTGGCCGAACAGGTCTCCGAATCCAAAGAAATCGCCCAGGATATCGCCGAAATCGGCAAACTGCTCGGGGTTGAACCCCGCGGGGCCGCCGCTCGCGCCCTGCACTCCGGCGTGGCCAAAACGGTCGTAAGCAGCGCGCTTCTGCGCATCGCTCAGGACGCTATAGGCCTCGCTGCACTCCTTAAACTTCTCTTCGGCATTCGGATCATCGGGATTCCGATCGGGATGAAAGCGCTTGGCAAGTTCGCGGTACGCGGCCTTCAATTCCGAATCGGCAGCCTGTTTGCCGACACCTAGTACTTCGTAATAGTCTCTCTTCGACACAGGATTCACGGCGTTTACGGCTGGACCGCGACTTTAACCATCGCGGGCCGGAGCAACTTTCCTTTAAAATTATATCCGCGCTGGAACTCACCTACGATGGCCTGGTCTTCCGCGTCCTCGGTTTGCACGCGTTCCACGGCCTGGTGAAGATTGGGGTCGAACATCTTTCCAGCAGTCTCGATGGGTTCGAGACCCATTTTCTTCAGCGCGTCCAACATGCGCTGATAGATCAGTTCGACACCCTTGGCGTAATCGCGGTCGGCGGTTTCCACTTTCAAGGCGCGCTCGAAATCGTCAACGATGGGCAGAATCTCGCGCACCGTTTCCATGCCGGCAAACTGCAGGTATTCCGAGCGTTCCCGCTCTGCGCGGCGGCGGAAATTATCGAATTCGGCGCGCGAGCGCAGCATGCGGTCGTGGAGTTCCGCCTTTTCAGCGGCTAGTTGATCGCGTTCGGCGGCAAGCGCCGTGGACTCGTTTTCGGCATCCGCCATTTCCGGAGTATTTTCTTGAGGGTTCAGGGTATTCACTTCCTTCAACTGACTTTCCCGCGCCGCAACGCGGCGCTAAAACTGCGCGCTCCCGAGCGCCCGGCTGGTTTGCAGCACGGCCGCCATCGCACGCTCATAATTCATCCGCATGGGACCCAGCACGGCCACCTTGGCGGGCAAGCCGCTGGCCATGCGAACGGTCATGCCGATCAACGCAAGATCTTTCATCGCCGGATGGGCTTTTTCCAGGCCGACGTGCACCTGGAGTTCGCCCGCGGGCTGCTCCAGAAAACGGTCCAGCAATTCGATGATGCGCTGCTTTTCTTCCAACGCATGGAACAACTCACGCATGCGCTCGCGTGTAAGGTGCAAGTCCAGCCCGAGCAGGTTACTGGCGCCTTCCATGTGCACCTCGGGAGAGGTGTCGATTTCGAGCAGGCCCTTCTGGTACAACATCTGCAGCTTATGAAGCACCACGTGGTACATCTCGCGCTCTTGCGCGATGCGGCTGAGAAGTTCCCGGCGCGCCTTGCCTAGCTGCCAGCCGCTGAAGTTGCGATTGACGAAATTGCAGATCGAGGCGAGTTCTTCGGGCGCGGTGGGCTCATCGAGCATCACCACGCGATTGCGCACCATGTGATCGCGCGTGACCAGCACCATGAGAACGCGCCGGTCCGACAGCGGGACGAGTTGGATCTGATCCAATTCCTGCGCCAGTTCCGGAATGGCGGCTGCAATCCCAACATTCTTGGTCAGTTCCATCAGGATGTAGCTGGAGCGTTCCACGCCCTGGCCTACGGTATCGAGTCCGCGGAACTCGTTGGTAATGCGCTCCGATTCGCCCGATGCAAAGCGGCCCGCGGTCAAGGAACGAACGTAGAAACGAAACGCCTTCTCGGTTGGAATGCGGCCGGCAGAGGTGTGCGGCTGCGACAGGAACCCCTCGTCCGCCAAATCCGCCATGACGTTGCGGATGGAGGCAGGACTGAGGGTATTCTGGCGCGTCTTCGAAATCGTGCGGGATCCCACCGGTTCCCCGGTATCGATATACGCCCGGACGATCGAAGTCAGGATCTCCTGATATCTGTAATTGAGCGGCGCGTCCGTTCTCATAAACCCTTGAGCATCCACACAACCCTACTCACTATTCTAGATGTGGATACAGCAAAAGGGCAAATTGACCCCGATGCGGTACTCCGCGCAAGCGGCTTCACCCGATGCTAAAATACGTCTTCAAATTCACCGGGAGGTGGTTGCGTTGGAGGTTGTTAAGGCACTCATGCGCTTTCTCAGTTATCTCTATCACGGGCTGTTGTGCCTGATTCTATTGATCATGTCGGGTCTGGCGATGGCGGCGGGCACGCAATCGCTGAACCTGCAGATGCTGCCAGCGAGCGTGGCGGGGTCGGTAACCGTTCTCTTTTGTTGCGCCTTGTTCGGGTTGATCACGGTATTGCTCGCGATCAAGGGCGCTCTGCGTCCCCTCTTCTTCCTGTGGAGCCTGGTGGTGATTATCGTTCTGGTGAAAGGCTACTTTCTCAGCGGCTACCACTTCTCTCCGGGGGGTATCAATACGGCGCTATACCTGATCGGCGGGGCCTTCCTGGCGCTGATCGGTTCCTGGTTCCGGATGACGGCGAATCTCTCCGCGCGCCGGGCCTGAAAGCGCCGAACTCACCGCGCTGCGGCCCCTGCGCATTTCGGTGGTGAAAACGGACAGCGCGGTTTCGAAAACGGACACCCTTGAGGCCGCGCGTCCCGCGGCCTTTTCCGACGCCCTCTATTTTGCTTCCAAAATATTGAAATTGCTGCATTTCCACTAAGTCTCCATGTGGAACGGCAATTGCCACGGATAGACTCACTGATCATCATGAGTTGCTTCCGGAATTCCTTAGCGGTCGTGCTGCTTGCCTCGGCTTCGACCAGTTTTGCCCAAATCTCTGAAGTTGCGATCCAGGCCCCGCAGGCGCCGCGGTATGTAGGACGGTTTCTCAAGCCGTTTCACCTGGAAAAGCGGGTAGTGGCTCCGGCCAGGCTGGCCAACTCGCCACGCCTGGAATCGCTGGTTCGCGGGGGCAATCTCTACCTTTCGGTGCAGGATGTCATCGCTCTGGCGCTAGAGAACAACCTGGATATCGCGGTGCAGCGATACAGCCCGTTTCTGGCGCGGGAAGTACTGCGGCGCGCCGAGGGCGGAGGCTTCCTTCGCCAGGTGGACACGCCGGTGGCGGCGGGGCCATCGAGCGTCAGCACGGCGGGTGTCAGCATCAACGGCAACGGACTGGCGGGCGGAGCGGGCCTCGGGGGCGGCGGCGGAATTGTCAGCCAGATCGGCCCCGTGCCTCCGAATCTGGATCCCAGCCTCTACCTCAGTGCCACGGCCGGCCACAGCACAACGCCGTTGACCAATACGCTGTTGAATCAGACTACGGCATTGACCAACAGCTACCGCCAGTTCGTTTTCCAGTACTCGCAACAGTTTTCCACCGGCACCAGCGGGGCGGTGACGTTCGTGGATTCGCACAGCCTGCTGAACAGCTCTACGCCGCTGTTTAACCCATCGATCAGCGGCTACTTCGACGTGCAGATCAACCAGAACCTGCTGCAGGGCTTCAGCCCCTCGGTCAACAACCGCAACATTCGAGTCGCCAAGAACAATCTGAAGGTGAGCAACCTTCAGGTCAAACTGCAGGTAGTGACCACGGTGAGCGCGGTGCTCAATCTGTATTGGGATCTGGTGAGCTTCAACGAAGCGGTGCGGATTAAAGAGCAGGCTCTGGCAACGGCACAGAAGTTGTTCGACGGGAATGAGAAGCAGGTAAAGATCGGCGCGCTGCCGGCGATTGAAGTGACCCGCGCGGCAGCCGAAGTTTCGGCCAGCAAGGAAGACCTGCTGATCGCCCAAACCAATCTTGCGCAACAGGCGATCGTGCTCAAGAACGCGTTGAACCGCAACAGCATGCAGAACACCTGGCTGGACGATGTGCAGATCATCCCGCTGGATCACATCGAAGTTCCGAAGACGGAAGAGATCCGGCCGATCACAGATTTGATCAGTGAGGCGGTCGACAGCCGCCTGGAGATCGAACGCAGCAAAATCAACATCGACAGTTCGAAACTTCTGTTGAAGGGCGACAAGAACGGGCTGATTCCCAACCTACAGGCCTTCATGGAACTGACCAACCACGGGTTGGCTGGTCCGGCAAATCCGCTGTACAACAATTGCTGCGGAACGCCCAACGACTACTTTATCGGCGGCACGGGGAATGTCTTCCAGCAGCTCTTGCGCCGTAATTTTCCGGATTATTCGGCGGGCGTCTCACTCAACATTCCCTTTCGCAATCGCGCCGCCCAGGCGGACTTCGTGACGGACCAGTTACAGATGCGCCAGAACGAATTGCAATTGCAGCGCACGCTGAATCAGGTGCGGGTAGACGTGAAGACGGCGTTGATCGGGCTGCAGCAGGCGCGTTCGCGTTACCAGACCGCGGTGGACACAAGAACGCTGGCGGAACAGAGCCTGACGGCGGAGCAGAGCCGCTTTCAATACGGCGTAGCCACCGTGGCGCAGGTGATTCAAGCGCAGAAGGACCTGGCGACCGCGCAGGATTCAGAGGTGCAATCCATGGCCAACTATACGCATGCAAAGATCGCGTTCGACCTGGCGATGGGGCGGACGCTCGAAGTGAATCATATCTCCATGGAAGAAGCGGTATCAGGGACAGGTGCAACGGGAATCGGTGATTCCCAATTCGCTACCTGCGCCGCGTACGCCGGGGGTGGCGAAATGAGATCGGTGCGCGGTTTACTCGCCTTGCTTTGCCTGGCCTACGCAACTGAGCGCGCAGACGCTGCCGTTCACGGTTGTGAAGCCGGAGGGCCCGACGCTGCTACGTCCTTACAAGACGCAGGCGGTGCCGCCGGTGCGGCTCTACAACTCGAGCCGGCTGGCTACGCTGCTCCGGGCGGGAAAATTATACCTGACGGTGCAGGACGCAATTGCGCTGGCAGTGGAAAATAATCTCGGTCTGGAGATCGAACGCTATGGTCCGCTGCTGGCGCAATCGGCTCTGGAGCGGGCGCAGGCCGGCGGTCCGCTGCGCGGCGTGCCGAGCGCGAGCGCTCAGGTATCGAGCGTTAACGCGGGCGTGGGCGTAAACGGCAGCGCGCAGAGCGCGGGTTTGAGCAACAGCGGAGGGGGCGGAAGCGGGGGCGGCACGGGCAACGCGGCGATTCAACAGGTGGGCGCGATCACGCCCAATCTCGACCCGAACCTGCAAAGCACCACCACCCAGGCGCACCTGACGCAGCCGCAGGCCAATACCGTACTGAGCCAGACAAATGCGCTGATCCAAACGGTACGCACCAGCAATTCGGTGCTGCAAATGGGTCTGCTCACGGGCGGCGTGGTGCAGTTCCGCAACTACGAACAGTCGTTGAAGGAGAATTCCCCGAGCGACAGCTTGAACCCGGCGGTAGGGCCCGCATATGGATCTGGCGGTGCAGCAGAACCTGTTGCAGGGGTTCGGAGTCCGGCTCAACGATCGCACCATCCGGATCAGCATGACCAACGTGACGGCATCGCGCGCAGCGTTCCGCTCCCAACTGCTCGACACGGTGGCGGCGGTGGTGAATTTGTATTGGGACGTGGTGTCGGCCAATGACGAATTGAAGGCGCGGCAGCAATCCGAGCAGAACGCGCAGAAATTCTTCGAGGACACGAAGAAAGAGATCGCCGCGGGCGCCCTGCCGCGCGTGGAGCTGCCGCGCGCGAAGCCGAAGTGGCGACGCGAAAGCAGGATCTGACGATTGCGCTGGCCAACCTGCGGCAGCGCGAGGGCACGTTGAAGGAAGCGCTGATACGGACTCCGGACCCGGCGATCGATGCCGCCGAGATTGTCCCGCTGGACCGGATTCAGATTCCCGATAAGGACGACCTGCCCGCTCTACGGCAACTGGTAGCGACGGCGATGGTCAAGCGTCCCGACGTCGAGGTTTCCAATTTCCGGGATCAGACCGCGGAGATGGCGCTCGCGGGCACCGAGAACCCGCTGCTGCCTTCGCTCAGGGTTACGGCGCAGACGTACAACCGCGGCGTGGCGGGGACGCCGCAGGCCAGCGGCGGCGGCGCAAATCCCTATTTTTCAGGGGGCTATGGGACGGCGCTGGGGCAGATCTTCCGCCGCGATTTCCCGAACTACTCAGCGGGGGTCACTTTTTCGATTCCGATCGGGAACCGGACGGCGCAGGGGGATTACGGCATCGACCAGCTACAGTACCGGCAGTCGCAGGTGATGTCGCAGCGCGATATCAACAACATCGTGGTGGACATCTCGGCGCGCATGAGCGCGCTGCGGCAGGCGCGGTCGAGGTATTCGGCGGCGCGCGATACACGCAACCTGCAGGAGCAGCTGCTGGCGGCGGACCGGACCAAGTTCGCTCCGGAATCGCGACCTTCAACGACATCATCAACGACCAGCGTGCTTTAGTGACCGCGCAGATTTCCGAGGTCGGCGCGCTGACGGCTTACGCGCATGCGCGAGTATCGCTCGATCAGACGCTGGGCGAGACTCTGGAGCGCAACGGCGTCACGCTGGAAGAAGGACTGATGGGCAAGATCAATCGGGAAAGCCGGACTCCCGACGTGGTGGCAGGCAAGAAGTAGGGCGCGGTCGGAGGCCAAACGGCTAGATCTTCACACCACGAAAACCGTAGCGCCCCTTTGCGGGCCGCCTTAGGACGGCGCGTGCCGTCTCGCTCGATCAGACGCCGGGTGAAACTCTGGAGCGCAACGGGGTCTCGGTCGAAGATGGCTTAATGGGCAAGGTGAATCGGGAAGGCCGTGGGCCGCAAAAGGGCTTGACAATGCGAATCGGGAAAGCCGGACGTGGGTCGCAGGTGAGAAGCAGGCGGCGAGCGGCCGAGGCCAAACGGCTAGATCTTCACACCACGAAAACCGTAGCGCCCTTTGCGGGCCGCCTTAGGACGACGCATGCCGTCTCGCTCGATCAGACGCTGAGTGAAACTCTGGAGCGCAACGGGGTCTTGCTCGAAGATGGCTTACTGGGCAAGTGAATCGGGAAGGCCGCGGGATCCGAACGTGGTCGCAGGTGAGAAGTAGGCGGCGAGCGGCCGGAGGCAAAAGGGCTAGATCTTCACACCACGAAAACCGTCGCGCCCGATTACGGGCCGCAATGGAGGTCCGCTTGCTGCCTCCCTGGTATGAATCCACCTGGGGATAGCGGCAGCGCTCCGGCAGATGTCTGGCAGGAGCGAATCACCGCGTTAAAGAATCTGCCGGGCGTGATGAAGCTGGTGTGGAATGCAGCGCCGAAGCTAGTCACCGGCGCGCTGGCTTTTCGCTTTGTGGCCGCACTGATTCCGCTCGGACTCCTAACGGTGTCGCGGCGCATTATCGATGCAATCAATGTGAAGGGTGCAAACCATGCAGGTGCGGCGGCTCACATATGGCCGCTGCTCTGGATGGAATTCGGCCTGGCGGCCGGAAGCCTCATTCTGACGCGCGCAATCGACTACTTCGATACGCGGCTGGCGGACCAGTTCACGCACTCGATCAGCCTCAAGGTAATGAAGCAGGCCGCGGCGCTCGACCTGGAATATTTCGAAGACGCGAGCTTTTACGATAAGCTCGAGCGCGCCCGCGTGCAGGCCACCGACCGCGTCGCGATCCTCACCGTACTTGGCTCCATGTTTCAGCGCAGCATCTCGTTGTTCACTTTGGCGGCAGCGGTGATCTGGTATTCGCCGTGGATGTTCGGGCTGCTCTTTGTCTGCGTATTCCCTGTGTTCGCGGGTGAAAGCCACTTCGTTTTCCTGGGCTACTCCCTGGCGCACGAGCTGACGCCGGTGCGCAGAGAACTGGATTATCTCCGCGTGCTGGGCAGCAGCCGCGACAGCGCGAAAGAAATCAAGATGTTCTCGCTGGCGCAGCACCTGGTCTCACGGTATCGCTCGCTTTCGAAAAGAGTGATTGAGAGCAACCGGGCTCTGATGGGGAGGCGGTTCCGCTGGGGCGCCGCTCTAGCAACGATGAGTATCTGCGGCTACTACGGCGGCTATGCGTACCTGGTGTTTCAAACGCTGGATGGCAACCTCACGATTGGCACGCTGACCTTGCTGGCGGGTGCGATCGCGGGTGCGAACACGGAACTGCAAACCGTCTTCTCGCTGTTTTCAAACGTATCGGAGCAAGCCCTCTTCCTGACGGACCTGCTGGTGTTTTTGAGGCAGCCAACGCGCATGAGTTCCGGGGCGGACGCGATACCGGCGCCGCGGCCCATTCGCGACGGAATCGAATTTCGCAATGTCGGCTTCCACTACCCGGGGTCGGATCGAATGGTCCTGAACAATCTCTCTTTTCACATTGGAGTAGGCGAACGGGTCGCGCTGGTGGGAGAAAACGGGCAGGGGAAGACCACCCTGGTCAAGCTGATGACGCGGCTGTACGACCCGAGCGCGGGCGCCATCTTCCTGGACGGCGTGGACCTGAAGGAATATCGGGTAGACGAACTGCGGCGCGAGATCGGCGTAATCTTCCAGGATTTCTTCCGCTATGACATGGCGGTTCGCGACAACATTGGAGTGGGACTGGTGGAGCTGGTGGGCGATGATGCCGCGTTGTGGGATGCGGCGAAGCGAAGCAACGTGGAGCAGACGATCTCCGGACTGCCGGGAGGACTCGATCAGATGCTGGGCCGCAGGTTCGAAGGCGGCATCGATCTCTCCGGCGGGCAATGGCAGCGCGTCGCGCTAGCGCGCGCGTACTTGCGTAACGCGCAGATTCTGATTCTGGACGAGCCTACGGCTTCCCTGGATGCGGCGGCCGAGGCGGAAGTCTTCAAAGACTTCGCCGAGCTGACCAAGGGCAGGATCGCGCTGCTGATTTCGCATCGCTTCTCGACAGTGCGTACCGCCGACCGCATCGTGGTGCTCACCGATGGCGGGATCGCGGAGCAGGGCACGCATGACGAACTGGTGGCGGCCTCCGGGATCTACGCGCGGCTATTCGAAATGCAGGCCTCGAACTATCGATAGGCCTGCGGGCCTCTGCGATAGTAGTGAGAGCGATGCACAAGGCAATTCTGTTCGATCTCGGCAGGGTACTGGTTCATTTTGATTTCCGGCGCGGGTACCGCGAACTGGAGGGGCTGTGCCCGTATACGGCGGCGGAAATTCCGCAGCGGTTGTCGCAGACCGGTCTGGTGGAGCGGTTTGAGACAGGGAAAATGGAACGGCGCGAATTTGTGGAAGAGATTTCGCGGATTCTGGAACTGCGCGTGGATTACGACCGGTTCTGCCAGATCTGGAGCTGCATCTTCACGCATGAATTGCTGCCGGAGAGCATGTTGCAGGGTCTGGCACGACGCTACCGCATGGTGCTTCTTTCCAACACGAATGCGTTGCATTTCGAAATGCTACGCGGCGCGTATGGGCACCTGCTGCGGCACTTCGACGAACTGGTGCTTTCCTACGAGGTGGGTGCGATGAAGCCGCGGCCGGAGATCTTTCAGGCGGCGGTGGCCGGCGCGCAGTGCCTGCCCGGCGAGTGTTTCTTCACGGACGATATTGCCGCGTACGTGGAAGGGGCGCGGAGCATGGGGATCGATGCGGTGCAGTTCGAATCGCGGGAACAGCTCGAAGGGGAAATGCGGGCTCGCGGAATTTTGTGGGAGTAAATAAAAATGACCGGGCGCCGCGGAGGAGCAGCGCCCGGTCTAGTGAACCCGCAGTCCAATCGGAGGGTGTGGACTGTGGGAGGTGCAAACTCTTAGGCCAGTAGCCCGCCGTGTCCAAGACCGGCGATTTCCCAACCTGTCACATGATAGCGCGCCAAAAGCGGCGGCAGGACCAGGTCCACGACGTTCGGTTTGGCGGAGCGGAAACAACCGGGGGCGGAGACGATTGGCACATCGTCCTTGTAAGCCAGCAGCAGGAGGTTGCCGGGCTCGACAGGGGCAAGGAAGCGTTCGACCTGACCGCCGATTTTCAACATGGCCTGGCCGATGATATCTTCGGGTCCGGCGGGCGCGGTGGTGGAGGCTACCAGGATCGCGCAGGGCTTGGACCGCAGAAGATGCTGCAGGCAGCGGGCGACTGAATTTTCGTCCTCGGTGCACGCCAGCACGAAATTCGCATTCACGCCAAAACGTTCCAACCGCTGGCGCATGATGTTCTCGAACAACTGACGGGCACGCTCTCCGCTGACCGCGTCGGTGTAGAGAACTCCAACAGTCGGGGTACGGACAGGGCGAGCCTGGAGGATCGGGCCACGGTCTTTGAGGATGCCGATGACGGCTTCCAACTGATCTTTGGCGACGGCGAAGGGAGCACTCTTCACGGTGGCGATGCGTTGACCGGCGACTGCGTAGCTGAAATTCAGGGCGGTGGCGA
Source organism: uncultured Solibacteraceae bacterium (assembly GCA_963811575.1). Classification (GTDB taxonomy): domain Bacteria; phylum Acidobacteriota; class Terriglobia; order Bryobacterales; family Bryobacteraceae; genus Solibacter. The sequence continues at coordinate 118,675 of CAWERY010000015.1, read as the reverse complement.
TGACCACACTAGCGGGGCAGTTGATCTGTTTCAGGAGTTCGTCATCGACCAGAACGCAGCAATTTTCGGTAGCGAGGAGGTTGGCCCTGCCGCCGGCGGCAAGACGAATCTCAAAACTGCCACAGCCCATTTCGCTGGCGACAGAACAGACGGCATCATCTTCGCCGACTTCACCATCTTCCAATTCCGTGACCCAGATGGTCTCCATGCCTTCGGATTCCAACACGCGAATGTCTTCATCGCTAATGACATGGCCCTTGGCGAGCAGTTTCTTTCCGCCCGGGCGGAACACGGTGCAGCAGAGGATCCTGCCGGTCGAAGCTTTGACGTCAACGGTCTGTGCTCTCATAATCCCTCGTTAGATTTAAGTGGCGTATATCCTAAATGAGATTCTAGACCTGAATCCCGGATTAATGAGCCTTTTTTTGTCTGGTCTTTTGAGGGTGTGAGGGAAGTCCCTACATTAGGGGGTATTGGCGACTATTTGCGGGGCGTAGGAATTTGAATCAGCTCATCTGGGGGGGTAATCATCGAGACGTCCCAGGGCTGAATTTGCGCATCGGCCCAGGCCTCGGGGCGGAGAATGCGTAAAACAGCGATTTCGTCACATTGTTGAAATTTTGGACACCGGACGCAATCTTTCCAGGCTTTGAGGGGTAGGGCACCGCGTTCCACGACTTCGAAGCCCACCTTGTTGAAAAATTCGTCAACATATGTGAACGCGAATACGGCGTGCAGTTCGTACTGTTCCGCCTCCGCGACCAGTGCTTCGACGAGTTTGCGGCCGACGCCGTGCGTCTTGGCGTGTTCATGGACGGCGAGGGAGCGAATCTCGGCGATGCTGGGACTGTAGAAATGGAGTGCGCCGCAGCCGAGCAGTTCGCCATCTAACGTAGCGACTGAAAAATCGCGGAGCGCCTCCGACATTTCGAATTCGGTGCGCGCCAGCATAATGCCACGGGCGGCGTAGCCATTGATCAGGTGCAGGATGGGTGCGATGTCGCGCATGGCGGCCTTACGCACCACGACCCGCGCGGACTTGCCGCCGGAAGGAACAAACGCATCTGCGCGGACGCTGCTGATCATACGCTCACCACCATTTTCGTACCAATCTCTTCACCGGCGAGGATTCTTTCGAGAACCGAGGGTGAAAGGCCGGGCGCGATTCGCACTTGTTCCACGCCGCCATCGAGCGCACCGAGTGCGGCATTGAGTTTGGCCTGCATGCCGCCGGTAGCGACTCCATCGGCAATCAACTGCCGGCTTTCGACGGCGGTGAGGACGGAGCGCACCTTCCCGGCGCCATCCATGACGCCTTCCACATCGGTCAGGAAGATGAGTTGACTGGCGCCAAACGCGGTCGCGCAGGCTACCGCCATTTGATCTGCATTCACGTTGTAGATGTGTCCCTGGCGGTCTCCGGCAACGCAGGCGACAACGGGAACATACTGGTTCGCGGTGAGCAGATTCAGCAGCGCCGGGTTGGATTTGGTGACGCGGCCGACGGCGCCGAGCGCGGGATCCATCTGCTCGGCCTCGACCAGAAAGCTATCGATGCCGGAAAGTCCGACAGCCAGGCTGCCGGCGCGATTCAGGCTGGCAACCAGTTCGTGATTCACGCTGCCGGCGAAGACTTTGAGCACTGCATCGACGGTCTCCGGGGAAGTGACGCGCAGGCCGCCGACGAAGCGGCTTTCGATGCCGCGCTCGGCGAGGTAGCGGGTCATCTGCTTCCCGCCGCCGTGGACCACGGTAACTTCGTGGCCAGAGAGTCGCGCCGCGGCGATCTGACGGGCGAGGCAATCGCGGGATTCGCTGGAATCCAGCAGGGTCCCGCCGAGTTTGACGAGGAGCTTCACAGCAGCGCCTCGGTCTCGGGATAGCCGAGCATGAGATTCATGTTCTGCACGGCCTGTCCGGCAGCGCCCTTGACCAGGTTATCGATGGCGGCAACGACTACGGCACGCCCGGTGCGGGCATCGAAAGCGACGCCGATATCGCAGAAATTGGTGTATGCGATGGCGTGGAGGTCGGGCACATGGCCGGGATTATAGATGCGAACGAAAGGCTCCGCGGCATAGCGGTTGTCGTAAATCGCGACAAGTTCCTCCACGCTGGAAATCCCAGGGGCGCGGAAGTAGATAGTCTCGAGGATGCCGCGATCGATGGGGATGAGCTGCGCGGTGAAGCTGAATTCGGCCTCTTCCAGCCCGGACGTCAACAGGACCTCGGGAACGTGGCGGTGGTTCAGGATGGAATAGGCCGAGAAGTTCCCGGTGACTTCACAGAAGCTGGTCTTGAGGCTGGCCTTACGGCCGGCTCCGCTGACGCCGGATTTGGCGTCACAGACGATTCCCGCCGCCCGATCGATCACGCCGGCCTCGATGAGGGGGCGGATCGCGAGGTTGGCGGCGGTGGGATAGCAGCCGGGATTGGAAAGCAGGCGGGCCGTGGGAATGCGGTCGCGGCAGAACTCGGGAAGTCCGTAAACCGCCTCGGCCAGAAGCTCGGGTTGGGTGTGCGGTTCCTTGTACCAGGCCTGATAATTTTCGGCGGTGCGAAGGCGGAAGGCGCCGCTGAGATCGACGACGCGAGCTCCGGCCGCGAGCAGGCCGGGGGTCAGCTCCATGGAGATTTCCGGGGGAGTGGCGAGGAAGACGACGGCGAGTTTTTCGGCGCGTACGGCGTCCGCGGTGCAGGGGATGTGGGCGGGGCCTTCGGGACGGCGGAGGGCGGGTGCGGCGGAGTTCTCCCGGTGGTCCATCAGGAAGGGCACGAGGTGAGGATGGCCTTTGAGAATACGGAGTAATTCCGCGCCACTATAGCCGCTATGTCCAACAATTCCCACGTTCTGCATTGTATAAATATTCGCTTGAATGAATAATACCACATTCTGGGGCAGGGTTGGCGAAGGGAAGAGTCCTAAGCGGTACAACGGTGTCGCCGGTGTGTCTTCAATCGGACGGCGCTGGAAAAACTTCGCTGTTATTGTCGGGTATGCGAGTTCTCGGGCGCAACGACTACATCCTCATTGCCATGGTGGCACTCTCGGCCGTGGCGGGCCTGATTGCCTTGGTCTCAGCGATCTGGAATCTACGGGGAGAGTGGCTTTACCGCACGGAGACGGCTGCCGACGAGGTGGCACCGTTACGGCGTCGCCGGCCTAGTTCTCGGCGACGGACTTTTGCGCGAGTTCTCCAAAAAGAGGCAGTGGATAAGCCTCGTCGTGGGACGCTTTCACCATCATAAAAATCGACATTCCGAGCAGCACGGCCTGGATCAGGGAGTGGATGTGCAGGTTGGGCATGCGCAGGAAGAGGGGACGAAACACCAGGTCGTCGAGGAGCCAGGCGACGAACAGGTAGAGCCCCTGAAAGCCGTGAAAGCGGACATTGCGATCGAAGCGAAAACGATCGCTGGCCAAGACGATGATGGAGGCGATCCAGCCGATTCCGGGGATGTAGCAGAGGATGGAGGCCGTCCGCGGGTTCAGGCCCGCGAAAGGGTCGTGGGTGGCGCCCGCGGGATGGGGAGGCGCGCCGGCCACGGGCTGTTTGGAGCCACAGCGTCCGCAATAGAGATCCGCGGGGACGACCTGATTTCCGCACTGGCTGCAAAAAGGCATCTGCTCTTACATACGCTATTCGATGCAGGTGTGTTCCAGCAAGCGGTTATTTCGAGTGGCCACCGATCCCGCGGATCAACGCGCTAGTTCACCGCCATGGTTAAAGCAGTCGGAACGGCGGTTGTCGCCGGAGTTGATTACGAGTGCGACGGCGGGGCCGGTGGGTGCGCCCGCCGGGACGAGCACGTTCAGCTGATTCACGCCGGGCAGACCGGGGGCGGCGCCTGAGAAGGTGAGGACCGCGGGGATTCCGCCGACCGTTACCGTCACCGGGATGGAATGCGACTGGAGGCCGCCGGCATCCGGCGCGGCAAGAGGTCCGAAGCCGGTGCCGAAGAGCATAATGACCTGTCCGCGCGCGGTCGGGGCAGCCGGTCCATTTAAGGTGTAGCCCGCGTTATAGGCGGCGACCTGTTTTCCATCGGCGGTAAAGATTCCCGGAACTACGGGAGCCACCGGCATCGCATACGGGGCCGAGACGGCGGCGCCGCAGGAGAACTGCACCTGGATATTGGCGCGAGCTCCGAGATCGGGCGCGACCCAGTTGACCTGGGTGGCGGTGCTGCCGAGGACGTGGACCGGAACACTATCGACGAGCACCTGCGGGCCGGCGGGGCACGCCAGATTGGTGCCGAACAGGGAGAGGATCTCATTGCCGGCAACAGAATTGTTCTGGAAGCTGGCGGCATTCACGATGGAGGTGATCGCGGGCGGCAGCACGGGTGCGGTTACGATCAGGGTCACCGCGATATCGTATGGGGAATTCGAGGTTTCCGGCGCAATCACGTGGATGATGCCCTGATAGGTTCCGGGGTCCAGGCCGATGGGCGCCACGCTGACATGGAGGACGGCCGGCGTGGTGGTGACATTATTTGCGGCGGCGACGTTCAGCCACTTTCCCTTGGCCGGCGTGATGAGTTCGGTGGCCAGCGTGAAGGCTACGTTGCGGGAGAGGCCGATGATGCTATCGGTCTGTTCCGGCGGCGCCGGTTGTCCCTGAAGGTAGCGGAAGGTCAGGTTCGCGGGTCCACTGCCGATTTGCGGCGTGGGCACGACAGTGAGGGTAACTTTGACCGTGGCACTTTGGCGGCTGCCCGCCGGAAGGATCACGACGTTGCCGGTGTACGTGCCGGCGGCGAGGCCGGTGGGATCGATCGAAATGGCGATGCCGTAGGGGAAGCCGCCGCTCGCCAGGGTTCGCGGTTTGAGCCAGGATGCGTCGCCGGCGACGGTGAAATTGCCAAAGGCGTTATCCACCGTAGCGGTTTGGGCGGGCGGCAGCGGAAGGCCCATGTCGTAGCGGAAGAAGAAGGCGCTGGGATCCACGCTCAATTGCGGCGGATTGCCGATGGTGAGGGTGAAGGTTGCCTGCAGCGCGCCGGTGCTGGCGATGGCGTTGAAAACGCCGGAGGTCTGGCCCGAGTTGAGGGCAGGTGTCACGACAAAGCCCAGAGAATTGGTTAAGGCGGTAAAGGTAGTACCGCCGCCGGCGAAGGTGGCGGAGGCTCCGGCGGACGGCAGAGTGAAGGTCACGGAGACGTTGTTCAGGCCGGCGCCGTTGGCATCGAGCACCTTAGCGGTGAGGGGCTGGGAGAAGGCGGTGCCGGGCGAGGCGACCTGCGACGAGCCGGAGAAGGCCACGATCGCAACGGGAGGGTTCACGATATTGGTCAGATTGAAGTTCGCAGAGAGGGAACCGCTGGCGGCGTGAACGGTGAACGCGCCGAGGGTGCCGTTAGCCGTGAAGGCGGGGGCGGCTGCGGTGCCGTTGGCATCGGTGTTGGCGGACGCGGTGGCGGAACTGCCCGGGAAAGTGCCGCTCGCGCCGGCAACGGCATTGGCGGTGAACGTCACACCGAGTCCGCTGATGGGGTTGTTAGAGGCGTCCGTAATTCTGACGGAGAGCGCCGTGTAGGCGGTATTGAGGATGGCGCTTTGCGGAGTGCCGGTTGGCGTCATCACGGCCGGCGGTCCGGGGAGATTGGTGAGATTGAAGATGCCGGCAAGGGAATTGACCGTGGCCCTCACGGTGTAGGCGCCGGCGACGGTGTTGGCGGTGAAGGCGGGCGCGGTGGCGATGCCGCTGGCGTTGGTGCTGACGGAGGCGGAGCCGCCAAACACGCCAGTAGCGCCATTGGCGGCGGGAACAGCGGCGAAGGTGACGAACACGTTGTTCAGCGGGTTGCCTGCGATGTCGGTGACTTTGACGGAGAACGCGGTGGCGAAAGCGGTGGCAATCGTCGCACTCTGCGGGGTTCCGGAGAGGGTCTGCACGCTGGCGGGCGGCCCGGTTATGTTGGCGAGGCTGTAGTTTACGGTAGTGAGCCCGGCAGAGGCGGCGCTGACGCTGAATGCACCGAGCTGGCTATTGGCGGTGAAGATGGAAGCAGTGGCGATGCCGCTCGTGTTGGTCGCCGCGCTTGTGGTGATGGTGGAATTCGCGAAGGTCCCGGCCGCCCCGGAGGCGGGGGCGGTGAAGGTGACGGAGGTTCCGCTATAGGGATTCCCGAACGAATCGGCAACCTTCGCGGAAAGCGGCGTGGAGAATGCAGTGGTGGTGACGGCGCTCTGATTGTTGCCGCCATTGATGCTCAGGATCGCGGGTCCGGGGGTGTTGGTCAGGCTGTACGTCGCGGGCGTCAGGGAGGGATACGCCGCCGAAACGGTGTACGCGCCGGCGACTGTGTTGGCGGTAATCGGAGCGCTGGCGATGCCGCTGCCGTTGGTGACGGCGGTGATGGTCGCGGTGGAATTGGAGAACGTGCCCGTAGCGCCCGAGCCTGGCGCCGTGAAGGTGACGGTAATGCCGCTGAGCGGATTCAGGCCGGAATCCGTGACTTTGACGGAGAGCGCGGTGGCGAAGGCAGTGCCGACCAGGGTGCTCTGCGGCGTGCCCGCGGTGGCGGTGAGGACGGCGGGCGGTCCGAAGGTGTTGGTGAGATTAAACGTCTTGCTCAACACGGGGGAGGCGGAACTCGCTGTCACCGTGTAGGAACCAACCTGATTGTTGGCGGTCAGTGTGGGAGCCACGGCGAGACCTGCCGCCGAGGTTACGACGGTGGTCACGCCGGTGAACGCTGCGGTGGCGGTGGCGCCGGTGGGAACGAAGCTTACGGAGACTCCCGAGTACGGATTGCCGAAGCTATCGGCAACCTTGATGGTGAGCGCGGTGGCGAAGGCGGTGGAGATCACCGTACTCTGCGGGTCCCCCTGCACGATGGTCATCACGGCCGGTCCGGGGGTGTTGGTCAGGGCGGCGTTGGCATGGAGCGCATTGGCGGCCGCGACCACGTTGTACGCGCCGGCCACGGTATTGGCGGTGAAGATCGGGGCCTGTGCGTTGCCCGAAGCATCGGTAGTCGCGGTAACGGTAAGCAGGCCACCGGGGAAGGTCCCGCTTTGTCCGCTGCCCGGAGCGGTGAAGGAAACGATCACATTCTGAATGGGGTTGTTGCCCGAATCCCTCACGTTGGCGATGAACTGGGTAGCGAAGGCGTGCCGACCAGTGTGCTTTGGTTATTGCCCGCAGTGATACTGATACTGGCCGGCGAACCGGTCAGGTTGGTGAGCTTAAACGTTGCGGAGATCGCGCCGATAGTCGCGTTGGGGTTGATCAGCGCGCCCACTACGGCATTGGCCGTGAGCGGCGTGGGCGCGGTGGCGACTCCGGCCGCATTGGTGATTGCCAAGGTGGACGATAGGGGCCCGGGGAAGGCGGCGCTGGCGCCGGAGCCCGGCATGTTGAACGCAATACTGGCGCCTGATACGGGATTGCCATAAACGTCCGCCGCAAGCACGGAGAGCGCCACCGGATAGGCCGTCGCGATGGCGGTGGACTGGTTATCGCCGGATTGAATGGTGAGCTGGGTGACGGCGCCCGCCACATTCGTGAGACTGAAATTCGTGGAGACGGCGCCGAGGTTCGCATGCAGAGTGAAGGCGCCGGCGACGGTGTTGGCGGTGAATAGCGGGAGGGTAGCGACGCCGCTCGCGTTCGTGATCGCGGTGGCGGTGAGACTGGCACCGAACACGCCGCTCGGCGCCACTGCCGGGGGCAGTGAACGTGATGGTCTGGCCGCTGACCGGATTGCCGCCGCCATCGGTGAGCGTGACGCTCATGGAGGCATAGTTCGTATTCACGGTGGCGCTCTGCGGAGTGCCGCTGGGGGTAAGCGCGGCCGGTACGCCGGCCCCCACTACGATGCCCGTCTGACTGCCGGTCACAGAGGCAGTAACGGTATCGGTAGCGGTGAGGGTTTGGATGCCTGCGGTCTTCAGCGTGGCGCTGAACGCATGGACTCCGTTATCGCCGGCGACGAACGTGTAATTAGCGGGCAGAATCGCGGCGCCATCGGAGGAAGTGAAGTGCGCGGTGCCGGTGTAGCCGGTGATGGTGTTGCCACCGGCGTCCTGCGCGGTGACGGAAAAGCCGGCCGAGGCGTTCACGGTGGCGGGGTTGGGGAAGCCTGCGACAAGGAACTGGGCCAGCGGTCCGGCGGTGATGTTGAATGCGGCAGTAGCGCTAGACAGGCCGGTGGAGCTGGCGGTCATCGTATAGGCGCCGGCCAAGTTGATTTTGATGTTGGTGAAGGTGGCAATGCCCGCAACGGCGCTGACCGTGGTGGTTCCCGAACTGATCGAATTATGATCCAGCGCGATGGTGATGGACGCGGTGGAGTTGGTGACGGTCGCGTTGGAGGGATCCAGGACCTTCACCACGATATTGGCCATGGCCACGCCGGCGTTGGTGGTGACCGGCGCGGTGGTGAAGCTTGAGGTGCGCCTGGAAGACGGTGAACGCGTAGGCGGGTCCGGGGCCGTTGGGTTTGGTGCGCGAATCTCCGGCATACGAACCGGTCAGCGAATGGGTGTTGAGGGTAAGCGCGCTGTTGGTGGTAAAGGCGCCGGCGGTGGGCAATCCCTGGCCGATCTGTCCGTCGGGATTATCGGTGATGGTGATTTGACCTGTACCGGTGGCCCACGAGGAAACGATGGTAGTCACGGTTCCGGTGAAGGCGACAGATTGCCCCTGGGGAGCTTTGGTGGCGGGATTGGAAGTTACGGTGGTGGTGGTTGCGGCCTTATCGCCCAGCCAGAGACTCCAGCTTTGGTCGGGAACGAGCACGTCGAATTTGCCATCGCCGCTGTAATCGCCGGGGAAGATGTGCGAGGCGAGGGTGGAGTTGTAGCTGGTGGAAAAGTCGGTGGTCCGGGAGAACTGGCCAGTGCCATCGCCCATCATTACGGTGTAGTTGCCCTGGCTGGTGCGGTGGAAGACCAGGTCGAGGTTGCCATCGCCATCGAAATCGGCCGTTTGGATATCGGTGACGCTGCCGATGAAGGAATACGGGCTGCCGGTGGCCTGGCTGAAGCCGCCTGCGCCATTGCCCAGGAGGATCGCGATCTTGCCAGTGTTCACAAACCCGATGGCGACATCGAGGTTGCCATCATTATTGAAATCTCCGGCGACCAGATCGTAGGACCCGCCGGGAGAGATGGCGGTAGTGGCGATGGTGACGGGAGCGGCGAAAGCGCCGCCGCCAGTTCCCTGGTAGTAGTACGAATTACTGAAAATGCCCGCGACGACGAAATCGGCAATGCCATCGCGATTGAAATCACCGACGGCGAGGGAATAGGCTCCCGGCGAGGAGAATGAACTGTTCGAAAAGGTGCCGTCGCCATTATTGATGAGGACGTTGATGGTACCCGTGGAAGGAACACCGGCGCCGTAGCTGGAGGCGAGGAGATCGAGCTTGCCATCATTATTGAGATCGACCGCTTTGACGTCGGCGGGGCCTGGTCCAAGGCTGTACTGATCAACGGCCATGGTGAAGTGGCCAAGGCCATCGCCGTAAAAAATGCGCAGCACGGAGCCGTTGGCGGTGTTGTACGCGGCGATATCGAGATTGCCATCGCCATTGAAATCGCCAACAGTGGAGAAGCCCGGAAGGAAGAAGGTGGTGATGGTGTTGGTAACTTCCGCGCCGAAGGTTCCATCGCCGTTACTGGGGTAGGTGTACATACAAAGCGCGTTGATGTTGCAGCCTGACGCGCCCACCAGATCCAGCCGTCCGTGACCGGTGAAATCGCCGGTGGCGATGATGGTTTCGCTGTGGCGGGCGATGACGAGCGAAGAGCCCTGACCAGGCAGTTGGCGCACCAGGGTACCCGAAGGCCCGGCGACGATCAGCGTGACCGAGATGGTGGAGGTGTTGGTGGAAGAAGCGGTGGCGATGGTCAGCGTCCCTCGATACGTGCCTGCCGTAAGGCCGGTAATATTCGTCGAAACCGCGATCGGGCTGGTGGTGCCATTGGTGGGGGACGAGCTCAGCCAGGCAGCGGATGAGGTCACGGTGTAAGTGGGCGTGCCGCCGCTATCGAAGACCACGGAGACGTTCTGCGATGGCGGATTGGAGCCGCCAAGAGCAGAGTTAAATGTAAGCGACGTGGGCCCGGCGAGAACGACGGAGGTGGAATTGAGGAGCACGGCAACGGTTGCCTGGGAACTGTTGGCCGCCACCAGATCGGGTTTGCCGTCGCGATTCATATCGGCAGCCACGACCCAGACGGGGCTACCGCCGGTGGCGATGGACTGAGGTGCTGCAAAACTCCCGCCGCCGGTGCCCGGATAGACCAGGATGTTGGCGCCGTTGGCGACTGCGATATCGGCGATGCCATCGTGAGTGAAGTCCGCAACCGCCGTGCAGAGCGACAGGCCGGCGGAAAGCGTGATATCGACGGGCGACCCGAAGGTGCCGTCGCCGACGCCGGGAAGAATCGTCAGCGTGGAGGTTCCGGTGGAGACCACCAGGTCCGCCTTGTGATCGCCATTGACATCGGCGATGGTAACGAACTGGGAAGGCTGCGAGATGTTGAGGGTGACGGGGGCGGCGAAGGCGAGCGCGCGGGGGCTGACGGTAGATTGCGAAAGGAAGATGACGACTTCATTCGTGCCGGTGGTGACGATCAGGTCGGCCTTGCCATCGCCATTCAGATCGGCGGCAAAGACGCGCTTGGCCAGCTTGCCGGCGGGCATGGTGACGTTGATGGAGCCGCTCACGGTAAGCGCCTCACCGCTGCCGAACAAGACCGTGATGTAGTTCAGGGGAGTAACGGAATCGACGTTGCTGACCCAGGTGTTGGCGCTGCCATCCAGCCCTTCGCCGTTGAAATCGCCGGCGGCGGCCCAGCCGGTGAAGCCAGCTGAGGGATTGACGGGAGCGGTGTTGCCCATGTCGGTATAACCGATCCCACCGGTGGAAAAATCGGTCAGTGACCCGGTGTTCCAGAGGCTGCCCGCGCGGTAATGAGTGGTGAGGCTGGCGCCGATGACGGCGGGGTAGAAGGGAGTGCCGAATACGAGCGTGCCGGCTGCCGCGCGGCGCGTGACCACGTTGACTGCGCGGTCTGCCCCGATAGCCAGGAAGAACGGAACGGCGGTGGCGGTGCCAGTGGTGCCGGCGGCGTTGCCGAGACTCCCATTGGGTTTACCCGAAGTGCGCAGGCCGAGCCACGCGACGTAACTCTGGGTGCCGGTGGTCACCACATCGAGCGCGCCGTCCTGATTGAAATCGGCGACCGATAGGGTATTGGGCGTGGTGCCGCCGGTGGCGTACGGACTTCCCGTAGCGGGGGTGAAGCTAACGGTCTGCGCCTGCAGACCTCCAGAGAGCGCCAAAATCGACGTAACCACCAAGAGCGTTTTGAGCATGATCATCCTGAACTGGGACAGCAAGTGAAAACTGAAGAGCTGATTCAACACCTGTGAGAGCGTGGCGGCGGAAAGTGATGCTACCTAGTGAGGTGATGGTAAAAGGGAAAACATCTTCGTAGCGATCGAATATATTTTCGAATTCCAATCGATCGGGGCCGGGACAGGCATTCGCCTTATGCATTTCGATAACACACGGCGCTGTGCGGGGTAGCAGCGTGAGGGTGGTTGGGTACCCGGTTGCCGGAGAACCCGAGTCGCGCAACAATCTACGTATGCGATTGTTGCTTGCGGGAATCCTACTGGCGAGCTCGGCGGCCTTACTGCCGGCCGCGAAAAATCTCGAGGTGTATTCGATCGACGTGGAGGGTGGGCAGGCCACGCTGATCGTTTCTCCGGCGGGCGAATCGCTGCTGGTGGACAGCGGTTGGGGCGGCCACAACAAGCGCGACGCGGAACGGATTGCCGCGGCGGCCAAAGCGGCAGGCGTGAAGAAGATCGATTACCTGGTGATCACGCATTTCCATTCGGATCACGTCGGCGGGATCGGTCAGCTGGCCGAGAAACTGCCGGTCCGGAATTTCGTGGATCACGGAACGAGCGTGGAGACCGACAAGGCGGCGCAGGTGTTGTTCAATGAATACCAGGCGTTCGCCGCGAAGGGCACGCATATCGTGGCCAAACCGGGAGACACGATTCCGATCAAGGGGCTGGATGTCAAAGTGCTCTCATCGGCCGGCAACGTGATCGACGGGCCGCTGCCGGGGGCAGGCCAGCCGAACCCCGCGTGCGAGGGTGCAGCGACGCACGTCGAGGACAAATCGGAGAACGCGCAATCGCTCGGGATTCTGATTACCTACGGAAACTTTCGCATGGTCGATTTGGGAGACCTGACCTGGAACAAGGAATTGGGGCTGGTATGTCCAGTGAACAAGATCGGGAAGGTGGATCTCTACCTGGTGTCGCATCACGGAACGGAGACCAGCGGATCGCCGCAATTGCTGGCGGCGCTGCATCCGAAGGCGGCAATCATGAACAACGGCGCGAAAAAAGGCGGCTCCGCGCTGGCCTGGCAGACGATCCACGATACACCGGGGTCGCCCGATATCTGGCAGCTTCACTTCGCGGTGGCCGGCGGCAAAGAACACAATGCGGCCGACCCCTTCATTGCCAATGTGGACGAGATCTGCGAAGGCAAGTGGATTCGCGTGGACGCCCAAAAGGATGGGAGTTTTAAGTTGTATAACGGCCGGAACAAGTACGAAAAGACGTATTAGGAACCGGCCGATTCGATCAGAACCCGTGATTCTGGAGCGTGAACCCGTTCACCTGGATGCGGACGTTCTTATCGCTATCCATCAAGGGCCGTTGAAACGAGATCCGAATCGCGCGCACAATCAGCGGCCGCGCGAGGGGCGGCACCTCGAATTCCAATACTTGCTCCCGTTCCTTTTTCATCCCCAGCAGATCACTGCCGCCATCTTCGATGCCGGCCGCGGTCACCAACTGCATCATGACGAGGACCGGGAATTTCTCCGCGCTAGTCACCGTCACCAGAACCTTGCGGCAATTCGTCAGGTCGATAGGCGGGTCGAATTGCTGCACGGCCACGGTCTGCATGGGCGCGCCGTTGGTGGTGCCGTAGATGCTGTCCAAGGGTGAACCTTGCTCCACCGGCGCTCCCTTGGGCAGGCTCCCGGAGCTGGTGCGAAAGAGCTGATATTCGCCGGTGAAGGGAAAGGCGAGCGGCTGCGCGGCAGTGTTACGAAATCGAGATCCGGGCAGGGTTAATCGCGGCTTGCGCTCTTCGACCGGCGGCGGCCGGAGCACGACTCCGGGAATCCCGCTCAGCGCCTTTTGGTTTTTCGCGGGAGCCGGGTCCACCATCGTGGTGACTACCTTTGGCGATTCCGCCGCGGATATCTTCGGAGCCGGCGGCAAGTGGGCCAGGCGCTGCAAGACCCGCAGGGTCATTCCCGGCGTCCTGGCGAGCTCTGGGAACGCGGCATCGACGGGCGGGGTTTCGCGCACGATCCATCGTTCCATCAGCACGGCCGTAAGCGTGACGGTCAACAGCAAGGTGAGCAGCGCGAGCGCCGCCGAGTGCGGGGTGCGCGCGGCCTTTCTGATTTTCAAAGCGCCCCGCGCGATCGAACTCGATACCCACAGGGCGGTTACCGCGGCGAACGCAATCGCGGCCGGCAACGGATACTGAGAGGCGAGCGCATAAATGCCGCACTGGAGCAGCAGCGCGCCCACCATGCCAGGGACGGCGTCCGCGGAGAAATAAATGGCCTGCTCGGGTTGATAGCAAAATAGCGCGGCTTCCCTTTCGTGGGATTGCCGTCGCCGGACCGGCAGTAATTTCCCTTTCGGCGGGCGGCTGATGACGAGCGTTCTGGTGGTGTTGATGATCGTCGCCAGACCCAATGCCACCAGCACGGGCGAACGCGTGGTCAGCGCCATCGCACCGGGGACCAGCCACATGCCATTCATCGAAACCCCTAGCGAGGCCGACAACACCTCCGCGAACGGGGCAAGTGAACGCGCGAGGTAGGCGCCGAACGTGACCCATGCCACCACGGTCCAGATCGCGAGCACGTAGACCAAGGCCAGGCCGAGCACTCCGCTTCCCGCGGGATGGAATAGAATCCAGATGACGATCAGCGCCGCCAGTTGCAGCGCCAACATCAGCTTTCGTGCGAAATTGGCGCCGTACTGGAACATCGCCGGCTTCACGATCACCCTTCAGCATACGCCGCCGCGGCGGCCACCTTCTTACGAATAGGGGAACCAGGCAGGGTCGATGGTGGATCGCTCACCGCTGGCTTCCTTCATGCGAGCAAGCAGGCGTTCGCGCAGATCGGCGGAGATCTTCTGGTGGGTTGCGCGACCGGCGAGGTTCACCCGCTGGTAGGGGTCTGCATACAAATCGTAAAGCATGTACTCGACATACTTATCCACGGTGGGAGCGGCCTTCCATCCAGGGACTTTGGGGGCGGCGGCGGCGTACGTGTACTGGGGCGTGCGCAGGCCGCGGCCGGTGATGAACTCCGACATTTCGAAATACACCTCGTCGCGCCAGCCATCGGTGTGGCGGTCCAGCAGGGGGAGGAAGTTGCGGCCCTGCATGCTGGCGGGCACATCCAGGCCGGACGCGGCGAGCAGGGTGGGCGCGAGATCCACGTGGCTGACGAGTTGATTTACTTCCATGCCCCGATTGAAGCCGGGGCCTTCCATCACCAGAGGAATGTGAATCGAGCTTTCGTGCGGGCTGCGTTTGTACTCTGCATTGCGGGTGCGAAAGTGGTTGCCGTGATCGCTGGTGAACAACACGATGGTGTTCTTATCGAGCCCGGTCTCCACCAGCGTTTGCCGTAGCGTGCCGACGATCTCATCCATCTTCGCGACGCAGGCGAAATAATCGGCAATCTGGCTGGGCCAGCTTCCGGGCAGCGGGCGCAGATCCTGGGGAATAAACGGATTGGGATACCGGCCGGCGTATTCCTTGGGCGGGTCGAACGTATCCTTATCGTTCTGGTGATGGACTTCGAGATAGGAAAGCGTCAGCAGGAACGGCGATTTTGCGGCGCGCGAGCGGAGGAAGAGCTGGGCGCGGTCGGTCATGAAATCGGCGCGGTAGCGATTGGAGAAATGGAGGGGCTTGCCATCGCCATCGAAGAGATCGCCCTCGTAGGCGTGGGAGGTCAGCTCCAGGACGTTGGCGGCTTCCCAGAGATCCTGAAATCCGCCGCGGTACTGGGGCTTCACGGGCCCACGGCTCTCCGCGGTCTCGGTGGCGCCCGTGGGGGCCAGATGCCACTTACCGATGTAGTTGGTAGAGTAGCCCGACTGCTTCATCGCGCTGCCCAGCGTCACGGCATTTTCGGCGAGCCCGATGGCGTTGCGCCAGACGCCGTGCTTGCTGGGGTACTGTCCGGTGAAAATGCTGGCGCGCGCTGGGGCGCAGACCGGCTGGTTGGAGATGGCCGAGCGGAAGAGGACGCCGCGCGAAGCCATACGATCCAGGTTGGGCGTCAAATTCATCGGGTTGAGGCCCATGGCTCCGATGCAATCCCAACGGAACTGATCGGAGATGATCATGAGCACGTTGGGGCGCGTGCTGCCGCCGGGAGTTTGCGCGGCAGCCGAGGACGCCACCGCCGCGGCTGCGGATGCGCTCAACCACTCTCGCCTGGTCTGTTTTTCCGATGCCACCACGTCCTCCGTTCGGAAAGTCTATCATCTGGCGGGGCCGGCTTTCAAAACTGTCTGCGGGCCGGGCGTGAAGTTACTTAGGATAGCCGGTTTGGATGAGTATCACGCGCTGCCCGTTAGGCTGGGCGCCGAAATTGGAATCGGCGATCACCAGCGAACCGTCGGAAGCGATCGCTGCACGAGGGGTAGACCAGTAGTTCCCCGTGCCGGCTCCGGGAAAGAGAGCGCTGCGACTGAGGGCCAGCGGGCGGAGTTCCATGCCGTTCTCACGCATGACAATGATCTCGCCGGCGTGAGGAGTGGGCTGGAGCGGGGAGACGTCGTTGGCGGGACGCGGCACATTTTGGGTGGAAATCACGCAATAAGGGGCAGAGCGGGCGCAGCCGACATGCTCGTCCACCCAGCCCGGCCCGCAGCGCCACAGTGTCATGACGCGTTTGCGGCCGCCCCCCAGTTCAATCTGCTTATTCATCTCAATACCCTTATTCAACTGGAAGGTGGAGAGCGAAACCTCGCACGGGGACGAAGTTTCACTGTTCATCACGAGGTATTGAATTCCAGCGGAATCTTCGAGAGTATCGACATGGGAGCCGACGATGCATCGCTCGCCCGGTTCGCACACTCCGTTGTGGTTGCCGCCGCTCCGTTCGATCTCCTCAGGTCCGCGAAATTCGGGCCTGAGCGTGCCATTCGCCATGTCGATTGAGAAGACACCCATTGCAGGGGGCGCCACGAGCATCACATAGCGCTTGCCGGTCACGCGGTCGCTGCCCTTGGAGATCAGAGTGAAATCGATGTCCCCATAGACCAGTTTGCGCTGCGAGGCGGAGTAATCCGCGCAATACGTCTTGACGTGGGTCAGGTCAACCGCGCAGATCTGCTTCTCATCCGGCGCCCAGAAGCTGACCCAATTATCCTTCGATGTGTCTCCGGTACCGCCGTGCAGGATCTCGTGAAAGTGAAACTCGGGCTGCTTGGCGTAATCCACCAGGATCACATTCGTATTAGCGCGCAGGTCATGCTTCAGGATGGCGGACCCGCTCATGTAGTAATAGACTTCATCATCAACGGCATCCCAGAAGTAATTCTGAGTGCAAGGAGCCCGGCGCAAGACAAACTTCGCCGTGGCCACATCGATAACATCCCAGGTGCCGTTCTCCGGGTAAGTCATCAAGTATTTGTTATGGGCGCTGAGCGGTGACGGAGTCGAATAGGTATGAAATACAGGATGTCCCGTCATGATGCGGACGGTTGCGCCGAAGTTAGGATCCACGTAGGAGCTGCCGGGCGCCTGGCCGCCCATCGCATCCGCCAGCGGAAGCGGGCGGCATAGGGCCGCATCCGGATAGCCATTAGCCTTCTCGCAACCGGTGGGCCCGGCGAGGTAGCTGAACGCGGCAGGCGCGATGGAGGCGCGGACTTCCCACTCCACCGGCACGGTGACGGAATCGCCGCCGGATTTGATCACGATGCTGCCCTGGTATTTGCCCGGCTTGCGCTGCTCGGCTCGCCAGTCCACCAGACCGATGGAAAGCGTCGCGGGGGTTTCGCCGGCGGCTGCCCCAAGGGCCAGCCACGCGTCGTTGGGATCGCCGGTAGACGCGGCCGCGGTCCACGCCTGCGGAGCGCTGGAGGAGCGCAAGGAAATGCTTGCCACGGCCAGGGGACCATGCTCCGCCTGTAAGAGCTTGACGGCCTTGGGCGCGACCAACAACGGCTGCGAGTAGAGCAACCCGGGCGGCGCCAACACCACGGCCAACACGAAGGGCTTCCAGAGGTTACACGCTCGCATGATACATGCCATCTTACCAACGATGACATTTGGTTCCGGATAGCGTTCGTTATACTTTTATCGTCACCTTGAGACAATGCTGACGATGGGGAAGAACACAGTGCTCAGAGCGCTCGGGACCGCGCTGCTGCTGGCCGGAGCTGGGAGATCTCAACCGGCGCCGCCGCCCGCCGCAACCCTCACAGCGCCGTCTCTGTCGGCGGAAACCAAAGGCCCCGATCAGATCAACCTCACCTGGCCGGCAGTTAGCGCCGCCGGCTACGGCTACCTGGTCGAAATCCAATCGGCCGCGGACGCCCGTTATTCCTCCTGGAGTGAACTCCAGCCGATTCCGGCCGCGGGGGGATACACATGCGACAGCCGGATTTTGTTTCGCGGCGGACGCTGCGGCGTGAGCGACCCCACTGGCGTTCATGTCTATAATCCACCGAACGGGGGTATCGCGTACTGGGTAACCGATGCAAATTACGTTGACCCTCAAGACAACTCGCCGGCCCAGTTTATCGCCTGGGGATTAAGGCCAAACACCAGTTATACGTTTCGGGTGCGAAGTTACTCTGGCAACGTCTCTCCCGCATACAGCAGTTACTCAAATTCAGTGACGGCGAAGACGGCCGATTACGCGGTCAGATACGTTTCGCCGGCAGGGAAAGACACCAACGATGGTAAGTCTATGGACCCTGCTCATGCCTGGCACTCGCTTGCATATGGATCGAGGAGCATTGGCTGCGGACAAGTAATGATCGTGATGGGCGGAAGCTATATTAACGACGAGATCCAGATGGGTCATCGATGCCCGGCGGACGCGAAAGCGGTGGTGCTGGTGAACCCCGGTGACTACGGCGACGCTGATTTCCCAGCCGGCCGGCTCGGCGCACGCGCTGGCGCTTACCGGGCAGCACATCGTGATCGACGGCCTGCACATTGCATCCACGGGAGTCGCCGAAGGTGAATACGATATCGAGATCCGCGGCAGTTACAACGCCTTGATCGATGTGGAAGCACACCCGCCGGTAATCCCTTCCTTCAAGTTCGGCGTGATGATCGGGGGGAGCCATAACCTGGTTTACCGTTGCTATCTGCATGATTACGGAAGCCCCGACCCCTCGCAGAATCCCGACGGAAACGGCGGCTTTCTGGCGACGCTGCTGGGCGGCGGCGCGACCGGCAATATCCTCTGGAGTAATCATCTGACCCGCGGCGGGCACGACGAAAGCCTGTGCAAGGCGGGGTGCCGCAGCAATCGCTGGCTGAACAACGTGATGGATGGGGGCTGGGGCCAGGGCTGGATCGGCGTGTTCGGCACGGATCACAACCTGGTGGAAGGCAACGTGATCAAGGGTGTAGGCCAATTGGTACCGTACTTCAAACCGGCGATCCAGATTTCGGGCGCCGGCAATACGGTGAGAAGGAACGTGGTACTCCAAAGCCGGACCTGGGCGCTCGAAGTTAGCGCGTTCGACCAGACGGCATCGTCCAACCTGATTTACAACAACGTATTCTACAGGCCTGGCGGCTGCTACTTTCAATCGTCCAGCCGCGGAGCGCGCGCGTACTATAACGACATATTCGCGAATAACATCTGCAACAAGATACAAGACCTCGCCACACAGATTTACCTGGGCAACACCACAAACCGGATCGCGGCGAACGATTTTCTATCTGTGGATGCCGCCGGAAAGCCCCAACCGGATCGGCCCCTGGTGATCTGGAACCAGCTCGGGGGCGGGACTTTTGAAACGCCGAAATCCATCGCCGCGGCGGATCGGACGTACGACCCGCCCTTCTCGATGAATCTGACCGTCTCCGTGCCGCCGCAATTCGTAGACGAAGCCGGCCTTGATTTGCATTTGAGCGCGGCCAGCCCGCTGTTGGGTGCCGGCCTGCCGATGGCGAATGATCGTTGGGGTAGTTCGAACGGCGCGGTGGACCTGGGAGCATTCGGCCTCAACCTGACGGTGACGCCGAATTGGCCGGCAGGTATTGCTATGGAACGCGCTCGGTCCGGAGACTACGCCGGGGCCCTGCAGGACCTTCACGCCAGCCCGAACGTACCAAACAGCGCAGTTTTGGAAGCCGCGCTGCTGCGGGCATCGGATGATGACGCCACGGCGGCCGCGGTGCTGGCGCGCCTGGGTTCACCCGCGCCCGCCGACTGGATGGCGAGGTTCGAACGTACGCGGCAGGGGTTTGCGGACCCCGCATTATGGGAGGCGCTGGCGGCCGCGCCGGATCGCGCGATCGAGATGGCAGATGGGTACCTGCAGTGGGGGCTGACACGAGACGCACTGGAACTGCTCGCCCACAACGGGCCCAACGGCCCGCCGGCGCCGCGCGATGCGTTATTCGTCTATTACCGCAGTTACTGCCGCGAGCAACTCGACTATCAATACTACGCAGCGGAAGATCTTCGCCTGGCAGCGACCCTGCCGATGAAAGACGTGACTCCGAATTTGCGGGCGGCCGCAACCGTGCTCCAATCGGCAAGCCAGCGAAATCCCGTGGATGCATATCCCCACTATCTGACCGCTGTATTGCAGCGCAACGCGGGACGGCCCACGGCGTCCCGCGATGCGCTTGAGAACGCCTTGACCGTACGGCCCGGGTTCCCGGCTGCCGAGGAAATGCTTGCCAAATTGCCGGCAGGAACACCTGCCACGCGAAAAAGACGATCCCTCGTAGCGGCTGGAGGCGCGGCCGCAATCACGGCGGCGGGTAGATCGCCGGCACAGACCGCGGCGATGGCGCTGCGCATCGCGGCGTCGGGCGATATCGCCGGAGCGATGAGTTACTTCATCCCGAGTAACTTCCCCGGCGACAAGCAAGACGATGCGATTCGCGAAGCTTACCTCGAACTGCGACTCCGGCGATTACTGGCTGACGCCGCCGCGAAACAGTGCGCGGGCACGGACCAGGCGATCGCGAATCTCGAAGTTCCTGACAAACAACTTCCGTTCACCGCGGCGGGTTTTCAACCTTTCACTGGCGGCGCCAGATTTCAATACCTGCTCGGCGTGATCGAGTTCGCCTGCGTGAGCCAGGAGGCTGCCCGGAACCGTTGGCGCGACACAGCCAAGGCGAACGCCGGAATTGGCTCCACGGATTACGCCTACCCGATACTGGCTCTTGCGAAACTCGAACCAGCAGTGGCAACGGCCCGGTCACGAACGGCTTTGGGCTTCGTCGCCCGGCAAGTGGGCTCCGCCGCATCCAGCCACCAGGGCGCGCTTCTATACAGTCAGGGACTGTTGCTTACCGTGGCGGGAAAACAGGGGGAAGCCATGGCAAGCTTTCGCTCCGGCGCGGACGCCGGTCCGCCTGGCATGGTGGAGTATCTGAACCTGGAAGCGATCCGCGCCATGGAATCCGCGAGATAGACCCCCGATCACTTTTCGGTTCGCGGCCCGGCATCGAAGTGGTCCGCAAGCGGATAGAGTTCCCGATTGATGGCCTTCATTCCGGAGACCAGGTCGCGATAGGGTTGGTATCGAATGCTGACCATACCCTTGTTGGAATCGCGATTGGAAGGGTCGGTCCGGAGATCGTCTGGGTCGTTATCCATGTACTTAAACCAGTGCCAGCCGACGCAGTTTCGGGATTCCAGCAGAGCGAGCACGAAGTTCTGGTAGAAAGCGGCGCGATCCTTTTGAGTAGGGACTATCCAGCCGGCGCCCGTCGTGTTCTTGTAGCCGGCGTCGTCGGCCTTCACGTACCACTCGGTCACGATGAATGGCTTGCCGGATTCGCGCTCCCACATCGCCATCAGGTCGGCAGGCGGCGTCCAGTAGTTGTAGACGTTCACCGAGAGAACGTCGAGATGCTTGCCGGCCGCGGCCATAATTTCGGCACTTCTCTGATATGGCCCGTGCATCCGCGGGCCCAGGCAGAGGTGGTTCGGGTCGTACTTTCGGATGGCGGCCGCCGTCAGTGAAAAATAGCGCTCGAAGACATAACCGCGAAAGGCGCCGCGGTCCGTATCGCTGATCTCGGCACTATCGCCTTTACGTGCGCGCAGCCACGCGCGCGCGGCTTGCAGGCCATAGGCAAGGTTTGGTTCGGCGGCGTCGAGTTTGAGATGCCGATCCAAGAGATCCGCCGGCGCCGGCAGTTCATTGTCGGAGAAATGGCCGAAGAGCCAGGGGTCGTCTTTGTGCGTGGCGAGCGGACGGGCGGTGCGGTCGCAGGCCTCGGCAAAATCGGGATGGAAAACTGGGATGCAATCCTGCGGATAGCCCAAGTGCCCGGCCTGCTGGTGGACCATCGATTTTGCGCGCCCGAAATCGCCCATGAAATTGTTCATCGAACAGTAGGCAATGCGATGCGGTGCGCCGCGCAGCAGTTCGACATCGCTCCAGCCGCCGGACGCGGTGAAGGAGTTCTCGCGCAGCATGTCGCTGGTGGCCGCTGCCCATCGTTCCGGCGTGCCGAAGCGTTCCTGAAGGGCGGCGCGATTCACATCGGAACTGCCTCGCGCGAGGGAACAGACTCCGGCCTGTAGGTAAGGATGGCCCTCCGGATCAATGAGCAGCCAGCGTGCGCCGAGTTTCTTAGCGTAAAAGAAACCGGTGGCATTCTCCTTGCGGTCGGCGCGTCCGCCGTACTGATCTAAGGGAATGGCGCGAGTTCCCGGTTGAAAACCGGCGACATGATCCAGGGTACGAGTGGGATACTCTTTCCAATCGTCGGCAGGTTTACGGCGCGACTGGATGACCGGCAGGTCTTGGCCGCGCAGAATACCGGCGCCGGGCGCTACAAGCGCGGCAATCGCAAACTGACGGCGGTTCATGATCGCTCTCAGGTTATCATCCCTTCCGAAAGGCGGCGATACACTAGCACGACATACACTAGCGGACATACACTAGCAGGGTGGAATGCGTGAACCGGCGATGATCACCACGATCGATCAACTGGAAGACGAACTCTCAAAGCCTTGCGGCGCGGATATCGATTGTCTCGGACGCCTGAAAGGCGACGTTCTGATTCTGGGAGCCTCGGGAAAGATGGGGCCATCCCTGGCGCGTCTCTGCCGCCGGGCAGCCGACGCAGCGGGAACCCCGCGGCGGGTGATCGCCGTCTCACGGAGTCCGCTGAATGAGCCCGGCGTGGAGCCTCTCGTGTGCGATCTTCTGGATCGTAAGCAGGTTGGCCGGCTGCCCGACTGTCCCTATGTGCTGTATCTTGCGGGTCGAAAGTTCGGCTCTTCGGGAGAGCCCGGAATTGACGTGGGCGATGAACACCATGGCACCGGCAATCGTAGCGGATCGATTTCGCCATAGCCGCGTCGTCGTATTTTCCACGGGAAATGTCTATCCTCTCCGGCAAGTGGAAAGCGGCGGCTCGCGCGAGGAGGATGCTCCCGCGCCGGTGGGCGAGTACGCGCAGAGCTGCCTGGGGCGCGAACGGACCTTCGAGTATTTTGCGAACCAGCACGGTTTGCAGTGCCTGCTCTTCCGCCTGAATTACGCCGTGGATTTGAGATACGGCGTGCTCGTGGATATCGCCCGCAAGGTCTTCGATGGCGAACCGGTGGACCTGACTGTGCCCGCATTCAACGTAATCTGGCAGCGCGACGCCAACTCGTACGCCCTGCGCTCTCTAGAGCACTGCGCCGTTCCTCCGCGCGTGCTGAATATAACCGGCACGGAGACGCTTTCTGTGAGGGAGACGGCCGAATATTTCGCGCGTCGATTTTCACGGGCATGCCGCTTTCGGGGTGTAGAGGGCTCTTTCGCGCTGTTGAGCGACTCATCGGCCTCTCGAGCACTGCTGGGCCCTCCCTCGGTGAGCAGCGAACGGCTCATGGAAATGGTAGCGGATTGGGTGGTCGCGGGCGGCCCAAGTTTGAATAAGCCTACGCATTTTGAAGTTTCCGATGGAAAGTTCTGACCCGATGGACCACCAAGTTTTGGAGATTCTTCAGCGCGGCGTGGTGATTCCGGCCCACCCCTTGGCATTGACCGCGGAACGAAAACTCGATGAGCGGCGTCAGGCGGCGCTCACACGCTATTACTGCGAGGCCGGCGCGGGCGGAATTGCGGTAGGCGTGCACACTACGCAGTTCGCGATTCGAAATCCGAATGTCGGCTTGCTGGAGCCGGTGCTGCGCCTGGCTGCGTACGTGATCGGCGAATTCGAGCGCGGAAAGGGCCGGCGTATCGCCCGCATCGCCGGCATTTGCGGTTTGACGCCGCAGGCGGTAAATGAAGCAGCGCTAGCGCGCGAATGCGGATACGATGCGGGCCTGCTCAGTCTCGCGGCTTTCCCTACCGCTTCCGACGACGAACTCCTGGATCATTGCCGCGAGGTGGCTCGCGAGATTCCCCTGTTCGGATTTTATTTGCAGCCCTCGGTGGGCGGCCGCCTGCTCTCCCATGAATTCTGGCTACGATTCTGCGAGATCCCAGCAGTCGCGGCAATTAAGGTGGCCCCGTTCAATCGCTATCAAACCTTGGACGTGATGCGTGCCGTCTCCAGCAGCGGCCGAGCTTCGGAAATCGCGCTGTACACGGGCAACGACGACAACATCATTCCGGACCTGTTGGCGGAGTTTCGCCTGAACTGGAGCAGCGTATCCTTTCGCGGCGGATTGCTGGGACAGTGGGCGGTTTGGACACGGCGCGCCGTCGAGTTGCTCGAAGAGATTCGAACCTGCCGCGCCGCGGGCGGCTCTGGTATGAGCGAAATCCTCTCCGAACGCAGCGGCCCTAACGGATGCCAACGCTGCACTCTTCGACGCGCGCAACCGCTTCGCCGGTTGTATCCCGGGACTGCACGAAATCCTCCGGCGGCAAGGACTACTGGCGGGGCGATGGTGCCTGGACGCGAACGAAGACCTTTCGCCCGGCCAATTAGGGGAGATTGACCGCGTGTGCGCGGCGTATCCCCACCTCGCCGACGACGAGTTCGTACGCGCGAACCTGGACCGCTGGTTGAGGTAGCCGGCGCGCACCTTGCTATTCTGGTTCCTATGCTCAGTGAGAGGTTGCGCGAGTACGGCGTAGTGGGCGCCGGCGGCGCTGGATTTCCTACCTATGTCAAAGCCCAGTCTCAAGTAGAGTTTATGATTGCCAACGGCGCAGAGTGCGAACCGTTGATCCACAAAGATGCCGAATTGATGAAGCATTTCGCCCCCGGGATTCTCGACGGCATGACGTCGATGATGGAGGCCACCGGAGCACAAAAGGGCAAATTCGGAGTCAAGACGAAGAACACCGAATCCATTGAGGCCCTGAAGCACAGCCTGAAAAACGACCGGATCGAATTGGTCATGCTCGGCGATTTTTACCCGTCGGGCGATGAGTACGAACTGGTCTACACCGCTACCGGCAGACTGATTCCGGCCGGCTGGCATACCACTACAGGTGGGGTGCGTGGTCAACAACGTAGAGACGTTGTACAACGTGAATCTCGCCGACCGCGGCTTGCCGGTCACCGAAAAGTTCCTCTCCGTGACGGGCGCGGTGAAGGATGCGAAATCTTTCTGGGCGCCGGTCGGTACAACGTTCCGCGAGTTGATCGCGCGCGCCGGCGGCGCGACCGTGGAAGACTACGGAATTTTCGTCAGCGGCCTGATGATGGGCACGCTGACTTTCGACATGGATGATGTGGTCACCAAGACCACGGGCGGCCTGATCCTCTTACCGCGCGATCATTACCTGATCACGCGCAAAACGCGATCGACTACCGAAATGGCGCACATCGGCAAATCGGCCTGTGACCAGTGCAGCTACTGCACCGAATTCTGTCCGCGTTACCTGTTGGGCTATGAGGTGATGCCGCACAAGGTCATGCGGAGCCTGGGCTTCACATTGACCGGCGGCGACATCTGGAATCAATGGTCGGAACTCTGCTGCGCCTGCGGCCTGTGCACGCTGTACGCATGCCCCGAAGATCTCTATCCCAAGGAAGCATGCGACACCGGCAAACACGACCGGAAGGCAGCCGGGCTGAAGTTTATTCAGAAGGCGCCGGTGGAAGTCCACCCGATGAAAGAATATCGCCGCGTACCCCTTTCGCAACTGCGGCGGCGTCTGCAGGTGGAGGATTACGAGCGCGAGACACCGTTCGAAGAGGGCGTCTTGCAGCCCGCTGCGGTGCGGATCAAATGGAAGCAGCACGCCGGCCAGGCCGCGAATGCGGTGGTGGCGGAAGGCAAGAAAGTAAAGAAGGGGCAACTGTTGGGGCGCGTGGAAGAGGGTAAACTCGGAGCCAACATCCACGCCAGCATCGACGGGAAGGTTCGCGCAGTGACTACGGATTACATCGAGATTGTGGCTTAACAGATGGCAAAGAACTCAATTGGCTTGATTGAACTCACCAGCATCGCTTCGGGATACCTCTCCTGCGACGCGATGCTGAAGGCGGCGGATGTCGAGGTAATGCTCTCGCGCTCCATCTGCTCTGGAAAATACATGGTGATGGTCCGCGGCGATGTCGCCGCAGTGCAGGCCGCCGTGTCCGCCGGAATTTCAGGCGCACGCTTTTCGGTGATCGATTCTTTCGTTATCCCGAACTTGCACGAAGCGGTGTTTCCAGCCATCGCCGGTTCCACGAAAGTGGAGACGTTAGAGGCGCTGGGCATCGTGGAATCATTCTCGGTGGCGAGTTTGATTGAGGGCGCGGACGCGGCGGTGAAATCAGCGAACGTGCAATTGATCGAAATCCGTCTCGCCATGGCGCTGGGCGGCAAAGCGTTCGTGACGATGACCGGCGACGTGGCCGCGGTACAGAGCGCCGTAGACGCCGCGGCACAGATTGTTGGCCAGAAGGGCATGCTGGTGAATAAGGTGGTAATCCCCCATCCGCGTCCGGAACTGCTCAACGAAATGATCTGAAATTTGACACCGTAAGCATGCGTCTGTTTAAATGAAATGACACACTTTGCTCCTCAGTAGCTCAACGGTAGAGCATTCGGCTGTTAACCGAAGGGTTGTAGGTTCGAATCCTACCTGAGGAGCCAACCCATCTCCTTCATTGTCAACGTCTCACCAGCAGAACACGCCAGTTGCCGTGGTGTGCCTGCGCCCAAGGTGAAATCGAGCATCATTACGTATTAACCCACCCGTGGACGCCGGGATCCCCCGAATCCCCCAGTGGTCTGCCAGTGGTAAGGCTAGTCCCACTGGCGCACGGACGCGCACCGCGCCACACCTTAGAATGGATTTGCCATGAAGGACGAGGTATACCGCAAACCGCTGGAGGCCGACAGCTCGCTCTACATCTACATCTAGAACGAGCACGACCTCGTCCAATGCAGTGGGTTTACTCTCTGCCGAGGTTGGCCCGAAGATCTGGCTCACGCCGTATAGTTTCTGGCGGGGACAGATCCCATCGGCTGAGTTCGAAAGGGTCGATTCTGTTCCTTTCGACATTCCGATGTCGGAAGGGCTTCTGTACCGCCTGGCAGAACATGCAGGGAAGGAACTCTACCGCCGTGCCATCGTGGTTGGTTACCAGACCGCTCGGCTGGCAGAGAAAGCGGCCCGAAGACGATCAACGACGAAGTGCTGTTGCTGTTGCGGCTGTGTGGCCACCAGGGAGATTGATCCGCGCGAAATTGCGCCGCGAGAAGGCTGTGAAACTCACCCTCCCGCCGTCGGGGCATTGAACGCCGTCAGCGCTTCCGCCGGCCTGGATAACACCGACCAGACCGTTGCAGTAAGCAATGTGGTGACTATCTCTTCGCGCACGGTCAATGAAACCCGCGGGCAATTCACCCGCAGCAAGCTCACGGCGCTCCCCACCGACCCCATCGGCCCGGCCGTCAGCATTTCGGGTATCGCCTCGTTTGGCACTCTCTCCGGCTCTCCCACCGCCCGCTTCAATAACCTCTACGAAGTGGCCGACAACCTCTCGCACCGTGCTGGTGCGCACGCCCTGCGCGCCGGCGTGGATTTCCTGTACAACGACACCACCATCACCTACCCGCGCTCGATTCGCGGCGCCTACACATTCTCTTCCTTGGCCAACTTCCTAAGTGGAACCTACAACAACGCGGGTTTCACGCAGACCTTCGGCAATTCCCAGGTGGCGCAAACCAACCCCAACATCGGGTTCTACGGCCAGGACGAGTGGAAGGTGAGTTCGCGCCTGACGGTGAACCTCGGCCTCCGCTACGACTTGCAGTACCTCAAGACGATCGCCACTGATACCAACAACGTCTCGCCGCGCGCCGGCTTCGCCTGGTCTCCCTTCGCTTCCCGTCGCACAATCGTGCGTGGCAACTTCGGTCTCTTCTACGATCGCGTTCCGCTGCGGGCGCTGGCCAATGCGCTCCTCTCTGGCAACAACACAACGAACATCACCAACACCAGCCAGCTGAGCGTCAGTCTGTCGCCCACCCAAGCCGGGGCGCCCGTGTTCCCAAACATCCTGCCCAGCAACGGCCTACCCACCGGCGTTCTGGCCAACTTCACGACCATGAACCCGCGTATGCAAAATGCCTATTCCGAGCAGGGGAGCGTGGAGATTGAACAACAGATTGGCAGTCGAGGCACTCTGAGTGTCGGCTACCAGCATCTGCGCGGTCTGCACCTGATCATATCAGTGAATCAGAACGGCCCGACATGCGTGGCCGCTGGCACCAACAACGGCTGCCGCCCGAATCCGAATTATGCCAACAACAGCCAGTATTCCTCGCTGGCGGACTCACACTACGATGGACTGCACGTCTCTTTCGTTCGGCGCCCGGTAAAGTGGGGCAGCGTTCGCGTCTCTTACACTTGGTCAAAATCCCTGGACAATGTCGGTGAGTTCTTCTTCAGCTCCCCGATCAACCTCTCCAATATCTGGCAGGATTACGGGCGCAGCGACGACGATCAACGCCATCGCGTCGTGGTCGATGGCGCTCTCCACACATCTCGGGCGCCGGCGCTGACGGCCTGGCAGCGCATCAGTCACGGCTTTGAACTGAGCAGTCTACTGCAGTACTACTCAGCTCTGCCCCTGAACATTACCTCGGGTGTGACCACCATCCAGGGCACCGCCGGGAGGCCGATCGTTAATGGGGGCTTCATCGGCCGCAACGTGGGAGAAGGCAATGACTTCTTCAGCGTTGGCGGCCGCCTGAGTCGTTCATTCAGGGTGAGTGAGCGCGTCCAGGTGGAAGGGCTGGCCGAAGCCTTCAACGCCCTGAATCATCGCAACAATCTGACCAAGAATGGCGCGTTTGGTGCAGGCGCCTTCCCGCAAAGCCCGTCGTCCAGCTTTGGGCAGGTTACGGCCGTGAACGATCCGCGTTCGCTGCAACTGGCACTGCGTTTGCGTTTCTAGAGGAGGATCTCATGATTCCATTGCTATTCGCCGCGATGTTTGCCGTACAGGTGGGGCCCGTAGGCCCTGACGCTCCCTCGCGCGAGCCGCAGCTCGCTGCCGACGGCTCCACGGTTGTGCTCGCCTTCGGAGCCGGGAAAGCCATCTACTTCAGCTCCTCCCACGATCAGGGTAAGACCTTCTCCGTTCCCACCAAGGTCGTGGAAGCTGGCGTCCTACCCTTGACCCGGCATCGCGGCCCGCGCATCGCGCTCTCAGGAAGTACCATCGTCATCACGGCTGTCACCGGCAGCAAGCTCGACGATGGCCCCCACGCTCACGGTCTGCCCTCCGACGGCGACCTTTTTGTATGGCGTTCGAAGGACGGAGGCAAGACCTGGTCCAGCGGACGGGCGATCAACGATGTCCCTGGCTCCGCCACCGAAGGACTCCACGCTCTCACCGCCGATGGAAAGGGCACCCTTTTCGCCGCCTGGCTCGACAAGCGAGGCGCCAAGGGCACCAAGCTGTATGCGGCGCGCTCCACCGATGACGGAGCAACCTGGTCTAAGAACATCGCGGTCTATCAATCGCCGGGTGGCTCGATCTGCGAATGCTGCCATCCTTCGGTGGCGATCGATTCCGCGGGCCGGCTGCTAGTGATGTGGCGCAATTCTCTGGGCGGCGCGCGCGATATGTACCTGGCGACTTCGCAGGATGGAGTGGCCTTTTCGAAGCCAGAGAAACTCGGGACCGGTACCTGGCAGCTCAATGCATGCCCTATGGACGGCGGCGGCCTCGCTGTATCGCCCGGGAAGATACTGACCGCATGGCGGCGAGACGGAACCGTCTTCCTCGCCGAACCCGGCAAGGCCGAACTGCAGGCCGGTGCTGGAAAGGATGTCGCGCTCGCCCTGAGCGCGGGCCGGGCCTACGCGCTGTGGGTGAATGCGACGAAGCTTGAGTGTTGGATCGATGGCAAGCTGCAAGTGCTCTCGAATGCAGGCGCTTTTCCCTCTCTCTCAAGTCTGGCTGGCGGCGGCGTACTGGCCGCGTGGGAAGAGAACGGCGCCATCGAGATTCGTCGTCTACCGTAGCGTCAATCTGGTGAGCAAGCGCCACCGCGCGCGACTGCCTTGGTGCGTGGACAGGTCCCCAGAGTCGGCATGGTTCGCCGCCGGGATTCTCAGGTTCACCGGGCGGCGGGAATGCGCATTTCATCAGTGACGGAGATTTTGCCTCCCCCCCAAACGCGTCGCCCGCTGTTGCGGGTAACCAGGAGAGCCGCTTACCGCCAGGCTCACTTCCCATGCAATCGGAACGTCAAACCCACGACTGCCGTGAAGGGATATGCCGGTGTCGCATGGATCCTGGCGATGATCGGGGCATCAGGCGTGACTCTCGACTCGAAGTAGTTCTGCGTCTCGTAGTAGTCCCGATTCGTCAGGTTGTCGAAGGCGAGATTGAACTCCACGCCACGGCGAACCTGTTTTGCAATCCCCAAGTCGAAAACGGTGTGCCCGGAAGCCACGATTGAGGGATCATCGCCATCAAGCCTGTAGTGGTTGATGGCACGCATGCGGAGCGACCCGCTCCAGCCATGCCATGCCGCCAATGTGAGAGCCGCATTTGCGACGAAATGAGGGGCGCTATCCACGTAAACCCGATGATCGCCACCCTTAAAGTACGCATTGGCGATCTTAGTCAGTCCACCGTTCAACGACAGCCGCCGTGTGATCGCCACCGACGCCTTAGCTTCGTAGCCGTAAGCACGGCTCGGGCCCTTGAACTCGAAACTACCATCGTCGGGGATGTACACCTGCTCGTTCGAGTGGTCGATCAAGAATGCGTCCGTGCTGATTCCAAATCGTCCAAAATTCGAGGAGGTTCCGAATTGGTAAAAGTCCGTGGTCGCCAGCCTTGGCTGGTCGGGCCGCTGAACAACACCACGAGCGTCGATGCTGTTAATACCACGCCCGTAATTGGCAGTGAAGGTGAGCGGCACATGATGGCTTGGCGTAAAGGCAGCACTGCCCTTTCCTTGCCAACGCCCCGCCGCTTGCAAGCCACTGTTCGCCGGGTCAACCCGGTCTGCCACGTCGTAACGAAACTCGTCGTACCGAACACCGCCGCCAAGAAGTAGTCGGCCGTGGAGTAGGCTCAGATTCTCCTGTGCATATCCAGCGCCGTTCGTCACATGAGCGTTCGCCCTCGTGGTCACGCCGGTCGGAACCCGACCATCCCGAGGATAAAGACCAACGTTGATCTGATTGTCGTGAAAGTTTGCGCCGCCTACGAGGACGGCGGCAAGTGAACCGATGTGATGCGGATGCGTGTACTGAACGTTCAACCCTTCTTGCAAGCGGGAATCGTGCTGCTGAAACGCATCACCATTGACCGGATCATTCAGAAAGAACGTGAAATTTGAGTAGAGGTCGAAGAGAGAGCGTGAGAGAAAGCCATCTGCTTTGAATGTGTCGCCATTCTTCAGGAGTTTGCTGTAGTAGGTCGAGAACGTCCCGAGCCAAACTCGTCCACCATCGGATGGGTCGATATACCCGAATCTATCCAGCAGTCCTGCGTTCACGAGATCGAGTGGCTCCTGTCCTGAGGAGTAAAAGTTGTTGCGCCCGTACAGGAAACGAAAACCAATCTTCTCGTCGGCACGAAGCGTTCTGGTGTAGTTCGCGTTCACGTTGTCCCGGCGATAGCGTCCAGGATTTTGAAACGGTCCATCGGTGTATGCCCCTTCGTAGGCGACATAAGCGTCCACCTTTTGAACGTCGGGACTGTACGCAAGGAATCCACGCCCGGTGTTGAAATTGCCACCTTGAAGCCGAAGTGTGATCTCGTCAGGCAGCGACTCCCTTTGGCGAATGTGGACGACGCCGAGCCCGCTGAAGTCGCCATACTCGGCACTGAACGGGCCGTTGATAATCGTGACATCCTGAATCAGTTCGGGGCTGAGAGCCTTCAGCGCACCAAGGTACCCTTGTCCGTGACCTTGCGTTCCTTGATTCTGTTGAACGTCGTCGACCAAGACCTTTAGGCCACCATTCACACCGCCGTGGTCGAGGTTGAAACCGAAGCGCCGAATCTCCAGCGATTTGCCGCCGCCCTCATGCTGTCCCGCGTTGATTCCGGCGTTGAGTTGCTGCATCACCTGATCGTCTCTGGTGAACAGCGTGCGGTTGAACACTTCGGCATTGCGTAAATCGATGGTGGGTTCAACGGTCTTGGCAGTGATGACAACCGAATCATGCTGGCCTACGATGCCGGAAAGCGTGACATCAAATCTTTGCGAGTCGCCATCACCCACCGAGATCTGCCGCGCCGCCGCCTGGAAGCCGGATGCTTCGGCAGTCAGCTGATACGAACCTGGAGAGACGTCAGACAACCGAAAGCCACCTTGATCGTCGGTCGTCGTCTTTGCGGTCTCGGCTACTCCCGTCCGCAAGCCCACGATGGCTTTCGGCACGGAACGGCCCTGCGGATCAAGCACACGGCCTGTGAGCTCCGCTCCGGCGCAAACGGACGTGCCCGTGACAGCCATCGTCCCGAGGATGAAACAGCCAACGCTGGATGAAATCAAAGAGCGCTTCGCCATAGTCGCCAGTCCGGTAACACGAATATTAAAATCGTAGCAAAAATATACTATCTTGGTTACGTAAACTCCGCTCAGTTTGGATGTGGTGCACTGGATTTTTTTCGGATACCGGATGGAAGACTCTGGAGACTCGCCCAGAGTCTCCCCTTTTCGAGGAAAGCTGTAGACATCGACGCAGATATGCCGTCGCCCGTGGCAACAGTCGCCGCGTAGCTCGAAATACCGCTTGGCCGGCTCCGGGAAGTTGAAGCGCTTCAGAATCGATGCGTCCAACTGATTGATGCCGTCGGCACGCAGCTTCCCGAACGTGGTAGAGAACGTCCGAATATGATACGGGAACGCATCGGCCGAGGCGGTGCCGAAGGCGGTTTTGTCGAACGCCGTCCCGTTGACCTGCCGATTGTTCAAATTCACCGGCCCGCCGGAGTACACATAATCTCCAGGAGACGTCGAGGAATCCGAAAAAATGATGTTGCCATGGGAATCCACGGCGATGCCGCCGACGTAATTCATGTTGAGGCGGGCTAGCTGAGCCATGTACGTTCGGCTCGCCGGGTGCGCAAACCGCGTAAGTCAGACTTGACCGCCCCGCTACCCTTATACGACGATTGTGTCCTGTGCCACCCGTTTCCTCCTCTTCGAGGATGCACTTCATATCAGGCCTGCCCCGGGCCGGCTCGTCGATGCTGGCTGCCATCATGCGTCAGAATCCGAGGTTCCATGCTGCCATGTCCGGCCCTCTCTGTGGCATAGTCACAGGGTTGCTGCGTGGTATGGGCGCCGCCAATGAATATTCCCAGTTTCTTTCCGGCGACCAGCGGCAGCGAATCGTCAGCTCGGTTTTCGACGCCTACTACGCAGAGTTGGCCGGCAAAGAACTTATCTTCGACACCAATCGCGAATGGTGCGCGCATCTTCCGATGCTGGGTCAGTTATTTCCGCAAGCGAAAGTTATCTGTTGCGTCCGCAGCCCCGCCTGGATTCTGGACAGCGTGGAGCGGCGCGTTCAGGCAAGTCCATTCCTGAGGGGAAAAATGTTTCCAGTCGATGGGTGCGAGAACGTGTATGCACGATCCGAACACATGCTGAAGAAGGGCATCCTATCGGTACCCCTCCAAGCGCTCCGGCAGGCATGGTATGGCGAAGAGTCCCATCGTCTTATCGCCATTCGCTATGATTCGCTAACCGGGCAGCCGGCTGAAGTCATCGGCCGCCTCTATGAGTTACTCGGCCAGCCCGCTTTCGCTCACGATTTCGAGAACCTCGACTACGACGAGCCGGAATTCGATAACCAATTCGGTATGCCGGGATTACACCGCGTACGATCCCGCGTGGAGCCCAATCGGCGCACCACCATCCTGCCGCCCGACATCTTCAACCAGAACGATCGCAGCTTCTGGGATGTTCCGGGGCAGAATCCGCGAGGCGTCACGGTCCTGTAGGTGAGCACACTGATGAGCACATTGATGAGTGGGCGGCTCTGGACGCCGCTGATCGAACCCTCCAGTACATTAGGCGCGCGCGCACTCGCCATCGTGGAGACCGTCAGCAATGACCGCACCACGGCGAACCCGAACCCCGACGTACCACTGCTCCTGGCGTACCGCGCGCTGGCGGATGGAAACCCTCGCTGGATGAAACTCGCGGTGGAACGCTTGAATGCCGTGATCGCCGGTGCGGACGCTCTGTATTCCACGCGCCGCCTGGAGCTCTTCGGGGGGTTGAGCGGACTGGGCTGGGTGACTGAACACGTGACCAGGCAGTGGAGACGGTTCCGAGGTTCCCAGGAGCGCGGCGAAAGCCGGATTAATGACGACACCGACAGCGCACTCCTGCTGGAACTGCAGCGGGGCCATTGGCAGGGAACCTGGGATCTGGCGACCGGACTGACCGGCATCGGCCTCTATTTTCTGCAGCGACTGCCTGCGGTGCGAGCGAAGCAGGGCCTCGAACTGGTGATCGGCCACCTTGAGGTGTCGCCCTTCCGCGAAGGTAGCGCCGGCGTCGGCCGCGGACTTGCCGGAACGCTGTATCTTTTGGACAAAGCGGCCGCCGCGGGCGTGGATGTGCTGCGAGCCAACCGTTTGCTGCTTGAGGCTACGGAAGCTCTGTTCGATCGCCTCACCGAGTCAACTAATCCCTGCGCGTGGTCCGAGGGCGAACTTGGTGTTGCGGCGGTGTGCCTTCCAATGAGGCCGGAGAAATGCCGGCATGTGCTCGAACGCTGCCTGGAAGCGGAACCTGCCGGGTTCGACCTGTCGCTACTGAATGGCGCTGCGGGAACCGCACACATGTGGAACCGGATTAGCCAAATGACAGGAGACGAGCGACACCGGGAAGCGTCGCTGAATTGGTGGGAGAAAGCGATTGATCTCTACGAAGAAACAGCTCCCGCGGCGGATACCGCGGGAGCTGAATTCCTGGGTGGGAGTGCCGGTGTGGCGCTGTCGCTTTTAGCAGCGGTGACGCCAGTGGAGCCCGCCTGGGATGGATTACTTGGTCTGTCCCTTCAACCCAAATTTATACCCGGTTGCGACGAAATCTAACTACCGCAACAGCAGGGTTGCCCCCCGCATGCCGGGCACACGCCGTAATTACCGCCGCCGCCCGTCACCTTTTCCTGTTCCGCTTCGGTGAGTTCGTCATTCTGCTGCACGTCCGCGATCCGAACCTTGTTGATTTCGAGTTCATCTGCCATATTGCATCCTCCTGAATGTCCGCTCGTACAGCATTTTTGGACATTGGTCGATGCTTTCATAATTCCGGGACTAAGTCAACTAATATGTAGTATCCTATCCCAATCACGGATGAGCATCCTACGGCGACCGCGATAGTACACTCGATCTAATATGAACCCCGACGGCCCCTTGGATGAAACCACTTTTCTGCCCCCGATTCAGCCGGATCCCTTACCGTCGAGATATGAATCGCTGGGCGAACTCGGCCGCGGTGGAATGGGTATTGTCTATAAGGCCCGCGACCGCGAAACCGGTGAAGTGATCGCGGTCAAAGTCCTCAAGCCGGAAATTGCCGCCGACATTCAGATCATCGAACGCTTCAAGAACGAGTTACGGCTCGCCCACCAGATCACTCACCGTAATGTGGCGAGGCTCTATGAATTCCACCGCTCCGCCGGTGTCCTACACCTGTCCATGGAGTTCGTCGAGGGCGAGAGCCTGCGCAGCCTCCTTCAGCGCTCCGGTAAGTTGTCCATCCCACAGACGCTGGATTTGGCCCGCCAGCTCGCGGCGGGCCTCTCCGAAGCCCACCGGCAGTCCATCGCGCACCGGGATCTGAAGCCCGAAAACATCATGCTCACACCGGGGGGCGAACTCAAGGTGATGGACTTCGGCATCTCGCGATCGTTCGCCGCCGATGTGACCTCGACCGGTGCAATCATTGGAACCCCGGCGTACATGGCGCCCGAACAGGCCGAAGGCCGCCCCGTTGACCATCGAACCGATATCTACGCCCTCGGGTTGATCTTGTACGAAATGGTCACCGGTACCCCGGCGTTCACCGGCGATACCGCGATCACTCTGGCCATCAAGCAGGTCCGTGAGCGTCCCAAACCGCCGCGCGCCATCGACCCAACCCTACCGAAAAATATCGAAGCGGCCATTCTACGCTGCCTGGAGAAAGCGCCGGCGGCGCGGTTCCAGTCCGTTGCAGAAGTAATCCAGGCGCTGGAAGGCGCCCCGGTGAAGGCACCACGGCGGATACAAATTCCCCGGCCACGAGTGCTGCTTGCGGCGGCGGGCATCCTGCTGGCCGCCGGAGGCATCTGGTGGTGGCAAGGGCGCGAATCCGATTCGTTGCGCCTGCGGATGGAGACCTTCTCGCTGGCCAACGGCCTGCAGGTGGTGCTCTCTCCCGATCACGCCTCACCTACCTTCACGCTCGCCGTGGCCTATCGCTCCGGATACCGGAACGAGCCTCCCGGGCAGGAAGGTGTCGCCCATCTGACGGAACACGCTATGTTTCAGGGCTCCTCGAACGTCGCCGCCGGCGAGCACGTAACTGTGGTTTCCGACGCGGGCGGAAGAATCAACGCGTATACAGGCGCCGAAACCGGCTCGTACGATGACAACCTCCCGGCCAATCAGCTTGAATTGGCCCTGTTTCTCGAAGCAGACCGGATGCGCGGGATCGAATTGACTCCACCGGGCCTGGCTACAGCGCGCGGCGTTCTGATGCAGGAACTCTCCTCCCATGCCGGCAACCCTGTGGCGAAACACCAGCAGCATCTCGAAGAGCTTTCCTTCGACAATTTCGCCAACCAGCGGACCGGTTGGCCCACGGCTGCGCAAGTGGGACATCTGACCATCGAGGATATCGTCAACTACCATCGGAAGCACTTCACAACGCGGAATGCCGCGCTGGCTCTGGTTGGCGAGTTCGATCCGGCGAAGGCCCGGCAGGGAATCGAAAAATATTTCGGCGGCATTCCGGCGCGTCCTGCGCCACCCGCCCCCGATGTGCGCGAGCCGGGGCGCGCCGCCGAGAAACGCGAAACGCTCACCGATCCTGCCCTTCAAACACCGATGGTAATTGTGTCGTGGCGGATGCCCGCGAGGAACCACCCGGACTGGTTCCCCTCTAAGCGGCTTGCCGACGTGCTTGGCGCTGACGATGCGGCGCGGCTGCATACTTCGCTAGTGAAGAACGCGGCGGTCTCCAGCGGAGTCTCGGTCACTCTGGATGAAACCGCGGGCCCGAACCTGCTGATCGTGTACGCATATGTGGCGCCCGGAAAGGAACCGGCGCAAGTGGAACAACTTGTCTACGCGGAGATTGAGCGGATCGCGCGCGAGGGCGTCACGGAAAAGGAAATGAACCGCATCGCCACGGACGCGCGCCGCCGGCGCGCCTTCGACATGGTGCAAACTTCCTCGCGAGCGCTGACCATGGCGGAGTGGCTTGCCACCTATGGCAACGTGGATGGGATCAACGAGTGGGAGCGGCTGGATTCGCGGATTTCGAGCGACGATGTGCGGCGGATCGCGCAAAAATATTTCACTCCGGGGAACCGCACGGTGCTGGTGGCGCTTCCGGCACAGGGAGGTCCGCAGTGAGGCGGCGCGACTGGCTGGCCCTGGCCGCCGCCGGCGCCTGGGCTGCCGAACCCAAGAACAAGGCGCCCGTCTCTCACGAAACGCTGACGGTCAAGATGCCCGAAACCGAGCCGCTGCGGCTCGCTAACGGCGTCACTCTCCTGACCATGGAAGACCGGCGCCTGCCAGTGGCGACGATCGTGTTCCGCATCGAAGGCGCGGGCGAGATTTACTCCACGCGGAGGGGTGTGGCGGCACTGACCGCCGATATGCTGCAAGAGGGTGCGGCCGGTCAGAGCGGAAAACAGCTTGTAGAAGCGGCTTCCCAGCTCGGAGCTACCCTGTGGTCCGCCGCGGACCCGGCGTCGGAATCGGCGGCAATCAACGGCGAGGGACTCGCCGGCCGTTGGGCCGAGTGGTTCGAGCTACTCTGCGGTGTCGTTCGCCAGCCCACCTTTCCGGCTGACGATTTTCAGAACCGTCGACAGCGATGGGTAGCGGGTTTGCAGATGCAGCGGACCGGCTCCCGCGCCGACCAACGGCTCCAGCAGCTGGTATATGGCAAGCACCCTGCTGCGGTCACTTTTCCCACGGCTGCCGAACTTGCGTCGCTCACGCCCGAGATGCTGGCGGCATGGCATCGCGAGCGGTACACGCCTTCCAACACCGTGATCGGATGCATCGGACGGGTCCGTTCCTCCGATTTCCGGGATCGGGTCGAGAAGCTTCTCGGGTCGTGGAGCGGCCCGAGCGTCCAATCCGCTCTGCCGCCGCCGCCTGAACCTCTCACGGCGCGGCGAATCGTCCTGATCGATCGTCCCGAAGCGCGGCAGACAGAGGTCGCGATCGGCGGGCTGCTATTTGACCGGCGCGACCCGGATTTCTTCCCTTTCACGCTGCTCAACGGTGTGCTGGGGAATGGCTTCGGCTCGCGCTTCCAGCGTATCTTGCGGCGGGAAAAAGGCTACGCGTTCAGCGCTTTCAGCAACTTCGTTACCGGGCGTTATCCGGGAATGTGGCGCGGCCGCGCTACCGTTCGCGGTGACGCAACGGCGGAGTCGCTGGACATCATGCTTACGCAACTGCGGCAGCTTTGCGACCAGCCGCTCGCGGTGGAGGAATTGGAGCGCGCCAAACGCGCGGCCGTGGGCGGATTTGCTTTGACCCTGGAAAGCCCGTCGCAGTTGCTGACGAACTCCTATCTCCGGTTTCGTTACGGTTTTTCGGCGGATTACTGGGAGCGTTATCCGGCAAAAATCAACGCGGTCACTCCGGCTGAGATTCAGGCGGTTGCGCAGAAATACTTTAATCCGGAGCGCATCCAAATCGTCCTTGCCGGCGATGCGGCGCATTTTCGCGGGGCGATCGAGAAATTGGGCAAGGTGGAATCGTAAACGGCCGGCAAAGGGCCATTGGAACGAATCATGGGAGGCTCCGACAGAAAACTCTTCCGCGCGGAATCGTTGGAACGGCTGTCTTCGCCCGACGATCTCGAACACCTCATGCCAGTCGCCCGGGGCATGGACTGGCTGCTGATTGCCGTCAGCGGGGTGCTGCTCGGCCTGCTCGTGCTTTGGTCGGTCGTGGGCCGCGTGCCCACCATCGTTGCCGGGCGCGGCGTGATTCTTAGGCCGCGCCAAATTATGGAAGCGCAAACCACGGTTGCCGGGCGCATTCTTTCCCTCCGCGTCCACTCAGGCGACCGGGTTCGTGAAGGCGATCTCATCGCCACGATCGATCAGTCCGATATCGTGAAGCGCGTCCAGGAAAACCGCCGGCATGCGGATATGTTGGAAGATCAAGACCGCCGCAAAAATGCCGCCAACCTGCACCAGACCGCACTGCAGGCGCAGCAGGACGGCATGGAGCGATCGGCGCTGGAGACCCAGCGCACCGCCCTCCGCAAGAGCCTCACGGATGCCGAGAGCCTGCGGCCGGTGCTCCAGGCGCACGCCGAATCGAATCGCAAGATGGTGCAGGAGAAGTTGCTCGGCTTTGCGGCCAAAGACATTGCCGATTCCGAATCGGCCGTCCGCGATAACGATGCCAAGATCGCCGATTACAACACACGCCTCGGCCAGATCGACGCTCAATTGCAGCAGATTGAAACCCGCAGCGCGACACTGGCGCGGCAGATTCTGGAAGAGTCGCTCGCCCGTCGCAACGAAATCGATCAAATCCGGCGCACGGTCGAGCTCGACGAATTCCAGACCCGCCAGGATGGAAATATTCGCAGCCAGTATGCGGGACGAGTCTCCGAGGTGATGGCGGCGGCGGGGCAGGTTATGCCCGCGGGCGGGCGGCTCCTGACCCTCGAAGTCGAGGATGCCGGCGTGGGATTGCTGAGCATCTCGTACTTCCCCGTGCGCGATGGCAAGCGCATCCATCCCGGTATGCGCCTTCAGGTGACTCCGGATACCGTGGAGCGCGAACGCTTCGGCGGCATTCTGGGCACGGTAGTTGCCGTCTCCCCCGTGGCCATCACCAAGGAAGGAGCCACTCGCACCATCGGCAACGCGGAGGTGGTGCAGAGCCTGATTCCCGAGGGAGGTTATATCGAAGTTCGTGCAATGCTCGAGCCGGATACATCTACCGCCAGCGGCTACCGCTGGTCTTCTTCGCGCGGACCGGACATGAAAGTTACCGCGGGCCTGACCCACGCCACGCGCGTTACCATCGAAGGCCGGGCTCCCGTGACCTATCTGCTTCCCGTGCTGCGCGAAATGTCGGGAGTGTACTGAACTGGAGGGCATGGAAACATTGAAAGCCGGCGCCCCACTCTCCGAAAATCGCGTCCGTACCCCGATGGTTCTCCAGATGGAGACCGTGGAATGCGGCGCCGCCGCGCTGGCGATTATCCTGGCGCACTATGGCCGCATCGTTCCTCTGGCCACCCTGCGGCGCGATTGCGGCGTTGCCCGCGACGGCTCCAAAATCTCGAACATTCTGAAAGCCGCGAAGGCGTACGGCCTGTCCGCGAAAGCCTTCAAGCGCGACATTGCGGCGTTGAAGCAGACGCCGTACCCCTACGTCGTTCACTGGCGATTCAGCCACTTCGTCGTGGTCGAGGGTTACCGCAACGGTCGCGTATTTCTAAATGACCCGGCTTCGGGTGCGCGCTCCGTCCCGTTCGAGGATTTCGATCGCTGCTATACCGGCATCGTAGTCACGTTCGAACCCGGCCCTGAATTCCAGCGCGGCGGCGAAAACCCCAGCGTGCTGCGCGGCGTCTGGAAGCGCTTGAAAGGGTCGCTGGGTCCGCTATCCGCCGCCACCGCCACCGCGTTGCTGCTGATCATCCCGGGACTGGCCACTCCCGCGCTGATGGCCGCATTCGTGGACAAAGTACTCGTGGAAGGCTTGGGCGACTGGGGACGTCCGCTGGTGCTCGGCATGTTCGGCGCGGCCGTGATGCGCGCCTTCCTGGGCGCTATTCAACTGCGCATTCTGCGGCGCCTCCAAAACCGTCTGGCGGTGGCGGAGACCAGCCGGTTTGTCTGGCACCTGCTGAGACTTCCCGCGTCCTATTATTCGCAGCGTGCGGCCGGCGAGGTGAGCAGCCGCGTCGCGCTCAACGACCAGGTTGCCGAAGTCCTGTCCGGACGCCTGGCCACAAGCACCATAGACGCTTTGATGACGTTCTTCTACCTGGCCGTCATGTGGCAGTTCAGCCGTACCCTGACGCTCATTGCACTCGCCTTCGCCACGCTAAATCTGGGAATCCTGCGTTGGATGTCCCGTGCGCGGGGCGAGGTCAACGCCCGGCTCTCCATGGAGCAGGGCCGCGTCGCGGGCGTCGGGATCGCGGGATTGCAAAGCATCCGTACCATCAAGGCTTCCGCCCTCGAATCCGAATTCTTCTCGCGTTGGGCCGGGTTCTTCGCCAACTTCTCCAATTCTCACGATGAGCGGAGCGCCATGAATTATTACGTCGGTGTCCTCCCACCCCTACTGACGTCGCTTCTCACCGCAACCGTGTTGGTGATCGGAGGTCTCGAAGTAATCGGCGGGCGCATGAGTATCGGGATGTTGGTGGCGTTTCAAAGCCTGGCGGTAAGTTTTCTGCAACCGGTGAACAGTCTGGTCGCGCTCGGCGCCAACTTACAGGAGCTTGGCACGCATGTGGTACGGCTCGACGACGTTCTGGAAAGCCCTGCCTCGGAGGAAGCCCCGCGCGACCCTGCCGCACTCCCCATGCCGGGCACGCCGGTCCGCCTGCGCGGGCAGGTTGAGTTTCGCAACGTCAGTTTCGGCTATAGCCCGGTGTTGCCGCCGCTAATCGAAAACCTCTCGTTTACTGTCCTTCCCGGCCAACGCGTCGCTTTCGTCGGGGCGAGCGGTTCGGGCAAGTCCACCGTCGCCCGCCTGCTGGCCGGCCTGTATGCGCCGCTTTCGGGCGAGATCCTGTTCGATGGCGTCCCGGCGTCCTCCATTTCGCGCGAAGTACTCTCCCATTCGCTTGCCATGGTGGATCAGGATGTCTTCCTTTTCAAGGGAACCGTGCGCGATAACCTGACGCTGTGGGACGATTCCGCTCCCGCCGCGCGGCTCCATCGCGCCTGCGCCGATGCCCTCATCGAGCCCGTGATCGACGCCCTGCCGGATGGCTACGCCAGCGAGCTCTTGGAAGGCGCCGCCAACCTGAGCGGAGGGCAGCGGCAACGGTTGGAAATCGCGCGCGCCCTGGCATGCGATCCGCGCATCCTGATCTTGGACGAGGCCACCAGCGCGCTGGACGCCGAGACCGAGCAGCTCGTGGACAGGAACATCCGCCGCCGCGGCTGCAGTTGTGTCATCGTGGCGCATCGTCTGAGCACGGTGCGCGACAGCGATGAGATTATCGTGCTGGAGCGCGGACGCGTGGTGCAGCGCGGAAGGCAC
Source organism: uncultured Solibacteraceae bacterium (assembly GCA_963811575.1). Lineage (GTDB taxonomy): Bacteria > Acidobacteriota > Terriglobia > Bryobacterales > Bryobacteraceae > Solibacter. The sequence goes on along the minus strand of CAWERY010000015.1, from coordinate 76,537 downwards.
GATCGGCTGATTCGCGAGGATGGCCCGTACGGCAAGCTGCTGGCCGACGATGAGCACACCGCGGCCGCCGCGGCCGTTGCCGATCAGGCGGGAAATCCGTGACCCGCGAGCCGCGATGGCTTTTCGGTAACGAGACTTTCCCCCTCGATGCCTCGACTCCGCCCGGCCTTCTGGTCTCCGGCTCGATCGCGGTCTTCGCAGTGGATAAGGATACCGGCGAGCGTCTCTACCTCTTTTCCATCGAAACCGGCGAGCCGGTGCTGCCGATTGCCTGCCCGCAAGACGCGCCATGGCGGGTTGTAGCCGTGTCGCTGGAAGCCAGTTGTGTGGAATCGAGTCAAGGCGAGCCCGAGTGGGTAATCATCTTCGCTTTGGAGAACTGGCTCGCCAAAATCGCGGAGGCCATATCCCGCTGCTGCCCGGCCGGACGGCTTGACCCTGTCGTGCCGGGAAACCTAACCCTCGCACCCGGGAACCGGATTGCGGTCGAAGAGGGGCTGGCGTTTGTGCGGCTCGACGCCGGTGATGGTCTGCTGGCCGGCGCTCCCGTCCCGGAGGGCCGTGTGGTCGCATTGGTCCCGGGCCTCTGGCTGGAAGCCGCCGGAGACTCCGGGTGGAGTGTCTTCGAAGGCGCCCCGGACGATACGTTGAGCGGAACCGCCGCCGTCCTCACCGCGACTCTGGATCTGGTGACTCCGGCCTTTGTGGCTGCCCTGCGAACCTTCCGGCTCAATCGTGAGGAGCAGGACCGGCAGCGCCTTACGGCCCGGCGTCAGGTGGACGACGCGACTATGGCGGACGCCCTGAGCGCGCTCGCCGGAGCATCCACGCTCCCGCGCGGAGTCCTGCTGCCCGGACGCGACGGACGCGCCCGGGATCCTCTCCTCGCCGCCCTGCACGCAATTGCAGGCTGCCTGGGTGTCGCGCTTCGGCCTGCTCCCGAAGGAGGACGCGCGGAGGACGCCGTGCGCGAGATCGCGGACGCTTCGGGTCTGCGCACTCGCAGCGTCCTGCTTTCCGGTAGATGGTGGTGCACGGAAAATGGACCCTTGCTCGCGTACCGCAGCGACGGAGCTCCGCTGGCCCTGCTGCCGGAGAAATCCGGCATCTTCGGAGGCGCCCGCTACCGCATCCTCGATCCCGCACGTAACACCCGGGAACTCGCCGATGAAAGCGCCGCGGCATTGTTGAGTCCGTTCGCCCGCATGCTCTACCGTCCGCTTCCGGAGGATCTCTCGACTGGAAGTCTGTTGCGGAGCCTGTTGAGCTCGCGCCATAAGGATCTTCGCACCATCGTGCTCGCCGGAGTCGTGGCCTCCGCGCTGAGTCTTGCCGCGCCGCAAGGGGCCGCCCTCCTGATCGGGCGCGCCATTCCCGATGCCGACAGCAATCTCGTCTGGCAAATCGCTGCTGGCATGGCTGCCGCCGCTTTCGGTTCCGCGCTCTTCCTGCTCGCCCAATCCGTGGCGACCCTGCGCGCCCAGAGCGCCGCCTTCCACGCCCTTCAAACCGGAGTCTGGGACTACCTGCTTAAGCTCAGCCCCCGATTCTTCCGCGGTTTCAGCGCGGGCCAGCTTCGCGCGCGCGCGGACGCCATCACGCGCATTCATCAGTTGCTCACCGCGGATGCCCTGCGATCCTTGTTCGCCGGCGTAGCCTCCTTTGCTTCGCTCGTGCTCATTTGCTGGTATAGTGCGGGGCTCGCGCTCATTGCATTCCTCTGCGGCGCACTGGTCATCGTGGTGACCTGGCTGGGCTCGCGCTCCCTGTTTCGCGTGCATGCGCGATGGCAGGAATTGGACGAGGTCCTGGCCGGAATGCTGCTGCAGGCGATTCAGGCGGTGTCAAAAATTCGCGTGGCAGGCGCGGCGAATCGCGCCTTCGCCCACTGGGCGCGGCAGTACAGCAGCAAACAGAGATTCGCCGTGGAACTGCGGGAAATCCGCGACCGCATACGCCTGGTCAACATGGTCATGCCCGCCACCGCAACCACCGTGGCATTCCTGTGGCTCCTCGGCAACCCTTTACCGTTGGGCTCTTTTCTGGCCTGCATATCCGCGCTTAATATCTTTATCGCCGCGGTCGCCTCCGCCGGCGATACCTGTGCGTCCATGGTGCTGACCGCGAATTTGTGGCAGCGCATGCGCACCATTCTCGCGGCCGATCCGGAGGTGCATACGTCCAGAACGCATCCCGGCCGCCTGCGCGGCGCCCTCATCGTGGACAATGTGACCTTCCGCTATCGCAACGATGGCCCGCTGATTCTGGATAGCGTTTCGATTCGAGCGAATCCCGGCGAGTCCATCGCTTTAACCGGACCTTCCGGCAGCGGAAAATCCACGCTGCTCAGTCTGATCCTGCGCTTCGAGCACCCGCACTCCGGCGCCATTTACTTCGATGGACGCGAGCTTTCCAGTCTCGACATCACGGCCGTCCGGAAACAAATCGGCGTGGTCACGCAGGACGGCCGTGTGATGAGCGGCTCGATTCTCGAGAACATCTGCGGCGGCGCCGCCGATAACATGGACGCAGCGTGGGAAGCCGCCCGCGCCGCCGGACTCGCGGACGACATCGAAGAGATGCCGATGGGAATGCACACTCGCGTCTCCGATGGCGGCGGCAACCTGTCAGGCGGACAACGCCAGCGGCTCCTGATCGCGCGTGCGCTGGTCCACAAACCATCGATTCTGATTTTCGACGAAGCCACCAGCGCGCTGGATAATCGCACCCAGGCGATTGTCACGGCCAGCCTGAAGCGCCTGAAAGCCACCCGGATTCTGGTGGCACACCGGTTCAGCACGCTGAAAAGCGCCGACCGCATCTACGTCATCGAAAAGGGCCGCGTGGTTCAGCACGGTAGTTACGACGAACTCGTCAAGGAGAAAGGCCTCTTTGCGCGCCTCGTGAGCCGCCAGAAGATCTGACCCGCCGGCAAAGCGTTCAACCACCGAATAAACGCATTCCGGAACTCCTGGGGCCAAGGCGAAAGACTGGAGCTGACGGTGCGTAGAAATCAGATATTGTGTTCCATGGGCTTTCCGGCATGAACCACCGGCCTTGCCAAGCTTCCTCCGCTGGTCCGCTGCTCCAGCGCTCGCTAGGAGCAAAGGGGATGGAAGGAAATTTGTGTCTTTCGATTGGCACGGCCGAGCAGACCACATTCACCGGCTGTGCTCGGCGAAAGCTTGGCCGATTGCCGGCGAGTCGATCACGGCCTCGCGATTGCGCTGCTTTTCTCGCCAGAGTGCTAAAGAGCTTCCTCTTCGGAATCGAGCGACCGATCTGCAGTCCCTGATCGGTGCTGGGTGCGGTCCTCGCGGCGGGCGGGTAAAGTGGATCCGCGGAAGCGCTAAGGTACGAGTAGCTCATGGCGCTGCCGTGTCACCGAAAACGGGCGGGGCGGCTCGCGATCCAGGTAGCGGCGCCACATGATTTCAAACGCTGCCTCGATCTGGCGGGTAAAACGCATGCTATCGAATAACGGTACCGTCAATCGCGTCGATCGAAGCCTCTCGCGGAGCACCTCTAATCCGGCAGGATCCGCGGCCAGGCGAAGAGCCAGGGCCTCATAATCCGCTAACGATTCAGTAACCAGCTCGGGCAGTCCGGCGGCGCGGAGCAGACTGCCGGCGACGCGGGACGGGAAAGCGCCACCCGCGCACGTGAGCACCGGGCAGCCGGCCCAAAGAGCATCGGCCGCGAGCGTATGCGCGTTGTAGGGAAGCGTATCGAGGAAAAGGCCGGCGAGGGCGAAACGCGAGAGATGGTCCGGGTTCGGGAGCGTCGGGGCGAATACGAGGCGGCTGGCGGCCCCGGTGAGGCGAGCTTCCGCTTCGCGGCTCAGGTTCTCGACTGCTTGCGGGCTCGATGCCAGAAGCCATAAAACGCTTCCGGGCACGGCAGCCAGAAGGCGGATCCAGACGTCGAAGACTCTTGGGGTAATCTTTTCCGAACTATTGAAACAGCAGAAGACAAAACCGGATTCCGGCAGTCCGCACTCGCCGCGGGTGGGGACGTGCGCGGCAATCGGGCGCCTGCAGTCGTTCGCCTGGTAAGAGCCGGGCAGATGCACGATTTTCTCGGAGTAGTGAGACTGCTGATCGGCGGGAAGGACGAAGGCGTCTGCGAGGACATAGTCGATGGCGTCCGTCCCCATGGTGCCCGGGTAGCCTAGATAGCTCACCTGCACGGGCGCGGGGCGACTGGCGGCGATCTGAGGGCGCGCATCGCGCGTGTAGCCCTTCAGGTCCACGAGGATATCGACGCCGTCGGCGCGAATGCGGGCGGCAGCCTCTGCGTGGGAGGCGGAGATGAGATCCACAAACTGGTCGAAGGTATGCACGAGGCGGCGGCGCATCGGACTGCCGTCATCGGCGCCGTAGGAGTAGGCGATCACGCGAAAGCGGGTGCGGTCGTGGAGTGCGAAGAGCGCTGCGGTGAGGTGAGCGGTGGCGTGCTCCTGGAAATCGGCAGATAGATATCCAACCGTGATGCGGCCATCGGTGATGGAACGCGCCGGAACTTCCGGCAGTTTCGCGGCAGCCGTATCGACGTGCTCGGTAGCAAAGCGGCGCGCGCAGAGGAACTGCTGGCGCGGCGTGGTTTCGAGCGAGAGAAAGATGAACGGGTTGACCGCCGCGGACCCCTTTTCCACCACGTCCACAAGTTGCGCTGTCAGAGGCTCGAGAAGGCTCCAGTCGCCTTGGGCGCGGAGTTCCTGGAGAAGCTGGGTGATGGCCTCGGCGTAACTGGGATTGAGCGAAACGGCAGAGCGAAAGGCCGCGATGGCTTCCGGAAGACGCCCCAGGCGCCGCAGAGCGCTGCCGAGATTGCGGTGGGCCTCGGCATAATCGGGCGCGAGACCCAGTGCGCGCCGGTAACACCCGACGGCTTCTTCCAGGAGCCCGGCGATCTGGCAGGCATTGCCGAGATTGTTGTGGGCCTCGGGATATCCGGGGGTGAGAGCGATGGCCCGGCGGTAGCGCGTAATAGCCTCGGAAGTGCGGCCCTGATGCATGAGCAGGTTGCCCAGATCGTTGAACGCCTGGGCGAAATCGGGCGCGGCGGCCGTCGCGCGTTCGAGGAGCGCTATCGCTACCGCCGGATCGGCCTGGCGGAAGGAGAGGATGGCAAACAGATGGAGTGTCGGAGCGTGGGTTGAATCGGCTTCGAGAATTTTCGAGCAGAGGCTCGAAGCATCATCGGCGCGGCCGGAATGGGCGAGGTCACGAGCGAGGGCGAAGGCTTCGGCGACGGTCAGGGCTCGGGACATCTGGCGAGTATAACAGCGGCGCCGCTGCAATCGGCCGGCGCGCGCGGCATCGAAATCAATGAGCCAGTTCCGAAACTATACGAGGAAAGGCGCGGGCCCAAGATATCTTGAACCCGCCGTTGGGAGTTGCTTAGAACACGATCCTCGCCGAAACCTGCAAGGTGCGGAATCGGTTGACGGTGGCCGTGATCTGGCCGAATTGAGCGTTGTTTGCCGTTGTGTTCGGCGCTGCAAATACCGGGTGGTTCGGAACGTTGAACATTTCGCCGCGCAGCTCGAAATACCGCTTGGCCGTCTCCGAGAAGTTGAAGCGCTTCAGAATCGATGCGTCCAACTGATTGATGCCGTCGGCTCGCAGATTCCCGAACGTGGTGGAGAATGTCCGAATATGATACTGGAACGCATCGGCCGAGGCGGTGTCGAAGGCGCGTCTTGTCGAACGCCGTCCCGTTGACCTGGCGATTGTTCAGATTCACCGGTCCGCCGAAGTACACATAATCTCCGGGAGCCGTCGAGCTTCCGTTCACCCAATTGATCGGGGCGCCGGCCTGCCGTGAATAGATGGTCGTGACCTTCCACCCTCCGAACATTGCATTGTTGAACCGCGACTGCAGATTGATCAGCTTACCCCTGCCGATCGGCAGTTCATATACCGCGCTGATCACCAGCCGCAGCGGCCGGTCGTTGGGAGATACGCGCCGTTCCAGAGTTGCGTCCGAATCGTTAAGCCAGGAGAGGCGCTCGATCATCTTCGAATAAATGAAGTTGGTCGTCAGCATCAGGCCCTTGGAAGTGCGCTTTGTCAGGTGGACGTTGAGGCTGTTGAAGTACGAACTCCCTACGTCGTTGTTGAACTCCAGGACTCCGCCGCTGCCGCTCCAGCCGCCCGCCGAATCGCCCACGGGGAATTGCGGATAGCGCGCCAAAATCTGCGCCACTGTGGTGGTCGCGGTGTTCTGGCTGGTCTGAAGACCCGAGAAGGGGTTGGCGATGGACGCGGTCAGGGCATTGGTCGCGGGATCGCGCACTCCCAACGTGCTGAGGTACTGCCGCGGAATACCGTTGAGCTGGGTTACGTTGACCGGCAGATGCAGCGCATGGTTGCCGATGTAAGCGACTTCCAGCGCCAGGTTGTGCGCCAGCTCTTGCTGGATGTCAAAATCCCAGCGTATCGAATAGCCGTTCTGCGTATTCGGATTCAGGAACTGCAGCGTCTGCCCGGCATAGGTCAGCAAGCCCAGGCTCGATCCCGCGGGTTGCAGGAAGCCGGTCGGGAACGGATTGCTGAGGGAGACGGCGCCGGGCAGGGCATAGTTGTTGGCCGTCGCCGTAAGTGCGGTGGATTGGCTGAAGCCCTCCTGTCCCAGCGGCGTGCGCGGGCTGGTGGAATACTTGCCGTCCGGGCCCACGTAGGAAATGGCTACGGGCGATTCGAAGACACCAAAGCCGGCACGGATCACGGTCTTCCCATGCAACCGTTCCGGAGACCACGCCAGGCTGGCGCGCGGGCTGAACATGTGCGACCTGTTCTGGTAAACCGCATTGTCGTTGGGGGTGGCGAACGTCAAGCCGCCCAACACATTGAACGCGCTCGCCGGCAGCAGCGCGGAGGGAGCCTTGGCGTACGCAGCCGTCGCCGCGGCAGCCAGCGGACTCGGCGTTGTGGCATCGTAACCGTTCACCGTGCGGCCGTATTTTTCGTGATAAGGACCATCCCACTCGTAACGAAGTCCCAGGCTGAGCGTCAGGTTCCGCTTCAGTCTCCAATCGTCCTGAGCGAACCCCGAAGCATAGTACGAGTACCACGATGCGTAGGTGTTGATGTCGTAAGTGGAGGCGCTCGCGGTATAGGGTAGGCCAAACAGGAATGACGCATAATCCTGCCCCACCGCAACCGTCGAGGAAGCGCTGCTGCTGGCTCTCACCCAATTGTTGCCGGAGAACGAGAACTGGCCGCTCCCACTGCCCGCGGTAAATGTGTTCAGCCGGTACTGCCGTTCGTCGGTCCCGAATTTCAGGGTATGATTCCCCACGATCTTTACCCAGCTGGCGTAAAGCTGCAGAGACTGCGAGGGGATCTGGTCCGCGCCGGTAGCGCTCAGCGCCTGCATGTTGGTACTGCTGCTGAACGTGACCACCGGCATTTGCAGGTAGTGCGAGTTCGTGGCGAGATACGAGGGAAGCCCGAGCGTTGTCGGATCGAACCCTGCGCTGGGCATGTCGTGGTTCTCCGCCATGCGCGTGAAATTGGCGCGCACGTCCACCACGTTGCTGGCATTAATTGTGTAGACTTCATCCAGGGTGGCGCCCCAGTTGGCGCGCTTCAGAACGGACCCCTCGGCGATGTTACCGAAGTAGTTATTCTTGGTCTGGCTGTAGTCGGTCTTTCGGACGTTGAAGGACAGGCGGCTCAGTTCAGACATGTTATAGTCCAGCCGCCCCATTTCGTTGTTGTAATTGTCGTTGGTGGTCGCGCTGTTGCCATAGTTCTGCTGGCCGTCAGCCGTGCCCGCCACGTTCGGCAGCGGGAAATACTTCAGATAGGCCAGTGCCACCGGATTCAATTCGTTCGTGGGAATAATGTTGTTGGGGATCGGCGACCGTGTGATCGTGCTTCCGTTGACCACGGCGCTGTACGGATCGTAAAGCTGCGTCTTGTCGGCTGCCAAAATCTGAGACAGGTTGCCCGTGCGTTCGGCGGCCGTCGGAATGGTCAGGAAAACCGGGTTCGGCTGGCCATCCTTCATGCCTTCAAAAGCGAAAAACCAGAACAGCTTATTCTTACCGTTGAATACTTTCGGAATCCAGATCGGTCCGCCGGCGGTCAATCCATACTGATTCAAATGCGAGGTTGGGCGCTGCACGCCCTTGGCATTGTTGAAGAAATCGTTGGCCGTCAGGGTGTTCGGCTGGTTGTATTCCCAAACTGTGCCGTGAATCGTGTTGGTCCCGGTCTTCATGACCTGATTCAGCGTGCCGCCGCCGGTGTGGCCGAACGACGCGTCGGAATCGAACGCTTTGACCCGCACTTCCTGCACCGCATCCTGCGGCAGGCTGTAGGCGAGACGTCCGTCCCACGTTGCGTTCGGAACGCCGTCCACCATCGTTTCGCTGGTCTGCGCCGGAGTTCCGGCGACGCTCCATGCATTGCCGGCGCCGCTATCGAAAGGATGGATAAGCGAAGGCTGGCCCGTAGGTAGAACGCCCAATGCCAGCGTCGCCAGGACGGCCGGAGTCCGTCCGTTGAGAGGCAACTCGTCCACTTCTTTCGTCGTTACCGCCTGTCCGACCGAGGCGCTCTCCGCATTGACAATCGAAACGTCGGCCGTGACCTCTACGGACTGTGTCACTTCACCGACTTCCAGTCTCGCGTCCACACCCACGTGGTCGCCCGCGCCCAAGTGCACACCCTTGCGCACAAATTCCTTGAAGCCGCTTATCGTGACTGCAATCGAATAATTGCCCGGTGCCAGGAACGGCACGGCGTAATGCCCGGCATTGTCCGAAACGGTTTCTGCCTTCGCGCCGGTTTCGATCTCGGTCACTATGACCTTTGCGGCCGCAATCGTGGCCCCCGTCGAATCAGTAACCGCGCCACCGATGGTGCCCCGATACTCCTGCGAAAACAACGCAAGGGGAATCGCTAAAAACAACGCAACTAGAACGCTGAACTTCAAGACCTTACCTCCAAAGCGGATAACCAGACTGTAACGCACCGCACGGGTAAGCGCCATTAGTTATGCGTTAAATGAAATGAATGACTCTTCATGATTTGAGCCTGGATGACTCTAAAGAGTTATTACTTTAGTAATGGCCGGTTCCGGATTTTCACTGTTATCCGACGAATGACGAATCGCGGGTCATCCGGACGTGTTTCAGCTATTTCACGCCCTGGTGCGCCACCACGAGAATCCTGAAAGTGCCTGGTTTTACAGTCCTCTTGCCGCTCGCGTCCGCCTCGTACTCAGCAGCCGGCAGATAGATCCTGTGGGTGGAGGGGTCCACTTCCATGGTTCTCGCACCCTCGCCGGTTTTCACCGTCTGTACGAGTGAGTATTTTCCGGGGGATGTCTCACCCATCACAAAGAGCTGCGATCCGGCGGTGCTGGCAAATGCCAGGTTCCTGTCGAGCTTGATCGCATCGACATTCTCTCCGATCGGTAGATCCGACAGCACCTTCCCGTCCGCGGTGCTCATGACGATCAATTTCCGGGGCCCTCGGCATCCAATGAAAAGCCGCCCCTTCCCGGCATCTAATGCCATCCCTACGGGCAGCCCGCCTGGAGCCACCGGCCAGTTCGCGATTACCTTCCTCGTCTTGAAATCGACCACCGCGACTTCGTGCGTGTCCATCAGATTGATGTACACCCTGCCGGCCGTATCAGCCGCCAGGAACTCAGGCTCCCCACGGAGAGCGATCGGTTCGTCGATCTTTCCATGCGTGGGGTCGATGTCGGGCTTGAACGACATCAGCGCTTTCCCGCGACCAGACACCACCAGGACGTGTCCGCTAGTGGAATCGAAAATAATCCCGTCGGCGTCCGGCATCGCGGCCAGTGAACCAAGCACGGCGTTCGTCTTCAGGTCGAAGATTACAATCGCACCGTCACCGCCCCCGTCGCTGATAAACCCGCGCCCCGCGGCCTTTGCCAGCGCCACGCCGTGCGCGTTTTTTTGCGCTGGAATATCCGCAATCGTCTTACCCGACTCGGTGTCGATCACCATCGTGTGGGTAGTCCGTGGAACATAGAGCCGATGCGCCTGTGGGTCCGCCGTGAGATAATCCCATCCGCCTTGGCCGCCGATTGGGAATGTCTTCACAACCTGCCACCCTGCCTGCGCAAGAAGTGGCGGCCGGCCCGCCAACCCAAGAAAGATCATGGCCGTCAGGAGCACGGTGATTCTCATCTCAACCCTTCTCCTGCCCAAGAATCGCACCGTCATGTCAGCGTGTCGCTTACTGCTTGATGGCGATAAACCACGCAGCGACGATGGGACCCTGTGGCCCACGGCCGCGGCCACCGGCTGGCGGAGGCGGCGCGTCAGCGGCAGGCGGCGGAGCGGGACCGCGCTCGGGCTGGAACAAGTACGCGTTGTGCGTCTTCGGGTCCACAGCGATCGTCTTTGCGCCGGCGAACGTGGGAACCGTCGCCACCACGGTGTACTTGTCCGGAGAATCCTGGTGCACCACTGTGACGTTGCCCTCGCCTCCGTTCGGAATGAAAATCAGTTTCTTCGTCGCGTCCCATCCCAGAGCGTCCACACGCGTCCCGTTCGTGATGGAAGCGACCACTTTGCCCGTGCTTGCATCAACCACCACGGATGTTTTGTTGCAACCCGCGAAAATACGGTTCGACGCCTTATCGTACGCGATGCCTGTGGGCCCTTCGCACGGTGCGAGCGGCCATGACGCGGTGGCCTTCCACGTCTTCACATCGATTACTTGGATCGTGTTCTTACTTTCGTTGTTGACAAAGACGTGACCCTTGCCATCCGCCGCCGCGCCTTCCGGTGCGGTGTCTTCGAGCTCGACTGTAGCCACGATGTCACCGGTATTGGGATCGATCGCGGTGAGCGTTCCAATCGGGCGGCTATGATTCGTCAGAATGATCTTGTCATCGGGCTCATCATACATAATGCCGTCAAGACCCGGGCCAACTTTGATCTGTTTGATAACCGCCAAAGTCTTGAGGTCGAACATCGTGACATTCTGATCGCCGCTATTCGTCGTAAATCCGTGACCGGCTTTTGTAGCGATGCCGGCGCCGTGTACGCCCGGAGTGTTCGGGATATCGCCGACAACTTTGCCGGTCGGGCCATCAACCACCATCATGTGCGTACCACGCGAGACGAAGACGCGCCCCGTCGCGGCTTCGACGGCGACATAGTCTGTGCCGCCTTCCCCTTTGATATCAAACTTTTCAGTCTTGAACTGCTGCGCCTGCCCGATACAAGTTACAGCCAGGGTGGTGGCAAAGAAAAGCCCAGGTGAAGTGAATGCGCGTCTGATCATGCAGCCTCCGGTGCCCATCATTCTGCCTCAAACCAGATGAATAGACGATGAACGCATCCCGTTGCCGCCTTTTGTGTTTGCGATCGCCACCTTCTAGCGCTACCCTAAGAAATCTCGCGACGCAAGGCCGAGGTTCTAAGGAGGTTCGAATGAAGTTAGTCGTTACCTTGATGGCTGTTTCCGTGTCCGCGGTCTTTGGGCAGTCCCATCCTGTGTTCGAAGTGGCGTCGGTAAAGCGCGTCACCAGCGGGCCCAATCCCGGCGACATCCCACGCAACATGGATAGCAACCCTGGGCACTTCGCCATGTACAACGTCCCCTTGCGGTATGTGCTCGAATGGGCGTATAACCTCAAGGATTTTGAGATCTCGGGCCCTGAATGGATCAAGGCGGAGGAACGGTACGACATCGTGGCGAAGGCAGAGGAACCCGTGTCCGCGGACAAAATCCGGGCGATGGTACAGGCGCTTATCGTAGATCGCTTCCAGATGAAGAGCCACACGGAGAAGAAGGAGATTTCCTGTTATTTGCTGATGCCGGGCAAGGCCGCCCCTAAGTTCAAGGAGTCCTCAGGCGAGCCGGCCATCAACGGCGGTCCGACGGCAGTCACATTCCATAATCAGCCAGTCTCGCGATTTACTTTCATGCTGACCCGCCGGTTGGATCGCCCGGTTCTTGACTGGACGGGGCTCAAAGGCACATATGATTTCACCATCGATCTCTCCGGGCTTGGCTTCGGAGGCAACCCTCCACCTGCGGAATCGACCGGCCCGTCCGTCTTCACTGCCGTCCAGAACGACCTCGGATTGAAGCTCGAGGCGCGTAAACAACCCATCGATATTCTGGTCATCGATAGCGTCCAAAGAATTCCGTTGCAGAATTGATCTCCACACTCGTTAGGGCTGCCTGACGCCATATCGGCGGATTTGCTCCCTGGCGCCCAGTTGAGGAAGTTGCGTCTCGACCCACCGCTAATTCGGCGTAATTCCAGACCCGGATTGCGTTCTTTCCTGGTAAGATTTGGAGCATCATTTTGGCCCGATGACGATACGGGAACCGGCATGAATATCCACTCCTTCAGCAAGGCGACGGCGGCAATCGTTATTCTTACAGCGCTCGCCTTCCTGGGGCTTTTTGGTGCCGGTCACGTCGCCAGTCCTAACCTCATGACGCCATGGTCATCATTCGCGTACCTCGCTCTCGGTTGTTCCCTTTGGGTGGACGCGACTAAGGACAATGGAGCAGTGGTGCGCGTCGGCGCCACATTGGTATTTGCCATAGGCGCGATCGTTTGCATTGAATATTTGGCCGGCGCCGGTTCCAGCGCGTTCGACAGGCTGATCTTTCCTTCCCACTTGCCGCCGGACGCCTTGTTACCAGGGCGGCCCGCACCCATCGCAGGCCTTCGTTTTTGCCTCCTTGGTGCAGTCATGTTTCTCGTCCGCTCTCGAAATAGAGCCATCGTTCTGATCCGGGAATGGGGTGCGATTGCGGTCCTCATCATGTGTTACTTCGGATTCATTTCCGTTGTAAGTGAATGGGGCACGGCGTCGCCGCGAAGTATCTCGCCCGTTGCCGGAATTCTCGGAATACTCGCGGCAGCCACTCTACTGACCTCCGGACAGAACGGCCATTTCGTGCCGCTGCTGCAAGATCGCGGCCCCGCCGGCATTATCGCCCGTAGCCTGATGCCGGCGGCGATGACCCTTCCCGTGCTGAATACGATCTTAGGGCTAGTTTTCGCTCATTTCCAGATCTACGACAGCGCCGGCAAAGTTGCCGTGCTTTCGATTAATATTCTGACGGCGATCACTGTGCTCTGGATCGCCACTTCAAAGGTGCAGAGTATCGACCTGCTTCGACGCAACGCCGAGGACGCTCTGCTCGCCTCCGTCGCGCGGATGAAACTGGCACAGCAGGTGTCGCAGGTCGGCACCTTTGAGTGGAACATCCAGACCGGCGTCAACGTGTGGGCACGCGAGCTGGAAGCGATGTATGGCCTGCCGGAGGGCGGCTTTGCCCGGACACAGTCGGCGTGGGAGCAGCTCATCTATCCCGAGGATCGGCCCGGCGCCCTGGAACTCGTCAACCAGGCATTCGAGACCGGTGCACCCACCGAGGGTGAATGGCGAGTGGTGTGGCCAGATGGCAGCGTTCATTGGTTGAAGGGGCGCTGGCAGGTCTTCAAAGACGCGGCTGGCACGCCGCTACGAATGACCGGCGTGAACATCAATATCACCGACAGCAAGCAGGCCGACGAGCGGCTCCGGCAGGCACAGAGACTCGAATCCATCGGGCGTCTGACGGGCGGCCTCGCCCACGACTACAACAACTTGATGAGCATTATCCTGCTCCACGCGGATTCCGCTCTCGAAGAGCTGAGCACCGGCGAGCCGGCCGTCGATTCTGTAGCCGCCATCCGGGACGCCGCGGAGAAGGCCATCACGTTCGGCCAGCAGCTAATGGCCTTCAGCAGCAAACAAGTCCTGCAGACCGAGGTCTTGAACCTAAACTCCATCACGGCCGACGCCAAAAAACTAGTACAGCGTTTGATCGGCGAGGACGTCACCGTAACCTTCAATCCTGGTTCGGAATTGTGCCTTGTGAAGGCCGATCGTGGGCAGCTCGTGCAGGTCATCATGAATCTGGCGGTGAACGCGCGGGATGCAATGCCACAAGGCGGCGCCTTCATAGTGGAATCGGCGAATGTGGAATTCGATGAATCCGAGACTCGATTAATCCCGGACGCGCGCCCAGGTCGATACGCCATGCTCGTGGTCAGGGACACCGGTCATGGGATGGATACGGCGACGCAGGCGCGGATCTTTGAGCCGTTCTTCACCACGAAGGCGATCGGAAGAGGGACCGGGCTGGGCCTTTCGGTCGTTTACGGAATTGTGAGGCAGAGCGGCGGCTTCATTACGGTGTCGAGTGAGCCGGATCGCGGGACCGAGTTCAGAGTCTACCTGCCCGCCGCACTGGAAATTCCTCAACCGATTCTCCAGCGCGAACTGGGGCGGCCCCGGGGCGGCTCCGAGACTATCCTACTCGTCGAAGATGAACCAGCGCTGCGAGAGAAGATTTGCCAGGTAATCGAAAGCGCCGGATACCGGGTGCTCCTCGCGAGCAACGGCGAGGAGGCCTTTCAACTGGCTCGCGATGACGCTCGCCAAATCCATTTATTGCTCACCGATGTCGTTATGCCGAACATGTCCGGACATCGATTGGCGGAGCGTTTGCTAACTACCCGGCCGGACACGAAAATTTTGTACATGTCGGGCTACCCGGACCTGAGTGAAGGTAGTGAGTCGCTGCGCTCGCAGCCTAACTTCATCCAGAAGCCCTTTACCCGGGAAGAGCTGCTTCGCCGCCTTCGCGATGTACTCGATAGCAACACAGCGTAGCAGCGGACTCACGATTCCTCACTGTCCGCAATACCCGCCTGCAATTCCTCGGGGCGCGGGTAGCGCCGGGATTCCCTGCGGAACCAATAACGCGTTCAATCTTGGCACGTCAACTGTAAGCAATTCTCCCCATCGCGCCAGCGCTGCCTTGGTGTCGCCGCACATGCCATCGAAGGCTTCCTTCAGCATCTCGGCCGGCGGCGTGTCGGACTGGCCTACGGCAATCATCAGGCGTGTCAGATCGCGATTCATCGGCCCCAGCCCCACGGCCGGTGCGGCGGCATTCGCTAATTCCTGCGCTTTGCCATCCAGCGTCTCAGCGGCTGAGATTGCCTCTGGTGATTTACCCAGTTGCTTGAGAGCCGCCAGCCGCGATCCAAGGTCGGCGTGCAATTGCATTGCCTGATTGTAGCCGTGGTAAGTTGCGCCCATTGCGGCGGCGATCCTTTGTGCCAGCTCCAACTGTTGCCGCAGTTCCTGCACGGAGACGCTCAGCCGCGGATCGAGCGTCACCGTGATCGGCTGGCGCAGTGTCTGTCCGCCGGCAGTGAGCCGGATTTCGTATTGTCCGGGCAACACCATCGGCCCCTGCGGCTCGTGCCATGGCGTGTTATGCGGAATGGCATGGTCCGCCAGCGTGTACTCGAAGTAATCGACGTGCACCCCGTAGTAGGTGTAGAGAAGTTGCTCGGGGTCGGGATAGCGAAGATCCCAGACAAAGCGATGGAGCCCGGCTGTCTTTGGCAGCACCGACGCGGGCGCCAGCCAGATAGTCCGGCACATTCACCTTATATCCCAGCGAAGCTGCGCCGGCACTGGAATAGGAGCGCACGAGTTTTCCCGCCGGATCGTAGATCTCCATCGTGATCTCGCCGGCCGGCGGCGACTTCAAATAATAGTCGATCACGGCCCCGTCCGGCGGATTCGCCGCAGCGGGCAATTCCGGGCTCAACGGCGTGTCCGTGTACGTGTCCCACTGCATGCGGACCGCCGGCGCCGGCGCGAACAGGTAGGTATTCGACGCCGACACTTGCGCAGATTTCGCGGCGAGTTCGCGCAGGGGATTTAGATTGTCGATGGCCCACAGGGCGCGCCCGAAGGTGGCGACAATCAGGTGGTTCTGCTCGATCGCCAGGTCGCGGCACGAAGCAGCGGGCAGATTCAGTTCCAGCGATTGCCAGTCGCCGCCTCCGTTGAAGGAGACAAAGACCCCGCTATCGAGCGCCGCGAAGACCAGGTTGCGATCCCCGGGATCCTCGCGAACCGCATGTGCCGCGCTGTTGGGCAGCCCGTTGTTCATCAGCTTCCAACTCTTGCCGTAGTCGTCGGTGCGGTAGATGCGCGGCGGAGCAGTGGCGGTGGCGCCCCTGCCGCCGCCGCGCTGGCGGACCCAACAGCGCAAACGCGCGGGCCGGGTCGCTGGGCGATGCCTCCACCGTGGTCACAGCTCCGCCTTGCGCCATCTCACCCGATGCCACGTTGCTCCAATGAGCGCCGCCATCGCGTGAGAGTTGGAGCCGGCCATTGCTCGTTCCCGCCCAGATTTCTTTCGCATCCCCGGGTGAGAACGCCAGTGCGCTGATTGCGGCGCCGCCCCCGCGCCCGCCCCGTCCGCCCGCGGCCGCCGGCGCGTCATCGCCGGCGGTAGCGGTCAGGTCGGGGCTCACTGCCTGCCACGTCATGCCCTTGTCTCGCGTGGCCAACAGAAATTGCGTAGCCAGATAGAACGTCTTCGGGTCGGACGGCGCGAAGCCCATCGGGGGCGAGCCGTTTTCGCGATACTTCGCCGTACGCTCAAAAACGTGCTGCGTCTGTCCGGTATTTTTATTGATGCGCAGAATGGAACCGTACCAACCGGTGGCATACAAATAATTCGAATCAGCCGCATCCGGCACGATCCGCGCGGTTTCGAAACCATTGGTGGTGTACCAGTCGCGGTAGGTGATCTGGCCGCCCCGGCCGAAGATGGGCGTGGCGATGGTGCCGCTGTCCTGCTGCGCAGAGTAGAGGAAGAAGGGAAAGCCGTGGTCCGTCGTGACGTTGTACATCTGGCCGGTGGGCTGGTTGTACCAGGTGGTCCAGGTCCGCCCCGCGTTCATGCTGACTCCGGCGCCTTGATCCGTCGCGAGAATCATGTATTTGTCGTCGGTGGGGTCGATCCAAAGGTAGTTGAAATCGGCGCCGCTGGGCGCTCCAGTGTAGGATTCCCAAGTCTTGCCCGCATCAACGGAACGATAGAGGGAGGTCTGCGTCGCAAACAGGATGTTCGGATTGCGCGGGTCCACCGTCACATCATGGAACTGACCGCCTCCGATCAGGCGCGGATCGTCCGTGGCGCGGCTCCAGTGTGCGCCGCCATCGTCGGAGCGGAAGAGGCCCTGCGCGACATAATCGTATACCCGCTGTCCTCTGGTCCCAGCGGCCACGCCCAGCGAGATCGTCCCGAAGTTGCCGCCCGGAAGCCCGTCCGGGCTCGTCTTGATCCAGGTCAGACCTTCGTCGCTGGAGCGATAGATCTGCGAATCCGTCGCGGGAGTGGTCACCGGTGCAGCGCCCCGGCCACCGCCGCCTCCCCCCGGACCACCGGCGCCGGCGGGGCGCGTCCCGGCATACAGGTTCCGCGGGTCGTCGGGGTCGAAGACCAGCCACACCGCGCCTACCTTCGAATCGGGCAGCACGGAGTTCCAGGTCTTGCCGCCATCGGCAGTCCGCATGACGCCGGTATCCCCGGCCGCCGCCAACACCAGATCGGAATTGCGCGGATCGATCACAATCGACGCCACCGCATGTCCCTGGAGCGTGACCAGTTCCCAATGACCTCCGCGCGTCCGTGGAGCGGTAAAGCCCGGCGGTGGGTCCCGTGCCCGAAGCTCCTACGTAGACCGTATCGGGGCGCGAGGGAGCGACAGCAACCGCGCCGATGCCGGTGAGGCGGACCGCATCGCTGACGCAAGCCCACGTCTGCCCGCCATCGACCGTCTTCCACACACCGCTTCCAGCGGTGCCGAAGTAGTACACCGCCGGGTTACCCGGAATACCCGAGGCGGAGGTAGCCTTGCCGGCACGATGCGGTCCCACCAGCCTCCACTCGATTCCAGCATAGAGATTGGGATCTACCGGCTGAGCGAATGAGGCAGCCAGTGCCGCGTAGAGAAGGAGCACGGTTTTGATCATGGAGTTTTTTAGCTCAACTGATTATGCCACCAGGCCGAGCATCCGCTGCCGGCTGTCCAGCCTGGAACTCCAGGCTATTAGTCTCTCGCGATAAGCAGGTATATTGTTTTACTAGGCCAAGCCACCGATGTTCCGAGTGAAGACTCAAGAGTGGAAAGGACAGTCAAATGAAAATAACGCGCGCCCCGCGGCCTTGGAAAAACATCGCATTGCCCGACTTCATCACGGGCATGCGCTCCATGCTGACTCCGGAAGAAAAACAGTACCTGACTTGGCTGACGTCGGAGAAATTTGAAGGATGGGGCGCCGTCGTAGATCTTGGACCTTGGCTTGGAAGCAGTAGCGCTGCACTGGCCGAAGGTCTCAAACGCCGCGGAGTGCACCAGCGGGTCCGCAGCTTTGACCTCTTCCAGTGGGACCCCGATTATATGGAACCACTCGCTTCAACCGGGCTTGATCAGGACGATGATTTTCTTCATCTTTTCACGCAGGAAATCGGCCCTTATGCCCCGTGGATCGACGTCCGGAAGCAGGATCTGAGGGATTACCGCTGGGACGAAGGGCCGATTGAGATACTGTTCGTCGATGCTGCAAAGAGCTGGGAACTGCTGAACGCCATCTTTCGCGGTTTCGGTCCCTTCCTTGTGCCCGGGCGCTCCAGGGTCGTCCTTCAGGATTTTCGCTTTGATTGTCCCTGGCTTCCCTTGGCGTTCGACAGCCGGCCCGATATTTGGGAAGAGGTAGAGGATGTGGACAACGGCTGGACGGTGGCATTTACACCGTTGAAGCCGCTGGCCGGCCCGGCCGGCATCCACTCGGATTACTCGGAAGAAGCGTTTCCCCTCCAGTCGGCGGATCGCATTCTCAGAGACAGAATCGACCGGGAAGAGCCATCCAAGCGAAGTTTTTTCCTCAAGATTCTCCATGAGAGGTATCTGTCCGCCCAACTCGCCGGGAAAGAGCAAAGCCTCACATCTGGGGTGTTACATCACGGCCTCACCGTGGATGAGATGGCTCTGCTGAGACCGTGGAGCCAAGTCTGTGTTCCGGCTGAAGTGGACCGGATTCCGTCAATGCTGTCGAAGGATGAGAAGCAATACCTGATCTGGCTCACAGAAGAAAAATATGAAGGCTGGGGGGCCATCGTGGAGCTGGGCGTCTGGCTCGGAAGCAGCAGCGCTGCCCTTGCTGAAGGACTGCGCCGGCGGAACTCTACTGCCGAAATCCATAGCCTGGACCTCTTTCGTTGGGAAGACTACATGACTGCGCAGGCCGGTCCGGTTTGGAAGATTGGTGAAGATTTCCTGCCGTTTTATTTGAAACAAACATCCGACTACGCCTCCTGGATCAAGCCAAGGAAACTCGACCTCATGGAAGCAGCCTGGGACGGCGGGCCCATTGAGATCCTCTTCGTCGATTCTGCAAAGAGCTGGGAGTTGGCCAATGCGATTCTCAACGGATTCGCACGTCACCTCGTTCCGGGACGGTCCCGAATTGTGTTGCAGGATTTCCGTTTTCACTACGCACACTGCCTGCCGCTAATCTTTGACAGCCGTCCTGATCTGTGGAAACAGGTCGAAGACGTCCAATACAGCACTACCGTAAGCTTCATGCCCCTTAAGCCTCTCTTCGGACCTTGCGGCATAGACTCGGACTACGCGGAAGAGTCATTTCCCCTGAAATCAGCGGAGATACTGCTCCGGGGCCGGATGGCCAGGGAGGAACCCTTTAACCGGCACCGCGTCTTACAGGCGCTCTATCGCAAGTATCTGATCGATGGCCCGTTAGAAGAGTCCCTGAAGCTGCGAGCTGAAGTCGTCGCCGGTGGGATCGATGAAACCAATCTGAAGTCGATGGAGAGTGTGAATCATATTCTCTGTGGTCGAGGCTGGAAGGCAATGAGCCAAGGGGATTTCAAAATGGCTTGCGAGCTCGCAGACCGATGTATATCGATCGAAGGCGCGGTATCGGTATACCCCCCGACACTTCTGGGTTTCGCGCGCCTGCGGTTGGGAGACATGGAAGGGGCCAACCTTGCCTTGCAGCAGATTCTCTTGATCTCACCGGATTTTCCCTCGGGAAGGCTGTTGGGAGTTGAGATCGCCTTGTCCGAAGCGCGATACGAAGAAGCAGCTGCCCAAGCACTCGCCGTTTTGAGCACACTCCAACTCGACGAATCGACCGTCCATTGGACTCTATGTCTGCTTTTCCGGGCCTGGACTGCCCAGGGTCTCCAGGGAACGCATCTGCCGGTGTTGGCCGAACTGGCCGCCAGCTTAAGCCACAGCCCCGCTTTTCTCACCCATTTGGCGACCGAACAGTTCTATGCCGGCGAGAAAGCTGCGGCGATGGAAAACGTGCATCGCGCCTTGGCTCTGGCGCCGGACTATCCCTTTGCCGCCGCTTGCCGGGATCAGTGGAGCGCGTTCACTCCGCCAGTCGTTGTGTCACTCGCCGCCAAGGCGGAGTAATCTCGCGCGAGGGTCTTCAGGTAGCGCGGCATTTTGCGGCTCCTGCAAACGGTCGGCCCGGGTGACTTCAACCCCGCGCCGGATGACCTAGCATCGCCGCACCACCAGCTTGACGATCGTGTCCACCAGCATCTTCCCTGGCATCATCCGATACGGTGCCACCAGCAGGTCGCGGAGTTCAGAGGTTACGTCCGCTTGTTGAAATGACTCCACCTTGACTACCTCGAAGCCGTTGCGCTCGAAAATCTTCACAAACTCCGCGGGACGAAGGCGGTTGCTCCCGTGCGCGAGAGCTCCCTCGTGGCTCTCGGTCAGAAACTGCAATGGGTGTACCCGCGCGTCGTGATACCGCCGGTGGTCGGAGCAATCGATCACATGCACTCCCATACCGCCGGGCCGCGTTACACGCGCCAATTCGACGATCGCCGGCTCAACTTCCGGAATGTGTTCGAAGAACGCATTCGACACGACGAGGTCGGCCTCCGCGTTCTGGAGCGATAAAGCCTGCACCGATTCGCGCCGGTAAACCAATCTCGCCGGGTCGATCCCGGTGCGGTCGCCGGCCCGCAGCTTAGCCAGGTCGAACGACGCGATATTCTTCAACAGCTGCGCAACCTGTACCGGATGGTCGCCGACAATTCGATCCGGTGCAACCAGCATGCTTGCCGCCACCGCTGCCAGTGCGCTCGTAGCGCGAGGCCAGTCGTGAATCGTCTCCAGGTCGACCGCGATTCCGCGGCGTGCGCCAAGCATTAACAGCACGAACAGAAATCCGAACGGGTTCAGCGACCCGCAACCCAGGTCCACAATCGTAGCCCCTTCTAAGGGCGGCGCGGGAGGGCCCACGTAGCGATAGAAACTGTCGAACAGGTCGTGATACCTGCGGATCGAAAACCGGTTGTTATGCAGCTCCAGGGCGCGCTCCAGCTCGCCGTCCAATTCCAGCGCCAGGAGGATGGCTTCCTCCGAAGCGCCGAAATCGCCCTCCTTGGCCCGCGCCAGCGTCTCGCTCGCCAGTTCGCCCAGCGTGACTCCCGCCAGCGCCGGCAGCCGGCTCGGAACTTCCGGACGGTGCAGGCCGCCGGCGGCGGATTCCACAGCCCCCACTGGCTGGAGGTCCGCCAAAGCGTGCCATTCAGCCCGCAATCGTTTGGCTGCGATCTCCTCGGTGACCGTCTTCAACGCGCCTTCCACGGAGCTCATCGCATCCGAGTTTAAGCCGGCGGTACGCTGTTCGCGGGCCAAAAGCTCTAGAAACTGGGGAGTCGCCTTCACGTCGTCTGGCATCCCCTGCAGCTTCGCCAAACGCGATCCGCTCGGGCCGGCAGCTTGCCAAATCTCTTCGAGCAGTCTCAGCGCCCAGGAGACGGTGGACCCATCGGAAATGGAGCCGGAGAGTACATCCAGTACCCTCCGTTCCGCATCTTCGAATTCCTCTTCCGCCACTGCAATCTCCGCGCACCCTAGCCGCGTCGAAACCGACGTGGGGTCGCTTGCGAGGATTTCTTGCAGGCACTGACCAGCTGCTTTTCGATCGCCCAATTGCAAAAGAGAGAAAGCCAACAACGAGAGCGCGTGGGTTTGCCCCGTCGGACAGATCCGGATGGATTGCCGGGCAACCTCTGCGGCCGTCCGGTAATCGCCCTGGCCGTAATACTTCCATCCGCGAGGCACTAGAATGTGCTCGACATTCTCGATCTTCGACAGCTCCGCTTCCGGTATCGTGCCATCCGAAAGCAGGGTTGCCCGCAGCTTCTGCGCTTCCTCCGAAGACCCGTCCAACAGGTACTTGCGATAGAGCATCCTCAGGTACCAGTGCTGCTGCGAAGCTTCTTCCGTGCCAATCCGCTTCCTCAGCAGGCACTCGGCCGGCGCCAGTGGAAATGCATCTTCCGAATAGTCGGTCTGTATTCCTGCAGGGCCCATCAGCGGCTTCAGTGGCACAAAGGTCACGGTGTGGCCCTCCGCTACCGATTCGATCTCCTCCCAGAGATCGGGGCGGCTGTCGAAAATCAGCGGAAGCCAGTGCGTCTCGTAATACCGGAAATCCTGCAGCACCACTCTGGTCTTCCCGGGCACGATGAACGGACCGAAACCCCGGAAAATAGCGTTGGTGAGCTCCCAACTTTTGGCGGCGTCTACAAACAGAATCTCAATCGGTCCACCGTCCCAGGAAAAATTGGTGAGATCCTCTTTTCGGGGATTGATCCACGCGGAATACGCGGCTGTCTCCTGTTGGAAAACCGGCAGAAAGTCCGCTCCGTCGGCCAGACCCGTAGGCGCGACCGGCTCCATGTAACCAGGTTCCCATCGAAATAAATCGATGCTGTGGATTTGAGCCTCGGACCCGCGCCGCTTCAGCCCTTCCGCCAGGGACGAGCTACTGCTCCCCAGCCAGGGTCCCAGGTCCACCACCGCACCCCATCCCTCAAACTGTTCGGCGGTCAGCCAGCACAAATACTGCTTTTCCTCGGCGGACAGCATGGACTTGATCCCGGTCAGTTGCGCGGGCAGAGACATGCTCTGCCAGGGACGGCGCACCGGACTTGGCTTACGCAGATAATTCAGAAAATTCATTGGATCCGTCTGCCTCCTTCGAGGTGGGCATCAATCACGTTCGAATAGAAATCCACGGACAACTGAGCAACTCGCGTGTCCGTAAACTGCTGCCGCACCGTATCCCGCGCGGCGCGGCCCAGCCGGCAGCGGAGTGATTTGTCGTTCAGTAACATTCGAATTGCCTGCACGAATGACTCCGCGTCGCCGGCAGCCGCCAGCAGTCCGTTCTGCCCGTGCTGGATCAACTCCGGCACTCCTCCCTGCGCGGAAGCTACAATCGCGCGGCCCGCCGCCATTGCTTCCAGGCAGGAATAGGGAAGGTTTTCCCAAAGGCTGGGCAGCAGGAAAATATCGGCGGCGTTGACAAAAGACCGCACTTCATCCAGGCCCAGTTTCCCCAGATAATGCACGGAGCCTTTGAGTTGCTGGCTGCTGAGCGATGGCAGCAGTGTATTCTCCATGTATCCGAACAGGTCCTGTCCGGCAAATACAAATGCGGCATCGTGATCGCGCAGCACCTGGCTGACTACCTCTCCGCACAGATGGATGCCCTTACGGCGCTCCATGCGTCCCGCGAAAAAGATAATCGGTTTATCGCGGGGCAAGCCGTATTTCGCAGCCACGTCCAGCCGCTCCTGCCGGTCGAAAAGCTCCAGGTCGATGCCGTTCGGAATTACGCTGATCGGCGTGTTCACTCCCATCTTCGTCTGAACCTCTCCCGCCAGGAAACTCGAGCAGGAACTCAGCGCGGTAGCCTTCCGTATAGCCCTGCGCTCCAACCACGAGCACAATACTACGTCCTTCTTCGGAACATCATAAAACGGCATAATCAAACGCGAAGGCGAATGGAAGCGCACGATCGTGGGAACATCGATCTTTGAGTTGATCAGCAGTCCCTCCGCCCCGCACTCCGGCATTTCCAGGACGTCGAAGTGGTACCTTTCCTGCAGCGCCTTCAGCGCGAGATACATGCCCCAACCGTTCTCGAGCCGCTGCCGGGACCACCAGCATTTCCAACGCCCCAACCCGCCGAAAAGCTGCATAGCGAGCCCGCCGGGACGGTACCGGTGAACGAAAATGTCGTTGCGTTCCAGCGTCGTCAGTGGACCCTGCTCTTTGAGTCCGGCCAGGACGTGCACTTCGTGGCCCAGTCTCGCCAGGGCACGGGCCTGATACCACGTGTACGAACCGATCCCGCCGAAGCCGGTCTCTGGTGGGAACTCGAAGGAAAGGAGGCCTATTTTCATTTGCTATCTGGTTATCGGTTGAACACCGCGAAAAATGTGTTCGCCGAGCGAAGTCATTTTCAGATCGATTGTGGATTTCGGCGCCACCGCTCCCACCTGGCGGTACAGATCCACGCGGGTCGCATTCGGCGCGATCACGGGAAAAGTCCGCACCAGTTCGAACTCCGGCCCTCTCACTGCATCTCGCAACAGACGCTGCCCTCGCGCCCATTCCGAATTGGCTCCCACTTCAATTGCCAGCCACCGGCAGCCCGATTCCATCTGCAGCGACCGGACCACCGCCGCTCGTGAATCGGCGTTCACAGTCTCCACCCAGTCGAAGGTCGTGGCTGGTCCGAAACGATAAAGCACCTGCTGCCCCAACACAAGCCTGCGCTTGAAACCCGGATCCGATGCGCGCAGATAGAATCCGAAAAGCCCGTCATGGTATCCGTCGTAGAGAACGGCTTCGTCCGGAGCGTGCTGCTGCAGGTACAACGCCACCGCGCGGAAGCCGGATTTGTGCAGTGTGGGAACTCGCGATGCACTCCAGGCGCCCAACGCGAGCATCGCGATTAAGACCGTGGATTGCCAGACAGTGGATTGCCAGACTGCGGATTGCCAGACAGCCCGGTATTGCGCGGCCAGGGAGGCGATCCCGATCGCCGCTCCCACTAAGAAGGCCGGGGCAACAATCAGCACGTAGCGCGAGTCTTTCGCAGGCAAAAGGGAGAATGCCGTCAGTGGTATGAGGATCCACAGCGCGACCAGTTGGGCTTCCTTCCTCCACACAGCACTGCGTATCCCGAGCACAATCCCGAGCGTACCGAGCGCTAAGGGCGCCGCACCCACCAACGCCGGCAAACTGGATAGGTAAAAGGTGAAGGTTTCTGCTCCCATCAACTTCGCCAGGCTCGGCACATTGCGCTGCAGGAACATCGGGGCAAATGCGGCCGCCAGCAGCACCGGTATCGCGGCAAGTAATGCTACCCCGGCAATTGCCAGGGCCTGCCGGGAGCGGTTGCGGCTTGATCGTAAAAACAGCGTCCACACAAGGCCAATCGCAATCGCGATGCCGCCTTGATAGTAGGTGAACAGAGTGGCCGCACAGAGGGCGCCGCACACTACCGCTCGCCTGCCGCCGCCGGATTCCACCCAGCGCCGCGCGTGGTAGAGGCTCGCCATCCCCAGGGCCAGGGCCGGCACGTTCAACATCACCGTGGTCGACCACACAACAACGCCGGGCAAGAGGGCGAGAAAGACCCCCGTCCAGCCGTAAACCGGTCCTACCCAGCGCCTCGCCCACGCCATGCTGTAGCAACCCGCCAAAATCCCGAACAGCAAAATCAGCGCTTTGGCCGCGTAGGGCGTAGGCCCGAAAATCCGAAACGCGCAGCCTTCCAGCAGGTAGAAAAGCGGCGGGTAGGTGATGGGATTGATCACCGGATAACGCGCGTAATAACGCGTCGCAAAACCGATGAAGTCCGTGGTGCCGCTGGTAGCCATGTCATACCAGAACAGGCCATTGATCGCATGCCGGGGCGCGTCCCCCTGAAACGCCAAACCATCGTCATCCCGGTGCAGTCCCGCCACGAAAAGAAAGGTCAGAATTACGAATAAGAACTGCACGATCTTGGACTGCAGCACGCCGGAACTCCGAACCGGGCCGGCTTCGGCTTGCGCCGGATACAAGCGGTCGTAGGGAATCAGAGCTGCGGGAATGGCGCTGCTGTCCAGTC
Organism: uncultured Solibacteraceae bacterium; assembly: GCA_963811575.1. Taxonomy (GTDB): domain Bacteria; phylum Acidobacteriota; class Terriglobia; order Bryobacterales; family Bryobacteraceae; genus Solibacter. Next base: position 50,679 of record CAWERY010000015.1, on the reverse strand, counting down.
CGGCTCCCGCCGTCATCACTTGCTTGGAAAGCGAACGGCGAGACAATGCGCCGTTGGCCAGTGCGCGAAACCCGTAAGGCAAAACGCGGAAGATGAGGCCCGTCCGCCAGGCCCGCGCCGCCCAGCCGAACGATCGTACATACGCGCCCGATCGGAACAGTACTCCGGCCACGTATAGCGCGAACTGATCGGTGGAACGCCGAAGTAATTGCGGATCTAAATCCGGATCTCGCTCCACTGCCCCGCTGATCAACAACTGCCGCGACCGCCACATCTCATCGCAGTGCGTGGACATGCTATCCGGCAAGCGCCGGTAGCCCACCAGCAGTTGGCGTGCGACCGCGACCGGGTACCGCGCGGCGATTCTTAACGCGACGTCCCAATCCTCGCATCCCCGGCCGTCTCGCTGCTCCATGCTCTCGTCGTATCCGCCGACCTCCTGCAGATACTTGCGCCGGTACAACGGTACGCTCGCGTTACCCGTATAGTTCACCTGCAGCAGCAGGTCACCGGCATCCCCTTCGATTTCCCACGAAGGCGACCGGTCCAGAATCACGCCCTTCTCATCGATCCAAACCCACCAGCAGTAGACCAGGCCAATCGCGTCGCCGCCTTGCTGCATGATCCGGACCTGCTCTTCGATCTTGGCGGGATCCCAGAGATCGTCGGAGTCCAACGGCGCCACAAACTCGCCGCGTGATTCTTCCAGCCCGCGATTTCTGGCCCGCGCTACGCCGCTGTTGGGTTGGTGAAAGATTCGAACCCGCGGGTCGCGCGCCGCAATACTCTGGATCAGCGATGCGGTCTGATCGGTCGATCCATCGTCCACTACGATGATTTCGAGGTTCCGATAGGTCTGGCGGAGCGCGGATTCAATCGTCTGGGCGACGAAGCGCTCGCCGTTATAGACAGGGAGGACAACCGAAACCAGCGGCCTCTCGTCCCCTGCCGTTACGCGTGAACTCAACGGGTCCTCGTCGATGCGGTACGAACTTGCCAGCTCACCCACTGAGCGGCACGGCGAGGCTGGAACAGAGCCCGTCCCACCCATCTCACTTTTTCCGCGACGGGGGCGCCAAGGAACCAGGTCCACATCAGTTTCGAAGACGTGCGCTGCGCCAGTGCCATGGCCGAATAGCGTTTTTTGGCGGCACCGCCGGATGGTTTGCGGGCTGGCGCCAAGACCAGAACTTCGGGATACGTTACGGTGGCCCACCCCGTACCGGCGGTATGACGGTCTTGCAGCGCTTCGGTCCGCACCGCCAGGCAGAAGCACTCGCCGGTGGCTTCGAGCGATTGCAAATCGAAGTTCGGCGTCACATTCAAATCAGCAGTCTGCCCTGCGTAGCGGCTGAAACCCGCGACCATTCCGGCGTCCGGCCGGCGTTGCAGAACCGCTGCGAATGCGGCCAGACAGTGCGGTTCCAACTGAACACCCGCATCCACCAACACCACGCCGGCGACGTGCGGTGCGGCGTCGAAGACCTGCTGCAGCGCGGCTTCGCGTGACGATGGCGTTTGCTCATCCACGAAGCCGGCTCCTGACGCGCGGCACCATTCCAAGGCCTTGGAGCTTCCGATCACCACTACGCGGGCCGCAGACTCCGTTTGCCGCGCAAGATGCTCCAAACACTGTGGCAGCAGACCGATTCGGTCCCCGCAAGTCACCACCACGGCCATGCCGCGCCGGGCCTCCGTGGGAATTCCCGCCATCGCCGCCGGCCTGTCCGTCATCGGTTCGGTTAACCGGCGCCGCAATTCCAGATGGCGCTTCACCACAGTCTGGTTCGAGCAGTGCCGGCTGACGGCCGCGGCTGCGTTTTGGCCCATCTTCGCTCGTCGTGCAGGGGGTGTCTCAAGCGCGGTACGTAATGCCGCGGCCAAGGCTGCGGCAGTTGCATCGGCCGCGATCCAACCGCTTTCGCCATGCCCGATCAGTTCGCGCATGCCGCCGTGGGGCGAAACCAGCACCGGCAGCCCGGAGCTCATCGCTTCAATGCAACTATACGGAAGATTCTCCCAACGCGAAGGCACCACGGCGATCGGAGTGCCCGCCAAAGCCTTCCTCAACTTCTCCCGGCTCATGCTGCCGTGGAAATGAAATCGCGGCCGCAACCCGGCAGGGATTCGGTCCCAAAGAAAACGGCGGACCGAAGCGCCAGGGCCGCCATCCAGGGAGGTGTCGCTCCCGATAAAGTCAAAACTAACCGTGGGATGTGTCTGCGCGACCTTTACCGCCGCGTCCACCCATTCCACGACGCCTTTTCGCAGCTCGAGACGCCCTGTGAAACAAACCGAATCGCGCCGCCACACGGCCGCCGGACGCTCGATCCCGCAACTATCTCCCAAAGGATATGGGATTACCAGGACCTGACCGGCCGCCAGTCCGAAAAGCTCCTCAGCTTCGCGGGCCAAATAGCGGCTCGGGCTGAGCAGTGCATCGGCGTTCTGGATGCAATACCGTTCGCACTGCCGGAGAGGCGCATAGTCGGAGAGGGTCACATCCCACTGGTTATGTCGAAAGATGAGCTCAGAGGGCGAATGTAAGTGGATTAGGCAAGGCGGCTGCTTGGCCGGCCCCATCCCTAAAGATCGTCGAAGTTGGTAAAAGTAAAGGGGTGCCTCCCATTCGGGCGCCTCGATTACATCAATGCCTTCGGATATAACCAGTTGCTCTACCAGGCCCGCTACCTGCCAGCTGAAAGCCTGAGAGGGGCAGTCTCCTTTCGTCAAGCTGTCGATAATCAACGAGTTGTGACCGGCATCCTGAGCCATCTCGGCCGCCGAATCATTGGGTGAGACGCGATGCACAACTAACTTGCCATCATCCGATACCGTTAACGGAGCCGAAGCGCCTTCCCAACGTTGTGCGATGACATGAACTCTGTCGCCGGATTCGGCAAGCAAACGGCAGATGTGCCTGACGTAGGTGCCAATGCCCCCCGGTGGATAAGGAGCTGGCGGATACTCCCGACAGATGAATAGGTGCGTCATTGAGGTTGCGTGTTTGTGCCGCGCTGCCGGGTAACACCAGTTGCGGCGGATTTGCCTTAAGTAGCGGGTTAGCAGTTTCACTGCCAGGAATAAAGGCATCGAACAATGCCAGTCCGGCAGCGGCGAGGCTCGCGACTAACTCGGCGCCACGCCGTCAAGAAAGGTTACGGCATCGCGCCAAGCCCGATTCTTCTCCTCGGGAAATGATTGGCAAGGCAAGTGCCTTTAATCGGGTACCACATCATCGCTTGGGAGCGTTCCCTGACTGAAGCACGTTGGGAACATGAGAGCTGCACGTTCACCGGCTCAAGCGATTTACGATGGGGCACCTCGGATATCTGTGAGGGTTGGAATAAAAATGGGCAGCAATGCGAACTTTTCGACAAGAATGCGATGGGAGATTTCGGAACCTTTAATGGCTAACCGGCATGGCAGTCCGATCATTGGAGTGCCCCTTCCGAATCGTCCCATTTTGATAGCCATCAGAGTTGTACGAGGCAATTTTCCGTGAAAGTAAGTGTTATCATCCCCGCCTACAACGCCGCTACCACGTTGATGGACCGCAGTCTCGTCGATTGAGAATCAATCGCGCAACGGACTGGGAAATCGTGATCGTGGATGACGGGTCGCACGATGCTACCCGCGCTATCGCGGAGGCTTTGGCGGAGCGCGATGTCCGGATACGCGTCGTCTCCCAGCCAAACGGAGGAGAAAGCGCCGCACGGAATACCGGCATTTCCCACGCTCGCTTTGAGTGGCTTCTCTTTCTGGATGCCGATGACTGGGTTTCGCCATGCTATTTGGAACGGCTCACATCCGCGATTGACGCGGATCCATCGCTGGACGCCGTGCACTGCGGTTGGGCCCGGGTAGCGCAAAATGGAGCGGAACTCATTGAAGAATATAGGCCGCCAACCGGCGATCTGTTCCCGGTCCTGGCCCGCCGCGCCGCCTTCCCGGTACACGCCTGCCTGGTCCGGCGGTCGATGGTAGAGGCAGCCGGATCATTCGATATCAGTCTCAGAAAGTCTCCCGATTGGGACCTCTGGCAGAGAATTGCTCGCTGCGGCGCCACCTTTGGCGCCGTTCCGGAGGTACTTGCGTACTATCGAATGATGCCGCATTCCGCCTCGCTGGACGCGGAACAAATGCTTCGCGACGGACTTACCGTACTGCGTCGGGGCCACGGACCAGACCCGAGAGTCCGTAATCCCTTGCCGCAGTATGCGAATGGCCTTACCGGCTCGACCGTAGAGAGCCAGCAGTACTACTTACTTTCCTGGTGCGCAGGTCTATTACTTGGCGCCGGAAAGGATGCTCGCGCGGCTACTGCAATTGGTTGGCGGTGAGCAGTATACCGGCCTCTATCCGAATGCCATCGCACAATGCATTTTCGACGCGGCCCCGCTCCCTGAGTGTCTTGCGCGGCAGGATTGGGAAGACCTTTGGCGACGCATCAGTGAGCCGGCGGCCGACTTTCTGAAGGCGCTTGAATTGCACACGCAAACTGCCCACTTGGCTGAGAACTCCCTGAGAGAGTTGAAAAAGCTGATCCTTAGGAACTCGCCGGTTTGGGCCGATGTGATGGATCATGAGGAGGCGTCCGCCGCCGCCTTGCAGGAAACCATCGCGCGAATCACCGAAGGCTCTGCCTCGCTGACGGCAGACCGGGATTCGTGGCGTGCCTCCACCCAGGAGTGGGAACGGCGTAACGCGGAACTGGCGGCCGAGACCGCCAAACTTCGCGCTGAACTGCAAGCCTCGAGCGGGCAGGTAGCAGAGCTGGCCTTGGCGAAAGAACAATCGCAGCGGGAACTACATGAATTCGAAACACGGACAGCCGCCCTAACGGCGCAACTGCAGACTGCCATGCAGCACAGCGAACATCTCGAGCGCAGCCGCGCAACGGCCATCGAGGAATTGGCCGGCGCCGGCCGCACAATTTTAGGTTTGGAGCAGCGCGTAATTTTAATGGATCTCAATTTGGCCGGCGGGCAGGCACGCATCCAAGAACTTGAGCAGCACGAACAGGCGTTAGCCCTGGAACTCACCGGCGCGCGCGCCCGCATTCACCAGCTCGAGCAGCACGGAACAGGCGTTGGAGTGGCACTCACCGGCGCTCGCACCCGCATTCGCGAACTCGAACAGCTATGGCAACTCATTCGGCCTGGAACTGAACGCCGTGCGAGGACGGGCTCAGGAATTGGAGCAGCAGGTCGAATACGTTTCGGGCGAACTGTCCAAGTGGCGCGAAGCTGCAACCGTACGCGCGCTGCTGATCGAAGACCTGCAACACGATACCTGGATGCGGCTCGGTTCGTGGCTGCGCGTCACGAAGCGCCGCGAACCCGAACCCGCCACCACGGAACTGTCGGCCGCACCGGAGCCCGCACTCGGCGCGGACACTCTCGCCGATCCCGCGCTCGAAGGCCGCTGGCACCTCCGCGTCGGTGACCGCAACCAGGCAAGCCTGATCTATCCGCGTGAAGACCACGAGATGGTCAAAATCGGCATCACCAAAGCGGAAACCAAAACCAATTGGGACATTCAACTGAACCGCCTCGGCCTCAAGGTGGCCGGCGGAGTTCGATATACGGTGGCCTTTCGGGCGCGGGCCAAACGGCCCCGCGAGATTGGCGTGGGCTTCGCCAAGGCCCACGATCCCTGGACAACCCTGGGCATGTATACCACGGTCCGTCTGACCGCGGAATGGCAGACTTTTGAGGAGGAGTTCGTCGCTTTGGAAGATGACGAAGACGCCCGCATTCACTTCGATCTGGGAGGCCGGGCGCTTGGAGTCGATCTGACCTCGGTCGTGCTTCGAGCGGTCGAGCAGGCCCCGGAAGTGATCCAGGCGGGCGCCGCGACCGACGGCGCGGCCAATGACGGGCGGCCTGGGTGATTGAAGAGATGCTTCAACAACTCCAGGCCAGATGGCCCGCCGGCAGGTTTTCCGCTGGGCGCCGACGAGGAAACCGCGGCGCACCGCCTTCACCGGTTTCAGCGCTTCCGCCTTCGGTGGAACGCTGGATTCCAGCCTTCGGCAGCGGCGTTCGCGTAGCTTCCACCGCCTGCTGGGAGTTTCCCATCTACTCCCAGACCTTTGTCTACCAGGAACTTTCGGAGCTCGTACGCGGCGGCTTCCGCTTGCGCTTCCTCTATTCCAAATTGAATCCGCGAAGCTTTCTGCCCCGGCAATTCTCACGGGTCTGGCATTCCAAGCGCAAACTGTTCTTACACTACAGCGTGTCCGAGCGCGACTATGCCTACTATTGCGAACGCATGCCGGAAAAGGTTCGCAGCCTGGTCGCAATGGTCTGTGAAGCATCCGGCATAACGCCCGAGGAACTTCAAAACCACTATCACTTCAAACAGGCATTTGCCTTCACACGAACCGTGGAAGCCTGCCGGCCGGACTACCTGCACTCCTACTTCTTCTACGAAGGCGCGCTGTTCACGCTGTTCGCGTCGTATCTCCTCGATATCCCGCGCGGCGTGAGCTGCTATGCCGACCACATGCTGGACGATTACGCCCTGAAAGTCGTAGCACTCCACATCCGGCAGTGCGGCCTGGTAATCGCGACTTCGAACCGGATTAAACGGGAGCTCATGGCAATCGCCCCGGCGGTGGACCCCGACCGCATTCTCGTCAAACCGAACGCGATCGATTCCAGGCGCTTTCCCGCAACCCTCCGTAGCGCGCCGGCCGAAGGCACTCCGTTTCGCCTGGTCTGCGTCAGCCGCATCGAGCCCAAAAAGGGCTTGCTCTACCTGGCCGAAGCCGTCCGCCACCTGATCGATTCGGGCGTCCCGGTTTCGGCGCACATACTCGGCGGCGTGGACGACAACGAACCCAGCCGCGAGTACGCCCGTGCGCTCGACCAGAAAATTCTCGAACTCGGAATCGGAAACGCGTTCCATCTGGAAGGCCGGCGTTCGAGTGCGGAGATTCAGCAGTTCCTGCAGCAGGCGCACCTGTTCATTGCGCCCTTCGTCGAAACCGAAAGCGGCGACAAGGATGGAATTCCCACCGCGCTCCTGGAGGCCATGGCAACCGGCCTGCCGGCGGTCGCTACCGATGCCGGCTCCATCGTCGAAGTCGTGGATCACGGGCAGGACGGTCTAATCGTTCCGCAGCGCGATGCAAAATCGCTGGCGGCAGCGATCTCGAGTTTACGGAACGACGCTGGTTTACGGCAACGCATGGGCCGGGCCGCCGCTGAAAAAATTCGCCGGTCCTTCGATGTTTCTGTCTGCGAAAAACGCTTTCATGAACGAATCCGGTTATTGACCCGGCGAAAAATAGGGGTTTGGCAAATGGCAGGATGAGGGGATTAAGGTGAATCGATATCAAGTTCGGAATCAGTCGAATAGCTGGCGGCATAAGTATGATCTGGTGCGTATACTAGTCGCTCGCGATTTCAAACTGCGCTACAAACGCTCGCTTCTCGGAATCGCATGGTCCCTCCTGGTACCGTTGGCGCAGCTGCTGGTGCTGTACGTGGTATTCAACGGCATCGTACCCTTGAACATTCCCCACTACACGACCTTCCTGTTTACCGGAATCCTGCCGTGGACCTGGCTCCAGGCATCGCTGCTGGTTTCCGCCATGACCGTCGTCGATAACCGGGACCTGGTGAAACAAGTCGGCTTCCCGCTTCCGCTTCTGCCGGTGATCACGGTGCTTTCCCACCTGGTGCACTTCCTGCTGGCCCTTCCCATTCTGGCCGTGTTTCTGGTCAGGGATGGCTACCGGCTGAATCCGTCTCTGGCTGCACTACCCCTGATCATCCTCGTCCAGTTTCTATTTGTTACGAGCCTGGCCTATATCGTCGCCACGCTGCAAGTAAGATTTCGCGATACTCAGTATCTTCTCGGCATCGGTCTCTTTCTATTCTTCTATCTGACCCCCGTCTTCTGGGATGTCAGCACGATCCCGGAGCCCTATCACTCGATCATGCTCATGAACCCGGTGGCCATGATCCTCGATGGATACCGCGCCGTTCTGATGCGCGGGACGTGGCCCGACCCTATTCCGCTCTTGGGTGTCGCCGGCCTCTCGGTGGTTGTACTGACGCTGGGTTGCACCGCATTCAATCTGGCACGGCATCGCTTTGTGGAGGAACTGTAGTGGGAATTCCAATTTTCATTAAAGACGTAGGCAAGAAGTACCGCCGCTATCATACCGACACGCCCGGCACGATTCACGAAGCGCTGCTTCGCGGTTTTCGAAAACTGCTGCCGGCGGAACAGTTCTGGGGCTTGCGCGAAGTGAACCTGCGAATTCCCGCCGGCAGGACCGTCGGCGTCATCGGGCGAAATGGAGCGGGCAAATCCACTCTGCTGCGCCTGATCGGCGGTGTCGGCCGGCCCGATGAAGGTCGTGATCGAAATCGAAGGCCGGATCGGCGCGCTGCTCAATCTCGGAGCCGGCTTTCACCCCGAATTGTCAGGCCGCGAGAACGTCCTCGTAAACGGCGTAGTGGGCGGACTCACGAAGAAGGAAGTCCGGGAACGCTTCGATGCCATCGTCGAATTTTCGGAGCTTCATGATTTCATCGATAGCCCCTTGCGATGTTACTCATCGGGCATGCAGATGCGCCTGGCCTTCTCCATCGCCATTCATTCCGCGCCGGATATCCTGCTGATTGACGAGGTCCTGGCGGTCGGCGACGTGGCCTTTCAACACAAGTGCCTGGATCGCATCCGGCAGCTCAAGGCGGGAGGCTGCACGATTGTCCTCGTTACCCACGATGCGGGCATGGTGGAATCTTTATGTGAAGACGCCTTGTGGCTGCGCGGCGGGCGTGTTGCCGCCTACGGCCCTACCCGAATCGTCATCCCCCAATACCTGGCGGACGCGGACGTCCAGACATGGAGCCACGCGACCGTTTAATGCCGGCAGCGGAAAGCCTCTGAATCCGATCTCATCCGGAACACCATTAGTCTCGATCGTAATGCCCTTCTTTAATGCCGAGACTTACATGGAAGAGGCTGTGGCGAGTGTGCTGGCGCAGTCCTACTCGAACTGGGAGCTACTCTTTGTAGACGACGGCTCCTCCGATTCGAGTACCGCGATCGCACAAAAGTCGGTCAGCCAGAATCCCGCCCGAGCGCGATACCTGGAACATGAGGGGCACAGCAACCGCGGAATTCCGGCATCCCGGAGTGCTGGAGTCGCGCGTGCCCTCGCATATTGGCCTTTCTGACGCCGATGATGTATGGATGCCCCATCGCCTTCGCAGCCAGATCGAAATCATGGAGGCCCAGCCCCAGGCCGCTATGATCTTTGGTTTGAGCCGGTATTGGTACAGTTGGACCGGCAAACCCGAAGATCTCCAGCGTGACTTCATTCCCGATCCCGGAGTCAAAACGGAAACCCTCTACGCCCCGCCTGAGTTACTTCTCAAGCTGTATCCGCTTGGCCAGGCGACCGCTCCCTCCATGTCAAATCTCCTCGTTCGGAGGGAATCGCTGAAAGAGTCGATGTGGTTTGAGGAGGAGTTCCGCGGTTTGTACGAAGATCAGGCTTTTCTGGCCAAGGTCTATCTGCAAGGGCACATTTTTGTCTCCAGCGAGTGCTGGGACAAATACCGCATTCATCCCGAGTCGTGTCTTTCGGTAGGGACTGAGACAGGGCAGTACGATGCCGTCCGCTCCCGCTTCCTGAAGTGGCTCGAGCGACATCTGAATGATCGGGGAAATCACGACCCCGCGGTCCGCGCTGCCCTGCACAAGGCGTTCGAAACACGCAGTGCACCGCAGGAGGTCACGCATTTCGACGGCTGGCTGTTCCGTGTCGCGCCCCCGAACATGGCGCGCTTGACCAGTCTCTCCGGAAAACCGGGAGCGATCCGGGTAGCCATTCAGAACAACGAGAGTCGCTCCAGTTACGACATACAACTCAATCAACCGCGGCTCCGCGTGCTTGCCAACCATCCCTACCGGGTGACCTTCGAGGCGCGCGCCGACAGCTCCAGGCTGGCGTATCTTGGTGTCGCAATGGCCCACGAACCCTGGGATGGACTTGGCCTCTATCGAAGCATCTCGCTTGGGCCGGACTGGCAGACCTTTGACGAAGAATTTACCGCAACTGCCGACGACGAGAACGCCCGCATTCACTTCGATCTGGCAGGCGACGCTGCCGCGGTCGAACTGGCGGACGTCACCTTACGGGCCGCCGACGGCACCCCCGCGCCCGGCAGTTTGCAGTTCGGAACTCTGCGGCGCGTTACTCCGATAAGCCGGATGTGGGGATATGATCGGGGCCTGCCGATTGACCGCTATTACATCGAGAATTATCTGGCTCGCCAGGCGGCGGACATACGCGGACGCGTCATGGAAATCGAAGACAGCACCTACTCGCGAAGATTCGGCGGCAGCCGCGTTACGCGGAGCGACGTCCTGCACGTTGTCGAAGGCAATCCGCTGGCGACGATCGTGGGCGACCTCACCGACGCTCCCCATATTCCGGACGGCACCTTCGATTGCATCGTACTCACTCAGACCTTACAGCTCATCTATGATCTTCGCGCCGTGATCCGAACCCTGTACCGAATCCTCAAGCCCGGCGGCGTGGTGCTCACTACTTTTCCAGGGATCAGCCAGAACAACGATCGAGATTGGTGCGACAACTGGTACTGGAGCTTCACACCGTTATCCGGCAGGCGCCTGTTCGAGGAAGCGTTCGCACCGGAGAATATCCGTATCGATGCCTACGGAAACGTGCTCTCCGCGGCCTCGTTTCTGTACGGAATCTCCGCCGGCGAGTTGACGCGTGAAGAGCTGGACTTCGCTGAGCGCGGGTACGAGGTAACCATCGGCCTGCGCGCACAGAAAGCTGCTTTGTGAGCGCGAACGCCGCGGCTCCGGCAGGCCTGATCCTCATGTATCACCACGTCTGCGAAGGGCGCCCTGACCCATTTTCGTCGAGCGTCTCTCCCGCGAACTTCGCTGCGCATCTCGAGGTACTGAAAGAGCACGCGCACCCTTTGTCCTTGCAGCAGCTCAATCGCGCCGTCATCGCTCGCGAACTGCAGCCGCGTTCGGTCGCGATCACGTTCGATGACGGTTATGCCAGCAACCTGCTTGCCGCGAAGCCCTTGCTCCAACGCCACGGCATTCCTGCCACGGTGTTCGTAACCACCGGATTTCTGGGCTCGAAGCGTGAACTCTGGTGGGACGCGTTGGGCCGGATCTTTCTTGAGCCGGGCCCACTTCCCCCCGAGCTCTCTCTTTCCATCAAGGGTAATAGCCATCGTTGGGAGCTAACGGAAGCGCAGGAATACACCGTTGCCGACTCGCAAAGTTACCAATCCTGGAAGGCGGACGAAGAGCCGCCTACGGCCAGGCATTTTCTTTACGCCTCTCTCTGGCGCCTGCTACAGTTGCTGCCCGACGCGGAACGCCTTCAGATTCTCGATTCCCTCTATGCATGGGCGAACCTCTCCGCCCGTTCTCGCGAGGATTACCGCGGACTCTCGACCGCGGAGCTGACCGAACTGGCGGCAGGAGAACTCATCGAAATCGGAGCGCACACGGTCACGCATCCCGCGCTGCCCGAGCTGAGTGTGGAACAGCAACTGTCAGAAATCGCGGTTTGCAAGGAGCGGCTCGAGGCGGAGTTGCACCGCCCGGTGTTGAGCTTCGCCTACCCATACGGCGCGAACAACGCTGATTCTGTGGAGTTGGTTCGCCGCTGCGGTTTTCAGTGCGCCTGCGCCACTGTCGCTGGCCCGGTCGATCGCGACGCAGACCGCTTTCAGCTTCCCCGGGCACAGGTGTGTAACTGGGGTAGGGATGAATTCTACGCGCACTTGCAGGGGTGGCTTGAGGGCTCGCGAGAATCCGCCGCGTGGGCGCCGTCAAACCATGGCGGGGGCAGGCCGGTTTTGATCCGCGGCAAGTGGGACCTGCGAGTCGCCGGAGGTAATGTGGCCTACCTGCGATTTCCAGACGGAAGTCCGGATCACGTGCGGATCCAGATCGATGCTCTGCAGACTTCAACCGCCTATGATATTCAACTGAACCTTCCCGGATTCGCCGTCATATCGGGATGCGCTCACGACATTTCTTTTCGGGCCCGCGCGGATGCTCCCCGAAAGTTCGCGGTCGGGTTTGCCCAAGCTCATGAACCGTGGTGCGGACTCGGCTTGTATTCTGTAGTCGACATCGACTCCGAATGGCGCACCTTTCGCATTCCGCTGGTGCCCACTGCGAGTGATGGTGACGCACGCATCCATTTCGATGCCGGAGGCGATTCCACTTCCGTAGAGGTGTCCGCAGTCGTCCTCCATCCGGATGCCCGTGAACGGGAGATATAGCAATGCCGCCCCAGCCCGTGGCGGAACCGCTTGTTTCCGTCGTGATGATTTTTCTGAATGGGGAAAAATACATTCGGGAAGCAATTGAGAGCATCATCAACCAGACCTTCGATTCTTGGGAATTGATGCTGGTAGACGACGGCTCCTCCGATTCCAGTACCCAAATCGCACAGTCCTATGCTTCCCGCTTTTCTGGGCGCATCGCTTACCTGGAGCACGAGTCCCACTGCAACCGGGGCATGTCCGCGTCACGCAATCTTGGCATTAGGCATGGGCGGGGGCAATTGGTGGCTTTCCTAGATTCGGACGACGTTTGGCTGCCGTACAAATTGGAACGGCAGGTCGCCTTGATGAAGAGCTACCCGGAAGCGGGGATGATCTACGGAGCCAGCCTTTACTGGTATAGCTGGACGGGAGACCCGGAGGATGCCACCCGAGACCACGTGCCGGATCCAGGCATCCCGGCGGATACCTTATTCGATCCGCCGTCCCTTCTTTCGAAACTATATCCGCTCGGTCCCGCGACCACACCGCCGCCTTCCGATTTCCTGGTGCGCCGTCATGTCGTCGACATGGTCGGCGGCTTCGAGGAACATTTTCGGGGTATTCTCCAGCTCTACGACGACCAGGCTTTCCTGGTGAAGATCTATCTTCACACGGCCGTTTTCGTGTGCGGCGAACAATGGGACAAGTACCGGATTCACGCTGATTCCTGTGATGCGGCCAGCGCGGAGAGGGGGGACTACAACGCCGTTCGCGGATACTTTCTCAACTGGTTTGCGACCTATTTGCGCCTTCGAAACATCACCGATCCCGCGGTTTGGAACTTGCTATGCCGTGCCGTTGAGGACGCGAGGATTCAACTCCGGTTGGACGAAGGAAACCACGCGCGACTGCTTGCGTCCGGCCTTCCCAATTCGATTCGCCTCGCAATCGACGAGCTAGGCGCCGGGGCCGAGTCCCAGATACAAATCAACCTGCCGTATCACCCGGTGACAGCCGGACAGCGATACGCTGTGAGCTTTCGCGCCCGCGCCGACGAGCCTCGGACAATTGACGTCGGCTTCGCCGCGGCCCATGCGCCCTGGACCGGACTAGGCCTGTACCAATCCATCGCACTGATCACGGAATGGAGGGATTTCGAGTTGGAATTCACACCCACCAGCGACGACGCCAACGCACGTGTCCACTTGGACGTGGGAGGCGCGTCACCATCTCTCGAAGTTGCTGGAATTTCGTTGCGTACTCTACCGGACGGCCAACCGGTCAAGCCCACACTGCTACCCCTGTCGCGTGAGGCTACTTAATCGACCTGTCAGGTTCCGGCGAATCGTGCCTTCGGCGCGCTGACGACGGAGACGCCTGTCACTTCCCCCTCACCTCCGCCAGTGCCGCCGCCAGCACCGGATCCAATTCTCCCCCGTACGCCGCCCACATCTTCTCCGTGATCGCGATATCCGGCAGCACGCCGCGCCGGTTGTCCCCGTCCCGCGACTTCACCGGAAAATACTGCGCCGTCGGCGCCTGGAAACCAATCCCGCTGTGCGCCAGCCGCATCGTGGGCGCTTGCCCGAAATGCGCCGGCACTCCGCCGGTCTCAAGCCCCACAATCGTTCCCAGCCCGTAATCGCGAAACGCGGCGGCAAACATCGCCGCGGAGGAGAACGTGTAGTTGCTCGTCAGCAGCACCACCCGGCCCGTGAAAAAATTCTCCGGCTTGGGCAGCACCGCCTCCGCATAGCCCGCCATCTTCTCTAATTCGCCGGCCGCCACCGTCTTGCCCTCGTAAGCTTCCAGCAGCCGCCCAGCCTCCGCCGGCATCTCGATACCGCCCTGCTTCATCGCATCGAAAAGCTCGCGGCTCACCCGGACGCGCGCCCCTCGCTCCTGCTCCAGCGCTCCCTCGTGAAAGTAATGGAAAAGGTAGTCGCCCATCCGGCTGTCGCCGCCCCCGTTGCCCCGCAGGTCGATCAGCAGGCTCTCGCTGCGCGCCTCCCGTATGCGCCGGAAGACCTCGTCGATCTGCTTCTTCTCGCCATCGCCAAAACGAAAACTCGGATAGATTAACCGTGCGATCTTCCCGCCGTCAAAAAACTCCACGCGCGTCCCGCCCGCCGTCTGCGGCCCGGTCTGCCGCGCGCCTACGGCTGGCTTGAGCTTCTGATACTCCGCGAAACGCAACGTCTCCAGCGTATGCTCCGTCTCCACTCCGTCCCGGCTGCGCACTTTGATTCTGCACGACGCCGCTTGGCCCAGAACGTCGCTAAACCAGAACCAGAACGCCTGGCTCGCCGTAAATCCGGTGGCCCGAAACGCCATCGTCTCGCCCGCGCAGCGGTCCAGTATCGGGCTCGGCAAACTCATCCATGCTCTTGCCATTCACACCCGTCAGTTCCATCCCCGCCAGTCCCGCCAGCGTGGACGCCGTGATCCGGTAGCGTCCATTCTCCGCATCCAGCCAGAACGGCGGAAACCGCGTTTCGCGCGCCGCGTAGGCGTCCGGCTCCACCCGCCACTGCACCATGAGGTGCCCCTCGTGGAATCGCCCCGCCGCGTACCGTAGCACCCACGCCAGATCGCGAATCCGCACCAGTCCGTCCTTGGCCATTGCCTGCACATCGCTCGTGGTTTGGCGTTTGAGCAGTTCGTATTCCGCCGCGCTCACACTCGCATTCAGGTTGGGATGCATCCGTTCCAGCGTGCTGAAAAACTGCGCGGCATCCGCCTTTGCATCGGCTATCGGTATCCGGTTCGGATCCCGCACCACGAAGTCCGCTCCGTAATTGCCGCGCTCCACCACCGCCTTCCCCTGCGCCAGCAAGTACGTGGAGCGCCCCGCGTCCATCGCACTCAGCAGCTCCGGGTTGCCCGCCGCCATCACCATGCAATAACCGCTGCCGTAAGGGTTCTTTCCGATGAAGAAGATCATCGCTTCTTTCACCGGCACAGCAATGTCGCGCCACGCCAGAGATGCATCGTCGATGCGCAGCGGCAGCGGTTTCGCCGCCAGCCGCAAAATGCGTGCACGCCCGTCGAGCGAGCTGATCAAAAGGAATGGACCTTGCAGCTTCTCGCGCAATGCGTCGTCAGGCAACCCGCCCGCGTTGATCACTTCCGCCCGCGGAAAATTTCGCTTCAGCGACTCTTCCAACCCGCGTAAGCAATCCGCCGCGGCCCGTGAACTCCGGCAACTCGTACACCACCATGCGGATATCCCGGAAGAGTTGCGCCGGCAGTAAATCCTGTGCGATCGCCGCGGCTGCGGACGCGGCCCACAAACCAATAATCGCCTTCCACATCTGCAACTCTTATATCACACGGCTTCTTCCCGCCCCGTGTTCGAACGAGCTCGCTCATTTGACCCAGGCCCGTCCTCAGGGGCTCGACCGGATTTAGATGCCCCGGACGTAGTGACGCCCGCCGGGGAGTCCCACTAACTCACTTGCCGGTCGGCTGTGTCCGCGACGCCTCGCGCCGGATTGCGCCGGCGTCGAGCTCCGAATTGAAAATCATCAACTCGTCGATCTGGAACGCGGTCGTATCGCCATAGGAGTCGCACGCTACGCAAAAGGCGGCCGCGTCCCGGCCCGGCAAGGGCATGGCCGCATTCGTTTCCGCTATCTGCGCTCCGTCGATATAAAATCTCTGCCGCCCTGCCTTCGAGGAATAGGTGAACGCCACGTGGTGCCACGTCCCAGCTTTCCAATCCTTGATATTGCCGCCGCCCGCGCCCGCGAACTTCTTTTGCACCACCGTACCGCCATAGAAGCCCGCAAACGTCGCTTCGGAAACCAGGAACTGCTCACTGGACGCGGACTGATACCACACCAGCGCATGGTTGTACTTTGTATAGACCGGGTCCGACGCCATCCACCTCCGGCCGTACCCACATCTCAATCGTGCCGTCGCGCATGTCGAGATTGCCGTTCACCGCATATTTAAGGATGCCGCCCTTGCCCACCGACAACGCAGATCCCCACTTCCCGGGCACGAAAGTTGCGCCCGAGGCTTGCAACGGAGAGCTACCTGTCGTGCTCACCAACGAATCGTCGAAATGAAAAAGAGCGAGCCGCTTGACGCGGGGATCCACTCCCGCCCAGTACACCGGCGATAACTCCGAGGAACGCGTCGCCATCAGATCGTTCCGCTTACGGCCCCACTCGGCGCCCGCCGTTTGCAGCACCGGATTCCCCGAGGAATTGAAGTCTTCCGCCATCTCTCGCGTGCCGTATGTTTCCAGCGCCTGCAGCAATCGGGGTTCGGATCCCGCTCTGCCCTTGCGGATCACAAACCGGTAGACTGCGGCCGTTTCCTCTGGCCCGCCAGTTTTCAATAGTCCGTCCAGCGTTCCTTCTGTCCGTTCGTCTTCCATCTCGGCGAGCGTTGCCGCGGCGGACAGCCGGGCATACTTGCTGGAATCGTTGCGGACCACTTCAATCAGTGGATCGATCGCCGCACCCTTAATCGACACCAGCACCGCCGAAGCGTAAGGCCGTGTCGGCGCGGCATGCAAGGCCTCAATTAACGGAGGCACGGCCTTGGGTCCAAGCTTCACCAGCGCCGCTGCCGCGTCGGTGCGAGAGCGCGGCAGCGCCCCGACTAAGGGCTCTACGGCGCGCGCATCGCCCAACTTCGCCATCGTGCGCGCACAGGCAAAGCGCAGCGTCAGGGAGTAAGTTGGTTCGTTCGTACACTTCCACAAAACGTCCGCTGCGTGGGGATCTTTCAATTCCCCCAAAGCCTCCGCCGCGGCAAGCTGCACTCGTGCCGAAGAGTCCTTTAAGGCAACCGTCAAGGCTTGTATCGCCACGGGACCCTGGATCACGCCAAAACGGCGCACCGCCGCCAGCCGGAGTTGATCGTTGTTCTCGTTCGAAAGGTCTTCCAGCAGCTCTTCGGTCGACTTCATTTCGGCCGCTTTGGGTTTTTCCCTGGAGCAGGCCGTGGAAAGAATGAGCGCCGCCACCAGCAATGCCGTTAGCGAATTGTGCTCCCTACGCCTCTGCGTGGCCGACCGTACCGCCAATCACCCATGGCCCGAAGTTCACCAAGTCATTATAGACGGTAGCCACTCCCCCTCTGCGCGCATCGGCATCGTGCCGTATTGCCCAAAAAGAATACACCCCGCCGCCCGCTCCTGGAATCACGTTTTCCCAGATATCTGACTCGAACCTTCGGACCCCTTATGAGAATGCAACTGAGATTCACAATCCTCCTCGGCGCTTCACTCACCCTGAGTGTGTGGCCGGCATTGGCTGTAGAGGGTGCGTTGGGTAGAACTGTGCCGGGCATCTGGGTTATGCCCCGCGCCGGCGTCATCGGGCCAGCTCCCGGCGCCAGTTTCACCATGATGCCCATCGGTTACATGGGCACCCTTTCCGGGACGCACCAGGTGCCGGTTGCCGGCACGATCTTTACCGATCTCTCCGGCGATACCAGCGTGAATTATTTGTTACCGCAATACGTTTACAAAACCGAAACCACCAAGGTAAGTCTCTCTTCCTCTTTTGCCGCGCCAGTAAACTGGCTGGGTGCCTCCGCGAACCTTCAGACCAGTAATTCGATTCTTCAGCGGCAGAACGCAAACTCCGGTCTGGGCGACATATTCTTCTCGCCTCTCACGGTCGGCATTCACTTTACTGAAACCAACCATCTTGCGATCAGCACCATGATCTTTGCCCCCACCGGTGCCTTCACTCCCGGAAATCTCTCCAACACCGGGATGGGAGAGTGGACCGTCATGCCGAACATCGCCCACACTCTGATCTGGCAGAAGCACCGGCTAGAACTCGACAATTTCGTCGGCTTCGATATCTATTCCCAAAACCGGCAGACCCGCTACACCAGCGGCACCGTCTTCCATTGGGATGGAATGCTGGTGAAGTATCTCTCCTCCGACAGATTCGGCTTCGGAGCCATCGTCTCCAACGTCACCCAGATCACGAATGACACAGGCCCCGTGGCTGACCTGCTCCATGGCTTTGAGGGTCGGGCCTGGGGCGCGGGGCCCAATGGCGCTCTATGTTGCCCGCCCTAAGAATCCCGGCGTGACCGTTCAAATCCGCTGGGTGCCGGAGTTTGCCGTTACCAATCTGCTCCAAGGCAATACCCTGATGGTTGGCCTCAGCGTGAAATTCGATTGATAGTTGCCGTCGCCGGGATGTGGTGGCCGATCCTCGGCTAGAAGCCTTCCTTCTTGTCCACCACATTGAGCAGCGGCAATCCCGCTCCGAAACGGCGGATATTCTCCTTCACCAGATTATTCAGCCGCGATTCCAGATTGTCCGAACCGCCGGAGACGTGCGGGGTGATGATCACATTCGGAAACTTCCACAGCGGGTGCCCCTTTGGCAGCGGTTCCGGGTCCGTTGCATCCAGCCCCACGCCCGCCAGCCGCCGCGTGTCGAGCGCTTTCACCAGCGCCTGGTGATCGTAAATTTTGCCGCGCGACATCGCAATGAAGTAAGATCCCTTCTTCATCAGTTCAAACTCGCGCGCCCCCATCATCCCTTCGCTCTTCGCGGTATGCGGTACCGATACAAACACCACATCGGCTTCCGGCAGCACCGCATCCAACTGATCCGGCGGCACCACGCGCTGAATCATGTTGTTCGTCGGGATATCGCGAATGTCTACGCCGATTACCTTCATCCCGAAACCATGCGCGCGCTGCGCGATCTGGCTGCCTATGCCTCCCACTCCGATGATCACCGCCGTCTTCCCGTTGAGCTCGAACATGCCGTCTCGGCCCGCCGGCCATTCCTCCGTCTGCTGCCGGGGAATCGTCACGTTCAGCTTGCGCGTCAACGCCAGCAGGAACGCGAACGCGTGATCCGCGATCTGCGGACCGTACACGTTCTTCGCATTGGTCACCACCACACTGCTGTTCACCAGCGCCGGAAACAGGCCGATGGAACGCCCGTGAGTCTCCACCCCCGCGCTCGCGATATGAAGCCACTTCAACTGGCGCGCGTGCTGAAATAATTCCGGCGTCAGCGACACGCCGACCATCGCATCCGCATCCTCGATTTCCTTGGCGAGATCCGCTCCGCGCGCCGCCACGATGCGTACGTTGGGAGCCGTGGCAGCCAGTTCCTTCAGCATGTCGGGCGGCAGGTTCGCGATGACCTTCTTGGTCTGCGCCGGCAGCACACAGCAAAGAATCAGGAACGGGAGGAAGCGGATTCTCATGGAAAACCTCTGCATTCGATTGTAGTGCTTCACCCGCCGGACGAACCAACTCGCGCGCCGTTAGATCCCGTACGCTTCCGCCGCCGTGCCGCCCATGATCCGCTCCTGCTCCGCCTTCGATAGTTTGCCGATCGCGTTCTGCACCGTCCCGAACCAGCGCGCGTAATCGCCCGCCAGCAGCATCACCGGCCAGTCGGATCCGTACATCAGCCGCTTGCGGGCCGAACGCCCCCAGCACCACATCGATGTACGGCTGCAGCCCTTCCGGCGTCCAGCGCTGCGGGTCGGCTTCCGTCACCATGCCCGAAAGCTTGCAGTACACGTTCTGCCGCTTCGCCAGCTCGCGAATATTGCGGTCCCACGGCGCCATGACTTTGTCTTTAATCCGCGGCTTCGCAACGTGATCCAAAATGAACGTCTGGTTGGGATGCCGGTCCACGAACTCGATCGCCGCCGGAAGTTGACGCTCGAAAACCAGCACGTCGTACCGCAGCCCGAACCCGCGCAGTTCCCGCACCCCCTCGTTGAAGTCCTTGCGCAGGATGTAGCGCGGGTCGGCCTCGTCCTGAATCACGTGCCGCACGCCGCGCAGCCGCTTATTGGCCGCCAATCTCTCCAGGTGCTTCTTCACTCCGGCCCCTTCCGTCAGCGGAACCCAACCCACCACGCCGCGGATCAACGGGTGTTTGCCCGCCAGCCCCAGCAGCCAGTCGGTCTCCTCCAAAGACTGCCGGGCCTGCACCGCCACCGTGCCCTCGATGCCGAAATAGTGCATCAGCTCTTCCAGATTCTCCGGCAGGAAGTCGCGCTTGATGACTCGCATCTCCGGACTGATCCAGCCGTACTCGGCCGCACTGTACTTCCATAAATGGTGATGCGCGTCGATCATCATAGAGGCTTCCCGATACAAATTACTTCCTTCAAAGTTCGATGATACAGGCGGCCGCCGGAAACGCTCGGCGTATTCAGCGTCCATGTCTCTCCCGAGGGGCCAAGGTCGTTGATCGCAACCACCGCGCTTTCGTCCAGCACCTTCGCCTTGGCGTTCACCACGTACGTGATGCCCGGCATGGTCGTGAAGTAGATGGCGTCGTTGACCGCAATCGGGCTGCCCCAGAACGCCGGAATCTCCCAGCCGTCGGTGCGCGAACGCTCCTCCGCCCCTACGTCCTGCCCTCGCGAATTCACCGTGCTCGTCGCCACCGGCACGCCGTAAATCCGCTTCTCCGCCACCCCTGGCTTCCGTATTACCGTCACGGGAACTTCCAGGTACTCCACCTTTCCCGTCTCCACATTCACCCGCGCAATGCAGTGCGAAGGTCCGGCCTTCCCCTTCGGAGGCACGGTATTCCGGCGGTGCGCGGTGGTCGTCAGGAAATAATGGTAGCCGTCGATTGCGATGTTGGCGTGCCACGCCGGCATCACGCGCATACTTCTCCCGGCGCTAACCGGTTGCGCGGCGAAAGCTCCGTCATCTCGCGCAGATTCACCCCGCGATGCACCAGGTACGCCGCCTTCGCCGGGTCCCACTGCCGGTAATCCACATCGCGAATCAGCGATTGCTCGCGCAGCAGCTTCCCGGTATGCGAATCGAACACCAGGTGCGATTCCTCCGGATTCAACTTGAACCAGTATGCGTAGTGGTCGTCCCAATGCATCGTGTAGAGCGCCTGCCACGTCGGCGCCGCCAGCGACCCGGGCTCCGCCAGAAGCTTGCCGTCCTGATCCGTCGGCGCCGCCCATCGCCACAGCGATTTGCCCGCTTCGCCCGGCGCCAGGCTGAGCAGCGAGAGGCCCACCGGACGCTCCGGAACATCGTGCCATCCGCCCCGCGCCGTCAGCACCGCCGGCTTCCCGCTCAACATGCCGAACACCGAGGTCGTGTACGCCGTGGTCCCGTCTTCCGCAATCCAGAGCGTCTTGCCGGTGTGCTTGTCGATCCCGCGCAGGTAGTTCCAGCCGCGCTTCTCCGCGGGGTTTCCATCCAGCGGCTCCACGTTCAGAATCGTGTCGCCGTACAGAATCGGCTCGTGCTGTTTGTTGAACGGATACGGTTCGCCCCACGGCGTGTACTGCCGCCGCCAGATTTCCTTGCCCTCGAAATCCCACGCGCCCATCTCCCCGCTCGAGTTGAAGAAGTAAACGTACCGGCCATCCGTCGCCGGGCTGGGAGAGGTCGAGTCGCTGTACGCGTACATCATCGGGCTCTTGACCGGCCCTGCAACTTTACGGTCCAAAGTACTTTGCCAGTCGTAGCGTCCAGGCAATGTCCCAGGATCGATCCGCTGAACTTGGAGTCCCCCGCATGAAATTCGTCGAACGTAGTCAGGAAGAGCCGGTCGCCCCATACCGCGATGCCGCTCTGCCCTCCGTTCGGCAAGCGCGCGTGCGCCAGGCGATATTCTGATCGAGCGATACGCTCCAGTCAATCGGAGCCTTGCCTCGCACCCGCCAGTTGCCGTCCGGCCCCGCTGCCTGCGGCCAGTTGGCCAGCAGCAGCCCGCACCCTGCAAACACCGCGGGCAGCGCATACCGCGGCTTCACGCGATGATGCCTTGCACCAGTTCGCCGTGTACGTCGGTCAAACGGAAATCGCGTCCCGCGTAGCGGTAAGTCAGCCGCTTGTGATCCAGGCCGAGCAGGTGCAGAATCGTGGCGTGCAGGTCGTGGAAATGAACCTTGTTCTCCACCGAGTAATAGCCGTAATCATCGGTCGAACCGTATTGCAGTCCCGGCCTTCACGCCGCCGCCGGCCAGCCAGTACGTGAACGCTTCGGGGTTGTGATCGCGCCCGTCGGAACCCTGCGCGGTCGGCGTGCGGCCGAACTCCCCGCCCCATACCACCAGCGTATCCTTCAGCAGTCCGCGTGCCTTTAGATCCTGCAACAGTCCCGCCATCGGCTTGTCTACTTCGCGCGCGTTCTGCGCGTGATCGCGCAGCAGGTCGGCGTGTTGATCCCATTTATAGGTGTGGCTCACCTGCACGAAACGGACGCCCTTCTCGCTGAGCCGCCGCGCCATCAGGCACTGTCGGCCGAAGTCCTCCGTAACCCGGTCGTCCAGCCCGTACAGCTTGCGCGTCGCTTCCGATTCGCCCGAAATATCCTGCAGTCCCGGCGCCTCCGCCTGCATGCGGAAGGCGAGTTCGAAGGCTTCGATGCGCCCGTCCAGCGCCGCGTCCGGGCCGGTGGATTCCAATTGTTCGCGATTCATGTGCTGCGCGAAATCGAGCTCCATGCGCTGGATATCCTTCGGCGTTTCGGCGTTCGCGATATACGGAATGCGCGCGTCCTTTGCCTTGATTCCCACCGCGCCGATCGGCGTGCCCGCATACGGCGCGGGCAGGAAGCCCGACGAGTAATTGTTGGCTCCGCCATGGCTCTGCGTCGGGCAGATCGTGATGAAACCCGGCATGCTCTGGTTCTCGCTGCCCAGCCCGTAAGTGATCCACGAACCCATCGAGGGGCGCACGAACGTGTCACTGCCCGTGTGCAACTCCAGCAGCGCGCCGCCGTGCCGCGAATTCGATCCCCACATCGACTTGATGAAACAGACATCGTCCACGCGTTTGGCGAATTCCGGAAACAGGTCGCTGACCCACATCCCGCTCTGCCCGTACTGCTTGAACTCCCACGGCGATTTCAGCAGGTTGTAAGTCTCGCTGGAGACTACCTTCGGCCGCTGGAACGGCAGCGGCTTGCCGTGATCGCGCTTGAGCAGCGGCTTGTAATCGAACGTGTCCACCTGCGAAGGGCCGCCGTGCATGAAGAGGAAGATCACCCGCTTGGCGCGCGCGGGATAGTGCGGCGCCTTCACCGCCAGCGGCCCGGCGGCGCCGCCCACCGTGTTCTCCGCGGCATTTAGGTTTTCGCCGAGCAGGCCCGCCAGCGCCAGTGCGCCGAAGCCGGTGCTGCTCGCGCGCAGCAAGTCTCGCCGCGATAGCGTGCGATTCAAGTACGAGTTCCAGTGCGGATTCATAGTAACGCCTCAATTCACGTAAATAAATTCGTTGGATGACAACATCGCTTTGCAGAAGCTCTGCCACGCAAACAGATGGCGCTTGCCGGCATCGGTTTCGCGGCCTTCCATCGCCTTCTCCACCTGCGCCACAAAGGTGAGCGCGCGGTCCACATCGCTCGCCGCCGGCGGCCTTCCGAGCGCGCGCTCGTAGACCTCCCGCACCCGCGCGGCATCGTCCACGCCGCTCTCTTCCAGCAGCTTGGCCGCCATGGCGTGCGTCGATTTCAAGACCAGCGTCGCGTTCATCAGGAACAACGCCTGCGGCGCCACCACCGTGGAATTGCGATCGCCGTTCGGCGTCGAAGGGTCCGGCAGGTCGAATGCCTGGAACATTTCATACATCGAACTGCGCACCACCGGAAGATAGACCGCGCGCCGCGGCAGATCGTAATCCGCGCCGCCGCGCCGTGACGTATTGCTCACATACTCGCGATCTTTCTGCGACAACATCGTCCCGCCCGGGGTCATATCGATCACGCCGGTGACTGCGGTCACCGCGTCGCGAATCGCTTCCGCCTCCAGCCGCCGGCGGCTGTTGCGCCACAGCAAGGTGTTCTCCGGGTCCGCTTCCGCGGCGTGCGCATCGTAGTTGGAGCTCATCTGGTAGGTGCTCGAGAGCATGATCGTGCGGTGCATCTGCTTGATGCTCCAGCCCTGCTCCACGAAGCGCAGCGCCAGCCAGTCGAGCAGCGGCTGGTTGGTGGGCGCTTCGCCCAGGCGTCCGAAATTGTCCATCGAGGGCACGATGCCGCGGCCGAAGTGTCCGCGCCAGATGCGGTTCGCCATCACGCGGCTGGTAAGCGGATGATCCGGTCTGGTCAGCCACTCCGCCAGTTGCAGGCGGCCGCTCTGCCCGTCCGGAACCGGCGTCTGGTTGTCTCCCGCGATCGCTCGCGGGAAGCGCCGCGGCACTTCTTCGCCCAGCGTCCAGTGGCTGCCGCGCAGATGAATCGGCAGGTTCGCGATCTTCGCGCTCTCCTGCACTCCCATGGCGCGCGGAAGATCGGGCGTCGCCGCTTCCAGTTCCTTGCGCTCTTTTTCGATGGCGGCGAGTTGATCCTGCGCCGTCTGCGGATAGTATTGCCGCGCATCGCCGGGCGCCGCGAACGGCCCCGCCTTGGCGTACGAGAGCTCGCGGAAAGCCTCCAGCGCCGCATTCGGACAGGCCTTCCTCCTGCTTCACCGCGTTGCGCTCCGCCTTTTCCTTGGGAGCGTTGCCGCGTTCTTTCAACACCTTCTGCCACTCCGCATCGGCTTCCGAAAAGAGCTCCTGGTAGCGCGCCGCGAGTTGTTCGCGAGTCTGCGGCAGGAACCCGCGGAACCGCTCCGCCGCCGGCGAGGTCCAGCCGGCCAGCGCGTCGCCCGCCAGAGTCCCTTTGTCCGAATAAGCGAACAACGCGAACAGCACCGAATTCGGCGCACCCTTGGATCGCCGCAGCTCTTCCACCCATGCGTTGAGGAAGCCCGGATTCACGCCGTATTGCCGGCTGACCTGCACCTCAGAGCGAGGCGCCGTCGTTCCCCGGGGGAAGGCGCTGACCATCAGGGCTTCAAAATAAGGGAATCGCGATTTGTGTTCCAGCCGGATGGTGTTGCTGCCGGCTTTTAGTGCGAAGACGCCGGTGACGCTCCACCCTCCGGCATCCGGCGAGGCTTCGCGATTTTCCACGGGCCGCTTGCCGCCGTGTTCCAAAACGCCGTTGATCCGAACATCCGCCGTGCCCGCGCCCACTTCTTCTTCGAGAAAATCGACCTGATAATCGCCCGCCGCGGGGACCGAAATATCGTACTCCGCGAAGAAAGGTCCCTTGGCGCCTTTGGGTGCGTTGGACTTTTCCTTCTCGAGCGTGCGCGGCGCATTCCCGCGATCGAAGCTGCCCGCCGCGCGCCGCACCGCGCCGGCCGGAACCTTGCCGCCCGCCGCTGCGGGGCGCAGGTGAATGCCTTCGTAGCGCAGCACGTCTTCGGCAGCCAGCAGGTAAGCGCCCGCATGCTCGCGCGCCTCGGTGATCAGCTTCTTGTTTTCGGCGCCGCTGATGCGGCCCATTTCCTTGCTCTTGGCCTCGATCTTTGCCTTGTGCTCCTTGAGCTTTTCGCGTTCCGCTTCGGGCGCCAGAACGTATTCGTTCCATTGCGCCACCACGTTGAAGTTCTCCATGGTCTTGGAGCTCTTGAAGATGCCCGCGAGCGAATAATAGTCGGCCTGCGGAATCGGGTCGAACTTGTGATCGTGGCAGCGGGCGCAGCCCACGGTCAGACCCATGAAGGTGCGCGCGGTGGTATCGAGCTGCTCATCGACAATGTCCATTTCCATCTTCACCGGGTCGTCTTCGGCCAGCATCTTCGCGCCCAGGGAAAGGAAGCCGGTCGCGGTCCAACGTTCAAACTGCACGGCATCGGTCGCCGGACCCGGCAACAGATCGCCGGCCAGTTGCTCCTTCAGGAACAGATCGTAAGGCTTGTCTTTGTTGAAGGCCTGAATCACGTAATCGCGATAGCGGTAGGCGTGGCGGTAGACCAGGTTCTCATCGAGACCGTTGGAATCGGCATAGCGCGCGACGTCCAGCCAGTGCCGTCCCCAGCGTTCGCCATAGTGCGGAGATGCCAGCAGGCGGTCGATGACGCGGGCAAAGGCATCGGCGCGCGAGTCTTCCAGGAACGCGCGAATTTCATCGGGGGTGGGCGGCAGGCCGGTGAGATCGAAGGTGGCGCGCCGGATCAGCGTGCGCTTGTCGGCGGCGGCGGCGGGCTGCAATCCCTTGGCTTCGAGCGCGGCGAGCACGAAGCGATCGATCGGCGATTTCGCCCACGCCCCGTTGTGCACGTCGGGAAGTTTGGGCTCGGCAGGCGGCACGAAGGCCCAATACTTTTTCGCGGGCGCGGCCGAGTTGCTGGTAGCGGCCGGCGCGCCCCAGGGCGCCCCCATTTCGATCCATTCCGCCAGCGCGGCGATGTCGGCGTCTTTGAGCTTCCCCGAAGGCGGCATCTTTAGCGAATCGGACTGGCGCACCGCGCGCAGCAGCAGGCTATCGGCCGGCTTGCCGGGGACCACCGCGGGACCGCGCGCTCCGCCTTTGAGCATGCCTTCGCGGGTATCGAGGCGCAATCCGCCCATCGGCGAAGTGGGTGAGGAATGGCAAGCCAGGCACTGCCGCACCAGCACGGGACGGACGTTCTTTTCGAAGAAGTCCACTCCGTCGCTAGCCTTAGCGTTCACACAAACAAACAGCAGTCCCGCCCAAATCAGCTTCATCACGCATCCCGATGGACCCAGATTTGCCGGGAAATCCCCTTGCTATACCGCTAATGCCCAGCTTCCGGAAGTATATAACAGCCGGCAGGTCCGGTGTGGGGGCGTGGTAAGATCGGCCATTCCCATGATTCATCGCCTGTATCTACTCACACTTTGCGCGGCCGTAAGCGGCCTGGCGTGGCAGCAAAGCGCGCCGCAACTTCCGGCCCCGAAGCCGGCTACCGCGCCGGCCAATCCGCCGAAGATCATCGCGCGGCCGGAAGGCGCGGAGATCCACATGCCCAAGGGATTCGTGATCGAGGAGTTCGCCTCGGGCTTCGAACGCCCGCGTTTCATGGCGGTGGGGCCGGGCGGAGAGGTCCTGGTCAGCGATTTCCTGCCCAAGGGCAGCGTGTGGGTAGTGGCGGGCAAGCAGCAGAAAAAGCTTTTGGAAAATCTCGATCGTCCTTACGGCATCGCCTTCTGGAAGAACTTCGTTTACGTCGCGGAGACGACTTCATTGAAGCGCTATCCCTACGATGCGAAGGCCATGACGGCGGGCGCCGGGGAAGAGATCGTCTCCATGAAGGGCATGGGTGCGGGGCACGTGACACGCACGGTGTTGTTCAATCGCAAGGGCGACAAACTGTATCTCGCGGTCGGGTCCTCGGCGAACGTGGTGACGGGCGACCCGGAGATTCGGGCGGCGATCAATCGCATGAATCCGGACGGGAGCGGCCGGGAAGTCTACGCGAGCGGCCTGCGTAATCCGGTGGGGCTGCGCATGTATCCGGGAACGGACGACGTCTGGGCTACCGTGGAAGAGCGGGACGGGCTGGGCGACGACCTGGTGCCGGACTATTTTACGCACATCCGCGAGGGCGGCTTTTATGGTTGGCCGTACTCGTATATCGGCTCGAACCTGGACCCGCGAATCACCGAAGAGCACAAGGATCTGGTGGGGCGGGCGATTGTGCCGGACGTGGTTTTGCAAACCCACGTCGCCGTACTCGACTTCCTGTTCTACACCGGCAAGCAGTTTCCGGCGGAGTATCGCAACGGCGCGTTTCTGGCCAATCACGGCTCGTCTGGCAGGGCGCAGCGAGTCGGCTACTCGATCACCTTCGTGCCGTTCAAGAACGGCAAGCCGGCAGGTCCGGCGCGCGACTTCGCGACGGGTTGGATGCTGGCGCCGGACAAGCCCGAGGTCTGGGGACGGCCGGTGGCCCTGGCACAGATGCCGGACGGCAGCCTGTTGCTCTCGGATGATGGCGCCAAGAAGATCTGGCGAATTTCATACCACGGCAACTAGCCAACGGAGCGGGCCAGCCAGCGGGCGATTTCCTGTTTGGGGTGGGCGCCGACGAGGCGATCGACTTCGCGTCCGGCCTTGATCAGTAGAAGAGTCGGAATGCTCTGCACGTTGAAGCGGGCAGAGGTGGCGGGGTTGTCATCCACATTCATTTTGGCAACGCGCAGGCGTCCGGCCATTTCCAGGGCGAGGGCTTCCACCGCGGGCGCGACGGCGCGGCAAGGTCCGCACCAGGGCGCCCAGAGATCGATCAGCACGGGCAAAGGCGAGCGCTCGACTTGTGCCGCAAAGGTGGCATCGGTGACTACGATGGGGCTATTGCCCAACGGCAGGGGTGCCTTGCATTGCCCGCAGACGGGCTTAAGGCCCTGCGCAATTTTTTCGGCCGGGACGCGATTATTGGCGCCGCAGGCGGGACAGCGTATAAAGTCCGAATCGGGCACGTTTTCAGTGTGACATGACTCCTAATGGCCAGTGGCCTGCACTTGAATTGCGGATGGAGGTGAACCGTGAAATCCAGTTCATTGGCGAGAGTGGAGCAAGGGGTCATGACTGATTACGAGGTAGTTACGGCAACGAACATTAGTGACCTTCAGGATCGCGTGAGGGAATTGATTCGTGGCGGCGCGCAGCCCCTTGGTGGAATCGCGATGCTGCATGAAGAGGAATCGGGCGAGGGCAGGCTGCACATGGTATTCGCGCAGGCGATGGGCCGCTGATATACAATCGGTGTCCATGCGGTGTTCCTTGTTGTTGACGGCCCTCATGGGCACGGTAGCTTTGTTCGGAGCGGCAATCGATCAAAAGGACGTGGAGTATGCGCGTCCGGACGGCAAGCCGGTCAAACTCGACCTTCACGTACCGGACGGTGCGGGACCATTTCCCGCGGCCATCCTGATTCACGGGGGCGGCTTCGACGAAGGCAGCAAGAGCACCAATGTGCGCCCGCTGTTCGATGTTCTTAGTAACGCGGGAATCGCGTGGTTCAGCATCGACTACCGGATGGCGCCGGAGTTCCGGTTCACGCAGGCCAACGAAGACGTGGTGAGCGCGATTCTGTGGTTGAAGGCGAATGCCGCTAAGTACCATGTGGACGCTTCGAGAATCGCGTTAATCGGCGAATCGGCGGGGGGCTTTCTGGTGAATTACGCGGGTACTCACGAGAAAAAGGCAACGCGTGTGCGGGCGGTGGTGGATTTATACGGCCCTGTGGATTACGGGAAGCTGGCCGAAGAGCGCCGCGACCATCCGGAACGATTCAACATGACGAGCATCAACCGGCACGCTGCGAACGGCGGTGGAATTCACTTCTTTGAAGCGCAGCAACTGGACGCCGCGGGGCTGACGAAATTGCACAGCATCTCGCCCATTTTCGCCGTTCATAAAGGAATGGCACCATTTTTGTGCATTCACGGCACAAAAGACGACCAGGTTTCGTACGACCAATCGCCCGCAATGTGCGATGCGATGCATAAGGTAGGCGCCACCTGCGAACTGATTCCGATTGAGGGCGGCGGCCACGGGATGAGCGGCTGGAAGGCGCCGGAGATGCAGCACTGGAAGCCGGAAATGATCGCTTGGTTGAAGAAGACGATGGATATGAAATAGGCACACGTATCCCGTTAGGGTTGGGTAAGGAAGTTGCGGCGGCCGGGGGCTTTCGGTCTTATCGCCGTGCGTGCCCGGCCGCCAGTGATTTAACTGCCCGCTACGAAGACGTAAGAACTCGGCTGGATGGCCTCTCGATCGTCCACTCGTTTCGCGGAATCAGTCTCTGTATCCAGGGGTGCGGCAATCAAACGCTATCCGCGACAGTCCCCCGAAAATTATCGGTTCGAACCGAAGATCTTCCCGCCGGTCTCCTCCACGTAGGGGAACCACCGTTTAGCCGTTAACGGGCTTACAGGAAGTCAGCACCACCTCAGGTCAACTTATGCTGGCCAGCATGAAAACTGTTGGAGCCGCGCTGTGGTTTGCGCAACTCTCTACCTGATGGAGAAGTTAGCACGCTCGTACCGGAGTACCGGGGTAGAAGAAATTTTATATGGCTGATAACACGGCAAATATAAATTTCAAGTTTTGGTCACAGGCCCGAGCAGGGCGGGAACAAATACCGCGATAAATAATAGATCCGATTGACCGCGGCCGCATCGGCCCTTGCTAACGCCAAAATTTGGACGGGAAAGAGGGTTGGGTTGAAGGGTCTGGCGGTACTCGCGGGGCTGTTCGGTGTGTTGTTGACGGCGCTGACGGCGCGCGCCGTGGAGTTCCCGCAACTGCACTTCGAACACCTCACGGGGGCAGACGGGATTCCGGACGAATACGTATTTCAGATTCTGCAAGACCGGCGGGGGTTTATCTGGTTCAGCACAACCGACGGCTTGAACCGGTACGACGGCTACCAGGTGGTCTCTTACCGTGACGTGCCGGTGAGACGCTTCCACACGGTTACGACACCCGGACAATTGTACGAGGACCGGCGCGGCGGTCTTTGGATCGGCGCCGCCGGTGTCTTGGGGCGATTTGAGCCGGCCAGCGGCAAGATCACGCGCTATCCAATACCGGGCCGCAGCGGGGATGCGGGCGCAAGCCAGACGATTCGAACGCTGCACGACGAGCGGGGCGGGTCGCTCTGGCTGGGCATGGACGGACCGGTGCTCTATCACTTCGATCCGAAGAGCGGAAGCTTCAAGGGGTACGAACTGGGCGAGCGGATCACGCACGGAGCGCCCGGCGGAATACGGGCGATCGAGGAAGACCAGGCTGGGAAGGTGTGGCTGGGGACGGCTTTCGGGCTGGTCCGCTTCGACCCGGCGACGGAACATTTCCAAGCGTATCCGGAGGCTCGAGGCCGTGGTGCCAACGAGACCGCCAACGACAAAGAGTACGTATACAACGCCCTGGCGTGGGACCATCGCGGGAAGCTATGGGTGCACGTACCGCGGGGCCTGGCGAGCTTCGACCCGGATACGGGAAGCTTCGAACCACAGGTTGAAACAAGCTTCTGGTACATGGCTCCAGATTCGAATGGCAGATTCTGGCTCTACGGCGGGTGGCCCGGCTTACAGATCTTCGATGCGGCGAGCGGCAAGCTGACGGTGCAGCGCCAGTACAAGATCACGAAGGCCAGCGCGGAGCGGGACGATGGACTGGGTGCGCTGCTTCCCGACCGCGACGGGGGCGTATGGCTGAACCTGCGACGCTCCGGGGGACTGGACCGCTACTCGCCGTCCTATTCCCGGTTCGGCAAATTCGTGCCGGACCCGGATGACTCCAGCGCTTTAAGCGGCGCGCCGGTCAGGGGGTTTTCCGAGGATCGCGCGGGCAAGATATGGGTTTCCACAGGGCGGGGCCTCAACCGGTTCGACCCGGCGAGCGGCGACTTCACGCACTTCCAGCACGACTCCGAGGACCCGAACAGCCTGGACAGCGACGAGGTCTATTCAATATACGAGGACCATTCCGGAGCTTTCTGGGTGGGCACATACATGGGCATGGGCACGTTCGACCGGGAGAAGGGGAGGTATGCCCAATTCCGCAGATCGATCGACGGACGCGAGTTCACTTCCCTCCAGCAGGATCGTCAGGGAGCGTGGTGGGTGGGGAACGGCAACGGCTCGAGCTATGTGCTCGACAAAAAGACGCGAACCGCCACCCTGGCGGACCGGAGCGGCGGCTTCGCGATGGCGGAGGACCATGGGGGAAATCTCTGGTTCGGCTCACTGCCGGATGGACTGCGCAAGCTGGATACGACAGGCGAGGTACACCGGATCTCGCTGGCGCAAAGCGCGGGGATCGTGAGCCAGGGCCCGATCGCCGTCTATTCCATCCGGGAAGACGCGGAGGGAATGCTCTGGCTGGGGACCCAAGCCGGACTATTTCGCTTTGACCCGAAGACAGAAAAATCCAGGCAGTTCACGGTACGCGACGGGCTGCCGGAGAACGCGATCATGTGCGCCCTGGCGGATGATTTGGGGAATATCTGGATGAGCACGTTCCAGCGCGGCATGTCGCGGCTGAACCTCAAGGAAGGCCGTTTTTACAACTACGATGCCAGCGACGGGCTGCAGGGGAATATGTATACGTCGGGATCCTGTTACCGCGCGCGTGACGGCAGGCTGTATTTTGGGGGTCGAGCCGGCTTCAACGCGTTTGTACCAAGGGAAGTGCTGGCTGGAATGACGGCGCGGCCGGCGGTGATCACGGATTTTCAGGTGAATGGCCGCAAGGTAGGAGATTCGGGACAGGCGATTTGGGAGACCGATGCGCTGGACTTATCGGCGGAGCAGAAGGTCTTCGCATTCGAGTTCGCATCGCTCTGCTATTTCCACCCGCGAAAGACACGGTACCGTTTTCGGCTGGACGGCCTGGAAAAGGACTGGACGGAAGCCGACAGCGGCCATCGCTTCGCGCGTTACACCGGTATTGCGCCGGGGAACTACGCATTCCGGGTGCAGGCATCGCTGGATGGAAGGACGTGGAGCGGGGAGCAAAGCGCGATACGGTTGACGCTGCCGCCGCCGTGGTGGAACTCGGGTTGGAGCCGGTCGGTGGCGCTGCTAACGATACTGACACTGATCTTTGGCTCGCACAAATTGCGCGTGAAGAGGTTCGAATTGAGGGAGCGCCGGCTGCGCAAGATCGTGGAGGAACGTACCAGCGAACTGGAGCAGGCTAGAGACCAGGCGGAAGCGGCGAGCCATGCCAAGAGTTCTTTCCTGGCGAACATGAGCCACGAGCTGCGGACGCCGCTGAACGCGATCCTTGGATTTTCGACCTTGCTGCGCGAAGACGCCACATCCGAGAAGCAGCGCCAGGATCTGGAGATCATCAATCGCAGCGGAGAGCATCTGCTGAACCTGATCAACGACGTTCTGGACGTAGCCAAGATCGAAGCCGGGCGCCAGGAGTTGGACCTGACGCCGTGCGACCTGCTGGACCTGGTGAACGACGTCACCGAGATGATGGGACCGCGCGCCGGGGAGAAGAAGCTGGCGCTGCTGTGCGTCGCTCCGCACGATTTTCCCAGGTACGTGTGGGCGGACGCGCCCAAACTGCGCCAGGTATTCATCAATCTACTCAGCAACGCCTTGAAGTACACCCATGAGGGCAGGGTGATCCTGCGTTTGCAGGGCACGGAGGCAGACGAACCCGGACAGTTGCGGCTCACGTTCGAAGTGGAGGACAGCGGAATAGGCATCGCGAAGGAGGACCACGCCCGGATTTTCGACGCGTTCGTGCAGGTACACAACCGGAACGGACAGAAGGGGAGCGGGCTGGGGCTGACGATTACGCGCAAATTCGTGGAGTTGATGGGCGGCAGCATCGAGGTGGAGAGCACGGAAGGCCAGGGCTCGATATTCCGGGTGAAGCTGCCGGCATTAGCGGCGAAGGAACCGGAGGTAAAGACGATCGCGGACGACGCGGGCCGAATCGCGGGAGTGGAAGCGGGCCAGCCTGTGTACCGGATCCTGGTGGTGGACGATGAGATAGAAAACCGGCTGATGCTGGAGCGCATTCTGCAGGAGGCCGGATTCCAGGTGCGCGTAGCGGAGGACGGAGCGCAGGGTGTGGAGGCATTTGAAGAATGGCGGCCTGATTTCATCTGGATGGATGTGCGGATGCCGGTAATGGACGGGATCGAAGCGACGCGGCGGATCCGAAAGCTGGAAGGAGGCGGCGCGGTAAAAATCGCGGCGATTACCGCCTCCGCCTACGCTTCGGAGCGCGACATAGTAATGATTGCGGGCATGGACGATTTTCTACTGAAGCCCTACCGCCGGCGAGAGATTCTCGGTTGCCTGGCGCGCCATCTGGGAGTTCGGTACGTCTATCACGACGAAGCCGCGGCGGCTGACGAGGCGAAGTTGCTGGAGGCGCTGCCGGAGAATTTGCGGGTGGACTTGACCGAGGCGCTGATTTCGCTGAACGGGGAGCGTATTACGCACACGATCGGCCGGATTGCCGAGTTCGATGCGACGCTTGGGGAGCGGTTGACGCGGCGGGCGGCGCGGCTATCCTACACGTCTATTCTGCACGACCTGGGCTGCCTGGAGGCAGGATCGTCGGCGGGGAGCAGCGGATGAAGCGTGCCACCAAAAGGATTATGAGAATTCTCGCGAAGAACCGGGCGCCTTACTTCCTGTTACTGGTTGGGCTGCTGCCCATGCGGCTTTCGGGACAGGCGGTGGCCGCCTCCATCGGCGGCGTGGCGAAGGACAAGAGCGACGCGGCGATCAGTGGTGTGGTGATCACGGTGAGCGGAGCGGGCCTGATCGGGGGACCGAGGAAAGCGGTCTCAGATGCCGACGGCTATTACCAGTTTCTGGAGCTACCGCCCGGCACTTACCAGGTGACGTTTGAGAAGGCGGGCTTCAAGACCTACCTGGCGGACGGCATTACGCTCAACGGCGGGGTGCGGGCTACCGCGGACGGGCAACTGGAAGTCGGGGAAATGACGCAGAGGGTGACGGTGCAGGCAGAGGCAACGGCGATCGACACCGAACACGTCACGGCGCAGACGGTAGCGGGGCAGGCGGTGATGGAGGGGATTCCGACGGGCCGGGCGCCATGGTCGATCAGTAACACGGTGCCGGGCGTGGTTCCCGCGGTCTACGACGTAGGCGGATCTACCAATACGCAGGCGGCGACGCTGACGGTGCACGGGTCAAACATCGCCGATCAGAAGTTCCTGATCGATGGAATGAATGTGACGTGGCCGGGCGGCGGCGGTGGATTTACCGCAATCTACTACGACACGGGAATGTTCCAGGAGATCGATTATGTGACCGGGGCTCACCCGGCGGACATTGCGACCGGCGGCGTGTATATGAACCTGGTTACGAAAGACGGAGGCAACGGATTTCACGGCACGCTCTTCGCCAACGGGGCATCGCAAGGAATGCAATCCAACAACATCGACCCGGCGCTGGCGAGACAACTGACGGCGAACATTCCGGCGGCCTTGCAAAACATGCCTGAGAAACTGGGCAACCCGGTGACGGAGACTTACGATTACAGCGGGCAGGCAGGCGGACCGATTCTCAAGAACAAGCTCTGGTGGTTCACCGCATGGCGTTTGTGGACGACCAACAACCTGGTAACGGGAGGGTTCAACCAGAAGGGCGCGCAGGCGTTGAACGATAACCTGATCGGCAACGAGATGGCGAAGTTCAGCTACCAGGCCAGCGCGAGCCACCATTTCAGCCTGATGTACAGCCGGAACCAGAAGAACCGCTACCATCGCCGCGGCACGTCTCCGGCATTTCAGCCGGACGACACGGCGGTGCTGCAGAACCAGTTGGGGTACAACGCCCATGTGAAGCACACCTATGTGCCTTCGGGAAAATGGGTGATGGAGACGGGGGTTGCGCTCACCAAACTGCGGTTCCCGCTACGCTACGAGCCGGAAGTAGGCAGCGATGCGATTTCGGTGCAGGACACCGCGGCCTCAGTGCTGTACAACGCGCCGGCCAGCGCGTCCGTGAACTTCACGGGACGAGTGGCGGTGGACTCATCGGCCAGCCACATTGCGGGACGGCACACGATACGCTTCGGAGTGCAGTACACGCACGATTTTTTCAATTACCGCTACACGGCCAACGGGGATCTGCAGGGCAATCTGATCAATGGGACCGCGAGCACGGCGACGCTTTACAACACGCCGATTCTCTTGCAGCGAAACGTGGAGGACACGACCGCGGTATATGCGATGGACACGTGGAGGATCAGCCGGCGCGTGACGTTGAGCCTGGGAATGCGATGGGAGTGGATGCTGGGTACGATTCCAGCGCAGGTTGCGCCGGCCGGGACGTTCACGGCAGCGCGCAGCTATGCGGAGATCGACAATATTCCGAACTTCCGGAACTGGACGCCGCGGCTGGGAGTTTCCTACGACGTGGAGGGGCATGGACGGACGGTGATCCGCGCGAGCTTCAACAAGTACATGCAGGGGATCGCAACGAACCTGTTGCAGGCAGTAAACCCCCTGCAATTTTTCGCCAGCGGGGTGACGGTGCCGTGGAATTGCGCGGGGCCCAGTTGTATCACGAAGGGTCCGCAAGTGAGCCAGCTCGACTTGAGCGGGTTTCATGGATTCGGCGCGAATACGACTCTGCTGGCGCCGGGCATCAAGCGGCCCTCCAGCCTGGAGGCGAGTTTGGGAATCCACCAACAGCTACCGCTGGGGATTGTGGCTTCGGTGACCGCCTGGCACCGCTCCACGGGGGACGCAATCGGACGGATCAACACGGCGGTACCGGAATCTGAATATGTTCCGCTAGCGATCCAGATTCCGGGGGGGATGCCGCTGGCCGGGCAGACGGTGGTGGTTTATAACCAATCGAACGCGACGCGAGGGCAGATCAATTACGAATTAACCAACTCGCGACAACTGAACACCGATTACCGCGGCGTGGACATACTGGCGCGGCGCCAGATGACCAAACGCTGGATGTTACTGGGCGGACTCACAGTGGGCCGCGACCGCGGCGCCACGCGCGGAGATATCCAGGCGGGGCTGGACGATTTGAATAATCCGAATAACGATATCAACCGGCTGGGCCTGATTGTGGACGACACGCCGGTGCAGCTCAAGGTATCGGGCGAGTATGCGCTGCCGTGGAATATCTCTCTGAGCGGCAACTTCCAGCATTCGAGCGGCACGCCGCTGGGGGAGACGCTGACGGTGACTTCGGCGCTGCTGCCGCCGGGAACGACGCTGACACAGAGCAGCCAGACGCTCTACGTGGCGCCGCAGGGCGCGGTGCGTTTGCCGGACGTGAACCTTTTGGACGTGCGGCTGGGGCGGGTATTCCGGATTGGGGAGCGGTGGAAGTTCCTACCGGAGCTGGACATTTACAACCTGCTGAATCGCGCGACATTCATGGGGGAGAACACGAGCGTGAATGCAGGCGCCCTGTTTTTGAATCCGCAGACGGTTTTGCCGCCGCGGCTGTTTAAGATCGGGATGAAGGTGGATTTCTAGGCGTGACAGGGCATTTTCAAGGGAATTAAGGGAAGTGGGCTGATGTTTAGTATCATTGAGTTGTGATGTCCCCGCGGGAAACAGCAGTGGCCCCGCCAGTTGGGTTTTCGCCCGATATTCTCCGCAAGATTGCAGAACTGGAGACGGCCGTCGGTGCGGCGATTCGCGGCAAGCCCGAGGTGGTACGGCTCTCCCTGGTCAGCCTTCTTGCGCGCGGTCATCTGTTGATCGAAGATGTGCCTGGAGTAGGCAAGACGACGCTTGCGCAGGCGCTGGCGCGATCGGTGTCGTGCCGCTTCCACCGGCTGCAGTTCACAAGCGACATGCTGCCCAGCGATGTGCTGGGAGTGACCATTTACAATGGCCACGCGGAGACATTCGAATTCAAGCCAGGCCCGATCTTCAGCAACTTCCTGCTGGCGGACGAAATCAACCGGACGACGCCGAAGACCCAATCGGCGCTGCTCGAAGCGATGAATGAAAGCCAGGTGACGATCGACGGGCACTCGCATTCCCTGCCGCGGCCGTTCATGGTGATTGCCACGCAGAACCCGGTGGAGCATCACGGGACGTATCCGCTGCCGGAATCGCAACTGGACCGTTTTCTGATGCGGCTGCGGATCGGCTATCCGGATGCTGCCAGCGAGCGGATGATTCTGCGCAATCGCGAGCGGGAGAACGCGCCGCCGGCGCAATCCGGCCTGGGTGCCGAGGACGTAATCCAATTGCAGGACGCGGTACATCGCATCACGGTGGAAGAGACGCTGGTGGACTACATGCTTGCCATTGTGGAGCGGACGCGGACGCACGAATCGCTCACGCTGGGAGTAAGTCCGCGAGGCAGCCAGGCATTGTTCCGCGCGGTGCAGGCATTGGCGTTGATCGAAGGCCGGGATTACGCAATTCCGGACGACGTGAAACGGCTGGCGGCGCCGCTATTTGGCCACCGGGTGGTGGTGAACACGCGCACGACGCTGGTGCAGCGGCGCGGCGAGGCCGGCGAGCGCATCATCGAAGAAATCCTCAGCCAGGTGGAAGTACCCCTGTAGAAATCGCTCCTTATTCATTATGAGAACAGCAATTATCGGCCTGCCCATGACGGGCAAGACCTCACTTTTCACGATTCTGACCGGCGTGCACCAGGAGACGCGGATCGGTTCGACCTCTGTGCGGCAGGGTGTCGCGAAGGTTCCGGACGCGCGCCTGGAGGCGCTCGGCAAGCTTTTCGAGCCGCCGAAGGTGACGCACGCGACGGTGGAATACGTGGACATGCCCTCGATTTCCAAGGAGACGCTGCGCGACGCGGGGGCGATGGCCAGCATGCGCAACGTGGACGCGTTCGCGCACGTGCTGCGGCTGTTTGCATCGGACACGATTCCGCACGAGAAGGGATCGGTGGACCCGATCCGCGACATGGAAGACCTGGAGACGGAGCTGATTCTCAGCGACTTCGCGGTGGTGGAAAAGCGGCTGGAGCGGCTGGAGAAAGATCGCAAGAAGATCAAGAACCCGGAGCTGGATCGCGAATACGAGTTGCTGGTGAAATGCAAGACGCTGATCGAGGCCAACCAGCCGCTACGGCAACTGGAGCTCGACGCGGAAGACGAAAAGCGGATTCGCGGATTCCAGTTTCTCTCGCAGAAGCCGATGCTGTATGTGCTGAACCTGGGCGAGGAAGACGCGGCGCGGCTGCACGAGCGCGAGGAGGAGTATCGCAAGGGTCCTCTGGCGGGGCGGGCGCGGACGGCGGTAGCGGGCGTGTGCGGCAAGATCGAGGCGGAGCTGGCGGAACTGCCGCGCGAGGAGCAAGTAGAATACCTGGCGAGCTACGGGCTGAGCGCATCGGGCCTGGAGCGGCTGATTTCGGCGACGTATTCCCTGTTGGGGCTGATGAGCTTTCTGACGGCGGGCGAGGACGAGTGCCGGGCGTGGACGATTCCGATGAACAGCAGCGCGGTGAAAGCGGCGGGGGCGATTCATTCGGACTTCGAGAAGAAGTTTATTCGCGCGGAAGTGGTGAACTGGCAGACGCTGATCGACCTGGGCGGCTATTCGGGCGCGCGGGACAAGGGGCAGCTCAGGCTGGAAGGCAAGGAATACATCGTAAAGGACGGCGACGTTCTGGTGATCCGGCACTCGTAGGGCGGCTAGCCCAGGGTGCGTTCGGCGACGAGTCCGAGGATGGCGAGAGTAGCGCAGAGCAGGGCGAACCAATCGCCGAAGCGGGTGTAAAAGGTGAGGGCGCTCTCGTAATTGAAGCCGGTGTAGGATGCGGCCTCTTCGTAGGGTGGAAGGGTACCGCGGAGGCGGCCCGCCGGGTCTATGGCGGCGGTGACGCCATCGTTGGTGGCGCGCAGAATCCAACGGCGATTTTCGGCAGCGCGCATGCGGACGATATTTACGTGCTGCCAGCGGGCGGCGGTCTTGCCGAACCAGCCATCGTTGGAAATATTGAAGAGCACCTGAGCGCCGCCGGCTGCGAACTTGCGCACGAAGCTGGGGAAGACGCTTTCGTAACAGATGAAGGTGCCGAGGCGATGACTGCCGGCGGGGGAGACGACCACGTGCGAGCCCGGGGCGAAATCGCCGACCTCGGTAGAGATCTTGTTCGCGAAGCCGAACGGCCAGGGGACGAACTCACCGAAGGGGACGAGGTTCACCTTGTCGTATCGGCTTACCAAAGTTCCTTCGGGCGAGACGAGAGCCGCGGAATTCAAAGGCGCGCCGCCGGGCGTGTGAGCGACGATGCCGGCGAGGACGTAGGCGCGGGCAGTACGCGCCAAATTATTGATGTAGCCGCGGAAGACGGGGTCTTCGGTGTAGTAGAACGGCGCGGGCACTTCGGGCCACACGATGATGGAGGGCGGCTGCGACTCGGCGAGGGCGCCGCGCAGGGAGAGCATGACCTGGCGTTGTTTGAGGCGATCGAGGCTCTCGGCGGTCCACTGCTCGGTTTCCGAGATGTTGGGCTGGACGAGCAGGGCAGCCTCGCGCCCGCGTTCGGCGGGGGGCAGCGGGGGCAGGAGCGGCAGCAGGAGCACGGGGGCCAGCCACAGGAGCTCAGGGCGGGGACGGCGCAGCGCGACGCCAGCAAGTGCGGCACCGAACAAGGCGAAGACGAAAGAAAGTCCGTAAACACCGGTGAAGGGCGCGAGACGAAGCGGGCTGGACATATCGATGCCCGCGTTGCCGAGGGCGAGCCAGGCGAAGCCAAGCGAACCGTGGGTGGCTTCGATGGCGACCCAGAGAGCGGCAACGGTGGGAGTGGCCCACCAGCGGCGCATGAGGAGGCCGGCGAGGGCCGCGAAGACTCCGAGATGGACGGCTTTGGCGACGCAGAACAAGAGGAAGACGGCCCAACCGGCTATGTTACCGAGCCCGCCGTGAAAGGCGAGCACGAACTGGATCCAGTAACAGACGCCGAACCAGTAAACTACGCCGGCGGCCCAGCCCAGCAGGAAGCGGCGCGGCCATCGCGATTCGCGAGCGAGGGCGACGAGTA
The DNA here is from genome assembly GCA_963811575.1 of uncultured Solibacteraceae bacterium. GTDB lineage: Bacteria > Acidobacteriota > Terriglobia > Bryobacterales > Bryobacteraceae > Solibacter. Next base: position 10,119 of record CAWERY010000015.1, on the reverse strand, counting down.
GCGGGGCAAGGGCGACGGGCGCCAGCCAGACGAAGGAGAATTTCGGGAAAACGAGGATCAGGAGCGCGGCCGAAGCCAGGGCCAGAATCCAGTTCAGCACAGACCCCGCTGGGCTTCCTCGCTGACCAGATCGGCCATGTAGGAGCTACGCACGAGAGGTCCGCTGAAGACGGCCTGGAAGCCGAGGCCGAGACCGTAATCGCGCCAGGCGTCGAACTGCGCGGGATCGACGAAGGCTTCGACGGGCAGGTTGCGGCGGGTGGGCTGGAGGTACTGTCCGATGGTGGCGATTTGGGTACCGGCGGCGTGGAGATCGCGGAGCAGGGACTCGACTTCGGCGGCGGTTTCGCCGAGGCCGACCATGAAGCCGGACTTCACGAGCACGGAGGGGGCATGACGCCGCGCGAAAGCGAGGACGTCGAGGGACTGGCGATATTCCGCCTGCGGGCGCACGCGGGCATAGAGGCGCGGCACGGTTTCCATATTGTGATTGAAGACGTGGGGTTCGGCATCGAGCACGCGGGCCACGGCATCGAGATCGCCGCAGAAATCCGGCGTGAGGACTTCGACGCGGGCAGCGGGCAGGGCACGGCGGACCTGGCGCACGGTTTCGGCGAAATGGTGCGAGCCGCCGTCGGGAAGATCGTCGCGATTCACGCTGGTGATGACGACGTAGCGGAGGTTCATGTCACGCGCCATGCGGGCGACGTTGGCGGGCTCGGCGGAATCGAGGCGGACGTCATGCTTCCGGGGATTGAGTTTGCGGACGCTGCAGAAGCCGCAGCCGCGGGTGCAAAGCTCGCCGAGGATCATGAAAGTGGCGGCGCCGCGGTGGAAGCACTCGTGGATATTGGGGCAGCGCGCTTCCTCGCAGACGGTATGGAGATTGAGTTCGCGGAGGCCGCGTTTCAGGTGATTGAGAGATTGGAAATGGGTTTTGCTTTTGCGCGCCCATTCGGGCAAACGGGGGCGTTTGGGCGGCGGAGCGCCGTTGCCGATTTGGACTAGCGGCTCAATCACGGATGGTACCGCACGGGCCGGAAGCCGGCATTTTCCAACTCGGTCTTGGCGCGGCCCATGGCCTGGGTATCGGAGAAGGGTCCGACGAGGACGCGGGTGAGATTGTTGATGCCGGGGGTGAGCGCGACCTGAAAACCTTTATCCCTGAGGGTCTGACGCATGGCATCGGAGACTTCGGGTTTGACGGCGATGACCTGCCAGAAATTTCCAGGCGGCAGTTCGGAAGGAGACACGATGCCGGGAGGAGCGCTGGGGGGTTCCGCGGCTTTGGCGGCGGGCTTTTCGGGGGCCGGCGGCTGCGAACCCTGCGCGGCCTGGGTGGTGGGCTGCGGTTGGGAATCCTGCGGCGGCTGCTCGGCGGCGGGTTCCGGTGACGGGGCGGCCACGGGCGGTCGGGAAGAGGGCTGCGGACGCGCATCGGCGGCGCTGGTGACGGGCGAACCGGCGCCGGTTTCGGACGCCATCTTGGCAGAGCGCGGCGAGTTCTGGCCGACCACATACCCCATCGCGAAGGCGACCGCGAAGAGCAGGACGACGATGAAGAAGCCGCTGAGGAGTTGTTTGTTACCCACTACCAGTTCGAATTCGCCGGTGTCGTTGTTTCTCATGGTTTAAGGAGTTCCCGCTGCAGCCCCGCCATTTCCAGTCCGGTCGAGCGCACGGCCCAATGATGCAATTATATCGAGCGGCAGTGGAAAAACGATTGTAGTATTTTTTTCCGTGCCGATTTCCACCAGGGTCTGGAGGTAGCGTAACTGAATCGCGACGGGCTGTTGCTGAATGACGGCGGCGGCCATGCTGAGCTTTTCCGCGGCGCTGTATTCGCCCTCGGCGTGAATGATTTTGGCGCGGCGTTCGCGTTCGGCTTCGGCCTGGCGGGAGAGGGCGCGGATCATCTGCTCCGCGAGATCCACCTGTTTGACTTCGACCATGGTGACTTTGACGCCCCAGGGCGAGGTGTGCTGATCCAGGATGGACTGCAGGCGCACGTTCAACTTTTCGCGCTGGCTGAGGAGTTCGTCGAGTTCGACTTCGCCGAGGACGCTGCGCAGGGTGGTTTGCGCGAGCTGGGACGTGGCATAGACGAAGTTCGACACCTCGACGACGGCGAGGCGCGGGTCAATGACGCGCGAGTAGATCACGGCGTTGACCTTGACCGTGACGTTGTCGCGCGTGACCACATCCTGCGCGGGGACTTCGAGGGCTTCGAGGCGCAGGGAGACGCGCACCATGCGGTCAAAGGGGGCGAAGACGAAGATGAGGCCGGGGCCTTTGGGTTCCGGGAGCAAACGCCCCAGGCGGAAGATCACACCGCGTTCATACTCGCGGAGAACCTTGATGGAGTTCATCAGCCAGATGCCTACGACCAGGACGAAGACCAGCAGCATGGGACTCAGATCGTTCATAAGAGGCTCCTCATTTGGTTTCGGGTTCCGGATCCACGGTCAAGTTCAGGCCCTCGATCGCGGTTACTTTGACGCGCGCGCCGGCATTGGCGGAGTGCAAGGCGGTGGCGTTCCAATACTCGCCGTGCACGAAGACTTTGCCTTGGGGCGTGAGATTGGTGACGGCGGTGCCGAACAGACCGATCATGCCTTCGCTGCCGGTTTCGACCTTATTGCGGCGGGCGCGCGCGGCGATGGTGAGGAGGAAGACGGTGATGGCCGAGAAGGGGAGGGCGAGGCCGATGGCGGTAGTCCAGCGAATGCGCAGTTCGGGCACCGGGCTATCGACGAGCATGACGGCGCCGAGCACCATGGCGACGGCACCACCGGCGCCGAGAATGCCGTGCGAAGTGAACTTCACTTCGAGCACGAAGAGGGCGAAGGCGAGGATCATGAGCGCCGCGCCAAGCCAGTTGAGGGGCAGCACCGAAATCGCGGAGAGTCCGAGGAGGACGAGAATTCCGCCGATGACTCCGGGGGCAACCAGGCCAGGGGAAGAGAACTCGACATAGATTCCGAGGGCGCCGATGACGAGGAGAATGAGCGCGATGTTCGGATCTGCGATGGCGGCGAGGATAGTCTGACGCGCGGTGCGCTGGTATTCGACGATATGCGCGCCGGCGGTGTGGAGGGTGACGGAAGAGCCATCGAAGCGGGTGACGGTGCGTCCGTCGAGGGCTGCGAGGAGGCGGCGATCGTCGGCGGCAACGAGATCGATGAGCTTTTGGTCGAGGGCCTCGCGATCGGTGAAGGATTTACTTTCGCGGACGGCGGTTTCGGCGACGGCGCTATTGCGGCCGCGTTTGGCGGAGATGCCGCGCAGATAGGCAGCGGCGTCGTTCTCCACCTTCTGCTTCATGACGGGGTCCATTTGACCGCCGATCAGGACGGGGTGGGCTGCTCCGGTGGCGGTGCCGGGGGCCATGGCGGCGACATCGCCGGCTTCGAGGAGGAAGAATCCAGCGGATGCGGCGCGGCCGCCGCTGGGGGCGACGAAGGTAACGACGGGAACGGGGGAGGCGACGATTTTCTCGATGGTGGAGCGCATGGCGTCCATGAGGCCGCCGGGGGTGTTGAGACGGATGATGACGAGCGCGGCGTTTTGATTGCGAGCTTGCGCAAGGGCGCCGTTCACAATCTCTACCGTGATGGGATGAACGATCCCATCGACATCCACCGCGATGACTCCCGGTGACGCGCCACGGGCTCGGATCGCCAGCGCAAGCGCCAGCGTGAAAAGCGCGCGTACTCGCAATCTTTTTTCACTATACACCTGCTAGTGCATAGCAGAGCGCGGCATAGATTGAGTTGCTCTCATTGATTGAGCGGCTCAAGAGAGTAATTCAAACGATAGAAACTTTTAATGTGATTGTGTTGGATAGGCGTTGTAAAATAGGGGGACAGTTTGCTCTTTCAGGAAGTAAAAAAACTTATGGCAACAAAGCGTAATTCCGACAAAATCGTAGTGTCTCCGAGCGCCGCCGCAGCGGCTCCGCGCCGCAAAGCAGCAACTCCGAAGCGTACCGCCCGTACTTCGCCCGCCGTAGAAGTTATCAGCACACCCACTGCGTCCGTTGAAACTGTAAGGGAAGTTACTGTTGATTCGGTATCACAACTCGCTTATTCGTACTGGGAAGCACGCGGCTATCAAGGCGGCTCCCCCGAAGAAGACTGGTTGCGTGCCGAGCAAGCGCTGCGCGCTCTTAGCACCGCGAACTAATCCGCCTATTTATACTTTCGCAGGACGGCGAGCAGCCGGCCCTGGATTTGCACATCCCTGGCAGGAACGAGAATTGGCTTAAGCGCCGCATTAGCCGGCTGTAGGCGGATTGTGTCCGCAGACTCGCGGTAGAAGCGCTTCAAGGTGGTATCGCTGCCCGATACAAGGGCGACGACGATATCGCCGTCGCGCGCTTGCGAGACGCGTTCCAGCAGAATCACGTCGCCATCGCAGATGTGATCGTCGATCATCGAATTGCCGCGGACTTCGAGGGCGAAGGTATTGCCATCGCCGGCGAAATCGGCGAAGTTGAGCATTTCGCGATGCTCGACGGCTTCGACCGGCATGCCGGCCGCGATGCGGCCGAGCATCGGTATTCCGGCGGCGATGGGACGGACGCGTCTTTGCTCCTGCAAATATTTCGGTGTTAGCTCGAGGGAGCGGCTCTGATTGAAGCCGCGTTTGAGGTAGCTCTTCCCTTCGAGCACCGAGATATGCTTGTGCACGGTGGCGAGGGATGCCAGTTCCAGGCCGCGCGCGATTTCCTCATAGCTCGGGCAGTAGCCGTTCTCATCCACGAAAGTGCCGATAAAATCCAGCACCTGCTTCTGCCGCTTCGTCAGTGCCATGCAGACTCCTGCGAACCATTGTGGGCGAACAAAAAGGGAAAATCAAGCGAAATCGGTGATTCTACTTGACAACAATTGGTACCTAGGGCATACTACATCTAGTGGTGGCCTGAATGAACCTGATAGACGTTGCCAAACAGTTCGGAACCCCGGAAGCCTGCAATGATTTCCTCGAATCGATGCGCTGGCCCGATGGCGTCGAGTGCGTCCACTGCAACAGTAAGCGCGTATCGAAGTACGTGAAGCAGGCCAGCACGCGCACGCGCAAGAATGCCAAGACTGGCGAGATCGAAACGAAACCCGTTCCGGCACGCATCCTCTACGTCTGCCTCGATTGCAAAAAGCAGTTTTCGGTAACTGAGGGAACGATCTTCAACGATACTCACCTGTCGCTGGAGAAGTGGTACATGGCCACGGCCCTGATGGTGAACGCGAAGAAGGGCGTTAGCGCCATGCAGCTTCAGCGCGACCTGGGCACGGCATACAAGACTGCGTGGTACCTCAGCCATCGTATCCGCAAGGCGATGGACTTGATCGAGCTTGCCGATGATACGCCACTTTCCGGCACGGTTGAGATTGACGAAACGTACATGGGATCGAAGAAATTCGACGCGCGGCGCAAACGCGCGCGGTGGGACAAGGAACCCGTATTTGGAATGGTCGAACGCGATGGCCGCGCGCGCACGTACCATATGCCCAAGGTCACGCTAAACAATATCGTCAGCCGCATCAAGGACAACGTTTCGATCCACGCCGATGTGATCTACTCGGACGACGGCCAGAGCTACGGCACAGTGCCGGGATGCATCAAGAACCACAACCACCAGAAGGTCCGCCATATAGCGAAAGAATGGGTGCGCGGTGACGTTCACACCGGAACGATTGATGGCTACTGGGGCTTGCTCAAGCGCGGCGTGATAGGCACCTACCATCAGATCAGCGTGAAGCACTTAACCCGCTACCTAGCGGAATTCCAGTTCAAATGGAACCACCGCGACGCGCAGGATATATTCGTGCTCGTGATCGCTGCGCTCGTGACGGGCTCGCGGCTGAAGTACGATGACCTTATCGCCGCTGACAACCAGCTCGATGACAAGCTCTAGCCGAAATCGCTAGCAAGCATAAATCAGATGGATGACTAGTTTTTGCTTGCTAGCGAACAGCAAGCATGATATCTATAGTCCATGAGCAAGCATGATGATCCATCGCCCTTGGGGTCAGCGCAAAGCCTAGGCGGCCTCGAACGCGCCAAGCGGCTTACCGATGAGGAGAGGCAAGACATCGCCCGTCGCGCTGCCAAGGCACGATGGGCGAAAAACGCCGACCCAAATTATGTTCCAAGGGCTATTTGCCAAGGCGTGCTCCCGCTTGGCGATCAACCCTTGGATTGCTACGTGCTCGAAGATCGGCGGAGGCTATTCCACAAGAGAGGAATGGCAAAGGCGATTGGATTGAAGTCCACTGGCGGAAATGCGTTCATGAAGACGCTAAGCCGAAGAGGGCTTGGATCCGAAATTACTCCGGAACTGTGGGAAAAAATCAATAACCCGCTTGTTTTTAAGCCATTAAACGGGGATCCAGCGCACGGATACGAGGCCACAATCCTCATTGATGTTTGCGATGCGATCATTCAAGCGAAGAACTCCGGGAAACTAGTGCCGTCTCAGCTGCGGATGGCGGTTAAGGCTGAAATCATTATGCGGTCAGCCGCCAAATTGGGCATCATCGCTTTGGTAGATGAGGCCACGGGTTTCATTGCCGACAAGCGCAAAGAAGAATACCGTGAGATGTTCCGGGAGTTTATTCGAAACGAATGCCGAGAATGGTCGGAGGTCTTTTCACGCCCGTTTTTCGACATGATCTACCGCCTCTATAATCTTCGCCGGAAGAGTCCTGGGTCACTTAAGCACCCTAGTTTTTTCGGACATTTTATTCGGAAATACGTGTACTATCCATTGGCGAGCAGTAATGGCGTGATCCTCGATTTGCTCGACGAGAAAAACCCTGTTATCTATGCGAAGGGCGGAAGGCGGTACAAGCTACACCAATTTCTTGAAGAGGTCGGCGTTGATACGCTCAAGGCGCACGTCTGGCAGGTGATCGGCATCGGGAGCGCGTCCAGAAGCAAGGACGAGTTCAATAGGTCCTTCCAGCGCGCGTTCCCCCGCACTGGCGATCAAATGGAATTGGATATAGACCCGACGTAGCGGTCAATCTGCGGAGGGCGTCTAGCTGGTGCTAGAAGCGGTCTTATAAACCGCAAATGTCTGTCCGGGCATTGGGGTCCGATCCCCCCCGCCCTCCTCTTTTCACAAGTATGCTACCGTAACCATTCGCCGGTCAAGAATGCCTAGCCCCAGCTTCGTTGCCTGTATTGATGAGTCCGGTGACCAAGGTTTTAAGCAGCACTGTACTCCGTGGTTTGTCCTTTCTGCTGTCGTTGGGCTTCAGTCCAGATCTCCAGAAATGCACTCCCTCGTCAAGCGCATCAAGCATCAGGTCGGATGTGAGGATGAGACTGCGCTACATTTCAAGAGAATCAGAAAACACCACCATCCTCGGGGGACACCTGAAAAGCGGCCAATGAGGGACACCTCAAAACCGGCCAACGGAATCAGGCAAGACAAGGTAGTTATAACCCAGGGCCGCATGTCGCGGCAACGAAAAAGTTCACAAGGCTCCGCAATGATCGGTTATTCTGACAGCACCTGGGCGGAGGATATGGCTCCGCAGGGATGCGACCAGAGCGCCGACCCAGCGGCCGGAAATGCGTGGGCGGCGCGAGCCGCCTTCGCGGCATTTCTGGCGGGAAAGCGTTAAATCCCGGGAGCGCGAGGGCAGAGCCCTCGCAGTCTTCGAACTTCCAACGATGCTTCAGTCAGCGGCTGTCATTTTCGTCCGCCAACTCTTCGGCCCGCACTTGAGCACGTGCCCATGATGCAGCAGCCGGTCGAGCATGGCGCCGACCGCCGCCACGTCGGCCAGCAGCTTACCCCAGTCATCCACGGGGCGATTGGAAGTCAGCAGCGTGCTGGCGCGTTCGTAGCGTCGCATGACGATCTCCAGCAGATCCTCGGCAGCCGTCTGCGGTAACTTACGCATGCCGAAGTCATCGATGATCAGCAACGCCACGCTGGAGATCGATTCCATGTACTGTTTGCGCCTGCCCTCCAGAGTCGCTTCGCCGACTTCCTCCAGCAGGATATGCGTCTGGCGATAGAGCACCTTGTGGCCCTGCAGGATCGCGGCCTGCCCAATGGCTTGCGCCAGATGGCTTTTGCCTGTGCCGCCTGGCCCAAGAAACAGCGCATCTTCGCGGCGGTCGATGAACGCTCCGGTTGCCAGATCAAACACCATACTGCGATTCAGTTTCGGATTGAAAGTGAAGTCAAAGTTGTCCAGGGTCTTGTTGGGATCGCGGAAGGCGGCGAGTTTGCGCCGCCGCTCCAAGAGCCGGTCGGAGCGCCGCGTCAACTCGTCAGAGACCAGCGTGGCTAGCAGGTCGATCGGCGCCATGGGTTCGGCTTGCGCTTGCTGCAGTCGCGTCTCCAGCACTGCGGCCATACCACCGAGACGGAGTTGGCGCAGGCTGCGTTGTAGTTCGTTGAGATTCATTCTTCGTTCTCCTGGGTCTTGCTGTCAATGAGGTCGCGATACAAAGTCAGTTGCCGGATGATGGGATCTACCTGGCGAAGCGTCAGGGCGGGCCGGCGTTCCAGCCAGCGGCGAGCGAAGCCATACGGGTTGGCAGGGAGCCCGACTTCCAACGCGGCGGCGCAGGCATCGTCGGTGAGCGCGGCGCCGTGCTTGCGCGCCAAGCCGGTCAAGCCCATGATGCGGCGGATGGATTCCGGCCCATCGCGCCGGTACGTCTGCTCGGCGACCGCACCGATATGAGGCCCGATCTTGCCGCAACGCGCCAACAGTTGGGAGGTGGGGCGTGGCGTCTGCGCGGGCTTGTCCTCCTCGGGAATACGATGCTTGCCACGCTCCTGGCTGCGGTGCTCGCGCAGCAGTTGCCCCGTGCGCGGATCCAGCACTCGCACCACATGGCCGTCCCACTGCACTTTTACGCTGCGGCCGATCCAGCCTGGCGGCGCACTGTAGTAAGCGGCATCCACTTCGACGCAGCCATCCAGGTTCACGCGCCGGTCGCCAAACTGATACACGCGGAACGGCTCCAGCGGCAATGGCAGTAGCGTCGGCTTCTCTTCGCTGAACATGGCTGCTACCTGGCGCTTGGTGGTGCCATGGATGCGCGTGTCGGCCCACTTGGCTTCCCAGTGATCCAGGTAAGTCTGCGCCTCTTCCAAGCTCTCAAAGCGCAAGCCTTTCAAAGGTGTGTTCTTGGCGTGCCCCACACCGCGCTCGACTTTCCCTTTGCGATCCGGATCAGCGACGCGGCAAGGCAGCGCGATGGCGCCATAGTGAGCCAGCATGTCGCGATACAACGGATTTAAGGCGGGATCGTAGATGTCCGGCTTGAGCACGCCTTCGCTGAGGTTATCCAGCACGACCGTGCGGCAGGCGCCACCCAGCCGGCGGAACGCTTGCTCGTGTAGTTCGGCCCACGTGCGCGTGCTGGACTGGAAGGTGAGCAGGCGAACGGCCTTGCGGCTGTAGCCCAGCGTGAGTACGAACAAGCGTGTACGCCGGTAACGGCCAGAGTGGGGATCGCGCACCATCGGCCCGCTGCCGTAGTCGACCTGCGCTTCCTCGCCGGGTGGCGTGACGATGACCGCACAGGCCGACTTTGCTGCCTGCCCGCGCAACCGGCCAACAAAGCGCTTGACGCTGGCATAGCGCCCCGTGAAGCCATGGCTGTCCACCAGGTCCTGGTAGATCGCCTTGGCGTTCCGCCCCTTGCTCAGCGACAGTTCGATGAAGTCGAAGTAGGGCTCGCAGGCACTCCCCGTGGGACTGCGTCCGGGCAGCGGGATCGGCGCCGAGTCGGGGGACACCGTTGGCCGGTTTTGGGCGACCCGGCTCGGAAGCCGCGGGGTCGGGGGACACCTCGTTGGCCGGTTTTGCCGGCGAGCGCCGTCCCCAACCCCCTGGAGCCCGAATGGCGATTCCGGCGGCTTTCAGGTAAGCTCCTGCCGTTTCCCGGCGAATGCCTGTTTCCTGCTGGATGCGCCGCAGCGGCCAGCCCAGCCGCCCCAGCGCGATGACTTGTTGTCGCTTTTCTTCGCTCAAGACATTGCTCACGTCGATGGAGGGTAATCCCTCCATCGTTCTCAATGTCTTGCCGATTTCTATTGGCCGGTTTTCAGCTGTCCCTCATTGGCCGGTTTTGGGTGTCCCC
>CAWERY010000014.1:0-500360 GCA_963811575.1 uncultured Solibacteraceae bacterium | reverse complement strand
GAACGCCCGACCCCCTGCGCCCAAGGCAGGTGCGCTACCAGGCTGCGCTACGCCCCGACATTCTACTTGTTTGATTCTAAACCTCTTTTTTATACGACGCAACGTCGCATAGCTGCGCTACCGAATTCCGAACAGCCGGATCTTCGGACGCCGGCCCATTGACCAGTTTGCGCGGCGGTACCAGACATCGACACTCTCGATCCAGCGCCGGTCGCCAGGCAGATCAATTTCCCGAGTCCGGCCGCCGGCCCTTATCTGCGAAGCGAGCGAAACCGGGGACGAGCTGCCAACGCCGTAGCGAACCAAAACCCGATCGAATCGCACCTCCGCGTTTTCCACCAGAATTTGAATTCGCCGAAACGGTCCTTTCGACTGCCCGACTTGAATCCGGTCGTGATCCGCCGACCCATCCAGATTCGCTTCCCCCAGATACACCCATTTCCCGCCAGGCTGCGCCGGCAGCATCGCCGGTGTCAGGGACAAGCCGCAAAGTAAGAACCCGCGAATAAATTGGGAACGCGTCATGCTACGTCGATGCGCCGCTCATCCCTTTGGTTCAGGGATTTGGACCGGGCCGTAACCCATCGGCTGCCGTTACAACTGACCGCTCGCCAGGCTCGCCGCCAATGCGGCCAGCACAATCAGCGTAATGACCACATACGTGCGATCGCCTTCGCTCGCAAACGCGTACACCGAGAAGGCCACGCGCGCGATCGGCGTCGCGATCAGCAGCAGCAGTCCCAACTGGATCAGGCTCGCCGAATTCCCGGCCGCCACCCCGTGCAGCACTCCGCCGACGCTCCGGAGATCCGCCGGTTCCCCATGAAAAATGCGGTCCTGCGGCATCTCCCCGCCCGCCTGCGCAAGATGCCACAAGCCCCCCGCCACCGTGACCGCGGCGGAGAGAATCACGCCGCCGCGCAGCAGTCCGCCAATCAAACGATCCATCCGTTCATCGGTCACAGTCTGCCTCGTAAGCCATTCGCGATCATCTCCACGGCCATCACGCCGACCACCACCGCAAAGACCCAGCGCAGCACCTTCGGATTCGCACCCGAGAGCACCCGCGCGCCACACAGCGATCCAGCCAGGACGCCGAGCATCACCGGCATTACCAGCACCGGGTCAATATACCCGCGATTCAAGTAAACGCCCGCGCTCGCCGCCGCGGTCACGCCGATCATGAAGTTGCTCGTAGTGGTGGACACCTTGAACGGAATTCGCATCGCGCGGTCCATCGCAATCACCTTCAACGATCCGGAGCCGATGCCCAACAGCCCGGAGATGGCGCCAGCCCCGAACATCAGAGCGAAGCCCGTCTTTACATGCTGCACGTGATAGCTGTGCCAACCCTGCGCGGTAGGGTACTCGCCATCCATGCGCAGGCGAACCGCTAGCGGGTCGCTCGTCTTCGCCTGCACCGCGTCCTCGTGATTGCGGCTGGCCAGCCATGCTGATTGCAGCAGCACCAGTCCGAGAATCACCCCTAATGCCGACATTGGAATCCACGACGCCAGTACCGCGCCAGAGAGCGCGCCGAACACCGTCGCCACTTCCAAAAACATGCCGATGCGGACATTGCTGTACCCCTCCCGCACATAGGCCGACGCCGCGCCGGAAGAAGTCGCGATGGCGGAAACCAGGCTGGCGCCGATCGCATATCGCAGGTCGATTCCGAAGAGCAGCGTGAGGGCGGGCGTAATCACTACTCCGCCGCCCAGCCCGGTCAGCGATCCGAGAAATCCGGCGAGCCCGGCCACCACCAGTAGCGCCGCCGTAAACTCGATCGAGTTCATCATTCTGAGCATAATAGAAGCAGACCTCCGCGGTATGGACGAAAGCCAACCATCCTTTTCGCTGCGCGGCACCGGGGCGCGAGTAGCCAACAGCAGGCTCGTCCTGATCGCGGGCTTCGGCGGACTGCTCGTCCTGATGGCCTTCGCGGGCCTCGATGGCATACAGGCCCTGCGCCAGATCCAGACTTCGAACGATCGTATCCGCGAAGAATTCTTATTGCGCACGCGCCTGCTGGAGCGCATACGCGGCGACGTCTACGTCTCTGGAACCTACGTTCGCGATTACCTCCTGGAGCCGGAAAGCGGCAAGGCCGAGGGGCACCGCTATAGCCTGCTCGAAACGCGCAAGGATATGGACGCCGCGCTCCAAGCCTATCGCGCCCTGATCACTCAAGCCGAAACCAGGCCGTTCCAGGGGCTCACACGCGAACTCGATCTCTACTGGCGTGTGCTCGAACCCGTCTTCGAATGGACGCCGGACTTGCGGCGCGCCCGCGGCTATCCTTTTCTGCGCGACGAAGTCTTTCCGCGCCGCATGGCCATGCTCGAGATCGCCGACCAGATCCGCGCGCTCAACGAGGCCCAGTTGCAGACCGGAAAGCTGCGCGTGGAAGCCCTCTTCTCGCAATACAGCCGTCGCCTGGCGGTGACCATCGCACTGGTGATCGGGCTCGGCTTGCTGCTGGCGGCATTCAGCATCCGCAAGATTCTCGCCTTGGAGAATGCCAGTGCGGCCTCCCAGGAGGCGCTGCAGCATCTTTCCGCGCGCCTGGTGGAAGCGCAGGAAGAAGAGCGGCGCTCCATCTCGCGCGAACTCCACGACGAGGTGGGCCAATCGCTCACCGGCGTGCTGCTCGAAATGGCGAATCTCTCCAAACTGATTCGCACGCGCGATCCCGAAACCGTCGCCGCGAAAGCCGCCGAAATCAAGCGCGAGGTGGAAAACTCAATCGGAGTAGTCCGCAACATGGCGCTGCTGCTACGGCCCTCGATGCTCGACGACCTGGGTCTGGTGCCGGCGCTCCAATGGCAGGCGCGCGAAGTCTCCAAACGCAGCGGCATCTGGGTGACGGTTGACGCGGCATCGGTCTCCGAAGATCTGCCGGAAGAGCACAAGACGTGCGTCTACCGCATCGTTCAAGAGGCGCTGCACAACTGTGTGCAGCATGCCGCCGCGCGGCACGTAACGGTCGCGGTGGAACAGCAATCCGACAGTTTGCGGCTTGCCATTGAAGACGATGGCAAAGGCTTCGACGCGCAGCAGGGCCGCGGCATGGGACTCTTGGGAATACAGGAACGCGTCGGCTACCTCGGCGGCAGGTTCGAGGTGGAGTCGGCGCCAGGCAAAGGAACGTCGCTCAAGGTTACCTTGCCGCTGGTCCAACACTTCGCATGAATACAATCCGCATTCTACTCGCCGATGATCATACGGTGGTTCGCAAAGGCCTTCGCCTGCTGCTCGAAAGCCATCCGGGATTTCAGGTCATCGCCGATGCCGCCGATGGGCGCGCCGCCGTCGCTCTCGCCGCCGAACACACGCCCGACGTCGTGGTGATGGATGTTGCCATGCCCGGCCTCAACGGCATCGAAGCCGCCCGCCAGATCTCCGCGAAGCTGCCGCACACCGCGATCGTTTTCTTGAGCATGCACTCGGATGAAAGTTACGTGTTGAAGGCGCTGAAATCCGGCGCGCGCGCCTACCTGCTGAAAGATTCCGCCGAACACGATCTGATCGCCGCCGTCATTGCGGTGAGCGAGGGCAAAGCGTTTTTCAGCCCAGCGATCAGTAAGATGCTGGTGGAAGATTACATGCGCCAGATGCAGGAGCGTCAAATCGAAGACAGCTATGAACTCCTCACCACGCGCGAACGTGAGGTTCTCCAACTCCTGGCCGAGGGCAAGAACAACAAGGATGTCGCGGGGATTCTGAATCTCAGCCTCTACACCGTGGAAACCCATCGCGGCAATATCCTGCAGAAGCTCAACCTGCATAGCGGCGCCGAATTGATTCTCTACGCGATCCGCAAAGGCGTCATCAAATAGTCCGTCCGGAGGCCGGCGAACTAGCGTCTAGCCGGGGCGGACGCTTTCACGGCGCGCTCGAAGGCCCAGTCGCGGATGTGATTGATCTGCTCTTTCATGGTCCGGGAGAGCGGAACGATGCTCGCCGCGATCTTCATCAAATCCTGCTCGGAGATGTCGCGATCCGCCAGGCGCGCCGCGGTCAACGCCGACACCACGCACTGCTCGATTTCCGCGCCGGTCCAACCGTTGGTGAAGCTTACCAGTTGGGGCAGATTGAATCTCGCCGGGTCCACTCCGCGCCGCGACAAGTGAATTCGAAAGATCTCGACACGCTCGTCTTCGCCCGGCAGATCGACGAAGAAGACTTCGTCGAAGCGGCCCTTGCGAATCATCTCGGCGGGCAGCAGGTCGATGCGGTTGGCAGTGGCCGCGACGAAAAGGCCGCGCGTCTTCTCCTGCATCCAGGTCAGGAAGAACGCGAAGATGCGCCCCTGCTCCCCGCCGGATTCCGTGGAGGTGATGCCCATTTCAATCTCGTCGAACCATAGGACTGCCGGAGCCATGTCTTCCATCATTTTGCAGGCCTCGACGAACGCCCCTTCCGGTTTACCGTGGCGTCCCGAGAAGATCTCGATCATATCCACGCGGTAGAGCGGCAGTTCGAATTGCGACGCGATGGCCTTCACGGAGAGGCTCTTGCCGCAGCCCGGGATTCCCATCATGAGCAGACCCTTGGGTACGATTTCGCTGCTCAACGTATCGCGCATCTGAAAGAGCTTGTGGCGCTCCGTCAGCCACTTCTTCAACACCTCCAGCCCGCCGACCTCGCCGATGCTGGTGCCATCCGCAATGAATTCGATCACCCCGCTGCGGCCGATCAGCAGACGCTTTTCTTCGAGCAGGAAAGGGATCGAGGAGGGTCCCAACTGCGGATTGTCGGCCAGCGCGCGCCGCAGCGCATACCGCGCTTCGTCCAACGTGAGCCCCTGCAGGGCGCGCGCCAGCGGATACAGGACGGCATCGCCGGTGTCCGAGCCCGGCGCCATACGCGACGCCTCTTCGCGCAGGAAATCCACGAGTTCCACAACATCCGGTGGACGCAGTTCCAGGTACAAGAGGCTGCGCTCCACTTCCTCCGGGATGAAACGAACCGGCGACGTGATCACCACGAACTTGTTTTGATCCAGGCAGTTTTCGTAAAGGTCGCGCATGCGGCGGCGAATCTCCGCCGAATCGCGCATCGCCTCGTGAAAATCTTTGAGGTGAAAGACAGCCGGCTCCGCGTGGCCCGCGATGAATTCCAGGGCGCTGCGCGGATCGCGCGTGGCCTCCGCCGCGCGTTCGCCGTCGCGATGCATGCCTTCGGTTAGGCTCCACGTCCAGACCGCGGCGGGCACGGCTCCGGATCGCCGTCCGGTGACCTCGCGCAGCACTCTTGCCACGCGGAGTTCCTCTGTAGAGCGGATATAAGTGAGCGGACGCCCCGACTCGAACACCTCGCGAATTAATTTGGCCGCGCGGCTCTCGCCGGCTGGAATGGACATGAATTCTGTGAACCTGCTCTCTCATTATGGACGAGCAGCGGCCGCGCAAAGTCGAAGCAGCTCTGCGAAAATATCGGGAATGAGCGCTCTCGCCGACCGCGTGCTCTCGCTTTGCCTGCCCGAGGAAACCATCTGTCATCAGCTATCCGGCATCCGGAGCGAACTCCTCGCAAATTCGCGCCACATCAAGGAACCCAACTTCACTGCCATTGACCCGCGCGATGTCGAGTTCCTCTTTGACGCCTACGATTCTCGCTTTTTGGACGGACTCTGCCGCCCCGCGCTCGCCGGCCGGCGCCTCACATGGAAACTATCGGGCCTTCTAACGAGATCCGGCGGCATCACCAAACACATTCGCCATCGCGGCGGCGAGGTGAGCTTCGAAATCATGATCGCCAGCGCAATGCTCTTCGAGGGCTTTCGCGAAGGCAGTGGCCCCGCGTCGGTCGCCGGAGTGGAATGCCACACCCGCGTAGACGCCTTGCAGCGCATCGTGGAACATGAGCTGATTCACCTGCTGGAATTCCTCTGCTGGGATACCAGCAACTGCTCCAAACCACGCTTTCAGGAAATCGCGTCCAGGCTGTTCCTCCATCGCGCGCACACGCATTCGCTCATGACCCGCCGCGTGCAAGCGGCCAAGCTGGGGATTCGCCGCGGCTCACTGGTGATGTTTCACTTCCAGGGCCGGCCGGTTGTCGGCAGAGTCGCGCGCGTCAGCAGGCGCGCCACCGTACTGGTGGAAGATGCGAAGGGTGTTCGCTATACGGATGGCAAATTCTACGCGAAGTACTCCGTCGGCATCGGCGCTCTCACGCCGGTTTAACGCAACACACCCGTCGCGTAATCCACCAGCACCCGTTGTGCGCGGTACTCGTAGCCGGCACTCGTGTTGGCGATTTGCGCGGAGGTGAGGCCGAGCTGCGCCTGGCTCAATTCCACAATCGAGCCAAGCCCCAGCTCATAACGCGTCTGCGCCAGATCCAGAGCGAGTTGGGATTGATCCAGCAACTGTTTAGTCAGCGCCATGCGGTCGTAGGCAGTGGTCGCGTTCAGGTAGGCCACGCGCACATCGCGCGCCACCCGATTCTCCAGGTCGGTGATATTCTGCGATACCGCCTTCGCCCGCAGGTCCGCCTCGGTCTGGCGCGCCTTGAACAGGCCTCCGTTGAAGATCGGAACGTTCACGTTCAATCCCACCGCTCCGTAGCGCCCGGGCACGGCCTGATAGGCGGCCGGCGCGAACCCCGCCGTGCCGATGATCCCGAGGCTGGGATAATTCAGCGCGTGCTCCGCCTTGGTAAAGCGCTGCGCGGCACTTTCTTCCAAGCGCAAATCGCGCAGCTCGGGACGCTGCTGCATCGCGGTACGCAGCAGTTCGTCCACACGCGCGGGCAGCGGCGCCGGCAAACCCTCCTCGGCAAGGTCGAACGCACTCTGGTTCGGCAGCCCCATGGCAGTAGCAAGGTCCGTCTCGGCGGCCTTCACGTCGCTCTGCGCCTGCGCCTGCAGCAGTCGCGCTTCAGAGAGATTGACGTTGGCGAAGCTCACGTCCAGCGTGGATTTTAGTTTGCTCTCGGCCAGCGCGCTCACCTGGTCGCTGACCAGTTTGCGCGCGTCCACCGTCTGGTTGGCAACTTTCAGAACGGCCTGCGCGCGCAGCAGGTTGAAGTAGGCGCGGCTCACTGCAAGCAGAATCTGTGCGCGCGTGGTTTCGGTTACTTCGTTCTGCGCCTGCGCGCGCAGTTTTGCCATCGCCACCAGGTTGCTGGTACGTCCGAAATCCGTCACCATCTGGCTGAGCGTCAGCCCTGAACCCAGCCGGTCATAGACCACGGGATTGTTCAAACCGCCGGCCGCCAACCGGCTGCCATTGTCCGCGCCGACCCCTGTGAAACTGCCGAATACATTCGGCTCATAGGCGGCGTGATACTGCGCCGGCACCTGGCCGGCAGCCGCCGCGGTGAACTTCGCCGATGCCAGTTGCGGATTGTTCTGAATTGCCGTTTGCTGCGCCTCACCCAGCGTGAGGTGCATCGGCGGCTGCGCAAACGCGCACGCAGTTAAGGAAAAGACGAGCAGGAATCGCATGGCTATCGGGATCCTCCGGCTACCGCCCGGCGCTCGTGAACCAGCAGGTATGCGGCCGGCACCAGGAACAGCGTCAGCACCACCGAAACGCTGAGGCCGCCCAGAATCGCGCGCGCCAGCGGTGCATACGCCTCGCTCCCCGCGCCGAGTTTCAAGGCCATCGGCAGCAGCCCGATAATCGTCGCCAGTGACGTCATCAGCACCGGACGCAGACGCACCCGGCAGGCCACCGCGACCGCTTCGTCGAACCGCCATGCCCTCGCCCCGCAAGTGACGCGTGAACTCGACGATCAGAATGCTGTTCGAAACCGCGATTCCCACCAGCATCACCACACCCATCAGGGACATGACATTCAAGGTCGTGTTGGTGAGCCAAAGCGTCAGGATCACGCCCGAAAGCCCCGGGGGTACCGCGAGAAGAATCAGGAACGGATCCACGAAACTCTGGAACTGCGCCACCAGAATCAGGTAGAGCAGCACCACCGCCAGGCACAGGCCGATCGCGAAGCTGCTGAATGAGGCGCGCATACCTTGCACCATGCCGCGTAACGTGACGCTTAAGCCCTCCGGCACCTTGGTGTGCCGCAATGATGGAATCCACCGAATTGGCGATCGTTCCCAGCCCTTCGCCCAGCGGCCGCACATAGATGTCGATGGTGCGGCGGAGCTGGTAATGATCCACTTCCGTAGGGGCATCGGCGCGCACGATATGTGTGATGGCATCGAGCCGCGCCGGGAGAATGGCGCCCGTCCCGCGCAGCGGAATCGCGCGCAGGTCGCTCAAGTTGTGGACCTGGTTTTCCGGATATTGCACGGTCAACATGTAGTCGTTGCCATTCTTGGGATCGATCCAGAAACTGGGCGCGATCATCTGGTTGGAGGTCAGCGCCGTGATGAGGTTGCCCACCACCTCGCGCTGATCGAGCCCGAGCTGCCCGGCGCGCGTACGGTCCACATCCAGGTGCAGCGCGGGGTAGTCCAGATCCTGCGGGATATAAACGTCCGCCACGCCCGGAATGTTGCGGATGCGGGCGGCAAGCTGGTTGGCGGTCGCAAAGGCCTTTTGCATGTTGGTCCCAGCCACCTGCACGTCGATCGGCGCCGGCATGCCGAGATTCAGCACGGCATCCACCATGCCTCCCGATTGGAAATAGGCGCGCAGTTCCGGCATCTCGGTTTCCAGGCGGTGCTTGACCCGCGCCATGTACTCATAGCTGCCGGTCTTGTGATCGTCATTCAGCCGTACCTGCACGAACGACGTGTGCGACCCGGAGTTGCTGGTGTAGATCGCCGAGAAGTCCGGCGTCGAACCGATATTCGAAACGATCATCGAGAGGTCTTCGGGCGAAACCACCTGGCGGATCAAAGCCTCCACTTTGGCAACTTCGTTTTCCGATATCGCCAGCCGCGTGCCCGTCGGCGCCTTCAGGTTGATGAGGAACTGGCCGGCGTCCGTGCGCGGGAAGAAGGAGAGCCCCAGCAGCGGGAAGACCGCCAGGCTCGCCGCGAATGCCAGCGTGAACACCGCGAGCGTGGTCTTCGGCTGCCGCAACACCCCGCCAACCATCCGGTCGTACACCTTGAGGAATGCTTCGAAACGCTCGTTAAACCAAATATTGAACCGGTCGCCGATGCTCCACTGCTTGCGCGCGTGGTCCACCGTCACCGGTACTTCGGCGGAAGGCGTGCCGTGGTGTGCCGCCTTGATAAAGCGCGCGCAAAACAGCGGCACCACCGTCATCGCGACGGCGTAGGAAGCGAAGAGCGAAAGCGCTACCGCGATCGCCAACGCGGAAAACAGGATAGCGGCTGACGCCATATAGGAACGTCACCGGGAAGAAGACCACCACCGTGGTCAGCGTGGAGGCAAGCACCGGCAGCGCCACCTCGCGGCCACCCCGCTCCGCGGCCTCCGCCGGAGGTTCGCCCGATTCCAGGTGGCGATAGATATTCTCCAGCACCACCACCGAGTTATCAATCAATCGCGAAAATGCCAGCGCCAGCCCTCCCAGCACCATGCTGTTGATCGAACCGCCCGTGGAGCCCAGCACGATGAAGGCGGCCAGCGCCGAAAGCGGAATCGAGAACAGCACCGCCAGCGTCGCACGCATGCTGCCCAGAAAAATCAAGATCATCAGCGACGTCAGGAAGAGCCCGATCGCGCCTTCGTGCAGCAGGGTCTCGATCGCCGTCTTCACGAAAACCGATTGGTCGAAAGAGACTTTCGTAACCAATTCCTTCGGCACGTCGAAGAGGTGCTGCAATTTTTCGCGCACGCCATCCACCACGGCAATCGTGTTGGTGTCGCCGCCTTGCTTCAGCACCGGCACATACACGGAGCGCTGCCCGTCCACACGCACCAGGTTGGTCTGAATCTGCTGCGCGTCTTTGGCGTACCCGATATCGGCAATGCGCACCGGCGCGTCGGCCACCGTCTTCACCGGCAGATCGTTGATCTCCGAGACGCTGGCGAGCTGGCTGTTGGTATAGATGTTGTAATCCAGCTGCCCGATCTGCACGTCGCCGGCCGGCAGAATGAGGTTGGCGTTATTCACGCTGCGCACCACATCCATCAGGCTCAACTGGTGAGCCTCCAGCTTGAACGGGTCGGCGTAGACCATGATCTGGCGGTACCGCCCGCCGAAGGGCTGCGGCACGCTGGCGCCCGGAACACCGGCGACCTGGTTGCGAACCTGGAACTGCGCCAGGTCGCGCAGCTTCGTCTCGTCGAGTCCCTCGCCCTTCAGCGTCACCAGGCAGACCGGCAGGCTGGAGGCGTCGAACTTCAGCACGACAGGCGGCAGCGTGCCCGGCGGCAATCGCCGCAGCTG
Organism: uncultured Solibacteraceae bacterium; assembly: GCA_963811575.1. Classification (GTDB taxonomy): domain Bacteria; phylum Acidobacteriota; class Terriglobia; order Bryobacterales; family Bryobacteraceae; genus Solibacter. Next base: position 490,073 of record CAWERY010000014.1, on the reverse strand, counting down.
CGCCATCGCCAGATTCGATATCGTAGTGACCGCCGAATCCGGATTCGTGCCGGGCTGGAAGTAAACCTTGATGACGCTCACGCCCGGCAGCGAGCGCGATTCTATATGTTCGATGCCGCTGCCCAGCGTAAAGAAGCGCTCGAAACGGCTGGTGATATCCGCCTCGATCTGCTCCGGCGGCATGCCGTTGTAAAAGGTAGCCACCACCACCACCGGGATGTCCATCGAGGGAAACATATCCACCGGCATCCGCGTCAGGCTGGTCGCGCCCACCACCGCGATGAACAGGCACAGCACGACGATGAAGTACGGATTGCGAATCGCAAAGCTCGACATGCCTACTCCTTCACCGCCGTCATCAACGTAAGCTTGGGATGCACTTCGTCGCCGGCCTTCAGGCTGGAACGCGCGCCGATCACCACCATGTCGCCTTCATTCAGGCCCGAGCGCACCTCCACCCGGTCCGCCGTCTCCATGCCGGCCACCACCTTGCGTAGTTCCAGCCGGTTATTCGGCGTCACCACCATCACCTGCCCAGCCGTGTCGATCGCGGCCACCGGCACCACAAGCACCGCATTGCGCCGCGAGAGCGTCAGGTTGACCTCCGCGTACATTCCCGGAATCAGCACCAGCGAGGGATTGGGGACATCGACTTCGGTATCCATGGTGCGCGTGGCCGGAGTCAGCTTGTCCGTGAAACGCGCCACCCTGCCGGGAAAACTCCGCTCCAGCGTGGGGACCCTCACCTCCACCTGCTGGCCGATCTTCACGGTCGGCACCGCCGATTCCGGCACCGGCAGGATCAGGCGCAGCTGGTTGTTCTCCGAGAGCCGCACCACCGGCATCGCCTGGGTCTGCGACGCCGTGCCGGCCTGAATCATCGAGCCCATATCGGCGTAACGCTTGGTGATCACGCCGGAGAAGGGCGCAGTCACGCGCGTGTAGTCCATCATCGTTTTCACGCGCTGCACGTCGGACGCGTTGACGTGCACCTGCTCCCTGGCCGCCGCCACCGCGGATTTCGCAGACGAGATTTGCGCCTCGGTGACCATATCTCTTGCCTTGGCGTCGTCGATCTCCTGCTGCGCAATCAGCCCCGGCCGTTTGGCGGCGACCGCCGATAGCCGGTCGAACGAAAGATGCGCGATCTGGTGAGCGGATTCGGCGCGCTGCAGTTCGTCATTGGCATGGTCCACTTCCGCCTGGCTGCGACCGGCGCTGGCATCGGCGCGGCGCAGATCGTCATGCATCTCGGGCACTTCGAGCGTGGCGAGCAATTGCCCTTGCCGTACGTGGTCGCCCACATCCACATTGATCTGCTTGATGTATCCGGCCACCTTGGCCATCACGTCGATTTCCTGGAACGGCTTGAACTCCGCCGTCAACACCAGGCCGTGTGAGAGGTCTTCGGATGTGACTTTGGCCACCGCTACCGACGGAACGTCGGGCGCCGCAGCCACAGTTTGAGTTTCCCGCGAGCAGGAAACGGTGAGCAGGGAAATGCCGCAGAGCATCCACAAGGCAAGCCGCATGCCCCGATCATAGGTTGTGCGGGCGTTCCAACTGAATACCCCGCCCAGGGTATATTGGCGAATTTAGCGCGGGAGAGCTACTGCCCCGCACAGTTCACAAAGGCTAACCCCCGGCGTCAGCCGCCGGGAATTTTCCGTACTTCCTCCCACGGACGAACGTTGCAGCGCGCGGCCCACCGGTCGTAGCGGCCCACCATGCGCTCCACCCGGGAGCTGTCGGAGCCGGAGAGATCGCGCATTTCGCAGCGGTCGGCCTCCAAATCGTAAAGCTCCCAGCGGTCGGGAAAGCGCGACACCAGCTTGTAGCGCCCGTCCACCACGGCGCGATTCCCTTCGTGCTCCCAATAGAACGCGTCGCTGCGTGCAACCTTCTTCCCCTGGAATGCCGGCGCGAGACTCCGCCCTTCCATCGGCAGCACGTGGTCCCCATTGTGCAATTCCGGATAGCGCGCTCCCGCCAGATCCACACAGGTCGCCATCATATCGACAATGTGCCCCGGCTCGTGTGTGATCACGCCGCCGCGGCCAATTCCGCCCGGCCAGCGCGCAATGAGCGGCGTCGCGATGCCGCCTTCGTGCACCCAGTGCTTGTAGCGCCGGAACGGCGAATTCGATGCGTTCGCCCACGCAATCCCATAGCTGGCGAAGGTGTCTTCGCCGCCGGGCATGATGGAAGGCGCATTGCCGGAACGCATCGGCCGCCCATCGCGCGTCTGCTTGGCGCTGTTGTTGTTGAGGCGCCCCTCGGGCAGATTTTCGGCGCAGCCGCCGTTATCCGCAAGAAACAACACCAGCGTGTCCTGATCTTTCCCGGTGCGCTTCAAAGTGTCGAGAATGGTGCCCACGTTGCGATCCATGCGGTCGATCTGCGCCGCGTAGACCTCCATCCGCCGCTGCTGCCACTCACGATCGGGCGCATCCTTCCACGCAGGCACTTCTTCATCACGCGGTGTCAGCCCCCACTTCTTATCCACCAGGCCCATGCCGATCATGCGCTTGTGACGTTCGGCGCGGAGCGCATCCCAACCCTCGCGGTAACGCCCCCGATAGCGCTCGATGTCACTTTCAAAGGCGTGGAGCGGCCAGTGCGGCGCGGTGAAACCTACATAGAGGAAGAAGGGGTCGGGCTGCTTCGCCGCATCCTCTATATAAGTAGCAGCGTTGCGGCCGATAGCGTCGGTGAAGTAATAGTCGGGCCCTTCGGGTTCGGTGGGATTGTTGTCGCGCGTCAGCGTCCACGGCTGGTAATAGCTGGCGGCGCCGGCGATGATGCCGTAAAAACGGTCGAAACCGCGCTGCAGCGGCCAGTTATGCTTCCGGGCGTTATTCGGTGTGACGTGCCACTTGCCGCTCATCATGGTCTGATAGCCGGCGCCGCGCAAGACCTGCGCGATGGTCACACAATTCTGGTTGAGATCGCCCTGGTATCCCGGCAGCGTCGGCCGCGGATTGACCATGTGGCCGACTCCCGCCTGGTGCGCGTACAATCCGGTCAGCAGGCTGGTCCGGCTGGGGCAGCATCGGGCAGTATTCCGGAAATGCGTAAAACGCACGCCGGATTGCGCCAGGCTATCGATATTGGGAGTGCGAATCTCGCTGCCGTAGCAGCCCAGGTCGCTGAATCCCATATCGTCAGCCATCATGAGGACGATGTTGGGTCTCCGCGACGCGGCGGGAAGGAAATGGGGAGCGGTGAGAGCACCGGCGGCCGCGAGTTTGACGAAATTCCTGCGGGGGATCAAGCAGTCATTCTGTCACGAAGCGCGGCCGCCGGCAAAGAGAGATCTTATGCGCGGACTTTGTTGCGGCGGAAACGAGACAGCGCAAGCAGGGCGCTGCCGAGAAGCAGGAAGGACGCCGGTTCCGGAGCGGGGTCAACCTCGTCCAACCGGACGTTGTCAAAATTCGCCTGGGAACCCGTGGTCTGAAGTTCGATCGTGATCGCTTGGCCGGCGTCGGCAAGCAACCCCGTGTACGTAGCCACATATGTTCCGAACGTCCCCTGAACCGGCGTTAAGCCGATGGCGGAATACCGGTTGCCATTGATCAGGAGGTCGGCCGAACCCATTAACGCGGAGCCATCCAAACGCCATCCAAGATCAACCATGAGGGTATAAACTGCACCCACAGTCACGCTTGGGGAGACGGTCTGGCTGAGAATTCCGCCGGGTGTATTGCTGTAAGCGCTCGTCGGTCCATCCGAAAGCGAGGTAAAGTACTGGCTGTTCAACGGATTGCCGGGCTGAAATTGCCCAACAATGCCGGTGCTCGACCATCCCGTGATTGCGCCCGTGGAAAAGCTGCATCCCAAAGCGCAAGTGGTATTGTTCAGCCCTCCGACCGGAAGTGTCTCAAAGGAATAATTGGACACGACAATCGGATTGGCAAATGCCGGTACTGCGGCAAAAACGAGTGTTGCAAAAGTGAGTTGCAGGTTCCGCTTTACTTTATTCGATAGCATTTATCGGCGTTTCCTTTGTCAGGCGATTGGTGAGCGTCTCAGCGCATCATCCATACTGTTAAATCAATCACGTGATTATCAACCCAAACTAGCACGAGAGTCTGTCGCTTTCAACACCTAACAAACGAAAACAGGGTAAGTAACCATACCTTCAGTACTACGGTGAAGCGCTACACAAGGTAAACACCGGAGGGAGCTTATCGGGCCGGAATAATCGCGGGAAAGAACCGATAATTCAAAGTATATATTCGCATAATTCAGTCCTAAAAGGATCGGATTTCCTTATATTTCGGCATTGGCGGCCGGAATTAATGCCTTACCTGACATCTCGCGAACACGTTTCCGCGGTCTTAATCCGACATTCATTGGTTCGATCGGCAAGCTCGGAAAACGTTACTTTCGCCGTCCCTCATAGCTGGTTTCCCCCTCATCGAGTACCAGTACTTAGTACCGCCTTTGGGCAACATTCGCCGCTGAAAGTACCCTCCGTCCCGCCGCATACTCCAAATGGTCATGCCTCCGTCACATTAAAACTATTGCCCCCGTTCCGGATGCGATGCTAATCTGAGGGTGACGTGGAATGATTTAGGGTTCTTCGAACCCAGCTAATTGCAACCACGAAAAAAAGTGCTAAAGGCGAGTCGGTCTGGTTCGAGAAAGATTCGACCCTGGCGCCTTGATGGCTCCAGGGTTTTTTGTCGAAACGGGCCCCCTTCGCCGGATGCTGGAGGTTTCTATGAGCGTCTGGCCAAAAACACTGCCAGTTACACCCTCGCTTTCAACCGCCGAGGGAACCTTGGTTTCCGTCTCCATTCATGTAGAGCCCCATAGCCTCGAATCGCTGCTGGATGCGCTGGCCCAATTGAGCTTTCCGATCAATCCGCAGATCTATCACGAGGCGGCGATGGTATATCGCTATGCCGACGGGCACGAAGACAGCGAAGCCATCACCTTGGTCGAGTTCCCCGCGTACGCAGGACGGATCGACGAAGTTCGGCGCGGCCTGGAAGCCTACGGTTTCCATTCCGAATGCGTCCGGGTGACCGGAATGCTCGACGAGATCCACTCAGAGATGCATCCCGAACCGGCGCCCGACGGAGCGCCGTATGTTTGCCGTTACCGCGTCAAGCGCCGCTCGCTGGCCGCCTGGAACGGGACTACTTAATAGGAGTACCGCTCTTCTCGCCAAGGGTCGCCGCGCATGTGGTAGCCGTTCGCCTCCCAGAAGCCCGGCTTATCCTTTTCGATGAGTTCCACGCCCGCGATCCATTTGGCGCTCTTCCACGCATAAAGCCTGGGCACGATCAGCCGCGCGGGTCCGCCGTGCTCGAGCGATAACGGCTCGCCATCGTGCAGAATTGCCACCAGCGCATCCTCTGCCAGAAAATCCTCCAGCGGCAGATTCGTCGTCCATCCGTCGTCATAGCCGTGCACAGTGACGAAATGCGCGGTAGGAAGCGCGCCTCCGGCAAGCTGTACCAACTCGCGAGTGGTGACGCCCTCCCAAATGTTTCCCAGGCGCGACCAGCGAGTCACGCAGTGGAAATCACCGAAGACTTTGCGGCGAGGCAGGGAGAGAAATTCCTTCCACGTCCATTCGACATTTTTGCCTACCAGGCCGGAAATATCGAATCGCCAGCGCTCCAGATCGAGCTGGGGAGGCCCGCTGGCATCCAGCACCGGCCACTTTTTGGTTCGAGATTGTCCGGGCGGAATGCGATCGCCGCGCATTGCATCGGCGCTCACGATGGTGTCGGCGGGCAAACCCTCCGGACGCGGAACGGCATCCCCCTGATCTTTGGTTCGATCCATCCCAAACATGTCGATCCCCCACCCCTATTTTAACGCCCCTGCCGAATTAACCATGAGCAGTAGTACTTTTCGCTCGCGGATCTTGGTTTTGTCCATTGCAGTCACCTGAATTTGCGCCATAATACGTAGTCATAGTGCTGCCTGTGAGAAAAGGGCTGGCACGTCAGGTGCTTCCGCAATGGCGATGGTACCCCGAATCAATCGTAATGGGTGGGTGAGGAAAGCGGAAATCCTCGTGTGCACATGCCTGGCAACGGGCATCTCTGTTTCCGCGCAAGTCTTGATGCCTGCCTCCGGGCCGGGCGGCTCCGTCCGGCTGTTTACCTCGGACGCGGCGATTCTCGAGGCGAAGGAAGTCCGCAAGGACGTGCCGTGCACCGTGACTCCCGTCAAACCGGCGCTCGGCTTCGACCTCAAATTCCACGCCGGATACGACGTGTCGGTACCGTTGAAAGATCTCGCGGGCAGCGACAACCTGCTGACCATGGTCTTCCGCGTGACCCCCGACCAGAAACCCGACGAAGCGACTTACTTCTCCCAGCGTTGGAACGTCCCGGCGATCGATGCCGATGCCGGCGGCAGCGCGACCTTATCCGGCCTGTTCGACGTCGGCGAAGGCAAGTATCACGTGGACTGGCTGATGCGCGACCGCTCCGAGCGGATCTGCTCCTTTAATTGGGACGCCGACGCTGCCCTGCCCTCGCGCGATAAGCAGATCGCACTCGACATCGCACCCAGCGCCGTGCAGCCCTCCGAAACCGAACTCTTCCGCCAGGAACCCGACGTGGCGCGGGAAGCTCGCGAAGGCGCGCTCAACGTGAAAGTGATGGTGAATTTCGCTCCGCAGGATTCGCTCTCCGCGACCCTTCAGCCCATCGATACCCATGCGCTGGTCTCCATCCTGCGCAGCATCGCCCGCGAACCACGCATCGGTAAATTCTCGATCGTCGCGTTCAACATGCAGGAGCAGCGCGTCATCTACCGGCAGGACGAAGCCTCCCAGATCGATTTCCCCGCCCTCGGCGATGCGATCCATTCGTTGAGCCTCGGCACGGTGGATCTCAAGCGCCTCACTCAAAAACACGGCGATGCCGAGTTCCTGGCCGGATTTATCTCCCAGGAGATTAAGGACGAGAAAGAAGAACCGGACGCGGTGATCATCACCGGACCCAAGGTTAGCGTCGATGGCGGCCTGCCCCAGGAGAGCCTGAAACAGATGGGGGACCTGAAATTCCCCGTGTTTTACATGAATTACAACCTGAATCCGCAGGCCAACCCCTGGCGCGACGCAATCGGCGTCGCGGTCAAAACCCTCAAGGGCGCGGAATTTACAATCAGCCGGCCGCGCGATGTCTTCTTCGCCTGGACCGAGATCATCGGCCGTATAGTAAAATTAAAGATTGGGAGGACTGCGACCGCAAACGCGTCCGCCCGTTAATTTATGCGGGTCCTGTTTACTGCGTTGGTCATCGCGTCCGCCACTCTACCGGGATTTGCCCAGCAATTCGGTGCTGCCGAGAATCTCGGACCGGCGATCCCCACTCCTCAAATCATTGTCGAGCGTATGCTCTCCGCGGGACGCGTCAAGCCCGGCGAGATGGTCTACGATCTGGGCAGCGGCGATGGCCGCATCGTGATTACGGCCGCCCAGAAATTCGGCGCCCGCGCAGTCGGCGTGGAATTGATGCCGGATATCGCCCGCAAGGCTCGCGAACGCGTACAACTGTTGGGACTCGCCGACCGCATCACCATCATCGAGGGCAGCGCGTTGCGCGTGGATCTCAGCCCTGCGGACGTGGTAACGATGTGGTTCCTTACCAACTCCAATGAGCGCTTGCGCCCCAATCTGGAAAAGCACCTGAAGCTCGGCGCCCGCGTGGTCTCAAACGAGTTTCCGGTTCACGGTTGGAAACCCGCTGAAGTCATCCACGTCAAGATCGGCAAAATGGAACACACGATCTACGTGTACGAAATGGGCCGCACGAATTAATTCCCGCACCGCGCCCCCGGTCTACTTCGCCTTACCGGCGTTATCCACGATGCTCTTCGCCAGGTAGTTTTGGATCTTGGCATCGTTGCGCGCAGTTTCGTAATAGGCGGCGCGCAGCAACTGATCTTTGCTGTTGAGCAGCGTGTCGCGGATATTTTGCTGCACGCGCGGGTCGTTCAGTTCGCGCTGCCCGGCGGGTTCCTTCGTGATCACTTTCAGAATGCGGTACCCCTCCGGCGTAGGAATGATCGGGGAAACGCCATTCGGGGGCAGCGAGATCACCATCTTGCGCAGCTCCGGATTCACCTTTTCCAAATCGGATTGCCGCACGAAGCCCATGTCGCCGCCATTGGGAGCGGAATTGGGATCTTCCGAATAATTCTGCGCGAGCATGCCGAAATCGTCGCCGCGCTTCAGCCGTCCCAGAATGTCCTCGATCTTGGCACGCGCATCTTTATCGTTCTGGGCTTTGCTGTTCTTCAAATTGCGCACGTTGGGGTCGGCGAACGGGGTCACCAGGATTTGCGCCATGTGGATGGCCGGCTCCGGCAGATTGAAAGCGGCCTTGTTGTTGTTGTAGAAGTTCTCCACGTCGGCGTCGGTGATGGTGATCTTCGACGTGATTTCCTTGTTGACCAGCTTGTCCACGGTCAGCTTGCTGCGCACCTTGAATTTGAGGTCTTCCAGCGTCATGTGCTGCGCGGAAAGCTGTTTATCGAACTCTTCCTTGGTGTACGGCGCGCGCATCTTGGAGATCTCGGCATCCACATCCGCATCGACCGCGGCGAGCCCGAGTTTCTCGGCTTTGCGCAGCATGATCTCCTGCGTGATCATGCTCGAAAGCAGGTCCAGCTTCTGCGTCAGGATCTGGTCTTCACTGGCGCCTTCCGATTGTTGGGAATACTGCGACTGGTAGGTCTTATCCAACTCGGTATTGGTGATGGCGTGCCCATCCACCTCCGCCGCAACATTGGCAGGCGGCGAATGCTTGCACGAAGCAAGTGAGAAGGCGGCGATGCCGGCTGCAAGGACAACGAAAATGCGCTTCATTTTGTGTGATTTGCCGATCTCCTATTGTATCCTGTAGCACCCGCTCTTACGCAAAGCCGGATAGAATAGTCGTACCCATGAGAGTTGGAATGATCGGCACCGGCGCGATCTCGCACAAACACGCCCAGGCCTACAAGAACATCGGTTTCCAGTTGACCGTGTGCACCGATATCAACGAAACCTACGGACGCAAGTTCGCCGACCAGTATGGCGCGGAGTTCGTCCCCACCTACGAAGCAGTCTGCCGCCACCCCAAGGTGGATTACGTGGACGTGTGCACCTTCCCGGATTTCCGGATGCAGCCCATCGCCATCTGCGCCGAAGCCGGCAAGCACGTGCAGGTGCAGAAGCCCATTTCGACCGATCTGGAAACCGCGCGGCCTGATGCTGGATACCGCCCGCAAGGCCGGCATTCTGCTGGGCGTGGTCAGCCAGCACCGCTTCGACGATGCCAGCCTGTTCCTTTCCAAAGCCATCGCCGATGGCCGCCTCGGCAAGCTGCTGCAGGGCGATTGCTACGTGAAATGGTACCGCTCGGCCGACTATTATTCGCGGCCCATCAAGGGTAGCTGGAAGACCGAAGGCGGCGGCGCGCTGATCAATCAGGCGATTCACGGCATCGATATTCTGCGCTGGCTGGCGGGTCCGGTGAAAGAGCTTTTCGCCGTGTGGCAGTTGGGCGCGCTGCACAAGATCGAATCCGAGGATGTGGTCAACGCGGTGATGAAATTCTCTAGCGGCGCCACCGGCGTGCTGCAGGCATCCACCGCCTTCTGGCCCGGCTACACCGAGCGCACCGAATTCCACGGCACCAAAGGCACGGCGATCATTTCGGGCGACAAGCTGACCACGTGGGACGTGGAGAACGATTCGGGCGAACCCGCTCCGCTTGCCAGGGAAGTGGCGTCCGGCGCCAGCGACCCGATGGCGATCTCGCTCGAGCCCTTCGAACGCCAGTTCCTCGATTTTGGCGACGCGATCGCCAAGGGACGCAAGCCGAGAGTCGCCGGAGAAGAAGGCTATCAGGCGCTCGAAATTGTCGACGCCGTGTACCGCTCCTGCCGCCTCGGCGAAAAAGTCACGCTCTGACTTATTCCGCCGGCCCATCCAGGCTCGGAGTATCCAGGAATGCCACGAATGCCGCCGCCATACGGTACGCGGCGTAGTAGTCGCCGGGATGGATCGCGCGCACGCGATCCCGGGCGGTATGCAGAATTCCAAAATTCTCCATGGTGACGGAGTGGATGGTGAGCACCGGGATCCCTTCGTTCAGAAACGGATGGGAATCGTCGTCGCCCAGGTTATCCACGTTGCCCGCCTTGGCGTCCATGCCTAGCGCCTGTGCGACTCGCGCATAATCGGCAAGCAGTGTTTTGTCGGCGCGGCTCACCCAGACTCGCGGCGGCCCCAATCCCAGGCATTCCAGGTTGATCATCGCGCGTATGCCGGCCTTCTCTTCTTTAGGCAGCCGCTTCACATACTCGCGGGAACCGTGCAGCCCCACTTCCTCAGCCGAAAACGCGACGAACGTGTAGGTATGTGCGCGCGGTGCGTTCTTGAGGCTCTCATAGAGACTGGGCAGCAGCACCGCGCCGCTCCAATCGTCCACCGCGCCCTCCCCTTGCTCCACCAGATCGTAATGGCCGCCCACCACGATTACAGGTGCGTCGGGGCCGGCGCCCGGCAGCGTGCAAATAATATTCGGCTGCTTCGAACCGGGAACAGGCTGCTCCCTCAAATTGACGCCGTCGCATCCCGCTTCGCGGAAAAGCGCCTCGAGCGTCGCGCGGCGTTCCGCTGGCTTGCGGCTCACACGCTCCAGACGCTGCTGCATCACAGGCTGCGGCAGCTGCTTGAATTCGAACCGTGCAGGCTGCGCCCACGCAGCGCAGAGCAAGAGAAACAGGCGGAGTCGTTTCAGGGCGCGCAAGCCGCTACAACACTTCTTCGATCTGCGGCGGAATCGGGCCGGCCATATCGAGTAGCTTCTCGTAGAGCTCGTCGTAAAGCTTGGCGTAGGCATCCACCGCGGGCTGCGGCTCGGGCGCGGTCTTCTGCGCCGCCGCAAAAGTCCGGCGCATCTGGCGGACCGCCACCAACAGCATCTTCAATTCGTCTTCGTTAAACCCGAACGCTTTCGCCATATCAGTGCCACCAGTATCCAACAGAAACCGCCGGCCAGCGCCAGGCGGCTGAGCACCCGGGCGAAACGGCCTTCGGCGCCGCCATCGTATTTGAGCTCGATGGTGCAGGCACCGCTGCAGCGCGGCTCCACCACCATTTGTCCCAGTTTATCGCCCCAGGCCGGCACGCGGTGTCCGCCGGAGTACGCGGTCCATCCCTGGTCCCAACTGATCTGGACGCTCAGCACCTGATCGGGTTTGAGCGGTGCCGTGACCATGGCATCGCTGGGTGATCGCCAGTGGAACTCCGCCGCCGGGTATTCGGGATTGTCCAGCGCCGCAAGGTAAGGGTCCAGCGCCGCCCAGCCGTAAAGAGCCAGCGGCCGCTGCATCAGGTCCGCCGTGCGCATCACGTGAGCGAAAGAACGCGAACGCCGCGGAATGTCATACACCGCATCGCCCCCATCGCGCCACAACGCAGTCAGGCCGCGCAGCTTCTCGACATGCGAAATGGGATGGTAAAACTCCGCGCTGTCCTTCCCGCCGCCGATCATCGCGTCGCAGCCATAAACCTGCAGCAGCTCTACCAGCCACTGCGGATTGTCGCCCGCGTAGATGTGAAAGATCGCCGCCGGCACGAAGGGGTTGCTGATGCCGTTATCGAAGCCGCCGGTAAGCTGCGGCGCGTCGCTGAAGGCGTTAAGCCAGAAGCCGATCGTACCGGGCGCGAACACGCGCGCGCCGGGCATATGGGCATCCAGCCACTTCGCGGTCTTGTACTCGATCGTGGTCTCGATTTTGACCGGACGCTCTTCCCACCGCGCCGTGCGCCGCTGCTTCTTCACAATCGGAACACAAGCGATCGTGAGGATCACGCAAATCGCCGCCACATGCCACCGGTCCAGATGCGTTCCCGCCAGCCGCACCAGCGGCCACGCCGCGAAGACCAACGCCACCCAAAAGAACATGTCCATCTCCAGGTGGTAGCGGTCGGGCTGCGGCAGAATCGCCAGTCCAAACCAAAGTTTGCCCAGCGCGGTGGCGCCGGTCGTCAATGAAAACAGCAGCGCGAAGCGCAAATGCCGCGGCACCTTCCAGCGCTCTAGCGCCCACACCAGCAGCAGAAATGCCGCCAGCGCCGCCGCCAGCGCGATGTGCTGTTTGGTATCGGCGCGAAAATTGTTGGCCACCCGCGGAGCGTTGGCGCGAATCACCGCGATCGTGGCAGGCGAAAGCCACGGCATCACCAACGCATAGGCATAAAGCACGAGCGCGCCGGTGCACATCACGGTGGGAATCGTTTTCTGCGTGCCGGGGAGTCCCGCGCACAAATACGCCGCGAGTCCCATCGCGAGCGCCATGCCGCCCAGCCAGTTGCTCATCGGCACCGCGGCAATCGCGAAGGCGGCCGCCACCCAGTACCAGGGCCTGCGCTTTTCGAGCGCGACGTGCAGCATCCCGATGGCGAGCGGCAACAGGCACATCGAGGTCAGGTGCGGACCTTCGCCATAATTGACCAGCGTGATCAGCCGGCGCGGACCGAAAAAGCCATCCACATCCATGCGCACCGATTGCACCAGCAGACACGTGGGCGAAATCAGCGAATAGCCGATGCCCGCCACCAGCGCGCACGGCCGGCTGCCGCACAACCGCCATGCCATCCAGAAGAGCGTGACCGGGCCGAGTGAATAAATCACCGCAACCACAAAGTGGTACGCCAGGCCCGGGTCGACTTTGCCGATGCCGATCACCAGCGCCACGACCCAGTGCAGCAGCGGCGGATAGCTATCGGCGTAAGGGATCCCGCCGTACCAGAGCGGGAACCAGCCCATGTCGTCCCAGTGCCGCGAAGCATAGCGCGCGATGCCGATGAACGCCGCTTCGATCGACCCCATCTGGTTGGTGTAGGCGGTGCGGAACAGCCACTGCGTGATGCAGGCGTTGAGCGCGAACAGCAATGCCGCGCAGCCCAGAGTCTTGCCGTATTCCTTGCGCATCAAGCGATCGTCCACGAGAGCGCGCAGAGTCCCCAGTACTGCAGTTCGACGCGCGTGAGAGCGGCCAGAGCCGGATGCAGCACCAGGAAGCCCAGCTTATCCTTCGTCATTTCGATCGCGCGGCCATCCTGCGTAACCCGCCATCCGCTCTCCGCGTTGATCTGCACCGCGACCATCTTGCCGTACTCCTTGCGCATTCAAGCGCGCCTTGCCCGCAGCCACGCACCCACCGCGACTATCCACGAGAGCGCGCAGAGTCCTGCCATGACGCGCTGCTCCAGCGTTCCCCAGTACTGCAGTTCGATGCGCGTAAGGGCGGACGGAGCCGGATGCAGCACCAGGAAGCCCAGCTTATCCTTCGTCATTTCGATCGCGCGGCCATCCTGCGTAACGCGCCAACCGCGGTCCGCATTGATCTGCACCGCGACCAGGTCGCCGGGCCGCACCGCGCCGGCCATCGTATAAGTATTGGTGCCGTTCCACCCGGATTGCAGCGCGGGACGCGACGGATCCTCGATCGCGGCCACGTAACGCGTCAACACTTCGGGATGCTCGCTCACCTCGGAATTCGGAATCTCCTCGGGCCGCATCAGGTGCGCCAGCGGACGCGGCGGCAGCGCATAGATCGTATCGTCTTCCGTGTGAAACACCGCGGGCAGCCCGGCAGCCATGCGCTCGGGGCGCACAAAATCACGATAGTATTCTCTGGATTTGGGGCCGTGCACTACGACGTACTGCGCGCCCAGCGCCTTGAGTTCCGCCAGCGTGTCCTCGGTCTCATGGCCCTTCCAGAGATTGCTGGCGGCGCGGATGCGGTAGGCAAGATCCACCGGCACCCGATTTTGCAAGCCGGTTTCAAAACCGCCGCCCACCTGCTGCAGGTCGAACCACGAATTCAGGCGAAAGCGCAGTCCGCCGGAAGCGAAGACGCGCCCCTCCGGACTTGCGGTCCTCCAGCCACCGTCCCAGTTGGTACTCCACGGTATTTGCCGGAGGCGTGGGCTGCCACTGCTGCCAGCCCTGCGTGGCATACGCCCAAAGCTGCGGCACTCCAGCCAGCAGCAGGACTCCGCCGCTGGCCGCCGCGCACAATCGTATGGTCTGGTTGGAGTGGTTCCACGCCAGCCGGAGCGCTTCCAGCAAGGCCAGCGCGAGGAAGAATTCGAACTCGATGGCATAGCGGCGCGATTCGGGAATCGTATCCACGCCGTACACGTAAAACCCGGTCGCGATCCAACCGAACACGAAGGCGCCGAGCGTCACCAGGCAGAGATAGAACGACCCGCGAAACCAGCGGAACAGCAATCGCAGCAGCAGCGCTCCGGCCACCATGCCGCCCAGCGCACGCACCTGTTGATTCCCCAATTGATACGCGAAGGAATCCACCGGCCAGTTGAAAAAGATCGTTTTGATGAAACTCGGCGTCAACCAGAAACACGCCAGCAGCCACGCCAGCGCAGCCGCCGCCAGCGCGCGCCACGTTTGAAATTCAGCCTGCCCCCATGACGCCAGCAGCAAAAGAAGGCACGATATGGCCAGCGCGAATGCCGCCACCCAGTTGGTCAGCGGGATCGCCGCCAGCAATACCGCCGCCGTCAGAATTCGCGGATAGGTCCGCCGTGTGCCCGCCCGGCAGAGCGCCAGCAGCGCCAGCGGCAGCAGCGTCAGCCCGGTATTGTGCGGACCCTCGCCGTACTTGGCGAGCACCTGAATTCGCCACGGCAATTGCACGATCCCGCGATCCTTCTCCACCGCCGGGAACAGTCCGTAGGATGGCGAAAGGAAGCTATAGGCAAGCGCGGCGGCAAACGCCCATCGCTTGCGCCCCGTGAAATTCAGCGCGAACAGAAATAGCGTCACCGGACCCAGGCACGTGGCCAGCGACACGATGCAGCGGAAGATGTGGTCCGGAGAAATCTGCGGCAGCAGGCGTATTCCGAGCGCGGTCAGATAGGGCATCGCCGGAACGTACATGAACTGCACCGGCAGCCCGCAATACGGAAACGGGTTCCATCCCCAAGGGCTGGGATGCTGCGAAAGGAAGCGCGACATTCCCACGTAGCCGCCTTCCACCGAGCCGCGAAAGGGCAGTTCGCCAGGGAAGAACAGCGGAGCGTTCAACCACAGGTTCAACAGGAAAATAACCAGTGCCAGCAGCCCGACGACCAGCGGCGATCGTCTGTCCCACCTTCCTTTCACGCGTGCCTTTCCCGGCGAATACCGAACCAGAACAACATCACGATGATCAGCACCGAAATCAGCGTCAACACCCGTCCCACCTTGTTTTCGAGCGGCGTGAGGAAGGCGATCGTGAGCTCGTGTTCGCCCGGCGGCGCGTCGATCACCATCATGTCCATCGCATCCTTGCGAATCGTCAATGGCGTTGCGCCGGACCACGCGTGCCACGCCGGGTCATACGTCTCCTGCACCAGAATCGATTGCCCCGGCGCCACCTTCGCGTGGCCCGCCATGGCATCCGTGCCCGCGCGCCTCAAACTCCCCGGCGCGTCGGGACCCTTTTCCACGGCATCGACGTACGCCTGAAGATTTTGCATATCGTCGTTGTAGCGCGGCGGCTTCACGGCGTTCAATTTTGCGGTCTCTACCACGCGGATGCGGTCTGGCCAGCGCCGCGGAACCTTGAAGAGCAAATTCCCCTGGTGATCGTCGAAGAGCAGCGGCAGCACGCCGTCGAACTTGTGCGGATACTGAAAATCCTTGAACACCTCTTGCGATTGTTTGTCGGCAACGTAGATCGCCTCCACCCCCATGCTCTGCATCCACAGAATGGTTGGTTTCGGATCCGGGCCGAGATTGGTCTCCCACTGCGCCGGCTCCACCTGGCTGTTGAGCAGCCCCTGCTCGGAGCCGCCGCCCACCTGCGCAAGGTCGTGCCAGGTGTCGTACCAGAACCGCACGCTGCCGGTGGGATACGCGCGCGCATCGGGCATATTCTTCCAGAGCCAGTCGGTGACGCGGTACTCCACGCGATTGGTGTGGTCGGGCCACGCCGGCACAATCTCCCACGCGCGCAGCAGGTACTCGTGAGTGGTCCAGAAACTCGCGGCCACAATCACGACCGCCAAGCCATGCCATGCCACCTGCGGACGCGTCCACATCCATTGCAGGAAGTACACGATCATCATGATGTAGATCATGTCGAGTTCCGGCAGCAGGCGCGTCGGCTCGCCCGTGACGCGAAAATTAAAATAGAAGTTGCCAAGCACGTTGAGGGTAAAGAACACCACCGCGCCCGCCAGAAAGACCTCCCACGTGCGCCCCGGTTTATTGCGTGCGAGTTTATCGGTAGTCACCGCAAACGCGATCGCCACCACCAACGCCACCCAGACGGACCACGTGGTTCCGTGCTCGGAGACGTACTTCATGTTTTCCGCCGTGACCTTGAAATACGAGGGCACCAGCCAGAACGCGGTCAGCCCGTAGGCAAGCACGGGAATCACCGCGGCGGGCAGCAGAATTCGCTTATCCTGCCGCGTGATCCAGAACGCCCAGATCAGCAGCGGATACAACGTCGCGAGCGCCGTCGCGCCATAGAAATTATTCGACGCCACGCCCGCGGCGAAGATCGCTGCCGCCGCCACCGCCCAGGGCCGCGGCTTCTCCAGCGCCAGCCACGTAAACGCCAGCGCGATCGGGATCAGCGCCAGGGCGCTCATGTGCGGACCTTCGCCGTACTTGACCAGCACCCCGAGCCGCTGCGGATGCAAGAGCCACGCGTCCCCCCGGAAACGCGGCATGAAGAGAAAGATCGGCGACATCAGCGCCGTCGATACCGCCGCCAGCCAGGCACAGCCGCGCGAATTGGTGCCGACGCGCATCAGCAGGTAGACCCCCGCGATCCCGATCGCGTAGAAGAACGCCGTATAGAAGTGGTAGGCCTTGACCGGCCAGAAGCCCGTGACCTTGGAGATTGCCGCCGTCCCGTAGCGCAGCATCGGGGGATAAATATAATCGAAGCGCGTCCCGGCGTACCAGAGAGGCTGCCACTGCGGATGCGGCCAGTGGTCTGACAGGAAGCGCGCGTCGGAGATAAAAGTGCTTTCGATGGAAGCCCATTTGTCCGTGTATTTCGCCTTGAAATAGGGCGGATCAGGATTGCCGTAAACAGAAAGACGAGGAAGAAATCCAGAAGGATTTGCTTCGGGCGCGAAAGTTTCGGAAGGGTTGTCAATTCAATTTGCCTGCAGGGTGTGATTGCTATTTTAACGGTTTCCAGGCCCCGCGGACGAGCTTAGCCATTTTTTAACAGAGCTCTCAAAGCGCCTTGGACCAGCGGCGCCGCCGGTAAAACATTGCCGCGAGCAAAACCATGGCTCCGAGCGAAATCGCCGCCGTGAGCCCATAGTCGCCGCGCCCCCGCCATACCAGGTCCACTTCGCAGTCGCCCTGGCACGGCGGTTGGAGCGTCAGAAAGCCCATGCCATCCGCCGCCACCGGGAACGGCTTTCCCCCGACGCTGGCCTGCCACCCGGGGAACCACGCAATCTGCACCGATACCAGATCGCCGGGCTGAAGCTTCGCCCGCACCCGAGCGCGGCTTCCGCCAATCCACGCGAATGTGGCCGCCGGGCGCGCCGCGTCGGTGGTCGCCTGCGCGTACCTGGCGATGTCCGCGTATTCGAACTTTCCGGGCGCGCGCACCGGCACCAGGTCCGCCGCCCGCACCACGTGCGCCAGCGAGGACGCCTGCCGGCAGCACCGAGAAAATCGCGTCGCCATTTTCGCGATGCAGCAGCGGAAGCACGCCTTCAAAGCGCTGCGGCACGCGGATGTCCTTATACTCATCAGTGCTCTCAATGCCGCTCACCACCATCGCCTGCACGCCGAGCGCGCGCAGCCAGTTCACCCCCGCTTCCGTGGTGTTCCCCTCGGTAGAGTTGACCTTGTACGGCACCTCATTGAGCACCGCCATCGATTGCCCCTGATCGCAGCAGCCGTTCAACTGCGGCGTTCCGGAAAACGCGTTGAGCCAGAATCCCGTGGAGCCCGTAACGTAAACGCGGCCTCCATTCATGTTGTTATCCAGCCACCGCGCCGTGGTGTACTCCGACCTCTTTTCGAGCTCCGCGCGCTGCGTGTCGAACCTGGCGCGCCAGCGGTAGTGCGGGTACTGGATTACGACTGCGCCGATCAGGATCGCGAGCGACGCCGGCCACGTCCAGCGCGGCAGCAGCGCGTAGAGTGACCACGCCGCGCAGCCCAGCAGCAGCGAGGCGCCGATCTCGAAATCCAGGTGCAGCCGCCCTGCCTGCGGCAGCAGTTCGTAGACCTCCACGTTCGCCGTCGCCGCCATGGGCGCAATCAGCGCGCAGAATAGAATCGCGAAGCGCACCGTCAACGGCACACGCGTGCGCGAGAGCCAATATCCCAGCGCCGCGATGGCGCCCAGCGCCAGCGCGAGCGGCAGCGGACCGTAATGCAGGCTGTTCGAAAAGCCGCGATGCATCGCGCTCACGTTGACACCCACGCGGAACAGACTCGAAGGCGGCACGCCGAAACAAGCCGCGCCATAGGCCAACACGGAGGCGCCGATTGCGATCAGCCACGCCGCACGCAGCTGGCCGCCCGCTTGCGCGCAGATCCAGCAGAAGACCGCCAGCCCAAGCGCCATCGTTCCCGGAATATTGGTGAGGAAGACCAGCGCGATGGCAAGCGCGGCCAGCGCCAGCGAGCGGCTGTCTTTCTTGACCAGCGCATTTTGCAGCGCGAGAATCACCAGCGGCATCAACGTCATCGCGGCGACGTGCGGGCCTTCTCCGTACACCGTCATCACCTGCAGCCGGCGGCCGTACCACAAGCCCCCCAGATCCTTCGCCATCTCGGGCATGAGCAGCGCGGAAGGCGAGAATAGCGAATAGAACAGCGCCGCAAGGAACGCCGCGCCGCGCGGAGCGCCCAATCGCACCGCCATCCAGTACAGCGCCGGCGGCCCCAGCGCGTAGGCGACTCCCGTTACCCCGTGATACGCCCGCGCCGCCGACACGTGCCCCAGCGTGGCGACGGCCGCGACTACCAGGTGCAGCAGCGGGACATAGGTATCCGGATACGGCATCCCGCAATGCCACAGCGGGAACCACGAGAAATCGCTCCAGTGTGTGGAGATGTAGCGCGCAATCCCGATGAAGAAACCGTCCACCGACGCCAGTTGATTGAGATACTCGATCTTCAACAGCCGCCAGGAGATGGAAAGGTTCAACGCAGTCAGTGCGAGAACGGCGGCAATATCGAATCTCAAACGCCCTCTCCGAGCCGGTAGAAGCGGCGCGCGCTGCCGCCCAACAGAAGTTCGCGCGTCTCGATGGTCTGCGCGCCGAGCGCCTGCGTGAATGCCGCCAGCGCTTCCTTCCACGTGCCGGTCGGGAGGTAGCTGGGCCAATCGCTGCCGAACATCACCCGCTCCGCACCGAACTCGGCCAGCGCGGCGCGCACCCATGGCGTGAACTCCGCGGCCTTCCACTGCGTGGGCGCATCGGTGATCAGCCCGCTGATTTTCACGAAGACGTTCGCATGCCGCGACAGCGCGTGAAAGCTCTCGAGACTCTCCCGCATCCGCGAAGGTCGTCCCACGTGATCGATCGCGATGCGCAGCGTGGGAAACTCGGCGGCAACGCGCGACGCCGCCTCGAACTCCGGCAGCAGATCGAGCGTCAGATCGCGCCGCGCCAATTCCGCGGCACCCTCCCGCGCAGGCGCCGCCGCGTATACCCCGCGAAATTTTGCGTGCGACTGGTATTCATCGAGCATCTCGCCCAGCCGCGCGTCCGCCAGGTCCGCCCAACAGACTACCGCCTGGATAAATTCGTGCTCCGCCGCGCGCTCCAACAGCCAGCGGTTCTGCTCTACCAAGGGCGTTTCGTTCACCACCACGCCGCCGTCAAACCGGTTGCGTTTCAGGATCGGAAAGAGCAGGGAGGGAAGGTACTCGCGGGTGAAGTGCTGATGGGAATCGATTCGCGCGAAGCTCACTTAAGAAGGAAGCTCACTTAAAATATGAAGCTCAAGCCGCCGCGGAAGCTCCGGGGAGTCTCCACCAGGGTCAGCGACTGCCCGCCGGCGATAGCGAGCGGCAGGTAGCCTTGGGCCAGCATATTGCGCAGATCCGCGGTGGCCTCCATCCGCCAGGGCAGCAGGGGAATTCGCGGAATCGGCTGGCGCAGATACAGATTCAAACCCGGCATGGGATGTACCGGGCCCGTGCTGTATAGATTGCCGGGCGATGCCCAGCGATGGTCGCCCGTCACCTGGTAGCTGGCGATCAGATGCGTGCCCGTCCACGGCGAGACGGCAGTCAGGCGCATCGTGGCGGCCTTGCGGCGCCCCGAACGGATCATCGACCGCAGTTCGTCCGGACTGTTGCTGACGATCTCGCGATTGTCCGCCGTCAGCCCGCCGGTCGATCCGTAGATCAGCATCGCCGTCACGTTCGCGCCGATGCTTTGCGTCACCGCCGCGGTGTACCCGGAAGTGCGGAAATCGCCGGCATTGAAAGTGGAGGTGCCGGTAAAGAGGTCCGGCAGGACATCCCCGCTGCTGTACATTCCGGCCGGCGCGACAATCGATAAAGACGCGTTGCTGACGTTTTCGCGATACGCGGAAACCTGCCAGGTTCGCGAGCCGAGCTTGCGGGAATAGGTTAATTCGAAATTCTCGCCGCGCTGAATCCGCGGACGCCCGTCGCGCAGGCTGATGCGCGGGAACATGCCGAGCGTATTCAACTGCTGCTGCATGTCGGTATCCGTCGCCTTCCCGGCCAGATCGGGACGCGCGTCGCCAGAGGTATACGCGAATTCCACATCGCCCGCATCGCCCAGCGCGTAAATCATCCGCACGTACGGGCTGGCGTAGTTCAGGTGATCGAGGAAGGTGACCGAATTCAGCGTGAAACCGTATTGCACCGAAAGTTCGTCAGTGAGTTTCGCGCGATCGTCGAAGCTCGCCGACATGGAGCGCAGCATCGGCATCGCCGATTCGTTGCCGCCCAACGCCGCGCCCAACCGTCCAGGCAGGTAAAGCTGGCGCATGGTCACGGAGACTTCCGGGCTGCCGCCGCCCAGCGAGCGGCTGTAGCTGGTGCGGAAGGCAGCGGTGGGAACGCCGGTTTGCGAACCGTAGCCCACATTCCCGCTTACCTGCAGCATATTATTGCCGTACAGTGAAGTGGCCAGCGCGAACGCCGTACCCAGGTCCGCCTCGTTGGAGACGCCCGAGGCTAGCGAACCCTCGCCCGCCGAAACCTTGAACACGCCGCGCGTATCGCTAAAGACCGCCGTGCGCCGCGAAGACGAAGTACCGCGAGCCAGCGCATCGCCATTGAACCGCAGCACCGGACGCGTGGCACCCGCACTGCGCAGCGCCCACTTCCATTCGTCCGTCATCAGCGTGCCGCTATCGATCGGCGGATACGCGAATTGGATCGAGCTGAATAGCGTATTCAGATTGACGTTGAGTACGCTCGCCATCCCGGGCTGAACCAGAATGCCCTTCTTCAGCGCGGGAACGAAAGAAGCCAGCGTGACCTTCACGGAATACGTGTCCGGGAGAGAGACCCAGGAATCGAAACACCCCGCGTTCGTCCGTGATGGCGCGTTCGAACTGGCGCTCCTGGCGATTGAATAGGAAGACCGCCGCGCCCATCTGCGGCACTCCGCCGGGGTCGGTCACGAAGCCCGTAATCGCGCCGGAAAGTTTGACAGGCGTCGCCGCCTGCGCCGCCGGGTTGGCAAGACACACCATCCCTGCGAGGACCAGCGAAGCCACCGTATTGTGCGTCCGAGCCAGTAGCATCTAACGACGCCCATTGCGCGGGGGGGCACCCGCTATCTTTTAGGTTACCGTAAATTGGGCCGACGGGGTGAGCACCTGTTTGCGGTTTTTGTCCGTAATCTTCACTTTTAACGTATACGAACCCGGTGCCAAATCCTTCAAAGGCAACAATTTTTCGATTGTTACCTGGTTCGTAGAGGCGCCCGGGACCTTCGAAACGTCTTCGCTCAGCTCGAAGATCTTCTCGTTGGTGCCGTTCTTGGTGACCTCGTACGTAACCTCACCCTCCGGAATGCGGCTCTCGCCATCAGATCCGAAGTTATAGATCTTAAAGTAGATACCCATCTTCTCTTCGCGCTTGAAGATGTCATCCACACGCGGCCGGACCTTGGAGGTGCCAATCACGAACTGCCCCATCCCAATGCTCTTGGTGGGCACGTGCTCGATCAGGTCGGCCAGCACGATGTTGCTCGCGGTCAGTTTCTCGGCATCCATCCGGGGAACCACCAGCGCCACTTCGTAGCTGTTCAGGTTTCCGCCGATTACGTCCTTCGCCACCACGTTCAGGCGGTAGGTTCCCGGCGCCAGCGGCACGCTCTTGTTGTAAATCGACTTGCGCTGCGCCGTCTGCTGCAGGTACTCGGGCGGGCTGGTCACTTCCACCGTGTCCTCGAAATTCGTCACGATGCGGCGCGTCATGGTGCTGACTTTGCCGAAAATATTGACGGACGCCTTCTGTACTCCGTCCTTCGCGTGGAACTGCAGATCCTTATTATCGAACTGCAGGGTCACGAACGTCAGGACGCTCGCGTCGGTCAACGGGAAGAAATCGGCGCGCACCTTCATCGGCAGAATGTTGTAGCTGATGCGCGAATTGACCGCCGCTTCCAGATCCTTGAACTTCACCGCCGGAGGCCGCTGCAACTTCGCAAACTGCTCCAACCGGTTGAACTCGTTCATCTTCTCCGTCTCCGCCCCGAACGGTACGCCCAGGTGGGTGCCATCGGTGCGGTTGAAACGGTCGGTCTTGCTGGACATGCCCATCTGTTCCATCATGGTCAGTCCCGCGCCCGGAACGTACAGCAGCGCGTCTTTTTCCGAGGGGTCCATCGTCATGCGATATTCGCCCGACATCGTCGGATCCACGAATTCAATAATGATGTCACTGCCCACGCCTTCGATATAGCGATAGCGCCACTGTTCGAAGGGGAATGTCGAAGTCGTGCCGCCGCCTTCTTCCGAAGGACGCTCGTAGGTGCCGCCCGAAGGATGCGTTTCCTTCTCGTCCGGCGGACCGTACGTAATGTAGATGCGGCCGCGATCGGTCTTCCAGCCGGGAATTCCGGAAGCGAAGTTTTCGTTGGTGTACGCGATGCGCCGGTAGTGCTCTTCCTTGAATTCGTTCTCGATCGAATCCGGAGTCGGGTCGCGGCGCAGCCAGAACTGTTCGATGAACTGCTCGCGCTCTTCGTCCGTCTGCAGACGCTTGAACGCGGCACGCTCTTCGTCGCTGATGATATAAGCGACGTCTTCATTGAGCCACTTGCGGTAAGGCGTCTCGAGTTCCTTACGGAGCTTCTCTTCTTTTTTCTTGCGCTCCTTCTCGGTCATCGGCCTGGCGACCGTTTCGCGCTGTGTTACATCGGCCTTTTTCTTGTCCTGCGCCACAGCGTAAATGCCAAGGAGAAAGGATAAGGAAAGGCAGGAGATCGAAAGACGTGTAGCGTTCATACGGCTCACCGCTTCCTAAAACAGATACTGGGTTTTAGCTGAGATCTATTTTAGATCGAATAGCTTGGCAGGGTCAATCTGTGAATTCCGCACACAGGTGTGACCCACACGGTGCGGTCGGAAGGCGAAGAAAACAAGCCTTCAGCGGCGTTCGTTCGTGGCAAAATGAGCAATGCGCCCGCACCACACCCTGCTCTTTCTCATTGTAACCTCCCTCGCCGCCCAGACCGCCAAGCCGGCGATTCCGGAACGCTACTACCGCACCTTCTCCCACACCAACGAAGTCTTCCAGCGAATCAAACCGGGCGACGTCGTCTCCACCCGAACACTCGATTCCGGCGGCCAGAACGAGCGCAATGAGCAGGTTTCCCCCGGCAGCAACCCGCTGACCGGCCCCTTTTTCATCGAAGGCGCGGAACCGGGCGACGCCCTCGCCGTCAAACTCCGCAAAGTCCGGCTCAACCGCAACTGGGGCTATTCAGCCTACCGTCTGGGCCTCTTTTCCCTTACCCCGGAATACGTGGAGGGCCTCTACCCCAACCATTACAAGGCCGACGCCGTACGCAAGGGCCGCGACAATGTCCTGCCCTGGGATATCGATCTGGCGCGCGGCACCGTACGCCTCCGCGAACCCGCCAGCACCAAAGTCAAGCTGGAGTTCCCCGTCCGCCCCATGCTGGGCTGCATCGGCGTCGCCGCGCCCGGCGATTTCGCGCCCACCTCCGCCCCCTCCGGCAACTATGGCGGCAACCTCGATTACAACGAGATCGGCGAGGGCACAACCGTGATCCTTCCGGTCTACCATCCCGGCGGCCTGCTCTTTTTAGGCGATGGCCACGCCCTGATGGCCGATGGCGAACCCACCGGCACCGGCGTCGAAACTTCCATGGACGTCGAATTCTCGGTGGAACTACGTAAGAAAGCCCAAGTCACCGGCCCCCGCGTGGAAACCGCGGACTCCCTGATCAGCATCGGCGCACAACCCGAGTTCGCCAGTTCGCTCGACCGCGCCCTGCAAATCGCCACCACCGATATGGTGCGCTGGCTGGTCAACGAGTATCAATTGGAGCCCTGGGCCGCCCATCAGTTAATCGGCGCTGCCGGCAAGTACGAAGTGGTCACCGTCGCCGGCTCCATGGCGCTCAGGATTCCAAAGAAATACCTGCCGTCGAAGTGAACCCGGCCTGACTCCGCGATTGGAGTTCCCCCCGCCGTCCATCGGTTCGCGAAACGCGGATCGCGCGTCTGCGGCACCGGCGGCAGGTACGAAGTCCGCTCCATGGCGCTCAGGATTACCAGGAAATACCTCGCGCCAAAGTAAGTCGTGCCGGCGCCCGTCGCCAACTCTTGCCGGCGTGCGCAATGGCAAATACGAAGGGGTCACGGTCGCAGAAGGGGACTCGCGGGCCGCCCATCAGTTAATCGGCGCCGCCGGCAAGTACGAAGTGGTCACCGCCGCCGGCTCCATGGCGCTCAGGATGCCTATGAAGTACCTCGCGCCGAAGTGAGCTCCGCCTGACGCCCCGGTCGCCGTCCACGGGTTCGCGAAGCGCGGATCGCGCGTCACCTCCTCATCCGTCAGCGTACGCAGAAACTCCAACAGGTCGGCACGATTGCGCGCCGTCAACGCCAGCTTTCGAACCCGCGGATCGCGATTGGGATTGTCATGCGCCCTGCCGCCCTCGGCATAATGATCGAGTACCGCCTCGAGCGTCGCGATGCTGCCATCGTGCATGTAGGGCGCGGTGAGCGCAATGTTGCGCAGGCTTGGCGCTTTGAATTTCCCCGCATCGGCCGCCTTGCCCGTATGCTCGATCACTCCGCGATTGGGCGCGGCGTACACCCGGTAGAGCGCCGTATTGTGAAACGGCACCGGCGCGCGTCCGCTGCCCTCATACGTCACGGCGTCGCTAAAATTGAACCCGCCGTGACAGCGGAAGCACGCCGCCGTCGGATCGCTGAAGAAAACCGTCTCCCCGCGTTTGGCCGCCTCGGAAATCGCATCGCGTTCCCCATCCACGTGAAAGCGGTCGTAGGCCGAACGCGCGGAGATGATGGAGCGCTCGAAGGCAGCCAGCGCCCGCGTCACATTCGTCAGCGTGAATGCGTCCTTCTCTCCGGGAAACGCGCGCGGCATCAAGTCGCGATACACGGGCTCGGCCCGCAGCGCGGCGAGCACCGCCTCTTCCCTGCCCCGCATCCCCAACTCCACCGGATGTTCCGACAACATCGGGACCAGCGCCTGCTCTTCGAGCGACACCAGTCCGCGGATTGCTCCACGTCAACGTAGCCGCGTACGCCACGTTGACCAGGCTCATCGCGCTGCGCGGATGCGTCTGGCCGGTAGCGCCCTCGCTGGTGGCCCGCCCATCCGTGAAGGCAAGCTCCTGCCGGTGGCAGCTCGCACACGCCTGTTTGCCGTTGCCAGAGAGCCGGACATCGTAGAAGAGGTAGCGGCCCGCCCGCACCTTTTCCTCGGACATGGCATTGCCCGCCGGCACGCGCGGCGCTGGAAAACCGCGCGGCAGCCGCCAATCGTAAACACCGGCGCCGGTGCCCGCCGAGGCTGCCGCAATCAGAAACGCAATCGCCGTCAGCCGCATCAGCCGCCGATGCGAATGCGCACCACGTTGGCCACGCGCCCGTTCACATGCGCCACCAGATCGGTCTCGCCGATGCCGCGCATCGATGCCGGAATCGCCACCGTCAACTGGTCCATGCCCGGATCGTCACCCGGTCCGTACGAAACTACCTGCACGCGTTTTCCCGCGATCCGGACTTCGATATCGCCCGCCGACGCCGCATGCCGGAAGCCGCTGGCGCGCAGCCGCACCTTGGTAGTCGCACCTTCGGCCATCGGGACGTCGAGCGTCCGGCAGTCGCTTTCGTCACACGCAAAGATCGGCGTTGTGCTGGCGTGCCCATCGAGAAATTTCTGCGTCGCGCTGCCCTGCGCCGCCCCGCGGCAGCTCAGGCCCGTGCGGAATCCCGGCGCGGTATCGGCGATCACGATGTTGGTGCTCAGCCGGCTGCCGTCACTGCGCACCAGCGTCATTCGCGCCCTGCCCGCGGCGGATTCTTCCGGCACCACGAAATTCACTTGCCCCCATCCGGCCGTGACCCAGAATATGCCAGCCGGCCGCGTAGCCCCGGCGGAATCCGTCACCTCAACCCGAATGCCCGCCAGCGAAACCGGCAGCCGCGGACCATGCGCCTCCGCATCGCGCTCCGCCATCACCGGCCCGTAGCCGTTGGCGAAACCGCCGCGCGGAAGATCCACGCCGCCCGCCGCGCTCACCACGAAGATGGAGCGCTCTTCGGTTGCGCGCAGGTGTCCCTCAATCACTCTGCCCACTCCGGCCGCCGGATACTTCTGCGGTCCGCAGGTCCAGCCGTCTTCGAGCGAAGTGGCGTCGTGCTGCGATAGATCCTTAATCAGCTTGCCGGGCCGGAATACCGACATCGTCCAGGAGACGTTCCGTGCATCCAGAAAATTCAGGTTGGCTTCCACCATCGCGCTCACCGCCGAAGGGTCGGCGGGCAGCGCCGCGCAGGCATCCGCGCGATCCAGTTCCAGGTCCCAACCATTCGCCGTTACCGGAGCGCGGCGGGCCAGCAATCCGAAACGCGCCTCGCGCTCCGCATCACTCCCGGCTGTCAGGTAGCGCGGCGAAACTTCATAGATCACCTTGGCGTCGTGCACCAGCGGAGCGTCACCCGCGCCCTCGAACATGCGTTCGTCGTTCCAGCCCGAAAGCACCACGGGTTGCGTCGCGCCGCTCGCACGTACCGCCTCCACCACGGGCGTCATCGCGCGGCTCCACACTTCCCAACCCGCCGCCGAATGCGCGTCGGTTCCGGCCGGCAGCGCCGCCGCCGATGGCTCCGAAAACACCGCGAACATCACGTTGGGATAGTCTTTGAAGGTCGCCGCGCACTTCGCCCAAAACTCCACACTGCGCGCCGTAGGTAAGCCGGCGTCCGCTTCGCGCGCCGCCAAAACCACCAGCAGTTCCAGCTCGTTCGCGCGCCGCACCACTTTGCTCAAGGCCGCGAAATACCCAGGCTTCCCCGCCTCCCGGATATCCAGCGGCAGCCTCACCGTGTTCATGTTGAAGCGCAGCCGGACCGCGGTCAGCGTGGTAGCCGAATGTTCCCCGAATTCGCGGCCGGCCCGGTTATCGTGCGCCGCGGTCTGCAGATGGAAGTCCGTCAATTGCGTCCCGCGCATCAGGAAGGCGCGGCCCGCGGAATCGAGAATTCGTTCGTGGTCCACATGAAAAGGGCCGGCCGGAGCGGCAGTAACTTCCTGCCTCGAAACTCCGGATGCCCACGCTCCACCAGTTAGTAACAGCGCGAAGGCATAGTAAGTGCTCGCGTGATGTCGCATGTCGGAAAGTATACTCCCGGAAATTCACACCAATGTGAATCCGGAGGGCACCGTCTCAAATGTCACACCCGTGAACGCGACGGCGCCGGAGGTACACTGTGGGGGCGTTACATGAACTCTGACCACATCTCGCGAGTCATCTTCGATTACGCCGGCCGCATCGGCAACCTGCACGAGACCGGAGCCGTCCTGCGCCTCAATGCCGATATGGCGCGCGACCTCGTCGGCGCCGATCGCTGCAGCATCTGGCTGATCGATACCGCCCGCCAGGAGCTCTGGACCACCGTCGCGCACGGCATTCCCGAATTGCGCATTCCCCTGGGCCATGGCGTGGTGGGCGCGTCGATCGATAAGGGCGTCAGCCTGGTAGTCAACGATGCCGCCAGCGATCCGCGGCTTTACAACACCAGCGGCTACGAAACCAAATCGCTGCTCGTGATTCCCCTGCGCACCTCTGAGGAAAAGGTGATCGGCGCGCTCCAGGCGCTCAATAAACCCGGCGGGTTTTCGAATGAAGATGTCGAGCTTCTCGCCCTCGCCGCCACCTACGCCGCCAATGCGATCGAAACCCAGCGCCTCCGCAATGAGACTCTGGCCGCCCGCCTGATGCAAAGAGAACTGGAGATCGCAGCCCGCGTGCAGCGCCACCTCTTCCCCCAGAACCTGCCGCGCCTCGACCGCCTGGAGTGCGCCGCCTTCTGCCGGCCCGCGCGCCTCGTCGGCGGCGATTACTACGATTTCATCCCCATGCCCGATGGCGGCCTCCTGATGACCCTCGGCGACGTGGCCGGGAAAGGTGTAGCGGCCGCGGTCCTGATGGCCGGCATTCAGGCGTCCATCCGCAATCAGGCAATGCATCCGCACCCCTCGCTGGCCCGGCTCATGGAGTGCTTTAACCAGACCGTTTGCTCTTTCTCGACGGTCGATAAGTACTCCACCCTCGTCCTCGCCCAGTTCGATAGCGGCATGCGCAAACTGACCTACGTGAACGCCGGCCAATGCCGCCCCATGCTCCTCAGAACCAGTGACGGTACGCTGCAAACGCTGGCTCCGGGCGGCATGCCGGTGGGCTGGTCGCCGGACGCCGCGTACCGGCAAGGCGAACTCGAACTCCAGCCCGGTGACGTGATCTTAAGCTTCTCCGATGGCGTCAGCGAAGCCATGAACCGGGCGGAAGAGATCTGGGACGAATCCCACGTCGAGCGCGTCCTGCGCGATTCCGCATCCCTCCCCTCCGCCGAAATCATCGAGCGCCTGGTCGCCGCCGTCGATGCCTTCGCCGATGGCGCCGAACAATCCGATGACATCACCGTGACCGTCGCCAAAGTCGGCTAGGATAACGGCATGATCCCGCAACGCACCCTCGGGCGGCAGGGGCTCACGGTCTCCGCGCTCGGCCTCGGCTGCCTCGGAATGAGCCAGTCGTACGGCGTGCCCGATGACCAGGAATCGCTCGCCACCCTCCATCGCGCCATCGAGCTCGGCGTGACGCTCTTCGATACCGCGGAGGCATACGGCCCCTTCCTCAACGAAGAGCTGCTCGGCCGCGCCCTCAAAGGCGTCCGCGGCCGGGTGACGATTGCGACGAAATTCGGCTGGCGCTTCGAGAACGGACGTGCCGCCGGTACCGATAGCCGGCCCGAACACGTAAAGGAAGTTGCCGATGCCTCCCTGCGCCGCCTCGGCACCGATCACATCGATATCTTCTATCAACATCGCGTCGATCCCGATGTCCCCATCGAGGAAACCGTCGGCGCGATGGCAGACCTCGTCACACAAGGCAAGGTCCGCTACCTCGGCCTGTCGGAGGCCGGAGAAGCCACCATCCGCCGCGCCCACGCCACGCATCCCATCTCAGTCCTGCAAAGCGAATACTCCCTTTGGGAGCGTAACCTGGAGCCGCGAATCATCCCCCTGCTGCGCGAACTGGGCATCGGGCTCGTGCCCTTCGCCCCCCTCGGCCGTGGCTTCCTCACCGGAACCGCCCAGCGCTCCAGCGAATATCCGGAGACCGATTGGCGGCATACCGACCCGCGCTTCGAAGGCAGCCACTTCGACCGCAACATGCAGGCCGCCGCCATCGTCCGCGAAATCGCCGCGGAGCGCGGCAAGACTCCCGCCCAGATCTCGCTCGCCTGGCTCCTGCATCAGGGCAGCGACATCGTTCCCATCCCCGGCACCAAGCGCCGTTCCTACCTCGAAGAAAATCTGCAAGCCGCCGCCCTCCCGCTCAGCGCCGAGGAACTGTCCCGGCTCGATGCCGCTCTCCCGCCCGGCGCCGCCTCCGGCCCGCGCTACAACCCGCGCCTCATGGCCTTCATCGATCGCTGAAAAACGGTCCCGCCCGACCCCTCCCGGTAGACTAAAATTATTAGTAGTCCGGCGTGCATGAACAGTCGCCTCCAAGCCGTAGTCGCTGCGATGCTCTCCATCCCCGCGTTCGGACAGTCGCTGATCCCTCCTGAGCGCGTCGCCGAGGCGCGGCAACTCTTCGACTCCGCCTCATCCCTGACCCCTCTGCGCTGCGACGTCAAACCGATGCGTCCCACGCTGAACTTCGCCTTCCGCTTCGAGGTCGCCTATACGGTGGACGTGCCCCTACGCCAGTTCCACGGCTCGGGCCACCACCTCACCACCCTCGCCCGCATCACGCCCGAAGGCCGCGCCGCGGTCTATCTCAGCAAGACCGAAGGCATGCCCGAAGTGCCAGAGACCAAGAGCGACGGCGAAACCGTGGGCGCGTTCGTCGTCGGCGAAGGCGCATATAAAGCCGAGATGGTGGTGCAGGACGATTTCCATCGCGTCTGTCGCGCTTCCTGGCAGATCCAGGCCCGCCGCAGCGGCAGCGAACGCCAGTTGAAGCCCGCCACCTCCCCCGGCGCGGTCGAGGAACTCACCCTCGATGGACCGCCCCCGGCCGGGCCGCCCGCCAGTCCGAGCGCCCGCGTCACCATCCTGTTGCAAGCCGCTCCTCTTGCCCCCGCGGCCGCCGGCCTGAGCCCCGAGGATGTGCAGAGAAGCGTCGATTCCATCGCCTCTCTCGCGCGCGAATTGCCCGCCCGCGCGGTGCGCGTGATCGTCTTCAACCTGGAACAGCACGCCGTCCTTTTCCGTGAGAACGAATTCGACACCAGCCAGGCTCGCGACCTCACCCAGGCGCTAGCCCGCGTCAATCTCGGCGTGGTCGATTACCGGGTCATGAAAGACCGTCCGCCTCCCGTCGAAATGCTGATCGGGCTGATCCAAACCGAATTGCAATCCGCGCAGCCGCCCGATGCCGTCATCCTCATGGGCCCGCGTACCCGCCTGCAAGCGGAAATTCCGCCCGATCCGCTCGGCGATTCCACGCCCGGAAACCACCCCGCCAACGCCACTCCCATCTTCAATCTGCAATTTCAGGGAGCCCGGCAGCCCCGCACCGGCCTCCCGCTCACCGGCGGACCGCCGCGCAGGCGCCGCCCGCCGCTGACGGACGACGGAGAAGTCGTGCCGGAACTCACACCGAACATGATCGATACCGTCGAACGCCTGGCCGCCCGCATCAAAGGCCAAACCATACCCCTCCGCAATCCGCACGATCTCGCCGACGCCATCCAGCGCATGAGTGCGCGAGTTTCCAAGACCGAAACGCCGGCGCGCAATTCGGGCACCCAGCCGTCCCCTGTCAAACCGCTCGATGACGCGGCCCTCGACGAAGATCCCGTGGCGCTCCTCGCGAGTCTGCGCGATCGCATCGCCGGGCATGCCAGTCGAATTCCCAACCATACCTGCGTGGAGACGGCAAAGCGCGACATCTTCGTGCCGTCCTCCAGTTACGTCGTCCGGTCGTGCGATGCCCTGCTCGGCGACATCCGGCAGCGTCCCGCGGAGCAGCGCCTGAAGTTGCAGAGCACCGACACGCTGCGCCTCGACGTCGCCTTTTCCCCCTCCGGCCGCGAAATTTATTCCTGGGCCGGCGCCAGTAAGTTTGAAGATGGCGAACTCGACGAACTCGTGCAGGAAGGTGCGATGGGCACCGGCGCGTACGCCGCCATGCTGCTCAGCGCGTTCGAAAACCGCGGCACGAAGTATGCATTCGAAGGCGCCACCGCCACCGGCCGCAGGCTCTACGAATACTCCTTCTCCGTCTCCGTCGAACAGAGCCGCTACAAGGTGAAAGCGCAGAAGGATTGGATCATTACCGGCTACACCGGCACGATCCTGGTCGATCCCAAAACCTCAGACCTGGTCCGCCTGACCGTGCGCACCGAAGAACTGCCGCCCGAAACCAACACCTGCCAAACCACAACGTCGCTGGAATATGGCCTCGTTCAATTGAGCGGCGGCGATTACCTGCTGCCCACTATGGCGAGCCAGCGCTTCATCGGCCGCGATGCCTACGAGGCCGAGAACACCATGAGCTTTTCCGCTTGCCGCGATTTCCACGCCGAATCCACCTTGGATTTCGGAGACAAATCGGCAGCCGCGGCGAAACTGCCCGCCCCTCCGCCCGGCGCCGGCGATCTGCCGCAGGGCCTCCCCGTGACCGTGGAACTCATCCAGGCGATTCCCTTCGCCGCCGCCGCGGCCGGCGATCGCATCGAAGGCCGCCTCGCCGCACCCGTTCGCGGCCTGGGCGGCACAACGTTGCTCCCGGCCGGAGCGCTGTTTCAAGGCCGCCTCATGCGCGTCGAAACCCGCTACTCGCCTCGCGTGGAGCGCACCATCGTGCTGCGCTGGGAAACCGTCGAAATCGGCGGTACGCAGGTACCTGTATCGCTCATGCCCAATCGCGCCGACACCCAAAGAAGTCCCGGTCACCGCGCGCGGCAGCGTGTTGCGCAAGCGCGCCACCGTCTTCGAATTGCCGCGTACCAGCGAGGTTCGCTATGCCAGCTTTTCGCTGCCGGACGATGTCGCGGATCTCGCCGCCGGCTTCCGCTCCGAGTGGATCACCGTGAAGCCGTAAGCCAATGCGCTCCATCCTGACATTTGTGTGCTCGCTCGGCCTCGCCGCCGCGGCCGGTTATAACCCGTCCGAAGTGCTCGGCCGAGCAGTGGAAAAGGCCATCGCCCGGGCGCAAACCACTCCCCATTACACCTGCGTGGAAACCGTCAAACGGGAATATTTCGAACCCGTCGCCGCCTCCCTCGCCCGCGATTGCCCCGTCCTGCTGGAACAGCGCCGCCATCCGACACCCGACATGCTGCTCCACCTTTACTCCGTCGATCGCCTGCGGCTGGACGTGACCATGTCGAGCAAAGGCGAGATCTTTTCATGGTCCGGCGCCAGCCATTTTGAAGATCACGATATCAGTCAGTTGGTGCGCAACGGTCCCATGGGCACGGGAGGCTTTGGAGGCTTCCTGACCGCGATTTTTTACAGCGACGCCCGCAAATTTACCTTCGTGCGCAGCCTCACGGGGAATGGCCGCGTCTATTTGGAGTACTCGTTTCAGGTGGCGCAGCCGGACAGCCATTACAAGGTCAAGGCCGGCGATTCCTGGGTCTTCATCGCGTACAGCGGAACCTTTCAGGTGGATGCCGAAACCGCCGACGTAGTGAGCATGAGCATCACCAGCGGGGATTCGCCGGCCGCAACCGGCATCTGCCAGGTCACCACGTCCATCGATTTCGCCAGGCTTCAA
The DNA here is from genome assembly GCA_963811575.1 of uncultured Solibacteraceae bacterium. Taxonomy (GTDB): domain Bacteria; phylum Acidobacteriota; class Terriglobia; order Bryobacterales; family Bryobacteraceae; genus Solibacter. Next base: position 456,576 of record CAWERY010000014.1, on the reverse strand, counting down.
ATCGGCAGCCAGGAATTCATGCTTCCCACGCAGACCAGCCAACGCTTCGTCTATCCCCACCTTGAGGAGACGGAGAACACCACCGTATTCGCCAATTGCCGCGAGTTTCGCGGCGAATCCACCCTGACCTTCGCGCCCGAAGAGACTGCGAAACAGGACGCGGCACACTCCGCCGCCGCAACTCCGGTCACTCTGCCTCGCGGCCTCGCCTTCACCTTTACCTTGAACACCCCGATCGTCGCCGACACGGCAGCCGCGGGCGACCCTTTCTCCGGCAAACTCACCGGCGCGCTGCGCGACTCGCACGGCAAGCTCCTCGCACCCAAGGGCTCCGTGGTCGAAGGCCACCTGTTGCGAGTGCAGAGTTTCTCCAAACCGCCCGAGGCCTTCATCGTTTTCCACCCGGAGACCCTCCGGGCTCACGATGCCACCCTCGCCATGAACGCCGTCCGCGATTGGACGTTTCTGTTGGCGCAAGGCAGGCGTATCGGCAAGTCCATGGAGATTCTTGTCCCGTGGCGCGGCGAAGAGAACGCGGGCGTATTTCGCTTCGCTGGCGATCACGTTGTCATTCCCGCCGGCTTCCGGTCCGATTGGAAGACACGCGACAAGTAGCCCTATCTCGCCGCTGCCAGCTTGCCGTCGATTTCGTCGATCCTGGCGAATTCCGTATCCCAAAAATCCTGCGACTCCATCCGCGAGAGCATCTCGTCCGAGTAGCCGAACGCCCTCCACACTGCCGATTTGTAATCGAAGAGCCGCCGCTTTTCCGCCGCCGGACGCACGTCCAAGATGTCTTCCGAATTTCCGCCGCGGAAGATCTCCTCGAACGCGGAGGCCGGCGCCACGCCGCGGCGCTCTTCGAGATCGGCCAGCACCGAAGGATAGCGATCGAACCCGTCCGTCGCGATCGTCACCACATTCTCCTCTGGCGCGAGCTCGAGATTCCGCGCCAGCCGGATCGCGCCCAGGATATTGCACACTCCCGAAACTCCGAACAGCCCCTGCAGCCCTAGCAGGCCGCCCACCGCCGGCCGCTGCAGAAGTTCCAGGCCCACCACGCAATCGTCATCGTGTATCACCGAGACATAATCGGTGGCGAGGACATTGTGGATCAACGTCACCATCTTGTCTCCGATGCCTTCGATGCGGTGCGTGCCGCGCCCGTTATCGAAAAGAGTCGAGCATTCCTTCGGCTCTAGCGCGCAAATCACGGCGTCCGGAAACTTCGCTTTGATCTCGTCTCCCGCCGCCAGAGTGCCGGCGGACCCGGGAGCAGACACAAATGCCGCGACTCGCCCGTTGCCATACTCCCGCGCCGCCTCGATCGCGCTCCTCCCCGTGACGTACCGGTGGAAGCGATAGTTCGGCAGCAGCTCGAACTGCGCCAGGACTTTGTTCTTCGAGTCTTTCTTATACTCCTCCGCGCGCTCCAGCACCAGAATCACGTCGCTCTCCGAGCCCGGCGTAAGGTCGAGCGCTCCGCCGTAGTGCCGTATGCGCTCATAGCGCTCCCGGCTCATCCCTTCCGGCATGATCACCACCGCCGCGTAGCCTTTCAGCCGCGCCACGTACGCCGTGCCGATTCCGAAGTTGCCCGTGGAAGGCCCGACGATGGTGTGGACTCCGGGTTCGATCTCGCCAGAGAGTTCGCCTTCCATCAGCGTGGCGTACGCGGGTCCCACCTTGTGGCTGCCGGAGGGAAACTCCCGCCCCACCAGCACCACAATATTTGCGTCAACCCCGGTCAACTCCCTGGGCAACACAATGTGCCGGACACGTCCATCGGCATCGCGCCATGTGATGTCAAACAGGTGGATCGCGTCCAGTTCGTTCGCCGCGCCCTCCCCCACCTGCGCGCGAATCCCCGCGGGCAGCAGTTCCGGATCGAACATCTCTCGATACGACGGGCCGGGGACCATCACTCTCCGAGTCTAGCCCACCTCTCTTTACCCCCGATGGCGCGGAGCAAGCTTCGTATAGAGCTTATGGAGCCACTGCCGGTATGCCTGCGGATTCAGGTGCGCCGCCGCCGCCCGCTCCCGGAGATCGCGCTCCGCCCCCCGCGCCCCCGCACCCAGGCGAGGGCCGGCGCGTTGCTCGTAGTTCGAATCAAACCCGAAGCCGAACAGCGCGATCGCCGGCGATGGCCACGCGTAGTTGTCGGGCAGCCCCAGCTTCTCAAACGGAAAGCTGGAGGCCCAATCGATGTGATATCCGATCTGCATGTTCGCAGGATTTACCGAGACCTGCGCGTGCGTGACACAGTTCCTGGCAGGAATCTTGTAACGGCTGCGCAACATCTCGGTAAGCATCGCCGCGGACCGTATCTGCGCGCTGCCCGCGCCGGCATTCTCCTGGCCAACTCCGGTCTGCGCCTCGAAGGAGACGCCGAGGAAGCTATCGTTCAAGTTGATGTAGAAGTGCCGGTCGTCCGCCCATACCGAATGACCCGCATGATCCGCGGAATCACCTTCCTTGACGATACGGAAGACCCGTCCAAACCGGTCGATCAGAAAATGATAACAGCGCCGCCGGCGGACGTACTCGATCAACGATTCGCCCACCCGCTTGAGTACATTATTCTGGCTCGATTCGAACGGCGCCTGCAAACTTTCCGTGGTGTGATACACGATGCCCGCGGGCACCGTCCTCCGCTCGCTGCCCGCACCCTGTGGGTCGCCGAGGGAATACGCCACATACGCGCGCGGACGGTAGCCGATCGCGTACTGATTCTCGATCCGCAGCCCATTGCTGTAAATCTCGTAGCCCGCCGTCTGTTCCACCGGCCAAACGTCGGTGATGGCAGTTTCCGCATCCTTAATAAGAGGCAGCACCGCCGCCCTAAGAGCCGGTATAGGCGCCACGGTAGCCGCGCTCGCCGCACCCGGGACTCGCGGAATCAACGCCGCCAGCGCCATACCGGCCATCAACAATGTCAGAATTCCGATTGTTTTCCGCGATTTCCAGCGCGGCGCCCGGGCCGGAGCAGGGACCATGGATTGCAGATATCGCAGCCGCCAGACAGGGTCTCCAATCTGCCGCGCCGTCCACTCCACCCACGGCCGCCCGGTCTGACTCGCATCTGCCTGATTCATGACTGCACATCAATCGGCCGCGACCCGGGAATTCTGTAGTGGGCAGAGGATCACCTAATGTTCGCTGCGGTCTTTCCGGCTGTCGAATTCCTGTCCGCCAGGTTGTGACCGATTCCGAGTGCGGAGCACGTCGTTGATCATTTGAACCAACTTCACCGCCACAAACGGTTTCTGTATGTACGCCCATCCATAATTGAGAACCAGGAGATTGCCATTTGCTGTACCCGACATCAACATGACGTGGATCTCCGGGCGACACGCCTTCAGTGCTTCGCCAAGGTCTGGGCCTGACATCCCCGGCATTTCTACGTCGGAGAGGAGCAGGTCTATCCTTCCGGCAGTTTCGCTGGCTAGCTGAACAGCGGAAGGTCCGCTGTCCGTTGACAAAACGTCGAAGTGGCTGGCTTGAAGAATCGTGACGACAACCGCGAGAACCATGGGGTCATCGTCAACTACTAGAATTGTCTCGAGATTTCCGTTTTTGGGCGGGGGCATTCATCGCACCCCTTTCTTGCGGGCTAGGCTGCACAGGTGTAGAGAGCACTCGGAGGCCCAATCGAATATTCGAGCAAAAATCAGAGTTCCTCATCGTTAACCCAGAAATGCATCTTCAGTGCGCTGTAGTACCCGCGATCCGGTAATAATCAAATCCTTTTGAGAGAAACCGGGCGGCCTCCCTACTATGTCGGTGCTACTCCAGAAGAGCAGTCCCGCGGCGTCAAGCTAGGCGGCCTTATGGCGGATCGTGGATCGTGGAAACAGCGGCAACGCCTACGCAGCATCGAACAACAGGCCCGCCGGACGGCGGATCCCCTGGAGCGGCTTCGCTACGTCAGAAATCAGATGGATTCGTGCGAACCACTGGAAGAATTCAGGTGGGGACCGCTGGCAAAAATCGCGGCGGTAACCGCCGCGGCGATCGGCACGGCGCTTCTGGTCTGGCGGATACATTAGGAGAATTGGCAATGAGCAACGGTGAACAGGAAAGCAATCTCCCGCTCGGCCTGGACGTCGGCACCAGCCGCATCGTCGTAGCCCGCGGCATGGACAAGGCGCACCAGTCGCAATACGAATCGCAACTGAACGCCTTTATTACGATGCCGTATTCCAAGCTGGCGCAAAGCCTCCTGGAACGCGAAGGCGTCTTTCACGAAGTCTTCGATGGCGAACTCGTGGTGACCGGCAACGACGCGCAGAGATTCGCTGAAGTCTTTCACGTGGAGACGCGCCGCCCCATGCTTCGCGGCGTGCTCAATCCGCAGGAACCGCACAGCCTCCCGGTGATGCGCAGCATCATCGCCAGGCTCGTCGGCAAGGCCGCCACTACGGGACGGAAGATCTTCTTCAGCATTCCCGCTGCCTGTCTCGAAGGCGACCCCGCCATCGCGTATCACGAAGCGTCCATTACCCAGATCCTGAAGCAGTTGGGCTTCGATCCCCAGCCCATTCAGGAAGGGCTCGCCGTGGTCTTCGGGGAGATGTCCTCCTCCAATTACACCGGCATCGGCATCTCCTGCGGCAGCGGACTCTGCAATGTCTGCCTGGCCGTGCTCTCCGTTCCAGTAATCAATTTCGCCGTACCCAAAGCGGGCGATTTCATCGACAACCAGGCCGCCGCCGTGACCGGCGAACTCGCAACCCGCATGCGCGTGCAAAAGGAATCGAACTTCACCGTCAACGGCCTTGGCGGCGACCGCGTGCAGAACGCCCTCACGGTCTACTACGACGACGTCATCCAGACCCTCGCCAATACCCTGCGCTCCACGCTCGCTTCCACTCAACGCCTACCCAAGCTCGATCAATCGGTGCCCATCGTATTAAGCGGCGGGACCACCATCCCGAAGGGCTTCCTCAAGCGCTTCACCGCTGCCTTGCGAGTCGAAGATTTCCCAATCAAGATCTCCGAAGTCCGCGTGGCCGAAGACCCCCTCAACTCCACTGCCCGCGGCGCCCTGATGGCCGCTCTCTGCTAATCGGAAATGCCAGTTCGGAGGGAGGCGCCTGCCTCGCTTCCCTCCGTCTGGAAGTTATCGACCGCGAACCGTTGTAATCGTACTCTCCTCCGTCCTAGTACTCTCCTCGTCACCCGCCTTCCGCGCCTAACTTCAACCACGCCAACACCGCAAGAATTCTAAGCAGGCCGGGAGTCAAAAAGCCGCCGGAAATACGCAAGTAGAGATGAGTACCCGCCTGCAAGAAATTCACAAGAGGAGATAAGTCAAATGAGTACACTAACGATTTCCACGCGATTCGCAAAGCAGCTACGCTATTCCGCGTTCGCTGTCGCCCTGATCGCTTTCCCGTCGCACGCCCTGGCGCAAGACGTCCACGAGCACCAGACGGAAGCCACCGCCGAGCAGCAGAACCGGGCCAATGCCCTGGTCAAAATCGTTCGCGATTCCACCGAGCGCTTCAAAGATGTAAAGGTCGCGATCGCCGAAGGCTATAGCCTGCAATTCGGCTGCGTTTCGGGCGAATCCGATGGCGCCATGGGCCTGCATTATGTCAATGGCACCTACGTGAGCAACGGAATCCTGGACGCCACTCGCCCACAGATCGTGATCTACGAGGCGCAGCCCGGCGGCGGCCTCAAGTTGATCGGCGCCGACTACCTGCTGATCGCCAACGCCTGGAATGCCAACCATTCCGGTCCGCCCGAGCTCATGGGCCAGCTCTTTCACTTGTTCGAAACCCCCAATCGTTTCGGGCTCCCGGCCTTCTACACGCTGCACGTCTGGGCGTGGAAGGACAATCCCAAAGGCGCGTTCGTGAACTGGCACCCCAATGTTTCGTGCGCGGCCTACTCCCCCCAGGCTAACTAAGCGGCCAACAGAAAACAGCAAAGGAGATAAAAACGATGAGTACCTTACAGACGCCCACGCTTGACATCACTAAGTTGGGCGCATTTATCGGCCAGTTCGTGGCCGATCTCGGCGCCACCGTGAACACCGGCATGGTCGTCATCGGCGAGAAGCTTGGGCTCTACAAAGCCCTTGCCGCCGGCCCGATGACTTCCGCGCAGCTGGCCGCCGCCACCAAGACCGATGAGCGTTATCTGCGCGAGTGGCTGTCCTCCCAGGCGGCGGGCGGCTACATCACTTACAATGCGCAGACCAATAAATTCAGCCTGAACGCCGAACAGGAATTCACGCTGGCGACCGAAGACAGTCCCGCCTACCTGCCCGGAGCCTTCGAACTGGCTTTGGGCTCGCTGGCGGCGGTCCCACGCATCACCGAAGCCTTCCGCACCGGCGCCGGCATGGGCTGGCATGAACACCATGACGGCGTGTTTCACGGATGCGAAAAATTCTTCCGTCCCGGCTACGCCGCCAATCTTGTGAGCTCGTGGATTCCCGCGCTAAGCGGCGTGAAGGAAAAGCTCGAAGCCGGCGCGCGCGTGGCCGACGTCGGTTGCGGCAAGGGCGCGTCCACCATTCTGCTGGCGCAAGCCTTCCCCAACTCCCAATTCTTCGGCTTCGACTATCACGACAAGTCGATCGAAGCGGCGCGCGAATCCGCCCAGCGAAACGGCGTGGCCGGCCGCGTCACCTTCGAAGTTGCCAAGGCGAAGAACTTCCCCGGCAAGAACTACGATTTCGTAGCCGTGTTCGATTGCCTGCATGACATGGGCGACCCGATCGGCGCGTCCGCGCATGTCCGCCAGTCCCTGTCGAAGGATGGCACCTGGATGATCGTGGAGCCCTTTGCGCATGATCAGCTCCAGGACAATTTGAACCCGGTGGGCCGCGTCTACTACGGCTTCTCCACGCTCCTGTGCACGCCCTGTTCGCGTTCGCAGGAGGTCGCTCTGTGCCTGGGCGCCCAGGCCGGCGAGACGCGGATTCGCCAAGTGGTGACCGCTGCCGGCTTCAACCATTTCCGTCGGGCGGCGGAAACCCCGTTCAATATTGTTTACGAAGCCCGGCCCTGATGTGTCTTCACCCAAGCGGCGGCCGTACCCTTACGACCGCCGCTCCCGGCTCTATCGCCGTTTGGTATGAGCCGCCCCGGTAGCCGCGGTTCCGCTATGGGACACCCTGCCCGCCGCGGCATTCGTGTGGGAAGTGCTTCCGGCCACCACACCCGTACGCGAAGCTCGGCCGACCGCGACACCGGTAGTGGTGGAAGTCCCGCCCACCGCGACACCGGTAGGAGAAGTTCCACCAATCACGACACCGCTGCGCGAAGCCCCGCCAACCGCGACACTGCGCGAAGCCCCACCAACCGCCACACCGGTATGGGAAGCCCCTCCGGCTTTCACACCCGCAGCCTGGCCGGTTCCAGTTGCCTTATGGTGTGGTTGAGCGTTCAAAGCACTCAAGCTAAAAAAAGCAAGAGGTACTGCGAATAAGTACATACGCTTGGTCATCCGCTTGTCCTCTAGTAGCTTGATGTGGCTCCCGTGTGGCGGATTCGTTTCGTAAGTGAATCAATCGGCCGGCTCAATCCTCGCGGCCGACATTGCGCCTTGCGTTGTCCGCATCCGCAGCGAGGCCGCCCATCATCTCGAAAAATGCAGACGATTGGCCGATGAAGAGCCCCATCGCAGTCAGGAATTTGACGGCTCCCATGGCAGCTCCCGCGGTCGCCGTGGGACGAATGATCGAGCATGGCGGAAGAGTGCGGCTCAGGAACGGGCAGGGCTCCGGCATGATCAGGTTGGTTTGGAAGGTCTCGCCGCCGAAGGGCTTCGAATTGAGGTCGGGAAATACCAGGCCATTCGTGGGGTCGGTCAAAGGCGGCGCATTGCCCGCCTTGTCGGACCAGGTCTGAAAATGCATGGTCTCCGTAGGACCGATGCTGAGCAGAATGCGTAACACTTCCACACTGCTGGCGCGCTGCGCCAGGGAGGGATATAGGCTATTGCCGCCTTGTTCGATGGTCGGCATGTGGAATCCGGCGGTGTTGGCGATCGCCTGCAGGTGGGCATCGGGCGCCAGGTCGGCGTCGGTTCGGGGAATCGCAGGAAACTGCCCGTTCGCCAGGCCCGGCACGGCTTGCGGGAAGACGAAGTTCGGGTCGAGATCGGGATTGTTCGCGCTGCTGCGGTACCGCGTCCACCAACTGGTATCGAGCGTGAGTTGCATGAGATTCGTGAGGCGCGGCTTGCCGCTGGACCCGGTGGCTTTGCTGCCGGGCAAGGTTCGAAATTGTTCAAGGTTCGCCGGCGCCGCGCCCTGCGACATGAGGTACGCATTCAGGAATGTATAGTGGGTGATTTCGTCGTCGGTGTTGTCGTGGATGTACTGCGGAAAATCGGAGTCGAGGACCATCAGTTTCGCGATGTAGGCCGGGCTTCCGGTGCCGCCCGGCACTTCCGCGTCGGGGACCCCGCCTAACTCGTTGTACTGAATCCAGAAGTCGCTCTCCAGAATCTCGGCTGCCGCGGCGAAGCGCAGTAGCGCCGCGTCGCCCCTGGAAAGATGTCCGCTGTTGTCCGCTTTCAATAATCCTTCACTGGCCGTTGTTGCTCCAACCGCGGCCAGTGCCTTTTTCATGAACCACCGCCGGTTGGAATTGAGACCTCGCGCAAAGAGTTTCATAGTTGTATCTCTCCTCGATTTCAGAAGGGGATGGATACACCGCGCCCTCGGTATCCGCGCGATGAGTTCATCCTTCCCGGGTAGTGATACGCGGCGGGGGGCGAGAGATTTGTAAATACTCCGGCGGGGGCGTACGGGGCGGCACGCGGTCAACCCCCTAGGGGAGAGCGTCAATCAGAGGAATCGTGTCTGTGCTTTCGAATCGATCGTTGAGAGGGATCGCGCCGGCATCGCCCGCTAATTGAGTTCCCTGACCCAGATATTCCGGAAGCTGATCGCCGGGCTGGGGTCTGGGTGGGCCTGCAATTTAATCGGGGCCGAGTCGTATTTCTTGTAGACCGGCTTGCCGATGTACAGCGTCTCGCCACTCAATTCGTAGTGATCCTGCACGAGCACACCGTTGAACAAGACCGTCACGAAAGCCGGAGTTTTCACGGAGCCATCGGGATTGAACACGGGCGCCTTCCAGACCACGTCGTAGGTTTGCCACTCACCGGGCTTGCGGGCGGGATTCACCAGCGGAATCCCCTGTTTGTAGATGCTTCCTGCCTGTCCGTTCGCGTACGTCTTGTTCTGGTAGGAATCCAGGATCTGCAGCTCGTATCCGGAATCGCCAGGGCCCGTCGATGCCAGGAAGATTCCGCTGTTGCCGCGCTCCTGATCGCGGCCGGTCACGTTCTCGGGAATCTTCCATTCGATATGAAGCTGGTAATTGCGAAACGCGCGCTTCGTCTCGATGTTTCCCGAACCTCTCGCCTTGCTGACCACCAACACTCCATCGCTGACAGTCCACGGAGCCGGTGACTTATCCCGCGTGGAGACCCACTCGTCCAGGTTCTTGCCGTCGAACAGCACGATCGCGTCCGATGGCGGGAGCGAATCCGTCGCACCGGGCTTCACGACCTTGGGTTCCGGCTCCCACACCTCCGTGTCCTTCGGATTGCCGCGAGGTGCTTTCCGCGGTGCGGCAGGCTCCTGCGCAAAAAGCGAAGTGGTAGCTACCGTGAGCAGCGTTACGAGTGCGAAGCGTTTCATCATAAAAGTTATCTCTTAGCTTGGCGCCGATGGTCAACGCGTCAACAATTCTATCGTACGGGCTTTCACCGCGACCGGCAGACGCACCTCCGTCACCGGGCCGAATTTATCGACGCCGGAAAACCAGCCCGGCTCGCCGGCCGACCGGAAGGCGCCTTCCGAAGTGAATCTCTTCAGCGGCACGCCCTCGCTCGTTACACTTCCGCTCGCCTGGTGCACGCGCAACAGATAGTCCGGAAACTGTACCCGGTATGTGCCGGTGGCCGCATTCACGGCGATTTGGGTCGCCGTACCCGAGCGCTTGGCGCTCAGCTCCTGCCGGAAGTACTCGCCCTTCTCGTACGCGTAGGTGTGACCATCATCGTCGTAAACCACGAAGGTGGCGACTCGCGCGGCCGAAGGAAACACGTCCAGCAGCAAGGGCGTCTTGGGATTCAGATCAATGCCGGTAGTCCCTGTCTGCGTCGCCAGGATAGACCCTTCGCGCACGTAGATGGGAACGTCCTGCCAGGTCTTCGCATCCACCGGAACGCTCATGTCACGGCCGCCCGTGACTGGCTTGCCGGAAGCGAAGTCGAGCCACTCGCCGCGCGGAAGGTAAAAGGAATGAGCGGGCAAATTCCGCTCCACGATCGGCGAAACGAACAACGCATCGCCGAACATCCAGCCTCTGATCTCCTCCGCGCATCGTTCGTCTTCGGGAAACTCCCAGGCCAACGGCCGGACGATTCCGATTCCCGTTTCCGTGGTGGTTCGCGCGTTTGAGTAGAGGTAAGGCATCAGCTCGTAGCGCAGTCGGATCGCCTTTTTGGCGTCCTCTTCGGCAATCTGTCCGTACGCCCAAGGCTGCCGTTTCTCGCCGCTAAAACCGTGCACCCGGAAGATGGGCACGAAGGCTGCGAACTGCATCCACCGGGCGTAATTCTCCGCCGTAGGATGCCCCGTGAAGCCTCCGGCATCCATGCTCCACTCGGGCTCGCCCATGTTGAGCGTGGCGATCATGCGCTTGCGCTGATAGGCCATGCTCTGAAATCCGGTGGCGATATCGCCCGACCATTCCGCATAGGCGTAGCGCAGGGCTCCCGGATAATAGTTCCGATTGATGGACCATACACGCTCGGAAGAAACAGCACGCTGCCCCTCGTAAATCGCGCGGGCCATGTTCATGAACTGGAAATTGCCGAAGACGTTCTGGCCATCCTGGTCGGCTTCATCGTTCCACCAGCCGGTTAGCCCGGCGCGAAACGCCGGTTCCAGGTGCTCCCAAAACCACTTCCTCGCCTCCGGATTGCCGAAATCGATATTGGCGGCGGGCCGGTGCGTGAAATAGTCGTCCCCGCGGACCTCGTTGGGGTACCAGAAATTGTGCGCGGTCGCGTATTCCGCGGCCTTGGTCGGCTTGCCGTCCGCGCGATTCATCAGAATCCGCGGCTTCATGATGCCCGATAGGTGAACGCCTTTCGTCAGCATGTCGGCGGCAAATTTTCCGGACGCGCCGTTGGGAAATTTGTTCGGCGTGGTGGCCCCTTCGCCCGAAGTGCTGTTCCACCGCCATTCGCCGTAGTCATCCTCTCCCCATGCCTTCCAGTCGAAATCGAAGATGAAGCCGGAGACGGGAATTTTCTTCGCGGCGTAGGTGTCTACGAGTTGGCGCCATTCGTCCTCGTTCGATACCCACTGGGAATTGAGGAAGCCGAGCGTCCATTTCGGCGGCATCGGGGGGCGCCCCGTCAAGAGCGCCAACCCCGCCATGCTTTTTAGGGGCGGCCCTACAATCACGAAATACTCTGTGTCCGGCCGCGAGCCTTTTTGAAAGCGGATCGTATCGTCCTGCACCTGAAATTTTCCGCCGTCGGAATCGATCAGCACGCCATACCCTTTGGTGAAAAAGAACGGGCCTCCCGCGCCTCCCTGAACTCCCGCGGCGACCGTGCCGCCGGTGTTGCGGAGGATGCCTGAACCGGTATCTCCCAAGTCCAGTCCTTTGATTCCCCAAAGGTTTTCATTCTCATCGTGAGTCAGCGTCGTGCCGCTCAGTTTCACGAGCATCTTCCCGCTCGCATCCCGCACTTCCACCGCAAGCGGTGTCCCCCCTGCCGCCACCTGCATCTCAGCAGAACGCAGAGTCTGCCCGGAACCGCTTTTCTCGATAACGGCCTCCGTCACTGCCGGTTGAAATGCCGGGTCCATCACCAGGGTTCGATCCGACGCCTTGCCTTTCGGCTGGAAATGGATGCGAACGATATTCGGTGCAACGGCCTGCACTTCGACGGCGCCGGAACCCTGCACGATCCGGAGCGAGGGCGCTTCGGCCCCGATGAGAGGCCACGCGATGAGGGCAAACAACGCGGCCTTCGCGAAAAACCAATTCATAATGATCGAGACCTTAGTTCGCGCCGGCTGGAGCGAGAATCATGGTGCCCCACGGCTTGAGTGAGACGGTGGCCTTACCGTTGTGCGATACCACCGCCGGCTTCACGCCGGGCACTGCCTGGATTTGCGGCCGGCCGTCGCGCGCGCTTGCCGAAGCATTCGTAACTACCGTTTGCGCCGGGTCGAGCCAGTCGATCATGGCGGAACCGAGTGGCAGGTCCACCGATTGCATATCCCCGCTTCTGTTTACCAGAACGTAGACGTGCGAGTCGCCCAGATCGCGGCTGTAGACGAGGATGTTGCGTGCGTCGTCGGCCAGCACCGTGTGCGTAAAGCCGGTCTGCAGCGTCCCGAACTTGCGGCGAATGGCGATGGCGCGCGCGTACGTGTCGAACAAATGCTGATTGAACTTCACTTCGGGATCGTCGTTAGGAGGCAGGTCTTTCCAGATCATCGGCTGGCGGTCGTCGGGATCGGTGGCGCCCCACATTCCCACCTCATCGCCGTAATAGACCATGGGAGCGCCGGCGGAGGTCAGTTGTACGGCAACGGATTGCTCCATTCGCTGCCACTCCAGATCGGTGGGTTTGGACAGGTTATAACTGCCGCGGCGGCCGGCACCGGGCTCGGCGGGCGGAGGCGGACGATCGGCATTCACAAAGCGCGATGCCCAACGGTCGGTGTCGTGGCTGTCCAACAGGTTCATCTGGTTGAGCGCGACCTGGAACGGATTGATGGTGACCAGATCCGCCAGGCGCTCCGCGAGAACACTTGCCGTGATGGGCTTCTTCGAACCGCCGATGAAGAAGGCTTGCAGCGCGTTGGCGAACTGGTATTGCATGGTCGCGTCCCACTCATCGCCGCTCAGGTAGCTGGAGGCGGCCGTCCAGATTTCGCCCGTGATATAAGCGTCCGGCTTCACGGCCTTGACTGCTTTCCGGTAGGTCACCCAAAACGGGCGCGGAACATTCTGTGCGTAATCCAGGCGAAAACCATCCGCGCCGCGTGAGGCGTCGCCATCGGGCGCGAGCCATCGCTTCGTGACGTTGAGGAAGTAATCGCGCGGACCCGGAGTGAGTCCCGTCACCGGGTCCTTCTTCAACTCCGGCATGTTGCCGCCCGCGCGGCCGCCGAAGCTGATCCACGTGACGGGGTCCCACTTGCTGATGTTGAACCAGTCTGCATATTTGGATTTCTGCCCGTTCTGCTTCACATCGAGGAACGGACCAAACTGTCCGCCGGCGTGATTGAACACGCCATCGAGGACCACCTTGAAACCCTGACGGTGCGCCTCGGCCAGGAAATCGAGCAGCACTTTGTCGGACTTGGTCCATTTCCAGGTGGCGGGATCTTCCGCCGTCTCTCCGGCGATTTCGGCGGGGTCGATCGGCTGCCCGAAAGCTTCGTCCACGTGCAGGTAATCCGTGGTGTCGTACTTATGCGTGCTCGGCGACCGGAACACAGGATTGAGGTAAATGGCGGTGACACCCAGGCTCCGCAGATAGGGAAGCTCTGCCTGAATGCCCTGAATATCGCCCCCGTAATGGCGATTGGCTGCGCCATTCCCGCGCCCGCCACCCGCCGGCGCCGGCTGCGCCCATTTCATGCTCCACGGCACGATGTTCGCCGGGTCGTTACTCTTCTCGCCGTTGCGAAATCGTTCGGGGAAAATCTGATACCAGATCGCGCGCTGGGCCCAATCCGGAGTTTCGAAGGCCGGCTGCATCGCGCTGTGCCAGGCGTTCTGCCGGGCGTCGGCAATCTTCGGAAAGTACTTGCCTCCGGAGTAATACGCCGTGGTGGCGCCGTCCTTCAATTCGAAGAAGTAAGTCAGGCTCGGCGACGCGGCTGAGCACTACGCCGCCAAAGAAATCGATGCCGGCGCGCGTGCCGGTCCGGTAGATCTCATCGCGCCGCCAGGTCTGTCCGTTCAGCGAATACACCGCGGCGCCAGTCAAATTTCCAGCCTGCGCGCCGAGCGCGATGCGAGCTTCACGCGCCGAAATCGGGTCGAAGTAGCGGATGCTGCCCGGCACATAATGTAACGCTTCGGCTGTGATGCGCCCCGGCTGCGGCTTAGGCAGGCTGCTGCCATCGGGCCCCACGAGCACCGCGGAATTATGCCCGCGGATCCCGTTCGATTCTTCCAGGTCGGCATCGCTGTGCTGCGCGCTATCGTTCACCCACGCGCCATCCACGAAGAAGCGATAAGAATGCGGACCCTCGGCGAGTTTCACATCGGCAACAAAGTGCCCCTGGCCGTCCGCCTTCATGGGAATGGCGGTCTCCGCCCAATTGTTGAATTCACCGCCTACCGAGACTTTTTGCGGCGCGGTGCCCGCCGGTGGAGCGTACTCGAAGTGGTGCAGATAGATTCCGGGAACATCCGTGGGCACATCGACTGCGGAGCTTCCGGGCATGGCAGCCCCGAATAGCGCTGCAAGGCAGAACAGAATTCTGGTCATGAAAAGGTCACCTGGTGTGGCGGGGGGCGGGCCGCATAATGAGCCCGCCCCACGATGTTAGAACTGGAAGCGGGCTACCAGGAGGCCGATACGCTGGCCGCCTGCATTGCTGGAACTGCCGACGCTATAGTATCCGAACCCGCTGATCGCGCCCGTCAGGTTATTGACGGATGTCGTCTGGGTCGGATTGCTGGAGCTCGGAGTACCGCAAAGTCACGCGGTTGAAGACGTTGAAAAATTCCGCGCGCACGTTGAGCGTCATTTTTTCGCGAAGCCGGAAGGTGCGTCCGAAGTTCATGTTCTCGCTCACCTGGTGGGGTCCGCGATAGTCGCTGTAATAGCCGGAGCCGGGGCTGATCTGTCCGACGCCAACGTCCTGCCAAGCCGCCGGGTTGAGAACCCGCTGGTTGATATTGTTGGGATCGATGCAGCGGCAATTGATGTCCGTCAGGTACAGCGGAACGCCGGGGACCCGCACCATCGGGGTTCCGGAAGCGAAGTTGTACTGGTTGATCTTGCTGACCTGCGATTGCGGCGCGGCGATCAAGCTGCCGCTCGCATAGCGCAGGGTTCCCGACCAGGTCCAGTCGCCCGTGAGCTGGCGGACGAACTTATTATTCGTGGCCTTCGGGGTCCGGTAAGTGATTGCAGAGACCCAGATGTGCGGATAATAATTCGAATCCAGGCCCTTCTGAATGGTGCGGTTGCTCGGGTCGGCATTGATATAGCCGCCGATGTTTTCCGTCTTGGAGAACGTGTAATTGGAGCTGATATCCAGCCCGTACGAAATGCGCTTGGCGAATTTCACCTGGAGCGAATCGTAGAAGCTGTCGCCCTGATTGGCGAATTGCGGCGCGAGCGAAACCGAGTATTCGGGGAACGGCCGCAAGCTCTGCGCCACGGTTGCCGTGCACGGGAAACCGGCGTAGGGCAGCGTGAATCCGGCGCTCACCGCGGCGGCGGAGCAAATCTGCGACGTCAGTATGGTCCGGGTGTTGGGATTGCTGAGGTCCACGCCGAAGGCTTTGAAGCGGGACATCGTAATCGCGTTCGGGTTCACCAGTCCGCCCTGCTGCTCCCACACGCCACGGTTGCCCACGTAGGCTGCTTCGAGCGACATGTTTTGAGACAGCTTCCGTTGCAGCGAGATGTTCCATTGATTCACGCGAGTGGGCCGTGCGCCGGTCGGATCGTAAGTAATCGCGCTGGCGCTGGGGTTCCCCAGGGCGCCCTTCGGACTGTTGATGCCGGGGTCGAGATTCAGCACGTGCAGGGACGCCGGGTCGTAGACGATGCCATCCTTGAACTGGGAATACGCCAGCCCGAACTGCGGATTATTTCCCGGGCTGATGGTCGAATATCCCATTCCGTTGATGAGGTAGTTGTTGCTCAGGTAGTTCCACTGGTCGGAAGCGCCGTAGCTGAGTCCCCATCCCGCGCGAATCACGGTCTTGCTATTGATCTGGTAGGCCGCGCTGAGCCGCGGACCAAAGCCGAAGTTATACGTCTTCACGAACTCGCAGTTGCAGCGGCCGGTGCCGTAACCGGCAAATACGGTGGCTCCCGGCAATCCGCCCGCATTCGGATTGGGCGCGGAGAAACTGATTTGAGACTGCCTGTCCCATTGCTCGTGGCCCAGCGGGGTACGATCCCAACGCAGGCCGATCTCCAGCGTCAGCCTGGAGGTCGCCTTGATGCTGTCCTGCACATATAAGCCTTCTGAAATCGAGCGCTGCTGCGCCGCCACCTGCGGAGAGACCTTGTAGTTTTGCACCTGCCCCAGCAGGAAGCTGGCGTAGCCGCTGCCGATCGAGCCGGTGAGCGCTCCGGTTCCGACCGTCGAGGTATTCAGGAAAGGAACGGAGGTTTGCGCGCCGCTGAAGTTGTATTGTCCCGCGGCCTGGTTATTGCTCTGATCGCTGTAGACGGAGTCCTTGATCTCAAACCCGGCCTTGTACGTGTGCTTCCCGCGCAGCCAGGTCAAGCTGCCGACGGTGGAAGCGATATCCGTCTGTTGGAAAACCGAATTCTGGATGCCGGCGGTGTATCCGAACCCGCCTTCGTTGTTATAGCTCAAGCCGCTGATCGTGGGGAAGCCGGTGCCCATCGAGCTGCCGACCAGGCCCAGATTCTTGATCACATCGTAGTTCAGAATGTCCGGCGGCGAACTGTCGGGATTTTCGAACCGCCAGAACCCGAGGCCCAGGTGCGCAATCAACGTAGACGAGAAAGTGTGGTCCATGTTGAGGCGATACTGATTCCCGCCCACCGTGCCGCCCACGGTCTTTCGTACGCCCGTCAGCGGGAAGGGCAAGCCATCCGGGAAGGCCGGGGAGTTGGTGGACTGCTTGTTCCAGAAGAAGCTTAGCTTGGTTGCCGAGCCAAAATTCTGGTCGATCTTCAAGCTCGGGATCTGCTGCTTGGTCTGGGTGAGGATATTGGCGACCCAGTTCTGCGTGGTCTGGCTGTTGATCGGCGCCGGTATCAACGCCTGGACCTTCAAGGCCACCGGATCCATCCGATTCGCGGGGATCACATTGTTGGGGAAGGCGGTGCGAATCAACCGGCCTTTGGAATCCGTCGTGGTGGTGAGAGGGTCGAAGATCTGATTCTGCAAATACTGATATCCGCTGGCCGCATCGGTCAGGGTCACGGTCGCGCCGGTGCAATTTGTGGTGGCAGCGAAAAGCGCGCAGCCGAAATCACCCTGGCGATAGGCCGCCGTGGGCACGTTGCCAGGGGACGGGCTCGCCTGATTGTTGCCGTACCTTTCCAGGTTGAAAAAGAAGAAGGTGCGGTTCGTCCCGTTATAAATTTTCGGAATGCGCACCGGGCCGCCGATGGAGAATCCGTAATCGTTCTGCCGGTCCTTGTTCCTGATGTGATTCCAAGGCTGCGCCGCATTGAGGATTTCGTTCGTCCACTCCTCGTACGCAGAGCCATGGAACTGGTTGGTGCCGCTCTTCGTCGTGAAGTTGTACAGTCCGCCCAACACCTGGCCATACTCCGCCGAGTAATTCGATGACTGGACCGTGAATTCCGTGATCGCTTCGACCGAGGCCGACTGCACGGTGCTGGTCCAACCGACGGCGACGGGGCTGGTGGAATCCTGCCCTTCCAGGTAAACCTTGTAATTGCCGCCCGGCAAGCCGTTCACTTGGGAGCCGGCGCCCGTTCCCGCAACGCCCGGTGCCAGGTAAGTAAAGGTCAGCCAGTTCCGGATACCGCCGCCCGCCGTTCCGCTGCCGCCAAAATTGATCGGCAGCTCATTGAGTTTCTGGCCGGTCACATTCATGCTTTGCTCAGCGTTTTCCGTCTTGAGCATCTCAGCGGCGGCCGACACCGTGACCGATTCGCTGGCCGAGCCGATTTCCAATTTAATGTCCAACCGGAAAGTCTGGTCGATTTGGATGACCAGCTCTTTCTGGACCGACTTCTTGAAGCCTGCCGCCTCGACCGTCAGATCGTAAGTGCC
Organism: uncultured Solibacteraceae bacterium; assembly: GCA_963811575.1. GTDB lineage: Bacteria > Acidobacteriota > Terriglobia > Bryobacterales > Bryobacteraceae > Solibacter. Next base: position 438,587 of record CAWERY010000014.1, on the reverse strand, counting down.
CACGGGAAGCGAAGGGAAAGTGTAGTTGCCGGTCGGCGTCGTTTGGGCTTGCGCCACCACACCTGTCTCGGTGTTCCGCAGGACCAGTTGGGCCGCGGGAATGCTCGCGTCAGCGGGGTCTTTGATAGTTCCGGTAAGGGTGCCGCGGTCATTTTGGGCCAGTGCCAGAGAGGCACCGAGCAGCACCAGCATGGCCGAACGTACAAGGTTCGTTTGATAGATCACGTTTACTCCCTGAAACAGGTTCTCTTCAGTGGAATGGCTACCGCCTGGACGAGAACTGGTTTAGCAAAGAGTAACGTCTCTCACGGGATTTGCAATCCCCGGCAGTTTGATTGTTGTTCAATTCCACATCACGGCGTAAGCCGTTCAAAGTACGGCTATTGTAGCGCCAGTTCACGCGGCTGGGAGACTATTTTGGAGGCGTACCGGTTAAACCCTTGAGCAGGTCACGAGCCGGGGCGAAGGCGGGATTCAGTTCCAGGGCCTTCCTGAGATGCAATTCGGCGGAAGTCCGGTCACCAATCTTGAGGAACGCGACCGAGAGATTGAGGCGGACCAGCTCCAGGCCGGCATTCTTCGAGAGCGCGTCCGTCCAGAGACTAATTGCCTCCCGATACTCCCCTCGCTCCATCAGGATTCCGCCCAGCCCGACCGGCGCCGTCGCCTGATTCGGGTCCAGCCGGATCGCCCGCCGGTAGAGGGGAGCCGCCAGTTCGTTCTTGCCGTCGTTGCGGTAGATTTCCGCCAGATACAGAAGCACCTCGACGTCGCTTTGATTTTCCCTGGCGGCCTGTTCCAGCAAGGGTATGGCGCGCGTTCGATCGGCTCCGTCGCTCCGGCCGATCGCCGCCATCGCGTATGCCAGGGCCTGAGTCCCGCAAGGAAGCCTGCGTCCCGTCGAACGTCGTCAACGCCGCGTCCGGCGCCGGACCCGGCGGCTTTCGAGAGGGCCGGCGTGGGATCGTGTGATCGGTGAGGACCACATGCTGCGCGTCCGATGCCCCGCTTTTCGGCATGTGGCAGCCAATGCAGTTGTCCTTCGCCTGCGCACGCAATGCCCGCGTTTCGGTACAGCCTTGGCTGGCATGGCAGGAAAGGCAGCGCCCGCGAAACCAGGCAGCCGCTTCGGCGGGAGGGGGAACCGTGTGCGGATCGTGGCAGGTTCCGCACCACAGCTTGTCGCCGGCTTTCCGTTTGCAGGCGCTTAAGGAGAGGTCCTCGACATGGCCCGTCACTCTCAGCCCGGCGGAAACTGGAGAGCGCACAAACACCGTCTGGGTATCGCTCAACACGCTGCCGGGGTGGAAGCTCTGCCAGTCCATGCCGGGGCGCATGACCCGTACAGCGCCGGTGAGATGGCACTGCGCGCAGAGTGAGTCGCGGCGTTCCGGGGCCAGCTTCGCGGGCTGCAGGATCTCGAGGCTGCCGGTCCGGTCACCCGACCTCATTTTGGCCGCGTGGTTTGCCCCGTCTCCGTGACATCGTTCGCACGCCACGCCGCCCTCCCGGAATGCGGGCGACGCGTAGCGGTTCAGCGTAGCCGGTTCCACCTGCAAGGAACTGGCGTGGCAGGCCAAGCACCCCGGCACAATCGGACGCGTTAAATAAGGATACGAATAGGCGTCATATCCGGGAGCGAGTCCCCACGAATGACTCCTGGCGTAATAGGCAACGGGCGCTTCATAGAGAAAACCACCGTCCTCGAGAAGGTAGCTGAATGCCCGGGTCCCGGAACCCACGGCATAGGCGAGACGCTTCGCCGCGCTCAAGCCATCCTTAGCGAATTCGAAGACATAGCCGGAATTCTTCAGGGACACCTGATATCGAAAGCCGGACGGTACATGCGTGAATGAGGCCTTATCGAAGCGTTCCGGACCCGCGGAGGCATCGAGTTTGCGCGCGCTTTGCGCCATCGGAGTCCGCTGATAGCTCCGGTAGATAGCGGCGTGGCACGTGCCACAGAGCCGGCTTCCGGTTTGCGAATTGCCGGCGCAAGCCAGACCCAGCAACAGCGCGAATTGCATTACGCGGCGCATCACCGAACGTATTATAGACGCGCGGCAAGTTAGAATGCGGTGGTGCATCCGCGTGCAGCCTGCGCCGTGCTGGCGCTGGCGATGGGCGCCCCGATTGCGATTCCCGGCGCATCATTCCACATCACGATCGATTATCCGGCCGCCGGATCTGTCTTCCCGCCCGAATTTCCTGCGCCCGAGTTTCTGTGGCGCGACCCATCGCGCGCCGCCTCATTCTGGAGTATCGAAGCCGTTTTTGCCGATGGTGCGCCATCGATCCGCACGCCTGCGCGCGGCGACGCCATGCGGCTCGGTCCGCTTGACCCGCGCTGCGCATCCGCCGCCGAACTCACCATCCAACAGCACGGCACGCGAACCTGGAGACCCGATGCGCAGACCTGGAGCCAGATCAAACACCATTCCGTTGCGGCGCCGGCAACCATCCTGATTAGGGGCTATCGCGATGCCGGTCTGCGCGACCTGGTTTCCACCGGCCGTGTTGCCATCCAAACGTCCAGGGACCCTGTCGGCGCTCCTGTCTTTTATCGCGATGTGCCGTTGATGCCGTCGGCAACCGAAACGGGCGTCATTAGACCGCTGGCCGCCGCCGCCGTACCCTTGATTGCGTGGCGCCTCCGCGATATCGGCGAACCCGGCAGCAAACTCCTGATGGAAGGGCTGCATAGCTGCGCCAACTGCCACTCGTTCTCGGCGGACGGCAAGACTATGGGAATCGATGTGGATGGCCCGCAGAACGACAAGGGACTCTACGCCCTCACCGCCGTCAAGCCCCGCACTTCGATCCGCAACGAAGATGTGATTGCGTGGAGCGGCTTTCAAGGCAAGCTCGGAAGTCCGCTGCGCGTGGGCTTCATGTCGCGTGTAGCTCCCGATGGCCAGTATTTAGTGACCACTATCAACGATCCCGGCGACCCTCAATCCGAATATCAGCGGCGCAAGAATCCCACGGACCTGATCCGCAATTACTACGTCGCGAATTTTAAGGATTACCGCTTTCTGCAGGTGTTCTATCCCACCCGGGGCATACTGGCGTGGTACAGCCGGCAGACTGGCTTGCTGCAGCCGCTTCCCGGCGCGGACGATCCCGACTACGTTCATACCGGCGCGGCTTGGATGCCGGATGGCCAGGCCCTCGTCTTTTCGCGAGCCGGGGCGCGCGATGCGTATCCCACCGGCGGCAGACTCGCGGAGTACGCCAACGATCCCAATGAAACGCAGATCCGCTATGACCTCTATCGCATCCCGTTTCGCGGCGGACAGGGCGGAAAACCCGAGCCGGTCGCCGGGGCCTCGCATAACGGCATGAGCAACAGCTTCCCCAAGGTGTCGCCGGACGGGCGCTGGATTGTCTTCGTGCAGGCACGCAACGGCCAACTGATGCGTCCCGACAGCCGGCTCTTTATCGTCCCGGCGCAAGGCGGCAAGGCGAGGCGCATGCAGTGCAACACTCCGGCGATGAATTCCTGGCATAGCTTTTCGCCGAATGGACGCTGGCTGGTGTTCTCTTCGAAAGCCCGTTCGCCCTATACGCAAATGTATCTGACTCACCTGGACGAGAACGGCAACGACACGCCGGCCATCCTCATCGAGAATGCGACGGCGGCGAACCGCGCGGTCAACCTTCCCGAGTTCGTCAACGTTCCTCCCGGCGGCCTCGTGAGTATGGACGCTCCGGCCGCCGAGTATTACCGAATCGTGGACGGCGCATCGGAGCTGATGACCCGCAGGCAGTTCTCGGCCGCCGCGATCGAGTGGAACAAGGCGATCAACCTGCAACCCGGTACAGCGTCCGCTCATTACAACCTGGGACTCTGCCTGTTCCAGGCCGGACGGACAGCGGAAGCCATCGAGCAGTATGGAAGGGCGCTGGAACTGAGTCCCGACTATCCCGAGGCGCATAACAATCTGGGCGGCGCGCTCAGTTCGGTGGGACGGCTGGACGAGGCGTTGCTGCACTTTCAGAAGTCTGTGGAGCTTGACCCGTCGCGGGTAAGCGCACAAATGAACCTCGGCACCGTGCTGGTACAAAAAGGCCGGTTTCTCGAAGCGATCCCGCACCTCGAGAAATCCGTGCAGTTGGCGGACGGCGGGGAACCGGCGATGCTCGAACTGCTGAGGAGTGCCATTCGCCAGGCGATAGCCATCGCGGAGACGGGGACCGATACTCAACTCATCGGACAGCTGAAGCGCAGGCTGGCGTCTTACGAATCGCGACGCTAGTTCGCGGGCTTCCAGCGCAGACCGTAAACGTTGGCTGCATAGAACTGCGCGGAACCGGTCAGGCCCCCATCCGGCGCGAGGCCCCAAAACGTGATGCTGTCCGCCGAACTCGCCACGCTTCGGTCGCAGATCCGTTCGAGCCTCCGGTCGGCGATCGAGACACGAAAGATCGGAACTTCGTCTTCCTTCAACGACTGGAAGTAGAGATCCTTGCCATCGTGCGACCAGACCGGATTATGAATGACACCCTCCGCCACGGTAGACCATTTCGTGGTGGTGCGATCGAAGACCATCAGCCGGTGTTGATCGAGAGTCATGGCGGCGATGTAGCGGCCGTCGGGCGACCAGCGTGGGCTGAACATGCCGGTGGACTCGGGCAAAACGGACACCTTTTTGGTGGCGAGGTCCAGAATCAGAATATCCTTTGGCGCGGTGGCTTCCGCCGCGTAGTCCGGCAGCCTGCCGAATACGATCGCGGTGCCTCCCGGGCCCCAATCGGGATCGGCCTGGTTCCGGCCTTCCTCCAACAGCGGCTCCAGACTGCCGCCGTCCGACGAGACGGTATAGATTTTGTAGGGCGTGCCCGGCAGCTTGGCCATCACCAGCATCCGGCGGTCATCCGGAGACCATCGCTCCATATAGACCGACCAGGGAGCGCCAATCAGTTGCACTCGCTCCGTGCCGTCCGATTTCCCGCGCCAAAGAGTGCCGTCCTTGCTGCTGATCCAGGCGATCTCTTCGGAGTGGTGCGCATGCTCGGAGCGGCGCGCGCTTCTCACGTTGCTCAGGTAGGGTTCGGCTTTGTGGGTCGCCAGGTTGAAATGGAACAGTTCCGCGCGCGTATTGGCGCCGATTGCAAAGAGTTGATCGGTCCTCGGGGAGGAAACCGGCGCGAAAAAATCCAAAGGCCCAGCCGTGATTTCGAACGGGGGACGCGGGCGGCGCCACAAGCCCGGCTCGTGCAAGCCCCAGATATTCGGCCTTCCACCGTGAGCCGATTGGAATACAAAATAACTCCCATCCGCGTTCCAGTCACCGCAGCATTCCGCAGGGGGAGTGCTCCAGCCGGACAGTATGGGATGTGGATTTTTCCCCTCGGAAGAGATCTCCCACAGCGAGGTATTGCGGGTCTTGGAGTCGAGCACCGTGAACCGGATCTTCGAGCCGTCCGGTGCGTAGCGCATCCAATACGGCCCGCCCGGAAAGCGCCGCGAACTTTCGCGATTTTCCGGTGCTGCGTTCAATCAGAAATAAATCCTGGCCCGAAGCGTAAAGGACTGCCTTACTATCGGGCGCCCACGCCGCATCATGCGCCATGACGTCGAACAATCGCCGCGCGGACCCGCCGGTTGACGGCGCGATCCATACGGGCTGTTCCGTCTCGGACCACATCATGCTGCGGATCAACAGGTCAGCCCCGTCGCGTGAGATATCGGCGACCGAAGGCCGCGAAATCTCCGGCGGCGTGACGAAACGGTGCACTTCGCCTCCGCCGATCAAGACGTAGGCGAGGCCCACACGGCCGTTTTGAAAATCGGAGAAGTAGACGCGGACTCCGTCGGTCGCCACGCCGGGGAAGCGCTCGATGTCGATCTGGCCGGGATAAATGGGGTAGTCCGAAGTGATCTGGCTGAAGCGGACCACGGCCGGCGCCGCGGACCCTTGAATCAAGAGGAGCCACACGGCCGCCGCGACTACCGCAACCACTGCGAAAGCGGAAAGTGCGAGCTTCCAGCGCCGGGAAGCCACGGCCGGAACGGGCGCGGGCGCGGGTGCAGCAACCGGAGCTGCCTCCGCCGGGGTGGGAATCGTCGCAACATCTTTGTCCGCGGCCTGTTTGTCCGCGGCCTGTACCACGGGAGCGCCGATCGGTTCCACGCGGGCAATAAAGCGAAAGCCGCGCCGGGCTAGCGTCTCGATAAATTGCGGCCGATCGGCGGAGTCGCTGAGGGCTTCGCGAAGCCGATTGATGGCGGTGCCGAGCGAGTGGTCGAAATCGACGACGGTCTCCGACCCCCAAATGAGGCGCTGCAAATCTTCGCGGCTGACCACCTCGCCCGGCCGCTCGAGCAGGGCAGTGAGGATCTTGAAAGGCTGGCGCTGCAAGTGGATTCGGACGCCATGTTTCCGCAATTCGCCGGCCCGCAGGTCCGCTTCAAATACGCCAAAACGAATTTTGTCGACCTGAAGCCCATTCGGCATATTGAGATGGTACAACGGTGGCACCGTCGCAACGGGAAATCGAGAGCTACACCGCCCAGGGCTGGCGCGCCGATGACGGTGGTGGAAACCGGCGAGCTCTACCCGAAGAACCAGCCAAGGGCGAGAATGACAGCGTGCGCGTGACGCTGGTGCATGTGCCCGAGATAGATATACGGGAAGTCCGCACGAAGATGGGACTCAGCCAGGCGCAATTCGCCACCAAGTTCGGCTTCCCGCCCGCCACGCTGCGCAACTGGGAGCAAGGTAGATCTCACCCCGACGCGCCCACCAGAGTGCTGCTGGCGGTGATCGCCAAACATCCCGAGGCCGTGGAGGATGTGTTGCGGAAGCCCAGTTAACAGCTACGCCCGCCGCTTTGCGGATTTCGGTCGCGATTCTCCGGCCCCAGTCGCGGACCCGGCGAAGGTGATGGTGAATTGAGGTATCTGTTTTTTCCGTAGGCGTACGGCGAGGATTAATATGGTGCGCCCGGACAGAGTCGAACTGCCGACCTTCTGGTTCGTAGCCAGACGCTCTATCCAGCTGAGCTACGGGCGCACACGGGGTAGGTCCAACTCTTATAATGTACCCTCTCGCGGTGGTTTAGTGCAAGCCCGCGGAGGATGCTCACGATTTGCCGAGGGCGGCGCGGATCCGCATGTCGCGCATGGCGCCTGTCGCGGCGGGAAGATGGGTGCTGCCGGGGCCTGAGAAAATGCGTTCGCGGATGAGGTTGCAGATTTCGTACAAGCGCGCGTGCGAGGGGCAGGTCTCGTCCGCGCACTGCTTGGAGTGGTCGAGAAGCAGGCGGAGATAATGCGTCATCTCGTCGTCAGAATTCATTTCGGAAGCCCTTTCCGGTTGACGAACAATTGTAATGGATTGTAATGGACGATGATAGCGGAAAATGCGTGCGATTTGTTGGCCGTAACCTGCCACAATAAGGCATAAATCAGATGACAGAACGCCTCTACTATACGGACTCGTATTTGCGCGAATTTGAAGCGCGCGTCGTGGAGCGATCTGCCGACGGGCAGACCGTGTACCTGGACCGCAGCGCCTTCTATCCGACTTCCGGCGGACAGCCCTTCGACCTGGGGTCGATCGCGGGCGTCGCGGTAGTCGAGGTGGTCGATGAAGACGACCGCATCGCGCACCGGCTGGCTGCGCCGCTCGTGGCGGAGGGCGAAGTGGCTGCCGCGGTGGATTGGGCGCGGCGCTTCGACCACATGCAGCAGCACTCGGGACAGCACTTGCTATCGGCGGTCTTCGAGGAACTCTTCGGGCTGCGCACGGTGAGTTTTCATTTGGGGGCGGAGAGCGCCGACGATCGATCTGGAAGGCGGCGCGGTGGATGCGCGCACGCTGCTCGAAGCGGAGCGGCGCGCCAATCAATTGATCTACGAGAATCGCGCTCTCGATGTGCGCTTCGAAGATGCCAGGGAAGTGGAGGGCCTGCGCAAGGCGTCGGAGCGCGAGGGCACGCTGCGCATTGTTTCGATCGCCGGGTTGGACCGCAGCGCGTGCGGCGGCACGCACGTGCGCGCGACCGGTGAGATCGGCGCCATTCTGCTGCGCAAGGTGGAGAAGATCCGTCAGGCGGCGCGGGTCGAATTTGTTTGCGGCGCGCGCGCGGTGAAGCGTGCTCGCGCGGATTTCGAGGCCTTGAGCAAGGTATCGCAAGTCTTCTCGGCGGCACTGGACGAAGTGCCGGGCATGGTGGCGGCTCAGGTGGAAGCGGCGAAAGCCGGAGAGAAAGCGCGGCGCAAGGTCGAACTCGAACTGGCGGCGTACCAGGGGAAGGAACTCTACCAGACCACGGAGCCTGGCGGCGATGGCGTGCGTCGCGTGACGCAGCGGCTGGAGCGCGGCAATCTCGAGGACCTGCGCGCCATCGCGCAGAACTTCACGGCGCAGCCGAATAGCGTGTTTCTGGCAACCCTGGCGGAGCCTCCTTCGGCGCTGCTGGCGGCGTCCGCCGATAGCGGCGTGGATGCGGGCAAGGTGCTGAAGGCAGCGCTTACGGAGGCGGGCGGGCGCGGCGGCGGCAACCCACGCATCGCGCAGGGGAGCGTTCCGGATGCGGCGGCGTTAGAGAAAGTCTGCCTGGCGATTCTGGCGCCGTTTACTTAGACGGCATAGACACGGCGGATTTTTTCTTGGACGGAGATTTCTTGACGGCAGGCTGCGCCAGCATCTTTTCGATTTCGGCGCGGATGTTCTTCTCTGCCGAGCCGGCTTCCAGAAAAGTGTCGCGGCCTTCATACTGCGACCGGATGACACCGTCTTTATCGATGAACAGCACTCCGGGCATGTACAGCATGAGCATCGAAGGATGCTGCAGGAATGCCACCGACTTCGAGATTGCTGTTATACCCCACGGGAAAGGGCGGAGCGTACTGGCGCAGGAAGGCAGGCAGCGCGGACGCCGCCATATCTTCGGTGGCGCTGGCCAGAACTTGCAGGCCGCGCCCTTCGTATTCCTTCTGCATTTTGGAAAGCGCGCGGATCACCATCTGGCAATGGGAGCAGTAGGTAAGGATGAAGGCGAGGACGACGGTCTTGCCTTTGAACTGTGAGAGCTTGATCGTCTTGCCCTGGCCAAGATTGATCGTCAACTCCGGCGCAGGGCGCGGCACAACAGCCGTGCGGGCTAGCGGCGCGACCAATGACACTAAAGTCAGGGCCGCCATCGCCCGTAAATTACGCATGGTTTTTATTCTAGCGCAGGGTTCAAACCCTCGATACTGGTTACCGTGAAACCTTTGAGGCGAAGTTCGAAGCGGCCATCGTCGCCGGTCCCGGTGACGGAATCGGGGGTTTCGGCGGTGACGGTCATCTGTTTCCACTTCTTCGCGAGCAACTGACGGTAAGCCTCGAAGTATTTGCGGGCCGAGGCCTCGCTATCCCATTCGGACGCGTAGAGCAGGACGACGCGATTCGCCTTCTTGTTTTCCATCAGCACGAACGAGCAGCCGCGCCAATGGGGTGCGATCTCCGCGGCGGTCTCCTTGGAGCCGTACTGCTCCAGGAGGATGCCGTGCTCCAATTCGCCGAGGGAGCCGCCCACCAGGTTCTTGTAGCCCTTCAGGTGCGCATCGGGCAGTTGTGGAGAGGTCGGCTGGACGCCGCTGAAATACTTTTCCGGGTGAAGAATCTGCTGGGTGGAGACGGGCGGTTTGAGGAAGACTTCGGCGAAGCCGCGCTGCCCGTCGCGTGCGAACACGGCGTGCTGGAAGAGCATGCCCTTGGTGTAAGGGAAGACCAGACTGAGCCGCAGATAGAGCGGCGACTTATCGAAGACGGGGAACTGGCCGGCGCCATTGTCGTTGACGCCGCTCATGGCGGCGAGCAGCGCGGGGGAATCCTTTAGCGACTGGCCCATTTTTCGCGCCAGAAGTTCCGACATCAGCCAGGTGGCCTGGCCTTCCATGACGGCGAGGCGGGCGGTGGAACCATCGTCGCTCTTACGGCCCTGGCGGATGAATTTGCCGAGGTTGTAGTTCTGGTCGGCGATGGCGTGGGCAATTTCGTGGGCGAGCACCGGCTCCTGCGATTCGTTGGGGGTGGAATCGGTGACGAAGAGCTTCTTCTTGTCGTAGTCGTAGAAGGCGGCGGCCTGTTCGGTGAGAAGGTCTACGGTGCTTTTGGCGAGGTCGAAATCGGCGGGGACGAGGCCGAATTTCTTGAGCGTGAGTTCCTCGGCGCGCACCTCTTCGGGCTTGGCGACTTCCTTGACGCGCTTATTGAGGAACTCGGCGATGTGCTCCTTGCTGATGAAATCGCAGGGCACGGGATGGCGCAGAGGCATGCCGGAGATCCGGGTAAGCTCCTCGGCCAAGGGCGGAATCTGGCCGCAGAGTTTGGCTGCCCCGCCCTCCTGGGCAAGCGTGGGAACTGCCCAAAGCAGGGTCAGGAACAACGTAAAGTTAAGCCGCAATCGGATCTCTCCTCAAATGCCAGGCGAAAATGAGCGAGGCGGTGAGCGCAAGCACTCCGCCCGCTGCCAGGGTCGGGCGCGCTCCATAGTGTCCGGCGAGCGCGCCGGCAGCCAGGCTGCCAAAGGGTCCCAAGCCGACGACCGTCATGGCATACAGCGCCATGATGCGGCCGCGGTACTCATCGGGGATCAGGGTCTGGATGGTGGTATTGGCCGACGCCATCTGGCGCATCACGCTGTAGCCGATGACGGGCATGATGGCGAGCGAGAGATAGAACGAAGGCGAATAGGCAAACACGAGATAGCATACGCCGGTGGTCAGGCCGCTGACGGTCATGATGTTGGCGAGGCCGCTGAGACGGGTGCGGTGAGCGAGCACGAGCGTGCCGACGACGGCGCCAATTCCCATGGCGCCCATGAGGATGCCGAGGCCCCGCGAGCCGCGGTGAAAGATGCCGTCGGCGAAGAACGGCATGAGGACCAGGCCGGGCATGCCGGCAAGGGTGGCGGCGGCCATGAGGGCGAGCACGCGGCGGACGGCGGAGTGGCGGGCGGCATAGCGAAAGCCATCGACCAGATGTTCGAGCATGGGGATGTGCGGCTTGGGTCCGGCGGGCGCGAGACGCATCTCCGTGAGGCAGGCGATAACGGCCAGGAAGCTGATGCCGTTGATCAGGAAGCAGGTGCCTTCGCCGACGAAGGAGAGCAGAATTCCGGCAACCGCGGGGCCGACGACGCGGGCGGCGTTGAAGACGGCGGAGTTGAGGGAGATGGCATTGATGAGATCGTCCTTCGAGGTCATCTCGATGACGAGAGCCTGGCGGCCGGGCATGTCGAAGGCATTGATGACGCCGAGCGCTCCGGCCAGAACCAGAACTTCCCATACCTGTATGCGGCCCGAGAGGGTCAGGGCAGCGAGGGCGAAGGCCTGTAACATCGACAGGGTCTGTGTAAGTATTACCACCTTTTGCCGCGAGAACCGGTCGGCAGCGATGCCGCCTAGAGGGCCTAGTGCAAAGACTGCGATCTGCGAGCAGAACCATGCGGTACCGAGCAGAAGTTCCGAGTGGGTGAGGCGGTAGACGAGCCAGCTCTGGGCGACATTCTGCATCCAGGTGCCGACCAGGGAGATGACCTGGCCGCTGATGAAGAGGCGGAAATTGCGGTGGCGGAGGGCTCGAAAGGTATGGGGAACGCGGCTGGCGAGGAGTTGTGGAGCGAGAGGAAGTCCCGGTTGGTCCCCGATTTGTGTTCGCGACGCCCCCATCCTCAACTTCCAGGATAATGCGCGGTACAATAAGGGATCAATCAAAGCACACGATATCAGGAGAATTCTTTTGGCGGACGATAAACTTTACCAGGCAGAGTACGTAGGCAGCGGCACCTTCATCATCACCAAGCCGAAGCGCAAGAAGACGAAGGCGCGCCAGACGGCGGTGAGGAATCCTCGCCGCGGCTCGCGCAAATAGACTCTTATTGACGGGATCGGCGTTCGGCTTCCATGAAGCGGAATACGCCTTCCAGAGCGACCTTCTGCAGCGCGAAGGCAGCTCCCAAACTTCCTAAAAGGGTCCCGGCGATCACTAGGGTTTCCATTTTCTTCCCAACCTCGCCGTTCCTATTGCAATTTTGACGCCACCGGTGACAGGCCACGAGGCCTGTCTTACCGTGTCATCAGAAGTGCGGCGGAATGGGGCTCGAGCTTGATGGTGCGGGAGGCGAGATTGCGCTTTTCCCACACGTCATACAGCGGCGCGGTGCCCGGGATGGAGAGCAGGAGATCTGGGATCTCTCCGAGGTTGAAGGCGGCGAAGTATTGTTTTCCGCCGACATCGCTGGTCCAGATCACGGCATCGCCTTGCTGGGATAGCTTGCGCGAGTGCGTGCCCTGCTGATTGGCGGCGAGGGCTTCATCGTTGGTGAGGAGCAGGTCGGTCGCGGCGTCGTTGCTCGGAAGATCGCCGCCGAACATGAGCGGGCTGCGGGCGATGCACCAGAGGGTCATCAGGGTACGCTGCTCATTGGAAGTGAAGCGAGTATGGCGATCGTCACCGCGTTCGGCGCGGATGCCGATGCGGCCGAGGGGGAGCATATCGGCATCGGGCCACGCGCCCGGTTTGACGAAGGGGCTCCATTTATCCAGCAGATCGAAGGACTTGCGAAGGTCGCTCCAGCGGTCCCAAAAATCCCCCGAGATGCGCCAGAGGTTGGCGTTGGCGGTATAGAACGCGACCTTGGCGAGGTCGGCGGGACCGGGTGAGAGGCTCAGCACGATGGGGCGGGCGGTCTTGACGATGGCTTTGTGCAGGGCGGCGATCTCTTCGCCGTGGAAGGGCTGGGCGATATCGTCGCACTTGATGTAATCGACACCCCAACCGGCGTAGAGGGCGAGGATGGAATCGTAATAATCCTGCGCGCCGGGCTTGGACATGTCGATGCCGTACATGTCGCTATTCCAGGAGCAGATGGACTTGGTATCGGCGATCTCGGCGGCATGAAACCGGGAGCCGGCGATGGGCAGGTTGGCGGCGACGGCGCGGCGGGGAATGCCGCGCATGATGTGGATACCGAACCTGAGGCCGCGGGAGTGGATGGTATCGGCGAGGGCCTTGAAGCCGGAGGGGAAGCGGTTGGCGGCGGGGATGAGGCGGCCGTTGGCGTCCATGGCGAGTTCGGCATCGGGGCGGTAGCCGTGAGGTTTAGCGAGGGGGTCCGACCACTGGATATCGACCACGATGTACTGCCAGCCGTGGGATTTCAGTTTCGACGCCATGTAGTCTGTATTGGCTTTGACTTCGGCTTCGGTGACGCTGGTGCCGTAGGCATCCCAACTGTTCCAACCCATCGGAGGAGTGGGGGCGATGGGGTCGGCGGCGAGGGCAGTGAAGGCGGCGAGGCAGGTACCGAGAACGAAGCCAATCCTCATATCTTTACGGTAACAGTTCGAAGGTGGCTTACCAGCCTGGAGTCCACTGCCAGCCGCCCTGAGCGTGCGCAGCGACTTTGCCGATGGAGGGGAAGGGGAAGTGGAAGGCCATGAGGTGCATGTCGGCATCGACGGCACGCTGGACGAGGCGGCGGCGGGTGGCGACGGCGCATTCGGCATGGAGATCGAAGCCATTGTGCCAGCCTGGCTGTTCGAGATGGAGCGGATGAACGGCGGCATCGCCGAGGTTCAAGAGGCTTTGGCCTTCCGACGAGATGAGTACGGCGAGGTGGCCCGGAGTGTGGCCGGGCGCGGGGATGGCGGTGACGCCGGGGACGACTTCGGTCTCGCGATCGATGGGCTCGATCTGATGGCGGAGGGGGCCGAGGCAGCGGCGGGCCATGGCTTGGATGCCGGCGCGGGCGTCATCGGGCAGGCGCAGGTTGGCGAGATCGATGCGGGCGCCGGTCCAGAACTCCCATTCGATTTCGGAGAGGACGTAGCGGGCGTTGGGGAAGGCGGGGCGGCCGAACATATCGAGGGCGCCGCCGATGTGATCGGGATGGGCGTGGGTGAGGATTACGGTATCGACATCGCGGGGGCGGATGCCGGCGACTTCGAGGCGCGCCTGAATGGCTCCGGTGGTGCGGGAATACTCGCCGGCGCCGGTATCGACGAGGACGACGCGGCTGCCAGTTTCGACGAGCAGGCAGGTATAGGGGCTGAGGACGGATTCGGGAGATTGGCGGCGGCGCTCGAGGGCGAGTTGGAGTTCCTCCGGATCGGCGTTGGGAAAGAACCAGGAGACCGGGTAGGAATAGTAGCCATCGGTGAGCACGGTGCAGCTGATGGAGCCGATCTGGAAGCGATGAGAACCCTCTGGCATATAGTCGAGAAATACATCAAATCAGAGTAAAAGTCAAAAAAATCTTTAATTGGAAGAAAGAGAACGCCGGAGAGGAAGGTACGCTCATCGGGGAGCGGTGGAGGTTGGGTGGGGGGATGGGGGACTTACAAGGAGGATGGGGGACGGCGGGCTCTCTCTTCCAAACTGCGGCAAGGGCTCCGGAATTCTGGGCACACGTATGCCGTGAAGGGGGTCCAAAAAAACGTTGCGGCGGCCGGGGGCTTTCGGTCTTATCGCCGGGCGTGCCCGGCCGCCAGTGATTCGACTGTACGCTACGAAGACGTAAGAACTCGGCTGGATGGCCTCTCGATCGTCCACTCGTTTCGCGTGGTCAGTCTCTGTATCCAGGGGTGCGGCAATCAAACGCTATCCGCGACGGTCCCCCGGGTGTGATCGGTTCGAACCGAAGATCTTCCCGCCGGTCTCCTCCACGTAGGGGAACCACCGTTTAGCCGTTAACGGGCTTACGGGAAGTCAGCACCACTTCAGGTCAACGTATCCTGGCCAGGATGAAAGCTGTTGGCGTTGCGCTGTGGTTTGCGCAACTCTCTACCTGATGGAGAATTTAGCACGCGCATACCGGAGTATCAGGTTCGGTACTCCCGTAAATGGCTGATAACGAGGCGAAGATAAATTTTAAGGTTTGGTGACACTGCCGGAGACGATACCGACGGATTGGTTCGACGGGCCCAGCTTGCTTCAATTAAAGCGTTGACGGAACAGTTGCTCGGCGCCGGCCGCCGCTGAAGGGCACTTCGTTACGGAAATCAGCCCTAATTTCATAAACGGATGACCGTAGGTCGATAGCGTGTACTTCAAAACATCCGGCGGAGGGGCGGGGTACCAGAAGCTGTAATCGGTGAACCCTTCTGTAGATTGCGTGTGTTGCGGTCCGTACTGGCATACCACGACCTTTTGACCGGCGGCCGCGAGATCCGACAATTGTTTCTCCACCATCTCACGTTGGCTTTCGTGCACGTCATAGACGCTGCCCACGGCCCCCTTAAAGAGTGGCCTGACCGTCTCGTGCAACAGGACAATGTCCGGGTGATTGCTTGACGGCGGCGGCCCGGGAACGATTGGCGGCCGGGGTTTGAACGCGATCGGCGGCCTCGGCGGATTGACCGAAGCCCAGGCATCGGCAAAGTGGATCGCCAATTTCAGGGCTTCATCGGCGATGGCGAGTGACGCCACTGCACCCGCTTCTCCGCTTTCGGTGATTTTCCAGACGGGCTCGTCCCGGATGGGGTTGTTGGCCGTGGTTGTGCCGGGGACAAGCCTGCGCAACTCGGCGGATATTTCGAAGGATACGGTGTAAACGGTCTGGCTCGTGGTTCGATCCTGCTGTCCCACCGGTTTGCTGTAATCCCTTCCGGTAGAAGTAACGACGCGCGAATTGGTCGTGTCTTTGATGGTCAGGTTGAACACGGGAAATCCAGGCGGCGCGGTATGGGGCAGAACATTGATGCCAAGTTCACGAAGCTGCTCCTCAATCGACAGCCGGAGTTCCGCGGCGTTTACCTCGCCGGTTCCATAGACGCTCACGTAGGCGGACATCGCGGTTTGGCCGCGCAGCGGAGTGTTATCGGCCGGGGCTTGCACCTTCCCATCGATGCCACTTCCTGCATTACTGGCGGCTGCGCCAGAAATACCCGCGATCGCATTTCGCGCGCCCGAAGTCATGCCAGCCCTTCCCGCCATCCCTGCCATTCCAGTCTCAGCGTACTGGACCATCTTGAGCCGGTAGTTCAAGCGTGCCTCGAGCAGGGTGCGATGGCGGCAATTCGATTTGCAATTTGCCAGACTCGCTTTAATCTCAGCCAGCGAATCGAAAGCCCGCGCGGGCAAAGCCAAGGCCAGCGCGAAACATCCGCTGACCATCCATTGATGCTTCGTCATAGAACCTCCTCCGGCCAGCTTTATTTGATAGTCGCGGCCACCGAAAACTCGATCACTGCGGATATTCCGGCGTCATCAAGTCCCTTGGCGGAAAACGATGCGTCGGTGTCATGCTGCTGTATCGACGCACCCCCGCTGCCAGCCGGCAGGCCGAGCAGAATATAGGAAGGCACCGTGAACTGACCGGCTTCCACAGCTACCTTGCACGAATAGCCCGCCGTAACGCCCGACCCGGTGGATGTTCCGCCCAGGAGGACGTAAGTGCCCGGCAAGCCACCGGTCCAGGTGTACAGTAATCCCTGCGTCCGATCTATGGCGGTAGCCACGCTTGGATTGGTCCAATTGAAATTGGGATTCGCTATGGTCAGCGTTGCGGTGAACGGGCCTACGTCCGCTCCGCCCGACCCACTGAAGGTAAAAGTCCCCCCCGACGAGATCGCGCCGGCTGCTAAAACCGCGCCATACTCGCCCTTGATGCCCAGTTGTATGGGCAGTGGTACCGGGGGGCCCACAGGGGGTGTGAGAGTAATCGAACCGGCGTCCAGGCCGACGGGAGTGAGCGGGCCTCCAGCGATAACCGGGTACACCGCGCATGAGCCTGGTGAAAGATTATCCCCACGGCCGGTAGCGCCGGCGAGGAGCCCGCTATCGTTGAAAAAGGCCGCGCCCGCGCTGTTGGTCACCGTATGAGTACCTTTGGCGTCCGTCACATTCGTCTGAAGCACGGTCAGGCCCCCGGCCTTGAGGGTATCCCGCGTGTTCTTCAGGATTTCGTCGCCGGTAATGCTACGGCCGGCCGTCAACTGAGAGACGCATGTGCCGCCGCCTTTGTGGATCGGCAAGACTACGACATTGCTGATGATCTTTCCAGTCACCGCGACCAGGGGAACCTGGCAATCCTCGGTAACCGAGCTTGGGATCGTCAGATTAATCTGATTCACGCCCGGGTATCCGGCCGACCCTTGATAGAGAATGGTCGCCAGTACACCGCCAACGTAAATCTGGAGGGGAGTGTTCACACTATGCGGATTTGAAGAATAGGTGGTATCGCTATCGGCGGGATCGGCGCCCAGACCAGTTGTCCAGAGTGTGATGGTCCCTCCGGGTGTGCCCGAATTGGTAAACGAGAGTAGAGCCCCGGAAAAGGCGTCGGTGGCGACTCCCAAATCGACATTCGTATTGAGGACTCCCAGAGGAATGGGGATCTGGTTATACTCATTGATCCCTACGGCGCTCGCCACCACCTGGATGGGCGCGGGAGCGCTGTTCGTGCCTCGATAATTCACGGTGAGGGTCCCGGTTCCGGCCGGAGTAGCTGCGGGCAGAACTGCGGCGAGTTGGGCGGGACTGGTGTAATACAGCGCCGGGTGCGTCGTGACGCCGCCCACCACTACCGTGATGCTGGTTCCGTTCAAGGTCAAGGGCAGACCCGCTGAGCTGTCCTGGAGCACGGGAGTTCCCGGGTCGGCCAGGCCGCTTCCTTGCACGACGAAGATACTGCTCGGCGCGATACCGTAATTCGGCATGCCCGGCGGAATCAGGCTGGAGTTGTTCAAAATTTTCGCGACTGCGGGTCCCGCCGAGGCCGATGCTCCGAAAGTGGTGAATTGAAGCGTGATCACGCCGCCACTGTTGGCGACGACCAGGACCTTGGCGATCTTCCCGCTGCTGGTGTTCGCAACGAAGGCATCTCCCGCCACAAGCAGATTGGCGGCGATCGGCGTCGACCTTCCGGCCGGGGCAAGAGTGACGAAATAAGATTGAGGCAAACCGTTGAAATTAGTCGCCCCAAGGTTGCCGAGATTATACACGGTCGCGCTGCCTTGCGGAGCGATGGTGCTTCCATTCCACAGAATGTCGCCCCGGAGCCGGCGACTGCACCCGTGTCCAGGTTCAGGGCGGAGCCGGTCTGTAGAATCGTGTTCTCACTGAGGTCGGCGAGGACCGCGATGGAAGACGCGCAGACCAGAATGGTTAGCACAATGATCCGTACCGGTAGCGTTTGGGTCATGAACGATGCCTCACTGGGAGCCCTCCGCTGTGGTCGCCGGCAATGTGGTCAAAAAGGCGGCCGAGAAGCAGCAAGCAGCGTCCCCTGTCATCTGAATGGTGCTCGCGCGAAATTTCTTTCAAATGATTCGAAAGCTCCGCTAGGGGCTGTCCTAGCGTTGCTCCCGATTACTCCGGACAAGGCGTTTTACCGCCGTTAATCCGCCTCGACGAGCAACGCTAGCCGTGGAAATGGGCGAGCCGGCCAAAATCCGGAGATCTACGTTTTCGGATGGCCGCTGTCGTCCTCCGCCCCTCAACGGATTCCGAGACGCGGCGGAAGCAGGGCTTTTGCCGAACCATCAAACCGTGAAGATTTCAATGGCGCGCTTGAGGCTGGCCTCGGCATTGGCGGAATTCCGGGGCGCCTGGGCGGTGAAGCGGTAGTTAAGCTCCGGCGTTTCGTCGATTCCCTTGCGATCGGGGTTGCCGCACGAGGCGGCGAATCGAGTGTAGGCAACCTTTCCGAAATCAGTCGGCTGGAACTACCGACGCGTCCCGCCACTTACAGTTTCCGCTTGCTTCATGACGTCTCTTATGGATTCAATGACGATCTGAGGCTGTTCGGTTGCGATCATGTGTCCACTCCGGGTCTCAATGAGCTTGCCGAATTTCGATCTGGCAGCCAAATCCGCCTGAAGCTCATGCAACTTGACGGCATACCGGTCCTCTTCCGTGCGCGCCGGGCCTGACAGCCGTTTGTGCTCCAAGACAATGAGAGGGACATCCAGATGCCACCTCAGATGATCGCCAGATTTCAGTTGGCCGGCGGACTGCAGGAATTCGTCTCGATCGAACCGTCCGTCCTGCGTTGCGTAACGTTGCGCAAGAGACGGTGAGATACCGGCAAGAGTGCTGTATTGCTCCTCGTGCGAGGAATCTACGAATACGATCCCGGCTGTCAAATCCGCAAAGCGTTGCGCGAAATGTCTCACATAAATTCCGCCAAGGGACCAACCGACCAATATGTAAGGGCCCGACGATTCCACAGCTTCGAGAAGCCGCCTCAGGTCACTGACAACTTCATCGGGGTTCTGAAGATGCCCAATCCTGTCACTATGACCTTCGCCTGCACGATCGTAGCTGCAAACCCTCGCGAACCGTTCCACTTCTGATTGGACCGATTTCCATACCTCGAGCCCAGCGCCGAGGCCATTCACAAGGACAACGGTGGTTTTGGAAGCGGGTCCGGAACAGTAGGTGAACAATTGATGGTCGTCCACGGTGACCAGCCTGCCGCTGGAGTTGTCGTCCGCTCCATAGAGTGCGAGTGCGCCCACAAACGCAAGACAGACCATTAAACCGGCCATGAGTTCCTTGGACTCCGAATCCCGGCTTCCAGTTCCCGGCAGTTTCTTGCGGCGGGAGTACCAGATATCACGGGGACCACGTTCGTTTACTTCATGATCAATGCGAGCTTTCCCAGGTAGTGATCATCGAGAGCGCGTTGCGCGTCGGCGGCTTGATCCAGAGTGAAGGTTCGGGCGACTTTGACTTCGAACGGACCACCGTCGATAAGCCGGTTGACCTTGTCGAAGGGCGGCGGGTTATATTCGCCGTCGTAGCTTTGGAGTTTAATGCCAGCACGTTCTTTGGGAACCGGTTGGACGCCGTTCGGATAGGCGACGCGCCCACCCGTTCGTAGAGCGGCTAGAGATTTTTCAGCTGCTTCCCCACCGGTGGTCAGGAGCACGGCATCAAGGCCGTTGGGTGCGAACTGGCGCGCAGCGTCGAGCACGTCTTCCTTATATCCATCCACAACCTTGTCGGCGCCAAGGCCGCGCACAAAAGCAACACCATCCTCGCCGGAGGCCACGGCCAATACGCGCGCGCCCATGCGTTTGGCGAATTGCACGGCCAAGTGACCAATGCCGCCGCTGGCGCCAAAGATCAACAGGGACTCCCCATTTTTTAGGCCCAGCGTTGCATCAAGGCCCGCAAGAGCCGTGACCGCATCCACGGCCATGGCAGCCGCCTGCGGCATAGTGAGTTTTCCCGGGATGGGCGCCAGACTGTTTTCCTTCACAACCGCATACTGCGCATAAAATCCGCCCTTCGGATTCAGAAAGGAAATGCCGTAAACGCGATCCCCTTTTTTAAAGCGCTTCACCTGGGGTCCCACGGCTTCCACAATGCCGGCGCCATCGGAGCCCAATACAAGGGGAAACACGGGCTTGATATTGAACTCTTTCGCAAATCCGCCTTCCCGTTCAAAGGGGTCCCAAACGCCGACGCCGGCGGCTTCCACGTGAACCAACACTTCATCGACGCCAACCGCGGGGATGGGAAGCTCCTGAGTTGCTAACGTTTCAATTCCACCAAACCGATCAATCGCCACAGCCTTCATGGTCTTACTTAGTGTTTGAGTCATCGAAATCCTCCTTATCCAATAGCAGGTCTTTCAACCGTTGATCAACTGCATCATTCCGGGCTCATAGCGGTCGCCGCTGACGGCACCCTTCGGCGCTGCCCGCTCCAGCCGGTCCAGGTCCTCTGAGGTGAGGATCCAGTCCAGTGAGTGCACGTTCTCTTCCAGCCGTTCCACGCTGCTGGTACCGGGAATGGGAAAGACGTCTTCCCCTTGCGCGAGCACCCAGGCGAGGGCGAGTTGGGCAGGCGTAGCGCCCTTCTCGCGGGCGATCTCGGCGATCATGTCCGCGACTGTGAGGTTGTGCTGAAATTGCTCGCCCTGGAAACGGGGATTGTTTCTGCGCCAGTCATTGGGAGCGAGTTCGTCAAGGCTGCGAAAGCGCGCACCTAGAAAACCGCGCCCCAGAGGGCTATAGGCAACGAGTGAAATTCCGAGTTCGCGCAGCGTGGGGAGTAGTTCTTCCGCCTCGCGTGTGAACAGTGAGTACTCGGTCTGCACAGCCGTGATCGGGTGCACTTTGTGCGCGCGGCGCACGGTCGCAGGAGACGCTTCCGAAAGCCCGATATAACGCACTTTCCCGGCTCGAACGAGATCGGCCATGGCGCCGACGGTATCCTCAATCGGCACGCTGGGATCCACTCGATGCAAATAGTAGAGATCGATCCGATCGACGCCGAGACGTTGGAGCGACAATTCGCAACTGCGGCGCGCATTTTCGGGACTCCCATCGACCGCCCTGCTCTGATAGGACGAACCGGATACAATTCCGAATTTGGTTGCCAACACGACTCCCTCGCGCCGACCCCGGAGAGCCTTGCCAACCTTGATTTCCGAATCGCCATAGATGTTTGCTGTGTCGAGGAAGTTGATACCCAAATCCAGCGCGCGATGGACAAGCGCGATGGCATCGCTCTCACTCTGCGAACTGCTGGTGTACACGCCGGCGATTCCGATACTCATGCATCCGAGTCCGATAGCGGACGCTTCCACACTACTTTGGCCGAGTTTGCGATTTTTCATGTAGTGGTTAGTGGATGCGACGATCGCCCGCCTGGTTTCGTGAGGTCGTGTGCTGGTTCACCAATAGCGCGCGCGTTCTTAGCGAGGTTTACTCCCGATATGCCGGCCAGGCGGCCGGTCAAAAATTCGAAGGTGCAGTTTTCGGGTGGCCGTTAACATTCTGCGTTCAGGACCTACGGGAGGGAGGTGCGTGAGCAGATCGACTATTCGACACTAGTGATCCATGTCGTCGGGACTCTTGCATACGCCGTTCGAATCGCTGGCATCAGGACGCGGCGGATTGCCATTTCGTTTTCGCTGTTCAATATCCTCGCACTCGTTTCGCGAACCTCGAATTCGTTCCAGGGGCCGTTCCTTGCGAAGCGCATCGAATCCCGATTACTGGGGGTGGCGCAACCATCTTCATCGATGCTCGCCGATTTTCGGTGGCTCTTAGCCGCCGCGACAATCGCGACAGCGGTCGGTGCTCTCTCGATTCCAACGTTCCAGCGGCTGTTCAGTTCAGCAGTTGGCCATTTTCAAGCAAACCGATCTATGCCGCGGCTGATCGCAAGAGCATTCAGCCGACGTGGCCTCTCCAGCTTCGCTACGAACGTGCGCATTCCATCCCCGCAGAACCTAAAGCAGCTTGGGTCTGGCACGGGTGTATCGATGCCAGTCATCGGCTTGAACGTCATCGCAATGGCACTGTGGACGCTCGGGGTATTCGCTTCCCTGTATGCGGGCTACCTCAAACCGGACCTTCGGGTGACTTGTAGTAACCTGTCATCCGTCGTAAACGGCGTGGCGACCATCCTGATGTTCGTCTTTATCGATCCGCAGGTCTCGGTTATGACCGACGACGTGATCGAGGGACGCATATCAGACGGGCGGTTCCGTCGAGCAATAACGTCGTTACTTGGCGGGAGGTTGGCAGGCACCATTCTCGCGCAAATTCTGTTGCTTCCGTCCGCTGCTCTGATCATGCGAATTGCGGAAGCGATTTAAGCAATTCCAATTAAGAGGCTTGCCGGGCGGCAAAGCCGAGTTCCGGCAGGAAAACGGCGATAGCGTCCAATAGCCTCGGTCGAAGCAGCGAGGATCGGTCGATTAGAGAAACGCAGACTAAGCTGCAGTCAACCTCGTCACGTGCAGCCGTTTTCGGCTCCGTTCTGCTTGCCACAGGTCATACTGAAGCTGCTGATTGAGCCAGCTCTCCGCACTGGTATTGAACGCAATGGAGAGACGCACGGCCATTTCCGGGCTGATGCCCGCACGACCGTTAAGTATGCTCGATAGCGTTTTGCGACTTATTCCCAGGGATCGCGCAGCTGCGGTGATGGTCAGATTCAGAGGTTCCAGGCACAGTGCCTTGAGAACCTCACCCGGGTGCGGCGGATTATGCATTTTCATATTGACCTCAGTGGTAGTCCTCGTAATCGACGCGCTCCACATCTCTTCCGGCATATGCGAATGTGAGGCGCCAGTTGCCACTCACCTTAACGGCCCATGTACCCTTTCTCGGACCGCGGAGTTCGTGGAGATCCAAACCAGGCAAATTCATGTCCTGGGCGCTCGTCGCCACGTTCAAACGGCCTAGGATCAGTCGGAGCCGGTCAGCGTGCTTCGCTTGGATTCCCGACTTGGCGCCGGTGGTGAAGAAGCGTTCAAGTCCTTTGTGCCGGAAACCGGTGATCGCCACAGCACTAGTGTAACCCATACGGTTACACTCTGCATGCGGCCTTTTCTTCCGGCGGTAGTGGACGAAATACGGCAATACCGGAAAGTGGACGATCCTGGTCCCGTTTGCCGGGTCAATCTACGATAACCCCACCTATCGTCCACTGACCAGACGCACGAACGAAAGTGAAGCTGTATGCGAACCCTACCGCTTGCGCATCTTGAGTGGCAATGGTGGTGCACCAGGGTTTTGCATCCACGCGCCGGTCATTTCAGTGCCTTCGCGGTTGATCGTTCCCTTGTAGGTCGCGCCAAAAATGAACAGCGTGAACTCGACTTCCGCTCCACTTTGCATCACACGAGCGAAGGCTTGCGTCTTGCCCCGCAGGCTGGGGCTGACCATGCTGACCTACCGTTTGATCTGACCTATTCTTGAAGTGGAACGCTACGCTCTCGCGTCCGCCCGGCAACACACCTTCCCAATCCCCTTCAAGTTCTTTCGAGACCGCTGTATTCGGAGGCGTGATCTTTACATCTGCTTTGCCCGTTCGCTTCATACTCAGTGGAAGTGCATTGCCCTCAACCGATACCGTTCCCTCCAAGGCGTTCTTTCGGATCATGAGATCATAGCTTGGCGTTCCCGGTAAATCCGGCGAGACGAACTTTATCTTGTCGCCCTGAACGACGATGGAAGAGACCCGAATTCCGAATACCTTCCGGGCTGGATCGCTCCAGCTGCCAACCCATTCACCGCCGTTTCCTTTCGCCAGATCAACCGAGAGCCCCAGGACCCCAACCCTAAGCGGTGAAGTGCTTTCCCAATGACCGCTGAAATCTTGACCCGCCGCAGCAAGGGGCCGGAGACGACGAGTAATCCGATGGCACTGAACAAAGCCACCCCAGTAATAAATTCCTTCACGCCGCCCAGCTTAACTGGTTTCGCGACGGATTCGCACTGGCAGACGCTGGTCCTGGACGATATACGGCATTACCGGAAACTGGTGAGCTGGGGAGATCGGCCTACTAAGTCACTTCGGGGCCACGGTCGCGGTAAGCGCCAGCATTCGAAACGAAGCGGGACGGCCATCCCTGTGATTGTTGTTGTTTGCTATCCGGAGAATGACTCGTTCCCCGAGTTTGAGATCTAACGAAAAAGCGATTTCCTGGACGCCGCCCGCCCGGTATCCCACGGTGCTGTCCGCCAGCCACCGCGAATTGTCTGCCGGGAAAGCGCCGAACTCAAATTCTCCCTTGCCCTGCGAGTAGCGCAGCGCAAAGCGGTACCGCCCCGTCACCGGTGCGGTGAGCGCCGGGTATGCCATCGTGTAGGCGTAGTCGCCGCGCGGCGTGCGAACGTCCACTCCCTCTGGCGTTGGGTGAAGAACCGCAGTAGCGTCTTCTTTTTTCCACTGCGCCAGGGGGAAGGGCGCCGCCGCGGATTCGGACGTAAGCTGGAGATAATCCGCGCCGTCAGGCCCGATAACCGCGCGCAGCGGGCGCTGCGCCGACAAATCGGTTGCCGCGCGGAGCAGGGTCACGGTGTAGGGCCGCTCTCTTCGCGGTACCGGATCCACCGCAACCACCGTCGCTACTATTGAGTAAGGCCGCCAGCAATTGGAGAGTTCGCGCCGCGCCCGTTCCGCCGCTCCCGAATCTATCGAAGGCACGACGACCAACGTGCCGGGCTGGACCCGCACTGTACAGGCATTTTCGGGAAAAGCTGCGCCAATGCGGGCTTCGAGGTACAGCGAACTGAGGGCGTGATAGTCCGATGACCCGGCCTCTTTTTCGTCGTACCAGAACAGGATTCGGTCGTGGTTCCGTGCGCGTTCCAAATTTTCCCGCTCGTCCATGATCCGCCGGTACTCCTCCCGGTTGCCGTGCAGCGGCGCGGTTTGGGTAAGGGCGTGCGCGCTCCACACCAGGAGCCCTCCCAACAACAGCCACGTCCCCGCGGGCCGGCGCCCTGTTGCCATCCCGGCAGCGAACAGAACGGACCCGATGGCAGCGCTCTGCCATGCCGGCAAAATCCACGCGGCAGGCGGGTCAAACCAAATTGCAGCGAAGCTCGCGGCGGCTGTGCAAACGGTCAGGAGATAGGTTCGCAGGCTCATTTGGTCCACGGCATCCCAAAAGAGCGCGCCGGTGACCAGGAATTCGAAGGGAATCAGATAGGCCGCATAGTGATAGAAGCCCAGCATGGAGATGCCGCGGGTTTGCAGGTATCCCATCCATAAGAGAGCCAGCAGGAACTGGGCCGAAAACAAAAGCGCCGGAGCCAGTTCCCTGAAGCTTCTGCCGGCGCATGCGGAGCGGAACCAGGATTGCTACCGTGGCTACGGCCAGCACCGGGAACCACAACCAGGGCTCCAGGCCGTGAGGCCCCCAAATACCGGGAGCGGTGGTGAAGACCTCGGCCGCGCGTCTTGCCGCATTCCAGGAGCGGCCGTAAAACCAAACGTTTCCGTCGATGGCGTAGTTCGCGGCGCCGAGTGCAATGGTAACGATCCCGAATCCAAGGGCCGGCCACGCAATGCCGCCGGGAGCCAGCCGGAGCAGCGATGTGTGTTGCCGGGCCCGCGCGAGTCCGGCGTAGTAAAGCAATAGCAGAGGGCAGAGCGGCACCCAAAAGAGATGCGCGTAGACCAGCCCCGCAATCGCGGCGCCGGCGATTGTCAGGTCTCGCCGGCCGTCCATTCGCACTGCCGCCCGGGTGAGCGCCGCCATCGCCACCAGCAGGTACGCGATTCCGGCACCGTTTACATAGTCCCAGCCGGTAGCGGCCCAGAGCCACGGATGCATGGAAAAAACCAGAGTCGCGAGAAACGCCGCGCGCGCGCTAACCGCGTGCCGCAGGATCGTGAAGAAGGAGAGGGACGCAACCAGAAGGACGCCGGTGTGGAGAATAAAATTGGCAATCACCGGTGCAAACAACCGGTGCACCGCGGAGCCAGGGAGGATCCAGGAAAGACGGCTGCCGAAGTAGGCTTCCGGATACAGGTCACGCTTGAAATCGACCAGGTTCTGAAAATATCCCAGGTAAAACCAGGGATCGGAAAACCAGGGAGGCGTATAGAGCGCGTCGTCGCGGTGCCAGAGCACGAGCAAGGGCAACGCCAATATCGCAAACCAGTACCAGTTCGGATGTGTGGCGGTGCTGAAACGGGACAGCACGCCGAATCGGGGATGCTTCATGAAGCAGTATGAATTATAGCTTCCCGAGCAGCCTTCGTCTGGACGGGCGCGATCGCTGCAAACCTCTTCCTAATTTGCCTCGTAACAATCCTCAACACTTATTAGTATGTCTGTTCAACGACATTCCTGATTGCCGCGTGCTGCTTATACTGTTGCTCCGGAGGGGAAATGTCCAGACGAATATTTCGGGTTACGGCGGCGATTGGTGTGTGCATGTTTTATGGTTCGCTCCATGCCGCGACGGTTTACTTTCAAACCAATCTCACTTCCGACATATCGGGGTTGGCCGCAAACCTTGATCCCAACCTCAAAAACCCCTGGGGAATGTCCTTCTCCGCCACGAGCCCGTTTTGGGCTTCGGACCAGGGGACCAGCAAAGCAACTTTGTATAGTGCTTCCGGCGCCCCGCAGGCTCTGGTCGTAACCATACCCTCGGGAATACCGCCGGGTCCGACGGGACAGGTCTTCGCCAACGTCGCGGGGAACTTCCTGCTACCCAGCGGGACGGGTACGTCGCCGGCGCCGGCCACGTTCATTTTCGATACATTATCCGGGAGTCTAGCCGGCTGGAATGGCGCTCAAGGTACCGTAGCGGCGGCCGAATTTACTGCCACCGATGGCGCCTCTTTTACCGGACTGGCGATTGGCGCCGTAGGGGCTTCTACTTTCCTTTATGCCGCCGACTTTGCAAACGGGCGAATCGACGTCTTCAACGGTAGTTTCCTGCCGGCCACCTTGGCAGGAACTTTTACCGATCCCACTCTGCCGGCCGGCTTTATGCCCTACAACATTCAGAATGTAGGAGGCAACCTGTATGTGGAGTACGCCAAAGTCGATCCCGTAACCCACAGGGCGGCGACCACGCCTAACACCGGAGTTGTCAATGTCTTCAACCTGAACGGCCAGTTCGTTGAGCGGTTGGCCACCAACACGCACTTGAACTCTCCTTGGGGCGTCACCCAGGCGCCGGCCGGCTTTGGGTCATTGGGAGGAGATATTCTCGTCGGTAATTTTGGCGATGGAACCATCAGCGCATTCAATCCGACAACACTTCTCTTTGACGGCACTTTGTCCGGTTCGTCCGGAGATCCTATCGTGAACAGTGGTTTGTGGGCTATCAACTTCCGGGCGCCGGGGTCCGGATTCGATCCCAACACACTCTTCCTGAATGCCGGTATCAATGGCGAGGCCGACGGGCTTTTTGCCGAGATTCAAGTTGCACCGGAGCCTTCTACATTTCTGATGCTGGCACTGGCCGGAATCCCGCTCGTGGTGCGCAAAACACGCAGGACGAGCCCGACTGAAGGCTCTTGGTAATCTATCGGTAGCTCCACGTTATGTCCATGCCTTTTTGGGCCAGAATGCAAAAACCGATGTGCATTCGTGGCCTTCGCATTGACCTCTTCGAAACGGCAGAGCAGAGGGTTCGA
Source organism: uncultured Solibacteraceae bacterium (assembly GCA_963811575.1). Classification (GTDB taxonomy): domain Bacteria; phylum Acidobacteriota; class Terriglobia; order Bryobacterales; family Bryobacteraceae; genus Solibacter. The sequence goes on along the minus strand of CAWERY010000014.1, from coordinate 410,730 downwards.
CCGGCGCATTCAATGAGATCACTTCATCTTGTCGTAGACGAGCAATTCCGTGGTTGGTTTCCCAGCCGAATCCGCTAGTGTCATCTCGACGGTGAGTAGCTTGCCGTCCGGGGAAACCAGACGCTTAAACGTATATTTAACCTTGCCATCCTTCTTGGAGACGCCCTGGACGGTATACCTATTCGGTCGTGTGAAAGCGACGGTCTCACCCTTAGTGCTGCGAACCGGATAATCATGACCGTCGTAGCCGGCGACGTAATCCAGGTTGGCTTTCTTGCCACTGGCGTCCACCCAGGCTTCCTGAACCCTCACTCCGTTTCCTGATTGCTGGTACCTGCGGATCACACTCTTGGGCCGAGGTTGTGTCGATCGGGACTTCTCCCAATTCAGAATCCACTTGCCGACAAATGGGTCCGGGTCGGCTCCCATCAGAATGATCGAGAGTAGATTTAAGGCAACCAGTACTTTGGCAAGGCGCATGGGAACATCCTCCTGATTTTTGCCATCATATACGAGATCACCTACAGGTGGGAAGACGTTATTTGCGACCTACGGCGAACCATCAAACGGTGAAGATTTCGATGGCGCGCTTGAGGCTGGCCTCGGCATTGGCGGGATTCCGGGGCGAGTACTCGTGGCCGATGTAGCCCGTGTAATTCAAGTCCGCGATGGCCTGGGCGATGAAGTGGTAGTTGAGTTCCTGGGTTTCATCGATTTCCTTGCGATCGGGGTTGCCGCCGGTGTGGAAGTGGCCGATCCACTTTATGTTGTCGCGGATATTGCGAACGATATCGCCATCCATGATCTGCGCGTGATAGATATCGTAGAGAATTTTCACGCGGGGTGAGTTGACGCGCTTCATGACATCGACGCCCCAGGCGATGTGGTCAAACATGTAGTCCTTATGATTCACCTTGCTGTTGAGGTACTCCATGCAGATGTTGATGCCCTTATCCTCGGCGTGGGCTTTGACCTTGTCGAGGAACAGGACGCAGTTATCGGCGCCTTCGGCATCCGCCATGCCTTTGCGATTGCCGCTGAAGGTGATGATGTTGGGAACACCGTTGGCTTTGGCCTCGTCGATGGCGGCGTGCATGGCCTGATTCGAGCTTTTCGTGATTCTCTTTGCGGTTGAGGGCGTCGGGGATGGTGCCGCCGGGTCCGGGCGGATACATGGTGGGGGTGAGGCCGTACTTCTTGAGAGTGGGCCAATCGGCGGGGCCTTTGAGATCGTAGCCGACGATGCCGAGGGACTGGGCGAGTTTGCAGCCATCCTCCAGGCTGGTGCCGCGGGCGAAAACGCCGCTGGTCACGCACTGCTTCAAGCGCCCGGTTTTGGTAGGGGGCGTGGTCTGGGCAAGGGCGGCGGATGCCGCCAGCGCGGGAAGAAAGTCTCTGCGTCGCATGTTGCATGAGTATCACAGGGCTGGATGAAGCGCAAGAGACAGACGACAGAAGGCGAGTGTGTGTCCTACAATCCCTCTATGCGTTCCTTGTTGATTTTCCTTACGCTTGCGTTTACCGGCCTGGCGCAAGATGCGGTGGTGCTGCGTCCGGCCAGGGTATTCGATGGCGAGGCCAGCCATGAAGGGTGGGCGGTGCGGGTGCGCGGCGCGCGGATCGAGGCCGCAGGCCCCGCGGCTTCGATCGACACGGCGAACGCGAGGGTGATCGAGCTGGCCGGGCGCGACGCTGCTGCCGGGGCTGGTGGAGGGGCATTCGCACATTTTGTTGCACGCGTACAACGAGACTCCGTGGAACGACCAGGTGATGAAGGAAGGGCTGGCGCTGCGGGCGGCGCGCGCGGTGAATCATCTGCGGGCGACGCTGATGGCGGGCTTCACGACGGTGCGCGACCTGGGGACGGAGGGAGCGGGATACGCGGACGTGGAGTTGAAGCAGGCGGTGAACCAGGGCATCATCCCGGGGCCGCGCGTGCTGACGGCAACGCGCGCGATTGTGGCGACGGGGAGTTATGCGCCGAAAGGCTTCGCGCTGGAGTTTCGCGTGCCGCAGGGGGCGGAGGAGGCGGACGGGATTGACAGCCTGACGCGGGTGGTGCGCGACCAGATCGGGCATGGCGCGGATTGGATCAAGCTGTACGGGGACTATCGATGGGGCGCGGGCCCGGGTGCGCGGCCGACATTTTCGCTGGAGGAAATGAAGCTGGCGGTGGAGACGGCGAAGAGCGCCGGCGTGGCGGTGGCGGTGCACAGCAGCACGCCCGAGGGGATGCGGCGCGCGACGCTGGGCGGGGCGGAGACGATCGAACACGGGGACGACGGCAACGCGGAGATCTTCAAGCTGATGGTGGAGCACCATGTGGCGTTGTGTCCGACGCTGGCGGCGGGCGACGCGACGGCGCAATATGCGGGTTGGAAAAAGGGACAGGGTCCGGACCCGCGCGGGATTCAACGCAAGAAGGCGAGCTTCCAGGCGGCGCTGGCGGCGGGCGTGACGATTCTTTCGGGGAGCGACGTGGGCGTGTTTCCGCACGGGGAGAACGCGCGGGAGATCGAGTTGATGGTGGAGTACGGGATGACGCCGGTTAATGCGTTGAAGGCTGCGACGTCGGTTGCGGGCAACGTGCTGCATATGGAAATCGGAACGGTGAAGAGCGGGATGCTGGCGGATCTGATTGCGGTGGAGGGCGACCCGACGAAAGAAATTGGCGCACTGCGGCGGGTGAAGTTCGTGATGAAGAACGGGATGGTGTATCGCGAGAAGTAGGCGGCGGCCCTACTGGATTTTGGCGATGAAGTAGTTTTCGCCGGAGATGGGGCAGCCGGCCAGGCGGCGCAGCATGGCGAGCTGGCCGACGTGAGTGAGGGCATCGGCGATGGGGCCCTGGAACAGGCGCTCGGGGTCCGCGGCGAGGGGCTTGGCGCTATCGAGGCGGCGGTCGAAGGCCTGGAGCAGATCGAAAAAGCGAGTCGACGTCGGCATCCCAGGCCTGGGGCTTGGAATTGTTCCAGACACTCTCGCCTTCGACCAGGTGGAGCGCCCAATCGAAGAGATCGCAGAGGTGGGCGAGAATCTGCGCGGGTGTGCGGCCCGCGCCTGAAAAGCTCGCGAACTCAGGCGGAGCGCCGCGCAAGACCTTGGCGGCGCGGTAGGAAAGAGTGGCGATGGTGTGGCGTAGTGGAAGCGTCATCAATTACCTCCCGAAATCGATAAAGCCGCGCGCGACGTCGGTATTCAAGAGCGTCACTTGCACGCGATCGCCGACGTCCAGGCCCTGTTCGCCACGCATGAGGCGGCCTTCGACCGGGGGATCCGTGATGCGGACGAAGACTCCCTTGGGCGTGACGCCGGTGACGATGCCGGCGAAGGATTGCCCGATGCGGGCGGCGAGCGCGACGGCGGCGAGGCGCTTGACCATATCGCGCTGCACCTTGCGGGCATTATCCTCCTTCAGCGTGCAATTGCGCGCGATGGTATCGAGCTCGTCATCGCCATAGGGCGAGGGCTGATGGGCGGCGAACGCCTTGAGCAGGCGCTGGGTCACGAGGTCCGCGAAGCGGCGGTTGGGCGCAGTGGAATGGGTGTAATCGTGGGCGGCGAGGCCGAAGTGGCCGGAGGCTGCGTCACCGGGGCGGGAGGCGACATACTCGCCGGGGCCCATGAGTTTGAGCACGGTGAGGGAGACATCGGCGAAGTGATCGGGGTCGGACTTTCTGCGGGCGAGCAGGAAGGCGTTGAGCGCGGCGGGGTCGGGATCGGGCGGAAGGTGGAAGCCGTGGGCGGCGGCGAGTTCGACCATGCGCGGCCAGCGCTCGGGATCTTTCACGATGCGGCGGATGGCGGTGACTCCGGCGGCGCGCAGGGTGGTCGCCATGACTTCATTCGCGCCGATCATAAAATCTTCAATCAGGCGGGAGGCGGTGTTGGAACGATGGCCTTCGATGCCCTGCACTTTGCCGTTATCGACGATGGCTTGCAATTCGGCGCGGTCGAAGGTGAGCGCGCCGAGGCGGTCGCGGGCGGCGCGGAGTTGGTGGGCGGCTTCGTTCTGGAGCTGCAGCTGCTGTTGCAGTTCGGGGGACGCGGCGACCTTGGGCGGCATGGGGCCTTTGCCTTCCAGCCAGGCGCCGACGCCGCTGTAAGTGAGCTGCGCGCGGTTGCGGAGGAGTGCGCGATAGATGCTATTGGCGGTGATGGTGCCATCGGCACCGACCGTCATTTCGATGACGATGGAGGCGCGATTCTCATTTTCATTGAGGGAGGTGCGATTGGTGGAGAGCTGCTCGGGCAGCATGGGAAAGGTGCGGATTTGTGCATAGACCGTGGTGGTCTCGAGCGCGGCGTAGACATCCGCCGGGGAGCCTTTGGGAACGGCGCTATCGACATCGGCGATGCCGACGAGAACGCGAATTCCGGCGGGAGTGCGCTCGGCCCATTCGACCTGGTCGAGATCGCGCGAATCGTCATTGTCGATGGAGGACCAGAGGAGCGAGGTGAAGTCTTTGAGGGCGGGGTCCAGGGATTGGGCGGCGGTGGCAGCCTGGCGAGTGGCTTCCGGCGGCATGTCGGGTTGGAAGCCGTGGTCGAGCATTTCCTGCCTGGCGAGCGCGGCCAGGTCCACGTGATTGTTGTTCATGAGGTTATGCGCGTTGGGCGATGAAGTAGTAGGCAAGCAGGAGCCAGGCCGCGATCATGCAGACGCCGCCGATGGGGGTGATGGCGCCGAGGGTGTGCACGCCGGTAAGGGCGAGCAGGTAGAGGCTGCCGGAGAAGATCAGAATGCCGGCGGCAAGAAACCAGGCGACGAGCGATGCAGCGGCAAGGGGAAAGGTGCCGGTGCGCGGCAGCAGGGAGACGACGAGGATCCCCATGGCATGAATGAAGTGGTAGAAGACGGCCTTTTCCCAGATGCCGAGAGAGTAGGCGTCCAATCTATCTTTCAGGCCGTGGGCGCCAAATGCTCCCAGAATCACCGCCAGCGCCAGAAAGACGGCTCCGATCGCACTCCAGTTCATGGGTTCTCCTCGCCTTCCATTATCCATGGCGGCCCGCGTTCACAGGAACAGGCCGCGCCACGAGCGGTCCAGGTGCAGCCAGGTCTGGGTGCGGAAGGAAACTGTCGGGATTTCAGGGACGTGCAGCAGGCCATGACCTTTCACGCAGACGAATTCAGTCCCGTACCATTCCAGAAACATCTGCGAGGGCTGCCCGATGTGGGCGGGGTGCGCGAGCAGGCGGAGGCATTCGGGGCAGCGGCGGCGTTGATCGACGAGCGCCCAGCGAAAGGCGGCTACGTTGCCGATCAGGATGCAGTGGATCGGCCCGGCATGGACTTTCACACCTGCGAAGGACGCGAGATCCAGCACGCCCCAAAAAACGATGGGCAGCAGCAGTGCAATTTTGGCGGCGAAGAACGCCCAGCGCCAGGCGTGGCGATTCGCCGGTAGCTCTCCCAGGCGTAGGGACGTGAGCGCCGGCAAGACAGGCAGCGCCATCATCGCCATATACAACATGGCGAGAATCGGCCCGCGTAGGGGCAGCCGGAAATCGGGCGGATGGTTGCGAAGGGCGAGGAGTACGCACGCGGCGGCGCCCAGCGCGAGCGACCCCAGACAGCGCGCCGGCGATTCGAACCAGCGCGTGGGCGGCGCATCCGGCACCCGATTGCGTCGCAGCCAGAGCGCATCGCGGAAGGCGCCGAGACAAAAGGCGGTCGCCTGGCGCGGGAGGCTCCGGCGGACATGCCAGAGTTCCGCGCTCCATTCGGCAAGCCATTCCGCGCGCTGCTCGCCGGGGACCAGCCAGGCGGCGATCCCGAGCATCGCGAGGTGAAACCTCATGAAGGCCCCTCTTCGACGGCCGCGAGTTTGGCCAGCAGAGGATAGCGCCGCTGCGATGCCTCGAGGGTCGCCTGGCCGGACGCTGTCAGCTTGTAGTATTTGCGCGGCGGCCGCTGCCCCGCGTCCGCGATCGATTGGCGCTCCCAGTGCGACCGGACCAGCCCGTCGCGCTCCAGGCGGCGCATCGCGGGGTAAACGGTGCCACTGGGAAGGCCGGTGAGCTCCATCACGCTGAAGCCGTACCCATCGCCCGTATGGACTGCCTGGAGGATCGAGAGCGGCGGTGTGTGAAAGCTTAAGCTCGGCGGCCATAGGGACATCATACCCTATGTAGGATAATACTTGACAGGCATAGTTGTAGTTTGCTACATAGGGTAGTAGCGATGCTCGAACTGCGCCACGTTACGAAGCGTTTCCTGGGAATTGCCGCCGTCGATGACGTGAGTTTTACGGCCCGCGGCGGCGAGATCACGGGCTACCTGGGCCCCAACGGGTCAGGCAAGTCCACCACGATGAAGATGATCACCGGGCTGATGGAGGCGACCTCCGGCGAGATCCTGTTCCACGGCGAACGGATTCAGCGCGATCTGATCGGCTACAAGCAGCGCATGGGCTACGTGCCGGAAGAGCCGCATCTCTACGCCCACCTGAGCGGCCTGGAGTACCTGGCGATGGTGGGCCAATTGCGCGGCCTTCCCGCCAAGGCGACGGCGGAGCGAATCGACGGGCTGCTGCGCCTGCTCTCGCTGCATGGCGACCGGCACGTCCCGATCTCGGCCTACTCGAAAGGTATGCGGCAGAAGGTGCTGCTCACCGCCGCCCTGCTGCACAATCCCGAGCTCGTGCTGCTGGACGAACCTTTCTCCGGCCTCGACGTCTCGACGGGCCTGGTTCTGCGCAGCCTGATCCAGGAGCTGGCGGCGCGCGGAAAAGTAGTGCTGTTCAGCTCGCACGAACTGGAAACCGTGGAGCGGGTCTGCGCGCACGTCGTGATTCTGCATCGCGGCAAAGTGGTGGCGGACGATTCCATCGAGCATCTGCGCACGCTGATGGCCGCGCCGACGCTGGAAGCGATTTTTTCGCAGCTCGCGGTGGAGCAGGACACCGCCGCGATTTCGCGCCAGGTGGCCGACCTGATTCAGGCATGAGGCCCGATATGGAGAAGCTCCAATTCCGCGTGCTCTACCGTCAGTTCCTGTTCCGCATGGTGGATCTGGAATTGCTCTCGGCGGATGCGCTGGGCGATTCGAACAAGCTGCTGGGCCAGTTCGCCGCGCTACTGATTTTTGTGAGCGTGTTCTTTCTCTCCGGGCCCGCCATGATCATCGGCACGAGCCACATGCAGAGCCAGGTCGCAACAGCTGGCGGCCGTGGGGAGCGGAGCATTTTCTGATCGCCACCACGATGCTGGTGGTCGGGCTGTTCGCGGTGCTGAGTTGGGATTCCACGTTCCCGGACCGGCGCGACGTTCTGGTGCTGGCGCCGCTGCCGGTGCGTGCGCGTACGCTGTTTCTGGCGAAGGTGGCGGCGGCAGGCACGGCGCTTGGCCTCACCGTCGTCTTCCTGCACTCGGCGGCCGGACTGGTGGGCCCGTTCGCGCTCGGATCGCAGGCCTCGGGGCCGGTGACGATGCCGGCATTCGGATACCTTCCTGCCCTGCCCCCGGTGGACGCGGCCGGAATGGAAGCCGTGTTGAAGCGCGACCTGCCGTCTGCGCTGCCACCCACGTATGGGCGTGGTGGTGGGCGTGGTGAAGCATGGGGATCGACGCGTCTTCGCATACGGGACGGCGCAGGCGGATTCGCTGTACCAGATCGGATCCATCACCAAGACCTTTACTGGCCTGCTGCTGGCGCAGATGGTGGTGGAAGGCAAGGTGCGCCTGGACCAGCCGGTGCGCGAACTGCTGCCCGCCGGCATGGTGCCAAAACCGGCCGGATACGAAATCACGCTGCGCGACCTGGCGACGCACCGCTCCGGACTGCCGCCGATGCCCGACAACTTCAGACCCATTCGCTTTCGCAGTGTGGGCGCGGCCTTCGCCGGCTATCATGACGCCGACCTCTACGCGTACCTCGCAAAGCGCGGCGTCGGGCGCGAGGTTGACCCTCCGTTCGTCTACAGCAACTTGGGATTCTCGCTACTGGGAGCGGCGCTCCGCGCGCAAACCGGCATCTCTTATGCGGACTTAATCGCGCAGAGGATCACGGGGCCGCTGGGGATGCGCGATACGGCTGTATTGATTTCGCCCGAACGGCGGGAGCGGCTGATTCAGGCATATGGCGACCGGCACGAGCCAACGGCGCCGTGGGAACTCGAGACGTTCGCGCCGGCCGGCGCGATCAACTCCACGGCAGGCGATATGCTGACGTATCTGGAAGCGCAGCTACGCGCCGATTCGCCCGCGTTCCGCCTCTCCCACGAAGCGCGCACCGGCGACGGCCGGGGCAGCCGCATCGCGCTGGCCTGGTTCTATTCGGAAGAATCGGGAAGCTACGCACACAACGGGGCGATCTCCGGATATTCCAGCACCGCGTTCTTCAGTCCAAAGGGCGACTACGCAGGTATCGTCATGGTGAACCAGGCATCGACGTTTTTCGCAGCCATATTGCCGCTTTACCTGCGGCAGCGGCTCTCGGGCGAGCCGGCGATCTCGCTGGCAATGGTGACGGTACCCCCGAGCGGCGGACTTTCCGAGGTGCCGCGAAAGTTCGTCGTCTACTGGGCGATCATGCTGCTCGCCGGAGGGTTCGTGTACTGTTGCGTGCTGGGCCTGCAAGGCTGCGCCGCACAACTGCTGCCGCGGCGGCTTTTTTTGCGCGTGTCGTCGTGGCTGCAAATGGCGGCCTTCTGCGTAATCGTCGGCGTTTATTGCCTGCAGCCGATGATACCGCCGGACCTGGTTCACGCAAGCGGCAGCGGGCTGCTCGCGTGGTCGCCTTCCTATTGGTTTCTGGGACTCTTTCAGCAGTGGAACGGGTCGCCGGCGCTGGCGGTGCTGGCGCGGCGCGCGTGGATTGGCCTGGGGATTTCGCTATCCGCGACGGCGATCGCATATGCGCTTTCCTACTTCCGCACACTGCGCAAGATTGTGGAGGAGCCGGATATCGTGGGCGGCGCGCGCGGCGGCACGTGGCTTCCGCGCATGGGCAGCGCGGTCCAAACGGCGCTGGTTCAGTTCAGTGTCCGAACCTTGCTGCGCAGCCGGCTGCATCGGATCATCCTCGCCTTTTATTTAGGAGTAGGCTTCGCGGTGGTGATCGCGATGGTGAAGAATGGCGCACCGCCGAACCAACTGGCGGATGCACCGGCGGCCGACCCATGGAGCCACGTGAACGAGCCGCTGCTGGCCGCCACCATTACGATGATGGGGCTGGCCATGATCGGAACGCGCGTCGCCTTTTCCATACCGCTCGATCTGCGCGGAAACTGGATCTTCCGGGTGACCGGGACACGCAGCGTTGCGGAGTGCCTGGAGGGGGCGCGGCGCTCGCTGCTGTTGCTTTCGGCCGGCCCGATGTGGATTCTCTCCGCCGTATGCTGCTTCTGGCTATGGCCGTGGTGGGCGGCCGCGGGTCACCTGGCGATCCTCACGCTGATGGCGATGATCCTGGGGGAATTGTGTTTGCACGGGTTCCACAAGATCCCGTTCACGTGCTCTTATCTGCCGGGAAAATCGCAGGTTCATCTGGCGATCCTGGGCAGTTTGGCACTTTTCTGGTGCATCATCCTGAGTGTGGTGTACGAGCGGCAGGCGCTGGCCGACCCGAAGCTGTTCGTGCCGGCGCTGATCGCTCTCGCGGCGGTGTGGGCCTGCCTTCGGTGGAGAACCGCGGCCCACGCGAAAGAAGAGGACGCCGAGGTGCAATTCGAGGAGCGCGTCGCTCCGGCCGTCCAATTGTTGGGCTTGAACCGCGACGGCTCCTGGCCGATCGAGCCGCCGGCAGCGACGTAAGACCTTTTCCGAGGCGGCGCACAACGGTTACGATGAAGGCGATGCGATTCCCTCTGCTTGCCAGCCTGCTGCTATTCCCGAGTTTCGCCGGGTTCGCGCAAACTTCCGCGGACCTGGAAGCCGTGGTGACGACCGATCTCGGCGTGTTCCGTTTCGAGTTTGCGCCGGACAAAGCGCCGCGCCACGTGGAGCAATTCATCAAATTGGCGCGCGAGGGTTATTACGATGGCAGCGCGTTTCACCGCGTGGTGGCGTACGGAATTATTCAGGGCGGCGACCCGCTATTGAAAGACGCGAAGACGCCGCGCAAGTTGTGGGGGACGGGCGGCCTGAATCTGCTGGCCGGCGAGTTCAGCGATATGAAGCACGAGCGCGGCGTGGTATCCACCGTGAGCATTCCGGGCAAGCGCGATAGCGACGGCGCGCAGTTCTTTGTCTGCATTTCGCCGCAGCCTCCGTTGGACGGGAAGTTCTCGGCATTCGGGCGCGTGAACGAAGGCATGGACGTGGTGGAGAAGATCTCGCAGACGGCGAACAATGCCGATGGGATGGCGGAAAAGCCGGTGCGCATTCTCAAGGTCACGATCGAGAAGAAGAAGGTGGAACCGTTCGTGGACGCGACGCTGGAAGAATTGAAGCGAACGGTAACGGTGAAGACTACCTTAGGGACAATCAAGATTCAGATGGAACCCGAGTGGGCGCCGAATACGGTTCGCAATTTCCTGAAGCTGGCGGCGACGGGCTGGTTGAACGGCACCGGATTTCACCGGGTGGTGAAGGGATTCGTGGTGCAGGGCGGGATGGAAAATTCGCGCGTGAACGGCGCTGGGCATCCGGCGGACCGGTGGGTGCGGCCGTTGAAGGGCGAGTTCCGCGATGACGTGCTGCATGTGCGGGGCGTGGTGAGCATGGCGCGGACGGACGACCCGAATTCGGCAACGACGTCGTTCTTTTTGATGCTGGGAGCGGCGCCGCATTTGGACGGGAAGTATGCGGCGTTCGGGCGGATTGTGGAGGGGATGGAAGTGCTGGACGCGTTCGAGAAGGAAGAGGTAGACGGGGAGACTCCGAAGCGCCGGCTCGAGATTATCGAGGCGGTGGTGGATCCGAAGTGACAGGCAGCTACTTGACGGGCAGGAGCTGAATCGAGGGGAGGGGGCACTCGCCCGCGCTGGTGGTGCAGGGGCGTGGGGAGAGGTCTTTGTTGAAGCAGAGGCGGACTTCCTGGAGGGTGCCGGAGGTGCAGGAAGTGCGGACGGAGAGCTTGGGGAAGGCGGGGTTGGCGGAGAGGAAAGCGGTCTCGATTTGAGCGGGGCTGAGCGTGAGAGACTGCGCGGGCGATTTGAATTGGGCGGGGATCGTGACGGAATCGCGGACTTTGCGGACGTTGGCGAAGTACTCCGCCGCACTGAGGCCGGTGCAGGTGCCATGGGTCTTCCATTCGTGCTGGATGAGGCTGGCGGTGGGGATGTAATTGAGCATGGTCTGGACGATGCTTGAGGAGACGGGGCTGCCGCCGCAGTTTTGAGGACCGCGCGACGTGTCGTCTTGCGGCCAGAGGCCGTGAACGATGAAGCCAAGCTTCTTGCCGGGGCCGCATTCGGCGGGGTCCTTGGAATTGGATTGCGCGCAGAAATCGGGCGCCCAGGAGAGGGTGAGCAGGTAGTACGAGAAACCTTGCGCGGGAACTGCCTTTTTCTTTTTCGCGGCGGGGAGCGGTGCTGAAATCAGAAGGGCGGCGAGCAAGACGGCGAGGCGCATAAGGGGAATCTTAACAGGCGTGTGTCCGGCGCGCACGGGGCGTTGACGGGGAGACACGAAAAACGGCGCGGCGGGCGCAAATTCGCGTGGTCCGCGGCGTGCAAGGTGACGCATGATGCTTCGAATCGCCTGCTTCCTGATTGCCGCCGCACCGCTATGCGGACAGACGGCCGCGCGCATGCTTGCGCTGGTGGATTCCGCGCGGTGGGGACAGAATCCGGGAGCGGATTGCGAGAGCCACATTCCGGCGCAGATGGAGAATACGGCGACGGCGGAGTGGACGCAGCACTGCGCGGAGACGAGCGGCGGGATTGTCCGCGAATCGTTCTTCTATGTATTTGGCGAAGCGGGGCGGCCGGCGCGAATGCGCGTGGACGTGCGCCCGGTGGACGAATCGGCGGGAACGACGGCGGCCGTGCTCGGGGAGTTGCGGCAGAAATTGACGGCGCGATTCGGCGCCGCTACCAAGCAACCGGAGATGATGGAGATCGGCTTCCGGCACGTGCGCTACGGACAACCGGTGTCTGGCGACCACTGGGCGGGCGGTGGACTGCACTATTTTTTGCATGCGAACCAATCGGGGGGTCCGATGGGGGTACGGCGCGGGGCGCAATTGATCGTGATCGCGGACCGGCTGTTCGCGGAGCGGCAGAAGGACGAGCTGATACTGCGCGTGGAGGGCATCGGGGGCGAGCTTCGCGAGGAGGACGACCCGGTGCGGCTGCGGCTGAAGATGCGCATCGGGGCGGCCTATGCGAGGACGATGGACGCGCGGCCGCAGACGGCGGCGGAGCGGCAACAGATGTTTCGCGAGAGCCTGCGGGACCTGGCGACGCTGCTTGGGGAGAGCGACCGGGCGGGGCGTCCGCGGCGCGCGCTGTATCTGCTGGCGGCGCACGAGGTGACGAACAAGCTCAGCCAGATGATGGACGATCCGGCGCCGCTGCGAAGGGCTGTTGCGGGATACGGCGCGAAAATCGGCGGGCAGGCGCACAACGGAGGGCTGGAGTATGCGGGGGAGCTGCTGTGGCGCGTGTGGCGGGAGTTTCCGGAGACGGAAGGCGGGGAGCTCGCATTCCTGGAACTGGAGCGGCGGGGATGGAGCACGGGGAACGGCCTGGGGTGTCCGCCGAATCCGGATTTGTTTCGCGAAGTGATCGCGCGCGGTGAGGCATTTCTGGCGGCGCACCCGGGTACGGATTTTCGTAAAGAAGTGACCTACATGCTGGCGGTAGCGAACGAGAGCTGGTGGTCCGTGGCGCATGCGCCGGCGGACGACCCGTGGGTGAGCGCTCCGCCGTATCCCCGGAAGCTGGAGAACCAGCGGCAGGCGGAGGCGGCCCGGGAACGGGCGATCCGATACTATCGCGAGGTGGTGCGGCTGGCGCCGGAGAGTCCCGAGGCAGCGGCGGCGCTGCGGCGGATTCCGCGAATGGAACAGAAACTGGACACGGGCCAACGGCGATTTTTCTGTTCTTATTGTTGACCGTAACCTCCGAAATCCCGGCGACGCCTTATCCCTCTATGCGCATGAAAGTTCTTGTTTTTCTGACGCTGGCGTGGTGTGCGTGGGGCCAGACGCTGCCCAATGGAGTGCAAAAGAAGGCCTCGGTCGGGGGGATTACGGAATACGAATTCCCCAATGGATTGAAGGTGCTGCTGTATCCCGACCCGGCGAACCCGAAGGTCACGGTGAACGTGACGTACCTGGTGGGATCGCGGCACGAGGGCTACGGCGAGACCGGGATGGCCCATCTGCTGGAGCACATGGATTTCATCGAGACCAACGACGGACGCCAGATCAAGAACGAGATTGTGGCGCACGGCGCGGCGTGGAACGGCACGACGTCGGACGACCGGACGAACTACTTCGAAACGGTGACGGCGACCGATGAAAACCTGCGCTGGGCGCTGGATATGGAAGCGGCGCGGATGGTGAACGTCAAGATCAACAAGCAGTTGCTGGACGTGGAAATGACGGTGGTGCGCAACGAGTTCGAGCGCGGCGAAAACAGTCCGCAGCGCGTGCTCAGCGAGCGCGTGGCATCGACGGCGTTTCTGTGGCACAACTACGGGAAATCGACGATCGGGTCGCGCGAGGATATCGAGAAGGTGCCGGCCGAGCGGCTGCTGGCGTTTTATAAGAAATACTACCAGCCGGACAACGCGGTGCTGACGATCGCGGGCAAGATCGATGAGGGCAAGACGCTGCAGTGGGTGGCGGAGACGTTGGGAAAGATTCCGCCGCCGATGCGCAAGTTAGACCAGACCTATACGGTAGAGCCGGCGCAGGACGGCATGCGTTACGTGGAACTGCGGCGCGTGGGCGAGGGGCAGGAACTGATCATGGCGTATCACACTCCGGCGGCGGCGCATCCGGATACGGCGGCGCTGCAGGTGCTGGCGGGCGTGATGAGCGGCGGCGGCGGCGGCGGGCGCGGCGGTCGCGGCGGCGGCGGAGGAGCGGGCAACGGCCGGCTCACCAAGGCGCTGGTGGAGAACAAGAAGGCCGATTCGGCGAGCATGCGCGTAGCGCAGCGCCATGATCCCGGCTTGACGGAAGTGACGGCGACGCTCAATCAGAATCAGTCGATCGACGAGGTGCGGAAGATCATCGTGGAGACGCTGAAGGGAATCATCAGCGAGCCGCCGACGAAAGAGGAAGTGGACCGGGTGAAGACGCGGCTGGCGCGCGGCATGGAGCAGCAGTTGACGGATGCGCAGCAGATCGGGCTCGGCATGACGACGCCGATTTCGCAGGGCGACTGGCGGCTGATGTTCCTGGAGCACGACCGGGTGCAGAAGGTCACGCCGGAGGACCTGGTGCGGGTAGCGAAGGCGTATCTCAAGGATTCCAACCTGACGGTAGGAGTGTTCATTCCCGACGCGGCTCCGGATCGCGCGCCGGTGCCGGCGGCCCCGGACCTGACGCCGGTGTTCGCGAATTACAAGAGCAGCATCGCGGTATCGCGCGCGGAAGAGTTCGACCCGACGCCCGCGAATATCGAGAAGCGGATGCAGCGCTCGCAGCTGGCCAACGGGATGCGGGTGGCGATGCTGCCGAAGAAGATGGCGGGGGGCACGGTGACGGTTGGCGATCGAGCTGCATTTCGGGGATGCGCGATCGCTATCCGGCAGGAATGCGGCGGGGCAACTGGCGGGCGGGCTGCTGATGAGCGGGACGAAGGATAAGAACCGGCAGCAGATCCAGGACGAGATGGAGAAGCTGAACGCGCGCATCACGGTGAGCGGCGGCGGTGGAGGCGGCGGCTTCGGGGGTCGCGGGGGCGGCGGGCGCGGCGGCGCGGGCGGCGGCGGAGGAGTTTCGGGCGCGAGCGCGTCGATCACGGTGAAGCCGGAGAACCTGGAAGCGGCGATGCGGCTGGCGGTGGAGATGCTGCGCGCTCCGGCGTATCCGGACGCGGAATTCGAACGCATGAAGGCGCAGCGGCTGCGCGGGTTGGAGAATATTCCCAGCCAGCCGGAGCAACTCTCGGCGCAGGAATTGCAGCGCCATTTGAGCCCGTTCGCGAAGGGCGATCCCCAGTATCAGCCGACGCGGGAGGAGCAGTTGGCGGAATTGAAGGCGGTGACCATCGCCGATGTGAAGAAGTTCCACGACGATTTCTACGGCGCGTCACACGGCGAATTCGTAGTGGTCGGCGAGGTGGATCAGGCGGCGGTGAAGAAGCTGGCCGCGGAGTTGCTGGGGAGTTGGAATTCACCGGCGGCGTATGCGCGGCTGACAAGCCCTTACCGTACGGCGGAGGCGATGAACAAGAAGATCGAGACGCCGGACAAGGAGAACGCGCAGTTCGAAGCGGGCATGCGGCTCAAGCTATCGGAGAAGGATGCGGACTATCCGGCAATGGTGCTGGCGAACTACATGTTCGGCGGGTCGATCACGGCGCGGATGCCGAATCGGATACGGAATCGCGAGGGACTGAGTTATGGGGCGTCCACGCGCTTCACGGCTCCTTCGGAAGGCGACGCGGCGCTATTTTCGGCGACGGTGAGCTGCAATCCGGTGAACATGCCGAAGGTGGAGGCGAGCTTCGTGGATGAATTGAAGAAGACGCTGGCGGAGGGCTTCACGGCGGGCGAGGTGGCGGAGGCGAAGAAGGCGTACGCCGATGCGCGCAAGGTGGCGCGTTCGCAAGAGAACGCGCTGGTCGGGCTGATCGCATCGCACGAACAGCTCGGGCGGACCATGCTCTACGACGAGCAGATGGATTCGAAGATTCAGGGACTCACGGTGGAGCAGATTAACGGCGTATTCCGGAAGTACGTGAACGTTGCCGCGGTGACGATTGTTAAGGCGGGCGACTTCAAGAAGGTAGCGGTGTACCAGTAGGAGAAAGAGGGCGCGCGGCGGGAGTTGCGCCGCGCGCCTGGGTTTTAGAAGTTCAGACGGGCTGCGATTTGCGCGCGACGGGCCGGCCGGGCCGACGTCGGTTGCATAAACAGCGGGTTGATCTGAGCGTGGGTAGCATCGAACTTCACACTGCCATCGATGCCGGAAAACTGCGTGTGGTTGAACGTGTTGTAAGTTTCGAAGCGGAGCTGAGCTTTGAGACGCTCGGTGATACTCATATTGCGATACACCGAGATATCGAAGTTATTGGTGCCGAAACCGCGGAGCACGTTCTTGCCGACGTTGCCCGGCGTGGGCGCGGTCACGGACGTATAGCCGGGAGGGCCGAAGCGGCTGAGGACGGGCGCATTGGGATCGATCACGATGGGCCGGGTGCTGGCCGAACTGGAACCGGTGAAATCGACGCCATTGACCAGGCTGTAAGTGGGCGTGAAGGGAGCGCCGGATTGCAGGCGGGTGATGCCGGAGAGTTCCCAGCCATCGGCCACTACTTTGAGGGGTCGCAGATTCAAGGCGCGGCCCGGCTTGGGAAGCTGCCAGGTATATCGCGCGGAGAAGACGTGGGTGCGGTCGAAGCCGGCGGGGCCATAGTTCCATTTACGGGGATTGTAGAACGGATCGACCGAACTGCTATAGCTATCGGATTCGTCGAGCACCTTACTGAAGGTATAAGCGGCGCCGAAGGTAATCCCGCGCTTGAAGCGCTGGGAGAAGCTTGCCTGCAGGGAGTTGTAATTCGACGTTCCGGCGAACTCATACAGGAAGATATCGCCGTAGCCCTGGTAGGGGCGGAGGAAGTTAGCCGGGAGCGCACCGGTGCCTGTTGGATCCTTATTCCCGGGATTTACAGAGACGAAGTTAGCGCCGAGCGGCACGGGATTGATATTACGCTGCCAGATCTGATGACGGTTGAGCGCGCCGACGTACGAAACTTCGGCAATCGTCGCCTTACCGAACTGATGCTGGATATTGAGGCTGTAATTGTAAGTGACCGGGTTATGGCCGACGCTGCCGAGTGAATACACGGTGCCGGTGGGGGCGAGCAGGCCGGAGTTGACCTGGTCCTGAATGCTCGCGATGGTGCCGTAGTATTGGGTCGGCGTGAAGATGGTCGGCGGGTTGGGGAGAGTGTTCATGGTCGGATTGCCTTCGAGGCGATCGAAGAACACGCCCACGCCGCCGCGAATCACGGTGCGATCGCTGAAGGGCGACCAGGCGAAGCCGATGCGCGGCGCGATGGCGACGGGCGGAATGCTGTACATCCCTGCGGGATTACCGTTCTTGCCGCCGATGTACATGCCGACCGCAGGGTCGCCCGAGTTCGGGGCAAAGCTGCCGATCAGGCCGGAGGGGTACGTGGTGCCGTTGCGGGGATCGACGGCGACTTTCACGTTCTTGGAATCGAAGCCGGGACGCAGGAGAACGGGCGCGTTGGCCGGATTATAGAGCGAGGGCGAGAAGGACGCGAGCTGGTGGCTGACGTCGTACTGGGGCGGATCGTGAACGAAGCGCACGCCGAGATCGAGCGAGAGCCCGTGCTTGACGCGCCAGGTGTCCTGAATGTAGAACTCGTTGTTGCCGAAGCGGTAATCGCCTTTGGGACGGCCGGTGGCTTCGGCATAGGTATCGTAGTTGCCGAGCAGGGCGTTGGCGTAAGCATCATTCGCATCGAGCGCGTTGGTGGTATCGCGATCGAACTTGATGGTGCCGCGGGTGGAGGCGTTGGCGAACTGCACTTTGCGCGTGCGCTCCAGATAGACACCGGCTTTGATGGTGTGGGTGCCGGCAATCTTACTCAAGTTATCCACGAAGCTGTAAATGGTGTTGCGGTTAAAGTAAGGCGTGCCGTCGCTGAAGGAGGGATTGGCCGCGTTGGTGATGGACCCGAAGGACATATTGGGAATCATGTTCAGCGGATTCAGCGAGGGATTGCGCTGCGGAATGTTGATGCCGAGCTTGGTGCGGTCGATCTTGGAAGGGTCTTCCGGGAAATAAGTCAGCGTGTTTTGGCTGACTCCCACGATGGCCTCGTTGAAAGTGGTGGGGGTGATGGTGTTGGTGGAATGCCAGGTGGCGCCGCGGCCGGGCTGTCCGAAAACGATCGGCGTCAAGTCGAAATTGACTGACCCATTGACCCACAGGCCGTACGGCGAGTGCTGTTGATCGGCCGTATTATTGAGGCGCACGTACATCTGCCAGTTGTTCCTGGGGGAGTAATCCAGGCGCAGGCTTTCGGTGCGCGAAGGATAGGCGCCGGCTTCGCTGGCGAAATAATTCCACTGGTACACACGGCTCGGGTTCGGGTCCGTGTAATTGGGCAGGGGGAACATCTTCAAGACGTTCTGGCCGACGGTGGAGATGCGATTCTGCGGGATGATGTTACCCGGGAACGGCGACTTGTTATTCAAGCGGGTCGTTGATGATGATGACCTTACCGTTGGTGTCGTAGTGGTGAGAGAAATCGCCGTTACGCTCCGCCTCGGTGGGTACCGTGATGGTCTTGGTGCCGTACGCAACGCGCTTGTGCTGGAACTCCTGCGAGTAGAGGAAGAAGAGTTTATTGCGGTCGCGCGGGACCTTCGGGAGCAGCACCGGGCCGCCGATGGTGTAGCCGGAGATATCGTAGCGGTAGGGAGTGCGATCTTTGCCGGCCAGGTTATTGAAGTAATCGTTGGCGTTGAGATCTTCGTGGCGGTAGAACCAGTAACCGCTGCCGTGGAAAGCTCGGCCGCCGCCTTTGGTGATCACGGTGACGGTGCCGCCGGAGTTACGCCCGTATTCGGCGGAGTAATTGGAAGTCAGGACGCGGAGTTCGGCGACCGAATCCATGGAGGGCATGCTATGGACGGACCCGTTGGAGCCGGTATCGAGGTTGGTGACGCCATCGATCGTCATGTTCTTTTGGTCGTTGCGTCCGCCGGCGATAAAGATGTTGCCGATGCTGGTAGGTCCGGGCGCGTCGCGTCCGTCGGAGGTATCGACGACGCCGGGCATGAGGCTGACGGCATCGAAAATATCGCGTCCGCGCAGGGCGAGGGTGTCCAGTTCCTGGGCGCCTAGCGATGCGGATTTCTCGCCGCTGGAAAGATTGACCGCGACGGCTTCTGCGCTGACGGTCACGGTGTCGCTGGTGCCGCCGACTTCCAGGTGAATCACGCCCAAATCGCGCTGCTCGCCGGAATTCAGGATGATGGTTTGCTGGCGATAGGATTTGAAGCCCGGCGCGCTCACGCTGAGCGTGAAGGTGGCGGGGGTCAGAGTCCGGGAAGGAAAAGAAACCATCGGAATTCGTGACACTGGTACGAACGAAGCCTTTGTCTTCGCTGGTGGCTTTGATTTGCGCACCTGCGATCGACGGCCCCATCTAGAGTCTTGAACAACCCCCGATATTACGGAAGAGATGTTCTGTGCCGGCAACAATGCCGGAAGAAAAGAGAACAGAAACAGCGCGGTTTTTGACATTCCCCTCACTCCGAGGCCTCACGACGTTGAGGCGGTTCATTCGCGCGTGGAGCGCGAGACTGGCAAACCTCTGGTACTGGGGGAAAATTATCTAATACTTTTGGGCTATTGTCACTAACAAATGTGAACTTTTCGTACAACGAGCGGAACTAGTAAATCGGGCGGTGGATTTCGGAGGATTTGGAGGAGTGAGCTGTAGAGATTGCTGGGTGGGGCGATAGCCCCGCCCAGCATGGCACCGGGCCGTTAGGACGCGGACCGGACTAGTCGCAGTATACACCTGACCTGTGCGTTTCGGCTCACTCGAATCATCCGGAAAGTACCTGAATCGACCTTAGTTAGTGGTCAGTACGTACTTCCCGTGACTGGTGAAATCGCCAAAGGGTTTGACTACGATCATGTAAGTACCGGCGGCGAGGGAGTCGAGTGATCCGGGCGTCGGTATTCCCGCCGCTGTCGTCATCTTGGTCCACCACGGCACCCTTGGCATCCGTCAGGACCAGGTAGGCATCGAACTCGCTGGAATTGAGTCGGATATCGACCGTTGCATCGGCGGGGACGGTGAGCTGGTACAGATCGGCGAAGGTATTGTCCGGGTACTGGCAACCCGTGTACTGAATGGTTCCCGAGACCGAGGCGCCGGACGCCAAAGTAGCTTTGGGAGCGCAGAGGAAAGGCCGGGGACCGGCGGTGGTGCGGAGATCGACTTCGTACAAGCCGCCGGTGGCGCTAGAGGCATCGCGGGCGGCGAGTTTGTAAGTGCCGGCGGGAAGGTATTGCACGATCAGGGGATCGTCCGAACCGTAGCTGTTGTCGTCGGTGCGCACCACATTCCCGGCGGCGTCATAGAGAGTGAGGTAGCCATCGACTTCGCTTGACGTCATCACCGCGAGCACCAGGGAATCGGCGAAGAGAGTGAAGGTGTAGTAATCGACCGGCTGGCCGTTGGCGGCGCGGCAGCTACCGGGTCCCAAGCGCTGAATGTAGCCGCCGTTCAGATCCAGCGCCTGCGCGTAAGAGCAGGGAGAAAGTTCGCGCGGCGTGAAGCCGGCCGACAGACGATAGGGACCGGCGCCGGAGGAGGCTGCCGCGACGACAGTATAGGCACCGACGGGCAGAGTGGCGGTGATGTGAGAGACGCTGACGCCATCCACCTCATCGTTTCGCACCACGAGGTTGTCCTGGGAATCGCGGATTTCGAGAACGGTGTTAAACGCGGCGGTGCTCATATCGAGATCCACTGTTCCCGATGTGGGCAGCGTCAAGGCGAACACGTCAGAGATGCCGATGCTGGTGCGGCAGCTATCCTTCGAGAGCGTGCCCGGAAGAAGGTCGCCGAAATTCAGCGGCGCCGGGGTACACGGCTTGGGATCACCGGGAGTGAACGTGTATTGCAGCGCGTACGCGCCGCCGGACGGTACGTCGCTAAATATCTGGAGGCGATAGCTACCGGCGGGGAGCGGGACGCGCAGGCTGGACTGCAGGTTGAACTGCGCGTCAAGTCCGCCGCCGCCGGCGTTGGAGGCAAGCAGGTTGCCGTCCGCATCCAGCAGGTTCACGGTGGCGTTAAAATCGCCGCTGGTCGCGGTGACATCCATCAGTCCGGCGGCCGGGACGGTCACATTGTAATAGTTGTAGTAGGTCTGATCGCCGCTACCGGCTAGGGTCAGGAAACAACTATCGGCGCCTATCGTGGAGGAATCCGAATCGGAATCCGAAAAGGTCTTCTGCGATTTGCAGGTTTCATCGCCGGCAGTTTGGAAGCCGGTGCTGATGGTGTAGGCGCCGGACTTTCCATCGGAGGTGACGATCACGAAATACTGGCTATCGCCATTGACCAGAATATTGACCGGGCTTGCGGCCGGCGCGGCGAGCAGATGTCCATCATTCGACCGCACTGCGATCATCGGCGTGAAGTCCGTGCTATCGAGGGTGATGGTGAGAGTGCCGGAGCCATCGGTAGTCACGGTATAGGCTTCGTAGGGAGTGCCGTCGAGCGCGAGGCACGCGGAGCTGGGCAGAATTCCGCTGACGGCTTGATGGCGGCCGAGGTTCGGAAAGTTGGAGCAGAGCATTCCGGGCTCCCCGGTGAAGCTGGTGCTTATGCTGTAGTCCCCGCCCTGGCCCGGTTTCGCGCCGCTTACCATGACGGTATAGCGGCCGGCCTCAATGGGGCGTGCGATCGCGGCGCCGGAATCGAGCTTGGTTCCGGAGGCGTCGCGTAGGGTGAGCAGAAAATCGGTGGTGTTGCCGGTGAGAGCGATCCGAATCTGCCCGCGCACCGGAAGATCGAGCCGATAGGGCGCGTACGCCGTGCCGTCCGAGAGGCGGCAGTTGGCGGTACTCAGCGTGCCCGTGAGCGCGCCGGCGGGAAGAATGCGCGCAATCGCCGCACAATCCTGAGCGCGGAGATGGCCCACGAACAGACTGCTGGCCAATATTCCGAGGCAGACGAGGCGCATCACGTTCATTAACCCACAAAACCGCCGAATGTTTCTGCCAGCGCGGAAACCGTGCCGCGGAATTTCCAATGGACGGCCAAGATGATACTCTGACATTCGGAGCAATATGGCCATAACGCGCGAGAAAGCACAGCTCATGAGTGCGTCCGAAATCGACAGGACGCTGGTACGACTGGCACACGAGGTTCTGGAAAAGACGAAAGACCTGGATCAGCTTGCCTTTATCGGCATTCGCCGGCGCGGTGTTCCGCTGGCCCAACGGCTCTCCGCGAAGATCGCAAGCCTGGAGGACCGGAAGGTTCCCGTAGGCATTCTGGATATCAATCTGTACCGCGACGATCTCAGCACGGTGGACGTCAAGCCGGTGGTGAGCGCGACCGAAATCCCATTCAGCGTAGCGGGAAAGGACATCATTCTGATGGACGATGTTCTCTACACGGGTCGAACGATCCGCGCCGCGCTCGATGCCCTGTTCGATCACGGCCGTCCGGCGCGCGTTCAACTGCTGGTGCTGATCGATCGCGGACATCGCGAGTTGCCGATCGAAGCGCGATTCATCGGGCGCACCGTGCAGACCACGGATATCGAAATCATCGAAGTGAAATTCCAGGAGATCGACGGCATGGAGAAGGTGCTGCTGGTGGAGAAGGTCGCGGGCGAGGCGGCCTAGACGCATGCCAGCCGGATTGCTCGGGATCGAGGAGTTGGGCCGCGCCGAGATCGAAGCGATCCTGTCGCGAGCCAAGGATTTTCAGCCGCTACAGAGCCAGAGTTTAAAGAAGCTGGACACGCTGCGCGGCAAAATGATCGTCAACCTGTTCTTCGAAGCGTCCACGCGCACGCGGACGAGCTTCGAAATTGCGGCCAAGCGCCTGGGCGCGGATGCGATTTCGATCACGGCGTCCGGCTCCAGCGTATCGAAGGGCGAATCGCTGGTGGATACGTTGAACACTCTGGGCGCGATGCGGCCGGACGCGATCGTGATGCGCCACGCCGCCAGCGGGGCACCGCATTTTCTGGCGCGGTACCTGCCGACACCGATTATCAACGCGGGCGACGGCACGCACGAACATCCGACGCAGGCGCTTCTGGACGCGCGCACCATTCTGGATCGCTGCGGACAGCTCGACGGATTGAAGGTAGCGATTATCGGGGACATTGCGCATAGCCGCGTGGCGCGCAGCAATGTCCATCTGCTGAGCAAATTCGGCGCGCAGATCGTGCTCTGCGGTCCGGCGTCGCTGTTGCCCGTGGAACTGGCGCAGTTGGCGCCGGGAGTGGTGCTCACCACCAACATCCGCGAGGCGATACAGGATGCGGATGTCATTATGATGCTGCGCGTGCAGTTGGAACGGCAGCACGAGGCAGCTTTCCCGGCCAGTGAATATTTCCGCTTCTACGGGCTGCAGCTTGCACATATGGACCTGGCGAAGCCGGAGGCGATCGTGATGCATCCGGGCCCGATCAACCGCGGGCGGGAACTTTCCAGCGAGGTGGCGGATTTTCAGCGCTCGGTGATTCTGAATCAAGTGGAAAACGGGATCGCGGTACGCATGGCGGTGCTCGAGAAGGTGATTGGATAACATGCCGATCGTGATCAGAAATGGAAGGGTGATCGACCCCTCATCGAGTACGGACCGAGTAGCCGACGTCTTGATTGTGGACGGACGAATCGCGGGCGTGGCGCCGAATCTCTCATCGCCCAAGGCGGAAGTATTCGACGCCACGGGAATGATTGTCGCGCCGGGCTTCATCGATATGCACGTGCACTTGCGCGAGCCGGGGTTCGAGCACGCGGAGACGATTGAGAGCGGCTCCCGCGCCGCGGCGGCGGGCGGCTTCACCTCGATCTGCTGCATGCCGAACACGAAGCCGGTGAACGATTCGGCGATGGTGACGAGTTACATCGTGGAGCAGGCGCGCAGCAAAGCGGCGGTGAACGTCTTCCCGATTGGCGCGATCACCAAGGGCAGCGCGGGCGAGGAGCTCGCGGCCATCGGCGCGATGAAGGCGGCGGGCGCGGTGGCGATTTCCGACGACGGTCTTCCGGTGATGAACGCGCGTGTGATGCGGCGCGCCATGGAGTTTGCGCGCAGCTACGACCTGCCGATTATTCAGCATTGCGAAGATCTCAACCTGAGCGCCGGCGGCGATATGCACGAGGGGGCCAACAGCGTGCGCTGGGGGCTGCGCGGCATTCCTTCCGCCAGCGAAGATGTGATGGTGGCGCGCGACCTGGTGCTGGCCCAGTTGACGGGGGCGCGGTATCACGTCGCGCACATTTCCACCCGCAACGCGGTGGCCATGGTGGAATACGGACGCCGCCACGGATTGGCGGTGACGTGCGAGACCACGCCCCACCATTTCGCGCTCACCGATACCGACATGGCGCCCTACGATAGCAACTACAAGATGAAGCCGCCGCTGCGCTCCTGCGGACATCGCGATGCCATCGTGGAAGGCTTGAGCTCC
Organism: uncultured Solibacteraceae bacterium; assembly: GCA_963811575.1. GTDB lineage: Bacteria > Acidobacteriota > Terriglobia > Bryobacterales > Bryobacteraceae > Solibacter. The sequence goes on along the minus strand of CAWERY010000014.1, from coordinate 386,439 downwards.
GGGACCATCTCGGCGATCGCGACGGATCACGCTCCGCATCCGGGCTCGGAAAAGATGCAGGAGTTCGAACGCTGTCCCTTCGGGATTATCGGATTGGAGACTGCGATCGCGCTGGCACTGGAAGAGCTCGTGACGCCGGGTACGATTTCGCTGAGCCGTATGGTGGAGTTGTTCACCAGCGGACCGGAGTCTGTGATGCGCCTCGGCCGCGGCACGCTGTTGCCCGGCGCGCCCGGCGACGTGACGGTCTTCAGCACCGCGGTGGAGTGGACCTATGACGTGAATCAATCGGCGTCGCGCAGCCGGAATTCTCCGTTCCACGGCCGAACGTTCCGCGGTGGACCGATGGCCACGGTGGTGAACGGCGAGTTGAGGTGGCAACGGTAGACCCGACTCTGGACCCCTCTTACTAAATATCGATATGACATATTGATAAACGATATCTTGCATATCGTTTATCAATATGTCATATTAGATTTCAACGAGTGAGGAGGAACAGCGATGTCCAACCGGCAGCCAGATCGTCTGGTGTTCGCGAGCAAGGTTATCCGCGTACTGATCAAGCTGAATGTGCTGATGGGCGTCTTCATCGTGTCACTGTTGGTCGCCAGCCTGGTGGCGGAAGATTTTGTAATGAGAGCTCTCGGCGTTCGGCCGGCCCAGTTCAACGCGAGGCTGTTTTTCGGCATGCGCGTGATCATGGTAATCGGAATCTGCATGGTTCCCGTGGTGCACTTCGTGTCACAACGGCTGCTGCTGATCCTCGCTACCGTCAGCACCGGAAACCCTTTCGTAGTTGTGAACGCTGCGCGGCTCCGTGCCATCGCCTGGGCAATCCTGGGGCTCGATCTGATGCACTTCGCGATCGGCGCTGTGGGTTCCTCGGTCTCGTCTGCCACCGGACCGCTGCATCTGAGCTGGGGATTCTCGTTGACACGCTGTTTCGCCGTGCTCCTGCTTTTCGTTCTGGCGCGCGTCTTCGAAGAGGGCGCGCGCATGCGGGAAGAACTCGAAGGGACGGTGTGACCGGTGGCGATCCTCGTCAAACTGGACGATAAGCTGCACGAGCGTCGCATGACGCTGACCGAACTGTCCGAGAGAATCGGGATCACGCTCGCCAACCTATCGGTTCTCAAGACGGGGAAGGCCCGCGCGATTCGCTTCTCCACCCTCGATGCGATCTGTGCGGCATTGCAGTGCCAGCCGGGCGACCTGCTCGAATTCGTCCCGGCGGCGCCGGCAGACGCGGATAGCGAGCGGTACCTCGAAACCGAAACTGCTTTGTAAGCCGAAGGAGAACTATGAGTGGCGTTGCAACGGGACCGCGAACGCCGGAGGTGTCGCCGCGGAACACGGCGAGAATGGCGGGTGGCTTTTATCTGGCCACGATATTGACGGGGGTCTTCGCTCAAATGTTCCTCTCCCGCCTCATCGTTTCCGGCGATGCCGCGGCCACGGCGGCCAACATCTGTCGCACGAAGCGATCTATCGCCTTGGGTTCGCCATCTACCTGGTCGAGCTGGCATGCCAGGTCACGATGACCACGCTGATGTATGAGTTGCTGAAACCGGTCAGCCGAAGCGGCTCGCTGCTGGCGGCGATCTTCGGCCTGATCGGGTGCGCCGTCAAAATCTTGAGCCGCCTCTTCTTTATCGCTCCGTTACTCGTCCTGAGCGGGGCGAAGTACCTGAGTGTGTTCAGCGCACCACAACTGCACGCATTGGCGTTTCTCTCGCTCAGAGTGGAGTATCGCGCCGAAGCGATTGCGATGGTGTTTTTCGGATTCTCTGCGGTCCTGAAAGGCTATCTGGTTCTCAGGTCCACTTTTCTTCCTCGCCTTCTGGGCGTATTATCGGCAGGCGGAGGTGTGGGTTGGCTGACCTATTTGTACGAGCCGCTGGCATCCCGGATGGCCGGCTACATCGTGAGTTTCGCGGTCGTGGCCGGGTTCTCCACCGCGCTGTGGCTCCTGGTGTTTACCGTGAACGAGCAGCGCTGGAGGCAGCAGGCGCAGGCAGCGGGGCAATGAAGCACCTACAAACCGACGAGGAGAATATCCAATGAAACACAACCTCATGTTAAGGGTCGCGTCTCTGTTCACGGTCCTCCTGCTGACGTTTCACCTGACGGACGACATCGCCCGCGGGTTCGAAAAGGGAGGGGTATCCAATCTCATCGCGGTACCCATCTGCGTGGTTTGGCTATACGCAACGCTGTTCCTCAGCGAACGGCGATCGGGATATATCATCATCCTCCTCTTGTCGCTGCTCGGGTCGGTCGTCCCGGTCATCCATATGATGGGCAGGGGTGTCGGCCCCGGGAGCAGAGTCGCCAATTCCAGTGGAGCCTTCTTCTTCATTTGGACGCTGATCGCGATCGGGGTGACCTCGCTCTTTTCCGTCATCCTCTCGGCGCGCGGACTCTGGAGCCTAAAGTGGGGACGCTCCGGCGAGTTACGTTTGAAGTAGCTTCCACATGCGGACGATCGGGAGGCACTCGCCATTCGGCATCGGTACGTCGATCGCTTCCGCCTGGGTATAACCTTTCGCCTGGTAGAAGGCGACGCCCGTCAGCGTGGCGCCCATTTCGAGGCGCGTGAAGCCGGCGGCGATGGCGGCAGATTCGCAGGCTTCGAGAATCGCGGCCCCGATGCCCTGGCGGGCCCATTGCGGATGCACGAAGAAGGCGCGTATGCGGGCGGCGTCGCAGCGCGGGTCGAGCAGCGAATCTTCGCGGGCGCGGAACTGATCGCCGCCGTACAGGGTCTTACGCCGGCTCCAGCCGCCGCAGCCGACAATCGCCCCGGCGGCCTCCACCACGAAATAGGTTCCATCGGCGATCAACTGCGTGTCCACCCCATAGACCGACCTCAGGGATTCGTCGATCTGCGAGGGGGTGTAGTCGCGCGCCTGCAATTCGCGGACGGAAAGTTCGATCAACTCCGTCAGCGCGGGTATATCGCGCGGGTGCGGCATTACGTAATGTAAATGCCATCGCTCTATTTGGCGGGCGCGGCGGGAAGCATATTGCGAATGGCGGCGATGCGCCAGCCCTCGGCGGTACGCTTCATGATCAGCGCCGCCCACATACGGCGCGGAGTTGGTCCGGCGATTTCGTAGCGGCCGTCGGCGATGGCGATATCGGCAGAGAGGAAGCGGACCGATTCCACGGTAATCGTGCGCTTACCGCCGGAAGCTTCGGAACTCGCCATGGCGCCGCGCACCAGGGCATCGCGGCCCTTGCGCCACTCGCCGGAGGACACCAACTGGTCGGCATCGGGAGTGAAGAGAGCTTCGGTGGCCTTCGGATCTTTTTGATCGCGCGCATCCACGTAACGGGCTACGATCTCGCGGATGGCCGCCTCATCGGCGGTGACGGCGGCGGCCGCCAGAATGCCGTGGGCACGCAGAAAATCGAAGATGCGCGCATGAACGGCGGGCCATTGTTCGCGCGAAAATCCGTGGCCCGCGTTGGGAACCGTCATCATCTCCGCGTCGTCGCCCGCCTCTTTGAGCGCTGCGGTGAGGCGCACGCCCTGTTCGTGCGGCACGGTGTGATCGTTCTCGCCCTGCACGGTGAGCGTCGGAGGCAGCCTTTGCGGACGTAGGTGAGCGGCGAAAGGCGCTTGGCGAGATCGAGCCGGCCTGCCTGCTCGGGCAGCCACTGGACGGCGAAGCCCTGCCGGTGCTGCCCGTCAAGCAGGTCTGCAACATCGGCGACGCCATAGCCATTCACGATCGCGGCGATGGGAACTTTGGACGTCATCCCGACCATGAGCGCGAGGTGGCCGCCGGCCGATGCGCCGGTAACGACGAGCCGCCGCGTATCCACGTGGTATTGCTCCGCGTGATCGTAGAACCATTTGGCCGCGGTCAATGCGTCATCGACCGCCGCGGGAGCAAGCGCGGCGGTGGCGACGCGATATTCCACGTTGGCGACAACGAAGCCCTGCTCCAGAAACGGCAGGCAGAAGGCCGTCATCATGGTTTCCTTGGTGCTGCGGACCCAGCCGCCGCCGTGGAACATGATGACGCCGGGTCGCAGGCCGGCGGGGGCCTTGGGATACAGAATGTCGAGCCGCGTATCGGGAAATTTGTCGTAGGGAATGTTGGCTTCGAGCGCGATGGAATCGGGAACCGTAACCGGCGCCGGCGTCTGTGCGAGACCTGCCGCACATCCCAGGAGGAACCACGCGAAGTACCGCATTGGTAGATTTTAGCGCGGCCGCGCGGATACCGTTACACTGGAGTTCACCAACTATGTGGCTCGTACGGTCTGCCCTGCGGCGTCCGGTCACGATACTCGTGGCCGTCGTCGCCATCGCGCTGTGCTCGATTCTGGCGCTGCAACGCATGCCGGCTGATATTTTTCCCAACCTGGGGGCTCCCGCGATTTACGTCGCGCAGCCTTATGGAGGGATGGACCCGGTGCAGATGGAAGGCTACCTCACCTATTACTACGAGTATCACTTCCTCTATATAACGGGCATCGAGCACGTGGAATCGCGCAGCATACAGGGCGCGGCGCTGATGAAGCTGGTCTTCCATCCGGGGACGGATATGAGCCAGGCGATGGCGCAGGTGGTTGGCTATGTCAACCGCGCGCGGAGCTTCATGCCGCCTGGCGCGGTGCCGCCGTTCATCGTCCGCTACGACGCGGGCAGTGTGCCGGTGGGACAACTGGTTTTTTCCAGCGACGTGCGCACTCCGGGCGAGATGCAGAATATCGCGCTCAACCAGGTGCGCCCGCTTTTCGCGGTGCTGCCTGGAGTTTCGGCGCCGCCGCCGTTCGGCGGGAATCAGCGCACCATTGTCGTGCGGCTGAATCCGGAGCGCCTGAGCGCCTATCGAATTTCTCCAGAGGAGGCGATTCAGGCGGTGAATCGCGCCACGCTGGTGATGCCGTCCGGCAACGTGCGCATCGGCGATCTCACGCGCATCGCGTCTTCCAACGCCACGCTTGGCGGCAATCTCGCCGAGCTCGGCTCCTCCCCGATTCGCGCCGGCAGCGGACCCACGGTGTACCTTCGCGATATTGGCGTGGTGGAGAACGGCACCGACATTCTCACCGGCTATGCGCACGTGAACGGGCGGCGAACGGTGTACATTCCGGTCACCAAGCGCGCCGATGCTTCCACGCTGGACGTGATCCGCCGGGTGCGCGCCGCCATACCGACTTTCAAGAATGCGGTGCCCGAGGACGTCGATATCAAACTCGAGTTCGATCAATCGGGCTTCGTATTGAACTCGTTGAAGGGGCTGATCACCGAGGGCGCCCTGGGGGCGTTGCTCACCGGCCTGATGGTGCTGCTCTTTTTGCGCGACTGGCGAAGTTCGCTAATTGTGATGCTGACCATTCCGTTCGCGCTGCTCTCCGCAGTGGTGTGGCTTTGGGCAGCCGGGCAAACCATCAACATCATGACGCTCGGCGGGCTGGCGCTGGCGGTGGGCGTACTGGTTGACGAAGCGACGGTGGAGATCGAAAACATCCACAGCCATATGTCGGGCGGCCTGACGCGCGCGCGGGCGGTGGTGGACGCCTGCAGCAAAACGGCAGTTGCACGCCTGCTCAGCATGTTGTGCGTGCTGGCGGTGTTTGTCCCTTCTTATTTCATGGTGGGTGTGGGACGCCAGCTATTTGTGCCGCTGGCGCTAGCGGTAGGTTTCGCGATGATCTCGAGCTACCTGCTCTCCAGTTCGCTGGTGCCGGTGCTATCGGCATGGTTCATGAAACAGGCCGCCGAAGGCGAGCGTCACCCGGGCGCAGCGGACCCGCACACCGGCTTCCTGCCGCGCGTGCTGCGCTTCCGCTGGCTGGTGGCAGCCGCCTATCTCGGCGTCGCGGGACTCGCACTATTTTTGATGCTGCCGCATCTCTCGCTGGAGATCTTCCCGACGGTGGATAGCGGTGAGTTTCAACTGCGCCTGCGCGCGCCGGCCGGGACGCGTATTGAGCGTACGGAGCTGATCGCCCTGCGCGCGCTCGATCTCATCAAGCAGGAGGCCGGCGAAAAGAACGTGCGGATCACGACGGATTTCGTCGGCGTTCAGCCCGCGAGCTACCCGGTGAACACGATCTATCTGTTCACCAGCGGACCTCACGAGGCGGTTTTGAAAGTCGCTCTGCAGCCCGGTGCGCCGCTGCGCGGAGCCGCCCTGCAAGAACGCCTGCGCAAGCGTTTGGAGGAGGCGCTCCCCGGCGTGGCAATCTCCTTTGAGGCCGGCGACATCGTGAGCCAGGTCATGTCATTCGGCTCACCCACGCCGATCGAAGTGGCGGTGCAGGGAGCGAATCTGCCGGCAGACCGCGCCTTCGCGGAGAAGCTCCGGGCGGAACTTGCGAAGGTTTCCGAGCTGCGCGATCTTCAGTATGGGCAGCCGCTGGATTACCCCACCGTTCAGGTTTCGATCGATCGCGAACGCGCCGGCCAGTTCGGTTTGAACATGGGCAACGTGGCGCGATCAATGGTCGCCGCAACTTCCTCCAGCCGCTTCATCGAGCCGAATTACTGGCGTGACCCGGTGAGTGGCAATGGCTTTCAGATTCAGATCGAAATTCCTCAAAGCAAGATGGCGTCGATCCAGGATGTGCGCAATATTCCCGTGATGGAAGACGGCGAAGCGCGTCCCTTGCTGGGCGATGTTGCCAGCGTTGACTACGGCACCACGCAGGGCGAGGTTGACCGTTACAATATGCAGCGGATGGTAAGCCTCACGGCAAACATTGAAGGCAAGGTTCTCGGCGACGCGGCCAAAGACGTGCGCGCCGCGATTGCACGGGCGGGCGCAGCGCCGCGCGGCGTGACGGTCAACATCCGCGGACAGTTGCCGCCGCTTGAGGAAACGGTCGGCGGCCTGCGGACGGGGTTGCTGCTTTCGATCCTGGTGATCTTCCTGCTGCTGGCGGCGAACTTCCAATCGCTGCGCCTGGCGCTGGCAGTGCTGCTCACCGTCCCCGCGGTATTCTGCGGCGTCTCCGCGATGCTCCTGATCACGGGCACCACTCTCAACATCGAAAGCTTTATGGGAGCGATTATGGCGATCGGCGTGGCGGTGGCGAACGCGATTCTGTTCGTCACGTTTGCCGAGATGCACCGGCATGAAGGCGCGGACGGAATCGAAAGCGCGGTATTCGGAGCGCGGACGCGGCGCCGTGCGATTCTGATGACGGCGTCGGCGATGGTTGCGGGCATGATCCCGATGGCGATCGGTTTCGGCGAAGGTGGTAGCCAGGCCGCTCCGCTGGGGCGCGCCGTAATTGGCGGGCTCCTGGCCGCCACGCTGTCCACGTTGTTCGTGCTGCCTTCGATCTACGCGATTCTGCAGCGCGGCGCGGGCGGCCAATCGCCATCACTCGACCCGGATGATTCGGCCAGCAGGTATTTCGACCATGCATAGACGCAGCAAGACAACAGCGCGAGGGGTGGCGGGGCTGCTGCTCATCGCCTGCATCGGCTTCGCCCAGCCGCCCGTAGAGATGGTGGCCGTAGTTGCCAAACCAATCGATCGCAAATCGCCGCTCCCGGGCGAGATCCTGCCCTATCAGGAGGTCGAGATTTACGCCAAGCTCAGCAGCTTTGTGGAACGCGTGCTGGTGGACCGCGGGAGCGAGGTGAAGAAAAATCAACTGCTGGCAACGCTCGAAGCGCCGGAGTTAAAGACGCAGCGCGCCGAAGCACAGGCCAAGGTTGCCGCGGTAGAAGCGCAGCGCGCGGAGGCACAGGCCCGGTTGACCAGCGAACAGGGCACGTACGACCACCTCAAGGCCGCGTCCGCGACCCCAGGCGTGATCGCGGGCAATGACTTGACGATTGCAGAGCAGCGGGTGGACGCGGCGCGGGCGCAGGTCGCCGCCGTCGAGGCTAGCATCCGGGCGGCGCAATCGGCGGTGAAGGTCATCGAGGAAATGGAACAGTATCTGCAAATCACGGCGCCGTTCGACGGGGTGGTGATTGAGCGCAGCGTGTCGCCGGGAGCGCTGGTGGGTCCCGCGGGGAAGGGGCTGTTCCGCCTGGAGCAGGATTCGCGGCTGCGCCTTGTGGTGGCCGTGCCGGAGCCGGACGTATCGGGGATTGCGCCGGGTGCGCATGTGACCTTCACGGTACCGGCATTCCAGGGTCAGACGTTTACGGGAACGATTGCCCGCATCGCGCATTCCATGGACACGAAAACCCGCACGATGCCGGTGGAACTGGACGTGGATAACACGCGCCGCCAATTGGCGCCGGGAATGTACGCGACGGTCAACTGGCCGGTGAAGCGGGCGCGTCCGGCGCTGGTGGTCCCGGCGTCGGCAGTGGCGGGTAATACGGAGCGCACGTTCGTGATTCGCGCCAACAACGGTGTCGCCGAATGGGTGAACGTGTCGAAGGGCGCTCCGGTTAGCGCGGACACGGTGGAAGTGTTCGGCCCCTTACAGCCGGGAGACCGCATCGTGAAGCGGGCCAGCGATGAACTCCGCGAGGGCACGAAACTAAAATAATGACTCGCCCGGAAATGTTCGGCCGCCTGCGCGATCACGCGGGCCCGTGGGATGTGATCGTGATCGGCGGAGGCGCCAGCGGCGCAGGCGTGGCGGTGGACGCCGCGACGCGCGGCTACAGCGTGCTGCTGTTGGAGCAGAGCGATTTCGGAAAGGGCACGTCCAGCCGGAGCACGAAGCTGGTGCACGGCGGCGTGCGCTATCTGGAGCAGGGCAATCTCTCGCTCGTCATGGAAGCGCTCAAGGAGCGCGGCCTCCTGCTGCGCAACGCGCCGCACCTGGTGCGGAATCTCGGCTTCGTGGTGCCCAATTACGATTGGTGGCAGGCGCCCTTCTACGGCGTGGGGCTCAAGCTCTATGATCTGCTAGCCGGCAAATACGGCTTCGGCAGCTCGCGCATTCTCTCGCGCGAGGAGACAATGGAGCGGCTTCCGAACATCCGCGGGGAAGAGCTGCGTGGCGGGGTAATTTATTTCGACGGGCAGTTCGACGATGCGCGGCTCCTGATTCATCTGGTGGCGACTGCGCGCGATCACGGCGCCACGCTGCTGAACTACGCTCGCGTCATCGCGGTGAGCAGCGAGGGCGTGCGGGTGCGCGATGAAGAGACGGGCGAAGAGTTCGATGCCTCAGGGGCGGGTGGTGATCAACGCCACCGGCGCATTCAGCGACGCGCGTGCGGCGGATGGCGGACCCTCAGGCCGCGGCGATCATCGCGCCCAGCCAGGGAATCCATCTGGTCTTCGACGGCTCGTTTCTGGCGGGCGAAAACGCGATCATGGTGCCGCATACCAGCGATGGCCGCGTGATGTTCGCCATCCCCTGGCACGGCCACACCGTGGTAGGCACCACCGATACTCCAGTCGCGCAGGCCGCGGCAGAGCCGGTGGCGATGGAAGAAGAGATCGAGTTCATTCTGCAAACTGCCGCGCTCTATCTGGCGAAGGCGCCTTCGCGCGCCGATGTATTGAGCGTGTTCGCGGGCATCCGCCCGCTGGTCAAGCACGGCGATGGAGGGCGGACCGCATCGCTTTCGCGCGACCACACGATCCTCATCGAAGACTCCGGCATCGTGACGATTGCGGGCGGCAAGTGGACCACCTACCGGCATATGGCGGAGGATTGCGTCAATCAGGCGGCCACGCTGGCAGGCCTGGAAGAACGTCCCTGCGTTACCGCGGACCTCGCGATTCACGGCAGTCATCGCGGGGCGGATGCCTTCGGACCGCTCTCCGTCTATGGCTCCGATGCGCCCGCGGTGCGCGAATTATCCGGCGACCGCTCTGCACGCTTCCCTGCCCTACACGTCGGGCGAGGTTTTGTGGGGGGTGCGGCGGGAGATGGCGCGGACAGTGGAGGATGTGCTGGCACGCCGCACGCGCGCGCTGTTTCTCAACGCGCGCGCCGCCGTGGAGATGGCCCCGGCCGTGGCCGCCCTGATGGCCGCCGAGTTGGGGCGCGATGGCGATTGGATCGCGGCGCAGGTACGTCGCATTCCACGATATCGCACGCAATTACATACTTGGGTAGAACAGGCGAACAGGCTGGTTCGCCTGTCGTGATTTACTCGTCGTTGGCCACGGCGGCGGCGACGGGAGCGTAGCGCGGGCCGGCGTTGAAATCGCTATGGCGAGCCGTGCCGTCAAGGCCGTGCCACTGGGTAAAGGATTCCCTGACGATGCGGTAAACCGAGGCGCGATTTTGCGCGATCAGTTTGAGCCACTGCCAGACACCCTTCGGCGGGAAATAAATTCCGCGGAAGAAGATGCGGGCCACGAAATGACTGATCTTGTAGGGTACGGGCTCATCCGCGATGGAATCGAGCGCCTGTTTGGTTGCCTCCGGACTATAGGAGTTGGTCCAGGCGTAATGCACCTCATCCTGCACTTCGGGGATGGTCAGCTTGAGCGGCGTGTGCGCCATCCGGAACGGAGCGAATTCCAGCCAGTGTTTGGGACGCGTGAGGCGGCCTTCCTTGGCCAGGCGGTCATAGAGCGGCGTGGCCGGGAAGGGCGTGATCTGGCCGAAAACCGGCAACACCGGCGGCCAGTCGCGCATTTGTTCCAAGGTGCGATTGGCGACGCCGGGTGTATCGTTATCCAGGCCGAAAATGAACGACGTGATGGCGTAGACGTTGCGCTGCGCCAGCTTTTGCAGCACGCCCGCATACTCCGAGGGCTTGTTGAAGCTCTTGTTGACGCTGGCGAGGTTGGCCACGTCGAGCGACTCCATGCCGATGAAGATCCACTTCCCGCCCGATTCCGCGATCAGGTCGAGGAGCTCTTCATCACGCAGCAGGTTGGCGCTGATCTGGCCGACCCAGGAAAGTTGCGCGCCCGCGGCGATGATGTCGCGCAAAAGTGATTTGGTGCGCTTGACGTTGATCGCGAAATTGTCGTCCACGAAGAACACGGCGATCTTGCCGCTGGTGGTCTGCGCGCGTTCCTTCAGCTTGAGCATCTCGGCGACGATGCTTTCATTGGTGCGGAAGCGGATCGAATCGCCAAAGAAGCCCGTGACGGTACAAAATTCGCAGCCGTAAGGGCAGCCCCGGCCGCTCTCGATCGGGATAATGTGAAACGTCTCCCAAGCGTGGCCATAGTGGCGCATGATGCGCTTGAAAAAATTCGGGATCCGGTTGAACTGATCGATATCGAGCTTATCCCATGGAATTGCAGGATAGTCTTTGAGCGTGGGTTTCTGTTCCTGGCCAAAGGCGTCGATCGGTTTGTAGACGTCTTTCAACTGGCCCTTGGCGGCGTCGGCTACGATGCGCGGCCAGGTATCGTCGGCTTCTCCGAGTGCGATCGCGTCGGCGTGCTGCGGCCCGCCATCGCGCCCCAGGGCTTCGTCCGGACATTCGGTAACGTGCGGTCCCCCCATCACGACTTTAATGCCGGCGGCGCGCAGGGCGTCAGCCACTCGATAAGCCTTGGCGATCATGCGCGTCATCGCGCCGATTCCAACTAAACCGATTTTCTGATCCAGCGCGTACTGCACCAGTTCGGGGTCGGACATAGGTTGCGTATTGCCGTCGATCAGTAGGACTTCGTGCTCGGCTGGCGTCAGGGACTGCAGCAGAAACATCCACAGATGCGGCATGAAGTTCTGGGTCACGCCATTATCGGGGTTGTACAGAAGAATTTTCACGTACGTACCGTGCCTTTCTCCGGCAAGACGTACTGAGGCAACATCGACTGTCGAAATCGAGGTCTGGCCCAGGGAGGTGTCGGTGTTAACATTCTAACATCTCAAACAAGTAAAGTTAGTAACCTTACGATACTCTGGCGCTGCACGTAAGTATCATTGAAAATCGGCGGGCTGGGCCCGGATTCCGGGAATCGGCGAGGCTGGTCCCCGCGCGCCCGCACGGCAATAGTATCCTGTAACCTATGCCTGACAATAATGCTCCCGAACGCGAACTAGGCTTCGCCACAAAATCCTTGCACGCAGGTCATACGCCCGACGCGGCAACCCACTCGCGCGCAGTGCCGATTTACCAGACCACATCGTACACTTTCGAAGATTCCCAGCACGCGGCGGATCTCTTTGCCCTGCAGAAATTCGGCAACGTCTACACGCGGCTCATGAACCCGACGACGGACGTTTTCGAACAGCGCGTAGCTGCGCTCGAAGGGGGAATGGCCGCGCTCGCAACCTCGAGCGGCCAGGCTGCGCAATTCCTGGCGATCACCAGCCTGCTCGAGCCGGGCGATGAACTGGTCGCGGCGAGCACGTTGTACGGCGGCACGTACACGCAGATGGATGTCAGCTTCCGCCGCATCGGCATCAACGTCAAATTCGTGGAGCCGGACGACCCGGAAAACTTTCGCAAGGCAATCACCTCGAAGACGCGCGCGGTGTACGGCGAGACCATCGCCAACCCGCGCATGAACGTGCTGGATATCGCCGCCGTCAGCAAGATCGCGCACGAGGCCGGCGTGCCGCTGGTCATCGACAACACGATGGCCTCGCCCTATCTGTGCCGCCCGATCGAACACGGCGCGGACATCGTGGTGCACTCGGCAACGAAGTTCCTGGGAGGGCACGGCACGTCGATCGGCGGAATCATCGTGGATAGCGGCAAGTTCGCGTGGACCGATAAGTATCCGGCGATCACGCAGCCGAGTCCCGGCTATCACGGGATGAAATTCAGCGAGGTTTTCGGACCGCTGGCATTCATCATCAAGGCGCGTGTGGAGGGTCTGCGCGATTTCGGACCGTGCATCAGCCCGTTCAATTCATTCCTGTTTATTCAGGGAATCGAGACATTGAAGTTCCGCATGGAGGCGCACTGCTCCAATGCCCTGGCGATGGCGGAGTGGCTCGGCAAGCATCCGGCGATTTCGTGGGTGAAGTATCCCGGTTTGAAATCGAGCCCCTACTATGCGCTCGCGCAGAAGTACATGCCCAAAGGGCAGGGTTCCATCGTGACGTTCGGCATTAAGGGCGGCCTCGAAGCAGGGAAGAAGCTGATCGATAACGTCAAGATATTTTCGCACCTGGCCAACCTGGGCGACGCCAAGAGCTTGATCATTCACCCGGCGTCCACCACCCATCAGCAGTTGGCGGATTCCCAGCAGCTGGATGCGGGCGTCACCAAGGATATGGTGCGGATCTCGGTGGGTATCGAAGATGTCGAAGACCTGATGTGGGATTTGGATCAGGCGATCGCGATATCGCAGAAGTAGTTTGATGAAGCTCCGGGCAGGCGGTACATCGCCTGCCCGGGGAACAGCCTGTCTTACTTACCCACTACCAGGATGTGGAAGCTATCCGGGAGCACCGGCGGGCGGCCTTTCTTGCCTTCCTTCGCCTCCGGCGCGGGACCGTACTCCGCGGCGAGCAGGTAGACGCGATGCAGTTTTTCGTCAACCGCCATGGTGCGCGCGCCTTGCGCGGTAGGCACGGTATCGACGGTCTCGTACTTTCCGCCAACCAGTTTCACGATGCTCATCGTGGCGTCGCGGCCGTTGGCGCTGAACGCGAGCCCGGTACCGGGATCGAAGCCGCCGCCATCGGTGCCGGCGCCGATCGCGGGTGACGCGATCACCTTAAACGTCGGGATATCGACCACGCCCATCACTTTGTTGCCGCAGACCGGGAAGAGCTTCTTGCCCTTCACGTCGATCGATAACCCGGTTGGCCCTTCGCAGGGCGCCAGCTGCGCGCGCCGCGCGACGGCAGCCTTGGCGGCATCGATTTCGACGATCTCGTTCGACGTTTCCAGGTTGACGTAAATCTTCCCGTTGCCATCCACCGCGCAGAATTCGGGCGCCAGCCCGATCTGGAAGGTCGAGATCACTTCATTGGTCTTGGCGTCGATCGCGGTCGCGTCATTGCCGCTGTGATTCATGGTGAAGACGCGCTTGCTTTTGGGATCGTAGCAGATGGAGTCCGGATTCTTGCCGGTGGCCGGCTCGCCGAGTTTGGCCAGCGTCTTCAGGTCGAATACCGTGACGCTGTTGGATTGACCGTTGGTGATGAATCCGCGGTTCAAATCGGGGGCGACCGCGATTCCATGCACGCCGTGAAGGTCTTTGATGCTTCCCACCACCTTGCCGGAATCCGGGTCCACCACCTCCACGGAACTGCCGTGAGAGGCGTAAACACGCCGGTTGGTGTTATCGACCGTGATGTAGTCCCACCCCCCCGTGCCTCCGATCTTGATCTTGTTGATTACCTTGTAACCTTCGCCGGCGAACGCCAGCGAGGCCAGTAAGCCGAGTGTGAGAATTCTCTTCATCGTTGATACTCCTTTATTGTTCGTTCCGGCCACCCAGGTAGTAGTGAACGGCCGGAGTCACCACCAGGGACAAGACCATCGAGGCCAGAATGCCGCCGATCACCGCGATGGCCAGGGGTTGCAGCATCTGCGAGCCGGCGCCCAAAGCGAGCGCCAGGGGAACCATGCCGGCCACGGTAGCCAGAGCTGTCATCATGATGGGGCGCAGGCGGCGTTCGCCCGCCCGGATCATGGCTTCCTCGGGACCGATACCTTCCGCCCGGAATTTCTGGTCGGCATCCAGCAGCAGAATTCCGTTCTTCGCCACGATGCCGATCACCATGATCAGGCCCATGAACGAGGATATGTTAAACGTGACGCCCGTGACCAGCAATGCCAGGAACACGCCGCACGTGGAAAGCAGCGCCGACGAGATCACCGCCACCGGCGCCGCGAAATTGCCGAACTCAAAGAGCAGCACCATGAAGACCAGCACCACCGCCAGCACCAGAACAAACGCCAGGTCCTTGAAGGATTTCTGCTGCTCTTCGAATTGTCCGCCGTACTGTACCCGAATGCTGGGAGGCAGGTTCAGGTCTGCGATCGCCTGCTGCACCTTCTTCATTCCGTCGCCCAGATTCATGTTTTCGAAGCGCGCCGTCACCTGCACGTCGCGCTGCAGGTTCTCGCGCCGGATTTCGGTCTGCCCCGGCGCCTCGGTCATACCGGTCAGGCTGCCGATGCTCGCCGTCTTGCCGGTGCCGCTGACCAGCAGCGTATTGCGAATCGTTTCCATGTTGGCGCGCGTCTCTTTGGGAAAGCGCACCCGGATGGTGTAAGAGCGATCGTTGACCACCACCGGCAGGGACGCCGGCTCCCCCTGCAGAATGGCGCTCGCGTCCAGCTCCACTTCCTGCGGCGTGAAACCCGCCCGCGCCGTCACCGCCGGATCCACATTGAATACCTGGGCCGGTCCGCTGATCGTGTTCTCGATTCCGTCAAGAATATCCACCACGCCCGGAATTTTCTTGATCGCACCGGCCACCTGGGGCGCCCAGATCTTGAGCAGATCGGGGTCCTGGCTGAAGAGCTTGATGACCACCGGTTCGGGAGCGCTTGTCAGATCGCCGATCATGTCCTGCAACAATTGCGGGAATTCCACGTCGAGGACGGGCTCCGCTTTTTTCACCCTGGCGCGAACGTCCGCGATGACCTCTTCGCCGCTGCGTTTGCGATCTTTCTTCAACTTGACCGAGATATCGCCGGTATTGGCCTCGGTCACTTGCGCCAGCCCCAATTGCAGCCCGGTGCGGCGCGAGGTGCTTTCCACTTCCGGCGTCTTGCGCAGAATACTTTCCACGTGAGTGATCACGCGGTTGGTCTCTTCGAGCGAAGATCCCGCGGGCATAATGTAATCGACGATGAAACCGCCTTCATCCATGGCGGGCAACAGGTCGCTGCCGGTGTGAGAAAAACTGAGATAGCTGGCGCCAATCAATAACAGCGCGAACACAATTAAGGCTAGCGGATGCTCCAGCGTGAAACGCAGGGTGCGCTCGTAGGTGCGCATGAAACGCGAGCGCACTAAGCGGTTCGTCACCGTTTCCGTTATGGGCGTGCGGCCGGCCCCTTCGCAACAGGTAATGGCTGAGCGTCGGCGTCCAGGTAAGCGCCAGACCGAGTGAAGTAAGCAGCGCCACGCCCACCGTCACCGCCAGCGCGCGAAAGAAGACTCCCGTAACGCCGGTGATCGAAATCAGCGGCAGGAAAACCACGATCGGCGTGATCGTGGAACCAAGCAGCGGCGCCCGAATCTCGCGAATCGCGGTGCGGATGGCCTCCGAGCGGTCCTGCCCGGCATCGCGGTGCAACACGATATTTTCCACCACCACGATCGCATCGTCGATCACCAGCCCCACCGCCGCGGCCAGGCCGCCCAGCGTCATCAGGTTGAAGCTCTGGTCCAGCGCGCGGAGAATGATGAACGTGATCGCGATGGTGGCTGGAATCACCAGTCCCGCCACCAGCGACGTGCCCCAATCGCGCAGGAAGATCACCATGATGAGGGATGCCAGCACCAGGCCGATCAGGATCGCGTCGCGCACGCTCTCAATCGAAGCGTTTACGATTTCCGATTGATCGTAGAAAGGCCGCAAGTCGATTCCCTTGGGCAGTTCCTTCCGAATCTGTTCGATCTCGCCGTGCACCGCGTTGGCCACAACCACCGTATTGCTATCCGGCTGGCGGTAGATATTGAGCAGCACCGCCGGCTTGCCATTCGCCGTGACCACCGTGTACACCGGCATCACGCTGGGGCTGACGCTGGCGACATCGGCGATGCGCACCGGCGTTCCGGCGGGCGTGGTCTTGATCACGATGTTGCCGATCTCGGCGGGCGTACGCGCCTGGCTCGTGACCAGGCTCAGCACCAGTTGATGGTTGGCCTCAATCAGTCCCGGAGAATCGATCATGTTCCCGCGGCCGATGGAATCGAGAATGTTGGGGATCGTGGTCGCGGTCTGAATCAATTTCGAGGGGTCCGGCCGCACTTCGAATTCCGGCACCTGCCCGCCCTGCACCACTACCGAGCTGACGCCGGTCTGCCGGTTGAGCCGCGGCTTCAGATCGTAGTTCGCTGTCTCCCAAAGCTTGTCCTGAGAGATGGTGTCTGACGTCGAGACTGTAGCCCATCACCGGAAATGCGGCGAAGGTGAGACGGTTGACCGTGATCTTCGCGGTAGGCGGCAGCGTGGTCTGGATTCGCGCCATCGCGGCGTTGACCAGTTCCAGCGTGCGGTACATATCGCTGTTCCAGGAGAAGAACAGATCGACTTCGGCCGTGCCGCGGCTGGTGATGCTCCAAAGGTGATCCAGCCCGGGCACCGAATTCACGGCCTCTTCGATGGGCCGCGTGACCGTCACCAGCATCTGATCGATCGGGAACACGCCATTATCGATACCCACCACGATGCGCGGAAAGTTCGTGTCCGGGAAGACCGCCACCGGAATCGTAAGCGCCAGATAGACGCCCATGGCCACCAGCGTGAGGATGACGAAGAGGATCGGCTTGCCGTGACGGGCCGTCCAATGCTGAGCTTCCAGCGGGGGTCCGCCTGGAGGATTGCTCGAAAGGTCGCTCATTTGGCTTTCGGCTTCGCCTCGTCTTTCTTGGCATCCTTACCGGCAGGCTCCGGCGGCGCGTTCTCGTCTTCGTCGTCCGCTTCCTTCTTGCTGTTGTCGATGATGCGGACCTTGGCCTTGTCATCCACACCGACGCCGCCCACCGTGACCACCGTCTCGCCGGGCTGCAGTCCGCTCAGAATCTGAACCTTATCGCCATCGCGCACACCCAGCGTCACGGTACGCCGGTGAGTCACCGAATTGGAATCCACCACCAGGCACGAAATGCCGCCTTCTTCGCCGGGAAGAATCGCACTCGCGGGCACGATGGTCGCCGCCTTAATAATTTCCGTCATGATCGCCGCGTGAACGCTGGTGCCCGGCTTGAGCCGTTCCCCGGGATTGTCCGCCTGCACCCAAACCTGAATCGTGGTGCTGTTGGGGTCGGTCGCGGGGCTCACCACCACCACCTTGCCTTCCACCTTCAAATCGGCATCCACCTGCGTCAGGGTCGCGGGCTGTCCAATCCTTACACTCGCGGCCTGATTCTGCGGAACATTCACGCGGGCAATCACCTTCGAGATATCCATCACCACCAGCAGCGGCGACCCTTGCGCCGCCATTTCCCCGGCATACAACGGACGGTCCGCGATCACGCCGGCAATCGGGCTGTGAATCTGGGAATAGCCCACCTGCGCCTCGGAAGATTGCAAATGGCTGCGCGCCGCATCCACCTGCGCGGCGGCCGTCTTGATCTGCTCCTCCTTGCCCACCGATTGCAGCGTGCGCAGATGCTCCTGCGCGGAAAGCGAGGCGGCGTGAGCCTGTGCGTAGGCAACCTGCGCGTCATCCACCAGCTTCCGCGCCAGCGCTCCCTGCTGCATCAGCTTCTGCCGGTTATCCAGAAGTTTCTTGGCGGCGTCCTCGGCTTCGCGCGTCGATTCCACATCGGTCTGCGCCTTGACCACGGATTCGGGAACTTGCGCGGAAGTGGTGGAGCGCAAATTGGCCTGCGCCTGATCCAGCTGCGCCTTGCTCTCGCCTTCCGCGGCCGAGAGATCGCGATTCTCCAAAACGGCGAGCAGTTGCCCCTGCTTCACATGGTCGCCGCGCTGCACCAGGAAGCGCTGTACGGGCGCGGAGATCTTGGGCACCACGCTCGATTGATTCAGCGGGAACAGAACGCCATCGCCGGCGACCACGCGGCGAATCGTGTCCTGCGTAACGGCGGTCACCTGAACTCCGGCGGGCGCTTCGGCCTCCTTCTCTTCCTTCTTGGAGCAGGAGACGAAAAGCAGCGGGAGCAACATGGCGAAGCCGAGCTGTGTGGTGAGTGAAGACATCTTGTTCATCGGCTAAAATGCCCCCGTGAGGGTTTGGATATTGGCCAGGGCCATGCGGTAGCGCACCAGTCCATCGTCGTACGCGTTGCGCGCACCCGCAACAGTGGTCTGCGCATCCACCACTTCGAGCACGCTGACTTCGCCCGCCTGGTAGCGGAGGATGGTGAGTTTCAGGCTTTCCTCGGCAAGATCCAGGGAATGTTTGAGCGACGCAAGCTGGCTGGAAGCCACATTCGCCTCCAGGTAGAAATTATTCAGGTTGGCAAGCAGTTGCCGTTGCGAGAGGCTCAGATCCGTGCGCGCCTGCTGCAGCCGCAGTTCCGCTTGCTTGATTTTGCTGCGCGTCGCCCCCCAGTTCCACACCGGGACATTGACCTGCGCCACCACCGCGCTGCCCAGATTGTTCTGCCCGAATTCGTCGTGCAGCGCATATTGCCGCGCCTGGATGCCAAAAAAATAGTCAACGGAAAGCACCGGCAGATAGCCGGAGCGCGCGCTTTGTATGCCGAAGCTTTCCTGCGTGATGCCGGCCTGCGCGGCGCGAAGTTCGGGACTGTTGGTGCGCGCCATGTTCTCGATTTCCGGAAATGGAGGCAGTGCGGTCAGTGTATCCAAATCGTCCGCCACCCTGAAATCCTGACGGAAATCCGGGAAGAGGAAGACCGCAAATCCAATTCGCGCCTTGTCCACCGCCAACTGCGCTTCCTGCAGATCGCGCTGCCGTTGATCCAGGGTGATTTGCGCCTTGACCACGTCGGAGTGAGCCACCTCTCCGCCGGCCTCCTGCTTGCGCGTGATTTCCGCGAACTCCTGCGCATCGCGTAAGCTGCGATCGGCATTCCTCAGATGGCGCTGCGCCACCGCCATGCCGTAAAAATTCTGAAACACGGTGGCGATCAGCCCGCGCCCGGCGATTTCCGCCTTGGCGCGAGCGATGGATTCGGCGGCGATCGCCATCTGATAATCGGCCCGTTTGCCCGGCGACCACACATCGGAATGCACGTCGGCCATATTCGGTAAAAACGCGCGGACCATCGTTGGTGACGAAAATGATGCTGTTGTCGCCTCCGTTGGGCTGCGTGTAACTGAAGCCGTTGAGCCAGGTCACCGTGGGCAGCAGCGCGGCCTTGGCCTGCACTCTGTCCTCGTGCGCAATGCGCGCCGCAATGTCGGCGGAGAGCAATTGCTGACTGTAAAGCCGGGCACGATCCATCGCCTCCTTCAAAGTCAGCGTGAGGGTAGCGGCGGGCGGCTGACCCAGTACGGGCACCGGCATCTGTCCCACCGGCGGCAGCGGAGTTACCCCAAGCCCAACCGCAGGCTTATTCCCCGGACTCGGCCGCGTCATCGGAGCCGCAGGCTTACTTTGTGTCGGCGTGGGAAACTGGGCGAACGCCCCGCAGCAAAAGATCAGTAGGAAGCCAAGAATCGGCAGTGTACGCGCCATCGAATCAGCTTAGTATAGGATCTCGCACATGAACAGACGATGAACTGGCGGGATAGGGCGAGAAGGGTTGGAAACGGCCCAAAGCTGCGCGCGAGCGACGTCCGAAGTCCCAATCGGCGACTTTCATCGCCACAGGCAAGGGCGCAGGTCAGGCCCGGGTTTAGCGGTTGCCGGATTTTTGAACCATGGCGTTGATGAGATTGTCGCTCACGCCGGCTTCTTTCAATCGGATCAGGTCCTGGGTGCCGATATTGAAGTTTACCTGGGAGCCGGCGATCTTGCTCAAAACGATCTCTTCGGAAAGGCCCGCTTTCTGCATCTGGACAATGTCGGCATTGATCAGTACCGCGCCGGCAGAGGCCCTGCGATCGACTGAAGCATCGGAGGCGGCGGGGGAATCGGTGCTCGGATGGGATTCATTGATCCGGGTATCGCCGCTGACATAGGCGGTGGTTTCCGTTCCCTTTTCGAAGGTCACATCCTTACCTTTCACCCACACCAATACGGGGGCGGCTGCGACGGTGGCGGCTACACGGGCATCGCTCATGCCGCCTTCTCCCTTTTCGCGGGAGGCGCGCAGCAGGATGGTTCCGCCCATCCGTGAGGCGAATCGAATCGATGCTGAGTTCGAGAGCGCCGCCGCGCCCGAAACGGCGCTTGGCGTCCACCTTAGTGACGCGCCCGAGCGCGACAGCGCCTTTCGGGATGACCACGTAATTCTGGTTGATGACGGGTTCGGTGACTTCGAAATCGACCGTTTCGTTGACGTGTGCGTTAGCTGAAGAGACATTGCGACTGAGGCGAAGACGCACCGGAGTACCGTCCTGGAGCGTACGCATTTGTGCAATGGCGGCAAGTGAGAAGACGAAGAAAGTACAGGCAAGACGCATGTTGAAACCTTTGGAAGCGAGGTGCACGCTTCGGGGTAGATGGAAGTCCGCAGTCTCGGACCCAGAAGCAGATTTCCATGCCCGCCAAAGATTCGGAGAGCACCATTCCAGGCGGTAACGGAGTTGAATGTCTGTTTTATTGTAGCAGCGCGCCTCAGACCAGTCCGGAGAATATGCGGATGAGTGGGACTAACGCGTGGCCATACCGTGCGTAAAGACCCCACATGCGCGAGAGTCGCCAGGCGTACCCATGAAAATCGGCGGTACGCAAATGCGATCCCTACCCAGATCGCTGCGAAGAGGGCTTTTCGTCGCGGGCGTGCCGCGGGAGCATGACCGTGAAGAGGCTGCCGCACCCGTATTTGCTATTACACGCAACCGTTCCCTGATGCGATTCCGCGATCCATTTCACGATCGCCAAGCCGAGTCCGAAGCCGCCGTCGCGCCGGGAACGGGCCTCTCCCGTGCGATAGAAGCGCTCGAAGATGTGCGCCTGGTCGTCGGCCTGAATCCCGATTCCCGTATCGGCAACACTGATCCGCACCGCCTCCGGGCGGGATTCGATCGCGGCCGTCACCGTGCCGCCGGCCGGCGTATAGCGAATGGCGTTATCCAGTAAGTTAATCAGCAGGCGCCGGAGAAGCTGCTCATCGCCGGTGAACTGCAGGTCGCCTTCGGTGCGGCATTCCAGCGTGAGCTGCCGCGCGGAAGCCAGGCCCTGCACGGAGCGGCAGCATTCCGCGACCAGTTCATTTACGTAGAAATCATGCGTCTGCAACCTGACGTGCCCGGCGTCGGCGCGCGCCAGGTTCAACAGATCGTCCACCAGCCGCGAAAGCCTCCGCGACTCATCCAGAACGATGCCCAGCGACTCGCGGTATTCGTCCTCGCCGCGATCTTTCGAGAGCGCGACATCGGCCTCTCCACGAATCACGGAAACGGGAGTGCGCAGTTCGTGCGATGCGTCGGCGACAAAACGGCGCATCGTATCGAAAGCCTGATCCAGGCGGGAAAGCAGTTCGTTGAACGAAGTCACCAGGAGCGCCAATTCCTCCACCGCGTCGTCCACTTGAATGCGCGTATCCAGATTGCTGCCCGTGATGCGGTGCGCCTGTTCGGCCATGGATGCGAGCGGGCGCAGCGTTCGAGTGGCCAGCAGCCAGCCGCCCACGCCGGCCAGCGCGAGCACCAGCGGCAGCCCGATGAAAATCGCGCGGCGCACCACGGCAAGTTCCACATCGATCGAATCGAGCGAGGCCGAGATCTCAATCTGATAGGTGCGGCCGCCGGCCATCGCGAGCCGCGAGGTGCCGCGCGTGCGCGCACCCGCCGCGGGTTGGCCGCTGGTCGCGAGCGTTTGATTGCCATCGCGCACCGTGACCAGATCCCCGTGCAGCTTCATCTCGTTGACCACTTCACGCGCCGCCAGCAGCGCGTCACCCTTCATCTCCTGAAACTCATCGGGGAAGAGCCCCGCCGCGGTGTCCGCCTCCGAAGCCAGCGTTCGATCCAGCCGCGCCAGCAGGGATTGCGATAGCTCGCCGTAAAGAAAAACGCTGAAGAGCAGGAACAGCAACGAAAAAAGACCGAGGTACAGCGCGGTCAGCCGTGCGCGCAAACTCCTAAGCATCGCCGGCCTCCGGCTTCGCGCTGAGCACGTAGCCTTCCCCGCGGCGCGTGTGAATCAGCCGCGGCGCATCCGGTCCGTCGAGCTTGGCGCGCAGCCGTTTGATATACACGTCGATGACATTGGTGAAGGCGTCGAAGCTCTCCTCCCACACGTGCTGCGCGATCGCTTCACGCCCCACCACGCGGCCCTGATTGATCACCAGAAATTCAAGCAGCGCGTATTCCTTGGCCGTCAGATTGATGCTTCTTCCGCCGCGCGTCACCTCGTGGCTGGCGGTGTTCACGCGGAGGTCCGCGACCGTGAGCGAATCCGGGCGCGGGATCGCCCGAACGGCGCAAGAGCGCGCGCAGTCGAGCCAGCAGTTCCTTGAAGTCGAAGGGCTTCACCAGGTAATCGTCGGCGCCGGAATCCAGCCCCGCGACGCGATCGTCAATGGAATCGCGCGCGGTCAGCATGAGAATCGGCGCGCGGAAACCGGCGCTGCGCAGTTCGCGGCAGACCGTGTGGCCGCTCTTCAGCGGCAGCATCACGTCCAGGATGACAACGTCGTACGGATTGACCGCCGCCTGATACAGGGCGCTTTCTCCGTCGGCCGCAACATCCACCGCGTAAGCCTGCTCCCGCAAGCCCTTGGCCAGGAATCCGGCGACGCGGACTTCGTCTTCCACCAGCAGAATACGCACGCTCTTCTATTCTAGGCAGCCACCGTATTGTTCGATGCGCAGCGTGATGGTGGAGCCGTCCGCGCCGCCGAAATAAACCCGCTCCGTGGCCTTCACAAAATCCGTGGAAAGAGCCTTGGGAATTTCCATGAACTTCTGAGGATTGCGGTCCGTCAACGGGAACCAGCTGCTCTGAATCTGCACCATGATGCGGTGCCCTGCGCGGAAAGTGTGCGCGATATCGGGCAGCGCGAACGTGATGCGGTCGGGCTTGCCGGGCTCGAAGGCGACCGGCTTTTCGAAGCTCTTGCGAAACTTTCCGCGGAACGGTTCGCCGCGCACCAGTTGCTGGTAGCCGCCCATTACAGAGAGCACGGGCGCGGCGGCTGCGCCGGGAGCGGCGGGCGCGGGCGGCGGAGCGTTGTAGTCCGGCGCATCGCCGGGATACACATCGATCAATCTTGACGTCGAAATCGGAATCCGTGCCGCTCGTCGAGACCTTGAGATCCACCGTTATCGGCCCGAGCACCGTCACGTCGTGATCCAGCACCTCGGACTTGTAGACCAGCACGTCCGGCCGCGCCGCGGCGAAGCGCTGGTCTTCCGTCATATAAGTGTTGATCACGCGCGTGGCGAGGTACCCGATGTAAGGAACCGGCTTGTTCGGGTCGGAAACGATATTCGTCGAAGGCCGCCTGCGCGGGCCGCTGCCATTCGAGCTTCCCCTGCGGCGCCAGATAGATCGTGGTGGGCTTTGGCCTCGGCGGCGGCCAGGACATCGAATTTGCGCCACTGGTTCATGCCGGTCTGAAAGATCTACGCGCGCGGAAATTTTCCGTCTCCCCTGCCCTTCAGGTAGATAGAGGAAAAACGGGAGCTCGATCTTCTCGCGGTAATACAGTCGCGGTCTTCGAGCCGAAATTGACGTTGCCCAGGCGGTCGCCGTCGCCGCGCGCAAAGCCGCCGTGATTCCACGGCCCCATCACCAGCATGTCGACGGCGGGCGGGCCAGTTCTTCTCCATGAATTCGTGCTGCCGCAGCAGGCCCTGCGGATCTTCGGTGTCGTACCAGCCGCCCACCAGCATGACCGCGGGCTTGATGTTCTTCAGATATTTCCAGATGGCGCGCGATTGCCAGACGTCGTCGTAAGTGGTGTGATCGATGTTGAGATTCCAGAGCGGCTGTTTGCGCTTGAAATATTTCTCGTCGGCGTTGGCCAGCGAGCCCATCTGCAGGTAGAAATCGTAGCCGTCGGGCGTGCCGAACTGAAACGGGGCGGTCGGCTTGCGGCGGCGCCGGGTCCGCCTTCGCGAGCGCGGAATCCCATATAGAAATTGAAGCGGTGCGCCAGCATGAACGCGCCGTTGTGATAAGACATCGTCGCCCATGTAGTAGTCGGTCACGGGCGCCTGCGGCGAGACCGCGACCAGCGCCGGATGCGCGTCGATCATGCCGGCGGTCGCATAGAAGCCGGGCTGCGAAATGCCCTACATTCCGACCTTGCCGGTATTGCCCGGCGACATTCTTAACCAGCCATTCGATGGTGTCGTACGTGTCGGTGCTCTCGTCGATGTCCTTCGGGCCGCTCTTGACGGGCTTGTGCGGCCGGATGACGACGTAATCGCCTTCGCTCATGTAGCGGCCGCGAATGTCCTGGTAGACGAAGATGAATTTCTCGCGCGCGAAGAGTTCGGAAGGCCCGAGATTGGCGCGGTACTGATCGATGCCGTAGGGCGCCACGCTGTAGCCGGTGCGCTGCATCAGGATCGGGTAAGTCTTCCCCTCCGCGACGACGTCCTTGGGGACGTAGATCGACGTGAAGAGCTTGACGCCATCGCGCATCGGGACGAGACTTTCGAACTTGTTGTAGTTTTCCCGAACGAAGTCACGCCCGTTGACAGGCGGAACCGTCGCGGCCGCGGCAGGACCCCGGCCCTGTGCAGGAAGCAGACACGGTGCAAAAAGAAGAATGGTAAAAAGGCTGCGCATGGCGGATGGTTTCCCGGATGGGACCCATCATACAACGCGGTGCCGCCGGCGGACTAATGAATCGTGTAGCGGGCGCGGAGCGCGAAAGGCGCGATCTCCACATCGAATTCCACACCGCTCGGACCCACCATCTGATACGTGCCGCGCATCGTGCCGGTCGGCGTCTTCAAGCGGACACCAGGAAGAGTACTTGAAGGCCTGCCCCGGCGCCAGAGCGGGCTGCTCGCCCACCACACCCGGACCGCGAACCTCTTCGACGTGATCGAGCGCGTCCGTGATAATCCAGTGCCGGCTGCGCAATTGCACCGTCTCCGCTCCCTGGTTGGTGATGCGCACCGTGTACTGGAAGACGAATTCGCCCTGCTGAGAATTCTCCGGGGCGTGGCGTGCAATTACCTCGACACGAATATTGTTGGTAACGGCTTCGGACGTCGGAGCGAACTCCGCACGAAGATCAGGCATGATTTGAATACATAATAGCAGGCCCGGCGAACGGGTCGCGGGCTAGACAGCCGTATCCGCGGCTTCCGGCAGCGTGTACTCGAATTCGTAAGAGTGCCCGCCCGCGGCCATCATGATCTGCATGCTGCCGGTCAGCCCGGTGAGTTCGCCCGCGCCCGAATCCGGTACCACCGTGATGGATAGCCGCGGCTCCCCGCGATTCATCGTGCCGCTGTGCTGCAAAGTGAATTCGCCCGCATGACCGTGCAGCGCGCCGGAGACCCGCTCCATCGCCACATATCCCGCGGAGCCTTTCACGCTCGTGCCGCCGGTCAGCATTTGCCCGCTGCTTACCGCCTCCAGGTCGCCGCGAAATTGCTTGGCGATGGCCATGCGCCCCAGGCTCGGTTCCGTGCCGGCCGCCTCGGGTGTGAGCTTCGCTTCGAAGGTTCCAGTCGCGAGTGACATGTCCCAGTATCACAACTTCCAGGGTATGGAAGCGGACCAAAACCGCGCGCCGCGCAGGAACAGGCTCACACTTTTAACCGGCTTGCCTGATCCCGCACCTGCTACTGTTAAAGAGTGTGCGTAAGGACGCACGTTTGAGAGGACCTCACTATGGCCAAGAAATCTACTACCCCCGAAGATGCGCCCGAGAGCGTGCTGGTGACTGCCGCGAAGAACTTGGGCGCCGCTGCCGGAAAGGTGGCCGCACTCGCCGGGGTCAAAGCCGAAACACCGACCGCGCCGAAGAAGGTAGCCATCCCGAAATTGGCGTCCAAGAATAAGTCGCGCCTGCCCGCGCAAGCAGAAGAAAGCCCTGAAGAAAGCTCAGAAGTAGCCGCGTTCAGGTCAGCCGGTCGGCGGCCTGAATCAGTGCCCGGATGTACCCGTAGCAGAATGCGAAAGATTGCAATCCGCCCGGGTCATTCGCCGCCGCGGGTACGTGATCGGGCATCAGCAAATACGGGTAGCCGACCTCTTTATAGGTCTGGACCGCTTTCACGAAATCCACGTCGCCATCGTCGGGATACGTTTCGACGAATTCATCGCGATGGCCGCGGATGTTTCGGAAGTGCACGTTGAAAATCTTCTTGCGCGAACCGAAATAGCGGATCACGTCGTAGATTTCCTTGCCCGGATCCTGAAGCATCTCGGAGACCGTACCCTGGCAGAAATTCAGGCCGTGGTACGGGCTCTCCTGAATCGATACGAATTTCTTCAACCCGTCCACCGTGCCCAGAACGCGCGTGACGCCCTGGTAGCCTTCCGGCGGCACGCCGGGGTCGTGCGGATGGCACGCCATACGGACCTTGTACTCCGCGGCCACGGGAATGATCTTATTCAGGAAATAAGTGATCCGCTCCCATGCCATGTCGGCCGTCACCCGGCCCGCCTTGGTCAGAGGAGTTTCGGGATGGGCGTTCTTCAAACTCCAGGTGCTGTAGGTGGCATCGCCGCGGCCGGGGGAACGTCCCGTGCGCAACACGCCCAGGATGCTCATGTTGTATTTGATCGACGGGATCCCCGCGGCGGCGCAATTGCGGATCAACGTCTGCATCGCCTCGATATCGCGATCGCGCTCCGGGCTTTGCGCCAGCATGATGGCCGGATGTTTTTCGCGGTCGATGTGGCTCGAAGGCAGCAGCGGCGGCGCCAGGCAATCGATGCTGATGCCATTGGCATCGGCCAGGTCACGCATTTTCTTGAGCTCGTCCGGAGTCGCATACAACCGCCCATCCGCGATGGTGGGATAGCCGCAGATATTTCGCACCCCGTAGCGCGCGAAGTATTTCAGGTGCGTCTCGTTGGTGGGAGCGCTCTGGCACCCCAGCTTCATCAGCGCCTTGGGAGCGGGGGCTGCCTGCGCCGGCTTTGAGTCAGAGAACTGCCGAGCGCCATGGCGGCGGCGCCGGACGAGGAAACGAATGCCCTACGATTCATGTGGAAAGTATACAGGAAGAGCAGGCGGCGCGAGAATCTAGCCGAGCCGGAAAGCCTCTTCAGGTTCTTCGGCCTGATCCGTCTTCAGCAAACTCCGGAAAGTAATCTTGATCAGCGGCGGAGCAACGATCGTCGTGGCAACCGACATGAAGACGACAACGCCGTACGACATTCTGCGAGATGATGCCGAAGCCCAGCCCGATCTGCGCCACCACCATCCCAACCTCGCCGCGCGGGATCATGCCGACGCCGATCCGCAATGCTTCGGCCTTACCCAGGCCCGAGCGCGCCAAGTCCACAGCCGATAAATTTCGAAACCACCGCCGCCAGCAGAATCACCATCGCCAGGATAGCGGTTGCCAGGCGTCCGAAAAGGCCGAGAGGTCGACATGGAGTCCGATGCCGGCGAGGAAAAACGGGACCAGTAATTCCGACACTCCCTGGGCCAGGTCGCGTACTCGCGGTCCGGTGCTTTCGGCCAGCGCTAGGCCGGCGAGGAAGGCGCCGACGATGGCCGCGACCCCGATGTAGACGGCGGCCAGCACGAGAGCACAAACAGCAGGCTCATCGCCATGCACGAAACTGCGCCTCGGCGACGCTGAAGGTGTTTGCTCGACGTGCGGCACCACCCTGCTCACGGCGTGAGTGCCCCATTTGGCAACGATCACGGTGAATCCAACGGCCAGGGCGGCGGTCAGCGCCAGTGGGAGGACATCGAATTTGCCCGTGCGTCAGGCTGCTTACCACGGCCAGAACGAGCAGGCCGAGGACGTCGTCGATCACAGCGGCCGCCAGAATGATTTTGCTGGAAACTTCGTGCAGCAGTCCTTTAGCGGAGAGTACTTGGGCCGTGATGCCGACGCTGGTGGCCACCATGGACGCGCCCACGAAAATCGCTTCATTCGTAGCTGCGCCCCAGGCGAGCATAATCGCCATCCCATGAAAAGGGAACGACCACACCGGAGCAGGCCACCAACGTTGCGGTGCCGCCGACCTTCATCAATTCGGAGGACTTGACTTCGAGGCCGACACGGAAGAGCAGGAACATCGCCCCCAGATCCGACAAGCGCCGTCAGGAATTCGCTGGGCGCGAGCCAGCCCAAAACGCTCGGGCCGATCAGAACGCCGGCGATGATTTCGCCGACAATTCCGGGTTGATCCGATCCGCTCGAGCGACTCCGCCATGAGCTTGGCGGAGACGAACATGACCAGCATCGACAAGCGGAATTTTCGCCGGGCCGCCGGCATCCGGAAGCAACAGCAGTGCGGGCAGTGTAGTGAAAGACATCGGGCATGGTTCGGTCAGGCGCGAGAGCGTGGATCGCCACGTCAACAATGCCGCGCCATGCGATACCCGCGGCCACCGGCAGGGGTGGCGCGCCGTGGCGTGATCAGCAAGTAAGCCGCATGAGCGCCGCGGCGATGAAAGTAACACCACTTTCTAGTTCATTTCCAGTTCACCCCCAGACAAAGAATCATCGCCATCGCCAGCCAGCAGCAATGGCGGGCGTGCGCAAGGGTTTCGTCCACTCCGGTTTTTGCGTGCCTTCGCGCATCAGCCGCCGAATCTCCTGCAATTGCTTGCGCGCCAGCGAGAATTCCCACGCGTTGCCGGCCAGATCCACAGCCTTCAATGTTTCCTGCTTCCGCGCTTGACCAGTGCGCGCAGCCGGTAGTGCAACTCGGCGTATTTCAACTGCGCGAAGAAGTGCTGCGGGTCCAGTTCGACCGCGTCTTCCAGGGCGTCCATCGACTTGTAGACGTCGTAGTTCATGGCGTAAGCCATGCCGAGGCAGGTGCGCAAGTCCGGCCGATTGCGGATTCTGTTCGCAGGCCGTTTCCAGCGATCCGGATATACTCGCGCAAGTTGCGTCGGCGAGACCGTGTGAGGGTCTCGCCAGGGAACCGGCGGGCAGCTCGTGGACGCGGTGCTGCCGTTGCGTGAGTTCGACCAGTCATCGTGACTGTCTACTGGCTCCCACCGTTCGCGCCTTCAGTTCGAACTCCGGATAGCCGACCTGTCCCATTTCCGGGAGATCGAGACCTTCGAGCTCCGCCTTGGCGCGAACCCGCTGGCCCACCACCGCGTCGATGGCCAGGTTGACCACGAAGCTGATGACTGAATACGCAGCCGATCAGCGTGGCGACGCCGATCAACTGCGCCACCAACTGGCTGGCATCGCCATAGAACAGACCGGTCACCGACCCGTTCACGCCGTTCCAGGAGCCGCCGTAGTTGCTCTTGCCGTCGGCGAACAGGCCCACCGCGATCACGCCCCAGAGCCCGTTGGCGCCGTGCACCGAAATCGCGCCCACCGGATCGTCGACCTTCAAGACGCGGTCGACGAACTCCACCGAGAGGCACACCAGCACGCCGGCGATCAGTCCGATGATGACCGCGCCGACCGGTGTTGACGAAGCCGCTGGGCGCCGTGATCGCGACCAGTCCCGCCAGCAGGCCGTTGCCGGACATGGAAGCATCCGGCTTGCCGTAGCGCATCCACATATAGAACATCGCGCCGAAACCGCCCGCCATGCCGGCCAGCATGGTGTTCACCGCGATGGAGCCGATGCGCAGATCGCCGTTGCCGGAAGCGCCGAGCGTGGATCCGGGATTGAATCCGAACCAGCCGAACGCCAGGATGAAGCAGCCCGTCAGCACGATCACGATGTCGTGGCCGATGATCGCGTTCGGCTTGCCCTGGCGGGTGTACTTCCCGAGGCGCGGCCCGACGATGAGCGACAAGCGCCAACGCCGTGAAACCTCCTACCGCATGCACCACGCCCGAACCCGCGAAATCGCAGTAGCCGTTGCCCAGACCGAAATTGGTGCCCAGGTTGGCAAGCCAGCCGCCGCCCCATGCCCAGTTGCCGAACAGCGGATAGATGAAGGCGCCCAGGACGAAGGACGAAACCAGGAACGCTGCGTACTTCCAGCGTTCGGCGGCCGAACCCGGTGACGATGGTCAGCGCCGTATCCATGAAGACCATCTGGAACAGGAAGACCACCATCACGCCGACGTCGTAGGTTCCGCCCTGCGTCAGGAACATGCCGTGCTGTCCGAACAGGCCAAAGGGCTTGCCGAACAGCGTGATAGCATATTCGGTGTTCAGCGGCGCAGCGCCGCCCAGATTGCGACGCCGCCGACGCCGCCCATCTGGATCGCGAAACCGATCAGCCAGTAGGCCAGCATGCCGACGCCGTACACCATGAAGTTCATCATCATCGTGTGGTTGGCGTTCTTGGCGCGGCAGAGACCGGTTTCCACGATTGCGAAGCCGGCCTGCATGAACATGACCAGGAAGCCGGCGATCAGCGTCCAGATGAAGTTGATCGCGACCTTGTTCTGGCCGACCTGGTTGAGGACGTCGGCGACCGTGAGCCCTTCTTGCGTCGCTGACGGCGATATCGGAGACGGTGCCGGTGAGGCCGCCGTCCGGATCGCCTTTGAGGCGGACTTCGGCTTTTGGCGTGTCGACGTTCTTGAGGTCGCATCCGTGATCGACCGGCGGGTTGAGCCGCCGGCGGCGTAGCGGCAGCGGGCGCCTGCGCCAATCCAGCGACGCACGCCAGCACTAAAGAAGTCGTAATTAGCAGAATGATTTCTTCACGGATTTTATTTCCTCCAGTTGGCGTTCTTTAGATAAGCGCGGTTGATGATGCCAATGATGCCGGAGAAGCTGACGGCGATCCCGACCAGCACCATAATCATGCGGACGCTCACACTTGTTGTCATCCCGCAGGCTCAGCACGCTAATCACAAAGCCGAGCAATGTTATGAGAATTCCTACTAAGACCATATGTGTTTCATCCTTTATTGTTCGTTGTGTTCCCAAGGTTTGCACTTGAAGAAAAGCATGATGGAAGCCTGCCAGTATCAGCGAGCTCCGAGACCAATCAGCATGTAGCTGATGTCCTGCGCCAGTCCGGCCGCGATCAGCGTAATGCAATCAGAAACAACGCTACCCCTGCGCTTGTGTGGAATTCGCGCCCATATTTCACCTCGAGTTTCATTGGATTTTGAATTGCTAGTACTTTTAAAGCGCCATGTCGCCGCGGTCGCCATTGCGGATCCGGATCGCTTCCGCCACTTCGTAGATGAAGATCTTGCCGTCGCCGATCTTTCCCGTGCGGGCTGCGCTCGTGAGCACCTTAATAACTTCGTCAGAGCGGTCCGAAGTGACTACCATTTCCATTTTGAGTTTGGGAAGCAGGTCCACGTTGTATTCCTGACCCCGGTAGACCTCCTTATGGCCCTTTTGACGGCCATGCCCGCGAACTTCGCTGATTGTGATGCCTTCGATGCCAATCCCCATCAACGCTTCCTTCACTTCGTCCATCTTGAACGGCTGAATGATCGCTTCTATTTTTTTCATCGGAGTGAGTTGTCCTATTTCTTGGGGCCGAGGAAGGCCACCATGCCTAGCAGAAACGTGGGCTGATTGAAGGTAGAGCCGGATCCCTTCTGAAAGTAAGCCTGATTGGACCAGTCGTCGCGGAACTCAACGCGAGTCAGCAGCCAGCTGCTCATTTTGTATTCGCCGGTCGCGGTGAATTCCTTCACCGATTGCGCCGTGCCGGTAGAGAAGCCATCCGGATCGCTGAAAACTTCCAAGCGTCCGGCAATTGCAAACTTCTTACCGATGGCATACCGGGCGGCGCCGGCGATGCCATACCACTTCGCGGAGCCGCTGCCGACGTACTTATCGCGGCCGTAGTCGAAGTTGATGTAGTAACTGAAATTGTCGGAAGCGTTAACCAGAACGGTCGTGTCGTAGAGTTGGCGAAGTCCCGTGTTCGTCTTGGTCTTTTCCGGACCCACATAGTAGTTGTGCGACCAGGTCACCTTCTTCCACGCGTATGCTCCATTCAGTCCGATGGTCTTGCCGCTGTTATTATCGTAGATATTGTTCCAGCCCTGCACTACCTGTACCCCGCCGGTAAACTTCCCGATTGGGATCGAGGCGCGTACGCCGAAGTGATAGTACGGAATCGCCCACGCGAATAATAGGGAGCGCGAATAATTCCAGTTCTGATTTGTCTCGATCACCTCGGCGCCTGCCGAAGTCACAAACTCGCCGGCATCGATCTCGACGCCTTTCCAGGATTTCGGCTTGAAACTCACATACGCCTGCTCGAAATACTTGAAAGCTTCCGGCGCGCGGTCCGTCGAATGAATCGCATCGAAGGTCTGCCCGAAACCTACGTCCAGGTGAAAGCCCACCGGGGCGGGAGCTCGGTCCATCGTGATCTTTCCCATATTCACGTGCACCGTATCGGCGCGAAAATCGAAATTGCGAAGACCGTTGAATCCGGAGTCAGGATGGTTGAGGTTGGCATTCACGTAACCGTCGAAGAGGAAGCTGAAATCGATTCCTCCCTGCGTAAACGCGCTTTTTGCCGCGGGCGGCGGAGTGGCAGCCGGCGTCTGCGCGGCTACCGCCTGAGTTGCTGCCGGCGCCTGCGCCGGGGTCTGATCTGAATCCGTTGACGACGATTGTGCGGATACGCTGTGCAGCATGGCTGCACCGGCGATCAGCGCGAGTATATAGTTCTTGTACATGGGTATCTCCCGTTATTACCTTCTGGATTCGCTTCTTTGTGGGCCTAGGAAAATATCGGGACCGCGCTGACGGGGCGGGCACCTGAAATCTGAATAGGTCTAATCTATTCCTTCACCGAACCGTATTCCAATAGATATTTTCTATGCGAGTGATTCGGAAGTTTGGTCTGGCCTCGAAGCTCGGGTAAGATCGCTTCCGGCGCTGCAATCATTAGATGCGCGTCACCGCAGGCTGGCGTAACCCTTAAAATCCGAATCCGCCGAATCAAATATTTCTATTGGAAGTGCGCCCGCAACGATGCCTACAATCGTCCGAGTCGGCCTTGATCCGATGTGATGCGGATCAAGACGCCAAGCCCTGTCGCTGTGGTCCGTTTCGCGTGGTCGCGGTCCTCTTAATTATGTTTTCAGATTCAGCAGACGGAGTGTAAATGCGATCGCGCGCCAGACATCCCGTAATCACCGAAAGAGAGTTGGAAGCGCAGTTGCGGCGCATGCAAGCGCCTTCGCCTCGTGAAACAAAAACCATCGGCCTCGAATCCGCGGTCGAAGATCTGGGCCTCTCGGTGCGCACCCGGAATGCCCTGCGCGCCATCGGGTGCGACACTGTGGAACACGTGCTTGCCCTGGATCTAGGCTCTTCCGTGCGCGGCCTGGGGCGCAAGACCAAGAATGAATTGCTCGCGGCGCTGGAGCGCGGCGGCATCCGCCACCCTGCCCTCGAATCACAGCCCGCCTCGGAGATTCAGACGTTGGAACGTAGCCTCGACCGCATGCAGCTCCGTGTGGACGCCGCTCTGGGCGCAGTCGCCAAGGAAATTCGCCTGCTGAAAATAAAACTGAAAAAATCCCGCGTTCACTAGCCCGCTTTCGCTCCGCGCCGTCTCGCCCCCTTCTCGGATACCATAGCCTCATGGACCTCTCCGGAAAGAAAATTGCGATCCTGGTGGACACGCTCTATCAGGAAATGGAAGTCTGGTACCCGCTGTTCCGCTTTCAGGAAGCCGGCGCGACGGTAGTCACTATCGGCGCCAAAGCCGGCGAGACCTACGGCAGCAAACTCGGCTACCCCGTGAAATCGCAGCTCTCCTACGACGATGCCAAAGCCTCGGATTTCGATGGCGTCGTCGTGCCCGGCGGTTACGCGCCCGACCACATCCGCCGCCACGCCAAGGCCAATCAGTTCGTCCACGACATGAATGCGCAAGGCAAACTCGTGGCCTCCATCTGTCATGGCCCCTGGGTTCTCTGCTCCGCCGGCGGAATGCTGAAGGGGCGCAAGGCCACCAGCTTCTTCGCCATCAAGGACGACGTGATCAACGCCGGCGCCGAGTGGTCGGATGCCGAGGTTGTGGTCGATGGCAACCTGGTCACCAGCCGCAAGCCCGAAGACCTTCCGGCGTTCTGCAAGGCCGCCCTTCAGGTAATGGCCGCCGTCGGCGTCTAGCCTTAGCCGCGCCCATGAATGGCATGCCCGTTGCCATCACTGTAAGGAATGGAACGTTCGCGTCCAGCGGCAGTTGCGCCATGTAGACCACCGCGTCCGCCACGTGCTTCACGTCCATGCGCGGTTCCACCGCCGTCGTTCCATTGGCCTGCAGCACGCCCGCTGTCATGCGCTCCGTCATTTCCGTAGCCGCATTGCCGATGTCGATCTGCCCGCATGCGATGTGGTGCGGGCGTCCGTCCAGCGCAATGCTCTTCGTCAGCCCCGTGATCGCGTGCTTCGTCGCCGTGTACGGCGCGGAGTGCGGGCGTGGCACATGCGCCGAAATCGAACCGTTGTTGATGATGCGCCCGCCCTTGGGATCTTGCGCCTTCATCATTCGAATCGCTTCCTGCGCGCACAGGAAAGCGCCCGTGAGATTGACGCGCCACCACCTCGTTCCATTGCGCCACGCTCAATTCTTCCATCGGGATCGCGGGCGCATTTCTGCCCGCATTATTGAACAGCAGATCGAGCCGGCCAAACGCCTCCTGGACCTTGGCGAAGAGAGCGCGGACACTCTCCTGGGAACTGACATCGGTGGCGATCGGCAGCATCCCGCTCTCGCCCCCCGCGGTCCGCTCCAGTTCCGCCGGCACGCCGCCCCGCGAGCGCCACCCGGTACCCCGCCGCATGCAGCGCCTTCGCAACCGCACGCCCGATTCCACTCCCCGCTCCCGTCACCAGCGCGACTTTCTGATTTGTCATCCTACCCTCATTGTGCCCGAACCTCGACGCCGCCGTCGGGTATCATGACACTGATGTTTCCCAAATTGATCGCGGTGTTCACCCTGCTTTCCGCAACCCTGCTCTCCGGCGCTTCGAAGAATCTGGAGATCTATTGGATCGACGCCGAGGGCGGAGCCGCCACGCTCATCGTCGCCCCCAGCGGCGAGTCGATGTTGGTCGATACCGCCAACCGCACGCCGGACGATCGCGACGCCCGGCGCATCCTTGCCGCCGCCCAGCAAGCGGGCCTCAAGAAGATCGACATTCTGCTCACCACCCACTTTCACGCGGACCACATCGGCGCCATGGCGGCCCTCGCCAAACTGATTCCCATCGAAATGTATATGGATCACGGCGAAAGCGTGGAACTGTCGCGCCCTCAGGTCGCCGCCAACTACAAGGCCTATGAAGAACTCAGCGCGGGCAGCGCAAAATCCTCAAGGCCGGCGATCGCATTCCGCTGAAGGGCGTCGATATCGAAGTCATCATGTCGGCCGGCCAGGCGATCACCAAACCCTTGAAGGGCGCCGGCGCAAAAAACCCCGCATGCGCAAATTTCAAGGAGCACCCGCCCGAACCGGATCCCGATAACGATCAAAGCGTCGGCTTCCTCTTGAAATTCGGCAAATTCGATTTCATCGACATGGGCGATCTCACCTGGAACTACGAACAGAAACTGGTCTGTCCCGTCAATCTGATCGGCGCCGTGGATCTCTACCAGACGACCCATCACGGCCTGGAGCGCTCCAATTCGCCGCAGTTCGTCTGGGCGATTCAGCCGAAAGTGATGGTCATGAATAATGGTCCGCGCAAAGGCGGCCCAGCCGTCGTCTTCCAGACGCTGCGCCAGTCACCCGGCCTCGAAGACATCTGGCAAGGCCACCTCGCACTAGGCACGCCGCGCGAACTCAATAGCGATGAGAAGATGATCGGCAATCTCGGGGCCAGCGCCGAATGCACCGGCAATCTGCTCAAACTCTCCGTGGCGCCCGATGGCAAGTACACGATGACCAACCCGCGAACCGGCTACACCAAAACGTATCAATCCAAATAACACTCTGTTTGCTTGCCCCCGAAGTCATTCCCTAGTGACACTCGCGGGCACTTTGTGGAATCCTGTTGGCGAGGTGAGGTGAGCATGGCTTGCGACCCCGAGACGCTGCGTAGAGTGCCGCTGTTTGCACTGCTGGATGACGATGAAATAGCCGTGCTGGCCGGACAGGTCGAGGTCCGAAACTTCGCGCCGCGGCAGCGCATTTATAAGCTCGGCGACGAGGGCGGCCGCGCCTATATCATGGTCTCCGGCGCCGTTCGCGTCACCATCGTGGATGAAGACCAACAGGAAGTGGTGGTGGACGAGCCTGGCGCCGGCGAGTTCTTCGGCTTCGCCAGCATGCTGGATCAAACCGTTCACCAGACCAGCGCCGCGGCCGTCGAAGCCACCGTCTGCGTGGAGGTCGACCGCCACGACATCATGGTCCTGCTGGAACGCAAGCCCCATGCGGGAATGGACATGCTCGCCGTCCTCGGCAAACAGTATCACGGCTCCCAGAAGCTCGTGCGCGTACGCTCCACGCGCAATCCCAATGAGGTCATCGCGGAACAAACCACCGTTGGCGAGCACATCGCCGACGCCGTAGCCCGGTTTGGCGGCTCCTGGCGATTCATCATTTCATTCGGCCTAGTGCTCACCGCTTACACGGCGGTCAACGTGATGCTCGGCAGGCAGGCCTGGGACCCATATCCCTTCATCTTGCTGAACCTCTTCCTCTCCATGCTCGCCTCCATCCAGGCGCCCGTGATCATGATGAGCCAGAACCGCCAGGACGCCAAGGATCGCGTGCGCGGTGAACTGGATTACGCCGTCAACCGGCGCGCGGAAAGCGAGATTCAAGGCCTCGCCCGCAAGCTGAATTTACTCGGCGAAAAGCTCGAAGATGTAGAGGACCTGGTAAGAGCGATCCAGCGCCCCGACCGGTAGCCCGCCCTCGCATAACTGCTTAGCCCGCCGCCTGTACCTGCGTCAGGTGCGCCGTCATGGCTTCGAAATTTTCAAGGAACGTCAGCCGCGGCGGACGCTGGCTCCGCCACCGCGCCCTTCGCCGTGTGTCCGCCAACCCACAGACCTGTCGCCGAAGGAATCTCATCGCCGATGAAATGCAGTATCCCCGGTAAGGTCCGCAATATATTGAGGGGCCACCACCCCGAGAACCAGGGCGTCCGGCTTCAGCCGGTTGGTGATGCCGATAATCTCCGGCACCGGCAGATTCGGTCCCAGGTAGATTGCCTCCGCACCCGTCGCGACCGCGAGCATCGCTCCGCATAAAATACCGAACTCGTGCAACTCCCCAGCCGGCGTCGCAAACAGCAAACGCAGCGCCTGCCGCTGCGGCTGATGAAGCCGCACCAGTCCGCCCAGCAAATTGCGCAACAGCGCGCTGATCATGTGTTCCTGGGCCACCGTCAGCGACCCTTTGTACCACCGCTGCCCCACCACGCTGAGCAGCGGATGAACCACACGGAAGACCAATTCGGGAATCGGCAGCAGCGATGCCAGCACGCCCAGTTCGTTGTTGGCCCCAGAGTAATCGTAATTCTCGATCGCCTTCAGCACCGGACGAATCACCGTATCTTCGGCCGGCCGGCTCCTTCGCCGGGCCGGCCGCCGGCGCTGCCAGTAGCTCCCGTATCTGCTCGTCGGAAAGCTTCGATATTTGGCCGATCGCGTGTCCCGCCAAAGTCGCGTCACGCAATAGCTTGAGCCGGCGAACCTGCGCGGCGTCGTATACGCGGCCACGAGCGCTGCGCATCGGTACTACGGATTGATAACGGCGTTCCCAAACTCGCAAGACATCTATGCTGATCCCGGTCAATTTCGAGACTGCGCGAATCGGATAGCCTGTCGGCGTGGAGTCATTCACCATCCCAGCCTAGTGCTCGAGGGATACATAATGTCAATGTCGTTGTCCATGACAAATGGTGGGCAAAAACACGCAGTGAGCCACTTATAATAAAGGAGGGTACGCCTAGCAATCCGCAATGCCGGTCCACTCGCTTCGTCCGCGAACAATTCATCCCCCGTCGCACGGAAGACGTATTCGCTTTTTTTGCCGACGCCGCCAACCTCGAAGCCATCACCCCGTCCTGGCTCAACTTCAAAATTCTGACGCCCGCGCCCATCGACATGCGCGCCGGGAACCCGCCTCGATTATCGCCTGAAGTGGCACGGAATTCCCATCGCCTGGCGAACGGAAATCGCTTCCTGGGATGCTCCCCAAAGCTTCATCGACGTACAAATTCGCGGCCCTTACCGCCTTTGGCATCACGTGCACGAGTTTCGGCCCGAAGCCGGAGGCACCCGCATGTTAGACCGGGTAAACTACGAACTCCCCCTCGGCGCGATCGGTGAGCTGGCCCACTCCCTCATGGTGCATCGCGATCTGGAGCGCGTCTTCGACTATCGCTTCGCCGTCATCCAGCAGCTCTTCCCCGCCCCGGCCGCCGCTCGCCGGTAAAACCCGGGCGTTCGCCGATTCGCCCGCGACTTGCGCTTTTCCCCGCCCTACTCTGGGTTCATGCAACATCACGAAGAAAGAATTCAAGGCTTTCGCGCCAATCCCGGCATCATTCCGGCGCTGGTGGTGATCGGTGTCGGCGCGCTCTTCCTCCTCAATAACCTGAACATCTTTTACCTTCACGACGTGTGGCGTTTCTGGCCCGTACTCCTCATCGCCGCGGGACTTGCCAAACTGGTCGATTCCCCTTACACGGGCGGCCGCAATAACGGAATCGTGCTGGTCGCGGTCGGAGCCTTGTTCCTGACCAACACGCTCGGCTTCGTTCATCTCACGTTCCGGGATTTCTGGCCTCTGATCCTGATCGGCGCCGGCCTGTTGATGCTCTGGAACCGCATCTATACTCCTGCGCCGATTCCTAACGGCGGCGCGCCCGAAGGCGCAGTCAACCTCTACGCTCTCTTCGGTGGCGTGGATCGTAAAGTCACTACGGACGATTTCCGCGGCGGCACCATCTCCGCCATGTTCGGCGGCGTCGAACTCAACCTCCGCAAGGCCTCGATCCGTGCCGATTCGGCGGCCATTGATTTGAATGCTACCTTCGGCGGCATAGAGATCAAAGTCCCCTCCAACTGGATCGTCGTGTGGGAAGGCGCCGGCATCTTCGGCGGCTTCTCCGATGAATCCACCCATCCGTCTGTGGATATGCCCGGCGTCAAGCGACTCCTCTTGAAAGGCACCGCCCTCTTCGGCGGCGTGAACGTAAAAAACTGAGCGCCCGATGCATCCCATTCTTGCGGCGCGCGGACGCATCCTGCTCTACCTCGCGGGCTGGCTGCCGATTCTCGCTCTGCTGGACTACGTAGTCTGGGCCTCCGGCGGAATCTCATGGGTCGCAGCCGCGGAGATGCTCGCGCCCGCCTGCATCGTCTTCGCCTTCGCCTGCCTCTCCCCGTGGCCAATCTGCCGTGTACGTCCGCTGCGCATCGCCGATTCCGTCGCACTGTCCTTAACCTGGACCGTTGCCGCCGCCGCCGCTTCGTGCACCCTGGTTGCCGCCGCCTGGCTTTCGGCCTGGAGCCAGGGACGCACCGCCGTCCACCTCGACCTCCTCTTCGGCATCGGCATGATCTTGTATCTGCTCTCCGGCGGCCTGCACTATGCCGCGCTCGCGGCCGACGCCTCGCGCGCCGCCACCCTCAGCGCCGCCGAGGCCCATTCGCTGGCTCGCGATGCGGAACTCTACGCGCTCCGCATGCAGATCAACCCGCACTTTCTCTTCAACAGCCTCCACTCCATCGCCGCCTTGACTACCCAGGATGCGGTCCGCGCCCGCGAAATGTGCGTACGCCTTGCGGATTTCCTGCGCAGCAGCCTCGGCCTCGGCGACCGTCAGAACATCCCGCTTCGCGAAGAGCTCGCCCTCGCGCGCAGCTACCTGGATGTCGAGCACGTCCGCTTTGGCCCGCGCCTCGTCGTGCGCGAAGAAATTCAGGAGTCCTGCCAGGAGTGCGCGATTCCCGCCCTGCTCCTCCAGCCGCTAGTAGAGAACGCAGTCAAGCACGGCATCGCGGGACTGGTCGATGGCGGCGTCATCCGCCTGTCCGTCGAACGCAGCGGCGCCGAAGTTCACATCGCCGTCGAAAATCAATTCGATCCCGAAGCCGCTCCCCCAGACCGTCTGGGAGTAGGCCTGGCCCACGTACGCCGCCGCCTGCAAGTGCGCTATGGCAGCGAGGCCAGCCTCCTCACTGAAGCCGGCGAAGGCGTCTATCGCGTCAGCCTTCGCTTCCCCTGCGAACCTGCCGCGGGCGCTTAGCCCTTAGGCTCGGAACCCATGAGCCTCCAGCAGGCGCGCATATCCGGTCCGGCTTACCGGCAATCGCGTGCCGTCCGTCAGAATCGCGATCCGGCTCTCCTTCGCGTAAGGTTCGATTCTCGTCACGCGCTCCAGGTTGACGATTGCGGAGCGATGAATCCGCACAAAGGTCGCCGGATCCAGCATCGCTTCCACAGCCGCGATCGTTTGCTGCTTCAAATAACTCTTGCCTTCGCTGTGCAGCGCCACATAATCATCCTGGGCTTCCACATAATCGAGCTTGCCCAGCGGAATCACGTGGATCTTGGCGCCGTCCTTAACCACCAGCCGCTGCGGCCGCTCACCCTCTCGCGCTGCCGCCGCCACCTCGGCGGGAAGCCGGCGCTCTCCCATTCGCAGTCGCGCCTTCTCCAGTGCCAGCGCCAGCCGCTCCGCGCTGAAGGGCTTCAGCAGGTAATCCACCGCATGGGCATCGAACGCACGCATCGCATACTGGTCGAACGCCGTAACGAAAATCACCACCGGCCGGGTATCGGCATCGAGTAATTCCAAGACTTCGAAGCCATCCAGTTTCGGCATCCGCACATCCAGGAACACCAGGTCGGGATGAATCTCACCAATCGCTTTTACGGCCTCAAAACCGTTGGCGCATTCCGCCAGAATTTCGATCTCGGAATGTGCGGCGAGCAACTCCCGCAGGTACCCCCGCGCCAGTTCCTCGTCATCCACTATGATCGCGCGCACGGTTTGCTCCCCGGACGGGCGTTTACGTCCGGCACCTTCAGATTACATGTTTCAGACATGTTGCAATTGTGCGAGAATGAAGCACACTTAATTTATTCGTAGGGCCACCCGCATCGGGCAGGCGGTCGGAAAGGCGATTCCGTGAGCTATAAGGCCGAAACGCCGTTTGACAGCATTGAGGGTTCGCACGAATATGTGCGGATGCTTTCCGAATCCGTGGACGAAGCGCGGCGCGATGTCGAAGAAGAAATCGCCGCCGCGGAAAAAGACCATGCAGATCGCCGCAAAGAAGCTCTCTTGCTGGTCTCCTACAACCTTGCCAAATTAAATCTTCACATCACCAGCAGCCGCCGCATATTAAATGATCTCCGCACCCTGCGGCGTCTTCTGTTGGCGGAACGCGGCTTGCCCGCCGATGAGGAAAGCGAGGTCCCCGCGGGCGAAGAGAATTAATTTTCAGTCCCAGGCCTTTCCTCCGGTACACCTCGCCGTGGTGTATTGCCCTCCTCCTGTTGTCCTTCGTTTCACCCCCTCCTCTTTGCAGTTGTTCTACTTTTCACCAATTTTCCCTCTTTAGCTGCCTCCAAGTGCTGTATTCCGCGTCACCGCCCCTTGACACCGGGTGTGGACCAGCGTAGTATTTACTGTCGTTGCCATCCTGTCATGGTGACACCTGACGGCGGTGGTTTGTGGGGGACCCCGTAGATGATGAACTTTCAGATCGGCGATAAAGTGGTATATCCCAACCAGGGCGTTGGCATTATAGAGAACATCAGCACGCGCTCCTTCGGCTCCGCGTTTGAGAAATTCTACCTTCTCCGTTTCGGTTGTAGCAGCATGACGGTTTTGGTGCCTTTTTCAAATGCGGCGAACATCGGACTGCGGCGAGTCACGAAAGACCGGGAAATCTCCCGCATTCTTTCTTACCTCGCTACCGGCTGGTGCGCGCTGAACCCCGATTGGAAGGTAAGGTTCAAAGAGAACACCGACAAAATGCAGAGCGGAGATCTACTCAAGGCCGCTGAAGTGTTTAAGGTCTTGCTCCAACTGCATGTCGATAAGCCGCTTTCGTTCCGCGAGAAAAAGATGCTGGATCGTGCCCGGCACATGCTGGTTTCGGAGATCTCGATCGCGCGGAACATTCCAGAGATTCACGCCATCGGCTTGATGCAGCGCGCGCTGGCTAAGTCCGGCCTCGTACTGCCCGCCATCCTTTAGCTCCGGGTGCGCGGCCGCCGTGTCCGGCCGCGCATCGCTGCTACAGTAGTTGCTTGCCATTCTCTCCCACAGCCTCGGGAATTGCTGCGCCAATACTCGCCACCATCGTCGGCGTCTGCGGAGCGGCTCTCGGCATATGGCTTACCGGCCTGCGCGAACGCGCCCGCATCGTTGTGCCGTTCAGCGCCGGCGTGCTTCTGGGCGTGGCGCTCTTCGGGCTGCTGCCCGAACTCGCGGCGGAGATCGGTTGGCCCATCAGCCTGGCGCTTTTCTGCGCCGGCTATGGCGCATTGCTCCTGATCAATCGCTTCGTCTACCGGGTCTGCCCCACCTGCGCCCATGATCACGATCACAATTCCTGCGCCACCGAACTGCATGGCTTCGCCGCGCCGCTCGTGGCCGCCGCCGCCCTGCACAGCTTCCTCGATGGCTGGAGTATCGCCACCGTCCAGTTGACCGTGCCGCTCGGCCTTCGCGTCGCCGTGCCTCTCGCGGTAGCGCTCCACAAGATCCCCGAAGGCATCGCGCTCGGCGGAATTCTGCGCGCTTCGGTCCGGTCGCGTTCTACCGCCTTCGGCTGGGCGCTGCTCGCGGAAAGCGCCACCCTCGCTGGCGGCGCTCTCGGCCTCGTGATGGGTCCGCAGCTGGGCAGCGAGTGGATCACCTGGCCGCTCGGCATCGCCGCCGGATGGCTCTTCTACCTCGGCTACCATGCGGTGGATGAGGAAGTGCGGCGTCGCGGCCTGCGCGCCGCGCTCGTCGCTTCGCTCAGCGGAGTAGCGGGTGCCGCGGCCATCCTGCGCGGCGTGGAAGTCTTCTTCCGCTAGGATCACCTGGCCGCTCGGCATCGCCGGCCGGATGGCTCTTCTACCTAGTGCGACGCCGCGGCCCGCGCGCCGCGCCCGTCGCTTCGCTCAGCGGAGTTGCGGGAGCCGCGGCCATCCTGCGCGGCGTGGAAGTCCTCTTCCGCTAGGATCACCTGACCGCGCGACATCGCCGACGGATGGCTCTTCTACCTAGTGCGGCGCCGCGGCCCGCGCGCCGCGCTCGTCGTTTCCCTCAGCGGAGTAGCGGGAGCCGCGGCCATCCTGCGCGGCGTGGAAGTCCTCTTCCGTTAGGCTTCTAATTCCAACCGCAAATAAGGTACCGGAGCACCCGGGCGGAAACACTGCACGTCGTGCCACGTGAGGGTCGCCGGGAGCGCTGCAAACTCCCGCTCCACAATCGTGCGCAACTCCCGCGGATCTCCGAGCGCGCGCAGGTTCAACAAAATCTCGTGATCCCGCGCGGGCGACGCGTCCAGATTCCCTTCCACCTGCGGTTCGCTGGAACTGCCAGTGAGCGCCGCTTTCAAATACCCCGTGTCGCATTGCGTGAAGAGCTTTAAATGGACGATCCCGGGCGCCTCCGCCGCGAGCCTGTCCAGCAGCGGCCCCACCAGCATCGCCGGCGAGATCGGCCGCGCCGCGCGCGCCGTCACGCGCACGTTCAACCACGCCAGTGCCGCCTCCGCCTGTGCGTACCGCGCGTAATCGAGTGGCAGGGAATGGCCGGCCGCCGCAATCCGGCCGCCCAGTAGTTCCACGAGCCAAGCCGCAATTTCGCAGTCTCGCGTGACTACCAGGTCCGCTTCCGCCACCTGGTGATCGTACAAAAATTTCAGATCCGGATCCTCCGGCCGTTCGTGCACCATCACGGTCAACGGCGCCACCCGGTAGCGGTCGGGATAGTCGCGCAGCAGCGGGCGCAGCGTCGTGGCCGCGATATCGGTGCAACTCCCCACGGCTTCCGCGAAGATCACTTCGGGCGCATGCGCCGCCACCCGGTCCAACGCATCGATCAGATCCGGGAAGCGGCAGCAGAAACATCCGCCCGTCACCTCGTCGGCCGGCACCGCCTGCGCCTCGGCCAGCCGCTTGTCCACCAGTTCGCCGCCCTGATCGTTCAGAATCACCGCGACGCGCCTTCCCTGCCGCTG
Source organism: uncultured Solibacteraceae bacterium (assembly GCA_963811575.1). Classification (GTDB taxonomy): domain Bacteria; phylum Acidobacteriota; class Terriglobia; order Bryobacterales; family Bryobacteraceae; genus Solibacter. The sequence continues at coordinate 341,713 of CAWERY010000014.1, read as the reverse complement.
CAGCTCGCGCGCCGCCGCCAGAATCAAGGTCGTCTTGCCTGCCCCCAGGAATCCGCCCACTACCGCGATGACGGGCTTCATACGCGCAGCTCGTCGCCTTCTTTCAGCGTTCGATTCGGAGTGCTGCGCTTGCCGTTCACAGTACACGTCCGGCATTCCAGCGTGCCGTGCGCAACGCGCAGCGTCGTACCCGCCGCCGTGACGTGAAACGTGCCCCACGCCGTCGCCGTAGACCAGAAGCACCGGAACTCCGGAGCCGCCTGAATCGTGATCGCGCGCGTGCCGCCGTGATATCGGAATCCGCTCATCGCGAGCAGCCCGCTCCACGCCGCCATCGCCCGCGCGTAATGATGCCCGCACTCGGCCTCGTCCCACGGATTGCGCTTTTCGCCGTCGTACCGCGCGCGAATATTGCGGATGCACTCCACGCCTTCGCGCGTCATCCCCGCGTACAGCATATGCGTCGCGGCCGCGTATTCAAACCCCGTCATCACCTCCGCGTAATAAGGAAAAGGAATGCGCGGCCGCTCCGCCTTGCCATAGTCGCAGATCACGATCGCCGCTTCGTCATTCAACGCGAAAGTGCGCTGCACCGTGTTGTGAGCCGCCATGGTGCGCTTGTAGTTGTACCGGTAGATGGATTGCAGCGTCTTGCGGATATTCTCCGGCGATACCAGCGGCCCGAGCCCCGCCACCTCCGCCATGTACTGTCCCACCAGCTGATCCACCAGGCAGCCCGCGCCCACCTGGTACTGCGGATTCTCCGTATCGTCGCTTCCCATGGTCCCGATGATGGCCTTGGCGACTTTGTCCTTCGCCACGCCGCGAATCTGCTGGATATAGTATTCGCCGTTGAAGAGGTTGGCGTCGATCCACCGCCGCCCGCTCTCGAACAGCCGCCGGTATTCCGCCGCCGACGCCGCGTCGCCCACCACGCGCGCCATCTCCTCGCCCGCGCGCAGCGCCCCCAGATAGTAAATGCCGCACATCGGATTCGGGCCGTAAAACTCCACGTCGTACGTATTGTGCTGCACGCCCTCCAGCACGCCGTCGCGATCGCCGTCCCAGCCGCCTGGAATCCACGCGAACTCAATCGCCTTCTTCACCCGCGGCCACATCTCGCGCAGCCACGCATCGTCGCCCGAAAGCGTCCAATCCAGATAGGCGTGCATAATCTGCCCCATCTGTCCGTCCGCCGCGGCATAGCCCCAACGATTCTCCGCGTTGTGCGGCAGCGTCTCGCGAAACCGGATCGCACCCGCGTCATCCAGGCTGTAGCCGAAGCTCACCGCGCGCAGCGAGCGCGCAAAGCTCGGGAACAGATGCGCCGTGGTCGTTTCGTAGTTCCACACGTGCGTGCAGCTGCCGTGACAGCAGCCGCCGTGATCGTTGACGCCTTCCCAGCCGTGGAACTCGCCATCCGCCGTGCGAAAACTCGTGGTCGCGACCAGCGTGGAAAGGTTCGCGCTCGCCGCCTCTTTGATCGCGCCCGGGCAAAGTCGATTCCCGTAGCGCCGCCGCGAACGTCCGCGTCTTCTTTTCCAGCTTCTCCAGGTTCGCCGCCGCGTATTCCGCCGCCGCCCACGCATCTGGCAAAGCGCGTGCTGTAGTGGTTGCCGATCAGCGTATCTTCCTCGCCTTTGGTGGATTGCCACCCGATGCGCCGCGGCGTTCGATTCGGAAAGTGCCACGCCAACAAGAACGTGAAATCCGCGTGCGCGCCCGCCGCCAGCGTGCGCTGCACGCACAGCGCGCCCACCGCGTTCGTCTTTTCCGCCTCCGGCCCCAGTTCCCCGTCCGCCGAGAAATCGTCCCAGTAGAGCATCGGCGAATTCCACCAGCGCCCCTGCTCCCAACCGCGCAAATGCGTCACGCGCGCGCCTGCCGTGCCCATTGCCGCCAGCGCGAAACTGCCCTTCAGCGGATCCGCCGCCGGCAGCTCGGCGTTGGTCATCATCAGTCCCGCCAGCCGCTCGGTCGCGCGATACTCGTTCTGTCGCGTGTCCGCGGCCTGCGCCCGGCCCACCGGACTGTCGATCGACCACGCGATCGAAACCTTCGCCGCCGCCGCTCCCGCGATTGCTCACCCGGTATCGCAAGATCGCCGCCGGCAGTCCCGATTCGTCCGGCTCGTGCGGAATGAACGGCGAGAAGGCCTCCAGCGACACTCGAACCGGCAGCGCCGCATCGCTGAAATCGATTCGTGCCAGCGGAAACTCGCCTGTGAACGTCGCGCCCGCCAGCCGAACCAAGCCCGGAGCGCTGCGCGTGCCCAGCCCGGTCGCACCTTCGTACGGCGGCTGGATGCGCGATTCCAATACGCGCGCCACCGGCTTGCGAGTGCCGGACTGCACCCAGATCGCCGGGAATGCATAGCTCGGCGCGTTGCCCTTGTCGGACCGGTTGAAGATCTCCCAATCGCGCAATTGCCCGCGCCCGCCCAGCGAGATCGAGCCCGCGCAGACTCCTCCCAGTGGAAACGCGATCGCCGTCAGCTTGCGGCCCGTGAAGACTCGCGGATATCCAATTTCCGGGCCCCCGACCGTGCCTTCGGCGAGGCTCGCCTGGGTCGCTGCTCCCGCCAACGCAACTTGCTGAAGAAAGGTTCTGCGCTTGGTAGCCATGTGGGACAGCATATCCCGCATGGCCCTCCACGTGCACCATTCGGTTGGGATGTCTCTTGCCGCGCAAATCGTATGGCTTTTTGTTCTCGCGATCCCCATCGCCAGCGTTGCCTGGACGATAACGCACGAAGAAGTCTTCCGCGAAGCCCGTGAATACTGCGAAGAACGCAGCCAGAAGTGTCCCAAGCTGCTCCAACGCAAATTTTTCTACGTCTTCACCTGCGAATATTGCCTGAGCCACTGGGTGACGCTCTTTTTCCTGTTGCTCACCGGCTATCGCTTGCTGCTTACCGATCTTCGCGGCGTCCTGATCGCCCTGTTCGCGCTGGTGTGGGTAGCCAATATCTATATGAGCATCTTCGGCCGCCTGCGCCTCGGCATCAAATCCGAACGCAAAGAGATCGAGATCAAAGAGGAAGTTCTGTCGCGTCATGGGTGAGGCGGCCCGCCAGCCAGGTTCGCAATACCTCGACTTCACCGCCTGAAGTTACTCGAAACTCCACCAGGTCCTGCGCATGAGTCGCCACCCTTCCGGCCCGCGCCGGATTGCTCGTCGCCATCCGCACCGCATCCGCCAGCGAAACGCCCCGCCAGCCGCATCAGGTTGCTCACGCCGCGATTCATGCTCAGCGCGCTGCCCGCCAGCCGGTCCGTTCCCGCCAGCACCACGCGGCCGTCCTCCGTGAGATCCACCGCCTGGTCGGCCAACCGGTATCGCCCCGGCGCCGCGCCCGCGGGAGTCGCCGCGTCCGTCACCAGCACCGAGCGCTCGATTCCCTTGGCGCGGATTGCCGCTTTCAGAAATGCCGCTCCCAGGTGAATGCCGTCCACGATGAACCCCGCCATCAGCCGGTCGTCCGCCAGTTGCTCCCAGATATAGTTCGGATGCCGCCGCAGCAGTTGGTGCGCGCCATTCCCCAGGTGCGTGGAAAGCGTTGCTCCCGCCGCCACCGCTTCGGCGATCTGTGTCGCGCCGGCCTGCGTGTGCCCGATCGAGGCCACCACGCCCTGCGCCGTGATCCGCTCGATATACCGCGGCGCTTCCGGCCATTCCGGCGAGAGTGTCACGATGCGGACCGCTCCCCGCGCCGCCTCCTGCCAGTTCGCAAACTCACCAAAATCCGGCGGCCGCACCCATTGCCGCGGATGCGCCCCGCGCGGTCCGTCCTCCATGCAAATATGCGGACCTTCCACGTGAAAGCCCGCGATAGCTTCGCCTTCCGCCAGCGCTTCACGGGCCTCGGCAAGATTGCGCAGGCACGCCGCCATTGCCCCGGCTTCCCCGGTAATCACCGTGGGATAGAGCCTCGTGACCCCAGTCGCAAACTGCGCGCGCAGGGAACGTGCGATCTCCTGCAGCGAGGTCCGCGGTTCGTTGTAATCCACACCCGCAAACCCGTTCACCTGCAGGTCCACAAATCCGGCCGAATGATAAATCCCGGGTTCCGGCGTCAGGGATTCCGCGATGCTTGCATCAACTCCGGAACAATTTACCGTCGCCATGATTTATACACAAGTTTGCCACACGGAGCCGCCCGTAAGTGCATGTTACAGCTTGGGAACAAAGGTGTGCAAAAGGCGAAGTTTGCTCTGGCGCTGATACACCCGGCAGCGCTACAAAAGGAGAGTCCTTTAGGCGGCTGCGTAGTCAGGTTGGCAAATCTCGGGGGAGGTGGTCAATCTGATTGCGCAGTTCTGCCTAGGCATTTCGTCCATTCCCCTCCTGCTTTTCTGGGCCGGCTGTCCGGCCCCAGGAGCACCCCTCACCACCGATCTACCTCGCGCTATACCCGCGCCGCCGCGTGAACGTGCGAGAGCCAGCCGTGCGTGTCTTCCCGCGTGCCGTTGATTACGCCGAAAAACTCCTTCTGCAGCTGCTCCGCAATCGGCCCGCGCCGTCCATTGCCGATCGTGATCCGGTCGATCGAGCGGATGGGCGTGATCTCCGCGGCCGTTCCGCTGAAGAACACTTCATCGGCGATATACAGCAGTTCCCGCGGAATGATCGTCTCCACCACCGGGATCTCCAGATCGCGCGCCAGCGTGAGGATGGCATCGCGCGTAATTCCAGGCAGTACGCTGGCGCCCAGCGGCGGCGTATGAATCTTGCCGTCGCGCACCACGAAGATATTCTCGCCCGAGCCTTCGCTCACATAGCCGGTCACGTCCAGCGCAATCCCTTCGCTGTATCCGTTGGTGATCGCTTCCATCTTCATGAGCTGCGAGTTCATGTAATTCGCGCCCGCCTTCGCCAGCGCCGGCAGCGTGTTCGGCGCCATGCGGCTCCAACTGCTGACGCACACATCCACGCCCTCGCGCCAATGCCTCTTCGCCGAGATACTTGCCCCAGCTCCAACAGGCGATATACACGTCGATCGGATTCTTCATTCCGTTGACGCCGATGTCGCCATATCCGCGCATCACAATCGGGCGAACGTAGCAGGCATCCATTTTGTTGACCCGGACTACATCCAGCATCGCGTCCGCCAGCTGGTCGGCGCTGAAGCCGACATCCATGCGGTAAATTTTGGCCGAGTCCATCATGCGCCGCACGTGCTCGCGCAGGCGGAAAACCGCGGGACCGCTGGGCGTCGAGTAGCAGCGGATGCCCTCGAATACGCTGCTGCCGTAGCTGACCACATGAGACAGTACGTGAATGGTGGCTTCCTTCCATTCAATCAGCCGGCCGTTATGCCAGATCTTTTCTGTGGGCGTCAACATGGATAAATTATAACTTGGGGGAGAGTGGCATGTTTTTCCGCCGTTTCGCATTCGGACTCGTCCTGCTCGGCCTCGCAGGCGCGGCATCGGCCGCACGCCGCCCGGGCGACCCTCTCAGGCCGGGCTTCAACGTCTTCAGCAAGGCCGAAGATATTTCCGTGGGCCAGGAAAATGCAAAGCAGGTCCTCACTCAATATGAGGTCGTCAAGAATCAGTTTCTCCAGGCTTACGTGCAGCGCTTGGGCAAGAAACTGGCGTCAACTCCAGAGGCGAAGGATAGCGGCTTCGAGTTCACCTTCACCGCTCTGAATGTCGACCAGATCAACGCCTTCGCGCTGCCCGGCGGCCCCATGTTCATCTTTACGGGCTGCTGAAAGCGGTCGATAACGAAGCGCAGCTTGCCGGCGTCATGGGCCATGAGATGGCGCACGTCATCCTACGGCACGGCACGCATGAGGCCACCAAAGCCAATGGCGTCGAAATCCTCGCCGGCGGCTTGGCAGCGCTCCTCGGCGGCGGACAGACTGGTGCGGGCGGGGCTCGGCCTCACCGCCAATTCCTTCGTCCTCAAATTCTCGCGCGACGCCGAAAGCGAAGCCGACGCGCTGGGCTCCCATCTGATGGCGGAAGCCGGGTATGACCCCATTCAGATGGCGAAGTTCTTCGAGAAGCTGAGCGGCAGCCAGCGCATGCCGCAGATTCTCTCCGACCATCCCAATCCCGGCAACCGCGAGGCCGCCATCGCGGCGGAAATGCACACCCTGCCCGCGCGCAAGTACGGCTACGAAAGCGGAGAGTTCGCGCGCATGAAGAAGGAACTCGCCGCCCTTCCGCCCGGCAAAAAGCCCTCGACGGAAGCCATCGGTCCCGGCTCCAGCGTCCCTGCTTCCCCCGCGCCATCCTCTGCCTCGGGCTGGCAGCAGTACCGCGGCGCGCATTTCACTCTTCGCTATCCCGAGGGCTGGAAGATTACCGGCGGCGATCAGGGCGGCGACGTCACCTTCGCCCCCCAGGACGGCCTGGTCAACACGCAGATCGGTTTCGGCGCGGTCGCCGGAATTTTCACCCCGCAAAAATCGCGCACCGATCTCCGCCCCGCTACCGAAGATCTGATTCGCAAACTCAAAGGCGAGAACCCGAAGATGACCGTAACCTCGCCTGCGAAATCTCTCGTCGCCGGCAACGCCAGCGCCCTGCTGACGCTGCTGAAAGAGGATTCGCCCTTCGGCGGCACGGAGATCGATACCCTGCTCACCGTCTCCCGCCCCGAGGGCCTGTTCTTCCTCATCTGGATCACGCCGGAGAAGGATTACGAACGCGTCCACGCCGCCTTCCAGCAGATGTCCGACTCCCTCGTCTTTCCTTAAGAAGCGTTCAGGGCTGCTTGCCTTCCACCGCGGGCGGCGAAAGATCCGGTGAGGCCGCCCAAAATGTGTGATGGCCGACGCGCACCATGGTGGTCCACACTACCGCCCCCGTGAAGCCGGCCAGCACGTCGGAAGGATAGTGCACGCCCAGATAGGCGCGGGATAGCCCGATGGCCAAGGTGAGCAGCGCCGCCGCACCCCACATCGCGATTTTGCGAATGACCGGCCACTCCTCCCGAATCAAAATTTCCGCCAGCGAAAAGTAGAAGCAGAAGGAGACAAACGAGTGGCCGCTCGGAAAGCTATACGATGGCGGCTCGGGATAGTTGAACCACGTGGCCGGCCGGGGCCGGTGGAAGACCAGTTTCATGGATTCATTCAAAATGTTGGCGCCGAGCACCGCGAGCGCAAAAAGCGCGGCTTCCCTCCGCCTTCCCGCCACGTACAAGGCGCCCACAATCAGCGCGCCGAGCGGAAACAGGAAGAAGCTTCCGCCCATCTGGGTCACGGCCCTCATTACATCCGTTAAGGCGGGGCTGGCGAAGGAATGGATCGTAGCCCGCCAATACGTATCGAAAGCGGTCGGACCTGCCGCGGAGATAGTGACCGCAAGCCAGCCGAAAATCAGAGTGGCAACCGCCGCTAAGCCGTAGTCGCGGCTGGGGTGAAACTTGGATCGAAGCACCTCTTTCTACTTTACAATTCAATAAACAGGCGAGTAGTGCAGTGTGGCACAATAAACATTCCCTATGAGAATTCGGCTTTTTGCGCTATTTTTCTGTGTTCTCGCCCTGTTCGGCCAGACGCCCCTAGGAACCGTGACCGGCCTCGCCGTGGATGCTTCGGGCGGAGCTGTCGCGGCGGCATCGGTTACCCTCACGAATAACGATACCGGCGTCCGCCGGTCGGCCCAAACCAATGTCACCGGCGCTTATTCCTTCCCCGACCTGCCGCCGGGAACCTACCGCCTGGGAGCCGACGCCAAGGGCTTCCGTTCGCTCGAAACGCGCGCCTTCTCCGTGGAAGCATATCGCACCGTCCGGCAGGACCTGAAATTCGAAGTTGCCTCGGCGACTACCGAAGTGATCGTCACCGACGCCGCATCCGCCGTGGTGCAACTGGAAACTCCCGCGGTCGGCAGCAGCCTGGCGCCGCGCCAGATCATCGAGACCCCCACCAACCTGCGCAGCGTCTCTAAGAACTCGGGCGATTCCGGTTTGATCTCCGGCATCATGCCGCTGACGGTTCCCGGCGTGGTGCAGGTTGGCAATGGCGCCAAATGGCTGACGCCCGGCGCCGGCGCCACCAGCGTGAAAGTCAAGGTGGACGGCATCGAAACCACCTTCGGAAATTTCGGCAGCCCCGGACAACGTGTCGCAGCCTTCCGTGGAAGCGGTGCAGGAATTCACCGCCAGCGTGCTCACCACACGCGCGGAGTTCGGCGGCATGGGCACCATCACCACGGCCACGAAATCCGGCGCCAACCAGATTCACGGCGGCCTGTTCTGGTACCTGCGCAACAGCGCCACCGACGCGCGCAATACCTTCGCGACCGTGAAGCCCTTCCAGAACCTGCACAACTACGGCGGCACCATCGGCGGACCGATCCGCAAAGACAAGACCTTCTTCTTTTTCGATTTCGATGGCTTGAAGGGCGTGGCCGCCACGCTCTTCACCCCCAACGTTCCCACGGTGGCCATGCGCCAGGGAGATTTTTCGGGCCTCGCCGCGCTGAAGAATCCCTACACCAACCTCAATCCGTTCGTCGGCAATTCGATCGCTCCCTCTTTCCTGAGCCCGCAGGGATTGCAGGCGCAGAACCTGCTCTTTCCGCTGCCCAATTTCGGCGCGCCCACTCTGACCGCGGCCAACTATCGCGCCTCGTTCGACGGACCCGAAGTCCACCGCACCGAAGAGATCAAGCTCGATCACAATTTCAGCGAGCGCCATCGCGCCTTCCTGCGCTATGAAAATCACAAGGACAATTACGATTTCCCCGGCGCGCGCTCGGCGCTGCCGCCGACCACCGTGGGCACCTCCTACAATGAGCGGCGCGTGAATTTCTGGACGTTCGGCGATGTGATGACGCTGCGGCCCAACCTGCTGAATGAATTTCGCGCGGGCGTCGTGGTCCTGGTCTCCGCCAGCAGTTCCAATTTCACCGGCCAGGATTACATGACCAAGATCGGCATTCAGGGGCTGCCCGACCGCGGACCGATTCACAACCTGCCCATCTTTAGCGTGACCGGTTTTGCCAGCGACAACATCAACCTCCTGAACCCGGTGAACGACGGCCACGCGCAGCTCGCCGACAACCTGAGCTGGGTTCGCGGCCGCCACTCCATGAAGTTCGGCGTCGAGTACGTCAACTTTTTCGTCAATCGCTACATGCCGAATACCTCCGGAATCCAGGTCTTCGGCAGCTATGCCTTCACCGGCAAATTCACCGGCAATGCCTACGCGGATTTCCTGCTCGGCCTGCCCGCCACCGTGACCCGCCTGGAGCCGTTCCCCGCGCAGTACAATCGCTTCGGCGATTGGGCGGGCTACGCGCAGGATGATTTCAAGGTCACCCAGCGCCTGACCCTGATGTACGGCTTGCGCTGGGAATACAACGGCCCGGCATACGCGCTGAACGACAATCTCTATTCCTTCGACCTGGCGACCGGCAAGATCGTGGTGCCCAACCAGCAGTCGCTCAAACTCTTCAGCCAGTATTTCCCCTCCACCTATCCGGTAGAGACCGCGGACCAGATCGGCACCGGCCGCTCCCTGCGCAAGGCGGACAAGAACAACTTCGCGCCGCGCTTCGGCTTCTCCTGGCAGTTGGATGGCTCCGGCAAAACCGCGCTGCGCGGCGGCTGGGGCGTCTACTACTCGCACTACTCCGGCAACATCCCGGGCGATCTTTCGCGCGGACCGTATGCGGCCACTTCCGTGACCACCAACAACATTGTCAACGGCGCCCCGCAGATCACGATGGCGAACCCGTTCGCGATCGCCGGCACGCCCGGGAACCGTGGCTCTCTCCGCCGTCACTCCGGATCTGCTGAACAGCTACACGCAGCAGTACAGCCTCTCGCTCGAACGCGAAGTGACGCGCGATATCGGCGTGCGCGTCAGCTACATCGGCTCGAAGGGCTCGCAGCTTGCCTACCGCCGCGACGTCAACCAGCCGGTCGCCTCCACCGTAGCGTTCAGCAATGCCCGCCGCCCCTATCCGCTGTTCGGCACCATCAACTATGCCGACAACGGCGCCAACATGCTCTACAACGGCCTGCAAACGCTCGGTGCAGAAGCGCTTCAGCAAAGGCCTGATGTTCACCTCCACCTGGACCTGGGCCAAGGAATTGAGCGACACCGACGATACCGACGATTTCGAACTCAACAACACCATCGAAAACAGCTACAACCGCCGCCGCGATCGCGGCAACGTGTACTCCGTGCCGCGCCATCAGTGGATGAACCAGGCGCTCTACGAATTGCCGCTCGGCAAGGGCCCGCTGCGCGCCGGGTGGCAGGTCAACGCCCTGTTCAACATGAGTACCGGGAACTGGTTCACGCCGCTGATCAGCGGTCCGGACCCGAGCAACACCAACACCACGTCGCTGCGGCCCGATGTGACCGGCGCGATCCCGCTGCCGCACACCGTGAATCAGTGGTTCGACCCCTCCGTGTTCACCACTCCCGCGAACGGCAGTTTCGGCAACGCCGGACGCGGCATCATTCAGGGTCCCGGCTTCGTCCTGCTCAACCTGGGCTTGCAGAAATCCGTGCACCTGGAAAGAATCGGCACACTGCAGTTCGTGGCCTCGTTCCAGAATGCGCTGAATCACGTGAATCTCGGCGAGCCTTCGGGCGGCGGCGGCGGCGCCTTGGGCGTAGTGGTGAACAACGCCAACGGCGGCAAGATCACCTCGACGCATATTTTCCCGGCGGCGGGCTCTTCGCGCACCGGTCAACTCGGCATCCGCTGGAGCTTCTAACCGGTCCCCGTGACCAGAGTCTGGTCACGGGAAAAATAGATCAGTTGGCGTCAAAGCACTTAGCAGTTGGCCGTGACCAGACTCTGGTCACGGACTAGCTGGCGCGCCCGCCCGAGCCTCTACCCGTCCCGTGACAAGACTCTTGTCACGGGAAAAATATATCAGTTGGCGGCAAAGGACTTAGCAGTTCTCCGTGACAAGACTCTTGTCACGGGCTAGCTGGCGACCTTGGTCAGGCGTTCGTGCTTTCGCTGGCAGGCCGCCAGGAACGCTCCGATCACCGGGCTCGCCGGGCTGCGCATTTCGGGTTGGAAAAGCGTGGCGACAAAGAACGGGTGACCATCCAGTTCCACGGCGCGCACGTCGTGCTGGTCATCGATTGCGGTCACACACATCGGACCGCTCTCGATCAGACGGCGATAGCGCCCGTTCAGCCCGAAGCTGCAGTGGTATTCTTCCACCGATTCGGTGGCGCGGTACGCGTTATGCAAATGGGAGCCGCGCGTAAATCGCACTCGCGCCTTGACCCCCGCCAAGCCGCACCCTAGGGGCGTAATCAAAGGCATGGAAGCCGCGGGATTGCTCTTCTGGTGATCGGCGTCCGTAAAGCCCATGGCATTGCGGGCAAACTCGATCAGCGCGTACTGGAATCCCGCGGAAGTGCCGAGAAATGGCAGGTTGCTGGTCCGCGCATGGCGGATAGCGGAAATTGCGCCGTCGGCGCTACGATAGGGCATCCCGGGAACGCACCAGATACCGTCGAAACCAGCCAGCGAATCACCCCTGGCTACCGAATCTGTTGAGATCCACACAGTTTCCACTCCGCCTTCCATGGCGGCGGACAGGGCCCTGGGGATGGCTTGGTGAGCTCTCTGGAGCTCGTTGAAATCGCCGACAAGGGCGACTCGAATGGCTGAGTGCATGCGCGGGATTATGTCACAAATTTACGACAAGCGTACCCGGAAAATCGTAAATATTCGGCGAAGCCGGGGCGAACTCACACCTGGGACAGCGCCAAAAGCGGGAAATAATCGCGATACATGGCGTACGTGAGATAGAAAACATTGGGGAATCCGGTGCCGGTGGTAGCCCCTTCGGGCCATTTTCCGCCGGCGGTCTGCAGCCTCAGTAAATACTGGACTCCGCGATGGAACTGCGCGGATTCGCGGTCTCCGGCCGCGCACAACCCGAGCAGCGCCCAGGCAGTTTGCGACGCGGAACTGGGCGCGGCGACGTACCGGTCGCGCGCGTAACTGGCGCAGGATTCGCCCCATCCGCCGTCAGGATTCTGTATGGCGCGCAGCCACTTGGCAGCGCGCTCCACCGCATCCTTGGCCCCGGGCGCGCCGCTGGCGGAAAGGCCGCGCATCGCCAGAAAACTGCCGTAGATATAATTGACGCCCCAGCGCCCGTACCAGCTGCCGTTCTTTTCCTGCGCCTGCAGCAGGTACGCGGCGCCGCGGCGCGCAGCCTCGTGACCCGCCATGCCGCGGCGGCACAAACACTCGAGCACACGTCCCGTGATGTCGGGGCAGGTGGGGTCGAGCATCGCGTTGTGATCGGCGAACGGCACCTGATTCAACATCGCCCAATTGTTGTCGACGTCGAATGCCGCCCAGCCGCCGTCGCCCGATTGCATGGCGAGCAGCCAGTTCACCGCGCGCCGTTCGGCGGCCGACTGCGCCTCGGGGTTGGAGCCTTTGGCGTGCATCAGCGCGAGCAGCACCATGGCGGTATCGTCGATATCGGGGTAGAACTCATTGGCGAACTCGAAGGCCCATCCGGAAGGTTCGGTATCGGGACGTTTGATGCTCCAATCGCCCTTTCGCCGGACTTCTTTACTGATCAGCCAGTCGGCGGCAAGCGTCATGCGCGGATCGTCTTTGACGCCGGCCTCCCCCATGGCGTACACGCAAATCGCGGTATCCCAGACGGGAGAGACACAGGGCTGAAACAGGAAGCGCTCATCGGTCTCGATGAGGAGGGATTCGAAGTGCCGGATGGCTTCGGAGCGGTCGGGATGATCCTCGGCGTATTCCAGCGCATCGAGCGCCATGATGAAATACATCATCGCCGGGTAAATGGCGCCGAGCCCTTCGGTATAGTGCGTGCGCGCCAGAATCCAGCGCTCGGCCTCGCGGATGGCGGCGCCGCGTATGCGCTCGCTGCCGCGTTTTTCCCAGACCTTGAACATGCGGTCGAGATGGTGGAACAGCACGGCGAGCCCTTTACGCCGGGGCAGCGCCAGTCTCACGCCCGGCAGCAGAAGCTCGTCGAGATTGAACCCCGTGGGGGCCCGGCGATTGGAGCCGCGCGCCTGCACGATGGAAAGCGGCACCAGAATGGAGCGCGTCCACGAAGACATTTCGTAGAGCACGTTGCCGGGCAGCATGACGATCTCGGGCGGCACCGAGGGAACGTGTTTTCGCGGATAGAGGCCGAAGAGACTCAGGTTGATCTTGACGTAACTGTTGGCCGCCTGCAGACCGCCCAGGGTGAGGATGCGCTCGCGGGCCCGGCGCAGCGGCTCGCTCTCCGGGTCGCGGCCGGCAAGCTTGAGCGCGCAATACGCCTTCACGGTGGCGCTGACTTCGGAGGGACCTCCTGCGTAGATGTTGAAACCGCCATCGGGGAGCTGCCGCTCCAGAATCGAATGCGCGGCGCGTTCGATGCGGGGGCGCGTAGGTGGATTCCAACCCGCGGCGTCGGGTTGATTGAGCCAGAGCTGGAGCAGGATGTAGTCGGATTCGAGCGTGGTGTCGGCGGTCAGCTCCCCGCACCAGAAGCCTTCGGAGGCCTGTTGTGTGAACAGCGCTTCCACGGCGCGCTGCATCGCCGGCGCAAGTGATTCGCGGACAGTGCGCGAAGACTTCTCGGCGTGGAGTCGGCCGGGGCGGGCGGGTTCGGTCCATTTATGGGACATCGCTGAATTCACATGGTAACAACGTACACTGAAATTATGGACTGGCAACTCGACGCCGCCGAGCTGCGCGTGCTCGGCGCGCTGATGGAAAAGGAAGCTACCACACCGGATTACTACCCGATGTCGCTGAACGCGCTGGTCAACGCGTGCAACCAGAAATCCAATCGCGAGCCGGTAGTGAATTTCGATGAAGAGACGGTGGAGACGGCCTTGCACGAGCTGCGGGCGAAGGGTTTGAGTTCGCGGATCTCGGGAGAAAGCCGCGTTCCGAAACACGAGCAGCGCTTCGTGGAGAAGTTCAACCTGGGACGCCGCGAGGCCGCCGTGATGTGCGTTCTGATGCTGCGCGGCCCCCAGACGGTCGGCGAGCTGCGCGGGAGAACTGAGAGAATTTTCACGTTTGACGATTTGGAAGGCGTGGAGTCTACCTTGCAGCGGCTAGCCGAAATCGGATTCGTCCAGCGGCTGCCGCGGCAGACCGGCTTCAAGGAACAGCGCTGGGCGCAACTGCTCGCCGGCGAAATCGAGATCACGGAAGAAGCGGCGGCCCCCGCTACGGAACGCGGGCCCTCGGATCGCGAACGCATCGCGTCACTGGAGCAGGATGTGGCGGAACTCAAGCGCGCGCTGGCCGAGTTCCGCCGCAACTTCGAGTAGTCCCTACTTAGCGGCAGCTTTCTTCTGCAAGGGAGCGGTCACCGGGACGGGCACGTCACTGCCGGCCATAAACGGATACGCGAGTCCCGCCAGTGCGGCGCCCGCGATGGGAGCTACCCAGAACAGCCACAGTTGTTGAATCGCCCATCCGCCTACCAGAACCGCGGGGCCGGTGCTGCGCGCGGGATTCACGGAGAGATTGGTTACCGGGATACCGATCAAGTGGATCAAGGTGAGGCCAAGGCCGATCGCGATGGGTGCGAAGCCCTGCGGCGCCCGGCGGTCCGTGGCGCCGAGGATGATCATCAGGAACATGAAGGTCAGTACGATCTCGGCCACCAGGCAGGCTTCCATCGAATAGCCTCCCGGCGAGTTCTCGGCGAATCCGTTGGAGGCGAAACCACCCATCTCGAAGCCAGGCTTTCCGCTGGCAATCAGGAAGAGCACGCCCGCGCCCGCGATGCCTCCCATGACCTGCGCGACTACATAGGCGGGAAGGTCCTTCATCGGAAAACGTTTCGCAAGCAGCAGGCCGACGGATACCGCCGGATTCAGATGGCAGCCCGAGATGTGCCCGATAGCGTAAGCCATGGTGAGCACGGTCAAGCCAAATGCCAGGGCGACACCGGCAAAACCGATGCCGAGATTCGGAAAAGCAGCGGACAGCACAGCGCTGCCGCAGCCGCCGAATACCAACCAGAAGGTTCCGAGAAATTCAGCGGCGGCGCGCTTGGAGAGCGGCATGATTGAGCTCCTTAGTGAACGACGACGGTCTTCCCCGCCTCGATCTTGATTTTCTGAATTACGGGTGAACCGGTCGAAGGCTCGACACGCATTGTGTACTCGCCGACCGGCAGCATCAGGACCTGATGAGGATTGTTGAATTCACCGGCGTGCCCGTAATAGTGATCGTTCACATATACGGCCGCATATTTTTCCGGCACTGCGGTGCGCACGCTGCCGAAGGGGCCTTGGGGCGCCGGGAGCGCCTTCAACTTCTCGGCGAGCTTGGTGGTTTTGCCGGCCTTCACGTCGATCGTGCCATTGAACTCTTCGTAACGCGGGTCCACCAGTTTGATCTGGTGCGAGCCAGGCGCGAGGGCATACTTTCGGCCGACGCCGAAGTTACCGGCGGGGCCGATATATTTGCCGTCCACGAAGACACCGGCGCGGCCGGGATCCACATTAGTTTTCAGCCAGGCGGAGCCGGCGGCGGGTTGAGCGATGAGAGCGGTGCTTGCGGAAATAAGAGCAAGCACGCAGAACTGGAACGGGATGTGCTTCACGGAATGAGCTCCTCGGTTGCACTGCAGCGTACAGCAGTACTTCGTAAGGCTAGCCCATCCGCCGGGTGACGGCAAGCCTGGAACGAGTAAGTTTTAAAACAAAGGACGATTGCGTGCTGATTTTCGCAAACGTGGAAAGAACTCTTGCACGCATAGGCCTGGCAGTACTAGTAGCAACGAGCCTGCACAGTGGAATGGCGCAGGGAACCGGGCCGGCGCAGGGCGGGCTGGTATCGAGCGCGGTCGGCTGGATTTCGCCCGCAGCCGATACTCCGTTGACGGCCCGGCAGCGCTGGCACGATTACTGGGTCAACACGGTGGGACCCGGCGCAGTGGCGAGCGAAGCGATTTCGGCTGGATTCAGCCAGTGGGAGAACAGTCCGCCGGAGTGGGGACAGGGCGGCGCCGGATATGGCAAGCGCTTTGCCAACGATATCGCGTACAACGCGGTCCGCAATACCATCCAGCACGGAACCGCGGCATTGCTTCACGAAGACAATCGATACTT
Organism: uncultured Solibacteraceae bacterium; assembly: GCA_963811575.1. Taxonomy (GTDB): domain Bacteria; phylum Acidobacteriota; class Terriglobia; order Bryobacterales; family Bryobacteraceae; genus Solibacter. The sequence continues at coordinate 325,641 of CAWERY010000014.1, read as the reverse complement.
CGCGTCGGGGAAAGAAACCGTGCTGGGGCGCGTGGCCTACGCGCTGGCAAGCCCGGTGACGGCCCGGCGCGCGAGTGGCGCGCGCTCGATTTCGATTTCCGGAGTTACGGGAATCGTCGGTGTGAGCATCCTCTCGCGGGCCTGGTCGCCGGCGAGCTGGCAGGGGGCGGACAACGTGGCGATCAGCGTTGCACTGACTTACGCGGGCACCGCCGGTTTCAATTTGGCGCGCGAATTTGTACCGGACATCGTGCGGCATTTTCGAAAGTAGGCACGCGGGTTTCCTCGCGATTTTCGAAACTCGCCAACAAAAACTCCACGCCTTGTTCGCGTTCCACCTTTGCGCCTCCCGCGGCCTTGGCGGGAAAGTGTTCCGCCAGGCTGGCAGGCCGCACGTCCGCGATATAGTAGGTCCACAGGAAGCACTATGCGCACGGTTTGCCTGGTATCTCTTTCAGCGGCGCTGCTGGCCCCGCTCTTTTCGCAGACACCACCCGCGGCCGGCGATTGGCCTGCCTTCGGACGCGATGCAGGCGACACGCGCTATTCCCCGCTGGACCAGATCAACACCAGAAACGTACTGCAACTGGAGAGGGCGTGGACCTTTCATACCGGCGAAAAAGGGCGGTCGTTTGAGAGCACGCCGATTTTTGTGGACAACACGCTCTACCTATCCACGCACACGCAGAAGGTGATCGCGGTGGACCCGGAAACCGGCCGCGAAATCTGGCGGTACGATGCCAAGTCGCCCGGACGCGAGAATCGGGGCGTCTCCTACTGGCCCGGCGATGCGCAGAATCCTCCGCGCATTCTGGCTGGGACGAGCGATGGCCGGTTGATCGCGCTTTCCGCGAAGACGGGCATTCCGGTGCCAGGCTTCGGCGACAACGGAGTGGTGGACCTGCGAGCCGGCATCACCGATAAATTTCCCAAGGCGCTGTACGCCATCACATCGCCGCCCACGCTGTATCGCGACCTGGTGATTGTGGGGCCGGCGACGCAAGAGGGCCCTTCCTTTGGCCCGAGCGGAGATCCGCGGGCTTACGATGTGCGCACCGGCAAACTGCGCTGGCGCTTTCACGTGCTGCCGCAGCCGGGGGAGGCGGGCAGCGAGACGTGGGGGCCGGAAGGCTGGAAGGAACGCTCGGGGCCCAGCCAGTGGGGTTTCGCCACGCTGGATGCGCAGCGCGGAATGCTGTTTCTGCCCGTCGGAAATCCGGCGGACAGCTTCTATGGCGCCGACCGCAAAGGCACCAATCTCTACGCGAATTCCGTGGTGGCGCTGGATGCGATGACCGGAAAACTGCTCTGGCACTACCAGGTGGTGCACCACGATCTTTGGGATTACGACCTGGCGGCGCCGCCCGCGCTGATCGACGTGAAGCGCGACGGCAAGACCATACCGGCAGTGGCGCAAATCACCAAGATGGGGCTGCTGTTCATTCTGGACAGGCTGACCGGGAAGCCGGTGTTCGGAGTGGAGGAGCGCGCGGTGCCGAAGAGCGATGTGCCGGGTGAGGAAGCTTGGCCGACCCAGCCGTTTCCGCTTAAGCCGCCGCCGCTGGCGCGCATGAGCATGACCGCGGAAGAGGTCACGACACGCACCCCGGAGGCCCACAAATTCTGCGCCGAGTGGTTCGCGCGGCTGAGGCATCAAGGGCCGTACACGCCGTTCGGGATGTCACCGACTTTGACCATGCCCGGTACCATGGGCGGCGGCAATTGGGGCGGAGTGTCGTTCGACCCCGGGTTGGGGTACATCTTCGTGAACACCAGCAGCCTGGGCGGCACAGGCCAGATGGCGAAATCGCCCGCGGGCGCCCCTATGCCGTACCGCAACGAAGGGGGCTATACGCGCTTTCTGGATCAGGATCAATTTCCCTGCCAGCAGCCGCCGTGGGGCGAACTGACGGCGGTCAATGCCAACACCGGCGACATTGCGTGGCGCGTGCCGCTGGGCAGTTACGACCAGGTGGAAGCGATGGGTTTGAAAAACGCGGGGGCGTCCAACATGGGCGGCTCGATCGCGACCGCGGGCGGGCTGGTATTCATCGCGGCGACGACCGACTCCAAATTCCGCGCTTTCGATTCGAAGACCGGCAAAGAGCTCTGGATGGCGCGGCTGGATGCGACCGGCGATGCGGTGCCGATGACCTTTCGGGCGCGCAACGGGAAGCAGTATGTGCTGATCGCCGCGGGGGGAACGAATCGCTTCCGAATGATCGCCAACAGCGCGGAGGAAACCGCCGACTCGCTGATCGCATTCGCGCTCGGGACGGGAAGCGGACCGCGGGAACCGGCTCCCGCGCGAACGCGCTTGAGCGCGGCGGAACTCAAGGCACCCGGACCGGCGCTGCCGGATGGCGAGGGTAAAGCGGCAGTGGCGAAGATGTGCTCGAGCTGCCACGGGACCGCAGTATTCTCCGGCATGCGGATGAGCCGCGAAGGCTGGGAAGCGGAGGTCGAGTCGATGGTCGAGAAGGGCGCGGCCGGGAGCCCGGAAGAGATCCGCGGGGTCGTGGCCTATCTGACGAAATACTTCGGCCGCTAGTGCCCGGCGACATGCTACCGGACGAAGCCGTAGGACTTCATGTGGCCGAGTAGCTTGGCCAGATCGATGGGTTTCATCAGATATTCGTCGCAAAGCTCCTTGAAACACAAGATGACTTCCCGGACATCGTCAACGGTCGTGGTCATGATGATCCTGGCGCCGTAGTTGGGATAAATCCCAGCGCTCTTTTCCAAAGCCCGCATGTGACGGACGGCTTCGTGCCCGTCCATTTCGGGCATCATGATATCCATACAGATCAGGTCGAATTCCTGGCCTCGCTCCGACGCGGAGCGGAATGCCGCCACCGCCTCCCTGCCGTTGACCGCAACCTGGCATTCGCCGTAGCGCGAGAGGAAGCGCTGCAACAGGAGGCGGCTGGTGAAATCATCTTCCACCAGCAGCATTCTCAGCGGCCGGACACCTTGCGGCGCCGGGCCGATTGGGGACGCCTCCAGCTTTTCAGCGGCTCGGATATCGCTGCTGAGCGCGGCCAGCTCGGCGACCAGCTGGGAGGAGCCGGCCGCGCTGCCGTCCATGCCGTGTACCAGTTCGCCGAGGCGGTCGGAAGCGCGCAAGTAGAAGCGTGATGCGGCTCGCGGTGGGGAGCAGTTTGCGGCTGCGGATCAGGGCGAGGACATCTTCGATTCCGTGCGCTAAGGCGCCGATCGCCGGGAGTTCCAAAAAGACGGCGCCGCCTCGGATGGAATGGACGGCCCGAAAGGCGCGATCCACGCGCTCCCCATCAATCGCGGCGCCGCATTTTTCGATGGCAAGAAGCTCCGCTTCGAGTGAGACAAGGTGCTCCCGGCACTCCGCCTGGTACTGACTGGCCAATTCGTCGTCAAGAATGGTCATAAAGAACCTCTGGCTAGACTAATCCGGAGCGCTGCAAAGCGCCCTTGAAGCGCTCGAACTCTTCGAGCATGCGGGGCAGCAGACCGCTGCATTCGATCAGCTCGCCGGAGCCGCCCGCTCGTTCCAGCGCTACCGCGAGCGCCTGCAGACCCTCGGCCGCCACGGTTGCCGCCGCGCCTTTTATGGCGTGCGCCTCGGATTTTGCGCCGTAAGCATCGGCCGCGGCGATCCGGTCGCGTAGATTTTCCAGTTGAGAAGGCGCGTGCTCCAGGAATCCATGGAGGATGATGCCGGCAAGTTCCCGGTCGCCCATCAGTCGCTGCAGCAATGCCTGCTCGTTAAACGCCTGCCGGCGAGCCGAAACCTCTTCGGTGGCCGCGGGCAGCCACCGCGCCAGCAGTTCCGCGAGGGGGCGCAGGTCGATTGGCTTGGCGAGGTAGTCGTTCATGCCTTCGGCGATCGCGCGCTCGCGATCGGCCGGCATCGCGTCCGCGGTAATGGCGATGATTGGAAGCTCGGCGCGCGCCGACTGGCGGATGCGCCGGGTGGCTTCGAAGCCATCCATCACCGGCATCTGGCAATCCATCAGCACGAGCGAGAAATCGCCCGCGGCTACTGCTTCCACGGCTCGCGCGCCGTTCACCACGGCGCTCGCCCGGTAGCCCAGCTTGCCAAGCTGCGCAAGAATCACCTCGCGATTGATGGCATTGTCTTCCGCCACCAGGATGCGGAATTTCGAGCGCACGCCGCCGGCTTCGCGGGAGGCGCCATTCCGCGATCCGGCCGGCCGGCTTTGCGCGTTGCGAGGCGCGGCTTCGAAGGTAACCCGGAACCAGAAGGAAGAACCTTTGCCTTCCACGCTATCGACACCGATCGCACCGCCCATCAATTCCACCAGGTGCTTGGAGATCGCCAGGCCGAGTCCGGTCCCGCCATACTTGCGGGTAGTGGAAGCGTCGGCTTGCACGAAGGGAGAGAACAGGGTCGCGATCTGGTCGGGACGCATGCCGATGCCGGTATCGGTGACGGTGAAGCGGACGTCCACTTTCCCCGCCTCCGATTTCTCCAGGGCGGCGCACACCGTGACGCCTCCGTGATCCGTGAACTTGATGGCGTTGGAGCAGAGATTGATCAGCACCTGCCGCAAGCGGTGGGCATCGCCGCGAACGGCGCGGGGAACATCGGAGGACACGCGGAAACGAGATCGGGAAGCCCTTTTCGCCGGCCTGCACCTGCAGGAGCTGGACAACCCCGTCGAGGGTCTCGCGGAGGTCGAAATCGAGATGCTCCAGTACGATCTTGCGCGCCTCGATTTTGGAGAGATCGAGGATGTCGTCGATCAGCGCCAGCAGGTACCTTCCGCTGCTTTGCGCCACGTTGGCGCAGCGGAGCTGTTCGCGTCGAGTTCGGTGGTCAGCAGCAGTTGCAGCATGCCGAGGACGCCATTCATCGGGGTACGGATTTCGTGGCTCATATTGGCCAGGAAGCGGCTCTTGGCGCGATTGGCGGCTTCGGCCGCGGTGCGCGCCTCCCCCAGGGCCTTTTCCGCCAGCTTGCGCTCCGAGATGTTGATGTGTTCCACGAGAATGCGGATTGAGCCGTTACTCATAAACCGCGTCACCCTGCCGATGAACCATCGCTTTTCGAGCGGGAAGGGCAGGGATATTCGATCGTATAGCGCGGCTGCTCTCCGCTCAGTACGGCGCGAATACCGGCCGCGAATTCGGCGGCTCCCTCGGCGTCCGGGCCGGTGGCGCGGTCGCATATCGCCAGGTAATTGGCGCCTGGCCCCAGGCAATCGCAACGCGAGCCAGAAAAGCCGCGCGTGGCGTCCGCACGGCTTACGGTTGGCTTGCGCAAACGCAGCTCCAGGCGTGGTTGACGCCGACGATCGTACCCTGCTCATTGAGTACGCAGACTTCCGAAGAGAGAGCGTCGATGGTGGATTGGGCGAATTCCTGAGAGTCGCGCAAATCCTGTTCCGCCTGGCGGCGGAGGGTGATGTCCGAACTGAGGCCGACGTGACCGAGAAACTGGCCTTCCGGGGAGAGCCTGGGCTCTGCGTACGAGCCCAACCATCGCCATTCGCCATCGGCGCGGCGAACCCGCGCTTCCGCCCGAAAGGAGGCCCGTTCCCGAAACGCATGTTTCCAGGCAGTGAAAAACTCCGGCGCATAGTCGGGGTGAACCGGCAACTGCCAGCCGCCGTTTTCCACCGGTTCGGCGGCACCGCAGAATTCCCGCAGAGCCCGGTTGATGAATTGAGTTTCGCCCTTCGCGTCAGTCACCCACATCATCGCCGGGCAACTATCCGCGATCAGGCGGAAGCGATGTTCACTTTCCTGCAGAGCCTGTTCCGCCTGTCGGCGCGCTGTGATGTCTTCCACGTGCACCACCAGACCGGTTGGGGCTCCGGCCGCGTCTTGCATGAGGGAGAACCGGGTCCGCGCCCAAACAGTGGTTCCATCGCGATGCAGGTAGCGTTTCAACACCTCAGTAGGGGTCCCGGGCGCCTCGAGCAACGAGTTCACTTGTTGGAGCGACATTGCGGCATCGTCGGGATGGGTGATCGCCCGCCAGCCGGCAGCCACCAGTTCCGCTTCGGAATAGCCCAGCATCCGGCAGAGGGCGGCATTCACCTGAAGTACGCGTTCATCCAGGCTGGCGATGCACATGCCGAATTGCGCGCGCTCGAAGACTTCGCGAAACATCCGATCGCTGGCGCGGGCTTGGCGCTCGGCGCGCAAACGGTCGCCGATGTCGCGGGTGATGGCGGAGGCGCCCACCACCTCACCGGCCTCATTCCGAATCGGAGAGAAGGCGATCCACACATCGAGCGGCCGGCCATCTTTGGTCAGCCGGACCGTCTCAAAGGAGGCCACGCGGCCGCCGCTGCGAACCGTGGCGAGACTCTGGGCCAACTCCGCGGCGCGATCCAACGGAACCAGAATGGCGGCGTTTCTTCCAACGGTTTCCTGGCTCGAATAACCGAACAGTATTTCGGCGCCGCGGTTCCAACTGACGATGGTGCCATCGAGCGTGAGCGATTCAATGGCGTCGCTCGAGTATTCGACGATCGAAGCCAGCAGCGCCCTGGAATGGTTCGCCTCATGGCGCTCCGAGATATCGCGCAGAATGGTGGCGATGGCGACTACGTGTCCCTGGGAGTTCTTAATCGGGCTGGCTGAAAACGAAATGTGGATTCTCTGTCCGCTTTTGTTCAGGGCGAGCCCTTCCCGCTGGGAAAGGGCATTGCCCTGAAATGCCTGCGCGGCGATCTGCTCTAACGACGCCTGCCGTTCGGGTGGCACCAGCATGGACATATGCTTGCCGATGGTCTCCGCAGCGGAGTACCCGAAGATGGCTTCCGCGCCGCGATTCCAGCTGATGATATTGCCCAGGGCATTGCACGCGATGATCGAATCTTCGGAGTTCTCGACCAGCGCCGCCAGCAGCGCCTTGGTTTCCTCGGCCTCGCGCCGCCGGGTGATGTCGTGTTTGGTGGCGATGAAGCCGATGATTTCGCCGTTGAGATCGCGCACCGGGCAGATGCGCATTTCCTCGTGATAGAAGGAGCCGTCCTTCCGGCGATTGATCATTTGGCCATGCCAAACCGCACCGGAACTTATCGTATTCCATAGATTCTGGTACAGCTCGACGCTTTGACAGCCCGATTTCAGCAGGCTCGGAAACCTGCCGACGGCCTCTTCACTGGTATACCCGCAGAGCGCCGTAAACCCGGGATTCACATATTGGATTATTCCGGAGGAATCCGTGATCATGACGCCATCAGCGGCGTGTTCGACCGCCGCGTACGCGGCCAACTGCACATTGGGACGTTCGGGGCGCACTCCTAAGACCTCATTTATGCATATCGCCCGGAACGGGGATCCCTTGAGGAGTGCGAGGAGAATTGTCAGCTACGTTATTGCTGCTTGGCTTCGAGTTCGGCCCACCGCGCATACAACTGGTGGATTACGTCGTCCGCGGCTTGCAGCCGGGCATAGCAGGATTGTAGGCGGGGACCGTCGGAGACTACTTCCGGCGAGTGCATTTCCACGTGAACGGCCTCGCGCAACTGCTCGGCTTCGAGGATGCGCGCCTCCATTTGTTCCCATTCCCGGGCCTCCAGGTAGGAGAGCTTCTTCTTCGCCGGGGAGGCGGAGGAAGGGGCATTCGCGCTCTCCTTTTTCGCGGCCTTGGGCGGTTCGATCTTGGCCTGGTCCCACTGCCAGTAGTCGGAGTAGAGCTGGGCGCCGCCCAACCCGTCCAGGCCGAGTACGGCGGTGGAGACGCGGTCCAGCAGATAACGATCGTGAGTCACCAGGACCAGCGCGCCGGGAAATTCGGTGAGGCTGTCTTCGAGCACCTCGAGCGTGGGGATGTCGAGATCGTTGGTAGGCTCGTCGAGCAGCAGGACGTCGGCCGGCTGCAGCATGAGGCGGGCGATGAGGACGCGGGCCTGCTCGCCGCCGGAGAGGCTGGAGATGGGGCGGTCCAACTGGCCGGAATCGAAGAGGAAGCGCTTGGCCCAGCCGGCGACGTGAATGGGGAGGCCCTGGAAGATCACGTTGTCGCCGTGGGCGCCCAATCCCTGGCGGAGGGTCTGTTGTTGATCGAGCTGTTCGCGCGCCTGGTCGAAGTAAACGATGCGCAGCGCGGGCGCGCGTTCGACGGCGCCAGCGTCCGGCACGATCTCGCCGGAGAGGATGCGGAGCAGAGTGGTTTTGCCGGTTCCGTTGAGGCCGAGCAAGCCCAGGCGGGTGCCGGGGGTGAGGGTGAAGCTGAGCTCCCGGAACAGGGGCCGGCCGCCTAGCGTTTTGGAGACGCGCTCGACGGAGATGAGGCGCTTGGTGCGGCGATCGGTGGCGGTGAAATCGATTTGCGCGGGGCCCTTGGCGGTGCGCGATTCCAGGTCGCTGAGCTCGCGCATGAGGCGGCCCGCGTCATCGATGCGGGCCTGGGATTTGCGGGTGCGCGCCTTGGCTCCGCGGCGCAGCCACTCGACTTCGTAGCGGACGCGATTGGCGAGGGCTTCCTGGCGGTTGGCCTGGGAGAGGAGGAACTCTTCCTTCTTCTCGAGGAAATGGCTGTAAGCGCCCTCGACGCGAAAAATGCCGTCGGGCCAGGAGCGATCGATCTCCGCCATATCGTTGACCACGTTGTCCAGGAAATAGCGGTCGTGGCTGACGACGACGCTGGCGAAGGGGGAATTGGCGAGGAGTTTTTCGAGCCACGCGATGCCTTCGAAATCCAGGTGATTGGTGGGCTCGTCGAGGAAGAGGAGGTCGGGCTGGCGGACGAGCTCGCGGGCGATGGCGAGGCGGCGTTTCCAGCCGCCGGAGAGTGCGTTGGTGAGCAGGCTGCTATCGGCGAAGCCTGCGCGGCCGAGAGTCTGGTTGATGCGCGAGTCGCGTTCGAGCTGGTCGAGAGGCTCGCCGGCGATGGCGCCGGAGATGATCTCGAGGACGGTTTTGCCCTCGGGAAATTCCGCGTCCTGCGGGACATAGCCGGTGCGAATGTTGCGGCGCATGGAGATGGATCCGGCGTCGGGTTCGAGCTGCCCGGCGAGAATACGAAGGAGCGTGGATTTGCCCGCGCCGTTGCGGCCGATGAGCCCGAGGCGCTCACCATCGGAGATGCCGAACGCGATGTTCTCAAACAGCAGGCGCGAGCCGAAGGATTTGGAGAGGCCGGTGCAGCTTTCGAGGAGAGCCATTAGTTGGGAGCGTCCCCGGAATGCGGAGCGTTATTCATAACGGAGCGCCTCCACCGGATCGAGTTGGGCAGCCTTGACGGCCGGCCAAACGCCGAAGAAAACACCGACCACGACGGAGACCGTAAAGCCCGTCACCAGCGCCCAAGTGGGGACGACCGAGGGCAGCGAAGGCACCAGGGCGCCGACCAGCATGGTGATGAGAACCGAGATCACGATGCCGAGCACGCCGCCGGCGCCGGTGAGCGTCATGGCCTCTACCAGGAATTGGCCGACGATGTCGCGCTTGCGCGCGCCGAGCGCCTTGCGGACGCCGATTTCGCGGGTGCGCTCCGTCACGCTGACCAGCATGATGTTCATCACGCCGATGCCGCCCACGAGCAGGCCGAGGGCGGAGATGGCGATGGCGACGAGACCGATCAGGCCGGTGATGCGATCGAATTGCTGGATGATCTGATCCGGCGTGGAGATGGCGAAATCATTCGGGGCATTGGTGGCGAGGCGGCGCACGCGGCGCATGACGCCTTCCACCTCATTGAACGCATCGTCGCGCTTGCCGCGTTTGGCCTTGGCGGTGATCATGAAGCGATCCACCTGCGGATAGCGGCTCTCCGCGGTGCGCAGGGGAATCACGATGGCGTTGTCCTGGCCGTTCTCACCGAAGAAGCCGCCTTTGGCCTTATCGTAGACTCCGATGACGCTGTATTCGGCGCCATCCATCATGAAAGTGCTGCCGATGGGGTTGCCGCCGGGATAGAGGGAATCGGCCACATTGGCGCCGATCACGGCGACGTGGGCATCGCGCTGATCTTCTTCCTGGGTGAAGTAGCGGCCGGCGGAGAAATCGCGCGGCTGGATCTCTCCCATATTCGGCGACTGGCCGGCGACATTGATGTTTTCCGATTCGAAGCCGGGGACGTGAGCGGTGATCGGCTTGCCATCGACCACGGGAGGAATGTAGAGCTGCAGGCCGACGTCCTCGACGGAGGTGGTCCAGCGGCGGACCACGTCGGCGTACTCGGGCTTCATGGGGCGGCGCTTGCGCTCTTTGGGAGGTTCCTGGCTGGGATCGCCCGAGGTTTTGTAGATGAAGATGTTATCCGGCCCGAGTTCGCGGAAGAAGGTGACGACGCCTTCGCGGAGGCCGGTGAGCAGCGAAGCGACGGTGACTACGGTGGTGATGCCGATGACGATGCCGAGGATGGTCAGCAGCGAGCGGAAGCGGTGCGCGCTTACCGCCTGGAGCGCCATCGTGATGTTTTGGACCGGACTGATGTTCACAGAATTAATTACTCCGCACGCAACGCCACCACGGGATCGAGTTTGGCCGCGCGCGAGGCGGGATACCAGCCGGAGACGACCCCGACGATGCTCGATACGGCCAGCGAGAGTACCACGTAGGCCATAGTGATGTGCATGGAAATTTCGAAAATACGCCCGAGGAGGGCGGTGACCGCGGCGCCGAGCGTAACGCCCAGCGCGCCGCCGACACTGGAAAGGAAAACCGCCTCGATAAGGATCTGCAGCATGACGTCGCCATGGCGCGCGCCGAGGGCCTTACGGATGCCGATCTCGCGGGTGCGCTCCGTGACGCTGACCAGCATGATGTTCATGATGACGATGCCGCCGACGACCAGGGAAATGCAGGTGACGGGGACGACGATGGCGGCGATCATGCCGAGCACCTGGTCGATGAAGCCGCGGATGGCATCGGGCGTGAGGACGTCGAAATTATCGGGCTGTCCGGGAAGGGCGTGAAAGCGGGTGCGGAGGACGACGCGGGTTTCATCGAGCGCGCCATTGAGATCGAGTCCGCTGCCGGGCTTGGGGCGGCCGAAAAGCGCGAAGCCGGTGCCGGGGCCGTACATGCGGTTGAAGGCGGTGATCGGGATATAGATCGAGTTGTCCTGATCGCGGCCGAAGGCGGAGCCGAGACGTTCCTGCACGCCGATGACGGTGAACTCGATGCCTTCGATGCGCACGATTCCATTGAGCGGAGAAGCGTCGCCCGGGAAGAGTGTGGTGCGCACGGTATTGCCAATGACGGCGACAAAGGCGCGGGAGTGTTCTTCCTGTTCGGTAAAGAAGCGGCCATCGACCACACCGATGTCGCGGATGCCGGCCATGGCGGAGGCGGCCCCGAGAATCGAGCTGTCTTCGCAGATGAGGTTTTCGCGCTTCACGTCGGAGATGTGCTGGCGGTAGGGGCTGTAGAGGACCTTGTCGCCGGCGATGGTCTCGACGAAGCGGGCATCGTCGGTGCGGATCGGTTTGTTGCGCTTGAGCTTGTCGAAGAGCTCGCGGCGGCTGAGGCGTCCGGTGGCGGCGATCTGGGCGACCATGAAGGATTCGGAACCGAAGGCTTTGGCGGTGCTCTGCTCGGCATAAACGCCGAGGCCTTCGATGGCGGCGCCCACCATGATGACGCTGGCAACGCCGATGATCACGCCGAGCAAGGTGAGGAAGCTGCGCAGCTTGTGCGCGCGGATGGAATCCATCGCCAGGCGAAAAGCGTTTTGAAAGTTGTACCAGGAGCGCGACGCACCCACTGCGTTCTGAGTCATGTGTCTTTCTTTCAGGATAACGTAAGATGGAGAATCACCCCGTCATGCCCCTTCTTCGTCTGGCTTATACGACGCTTTTCCTGATTGCTTTGATCGCAATTTTTGTGGTGTGGGGGCAGGTTGGCGGGCAAAGCCACCTGGACCTGCTGCCCTGGTACGTCAAACTGGGGTTGGGAGTAGCGGCGTCCTGGACGGCGGTGCGCGCAACGGCGGCGGCGGTAGCGGGGGAGCGCGGATGGAACGGAAACACCATGCGCTGGCTGGGGCTGACGCTGGCCTTACTGTTCTTGTGCGGCATCGCCTCGTACTTCGCGCACATGTACCTGGAAGACGGGGATGAAGAAGATCCCCAGCAGGATACGACGGTTTCGCGGCTGGAGCGCACGGGAGGGGCGAAATTGAGATCGCTCCCCGGGCGGAGCGATCTCGTTCTTCATTGAGAGTTAGGAATTACCTGCCGGTGCGCAGATTGATGGTGCGGGTCTCCTCATGGCCGGCAGCATCGCGAGCGGTCAACTTATAATCGGTATCTTTGGCGGCGGTGACCTCCACGCAGCGGCTGGTGGAAGGCCAGGTTTCCCCGAGCGGAGGTTCGATGCGGACGCTGGCAGCGTTGGAGACTCCATAACAGACCAGCGCGCGGCCGCCGCGTTTGACCTCCGGGGGGTTGGCATAAAAGGACAGCACCTTAAGCTGGCCGTTGCCATAGTAGGCGACGGTATCGGCATTGCGCTGAGTGTCGGCGGGCCGGGCCGCTTCGATGGTGGGGGTCGAGGACCCTCGGGCATAGAGAACCCAGCCAAGGAAGACGAGGCCGACGGCAGTGGCGGCAATCACGAAGGGAGCTGGGCTGCGCCGTTCGTAGGGGGACCCAAGTTAGTTTCGTTTTGGGTAAGCATAGGGCGTAAGTCTATTGCCGATTAGGCTTTCGACTTAGCCTCTTTAGTTAGAGGGATAGACCCTGTTACGTACTATGGAAGTACGGTGGGTTAACCCTCAAAGAGGGGTGGCCAGGGCTTTGAGTCGGTCGAGATTCCGGCGATCATCGCCCGGTTCATCGACCGGAGTCTCGAGAATAAAGGGTTTGCGGCGAAGTTTGGGATGGGTCAGGATGCGCCGGAACGCATCCGCGCCGATGTGGCCCTCGCCGATGTTGGCATGGCGATCTACGTGGGACCCGAGGGGGAACTTACTATCATTGGCGTGCATGGCGTGGACATTGGCGAGGCCGAGGGTGGTTTCGGCGGCGCGCAGGGTAGCGCGAAGACCGGCCTCCGTGGTGATATCGAAGCCGGCGGCGAGCAGATGGCAGGTATCCAGGCAGTAACCGATGGGAAGATCGATTAGTTCCCGGGTGAGATCGCGAATCGCTCTTAGTTCCTCAAACTTACCACCGAGATGACAGCCCGCTCCGGCGGTATTTTCCAGTAGGACAGAAAGGTTGTGAGGGGGCAAGCCGGCGGCGGCATCGCGGAGGCCGAGCGCGAAGGCGGCGATGCCTTCCTCGACGGAGGTGCCGCGGTAACTGCCGGGATGCACCACCAGAAATTCGGCGCCGATGGCGATGGCTCGCTCCATTTCGCCGCGGAACGCGTCGATCGATTTGGCGCGGATCACCGGATCGAGCGATGCGAGGTTGACCAGATAGCTGACGTGGATGACCAGGGGAGCGAGGTCAAAACGCTCGCGGGCGCCGCGGATGAGCTTGATTTGGAGCGGGTCCGGCACGCGGGCGCGCCACATGCGCGGGCTGGCGGAAAAGATCTGGAAGGTATTGGCCCCCAGATCAGCGGCCGTGAGCGCCGCGGTTTCCAGTGAGCCGGAGGTGAAAGTATGGATGCCGAGGCGCAGACAATTCATGCTAGCAGACGCGGTGGCCAGGAGATTACCGGGGTACTAACTTTGGATCACCTTGCGCCCCTACTTGCAGGGACTTAGCATTTGTACGTTGCATTACATTAGACAGTTAGACGGAATCCGCGGGCTCGCCATTCTTATGGTGCTTGCGTTTCATTGGCGCGTTGTCTTCGCGACCACAGCGGAAATTCCCTTCGTGGGTTTCCGGATACTCGCCTTGGGATGGTCCGGCGTAGATCTCTTTTTCGTGCTTTCCGGGTTCTTGATCACGGGGATTCTTATGGACAGCCGGGAATCTTCGACCTACTTCCGAACCTTTTATGCGCGGCGCATGCTGCGTATTTTTCCGCTTTATTTCTTGTATCTTTTCCTGATTCTGGTGGTGTGCCGTCAAGGCTGGATCTGGTTTGCGGGCGAGGATCTATGGCGTGAAACGAACGCATGGTGGTTCACCACATACATGGTGAATTGGAGGCCGGACGGTTATCCGGTGGACCGTTTCCTCAGTCACTTATGGAGCCTCGCGATCGAAGAGCAGTTCTACTTTGCCTGGCCGGCGGTGGTCTGGCTGGTTCCCCGGCGCAAGTTGAGTTGGGTGTGCGCGGGGGTTGCCGTTAGCGCGCTGGCGGTTCGCTGCTGGCTGAGCGCCTCGGGGGTGGACTCACTGCGGATTTACGGCTCGACGCCGTGCCGTATGGATTGCCTGGCAATGGGCGGGTTCGTAGCGGTTGGAATCCGGGAATTCCGTCCCCTGCTGGAACGATGGACTACGCGAGTCTCTTATATTTGCGGCGCGATATTTCTGCTGGCCCTGGTGAATTCTCCAGATCCGGTCTGGTCGAACCTGCCAATGCGGACATTCGGCGCAACGGCGATGGCCGGGCTATGCGCATGCATGGTGTATCGTGCCGCCACACCGTCTTGCGCCCGGACTCACCACTTTTTCTCCAATGGCCTGTTACGAAGCTTCGGCAAGCTCAGTTATGGAGTTTATGTATTCCATTTCGCACCCTGGAACATGACTGCGCCTTGGATACGCGAGGTCAGCGGCATGGGCCTTCCGCAGGCGTTGACGCTGGCAATTAAGTACGCGTATTTTCCGGCGTTGGCGGCCACCAGCTTTGGGTTGGCCTGGCTGTCTTCGAAATACCTGGAGCAGCCCGTACTGGCGCTTAAGGTGTGGTTTCCCTATGAACTGCCGGATCGCATCATCCCGAAGGACGTAGATCCGGGCTGCGTGGCAGTGAGTCCGATTTCTTAGAGTATCTGCTTCCTTAGTGGTCCTTTTTGCGCATCCTCACCCGCCGGCCGCGCTTCGATCGAAAGGCAAGCGCCTGACTTAGTTACAGAGGCGCTGTTCGGCGGTGTAAGCAACTTGTTGTTCGCCATGCCGTAACGCAGGATCCGCGTAATCGGCTTGAGTAGCTTTGCCTTCCCAGGCAACGGGGTATTCCTGCAGGCAGGTGGGGCAGATGTATTTACCGTGTATCGGCCACATTGCCTGATTGTGCACGCTTTTGCACCAAGTAGTTCGAATCCAGTGAAGCATAAGGTTTTACTCCCTCCGTAAAAGCTACGCGTAAAAGAGAGGCGCGAGAGCTTGTTAAATGCATAGCAATCTGCGTTCCGAAGAGTGGTGACGTATGATTCCGTGCCGTTGCACGGCGGCCAGGGCTACGGGTACCGGGCCGGACAGTTCCCGTATTGACATACCGGCGCACCCGCCATATAATTCAAACAACTGATTGAATCATACGAATGAATGAAACTCAGGATAAGATTCTGGACACAGCGGAGCGCCTGATCGGCGAGCAGGGATACGCCGCCACCTCGCTGCGGCAGATTATCAGCGAGGCGGGTGTGAACCTGGCGGCGGTGCACTACCACTTCGGCTCGAAAGAGGAACTGCTGGATGCGGTGGTGATGCGCAAGGCCGCGGTGGTGAACGAGGCGAGACTGGCGGCACTCACGCGCGCGGAGCAGGAGGCGGGGGACGGACCGCTGGAGGTGGAGAGGGTGCTGGACGCCTTCTTTGCGCCCACGGCGGAGACGGCGAATCGCAATCCGCAGTTTGTCCGTTTGATGGGGCGGATCTACTCCGAGGGGCTGATGCCGCAGATGGCGCAGAAGCACTTCCGGCCCGCGACCGGAAGGTTCCTGGCGGCACTGCAGCGGGCGCTGCCCGAGTTGCCGCCGGAAGAACTAATGTGGCGCGTGCATTTCATGATCGGCGCGATGGCGCACACGATGTGCGGCGACCCGGCGTACACCGGGATGGTGGACTGGAACGCGGATTACACGCTCCGGATGAAGCGCCTGGTGAGCTTTTTGACCGGAGGATTCCGGGCAGGAGTGCCGGGGAGTGAGGAGAAGTAGATGCGATGGGCTTGGGTATTCCTGGCGGCCGTCCCGCTGGCGGGAGCGCCGTTGGATTTGAGTTTAAAGAGAGCCGTGCAACTGGCGGTGTCGCCGGAAGGCAATGCGCGGGTGCAGCTATCGGGCGAGGCAGTGAAGCAGGCTCAATCGCGCTCCCTGCAATCGCGCGCCTCGCTGATGCCCGATTTCTCCGCGGTTTACACGGAGCAGAATCTGACGCGCAATCTGGGCGCGTTGGGAATCCACCTGGCGTCGCCGATCCCGGGGTTTCAGATCCCGCAGTTCGTGGGTCCGTTTACCACGCTGGACGGGCGGGTCTCAGTGACGCAGAGCGTCTTCGATATCAGCGCGTACCGGCGCTACCAGGCGTCCAAGGTAGCGATCAGCGCGGCGCGGAGCGACTTGAATGGCGCCGGCGAGCAAGTGGCGGCGCAGGTAGCGCGGGCGTACCTGGCGGCGCTTCGGGCGGACGCGGACGTGGAGACCGCGAAGGCGAATGCTGCTCTCTCCGAGGCGGTGCAAAAGCAGGCGGAAAACCAGAAGGCGGCGGGCACGGGAACCGGCATCGAGATCACGCGGGCGCGAGTGTTGTTGGCCAACGACAGGCAGCGATTGCTGGTAGCGGAGAATGCGCGCCGGAGCGCGGTGCTGCAACTGCTGCGCGTGATTGGGCTGCGGCTGGATACCGACCTGAGGCTCACGGATAAGCTCGAGGACACACCGGTGGACGCAATGACGCTGGCGCAGGCGAAGGCCAAGGCGCTGGAAGACCGGCCGGATTATGAAGCGCAGCGTGAGCGCGAGACCAACGCGCAGATATCGGCAGACGCGGTGAAGCTGGAGCGGCTGCCCACGGTGGCGGCATTCGGCGATTACGGGGAGAGCGGCACGGGCTTCAACAGCTCGCTGCCGACGCGCACCATTGGGATCTCGGTACGCATTCCCATTTTCGATGGCGGGAGGCGGGAGGCGCGGCGGGCGGAATCGGCATCGCAGGCTCGCGCGGAGAAGATCAAGACCAACGACCTGAAGGAGCAGATCGAACTGGATGTTCGGCTCGCGCTGGATGCGCTGCGCTCCGCCGAGCAGCAGGTGAAGGTTTCCAAAGAAGGGTTGGAACTGGCGGATAACGAGGTAACGCAAGCGCGCAGACGGTATGACGCGGGCGTGGCTGTGGGCCTGGAAGTGACCGATGCGCAGACGCGGCTGGCGCGCGCGCGGGACAACCAGACGGCGGCGCTCTACAACTACAACCTGGCGCGGATCGACCTGGCGCAATCGGTAGGCGCGGTGCGCAGGATGGTGGAGTAACGCATGAAAAAGCGAATTCTGATTCTGGTGTTGGTTTTGGCGGTGGCGGCAGCTGTGTACTACGCGGTTCGCGGGTCGGGCAAGCCGCCGGAGAACCGGCTGATGATCTCCGGGAACATCGAACTGGACGAGGTCAACATCGCGTTCAAGACGGCGGGCCGGTTGACGGAGCGCGCGGTAGACGAAGGCGACGCGGTGAAGAAGGGGCAGGTGGTGGCGCGGCTGGATCGCGAACAACTGACGGCGCAGCGCGAGCGGGAAGCGGCAGGCCTGGCGAGCAGCGAATCGCAACTGCGGCAGGCGCAGACATCGGCGGAACTGCAGCGCGCAAGCCTGGCGGCGGATATCGAGACGCGGCAGGCAGACCTGGCATCGATGGAAGCGCGCCTGGCGGAGCTGCGCAACGGGGCGCGCCCGCAGGAGAAGCTGGATGCCAAGGCAGCGGTGGACGCGGCGGCGAGCGAACTGGATCGCGCGAAGAAGGATTGGGATCGCGCGCAGACGCTTTACAAGAACGACGATATCTCTACCGCGCAATTCGATCAGTATCGCAATCGCTTTGAAAGTGCGCAGGCCATATTGAAACAGGTGCAGGAGCGCGAGGCGCTGGTGCTGGCCGGGCCGCGCGTGGAGCAGGTGAACGCGCAGCGATCCCAGGTGGACCGGGCGCGCGGCACCTTGAAGATGGCGGAGGCCAATTCCCTGGAACTGAAACGGCGCGAGCAGGAAATCACCACGCGCCGCGCCGAGATTGCGCGCTCGCAGGCGAACCTGGCGCTGATCGATTCGCAGCTCTCCGATACCATCGCGGCGTCGCCGGTTGACGGGGTGGTGCTGGTGAAGGCGGTGGACGTGGGCGAGGTGGTCGCGCCGGGCACAACGATCCTCACGGTGGGAGATATCGATCACCCGTGGCTGCGCGGCTATATCAACGAGACGGATCTGGGAAAGGTGAAAATCGGCGCCAAGGTGCGGGTGACCACCGACACGTATCCGGGCAAGGTCTACAACGGGCGCGTGGCGTTCATTTCCTCGCAGGCGGAGTTCACGCCGAAGCAGATTCAGACGCAGCAGGAGCGGGTGAAGCTGGTGTACCGGGTCAAGATCGAAGTGGAGAATCCGGGACGCGAGTTGAAATCGAACATGCCGGCGGATGCCGAGATTCTGCTGGGGCAATAGATGCTGCCGGACCAGACACCGATTATCGAGATCCGCGGCCTGACGCGCCGGTTCGGTGAACTGACGGCGGTGGACCATCTGAATCTTACGGTGGCGCGCGGCGAGATCTTCGGGCTGGTTGGACCGGACGGCGCGGGCAAGACGACCACGCTGCGAATGTTGTGCGGGCTGATGGAGCCGAGCGAAGGCAGCGCGCTGGTGGCGGGACACGATTCGGCCACGCAATCGCAGGCGGTGAAGGACCAGATCGGCTACATGGCGCAGCGCTTCGGCCTGTATCAGGACCTGACGGTGGAAGAGAACATGGTGTTCTACGCCGACCTCTTCGACATCACCGGGCAGACGCGCGACGAACTGACCGCGCAACTGCTGCGCATGACGCGGATGGAGCCGTTTCGCACGCGCCAGGCCGGACGGCTTTCCGGGGGCATGAAGCAGAAACTCGCGCTGATGTGCACGCTGCTGCATCGTCCGCAGATTCTTTTTCTGGACGAGCCGACCAACGGAGTGGACCCGGTTTCGCGCCGTGATTTCTGGGCGATTCTGTATCAATTGCTCAAGGATGGAATCACGATTTTCATGACGACGGCGTATCTGGACGAGGCCGAACGCTGCAACCGGGTCGGCCTGATGCACAAGGGCAAACTGATCCGCTGCTCCACGCCCGAGGTAATGAAAGCGGAGACCGGCACGACGACGCTGGAAGGCGCGTTCATCAAAACGATCCACGAAACCGATGGAGTGGCGCGCGCATGAACTCCGTGGAGATTCAGGATCTGGTGAAGACATTCGGCGCGTTTGTGGCGGTGGACCACGTTTCGCTGGAAGTGGAGAAGGGCGAAATCTTCGGGTTCCTGGGACCGAATGGCGCGGGAAAATCGACCACGATCCGCATGCTGTGCGGCCTGCTGACGCCCACCTCGGGGCGGGCGGCGGTGAACGGCTTCGACGTGGCGACCCAGCCGGAAGAGATCCGGCGCACGATCGGGTACATGTCGCAGAAGTTCTCGCTGTACGACGATTTGACGGTGGAAGAGAACATCGATTTCTTCACGGGCATCTATGGAGTGCCGAAGGCGCGGCGGAGCGAGCGTAAGGATTATGTGCTGGAGATGGCGAACCTGACCGACCGGCGCAAGACGATGACGCACACGCTTTCGGGCGGGTGGAAGCAGCGCCTGGCGTTGGGCTGCGCGATTCTGCACGAACCGCCGGTCCTGTTTCTGGACGAACCGACTTCGGGTGTGGACCCGTTGGCGCGCGGCGCGTTCTGGCACCTGATCCACGACCTTTCCGAGGCGGGCCACACGATTTTCGTCAGCACGCATTACATGGACGAGGCGGAGTATTGCCATCGCCTGGCGCTGATGTATCGCGGCAAGGTGATCGCGCTGGGGACACCGGCGGAGCTGAAGGCCGGATTGAAGGATCACAGCCTGCTGAATCTGGACGCGAGCGATCCGCTGGAGACGATGCGCGCATTGGAAGGGCTGCCCGGCGTCCACGACGTCGCGGTGTTCGGCGGCGGCCTGCACATTACGGTTGACGACGCGGAGGCGGCAAGCGCGCGCATACGGGAGCGTTTGGCGGCGGCGCATATCGATGTGCGCAAACTGGAACCGATTCAGCCTTCGATGGAAGACGTGTTCGTCGCCATGATCGAAGCCGAGGAGAGGAAGGCGGCATGAGTTATCGCAGAAGCTACCGGCGCCTGCGCGCCATCTGCGTCAAGGAACTGCATCACATCACGCGGGATTCGCGGAGCCTGGCGATGGCGCTGGCGGTGCCGGTGATGATGCTGCTGCTCTTCGGCTTCGCGCTCAGCCTGGACGTGGACCGCGTGCCAACGATGCTCTACGACCAGGACCAGACACCGGCCAGCCGGGCGCTGGTGCGCGTGTTCGAGGGATCGCGCTATTTCGATCTCCACATGGTGAGCGATACGGCCACAATCGAGCGCGCGATCGATCGCAGCCGGGTGCTGATGGGAGTGGTGATTCCGCGCGACTATTCGCAGGAGCTGGGCGCGGGCCGCACGGCGCAGGTCCAGATTCTGCTGGACGGCAGCGATTCGAACACCGCCTCGATCGCGCTGGGATATGCGGAATCGCTGGTGCGCGGCTACTCGCTGACACTGCGTACGACGGCGTTGAACCGGCGCGGCGGAGAGCGGCTTGGCGCGCCGGTGGATGCGCGCCTGCGGGTCTGGTACAACAGCTCGCTGGAATCGAAGAATTACGTAGTGCCGGGATTGATCGCGGTGATCCTGCAGATCATCGCGGCGCTGTTGACCTCGCTGACGATTGCGCGCGAATGGGAAATGGGGACTATGGAGCAGCTGCTATCCACGCCGCTTCGTCCGGCGGAATTGGTGCTGGGCAAGATGATGGCGTATTTCGCGGTGGGTGTGGCGGACGCGGCGATCGCGGTGCTGGTGGGAATCTTCGTATTCGGCGTCCCGTTCCGGGGCAGCTTCGCGCTACTGGGCCTTTCCACCTGCGTGTTTCTGTTCGGCGCGCTGTTCTGGGGCATCTTCGTTTCGGCGGCGGCAAAGACGCAGCTACAGGCATACCAGATGGGGATCCTGAGCTCTTTCCTGCCGGCGTTCCTGCTCTCGGGTTTCGTTTACTCGATCGAATCCATGCCGCTGGTGATCCGGGTGATCACGCACGTGGTTCCGTCGCGCTACGTGGTCACGATTCTGAAGGGAATCTTTCTCAAGGGCGTAGGCTTGAGCGTGCTCTGGCAGGAGTTGGGATTTCTGCTTCTCTATGCGTTGATCGTGTTCGTGCTGGCCACGCGCAAGCTCAACCAGAAGCTGACGTAGGCCATTATGTGGGAACGAATCCTGGTGATCCTTCGCAAAGAATTCCTGCAGGCGCTGCGCGAGCCGCGTATGCGGGTGCTCTTATTCGTGCCGCCGATTGTGCAGTTGATCGTCTTCGGCTTCGCCGTGAATCTGGATGTGGACCATGCGCGAATCGCCTGGATGGATCAGGATCGAACGCCGGAGAGCCGCGACCTGCGCGACCGGTTCACGGGGTCCGGACGCTTCGACATTGTGGCGGAGCCGGTGAACGAAGAGGGCGTGCAGCGCGTGCTGGATCACGGCGAAGCGCAGGCGGTGGTGCGGATTCTTCACGGCTTCGCGCGCGATGTGGCGCGCGGGCAGAGCACCGAGGTCCAGGTACTGATCGACGGCACCAACTCCAATACCGCGTCGCTGGTGGGAAGCTACGCGGGGGATATCATTGCGAATTATTCGGCGGACGTGATGGCGGGCCAGCAGACGGTGCGGGTGATGACGCGCAGCCCGGGCTCGGCGGTGAGCGCCTCGGCGCCGCAAGTAACGGCTCGTAGCCGCGTCTGGTTCAATCCCGATCTGTACAGCCGCAACTACTTCGTGCCCGGCGTCATCGCCAACATCATCATGCTGGTGACGCTGATGCTGACGGCGCTGGCGATCGTGCGGGAGAAGGAGATCGGCACCATGGAGCAGTTGATGGTGACGCCGGTGCGGCCGCTTGGAGCTGATGCTGGGGAAGACGCTTCCCTTCGCGCTGGTCGGCCTGTTGGACGTGATGGTGGTGACGGCGATCGCGCTGCTGTTGTTTCATATTCCGCTGCACGGAAGTTTTCTGCTGCTGATGTTCTGCGCGGGCTTGTTTCTGATGACGACGTTGGGAGCGGGCCTGTTTCTTTCGACGATTTCGCAGACGCAGCAGCAGGCGATGATGGCGTCGTTCTTCTTTTCGACTCCCGCGTTCATGCTCAGCGGCTTCGCGTTTCCGATTCGCAATATGCCGCTGGCGGTGCAGTGGTTGACCTATTTGAACCCGGTGCGATACTTCATCGAAATCGTCAGGGGCATCTTTCTGAAAGGTTCGGGAGTGGCTGTGCTCTGGCCGCAAATGGCGAGCCTGGCGGTGTACGGCGCGGCGATTCTGGGTTTGAGCGCCCTCCGCTTCCGTAAGAAACTGGACTGATCACACTGGTTGATCACGGAAGCAGCTTTTCGAGCGCGGCGGGCGGCGCGGAGAGCGCGGCATGGACGGTGCGGTCCTCGCGCCGCAGTTGGAGGGATCGAAGCAGGCCGGAGATCTCGGGCTGGCGCGCGTTGGCCGCGGCGGCAAGGGAGACGAGGGCGCGCAGGCGCTGCTCGAATTGAATCGCGGCGGCGGGCGTGGGACATTGCGCGGTGAGCTCGAGGTCCACGGTATCGCGAAGCCGCACGGAGAGGGTCAGGTACTCGGCGAGCGTGACCAGGTTGTTGAGATTGGAAAGATTGCCTGCGAGGGGCAGCGGTTTGCCGCCGCGTATCGCGATCCAGATGGGATGACCGGCAGCTACGGTTTCGGCGGCCGACAGGATGGCGGCGGGCGGGTGCAGAGCGGTGGCGGCGGCGATGGAGGCGGGGGATCCGAGCAAGGCGAGATCGGGCGCGAGCTGCGTGGCGCCAGGTACGACGCCGCGCGCGATGGTCAGGAGATCGGCTCCGCTGGCCGCGATGAGTAGGGAAGAAGCGCCGCGGAAGGGCTCGAGGTAGGTTAACGCGGCGGGGGGAAGTTTCGCATAGAGCGGCGACGCGCGGAGTTGCGCGAGATTGACTCCGGCGAGCGCGAGAGCGGACGGAGGGACGCGGGCAGCAAGCGCCGGATCGACCGCGGTAGCGGGTGCGGGCGCGCGGCAGGAACTCGCGAGAATGGCGAGCGCGAGCACGCGTATTGCGGGAGTCAGCGGCAAGTTGTTATTATTACAGGGCGGGCCACCCTAGCTCAGCTGGTAGAGCGACTGATTCGTAATCAGTAGGTCGCCGGTTCAATCCCGGCGGGTGGCTCCATTCCCAACCTCTAATCCCGCTTGAGGTTCACCCCGGTGACGGTATCGTGCCGTCCGCCGCTAAGTGGCGACCAAAACCTCGAGTTAGCCACCTATGTGTCAGAGATGCCAGCCCGCGATTTTGGGCCCCTGCGCCATTCATTGGCGGTCAAACCGGAATCCCGAGGATTGCGAGGGCGGTCAGATCGATCGTGGCGTGGATGCGGAGCGGTATGGCTGCATTCAGAGATCGAATCCGCAGCCGCAGCGGGAGTTCTAAGGGAGAGGAAATGACACATGCTGTCTCGGCGCTTCGATGTTGCCGAATCATTCGTGCGCATTCGAGAATGCTGCGCCAAGGACCTCATCCAAGCTCCTTAATGGACAGGGGCAGGTACTCTACTGTCATGGGGCTCAGCTTTTTGTCAAAGATCAAACTGTCAGCGGAAACCGTTAGGTTCTGCTTTAGCTGGGCGCGAAGGATAGATCGGACTTCCGCCTCAACGCTGAAACTCACTTTGCTTGACCCGCGATCTATTTTGCGTAAGAGGTCTGTTCTAGCTCGTTCATATTCGACGGTTAGTACAAGCTCAAAATCTCCTGGCTCGACCTGCACGAGTTCCATCATATTGGACCGAATAATCGTTCGCAAGACTCTGAACATCCTTCGATATAGCCGCTAGTGAAATATCCTCATCGCTTTCGCCAAGATATTTTTGCCGAAGTTCTAG
The DNA here is from genome assembly GCA_963811575.1 of uncultured Solibacteraceae bacterium. GTDB lineage: Bacteria > Acidobacteriota > Terriglobia > Bryobacterales > Bryobacteraceae > Solibacter. The sequence continues at coordinate 301,683 of CAWERY010000014.1, read as the reverse complement.
GCACTTAGTTCGATACGCGTTGTTCACCTTGGTGTATTCATCTTTATACCGCCCTTCATGCACACACAAATACACAGTCCGCTGTGTACCCGTCTCAGGCACATGGATAACGGGCTGCTGCTATAGAAAAAGCACTCGGCACTTCCGCTGTCTCCTCGAACCTTTTCACCAACGCGAATAACCTGCAAGTCGTATCGCTTCCTGATCTTGCCCACACTTTCCAAGACAGCGCCAACCCGACGGACAAGAATAGGCCCGGTAGTTGCTAGTAGCACCGCATTGCAGAGGAGCCCTTCGCCACGTTCGGTCAACTGAATTCAGAGTTCACTGGTCACAGCTACACTCAATTTAGGCCGTCGCACTGCCTCAAATATCTTGAGGACACTCAAAGCTAGAGTTGCAAAGAAGGTAAAATACTGTGCCCAGAGGGGAAGCGACCGCACGTGGGGCAGGTCAGGAGTTTGTAGCATGGTCCCCGACCTTAATCGAACGTTCAAACTGGACGTCCATGCTTTGAGACTTGTCGATCTCAGTAGACCACGAGGCCTCTTTGCAATGCGCATCGTCATAATCCCCTCGGCCCAGCGGTGCTAACGGGCACGTCGCGCTCGGCGATTTTGTACCTTGCCGCCAGGTAAATATTATTGCCCTGCTTCGCCCTAATCTTCACCCGTCCCTTTGGATAGTCCAATGCCTCTACGCCCGCCTCTTTTAAGCGCTGGTCTTCAAGCCTCCCAAATACCATCACATCTTGGTTAATGTGCAAGGCCGTCTCCCTCTTGAGCAGAAGGTTGAACTCATTCAGAATTGCGACAACGCTTCCAAAACTTTCCATGTGCGCCGCTTTTACCTGAAGCCGCATTATAAATCAAAATGCAAGACAACTCGCCCTTCGGCGGTGGTATCAGGATAATATGCGGCCCATCGTCGTTACCGCGAATCGATGGCGGACGGAGCAGATGTGGGTAGAAAGATCCGCGCAGCAGAGCAGCATTGGAATGATCGGTTATACCGACCGCGGATTCGCGGGAGCGGGGGAAGCGTAATGGGAGGAAGCGGCGTGTCGGGAACGGCTCTCTGCCTGCGCTTGCGGCAGGGAGGCACCGGAGGTGTCCGTCGCGTTTATCGAAGGTGAAGGCTTTGACCCAAGTTCGCCCTGAACGTTTGGCGGCGTTCTTAGGTCGAAGCTGACGTAATTACGGCGCTGACCTGGAGCGAAAACGACAAGTGCCGCAGCAACGTGAGGAATGTTGGCCATCGCAGGGTCGCGTCGACGATGATGCGCTTCAGGTCATTGTCAGCCTGAAAAGAATGCTCAATGCTTGGCGAGATCCTGCGTGGAGATCTCGTGACGGGCACGCTCAAGACGGGCGTAAAGGTCAGGCGGCTTTCGCTCAAGGGCTGGACCGAGCGCTCGATCTTTGCTTCACTTTCGCGGATGTTGGATCGACCTCTTGTTCATGAGCGAGGTAAAACGTAATCGCCCCGTTCACTGCTCCAGGTTGAGGGATGAGAAGTTCTGGCGAATGGTCGCCGGCGAGTCTCCGGCTTTGAAGGAATACACGATGGAGTCCAGGGAGACACGCGTATCGGCGATGTAGAATCCGCCGTTGCGCTGTTCAACGTACTCGCTTCGCCCAACTCAATTATCCCTTCGCGAGAAGTCGTTGTTGCCTGAAACGGATGCTTCCGCATCGCGTGGACCTTGCACATTCTAAGGTACAATGCATTAAGTACGGTACATGATGGCGGACGAACCCTCAAACCGAAGAAAATCCCGCTTATCTTCTTCCGCACGCTCACCGGAAACCGGCCGGTACGGGAATGGCTGAAGGAGTTGCCCGAAGAGGAACGGCACGCGATCGGCAAGGACCTTTGCGAGCGCAATGGCGATGGCCGGTAGGAATGCCGCTCTGCCGAGCGATGGGAAGCGGTCTCTGGGAATTCGGACGGGCCTCCAACTAAGCGCACGGCGCGCGTGTTGCTTTGCGTTTACCGTGAGCACCTGGTCGCGCTGCACGGATTCATCAAGAAGACCCGCGCAACGCCAGATGAGGACTTGGCAGTGGCGCGGAAGCGCAAGAAGGAGTTGGAGCAATGAGCAAGAAACACATGGGTTCGAGCGTCGATGACTTTCTCAAAGATGAGGGCATTTTCGAGGAAGCACAAATTCTGGCCGTCAAAGAGGTCGTGGCCTGGCAGCTCGCCGAGGCCATGAAGAAGAAAAAAATCTCCAAGAACAAAATGGCCACGTTCTGAAGACAAGCCGCACGCAAGTTGACCGGCTCCTCAGTGCAAATGACGACATCAAACTTTCGAGTCTGCAACGAGCGGCGGCAATGGTCGGCCGCCGCATCACCATCGAGCTGGTTTAAGCAATTCGGTGATATAGTAGCGTCACTTATCGGATCGATCTTATGTTTAGTCTGCGAAGTGTGGTTCTGCTGTCACTCTCGGCGACACTGCCAATCGTTGCCTCTGCGCAAGGCGCCGCGCCGGGCGGAGCGCCAACGGCGCCCGGCCAAAACCCGAATGGCATGCACGTCTATCTTTGGGCGGGCCTGAAGAGTCATGGCGAGGGATTGCACGATTATCCGCAGTTTCTTGCCGACTGGAGCAAGGTGCTTACGCAGCACGGGGCGGTGGTCGACGGCGCCCTGCACGCGCCGCGGAGCGCCGATCTCGAGCGCGCGGACGTGGTGGTGCTCTACAAAGGCGACGCCGGATTCCTTACCGATACCGATAAGGCGGCACTCGACGCCTTCGTGGCGCGCGGCGGCGGACTGGTCAGCATACACGATTCGCTGTGCGGTCCGGACCCGGCCTATTTCGCGACCCTGGTGGGCGCTGCCAAGAAGCACGGCGAGGTAAATTACACGCTCGAAGCGCCGATTCACTACACGGTGACGGACAAGGCCAGCCCCATCATGAAGGACCTGCCGGACCTTACGATTCCGGACGAGGCCTTCTTCACGCTGACCTGGGCCAAGACGGGAACCATTCACGTGCTGGCCAACAATGAGATTCCGGGGACTCCCAGCGCCGGCGCTCACAAGGGCGAGGTGGTGCCGCAGATCTGGACGTACGAACATACGGCAGCCGGGGGAAAGCCGGCGCGCGCGTTCGTCTGGATGCAGGGGCACACCTACGCGAACCTCGCCAATGAGCCGATCCAAAAGATGCTCCTGCGCGGAATCGCATGGGCCGGCAACCGTCCGGTGGACGAATTACTAACCTACACTCCGCCGCCTCGCCGTGGGCGCGGGGGTGCGGCGGACTCCCCCAAGAAGTAACCGGGCTGCGAGCCGATCGGCTAAGGTGAATTCCTACAGCTTGGGCCCTATTACAAATCGGTATTAAAATTCACTCGATTTTCGCAGACAATTCGGAATACTATTTGACTTCTTATCCCGGCATGTCATAATTCGCCGAGTTGAGGTGGTTTGTGCAAGAAGCACACCGATTCCCAAACGCCACGCCAATCCCCGTAGAACCGATCGTCAAGGCCTGAAATCTTCAAAGCAAACTGACGCGTGCCCGCTCACCGGTTGGTCCGGTTTGGCGCGTGGGGAGTATAGGGTGAAAACGGCTGTCCTCTTAATCAACGAAGACGCGGTCCTCGACGATTTTTTCGCTCAGGCGCGTGCTCCGTGGCTCGCTCTGCGCGTGGCGGGGCGCGGCGAACCGGTGGATTCGCGGATGTTGCAGCCGGTCCCGCAGGCGATTGTCATTGGCGGGCGCGCCTCGCGGGCGCTAGAGATCACGCGCGCGCTGAAACGCCTCGCAGGCGGCGTTCCCCTGATTCTGGTAGTTGCGGAGAGCACGGAGGGGCAGGCGATCGAGGCTCTCCGGTTGGGAGCGGCGGATTACCTGAGGCTGCCCGTATCGCCGGCGGACGTGATGGCGGTGATCGAGCGCATTGCGGAAGTTCCGGCGAATCGACCGGCGACACTGGCGGAAGGGCCCTGCCTGATCGGGCGCAGCGCAGTGGTTCGCGACCTGCGAACGTATCTCCATAAAGTCGCGGCCAGCGAATGCAACGTCCTGGTTACGGGGGAGACCGGCACGGGGAAGGAACTGGCAACGGAGATTATTCACCGGCAAAGCCGGCGAAGCCATCGGACGCTGGTTTGCGTGAACTGCGCGGCGATTCCGGACACGCTGCTGGAAAGCGAACTGTTCGGCCACGAGCGCGGCGCCTTCACGGGAGCCAACGCGGCGCGCGATGGCCAATTCAACGCGGCCGACGGAGGCACGATCTTCCTGGACGAAATTGGCGAGATGACGCCGTGCGCCCAGGCCAAGATCCTGCGGGTCATCGAAAGCAAGCAGGTGCAGCGGCTGGGGGCGAGGAATCCGGTGCGGGTGGATGTGCGGATTGTGGCGGCGACCAACCAGGATCTGGAATCTCGGGTGGGCGCCAATGAGTTTCGCAGGGACCTCTACTTCCGGCTCAACGTGGCGCGGGTTCACCTGCCGCCGCTGCGTACGCGCAAGGAAGATATCCCGATTCTGCTGCACCATTTCATGGAGATCCAGAATCGTGCGTGCGGGCGGGACATACGCGGATTCACAGACGAAGCGATGGCTTGCCTGACGGAATATTCGTGGCCGGGCAACGTACGCGAACTGAAGAATATTGTGGAATCGACATTCGTCGGCGCGGTCGATGCGAAAATCTCCACTTCCGATCTCCCGGCCTGGTTCCTGCATCGGGCCCAGGGCGAACGGACACTCTCCGACAAGGAACGGCTCCTCCAGGCGCTCCGAGTCACCCGGTGGAATAAGAGCAAGGCCGCGCAGCAGCTCAAGTGGTCTCGGATGACGGTGTATCGTAAGATGGCCCGCTACGGGATCAGCGACGAGGCACCGGATGCAGCGGCTGAGGAAACATCCGTTCCGCGGCAGATGAGCGCCGGGCAGTCTTAGTACTCAGAGGCCTGAGGGCAGTGGTTACTGCCGTGCACGGGATGCGCGGTGCCATCCGGTAACCTCGAATGAATCCGCAAAACCCAAGCCCTCCCCCACAGGAACCGTTGGAGCGGAAGTATGCCAATTACTTTCAGATTGGCCGCAACGCTTTCGAGGTGATCCTGGAATTCGGCCAATTCAATGAACAAGATGCGAAGCCCCTGCTGCACACCAGCGTGATCACTACGCCGGTGCACGCCAAGAAGCTGCTGCTGCTGCTTGAGAAATGCGTGCAGGAGCATGAAGAAGCGTTCGGAGTGATCCCTGACGAATGAGCGTTTGTGACAGATTCCGGCGCGTTGGTACAGTCGGGTTACTCCGCATGTTACACATCGGCGAGCGCAACTGTAACATGGTCCGACGGCAACGCAAGGCCGGTTGAACTACTGCAACATGTTTCGACGCGTTTTTGACGTGGCCCGTCATTTGCCTTATCGGGGTGCGGCTGCTTACCGACTCCAGCAAGCCCGGGAGAGAGAACAATGCCTGACGAATTCGGGGCTGATGCCCTGCTTCCAACGCCTCAGCAGAGACTGAAGCAACTTACGGGTGAGTTGAAGCGGAAGAAATCGGAGATCGAAGCGCTTACCCGGCAACAGGGCGATCTCGAGACCGATATCACCGAACTCGAATCCACCGTGACGGAAGTCGATACCACATTGACGGCGTACGGCAAGAATGTGAAGCAACTCGAAAAGGATCGCGCCGACCTGGAATATTTCCTGGAACAGAAGACCAGGATGGTGGCGGCTGCCGTTCAGGACAAGAAAGAAGCGATCGACCGCAAGATTCGCGAATACGACCACCGCATTCACGAGCAGGACAACAAAGTGCGGCAGTTGGCCGAGCAGGAAGGCGAGGCCAACGAGGAGTTCGACGAAGCCACCCGCGATCAGCAGGCGAAGCAGGACGCGTACGATCAGGCGAAGAACACCGAAAAGAAAGAGACGGACCAGATCGCAGCGCTCAAGGATCTGAAGGACAAAGTCACCGGGGCCGACGACCAGACGGACGTGGCCAGCATGTACTTCCTCACGCTGGAGATGCGGCGGCTGATCGATCACACGCACATACGTTCGCAATCCGAGCTTTCCGAGCGGCTCAACGAAGCCCTCAGCGCGCTTGAAGATGCCAAAGAGCGGGCGCGGGACCGGAAGGCGCACCGGGACGCGTTGAAGACCGAGCAGGAAGCGGAGGCGAAAAAGCTGGCGGATCTGAAGAGCGGGCGGCGCGATGAAATCCTGCGCGAGATTCGCGCGGCATGGCCCGTCCCGGCGGCGCAAAAGGCGCCGGCATAGGTTCCGAGCCGACGGTTGGCTACGACGATGAGCGATTATACGGTTCTATCGGAAGTAGGCGAGTCCCTGATTAACGTGCTTTGGCAGGAGATTGTCAATGACAGCGTAGTCAACTCGCTGATCGATAACCAGAATCGGATTTCGCTGGAGTCGCCCGCCGATCTCAAGGATGATAACTCGGTGCGGCTCTCGATCTACCTCTACCGCATCGTGGAGGACCCGCATACCAGGAATCAATATCCGCTGCGAACGGTGGACGGCAAGGAGCGCAAACCTCCGCTGACGCTCGATCTCAATTACCTGGTGACGCCGCTGGTGGGCCAACCGCGCGAGCAGCAGATTGTCCTCGGCAAGGCGATGCAGGTTTTTTACGACCGCTCCACGCTGGAAGGCGACGACCTGACCGGCTCCATGGCGGCGTCGGGCGAGAAGGTGCGCATCATTCTGAATCCGGTGACGCTCGAAGAGACCACGCGAGTCTGGCAGGCGCTGGAGATGAGTTACCGCCTTTCCATGTGTTACATCGTGCGAGTGGCGCTGGTGGATTCGCGCCGCGAAAAGACTTACCATGCCGGTAACGGGTAAGACGGCGACTTATGGCGAACGGGACCGGCCCGTGACGGTGGAGAACTCAAACTAAATGCCGCACCTGGTAAGCAGCGATCCGGATATTACCCAGTTCAGCATATCGCTGGCGGTGCTGCTCTCGGATGCGTACCGGCCGGACGGCACGGTGCTGGGTAAACTAGCGGTCGAGACAAATCTGGGGGCGGCTTACCGGAAGATTGACGGACGCACGTTTGTTTTTTACCGGCTGCCGGCCGGCGCGAACACGGTGAAGGTGACGAGCGCGGAGGATCCGCCGTACTACCAGCCGGTAACGATCGCGGTGGTGATTCCGATGCCGGACCCGGGTTGGCCGGCGTTTCCGGACCGCTCGATTGCGCAATCCAATCCGGCGGGCTATCAGCAGCAGGTAACGGCGGCGACGCTGCGGCCCACGACGACGTACCCGTTTCCGGAAAATGCCACGCTGGCACGCGGGCGTGTGCTGGCCGCCGGGGTACCGCTGGCCGGGGCGACGGTGCGCCGCGACGGAGCGAACCCGGGTTTGGAGTATGTGACTGGAGCCGATGGCGAGTATGTGCTGTTCTTCGATCGGGTGCAGGGCGCCGCGGAGAACCTGAAGTTACGGGCCAGCGCCGCGGGTCATGCCGATGCGCTGGCGAATGTACAGGTAGTGCGAGGCGAGACGGTTTCGGCAGACATCGCGATTTAGCATCTGCCCACGGAAAAAGGAGGAACGCATGCCAGAATATCTTTCCCCGGGAGTCTACGTTGAAGAAGTAGACACGGGGAGTAAACCGATCGAAGGTGTTTCGACCAGCACGGTGGGTTTCCTGGGAGTGGCCGAACGCGGCCCCACCACACCCACGCTGGTGACCAGTTTCAGTGAATACGTGCGCAGTTTTGGCAGCTATCGGGATCAGGATGGCTACTACCTGGCGCATGCCGTAGAAGGGTTCTTCGTAAACGGCGGGAAGCGCTGTTACATCCAGCGGATCGTCACGCTGGCGATCGGCGGCGGGGCCTTAAAGCCCGCGATCTCGGGCACGCTGGCGGTTGGCGGCATGACGGTGAACGCGGTAGGCGAAGGACTGTGGGGCAACCGCATCGCCGTAAAAGTAGAGAAGGCAACCTTAAACACGGCGGCGAACGCCTGGTTCAAGCTGACCGTAATTTACTGGTCGCCGAACATATCGGTGCCGGGGCTGGGCGGGGTTGCCGGTCCTCTGATCGATCCGACCGACCCTGCCAAGTTGAAGGATGCGGGCCGCCGAGAACCAACGAGCGTGGAGGTGTTCGACAACCTCTCGGCGAATGCGGTGGTCTCCAACTACTATCCACGGCAGATCAACGGTGCGTCGCTGCTCATCACGGTGGTGGCCGCGGCAGCGGCGGTGACCAACCCCTTCGCTCTGGCGCCGCTGACCAAGGGCGACGACGGGACTGGAATGATTCTGGGAGATGCCGAAGGCGACCCGGCCGCGCTGCCCGGTAATAAGAAGGGGCTGCTGGCGTTGGAAGAGGTCGACGAGATCTCGATTCTGTGCTGTCCGGAAGAGAACGCGGCGAACTTCGCGGGTATCACCGCAGCCATGGTGGCGCAGTGCGAAAACTTGAAATACCGCTTCGCGATCACGCAAGCTGACCAGGCGGTGGTGCAGCCGAGCGCGCAGAATCCCACGACATTCTCCAAATATTCGGCGTATTACACGCCGTGGTTGAAGATCCGGCATCCGTTGACCGGGATGCTGATCACGATTCCGCCAGGCGGTCACGTCGCGGGGATCTACGCGCGGACCGACGTCGAACGGGGTGTGCACAAGGCTCCGGCGAACGCCGTGGTGCAAGGGATCGACAGCCTGCAATACCAGATTACGGGCGGGCAGCAAGACATCCTCAACCCCAAAGGTGTGAATGCGCTGCGCTTCTTCCCCGGCCAGGGCAATCTGGTTTGGGGCGCCCGCAACACGACGTCTGATCCGGACTGGAAATATATCAACGTCCGGCGGCTGTTCATCTTCACGGAAAAATCGATTGAGCGCGCGACGCAGTGGGTGGTATTTGAGCCCAACGACTATCCCTTGTGGGCGCGGGTCACACGCAGCGTCAGCGATTTCCTGACACGCCTGTGGATGGACGGCATGCTGCAGGGCAAGACCAAGGAAGAGGCCTATTTCGTGAAGTGCGACCGCACCACGATGACGCAGGCGGATATCGACAACGGGAAGCTGATCATGCTGATCGGCATCGCGCCGGTCAAGCCGGCGGAGTTTGTGATTTTCCGCATCGGCCAGTGGACGCTCGGCAATACCGTGACGGAAGGCTAACTAGCGAAGAGGAGGGATCATCATGCCTGACGGGAATCGCAACGACCCATACGGTCAGTTTAATTTTCAGGTGGAAATCGATGGCGTGGTGGTGGGCGGCTTCACCGAGGTGAGCGGCCTCACCACCGACACGAACATCATCGAATACCGCGAAGGCAACGAAAACCACGGCACCACGCGGAAACTGCCGGGACTGATCAAGTACAGCAATATCGTGCTGAAGCGCGGTTGGACGGCGAGCACATCGCTGTGGGACTGGCGCAAGAACGTGATCGACGGCAAAACCAAGCGGTCCAGCGGCGCGATCATTCTGCTGGATGAATCGCGCGCGCCGGCGCTGCGCTGGAATTTCCGCGAAGGCTGGCCGAGCAAATGGGAAGGCCCGGCGCTGAACGGAAAGACCAGCGAAGTGGCGATCGAGATGATGGAGATCGCGCACGAAGGTCTGGAACTAGCCTGATTCGAGGAGAGCAGCCATCCCTGTCTATTCCACTCCCGGCGTGTACCGGACTCCGCAGCCGAAGCAGCGCGCGGAGATCGGGCTCGTGCGCACCGACATCGCGGGCTTCCTGGGCTATACCGAGCGCGGGCCGATTCACTTCGAGCCGGGCGAGGTTCCCGCGAAGCTGACCAGTTGGGCGGAATTCCTCTCGGCCTTCGGCGGGCCGATCCGGCACGGCAACCTGGCGTACGCGGTGAAGGGTTTCTTCGCCAACGGCGGGACTACGTGTTACGTGGTGCGAGTTACGGGACCTAGCGCTCGCACCGCGCGCTACAGCCAGCCCGTAGCGTTGCCGGAATCTCCCCTGACTACGCTGACGGGGAGCGCGTCGAAGTCGCAGGCGGAGTTGCCAGTGGGATACACGGGCACGGTCGCCGCGGGTAATTTCGTCTCTCTCACGGGCACTACCGGCAGGCAGGTGATGGCGGTGGAATCGGCGGGGCACGGCCGGATGATCCGCGTCTCGAGCGGACTGCATGCGGCGGCGACATCCGGCGCGGCGGTTTCGAAGCTCGCCGGTGTGGCCGGTTCCAGCCTGGCAAGCGCGGCGTCGCGCGGGCAGGATCGCATCGTGGTCGCCGACCCCAAGCCGTTCGCGGCTGACGACCTCGTCATTCTGCACGGGGCCGGAATCGACGAGGTATTGTCGATCGTCGCACTCGAAGGGGCGACGCTGCTGCTGGATCGGAAACTCGAAGCGGACCACGCGGTGGGCGAAGCGGTGACGCTGCAAACGGTCGCCTTTTCGATCACGGCGGCGAGTCCGGGGAACTGGGGAAACCGGATCCGCGTGCGCACGCTGCCGTTGGAGCCGGGCACTTTCTCTCTGCGGGTCACGGTGGATCCCGGCGACGACACGACGCGATCCCCGGAGCTGGAGTTCTACCGGCGGCTCAAGCTCAGCGAGGCGCAGGCTTCCGTGGCGCGACTCTCGAAACTCATCCGCCTCTCCGACGAAGTAGCGACGTTAGGGAGCATGCCGCAGTTGGACATCTACCTGACCGGCGGGCGCGACGGTTTGAGCGAAGTGACCGAACGCGAATTCACCGGCGCGGCCGATGACCGGCGCGGCCTGCGATTGCTCGAAGACGTGGACGAGATTGCAATTCTATGCGCGCCGGACGCGGTCTTCAGCGAACCCCCGCGGGCGCCCACGCCGGCCCCGCCACAGACGCAATCCTGCGACGCGCCGCTTCCGCCGAAACGGCCCGACCCGGCGGCGGACGACCCCACCGCCATTCCTCCGGTATTGACCGACCCCGGAGACCCGATCTACGCCCGCATCTATGACGCCATGATCGACCAGTGCCGCCGCCTGCGCTATCGCGTCGCGGTACTGGACCCGCCCGACGGATTGCAACCGGAGGGCGTGTTGTCGCTCACCTCCCTTTGGGCGACACCGGCAGCGCGTTGGGCCGCGATGTATTACCCGTGGCTCAAGGTTGGGGACTCGCTTTCGCCGACCGGGGAAAGCCGGCGCATTCCAGCCGGCGGCCACGCTTGCGGCGTCTACGCGAGCATAGACCGCAGCACCGGCGTGCAGCGTCCGCCCGCCAACCAGGCGATGGAATTCGTGGACGATGTAGGCGAAGACATTTCAAACCTCCAGCAGGAGCCGCTCAACGATGGCGGCATCAATGTGATTCGCGCGTTCCCGGGCCGCGGCATTCGCATGTGGGGGGCGCGCTCGCTCTGGAACACGCCGCCGTGGCGCTTCATTCACGTGCGGAGATTGATGTCGATGATCGAAGACTCGGTAGAGAAATCGACGCAGTGGACGGTCTTCGAGCCGAACGATGATACCCTGCGCCGCACCGTCACGCATTCGCTCGAAGTATTCCTGGAAGCGATCTGGCGGACCGGGGGCTTAAAGGGCGCGACCACGGCAGAGAGCTTTTTCGTAAAGTGCGACGACACGAATAATCCGCAGAGCAGCGTGGATGCGGGGCAGTTGGTGTGCCAGGTGGGCGTGGCGGTAGCGGTGCCGATGGAGTTCCTGGTATTCGACATCCGGCGCGTGATCGAAGGCGCGGACATCATCGAGGCGGAGGCGTAGCGGCATGGCACTCAGAATCGATCCGCTCGGCGTTTTCAATTTCAATCTCACGCTGATCGACACTTCCGATGTGGCGGGCACGCTGATCTCGCTGGCGGTGAATTACTTTGTGGCGAGCTTCTCGGAGTGCTCGGGGATCGAGGCCAGCCTGGAAGTGATGGAGTACAAGGAAGGCGGCCGTAATGACCACGTTCTGAAATTCCCCACGCGCGCCAGCCACTCGAACCTCACATTCAAGCATGGCGTGATCTACCTCTATGACGACCTGTGGAGCTGGCACTACGACTGGGTACAGGGCAAGGGAAAACGGAAAGACGGCCTGATCATTCTGCAGGATGAAGCACGCAACCCGGCGAAGGTATGGAAGTTCAAGCGCGGAATCCCGATGAAGTGGGTAGGGCCGTCGTTGAACGCCGGCCAGAGTAGCGTCGCGATTGAGTCGCTCGAAATCGCCCACGAGGGCCTGGTACTGACGGTGGGGGCATAGGAGGCCGGAATATGGACGTTCAGATCGGCGAGGTCACAACGGAATTGGTGGTGAATGAGAGCGTGGGAGCGCTCGGGCCGGAAGAGGTGAAGCGGCTGCTGAAGCTGGTGATGGACCACTTGAAAGAACACCAGGACCGCGCGGAAGAAAAGGAGCGGGACACTGCGGTGCGCGACCGCGCATTTCATCCCAAGAAATAATTTATGGCGCTGGCACACATCACCATCACGCCGGAAATCGGCGACAAGATCACGGCGAAGTATAACCCGGAGAAGTTCACGGTCAACAAGAGCGTGCAATTTGCGGAGATCGGCATACCGGGCCTGGATTCGCCTGTGCTGCAGTTTGTGCGAGGACAGAACGAGAAGATCACGATGGAGCTGTTCTTCGACACGACCGAGTTCGGCATGGTCGATGGCGTGACGGACGTCCGCGATATCACCGGGCCCGTGTATCAGCTGTTGAAAGTCAACACCAAGACGCACGCGCCGCTGCGCTTCAAGCTCGAATGGGGAGAGGGGAAGAATCTCTTCGCGCGCGGCTCCAAGACCGCCACCGCACAGCCATGGTGCGTGATGGAGAGCGTCACCGAGGAGTTCAACCTTTTTAACCCGACCGGGATTCCGCTGCGCGCCAGGCTGAACGTGACCTTCCGCGAAGCCACCACGGTGGACCTGCAATTTCAGGAGACGCCGCGCCATTCGCGGACGCGGGTGCAAACGGTGAAGCGGGGCCAGACGCTGAGCCACATCGCGTGGCAGGAGTACGGCGATCCACACACCTGGCGGCCAATCGCGGAGGCCAACAATCTGGAGAATCCGTTGTATCTGGACCCGGGCACCGTGCTGTTGATTCCGAATCTCACCACGGAGGGAAGCTAATGGCGGCCGCGCCGCAACCGCTGTTCCGCAGCGATTTTTACGTTCCGGCCTACCAGTTGCGGATTCGCGACCGGGACGTGCAGGTGCAGCAGGACGTGATTTCCGTAAGCTACACGGATAGCCTGACGAACATCGACTCGTTCGATATCACGGTCAACAACTGGGACCCGGGAAATACGCGGGGTGAGCCGGGAAAATTCAAATATAGCGATGGCACGCTTTTCGACCCGTGGCAGGATGTGGAGCTGAAGATGGGCTACTACCATCAGGGCGAGGAGGATATGAAGCTCATGATGGTGGGCGAAATCACCACCATGTCGCCGAACTTCCCGGCGTCCGGCGGCTCCACGCTAACGGTGCGCGCGTTGAACATGTTCCATCGCTTCCGCACCAAGCAGGAAACCAAAGTCTTTCTCAACAAATTCGAATCCGACATTGCCAAGCAACTGGTGGAGGCGATCGATAAGGAGCTGCACAAGAAGGTGCCGACGCTCCGCATCCAGATGAACGACGACGAGATCAAGAAGAACAAGCAGAACACTGAAAAGAAACCGATCCCGTTCGTCGAGATGCACAACCAGTATCCGATTGTGTTCCTGGTGCAGCGCGCGCGCGATATCGGGTATGAGCTGACGATGAGCGAGGAAAAGCAGGGGAAGCAGCGCATCGTCACCATGCACTATCGGCCCACCAGCGACGTGACGCAGCGCGTCTACAAGTTGGAGTGGGGCAAATCGCTGATCAGCTTTCAGCCTACGCTGCAGACCGCCAACCAGGTAAGCGAAGTAGTGGTGCGAGGTTGGGACCCGCAAGGGAAAACCAAGATTGAAGAGAAGGCGACGCGCGCCGACCTGGTGGGAGAAGGCACCGTGAATCCCGCCGACTTGGGCGTCACGGAAGCGCCGCTATCGCAGAAGATCGAAATCGTCGTGGACCATCCGGTGCAGGGTAAGGACGAGGCGAAGCGTCTGGCCAAAAAGACGCTGAAGCAGCTCGCGCAGGGGCTGGTGGAAGCCAAGGGACAGACCATCGGGCTGCCTGATTTGCGGGCCGGCAGCAAGGTGGAGATTGCCGGGCTGGGGACGCGATTCTCAGGCACGTACGCGATTACGGGAACCACCCACACGATCGGTGACGGCGGGTACACCACCAGCTTCACCGCCAGAAGGGAGCAAAAGGAAACCAAATGAGCGTAAACGGAGTTGTCATCAATTCTGTAGTGACCGGGTTGGTAACAGCGGTTGAGCCGGGGCGGGTGAAGGCGTCCTACCAGTGGCTCGGAGACGATCACGAAACCGATTGGATGCGGATCGCGACGGCCATGGGCGGCTCGAATCGCGGATCGTTCCTGATGCCGAATGTGGGCGACGAATGCATGGTGGCCTTCGATCACGGCGACAATCTTTCGCCGTACGTGGTCGGCTTCCTGTGGAACGGCAAGGATCTTCCGCCGGGCCAGCACGTGCGCGATCGCAAGATCGTCTCTCAGAACGGGCACATGATCCGCTTCCTGGACGCCACGCCGGATGGCGGCAGCAAGGGCGCGCTGATTATCGAAGACGCGCATGGCAACCGGATCACGATGTCCAACGGAAAGATTGGAATTTTCAGCGTGGGTCAGCTGGAGATTGAGGCCCACACCATCACTCTGGGGGGGCCGGGTTACAGGCGCACGATCGCGCGCAACAACAACCCGATCTGACAGGCGCATGCCCAATATCGACATTCCCATACCGGACGATTTGAAGAAGGCATTCGAGCTGCCATGCATCAAGGTGCCGATGCCGAAGCCGCTGAAAATCCAGCTGCCCACCGGAGGCACGTTCAGCGGCCTGTCCGATATGTCGCGCGGTATTCCTACGGATTGTTCGGTGACGTTCAGCCTGATGCTGCAGATCGCGCCTTTTCTGGCCAGCACGGAATGCCTGTTCAAAGTATTGGGATTGATCGGACCGTTGATGGACGTGGTCACTTCCCTACCCACGAATCCCGTTAAGGCGGCGGCGGCGGTGCCGAAACTGATCAAGGCCTTCGAAGCGCTGGCGCCGTGCATCGCGGTGGTCACGGGGCTTGGCGTGATTCCGTTCCTGAAGGATCTGATCTGTTTCCTGCTCAAGCTGCTGAATTGTTTTCTGGGGCAGATGAAGAGCCTGTTGGGGATTATTTCCGGGCTCTCGCTGAAATTGAACGACGCCCTGCTCTCTGGCAACACCGAGCTGGCGAATTCGATTCAGTGCGCGATGGATGAATCGGCCGCGCAGGCCGGTCAGCTGACTACAGCCATCGAGCCGATCGGCGTGATTTTGGGGATGGTCGGAACCCTGGCGGGCTTTGCCGGCAAGGAAATCAAAGTCGAAATGCCGGTGATCGGCGGCGATGCGAATCTGGAAGCCCTGAACTCCTTCGTGTCGGCGGTTCAGAACGTCGTGGCGTCGCTGGAGATTGTGTCGGAAGCGCTGGGAGGATGCGATGGCTGACCTGGTCGATGTGATTGGCAAGGGATGGAGTTTCCCGATCAAGGTCAGCGCCAAGGGTGGCTTGAGCTGGTCGGAAGGTCCGCCGCGGATTCAGGAAGCGATCTGGGTAGTGATTTCGACGGCGCTCGGCGAACGGTTGATGCGGCCGGATTTCGGAGCGGGCGTGCAGGATTTCGTGTTCCAGCCGAATAGCGCGATCGAGCGCGCCACGCTGGCCAGCACCATCCAGGAGGCGCTGGTGAAGTCTGAGCCGCGCATCGAATTGCAGGCGGTGCGCGTGGACGAATCGCCCGATCAGGAAAGTCAGGTGCTGGTGAGCATCGATTACAAAATTCGCGCCACCAACGAGCTGTTCAATATGGTTTATCCGTTGTATTTGCAGGAGGGCCTGGTCTAATGCCCTTCCCCGACATCCAGCTCGACGACCGGACGTTTGAAGATCTGTTCGCGGAATTGCGGCGGCGCATTCCGCGCTACACCCCCGAGTGGACGGATCACAACGATAGCGATCCGGGAATCACGCTCCTGCAACTGTTCGCGTGGCTGCAGGAGATGATTCTGTGGCGGGTGAATCGCGTTCCAGACAAGAACTTCATCAAGTTCCTGGAATTGATCGGAACCCGTCCGGACCCGCCCGCGCCGGCCACGGTGGAGCTCACCTTCAAGCTGAGCACCAAGGATCTGCCGGATGCCGTGCTGATTCCGGGCGGCACGCAGGTGAGCCTCTCGGGCGATTCCTCCGGCGGCCCCGTGATCTTCACGACCGACGACAACCTGTATGCCTCAGGCGCTGATTTGGTGGCGCTGCAGACTTACGATGGACAGCAGTTTCAGCTGGTGACGGAATTCAACCGGCTGGACGGCGCATCGTTCCAACCGTTCACGCAAAATCCGTTGGGCGGCATGGCGCTCTACCTGGGGTTGGACCGGCCATTTCCCGCGGGACAGCAGCGGCTGACCTTTCATTCCGCGGCAACTGCCAAGACTACGGTGCAGAGCGGCGCCAGCCTGGCGGTGGATTTCGCTCCTCCGGTGGTCGCGTACTGGGAATACTTCGCAGGTCCCACGGCGCTGTGGCAGCCGCTGGCGAACGTGACCGACGGAACCCGCAGCCTGACCACATCCGGAACGGTGCTTTTTGACGGACCGGCAGATATGCAGGCCGCCGGCTACGGTCTGCTGCGTAAGCAGAACGATCCCAAATTATACTGGCTGCGCTACCGGCTCGAAAGCATTCTCGGCACTGGTTATGAAGCCGTGCCCGAACTTTCCGACGTGCTGGTGAACACCATCAGCGCGACCAACGCGGTTACCGAGACGGACGAGCTGTTGGGTCAAAGCAATAACCGTCCCAACCAGACCTTCACGCTGGCCAGAACGCCGGTATTGCCGAAGGACGATTCCGTCGCCGGCATCATCGCGGTGGACGAGGGTAGCGGCTTTGTGGTGTGGACCGAGGTGAACGATTTCGCGGCATCCACCAAGACCGATCCACACTATACACTCGACCTTTCCACCGGGGTAGTCAGCTTCGGCGACGGGATTCACGGCAAGATTCCGCTATGGCTCTCTTCGGACGGCAGCAATTTGGAATCGGCCGACCTTCCCAATATCAAGGCGACGTCGTACCGTTGGGGCGGCGGAGCGCGCGGCAATGCAGGGTCCGCCACGGTCACCTCGCTTGAGACCAGCATTCCTTATGTGGATAGCGTGACCAACCTGCGGCCTTCCATCGGCGGCGCCGATGAGGAGACAATCGATCACGCCAAGGCGACGGCGCCGCTCAAACTGCGCACCAAGATGCGCGCCGTAACCGCAACGGATTTCGAATTCCTCGCGACGCAGACTCCGGGCGCCCAGGTGAAGCGCGCCAAGGCGCTGCCGCTACACAATCCACACGTCGAATTGTCACGCAAGCCCGCCGACCAGTTGCTGGCCACGCCGGTACCGGTGCCCGGGACGATTACCGTGATGGTGGTGCCGGAAGGCTTCGGTAACCCAAAGCCCCTGCCGACGAATGACACGTTGAAGCTGGTGGCAGACTGGCTGGATGCACACCGCCTGGTCACCACGGAACTGTATGTGGAAGGGCCGAAATACCGGCTGGTCAAGATCGTCGCGCAGATCATTGCGGACCCGGCCGCCATCAGCGGTGATGTAGCCAAGGCGCTTCAGGCGAAGCTTCTGGCATATTTCCACCCGCTGACCGGCGGCAAGGACGGCACCGGTTGGGAGTTCGGCGGCAAGATTTATTTCTCCGAGACTTACAAACAGATCCTGACCACGCCCGGAGTCTTGCGCATCGATGCCGGCGCACTGCAGACGATCGTGGACGGCAAGCCGCCGGCGCAGGACGGCGCGGATATCGACCTCGCCGAGGACGAACTGGTGTACTCGGTAGAGCATGCGCTCACGGTGACGTACAAATGAGAC
Organism: uncultured Solibacteraceae bacterium; assembly: GCA_963811575.1. GTDB lineage: Bacteria > Acidobacteriota > Terriglobia > Bryobacterales > Bryobacteraceae > Solibacter. Next base: position 283,684 of record CAWERY010000014.1, on the reverse strand, counting down.
GCACCCCGCGCAATGAACATCTGCTGCTCGATGGAATCGTGGGCTGGTCGATCGACCCCGCCCAGCAGGTGGACATCGTCAAAATCAAGCCGGATGACTATCTGCAGTTGGGCCCTCTTCCCGGCACTGCGGCGTTAGTTCCGGGACCACAGGAACGGCTTATGCGGCCGACCGCGGTTGCGATCGACCGGCACGGGCGAATGCTGGTGACGGACGCGGCCACGCATCAGATCAAGCTCTTGGACGCCGCGGGAGTGAAGGTGCTGCCGGGGATCGGCGGAGTGGGAGCGGCGCCGCGAAATTTGCGCGCACCGTACGGGATCGTGGCTCTCGCCACGGGCGAAATCATTGTCTCCGATACCGGCGATCATCGAGTGCAGATGTTCTCCGCCGCGCCTTACGCGCTGCTTCAGGTCTGGGAACAGGGCTTCGACCGGCCGTGGGGACTCGCTCTCGATACCGCCTGCAATCTTCACATTGTGGACCGCGGCAATCATCGCGTGGTCCGAACCAGCACCCGCGACACGGAATTGACCGAATACGGCGGCAACGTGTTGACCGACCCGACGCAGATCGCATGCGGCCTCAACGGAGCGGTCGCGGTGGTGGATGGCCCGAGCGTGGTGATCTTCCCGAGCGGCCGGAAAATCGACGCAGTCACCGCGCCGCGCGCCGTCGCGTTCGATAGCGACGGCCTGCTGTACATCGGCGATGCGCAAGGCCTCATCTACAAGTTCGCGCCGGATGCCAAGGTGGATGGGCGCTACAACCTGGTGTGGTACGGAGCCGCCGGCCTGGAGGATGAAGCGTCCATCCTCCATATGATCTGGGACCCGAAGCGCGGACTGGTGCTGCTCTTCAAGGAACCGGGCGAGCCCGTGCGGAGGCGCCTGTGGACGGTGGACACGGCGGGCTCCCATGTCACCCAGGGCGTGTTCGTGACGCTGCCGTTGGACAGCGAATTGGAGAAGTGTTCGTGGCACCGCATTCAGCTTACGGCCACGGTGCCGGTTGGAACCAGCGTGGAAGTGGAGACGTTCACAGCCGAAGCAGGCACTCCGGATCTGAGTACGGCGGCGTTCAGACAATGCTTACTGGCGGGCTTCGACAATCCCGATGGCCTGGTGCAAAGTGACCCGGGGCGGCAGTTGTGGATGCGCGTCACATTGCGCTCCGACGGCAACCAGACACCGGAGATCCATTCGATTCAGGCCTACTTCCCGCGCGACAGCTATCTGAAGTTCTTGCCGGCGGTCTACCAGGAAGACGTGGACAGCAGCCTTTTCTTGGAGCGCTTTCTTTCGATCTTCCAAACATCCAATGACGATTGGGACCAGACCATCGACAACCTGTGGCAGCTGTTCGACCCAATGGCAACGCCGGCCGCATTCTTTCCGACTCTCGCCAGCTGGCTTGCGTTAGAGGTGAATCCGGAGTGGAGCGACAGCCAGCGGCGAATCATGCTGCGCAAGGCCATTCAAAGCTACGCCGTTCGCGGAACCGTGGCGGGCATTCAACAGGCAATTGAGGACTATGCCGGCGTAGCGAACGCCCGGATCGCGGAGGATTTTAAATTTCGGCGCTGGGCCGCGCTGCCCGCGGACGAACCTCTCTCTGGCGGTGTCCGGCTATGGAGCCGCGATGTCTACGGCAAGCTGCAGTTGGATGTGAATTCCCAAATCGGCAAGTTCCGCCTGACGGGCGCCCCGGAGCCTGCGCTTGAGCCGCTGACCTGGGGTGCGAACCGATTCCGGGTCTATTTCCCAGCCGGCCCGTACAACGCCGCGCAGATTACCAGCCGGGTTCGGGAAGTGGTCGAGCGCGAAAAACCGGCCCATGCGGAAGCAGCGTACTGCCCGGTGCTGCCGCGCATGCGCGTGGGCGTGCAAGCGATGGTCGGAGTGGACGCCGTCGTGGGGGATATCAACTACATGGTGCTCAGTTCAGCCAAAGCGGCGTATCCGTCTACCTTGAACTACGACACCATACTGGGCTGCGCGGCGCCGGAGCGCGAGCTGCGTTCGCTGGGGCTGGTGCCGAAGCCGCGCGTGGGTGTGACGGCAGCAATTTTGTGAAGGAGCAGGGGATGATGACGCCAACTAAGGACTGCGCCGGTAAGACCGGAAACACCGCCGGTTCGAAAGAACAGAAATGTCTACCGTGCGATATACCGGCATTCGAGCGTAACGCCTACTACACCGGAAAGCTGCTGACGGCGCGCGACCTCAACGCCGAGCAGCGCTACTTCCGCGATAAACTGCGCCTTCACTATGCCGCGCTGCATGGCTGGGGCGTGGTGTGCGGCTTGAAGGTCAAGCCCCATCCCTACTGCCCCAAGCTCAAGATCGTGGTGGAAGAGGGCTTCGCTATCGACTCTTGCGGACGTGAGATCCGCGTGCTGGAGGAGTTCGCCGTTTCCCTGCCGCCCGAGGTAAAAAAGCCTGCGCACTCGGGTGGTGAAGAACATCCCGAACATCAACGCGAAGGACGCGGACGCGAAGAGCGCTACGAGGATCGGGATCGGGATTGGGACAGGGGAGAGGAGCGCGGCCGCGAGCGCACCGAATACCGGGATCACGAACGCGGCGAGCGCGAAGAGCGGGAATGCCGGGAGCGGGAAGAGCACGAACATCACGAGCACGAGCATCACGAACATCACGAGCACGGAGTAAAGCTCTATATCTGCCTGCGCTATGTCGAGTGCGAAACGGAATTCATGCCGGCGCCCTTCGACGAATGCGGCTGCAATGCCAGTGGCGACCGCGCCGGCCGCGTCTCGGAACGTTTCCGCATCGAGATCTCCGACCAGGAACCCGACTGGCTGAAGCACCAGCGTGAGGAAGAGTGCGAGGAAAACTGCGAAGAGCTCTACGAGCACGGGCCGGGCGAGTGCCGGAAACCGGATCCCTCCAAGTGCATTCTGCTCGCCGTCATCCATCGTTACGAAGCGGGGCTCGCGGTCACCGAAGAGCAGATCGACAATCACGCGCGGCGTCCCGTGCTGCGCAGCACGCAGGAGCTGGATCAGCTGGTGGGGTGCCTGATTCGCAAATTCCCCTCGCGCCGGCTGACTCACATCTGCTCCATCAATTGGATGCACGGCGAGGAGTACCACTGCCACGATTTTATGCGCCGCTACATCGCCCGCCCCGGCGAGCATGCGGGTTTCGAAATCGAATTCGATGGCCAGGTCTTTCCAGAAGGCATCTCCTCCCGCTCTTTCCAGGCAATGGTAGTCTGGCGGCCGCCCGACCCGAGCGACGTGCGCCGCATGGAGATCGCGCCGGCGCGTATCGAACACCGGCCCAACCGGTGCGTCCTCGAGATCGATCCCGAGTATGCCAAGCGCCACCTGCACGACCGCGAGTTCGACCTTTTCATCACGTTGAAATGCGACGTGGTGCTGGACGAACACGGCCACGCGGTGGATGGAAACCTGCTGGCCCGGCTTCACGAGGATGACGAAGGCCACAAAAGGTATCAAGTGATGACACCGACCGGCGACGGAGTTCCGGGAGGTCTTTTCGAGAGTTGGATCCGGGTGCGCACGCGCACCGCGGCGTCCTGAGGAGGGTGAGCCATGACGGAAGCGCCGACGAAAAATAAGAAGCCCGCACCTTCGCCGTGTAAGTGTCCAGACCAGCACGATCCCTATTGCTGCTGCGGCCTGGAGTGCTTCGAGCGGCCGAACTACTTTTGCGGCCATCTGCTCACTGACGCGGATCTTCTGCTCGATCAGAAGTACGTCATCGAGAAGAATAAACTGCGCAATCGCGCTCTGCACGGCTACGGCGTCGTATGCGGCCTGCGGATCTGGTGCGACCCGGATTGCTGCGGCAGCATTCGCATCGGCGAGGGCTACGCGATCGATAACTGCGGCAATGACCTCGTGGTCTGCAAGGAGATCTCGTTTCCCTTCCTGGAGGAAGCGCGGAAGTGCGGCTACGTTGACCCGCCGCAGCCTCGCAAGGAACACCGCCGCGAACAGGCGCGCGAGATGGAGTGCGACGTCAAGGAGTGCTTCTATATCGCCATCTGTTACGAAGAGGAGCTGGCCGAGTACACCACTCCCTATAAATCCGGATGCGACGGCGGACCTTCGGCGTGCGAACCTACCCGCATTCGCGAGAAGGTGTACGTCAAGGTGCTTAAGGAACTGCCCAAGCACACCGATTTCCTGAAGGAGCTGGAAGAGCGGATCGAGCATTGCTACCGCATTCTCACCGAGGGCCCGTTCTCCGACATTTTAAAAGTGCAGGCGGACGCCTACGCCACCGGCAAGCTGCCCGAGGGGCATCAGGGCGCCGAAGAAAGCGCGCACTACGACAACTTCTGCCGTCTGGTGGTGTACTTCAAGAAATGGCTGCGCTGCCATCCTTCTCCTTCGAGTTGCGACCTGGAAGATCGGGTTATGCGCATCGAGTGTCCCCGCAGTTATAAGGACGATCGAGAGGGCACCATCGAGGCGTATCGCAGGCTTCTCGATGAGGTTCACGAGTACGTATATGGCTGCATTCGCAACGAACTCGTCTTCCCCTGTAAGGCGACGGATTGCGCAAGTTGTGTGGTGCTGGGCACGGTGGAAGTGACGAACGGATGCATCACCCACGTCTGCAACACGCACCGCCACTATGTGTGGTCATTCGCGAATTTCTTTGAAGTGCTGCTCTATGAACTGTTGGAAAACAACCAGGAGAGCGAAGGGAGGAAGAGCTGCTGCCCGGAACGGCCGATCGATCTGGATTTCTTCCTGAAGCTCTTCCACCACGACCGGTGGGGCGGGCAGAAATCGGCGCAGAGCCTGATGGCCGCCGCGCGCCAGGTGCGAGGCAGCCTGCGGCAGGCGTTCGATTTCACCGAAGAGCGCGTGATGTCGCCCAATGTGCTGCTTCGGAAGCCGATCGAAGAGGCGCTGGACATCGGCAAGACGCTGGGGATGAACGTGACCAGAGTGGACGCGGCGAATTTCTCTTCCGCGCTGGACCCCATCACGGCGTCGCTGCCTCACTTCCTCAAGACATCGGGGCTCCCGGATCGGATCTACGCAGTCGTGGACGAAAAGGGTCAGGTAGTCGCGGCCGTTCCCGGATTCACCGCTCCGGCCGCCGATTTCACTGGCTCGACGTCCCAGACGGGGGATGTGCAAAAGCGGCTGGACGAAATGGCCGCGGAAATCGCGGCGCTGCGCGCGCAGTTGCCCAAGCAAGGCGAGCAGCATGAAGAGCCGAAATAGCGATGCGGCCGGGAGATCATCATGAGTAGCCCCATTGAGCGCGTCCGCTACTACGAAGGCGAGTACCTCGGCAGCGGGGATTTCGACGCAGAGCAGGCGTACCACATCGAAATGCGGCGGCGCATGAATCACGCGCTGCATCTCAGCGGGATCGTCTACGGCCTGGAGTTAAAGCAGGTAGACGAGGGCGCCGGGATCTTCTCTTACAACATCGGCAAGGGTCTTGCGATCGATCACGAAGGCCGCGAGATCTTCCTCTTCTCGGCCCGGCAGATCGACGCAACCGACCTGCAGCGCAATCTGATCGGCGGCGTCGGCGATTACGAAGTTTGGTTGCAGTATCGCAAAGATCCGGATGTGCCCCCATCCGCCGGCTACGGCCAGTGCAACGAGTCGGGACAGTACACGCGCTGGGCCGAAAGCGCGGAGGTGGTGATCGTCGGCAAGGGATCGAAGGGCAAGGCTTGGCGGCCCACCGATCCGGTGCCGGACGATAACGGCCTGCCCGGAGTCATCGTCGGCATCATCTCGGTGAACGGTAATCTCGAGATCACGAAGGTAACGCCGCCGCTCAATCCCGAATATATCGGCCTTCGGGCGCAGCGCATCAAGGCGCCGGTGAATCCGCAAGCCTTCAGCATCGCGAACCAGAACTCGGCGCTGAATCCGCCGGTCTCGCTGGGCATCGAAACCAATGTCTTCGCGGAGAAAAACCTGATCGTCGGCGATGACTTCGCGATACCGGGAACCGGCAAGCTGGTGCCGCCCCCGCCCGGCTTTCCGAGCGCGCGCGGCAACCTCAAGGTGGCCGGCAATCTCTTCCTCCAGGGCGATATGTACGCCTACGTGGCGCCCGACTGGCTGGGACTGAAGGAATTCGTTGCCACGCTGATTCCGGACGTCAAGGTAGGCACTGTTCAGCCACCGGGTTTGCAAAGCAAAGGGACCAATCTCAGCGCCGACATTTTAAAATTCTCGATTGATACCAAGAACGCGGGGCCGCCGCAAATTGTACTGGCGGTCTCTGAAATCACATGGCTCAGCATTAACGATTTCACTAGCTGGAAGGCTGCTGCGGGCGTCGGCAAGACCACCGCCCATTCAGATGACGCTGGCGGTGACGAGCCAGACGCGAAATGTCGCCCACACTGCCTGGGACTTTGAAGTTACGTGGAGCATCGGGCCTTCCGATACCGGCGGAACCCTGATGCCCATCACCGGCTTCATCGCAAATTACATTGCCGTCATAGCGCCATGAGTCTTGCGATTCGCAAGTTTGTCACCCGATGCCACGCCTCAAGGCGCCGCCGTTCCGCGGCGGACCTGGTGGATCGCGTGGCCCGCGAGCGCTTCGCGGCCGAGCTGGCGCAGTACCTGGGGCCCAGCCTGTCGGCGTCGGGCCAGGTAGTGCGCATCCGCAATCTTTCCGTGCGCGTTCGCATACCCGCCGAGGAGTTGGGAGAAACCGCGCTGCTGCGAGTCTGGCTCGATGCCTTTGGGCGAGCCCTGTTCGAAGCGCTGGCGTACCCCGCCGGGGCGGGTCCGGTCGAAACTGTTCGCGCCGCCAACCGCGCACAGTTCCTCGCGATGTTCTTGCGCGATATCGCGGCGGGCGGCGGGCAGCGATGGCAGTACGCGGAGTTCCAGCAATTCCTTTCCGGCAGCCCCACCGCTGCCATCCTCGCGATTTTGCGCGGCGAACCCACTGAGATTCTGGCGACCCTCGCCGAACTCCATGCGGCGGGCGCGTTGGAACTCGTGCTGGCTCGGCTGGACGACTTGGCGCTGGAACAATTGTTTGTCGCAATCGCGAACCAGCAGGGCGTCGATCCGACGCCGCTTTCGGTCGCCCATCTGGCGGCAGTGGCGAAGTGGGCGATGGCGTCTCCCCCGCCCCACGGCTGGAGCTTCGAAAGCCGCCGTCAGGCCCTGCGCTTGTTCGTTGCGGCCAGCAAGTCCCACGGCCCATCCCTCACGCCGCGCCGCATTTATCACGCCCTACTTGCGCTGGTTTACCTGCTCGAATCGCCCGATGCGGCAGCGCTTCTCTCCGCGGATCGGCCGTCCCCGGACGCCGCCTCGCTCGCTTCCGGAAAGTGGACACCGGCGGAAGTCATCAGCTTCTTTCAGAACACCCGCAACACGCATCGAGCCGCTTCGGAACTCGCATCGATCCACGCGCTGCTCCAAGCGCTGGAACCGCTGCGCCAGTTGGTACCCTCGGCCGCGGCGTCCCCAAAATCCGCGGCAGTTGAGACCTGGGTCCATAGTGATTGCGCAGGCATTTTTCTGCTTACCGCCCTGGTTCGACCGCGCGATCTGGACCGCTTCACGCTGGCCGGCCTCGCGCTCTCGGCACTCGGGCTCTTCGATCCCGAGGTCAAGGAGCTCGACCCCGCGGTGGCGTTGTTTGCCGGCTTCACGGGCGACCCCGATAGGGAGCGCATGCGCGCCGCCTTCCGGGAGACCGGACGCGCTGAGGAGCTGGACCGCATGGCCGCCGCTGCCATCCTCGAATTCGGCAGCCGCATACGCGGATTCCGCAAAGCACCGCGCCACGCCGTGGTCCGCCAATTTCTGGCGCGCGCGGGCCGCATCCGCGTTGACGAGGAGCGTGTGTTCGTGATCCTCGCACCCAATCCGTTTCACATCGCGCTCCACATCTCCGGTATGGATGGCCCGGTAGAACGAGTTCCCTGGCTCGCGGGTAAGCGCGTCGATTTCCACCTCGAAGGGCTCTGATGGAACCGTATCGCGACAGCATCGAACACATTGCCGACGAGCTGAAGCGCATCGACCTGCTGCTGCGCCGCGAACTGGTCGCCGCGCGCCAGCCGCACGCGCCCACGATTCCCGACGAATTCCGCGGCCTGGTCATTTCCGATCACGAGATCGATTCCATCCTTGCCGCCGGCGATTTTCTGGGCGACCGCTGGCGCGCCCGCGAGGCCGCCAAAGATCTGCTCGACCCGATCGATGAGAAGCTGCAACAACTGCGCCACGATATCGATGAGCGCAGGCGCCTCACCGAAGAAGTAGGACGCACGCTTTCCCTGCCCTACGTGGCGGCGCGATTCAGCCTCTCGCCGGCGGAAATCGACATTCTTCTGATTGCCATCGCGCCCGAGCTGGAGCCGCGCTACGAAACTCTCTATGCCTATCTCCAGGACGATGTCACCCGCAAACGCCCCAGCGTCGATCTCAGCCTCAATCTGATCTGCCGGGAGGAGCGCGAAAAAATCCGCGCGCGCCGCCTGTTCGCGCCCGGCTCCCAATTAATTCACTTCCGGCTGATCGAACTGTTCGAAGAGACGCACGATCGCCAGGCCACGCTGCTGCGAAAGTTCGTCAAGGCCGAGCCGTTCGTCCTGCAATTCCTGTTGGAGCAGCCGCCTTCGAAGCTCGACCTCGGCAGCGTAATTTCCCCGCGGCTCGATATCGATTCCCTGGAAACGCCACAGCCCGTCCGAGCTCAACTGCTCAACCTGGTCGATTCGGTGGATCGCGCCGCCGATGCGCACTCCGTGATCCGGCTGATCGGCGCCGCGGACGCGCCGCTGGATGCCGCCGCGGAGGCTCTCTGCCACGCTTTGAATCGCCGCCTGCTCACTGTGGATCTGGCGCAGCTCGATACCGAACTCCCCAGGCTGGAAGCGCTGGTACGCGATGCGATCCTGCTGGACGCGGTCATCGCGATTACGGCGCGCGCCGGAGCTTCCGACGCGGAGAACCCGCGTTTGGCGCAGGCGGAAGCCCGTCTGTGGCGCGCCTTCGAAACCTATAGCGGACCCCTCCTGGCGCTCGGTCCGCCGGCCGCGCTGCTTAACGTGCCCGCGGACGTGCGCGTCTGGCGGGTGGAAGTGCAGCCTCCCGATTTCGAGATGCGCCGCCAAAGCTGGCAGGACGCGCTTACCGGCATGGCCGAACCCGCCGATACCGCGCAACTCGCCGACACCTTCCGCTTCGGCAGCGCGCGCATTCGTCAAACCGCGGGAGCGGCGTGGACGCTGGCAGCTCTGCGCAATCCGTCGGACCCCGCGCCCAATGTGAACGATCTGATGGAGGCCGCGCGCTCGCTGAGCACGCCCCAACTCCAGCGCTTCGCCGTCTCCATCACTCCGCGATTCAAGCGCGAGGATCTGGTGCTGCCCGACGATAAGACGCGCCAGATCGACCACATCATCGCGCGCCTTCAGTTCCGCCGCCAGGTGACGCGCGAATGGGGCTTCGGCGAAAAACTCTCGCGCGGCAAAGGCCTGCCGATCCTGTTCACCGGCCCCTCCGGCACCGGCAAGACAATGGCCGCCGAGGTACTCGCCGGGGAGTTGAAACTGCACCTCTTCCAGATCGATCTCTCCACTGTGGTCAGCAAATATGTTGGCGAGACGGAGCGCACGCTTTCCGCGATCTTCCAGGAAGCCGAATTCAGCCAGAGCCTGCTGTTCTTCGACGAAGCCGACGCCCTCTTCGGCAAGCGCACGGAGGTGAAGGACGCGCACGATCGCTATGCCAACATCGAAGTCAACTACCTGCTGCAGCGCATTGAGCTGTACGAAGGCGTGGTGGTGCTGGCCAGCAATCTTCAAAAAAATATCGACGAGGCCTTTGTGCGCCGCATGCAGGAGGTAATCGATTTTCCCTTCCCGGACGAGCGCCTGCGCGAGCGCATCTGGGCCAAACACTTTCCACCCAATGCTCCGCTTGGCAAAGATGTGGACCTTCCGTTCCTGGCCAAACAGTTCAAGCTGGCGGGCGGCCACATTCGGAATGCGGCTCTCAGCGCGGCGTATCTGGCAGCTCGCAGGGGCGGCCCCATCGGCATGAGAGAGATTGTCGGCGCCATCAAGGCCGAGTTCCTGAAACAGGGAAAACTGGTCACGCGCAGCGAGTTCGGCCCTTACTTCGAGATGGCGCAGGAAACCGAACCCGCGCCGGTGGCGGGGTGAGAAATGGAATCATCGGGACTGGTTTCCGAGCAAAGGGAAAGCGATTCGGCCTCGCACCACAAAGGCTACGATAGCGGGCCCGCGCATGGCGATGCAGGCGTTCCGGCAGCCCACCTGCGCGGTAATCCGGCCGCACCGCCGGCCGTAAACGGCACCGGAAGCCCCGCGATTCGAGCGATTGCCATGCGGCGTACGCAGCAAAGCTATGGCAACCGCGCCGTGCAGCGCATGGTCTCTGAAAGCCACCGGAAATGCGAGTGCGGAGGAAGCTGCGCATCCTGCGCTCCCACCGGCGGGCATGTTCCGCCCACCGAATCCGGCGATGCGCTGGAACCCGGCACGCGGAGCTTCATGGAGAAGCGGTATCAAACGAATTTCGGCGACGTCCGCGTCCACACCAGCTCCGCGGCGGCCGCCTCCGCGGAGAGTCTGGATGCCCACGCGTACACCGCCGGGCGCGATATCTACTTCGCTCCGGGCCAGTACTCGCCGGCCACCCAGGAAGGCCGCCACCTGCTGGCGCACGAACTCGCTCACACCGTGCAGCAGGCCGGCGCCGGCACTTCCTCCGGCGGCGCACTGCCCGTGGTATCGCCCGGAGATCCGCAGGAGCTGGAAGCCGGTCAGGCAGCCGACAGCGTTCTCCGCGGCGAATCCGGGACGGGCATCTCACACCAGCCGCCGGCGGTGGCCCGCCAGGTCGCGCCGCAGTACTACACCAGTTCCGCTCCGCCTTCCGCGGCGCCCCTCATCGGCCTCAACGCGGAGAACTGGTTCGCCATAAACTCGGGCGCGTTGCTTGGCTACCTCCGCGACGTTCTGGCCGATGCGGACGTGACCACGCGGACCGAATACGTCGAGTGGAAAAAGGGACAGGCACGGCAATTCCTGCTCGATTTCTGGAAGCCGTTCGTCGATAGCCCGGTGGAAGCCTGGGCCATGCTGACTGCCGTGTTAGCGCCCGATTCTCCCAAGAATGCCGTGAACATCGGCCGCGATGTGTTTCCGTACGAATTGGGCTCCGATGTCTGGAACGGAAATGTAATCGGCGAGTTCTACAAGCTGATCCTACAGCGCCTGATGGAATCGTTGGGACGCGTCGCGCCGCGCTGGCGCGCGGTGCAGAATCAGCTCGCCCTGCGCGCCGAGGCCGGCGACCCCGCCGCCAACCGGGAACCGTCTCGCGGCGAAATCCAGGTATCTCATCCCATCGACCCTTACGTCATCGCCGCATTGCCCGGAAAGCTCGCGATCGATCTGGCGGCGTACCGCAAAAACTACCCGGAGGCGGCCCAGTTGCACGAGATCCGGTCGGGCCTTCGTCCGGTCACCTTCGAGTTTCAGGTGGAGGCGCGCGCCTGGAAATGGATTCGCGTCATCGACCCCGTGGACGCGACCGCCGCCGAGGTGGCTGCCACGCTCTACGGCACCGATGCCAAGGCGTATCTGCTGACTGCCGCGGCCCCCCTGTTCGGCTATCCCGATGTCGGCGACCTGCTTCCAGTTCACCAGCAGCGGCTCACGCGAGAGACCAAGGGCGTGACCGACCCGGCCATACGCCAGCGGGTCTATATCATTCAGGAACCCGAATTCCAGATCCTCAACAACCCGCTGCTGGAAGAGGCGGCGCTCGCCCAGGCGCGCAACGTCAAACCGGCCGCTTCGGTGGACAAGGGCGCCGTGCTCGATCGCTTGAGCGCCATCGTGCGTTCACTAGACCGCATGGATCAGGAACTCGGCACCATCGGTTATCAGCAGGCCGCCACCTTGACCATGTACCCGGTCCGCCAGCGTGTACACCGGCGTTCCATTGGCTTGAGCACCGCGCCCGCCGCGAAGGTGGCGGAGTGGGATGCGCACTCGCGCGAGCAGCTCTACCTGGTGAATTCCGCCGAAGCGGGAATCCTGATGGCGCAGAAACAACAGGCGGCATTCGCACAGTGGCCCAACATCAAAGATGTCGCCAGCCACATCGGCGCCGTCTACGCCCACGTTGCCGTAAATTCCGAACTCGTGGAAACCTCGCGCGCGCTCTTGAGTCACGCCGACGAGGAATCGCGGCTCTTCCCGGTAACCTTGATGGACCTGTTGGAAACCGAGTTGCGGCGTGCCATCCGCGAAGCCGCCCCCGAGAAAACCGGAGTCAGCCCGCAAGCCCAGCACGACTACGTCTTCGGCATCTTCCCGCTTCAGGAGCGCGAGATCAAACTGCGCGCGGCGCTGGTGAAAGTCCGCGAGGTGGTAACGCAGCATCCCGAGAAGGCCAAGGAGGTGCTCGACCCCCTCTTCAAGGAAATCGACGACATGCAGGTGGAAGTCACCCTGATCACCAACATGGATCAGTGCGACCGTGCCTGGCGCGCGCTTCACGAAAGCCTTTCGTTCATGGGCGCGGTCCGCTCTACCTGGGGCGGCGGCAACTCCGACCTCTCGGACGAAATGCAGGACGCAGCCCGCTTGAATTCGGAGTGGCACGATATCTACCTCCAATACGAATACGGCGATAGCAAAGAGAAGGCGATCGCGCGCAACCGGCTCAAGTTTAAAGCCCAATTCGGCGAGTGGCCCGGCTACATGGAGCACATCCGGGAAGTCATCTCAGACCAGCAGACCTACGACAAATGGATGACGTTCGCCGCCATGGTCGGCATCGCCGTTCTCACGGCCGGCATCGGCGCCTATGTGGAAACCGCCGCAGGCGCGGCGTGGGGCGCATTAGGCGGCTTTGCGGCATCCACCGTGGTGGAGGCGGCCACGTTTACCGGGCTCTCGTACGGCCTGGTCACCAAAGACCCTTCGTTCACCGGCTTGCTCCATTCCTTCGAAGACAACCTGCTCACCTTCGGCGCGTTGAAAATTGTTTCCAAGGCCTATCGTCTTGGCCTCGGCCTGGAAGCTGCCGCCTCCGCCGGCGGCAAGGCCGGCGAGGTGGTCTTGCAATTCGCCGCCATGAATGGCATCGCGATCTATGAGGCCGATCGCGAGAAGCGCGCGAAGACTGGCCAGGGCTTGACCGTTGCGGAGATGACCGATATCTCCTTGAACAATCTCCGCTTCATGATTGCCGCCGCGATTGTCGGAAAGTTCACGGAGCCCTGGATGAAGGAGCTCCAACTCAGCGGCGAGTTGGCGGGCAACATGGCGCGCGTCGAAAGCACGCGTATGGAGCTGGAAAACCTTGCGAAATCGGTGAAAGATCAGGGAGGCAAAGACCCCGCACAGGCGCAGCGCATGCTGAATAAGCAGGCCGAACTTCTGGCCGCCGAGGAGAAGGCGCTCACGCGGCTGGAAGAAATCGCCAATAGCCCGAAAGCCGCGGCCGCCGCCGGCGTCACTCCCGAACAGGCCAAGAAGATCGGCGCCGCAAGAAGCCAGTTCGCCGATGCCTTGGAACAGTTGCGGCAGAGCAGCGCCGCCGCGCACCTGGAACCGGTGGGCAACAATGATTTCCTGGCCAGCCCGGACTCCTACCAGGGGCTGCGTGACTTCTTCGACAAGCCGGGCCGCGCCAAAGTCAAAGACCTTCCGCGCGACCCTATCACCCACGCGCACGCCATGGAAGTAACACCCGAAGGCGGCGAGCCGTTCCGCGTAACCGAACGCACCGCGAAGCGTGCCGGAGAAGTGGGCCGCGGCGGAGAGCTGCCGGCCGAAGGCGAGACCGCGGCCAAACCCGAGGCGCGAAATGCGCGCACGCGCGACCTGGCCAAACTGCGCCAGAGGCTCGGCGTCGCCAACAGCGTGCAACGCGTGATTGACCCGATTCTCTCGCGCAAGTTCGACGCCAAGATCCAGTTGGACGAGGACGCCTACTATCGCGAAAAAGAGGACCGCACCTGGTGCCGCTTCTCCGCCACCGAATGCGATGTCGTCCTGCCCGAAATCAATCCGCAGGTGGACCAGGCGCTCGCCCGCACGCCGCCCGTGGAACCCGTGCTCGCCGATCCCGCTGCCTCCCTGCCAGACCGCGTCGCCTTCCTCGAACAACACCGCGCCAGCCTCGGACCCGTGCAGGAAGGCCGCCTGAACGCCTTGCGCGATCGCATGAAGGCCGGAGACGTCACCGACGCCGATATCGAGCGCGCCAAGCTCGGCGCCATGGAAGCGCGCGTGGATAAGGCGCTGCGCGAAAGTTATACCGCGGAGCTCGGCTTCGCCGGAGGACGTCCCTCCGCCGCCCCCGGCGCCCACGGCAAGGCCGCAAGCACTCCGGAATTCACTTCCGTCCAGCAGGCGCGCCACGATCGCATCGCCGACTATCTGCAGAATCGCGGACTCGACTGGGGCGATCTCTTCCGCTCACGCCAGGAGGTGCTGGACTTTTTCGCCGCCCATCGCAATCTGGATGAGGCACTCACCGCATTGGAAGGGCGGGCGCGGCAGACCGTCGACCTTCGCGCCGGAATCGGCACGGCGCGTCTGCAGGGACTCGGCGAATCCGCCTCCAGCGGACTCAATCCCTTCGACACTCCGCTCACCGGCGAACAGATCCGGCAGACGGTGCCCGGTGTCGCGACCGGCGGACGCGATCTCCCGGCTTACTCCGGCCGGATCTTCGACCCCACACGAGGCCCTGTTGCGCGCATCCCGGGACAAATTGCAGCCCGCCTCCGGTTTATGGAGTTCCGCAACTGGCGGCAATTCCGCGAGACATTCTGGACCATGATGTCCGAAGACGCGGGGATCAATAATCTCTTCAGCCCCTCCAACCAGCAGCGCATGGCGAACGGACTCGCGCCCGTCGTGGAAGGAGCCCAGCGAACGGGAGCGGGCTGGCCGAATATTACTTTGAATCTCGATCACGCAGTCACCCTGGAAGAAGGCGGCGGCCTCTACGACCTGGACAATATTCAAATCGTTACGCCGGCCGCACACCAGACCATTGGAACGTTCTGACCCTATGACGCGAAGCGCTCGACAAGCGAAGGACTGACGCATGGAGATGGCGACCGAGCGGATTCACGCAAAGGCCGAGCTCGAATCCGAGCACACTCCGTCCCCTGCGCCCGCCCCTGAAATGGCGGGTGAGAATCACGGCTTCGCCCATCCGGTTCAACGCTCCGCGCGCCTTCTGTCTTCGCCCCTGATGCGCAGCGCCAATGGCGGCGGAGTCCGCGCGCTGGCGCTTCGACAGGCCCAGCAGGGCTACGGCAACCATTACGCACAGCGCGTCATGCGCCGACATACGGCCGCGATCCAGCGCCAGTGCTCCTGCGGAGGCTCGTGCGACGCGTGTAAGTCTGCCGCCGCTTCCATGGAAGCACGCCCCATTCAAAGGCAGGCCGCCAACCCGTCATCCGGCCCGGCGCCCGCCTCCGTGATTCCTGAATCCAACCACGGTGAAGCGCTCGACGAAACCACGCTTGCCGACATGAGGGGACGCTTCGGGCGCGATTTCAGTGACGTGCGCGTGCACAGCGACGGCGAAGCCGCGGCCTCCTCGCACCGCCTCGAGGCCGACGCCTACACCACCGGACGGGATATCTATTTCGCCTCCGGCCAATATCAACCGGCCACCCGCGAAGGACGGCGCCTGCTGGCGCACGAACTCACTCACGTGGTGCAACAAAGCGAAGGCGTCGCGCCTGCGAACACGATCGCGATGCATGCCGCCGATGGCGTCGTCGTCGGCCATCCGGACGACCCGCTGGAGCGCGAGGCGGAGCATAACGCCGACCGGGTGACGTCAGGCGACGCCGCCCACGTCTCGTCAGGCGGCGCCGTTGGCCTGGACGTGCAGCGTCAATCCGCGACGCCGACACCCGCACCTCCCTCGACCGCCGGGGCGGACGCGGTAAAAACCGTGTCCGATGCGATCAACAATGACGATGTCGGCGCGGCAGTTCCCCCGCTGCGCGGCCTGTCTGTGGAGGCCACCGCGGACCTGCGCAAAGCAGTGAATGGGAGCACCGGCAAATGGATGGAGAAGTGGCTGATCGGCCGCCAAAATCGCTCCAAGAATATCACCGCCGCTAAGAACATCACCAGCGTGGCGGTCGGCCTTCTGGTCCCCGGCGCCGGCCTGGCTACCGCCGCGACAAACCTGCTCCTCCCTTCGAAAGCTCCGGCGGAAAACGGCACCTCCGAGGAAGGCCTGCGTCTGCTGTGGCCCGCGCTGCCATTGATCGATAAGCTCGAAATTTACAATGAGTGGCACCGCGAAATCGAACAGGCGCAAATCGATACCATTCGCGCCGCGTCCGCCGCCGATCGCGCCGCGGCGAAAGGCGAAGCGCAGCGCCTGGAGGTCATCTACGGCCTCATGAGCCCCAAGGAGGAATACGACGCCCGCGTCCTCATCGATGGAACTCCGGAGGGAAAATACACCGCTGCCGAGAAGCTGCTGACCCGTGCGCCAGGAGTCTTCTCGAATGACAAAGATCCGGTTTACGACTCCATCATGGCGTTGTCGCCCACTGCGCGCGCGAGGTTCTTCAACGATCACGTCGTGCAGCTTTACAAGCTGCTCGGCGAATCGGAATTTGCGTTGATCTCACAACTGTCGAAGGCGAGCGAAGCCCAGGCGCTGATCATTCGCCTCCGGCTCGCCACCGAAGGCCGCAGCGATGATATGGCCGCGGTGCAGGCCGCCGTCGATCGCGCCGTCGAGTTGTTGAAGGAGCGCCGCGAACTTCGCGCCGCCGCCACCGCCCCTGGCCTGACGGAGCAGGATCGCACCACCATTCAGCAGCGCCTGAAGGAACTCGAGGATCTCGATACGCTGCTCGAATTTCAGCGCGGCGCCAAGGGCGAACTCGGTGACAAGAGTTTCATGGGCCTCCTGTCGGCGGCGCGCGGCGACGCCGGAGCCTTTGGCGCGGACGCCCGGCGCCTCGCGGAGTTCGCCACCGACAAGCGCAAATATGCCTTCGAGGCCGGCAAACAGCGCATCCTGCTCGCACGCGGCGATCGCGACGCCCTCCGCGCCGCGCTCTTCTCCATTCATGCCCCCGCGGTGGAAGCCGCGCCCGGGGAAAAGCCCACTGCCACCGCCGCCACCCAACTCGCCGAAGACGTCAAACTGCGCGAGGAGCTTCTCCGCGATAAGGAGGTGGCCGAAGTCATCGCCGCCCTGACCGGGTTTGATCGCAGCCTCGTGCTCCTCGCCACCACGGGCGACGCCTATAACGAGACCCTCAACCAGCTCGGCGAATACCGCAATACCGCGCAGTGGGGCGCCTTCTTCGACCTGCTCCTCAAGATCGCGCGCAACGATGATTGGCGGCAGCGCTTTCAATCCTCGTCCGGCGATCCGTTCGGCATCTACGCGGGCACCTTCGGCAAGGAACGCGAGGTCATGCTCGCCATCCTCACGCCGCCGTACGTGATGCCGCTTTCGGCCCTGCTCAATTACACGGGGAATGCGGATACGCTGCGCACCGCGCTCGCGAATCTTCCGGAGTCCCAACGTACGCAGTTGCGGAAAGGCTGGTCCCTCGCTCGTCATCCGATGATCGGGCCGCCAACCGAAGACCAGCAGAACGACCTCAAAGCCTTCCAGCAGTTCGAAGCCGACCTGCGCAAGTCGCAAGCGTTCCACGGCGTTGGTTTCGATCCAGCCGGTTTCGAAGCGGTGCTTGCTTCCGCTCTCGGCGCCGAGCCTACCGCCGAAGAACTATCCACTGGCGAGGGACGCTATCGCGCCGCCGCCATCATGGCGGAGCGCGTGGACCGCCGTCTCGCGCTCGGCCGCGGCGCTTCCGCTTACTTCACCGAGACCGATGAAACCATGGAAGCGGCCGGCCGCGAATTCGCTGCGCTGTGGCTTCGCATAAAAGAACAACAGACGCTGACCGTGGTCGATTTCGCGGCACTCTCGGCGCTCTATCAAAAGTTCGATTCTCGCGCCGAAGAGTTCACCGAGGCGGGCAAAGCGATTACCGATATGGCCGGCACCATCGCGGCCACCGTCGCGGGGATCGTGGTGGTGGTCGCCACCGGCGGCGCGGCAACCCCCGCCGTGGTCGCGCTGGCAGCCGCCGCAGGAGCCGGAGCCGGCGTCCTCACACGCGAAGCCTTCGGCGGCGACTATTACAACGCGCTCAACAGCGAAGGTGCTCGCGCCGCCCTCCTCGATGCCATCAATGGCGCGCTCGCTGTAGTCAGCGGTGGGCTGGCGGCACGCGGTGTGGAACTGGTTGGCCTGGGAGGCAGCGCTCTCACCCATGGCGCGGCTCGCCTCGCGGGCTCCGTGGCCGAACAGGCCACCCAGACTCTGGCGCGCAAAGTCGCCGCCTCCGCCGTGGAAGCTGCCATCGACGGGTTGATCTCCGGCGCCGTCAGCGAAGGCTTCAGCACCATGACCGACGACCGTACCTGGCGCAAGGGCATCATGGAGGGCATCGTCCATGTCGGCCAGGCCGCGCTCCTCGGCGGTCTCACCGGCTTGGCCGGAGGAGCCGTACTCGGTGCGGCGATGCCTGTTGTGGGTCACGGCGCCAGCAAACTTTGGAACGCCGTCGCCAGCCAGGGCATGGAAAAATCACTGGTCCGCGCGGGCGTGGAGGATGTCCTGAATTCCGCCCGCGCGGCAGCACGTCGCGGAGATGTCGCTGAAGTCACCCGCCTGGGCGAGCAGCTCGAAGCGCATCTGAGCCCCGAGGAAGCGTCCTTGCTGCGCCAGCAGCTCCGCGATCAACTGACCGAAGTTCTCGGCCACCCTCCCGGCACCGCCACCACCACGGAAGCAGAGAAAGAACTCCTGCTCAAGTCCGGAGCGGTCGAAGACGGTGCAAAATTACCGCCGGAGCAGAAAGCCGCCGAGATGGAAATCGTCCGGCGCAGCGAGCCTCAAATCAGTCACGAGCCTGGCTATGTCGATGAGGTCGATCTTGGCAATGGCCACGCCTGGCGTAGAACCGAAGACGGAACCTGGTGCCGCTTCAGCACCAAGGCGTTGTGTGGAACTCCCATTTCCGGCGTCAAGCCCATCACCGCGGCAGCCCTGGAACGCGCGCAAATCGCAGCCAAGGTCGGCAGGGCTGAAGTGGAGCTGCAGACTACGGTCCAGGAGATTGGACTCAGGCGCGGTGAGTACGCGAAATTCAATGCCACCGTCGATGCAATCCAGGCGCGGGTCGCGGCAGGCGAGAAGTTCAGTTTCAAGGCGCTCTCTGAGGCGGAACAGGACGCCCTGGAACAGGCCATCGACAAAAAGCTGCTTATGAAGTTGGGCAAGCCGGAAAACTTCCCCGTGGAAAACCTCACGCTCCGCGATTTGAATGCAGCTCGAGCAAAAAAGCTTGTGCCCGGCGGCGAAGGCCCCAGTCCGCTCGACGAAATCATGAGGGACCTGTACAACACGCAGGACAGAGCCCTCCTCGACCTCGCCGAATCCAAGCGGCCGTTGTATGAAAAGCTCCGCTCCGCTTCGCCCACGGAGCGTCTGCGTGATCGCGTGAATGGTAAGGCCCGCGGCTTGGATCAGGTCAGCGGCGCAGCGCCTCCATCCGGAAGCCTGGACGTGGATCACGTCGTGCCGCTGAACCGGATTAAGGACATGGATGGCTTTAGAGACCTCCCCTGGGCCGATCAGGTTGCCATTGTGAATTACGAACCGAATATGCGCGCCGTCGATAGTTCCGCAAACCGCTCGCGCGGTGATAAGCGTTGGTCCGATGTCTGGTCCGGGCGGAACCAGTACTCGCCCGAATCCCTCCGTAATATCATTGCTGAAGAGGCGCGGCTGGAACTTGAACTGCAGAAGGAAATCAACCGGCGCCTCGGTAAGCCGGTGGCACCATGATCACCATCTCCCGCCAAATCGGCGCAATGCGGCTTACCGCCTCGTGCGCCCCTGTCCAGAAACAGCAGGCCGAAAGCGTGCTCGCGACCTTCGAGCAATTTGCCGCTCAGTCTCCGCTGCACGCCGGCACGCGCGTCCGCTTTGGTTGGTCGCTGCTCACCCTCCGCGACGCGGATAGCGGCACGCTCACAGTCTGCGAGCCCGATTTTTCCCGCGACCCGTTCCGTGAAGTCAGGCCGGATCTCACCGTTACCCTCGACGTCCTCGCCAGGCAGACTGCGTTCGCCCGGCAAGTAGGCGTTACCCCGGTAGACGTCGGCTTCGAACAGTTCGTGGTGGTGGAGCAACGCGCCATCACTTCCGCCGCGGCGCATTTGTTGCGCGTCGAGTCGCACGCGGCTGACGATAGCGGATGGTCTCTTTCCTTCTCCGAGAATCTCGACGAAGCGCGCGAGGAGGATTTTGAATCGGTACGCGTCTACCAGCTCCTGGATCTTCGTCCCGCGGTTTTGCCCGCGCTGATTCTGCCGCCAGGTCTGATCGTGCTGATGGATGGCGACCGCATCGGGTCCGTACTCGATTCCGGCGGCCGCGACCTTCTCTCGCCGCACGCCTGAACCGACACCCCATGCGCTGGTTTAGTTGGTTCTTCAGACGACGGACGCAAACCGGGCAAGCTCCGGTGCAATTGCCGGCGCCTGCTCCCGCGCCTGAAACGCCGCCTGAACCTCCTGCGCCTCTGCTCCTCACCGAAGCCGTACCCGTGTCGCTGCCGGCGCCCGCGGATTCATCCCCCAGCGAGCTCTCCGTTGCGCTCGAGATACCGCCCAGCCCCGTCCCCGCACCCGCCCAGCCCGAGCGCATCGATCCGTCTCCAATTCCCGCGCCACAATTCATCGAGACGCCCGTCATCGCGCTCCCCGGCCCCGTGGAAGCGGAAACCATCGATCGTCCCCCACTCTCCCCGAACTTCCTCGAGGCGCCTGCGATTCTCCTGCCCGCACCCGCCGAGCCCGTAAATAGCGACCGTCCCGCACACGCTCCGCAATTCATCGAATTGCAGGCCAGCCCCGCCGAGCCTGTCCCCATCGAGCGTCCTCCGCTCTCCCCGCAGTTCCTCGATGCACCTGCGATTCCCTTGCCCCCGCTCATCGATTTGCCGCCAGTCGATCTGCCCCCCGCCAAACAATCGGATGAAGCCCTGCTTCCCGCGCGATCTGCCGAGAGCTCGATCAAGGAGCGCGATCTCTATTTCACTCCGGGTGTCTATTCGCCTTCGATCCCCGGAGTCCCGCATCCTGCTCGGTCCGGACCTCTCCTTCAGTCTGCGCCCGGAAAGATCGCGCAGACCCCCCACCCGCCTCCTTACCAATTCTTCAAACGCCGTTGCGGTTCCCCGCGTGCGCCGCCACCTGATGGAAGATTTCCTCACCGCGAACTTCGAACCTCCCTCCGCCGCGCCCCCCGTCATCGCCGCGGTGGACCCTCTTCTGCTCACCGCGTTTCTTAGCGATCGCGAAGAGGGCCCAGGTGTACCGGCCCAGGCAACCGCCGCCTATCTCGCCGAACCTGCGTTACTCGCGCTCGGCCTTACCCTGCGCGACCGTGTCATCGCCAACTGGCGAAGCGGCGCCGCACCCCTCTCCGCAAGTCAGCTCTATTCCATGGCGCGCAGCCTCACCGGTCACTCCGCCACCGCCTGCCTCTTGTGTCACAACGTAATGAAGGCGCTGGCGCGCGGCGGTAAGGCCATCCGCTGGGAACTCGCCGACCGCGCAGTCCCCGCCTACTATGATGGCCAGGCCCGGATTACCGCTCTCCGTTCGCATCAGGGCGGCCTGCTGCGTGCGGACGCCCTCGCTCCGCCTTCGATCTTCTATCTGCTCTTTTCTCCCCGGGAACTCGCTGCCAGCGACCCCGGCGATTGGTATCGCTACTTCGCCGCTGCCGCGATCGCCTGCTACACCTCCCAGTCGTTAACCCTCGGCGCGGCCGCGGGATCGGCCGGCTCCCCCGCCGAAATCGTAGCCCTGCGAGTGCTGGAAGCAGCGCGCTCCATTCGGGATGAGAGCGTCGAAAACACTCCAGCCTATCGCGGCTGGGTCTGGAGCAACGCCCTCTTTTTCGACGAAGGCGCGACGTGGGCGCGTTCCCGGACCCGCATCCGGGACGCCGGCCGCGCCATGCTCAAAGGGACCCTGTTCGGGCTCGCCGCCGCCATCCAGCCCGTCGATACGAGGTGGCGCTGGCACGTTCCCGCTGCGGCGGGCGGCGCCGCCGAGGTGCTGGACCCAAACACATGCACATAAGCCGCTCCACCCTCGGCGCCATCCTGCGGCTGCACTCACCGCACATCCGCAGCGATGCCGCGCGCATTTCCTTCTCTCTCATCTGCACCGTGGAAGAAGGTCCCGCCTGCCGTTTCGCGCAAGCCGGCTTAGCAGACCACACTCTCGATGCGCTCGCCGTTGCCCTCATCGACGAGCTGGGCTGGAAGGCCGTGGAAAACGCCGCCCGGCGTCAGGTGCTGATTCGTTGCTCCATCCCCGATAGCGATTTGTCTCGCGCCGCCTGTGAATGCGATCGCGGCGATGGCCCGGTGATTGTGCCCGTAGTGGATTGACTGTGCTTCCCGCCAAGTCCTCCGTCCGTTGAAAGATCCGACTTCTTGCGGAAAACCTATTGGAAAACGCGTGGATCGTAAAGCCCGACCTTTACACCTATCTGTATTCCCTTTGGCGACACCGCACTTCCGCATTTTCGGCTGGCAGTACCAAAACATGGGAAGAGGTAACGTCTACTATTCGGCTAGTTGTTGAAAGAAAAGGCCCTCCCGTTTGGTACTAAATCTGCAAAAACTCAGGGAAATACAGGATTGCAACTCGGCTACTTAACAGAAACGTTCCGGAGGTCAGACCATGAGAAAACGCACAACGATTTTAGCTGCGATGCTCAGTGTCCTGTCCGTTGCAGCCTTTGGCCAGACGGTTGATCCCGTCGGCTTTTGCCCGAACACATCCACGAGTTGTTTCACGGGAACCGGCATCGGCAACGAAACAATTGCGGTTGGAACAACCAGTTTCATCATGGAGAAGAACGGCAATAGCGCCGTGTCATCCAATCCATGGTATTTGCTGTTGATCGTACCTGAGGCGACCTTGGGTACCGTCACCACCGCCCCGACCCTCACAAGCGCTTCTTTTAACGGAGGAAGCGCCACCAGTGGGGCTTTCCATGGACAGTTCCTACCGAGCACCGGCGGCTCTGTCTACAGCTTCCTGGGCCTTACGGGTGATGCTTCCATAAACGGCTCCAACCTGTTTGGGGCCAATGAGCAATTGGCGTTCGGGGGGACTCCGGCGGGCTTTGCGATCTTCCAGTACACGTTCGCGCCGGCGTTCCAGGGCGCTTTCACGCCCTATGCATTTACGGTCGGCGGTTCCCTGGCTGCCGGCACCTTCCTCGCGGCTGCGGGCGGTTCGAACCCCTTCAGTACGCCCTATACGACCGTAGGCTTGGTTAACGGACCCCCTGGGAATGTTCCTGAACCGACAACTATCGTCCTGCTGGGAACGGTTTCGGCCTTCGTCCTGAATGCTTTTCGAAAAAAGGTCGGGCGCGGATAGTTAGAGCGCCAGCAGCATTGCAGCGCAGAACCAGTCTGGTTTCCGGACGGGCAGGTGCAGTGCCCTGCCCGTTTCGTGTTTGCCGGCGGAGAATCATCATGCGCAATATCGTGGGTCGAACAACATCTTGCCTTGTGGCGTCCATCGTTCTCGTATCGGCGTTAGCTGCGGGTTGTGCCGGCAGCCCTCAGCAAAAGGAAGCGAAGTTTCTGGAGAACGGAAAGCGATACCTGCTAAAGAAGGACTACACCCGTGCCATGCTCGAGTTCCAAAACGCCGTCCGGTTGGCGCCGGAAGACTCAGAGGCCTACTATCAGCTGGGCGCCGCCTTTCTGGACAACGGCAACGCCGGCGATGCCCTACGCAACCTGAAGAAGGCGACCGAACTAAATCCGGCTCACATTCCCGCGCAGGTCAGACTTGCCGAGTTGATGGCGGCCAGCGGTATCAAAGAGGTGCTCGAAGAAGGCGAACAGCGCATGGAAGCGGTGCTGCGCAGTTCGCCGGGGAACGTGGAAGCCCTGGATGCCCTGGCACTGAATGAATTTGAGCTTGGAAAATGGCAGGATGCGGAAAAGCACCTCCAGGAGGCCTTGGCAAAGTCCCCGCAAAGTGCGAGGTCTTCTGTCGCTCTCGCGCAGTTGCGCCTCGCAAAGCGCGATTTCAAGGGCGCCGAAGAGGCCTTAGAAAAAGCTGTGAAAGAGGCGCCGGGGTCGGTGGAGGCTTCGACCGGCTTGGCCGAACTCTATGTACTGGAGGGCCGTTGGAGCGAGGCCGAGGCGCAGTTTCGCGGCGCTCTCAAGATCAATCCGCAATTCTCCCTCGCACTGTTTGGCTTGGCGACCGCCCAGATTCAACAGGGCCACAAGGACCAGGCCGGGGAAACTTATCGTGTCATCGCCGCAGGACCGGAGAAGCAGTACCGGCATGTGCACGCGATCTTTCTCTTTGCCGAAGGGAGACGGGATGCAGCGGTGAAAGAGTTGGAAGAGTTGCTTCGCCGGGATTCCACAGATCGTGCCGCACGCACACGACTCGTAGCGGCATACGTATTGACGAACGCAATACCGAAAGCCGAAGAAATCCTGACAAAGGCGCTGAAGGCCAACGGTAAGGACAGGGAGGCGCTCCTGCAGCGAAGCCAGATCCTGCTCCGGGCGGGGAAGGAGAGAGATGCCGAGAATGATCTGGCCGAGATTATTCGCGACTATCCGGATTCCGTCCAGGCCCATTTTCTACTGGCCGAAGTCTATGGAGTACGTGGGAACGCTCATCTGCAGCGGCAAGAGTTGGGCGAGACTCTGCGGCTTGCGCCCGGCTACCTGGCCGCGCGGATCGCTCTGGCTCGAAACCTGCTTGCTGCAAACTCCGCCAAGACTGCCCTGAATCTTGTGGACGCGGCACCGGCCGAGCAAAGGGTGAGCCTTGCTCTGATTATTCAGCGAAACTGGATCCTGTTGGCCATGGACCAGCACGAAGAAGCCCGCAAAGGTGTAATCCGGGGGCTCGCAGTCAGCCGTGACCGCGAGTTACTCCTGCAGGATTCGATCTTGAAGTTGTTTCAGTACGATTACCAGGGCGCCCGCGCCTCGGTGAAAGAATCTCTCAAAGAGCTTCCCGAAGATTGGCGTGGACTCCGGGTACTCGCGGCAAGCTATATTGGGCAGCAGCAGCCGGGAGCGGCAGTGCAGGCTCTGCAGGAGCACGCCACGCAATATCCCAAATCGGCCGCGATCCACCAATTTCTGGGCGAGTGGCTGCTATCGGCGGGGCAGCCGGAACAGGCACGAGTTGCGTTTGTCACGGCGAAGACCGATGAGCCGTCGTCGGTTGCCGCGGATCTGGCGATCGCGCGATTGGATATCTCGGAGAACAAGTTGGATGAGGCCCGTGGCATCCTCACGAACATCATTCGCGAACATGACGACCATTTGAACGCGCGCCTGTGGCTCGGGAGCGTTGAGGTAAGGTCCGGCAATCGTCCGGCAGCTATGAAACAGTATCGCGAAGTGCTTGCGGCGGATCCGGCGAACGTACTGGCGTTGAACAATCTCGCATACCTCCTGGCGGACGATCCCAAACAGATCGACGTAGCTCTCGCACACGCGCAAAAGGCCAGGGAACTCTCGCCGGATAACGCGGATACCGCCGGCACTCTTGGCTGGGTCCTCTATTGCAAAGGCATCTATGGAACGGCCCTGGCGCAATTGACTGAGGCCTCTGCAAAGGACGGTGGTAGTTCGACTCCAAATGCTGCGATTCGCAAATACCACCTGGCGATGACTTATTTGAAGCTCGGCGACAGGCAGAACGGCATGAAGGTCCTGCAATTGGCAAAGAACATCAACCCGAATCTTCCGGAAGCCAAGATGGCGGCTACGCTAGCGGATGCTTCGCGCTGACGCCCGGGGACTCCCCCCCTGAGCGACCGCCGGAGCAGCGGAGGCAGCGGAGGAAAACGCACCTGGCTGAGGCCGGTAGTTGATGCCGGACATGCCGCGCAACAAAGTCGCTGAGGGAACGCGAGAAAGCCTACGCCATCAGCGCGTCAACGACATTGCCTTCCACATCCGTCAGCCGGAACGGGCGGCCCTGCGATTGAAACGTCAAACGCTTGTGATCGAAGCCCAGCAGGCGAAGCATCGTTGCGTGCAAGTCATGCACGTGAACACGATCCTTCACCACGTTGAAGCCCAGTTCGTCCGTCTCGCCGATCCGCGCTCCCGCTTTGATCCCGCCTCCGGCCATCCACATCGTGAAAGCGTTGGGATGATGGTCGCGGCCGTCGGCGCCGCCTTGTACCATCGGCGTGCGGCCGAACTCCCCGCCCCATACCACCAGCGTGTCTTCCAGTAGGCCTCGCTGCTTCAGGTCCTTGATCAGCGCGGCAGACGCGCGGTCGGTGGCCAGGCAATTCTTCTGGAGGTCCTTGACCAGGTTCGAGTGTTGGTCCCACGCCTCGTGATACAACTGCACGAAGCGCACTCCCTTCTCCACCAGTCGGCGCGCGAGCAGGCAATTGTTGGCGAACGACGCTTTCCCGGGCTCAGCGCCGTACATCTCCAGCGTCTCCTTCGATTCCTTCCCGATGTCCATCAGTTCCGGCGCCACGCCTTGCATCCGGAACGCCATCTCGAAAGAGTTGATCCGCGTAGCAATCTCGGGGTCCCCGGTTGCCGTGCCTCGGATCGTATTCAACTGCTTCAGCGCGTCCAGCGAATCGCGCTGCAGTTGGCCGTCCATGCCGGGCGGGTTCGAAAGGTAGAGCACCGCATCGCCGCCGCTGCGAAATTGTACTCCTTGGTATAGCGTGGGGAGGAAGCCGCTGCCCCAACAGCTATCGCCGCCGCTCGGCCCCTTCGCTCCGGAACTGAACACCACGAAGCCCGGCAGGTCTTTGGTTTCGGAGCCGAGCCCGTAGAGCACCCACGCACCCATACTCGGCCGCCCGAACTGCATCGTGCCCGTGTTCATCAGCAGTTGCCCGGGAGCATGGTTGAAAGCATCGGTAACCATGGATTTGACGATCGCGATTTCGTCGGCAATCTCGCCGGTGAACGGCAGCAACTCGCTCAGTTCGGTACCGCTCTTCCCGTAGCGGCGGAATTGAAACCTGGGGCCAAGCAGCTTGGAGTTGGGATTGATGAACGCCGCGCGGTACCCCTTCAATAGCTCCGCCGGCGGAAACGTTCCGTCAAATTTAGTCAGCTGCGGCTTGTTATCGAAGAGTTCCAGATGGCTTGGCGCGCCCGCCATAAAGAGGAAAATCACGCGCTTCGCCTTGGGCGCGAAGTGGGTGGGCTGTGCGGCCAGGCCGGCCTCCGCCAGCAAGTGCCCGAGCGCGGCCGCACCCAAACCTACCCCGCACTGTTCGAAGAACCATCGCCGCGTGACTTGTCTCGGATCCATCGCTACTCCTTGGTGATCGTCTCGTCCAGGTTCAGCACGACGCGCGCCACCACCGTCCACGCCGCCACTCGCGTCGGCGCTACTTCGCCTGTCGCGGCCTTGCCGGCGAGTTCCGGGGCGCTCACCCAACCCTCGGCGATCCGTTTCTCTTCCTTCGCCAGAAGTCCCATCAGCACATCGGCCTCGGCCGCCGTCGGAATACGCGCCGTAGCCAGGCGGAAGGCGTAGTTCAAGCGCTGCCGGTCATCCGCGCCGCCCTCCTTGAGAATTCGCCGCGCCATTGCCTGTGCCGATTCCACAAACAGCGGTTCATTCAAGGTCGTCAGCGCTTGCAGCGGAGTGTTGGAGCGCGTCCGCCGCACGCAGGCCATCTCACCGTTGGGGGCGTCGAACGCCTGCAGCATGGGAAACGGAACGCTGCGGAAGCGGAACGTGTACAGGGCCCGCCGATACTTGTCCGGCCCTTCCGAGGGCTTCCACGATTTCGGCGAGTAGCTTGCCGGCGGCAGGAAGAGAGATGCCGGCGCCGGCGGGAATACACTCGGGCCGCCGATCGCGGGGTTGAGCAGGCCGCTGGCCGCGAGCGCGATATCCCGCACCGTTTCCGCGTCCACGCGCAGCCTTGGGCCGCGCGCCAGCAGACGGTTGTCCGGATCCTTAGCGAGCGCCTCCGGAGTAGTGAGGGAGCTTTGCCGGTACGTCTCTGAGGTCACGATGCTGCGGTGCAGTTTCTTCAGGCTCCAGCCGGTTTCCATGAACTCCACCGCAATCCAGTCCAGCAGTTCCTGGTTCACCGGCGGCTCGCACTGCGTGCCCAGATTTTCCGCGGTCGCCACAATGCCGGTGCCGAAATATGCCTGCCAAACGCGGTTCACTATGGAGCGCGCGGTCGTAGGCGCTTGCCGGTCCACCAGCCACCGTGCAAACGTCAGCCGGTTGGCCCCGCCCGCCGGCATGGGATTCAGCCACGCCGGGGTACCGGGCTGCACCACCGCTCCGGGTTGCAGAAAATCGCCGCGCTTCAGGATGTGGGTCTCGCGATGGTCCTCCGTGCGGGCGGCTAACACCAGTTGCAGCGAGCCCTCGGGATGTTGCCCCAACAACTCGGCGATCCGCGCGTTCTCCTCGCGCCATTCGGGAACGGTGGTGCGCCAGTAGGTGAAAATCAGGTTCCACTGCTCCGCGGTCCGCTGCGCGCGAGGGATGGCCAGGAGGTCGCGCACTGATTCCGGCACCGGGTCCGCCGCCGGCTCCGGCGCCGACGTCACGGAAAGCCGGATGCGCCCCAGATTGTTGCTCTCGTTATCGTCGGAATTGGCCCCGCCGTGGTTCATCTTCAGATACAAGTTGAGCGCTTGGGCAGTGACTGGTTTCTCCAATACGAAGACTGCCTTGCGCGCTTGATGCCGCAGTGCCGGCCCGGCATCCAGACTCCATGCCGTTTCGTCCTTGCCATCGATTGCGAAGTCGATTGGTCCGGTCACTCGGCGCTTCCCGCTCTTATCGTCGAACTTGGGTTCGAGCGGCGTTTCCGGCATATTCAGGTCGGCGGTGGCGCTGGCAATCTTGAGCTTCTCGAATTTGTCGGATCCATCGGTCGAGGCTTCCAGGCTGAATTCCGTGAGGGCGCCGCTGCCGCGAATGGACCGGCCCGGTCCGCCGCCGGGAAGGTTGGGGTCAGTGAGCACCTCCAGGCGCACCGCTGTGATGGCCGGTAATTCAGCCTTCGCCGTAAACTTCACGGTGTGCTTGGTGGGCGCGTAGCCCAGCGCCAGCATGGAGCCGTCCTTCATCGGCAGTTCGCGCTCGCCGCCGGTGGAGATATCGTCCACCGTCAACTGCAGCACGCGCCATTCGGGCTGCTTGCTCAGCGCCCGCGCCTCCCATGCCGCCATGCGGTTTTTCCAGTCCGGGTTGCGGCTCTGCAGACCGCTTTCAATCTCATTCACGCGGCGCAAAATCTCCGCACGCTTGGTCTGCTGCTCCGGGGTGTAGACGGCGATGTTCGCTTCGTGCGTATCGTTCAGGAAGGCGAAAATCCGGTAGTACTCCTCCTGCTTAACCGGATCGTACTTGTGATCGTGGCATTGCGCGCACTGGATGGTGACTCCGAGAATGCCCTTGCCGATCGCGTCCATCCGGTCGAACATTGCCTCCATGCGGAACTGCTCCGGATCCACGCCGCCCTCTTCGTTAATCATCGAATTGCGCAGGAACCCCGTCGCCACCCGCTGATCCTGGGTGGCGTTGGGCAGCAGGTCGCCGGCGATCTGCTCGATGACGAACCGGTCATACGGCAGGTCGCGATTGAAAGCGTTGATGACCCAGTCGCGGTAAGACCAGACAATGCGCGGGGCGTCTTTTTCGTAGCCGTTGGAATCCGCGTAGCGCGCGGCATCCAGCCACATCCGTCCCCAGCGTTCGCCGTAGTGCGGCGAAGCCAGCAGGCGATCCACCTGCTTCTCGTAGGCGGTGGCGGACGTGTCCGCGAGAAAACCATCGAGTTCCTGAGGTGTGGGAGGGAGTCCGGTGAGGTCGAGACTCAAGCGGCGGAGCAGTGTCGCCCGGTCCGCTGCAGGCGAGGGCTTCAGCCCCTCGCGTTCCAACCGCGCCCGCACGAACGCGTCGATTGGTTGGTCCATGGGGTGGCCGGTGCGTGGCACCGCGGGACGTGTGGGCGGGAGGAAAGCCCAATGCTTCTTCGGCGCAGCGGCCGTGCCTTCGGGCCACGCCGCGCCGCTGTCGATCCACTTTCGGATGAGCTCGATCTTATCGGCGGAGAGCGCCGCTCCGCCCATCGGCATCCGCGGGAGTCCGCCCGCGCCGGAGATCCGTTTGACCAGCAGGCTGCCGCCGGAATCGCCGGGTGAGATAGCCCGCAAGGCTGCCGCTTTGGTATCCAGCCGCAGACCGCCCAACTGGACCTTTTCGCCGTGGCACCCGTAACAGGACTCGGCCAGCACCTTGCGCGCGTTGTCCGCATCGCCGGATTGGGCCTTGAGAGACAGCAACAAGGCCGCTCCCCCCAGAACCGCCGCTACCCTCAATTTACCCATAGTCCCAGTGCCGTTCATCGTATCAAATACGCGGCGGAGAAGGAGTTTGAGCTCAGTGGCCGCCGGTCGCCCTCACTCCGTGCAGCGAATCGCTCTGGCTGAGCTTCGGCCAGTAAAACCCGTAAAAAGCCACGAACGCGAAACAGAAGGTCGGCACCAGGAAACCGCGCGACATGTCATACTCGTCCGCCACATAGCCCATGAGTTTGGGAAGGATCGCGCCGCCCATAATCGCCATCACGATGAAGGCCGAAGCCTTCTTGGCGCGCGCACCCAGACCGAAGATTCCCAGCGCAAAGATCGTCGGGAACATGATCGACATGAAAAAGTATGTCGCGAATACGCAGAGCACACTCACCCACCCCAGTTTCAAAGCCACCAGTATGGTGGCGAACACATTCATCAGCGCATAGATCCCGACCACCTTGTGCGCCGAGTACTTACGCAGAATCCCCGCCCCCGAAAAACGGCCGATCAGAAAACAGATCGAACCCAGCGACGCCAGGTTGGACGCCCCCTTGTTGCTCATCGTCAGAATGCCGGCCTTGTTCACCTCAAACCAGCCTTGCAGCCAGTCGTGCAACAGGCCAACGCTGCCGCCGAGGCTTGCCAGGTTCGTGTCCCACGCTTTCGGTATCGCGGGAAGCTCGGAAGTCATGTAGTTGATGAAAAAGCTGAAGATGCCCGCCTGTGCCGCCACGTAGAAAAACTGCGCCGCCACCGCCATCACGAAATGCGGATGAGACCAGATGGATTTAGCTACGCCGGGTGTCGCATCGTCGAGATGATAGTCGTCCTCGGCTTTAATGTCCGGAATTCTCGAAAAGTAAAACACCACCGCGAGCACAATCACCACGATCGCAACGCCGACATAAGGAATGTAGAGCGTCTGGCTGCCGGTGCTGACGCCCTTCGCATCTTTGCCGTAGAAAAACATACTGCCCACAATCGGTCCAAAAATCCAGCCGATGCCGTTGCAGGATTGCGCCAGATTGATGCGCGTGGCGGCGTAGCGCGGATCGCCAAGCACGGTGGTGTACGGGTTGGCAATGGTTTCAAGAAACGTCAATCCGGTCGCAATGGCGCAAACCCCCACCAGAAAAGCCACAAAAGCGGTGGTGGAGGAAACCGTGCCGTCGTGCACCATCGCGTTGATGTGCGTCGCGGGGATAAACCAGAAACCGCCGAGCGCAACAATCAGCAGACCGGCAATGATTCCGCCCTTGTACCCGAGTTTGCTGGCCAATACTCCGGCCGGCAGGGACATCAGAAAATACCCCAGGTAATGCGCGAACTGGACCCAGGCGGATTGCGACTTGCTCAGCCCCAATTCCTCCTGAAAATGCTTGTCCATCACATCGATCATGCCGTTGCAAAAGCCCCAAAGCAGGAACAGCGAACTGACCAGGATGAAGGTGAACATCAGGTTCTGGCCGTCCGCGGTGATGAAGATACTCTTCTTCTTCGGGTCCATTGCTTGCGAGGTTGTGCTCATGGTTGCCATCGATTCTAACAGCAGGACGCTTCGGCGGCTGACGCCGCCGCTAGCCTTCGAATCGAATCGTCCGCATCAAGGTGCGCCGCACCGGGCACGCACTCGCCACCTTCAAAAGGCGCGCGCGCTGCTCTGCCGTGAGTTCGCCATGCAGCTCCACTTCGTGATGGAAGACGGCTTCATCCGGCTCGCTGCGGTCCAACGAAACCCTCGTCACCACCGAAGAGAGCGGCATGCTCTCGCGCGTCGCGCACATGCGCACGGCAATGTTGATACAACTTGCGATCGCCGCCTCCAGAAGGTCGTGCGGCCGAAAGCCCTCGCCGGAACCTCCGTTCTGCGGGTTGGTGTCGGAAAAGGTCGAGTGCTCGCCGTCCGTAAAGACGGTCCTGAAGTTCGTGGAGTCGCTGGTCGCGATGATCATGGCGCCCTTTCACCAGGTGCCAAGGCGCAAGACCATGCCAGTGGTCATCTGGAATCCGTTATTGTAGGCCACGCCGCCCAGGTTGCGCGCGCCCGATCGCAGATATTCGAAATTGGCAACGCGAATCGCCAGCGCCGAATTCAGTTTATAGTCCAATCCCATACCTGCGGTGACCGAGAGCGCGCTCGATTCAGTCATCGTCGTATATTGGCCGTGGAGCGTGTAATCCAGCGCCGGGTCCAGGTCTTTGTTGGCTTCGAGCACGGTTCGTTTCTTCGCCGGATCGAACTCCTCCTGCGTCACCTTGATGCCGCCGACCAGCAGGTGCGCGTAGGGCGACCACCTTCCCGCCGGGGCCGGTGTCCATCGCGGTCCCACTTGAAATACCAGCGCGTCGCCGCTGGTGTTAGCCGGAAGCCCCACCATCTTGCAGCCGTTGACGGCAAGCACCATCTGCCACTCGGGCGCCACCCGGTACGCGGCATCGCCGCCTCCGCCCACACAGGGAGTACCGCCGAACTGCCGCCAGTCGGAACCCAGCGTAAACTCGAACGGGGCCACCGAGGGGATACGAATCCCTTTGTTCTGTCTCCGTCGTGGGGCCCGCGCCGCCCGCGGCTGGTGAGTAAGAGAGAACACCGGGCCGGGATTCCCGATACCACGGAGCCTTGAGGTCCATCAGGTTCGCGAAGCTTCGTGCAGGCGTCAGAAAACTGCGCGCGAAAATACGCGCCCACCGGTTCTCCGTACGGTCTTCAATACCGCGGACCACGTAGCGGTCAAGGGCATCCTCCGCAATCATCCAGGAGAGGCCAATCGAGGGCGTGATCACGTGGTCCACGAAACCCTGCTGCGGAAAATCGCGTTGGATGTGCCCGATCGACGCTTCGCTGAGCGGGCCGATTTCAAACTGTTCGCTGAACGCCCACGCGAAGGCGGCGGCCCGCAATTTGCCCTTCCAATAGGTGCGGCCGCGCCCGAACTCGGCCTTGTTATAGCGCGGGTCGTGCAGCAGCCAGATTTGCCCGGCCACCGCGCCCTGCATCGGATGCCCTACGTAATTCACGTAGAACGGATCGCCGTCCGCCCATCCGTGCAGATTGCTCACGCTGGAAAGGTAGCCGCTGCCCAGACCCGATCCGGAAGCGCGGGTTCCCTCCTCCGTAAGCAGGCGAAAGCCGTGCATTGCAGCCAACAGCCGCAAAGAGGTCTCGCCGAGCGCCGTCCAGCCAACTCTTGGCGAATCGCTCTGCCGCGTCGGGCTGACCGGGTTCGGCGGCGCGGAAGGCAATGGCCCATTTGGAAGCGGCGCCGCCAGGGGAGCTTTCGCCGGTGGCCCGTCGCCGGGGTAAGAAAGGACCGTGAAGCAGGAAATAATAATTTCGCTCAGCATCGTGTTTGGGAAAAAACCACTTCACTTGCATCGCCAGTCTCCGATAACGCACATTGAAGCGCCGGGCGTCGGCTATTATGGACTCGTTGCCAGTGAGGACCGCATGCTGAAAGATCGGGTTGCCCTGATTACCGGCGCCGCCACCGGAATTGGTGAAGCGGTCGCCCGCCTCTTCGCAGGTCAGGGCGCTCGTGTGCACATTTTGGATCGTGACGCCGAGGGATGCAAAAACGTGGCGGCGTCAATTTGCGACACCGGCGGGTCCGCTTTCGCCTCGACGGGCGATGTGTGTGACAGCCAGGACGTTCGGGAATGGGTTCGCGGCGCTGCAGCGCACTCCGGCCGCATCGACGTCCTCGTCAATAACGCCGGCATTTACCCGCGACAGGGGTTCCTCGACATGAGCGAGTTGCAATGGGACGCCATGCAGGACACCAACCTGAAGAGCATGTTCCGGACTCTCCAAGCAGTCCTGCCGCATATGGTGGAGCGGCGGTATGGCAAGGTCGTCAACATCTCTTCCGTCACCTTCCATCTGGGGATGTCGCCGATGAGCCACTATGTCACGTCGAAGGGCGGCGTCGTCGGGCTCACAAGATCCTTGGCCCGCGAAATGGGCCAGCACAACGTGTACTTGAATTGCATAACTCCCGGCGCGATCAAGACCGAAGCCGAAGCCAAGGTCGTCACCGCGGAACAGGCCCAGGCCTTCATGGACGCGCAGAGTCTACGGCGCCGCCTCATGCCCCTCGACGTGGCTCGTGTGTGCCTCTTTTTGTGCTCCGAATTGAGCGATGGCATGACCGGTCAAACGCTAAATGTGGACGGCGGCTGGGTCATGCACTAGCGCACGCACCAGCATTGACACCTCCTCGATAGTTGCATATACTACCATTCAAGGAGGATGTGGAAATGAATGCCTCATCCCTTAGCCGGAACGTAGTCTTCACCATTGCCGGACTGTTGTTCGCCGCGCGGATCTCTGTCCGCACAGTCCTCGATGGCGACTCCCACCACCGCCGTTCTCACCCGCCTCACCGTCAAGCCTGATGTAGATCGGGCTCAGTTGATGAAGGTGATGCCGCAAGAAGTCCGTGACACGGTCAAGCTCTACCTGGATGGCAAGATCCAGCAATGGTATTCGCAGAGCGATGGCCGCGGCGTAGTATTCGTGCTCAACTGCAGCACGGTGGCCGAGGCCAAGGCACTGATGGAGGGGCTGCCGCTTGGCAAAGCGAAACTGGCGGACTTCGAATTCACCGCGCTTGGTCCTCTCGGGCCGCTTCGCTTGTTGCTCACCGATCCGCCCAAGGTCAACCCATAGCTATGAAGGGTCAGCCGCCGCCGGAACTCAGTGACTTGGAGTGTGCGTGCGCGAGCGCGCGCAGGGTGGCTCGCGTACTCACTCAGTTCTATGACAGCCGGCTCCGAACCTCCGGCATGGAAGCGCCGCAATTCTCCCTGATGTTAGCCCTGGAATTGGCTGGCGCTTCGAGCCAGGTAGACCTGGGACGGCGTTTCGCCATGGATAAGACCACCGTCTCGCGCAACCTCAAGCTGCTGGAGCGCAATGGGTGGATTGAATCCGCGCCTGCCAGTGACAAACGCGTGCGCCGCTTTCAGCTCACCGCTGCCGGCCGCAAGTGTCTGGAGGCCGCTAAGCCGGAGTGGAAGAAGGCCCAGCAGCAGTTGCTCGCAGGTATGACGGCCGAGCACTGGAACTCCATGTTCGAGGCCTTCCGAATCGCCACCAAAACCGCGCAGTCGCTGTAGCCTGGCTTCAGTTCTTGCGGATCGCGGCATGGCCGCCGAATTCCATGCTTTGCAGTTGCAGGTCTTCGAGATCCCAGCTTTTGCCGTTGTTCAGCACTACCGCAAAGTAGACGGTCCGGACGCGCATCCCCGGCTCGGGCCGCGTATCCACGAAGCCGGAGACGCGCCAGCGGCGCCCGTCCCAATGTTCCACGGTTGCCTGGTCCATCGTGCTGAAGCCGATAGGATTGTGCACCGTCGGGCTCTTGAGCACCAGCGCTTGCGCCGCCCGAAGCACGTCTTCGGCGGAGTATTGCACCCGGTCCACCCGGTTTTTCAGTTTCCCCGAGCCCCATAGAAAAGCGCCGAATGCCGCAAACGCGAGCAGAATGGCGCTGATCACCAGCTTCTTCGGAAATGCCAGGTTCCGGTGGCACATGGGGCATATCTTTGTGGCATCCGGCAGGGCAATTTCGCAGGAAGGGCAGGCGATCACGCGATGGTCCTCGTCTTTCGGTTAGCCCCCATTTTTGCATAGGTTCGATATCGCACAACAGGTAGCCGAAGGTTGACTCCGAAATACCCACTCTGCCTCCCAAGTTGCCTTCCGATGGGGAAGCGTTTAAGATCTCTGTATCCAAGACCCTGGAGGTTCCCGATGTCTCGCAAAGCTTTGCTCGCCGGGCTCGCCCTGCTGTTGCCCATGCTGTTGCCCACAGTCTCGTTCGCGCAGGTCAAACTGCTTCGTCACCCCACTTATGCAAACGGAAAGGTGGCGTTTAGCTATCTTGGCGATCTCTGGGTCGCCAACGAGAACGGCTCGGGCGTACAGCGCCTGACCGATAACCAGGCGCGCGACGTCTTCCCCCGCTTCTCGCCGGATGGCAACTGGATCGCGTTCTCCTCCAACCGCGAGGGCAACTACGACGTCTACGTGGTGGCCGCTACCGGCGGGAAGCCGCGTCAACTGACCTTTCACAGCTCCGATGACAACGTGGTGAACTGGAGCCCGGACGGCAAGAAGATTCTCTTCACGTCGGCGCGCGGCAACGGCGTTTTTCCCAGCGTCATGACGCTTTGGGAAGTGGCCGCGGAGGGCGGCATCGAACGGCCCGTTCCCACCGATTGGGGCGCCTGGGCGAGCTACTCCCCCGATGGCGCCAAACTGGCGTTTACCCGCCATCCCGCCACCTGGTCCCGGAAGCACTACCGCGGAAGCTACGCGGCCGATCTCTGGGTGATGGAAGTGGCCTCGAAGAAGTTCACTAAGCTCGGCAACGAGGACTACAAGGGCAATCGCCTCTGGCCGATGTACTCCCGCAACGGCGAGATCTTCTTCGTTTCCAACCAGACCGAAAGCGAGAAGGGCATTCAATTCGGCGGGCCGGCCGTAATGAAGAGCGTCAACAACATCTGGAAGATCTCCGATAAGGGCGGCAAAGAGACGCAGGTGACCCATCACGGCGATGGCAACCTCTTCTTCCCGAGCATCTCGGCGGACGGCAAGACGATCGTGTACGAAGACAACTTCGGCCTCTGGAAACTCGACACCGCTACCGGAAAAAGCAGCGAGATCGTGATCGATATCAAAGCGGATTCCAAGGAAAACGATCGTGAGTTGATCACCCTGACCGATGCGCAGGCCTTCTCGCTATCGCCTTCCAACAAGCGCGCCGCCATCATCGCGCACG
This sequence comes from uncultured Solibacteraceae bacterium, assembly GCA_963811575.1. GTDB lineage: Bacteria > Acidobacteriota > Terriglobia > Bryobacterales > Bryobacteraceae > Solibacter. Next base: position 246,414 of record CAWERY010000014.1, on the reverse strand, counting down.
GCGAAATCTTCAGCATCGCCACCGATCGCGGCGAGCCGCAGCGCGTCAGCGAGACCGCCTGGAAAGAGCAGGAGCCGCGCTGGTCGCCGAACGGCAAGTGGATCGCCTTCGTCAGCGATCGCTCGGGCCGCGAAGAGATCTACCTCTCCGATGAACTCGGCAAGAACGCCAAGAAGATCAGCGATGCCGATTGCGACAAGAACGGCCTGGTCTGGTCCGCGGATTCCAAGGGTCTTTTGTGGAGCGGCAGCGATCACAAACTGCGGCTCGTAGACGTGGATAGCGGTAAGACGGATGTCCTCGCGCAGGGCGAAGCGGGCAACGTTACAGGGGCGCAATTCTCTCCCGATGGAAAGTATCTCTCCTATGCGCGCCAGGACAAATTGCTGCGCCCACACGTGTGGGTAAAGGAACTGGCCACCGGTCAGGAGAAGATGATCGGCGCCGACGATTTCCTGCAATCGAACGGCGCCAAATGGACGCCGGACGGGAAGAGACTGCTGCTGATCGGCGGCGTCGGAGCCCCCGCCATGGCGGCGCTGAATCGCACCGTCACGCAATTGTATGCAGTGGCGCTCGTCGCCCGTGGATAAGTCGCCGGATACCGGCGATATCAATAGCGAAGAGCAGGCCATGGCGGCAGCCAATGATCCGGCGCGCCGGACGTGGAGGCCGCGGAGCGGGCGCGGCCGCGCCTGCGCCGGCAGTGAAAATCGTGTGGGACGGAATCGACCGGCGGATCACGCAGTTGACCCACATGCCCGGTTCGGTCTCCTTCGTATCGCCGGCCCCCGATAGCCGGACCTATCTCTTCTCGGCCCAGGGCGCGGCAACGGATGACCCGGCAGCCGCGGGGCCCGGCATGTACACCATCGCCGAAGACGGCACACGCCTGGCTAAGCTCAATACCACCCCGGCCGACGCCGGCGCGGCAGGCCGCGGGCGCGGCGGGCGCGGCGGCGGAGGCGGCGTTCAATGAACCTCAGTGGTCGCGCGACAGCCGCAGCATCTACTTCCTGCAGGGCGGCGGCCTCTATTCGCTTGCCGTGGGCGGAGGAGCGGCGGCGGAGACGGCGGCCGCCCCGGCGGCTGCTGCCGCGGGACGCGGCGGACGCGGAGGGCGCGGCGCGGCAGCCCCGGCTCCGGCCGGCGACACTGCTTCGGCGGGCGCGGCCCCGCGGCGCATCAACTTCTCCGTGAAGATGGAGCTCGATATCCCGGCGGAACGCCGGCAGGTCTTCGAAGAGGCCTGGCGCGTGATGAAGAATCGCTTCTACGATGCCAAAATGCACGGCGTCGATTGGTCGGCCGCGAAGGACAAGTATGAGACCATGCTGCCCCACATCGCCGATAGCGAAGAGCTGCACAACCTGATCATGGAGATGATCGGCGATCTCAACGCCTCGCACACCGGGATCAGCGGCGGCAGCAGGGTGCCCGCGCAGGGGACTCCCGAAGAACGGATCGCGACGCGCTATCCGGGCTTCGACATCGAGCCCGACGCCAGCGGCTACTACAAGGTGAGCTACATCTACCGCAAGGGCCCCGCCGACCACGATTACGTGAAGATCGCGCCCGGCAACTTCGTGCTCGCGGTCAATGGCAAGGAACTCAAGTCCAGCGAGAATTACTGGAAGCTGTTCAACATTCTTCCCGGGCCGCAAGTTCGAGTTCCTGGTCAACTCCAAACCCTCGACGGATGGCGCCTGGACCATCAACCTGGAGCCTTTAACGGGCGCCGCGATGAGCGCGCTGCAATATGACCGCTGGGTGGAAGATCGCAAGCAGATGGTGGCCACGCTCACCAAAGGGGAGATCGGCTACCTGCACATCAAGGCGATGGATGCGCCCTCGCTCGCCAAGTTCCAGCGCGATTTGCTGGAGAATCAGGATAAGAAGGCGCTGATCATCGACCAGCGTTTCAATGGCGGCGGCGGAATCGACCAGGAATTGCTGGCGATCCTGAATCAGCGAAAGGCCTACCAGGTCACCCGCGGACGCGATTCGCTGGACGTCCGGCGGCCCGGCCAGACCTTCTTCGGACCTATGGTGGTGTTGCAGAATGAACGCTCCGCCAGCGACGCGGAGATGTTCCCGGACGGCTTCCGCGCGCTCGGACTCGGCAAGCTGGTGGGCGTCCCGACTTCGGGACAGGTGATCGGCACGGGCGCCTTCACGCTGCTCGATGGTTCGTCGATTCGTACTCCCGGCGCGGGCGTGTACACCGCCAAGGGCGAGAACATGGAGAACTACGGCGTGCCGCCGGACGTCTACGTGGACAACACGCCGGCCGATTTCCTGGGCGGTCACGACCGCCAGATCGAAAAGGCGATCGAAACGCTAAAGGGACAGATGTAGGCGGGCGCGCTACTCGCAGCGGTTCTTGCCGATGCGGTTCCAGTCCGGCAGAAATACTGGGCGCGGAGCCGACACAGCGGGCGGCCATTTCGTACCCGGTGATTTCGTTGTCCTCCACGAGATTGCCGCGCGAGATGGCCGGACGTTCCGCGCCCTTCCCCAGATAGATACCGCTGCGAAACATATCGGGTTCCCCCGGCGTAAACGGGCAGCCGCAATGCGCGGTATTCAAGTTCAGCAGGCGATTGCGGACAATCACGTTCTCCGTGCCGATCACAAAAATGCCGCCGTACTTCACGTTGCGGAGGAGATTGCCTTCGATGCGGACGTGTGCCGATTGCATGTCGGGGTTGGTGTTGTTCATGACGATGCCGTAGCCGGCAACGTCGGTGCAGACGTTGTCGCGGACGGCTCCATCGTGAAACCCGTCGAGATCGATGCATTTGCCGTTAATGGCAGAGAACTGATTGCGGATGTATAGCGACTGGTCCACATTGCCGGCGGTATCGATGGCCACCGGGATCGCCTGCGCTTCGGTATCGATCGCTGCTTCGGGATAGCCAATGCGAGTTCCCGTATTGGCCTCGATGCGCATCTGGGTGGCATGGCCGGCCTGGAGCGCGTCGCGGCCTATCGTATCGAACCGGTTCTCGAAAAAGACGCCGTGCGCGTTGCGCGGCGAAGGGTAGAGCGAGTGCGTCCAGAGTCCGTTGCCCAGGATATTGCGAAACTCGGAGCGCGCCACCACGAAATCCGACGTGCCCTCTTCGAGCAGAATGCCGCCGGTGGTATTGTTGCGCCCGGCAAGGTTGCGAGATCCGCTGCCGGTGACCCGGACGCGATCGATCGTAACGCCGTGGGAACGGCTGACCAGGATGGCGAAGCCTGCGATCTCACGGAAATCGAGATGCTCAATGGCAAGCTGTGAAACGCCTTCCGCAAGCACCCCGTTGTTCGGCGTAAAGCGGGCGAACGGTACATCGTAGCCAGGCAATCCGGCGCGGACTTCGAGGGCCGCGCGGTTGCCGTCCAGGGCGAAATCGCGCAGCAGCACGTGGTCGCCGCGCACCACGATCAGCGCGCGCCCATGAAAATCGGAGGCGGCGCGCACCACTGTGCCGGAAGGCGCGCCCAGCAACTGCACGCCGCTCTCGAGCACCATCTCCGTATGCAGTTCCACTACGCCGCGCGGCAACTGCATCACGCGGCTGTCAGGCCGGGAGGCCGCCAGGATTACCACCGCCGCAAGCACCACTCCGCCCGCGGCGATCGCCCGCAACAAGCTATGCGACCTCGATCGCAAGCGGCGCGAAGGTACGCTTTCCGAGCGTGACGAGCACTTCGTGCGGTCCGCGTCCAATTCTCTCCGGCAGGCGGAAGTTGAACTCGTAGCGCTGCGTGGTCGGGTCGGCGCAGAAATTCTCGATCTCGAGCGCGTCCACGCCATCGATCGTGGCGTGGAACAGCGCGGGGTCGGCGACCTCGTGCATGGTGACCTTCACGGAGCCGCTGACAATGCGGGTTCCGGAGAGCAGGTTGATGCCGTCAGTGATGGTGGTAATGCGCGGCACGGAGGGGCCTGCCGGCATAATCCGCACCCAGGCAGGCGGCGCAATCGCGGTTCCCACCCAGGACAGCTCGATCGGCACCATACCGGTGCGCAGGCCGTCCGGCAGGGCGACGTTCACCTGGGAGACCCCGTCTTTTTCCGGCTCGCCGATGTAGATGACGCGGCACGGAAGGCTATCGGCGGTCACCGTCAGCTGATTGAGATCGGCCTCGTCGGGCAGACCGTCCACCCACAACGAGAGCGCCGCGAGCGGGCCGTGATCCGGCGCCACGGATTCTCCCGTGAGTGCGTTGCTGATCTTGCGGATCACGGCGCAGCGTTCGACCTTCCAGCCGGCCAGTGATTTCGCCCACCCCGCCGGACGCTTGCGGCAGGTGATCCACATATACTGCGTCCAGATCTGTTCGACGACGAGGAGTTGCAGGTCCTGCTCGCGCGTGAAGGCAATGATCTCGTCGGGACTGATGCGCACACCGCTCCAGGTATCGTACTGCCTGGCGTGCGGCGGCAAGCCGTTCATCTGGCAGCGGATCACACCGCCCGTCTTGAGGACGCGGCGCGCCTCCCGAAGATAACTAAAGACAACCTCGCGGCTGGGTATGTGCTGGAAGACGGCGTACGAGTAGACGAAATCGAATTTCTCATCGGGGAACAGCGAAAGATCGCTGCCGGAAGTGTGGTGGGGATGCGCGTTGGGGGTCTCGCGCAGGCGTTCCTGAGCGAGACGGATCATCTGGTCGGAGACATCGACGCCGTGGACTTCCGCGAAGTGACGGCTCATGGGCCGCATGAGCCGGCCGGGGCCGCAGCCGATCTCTAGAGCGGCATCGCGGCCGCGCACCCGTTTGAAATCCAACTCCAGCGTTTTGATGATATCGGCGCCGCTCGCAAAAAACTCCTCGTCATCCTGTTCACGGCGTCCGAACGCGACGTAATAGTAGGCATCTTCACCTGCGCGCTCGTTCCAATCCTCGCGCATGCGTTCCAATACTTTGGGATCTTCCATTCGCTGTTGTTATTCTAACGTTTATGGCTCTTGCATTTCGCAGCGTGACCAGCGCGCCGCTGGACAATTTCAACGCGATTGCGCCGGATGGTACGGTGATCGGGATTATTGGGGAGAACGGTGCGGGAAAAAGCCGTTTGCTGCGGATCGCGGCCGGAGTGGAAACTCCCCAATCGGGCTCGGTCAACGCCTCGGGAGACGTCAAACTGTTGGGCCCGGACGATCCGATGAACCTGGCGCCGGCGCCGGTCCTGTTGATCGATCGCACCTTCGCCAGCCAGGACATGCTGGTGCGGGAGCGCGCGGCAGTAGCACTGGACCGGATCCGGCGGGCGGGCGCGACGACGCTCGTGGTATCGCATGACGAAGACCTGATTCGCCGGCTGGCCGATGAAGTCTGGTGGCTGCACCAGGGCCGATTGGCCAAGCGCGGCGACCCGGAAGAAGTGTTGGGCGCCTATCGGAAGCACATTGCAGGGAAGGTGCGCGCCTGGGGCGAAACCGTGACGCCGCCGCTGGCCCCCAAGGTACGGCGCGGCGACGGGCGGGCCGAAATTCTGCGGGTGGAGACGGTCGGCGAAAATGGCAAGCAGACCATGGTGTGGCGTAGCGGCGAGCGCGCGGTGGTGAAGGTCGCGGTGCGGTTTCACGAATCGGTCGCCGACCCGGTGGTGGGCATTATGATTCGCACCCGCATCGGGCTCAACGTGTACGGCACGAACACGGAGCTCGAGCAAGTGAAGGTGGGGCCATGCCTGGCGGGACAGACGGTCGAACTCGCCTTTGCCTTCTGGTGCGAGTTGTGTCCGCAGGAGTATACGCTCACGGTGGCATCGCACGATCCCGACGGCGTTTGGCACGATTGGCTGGAGGACGCGGTGGCATTCAGCGTCAGCGACACTCGTTACACGGCGGGCGTTTCGAATCTGCGGGCGCAGGTAAGCCTGTTGGGAAGAAGCTAGGCGCCGCCGTGCACCAAAAGGTTCAGGCGGCCTCACCACGGCGGTCAGCGCTTCCGATTGTTCGGTTAGGCCGGCGGCTGCCGTGGTACTTTGGCCGGCACTGACGGTGGCGGCCCGGGTCGCTTGCCGCATCTGCAGCATGGCGTTCACGATTTGCTCGATGCTGCGAGTCTGTTCCTGGCTGCTGAGGTTGACTTCGTCCACCAGCACCTTGACGCGCACGGATTCCCCGGTTATGACCCCGATCGCGCCGGCTACGGCATCCAGTTTGACTCTGCCTTCGTTGGATTTGGAGAGCGAACTTTCCACCAGAGCCGCGGTATCCTTAGCGGCCTCGGTGCAGCGCAGCGCAAGGTTTCTGCACCTCGTCCGCGACAGCACCAAATCCGAGGCCGGCCTCTCCGGCGCGCGCGGCTTCCACGGCGGCATTCAGCGCCAGAATATTCGTCTGGAAGGAAATCTGATCGATCACCTTGATGATTCGCGAAATATTGGCGCTCTGGGAACTGACCTCATCCATCGCCACCACCATTTGGCCCAGCAGACTGGTTGGCTTCCGTGAACTTGCCGTGCGACTGAGTGACGACCTGCGCGGCGGAGAGAGTACTTGCGCTGTTGCACCGCGCCATCTCGTTCACCGATTCGACGGAGGAAGACGCCGCTTCGAGGGCCGCGGCATGCTGCGATTCGCCATCGGCCAGCACCTGGCTGGTGGAGGCAACTTCGCCGGAAGCGCGGTTCAACTGATTCGCGGATTCGAGCAGTTCCCGCGCGACCGTGACTAAGACGCCGCCGATACTGCGGCTTAACAGCCAGCCGATCAGGCAACCCGACAGGGCTACCAGGAGACAGCCGATCCCCATCCGGATCACGGCGGAATTCAAATCGCCGGCCTGTTCGCGCGACGAGCCGGCGGCCCCTTCGGAGCACAGGCGCTGCAAATCTCCCGCAGCCTTCACGACGCGCGCCCCGGCTGCGGCCCATTTTCCGATCAGGTCCGTAAAGGCCGGGCCCGAGTTTTGATGGCCCGCGACTGCGGCCAGAATTTGTCTCAATAATGCTTCGTAAGTATCGAGATTGGCCGCCAATTCCCGCGTGGGGCGACGGAGAGGCGCCAGCGCGACGGAGCCATTAACCTGCTTGGTCAGCTCTCGGCACCAGCGCCTGAGCATTGCGGAAGCGCTCCCATCCCAGTACCAGCGCTCCCGGCTTCTGAATGGTGACGTGATAGATGAAATGGATGCGCGCATTGAGAATCTCGCGTTCGAAAGCCGCCGCCAGCGCCATTTCGGGAAGTTGCTGATGCTCCAGCTCCGACATGGCGGTGGCCGCCACATGCATGGAAAACGCGCACCATGCGGCGACCGCATTCGCCGTCAAAAGGACCACGGCGAATCCGCAGACAAGCTTCCTCCGAATGCTCCACCGATTCATCAAGCCATCTCCAGACCTCTTATCGACCTTCTTCAGGATTCGAAGAGTTACTTCGGGAGATGTTGCACCCGGCGGTAGAGCAACCAGGCTGTGACGATTACGGCGAGAGTGCCGACGACGAGTTTGGTTTCGAACAACCAGACGTTGGTGACTTCAGCGGTGGGAACGACGGAGCAGAGGATGGCAAGCAGGGTGATGGCCCAACCGGAAATCGCGCTGAGGCGTTTCCCGGCCTTCCAGGCGCTGCCGAAGATGTAGAGATACGGCAGGAAGCCGTTGATCACCATTAGGGAGACCAGTGCCTGATAGGCGGCGCGCATGGTGTCGCCGAGTTGAATCGCGATCAACAGGAACGACGCGAGCAAGCCGAGGGCGAGGATGGAAATGTGCGGCGTGCCCCAACGCGGATGCACTTTGCCGAAGGCGGCGGGAAGCAACTGGTCTACGCCGACGGCGAAGGGGAGGCGCGAGACGGCGGTGCCGAGTCCGCCGAACTGGCCGATGGCGCTGGTCATCACAAGAACGGCGATCAGGGGAGACAGCCAGGCGATGTGGAGCGCGCCGGCGGCCTGCGCGCCGGTTTCGGCGAGGCCGTTCAGCTCGCTGATTTTTTCGGGGCGCAGGATCACGAGGAGAGCGATGGTGGTCGAGGCGTAGAAGACGGTGCTGATCGCGGAGGCGAGCCAGCCGGCGCGCGGCAGGGTGCGGGCGGGATTGCGGATCTCGCCGCCCATGAGGGCCAGCATCTCCAGGCCACTCATGGCGTAGGCGATGGTGGACCAGAAACTGATGGTGTCCCAGTTCCAGGTGGGCGCGAAATTCAGCGGAGTGGCCGACCCGCTCCTGCCCCACAGGATGGCGGCGACCGCGACCAGGAGCGCGCCGAGCCCCCAGGTGCAGGCGGCACCGATGTTCTGGGTCCATTTGCCGATCTTCATGCCGACGATATTGGTGCCCGAGGGCGATCCAGATGGCGACCAGGGAAGCGGCCAGGAGGAAGGGCCGGCTGTTCGCCAGATAGGCGTAGGAAGGACCGAGCGCGTAGGCGCCGGCGCTCATGTAGAACATGGCGGCGCTGGGAAACCAGAAGGCGATGCTGATCCAGTAGACGACAAAGCATAGGAAGCCGTGCCAGCGTCCGAAATCGTTGCGCGTCCACAGATAGAAACCGCCGGTGCCCGGGTATTTGGCGGAGAGCGCGGCTACCGCAATGGCGAGCGGCACCATGAACATGACGGCGGCGAGCAGCCAGAGCGTGACGGAACCAGGACCCGCGTGAGCCGCGGCGGGAATCCAACGGGAGCCGACGATGCAGGCGATCGCGAAGAGAGTGAGATCGCGAAGGCCGAGTTCGCGCTTCAGTTCCGGGCCAGGGTCAGCCATGGTGGGCGGCGATCTCCGCGCGGAGTTCCATCCCGATGCGGCGCAATCCCTCGGCGAGGAATTCGGGCTTGCCGCCCAGCCAAACGCGGAGATAACCTTCCAGGCCGAGGTGAACGCCGGGGACAATCAGGACGCTTTGCCGGGTCCGGATGCGTTCCACCAGCTCATAACTCGGCGTGGGCGACCCGTAGCGCATGAGGCAGAGCGCGCCGGCTTGCGGGTCTCGGAAGGTCAGGAAGCCATCGAAGCTTTCGGCCCATTGACGCATGGCGGGAAGGTTCTGCTGAAGGATGGCGCGGGTACGGGCGTAGAGCTTCTCGCGATTTTCGGGACGGACGGCGATGCGCGCGACGGCGTCGGAGATCTTGTTGGGGCCGATGGTGATGTAATCGTGCTGACTCCAGCATTCGGCGACCACGTCCTTGGGACCTGCGATCCAGCCGATGCGCACGCCGGGAATGCCGTAGGCCTTGGAGAGGCCGCTGGTGACGATGACGCGATCGCTCATGCCCCAGAAGCTGGGGGTGCGCTCGCAGTGAATTTCGGCGCCGAGATAGACTTCGTCGGCGAGAAGGTACGCCCCGACTTCTTCGCAGCGGCGGACGATGCGGTGCATGGCGGCGGGGGTGAGGACGCTGCCGCTCGGGTTATTGGGATTGGAGAGATAGACGAGGCGTGTTTTGGGATTCACGGCGCGTTCGAACTCTTCCCAATTGGGCTCCCAGCCGGCGTCGATGCACAGGGAGAAGTGATTGATGGTGGCGCCCATGCTGCGCGGGACGCCGCCGTACTGCATGTAGTTGGGCACTTCGAGGGCGACCTCATCGCCTTCGCGCAGCAGGGCGAGGGCGAGCAGGTAGTTGGCCTCGGAGGTGCCGTTGGTGACTTCGAGCTGGTCGACGGAAGCGCCGGGATAGATGCGGGTGAGTTCCTCGCGGAGGCCAAGCGTTCCATTGGACTGGCTGTAGCCGAGCGGCATGTCGAGGAGGGAATCGAGATCGAGCCCCATTTCCGCCAGTTCGCGCAAGCTGACGGGGCGCACGCCGCTTTCGCTCATATCGAATTCGACGAGGTTCTCCCAGGTCGATTGCATGCGCTCCATTTCGAACGGTTCGATTTTCAAAGTGCCCTCTCGTAGCAGTATTCGGCGATGTACAAGTCCTCCACGCCGAGGCCGGTGAAATCGCAGACGGTGATACCGGCGGGATCTTCCAGGGTGGGCGCCAGGCAGAATTCGCCGATCTCGACAACGCGGTTCCACTGATCCGGGGCGTGTTGCAGTTCACCCAGCTTCTCACACTGGCGGCGCGAATCGGCGAGGATTTGGGAGGCGGCGCGGAGGATATCCGGATCGAGCTCGTGTTTGCCGGGAGAATCCGCGCCGACGGCGGAGATGTGGGTGGCGGGCTGCAGGTCGCTGGCGTGGAGCAGGGGATGGCGGGAGGCGGTGGCGGTGGCGATGAGCAGGGAGCGGGCGGCGACATCGGCGGGCGTGGCGGCTACGGAGATTTCGATATCGGGAAGGAGGGCGAGGAGATCGCGGCGGCAGAGTTCGGCGCGTTCGGGCGAGCGGCCCCAGATGACGATGCCGGCGAGCTCCATGATTTCGGCGTGGAGGAGGGCGAGGAGACGGGCCTGAATGCCGGTGCCGAGGATGCCGAGAACCCGGTCGCGGCGGCCGAGTTCACGGGCGACGAGGGCGGCGGCAGCGGCGGTGCGGACGTCGGTGAGATGGCCGGCGTCAGAGAGGAAGGCGACGGGCTCGCCGGTTTCGGCGGAGGAGAGCAGCATCATGCCGTTGGCTCCGGCGGCGGGAAAGGTGGCGGCGATCTTTAGGGCAAAGTAGGGGCCGCCACGCCGGTAGCTGGATTTAATGTGCACTTCGGCGAGATCCGGCAGCTGGAGGTGCATGGGCATGGGGGTATCGCACTCGCCGCGTGAATAGGCGATGAGGGCGTCGCGCATGCGATCGATGATGGCCGGGTACTCGAGGACGGCGCGGATCTCCGGCAGGGTGAGGATTCGCATTAAGGAAAGGCTAACAGAGGGAAGGCGGTTTCTCGCAGGAGGCGCAGAGAACGCAGAGAAGAAGCCCCGAGTTGGGGTGTCCCACCAAGGATCGAAGCGGCCTATTTTTTGCCGAGGGCGGCGATAACGCGGTCGGTCACGGCTTGGACGATGGATTCGATGTCGGCGGCGGTGAGCGACTGAGCGGGCGAGGCTCCGCAATTGGGCGCGGGGATGGCGATGGAGCCGGGGATGTCGGGGAGATCGCAGAGCTCGCATTCCTTAAGCTCGTGGCGGGGATCGGGCAGGCCGAGTTTTTTCTTGATGGCGAGGAGGTCGGCGGCTTTGTCGTTGGTGATGTGGGAGACGGGGGTGCCGAGCTGGGCGGCGAGCATGAGGGTCCAGCAGTAGGTATCGACGACTTCGGCGAACCACTCGGCGTGGGTGACGGTATCTGCCCAGCAGACGATGCCGTGATTGGCGAGGAGGAGGGTGTTGTGGTGTTTGACGAAGGGGATTACGGTGCGGGCAAATTCCGGAGTGCCGGGAGTTTCGTAGGGAGAGAGCGCGACCTTGCCGATGAAGACTTCGTACTCGGGAATGATGCAGGTGGGCGGTACGCGGCCGGTGATGGCGTAGGCGGTGGCGTGAGCGGGGTGGCAGTGGACGACGCCTTTGGCTTCGGGCACCTCCTTGTAAATCTCCAGGTGCATGAGAATTTCGCTGGTGCGGGGGCGGCCGCCGGCGAGCTGCTTGCCGGTGAGATCCACCATGCAGAGATCCTCGGGGCGGAGGTCGGCCTTACTCATGAGGGTGGGAGTGCAGATCACCTCATTGGGGCCGATGCGGTAGGAGATGTTGCCTCCGTTGCCATCGACATACTGGCGCTGCCAGAGCTTGCGGCCGACGTTGCAGATTTCTTCCTTGATGGCCTGGGCTTCGGGGGAATTGAAGAGAGCTTCAATGGCGCCGCCCGCCGCGGGCTTGGAGGCGGTAGCGGCTGACGGATCCGCCGCGACGCACGGAGATCTTGCGCTGCTCCACGAACTCGAACGCCGACGGAGTGACGACCGCGGTCTCGCTGAGCAGGAGCTCGGTGGTATCGGGCTGGGCGGCGGCGGCCAGATCGGCGAGGGTGATGACTTTCTCTTGAGTAAGATCGATCGATTTCATGGTTAGAGAATCCGTAGTGCGCCGCCGCCGATCACGATGCGGCGCTGGCGTGTAAAGGTCATGGGAGTTGTGACGCCCTCGCCGGTCGGGGTGGCGATGCTATGGCTGAGATAGCTGGGCACATTGAGAGAGGCGAAGCAGGGCGCGTTCTGCACGAATAGCGTGCAGTTCATGGCGCGCGCCATTTTGGTCACGTTGTCCACGTTGCGCGAATGAATCATGGCGGTGTGGCGGTAGCCATGCTCGGCGCGGACGGAGGCGCGGATGCCGGCATCGACATCGCGGACACGGACGATGGGGAGGAAGGGCATCATCTGCTCCTCCTGAACGAAGGGATGATCCTCCGAGGTCTCGCCGAAGAGGAGATCGGTGCCGCTGGGGGCGCGGACGCCGGCGGCTTCGGCGAGGACGGCGGCATCCTTGCCGATGAAGTCGCGTTTGACGTGGGGCTTGCCATCGTCGCCGGTGGTGAAGGCGGCTTTGGTGAGGGCCTCGATGGCGCGGGAATCGAGTTGGAGGGCCCCGGCGCGGCGCATGGAATCGATGAAGGCGTCAGCGGCGGAGGCGACGACGAAGACTTCTTTTTCGCCGATGCAGAGGAGGTTGTTATCGAACGATGCGCCCTGGATGATGGCCTTAGCGGCGGCGTCGAAATCGGCGGTCTCGTCCACAACGACGGGCGGATTTCCGGGGCCGGCGGCGATCACACGCTTGCCGAATTTCATGGCGGCTTTGACGACGGCGGGGCCGCCGGTGACGCAGAGCAGGGCAACGCCGGGATGCTGGAAGATCTGTTCGGCGTTCTGAAGAGTGGCTTCGCGCGCCATGGTGAGGACGTTGGCGACGCCGAGCTCCCGCTGGATTTCGCGATTGAACATCTGCAGTCCACGGGCGGCGACCTTGGCGCCCGCGGGGTGAGGGCTGAAGACGGCGGTATTGCCGGCGGCGAGGATATTGATCGCGTTGCTCGCCATGGTGGGGACGGAGTGGGTGGCGGGCAGCACCATGCCGATGACGCCCCAGGGGGCGTATTCGATGAGGCAGAGTCCGGCGGCATCGGAACTGGCTTCGGTGCGCATGGATTCCGCGCCAAGGACGAGGCGGATGTTGCGGAGCTTGGCGGCTTTGTGATCGGCGCGGCCGATTTTGGTTTCAGCGAGCTCGATGCGGGCGAGCTCATCCGCATTGTCGGCGCAGATGCGGCGGATGATCGCGTTCATTTTGGCGCGCTCTTCGAGGCCCATGGCAGCGACGCGCTGCTGGGCGGCGAGGGCGGCCTTGACGGCCTGATCGACGGTCTCGAAAACGCCGTCTTCGCCGGCATTCGGGCTGGAGGACGGGGCCGGCGGTGCGCTGCTCGATGCGCGCGATGACTTCGCGGGCGATGGCCTGGATGAGTTCCTGATTGGCGATCATCGATTGGCTTCCTTACTTGGGCAGTACGTTGGAAAGATCGTCGTGCGGGCGCGGGATGACGCGCACGCTTTTGACTTCGCCGACGGCGCGGGCGGCGGCGGCTCCGGCATCGACGGCGGCGCGCACGGCCCCGACATCGCCGGAGACGAAGACGGTGCAGAAGCCGCTGCCCACCTTTTTCCAGCCGTTGTATTTGACGTTGGCCGTCTTGAGCATGGCGTCGGTGGCTTGCACCAGGGGCACCATTCCTTTGGTTTCGACCATTCCGATTGCGTCGCTCATAATTTTTCCTTTGGCAGGGTGCAGCGGTTAGAGGAGGCCATCGATGACTCCATCGTGAGGGCGTGGGATGACGTGAACGGCGATGAGTTCGCCGACATCGCGGCAGGCGACGGCTCCGGCGTCAACGGCGGCGCGGACGCTACCGACATCGCCGCGAACGACGGCGGTGACGAAGCCGCCGCCGATTTCGATAATCTTGACGAGCTCCACGGCGGCTGTCTTGCACATGGCGTCGCTGGCATCGATCAGGCCGACGAGCCCTTTGGTTTCGATCAGGCCGATGGCCTGGTGGCCGGTGCGCGGAATTTTGGCAGGGGCCGGGGGCGTGCCGGAGAAGTTCGGGAGATCGTCATGGGGGCGGGAGATGACGAGAACGCTGGTCAGTTCGCCGACGCGGCGGGCGGAGGCTGCGCCGGAATCGGTGGCGGCCTTGACGGCGCCGACGTCGCCTTCGACGAAGGCAGTGACGAGGCCGGAGCCGACCGAGACCCAACCGGCGAAGGTCACGTTGGCGGCCTTGAGCATGCTGTCGGTGCCTTCGATCAGGGCCACGAGCCCCTTGGTTTCGATCATTCCGAGTGCTTGTTTATTTGCCATTGGAATTTACTTGATGAGCTCGATGTCGTTGGTCAGGTGCAGGCCGCAGGCGTTGGCTTCGTCGGTATCCATGTGGACGTTGAGGCGGGAAGTGGGATCGATGCGGACGATGACGCGTTCAAAGGTGAGGGCGGCGGCGCCGCCGATGCGGAGTTTCATGGCGTCGCCCTGGCGCACCTTGTAGTATTCGGCTTCGGCCGGATTCATATGGACGTGAATGGCGGCACGAATCACGCCTTCCTTGAGTTCGAGGACTCCGCGGGGGCCCATGAGGAGGGCGCCGGGAGTGCCGGCGGTGTCGCCGGACAGGCGGACCGGCAGGTTGTCGAAGCCGAGGCTGATGGCGTCCGTAAAAGCGAGCTCGACCTGCGTTTTCTTGCGGAGGGGACCGAGGATCCGCAGATTGGAGATCAGGCGACTGCGCGGCCCGATGATGGTGACGGTTTCCTGCGCGGCGAAATTGCCTTCCTGAAAGAGGGGGCGATGGATTTTGAGTTCATAGCCGGGACCGAAGAGGGTTTCCAGATCTTCCTGACATAGATGGAGATGGCGAGCGGAGGCGTCCACACGCAAGGATGGCGGTTCCGGGGCGCCAATGCGGGCGAGGACGATTTTTCGGACGATCTGCTCGATCTCCGGAGCGGCTGATTCCGTCTGTGGCCATGGAACGGGTAAAGGTTATGGTAAACGATTTACGGGCAAAGACAGAATTGGCCGGGGATGAAGACAGGAAAACGCCGATTCGAAATGGCTCAGAGGCGAAGAGCGAGGTTGACCGGCGGTTCGGCGGGCCGTGTGGGGGCGGGTTGCGCGGGCTTGTCAAAACGAACCCGATTGACTACGGAAGCCTTCCATTCCGCTGGAGGTTCGGCCTCGATTTGAGCACGGACGCGGGAAAGTTGGAAGGCGTTGAGGGCTGCCAGCGCCTTGTACCAATCGCGTTGAGCGGCCTGCTGGCGGCGGAAGATTTTCTGGAGGGTGTTGCCGTGGGCCGAATCCTGCGCCATGAGAGCGCCGAGGGGATGGGGCGTGTCTTCGGGCATGGCGGCGAGGCGGGAGCCGATATATTCGGCTTCGATGCGGGCGTAGCGTTTCTGCATCCAGGCGGCCTGGACGAGGGTTTCGAGGAGGTGTGCTTCGAGGGGACCGACCGGGACGAATTCCTGGTCGTATTGCGCGGCGAGTTGTTCGAGCTCGGCGGGATCTTCGCCGGGAATGATCAGGGAATGGGCGGTGATGCCGAGTTTGAGCGAGTTCCGGCTGGATGCGGCCTTGCCCTCAACGGAGCGGGGACCGGTGGAGAGATGCGCATTGGCGCGGTTGGCGGTGACTTGCGCGACGGTTGCCATGTGCCCACGTATAACGCAGGGTCAAGGGGCTGGAGGGGTGAGCGTCGCTAAGTAAGCCTTTGCGAATCAATGAAAAATAAATATTTGTTTTGGTGACGGCTAAATTTTGATGCCGCACATTTCGGCGAAACGGAGTTCTGTGGCTTTGACTCTGCCGGCGACGACGTGGAGGACGCGGTGGAAGAGGGCGGCGCCGAGCGGGGCATCGCTCAGGCAATGCTCTTTGAGGGTGGGGCCATCGATCTGCACGGCGGTAGAGCTCTCGCGGGCGCGAACCTGGAAGAGGGTGTCCTGCCGGTCGAGGAGAGACGACCAGCCGAAGACACTGCCGGGGCCGAGCGCCTGGACCATCATGACGCAGACCGGCGTGCGCACTTCGACTACGACGCTGCCGGTGAGTAGGAGATAGAAATTGGTAGAACGCTGGCCATCCATCAGGATCAGGTCATTTTCGCTGAAGGTGACCTCGGTAGCGAGTTTCGACAGGGTCGAAAGCTGATCGTCCTTTAATCCTTGCGTAAATGCATGCTGTTTCAGACGCTGTGTCAGCGGCATATTCCCCACCCCGGGTGAAATGGCTCAAGTCAGCGCACGGCAAATCACTGAAACTGCTGTAAATACCGACGCTATTGACTGAGAAAAGCAAATCAGGGGCCAGAATTTAGCGATCCATAACGGCGCCGGGTTTGCCGCTGGTGGACTGGCGGGCGGTGGCCGGGTTGAAGATCCGTTCGTCGACGGGAAGAACTTTGTAGGTGGCGGGTTCGGGGCGGGTGGTGAACAGGTCGCTGAGATCGGTAGCGGTGGCGTCGTAGAGGTTGAGGGGGGGCAGGCCCAGCAGGCGGAAGATCGTTTTCAGGAGGCCGGGGAAGCTGGTATTGCGATGGGAAACGTAGCCTTGCCTGATCCAGGGGCCGAGGGCCATGAAGACGGTGCGATGGGCGTCGATGTGGTCTACGCCGCTTTGGGCGTCGTCTTCGGTGACGAAGACGGCGGTTTCGGCCCAGTCCTTACGGGTGGAGAGGTATTCGATGATGCGGCCGAGGGCGTAATCGTTATCGGCGACGTAGCTTTCCTGGTAGGGGTAGCCATCTTCGGGGCGGGCGGCAGCGGTGTGGTCGTTGGGCAGGTGGATGAAGACAAATTGGGGCAGGCCGAGCTGTTCGATTTCCTTAATGAACTGGGAGGCGCGGAACTGATCCGGGATGTTGGTATTGAAGCCGGGGTAGGTGCGGGAGGTATTGCGATAGAGGGGATCGGGCATGGGGACATTAGTGAGGAAGCGGGCGCCGGTGGGTTCGAGGTCTTTGCCTTCATTGACGCCGGCGAGTTCGAAGCCTTCGCCGAAGTTGCGGAAGGTGACATGATGGCGGTCGAGGTGGTGCCAGAGGGTCCCGTTTTCGAGCTGCTCTTCGGGGTGGACGGAGGCGGCGGAGCCGGCAAAGAGGAGACGGCCGGGAGCGGAACCGAGGCGGAAATCCTTCTTCTGTTCGCTGTAGGCGGCCATGAGGGAGCTTTCGGTCCAGGCGTTAGGGTAGGAGCCGACCAGCCAGTGGTGGCCATCGACGCTGACATCGCTATCGGTATAGAAGTTATCGCTGATGGCCCACTTGCGGGCGAGGGCGTGGTGGTTGGGGGTGACGTCGATATCTTTGATGCTGAGGCGCTTTCGTTGTCCGTCGACATAGCCGCGGGAGCCGAAGCGGGCGATTTCGGGCATGCCCATGACGCCTGGCAGGTCGCCGAAGACTTCGTCGAAGGTGCGGTTTTCCTTGACGATGAGGATGACGTGTTTGATGCCGGCGGGGAGAGCGGGGTCGGGTTGGGGACGGGGGCGGAAGCCGTTGGCATCGAGGACAAATTCGGTGGCGGCGGCGAGTTCGGCGCCCGAGGGGAGCGGGGTAATGGAGACGGCGCCGTGGCGGGGCTGATCGCGGGGTGCGTTGGGGCCCTGACCGAAGCCGCGGCCGCTGGCAACGAACACGGTATCGCGATCGAGGGCGACGCGGGTAGGAAACCAGGCGGCGGGGAAGTGGCCGACGACGGTGCGGGCGGCGACATCGATCACGCCTACGGCGTTGATGCCGGCCTCGGCGACGAGAAGACGCGCGGATTTCTCATGCCAGGCGAGGCCGATGGGGAGGATGCCGCGGTATCGTTCCAGGCCTGGGATGCGGAGGGGAATCTCGCCTTCGACGGTGTTGGTATTGGAATCGATGACGGTGATGGAATCGTCGTTGGCGTTAGAGACGAAGACGCGGCTTCCCACGGCAAGGATGCCGGAGGGACTGCTTCCACCGTGGACATCGGGGCCGAAGGGCAGGCCGGTGCGGATGAAGGTGACGACTTTGGGGCTCGAGGGGTCGGCGACATCGACGACGCAGACGGAATTCGATTCGCGGACATTGGGGTCACCGAGGGCGGGAACTTTGACGGCGCCCTGTTCGGTGGAGCGTTCGGCGCCGGCGGCGGACGCGGCGCTGGGAAAGCCGAAGGCGGGAAAGGGGAGCCCGGTGACACGCGGCTGTTTGGAATCAGCGCCGGGGATTGCCTGGTACTGGAACATGCCGAGGTTGGTGACGTAGAGCAGGCGATGGTTCGGGGACTGGGCGAGGGCGAAAGGGAGGCGGCCGACCTTCACGGAGGCGACGACCTGGCGGGAGCGGGGATCGACGACGGCGATGCGGAAGTTGGCTTGATCGACGACGTAGAGCAGGTTGCGCTCGGCATCGAGGGCAAGATCGCCGGAGTAGCTATCCTGGAAGCCACCCTGGTTGAGATCGATGACGCGGCGAGGGCCTGGGGAGGCGGAGGCATTCCAATCGAAGAGTCCGACTTTGCCGGAGTTGCCTTCGGAGACATAGGCGGAATGCTCGTTGACGAAGGCGATGCCCATGAAAACGCTGCGCCAATCGGCGTCGGCCGGCTCGGGCTCGCCGCCGGACTCGGCCTTAGCGCGGGCGAGGAGGTGGCGGACGTCCCAGTGGTTTGCTTTGTCGCGTTCCAGGATGGTGAGGGAGTTTCGGCCGGGTCCTCCGTTGGCGGTAACTACGGATTTCCCTGTAGAACTAATGGCTAACCCGAAAGGGCCAGGGCCGGTGATGTGCGTTTGACCAGTCGGAAATATTACACGACCGCCGGGTAGAATCGCGGAGCCGTTGCGCTGCTGCGCCGGGCGGGTACCCGCAGGCGCGCTATATGCGGGCTGGCCCTGAAGTACGCCAGCAAACAGCAGTGCCACCGCGGATAAGTTATAGAACGCTAACACCTATCCATGATATCTCCGGCCCGGGTAGACGTCGGATAAGTTTGGAGGGTTGCACGGGGAAGGTTTCAAAAGTGGCCCTATCTGTACGTTTGATGCGGTACATTTTTCCCATTGGGTAAAAAGGGGTGAGCAATTTTACAGACATTCGATAGTGTGGAAACCCTCTATATCAAAGCAAACGACTGATAACCCCTTACCACAGTGCGGAGCGATACCAAAACCGCTGTGGTGACGGGGGACGGCGTGACCGTGATCTCTGGCACGCGAAATGCTGTACTTACACCAAGAGCGCAAATTCAAATGCACCAGCGAACTGCCTCAATCGTGCTACTCACAACTCTCGCCGTCATTTCCTCCAACACTGCACGAGGCGCCGCTGGAGAGCCTGATCCGCAGCAAAAAACTGAACCTGCCAAGAAGAAAACCGAGCAGGCCTCATCGCTCACTGGCTGCGTCGACCAACAGGACGGCCAGTACGTACTGGTCGATGATCGGAGCCTCTCTCCGATAGCGGACCTAATCGCTGAGGGCTTCCCCACTGAGGGGTTTGCCAAACACATGGGCCACAAGGTAACCGTCCGGGGGACAGCAAATCCGGGGGGTTCGCGCACCGTCATTAAGGTTCGTAGCATCGAGACTCTCAGCGAGACTTGTACGCCGCAACAACAGGGAAAATACTAAGCGCTGGTAAGCGCGTGGAGGAAATGAAAAATGGCATCCAGTCTTACAGCATTCACACCCCAAAAGGCACTCGAAGATCCTTTGGCTCATCTTCCATGCTCCACGATTGTGGAGTACCGCAAAGGCCAGATGATCTATAACCAAGATCAGCCCTCCACCAGCATCTACCTGGTGATTGAAGGTAAGGTAAAAATTTCACGCCTCGCCGATGATGGTCACCAAGTGGTGGTGGACATTTATCAGTCCGATGAATTCTTTGGTGAATCCGCATTCCTCAGCCTGCCGCACCGCAGTGAGCAGGCCACAGCCCTGGATAATACGAAGCTGATGACCTGGACAGCATCTGAGATCGAAGAGATCGTGATGCACCGGCCGTTGCTCGCGGTGGCACTCCTACAAATTCTGGTACAACGCACGATCGACTTCACCCATCGCATTGAAAGCTTCAGCGTTGACAATATCGCGCGCCGGCTGGCACGCTCGCTCATTCGCTTTTCGGAACGGCTGGGCACAGCCGATGAAGACGGCTCGGTGAGCATGGCTCCGTTTACGCACGAGCTGTTGTCGCAGTATGTTGGCACCTCGCGAGAGATTGTCACGCACTATATGAATCAGTTTCGGCGGCAGGGATACCTGCGCTATTCGCGAAAGGGCATCGTACTCTATCGCGAAGCGTTCCGAGAGTGGCTGCGGCAAAACGCGTAGCGGAAATCGTTCGAAATACGCGGGTCGGAATTACGGCCGGCCCGCCCCTTCTGGTTGTTCCTTCCTTAAGAAATCCCCCCTCTAAAATCTAATGCCTGGGTTGGCACAGGTGCGCGCCTGATCTCGATCAATCGCATTTTCACGGCAGAAGTATGTGCCGGGTTGCGGTGGAGACGGAGTTCTTGAGCGTGACGTCGCAGGAACCGACTTGCGACGGGTCGCCGGTTACGGGGAAGACGGCATGGAGGAGGAAGACGCCGCCGAGATCGGAGGCGGCGAAGAAGTTTGCGAAGGTTGCGGTGCCGTCGATTGGAATCGCGGAGATCGTGTTCCCTGCCCTGTCGTAGAAGAGAAACGTGAGGGCGCCGAGGGTACGGGTGTTATCGAATGCGGTTACGAGGATTTCGAGCGTGTTGGAGGAACGCTGGGCCTGGGCGGCGGCGACGGTGGGCGGGGCTGGGGGAATGACGACGTCCTGGCGGTCGGACGACGGACCGATTTGGACAGCAAAGGTAAGGGTGCCGGCGGTGGTTCCGGTCTGAAAAGGGAGGAGGGCCTGGGTATCGCCCGGGGAAATGGCGAAAGCGGCGGTGCGGCTGCCTGAGGCGAAGGCGATGGTGGGGTCGGACGGGCCGCGGAAATCCAGGGTGGCGGTGCCGGTTCCGGCGGACTGAGCGGGCGCATCGAAATGGACGATCAGCGTACCCTGGCGGGCGCTGGCGGGTGAGGGTAGATCGAGGGAGAGAATGGGCTTGGGGAGGGGCGGGTCGATGCCGGCTGCGCTTGACGGGGAAGGTGAAATCGCCGATGCGCAGGGTTCCTGAACTGGAGCCAACGGCTTGAGGGGTAAAGGCGACGAGGAATTCCCCGCCCTGCTGCGGCAGTAAGAATTGGCCTGACGGCGGGGGAGCGGCGAAGGAGAAGGCAGCGCCTTGAATGGAGATGGGCGGCACGGTAAGGATCGTGGAGGTTTCGTTACGCAGCGTGACGCGGCGTTGGGCGGAGGCGCCGACTGCGACGACGCCGAAATCGAGGGCGGTCAGGGGGGCAAGGCCGTTGGGCGTATCGGTGAGATAGGTAAGGCCAGGCAGGACTGCGGCGGTGAGCAGGATGGTGATTCCGCCGGCATGCATGGCGGCGCTGTAGGTTCCGATGTCCGGGGCGGAGAAGGCGACGGTGAGATCTACGGCTGCTTGCGGCGCGAGGCCGATGGGCAGGGGCGGCGCGGTGAGAATGAAGCCTACGCCAGCGACGTTCAGGATGGTGAGGGTGGCGGAGGAGGCGGAGAGGTTGCGGAGGCGAAAGTGCGCGACTGCGGTTTGTCCGGCCGCGACCGGACCGAGATCATAGACTGGCGGGACGGGAGAGCCGTCAGGCAAGACGAGATCGAACTGGGCGTAGGCGGGGATGGTGAGGGAGAGCAGCAGTAGCGCCAGTTTCGTCATGGTTTCCCTACGGTGATGGCGGGGGCGCCGATGGTGAGGGACGGCGGGGCCGGCAGGGCAACGGAGGGGGATGGGGAACCGCCACCGTGCGATGCGGCCAAAGCGACGGCGGCACCGCCCGCGACTCCGACGCCGATGGCGATCCACTTCTTATGCGAGGGCTTGGATGCGGCAGCAGGGGCGCCACCCTTCGGTTCGGCCACATATTGGAAGGACACGGTGCCGGCCCGCGCTTGCTCCTTGGAGGCAAGAATACGGAGTTGAAAGCGTCCGGCGACGCGGTTGGCCTGGAAGCCGTGAAGGCTGGCGCGGCCATGAGCATCGGTAATGACAATCTCGGTCCGCAGACCGTTGGGGAAGATGCCGCCAGGACCATCCTCCGGGAGATGGAAGCTGACGGCGGCGCCGGGCACGGGACGGCCGATCTCGTCGGTGAGTTCGATCGTGAAGGGGCGCGGAGTTCGGGCTCCCGGGAGGTGGACCGCGCCTTCCCCTTCGACGACCTTGATTTGAAGAATGGCGATTTGCGCAGACGCCATAGCCGCCAGGGCGAACCATAGAGCGACGAGCCGGACGATGACAGGGCTAATGACTTAGAGGTGGGAGCGGGGGTGTAGAATTATCCGATTTTTCTCATGAGGACGGCGGTAACGTTATCCGGACCGCCGGCATGTTTGGCTGCGTCGATCAGACGATGGCAGCTTTCCTCAAGAGACGAGCCCTGGCGACCGTGGTTGAGGATGCTCTCCATTTCCGGCGCCTCGATAACGCCGTGCAGGCCGTCGCTGCAAATCAGAACGAGGGAGCCTAGGGCGAGGGGAATGCGGTAGTGGTTGACGGTAAGGGGAGCGCTGGCACCGATGGCCATGGTGAGGACGTGACGCATCGGGTGAGTGCGGAGGCTATCTTCGTCGAGGCCGAGGGGACGGCCCACCTCATTGACCCAGGTCTGATCGTCGGTGATGGCGCGGAGGCCGGCATCGTCGAGGACATAGGCGCGGCTATCGCCGACGCTGGCGATGGCGAGTTCGTTTTCCAGTTCGAGGGCAGCTACGAGGGTAGTGCCCATGCCTTCGAGGCTGGAATCTTTCTGAGCGGCCTCGAGGACGCGGCGGTTGGCCTCTTCGGCGGCGAAGATTAACACTTGGGAATCGCGAAGGGGCGCGGTGCGGACGGTATCGGCGACGGTTTCGACGGCGATGCGAGAGGCGCATTCCCCGGCTTTGGCTCCGCCCATGCCGTCGGCGAGCACGTAGAGGCCGCGTTCGGCATCGATCAGGCAGTAATCCTCGTTGTTGGCCCTTACACAACCCTTATCCGAGAGCGAGAATGCTTCCAGCATGTGCACCGATCCGATACGTCACTGTAGCACGGCCGACCTTAGCGGTAAAATGATAACGAAGCTATACCGGATGCCCTGGAAACGACTGCGCCTCACGCTCGACATGATCAAGTTCGAGCACTCGATCTTTGCCCTACCCTTCGCGCTGACGGGCGCGCTGCTGGCTTTCCGTGAAGGCGGCTACCGGTCTGAGGAGATTTGGAGCAAGCTGGGATGGATCGTGGTGGCGATGGTGGGCGCGCGATCTGCGGCGATGGCGTTCAACCGGCTGGTGGACGCGCGAATCGACGCGACGCAATCCACGGACGAGCATGCGGCATCTTCCGGCGGGACTGCTGACGCAGGGCTTCGGGTGGGCATTCGTCGCGGCGGCATCGCTGGTATTTGTGGCGGCGGCGTGGGCGCTGAATCCGCTATGCCTGATGTTATCGCCGGTAGCGCTCGGGATCGTTTTCTTCTATTCGTTCACGAAGCGATTTACTTCGTTCTCGCACCTGGTGCTGGGGTTTGCGCTGGGCATCGCGCCGGCGGCGGCCTGGATCGCGGTGCGGGGCTCGCTGGATCCGCGGATTCTATGGCTGACGGCGGCGGTCACGTTCTGGACGGCCGGCTTCGATGTGATTTATAGCTGCCAGGATTACGAGTTCGATCGCGCGGAGGGGCTGTTCAGCGTGCCGCGGGCGCTCGGAATCGCGGGGGCGCTGCGGGCGGCGAAAGCGATGCACGTGTTGATGATCGCGTGCCTGCTGGCGCTGGTGTACGGACTGCATTTGGGCGGGCTGGCGCTGGCGGGAGTGGCGGCGATTACGGCGCTGCTGATTTACGAGCATAGCCTGGTAAAACCGACCGACCTTTCGCGGGTGAACGCAGCCTTCTTCACGATGAACGGCTACGTCAGCGTGTTATTCTTTATTTTCTGGGCTGCTGATATTTTCCTCTTCAAACCGGGTGCTTGAAACCATGCAAGTCGTATTCGATGATTCCCTGCTGAACCCGATTCGCGCCAAGGTCGAAGCGGGCGAACGTCTGTCTTACGACGACGGGGTGACGCTGTACCGCAGCAACGACATTCTGGCGATCGGCTACATGGCCAACGTGGTGCGGGAGCGGCTGCACGGGTCGAAGACCTATTTCAACGTCAACCGGCACATTAATCCGACGGATGTTTGCGTGGCAAGCTGCCGGCTATGCGCGTTCGGCAAGAAGGTGCGCGATCCGAAGGCGTACACGATGTCGCTGGACGAGGTCTGGCACCGGGCGGGAGAGGGCTGGAGCGAGGCGGTCACGGAATTCCACATTGTCGGCGGTCTGCATCCGGAGCTGACGCTGGAGTGGTTTTGCGAGATGCTGCGCGGGCTGAAGCAGCGCTTTCCGCAGGTACACCTGAAGGCGTTCACGATGGTGGAGATCGCGTACCTGGCGAAGCGGCAGAAGATTTCGATCCGGGAGACGCTGGAGCGGCTGCGCGACGCGGGGATGGATTCGCTGCCGGGCGGCGGGGCGGAGATTTTCAACGAACGGGTGCGGCGGATTATCTGCGACCACAAGATCGACGGGAACGAGTGGCTGGAGACGGCGCGCATCGCTCATCAACTGGGGCTGCGCTCCAACTGCACGATGCTATACGGCCACCTGGAGAACGACGAAGATCGCGCCGACCACCTGGTGCGGCTGCGAACGCTGCAGGACGAGACGAACGGGTTCGTCACGTATATTCCGCTGGCGTTTCATCCCGACAATACGCCGCTGCACCACATTCCCAAGACTACGGGATTCAACGATATTAAAAATATCGCGGTGGCCCGGCTGATGCTGGACAACATCCCGCACATCAAGGCGTACTGGGTGATGATGACGCCGCGGATTGCGCAGATCGCGTTGAAATTCGGCGCGGATGATTTGGACGGGACGATCGTGGAAGAGCGGATTTACCACGATGCGGGGGCGACGACGCAGCAGGGATTGCGACGCGGAGAACTGCTGCAGTTGATTCGAAAGGCGGGCAGAGAGCCGATCGAGCGCGACACGCTGTACCGGCCGGTGCAGCGAACGGAATCCACATTTACCGTGTTGGTGTAAAGAAGATTCCCGAGCGGCTGGCTATTTCGAATCCAGGATGAAGGTGGGGACGATGCCGGCGGCCGAGGAGAAGCCGGTCTTGCCCATGGAGAGCCAGCTGGAACAGCCCTGGACTTTGCCGAGGTAGGCGTGCGGGTGAACATCGACCTGCATCTCCCGGAACTCCAGGTGACCGTAGCTCATCAGCGGGAAAATGGATTTGACGGGCTCGACACGCTCCTGGACCACGTAGGGCGCGCGCATGGCCTGCTTGATGGCGCGCTCCCAGCCGGCGGTATCCATCTCCCAACCGAAGTAGGTGTGCTGGTCGCTGTAATCGTCGTTGGGCTTGAGGGCGAGCTTCTCGCGATTCTGGAGGATGAACTCCGGAAGATCGATGGTTTGATCGTTGTGGGTAGTTTTGGAGGCGGAGACCAGGCGCGTCCATGGCACGTGTTCGCGAATCGCTTTGCGCTCCACGGCGGGGAACTTGGCAGTGACGGCCTCGTCGGTAAGCAGGCCGAACATCGCCTTCTTATGGGCGAGTTCGCTGCGAAAGCTGTTGACGACGCAGACGGCGTGATCGCGATATGCCTGTACCAGCGGGTGGGTGAGATCGAAGCGAATCAGGAATTCCTGCACGCCGAGGCGGCGGTAGACCAGGTTGATTTCGAACGACCCCTTGCGCAGAACGCCATTGCGATATTCGAGCTGCTCGGGAGAGACGATTTCCACGAGGTAGCCTTCGTCGCGAAAGAAATCGCGGAAGAGTTCGTATTCACTGGCCTCGGTGGAATAGGCTTTGCGGAATTCGACGATCGCGATATTGGGTTTCTTCGCGCCGCCGAATTGTTTATAGGATTTCAGCAGTGCGGAGAGCAGATGCTTGCGGCTGCCTACGCGCGCAAGGGAATATTTCTTGCGGAACTCTTTGACGGGAGGAATATCCCAGAACAGATCGGCGAGCGCATCGGCATAACCGGCGCCGGTGGGAGAGTCGGCATTATACTGCACAAAGTGCAGGTGCCCGTTGACCAGATGGGAATCGAGCCGAGCAGCGACTTCCAATGCCTGATACCCTGGATCAATAGAGGCCAGCATCTTCTCGGCCGGCAGCAGTTCCAGGCGTGCCAGGAGAGAGGGGCTGGTCAAGACCATCTGTTCCATGCGGTCGATGGCCGAGATGAGAGACTCGCCGGTTTTCACGAGTGATTCGTACTGGCGGCGAGAGATGAAGTTCGGCCGGAGAAAGGGACAGACCAACCTTCCGCCCGCAGAGAGCTTGCCGCTCTCCATGCGTTCGTGCAGAGCCTCGGCCCAAGCGAGATCTCGATAAGGGCCGGTCTCCAGTAGTTTGTTGTATCTAGCTACCGCGTCGTCCAACTGGGACATTATAGGATTAAGAGCCTGTTCTAACCTTGAGTATCCCACAGATGCGGACAAAACGATAGGTTTTGACTGCTAAATACTACTGTAAATAATTGAAAATATTGGGGTTAACCTAATTGACAGGATTAGTGGCGGGAAGCACTACCGGTAGCGAAACCGGGGGGAAACGACTAAAAGCAGCAATTATCCGGGTAGGACAGGCCGGGAGACCTGTCCTACCGGAATGCTGCCCTATTTGTTCTCTTTCGCCAGTTTCACGCGGGCGGCGTCCAGTTTGCGCGAGACCTTGGCAACATCCTCGGGCTCGCTATCGGCGCCGGCGGGGGAGCGGAAGTCTTTCAGGGATAGCTGCCACTGGGCGATCGCTTCCTTGATTTTGCCGAGTTTGAAATAGACATCGGCCAAGTGATCATGGACCGTCGGATCCTGAACGATCTTATCGATCGCCTTCACCAGGAGGCCTTCGGCTTCGTCGAACTTGCCCTGCTGGTAGTAGGCCCAGCCGAGGCTATCGAGGTACGCGCCGTTATCGGGTTCGATCTCGAGCGCCTTCTTGATCATCTGGGTGGCTTCTTCCACGCGCATACCGTGATCGACCAGCATGTAGCCGAGGTAATTTAATGCTCCGGCATGCTCGGGATCGATGGCCAGCACTTTGCGGAATTGGGCTTCGGCGAGATCGACTTTCTTCTGGCGTTCCCACATTGCGCCGCGCATGAAATAGACGCTCATCTTTTCTTTAGCGCTGCCGGCGGCCTTCTCGGCTTCGTCGAGTACTTCGGCTTCCTTGGTATAGAACTTTCCCTTTTCGTAAACCGAGGCGAGCATCAGCAGGCTGGCGGTATCGGCCTTACCGGCCATACGAGTGCGCATGTCGGCGGCCGCGGCATCCACTTCCTTACGGATGCCTTCGGTATTCTTCGCGGCGCGATAGGTGTCGATGATCTGCAGCGAGATGCTCGGGCTGTCCTCTTTGCTGAGCGCGGCAGCTTTGCGATAGGTATCGACGGCTTCGGTGTATTGGTTGGTGCTGCGATAGAGGCTGCCGAGTTCTTCGAGCAAGGTAGCGCGGGCGGCGCTCTCGCCGGCGGAGTACTTCGGCTTGTTGGTCTCTTCCACCAGGCCCTTCAACAGTGTGATGGCTTCGGTGTACTTGCTTTGCGCCTCAAGCAGGCGAACCTCTTCGTACCGGACTTCCATATCCTGCGGGTTGATGGCCTTGGCCTTCTTCAACGCTTCCGCAGCCATGGCGTAATCGTGTTTGACGCGATAGATCTCCGCCACGCGGAGTTTGAGCTGCACGTCGGTGGGCTCATCGGCGCCGAGCTTTTGGAAGAGCGACAAAGCTTCTTCCATCTGGTCGCTCAACATCAAATCATTGGCCAGAGCCTTCTGCAAACGCGGATTATCAGGCTCCCCTTCGAGAGCCTTCTTGAAAGCTTCGGCGGCATCTTTGTAATCGCGAATCTGCTCGTACGCAGTGCCGAGGGTAGCGAGAGTGCGCGGGTTGGGATTTCTATCGGTGGCGGTCTTCAGCTTCTCGATGGCGCGCTTGTTGTCGCCCAGATCGGAGTAAAGCATTGCCAGGCCGGTGAGCGCTTCCTCGTTGTCCGGATCGGCATCGATCGCTTTGTTATATGCCTTCTCGGCCTCGACGGAGTTGTTCGAGACGCGATACAGGCGGCCGAGCGCCACCCAGCTTTCGGCGTCTTTGGGCGCCTTCTCGGTCACCTTCTGCAATTGCTCGATGGACTTCTTTAGGTAGTCCTCATTGATACGGTTATCGGCGGTGCTGATCATCCGCATGTAAATGCGGCCCAACATGCGGCGTGCATCGATATTGTCGGGGTTCTGCTTGAGCATATCCTCGGCTTGCGTGACGGCATCGCGCAGGTGGTTGGTTTGAATGTAAAGATCAGTCAACTCCTCGAAAACAATGCTCGCTGACGGATCCATCTTCAGGGCGTCCTGATAATGCTGAATCGCCTTGTTCAGGTATTCCGGTTTGTTGCCGTACGCCTGGGCCAGTTCCGCGTAGACGCGGCCCATGGCGAAGTTGTAGTAGGCACCGGCTTTGTTGTCGGGAGTCTTGGGTGTGGGAGCCGCATCCTGGGCGTACACAAGGCATCCCAGACTGGCGGCGAGCAAAAGCGCTTTGGCTGAACGGATCATGAGCCTACTCTCTTTCGGCGGCACGGCAAACCCGCATCAGGCCGAAAAACTTCTTTTTATTGTATAACGGGGTTTGACCGCAAACACCCGAGACGCTATAGACGAAGACGCGACCGACCTGCCATTGGTTGCAGTCGCCGGACCGACTGGTTCCGGAAAGAGCGACTTGGCGTTGCAAATTGCCGAAAATTTTGATGGCGAAATCATCAACTGCGATTCCTTGCAGGTCTACCGCCATTTCGACATCGGCACCGCCAAACTGCCTGAAGCGGCGCGCCGGGGTATTCCTCATCACCTGATCGACATTATTGACCCGGACGAACTTTTCACAGCCGGCGAGTTTGCCAGGGTAGCCCGCGTTACGATTGCCGATATTTCGGCGCGGGGGCGGCTGCCGATCCTGGCGGGAGGAACCGGTTTCTACCTTCGCGCCCTGCTCGAGGGACTATTCGAAGGACCCGCGCGCGATCAGCCGCTGCGCGACCGGCTGGCGGCAAGGGAAACACGACGCCCGGGATCGCTGCACCGCATCCTGAAGAGGCTCGATTCCGTATCGGCTTCAAAGATCCACGCAAATGACATTCCCAAGGTGACGCGCGCACTGGAGGTTTGCCTGCTCACGCGGCGCCCCGTCAGCGAACTGTTCGAACTCGGGCGGGATGCGCTGCGCGGTTATCGAACGCTGAAACTGGGGCTGCTGCCGGATCGCGATGTGCTGTATCCACGCTTGGATCTACGCTGCGCGTGGATGTTCGAAAACGGGCTAGTGGAAGAGGTGCGGGAGATTCTCGGGTTGGGATTTGCGGCAGAGTGCAAACCTTTCGAATCGCATGGATATAAGCAGGCGCTGCAACTGATCAAGGGCGAGCTGAATTTGCGCGAGGCGATTTTTTACGCGCAGCGCAATACTCGGAACTATGCCAAGCGGCAGCTTACCTGGTTTCGACGGGAGCGCGATCTGGTCTGGCTGAAAAACTTCGGAGACGCTCCCGAGGATCCGCGAGACGGTGCACGCGCGGGTTTCCGAATTCCTGGAATCTCCGGAGAGCTAGCTAATTTGAGGCAGTGCCGCTTCGTCCACTCAGTGAACGAGAGCGTGAACGAGAGCGGGAGCGGAGCGGGAGCGGCGATTGAAAACGATAGCGGAACGTTTTTCGTTTTCGTTCGTATTGTCTTGTGTAGCTGAAAAGTAGTCGAGATCTCGCGACGCAACTCAGAAGCACTTAGCCTGCTGCCGCACCAAATGAGCGCGGCAGACGGCGCCAACACTAGGGAGGATTTTCAGATGATCAGGAAAGCTGCGCTTTTATTCATCGCGGCGGGGCTGGCAATTGCCGGCGCGCGCACATATACCGTAAGCCTGTTTGAGAAAGCGATGTTTGGCACCACCGAGTTAACTCCGGGAGAGTACAAAGTCGAGGTCAGCGACCAGAAGGCGATTATTCGCCAGGGTAAGCTGCAAAGCGAGAGCCCGGTGAAGGTGGAGGAAAACGCTTCGAAGTTCGACGCCACCACGGTGCGTTACAACCACGACGGCGGCAAGACTCGAATCGAAGAAATCCGCCTCGGCGGGACGAAGACCAAACTCGTATTCAGTATGTAAACGGGATGGGGCCGCGGCGATAGCGTGAAACTGCCCGGCCCATTTTTCCAGCCGCTGATAAACTGGAATCAGATGCAGCGGTTGTTCGTTCTTTTACTTTTTTTCGCGGGCGCGGTTAGCGCCGAGACTACTCTGGTTCTTCCGTTCTTTAATCACTCCAAATCCGCCAACCTGGATTGGGTTGGGGAAAGCATCGCGGAAAGCATACGCGATTCCCTGGCTTCCGAAGGCATTCTGGTGCTGGATCGCGAAGACCGCCTGGAGGCCTATCGGCGTTTGTCGCTGCGTCCCGGCGCGGAGTTGACGCACGCATCGGTGCTGAAGGTTGGAGAATCGCTGGATGCCGCGCACGTGGTGTATGGTTTCTACGAACTGCTTCCGGCGGCCCCGGGCAAAGATCAGACCGGTAAAGATCAGGCGGGTAAAGATCAGCCGGGCAAAGATCAGTCCAAGGGCTCGTTGCGGATCACGGCGCGCATTCTGGATTTGAAGCGCACGCGGCAGGGTCCTGCATACGGCGAACTCGACGCGCTGGAAGATCTGGGCGCGATTCAGGTTCACCTGGGCTGGCAGACGCTGCAGCAACTGGCGCCGAAGACGGCACCGGCGGAGCGCGACTTCATGGCGGCGCGGCCGGCGGTACGACTGGATGCGGTAGAGAGCTATGTGCGCGGGCTGCTTTCCAACACACCCGAACAGCGCCACCGTTACTTCACGCAGGCAGCCCGGCTGGATGCGCATTTCTCGCAGCCATGCTTTCAATTGGGCAAGACCTATTGGGAGAAGAAAGACTACAAGATCGCGGCGGGATGGCTCGAACGGGTGGCGCGTTCCGACCCTCGCTATATGGAGGCGCAGTTTTTTCTAGGCCTGTGCCGCTACGCGAATGGCGATTTCAAGGGCGCCGAGCAGTGTTTCCAAATCGTTTCTTCCGCGCTGCCATTAAATGAGGTGTACAACGACCTGGGGGTTGTGCAGGCGCAGCGGAACGATTTCCCCGCTGCGGTATCCAGTTTCCGCAAGGCCCTGGAAGGCGATGATGCCGACCCGGACTACCACTTCAATTTGGGGGCAACGCTCTGGCGCAGCGGCCAATACGCAGCGGCTGCGGACAGCTTCCGCAATGCCCTCAATCGCAATTCGAAAGACGCCGAGGCTACCTCGCTTTTAGGACGCGCACTGAAACAGGAAGCGCCGCGGCCGGGCGACACCAAACCGGAAGGCAAGCCCCGGCTGAAAATGAATTACGAAGAAGCGGCATACCGGCAGTTGCAGGCGGAACTGGGAATCAAGAAATAAGTTTTAGGCGTACGTAGACACCGATCAACTGACGGTTAGTTGATTAGTTTCCAATTATTCGTAGGCTCGGACGGTATTACTTTGCGCTCGGTGTAGTAACGGATTACCAAGTCGCGGATTTCTTCGCCGGAGCGCCAGAGAATTTTGGCTCCGCGAAACATTTCGTAGCCTCCGGTGCCGCCGGCGCGGTAGTTATTGATGGCGATGCGGAGTTTTTGTGCGGGATCAAGGGGGCGGCCTTTCCACCGCAGATTGCGAATGCGATCGCCTTCGGGGCGCGAACGATCGATTTCGTATTCGACACCCTCCGCCATATCGTAATTGAAGCCCGGCATGCTCTTCTCCGAAAAGTAGCGAGCGGCATTTTCGAGGGCGTCCTTCACCATTTTGCCGGTGCCTTCGATCGCGAACAGTTCGTTTTCGTAGGGGTAGAGCGCGGCAATCTGACGGACGGTAACTTCTCCGGACGCCATGCGCACCTGAGGATCGAAGAGAGCCGTGAAGGACACATCGGCCTTTGCGTAATAGAGCTGGACGCGCTGGATGGCATCCACGATGGCGGTGTCCTGCTTCGCGGCCTCGAGTCGCGAGGAGTTCGCGGGAAGCGGTCGCTACGGGTGTGTTGAGATAGCGCTGGGTGGCGGCTTCGTAGGGCGCGGCCATTGCCACCAAGTCGGCCGCGGGGGTGGTATCGGCAGTCACGGGGATCAGGTGAGACTGTTTGGAAATCAGCTTGCCATCGAAGGTGAAATCGATGCGCGCGAGCGAGGCCCCTGCGTTTTTCGGCTGCACAACCAGCACCTTGCCGATCTGGGCGCCTTCGAGCCGGAGGTGGGAATGGCCGAACGCGATGGCGTCAATATCCTGCACCTGCTGCGCAAGCTGGTAGACCACGTTCTCCGACGGCTCTTCGTCCTGCTGCGTCTGCAGATTGCGGCCGAGTCCGGAGTGGGCGGCGACCACAATCAGATCGGGGCGAACTCTCACGGCGCAATTTGGCGATGGCGGCTTTCACGGCATCGATCGGCGAGGTGAAGCGATACGCGCCGAGATTTTCCGGCTTCTCCCATAGCGGGACCTTCGGCGTGGTCAGCCCGATCACCGCTACTCTGATGCCGGCGACGATCTTCACGATATAGGGCGCGAACTCGCGTTCCGCGCCGCCGGGAGCGACCGTGATATCGGCGGAGATCCACGGGAAGTGCGCATCGCGGCGGGCGCGATCGAAATTGACCAGGCCGGCGTTGAATTCGTGATTTCCGACCGCCATCGCATCGTAGCCCAGAAGATTCATGGCGCGCATCATTGGGTCGCCTTGGGCGGGAGGATTTCCTGCGCGCAATTCCCGTTGGTAGACGGTTTCGAGCGGCGTGCCCTGTATGGTGTCGCCGCAATCGATCAGGAGGGTATTCGGATTTTCGGCGCGAACGGCACGGATGAGCGTGGCGATCCGGGCGAGACCGCGCGGAGCGACGGCGCCGGTGACGTAATCCACCGGCAGGAGATTGCCGTGCATGTCCGTGGTGGCGAGCACCGTGATGGTGACCGGGGCGGAGAGCAGGAGACCGGCTGCAAGAAGCAGCACGATGAGCAGGCGTCGTGTGGTGTGCATCCCTCTCTATAGAATAGAATGAGTGTTTACGGAGAATCAGATGAAACGGCTGTCTACTCTTTTACTAATCGCTGCAAGCGCGTTTGCGCAGACCACGCGCTCCGGCTCCCGCGAAAAAGGCCGCACCCGCCCCCGCGAAGAAGGAGGCCGCGCCGCCGCAGCCGGAACGCGATCCTGGCCTGTACATGATCATTAACACGTCCCTGGGCACGATTACGGCGCAGCTGTACGAGAAGGAAGCGCCGGGAACGGTTGCCAACTTCGTGGCTTTGGCGCGCGGGACGAAGGCCTACAAAAACAAGGCGGGCGCGATGGTGAAGGGACCGTACTTTTCGAATCTGCTATTCCACCGCGTGATCCCGGGCTTCATGATTCAGACCGGCGATATTGCCGGAACGGGTTCGAGCGATTGCGGTTTCACGATCAAAGACGAGATCGTGCCGACGCTCAAGTACGACAAGCCCGGGCGCCTCGGACTGGCGCGGCTGGATTCGCCGAATAGCGGGGCCTGCCAGTTCTTCATCACCGACGCGCCTTACCCCTCGTTGAGCGGCCAATATACGATCTTTGGACAGGTGGTGGAAGGGCAGGACATTGTCAGCAAGATCGCTTCGGTGCCGCGCGACTCGCAAGACAAACCGCGTACACCCGTCAGGCTGGTGAGCATGACAATCAAGCGCTATGGCCCGCCGCCGGCCGGCACACCCGCGCCGGCGAAGAAAGCTGCCCCGGCCACGGGCGCACCCAAGAAGGCGCCGACTCCGGCGAAGCAGTAACGAACGGTCCGGATGGAGTACCGCCGTTAGGGAGCGCAATGCTTCCTAACGGCCGCCGGAACGGTGTCGCGGCACTAGCTCTGGACGGTCGCCGGCTTGGCGGTGGAAGGAGCGGTGCCCGCCTTGGCCGGTTGGGCGGCGGCCTTCTCCGCCTCCATCGCGCGGCGAATCACATAGACCACGTAGATCCCAAAACACAGCGCAATCAGCAGCGCCGTGATGACTAAAAACAAGCCATCCACTGTACCTGCCTGTCCGCTGGCCACCAGGTAAGCAGCGGCGGCGCCGCCTGGCTCGCAATCATCAAGACGCTAAAGAGGAATAAGAATCCGCGATCCGACATCGGCGTGTCAGCCCCCTCGTTAATGGGCTCTCTGCCCATCCGGTAGAAATTATATAGCAATTCGAGAGGAGTGGTGTGAGCGGCGTCCAACGTTGGACGCCGCGGCCGGGTGAAACGGTTTAATTCGCGAGCTGGCGGAGAACGTAAGGAAGAATACCGCCGCTGCGATAGTATTCCACTTCCTGCGGAGTATCCACACGCACATCGACGGTGAATTCGGTCTCGGCGCCGGAGGGCTTAACGGCACGGACCGTGGCAACGCGTCCGCCGCCATTCAGGGAAGCGGCGACGCCTTCGATATGGAAGCTCTCTTCGCCCGAAAGTCCGAGGCTGGATGCGCTATCCCCGGTTTTGAATTGGAGGGGCAGCACGCCCATACCCACCAGATTCGTGCGGTGTATGCGTTCAAAACTCTCGGCGATCACGGCTTTCACGCCGAGCAGCGCGACGCCCTTTGCCGCCCAATCGCGGGACGAACCGGAGCCATATTCCTTGCCGGCGATGATCATCAACGGCACGCCGTTGCGCTGGTACTTCATCGACGCGTCGTAGATATACATTTGCTCGCCATCGGGAAGGTGACGGGTCCAGCCGCCTTCGGTCTTCGGCGCCAATTGATTGCGCAAGCGAATGTTGGCCAGGGTACCGCGCACCATGACTTCGTGATTCCCGCGGCGGGCGCCATAGGAATTGAAATCGGCGGGCTGCACGCCTTGCGCGATCAG
The DNA here is from genome assembly GCA_963811575.1 of uncultured Solibacteraceae bacterium. Taxonomy (GTDB): domain Bacteria; phylum Acidobacteriota; class Terriglobia; order Bryobacterales; family Bryobacteraceae; genus Solibacter. Next base: position 211,459 of record CAWERY010000014.1, on the reverse strand, counting down.
ATACTGTCCGGCGGGAGTCTCTTTGGGAATCGAACCGGCGGGTGAGATGTGATCGGTAGTCACGGAATCGCCGAGCAGCGCCAGGACGCGCATCTGATGGAAGTCCTGCAGAGGCGCGTTCGGGTCCACCATCTTGTCGAAATAGGGCGGCTTCTTAATGTAGGTCGAGGTGTCATCCCACTGATAGATGTTGCCGGTGGGAATCGTCATGCCCTGCCAGTTGGAATCGCCGTCGAAAGCGTGGGCATATTCGTGTTCGAACATGCCGCGATTGATCGCGGAGCGAACGGTAGCGGCGACCTCTTCGTTGGTGGGCCAGATATCGCGCAGGTAAACGGGCTGCCCGTCGGAGCCGAGGCCGAGCGAATCGTTCGCCAGATCGACATCCATGGTGCCGGCGAGCGCGTACGCCACGACGAGCGGGGGTGAAGCGAGGTAGTTCGCCTTCACGAGGGGGTTGATGCGGCCTTCGAAATTGCGGTTGCCGCTGAGCACGGCGGCAACGATCAGGTTGTCCTTCTGCACGGAGAGCGTCACGTCTTCAGGCAGGGGACCGCTATTGCCGATACAGGTGGTGCAGCCGAAGCCCACGAGGTGAAAGTTCAACTGCTCGAGATAGGTCATCAGGCCAGCCTCGCGGTAGTAATCGGCAACCACCTTAGAACCGGGCGCCAGGCTGGTCTTTACCCAGGGCTTCACCTTGAGCCCGCGCTCGACGGCCTTCTTGGCGACCAACCCGGCGGCAAGCATTACGCTCGGATTCGAAGTGTTGGTACAGCTGGTGATCGCGGCGATCACTACCGCGCCGTTGCCCAAGGTATCGGCAGCTCGCAGGAGAGGCGGCGGTGGGAAACGCGGTGTGGAAGTTCTTTTTCACATCGGGCAATTCCACGCGATCCTGGGGACGCTTGGGACCTGCCATGGAGGGCGTCACGGTCGAAAGGTCCAGTTCCAGCGTGTCCACGTAGGTCGGGTCCGGCGTTTCGTCGGTGCGGAACAGGCCCTGCGCCTTGCTGTAGGCTTCGACGAGTGCGATGAGATCGGGGTCGCGATTGGTGAATTTGAGGAATTCCATCGTCTCCTGATCTACCGGGAAGAAGCCCATGGTGGCGCCGTATTCGGGAGCCATGTTGGCGACGGTAGCGCGGTCAGGCAGGCTCAGCGCGCTCAGGCCGGCGCCGTAGAATTCGACGAACTTGCCGACTACGCCTTTCTTGCGCAGCATCTGAGTGACGGTGAGCACGAGGTCGGTCGCGGTGCAACCTTCCGGCAAGCGGCCGCTCAACTTGAAGCCGACCACCGGCGGAAGCAGCATGGACACGGGCTGGCCGAGCATGCAGGCTTCGGCTTCGATACCGCCGACACCCCAACCGAGCACACCCAGGCCGTTAATCATGGTGGTGTGGGAATCCGTGCCAACCACAGTATCGGGGTAGGCGACGCCCTGAGGATTGCGGAACACGACGGGCGCCAGATACTCCAGGTTCACCTGATGAACGATGCCGGTGTCCGGGGGGACGACGCGGAAGTTCTGGAAGGCAGTCTGGCCCCAGCGCAATAGAATGTAACGCTCGCGATTCCGCTGAAATTCGAGGAGGGCGTTCAGGTCGAACGAATTGGTGGTGCCGAAGTGGTCCACCTGGACGGAGTGGTCGATCACGAGATCGGCCGGAAGCAGCGGATTGGCGCGGGAGGGATCGGCACCCATCGCCGCCAAGCGCGTCGCGCATGGCCGCGAGGTCGACGACGCAAGGCACGCCGGTGAAATCCTGGAGCAGCACGCGCGCGGGCATGAAACTGATTTCGCGAACTCCGGTTCCTTCGCCGCGAGCCACACCTTCGATATCGCGCGGAAACACGCGCTTGCCGTCCTCATTGCGGAGGAGGTTCTCCAGCAGAATCCGGATGGAGAAGGGCAGGTTGCTGATGGTTCCCACTCCCTTTTCTTCCAGGCTCGCGAGACGGAAGTAGTCGTATTCGGCATTGCCGACGCGCAGCTTCGCCGCCGCGCCAAAACTGTTTTGTGCCATTCATTCGATTATACGGGTAGCTCGCCATCACCGCGAAATGGCGAGTCTGCATGAAATGCCACTAAAGTTTACGCGGCAGCGTGCCGATCTGGGATATGTGCCGATTTACGCAGCTTCGAAGGATCTGACACCGGATGAAATCCGCACGGCGCTGGCCAGTCTGGTCCGAAATTTCGAAAGCGATGCGGCCGCGAGCCGGAAGCAGATCCGGGAGCTGCTGGACAACGACCGCGAACTCTTTTTCTGCGTGTGCAATGGAAATTGTGAAGTCGGCGGGCGACTCGCGCGGCGGACAGTTCGTGGTGGCGCTCCTGCGGCGCGAACGGCATGCTATTGGCAGCTCTGTGCGACTCGAATTTGAGCCGGGAAGAAGCGCTCGCCCTGGGGCGTGCCGCCAAACGGGTGGATCCGATGGTGGACGTCTCCCTGGCTCGCGGCCTGGCGGACAGCGCGATCGGCGAGAGTGCAACTATTATTGCCGATCCGGCTCGCGTGATGGAGATCCTGTGCGAGATCGGTGATCCGGCGCGCATTATGCCCTCGTTGATGCGTCTGTTGCGACATCCCAACGCGTATCTGAGATCGAAGGCCGTGAAGATGATCGGCCGCGGCAGCCGCAGTGTGAAGTGGGTGATGGGCCGGTTGAGCGAGTCCGATCCGCGAGTCAGGGCCAATGCGGTCGAATCGTTATGGGGTGTGGACACGGTTGAGGCGCGAACTCTTTTGACCTTTGCGGCGAGCGACGCCAACAATCGCGTAGTCGGCAACGCGCTGCTGGGTTTGTACTATGCGGGGGACGCCGCAGTGCTGGCCGATTTTACGAAGTTGGCGCTGCATGAATCGATGATTTTTCGATCCACGGCGGCGTGGATCATGGGCGAGAGCGGAGACTGCCGTTTCACGGATTCGCTCCGGCGCCTGCTCTCCGATCCGGATTCGGTGGTGCGGAAGCGCGCCTTCGCAGCCCTCAGCCGCATCAAAGCGACCAATTCGCAGCCCGCTCTGGGCACGGAGTGGCATCTGGCCGGACGCATCGTACCGGGTGAAAGCGCAAAGGGAATGCGTAAGGCCATGCTGGCCGTGAACTCGGACGACATCCGAGAAATACCCAAGATCGCGCCGCTTCAGTTTCTACTCAGCGAGGCGGGCAGCATATCACGTCGTATAAAGTCACGCGAGAGAGCCGCACCGGAAGCGATCAGCGTCATCTTCGTCATTCCCCGCTCGCGAGAAGCGGCGGGAGGCGCCTTCTTCGCGGCGGCCTCGCGCTGTCTCACATGGAAGCGTCCGAGCGACCTCTGGAGCATTCTGCCTTACATTGAGACTGGGGATGGCGAACCGCCCGCGCCGCACGATCCGGATCCTGCGCAATATACTGCAAAATCTGAAGTACTGGCGGCGACCTTGCAAGAAACACCCAAGCGGCTCGAGTGTACGGATTTATGGACGGCGCTTTGGCGAGCGAGCCGACACGATGCGGGCTCAATCTCGAGGCAGGCGCCACGTCATCGTTTTCAGCAGTGCGGAAGAAGGGCGGATCGCGGGTCACGGACTGATTTCAACCGTGCAGACCGGCCGTGTTCCGATACAGGCAATCTGCTCCGGTCCTAACGACCAATTGGAACAGTTCTGCAACGTCACCCGAACGCAATTCAGAATCGGCGCGCCGCGAGGATATTTCCGAACTCGCTAAAACTGCGTATCTGAATATGCTCGCCCGCTACGAAATCTCCTACCGAAGCGTTTCGGCTGCGCCGGCCCCGCTAAGAGTGCGCGTCCAAACGCCTGCCGGCTATGGCGAGACGATAATCCCCTTGAGACCGGAAAAGGCGTAGCCGCGGGAGGCGGCTATTTCAGGTATTTCTCGGGAATCGGCTGGCCTTCGCGTTCGGAATCCCAGAGGATGGTCATGACTTTCCACGCGCTTGCCTTCTTTAACGAGTTGAAAGCTGTTGATGCCGCGTGCGAACGGCTTCTCGCCGGGAGCGCGGCGCGATTCGTAGGTACTGAAGACGTGGGCGATATTGCCGAACGTTTCCACGCGGTTGGCTATTGCCGCTTCGAAGAATGGATTCTTGGCGGAGTTAGCGGCGGACCGCTTGGCGAAATCATCCGGCGTCATGACATTCGGAACAGTCCCGGCGGGAGTAACGCGCATCGAAATCAGGCGCGCACCGTCGGCGAATAGAGCAGTGGAAGCGCGCCCAGTCGCGCGGTCCAACGGGGCCGGATATCACGTCGTAGACGGCGCGCACGACGTTCTCCATGGAGTCCGTATCGGCTGGGCGGGCCAGGGGCGCGAACAGTGCGACGATGGCGATGAGCGCGAAAGTCTTCATACGCGTTCAGGCCTTCCAGTCCATCGCGAGACGGACGAGGGTGCGAACCGGAAGTCCAGTCGGTCCTTTGGCGAGATAGGCCTTCGTGTCATCGAGCCAGGCAGTTCCGGCGATGTCGAGGTGTACCCATGGTGTTTCCTCGGCGAATTCCTTGAGGAACATCGCGGCCGTGACCGCGCCTCCCCAGCGTCCGCCCACGTTGGCGATGTCGGCGAACCCGCTCTTCAGGTAGTCCTTATAATCGTCTTCGAGCGGCAGAGTCCACATCCGCTCGCCTTCCGCTTTGGCCGCCGCCATCACGCGATCGCGCATGCCATCTTCATTGGCGAAGAGCCCGACGTTGAGGTGCCCGAGCGCCACTACTACGGCGCCGGTCAGAGTCGCGGCATCCACCAGGTGCGTGCACCCCTGCCGTCGCGCGTAAGTGAGCGCGTCGGCCAGGATCAGACGGCCTTCGGCGTCGGTGTTGATGACTTCGATGGTCTTACCGTTCATTGCCGTGACGATGTCGCCGGGCCGCTGTGCGCGGCTGCCCGGCATATTCTCGACCGCGGGAATGAATGCGCTCACCGGAATCGCCGGCTTCAATTGCGCGATCGCCCGCATCGCGCCGATCATGGCTGCGCCGCCGGCCATATCGTACTTCATCTTCTCCATGCCGTCGGCCGGCTTGATCGAGATACCGCCGGTGTCGAAGGTGACACCCTTACCGACTAGTCCGAGATGGGCCGCGCCCGCGGTTTGCGCCGGACGATAGCGCAGCACGATGAGCACTGGGGGTTCGGCGCTGCCGATCGCGACTCCGAGCAGGGAGCCCATGCCAAGCTTCTGCATTGCGTCGCGATCGAGCACTTCGCATTCGAGACCGAACTCGGCGGCCATCTTGCTGGCCGACTCTGCCATGCCGAGAGGGGTGAGGAGATTGGCCGGTTCATTCACCATGTCGCGCGAGTAATTCTGCGCTTCGGCGAGGATCCGGCCGCGATCCACGGCTGCTTCCAAATCCGGGTGTATCCCCCGCGACAATGAAGGTATCGAGCGATTTCTTATCGTCACCGGTTTTATATCGATCCGGCTCGAAGTTTCCCAAGAGGGCGCCTTCGACCGCGGCGGAGGCATAGTCGTTGCCGGCAAACTCGGCGTCGAGCACAAACGCGACCTTCTTGATCGATTTGGCTTTTAAGACAGCGGACCGCAGCGCCGGTCAGGCGGCGCATTCCAGCGGCATCGAACTTTTCCGGCTTCCCCGCCCCAACCAGGAGGACTCGGGTGGCACGCACTCCAGGTACGTGGTGCATCAAGGTCAATTCGAGGGCTTTCCCTGAGACCTCTCCCGAGGCAAAAAGGTCCTCAGCTCCGAAGCGGGCATCCTTCCGTCCTTCGAAGACCGGTATGATGAGGGCGCCCGCCTCAACCTGATCCAAGGGCTTGCGTTCGATCGTTATCTGCATCACCTCCGATTTTGCCACGGCGGAGGGGTTACACGCGATCAGGAATAATATTCCAAATAACAGAACTTTCGGAATCTGCGGGAACAACTGGCGCATCCTCAGCGTATGTGGTTGTGTTTACAAGCCGCTCCCAGTACCTTTATGGTAAACTCGACATGAGAAAACTGGGCGTGGAATTTCAAAAGCTGTAACGACATGACCGCGGCTATCGTCCAATAGAACGTAGACAGCGGTTCTCCTCAGATGGAGGGCTGGTGGATAAAAATGGCTGACCTGTCGCAACCGAATAATCACTTTTACACGACTCCCGATGATCACCTGGATCGAATGTCGCTCGAATCCGGCGAACCTTGGTATAAGTCCTTTATTGAGAACGTTAAGGACATCGTAAACCCGCCAAAGTTGCCGCCTCTTGAGTTGACCTCCAAACCGGTGGCCGTCAAAGATATCTGGGGCCTGTACGGGCACAAGAAACAGTCCTTCATGGCTTCCTTCGGATTCCAGGTCGGGCTAGTGGGACTAATTCTGGTCCTGGGAACCAGCAAAGCCGTCCAGGATAAGGTTAAACAGTTCGTTCCGCTCGTTGCCCCTATCGACTTGGCGCCCCCTCCCGTGGCGACACCCAAGAAGCAGATGATGGGTGGCGGTGGTGGCGGAGGCGATCGTTCCCCTCTTCCCGCCAGTAAGGGACGCCTGCCTAAGGCGGCGCTGAAGCAATTCACCCCGCCAATGGCAGTGGTGAATAACCCCAATCCTAAGCTCACGATGGAGCCGACGATTATAGCTCCGCCGGACGTGAATTTGCCCAATGTGAACATGGCGCAGTACGGCGATCCGCTGGCTAAGATCGGCCCCGCATCCAACGGACCTGGTTCCGGCGGCGGCATTGGCAGCGGTTCCGGCGGCGGCGTCGGTTCCGGTAAAGGCGGCGGTTTTGGCCCGGGAGAAGGCGGTGGCGTCGGCGGCGGCGTGTTCCGCGTCGGCGGCGGCGTCACGGCTCCGGCTCTGCTCGCCAAGGTGGAACCCGAGTATTCGGAAGAAGCCCGTAAGGCGAAGTATCAGGGAACCGTCCTGCTGTATGTGCAGGTCAGCCCCGAAGGCAAAGCGGTGAACATGCGCGTGCTGCACAGCCTGGGACTCGGTTTGGACGAGAAGGCGATGGAAGCAGTGAAGAAATGGCGCTTTAAGCCAGGCACCAAGGATGGCAAAGCGGTGACGGTCGAAGCCCAGATCGAAGTCAACTTCCGCTTGCTTTAAGACTCAGAAGACGTGAAGAGGGCGGCCCCGAAACGGGCCGCCCTTTTTTTATGCCTGCTGAGCGGCCAATTTGCATTCCGCGCACTGGCAGATTCGGCGGAAATGCTCGTAAGAGTAGATGCCGGAGTTGTGGCCGTCGCTCCAGTTGATACGGATGGCGTAGTTCCCCACGGGCTCCACGCCTAGCATTTTCAGCGTCGGCTTGAACATCTGGAACGGATTGTCCGTCTCCGGCTCTCGGGGAGGCGTCCCGTGGGCGCCGGTACAGGTCGCGCACGGACATTTGTCGCGCAGGAAAGTCAGGCCGTAGTCGCTGTGATGGCCGTCCTTCCAATCGATCTTGATTCCTTTGGATTTGGAAATGGCGATGTGTTCGGGGTCGGTCGAAAAAGGCATGTTCAAGTGAATAGTCTCTCTACGTCGCGGACGCCGGAGATGCGGCGCATGGCCGCCACAAGCTTCTCGAGCTGCTTCTTGTCGCGCACGTCGACGGTCATTTCCACTACGCCGCCATCGTGGTCGGTTTCCGTTTTGGCTTCCAGGCTGCGAATGTTCGTATTTTCGTCGGAGAGCACTCCGGTGAGCTGATTGAGCATCCCGGGACGATCGTCGGTGTGGATCACGATGCGCACCGGGAAGGAATCTTCCGCGGTCGCGCGCCCACTCCACTTCGATTTTCCGCTCCACGTCGTACATCAGGCTCTGCACGTTGGGACATGCCCTGGAGTGCACCGCGACGCCCTTTGCCGCGCGTCACATAGCCGACAATGACTTCGCCGCGGATCGGGTTGCAGCACTTGGCGCGGTACACCATCAGGTCGTCGATGCCGCGCACCTTGATGACGCCATCGCCTTCACCCTTGCGCCGCCGGGAGAGCTGTGCGGACGAGGCTTCGGGAGTGGAAGCGGGACGGGTTTCGACGGCTTCTTCCTTGACGACTCCGGGAGCGATCTTGACCAGCACCTGGCGCGCCGAGAACTTACCGTAGCCGAGCGCGGCGTACAGGTCTTCCATCTTGCTGTACCCGTACTCGGACGCCACCTTCTCCATCTCGCTCTTGGTGATCTTTCCGAGCGAGACGCCCAGCCGGCGAGCTTCTTTTTCCAGATATTTCTGGCCGATCTCGATCGGCTTTGACGCGCTCGCTGGCATTGATGACGTGCTTGATTTTGTTGCGCGCGCGCGAGGTCTTGACGAAGGCCAGCCAATCCTTACTCGGCTCGTGGCCGGGCTGCGTCATGATCTCCACGATGTCGCCGTTGCGCAGCGTGGAGCGCAGCGGCACGATGCGTCCGTTGACCTTGGCGCCCACGCAGGTGCTGCCCACATCGGAGTGAATCGCGTAGGCGAAATCGATGGGCGTGGCGTCGCGCGGCAAGCACGATCACCTTGCCGCGCGGCGTGAATGTGTAGGCCTCTTCCGGATAAAGGTCCACCTTCAGGGTGGACATGAACTCGCCCGGATCCTGCACGTCGCGCTGCCATTCCACCAGGTGGCGCAGCCAGGCGATACGCTGGTCGTCCGCCGCCGGACCCTTGCGCCCTTCCTTGTATTTCCAGTGCGCCGCGATGCCCTCTTCCGCGATACGGTGCATTTCCTCGGTCCGGATCTGGACCTCGAAGGTCTGACCGTGCGGTCCGACGACGCTGGTATGCAGCGATTGGTAGAGGTTCGGCCGCGGAATCGCGATGAAATCCTTGATGCGGCCGGGAATCGGGCGCCACTTGTTGTGGATCACGCCCAGCGCCGCATAGCAGTTCTTCACCGAGTCGGTGAGGATTCGCAGCGCCATCAGATCGTAGACCTGGTCGAGCGAAATCTTTTGGCGGCGCATCTTCTGAAACACCGAGTAAGGCCGTTTCACGCGGCCGTCAATTCGCGCCGGAATCCCTTCCCGCCGCAGTTCGCTTTCGACGGTGTGCCGGATCTCGGCGAGGAACTCCTCATTGGAGTGGCGCTTGGATTCGATGGCGCTGAGAATTTCCTGATAGGCGTCCGGCTCCAGATGCTGGAAGGCGAGGTCTTCGAGTTCCCCGCGCACCTTTCCCATTCCGAGACGATGGGCGATCGGCGCGTAGATCTCGATGGTCTCGCGTGCGATTCGCTCACGCCGCTCGGGGCTCAGGTAACCGAGCGTGCGCATGTTGTGAATGCGGTCGGCGAGTTTGACGAGGATTACGCGAATGTCCTCGACCATCGCGAGCAGCATTTTGCGGACGCTCTCCGCCTGCCGGTCTTCGGCCGAGAAGACGTCGAGCTTGGTGAGTTTGGTGACCCCGTCCACGCAGCGCGCGACATCGGGGCCGAATTCCTTGCGCACCTGCTCGACGGTGACGCTGGTATCTTCGACGACATCGTGGAGGAGGCCGGTCTCCATGGCGACGACGTCCATCCGCATATCCGCGAGAATGTGCGCGACCATGACGGGATGCGCCATATAGGGCTCGCCCGAATCGCGCGTCTGCCCTTCGTGATATTTGCTGGCGAAGCGAAAGGCTTTTTCGAGGGCGGTCAGATCGTCCTTGGGACGGTACTCGCGAATCTTTGTTTCCAGTTCGCGGTACAACTGCTCCACGGGATCGGATGGAGGCGGTACGGGGCCAGATTCGGAAAGGCTCGTCGACTCGGAAGGCACTCTACCTCGATTGTAACAGGGGGAACCGGATGTTCGAGCAGAACCCGCCAGTGTTGAACGTCCGCGGCATAAAACAAAAACGGGGAGCGTATGTCCGGTTGGACGCGCTCCCCGCTTCGAGATTACTATTGACTCCAGACTACTTGGCGTTGGGATCGGCAACGATACCGCCGCCGGTCTTGTTCTTCTTTTCCGCCTTGATCTTCTTGGTTGCCAGTGCTTTCTGAACCCAGTCGTCGGCGATCTTGGTCTGCTTCTCGTACTCTTCCTTGGTATCGGCGAGATCGGCTTTTTCGCGAACCAACAGGTTCTCGTAGGCCATGGCATCGTCGTATTCCGGATTGATCTGCAGAGCCTTGTCGAGAGCCTGCAGGCCGCCATCGATGATGGGGCCGAACTTCTGCTTCAGCTCTTCTTTGACTTTCTTATCCTTGATGGGACCCGGGTCTTCCTGCTTCATGCCGAGTGCGGCGCGCGCCTTGCCGTACTCCGGATACCAACGAGACCAGGCGATGAAACCCAGGCTATAGTAGGCGTCGGCGTTTTGCGGCTCGATGGCGATCAGCTTCTCATTCCATTGCTGCGCTTCGTCCCACTTCTTCTGGTTCAAGTTCAAGGACGCGATCGAAGCGATGGCGACGGTATTCTTGGGCTCCTGCTCCAACACCTTTTTGAAGTTGTCGAAGGCAGCAACCGCCATCTTATTATTCTCAGGAGAGTCCGCCCCTGGAATGTACTGCTGCATGTACGCGGTCGCCAAGTAGAGGCGTGCGGCCGCAAAGCCCGGATCCAGTTCCACCGCGGTCTTGAAGTGCTCGACGGCCTCCGGATACTGAGCGGCGGTAAACGCCTGCACGCCCTTGTTGAGCTGATCGCGGGCCTTGAGCTGGTTGCAGCTTATGCTCAGCGCCGCCAACGCGGCCACGGCCAGCACCATCATTCCCTTGCCCAACATCGCCTTACGCATATTATTGTCCGGCCTCCACCTTCGCCGTCATCAGACCAACCTTGTCGATTCCAGCGCCATGGGCGATGTCGATTGCTTTGGCGACCCACTGGAAATCCAGGGAAGGCTCGCCTTTCACGAATACAACTCGCTCCGCGCGCGTCTTGAAAATCTCTTCGAGACGGCTGCCCAAGCGGGCCTCATCGGTCGTTTCGCTGTTGATGGAGTAATTGTGATTGGCGTCAATCACGATTACCACCGTGCGCTGATCCGACTGATTCGGTTTCGCATTGGGTGGGGGCGGCTGCGGCACCAGCGCCTCAAGCCCTTTCGGCGTGAGCGGCGTGATCACCATGAAAATGATGATAAGCACCAGCAACACGTCGATCATGGGCGTCATGTTGATATCAGCTTTCGGACCACCACCGGCCCCGCCGACGGACATTCCCATAAGATTGCTCCTTTAAGAAACTTGGAATTCGCTACTGTCCGGCCGGCGCTGCTGCTGCCGGTGCGGCATCCTTGCCTTTGCTGCCTTCCTGCACCTGCTCGGTCAAGAGGCCCAACTGGTCCACGCCGGCCGCACGCAGGTTGTCCACCACATCCACCACTCGTTCGTAGCGCGCCCGGGAATCGGCCTTTACGAATACGGTTTTATCCAGACGGTTTGCCAGCAGATCTTTCACTTTCGCGGGAAGATCTTCCGGAGGCATCTGAGTGGTATTGAGATACGTTTTGCCATCGCGCGTGATCGCGCAAACAATCGCATCGCTCTTATCTGCCGCCTGCATCGAAATCGGATGCTGGGTCTTTACCAGATCGACGCTTACGCCCTTCGACAACATCGGCGTGATGACCATGAAGATGATAAGCATCACCAGCATCACGTCCACCATCGGAGTTACGTTGATGTCGGCAATCGCCGCTGGCGCCGTATGTTTCTTTTTGTCAGCCATTCGTATGTCTCCAGTCGCTTCGGGGTTAGAAGCAGGGGAGCGCCTCGCGGAACTCCCCTCAATCAACTCACCGGAACCCAATTACCGCTTAACAGTCCAGCGGGCTGCCTGCCCGTACTACTTACGGACGCCGCGCTGCGACCGCTTCAGGAAGTAGTCGATCAATTCGCTGCTGGAGTTCCCCATTTCCACGTCGAAGGATTCGATCTTGCCCGTGAAGTAGTTGAACATCCAAACCGCGGGAATAGCCACAAACAAACCGATAGCGGTGGTCACCAGCGCTTCCGAAATACCGCCGGCGACCGCGCCCAGACCGGTCGACTTCTCGTTCGAAATACCCTTGAACGCGTTGATGATGCCGACGACCGTTCCGAACAGTCCGACGAATGGCGCCGTCGAACCGATGGTGGCCAAGCCGCTGACGCCGCGCTTCAATTCCGCGTGCACGATGGCTTCGGCGCGCTCGAGAGCTCGCTTAGACGCCTCGATTTCTTCGCCGGGAATTTCCGAGCTGATCTGATGAGCCTGGAATTCCTGCAATCCGGCGACGACAACCTTCGCCAGGTGGCTCTTCTTGTAGCGGTCGGCAATCTTCACGGCTTCATCCAGCTTGCCTTCGCGCAGGGCGCCGGCGACTGCCGGAGCGAACTGCCGCGACTGCTTGCGGGCTGCGCTATACGCCATCAAACGATCAATCATGACGCCGATGGAGTACGCGGACATGATGAAGAGGCCGACGACGACTGCCTTCGCCAGAGGCCCCATCTGCTTCCAAAGGGATGCGGGATCCCAACTAACGGTGCTGCCTTCCTGAAGCAAATACAGCGACCATACTTGCAATTGCAAAAGCATAGGTTTTCTCTCTCCTGCGAGTTGATTTTTTGCTATCTGCCCGGTTCGTTGGAAACGTACCGGGGCTTCTTACTGGCTACGTTGTTACTTGGCTCAACGTTACTGGCTCAACGTGAAGTTCACGTCGATCTGAGTTGACACCTCGACCGGCTCTCCGTTCAGGAGCGTCGGCTGGTATACCCACTGTTTCACCGCTTCCAGGGCGGCGGGAATCAGCAGCGGGTGGCCGCCGATCACCTTAAGATCCTGAATGGTGCCATCCTTCGAGATGATGGCGGCCAAGTGCACGACGCCCGAGATGCGCGCCTGCTTGGCCAAGGGAGGATAGTTGGGCTTCGGCTGGCGAACCAGCTTGGCCTGCTGCACGTTGCCGCCGATGGTGATGCGCTTCGGCGTGACGGGCTTCTTTTCCGCGGGAGGCGGAGGAGGCGGAGGAGGGACCGCGCTCGGAACCGAACCGATGATACCGCCAAGCACGCCGCCGGGAGCGCCACCGGCTACGCCACCCGGAACGCCGCCGACCACACCGGCTACGCCGCTGGCGGCGGGCGGAAGCTCTTCTTCCTTAATGGTCGCGATTTCTTTGGGGACGACCTTCGGCGCCATCAGCTTGCCGGCGTCAAACTGACGCGGGATCACCTTTACGATCTTGACCGGAGCCGGGGCCGCAGGTGGAGGAGGAGGCGGGGGCGGAGGCGGGGGTGCCACCAGGAAGCTTTGCAGCGTCGTTTTCGGAAGGACGTCGTAATAGACCATCGGCAGAATGACTCCAACAGTCATCAAACAGATCTGCGCGACGAAGGCAATCAGCGTAGTCCAGGTCGATTTGGTCTTACCCTCAACGAATGTTTGCTCGAACATACAAAGCTCCCTTTCCTTTTGACTCCGCGGAGAGCACGAAAGTGCCCGCTCGCGACGTTTCTATTTGATTGCCCTCGCCGGGCTCTTGCGCACGGTCTCCGGACGCGCCGAACCGGGCGCCGGGGCAGTCTTCTTACGACTGTCAATATAGTTGTGCCAGAACAGAACAATCGGACTGGCGATAAATACCGATGAATACGTACCGACAATAATGCCGCACACCAATGCGAAGGAGAAGCTGTGCAACACCGGGCCGCCCCAGACAAACAGCGCGATGACCGTGAGGAACGTCAGGCCCGAAGTCATAATGGTTCGGCCCAACGTCTGGTTGACGCTCTTATTCATGAGCGATTCCAGAGGCTCCCGCCGCATGATCTTCAAGTTCTCGCGAATTCGATCGAAGATCACGATAGTATCGTTCATCGAGTAGCCCACCAGGGTCAGGAGGGCCGCGATGACCGTCATGGAAATCTCTTCGTGGAAGATTGAGAACAGTCCGATGGTGATGAGTGTATCGTGGAACACCGCGATCACCGCACCAAGGCCATAAATCCACTCAAACCGGAAAGCGATATAAACCAACATTCCGGCGAGCGCATAAAGTGTTGCCAGACACCGCTTTGGTACGCAGCTCGACACCGACCTTCGGCCCGACCATCTGAGTTTGGATCACCTTGTAAGGCGCCAAATAACACTCCTGTTTGAGAGTGTTCATGATACCAGCATTGACGCCGGGCACGGAGGACAATTGATTAAAATCCGTGATCATTCCCGAGCGCGGCGGCGTATCGCGGAAAGCTCAACAGATCCGCCACCAGTTTCTGCAACTGCGGTTCGCTCATCGGAACGCCCGCGCGTGCCAGCGGATCGCGCAACCGGTCGATCACCTGCTGCTGGCTCGCACCGTTGAAATCCAACTTGCCGCTCGAGGGCTGGCCGAAGGCCGACGCCAGCACCTCTTCCATCGCCTGACGATTGGCCACCAACAATTTCTCTTCGGCCAATTCGGTCCCAATCTCCACTTCGTTCTTGGCGGAGGGGTCGGTGAAGCTCTGTACGCTCACTTCCCCTTTCACCTTTCCCGACTTGGCGAAAGCGGAACGGATCTTGTCCAACGGAGGGTTCTCCGCGAACTTCACCGTCATCAGGGCGCCGCCCTTGAAATCGATGCCGAACTTCAGGCCGCCCTGCACCAGAATGCTTGCGGCTCCGGCCACGGTCAACACCAGCGAGGCAATAATGAAGGGCCACTTCTTGCCTAGAAAATCAAAATTCGTGTTCTTGAATAATTCCATCGAAACTTTGCCGTGCTGGTATCTTCCATAACGTTGGACACCAGCCCTTTATATTTTGTTCCCGAACCCGATTGTCAAATTCCGGTTCAGATGCTCAGCTCATTCAGCTGGCGACGACCGGAGAGTTCGTAATCGAAGATCGTCTTCGACACGAAAACCGCGGTGAAAATATTTGCGATCAGACCGATTGTCAATGTTACCGCAAAACCCCGAACCGGACCCTCGCCGAAAAGGAAGAGGAAAGCGCAGGATACCACCGTGGTCACGTGAGTGTCGACGATGGTCCACCAAGCCTTCCCAAAGCCCTGCATCCACGGCCGCAATCACGCTCTTTCCCGTACGCAGCTCTTCGCGGATACGCTCGAAAATCAGCACGTTGGAATCTACCGCCATGCCGATGGTCAGAATGATTCCCGCGATTCCCGGCAGCGTCAACACCGCATGGAAATACGAAACCGCAGCCAACAGAATGATGGTATTCAAAATCAGCGCAAGCACGGCGTTCACGCCGGAGCGCTTGTAGTAGACCAGCATCACCGCCACCACCGCCAGCAAGCCCGGCGACACCGGCCACGAGGCCCTGATGAATCGAATCGGCGCCCAAAGAAGGCCCGATTGACCGTTCCTGCAAATACTGCACTCCCGCGGGCAGCGAACCGCTGCGCAAATAGCGCGAGAGATCGACCGATTCCTCTTCACTCCCAGACCGGTGATCCGGCCCGAGTCTTCGATCTTCGACTGAATGGTCGCCACGCTCACCAGCTGGTTGTCGAGCATGACGCCAAGCTTGTTGCCGATGTTGGCTTCGGTATACCGGCCGAACCGGCGTCCGCCATCCTGCGACAGGCTGAAGTTGGTTTCCCACTTGCGGAATTCGTCCTGGCCGGGACGCGCGTTGCGCATTTCGCGGCCCGAGATCACGGCATTCTTGCCGACCAGATACCACTGCTCGCCATCCTGGGTTCCGCGCGGCTTGGAGCGCGCCAACTTTGTGCCTAAGGGAAGAATGCCGCCCTTTTGGGCAAGCGCCGCTTCGCGGCTTGGAAATGGACCTTCTTTGACATCGACAATCTCAAGCACGGCCGCGGTGCCGATCAGTTCCTTCGCGCGCGCCGGATCGTCCACGCCCGGCAACTGCACGAGCACTTCGTACTTCTTGCCTGCTTCGCCATACTGCTGCACGGATTTTTCGGCGAGGCCGAGCTGATCGATGCGGTTCCCGATGGTATCGACGGCGCGCTTCACGGTATCGACTTTGAGATCCTGCAAGTCGGTCGGCTTCAACTTCATCGTGTAATCGGTGGAGCTGGTCGCGGTCAGGATATAGGTGGGATAACGCTCGCCCACCAGGCTGCGAAACGCGCTGGACTGGGTCGCCGGGATGCCCTTGATGGCGATCGCCAGCGTTATCGGCGTCTTCCACCTTCGAAACATCCGGGGTATCCATGCTGTTCCACGTGATGTTCTGCTTTTTCAGATCTTCTTTGAGGCGCTCCGCAGTCTGGTCGGCATCGGCTTTCACCGCGTCCTGCACCTGAATCTCGAGCACCAGGTGGGTGCCGCCCTTAAGATCGAGCCCGAGGCGGATATTGTCGCTGAAGTTCTTCGCGATATCCGCGCCGCTCTTGGGAATGCCGATGATGCCGAACACGCAGATCAGGATCGTCAGAACGATGATCACGGTTCGCGCCGTTAGATTTGTCTTCATGGGAGTTTTACAGCCTGCCTAAATAGAGTACTACTTCTTGCCTTCTCCGGAGGGGGTCGCGGTAACCTTGCTGGTCACCGAACTGCGCGCGAACTGGAGCTTCAGGTTGTCCGGCTTCACGCGCAATATTAAGGTCTCATTATCGATGGCGACGATTGTGCCGACTACTCCACCGCTGGTTACCACGCTATCCCCATTTTGCAGTTCCGCCAACATCTGCGCCGTCTGCTTTTTCTGGCGCTGCATGGGAAGGAACAGAAGGAAATAGAAGATCCCGAAGATGAGAAGAATGGGGAGGAATCCCAGCAGGGAATTGGGCTGCGCCGATTGAAGAAACAGAGTAAAAATCACGTTTAAACCAACGAAGCTCTACGTCGTAGCACTACCCAGCGTCGTGCAAAGTCGATTGCACACACTTCAAGTAGTCTGGAAATGATCCCGATATAATAGCGTGCCTAATCTCACGCATGATGTCAAGGTACCGTTGGATGTTGTGCCGTGTCGCAAGTACTGAAAACAAGATCTCCCCGGATTGGAACAGGTGGCGTAGGTAGGCTCGGGAGTAGCTTTTACAAGTATAGCAAGGGCAATTCGGGTCAAGAGGCCCGGAATCGTCCTTGTAACGTGCATGTTTGATGATTACGCGCCCTTCAGAGGTGAAAAGGTATCCATTGCGAGCGTTCCGGGAGGGCAGAACGCAATCCATCATGTCGATTCCGCGAGCAACGTACTCCGGGAGCTCGGCCGGCATGCCGACTCCCATCGCGTAGCGCGGCTTGGCGCGGGGGAGAATTGCTTCGGTGGCTTCCACCGCCTCCAGGCTGAGCGGACGGGGCTCGCCCACGGAGAGCCCGCCAATGGCATATCCATCGGTGTCGAGATCTACCAGTGCGGCCGCGCATTCGCGCCTCAAATCGGGGAACATCGAGCCTTGAACGATTGGGAAGAGAGCGTGCCGTGTGGGCATCTCCGCCATCCGGCGGCGAAAGTGATCATTGGCCTCACGGGCCCAGCGCACCGTGCGCTGCATGCTCTCGCGCGCATACTCGTGGCTCACCGGATATTCCGGGCACTCGTCCAGCACCATCAGAATGTCACTTCCGTAGGCAAGCTGCACATCCACGGTGGATTCCGGGGTGAACTTGTGGGTATCCCCATTCAAATGCGATTGAAACACCACACCGTGCTCGTGGATCTTGCGCAGTCCGCTAAGGCTGAAGACCTGAAAGCCGCCCGAATCGGTGAGGATCGCGTTCGGCCACGACATGAACTTGTGCAAGCCGCCCATCTGCCGAATCAGCTCGTGTCCCGGGCGCAAATAGAGGTGGTATGTATTGCTGAGCAGAATCCTGACATCGAGATCCTCGGCCAAATCACGCTGCGTCAGACCCTTGACGGTAGCTTGAGTTCCGACCGGCATGAATACCGGAGTTTCGATGGTTCCGTGAGCGGTGTGCAACAGCCCGGCGCGGGCGCGCGTGTGCGGGACATTCGGCGACAACTTCAAAAGAGACTTGTGGCAATGGGATTCATCCCATGATATCGTGCGTTGCGCAGGTTCGCGCGAGGGTTAGGGTAACGCGCCGGAATGCACCAGAAAGGCCGAGATCCTGGCGCGGTCCGCGCGCTCTGCCTGGGAAGCGGACTCATTTGATAGCCGATCGAACAACCACGTCCTGAACCAGTGGGCCTCAAAGTCGCGCGGCGCTTTCCAATATGCAAGGGGTGTCTTCTCCAAGGGAGTCGCGGGCATTCAGCGCAACTCCGGAGCGAACCAGGTATTCAACCGCTTCCGGCCGCGGAACTGCCGGCGGGAGAAAGGCCAAGTGCAACTGATTGCGGCCCCGCTCATCCACGTCATGCAAGTCCCACCCGTGCTGAACCAACAACTCGATGATCGAGGGATTCAACCATGCCAGTGACACGTTGAAGCATTGGGGGGCTGGATCGAGGCTCCGGCCTCCAACAGCGCACGAACGTTTTCGATGTGATCCGACGACGCTGCAATCCAAAGAGGCGGCTGCGAACACCACCCGGCCTGGGGGTCATGACCATTCGGGTTTGCACCGGCCGCGAGTAGTACGCGAATAGTTTCGACATTGTCGCCGTGAGCCGCGGCGGCATTCAAAGGAACGCCAAAAATGCTCGGTCCATTGGGATCCGCGCCGCCGGCAAGCAGCCGCCTGACCTCCGTGACATCTCCCGCGCCGGCTGCTTTCTCAATCGCACTGCGGCGGTCTTGGGAAGCGCCCTGCGATACATACCATCCGTTGCAACTCGTAAGCAGACTCAGGAGCGCAAGCAGAACAGGGACCCGGAACATCGCCAACAATTCTACAGGCGGCCGCGGTTTGTGAATAGTACCGGCTGGCTTGGTCTGGTGTCGAACGGCACGTCTTCGGCGAAGCATGACATCTGTCATCCCGGTAGCCTGACAATCTCCACTGTCGACGCCGGCGTCTTCCAGCGCAGTATGCATGAGGAGGCAATACGAAATGCCAATCGCGGAATTACTGGCAGTCACCAAACATTACGGCGCGGTGGCGGCACTGCGCGGAATCGACCTCACGATCGAACGCGGCGAATTGCTCGCCCTGCTCGGAGCCAACGGCGCCGGCAAGACCACTGCCGTGCGCATCCTGCTGGGACTCACGCCGCAGAGTTCAGGGAGCGCCGCCATCTTCGGGCATGCCCCCGCCAGTCACCAGGCCAAACTACGCCGCGGCGCGCTCTTGCAAGTGGCCAAAGTCCCCGAGACGATTCGCGTGCGGGAACACATCGAACTATTTTCTGCTTACTACCCCAAACCGATGGCGGTAGAGGAGACGCTCGCCGCGGCCGGACTGCAGGGCGTCGAAAACCGCCTGTTCGGCGAACTTTCGGGCGGACAGAAGCAGCGTGTTCTCTTCGCGCTCGCCATCTGCGGAAATCCCGACCTGCTCTTCCTTGACGAACCCACGGTGGGTCTTGACGTGGAAGCGCGCCGGGCGATGTGGGCTCACATTCGCGGCTTCGTAGCGCGTGGGGGCAGCGTCCTGCTGACCACCCACTATCTGGATGAGGCGGAGGCGCTCGCCAATCGCATCGCGGTGATCGACCGTGGACGCATCATCGCCGAAGGCTCTACCGCGGAGGTCAAGAAAATGGGCGCTTCCGCCGGCCTGGAGGACGCTTTCCTTTCCCTGATTCGCCAAAACAACCATTCGATCGAGGAGGTATTACAATGACGGCACGCATTTATTACCTGGAAGCTCGCAACGAGCTGCTCAAATTCACGCGAATGAAGAGTTACGCGATGTCTACCCTGCTCTTCCCGCTGATGTTCTATTGCTTCTTCGGGCTCGCCATAAACCAGCATCCCGCCGGCGCCCCACCGATGGCCCGGTATTTGCTCGCCACGTACGGCGCGTTCGCCATCATGGGCTCCACGTTATACGCGTTCGGTGCTGGAATCGCGGTGGAGCGCGGGCTTGGATGGCTGGAAGTGAAACGCGCCAGCCCGATGCCCGCGGGCGCATATTTCTTCGCCAAGGCCTTTGCGGCTATCGTATTCGGCGCCACCACCATCCTGATGTTGTTCGCTCTCGGCGCAATCTTCGGTCAGGTCCGTATGGCCGCAGCGCAGTGGCTGCTGACCTTCGTCGCACTGGTTGGAGGCGCGCTTCCCTTCTGCGCACTGGGCCTGATCATCGGCAACCTGGCGGGTCCAAATTCCGCGCCTGCCACGGTCAACATGATCTATATGCCTCTGGCATTCTGCGGAGGGCTTTGGCTGCCGCTGGAGTTTCTGCCGAACGCAGTTCAGCAGGCCGCTCCCCTGCTGCCTTCCTACCACCTTGCGCAGATCGCGCTGGCGATTCAGGACGCTCCGGTTCATGGCACG
Source organism: uncultured Solibacteraceae bacterium (assembly GCA_963811575.1). Lineage (GTDB taxonomy): Bacteria > Acidobacteriota > Terriglobia > Bryobacterales > Bryobacteraceae > Solibacter. Next base: position 191,244 of record CAWERY010000014.1, on the reverse strand, counting down.
ATCGCGGGTCACGTGGAAGCGCTGGTTGCCTTCGCGTGTCTCTTCCTTGGCGCCGCCTGGATCGCTCAATCCCGCGAACGCGAGAAGATGTATGGTTAAAAGCGCGCCGATCTTGAAACTACTGCCATGAGACTACTGCCAAAAGATCAGGACTGGACGGCCTTCGCGTACCTCATCTATTTGGTCTACTTTCTCGTCTATCCGTTTCTCGCCGGCGCTCCCTCAGGGCAGGTTTATGCGTGCATGCTGGGCGGTACGGTGAGCCTGGTCCTCTACTTCTGGTCGTATTGGACGCATGGCGCAAAGGTTCTATGGATTGCCGCGGCGTGGTTTGCCCTGGCCGCGATCTTCCTCAGGATCAACCCCGGAGCCACAGTGTTCTTCGTCTATGCCGCGTGCATCTACGGCAAAGTTTGGGAGCCGCCGATGGCGTTCCGTATGCTGGCCGGCCATCTCGCTCTGGTCGGGCTGATGTGCTGGGCGCTCCGGCTGGAGTCGCCGCTGTGGATCTCGTCCCTGGTTTTCAGTGCGCTCATCGGCGCAGTAGTCATCCAGTACTCGCAGCGGAAGCGGCTCGCCGACCGGCTGGTCAAGGCTCAGGTGCAGACGGAGCATCTTGCTAAGGTCGCTGAGCGCGAACGCATCGCGCGCGATCTGCACGATCTGTTGGGCCACACGCTGTCCCTGATCGTGTTGAAGTCGGAACTGGCGTCGCGTCTCTCCGCAAGGGAACCGGAACGGGCCGCCCAAGAGATCCGCGATGTCGAGCGGATTTCTCGCGATGCCCTGGCTCAGGTACGGGCCGCGGTTCGTGGATATCGGTCGATCGGATTAGAGAATGAACTGAAGCAGGCACGGGCCACTTTGGAAACCGCTGGCATCGCGGTCGAGGCATCCGTGGAACCGCCGCGGCTCTCAGCCATGCAAGAAAGCGTCTTCGCGCTCGCGCTGCGCGAAGCCGTAACCAATGTGGTGCGCCACGCACAGGCCACCATATGCCGGCTCTCGCTACGGCAGAACGGAGAGTATTGCGAACTTGAGATTGCAGATAACGGGCGCGGAGGCGCCGTAGAGGAAGGTAGCGGACTGACCGGAATGCGCGAACGGGTAGAGGCGGTGGGCGGGAAGTTGGAGCGCGACAGTTCGCGGGGCACGCAAATCCGGATCCGGGTGCCGGTATGATCCGCGTTTTGATCGCCGAGGACCAAGCCATGGTACGCGGCGCACTCGCGGCCCTGCTCGCAACCGAGGGTGATTTCGAAATCGCGGGAGATGCGCCCGACGGACGCGCCGCACTCGACCTTGTGGTCAAACTCCAGCCTGACGTCCTGCTGACCGACATCGAAATGCCCGAGCTCACGGGGCTTGAATTGGCCGCGGAAATCCGCCGACGCCATCTGCCTGTTAAGGTTGTCATCCTGACCACGTTCGCGCGCGCCGGCTATCTACGCCGCGCGCTCGATGCGGGAGTCTCGGGCTACCTGTTGAAAGACGCTCCAGCTTCTACACTCGCGAACGCGATCCGCCGCATTCGCGCGGGGGCTCGCGTCATCGATCCGGAGCTTGCCGCGGAAGCGTGGACGGAAGCCGACCCGCTGACCGACCGTGAACGCCAGGTGCTTCGGTACGCCGGCGAGGGCGCCGCCAGCGCTGAAATTGCCGACCGCCTCAGTCTCTCCGAAGGTACCGTGCGCAACTACCTTTCCGAAGCCATCAGCAAACTCGGCGCCGCCAATCGAACGGAAGCAGCCCGGATCGCGCGCCAGCGCGGATGGCTATAGAAAATTCTTCCACGGCTGACTCCGGCGTCCGGGCGTCACTCGGTCAATCCGGCGGCGAGGTGATCCGCGCAGGATTTCGCAATTCTTCTGGTGCGGCGGTCTTCCTTATATGTGCTCGGACTCGACGCCAATTCTACCTTTCGAGTGCTGGCCGCCGCTTAGGACGCTGACCCGCGCTGGGTGTCACAGTGTGCAGGCACACATCGGCTTCCCGCGTGCTTCTACCTCTCCCTGAGGAACCGCGAATATGACGAAAGCTCCGATACTCTACCTTCTGACCCTTGGTTCGCTCCTGGCCCAAATCCCGAACCCTACCCAGAAGCAACCCCCCGTCGACGCAAGCACGGGGCAACCCATGCCGATATTTCGGGTAACTGTTGTGTCCCGAACCACCAAGGCGATCAATTATAACCATCGGAACGGTTCTACACCGATCGATTTCCGCGGTACCGAACTCATGCCCGCCGCCCGTGGCCGCGCCACAGTGGATAGCAAGATGGGTTCGACCAAGATCGAGACCCGCATGGAAAAGATGACCCCGGCGAGCCAATACGGTCCGGAATATATGACCTACGTGCTGTGGGCAATTACGCCGGAAGGCCGCGCTAACAACCTTGGCGAGGTTGTGCTCCAGGGAGATCACGCCAACCTGCTCTCCACGACGGATTTGCAGAGTTTTGGCCTGATTGTCACCGCCGAGCCGTACTTTGCCGTCACGCAACCGAGCGACGTTGTTGTCGCCGAAAACTTCGTAAATAAAGAAACCGAAGGCACGATTCAGCAGGTCGATGCCAAGTACGAGTTGCTGAAGCGCGGCCAGTACGTGTTCAATCGTTCGCTGTACAAGCAGCCCAAGGTGGACCCGAAGGGACCGCTGCAACTAGGACAGGCAGAGAATGCCGTCGAGATCGCGCGACTTGCCGGCGCCGAGAAGTATGCCTCCGAGACCTTCCAGAAGGCGATGGTCGATCTACGCAACGCCGAGGACTTCCTCAACGGTAAGAGCAAGGACCGCAAGCGGGCCGAAACCAATGCCCGGGAAGCCACACAAATGGCGGAAGACGCCCGTATTATCACCTTCCGCAAGATGGATGAAGAAGCGCTTGCGAACGAGCGCGCCGCCGCAGCCGCTCGCGAGGCCGACGAACGCGAGAAGGCACGCATATCCGCTGAACAGACTCGCATGGAACAGCAGCGCCGCGCCCAGGCGGAAGCCGATCAGAGAGCGTCCGAGATGGCGCGGCAGCAGGCTGAAAAGGCCAAGATGGAAGCGCAAGAGGCAACGCAACAAGCCGATGCAGCACGTTCGGCCGCTGAAAAGGCCGCGGCCGATGCTGCCCGCGAGCGCGCTGCCGCCGATGCAGCACGCCTTGCCGCCGAGCAGCAACAACAGTCCGCCCTGGCGGAAGCCGATCGAGCCAAATTGGGCATGCAGAAAGCGGAGGCGGAAAAGGCCGAACTTCGCGAGCGTCTGCGCAAGCAGCTCAACCTGATTCTCGAAACTCGCGAAAGCGCGCGCGGTCTTATTGTCAACGTGTCCGACGTGCTCTTTGACTTCAACAAGTACACGCTGAAGCCGGGAGCCCGTGAGAAGCTTGCGAAGGTTGCCGGTATTCTGCTCGCATATCCGGGTCTGAATATCAAAGTGGAAGGGCACACGGATAGCGTGGGCAGCGACGAATACAATATGAAGCTCTCCGAATCCCGCGCGAGTTCGGTGCGCGACTACCTGACCGCCCAGAACGTCCCGGCGGATACCGTGAGCGCGGTGGGCCTCGGCAAGTCCGACCCCGTGGCGACGAACGATACGGCTGCGGGACGGCAACGCAACCGCCGCGTCGAACTCGTTGTATCCGGCGAGGCGATCGGCATCGGCGATATCAGTTCCTCTTCCAAGCAGTAGCAGTACATGAGAACTCGGAGGCAGGCCGTCCGAAACGGTCTGCTTCCGGGCTTCAAAAAACCTTCAAGCGTAAATACTTCCTCGGGTTCTCACGAAAATCCTTCACGGTACCCTGAAATTCCTTCGCCATTCCATTGAAGTTGTCATATACCGCCGAGGTGGTGAGCAGCGGAGTTGTTTGGAACGCATCTACTGCTTGAATGAGCGCGATCGCCTCCCGGTTCCAATCCTTATACATTTGATCCGACGTCATCATCTCGGTGTGCGCCAGGGCGCCGATCGATTTCCGCAAATCCGCCACTTGAGCTTGCGCGGATTGGTACTGCTGCGGGTCGCGCAGCGCCTGCCCGAGCGGTCCCTGCCCCGACTGCAATTTGGCAAGACCTTGATCCAGTTGCCGAAGGGGATCGACAATCTGGCGATACATTGTATCCGTGTATAACGCCTGTCCAATTGCTCCAGCGGTATTGGTGGCCGCGTGCATACTGTCCTGCAGCCCCCGGATCTTGTCGCGAAGCTGGTTGTACAATTGATCGCCCGCAATGAATTGTCCGAGAGGAGTGCGGCCCTGCTCGATATCGTCCAGGAGCGCTTCCACCGATTTCACACTCTGCTGGAATTGAGCCAGGTCGATGCTCTTCATCAATTCGGTGGAGCCCTTAAACTTGATTTCTCCTCCTGGAGGAAGATGGTCGGCGCTGACTCCGCTTGTGATGTCCACGAATTTATCCCCCACGAGCGTATCGGAGGTGGTTTGCGCGGTGGAATCGGCGGTAATGCTGTCTAGGCGATCCCGATCCACCCGCATCGATACTCGAACTACGCGATGGGGATCGTTGGAACCGGAAAGATCAACGGTATCGACTTTGCCAACCGAGATGCCATCGACTCGAACGGGAGAACCCTGTGCCAGGCCGGTGGCATCGTCCAGGTAAAGATAGAGGGTGATTTTGGGCGCGAAGATCGATCCCCCGGTGAGCAGGTAGGAGATCGTTCCCAATATCAGCAACGCCGCCGCAGTCACCGCCAAAACCCGGACTTTAGCCCAATTCACGCGCGCAGCGGACGGCATTCACTTCGGATTGTACCGCGACGATTGCACGTAACGTGGGTTACACTAAAAGCGTCTTCAAATTGAGAGGTTTTTGATGGAAACGATTGGCTTCCCTGAATTGTTGGTTATCCTTGGCGTTGCCGTGCTACTTTTCGGAGGGAAGAAGATCCCGGAAGTGGCGAAAGGCCTGGGCGAAGGCATCCGTAACTTCAAGACGGCATTAAAGGGCGAGCCGGAAAAGACCGAAGCGCCAGCCGCCGAAGTTGCCCATGTAATCGAGCCCGCCGTAAAATAAACGCCTACTCTGGGACGTGGCGTTGAAAATTCGAGCCCGCAAGTTCAACGGCCGTTGCGCCAAACATAAGGGTTATAATCCGGCAGTCGATGGCGCGGGCGGAATCCGCGGCAATTGCGGGCGATGTAATCTGCTTTTCGAAATCTGGGAAGCCTCCCTTAACCTCAACAAACTAATCCGCAGGTTCGACCCCTCCCACGATGATTTGCAGCGTCGCGAGGAGCCTGTTCCCTTCCATGACCCTCGCCAAATGACTCTAATCGTCGAATAGGATTGCCTTCGGTCAGTTCCCCCTCCTATGCGGGTATATTGCTCTCACGCGGCCACGGCCGATTTAGGAGCAAGGAACGACACAATTGCAAGAACCCGGATCTAACCCGCTGCCTTCCAGCAACGACGATTCTCTGTCTGTGGACATTCAGAGAATGAGCCTGGAAAGTGCTATCAGACAAGCTGCGGAAGCTATCGTGATTACGAGTGCGACCGGGAAGATTCAATACGTAAACCCCGCCTTCACGCGCATGACGGGTTACCGGCAGGACGAGGTCCTCGGACACTATCCGAACGTCCTCAAATCCGGCAATCAGGATCCGGTTTACTACGAGGACCTTTGGAAGACGATCCTCGCCGGAAAGGTTTGGAGAGGCGAACTCCTGAACCGCCGCAAGGATGGAACAGTCTATACGGAAGAGATGTCCATCACGCCTGTGCGCAGTGCCGCGGGGAGGACGACCAACTACATCGCGATCAAGCAGGATGTGACGGAGCGAAAAGCGGCCGAAGCGGACCGTCAATTCCTCGCGGCGATAGTATCCTCAACCGACGATGCGGTTGTAGGCAGCACCTTGGACGGCAGAATTCTCACCTGGAACCGTGGCGCGGAAAAGCTGTATGGCTATACCGCCGAGGAAGCCATCGGCCATTCGATTTTGATTTTGCTCGACCCGGAATTCCACGATCAGTGCCGGCGCATTTCCGAGGCCTTGATTCGCGGCCGGACATTCCCGCGATTTGAATGCCGGGCGACTCGACAGTCCGGCGAAGGGATTGTAGTGTCCGTGTCCGTTTCGTTGGTCCGGAATGCGGCCGGCGAGGCAACGGGTTCGGCGGCAATCATTCGCGACATCACCGCGGCCAGGCATGCCCAATGGGCGGTGCGCGATAACGAAGCGCGCTACCGGCGCGCATTGGAGTGTGCGCCCTACGGCATCGGCATCATCACGCTGGATTCGCGAATCCTGTACGCCAATGAGACGCTCTGCCGCATGCTGGGATATTCGTCAGAAGAACTGTCGGCGGTTGGCTGGTGGAACATCATCCATCCCGAGGATCGCGAGGAATTCTCGCAGATTTACCAGCAAATGCCGGTTGGGCAGCAGTCGGTTTTGGAATGCGAAAAGCGCTACGTTCACAAGTTGGGACACACCGTGTCCGCCAGTCTCAGTGTTTCCAGAATCGATTTCGAAGGCTCGTGCGAATTCGTGGTGCATGTGAGGGAGGCCGGCAACACAGCGGAGGGCGCTTTCCGACGCTGCGGGAACGTGCGAGCGGCAAACGATGCGTTCAGCCCACCATTGCCTTGAGCACAATCCAGCTTTTCTCGAATAAGCTCAACCGCACGCGCCGGCTGAAAACATCATAGTTCTTGCCTTCGATTCGTTCCAACAACCGTGAATAAATGGCGATCAGCGCCCACAGGGAACTCCGGCTCCGCGGATGAATCAGCTCGAGCAGAGGCAGCGATTCGTTGTAATAGGCCCGTGCCCGAGCTGCTTCGAAGCGCATCAATTCGAGAAACGCCGGGCTGCGGTTGCCCGACGATAAGTCTGCATCGGTTACCCCAAAACGCCGTAGATCTTCCGCCGGGAGATAAATACGCCCGCGCTCGGCATCTTCGCGGATATCGCGCAGGATATTGGTTAATTGAAACGCCACTCCGCACTTTTCCGCGAGCGGCAGCGCACTCCGCGTATCAAAGCCAAAAATGTGAATGATGGTCAATCCCACGACCGACGCGACCTGATAGCAGTAGTGGTACAACTCGTCAAACGTCTCCAGCCGGCGCGGCTCCAGATCGCTCGAGATGCCATCGATCATCTGGCGAAAATACTCGTGGGGAATGCCGAAGCGCCGCACGGTGTGATGAAAGGCCGGCCAAACCGGATGGTCGGTGAAACGCCCCTGAAGCGCCTCTTCCAGGTCTGCGCGCCACCCGTCTACCGCTGCTTTCGATGCCCCGGGTTCGTCGCTCAAATCGTCGCAGTAGCGCATGAAGGCGTAAATTGCGCACATCGCCTTGCGCTGTTGCGTGGATAGGAGGACAAACGAATAGTAGAAATTCTTGGCGCGCGTGCGCGCCACGCGCAAACAATAATCGTACGACTCGTCAATCGTAAGCATCAGGCCGCCCGGCCGGAAAAGGCCACTCGCGCCACGGATGCCACCAGCAGCCCTACCCGCTCCACTTTCGATATCGCCGGACGCGCGGACAAAACGTCATAGCCCTGCTGTTCGATCTTTTCCAGCACGCGCAGTCCTCCGCGGCTGAACAGGTCGAGGTCAATGGCGAGGCGGCGATCGACCATCCCGGGCAGCGGCAGACCCTGATGAAACAGCTCACGCGCTTGCTCCACGGCCTCGCGCATGGCCGCCGCAAATGCCGGGCGTGAAACGCCGCTCAAAGAGTTCGTTTACCGTGTAGCCGTGCTTCTCCAAAATGCCGGTCGGCAGGTACACCCGATCTTTTAAGAGATCTACCGTGACATCCTGCCAGAAGTTCGCCAACTGCAGGGCCGTGCAGGTGGCATCGCTAAGCCGCTGCCGCTCGGCATCGCTGTAGCCGCACAGGTAGAGCACTAGCCGGCCAACCGGATTCGCGGAGTTGCGACAGTAGCCGAACAACTCTTCCCAATCCCGGTAGCGCGTTACCGTCTGATCCTGCACGAACGCATCGATGAGATCCGAGAAAGGTTGGCGGGGAATTCCATATCGCTCCACCGTCGGCGCGAGCGCGGCCATCACCGGATGGGTGGCATTCCCCGCATAGAGGTTATCCAGTTCGCCGCGCCACCATGCGAGCAGGCGCAGACTCTCCGCAGTGTCGCCAATCTCATCCGCCAAATCATCCGCCCAGCGGCAGTAGGCGTAGACATTGTAGAAATCCTGATGCAAGCGCTTGGGCAGAAGGAAGCTGACGACGTGGAAATTCTCGTAATGGTTGGTTGCCAGCCAGCGTGTATAGGCGCGCCCTTCCTCGGGCGACCATTTCCTGGTGAGCAGTTCCGGCGACCTGACGAAACTCGCCGGAGGCAGAAACGCGTGTGCGGCCACGCCGGACATCTACGGGACGATCGCCGTCTTCAGGTGGCCGTTGTGGCTCATCAGGTGGCGCATCACTTCGAGCAGATTGGCCAGCGGCTCTTCCTTGTTGACGAACACCGAGGCCGTGATGTGCCCCGCGCAGACCAGCTCCAGCGCTTTTTGAATGTAAGCCGGAGTGTGATGAAAGCTCGCCTTGCAGGTAATTTCGGAGTAGTGCAGCAGCGCCGTATCCAGATTTACCTTGCTCTCATTAGGGCACCCGCCGAAGAAGTTGACGGTGCCGCCGCGGCGGACCATGTTGACGGCCCACTGCCATGTCTGCGGCTTGCCGACAGCTTCAATCGCCACATCGACACCGCGTCCGTAAGTCATTTCGCGGCTGGCCTTTACCGGGTCGCTGTGCTCGCCCGCCACAATCAGATCGTCGGCACCCAGTGCCGCTGCGCGATCCAATTGGGTCTGGCGGCGTCCCACCGCGATCACGCGGCATCCGTAGAGCTTCGCCAGTTTGACGAACATCAGGCCGATCGGTCCCAAGCCAATGATCGCAACCGTGTCGCCAGGACGCGGAGCCGATTCCTCCAAACCGCGCAGCACACAGGCCAGCGGCTCCACCAGCGCGGCATCCTGATACCCGACATTGTCGGGAATTAAATAAGTATTTCGCTGGACGATACGCGCCGGAATCCGGATATATTCCGCGTAGGCTCCATTGTTAAACAACAGATCCTCGCAGAGATTTTCGAGGGACTTTTTGCAGAAATAGCACTCGCCGCAGGGCGCGGAATTGGCCGCTACCACACGCTGCCCCACCGTAAAATTCTGGACCTCATCGCCCACGGCGACAACGTCGCCGGCCAACTCATGCCCGAACACAGCCGGGGGCACAATCATGCGAGCGTGGTATCCGCGGCGAAAAACTTTCACATCCGTGCCGCAGGTAAGCGCTACCTTGACCCGAACGAGAATGTCTCCGCTGTCGATCTTCGGAACAGCTACCGGCTCTACCTGCAAATGCTCCTTGCCGTAAAGCACAGCAGCCATCATGTGGTTGTTCACTATGACCACCTCTGTGGCTGAACGATTATTTTCAAAGATTTAGGTCCTGGATGCAATGCTAAATCAAATCCTGAACGGATTTTAACTAACGGCAGACGATGAGAAATTAATGCTGCTACCGGTATCTCGCCGCCGAAAACCAGTCTCGCCGATTCTTTTTGTAAGTCTACTGATGCACTATAGCACCCGAAAAGGGTACGTTCACCTACACAAATGTCAGCGCCAGTAGTTTCAATGCGCTCCGTAGCCGAAGTTTGAGCGAAAAGCAGGATTCGCGCACCTGGCCGGGAACAGGCAATGGCTTGGTTGACGATGCCAGGGACCGAGGCTGCGACGATGACAAGATCCGCGCCGCGCCCCCCCGTCAATGCCTTAACCTCCGCAGCCACGTCCACCGCCCGAGCGTCCCATGCGAACTCGGCGCCACACTGCGCCGCCAGCTCCAAGCGCGTATCGATTGTGTCCGTTGCCCCCACCCGCGCTCCGGTGCGATGGGTCAGCATGGTAAACATCAGGCCGATCGGCCCTTGCCCCAGGACGACCACAAAATCCCCTGGCTGCGGGTCGCATTGGACGACCGCCTTCAGGCAAGTGTTTAGCGGTTCAACCAAAGTGGCGAGTTCGAAGGAGACTCCGTCTGGAATTCGCTCAACGCCTTCCTCGACGATCCAATCCATCACCCGAACGTACTGGGCGAAGCCTCCGCCGGCCGGCTCAAAACCAGCCGTGATCCCAACTTTCTTGTATACCGGACACTGGGCGTAGACCTTACGCTCACAGTAGAAGCACTTCCGGCAGGGAATGTGATGGAACGCCACAACGCGATCGCCGGGCTGAAACTTCGTGACTCCGTCACCCACAGCCGCAACGATTCCCGCCGTTTCATGCCCGTAAACGCGCGGCGGTTCCAGGAGGTTGTATTCGATTTTTTTGAGGTCGGTGTGACAGATGCCGCAGGCCTCGACGCGGATCAGGATTTCGCCTGCACCAATCGCCGGGGTTGGGATCTCTTCGACGTTGACGACGCTGCTGCCCCGATACACCGCTGCGTGCATGGTTTCCGGTATGGCGCTCACGTCAGAATCGGCAGTCGGCAATAAAATCTCCCAGCACACGAGCAGCCCGGACACAACGGTTACGCAGCCGGATTAGCTCCGGCAGACGAACCAGCGGATCTCGTAATGCAAGACTTAAAATACTCATTGTAGCGAAATGGCCGTCCGGCCGCAGAGCCAGATTAAAGTCGTTCGCCATGTCTTCGCCCGCGAGGTCCGTTACAACCCGAATACAGTAAAAATTAATCCCTTTCTCCGCCGCCCTTTGGGCTACTCCGCCGGCTTCCATTTCCACGGCGCTTCCCCCGGCAGCCCGCAAGCTGCGCTTCTCGTCCGCGGTCCGGGCCACGCGATCGATGGAAGACACCACGCCCATGTGATGCGGGCGCTCGTTCCCCGGAATTGCGGTGGCAAAACGGCGGCTCCCGGACCATACTTCGCTGCCGACCACAACGTCCGCGATCTTTAGTTCCAGATCAAGTGCTCCGCAAAAACCCGTGCTGACGACCGCCTCAGCGTCGAAACATGCGAGAGCGGTATCCACTGCGGCGGCCGCGCGTTTTGAGCCGGCGCCGTTGGCTGCCAGCAGTAACGTATGAGGTCCCAGTTTCACCGACCTAGCCCAATCCAGCGCGATCGATTCCCGGCGCACTTCGCCGGCGTGAGCCAGGATGCCTGGAAATTCCATCGGGTCCGCCGCCACTACCAGAATTCTCATTACGCGGCCGGCTTGCGGGCAGGTCGCTGGCGAGTCCCCTGGAACCACTCAACGGCATGGCGCAGGGCCTCTTCCGCAGGCAACGGATCGAAACCGAGTTCCCGTTTGGCCTTTTCGTGACTCACCCACATCTTCTTCTTTGCCATCCGGACCGCTTCGAGCGGCACTCGTGGCGGCTTCCCGGTAATACCGGCCCAGGCCGTGCTGCAAGCACCCGCGCAGTACGCGACCGCGTAGGGCAGCCGGATCGAAGGCGCTTTTCTCCCTGTAATCACCGCCAGTTTCTGTAGAATCTGCGCGAGCGTCAAGTTTTCCGAGCCAAGGATGTAGCGCTCGCCGGGCCGGCCGCGCTCGCAGGCCTGCCAGTGCCCCTCAGCGGTATCGCGCACGTCCACCACGTTGAGGCCGGTATCGATAAATGCCGGCATGTCGCCATTCAGGAAGTCGAGGACAATTTTCCCGGTGGGAGTCGGCTTCACATCGTGGTCACCCAACGGCGCCGTCGGGTTCACAATCACCACCGGCTGCCCGGCGCGTGCAAATTCCAAAGCCACCTGCTCGGCTAAAAATTTGGAACGCTTGTAATCGCCGGCCATGTGGGCCAATTTCACGGGTTGGGTTTCGTCGCCGATGCCACCGGCGGGAACACCGATACATCCCACCGTACTGGTATAAACCGTGCGTTCCACGCCGGCCTGGCGCGCGGCCTCCAACAGGTTGCGCGTGCCGTCCACGTTCGAACGATAGAGCTCGGTCGGGTCCTTTGCCCAGAGCCGGTAGTCGGCCGCGACGTGAAACACCAGCCCACAACCTTTTATGGCGTATTGCAGCGAGCCGGCATCGCGGAGATCGCCGGTCACGCACTCCACGTCGATGCCTTCCACACGGCTGCCCGGACGCACCAATGCCCGGACGTGATAGCCGCGTTCCAGCAGAACCCGTGCAACGTGCCATCCCAAAAATCCGGAAGCGCCCGTGACTAAGGCCGGCTTCATATACTTGCCCGCCCTTGCGACGCAAATCGCAGGAGAAAATCTCTAGTGGAGTGTTCCATGCGGAAATCGGTGTATGGCACGCGCGTGCCGGATGGGGAACTCCCGACCCGAACAGTATGGTGAACCGTGTGGCCGGAGGCTGGACCGATCTCCATCATACTTACCCGTTCGAGGCGGCGCGTGCCTTCACGAACGAAGATAAAGCAAGTAGGGGGAAATAATCCTTATAGAGGTGATAGTTCAGGTAGAAGACTCGCGGGAAGCCCGTTCCGGTGGCGAACTGCTCGTCCCAGCTGCCGTCGGGACGCTGCGTCTCCAGTAGGTGTTCAATTCCATGCTGCACGCTGAGACTATTCGCGTCGCCGCCGGCAATCAGCCCAAGAATCGCCCAGGCGGTCTGTGAAGGCGTACTCGGACCGCCGGTGAAGATGCGATTGTCGTAGCTCTTGCAGCTTTCGCCCCATCCACCGTCGGCGTTCTGAATCGACCGAAGCCATTCCCCTGCTCTCAGAATGTGGGCCTCGCGATCGCTTTCGCCGGACGCTGCCAGGCCGCGGAGCGCGAAGCATGTGCCATAGATGTAGGCAACGCCCCAACGCCCGTACCAGCTTCCGTCACTTTCCTGGTTCTTGATAAGCCATTCGGCGCCTCGCCGCACAGCCTTGTGATTGCGATCCAGGCCGTGCGATGCCAGGGCCTCCAGCACACGCCCGGTGATATCGGCGCAAGTGGGATCCAGCATCGCGTTGTGATCCGCGAACGGTACCTGGCTCAGGAACTCCCAATTGTTGTCTGCATCAAAGGCAGCCCATCCCCCGTCGCTCGATTGCATCGCGAGCAGCCAGGCCAGGCCGCGTTTGCAGGCCGCCGCTTGAGCCTCCCGATTACTGGCCCGCGTCTCGCCCAGCGCGAGCATGACCATTGCAGTATCGTCGATGTCGGGGTAATATTCGTTCGAGTATTCGAAGGCCCAGCCCGAAGGTTCGGTATTGGGGCGCTTGACGCTCCAATCGCCCTTGCGGCGAACTTCCTTGCTCAGCAGCCAATCGGTCGCCGGCGCGATCGATTCGTGCGCCGGGTCGGCCTGCCCTAACGCGTAGGCGCCGATCGCTGTATCCCAAACCGGAGAGAAGCACGGCTGGAAAAAGAAACGGTCGCCGTCATCTACCATCAGATTGTTAAAGTGGCGCAGGGCTTGCACCCGCAATGGGTCATCCTTCGCATAGCCCAGGACATCGAGCGCCATCACGGAATACATCATCGGCGGGTAGATTGCGCCCAAACCATCGGAGTGGTGCAGGCGTTCGATCATCCAACTTTTCGCCTTTTCCACCGCGCGGCGACGGACCGACTTGCTGCCGTTCCGCTCCCACCACTTCAGCAACTTATCCACGGTGAGAAAGGTGTTGTGCCACGTAAAGAACGAAGGGTCGCGATGAAACTCCGGGCTCACGCCGGGCAGCCAAAGTTCTTCCAGATTGAAGCCCTCCGGCACCGGCCGCCGCGGATTGGCTGCATGCACAATTCCCAGCGAAATCACAATGGCGCGGGTCCAAGCCGACATCTGGTAGAGCAGATCGAAGGGCAGAAGCGCTACTTCGGGAGGAATGCTAGGGCTGAATTCGCGTGGATAGAGATCGAAGAGGCTGAGATTGACCTTGACGTAACTGTTTGCCGCCTGAATCCCGCCCAGTTCCAGAATGCGCTTGCGCAAACGGTTCAACGGCTCGTCCGCCAGCGTCATGCCGGCCAACTTCAACCCAAAGTAAGCCTTGACTGAGGCGCTGACTTCGGAAGGGCCGCCCACGCAAATATTGAAGCCGCCGTCGGGAAGCTGCCGCTCCAAAATCGAGTTCACCGCTTTGCGAATCAGCGGGCGGGTCTCCGGCTCCCACTTGCCAGCCTGCGGCGGGTAAAGCCACAGCTGAAAAAGGATGTAATCCGATTCGAGCGTGGTGTCGGCGGTCAACTCCGCGCACCAGTGGCCATCACGTTCCTGCAGGCAGGTCAGGTAGGCCACCGCCTTCCGCGTCGCCAGTTCGGCCGCGTGCTCCAGCGTATTGCCGACGTGTGACGGTGCGCTCATTGGATCGAGATCGTCAACTCCGCGGGCAAAGAGAATCGCACGTCTTCATCCACCAACTCGATCTCTTCCAGGCCGTCAAAGCCCCGTTCGCGCAGAAATTCAATCAGTTCCTGCACCAGGTGTTCGGGCGCCGAGGCGCCGGCCGTGACGCCGACGTTCTTCACGCCTTCGAGCCAGCTCCACGTCCACGTCGCTGCGATCGTTCACCAGGTGGGAACGCACTCCGAAATTATCACCCACTTCCACCAGCCGCTTGGAATTGGAGCTATTCTCGGAACCGACCACGAGAAGCAGGTCCACATTGGAAGAAATAGCCTTCACCGCCATCTGCCGGTTTTCGGTCGCGTAACAGATGTCCTGCGATTGCGGTCCCTCGATCATTGGGAAGCGCTCGCGGAGCCGGTTCACGATATCGCGCGTCTCGTCCAGGCTAAGCGTGGTCTGAGTCAGGTAGCGCACCCGCGTCGGGTCGGGAAGCACCAGGCTGTCCACATCCTCGGTGGTCTCAACCAGGTAACTGCGGTCCGGCACCTCGCCGAGCGTGCCGATCACCTCGTCGTGGTCCTTGTGGCCGATGAGCACGATGCTAAACCCATCGCGCGCGAACCGCACGGCTTCCAGATGCACCTTCGTCACCAGCGGACAGGTGGCGTCGATAATCTCCAGCTTCCGTTCTTTCGCCTGCGTCCGCACCGCCGGAGAGACGCCGTGAGCGCTGAAAATCGCACGCGCGCCGGCCGGCACTTCCTCAAGCTCTTCCACGAAAACCGCCCCGGCTTCACGAAGCTCTTCCACCACGTGCTTGTTGTGAACGATCTCCTTGCGCACGTAAACGGGCGGGCCGTATAGATCAAGCGCGATCTTAACCACGTCGATCGCCCTGACGACCCCGGCGCAGAAGCCACGCGGCTTGAGCAGAAAAATCTTTTTCTCCGCGCCGAAATTTGGTGCGAAAGGCTTAAGAGGCATAGAGGTGATTGAGTACGATTATAACAGGTGGAACACAACCGTCACAGGGCTATGGCAAACTGAGTGCATGCTCGAGTGGACCGAGATCCCATTCCTAGATGGTTCGCGGGTCCGCTTGGTTACAAGTAACTTGGGCCTGCGCGCCATTCAATTCCGGCTTTCAGATCCGGTTGAAGGAGAGCGCAACGACGCTTCTCCGATTGCGCTTGAGACCGCTCGCCAGCTAGAAGCCTATCTCGCCAACCGATTGCGTCATTTCGATCTGACGTTGGACCTGCAAGGGACGGTATTTCAAAAGCTCGTCTGGAACGAATTGCGGGAAATCCCCTACGGGCAGACCCGGAGTTACAGCCAGATCGCCGCCGCCATCCAGTCCCCCAAGGCGGTGCGCGCGGTGGGCGCCGCGAATGGAGCCAACCCGATCCCGATTGTAATTCCCTGCCACCGGGTTATCGGCGCGGCCGGCACCCTGGTCGGCTACGGCGGCGGTCTTCCGCTCAAGAGGCGCCTTTTGGCGCTGGAAGGCGCTCTCGCGATGTCTCTTGGATTCGCATGATGACCTGATGCCGCGCGCGGCATCAGTCCGTCTAAAATCGTTCGATTTCCACGAAGGGCAAGGACGCCTGCGGGCTAAACGCTCGCCGGAGATCCGGCGCGCGCGAGCGCAAACACCTTATCGTCGAAGTCGAAGCCCGCGGTGCGCGCCTTGTGATTCCGGGTATACCACTTATAGGTTTCCTTGAGCCCGGTTTCAAATGGCGTCAGTTTCATCTTCAGAACCCGCGTCACCTTGCCGATATTCTCGGTAATCGGAGGCAGATCGTAGTATTCGCCGAAATAGAGCGGCTCGGCGAAGACGTTCCCGCCGGCTTGGGCAATCACGTCGCGCGGAACGCGGACCAGCGTTGGTTCGACATTTGCCACCTTGGCCAGTTTTTCGACCAGTTCCACTTGAGTTACCGGCTTGGGATCGCCGATATTGAAGGCCTCGCCGACGGCGCGCGGCTCGTCGATCGCCTTCACCATCGCCGTCACCAGATCGTTTACATAAACGAACTGCATGAGGCGGTGCCCGTCACCCGGGATGATAATCGGCCGGCCGGCACGAAGCCGGTCCCAGAAAAACTGCTCGCGGTAATAATTGGTTCGCGGCCCATAAACAAATGGCGGCCGGAAAGTAACGACCGGCAAACCGCTAGTGGCGTGCATGCGAAAGAGCAGGCGCTCCGTCGTGGCCTTATGGCTGGTATAAGGAATCGGGTGATAATCCGGTGCCAGCGGATCGCTTTCCTTGTGATTCAAGCCATCGCCATAGGCGGCGACGCTGGACATAAAAATATAGCGGGAGAGACGATCGCCGCACGCACGGATGGTGGCCTCTACCTGCGCCGCCGTTGTGCCGCGGTCCCAATCGTATACATTGTCGAATACCACGTCGAAACGGCGGCCGGACAGGGCATCGCGCATGGCGTTGCCATCATTTCGGTCCGCCATGATGTTCTCGACACGTCTGCCGAAGTCGTGCTTGGGCTTGCGGTGCAACACCGCTACCTCGTGGCCTTCCTTCAACAACTCCTCCACCAGCGCTTTTCCGATGAAGAGAGTTCCCCCGATAACCAACACTTTCATAGGAGCTCCCTAGACACTAAGACGCGGCGGCGCGGAAACCGATTTCGTCCCGTGCCCCGCGTCTTCAAACAATACCGCTACTAGTCGTAATATTCCAGGCCCAAATGCGTGATCAGATCCTCGCCGCGCATCCAGCGCAGAGTATTTTTCAACTTCATGAGCTGGATGAAGATGTCGTGCTCGGGGTACAGCTCCGGAGCATGCATCGGCGCTTTGAAGTAAAACGAGAGCCATTCCTGGATGCCGCGCATACCGGCACGCTGCGCCAGGTCCATCAGCAACACAATATCCAACACCAGCGGCGCGGCTAAGATCGAATCGCGACAGAGGAAGTTAATCTTGATCTGCATCGGATAGCCCAGCCACCCGAAAATGTCGATGTTGTCCCAGCCTTCTTTGGCGTCCCCGCGCGGCGGGTAATACTCAATCCGCACCTTGTGGTAAAAATCCTTGTACAAATCGGGATAGAGATCGCCTTGCAGAATGTGCTCCAACGCCGAGCTCTTGCTGACCTCCTTCGAACGGAAGCTGCCAGGCTCATCGAGCACTTCGCCGTCACGATTGCCAAGAATATTGGTTGAAAACCAGCCGTTCAAGCCCAAAAGCCGCGATTTCAACCCCGGAGCGATCAGCGTTTTCATGAAAGTCTGGCCGCTTTTGTAGTCCTTGCCGCACACCGGCAAGTTCATCTTGCGGGCCAACTCCATTAACGCCGGCATATCGGTAGTCAGGTGCGGCGCGCCATTGGCGTAACTAACGCCCGATTTCAACGCAGCGTAGGCGTAAATCTGGCTCGGAGAGATTTCCGGATCGTTCTTCTGCAGACCGCACTCAAAATCTTTCAACGTGGCATGGACCGGCGCAGCCTCGTGATACACCTCGGTAGAGCCGCACCAGATCATGGTGGTACGCGACACGCCGGTCCGCTCCTGGAACTTGCGGATGTCATCCATGACCATCTCGGCATGATCCATTTTGGAGCCCGCCGCTTTCACGTTGGGGCCCTTAATACGCTTTACGAAATTCTGATCGAAGACCGCTTTCATCGGCTGAATCGCCGAAAGCGGAGCCTTCACCTGTTCCAGCAGCGAGGTCTCCAGCACACCGGCCTTCACCGCCGCCTCGTACGCATTGTCTTCAAAAATGTCCCAGCAGCCCACCTCGATATCGGACATCTTGGCAAGCGGGACAAAATCTTTGATCGCGGGACTCCGTCCTTCCGTTCTCTTCCCCAGACGGATCGTGCCCAACTGCGTTAGCGATCCGATTGGCTTCCCCAACCCGAGCTTGAACGCTTCCAGCCCGGCGATGAAGGTCGTCGTCACCGCGCCCATGCCGGGAATCAACACTCCCAGCTTGCCTTCGGCGGGCGCAATTTGGACGTTGTCTTTATTCGGCAAACGGTTCTCCTTAAGACCAAAATGCTATAATACCAACTCCATGCGAGACCGCGCGACGGCAACCCTAACTACGGTTGTCGTAGACGACGAACAACTGGCCTGCGACGAACTTGCCTTCCTGCTCAACGATTTCCCCGAAATTGAAGTAATTGCAAGGGGTTCCAATGGACTGGAGGCGGTGGACCTGATCCAAAAGCTAGAGCCCGAGCTGGTTTTTCTAGATGTAAATATGCCGGGTTTGGACGGTTTGGGCGTGATTCGGCGCCTGCGCGAGAAGGACATCGAGCTACCTCATTTCATCTTCGTCACAGCCTACGACCAGTACGCCGTGGAGGCGTTTCGCCTCGAAGCGATGGACTACCTGTTAAAGCCGGTAGAGCGTGGCCGCCTGGCAGAAACCATCGAACGCGCCCGGCGTACGATCCAGGAAAAGAAGTATCCGGAGCCCGCAGCCTCGGCGGCCAAACCCGCTCCAGTGGCAGCTCCCCGCACGAAACTTCTGGTTCGCGCCAACAGCCGGAACTTCATCGTGGATGCCAATGACGTGATCTATGCCACCATCGACAACGGCTTGATTACGCTGGTCACTACCAATCTGGAAGGCCACTCGAACTACCGGACCATTGAAGATCTCCAGGCAAACCTGGATCGTGAAATGTTCTGGCGGGTGCATCGCTCGTACCTGGTGAACATCAATCGGATCAAGGAAGTGGTGCCGTGGTTCAAATCCAGCTACCAGCTGCGCATGGACGATAAGAAGCACACGGAAGTCCCGGTTAGCCGGGTACAGACGCGCCGCCTGCGCGAACTTTTCAAGCTGTAGCGAACTTGACCACTACGCGACACCCTCCGATTTCGGGCATCGAAACGGTCCTTTTCGTTGAACGGCCGCTGGTCGGCAAACCCACGCACCTCCACGACTTGCTCGGGCCGAATACCGTAGGCATGCAACAAGCGCCGCGCCGCGTTGGCGCGATCCGCCGCCAGTTCCCAGTTGCTGTATCCTTCGGCGGGCCGGGAATTTCGGAAGGGCGTCGCATCGGTGTGACCTTCGATGACGAGCGTGTTGGGAAGCGGCCCGATCTCGTGAGCCAGCACGCGCAACAACTCCTCGCCGAACCGGGTCGGAGCCGCGCTGCCGCTCACAAAGAACATACCCTGATCGTTTTCCAGCAGATCAATGCGCAATCCCTCGCCGGTGACGCTGAACTTTACGTTGTCGCGCAGCTTGCGAAACTCCGGCATCTCGCGAAGGGCCTGTTCCAGTTGCCGGCGGATATCCTCTACACTGCCACGCCGCAAATTTAACCCCTCGCCGGAGTTCGCCGGACCCGCGCCAAGCGTGCGGGTGAAGCCCCGCGGATCGCGAAAATACCCGCTGATGGAGGCCTTTACCTTGGTACTCGAATTCATCAACCAGAGGACGATGAAAAGAGCCATCAAGGCGGTGACGAAATCGGCGTAAGCTACCTTCCACGCACCGCTCCCCGAATGCCCGGACGAGGATTCGCGAAAGCGGATCTGCACCCGGGCCGCGGAATCTTCAGGCAGACTGAGCTTGGGCATCGGCCGCCTCCGGAATATTCGGATGGGGCACGGCGGAATCTGGGCCTCGCGCTTGATGGAAATCTCCATATCCTGGAATGAGGGACGCAACTCCATTGGTACGGATCGGCGGGCATACTCCACCGCCAGAATCGGAGACGCTCCGCGCGCGAAAGACACGATCGCGATCCTCAGGACGTGAAGTAGTTGCGCTTCGGTTTCGCCCAGTGTTTGCAACCGCGCTGCCACCGGACCCACAACACCGTAGCATAAGAGAATCCCCAGAAAGGTTCCCACCAGCGCCGCCGCCACCTTCTGTCCCACCGCCTCGGGCGCGCCGCCGATAGCCTGCATCGTGATCACGACGCCGAGAACGGCGGCCACGATGCCCAGTCCTGGCAGCGCGTCGGCGATCGAGTGCAACGCGTTGACCGGCTCCTGCCGTCCGCGCCGCTGCGCTTCGATGTCGAGTTCCATAAGCTGATCGAGTTCGGATGCCGTCGTAACGCCGACCACCAGCATGCGGAGGGAATCGCAGACGAATGCGCAAATACCGGGATCCTTCAGAAAATCCGGGTGATTGCTGAAGATGCGGCTTGTGCGGGGATCTTCCACATCGCTTTCAAACTCCATCACGCCCGCACGCTGGATGTAACAGAAAATCTCGTAGAGCATGCGCATATAGCGCAGAAAAGTCTTAGGATTATGCGGCGGTGGACGAAAGGCAGCAAGCGTGCCCCGCCACATCCGAAAAATCACCGAAGGCGGATTCGCCACCATTACGATTCCCGCCGCCGCTCCGCCTACGATCAACAGTTCGGCCGGCTGTAACAGCACAAACAGATTTCCGCTTTCCAGCAGGAAGCCGCCGATAACGGCGGCAAATACCACCGCAATACCGATCAGTGCATGCATCCGGACTTCATATCGGCAAATTTTTGCCGCGCTTGAACTTGGCGTAGTTCGCGGGTGCATGCCAGATTGGGGTATCGTCGGAAGGCCATGCGAATCGCGATCGTCTCCGACATCCACGGCAATCGAACCGCCTTCGAGGCCGTTCTGGCCGACTTGCGGCTCACCTCTCCGGACCTGATCTTCCACGGGGGCGATCTCGCCGATGGCGGAATCGCGCCCGCGGAGATTGTCGACCAAATCCGCGAACTCGGTTGGCCCGGCGTATTTGGCAACACGGATGAAATGCTGTTCCGGCCCGAGTCATTGACCGAGTTCGCGGCGCAGTCGCCCCGGCTTCCAACCGTTGCTTCCCATCGTCCAGGAGATGGCGGCCGGCGACACGAGACGCGCTCGGCCCGAACGGATCGCATGGCTCAGCGGCCTGCCCGCCATGCAACCCACGGCGAGTTTGCACTGGTCCACGCCAGTCCCGCAGAGCCCTTGGCGTGCACCCACCCCGCAAGCCACCGATGCGGAACTTGAGTCCGTCTACGCCCCGCTCTGCCGCCCCCTGGCAATCTACGGTCATATCCATCACCCCTACATTCGACGGCTTGCGGACATGACCGTGGTCAACACGGGCGGCGTGAGCCTCTCTTACGACGGAGATCGCCGCGCCGCATACCTCTTACTGGATGATTCCACTCCCGCAATGCGCCGCGTCGAGTACGACGTGGAGCGGGAGTTGAAGGCGCTCGCCGCCAGCGATTTCCCGCACGCAGCTTGGATCGCGAAGATCCTGGAAAGCGGCCGCCCACAGATGCCGTAAGCTGGAAGTTCCATGAATCACGCCGCGGCATTTCTTGTCCACTACGGGTATGCGCTTTTATTTGTCTGGCTTTTACTGGAGCAGGGCGCACTGCCGTTGCCCTCCATCCCGTTGCTGCTGGCATGCGGAGCCCTGGCGCGTTCCGGCCAACTGCACCCGGTCATGCTGGTGCTGACCGGCCTGGCGGCGTGCCTGATTGCCGACAATGTATGGTTTCAATTGGGCAGGCGAAAGGGCGGCAAGGTCCTTCATTTCCTCTGCCGCATCGCGCTCGAGCCCGATTCCTGCGTACGCCGGACGGAGAACGCGTTCCTCCGTTACGGCATCAACTCGCTGCTGGTCTCCAAGTTCATCCCGGGATTGAACGCGGTCGCGGCGCCCCTGGCGGGCAGCAGCGGCGCGAAACTCACCCGCTTTCTGCTGTTCGATACTGCGGGCGCCCTGATTTGGATCCTGACCTACACCGGCCTCGGTTATGTTTTCAGCGGCCAGATCGAGACCGTTGGCGCCTACGCGATGCGAACCGGCTCCGGACTGGTGATGATCCTGCTCGCGATTGTGGCCGTGTGGGTCGGCTGGAAGTACATCCAGCGGCAGAACTTCCTGAGAAAAATCAGCGTGGCGCGGATTACTCCCCTGGAACTCCGGCGCATGCTGGACGCCGGCGAAGACGTGTTCGTGATCGACCTCCGAAGCCAGCGTGAGTTTGAAGAGGACGCCATCCCGGGAGCGATGCACATGCCCTCCGACCAGCTGGCGGAGCGGCATTCCGACATTCCCCGCGATCGGGACGTGATCCTTTTCTGCAGTTGACCAAACGAAGCTTCCAGCGCCCGGGCGGCGCTGCTTCTCAAGAGTCATGGCATCGTCCGCGTACGTCCTCTGAAGGGCGGAAGCGATGCGTGGCGCGCTCTCACTGACAGTACAATGGACTGACCGGAGGGGGTTTTCAACGTGATCGAAAACAATTCGCAGCCGCAATCTTCCTGGGTAAGCATCTGGGGACAGTTCGATATTCTGCACGATGAGGTCATGTTCAAGGGTTATCCGATCACGCCCGACGCACCGAAAACGGACGGCCAGGCTGGGCCGGGAGCCGACCCCGACTCGACTCCTCCGCCACCTCCGCCCGCACGCGAAATCGGCGGAGTCGGAAGGATCGTGTCCAATCGCCGGCTGACCGACGGAACCATCAGTGTGGACATCGAATTCGACGACATCGACGAAAACACGACCGCGGAAATCCTGCTCTTCCAAAATCCGGTTACCGATGAGATGATGTCGGTCGGACTCGGCGCCAACAGCCTGCTGGTCAACATCCGGCACTATACCCGGGCGGCCACCACAGACCGGATCACACAACAGGCAGGAGTCGTTAATGATTCCACTCCGCACTGGAAGATTGGTGCGTGCGGTGGGCAACCGTAATATGCTCCAGCCGGGACGGCAGTATCACCTTGAGGTCCGCGTAAAAGGCTCTCTTCTGACCGTTGAGTTGGACGGTGTCGATGTCGGGAGCAGCAATCTGCCGCTTCAGCTTTCCAACAACCAGGTGGGTTTCTTCTGTCAAAGTAAGAGCAACATCCACTTCCGCCATTTCCGCGTGGATTCCGTACGCCCGCTGGCTTTTGTGGTGATGCAGTTCAGTCCGCCGGAGTATGAGGAATTGTTCAACGATGTGATTTCTCCGGTCTGCGATGGAATGGGACTCGAGGCGTTTCGAGCGAGCCAGACTTACGCGCCGGGTCTCGTGATCGGTGACATTCAGCGGCAGATTCGGGAATCACGCGTGGTGATTGCGGAGATCACCCCGATGAATGCCAACGTTTACTACGAGGTAGGTTACGCCGATGCGATTGGCAAGCCCGTCATCCTGATTGCGGATGGCGGCAAGCTCGAGCAGCTGCCGTTCGACGTCCGCGCATTCCGGACTATTTTCTACGAGAACACGATCGGCGGCAAGACCAAGGTAGAAAAAACCTTGACGGAATTTCTGAAGGGTCTGACCAGCCCGAAGACCTAAGCGCCTTCACTTCGGCGTGTATTCGCCAATGGAACGGGCCTCTGGAATCTCCGCAAAATTCCAGAAATCCCGTGTCTTTACGACCCCGCCCGAGTGAAAGATCCACCACTCGCCTCCGCTGGAGATCGCGACCGGCGAGTGCGTGCCCTTGGCGGTGAATGCATCGCTCGAAGGCCCCCATGGCCCCACCGGCGATTCCGCCCACGCCACACGTAAATGCTGCATGGGCCAGGTGCTGTCCGTATGCAGCAATGCGTAGCGCCCGTCGGCTTTCAGAATCTGCGATTCGCGGACCGCATAGTTGTTATCGAATAGCAGTTTCGCTTCGGAAAACACCGCGAAGTCTTTCGTGGCTGCATACCAGATCCGCGGATTGTGTTCGACATCTTCCTGAAATGCCTGTATGGCGTTGCGCGCCAGGGTGCACGACCACGTGACCAGGAACTGCTTGCCAGTTTCGTCGTAGAAGAGATTGGGCGATGCCAGGTCCAGCGCATCCTTGCCTGCCATGACGTCCGTCGATTGCGGTCCGGACCAGCGACGAAGGTCGCGCGAAGTGGCGTGGAGCAGGCGCTTGCCATCGCTCCAGACCGCGTGATAAACCCCATCCGGAGCCTTCAGGACATTGCGGTATTTTGGCGCGGCCGGCGGCTTTCCCGCAGCGCCTTTCGTGATCCGGATCGAACGGAGGACGGCGCCCGTCTTCGGATTCCAGCCATCGATACCGGAAAGCACGTTTTCGAGCGTGTACTCGGCGGCCCCGGCGGCGGTGAGCGCCTTCGCCCACGCGACGCGCCCCGCCGGAGCCGGATACTCGGCATAGCGAACCGTCTTTTCGCGAGCGGGGTCATTCCAGTTATTCCAGCCTTGCGGCAGTAGCACGTTAGAGATTTCGCTATTCAGAAAGACAGTGGCGGCGTACGGTCTCCACGGCCGTCCCAGATACGTCTTCGCCTCCGGCGCGCCGGTGATTGTGCAGTGGTCGAACACATAGCCATAGCGTTGATCCTTCGTTGTGTTGGCGGCGGTCAAATAGCCGCTGGCGGAGGCGTGAATCGCGCAGCGTTCGAAGTAGGCGGCCGAGCCGCCGAAGATGAAGTCTGTCGCACCTTCTATATAGCAGCGCTCGAAATACTGTCGGCCTGCCTGCGGCAGGAGCGTGTCCTGATAGCCCAGAAAGCGGCAGTTGCGGAAGACGCCGCGGTCGCCCATGATGGTCAGCGCCACCGCCTGACCCACGTTGCCGGCGGAGTTTGCGAAGGTCACATTCTCCGCTGTAAAGTCGTTAGCCTGAATGAAGACAGTGGGCGTCGCGAAGGTATTGATCGGACCTTTGGGACCCGGCAGGCCGGCGTGCGAATCGAAGGTGATCACGGTGATTCTGGCTTCCTCGCCGCGGAACGTGAGATGGTCCTTCTGATAGGGCACGACCACCCGCTCCGTATAAACTCCGGGCTGGATCCGGATAATGGAACCGGGTGGCGCGGCATCCACCGCGGATTGCACCGTGGGATATTGCCCCCCAACCTCAACCAGGAATTCACGCCCCGCAGCGTGCAGCGAAATCGCTAGCCAGAGAAACGCGATAAGCTTCATCTGCACGCTATTATAGGCGCCCGCAGCTCTCGAGCCGGCTTACGCAGCCCGTGCCGCCGCGCCGCGCCCGATCACCGCGTACACCACCGCGCCGAGGACCACGATTACAAGCCCGGGCCACGTGGTCGCGGGCCGATAAGCGAAGAGCATGAAGAGTACGATCGAAGCACCGAGGATGAACACCGCCGGAACAATCGGATAGCCGGTCACCTTATAAGGACGCGCCATGTCGGGACGTTTGCGCCGCAACTGAAATACGCCCGCGATCGTCAGGATATAAAACAGGAGCGCAGCCGAGATCACATAATCCAAGAGGTTGCTGTACAGGTTGCCGTACTGCTTCGTCGTGACATCGTACGTCCGCGGCAGCACCAGCATGACAGCCCAGATCCCCTGCACCACCAGTGACCATCCGGGGACACGGTTTTCATTCAACACTCCGGCCTGCTTGAAGAAGAGCCCATCCTTTGCCATTGCGTAGTAAGCGCGCGCGCCGGCCAGCACCAGGCTGTTGACGCAGCCGAAGGTCGAGATCATGATCGCTACCGCCATGATGGTGGGCCCATAGCCGGGGAAGATAGCCTGCAGCATCGCGGTGGCCACGCGGTCGGACGGAGCATTCTGGATCGCCGGCAGCGGCAGCACTACCAGGTACGCCACATTCGCCAGAATATAAAGTCCGATCACGGCCGAACACCCGAACGCCATGGCAAGCGGCAGGTTGCGCGATGGATTGCGCACCTCGCCTGCGATCAGCGTGATATCGTGCCAGGAATCTGCCGAAAACATCGAGCCCGACTGCGCCACGCAGAGTGCCACGATCAACCCATAAAAACTGGCCGCCGTCACGCCCAGTGAGGCGTCATAACTGCCCAGCTTGAACATGTCGGTGAAGTTTGCGTGGACCGCGGTGGAGTTCCAACCCAGAAAGATTCCCGCCAGAATCAGGGCCGCAAGCGCGATGGTCTTCGCGGAGGTGAAAAGATTCTGCACGATCTTGCCGTATTCCAGGCCGCGCGTGTTCGTCCAGGTAAGCAGCGCGATGATTGCGATCGCCACCAGTTGCGCCGTGGAAAGTGAGACCGCGTATCCCGCACTGATGTGAATCGGTGGGATCAGGTAATGGCTCTCCGCAATCGGCGGGAATAATATCGAGGAGAACCGCGCGAATGCCACTGCGACGGCAGCGATCGTGCCTGTCTGAATCACAGTAAAGAAGGTCCAGCCATAGAGGAAGCCCCACAATGGGGAAAACGCTTCGCGCAGATAGACATACATGCCACCGGCGTGAGGCAGCATGGACGCGAGTTCGCCGTAGGATAGTGCCGCCGTGAGGGTGAGTATGCCGGTAATGACCCACGCCATCAACATCCAGCCCGGGCTATTGATGAGTCGCGACATGTCGGCGGAGACGATGAAGATCCCCGAACCGATCATGACGCCGATCACCACCATGGTGGAATCGAACAGGTTGAGTCCGCGTACAAATCCGCTGTCTTTCTGGGTCGCTGGTTGAGTCATGGAAGGCTTTGCACAAGCTTACCAAAACACTGGTGCGGATGATCGCCTTTCGCGGCCTCTTCAGGCTGCGCCCTTCCCACCCCGGATTACAGCCGTTCCAAGCGCGTATGCGAGTCCCCGGGATTGCGGCCAATCCACATATTCGAAAGGAACGTGAGGCGGGATGATCGAGCACGGTGCCATCGCCCTCCGGCATCGCATCCGGCTTGGAGGCGAGGTACGCCCACTGACTCAGGCGGAAGCGCGCAATCCGCCGCAACCTGGAGCGCGACCCGTCGGCGCTACACTATCAAGATGATCCCGGCCGGCTTGAGAACCCGCGTGCACGAGTTGCTCGGCCCCCGCGGCTATCTGGACCGTGCTGAAGATTTGACCCTCTACGAGTACGATGGCGGCATCGATAAACACCCGCCCGACCTGGTCGCCTTCCCTCGCACTACCGAAGACGTCTCGGCCCTGGTCAAACTCGCGCAGGAATTCGGCGTTCCGTTCGTGGGACGCGGCGCCGGCACCGGACTTTCCGGCGGCGCCATCCCTCGCGAAGGCGGACTCATGATCGCCTTCGCGCGCATGAATCAGATCCTCGAGATCGATCTGGAGAACGAACGCGCCGTCGTCCAACCCGGCGTCGTCAATCTCGATATCACGCTCGCCGTGGAAGGAAGTGGATTCTTCTATGCCCCTGACCCCTCCAGCCAGCGAGCCTGTACCATCGGCGGCAATGTGGCCGAAAATGCCGGCGGCCCGCACACTCTGGCCTACGGCGTCACCACGAATCACGTCCTCGGCCTGGAGCTCGTGCTGGCCGATGGCACCGTCGTCGAAGTCGGCGGCAAATCGCCGGACCTTCCGGGCTACGATCTTGCCGGCCTCCTCACCGGCAGCGAGGGCACCATGGCGCTCGTCACCAAGGCGACCATCCGCCTCATGCGGAAGCCCGAACTTGTCAAGACCGTCCTCGCCATCTACGAATCCAGCGAAGACGCCGGCCGCACCGTCGCCGAAATCACCGCCCGCGCCATTACCCCGGTCGCCGTCGAAATGCTCGATGGGGTCATGCTCCGCATGGTCGAGGAAGCTACTCATGCCGGCTATCCGATGGACGCCGCCGCTGTCCTGCTGATCGAACTCGAAGGCATCCGCGAGGCCGTGGAAGAGCAGGTGGAGCAGGTGCGCCAGGCTTGCACCGTCTGCGGCGCGCGCGAATTCCGAGTCGCCCGCACCGCCGAGGAGCGTGACCTTCTCTGGAAAGGCCGCAAGAACGCGTTCGGTGCGGTGGGACGCGTCAGCCCCACGTATTACGTCCAGGATGGCGTTGTCCCGCGGACCAAGATCGCGCCGACCCTGCACTTTATCGGGGAGGTTGCCAAGCGGTACGGCCTGATCATCAGTAATATCTTTCATGCCGGAGACGGCAATATGCACCCGATCATCCTTTTCGACCCGCGCAAGCCCGGCGACATGGAAAAGGCGCGCGCCGCCGGCGAGGAGATCCTTACGTGGTGTGTCGATTCCGGAGGCTCAATCACCGGCGAACACGGCGTTGGCATGGAAAAGAACGAGCTCATGGCCCGGCTATTCTCGCCTTCGACGCTCGAAACCATCCTCGCCTTGAAACTGCTCTTCGATTCGGAAGCACGCCTCAACCCGGGGAAGGTCCTACCCACCGGCCGCGGCTGCCTCGAAATCCGTCAACTCCCGCTCACCCCCGATTCCGTCCTGTATTGACTGCATTTCTTCGCCGGGCGCAGCGCGACTCTCGATTGAGAAACTGCGAGCCGCAGCGCGTTCCTAATCAAAACTGGAGTTCTGGCCGATTAGCTTTACATGAAGTGGCTCCGGCTGACCGCTCTGGCGGTGTGCGTCATAACCAGTCTTTTCGCGCAGCGCGTCGGCGCCCCCACCGACGATCTCACCAAGCTCGGCGTCGATGAGCTGTTTAGCCTCGAAGTAACCAGCGTCGGGCGCAAGGCCCAGGAACTTTCCAAGGCTCCAGCGGCTGTGTTCGTTGTCACCGCTGAAGATATCCGCCGCAGCGGCGCCACTTCGATTCCTGAGGCCCTTCGTTGGGTGCCCGGTTTGACCGTGCTCTCACAGGACGGCCGCTCGTGGGACATTTCCGCGCGCGGCTCTACCCGGCTCTATTCCGACAAAATCCTGGTCATGATCGATGGCAGGTCGCTGTACACTCCCCTCTTCTCGGGTGTGATCTGGGAATCGGTCGATGTGCCGCTCGCGCGATATCGAACGAATCGAAGTCGTGCGCGGCCCCGGCGCCGTGATGTGGGGGCCGAATGCCGTCAATGGCGTCATCAATATCATTACCAAGCGCGCTCAGTCCACACCTGGGAAACAAGTCAGCGTGGCAGCCGGCAACCAGCTGCGCGGCGCCGCGGAGGCGCGCATCGGAGCAGCCTGGGACCACGTCGCTTATCGCGCCTGGGGTAAGGCAAACTATCGCACGCCGGCTGATTCGGCTTTCGGAGATTTCAGCTTCACTACCTTCACGTTTCGCGATCCGGCAATTCGGGATATGGACATGGCCAGCGGAAGGCTCGGCTTTCGCATCGATGGCCAACCCAGTGAAAAGGATCAGTGGATGGTTCAAGGCGATCTCTACAAGCTCCGAGGCCAGGATGAGCTTGCCTTTCCCACCCTCCGGCCGGAGGTCGATCGTGTCCATGGGAACCGGAATGCGGATGGCGGATACGTCCAAGGGCAGTGGACGAAGACCGTCTCCCCAGGCAATGAAAGCGAACTTCGCTTTTCATACGACAAGAACGCGTTCGCCTACACGTACCTGAGCGTCAGCATGCAGAATCTCACCGGTGATTTTCAAAATCGCCGCCAAGCCGGTGAATCCAACGAGATCTATTGGGGTGCAGGCTTTCAGCAGTACTGGGACAGCACCAACTCCAGGCGCATGATCTCCTTCGATCCCGCTCAAAGCGTATATCGCTCCGGATATGCCGTGTTACGCGACGAATGGCAGCTGATTCCGGAACGCTTCCTGGTTTCGGCAGGAATTCGCCTGGACTATAACTCGAACCACCAACTCGAATACCAACCCAGTCTTCGGCTTCTCTACACGCCGAGTGCCCGTCAATCCCTTTGGTTCGCAGCCTCACGCGCCGTGCGCGCGCCCAACCGCGCTGGATCGCGATATGAAATACGAAGCCGGATATCTGATGGACTATGGTTTTCCGGTCCGGCTTTACAGCACCGGCAACAAGAATCAACAATCGGAAATCGCGCGCAGCGCCGAAGCGGGCTATCGCTTCCAATCCGGCCAGCGATGGTCGGTAGACGTTTCCACGTTCTTCACATATTTTGAACGCCTGAGGGCACTCACGTACTCCACTACGCCGGAATTCAATGTCGACGCCGCCGGCTTAGAAATCAGCGTGCCAATGACAACCGGCAACCTGGGCCGCGGACGCTCCTATGGCGGGGAAATCTGGGGCATGTGGCAGGTCCGGTCGAACTGGCGGCTGGTGCCGTCCTATTCCTACGTCAGAGACACATTTTGGCTGCCGGCTACCTCCCTGACTCGAGTTTACGTGTGGGACCTGATTCCTCTCGACCTCCGTCACCAGGCGAGCTTGCGTTCGCAGTTTGATCTCGCCCACGGTTTGCAGCTGGATATCATGACGCGGGCTCGATCCCACGAACGGAACTGTGGCTTGCCCGGCGCCTTCCTTGTCGATGCCCGGCTCGGCTGGCGGCCTTCGCGCAATTCGGAGTGGAGCATCGCGCTCAACAACATCACGAACCGTCGGATCCTCGAAGCTTCGTCGGAAGCCGCAACTCCAACCCTGCCCATCAGGCGAACGTTCCTGGTGAAATGGTCGCGGCGATTTTGAAATCGGGATATCCGTGAGACGAAACTCCGCGCGAATCCGGCATTTGTCCGCATGCCTGGCCGTACTCGGCCTCGCAGCCTTCTCTTCTTTGTCGGCCACCGAATCCGAAGACGAGCTGCGATCCGCCACGGTGTTGACCTTTGTCCGCCACGCGGAGTGGCGCCAGAGCCCTGCCGGGCCCATCACGATCGCCGTCGCGGGCCGGCCGGACATGGTCCGGACCCTGCGTCGAACCCTGGAGGGAAAGACCGCGAATGGCCGCGCCATCCGCGTGGTTGACGCCAAGCCAACCACGGAGCTTCACTCCTGCCAGGTCCTGTATATCGCCAGCGACAACAACTCACAGATCCGCGAGACCCTCGCGGCGTGGCGCGTTCACGCGCTCACCATCGGCGAATCCGATCGCTTCCTGGAAAACGGTGGCGCCGTCAATCTATTGATCGTGAATGGCCATATGAGCTTCGAAGTCAGCCTCGAGGCGCTCGATCGAGCAGGCGTGGGCATTAGTTCCACACTCCTTCGCTATGGACAGGTCGCCCCTGTGGCCCCTCATTCCGCGAGGCCTCCCGCATGAACCGGTATTCCTCGCTGCGCGCCAAACTTACGCTCCTGATCGCGGTCGGCGGCGTCGTGGTGGCCGTCATCGCAACCGCGGGGTTCTCCTGGCTGGACCTCAATCGTTTTGAGCAGCAGGCCAATTCGCAAATCACCGCCATCGCCAATATCGTCGCCGCCCAGGTCGAGCCTTCAATTCCCCTGGGCGACCGGAAAGTCGCGGCGGATATTCTTCAATCCCTCCGTCGCGATCGTATGATCCGCGATGCGGTGCTCTACGACGGTAACGGCAACTGCTTCGCCATGGCGCGCAACCCTCTCCCGGCCTGTCCGCCGCGCCCGCCGGATGGTTTCGAGCGCCAGCGCAATGCCTTGGTCCTCGTCCTGCCCGTGATTGCCGAGCGCGAACGCGTCGGCACCTTGATGCTGACGGCCAGCGTACCCTCGATTACGACCATTCTGCGCCAGTACCTGGGCGGTGCCCTGTTGATCGCCGCGCTGAGCCTGATGATCGCCGCCGTGCTCGCGGTCGTACTCCAGTCCCGCGTATCGGCTCCCATCCTGGCGATTGCAAGCGTCGCCGAGAGAATCTCCCAGACCCATCAGTTCCGCGATCGCGTGGCCGTGGATTCCACCGACGAGTTAGGCGTGCTCGCCCGCTCGTTCAACGCCATGCTGGAAGAAATCGAGAGGCGCGATGCCGAACTCGAGGAGCAGATCGTCCAGCGTAACCGCGTCAATGCGGAGCTGCTCGCTGCCAAGGAACGGGCCGAAGACGCCGCGCGCCTGAAATCCCAATTCCTGGCCAACATGAGCCACGAGATTCGCACCCCGATGAACGGAGTGATGGGCATGATCGGCCTCGTTCTCCATCACGATCTCGACCCCGAGGACCGCGAAAACCTGCTGGTTGCCCAAACTGCCGCTCAGGCGCTCGTCACCCTCCTCAACGACATCCTCGACCTCTCCAAAATCGAGGCCGGCAAAATGACCTTTGAGACCGTCGATTTCGACCTGCACCGCATGATTGCTGACTGCCTGGCTATTTTCCGGTCGGCCGCCGCCGCGAAAAATCTGGACCTGAACGCCGGCCTTGGCTCCGATTGCCCGCGTTGGCTTCGCGGCGACCCGTTCCGGTTGCGCCAGATCCTGGTCAACCTGCTCGGCAATGCCGTGAAATTTACCGCGACTGGCTCCGTGTCTCTAACCATCGCCCCGGCTGCCGAAAACCATCTCCGCTTTGTGGTGCGCGATACCGGAATCGGCGTTCCCACAGATCAGCTGAAGGCCATCTTCGAAGCCTTCACGCAGGCCGATGGCTCACACACACGCCAGTTTGGCGGCACGGGGCTCGGGCTCGCCATCACCCGGCGCCTCATCGATTTAATGGGCGGCCGCTTGTGGGCCGAAAGCCAACCAGGAGCCGGCAGCGCATTCTTTGTCGATTTACCGATGAAGCCGGGCGAAGCCGTGGACCTCCCCGCCGCCGGTACCGGACAAGGCCGCCCCCGGGCTCCCGGCGACGCTTCGGGTCCTGGTGGCGGAGGATAACCTCATTAATCAGAAGGTCATCCGCTCCATGCTCCAGCGCCAGAACTGGACCGTCACCCTGGCAAACAACGGCGAGGAGGCATTTCGCTGTTTCCTGGAATCCAGGTTCGATCTCGTCCTGATGGATGTGCAGATGCCGGAAGTGGACGGCTTGGAAGCCACCGGTCGCATTCGTCAGGCTGAACGCAACCACGGTTTGAGTCGCATTCCGATTCTCGCCCTCACCGCGCACGCCGCCCCGGCCCAACACCAGCAGTGCCTCTCAGCGGGCATGGACGCGGTGATCACCAAGCCGGTCAATTTCGCCGCACTCCTGGCCCAGATTGCCGCCGCGCTACCTGTCGTCGCAAGCGGAAGACGTCCAAGCGGAAGATGACCAACTGCCGGCTCCGACCGGTCGGGTCCCGCGGTTAAGCCCTTCGACGCATCTCGGCACGCGCTTCCGCGTCCGCCGTTCGCGCCTTGTCGGCTTCCCGTTTGTCGTAGAGCTTCTTACCCTTGGCCACCGCGATCTCGCACTTGATCTTGCCGCTTTTCATGTAGATCTTGGTCGGAATCAGTGCCAGAGCCCTTTTCGCGCGTGATCTCCTGCAATTTCTCGATTTCGCGCCGATGCAGCAACAACTTACGATTACGCACCGGAAGGTGGTTCTCGCGATTGCCGTGGGAGTACTGGCTGATGTGCGCGTTCAACAGCCACGCCTCGTTATCCAGCACGCTTGCGTATGCGTCCTTAAGCTGAATTTTGGCGTCCTTCGCAGCTTTCACCTCCGTTCCGGTGAGCACCATGCCACACTCGAAACGCTCCGAAAGGAAGTAGTTATGGCCGGCCTGACGGTTGTCACTCAGAATTTTGAAAGCGAAGTCTTTCTTGTCGGCCAAATTGACCTCAACGCGCGGAAGCCCAACAACGTCAATGAGTTTAGATGATCCCCGATCGGGAATTGAAATTCATTTTATCACGAGCTCTCCGTATAAGACCCTGATGCGCCCAACTATCTTTTTTTTCAATCGGTTAACCGCGGTGGTCCTGACCGCAGCGCTGCTTGGCCCCGTCCTACCCCTGGAAGCGCGGACCAAGCGGGGCGACAGGTATCTCGCCGAGGGGCGCGATCACGAGCAAAAAAAGGAGTGGGATCAGGCGCTCGCTTCCTACGAAAAGGCGCTCTCAGAAGACCCTGCCGACATCCTGTACCAGATGGCCAATGAAAAGGCCCGTTTTCAGACCGCCCAATCCCACATTGATCGCGGTCTTCGAATTCGATCCCAGGGACAACTCGGCCAGGCCCTGATTGAATTTCAAAAGGCTTACGCCATCAACCCCGGTTCAGCCGTCGCCGAGCAGGAAATTCGCCGTACCACCGAAATGATCGAACGCGAGCGCAAGCGCGTTCAGGAAACCGGTAAAGAGGCTGACGCCAAAGAGCGCGCCCTGACCCCCGGCGACCAGGCCAAGAAAGAAACCGAACAGCGCATCAACAGTATCCTTCCCGTCCCCGATCTGAAGCCCCTCAATCCCGAACCGATCCATCTGCGGCTCAACGGCTCTACCAAACTGCTGTTCGAAACGGTCGCCAAAGTCGCCAACATCAACGTGGTGTGGGATCCCGAGTATCAACCCCAGGTCCGCGGCAACATCCCCGTGGAATTCGATAACTCCACCATTGAAGAGGCGTTGGATTATCTCAGCGTAATCACCAAGTCCTACTGGAAGCCCCTTTCACCCAATACCATCTTCATCACGATGGATAATCCCAATAAGCGGCGCGATTACGAAGAGCAGGTCGCCAAGGTCTTCTACCTCTCGAACGTCAATACCCCGCAGGAACTTCAGGAAATTGTGAACGCCGTCCGTTCCATCGCGGATATCCAGCGCTTCTTCCCGTATAACTCGCAAAACGCAATCATCGCCAAGGGAAGTGCCGACCAGGTCGCGCTCGCCGAAAAGATCCTTCACGATCTGGATAAGCCCAAGAGCGAAGTCGTCGTCGATATCATCGTGATGGAGGCCAGCTCCGTCTATACCCGTCAGCTGACGGCCGCTATCGCCGGCACAGGCATCAACATTGCCGGCAATTTCACGCCGCGTTCCGGCCTCCAGGTGGTCAACAACCCCACCACGACCGGCACCACGACTTCCGGCACGGGCACTACAACCGGGACCGGCACCGGCACCACCACGACCACCGGCACCACCAGACCACCACGGGCACCGCCATTCCCTTTTCTAATTTGGGCCACCTTTCCACAGCGGATTTCTCCACTACGATTCCGAGCGCCGTGCTGCAGCTGGTCCTCAGCGATGGAGCCACCAAGGTCCTGCAGTCGCCTCAACTCCGCGCCGTCGATAATGTAAAAGCGACCCTCAAAATCGGCGACCGCCAGCCCACCGCCACCGGCAGCTTCCAGCCTGGCATCGGCGGCGTCGGCATTAACCCGCTGGTCAATACCCAGTTCACTTACATCGATGTCGGCGTCAACGTCGAAATTACCCCTCGCGTCCACGATAACGGCGATGTCTCCCTGCACATCGACCTCGATATTTCCAGTGTCACTGGCCACGTCAACCTCGGCGGCATCGATCAGCCGATCATCGGGCAGCGCAAGGTCTCGCACGATATCCGCATGCACGAGGGCTCCGTGCAATTGCTCGCCGGCCTGACCAAGTGGCAGGACACCAAGACCAAGACCGGCGTCCCCGGACTCGCCAACGTTCCCATTATCGGTAAGCTCTTCAGCGGCGAAAGCGTCGATCGCGAACGCCAGGAACTGATGATCGCGCTCATCCCGCACATCGTGCGCCGCCCCGAATTCACCGCCGAAAATCTACGCGGTATCGCCGTCGGAAACCAGGCGTCGGTACATCTCAGCTACGGCCGCCGCGGTTCTGATACCCCGACACCTCAGGCACCCGGTGCCGCTCCCAGAAATCCGGAGCCGGTCCCGCCCTCCGCGGCTCCCGTTCTTCCGCTCGGCGCCGGCCAGGCTGCCGCCACCCCGCCGCCTCCCGCCGCAGCGCCGGCAGCGCCAGCCCTCATGCCCCCCGCGACCGCGCCGCCTATGACAGGCACCACGACCGGCACTACCTCGCTGTCGGCGCCCGACGCGCCTAAACCGGATGCGGCCAAGCCCGTCGGTAACGCCACCGTGCGCTTTCTGCCTCCGCAGGTCGAAAGCAATCCTCAAGGGATGATGACCGTCGCCCTCATCATAGAGAACGCTACCGATGTCGCCTCCGCTCCCCTGCAGGTTACGTTCGATTCCAAGGTGGTCAAGCTCAACGATGTTGGCCGCGGAGACTTCTTCTCTAGCGACGGCCAGGTACCGGTATTCACCAAGAACATCCAAAACGATGCCGGAGCCGCCGCCGTCAATCTCAATCGCCTCCCCGGTACCCCCGGGGCAACCGGCTCCGGAGTGCTCGCCACATTCATCTTCCAGGCGGTCGCCAAAGGCGCGTCTACGGTCACTCTGCCCAATCTGACGGTCCGCAACGCGCAAGGCCAAGTGGTCTTCACCGGCAGTCCGCAGATGACCATCAACGTAAAATAAAGTAAGGGACAGTGATGAGACGCCGCAATCAAAGAGGACTGACGCTGGTGGAGCTGGTGGTCGCCTTTACGATCATGCTCGTTCTCTCCAGCATGGCTGTCCCCCTGGCGCGCTCCCGTGTCCGCGCTGACCGTCAGCGTGAGTTGCTCAACGCCGTGCGCGAAATG
The DNA here is from genome assembly GCA_963811575.1 of uncultured Solibacteraceae bacterium. GTDB lineage: Bacteria > Acidobacteriota > Terriglobia > Bryobacterales > Bryobacteraceae > Solibacter. Next base: position 154,883 of record CAWERY010000014.1, on the reverse strand, counting down.
CGCGCCGCTATCGACAAGTACAAGGATTACGCCGATCTTGGCTACCTCGGCCCGCAGAAACAAGGAACCAACAACTGGCCGGAGACGCTGGAGATTCTGGTCGAAGGCGTGAAACTCCCCGGCCCCGACGGTAAGAAGATGCGCTTCCTGCGCCGCATTCCGGTCGACCCGTTCACCGGCAAGGCTGAGTGGGGACTGCGCAGCGACCAGGACGACCCGAAATCCCTGAGTTGGGGAGGACAGGATGTATTCGATGTCTATAGCAAGACCAGCGAAAAGGCGGCCGATGGAAAACCCTACTCAGAGTGGTAGCCCCGGCATAGTCAGGAAACGCCGGCGCGGCTTCACTTTCGTCGAAATGATGGTCGTCGTGACCATCATGGTGATTCTGATTTCGATGGCGATCCCCATCTATACGAAGTCGATCATCCGCGCCAAAGAGAGCGTACTCCACAACAATCTGACCACGCTCCGGACCGTCATCGATCACTACACCTACGACAAACAGAAGGCCCCCCAAGCCCTGCAGGACCTCGTAAGTGAAGGCTATCTCACCAAGATTCCGATGGACCCGATGACCGCCAGCAATCAAACCTGGCGCACCGTTATGGAAGACGCCAGCCAAAGCGTCAGCCAGAGCGAACCCGGCATTTTCGATGTACAGAGCGGATCGGATAAAATGTCGCTAGATGGAACAGCTTACCGCGACTGGTAAACGTATCCTCGGATATGCTTGCCTGCTTCAATTCTTTCTCTGTGCAACGTTTGCACAATCAACGTCCTCGCCCATCCATTGCCAGGCCTCCTCAACGCCGCTCCAAGTGCGCTCCGAAGGTCTGACCGAACGTCTGGGCGATATACTCCTACAATGCTCCAGCTCTAATCCAGGGACCGTCTTTAACGCAAATCTAACCGTATTCCTTCCGGTCAACGTCACCAACCGGGTGGATAGCAGCAACCTGACTCACGACACCGTCGTCACCATTGATCTCGGCACCGGACCGATACCTACCGCAGTCGCCGGCCAGGTCTCCGCAAGCAACATCGCTTTTATCGGCATCTCCTCCACCGTTCCGGCGAACGGCCTGTTCAACATTCGAATCTCCAACCTGCGCGCCGCCATGAATCAACTTGGCTACACCGCCGCCGCTCCGGTCGCGGTCACCGCCTCCCTCTCCACCACATTGGCAATCGATCAATCTCAGCTCATCCTCGCCTACGCGCAGCCCGGGATGCGCGCCGGCATGGGCAGCGCCCAGATTTCCTGCTACGGGTCGCCGATGCCGGATACCATCGACTTGCCTAACCTTTTCGCCGCCGGCACCGCCCTTGCCTCCACCCGAATCACGGAAGGCTTCGCGAGTGCGTTCGAAGCCCGCTCCACCGGCCTCGATACCGGAACCCGCTTCCTGGTGAAATACTCCAACTTTCCCGCTGCCACGCGACTCTTCCTCCCTGACGCGGTCGCCGGCTCGGGCTCTCTTCAACCCACCTCCGGCGGCGACTTGAACCTGCCCCAGGCGGTCGGGCAATATCTGCCCGGCAGTGGTGCGCTGGTGCTGGTTCGCGTGCAGGGCGCGGATGCCACCGGTGCAGGCGGCCTCGCCGTCTCCCCACCCGCAGGTTCGGGTCCGGTGACGCTGAGTTCGGTCAGCGAAGTCACGCTCGTCAACGGATCCGGTTACGCGGTGTACGAGGTCGCCGCCTCCAATCCCGCGATGCAGGAGACTGTTCAATTTCCGACCTTCATCTCCCTGCCGCGCCAAACTCCGCCTGCCGTAGCCGATGAATCCATCACGCTGGCCCCGGTTTCGAACGTGATCACCGCCTCGTCAACCGCGCCAATCCCGCGCTTTGCCGCCGTCACCACCCTGAACGATTGCACGCTGTACAACGATTGCCCGGTGCCGCTTGCGCCCAAGCTCTTCCTCAACGCATCGCCCATCCACCTCACCGCGGTAGCCGGCGGGGCGCTTACCAGTTCCCCCGGAACGTACAGCGTTCATAACCAGGGAGGAGGCACCCTCACGTGGACCACCAACATCATTTATGAGTTGGGTACCGGGTGGTTGGTCCTCGATACCACCGCGGGCACAAACGACGCGACCGTGAAGGTCACCGCCGATGCCAAGAGCCTCGCCACGGGCGTCTATCAGGCGACCGTGATCATCAATGCCGGCACTGCCGGAAGCCAGAGCGTTCCGGTGAGCCTCTTAGTCAGCCCGCAACCGCCGCCGCCCGCGCCACCCGCTCCCACCGTCGTGGTCAACCAGGTATTGAACGCTGCAAGCCTGCAACCCGCCCCGCTGGTTCCCGGCTCGCTCGCAACCCTGATGGGCACGCACCTGTCCGGGAAGATCGTCGCGGTCACGTTCGATGGAGTTCCAGCCACCCTACTGTATACATCCGACACGCAGATCAATCTCCAGGTGCCCGCCACCCTCGGGGCGAAACCGTCCGCCATCCTCATCGTTACCGTGGATGGGGTCAGCAGTGCCGCGGTAACTGTCCCTCTCGCGCCCGCATCGCCCGCCGTGTTCGCCCATGGTGTCTTTAACCAGGACAACTCGGAGAACACGAACTCCGCCGCCGCGAAGGTCGGAGACATCCTCCAGATCTTCGCCACCGGCATTCCCAAGGTCGCTACCATCAGCGTCCAGATCGGCGCTCACAAAGACCTCATACCGGTCTATGCCGGTGATGCACCCACCGCCCCCGGAGTCCAACAGGTCAACGTTGCGATTCCCGATGGCGTCACCGGGCCCGCTAACGTTCTGGTCTGCGCGACCACCGCAGGACAACAATACTGCTCACCAGCCTACTCAATCACCGTGAAGTGAGCGCCCGTCAAGAGGCAGGGATCGTGCACGCGATCCCTGCCTGCTCCGTGGGTCTCCATTCTTCTTCCCTGCTACCCTATTTCTTCATGCTCCGATTCGTGGCCGCGCTCGCGGCGCTTCTCCTCGCCGGCTGCGGCTATATTGGCGACCCTCTGCCGCCCCTCGCGAATGTCCCGCGCCCCGTTGACAATTTGAACGCCGTGCAGCGCGGCTCGCGCGTCATCGTGCAATTCACGGTTCCCGCCAATACGATGGAAGACTTTCCCATTCCGGAGCCGGTCAAATTCGACCTGCGCGCCGGCGCTGCGGACCCGTTTGAGGAGAACCGCTGGGCCGCGAGCGCCGCGCAACTCCAACCCACCGCCGTCGCCAACCACATCGCGCGCTATGAGATTCCCGCTTCCCCGTGGGTCGGCAAGGAAATCATCTTCGGCGTTCGGGTTACCGGTGGCAATGGCAAACAGTCCGGCTGGTCGAATTTCGTCGTCGTACCGGTGCAGGCGCCGCTCGCTCAACCTCTCAACGTTGCCGCTGTCGCGACGCAGTCCGGCGTACAGCTAACCTGGCAGGCTCCCGGCGCCGAATTCCGCGTCTTCCGAAAGAGCGAAGGCGGCGATTATGTTCAGGTCGCAACCATCCAAAAACCAGAGTGGCTCGATAGCTCCGCTGAGTTCGATAAGCCCTACTCCTACACCGTCCAGACCATACTGAGGAGAAATGACAAAGTTGCGGAAAGCGAACTGTCGGCCCCCGTCTCTCTCACCCCAGTCGATAAGTTCCCCCCCGCGACACCCAGTGGTCTGCGCGCTTCGAGCGCACCCGGTTCCATCGAGCTAGGCTGGGACCGCAACAACGAGCCGGATCTCAATGCCTATCGCCTCTACCGCGCTATCGGACCTGGTGCCTTTTGAAAAGCTTGCCGACTTATCCGTAGTGCCCACCTATTCGGATCATGCCGTCGAATCCGGCAAAACTTACCGCTACGCGATCACGGCACTCGATCGCGCCGGAAATGAGAGCCCACGGTCAGCCACCGCTGGAAGTCATTGTGCCCTAGGCATCAAATCAATACACCGCCAATAAGTGGTGCTACTAAGTAGTCACTGTTGTTTGAAGTTAACTTCACTTTGAGCGGCCGATAGGTGTATACTGGATTTATGATTATTTCCATGCGCCCCCATGCCACCCGTGAAGAGATCGATCACGTCTGCGAACGGATCGCGGAGTTCGGCTATAAGGTTCACTCGATCGAAGGTGAGGAGCGGGTCGTAATCGGTGTGGTCGGCGTCGGCGATGTCACCGTCTGCCTGGAATCGCTCGAAGCCACGCCCGGTGTGGAACGCGCCATGCGCATCTCCGCCCCGTACAAATTCGTCAGCAAGGAATTCCGTAAGGAACGCTCCATCGTCAAGGTAAATGGCACCGAAATTGGCGGCGACGAGTTCGTCGTTATGGCCGGCCCCTGCTCCGTTGAAAGCGAGAAGCAGATTATGGAGACCGCCGAGAGCGTGGCTGCGTCCGGCGCCAAAATCCTCCGCGGCGGAGCCTTTAAACCGCGCACCTCCCCGTACGATTTTCAAGGCCTCGAACTCGAGGGCCTCAAGCTGCTTCGCAAGGCGAAGGAACAGACCGGCCTCGGCATCATCACCGAAATCATGAGCGATCGCGATGTCGATATGGTCGCCGAATATGCGGACTGCATGCAGGTCGGCGCCCGGAATATGCAGAATTTCGCGCTCCTCAAGTCGCTCGGCAGTTGCGGACGGCCCGTGCTCCTCAAACGTGGCATGAGTTCCACCATCAAGGAACTGCTGATGTCCGCGGAGTACGTGGTCGCCCACGGCAACCCCAACGTGATCCTCTGCGAGCGCGGTATTCGTACCTTTGAAACCGCCACGCGCAATACCTGCGATATTGCCGCCGTCCCGGTCCTCAACGAGCTGACCCACCTACCCGTAATTCTCGATCCCAGCCATGCTACCGGCAAGCGCAGCCTGATTCCCGCGCTCTCGCGCGCCGGCGTTGCCATCGGCGCCGATGGCCTCATCATCGAGGTCCATCCCTGTCCGGAGAAGGCGGTCAGCGATGGCGCCCAATCGCTCACCTTGCCCGCATTCCGCGCCATGATGGCCGAACTCCAGCCCTATATTCGCCTGTGGACTGGCACCCGCGCAGCCGACCTTGCCGCTGTGTGATACTCGATTCGTGACCCCTAAATTCCGCGCGTGGGTGCTGGTGGTGGTCGTGTCCGCGCTCTGTGCCCTGTCCGTTTTTGGTGTGGTCTGGTACCGCTCCCGCGTGATCACGCCGGCCGCCATGCTCAAGCGCCTGCCGACCGATGATGCCGTAATCGTATATATCGATTTCGCCCGCCTGCGCTCCGGGGGCATTCTCCAGCTTCTCGATGGATCCAAAGTCGGCGAAGATCCCGAGTATCGCGCCTTTGTCCGCAAAACCGATTTCGATTATAAGCAGGATCTGGAAACCGCCCTGCTCGCCTTCGCACCCTCCGGCAAGTTCATGCTGCTCAAAGGCCGCTTCGATTGGAAGAGCCTGATCGGCTACGTCAACACGAACGATGGCCACTGCAATAATTCCTTTTGCCGTCTCTCGGGGAGCACTCCGGAGCGCCACATCTCCTTTTTCCCGGTTCAATCCAACCTGATGGCGCTCGCCGTCAGTCCCGAGGAGGACGCCGCGCATCGACTCAACGAAATCGATCCGCGGCCCGAACAGGAAGTCCCCAATGCTCCGATCTGGCTTTCCATTCCCCCTTCGGTTGTCGATTCCGGACAAGCCCTGCCCCCCGGAACACAGATGTTCGCCCGTAGTCTGAAACGCGCCAAATCCGTGACGCTGGCAGTGGTTCCCGAAGGCGATCGTTTTGCAGCCAAATTGAACGTCCGCTGTGCCTCGTCCAATGAGGCCGTGGATCTCGCCGCGGAACTGAACAAGATCACCGGCCTGCTGCTCGAACTCATTACTCGCGAGCACCAGACCCCGAACCCTGCCGACCTGAGCGGCTTCCTGACCTCAGGAAGCTTTCGCAATGAAGGAACCCGCGTCTACGGGTATTGGCCCATGCAACGGGCGTTGATTGAGAACCTGCTCGGCGGCAGTTAGATCGCCTCGGCGAATTTACGCGGTGCCCGTCTTAAAAGGGATCACGGTAGCGGAAGCCACCGGGGGTTCCAGGGCGAGCAAGACCCGCTCGAGTTCCTTCTCCTGCACCGGCTTGGCGAGAACGAAGCGCCCGTCGCCTTCGAAATCGGCGGAGAGCTCGACGTCGTAGCCGTCGGAGAGCAGAATGAAACCGCCCACGCGCGTATGCATCCGTTCCGAGAGTTCGACCCAGTTCAGGCCCGGTGCGTGGACAGAGCAGAACGCGGCGTCGAATCGCATACGATGTGCCAGGTCCAGCCCGGTATCGGAGTTCGTTACCGGAACCACGCGATAGCCGTGCCCGGAGAGCAGCCCCAGCAACTGCCTCTGCATGGCTTCGTCGGGCTCGATGACGAGCGCCGTCATGCGCCGTGACGAATCGCGCACCGCGAGGCTTGGCGTCGAGCCCGGCAGGGAACGGTCCTTCACCAGCGCCGGCAACTCCACCTCAAACCGCGGATCGGAGTTGTTCTTCTCGATCAGGCGCACCTCTCCGCCATGCCCTGCAATCACGCTGCGCGTCACGCCCAGCACCGCGGCCGTATCTTCCGGCTTGCGCAGCTCCGCCGGCGATGTGAACGAGATTTCCACCAGTAGCCGCTTCGCCAGCAGGCTGGTGCGCACGGTGATCGATTTCTGCGGTGCGTCGGCCAGGGACTGTTCGGCATGCACCAGCAGATTGAGGAAGACCTGCTCGATCTGCCCCTGCGAGCCGTGGACAAACAAGGCCTCGCGCGACGTCAGGTCGCACACGCGGATCCCGGACGCTTTCCAGTCGCCTTCGCGGAATTCGATCAGATTGCGTATCAACGCCGTCACGTCCACCGGACGCGCTTCCACCTGTTCCGCCGCGGCGAAAGAAACCAGCCGCGAGACCATCCCGCTGGCCTTGGCCGCTTCCGTCGCGATCGCCGAGACCTCGCGCTCCGCCGCGCCGCCTCGTGCCTTTTCCAGAGCGCGTGTGGCCAGATCCGTAATCGAGGCCAGTGGCGTCTGCAGTTCATTGACGACGCCGGAAATCAGCCGTCCCACCGCCGCCATCTTCTCCGTTCGGAACAACTGCTCCTGCACGGTGCGCTGATCCAGCAGCCGGATCGCCACGCCGATCTGGTTCCCCAGGTGCTGCGCCAGCGCCTGCTCATCCGCCGTGAAATCCCGTACCCGGTCGTCCTGGTCCAGTTCCAGCACGCCGATCACTTCACTCTGCGCCATCATCGGCACGAAAAGGAGACTCTTCGGGCAGCGCTCCCCCTTCTGTCCGGCAATCGGAAACGGGCTCCGGTCGATATCGGGGATCACGAGCAAGGTGCGGTAATGGAAACACGCCACCGCACCCGCCGGTGTACCGCCCGGCGGTGAGGAAAGTGAAATCGAGGTCGCTTGGCCGTTCTCGTCTTCGATCGCGTCCAGCGTCTTCGCGGTCCGGTTATAGACGTACAAACGCACCCGGGTCACGCCGATAATGCTCGGCAGCGCTTCAGAAATCCGCTTGAGGATGGTGGCCGCCGAAGAGGCGCCCAGAATCTCCTCGCCCAGTTTGTAGGTGCGCCGCAGCCGCCGCCGTTGCGACCGCAAGCGCCGCTCCCGGCTCCACAAAAAAAGGCCAACCAGCAGGATTACCGTGATGCCGCTGGCGATAATCGGCTGCGGAAGTGTCGGCGGCTGTTCGATCTCGGCAATGTCGGTAATGCTGCCGACCAATAGCTGAAAGCCGCTGTTGAACGGAGGATCTGGACAATATTGCAGTGCGACGCCGGTGGCCCGCACGGTCTCGCCCATGCGGAGCTTGTCCACATTCACGAAATCGTGGCCTGGCGCTTTGGGGATGAAAACCCGGTAGTTGTCTTTTGGACCCGCTACGAAAACTCCCGCGCCGCCCGAGTTGCGATAGCGAATCACTACGGGGCTCTGCACGCGCACCAGTTCTCCCAGGTGCGCCATACTCTGCGCCTCTCCGGCAGTGATGTCCTTGGGCGCCGGTGCCGGCTTGTGATCGATTACGGTGATCTTTTCCGGCTCGACCACCGTCATTCCGTACTGCATCGAAACGATGCCCTGGGCCTCCAGTTCGTCTCCCGGACGGTAATCGTCGAGTGACTTGTTGGCGCGCAATACCTTGAGGACTCCGCCGCGCCGGCTGTCCTGGATGGCCAACATCGTATATTCCTGGAAATGGAAGGCAGGGGCGTTAACTACGCCGCGCACTACCACTTGCTGGCCGGCGTAAACCGCGGAATGTGCGGGGCCCGATCGAAATGCGAGTTGGTCCAGAGAGATCGGAGTCTGCGCGAAGGCGGGCAGGCACACTGCGGCCAGGGACACCGCGAGCGCGGTATAACGCGCCGCCGTTAGACGGATCGCAACAGCGGTAACAGCCATGACTCCAATTCCCCGCTCAGAAAATTATCGACGGTCAGTGTAGCTCCGGGCAAGTTAACGTGAGTAGTACAGATGCCGATAACCCGCATCCCGGCAGCCACGCCGGCCGTAACTCCCGAGTGCGAGTCTTCGAATACGATGCAGTTCGCCGGTTCCGTGTTCAAAATTTTTGCCGCCCGTAAGTATATGTCAGGGTATGGTTTAGGCCGCGCCACCTGATGGCCGTCCACGATTGCTCCAAAATATGGCCGCAGTTTCGCACGGTCCAGGAACAACGCGACATTCTCCGGCTCCGCATTGCTGGCCACCCCCATCGGAAGATCCTGATGGCGCTCTAGGAATTCGCGGAGCCCCGGCACCAGCATCTCCTCAATCCGATCCTTCACCATCTCCCGATATAACGCTTCCTTCGCAAAGCCGCGCTCCGCTACTTCCTCCTCCGTCAACTCCTCGCCAAAGAAATCACGGACGATCTCGTCATTTCGCTTTCCGTACATTCGCTCGTGCATCGCAAGCGTGGTTTCCAGGCCGTATCGGCGATTGAAAACCTCCCAGGCCTCGCGGTGCATCGGGTTCGAATCCACAATCACGCCATCCATGTCGAATAACAGCGCGATCATTCCGCTTCACCACCGCGAAGATTTTGCCCCAGCCAATCGAGATATCGCTCGGAACCATCCACCACCGGCAGCGCCAGAAGTTCCGGCAGTTCGTAAGGATGAAGCTTCTCCAATTTCACCTTCAACGCTTCCAACAAATCACGGGAGGTCTTGATCACCAGCAGGAATTCGGCGGCGCTCTCCAATTCCCCTTTCCAGCGATAAAAGCTTCGGATCTCCGGAACCACATTTACGCAGGCTGCCAGCCGCAACGCGATTAGTTCGCGCGCCAGGCGTTCTGCGTCGCCTGCGTTCGAGCAGGTGCTAAGGACAACAATCTTATCGGTCATTTTCCAAAAAATTGCGAAGTGAATCGCGTTTAGCGATGTTAATATGATGTTCCAGGTCTTATCGTCGCATGAAAGCGCCTCTCACAAGATTCACGTATGTAATGCTCTTTCTCATGGCGGTGACCTATGCCTTTTTTGCTTTCCCCAGGGGCCTGCACGCGTGGCAGGATAAGCAGCGCCAGGTTCAGGAAATGGAGCGGCGCAATGCCAGCCTCGCCAAGGATGTGGAGCGGCAGAAGGAACATATCAACCGCCTGAACAACAACCCCGCCGAACAGGAATTGGAAATTCGCAAGCGTCTCAAATTGCTTCACCCGGACGAAAAGCTCTACATCATGGGCGACTCCTCCGAGTCCAAGCCCGCCGCCGCTCACTAGATCAGTGGCCAAACGACTCATGCTCGCGGTCGTCGGTGCCGGTATCGGCGCCCTCGCCGGACTCCTGGTAGATTACCTTGGTGCAGGCACACCGGCCGTCATCATCGGCGCAGCCGCCGGCGCAGTCGTCCCCCAATTCGTACTCGGTGCGCCTGGAAAGTGATATTTAGTACAAGTTATACGCCCGATAGCCTTGCCCGCCATCTTTGCGGTCACTAGAGTTGTTCATTCGGAGGAAAACATCGGAATGCCATTCTGCGCCTCTTGCGGTTCTCAAGTCGATGGGGGTTTCTGTGCAAAGTGCGGCGCCAGGGTCGGCTCGGCGGCCCCGCCGTCCGGCGCTACCGGACAGCCGGCGGCGGCCCCGATGGCCGATAACGTGGCATCTGCCCTTTGCTATGTTCTCGGTCTGATCACCGGCATTATCTTCCTGATCATCCCCCCGTACAATCGCAATCCTGCCATTCGTTTCCACGCTTTCCAGTCGATCTTCCTCAACGTCGCCTGCATCTTCGCAAGCATCGTCCTCGACATGGTATTGGGGATACTTCATCTGTGGGCGCTCTATCCCGTGGTGTCACTCGGGATTCTGGCCGTCTTCGTTTATATGGTGGTCCAGGCCTATCAGGGCAAGACCGTAGTCTTGCCGGTGATTGGTCCGGTAGCCCAGCAGCAGGCGCGAGTCTGAACCCCAAAGGGCCGGGGCTGCGTCTCACCAGTGTGCTCCGCGCCCTCGCCCTCTCCGTGTTGGCCGTATCTTCGGCCTTCCCACAAGCGCCCAAAACAGGCGACATCAATTTCTACGGTCTCCACAAACTCTCCCCCGACAAGGTACTCGCAACCATTGCGTTGAAACCAGGCGACCCGCTCCCTGCCTCCAAAGGCGATCTGGAAGACCGCCTCGAAGAGATCTCCGGCGTAGTCGCGGCGCGCGTGGAAGCGGTCTGCTGTGAAGGCCCGGTAGCAGTCTTGTTTATCGGCATCGAGGAGCGCGGCGCCCCCCATTTCGACACCCGCGCCGCACCCGTCGGCACCGCCTCACTCCCGGAAGACCTGATGCTCTCCTATCGTTCCTTCATGGGAGCCGTCGAACGGGCCTCCCAGTTGGGTACGGCTTCCGAAGATCTCACCGCCGGGGAATCGCGGATGGCCGACCCCGCAGCCCGCTCGCTCCAGGACCAGTTCGCCGCCTTCGCCACCGATCACCTCGACGTGCTTCGCGACGTTCTGCGCAACGGACCCGAACCCGAAGAACGAGCCGTCGCCGCCGTGGTCGCCGGGTACGCCCCTAAAAAGGCCGACGTGATCCGCGATCTGCAGTTTGCCCTGCAGGATCCCGAGCCTGCGGTGCGCGCCAACGCGGTTCGCGCATTACGCGCCATCGCGGTGCTCTCTCAAAAGAAGCCGGAGTTGGGTCTCAAAATCGAAGCCACGTGGATGGTCGCGATGTTGAATTCCCTCGCGCTGAGCGATCGCCAGCAGGCAGTCGAGGCGCTCGTAACCTTGACCGAACGCCCCAATCCGGCGGCGCTCGACCTGATCCGCGAGCGCGCCCTTCCCTCCCTGGTCGAAATGGCGCGCTGGAAGACGCTGCGCTACGCCCTTCCTTCTTTCCTGCTGCTCGGCCGCACCGCGGGCATCCCGGAGCAGGAGTTGCAAGCTCAATGGCAAAAGGGCGATCGCGAAACCGCCATCCAGAAAGCTACCGCGGTCCCAGCCAAACCTCGCATTCGCTAGTCCGGCAGGCGGAAAGCCGCCGCTTCCGTCCGGCGTTCTACAATAGCAACAGCGGATGGCGATCAGCAGACGACAGCTCCTGGCGGGATTGGCGGCGAGCGTAGCCGGAGCGCAGCAGCAACCGCCCGCCGCGCCCGATGGACCGCGCGTCCCGCGTCCCCGCACTCCGCCCAAACCTCGCACCAGCCCTGCCGTCTGCCTCTATTCGCAGCTCCTGATTAAAGTGGAGTACGAGGCGGTCGGAATGGTGCTCCGCGACTTGGGCTTCGATGGCGCCGATCTTGCCGTCGTGCCGGGCAGCCACGTTCCTCCCGACCAGGCCGGCTCGGATCTCATGCGCGCCATCGAAGCGGTCAGCGGAGTGGGCCTGGAAGTCCCCATCATCTCCACCTCGATGGTGAGCGGCAATGATCCCTACGGCCGTCAGATTCTCAGCATCGCGGGCTTTATGGGAATCGGCCTTTTTCGCCCGGGATATTGGCGACTTGGCAGCGCTCCCAATCACGAGGTCCGCCTTGCGGAGGTGCAGCGCGACCTTCTCGGGCTCGCCTCGATTGCGCGTGCTTACAACGTCGCTACCGCGTTTCACAATGCAAATGGCGATTCCGTCGGCGCCAGCCTGCTCGACGTCAACTCCTTCCTGCGCGGCATTGACCCGCGCTGGGTCGGCTATGATTTCGACCCCGGCTTCGCCGCCGAAGTCAGCGGCCCCAAAACTCCCGATACCTCGCTCGCCCTCGTCTTGCCACGTCTCAAGGCGGTCACGGTTCGCGATTTCACCTGGTCTAAGGAGGGCAAGGCCGTACCCTGTCCGCTCGGTCAGGGAGTGGTCGAATGGCCTGCGTTCTTTGCCGCCCTGGCGCACGCGCGCTTCACCGGCCCCGTCACGATTCAGGTCGCCTACCCTTCCAACAACGAGCTAAATGCTTTCCGCCACGATCTCGAATTCGTCCGCAAACAAATCGCCGGCGCCTATTCCGGCTGAATCGCTCACCCGCCGTCCGCCCACCGGATTGCACGCAACAGCGCCTTCATTCTTTCGCCCTGAACCCGATTCACCATCTCCACAAACCCCACTCTGCCTTCGAGGTGAGCTCGAAAATCCGGCACGCCCGCGCGATTCTGTGATGCCGGCCCGAACCGGACGCAATTCGTCAGAACCGCTTCCAGCAGTTCCAGATCGCGGCGCCGCACATTGACCTTTTCGTTGACCACAATTCCCGCCAGCTGCTGCCGCGCGCCCCGTCGCATGAAGCGCGTCTTGTGGTGGTTGACGCTGAATCCTTCCTCCAATGCGACCGCCGCGGCGTGCGCCGAAAAGCGGTTGGCGACGCGCGCGAAATCGTCACCGCCGGAAAACGCCGATCGTCCGCATAGCGCGTATAAATGGCGCCGGCCGACTTCGCCAATCCCGAGAGACGGCAATCCAGCCGGTACGCCGTCAGGTTGGAAATCACCGGAGAGGTCGGCGCTCCTTGTGGCAGGTGGGGCCGCGTGTACAAACTTCGCGCTTCGTTCCATTGGGCCGCGGCGATTTCGACAGGGCGGACCTTCCACACTTCGCGCGCTACCGCATTCGTGCAGATTCCCCCGAGCCGGTCCGCCACCCGCTCCGGATATCCCAGCGTGCGAAATAAGGATTGGATCCGCGCTCCCGGAAACGCGGGAAAGAAATCCCGCAGGTCGAGACGGAGCACCAAAGGTCTGTCTGCGTGCGGCGCCGCAAACGTAACGATGGAGCGGCCCTTCACAAAACCGTGAGCCGCCGGATGCACCGGAACCGCTTCCAGAATGCCACGCAGGATCCGCCCCTGCAGGCCCTTCAAGCGCGATTTCGGCTTTTCGATCAATCTCACTCCGCCCGATCTCTTGGCGAGAATGTCGTACCGGTAATGCTGAAGCTTGAGATTGCCGAGCTTGTTGCCGAGCCCCTTCAGTTCTGCAAACCACTCCAACTCGTCAGCGTCTATCGATAGCCACTCGGCGAGTTCGCCCACTGAGGAAATTGCGGGAAGCTGCCAATCCTCCGCCGCCCGCACGGGGCGCATTCGCTGCGGCTCTGCAATCCACTCGGCAATCGAAAGTTGCTGGCGATATTTCGCTCGCGCACTTTCGAATCCTGGATCGTCCCGCAGGAATCGCACCACCTCGTGCGCCGTGTGCCGCCCGCGAATGCCGCGGCATAACGGACCGCAAGGGGTTGGAGCCATCGCCACCGGCGTCCCAGGGTTCGCTCCGCCCGCGCCTGCAGGCCTTCGACCGTCGGCTCCCCGGCGAGCAGGCTGCGCGCGAGCGCGCTGATTGTGGCGGCTGCCCGCATAATCGCTGGCGGCGTACTCCAACGTGTCTGACTCTGCGTGAGCTAGACTGCTCTCTGCGCAGCGGCGCTCACGCGACGCAATGGCATTTCGCAACGATTCCCCGGGGTAGCCCCAGGGAGGCGAACCGAACCCGAAAGCCCGATCCCACCCGGCTTGAAGTCTCCGCCGCCAAGAGTCAGGATACCAGTCGCGCGCCTTTATACTTCTGCCGGCCCGGGCTCCTCCGGCGTCGGCGAGGGAGCCGGGTCCGGCTCGGGACCTGGGATATGCGGCTCCGGTTCGGGTTCGGTTGGCATCATTGTGCCCAAGTTTTCCTCCAGTTGCTGTTCGATATGCCTGGAATCGCCATGGTCTTGCACATCGCCCGGCATCTCGTCTGGTTGGTCTTCTGGTGTGTCTTCTGGTGTATCTTCGAGGACGTCCTCGGGACCATCGTCCTCCATGATTGCGGGACGCACCACCATTCGCACCGTCTCGTGCGTCGGTTCGGAAAGCGCTATTTCACACTCGCAGCAATCGCTGCAGCGCAAACACTTGTCGCAGATGTGGTTATTGCATGCGTCCTTGGTGCAGCGGACGCAGATTCGCGTGGATTCCTCTCCACAAATGCTGCAGGTGAACGGCATGAGGCTCTTACTTCTTCCTTCCTGTGGTCTTAGCGGGAGTCGGTGCCATGAGTGTCCCACGGCAGCGCTGCGCCTCGCGATCCATCACTTCGAACTGATGCTCCCGCTCGGCGGCGAGATTGACGATGTAGCTTCGAAAGCGCTCCCGATTAGCGCCGCCCTCGGCATAGACGCTGACCAGCGCCTGCGCCGCGGCCGGACTCTGGTACTTCCGAATGCCTTCCTCCAGCGAACCGAGCATCGTCTCCAGGCCCTCCATTCGGAAGAAAAGCTCCAGCGACGCCGAAAGCTTCTCCGGGTTGCGCGCCAGTTCCTTGGCTCCATCCGCCATCGCGCGCGCCTGCTGCCGGCTGGATTCCAATTGCGCGACGTATGTGTCCGATGCGCCTTTCGCCACCCAAGCCTGGGCATTCACCTTGTCGAATTCCGGCATGAGCCGGCTCGCATTATTGGAGATCTCCTGCAGGACTACCGCGATATCCCACGCGGGCTCCAGGCCTTTAGGTGTTTGCGTTTGCGAATATGCCGCTACGGCACAGAGGAGGTAAATCAGCCGCACTGTTCCAATCTATCATGCCCGGTGCAACGCAACCGTTGAAAGGCAGACGCTCGTGCCGCTAGGAGGACTAGGCTCCACCGCCGCCCGGAGGTGGAGGTGGTGGTGGCGGTGGTGGAGCTCCCGTCGGCGCTCCAGTGCTCGGCGCTCCGGTACTCGGCGCACCCGTGCTCGGTGCCCCGGTTCCCGTGCCGCCTGTCGTGCCGGTGTTCTTGCCCTTGTCGCCGTTCAACCCGCCATTCGCTCCGCCGCCGGTCGAACCGGTCGTCCCGGGCGTACTGCCCACGCGTCCGTAAGCTACCTGGCGCGCCGCTTCCTGAACCGCGCGCAGCGCATACCGCAGAACTCCGCCCTTATCCATTGCCAGCGGAGCCAAAGGCATATTGGGGATGACGCGCACCGATTGTCCCGGGCTCAACCGCACTACCGGCGAAGCCACACGCAAGTGCCTCACATCGACAATCCCTTCGTCGAGTGTGACGAACGTGGTCCCTTCCAGGTCCTCCACGTCCACATCAAATACCGTGCCGCGAACCGAAATCAGCGCTGTCGGCGTGCTGACGTTATTGGGATTTGGGATGCCCGGCAGATGCTGGATATACACCTTAACCTTGCCCAGCCAGACATTCAGCAGGTCGTTGAGGTTATACGTCTTCCGGAAAACCACTTCCGAGTTCGGAAAAACCTCAAACGTACTGCCGTCGGAGATTTGAAATTTAGCGTAGCCGTCGCTCCCCGTTTTGATCACCTGCTGCGGCTTTACCGATCCGCACGGGTTCAAAGCCATCCGGTAACCGGAGTTATCCGATAGCACCGCGGAGACATCACCCGACATCACCATTACCGTTGCCGCCGAATTCGTGGGAAGCGGACATTGGGCGTGCAGCGGGACGAACGACACCACGAGTCCAGCCGCTAGCAGCAGCCTGTGCCCGGTCCGTGTGAACGTAAGTCGCCTCAGCATAATCGACGCCAGATACAGTCTAGCACCAAACTTGCATTGCACACCGGGGTCCGGCATTAACCTTTGGCCACAAATCAAATGAATTCAGCAGTTTGATTCGGGTATGCCGGCGCGAAATAGGGTAGAATGGGACTCGACAGTGTGTCATAAGGGAACAAATTTGCCGCCCCTGCGCAGCGTCATTCTTGCGCTCGTCCTGGCGGGTATCGCCACCGCGCAACCCGCTACCTGGCGGAAAGTCGGCACCTCCGCCGTAGAGCTCCTGCTCGCCTCTCCTGCCACCGGTCCCGTGGAGAGCGTCTGGTTCTCCGCCGATGGCGGCGTTCTCTACGCGCGCACGCACAGCGGCAAGGTCTTCGAAACCGCGGACTACGAAATTTGGCAGCCCAGCTCCGGCGCGGTAGAACCGGCCACGCTGGTTCCCGCGCCTCTCGTCTATCGCGTTGCCCGAGCCCGGCGCCCGCGTGGTCGGAGGCAGCTTCGGCCGCGTCTACGCTCTCGGCCGCCAACTGTTCCGCTCTGACGACGGCGGCCGCAGCTGGGAAAACCTCTCCGCGTTCAAGACCGATTCCGTGATCGGCTTTGGACAGCATAGTGTAGCGACCTCTCCAGCCAGCTTAGATCAAATCGTCGTCGCGAATGATTTCGGCGTCTGGCGCTCGCTCGATGGCGGCCTCTCCTGGGTCGGCCTCAACCAGTTCCTGCCCAATCTCGCCGTGCGGCGGATTCTCGCGGCTCCGGCCGGAACCGCCGGCACTCGCGTCACCGTCGATGGAATGGGTTCCATGGAACTTCCCCCCGGCGCCGCCGTATGGCAGCCCGTGAACGATTCCACAGTCGCCGCCGAAGACACGCAGCGCACCCTCTATTCGCAAAAGGCCGGCGTCGAAATCAGAAGCTACGCCGTCGCGGATAAAGTAGTCTACGCCGGCACCGCTGACGGCCGCATTCTTCTCTCGCGTGACGCCGGCGCCACCTTCTCGCAGACCAATACCGATCGCGCCAACGGCCCAGTGGAGCGGATCTTTGTCGATCCCGCCCGGCCCGACGTGGCCCTTGCGGCGCTCGCCGGACCCAATGCTCCCCACGTACTTCGCACCACGAATTTCGGAGCTTTCTGGGATTCTCTCGATGCCAATACCAACCTGCCCAACGTTCCCGTCCGCTCCGTGACGGGAGAGCGTGCCGCCGGTGCGGTCTACGTCGCTACCGAAAAAGGCGTCTACTGGGCCAAGGTCGATCTGGACATCGCCAGCACCACTCCCGCCAACTGGGTGCCCCTCGCGGGCCTGCCGCAGGACGTCCCCGCTACCGACGTTTATCTCGACCCTTCCGGCATTCAGCTCTACGCCGCCATCGATGGCTACGGTGTGTATGCCACCGCCGCACCGCATCGCCTGCGCAGCGTGCGCCTCGTGAATGCCGCGGATTTCAGCACTCGAGCCGCTGCACCGGGGTCGGTGATCAGCGTGGTCGGAGGTCGCGTGAATGCCGCGCGCGCCGGCAATCTCGACTACCCGATTCTTGCCGCCGCCGAGGACGCTTCTCAGCTTCAGGTACCCTTTGAAGCCGTCGGCCCCAATCTCACGCTCGCCCTGCAAACCGCCGCCGGACCCGTCCGCCTCGGTATGCAGGTGCAGCCCGTCTCGCCCGCCATCTTCGTGGGACGCGACGGATCGCCCGATGCTGCAGGATGCCGACACCGGCCTGCTCCTCGATAGCCGCAAGACCGCCCATGCGGGCAACCGGATTCAGGTCTTCTCTACTGGCCTTGGCAAAGTGACCCCGGATTGGCCCACCGGAACTCCGGCGCGTGTGGATAGTCCGCCCGCCGTCGCCGCCACCATCCGCGCTTTCCTCAACGG
The DNA here is from genome assembly GCA_963811575.1 of uncultured Solibacteraceae bacterium. Taxonomy (GTDB): domain Bacteria; phylum Acidobacteriota; class Terriglobia; order Bryobacterales; family Bryobacteraceae; genus Solibacter. The sequence continues at coordinate 137,107 of CAWERY010000014.1, read as the reverse complement.
CGCTCCTGTGCCGGTACGCAGCGCTACCCTCGCCGGCGGCTACATCGGCTTCTACGTCGTCGAGCTGAGTTGCCAACGCTCAATAACGCCGGCCCCGCCGAACTCTACATCACGGCCGATGGCGTTGAGAGCAATCGCGTCCAAATCACCATCGACCAGTAGCGAACTCTCCCGTTCGCCAACTGCGATAATCGCTTCGTGCGTACCATCATTGAACCCTTCCGCATTAAGAGCGTGGAACCGCTGCATCACACCACTCCCGCGGAACGCGAGCGCTTTCTCGCCGAGGCCGGCTACAATCTCTTCCTCATCGACGCCCGAAATATTCTGATCGATCTGCTCACCGACTCCGGCACCAGCGCCATGTCCAATGCGCAATGGGCCGCCATCATGCGCGGCGACGAAAGCTACGCCGGCGGCGAAAGCTTCTTCCGCCTGAAGCGCGTCACTGACGAGCTCACCGGCTTCCGTCACATGATCCCCACCCACCAGGGACGCGCCGCCGAACGCATCCTCTTCACCGTCATGTGCAAGCCCGGCCACGTCGTCCCCTCGAATACCCACTTCGACACCACCCGCGCCAACGTGGAATTCACCGGCGCGCGCGCCGTGGATCTCCCCCTGCCCGAAGCCGGCGACACGCAGGCCCGCCTCGATTTCAAAGGCAACATGGATGTCGCCGCGCTGGAGGCCCTGATCGCCGCCGAGGGCGCCGCCAAAATTCCGCTGGTCATGCTGACCGTCACCAACAACTCCGGCGGCGGCCAGCCCGTCTCCATGGCCAACATCGCCGCCGTCAAAGCCGTCTGCGTCCGCCACCGCATTCCGCTCTACCTCGACGCCTGCCGCTTCGCCGAAAACGCCTGGTTCATCCGCGAACGCGAAGCCCGGCTATCACGACCTGGTCACCGAAACAAATTGCACAGAAAATGTTTTCCCTCGCCGACGGCTGCACCTTCTCCGCCAAGAAGGATGCCTTCGCCAACATCGGCGGCCTGCTCTTCAGCAACGACGACCGCGTCTTCCAGCAGGAGACCAACCTTCTCATCCTCACCGAAGGCTTCCCCACCTACGGAGGCCTCGCGGGCCGCGATCTCGAAGCCATCGCGGTCGGCCTCGAAGAGATCCTCGACCCGGACTATCTCCACTACCGCATCGTCTCCACCGGCTACCTCGGCCGCCACATCGCCGACCAGGGCGTTCCCATCGTCGAGCCTCCCGGCGGCCACGCCATCTATATCGATGCCGCGCGCATGCTGCCCCACATTCCCGCCCATCAGTTTCCCGGACAAGCGCTCGCCGTCGAACTCTATCGCCACGCCGGCATCCGCAGCGTCGAAATCGGCAGCCTCATGTTCGCCGGTGCGGCGCGCCACGAGCTGCTCCGGCTCGCCATCCCGCGCCGCGTCTACACCCAGAGCCACATCGACTACGTGGTGGAAGCCATCCTCGAAGTCAATGCGAAAAAAGATTCCATCCGCGGCCTGGAGATCGTGGAGGCGCCTCCGTTCCTGCGCCACTTCAGCGCCCGCATGCGTCCGGTAGCAGCGTAGGTGGACTCTCGGGCAGCGCATCACCAGCCTTGACTCCAGTCCGTCCCTAATGCTACTTTTGCAACATAATGCTGTTTAAACAGCACACCCTTCTCGGAGTTCTCCTGTTTGCCGCGGGAGCCGCCGCCTGCGCGCAGGAATTCGACGTCGCGTCCGTCAAGCCTTCCGCTTTGCAGACCGGGCGCTTCACCATGACCGGCGGCCCCGGCACCAGCGACCCGGGCCGCATCAATTACACCAACATCCCCTTGCGGCGCGTTCTGCTCAATGCCTATGACCTCAGCAATTATCAAATTACCGGTCCGGACTGGCTAGACTCCCAGCGCTTCGATATCGCGGCCACAATTCCCGCCGGCGCCACCAAGCCGCAATTCCAAGCCATGCTGCGCAATCTGCTGGCCGCGCGATTTCAGATGACCGTCCATCGCGAATCCAGGGAACTCGCGGTCTATGTCCTGATCCCCGCGAAGACCGGACCCAAACTTACGGCGTTGGGAATCGGCCCGGCCGCCGAATCGCCCGAGAATCAAGTGGCCTCCGTGAAATCGGATTCAGGTAAGGATGGGTTTCCCGTACTCTCAATGCCCGGCCCCGGACTCATCATCGAAACCAGGAACGGCCGCGCACGCATCACCGCCAAGGAAACTTCCCTCGCGAAGTTCGCCGATATGCTGACCACCCAACTAGGGCGCCCCGTTCTCGATCGCACTCAACTCACCGGGAATTTCAGCTTCGAGCTGTACTTTACTCCGGAGAATTCCACCGACGTCGGCTCGGAACCCTCCCTCTCCGGCGCCGTCCGGGAACAGCTTGGCCTGCGCCTGGAAGCTCGCAAAGCGCCCGTCGAACTACTCATCATTGACCACGTCGAAAAGGTTCCCACCGGGAACTGATCACACTCAATCCCCAGCTATAATTGAAGCTCCCGCATGCCCTTCAACTGGTCTCCGCTGTGGCTCAGCCTCCGTGTTGCCGGCCTTGGAACGGCGGGTGCGCTTCTTCCCGGACTCTGGTTGGCCTACGTGCTGGCTACCCGCCGGTTTGCCGGCCGCAGCGCTGCTTTCGCCCTGCTCTCCCTGCTCCTCGCCACCCCTGTCGTGATTTGCGCGTGGCTTTTCCTGGGTCCTTCGTTTTCCTGGAAATTCGCTGCCGCCGCCGGCGTTCTCGCCGCCATTCCGTTGATCGCCCTCGGCGCGCGCTATCGCCTCCAGTCGCTCGATCTCCGCTATGGCAATGCAGCGCGCTCGCTCGGCGCCTCCGAGTGGCGTATCTTCTGGTGCGTCATGCTTCCCCTTGGATGGCGGCCGATCCTCGCCGCCGCGGCAGTCGCGTTTGCACGCGTGCTCGCCGAATGGACCATCGTGGGCGCGCTATGACCCACGCCCGCCTGGTCCGCACCCGCCCGCCGTGCATAGTGGATCTCGATCTTCCCCTGCCCCACGGAATTACCGCACTCGTGGGGTCTGCCGCCGCCGAAATGACGCTCGCACTCGAGATGATCGCCGGCTTCACACGCCCGGATTCCGGCCGTATCCTGATCGACGACGCGATCGTCTTCGACGCGGCCGCCCGCGTCGATTTGCCCGCCCGCCGCCGCCGCTGCGGTTACGTTCCTTCGGGCGAATCGCTCTTTCCTCAAATGACCGTGCGTCAGAACCTGATGTTCGCCGCGGCTTTCTGGGCGAGGTTGGAACGGCACAAGCGCGTCGCCGAAATGTTGGAGCGCTTCGAACTCGCCGCCTCGCTTGACCAGCACCCGCACGAACTTCCTCCCGCCCTCCGGCTCCGCGCCGAAATCGCACGCGCCCTGATCGCCGAACCGAAACTCCTGCTCCTCGATGAGCAAGCCGGGCGAGGCATCGGCGAATCGCTGCTCCGCCTGATGTCGGCAGCCTTTACCGGTCCGATTCTTATGGTCACCGCCGATCTCGATCTCTGCTACTCCTCCGCCGCCTGCGTCGCGCTCTGCGATGGCGGCCGCATCATTCAGCGCGGCGCCGCGCGCCATACCCTCGAAAATCCCGAATCACCCGCGGCCGCGCGCCTGCTCGGCATCGATAACCTCTTCTCCGCTACCATCGCGGCGCTCGATCCCGGCCGCAATCTGAGCCGCTTGGAATGCGAATCCTTCGTCCTCCAGGCTCCTTACTTGAAGGGCCATTTCAAAGGCGACCGCGTCTCCGTCGGCATCCGCTCGGAAGACGTGCGCGTACATGCCGGCGAACTCGAACCGGAGGTCAACTTCTTGCCCGCCGTCCTCCAGCGCGTCATCGAACACCCGCGCGCCGTCCACCTGGAGTTCGCCGGCGGAATCTCCGCCCGCCTCTCCCGTGAGCAATTCGAACGGGAGAAGGATAATAGAAGTTGGCAGGTGGAACTACCGCCCGCCGCATTGCGCATCTTCTAGCCTGATGGCCCTGAAATCTCTTCCGGAATACGAACTGCTTGCCGCTCAGGCCCACGGGCATTTGTGCGCCGGCCAGATTCTCGGCTTGCGCATGGCGCTTCACGGAGTAACCCTGCTCGGCCTCGATGATCCCACCGGCGCGGACCGCAAACGCCTCGTCACTTTCGTCGAAATCGATCGCTGTATGACCGACGCCATTACCGTCGTCACCGGTTGCCGCCTCGGAAAACGCGCCCTCAAGTTCCGCGACTTCGGTAAGGCCGCCGCCACATTTTGCGATCTCCGCGAGCAGCGCGCCGTTCGCGTCGCCGCGCGCGAAAGCTCCAAGCGGCGCGCCCGCGAACTCTATCCGGAAATCGCCGATCGCAATCAGCAGCAAATGCGCGCCTATCGCGAATTACCGACCCTCGACTTGTTCGATGTCCAGTGGGTAACGGTGTCCGTCGGCCCCGAAGACATGCCCGGCTTCAAGAGCCCCCGTGTCGCCTGCGATCTCTGCGGAGAAGGCATCAATTTCCACCGCGAAGTCTCCCGCGACGGTCAAACCCTCTGCCGCGCCTGCGCCGGCGAACGCTACTACCGGCCTGCCTGAATGCTCCGCTATTACATCACCGATCGCCGCGCCGCCGGAGGCGTGGACCCGCTGCTCCGTTATGTGGAACGCGCCATCGCCGATGGCGTGCAGCGGATTCAGGTGCGGGAGAAGGATCTGTGCGCGCGCGAGTTGTACCATCTGGTACGCCGGATCATGGATCTGGCGCGTTCCACCCCCACCGAAGTACTGGTGAATTCGCGCGTCGATGTCGCTCTCGCCGCCGGCGCTCACGGCGTCCATCTCCCCGCATCCTCCGTCCCCGCCAAAACTCTACGCAGAATTGTACCGGCGGCTTTTTTAATCGGTGTGTCCACGCACTCCATGCAAGATCTGCAGGCAGCACAGGCCGAAGGAGCCGATTTCGTCGTGTTCGGACCGGTCTTTCCGGTGCTTTCCAAACCGGGCTATGACGCTCACGTCGGCCTGGAAGGGTTACGCCGCGCAGTGTACGCCCTCACCATTCCGGTGATCGCGTTGGGCGGTGTTACACACTCAAACGCCGCTGCGTGTGTCGCAGCAGGTGCCTCCGGTGTCGCCGGAATTTCCATGTTTCAAAACCCACCCGATCCCATCTTCCTTGGCAAGGGAAGTGCCCTATAGCGGGGCATGAAGAAGATTGCATTTTATCTAGTCTCGTTTTGCGCGGCGGGCCTCCCCGCCTCCGCTCAGTTTTCCCACTTTACCGGCTTCGTTGGCGGCGGCTTTACTACCCCCATCAACCCCATCGGCTCGCGTCTCGACAACGGCTGGAACATCTCCGCCGGTGCCGGCGTCAACGCCACTCATCATCTTGGCATCATGCTCGATTTTCTTTATAACGAAAATGGCATCAACCGCACTTTCCTGGATCAGGTTCAAGCTCCCCAACGGCACCACGCGCGTCTGGGGCTTTACTCTCGATCCCGGTAGTCCACGTAACCCAAGAGGGCCCGGTTGATTTCTACGTTACAGGCGGCGGCGGCATCTATCACCGCACCGTGGAATACACGCAACCGGTTGTCTCCCAAGGAGTATTCTTCGATCCCTGGTTTGGCTTCTATCCGGCAGCCGTCGGCTCCAACCAGATCATTGGTTCCTTCGGTCAATATAAGGGTGGAGTCGATGGCGGAGTCGGCCTGAGTTTCAAACTCGGCCGCAGCAAGGTGAAGGCCTTCGCCGAAGCGCGCTATCACCACATCTTTACGCGCGCCGTGGATACCGGAATCATTCCCGTGACGTTCGGATTCCGCTGGTAACCATCCGGCAACAGTTAGCCGCGGCTATTCGTCAGGAGCGAAGTAGCCATGCCGCCAGGATGTGCGCACACGCGCCATCCCGGCGGGCGGCTGAACCGCAACCCGCACCTTGTGATACCGCCCGTCGTTTTGCGCGCGATCCGGTGAGAAACCCACAATATATTCCGAGCGCATTTCCAGGCCAAGCCACTCCATGGCCCCCGGCAGTTCTGCTAATTTATGCACCTGAACCGCGCGGCCGCCGGTCTCTTCGCAAATTTTCTCCAGCAGGGGCGACTTATCGAAGAGGCTCACTGCGTAAACCCGCAAGTCCGCCTCGCGAAAAATACCGATCATCTCTCCCATCGAGTACCGGCTATTGTTGTCCCCGCCATCGCTGATCACCAACAGCACCTTCCGCTTGTTGTGAGCCTTGCTGCTCTGGTTCGCCGCCAGCACAATCGAATCGTTCAGAGCGGTCCACCCCTTGGCTTCGATCGAACCGAGCTGGCGCGAAATCTCTTCCGTATCTTGCGTGAAAGGCGCCAGCAGTTGCGCCTGATCGCTGAAGCGTATCAGGAAATATTCGTCGCCCGTCGACCCCGTATGCAGGAACTGTTCCACCGATTCGCGAGCATCGCGCAGCCGGTTCTTCATACTGCGGCTGCTATCGAAAACAATGCCCGCCGAAATTGGTGTGTCCGCGGTGAAAAAGGCAGTGATCGATTTTTCGACCTCGTCTTCGAACAGTCGAAAATCCCCCTTGCTCAGATCCAGCAGCGGCTTGCCGCGCAGATCGGTCACCGTGACCGGAATCTGAACCATCTGCACATCCATGCGCAGATTTGCCCGGGGCAAATTCACTGCCTGCGTCCGCGCCCGCGGTGTGATCGTCACATCCTGGCCCGTCAGCGCCGCCGCAACTAATCCCAAACAACCACAAACCCGCAACAACGTTCGCCACCCCCAGCGGTCTCTTCGGTCAACGTTACCGAGGTCTAAGGCGCCCAGTATATCGCAATGATTTGGGAGTCTGTACTCGCCTTCTTTTCGATGTCGCGAACTTTGGTTAACCCACCGCCCGCAGCGCCTTTACCCGGTCGCGCAAGCCCGCGGCCTTCTCGAATTCGAACTTGCGCGCTGCTTCGCGCATGCGTTCCTCGAGCTCGCCGATGAAGCGGAGCCGCTGCTCCGGCGTCAGGTTTTCCACCTCGGGATCGTCCTCCAGCGGCACCGTGACATAATCCCCCTCCGCCACCGCCACCAGGCTCATATCGATCGCCTTGATGATCGATTGCGGCGTGATGTGATTGGAGCTCGTTGTACTCGATCTGCGTCTGCCGCCGGCGGCCGGTCTCCGCCAGAGCCTTCCGCATGCTGTCCGTCATCACATCGGCATAAAGAATCGCGTGCCCTTCCACGTGCCGCGCCGCGCGTCCGATAGTCTGAATCAGCGCGCCCCAGGAACGCAGAAAGCCTTCCTTGTCCGCGTCCAGGATCGCCACCAGGGAAACTTCGGGCAGGTCCAATCCCTCGCGCAGCAAATTGATTCCCACCAGCACGTCGAATTCGCCGCGCCGCAGATCGCGTAGAATCTTGATCCGATCCAGCGTCGTAACCTCGGAGTGCAGATAGCGGCAGCGCACGCCGACCTCGGAGTAATACTCGGAAAGATCCTCCGCCATGCGTTTGGTCAGCGTCGTGACCAGAATTCGCTGGTTGTTTTCCACCCGCGCGCGAATCTGTCCCAGCAGATCGTCCACCTGCCCTTTTACCGGCCGGATCTCCACCGTCGGGTCCAACAAGCCCGGTCGGCCGGATAATCTGTTCCACCACCACGCCGCTCGACTTCGTCAATTCGTACGGCCCCGGCGTCGCGGAGACGTACACCAGCTGATTGACGCGATGCTCGAACTCCTCGAATGTGAGCGGACGATTGTCGAGCGCGCTCGGCATGCGGAACCCGTGTGCCACCAGCACTTCTTTTCGCGAGCGGTCGCCATGATACATCCCATGCAGCTGCGGCACCGTCTGGTGACTTTCGTCCAGAAACATCACCGCGTCGTTCGGCAGATAGTCCAGCAGCGTCGGCGGCGCTTCGCCCGGCAGCCTTCCCGAAAAATGCCGCGAGTAATTTTCGATTCCATGGCAGTAGCCGATCTCCTTCATCATTTCGAGATCGAACATCGTGCGCTGAAATAGCCGCTGCGCCTCGATGTGCTTGCCCTGGTTTACCAGCTCCGTACGCCACCACTCCAGCTCGTTGCGGATGCTCTGCATGGCATCCTCTTTCGTCTCCTTCGACATCACGTAGTGCGTCTTCGGATAGATCGGCAGCCGCTGATAAGTCTGCTTGACCGTCCCCAAGAGCGGATCGATCTGGGACAGGCTCTCGATTTCGTCGCCCCACAGTTCAATCCGGTATGCATCGTCGTCATACGTCGGATAAACCTCGATCACATCGCCGCGAACCCGGAATGTGCCGCGCCGGAAATCCGTATCGTTGCGATCGTAAAGTATCTCTACCAGCCGCGTGACAATCTGGTTGCGCGAAATCTTCTGCGCCTTCTCCAGCATCAGCAGCATGCCGTAATACGCTTCCGGCGATCCCAAACCGTAAATACAACTCACGCTGGAAACAATTACGCAATCGCGGCGTTCAAACAGGCTCTTGGTCGCAGCCAGGCGCAGCTTGTCCAGTTCGTCGTTTACCGTCGCGTCCTTCTCGATGTACACATCGCTCGAAGGGATGTACGCTTCGGGCTGGTAATAATCGTAGTAGCTGACGAAATATTCCACCGCGTTCTCGGGAAAGAATGTTTTGAATTCGTGATACAACTGCGCGGCCAGCGTCTTATTGTGCGCCAGTACCAGCGCGGGCCGGTTCAATGCCTCGATGACCTTCGCCATCGTAAACGTTTTCCCCGATCCCGTAACCCCCAGCAGCACCTGGTGCTGCTCGCCTTCGCGTAACCCCCTCGTCAATTCCGCGATCGCGTTGACCTGATCCCCTTGTGGTTCATACGCGACCGCCAGTCGAAATCCCATCACTCTAGATTGACACACGCGCCTGACATAGGAGGTTCGCGCGGCCCGCTATGTCGTCAGCGATTCGTCCGGCACTTCCTCATAATCCAACACCACCCGGCTCTCCACGAGGCTATCGGTAAACTCCTTCTCATGCCCCTCGGCAATCGTGTATACCCACGATTCCGTACCGAAAGTGAGAAAGCCGTTATCGTTGCTCTCCTCGGATCCGGTTCCCTCGTTCAGGTCTTCGGCGACTCCGAGCCCCGCGGGCTCCACCAGCTCCACCAGCTCCGCGTCTTCGATCACGCCGTCGCCCGGGTCGATGAGCGATTTCGGGTCGTCGGCGGGCTCGCCATTCGCCGCGTATCGTTTGCGGAATGTCACCAGGTATTTCATGCCTTGGAAAGTGCAGGCGCTCTGCCAGTGTGCTGCTTTTCACTTGGTATCCTGTGACCAGTGGCCTTCAATCCCTCTTCGATTTCGAAGGTACTCGTGCGCGCCACCAACTGGCTCGGCGACGCCGTCATGTCTCTCCCCGCCCTTCGCGCGATTCGCGGCATCTTTCCGCACGCCCACCTTGCCGTGCTTGCCCGCCCCTGGGTTGCCGATCTCTACGCACGCGAACAGTCGATCGACCGCGTAATCCCCTACCCTTCCCTCCAGGGGTTACGCGCCCGCCGCGCCTTCGCGTCACGCCTGCACGCCGAGCGCTTTGACGCCGCCATCCTGCTCCAGAACGCCTTCGACGCCGCCCTGATCACCTGGCTTGCCGGTATCCCCGAACGCATCGGATACGCTCGCGACGGCCGCAGCATCCTGCTTACCCAGGCCATCCCGGTGCCCGAGCCCGGCGACATCCCCCGCCATGAACGCTTCTACTACCTGGAGCTCTTGCGTCGCGCCGGCATGTTGGAGCGCTTTCCCCCAGGCGACACCATCCGCCTCGATGGCATAGATGCCTCCCGCGCCGCCGGCACGTCCCACCTCACCGCCCTGGGCATCGACCAGCCCGTCATCGGCATCAGCCCCGGCGCCGCCTATGGCAACGCCAAGCGATGGCTGCCCGAGCGCTTCGCCGAAACCGCCGCCATGCTGCCCATGGATATCGCGTTTCTCATTTTCGGCTCGGCTTCCGAACGCCCCCTCTGTGAAACCGTGGTGGAATCCCTGCGTCAGGCCGGCAGGCGCGTCCGCAATCTCGCCGGCGAAACCAGCCTCCGCGAATTCATCGATCTCGCCGCCGCCTGCCGCCTCTTTCTGACCAACGATTCCGGCGCCATGCACATCGCCTCCGCGCTCGCCGTCCCCACCGTCACCGTTTTCGGCGCCACCGACGACACCACCACCGGACCCACCGGAGCCCTCGCCCGCGTCGTCCGGGAACACGCCGAGTGCAGCCCTTGCCTCCTCCGTGAGTGCCCCATCGATCACCGCTGCATGACCCGCGTCACCAGCCAACGCGTCTCCCAGGTAGCCCAAATCCTCCTCGAGGAGTCTTCCTCTCCTCTGCTACCCTGACTACGAATCAGTAATGGATACCCGCACCAAAATCCTGCCTCCCGATGCCGCTCCGCGCGACGCCATCGTCGTCACCGGGAGTTTCGACGTGATCCGCGCGCAAGACGCCCGCGAGCTCGCCGCCGTCCGTGCCCGCCGCCCCGGCCTTCCGCTCATCGCCGTTGTCACGCCTCTCGCGGACGAATTGCTGCCGCAGCGCGCCCGTGCGGAATTGGCCGCCGGCCTACGCATGGTAGACTACGTTTTGATTACAGATGATGCGCATCCGGACTCACTTCTCGCTTCCCTTCATCCCGCGGAAGTGGTGCGCCTGGAAGCCGTCCATGCGGACCGTAAACGGCAGTTGATGCAGCATGTTCACCGCCGGCAAACCAGCTAAGAGCCGTATCCTCGTCGTGCGGCTCGGGGCCATGGGCGACATCATCCACACTTTGCCCGCCGCCGCCTGGCTCAAGCAGAGTCATCCCGGGTCTCATCTCACCTGGCTCGTCGAACCCCAATGGGCCCCCCTTCTCGAAGGCAATGCGTACATCGACCGTGTCATCGTCATGCGCCGCAGGAACTTCGCCGGGCTGGTCGAAACGCGCCGCGAACTACGCTCTTCCCATTACGATTTTGCCGTCGATTTTCAAGGTCTCCTCAAATCCGCTCTCGCCGCCGGCGCCGCCAACCCCGAACGCATTTACGGCTTCCACCAGTCGCAGGTGAGGGAGCGCATGGCCGCGCTCTTCTACTCCCACAAGACCATGGCGCGCGCCGCCTCACATTGTCGATCGCAATATGGAACTCGCCGCGGCATGCGGCGGCGCCGGCGGCGAACGTGCTCCCCGCAACTTCCCCCTGCCCCAAGGCCGCGCCGAAGGCGATCTGCCCCCCGGCGATTTTGTTCTCGCCTCTCCCCTCGCCGGCTGGAAGAGTAAACAGTGGCCCCTCGCTCACTATCGCGAACTCGCCGCACTCCTCCATCGCGAACTGGGAATTCCCCTCGTCCTCGATGGCCCCGATGGTGCCGATTTCGCCGAAGCCCAACCCGCCATTGCGCATCACAGCACCCTCGCCGGCCTGGTTCACGCTACCCGGCGCGCCACTGCCGTGGTCGGCGTGGATAGCGGCCCGCTCCATCTTGCCGCTGCCCTCGGTAAGCGCGGCGTCGCCGTTTTCGGCCCCACCGACCCGTCCCGCAATGGCCCCTATGGCGACTCTCTCCGCGTGCTGCGTACCGCCGCCGCGCACACCACTTACAAACGCGGCGCTTCCATCGCCCCCAGCATGCTGCAGATCCTGCCCGGCGAGGTCTTCGAGATCCTGCGCGCCATGCTCCACCAACGCCATCACCCCGCGGGAAGCATCGCCGAATGATTCAATTTCCGAAACCGTATGCCGATGCCGTCGCACGCCTGCGCGTACCCAGTGGATTTCTGATCGTTATCGTCTTCGCCTGGTTTTCCCAGCCCACGCCCGTATCCATGGCGATCGGCATTCCCATCTCCCTGCTCGGCCTCGCCTTGCGCGCCTGGGCCGCCGGATGCCTTGCGAAAAACCAACAGCTCGCTACCGGCGGTCCTTATGCCTATACGCGCAACCCACTCTATATCGGCACCCTCCTGGTAGCCGCGGGCCTCGCCATCGCCTCCCGCAGTCCCGGGCTCGCCGCTCTCTTCGCAGCCGTTTTCCTGCTCGTCTACTTGCCCGTGATTCAAAACGAAGAGCAGCATTTGCGCAAGATCTTTCCCGAGTATGCAGCTTATGCCGAACAAGTCCCGGCGCTCTTTCCGCGATGGACTCCCGCCGCTACAAAAAAATTGAATCCCTTCCGCTCCAACCTGTATCTAAAGAACCAAGAGTACCAAGCCGGTCTAGGTTTTTTGGCCGGGATGCTGTTTCTTCTTTGGAAAATGCTGGTTTAAGAGCCTGCACTCACGGGGCAAGTCTCATGGCTTGCCCCATTAGTTTTTTCGGGGTCCTTCAATTCTTGAAGTACGGATGAGGCTCCGGAACTGCAGACCCATCCTTGCGCGGATCGGACGCCCCGTACTTCACACCCGTCGCGGAGTTGTAAATCACCGCCTGCCCCCCGCCCATCTGATTGGAAAAATCGCCCACCACTTTGATCTCGTGCCCCTTCGCCGCCAGCGCGTCGCGCACCTCTTTCGCCACTCGATTCTCCATCAAAATATCGCAGCCGGAAAATTTCAGTTTCGTAAATCGCGGTGCCTCCAGCGCCATCTGGATGCTCATCCCGTGATCCACCACATTAGACACAAACTGCGCGTGCGCCGGCGTTTGGTTCATTCCCCCCATGATCCCGAACCCGATGTGTACATCGCCCTTCTCCATGAAAGCCGGAATGATCGTCTGGTACGGCCGTTTGTGCGGCGCCAGCGCATTGGGGTGCGCCGGATCCAGCTCGAACAGTGCGCCGCGATTCTGCAGCGCGAAGCCGTAATCGTCCACCACTACGCCAGACCCGAAGTGCATGTACACGCTCTGGATTAAGGAAGCGATATTGCCCTCCCGGTCCACCACCGAAAGATAGACCGTGTTCCCCGCCACCGTGTCCGGTGTCCCCGGCGTCTCCTCGCAGCGTGCGTGATTGGCGTCGATCAGTTTGGCGCGGTCGCGCCCGAACGCCGGCGCGATCAATCCCTCCACCGGCACTTTGCTCACCCGCGGGTCGGCCAGATACCGGTGCAGATCGGCAAACGTCAGCTTCTGCGCTTCGATCTGCGCATGCAGCTCGTCAATGCCGCGCGGCGCGTAGCTTCCCATTGGAAATGCGGACATGATATTGAGCATCTCCAACGGGCCGATTCCCTGGCTGTTGGGCGGTAACTCGTAAACCTTCCAACCGCGATATTCGGTCGAGACCGGCGTCACCCACTCGCTAGAGAATTCGCTCAAATCCGCCAGCGACATCTTGCCGCCCAGCCGTTCACTCGTCTTCACGATCGCCTTCGCAATCGCCCCTTTGTAAAATGCCGCCGCCCCCTGCGTGGCGATCAATTCGTATGCCGCCGCCAATTCCGGATTGCGCGCAATCTCGCCCAGCTTCGGCGTCTCGCCGTTCTTCATGTACACCCGCCGCCCGTTCAGGTCGGCCGCCAGCTTCGGCGTTTCCTCGTGCCAGGTCTCGTGAATAATCTCGGTCACCGGAAAACCGTTCTTCGCATAATAAATCGCCGGCGCGAACAGTTCCTTCCACGGCAGCTTGCCGAACTTCTGATGCAGCTTCGACCAGCCGTCCACGCAGCCCGGCACCGTCACTGCGTGAATCCCCATCTGCGGCATGGTAGTGTTGCCCAGCGATTTGAGCGCATCGATCGTCAGCCCGCGCGGCGCCCAGCCGCTTGCATTGATGCCCGTAAGCTTGCCCGTCTTCGCCTCCCAGTAGATGACGAAAAGATCCCCGCCGATCCCGCCCCGCTCCGGCTCCACCACCCCAAGCGTGGCATTGGCCGCAATCGCAGCGTCCATCGCGGAGCCTCCGCGCGCCAGTACCTGCGCCCCCGCCTGCGACGCGAGCGTCTGTGACGTAGCCGCGATTCCGCGATCCGACAACACCATCGATCGCGCTTGCGACCGGTCCTGCGCGACTGCAATCGCCGCGAGAGAGAAAAAAAGCAGCAGCTTCATGATTCCGAAATGATACATTGTTTTCACCATGCCCGACCGCCGCCTCCTGCTGCTGGTGCCAGCTGCGCTTCTGTGCGCCTCCTGCACGCGCGACCTTCCGTCCACCGCCATCGATATGCAACTCGCCGCCGAGATCGCCAAGATCAAAGCCATCGATAATCACGCGCACCCCGTGCTCGCGGCGCCGGGAGATCGCGAGTTCGACGCCCTGCCGGTGGACAACATGGAAGCCCAGTCGGACCCGGTAGCCCTCCGCCCCGGCGCCTTCCACACCTCTTTTACCGGGGAGTCCAAAAACGCCGCCAAACAGCAGCGCGGAGATCAATATCCCGCGTGGGTGCTCGACCAGATCGGCGTCGATGTGATGCTCGCCAATCGCGTTGCCATGGGCGCTTCCATTCAACCTCCGCGCTTCCGCTGGGTGCCCTATGCCGACGCCCTGATCTTTCCCCTCGACAATTCCCTGCTCGCCGCCGCCAACTCAGATCGCAAGGCGTTTTTCGCGCTCGAAGACAAACTCCGCGCCCGCTACCTCACCGAGTCGGGTCTGCCGGAGCCGCCCGCAACGCTCTCCGAATATGTGGCGCGCGTCGTGACCCCCACCCTCGAGCGCCACAAACAGGGCGGCGCGATTGCCGAAAAATTCGAAGCCGCCTACCTGCGCTCCCTCGCCTTCGAGCCGGCCGACGCCGCGCGAGCCGCCCTCGTATACCAGCAGAAAACTCCCTCCGTCGCGGATTACAAAGTGCTCCAGGATTATCTCTTCCGCGTCATCGCCGCGGAGTGCGGCCGCCTGGGCATGGCGGTGCATCTCCACACCATGGCCGGCGCCGGCAGTTACTTCGATGTCTCCGGCGCCAATCCGCTCAACCTCGAATCCGTGCTCAACGATCCCTCACTGCGCAAGACCAAATTCGTCATGGTCCATGGCGGCTGGCCCTTCACTCGCGAAATCAATGCGCTGCTGCAGCGCCCCAATGCCTATCTCGATTTCTCCGGCCAGTCACTCCTGCTGACCCCCGCGACTCTTGCAGTCACGATCCGGGAATGGCTCGAGCACGTACCTGAGAAGGTGATGTTTGCGACCGATGCCTACCCGTATTCCCCCGAACTCGGTTGGGAGGAAAGCGGCGCCGTGGGCTCGACCCAGGGCCGCGAAGCCTTGGCGCGCGCCCTCACCGCCATGCTGCGCGATGGCGAAATCACCCGGGAACGCGCCCTGGAACTTGCCCGCATGGTGCTCCGCGAAAATGCCAAAAAGCTCTACGGCATCTAACCCGGAAACCGCCCAATTCCGCTAACGCTGGCTCGCTTCGCCGGATTTCACCCGCATATTGAAATCCGTGGACCGGTTCTTCGGCACACTCAACGATTGCCATTTGTCGCCCCGGAAATGTTTTGCCAGCATCACGATCTGCCCGATGTGATACGGATAGTGCGCCAGCTGCCGGTTGACCGCCTGGATCACGGAGTGCCTCTCGCCGCGAATCGTTACCGTGCGCACCATGTCGTGCTCCTGCAGTTGCCCGAGCGCTCGCCACAGGTGGTCCCAGCCTTCCTCCCACCGCTTCATCAACGCCTCGCGCGTTGCCGGCGGCTCCACGAATTCGCTGTCGCGATCGCGATCCGGCTTCTCGCCGTCGGTGGTCAGAAAGTCGGTCCAGCGCGATCGCATGTTCCCCGTCATATGCTTCACGATCAGCGCGATCGAGTTCATCTCACCATCCAGCGTGGTGGTCAGTTCCGCGTCCGTGACCTGCGCGATCGCTGCCTCGCCCATCTTCTTGTAGTAATGGAACAGAGTCAGCGCATCGGCTAAATAGGAGGTAGTGAATTCGAGTGCCATGCACTCATTATCGTTCAGCCCGCCTAGCGCAGCATCGCGAACCCGTACAACGTGTCCCCCGCGCCCACCACCAGGTATTGCGTGCCGTCGAGTTCGTACGTGATCGGGCCGTTGGTCACCGCGTTTCCCAGATTCGCGTGCCACAGCGGATTCCCGTTCGCCGGGTCCATCGCCACCAGGTTGCCCGCGCCGTCCCCGACGAACAGCAGCTTGCCCGCCGTCGATAGCAGCCCGGAGCGCCCGCCGTCTTCCCACTTGTGCACCCACTTCACTTTGCCCGTCTTCGGGTCGATCGCCTGCAGCATCGATTCGCCCCAGCCGCCGCGGTCGTTGCCGCCCCAACCCTCGGGTTTATCGCTCGGGTCGTAAATGTAGTACACGCTGAAGGCCCGCGACGCGCTGACGTAGAAGAGACCGGTGTCCGGGTTGTAAGTCGGCGCCGGCCAGTTCGTGGCGCCGCCCTGGTTGGGCGATACCAGCGCACCGTCCAGTTGAGGTTCTTTCTTGGGATTCGGAATCGGCGAGCCGTTCGCATCCACTCCCTTAGACCAGTTCCCCTTCACATATTCGGCGCTCACGATGTTCTTGCCCGTGGCGCGGTCGATAGAGAAGAAGTAGCCGTTACGGCTGGCCTGCGCCACCACCTTGCGTTTCTTCCCGTCGATCTCCGTGTCGAATAGGACCGGCGTCTGCGTCGCGTCCCAATCGTGCGTGTCGTGCGGCGAACTTTGGAAATACCACTGCATCTTGCCGGTGTCGGGATTCAACGCCACCACCGACGCGGTGAACAGGTTGGCCCCCACGCGCGCCTTGCCGGCGATTACCGGCTGCGGGTTGCCCGTGGGCACATAGATCAGGTTCAATTCCGGATCGTAGGTCGGCGTCAGCCACGCCATGCCCCCGCCGTGCTTCATGGCCTCTTCGTTCGGCCAGGTTTCCGATCCCGGATCGCCCATCTTCTGCGGCACCGTATACCATCGCCATTGCAGGTCGCCCGTCTCCGGATCGTGCGCTTCGATGTAGCCGGGCCGGTCCAGGTCGTCGCCGCTCACGCCGGTGATGATGTGGTTCTTCAGAACCAGCGGCGCCATCGAGCCGAAATAATACTGGTCCAGGTCGCAGAATGTCTTTCGCCAGCGCTCGCTGCCATCCTTCAGATTGAGCGAGACCATGTTGCAGTCCGGCGTCAGGAAATACAGCCAGTTTCCGTAAACTCCCACTCCGCGGTTGCCGATGTGTTCCCCGCCGTGCGACGTCCACAGATAATGCCAGACCTCACGGCCGGTACGCGCGTCCACCGCCCACACGTGATCCGGCATGGTGAAGTACAGAACGCCGTTGACCTCCACCGGTGTCGAAGAGATGCGTCCGCCGGGAGGGCCCGCCGCCGAGCGCGCCATTCGCGCGATAAACAAATGCCAGGCTCAGTGAATTGATGTTCCCCTGGTTGATCTTGGAAAGCGGGCTGTAGCGCCGTCCGCTGTAATCGCCGTTGTACGTAGGCCACGTGTCCGTCGGCGGTGCGCCCAGCTTGGTGGGGCTCAGGCCGCCTTGCGCCAACAGGGCGCCGCAGGCGAGGAAAAGGGTGCCGAGGGCTCTCATTTCAGGGTCTCCAGGTAGGCCACGATGTCGTGCATGTCTTTGTCGGTATAGCGGTCCAGCAAGTCGTGATGTGCCTGCGCCGGATCGTTCTTGACCACTTTCAGCGCGGCCGTCCGGCGGAAGGAACGGTACTCGCCCGCGGAATCACGCAGCGAGACATTGAAATCATCCAGGTGCAGCAGCGTGCCGCTGATCGCCGCGCCCGAGGCCGGCGTCACCGTCACCGTCACCGGTTTGCTCGCCGGTGCTCCGCGTCCGCGTCCGCCCCCTCGTCCGCCAGGAAAGAGGAATCGCTGCTGCAGCGCCGGCGGGTCCATCCGCGCGGCGATATGCGCCAGGTCGCCGGTCGGCGAGTGGCAGCCGGCGCACTGGCCCGCGCCATTGAAATAAGCCGCGCCCGCTTTCGCATCTCCGGTCAGCACGTTCTGAATCTGTAGCGCGGAGCGCAGCGTATTGAACAGCTCCTGATGCAGCGTATGCGAGAGATCTTCAATCTGCGCCGCGGTCAGCTTCGCCGCCGGAGTGGTCTGCGTCGGATGTCCCTTCTTGAGGAACGGCCCCACAGTGCTGCCGTAACGGTCGTGGAGGACGACCTCGGAACGCACCAGGTCGGCGCCGTTATCGCCGCCGCGCGCGTGTGTGCCGTGGCAATTGATGCACTCCGCGGCGTACACCTTGCGGCCCCGGTCGGCCGCCACCGGGTCAACGATCTGCCGGTCGGCGGGACCCGGCGAGAATGCGCTGCCCCGTCCGCGGCCCGCGGGCGCCTGCGCCGCTGTGGGCGTCGCGGCGGCCGGCGTTGACGGCGAGTATTGCAGCGCCAGGTAGTCCAGGATCAGCGAGAACTCCTCCTCGGTGCCCTTCGCCCCAATCGCCACCATCGAGGTGATACTCTCCTGCCACTGCGAACGGGTGCGCCGCTGTGACGTGACGGTGTCTAACGCGTGACAGCCGCTACAGATTTTCTGAAACGCTTCCTTAGCGCCGGCGGGCGGCTGTGCCATGCCTATGACAGGCGCTAGCAGCAACGTGGCCACCCAGATGCCCCTCGGTAATCCCAATGCCATGGGACTAGTGTACAATCGACCGGCTCCGCTTGCTCAGTCCCCAACCTCCGTTAGGAGATACCGCCAAAACAGCGCGCCGCACGCCGCGGCGTCTCCGATGCGAGCCACCGGAGCAGCGAGCCCGCAACCGCGCTTTCCTGCCCGATCACCCGTTCGCAGGTCCTCGCGAAACTACGCGCGCCGGAAACCGCATAAAGCAATTCCAATGCGCGCCGCAGCTCCCGAGGGTCAATGTCCCGCGAATGGCTCAGATGTCCGACAAACGCCCCCAGACTCCGCGCCAGATTCGGTTCCACCCGAGCTACCTGCCGCGCCAGGCGGATCGCTTCGGCCGCCGTCAGGCGGTCCGGGTCACAAAGCTGAACCATCCATTGATTGTCCATCTATGCCTCCGCATGACTCATCGGCTGGAGTGCGCTTTGCCTGTAGGGCGTATAATCGGGCTCCGTGCCCTTTCAGCCGGTCCGCGAAACCGAGCGATACCAGTTCCTGGATGTCTTGCGCGGCATCGCGCTCTTCGGCGTCTTGCTGATCAATCTCCTGGGCATGTTCCGCGTCTCGCTCTTCCAGCACATCCTCGAATTTCACACCCATCCCGGGCGCCTCAATCACCTCGTGGATCTGCTGGCCGCCGCCTTCGTCGAGTTCAAGGCCCTCACCCTCTTCTCCTTCCTCTTCGGTGCCGGTGTCGCGATTCAGGCCGAGCGCTCCGCCAAACGCGGCGCTCCCGTAAAGGGTTTCCTGCTTCGCCGCTTCCTCATCCTGCTCGCGTTCGGCCTCTGTCACATGTTCCTGATCTGGAATGGCGACATCCTGATCCTCTACGCCGTCTGCGGCTTGCTTATGGCCCTTACCCTGCCGCCTATCGCCGCGCGTCCTCGGCCCTGCTCGGCCTTGCCGCCATCCTGCTGCCGAATTTCGTCTCGCTCGGGTTCGGCTCTCCCGGCCACGGATGTCTGGCGCGCGCAGGTCGCCGCCGCCACCCGCGTCTATGGACACGGCACCTACCTCGAAATCCTCGCCTTCCGCTGGCGGGAAACCCTGCGCCTCATCCTGCCGCTGCTCTGGGGCGTGCTCCCCAGAACGGCGGGCCTGATGTGGTGGGGCGCCGCCGCCTGGCGCTCCGGACTCCTGCGCCACCCCGAACAGCATCGCCGCCTGCTCTGGGGAATCCTCGCCGTTGGCCTGATTTTGGGCGGCGGAACCTCGTTTCTGCGCGCCTCGGCCGCCTCCTCGGGCCATCGTTCGTCACTGCCTTCGGAACTGGAAGATCTCGTCTCCACCATTCCCCTCGCCTTCGCCTATGCCGCCGCCGTGTTGCTCTGGCTTCGCCCCGGCCTCGCCACGCCCGCCGCCACGCCGTTCGCTGCCGCGCGGGCCAGAATGGCACTGACGAACTATCTCACCCAATCGATCGTCCTCGGCTTCGTCTTCTATGGATACGGGCTCGCCTTATTCGGCGAACTGGGCCCCGCCGCCGGCCTCGCCATCGCCGTGTGCCCTTTACTCCGCCAACTCGCCTTCAGCGTGGCCTGGCTGAAGCGCTTCCGTTTCGGCCCTTGCGAGTGGCTCTGGCGCTCCCTGACTTACCGCCAGCGCCAGCCGCTGCGCCGCTAATTCACGATGCAATTATTCGCTTGCAATAAGGCGAATAAAAGGCGAAGATAGGGCATGGCACTCGTGGGGATTGCGCGCATGGCCTCCCAAAGCGAATTGCTCGAAGCCAAGCGCAGCGTTGAGTATTTCGAGATTCCGGCGCGGAGCATCCTGAACCGCACCAAACCCAATATGCCCTTCCGCTGGACCATCAACCCGTATCGCGGCTGCGAGATCGGCTGTAAATACTGCTATGCCCGCTACGCCCATGAATTTATGGAGCTGGAGCCCGCCGATTTCGAAGACAAAATCTACGCCAAAGCCGCGCCCGGCCACCTCCTGCGCCAGGAGCTCGGCCGCGTCAGCAATAAAGACGACGGCATCGCCATCGGCACCGCGACAGATCCCTACCAGCCCGCCGAGCGCCGCTTTCAGCGCACCCGCTCCATCCTCGAAGTCTTCGCCAAAGAGCGCGGCTGGCACATCGGTATCATCACGAAAAGCGATCTCATCGTTCGCGACCTCGATCTCCTGCGCGAGATCTCGCGGCGCAACGTGCTTACCGTCCACGTCACCGTCACCACCGTCGATGAGAAGCTCGCCCGCCTGCTCGAACCGCGCGCCCCGCGTCCCGAACTCCGCCTCCAGGCCGTGCAGCAGCTCCGTTCGGCCGGAGTTGCGGTCGGCGTCAATCCCAATCCCATCATGCCCGGCATCACCGATTCCGACACCTCGCTGGATAACGTCGCCCGCGCCGCCCGGGATCATGGCGCCATGACCTTCGGCAGCGGCGCGCTCTATCTCCCCGGAGCCGCGCAAAAGGTCTTCTTCCCCTTCCTCGATCAGGAATTCCCGCATCTCGCGGCGCGCTATCGCGAGACCTTCGAGAACAACATTCACCTCAGCCGCGCCTACAAGGATTCCCTCGCCGAACGCGTCGGCCGCATCCGCGAACGCTACGGCCTGGCCTCCGGTCATATCGAATACCGTCCCGAACTCTGGGCCGAGGAAGAGCAGCTCGAGCTCTTCCCCATGGCCTGACGCCGCTACAGTGCCGCCTCTCGGCGCGCTCCCACGGCAACAACAGTTTCCTCAGCCGTCCCGAACTCTGGGCCGCGCGGTCCCAGCCCAAGCTCTATCCCCTGCCCCGAAGACGCTACAGTATTTTTGAGTGAACCTTTCTGAATTCGATTACCACCTGCCCGAGGAACTGATCGCGCAGGAAGCCTTGGCCGACCGTTCCGCTTCCCGCATGCTGGTCGTGCATCGCGAGGAAGCGCGCTGGGAAGACCGGACCTTCCGCGACCTTCCGGAATTCCTCCGCGAAGGCGATTGCCTGGTGCTCAACGATTCCCGCGTCTTCCCCGCTCGCCTGTTCGGTCACCGCTCCGGCGTCCACTCCCTCGCGGTCGGCAAGAACAATCCCAAGCGCCACGAGTTCCTCAGCGGCGCCGTCGAAGTCTTCCTCCTCCGCAGCGTCTCCCCCGATGGCCGCGATTGGCAGGCTCTGGTCCGCCCTGGCCGCAAAATGCGTACCGGAGAGCGCATCCTCTTCCCGGAAGGACTCGAAGCCGAGATCATCGCTCGCGGAGAATTCGGCGAACGCACCGTCCGCTTTCACGGCGCGGAAGATCTCTATGCCGCCTTCGACCGCATCGGCCATATCCCGCTCCCGCCCTACATCAAGCGCGCCGATTCGCCCGCCGACCGCGAACGCTATCAAACCGTCTTCGCCCGCGAAAAAGGCTCGGTCGCCGCCCCCACCGCCGGCTTGCACTTCACCCCCGAGGTCCTCGACCGCTGCCGCGCCGCCGGCGCCGGCGTCGCCTACGTCACGCTTCACGTCGGCCTCGGCACCTTCCAGCCGCTGCACCAGGAGGTCATCGAAGAGGTAAAGCTTCACACCGAGCACTACCGCATCAGCCCGGACAATGCAGCGAAAATGGAGTCGGCCCGCCGCCTGGTCGCGGTCGGCACCACCAGCGTCCGCACCTTGGAAACTACCGCCCGTGATGGATCTTTAGAGGGGGAAACCGACATCTTCCTCTATCCCGGCGTGGCGTTTCGACGCACCGGAGCCATGCTCACCAACTTCCACCTGCCGCGCACCAGCCTTCTCGTGCTGGTCTCCGCCTTCGCCGGCAAGGAACTCATGCTCGCCGCCTACCGGCACGCAGTCGAATCGCAGTACCGCTTCTACTCCTACGGCGACTGCATGCTGATCGTTTGACGCGGCGCTACCCCTTCAAATCCCGGAATGCCTCTTCGATCTCACGCTTCGCTTCCTGCGAGGGCATCGTCAGCGGCAGGCGCGGCGGACCGCCATAATAGCCATTCAGATCCATCGCATGCTTCAATCCCGGGATGCCGTATTTTGTGGTGACCAGCGCCGCCGCCCGTCCGATCCGGTTCTGCCAGTCCATTCCCGCCGCCTCTTCCCGCGTCCGGAAGGCCTCCCAGATCGCGATCACCGAGTAAGGCGCCGCGTTGGCGTAGGCCAGAATCGCGCCGCACGCACCCATCAACAGCGAGGGCCACAGCGTCGGCGCGGAACCCACCAGCACCTGAAACCCGGGCTTGACCTCGCGGATCATTTGCATCACCTTTTCCAGGTTGCCGGAGCTCTCTTTGATGGCGATGATGTTGGGGTGCCCGCTGAGCGCCGCCACCGCTTCCACCGGAATATCCACTCCCGTAGTCTGCGGCCAGTTATAGATGATCAGCGGAATCTTCGCCTGGTCGGCCACCGCCCGGTAATACAGCATCTGGGCATCCGCCCGGTTGATCAGGTTCTTATAGTAGTGCGGCGTCCGCACCATCGCTGCCTTGTACCCCATGGATGCCGCGCGATTGGTCAGTTCCACGGTCTCCCGCACGCTCTCCACGCCGGTGCCCGCGATCAACAGTTTCTCGGCGGCGGCGTGCTTCGCCACCTGCTCCCAGACCGTGTACTTTTCCTCGGGCGTCACCATCACGCTCTCGCCCGTCGAACCCATCACGACATAGCCGGATAGCGTGGTCAGGTTCCACTTCTCCACGTTGTGCTGGATCTTCGAAATATAAATGTTCCCGTTGTGATCGAAAGGGGTTGAGATTGGTGGGAAAATACCTTGTAGCTTCATCGGTGCCATTCCAAAATAGCACCTGTACCCGACGGGGATGGGAATTCATGTTTTCACTCGAAATCGATTGCGATCCGGATGATCGCGATATGCTGATCGCCGAGTTGTGGGAGCAAGGCTCGGCCGGCATCGTAGAGCTGAATCCGCTAACGGTGCGGGCTTTTTTTGAGGACTCGGCCAATGGCGCCGCCCTTCTCAAGCTGTTCCCGGCCGCCCGCCGGCGCGAAGAGGAGCAGCGCGATTGGGTGCAGTCCGCCCGCGACCTGCTCCAACCCATGGAGGTCGGCCGCCGCTTCTTCCTGGTCCCCGAATGGCGCGACGATCCCGCTCCCGAGGGCAGGTTCCGCATCGTCGTCAACCCGGGCATGGCCTTCGGCACCGGCGTGCATGAAACCACACGCCTTTGCATCGAAGCGCTCGAGGATTTCCTCCGGCCCGGCATGACCGTGCTCGATGTCGGCACCGGTTCCGGCATTCTGGCGCGCGCCGCGGCCTTGCTCGGCGCCGGACGTGTGTTGGCCTGTGATATCGATCCCGTCGCGGTGCAAATCGCCGGATTGGGCTTTATTGGCTCCGCCGATGCGGTCGCCTCGGGCGTGGCCGATATCGTTCTCGCCAACATCAGTCCGGAAGCGATCTCCCATCTTTCCACCGACCTCCTGCGCGTACGCAAGCCGGGCGGCGTTCTCCTCGCCAGCGGGTTCGAAGTCCATGAGGTCGATCAGGTTCGCAGCGTCCTGCCGGCTGCGCGAGACCTCCGCCAAAAAGGCAACTGGGCTCTCCTCGTCGCTTAGCACTCGATTTCTTCGGATTCCTAACGTATTTCTCCGCCCCAGCCGATATGGGGTTTGTAAACGCGGGCTCATCAGTAGACCCGGTCACTGCAATTTGAGGTATACACGTATGAATTCGAAGATGACCATCGGCAAGAAACTCACCCTCAGCTTTGCCGGGTTGATCGTCATGCTAGTCGCGCTGAGCGGGACGTTTTTGAGCGTCGTGGGCACTCTCAAGGAGAACTTCGACGTTGCCGTCGATAAGACCGCGCGCAAGATTACCCTGGCCGGTACCCTGGATACGGCGGAGTCAGACATGCTCGCCTGGGAGCGCGCCATGATGCTCTATACCTTTGCTAAAGAAAACTCAGGCAGTAGAGTCGTCCAAACAGAGATTTGGAGAGGCATCCGAAATCGCCAACCGCTCGCTTGCGGAGATTCAACCGCTTTTGGTGGATGAGGAAGGGCGGCGCATCTATGAATCCACGCAGGTCCGGGCTCGTTGCATGGAATGCCGCGCTTCAGGAACAGGTGCGCATGTGTGCGGCCGGCGATGCCGTCGCCGCGGTTGCATACGGCTACGCAACACGTCGTACCGATCTACGACGCAATGTCCAAGGACGTCGCACGTCTAAAAGAGATCCAGGCCAACCGCCTTGCCGGAAATCGCGCCGATGCCGATACTCAAAACGCTCGAAGCCGCTGGATCGCATTTATGCTGATCGCCTTTCTCTTGGCTTGGGCACGTTTGTTATTTTCATCGTTCGTCAGATCAGCAATGTCCTGCAACAGGTGGCGATGGAGATGACCGATGGCGCCGGACAGGTGGCAAGCGCCGCCGGACAGGTGGCATCCTCCAGCCAGTCCCTCGCACAGGGTTCGTCGGAGCAGGCTGCCTCCATCGAAGAAACATCAGCCGCCACGGAAGAAATTCACTCCATGGCGCGGCGCAACACCGAGAACTCCAACTCCGCGGCCGCCCTGGTGTCGCAATCGCAGCAGAAATTCGATGAGACCAAGCTCTCTCTCGAACAGATGGTCACCGCGATGGCGGAAATCAATGCTTCCAGCGGGAAGATTGCCAAAATCATTAAGGTCATCGACGAGATTGCCTTCCAGACGAACATCCTCGCGTTGAACGCCGCCGTCGAGGCCGCTCGCGCCGGTGAAGCCGGGCTCGGTTTCGCCGTGGTCGCCGACGAGGTCCGCAACCTGGCGCAGCGCTGCGCCCAGGCAGCCAAGGACACCGCGGATTTGATCGAGGATTCGGTCTCCAAATCCAACGCCGGCAAGGTCAAAGTGGACCAGGTAGCGGTCGCCATTCGGACCGTCACCGAGGAAGCCTCCAAGATCAAGATCCTGGTCGACGAAATCAGCGTGGGCAGTCAGGAGCAGGCCCGCGGCATCGAACAGATCGGTTCCGCCATCACGCAGATGGACCAGGTCACGCAGCGTGCCGCCGCCAGCGCCGAAGAGGGCGCCTCGGCCGCCGAAGAGCTCAACGCTCAATCGGAATCCCTGAAGGGCGTTACCGCTCGTCTCACCGAAATGGTCGGTGGCGGACAATCCAACCGGCGCACACCGGTCGCGCATCTCTCCGCCCACCATTCCACGCCCTCGTCCAGCGGTTCCGGCCGCGGTCTCCAGGCGATGGCCTCCGCCGTCTCCCGTCACGCCGCGCCCGCACGATCCAGCCACGCGATGGCCGGTCGTAATTCCGAGCCGGACGCATTCCCCATGGACACGGAACTCTAACATGAGATTTCGAAACACGGTCCTCTATTGTTCGTGGCTAGCCTGCGTCGCCGTTGCCGGCGCGCAGGCTCCCGATGCCCGGCAGGCGCTCGAACGTCTGCGGGCCGGCAATCTGCACTTCGTGTCCGGGGAATTCGAAAACTCGCGCATGGGCCCCGCCGCACGCGCCGCCCTCGATCACCGGCCAGCATCCCTTCGCTACCGTCCTCACCTGCTCCGATTCACGCGTACCGCCCGAAGCCATCTTCAGCCAGGGCCTCGGCGATCTCTTTGTCGTTCGGGTCGCAGGAGCCGTACCGGATCAGTCCGTCCTCGGCAGCATTGAATATGCCGCCGAACACCTGCATGTGCCCTTGGTCGTCGTCATGGGCCACATCGCCTGCGGCGCTGTAAAAAGCGCCATGGAGTCAGCCCCTCCAACCAGCCACGACCCGGCCAACGCCAACCTGGAGCACATACTCTCGGGCATCCGGCCCAGCCTCGCCCATTTACCGGCGAGCGGAGACAACTGGGAGAACGCCGTCTACGCCAGCGTCGCGCGGAATCTCAACGAAGTGCTGCGCCTCAGCCCCGTAATCACGGAGTTCGCACACGCAGAAAAGGTCGTGGTGGTCGGTGCCGTGTACAATCTGCAAACCGGCAAGGTGGAGTTCCTTCCGTCGCATGCAGTAGTTGCCCGGAGCATCCCCAAGCCCCGATAGATTCGAATTGGCGGTGCGGCCAGCCCGGCTATTTTCCGCGGCTGGCCATCGCCGTGACGCTCCCTCTCAGCGACGTGCTTCGCCCCGGCCCGTAATTACGAGCTCACACCCTTTCGCCCGAGACCCTTACTCTGACCGAATGAGCTCGAGTCGGCAGGCGCGGCCGGGCCGCCTATTTTGCGCAACTGGCCGCCGCCGCACCGATCGCGCGCGACGTCATGACTGTCATGAGAACGCGGATACGCGAGCGCAGCCACGCAATCAAGTGCTTCACCCCACACCCACAATTACCGAGTTACACCCGACTATGCGGCCGTGTGCCGGCCCGCTATTTTCCGCGGCTGGCCGTCGCCGCGCCGATCAGCGCCAGGTCATGGCTGTTGTGCACGATCTCGAAGTAACTGCCCTGCAGCGGGCTCATCTTCACCATGTCCTGCAAATACCCACCCAGAAGATTGAGGTCCACAAAGTCCGCATTCGGCCCCGCGATGTAAAACCGGCCCGGACCATCCAGGTGAATACTCGTAGCCGCCCCCGCCGCCAGTGCACGATGCCACAGCTTACAGAAATCCGACGCGCGCGTGTCGCCGTGACGCGCCACGGCGAAGACTTCCTCGGGCTCCATATCCAGGAACCGCAGCCGCATCGCCCGGTGACCCACAATCCCTTCCAGGTGACCGACGCCCCCGCAGCCGCAGAATCGTTCCTTCGGGTCCAACGTGACCACCATGTGGCCCGCCTCCCAGACGCCATCGTTATGCGGATGCCGCCCGAAGCCAACGCCGTCGCCCAGATACCAGACCCGGACAATCGTATCCAGCGTCTGGTGCGTCGCCGCAATTCCCGCCGCCAGCGCATCGGCGTCATTGATCGCCGTCACCGGCACGTCGATCCCGTCGCACAGCAGCGCGGCGCGTAACTCCTCCGCCACCCGCAGTCCCTTCAGCTGTCCCAGGTTCGGCGATTCCTGAATCACCCCGCCCCGGATCACTCCTGGAAAGCCGGCCCCGACCGAATCCACCGATCCGCCCGCCACCAGCGCGCCGATCTGCATGCGCAGAATTTGGATGATGTCGCGGGCCGGAACGGTCTTCAGATCAATTTGCGGCAGTGCCGGATCGGGATACACCTTGACGTCCCCGAGGTGAACGTCATCGATAATCCCCGCCCAGAGATAACGCGTGGCCAGCACACCGATGCTGCGCCCCATGGAGCCCCCTCCTAAAACCGCATCAGCTTGTTGATGCCGTTGAATGCGGCTTGCTTATAACATTCGGCCAGCGTGGGATAGTTGAAGACCGTCTCCACGAAGTAATCGACCGTGCCCTTCAAAATCATCACCGCCTGGCCGATATGGAGCAATTCCGTGGCCCCTTCGCCGATGATGTGTACTCCCAGAATCTCGCGCGTCTCACGGTGGAAAATCAGCTTCAACCGCCCCGTGGTATCGCCCCGTATCTGGCCGCGCGCCGTCTCGCGATAGTAAGCGACTCCCACCTCGTACGGCACGTCGTCCGACGTCAACTGCTCTTCCGTCTTCCCCACGAACGAAATTTCGGGAATCGTGTAAATGCCGTAAGGATACGTCGCCGGGTTGGACTGAATCTTCAGCCCCACCGCGTTCGCCGCCGCCAGCCGCCCCTGCTCCATCGATACCGATGCCAGGCTCGGGAAACCGATCACGTCGCCTGCCGCAAAAATATTCGGCGTCTTGGTGCGATAATCGCCATCCACCGCGATCCGCCCGCGGCTATCGGCCTCCAGGCCGGCCGCCGCCAGATTCAAATCCTCGACATTTCCCTGGCGCCCCACCGCGTACAGCAGCGCGTCACCCGAGATCACTTTGTTGCTCTTCAGCCGCGCGACCACGCCCTCCGCGCCCTTATCCTCAACCCCGGCCACTTCCTCGTTCAGCCGCATCGTCACGCGATGGTCGCGCAGGTGATACGAGAGCGCCTCCACCATCTCCGAATCGGCGAACTCCAGCAGCCGCGGCCGCTTCTCGATCAGAATTACCCGCACACCCAAAATCGCGAAGATGCACGTGTACTCCACGCCGATCACGCCGCCGCCCACCACAATCAGCGTCTTCGGAATCTCCGGGATGTCCAGAATCTGATCGCTGTTGACGATGCTGCGCCCGTTCAGCGGCACCGTCGGGCTCGTCGAAGGCTTGGTGCCCGTCGCAATGATAATGGTCGGCGCTTCCAGGTCCGTCTGTCCGCGCACGCTCTCCACGCGCACATGCGTCGAGTCCAGAAATCCCGCCCGCCCCATAATCACGTCCACCCCGTTGCGCGTCAATTGCGCCTGGGTGACATCCACCTCGGTCTTGATCACCTGATTGACCCGGAACCCCAGGTCCGCCATCAGAATCTTTTCCTTGACGTGATAGTTGCTTCCGTAGATCCCCTGGTACTGGAATCCCGAAAGATGCATCACCGCTTCGCGCATCGTCTTACTCGGAATCGTACCCGTATTGACGCACGCGCCGCCCACGATTTCGCGCTGCTCGATGACCGCGACCCGCCGCCCGCACTTCGACCCCTGTATGGCCGCACGCTGCCCCGCGGGCCCAGACCCGATCACGATGATGTCGTATTTCTGCATCCGATGATGTGGGGGGCAGAGCGGCGCCCTGCCCCATCTCACAACGCGCTACTTCGCGTTAAAGCGGCTTTCGATCTCGTTCCAGTTGACTACGCTCCACCATGCCGCCAGGTAGTCCGGACGCCGGTTCTGATACTTCAGGTAATACGCGTGTTCCCACACGTCGCAGCCGAACACCGGCACCTTGCCCTCCATGATCGGGCTGTCCTGGTTGGCCGTGGACGTAATCTCCACGCCGCTGCCGGTCTTCAGCAGCCATGCCCATCCCGAACCGAACCGCCCCACGCCCGCCGCGTTGAACTTCTCCTTGAACGCATCGAAGCTTCCAAACGCGCCCGTGATCGCCTGCGCCACGTTGCCTACCGGCGCACCGCCCCCACCCGGTCCCATGATCTTCCAGAACATGGAGTGGTTGATGTGCCCGCCGCCGTTG
This sequence comes from uncultured Solibacteraceae bacterium, assembly GCA_963811575.1. Classification (GTDB taxonomy): domain Bacteria; phylum Acidobacteriota; class Terriglobia; order Bryobacterales; family Bryobacteraceae; genus Solibacter. Next base: position 107,649 of record CAWERY010000014.1, on the reverse strand, counting down.
TTGCGCACCGCCGTGCGAATCTTCTCCGGCACGATCGCGCAATTGTTCGCCAGGAGTTCCTCGATGCTCTTATCGGCAAGTTCGGGCGCCGATTCCAATGCCTTGTTGAGATTCGTCACGTACGCGTTGTGGTGCTTGCCGTGATGAATCTCCATCGTCATCTTGTCGATGTGTGGCTCTAACGCGTCGGGCGCGTAAGGAAGCGGCGGAAGTGTGAATGGCATAGCTGTCTCTCCTTATCTCTACTCTCTGTGTGCGTGTTCGAAAGCATCCGCGAGCCGGAACATCGTCGTCTCGTCGAAATGCCTGGTCAAAATCTGCATCCCCACCGGAAGGCCCTCCGCGGTCTTCCCGCACGGTACGCTCATGCACGGAATTCCCGCCAGGCTGCCGGTGATCGTAAATATGTCCGAAAGGTACATGGCTAGTGGATCGTCGACCTTCTCTCCCAGCCGGAATGCCGGGAACGGAGACACCGGCGCCACAATCGCATCTACCTCCGCAAACGCGTTCGCAAAATCGCGCGCCACCAGCGCGCGCACCTTCTGCGCTTTCAGATAGTACGCATCATAGTATCCCGCACTAAGCACATACGTGCCCAACATGATCCGTCTCTTACACTCCGCTCCGAAACCCTCTCCGCGTGTGTTGCGATACATGTCGGCCAGCGTCTCGCCCGCCGCGCGCGTCGTGTACCGGACGCCGTCGTAGCGCGCCAGATTCGAACTCGCCTCCGCCGTCGCGATGATGTAATAACACGCGATCGCATACTCCGTCGCAGGCAGGCTGATCTCCCGCACTTCGCACCCCAGCGATTTCAAAGCCTCCACCCCGCGGCTGCAGCGCCTCGCCCGTCTCGCTCGTCAGATGCTTCAAATACTCGACCGGGAGCCCAAGCTTCAGGCCCTTTTACCTCGCGCGTGAGCGCCGCCTCATAATCGGGAACCGGCGCCTCTGCCGAGGTCGAATCCCGCAAATCGCGCCCCGCCATCACCCGCAGCAGAGTCGCCGTGTCCTTCACATTCCGCCCGAATGGGCCGATGTGATCCAGCGAACTCGCAAATGCCGTCAGCCCGTACCGCGATACCCGCCCGTAAGTCGGCGTCACCCCGACAATCCCGCAGAACGACGCCGGCTGCCGGATCGATCCGCCGGTGTCCGACCCCAGCGATACCACCGCCGTCCCCTGCGCCACCACCGCCGCCGATCCGCCGCTCGACCCTCCCGGCACACGGTCCAGCGCCACCGGATTCCGCACCGGCCCGAACGCCGAGTTCTCGTTCGAAGACCCCATCGCGAACTCGTCGCAATTGGTCTTGCCCAGGATCACCCCGCCGGCCTCTTCGATCCGGATCACCGCCGTCGCATCATACGGGGGAATGTAGTGCTCCAGCAGCTTCGATCCGCACGTCGTCCGCACGCCTTTGGTGACAATCACGTCCTTCACCGCCACCGGCACTCCGCCGAGCGCCCCCGGGTCTTCGCCGCGCTCCAGCAGCGCGTCCACTCGCGCCGCCGCCGCCAGCGCCCGCTCCGGGCAGAAGTGCAGGTAGGCATTCGTCTTCGGATTCTCGCTTTGCGCGAAGCGCAGCGCCTCGCTTGCGAGTTCCGTCGCGCTGAACTCCCGCGCGAGCAGTCCTCGCCTCACACGATCGATGGTCAGAGAAGGAATATCCATGCGCGTATTAGCGTTCGATGACTTTCGGTACTTTGAAATAACCCGCGCCCGATTGCGCCGCGTTCCCCACCGCCGCTTCATTCCCCAGCGGCGTCACCGGCACATCCGCGCGCAGCGTCGCAGTCTCTTCCGCCTCGAATAGCACCTGCGACATCGGCGCGATACCCTCTGTGTCGATTTCGTTGAGCCGCGCCATGTGCTCCAGAATGCCGTCCAGGTCCGCCCGCATTCTCGCGGTTTCTTCGTCGGTCAGCTTGAGATTGGCGAGACCCGCCACGTAGCGGACTTCTTTTTCCGAGATCTTCACGCGGTTGCCTTTTTTCGGGATTGCTTGTAGATCTCGCGCATCACCGGGTCTGCGATGGCATCCGCATCGTCGGCAAACAGCGCCGGCATCGCGGCTCGCGCCAGTTCCGGTTCGCGCCGCCGCGGTACGATGCGGAATTCCAGATCGTCCACCAGCCCCCGCCCCAGCGCCCGGTCGAAGTTCTTCAGAATGTCGCGGCTGAGCCCGAATAACTGCTTCTGCCAGGTGTGATCTTCCACCTCCACCACCAGCCGCGTGCGCACCAGTTTCGCGGCCCGCGTATGCGAGGCGATCTTCTTACCCACGGCTTCCGGCCACGCCGCGCAAGCCAGTTGCTCCGGCGTAATCACTTCGCCGGACAGTCTCAATCCCCGGATGAGCTTGCTGGCGCGTTCCATGTTTGGCAGGTCCCAATTTTATCACGCATCGGCCCAAGACTCGCGAGTTTCCGCCAACCCTCACTCCGCCTTCCGCTTCTTTACACCGCGCTTTTTCGCCCCCGGTATCTTACCGATTCGAATGTCGCCGCCCGCAATCAATTCGCACGCCCGCATCGCACTCTCCTCGAAATCCGCCGCATCCACCGGCAGTATTTGCCAGCCCGTCACCGCCTTGCCGAGCACTCCGATCGAGCGCATATTCGGAAACTCGCGGCGCAAGCTCGCGTGATGCTCCTTCGTGGTCGCCAGCCACACCCCGTTATCCGCCGCCGCCGTGCCCTTGTCGCGCAGCAGAAGAACAATTCTCTCCCCCACGTAAACCGCAACGCAGCCGAACATCGGACGCGTCCGCACCGCCAACCCCTCGAGCGCCTCGAGTACAAACTCGTGCGGCCCCCGCTTCCGCTGCCGCGCCTCGAACGCGGAATCGACCCGCGGAACTTGCCTGCCGTCGCGACGTCACCATGGGCTTCAGCATACCCCACCGTTTGACTGCCGCCGCCCCATCGCGTATAGTCGCCTCGATGCATGCCCGTTCCCTGATCCTCCTGCTGGCCGCGTCCAGCGTCCTGCTTGCCCAGGCGCCCAAAATCCCCGATACCGTAATCGCCGATCGCGACGTCGAATACTCCGCCGTCGGAGGCCGCCAGACGCTCGATATCGTTCGCCCGCGCGAAGCCTCCCCCACTCCCCGCCCCGCGATTCTCCTGGTCCACGGCGGCGGCTTTCGCGGCGGCACCAAGGAAGGCTATCTCGCCCTCGCAATCAAACTGGCGGAACGCGGCTACGTCGCCGCCACCGCCAATTACCGCCTCTCCCCGCGCAATCAATTTCCCGCCGCCGTCGAAGACGTCAAGGCCGCCGTCCGCTTCCTGCGCGCCGGCGCCACAAAGTACAACATCGATTCCGCCCACATCGGCGCCCTCGGCGGCAGCGCCGGCGGCCATCTCGTGCTCATGCTCGGCCTCACCGCGGGCGTCGCCGGAATTCGAAGGCTCCGGCCCCAATCGCGATCAATCGAGCGCCGTGCAATGCGTGGTCGATGAGTATGGCCCCACCGATTTCACGCAATCCTATTCCAAATCCGTTGACGCCGCCGAAGTCCTCCCCATGTTCCTCGGCGGGGATCTCAATCACGAACGTCCCGCCCACATGCGCGCCAGCCCGCTCAACTGGGTCACCCCCAACGCCGCCCCCATCCTCGCCATCCATGGCACCGCCGACCCTTACGTCGCCTACGAACAATCGCTCTGGATCGTCGAACGCCTGATCGCCGCCGGAGTACCCGCGGAGCTCGAAACCATCAGCGGCGCCGGCCACGGCTTCAAAGGCGCCGACGCCCTCCGCGCCGACGAGCGCGCCTTCGCCTGGTTCGACAAATACCTCAAGCCCAAGCCCGCCGCTCACACTCTTCTCATCTCGGATCACGGCCCCAATGGCGAAATCGCGGAGATCGAATGGCCTTCCGGCAAACTGCTCTGGAGCGCTCCCAATGATCACGGCCACGACGTGCAGGCCCTGCCCGATGGTCACGTCCTCTTCACCATCAATCCCAAAAAGCGCGTCGTCGAACTCAACGCCGCCCACCAGGAAGTCTGGTCTTATTCCGAAGGCCTGGAGCACCCCATCGCCGCCCAGCGCCTCGGCAATGGCAACACCCTGATCAACGACGCCAAGCTCGGAAAAATCATCGAAGTGACTTCCGCCGGCCAGGTCGTCTGGAAATACGAAAGTGCCGACCTCGCCAACATGCGCTCGCGCAATGCCCATCGCACCGCGCAAGGCACCACGCTCGTCGCCGTCGAAGCCGATGCCAAATTGATCGAGGTCGATTCCGCCGGAAAAATCGTCTGGCAGTGGCAGGCGCCCAATCCCAAAAATCGCAAGCTCTACATGGGACGCCGCCTGCCCGGTGGCAATACCGTGATCAGTCTGTCCGATCCCGGCGAGCTCGTCGAAGTCGACCCCTCTGGAAAAATCGTCCGCTCTATCGGCGGCGCCGATCCCGCCATTCAGTTCGGCTGGGCCTCCGGCTTCACGTTTCTCCCCGACTCCGGCATGCTGATTAACGATTACACCGGCCGCCGCATCATCGAGGTCGATGCCAAAGGGAAGCTCGTCAACCAGTGGCGCACCGGCTCGCGCACCATCGCCAGTATCGATCTCGTGCGTTAACCGCTACGCCAGCGCGAGATTCAGATTCTCGATCGCTTCGTCGATCTCTTTCGTATTCTTGAAGCCGACCGTCACCGCATCCACGCCCGCATTATTGAATGCGAATCGCATCGCCGCCTGCCGGTCTTCGCGCGTCGTGAAGCTGCCTTCGCCAATCAGCTTCATGCTGATGATCCCCATGCCGTCGCTGCGAACCTGCTTGGCGTGGCTCACCACTTCGGTGACGTCTCCCAAACCGTTCGTATTGAAATCTTCGGCGTCCATCCGGGTGCCCTTGTGATTCATCCGGATCATCGCGACTTCCAGCCACTTGTTCCCCGGCATGCGCCGCAGCGCCGGTAGCCCGTGCACCGAGGCTCCCTGCCCGAGGATCACCTTCTTCGACTTCGCTTCCTGTATTCCGTCCTGCCATCGCACCGTATCGGTAGGCCAGGTGCCGACGTGCTGGTAGTGCAGCAGGGCGATATCGAAGTACTCCGTATTCGCCAGCTTCCGCAGTTCGTCCAGCTTCTCCCGCGGGTCCACCCCCTCGCGCGTAGTCACCTTCGTCATCAGCCGGTACGAATCGCGCGGCACGCCCTTCAACGCCACGCCCAGCATCCGGTGCATATCGCCGTAGCTCTCGGCCGTCTCGAAGAAGCGAATGCCGTGGTCGTAGGCGTACCGCACCTGCCGGGTGAACTCATCCTGCCCCAGTCCGCGTTGTACTCCTCCGCTCATCGTGCCGGTGCCGAAGGCCAGCCGTGTCACCTTAACGCCGGATTTACCCAGCGTTACCCAATCGGTCGCCGTCCCCCGCGCCGCGCGCAGCGGCAGTCTTCCGGTTCCCGCGAGAACACCCGCCGCGAGTCCGGCCCTCAAGAAATTACGTCTGGAGCACTGAGTCATTGGTCCTCCTCTGATTGGCCACAGCCTGATTGGCCATAATCCTATCACGCCCGAAGATCGCCGTGGAAGACCTCTCACAAACGCGAAGAGGGCCGCCCGTGCTTTCACGGACAGCCCTCTTCGCCCAACAGGTGCGCTGCTTTACGCCATCACTTCTTCGCGCTTCAAGATGCTCGATGCCTTATCGAACTTCGCGAAGTTCTTCTGGAAACGTGCCGAAAGGTCCGCCGCCGCCTTGTCGTAGGCCGCGGGATCGCTCCACGTGGCGCGCGGATCCAGCGCCTTCGAGTCTACGTTCGGGCAGGCCACCGGAACCTGGACTTTGAATATCGGGTCGATCCGGTAATCGGCCTTTGCCAAAGATCCGCCGAGCGCTTCCGTCACCAGCGCGCGCGTCAGGGGCAGGCTCATGCGCTTGCCGACGCCGTAAGGTCCGCCGCTCCAGCCGGTGTTGATGAGCCAGCACGCCGCGTTCTGCTGCGTCATCTTTCTGCCCAGCATCTCCGCGTACACCTCGGGGCTGCGCGGCAGGAACGGCGAGCCGAAGCAGGAACTGAATGTCGCTTCCGGCTCCTTGCCCAGTCCACGCTCCGTACCCGCGACTTTGGCCGTGTACCCGTTCAGGAAATAGAACATCGCCTGGTCCGGCGAAAGCCGCGAGAGCGGGGGCAGTACCCCGAACGCGTCGCAGGTCAGGAAGATGATGTTCTTCGGGTGGCTGCCCAGCCCCGGCACCACGGCGTTATCGATGAACGTCACCGGGTAAGCGGCGCGCGTGTTCTCCGTGAACGTCGTGTCGTCGAAATCCAAAAGCCGCAGTTCGCTGTTCACCGCCACGTTCTCCAGCACCGTGCCGAAGCGGATCGCATCCCAGATCTGCGGTTCCGTCTCGCGGCGCAGGTGAATGCACTTGGCGTAGCAGCCGCCTTCGAAATTGAAGATGCCGCTCGGCGCCCAGCCATGTTCGTCGTCACCGATCAGCCTGCGCGCCGGGTCGGCGGAAAGCGTCGTCTTGCCCGTGCCCGAAAGCCCGAAGAACAGCGCCGTCTCGCCATCCTCGCCGATATTCGCCGAACAGTGCATCGGCAGCACGTCCTGCGTCGGCAGGAAATAATTCAGCACGCTGAAGATCGCCTTTTTCATTTCGCCGGCGTACTGCGTGCCGCCGATAATCACCAGCTTCTTGCTGAAATTGATGATCACGAAGACGTCCGAATTGGTGCCGTCTTCGGCAGAATCCGCCCGGAAGCCCGGCGCATCGATCACCGTAAACTGCGGTACGTGGCTATCCGTCTTCTCGGCGTTGGCGCGTACGAACAGTTGCCGCGCGAACAGATTGTGCCACGCGAGTTCCGTCACTACCCGAATCGGAATCTGATATTGCGGGTCGGCCCCGGCATAGCAATCCTGCACGAACAGATCGCGCGCCTGCAAGTAAGCGAGCAGCTTTCCATAGAGCCGGTCGAACTGTTCCGGCAGGAAGGGCTGGTTGACGCTGCCCCAGTTTACGGTGTTCTCGGTGCCGGCATCGCGGACCACGAACTTGTCGCGCGGCGAACGCCCCGTCTGGTCTCCGGTGCGCACCACGAGCCCGCCTCCAGACGCCAGCAAACCCTCGCGGCGCTGAATGGCCTTCTCAATCAATTGAGCGGTTCCCAGGTTCCAATAAACGAAGCTGGCGTTGCGGACGCCGTGTTCCTGGAGACCGTAGCGGCTGGGCAGAATACCTAGATTTTGCATGTATGAGGTCCTTCCGATATAGAAATTCAGAGTTTCAGATGCAATTTACCTGCCACCATAAATTGCTGATTTCAAAGGCTCTGCAGCAGCCGTTTCTGAGGTGAAATCACCCAATCGGGGCAAATCACGCGCGGCGGCGCGTAGATAATGGAAAGAATGGTCTCGCCGGCGCTCGCGCCATCAAAAACCCGAACCGCCGCCGTCGTCTTTGCCGGCTTCTGCGCCTTCGTCACCCTCTTCGCGCCGCAGCCCCTGCTCCCCCTGCTCGCCCGCGAATTTCGCGTCTCCCCTGCCCTCATCAGCCTGGTCGTCACCGCCTCCACCCTCGCCGTCGCCCTCGCCGCTCCCTTCGCCGGTATCGTGGCCGATCGCTTTGGCCGCAAACGCGTGATTGTCCCCGCCGCCTTCCTCCTCGCCATCCCCACCCTGCTTGCCGCCACCGCCACCAGCTTCGGACAGCTCCTCTTCTGGCGATTCCTGCAGGGCGTCTTCACCCCCGGCATCTTCGCCGTGATCATCGCCTACATCAATGAGGAATGGGAGGCCGGCGCCGGAGCCGCCACCGCCGCCTACGTCACCGGCACCGTCATCGGCGGCTTCAGCGGCCGCGCCCTCGCCGCGCTGGTCGCCTCCCACGCCAATTGGCGATGGGCGTTCGTCATGCTCGGCGCGCTCAACCTGATGGGCGCGTTTGCGATTCGCTCGTGGCTGCCCGCCGGAAGCCGCTTCCAGCGCGCACGCCGCGGCGGATCCTCCGGCGCCGCCATGCTGCGCCACCTGCGCAACCCCCGCCTCGCCGCCACTTATGCTGTCGGCTTCTGCGTGATGTTCTCCCTGCTCGGCACCTTCACGTATGTGAACTTCTACCTGGCCGCGCCGCCCTTCAACCTCAGCACCACCGCGCTCGGCCTGCTGTTCGTGGTCTACCTCGTCGGCGCCGTGGTAACCCCGGTCGCGGGCCGCGCGATCGATCGCCTGGGCCATCGCTTCGCCCTGGTCGTCGCCTTCACGGGCGGCGCCGCCGGCGTGAGCCTCACGCTCGTGCACAGCCTCCCCATCGTGATGGTGGGACTCACCCTCGCCTGCACCGGAGTCTTCATCGCGAATTCCGCGGGCTCGAGCTACGTCGGCAGCGCCGCCACCGAATCGCGCGCTTCCGCCGTCGGCCTCTATGTGACGTTCTATTACGTGGGCGGCAGCGGCGGCTCCGCCATCCCCGGCTTCTTCTGGTCGCACGGCGGCTGGCCCGCCTGCGTCGCCCTCATCGTCGCCGTCCAGCTGCTCACCATTACGCTCGCCCTGATCTTCTGGAAACCCCTGCCGAAATCAAGCTTCCCCGCCCCGTTGACCGCCGCCATCGAAGAAGGCTAAACCATCTATTCGAACTGAATTCCCTTAAGATCCGCCGACAGGTTTCGGATAACGCAGCTTCATCGCCTCCAGCTCTTCACACAACACCTGCGACACCGCCAGATTGCGAAACCACTTGCGATTGGCCGGGATCACGTACCACGGCGCGCAATCCGTGCTGCAGTTGTGCAGCATATCCTGATACGCCGCCATGTACTGGTCCCAGTACTCGCGCTCCTTCAAATCGGCGGCCGAGAACTTCCAGTTCTTCGTCTTGTCGTCAATCCGTTCGCGAAAGCGCTTCGCCTGCTCGTCCTTATCGATATACAACAGGAATTTCACGATGCGCACGCCGTTCTCCGTCAGCATGTGCTCGAATTCGTTGATCTGCGCGTACCGCTTGCTCCACACCTGTTTCGGCACCAGGCTGTGTACGCGAACCACCAGCACATCCTCGTAATGCGAACGGTTGAAAATCCCCATCTGCCCGAACTCCGGCACCGCCTGGTGCACCCTCCAGAGATAATCGTGCCGCTTCTCGGCGCCCTCCGGAACTTTGAACGCCGTCACCTTCACGCCTTGCGGATTCAGCCCGCTCATCACATGGCGAATCGTCCCGTCCTTCCCGCCCGCATCGATTCCCTGCAGCACCACCAGCAGCGCGCGCCTCGATTCGGCGTACAACAGGTATTGCAGCACGCTCAAGCGGTCGAGATTCTTTTGCAGTTGGCGTCCGCCCGCTGTCTTCTCCACACCGTGGGTATTCGCAGGGTCGAACTCCGCGAGCTTGATCCGCGACCCCGGGCGAACCAGCAATGCCTCTGAAAGGTGTTTCATGCCGGCTTCATTTTACACTGGGGCATTTTACACTGGGGCATGCTCGTGCTCGCTTCGCAATCGCCGCGCCGCAGTGAGATTCTCCGTCAGGCCGGAATTCCCTTCGTGGTGCGCACCGCCGCCAGTGGACGAATCCGTCCTGCCCGCGGAGAACCCCAGCGCGTACGTGCAGCGCCTGGCGGAAGCCAAGGCACGCGCCGTCACCGCCGCTCCCGAAGAAACCGTCCTCGGCGCCGACACCACCGTCGTGATCGATGGCGAAATCCTCGGCAAACCCACCGATACCGCCGATGCCGCTCGCATGCTCGCCCTGCTTTCCGGCAAGCGCCACGATGTGCTGACCGGAATCTGTCTCCTGCGCGATGGCCGGGCCGAGTGCGCCTACGCCACCACCGCCGTCTATTTCGCCCAGCTCAGCGATCGCGAAATCGCCGCGTACGTGGCGGGCGGCGAGCCTATGGATAAGGCCGGCGCCTACGCCATCCAGGGGCTGGCCTCCAAATTCATCGAGCGCATCGAAGGCGATTACTTCAACGTGATGGGTCTGCCGGTGGCAATGGTATACCGCCGCCTCCAAGCCCCTTAGCCGCGATCCGTTACCCCGCGGGAGTACAATACCGCTGAGGGTGACTATGAAGTTTCGGGTGATGCTGGCGTTGTGTATTTTGGGAGTGCTTGCCGCTCAGGTCAAAATCGAGCAGCGCCCCAGGCCCGCGCCGAAAAAGGAACCTGCCCCCGGCGCCAATATCCGCGTCGATACCACCCTCATCCTCGTGCCCGTGTCCGTCAACGATCCGCTCAACCGTCCCGTCTCCGGCCTGGAGCAGGAAAACTTTCGCGTCTTCGAAGACAAAATTGAGCAGAAGATCGTCCAGTTCGCGATGGACGACGAACCCGTCGCGGTCGGCCTCGTCTTCGACACCAGCGGCAGCATGGGCGATAAGCTCCAGCGCTCCCGCATGGCCGCCAAGCAGTTCTTTCACATCTCCAATGACGAAGACGAATTCTTCCTCGTCGAATTCGATAATTCCCCCCGCCTGGTTGTTCCGCTGACTTCCGATACCGGGACCATCGAAGATCGCCTGGCCTTCTCCCGCTCCAAGGGCTCCACTGCGCTGCTCGACGCGATCTACCTGGCCCTCCACGAAATGAAGCGCTCCAAGAAGAATAAGAAGGCGCTCTTGATCATTTCCGATGGCGGCGATAACCACAGCCGCTACTCGCAGAAGGAAGTTACCAATGTCATCAAGGAAAGCGACGTCCTGATCTATTCCATCGGCGTCTTCGGCGGCGGCGGCACCGCCGAGGAGGCCGGAGGCCCCGACCTGCTCAACCGCGTCAGCGAACAGACCGGCGGACGAATGTTTGAGGCGGGCGCAGTCGAACTACCCGACATCGCCAAGAAAATCGGCGTGGAGCTGCGCAATCGCTACATCCTGGGATATGCACCGCAGAATCAGGTCCGCGACGGCAAGTACCACCGCATCGAAGTCAAATTGGTCCCCCCGCGCGGCCTGCCGAAGTTAAGCGCCCACTGGCGCCTCGGCTACAACGCCCCCATCGAATAGCCCCGCGCAACGTACCGGCGGCGGCGCGCCTTTCTCTGCGCCCTCCGCGATCTTTGCGAGAAAACCCGCTCCGTCGCACGTCGACTCCCCCCGCACGGAAGCAGCATTCGCAGCCTGACTTCCCCCCAGCACGTAGCCCAATACCTTGCCGCCACCTCGCCCGTGGACTCCCCCCGCGGACTTCCAAAGCGAGGCCCCCATCGAATAGCCCCGCGCAACGTACCGGCGGCGGCGCGCCTTTCTCTGCGACCTCCGCGATCTTTGCGAGAAAACCCACCCCCTCGCCCGTCGACTCCCCCCGCACGGAAGCAGCATTCGCAGCCTGACTTCCCCCCACCATGTAGCCCAATACCTTGCCGCCCTCTCGCCCGTGGACTCCCCCCGCGCGGACTTCCAAAGCGAGGCTCCCCTCGAATACCCCGCGGCCTACTTGTCTCCCAAGGGATGAGTCGCCGGCTTCTTCTTTACCGCCGGCGGCGGAGAGGCTTCCACCACACCGCCCTGCTGATTGCGGAACGGAATGCTGAGCGCCACATCCCGAATCAGCGTGCGCGCCCGGTAATGATCCCGCTCCAGCGCGTCCACCAGTTTCTGCACCGTGCACTGGTCGCCATCCTGCAAGCTTCTCCCCAGCGCATAGCCCAAGACCTTGCCGCTCAAGTGCCGCAAAAAATCCTGCTTGCGATTCAGCAGCATCTGGCGCAGCTCCACCGGCCCCGTAAACTTTTCGCCGGAGGGCAGCGCGCCCGAAGCATCCACCGGCTCGCCGTTGGTGTCGCGATCGCGCCAGCGCCCCATCCAGTCAAAATTCTCCAGGCCCAAACCAATCGGGTCCATCAGGTTGTGGCACGTCGAGCAGGCCGCGTCCGCGCGATGGCGCGCCAGCATCTGCCGTACCGTCAGTCCGCGCTCGTTCTTCGCGGCCGCCTCCAGCGGCGGCACCTCCGGAGGCGGCGGAGGCACCGGAGTTCCGAGTAGCGTGTCCAATACCCACGCGCCGCGCAGCACCGGGCTCCCCTGCTTGTAGTGCGACGTCATCGCCAGCACTCCGCCGAGCCCCAGCACGCCCGCGCGTTTATCGTCCGGCCATTCCACACGTTGGAAGCCGTCGCCCGTCTTCACCTTGCCTTCGACCTCGTAGAATTTTGCCAGCCGTTCCGTCAGGAAGCTGTAGTTCGCATTCAGCAATTCGATCAGGCTTCGGTTTCCGCCCAGAATATATTGGAAGAGCAGCACCGGCTCTTCGCGCAGGTCCGCCGCCACCTCCGGCGTGTAGTAATGTTGCAGCTCAGTCAATAGCGGCACCACCCGGCCGCCCACTTCCTGCGTCCCCAGCCACTGCCCTACAAAGCTCGTCGAAAAAGCGCGCGAACGCGGACTGTCCAGCATCCGGTCCACCTGCGCCGCCAGTACCTTCGGGTCGCTCAAGCGCTTCTGTTCCGCCAGCCGGAATAACTCCTCGTCCGGCATCGTGGACCACAGGAAGTACGATAAGCGCGATGCCAGGTCGTACTGCCCCAAAGGATGTATACCTTCGCTTTCGTCGCGGTCTTCGATCCGGAATAGAAAACGCGGCGAGACCAGCACGGCCTTTAACGCCAGCTTGACGCGTTCTTCATACGGATCGCCGCGCTCCGCTGCGCGGTCGTACATCGCAAGGTAGCGATCCACCTCCGCCGCTTCCACCGGCCGGCGGTAGGCATTGCGCAAAAATCCCGCGAGCAGTTGCCGCGCGGCGTTGCGCGCGTCCAGCGGCGCTTCGCCTGCCTCCGTGCCGAACAGCCGGTAATGCAGCGCGCGCTTTTCCGGCGGCGCCGCGTCCTGCCGCTGCTCCACCGTGAGGCTGTAAAACATTACCGGAGCCTTGCCCGCCGTCACCGTAATGGTGTGCACCCCGCGCGTAATGTTCACTACCTGCTGCCGTGTCGTCGCCCCGCCGCCCGGATCGCGGTTGTAAGAAAGCGTGCCCGAGGCCAGCCCGTCCACCTTGACGGTCATCTGGAACGGCGCGTCTTTCGGACGGTCCACCGAGACGCCCAGGCTGTAGCGTCCGTCCACGAAAATCGGCAGCGTCGCCGTCACTTCCTGTGCCGCTTCGAGCGCGCGCCCTGCTTTCTTACTAGGGGCCGCCGGCATCATCTCGGCCGAGGGGAAGACCTTCACCAGCGGCGGCGTGATGATCACGCGATCCAAAATCTTCTGCGCCGCCTCCAGGTACCGCTCCAGCAACATCGGCGGCACAAACAGCGTCTCGCCGTTGGTATCGAACCCCGTGCCGCCCGATTCGTCGGCCGGAAAAATATCCGCCACCGCCAGGTCCACACCCAGCAGATCCCGAATCGTGTTGTGATACTCGCGCCGGTTCAGGCGCCGCGCCGGCGAAACACCCGCGTAGTCGCCGGACGTGCACGCCGTTTCCCGCAGGCGGCTCTCCACCCAGGTGGCAATGTGCAGGCGCTCCTCTTCGGTCATCTTCGACGCCACCGGCGGCATCGTCCGGTTGCGAATCTGCGCCGCCACATCGCGCCACAGCCCGCGCCGCGTCTCCACGTCTTTAAAGGAATCGCCCTTCAGGAAGTCGATGCGGTTCCTGGGATTCGCCGGATTGTGGCAGCCCGCGCAGTTGGCCACCAGCGGCGGCTTGATGGTTTGCGCAAACTCGCGCGCCGCCTCGGCCGGCGTGGTCGCGGCCATCCCCGAAAGCGCAAGCGAAATGCCCAGTAGCAGAACACGCACTGGTGCAACTTTATCAAATTCCCGGATTTTCTTCCCCGCCACCAGCTAAAATTGCGGGGAATGGTAGACACCCAATCCGCGCCCACCCTGGCCTCGCTCGCCCCGAAAGTGCGCCGCCTCTTCGAACTCTCCGCCGCCAAGATCCGTTCGCTCGAATCCGGCTGGGCGCCGGACAAGGGCTCGCCCGTCTTCACCGTGGGCGGCAAATATACCAGCCGCGGCTGGACCGAGTGGACCCAGGGCTTCCAGTTCGGCGGAGCCATCCTCCAGTTCGATGCCACCGGCGACCCCGAGTTCCTCGAAATCGGCCGCCAGCGCACCGTGGACGTGATGGCACCCCACGTCAGCCACATCGGCGTTCACGACCACGGCTTCAATAACGTAAGCACCTACGGCAATCTGCTGCGCCTCATGGCCGAGGGACGTATTCCGCAGGATCCGTGGGAGCAGCGCTTCTACGAAATGGCGCTCAAGGTCTCCGGCGCCGTGCAGGCCGCGCGCTGGTCGCGCACCTCCGATGGCGGCGGCTATATCTACTCCTTCAACGGTCCGCACTCCCTCTTCGTGGATACCATCCGCACCCTGCGCGCTCCCGCCGTCAGCCACTTGCTCGGCCACGTGCTGATGGGCGAGAACGATAAGAAAATTGACTTGCTCGAACGCGTCGCGCAGCACGCCCGCGCCACCGCGAAGTACGCGGTCTGGTACGGCGAAGGCCGCGATTTTTACGACGTGCGCGGCCGCACCGCCCACGAAAGCATCTTCAACGTCAATGACGGCAATTACCGCTGTCCTAATTCGCAGCAGGGCTATAGCCCCTTCAGCACCTGGACGCGCGGACTCGCTTGGGCCATGTGCGGTTTCGCCGAACAGCTCGAACTCTTCGACACCCTCGAAGGCCACGTAGAGACCAGGGCCATCATGGAAAAGGCCGCGCGCGCGACCTGCGATTTCTATATCGAGAACACCCCGCCCGATGGCATCCCGTACTGGGACGCCGGCGCACCCGGCCTCGCCCAACTCGGCGATTGGCGAGCGCACTCCGGCCGACCCTTACAACATCCACGAGCCCGTCGATAGCTCCGCCGCCGCCATCGGCGCGCAGGGCCTCCTCCGTCTCGGTCGCCGCCTGAAGGATGATCGCTATTGGAACGCCGGCCTCAAGGTCTGCGATACCTTATTCGCCGAGCCCTACCTCAGCACCGATCCCGCCCATCAGGGCCTGATCCTCCACTCCGTCTACCATCGCCCCAACGGTTGGGACGCCATCCCGCCGGGCGCCAAAGTCCCGGCCGGCGAATCCAGCATGTGGGGCGATTATCACGCTCGCGAAGTCGCGCTCTACCTGTTGCGCCTCATCGAAGACAAGCCGTATCTGAAGTTCTGGGCCGATGTAGTGTAGCCGCCGGAGCGTTCCGGGAATTTTCAGATCGCCGTAGTGGAATCGGGCCGCCACGACTCTTTGGAGTGTGACCTCATCGATACCGCTTTTTCTCATCCTTCTGTGTTCAGTCGTCGTCGCAGCCCAGGCCCAGGTAAATGCTCCGCTCCACAACTTCGAAGTCTCGGCCGCCGGCGGCTTCCCGCTAAGCGGCTACGCGACGAACGGTTTCACCGCCGGCCCCGGCTGGCACACCGGCTACGAACTGCGCATCCTCAAATATCTCGCCCCGGAAACCGGCTTCACCGAAATCTGGCCGGTAGCCATCGATACGTGCCTGAGTTACCGGTACACCTGCATCTCGTCGCGCCAGTACTTGAAGCTGTTCGACTACGGCCTTCGCGGCACCGCCCCGCTCGCCGGCGGACGCGTCGAACTCTCCCTCGGCGTCGGCGGCGGCTACGAATGGAACCAGTGGAAGAGGTACAACAATGGCGCTCTCTTCCAATACTCCGGCAAAGCGGCGTTTGCCGTGACGCACGGAGGCCGCGTCCGCGCTGCCTTCACGGTGCGCCTCTGGCGCGACCTCGGCCGTCCCACTCAGCAATGGCTGTTGACCACCGGCGGTGTCGTCGTCGGCCTCGGCCGCAGGCCATGAACGCCGCGTATTTCAGATCGCACGCACCAGCAGCGCCACGTCTTCGGTATAAACCGGCGATTCGAGTGCGCAACTCCCGCCCTCGTGGACCACCGTCCGCCGTCCGCTCCACCTGCCCGATTTCGGCGACAACCACTCCACCGCATAGCGTCCCTTAGGCAATTGCAACGTCAGCTTGGTGGTTCGGCTGGCGCCATCCACCTGGTAGTGCCGGCTTGGCGCCATCCACAACCCGCCCGTGATGCAGGTAGACCGCATAACCTTTGCCAGCCAACGCCAGCACGCGGGCTGAGCCTCCCTCGGCGGGCCCCGCTTCCACGATGCCGGCGGCAGGCTTCATGTGCACCAAGTCCAGCCGCTTCAGGAACTCGAGCAGCACACCCAGTTGACGCCGCAGTTCCACGCTGCCGCCTCCAGGTGTCTTGCCGTCGTAATGAAAATCCCCACGCTCGTGGCCAATCGCAAAGCTGTAGTCGAGATTGTTGTAGAGCGCCCCGCCCGCCATGATGAAGTCCCAGCCCTGCGTCCGGTACGTGGCATCGGCGCTGCCGTCGAACCCCGTCTCGTTCATCCCGATGGCACGGTCGAGTGCGTAATTCATCGCCACACTCTCCGGAGGACGCGAGTAATGGAAATTGAAGATCGAGACCAGCGGATCCGGGTTCGCAATCTTCGTCGAACCATTGGCAATATTCTGCGAGATCAAGTGCTTTTCGGGAAACGATGCTTCCGCTTCGGCAATGGCGCGCGCGATAGTTCGCTGCCACTCCAGCGTGATGCCGCCGAAATACGGCTCGTTGGCAATTTCGTAATACAGATTGTCGAACTCCCGCAGTTCCCCCGCCAGTTTCCGCACGAAATCTACCTGCGCCTGCGTCACGGCAGCATGCTTCAGCGTGAAAGCTTCCAGGCGCGGCACGCTATGGAACGGGCTCACGCGCCACATGCCGTCCTCGTAAAAAGGGCAAAACAAATTGACCTCCACCACGATTCCGCGGCGCGATGCTTCGTGAAGAAAAGCCCTCATTCGCGAAAAGTACTCTGCATTCCAACGAGTGAGATCGAACTCGTTTCCCTGCCGCATCCACGGGCTCACAAACCGGTCGTCCTTGGGCGCGAGCGTATTGTTGCCGATCGAAAAGTTACCCGGCACCTCGCGATACGTGCCCGCGAAGATGCGCGTGAGGTTCAGATGATGGCGCGCCAGTTCCGCGAGATAATTCTTGTAATCGAAATCGAGATTGATCACTGCGCCGTAATGTTCGCCCGACGTAACCAGCACCGTGGGTCGGCCGCGAAACAAAAAATAGTGCGGATTCTGCGGATGCAGCCGCAGCGGCGGCGCAGCCATCGCGGGCATACAGAGAACCAGGAAGAGCAGCGTCCGCATCGCCTGCCAGTGTACAATGCCCCCAAGGGAGTCGTGCGATGGCCGCGGAAGAAACTCGCGAGACAAATTTCGATGTCCTGATCCGAACCGGCATCACCGACCCGATCGCCATCGGGTTAGCCCAGTGCTGGCTCCGGGACGCGGGAATTCCTTTCTTCGCCATGGACCGCAACCCCGCCGCCCGCCAGGAAAGCGGCAATATCCTCGGTTGGTGGAACGTTCGTGTCCCCAGGGAATTGGAAACCGAAGCCCGCGAAATTGTCCGCCTAGTCGAGCAGATGAAATAGCCCGGCGCTTATACCGTGCCGCCGCCCAGCAGCGATGCTGCGGTCGGCGCGGCCGCACCGCGCAGCCGCGGACCTTCTTTCGCTTCCGGCACCTTGTCGCCTTCGCCCGGCGCCAGGAAAAGATTGGCATCGACCCCATGCTGCCGCGTGTATAAATCCCAGTAGCGCCCTTGCGCCGCATAGAGCGAATCGTGCGTCCCGCGCTCCGCGATCCGCCCCGCCTCGACCACCAATATCTGCTCCGCCCGGCGGATGGTGGAAAGCCGGTGCGCGATCACGAAGGTCGTCCGCCCCTTCATCAGGTAGCCGAGCCCTTCCTGGATCGCGGCCTCCGATTCCGAATCCAAACTGCTCGTCGCCTCGTCCAGAATCAGGATCCGCGGATCCGCCAGAATCGCGCGCGCAATCGAGACTCGCTGGCGCTGTCCGCCGGAGAGTTTCACGCCGCGCTCGCCCACGATCGTGTCGTACTTCTTTTCGAACTTCTCCGCGAACTCGTCGACCCGCGCGATCCGGCAGGCCTCCAGAATTTCCTCGTCCGTGGCGCCCGGCCGCGCGAAGCCCACGTTGTCGCGGATCGAGCCGTCGAACAGGAATGTGTCCTGCAGGACAACTCCCAGTTGAGAGCGGTAGGAATCCAGCCTCACCGTGGAAAGGTCCGTCTCATCCACCAGCACCTTCCCGGCAGTGGGTTGGTGGAACGCCGCAATCAGGCTGATCACGGTCGATTTGCCGGAGCCCGAAGGTCCCACCAGCGCGGTCACGGTCCCCGGTTCGGATTGGAAACTCACCTCGTGCAGAACTTCCTTGCCGGCGTCGTACTCGAAGCTCACGTTGTCGAACTGCACGTAACCTTGAATCGTACTGATCGCGCGCACGCGCAGCGGATCTTCATCCTCCGGCCGTTCGTGCAGCACCTCCTGGGTGCGATCCAGTCCTGCCAGCGCCTCGGTCAACTGGGTGCCGATGCCGATCACCTGGAAGATCGGCGCCACCAGGAAGGCCAGGTACATCGTGAAAGAGAACAGGCCGCCCAGCGTCAAGGTGGGCGGAGTCGCCAGAATCTGGCGCGCGCCCACCCACATCACGGTCCCGCCCACTACGCCCATTAGCACGGTAGCGGTCAGGCTCATCAGGGAGATCGTGGTCAGGGATTTCATCACGTTGTCCAGCAGCCGCGCCACCCCGCCCGCGAACACCTTCGCCTCGCCCGCCTCGGCGTGATAGCCCTTGATCACGCGCACCCCGGCCAGCGATTCGGTCAGCCTACCGGTAACTTCGGCGTTGATCTTTCCACGCTCGCGGAAGATCGGCCGGATGTTGCCGAATGCCTTGCTCAATCCCAGGCCGCAAACCAGAATGAAGAACAGCGCGATCCCGGTGAGCTTCGCGCTGATATTCAGCAGGATGACCAGCGAAAGTACGGCGGTCAACAAGCCGCCCACAAAATCCACCAGGCCGGTGCCGATCAGGTTGCGCACACCTTCCACGTCGTTCATGATGCGCGAGACCAGCGCGCCGGATTTGGTGGCGTCGTAATAGCCCACCGGCAGCCGCCCCACGTGCTCCTGCACCTTGCGGCGCAACTCCGCAATCAGGCGCTGCCCCTCTTTGGAGAGCAGTTGGGTAAGCGAGAAAGACGTGATCCCCTGCAGCAGGGTGGCCGCGAACACGCCGCCGATCAGCGGGTTTAACAGCCAGATTTCATGCTTCCCCACCACCCGGTCCACCAGCCACCGGATGGAGCCAGGCATGACCAGGCTGCACAAGCGATTGATCACCATGAGCACAAAACCGACCGCCAGTATGCCGCGGCGCGGGCGCACGAGTTCCTTCAAAAGCGGCCACGCGCTGCGCAAATGCTGAGTAGGCTTAATTTTGGGTTTGGCTGGAGACAAGGTAACCCCTTTCCTCAAAGTATACGGAGTATTGGATGACGCGAGTTGGTTCACCGTGGCATCAACCTTGCAGGTTTTTCAAATATGCCAGATAAGAAAACGCTCGATCGAGCCCATCAGGACGCCGAAGAGGGCAAAGCGCCGTCTACCCAGGCCGGCGAATTCGTGCGCGAGGAGATGGATCACATTCGCGAAGGCAAGCACGGCGCGCGATCCGCCAAACAGGCGATCGCCATCGGGCTTTCCAAAGCGCGGCGCGCCGGCGTCAAACTCGCTCCCCCGAAGACCGGCTCGCCACAGGTCAAAAAGCAGGCCGCGCGGGATTCAGCCAAGGGGGCGAGCGCGCCGAATAAAAAGCCGTCGGCGAAACGCTCTCGCGCCACTACCAATGCGCTGAAACGCGAGGGCCACGCGGCGGCTTCGCACGCGGCGCTCTCCAAACAGGCGCGGAGCGCGGCGGCGCGGCGAAAAAAGCCGGCGTCAGGAAGTGCGGGAGCCTGAGAGCCGGCGCCGCAGCACGTCGGGAACTTCGGAAGGGTGGCGGACCTGAAGCACCTCGAAGCCTGCGGCGCGTCCGCTGGCAAGCCCGGCCGCGGAATCTTCGATCACCAGGGCGCGCGTCACTCCCAGCCGTTTGGCCGCGAGCAGGTAAGGCTCGGGGTCCGGTTTATGCCGTGTCACGTGATCGCCGCCCACGATGGTTTCGAAGTGCTGGCGCAATCCGCCGGCTACCAGCAGGGGTTCGATCTCCGCGGAGTCACTGGAACTTACCACCGCCAGTCGATACGTGGACAGCAATTCCGGGATGCACTGAACCAATCCGGGTTCGAAGACAGGCTCACGCATTCGGGACACGTAAAGAGACTGCTTTCCGGG
This sequence comes from uncultured Solibacteraceae bacterium, assembly GCA_963811575.1. Classification (GTDB taxonomy): domain Bacteria; phylum Acidobacteriota; class Terriglobia; order Bryobacterales; family Bryobacteraceae; genus Solibacter. Next base: position 87,440 of record CAWERY010000014.1, on the reverse strand, counting down.
ATAGAGCTCCCATAACGTATTCCAATCGCGCGGAGGATCGGCCAGGTGGGCCATGGTGCGCAGCATGACACGGTCGTCGATTCCGATACACGAATCGCGATAATACTCCCAGCTCAGTTCCACGCCGCGAGTAGCCAGCATCTCGGCCCAACAGGCCCAGTGCACCGGCTCCGTATCAAGTAATACACCGTCAAAATCGAAAAAGATCGCTTGCAGTTCTTGCATGGTCGGAAAAATTTGAGCGTACCATGTGGTATCAAGTAAGCTGAAAGAACATGCCTACCGACGAAGAATTGCAAGCTGAAAATGAACGCCTTCGCGCCGAGATCGAAGCGCTGAAGAAGCCGGCCCGCGGACAGTTCGGTCTCAAGGTCAGCGAGAAGGGAGCACTGTCGGTGTATGGAATGGGACGGTTTCCCGTCACCTTGTACCGCGAACAGTGGGAGAAACTGCTGGCCATGTCCGACCAGATTCGCGACTTTATTCGCGACAACGACGCCCAGCTGAAGAAAAAGGAATAGCGCCGAATGGCCCAGGGAATGGCCCTGATCACCGGTGCTTCGAGCGGGATCGGGGCCGAACTGGCGAGCCTTTGCGCGGCCGGCGGCTTCGGCGTGATTCTAATCGCGCGGCGCACCGACCGGCTCGACCAGTTGGCGGCGGAACTGACGACACGTTACGGTGTGAAGGTCCGCACGATCGCAGCCGACCTTGCTTCCCCCACAGCGCCCGACGAAATTTACCAGCAGACTCGCGGCGAAGCCATCGACATCCTGATCAACAACGCGGGCTTTGGCTTGCGCGGCCGCTATGACCAGACGGACTGGGAGGCGGAAGCGCGACTCATCCAGGTAAATATCACGGCGCTTGCCCACCTCAGCAAACTCTACGTGAAGGACATGGCGCGCCGGGGATCGGGCCGCATTTTGAACGTCGGCTCTACCGCCGCTTTCGTGCCCGGCCCACTGATGGCGATGTACTATGCGAGCAAAGCCTTCGTGGTTTCCTTTTCCGAGGCGCTCTCCAAGGAATTCGAAGGCACCGGAGTTTCGATTACGGTGCTCTGCCCAGGGCCCACGCGGACGGAGTTCGAAACCGCCGCAGGAATCACCGACAGCAAGCTCTTTCGCGGCTCCGCGATGACGGCGAAAGAAGTGGCGCAAATCGGTTACCGCGCCATGATGGCGGGCGAGGCCGAAGCCATCGCGGGAGCGCGCAACCGGGGGATGATCCTGCTCACCCGACTGGCGCCGCGCACGCTGCTGGCGTCCATCGCGAAGCGCTTGAACTCCAATACGTAACGGGTACAATAGCGGAATCTCCCATGGAACACGCATTCGACGACAGCGGAGTCCGCGGCGTTCTGCACCTTCCGGCGAACCCCACCGGCGATGGCCTCGCGCTGACTCACGGCGCCGGTTCGAACAGCAACACCACGTTGTTAATTGCGCTGGCCCGCGCGTTTGAAACAGCCGGTCTCGCGGTGCTGCGCTACGATCTTCCGTTTCGCGTAGCGCGCCCCAGCGGATCTCCGTTTCCAGCGGGCGCCGCCCGTGACCGGGAGGGGGTGAAAGCCGCCGTCGACGCGCTGCGGCGCTACGCTACGCGGCGAATCTTCGCGGGCGGACATTCCTACGGCGGCCGGCAGACGGCAATGGCCGCCGCCGAACATCCGGAACTCGCCGACGGGTTGCTGTTGCTCTCTTACCCGCTGCATCCTCCGCGCCGTCCGGACCAACTGCGCACCGCATTCTTTCCCGAGTTGCGAACGCCCGCGCTCTTCGTGCACGGCACGCGCGACCCGTTCGCCACGGTCGAAGAACTGCGCGCGGCGATCGCACAGATTCCCGCCCGCACGGAGGTCTTCGTGGTGGAGCGTTCCGGCCACGAATTGAAGTACGCCGAGCCGGCGGCCGGGGAGATTCTGACGCGCATGCTATCCTGAAAATTATTTCCCAAAGGGGCGTGCTTATGCGCGAATACCGCTATACGACTCCCCACGGGATCCAGGTCACCCGCACCGTTTCGAAGACCAATTTCCGGAAGGGGCTCACCCACCTTCTCAGCGATCTGGACCATCACCGTGGGATTTACCTATCCTCGGGATACGAGTATCCCGGCAGATACTCGCGCTGGGATATCGCATCCACACGCCCGCCGCTCGAGATCATCGCGGTGGACCGGCGCTTCGAGTTGCGGCCGTTGAATGGCCGCGGCCGCGAAATTTTGCGGCTCTTCCAGCCGGTTCTGGCGAACCTTCCGCAGTGGGACGATTTCGGCTTCGAAGGCGATGTGCTGGCCGGACGGCTGAAGCCGATGGCCACGTTGTTTTCCGAGGAGGAGCGCAGCAAACAGCCTTCGGCCTTCTCGATTCTTCGCGCCCTGATCGAAGAGTTCCGCGGGGAAGAAAACTCGCGCCTGGGGCTGGTCGGGGCTTTCGGCTACGACCTGCTGTTTCAGTTCGAGCCGATCGAAAAGAAGCTTCCGCGCCACGGCCACAAAGATCTTCACCTGTTTCTCTGCGACGACATCTGGTACATGGATCGCAAGAAGGAACAGGTGGAGCGCTTCCAGTACGAATTTCAGGGCGAACACGGCAGCACCGTGGGTCTGCCGCGCGAGGCCGAAAGCGTGGTTCCCGCCGCTCCCTTGCCGCCGGCGCCGATCTCCAGCGATCACACGCCCGAAGAGTACATGGCGAACGTGGAAAAGGTGCGCGAAGGCATGCGCCGCGGCGATTATTACGAGGTCGTGCTGCGCCAGACCTTCCGTACGCCGTTCTCGGGAAGGGCCAGCGAACTCTTCCGACGCGTGCAAACCGCGAGCCCGAGCCCGTACGAATTTCTGCTCCAGTTCGGCGAAGAGCAACTGGTGGGAGCGTCGCCTGAGATGTTCGTGCGCGTGGAAGGCGCTCGTGTGGAAACGTGTCCGATTTCCGGCACGGCGCAGCGCACCGGCGACCCGCTGCGCGATGCCGATAACATTCGCGAACTCCTGGTCAGCGCCAAAGAAGAGAGCGAGCTGACGATGTGCACCGACGTGGATCGCAACGATAAGTCGCGCGTTTGCGAACCGGGCACCGTTAAGGTGATCGGGCGGAGGCTGATTGAAAGCTACGCCGGCGTTTTTCATACGGTAGATCACGTGGAAGGAATCCTGCAGGAGGGCTTCGACGCTCTGGATGCGTTCCTCAGCCACATGTGGGCCGTCACCGTGATCGGCGCGCCGAAGAAAGCGGCGGCGCAGACGGTAGAAGCACTGGAAAAGAACGCCCGCGGCTGGTATGGCGGCGCGGTCGGCATGATCTCGCTGGGCGGCGATATCAATACCGGAATTCTGATCCGCACCACTTATTTGCGCGATGGCATGGCGTCCTATCCGGTAGGCGCAACGCTGCTGTTCGATTCGGTGCCGGTGATGGAAGAGCGCGAAACCCGCCTGAAGGCGACCGGCTTCTTCCGCACGCTCGGCACGCCGGAAAGCAAGGCTGCCGCGGAACGCATCGAGCATTCGACCAGCGGAGGCGGGGCGCGACTGCTGCTGGTGGATAACGACGATTGCTTCATTCATACGCTGGCGAACTATGCGCGGCAGACCGGGGCGGAAGTGGTCACGTACCGGGCGGGCTTTCCGCCGGAACTGATCGAGAAGGTGGCGCCGAATCTGATTCTGATTTCGCCAGGTCCGGGCCGCCCCGCCGATTTCGGCGTGCCCGAAGTGGTGAGGACGGCGGTGCGTTTGGGTGTGCCGGTGTTCGGCGTGTGCCTGGGCTTGCAGGGAATCGTGGAGGCCTTCGGCGGCGAACTCGGCGTGCTCGATTATCCGATGCACGGGAAGCCTTCCACCGTGCGCAATCGCGGAATCGGCGTCTTCGAGGGTCTGCCGACGGAATTTCAGGTGGGGCGCTACCACTCTTTGTTTGCGCGCCGCGAGACATTCCCGGCCTGTCTGGAAATTACCGCGGAGACGGAGGATGGCGTGATTATGGGCGTGCGCCATCGGGAGTTGCCGGTGGAAGCGGTCCAGTTTCACCCGGAATCGATTCTCACGGCGGAGGGCGATCACGGGCTCCGCTTGATGGCGAACGCCATGCGCCTGGCGAAGGCCGCGGCATCCCCGCAGGTTCGGAACGTTGAACGCTGAAGGCTCCGGCGGATTGTCCCTGCGCCGCTGCGCGCTACTCGCCGCGATCCTGGTGGCGATCGGCGCGCTTCGCATCGCCGCAACTTACACGGCGTTGAGCCACACGATCGACGAACCGATTCACCTCGGCACCGGCGTGGAGTGGCTGGTACACGGAACGATCACGGGCGATGCGTCGCACCCGCCGCTGGCGCGAGTGCTTTCGGCGATCGGCCCGGTGATGGCGGGGGCGCGGTGGGCCCATACCGGAAATAGCACGACCGACGGGCTCGAAGTGCTCGGGCACGATGCGCATTACGACCGTATGCTGGCGCTGGCGCGGCTCGGCATTCTGCCGTTTTTTCTGTTCGCCGCGCTGATGGTGTTCCTCTGGGGCAACCACATTGGCGGCCCGGTCGCGGGGCTGATCGCGACGTTTCTCTTCACGACGACTCCGCCCGTGTTGGCGCATGCCGGGATGGTAACCACCGATATGGCGGCCACCGCTCTCGCCGCCGCGGGAGCCTATGCGGCGGTGCTCTGGGCAGAACGTCCGACGCGCAAGCGCACAGTGCTGCTGGGGCTGGCGTTGGGCTTCGGAATCATATCCAAGTACTCGCTGGTGGTCTTTCTGCCTGCGATCTGGATCGCGATGTACGCGGCGCGCTGGCCGGGGATTCCGGCCACGCTGCGGCACGTGCGCGAGCGCTGGCCGGCCGCGCTCGCGATCTGCGCGATTGCGTGCGCGGTGATTTGGGCGGCATTCCGTTTCTCTTACGGGCCGCTGGATTTTGCGCATGGTTCCCTGCCCGCGCCACGGTTCTTCGATGGCTTGAACATGATCCGCGATCACAATAAGAACGGACATGCCAGCTACATTCTGGGACAGCGTTTCCATTTCGGCGTCTGGTACTTTTTTCCGGTGACGCTGGCGGTGAAGACGCCGCTGGCATTTCTGGCGCTGCTGGGCTGGTCGCTGTGGATTGCGTGGCGCAAGCGGCTCAAAATCTCCGCGCCGCTCGCCTATGTCATCGTCATTCTGGCGATTGCGATGAGCAGCCGCATCAACATTGGAGTGCGCCATGTGCTGCCGCTTTACGTCGCATTTGCCGTGATCGCGGGGGTGGGCGCGGCGGAGCTGCTGCGCGAACCGGCGGCCCACCGGCGCACCATGTACGTGGTCTTCGCGCTGTTCGCGTGGCAGTGTTTCACGGGCGCGCTGTCGCATCCGGACTATCTCTCTTACACCAATGAAATCACCCGCGGAAGGCCGGAAGATTTCGTAGGCGAAAGCGATCTCGATTGGGGGCAGGACATGCACCGTGTGGGCGATTTCCTGAAAAAGGCTGGCGCCACTGAAGTCTCTTTCACCCCATACAACGTTACCTACCTGCAGTACGGCCACGCCTTTCCCAAAGACACCTACAGCGACTGGTATCACCCGGCGCCGGGTTGGAACGTGGTGAGCCTGGGAGGGTGGAAGGTTTTTAACCATCCGGGCTGGATCGGCAACCGCCAGCCCCAGTTCCGGATTGGCCGGACGCATTGGGCCTGGTACTTTCCGGCGCGCTAACATCGCGATAGGATTCGCGTCCAACCGCCTATGAGCACCATCGCACACAACATTCGCTTCGCCCTGCGGGTCTTTCAGCGGACGCCCGGGTTCGCGGCGGTCGCGGTGCTCACGCTAGCGATCGGGATTGGCGCCAACACTTCGATTTTCAGTGTTGCGAACGCACTGTTGCTGCGTCCGCTGGCATATCGGGATTCGGAGCGCCTGGTGCTGATCAGCGCATATCGCAAGAGCGCGAACATTGCGAAAGGCCCGCTATCGGTGCCGCGGTTCGAGCAAGTCGAGCAGCGCAACACATCTTTCAGCGGGGTGGCCGCGTTCACTTCCGAAGTTTTCAACCTGAGCGGGCGCGGCGACCCGGAGCAGATTCTCTCCGCGCGGGTCAGCTGGAAATTCTTCCCGGTACTGGGCATTTCGCCAGCGCTGGGGCGAACATTTCGGGCCGAAGAAGACAAGCCCGGCGGTGACGCCGTAGTCATGATCAGCGATGCGTTGTGGCAGCGGCGCTTCGCGCGCGACCGCGCGGTAATCGGCAGCTCGATGACGCTGGATTCGCGGGATTACACGATTATCGGCGTGCTGCCGCCTGATTTCCGCTGGACTTTTCTGGGACCGACGATCGACATTTTCGCGCCGCGTGTCTTTGATTTGAACTCACTCGCCCCGGGGATGGTGCAAAGCGGCGTGGGTTTTTTGACGTTTGTGGCGCGGCTCAATCCGGGTATGGGAGTGGCCGGCGCGCAGAAGGAAATGGATTCGCTTGCGGCGCAGTACCGGGTGGAAAACCCCAAAATGCCGGATACAGATCCTTCGATGATCATTCACGTGGGCAACCTGCGCGACGAGATGGTCTCCTCGGTACGGATCGCGGTGCTGGTGTTATTCGCGGGGGTCTCGCTGGTGCTGCTGATTGCGTGCGCGAATGTGGCGAGCCTGCTGCTTTCGCGGGCGCTCGGTCGTAAGCGGGAAATCGCGGTGCGCACGGCAATCGGGGCCACACGCGGGGAGTTGATTCGCCAACTGCTGACGGAGAGCCTGATCCTGGCTTTGCTGGGAGGATTGTTCGGCGCGCTGCTGAGCGCGTGGGGGACGCACGCGCTGGCGGGGCTGGCGCAGGGCACGCTGCCGCGCGCGTCTGAGATTCACACCGACCCGATGGTGCTGGCGTTTACGCTGGCGATTTCGATTTTCGCGGGCTTTGTTTTCGGCCTGATTCCGGCGCTACAGGTTTCGCGTCCGGACCTGAACACGGTGCTGCGTTCCGAGGGGCGCGGCTCCACCAGCGGACGACGGCACAACGGGCTGCGCAATCTGCTGGTGGTATCGCAGGTTGGCCTGTCGACGGTGTTGTTGATCGGGGCGGGATTGCTGGTGCGCAACTTCGTGCAACTGAGCGCGGGCAGCCCGGGCTTCGATCAGCGGCGCCTGTTGACGGTGGGCATCACGCTGCCGCCGTCGCGATATCCGGACAGCGCGCGCAGGGTGACGTTTTTTGAAGAACTGCTGCGACAGGTGCGCAGTTTGCCGGGAGTAGTGTCGGCGGCCGGGTCGACGTCGCTGCCGGTGAACCCGACGCGTTTTTCGATGGCGCTACCCGACGGGCAACCGATGGTCCCGCTGGCGGAGCGGCCGATCTTCAACCTGGAACAGATCACGCCGGGGTATGCGGCCGCGATGCGGATTCCGATTCTGGCGGGGCGCGAATTTACAGAACACGACGATGCCAAAGCGCCGCGCGTGGTGGTGGTGAACCAGGCGCTGGCGAAGCGATACTGGCCGAACGAGAGCGCGGTGGGAAAGCGAATTCTGGTGGGGCGCGCCACGGCGACTTCGGAGATCGTGGGCGTATTGGGGGACATTCCGAATCTGACGGTGGGCGCGGATCCGCAGCCGGAGTTTTTCCTGGCCTTCGCGCAGACGCCTTCGGCCACGCAGAACCTGGTGGTGCGTACCAAAGGCGATCCGAAGAGCATTCTACCGGCGGTGCGCGCGCGGGTGCTCGGGCTGGATCGCGATCAGCCGGTCACGGGAATTCAAAGTATGGAAGACGTGCTCGAGACCGGCGCCGCGCAGCCGCGGTTCACCACGTATCTGCTGGGCGGCCTATCGGCGACGGCGCTGCTGCTGGCGGTGATTGGAATCTACGGCGTGATCGCCTACTCGGTGGCGGAGCGAACGCAGGAAATGGGCATACGGATCGCGCTGGGAGCGGAGCGCGGCAACATTCTTCGCCTGGTGATGCGGCACGGACTGGCACTGGCGGCGGCGGGAATTGCGCTGGGGCTGGGGGCGGCGTTCGCACTGACGAGACTGATGTCCACGCTGCTCTATCACGTGAGCGTGACCGACCCGCTGACGTTCATTGCGGGCCCGGTACTGTTCCTGGCGGTGGCCGCGCTGGCGAGCTATGTGCCGGCACGCCGCGCGACGCGGGTGGACCCGGTGATCGCGCTGCGTTCCGCCTGAGGCGAAAACAGGCACACTTGTGCCGTGAGGATGGGTACTAGAAACGTTGTGGCGGCCGGGGGCTTTCGGTCTTATCGCCGTGCGTGCCCGGCCGCCAGTGATTCGACTGTACGCTACGAAGACGTAAGAACTCGGCTGGATGGCCTCTCGATCGTCCACTCGTTTCGCGTGATCAGTCTCTGTATCCAGGGGTGCGGCAATCAAACGCTATCCGCGACGGTCCCCCGGGTGTAATCGGTTCGAACCGAAGATCTCTCCGCCGGTCTCCTCCACGTAGGGGAACCACCGTTTAGCCGTTAACGGGCTTACGGAGAGTCAGCACCACTTCAGGTCAACGTATCCTGGCCAGGATGAAAGCTGTTGGCGTTGCGCTGTGGTTTGCGCAACTCTTTACCTGATTGAGAAGTTACCACGCTCATACCGGAGTAACAGGTGAGTTACTCCGGTAAGTTACTCAAAACAGGACGAAGATAAATTTTGAGTTTTGGTGACGGGCCTACCGGAACCACTTCGCTTACGACAATCTCTTCAGGATGTGGACGCCGTAGCTGTTCTCAAACGTGAGCGTACCGTTGGCCGGGGAATGGTCGTTAATCGGGCGCATAACCTGAAGGCGCTGACCGGTTTTGAGGTTCACGAGGTAGGCGATGTCCTTGCCGAAATCCTGTTCGATGCGGTATTCGCCGGCGCTGTACGTGTGTTTCCCGGCGCGGAACTCAAACGGAATGTTGACCGTTTGGGAGTAATACATCGAGGCGTTCAAACTGCTGGTTGCAAAGATAGCCGCCAGGCCGAAGCCGAGGACGAACTTCCGAACCATCGGATTTTTCAAGCTGTAGTTCAAGGCATTTTCTCCTTCACCCAGATACGCGCAGAGTTCCGGCAAACCGGATCAAAGTATTTTCCGGGTTGACAGGGGGAGTTTTCCGGGGCACTATTGAGTCGTGTACGACGCGTCGCTACCGACTCAATTACCACGTTACGCTTGGGCGGCGGCCGCGGCCGTGTGGGGGATCGGCGCCTTCTTTTCGAAAGCGACGGTTCGCGCGGAATCGCGCGGACGACGGATGGTGGAGCTTGTGTTCCTGGTAACGGCCTTTTCCTTACTGTTCGACCCGAGATTACGCCCTGGTGTGTTGGGCGCGCGCGTGATGCCGGACGCCCCTCTGCTGGCCTGGGCGGGTGTAGTGCTGACGGTCGCGGGGGTTGGGTTCTCGCTTTGGGCGCGCTTCTACCTGGGGAGTAACTGGAGCGCTTCGGTGACGGTAAAGCGCAACCATACGCTGGTGTGCAGCGGACCGTACGCGATGGTGCGGCATCCGATTTACGCGGGCTTCCTGTTGGCCTCGATCGGAACGGCGATGGCGTTCGGCGAGGCGGGTTGTTTTGCCGCACCTCCCTTGCTGGCGTTCGGGTGGATGCGGAAGTGGAAGTTGGAGGAAGAATTCATGCAGCGCGAATTCGGCGCGGCGTACACGGAGTACAGCAGGCGGGTGAAGCGCCTGATTCCTTTTTTATGGTGACTGCGAGCAGAAAGGGCCTGGTTGCCGAGGCAGAGGAGCTGGATCGCGACTTGCGCGCGATACGGCAGTTGTTGCGGCGACCGGTGGAGAGCGAAATCGCGCGCGGAGGGCTGACTGGCCCGCAGGTGGCGATCATCCGGATTCTGGTCCATGGCGGCCCACTTTCGGTGAAGGAACTGAGCCGGCAGGCTGGGTTGGCGCACAGTACGGTGAGCGGCATCGTAGACCGGCTAGCGCAGCGCGGCATTGTGGAGCGCAGCGCCGACGAGCGCGATGCGCGGTTCAGCCAGGTGGGAATCACGGCGCAGGTGGAGGAGTATTTGGAGAAGACGCTGCCCGCGATGGGGCTGCATCCGCTTGCGGAGGCGCTGCGGCGGGCGCGTCCGGCGGAGCGGGAGTTGATTCGGAGGGGATTGAGTACGCTGCGGCGGCTGCTGGAGGCGAGCGGAACTAGACGTCATGGGGCAGGTTAGCCTCCCACCGGGAGGTGAGCTTGCCAGCCAGGAGATTGTCCCTGCGCGAAGGATTCACAGTTTGGAAAGAATCACGAAAACCTCTTCGTTCCCGGGCCGACCGGTGAATCTGTCCGCGCGGTTGAGCCGGATTGATGTTCTCGTGATCGACGATCGGGCCATGGCGCCCCTGTCCGAACCAGAGCGCCGTGATTTCTGGAAGATTTGCGAGGACCGCTATCCGGTCCGTCCTGATTCTCACGTCGCAGTTAGCGTTGACCCGCTGCGGCGATTCGATGCGTAAGACTCGCGGAAAGCCGAACACATAAATCTGTTTCTGGGGACGAGAGGTTCCGCGGGCTGATTTCCGAGTTACCCGATTCGATCATCTGGAGCAGGCGGACCGGTAAACGCTGCCCGACTACAGGTGAGGAACTATCGCCCACAGACCGGATTCGAGACCGCCGGCCGGGTCAAGGTCCGACATGGGGATAAACCGTCAACTGGAATGGTAAACACCAGGCGTTAGGCAGAAATTCTCAGAGGTTCACCTGATAGCGAAGGCGCTGGTAGCGTGCGCACTACCCACTGGCGTCTGTGACCCGACAGCTCCTTCATGAGGCCATTACGCGGCTCGCTGAGCCGACTGATTTATCAAGTGCGGCCCTTCTAAGTCTTAAGGTCTACACCCAAAGCCATTTAGAACTCCCATTGAAAGCTGAACTGTGCCTGGCGGGCATTCAACGTCTCGATGAGGCCACGGTAGGTCGGAAGCCCGACGTACGGACTGACGCGGAGGGCGTTGGTGTGGTTGGTGAGGTTGTAGAAGCCGATGCCGAAGAGGAAAATGCCGTGGTCCTTCCACCATACGAAGCCCTTGGTGACGCGCAGGTCGACGCTGAAGACGCCGCGTTCGTAGAAGGGATTGCGGTCGAAGCCGGCCGGGCGGGCGGTGATGGGGTAAGCGCCGGTGCGGTAGAGGTCGGTGGTGGCGAGCGCGTTGATGGGGCGCGGACTGCCGGCGGAGACCACGGGCGCGAGGTCGAAGTTCTTGCCGAGATTCTGGAGCCATTGGGGCGCGCCGATATCGTCGAAGGGGAGTTCGAAGAGGCCGCTGGCGACGACGCGGTGGGCCTGATACTGGCGTGAGCGCGACCAATCGGCGCGGGTGTTGGCGGGGTTGAGCGGCTGCTCGTCGAAATCGGAGGCATCGTCGCGCGCGCTGCCGGCGGTGTATCCGAGCAGGTAGGTGAGTTCCTTGCTGAGGCGGCGGTGCAGGGTTACGCTGACGCCCTGGTAGCGCGATCCGGCGCTCTGTTCGAGCGTGAACTGCGGAGGCAGCGTGAGGGCGGCGTTGCGCAGGCGCGGCAGGTGGAAGCCGGCGACGTTCATGTACTCGACCGTGACGGTGGTGTCGGCATCGAGCGAACGTTCCACGCCGGCGGTGAATTTGCGGGCGTAGGTAGGCGTGGCGTCGAAGCTGGGGTCGGGGCGATAGACGGAGTGCGCGAGGAAATCGACCGGCGCGGGCAAGGTGCCGCCGCGAGCGAGCGCGAAGACGCGGAGGGCGTCGGCGCCGACGGCGTATTGTTCGAAGCCATGGACGCCATCCTTCTGAATGGCGTCGTTCAGGTAGGCGAGCGGATAGCGATCGTAGAAGATGCCGGCGCCGGCGCGGAAGACCCACGCGCCCCGGCCGCGGGGCTGCCAGGCGACGCCGAGGCGCGGAGCGAGATTGCGCGTTGGGGCGCTGAACGGGGCGGGCAGGCGCTGAAACTCATAGCGGAGGCCGGCGATTACGGTGAGGCCGGCGGCGGGGCGCCACTGGTCCTGCGCCCAGAAGGCAGCGGGGTCGGTTGCATAGCGGGTGTGCGGATCACCGAAGGCCTGAAGGAAAACGTCGGGCGTGCCGCTCGTGAAAGCGTTGAGTGTGGGGAAGAGGAAGACGCCGGCGAAGCGGTCGGCGAGGCGGGCATCGAGCGTTACGTGCTGCAAGGACGCGCCGAAGCCGAACTGGTGGGCGCCGCGCACGAACGTGGCTGATTCGACCACCTGCACGTGATCTTCGGTGCGCGAGGAATCGAGCACGGAGGATTGGCCGAAGGCTGACCACGCCCGGGATTTCAAGCAGGGCGCCCTGCGAATTGGGGGTTAGTTCCACGGAGCGGCGGGCGAACTGAAAGCGGAGTTCGTTGACGAAGGAAGGTCCGCTGACGGCCTGCCATCCGGCGGCGAAAGACTGATCGCGATTGCGGCTGCTGCCACGCGCCGATTGCTCGCTGAAGTTATCGGCGCCGAGCACTTCGCGATCGATGTGGGCGCTGGAGAAGGCGTAGCGCGCCATCAATTCGTGCGAATCGGTGAGGCGGTGGGTGAGCTTGAAGGAGGTCTGGGTGGAGACGGACTCGGTGGGGAAGAGGCCTTCGGCGACGGAACTGACGGCCGCGCGCGAGTACATGGGCAGGGCGAGCGCGGCGTTGATTCGCGCGCTGACGCCGGCGCCGGGGATTTCGGAGAACTCCTGGCCGGATTCGCGCTCGCCTTCGATGGTGCCGGCGAAGAAGGTGCGGTCGCGGCGCAGCGGACCGTTGAGCGCGGCCTCGGGCTGGTATTGGCGGCGGTCGGGACGGGCGCTGGTTTCGGCCTCGGGGTTGCGGGCCTCGATGAAGGAATCGGCGGCGAAGAGGTTGACGTCACCGTGAAATTTATTGGAGCCGGAGAGGGTGACCACGTTGAGATTGCCGCCGGCGGCGCCGCCGAATTCGGGAGCGACGTTGGAGGCGGTGACGCGGAACTCGGCGACGGCTTCCTGCCCGACGGCGACGCGGCTGGAGCCGGTGGTTTCGTCGCGATTGTCCAGGCCATCGATGGAGAGGCTGTTGTTGCGCGCGCGCATGCCGGCGAAGGTGAAGCCGCTATCGGGCGCAGCGGAGCGCACGCCGGCCTTGGTGCGGAGCGTGTTGGAGCCGGCGGCGGGCGCGACGCCGGGCGCGAGCAAGACGACGCCGAGATAGCTGCGATTCTGCGAGGGAGTCTCTTCGAGGACCTCGCCGCTGATGCCGGTGCCGGCGGTGGGCGCAGTGGTGTTGAGCGCCTCGGGCTGTTCGCGGACATCGATGGTGCTGCCGGCTGTGGCGAGTTTGAGCTGGATTGTCTGTTCCAATGTTTGATTGAGGGCGAGGTAGACCTGCGGCACTTCGGCGCGCTGAAAGCCGGACTTCTCGCAGCGAATGGTGTAGGTGCCGATGGAGAGCGCGGGGAGCCGGTAGCGGCCGTCGACGCCGGTGCGCGCATTGCGGGTAGCGCCGGTGGCGTCGAGCGTGGCGGCGATGGAGGCATCGGGAACGGCGGCTCCCGAGGGATCGAGCACGAGGCCCTGGATCGAAGCCTGGGCGAAGGCAGCGCACGGAAGCAACATGAATGCCGCGAGCAGACGCATGAATGAATTTACGATAGCAAGGAACCCGCAAGTAGATAGGGAAGCCTGGTCAAGACTGCGAGCCGATCACCGCGAGCAGTCAAGAGTAGTGGGTACATTCCATGGCGCCGGCAGGAACGCTGGTCCTCTGAATTTGTGAAGATGCTCATTTTCAGGCCGAGGCGTGTCGCGCTCGGGGACCTCTGTGTACTGAGGCGGGGCAAGGGACTGTTGCGCGTTGCCCCACACCGCTTCAGCGGAATCTTCAGTTGCTGGAGGCGAGCGGGAAGTAGTCTTCAGGATTGCGGCGACGGGCGATGGCGTTGGCGGTGGCAGAGGAGGCATAGGGTCCGCATGTTAGAGAGGCCGCACTCGCCGCCGCCGGCGGCGACGGGGAGGATGTGGTCGGCATCCCAGAGATGGCGGCGCAGGCCCCAGTTCTTTTCGAACTGTTTGCGGGACTTGAAATCGAGCTTGCGTTTGTCTTTGCGGAGCTGTTCGGTATCGACGCCGCAGAGGGCGCAGACGCCGCGATCGCGGGCGAAGACCTGTTCGCGGAGGTATGCGGGGTTGGTGCGCAGCTTCCATTCGTGGACGCAGGCATCGCTGCAAAAAGTGAAACGCCTGGCGGGCACGTCGCCTTTGCACCAGCGGCAGGGACCGCGCTTGCGCGCGACCCAGCCACCGGGCTTGACGCGGCTGGTGCTCACACGCGCAGTTCGTAGCCCAGGCCGCGCATCCCATCAATGATCGCGGTGCGGACGGCGGCGATTTCATCCGAAGAAAGGGTGCGTTCGGGGGAACCGACGGTGAGGCGGAAGGAGACGCTCTTCACCCCTTCGGGCATCGGCGGGCCCGCGTACTGGCGCACGAATTGAATGGATTCGAGCAGCGGACCGGCGAACCCGGCGACGGCTGCCTGCAGTTTTCCGGCATGCTCCCGCAGCCCGGCCAGCACGGAAAGGTCGAAGGCGCTGGACGGGTAGCGGCGGATGGGTGTGTACCTGGTCTCGCCGCCGCTGCAGCGATTCGATGACGCGCAGATCGAGATCGAGGATGGCGGCGCGGCCGGTCTCCACCAGATTGGGATGGAGTTCGAAGAGGCGGCCGACGGTTTGGCCGTCGAGCTGAATTTCGGCGGCGCGAGCGGTATGCTCAAACTCGCGCGCCGCGACGGGCACGGTCTGCGCGCCGGGCAGCAGGGATCCCGCCATCCGTTTCAATTCGAAGAGGCCGGACTGACCATCGCCCTGACGGTCATAACAGGCAGCCACGAGGTGCGGGATTTCATCGGGCAGGCCGGCCTCGCGGCGATGAATTTCGAGGCCGATTTCGAAGAGCCGGAAGCTCTCGTGGTGTTTGGCGTTTTCGGTGATGTTGCGCCAGATGCCCGGCAGCAGGGAGGCGCGCATCAGTTCCTGATCGCTGGCGATCGGGTTGGTGACGCGAATGTGCGCCGCCGGATCAAAGCCGAAGGCGCGCACGGATGCCTCGCTCAGGAAGCTGTAATTGTAGACCTCGGTGTAGCCGTTATCGACGAAGAGATTGCGTACGCCGTGGTGGAAACGGCGGGAGGGATTCGCGGGCGGCACGGAGGCGGGCACGAGCGGCGCCTGGGGAGTGATGGAATCGTAGCCGATCATGCGGCCGACTTCTTCGACGAGATCGTCTTTGATGGAGACGTCTTTGGTGGCGCGCCAACTGGGCACGGTGACGGAGAAGATACCCGGCTGGGGCTCACTGACACCGAACGCGAGGCTTTCGAGAATGCGCCGCACTTCCGGCGCCGGGATGGCGCGGCCGAGCTTGCGCTGCAGCCAGGCGAGGGGCAATTCGATTACGGGCGCGGGCGGCATCGGGGCGGCTTTGATCGGCGAGCCCGCCGACCAGACGAATGCCGGGCGAAATTTCCTGGAGCAGCTCGATGGCGCGCGCGAGGCCGCGCACGGTGTTGGCGGGATCCTGCGCCTTTTCAAAGCGCATGCTGGCATCGGTGCGCAGTTTGATTGCGGACGACGTTTTGCGAATCGACGAGGCCTGGAAGTTGGCGCTTTCGAGGACCACGCGGGTAGTGGTGTTGGAGATCGCGCTGCCTTGGCCGCCGATCACTCCGGCCAGTGCGATTGGGCCTGCGGCATCGGCGATGACGAGGTTGGCGGGATCGAGCGTGTAGGCTTCGTCATTGAGCGCCACGAAGCGCTCGCCGGGTTTGGCGGGACGGATGAAGATGGTATCGCCATGGAGCAGATCCGCGTCGAAGGCATGCATGGGCTGCGCCAGTTCCGCCATCACGAAGTTCGTCATATCGACGATGTTGTTGATCGGGTTCAGGCCGATCGCGGTCAGGCGGTATTGCAGCCACAGGGGCGAGGGCTGCACGGTCACGTTCTCAAAGACGAGCGCGCTGTAGCGCGGACAGAGCGCGAGGTCTTCGATTTGGACGTGAATTGCGGGTGCGCCGGACGGCAGGAGTTCGAGTTTCGCGGGATCGGTGAGCGGCAGGCCCAGAATGGCGGCGACTTCGCGCGCCATGCCGTGGTGGCCCCAGAGGTCGGGGCGATGGGTGATGCTCTTGTTATCGATCTCAATGACCGCATCGGGCAGGCAGCCTGGAAGCGGCTCGCCGACGGGGGCCGCGAGTTCGACGATGCCATTGTTATCTTTGTTGACGCCGAGCTCGGCGCCGGAGGCCAGCATGCCGTCGCTTTCGATTCCGCTGACGAGCTTCTTTCCGATGGGCGCGTAGGCGGTGAGCAGGCCGGGGCGGCAGTTCGGAGCGCCGCAGACCACGGTTTTGCGGCCGAGCGGGCCGGCACTGATCACGGCCTTGACGTTGTGACTTTCGGGAATCGGTTCGACGGTTTCGACGCGGGCGACGCGCGCGATGGCGAGCAGTGGGCCGACTTCCTCAATGCCCTCGCATTCGGCGGTCTTCATGGTGATGAGCCGCTCCAGGGGAGCGGGGGCCTGGACGAGGCCGGGAACGGATTCGCGGATCCAGTTATAAGAGAACTTCACGGTTAGAACTGCTCCAGGAAACGCAGATCGCCGCCTTGCAGCTGGCGGATATCGTCGATGGCGTAGCGCATCATGACGAGGCGGGTGAGGCCGAGGCCGAAGGCGAAGCCATTCCACTCTTCGGGATCGATGCCGCTTTTGCGGAGGACGTTGGGGTTGACCAGGCCGCACGGGAGGAGTTCCACCCAGCCGCTTTGTTTGCAGACCGGGCAGCCGGGGCCGCCGCAGATCAGGCACTGAATATCGAGTTCGAAACCCGGCTCGACGAACGGAAAGTAGCCGGGGCGCAGGCGGACGGTGACTTCGCGTTTGAAGATTGCGGTGAGCAGGGTCTTCATGAAGTAGAGCAGGTGGGCGACGCTGACATCGCGATCGATCATCATGCCTTCGAGCTGGTAGAAGGTATGTTCGTGGCTGGCGTCCACGCTCTCATTGCGGAAGACGCGGCCGGGGGCGATCATGCGCAGGGGCGGGCCGAGGCGCTCCATGCCGCGCACCTGCACGGGGGAAGTATGGGTGCGGAGCAGGAGATTGCCGCCATCGAGCCAGAAGGTATCCTGCATATCGCGCGCCGGATGATCGGGCGGGATGTTCAGGGCATCGAAGTTGTGATATTCGGTTTCGACTTCGGGCCCATCGAGGACGGTGAAGCCGAGGGAGATGAAGAGTTCTTCGAGCTCGCGCTGGATACGCGTGATGGGGTGGAGGTGTCCGCGGGGCGGAGGGGGAGCGGGGAGGGTGAGATCGACCCACTCGGCGTCGAGGCGGGTATTGAGCGCGACGGCATCGAACTCGCGTTTGCGGGCATCGAGAGCGGCCTCGAGTTCCTGCTTAGCGGCATTGAGGACCTGGCCGATGCGTTTGCGTTCCTCGGGGGCGAGTTTGCCCATGCCCTTACTGATTTCGGCGAGGGCGCCTTTGCGGCCGATGGCGTCAACGCGGACGGCCTCCAGCTCTTCCGGCGATTGGGCGGAAGAGATGCGCGCCAGGGAACGGGACGCCAGTTCCTGTATGGATTCGTCAAGCATGTCGTGGAAGTTTTCATTGTAGCAAGGCTCGCCGGGATCGCATTTTTGAGGGGGGATAGGGACGAGAATAGAGGCTCTGTAGATCGCAATCAGGCGGAATTACAGGCTCGCCGCGAGCTAGGCGGCATTCCGGAGTTGGACCAACCCAGAACTGGAGAAGCAGGCTTAACCCAGGCGAAATCTCCAGGGTGACTACTACTACGTTACAGCGAGATGGGCAAAGGACGAGGGAACTACAGGTTCCAAGCCGTAGGGTTGGCGATTCTGCTGATATACAACGGCATTACCGAAAAGTTGTGGGCGTCCGCGTCATGGGACCTCTCAGCTTCCGACATCCCAGCTACCGGGGCCGTGTGTGCCCACAGAGGCGCATCCACCCTCGATGTTATAATACAATCGTATGCGAATCTCCAAGTTCCCCATCCATCCAAGGAACCCGGAGCGCATCTGCTGGGGCTGCGAGAAGTTGTGCCCAGAGGACGATCTAGCCTGCGGCGGTGGGCAGATCCGCACCCCACACCCGGTCGAACTTGGCGGCGACGACTGGTACGAGTGGCTGATGGAGCGCGAGAAGCAAAGCGGTGCAATGCCGGTTTAAGCCCCGCACCCCGGGAAACAAGTTTCCGCTAACCCCACTCTTCGTCCACTATGCCGGTTTTCCGAGTGGGCGATGGTCCGGCCCGGCACGCTTCGACGGATCGGGCGTTGCTCGGCAACCTGACGCGGAACAGGCCGGGGTCTTGATGGCGCGTGACTCGTGTGGAGTCGCGGCGTCCAATGGCTAGCGCGTTGCGTAGAGACGGATTCCGGGACCGAGGGCGCCCACAAAGATGGCAGCCGTGATTGCTGCTCCGAGCACCCATCTGGCATGACGCGTCACGGGCTCCGAAACGTTCGCGGGCGACCCGAATCGCCAGGCGAGCGGCAGGAAGAGGAAACCCCAGGCACCGAGCGTCGTACTCACCGCCATGAGCACGGTGGACGGCAGGATGGCGTTGCGCGCGGCGGCGGCACAGGCAACGGCCGCCGCAGCGAAGTACGGAGGCAGGATCAGACGCCACGCTTGTGCAGCACCAACGGCTGGCGCGAAGCGCCGCAGCGCGCGAGTAGCTGCCAAGATGGACCATGCGTAAGCGGCGAGACCAAGTGCCACTGAGCATTCCCGCCACGCGACACCGCGCAACGCTTGGGCCAGATCGCCGGCATCGCGCAGACTGGAACCTACTACATATCCGCAGCCGGTGAAGAGGTTGTAGGCGGCCAAGAGCCAGAGGAAATAACGCAGGTGAATCGAAGCGTTGCGTAAGTGCCTTAGCCAGAGCAGGCAAAACGCTCCGGCAAACAGGTTCACGCCAATTCCGGCGCCGCTCACCAGCCGCTGCCAGCCGCCCATGCATTGGAGGTGGACGGTGGAAAGGGTCGCCACGCGTCCACCTGTGGCCAGGCAGGCCGCACCGTGGCCCGCCCATTCGTGGAGCAGATCGCAGCAGACGAAGGCTACGACGCCGAGGGCGGCCAGTGTGACCAGATCGTCGCGCGGGACTTTGGCGGTCATCCTTAGGCGATTGTAGCGGGTCTCGCGGTTGGATTGAAGCGCGACAAGAGGGTCGGGCGTTGCGACAACCTATCCCATGGATCCACCCGTCCGTGTAGTCGCCATCTCACCGAAGTGGCTGCGCCAGCCGGCAGAGGCGTGACTCGGAAACACTTCCGGCGATTCGGCTTGTAGGCGGTGGTCAAGCGTTCCTCTCTCCGATAACCCCAGGAAAACGGCGTTTCTGGAAACAACACCGAAACGGTCTGATTTCGGCTGTATCTCAGCAGATGCTGCTAGACTCTCCCTGTGAAGGTTCCACTCCGGCTGGTGTTGGCATTCTTCGCGGCGTATGGCCTCAATACCGTGCTGCATGAATGCGCACATGCGCTCATCGCTCATCTTCTGGGCCTCCCGGCGACGCTGTTTCATTTTTTTGTCAATATCGACTACCCGAGCGGGGATGTCAGAACCCGGGCCCTGTGTGCCATCGCCGGACCACTCTTCAGTCTGGGATTCGGTCTGGTGTGCTGGGTCACGTACAAGAGGTTCCAGACGCGCCCCCAGGGGTTGCTCCTTCTGTATCTGTCGATTCTGGGAACCTCTATCTTTCTAGGCAATCTCTTCTCGACCTCTTTTGTTGAAGGGGATTTCGGGGTTGCGACGACGTTGTTGAAACTGTCCCCAGGTGCACGCTTGATAATGACGCTGGCAGGAGGACTGCTACTAGCCGGATTCCTCTACAGGATGGGCCAGGAGTTATTGTATTGGACACCTCCCGAACGGAATCGGCTGCGAACGGCGATTCACGTGATCGTCTGGCCCGTGGCCCTCGGCACAGCGTTGGTCATCATTGCCTTTCTGCCGATGCCGCCGGCATTCATCCAGGGCTGGATCGCAAGTTCGTCATTCTGGGTTTTCGCTGCAGTCGGGGTAATCGTCGCACAGAAGCGCGCTCCAGCGGACAAAGCCTGCGACATGTCGATACAGGCGATTGATCTGATCGCGGCTGCGGCAGTGGTGGTGGTCGTGCGAGTACTCAAGCATGGCATCAATTTGATTCCGTAGCCAACGCCTGGGTCATTTTCGCCTAGCGCCGAAGAAACAAACGCGACATTGTGGCCGATACACGGCGTTTCTGGAAAGTGCCCGGATCATGGTTCGGCCACGGCAGGCCAATTGAGGGACGAAGTATAACGGCCGGAATATCATTTCCTGCGCCAGATTTGCCAAAAGGGAACTTCTTTTAGATCCGCCAGTGGTTTTGGTGGAACATGAAAATCAAGGAACGGAGGCATGGCGATTGTCAAACAACTCCCCGGCGCTTGCTGAACCTTGGGAGTCAGCAGAGCCACGTAATCAACTTGCCGCTGCGCCAAATCAAGGGCCGATGCTACGTCCGCGAACACCGCGTCGGAGTCCGCAGATAGGAACAACACCCGTTCCGAACGTAATGCGAATATCTCGTGGAGGCGAGACTCCAGTTGCCCAGCTTTGACGGCCTCGCTGTTGAGTGATGTCTGCCCACTCTTGCCAACATGAACCATAATCGTCCTGGGTCCGTCGCCGCAGTCCATCCGCTTGATGGCGATCTTGGTCAGGTAGCCGTGCGGAATGCGCATTGAGTATGCGCAGGCCCCCAATATCAGGAACACACTGGCCAACACAGCCGTGATGCCTGATCGCATTTTGATCATCCTGCTCTATCTTGACACCGACTCCACGCGGAAAGTTTCTTCGAGTGGTCCTGCCCCGAGCGTTGGCTGAGTCGCGAAGGTTCCGATATACGGCAATACGGAAAGTGGCCCTCACCGTTCCAGGCCGTTGTCATTCCGAAAACTTCGACCTTCCAGAAAGTTATTTCCGATTGGAACGAGGCGAGCCTTGCCTTCTCATACTTTTCCTTCACCGCTTGCCATTTGTAATACATCCTGCTCTTCTGCCGGATGGTGACACGGATTACAATGTGGGTATTATCGGCAGCGTTCTTTAACATTGGCATCGAGGCGCGATGAACGAACGATCCTTAGTCCGCCGGATGGTGCGAAGTGTGCTATTCCCTTTGCGCTTGCGCGGGCCTCTGTCGGCGGATCCGACGGCCCGGATCCTGCACGCTCTGGTTTTGGCTCTCACTATCTGGTCTGCCCTATGGACTATATTCACGCTCCCTCTTTATCCGAGCCTAATGGCCAGATTGGTCAGACTGCGATTCGTGATGGTGGCCGACGTGGTTCCGGTAACGACTTTAATTCTTCTTCGCCTTGGTCATTTCCGAACAGCCATCTACATCTACCTGACCGGCCAATGGATGCAGGCGACCTATAACATCGCCATCAACGGTTCGATCGAGATCACCAGCACGGCCTTTTACATTACGCTGCCAATTTTGGCAACCTGGCTGTTGGGGTTCAGAGAAGCGTTCTGGACTGCCGGCATTTGTCTTGGCAGTGCGCTGATCTTCGCGTTGCGGCAAGGGCCCAACAGCTTTCTTCCAACTGCGCCACTGAGACCGCCCATGCTCATATGGGCCAACCTCGTGCAACTCACACTGACCGCAGCGGCACCGGTTGCCCATATTCTGCAGACACTGCGGCAATACAAGGAGCACCTGGAGCAGGTCGTGGAGCAGCGCACCGCTGAGCTGGTGATCGCGCGTGACCAGGCGGAATCCGCCAACCGGGCCAAGAGCGCGTTCCTGGCCAATATGAGCCACGAACTTCGCACTCCCCTCAGCGTCATACTGGCATCCTCCAGCCTGCTGGGCGAGAGTAACCCAACCGCCGATCAGCGTGAGGACATCGAAGCGATCGGCCGCAGCGGGGAGCATCTGCTGGGACTGATCGACGACGTGCTGGACGTCGCCAAAATCGAGGCCGGCAAAGAGGAACTCTCGATCGCAGCCAGCGATTTGATCTCCATGGCGCGAACGGTGGTTGAAATGATGCGAGGCCGGGCGGAGGAGAAGCACCTGGTACTCGTATACTCTCAAGCGCGTAAAGTGCCGCGCTATGTCCGCGTCGATGCACCGAAGCTGCGGCAAATCCTCATCAACCTGCTCAGCAACGCCATCAAATTCACAAAAGAAGGAACCGTAACGCTACGGTTGAGCGCTCAGCCGGCCGACGAACGCGGACGCGCCCGGTTTTGTTTCGATATTGAGGACACGGGAGTGGGGATGCCCCAACACGACCTGGGCCGCATATTCGAACCGTTCGAACAGGTGCGCAATCCTGGTCCACAAATGGGCACAGGGCTCGGCCTGACCATTACTCGCCGGTTTGTGGAGCTAATGGGCGGGAGTCTGCTGGTAGAGAGCGAATTGGGCCGCGGTTCCCGTTTCCTAGTCGAACTTCCGCTGGAAGTCGCCACAGTATCGGAGACTTATGGCCTGGATCTGGCCCTGCCCTCCACCCTGGAACCAGGCCAACCGGAATGGCGTGTACTGCTTGTCGAAGACGACCCGGAAAGCGCCACGGTCTTGCGGAAGATGCTCACTCGCGCCGGATTTCAGGTGAGGGCCGCGGAGAATGGAGAATTGGGGATCGAGGCGTTCCAGCAGTGGCGGCCGCACTTCATCTGGATGGATCTGGATCTGGCTCAGTTGAGCGGCACGGAAGCGACACGGCGGATTCGCCAGTTGGAGGGTGGGGCGGACGTCAAAATCGCCGCGATCACCGCGGCTACCGATGCGTCGGAGCGCGACGGGGTGATGCGGGCAGGGTTTGACGACTTCACTTCCAAGCCATTTCGCCAGACAGAAATCTTCTTCTGCATGGCGCGCCACCTAGGTCTGCGTTATTCGTCTTCGGAAGAGGCGGGATATCAGTCGCACGGGCAAACTGGAGGACGGCAGGCGTGAGGTTGGGCGGGCCTGGTGCCGGGCTTCGCCATTTGTTACTCGCGGTTCACCGCTTTCCGACGCACCGCGCCATGGATCGTCCACTCCGCAATTACCTGTGGCTCGCATTCGGAATCACCTGGGGCGTCGGCGGACTGGCGCTGCTCGCCGGTGACATCCGGCCGGGCGCCGCTTCGCCGTTGCATCCGCTCCACTACCTGTCCGCCTTTGGACCGTCCGTCGCCGGTATCGTCATGGCGGGACGCACCGACGGATGGGCCGGTGTCCGCCGCCTCCTCGTGCGCCTCGTTCCGAGCTGGTCTGATTTGCCGTGGTACGCCGCGGTCCTCATCGGCTTCCCCGCACTGAATCTGGTAGCCGCCCGGCTCCTGGATCCCGGTTTCCCCGCGCGCCTTCCCGCGTGGAGCCGGCTCCTCGCCCTCCTGCCCCTCACTATGGTTACCGATACCGGTCCGCTGGGCGAGGAGTTCGGGTGGCGCGGTTTTGCGCTGCCGCGTCTGTTGCAGCGCCAGCGGCCGCTCGCCGCAGCGCTAATCCTCGGCGCGATCTGGTGGGCGTGGCACCTGCCCACATTCTTCATCCCGGCGCTATCGCAGCACGAGCTCTCCATCCCGATTTTTCTCGTGAACAGCCTGGCGTTGAGCGTGATCATGACGTGGCTCTACCAGCGAACCCGAGGCGACTTGCTGCTCATGATGCTAGTCCACGCTGCTGCAAACTATTGCGGCGCGATCGGCGTCCCCTTCCAGGCGGAGGTCGGAGTGGAAGTCGCGTGTGCCGCATTGATCGTGACCCGCGGAGGCCTGCGATAGCTAAGATGGTTAACCCCTCAGTTGGTCATTCATCGTCTTGGCCGTGGGCCGCGCGGAACGAAACATAGCGTAGGCCCACATGCCAACCCAAAATAAAACAAACAGTCCGATCTTCCGGTTGCATCTTTCGTACTGGAGCGAAGCGCGAGACCAGCTATCTGGGAGAGGATGCGATGGTAAAATCAGTAACAACACATGACCATTCGACGAACGTGAGTAGCCAGCCGCCGAATGAGATCCAGACGCTTATCGCGAATCACGTCAACGGCTTCAATACGCATCATACCGAGCTCTTCCTCAGTGTCTTTGCGGACAGCGCGATCATAATCGATGGCATCGCGCCCTATCGCTGGTTGAATCCAAATGCTGCGGCCAATTGGCTTGCTGACGTAGAGAAGTGGCGTGAAAACCTTGGGGTTTCGTACGAGCATCTATCCTACGAGATGGGGTTCTGGAATGTGGAGGGCTCCTTTGCGTACGCCGTCGTAGCGGGGACTCTTACGGTAACGATCAAGAGTCAAACCGTGGTTCGCACCGGCACCCTCGCATATACATTTTCAAAGCTTGGCCAGGAGTGGAAGATCGATGCGCAGGCGTGGGGGCGCACGTCGTAGAGGACAACGGCGATACCGGAAACTGGCCCCCAGCCTGGGCCGTCGGGCCTCCACTTCAACGACCGCTGATCGGAAATTGCGCTGTAGTTCGACTAATGCTCCGCCAGCGATAGGCCCTGAGCATGTGGCGGAAGGTCTTCAGGCCGGTCGTCTTTAGTCCGCGTGATCTGTGCGTCCGAGGAAGTGCCTTGTGCGTCTTGAGTGGCTGAAAGAATCCAGGGCTTACCCGGGGTCTCGCGCCGGATCAAACGAAGAACAAGCGCAATCCCGCAGCCCAAAATGATGGCCGCAGGAAAGAAATACCGCAACCTGGGAATGCCGATAAGAAATATCAGCATACTGATTACGGCGAACAGAAACCCTGCGAAGCCGCCCCCGCCGGGTATCTTCGAAACGTTGATTTGCGGATTCGGGGTGCCTTCACTCATGCTGCACCTCCCTAGGCTCAGGCTATCACGCCGCAACCAACACAACCGACACCCCACTGCCAAAGTGGCGATACCGGAAACTGAGTGGGCGAGCCAGCTTCTGCGGGTCGGTGTACGATGGCGTCATTTCACGTTTGCTTATCGCAGCCATGCGACAGTAACCGAAAGATCAGGACACATCCGCTATTCTGGATTCATGTCTCGTATGGGACTGTTGGTTGTGTTTGCGGCGGCCTCCTGTATGCCCGTGACGGCGCAGGAGGATCTTTGGAGGCGCGTCAGTAGTTCCGCCAGGCAGAGCATCCAAGGGAATGCTGATGAAATCGCGGTGACACCATCTCAGCGGCAATCCATTGCCAGGCTTCTGAAGAACCAGCAGCCTCCCTGGACGTGCGACGTTGACGAACCCAACGGTGAGTGGCTGAACCAGTTGCATTACAGATCCGTGACGCTATCGGCAACCCGCCGAATTGTTCATGTGGAAGCAGGTCCCGGTTGTGCTCGCGGCGGTCAAGGCTCAAACGGGGCCATGTGGCTGATCCGCTTTGATGGGCGCGTCCCGAAACTCCTCGCCGGTCCGCAGCAGGGGTTCGATGGGTTCATTTACTCTATCGAGCCAACAACGGTCAAAGAGTACCGAGACGTGATTGTCGGTTGGCACATAGGCGGGCGCGAGACAGGTCTCGGGTATTTTCGTTTCGATGGCACAGGCTACCGTCGCATAGGCGTTGCAACGCTCCAATCCGATGAACAGGGCGTTCCGAAAATAGTCCAGCGCTAGGGTGGGGGCCGCGCGATTCCCTTAGACAAGAGCTAACTGCTCTTCGGTGGGCTCCGCTCAACAGTACCAAGGCTCGGTCAGATACGGGATGGTGGCGCGGTCCAACAGGGGCAGATCGGGGAAGTGGCCGGCGTCCGCGAGGTTCCAGATCTGGCGGAAGATTTCCGACCGGGGAGTCCGGCGCTTTTCTTCACGCTTGATGGTCTCTTGAATGGCGGCGCAGAGCTGATCGAGCGCGGGGTCGGGATTGCGCCAGGGGTAGGAGAGTGCCCGAGCGTCGAACAGGCCCACCAGGGCCCGCACTTCCGGCAGGTCCAGGAGCAGCGAGCCTTCGGGGATCAGCAGACGGATTGCCAGTTGAATGGGCGTGATCTGCGACGTGAGGCCGCATTCGACGAGCGTGCGCAGGAAGTCGCGGTAGCTCGCCAGGGTGGTCCACGGATGGAAGGGGATGAATGTGGGCGAAAGCGGGAGGCCGATGGCGCGGGTCAGGTCGAGGGCTTCGAGGAAGTCCGCGCGCGTGTGTCCCTTGGCGAGTTTCAGGAGGACCTGGTCATCGAGCGATTCGATGGCGCTGGTGACGAACGCGCAATTGGTCCGGCTGGAGCGACGGCAGCAGGTCGCGATGTTTCAACAGGTGCTCGACCTTGATGGTGACGTCGTAGCTCAGCCAGGGCCATTCGCGATGGAGCGCTTCGACGATGGGAATGGCGTGGCCGGGGCCGTTGAAGAAATCCGGGTCGCCGAAGGTGATGTGCGCGGCGCCGGCCGCGACCTGGCGGCGAATGTCCTCAAGCACGACGTCCGCCTGCACGATGCGGAAGAGGCCGCGATAGACGGGGACCACGGGGCAGTGGCGGCAGAGATGTTTGCAGCCGCGCGACGCTTCGGTGTAGCCGACGCGGCGCGTGCCGCCGGCAACCACCAGTTGCGCGTAGGCGCCGAGGGGCGGCAGGCCGGTACGGTCCGGGACGAGGAACTGCTGGCGTCCGGTGGAGATCACGGGCGCCGGAGGGGCGGGCGCGGGAAGGGGCGCGGAGAGGCTGCGGGCCAGATCGCGCAGGCCGGTTTCGAATTCGCCGCCGAGGATGGTGCTGACGCCTGCGTTGCGGAGGAGGCGTTCATTCAAGGGCGCGTAGAGGCCGTAGGCGCAGAGGTGGGCGCGCGGGTTCACGGTGCGCACGCGGTCCACCAGGCGGAGGAAGAGCTTGGTGGCGGTGTGCATCGGGAGGAAGAAGGCGATCAGGCCGGCGGTCTCCACGGCCTCCTGGGGCATGGGCGAACAGGCGACATCGGCCTGGGTGACTTCATGGCCTTCGGCGCGCAGCCACGCTGCGGGGGAGGCCAGCCCGAAAGGCTGACGTCCCATTTCGTACGTCGAGACCAGAAGGACGCGCACCTCTCCATTATGGATGTATGGATGGAGTTTGGGATACTTGTGGCCGCGCGCACGGAGCGCAGGCTTCCAACGGACTGCTAAACTTAAGTTGTACACACTCTTGCCATGCCCGCCGTAATTTCCATTGCCGATGAAATCCTGGAACTAAAGAAGGAGCGCCGTGCGATTCTGCTGGCGCACCATTACCAGGAGTCCGATATTCAGGAGCTTGCCGACGTGGTGGGCGATAGCCTGGAGCTCGCGCGCAAGGCCCGCGACTTCGAAGGCGATGTGATTGCGTTTTGCGGCGTCTGGTTCATGGCGGAGACCGCGAAGGTATTGAACCCGAGCCGCATTGTGGTGGTACCGGATCGGGACGCGAGCTGCAGCCTGGTGGAGAGCTGTCCGGTGGAACCGGTACGCGAGTTCCGGCTCAAACACCCGGAGTATGTGGTGGTCAGCTACATCAATACGTCGATCGAAGTGAAGGCGGAGAGCGACATTCTTTGCACGTCGCGCAACGCGGTGAAGATCGTCAATTCGATTCCGGCGGACCGACCGGTGCTGTTTCTGCCCGACAGCAATCTGGGGAACTACGTCCGCAAGGAGACCGGGCGCGAGAACATGAAGATCTGGCAGGGCACCTGCATTGTTCACGCGACGTTCCCG
The DNA here is from genome assembly GCA_963811575.1 of uncultured Solibacteraceae bacterium. Taxonomy (GTDB): domain Bacteria; phylum Acidobacteriota; class Terriglobia; order Bryobacterales; family Bryobacteraceae; genus Solibacter. Next base: position 59,765 of record CAWERY010000014.1, on the reverse strand, counting down.
GCGCGGCGGCTGGCGCAGGCGAGGGCGGAGCATCCGGAGGCGAAGGTGGTGGCGCATCCGGAGTGTCCGGAGAGCGTGCTGGCGATGGCGGATTTCATCGGGTCAACGTCGGCGCTGATCGAATGGTGCGTGGCGAGCGAGCGCGCGGGAATTCATCGTGATGACGGAGAGCGGGGTGAATCACTCGCTTCGCAAGCTGGCGCCCGAGAAGCAGTTTTATTACGTGGCCAACGAGAATTGCAATTGCAGCGAGTGCCCGTACATGAAACTCAATACGCTGGAGAAACTGCGCGATTGCCTGCGCAACCTGGAACCGCGCGTCGAGCTCTCCGAAGACATCATGCGGCGGGCGCTGGTGCCGCTCGAACGCATGCTCGCGGTGAGCTGATGACAGCCGCTCCTCTTATCGCCCCACTGCCGACACGTTCGACCGCGTTCACGATAATTTGCGCATCAGCGTGACGGATCGCTGCAATATACGCTGCTTCTACTGCATGCCGGAGACGGGCGTGAAGTTTGTGGAGCGCAGCGAGATTTTGGATTTCGAAGAGATCGAGCGGTTCGTGCGGATTGCGGCGGGGCTGGGAATCCGCAAGCTGCGGGTGACGGGAGGCGAGCCGCTGGTGCGCCGCGACCTGCCGGTGCTGATCGAACGGCTGGCGGGGATTCCGGGGATACAGGACCTGGCGCTGACCACCAACGGCGTGCTGCTGGACGAGCAGGCCGAGGCGCTCTATGCAGCGGGCCTGCGGCGGCTGAACGTGCATATCGATACGCTCGACCGCGCGCGCTTTCTGGAAATCACGCGGCGGGACGATTTGGAACGCGTACTTTCGGGCATCGCGGTTGCGAAGAGCGCGGGTTTCAAGATCAAGCTGAACGCGGTGGCGGTTAAGAATCTGGTGGAGCCGGACATCGTGCCGCTGGCGCAGTACGCCCGGGAGAACGGCTTCGAAGTTCGCTACATCGAATTCATGCCGCTGGACGCGCAGAACCTTTGGGACCGGAAGAAGGTTCTGCTGGCCGACGAAATGATCGAGCTTTTGTCGCGGGAGATCTCACCGCTCAGTCCGATTGCCGACCCCGACCCGCGCGCGCCGGCGACGGAGTATGTTTATGCGGACGGCGGGGGCGCGGTGGGCTTCATCGCGTCGGTGAGCCGGCCGTTCTGCCTGAACTGCAACCGGCTTCGGCTGACGGCGGACGGCAAGCTGCGCTACTGCCTTTTCGCGATCGAGGAAGACGATGTGAAGGGCCTGATGCGTTCGGGCGCGGCGGACGAAGAGATTGCGGCGCTGGTGCGGCGCAACGTCGCGGGCAAGTGGATCGGGCACGAAATCAACTCCGGAAAGTTTGTGGCGCCGCCGCGGCCGATGTACTCGATCGGCGGATAATTTTCCGGTCCCTGGCAGCCTGATTCGCATCCTTCTGGCAAAGTGGAGTTGCGGGAGGAGGCTTTCTCTTAGTAGACTTATAGTTTCCCCGTAATGTGAAACTCGCTTTGGGTGGGAGCATTGTGGGTGAATGGCGATGGACGGGTGGCCGAGCGGTTAATGGCAACAGGCTGTAAACCTGTCGCTCCTTGGAGCTACGGAGGTTCGAATCCTCCCCCGTCCACCAGAAAATTTCGTAGACTGTTGTTAAGGGTCGTGATGTTGGGCGGTCCTTGTAGTCAGATGCCGTTGTAGCTCAGCTGGTAGAGCGCGTCCTTGGTAAGGACGAGGTCACCGGTTCAATCCCGGTCAACGGCTCCAGATTTTTGGCTAAGGACGGAGGGCTTGAAAAAGGCTGCCGTTCGGGGCTTCTAAGGTTTCCTCCTGTAGTGCTCGTGGGCGAGAGGTCGCTGGCGAGCGAAATCCGCACAGAGAAGGCGTGGAATAAAATGGCTAAGGAAAAATTTGACCGCAGTAAGCCGCACGTAAACATCGGGACGATCGGGCACATCGATCACGGCAAGACCACCCTGACGGCGGCGATCACGAAAGTGCTGGCCAAGCACAATCCGAAGAACAAATTCCGGAGCTTCGATTCGATCGACAACGCGCCGGAAGAAAAGGCACGCGGAATCACGATCGCGGTGGCCCACGTGGAATACGAGACCGCGAAGCGTCACTACGCGCACGTCGATTGCCCGGGTCACGCCGATTACATCAAGAACATGATCACGGGCGCCGCGCAGATGGATGGCGCGATCGTGGTGGTGGCGGCGACCGACGGACCGATGCCGCAAACGCGCGAGCACATTCTGCTGGCGCGGCAGGTGGGAGTGCCGTACATCGTGGTGGCCATGAACAAGGTCGACATGGTGGACGATTCCGAGTTGCTGGATCTGGTGGAACTGGAAGTCCGCGAACTGTTGAAGACGTACCAGTTCCCGGGCGACGATCTGCCGGTGGTGCGGGTGAGCGCGCTGGGCGCGTTGAACGGCGAGCCGCAGTGGGAAAAGACGGTCGATGAGCTGATGGAAGCGGTCGACAACTACATTCCGATGCCGGAGCGAGCGATCGACAAGCCGTTCATTATGCCGATCGAGGACATTTTCTCGATTCAGGGACGCGGCACGGTGGTGACGGGCAGGATCGAGCGCGGGATCTGCAAGGTTGGCGAGGAAATGGAAATCGTCGGCTTCCGGGATACGCGTAAGACGGTGGTCACGGGCGTGGAAATGTTCAAGAAGTTATTGGACGAAGGGCGCGCCGGGGACAACGTGGGCTGCTGCTGCGCGGAGTGGAAAAGGACATGGTGGAGCGCGGGCAGGTGATCGCGAAGCCGGGTTCGATTACGCCGCACACGAAGTTCAAGGGCGAAGTTTACGTATTGAGCAAGGAAGAAGGCGGACGACACACACCGTTCTTCAAGGGCTACCGGCCGCAGTTCTACTTCCGCACGACGGACGTGACGGGAGTGGCGCAGTTACCGGAAGGCACGGAGATGGTGATGCCGGGCGACAACGTGAGCCTGGAAGTGGAATTGATCACGCCGGTGGCGATGGACAAGGGGTTGCGCTTCGCGATTCGCGAAGGCGGCCGCACGGTTGGCGCCGGTACGGTTACCGAGATTCTCAAGTAGGACAGGTTTCCTGGGCTGTCCAGGAAGCTGTCATAGAGTAGGAGTAAACTGCAATGCCTCGCGATATCATTACGTTCCAGTGCACGGAGTGCAAGAACCGGAACTACACGTCTACGAAGAATAAGAAGACGACCACCGAGCGGCTGGAAATGAAGAAGTTCTGCCGGCACTGCCGGAAGCACCAGGGCCACAAGGAAATCAAGTAGAATAAGAGTGCCCCCCTCTCAAGGGGGGTGCGAACTCAGGGGCGTAGGTTTAACGGCAGACCAGCGGTCTCCAAAACCGCGAGTGGGGGTTCGAATCCCTCCGCCCCTGCCAAACACCCCACAGAAAAGTTGGGAGTAGGCTCGAAGGGGCTTGAAGGAACGATTATGGCTGCCGATGTCAAAGTTTGGGTTGATGGAACGAAAGACTACATCAACGATCTGAAGCTGGAAATGCGCCGGGTAACCTGGCCCAGCCGAAAACAGGTCGAGGGCACCACGGCGGTAGTGATCTTCAGTGTGTTCGCATTTGCGGCGTATTTTGCGGTGGTGGATTCGGTGTTGACCAAGGGTGTCAAAGCAGTCCTGGAGTTCTTCACTAAATAGGCAGGATATGGCCGACGAGAAGGATTACAACGAAGAACAACCGGAAGACGATCTCCACGCCTCTAGCGGCGCGGAAGACGCCGAATTGCCTGCTGAAGAGAGCGATGCGCTCCCGATCGGTGAGACTCCGGCGGAGTTCCTGGAGACACCGGTCGAGGAAGCCGCTGCCGGGCAGGAAGGCTACAACGAAGCGTCTCCGAAGAAGTGGTACATCATCCACACGTATTCCGGCTTTGAGAATAAGGTGCAGGAATCGCTGCGTACGCGCGCGGACGCGTTTGGGTTTGCGGATAAGATCGGGCAGATCCTGATCCCCACGGAAGAAGTGGTGGAACTGCGCAACGGCAAGAAGGTCACCAGCAAGCGCCTGGTCTATCCGGGCTACGTACTGGTGGAGATGGAAATGAACGACGCGTTGTGGCACGAGGTCAAGAACACGCCGCGCGTCACAGGATTTGTAGGCGGCGGCAATTCACCGGTACCCCTGAGCGCCGATGAAGTGAACTCGATTTTGTACCGCCAGGCATCGAGCGCGGAGCGCCCGCGGCCGAAGATGACGTTCGAAAAGAACGATTCGGTGCGCATCATCGATGGGCCGTTCGCGAACTTCTCGGGCAAAGTGGACGAGGTCAACCCGGAGCGCGGCACGCTGCGCGTCATGGTGACGATTTTCGGACGCGCAACCCCGGTGGAATTGGAATTTTTGCAGGTGGAAAAGGTTTAACGTATGGCGAAGAAAGTTACTGCGCAGGTCAAACTGCAAATTCCGGCGGGCAAGGCGACGCCGGCTCCTCCCGTGGGTACCGCTCTCGGTCCGCAGGGCGTCAACATCATGGATTTCTGCAAGGCGTACAATGCAAAGACGTCTGGCAAGGACCAGGAAGGCCTGATCATCCCGGTGGTGATCACGATCTACTCGGACCGTTCTTTCACCTTCATCACGAAGACCCCGCCGGTGCCGGTTCTGATCAAGCGCGCGGTGGCGATTGCGAAGGGCTCACCGGAGCCGCATAAGACCAAGGTCGGCAAGATCACCCAGGCGCAGGTGGAAGAGATCGCCAAGATTAAGCTGCCCGATCTCAACTGCTTCGATCTGGAAGCTGCGATGCGTTCGGTGCGCGGCACAGCGCGCAGCATGGGCGTCGACGTAGTCTAAATTTCCAGTTGGCGCGATTCGGTTGACTCCGGGATCGCGGTCTGGAAAAATGAAGTCTCCTGCCTGCAGTACGATATGCGGATGTGGCGGAATTGGCAGACGCGCTAGATTCAGGTTCTAGTTCTCGCAAGGGAGTGGAGGTTCAAGTCCTCTCATCCGCACCAAAAAGATTATAAACGATTTAAGCCACTCTTCGGAGTGGCTTTTTTGTTGTCAAAAATCGGCCCGGTAAACCGTTTGGCAAACCGGCGGTTTGCCAAATCCTTAAAGACGGGTGAAGCCCAATTAGCGTCCATTCTCATGCGGAAGCGGACCGGCCGTGACGGGCACATAAACACAAACCGCCGCAGCATCAAACGAAAGGACACCCCCGATGTCGATTGTGCGGTTTGATTGAACGGTGATCGTTGCCCCAGTGAAAATAGTCGAACGCGTCAGCCAAAACAACTTCTTGAGCGAACGACAGCATCCAAGGAACCGTGCAACCTACAGTGACTGAAGAGCGCAAAAAGGCGCCGGGACTAAAGTTCGGACAACAACGAGGTGATGGCACTGCTACTGGCGCTCACGACGGTTCATCGTGCCGTGAAGCGTGTTGGTGAAGGGTCGAAACAAGCGAGCGCAAGTGCAAACGGGACGCCAAAAACGGACTACATGCTCCCGCTCCTCGAATCAGAGATGAGCGCCGGCGCTAAGCACTCGCGCTCCGGTGTTTACACACTAAGAACCGGGCACGGTGATTCGCGAATAATCGCGTAAAGGTGAGACCAAATCCGTGAGACGCCCCCTTTCTCACGTCCGCGGCCCACCACAACCAGGTCCACCCGCTCTTCGATCGCGGCGGCGTCGATGCTCAATACCTCCTGCAACATTTGCCGGAACCTGTCCCCAGATCCTCTCTGAGGAGTTGACGGCGATTCTACGTGGACCATGCACAACCTGGCTCGGTGCGCTTGGGCGAGAAAGCCGGCGGCCCTCAGGACGACGTCCGCCTCGCGGTTGAGTTCCACAGCGCACAGGATGGAATGATAGCCAGTTGACGGAGCCAGCGTCGGGTCAGGTTCGTGAGCGATTGTAAAAGACTGGGCAATTGACATCGTGAAGCACCTTCGCGGTAGGGGAGCCCAACAGCAAACGGCGGAATTTGCCGGCTCCCTTCGTGGGAATCGTAATCAGGTCCGCGTTCTCGCGCTTTGCCACCCACTCAATGACGGTCGCCGGAGCGCCATCCTCAATCCTCGCAGAGTGAGTAAGAGGTGAGAAGTGATCCCTCGCCAAAATTCTCAAGCCACTGCTGCTGCTGGCCGCGCAGTTCGCGAAGGGCGGGGGTATATGGTACGGGTGCGGGTTCGAATTCGCTGGTCGCGCCGAAGCGAGGCGCGAGAACATAGCCAGGGCACACGTTGAACGCATGCAGTAGCGTAATACTGGCACCAAACCTTTGCGCCATCTCCCTAACATAAGGAACTATCGCCAACGAGGCGTTGGAGAAATCGACCGGGTACAGGATCTTCCGCAAAGGCCTCATAAAAAGTACCCTCTCCCGGTTAGCCGGCAAGGCCCCTGTCAGGCGCCCCGACGCGCCTGAAGACGTAACCCACCGTTCGTTGGCCGATCGCCAGGGCAGCATCTACGTTGCCTGAAGGCTTGAAGACGCGCACTACATCTGCAAAGAGTACTGCGTCCGGGATCTCGCGGCGTCGTGACCGTAAATGCGGCAGAATAAAAGTGTGGGTTCCCGCGGCGTTTTCGATCGCGAGTCTTGCTAACGGCACTGGAACCCGCCCGGGAGGCCAGACATGGGCTCGGAAGTAACCCCATCAGTCAGTTCGAAATCGGTTGGCCCGTCCAAGCTCCGGGGACAAGATGTCATTCGCGATTTGTTAGTCGCGGCCGCGACAGTCGCGGTCGTAACACTCTCGCGGCTCCTGCTGGCTCCGGTGCTGCACGAGCGCGCTGCATTCCTTCTTTATGGCCTGGCCATCATGATTTGCTCCTGGATTGGCGGGCAGCGTCTGGGTTTAATGGCCACCGCTCTCGCAGTCCCCGCCGGAACATGGCTTTTTGTAAAACCTTTCTCAGAGGCCAGCCCTTTGCAGGTGGAAGGCCAAATCCTGCTTTTTCTCATCGAGGGTTTCGGAATCAGCCTTCTGGCTGGTCAACTTCGCAGGGCGCGCCTCAGGGCGGAGCAAGAAGCCCAAAATGCAACCCGTTCACGCGCCGAATTACTGGACCTCGTGCAAAGTCTCGACCAAGGATTTCAAGCCTTCGACTCGGACTTCCGGCTTACTTTCATGAACCGGGCTGCCGAAGACATTCTCGGACAAAGCGTCACTGAATCTGTCGGCAAGGCTTTCTGGGAGCAATTCCCACTCCTCGACGCGAGCGTGGAACAACGGCTACGCGAACTCATGCTGCAACGTGTGGCCGGTTCCTGCGAAACCTACTATGAGCCTTTGGGGCGTTGGTTCGCCATTCACGTTTATCCATTTCGAGACGGTGTGTCGATACTATTCAGCGACATTTCCGAGCGCAAGAATGCCCAAAGCGAACGGGAGCGTCTGATTCAGGAGTTGCAAAATGCGCTTTCGAATATCCGGACCTTGCGAGGACTGATTCCGATCTGCGCCTGGTGCAAGAAAATTCGTAACGATAAGGGCTACTGGGAACAACTCGAGCTGTACTTGAGGGAACATTCCGAGGCGAGGTTTACTCACGGTATGTGCCCGGATTGCGTAAAACAATACACCGAAACCTGAACGCGGCCGGCCCCGGGCCGCTCTGCGCTTGTGGGCCGCCCTATCCTTCTTCGAAAGCGTCGATCTATTCCGCCACGAAATCCGCGATCCGCGATTTGGTGATCACGCCTCTGATCTCGCGGCCTGCCTCCGCCCGCCCATGCGATGCGACCAACACCACGCAGGCTTTCTCCTTCCGCATCGTAGAACAGATCTGGCTTAGCGCGGCATCTTCAGAGACGATGCAGAGGATTCTCATCGCTATGTCTCCACCCGGTTGCAGATCAGTTCCAGGCCAAGACTCTCGCGGGACAAGACCGAGGATCCGGTCGCCGTCTTCCACCAGGAACCAGCAAGTGAATGTTTGCCTGGAGCGCTTCTGGAATCGGGTGCCCGCGTAGGGCCAGTTTCCGCGTGTAGATTGCCCTCCGAACGCCATAGCTGATGGCGACCGTCAAAGTCGTCGGTACGACCACACTGTAATCCAGGGTCATCTCAAAGATCATGACAATGGCCGTGATCGCCGCCGCCGGGGAAGCGCCAGCTTCATCGCCATGCTGTAGCCACCTCCAAGCGTCGCACCCATGAACAGAGCAGGCGAAAACACACCGCCCGATGCACCCGAACCGAGCGTCACACAGGTAGCAAGAAGCTTGAGGGCAAATAGCAGCAGTAACAGGTAGACGCTCACTCTATCGCCGGAGCCAGTCATCAACAGGTACAACATTACGCCTATACATGACATCCCGAGAATGAGTTGTCTGTAATAGCTGCCCCCGACTCGCTCCTCGAACAACCACTCCATCCCATACAAACAGGTAATGAACAAACCCGCGACGAGTCCAGTGCAGACGCCCAGGCCGGCGTATGCCAACAGGGCGACCGGGCTCGCGACATGAAAATACGGCGTTTCGAAGGCCGGAATCACAAACGCCGGGTGAGGCCCAAAGGCCAGTTGGCCGATATAGGTGGCGGTCACCGTCGAGATCGTTACCGGTACCAGTGTTCGGACGCTTACCTCCTGAAGCATCCCAACGGGGGTACTGAGGGTGGCGGCAATGCCGCCAGCCTCTCCGCAAGCGATCAACGTGATCCGTTGCCATGTGGGCTCGCCCAAAGCGGCGCCGAATGAAGATCCGATTTGCACGATCGGGCCCTCGCACCCACAGATCCGCCCGTGCCGATGGAAAGAGCGGAAGCCAGGGACTTGACGACCGCTACGATAGGCCGTATTCGGCCGTGATTGTAGTTAATCGCGTCCATGATTTCCGGCACGCCGTGACCTTTTGCTTCCGGCGCATAGTTCTTCACCAGAAATGCAACCCCGGCCGACCCAGAAACGCCGCGTTGTGAAACAGGGCGATCAATCCCCGGAAAAACACCGCGCCCAGGCCGGCGGCAATGCCGGCGGCTATTGAAAAGAGGGTAAACGTGATTGTCGTGAGCGACCCAACCGGCTTGGCGTCCCTTTCTGCGGTCATGCGTCGTACATCCGCCTTTCCGTCACTCCGACAGGACAATCGCAGGAGCCCCAGCCTCGCGCGTTCCCTCATTCCGCCTGATGAATACGGAGCGTGCGGGGCGGAAAAGATGCTCCCGAGTGTACATTCAGACTACAGCGGAGATTTTCGCTGGCCGATGACGAACTCAACGAATGCTGGTATTGATGAATACACTACTCGCAACCGAATTGAGCTATGGATAATCAAAATAAGTAGGTTGGCGTGCTGCAAGTGGTCCACCGCATCCGGCAGGGACTTCAACGGCGGCTCCGTTCGGGAGTCAGTTTAGTAAACACCAACCGCGAGCATGGGGGTGACGTTATGCGTTTATCGGTGAGAGCCTTGGCGATCGCCTCGGCGTTGGTCTGGGGCAGTTGCCTCTTCCTGGTAGGGGTCCTCAATCTTGTAGCCCCTTCTTACGGAGTTGAATTCCTCCGAAGCTTGAGTTCCGTCTATCCCGGTTTTCACGCTTCCCACACCTTTGCCAGCGTTATCATAGGTGCGATCTATGGTCTGGTCGATGGGTTTGTCGGAGGATCGCTTTTCGGATGGTTGTACAATCGCCTCGCGGGAAGCAGGCTGGAGTCGGGCAATACGCGGCTGAACAAAGCGGCTTAGCCGCGGAAGCCGTGCCTGTTGCCTCGTATCTCAAGATGTCTCCCGTGTTGCCAGGTTCAAAGCGACTCGGGCTGGATCAAGATGCAGCCTAGGGCCTGCCGGCGACCCGATTGAGCAAAAAGGGTTCTTTGGCTATTTTCCGCGACGTCACTGTCCTGATCAGTTGCAGAGAGGATCTCAGATGAAGAGGATTTTCTCCCGAGATGTTTCACCGCTGATTCATCTAGCTAATAATTGGCTGAGCCTCATAGGCGTTGTCATCGTGACGACAGCTACGTACCCAGCGTGGTTCCTGTGAGGCGTCCGACTTTCTCTTTGAGAGACGCCCACGACGGCTCCCATTCATTGATCGCGGCGCGGATGTCGCTCGCTGATTGCATGTTCGATCTCCTGGTGCACAATGTCGGCAATCTCGCACACACGGCCATTCGCTGCGCGCTCAACGTTCGCTCGCCGTTCTGGTAGGCTCCGAGGGAAGCAGATGCAATCTGGCGCAGTTTCTCGGCAGGTGAGCGGTGCGACCTTCCGGCGAGTGCCGCATCTTTTCTGACTGCGTCGCCAAGGTGCTCCCGCGATCTCGATGAATGACGGGGGTTCGCACGACGATCGGCGGAATAGAGTCGAATCCGGGATAGGATCGCTTCGGATAGTCCCGCTGGTATAGCGGCTGATCCCGGCGATCCAGGGTCCGGATGCCCGCCTGACTCTTTTCGTGGTGCGGGGGGTACAGCCCGAGGTCGTGGGCGAGCAGGACTGACTTCGAGTTTCGCGCCTGCGCTTCCAGACGATAGCCAGTCGATCCCAAGCGTTGCATGAAGTCGGGCAGCCGGGAATATCCCAGTCGCGGATCGTATGGACCCAAACCTCACATCGTCTTGGACGCGGCGCTGCGGAGCCGGGATTCACTTAGTGAATCGACTTAGTGGATTCACTTACCGGACTCACTTACTGGATGTGTCCGAGGCCGCCACACGAACTCTCCGGATCATCGTGTCGAACGAGTTGGCGGGTGTGGCGAGCCGAAGTAATGGACATGATGTTCCGCGTTGGCAACCGGCAATGAACGCACAACTGCACGTGCTTCCGGCAGGCAAAGGCCCATCTCGCATCGCGCGGAATCTGTTAATCTCGTGAATAAGGCGGCGGTACGATTGGCAGTTCGAGAGCGTTGCGATGTTTAACCTCTTGATTCCCCTTCGGTTTCGTTTTCGAGGTTTCGCCAACGGACTTGGAGTTCGGCGGAAGGAACCGGTTACGGGAAGCTCCCCCTTTTACCGATCCGCACGCTGCGGCGTGTCGGCGGCCGTTGCTGTGGTCGCTATCCTCGGCGCGACGCACTTGCGCCATGTGAATCACACGACAGTCGCTCTAGGCCTGGTGCTTTTGAGCTTGGGAATTGCAGTGCGCTGGGGCTGGGTAGAAGCTCTGGCGGCATCGCTCGCGGGAGGCCTCGGGTTCGATTACTTTTTCCTGCCGCCCCGCGGATTCGGTCTCGAGGCACCCGAGCACATGATTACCCTCGCGGCGTTTCTCTTGACTGCAGTCACTACTGGCGGTCTTGCCGCACGGGTGCGCCGCCATCGGAACGAGGCCGAACAGCGCAGCGCCGAGTTGGGCAGTCTGTACGACTTGAGTTGCGCCCTCCGCGACGACGAACAAGGCGACCTTCCGGGTGGACGGGTCGCCGACCACGTGGTAACGATCTTCGGGTTCGAAGGCGCGGCATTTTTCGACCGGCAGAATGAACGCGTCTTCCGCTCCGGCACCGGAGGTGGCCGTATCCCCGAAGTGAGGCTTCGTGAAGTGGCCGCTACAGGGGTGTCACTCCTGGATCGAGCATCGAATGTGTCGGTGGTAGCCATGTGGGAAGGCAGCAGTTTGGCCGGCAGCTTGGGCATCGCCGGCGCTCCAATTTCTCAACGGCTGCTCGACGAGGTGGCGGAACGCGTAAGCGTAGCGATCGCGAAGGGGCATGCTGCACGCCAGTCGATGGAGGCTGAGTTGCTCCGGCGATCCGAAAACTTGAGGGCCGCCGTGCTGGATGCGCTGGCGCACGAAATCAAGAGCCCGTTGTCTACGGTCAAGGTTTCGGTGAGTACGTTGTTGTCGCAGCGGCCTGGGAACCCCGAACAGCAGCGCGAATTACTGCAAATCATCGACGAGGAAGCGGATCGGATGAGGCAATCAATCGACGACGCGGTACGCATGAGTTCCTATGAAGCCGGTGCGATCCGCTTGCGGAAGACCCCAAATCAAGTGAAGCAGGTAGTCGCCGGCGCCATAAGTAGTCTGGGGGCACTTATGGCAGACCGTTCCCTCGAAGTCCAGATTGACGAATCTCTTCCCAGCGCCGCCTTGGACGCAGAGCTGATTCAAAAGGTAATCTGGCAACTGTTGGACAATGCCGTCAAGTATTCTCCAGCTGGCTCACCGATTCGCGTTTCGGCCGAATTCACCGGGGCCGAGATTGTTGTCAGCGTGGCCGATTCCGGCTGCGGTATTCCGAAACCCGACCAGGAACGGATCTTCGAGAAGTACTATCGCGGCGCCGCTAGTTCCCGAGTCGCGGGCACTGGATTGGGGCTGCCGAGTGCGAAATGTATTATGGAGGCTCATGGCGGCGAGATCTGGGTCACTAGCACCCCCGGATCAGGCTCGGTATTCCGGATCTCACTGCCCGTGGCTGTGAAGGTGACGCCCCGAACGGTATGACCATTTTGAACGTGGATGACGAACCCCAAGCGCGGCGCGCGCTGCGGATAGCGCTGATCGCCCGCGGTTTCGAGTATGATGACGCGATCAGCGGCGAGGAGGCCATTGACAAGCTGCGTGTAGAACTCCCGGATGTGGTCCTCCTCGATATGCTTCTCCCCGGCATCAGCGGGATCGAAACCTGCCGTCAGATTCGCGCGAGTTGGGATGTGCCCGTTATTATCATTTCCGTCAAGAAACTCGCGAAGGAACGAGCCGAAGCCTTCGAAGCCGGTGCGGACCAGTACATTACAAAGCCCCTAGACATCGATGAACTGGTTGCCCGCATTCACGCGGTAACGAGGCGATCAGGAGCGCATCAGAGCCACGTTATCCGGCTGGAGGGCGTGGTGATCGATCTCGAGACCCATGAAGTCCGGCGCGACGGAACCACGGTTCATCTGACAGCCAAGGAATTCAAGTTGCTATATTGCCTGGGTGAGCATGGCGGTGCGGTCGTGTCTCACCGCCGGTTGCTTCAAGCCGTCTGGGGACCGGACTATGGAAACGAGGTTGAATACCTCCGCGTGTTCGTCAACCAGGTGCGAAAGAAGATTGAGCCCGATCCACGGAATCCCCGTTATCTCCTGACCGAGCCTTCCATCGGGTACCGCCTCGCGGTGAGCGATGCTGCCTCTGGAAAATCATAACGTGGTTTTTATGATTTTCTAATGTACCGTCCGGTATAGTTGGACAGACTTACAGCTCGGAGGGCAATATGCGCCGCGAGACGGCTCGTCATAGCACCCGCCCAAAAGTACTACTGATCGAAGCCGGGAGGCCTCGAGGTAGGAGTTGGCAAAACGGAACTGGCAGGGAGTCCTGCAGATGCCAGGACTCGGACCGGGTTCGTCACCTAGCTGGGGGGCTCGCGCACACTATCAACAATCTGCTTACCGGGGTCACACTCGGGTCGGAACTAGCTCTCGATCGGATCGCCGGCGATCTCCCCGCGCGTGCAGCGCTGAAAATGGTTTCCCGATCCGGTTGCCAGATTGCAGGACTCGTGCGCCAACTCATGGAGTACGCCGGGATCGCAACATTCATAGCATCGCCGCAAAAGCTCTCCAAACTTGTGCATCGCGCCATTCATTCGATGCACGGAACAATTCCGGAGAACGTGGAACTGCGCCTGGACCTGGGGCGGCGCCTGCCGCTGGTCCGAGCGGATTCCGATGGGATCGGGCAACTCATTCACGAGCTGGTCATCAACGCGGTCGAAGCAATTGGGGACGAACCAGGGACGATTATTGTTCGCACCTATGCCGGAGAGGCCGGCTGGCCAATGGAAGAAGGGGAGTTCGAAGGCGAATTACGGCCTTTCGGGGATTTTGTCTCTCTGGAGGTGAGTGATACGGGGTGCGGCATGGAGACCTCTGCGATCCGACAGGTCTTCGACCCCTTTTTCACTACGAAGTCCGCAGGACGTGGACTGGGACTGGCGGCGGCAGCCGGCATCATCCGGGCCCATCGCGGGAGTTTCAGCGTGAAGAGCGCTCCCGGCGCCGGCACGACATTCGTGGTGCGTTTTCCAGCCTCCTGGCCGGACAAACGAGCGGAGGAAGCCAGAGCGGCTTGACGCGGCGAAGAGGGAGACCGGGTGGCAAGTATATTAATTGTCGACGACGAGCCCAAGTTTCGCCGTGTTCTGAGGCTTGCTCTGGCTGCCAGGGGCCATGACGTGCGCGAGGCCGCAAGCGGAGCTGAAGCTCTGACAATATTGCACGAGCACCCTTCGCAACTGGTTCTGGTTGACTGGCAGATGCCCGGATTGGACGGCCTTCAGACCTGCCGCGCCATCCGGGGTTGGCTGAGTATACCGATCATCGTGGTCACTTCCAAAGACCAGGACGGCCGCGACCAGGCACTCGCGGCGGGCGCCGACGACTATGTGACCAAGCCCTTCGAACTCGACTATCTTATGGCCCACGTAGAGAACGCGCTGTCCCGATGAGGATCGCGACCGTCAAGGTAGATAGCGAGTTATAACGCACACTAAGCCATAAGATTGCGCCTTATCAGGTGTAGCGTGAGGCTCGCTTAACCCCGCACAGCCGGATAAGTCATATGCCGCACTCATCAAGAAAGTTATAATGTTTTCCTTACAAAGCCCTAACGCAGGCAGGGATAAGTTAAATAGGTGATGCGTATTCAACTGCAGAAGGCCGGCCGGGCCAACACCATCGGCATAGGCGAGGTCGTAACGTTGGCTGTAGAAAATTCATGTTGTAACGGAAGACTTGATCGCCCAGCGCATCGATTCAACAGACACAAGACAAAGGTAAAGGAGAGTCAAGGAATGTCACCACAACTGCAAGGGACACCTCAGGACGAACAGGCCATCCGAACTACGGCTACGGAATTCGTCACGGCGTGGAACCGAAATGATGTCAGGGCACTTGCTTCCTGCTTCGCAAACGATGGCGATCTCGTCAATCCCGAGGGACGAGCCGGTAGAGGACGAAGTGCCGTGGAAAAACTCTTGAATGAGGAGCAGAACGGGCAGTTCAAAGGGAGCCGTCTCAACATGCAGCAACAGCATCTGCGCTTCCTCAAACCCGACCTCGCCATTGCCGACTATGAATTCAAGGTTGCGCGTGTGCGTGGCGCGGATGGAAGAGACATCACGCAAAAGGGCCACATCACAAGTGTACTCCGCAAGGATAGTGACAAGTGGCTGATTGTCGCTGCTCGTCCCATGATTCTCGCACCCGCGGCCGGCACTCAACATTAGGCGGGCAACAACCACTCATTACCGCCGGTGGAGCGCGCTTCCGCCTCAATAGGTTCGAGGCGCGCCTTCGGCGGGCGGTAACAATCAGAGACTTGCCACCCACAATCGGGGCGTCAAGAGAGATCCGTTGATCCAGAGAGGAGTACTTGAAAATGAACGCAATTCGGTTACTTGCATTGGTCGCCGCTGGTCTGCTGCTCGTTGTGCTGACGCCGCAGGCCAGTGCCGGCTTGTGGAATCAGAAAACCATCTTTACATTTAGCGGCCCGGTTGAGATCCCCGGGCGCGTCTTGCCGGCGGGAACCTATGTGTTCAAACTGGCTGACTCGATGTCCGACCGGAACATAGTCGAAGTCTTTAACAAGGATGAGAACCACCTGTATGGGATCTTTCTTGCTATTCCGGACTATCATTTGAAACCGGCGGACAAACCAATCATCACCTTCGAAGAGCGCGCTACCGGATCCCCGGAAGCCGTGAAGGCGTGGTTTTATCCAGGCGAGAATTACGGACATGATTTCGTTTACCCCAAGGTTAAGGCTTTGGACTTGGCGAAGGCTAACAACAGGCCAGTGCCGTCCATGCCCAATGAACTGACTGCCAATACCACCACACCCACGAACAACATGAGTGAGCCGCACGTGATGGCCATGAAGAAGGCACCTCTGATGGCCGAGAAGCCAAGCCAGGCGGAGGTCCACATCGCCGAGGCCTTCACTCCTCCTCCACCCCCCGCATCGTCCGCACCAGCGCCGCGGCGGCTGCCGAAGACAGCCAGCCACTTCCCGTTGATCGGGCTGATCGGTATCCTGTCGCTCGGGGTCGCGGCGTCGCTTCGATTTGCAGCGGCCAGGACAAGATGAGGTGAGATTCGCCGACGCCGCAGGAAGATCGAATGGGAGATCAGGCAGGAAAAAGGGGCGAGTTCGCATTGTCGAGTTCGCCCTTGCTCTTGCTCTGCCGGTCGGGCCGGTAGCTCTGTGGTGCCAGACCTCTCCCTCTCTCGCGATCCCTAGCATTTCTGTGGAAGTCAATCTGGTGGTCCTGCCCGCCACGGTTCGCGACCGGGAAGGTGGCTTTGTGTCGGGACTGGATAAAGAGGATTTCCAGGTATTCGAAAACGGCCGGGCTCAGGCAATCCGGCTGTTTCACGGCGAAGATGTGCCCGTAAGCGTCGGGCTACTGGTGGACAACAGCGCGAGCATGGGCGCCAAGCGGAACGATGTTGCCGCTGCCGCCGTGGCATTCGCTGGTTCCAGCAACCCGCTGGACGAAATGTTCGTCATCGATTTCAACGAGAAGGTGACCCTGGGGTTGCCAAGCACGGAACTCTTTTCGGCCAGCTCGTCCGAACTCGAAGCCGCCCTCAAGGGCGTTCCTGCGCGCGGACGTACGGCCGTGTACGATGCGATCGAGGCCGGTCTTGCACATCTCAAGAAGGCCAGCCGCGATAAGAAGGTGTTGATCCTGATTAGCGATGGGGGCGACAATTCCAGCCGTCATACGCTCAAGGAGGTGCTTCAGGACTCGGCTCGTTCCAACGTCATGATCTATGCGATCGGCCTGCTGGATGAACATGACGCGGACCAGAATCCGGCCTTCCTCAAGAGGATTGCACGCATCACCGGCGGTGAGGCGTTTTTCCCGAGTGAAAGCCATGACGCTGTGAAGATTTGCGGGCGCATCGCCGCCGACATTCGCCACCAGTACACGATCGGTTACAGCCCCGACAATGCCAGGCTCGACAACAGTTATCGATCGATCAAAATCACAGCCCGCGCTTCGAACCACGGGCGCTTGTTCGTGCGAACGAGGGCCGGCTACATCGCCTCACCACGCGGAGCCAACCGGCCCGCAGGCCCGCGAGGGCAGGAGAAACTCCGATGAGCGGGCGCCGTGGGGACAAGCCGGGCACTCGCTGGATGCGCATTGCGCAGTACGTTCTCCTGGCGGTGGGAGCCAGTGCGTTGGGGTATTGCGCGACGGCCTGGATCAGCGCGACGCTCTATCAAGCCAGTAGGGCGAGTCAGTTCGCTCGTCAGCTGCGGTCGAAGCATGCTGTCCCGCTGACCCTGCCGTCTCCTCCTGCGAATGCAGTTGCCCGCGACGGCGGGCTCATCGGCAGACTCGAGATTCCCAGGCTCGGTCTGTCGGTGATGATCGTCGAAGGGGTCGGCGAAGGAGACCTAAAGCGGGCGGTAGGCCATATCCCCGGGACGGCACTTCCGGGGCGGTCGGGCAACAGCGCGATTGCGGGGCATCGGGACACTTTTTTTCGCCCTCTTCGCCTGATTCGGCCCAACGACGCCATCGTGCTTAGCACCCTCGACGGCACTTACCGATATCGTGTAGTCTTCACCACGGTCGTCGCGCCCGACGATGTCCGCGTGCTCAAGCCGACGGGACGGGATTCCTTGACGCTGGTAACCTGCTTCCCGTTCTATTTCATTGGATCTGCGCCTGAAAGGTTCATCGTGCGGGCAGTGCGAGGCTGAGCCATATCGCCCTGATTCGTTCGGGAGGTGTTGGTGCTGTCGCGCCTCGGAACGTAGGTGAAATTTCCGGACGGTGCGCAAAAGGGCAACGGACCAGCCTCCAACAATCTCGCACTAACCTAGACGTAACATTCGCACTTCGAAATACATAAAGCGCGGTTCACAGGTGGATGACTCGTCGCGACAAACGACGAAACGCGAACCGCAGGCCGTCCTTTCATCGGCAGGCGGTTCGCGTTTGTGTTCAGCGCAATTGCTCCAGCGAATCCTGGAGCATTCCATATCGGAAATCAGACCGCGACGTATAGTGTATTGCCTTCGCGATTGACAAGGAGCAGAGTCGTAGCGTCCTTCTTGGACGATGCCATCGCGTGGTCGAAGTCTTGAACGTTCTTCACGGATTGCCGGTTTACCTGCTGGATGACATCGCCGGTCCGGAGGCCGGCGTCCGCCGCATGGCTCGATGGATCGATATCGGCGACGACCACGCCCTTGGTTTCGGGCGAGAGTTTCATTTCCCGAGCCGACTCTGGCGTCAGGTTCTCGACCGAGACGCCTTCCAGCGCGCTGCCCGTGCCCTTGCCATCGAGCGAGGCGCGCTCTTCCGTGGTCGGGAACTCACCCATTTTGACCATCACGTCACGCGCCGTTCCGTCGCGGAGGACGCTCAGTGTCACTGTCGAACCAGGCGAGAGCAGGCCAATCTGGAGGCGCAGTTGATTGGCATCGTCAATTGGTTTTCCGTTCACACCGAGAATGATGTCGCCCTGTTTCAGGTCGCTGCGGGAGGCAGGGCTGTTTGCGGTAATGTCGCCGACAACGGCGCCCTTTGCTTCTTTTGCTCCGAACGCCTTTGCCATCGCGGGTGTCACATCTTGAGGCAGGATGCCCAGATAGGCCCGCTCCACTTTTCCGTTCTTCAGAATCTGATCCATCACGTGATGCGCCATATTGACCGGCACCGCAAAACCGATCCCCTGATTACCGCCGGAATTGCCCGAGAGGATCGCGGTGTTGATTCCGATCAGGTGCCCCTCGTCGTCAATCAGCGCGCCACCCGAATTGCCCGGGTTGATCGGTGCGTCCGTCTGGATGAAGTCTTCGACTTCCTCTATGCCGAGATTGCTGCGGCCCATGGCACTGACGATGCCCATGGTTACGGTTTGACCGACTCCGAATGGGTTTCCAATGGCCAGCGCGATATCTCCAACTTGCACCTTGGAAGAATCCCCAAGTGTGACATACGGGAAGTTACTTCCCTCGATCTTTAGGACGGCGATGTCGGTGCGCGGATCGGTACCCACCAGTTCAGCTTTCATCTCGCGTTTATCGCGGAGAGTCACGGTGATTTCAGTCGCGTGATCCACCACGTGGTTATTGGTGAGCACGTAACCCTCGGGACTCACGATCACGCCCGACCCGAGGCTTTTCTCCCGGCGCTCCTTCGGCACATTGAACTGTCCGGGACCCTGATCGCCAAAGAACTGGCGGAAAAACGGGTCCATCTGCTGCAAGCCCTGCATACGGCCGGTCTCCTGTCTGGAGACGCGTGACGAGGAAATGTTGACCACGGCCGGAACCACTTCCTTCACTACGCGGGAATAGCCTCTCGCGTCTTCGGTACCGGAGTGGGATGCCACCTTGATTGAAGCCGGGGCCCACGGACCCGAGTGAGAACGCGCAGCGGTAACAGCTCCCACACCGAGAGCGCATCCGATGGTGAGAGCTGCGGCGGCGAAAAGTGCTGTCTTTCGCCGGCTCCCCAAGAAGTTTCCGAATTTCATTTTGCCTCCTTTTGGCGGCCCCCCCATATCCGCGGGAGGCTGGCCGGCCAGGATTATAGACCCTCGTCCGGCGCAATTTCAGAGTACTGCCGGCGTGCTATCAATCCCATAGCCTCCACAGGGGGGAGCGAGTGACCTGCAAAGGGGATGGCGACCGACCAGACCCCTTCCGCCGCCTCCCCTGCCGACAGTGCGGCGCATCCCCTCCGCAGGCGATGGCGGAGGACTTTATCCCATCCTTACACTTGAGATGTGGAAGGAGAACGGGCCGATGAAACAGGTGACTGACGGGCCCTTTAAGCAGACCTTCTCGTTGAACAATCACACCGGGCGCTTTTGCAAAGAAGACATCGCTCCCATTCCCTTGTTCGATTCAACGAGACGCTTCTCCATTATTTTTGTCTCCGCATCGGCGCGAGATGCAACTAACCTGAACCGCCATCTATCGGCGGCTGGGATCCGCGCCTATCACGCGGCCGACGCTCGTGAGGTGGAATTGCTCTTGGCAATCACCCGAGCGAAGGCCTTACTGATCGACATAGACTGCACGCTCGAACCCGGGTTGGCGGTCCTCCAGGCGCTTGACAAGGCGCACCCCGGCCTACCGAAACTAGTGCTCACCGCCCAGGACGCGAACATATGGTCTTCGATCCTTCCGCGCTTTGCGCTCGATATTGTCCCCAAGCCATTCCATCTCGGCGAGCTCTTGGGCGCACTTGAACACGCTCATCTGGTAGAAAGGGAACTCAACGATCCGGAACAGGTGCGCAGAAGAGAGATGAAGATCATTACAGCGATTCGAACTGCGTCGCCGGCGCCGGCGTGGAAACACATCCAGCCGAACGGAGAAGAAGCCAGCTCTTCCCTTCGTCGCTCGATCCGAGTTCGCTTGTCTGCCATGATGGACAAGGTGACTCATGTCTGGTGGGAATTCGGCTGGCATTGGACCCGAAAGTAAATCTCTCATGCCTGAACCGGCGATCGAGGCCGCACACCGCCGCAGCCGGCTGATCCTTGCCGTGGGTCTTGGCGGCATGATCCTGCTCATGCTCGCCACTGGTATCGACGCCGTTCGGGTGCTCGAAGGCATTCGCGATCAGAGCGATCGCATCCGCTTGGAGGCCGTGACCAGAACGGGCACGCTGGCTTCGATCCAGACCAAAATCCTTCTCTCCGATACCTGTGTCCGCGATTACCTGTTGGATCCCGATGAAAACCGCAGCGCTCAACACAGTAGCGAACTGCGCCGGGGTTGGGGGGATTTGAAACAAAGTCTCGATACCTATGCCGCTACTCCCAACACGACCGATTCAAGACTGGCCGCCCAGTTGAGGCGGCAGATCGAGACCTATTGGGAATCGATCAGCCCGAGCCTGGAATGGTCGAATCGCGAACGCAGGGTATTAGGCCCGCGGCTTTACAATTCGGCCGTCCTCCCGAGCAGGGTTTCCGTCCTGGAAATCACCGCGCAGATTGATCAGGCACAGTCGCGACAGGTGGCTGACGGGGCGTCCCAGATGGCTTCTGGATTCGGGAGCCTCCGCTCGGAGTTACTGTGGACACTACTCTTGAGTTTGGGTGCCGCGACGATTCTGGCAATCGGATGTGCGGTTTACATTTCGCGGCTGGAAAGGGAAAATCGGTTTCGTTATGACCAGGTTGCCGCTGGGCGCCTCGAGATGGGAAAGCTGTCCCATCGCCTCGTCGCCGCTCAAGAACAGGAAAGGAAGGCCATCTCACGGGAGCTCCACGACGAAGTGGGACAGACTCTCAACGCTCTGCTCGTCGATGCTGGAAACCTCCAAAAGCGCATTCCGGAGAGCGATGCACAAAGTCGGGAACTCCTGAACTCGATCCAGCGGCTCGCCGATACCAGCGTGAATGAGGTCCGCGATATCGCTCTCTTGTTACGGCCCTCGATGCTGGATGATCTGGGGCTGAGCGCCGCAATCCAGTGGCAAGCGCGCGAGGTTTCGCGGCGGACCGGCCTCGCGGTGAAGGTTTCAGCCGATGCTGAGGCGGATGGCCTGCCCGAGGGAATCAGTATATGTTTCTACCGGATCGCGCAAGAAGCGCTGCAAAACGTAGCGCGCCACGCTCAGGCTAAGACGGTCCATGTTGAGTTGAGACAAGACCTTGATCGGTTGGTGCTTAGCGTGCATGACGATGGAATCGGATTCGACATGGAGAACGTTCGCGGTCTTGGGACGGTAGGCATGGAAGAACGCCTTCGCCAGATCGGGGGAGTCTTGAGAATCACCTCCCAACCAGGGAAAGGCACGACTGTCGTTGCCGAAGTTTCGATTCCACCTCGGGATCGCTTGTCTGGTTCATGAGATGATGCCTTTGCGCACGGCATACAGGATCAAGTCTGCGACCGAGTGCAGATTCAGCTTTTCCAGTATTTTGCCTCGATGACTCTCAACCGTGTAGAGACTTAGCTTCAGGAGAGTGGCGATTTCCTTGTTGGTCTTTCCTTCGGCTATCAACTGCAGGACCTCTTTCTCGCGCGGCGTCAGCAAGTCGTAGCTGTCCGCGACCTCCCGTTTGGCGACCTGGCGCATGTAGTCTTCGAGTAACATTCTGCCGATTGCTGGGCTGAAGAACGACTTCCCCTCAGCGACTGCGCGTACCGCGTGGATGAGATCGGCCTCCGCGGAGTTTTTCAGCAGGTAACCCTTTGCCCCAGCCTTCAGCGCCCGCAAAACGTACGTTTCGTCGGAGTGCATGCTGAGCACTACGACCGCGACTGCCGGATCAGCCGTAACAATCTGCCGCGTGGCCTCGATACCGTTGAGCAGCGGCATTCCAATGTCAAGGACGGCTACAGAAGGGTGCGTAGACGCGGCCAGGTCAACCGCCTGGCGGCCGTCATCGGCCTCCCCGACCACCTGGAAGTCCGTCTGTTGCTCGAGCAGGAGCCTTAACCCGCGGCGCATGACGGTATGGTCGTCAGCCAGGAGAATGCGAATGCGTGCCATGCTTTTCGGATGGTCTCCGCCGACACGTTCCGGGAGACGGAGCCCAAGACCCTCTATTATCCGCCAACTCGCCGGCGCTCCCACCCTGGCGCGGTGGAAATGGCGGCGGCGAAACCGATGCATCGATCGCCACGAAGACCTGCCCTGGTGGCCAGAAGACCATAGGCATGTCCCACTGGTTTCGAAGAAGCCCCGAGCATCGCAGCGTCGAGATTCTCGCTGGCGCCGTGATCAGGCCACGCCGGTACTCGGATTTTGAGTGAGGTTTTGCCGATCCCAACCCGTACCGCCCGCCCGCGGCATGGTGTAGAGGCGGGGTAGGCAATGACGAGCATTGCCAACCTCGAGACGGTGCTGCGATGATCTAATAAAGAATGACCTTGGCCACCTCGGCTTCAAGATCAAACCGGCCGAGGTAACCATGGTGCTAGACATCGGAACTCTCTGCACCGAGTTGTTATTAGTCAATTCTCAGGCCGCTGCTGGCTGCGACGCTCTGATGTGACGAGCGGGGCTCGCCGGCTCGGTGGTCGAATGCCACCGCAGCGAGGGCGGAGGCGTTACGGCGTTGCCAGGAGTTGCCATCGCGGTGGCTTTGATGCCCCCGCTCTGTACGGTGGGCTTCGGAATCGGCAGCGGATTCTCATGGGCCATCATTTCCGGCGCCGGATTACTGTTCTTCACCAACCTGGCGGCGATTCGTTGCTAGTGCCTTTCTGGTCTTTTACGTAGTTCGCATGGACTCGCCGGACATTCGCGCGAAAATTCACTCGCTGATTCTGGAGGGCGCCTCGCACGACCCTTTGTATGGGCTCTTGCAGAGAACCAAGATCTCGGGGTCTCTGGGCCACGTCGGGAAGCTATGCTGGCGAATCGTAATGTTGGTCGCGGTTCTCGCCATGCTCTTCGTGCCGCTCAGCAGGTCCTTGCTCCAGGTGCGCGACGAGGCCCGCAGCCGTGAGGCTGTGCGAGGAGCGCGGCGATTGCTCGGTGCCGGGGATGCGTTTGTTACGCAGCAGGTGGGCATCACTCCCAAGGAGATTGTCATCCGTCTGGTCTCAGCCTCCCCGGTTTCGAAGAACCGCATCACTGAAGCCGAAAAGATACTGCTTCGCGGCACAGGAAAGAAGTGATTCTGACGGTCCGCAAGGTGGCGAGCGAGGAGGAACTGACTCTGTTGCGGCAGCAGTTGAAGACCGCGGCGGACTACGAATTGGGATTCATTCCCAAAGGAGTCCTGGTCCGGATCCGCTACCAATCGGCGACGCCACTCGATCCAACCGCGCGGGAGATCCTCGTCAAAGTACTGGAGGCGCAACTCAAATGGGCGGATCAATAGGCAACGCCCGTTTTGCGCCCCTGCGCCTCCCCACGGAGCCAGATGTATAAGAACGCATGGGGGCCAGGTGCGGGCCAGGGCAACACGATACGCACGGTTTGACGGGACGCGCCACCTGGAACCGGCGTCGGGGTCGATTCGACCCGTACGCCGTGCTCGGTGTCCCACCCGGCCTTCTCGATCACGTCGAGATCGCGGCCTTCCAGACTGCCCGCATAGCTCGACTCGCCGACCTTCTCGCTGGTGAGTGTGAACTTGTCGAGACGGGGGAGGCGAACCACACGGCCCAGGACGAATCGCTCCGAACGGCCTTCCGGATCCAGGATCACCGTAGCGGCCAGGCGGCACCCGGCATAGCCGATGGCACCGGGGTCTAGGGAAAGATACAAGGTTCCCGGTCCGGCGAGAGTCAAACTCGCCCCTCCCGAGGGCTCCCCCGGAGCAAGTGTCAGAGGCTGGCGTAATTCTCCACTTGCGCAACCTAGTTCCAATCGGGGCCGGTTGGCATCGCGTGGAAGATTCACTGTCAGGATCAACCCTGCGGCAGTCCCGGCAGCCAACTCATCGCCTCCGATTTCAATCCCCAGGTCGCCGGCCAGGGACTTTTGCAGAGAAAGAACTCTGGGCCGCGCCCCGACGATCTGGATCGCGTCGGGCACTGTTATGGAACCGGCGAGGCCCTTCACTTTTAGGCGTAGGGAAAAGTTCTGTCCAGTGGTCAGTCCGTTCTTCAAGGCAACCTCTCCCGACCAGCCCTGCAAATCAGGCGCCCCCCTGATCTCGCCCACATCCGAGGAGGCGGCTTCAATACGTTCCATACCGCTGCCCTGGAGGCGCATGGACTCGCTGGATTCCCCCAGGTTGAGACGAATGGGAAGATTGGAAATTTTCGGGCTCGGAGGCAGGATCTCCAACGGGACCGCATGTGCGACTCCGTCCGATTGAGTCAGCACTAAGCGATAAGGACCTCGTTTGGCGGTGTCGATGTTCACCGTGACTGAACTCTGTGGACCGGAACGCTTGCCTACGGGAAGAGTGAAACCCATTTCCGCCGCTTTGCCGTCCCTGCCTGCCGTTTCGTGCGAAACCGTGTCGAGAAACTCGAAATCGGCCCCGGACAATTCCACCCCGCGGACTCCGTTTCCCTCGACGAGTTTGTCTCGCTCTCCCGGCGCGAGAATCACGCGGGTAAAATCGCCAAAAAGATGCAAATGCAATGTCCCCGCGATCTCGAGCGGATCCCAATCCCACTTTGCGGCCAGCCGATACTCACCTGCCGGCGCGCTCACCTTGGAAAGATCGATTTCTGCGGAAGCGGCGCCTGTGAAGCGCACTTCTACCGGGATGGGATGACCACCTGCAACTGGGGTCAACCGCCAATCGCGCGCCCGCTCCAGTTCCTTTATCGTGGAGCCCTCGCTGGGTTTCAACATCAGCGGCGACTTCGTCCCGATCGGCAGATGGGCAGAGCCAACCAACGACACCACGGGCATCTTTAATTCGGGTACGCGATAGGCCCAAAGGTAGGCGGTCCGAGTCTTGCTCTTGGGCGCCTGGCTCTTGGTACAAAATGCCATCCCTTCTTTATCGGTGGATTGCGCGAACGCCGAGCGAAATTCCGTATTGGGAAACAGGGCGGTCTTGAGGTTCTGAAACAGGGCGGCACCGCCCGCCGCGAGGCCCACTGGATTGCCGAAGAACATCCCTGCTACCGACGCCGCCAGCCCACCGGACTGCTGCACTTGAATGCTGTGGTTGGCTAGCGGATCGTAAGCACTGGATGCAGGGAGCAGCGTCTTCAGCAGGAGCACCGCTTGCTGATTGGAGGCCGCTTTCGGGTCCAGTTTCTGCTGGCTGACGCCATACTGCGCGGAGAATCCTTTGAGAACGGCGTCGGCGCCCCCTCCCGACTGCTCGGCATCCGCGAGTTGCTGCACGAGCGATTCGACTTCGGAGCTCTGCTCCGCATAGTCCGCCATCTGCCTGACCAAGTCGCGATTCCGAGTGACAAGAGATTTGATCTTGCCCTCACTCAAGCCCTGAGGACCGAAGATCACTGCGATAACTTGTGGCCGTTCGAGTAGCTGCCATTCCGTGCGCCCCGCCGCTTTCCGAGGCTCCAGTACGGTCAGGTCGCCGCCGGATGCCGGCAACAGAACGACTGCCACTTCGGCGCCGGCGGATGCCTGGGGCGTGAGATGCACCGGATTCCAAATCAGGCGCGACCCGGCAGGAATGGCCGCTATCGATTTCAACGGCAACGGTGTGCCCTTCGAGAAAGGTCCAACGGAGAGTTGGAAGGTCCCCAGTGCCGTGCTTCCCGCGCAGGCGGGCGGCCCAGCGGCGACAAGAGGTACGGTCACCAGCAGCAACGTCAGCAATATCCGGATCACTACTCTCAGACGCCCCTCGGGCAGCAAAAGTCGGCCAACCAGCCTGTTTCCCAAACAACTCTTCTGAGCCTGCTTCCCATTGTGCCGGCGTTCCAATCCTGTTCAAGACGCAATCTGTGGGTCCGTGTCACGAACTTCTCGCCCTGCGATTCGAACCTATCCGTTGATGTGGATGGCGGTCGCAACGTCGCCTCTGCGCTCGGGTTTGAATGTTACCTTTACAGACCTATTGATATCCGGTGCCAGCTCTTTGAGACTGAGCCTTCGGTCCCCAGACTTAATGATGGTCTTCGCACCGACTACCATATCGAAGGGAACTCCACCCGCGGTTTCAATGACCACAAGGTGGTGATCTGGATCGACCTCTGTGACCTTGCCGGAGAGAGTCTCGGCTTTCCAGACGGCCGCTCGGGGCGCTCTCACGGTGGCCTCGTTGTTCTTGGTTGCCGTGGGTTTAACCGCCGCGGTAAGTGGAATCGCCAGCATCAGCGCGCACGCCGTGATGGCCAGTTTCGAACATTTGCTCTTTGTCATGTCTATACCTCCAAATACGGAGTAGGACGGGGAATGCCTCTTGGATTAAGAAGAAGTCCTAACGCCCAACTCCTTTCTCAGTTCCTGGTATTGCTTCGACACGCCCGCGAACTCGACGGCATTCGCTACGGAATGCGTCAGGCTCTGCGCCTCCCGGTACAGACTGTTCACGTGGTCCTGATAACCGGCGAGCCACAACTCCTTCGGGTTGCTCGTGGCGAACACGATCGCCTCTTGTTGGCTGCCATCAGTCGTGCGCCGGTGGCGATTTCGTCGATCACATGTTGTTGCCACGGGGCCAGAACCCTGCGAATCGCTTCCAGCCGGCAGAGCTTCGCGCCGATGTCGTTGATCTCGCTCTTCAGATACCCCAACTGGCTCGCGTGAGTTTGCCAGTCGAGATTGGAATTCTCGGCGAAGCTCTTTAGCTCGTCGGCGTTATACAACGCCTGCTGGGCCTCGTCCTGGACCTCTTTGAAGATCGTGTTGGCTTCGCCCTTGAAGTCCCGTGTTAGTGATGCGGCGGTGGGCTCTCTGGCCATGCATGCTGCGCCGCTGCGGGTTTAGTCGCCGGAAAGGCCGACAGAGCCATAGCGCCAACAATGAAGCTACTCAAAAGCAGCGTTCTGAGTCTCATTTTCGATTTCCTTTTCTCCTTCGTTGAAGTTGACGCGGTGAACGAGAAGAGGTTCATCCTGTCGCCACAGTAACCCGCGAGGCAAATGTGAACCGCCGCACCGGCTCTGGCCGTGGGGGTGGCCTGGCGTTCCATGAGACGCTTGAAACGCCTTGAGGGAAGCCGTGTTGTTCGTGGGCCCCTGGGTTCTACTGTTTCGCGATGACGGAAGGAACGCGCTTGAAGTGTGTTGTCTCGACCTTGCCGGCAGGGAAAATCGGGATGGTCTCCATGTCCATGGTGTTCCCATCCCCGGTGACATTGAAACGCCGTTTCAACACTTGGGAACCCCTGGTCTCCATCTCGACGAGTTTGGACCCGTTGAACCACATCGATATCTTTGACTTCCGCCCGGCGTCTTTGACCTCACATTCTTTGCCGACGGTGTTGCACTCGAACTCGGCGAGAGTCTGCGCGCCGCTCGAACTAGTAATGTGGATGGCTTCAGCCGGAGCCTCCGCCAGTATCCAGGTGGACCTCGCATCTCCATTTCCATCGTTTTGTAGCCACTTGCCAAACAACTTGGCACGGCCTGCATAGTCGTCGGCAAAGGCGGCGCCTGCCAACAGCAGGGTACTCAGAGCAACAATTGGAACTGTCATCGCTTCTCCTGTTTCCGGCTGGCTGGTTCGTTTTGAAGCCGCGCGGAAGTTCGCAACGCGCCAAGTTACAAGGCGCTTCCCTACAGCGGCCCACCCGCTTCACTGTGTTTGAGCCGTTGCGATGATGTGGATGCGGCGATTCCGCTGCCAGCAGTTTTCGTCGTGCTCTGTGCAAACCGGGCGCTCTTTGCCGTAGCTTGTGACATTGAGCTGAGTCGAGGGGATACCGATCCCGACCAGGTACTCCTTAGCGGCTCCAGCGCGCCTGTCGCCAAGCGCGACGTTGTACTCGGCGGAACCGCGTTCATCGGCGTGGCCCTCAATAGTCAGCTTGTAGTCCGGGTAGTCCTTTAGAATGTCCCGTAACTCCGTCGAGTCGGCCTGCAGTGTTTTCAAGGCATCGGGACGAAGCGAGAACCTGTCGTAGTCGAAGTAGGCGTCTTCGATCTTGGCCAGAAGCTGGTCAATCCGTGCACGAGTCACGGCATTCGGAAACCGCGAGGCTGGCGTAGTAGGTGCATCCGGGCGCTGATTCGTGGCGGTCCGCACCGGCGGCCGAGGTGTCGGCTTGGTTACCGCTGCCGTAGCAGTCGGCGCAGGCGCAGACGGGGTCACCGCAGCAACTTTCTTCTTAGCGCAAGCCGCAGTGAGCAACGTAAGCGCGGTAATTGCAATGAGGGTTCTCTTCCGGGGTTTATTCATGTTTGTTCCTCTTAGCTACGATTGAACGCTTTGAGCGGCACGAGCGGAATCCTGTCCGCACAGGATTTTTTCCTTGTGAGGCTTGAACTACACTTAGCGGTGGAAGGGCGTGCCCACACTTGCAGTCCTTCCCGGGTAGTCCCGTAGCCGGTTCACCGTGCAGTGCGACGGGTTTTTCCCGCTGCAGAAGCAGACTTGTGACGATTCCACCGACTTGCCAGGGGCTCGGCTTTGAGGGTCGCAGGGTGCCCCCGACCGCGGCAGCCAAAGGACTCGTCAGCAGTATCGACAACACAAACCACGGGCATCGCCGATTAGCGGCCATGCACCGACGGTAGTTCAGCTCGGCGAGAGCAGCAATACTGGTCTTTCTGTACAGCGGCCGGCTGCGAATCCATTCAGTTCGCGCTCAAATGCCTAAAGCAAGTTTGGTACATCGTAGGAGGACGGAGCGGCCGACGTCTGAGTTCCCCATGCCTTGTTAGGTGATCCAACCAGAACAAATTCCATCGCGCCCTCGTTTGAGATCATGTTCCAGGGAATCCAGGGGCTCGCGCGGCGTGCGCGCTGATGTTGGCGATTCCACTGGTCGCGGCGAACGGACCCGCGGCAAACACGAGCAGGAAAATGGCCAAGACCACGGCCAGGCGCACCGCTTGGAAGCCTGAGACCATCTCCGGGAAGATCGCCCAGGTAACTCCCGATCAGCACCTGGTAGCGGTTGAAACCCGAGATGGCGTTCCCTTCGATATGGTCGTCACCGCGAACACTCGGGTTACGTCCGGCAATCAGGGTATCACCCTCAAAGATCTGAGACGGGATATGAACAAGACAGATATGAACAAGACCGTCGGCAACGTTCACGCCAGAGCGCCGCGGAGACGTGGCGAGGTCGATCCAGATCACCGAACAGGCTCGGTTTCTGCGCCGGGGCCCTGGCGCACATCTAGCCGTTCTTTTGCGTCGCACAATCACCAACCCGATGTGCTGGAAGGAGCTGCTGGCTATTGCCTATTGACTGTCGAGCTGATTTGGTGGAGTATTCCTTTCCCCGGGTACAAAGGTGTAGCAGCCGTGTAATGCTCATCCCCGCAGAAAATGAGGGCTGAAAGGTACAGCTTCTTATCGGAGCCTATCACGACAAGAGGGGCACCGCTCTGGCCTCCTCCCACGCGGATGTTTATCTTGTAGCATTGCATGCCCCAGGCCTTGGAGCTCGTAGAGAGTATTTGGCCCTCAAGAGTGGTAAACTCCCCATTGCCATACCCCTCGGTGAACGCGATATCCCGCTTGACATCCTCGGGCGGAGGTCCGATCACGTATTCTGGCACTGTGAATCTCTCCTTGCATCGAACCGTCCGTAAGAGCGCCTGATCGCGCTTGTAATCTACAACAAGAGTCTCTAATAGGATGGGTGTCTCTACACCCTCACCTTGGACAATACGAAGGATGCTCTTGCCTCTAACGTGATCATTCTCTGCGACGTGTGCATTCGAGAGCACAAGATATTCTCGATTCCTATTGACGAGCTGTTCACCAACAACCACACCAGTTCCATGGTTGATCATGCGCTGTGTGTTCCGTCCAACATAATAGGTGGTCTGTCGCTCGATCCTGACGACGCTGCTGGACACGAGTTCCTCGCTTTGCCGGAGCACACTCGCTGGGAGCGAACTGAGGGATGGCGTGAAAGCGGCGGTTTCTGGCCCGGTACTCAACAACAAGAGCATACTCAAAAGCGTACTCAACCCATTGCCCCCTTGATGCGAGGGTCGACCGCGTAGACGCTGGACGATGAGCGTAACAGCGCTCCGAATCGATGGAAAACCTCACTTTGTGTCTCGACCTCGCTGGTAAAGGAGAGGCCAGTCACTGAAGTGCCGACTGCGACCTTACGAATAGTGGCTTCCAGGCACATCAGCCTCTATGGAGGCTAGTGCATATCTAAGATCAAGGCAATACTACCTTTTCCGTATTTGACTGGGCGTGATCGAGCGATGAATGATCGGACTTCGGCCCAACACCCCTGTATCGTCGCGGCGTCCCGCGCCTGATGAGTTCCCTGCCCTCTTGCTCCGCCAACTCCAACGCGGAGGTTGCGTCTCTTCACTTCTCCACTGGCCAGGGTCACCGTGCATGTGACTTGCGCCGTGGTGCCGATATTGCCACCGGCCAACCGAGCCGTCGTCGTGTCATCCGTGTTTCGATGTGGCGCCCGCGGTCACACCGCTAGCGGCGTCAACCGCCCACACAGCGGACCAGCCACGAGCGTTGGACAGCCGGCACGATCCATTTGCGCGCTTCCACTGTCAACCGCCATCGACGTGTTGCTGGAGAGATGTGCAAGTGTCGCGACACCAGTTCGACCTTCCCCTTGCGCCGGGTTAGCGGCGCCATCCATACGCGCTGCGCGGAACTCGGGTCGAAGTTGCTGCCGAATCGATACAACGCGGGACCAAGGTAGACGGTCTCGGCGCCGACGAGATTGGGAGGTGCGAGCGCACGCAGCGCCAGTGCCGGTGCGGTTTGGTGCGACGATACTCCCTCCGCCGGCCACGCGCGAGACGGTGAATCGCATGGTGCCCGTCACGGTCCTGCCAACTTGAGGCAGAACCGTGCCGGAGCCGGATAGACTCGATGCTGCGGCCTTCCACGTCCGGGCGTCGCTCCGTGGAGATGGAAAGAACGCGCCCGTTGCCAGCAAGGCTGGATCGCAAGAACAATCCCGTGCCGGTACCCGTCCGGATCCGTGGCGGGACACTCGTACCCGTGCCAGAGAGGCTTGAACGCGGGAACGGAACACGTCCACCGCCGATGATCCGATCACCAGCAAGGTCGTCTGGCACGCCTGCCACGAAGCCGCCCAACCGCCGGCATCCGTAATCCGGCCCATCTTGCCAGCCAGGTCGACGATAACCCAGCGGCATCTCGCTCTTGAACGTGCCGAATTCCAGGTTCGCCAGTCCCGACCTGCGCAGGCCAGCGCCGGGGAGAATTGCAAGCACGGCACCGTCGCGGAGGGGATTCCCTTGAGCACCGTCTGGAAGCGGCCACCTTCATATCGCGTTTTCCGGTACGGAAGACCTGCTGAGCAAACTCTTCGCACTTTCCCAGGCCGCGAGCAACGATTTCGATCGCTTCCGGGCGGTGGCAGAATCGGCGGAACCATGCAGTGCATGAATCGGCTTTATATCGTCACTTGGAGGATGTTGGCCGGAGTCGAATCACCGAACAGGACGGAATAGACCAGCGGGTGGAACTCCGACAGCGCTTTGGCGCAGAGTTCCTTGGCGTCGAGTTGCAAAGCCTCGGCGATGCGAGGAATTTTCGAGAGTTCCATGCGCCGGCGGCCGCATTCCCATTGCCCGATACATTCCGGGGTAACGCGGAGTGCCTCGGCGATTTGCACCTGGCGCAGAGAGAGTTCTTCGCGCCGCCGGCGCAACAGGATGTGATCGTGATGACAGTTGGGTTGGTCGCGGCCCTGATCGCCGGACCATCGCTGGTCCGATAGAAATTCGCCAAATAAAGGATCGCTCATGTCGTGAAATCCCGTTCCATCTTATTAGCAAAGGCCGCGGCTCTTCCATGATCATAATGATTATGGTCCATAACCATCTGCCGAAGGCCCAGGAAACGATCGCGACCGCTGCGCTGGACGGCAGCCTCGGCTATTCCCTCCGGCGAGCGCAGCTCTCCACCTATCGCGAATACGATTCGTTCATGGCGAGGTTCGATATCCGGCCCTCGCAGTTCGCCGTACTGACGCTGATCCGGTCTAATCCGGGGTCGTCGCAATCGGCCATCAGCACCGCACTGGGCATCCAGAAAGCGAACTTCGTGGCCGTGATCGATCGTCTGGAGTCGAGGGGCCTGACAGAACGGCGCAAACTTCGCGGGGACCGGCGATCGTCGGCTCTGTACCTGACGCGTAGCGGCGAACTGTTTTGTGAAAAGCTGCAGGCAGCACACGCGAAGCTGGAGGCACATCTCGCCTCTCGCCTGGGTATGCGCCGCAGTCGGCAGTTTCTGAAACTCCTGCATGAATTTGCGTCTCTGGAGCCTTAGGCCTCCGCGTGACTCCGGCCGCCGAGAATCAAGGCATCCAACGCCACCGCTCCTTCCGGATAGACGACCACGGGATTGATATCCACTTCCCGCACCCAGGGACAACTCAGCATGAACTGGCTCAGCTTGACCACGATCTGCGCGACTGCCATCACATCCAGTGCCGGCGCTCCCCGGAATCCGCGGAGCAACGGTGCACTGCGTAGATGCTGGATTTCCTCGACGATCGCCTCCACCGGCAGTTCTGGGACAAGCAGGCGGACATCCCGCGTCGCCTCCGCAACCACGCCGCCGAAACCCACCAGCAGAACGACGCCCCATTCGGGATCGTTGCGCGCCCCCACGATCATCTCGATTCCACGTACGGCCGCCTTCTCCACCAGAATCCCGTCAAGCACGAGTTTCGGCAGGTGCACGGAAATATCCGCATGCATTTGGGCCCAGGCAGCGTCGAGCCCGACTTCGTCCTGTATGTTCAACGCCACACCGCCCGCGTCACTCTTGTGGGGCAGAGCGGAAGCCTGCGCTTTTAGAACCACGGGATATCCGATCCGTTCCGCAATAGCGTGAGCCTGGGAGGTGGTAGTGGCCAGTG
Organism: uncultured Solibacteraceae bacterium; assembly: GCA_963811575.1. Taxonomy (GTDB): domain Bacteria; phylum Acidobacteriota; class Terriglobia; order Bryobacterales; family Bryobacteraceae; genus Solibacter. Next base: position 26,438 of record CAWERY010000014.1, on the reverse strand, counting down.
CTCCGATGGGCAGAGGAATCCCCAGAGATCCGAGAATTCGTTTGCTCCGATACTCCGGAATGACACCGCCTTCTGGCACGACATCCGCGCCGGTTTCGACGAGCAGTGCGCACCGGTTCCTCGCGTTCGCGAAAGCGGTCAGCCGGGCAAGGGCTCGAAACGCACGCGACGGCGTCGGGAAAAAGGGCACTCCTAAGTTCCGCAATTGCTCGATATACGCGGGATCGATTCGTGCTCCTTCGTCCAGACCGGCGAAAATCAGTGGCTTCGTGAGTTTCGTCTCACGGATGGCGTCGAGAAGCGGAGCCAGTTTCAGCCCGCTTGTGGCTTCGTCCGTCAGGATAATCGCCAACACCACGCTGCCGAAGCGTTCATCTGCCAGGACGATGGGAAGTGTCCGCCGGTAGAGGCCCGGATCGATCAATCCCTGCGCTGTCAGGTCCAGAGGATTGGTGGGTGGGATGAAATCTGGAAGAGCCGCCCTCAGGCCGGCCGATGTCTCGTCACTCAGTGATGGCAACTGCAATCCGAGAGTCTCGCACAGGTCCATGGTCAGTGCCTTGAAGGCGCCGGATTCGGTGAAAACCGCAGCGCCCCCCTGCGGCAGTGAATGGCAGCGAACCAGGATGTCCGAGACATCCACGAGTTCCTCGATTGTCTCCACCATCACTACGCCGGCGTGTTCGACTTTCGTCTTCATGACCAGGTAGTCGCCCGTCATAGCGCCGGTGTGAGTGGCCGCTGATTCCCGCGCGGCGCTGCTACTGCCGGGATGCAGAAGCACCACCGCCTTGCCCGCGGCGCGCGCCTTCCTGACCAGCAACAGGAAGCGAGTGGGCTGCCGGAACTGTTCGACGATCATCGCGACCACTTTCGTATGAGGGTCGCCAATCACATATTCGAGGAAGTCCTCGACTCCGGACATGGCCTCATTGCCGGTCGAAATCGAGAACGAGATTTCGAGCGCTCGGTGGGTAAGGCTTACGCTCAGAACGGCAGCCATGGCGCCGCTTTGAGACAGGATCGCGATTCCCTCCGTGCCGATCAATGGTTTCAGTTCCGTCGTGACGAATGTCAGAGGAATGCCGTCGACGTAGTTCACAATGCCGAGGCAGTTTGGCCCTTCGATGATCATCCCATGTGCAGTCGAGATGTCCCGGATGCGATCCTGCTCCACCCGCCCCTCGGCTCCGGTCTCCGCGAAGCCAGCTGAGAAGATGATGACTCCGCCAATACCTCGTTTGGCGCAGGCTGAAACAGCATCCAGTACGCCGGCGCGCGGGATAGCGAGAACGGCGCAGTCCACCGAATCCGGTAGTTTGTCAATGGATGCGATGCAGGGGCGACCGCCGTATCTCCGTTCGATTGGGATTTACTAGGTGAACGGAGCCGTTGAATTTCGCGCGATCCAGATTGGCCAGGACGCTGGCGCCCAGGGCATTCGAGGTCGCCGAGGCCCCGACGACCACAATGGAACGGGGTCGCAGCAATCGATCGATGGCGGCGGTGGAGTATCGCTGATCGCTCGGAATCCGGTCTCCCATCGGAGTATTGTTATACTGTACAACTATTATGCTGGTCTACCAGGGCCTGTGCTGCGGCGTAAAAGAGGCGTGCGCTATGGACCAATACGAAGGCAAATGGCAAACCGTCAAGGTCGAAGTGGACGCGGACGGCATCGCGTGGGTGATCTTGAATCGCCCGCAGAAGCGCAACGCCATGAGCCCCACACTCAACCGCGAAATGGCGCAGGTGCTTGAGACGCTGGAGCTGGATGCCGCGGCGAAAGTTCTGGTACTCACCGGTGCCGGCGAATCCTGGTCGGCGGGCATGGACCTGAAGGAATACTTCCGCGAGGTGGACGGGCAGCCGGAAAGCCATCAGGAGAAGATCCGGCGCGAGGCCTCTCACTGGCAATGGAAACTGCTGCGTATGTACGCCAAACCGACCATTGCGATGGTGAACGGGTGGTGTTTCGGAGGTGCCTTCTCTCCACTGGTGGCATGCGACTTGGCCATCGCGGATGAAAAGGCGATCTTCGGCCTGTCCGAAATCAACTGGGGAATTCCGCCGGGCAATCTGGTCAGCAAAGCAGTGGCGGACACTATGGGGCATCGCAAGGCGCTGCAGTACATCATGACCGGCGAGACGTTCACGGGTGCGCAGGCGGCCGAAATGGGACTGGTGAACGCCGCGGTGCCGGCGAGTGAATTGCGCGAAGCCACTAGGGCTTTGGCGCTCAAACTGGCCGGCAAAAATCCGGTCATCCTGCGGGCGGCCAAGCATGGTTTCAAACGCTGCCGTGAACTGACGTGGGATCAGAACGAGGACTACCTGTACGCCAAATTGGACCAGGCATTGCATCGTGATCCGGAAGACGGCCGCGCCGCAGGGAATGAAGCAGTTCCTCGACGAGAAGAGCATTAAGCCCGGCTTACAGTCTTACAAGCGCCCCTGATCGTCTTTCTCTTTTCCTAACGCCGGATAATGGCTGCGCACCCATGCCAAGCCGGCAAACGCGCACGCCATGGACGTAGCCAATGTGCCCCAATAGGCGCCGGCTCCCGCACCGATGATCGCTGCCCCGAAGATCGAACTGAGCATGCCTCCTACGCGCCCTACGGCCGCCGCGCATGCCACACCCGAGGCGCGTACGGTGGTCGGATAAACATGCGCCGCGAGCGCGTACATCGAGGTCTGCACTGCCTGAGCCAGCAGGCCGTTCAGGGCCAGCCCGGCCAGCATCAGTTCCCGGCCGCCCTGCATTTGGATCGGAATCAGCAGGATTGCGAGGGCACTACCCGCCGCCGCCAGCGCTCCCGAAAGCAGCGGCCGGCGCGAGCCGAGCTGCATGATCAGAACCGCCCAGATGAAGACGCCCAGCACGCCGCCGAAGTTATAGAGGGCCAAACCTCGACTGGCAGTGACGACATCCATTCCTTGCGAAGTCAGCATGGCGGGCAGCCAACCAAAGATCAAGTAGATGGAGCCCAGGCAAAAGAAGAAGGCGAACCACAAGCCCGCCGTATCGCGGATGTGCAGCGGGCCCAACAGTTCGCGGATGGGCGCGCGATCTCCCGCTTTTCGCTCCCTTTGATCTTCGAAGCTGCTGCCTGTGGGGACGGCCCGGCTCATCTGCCGCAACAGTCGCTCCAGCGCCGGCCAGGTTTGCGGATGTTGCGCCAGGAAGCGGGGCGACTCGGGAAGCGCCATCCACAGCACGGCCGCGAACGCGAGCGGCAATACGCCGCCGATTTGGTATAGCCCGCGCCAGCCCAGCGTGGGCAGCACTTGCGCCGCGATCAAGCCACCGAGCATACCGCCCAATGGCACACAAACGATCGTCAGTTTCACGGCCACGGCGCGCTGCCGCAAGGGTGCGAACTCGGCCGCGAACGCGGTGGCATTCGGCACCGCTCCTCCAGCCCCCAAGCCAGTGACGAACCGCAGCACCGCCAGGGCAAACACCGAGTGTACGAACGACGTCGCCACGGTCGCCAGGCCGAAGAGGGCGACGCAGCCGATCAACGCCGGACGGCGTCCGTAGCGGTCGCCCCAGTAGCCCGCGAACGGACTCCCCGCTGCCATGCCGGCCAAACCCACAGCCAGCACCGGACCGAAGGCGGAACGTGCCGTGCCCCACTCCTTGATCAGCGAAGGAATCGCGAAGCCCAGAATCTGAATATCGAAGCCATCGAAGATGACGGCCAGCGCGGCGAGCGCGGTCAGCAGCTTCTGGTACCGTGTCCAGCGGCCGCGATCCAGCAGCGCGCCGATCTCGACTACTGCGTTCAAGCTCCCCACACTTTCCCGGCCACTTCGACGATGCGCGCCAGCTTCGCCCACTGCTCGTCTTCAGTAAGTGAGTTGCCCTCTTCGGTGCTGGCGAACCCGCACTGCGGGCTGAGGCAAAGCTGCTCGAGATCCACGAATTTGGCCGCCTCTTCGATTCGCCGCTGCAAGTAGTCGACCGTCTCCAGCGCGCCCGTCTTCGAAGTCACGATGCCCAGAACCACGGTCTTCCCTTTCGGCACGAGTCGCAAAGGCTCGAAGCCGCCGGCGCGTTCCGAATCGAATTCCATGAAGTAGCCGTCCACGCCGATCCGATGGAACAGCAACTCCGCGACCGGCTCGTAACCGCCCTGCGCGATCCAGCTGGAACGGAAGTTGCCGCGGCACAGATGCATGGTGATCCTCATGCCGGAGGGCCGATCGGCAATCGCCGCGTTGATCATGTCCGCGTACACCTCGGGAAGGCGCGCGGGATCGTCGCCGCGATCGCGCATCGTCTGCCGCTGCTCGGGGTCGCACAGATAGGCCAGATTGACTTCGTCCAACTGCAGATAGCGGCAGCCGGCGGCGGCGAACGCCTGCACCGCGCCGCGATAGGCCTGCCCCAAATCACGGTAGAAGTCTTCCATGTCCGCGTAGACATCGGGGCTGACTGCGCGACGCCCGCCGCGGAAGTGCAACACGCTGGGCGAGGGGATGGTCATCTTGGCGGTGGCTCTGGTCTGCTCCGCCAGGAAGCGGAAGTGTTCCACCATGGGATGGCCGGAGAATCCCAATTTCCCCACGACGCGCAAACCCTTTGCCTGTGTCTCGATCCCGCCTTTGAAGGCGATGCCATGATCGGACCGGAACGACTCCACTCCGTCCAGCCGCTCCAGAAAATCGAAGTGCCACATGGCGCGGCGGAATTCGCCGTCGGTCGCACTGCGCAGCCCCACCTCCGCCTGGCGCGCGATGATTCGTTCGATTTCCGAGTTCTCCACCGCGGTCAAATCCGCCGCTGTAATTTCACCGCGCTCGCGGCGTGCGCGAGCATCCTTCAGCGCGGCGGGGCGCAGCAGGCTGCCGACATGGTCGGCGCGAAACGGAGGCGTGGTTCGAGTCAAAAGCTCTCTCCCGGCAAGTCGAATGGGATACCAGTATAGTTCTCGGCGAGCGTCGTGGCCGCGGCCCGCGACGTAGTCACCTGATCCAGCTCCGCCAGTTGCCGGCGGTAGTCAAAACCGTCGCCGCCTTCGAAGCGGTGCAGCATGGAGGTCATCCACCAGGAAAAATGCTGCGCCCGCCAGACGCGCCGTAGGCAGATCTCCGAATAACGGCTGAGCAGTTGCTGTGATCCGTCGCGATACCGGCACGCCAGCGCGTGCGCCAGAATCCGCACGTCGGCAGCAGCTAGGTTCAAGCCTTTGGCGCCAGTGGGCGGTACGATGTGGGCGGCGTCGCCGGCCAGAAAGAGGCGTCCGTATTGCATCGGATCGGCGACGAAACTGCGCATCGCGGTCACGCCCTTCTGAAAGATCAGACCCTCGTTGAGACGAAATCCTTCGACGGTTTCCATGCGCTGCTGTAGCTCCTCCCAGATTCGTTCGTCCGGCCACTCCGCCAGGTCTTCGTCCGGACAGCACTGGAGATACAAGCGGCTGACTTGCGGTGTGCGCATGCTGAGCAGTGCGAAGCCGCGTTCGTGATTGGCGTAGATCAGCTCGTCGGAGGCCGGCTTGGCTTGCGCCAGAATCCCCAGCCAGCCGAAGGGATACGTCTTCTCGTAGAGACGCAGGATGCCGGACGGAATCGAGGGCCGGCAGATCCCGTGAAAGCCATCGCAACCGGCGATGTAGTCGCACGCGATCTCGCACTCTTCGCCGGCGCTGCGATAGAGGATGCGCGTCGCGTCGCCGTCGAAGCCCTCGATGCGCACGGAGTCGACCTCGAAGATGAGAGGCCCTCCGTATGCCAATCGCGCCTGGATCAGGTCTTTCACCACTTCGTGCTGCGCGTAGACGGTGATCGCGCGGCCTCCGGTCAGTTCGTCGAAATCAATGCGATGCCCGCGCCGATTGAAACGCAGTTCGATCCCGTGGTGCACCAGTCCCTCGCGGCGCAGCCGCTCGCCCATCCCCGAGTCGCTGAGCAGGTCGACCGTGCCCTGCTCGAGAACTCCAGCGCGGATGCGCTCCTCCACGTGTCTGCGGCTCTGCGTCTCGATCACGACCGATTCAATGCCCTGCCGGTGGAGCAGGTGGGCGAGCAGCAGACCCGCGGGTCCTGCCCCCACGATGCCCACCTGCGTGCGAATGGTCGTGGGGAGTGACATCGTTGGCCCTTAAAGAATCTGGTACACGGCGAGTTCCACGCAGTCGGTCCGGCGTATGCCTTCGGCAACGAACACGTGCCGGGTAAGCCAGAGATAGGGCTCGGCGCCAGTCTCGAAACGTGGAGTGGTGCGGAAATACAGCAGGCTTGCGTCAACCTCTTCGCCGCGTTGCAATTTCTCCATCGCGTCCGCGGGCCCGTGCCGCAAACCCGTGTTTTCGACGTAGATCATCGCCCCGTCGCCGGTTTGAATCGCGTATCGCGCGTGCAGGTCGATCACCCCGTCGTGCCGCAGCACCTGGAAATCGGCGCCCGCCGGAAGGACCTGTCCGCGCAATCCCGGACCTTTTGCTTCGCCTCCCGTGATCGGAATTACACGCCGCGTGCCGGCGTGGGTAGCGCCGATTTCGATGGGTGCTGCGACGGTGACCATCAAGTCGGTGACGTGGATCAGTCTGATCATAGGACCTCCCGCTCAGACGCGTTCCACAATTGTCGCAATCCCTTGTCCCACCCCGATGCACATGGTACACAAAGCGTACCGGCCTGCGCCGCGCTCCAGTTGCCGCACCGCCGCAGACAGCAGTCGGGCGCCGCTGGCCCCCAGCGGATGCCCCAATGCGATCGCGCCGCCATCGGAATTGACGTGCCCCGCGTCGTCCGCTAGTCCGAGCCCACGCAGCACCGCCAGCGCCTGCGCGGCGAACGCTTCGTTCAACTCGATCACGTCGATCTGATCGAGCTTGAGGCCGGTCAGCGCGAGCACCTTCTGAACGGCAGGCACCGGTCCCAGACCCATCACTCGCGGCGCGACGCCCGCCACAGCGGTGCCCACGATCCGCGCCCGCGGAGTGAGGCCGTATTTCGCGGCAGCACGCTCGCTGGCCAACAGGAGAGCGCCCGCGCCGTCATTAATTCCCGACGCGTTGCCCGCAGTTACCGTCCCGCCCGCCCTGACCACCGGCCGCAGCGCAGAGAGCGCTTCCAGAGTGGTGTCCGGGCGCGGATGTTCGTCGGTGAACACCGCCGCCTTCTTCGGAAGTTCGACCGGCACGATTTCGCCGGAGAGGCGGCCCGCCGCCATGGCAGCGGCGGTGCGCAACTGGCTGCGCAGTGCAAAGGCATCCTGGTCGGCGCGGCCGATGCCGCACTCGGCGGCGACATGCTCGGCGGTCTCGCCCATCGAATCGACACCGTACCGCTCCTTCATCACAGGGTTGACGAAGCGCCATCCCAACGTGGAATCTTCCATCTTTTGGGATCGCGCCCATGCCGCGTCGGGCTTCGATAGGACGAGCGGCGAGCGCGACATACTCTCTACGCCCCCGGCGATCGCCAGCGCGATCTCTCCGCAGCGAATTCCGCGCGCGGCTACTGCGGCCGCTTCCAGACTCGATCCGCACAGCCGGTTCACGGTGGTTCCCGGCACGCGCTCCGGGATTCCCGCCAGCAGCAGCGCCATGCGGGCGACGTTGCGATTGTCCTCGCCCGCCTGATTCACGCAGCCATAGATCACATCGTCAATCGCGTCCGGATCCAGGTGGGGATTCCTTACCAGCAAGGCTCTCAGCGGAACTGCTGCGAGATCGTCGGTTCGGATTCCGGCTAGCGCTCCGCCGTATCGTCCGAACGGGGTGCGAACTGCGTCGCAGACAAACGCTTGCTCCATGATGTGCTCTTACCGGTTGTGCGCTTATCGGCTATTAGTACGATAAGCGCGCGGCCTTGTCAAGGGATTACGGGAGCACGAGCGACAACCGCCCGGCGCCCTCGCGCAACACCGGCAGGAAGCGTTCGACCATCTCTCGTGGTGTAGTTCGCGCCGCCTGTACACCGGTATTGATGGCCGCCACGAGCTTTCCCGACCTCGATCGCACCGGGACTGCCAGCGAGCGTAGTCCGAGTTCGAGTTCCTCATCCACCAGAGCGTACCCCTGTTGCCTGACCCGCTTCAGTTCAGCGGCGAAGTCTCTCTTTCTGGTGATCGATTTCGGCGTCCGCTTCTTCAATTCCACCCGGCGCAGATAGGCCGAGAGGTCTTCAGGCGGAATGCCGGCGAGCATCACGCGCCCCATCGACGTACAGTAGGCGGGCAATCGGCTGCCGACCGAAAGTCCCACGGACATGACTCTCTGCGTGGCCGACCGGGCCAGGTACACAATCTCGTCGCCTTCGAGCATGCTGATCGAGCTGGATTCGTGGATCACGGCGCTGATCTCCTCGAGAACCGGCAGGGCCAGGACGGAAAGCGAACTGGAGGAGAGGAAGGAAAAGCCGAGCCGCAGGGCGCGGCTGCTGAGCCGGTAGACAGGGCCGCTGTGACCCGCGTATCCCAGCAGTTCCAAGGTGATCAGCAACCGGCGTACGGCCGCCCGCGACAACCCGGTGCGCGCAGCAATGTCGCCCACCGTAACGCCATCGGGCTGGTCCTGAAAGGCTTCGATGACGGCCAGTCCCCGGGCCAGGGACAGGACGAAATCGGGATTGCCTTCGAAGGCTTCCAATTGGAGCACGGGGCGATTATCGCACAATGAACCGCCTATTGACGCGATACTCCGTCTATGCGAATATCGCGCTGGAGGGCGATATTCGCGCATGGAATTCCTGGGCCTGCGAGATGCGGTGGCGCGCTTTGTGCATGACGGCGACTCGGTGGCGTTGGAAGGGTTTACTCACCTGATTCCGTTCGCTGCCGCGCACGAGATCCTGCGGCAGGGCCGCAAAGACCTGACGCTGATTCGCATGACGCCCGACCTGATCTACGACCAGATGATCGGGATGGGGGCTGCGCGCCGCCTGATCTTTTCCTGGGGCGGCAATCCCGGCGTCGGCTCCCTCCACCGCCTGCGCGACGCCGTGGAGAAGGACTGGCCGCAACCGCTCGAGATCGTCGAACACAGTCACGCGGCCATGGCAAACGCCTACGAAGCCGGCGCTGCGGGCTTGCCCTGCGCCATCTTTCGTGGTTATCGCGGCTCCGATCTGCCCTCCGTCAATCCTCACATCCAATTCATCACCTGCCCGTTCACCGGTGAGGAACTGGCGTGCATCCCGGCGCTCCGTCCGGATGTGACCATCATCCACGCGCAAAAGGCGGACCGCGAGGGGAACGTACTCCTCGAAGGCATTGTCGGCGTACAGAAGGAAGCGGCTCTGGCCGCGCGGCACGCGGTGGTGACCGTCGAAGAGATCGTCGAAGATTTCGGCCCGCGATCCGCCAACGCGATCATCCTTCCCTCCTGGAGTATTCACGCGGTCGTGCTGGCTCCCGGCGGAGCGCGGCCCTCCTACGCCCACGGCTACTACCCGCGCGATAATGCCTTCTACATAGCCTGGGACGAAATTGCGCGCGAACGCGGGAGCTTCCGGGCTTGGATGGAGGAGAACGTCCTGCGCGAGCGGGTGCTGCGATGAAATACACCTCTCAGGAAATGATGACCGTCGCCGCGGCCCGCGCGCTGTCGAGCGGCGACGTCTGCTTCGTGGGCATCGGCATGCCTTCCGCCGCCTGCAACCTCGCGCGACTGACGCACGCACCACGCATCAATCTGATCTACGAATCGGGCACGCTGCAAACCCGTCCGGACGTTTTGCCGCTCTCCATCGGCGATGGCGAACTTTGCGAGACCGCTCTGACTACGGTCCCCGTGCCGGAGGTCTTCCGCTACTGGCTGCAGGGCGGACGGATCACGGTCGGTTTTCTGGGCGGAGCCCAAGTGGATCGCTTCGGCAATCTCAACAGCACGGTCATTGGCAACTACGTCCATCCCAAGGTGCGCTTGCCCGGCAGTGGGGGCGCCACCGAAATCGCAACTGGCTGCGGCCAGATCTTTATCGTGATGAAGCAGGGCCCGCGCAGCTTCGTCCGGCAGCTCGACTTTCTCACGTCGCTTGGCCATGGACCCACCGGCAGGGAACGGCGGGCCCTTGGCATTCGCACCAGGGGCCCCACGCTTCTGGTTACCGATCTCTGCATCATGCGTCCAGATCCGGAGACCAACGAGATGACCGTGAACAGTGTCCACCCGGGTGTCACCCGGGAACAGGTCAAAGACAACACCGCCTGGGACTTGCGCTTCGCCGAGACGGTGGAAGAAAGCCCGCCGCCCGCGCCCGGCGAACTCGAAGTCCTGCGCGACCTGCACGCGCGAACCGCGCGCGCTCACGGCGCGGCCGTAGGAGAGTCATGACGGAGTATCCCCGCCCCCCGGCCGGGTCGCAGCCCGGCAACGATTACGAAGCGTACCGTTCGACGCACCGGCGCGCTCCGCGGCAGCCGCTGATCTGCCTTCCCCACACGCTGAGCGAACTCACCGGCCCGGTCTATGGACACAATACGATTGGCGAGACCGATCACGACCTGACTCTGCATTTTCCCGAGCCGCCGCAAGGCGAGCGCATCGTGGTCGCCGGCCGGGTCGTGGACGAAGACGGCCGCGGCGTGCCCCATGCCATGGTCGAAATCTGGCAGGCCAATGCCGCCGGACGCTACCGCCACTCACGCGACAATCACCCGGCGCCGCTCGATCCGAATTTCCTCGGCTCCGGACGAGTCCTCACCGATGCCGCGGGCAACTATCGCTTCGTCACCATCAAACCCGGCGCCTATCCGTGGCGCAACCATCACAATGCGTGGCGCCCGGCCCATATCCATTTCTCCCTGTTCGGCCCCGCGCTGATCAGCCGCCTGATCACCCAGATGTACTTCCCCAATGACCCGCTGATTCCACTCGATCCCATCATCAACAGCATTCCGGACGCCGCCGCGCGCGAACGCCTTGTCTCTTCCTTCGACCTCTCGCTTACCGAGCCCGAATGGGCGCTCGGCTATCGCTTCGAGATTGTGCTGCGCGGCCGCGGCGCCACACCATTTGAGGAGCCCTCCCGATGACCCGGATCCCCAGCGCGTCCCAGACCGTCGGCCCTTTCTTCAACTTCGCTCTCACCACGAATCCCAACCTGGGCATCCTGGCGTGCTCCGGTGTTCCGGGTGAGCGCATCCGGCTGGAATTCCGCGTGACCGATGGGGACGGAGCGCCGGCGTCGGGCGATTGCATGCTCGAGCTTTGGCAGGCCGACTCAGCTGGCCGCTACGCGCAAACACCCGCCGATTTCGCCGGCTTCGGCCGGCTGGAAACCGGCCAGGACGGCGCTTGCACCTTCGAGACGGTTAAGCCTGGCCGGGTCGCAGGGCCCGATGGCCGCCTGCAGGCTCCGCATATCAACGTCGTCGTCTTCGCCCGCGGCTTGCTCATTCACCTCAATACCCGCGTCTATTTCGCCGGCGATCCCGCCAATGTCGACGATCCGGTCCTCGCACTCGTTCCCGAGGAACGCCGCGGCACGCTGCTGGCACACCCAGTCGAGGGCGAGCCCGAGGCATGGCGCTTCGACCTCCGTCTACAGGGCGACGGCGAGACGGTCTTCTTCGACGTGTAAGATCGAAGAGATGTTCACGCGACTGGTGGAAAGTCTCGCGGCTACGGAAAGACTGTCGGCGGTCTTCTCCGATGCCTCAGTGCTGCAGGCGATGCTCGATTTCGAGGCCGCGCTGGCCCGCGCCGAAGCGCACTGTGGTGTGATCCCGGCGAGCGCGGCCGCCTCGATTGCGGACGTTGCTCGCGCCGAGGGCTTCGACTTCGCGGAACTCGCCCGGCTCTCGCAACGCGCCGGCACCCCGGCGATTCCGATGGTCAAGATGCTGACGGCCCGCGTCCATGCGGCCAGCCCGGAGTCCGTCGGGTTCGTCCATTGGGGCGCCACCAGCCAGGACGTATCGGATACCTCGCTGGTGCTCCTGCTGCGCAAGGTCAAGGGTATTCTCGCGGCCGATCACGAGTCCGTTCTCGCAGCGCTGCGCGCGCTCTCCGATCGGCACGCCGCCACCGTGATGCTTGGTCGCACCCTGCTGCAACCTGCTGCACCCGTGACTTTCGGGCTGAAGGCTGCGGGTTGGTGCGCCGCCGTGCGCCGCGGCTGGGATCGCGTGTCGTCACGTTTTGACGAAGCGCTCTGTCTCCAGTTCGGCGGCGCGAGCGGCACGCTTGCGGCGCTGGAGAATCGCGGACTGGCGGTGAGCGAGGCTCTTGCTTCGGAGCTCGCATTGCGGCTTCCCGACGGCCCGTGGCACGGATACCGGGATCGTCTCGCCGCCCTGATGGCCGCACTGTCCATCTACACCGCGACCTTAGGAAAGATCGCGCTCGATGTCGCGCTGCTCATGCAGTTCGAAGTCGGCGAGGCCGCCGAACCGGGAGGCGATGGGCGCGGCGGTTCGTCCAGTATGCCGCATAAGCGCAATCCGACCGCATGCACGCTCGTACTTGCTTCGGCGAAACGCGTTCCCGGACTACTCGCTGATTTCGTCGCGGCGATGGTCCAGGAGCATGAACGTGCGGCCGGCGGATGGCAGGCGGAGTGGCCGATTGTCTACGGCATCGTGCAGTCTGCCGGCGTTGCGTTGGAGAACATGGTCGAGCTTGCCGGGGGTCTCACGGTGGATGTGGACAGGATGCGTGCCAACATCGAAAGCACGCGCGGAGCGGTCTTCGCGGAACGGGCTGTGCTGATCCTCGCCCCGGATCTGGGCCGCGAAGCCGCGCGGCGCAAGGTGGAAGCTGCGCTTCAAGACACCGGCATGCCGCCCGACCTTCCCGGTCTGCGCACACCCGAGGAATACTTGGGAAGCGCCGAGGAGTTCCGCCGGCGCTTGCTCCAGGGAGATAAATAGAAATGCCGTTCGCCACCGCGCAAGGATGCCGCATCTACTTCCGGCTGGAAGGCTCTCCACAGCAAGCCGCTTCTGGTTTTGGTGCATGCGCTCGGCGCCGACCACGGCCTGTGGGATCCGCAGATGCCCGCGCTGCTCCGTCATTTCCAGGTGCTGCGGCTCGATCTCCGCGGGCACGGGGCATCCGACGCTCCGGCTGGCGAGTACACCATCGCCCAACTCGCGGGAGACGTGCTGTCGGCAGTGCCCCGCGAACGCTTTTCCTATTGCGGCCTGTCGCTCGGCGGCATGATCGGGCAATGGCTCGGCGCCAATCACGCGCACCGGATCGAGCGGCTGGTGCTCGCGAATACTTCGCCGCGCGCTGCGGACCCGAACCTCTTCGAAGTGCGGCGGAAGACCGTCCTTGCCGAGGGTATCGGCGCCATCGAGCCGGTCGTGATGGGACGATTCTTTTCGTCCCCGGGCAGTGCTGCCGCGGATTCGATCCGGGCCACGCTGCTCGCGACCGACGCCGCCGGGTACGCAGGCTGCTGCGCCGCGATCCGCGACATGGACCACCGGCCGCTGCTGCCCCGCATCACTGTCCCCACCCTCGTGATCGGAGGGGATGCCGACGTCTCCACGCCCTGGACGGGTCATGGCGAGGTGCTCGCCTCGCAGATCCCCAAGGCGCGCGCCGCGAAGATTGAGGCCGCGCATCTGTCCAACCTCGAGCGCCCGTCCACGTTCACCAACGCGGTGCTGGAGTTTCTCCTGCCTGATCCTCCGGCCGATCGACTAGAAGCCGGTTTCACTGTGCGTCGAGCCGTTCTCGGAAATGCGCATGTCGATCGCTCCATCGCGAATGCGAACGGCTTCACCCGCGAGTTTCAGGACCTGATTACGCGCTATGCTTGGGGTGCGATTTGGACGCGCCCGGGCCTCGATCCACGGGTTCGGCGATTGCTGGTGATCGCAACCACCGCGTCGCTGGGATGTTGGGAGGAGTTTCGACTGCACGTCCGGACTGGACTCGCCGCGGAACTCGAACCAGCAGACCTCAAAGAGGTTCTACTGCAAGTCGCGATCTACGCCGGAGTACCGAGTGCGAACACGGGGTTCCATATCGCGGGAGAAGAACTCCCCACGACCGCGGAGGAGAAAAAACTCTGGCAAGGATAATGAATTCGAGAGACCTGTTCGTAGACAAAAAATCCTGCTGGCTTGTAATCAGCCAACCAAAATGCCGGATGAGCGACCGCTGCTAACGGTCTCGCAACAGCCCCGGATCCCCGTGTTTTGTTTGGCAATCGCGTCCGGGAGCTCCGGATCGGACGCGGGTATTCCCAAGAGTGCGTTGCCGAGTTGGCACGATTGCATCGAAACCATTTCGGTGGAGTTGAGTCTGGCGAACGCAATATCGGACTAATCAATATCGTTCTCTTGGCTCACGCCCTAAGGGTCAAACCATTGCAACTCCTTGAGCCCGTCCCGTGACGGCCGCCGTCGCTTATCCTTCGCTCCTACGCCAACCGGTTCAAGTCGGGCCTACTACAAGACGTGTGTTCTCGCCGGTGAATCCAGAAGCTACCGAGACCACATTGCCAGCACAAACTCACCCTGGACAAGATGTACATTCCCGAAGAAAAGGCGCTCATGGCTCTTCAGATCCTGGTGTAAGGAAACTCGATTCGCTCCACGCAGCCGATCGCCAGTCGGATCGCGGACGATGCCACGAATGGCATGAACGGGCATGGTAGTGATCATTGGTTAGGAAAACTGCCGTAATTGCCCGCGTTCACCCGGGCGATCTCATTTGCCGTGACGTCCCCCCAGCCCCAGTTATTGGGAGCCGCCCTGAGCACGGCCGGACTGATCAGGTGGAGACCCCTGGGATTCCCCGCCCTCCACGCCATGACCTTCATTTCATGATAGTTGCTGGTACAGGTCTCGAGAACTCTCAAAGCCCAAGCCAAATGAACCATACTCGGCCGGTAGTGGCCGCTTTTGGCGCTAATGACTTTGATTTTCCCGCTTCGCGCCAATAACTCGCCGCCGCACATGACGTCTCCGCCCTCCAGGAAGGAAGAATGGTGAATGTGGCCTTTGATGTGATCTCCGGCAAACATCCTTCCGTTGTCTTTCATTACCCAGATTGCGTAGCCCTTACCGGAGAACGCCGTCTCATTCTGAGAAGTGTCGAACTCTTTGCCGTCGGATCCCCGGAATGCGGTGCCTCCCCAGAAATCGATTTTGTAGCTCCTGCGGGTTTCCTTGTCCATATACTGGACACCCCTCTTGAAGTTCACGATCATGTGCCAGTCCAGGACTCCCTTGTTGTACACATTCACGTTTTGCTTGAGAATCGGCACCAGTTCGTGATTGGGCAGTGCATCCAGCCATTCATAAAAGTGAATTCCTTCTTCATCGTCCGGAAAACGCCGCGTGTACGCTTCAAAGCATAACTTCAGCATGTCACCCAATCGATGCGTTCTGTCCTCCTTTTCGAACTGATATTGTTCAGCCAGCTGCCCCGTTCCGAGTACCAGCTTTCGCGGGGTGTTCCTCATCTCTCTGATCAATCGTTTCCACGTTGTACTGTGAGGCTCGTGGCGTCCGAGCTCGGCAATCTCCCGATCGATATTGTCGTTCTCGTGCTCCTGCTCGGTACGATGAATCGGCGGAGCCAAGTTGTCCTTGGCCACCCAGGATGGAAGTGTCAAAATAACGCTGTAGGCATCAGCCATTAGTGGTTATCTTTTTCTCCTCTCTGTACACGCAGCACCGGTTCGCATAGCAGCCCCTGAACACAGCTGACGTCGTCGTGATGCAGTCTATCACTTGAAGCGTTACAAATCGGATGCAAATACCCGGAACAGCCCTCTCCACCGAGCCGCGACTTACCGGGTAACGCGAGCGACCGCTGGAGCAGCGGAGAAGCAGCGGAGGAAACCCACATGGCGGAGCCCTGTGGTTAACGCCGCAAAGCCCGTGCAACAAACACCTGATTTTTGCACGCCGTCAGTACAGGCTTTCCCGGCATCCGTTGTCCGGTCGGTCAGACTTGGACTGCACCAGTTTCCGCGATTCTGGTTCCCCTCCTAGTCTGGGCGGTAGGAGGCGCCAGATCGCCTTAGTGTTGCCCTAGCACCAGTGCGTTTACACCGAATAGCGAAGCTATTTTTGCGCACCACGCGCGTGCGAGTCCGAGACGCCAATTTTAACCGAATGCGCGATCTTCTCCTTACTGCCCTCCGGCACATCCACGACGACCCTTGTTCCAGGCTTCAGGTCGATGGCTTCAGCCTTCTGATCGTTCCTGGTTATCTCGGTTTTCTCGTTTAGTCGTACGTCGACATTGCCCTTGACGGTCTTCACGGTCAGGACGTTGTTTTCCCATTTGACAACCGTTCCGACCACGTGATCGAACCCACCATGCGCGATGAGTTGGACGGAGAAAACCAGTAAAAGTAGGCTGAGCCAGAGGCCTGCCCCATGCTTCACGCGTTTAGTGATGGTGATGTTGCCGCTGTGGTTCATTCTTACCCTCTCCGTTGAGAAACATCTCTTCTTCCTCTTCTTCCTTCCATTCTGACGGACTTTTCGGATTCAGTCTCTCCATTTGTTTGCGTTCCTGGAGCGTCACGTTCGGGAGGTGCCTGATAAAATGAACGAGTTTCCACGAGTCTCCTTCGTCATGATTGGAGTCGCCCCACGCTGGCATACCCGTAAGCCGGATTCCGTTCTGAATTATATAGAACAACTCGCCGTCGCTGAGGGCTTGGGTCGCATGATTTCGCATGTCCGGCGCCGGTGGATACATGTGTCTCCCCATGGCGATGTCGCCGCTTCCGTCATTGGCGTGACACGAGGCGCAGTGGTCGGCCCAATGCGCGCGAGCTTCGTCCAAAACGTCCGGTGTCATTGCCACTGGGTTTGAGCGAGTTTTGGCCTCGGCTGGAAGCGCTATGTCTCGTGTCTTCCGCGCGATCCATTCCTCAATGCCGGTCGGCTTTTCCCGTGTGCTGAACCCGCGAGCTCTTAAGAGCACCATGGCGGCCGCTATTCCTTGGAGCAAAACCAGCGAGAGTGCCCCAACCAGGAACCATCGGAATCTACTCATCGACGCCTCCTTCGCCTGCATCCCACCATTATCGCGATCGTCAACCTCGTTTTGCTTTGATGTCCCCGTCGCTACGAGGTAAAGGTCACATGGCCACCGATAATGCCCGGGTGCATCGCATGAGGACCTGCAATTTGACGAAGCCTTCCTTGATGCTTTGGCGGACCGGTTGGCCTTGCGCCTCTCCAACATGGCGACGGGAACTGACGCCAGTGGCGCACCAGGCCCGAAACGATCAAAGAGCAAAAATGCGTGCGCGTTGCAACCGTAACAATGGCGCTGACGGCAGATCGTCCCTTATCCGGTTCGGGCCTTCCCGAATGCGAATCTGAGCAGTCCGAGTTTCGGCCGCATCACGTCCACGGCGGTCAACATGCGGCAGATGCAGTTCGCTCTCAAGTCCGTGTTCTAATCGAACCCACGCCCACGTTCCTGGTCCGCTGCGCTCTCCTTACCGCACCATCCCTAAGCGGACAAGCCGCGGGTTGGTTGGTCACTCGATGGGCGGCTACGGCGCCAGCCGCATCGGCATGAAGCACGCCGACGTGTTCGGGAGCCTCTACATCATGAGCCCGTGCTGCGTGTCCGCCCGCCCGGCCGGACCCGTCAACCCGGAAACGGAGAAGGCCCTGGCCGCAGTCAAGACCCCTGAGGACTCCGCGAAACTACCCTTCGGCTTGCGCGTGCAACTCGCTTCCGCCGCCGCATGGTCGCCCAATCCGAAGAACCCCCCGCTGTATCTGGATCTGCCTGCCAAAGATGGCGTGTTGCAACAGGACGTGCTCGCGAAATGGGCCGCGAACGCGCCGCTGGCGTTCGTCGATCAATACATCGGGAACCTGCGGCAATACCGGGCGATCGCAATTGACGTGGGAGATCAGGACGGTCTGCGGGCCGGCGCAGCCAAGCTACACGAAATCCTGGACAGCTATGGGGTCGCGAACACCTTCGAGATCTATTCCGGCACGCACACCAGCGCAGTCGCTGTCCGGATCCAGAATTTTGTCTTACCCTTCGTCAGCAAGAATGTATGCTCTGGCAAGAACTACAACTGAACTAGCCGGCGAGGCGCGGGATCCACAGAAGAACAGGCAATCATGATCGATTTCGGAACGATGGAGCTTTGGCTCGCGACGGGCAGTCAACACGTGTATGGCGACCAGACGCTGAAGACGGTCGCGGCCCACGCGAACCAGATCGCGGGCGAACTGGCGGCAAGTATCCTCTGAGCGTAGTTCCAAAAACCGGTGCTTATCACGCCAGATGCGATCACTCAACTCTGCACCGACGCGAACGCTTCCGGCAAATGCGTCGGCCTGATCGGCTGGATGCACACGTTTCTCCGGCGAAAATGTGGCTGGGAGGACTGCGGCTCCTCGCCAACCGATCTTGTACCTGCACACCCAATTCAATCTCCTAAACGGGATCACCATCGCCTCGGTCGGCCGAGACATTGGCGTCGCCACTGCTGTGAGCACGGAACCCGGAACCATGCTTGCATAGCGGGACTAAAAAGCTCCACTGATGGCGGTCTCAACTGTCGCCGCCCCGGCGCGATAGCGATCATACATCAGCACCGCCAATGTTCTTTTCTGCTGCGACCCACTGCAATCGGTTCCCGAGCTTGTATGAGACAAGAGCCGCGTCAGGCGGGGGCGCGGATGCTGATATGATTGGCGAATCGCAATGAGAACAGTCACGCTTCTCGCTATCGCTTCAATTGCCTTCGGGCAGGCACCAAATCCTCAAACGCGGCCGCCCCGACCGGCTTCCACACAGAGCCCGGCATCCCAAGCCCGGCCGAAGTCCGCGACACCTCAGAAGTATTCCGCAGACCAGATTCGCGAGGGCGAAGTGCGGTTCGGCGCCCAATGCGGCTTCTGCCACGGCAAGGACGCGGCGGGGGGCGAGACCGGACCCGACCTCACTCGCGCCGAACTCGTGGCGCAGGACTCGCAGGGCGATAAGTTGGCCCCCGTCATTCGCGCGGGCCGCCCGAACGCTGGCATGCCGGCCTTTCCGGGCCTTACGCCGAGCGAACTGAATGCGATCGTCGCGTTCCTGCATACGCAGATGGATAAGTTCGCGGAACTTGGAGGCGGGCGCCGCTCCGTCGAGCCCTCCGACCTCGCCACCGGCAACGTCGCCGACGGGCGCGCGTACTTCCAAGGTGCGGGCAAGTGCGCGTCGTGCCACTCGCCGACGGGCGACCTCGCCGGCATCGGCAAGAAATATCAGGGGCTGAATCTTCTGCGCCGGATCCTCTATCCGGCAGGGCAGGGGCCGGCGGCCCCGGGCGGAAAAGCGACCTTCACCCTGCCTTCGGACCAGACGATCGTCGCACCCGCCGTCGCCGAGGACGACTTCACCGTCACCGTGTTGGACCCGCTGGGCGCCCGGCAGACGTATCAGCGGAGCGCTGTCAAGGTGAAGGTCGAGGATCCGCTCGCCGCCCATTTCGACCAGCTCGGAAAATACACGGACGCCGACATGCACAATGTCTACGCCTATCTGGAGACTCTGAAATAGACCCATGCGCCTCGAAATTGGAATTGCGACCCTGCTCTGCGCCGCCGCCCTGCCGTCCGGCGCACAGTCTGTAGACCCGAAACTATTGCTCAACCCGCCCGCTAACTCGTGGCTCACCTATCACGGCGACTATACCGGCAAGCGGCACAGCATGCTGACCGAGATCACGCCGGATAATATCTCGAAGCTTAAACAGGTCTGGAAATTCCAGGCGAGCCAGCAACTCAAGGCATCGCCGATCGTGGCCAACGGGATGATCTACATCACCGCGCCCGACAATCTCTGGGCCATCGATGAGCGCAGCGGCAAGGAAGTCTGGCATCACCAACACACCAAGAACAACGCCTTCCACATCGGGCATCGCGGGGCGGCGGTCTACAAAGATACGGTCTACCTCACCACGCCAGACTGCCACCTGCTCGCGTTGAACGCCAGAAACGGCGAAGTCAAATGGGATAGTCTCATCGCCGATTCCGGGAAGGGCTTCTGGTCTACCAACGCGCCGCTGATCATCCGCAATCACGTGATTGTCGGCGTTGCGGGCGATTTCGACAATCTGCCCGGCACCCTTCGCTCCTTCGACGCCGACACCGGAAAGCCGCAGTGGACGTTTTACAGCACGCCACCACCGAGCGCGGGCGACAAGAGCAGCGGTGGCGCGACCGGCGGACAGATGTGGAATACCGGCACCTACGATCCAGACCTGAACCTGATGTTCGTAGGCACCGGAAATCCCACGCCAGTGCTGAATGGCGACGCGCGTCCCGGCGATAACCCGTGGACCTGCAGCATCGTCGCTCTCAATCCGGACACCGGCAAACTTGCGTGGGGTTTTCAGGTCTCGCCCCACGACACGCACGACTGGGATGCGGCCGAAGTTCCGGTGCTAATCGATGGGAGCTTCAACGGCCAGCCGCGTAAGATGCTGCTACAGGCGTCGCGCAACGGCTACTTCTTCGTCCTCGACCGGACGAACGGCAAGAGCCTGCTGACCAAGCCGTTCGCGGCGGTCAACTGGAGCAAAGGCATCGACGAGCAGGGCCGCCCGATTCCGAATCCCGCCAAGGAGCCGCGCAAGGACGGCGCACTGATCGCGCCCGATGAAGGCGGCGCGACCAACTTCTGGCCGCCGAGCTTCGATCCTAAGACGGGGCTGCTTATCGTCAATGCCAAGGACGGTTACGGGATCTACTTCTACAAGCCTGAGCACGGCGCATACGGTTGGGCCGGGGCTGACTACGGGCTCGCGGGAAAGGGCTTCCTCCGCGCCATCGACTACAAGACGGGCAAGATCGTCTGGGAACACGCGTACCCGCGAGGTAGTTCCTCGGCGGGTGTCCTCACCACGGATACCGACCTGGCCATTACCGGCGACGCTTCGGGTAACCTGCTGGCCCTTCGCTCCAGCGACGGCAAGGTCGTCTGGCACGAGAATATCGGCCGGATGGGCGGTGCTCCGGCGACCGTCGAGTTCGATGGCAAACAGTACCTGCTCGTGACGGGCGGTAACTCACTATTTGCGTACGCGCTCCCGTAGCGTCCAACACTCACTGCTTGAGCAGGCGATCCGGCAGGGCGGTTCGTGTTTCAAACCGGCCTTCACTTACTACGAACGGATCGAGACCGGAAGAAATTCTCCGTGTCGGTGAAGTCCATGTAGGACGTGGCGCTCTGTTACGGCGGGATGGCGGTGTCATTGCCGCTCCGCTTACTCAGGTAACGCGGCCCGCCTATGAGGGATGGTTTGAGGCGCCCGCATCACGCATAACACGTTCGGGAACTGGACGTACAGCGACATTGCTCCCCCGTCGCGAGGGAGGTCGCCGAGCCAGCAGACGATCGCCCTCAAACTGATGTCTCACTCAGCCCGAATCTCCACGACCGCAACCGTATACGGCTGCAACTCCACCGCCAGATCCTTCGCGTATTCGATCGTCCGGCTGACCGGTCGGATCGAGTCTGGCCGGTCGAGCGACGCCTTGTCCGTCAGACCCGCCGTGATCGTGTGTAGCCGAGCCGCGGCCTTCTCCGGCGCGCGCGCGCCCTGCAATCGCACGAGCAGCGTGTTGCGCCGCCCCTCGTAGTTCACGGCCTTGATCACGATCCGCCGGCCGTCAGTGCTCGCCGTCGCGACCGCATCCACCGTGCCCTGTTGCCATTCCTCCGGCTTCATCGTCGCGATCTCCTGGAAGAAGGTCGTTCGGTCCGCGGCGTCCCGGACCGTCCCGCTCGCCGACGCGAGATACCGCTCCGCGTAGTGCTCGCGAAACAGTTTCGCCACGTGATAGGCTCCTCCTGGAAACCACGACACATGATCGTGATAAATCAGCGACGTCCACGTCGGGTCGTCCGTCGTGTTACGCATGAGGAGGGCGGGACAAGCCATCGCCAGCTCAGGGCCCAGTGCCTCGTACAGCATGAGACTGCCCGCTGCGTGCAGTCCAGCCCGCCAGTCGTAGGTCCGCGCAAGGTTCCACTCCAGCACGCCGATCTGGATCTGCGGCCGCGCCGACACCCGGATGTAATCCCGCAGCTTCGCCAGATAATCGCGGATCCTGCGCAGACCGCTCTCATAGCTCGCCGGCTCGTACTCGTAATTGTGAACGCCGAGAATATCGAAGTTCTTCCCCGCCAGATCGATGATCTTCTCGCTCCAGTCCATGTCGTTCGACCGCTTTTGTCCGCACGCTACGATCTGGGCCCCGGGCGCGATCTGGCGCAGACGCGCTCCGTACACGTTCACCACCTCGGCGTACCGCTCCGCGGTGAAGCCGTTGTTCATCGGCTCGTTGTCGATCTGGAACAACCGCACGCCGTACGGCTCGGGATGTCCGTTCGCCGCCCGCCGCCGCCCCCAATCCGTGGTTGGCGGATCGTTCAAATACCGGATCCAATCCATCGCGTACTCGACCTGCTCGCGCGCTGTGCCCGGCGCCGCCAGCACGATCAGAGCCTCCGCGTTCACCTTCCGGGACAATGCGAGAAACTCGTCCGTTCCGAACCCAAAATAATCCGAGTACCCGCCCCAAAACACGTTCGGATGATATCCCCGCGAGACATATGGCCCGATACCCTCCTGCCATCTATAGGTTGACGCGAACGACCCGCCGGGCCACCGGATGAACGAAGGAGCGAGATCGCGCAACGCCTGCAGCAGGTCGGGCCGCAGCATGTCGTCGCGACGGACGTCGGAGCGCATCATCGAGACAAAATCAAGGATCAGCGTTCCATTGCCCGACGCAGCGATCTCCACCGAGGCCTGCGTGTCCCGCACAGGACTAGCGAAGGAATAGCGGACCTCCTGCCAGCCCGAGCCGGCGAGGGCGAGCGGCAGCGACGCTATCGGGTCGCCTTTGGAGTTCACGACCCGAAGCGTCAACTGGGGGGATCCTACCTCGCGTTGGACCCAAAGCGAGCCATCGTAGTTGTGCCCCGCGTCGACGAAGACGCGCCCTTGCCGGATCCCGGCGTGGCCGCCGTCGACGTGCAATCGCACGCTCTTCTTCCCGTTCCGGAATTCCACAGCGGCGATTTCGACTTTGCCTCGGTCCGAGAAGGGCTTCCAATAGTTGGCGAAGTCTTCGCCTTCGAACCCGCAGCCTTGAATCTGTTCGGCAAAGAGCCCATCTTCCACCGAATGGTTGATGTGCTCGAGGAATTGGCCGTAGATCCGCTGGTCGATGGGTATCGTCACTCTGTCCGTATCGACAGGCAGGACGGCGACTCTCGACCCTTCTGCTGCCGGAGCCTCGCTCGAAGCGAGGGGGCTCGCTATGGCGACGGAGGGTCCGACGGCGGCGGTGGCCCCTATCGAGCCCATGAGAAAGCGGCGTCTATTCATTGGCGAATTTCATTGGGTCCCGGTTGCCATCAGGATGCAAGGCGAGAATCGAAAGGCAACTCGGGGCCCGAATGGATCTGTCAAAGCTCTACTTAAACAGCGACGGCGCGAATTCGTTCAAGTAGATACGCCAGTTGGCCCAGGTGTGGCCCCCGGTGCTCTCGGTGTAGTGCGAATTGATTCCGGCCTTCTTGAGTTGCGCCGCAAGGTTCTGCCCCTGAGCGACGCGAACGACGGGGTCGTCTTTGCCGTGGCCTACATAATAGAACTTCACGCCAGCCTTCTTGAGCGCGGCCAGCTTATCGCTGACATCGGCCGAGGTGCCCATGCTGAACACGCCGACGTAACTGAACACTTCCGGGTGGGCATTCGTCGCCGCGAGCGCGTGTCCGCCTCCCATCGAGAGCCCGGCGATCGCCCGGCTATCCTTGTTCGCGATTACGCGATAGGTCTTCTCGATGTAAGGAACTACGTCGTTAACCAGGCTTTCGGGGAAAGCGCCGCCGAACGCGCCGCCGCCGCGGCCGGCATTCGGAGCCGCAGCTGGAGCAGGCTGTGCTCCCGGAGCAGCGGGTGAGGCCGGGGTGCGCCACGGCCGCCCGCAAACGCGCCGACCACGCCCACCTCGCCCGGATTCCCGGTATTGCGGGTGATCTGGCCCGGGACGATTCCGTAGCCCGGTCCCATCTTCTGATTGGCGTTGCCATTGGTCATGACTACCAGCATCGGTTTGGCCTTTTTGGCGGCAATCAGGTTGTCCATGATCACGCTTGCGCGCCCCATGTTGTTCCAGGCATCTTCGTCGCCGCCGGCCCCGTGCAGGAGGTAAAAGACAGGATATTTTTCCGTCGTCTTGTCGTAGCCCGGGGGCGTGTAGACGTACATCCGGCGTGGCGAAGCAGCGGATACCGTCGGCGAATCGTACCACACCTGGCTGACGTTACCGTGAGGGACGTCCTTGATGTTGTAGGTGTCGGAAAGCGCTCCATCCACGATCAGGAGATTGGAGTACCGGCTTCCGTCACGCAGAATGTTGGCGTTCGCCGAATCGAGAAGGCTCACGCCGTTAACACTGAAGGTATAGGCCCACAACTCCGGCGTTAAAGGCCCGACCGTCGCCGACCAGATTCCCGCATCGTCTTTGGTCATCTTAATGCCACGGCCTTCTGGCCAGTCTCCGTTCAATGCGACATCGGTGGCATTCGGGGCTCTCAGCCGGAAAGTGACACTGTGGTCGTCGAGGATTTCCGGAGAGCGCACTGCCGGCGCACGGCCCCCGCCTCCTCTACCCGGTGCCTGTGCGGCCGTGCCCGGGGCACCCGGAGGGGGAGCCGCGGGCGGCTGGGCGCTTGAGGCAATGACGAATAGAGAAGACACGATTGCAACGTTCAGTTTCATTGTCTGTGTACCTTTCCTTTTGCCAACGGTTCGCAGTCTATCACGTGACATGATGCCGCTACCTGAAGATGATGGTTCCGAAATCACTCAGGAACTTACGCCAGATGAACCAGAAATGGGCTCCTGGCTCCGTGTGGAACGTCGTATTCAGGCCGGCTTTCTGAGCAGCCGCATAAAGTGTCTTGGAGCCGTTGAGTGCCATGTCCGTCGTCCCTGCGCCGATCCAATAGTGCTTCACTCCGCCCGCGTTCACCTTCTTGAGCAGATTCACGTACTCCTCGGTGTCCTGGCCGCCGGCGCTCCAAACGCCGATCCATCCGAACACGCCCGGGTTGTTGTTGGTGGCCATCGTTGTGTGGCCGCCCCCCATGGAAAGTCCCGCGATCGCGCGGCTCTCTTTCTTTGGGATCGCCCGGAAATTCTTCTCGATGAACGGAATGATTTCCGTGACGAGGCTGTTGGGGTACGAACCCTGGTAGACCTGTGGCGTGCCGCGTCCGGGGGCGCCGGGCGCGCCTGCGCCGCGTCCCATGCCGAGACCGCCTTGCGCGGCTTGCACCGGTGGAGGCGCCGGCGCGGTGACGGATTGGCGGGGCGGTGTTGGGCCGTAAGCATACCCCTGCGACACGATCTGCGTTGCGTTGCCGTTCGGCATCACCACAATCATCGAACTGGCTTTGCCCTGTGCGATGAGGTTATCCAGAATCACGTTCGCGCGTCCCATCGTGGTCCAGGCATCTTCATCGCCGCCACCGCCATGCAGCAGGTAGAGCACGGGGTATTTGGCCTTGCTCGACTCGTACCCAGGGGGCGTATACACGTACATGCGGCGCCCTTTCTGCTTGAGGATCTCGGAGGAATACCAGACCGCCTGCACCGTCCCATGCGGAACGTCGGGTTTGAAATCCCAGAGGTCCGATGCCGGACCCGAAATCATCAAGAGATTGTGGTCCGGCTGCCGTCCCGCTCGTACTCGCCGTCGCCGGGATCCATCACTTTGAGGCCGTCCACGCTGAAGGAGTACCCCCAGAGTTGCTCGCCCAGGGGGCCCACGGTCACCGACCAGATGCCCTCATCGTCCTTGGTCATCGGGATATTCCTGCCGCCATCCCAGTTGCCGTTCAGGAGAACTTCGCCGGCTTTGGGCGCCCGCAAGCGAAACGTCACCTTTTTGTCCGGCAGAAGTTCCGGGGATACGACCCTGGGAAGCGGACCTTGCGCGCCCCGCCCCGCAGCGCTCGGCGCGGCCGCCTGTTGAGAGAAGGCTGCGGGTGCGCAGACAAGCGCCACCACAACCGCCACTATCGTGAGTCTGAATGTGCTACTCATGATCGGACCTTTCTTATCGAATTCGTCAGGCGTTCGCACCTCTGTCATATCGGAAATACTCCGAAGATGAGACAGGCCGCCGTCATCAACACGGACGCTCCAAACAGGAAGGGTATCGCGAATCTCTGGTGATCGCCAGTTCCACTCCCGTCAGCCCGACAATCAGGAATGTCGCCGGCGTCAGAGGGCTTACCGGGAAACCGGTGATCATCTGTCCGAACGCCGCCCGCATGCGCCATGTCGATAGACGGCGACGCCAAATGTCTGGCCGACTTCGGCCAGGACGGGGAGTACGCCGAAGTAGAACGAGTCGGGGTCGAAGAACAGCCTGAGCGGCATCGAGACCAAGCCAAGGACTACCGGCAAGTGCGCGCCCGAGCCCGGCGGCGCGAACCCCACCG
>CAWERY010000013.1:0-336656 GCA_963811575.1 uncultured Solibacteraceae bacterium | reverse complement strand
CGCGGTGAAATGTTTGGCGAGGATGGGGATGTCCTCGGGATGATCCCGCAGAGGGGAAGTGGTAATCGGAAAGACTTTCAGGCGGTAATAGAGGTCGCTGCGGAAGAGCTTGTCCTCCATCATTTGGGTCAGATTGCGATTGGTGGCAGCCACGAGGCGAACATCGATGGGAATCGTCTTGGTGCCGCCCAGCCGTTCAAACGCCTTCTCCTGAAGGGCGCGCAGCAATTTCGGCTGCAGGTCGATCGGGATATCGCCGACTTCGTCCAGAAATAACGTGCCGCGGTTCGCCATTTCGAAGCGGCCGATCTTCTGCGAGAGAGCGCCGGTAAATGCGCCACGCTCGTACCCGAAGAGCTCGCTTTCCAGGAGCCCCGTCGGAATTGCCGCGCAGTTCAAGGTAATGAAGGCCCCGTCCCGGCGCGGGCTCATCTGGTGAACCGCGCGCGCCACCAGTTCCTTCCCGGTTCCGGTCTCGCCGAGAATCAGCACGGTAGCATTAGTCGGAGCAACCACCTCCACCAGGCCGAGGATCCGATTCATCACCGCGCTGCGGCCCACGATTTCCTTGAAGTCGTTCTTTACTTCCAGGGCCTCTTCTTCCTTTTCGTCCGGTAGCGGCTGACACACGCTCAAATCCTGCACGAAGGTAATCCAGCGAAAGGGCGAGAGTTTGAGAATTGCCGTCGCCACCAGAACCGACACTCGCGTGCCGTCTTTGCGGAGCATCTCTTTCTCAAACGGCATGCAGGCGCCGAAGCGAAGGGCCTCTTCGTGAGCTAACTCGTCCAATGCGAAGAATTCAGGCGGCGTCAGGTCAGACCAGCATAACCGTCCGCTCAGCAGGTCTTCTCGCGCGTAGCCGATCAATTTGAGGAACGCATCGTTGGCTTCGGGGATCCGGTCGTACTCCCCGGAAACAATGCCCGCGATGCTGGTTTCGATTGGTACGGGCCGCATGCGCGAGCGCGAGTCGCGCAGCTTCTCATCGCGTTCGCGGCGATCGCTGAAATCACGCACGACGCGTGCGTAGCCTCGCACACTGCCACTGCCGTCCCTCAGCGCCATGGTGACGATGTTGCCCCAAAAACGCGAGCCGTCTTTTTTCATGCACCAGGCTTCGTTGGCGAAGTGCCCTTCGCTTGCGGACCTGTTGAGTTCCTCCGTCAACCGGTCGGTTAAGGTGTCATCCGAGGGATACAGCATCGAGCCATCCTGCCCGATGGCTTCGGAGGCGCTATACCCGAAGATGCGTTCGGCGCCGGAATACCAGGTCGCCACTTCGCCCGCTTCATTCAGCAGCAGGAGCGCGTAATCCTTCACCCAGGAGGGAATCGCGCTGCCCGAATCTTCAGCGGATTTCGTGCCATGTCCGCGCGCGGCGGCTTCGCGCAGCACCAGCAAATGCCGGACCGGAAGCACGTTGCCCATCGCGCTGTATTCCACCTCGCGCAGTTCGCCATCGGCCCCAACGAGCCTGAGCGTGCCGTGTTGTTCGCCGTCCTGCAGAAATGCCTGCCAGAGCTCTGAAATTCTCGGCTTGAAATCCGGCGCCGCAAAATCGTCAAGGCTGCGCCCGATGATCTTTTCGCGCGGCATGCCCAGCAGTTTCCGAGCGCCGGAACTGGCATCGTGATACTGCCGGTCGTCGTCGGTAATGAGAATGGGCGCCGAAGGGTGGTAGAGGACGGCGCCAAGCAGCAGTTCCAGCTGAACCGGACCGTTCTCCATCAACCAATCGAGGGCCGGCTGCCGTGATGACGCTGAGGGCATATCGATTATTCCTTGCCCCGTCGATCCACTAGCCCGTTCGACTTGGGAACATACGTTGTTCTCGTGGTGCGTCTAAGGCGAAGAATGGCGGTGTATCAATCCTAACACCCTTCCACCGTTAACAACGCTTTTGAAATGACCATATTTGGTCATGTGGCCGGAGGCGGTCGGTAGCCCGGCAGGCTTGGCGGGCCAAGGGCGGGTTGATAAACTCCGATTTCCTCAGTAAAAGCCCAGGATTCCCGCATCTGAAGTGATTTTGTCGATCACTCCGCACCCTTTCGGCGTGATGGACCCGCGTATGCCTCTGTTAGTAACCGTGGGGCGCTGGCCGAGAACAGCTTGAGCCGAGCGACGAATCCCTCACACAAGTTGGAATCAAGAGGATCAATATGAAAGTTTTCGCAGCAGCAACAACCCTGCTTTGCACGGCGCTCCTGGGCACGATGCTCGCACCCAGGGTCAGGGCCGACGATTGGGATCGCAAAACGACGGTGACCTTCAGCGGTCCGGTGGAAATTCCCGGCGTCCACCTACAGGGGTGGGGCGTGCTTCCGGCCGGCACTTACGTCTTCAAGATCCTCGATTCGCAATCGGATCGCCACGTAGTGCAGATCTTCAATAAAGAAGAGACCAAGATCTACGCGACTGTCCTGGCGATTCCGAACTATCGTCTCAAAGCGACCGACAAGACCGTAATCACCTTCTCCGAAAGACCTGCCGGTGAGCCCGAAGCCCTCCGCGCCTGGTTCTATCCCGGCCGCAATTGGGGCGAGGAATTTGTGTATCCGAAGGCTCGGGCGATCGAACTCGCGAAGACCACGCATACGCCGGTGCTCTTCACAGCGGCGGAACTCCCGCTCGAAGTGACGGAGGCGATCAAGACTGCCGACGCACCAGTCGTGGTCGAACTCAAACGCGCTCCCATCATGGCTATCCAGCCCACCGGTGAGGAAGTACAACTCGCCGAAGTGGTCACGATGCCGCCGGCGCAAACCCTGGTCGCAGCCGCCGAACCCGCACCCAAAATGCCCGCCACGGCGAGTTCCCTGCCCCTGATCGCGCTACTCGGACTCTTGTCCTTGACCGCCGCCTTTGCGGTCAGCGGCTTCGCGGCCCGCGCCCGCTAGACTCTACAGCCCGCCGCGTAGAACATCCCTATCTTCTACGCGGGGGGCACCGGATCCCAGGAGAGAGAAGATGCCACAGAAACCGACTCCCATCACGGCGCCCCCAAACAAGCGCCCGCACAACGCGGACCGCTCCTTCGACACTCAGGCTCGAGGCCTGGCTGTTCTTCAGTCGCCGATGTTGAACAAGGGTACGGCGTTCGACACCGAAGAACGCAAGGAATTGGGACTCGTCGGACTCATTCCGCCGGAAATCATCACCCTGGCTACGCAAGTCAAACGTGCGTACATACAGTTCGACCGCCTGCCGAATGCGCGCAGAAAGAACGACTATCTCACCGCCCTGCACGCATCGAATGAAGTCCTCTTCTACCGGCTGCTTTCCGAACATCTGTGCGAAATGATTCCCGTCCTGAATGAACTCACCGCCGGCGCCAAGATTGAGCAATATCATCGCGATTTCCGGCACGCCAGGGGTGTTTACCTCTCGATCGATCAACCCGAGGATATCGAAGAGACCTTCGCCAATCTGGGCGTCGCGTCGGATGAAATCGATCTGATTCTCGCTACCGACGCGGAACATGTCCTCGACGCCGGCGACCTGGGTGTCGGTGGAATTGAAAGCTCCATCGGCAAACTCGCCGTCTACACTGCCGCGGGCGGCATCGATCCCTCTCGCGTGATTCCCGTGATGCTCGACGTAGGCACCAATCGTGAGAATCTGCTGGAAGATCCCACCTATACCGGCAATCGCCATCCCCGCATTCGCGGAGAGCGCTACGACGCGTTCATCGCTGCCTATGTGGCGGCCGTCAATAAGCTGTTTCCAAGCGCGTTGCTGCTGTGGCAGGATTTCACACCCTCGAATGGGCGCCGCATTTTGGAAACGCTGCGCGATCGCGTCTGCACGTTCAACCACGACATCCAGGACACAGGCGCCATTACGCTGGCCGCGGCAATCTCCGCCGTTCGCGTCTGTGGCACGCCGCTTCGCAATCAGCGCGTGGTCCTTTTCGGAGCCGGCAACGAGGGTATCGGAATCGCCAACCAGATCCGCGAGGCCATGGTACGCGAAGGCCTCTCCGCACGGGATGCGGCCGCGCGCTTCTGGTGCGTTGACCGGGAGGGACTTCTCACCACCGCGATGGGTACTCGCCTGCGGGATTATCAGGCAGTGTACGCCCGGCCAGAATCGGAGAAATGGGAACAAAATGGCGACGCCGGCGTTGGCCTGGCCGAAGTCGTACGCCGCGTGCAGCCCACCATGCTGATCGGCACCTCGTCGGCAACGGGGTGCTTTACCGAAGAGATCATCAAGGAGATGGCGGCCCATACGGAGCGGCCGATTGTCGTTGTGCTCTCCAACTCCCAGGCGCGCGTGGAGGCTACGCCCGCCGAGTTGATCGCCTGGACCAATGGCCGCGCCCTGGTGGCCGCGGGCTGTCCCTTTGCCCCCGTTACCTATCGCGGTGTAACTTATGTGGTGGCTCAGGTGAACCATGCGATGCTGTACCCGGGACTGGCGCTCGGCGCGATCGTTTCTCGCGCCGCCAGAATCAGCCACGGCATGCTGACCGCGGCCGCAAGCGCGGTATCCAGCCTCGTGATCGTGCGCCAGCCGGGCGCATCTCTCCTACCGCACATTGACGATTTGCGAAGTGTCGCAGCCACCGTCGCCGCCGCGGTCGCTGAGGCAGCGGTGGCCGAGGGCCTCTCGCGCGTGGACATTCCGGACATCGCGCAAGCCGTGGACGATGCGATGTGGCAGCCAGTCTATCGCCGCCTGCGCGCCTCATGAAACGCTGGGTCCAGGTACTTCTCACGGCGCTCCCCGTTCTGCTGTTGGCGGGTTCCAATGGCGCCGCGCCCCAAACTCCGCAGGATTTTCACATTTCCGTGAATGTCGATCTGGTGGTGCTGAACGCCAGCGTTCGCGACCGAAAAGGCGGCCTTGCGCCGGACTTACAACAAGACAGTTTCGACGTCTACGAGGACGGCGTCCGTCAAACCATCCGCCTTTTTCGCAATGAAGACATTCCGGTGACGGTGGGCCTGGTGGTGGATCACAGCGGCAGCATGCGCGAGAAAATCGCTGATGTAACCGCCGCCGCCCGCACCTTCGTACAGGCGAGCAGCGCCCTGGACCAGATGTTCGTGGTCAATTTCAATGAACACGTGACACTCGGCCTGCCCGCTACCTTGGCCTTTTCCGACCGTCCCGAGGAACTGGCCGCCGCCATCGCCAACGCGCCCGTCAAAGGCATGACTGCGCTCTACGACGCTGTCTTCGACGCACGCCGGAAGTTGAACCAGGGCAGCCACGAAAAGAAGGTCCTCATCGTGATCAGCGATGGCGGCGACAATGCCAGCACCCACACGCTGGCCGACGTCCTCACGATGACGGAGCAATCCAGCACCCTGATCTACACGATCGGGATCTTCGATGAGAGCGATCGCGACCGCAACCCCGACGTGCTCCGCAAACTTGCGCTTACCACCGGCGGAGAGGCGTTCTTCCCTCACGAGTTCAACGAGGCCGTCGCCATCTGCCAGGCAATCGCGCGCGACATTCGACACCAGTACACCATCGGCTACATCTCCAACGTCACCGCCAAGGCCGGCGCCTTCCGCACCGTGCGCGTCACCGCCCGCGGCGCCGCAAATCAGAAACTCCTAGTGCGTACCCGTTCCGGCTACATCGCCCGCGACGGCTCCGGCGGCAAATGATGCTGACCTGGGCACGACGCGTACTGTTCGGCATCGGCATCGCGGCGCTCGTCTACTGCGCGGTTGTGGTCATCGATACGCGCATCTTTCAGGCATCGGAGCTGCGCCAGCTAAATCAAGCACGTGTCCCCGGAGCGCCGCTTCGCACCGTGCTCGCCAGCGGCTTGATCGGCCGCATCGAAATCCCACGCCTCGCAATTTCGGTCGCGGTGATGGAAGGCGCCGGCGCGAAAACTCTGCGCCGCGCGGTGGGCCACATACCCGGCACGGCGCTGCCGGGGCGCGCGGGTAACATTGGCCTCTCAGGCCATCGCGATACATTCTTCCGGCCTTTGCGCAATATCCGGCAGGACGACGTCGTTACGCTGGTCACCACAGGCGGCGACCTGAAGTATCGCGTCGTGTCTATTAAGATCGTGAGTCCGGACGATGTCAGCGTGTTGGCGTCCGACCAACTGGAAATTCTCACGCTGGTAACCTGCTATCCCTTTTACTTCGTCGGTCCCGCGCCCAAACGCTTCATCGTCCGCGCCGAACGCATCCTCTGACCCGGGTCACGCGTGATTTACCGCGGAAGATCGCCGATTGGCTTATGAGTCGGGATATCGAGTTCGTTTGCCGGCAGCGTAAAACGAAACGTCGCGCCCTGTCCCGGGGCCGACTCCGCCCAGATGCGGCCGCCCTGCGCGTGTACGATGCGCCGGCAAATTGCCAGTCCAACCCCGGTACCGGGAAATTCCGCGGCCGTGTGCAAGCGTTTGAAGGGATCGAAAATCTTCTGCGCCTCGGCAGGATCGAAACCGATTCCGTTATCGCGAACCGAGATCACCCACTCCGCCCCCTCTTTTTCCGCGCTGACGTGCACTTCCGGCCGCTGCCCTGCCTTTTGATATTTGACCGCGTTGCCAATCAGATTTTGAAACAGGCGGACCATCTGTCCCCGATCCACCGCCAGCGAAGGCATCGCGTCGTGAGTCACCTGAGCTCCGCTGGCTTTGATTGCTTCATCCAGGTGCGTGATGGCGGCTTCCAGATCTTCGTCGAGCGCGGCGGACGAAGGCCGCGACTGTTCCGTCGTGAACCGGGCGTACTCCAATAGATCCTGAACCAACATCGTCATGCGTGCCGATGCGCCCACGATGAAGGCCAGCATCTGGTCGCAATCTCCATCCAGCTTGCCGCCGTACTGCCGGCTGATCAGTTGCGCATAAGCGCTCATCGTGCGCAGCGGTTCCTGTAAATCATGGCTGGCCGCGTAGGCAAACTGTTCTAGCGCCGTGTTGGATTCCGTCAATGAATCCTGCAGCTTCTTGCGCGGCGTTTCATCGCTCATCACCTTTGCATACCCGATTAGCCGGCTCTGATTGTCGTGAAGGGAATGTAGAACCCCGTTCGCAAAAAACTGGCTGCCGTCCTTGCGGCGGTGCCAGCGTATATCCGTCACCGTGCCGAAATCCCGCGCCTTTTCCATTTCCGATTCACACACTTCTTCCGCATTCGCCTCCGGTGTGAAAATCACGCAGGCGTGCTGGCCAAGCCACTCTTCTTCGGAGTATCCGAGCAGCGCTTCCACACCGGCATTCCACGTCTTAAGAATGCCCTGCGTGTCAAACGTGAACATCGCGTAGGTGCGCATTTCCCGGACTTGGACTTGGTACAGGTCCGCGGCATTCAGCGAGAATTCCGCCGCTGTTTGATTCGAAACCGATTCACTCATCGAACTTTGTTTGCCTCAAGACCCTCAGCGGCAGCTCTAGGTACGTTTTAACGGATGCCACTTTATCTTAAGTTGCCCGGCAGGTATCCGGCATCCTATGCAATCTACAGTCGTAAGGAAGACGACAGTTCCACATCCGCTATTGGCGGAACGCGGAAAAACGTCCTCGACCCGCTACAATAAAAGTTCGTGCCCATTACCTGCTATCTGGACGCATTCTCGGGAGTTAGCGGCGATATGCTGGTCGGCGCCCTAGCCGATGCCGGCGCTGATCAAGCCGCCATCGCCGCCGCTGTCGCATCGCTCGATGCGGGAGCTTCCGTCTCATTTGAAAAGGTCAAGCGCTGCGGCATCGGCGCCACCAAGTACCGCGTTACGGTGCAGGAAACCAAGGTGCATCGCCACCTCTCGCACATCGTCAAAATGATCGAGAAGGCGCACCTCGCCGAGCCCGCGCGCCGCAATGCCATCGCTATTTTCCGCAAACTCGGCGAAGCCGAGGCGCAAGTTCACCAGGTGCCCATTGAGAAGGTGCACTTCCACGAGGTGGGCGCCGCCGATTCCATCGCCGATATCGTCGGTGTCGCGGTCGCGCTCGATCTGCTCGAAATCGAAACCGTGATCTGCTCGCCGCTCAATGTGGGCAGCGGTACCGTCAAAACCGAGCACGGTATTCTTCCCGTTCCGGCGCCCGCCACCGCGCTGCTGCTTTCCGGCGCGCCGATCTATTCGCGCGGACCCGCTATCGAACTCGTCACGCCGACCGGCGCCGCGGTCGCCGCCACGCTCGCAACGCGCTTCGGCGTGCTGCCGCCGATGAAGGTCAGCGCGATCGGCTACGGCGCGGGCGATCACGATTTTCCCGACCACGCGAATGTTTTCCGCGTCATCCTCGGCGAGGCGACCGGCGCCGACGAGGCGCTTACGGTCTGCGTGATCGAAGCGAATGTCGACGACCTGAACCCGCAAGTGCTGGCCTACGCCGCCGAGCGCCTGCTGGAGTTCGGCGCGCTCGATGTCTCGCTGCAGCCCATTGTCATGAAAAAGGGACGCGCCGGAACGCTGCTCCGTGCCGTCGCCAAGCCGGAGCACCGCGAGGCCATCGTGCAACTCATCTTCTCGGAAACGTCCACGCTCGGCGTGCGCGTCTATTCCGCGGAACGCCGCGTACAGGCCCGCACGTTTACCGAGGTGGAAACCCCTCACGGCAAGGTGCGCATCAAAGTCTCCAGCGAGGGCAGCTATGCGCCGGAGTACGAGGATTGCCGGCGCCTGGCAGCGCAATCCGGCGTCGCGCTCAAACACATCATCGCTGAAGCCAATTTCGCTTACCTCAAACAATCCAGATGAAATACTACCTGACCACTCCCCTGTATTACGTGAATGCAGCCCCGCACATCGGGCACACCTACACCACGATGGCGGCCGAGACCATCGCGCGCTTCAAGCGCATGCAGGGATACGATGCGGTGATGTTCACCGGCACGGACGAACATGGCCAGAAGGTGGAGCGCTCCGCCGAGGCTGCCGGCAAGAGCCCGCAGGAGTTCACTGACACGATCGCGCGCGAGTTCCAGCAACAGTGGGACAAGCTCAACATCCGCGTGGACCGCACCATCCGCACCACCGA
Organism: uncultured Solibacteraceae bacterium; assembly: GCA_963811575.1. GTDB lineage: Bacteria > Acidobacteriota > Terriglobia > Bryobacterales > Bryobacteraceae > Solibacter. The sequence goes on along the minus strand of CAWERY010000013.1, from coordinate 327,679 downwards.
CCCGCGCCATCACAAGGTTGTGCAGCGCTTGTTTCAGCTCTGCATGGATAACGGGTACATCTATAAAGGGAGTTACAGCGGCCAGTACTGCGTCTATGACGAACTCTATGCCAACGACGCGAAGCCCGGCGACCCCTGCCCCATTTGCGGCCGCATCACCGAGACCGTCACGGAAGAGAATTATTTTTTCAAGCTCTCCGCGTTCACCGAAAAGCTGCTCGCGCTGTATGAATCGCAGCCCGATTTTATTCAGCCCGAGGCGCGCCGCAACGAAGTGACCTCCTTCGTGAAGCAAGGCCTCAACGATCTTTCCATCAGCCGCACGACCATCAAATGGGGCATCCCGCTGCCGGTCGAAGGCAACCACGTTTTCTATGTCTGGTTCGACGCCCTGATCGGGTACATGAGCGCCGTGGATGGCGAGGAGATCGGCGGCGAACCGCTATGGCCTGCCGACCTGCACCTGATGGGCAAGGAAATCACCCGCTTTCACGCCGTTTTCTGGCCCGCCTTCCTGATGGCGGGCGGCCTTCCGCTGCCCAAGCGTATTGTGGCGCACGGCTGGCTGCTCTTCGAAAACGATAAGATGAGCAAGTCGCGCGGCAACATCGTACGCTCCGAACCCATCCGCCAGGTGATGGGCGCGGATGCCCTCCGCTACTTCCTGCTCCGTGAAATCGTGTTCGGGCAGGACGGCAGCTTCAGCTACGACGCTTTAATCGGCCGCTACAATTCCGATCTCGCCAACGGACTTGGCAACCTCGCCAGCCGCACGCTCACCATGATCAATCAGTATCGCGGCGGTGAAATCCCCGAAGGCAGTGACGCCGAAATCGCCTCCGTCGCCAGGCAAGCCATTCAGACCGTGCAGGAGACCTTCGATCGCTACGAGTTCTCTAAGGGCTTGGAGGCAGTCTGGCAGCTGATCTCCGCGGTGGACAAATTCATCGTGCAGAATGCGCCCTGGAAGCTCGCCCGACAGAACGACCAGGCATCCCAAACCGCGCTCAGCACCACGCTCTACACCGCCGCCGAGGCCCTCCGCGTCGCCACCGCCCTGCTTTCGCCCGTACTGCCGCAATCCGCGCCGAAGATCTGGGCACAGCTCGGCATGCCCGATACCATCGATTCGGTACGGTTCGCCACGCTCGAATGGGGCACGCTCCAGCCCGGCCAGAAAATTGGGGAAATCGCCCCGGTCTTTCCGCGCATCGAACTCAAGGAAGCCGTAACCAAAATGCGCGAACTGGAAGAACAGGTAACCGCCGAGCAGAACAAGCTCCTCGGCAAGACTGGAGCCCCGGCGGAACCCGCTGCGCCCGCGACCCCGAAGATCGCGATCGATGATTTCATCAAGGTGGATCTGCGCGTGGGCCAGGTGGTTTCCGCCGAACGCGTCAAAGGCTCCGACAAGCTGATGCACATGAAGGTCGATATCGGCGAGGCCGAACCGCGCACCATTGTCGCCGGAATCGCCGAAGCTTATTCACCGGAGCAGCTGCTCCATCGCAAGGTGGTGATCGTCGCGAATTTGCAGCCGCGCAAGTTGAAGGGCATCGAATCCAACGGAATGATCGTCGCCGCGTCCATAGATGGCGGCAAACCAGTCCTCACCGGCTTCCACGAGGAGATTCCGGTCGGAGCGCGCCTGAAGTGAAGCTGGTCGATTCGCACTGTCATCTCGACGACGAAAAGTTCGATGCCGATCGCGAACAGGTGATTGAGCGCGCGCTTGCCGCAGGGGTGCACACCATGCTGGCGATCGGTACCGGGGGTGCGCTCGATGTCGCCATACAACAGGCGGAGCGCTACCCGTTTGTGTACGCCACCATTGGTGTCCATCCGCACGATGCCGCCAAGGCCACGGGGGAAACTTATGCGCGCCTTCGCGATCTCGCCCAGCATCCCAAGGTGCTCGCGATCGGCGAAATCGGCCTCGATTATCATTACGATTTCGCGCCGCGCGAAATCCAGCGCGAAGTGTTCGACCGCCAGTTGGAAATCGCCGCCGTGGCCGCCAAGCCCATCGTTATCCATACCCGCGAAGCCTGGGAAGACACGCTGGCTCAGATCACCACGCTCCCTCACGGCGGGATCATGCACTGTTTTACCGGCGACGAAACTCAGGCGCGGCAGGCGCTCGCGCTCGGCTTTCATCTCAGTTTCGGCGGCGTCCTCACGTTTCCCAAAGCCGAATCCGTGCGCGAAGCCGCACGCATCACGCCGGACGATCGCCTCCTGGTGGAGACCGATTGTCCGTATCTGGCCCCCGTTCCGCATCGCGGAAAACGCAATGAACCGGCCTTTGTCGTGGAGACCGCCAAGCGCATTGCGGCAATCCGCGGCACCACAATCGATGCCATTGCCGATTTCACAAGCCGCAATTTTCAGAGTCTGTGTTTGCGCGTTCCAATGACGAACGGTTAAACTGGTTACCTTACATGAATTTAGGCAAGCTGGGGCAGGCTCTCACAGCTCGGGAAATTTTCGATCTCATCCAGGATGATCTGGAACTGGTCGAAAAGAAGATTACCGCGGAATCCGTCGCATCCGTGGACGCCGTCACGGCCATTGGCCAGTATTTGCAATCGGCCGGCGGCAAGCGTTTGCGCCCCGCCCTGCTGCTGCTTTCAGCCAAATTGGTGGGCAACGGCGGACCGTCGGCGATCCAGTTGGGCGCCGTGGTCGAACTCATTCACGCCGCCACGCTCGTGCATGACGACGTCATCGATACCGCGCAAACCCGCCGTGGACGTCCCTCCACCAACGTGAAATGGGGCAACCACACCTGCGTGCTGGCGGGCGACTGGCTCTACATGCAGGCATTCCAGATCGCGCTGCGCGAACGCAGTTTCCAGATGCTGGACCTGTTGATCGGCCTCACCCAGATGATGGTGGAAGGCGAGCTCCTGCAATTGGAGCGTATCGGTCGCATCGATGTCACGGAGGCCGATTGCATGGAGCTGGTGGATCGTAAGACCGCCTGCCTCTTCAGCGTCTGCGCCCGGCTCGGCGGTCTCTGCGGCGACACCGACCCGCACACGCAGGAGAAACTCGGCGAGTATGCCTGGAATCTCGGCATGGCTTTCCAGTTGGTGGACGACGTACTCGATTTCACTTCGCGCGAGAAGATTCTCGGCAAGCCCGTCGGCGGCGATCTGCGCGAAGGCAAAGTGACACTTCCCCTGGTCTACGCTTTGGAGTGCGCGACGCCCGAGGAACGCAAGCTAGTAGAAACCATTCTCCAAGATCGCACCTACGACCGCGTTCCCTTCCAGCGCATTCTCGCCCTGCTCGAAAAATACCAGGGCATCGAGCGCGTGAAAGAGCGTGCCCAGGCGTTCACCGACAAAGCCCGCCAGACCATCGCCGGATTTCCGGAGACGCCGTACCAGCGCGCCCTCCTCGCCGTCACCGAGTTAGTCACCGAGCGCGACCACTAAGAGCCACCGTCTCACGGTAAACTGCATTATGCCGATGAAGACCGTGAGCGCCGCGCTGCTGTTGTTGACCGCTTCCCCGCTTTGCGCCCAGAGCTGGTTTCAACCGTCCCTGCTTGAGAAGCCCGAGGTTCGCAAAGCGCTCCAATCCATTGACGACCGTTCAACTGCCATCGTCGAGGAGTGGATCCGGCTTGTCGAAATGCCCGCACCCTCCGGCAAAGAGCAGGCGCGTGCCCGCTATATCAAAGCGGAAATGGAGAAGCTCGGCCTCAGCGATATTCGCACCGATGACATGTTCAACGTGAGCGGCGTGCGGAAGGGCTCTGGCGGCGGACCCGCTGTGGTCTTCGCCGCCCACATGGACACGGTATTTCCCGAAGGCACCGAAATCAAGGTGAAGCGCGAAGGCGACATCCTGCGGGCCCCTGGCATTGGCGACGATACCTCGAACCTCATGGCCACCCTGGAAATGTTCCGCGCGCTAAACCGCGGCGGCGTCAAGACCAAGGGCGACCTGATCTTCCTGGCGTCCGTGCAGGAGGAATTGGGACTGCTCGGCGCCAAGCACTGGCTGGAAGCGAGCGGCTACAAGCCCGATATGTTCGTCTCGATCGACGTCTCTTCCAACCAGGTCTGGTACGGCGCCCTGCGCATCGATCAATTCAAATTCTTCTATACCTCGCCCGGCGCGCACACGCTCGAAAGCCGCGGCGCGCCCAGCCCCGCCAAGGCAGTCGCCCGCGCCATCCTGGCCCTCAACGAAATTCCTCTGCCGCCGATCGCTCCCGGCCTGGACGCATTCAAGCTGCCCACCATCAACGTCGGCATGCTCGGCGGCGGCACGGTGGTCAACGCCATTCCGCGCGAAGCCTGGTTCACGGTGGACCTGCGCTCGCTCGATAGCCCCACGCAAGACCGGCTGGATAGCGCCGTCGTCGCCGCCGCCACGCATGCCGCCGAACAGGAGGGCGTCGGCTTTCGCATGGAGCGTAAGATGGGCATCGATTACTCCAAAGCCCGCCCCCAGGATGAGCGGCTCCAGCATCCCCTGGTGCAATCGGCACTCGCCGCCGCCAATTACTTCCGTAAGCCCGGGTCGCCCGAGATTCACGCCACCGATGCCGGAGCCAACGATTCAAATATCGCGGTCAGCATGGGCATCCCCGCCGTCGCCGTGGGCGCGACCCTGGAGCGCATGCCTCACCGCCTCGAAGAGAATGCCGACGCGAGCAGCATTGTTCCCGGCATCAAATCCCTGCTTACGATGGCCGTAGCATTGACCACACACTAAGCATCAAGCCGCCGCAACCGCCGCGCCGCCTCGCGCGTCTCAAGACTGCAGTTGGAGGCTCCGTCATGAAGTTCATCCTCGCCGCACTTGCGGCCGGCATCCTGCCTCTCGGCGCGCAGGAACTGAAACACCTTACCGTTCCCACCGCCACCAGCGCGCAGCCCATTTCGGTTGCCGCCATGGAAATCGTTCGCGACCTTCCCTACAACTCCGTCATTCATTTGAAGGGCAGCGTGGAAATCAAGACTCCGGTGTGCATCAAAGCCGGCCCCGATAACCAATTGCGCTGCGATGGCTCGGTGGTTCTTCGCGCCGATGAAGCCGATATCCGCGAAGACACCGGCTCCATCAACGCCAGCGGCCACGTCACCGTGACCCGCGAACCGTATCCGGTGAAGTAAACCTACACCGTCTCGAGCGCCGCCTGCATCATCGCCCGGGCGTATGCCACGCTGAACGTAATACCAGTGTGCCCGCCGCCGCCCGGATAGCCGCCGATGCGGCCGCGTTCCCGGTCGTAATCCAACGCGCGCGGATGCTCCGGATAGATCGTCCCGGTATATTTGTTCTTCACCAGCGCCTTCATCACCCCGAACATATCCACCATGCCCGCGTCGATGAACAGCTCCGAATACTTCTCGTACGGGCGTTCGACAAATACGTTCCGGTAATGACAATGATTCATCCGCTTGCGGCCCGCAAAGTATGTCGCCACCGCCACCGGATCCTCGCCCATCTCCCGCGTCACTCCGCAGTCGAACGTAATGCCGTTCGCCGGGCTATCCACGATTCCGACCAGATGCTTCCACCCCGCCACTGTTCCCATGATCTGCTGCGACCCGCGGCTGACCGGCGCCGGCGGATCGTTCGGATGCAGCGCCAGCTTCACGCCCGCCTTCTCCGCGGCCGGAACCGCGGCCTTCAAAAAGTAGGTGACGTTCTTCCACATCTCGTCCAGATTGTGCGCGCCCTCGTTGGCCAGCGGCGGCAGATCACGGAACTTGACCTTCTTCGCCCCCGGATTCGCCGCCAGCGTTTCCGGCGTCAGCCGCCCCTTGTCATCGCGCAGGATGCCCGGCACCACCGCGCCGTTTTCCCCAATCAACAATTCCAGATCGTAATCGAACCCCGTATAGCCTGAGTTCGCGCGCCCCACCTGCTCGAAATACCCTTCGATCGCGCGGTGCGCGTAGAAGTTGTACTCCACCACCGGGAGCCCCGCCTTCCCCGCCGCCTGGATCGACGCAATCACCATTTCCAGATCTTTGTCGCGCCCGTCCTTCCCATAGATGATCGAGTTCGGAACATTGATCATCGAGTTGTACGCGACCATTCCGTTCTCTTTCGCCGTCTCCACCGTGCGCCGGATGTTCTCCTCCTGCCATGGAAAACTGCCCACGTTCACGCCCAACAGGTGCGTCACGCCCAGTTGCCGCAATCGCTGAAATGGGGAGGTCGCCGCTTCCGGCCGCGGCGCCAAGGTTCCCCCGTATCCGCCGCCGCGCCCCGCCGGTGTCTGCGCCGCGGGCGCGGCCATTCCCGCCGGCATCGCCACCCCGGCATCTCCCATCGCCAGACAAAGTTTCGGCGTGTCCGGACCTTCCGAGATTGGCCACTTGCGCGCCGTCTGCGCGTGGGCCGGTTCCACCTGCTGCGCCAGGGCCGCGGCCCCCACGCCCTGCATCAACTTCCTGCGGGAAAATCGCGTTTCCATAAGACTCCTCAGATGCGCCCAAACTTCGCGACTGCTTCTTTAATCGATCGGAACTTCTCGATGAACGGCATCATCTGGTGTTCCGTCTGATCCAGATCCTGCGCCTTCTTCAAGACCTCGGCCGCCTTCGCGCGCGGCACTACCGCCACGCCGTCTTCGTCCGCCACAATGTAATCGCCGCCATTCACCCGCGCGCCCGCGCACGTCACAGGCACGTTCACACCCGCGAACCGGTAGTGGTTGATCGTCGTCGAAGGCGCCACGCCCCGGCTGAACACCGGGAACTGCAGCCTGCCGATCTGCGGCGTGTCGCGCACCGATCCATCGATCACCGCTCCCGTAAAGCCGCGCACCTTCATGGCAGTCGCCATAAGGCCACCAATACCCGCGTAATCCGCGCCCTGTTCCAACACCATTACGTAGACCGAACCAGGCGGCGACGCATCGATCGCATCCAACATTCCCTGCGATGCCGCCGCACCTTCCTTGTGCTCTTCCTTCTTCAACAGCACCGTGACCGCCGGGCCCGCGAACTTCGTCTTGAACAACGGACGCATCTCGTGCGACATGTAATTCTTCTGCCCGTACAACTGCTCCATCGCATCGGAGACCGAAGCCACTTCGACGTTGCGAAAGCCTTCCACCACGTCCTCGCCGGATGGCTGCGCCAGCAGCCATCCGCCAAGCGCCACTACCGGCACCGCCGTAAGCAGCAGCCTGCGCCTCATTTCACTTCCCTCCCTTGCGAATCTCGGCCAGCCGCTTTTCCAGATACTCCTGATACTCTTTCTTGAGCGCCGGGTCTTTTGGCGAACCGTAAATATCGCTCGATTTGTACTTGCCTTCGTCGAACTTCTTCCGCGTCCACTCGTCGTGAATGTGGATCGTATCCGCGTTATCCACCACCTGCTGCACCAGGTGCGGCGGCACGAAATACACCCCCTCCGGGTCGCCCACCACCATATCGCCGGGCATCACCGTCACGTTCCCAATGCGCACCGGCACGTTGATTCCGGTCAGCGTCACATTGGCAATCGCGCTCGGGTGTGTCTTGCGAAAATAGGCGGGCATCAACATATCGGAGATGCCTTCCAGGTCGCGAACCGCGCCGTCCACCACCATGCCGCCACTCTTGGTCGCCTTCATGATGTAGTAAAACAGGTTGTCGCCCACGATCGTGCCACCGTCCGTCTTGCCGAACAGGTCCACTACAATCACATCGCCCGGTTGCAGCATATCGATCGCGGTCTGGTTGTACAGCCGGTCGCCCAAGCCATTCGCCTTCGCCTTGGCGTTGACGTACGTATCCACATCGGGCCGCGCCGGCATGAACTGCACGGTAAACGCGCGGCCCACCATTTTCAGTTTGGGATGCAGGACTTGAAAGCCATCCTCGTACTGATTGCGATACGCCTGGCCTCCCCGGCCGCCGCCCGCACCCGCCGCCTGGTTCAAGCCTGCCCAAACCTCCTCGGCCGACATGGCGCGCGCCCGCTCCAGCAAAGCATCGGGTACCTTCGGCCTGCCGTCGGCAAAGCGGTCGAACTTGCTCTGCGAGGTCAGCTCGATCAACTGCTCTTTCGTCAGTGTGTATAACTGCGCGCGCGAGGGGCCTGCAAAAAGGCCCGCGATGGCGCAGAGGGTTATCAAGGCAAAACATCTTCTCTTTATCATTCGGTTCAGCTCCACTGGCGGTCGTTGGTTCGGTCTACATTCCATTGCGGCGTCGGTTCGAAAAATCCCGGCTCGCCCAAATGCTGCTTTATTACATCTTCGTTCAAAGTCACTCCCAGCCCCGGACTGTTCGGCACTGTGATGAACCCCTTGCTGACAATCGGCTTCGAAACGCCCTCCACCAGATCGCCCCACCAGGGCACATCCACCGAGTGGTTTTCCATCACCAGGAAATTCTCCGTCGCTGCCGCGCAATGCACGTTGGCCATGCAGGAAACCGGCGTCCCAGCGAAGTGCATCGCCATCGGCACCCCAAGCTCCTGCGCCGCGTCGCCGATCTTCTTAGTCTCCAGAATTCCCCCCGAAGTGGCCAGGTCGGGATGAATGATATCCACCGCGTGCGCCTTGCACAATTCGATGAACGGCTCCTTCAAATAGATGTCCTCGCCCGTCAGAATCGGAATGTCCACCGCATCGGAAATCTGCTTCAGCAGCGCGGTCTGCTGCCACGGAATCATATCCTCAAGCCACGCCAGGTTATATTTCGTCAGCGCCTTACCCAAGCGTATGCAGCTGTTCACGCCGATGTGGCCGAAATGATCCGCCGAAAGCGGAATGTCCATGCCCACGATCTCGCGGATCTGCGCCACGTAGTCGCACATCAACTGGAGTCCCTTCTCGGTGATCTCCGTACCCGTGAACATGTGCTGCACGTTCGCGCCGTTATTCAGCCGCTCGCCCACCGGCATCGTCAGCGCCCCCGGCACCTCGGCCACCAGGTCCACGCCCAGGTCCATCTTCAACCACGTGAACCCTTCGTCCCGGCGGGCCTTCAGCCGCTGTCCGTAAACCCTGGCATCGTGCGATTCGGTAGTGTCCGCATAGCAGCGGACTTTGTCGCGGAACTTTCCGCCCAGCATCTGGTGCACGGGCACGTTGTAAGCTTTGCCCGCCAGATCCCACAGCGCCATCTCTACGCCGCAGACGCCGCCGCCTTGCCGCGCATGGCCGCCGAACTGTTTGATCTTGCGAAATACTTTGTCTACGTTGCAGGGGTTCTCGCCCAACAAGCGGCTCTTCAGCAACAGCGCGTAATTCTTGCTCGCGCCGTCACGCACTTCACCGAGGCCATAGATTCCCTGATTGGTATCGATGCGAATGATCGGGCAGGTCATCGGTGCCCGGCTGATCACGAGCACCCGCATGTCCGTGATCTTCAAATCGGAAGGTTTGGAATTGGTATTGACGTTCTGTGGATGAGCATCCAGAACATCGTCCGCCCAGAAACCGAGCCCTAATGCCGCCGCCGTGCCTTTTAAAAAGGAACGGCGTCCGTGCGCGCTACGATTCTGCATCATGTCAGCACCCTGCTTTTGTGTAAGACAGACAGAATCGTATTCCATTTCACCTGCCAGTACAAGGAGGGCCGTCCATCAGTTCAACGCGGAATCACACTCTCGCACTCCGTCCAGTGCTCCACCAGATGGCGCACAACCCGGCCGCCGATAGTCTGCGCCGCTTCGAGCGCCGGCAGGTATGCGGAATAACTACCGAAGACGAGCCCCTTCAAACTCTCGGCGGGTGTCGAGCCCGGGGCCTCGCGGTCGTAGTTACTCACCGTGCGCAATACCAGGACACGCTGCAAATCGACCCGGCCCGCGCTGTTCAAAAACGTCAGCGCCTGCATGGTGCCGCTGTCTTCCATCGCGGCGATCATGAAATTGCCGCCGCTGAAATAGCGTGTCCACGCATTGGCCCAGGCGTCCATGCGCGTTCCATGCCAAAAGGTGCTGCCGGAGATCGTATCGCCGTGTGTGACGAAGGGCGGACGCAACGCATTAGGAAATCCGGCGAACCGCGCCCGCGCCGCGCGAATCGCCGGGGTATCGGCCAGGGCGACATCCTTCGTCAGGCGGAATGCCCACTGCACCAGCGCCTGATTCAACGTGTACAGTTCGCCTTCCAGTTCGCTGCGAACGGGCTTTTCGTACGGCTGCAGTTTGCGCAGCGGCACGTACCCGGTGCTCCAGTCTGCAGGGATTTCGCGCGCGTCAATCTCGTACGCGATATCCCCATCGATCACGTGTTCCGCCCACACCGCCGACCCCAGCGACACATCCGCCGGATCGCCGCCACCGATCCCCGCCACCACCCAGTAGGCCTTCGATAAATCGAACCGCGGATCCATCCCGAGCGCCATCACGGATGCCGCCGCCTTCGCTGTCCCGATCCCCGTGACCATCCCCAGAACGCCGTCTTTGTTGACGCGCACGTGCCGGTACCCGGCCGCGAGCGGCATCACCTGGTCAAGATGTTCACGCTCCACCCAGAGCTGGTACTCGCCCGGCGCGTCCCCTGTATCCTCGCCGCGTTCGAACATGGTCACCACGACAACCTTGATCGGCAGCGGTCGTACTTGCGCCATCAACGTTAGACAAGCGAAGGCCAAGAAGGCGGGCAGTACTCGGAATCTTCGCAGCGTCGCGGTCATCGGACGAGTCTACCATCCGGGCTCGTCAGAAAACTCCGTGGGTCGATTCGGCTAGAATAATTCGCATGATGATGCTATGGCTTGTTGGCTTGGCCCTGGCTGCTCAGGTATCCAACTTCGAAGTAGCGTCGGTCAAACCGGTCAAACCTCTGGCCGGTCCGCACGTGGTGTCGCTGATCATCAATCACGGGAGACTGAATATCGAAGCTGCCGAACTCAGGCAGATCGTTGGCTTAGCCTACGCGGTTCAGCGCGTCCGCGTTCTGGGCGGACCAGGTTGGGCCGACTCTGACCAATTCGATATCGCCGCTAAGGCTGAGAGCGCCGACGCGACGCGAGACGAGATCCGGAGCATGCTGCAGGCGCTTCTGGCGGATAGGTTTAAGCTGTCGGTGCATAGGGAGATGAAGGAAATCCATGCGTACTCGCTGGTCCTCGCAAAGAGCGGGTCCAAACTGCACGTAGCGGCACCGGACAGGAAAAGCGGAATGGCAGACACCGTAGGCCCGGGCGGCGAACAACGCACGGTCTTTGAGGCGTCATCACTCCGCATACTGGTGAATATGCTGGCCAATACGCTGGGTAGTCCAGTCGTGGATGAGACCGGGCTCGACGGCCTCTACGATTACACGTTTGAATGGCCGGATGCCAGGTCATCCTTGTTCGCTTCGGTAGACCAACTGGGACTGAAACTCGAGGCGAAAAAGGTGCTGGTAGAGGTCCTCGTGATGGATCGTGCGGAACACCCTTCGGCAAATTAGTCCACAAATTCTCCCGGCGGGTGTGCTCGATTTATCGCGCGCGGCAAATTGCCGTCTATACCGTCTCCGGAAGGCTTGCCGGGCGAACCCAACGCAGCCACACCGTCTGCCCGCCGTAGATTGCGCAACCCACCGCCACCGCCAGCACTGCGTTGAAGGCCATCACGCCCGCCGCGGTTACCAGGAAGGCGGCCGCATCCACGCGCGTCATCTTGGGCAATCTCCGCCACGCGCTCCAATCCAGGAGGCACAACCCCATCCACGCCGTGACGCCCGCCAGCGCCGGAATCGGAATGTGCGACACTACGCCGGACCCCAGCCACAGAATCACCAGCAGCACCGCCGCATGCAGAAGATTCGCCAGAGCCGTTGTGCCGCCGCAGCGCACCACCGCCAGGCTGCGCGCCGGAATGCCCACGCTGAGCGGCGCGCCGAAACGCTCCCGCCACGCAATTGGCCACACCGTATGCGCCCAATTCGAAATCCGCGTCCGATGCCTTCATGCGCTTGTGCCGTCCGCGGAAATGCTCCACCACCCGTGACGTAATCAGAATATTGACGCTCGAAACGAAGGCTAGCGCCGCCGCCGAGGGCAGCATCGCCAGCATGTCCTGCAGCTTCCAGCCTAAATTCACCACCGGAGGCAGCATCGCGGGCAACACGCCGACTTCCTTTTCGCGAAAGCCAAAGAATCGCGCAATCGCAAATGCCAGAATCACGCCCACCAGCGGCGCGGGCGCATGCGGAGAAATCCGCGCCGCCACCGTCGCTACCAGAATGACCGCCAGCCCCAGCACCAGAGGCACCATGCGGGCCTCGCCGATGCGATCCAGAACCGACGCCAGCTGCCCCACCGCGGTCGCGGCCGAGCGCCCCATCGGGGTCGCCAAACCCAACATGATATCGAGCTGCGACACCAGCATCATGCCGCCGATTCCGCAGGAGAAGCCCGTGACCACCGCGTGCGGCACCTTGGCCATGTGACGTCCCAAACGCGTCACCGCAAACAGCATCATGAAGAAGGAAGCGAGTATCGACAGTTGTGCCGCGCCCGCCACGCCGTGCTGGCGCGCCGCCAGCGCCAGAAACGGCACGGTCGCGCTCGCGGTCCCGCCGATCAACACGGGATTGCGCCCGAACAACGCGATTACCGGCGCGGTCAAAATGGAAGTGAAGACGCCCAGAACGGGCGGAAGACCCATGAGAGATGCCATGGCGAGGCCATAAGGCAGCGCAATGAGCGCTGCAATGACCCCGCCGGAGCAATCGCCTAAAAGCTGTGTCCAACCGTATCGTTCCGCGCCTGGGGACTCGAGTCCGAACCGGGCGCGAAGCGTCAAGCCATCACCTTAAGGAACGCGGCTTGGAACTTCTTCATCTCTTCCGCCGTGCCCACGCTGACGCGCACGTGATTCGGCCATGCCTTCCACACGCGGCCGATGTAAACTTTCTCGCTCGCCATCGCCTGCACAATCTGGCCGCCCGGACGCTTCACATCGATCATGAAGCAGTTGGAGACCGACGGCACAAACGTGACCTTGTGCTTTTCGAGGAAGCTGAAGGTCTCCTCGCGCACGTCGCCCATCAATTTGCGGCGCTTCGGCACCAGGTCTTTCACCTGCAAGCTCGCGCTGGCCGCGGCCATGCCGGTGATGGGCATCATCGTCGAACTGAAATTGGAAATCTTCTGCAGCAGGTCGGGACGCGCAATCGCCGCGCCGGCTCGCAGACCGGCCATGCCGTAAATCTTGGAGAAGGTGCGCAGCAGGATCACGTCCTTGTCGGCCGCCACCATCGGCGATTGGAACGGCGCGCCCGCGATGTGCGTGTACGCCTCATCGATCATCACGATCGAACCCTCCGGCTTGTTCGCCACCAGCCATTCGATGTCGGCTTGCGGCGTGAGGGTGCCGGTCGGGTTGTTCGGGTTGCAGATGTAGATCAGGCCTGCCTTCGGGCTGGCCGCGACCATCGCCTTCACGTCGTGGCAGTAACCCTTGCTCGCCATCAACGGAATGCGAAACGTTTCGGCGCCGATGAAATCCGCGGCGCGTCCGCCGGCTTCATAGCCGGGGTCCGCCATCACGAACGGGCGCGTCGGCGAACAGAACGCCAGCACCGCCTGGTGCAGCGGTCCGCTGGAGCCGGGGTGAATGCGAACGTAGTTTTGCTTGACGCCTTCCTGCTCCGCAAGAATCTGTTGAACTTTGTCGCCTTCGCTATAGCGATAGCGTCCGCCGAATTCGATCATCTTCGCGGCGGCTTCACGCGCTTCCGGACACGGTCCCAGCGGATTTTCGTTCGCATTGATGAGAACGGCGTCCGGGGGTGCGTTGACTTTTGAAAGTTGGGCCAGCGCGGGTTCGTTATAGAAAGGAAGTGTCGCCCCGGCGGTTACCATTGCGGCAATGCGGCCGAAATTCCGGCGCGAAAAACCGCGGTTAATCAGGTCGCGTTTCAATTCTTCGTTAAGAACAGTCATAGGCCCCCTCAAGTGCGCTATTCGAGGCAGTTTAACAGTTTCGGCGGGACCTGTCGAGAAGAAAAAACTAATGGGTGGGATTGAAAAAGACGCGGTAAAACGCTCGAGCCGCCACCCCCGGGGTGAAATACCCGGGGATACCGGCCCTTTCCTCGCCGCCTGACTCTCTATTGATCGCGCTTTGCTCCGGGCGCCTTGGTATCTTTTACCTTGCGGCCGGGATCCTGGTCGTCCATTACCCGGTCGGCATTCTGACCGGTACTCGGGTGCCGGGCTTCAATGCGCGCCTGGCGGGCTGCCGCGCGGTCCTTCGCGCGTTCCCATGCGATGGCTTCCCGCATGTCCGAACTCATTCCAGAACTCTTAGCTTCCGTGGACTTCACGGGCGATGGTTTCTGATCCTGAGCAAAGCTGAGTGGCGAGAGCATCAACATGACTCCAAGTGCTCCAGTCCACATTCTGTTCTTCATCAGACACCTCCACGGTGTCTACTTGCAGCCCTGCCTCCACAGTGTGCTGCCTTACGGTTTCATCCGACGCTTCGTTGTTGGCGGCGAAGCTTCCCGCTCACGCGCATACCCGATATCCAATGCGTTCCACTGCGTGGCCAGCTTTTGCGCCCGGGCCGGCTCCCGGGCTGCCAGATTATGTTGTTCGCAACGGTCTTTGCCCAGGTCGTAGAGCTCCCAGGGCCCATCCGGGCCGGTTGCGATCAGCTTCCAATCGCCGGCGCGAATCGCCCGGTTGTCATTGTGATTGAAATACAGAAACTCGCGGGGAGCCGCGCCGCTCTTTTGCAGCGCCGGGGCGAGGCTCCGGCCGGGAAGCGGCGGACCGCTCTCCGTGTCCGCTGTGCCGCCCGCCAAATCCACCAAGGTCGGCAGCACATCCACGAAGTGGCAGGGATCGTGCCGCAATTGGTTCGCGGCCTGCACACCATTTGGCCAATGGACGATCATCGGCGAGGCGATGCCCCCTTCGTTGACCCACGATTTGTGCAAACGGAACGGCGCATTCGAGCAACTCGCCCAGCCCGGCCCCAGCCCCAGGAACGAGCGCGCCGACCCGGCCGGTGCCGCCGCGTCATGTCCGTCGCCGCGAATCAATTGCTCGGAGCTCGCGCCATTATCGGAGAGGAAGACAATCATCGTGTCGCGCTCGGCCCCCATTTCCTGAAGCTGCCGCACGACCTTGCCAATCTCCAGGTCCATCCGCGTGATCATCGCCGCGTGGATCGCCATCTTGGTTCGCTGAAATGCCTTCCGCTCCCCGGTCAGCGTGGACCACGGCACGGCCCGCGCCACTTCGCCCGCGCCGATCTTGGCGAACAGTTCTTCGTCCGGCGTATTCCATCGCGTCCACATTCCGGGTTCGCGCGGTGCCAGCCCGCAGTTCACCAGCCCCATCCGCCGCATGCGCGCGTGCTTCCGTTCTCGCGCTACGTCCCACCCTTCCGCAAATCGGTCGCGGTACCGCGCGATATCTTCAGGCGGTGCGTGCAACGGGAAATGCGGCGAGTGCGGCGCAAGGTAAAGAAAGAAGGGATCGCGCGCATGCTCCCGCGCATGTTCTTTCAGAAAGCCAACCGCGTAGTCGGCAATCGCGGTCGTGCTGTAATAGCCCTCTCCCGGCTTCGGCAGCGGCTCGCCGTCGAGCTCGTGCCGGTTTTGGGTAAAGTAGCGGTCTTCGTCCAACATTGTGTACGAGTGGTCGAAACCCACGCCGCCCGCACCGGTCGCGAACCGCATGTGCCACTTCCCGGAATGATAGGTGCGATAGCCCAACGGCTTCAGCGCTTCGGGAAGAAATTTCGTGTACGCGGGAACGTTGCCACGCGTCATGATGTCGCTCGCCGTTTGCTGCGCGTAGTAGCCGGTCAGCAGGCAGCTTCGCGAGGGTCCGCAGCGCGCCGTCGAATACCCTTGCGTGAAACGCAGGCCGCCGGCCGCAAGCCCGTCCAGGTTGGGCGTATCGATGTCCCCGCCGTAGCATCGCGCATCGGAAAAGCCCATGTCATCGGCGAGAATCACCAGAAAGTTCGGTTTCCGCGCGGGCGCTGCCAGCAACGCAGAGGCGGCCGCCCCGCCTGCCGCCTTCAAGAACACTCTTCTATCGATCATTCCCTGCCCCATCCTGACGAAGGAGATTATAACGTCCAAACGCAAATGGCCGCCCTCGTACAGACGGGCGGCCATTGTGCGCGGAGCGAACTGCGGGGAAACTCAGAACGAAAGTTTCAACGCCATTTGGATGGTGCGCGGCGAATTCTGTTGCGAGGGCGATACCACTCCGAAACGTGGAGCTCCCGGGATTGGTATCGGGCGCAGCAAAACGCGCGTGATTGAAGGTGTTGAAGGATTCGAAGCGATACTGCAGCTTCAACGCTTCGCGGATCTTAAAGTTCTTGAAGATACCCGTGTCCAGATTGTTGGTCCGGCTGGCCCGAACGGTGCCCCAACGCGTCGGATACATCCGCACGTAGGTGGCAAAGTCCTGATATACGCCGTTCTTGATGGTATCGGTCGCCGCCGGCTTGTAGTTGGCGCCGGGAAGATTCATGACGCCGGTCCATGCCGGGAACGTGGTGATGTCCGAGGTCTTATTCGGGAAGAACTGGAACTGCGCCGTGTCAAACCATTTTTTCAACGACTGTTGATCGTGCGGGAGCGCGATGTCGCTGCCGCTGAAGAACGAATCGGTGCTGAAGACGACCGGCACGCCGGATTGAATATTGAACTGTCCGGACAACTGCCAGCCACCCAGGAACGCATCCACCGCTTTGGGCATGCTGGTCCACAGTTTGCCGGTACGGCCCACCGGAATCTGCCAGATGGGAGCCACCGAAAGGTGGAACGGACGATCTTCGCCGCCGAGCTTGTGCTCCACGTGGCGGCCCAGAATCTCCGGTCCGATCCACGAGGTGTCTTCAAACAGCTTCGACCATGTGAACGAATTGATGATCGCGAAACCGCCGCTGAAACGATGCTCCACCTTCGCCACCAGCGCGTCGAACTGATTCTTTCCCGCGGGATTGAGGTTCTGCGTCATGCCTCCCAGAATCGTTACCGGATTCAACAGTTGGTTCATCGAAACCGTAGTCGCGGTCGCGATGTTGCCGGTCACGTTAGGCAGACCCTGGAAAGGGTTCGGTACCAAGGTATTCCAGAGCAGCGTGTCCAAGGGGCGGCCCGTGGAATCGAACACGCTCTGCGTGCCGAGGTACTGCTTCCAAAGCGCAGGGTTGGGCATGTTCATGTTGTAGCCCTGCGAAATGTTAAAGGTCTTGTTATGAGTGTAGCCGGCTTCGAACAACCAGCTCTTGATCTGATGCTGCAGGTGCAAGCTATATTCCCACGATTGGAATCGCGGAACATCCTGCTGATTCCAGGTGACGCCCTGTCCCAGGTTGGTGAGCGCTCCCATGGACGAACCGGTAGGTGCCAGAATTCCGCCGCGGAAGGGATTATCCAGGGTATCGGACGGAGTGAAGTAATTGTCGTTGGTCGGGTTAAAGCTGGTGCTGCGGCTGAAACCATTCTGCCCGCCGACGTCGTAGGACGCCTGCGAGAAGCGCCCGAAGCCTCCGCGAATTACCGTGTTCGGACCCAGCTTGTAGGCGAAGCCGAGCCGAGGCTGGAACTCGGTCCAATCCCCGTTGTAAGTACCGCGCGGCTGGCCGTTGACACCGGCGAAGAGCTGCGCGCCCATCAGTTTAAATGCGCTGGCGGGCAGTTGCTGCGCCAGAATCTGAATGCCGACGTTGTTCGGATTAGCGGCAAGGATCTTGCCGTAGGCAGCCTGCGCCGCGTCGCTCATCGGGTTGACCACTGTGGGGTCGAAGTTCGTGGTGGAACGGTTGAAGCGCTCGACCACCGGAGTCTCATAGTCCCAGCGAACGCCCATGTTGAGCGTGAGCCGGGGCGTGACGCGCCAATCGTTCTGCACGTAGAAGACGTGGAAACGCTGACTCCACATGGCATCGGCGTTACGTGGGAAGGAACCGCTGTTGGGCAGGCCGAGCAGGAAGGCCGCGGAGCTCGAACCCACTCCTGTGCCGCCGCCGGTAAGCGCATTCTGGCGGGTCCAGTTGCTGTTATCGAAGGTGTAAGCGCCCTGCGTGCCGATGCCTTTGCGGGCATCCTGCATCACCCAGAATTCGGCGCCGTACTTCCACGTCATGTTGCCTTTGACGTGCGTCAGCGTGGCTGCGTAGGTGTAATAAGAGGTATTGGTGACGCTGGCGGCCTGGCCGGTGCCCATGCCGCCGAACTGTCCGTTGATCTGCGGGAAAGAGCTCAAAGCCATCTGTGAGACGAAGCTCGAGGGGAAGCCCAGCGATAGCGCGTTGAAGCCCGCGCCCTGGTCGTTGTTAGGTTCTTCGTAACGGGCCAGGTTCGCGCGCAGATCGAGGATCTTGGTGGGTCCCACGGTCCATACATGGTCCACGCCGACGCCCTTGGCCATGCGGTGTCCATACGATCCGGTCGAAGGGTTGTGGAAATCGTCGCCGGTCAATTCGTCTTCGTGATACCAGGTCAGGTTCGCGAAGGTCTTGTGGGAGTTGTTCCAGATCTGATCGCCGCGAGACGTGATGTCGGCCATTTTGTTCTTGCGGCTGGAAGACGGCGTGAAGTTGTTATTGTCGTTGCTCGTGCCGTCGCTCGGCGTGTTGGGCAGCGGCACATAGGTGAGAATGTTCTGGCCCACCTTGCTCAACTGTTGCGTCGGGATCTTCATCCCGGGAAACAGAGTGCGGTTGCCCTTGGCATCCACCGAATTGGGGTCGTAAATCTGAATCGGGAAACGCGTGCGCACACCGTTGGTGACGGTGGTGGTGTAGGACTGGCTGAAATCGCCGGCGCGCTCATTGGCATCGAGCACGGAGCGCGTGCCGGAGCGCGGATCCTGATTGCGGGTGCCGTCGTAAGAGAAAAAGAAGAAGGTCTTCTGCTTGCCGTTATACACCTTCGGGATCCAGACCGGTCCGCCGACGGTGCCGCCGTATTCGTTGTAGTGAATCGGCGCCTTCGGCTGTCCCGCCAGGTTCGCCTGGAAAGTATTGGCGTTCAACACATTGTTCTGGTTGAACTCGTACAGGCTGCCGTGGACCTTGGCGCTACCGCTCTTGGTGGTCATCTGAATGGTGCCGCCCGCCTGGCGTCCAATGGACGAATCGTAGGCGTTCATCACCACGCGAAATTCCTGGACGGCGTCCGGTGCCGGCATGAAGCCCGCCTGTCCGCCGGTCTTCAGGTTCGGCATGCCGTTGAGCTCGAAAGTGTTGGAGCGCGTATTGTTGCGTCCGCCATCCACCGTGATCTGCGAAGCGGCATCGTGGGACCAGAGGTGCGCCGTGTTGTTGTTCTGATCCTGCTGCAGCACGCCCGGGGAGAGTGTCGCCAGAAGGGTAGTGACGCGGGAGAACGAAGGCATCTCCATAATCTGTTCCTGGCCGATTACCGTGCCCGAGGTAGCCGCGGTGGTATCGATCAAGGGAACTTCCGCATTGACGGTTAGCTCGGTGGTGGTGGATCCAAGCTCCAGCGTGGTATCGATCTGCTTGTTATCGGAAGTTTGCAGGACGATGCCCTTGCGTTCCACCGATTTGAAACCAGTCGCGCTTACCGTGAAATCGTATTTGGCGGGAACCAGGAACTGTACCGTCCAGTTACCCTGTTCATTGGTCGTGGTGGTCTGCTTGACGTCGGTCTGCTCAGAGAAAACCACGATACTGGCATTGGGCACCGCCGCACCCTGCGGATCGATCACACGGCCGCCCAAAGTGGCACGGCTGGATTGGCTCCACGCAGCGAATGAGGTCAGCGCGAGCACGAAGAGAAGCCTTTTCATTGATTGCAAATTCTCCTTAAAATCAAGACCCTTTGAGGCGAATGGTAACATCCTGCTCGTTCTGTATCAATAGTTATTAAGATATTCACATCCTTAAATAAAGGAATGAGAAATATGAAATTACGGATAAGGTTATTAGTGCGTGCTACGATGTGCACTTATGCTTCCAGGCCACCGTCCGTATTGGGGTTTTTCACTCATGGCCGGCATCCTTCTTGCCATATTTCTACTCCAGGGACTGCTTGCCATCCGCCTCAAAAGCCCCGCGTTTGATGAAACTGGAGATATCGCGGCGGGACTATCTTACGTACAGTCCGGTGAAATTCGCGCCAATCTACAGCACCCGCCGCTGCTCAAGGAACTTGCGGGAATCTCGCTGTGGCTGGCCGGAGTACGGCTTCCCGGCACTGCCAAAATCCGCGAGATGCTGGACGCCGGAGCCGAGCGCGTCGTCGGCAGCGAGTTGATCGCCGCCAACGGGCCGGACCACGTTATGTTTTGGGCCCGCCTGCCCTTCCTGCTGCTGGCCGCGGCGCTCGGCGCGGTGCTCTGGTGGTGGGGACGCCAGGTGATCGGCGAGATGGCGGCATTGGCGGCACTTTTCCTCTACACGCTCTCGCCGACGATCCTGGGGCACGCGTACCTGGCGACCCTGGACGTCGGTCTTGCGGCCTTCACTATCTTCTTTATCTACGCATTGTGGAGCTACCGGACAGGCGCCCGATTGGAAGCGCCTCGCGCTCTGCGGCGTGTCCTGGGGCTGTTGTTGTGCACCAAATTCTCGGCGCTCTTCCTGCTGCCGGTGGCGGCGCTGATTCTGTTCCTGGCGCGACGCACCGGGCCGCTGCGTCCTTATGGGACTGATCGCCACGCTGGTGATCCAAGCCGTGTATCTTTCGCCAGGCGGGCTTGTTCCTCTACTCGCTGGGAATGCAGCGCGTGAATGCCGACCACAATCCGGACTACCTGGTATTCCTGGGCGGACAGTTCCAGCACAGTTTTCGCGACTTACTTCCCGATGGCGTATCTGCTGAAGGAGCCGATTGCGGCGATTCTGTTGGCGGGCTCGGTATCTACGCGGTGCGGCGATCGCCTGCCCGGTGGTTCCTCCTGCTGCCGCCGGCGGTGATCTTCGCCGCGCACATGGCGTTCGCCGATGACCTGGGCGTGCGCTACATTATTCCGGCGCTGCCGTTTCTCTACCTGATCGGCGGCATCGGCGCGGCGTGGCTGATCGGCAGGGAATGCGCGGGGCGAATCGCGGTGGGCGTACTCGGCGCCTGGCTGCTGTTTACGTCCTTCGCGATCGCGCCCGACCATCTTTCGTATTTCAACGAGGCGGCCGGCGGACCGCGCGGCGGCCCCTCCTGGCTCGACGACAGCAACGTCGATTGGGGGCAGGGGTTCAAGCAATTGAAGGTATGGGCGGACCAGAATGCCAAGGGCCGGCCGATCAAGCTGGCCTACTTCGGCAGCTTTCCGCCGACGGCGTACGGGCTGAATGCGGAGCCGGTGGACGCTTTGATGAAGCCTCCGGCGCCCGGACTTTACGCGGTCAGCGCGCATTTCGTCGCGCGAGTGCCGGCCGAATGGCTAAAGCGGCCGCCGGCGGCGATCGTCGGGCACACGCGCTGTACATGTACGATATTCCGGCGAAGTGACGCTTACTCCGCCAGCGCGTTGATAGGCGCCGGGTGCGACGCCTCGTAGGCGGTGATTTGGGGCGTCTGCTCGAGAATGTAGCCGAGCTCGTCCACGCCCTTCACCAGGCAGTGCTTGGAGAACTGATCCACTTCGAAGTGAACCTCACGGCCGCATGGGCGTCGTCAGCGTCTGATTCGGCAGGTCGATCTTGACCGGGCCTTCGGCGGCGAAGAGTTCGGCGTGGACATCGGCCGGAACCACGATCGGCAGCAGGCTGTTCTTCAGCGAATTCTGCTTGAAGATGTCGGCGAAGCTGGTGCTGATCACGGCGCGGAAGCCGAACTGCGTGAGCGCCCACGGCGCATGCTCGCGCGAACTGCCGCAGCCGAAATTGTCGCCGGCCAGCAGAACCTGCAGCGCCCTGCGATTCGGGCTGGTTGAGGATGAAATTCGGGTCCTGGCGCCAGTCGTTGAACAGCTGCTTGTCGAGCCCGAGCTTCGAGGTCGTCTTCAGGAAGCGCGCCGGGATGATCTGGTCGGTGTCGATGTTGTTGATCGGCAGCTTGATCAGCGCGGCTTTCGAAATTGGTGAACGGCTTCATAGCAGGGTCCTCACATCGGTCACCACGCCGGTGATGGCGCTGGCGGCGGCGGTCAGCGGGCTGGCCAGGAAGGTGCGGCCGCCCTTGCCCTGCCGCCCTTCGAAATTGCGATTGCTGGTGGAGACGCTGTACTCGCCGGGCGTCAGCTGGTCGCCGTTCATGGCGATGCACATGGAGCAGCCCGGCTCGCGCCAGTCGCAGCCGGCGGCGCGGAAGATCTCCGGCAGCCCCTCGGCGATCGCCTGCCGCTTCACTTCCTGCGAGCCCGGCACCACCATCACGCGAACCTTCGGACTCACCTTGCGGCCCTTCAGCAGGCCGGCCGCGGTGCGCAGATCGGAGATGCGCGAGTTGGTGCAGCTTCCGATGAAGACCACGTCGATGGGGTGGCCCGACCAGCGGCTTGCCGCCTTCGAGGCCCATGTAGCGAGCGCCTTGGCGATGGATTCGCGCTCCATCGGGTCGGAGACCTGCGACGGGTCGGGCAGCGGCGACGTTGATCGACACGCCCATGCCGGGATTGGTGCCGTAGGTGATCATCGGCTCGAGCGTGTCGGCGTCGATTGACACGCTGCGATCGTAGGCCGCGCCTTCATCGGTGGGAAGCTGCTTCCAGCGCGCCACGGCGGCGTCCCAGGCGGCGCCCTTCGGGGCGTGCGGACGGCCGTCGAGATATTCGAATGTGGTATCGTCGGGCGCGATCAGGCCGGCGCGCGCGCCGCCTTCGATCGACATGTTGCAGACCGTCATGCGCTCTTCCATGGAGAGCGCGCGGATCGCGCTGCCGGTGTACTCGAAGACGCAGCCGGTGCCGCCGCCGATGCCGATCTTGCGCGATCAGCGCGAGAATGATGTCCTTGGCGGAGACGCCGGGTCGAAGCGCGCCGTCCACCTTCACCTGGAAGGTCTTCGACTTGCGCTGCAGCAGGCACTGCGTGGCGAGCACGTGCTCCACTTCGCTGGTGCCGATGCCGAACGCCAGCGCGCCGAACGCGCCGTGCGTGGCGGTGTGGCTATCGCCGCAGACCACGGTCATGCCGGGCTGCGTCAGGCCCAGCTCGGGCCCGATGACGTGCACGATGCCCTGCTGGTTGCTGTGGACGCCGAGGCAGCGGATGCCGAACTCGGCGCAGTTGGTCTCCAGTTGCGCGAGCTGCTTGGCGGCGATCGTGTCGACGATCGGCAGGGAGCGGTCGGTGGTGGGGATGCTGTGGTCGGCGGTGGCGATGGTCAGATCGGGCCGGCGCACCTTCAGGCCGCGCTCGCGCAGACCCTGGAAGGCCTGCGGCGACGTCACTTCGTGGACCAGGTGCAGGTCGATGAAGAGCAGCGTGGGCGCGCCGGGCTGCTCGTGGACGACGTGGGAATCCCAGAGTTTTTCGATGATGGTTCGTGGCATAAGAACTCGGTAGGGCTACCTCTCTATTATGATTGAGCGCGCGGACTGGTAATCCGCGCGCTCAACCGATCGCGGCGCACACCGCTTGGCCCACCTGTTCGGTGGTGGCGGGTGCGCCGGAAGGCCGCAGGTCGGCGGTGACCTGGCCGCTTTTGAGGACCGCCTCGATGGCGGTTTCCACCGCGGCGGCTTCTTCCTTCAAGCCAAAACTGTATGCCAGCATGGCCGCCACCGAGCCGATGGCGCCCAGCGGATTGGCTTTGTTCTGTCCCGCGATATCGGGCGCCGAGCCGTGGACCGGCTCGTACAGTCCCACCCAGGCGCCCGAAGGACGCTTGTCGCCGATGGAAGCCGAGGGCAGCATGCCGATGGAGCCGGCCAGCACCGCGCCCTCATCGCTCAAAATATCGCCGAACATATTCTCCGTCAGCACGATATCGAAGCGCCGCGGATTGAGCACCAGCTGCATCGCGCAGTTATCCACCAGGATGTGATCGAGCTCGACATCGGGAAACTCTTTGGCGACTTCGACCACCACGCGGCGCCAGAGCTGCGAATTCTCCAGCACGTTCGATTTATCCACCGAGGTGACTTTCTTGCGGCGGCCGCGCGCCAGGTGGAAGGCCATGCGGGAGACGCGCTCGATTTCCGCGCGCGTGTAGGTCATGGTATTGACCGCCCGCTCTTCCGCTCCGCTGCCGGAGATGCCGCGCGGAGTGCCGTAATAGATCCCGCCCGTCAGTTCGCGGACGATGATCATATCGGTGCCTTCCACCAGGTGGTTCTTCAGGGGCGAAGAATCCAGCTGCGACGCATACGCCCGCACCGGACGCAAGTTCGCGTAGACGCCCAGCGCCTTGCGGATGCCGAGCAGTCCTTTTTCCGGCCGCTTCTCCGGCGGCGCGTTGTCGAATTCGGGCAGGCCGACCGCGCCCATCAGCGTGGCGTCGGCGCCGGCGGCAAGCCGCGCGGTCTCGTCGGGAAACGGCGTGCCGGTCTTGTGAATCGCGATGCCGCCCAGCAGCCCTTCGGTGAGATTCAGCTTGTGATTCCACTTCTTCGCGACGTGCTCGAGCACGCGGACCGCTTCGCGCGTGACTTCGGTGCCGATGCCGTCGCCGGGAAGAACGAGAACGTTGAGGTTCATGCAGTTAGTCCGCCGCCACGCCGAGCGCCTTCGGACCTGCGCACTCCTTAATCAGGGCGACGATTTCTTCGTCCATCAGGCCCTTCTTGCGATGGTCGGCCACGCGCGGTGAAGCGATGATAGAGCTCGTCCAGTTCCTCGCTTGGTAGAGCTCGAAGCCCAGTTCCTCGGCGCGCTGATTCAGCGCGTGGCGGCCGCTGTGCTTGCCCAGCACCAGCTTGCCTTCGGGCACGCCGACGGTCCGCGGGTCGATGATCTCGTAGGTGGTCTTTTCCTTCAGGTAGCCGTCCTGGTGAATGCCGGCTTCGTGCGCGAAGGCGTTGCGCCCCACGATGGCCTTGTTGGGTTGCGGACCGAAGGTGATGATGGAGCTCGAGCAGCTCGCTGGCGGCGTAGAGGTGCTCGGTGTGAATGCCGGTGTGGTACGGGTACGCATCGACGCGCGTCTTGAGGATCATGACGATCTCTTCGAGCGAGCAGTTGCCCGCGCGTTCGCCGATGCCGTTGATGGTGCACTCGATCTGCCGCGCGCCGGCTTCGATCGCGGCCAGCGAATTGGCCACCGCCAGGCCGAGATCGTCATGGCAGTGGACGCTGACGATGGCGCAATCGCCCAGCGCCTTGACGATGCGGCCGATCAGCGCGCCGTATTCCTTGGGCGTCGAGTAGCCGACGGTATCGGGAATGTTGACCGTGCGCGCTCCGGCGGCGACCACCGCCTTCGAGATCTTCTCCAGGAAATCGGGATCGGTGCGCGCGCCGTCCTCCGCCGAAAATTCGACGTCGTCGACGTGGCGGCGAGCCAGTTCGACCGCGGCCACGGCTTCGTCGAGCACCTGCTGCTGGGTTTTCTTGAGCTTGTACTTGAGGTGGATATCGCTGGTGGCGATGAAGGTGTGGATGCGCGGGCGCTTGGCATGCGCCAGGGACTTGGCGGCGCGCTCCACATCGAGCGTGCAGCAGCGCGCCAGCGCGGCCACCTGGGCCCAGGGAAACTCGCGGCTGACCGCATCGACGGCTTCGAAATCGCCTTCGCAGGCGATGGGGAAGCCGGCTTCGAGGATATCCACGCCGAGCTCCACCAGCTTGCGCGCCATGGTCAGCTTTTCAGGTACGGTCATGCTGCAGCCGGGCGATTGCTCGCCATCGCGCAGCGTCGTGTCGAAAATATATACGCGATCGCTCACAGGTTCAATTATCGCGAGCCTGTCGGACGATTTGGCAAATTTATAATATTAGCGGTCCATATTAGCGCATGTTATAGTCAAAAAAGAAGCTATGGAACTTCATTCTCTCCAGGTGTTTCATGCAGTTGCGACCGAAAAGAGCTTTTCCCGAGCGGCGGAAAAACTGCTCCGGACGCAGCCGGCGGTGTCACTGGCGTTGCAGCGGTTGGAGCAGGAACTGGGTGAAAAGCTGATCGACCGGTCGGGTAAAGATCTGATGTTGACCGATGCCGGGCGCACTGTGCTGGACTATGCGCGGCGCTTCCAGAGCCTGCAGCACGAAATGGAGAACTCGATTGCGGAGCTGCGCGACAATTCGGCGGGCAAACTGACCATCGGGGCCAACGAATCGACCACGCTCTACTTGCTCAAGTACATCGAGAAATACCGGGAGTTGTATCCGAAGGTGAAGGTACAGGTACGGCGCAGCCTTTCGAGCATGCTGCCGAACGAACTGCTGGACGGCAATCTGGAACTGGGCGTAATCAGCTACGATCCGGGAGATGAGCGGATCAAATCGAAGGTGATCTTCACCGACGCCCTGGCCTTTGTGGTGTCGCCCAAGCATCGCCTGGCGAATCGCAAGACGGTGCCCATTGACGGAATTGGGAACGGAAAACTTCATTGCGCACAACGTGCTTTCGCCGTATCGGGCGGTGGTGCTGCGGGAGTTTCAGGCGCACAAAGTGCCGCTGCGTATGGACGTGGAGATGCCGACCATCGAGACCATCCGGAAACTGGTGCAGAGCAACCTGGGCGTCGCATTCTTGCCGCGAATGTGCGTGGAGCAGGAGATCGAGCAGAAGACGCTGTGCGAAGTGCGGGTGAAAGAGATGCACGTGGAGCGGAAGATCCGGCTGATTTATCCGACGCGGCGCGGGCTAAGCCATGCGGCGAAGGCGTTTCTCGAAGTCGTGGGATAGGGCTTTGAGCTCGAACTCGGTTGTAGTTGGTGCGCCTATTAACGTGCCGCAGCCGGCTGACGGACTCCCCGTGCGGCTCGTGCGAACGTACCCGGCGGGCAGCCGGACCGTTTGCGAAACGCGGTGCTGAATGCGCTGGCGGATTCATAGCCGATTTCCGCCGCCAATTGCTCTAGAGACTTTCCTCCGCGGCTTAAGGCATCCTGGGCCAGACTCATGCGCCACCGCGAAAGGTATTCCATCGGCGCACATCCGAGAGTCGTAACAAAACGGGCCGCAAACGCCGACCGTGACATGCCGGCGTGTTTCGCCAATTCCGCTACCGTCCATCCGCGCCGCACGTCGGAATGCATGGCCCGAAGCGCGTCTGATATCTGTGAATCGCGCAAGCCGGCGATCAAGCCTGGAGGTAAAGATCCGTGGCCAAGGCTGGGCCAGCGCAGCGCTTCGACAAGCATCGCTTCCAGGAAATGCTGTAGGATCGCATCGCGCCCCGGCCTCTCCGCTGCGTATTCGTCCATCATCAGATCGATAATTCGTGCGAGGCGGCTGGTATCGAACTGCGCCGCGCGAATGTGAATCTTTTGGGACATCAGTTCGAGCAGGGCGGCGTTCACCGCTTCGATCTGGAACGTCCCCCCAATCATGCGGAAGTCGGGAGCCCCTTTTGGATCGCCATGCCGTACTCCCTTCCGCGAAGGGCGTCCCGGTATGCACTCCACTCCCAGCTCGCTGACCAGCGAAAATGCGGGTGTGATCGGCAGGAGCAGAAAGTCCCCACGTTCCAGCGAGCGGGGCGGGTCTCCCTCCGTCAGGAACCAGCTCTTCCCTTCGAGCACGATACAGAAGCTCGGCGAGGCTTGCGCATCATAACGGACGCCCCATCTTCCGCGGCCGGTGATGGGTTTTGAGAACGCACCGTGCGGACGCAACAAAATCACGATATCTGTGAGTGGATCCATTTGGACGATCAATAAAGAAAATCGGCGTTTTGCTTATATACTCACCAGCCGGTACTGCCTATTCTATCCATGTAGAGAAGAAAAAGGAGACATCGATGAATCATACAGTCCTCATCACCGGCACCTCTTCCGGCTACGGCAAGGCGACGGCGGAGCTGTTCCTCGAACGCGGCTGGAATGTCGTGGCAACCATGCGTCAACCGAAGGCGGATGCTTTCGGCTCGCGGAGCGATCGCCTGAAAGTGGTCCCGCTCGACGTCACCGATTCCGGCAGCATCCGCAGCGCGATCGCCGAGGCCATTTCCGCATTCGGGACCATCGACGTGCTCGTCAACAATGCCGGGATTGGTGTCGTCGGCGCCTTCGAGGCGACCCCGATAACCACGGTGCGCGAAGTCTTCGAGACCAATACCTTCGGCGTGATGGCGATGACGCATGCGGTACTGCCCTTATTTCGGGAACGGAGGCGTGGTGTGGTAGTCAACATCACATCGAGTGTGACCTTGGCCCGGATGCCGCTGGCCGCCGCGTACACAGCGAGCAAGGCGGCCATCGAAGGATTCACCGGGTCGCTGGCATTCGAAGCGGAGTGGTTCAATGTGCGCGTGAAACTGGTTGAGCCGGGCTACGGCCCGTCTACGCGTTTTACGAGCAATGGCACATCCCGCATGCAAGGCCTGATTCCCGATGCCTACGCACCATTCGCGGAATCGATCTTCGCGGCATTCGCGCATCCGGCCGCTGTGACAACCGAGTCCGACGTGGCCGAGGCGGTGTGGCGCGCTGCGAACGACACCACCGGACAACTCCGATTTCCGGCGGGTGCCGATGCGCAGGCGCTGGCCCAATCGAGATGAGTGGCAGACCTGAGCCCAAAATCCGGCTACCTAGCGGGGCGATACGCCCAATAAAGTCCAGCCGGGAAGGAAACCAAGCGGACTGAGTTATGGTTTTCACCTCGATAGACGGTGAAGCGATAGTCGAGGCCCGCTGGCTTCAATTCGTCAAGGATTTTGGCGAAAGCCGTAGTGCTGGCGGTCGTGTCATTTTCATCTCCCGCGGAAAGATCGAGGCGCACCGGGGCAGGCAGTTTACGCAGCCGGCCGCGCGCAGCGGTCAAAAGCAATCGGCCATCCCAATCCAAGGCTGGGCTCGCCGCGACAATGCGCTGGAACAGTCTTGGCCGCTGTTCCAGCGCATAGATCGCAAACAAACCGCCGTAGGAATGTCCCAGGAGCCCGCGATCCGTCGGCACCGTGCGCCAGGTGCGATCTACGAATGGAATCAGTTCCTGTTCGAGAAAATCGAGAAACGCCGCAGCCCCTCCGGAGTTGGCTTCGTTCGAAGTCTTGGTCGGCGTGAAATCACGCGCGCGCAGCGCCATATAGTCGGTGGCGCCATGGCTCACATTCACGATGATCATTGGTCCCATCCGCTTCGAATAGACGCTGTTCTGCTGAATGAAGGTCATGAGCGGGAAGTGCCAGCCATCCAGAACGTAGAGCACCGGATAGGACTTTGCCGGATTTCGCATAGCCTTCAGGCAGCGAAACGAGGAGTTCGTACCGCTGCCCGATCTTGGCGGATGTCAGCGCGCGTTGTTCCGTGTCGGCAAGGCTCACCGGGCCGGATGTTTGCGCCCGGGAAATAATCGCGGTCAGGAGGAAAAACGCAATGCGAGTGGTCGTCACGATCCTCCGATCATACCCGCACCCGTCATCCCACCGAGTCTACATTTTCAGTTGCGCCCGTTTGCCGGCCTAACCGGAAAGGTATTTCCCTCCCCGCCGCGCGCGTTCCCGCGGCGATGACGGCGTTGACGGGACGCAGGAACCAAAGCGAGGTGCGTCATTTGCCCCAGCCATATTTCCGGGGCTCTAGAGCTGCGTCATTTCCCCCAGTAGCACGCGCAAGCTACTGATACTACAGGCCGTTCGTCGCGGCCAAGCGATTGCTCCACATCGTCCGGGCAACTCAGAGAGGTGATTTCCTGGTGACTGCGGTCACCGCAAGCGCTATACACCTCCGATTATCGTGAACTTGCGGTCAGTCTATTTGAGAGAGAGAGGGTATGAAGAAACTCTGGATCAGTTTTGTGATTGTGTTGGTGTTTTCATTTTCAGTGCTGGGGTGGATTGGCACCCGGATTTATCAGGAAATGCCACCGATTCCGGCGCGAATCGTGGATACCGATGGCACTGTAGTGGTCGCCGAGGGTGACATTGGGCGCGGACAGAATGTCTGGCAGGCGATGGGCGGAATGGAAGTCGGTTCCATCTGGGGGCACGGAAGCTACGTTGCGCCGGACTGGACGGCCGACTGGCTGCATCGCGAAGCGAGTTTCGTTTTGACGGAGTGGGCTGGCGCGGAATTCGGCAAACCGTACGAGAACCTGAGTGCGGAAGATCAGGGCAAGCTGCGCGGCCGGCTGGAACAGATCTACCGGCACAACGGCTACGACGCCGCTTCGAACACGATTCGCATCGCTCCGGTGCGGGCGCGGGCATTCGAAAAATGCCTGACTCACTTCGCGGATGTTTTCATGAATGGCCACGCGGCGTATGCGATTCCTTCGGGAAGCGTTTCGACGCCGGAACGCATGCGGCAGTTCGCGGGCTTCATGTTCTGGACGGCGTGGAGCGCCGCCGCGGAACGGCCCGGCGACACGATATCGTACACCAATAACTGGCCGTACGAACCGCTGGTGGGCAACCGGCCAACCGGCGAGAGCGTACTTTGGACGGGTGTCAGCATCATCATGCTGCTGGCCGGGATTTGCGCCATGGTCTGGTGGTACGCGTCACAGAAGGCGGCGGAACCGGAGGGCCCGATTCCGGCCACCGACCCGCTGGGCGCGTGGGCCGCGACGCCTTCGCAGCGCGCGACGCTGAAATACTTCTACGTGGTGTCGGGCCTGATCCTGGTACAGATTCTGATGGGCATGATCACGGCACATTACGGCGTGGAAGGGGACGGGTTCTACGGCATGAAGATCGGGCACGTACTGCCGTACAGCGTGACGCGGACGTGGCACGTGCAAATCGGAATCTTTTGGATCGCAACCGCATGGTTGGCCGCGGGCCTGTTCATCGGACCGCTGATCAGCGGCAAGGAGCCGAAATTCCAGGCGCTCGGCGTGCACGTTCTGTTCAGCGCACTGTTGTTGATTGTGGTGGGCTCGCTGGCGGGTGAATGGATGAGCGTGCAGAACAAGCTCTCTGACGCCAACGCATTTATGTGGGGCCATCAGGGCTACGAGTACGTGGACCTGGGGAGGGGCTGGCAGATTCTGCTCTTCGTGGGCCTCTTGATCTGGCTGTTCCTGGTGGTGCGGGCTACGCTGCCGGCGATGAAGGTGAACGGCGAACATCGCAGCCTGCTGTGGCTCTTCCTGCTATCGGCGGGCGCCATCGGCCTGTTTTACGGCGCGGGCCTGACGTGGGGGCAGCACACGCATCTGACGATCGTGGAATATTGGCGCTGGTGGGTAGTGCACCTGTGGGTGGAAGGCTTCTTTGAAGTTTTCGCCACCACGGTGATCGCGTTCTTCTTCACGCGGCTGGGCCTGATTCGTCCGGGCTTCGCGGCGAAGTCTGCCCTGCTCTCGGCGACGATCTTCCTCTCGGGCGGCATTATCGGAACCTGCCATCACCTTTATTTCTCGGGCACGCCGACCGTGGCGCTGGCCTGGGGATCGGTATTCAGCGCGCTCGAAGTAGTGCCGCTGACGATGGTGGCTTACTCCGCGATGGATGATTTGCGCAATGGCCGCCTGGCGCCGTGGGTGCAGCGGTACAAATGGGCGATCTACTTCTTCGTGGCGGTGGCGTTCTGGAACATGGTGGGCGCGGGATTATTCGGATTTATGATCAATCCGCCGATCGCGCTGTACTACATGCAAGGGCTGAATACGACGCCGCTCCACGGGCATGCCGCCCTGTTTGGGGTCTACGGAATGCTGGGCATCGGCCTCATGCTGGTGTGCCTGCGGGCGATGGACCCGCGCGCGGCGTGGAAGGAAGGCTGGCTGCGATTCGCCTTCTGGGGAATGAATTCCGGCCTGCTGATCATGTGCGTAGGAAGCCTGCTGCCGGTGGGACTGGCGCAGACCTGGGCGTCGGTGGAGAAGGGCTACTGGTATGCGCGCAGTACGGAATTCCTGGGGCTGCCGTATATGCAGACGCTGCGCTGGCTGCGGGTTCCGGGGGACACCATCTTCGCCATTGCGGCGTTAGTGCTGGTGGCGTTCGTGTTCGTCGGGAGATCGGGCAGCGCGGCGCCTTCGGAAGCGGTAATTCCGGATGCGGTGCGGGTGCCTTCGGGAGATTGAAGTGACGGAGCAAGCGGCAATGCCGGGCGGGTTTTCCGTCCGGCATTGCTGCCCGCCCGGGCGTTACACGCGCTTGGCGCTGAACGGGAGCCGCAATTGTAAGACGCGCTCACGGTGGCGTTCCTCATTGAGATTGCGGACGCGGGCCATGAGCAGGTCGTGCAGGGAAATCATGCCAACCAGTTGGCCATCGGTGCGGCTGATGACGGGCAGCCGGGTGAAGCCGGTCTCGGCCATTCGAAAGACGACAATTCGTAACGGCTCATCCGGATAGGCCACGACAGGTTCGCGAAGCACGTCGCCGAGGGAGAAGGTCGCGATGGGCGAGCCCGTCAAATCGCGGAGCTGTTTGCGGGTGACCACACCTTTGAGGCAGCGATCGCTATCGATCACCGGGTAGAGGTGCTGTCCGCGCTGGGCCGGTTCGCGGATCAAAGTATCGCGAAGGTCACTGGCGGTGGCTCCGGCGGGGAGGGCGACCAACTTGGTGCGCATAACTTC
Organism: uncultured Solibacteraceae bacterium; assembly: GCA_963811575.1. Classification (GTDB taxonomy): domain Bacteria; phylum Acidobacteriota; class Terriglobia; order Bryobacterales; family Bryobacteraceae; genus Solibacter. The sequence continues at coordinate 295,239 of CAWERY010000013.1, read as the reverse complement.
GCGGACGAACAGGATTTCCAGGGGATCCATCGCATATTCACGGGTGAGATGGAAGCCGCGGCGCGCGACCTTTTCCGTGAGGATGGAGCGCTTGAGGAGGAGGACCGTGGTGGCGTGCGCGAGCATGGCTGCGACCAGCAGAGGAAGCAGGACGTTGATATCGTGAGTCAGTTCCAGGGCGAAAAGGATCGCGGTGAACGGCGCACGCATCGTGCCGGCAAGGATCGCACCCATGCTGACGAGCGGCCAAAAGCCCACGCCTTCATTGGGCAGAAACATGGCTTCGACGCCGCCCATTGCGGCGCCCATCATTAGTAACGGGGCGAGCACGCCGCCCGAAGTTCCTGAGCCTAGCGAAATAATCCAGATGGTGGATTTCACCAGCAGGACGCCGGCGATGATGGCACGCGGCACGTCGCCCTGCAGCAGGGACTGGATGGTATCGTAGCCGACGCCGAGCGCCTGCGGAAAGATCAGGCCGCCGATGCCCACCGCAAGGCCGCCAATCGCGGGCCACCACTTCCAATGGAATGGCAGCTTCAGAAAGCTATCCTCGGCGGCGTAGACTCCCACAGTCAGAAGCGAGGAGAGACAGCCTGCGAGCAGACCGGCAATGACGCAACCGGCGAGCCCTTGGGGACCGATGAAGATCGCATGCTGCGGTACCGGGAAGAGCGGGCCCAGGCCGAGAATGTAGCGGCGGGCGGCGCCCGCGGTGGCGCTGGCAAGCGCGACGGGAATCGCGCTGCGCGGCTTCCACTCAAACAGCAGGAGCTCCACCGCGAGGAGTACGGCGGCGATGGGCGTGGCGAAGGTCGCGGACATGCCGGCGGCAGCACCGGCCACAAGCAGCGTTTTTCGCTCCGCGGCGGTCAGGTGAAAGAGCTGGGCGATGACGGAGCCGATCGCGCCTCCCGTCATGATGATGGGGCCTTCGGCGCCGAAAGGTCCGCCCGACCCGATCGAGATCGCCGAGGAGAGCGGCTTGAGAACGGCGAGTCGCGGCTGGACTTTACTGCCGTGGATCAGGATGGATTCGAGCGCCTCCGGAATTCCGTGGCCGCGAATCCGCTCCGATCCGTAGTACGCCATGAAGCCGATAATCAGGCCGCCGGCGACTGGCACGAACATCGCGAGCCAGCCGAGGTGGTTACCCGCCGGCGACACCATGACTGTGCTGATCCGGCCGAAATAGAAGAGGTTGGTGAAAAGGGCGATGAGGCGAAGCAGGGTCCAGGCGACCAGCGTGCTAAGCAGGCCGATGGCGATGGCGAGGAGTGAGATCGGGATGACGCGGCTGGTGGTGGTGAAATCGCCGAGTTCCGGAGTGAGATTGCCGGCGTGCTTGCTCACGATGCAGGGGTTCCTTTGGAAGATCGCAAAATCGAATTGAGGGTGCGGGCCAGTTCCGGTCCGGAGCGCTCCAGTTCGGTGCGATGCGCGAGGGCGAGTTTACGCAGCGTGGAGCGGCCGGATGGGGTGAGGCGGACCCAGACTTCGCGCTTATCGTGGGCGCCCGGACGGCGGACTATCGCGCCGGTATGTTCCAGGCGATTGATCAGTTCCACGGCGCTGTGATGTTGGATATACAGACGGGAAGCGAGTTCGCCGATGGTCGGATTGACGTCATCGGGAAGGCCGTGGAGGGCCAGCATGAGCTGGTGCTGCTGCGGCTCGATGCCGTGTTCCTTCGCGGTCACATCGCTGAAGTGGAGGAAGCGGCGGATCTGTCTTCGGAATTCGGCAAGGTCGCGATATTGACTGGCGGAGAGATCGTGCTCAGCGGTCATATTTGTATCGTACCACGATACAAATTGGAAATCGATTCAGGCCCTGGGCGCGGAAACGGGCGAGGCCCTGCCGGCGGCAGAAGTTCGCAAGATCTTGACGCCGCCTTGCACGATGAGGAAGATTCCGGCGCACTCCTCACTTCCCGGAAGAGCATTTCGTGGGCGGCGAAACGCTTTTCGACGGCTCGTTGGGCACATCTGGATTGCGCTTTCCGCTGAGATCCGCAACAGGGCAATCGCTGGAGAGCGCGCAATTTAGCCAGGGAATCAGAAGTACTGGGCCGGATTTACAACATTTCCCTTTGTAAAGCGATTCCGTCACCTTGTAACCAAATCATTCGCGGTATACACTCTATTTCTAAAGATTGTAGTTTTTTTAGCAGAGGGAAAGTTCGTTTGTATACATCAAATAAGCTCGCTTGCACCTTGTTCGGTCTTTGCTGCGCCGCACAGGCCGGAATTGTAATTACCCGGACGGATAAGGGGCTGCAATTCACCGAGGCGGCGGCGGTATTGATCAACGCAAAGGATAAAGCCCTGGTCCTGGGCGCCGAGCCAAAACTGAACGGCCCGATTGGAAAGCTTAAAGATGTAAAGCTCGGCGGCAGCCTGGTGAAGGACGTCACCAGCAAAACGATTGGGACTTACGAAGCGGAAGAAATGGAATATCTTCTGCCGGAGAACCTGCCGAAGGGCGGCCCCACGGATCCGGCGGAGATCTGGCGAGGGGCCCGGATCGCATATAAGAAGGCCGCCAACGACAAAGTGCCCACCGATGTTCCGACGGCGGGCTTCGTGGCGTTTCTGGCCGGCGGTCCCGAGGAACTTACGCGGTTCTGTCTGGAAGAGCGGGCGCTGGAGTTAGTTGGAGGCAAGGGTAAGACGTTCGCGACGCAACTGGAATGGATTGCCGCGGTGGTGCAGGCCAATGCAGCAAATCCGGCGATGGCTCCCCTCGAGCGGTACGTGGAGAACTCCCTGCGCGGACGCTTCGAGCAGTTCGAGACGGGGACTGCGGGCCTGGAGGTGCTGGAACAGGCAATGAAGCTGGCGGAGCTCTCGCAGAAGATCTATCCCAACCAGGCGGGACAGGCGCAATTGCGCAAATCGCTGGCGCAGCGCAAGGAATGGCTGGATCGCCGGATCGCGGTGCTACGAGCCTTCGCCGCCGCGCAGGAATGGGATGCCCTGCTGTTGGGAGGGCGCGAGTTTGAACGCTACGAACAGGCATATCCGGAGATCGGCAAGCAGCACACCGATGCACTGAAGCAGAGCCTGGCGCTGCATCGCGAATCCGGGGACCGGCACTTGAAGGAAGACGAGTTCGGGCAGGCGTGGCACGAGTTTCGGCTGGCGAGTTTGCGGCAGCCCTCCGACGGCGACATCCATCGCAAGGTGCTGTCGGCCTGGACCGATTATTCGCGGCAGGCGGCAATTGACGACCAGAAGAATCGCAAGCAGATCAGCGCGGGGGACCGCGTGGCGATCGGGCAGGCCTTGAAGTATGCGGATGGCTACCAAAAACAAAACAAGTTGGACCAGGCGCTGAAGAGCGTGCTCGATGCCGAAAAGGTTGACCCTAATTCGCTGGAGGCATTGATTAAGAAGGCCGAGATTCTGGGGGCGCAGCGGGATTTCAGCAGGGCGCTCGAAGCGCTGGATCGGTATGACCGCCTGGCCGTAAACGACGAACGGAAACGTTCCGAGGATTTGCGGAGCGAGTTGAGTTTTAAGCGAACCAGCACCCTGGAAGACATCAAGTCGCAGACCCAAAAAGCGTGGAACGAGTTGAGCTTCCACAAACTGCTGGCGTTGACCAGCGAAGGATTGCGCTGCAAGGACGACGATCCCGACCTGTTGTATCAGGCGGGCCTGGCCGCGCTCGCGACCCGCGACGTGAAGCAGGGCCGCGAATATCTGGGCCGCTACCTGGAAATCTCGAACACGCTGGACGCGGTTACGGCGCAGCGTGCCAGGGTGCGGACCGTGCTCGCCACCATCAACCAGGCGGCGGCGGGGGAACAGGGCGACGTCAATTGGATGTCCGGCAAGAAACTGCCGAAGGGCGTGTTCTACGACCCGATCAGCCTCGCTTTTCAACCGCGCGTGGATCGCATCGACGCCGGCAAATTAAAGGTCGCGTACGAATGGGAAGGCGAGAAGTTGAAGGCAATCGTGCCGAGCTTCGAGAAGAACCAGCGGCTGAGCGGTGAGAAGTCGATCGCATTCGGCTATGAAGAGCGCGTGCCGCAGATCGCTTCGGTAACGCTCGAGGATACGCCCGCCGCGGCGCCTCCAACCGATCCGGACGACCGCTTCCGGCGATCGAGCCTGGTGGTGCTGAATAACCCCTATGTGGACCCGATCGCGGTGGAGCGGCTCGCGGGAAAAAACGTAACGCTGGGGATTGCAGGAAATCGCTTCTTCAATCCGTTCATATGGGAGAAGGTCTATTTTTTCCGGCTGGTTTACGACGTGGAGGGCCGGGTGGTTCAGGCGCGCGAAATCACCGACGCCAAGAGCGGCGCTCTAGGCGGCGTGATGGTGGAGTTCGAATGGGACGGTACGCAATTGGCGGCGGTACGCGGCTATCAGGGTAGCGACCGGCGCGCGCCCAAGGTCTACGAGCGCACCATGCAATATCAGGACGGACGTTTGATTTCCGAGGAGATCAGGAGCCAGGGGAAAACCTCGAAGACCAAGTACAACTACAACGCGGGCCGCCTGGTCAGCGCCGAGTGCGGCAACGATCCGATCGAAGCCCGCAGCCGCAAGGTGACGTTCCTCGCCAATTCGGCGAGCACGCTCGTGAAATAAGCTGGGTGAAATAAGATGCGAATAACTTTGTTGCTTTGCCTGACTTCGCTTGCGGCCCTTCTGCCGCTCTGCGCCTCACCGCAGGAAGAGGGCAAGCGTGTTGCCCTGATCATCGGCAACGACAACTACAAGATCAGTCAGTTGAAGAACGCGGTGAACGATGCACGCGCAATGGAAAAGGCGCTGCAGGCGGCCGGCTTCAAGACGCTTCTGGTGGAGAACGCCAAACGCGCCGATATGGACCGGAACGTGGGCCAGTTTGTGGACATGCTGGGGCCGGACGACACGGCGCTCTTCTTCTACGCCGGCCATGGGGTGCAGATCGAAAATGAAAACTTCCTGGTGCCGGTGGATTTCGAACCCGGCGACAGCATTTCCTCGGCGAAGTTCAGCTGCTTTTCGCTGGCCCAGCTGTACGAACAGTTGGCACGGCGGCGGGCGAAGCGCAGGATCGTAATTCTGGATGCATGCCGCAGCAATCCCGTGGCGAACAAGTACTCGCTGGAAGCTGGGCTGGCGCGTCCACAGCGCGATGACTTGAAGGAATCCTTCATCGTGTATTCGACCGGGCCAGGGCAGGTAGCGGCCGACAACCCCGACGGTAGAAACAGCTGGTTTACGGAAGGGCTTTCGGGAATGATCGGGCAGGCGTCGTTGACGCTCGACGAAGTCTTCAATCGCGTGAAGCGGCAGGTATCTGAGGAGACCAGCGGGAAGCAGACGCCGTGGGTGTCTTCGACGATGACGAGTTCCTTTTACTTCCACCCGCCCCTGAATTCGGCAGGGCGAAACCGATCTTTCGCTGACTGCGAAGCGCATGGACGAGGCCAAGCGGTTCGAACAGGCGGAGGAGTGGGACCGCGCGATCGAGCTGGTGAACCAGGTGCTTGCCAAAAAGCCCGGGGGATTGCTGGAAGAAGATGCCAGGAGCAAGCTGCCCTACCTGAAAGCCCACAAGGATGCGCAGGCGCGTTACGAGGCTTCGGATTTTGTGGGCGCGGCCGAGGCCTATAAATCGGCGATCCAGATGGACCCCTTCGCAATCCATGCGGCGTTTCAAGGGGTGAACAGTTATTTGCTGGCAGACCGCATCGCGGACGCCGTGAAACTGCTCCAGGCGGTGCGCGTGCGCGGCACTTCGGACGCGATTCAACGGGCGAACGCGATGTTGAAGGAACTGGCGGCGGTATCGCCGGAAGCCGGGACGGAATTGAAGGCTGGCATTCCGCAGCCGCCACCGATCGAAGAAGTATTTCGCAGCACGCGATTCGGCGTACCGGATTGGGAAGCGGGATCGCGCGATCTGCACGCCGCGAATATCGACACGGCCCGGTGGAGCAAGGATCTGTTGGAATCGGCCGCCAAGGCGGCAGCGGCGATCCCAGCGGCGCCGGCCGCCACCCCGGCGGAAACTCCCTTGGCAGAGAACCCCATCGCGCTGGCGATTTTGCATGTGGAAGTGAGCTCGACGGCCGGTACACGCGATCTGGTGATCCGCAAGATCGGCCCGGGAACGCTGAATAGCGGCGGCACGCCGCATCCAGGGGGCGTAGCGGTGAAGGTCACGTCGGAGCCTCCCGGCGCCGAGCTGACAGTCGAGGGAGACGCCGAGCAGCACTGTCAGACGCCCTGCATGTTGAACCTGCCGGCCGGCCGCCAGGTGGTGCACGCCCAGCTTCCGGGGTTCCGTATGGCGAACCGGATTCTCACCGTCGCGGCGCCGTCAGACTTGCAGATCGAACTTGAGCGGCAGCTGGGAATGGTTCAATTCGATGGAATTCAGGAGGGCACGCCAGTGCTGGTGGACGGCAAGCCCGCGGTCTTCCAAGGCGCGTCCAAACTGGCATTGGGTGCCGGCACGTACGAGGTAAAAGTGGTTCAGGACGGTAAGACGCTGAGCCGCCAAAATGTGGAAGTAAAGGATCAGAGTACAGTACCTGTCTCGGTGAAACAGTAGGAGTTATGGGCATCTTGAGAAGCTGGTTTCGGGTGGGGATCTGTGCCGCTGCGATATGTTCCGCGGCGCTGCCGAACGGGTGGACGGATCGCAGCGAGTACGATCTGGTTCTGAAGATTCGCGAGGAGGCCTCGGCCCAGAAGCGCCTGGTCTTGTTGGAGAAGTGGAAATCGGATTATCCGAAGTCGGAGCAGCGCCAGGTTCGCAACGAACTCTTCCTGACGGCGTACCAGTCGCTGGGTGACCATGCCAAGATGCTGGGGTCGGCCCGCGAGATTCTAGCCGGGCAGCCGGACAGCCTGGTGGCGGCTTACTGGTGTGCTCTGCTGGCCCCCGAAGCTGGGGAGACGTCGCCCGAAATGCTGGCACTTACCGAAAAAGCGGCGCAGCTCCTGTTGAGCGAAAAGCCGGCGGCCGCGGCCGGGGCGTCTTGGGAAAAGCAGAAGACCCCGGTATCCCTGATGGCGCATCGCACACTCGGCTGGGTCTACTGGCAGCGCAAGGAATTCACCGCCGGCGAAAAGGAATTTACGATGTGCCTGGAGTTGAATGCCAAGGATGCCCGGTCCTCGGCGTGGCTGGGCGCGCTCCTTGAAGGTCAGGCGGAGCCCGAAAAGCAGTCGGCGGGCCTATGGCACCTGGCGCGGGCAGCTTCGCTGCGCGATGAGGAGGCGCTGCCAGAAGGCCAGCGCAGGCAGTTGGCGCCCGTGGTGGATACGCTGTACCGTTCCTACCACGGGAGCGAGGATGGGCTGGACGGGCTGAAGACCAGCGCGGGCGCGGCCGCGTTTCCGCCGCAAGGCTTCGCGATTGAATCGGCGGCGTCGATTGCGGCAAAACGAGCGGAGGAGGAACTGGCGTTCCGCAATCCGCAGCTGGCGGCATGGCGAAAGATTCGGAAACAATTGGAAGCGCCAGACGGGGAAGCGTACTTCTCTAGCGCGATAAAGGGGCAGGCCTTGCCAAAATTGAAAGGCACCGTAGTCCGGTCGTCGCCCGCCAAACGGCCCACGGAGCTTGGCTTGGCGTTAAACGACTCGCCTGACGAAGAGGTGACGCTCAAACTGAGCACCGCACTTTCAGGCGATCCCGACCCCGGGCTGCAGATCTTTTTCACCGCGACCGGCGAAGGGTACAGCACGAACCCGTTCCGGCTCACGCTGGTGAGCACCCCCGACCAAATCGAGAACTGGCCCGCGCGCGGCCGCAAGTAAACGTGCCGCTCAGCGGTGCTTGATTTGCAGCTGCGTAACTACCGTGGCCGCGGGCTTGTCCGAGGCGTTGACCACGTACACGGAATTCGGGACATCGCGGGCATCCACAGGCTGAGCGATTTTGCGGATCACCAGGTCGCGCGTGCCGAAATGCTGGGACATCTGGGAGACCGCATTATTGACAATGCGCGCGTCGGCCATTTGCGTTGCGGAGGATACGCGGCGCGGGGCGCTCGAGGCCGGCGGCGGAGCGTCCTGGCCGGATTTAATTCCCTGGTAGAGCTCATAGATATCGCGGGGGTCGCGCGAGAGAACTACGAACAGGGTCTCGGTGCCGGGCGGGTCGCTGACCGAGAAACAGTAGCCGTGAGGGGCGCGGACTTTCTGGCCGGGATCGATAATATTGGCTTCACTGCTCATTTCGGCGGAGGGAAAGAGCGGCAGCCAATTACCGCTGGATTGCTTGGCCAGCACGTAGAGATAGCCCGAGCGGTTGGCATCGAATTCGATGGCGAGACAATCGCCGTTCTTGAAAATCCGTTCGGTGTCCACGGATTCGGACTTCCCGGAAACCGGGTCCACCAGTGCGAGGTTATAGCGCAGGCCCAGATGCAGGGCGGTGGGTTCGGCGGGGGCGTCGGCGGGAACGGGATCCTGCGCGACGGGACGGGCGGCGGCGGAGGACACAGTGCCTTTAACCGGTGCGGAAACCTTTTGGAGGGGCTGCAGTTTGTCCTTGCCGCCTGCTCCGAAATAATACAACTCGCGGGCGCCGGCTGGATGCTCCGGGGTCTGCCCGAACGAAACGAACGCTAGGGCGAGGGCAAAGATTGGCTTTGTACACATGCTGATCACTCCTGCTAACAGGGCACCCGATACTCGAAGATTGTATCATCGAAGACCGCACCCCCGGCGGTATGGTAGAGTAGCAAATCCAGCGCATCGGAGAGCGGCGGTGATTGCGCGCGACGCTTTCCGCGCCTGCTCCGAAGCGATCTTCAAATGCAACTTCCGGCCCGGATCGGCAAATACGAACTACAGGAATTTCTCGGCGGCGGTATGTCGCACGTCTATCGCGCGTGGGATACCGTGATCGGGCGAGCCGTAGCGGTAAAGGTTTTGACCGAGGCCGCCTGCCGGGATGAATCGGCGCGGATGCGTTTTCTTGCCGAGGCGCGAATGGCGGGCAGCATCCGGCACGAGAACGTAATCAGCCTCTACGATTTCGGTGAAGACGAAGAGGGGCGGCCGTTCATGGTGATGGAGTTCCTGCAGGGCGAGAACCTGCGAGAGGCCATCGCGAAGGCGCGAACGGGAGAGTTGAAAGACCGCCTTCGGATCGCCTTGCCCATCGCCCGCGCGCTCCAGTGCGTCCACAGCAACAAACTGATTCATCGCGATGTGAAACCGGAGAACATCCACATCAACACCGCCGGCGTTGTGAAGCTGATGGATTTCGGAATCGCGAAAACCGAAGGGTTTTCCATGACTCAGGTGGGCTTCGTACTGGGCACGCCTTACTACATGGCGCCAGAGCAGGTCCTGGGGCACGAGATATCGCCGCAGGTGGACGTTTACGCATTCGGCATCCTGCTCTTCGAATTACTGACCGCGACCCGCCCGGTCTCCGGCGACACGGTGGAGCGGATCTTCTACAGCATCCTGAATCAACCGCTTGACTTGAAGCCGTTGGATACCGAGGGGATGCCCGCGGAGATCCCGGCCCTGGTGGCGAAGTGCACAGCAAAGAAAGCCGACGACCGGCCTGCCGGCTTCGGACCGGTGATCGCCGCGCTGGAACAGGCGATTGGGCAAATGGAAGGGCGGACCGTGACCACCGCGATGCCTGTGCCTTCGCGAATGCTGCCTACCGAAGCGCTGCCGCGCACTTCCCCGCCCCCTGCCGGCGGGCGTCCGGCCTACCTGCTGCCCGTGGCGGCCTTGGCGGGAGTTCTGGTGCTGGCGGCGATCTACCTGGTGGTGCGGCCCAAGCAAACTCCCTCCGCGACGGAGTCGTCCGCGACACAATCGCCTGCGGCGAAAACGGCGGCGGCCGTGCTCGCCCCGACGCTGGCTACCACTTCTGGTGAGATGGTGTTGGTTCCCGCCGGTGATTTTCTATTCGGCGAGAAGAAGCAGAAAATGTCGCTCCCGGCGTTTTATATCGATCGCACGGAAGTGACGAATCGCGACTACGCGGCGTTTTGCCAGGCCACCGCGCACCCGCTGCCGGATGAGTTCGCCCGCGCCGGCGCGGACCTGCCGGTGGTCAACGTGACGGTCGCCGATGCCAAGGCGTACGCCGAGTGGGCCGGGAAGCGGCTTCCCAAAGAGGCGGAATGGGAAAAAGCGGCGCGCGGGACCGACGGTCAAACCTTCCCTTGGGGTGGCGCCAAAGACGCCTCGCGTGCCAACGTCCGCACGCGCGCCCTGCGGCCTGCGAACGGCTATCCGCAAGGGGCCAGCCCTTACGGCGCGCTGCAGATGGTCGGCAACGCCTGGGAGTTTATCGACCAGACCGGTACCCCTTCCGGGAATACGCTCGGCCGTTTCCGTTCGATGAAGCCGCCGGCGACTCGCGACGAGCCGTGGTACATGATTCGTGGCCAATCGTTCGGCGAGCCTCTGATGGCGGATGTCATCTGGGATTCGACGGTGGTGCCGGCGCGGTGGAAAGCTTCGAATATCGGATTTCGCTGCGCAAAAGACGCTCGGTAGCAGCGGCAAAGTCTTGTAAGATGTGACCACATGCCCGAAAATCGTGGAAACAGCTCGGTCTATCTGGACGTAGAACCGGGTAGAGAAGCAATGCCCCGGGAAATCGATCCGGACGAACCCTTTCGCATTCTGATCCTCGGGGATTTCAGCGGGCGAACCAACCGCGGAGTCCATCAGGGGCTCGCAGGCCGGCGCACAATCCTGGTGGATTGCGATAACTTCGATGAGGTTCTCGAGAAGCTGCAGCCCACGCTGCGGTTGCCGGAATCCGTCCTGCGGTTTCGAGAGCTGGACGATTTCCATCCGGACCAGATCTTCCGCACGGTCGAGCTTTTTCAGAAGCTGGCGGCGCTGCGCAACAACCCGCCGCGTCCTGCCGCTGCGAAGACGGCAGCGCCTCCCCGGCCGCTCGCGGGTCTACTCGACGACATGATCGACGAGGCGGAGGACCGCTCTGCCGCGCAACCGGTGGAAGCCGCCGGAGACCTTGCGGCATTCATCGACCGCGCCATCACACCGCATCTGGAACAGAAGCCCGAGGCAGGCCGGCAGGAATGGGAAGCGCGGGTAGACGGCGCCACCAGTGAGCAAATGCGAAACATCCTTCACCATCCCGATTTCCAGGCGATGGAAGCGGCGTGGCGCGCCGTGTGGATGCTGGTGCATGGGCTCGGGGCCGAGGAAGGCATTGAGATCTACCTCTTCGATGCGACTCTGGCGGAGTTGAGCGCCGAGCCGGAAGCGGCGGCGCGAATGCTGGCGGATTCGAAGCGGGAGTGGGGCCTGCTCGCCGGCAATTTCGTATTCGGGCAGAGTGCGGACGATGCGCGTCAGCTAGCCAATCTGGCGCGGACCGCGCGCGGCGCAGGCGCCCCGTTCCTGGCGGAAGCACAACCGCCCGCGCAAGGCGAGGACGCGGAATGGCGCGCCCTGCGGCACTCCGCCAACGCCCGCTGGATCGGCCTCGCGCTGCCGCGATTCCTCCTCCGGCTCCCGTATGGCGCGGCGACATCGCCGGTGGAGACGCTGGCGTTCGAGGAGATGACGGGCAGCGTTCATGGTGAGTATCTCTGGGGCAACCCGGCCTTTGCCTGCGCCTATCTCATCGGGCAGGCATTTCGCAGCCATGGATGGCAGCTGCTTCCCGGAATGCAGCGTAGAATCGACGGCTTGCCGCTTCACGTTTTCCGCGAAGCCGGTGAATCCGTGACCAAACCCTGCGCCGAAGTGCTGCTGACGGAGCACGAGGCGGAGGAATTGCTCGAGAGCGGTCTCATGCCGCTGGCATCGATCAAAGGCCAGGACGCGATCCTGGTGGTGCAGTTCTGTTCCCTCGCCGATCCACCGGCGCCCCTCGCCGGCAGGTGGCAGGTCCGCGACGCTCGATAATTTCGATAGAATACTCCAATGCCGATGCAAGTGTGTATGGGCGCGATGATGCAATGCAGTTTTGGCATGGCGCCGAGTTCGCTGGTGGTACTGCCAAAGAATATGGTATTCACCGATCAGGTGCCGGATGCCAACATCATGGATCACATTCCGATGGTGAACATCATGCCGTTCGGTATGTGCATGTCGCTGGCGAATCCGACGGTGGCCGCCGCTACCGCCGCCGCGCTTGGCGTTCTGACGCCGATGCCCTGCATCCCGAACACGCCCACCCCCTGGGTCGCGGGCGCGCCGACGGTACTGCTGGCAAATTTTCCGACGCTCGATAATGTGTCCACACTGATGTGTATGTGGGCGGGCGTGATTCAGTTCACCACGCCCGGCGAGTTCACCGTCATGGTGCCCTAAGCGTCGTACGGAGGAGCGTATCCATGTGGGCGCAAGTGCAACACGATCTGGAAAAGATGATGGCCGCGAAGATTTATGCCGGCCTGCTGCACGACGCCGTCTACCGGAAGTTCCTCAGCTTCGCCGGGTTCGGTCCGTCCTTTCCAACGGACCTCAAGAACGTTTCGCCCGCTTTGCGCGAGAATCTCTGCAAGGTGGCACATCTGCAAGCCCAACTCGCAATCGCCGCGGTCGTGAGCGCCGGAGCAATTGAGGAGACGGATTCCTGCGCCAAACTGATCACGGGCCCAACCACCTTGTATCGCTTTTGGGATTCCAACCATCCGGACAACCGCGTCAGTATCTGGTGGATTCACAGGAGCGTGATCGATGCCTGCAAGCAGCACGCGGGAAAATCGCTTGCCGCCCGCCAGGCGTGGCTGCGCGAGCATCTGGCCGTCAGCATCGATTGGAGCACGATGGATCGCATCGATACCCTGTCGCTTACGTCCGCCGACGAGTTGCCGGCGATTGAAGGCCGGGGAAAACAGATGCGCGTCTATTCCGCTACGGCCTTGTACAAGGGCAACGCTGCGAGCGCGGACTACTGGCAGAATCTCGGAAAATATTTTCCCGGGGGAATGAAGCAGCTCGTGCTGCCCTTCATCCCTAAGGCCCAAGGCGAGGACTTGCGGCGGTTCCTGAGCCGCAACTGAGCCGCGGATTATAAACCGGGGCGAAGCACCAGCGGGTCCACGCGCGTATCGGGATGGCCCGCCAGCCACTGGACATCGGGCGCAGCCGGTGGACGCCCGAAGAACTCCGCGGCGCGCAGGGCACGCGCGCGGAAAAGCTCCTGCGCGGGAGCGGCCAAGAGCGGCGCCTGGCTCAGGAAGGTAGCGCCGATCTGGTCGCGGAAGGCCTGCGCCATGCGAATCAGCCGCATCGACGCCCAAAAGCCAAGTTGCGGGGTAGCTTCCGGCGAAGTGCCCAGAGCAAGCGGGACGAGTTGCGCAATCTGCGCGGACGGCGCCAGGCTCTCGATCATCTGTCGCAGAGAGAAGGACCGGTCCACGCGAGCCAGCTGGAAGTTCAGATATTCGGTGAGCGCATTGATCTTTTCCTCCGCGAGATTCGCACCCGCGACGTTGCGGTTGGCCTGATCCTGTTTGAGCTGCGCCTCGAGCGTGCGTATGGCGGCTTGAATCCACTGGCGATGGGATCCGGTGCCTTCGCGCGGGCCGAAGGCCTCCACCACTTCGAGCATGATATCGCGGTGAAGATCCACGCTGGCACGGCTCTGCAGCCCGCGATAATATTCCTGGGCTCGCGCCTGCTGGCCCTGGTCGCCGATCCACGCGAGGGCGATGAGTGCGAGCGCGGAACGGACGATGGCGTCGGGCTGACTTTCCGCGCCGGTCAGAACGCCGATGAACGCGGCGGCGGTTTCGCGAAGTTCGTAAAAGATGGCGAGCCGCGTCAGCTTGCGCATTTTCTCAGGCGGCGTGGCCGGGTTCGCCTTGCTGTTTACGAACGCGATTGCGGTACTGCGATCCAGCGGGGCGGGCACCGGCGCCGGATAGTATTTGGTTGACGTGTCGTAATATCGTTGCAGCCTTTCCAGGTCGCTTGGTTGCGCGGGTGCCATGTTTGATTTCCTTTTCTGGGGAGTCGCTCTGATGACGAAAACCCCTGCACTGAGCAAGCCGAGTGCGGCGCGGCGCGAAAGCGAAAGTGATTTCGCACCCATTGCATTTCCTAAAACGAACCGGTCACGCCCGTGTTATCGGTACGCAGCATGGTTACCGGGTTACCCTTGGTGCCGCCGTAGTACGAAACTGTAGCCGGCGGAATCGGATCGCTGATGCGTTTGGGACCGTTGACCACACGTTCGTTGGCGCCGACCGGCGAACCGGCCCCCATCATTTCGGTGGCCACCAGGGCGTGGTCGTCGTCCATCAGTATGTGCCCCATCTCGTGCGGGATGGTCGTGTGGAAATTGTCGTTGACCGTTGATGGTTGCGGCGAAGACCAGCGCGCTGTTAATCATCGGCGGCAGCGGCTGGCTGGTGGCGGGCTGAGCCCGCATTCGGAATGAAAGCTTCGCCCAGCGCGCCGATGCCTAGCGTTCCGATCACGAAGAGATCGATCCGGTCCGTACCGGTATCGTAGTTCTTCACCAGGGTTCGCTCTTCGATCGTGCCGACATGCGAATCCGTGCCGCCGAAATCGGGAATGTTGACGCTGGTGATGCGGCCAATCGTGACCGGATGTCCCAGGTCGCCGTTGGTCACCAGGGAAAGCGAGACGCGCTGTGTAAGCGGGTCGCCCACTAGCACGTCGGCGCTCCCGATGGCCTGCCCGATCAGCGGCGGATTATTACTGGGCCGCGCGGTGGCGGCGAAAGGAGGGGTGGCGGCACCGAAAGCAGCGTTGATGGCGTTGGAGAGCGCGGTGGCCGTGGCGAGCGGAGCATCGCCCGCGGTGGTCGTGATCTGGACGGCCTGATCGAAGGCGAAGGTGGTGGCATTGATCGCGCCCACTCGTACCCGAATCTGAATCGTGCCGCCGCCCACCGCGGGCGCTCCATTGGCGTTGGCAATCGCGATCAAATTGGTGGGGGCTGGAACGCTTCGAATCGTGCCGATCAATTGGACACTCATGGACGCCTGCGCGTAAAGCTGGCGGACGTATTTCAGAACGCTCTTACGCGCCTGATCCACGGTTGCGACCGGCGTGCCGGTGGCCGGATCCTGCAGGATCTGCACCGCCACTTTGGCCCGCAATTTGTTCTCGCCGATGGGGAGCAGTGCACTCACTTTGCACTTGGGACTGCCGGGGCAGCGCGCGAACTCGTAAGTCGCGCGGACTCGCTGATCGAGAATCTCCAGAGTCTCGTCGCCGGCATCCACGGCATCCGTGGTCAATAGCGTCTGTCCGGGTGCGGCGGCCTGATCCTGGCTGTCCACTACGAGGCGGAGATAGCGCGAGCGGAAGGCGATGTTGCCGCTGGCGACCTGCTTGCAAGGCAGCGCAGGGATCTTGCGAAGCCCGGCGTCGGGTACTCCTGTGATGGGTTGGAAAACCACCGTGCCATCCGCCTGTTTGACCGGCTTCAAGGCTTCGAGCACGGTGTTGACGGTGCCGCCCGCCGCCGGGTCTTCCACTTCGACTTTGAACGTGTCCACGTCGGCATGTCCGTCAGCCTGAAAGCCGAAAACGTTCGGGAACGCTTTGGAGCCATCCGCGCCGGCCTTGTTGGTCACGAAATTACTGACATTCAAAACCGTCAGCGAATCGTCGTCCAGATATTTCTTGTCCGGCGACCCATGCACGAAACGCACCGAAACCGGCGGCGAATTCTTTTTCTTAAAACTGTGCGAGACGTCGGTCGGCTTGCTGACGTCCTTCTTTCGCAAGTCCGGCACCGTCACCACATCGCCGAGTTTCAAAGGGCCGCTCAACAACGCGCTGTTGGCCCCCTCCGCGCGGAGCGCGGCGCAATCGATGAATCCCGCGGCAATCGCGATACCGCAGAGTGTATCGCCATCCTGCGCCCGAACCAGCTTACTCATAGGGTTCGGGCTGAGCCGGAATACCGCATGATTATTTCGGCTCCCATGCGTCCTGATCTATATTCGGGAAAGTAACGATGCAGTTTCCGGGATCGATGTTGTCCACACGAGCCTTGCCTTTATCGTCCAGCGTGCCATCTGCCACAGTGGTACCGTCAGGCAGCGTGACTTTGTACGGTTCGCCGGGCACGGGCCGGTCGCCTTCGTCGAGTAGTTCGATTTCAATCCAATTTTTCTTTTGCTGATTTTCGGGCGAGTCCGGGTCGTGCGTGGGCGCGTCGGAAGCCGCGGACGTCCGCGCCGCTACGGCGGCGGAACTGATACTGAGCAGTGACATATTCGCCGGCGTGGCCGCACTTCCGGCGGGCACCGTGGTGACCGCTCCCGGGTTGGCAACGTCGGCCGCCAGCGGGTCGGTCGGGGAGAGCGGCGGTACCAGCGAACCAGGCGAGCCGGAGAGCGCTGAGCCGCCGCTGTTGATCTGCACCATCGGCATTCCCTTGATGGCGACTCCCGAGGGATCGATCGTGATAAAGTTGCCTCCCACTTTCAGGGTCAACCCCATGGATGCTTCGATCACAATCTGCATCGCCTTGAGGTAAAGATTCTGGGTCACCTGGCTGCTGTGATTGGCCTTGAATTCCTCGATCACGTCTCCCGTGACATTGAGTGAATTCGACCCCGTGATTTTCATCGCGGATTTACCGGCGATTTCCACGTGATGATCCCGCCCGATCTTTTCGATCTGGTCGCGGGTGATCTCGATGTGTTCGTCGCGCTGCACCTGCTCGAATTTATCGCGCGTGACAATCAGGTGGCGGTCGCTGTCCGATCCACTCCTTACGATCGTTCTTGATGCGAATATCGAGATCTTTTTCGCCATGCAGAAAGACCTGCTCGCTTCCCTTCTTATCCTCCAAGCGAATCTCGTTGAAGCCCCCGCCGCCCTTGCTGCTCATGGATTTCAGCGCGCTCTTGGTCTTTTCATCGGGCAGCGTGTACGGCGGCATCTGGTCGGCATTGTAGACCGACCCGGTGATGATGGGCCGGTCGGGGTCGCCTTCGAGAAAACTGACGATGACCTCCTGTCCCATGCGCGGCGTGTAAACCGCACCCCACTGCTTCCCGGCCCACGCCTGCGCGACCCGGATCCAGCAGGAGCTGTTTTCGTCCTTCACCCCCTGGCGGTCCCAAAAGAACTGCACCTTCACGCGGCCATATTTGTCGGGCCAGATCTCTTCACCCGATTTGCCCACCACGAGGGCCGTCTGCGTGCCTTGAATCGAAGGCTTGCGCGCCAGGCGCGCGGGCCGATAATTTACCGTCGCCGGGATGGCTTCGAGCCGGTTGGTGTACTCGAACGGGTCGGGATTGCCCGCCCGATAACTGGTGTTCTGCCCACGATGTTCTAGCGAGGTCAGCGTGTATTCCTGGTTGGCGGCATCACGATAGTGATCGGACAGCGTAAACGATGAGCCGCACTCAAAGCCCAGGCAGTTGCTGGCGCCGCGAACCGTGGTCAAGCCGACTTCCTTTTCCTCCAGCCGTATGCGCGCGTAATGGTCGCCTTCGTCCCGGGTTTTATACTTCCCCGGGAAATCATAATCCTCGCCTTTGAAATCGCCGGATAAGGTGGAAAGCAGGCTGATACTGGGCTTCTCGAAATTATAATCGGTCAGCGAAGCAGTGCCGATCTCCACCCGGAATTCGGCTTCCAGGGTGTGCACGATATCTTCTTCCAGGACGCCCCCCTGGGCCGGCAGGAAGCGCGCTTCGGCTTGATTGGGACAGGTGGGAAACGCCGATGGCTGATCGCCCAGCACCAGCGTGTGTTTGTCGTCGCTATGTTCGAAGAAGTAGAAGATGCCCTCTTCCTCCATCAACCGGGACACGAAATTCAAGTCCGTCTCCCGGTATTGAACGCAGTATTCCCGTTCCGTGTAAGTTCCCTGAGTCTGCAGTTTGAAATCCGAAAAACCGCGATCCTTGAAAGACCTTCTGCACGATGTCCGGGACACGTCATGTTCTGGAAGATCCTGCAATCGGAGAACAGGTTCAGAAACCAGAGCCAGGGCACCATCTTCCAGTTCGTAGGAGGCATAACCATCCACGCCAACTCCAGCAGCTTCATGCGGTTGATATTGCCGTGGATGTAGCGCTCGGTGCCATCGCTCAACCCGATCGCCAGAACGGCCGGCTTGTTGAGCAGGCCCTTCATGTCGATGTTCGGATCGTACGACAGCACCTTGAGCAAGAAGCGGAAGGGCGTGGACACACGCTCGGTTCCGGTGAAGCTCTCTAGTAGCAGAGCGTCATCGCCAAGCGGCGTCTTCACCCGGAATGGGCGGTGGGTCTGAGTAGCTGGCAACTGGCTGTGGCCTCCGGTCTACGAGTAAGTAAACGAACCGTCGTCCCCGATGCCGACACGAATCGAAGTCGCCCTGGCGCCTTCGGCAATCCCCGAGAGAATCTGTTTGGATATCTCCGGCAACAGCGTGTTGGTCAGAATGTTATCCACGTTGCGCGCGCCGCTCTCCACTTCGGTGCAGCGTTTTGCCACGGCCTCCACCAGCTCTTCTCCGAACTCCAGCTGAATGCGATGGGTCGCCAGCAGGCGTCGCACGATTTTCGCCAGCTTAAGACGGATGATCTGGGCCAGCGCTTCGTCGCGAACAGGGAAGTATGGAATGATCACCAGGCGGCCGAGGAAGGCCGGCTTGAAGACCTTGTCGAGTTCCGGCTTCAACGCTTTCGCGAGCCCCTCGGATGACGGCATCGTCTCCGGGTCCGCGGTCAGCTTCATCAGCGTGTCCGTGCCGGCGTTAGAGGTAAGGATGATGATCGTATTCTTGAAATCGATCTCGCGCCCCTCGCCGTCCTCCATCTGCCCCTTGTCGAAGACCTGGAAGAAGAGCTCGAGAACATCGGGATGGGCCTTTTCGACCTCGTCGAGCAGTACTACCGAATAAGGACGTCGGCGCACCGCCTCGGTGAGCACTCCGCCTTCTCCGTACCCCACGTAGCCGGGAGGCGAACCCTTCAGCGAGGACACCGTGTGGGCCTCTTGGAATTCCGACATGTTGATGCTGATCATGTTGCGCTCGCCTCCATAGAGGAGGTCGGAAAGCGCCAGCGCCGTTTCCGTTTTGCCGACGCCGCTGGGTCCCACCAGCAGGAAAACGCCGACCGGCTTACCCGGATCGTCCAGGCCCGCGCGGGCAGTGCGGATTCGCTGGCTGATCGCGCCCAGAGCATGATCCTGGCCGATGACACGCGCGCCCAGGTGCTGCTCCATCTTCAGGACCGCGGTGATTTCATCCTTTAACATCTTGCCGACCGGAATGCCGGTCCACCCCGAAACCACCTCGCCCACAATCTGCGCATCCACACAGACTCGGAGCAGTGGAGTCTCACCTTGCAGCGCATCGAGTTCTGCGTTGAGCTTGGCCAGCTCTTCGCGAGACGCCTGCGGGTCCAGCGCCCTTGCCGGCGCGGCGGATTCACCCGTGGCGGGCGCGGGAGTCGCGGCGGCGAAGCCCGTCTCCAGCTGCAGCCGGATCTCGCGAATTTTATTGACCAGGTCGCGTTCCACTTCCCAGCGCCCGCTCAGTTCCTTGAGATGGGCCTCGGTGACGACGCGCTGCTCGGCGATCCCAGCCAGTCTTTCCGCGTGGTCGGCGCCCACCGCGGCCTCGCGTTCGAGAATGCGGGTCTGCACGGCGAAATCTTCCAGCGTGCGATTCGCGTCTTCGATGGCCGAGGGGTTGGAATTCTGTCCCAGCGCCAGACGCGCGCAGGCGGTGTCCAACACACTGATCGCCTTATCCGGGAGCTGCCGGTCCGGCAGGTAGCGGTGAGAGAGGCGTACGCTGGCCAGCAGTCCTTCGTCGAGAATGCGCACGTTGTGATGCTTTTCCAGGCTCGGCACCACGCCGCGCATCATCAGGGCGCACTGCGTCTCCGTGGGCTCCTCGACCTTGACCAGTTGGAAGCGGCGAGCCAATGCCGGATCTTTTTCGAAGTACTTCTTGTATTCGGACCACGTGGTGGCGGCGATGGTGCGCAGCTCGCCGCGCGCCAGCGCCGGCTTGAGAAGGTTCGCTGCATCGTTTTGCCCGGCCTGGCCGCCGGCGCCGATCATCGTGTGCGCTTCGTCGATAAAGAGGATGATCGGCGTAGCCGAGGATTTGACCTCGTTAATCAACCCCTTCAGCCGATTTTCGAATTCGCCCTTAACGCCTGCGCCCGCTTGAAGCAGCGCCAGATCAAGCGTCCGCACGGTTACGTTTTTGAGTACCGGCGGGACATCGCCCTGAGCGATTCTCAGCGCAAAGCCTTCCACCACTGCGGTCTTGCCAACACCTGCCTCGCCGACCAGAATTGGATTGTTCTGCCTGCGGCGAGTGAGGATGTCCACCACCTGGCGAATTTCGACATCGCGCGCCAGCACCGGGTCGACCTTCCCGTTGCGTGCGTTTTCCGTCAGGTTGACAGTGTACTGGTCGAGATTGGGAGTCTTCCCTCCCACCGGCCGTTGCCCGCCCGCGGCAGGCTCTTCGAGCGATGCGGCCTGCGCCGTCTCCACCGAAGACGAGACAATCTGGAGAAAATCCTTGTGTAATGCGTCGGGCTGGATCTTCTGAAGTTCCTTGCTGACCTCCCGCAAAATTCGGGAGAGATCGTCATTGGTGACAAGCGCCAGAATCGTGAAGCCCGTGCGGACCTGCCCCGCGCCGAAATCGATCGAGCCCACCGTCCAACCCTCGGTCATCATCTTCAGCAGCGATGGGCTGATCGCGGGAGTTCGCGCGTTGCCGGATTTCAGTTTATCGAGGCTCCGCGTCAATTCCGCAGCGACTCTGGATTTGTCGATGCCGAAATGATGCGCGATCGCGGCAAAATCACCGTCGCTCGCATCGAGCAGCTTCATCAGAAAATGCTCGATCTCCACATCGTAATGGGTGCGGGAAAGGCACAACCCAGCCGCCGCCTCCATTGCCCCTCGCGTCGAATCGTTCAGTTTCCCTATTAGAGACCTTAAGTTCAATGACATGAATCCTCCCCAGCCGGACACACCCCGCGCTGTATTAAGTTAGCAATAAAATTGAATCCCCGGGGGAGCGATCAAACTCCGTCCCGGACTTCATCCAAGTGAACCAGCCGAGCCGAGGCCCGGCCCCGGAAGTGTCGCCCAGTTCGCAGCGCGGCACCTCCTGACGCTTCAAAATCAATTGGATCTCAATCTCCATTTGAGTGCCGCAATAGAACGATGCCAGTGACCGCAGCGGCTGCCATGCGCTCCCGGAAGGTAGCAAGGAGAGATACTGCTTCTGATCCAGCGGACCAAATTTCAGTCGGATCCGCGACTGCCGGTCCCAAATCGCATCTCCCGCGACCGCCCCGACTCCCAACTGCTCGGAGAAACCCATGCCGGCCCCAACGGCGCACTGATCGGATGGCGACAAGCCCTGCCAGGAGCCGACGAACTGCTCGACCTCCACCGGCACGCCAAAATAATCTTCCAAAATGTTGCAAAGACCGATGGCGGAGCGCGGCTGCAGGCCGAGCAGGCCGGTATAGAAAATCATCGCCTCATCGCGGACGTCCATCCGGCTCTGCAGTCCCTGCGTGCCGAGCCCCATGAGTGAGGCGAGCAGGCGGGAAACCCGGTCAACGCCGTCGCGCTCAAATGCCACGGCGAACCGGTACTTCTCCCAAGCCTGATAGAACAGGGAGATCGCGCGGTGATTAAATATGTCGAAAAACTCCGAAAGGCCGGTATCCCGACCGCGCAGCCGGTCGTTGATGAGTTCGGAGTACGCGTACGGCAGGGTGCCCATCGGCCCGGTGAGCCCCAGGAAATTGATGGTCAATTTCGGCACGTCGCCGGACCAATCGATACCGTGGATCTGGCTGGGAGGAAACGAGAGTGCGTGGTTCACTGAAAAACGCAGGGCCTCGTCTTCCGGCGGCACGAACTTGCCGACCGGCTGGTGTTCCTCCGCCAACCGGATGAGCAGACGCACGGCCTGGAAGAAGTCGAACAGCCCGGGATTCGCGCGCAGGTCACGCGCTACCTCGGCGAGCGCGTTCTGAACGGTTCGCGCGGATGTCCCCTCGGCATGCTCCGAATCGGGAGGCTCTATATAAGGATATTCTGTCCCGCCCGCGGTGGCCATTCGTGCAGAACCTCCTTTCCGCCGCGCACACTGGCGGCGAGTTGCGTGAAGCTGTTGAGAGACGCGTAGAGCGCCAGGAATTGCTCGATCACGCTGGCGAAGAGGTAAACGCCTCCGCCCACGAACTGCTCCTCATCCAGTTCGATTTCCACACGAGTCCCGCGCACGAAGGAAATGCCGTTTTCCGAAACCAGGCGCGCGAAGTGCGGCCGGCTGTTGAGCGTCGAGATCCCTTCGATCATGCGCTGCGCCACCGGCGAATCAGTGAAGTCGTAGAGCCGCAGAATCTGCTGGAGGGCGTCGCGGCCTTCGCTGACCAGAGAGAGATAGTTGAGCGATAGATGCGACACCAGTTGCCAAAGAGACGCCTTATTGGTGCTTGGCCGCAGCGGAACCGTCGGCTTCTTGAGCGCGACAATCCGTTTGATCGGCGCGTTGGACTCAAGCTGGAAATCGCCATCCTCGCTGCCGAACGGCAGGCGCGCCGGCAGGTTCCGGTTGGAACAGGTGGTGCGAATGGTAAGGGTGTCCGCGTCGGGAAAAGTGGGGCGCATGGAGCGATCCACCAGCGTGAGATAGACATCGAGCGCGTCGTCGTTGGCGCGCGTGGAAAGCCGGCTGCTGGATGTCCAGAAGCATTCCAACTGCCGCTGGAAACTCTCATGCCGGTAGGAATAGAAGGGCTGATAGGTGACGGTCTCGCGAGTGGCCGCATCGATGCTGTTGACCGAATCCACCGAAAACACTTCCATCGCCGCGGGCCGCCGGATATCCGGGATCACGGGATATTCGTATTTGTGCTGGTCCATCAGCAGCGGCTCGGCGGTTTGCGGAAACAGGTTAATGATCGGCGTGCAGCCCAGGCGAAAAGTCTTGGGAGAGATGCCGATTTCCAATCGCTGGCGGCGATCCTCGCTGCCCGCGTTGGAAATGAGAAACACAATTTCCACGGTATTCTTGAAGCCGCCCCACACGCCGCTCAACCCGCTGATATCCACGAACAGGAATTTCTCCGGCATCGCGAAGTATTCCTGCAGAAGCCGGTACCCTGTGAAGGACCGGCGCGGATAGGGCAGCATGCCTTCGTCCGCCGCGAAGCCCACGGGCCGAATGCAGGAGGGCGGCAGCGTTACCGCCGGCAGCTTCGGATTCGACGGATCGCGCACCACCACCGCCGTAACCTTGGAACAAAGCAATTCGTAGAGCACGTGCACCATGCTGCCTTCCCCAAAGAGGTGAAAGCGCAAATTGTCGATGCCCAGTTTGGGTAGCGGCGCGTCGCTCCCGGAACGGAGTTCCAGGCGCAGGGCGTGCGCGGCGTCCGTCGCCCGCAAAGCAGGCTGCAAACGGTCGGGGCTGGTCCAACCCGTCGCGGTCACGGCGAGGGGCCACAGCGTGGTCTCGTAGGAAGTTCGGAACTTACAGGGCACCCCACCCACGGGCTTGGAGTACAGCATCGATTCCTTCTCGATCTTCAGGCCGGTGGTGAGGCCGCCCTGCTCGACGTCGACCTGGAATTCGACAATCGACATCGAAGGAATCGGCCGAACGAAATGCGGATAGACGATACCGAGCAGGGACTGCGTAATCTCCGGAAAATCGTCATCCACTTTCAGGTGCACACGCGCGGCCAGAAAGGCGAAAGCCTCAAGCAGGCGCTCCACGTGGGGGTCTTCGCATTTGCCCGGTTCGATCAGCAGGCGAGACGCTACTTTTGGGTACTTTTCGGCAAACTGCGCGCCCATCTGCCGCAGCCAGGTGAGCTCGCGCTCGTAGTAGAAGAGCAGCTCATCCCGCATTCTGCACCTCGTACTGCCCGCTGGTCAGCTCCAGCACGGTATCGAAGGTGACGTGCTCCGGCGCGGGATCGATCAGCAGAAGCCCCTCAATGCGAAGCCGTAGCCTTCGCGAGGTGATCAGCCCCGCTTCGACTGGTACAACCTTTATGTTGGCTAGCCGCGGCTCGAAAAGTTTGACGGCCAGTTCGAGCCGGCGCAATAGCCGCGTCTGCTCCGCTGGGGTCGACATCTTGTAGCCCGTGAAATCCGGCAGCCCGAAGACATAGACCGAACGATTGAGTTCCCGCAGCGCATCCTCCGGCGGAACCGCAATTCTCCGGGTATTCAGCAGCCACTCCAGGTCGCGGCGCAGTGACTCCTTCAACTGCCGCACCGATTGCGCGCGCGTCATCTGCACTTCCGTGCTGTTCTTCGGCTCGTTATCCAGCAGCCGGTCAAGCACCGAGAGAGTCACCGAAAATTCGGGCGTGGGACGCGGCATGAGTTATTTATATTGCGAGTGCCTGCACGGGGTCGAGGCGGCAAAGCCGCTCGAACATCGCTTGTTTCACCTTGGCATCGCCCTGAATCTTCTTGCTGGTCTGCAGCAGAAAAACCATCGCGCCCGCGATCATCGCGCGGTCTTCCCATTCTTCCAGTTTGTGCGCTTCAATCGCGGCGGCAAGATCGTCGCAGAGAAGTTGAACGATGGGATCCTTGCCCGCGGCGATGCAAATCTGCGCGAGCTGCAGCTTTCGCTGAAAACGCCCGCGCCCGCTGAGTTGCCGCTCCAGCTCCTTTTGCAAAATCTCCACGCCTTTTTGCGGCTGGCCGGTGCGCACCGCTTCCATCGCGAGCGCATGCGGGTCGATAAACTTCTTTTGCCATCCCGGTGCCTGCGGATGCGGAGCGGCCGCCGTTCCGCCGGCTGCCAGCGGAACTGCGCCTCCGGGCTCAGCCATCAGTTCGCGAAGCCATGCCTGAGTTTGCGCGTTCGCCGCCGGCGTATCGTCGGTGAGCGTGATTTCGAGAAGATTGGGCAGATCGCGCAGCAGGGTGCGCAACTCCGACCGGATGGCAATCGCGATCGCATTGTAATCGTCGCCGAGCGCCACGCAAGCGTCCACTACAAAGCGTTGCAGGTCCAGCCAGGCGCGCGAGCATGGCAGCGCCATCAAGGTCTCGGCGGCATTGAGCAGATCGTGCCACCGGCCCGCCGCGGCAAGAGCCTTAATCTGCTGGCGATACTCCGTGGGCGGCGCCTCCAGAACCATCGGGTCCGAAGAGCCGCGCAGTTCGCCCCAACGCATACCGCGCAGCATGAGATAAGCAGCCGGACTCAGGGGATCTCGTTTTCGAAGCACGGCAGCCGCGGCAACGACGGCCGCAATCGCGTCGCGCTTGTCGGCCGGTTCGGTGGCGCTGAATCCCGCGATGGAAAACGTCATGCCGCCGCCGGACGGGGCGGGAACGCCTTCGCCGCCAGCTTCCGCGCTCTTCGGTCGCCGCCGCTTCGGGCGCGACTTCCTCTACCGGGTCCGGCTCGGTTTCGCGCTTCTTCTGGAGCAGTCCGTGGACTACGTGCCGAACCTGCGTGAGCGCATCCTGCAACTTATTAAAGGATGGCGCCGCTGCGCCGAATTTCTCGTCGCAGACCTGGTGCAGCTGCTCGATCGCGGCCAGGCTGGAGTCAAGCTGCTTTTCACTTTGAAGATAGAAGGCCTTGGGAGTTTCGGCGAAAGACTTGTCGAATATCTCCGGGGCAAGCTTGCCTTCCTTCAGCGATTTCTCGCGGGCGGCCTTTTGCTCTTTGGTCTTGGCCTCGTCCTCGTAACCGATGAGGCGCGATTCCTTGTACTGGTAGAAGTTGAAGCCTTCGCGGCAAAGGCCGCAATTCTTGAGAGGATGATCCAGTTTGCTGCCGACCCAATCCAGGTTCGCCGCCCGATTCTCGGCATCGCCCTCGTCAAGTTCCGGGTAGAGGTTGTCCCAGAAGGTAGCCACCAGGCCGGTGCAAATTCGGAGCCCTTCATCAAGTCCGCCGAAGCCCATCTTTTTGAGCAGGCCTTCGGTCAACCAGGCGGCCAGTTGAAGATCTTTGCTCTGCGTCGCCAAAGCCTCTTCAGCAAGTTTGATTACCTGGGAATTATCGGCGAGTTTTCGTTCGTGCTGCCAGGCGCCCTGGTTTAATTCGTCGTCTTCGCGCCTGGCCTCTTTGATCTTTTCGTATACCGGGGCGTAGCGGAGGTTCTGGCCTCCCGGATTATCTCCGGGAATGGGTTTGAGGATTTCTTCACGCAGTGGCATCGGAAGCGAACTCCAGCGACCGGATCTCCAGCAGCGGCACTTCCTCGTCATCTACGATGAAAATCTTCTGGCCAACCGGGAACTCGTGACCTTCATCGTCCGCTACCCAATCGGTCGCGCGGCCAAGCCACAAGGATTCGTCATCGGATTTCCAGGAAAACGGATAGATCGCGGGAATGATCACCTGCCCGATGTCGGTCCCGTGAAACCCAGGACCGGTCAGGACAAACGCTGGCGCCCAAAGCGTGTCGCGTAAGCATTTGGGGGCCTCCATCTGGACGGAGGCGATGTGCTGAAACGGAATCCAGAGATAGGCGCCGGCAGCAAAGAGTTCGAGCCGCGCGCCAATCTCGGGATCAGCGTCGCGAATGCTCTCGAACGGCTTTCCGTTCAACTTGCCCGGGCCCGAGGGGAGGGCCGGCGCTTTTGGATAATCCTGCTTTTGAAATAATTCATGCCGGGTCTTCTCGGCATGGAGAGCGGAGTAGTAGAGTACGGCGCCCATCTCCGCTTCGGGGCCACTCTTTGCCAGAACTCCCAGATGCTTCTCCGCGCGATCATACTGCCCGGAGAAGCACAAGAGTTCGAACAGAAATGTACGCTGCCCGGCGTCGGCGGGGTTGTTCGCGGAGATACGCGTTCAACGCGCTCTCCGCATCCCGAACCTTCCCGGCGTCGAGAAGTTCCTTTGCGCTCATGCAGCAGCTCTATTCGAGGTTCTTTTCCGCGGCGAAGTCCGCGGTGAGCGTCTCGAGATCGTATCCCTTGCGGATGGCGGCATCGAGAGTTCCGTCGTCCTTCTCCGGACGGTAGGCGATTTCCACGCCCTGGAAGGCGAAGCTGACCGACTCGGTCGGGTTTTCGTTGCTGCCCGACAGTTGAACGGAAGTGATCAGCGCATCCTTCAGATAGATGCGGAAATAATCCTGCTGCTTGTCGCCGACCGGCTTGTCGTAAAGAATGTACACCTTCGTCAAAATGTTGCCGGTGGCGCAATGATCAGTCAAAAGTGGGGTGGTTTTGTCCAGACACCTTCATGATCGAGAGATTCGAGAAGTCTGCCCGGCCGGCCTTAGCCTCTTTACCGGATGCACCAGCGCCGTATGTGGCTGTCTGGCTGACTCCCCAGCTGAATGAAAGTACATCGATGTGGCCGGTCTTGCTGGTGCTGGGACCGTCGATACCGTCGATGAACAGATATGCGTTTACAGCCATAGTCCTCCTTAGTTTCCACTGGTGGTGCTACGTATTGCCGCTTGAAACGGATCCTGGGTTTATTTCGCCGGCGCCGGCAGTTCAGCAACCAGCCGCAAAGAAACAGTGAGTTCTTCGAGCTGGAAGTGAGGCCGCAGGAACGCGACGGCACGATACACACCGGGCTTGCCCGGTACTTCAGCTACATCTACGCGCGCTTCGCGTAAGGGACAGCGGGCCTTCATCTGCGGCGACGCCGTGTCATCGGGAATTACATATCGGGTGATCCAGCGATTCAGGAATATCTCGGCGTCGGTCCGCGACATGAAGCTGCCGATCTTATCGCGCATCATCGCTTTCAGGTAATGCGCAAAGCGGGACGTCGCCATAATATAAGGCAGCTGCGCCGAAAGACGCGCGTTGGCATTGGCCGAATCGGTATCGTACATCTTCGGCTTCTGGCAGGACTGCACGCTGAAGAACGCGGCGTAATCCGTATCCTTGCAGTGCACCAGCGGCACGAAGCCGAGGTCCGCCAGTTCCTTTTCGCGCCGGTCCGTAATCGGCACTTCGGTGGGGCACTTCATGGCCATGTCGCCGTCATCGGTGTAGAAGTTGTGTACCGGAAGTCCGTTGACCAGACCGCCGCCTTCCACGCCGCGCATCGCGACGCACATTCCGTACTGGGAAAAAGAATTCGTCATGCGCGTGGCCAGGGCGAACGCGGCGTTCATCCAAAGATACTTTGAGTGGTCGCTGCCGTCCACGTGCTCTTCGTAGTTGAACTCTTCCACCGGCTTGGTGTCTTGCCGTAAGGCAGGCGGCCCAGCATGCGCGGCAGGCAGAGCGCCACGTAACGGGAATCCTCGGACTGGCGGAAGCTCTTCCACTTGGCGTATTCCGTGGTATCGAAGATTTTGCGCCAGATCGCGCGGGGCGTCGAGGCTGGTCCAGCTCGGCAGGTTGAACATATCGGCGGAGGCCGCCGCTGCAGAAGGGAGCATGCGCCGCCGCGGCCACATGCGAAATCTCTTCCAGCAGTTCGATATCTTCCGGATGCTTGCCGAATTCGTAGTCGCCGACCAGCGCGCCGAAGGGCGAGCCGCCGAAAACGCCGTACTCTTCCTCGTAGACTTTCTTGAACATCGCGCTCTGGTCGAATTCCGGAGCCCGCTGCAGATCCTTGAGCAGTTCCTTCTTGCTGCACGTTCAGGATCCGGATCTTCAGCATGACGCCGGTCTCGCTCTGATCCATCAGGTACTTCACGCCGCGCCAGGTGCCTTCCAGCTTCTGGAAAGCGGCGTGGTGCATGATCTCGTTCAACTGAATGCGATACCAGGTGATCGATCTGCGCGATGCGCGCGTTGATCATCATCTCCGCGTCGCGCGCGATGGTCATGGACCCTTCGAGGAACTGTCGCGACGAATTCCTTGATCAGGTCCTTGCCGCGTTCTCGCGCGGCGGGCTCCACCCCGAACCGCCCCTCGTCGACGATCTGGTCCAGCAGGCCGACATCTCGTGGTTTCGGTGACCTGCGCTGCGGAGTTTTGCGGTCTGTGGATCAGCCATTGGAGTTCTCGCCCTTTCCCATTTCCGCCTTCAGCTTGTCCAGCTTTTCGGTGTTGCCGACAGCCTCGAGCAACAGCTCCTCCAGTTTGTCGTTGCCCTGCAAACTGCCGCGCAGATCCGAAAGGCGCGTGCGCAGGTCCAGAAGCTCCTTCAACGGGCTTGACCTGGCGCGCCACGTTCTGCGGCTCGAAATCCTCCATGCTTCTTGAAGTTCAGATCGACCTTGAGATTGGCCGCATCCGGATCGTCACTCAGCTTGTTCTCTACTGAGAACGAAAGATGAGGCTTCATTCCTTCAAGAACGGTGTCGAAATTATCGGGATTCACTTCTACGAACTTGCGCTCCTTGAGTTTCGGGAGCGGCTGCGCGGGTTGCCCGGTGAAATCACCAAGCACGCCGACAACAAATGGCAGCTCCTTTAGCTCGATGGCGCCGCCGATCTCGACGTCGTAGGTGATCTGGACTCGCGGGGAACGAACTCGGTCCAATTTATGCTGTGTGCTTTCCCTTGCCATGCGGTTCTCCAACGCTTCGCTGAAATCGCTTCAGCGTGGAACAACTATATGCCGTCTTTGAAGCTTCCGTCAAGCGTACCTTTCGGCAACAGTTTATTGACTGGATATTCATGGAAATCTAACGCGCCAAGTGGACAATTCTGCGTGACGCAAGCGTCCGGATTACGGCGCAGCACTGCTTTTGGACTACTTCGCGGTCGACTTTTACCTGGGCTGCCAACTCCCCGGCAAGTTCCCGCAGAGGAATTTCGCCGTCGCACCGCGCCAAAAACCCTGCGACTTCCCGTTCCACCGCGGAGTGCGTCGGCGCGGCGCCCGTCAGGCGGATGTGCAACGACCCCGGAGCCCACTTTCCCTCGGCCAGCCGGAAGCTCTGATCCAGCTGTGCGTCCGCGGGCAGGCGCGGTTTTAATTCCAGCAGCTCGGCATCGGATGGCTCCGTCGAGAGGATGTCCTGGGTTTCGAAGGTCCCCAGAACCAGGTCTCCGAATGGCGCCGCGGCTTCCACCGCTGTGCCGTCGAGCCGGATCCAATTGCGGCCGGACCGCTTGCGCATCGCCAGAATGCCGCCGTGCACTTCCTCAACTCCGCGCTCGCGGTAATACCGCATCCATTCGTCGTACTTATCCGAAAAACTCTCGTGAGTGGAAGTCTCGCGAATGCGCTCCCGCGCGTAACCCGCGGCGTCGCGCACGTAACTGCGCAGCACCCACGCATCGCAGCCGTTGTCACTCAGCCACTCCGTCAGCCGGTCCTGCCACGTTTGTCCGCGTACCTGCACCCACTCCAGTACTGCCTGGAAAAATCCACCCTCGTTCAGGTACTGGGGGGCCTCGCGTACTACCCGGCGGCAGTACTGGTCCAGATCCAGTTGATTCTCGCAATAGAGCTGGGACGAAGTCGGCGTCACAAAAAACGGCGGGTTCGCCAGAATCAGGTCGAAGCCGCTGCCGGACACAGGTTCGAACGTGTCGCCGTTGCGATATTCCAGATTCTCCACGCCGTTCAGCCGGGCGTTGAACAGGGAGAATTCCGCGGCGCGCGGATTCAGGTCCGTCGCGATCACCCGTTCGCTGTCCCCAGCCGAGAGAATTCCCAAAATTCCGCAGCCCGCGCCCAGGTCGAGCGTTGCCCGCGAAGGCTGGCGTACGCAGAATAGTTGCAGCAGGCGAGTGGTGGGGTTCGGCCAGAGCACAATGTCGGAGGACTGCGCGGAACTCATGCGGGATGCCAGATCCGCCGCGAACAGGAATTCATCGCACGGCGTCAGCATCACGGTGCCGGCAAGCACGCCGGCGTTCTCGGTCAGCAGGCCGCACTCCAGCATGATTTCGAGAATAGGCTCCGGCACCAGCGGGCGTACCTCGTCGCACGTTTGCACATTGCCTTGGAAGAACCACTTCAGCAGCGTGCGGAATGTGCTGGGCGGCTCTTCGTTCTCGTGGGCCGCCGGTGGCATGGTGCCGCGGGTGGGAAGTTCCCGAAGCTCCGGCTTGCCCTGAAAATGTTCATGCGTGTATCCGGACTCGGCAAAGAACTCCCGCAAGCGGCGGGCATCGTCAGGCTGAAGCAGTTGGAGCATGCGTGTTTACTTAAATTACACTAGCGCAATCTTTCAAATTGGCGGCTTCCCAATTATTTTTTTCGAGATTACCAATCGATTTATTCCCTTGAAGGAGCCGCTGAAGTATACTCCACTAACGCGCTTTCTCAGAGAAAAATTCATATGCCTGATCATCAGTTCAACGCGACATCTGTGTGGGTACGGGACCCGCAGCCCGGACAGTGGGATCCCGCGCGAGTCGTCGGAGGGAGCAGCAGTAGGCGGCTATGTGCCGCTGGTTCTCCAGCATCTGGCAAACATCGCCGCCACCGGCACAGGACTCGCCTTCTTCCCCGCCCTCACGGCGTTCGGCAAACGCCAGATCGTGCGCTACGAAGGCGAGAACGTGCCGAATGAGAATTCCGCCTTCGGTCCCCAGGCATCCGCGAATAAACTGATCCGCCAGCATTTCGGCTCCGGCAATTACATTGGCACCGGCGCGGAATTGAATCTCGCCCTGATGTCCGCTCGCGGCGCTAACCCGGCGCACGATGCCGCCTGGCTCGCCACGCAATTGTTAACCACGCCGCTTCACCGTTGGGACCCGGCTACCACTTCAGCCACTTCTCCCTTGAAGCCCGCCGGCGTCGGACTCGGAACCCCGGCGTTCAACAATCTGGTCGCGGCCCTGGTCCAAACCATTGGACGCTGGGCGAACGGCAGCCTCCACCTCACCGACAAGACCACGATGGATCTGGTGGTCCTCATCCTCGAACCCCATCTCCGCAACGGCACCGGCGGCGCAACCAGGATTCACTACAACCCGCTGAAAACGATTGTCGGCGGTGTCCACCGCGCTCCGGAATGCGGCCTATTCCACGAACTGGTGCACGCATACTACAACGCGGCGGGCAGCCAGTTATCGGAAGAGTGCAGCACCAACGAAGATATCGGCCGCTACTTCGAGCTCATGGCCGTCGGGCTGCCTCCCTTCGCCGGCCGCCCCTACCACGAGAACGCAATGCGGCAATGGTTCGCCAACCTGGCGCGCACGCAGTACTAAGCCCGCTTTGCCCGGACCGCTGGATTCTGTTAAGTTTGAAGTCCGATGCGCCAGCTTGAACCCGTGATCTGGGCCAAGGGAACTTTCCTGAACCCGCAGCACTTGCAAACGCAGGATCGCTTCCTCGAGAATTCTCTGCGCTTTCACCTCGAGGCGCTGCACTTTCGCGCCTGGGGCTTTCAGAGCTTTCAGATCGACCAGGCACTCCTGGCCGGCGGAACCTTTGGGGTCTCCCAGGCTTCGGGTATAATGGCCGACGGCCTCCTGTTCGACATCCCCAAGTCCGACCCCGCTCCGCCCGCGCGGCCGCTCGCACCGCATTTCGACGCTGACCAGACTACGCTCGATATCTTCCTCGCCATCCCGCACTATCGGGAAGGCGGCTTCAACGTGGCCAGCCAGCGCCGCGACGCCGATACTCGCTACCGTGCCGAAGTCGAAATGGTCCGCGACGAAAACACCGGCCAGGCGGAAAAACCAGTGCTCATCGCCCGGAAGAATTTCCGGCTGCTCGTAGAAGGCGAAAGCCGCGAAGGCTTTTCCACTCTGCGCATCGCCACCGTGGAAAAGGGCCCTTCCAACCTCTTTCGCCTTCGCCCCCAGTTTGTGCCCCCGCTGGTGGAGTTTCGTGCCAGCGACTATCTGACTTCGATTGCCCGCCGGCTTCTCGAAATCCTCTCGTCACGCAGCGCGATTCTCTCCGGCCTTCGCCGCCAGAAAAATCAGACGCTGGCGGATTTCACGGCTGCCGATATCCCGAGTTTCTGGCTGCTCTACACCATTAACACCGCACTGCCCGTTTTCCGTCATCTCTTCGAAGCGCGCGGCGGACATCCGGAGGAACTCTTCGGCGCCATGCTCTCCCTGGCCGGAGCGCTCACCACGTTTTCCGTCAAAGTGCACCCCCGCGATTTTCCAGCCTACGATCACGAAGACCTCGGCGCCTGCTTCACCAGCCTCGACGCAAAACTGAGGCTGCTGCTGGAAACCGTGGTCCCGAGCAACTTTGTTTCTCTCCCCCTGAAACTGGTGCAGCCCTCGATTTACGCCACCTCGATCGACCGCGACGATTACCTCACCAACACCCGCATGTATCTCGCGATCAAGGCCGAGACCGGGCAGGCGGACGTCATCGCCAAAACACCGCATCTGATCAAGGTAGCCTCGGTGGACCAGGTCGAATATCTGGTGCAGCAAGCGCTCCCCGGAGTGCTGCTGACTCATGTTCCAACCCCGCCCAATGCGATCCCGGTGAAACTCGGCTATCAGTATTTCAGCCTGACTCCGCAAGGGATCCCGTGGGAATCCATCGGCAAGAGCCGGAATCTGGCAGCGTTCGCCCCAGAGGACTTTCCGAATCCGCAGATGGAACTCCTCATTCTGCTGCCGCAAGCCGGCTAACCAGCAGCCTCATCGCATCAGCGCGAACACCAGCACCAGCACGATCGCCACCAGCAACAGCCCTCCCACGATCAGAATCACCGGAAGGTTGGAAGACTTCGGCGGTGGCGGCGCGGCCTTCGCAGCGGGCTCGGGCTGCGGCATCGGTTTCGAACTCGCCACCATGTGCGAAAATTCGTCGCGTTGAACTTCGCCTCCGCGTGCCCCAAAGATATCGGCGGGCGGCGGCGCCGGGGGAGCGCTAAAGAGATTGCCCGCCTGTGCAGCCGGGCTGCGCATCATCCTCGTGAACTCCCCTTCGCCCGCGGGCTTCGGTGGCAGCACTGGTGTGTTGGAGGGCGCTGGCGGCGGCGCCTGGAACATCCGGGTAAACTCGCCGGGGCCTGAGGCCGAAGGCGGTGCGGCAGGCGGCGCAGGCGCGGAGTTATCGTAGCGCCACGGCATCTCGCCCGCACCGGGGGCAACCGGCGGAGCCGTTGGTGCAGGGTACTGCGAGGTCGGCATCGGAGCCGGCCTCTCAGCATTCATCAGGCGCGTAAACTCACCCGCCTCCGCGCGCGGCGGGGCGGCAGGCGGAGGAACCGAAGGCGGGGGGGCCACAGGTGTAGGAGGAAATTGCGAAGTCGCCATCGGCACCGGACGGTCGGCATTCATCATCCGCGTGAACTCGCCCGCGTCGGCGCGCATCGGTGCCGCCGGTTGGGGCTGCGGCTTGGGAGCGGGTGCCGCCGGTTTCAAAGTCTGCATCAGTCGCGTGTCCCCCAATCGCGGGGCTGCCGGCCGGGGGGCCTCTTGAGGCGCCGGGGAAGGTGGGGCGCTCGCGGGCTCAGCCGCCGGCGCACCGGGCTTGGCACTCTGCATGAGGCGAGTGAACTCACCCGGACCCTCGGTCGCAGGCGGAGCTAACGCATCGGCCCGAATCGAACCGGGTACCGCCATCTCCGCGGTTGCATCCGGATCCAGGCTGGCGGCAGGCATGGCAGCGGTCGGCAGTTCGGAGGGGTCAATGGGTGCGGCGGCGGCCGTGCCAGCCTGCATCAGGCGTGTAAATTCGCCTGGTTCGGCCGGTCTCACGCTCTCCGGCTGTTTGGGCGGCGCGGTCTCCGCCGCGGCCGGCGCCGCTTGCATCAGCCGCGTAAATTCACCTGGTTCGGCCGGTGTCACGGGTTGCGCCTGTTTGGGCGGCGCGGTCTCCGCCGGGGCCGGCACGGCTTGCATCAGCTGCGTGAATTCGCCGGGACCCGCCGGCGCGACTGCCTCCGGCTGCTTCAACGGCACTGCCTCCCCCGTGGCCGGCACCGCTTGCATCAGCCGCGTGAATTCGCCGGGACCCGCCGGCGCCGCATCACCGCTTGCGCTTGGCGGCTCGGGCGACAGCTTGGCCGCCTGCATGAAGCGCGTGAATTCACCTGGTTCGCCGGGCGAGGTCGCCGCCACCGCGGGCTCGGTCGGTACTTGCGGCGCAGGTACCACGGGCGCACTGCCAGAGCTACCTACCGGGATTTTCCACGTTCCCGCGCGCATCAACCGCGGCTCGTCCACCGGACGTTCCAATTCGGGTTCCTTACCGCTCACCGATGCCACCCAGGCCCGCAGTGTCGCGCCCCACGGCAGCGCATCCGTCACCACGTACGCGTTGCCTGAGAGATCTCCCGCGCCCACCACATGCTGTTTATGCTCGGGCGGCAGTTTCCCAATCACGCTCAGCACCTGGCTGGTTTCGGCGGCATACCCTCCGCTTAGGATGTGGACGAACACCAAACGGCCCGTAGCCTTTTCCC
This sequence comes from uncultured Solibacteraceae bacterium, assembly GCA_963811575.1. Taxonomy (GTDB): domain Bacteria; phylum Acidobacteriota; class Terriglobia; order Bryobacterales; family Bryobacteraceae; genus Solibacter. The sequence continues at coordinate 260,059 of CAWERY010000013.1, read as the reverse complement.
AGGCTGGAATGGTCACATCCTGCACACCACCCACCTCGGTGAGGGGCTCCAGAAGTTCGTACTTATCCTCGATAGGCATGAGTATTTTCCCTGACTCCCTGTTATTGGGAGCCTAATTTCTGTCTATGATACAGTATCGTTCTGGTGAAGATTCTGACACAGCGTGCGGGCGCTTGGTCTCTATGAAATTTCTCTCGAGAGTGGTCTGGTCCGAGGGAATGTACCTTGGGCCCGAGCAATTTCAAGCTCAAAACAGATATTTCGAGGAGTCGCTTCATTTCGCCTCCAGCAGCCTCAACTATCGTCCCTATGGGTTGATCGGCTGCAATCTCGATGCCGAAGCCCTGCGCAACGGCACCGTGTCCCTGATCCATGGCCGCGGCCTGTTCGAGGACGGTCTCGCCTTTCACATGCCGGAATCCGATCCGCTGCCGGCCGCGCGCGAAATCGGTGATCTATTCCCTCCAACCCGCGAAGCGGTCACCGTCCGCCTCGCAATTCCGCGGCGCAAGCCACAGAGCCTCAATTGCGCGCTCAAGCCCTCCGATGGAGACAGCCGCTACGCCGCCGAAATGCGCAACTTCCTCGACGAGACTACCGGGGCCGATGAGCGTCCGGTAAAGGTGGGACGCAAACGCCTCCGCCTGGTCTTCGATACAGAGCCGGACGATGGTTTGGTCTCACTGCCGCTCGCACGCATCGTACGCGACGGTTCGGGGCATTATACGTACGATCCGCTTTTCATTCCGCCCTGCCTGCAGGTCAGTGCCAGCGAGCGGTTGCTCCTCCTGCTGCGACAGTTGCTCGAAATCCTGGAAGAGAAAAGCTCCAGTCTACGCACCGGCGCCGAAAACAAATCCAGCGAGTATTCCGCCCGCGAGCTGGCTTCGTTCTGGTTGTTGCATTCGGTGAACTCGGCCGCAGCGGTGATCCGCCATCTATGGAAATCGAAGCGCGGCCATCCGGAAGAAGTCTTCCTCGAACTTTCCCGCCTGGCCGGCGCTTTGTGTACCTTCAGCCTGGAATCCCACCCGCGCTCGCTGCCCGTCTACGATCACGAAAATCCCACGCCGGGCTTCGAAGCCTTGGACCGGCACATCCGCACTCACCTCGAAATCGTTTTGCCGACCAAGTGCGTGGCCATCAAGCTGCAACAAACCGCCAACTATTTCTACGAAGGGGAAGTTACCGATCCGCGCTGCCTGGGCCGTGCGCGATGGATCTTCGGTATCCATTCCGAGGCCGGGGAGATGGAAGTCATCCGGCGCACTCCGCAACTCGTGAAAGTCTGCTCCAGTAAGTTCGTCGGCGAACTGGTGAAGCGCGCCTTGGCGGGCCTGGAACTGACCCATCTGGAAACTCCGCCACCGGCGATTCGTACCAAAGGCGAGACCCAATATTTCGGCATCAATCGCGCCGGCCCTTTTTGGGACAGCATCAAACAAACACGCCGGGTGGGCATCTATGTTCCCGGTGAATTGCCCGAACCCGAGTTGGAACTACTTGTTGTGCTTGATTAACTAAAGGTCCTTATGTCGAACGTAACTCCTCCCGCCACCGTGGCACGCTCCGCCAATCTTGCCCTGATCTTTCAGGAAGTCCTTACCGCCACCGTCCGTTTGCGTTCCAACCGTCAGGCGGTTTCGGATGCCGAAAGCTTCCGCCACCACATTCGCGAGGCTCTCCGGCAGGCGGCGCAAGATGCTCGCAACGTCGCCGCTTATTCCACCGAGGACATCAAGATGGCCACCTTCGCCGTGGTCGGGTTCCTGGACGAATCGGTCTTGAGCGCGCAAAACCCGCTGTTCGCCGCCTGGCCGCGGAAGACTTTGCAGGAGGAACTCTTCGGCACCCACATGGCCGGTGAAATCTTTTTCCAGAATCTGCAATCCCTGTTGGGCCGCAGCGATTCTCCAGACCTGGCCGACCTCCTCGAGGTCCATTACCTCTGCCTCCTGCTCGGCTATCGAGGGCGCTATAGCGTCGGCTCTACCGGAGAATTGCAAGCCGCCATGCAGGCCACCGCGGACAAGATCCGCAGGATTCGCGGCCCGCTCAAAGCTTTGTCACCGGGCTGGCAACTGCCCGGAGAAATCGCCCAGGCGCCCAAGGATGTCTGGACCCGAAGACTCGGCATCCTGGCGATCGCTTGTTTCTTTCTCGCCCTGCTCATGTTCATCGGATATAAACTTTCCCTCGATTCCGGAGCCAATCAAATCCAGGCCTCCGCGGCGCCGGCGAGGAATTAGGTGACGCGATGAAAAAAATCGTTGGGATTAGCGTTGCTGGCCTCCTCGGGTATCTGGCAATTACGTTTCTGGCCGCGAACCTGATTCTTCCCGCAGGGACCAAACGATGGGTCCTGATCGGCGTCCTGTGGCTCCTCGGCCTCATTGCCGCGGCCGTCGTGATCTGGTTTCTCTCACGCAAAGAGAAACAGAAAGCTGCCGCCGGGGACGCTGGCGGAGCCGCCGCGGACAGCGGCGAAATCGACGCCCTCATCCGAACCGCCGAAACCAAGCTCGCCGCCGCTCGCGCCGGCAGCATCGGCAAGCTGCCTACCATTCTGCTGGTGGGCGCTCCCGGTTCCACCAAGACGAGCACCGTGGTCAATTCCGGCCTGGAAGCCGAACTGCTCGCCGGACAGGTCTATCAGGATTCCGCCGTAGCCCCCACCTCGTTCCTCAACGTCTGGCTCGCCCGCGGCATCGTCATCACCGAGTTCGGCGGCAAACTGCTCTCCGATGCCGGCATGTGGCGTCACGTGCAGCGCAAACTCCAACCCGCCAAACTGGGCAGCGTCGTAGGCTCTTCCGGCCAGGCGCCCAGGGCAGCACTCGTCTGTTTCGATATCGAGGCGTTCACTCAGCCAGGGGCGTCCCAGTCCGCCGTCACAGCGGCCCGCGATCTGCGTCAGAAGCTCGGGGAAATCTCTGAAAAGCTCGGCATCAACCTCCCGGTCTACGCCCTGTTCACGAAGATGGATCGCATTCCCTTCTTCCTCGAATACGTGCGCAATCTCAGCGCGGACGACGCGCGTCAGGTGGTCGGCGCTTCCCTGCCCCTCGCCCCGCCCCAGCCCGGCGGCTATGTCGATCAACAGACTGCCAGGCTCAATCAGGCATTCGACGATCTGACTTTCTCCCTGAGCGATGCGCGCCCAGACTTGCTGGCACGGGAAAACGAAGCCAGCTTGCGCCCCGCGGTCTACGAATTTCCGCGCGAATTCCGCAAGCTCCGCCCGTCCCTGGTGACCTTCCTGATCGAGCTCTGCCGCCCCAGCCAGGTTGCCGTCAGTCCCTTCCTTCGCGGATTTTATTTCTCCGGAATTCGTCCCATCATCGTCAACGAAACCGCTCCCGCCGTTCGCCCCGCCCCCACCCGCCAGCAGGCGCCGGAGGAGATCGCAGCCACGCGAATGATGCGCGTCGGCTTTCAAAACCAACCCGCGGAAGCCGCCGCCCAGCAGCAGTTCCTCGGCTCTCGCAAAATTCCGCAGTGGGTCTTCCTGAATCACCTGTTCGAGCGCGTGATTCTTGCGGACCGCATCGCGATGGGCGCCAGCGGCGCCAGCACCAAGACCAGCATGCTGCGCCGCATTCTGCTGATCGCCGCATGCTCCATCTGCTTGATTCTCGCTATTGGCTGGACCGTGTCGTTCTTCAAGAATCGCTCCCTCGAATCCGACGTCAAACAAGCGGCGCTCGCCAGCGCGGTGGCAGAGCCCACGGGAGTCAACGCAGCCTCGCTCGATTCGCTGCGCGGTCTGGAGAGTCTCAGGCAAAGCCTTTCCGTTTTGAGCGCTTACAACCGCAATGGCGCGCCAACCGGCTACCGTTGGGGCTTGTATGTGGGCGATGATCTCTATCCCAAGGTGTATAAGTTATACTTCGCGCGCTTCAAACAGGTCCTGCTCGCCCAGACGCAGGCCAGCATGCTCGATTCCATGCGCCGCCTGCCTCCCACCCCAGGCCCGGATTACAGCCAGACTTACGCCACCCTGAAGGCTTATCTCATCACCACGTCCAATCACGATAAGAGTGCCCGCAATTTCTTAACGCCCGTCCTGTTGAACCGCTGGAGCGCGGATCGCAACCCCGGCAGCGAACGGATCGCCCTCGCCGAAAAGCAGTTCGATTTCTACAGCGACGAGCTGAAAATCGCCAACCCCTATTCCAGTGAGAATGACGCCGCCGCCATAGAAAAGACGCGCCGCTATCTCGCCCTCTTCGCCGGCTTCGAGCGCGTCTACCAGGCCATGCTGGCCGACGCCGCCAAGAGCGGATCCCCCCTCAACTTCAACCGGCAATTTCCGGGAACCGCCGAAACCGTGGTCAATGCGAAGGACGTCGCTTCTCCCTTCCGCAAGGCCGGGTGGGATTTCGTAAAGAACGCCGTCAAGACGCCGGACCGCTACTTCAGCGGAGAACAATGGGTGCTCGGCGATCAAGGCGCCGCGCAGATCGATCGCGCCAACCTCGAGCAACGCCTGCAAACCCGCTACTACCAGGATTTTCTCGCGCAATGGCATGCTTATCTCGAAGCCGGCTCCGTCGTTAAATACAAGGATTTAAAAGACGCCGCGCAGAAGCTCAATACACTTTCCAGCAACCTTTCCCCGCTGCTCTCCATGTTGTGCCTCGCCTCTCAAAACGTCGCGGTGGACGATCCCGCCATTGCCAACGTCTTTCAACCCGTTCAGTCCGTCGTGCCCGCGGGATGCGCGGAGCGCTATATCGCGCCCGCCAATCAGAACTACATGAACTCGCTCGTTACCCTGCAGGCTTCGCTCGATGGCGCGGCGCAGGCTCCTTCGAACGAGGCCGCCGTCAGTCAGAGTATGACGCAGGCCACCGCCGCCAAGATCGCCGCGCGCCAGCTCGCCCAGACCTTCCGCATCGATCCCGAGGGACACACCGATGCGATAGTGCTTAAGCTCCTGCTCGATCCCATCACCAACGCCGAGGCGCTCATGCGCCGTGTCGGGCCGGACGAATTGAATGCCAAGGGCAAAGGCCTGTGCGGACAGATGTCCACCCTCTGGAAAAAATATCCCTTCAATGCCAGTGCCACGCCCGAGGCCACGGTGGCCGAGGTCAACGCCATCTTCCAGAAACCGGGCGGCGCGCTCTGGACTCTCTACGATTCCAGCCTTCAGAAGCTCCTCACCCGGCAGGGCACGCAGTACGTCCCGAGTGCCACCGGCGGCGATGCCCTGACTCCCCGCTTCGTGCTGTTCTTCAATCAGGCGGCGGCCCTCTCTGATGCCATGTATGCGGGCAACACGCCGGACCCGCATTTTTCCTACTCCTTGAAGCCGCTGCCTTCCGAAGGCATCTCCAACATCGGCGTCACTCTTTCGCTCGATGGGCAGACTCTTAAGTACTCCGGCGGCGCCACCAGCGCAACCCAGTTCGTGTGGCAGGCGCCGGGCGTTCACGATTTCTCGTCCACCCTGAAGATCGGCAGCGAACCGGCGGATTGGCTCAAAGCCAAGGGCCTGTGGGCGGTCTTCCATTTCTTCGATAAAGCGGAGTTCACCGTCCGATCCGATACCGGCCAGATCCTCGAGTGGATTATCTACGGCGGCAAAGACCCGATGACTGTCGCCGGCAAGCCCGTCAAGGTCCGCTTCCAATTGGAGATGGGCAACATGCCCCCCGTCTTCCAAAAAGGCTTTTTCGGCAAAATGGGCTGTGTTGCCGAAATCGCCAAACCCTAGCGATGCCCATTCAGATCGGCGATGTCTTCGGCGATTACCAGGTGACCGGCGTCCTGGGCCGCGGCGGCATGGGCAAGGTCTATCGCGTACGCAGCCTCGTCACAGACCGTGAAGAGGCCATGAAGGTCGCGCTTTCCGATGTCGAAGCCGATTCGGCCCTCGCCGACCGCTTCCTGCGCGAGATCAAGATCCATGCCAGCCTGCAGCATCCCAACATCGCCGCGCTCCATACCGCGATGCGCATCGAAGGCCGCCTGGTCATGATCGTGGAGCTTGTCGAAGGTTCGAGCCTCGAAGAGAAACTTCGCCACGGACCCTTCGAAATCCCTGCCGCAATTCACTGCGTCTTGCAAGTGCTCGCCGCCTTGGGCTTCGCACATGATCGCGGCGTGATTCATCGCGACATCAAACCCGCCAACATCCTGATTACCGCCGGCGGGGTCGTGAAGCTGACCGATTTCGGCATCGCCCGCTCCTCCGGCGCCGCCCGTCTCACCGGCACCGGACTCGCCGTCGGCACCCTCGCCTATATGTCCCCGGAACAGATACGTTCCGGCACGGTAGACGTTCGCTCCGACATCTACTCTCTCGGCCTCACCCTCTACGAAATGGTCACCGGCCGCCGTGCCATTCAGGCCGATACCGAACACGCGCTGATGAATGCGCAGTTGGATGAGATTCCGGTCGAGCCCTCGGCATGCAATCCGCTGGTGACCGCCGCGGTCTCCGCCGCCATCATGCGTGCGCTCGCCAAGCAGCCGGAGCGGCGCTTCCAAACGGCAGCCGAATTCGCCGGCGCCCTGCAAGCGCAGCCCGCGCATTTTCAAGCCCCCGTCGCGAGCGCAGTCTCCCAGCCGGAGCTTGCCGATCTGGAAGCGCGACTCTCACGCGCGCTCGGCCCCATCGCCCGCCGCCTGGTGCCCGAAGCCGCTCAACGCTACGGCAGCATCTCCGAAATTCGCAAGGCGTTGGCCGCCCAAATCGATGACCCCGCTGCTCGCCAGGAATTCCTGAAGTCCGCCAGTACCGATAGCACGGTCACCATGGCTCGCGCACCCTCCGCGGCGGTCTTCGACGGCCGGACCCTCGAAATCTACGCGCAGGCGCTCGCCGCGCATCTGGGGCCGATCTCCAAAGTTCTGGTGCAGCGCGCGGCACGCAACGCCCGGTCCACCGAAGACCTGCAGAAGAGGCTCGCCGAGGAAATCCCCGCCGCGGAAGATCGCCGCCGCTTCCTGGAGGCGATCCGCTCAGCCCTCTAGCATCTTGAGCGCCCGCTCCAGGCTGCGCCGCATGCGATTGAAAGAGTCGGCCAGCACCGCAATCTCGTCCTTCCCCTTCACCGGCAGCTCCGGCATGTCCATCTGCCCCACGCTGATCTGGTCCGCCATCGCCGAAAGCCTGCGCAGCGGCCTCACCACCGTGAAGAGCAGCACCACATCGAGCAGAATCAAAGTCGCCAGGAACACCAGCGCCAGATCCACCACCAGGCTCTGAAACGCGCGGTTCGCCATTTGCACCGGGATTGCCATTGGTACCGAGACAATCTGCGCGCCCACAATCTCGTTCGCCCGCCACCCGAAGCCGTTGTTCGAACCGTAATGCCGGATCATCGCCGGCGGCGCCGCCCGCGGCGTGCTGTGGCATTCCAGGCACGGGGGATCCGCCTGAATCGCCCGTGCCAGGTACAGGGAGCGCCCCGTCGGCGTGTCACGCTCCCCCACCACTTCCTTCTTCCCGCTGGTCTGGTTACGGAAGGAATTGATAATGTCCGCCTCCCAATCCCCTGCCCGGTCGCGGAGATTCGTCGGGTTCAATGCGGCTTCTTTATAGGTGTAGTCCGGATAGCTTGCGCGCAGATATTGAAAATTTTCCGTAGCGGCGAATGCGGGCACGGTCTGCGGCAGGAAAGACCGCTGATGCTCCTGCTGCGTCACCAGCAGCGGCTTGACCTGTTTGCTGGTGTAATCGCGCGCGGATCGCATCGCTTCCATCATCAAACGCGCTTGCCGGACCACCTCTTCGCGCGCGTCGTTTTGCAGAAAATAGTGCGACACCGCGGCGGCGATCACCAGCCCCGCGCCCAACACCAGACCCAGAATCAGGTTGAACTTCGCTAGGAGTTTCATTTTTGTTCGTTCGTTCGAATCCCTCGAAAGGTTTCGTTATTATCCTATCCGCGCCGCCCGCCGCGCCACTCCTGATTTGACGCTCCTGATTTTCGGCTGCCGAAATTCTGCACCACCGCCATCCCGAAAGCATCGGGAGCTAGAGAGCGACCGGTCAAAGGGTATATAGGATGCGGAGTCCTCACACACTGGTCGCTTGGTTACTCTTCGCCGCCGCGGGATATCTTCCGGCACAGGGCCGGGCTCCGAGCGTCGAGTACTGGCCCGAACTCAACTTCTACCTCCAGCAGGGAGAGACCTTTCGCGCCAGAGTTCAGGATCTTGCGATCAGCGATCCCGTCACACACGCCTGGAATGGGTATTTCACGGTCTTCGTCGAAGCCGCGCTCAAACCCGTCTTCCGGCAGGATTTGCGCAACCGCGAGGATGTATACCGTAGACGTTACCTCACCTTTGGCGCCGCCTATCGCTACAAGTCCCCTCTCACGCCCGGCGGCGCCGCCTCCGAAAATCGCGCCATCGTCGATCTCACCACACGCTATCTTTTGCCCTGGCAAATCCTGCTTGCCGATCGAAACCGCGGCGAATTCCGTTTCATCAAAGGCAGCGGGTTCTCGACACGTTATCGCAACCTCCTGCGGATGGAACGCGATCTCAAACGCGGATCCTTCGTCTGCACGCCCTACGCCTACTACGAGATCTTTTACGACACCCGCTATGACCTGTGGACGCCGAACCGGTATGCGTTCGGGATCCAACTTCCGGTGGGCCCCCATGTGGAGTGGGAACCCTATTACATGCGGCAAAACGGCAGCCACTCGAATCCACCCCGTGTGAACGCCTTTGGATTGAAGTTGAATCTGTTCTTCTGAACAATAAAGAACCCTTCCGCGTGTCACCGAATCCAGCCTAGGGGCGGCACGCGCGCCGCCGCTGCAATTCCAATTTCGCCGCCGCGCGGCACACACCGCAGGGGATGAAAATGCACCGCTCATCAAGCGCTTCCAGGGTGTTACGCAGTAGAGTCTTATACAGCATTTCGACCGTCCTCCTGCTCACCGCGGCCTGTAGCCGCAGAGATCAACCCACCGGCCACGCGGACCGCGCCGAAACTCCGGACACGACCGCACCCGCCTCCAAGCCCCCCGCTTCGAACTCGTCTGCGGCCATACCAAGGCTCAAAGGCCCTGGCGAGGCCGCCGCGCCTACCCGAATCGAAGAGCGCCTCGCGCATGAGCAGTGGCATGGCGACCTCGATGGCATCGCCAAGCGCAGATTTCTACGCATCCTGGTCGCTCCCAGCAAACTCGGCTTCTTTTTCGATGATCTCCACATGCAGGGAGCCATTTACGAATACTCCCGTGAGTTTGAAAAGTTCCTGAACAAGAAGCTCAATACCGGAGACCGCGCCATCCATGCTGTGTTTGTTCCGGTCGCCCGCGAGAGGCTCATCCCCATGCTGGTCGATGGCAAGGGAGACCTTGTCGCCAGCCTGAGTGGAACATCGGAATCGCGCCAGCAGCTCGTCGAGTTCTCAGAGCCGCTTTACGACGATGCGAAGATCATCGTCGTCACCGGGCCTGGCGCTCCTCCGGTAGCGCCTCTGGAAGACCTTTCCGGCAAGGAAATTTACTGCCGCAAGAACACGCTGCCCTATGAGGCGCTAGTCCGCCTCAGCGAAACCTTTCAGAAGCAGGGCAAGCCTCCGATTCAACTCATGCCGTCGGACGAAGACCTCCAACCCGAAGACATCCTGGAAATGGTGAATGCGGGCCTCATTCCGATGGCGGTGAACGAAAACAAACTCCTTGAATACTGGACAAAGGTACTGCCAAATCTTCAGCCGCATCCTGAGATGGTGCTCGTCGAAGGCCCGCTGTGCTGGGCGATGCAGGCGAACACGCCCCAGCTCAAAGCCGTCGTCAATGAATTCGTCCAGACCCACAAAGTCGGCACCGCCTACGGCAACATCATCTCGCATAAGTATCTTGGCGACATAAAATGGGCAAAGAACGCCACCTCGTCCCATGACATTCTTCGCTTTGAACAACTGGTCAAGCTGTTTCAGACCTACGGCGATAAGTACGACTTTCCCTACCTCTTACTCGCCGCGCAAGGCTACCAGGAGTCGGGTCTCAACCCGAATTTGAAAAGCCCCGCCGGAGCCGTCGGCGTAATGCAAATCAAGCCGAGTACCGCAGCCGCCAAGCCAATCGAAATCCCCGACGTGCAAAAGACCGACCGGAATGTCGAGGCCGGAGCCAAATATCTGCGCTACATGTGGACCCAATACTACGCGGACGAGCCGATGGATTCGCTCACCAAAGGAGTCTTCGCCCTGGCAGCTTACAATGCCGGCCCGAACCGGATCCAAAAACTGCGAACCCAGGCCGCGGCCGAAGGCTACGATCCCAACCGCTGGTTCAATAATGTGGAGATCGTCGCGTCCAGGGAAATAGGCAGCGAAACCGTGCAATATGTCAGCAACATCTATAAGTACTATCTCGCTTATAAGATGGTCATGGATCGAAACGCCAAAGAAGAGACATCGCGCCAGAAGATGCTCTCCAGGGCTCGGAAGTAAGTTAGCCGACGCATGGATCCCTCGCTTCCAATCCTCGATCAGAACACGCAATTGGCCCTGCAAAGAAGCTTCTTAGCCACCGAACGAACCCTGATGGCCTGGATTCGTACGTCGATCTCCATGATCGGCTTCGGCTTTACTCTGGCGAAACTCTTTCAATCCCTCGCCGATTCCAGCGTGCTGATCAAAGGCCCCGCCGGCCGGGTCTGGACCGCGGAAGGCGTCGGCATGGTGCTGATCTCGCTCGGCACCCTCTCGCTGGTCGCCGCCGTTTTCGACCACCGGCGTGAGTTGAAGGTGCTCCAGAGTGCGGGACTCAAACCGCGCTTCAGCCTTACCATGAGCGTGGCTTCCGTGCTTGCCATCCTCGGCGTCGTGGCCCTGCTTTCGCTCGGAGTAGCCTTCTGAGCCGGCTGCCCGCCTCTGTATCGCTCGGCGGATCTTTGGTGCTTGCCTCCGCCTTCGTGCTGTCCCGCTACTTCCGCAAATATACCCTCCAGATCGAACGCCGCTGGCACGCGCTTTCGGCCGGCGTGGTTGTGGCCTATGTCTTCGTCAATATCATGCCGGAACTCGAAGAGCACCGGTCCACCGTCGCCGGCACCGCGTTCGGCGCCTGGCTCGACGTGGAGAAGCGAATTTACCTGTGGGCCCTCGCCGGATTCGTCGCCTTCGCGGGCCTGGCCAGATTGCGAACCTCCCCGGCAACCGATCCCCATCAGGCCGCCCTCTTTTACGCCGGTGTGATCTCCGGCTATTCGCTCTACAACCTGCTGATCGGCTATCTGCTGGTTCGCCGCGAAGACGAATCAGGGGCTTCGCTCGCGCTCTACGTGCTCGCCATGGGCTTGCATCTTTTCATGACCGATGGCGAACTGGCGGAACAGTTCGAGGAACGCTACCAGCCGCTCGGCAGAATGATCCTCATCTTCTCCCTGCTTCTGGGATGGGGCTTGGGGATTACCGCTGCCTTCCGCCCTTCCCTCACGTCCCGGCTGTTTGCTTTTCTCGCGGGCGGAGTCTTGATTACCAGTGTTCACGCCGAATTGCGCGCCGAACGCGGCACGCGCTTCTGGTGGTTCGTCGGCGGCGCCGCTGCGTACTCCACCATCCTATTACTCATCTGACGCGAAGCCTTCGGCCGGCCAAAGTTTTGAATCAGCGATACCCGGTGGACATCATGCGTAGGGGTCGCTCTATGTCAGTCACTCAGGATTCCCCCAAAGTCTGGGCCGCGCCAGGCGCCATCTTGTTTTCACGTGATGGCCAAACCCACCGGAGCCATTTGCAATCTGGATTGCGAGTATTGTTTCTTCCTGTCCAAAGACACGCTCTACCCGGGCAGCAAATTTCAGATGGCCGACGACACGCTCGAAGCCTACGTCCGCCAGGTCATCGAATCGCAGCGCGTCCGCCCATGTCACCATCGCGTGGCAGGGCGGCGAACCTACCCTCATGGGGCTCGATTTCTTCCGCCGCGCAAACGCCCTCGCACGCAAGCACCTGCGCCCGGCATGACCCTCGAACACACCATTCAAACCAACGGCACCCTGCTCGACGATGAATGGTGCGACTTCCTGCACGAAAATAACTTCCTGGTGGGCCTCTCGATGGATGGCCCGCAAGCCCTGCACGATACCTACCGCGTCAACAAAGCCGGCGATCCCACCTTCTCTCACGTGATGCGCGCTGCCCGCATGATGCAGCGCCACAAGGTGGAATTCAACGTCTTGTGCACCGTTCACGATGCCAACGTGCGTCCACCCCCTGAAGGTCTACCGCTTCTTTCGCGATGAGGTCGGCACGCAGTACCTGCAATTCATTCCGATCGTGGAAAGGGCGACGCCAGAGACCATCGAGATCGCCAATGCCGGCTGGGGAGACCGCAATCGGCAGCGCCCGCTCTATACCCAGAACGGCACCGTGGTCACCGAACGCAGCGTCAATCCGGAGCAGTGGGGCGCCTTTCTGATCAGCATCTTCGATGAGTGGGTCACGCACGACGTCGGCGACGTGTTCATTCAGATGTTCGAATCCGCGCTGGCTTCCTGGATGGGCCTGCCGGCGTCGCTCTGCATCTTCGGCGAGACGTGCGGCAACGCCCTCGCCCTGGAACACAACGGCGACCTCTACTCCTGCGACCACTTCGTCGAACCCCGATACCGCCTCGGCAACATCAAGGAGCACCAGTTGCTCCAACTCGTCGCCTCAGACCAACAGCGTGCCTTCGGGAACGCCAAACGCGACAGCCTTCCCCGCTACTGCCGGGAATGCGACGTGCGCTTCGCCTGCAATGGCGAGTGTCCCCGCAATCGCTTCCTCCATTCGCCCGATGGCGAAGCCGGCCTGAACTACCTCTGCGCCGGCTACAAAGCCTTTTTCCAGCATATCGATCGACCGATGAAGGCGATGGCTGGTTTGCTTCGCATGGGCAAGGAAGCCTCGGAGGTGATGCGGCCCGCCGGCGCCTCCGAACTGACTACGAACAAGGGAGAGTGAACATGGCAAAGAAACTGACTGAATACAAACCGGGCACCGCCTTTCCGGGAGAAATCGCGCGGACTTTCGACGAGTCCACACCCGCCTGGCCGGAGCCTTTGAGGGCTAAGGCAGGCGCTCCCAACGTCCTCTTCATCGTGCAGGATGACACCGGCTTCGGGCAGCTTGGCTGTTACGGCAGCCCGATCCAAACACCCAACCTGGACCAGTTGGCGAAGCACGGATTGCGCTTTAACAACATGCACACCACCGCGCTCTGCTCGCCCACCCGCACCTGCATCCTGACCGGGCGCAACCACCATTCCAATGCCATGTCTTGCATCACGGAAGGCTCCACGGGCTATCCCGGCGGCAACGGCTATATACCCTTTGAAAATGGCTTTCTCTCCGAGATCCTGCATGAACAGGGCTACAACACGTATGCCGTCGGGAAATGGCACCTGACCCCCGCCGACCAGGCCTCCGCCGCCGGCCCCTATGATCGCTGGCCGCTGGGACGAGGCTTCGAACGCTTCTATGGTTTCCTGGGCGGCGACACGCATCAGTACTACCCCGAACTGGTCTACGACAACCATTCCGTGGAGCCGCCCAAAACTCCGCAGGAGGGCTATCACCTCACCTCCGACCTGGTAGACAAGGCGATCAGCTTTATTGCCGATTCCAAACAGGTGGCCCCCGACAAACCGTTCTTCCTGTATTTCTGCCCGGGCGCAATGCACGCCCCGCATCACGTCCCCAAGGAGTGGGCAGACCGTTACAAAGGCCAGTTCGACGAGGGCTGGGACGCCTATCGTCAGAAGGTATTCGAGAAGCAGAAGGAACTCGGAATCATCCCGAAGGACGCCGAACTCTCCCGCCACGATCCCGACGTGCAGGATTGGAATACCCTCTCCGCCGACGAAAAGAAACTGTACTCACGCATGATGGAAGTCTTCGCCGGCTTCCTGACCCATTCCGATTTCCACTACGGCCGCCTGTTTGAATTTCTGAAATCCATGGGCCAGTGGGAAAACACGCTGATCATGTTCATCTCAGACAACGGCGCCAGCGCCGAAGGCGGCCCGCACGGCTCCGTCAACGAGAACAAATTCTTCAACAACGTGCCCGATTCGCTGCAGGAAAATCTTGAGAAAATCGATCAGTTGGGCGGACCGGAAACCTTCAACCACTACCCCTGGGGCTGGGCGTGGGCGGGCAATGCGCCCTTCCGGCGATGGAAGCGCGAGACCTATCGCGGCGGCGTCAGCGATCCGTTCATCGTGCACTGGCCCAAGGGCATCAAGTCCCAGGGCGACGTGCGGCCGCACTACGCGCATGCCATCGATATGGTGCCGACGGTGCTCGATTTGCTCGGCATCGAAGCGCCGCTCGCGGTCCGCGGCGTCACCCAATCGCCAATCCAAGGCGTAAGCTTCGCCCACGTACTCGATAATCCGAAAGCCCAAAGCCTCCACCATACGCAGTACTTCGAGATGTTCGGCCACCGCTCGATTTATCACGATGGCTGGCGTGCCGTCTGTCCGTGGCCGGGTGCCTCCTTCAAGGAATCGGGCTTAGGCTTCGGCGCGCCCATTACCCATGACAAACTGGCGGAACTCGATGCGAAGCACTGGGAGCTCTACCACATCGACAACGATTGGGCCGAAAACCACGACGTGGCCGCCAAAGAGCGCGCGAAACTGATCGAAATGATCGCCACCTGGTACGTGGAGGCCGGTAAGTACGGCGTCCTCCCCATCGATAGCCGCGGCACCCTCCGCTTCGCCGACCCGCGTCCGCAGATCGCCGCCGCCCGCGATCACTACACCTACTATCCGGGCACCCAGCCGATTCCCACGGTCGCAGGCCCCAACGTCCTGAACCGGGCCCACAGCATTACCGCCGATGTCGAAATCCCCAAAGGCGGCGCCGAAGGAGTCCTGCTCTCCGCCGGAGACGTACAGGGTGGCTTCGCGTTCTTCGTGAAAGATGGCAAACTCACCTACGTCTATAACTACGTGGGCAGTAACTTGTATCAGATCGTGTCGAAGACCGCGATTCCCGCCGGCCGCCACAAACTCCGCTTTGAATTCGAACTCACCGGCAAACCCGACATCCCGCACGGCAAGGGTGCACCCGGGCGCGCGCACCTCTACGTGGACGATAAAGCTGTCGCACAGGGAGACATTCCGCTCACCATCCCGTTGAGCCTCGGTCTCGGCGGAGGCATAGTGTGCGGCGCCGATACCGGGTCTCCCGTGACCTCCGCATATGAGCCGCCCTTCCTCTTTACCGGGACGCTCCACAGCGTCACGGTCGACGTGAGCGGCGATCTGATCCGGGACGCGGAAGCCGAATTGCGTGCCGTGATGGCGCGTCAGTAATGATCCGCGTCATCAAGACCGTAGCCGGCCGCAATTGGGTAATGTGGATCGATGCCGGCGTCCACTGTATATTCCTGATCACCATCCTGATCGTCGTTCTCCGATCCTGAGTTCGCTGGGGCGAACCGTGAGAAGATGTACACATACGGTTCACGGTTCGCTCCCATGGAACACTCTCGGACTAGCGTCACTTACCAGGGTTTTCGAGTTACCGCCGGATGGGAAGTAGTAGTCGCAAGATCCGGCCAGCCATTGCGCTTGCTCGATCTGCCGGTACCCCCGGAAACCTGGTCTCTGCGCATCCTCACCGATTACCTGGCCGATCCCGCACGCGCCGCTGACCTCTCCGAGGATTTCTCCGCGCTCACCGTCGCCCAGTTCACCGAAGACTGGACACTGACGGCGAGTAACATCGAAGCTGCCATCTCCGAAATCGAACTCCTCCGTGCGAAATGCCGGATGGCCCTCATGCGCGGCTGACTGCGCTCCCTCTTCTTCCGTTCCCCATTTACCGCGAACCCATGTGATATTCTGGCCGATAACCATGAATAGCAAGCGACTTGCCGTCACCATGATCGTGGCAGGCCTCACCGGTTTCGCGCAGTCGTCCAAGGATTGGCCGACCTACGGACACGATGCGGGCGGAATGCGTTTTTCCCCGCTCACCCAGCTCACCTCCAAGAATGTCAGCCAACTCAAAGTGGCCTGGGTCTATCACATGAAACCCGCGGGCGGCGCAGCGCCTCTCGCGCCCGCCAGACCCGGCGCCGGACGCTCTGAGGGCGATACTCCCGGACGCCGGCGGCCAGCCAGGCCGCGGCCGGGCGCGCAGCGCGGCAGGTTTCCGGGCGACCGAAGTCACTCCGCTGGTCATTGATGGAGTCATGTACCTCTCCACTCCGTATTCCCGCGTTGTCGCGCTCGAGCCGACCACCGGCAAGGAGATCTGGTCCTATCAACTTCCCGCCGGCAACGCATCCATGCGCGGCGTGGAATACTGGCCCGGCGGCGCGCAAACGCCCGCGCAGATCGTCTTCGGCTCGAACGACGGCAAGTTGTATTCCCTGAATGCGAAAACCGGCAAGCCCAACGATGCGTTCGGCGATAACGGTATCGTCAACCTGAACACGCCCGAAATCATGCAGGGTCTTCCCGGCCGCAACGGCCTCAGCTCGCCGCCTATCGTTTATAAGAACCTGGTCATCACCGGCGGCACCACCCAGGAGAATCCCCCGAAGGGCCCCGCGGGCGACGTGCGCGCCTGGAACATGGAGACCGGCAAACTCGCGTGGACCTTCCATTCGATTCCACGCGCCGGTGAGAAGTACAACGATACCTGGGCCGGCGATAGCTGGAAAAACCGGTCCGGCGTCAACGTGTGGGGCTTCATGACGGTGGATGTCCAACGCGGCATCGTCTACATCCCGTTCGGCGCGCCATCGGTGGATCAGTACGGCGGCGACCGCGCCGGCGACAACCTCTTCAGCACCAGCCTGGTCGCGGCCGATGCCAATACCGGCAAATATCTGTGGCACTTCCAGGTGGTCCATCACGATATCTGGGACGCCGATATGACCGGCGCGCCCGCCCTGATCGATGTGAAACAGGGCGGCAAAACAATCCCCGCGGTCGCAGCGATCAATAAAGTCGGCCTGCTCTTTCTGCTCGACCGCGTAACCGGCAAACCGATCTATGGCGTCGAGGAACGCCCCGTGCCGCAAAGTGAAGTGCCCCTGGAACGCGCTTCGAAGACACAGCCGTTTCCGCTCAAGCCGCCGCCGCTCGCACGTATGACGATGCGCGCTTCAGACATCGCCACCGTAACGCCGGAATTGGAAGCGGCATGCAAGGAGTTGATTCAGGGCGTGCAACTAGGCGGCCCCTATCTTCCTGTGAGCTACAACCATTTGCGTGTGCAGTTCCCCGGCAATCACGGGGGCGTCAACTGGTTCGGAACTTCGTTCAATCCGGAGCTTGGTTATCTGTTCATCAACACCAATGAACTGGGCCAGCTCTCCGGTGTCAAGGATCACGATCCCAAGGCAGGCCGCGCCATGGGCGATGGCCCGGGCAACCGCGTCGATCCCGACGGCGTCTACGAAGGCGTCGCCGGCGGCGGACGCTTCAGCATTCCGGGCAAGGACTCCCAGCAGCTACCCTGCCAGCAGCCGCCCTGGGGACAGTTGACCGCCGTCAACGTCAACACCGGCGAGTTTGTCTGGCGCGTGCCCCTTGGGATTACGGAAAGCCTGCCGCCGGAAAAACAGAAGACCGGCCGCCCCGGAAACGGCGGCACCATCGCCACCGCCGGCGGACTTGTCTTCGTAGCCGCAACCGACGACGCCCGCTTCCGCGCCTTCGACGCCAAGACCGGCCAGGAGCTGTGGACCGTGAAACTCGGCGGCGCCGCCGAAGCAACGCCGATGACGTATCAGGGCCGTGACGGCAAACAGTACGTCGTCATCCCCTCTACCGGAGGCGGATTCTTCGGCAATCCTTTTACCGACGATAGCCTCATGGCCTTCGCTCTACCAGACGCGAAGTAGCCAGTTCTCGACAATCGAACGAAGTTTGCCGTGCAATGCAGCGCGCGACGACAGTTTCTGCGCGCTAAATGAGCGCAACAGCCCGCCCGCTATCCCGGGAAGGTCTGCTTTCCTGCGATTCCACCCGGATTGAATCGTTCGAATGACCTTTCCGATACATGGATACATACCTGCAACGAATTTCCCTCTGCAGCTCCACATCAGAATGGGGAATTCGTGAAACAAAAAAAGCAGCCTACCAAAGAAGCGCCTTCGACAAACGGCGGCGAGACGCATCAGACCGCCGGCGGTGACGTGCCCGTCCTGACCACCCAGCAGGGCACTCCCGTATCCGACGATCAGAATTCTCTAAAGGTGGGCGCCCGCGGCCCCACAACTCTCGAGGACTTTCACCTCCGCGAAAAGATCTTCCACTTCGATCACGAGCGCATTCCAGAACGCGTGGTGCATGCCCGCGGTTTCGGCGCGCATGGATATTTCGAAAACTACGAGTCGCTGGCCAAGATCACCTCCGCCGACCTCTTCCAGCGCGCCGGCGAAAAAACTCCCGCCTTTGTGCGCTTCTCGACCGTTGCAGGCAATAAGGGCTCGCCCGATCTGGCGCGGGATGTCCGGGGGTTTGCCGTGAAGCTGTACACGCAGCAGGGCAATTGGGACATCGTCGGCAACAACATTCCGGTCTTCTTTATTCAGGATGCGATTAAGTTCCCGGACCTGATTCACGCTGCCAAAGCGGAGCCGGATCGCGATTTCCCGCAAGCCCAGACCGCGCACGATAACTTCTGGGACTTCATCTCACTCATGCCGGAAAGCATGCACATGATCATGTGGGTCATGTCGGACCGCGCGATCCCGCGCTCCTTCCGCTTCATGGAGGGCTTCGGCGTCCACACCTTCCGCCTGGTCAATGCGGAGGGCAAAGCGACCTTCGTAAAGTTCCATTGGAAACCAAAGCTCGGTTTGCAGTCCGTCGTATGGAACGAGGCTGTGAAGATCAATGGCGCCGACCCGGATTTTCATCGCAGGGATCTCTGGACTGCGATTCAGTCCGGCAACTTTCCGGAGTGGGAACTCGGCCTGCAGCTCTTCGACGAAAAATTCGCGGATGAATTTGCCTTCGATGTTCTCGATGCGACCAAACTCATTCCCGAAGAAGACGTACCCATCCAACGCGTCGGCCGCCTGGTTCTGGACCGCTGCGTCGGCAATTTTTTTGCCGAAACGGAGCAGGTCGCCTTCTGCACCAACAACATCGTCCCTGGCGTGGATTTCAGTAACGATCCGCTCCTTCAGGGCCGTAATTTTTCGTATCTCGATACGCAGGTCAAGCGCCTCGGCGGACCCAACTTTACCCACATCCCCATCAATGCGCCCAAGTGTCCCTTCCAACATTTCCAGCAGGACGGCCACATGGCGATGGTCAACCCCAGCGGCCGCGTCAACTACGAGCCCAATTCCTGGGGCGGCGCGGAAGGCGGCCCCCGCGAATCCCACGATACCGGCTTTCGCTCTTTCCCCGCCGTGGAAAATGGACCCAAAGTCCGCGAACGGTCCGAGACCTTCGCCGATCACTACAGCCAGGCCCGCCAGTTCTATGTGAGCCAGACGGAGACGGAGCAGGGCCATATCGCCGAGGCGCTGATCTTCGAACTGAGCAAGGTCGAAAAGCCGGCCATCCGCGCGCGAGTTGTCGCCCACCTGCCTCACATCGATGCCAAGTTGGCAGACCGGGTAGCCGCTGGTTTGGGGCTGCGCGAGAAAGTGAAGCCTGTACCCGCGGCCAAAGAAACGCGGACCGATCTCAAGCCATCCAAGGCGTTGAGCATTGTTGGCAACGGCCCCAAGTCTTTTGCCGGCCGTAAAGTCGGAATCCTCGTGACCGATGGCAGCGACCGCAAACTCTTCGACGCCCTCAAGGCTGCGATCGAAGGCGAGCAAGCCAGCGTCGAGGTGATCGCGCCGCAAGTCGGCGGCGTCAATGCGAGCGACGGCAGCCTGATCGAGGCGCAGCAAAAAGTCGGCGGCGGACCATCCGTGCTTTACGACGCCGTAGCCGTCATTCCGTCGGCCGCGGGATGCGCTGCCCTGCTCAAGAACGCCGCTGCGAAAGATTTCGTTTCCGACGCGTTCGCCCACCTGAAATTTGTCGGCTATGTGGAAGCCGCCTTGCCGCTCTTTGAAAAGGCCGGCCTGGATCTGGATGAAGGCTTCGTGCCGCTCGACAAGGCCAAAGGTCCCGCGACTTTTGTGGCAGCGTGCCGCAAACTCCGCCTTTGGGCCAGGGAAAAGGCCGTGATGTCGTAGGCGGTAACCGATAAGGGTATCCGGAAATGAGTGACGCCCTGGCGACTTATCTGCACGACCATCTGGCTGCGTCGCACTTCGCCATCAAGTTGCTGGGCTCCCTCGAGGAGCAGTACAAAGGCGACAAGCTCGGAGAGTTTGCCCGCTGGTTGGCAGCGCAGCTCAAGCAGGATCAGGAAGCGCTGCGGCAGGTCATCCAGAAGGTGGGCGAAACGCAGCTTGATCTCACTGAGGCAACCGGCTGGCTGGCTGAGAAGGCCAGCCAGTTCAAGCTAGAGCGCGACGACCCCGGCGGCGGGCTTGGTACATTCGAAGCTATCGAAACTCTCACGCTCGGCATCCGTGGGAAGCTAGCTGTTTGGCATGCCCTGCCCTTGATCCGCGAAATCGATCGCAGAGTGCCTCCTATCGATTTCGGCAGGCTTGCCGTTCGCGCCGACGAACAATATGCCGCGGTCGAACAGCAACGGCTACAACTTATACGCGACACCTTCGGAACGCAGCGAAGTAAGTGATCCCTCGCTCGCGATAGGGGTTGGCGTGTTTCCGCTCATGCTCCAGCAGCCACCGCTTGCGAGGCAAGCCTCCGCCGTAGCCCGTGAGTGATCCGTCTGCTCCAATGACTCGATGACAGGGCACCACAATACCAATCGGGTTGGAGCCATTCGCCGTGCCAACCGCTCTCACCGCCAGGGGACGTGAAAGCTTTTCGGCAAGCTTTCCGTAAGATACCGTGCGGCCTCCTGGGATCTTTCGCAGTTCCTTCCACACGCTGCGCTGAAACGCCGTGCCGGCGGTCTGGACGGGGATGTGGTCTATCGCCTCCACATCGCCCGCAAAATAGCGCCGCATGACCTCGCTCAAGCCGTGAGGGTCGCGAGCCGGCCGTAGCTGGTAGCGCTCCCCATAGTGCAGGCGCAGAAATCGCAGCATGCGCCACTGATCGTCCGCCCAATACATGTCGGCCCAATCGATCGCGCGTAAATTTCCCGCTTCGTCCGCCGCCAGCAGCAGTTCGCCGATCGGCGTATCGATGCGGTCGAGCAGTAACTGAAGTACATCAGGCATAAGTGCTCCTGGATTCTAAGTTCGCGGCCGCGGCGGCGGTTGCCCAGAGGTGTTGCGCCGCGTAAGCTCGCCACGGCCGCCATGTTTGCGATCGCGCCAGAAGGTCCACCGGCATGAACGCTCGCCCATCCACCAGTTCCGCACCGCGCAGCAAGCCGATATCCGCGGCCGGGAAAGCATCCGGCTCACGCAAGGCGCGCAGTGCGATGTACTGCGCGGTCCACTCGCCAACTCCACGAATCTGGCGCAATTTTGCGATTGCCTCTTCGATGGTTCCCAAGGGACGGAAGAGATTCGGATCTGCCACCGCCGCCGCTGCCAACTCCTTCAACGCCGATCGCCGCGCTTCAGGCATGCCTACCTGGATGGAGTCTGCCTGCAAAAGCTCTGTGGCTTCCGGAAACACATGAGTCAAGCGCGGTTCGGCCGCGAAGTCGCTGGAGACTCGCTTTCCATGGGCGGCGACAAGCTGTTCGGCCAGTCTGCGCGCCGCTGCCACACTGACCTGCTGGCCCAGAATCGCCCTCACCGCCAGTTCAAAACCATCCCACCCGCCCGGAGCGCGCAAGCCGGGACGCTGCGCGACCAGCGGCGCCAGCAGCAGGTCGAGAGACAAATGCGAATCTATGGTTTCAATGTCAGCCCCAAGGTCAAACAGCCGGCGCACACGGCTGATGATAGCCGGCAGCGACTGCACCCGCGGAAAGCGAATCGTCACGCCCAGGCTTTGGCGCTGCGGAAGATGCGTGACCATCACGCTCCCCGTAAACCCATCCATGCCGATAGTCCGCCGATAGCTCCCGTGCTCCACAACTTCGACGCCGGGTATGGCGCGCGCACCCAAAAAGCCGATCATGGACTCCCAATCATAGGGTGCGCGATAGCGCAGCCGTAACGTCACGCCGGGCTCCGGACCGCTGGGACTCACAGATGTTCTGCGCCGCAGCGCGCTGGGCGGTCGATGGAAGAGTTCACGAAACGTCTCATTGAAGCGTCGAATGCTGCGGTAGCCCGCGGCCAACGCAACTTCGGTCATCGGCATCCGGGTTTCGTGGATGAGGTGCTTGGCGAAGAGGACGCGCCGCGTCTGCGCAACCGCGATCGGCGAAGCGCCGAGATGTTGAACAAACAATCGCCGCAATTGCCGCTCGCCCAGGCCGAGACGTTCGGCGAGTGCGTCCACGGAAGCGTCATCGCCATCCAGCGCGCCATCGGAAATCAGCGCGAGGGCGCGCGAAACGGTGTTCGAAGTTCCGCGCCAGGACGCCAGTTCCGGAGCCGTCTCCGGGCGGCAGCGCAGGCAGGGACGAAATCCGGCCTCCTGCGCCGCCGCCGGGGAACCGAAGAACCGGCAGTTCTCAAAGCTTGCGGTTCGCGCCGGGCAGACCGGACGGCAATAAATGCCTGTCGAGGTCACGCCGACGAAGAGTAAGCCGTCAAAGCGCGCATCACGGCTCTGCAACGCGCGATAACACGTCTCTCGCTCAGGCAGTTCCATTAAGCGTATTCTCTCAGTGGAAAAGCCTGCGGGCTAGCGGTTTTCGGACATCTACACTCCAGATGCGATACACTTTGCGGGGGTTTAGGGCGTGTCCGGCAGTGCATCGCGAACCAAACAATGACATTTTTGGTTGGCACTACGCGTGCTCTATGAACGGCGTATCAAGTGCTTCTCACAGGCTTCAAAAACTTAAATTTTGCGGCGGACCTTTAACCAAAATGCAACAGCTCAACGATCCAAGAAAAAGACCTCTCTTGACGCCTCAGCAGCTGCGGCTTATCCAGCAGGCTCCCAGGCTGACCCACCAACCCTTGCCGGTCAAGGCGAAAATATCGCCACGGGAAGAGTTTGAGAATCTCTTCCGGTGCTCTGCCCCGGGAGTGGATCCGGCCTCGGCATAGCCGGCATTGCGGAGTAACTAGTTCGGGGTAACCGAGGTTATTGCGGCTCGCGTTGACAGAGTCAACTCCCGTGTGTGAACATACAAAACGCACACACAGGAAACCCACCGCATAACCAGGCAAAATCCTCCGTCTTTTGGCTACTTCGGGCCTATTCATTTCTCTGTTGCCCGCGGGCACGATCAATTTCGGCACGCTGAGCCTCGACGCGATCTACGCCGCCGGGCGCCTCGCAAATTCCAACTCGAATCTCAGCGGGCACATCGGCTCCACGAATATCGATAACGGCTTGTCCATCATCTCGTCCGGAGCGAATCCCGGTGGTCTCACGTTCAGTGGCGGAGGCTCATTTATTACGCCGATTCCCTCCGCCGCGAGCAGCGATTTCACCAGCTTGAAAAATCAGCTCGCCGCCGTCGGATCCTACACCGTTGAGACCGATCTTTCCACCATCAGCGGGCCGGGCAACTACAGTTTCGCCAGCCAGACGGCAATGAAATCGATGACGATTTCCACTCCGGGAACCTACATTTTCAAATACACCGGCGTCGCCAATCTGTCCAATATCAACGTCAATATCACCCTGGGCCCGGGAGTGTCGAGCCAGGATGTGATTTGGTATTTTCCAGTCTCCGCCAGTTTCAGTAACAGCAATTTCGCCGGTGAAGTGGTGGACCTGGGCAGCGTAACTTACACGGCGAACAACAGCACGCCGGGTTTTTTGATTACCGACAACGGAGGAATTTACGCGGCCGGGGCAGTGGCGCTAAATGGCATCAATGGCGACGCCCTGCATTTCACCTCCCAGACCGCCCCTTCCTCTGCGCCGGAACCCGCGACCTTGAGCCTCTTGCCGGCCGGTCTGCTGCTTGGCGCAATCGCGATTCGCCGCAAGAAAACCAGTTAGACCATTTGCGCGATCAACTCGCGTATCCCGAGGGAAGTCTCCGAAGTTTTACCCCGTTCGACTCGCGGGCCGACCACGACAGCCTCCTGTTGATCTTCAAACCACGCCAGGAAAAATGCTTTTTCGGCTCCCGGCAGCCGCTGCTGATTGAGCCACGTGTAATAAGCGCCCATGTCGGCATCCACCAGTGAGCCTTGAGGGTCGAGTTCCGGGCGGCGGCGGGCTTCCGCAAGCAATTCGTTCATCGGATTCTCGCGCTGGCGCGGCGCAAACCGCACCAGTAGCGTCAAAGGCTGCGCGCGCCGCAGAGCTTCACGCGCGGCCCATTGCACGAAGGTTGTGGCGAACACCTGCGTCCCGGAACCTTCCGTCAGCAGGCTGAGCTGAAATCGATTGAGTACCGCATCGTCGCCGGAATTCAGCCCAATTTCAGCCGGTTGGGTCTGCGCCATCCGGGTGCGAAAGGCCTCGGGGTCGAAGACGCTGCTTTCATAAATCTTCTGCATGCGGCTCTGCAATGTTCCCCGCGCGGAGGCGAGCGCCGCGTAAGAGACCGAGACCACGTTGCTGGAGACGCCGGACGCGGAAACACCGCCATCGATATACCAGTGGGCGTACGGAGAAGGATGTGCGGCGGCGCGGCGCTCCACCGCGGCTACCAGTTCCTTCAGGCCGCCTGACGGTTTCAAGCGCGGGTAATACGTGCCTTGCTGGCGAAGCTTCCGGAACAAACGGTAGCGATTCTCCTGAACGCCCTGCCCGATGACAGCGATTCCTAAGCGATGCGTCGGCAGCGCATCATCCGCCGCCGGGGCACTGGATTTCGCGACGTAATCCACGGCAGCCGCGCGAAAGCCATCGATCTGATGCGTGGTCCACAGGTGCGCGGTCCACTGCTCCGTGAACGTGCCCGGCGAATTGACCCAATCGGCTTTTTCGAGCTCCGGCGCCAGGTGGAGCTGCGCAAAAGCCGCCATCGCTTTGGCCAACTGCGACGGCGAAAGGGCTCCGAGGTAGGCGAATTGACGATCGAGATCGCGGCGTTCCGCGGGAAATTTCCAATCGTAGACAATCAGTTCGCGCAGCAGCAAAGGGACGAAGGCTAAGGGAAGGCGCCGCAACAATCCCACCTGAGCCACCGCAAGGCGCCGTGCCTCCGGCGGATAGGCGGCGAAGCTCTCTGGCGCGAGCTGGTTCGGCAGCATGGCTAGACCACCTCCGCTACCGGCTTGCCCTGCGAATACCGCGCGTCGAAGCCCATCAGCGCTCCCAGCGTCGGAATCAGATCGGTGGAATCCACCGGCCGGTCCACCACTACATTCTGACGGACACCCGGCCCGAGGACCATCATCCAGGTAGTGCGCGACATCGGGTCGCCGGTGCGATGGTGCTGGAATCCGTTGCCGCCGGAATCGATATCGGAATCGCGTCCGAAATCCGGCAGGATGAACATGGTGGTCTGATTGGCGTATTCCGGGTCCCGTTGAATCGCCTGCCAGAGTTCGGCGCAAAGGCGATCGCAGCGCCGGATGCCATCGAGGTAGAGGGAGAATGTTCCGGAATGCGCCACGTCGATATCATGCAGCGTGACCCACAGCAGGCTGGGCGAAAGCTGCCGCATCAGGTGCCTGGCAACGTAGACCGACATCTCGTCGGGGCTCGCCAGGGTGCGCGCGTGGGCGGCAAAATCATCCACCGAAAGCTTGAGCACTTCGGCCATTCGATTCAGTTCAATCTGCTGGCCGGTCAGCGTAGGCGCGTAGAGGGGAGTTTCGTAGTTATCGCGGAGAAGATGCTGGTAGCGTTCCCCTTCACTGCCGGCGGAGAGAGCCGCGGAGAGAAGGCGTTTGGGAAGAATCACTCCCGCGCCCAGTCCGGGCCCAAAGGACCGGTGCGCGCTCTCGCCGATGCGGGCGAAGCCGTTGCTGGGAGCAACCACCCAGCAATCCGTCGCGGGACGCTTTCGCTCCTTACGAAAATATTCGAATACCGTGGGATTGCCGGGCGAAACCGCCGCGAAATTGTTGAACGTCTCATACACGCCTGTGACGATGCTGGCAGTCGCCACGTAGTGGCCCAGAATGCCGCGGTTGATCACCTGCGAGAAGAAGGTCGCCTGCGGGATCAGTTCATTGAGCAGGTGAGGGATGTTCTCCTGGCCATCCGGCATGAACGTCTCTTCGTCGCGCGCGCCGCCGCCGAAGGTCACGACCACGGCCTTCTTGGCGCGCGGTCCCTGTGCGGCGTGCGATGCCTGCGCCCCGAAGATGGCGGCCGCCGCGCCCGCGCCGGTCGCCGAGCGCAGGAACTCCCGGCGGTTGAACGAGATGGCCTCGGCAACCTGACGCGGGCTACCGGTGGTAAGATTTCGAAGGCCCACGATTTCCCTGATCATACAATAGAATGAGGTGAATTCGGTGTTCCTGGCACTGCTCCTTTTCCTCGCGGTATCCCCAACGTTTGAAGAAGCCTTTCGTGCCGGGCTCCTGGCGCTGCAGCGCAATGATCTGAATGGCGCCGTGACAAGCCTCGTAACCGCCGCGCAGCTTGCCCCCAATAATGGCCGTGTCTGGGTAGCGCTGGCGCAAACCTATTGGAAGCGGAAAGAATCCGCAAAGGCCGACGATGCCGCCGCCAAGGCGGCGCTGCGCGGAACCAACGATCCGCTGGTACAAAGCACCCTGGTGATCTATTATTCCGAGTCTGGCCAACTGCCAAAGGCAGCCGACGCCCAAGCCCGATATTCGGCGCTGGCGCCGCAGGATTCCGGCGCGCGCGCTAAGGCGGAGTCGCTGTATTTCGAGGCCGTGCAACCGCTGCTGCAAAAGCAGAAATTCGGCGATGCGATCGCGATCCTGAGTAAGGCTACGGAGAGGTTGACCAATAGCGCTCAACTGGAACTGGCTTTGGGCGTGGCCTACTACGGGCTGCGCCGCTTCGACGAGGCGGCCGGGGCTTTTCTTCGCACCATCGCGGCGGCTCCGCAGATCGATCAGCCGTACCTCTTTCTGGGAAGGTTCCTTGGGCAGATTCCGAATCGCCTGCCGGAGGTGACCCGGCAATTCGTCGCGTATCAGGAGGCCAATCCGGAAATTCCGCTGGGCTACCTGTTGCATGCGAAGGCGCTCAACGCACAAACGATGGAACCGGAAACCGCGCGGAAGCTGCTCGAGAAATCGATCTCCATGAATGACCGTGATGCGTCCGCCCATTTCGAATTAGGCTCCGTTTTGGACCGCACGCAGCATTATGTTGAGGCGGAGCGGGAATTCGAACGCGCCCGCGAGCTTGACCCCGCGGACCCCGCCACCCACTACCGGCTCTCCCGGGTCTACGACCGGCTGGGCAAACCCGACGCGGCGCGGGCGGAACGCGAGTGGCACGCCCGGCTGGTAGAAGCGCAGCAGGTAGCGTCCCAGCAACCGGCCAAATAAAAGTCCGTGACAAGAGTCTGGTCACGGACTTTTAGGTTGATCTCTTATTTTCAACTACTTCGATTTTTCCCGTGACAAGAGTCTTGTCACGGGAGAAGTAGAGCTAGCCCTAAAACTGCAAGCGGAGAGAGAACTGCAAGCGCCGTTCCGTGCCCGCCTGAGTGCTGGTGATTCTGCCGAAATTCCCGTTACCGCCGAGCGCCTTGGCATCGCCCAAGCTCGCATCCGGAGTGCTGAAGACCGGAGTGTTGAACAGGTTGAATGCTTCACCGCGGAACTGCATCTTCCAGCGTTCGTTAAACCGGAAATCCTTGAACGTGGAGAAATCGAACGTCTTGGTGGGCGGCCCGGTTGCAGCCTGGAGTCCCAGATTGCCGCCCGTCAGGGGCGCGGCAACTTTGTAAGCGTTGATGTCGAACCACTGATTCGGCGTGCGGCCGCCGGCCGGAGCCTGGTCCGCGGTAAAGCCGGGAACGATGTCCGGCTCGCAACGGCCCCAAACACCCTGGCAGCTGGTGCCGGCGATTCCGTAAGCGACGCCCGTCCGCAACGACACGATGCCATTCAAGTGCCAGTTGCCGGCGAGCGTATCCACCACGTGATTCATGTTGCCGCCAAACTTCTTGCCCTTGCCAAACGGCACATCGTAGTTGAAGCCGGTTGTGAAGCTGTGGCGGATATCCCACGAAGCGCTGGCATAACCGGAACCCCAGTTCGTCGGATCGATGTAACCCAGATTGCTCGAGCCGCTGAGCGGTGTGCCGGAGTTGGCCAATGCGTGGCTCCAGGTATAGGCGGTAAGGAACTGCAAGCCATGCGAGAAGCGCTTTTCGATTTTTGCCGAGCCTGCCGCATAGTTGCCGAAGCCGTTGGATACCGTGATCGAAAGGCCGCTGCCAACCGACTGGCAAGTTGCGCAAGCCGAGTTGATGTAGCGTAAGCTATCCGCACTCACGGAGGAGTTCGTGGTGCCGAGATTCGGATAGGTATCCGTGTTTCCGAGAATCACCTGGTGCGCCTGGTGATTGCCTTCGAAACCTACCTCGAGCGCCATGTTGCCCGGCAGTTCGCGCTGCACAATCAGGTTCCACTTATGAACCAGCGGATTGCGGAAGTCAGGTTGAACGCCGCGGAACTGGATCTGGGCATTCTGCGTGAACGGGCTGGAGGGGAAGCCGCCGGTCAGTCCGCCGGGCATGTACTGGCAGTTGGTGCAGTTCTGATCGGAAATCCCGATGAACGAGGAAACAACACCCGGGGTCCGATTGAACTGGACGGTTTCGTTGAAGGGGATGCCTTCCCCGCGATTGGGGCTGCCGCCCTGATTTTCTTCGCCGCCGTAGAAGACGCCATAGCCGGCGCGGATCACGGTTTTGGGAGTGACCTGGTAAGCGATGCCGATGCGCGGTCCGAAATCCAGCTTGTCCCAGGGAACCAGGTAGTTGTTGACCGCACCGCGAGAGACCGCAACGTTGGGGAACGCGGCCGCAAAGTTCGGAGGCAACGGCAAATCCTGCTGCTTGCCGGAGGGGATAAACAGGGTCATGGCCTGCAGGTCAAAATTCGCCTGACGTCCGAAGCGCTCTCCGATGGGCGACCAGAGTTCATACCGCAAGCCGATGTTCACCGTTACTTTGCGGGAGACTTTCCAATCGTCTTGTACATAGCCTGCCCAGGCAATCTTCTGCGACGAGATAAAATTCGCCGTTGAGATTTGCGAGTTATCCACCTGGCCAAGCAGCGCGGACGCGATCGCATCACCGGTGCTGGCACCGACCGTGGGTCCAAGCGAGGAACTCTTCGAAGAGGGGAAGGCGGTCTCGTTGGCGCTATAGCTGACGATTCCGTGCGGCGCGGGAACCTGGAAGAAGGGGAACTTCACCTGTCGGAATTCGGCGCCGATTTTGATGGCGTGAGAACCCTTGCTGATGGCAACGTTCTGCACGAAATCCCAAACGTTGTTGTATTCGAGCGTGGGACCCCACTGCGCGCCGCCGAAGCCCGTATACCCGCCGGGGGTGATGTTGGGCAGGCCGCCGTTGGCAGTATACGCGGTGGTCGGATTGTAGCCGCCGATGCCGAACTGCTTGAACAGATCCGCGTCGGGATTGGCCCCAACGCGGGAAGTTACCAGGCGCGTAAAGCTGGCGCGAGTCTCGGAGACCACGGTCGGTTTCCAGACGCGGGTGTAACTGATCTGGCCATTTCGATTGAGATCGAGCTCACCGGTACCGTTGAAGCCGCTGTTATCGAGCGCGCCCGGGAACGGGGCGACGCTGGACTTGCTGGTATTGCCCCAGCTCACGGAACCGAATAAGTTGTCTTTATCGCTCAAACGGTAATCAACGCGCGCATCGCCTTGATCTGTATTCTGGCCACCGGGCGTGTTGTAGAAGTAGTCACCGGTGGGCTGGGTGCCGGTGATGATCGCCTGATTGGGCGCCGGAAACAATTGTAAGATTTTGGCGAACGCCGGATCCATACGGTTTGCCGGAATCAAGTTCCCGACAAACGGCGTCCGGGAGAGCGGATTGTTGGCGGGTCCGACGGTAGACAAGGGATCGTAGATCTGACCCTTGAGGAAGTTGATCGGGTTCCCGGCGGAATCGGTGCCCGTAGCGCCGGCGCCGAGGATGCTCGAAAAATCACCGGCCTTCATCGCCGCCGTAGGAACGGTAGCGGTGCTGCTGGCGAAGCCGAGGCCCTGAATGCCGCCCGAAGATGCCAGCCGCGTGCCCTGGTAATCGCCGAAGATGAAGAGCTTGTTCTTGCGGATCGGACCACCCGCGGTGACGCCGAATTGATTCTGGATAAACGGACCGCGCGGCTTGTTGGCCTGGTTATTGGTCCAGCTATTCGCGTTGAGATCCTTATTCTGCAGGACTTCAAAGAGGCTGCCGTGCAGTTGATTGCTGCCGGACTTCAGATTGACGTTGATCACAGCGCCGGCGGCGCGGCCATACTCCGCGTTAAACCCGTTGGTCTGAACGCTCATTTCGCTGATGGCTTCCACCGAGGGGCCGACAGCGTAAGAAGTCTGGTTCAGGAAATCGATGGTGTTGACGTTGTTATCCACGCCATTCAGCAAGAAGTTATTCTGCCCGTTGCCGCGCACGCCGCCGGCGGAGAACCCGCCGTTGGCAGCATCGCGAGCGCCCGGCTCGGCGGGCAATACGCCCGGGGTCAGCCTGGCTAAATATGCGAAATTACGTTGTCCGCCCAGAGGGGCGTCGGTTAAGGTCTTGGCGTTCATCGATGCGCCGACCTGCGTGCTTTCGGTCTGCAGCAGCGGTGCCGAGGCCGTGACTTCGACCGTCTGACCCACATCGCCGACCGTGAGCGCAATGTTCACGCCGGTTCGCTCGCCAGCCTTAAGAAGAATATCCTTCTGTTCCGCGGTGCGGAAACCCGGTGCGGTAACTTTGACGGAATAGGTCGAAGGCTTTAATGCGGGGCGAACAAACTCGCCTCCCGCGCTGGTCAGAAGTGAATAGACCTGACCGGTCTCGATCTCAGTAATGGTCACCTTGGCGTTTCCCACAACGCCCCCGGATGGGTCGGTAACCGTTCCTACGAGTGTTGCAAGATCGCGTTGCGCAAACATCGCGGACGCGCTAAGCACTGCAATCAGGGCAATACGGAGCCCCACGGCGAAACGATACATAGTCCCCCTCATGCTGCATCTGGGCAGCTGGCTTGCAGAACTTTATCACCGCTGCTCACGGGAATCAAGACAAAAATGGAAGCGCTTAACATTCACGAACGTCAACTTCCTTCCGCAGCAGACAAATTGCAGTAAACTCTGGTTGATAAGAGAGATCGAGGCAAATGGGTTGGCCGGTTAGACTGCTGATTATCGCGGCCTGCGTCACCACACTATTGCGGGCGGCGGGCGCCTCCGCGGAGTACGTGGACGCTCGAATCTGCGCCGCCTGCCACAAGCAGATTGCCGCCGACTACGCGAAGACCGGGATGGGACGTTCTTTCTTTCGCCCCGCTAGCTCCAACAGCCCGGAAGTTAACACAAGCAAACTCGAAGAGTATTACCACCCCCTCTCGGACACGCACTTTTCGATGACTCAGCGCGACGGCAAATACTATCAGCGGCGCTGGCAGGCCGGTTTCGGCGGGCAAGAGACTAATGTCGAAGAGTTGCAAGTCGATTACGTGCTTGGGTCGGGAAACCACGCGCGATCCTACTTACATCGCACTCCGCGCGGGACTCTGATCGAGCTCGCGATGGGGTGGTACTCGGAGAACGGCGGCCACTGGGGTATGTCTCCAGGCTCGGATTCCAGCCACCCCCGAACACGGCGGTTTGTTTCGTATAAGTGCATGTTTTGTCATAACGGGGTGCCACAGATACCAGCCGGGTCGGAAGCTCCCGGCAGCGACCCGATCTTTGCGGGCGAACTCCCGGAAGGGATCGATTGCCAGCGCTGCCACGGTCCTGGCGGCAGACATATTCGGACAGTGCAGACCGCCGGCAGCCGGCCTGAAGAAGTGCGGTCGAGCATCGTCAATCCGGCACGGCTGGACGCAAAGCTACGCATGGAAATCTGCATGCAATGTCACCTGGAGACCTCCAGCGGGCGGATTCCTTCCACCGTAGTCCGTTTCAATCGCGCGCCTTTTTCCTATTTGCCAGGTGAACCGCTGGCGGATTTCATGCTGACGTTCGACCATGCGCCGGGAACCGGGCACGAGGGGAAATTCGAAGCAGTGAGCTCCGTGTACCGGCTCCGTCAATCGCGCTGCTTCGTGAAGAGCCAGGGGAAATTAAGCTGCGATACCTGCCACAACCCGCACCGGGTGGAGCGCGGGGCGGAAATGGCGGCGCGGCAGGCGCGCGTGTGCCGCCAGTGCCATGCCGCCGCCCAGGGCACGGTCGCGCCGATCGATTCCCTGATCGCCGCGGGCAAGCATACCGATTCGGCGGACTGCGCTGGATGCCATATGCCGAAGCGAAGGGCGGAGGATACTCCCGGGATGGTGATGACGGACCACCTGATCCAACGCGGACCGCCGGCCAAAACGCTGCTCGCCGAATTTCCCGAACGCGCGCCGGAAGAGTACCGCGGAGAGGTGACGCCATACTATCCTTCGCCACTGCCAAAAGACGCGGCGAGCGCACTCTATTTCGCGGTGGCGCAGGTCGGCCTGGGAAATAATCTGCAAGCGGGGCTGCCGATGCTGGCGCGGGAAGTCGCTCGCCAGAAGCCGGTGGACGGCGAATTCTATATCGTGCTCGGGGATGCCTGGAAAAGCGCAGGCAAACCCCGCGAGGCAGTTGCCGCGTATGAACGGGCGGTGCAATTGAAGCCGCAATCGTGGAGCGCCCTACGCTCTCTGGCGGACGCGCTCGCCGCGGATGGGCAGAGCTCACGCGCGGCCGGGATGTTGAAACAGGCGGTCCAGATGGCGCCCACGGACCCGATCACGTGGTATCGATATGGAATGCTCGATTTCGCCGGCGGCCGAACCGCGGAGGCGGCGGAGAAAGTGCGGAAGGCTATCGCGCTGGACCGAAGCCTGCCCGATCAATCCCGCAGCCTCGCGGAGATTCTGATGAAAGCCGGGCAACCCGATGCGGCGCAAGCCGCGGTGACGGAAGCCTTGAGGACCGACCCTTATGACGATGCGGCCTGGGACATCGCCGGCAGGCTATTGACGGAAAAAGGCGCAATGGCGGAGGCGTTCTACAATTTTGGAAAGGCCGCTCGACTGCGTCCGGGATACGGACCTTACCTCTATGATTTCGCTCTGGCGCTGGTGCGGGCGGACCGCTTCGACGAAGCGCAGGAGCAGGCCGAAGGGGCGGTCCGCGCCGACCCGAATCTGGCGGACGCACATCAGTTGCTGGGCGGACTATTTGCGAGAAAGCAGCAGCTGCCGGAGGCGGCGCGCGAATACCGGCGCACGCTGGAGCTGCGACCCGATTCGGGCCGTGCGCACCTGCTGTTAGGGAACGTGCTTGCGGCGCAGCACGACACTTCGGGCGCCGCCGAACAATTGCGGATCGCAGCCAAAGATAGCGATGCGGCGATCGCGGCGCAGGCGGCGCAGATGCTTCGCCAGATTGGAGTCCGATAGAACGATGGCCAGATTCCTGGCAGTGGCGGGCGCGCTCCTCTGCATGCTGCTGGCGGCCGACACCAGCGTGATTCGCTTTATCGATATCGCTCCCCAGGCGGGACTGACCGCGCCTACGACTTTCGGCGGCAAGGAAAAAAAGAACTACATCCTGGAAAGCACGGGCACAGGCGCCGCCATCTTCGATTACGACGGCGACGGCGCGAACGATATCTTTATTGCCAACGGGACCGCGATGGACGCCTCGGGGCCGGCAACGCACTCGCAACTGTATCGCAACGACGGCAAGGGACATTTCACAGAAGTGGGTCAACAGTCCGGCTTCACGCGCACGGGCTGGGCGCAGGCGGCATGCGTCGGCGATTTCGACAACGACGGACATCCCGATCTGTTCGTGACTTACTACGGTCCGAACGGCCTCTACCGGAACCGCGGAGACGGAAAATTTACGGACATTACTGCGGCGGCCGGCCTGCCGGTGACGGGCACGCGGTGGGGTTCGGGCTGCGCGTTTATCGACTACGACCGCGACGGCTACCTGGATATTTTTGTGGCCAATTACGTGGACCTGGATCTGAAAAACGTACCGAAGCCCGGCAGCAACGAGAACTGCGAATGGAAAGGGCTGGTGGTTGCCTGCGGCCCGCGGGGACTGCCGATGGGGCACAATGTGCTCTACCATAACAACCGCGACGGCACGTTTACCGACGTCTCCGAAAAGGCCGGCATTCTGGCGCCCGGCGGACGCTACGCGCTGGGTGTGGTGACGGCGGATTTCGACAATGACGGCTGGCCCGATATCTATGTCGCGTGCGACCAGACGCCGAGCCTGCTCTACCGCAACAAACATGACGGAACCTTTGAAGAGCGCGGCGACGCGGCCGGCGTGGCATACAACGCCGACGGACATTTGCAGGCCGGAATGGGAATCGCAGTGGCCGACTACGATGGCAACGGATTTCTGGATATCGCGAAAACGAATTTCTCCGGCGACCGCCCGTCCCTATACCGCAATGAGGACGGGCATCTGTTTGAGGATGTTTCGGAACGATCCGGGCTGGGCAGAAATCAACTGCTCGGCTGGGGCATCGCGTTTCTCGATATCGACGAAGACGGATGGCCCGACCTGGTGCTGGCGAACGGACACGTCTATCCCGAGATCGATCGCTCTTCGATCGGAGAGAGCTACCGGCAGAAGACGCTGCTCTATCGCAACCTGGGCAATGGCAGTTTTTCCGACGTGACCGCTTCGGCCGGCCCGGGGTTCGCGACCGCGCGGCCGTCGCGAGGGCTGGCGACGGGAGACCTGGACGGCGATGGCCGGCCGGAGATCCTCATCGTGAATATGAACGAACGGCCGACCCTCCTAAAAAACACCGGGACGCGGAAGAACGCGATCGCGATTTCGCTGGCGGGTACGCACTCCAACCGGAGCGCGATCGGCGCGCGGTGCACGATCGAGGCCGGCGGCCGCAAGCAGGTCGCGGACGTGGTCGGCGGGGGAAGCTACTACTCGCAGAGCGCGTTCACGCTGTACTTCGGCGTTGGAACGGCGGAGAAGATCGACCGCGTGGAAGTGCGGTGGCCGGACGGCGGAAAGCAAGCGTGGTCGGGCATCGCGCCCAACCGGACACTGGTGATCACCGAGGGCAAAGAACAGTTGATCGAGCGGCCATTCCCTGCGGGTAAGTGACGCGTCGCTCGGGCGTCAGGCTTCGGCCCACTGGCGCAGCAGGTTGTGATAGACGCCGGTGAGTTGAATCGCCGAGGGATGATCCGGATGTTCCGAGGCGAGACGCTGGATGGCGACGTCGAGATCGAACAGGATGGTACGGCGTCCGTCATCGCGCACCATGCTTTGCACCCAGAAGAAGGATGCGATCCGGCTGCCTTTGGACACGGGCCGGACATGATGGAGGCTGGTGGCGGGATAGAGAATCATATGACCCGCGGGCAGTTTGATGCTCTGCGCGCCGTACGTGTCCTCCACGACCAGTTCCCCGCCCTCGTATTCATGCGGATCGGTGAGGAAGAGAGTCGCGGAGATATCGGTACGGATGCGCTGTCCGCCGCCAGTCACCTGGCGAATGGCGTTATCGACATGGGTACCGAAGGACTGGCCGCCGGAATAGCGATTGAATAGCGGCGGAAATACCTGCAGGGGCAGGGCCGCGGAGAGGAACAGGGGGCTTTGCCCGAGCGCGCCGAGCACGAGTTCCCGCAGTTCCCGAGCGGCCGGCGAATTCTCTGGCAATTGCAGATTGTTCTTGGCGCGGGCGGATTGATGGCCGGCAGTTACGCGGCCATCAATCCACTCCGCGGCGTCGAGGAGTTGCCGCGCGTGCGCGACTTGAGGGGCGGTCAGTAATTCACCAATGGGGAGTAGCATAGCGTTTAGAACTTGAAGCGGATACCGACCAACGCATTGCGCGCGGGACCAAGAACGATGTGCGCGGGATGCAATTGATCGTAGTAATAGCGATCTGCCAGATTGTAGACGTTGGCATGCAAGCTGGCGTGTTCGGTAATAGGCCGCTCGATCATGGCTTGAAAGACCCAATAGCCGGGGGCCTGTTTTACGAGGCCTGTAATGGGGTCGAAGGGCACGGTGGAACTCGCCGTTCGCGCGCCTACGAAATTTGCGCCGGCGCCCACGCGAATACTCGACGGCAACCGATAGGTTTGCCAGATGACGAGGGTCTGCCGCGGAACGTTGGCCAGGCGGGCGCCGACGGCGGCGGGGTAGAAGGTGGAGGCGCGCAGAGTCGCGTCAAGGAACGCGTAACTGGCCCGTGCATCCCACTTACTGCTGAGGTGGCCGTTGAGTTCGAACTCCATGCCGCGAACACGCTGCCTGCCGGCGAGCACATTGAGCAGCGAGTTGGTGGGGTCAGGTTCGCGGGCGTTCAACTTGTCGGTCTGAAAGACGGCGGTGCGCAGCGAAAGGCCGGGGGCGGCGATGTCCCACTTCGCGCCTGCTTCATAGGTACGGTTCTCTTCCGGAGGAAGGCTGGCGGTGTTCGCGGCCAGCGATAGAGATTCGGCGGAGGGGTTGAAGGAGTTTCCGGCCGAGAGGTAAAAAGTGACGGGAGTGGTGGGCTTATAGACCACGGCTCCGCGCCAGGAGGGCAAGTTATCGAGCCGGTTGAATGCCGCGACGGGCGCGACTGCCTGCGTGTAGTGCGAGTTGAAGCGGTCGAAGCGGAAGGAGCCATTCAGCTCCCAATGGGAGCCGAGTTTGGCCGTGTCGGTGACGTAAGCGGCGGCGCTGTTGGAGCGGGCGTGGACGAGGGTGTTGAGAGTCGGGACGCCGGCGAAGGCCTGAGTATCGTCGGGGGCAAGCAGGCTGGTGGTGGGGACTCCGGTGTAGCGGGGACGCGTGGGGTCGGAATCCTCGCGATCCAACTCGACACCGACGATGGCGGTGTGTTTGATCTTGCCGGTCTGGAATTTGAGCGTCACGTCGGTCTGATTGGCGAGGAAGGCTTCGACGCTGTTGGATGCGAGCTGATTGCGATTGATGGTCATCGCGGAAAGAGGAATCGCGGGTGACACGGCGCCGAGAACCTGCGGTTCGGTGATCAGCACATCTCTCAGATAGCGGGCATAACGCGTCTGATTGCGGATGGTGACGTGAGAGGAAACGTCGTGTTCGGCGCGTAGAGTGGCGATGTTGTCCTTGGTGCGCAGATAGTTTCCATCGCGGAAACCATAGTAATTGTTGCGAGCAACGGGGGCGGGCTGATTGAAGAGCCAGGGAATTCCGTAGTCAGGAATATCGTCCGCCTGCTGTTTCAGGTAACTGAGCGTGACGCGGGTCGCGGAACCGAGTCCAAATGCCAGGGAAGGGGCCACGCCGTAGCGGCGGTTGTTCGCGACGTCACGGCCGGCGACGCCGCCCTCGGTACCCATCACGTTGACCCGGAAGGCAGCGCCTTTTCCCAGGGCAGCGAGCGGAAGATTGACATCGGCCGTAGCGCGCCGGGTTCCATCGGTGCCGCCATCGAAGCCCCCGCCGAAGGAGCGCAGGAGTGCCGGCATCTTGGTGGCCTGATTGACGACGCCGCCGGTGGAGCCGCGTCCGAAGATGGCGGCGGAAGGCCCTTGAACCACCTCGACCTCCTCGAGATTGAAGGGGTCGCGGTAGTAACTGCCGAAATCGCGCATGCCATCGATGTAGAGATCGTTGCGCGCGCTGAAGCCGCGAATCGTCAGGTTGTCGCCTTGCGCGCCGCCCTCGCCGGCGGCGATACTGATACCCGCGACGTTGCGCAAGGCGTCGCGCAGGGTGGTGCTGTTTTGTTCCGCCATCACCTGCTGGCCTACCACGTTGACGGTTTGCGGCAAATCGCGGATGGGTTCGGAATACTTGGAAATCGAGGTGGCGAGTACGGAGGTGGTTTCGGCAACATCAATGCTTTGACTGACGCTGTTCAATTCCAGCACCACCGAATTCGCGCCGGTAAAGCGCCAGCGCACACCGGTATCTTTCAACATGCGTTCGAGCGCCTGGTCCGGAGTAAAGATACCGGAGACGGCGTGGCTGTTGAGCTGCCCGATGCCCTCGTTGGTCATTGAGATTTCGAGATTGGAGGCTTTGCGAAAGAGCTCCGCGGCGTCGCGGATCACGCCTGCCGGGATCTCGAAGCGGCGCGGCGGAAGCGCGGCGGCGGACTGAAAGGCCAGTCGCGCGGCACTGCTCCACGGCGCCGGGGGCGCGGCGGCGGTGAGTTTATGGCAGCCAATCGCGGTATAAGCGACCAGGGTTCCAGCCGCTAGCCAGCGGTAGGTCACGGGCCAGGAAATTGTCAGTTTCTTCTCTTGAACGGGCTTTGGGCGACGCACAGATACACTCCTCCTTGTGTTGCCGGGCAGGCGCACCTTAAGATGGGAGCACCAGTCCCTGTGGCTGGAAAGCTGCAGATCCCCGCTCCGTCCGCCAGGTCGCGCGGGGGTCTGCATCCGACTTCTGATCGTTCCACCGCTGCCGGTCAAATTCCAACCAGAAACAGTGTCTTCAAGAATCAGATTAATCCGCGCGCCGCTCCGTGTCAAGACATTATTGCAACTGATTTGCAAGTTTATTGGGAACGGGGCTGGTGCTCGCGCGCCGGTACGAAAATGCTCAACGATCCGAGTGGAATTAGTAATGCCAGCTATAGTCCCAATCGACTTGCGGCGCATGTGCGGCGCGCGCGTTCCAGGCTCACAGGCAGGTATCCGTTTTTCCCAGTTGCCATCAGTTGCAATAACTATCGAAGATAGTATCGAGCGCGGATGCGCGAGAGGCGCTGATGCAGCGCGAATAAGGAGATAGCGAACGGGGGAAGCACAAGGAAAGGCCAAATCGCGGCGAACTGGCCGGACGCGGGCAGGGCGGAGAGTTCGCCGGAGGCGATCGCCTCTTCCCTGCCCTTTGAGACGAAGAGCTGAACGGACCACGCTCCGGCTGAAGGTATATCGACCGACGCCGACTGAAGCAATTGATTTCCGGTATGAGTGTGGACAGCTTTACTGAAGCGCGGCGCGCCTGTAACACGGGATGGCCGGATGGCGAGAACTACGGTTGCGTCCAGGATGGGCTCGCCGGTACTCCGCCGCTGTACCAAAACGCTCATATCGACCGGGCCAACGCGAAGAGGCGAGGGCTGCGCAAAGAGCGTCACTACGAAGGGACCGGACGCGGCGCTGAACTGGACTGCGCCTCCATCGGCATACGCCACACCGGCGAGTATGGTGACGAGGAGCAGAAATTGAGTTTTCACCCGTGCACCATGCCTCGCATCTGCATCGGTTGGAGGAAGATCCACACAGCGGCCGCATACAGCAAGGTCACGATGGCGGCCCAGGGAGCGAGCAGCATTAGGGCGTCCCGCGAACGGCGCGTGCTGGCGCGCGTGACA
Source organism: uncultured Solibacteraceae bacterium (assembly GCA_963811575.1). Taxonomy (GTDB): domain Bacteria; phylum Acidobacteriota; class Terriglobia; order Bryobacterales; family Bryobacteraceae; genus Solibacter. The sequence continues at coordinate 220,605 of CAWERY010000013.1, read as the reverse complement.
CTCCAGCCCGCGTACATCGAAAGGAGAACTCCAGCATCGAGCACGACTAGCTGCATGGCGAGCAGGGCACCGGGCGTGAAGAGCGGACTCCAGGATGCCCAACGCGGCGCACCGAGCCGGCCCGTGCCCAGATCGAGCGCGGCGCGCTGGAGTGCGGGCCACGCGGTATACCAGCCGGTGGACGTATGAAATGCGAGATGCGCGAACCACATCGATAGACCCAGGGGGAGCAAGGCCAGAGAGAGGCGGCAGAAGAGCTCACGCGACGGTGTGACGCTGTCGCTCCATGCGCGGCCGACAGCCGCTACCAGGCATGGCAGCACGGCCAGAGCGAGCAAGTAAAACGCGGCGGCCCGCCAGCCGAGCGGTACCATGGCGGCCGCAGTCACAAATGCGGAGCAGACGACCACGAGCGCCAGGACCGCTACTTCCGGCCGGACGAAGAGTGGCGCGGGCGATGCGCGGGGCGATTCGGCAACCAGGCAATGCAGGGGAGCGAGCGCGACCAGGGCAACGTTATCGTGCGGGCAGGCTTTGACGCAGTCCAGGCAGAGCGTGCAATCCAGGCTGCCTTGTTTGCGGGGGAGAAAGAGCTGGAGTTCGCAGCCGCGATGCTGGTCATTGCCGCGGATGCAGTCGTGAGTCGCGCAGGCCGCACAGGTTTCGCGGCTGCGAATGCCGATGTCCAGCGGCGATACCAGGGAGCTGACGAAATTGAACTGACCGATGGGGCAGACATATTTGCAGAAGCCCGCGCCGCGGAACACGGTATCGACCGCGAAGGCGGCGCCGAAATAGCCGATCACGATCCAGGCGGTGAGAACGGGGCGATCCCAAATGGAGAATGCTTCGTACGCCCAGAAGAAGACCGCGAGCAGGACGACGGCGAACCACTTGGTGCGCAGGGTACGCGGCCACTCACGGTTTGAAAACCCTAGCCGGCGGCCCAATTCGCGCGGCAGCGTGAAGGGGCACGCCATGCAGAAGAGATTCCCGGCGGTCAGAAGGGCGAGGACCGCAAACGAGCGAGCGTAAGTCCAGGGGATGATGCCGGCCAGATTCATGGCACTCATGGGATGACCCAGCAGGCCATCGGCAACCACCGCGGCGGCAAGAAGCAACGAGAGCGTTTGAAGTGCGCGGCGTCCGTAGCGGGCGCGCAGGAATGCGCCGGCGATGGGAATGCGGAGAAGATCAAGAGGGCGGACAGGCATTGCGGGGCGTAAAGGGGGCGTGACGCGGTTCGGGCGCGTCGCCGGGGAATCGAGCAGTCGCACGGTGGCGATTACTGCGGCGCTGAGCAGGATGAGAGACCCGAAGACCCACATGAGGGCGCCGGCGGTGATTTGATCGTCGAGTTGAGAGATGGCAAAGAGCCGGGGGACGGCGGCATACGCGGGGTAAAGCGGTCGATCGGAGAAGCAGAGAAAGGCTGCGAGAACGGTGGTGACCAGATCGCCGCAGAGGAGGTAGAGCGGAACCGACCAGCGCGGCCAGCGCGGGGTGCTGGGCCAGGGCTGCACCACAGGCCACCAGAACAACAGAGACGTTGCGAACAGGCAGGCATGCTCCAGGCGGTGCCAGCCGGGAGAAAGCAGCGCAAGATCGTAAGCCGCCGGGATATGCCAGCCCAGCAGTGCGAGCGCGGCGGCGAACCAGCAGAAGACCGGATGGGTAACGATAGTTCCCACTCGCTTAAGAAACGGCCACGCGAGAAATGGGCCGAGGACGTCGCGGGATATCCAACGCGGCAAGCCGCGGAGCAGTGGATTCCAGGGCGATGCGAACAGCAGCAGCGGCGGCGCAACCAGCATGATCAGCAGGTGCTGAATCATGTGAGCGGTGAGGAGGAAGTTCGCGAAAGCGTCCAACGGGGAAGCAACTGCGAACCAAAGCGCGAACAGGCCCGCGAGGAACCCAGCAAGCCGCCGGGTGCGGAGCCGGGTAGAACGCAGGTAGGCGAGGCGCCGCCAGCCGCGGAAGTACACGAGAGCGGCGATGAGGAGTGCAAGGGTAGGCCAGCAGGGTACGGCCCACGAAGCGACCGCGGCCTGGGCAACGGAAGACATGATGGGCTTCAGGGTCTGGGAAATCGCACGGCCGCGGCACTGGCGCTATCGCGCGCGGGCGGCTGTCCGGAGGGACGAAGAGTCTCCAGGAAGGCGACGAGGGCGGTGGTCTCGGCGGGGCTCAGATTATTTCCATAGGCAGGCATGTTGCCATCGCCCTGAATCACCTGGCGGATGAGTTCGCCGGGCGTGAGGCGCGCCGCGACCGTATCCAGAGCGGGACCGCGCTTGCCGCCGGCGCCTTCCAGCGAATGGCAGTTGTGACACTGCTTGGCTTGAAAGACCAGCGCGCCGCGGCGTTCCAGAGCAGTGCGGCCCGCCAGGTATTGCCGCGGAATGGGATCTGCGCTCCACGCATCCATCACGGGGCTCCACGGGGTATGGATGCCCAACTGGGTTAACGCGCCGAGGGTGACGGCGGTGAGCAGAATGGTGAGCACGGCGACGGGCCTGCGGCGCCAGCTCTTCTCCCCTTCCCCGGCGAAGAACGGGAGACCGAGCAGGATGCCGATGGCGATCACGGGGCCGATCAACAGCAAAGGAGTCTCGGCCGCCGGAGGCAGAAAAGAGAGCACGGCATAGAGCCACAGGAAGAAGAAATCAGGGCGTGGAGCGGTCTGAATAATCGCCGGGTCGGGCTGGCCGCCGGGGCCGAAGGGGCCGAAGACGGCAGCACAAACGCCGATCGCGAGCAGGATGATTCCGGAAAACAGAATATCCTTCCACACGGCGCCGGGCACGAACGGCTCACCGGTCTCTTCAATCAGCTCCTGGTACTCGCGGAGATAGGTATCGCGGCGGACCACGCGCCCCGGCATGGGCCATTCGTTGATCCCGAGCTTGAGGACGAGAAACACGTGCAGGGTGACAAAGACGATGAGCAAGCCTGGGATGACGAAGACATGCATCGCGAAAAATCGCGACAACGTGGCGCCTGCAATGATGGGGCCGCCCAGCACCAGGGTCACCAGCCAGGGGCCGAGCAAGGGCACGCGGCTCACAATCGAGGCGCCGATTCCGAGTCCCCAATAAGCGTCCTGGTCAAAGCGCATCACCTGTCCCGTAAAGCCCATGCCGAGTGTCACGAGGAGGAGAAAGACGCCGAGGATCCAGGTCAATTCGCGCGGAAATTTGAAGGCGCCGAACAAGAAGACCTGCACCATGTGGACCAGCACAATCGCGATCATGAAGTTGGAGCCCCAACCATGAAGCGCTCGAACAAACCAGCCCAGGGCGATGCCGTGATTGAGAACCTGGAGGCTGTTCCACGCTCCCGCCGCAGACGGCACGTAAACCAGGGCAAGCAGAATGCCGGTGACGACCTGGAGGCAGAAAACGGTAAGCGCGGCGCTGCCGAAGACGTACAACCAGCTCGCGGTTTTCCGAGGGACGGGATGCCCGGCAGTTTCGCGCAGCGTCGCGCCGAGCTTCAGGCGCTGGTCCAGCCACGCGGCAACCCGCCCGATCAGGCGCACGGGGGCTTGCCTCCATCGATGGTAGTTACGGGGCTTCCGGTGGTCGGCATTTCACCCGCCTTGATGAAGAGTTTGCCGTCCTCGACGCGGTAGTGGTACTGGAAGAGTCCGCGCGGAGGCGGCCCGGCGGCGTGGGAGCCATCCGAATAGTACACGCCGCCATGACACGGACACATGAAGAGGTTGGACTGCGGGAACCAGCGCACCGGACATCCGAGGTGCGCGCAATTGATGGCGAACACCTGGAACTTTCCACCGTCGAGGTTTCTCACCCAGCATGGGATGTCGGATGTCTGCCCGTCGGACGGTTCGGCGACGGGGTTTCGGAATGTCGCCAGCCGCGTCTGGTTCACGGGAAACTGCTCGAGCTGGCCGAGGGCGAGCCACGATGAATATCCCTGATTCCGGCCGTGAATGATGGGCGACATCAGATATCGCAACACCGGCACCGCCAGAACGGCGCCGACGACGGCATTGAAGATCAGGCCGGCTTTGGCGAGCAGTGCGCGCCTTGACGATGCAGCAGAAGTGGTCATGGAAGTATTCGGGTTGCGGAGCCTCTGGAGGGATTGGGGACGGGCTCGCCTGTAAGGCGTGGACGCTGCGCGGCGAGCCACGCGACCACATTCGAGACATCCTCCGTGGACATAGGTTTTCCGGGGACGTTGTTTCGCCAGTCCGGAGCCCCGAGTTCCGGCCGTCCGGCGATGACGACCGTGCGCAGATCCTGATCGCTCACGAGAGCGAGGTACGAGGTATTCACAATGGAACTCGCTTTACTGCCGCCGCGGCCGTCCGGTCCGTGGCAGGAGGCGCAATAGGTGGCGTACACGGCAGCGCCGTGGGCCGGGTCGCCCGGCGCAGCGGCGACGTAGGGCGGGAGAACGGCGGGGTCGACGGCAACGGGCTTCGCCCAGGAACGGATGCCGCCGACGATGGCATCGAGCTGCTGATCTGTAAGCATGCCGCCGGCACTTTGGGCGAAGGCCGGCATAGGAGTGCCGGGGACGCCCAGGGATGCGGTGCGCCGGAGCGCGGCATCATCGGCGATGGCCAGGAAGACGGAGTTGCTGAGGGAGATCGCCGCGCCGCCGCTGCCTTCCGCGCCGTGGCAGCCGGCGCAATTTCGAGCGAACAGGATTTTGAAATCCAGAATCCGGTCGGGCGGGATCACTTCCGAATGAGGCGAAGGGCGGCCGGCAGAGCGATTGCACGCGGCGGAGGCGAGCGCGGCGAAGCAGGCAAGAAGCAGCGAGGGCCGGTTCACGGGCGGAGATCCTCTTCATCGGTCTGCCCCATGTCGTTCTGCCCCATGGCGCCCGGAGTTTCGAGGCCCGCCCGCACGGCGAAGGGAAGATGCTGAGTGGTGTGCACGCGCTGCTGGGTGGAGACAATGACGCCCGCTACCAGGCCGAAGCCGAGCTGCGAGACGACAAACCAAAGCCAATCGATCCGATGGCCGAGCGCGGGATTTAGAAACTCCACGCCGCCGTGAATCAGGCCCGACCAAAGGACAGGCGCGACCACGCCTCCCATAAGCACGGGGCGACGCGAAAACATGGGCAGCATGGCGCCATAGAGAAGGCCGACCAGGAGCGATGCGACCAGATGGATGAGGGAGGCGATGATTAGCAGATCCAGTCGAAACGTGGCGAGTTCCGAGGTGGACTTGTCCATGCCGGGGAGGAAGCCGGCGGCAAGCAGATTGATGGGATACCAGACGCTGTGCTGCTTGAGCAAACCATAAGCGATCGCCAGAATCGCCATGGCGGCGCCGCCGGCGAGGCCACCCTTGATGCCGGCGGAGACAGGGTAGAACTCCAGGGGAAGACGCGCGCGATGCACATCGTGTGTAATCCAGCCGGCGCGTTCGATCGAGGGGTGAGTGGTGGTAACAGGAACCGCGGCATCGAGGACCGGCACCGATTCCAGCTGCTCGTGGGGCAACACATCGCGAAACCAGCCCGCGTAACCGCAGATGGCAAGGAGCGCGCCGAGAATGCTGACGGCCGCGGTAGTGAGCATTCCGGCAAAGACCAGCGTGACGCCGAATGCGGCAACCAGAGGCCACGCGGTGGGCGCGGGCATTGCCACGGCGCCGGTTTCGTCTTGTGGATGCGGCATCATGTCGCGCTTCACTTTCCGATCACATAGACCACGGTGAACACGATGATCCACACCGCGTCTACAAAATGCCAGTAGAGCGACAGCACGTCGAGCCGGTACGTGTGCTCGCGCCGGACCTCACCAAGCAAAGTGAATGCCAGCACCGTGGAGAGTGAGAGTAAGCCCACGATGACGTGGAAGCCATGTAGCCCGACCAGGGAATAAAACGTGGTGCCGAATAAATTCGTGTGAATGGTGAGCCCGGCTTCGAAGATGAGGTGGCGCCATTCGAGGGCGGTGCCGAGCAGGAAAGCACCGCCGAGGGCGATGGTGGCGAACCACAAATTGCGGAAGCGTGTCAGGCGGCCCTGGCGGAGCGCGTTCACGGCGAGGTGAATGGTGAGACTGCTGGTGAGCAGGCAAACGGTATTCAGGAGCGGCGTGCGCAAGACGTCCTTAGGCTGGGGACCGGAGACGACTTTTGCCGAGATAAAAAATGTAGGCGACCACGAAGATGATGAAGATCGCCGCTTCGGCCGCGATGAGGGCGAACATTCCGACGCGTCCGCGCGAGGGCAGCTCCCAGGGAAGCTGGGGCGCGGAGAGGGTGGTGGGAGGAGAACTCATGGCAGCCGCCTCATTGCTCGTACCGCCAGTCGGGGTCTTCCGGATGTTTGAGATCCCAAAGTGGACGGCGGCTCCGGACGGAAGGAATCTGCGCGAAGTTATAGGCCGGCGGCGGCGAGGCGGTGGACCACTCGAGGGTCCAGGCGTCCCACGGGTCGCTGCCCGCGGCCTTTCCTTTGAGATAAGACCCCAACAGATTTCCTAGGAACACCAGCGTGCCGGCGGCTTGAAAGAGGACGCCCACCGTGGCAAGGAGATTCCAAAGATCCCAACCCCGGCCGGGCTCGTAGGTATAAATGCGTCGCGGCATTCCCAACACGCCGGGAATGTGGAGGGAGTCGAAGGTGAGATGAAAGCCGATGCCAAACAAAATGAAGTGGAGCTTCCCGAGAGCTTCGTTGTACATTTTCCCCGACATCTTCGGGAACCAATAGTAGAAGGCGCCGAAGAGGGCGAAGAGAATTCCGCCGACGATGACGTAGTGGAAGTGGGCTACCACGAAATACGAATTCCCGAGCTGCCAATCGAAGGGCGCCACGCTGAGCATGACGCCGGTAAGGCCGGCAATCAGGAATTGAAAGAGAAATCCAATGCAGAACAACAACGGCGTTTTGAAGTGAAGCTTCCCGCCCCACATGGTCGCCAGCCAGTTGAAGATTTTGATACCGGTGGGGACGGCGATGGCCATGGTGGAGAGCACAAAGAAAGTGTTGGCGTTGGAATTCATCCCCACGGTGAACATGTGATGGGCCCAGACGCTGGTACTGATGAAACCGATGGCGAGCGTGGCCGCCACCATGATGGGATAGCCGAATATCGCTTTGCGGGAGAATACCGGAATGATTTCCGAAACGACGGCGAACGCGGGTATGGCGAGAATGTAGACTTCGGGGTGGCCGAAGATCCAGAAGAAGTGCATCCAGAGCACGGCGGAGCCACCGGCCTGAGTGTCGAAGAAATGCGCTCCCAGGTAGCGATCCAGCAGGAGCATGATCTGCGCGGCGGTGAGCGGACCGATGGCGATCAGAACCAGCCCGGCCATCACGAGGTTCAGCCACACCAGCAGTGGCATTTTTTCGAGCTTCATTCCGGGGCAGCGAAGGCACAAGGTGGTGGTCACGATGTTGATTGCGCCGCCGATGCTGCCGATGCCGGAGATGAGCACGGCGAGAATCCAGAAATCGGTACTGTGGCCGCGCGAGAAGGTCTGTGACGTCAAGGGCGCGTAGGCGAACCATCCCACGTCGGGAGCGTTGCCTGCGCCGTAAAGGCCATAGGCGCCGAGCAGGCTGAAATAGAGCAGCAGACCGCCGAATGCGGTCATCCAGAAGCTGAAGGCATTCAGGCGGGGGAAGGCCATATCGCGCGCGCCAATCATTAGCGGCAGCAGGTAGTTGGCGAACCCGAAGACGAGGGGCATGGCGACGAAGAAAATCATCGTGGTGCCATGCATGGTGAACATGCGGTTGAAGACCTGGGGAGAGACGAAGTGATTGTGCGGGACGATGAGCTGGATGCGCATGATGGCGGCTTCGACGCCGCCGATCACGAGAAATACGAGGGCATACAGGATGTAGAGGAGGCCAAGGCGTTTGTGATCGACAGTCGTAACCCAGCCGTGGAGCCTGGTGACCAGAGTGGGAGGCGCAGTCTCCACGGTCTGCACGATTTGCATGGCATCGCGGGAGGTCAGGCGTTCGATCACCGCAGGCTCTCCAGGTATGCGGCTACTTCGGCGATCTGCTGGTCGGTCAATTCCATCGCCGGCATCTTGCAGCCGGGCTTCAAGGCGGCGGGATCTCGAATCCACTTGCGAAGGTTCGCGGTGGTATTCGGGACGGCGCCGGAAGCGATGGTTTCGCGGCTCATGAGATGGGTGAGGTCGGGTCCGAAGTGGCCCTCGGCGAGGGTGCCGGCGACGGTGTGGCAGTTGACGCAGGCGGTGGTTTCGAAGATCCTGCGTCCCTCGGTCAGGTTGCCGGTGTTCGCGGGCTGACGCTGCTGCTGAATCCAGGCGGCAAATTCCGTGGGCGTCTGAACGTAAACGCGCAGCAGCATTTTGGCGTGCTGAGTGCCGCAATACTGCGCGCATTGTCCCAGATAGATGCCGGGCTCGTGCGGATCGATCCACATGTGATTTATGCGATTGGGGATGAGGTCCGTCTTGCCCGCGAGGCGGGGTACCCAGAAGCTGTGATCGGTATCGGCGGAAAGCAGCGTCAGGAAGGTCGGGTTTGGATGGGCTGGATCGCTGAGCGGGAACGTGCAGTTCATTCGCGGTCACGATCTTCAGGCCGGGATAGCGAAACTCCCACCAGAACTGATGACCAATTGCAACCACTTCCACCGAGCCGGCTGGCTTTGCAGGGTTCTGAATGCCGGCAATCACGCGGGCAGTGGCGAGGAATAGAGTGAGAACGATGAGGACGGGAATCACAGTCCAAGCCAATTCCACCTGATTGCTGCCGTAGACCTGCGGGGGCTCACGGCCATCGTCGGACCTTCGCTTGCGGAACCTGACGATGGCGTACACCAGCAAGCTGAAGACAGCGGTGAAGATCGCGGCGGTAATCGCCAGCACGAAGAGCGACAGGTCAAAGATCGACTTGGCGGGCGTGGAGGCGGGAGCGAAGATGCTGGTTGGGCTCCACGCCTGCGCAAGCGAACTCCGCGCCAAAGCGAGGAAAATGAACGATGCGCTGGAGACGCCCCTGTATTGCATGGTTGTGCACAGACCCCTACTTGGCAAAGGATGATGAGAGGTGGCTGGAGATGTAAGAAAGTTGATCCGCGAAAGGGGTGATGCAAGGCACTAAGTCCGTGCGCGCGGAAGCCTCGCAGCGGTCCGGTAAATGGTCGCGAAGGCGAGCACGAACATAGCGGCTGCGACCAGCGTGCCGGCGGAGTAGATGACTTCGAGGGGCCGCCCGGTGAGGTCGCGCAAGGGTCCGACTCCGAAAGCCGCGATGCCATAGCCCACCTGATAGAAGGCGATGAGTTGCCCGGACATGACGGCGGCGAAGCTGGGAAACTGGCGGCCGCTGAGACTGATGCACAGAGGAAGAAAAGCGGAGCAGCCGAGTCCCGCGAGCGCGAAGGCAAGAATACCGCCGTTGACGCCGCGAACGCGGACGATGGCCTCGAAGGCGAAGATCAACATGAGAGGAAGTCCGGCGTAGATCCAGCGGGCCGTGGTCTTGGAAGATAGTGCGGCGAATAGGATTCGTCCGCCGGTGACGGTGGCCCAGAAGGCGGTAAGCGCAAACGAGGCTTGTTGGGCGGACAAGCCGCGCTCCGCGGTAAGGTAGAGCCCCGACCAGTTGCCGCTTAGGGTCTCGGCAATTCCGTAAAGAAGAATCGCCGCGGCGAAGAGTCGAAAACGCGGCGGCAGATGCACGCGCGTGTTCGCTTCGCCGGCCTCCGCGAGCTCCGATTGGAGGGGCTGTGAAGCGCTGAAGAGCAGCAGCGCCAGCATCGCGATGGCGACCAGGACGGGCAGCAGCCACCAGGCGCCCAAGCCGAGAAACAACGCCACCAGGAGCGGTGCAAGGGCAGTGCCGGCGCCGAGCAGTGCGTTGAGCGACAGCACGGCGCGATCCTCCCGGCCCGGAGAGAATTGCTGCGCGTAGGTATTGAGCGACATCACGACGGAACCGAAGCCGAAGCCCAGGCACGCCGTCGCCACGAGGAGCGCGCCATAGGCGATGTGAGGGGCAAGCAGACTGCTTACGGCGAGCAGGATCATCGAGAGCAAATCCGCACTCATCCCCGCGCGGAGGACGGATTTCAGATGCCAGCGGCGCGCCATCGATGGCGCGAGACTGCCGGCGAGGATCGCCAGGCAGACCTGGGGGATGAACAGCATGCCGTAGCGGGACGCGCTGAAACCATAGCGGGCCGCACTGGTGAAGATCGAGCTTGCGGCGGGAAAGGTAACCAGCGCGAGGCCCTGGATCAGCGCGGTGCAGTAGACCAGGCCGACTTCGGTTCGCCGTGGCATTGGGCAGAGATGCGCTAACCGAGGCGCGCGGCGATGTGCTCGCCCACTCGAAGCGCATTCGCCATGGCGGTGAGCGATGGATTCACCGCACCGATGCTGACGAAGAAACTGGTATCGACCACGTAGAGATTGTCGAGGTCATGAGCCTTGCAGTTCACATCGAGAACCGAGGTGGCGGGATCCAGCCCGAAGCGGCAGGTCCCGGCCTGGTGAGCGACGCCCGCGATGGGGATCTCGGTTTTGAGGTAAGCGTTGCGCGGAATCAGATGATCGGGGTGCATGCCGATGGAGCCCAGCATGGATTTTAATTTGTCGTAGAGCTTCTGTTTGGGCACCTGATTATTCGGCGTATAGGTCAGGGTGAGCTTGCCTTGCGAATCGACGGTGACGCGGTTCTCGGGATCCGGGAGGTCTTCGGTGGAAAGCCAGAAATCCACGGCGTGGCGCGCGATGTCGTTCAATAGGCCAAGCGGCGCAAGCGCGGTCTCCAGCGGCTTCTCGCCCTTGTACATCTCGCCCACGGACTTACCCACCATCTGGATGTTCCCCATGGGAAACGGGAAGTCTTGCATGCCGAAATAGAAATCGTTGATCGCGATGGTCTTCTGGAAAAACGTGAGGTTGGGTTCCCGGGAAAGGGCGAGGACGGCCATGCTGTTGTGAAACATATAATTGCGGCCGACCTGTCCGGAGCTGTTGGCCAGGCCATCGGGATACTCGCTGTTGGCGGACATCAGCAGCAGCTTGGCGGAGTTGGCAGCGCCGCAGGAGACGACCACGATATCCGCCGCGAAACTCTCGGTCTGCCCGTCACGTTCGACCAGGACTTGCTTGACCGCGCCGCCGCTGGTGGTGAGCTTGAGGACTTTGGCATTGCGCAGCAGCGTCACGTTCGGATATTGGAGCGCGGGGCGAACGCCCAGCACTTCCGCATCGGCCTTGGCATGCAGCAGGCAGGGAAACCCGTCGCAGGTTTGGCAGCGTATGCATTTGCTGGCGGCCATATCCTGTTCATCGAGCATAATTCCGCAGGGAGCCGGAAACGGGTGGAGGCCCGCGCTCTTCAGATCGTCACAGAGCTGTTGAACGCGCGGCTCATTGGAGACCGGCGGGTAGGGATACGGAGCGCTGGAGTGGGGCTCGGTGGGATCGACGCCGCGCAGACCGTGGACCTGATACATCTGCTCGGCCTGGGTGTAATAGGGCTCCATCTCTTCATAGGTGATGGGCCAGGCGGGAGACAGGCCGTCGTATTCACGGAGCTCGCCGAAATCTTCGCGACGAAGACGATAGAGGGCGGCGCCATACATTTTGGTAGCGCCGCCGACGAAATAGTGGACCTGGGGCTGGAAGGAATTCCCGTCGCGATCCAGCCATGTCTCCGGCGACACATAGCGGTTCTCGACGAACACGGCCTTGGCATCCCAGTTGAGCGCTTCGCGTTTCAGCCAGTCGCCGCGTTCGAGAATCAGGATGCGCTTGCCCGTGGGGGCCAGCCGGCGAGCGAGTGTGCCTCCGCCCGCGCCGCTCCCAATGATGATCACGTCGTAGTTGCCGCTCATGTTGTTCCGGGGTGAAGAGTCACTTGCGGATATTGTAGTTGGTCGGGGAGGGGGAAGTTCCGATTTCGGTACCGGCGTCCCAATCGATGCGGCTGCCATCGCTGCGGTCAAGAACCTGAATCGGGCGCGATCTGCTGAGGTAGCCCCACGCCCAATTGACGAAGGCATCGATTCTCTGCCTGCCGCCCGACATGAGCATGGCATGCACACCCAACCAGGTTGCGAACGCGATGGGGCCGTGGAGCTCGTGGCGATTGCTGCCGAGTTCGGCCACGGCGGCATCGCGGCCAATCATCGCCATGATTCCTTTGTCGTGATAGCGAAACGGTGTCCGCGGGCGGCCGGAGATCTCGGCCAGAATATTCCTGGCGGTCCAGGCTCCGCTCTGTTGGGCCACCGAGCCGAGTTGAGGCAGGAACTTGCCATCGGCGCCGCGAACATTGGCGAAATCGCCAAGTACGTAGACGCCTGGAAAGCCATCGACGGTAAGGTCTGGCCCCACTTCGATGCGTCCGCCGTGGCCGCGCGGGAGACCGGAGTTTTCGGCCAGCGAGGATGCCTTGAGGCCACCAGCCCAAATGACCGTGCGCGATTGAATCGCGGCGCCGTTAGAGAGCAGGACGTGATCATTCGCGACCTCCTCCACCGCCACGCTGAGAAGCAGATTTACACCCTTGCGCTCCAAAGCACGCGCGGCATAGGCGTGGGACTCCGCGGAAAACGGCGCCAGGACCACGGGACCGTGTTCCACCAGGTAGACGCGCGCGTGCTTCACCGCCAGGTCGGCATACTCGGCGACCATGGAACCGCTGATCATGTCGGCAAGAGCGCCCGCCATTTCGGTGCCCGTAGGTCCGCCGCCGACCACTACGAAGTTTAAGGCGCCGCGCTCCACAAGCTTCGGGTTGCGATCGGCGTCTTCGAAAACGGCGAGAATACGCGATCGCAGGCGTTGCGCATCCTTGAGTGCGTAGAGTGGAAATGCGCTGGTCTCCGCACCCGCGGTGCCGAAGAAATTTGCCTGCGAGCCGGCTGCGAGCACCAGGAAATCCCCTTGGTAGCGCTCGTTCTGGTCAGTGGTGACAGTGCGTGTCCCGGGATCGACGCCGGTGACCTCCGCCATCTTTACGTCCACGTTGGCGTGGCCCGAAAGGGTCTGGCGAAGGGAAGTCGCGACATCGCTCGTGCCGAGTTGCGCTGTCGCCAATTGATAAAGGAGCGGTTGGAACTGGTGGAAGTTGTTTCTATCGATGAGCGTAATGCGAACGTCATCGTTTTTGGCCAAGTCGCGGGCGCAAGTCAGACCCGCGAAACCACCGCCGACAATCACGACGTGTTTTTTCGAAATATTGGTATTCACAGCTCTACCCCGTCGATGCCGGGCAGCAGGCCGGGGGTCATTATTTTGCCCGCGAGGGGCTGCAGGCTAGTTTATTTTGCGGGCGGGCGCAGCTTCCTGCGTACGAATCATCTCGGCGTGGAACGCGGCGCGCTCGGGATTCCCGTTCTTTTGGTAAGCGCGAACCAGGAGGTAACGGATGGCCGAGTCTGTGACGACGCCCTCGGAGAGACCGAGCGCGGCCTCACCTTCGATGGCAGCGCGCGAAGCGTCGCCCTGTGCGAACAGGATCCGCGCCCATTCGAAACGCACGTCGCGCGAGTTCGGCGCCAGCTTGGCGGCCTGCAAGATCCAATGCTCGGCGTCGGTCACTCGTCCCAGCACAAGGAGCAGGCGCGCGCCAGGCAATAACGTGTCGGCGTGCAATTGGTGGGAGGAAGTTTCCAGGCGCACGGCCTCTTCATAGAGCGACATCGCCTCCGCCAAATTTCCTACGCTTTCCACTGTGAGGGCGAGATAGAGGGCCGCTCGCGGATCGGCGGGATTGAGTTGGCGAGCCTTGCGGAATCGCGGCAGGGCGCTGTTCATATCGTTGCCGAGATAGGCGACGAGCCCGTAAAGAAACTGCGCATAGGGCGCACGAGAATCAAGCGCGAGGGCTTGCTCCAGGCATTGCGCGGCGGTATCCAGGCGATACGATGCCATCGCGATCTTGGCCTTCAGCGTGAGCGCGGGGACGAGTTTCGGATCGAGGCGAAGGGCTTCTTCGGCCGCCGCCAAGGCTTCGGGAAGTTTCTTCTCCACGAAGAGCGCGTTGGCTTTTTCGTACTGCGCATAAGCGGGAGAAGAGGCTGCCGCGGCGCAGCATGTAAAAGCGAAAACCAGCACAAGGGCGGCGCACCGGCCGATCATGGCTTGGCCTCTTGGACGACGTCAACAATGCGGTCGATTCCTACCGAGGTGATGGTTTGCGTTTCGCCGCCGGGCCATCGGATCTCAAGCCGTTCGACAGCACTCGAACCGAGCCCGAATCGCACCAGGGACTCGCTCGAGGAGGCATACCCCACGGAAGTAGTGGCGTGATTGTAGAGATCGCGGCCATCGGCAAGATGCACGTGCACAACGGCCCCGAGTCCTTGCCTGTTGGCGCGCGTACCGCGCAGGCGCACCGCGAGCCAATGCGATGGAGCATCCGAAATATTGTGGAACAGCTTGGCGGGACCGTTGACGACGGAGACGACGGCGTCGATTCGACCGTCGTTGTCAAAGTCGGCGAACGCGACGCCGCGATGCATCGCGGGAAGCTGAAAATCCGGGCCGGTCGCTGCGGAAACATCCTCGAACCGCTGGCCTCCGAGATTTCGAAAGACGCGATTCGGCAGTGCGGCATCCGTGCCGGCGCTGCGGTCGATTTGGGAGAGATGAGAAAGGCCGAAGAACAGGTCCTTCCAACCGTCGTTGTCCAGATCGTACATTCCCAAACTCCACCCGGTGAACTGCCGGGTCGCCATCACCAGGCCGGAACCCAGGCCGAAATCTTCAAACAGGCTACGCTTCCCGAGATTACGAAACAAGAGAAAGGAGTCATGGATGATACCGGAAACGATGATGTCCGGCTTGCCGTCGTTATCGAAGTCACGGAAATCGCAGCCCATGCCTGCGATTCCGAAACCATCGTCGCGCAGCGCGACGCCGGATTCCAGACCGATCTCATCGAAGGTGCCATCGCCGCGGTTGTGAAACAGAAAGGCTCGAACCGAATCGTTGGCGACGAAAATGTCGGTCAGGCCATCGCCATCGATGTCCGCGAACGACACTCCCATTCCCTTGCCGATGTGCCGGCCGATTCCCGAAGCTTGAGAGACATCGGTGAACGTGCCGTCGTGGTTATTGTGGAACAGCTGGCCGGGCCGTCCCGGATAGGCGCTGGGATGGCAGTAGACCTGTTTTTCCGGAGTACCGCAGCGCGGTTCCGCGCCCGCATCCCAGGCGACGTAATTGGAAACGAACAGATCGAGCCAGCCATCGTTGTCATAGTCCAACCATCCGGCGGAGACAGCCCACATCGGTCCCAGTTTCGCGTCTACGCCGGTGAGGCCGGCGTGCAGGGTGATATCGGCAAAACGTCCATTGTGAAGATTGCGGTATAGGTGATTGCTCTTGACGCCCGCGACGAAGATATCGCTGAAGCCATCATTGTCAAAATCGGCGATGGCGACTGCGTTGGAATAGCCTTCGCCAAACAGACCGGCCTCGGCGGTGACATCGGTAAACGTCAAGTCGCAGTTATTGCGATACAGCCGGTTGTAGAATTCGGGGCCGGTCTTGCGGAGGCTGGGGATTGCGGCTCCGTTGGTGAAGAAGACATCGGCGCAGCCATCGTTGTTGTAGTCCAGTACTCCAACGCCGCCCGGTGTAAGTTCGATCTGGTGGAAACTGCCCGTGGCTCCATTTCGCAGCTCGAATCGCAAGCCGGCGCGGGAGGCGATCTCTTCAAAGCGAATTGGGTGCGGAGTTGCGGCGGGACCCGCAACTACCGCACCCAAAAATACAAAGGCGATCAGGCGTGACGACAGACTTCTAGGATACGCCAAACAACCCTTCCACTCTCCCCTTAGAACTGAATGCGCACCACAACCTGGCCGGTGCGGGGAGTAGGCAGGGAGGAGCTCACACTGTTACCGGCGATGCCGGTGTAGTTCAGGTAGCCGAAGCCGCCGGTGAGCACTCCGTTCGAACGCGTAACGGGGTTCTGCGGACTCCCGGTGCTGGGATTCGCCAAAGATTCTTCCATGTTGAACAGATTGAAGAACTCCGCCCGGAAGCTGAGGAACATGCCTTCGCGGATGGGGAAGACCTTGCCGATACCGCCCGAGACTGCGGGGCGGCGCTGAGCGCGGAAATCGTTATAGTAGACGACATTGCTGCCGGGAACGCCGGCTGCCTGATTCTGCCATGCCGCCGGATTCAAGACGGTCTCCTGGGTGGGATCGATGCAGCCGCAATTGATGTTCTTGGTATAGAGCGGCACACCGGGGAGCCGCACCATTCTGGTGTAACCAGTGGACACATAGGTACCGATCGAGTTGCTCGAGGTCGGGGTGGCCAGAAGCTGGCCGCTCTGATTGGTGCTCAGGCTGGTGAGTCTCCAATCGGCGAGGAAGGCCTTGGCGATGCGGCTGTGGCGCACCGGGCCGATGGCCGGCACGGTGTAATCCACACTGAGACTGAAGATGTGCGGATAGGAATTCGGCGAGAGACCCTTGAAGGAGCCGCGGTCATAGATGCTGCCCGCGTTGGTGGTGGAATCAAGAGCCTTGCCGAACGTGTAGGCCATGGTTGCGGTGAGGCCGTGAGAAAGGCGCTTCGTGGCTTTGACCTGCAAAGAGTCATACCAGGAATCGCCGAGCGGCGCTTCGAACTGGCCGATCCCGCTGTACTGCGGAAATGGCCGCAGGCTCTGCAGGACGGAACCGGAATCGGGGAAGTTGGCGTAGGGCTTCTTGAAGCCGGCGGCCACCGCGGCGGCGCTGGTAATGGTGGAGCTCAGAAGCGAGCGGGTGTTCGCGTCCGTGAGGTCGCCGAGCCCGTGGGCCGCGAGAACGGCCGGGCTGACGGCATCATAGTTGATGAGGTTGCCGACAGTGGTATTAGAGAAACCCTGCGAGCTGCCGTTGTCGATCCAGACTCCATGATTGCCGACGAAGGCGGCTTCCACAACCAGGTCGCGAAGAACTTCGCGCTGTAGCGAGATGTTCCACTGCACCACGCGCGAAGGACGTCCCATGTTGGGATCCACCAGGGCGGGCGCGCCTTGAATACCGCCGCCTGCCACCACGTTCAAGCCTGGATCGTACGGAGCGCCAAAGAGAGCTCTCTGATCGAAGACCAGCGGCTGGGCAAGCGAGCCGGCAGCGACGTTGTTTCCGGGAGAAGGAATGGTGACCGAGTTGAAGCCCATGCCGGAAGCAGAGGGGTCTGTCAAGAGCGCGGCGAGCGGGGTATAGCTGACACCGAATCCGCCGCGGAACACGGTCTTGGAATCGATCTGGTAGGCCACGCCAAGCCGCGGGGCAATCGCGTAGGGGTAGGTCGGCGCGAAGGTGCAATTGCAGCGTCCGGCACCGTTACCGGCGTAGATTACGGCGCCGAGAAGTCCGTTGGCCGTGGGATTCGGGGTGGTCGAACTGAAACTGATCATGCGGTCGTGCAGCTCATTGAGCGGCTGCTGGAGATCCCAGCGCAGACCGTAGTCCAGCGTGAGTTTGTGAGTGACCTTCCAACTGTCCTGCAGGAAGAGGCCCCACGAAGTGCGGCGATAGAACAGCGCCTGGCCGTTGCCGGCGGAAACGCTATCGTACTGGCCAAGCAGGAAGCTGGCCCAGGTGCTTCCGATGCCGGTGCCGCTGGGCAGCACCTGACCATAAAGGGGCTGCGACGTTTCCGCGCCGCTGAAGCCGTAGGCGGGAGAAAGATTGGTTTTCGATTTCGAGTTAGTGGTTTCGTACTTCCACTCGGCGCCGAGTTTGTAGGTATGGTTGCCGTGAACCCAGCTCAGGCTGGGAGCGCCGGAGAGCCGGCGTCCGATGAAGAGGTTGCGGCTGCCGGGGCCGAAGCCGACCGCCATGCCGCCATACACGTTGTCGCCGAGAGCGCCGAAGCGGGGGAAGCCGTTACCCGGGGAGCCGGCGATTCCGAGCTGGGTATTGTCGTATTCCGAGCTGATGGGCGGAACCGTATCCGGGTTCGTGTGGCTCTGGAAACCCGAGCCGAAGTGGAACAGCAGGGTCGGCGAGATGGTGTAGTCGAAATTCCCGCGCGTCAACTTGCTGCGGATGCCCTGAATGCGTACGGTCGATAGCAGCGCTGGAAGCCCGTCAACGCCGTTCGATTTGTCGGTGCTCTGCGTGGAGTAGTAGAACGAGAGCTTGATGTTGCTGCCGAAGTTCTGATCGATCTTGATCGAGGGAATCTGCTGCAGCTTGTAGAACGCTCCCGACTGGGCGAAGTTATTCACGAAGAGATCGCTGCCCAGATTCGGTTTGGGCAGCAGAGCGAGGAGTTTGACCGAGACGGGGTCAAAGCGATTCTGCGGGATCACGTTGCCCGGAAACACGTTCAAGACGCGCCGTCCGCTGGAATCGATGGTCGCCGTGGAGGGGTCGTAGATGGCGTTCTGAATGATCGCCCGTCCGGCGAAATCGGTGCCGAGATTGCGGTTGCCGGTCACCGCCAGATTGTTGGCGAGATTGCCGGAGAGGTAGGCCGAGTTGGGCACGGTGGTGATACCGGCGTATAGCGCTTCCCGGTCCCGATACCGTTCCAGATTGAAGAAGAAGAATGTCTTGTTCTTTCCGTTGTACAGTTTCGGGATGCGCACGGGACCGCCGATCGTGCCGCCGTAATCGGCGAGGTGCTTGACCACCTTCACATGGTGTCCGGTGCCGTCATTCGTGAACGGAATGCCGGCGTTCAGAATGGTGTTTTCCAGGTAGTTATAAACGCTGCCGTGGAATTGGTTGGTGCCGCTCTTGGATGTGAAATTATAGATGCCGCCGCCGCCGACTCCGCCATATTCAGCCGAAAAATTCGAGGTCTGCAGCGTGAACTGCTCGATGGCTTCCACCGAGGGCTGTACCTCATCGGAGACCTGGGTGGAATAGGGATCATCGGCCTGCTGGCCTTCGAACACGATCTTGAAATTGATCGCGCCGCCGTTGATGCTGATGTTATTCCAGCCATTGAACGTGGCGCCCGGCGTCATTTGGATGAATGACAACGGATTGCGGATCGCGCCCGCGCCAATGCCGAAGTTGATGGGGAGCTCCGCGATCTGGTTGCCGGTGATGGTCATCGACTGCTCGGCATTTTCCGTCCTGAGCAGCGTCGATTCCGACGAAACCGTGACCGATTCCGTGCTCGAACCAATCGTCAGCACTACGTCAACGCGGGTAGTGACGGCGACTTGCACTTGAATATTGGATTGCGAGTATTTGCTGAATCCAGGCTGTTCGACAACCAGGGTATAGGTGCCCACCGCCAATTGCAGGAGCGAGTAATTACCGGTTCCCGTCGTGACCGTGTCGGTCTTGGCCCCGGTGTCGGTGTTGGTTAGGATCACTGGCGCACCTGGGATTACTGCGCCGGCGGCGTCTGAAACTGTTCCAGTGATGGCGCCGCGGTTGCTTTGAGCCAGCAACGAACACGACAAAAGAAAGAATGCGAGGTGAAATTTCACGAGCTCCTCCGAGTACTAACCCTTGATCTGATGTAGCGATTATACATCCAAGTTGCGCCAGTCAAGCTGCTTGTTTGATTTTTCTTTGGCGTTTTTTGGGCCCGGCTGGCAATTCCGTGCCGAGCCCGATCGAACCGGATAGAATTGCTAACGGGAGTGCGTGATGTTGTTCCTCGCCGCCGCGATTTTCGTGGGTAGCCAACAGTGCCGGAATTGCCACACAGCAATCGCTGACGCCTATTCCAGCACTGCAATGGCGCGTTCCAGCGGCAAGGTGGAAGCGGTGGCGGACGCGCAGTTCACCGCCTCCCGGCAACCCTACCGGATCAAAGGCAACCGTCTGATATTTCAGGAGGGTAGCGCGCCGCTGGATTTTTTTGTGGGATCGAACGCCAATGGCCAGAGCTACCTGTTCCAACGGGAGGGCTATTTGTTCGAACTGCCCGTGACCTGGTATGTCCAGACGCGGGCGTGGGACGCGTCCCCGGGCTATGAACAGTATCGCGAACCGCGGCTGGACCGGCCGGTGGAGACCAGTTGCCTGCTCTGCCACGCCAGCCAGGTGCGCTTCGTTCCGGGAACGCAGAACCGGTTTGGCGACCCGCCCTTCCTCGAAAATGGCGTGGGGTGCGAGCGATGTCACGGCGCCGGCAGCGAGCATGTTCGCAATCCCGCGGGCGCGCACATGGTCAACCCCGCCAAACTGGATCCGGAGCGGCGCGACTCCGCCTGCAGCCAGTGTCATCTTACCGGTGTGAGCCGGGTGGTGAAGGCAGACCGTCGATTCGCCGATTTTCGCGCCGGAGAAAAGCTCGCCGATTACGCAACCTATTTCGTCTGGGACAGCGCCCATCAGGATCTCAAGGTAACGAGCCACGTGGAGCGATTGGCCGCCAGCAGGTGCAAGCAAGCCACCGGCGACGCGATCTGGTGCGGCACTTGCCACGACGCGCACACGAATGCGGATCGAACCCAAGCCGCGTGCCAGGGCTGTCATCGCGAGGCGCATCACAGTGACCAGAATTGTGCATCGTGCCATATGCCAAAAGCCGCCGCGGTGGATGCCGGGCATGGCGTATTCACCGATCACAGCATTCCCCGCGAGGGTAAGCGCGCAAGCAAACCATCGGGTGAGAGACAACTGCGGGCCTTCCTGGGAGTGGCGGACGATCGTGCCCTGGGAATCGCGTACGCCGAAGCCGGGGACGCGCGGGCCGGCGGTTATCTGCAGCGCGCACAACCGGCGGATGCCGAAGTCCTCTTGCGGCTGGCGACCCTGGAGCGCGACCCGCGCAAATCCGCGGCACTGTATCAGGCGGTGCTTCGCCTGCAACCGGCGAACGCCACTGCCCTGGCCAACCTCGGCGTGATTTACGCGCAGGCGGGCCGGCAGGAGGAAGCGGCCGAATTCTGGCAGCGGTCTTTGGACGCCAACCCTGCCATCGAGGGCGTCGCGTTGAATCTCTCTCAAGTGCTGCCAGTCGCGAAAGCTCGCGCGGCGCTGGAGCGCTATCTGGCTTTTAATCCGGGATCAACGGCGGTGCGCGCTCGGCTTGCGGCCCTGGCGCCGGCCAAGGCGCCGCGATGAGGCAGCGGCGATTCGCTATCGCGGCGTGTGCGTTTCTGGCGTGCGCCGCCAGCGCCGTGGTAGACGCGCCGATTCAGTTTGAAGAGATCGCCCGGAAAGCGGGCTTGAGTTTTCAACTGCACACCGGGGCCGGCGGCAGGCTCCACCAGATTGAACTGATGCCCGGCGGAGTAGCCGCTTTCGATTTTGATAACGATGGGTGCTTCGATCTCTACTTCGCAAATGGCGCTGCGATTCCCACGCTCAAGAAGACCGGCCCGGAGTTCTATAATCGCCTCTACCGTAACAAGTGTGACGGAACGTTCGAGGACGTCACCGAAAAGGCAGGCGTGGCCGGAGAAGGCTATTCCATGGCGGTCGCCACCGCCGATTTCGACAATGACGGCCTGCCCGATATTTTCGTCGCCGGAGTGAACCGCAACATTCTCTATCGCAATCTGGGCGGAGGCCGCTTCGCCGACGTGACGGCCCGCGCGGGGCTCACCGGAATCGATCCGCAGTTGGGCAAAATGTGGGCGGTTTCGGCAGGATGGTTCGATTACGACAATGATGGCTGGCTGGATCTCTTCGTTTCCAACTATGTGGCTTGGGATGCGGCCACGGAGCCGGTCTGCGGCCCGCCGGAAGGGCGCTTCTACTGCAACCCCGACGCGTATCGCGGATTGCCCAATCAGTTATTCCACAACAACCACGATGGAACCTTCACCGACGTTTCCCGCAGTTCCGGCATTGCCGCGCACATCGGTAAGGGCATGGGCGTGGCATTCGCCGATTTCGACGGTGACGGTCTCACGGATATCTTCGTGGCCAACGATTCGGTTCGAAGTTTTCTGTTTCACAACGAAGGCGGCGGCAAGTTTCGCGAAATCGGCGTGGAAGCCGGCGTAGCGTTCCGGGAGGATGGAGCGGCGATCGCCGGCATGGGAGTCGATTTCCGCGACTTCGATAACGATGGGAAACCGGACCTGGCGGTATCGGGGATGATCAACGACGGGTTCTTGCTGTTTCGAAATCTAGGCAAACGCCAGCTGTTCGAGGATTTCGGACAGCGGTCCGGCCTCTTGCGCGGCACCCGCCAATTGACCGGCTGGGGACTGGGTATGTACGATTTCGATAACGACGGCTTCCGCGATCTTTTCTTCGCCGTCTCGCATTTTCCGGCGCTCGACCGTTACACCGGAAAGAGCGCGGCCCAGCCCAACCGGATCTTCCGCAATACCGGCGGAAAGCATTTCGAGGATGTTTCTGCTACCGCCGGACCCGGCTTTCAGACAGCCGCGCTGCATCACGGCGCTGCCTTCGCGGATTTCGACAACGACGGACGGATCGACGTCGCCGTGACCGCGCTGGACGGGCCCGTAAAACTCTTCCACAACGTCACCCGGGCGCAGAACTGGCTGGCCGTGCGCCTCCGCGGAACGCACAGCAATCGACAGGGGCTGGGAGCGGAAGTGCGCGTTACTTTGAAAGATGGACGAACTTTGACGGGGCATGCCACGACCAGTGTGGGGTATGCGTCGTCAAGCGAACCGCTGGTCCGTTTCGGATTGGGGGCCGAGACCGGCGTGAGCCGGATCGAGGTGCATTGGCCGGGTGGAGGCACACAGGAAGTGGTGGACGTGAAGGCGGGTAAAATTATCGAAATCACCGAACCCGGGGGGCCGCGGCCCTGAGAACGGCACTCGCAATCGCGATGCTTCTGCTTGGCGGAGCGCTGGGCTTTGCGCAGGCGCCGGATAAAACTGCGGCGAATGCGAGCTACGACCGGGCCAACAAATTGTTCAGCATGCACCAGTACCAGGAATGCATGAACGCCGTGGACGAGGCCCTGCGGCTGGACCCGACAATGGTGAAGGCGTTGACACTTCGCGCCAAACTGGCGATGGCGGCAAACCGCTACGACGCCGCCCGCGAGAGTCTGGAACGGGCGCTCGCGCTCGAACCTCGATCGTGGTATCCGCGGTTCTTATACGGCTTCCAGTTCTACCAGCAAAACGAAATGCCCCCGGCAATCACCGCATTCGAGCGAGCTCGCGAATTGAACCCGCGCGCCGCGGAGCCTGCGCTCTTCCTGGGGCTTGCGTACGAAGCGCTCGGCCGGACGGATGAGGCGCTGGCGCTTTACAAGCGCGCCGTGCAACTGGAGGAAGCCGCTGGCAAAGTGGATTCCGAAACGCTGTTGACGTATGCGCGCCTGCTCATGCTGCTGGGCGAATTCGAAGAGTGCGGACGCATCATTCAGCGGGCGGAGAAAGCCGCGCCCGCATCGCGCGATCCGCACTTTGAAGCCGGCCGGCTTTTTATGAAGCAGGGCAATCCGGGCCAGGCGGCCAGGGAAGGCGAGGCGGCGCTCAGTCTGCACCAGGGCGACGTGACCGATCGACAGGTGCATTTCCTTTTAGTGCAGGCGTACCGCGCCGCCGGGCAGGACGCCGACGCCGCGCGGCACGCCGCTCAAGTGCAGGCACTGGACAAAGGACAGAAGCGCTGAGCGTTTACCAATCGATAACCGACCCATCGTCCGGGTCGAGCCGGGTGCGATATTCCTGGGGCTCGCCGACCTGCGCCATCAGCTTGTTTTCGTCGATCGTAATGCCGAGACCGGGGTCGGTCGGCAATTCGCGGTGGCCGTTCTTCACCGGTGGCAGAGGCTTGGCGAGAAGATTGGCATGTTCCGCGTCGCCGCGCTCCTGGATGAGGAAGTTCGGAATGGAGGCGGCAACCTGCAGGCTCGCCGCAAGCGAGCAGGGCCCTTGGGGATTGTGCGGCGCGATGGGTGAGTAGTAAGCCTCCGCCATACCGGCAATGAGCCGCAGTTCGGTGATGCCGCCGGCATAGCAGACATCGGGCTGGAGGATCATCGCCGCCTTCTTCTCGAGAATCTCGCGGAAGCCCCACTTGGTAAAGATGCGCTCACCCGTGGCGAGCGGAATGTGGGTCTTCCTCGCCAGCTCGGCCATCACGTCCACGTTCAGGGGCTGCACCACTTCTTCGTAGAACCAGGGATGATACGGCTCCAGCGCCTTGATGAGCAGAGATGCAGTGGGAGGCTCCACCGCGCCGTGAAAATCGATTCCGATATCGACGCCGGGGCCCTGCCGCTCGCGAAGCGCCTTGAAGCGTTCGGCAACCTCGTCAACAAACTTCTGGCCCTCCACGTATTTGAATGGCGCACGCGTCGCGTTCGGCGCCACCTTCATCGCGTTGACGCCGGTGGTGGAACTGACCTGTCCGTAAACGCGGATCCGGTCGCGGGTCGGCCCTCCCAGAAGCTTGTACACGGGCACGCCATAGACCTTGCCCTTGATGTCCCACAGCGCCTGATCGATGCCGCTGAGAATCGCGGTCTTGATGGGGCCCCCGCGATAGAAGCTGCCGCGATGAATCGCCTGCCAGTGAAATACCACGCGATTGGGATCCTGGCCGACCAGATACCTTCCCACTTCGACGGCTCCGGCGGCGCAGGCTTTGGCGTCGTCCTTCAGCATTTCGCCCCAACCCACGATGCCCGCATCGGTAGACACTTTCACGAACACCCAGGAGTTCTTGAGAATGAACGCCTCGACCTTGGTGACTTTGATGTTGTCGTTGGGGCCCACCGCGGCCGCATCGGTTCGTTCGGCGGTGAACAGCGCGTCCAGGCCAAGCAGGCTCCCGGTGGCGAGGGCGCCGCGGAGTAAAGATCGGCGATCGATGAGTGGTCGTGGCATGGTGATATCCCTTTCGAATCGATTCTACAGTAGCGCACTCGTTTTAGAACCGAGCTGTTCACCGGCATCACATGATATGATCGATCCCGCCCTTCTGAAATATCAGACAAAAGGAATCCCCATGCAACGTCGCTCTTTCCTTCGAACACTGGCGGCCGGAGCCGGAGCCTGCCTCGCCCGGCCGATGACCAGCGAAGCAGCGCTGCCCAAAGCCAAAATCACGAAGGTCAATATCTACGATCCTCCCAACCCGAACCGCTTGTTCAACCAGAGCAACATGGTAGTGACGGTGGAGACCGACGCGGGAATCACCGGCGTTGGCGAAGGCGGCGCCAGGGACACGCTGGAACAATGCGCCGGGACGCTCATCGGCAAGAACCCTTTCCACATCGAGGCCATCTGGCAGGAGATGTATATTGCGTGGTTCTATCCGCCGGGCCGCGAGAAGACCCACGCACAAGGGGCGCTCGATATGGCGCTGTGGGATATCAAGGGCAAAGCCCTCGGCCTGCCGCTGCACGAACTGCTGGGCGGGGCCGCGCGCAACTTCTGCGAATGCTATGGCACCGCCGGACTGCCCGCGGAAGTTCGCCGGAGGACGCGCTGGCGGCCGCGGCGCACCCATGAGCCTGAAGGACCGCGCCAAAGCCACGATGGATGCCGGTTATCGTGGCTTCCGCGTGGACGCCTCCATCGGCGGCGCGATTTCCGAAGGTGTCTTTAACACTCACGAGCGCGTGCGGCTGGTGGCGCAGGCTTGCAAGGAAATTCGGGAAGGCGTTGGACACGGCGATTGGATGATCGATTTTCATCAGAAGTTCGATTTCGCCGACGCGCTCCGCTGCTGCCGCCTGATCGAAGAATACGAGCCGTACTTCGTCGAAGACCCGGTTCGCGACGAACACTTCCTGCAGGACATTCCGAAATTGCGCCAGATGACCACCTGCCCCTTGACTGCGGGCGAGGAGTGGGGCAACCGGTGGGATTTCAACCGCCTGGTGGAAAACCACGACATCGACTACATTCGCGCGACCCTGCCTAATGTCGGCGGGATCACGGAAATGATGAAGATCGCCGCGATGTGCGAGACCCACTCAGTGGGAATCGTGCCGCACTTCACCGGGCCGATCTCAACCGCGGCCCTGGTGGGCTGCCTTTCCACTTTTTCCGGTCCGGTGGTCATGGAATACAATTTCGGCGGACGCCCGATTCCGTATCTTCCCGAATGCCTGGACTTTAAGGCGGGAAAAGCCTATGCCAACGACCGGCCCGGATTGGGCGTAACTCTCGACACGAAGCAATTAAAACTGATTAGTTCGGTGGATCAGCCCGGACGTGCCAACCTTTACCGCCGTCCCGATGGTTCCCTGACACATTGGTAAACCGAAATACCAGAATCCGTAACTTTTGATGTTATGATTCCAGGCAATGTCGTCGATGGTTAAAGTTAAACCAGGGGATAGCACGGACGGAGGGCTGAGCCAGCAGGCGTACCTGCTGATCCGCGACCGCATCCTAGGTGGCCAGATTCCCTTCGGCGCTTCCATTTCCCGGCGCGAACTTTCGCGGGAACTGGGGATGAGCACGCTGCCGATCACAGACGCATTGCGCCGCCTCGAAAGCGAGAAATTGATCGAAGCGATTCCTCGGGTGGGGACTGTGGTGCGCGCTCCCACACGCCAGGACGTGCAGGGATTCTATGTGGTGCGCGAAGCGCTCGAAAGTCAGGCGGCGAGGCTCTTCGCGGAAAAGGCAACCTTCGCGGACCGTCAGCGGTTGATCGAATCCGCAGCCAGCCTGGATGCCGCCTATAACGCCTGTGCAACATCGCCAAGCGCCAGTGAGCGGCAACTGTTCGAACTGCGCAATCAACACATGAACTTTCACCTGGAACTGGCGGCCGGCGCACGCTGCCCCTTCCTGCATGAGGCCATCGAGAAAAATCAGATCCTCATCTTCAATTGGTTTTTCGACCAGTTATTCGGATACCCCGGACTGCCGAATAACTGGCACGGCGATTTAGCCCAGGTCCTGGGACAGAACGACCCCGAGGCCGCGGACCGGGCCATGCGCAAGCACGTCCGTTTCCGCATGGATGAATTGCTGGTGCGGCTGGAACCTTACTTCAGCCTCAATGGGAAACACCTCTCCCACGCGATCAGCCGAAGCTCGCCGCGCGCAAGAAACGCGCGTGACGCCCTGACGCCGCGCCTACGGTTTCAATGCGCTATCGAACGCCAGTCCGCTGGAACCTTCGCCCCTGCCTACACTCGCCCGTCTGGTGATCCATCGCAGGTAGCGGCCGTCCTCCGCGCGCGCCAGCGCGGCCAATCGCCGGATTCGAATTCCGGCGCGCGGAATCTCTTCGTCGTGAATGTCGTAAGGCGTTTGACGCAGCAGTGTCCCCAGCGAGGAATCCGTCTCGTGCATCGTACCCTTGCGAAGAGTAAACGTGCCGATTCCCGTGGCGATGGGAACGAACGGAATCCAGTTCCGGGGGACGGCAGTCTCCAGAAGGTACTGAAATTCGGTGCCCTGCTCCAGATTTTCCACCTGGTTGACCGGGCGCTCTTCATCTCCCCGATTGCGCGCATCACCGGAGCGCCCCTGAACGAACCGTTCCACGGCCCACGCCATATTGGCCATTTCATCGCGCAGGAACATCACGTCCTCGAGCGGCTGCCCTTCGAGCGAGCCTAGCGCGGTGGGCGGAATGAACAACCCGGGGACATCCGAATCCTTGCCGCGAACGCTGAGCGCGAAGAGGCGAAAGCGGCCGCTGCGATTCGAATCATCCGCCAGAGGCACCGGGAAGCGCTCGCCGAACGTGTTGGTGTACGCTACTTCGGCGATCCGCGTGAAACTCCCCGCGCTTACATCCATCGGAACCACCAGCCAATCGTTGCCGTAGACCAGGGCGAACTCCGCCAGGCACAGCCGGCCCAGATCATACGGCTGGGCTTCCAGATTGCCCAGGTTTACCTGGCCGTCTTCCAGTTGCCAGTAGCGATCCGAGGGCATGCCGGAGAAGCGCAGCGGCGACGCGAACACGGTGAGGTCGTTCGCTTCCGGAACCGGCGGCTCCGCCTCGCCCTCCAGCGCCAGCGATGCGCCGGGCTCCGCGTCGAAGGCATGCCAGTCGATGAAGCCGCCTTCGAAGGCAGGCGCGCGCAACACCATCTGGCCGTCCCCTGCCCCTACGCGCAGCGAGAATCGATATTCCAGACTGTCGGCAATCCATGAGTCGTCCGCGGGGTCGATCACCGGCGCGATATTGGCGCGATACCAAGCGAGCCAGGTATTCGCCGCATCGATAGCGGCCGGGGACGCCCCGGCCAGCCACGCGGGGGAGCCCGCTTCAAGTTGAGCGGCGGCCACATCGGAATCGGGCGTGCCCGACGCCATCAACGCCACCGCGGGAGGCAGGACATTGTGTTCCGGAGGCACGTTGGCGTCCGCGGCAGGCGCATCCACCGGAAGAGGGCACGCGGCGACCAGCGCCTGGCGCGCGTCCATACCGGCATCGGCCAACAATTCCACCAGGTACGCGCCCGCTTCCGCGCGCTGCCGCAATCCGCGCGCCTCAGTCACGGTTGCCTCGCGCTCCACGAACGGGTCGAGCGGCACGCCCAAGGGAATGGGGCGGACGGGACGCCCGGCCGCTGGGTCGCCCGGCTGCCAGGCGGTAACCCGCGTGGTCTCGCTCTTCACCTGCACCAGGAGCGGGGAGCCGTTGTCTTCGCCTTCGAACTCGCCCAACTGCCACTGCCGCGAAAGCATCCACAATGCATCGTGAATGCGCGCTTCCAGACCCGGCGTGGGGTCGCCTGAGATGGATTGCGGCTCCAGCCGGGTAAACGCCGGGTCGCGCGTAAACGCCGCGATCAGATCTGCCGCGACGGGCCGCGAGACCACCGCGCTAATGGGGTTGCTCATTACGAGCTCTCCTTGATGTATTTCAAACTGGCTTCCGAAATCTTTGCCGTTGCGATGGCGCTGAGGTCCAGCACCTTCTCGCCCTGTAGCGAGTAGCTCGCCAGGTAAGCCGCCGGCAGCACCACTCCATAGCCCGGTGTCGTCTCCAAAGTCACAGCGCGAATTCTGGCCAGTTCGAGAGTCTCGCTCAGAGTGTCCACCACTGCGTCGGTAGTCCACCGCTGCCCATCCGGGGACACAGCGAGCAGCATCACTTGCGGCGCACG
This sequence comes from uncultured Solibacteraceae bacterium, assembly GCA_963811575.1. Taxonomy (GTDB): domain Bacteria; phylum Acidobacteriota; class Terriglobia; order Bryobacterales; family Bryobacteraceae; genus Solibacter. The sequence continues at coordinate 191,689 of CAWERY010000013.1, read as the reverse complement.
CGCGGACGCGGCGGCGGCATTCAGCGCGAGGCCGCTCACACGGCGCTCGTCGATCTGGCCGGCGTCCTCCTCGCCGCGCTTTTCGCGTATCGGAATCACGTCCACCCAAGCGTCGATCGTGAGAGACACCATCGGCGACCCGGGGTCCAATTCCGGAGGGGCTTGTAAAACAAGGTTCGTGATGCTGGCTTGTGGCGTTGGCTGCGAGACATCGAGCACGCCTCCGATCCAGGCTCCGGTGCCCGGCGCTCCCGCATCCACCAGTTGCGCCACGCGCAGCGCCATGGTGCGGCCCAGCGTATCGGCCAGTAACAATGCCTCGCTTGCGCGGCCCGCGCCCGCCCTGACCGAAGCCGTATCGCGTATGAAACGGCGAATCTCCGCACGGGGAGGCGGCGGGAAAGGGGCGCCCGCCATCGCCGTAGAAAGCATATCCGGCGCGGCCGGTGGATCCATCGCAGCCAAAATCCAGAAGCCATCGCCGAACAGAGACTGTCCCGCTTTGGCAACCTGGATCTCGTCCGGCGTGCCGTTCAGGGAATCGGCCGCTTCGCTGATCCGCCGACTTGCTTCGTCGGCCGCCATCTGAGCCACCGCCAGGAGGTGCTCTCCTTCGGCGATCGGCACTACCAGTCCGTACGCGGCAATCGTCTCCAATTGCTTGCGAAGTTCCACGGCGGTGGCGGGGTCGGCCGCATCGAAATTCTGAATTGCCTGGTTGAGATGGTCTTGCGAGGTCAGGAGCCCGCCACGGGCAGCCGTGGCGCGCGCCGCGGCGGCGGCAATTTCGTCAGCTCCAAATGCGCGCGTTGCCGGCTCGTTGCTGCGTACGAAATCGCTGGTCTTCGAAGGCTGCGCGTTCACCAGGAGCGCCCGTAACGATGCGGCGAACGTGGCCGCATCGCCCAGCCCGATGGTGCCCGCGGGCCATGCGGCGCTGGTGCGATCGGCCAGCGCTGCGTCCTGCGGAATCGAAGGAATGGCGGCGCGAATTCTCTGTTGCAATTGCACCCGGTCGCCGGAATCGTAGATCAAATCGAGCGCGCACAGGGAAGCCGCGTCCAGCGTGACGAAAGTGTCGCCCTCGAGAGCCTGCACCACAATGCCCGTAGCGTCGCCCAGACGCGCCTGCGCCCACTGCTCCAGCCGCGGTTCCGCCTGCGCGCGCGGCCTGGCTTCGTTCCAGCCGCCCGCGCCCGCGGCAAACCCGGCCTGCGAAACAATCGCCAACCGGTGGGTAAACGGAATGCCCGGAGACGGAGTGCGCACCACATCCGGCTGCGGAGGCGGCGCATCGCCGGAGGCCACCGCATTCAAAGTCGCGGCGGTAGCTGCCATGTTGCCTTGCACGAGTTGGTGGACCGATTCGGCAAGCAACATGTCAGCCGCCGCATCGGCCGCGGCGGCGGCGTCCTGCATGAGAGTGGTGAATGTCGCCCACTCAGCGTCGGTCACGGCAGGCCACGAGCCGGCCGGGATGTATGGATTGTCCTTCGGCTGCGCAGTCAGCGATGCGCGGATGCTCGCCGGGTCCTTGCCGAACAGATCGATCAGCCGCAGCCCATCCACCACATTATTGGAGGATACGGACGCTTGCGCCTGCGTGCCCGCGACCTCGGTCCGGTCGGTCAGGCGGCGCGCGACCAGGGGAGACAACGCCCGCAGCGTGAGGGCGAAGCGATCCAGGCGGTTCTCATGCAACGCGCGCTCGATGCGGTAGCCGAGCAATGCCCCCAGCGGCTGCCCCTGCTTCACGCCATCCATCAGGTCGAGCGCCGTGCGAACGCGCGCGCTGGAAAGATCGATTGCAAATGCGCCCGATCCGTTCTTATCGGGATTGTGAGTCAGGAACGCGCTGCGCAAGATACCCGCGGTCGCGGCGTGTGTCAGGCCCGGCGCGTGAATATACCCGCCATCCGGCTTCAACCCCTTGCCCGGTGCGATGTTCTCAATCCAGCCATATGCGCCAACCGAGATCCCCGCTGGCTTGGAGGCACGCTGCGCGGCGTGCCTGCGCTCAATAATTCCGTTGAGCCATGCATCCACACGATGCGATGTCAGATCCAAAGTCTCCGAGAGAAGAATCCGGCGGTCGTCCGTGGACAGCGTCTTGAGCAGCAGCATCGCTTCGCGGATTTCGGCTTGCACCGCATTGGCTCGAAACCAGGCGGCCAGTGCGAAACTCGCGAGGCTTGCCTTGTTGGTGGCATTCACCGCTTCCACCGCCAGCTCGCCGAGCGATGTCTGAAAAGGTTGGGCCGGTTGCAGTTCGGCCAGAAACGCGATGCCCGCCTCGCCGGTGGTCGCCACGATCTCATTGGCCAGCGCGTGAATCGTCTGACTGGGCGCCGTGGGAGTGATGCTGCTCAGGTTGGCGATCTTGGCGCGCGTGGCCGCCGGCAGGGACGTTGCCATCGCACTCAACGCCGGAACCTGGCTCCTCGGCGCGGCGTCCTTCACGGCGTTCTCGGCCTGATCCCAGGCCAGTGCCAACAGCGCCTGCAGCACGGAGTTGATCTTGGGCGAACCATCGGCCAGAATCGCATCGATGACGGCCGGGTCTGTAGCGTCAACAAGCGGCAGCCCCAACGGCCGGCTCTTCTTTTCCAGCGATCCGATAGGGTGCATGAAGCTGAGCAAATTCAGGTCCTCGTAGACCAGTTGCTCAATGATGCTGCTCATGGTGTCGCCGTCTGTGATTGCTCCCGATGCCTGCGAACCGGTGAGCGCGAATTCCCCGGACATTACGGAGCGCACGCGCAAACCCACCGAGACCGGGCTGAGGCCGAGCACATCGCGCAGGGATTTATCCAGATCCGCGCTGCCCGGCACGCGCGGAACCTGCGCGATACAAGCTAGCCACGCAGCGCGGATTCTGCGCAGCATCGGCAGCAGCGCCGCCTCGAACGCATCGCCCTGCTGCGTCTTCCAGCGCTTGTCGGAGAGCGCGGCCGCGGGAAGTATCCCATAGGGCTGCTGGCCGACGCGGATCGCCGGAAGCGGGCCGCGTCCGCGCACGTTGTCGCGGAAGAAAGTGCGCGTGGCCTCTTTGTTGGCGTCGCTGAGCGTGGCGCCATTCTTATCCAATTTCGTCACGCTTTGCAGGAACTTCCCCCACGTCGGCAGCCACAGCGCACTCCCCATCGCCTTGGCCGCGTTCTGCTCGGCGAGCTCGCCGGCCGTGAGTCCGCTAAACACGCGTGGATCGATCCCGAACGCCGCCGCAAGCACCGCCTGCGTTGGACCCGGCCGGCGCCGCGGAACGGGCCGGAGGCACAGGCTGCGGCCGTTGTTGCCATGCGGAGCGATCGGTCTCCGTATTGTTGGTGGGCGTCCCCTGCGGCAGGAAAGCAAGACCTCGCGAGCATCGATGCGCGGTGAAGAGCGCCGCCAATTCCTGTTCGGCCTGCAGCGGGTCCAGGCTGGAGCGGACTCCGCAGACATACAAGTGCTCAATCGCCACGCCGGATTTCTTCAACGGCAAATTGATCGCCATCCCGGCGGTCAGCGCCTGATTGAAATCGACCACCCACTCCGCGCCCTGCGGCACCGAAACTCCGTTGACGTTGACGCGCTCACTGCCGTCATCGGCAAGCAGGCCGGTAATCAGTTCGGGCACGATCGGCGCGCCCGTGGCCTGGCTGCGGTCCGCACCCTGAAAGGCGATGGCGGTGAAGCGATCGGGCAGCAGCCGCGCGATCGCGGCATGGCGCAGAGGCGGGTTGAGATCGGGGAATGCCGGCGCCGCGGCCCCGGCCTGGCCAAGATTCGTTGGCATCAGCGCGGTCGCCGTCCACGCAGCGCGCGCCAGCCCCGCCGCAGTCAGCAGATTGGTCCAGGCGATATCGAATGCCGGGTCTCCATCGGGCTTCTGCCAGACTGCATTCCAATACGCCGCCCCGCGGCCTGCTCGGCATCCGAAAGACCGCGATCCAGCTGATCCACGTGAATGTCATCCGGAAAAATGCGGATGCGCAAGGTCGTCCCGTCCGCCGAATACCGCGTCTCCAGCCGCACCGGCAGCAGCAGCAAGGGCACCGTGGGGTCTGCATCGCAGGCATCCAGATTCTGCACGAACCCATGGATCGCGTTCGCCCATGCCGCGTTGATTTCCTGATATTTGGTCTGCTGCCCGCTACGTTCGGCCTTCAGTTGGGCGGCCTGCGCGCGCAGCGCATCGGCGCGATCTTTCGCACCAGCCTTGTCGAACGCGGTGATTTGCGAATTGAGCGCGTCGATTTGCGCCGATTGCTTGGCGATGGCCGCGGCCACAGTCGCGCGATTCTGGATTGCGCTGGCGGTGGCCTGCTGGCCCTGCTTCAGTATCTGGGGATCAAAGCCAGGCATGTTTCGCTCCTAAGATTTCGCGGGCCCGATCAGTTTCAGGCCGTCCCACGCCGCGCGGAAAGGGTCCTGCAACAGGATCCGCGCGGTGGCGCCTCCGTGAAGGGCAGCGGCGTTCCAGACTGTGCTTTCGGCGGAGGGCGGCGGCTCCTTGACAGTGAGATTCACCCCGCTCGCGCTCAAAAATCGGCCGAAAGCGCGCGCGCCGAAATTCGCCCACGTCGCCTGGTCGCGGGTCATACCCGCCGGCGCAGCCTGCGCGGGCGACGCCGGAAGGTCGAGGCCGAAGCGGGGCGCCGTCGGATGTTCCGAGACGATAAACCACCAGGGATGCCCCGCCGCACCGGCGTTTTTCAGATCGAGCTCGGTGAGCAGAAATCCGGTAAGGAAAATATCCGGCGCCAGCGGCACATGGAACAGGATGCTGCCCGTAGTGCCCGGCGCCGGCGGCACCGCGAACGTCGGGTTGCCCTGTGCATCCTTGCCGATCTGTTGTTGCGCCAGCATGATCGCGTGGGGGTAGCGGCGGATCAGTTCGCCGCGCACCAGCATCACCAGGCGCCCCGCCGCTCCGCCCGCCGCAGCGCTGATGTGCGTCGCCAGCGGTGTAGCCGAAAACTGATGGATTGGTTGCGCCAGTTCATCCTGCCCGGAAGTCCAGAAGCGTTTGAAGTAGGTGCCCCGGCAATCCGTGGGATAGCCGCGCCACAGCAGTTCGCGGCTCATCTCGTCGGAGAGCCCCACCAGGAACGCTTCGATGAACGCGGGGTTGGTCTCCAGAATCGTAACCAGGTCGGTCTGCTGCATGGTGCCGAGTCCGGGAATCAACCACTCGCGGTCGTACGCATCCAGCGCCTCGTACATCGGCCGCGTGAAAACCGGCGCCTGCATGATTGGCTGCACGAACCCGTCATCGAACCAGTCCTTCGCCAGCCATGACGGCAGTGCCCCAAGCCGCGCCACCATATACGCCGTCACCGTTGTCCTGGGATGGATTGCCGCCAGCAGTTGCGTGCGTGCAATGGTGAGCTTCGGCAAATCCGGCGTCGTAGGAAGGTTGACCGTCCCGATTCCCGCCGCGAATGCGCTGATGCTCACCGCGACCTGTTGGAAGGTGACCGCGCCCGTATTGTTGATCTTCACGCTGATGGTGCGCGAGACCGCGCTCACAACTACGGAACCGGCCGGAGGCGTGGCCGCTGCCCGCGGCGGTTGCGCGGTGAGCCCGGCGTGCGGCCCGGTAACGTTGATCGTCGTCTCCCGGACACTCGATTCCAAATGCGTCGCCGTAGTCGTACTGGTAGTCGTGGTGCCGGTGTTCGTAGTGCTGGGGAGAGCCGGCAGGCGGACGCCGATCTTTTCCGCCAGTGCCCCCGCTCGCGTCGCCGCTCCGCTAATCCCGCTCGTGGAAACACCGGCCAGAATGCCCGCCAGCGCCTCGGTACGCAGCGGAGATTCCGCGGCACTCGCCGGAGACGCGGCTTCTACCAGATCCATCAGCCGCGCGGCGCCAATCGAGCCCAGGTCCACGGAACCGGAAGGGATGTGCCAGGAACTGCGAGGCGCAAGCAGTTGATCCGCGACCGAAGGCTTGGCCGCATTCTTCGCCACGGCATCCGTCAGCGCCGCCACGGCAGACACTTGCGCCACCTTCATCACAGCCGCGATGGCGGCCGCCGGATAGTACGCAATCGAGCCGCTCGAAAGTCCGCCGATGCCATCCGGTTCCCGGTACAGGCGCCGGAAATCCTGGAACGTATCGCCGGCAGCCACCAGCGCACGCACGGCGGTGGCGCCGGTGCTCCCATAGAAACGGGTCAGTGGTCCCCGCACGCGTGTCACACGGCGGAATGCGCCGGTCAAAGCGGCGGGCGCGGTCGCGCTGCGAGACGCGGTTCCGGCCAGCGTGAGCGCCGCGCCGCCCACGCGCAGCTTGCCTTGCACCGCGCGGGTCACTTGCGCCAGGTCTCCCAGCGCCAGCCGGCTGAAGTGATTCTTGTGCAGCGCCTCCCCCGCGAAGCGCGCGAACTGCGCCAGCGCCAGCCTCCGGTTGGCCTTGTCGATGTCACCCACCTGCGCCCACGCCGCCTGCATCAGCGGCTCCTGATCTTTCTGTACCACGCGCGTCCCCAGGCCGGCCACGATGCGGTGCGTGGGAGTGGAATTGAGCTGGCTGAACCAATCCGCGTCATCGGCGTCGGCGAGCCGGCTCTGCGCGCGCTGGTAGCGTGCATACAGCCGCGGGCTGACTCGCGGCAGGTCGGTGGCGTTTTGCGCATCGCCCGCCGCCTGGTCGCCCAGATTCACTTGCGCCACTAACTCCTCGCGCTTCGGCCCGGTCCACGCACTGCCTTCCAACTCCTGCGGCGCGGGGGCCGGCGAGTAAAGCGCGCACTTCAACACTTGGGCGCGTCCCGCCTCGCCCTCCGCAAGCACCGTCACGCCACCCCGCGGATTGGAACAGTCGATGATCCGCCGCCCAATCTGCCACGGCGCGGGAACACCGATCAGCTTCTCCGCAAGGGACTCGAAATCGCCCGCCGGGGCGATGCGGAAGCGCCAGTAATCGTAGAGCGGCAGCGTGATGTCTTGATTGTCGTCGCCCGCGGCGCGCGTCCACGCCGGCCCGAGCGTGCCGCCCGTCAAGCCCAAACCCGCACGCACGCCGCAATCGAACGCCGGCACAACACACGCGACGTAGTTAGTGTTTGGGTCCAGCTTTCGCGGACACAACAGGCGCGAAAGATTGATCGCTGCGTACGCGTCCGTCAGCCGGTCTTCTACGCTCGCCCCGCCGGCAGGCTTTCCCGAAATTTGAGCGTGCGCCCACGCCCAACCATCGTCGAGCGGCTGCAATTCGCCTCTCTTCGTGGTGACCTGCAGGGGCAATCCGGTGGAGCCTTGTTTCAACTGGAACAGGCGCTCTTCCACCACTACCAGCGCGATCCAAGGGGAGAGCCGGTCGCCCTGGGGTTGGAACGGTGTGAAGAGCCACGGCAGCTCCGGCCGGTCGAACTCGATGTGCGCAAGGTAGGCTTCCTCCGCGTTGTAGGAGTTCGGCTGCGGATACCGCCGCACGATTTGCGTGGGGTCGATCGCCACCACATCGCCGGGGCCGCGAAGAATTAAAGTTTTCGACACCGGCGTGGAGCCGCCCGCATCGTCATCCACATTCACGCTGACAGTCACGGAAGCACGGATTCCCGCGCCCACCGGATTCGTCAATTGCGCCGCAAGCCCGGTGCGCACCCACGGCAGAAACGAGTAATCGCCGAGATCGGTCACCTCCGGCTGGAATGCCGTCAGGGGTCCGAGTTGGAAAGCGTCCGCTTTGACAAAGCCCTTGGCCGCCGAAAGACTGCCGCTCATTTTGTCACCCCCAAAGCGACCAGTTCCAAATCCGGTGCACCCTTGCTGATCAAATCCTGGCGAAGTTTGATGGCGGCGGTCGTGGTCATCACTCCGCTGGCACCCGCCACCGCGGCCAGGTCGTCGCGCCGTTGAATCGATACCGTGCCCGCATCGGCAATCGCAATCTTTTCCGGGTTGGCGATCTGATACCCGTTGTCGCGGCCGCGGCGCGCCTGGCTTACCGCCCCGAGCCGCAGCACGTGCGCTTGCAGGCTCGCGAAACCGCCCATCTGGCGCACGCGCCCGAGATGCTCCTCCTGCGGAAAACAGGTCTCCCATTGGTATGCCGCGCCCAGCGCCGTGCCGTGCACCGGCAGGCGCGATGCGCAGAGTTTCATGCCGGCTGCGAAACTCTCGAAATCCGGCTGCGAAACCTGCTGATCCCTGGTCAGATCGATGAAGTGACCCGCGGCGAACAGCTCGTTGCTGTTGGACACCACGGCGGCGTCGGCGCCGCTCACCTTGGGCGAGGAGAGGTTGACCAGGTGAGCATCCACCGCATTCGAACCAATTCGATCGATCTTGGTTTCCAGCGGAACCTTCTGCTGCTTGACCTCCAGCATGCCCAGAGGATGAACCAGCAGCGGCGTGTCGTCCCTGATCAGCCGGACCAGCATATCGCCGCCGTCGGGCAATTGCGGCTTCCAGGAATTCGTCTCGCCCAATGCCAACGCTGCGATTTCCCTGGGCGAGACCCGCGGCTGCGGCACGTTGTCGGCTTCGCCCCATTCCACCGGTCCGAGGTTGAAATCGTATGACCCGAAGAAGCCCAGGTCGATCGTCGCAGTCCCCTCGATGTGCCACGGAGTCGTACCCCGCAGCGCCCCGTGGAAGCTCGCGCCGCAAATCGTAAAGCCAAACACTTTGATCGAAATGCCGATATAGATATCGGCCTCGAAATAGAAGTGCGGCGACCATACGAAAAGCGCGTCGAGTCCGATCCACGCTTCGGCGGACGCCGGCCCTACCTGCGCCCGCAGCGTAACCTTGCCGCCCACTTGCAGGGAATTCGCCGTGATCGCGAAGTATCCTTCGGCAATCAGTTTGAGGAACGGAATGCCGCCCGGCGAAAGGTCGATCGTGATGCGCCGCATGCCCGCCAATTCGGGCGGCGGCGTGTAATGCGGATGGAACCCGCCAACGCTGAGAGCGAAATTGGCGCCTCCCGCCCAGCGGATAAACAGCCCGATATCGCCGCTGATGGAAATCGTGGCGACCTTGGAATTGGTCAGCCCGACCAATAACAGCAGGTACTCCGGCGTGAACTCGCCATAGACCTCCGCCCGCAGGTCCACAATTCTGAGGCTCTCCGGAACCTCGGCCGAAGGCACGCCGATCTGCAGTGCGCCTAGCAGAATCAGCTTGGGATCGGGCAAGCTCAGCACGATCCCCACTTTCGCCACTACGAAGCCGGCCTGCGAGCCCCAGCCCAGCAGCGCGATCGGCCCCACCACGAAATTCCCTTCCTGAGCCGGAAAAATCTCGCGCACCTTGTCCAGAATCTTAGGCGCCGCTTCGATCGGGTTACTCGGAAACAACACCGTATCCGCGGTGCCATCGTGAATCCCCTGCCGCAGCGCGTCCGTGTTGACCCGGCGTTCCAGCGCCAGAATGCCGCCCAGCCCATTCAGCGTGAAGCCAAAACTCAATTCGATTTTGGGAAGAAACCGGACGGAGATGATCACCACCAGCGAAAACGGATCGGTGTTGACCACGCAAATCACCGTGATCCCAATCGCCAGCAATTGCAGATCGAGGATCCCGCCGTACTCCGTGCCCTTGCGATAAATGTACCCGCCGCCCTTGATGACACCGGCGTCCAGACTCACCCCGGCGGCATCGGGCAGACGCGGCCCAATATCGAATGTCGATTGGCCCGCGCCCGGATTCGGCCGGTAATGGATCTCGATTCCCGCGCCCTCGACGATGAAACCCACCACCCCCAGTTTCCCCGCGATGGTCGCCTTGATGTCGATTTCGTCGCTGGAATCGCCCGTATCCGGAATCACGATCGCAAATTCGCGCAGCTCGATTCCGGGGACCGAGAAGCGCACCGGCAGCATGAGTGTCTTATTGCCGCCTTCCCCAAAGCTCAGTCCCTGATTCGAATCGAGCGAGATCGTCGTGTAATCGGTATCGCTCGAAGGGGCGCTAGCCGGGATAATTTTCTCCAGCAGAGCGTCGCTGCGCAGCCCGGCCTTCATCTTCGTCTTCAGCCGGACGCCGATGGTCGCCGTGGCCTTGTAATCCAGGAACGCGGAAAGTTCGGTATCGTCCAGCGTGAAGCCCGGGAAACCCGCGATGGGGCTCCGCTCTCCGGATTTCACGATGCTCATCGTGAGCTGTTTGCCGGCGCGGTCGAACTTCAACGCATCGCCCAACTTCTGTCGTGGCGTCGTCCTCGCCCAGCAATTCGCTCGCGATTGCGTCCAGCGTCTGGCCGATTCCCGCTCCGAGATTCGCAAACGCCGCCTTGTACGGCGCGTCGATTCCCACAATCCCGTCGTAGACGGACTGATTGAATTGGGCTTCGCCCTTGTGCGAGGCCTTTTCGGCAACCTTCACCAACGCGGAGTCGAAGGCGATCAGCACGCCCGCAATATCGGTCGCGGCGCGTGCCGGCAGCCGCCAGCGTAAACGGATTAGCCGATAGATCCGCCCCGCAGGCGGTCAACGCATCGTTGGCACTTTTGAAATCGGCCTTGCAGGCGTCCACCACGGCCTGGCCCTCGGCCGTCAGGTTCTTGATGTCGTCTTCCAGCGTCTGCAGCGCGGTCTTGGTGTTCTGGTCGTTGACGCCGGCGCCCAATTTCTGCACCAGCCCCCCCGCATCCTGGAAGCTGTCCTGGACCAGATCCGACGCGCGACTCTGCCCGAAGGCGAGCACACCTTTGACTAATGCTGTCCAAACGTCTTCAGCCACGAGCTAACTCACAATTTCTGAATTAAATTGAACGTCGGTAGAACCCGGCGATCGAACTCAGGACACCCCATTACCCATTTCCTAGCCCTTGCGCCGTAGACGGAGCGTATCACAGCAAGTACATAAAACCCCTTACAACCGCCTCGGCGAGTGTAAGAAAAATCCCAATTTAGGCCGGAAGCGTCCGGCGGTACTTATAATAGGCATTGCTGTGAATCACAAGTTTCATATCTCGCTTCCGGCGAACCAGCCTACATTTCTGGCACGCCTAAAGATGACTGTGGGCGGCATTCTGGTTGCCGTAATCATTCTGGCAATTCTGGCAGCCGCCTTGATCCTGGGCTCACTAATCGCCTTGGCGATCGCCGCCGCCATGGCCATCGCGCTGGCCGCCGGCATTGTCAAACTCGCACTCCAACGGAAACGCGTCATCGTCGCAGCCCCGCCTTCGCGGGAACTCCGAAAATATCCCTGACCCATAGGTCACTTGAACTAGTCCCTGGCAAGCTCGAACCACGTAGAATACAAAATAGAGTTTCTATGCGTCTATTCGCTTCCGCCCTGCTGCTCTTTCCGATTGGCTGGCTGCACGCTGCCGACCCGCCTCAGGAAACCGTGAAAGAACAGTTTGCGAAACGAGCCTCCAGACTCTGGTCGCTGCAGCCCGTGATCAAACCACCCGTGCCTGCCGGCGTCACGTCCTCCACCAATCCGATCGACGCCTTCATCGCCGCGGACTATAAGGCCAAGGGACTGCTCCCCGTCGGCAAAGCCGATAAGCTCACCCTGCTGCGACGCGTCTATCTCGACCTCATCGGCATTCCTCCCACTCCGGCGGAACAGGAGGCCTTTCTCGCCGACCAGGATCCCGGCGCGTATGAAAAGGTGGTGGACCGCCTGCTCGAAAATGAGCAGCACGGAGTGCGCTGGAGCCGCTACTGGCTTGACGTGCTTCGCTACGCCGATCTCGATGGACTGGATGGCTCCGTGATGCCCGCCGCGCCCGGCATCTATCTCTGGCGCGACTGGGTCATCAAAGCGCTCAACCACGGCATGCCGTATGACCAATTCGTCCGCGCGCAGATTTTGGGCAATCGGTATCGCCCCGAAGTAGCCACCGCCACCAATGGCCGCCGCGCCCGCGTGGAGGGCAGCGTGGAGGATTCCTTCGCCCTCGGCTTTCTGGCCCGCTCCGCCGTTACGCGCAATGACCGGGACCATGACGTCGCATTCAGCGCGGTGGAAACCATTTCGACGGCGTTCATGGGGATGACGGTCGGCTGTGCCAAGTGCCACGATCATAAGTTCGACCCGATCACGCAATCAGACTTCTATGCCATGAAGGCGCTCTTCGACCCGTTGGTACTGAAGAACGTCATGACCGCGACGCCGGCGGAAATCTTTGTCAACGGTCAAAAGCTCGACGAGTTCAAACGCAAAAGCGCTCCCGTGAACGCCGCCATCGAAGCTCTCACCGGGTCGTATCAAAAGCGTCTCTATGACGAGCGTGTGGCGCTCCTCACGCCGGAAGTTCAGGCCATCATTCGCAAATCCGAACGCGACCGGACACCCGAAGAACAGAAGATCGCCGACGATTACTACCCCGTGCTCCGCATCGACGCGAGCAAAATCAAAGAGGTGATGACCAAGGAGGAGGTTGTTCAATATAACGCCCTCCTGAAGCAGCAGCGTGACATCGTCCGCCCCCCGTCATTGCCCTCGTATTGGACCGTGGAGGAGGATAAGGCGCTCCTGAAAGAGAAGAGCTACATCCTCACCACCGGCGACCCGAAAAAGCCCGAGATGGACCACCCGGTTGAACCTGGCTTTCCCTTCCAGCCGGCAGGGATCGATTTCCGGGATGGCCGCCGCGAAGCGTTTGTCGAATGGCTGACCGCTCCCGCCAACCCGTTGTTCGCGCGCGTCGCCGTCAACCGCATCTGGGGCTGGCATTTCGGCGAGGGACTGCAAAGAGTCACCAGCGATTTCGGACTCCTCGGCGGCAAGCCGTCCAATCAACCACTCCTGGACTATCTGTCCGCGGAGTTCGTCTCCCACGACTACGACATGAAGTGGTTGCATAAGTTGATCGTGACCTCCGACTACTTATCAGCTTGCGTCCAAGACAGAGCCGCTTCAGGTCTCCAAGAACATCGGCATCGACGCCAGAAATTCTTATCTCTGGCATTTCCGCCTGCAGCGCATGGGCGCCGAACCGATCTGGGACGCCATCCACTACGCGTCAGACGATCTCGATCTCACCGTGGGCGGCAAGTCCTTCCAGCTTTCGAATCCTGACCAGAAGCAGCGGATCTTCCTTCCGAAAGACGGCATTGGCGATTCCCGCACCAATCGCCGCGGGGTCTACCTGGTTCGCGGCTATATTCCGAGCACCGACGTGATGAATAATTTCCTCACTGCTTTCGATGTGGATGACGGCCGCACACCCTGTCCCGTTCGAACTCAGACCGTCACCGCTCCCCAGGCGCTTTTCACCATGAACGGCGACCTGGTGGAGAAAGAGTCAGAGAAGCTGGCCTCGATCGTGCTCAAACAATCCCCGGGTGATTTGCATGCCTCGGTTACTTCGGCTTACCAGCGAACGCTGGGGCGCAAGCCGTCCCCGGCCGAACTCGATTATGCGCTCACCTATATAGAGAAGGATCCGGCGCGCTTGAAAGAGCTCGCCTGGCTTCTCTTCAACCTGGACGAGTTCATATACGTGAGGTGAACCATGGACAATCTGAAGAAGCTCTATCCATGCGGCAGAATCGAGCGCCGTCGATTCCTCTTCCAGTCCGCCGCCGGCTTCATGGGCTCCGCCCTGAGCTCTCTGTGGGCGGAGGGCGGCCAGATGATGCAGGACGCGCGCTTGCCCGGAACGCCGAAAGCCAAGTCGGTGATTTTTCTCTTCATGTGCGGCGGCGTCAGCCATATCGATACCTTTGATCCGAAAGACAACAAGCACGCCGGAAAGATCATGGACGCGATTGGCTTCGGGGACAACAATGCCCCCATGAAACGCCCCGTGATTCCAATACTTCGCACCTACAAGCAGTACGGCAAATCCGGCATTCCCGTCTCGGACTGGTTTCCGAATGTCGGCGAGACCATCGACGATATCGCCGTGGTCCGCTCCATGTACTGCCACCAGACCAACCACTTTCCCGCCGTGCTCGAAGGCGCCACCGGAAAGCCGCTCCGCCAGTTCGAACACCCCTGCCTGGGCAGTTGGGTTTCGTATGCTCTCGGCACCGCCAATAAAGATCTTCCGACCTTCGTGAATATCGGGCGCCCTTCTTCTCCGGTGCAGCTCTCCGGCGGCTATCTCGGCTCCAGCTATTCCGCGACCCCGTTCCAGCCCGGCGACGTTCCCATCCCCAACCTCCTCCCGCCCAAGAGCTCCACCGGCAGGCAGCGCGATCGGGAAATGCAAGCCCTCTTCGAACTCGACAAACAGTTCCGCGCCGATTACGCGATCGAAAGCGAAATCGCCGGCCGCGTGCGATCCTTCGAACTCGCCGCCAGCATGATGCTAAAAGCCCCCGCCATCGTCGATTTCTCCACCGAGCCCGCCCACGTCAAGGATCTGTATGGGATCGGCGTCAAGGAGACCGACGATTTCGGCAGGCAGCTTCTCCTCGCCCGCCGCCTGGCGGAAAACGGCGTCCGCTTTATTCAGATCTGCCACGCCGGCGGCGGCAATGGAGCCTGGGATGCCCACGACGATATGAAGAGCCACGGCCCCCTCTGCCGCGCTGTGGACAAACCGGTTTCCGGCCTGATCCGCGATTTGAAACAGCGCGGCATGCTGGACAGCACCCTCGTCGTCTTCACCAGCGAGTTCGGCCGCACGCCCTGGTCACAGAACACCACCGGCCGCGACCATAATGCGATGGGCTTCACGTCGCTCCTCGCGGGCGGCGGCGTCAAAGGCGGCATAGTCGAAGGCGCCACCGACGAGGTCGGTTATCGCGCCGTCGAAAAGCCGCATTACATCAGCGACCTGCAATCCACCATCCTCCAGCAGATGGGGTTGAACTATAAGAAGATGGATTTCGTGCTGAACGGCCGCCCCTTTCATCTTGTGGAAGAAGGCCTCGGGCCGATCAACGCAATTCTTGGTTGATGCCTGCTCATCGTCTTTCTTCCATGAAGACCCTGGTGTTGGTGGCAGGCCACGCGATTCCTTACCGTTTTGGCCAACTGGATCGCGACGAGGGCTGGTATCTCAAGCCGTTTCAAACCGGCGAAGGTGCGCTCTATCTGGATCACATAGAGCGCGGCGTCGCGCTTGCGGCGGAGCAGCCGGAAAGCCTGCTGATTTTTGCGGGAGGCCAAACCGATGCGTTGGCCGGGCCGCGCAGCGAGGGCCAGGGCTACTGGCTGGCGGCGGAACACCATGGCTGGTTCGGACATGCCCGCGGTTCGCGAGCGCGCTACCACGGAGGAATTCTCGCTCGATTCCTTTCAAAACCTGCTCTACGGAATCTGCCGCTTTCGCGAAGTCAGCGGCGCTTACCCCGTGGATATCGTGGCGGTAGGCTGGAAATTCAAAGGTGCGCGCTTCCATCTGCACCGGCATGCCCTGCGCTTCCCGGAGAAACATTTCCGGTACGAGGGCGTCAATGATCCTCCTGCGCTAGAGGCGAACCTGCCATTCGAAAAGGCGCGTGCGGCGCTCTTCGAGCAGGATCCCTATGGCGTTACCGAAGAGCCCACCAGCAAACGCGAAGCCCGAAATGTATTCCGCCGCCACCACGGGTACAGCGAAAGTTGTCCGGAACTTGCCGCACTGCTGGCCCACCGCGGAGCCTCTCTCTTTCCCGGACCGCTGCCCTGGTCTTGAAGCACCGGGGCAGGGGCCGTGCATTCGGCCGCGCTTCGGTATATATTCGGCGTGTTCCCCTGACGCCCTGTGGGCGCGCTTCGGAACGTACCGGAATCGGAAGATCAAAGACTCACGAGGGATATACTATGAAGCGCTCGACCCTATCGATCACCGCGGCGGCACTATTGATGCTGCCTGCGGCGTACCCTCAACAGGCTGCCCCGGCCAGAATCGCCGCGCCGCCTCGCCCGGTCTCCCCCGAGATCCATGCCGATCACACCGTGACCTTCCGGCTCGCGGCGCCTAAGGCCAACGAGGTCACTCTAAACGGTAGCTGGGAGGGCGCGCGCGACCTCAAAATGTCCAAAGACGATAGCGGAATCTGGTCCACGACCGTGGGTCCCCTCAGCGCGCAACTCTGGGGCTACTGGTATCTCGTCGATGGCGTCAAAGCTCTCGACCCTGGCAATGGGGAAACGCAGCGCGATGGCTCCCGCATTGACAATCTCCTCATGATCTCCGGCCCCGCGTCGGATCTGTGGGATTTCAAGGACGTCCCGCACGGCACCATTCACACCGTCTGGTACGCGTCGCCCACCCTGAAACAGGAACGCCGCCGCATGGACATCTATACGCCTCCCGGCTATGAGGCAAATCAGACGCGCTATCCCGTGCTCTACCTTCTGCACGGTGGCGGTGGCGATGAAGACGCATGGGTCACGATGGGGCGCGCCAACGTCATCCTGGACAATCTGATTGCCGCGGGCAAAGCCAAGCCGATGATCGTCGTCATGCCCAATGGCAACGCCACCCAGACGGTGTCGCAGGGCTACGCCTACGGTCCCACGCCCGCACCGCAGGCCGTCCAGGCGCCCGCTCCGCCGCCGCTTCAGGCCGCAGCCGGAGCAGGCCGTGGAGCCGCCGCGCCCCGTCCGCCCCAGCCCTACGCGGGTTCCTATCCGGAAAGCCTGGTGAAAGACGTGATCCCCTTCGTCGAAAAGACCTACCGCGTGATCGCCAACAAAGAGAACCGTGCCATCGCCGGGCTCTCGATGGGCGGCGGCCACACGCTGCTGGCGACCAACAATAATCCCGGCGTGTTCGGGTACATCGGCGTCTTCAGTTCCGGACCGCGCACCGTCGACGAGGCCTACGAGAAGCAGTTGGAAGCCGTGAAAGCCGGCGGCGTGAAGTTCTACTGGACCGGCGCGGGCACCACCGACATGGCCCGCGAAGGCACCGTGAACCTTCACACGCTGCTCGAAAAACACGGGTTCCAGACAACCTACAAAGAGATCCCGGGATCGCACTACTGGTTCCTGTGGCGGGATTTCCTCGGCGATTTCGGTTCGATCCTGTTCCGCTAACCGCGGCATGAGGCCACACGATGCAACGAAGAACGTTTCTCCAATCGCTTCTCCCCGCCGCCGCCGCGGCCCGGCATCTGGCGGCTCAGACTGATACTCATCAAACTGATACGCAATGGGGCGGACCGGTATTGGACACCCACCTCCATCTCCGCTCCAACGCGGATGCGTGTTTCACTCACATGCAGGGCTGCGGCGTTACCAAGGCGGTGCTCTTGACTCCGGCGAGCGATGAAGAGCGCGCCAAAGCCGAGATGGAGCGGCGCCCCGGAGTCTTCGTCCGCTCCGTGCGCACAGACCCGGCCCAGGCCGATGCCGGCAAAATTCTTCGCGACGCCATTCAGCACGGCGCCGTCAGCATCGGTGAGCTGAAGTTCCACCTGGCGCTGGACTCGCCCGAAATGCGGCGCGTCTACGATATCGCCGCCGAATTACACGTGCCGGTGATGATGCACATTCAGAACTTCCCGCACTTTGAGGGAGAACTGCCTTACAACACCGGCTACCCGCAGTTCGACAAGATGCTCCGCGCCCACCCGCGAACCAACTTCATCGGACACGGCGACCTGTTCTGGGCCCATATCAGCGCCGACGTTCCCACCGACCGCGGCTATCCCTCCGGCGTAATCAAACCGGGAGGCCTGACGGACCGCTGGCTTGGCGATTTTCCCAACCTCTACGCGGACATGTCGGCGAATTCGGGCAATAACGCGCTGTCCCGCGATACCGAGTTTTCCCAGGGCTTCATCGCCCGCCACAAAACCAAACTGATCTTCGGCAGTGATTGCAGCTGCACCGATGGCAAGGGCGGCGGCGTCTCGCAAAACAACAATCCGGAAGCCAGCCGCCTGGCCGGAAAGTGCGTCGCTCGAGAGACCCTGACCGTGCTGCGGCAGCTCGCGGCGCCCGAAGTGTTTCGCCGGGTCACGTTTGAAAACGGAGCCAGGCTCTTTAAGGTTCCGGCCTGACCGTTTATTTCGCCGCGAAACTCCGTCCGTAGTCGTTGGTCGGGTCGCGGTACATGGTGTGGACGTGCATCGAGGGGTCGCCGCCCAAAGGCTGCGGCGCATACTCAATCACCAGATGCGGCCCCTGGATCCGGTAGTACGCCGTGATGTTGTGTCCCGCCGGGGCGGTGGTGGCGCCGCTCCAGGCGAACCACGTCTCGTCAAGCCCGGCCTTCAATTCGGCCATCCGCGCCGTGGCCGCGCTCTCGTGAACAATCGTCGCCCATTCCGAAATTACGTCGAGCAGCATCGCGCGCTGTTGGGCGTTCATCGCCGTCGCCTTGATTCCTTCGGGCTGGATCGTCTTGCCGTCCTGCCCCGGTCCAAGCACCAGGTCGGCGACCCGGGTATTTAAGATGGCCTGCTTGCGCTGGCCTTCGTCCAACGCGTTCAGCAGCGCCAAGGCCTTGTCGCTCTCCTGCCCCAGCGGCCGCACCGTCTTCCCGCCGACCGTATACAGCGCGGGCTGCGCGCCGGTTAGGGTCGGGGTCAGCACGCCGTGTTCCCCGGCGATCGTGATATTCAGCGCCAGATGGTGTCCGCCGAACTGCAGCATCCAAGGCGTCTTTTCCGATGGCGTGCCCAGAATCGAAATGTAGAAAATGTCCTTGCCGAACATCGGGTTGTTGTGCTCGTTCCCTTTGAGCACTTCGTCGCCTTCCACAATCTGCTGCACCTTTTCGAAGCCTCGCCGGCTGAGCGTGGAAGCCAGCAGCGCGTACGCCGCGGAGCGCTGCGCGGGGCTCAGTTCGCCCATCGTCAGTCCAGCCCGCGGGACCATCCGCACCGGCAGATTGGACCAGCGCGTCCGCTGCTTGGCGTCATCGAATGCAAACGTGACGCTCTGGCGCTGCTTGGCATCCAGCGTGGCCAGAAAATCATTGGCGGCGCGCACGATCTTGGGAGTCGCCGGCTGCGCCACGGCTGCCCCCAGCGACAACCAAATCAAAGTCGACATCCGTAATGGCGGTGGTTGCTTTCATGGACACGCGATCTCTCCTGTGCGCGCCGGCGCGGCAGCGAATGAACCGACTATATCATCGATGGGCAATCTCGATGGGCATGCTGCGCCCGAAACGTATATACTCGACGAATAACCAGTGAGGCTTTTCATGAAGCGCACGAATATCCGCATGATCGCCCGATGTGTGGGCGCGATTGTTACGCTGGCGATGCCGGCATTCTCCCAGCCCCCGGCGGCTCAGACCGCCCAGCCCCCGCAAGCGGCCGGCCGCGGCGGCGGTGGCGGCTTTGGCCGAGGGGGACAGCCCTTCGACTACGCCGATAACGAAGGCTGGATCTCTTTGTTCGACGGCCAGACCTTGAACGGTTGGGATGGCGACCCGCGCTTCTGGAGCGTCAAGGACGGCACCATCTACGTCGAGCCCACCTGCGAAAAGCCCACCGGCACGATCTACCTTGTGTGGCAGGGCGGCGATACCTCGGATTTCATGCTCAAGTTCGAATCCAAGGGCACCGGCAACGTAAATGGCGGCATGCAGTTCCGCAGCTACATGACTTCGGATAACAACGTCGGCCTGAAATATCCGGGCCGCGGCGGTGGCGGCATCGTGGCGACTGCAGCTCGCGGGCGCGGTCCCGGCGGACCCGGCGCGCCGCCTGCGGGTGCGGCAGCCGGAGCACCGGCAGGCAGGGGCGGCGCTGGCGGCGCGGCCGGCGGCGGCCGTGGGCCACAGTGCGCGAATCCCGGCACACCTCCCACAGCCGCGGAGCGCGCCAAATGGGATATGGCCGGCCCGCAGTTCGATTTCGACGCCAATAACCGATATAACGGCCAGTATTACGAGCAGTCTTCCAGCCGCTTTATCGCCGCCAGCCCGGGCACGATCGTCGTCGCCGAACCTGGCGTGCGGCGCGTGCTATCCACCATCGCCGACAAAGCAACGCTCGATTCCTGGTACAAGAAGGACGACTTCAACCAGTTCCTGCTCGTCGCCAAAGGCAACGTCACTTCCATGTTCATGAACGGCCACTTGATTTCGGTCTTCATCGATAACGATCCGGCGTACTTCCGCCCGAGCGGTAAACTCGGCCTCGAAGTCGAAAGTACCGGCGCATACTTCACGCGCAATATCTGGCTGAAGCGGATGTAGCTCCGCCCGGGCATTAACCGTGCTGCTACGGTTACCTCCGGGATTCCCGCGGCTGCCTGATCCATAATTGGAGGATCATGGATGCTTGGCGAACGGCAATCGCTACTTCTGACGCAACCAGTCTCCGGGTTCGTGGCTACGACATCACGGAGCTGATGCAGCATAGTTTTGCCGACACCATCTTCCTCCTGCATCAGGGCCGTCTGCCCAGCCAAAGCGAGCGCAGACTGCTCGACGCAATTCTGATCGGAGTTGCCGATCACGGGTCCGGCGCGCCATCCTGCGCCGCCGCCCGGCTGGTCGCCTCCGGCAACCGGCAGTCGCTTTCAGCCGCTGTCGCGGCGGGGATTCTGGCAATTGGGGATGAACACGGCGGAGCGGGTTCCGCATGCATGGAATTGATCGCGGAGGGCGTGGAGCGCGGCACGCGCGAAGCAATCCCGCTCGCGGAAGCGGCCCGGCGGATTACGTCCGAGGCCAAGCTTGCCAAGCGCCGCCTGCCTGGCTTCGGACACCGCATTCACACACTCGACCCCCGCACCGGAGTGCTCTTCGATATGGCCCGCGAATCCGGCATCGCCGGCCAGGGAATCGAGTTCGTGACGGCGCTCGAAGAGAGTATTCGCGAACAGATTCGTCCGCTGCCGGTGAATATTGACGGGGCGCTCGCGGCGGTGCTTTTCGATATGGGCTTCCCTGCCCCGTTCGGCAAACTGGTCTTCATCATCGGACGCGTCGCGGGCCTGACGGCCGAGGTCGCCGAAGAATACGCACGGGAAAAAGCCATGCGGATTCGCATCCCGGTGACCTACGACGGCGAACCCCCACGGGAGATCGAATAGATGGCACGTCTCATCACGGAAGAAGAAAAACAGATCGCGCACGAACTCCTGGCTCGCGCCCGCGCCGCCATGAAATGCATCGAGGATTACGACCAGGCGCAAGTGGATCGCCTTTGCCAAGCCGTCGGCTGGGCCACCGCCAACGCCGCGACCTTCACCCGGCTGGCGAACATGAGCGTCGATGAAAGCGGCCTGGGAGATCGCGCCGGACGCCCCAACAAGCGTTTCAAGATCATGGGAATTCTGCGCGATGCCCTGCGCCAGAAGAGCATGGGAATCCTCGAAGAGATTCCCGAAAAAGGCATCGTGAAATACGCCAAGCCGGTCGGCGTAATCGCCTCGCTGGTGCCCGTGACCAACGCGGCACTGACCGAATCCGGCAACGGGATTTACGCCCTGAAGTGCAAGGACGCGATCATCTTCTCGCCGCACCCGGCAAGCCGGAAAACCACCAATGAAACCGTCCGCATCATGCGCGCGGCCCTGAAAGCGCAAGGCGCGCCGGAAGACGTTTTTCAGTGCATCGAAAAGCCGAGCATCCCCCTCGCCGAGTACCTGATGTCGATCTGCGACCTGACCATCGCCACCGGCGGCCCCGCGATGGTGAAGGCGGCTTACAGCGCCGGCAAGCCCGCGTACGGCGTGGGCGCGGGCAACGCCACCATGGTGATCGATGAGACCGCCGATATCAGCGAAGCGGCGCGCAATACGCGGTTGAGCAAAACCTCCGATAACGGCTCCGGCTGTTCGGCGGACGGCAACCTGCTGGTGGAGTCGGTCGTCTATGACGCGTTCCTGGCGCAGCTTCAAGTCGAAGGCGGCTACCTGGTATCCGAACAGGAAAAGCAACTGCTCCTCAAAGCTCTTTGGGACGGCGAAGGGCATCGCACCGGCAACACAATCGCGCGTCCGGCGGCGGTGATTGCGGAGATCGCGGGTTTCGCCATTCCCGAGGGCAAGACGTTTTTGATCGTGAAGGAATCGCAGATCGGCAAGGCGCACCGTTTCTCCAGCGAGAAGCTCTCGCCCGTGCTGGCCATCTTCCGCTACTCGGGCTTCGGCCAGGCGCTGGAGATGGTCCGGGACATTTATGAGGTCGGCGGCAAGGGCCACTCTTGCGGCATCTACTCGTACGATGACGACCACATCCACCGGCTCGCCCTCACCGCGCCCGTGAGCCGCATCATGGTGCGACAGCCGCAGTCCAAAGCGAACGCCGGAGCCTTCAACAACGGCATGCCGATGACGTCGAGCATGGGGTGCGGTATTTGGGGCGGTAACATCACCAATGAGAACGTCGCCTTGAAGCACTACATGCAAACCACGTGGGTCAGCCGCCCGATACCGGAAGACAAGCCATCCGAACAGGAACTGTTCGGAGAGTTTTATAACACCGCGACCTTCTGATCGAAACTCTATGTCGAAATCAGCCCCGTCTGCCGTACTCTTCACGATCCTTTCCCTGCTTGGCGCAGCAGCGCTCGCCCAGAACCGGCAGGAATGGGGCCGGATCAACCCGGTGACGCCGCTGACCGCGGCATCCTTTCAGCAGCCGCCCGCGGGCGACCGGCCATGGGTGCGGATGAACATGCCCGCAACCGCGGACCCGGCGGAGATCGCCGCGGAAATCCGCGAGATGCACGAACACGGCATCGCCGGCGTAGAGATCGGCCAGGGTGCGTTTCCTGATAACGCTCAGTTGGTGTCGCTACTCAAAGCGGCGAACCAGGTGGGAATCAAAGTCAGCCTCAGTCACGGGCCCACGCAAAACCCCGCCGGCTACTCGATCGATGACGACCATGCGCGCAAGACGCTCGTTGTCGGTAAAGTCCTCGTCAACGCAGGCGAAACGTTCGAGGGTCGCCTGCCTCCGCCCACCTTGACCGCCGCCGGGCGGAGCGGCTTCGGCGGCCTGCCCCAACCCGGCCGCGGACCGGCTGCGGCCCCTGCCGCCGGCCGCGGCGGAGGAGGCGGCAGGGGCGGCGGGCCGCAACCCGGCCGGGCAACCCTGATCGCCGTGATGGCCTACCGCTGCACGCAGGCGCCTTGCGCCGCCACCGGCCCCGCGGAGTTGGACCGTTCCTCATTGGTCGAATTAACTTCCGCGGTAACGGGCAAAAACACGGCTGGAGTAGGCGGCGGAACCAGTAACGGCGACATCCGCTGGACCGCGCCGCGCATCGCCCGCACCGGCTCAATGGCAGTTGATCGCCTTCTGGTCCAGGGGCGTCTTCGCGCAGCCCGATCCCTTCAGCGACGAAGGCTATGCGCAGCTCATACGCAGTATGGAGACGGGCTTGAGCGCGGAGGTCAAAGAGTTGCTGAAGGCCAACGGCGGCGACCTCTTCTACGATTCCCACTCCAGCGATCGCGGAAGTCCCGACGAACTCTGGACCAACAAAATGGCCGACGAGTTCCGCGCTCGCCGCCAATACCCGCTGATCCCGAATCTCCCGGCGCTCTTCCAGGACATCTTCAACTTCAGCGACGGCAGCGCTCCGCGCGTGCGCAATGACTTCAGCGCCGTCCGCGGCGATATCTGGCTGGAAAAGCAGCTCGCTCCCCTGCGTGAATGGGTGCGGAAGTACAACAACGTGCTCCGCGTCCAGGTCGAAGGCGAGGCCAGCATGACCACGCCGATTACCGATATGGTGCAGGCGGCCGCCGCGGTGGACCGGCCCGAACACGAGAATCTCTTCGTGGGCGACGAAGTGGACAACTACCTGCCGATGGCATCGGCCAACCATATGACCGGCAATTCCTGGTACTCGACAGAGTGCTGCGCGGCGCTCGGCCAGGCCTACGCCGAGACGTTTCAGGATGCCATCATCCGCATGCACCGGAGCTTCGCGGGCGGCATCACCAAGCTGGTGTACCACGTCTATCCCTACCGCGATGCCGCGGCGTCGAAGTGGCCCGGTTATCACAACTTCGGGCAGGCGGGCTTCTCCAACGCCTGGGGCCCGCGCAATCCGTTTTGGATCGACGCGCGAGCCTACAACGACTATCTCGCGCGCAACCAGCAGGTACTGACCCAGGGTGACGCGAAGACCGATGTTGCCGTCTACATGCAGAACTATCTCTACCCTCCCTCGCAAGGCTTCAAGTACCGCGCGTGGGGCGACGCCAAATTGTGGGAGGCGGGCTACACGCGGGATTATCTCAACCCCACGATGCTGGAATTGCCGAACGCCACGGTTTCCGGAAAGCGGCTGGCAGTCAACGGGCCGGCCTACAAGGCGCTGATTATCGACAGCGAGCAGGGCCCGCCGACGGATCCGGTTAAGACATCGATGCCGGTCGCGGTCGCGCGCAGGATTCTGGGCTTCGCGCGCGCCGGCTTACCCATCATCGTGGTGGGCACGCCGCCCGACAGGACGCCTGGTAACACGCCGCAAGACGACCCCGCGCTGCGCGGACTGGTCGCGGAGTTGTTGCGCGAGCGCTCCGTCTCGCAGGTGGCGCACGAGTCCGACGTACCAGGCAAACTGCGCTCTTTGGGAATCCGTCCGGCGGCGGAACCTGCCACGCCGTCACCCATCCTCAGCGTCCGCCGGCGGGATGCCGCCACCAGAACCGACTATTACTTCTTCTACAACCAGGGCATCGTGAGTCCGCCGGACGAGCCGCGTACGCTCTTTGAACCGGCAACCGGGGAACCGGTGGAGCGCGAGTTCACCCTCGAAGGCCGCGGAACGCCGTATCTCTTGGACGGCTGGTCCGGCAAGATCACGCCGGTCGTCACCTACTCTTCAAGCGGCGATCGCATCAAGCTGCGAGTGCGGATGGCGCGCGACAACGCAATGTTGATCGCGATCAGCGACCAGCCGAATCGCTTCGGGAGCGTACCTGCCGCGCCGCGTGCAACCCCGGCGAGCCTGGCGGCCGCGCCGCTCGACCTCACGCACGCCAAATGGCACTTGTCGGCCGAGGACTGGCAGCCCGCGAATCCCTATGCCGGCACCGTGGGAGTGGAAGCGGCGCAGACGCGGAAAGGTCGCGTCGAGCTCGACCTCGACGGGCTGAAGCCATGGCCCGAGATCCCCGAACTGCGAAACGCCTCCGGCATCGGAACGTACACAGCGACGTTCCAAACGCCATCCTCCTGGAAAGCGGTGAACGGCGCCAGGTTGAGCCTGGGTGAGGCCTTCGACACCTTCACGCTGACGATCAACGGTACGCCGGTGCCGATCGACCAGATCAGCGCGGAGGGCGAGATCGGTCCGTATTTGAACGCCGGCCGGAACACGATCGCAGTGCGCGTCGCCACCACGCTCAACAACCGGCTCGCCAAAATCGACGAAGATGTCGCGCGGCGCGGCTTGGTGCAACCCTACGGCCTGACCGGCCCCGTGCAGATTCTTTGGAAGTGACCGCGTCAGGCGCTCTGGCCGCAGCCCGTTTCCCGCGTGAGGCTGGAGAGGACGCAGGAAAGCAGCGTCCAGCCGACGCTCAACAGGAACGCCGCCTGAAAGGCTTCCACGCTATAGACGCGCGCGCCATTCGCCATTGCGCCGGTCCAATGTTGTTCGAGGATGCGCCCGATGCCGGGCTGCAGCAGGGTGGGGCCGATCATGTTCCCGATGTTGATCGCGCCGGAGACCGTCCCGAGATATTGGACGGGCACGGATTCCTTGCCGTACGCGAAGCCGAGAATCACGGCTCCCGAAGCGATGCTGGTGAGTGCCGCAACGCCGATGAAAACGGAGAGCGGCATTGACGTGACGTAGAACATCGACGCCCAGCCCGCGGCGGCAACCAGGCTGCCGGCCACGTAGAGCGGCTTGCGGCGGCCGATCTTATCGGAGAGCGCGCCGAAAATCGGGCTGGCGCCGGCCCAGCAGACAATCATCACGGAACACACGGCGGCCGCGGTGGTGGAGGAAATCGCGAAGCGCGCCTTGAGGAACGGCGGCCCCCACAATCCCGTGAAGGTCATGATGGGGCCGGCGAGCCCGCCCTGCGCGAAGAAGATGAGCCAGGTATTGCGGAAACCGAAAATGCGCCGAAATCCGCCGCCAAGCTGGCCGAGGGAAGTCTTCTTCCGTGACTGAAGCTGCAGCGGAGCGTAGCTGAGATACCCCCGCGACGAGGGATCATTGCGCACGAACGCGCCGGCCAGAACGGCAACCAGCAGGATGACTCCGGCCGATGCCGTGACCACGATACGCCAGTTGAAGCGCTCCACCAACAGCCGCAGCGGCACCTGCGCGGTGAGCGCGCCGAGGTTCCCAATCAACAAGCCCAGGCCGGACAACATCGCGAAACGGCGCGAGGGAAACCAGTGCGTGGCGAGTTTCAAAATCACCAGCCACGCGGCGGCGGTGGACCCTCCGACAATCGCGCGCCCCGCGCAGGCCACCGCGAAGCTATTGGTGGCGGCGAACAGGAGTGTGCCCACCGCCGTGGAGATGGAGCAGAAGATCAGCAGCTTCCGCGGTCCCAGGGAATCGATCAGCATTCCGGTCGGAATCTGCATCAGCACGTAGGCGTAGAAATAGAACGCCGAGAGGCTGCCGAGATCCTTCGCGCCGATCCCGAACGAACCCATCAGTTCGGCGGTCATCACGGCGGGTGACGAGCGCAGAAAGAAGGCGAAGACGTAGAAGATCGCCGGGATGCTCCAGACCACGAGCGAAAGCAGGACCGGCGGCGGCGTTGCGTGACGCTGCGCCGCGGGCGCGGTGACGCCTGAAGTTTCCGCCACGTCAATCGCCCCGGCGATAGATGTCGTTGATATTCCAGTGGCCGGGTGTAGGGGTGGGAGCGTTCTCCATTTCGGCCTGGATGACGGTCGGCAGATCGGAGGCCAGCGCCTCGCGCAGCGCGGGACCGAGTTCGTCCGCCGCGTTGATGCGAATTCCCCCCGCGCCATAAGAGCGCGCGAGCGCGGCGTAGTCCACGCTGTAAGGCCGTCCCTGGCGCTCGAACAGGCAGCCGAAACTGGTTCCGTAGTGGGCCTTTTCGAGGCCCGCGATGGTTCCGTAGGCGGAGTTGTCCATCACCAGCCAGACCACGGCAAGCTCGGCTTCCATGGCGGTGGCGACCACAGAGGGGTTGCTGCCGAAGCCGCCATCGCCGATGAGCGCCACGGCGGCGCGCTGCGGCTGCGCCATCTTGACACCCAGCACCGCTGCGGGGCCAAAGCCCATGGTCGCCAGGCCGCTGGGGGTGACGAACGTACCGGGAACCGTGATGGGATATTGCTGGCCCACTCCGTTCTTGTTCCAGCCTACGTCGGTGACGATGAACCCGTCCTCGGGTATGGCCTTCTTCAGTTCGCTCAGGATTCGCTCCGGGCGCATCGGGTACTGGTTCGAGCTCCACTGATCGGCCCAATTGGATGCAAATGCCGCGCGGCCGGCGGCGATCCGCTGGCGCAGGTCCCCGCGGTCGGCGTGAGTCTTTCCGCGCGAAGCGGCGGCGATCGCGCTGAGCGCCATGCGCGAATCGGCGACGACTCCGAGTTCGGTGGGGAAGTTGCGGCCGATCTCGGCCGGATCGATATCGATGTGAATCAGGCGCGCCGGCGGGATGTCGAACGTAAAGCGCGGATCCCACGAGCTGGAGTTCGCTTCGGCCAGCCGGGTGCCGATGGCGACGATGAGGTCCGCCGTGCGGCACGTCTCGTTAGCGATCGGGGTGCCCCAAAAGCCCGTCATGCCGAGCAGCAGCGGATGGTCTTCGCGCATGCAGCCTTTGCCCATCAGGGTATGCGCCACCGGAAGTTCCAGGGCTTCCGCCAGGGCGACCAGTTCGTTGGTCGCGTTGCCGCCGAGCACGCCGCCCCCGACGTACAGGACGGGACGCTCGGCTTCCGCCAGCGCCTGCGCGATGCGCTCCGCGACGGAGGAATCGAGCGCGGGACGCACGATGGGAGTAGGCATCTGCGAGAAGGCGCCCACGGGGAGATCGGCGGAGAAGATATCCATCGGCACGTCTACCAGGACGGGGCCGGGACGGCCGGCCTGCGAGAGATGGAAGGCGCGTTCCACGATGCGCGGCAGATCGGCCACGCGGTCCACGCGATAGATGCGTTTGCAAAACGGCCGGTAAATCTCGTACTGGTCCGCATCCATGTGGAGATTGACTTCCTGGTGCGGGTGGCGGCCGAAATAATGCGAAGGGACGTCGCCGGCGATGACCACCATCGGGATGGAATCGAGTGCGGCGTTCGCCACGCCGGTAGCGGCGTTCGTAAGCCCCGGACCGAGATGCGTCATGAGTACGCCGGGCTTGCCGGATGCGCGCGCGTAGCCATCGGCCGCATGCGCGGCCACCTGTTCGTGACGGGTGGAGATGAACTTGATGCGGCTGCCGCGCAGGGCATCCAGGAAAGCGATCACGGTGTGGCCGCAGAGGCCAAAGATGACCTCCACGCCCAGGCGCTCCAGGTAGTCCACAAGCTGGTACGCGGCAATCCGCTTTTCTCCCTCGCTGATAGTCGTGCGTACGATCAAATCCGCAGTCTTCATCTCTTTCCCCTTTGTTCCGGAAACATCCTACTTTACTCGAACGACATCCAGCCGCGCTTTTCCGTCATGTTCGAAGCGTCCAGACCGGGCACCTTTCGCACTTCTTCGAAGGTCTTAAATCTGCCGTGCTGTTCGCGCCAGGAGACAATCAGCCTGGCATCCTTCTCCGAAATCTTCAGGCCCTCCTGAATTGCGGCGGCCGTCGCATTGTTCACGCTGACCTTACCAAGATACTTGCTCAGGTATTCGGCCACGAACGTCAGCTCCTCCGGCGTGCCTTTGCTGCCGCGGGCAAGCATGTCTTCCACCACACCATCCCATTCCTCGCGAGTGTGCCGGCGGGCGGCCACGAGATCGATCTCATGGCAGCCCACACACAATTTCACGAGCTTGTCCTTCTCCGCTCCGGGCGGCAGCAACTGCTCGTTCGATTGCGCGGAGGCAATTCCCGCGACCGCGAGCAGCATTGCCCCAATCATCAGATGCACTCGGTTACGGCAGCGCATACGCAATCACGGTATCGGCACGGCTCTTGTCTCCCAGGAAGCCGCCCCCGGTCGCAGTAATCACCACGTACTGCTTTCCATTCTTACCCTGGAACGTCATGGGGGCGGCGTGCGCGCCGGCATCGATCGTTGTCACCCACAACTCTTTGCCGGACTTGGAATCGAACGCACGGAAGCGGCTATCGTCGGTTGCGCCGATAAAAACCAGGCCTCCCGCGGTGGCAACCGACCCGCCGATATTGGGGCGCCCGGTTTTCTGTTTATCGGCGGGCAGGCTCTCCGTAATTCCCAAAATGCTCTGCCAGGCGATGTCCCCGGTATTGACGTTGATGGCAAAGATGCGGCCCCAGGGCGGCTGGTTGCACGGCATGTTGGTCTCGGGATCCCAAAAGCGATTGTTGCCCTTGTAGCCCTGCCGGCTATAAGTTCCGTTGGCGTTTTTGACCATCTGATTCAGGCTGCCAAAATCCATCGTGTTAACAAACAGGTAGCCCAGAGTGGGATCGAACGACGGGGGATTGTAGTTTCCGCCGCCGATGGAACTGGGAAAGATCACGCTCGGCGTGGTGGAGTAATGCGCAAATGGACCGCCCGCATGCAGCCCGCCCGGGATGCTATCGAAGAGCTCCTGGCAGAATTTGGCGTGGTCTTCCGACACGTTCGCCAGTTCCTCGCGCTTGAAGCTGTTGCGCGCGAGAATCGGAGGCTTCAACGGGAAGGGCTGGGTCGGCCAGGCGCTATCGCCGGGCAGAGCATCGTCCACCGGGACCTTGCGTTCTTCGACTCCATAGATGGGTTCCCCTGTCACGCGATTGAGGATGAAGACGGCCCCGGTCTTGGTCAACTGGGCGACGGCCGGAATCTTCTTCCCCTTGCGGGTGACGTCGAAGAGCACCGGCGGCGCGGCCAGATCGTAGTCCCAGGTATCGTGATGGACGATTTGGTAATGCCACAGGCGCTTACCGGTAAGTGCATCCACAGCTACCAGAGTGGTGCCGAAGAGATTGGCGCCCTTGCGGTCGCCGCCCCAATAATCGGTGGTGGGCTCGCCGAAAGGCTGGTAGAGGATGCCGCGTTCGGTATCGATGGTGAACAAGCCCCAAACGTTGGTGCCGGAGCGATTCTTCCAGGCATCGCCTTCCCAGGTATCGGCGCCGGTTTCGCCGGGGCGCGGGACCGAATGGAACTGCCAGAGCAGTTTCCCGGTATGCGCGTCCCAGGCACGCGTGTCACCCGCCGCACCCACGCTTGGACCTTCCTGGACGTGGGCGCCGGTGATGACCACATTCTTGTAAACGACAGGCGGCGAGGAGAGGCCGAAGCTGGAGTTCTCGAGCCCGTTGAGCGCGCCGGGCTTCATGTCCACGG
This sequence comes from uncultured Solibacteraceae bacterium, assembly GCA_963811575.1. GTDB lineage: Bacteria > Acidobacteriota > Terriglobia > Bryobacterales > Bryobacteraceae > Solibacter. The sequence goes on along the minus strand of CAWERY010000013.1, from coordinate 161,501 downwards.
CGCCTTCATTGCCGAATCCCGGTACCGGCTTGCCGGTGCCGGCGTTCAGCGCGAACAGTTTGCCGCTGGAGGTGCCGAAGAAGATCGTGGCGGGAGAACTCTTATCGCCGGGCCAGTATTCCAGGCCGCGCACGGCGGGTGCGCCATCCTTTACTTCGTAAGCCCAGATCTCCCTGGCGGTCTCCGCTTCCAGGGCGACGACGCGGTTGTACGCGGTGGTCAGGTACATGACGCCCTGGATCACGAGCGGCGTGACCGACCAGTTGCGGCCGCCCCCGCCGCGTCCGCCGCGTCCTCGTCCGCCAGCCTCCGCCGGTGCGGCATTGGCCGCGACGCCCGCGGTGCCGCCGGGATTCATGTGATACGTCCAGGCGCGAACGAGCCTGGTCACATTGTGCGTGTCGATCTGCTTCAGCGGGGAGTAGCGCGTGCCTGCCAGGTTGTTGCCATAGGTCGGCCAATCGGTTTGTGCAAATGCCGTGGCGGCGAGAACAGCGCCGAGTAGTGTGAAATGGGTGACGCGCATTAGATTAGAACGCATACTTGATCGCGAACTGCATGATCCTCGCGGTGGATGTGCTGCCGGGCGCGCTGCTTTGGATCTGCGGCGTGAGGCGCCCGAAATTCGCGCTGTTCATCGCGCCGGTCGGCGGCCCGAACATGACGCTGTTCGGAAGGTTGAAGGCTTCGGCGCGAAATTGCATGGTGTGCCGTTCCCGAATGGTGAAGTTCCGCGAGAAGGCCAGATCGATATTCATCACGTTCGGTCCGGAGACGGTAAACGGCCGGGTGGCCGCGTAGACGCCGGCCGGAGCGGCTGCCGGGGCCAGGAACGCGCTTGCGTTGAGGTAATTGGTGGCGCTTCTCTGGGCGGTGTAAATGTTCGATAAAATCTGCTGCGACCGCTCGTTGGCCGCTCCGGTCAGCGCCACGTCGGTGCCATAGGTGACCGTGGTGAGGTTCCCGGTGCTCCAGTGAAAGATCGGCGCTGCCTGCCAGCCGTTGGCGAGCATGCCGAGCCAGCGATGATGTACCACGGGCGTGGTGAGCACGCCGGAAATATTAATCTGCTCGCGATGATCCGAGCTGCAATTGGAGCGATCCGCGGAGCGGTTGTTCGGGTCCACATACGAAGGCCCGGTGAGCTCGGTGGTGGAGGGGTCGGCGAGGCAGTGCGAATAGGTCCAGTTGGCCAGCATGCTGAAGTGATCGGACATGCGGTGCTGGGCGGAGAGGATCATGCCGTTGTAGCTCGAAGTGGCGCCGGCATCGAGGTACGCGATGGTGCTGTAAGACGGTCCCCAAGCGGGATTGGCCAGCGTGAGCAGGCGGCGCGCGGCGGTATTGTTGGCGCTGGTGCTGGAGCACGGCCCGGGCGCGGTCAGACCATATTGCCCGGCGGCGCACGTGCCGGGGATGAAGACCTGCGGATTCAGCTCCCGGCTGGACCACAGGTGCGCGGTATGGTTGCCGAGGTACGAACCGGAAATCAGCCACTTGCCGACCTGACGCTGGAGCGAGAGATTCCAGGTGTTGATCTGCGGCGAGCCCAGATTGGGATCGGACACGGCATAGACGCCGCTGCTCGGGAAGAAGCCGTAGGATTTGGCCGTGCCGGTGTTCTGCACGTAGGGATCTCCGCCGGGGTAGCCGGCCCAGGGGTTCGAGAGCGGGAACGGTCCGCCGCTGCGGGTGAGGGTGGCGCCCCAGGGAGGATTGTTGGATACGCGGGTATAGAAGAAGAGATGCGGCGTATCGTAGAGCAGGCCGTAGGACGCGCGGATGGAAGTCTTGCCATCGCCGAAGGGGTCCCACACGATGCCGATGCGGGGCAGCCAGTGATTAGCGCGGTTGTTGTACTGGTTGTTCGGCGGATAACCCGGATCGCCGGGGAAGATCAGACCGGCGGGCGGTGTCAGCACCGGGTTCGAGACGGGAGGCGTACCGATTTTCCCGGCGAGGAAATTGCTCATGCTGAACGCCTCAACGTAACCATCGGTATTGCGCTGCGGCAGGTAGGGTTCAAAACGCACACCGAGATTGATTGTCAGATGCGAGGTGGCGCGCCAGGCATCCTGCACATAGAGGCCGTAGTAATCCGACTTATCGTTGTCATAGAACGGACGGCCCTGGCCGAAGGCGTTGAGCTGTCCGGTGACGAAATCCGCATAGCCAAGACTGGCAACGCCGCCGACGGTGGAGTATTGGCCGGTGAAGTTGAGGTTGCCGTTCACGCCGCGCGTATTCTGAGCGTGCATATAGGCCCGGATATATTGGCCGCCCAACTGAGTCTGGTGTTTGCCCTTGATGATCGTAATATCTTCCGACCCCGAATAATCCAGGGTATTGAAGTAGCCGGGATTGCTGGCGCCGCCCGCGAGCGTGAAGCCGTTGGTGACGGCGAGATTCATTTGAGCGGGGATGAAGGCCGAGATCGGGATGCCGAAATCCGCGGGCGACTTGAAGGCTGGAATGAAGCGCGGATTCACTCCGCGATTCATGGCGATGTGGGTACTGCTGACCATCTTGGAATTGACGACCCAGGTTTCGCCCAACACGAGGGAGTGGATCTTGTTTTTCTGGCCGGTTGTGCTGCCGGTGAACAGCGGATTCGTCGGGTCGTAGAAGAGGGGGGTGTCGTTGTTGGAAAGCATGTAGCGCCCGAACATGCTGTGTTTCGGATTGATTGTGTAATCGATCTTGATCGGGATCTGATACTGCTGCTGATTGCCGCCGGTGGCGTAATTGACCAGGCCGCATTGATTGACCTGATCGGTGGGCAGCAGTTTGGCGATGTTCATCGCGATCGGATCCATCAGCGATTTGGGAATCACGTTGTTGACGAACGGAGCAGCGAGGGTAATCTGCTTGGGCTGGCACTGGGTGGAGGCGATCACCGAAAAATCGCCGGCCAGCATGGCAGGCGTCATCGAATACCCCTGCGAGTTCGCCGGGTTGGATTTCTTGATGGTGCTCTGCTCTCCGCCGAAGAAGAAGAGGCGGTTCTTAATGATGGCGCCCCCGATTGTGCCGCCGAACTGGTTCTGCTTCAAGCTATCGCGTACAAGCGCGGTGGCGCTGCGGCCGTTGAAGAGATAGTTGCGCGTGTATTCGAACAGGTTTCCGTGCAGCGCGTTGGTGCCGGAGCGGGTGGCAACAGTCACCGAGGCCGAAGCATGCTGGCCGGTCTGAGCGCCCACGGAACTGGTCTCCACCTTAAATTCCTGAAGCGCGTCCGGGAACGGCAGGGGCTGGTTCAGACCGTTGAAGGGGTTATTGGCGGTGCCGCCATCCAGCGAAAACGAAATCTGGTTGCCATTGCCGCCGGCCACGGAAAGCGTGATGGTCGGAAAATTCTTGTTGGAGTTGAGGTCGTTGGCGACCGTCCCCTGGGTAGTGGCGTTGCCGGCAAGGAGAATCAACTGGGTGGGTTCGCGGGCATTGAGAGGCAGTTCCGCAACTTCCTGGTGGCTGATCACCTGGCCGACGCCGCTGGAGTGGGTTTCGACCGCCAGGGCCTCAGCCTGCACCATGACCTGTTCATTGACCCCGCCGACCTTGAGGGTTGCATTGAGCGTCGGGTTGGTATTGACGTTGAGCACGATACCGGTCTGTACGAAAGTAGCGAAACCTTCCCGCGCAACCTCCATCCGGTACGGCCCGATCGGGAGGTTGGAAATCAGATAGGAGCCGTCGCTACCCGTGATGACCGCCCGAACCTGACCGGTTTCGATCTGCCGGAAGGTCACTTGCGCGGTGGGTACGGCGGCGCCGCTTGCATCCAGCACGTTGCCGGAAACCTGGGAAGTGGATATGGCCTGAGACCACAGGGTCCCGCAAACAACTGAGCACGCGATGGCAAAAGACAGCCTCATTTGACCCCCAAATCAGCAATTTCCAGGAGCCCTCAACTGCGCTGACGACATGGCAGAGCAAGGCAACGTGGCTTGCGGCAAGACTATCATCGGCCTTGCGGGCGGGCAAGAAAGTAACCGTATCGGTAAGGTTAAACGGGCAGGGCGGCAGAGAGACGTTCAGGCAGCGTCCGCAGGTTCGTCATCGGCAATTTTACGGAGACTCCCAAGGACCGGTAACTGGCTTTCCGGCGAATCGGTTGCGGGTTCGGTGCCGCCGACTTCGACGATGGCGACGTCGCGGTCGCGGGCCTCGAGTCTTTCGAGTTCCTTCAGTGCGGTATGGAAGGCGCGGCGGGTGGAGTTGATGCGGTGCTGAAGGCGGGTAAAGGTCTGATCGCCTTTTTGAAGAGCGTAGGCGCAGCCATCGGTATCCCCGGGGGGGTTATGGAAGTATTGATCCCACAGGGAGTCCTCCACCCAGCAAAATCGGCGAAGGTGCCATTCGCAGAGGACGATCTGATCGAGGAGGCAACGCGCCTCGGGGGAAGCGGGGGGATGGCGGGCATAGTATTCGTCCCTCAGTTCCTCGAGTTCGTCCTGGTGTTCCCAAATGAGGACCTGGGTCTCGGCGAAGATGCCCGATTCCAGGTTCGCGGCGACGATACGGGCTTTGCCCTCGGGAGTAGCGGCGCCGCGCGACTTGCGTCCATTTTCGCGGGACGCTGCGATCTGCTTTTGGGTGCGCATGAGAAGACCTTTCGGAGATACCAATGAAAAAGGGCAGCCTTGCGGGGCTGCCCTACACGATCCCCACGGTAGCAGCCTGACTTTTGGATGGAGGGGGATGGGGGCCGTAAGTACTTGAGGGGATTCGGTAAATATTCTCAGGTCGCACGTGACGGCAAAATTGCGGTTCGCGGGATCGGGAAGGTAACCGTATGCGCACCGTAACGTGGTGCGGCAACCGGCGTGGGCGTGATAGCATCGCCGACGGACAACCTATATGAAGACGATCATGGGAATCGGGGTTCTGCTCGGGCTGACTGCCGGGCTGCTATCGAGCCCCGCACAGCAGGCCGCTCCAGGAACTCCACAAGCGCCCGCCCAGGGTGGACGCGGCCAGGGTGGGCGAGGCGGGCGGGGCGGGCGGCCGGCCGGACGAAAGGTAGTGCTGGCATGGGCGGACACGCGGAACGGGATTGCCCAGCATGATTCGGTATCGCACGCGATGGCGGTGATCGAGCGGCTGGGTTACGAATCCGGCCTGTGGGATACCTACATCCGCACCGATTCCAATATCGCTTCGTACCACCCGGTGATGACCACCGGTCAGCCGGCGAGCGGCGGTCCGAGCTTCAACAACGTGGACGCGATCTTTTTCATGGGGCATCGGGATGTGCCGATCGACGACCAGCAGAAGAAAGATCTGCTGAAGTTTGTGCACGACGACGGGAAGGGATTTGTTGCCGCCCACGTGGCCTTGACCGCGTTGATGGCGTGGCCGGAATTCGGCGAGATGCTGGGCGGGGAGTTTCAGGACCATCCTTATGGGACGGTCGCCGGATCGGTGATCAACGAGGATCCCAGTTTCCCGGCGGTGCGGCACCTGCCTGCGATGTTTGCCCTGACGGACGAGTTCTACCAGGTGAAAGGCTTCTCTCGCGAGAAGAGCCGCGTCCTGCTGCGCCTGGACACCTCGAAACTGCCGGCCAACCAGAATCTCTTGAATAAGAATGGCGACTTTCCGCTGGCCTGGGCGAAGATGTACGGCGAGGGTCGCGTCTTCTACGGGTCCTTCGCCCACGATGCCAAGTCGTGGGACAACCCGGACGTCTATCACATGTACTTCGAGGCGCTGCGCTGGGCGCTGAAGCTCACCGACGGCGATGCGTCTCCGCGTGCCTACCCGGAAGCCGCGGCTGCGAAATAGCCGCCGGCGAATGACTGTCCTATTATGGACATGATGAATTCCCAGGGCTCCACGCCAGAGCTCGCCAAGGATGCCGAGGAGAGAGCGCTCGAGCAGCTCAATCGCATCCTCAACAGCAAGGCATTCCGGCAGGCAGACCGCCTGAAACGCTTCCTCAGCTTTGTGGTTGCCGAGACCCTCGCGGGACGCAGCGACCGCCTGAAAGAGTTCGCGGTGGGAGTCGAGGTGTTCGGTAAGGACACCTCGTTCGATCCGCGGAACGACCCCATCGTGCGCGTGCAGGCCCGGCGCCTGCGCGCGCAACTGGCGCGCTATTACCGGGAAGAAGGCCAGGAAGACGAACTGGTGATCGAGATGCCGAAAGGCGGCTACGCGCCGAGCTTCCGGCCCCTGAAGGGCGAGCCCGCTAAACGGCCGGCCGCGCCGGTGCTGGTCAGCCGGAATACGGTGCGGGTGCTGCCGTTTGCCGACCACAGCCCGAACGGCGATCAGCAGTATTTCTGCGAAGGCGTCGCGCAGGAGATCATCCACAAGCTGGCCGGAATGGACGCGATTCGCCTGGTGGCATCGAACGGGGGGCCGGAGGCGTCCGGCCGGCAGACCGCGGCGATGACGATCACGGGCAGCGTGCGGCTGGCGGGAAACGAGGTACGGATCACCACCAACCTGATCGACTGCGTCAGCGATTGCTACCTTTGGTCCGGCTCGATCGACCGCAGGCTGGAGAACATCTTCGCGGTTCAGGAGGAAGTAGCGCGGACGATCGCGGAGCAGTTGAAAGTGGAGTTAGCGGGGGGCCGGCTGGTTCGCGGATCGGGCCGTCCCACGGAGAACCTGGCGGCATACAACCTCTATTTGCAGGGCCGCTATCATCTCAATCAGCGGACGGAAGAGGGCCTGCGCAAAGCGGTGGAGTTCTTCGACAGGGCAATTGTAGAGGACGCTCAGTACGCGCACGCATATTCGGGACTGGCCGATGCCTACAGCCTGCTGGGTCACTACGGTGTACTGGCGCCGGCGGAGGTCTGGACCAAGACGGCGTCGAACGCGGCATGGGCGGTATTGCAGGACGAACACTCCGCGGAGGCGCACACTTCGCTGGCGCATGTGAAATCGACACAGGATTGGGACTGGCTGGGAGCGGAGCAGGAATTTCAGCGCGCGCTCAGCCTGGATGCGCGATACCCGACGGCTCACCACTGGTACGCGGTATCGTGCCTGGCGCCGATGGGGCGGCTGGACGAAGCGCGCGACGAAATGCTGCTGGCGGAGGAGCTGGACCCGATCTCATCGATCATCGCGCGCGACCTGGCGCGGGTACATTATTACCGCCACGATTTCGAAGCAGCGCTGGAGCAGTGCGACCACGCGATCGAACTGAACCCGCACTTTTCGCCGGCGTACTGGATTCTGGGCCTGGTGCAGGAACAGCGCGGCGAGTTCGATGAAGCGGTGGCGGCATTTCAGCGGGCGATTCAAATTTCGCCGCGGAGCCCGATCATGCAGGCGGCGCTGGGCCGCACATTCGCGCTATCGGGGAAGCGGGCAGAGGCGCTGGGCATTCTCGAGGAACTTCACAAACTGGCGGATAAGCGGTATGTGTCGCCGTTCGAGCTGGCTTCGCTGCACTTCGCGCTGGGAGAACGCGGTGAAGGCTTCGATTGGTTAACGAAGGCGTTTCAGGATCGCTGCTTTGAGCTGATCTCGTTGCGCGTGGACCCGCAGTGGCAAGCGCTGAAGGGCAATCCCCAGTTCCACCAGCTATTCAGCAGACTGGGTCTGCCGTAGAGGCGGCGGGGGCGGATGGCTCCAGGACGATGCGTTCGATATCGCCGATCAGGAAGGTGTACGAGAACGCGCCCAACAGCGCGGCCGCGCCTATGTAGGCGAGCGCATAGTAGAACGAACCGGTGGCGCCGATGATGGCGCCGATCACGATCGGAGTGGCGACACCGGCAAGGTTGGCGGCGAAACTGAAAATGCCGCCGGTGATGCCCAGCATCTCCACGGGTGCGATGTCAGAGATCACGGTCCAGCCGAGGCCCGTCATGCCCTGAAAGAAGAAGGCAACGGAGAAGATCGCGATCACCAGGGCATCGCCGGTCACGTAGTTGGCGAGGACGATGGTGGAAGCGCCGAAGAGGCCTGCGATGAGGGGCGCCTTGCGGGCCAGGTTGCGGGAGCCGGTGCGCCTCAGCAGCGTATCGGAGGCCCAGCCGCCGAGGAGGACGCCGCAGGCAGCCGCCAGGAAGGGCAGGATGGAGTAGAAGCCGGCCCGCATCCAATCCATGTGGCGCTCCTTGGCGAGGTAGGTGGGGAACCACGTCAGAAAGAAGACGAGCGTGGAGTTTCCGCCGAACTGCCCGATGCTCGCGCCCCAGACCTGACGATAGCGAAGCAGCCGGCGGATCTGCGCCCAATTCACGGGAACGGCGCGGACGGGATTTGGCGCGGGGCCGCAGGATTCCGGATCGCGGTAGAGGACCCACCAGACGGCGGCGAAGACGAGACCGGCAGCGCCGACGATCCAGAACAGCGGGCGCCAGCCGAGGCGCCGGGAGACCCAGAAAAGCAACGGCCCGAAACACGCGAGACCCAGATATTCGCCGACCGTGTACATGGCGGTAGCCTGAGCCCGTTCGTGTTCGCGGAACCAGGTGGCGACGACGCGGCCGTTGGTGGGAAAGCACGGCGCTTCGCTTATGCCGAGACCAAGACGAAAGGCCACGAGGGCCGCGACGCTACCGGCAAAGCCCTGGACCAGGGTGAACAACGACCAGAAAGTGACGGCGAGAAAATATGTGAGGCGCGTGCCGATGCGGTCCAAGAGCCAGCCGCCCGGGATCTGCCCCGCGGCATAGCTCCACGAGAACGCGGAGAAGATCATGCCCATGGCGGCGGGAGAAATGTGCAGGTCGAGCGCGAGCGAAGGGGCGGCGATGCCGAGCACCGTACGGTCCAGGTAATTGATCATGGTGCCGACGGAGATGAGGGCGAGGATACGGAATCGGGTAGCGGAGTGCATCGCCGCGGAGGATGAGTTCATCGGCATTCGATCAGCTCAAGCGGGAATGACGGCGAGGTCGCGGAGGCGCTGGAGTTCTTCTTCGGAGTAGCCGTAGCGCGCCAGGACTTCCGCGGTGTGCTGCCCGAGAGCGGGGGCCGCATTCGGGTTGGCGCACGGCGTGGCGCCGAAGTGAATTGGATTCGCCAGGCCGCGGTAGTCGCCGACCGCGGGATGTTCGAAGGCGGCGACGAGACCTTCGGCGTGAACCTGCGGGTGGTCGAACATATCTTCGATCGGCCGGACTGCGCCACAAGGCACGCGGTCGCCAAACAGATTTTCCCACTCAGAGGCGGTACGGCCACGCAGGGCGGCGCGGATCTTGGGGACGATTTCGGCGGCGCACCGGGCGCGTTTGCGAACCGTATCGAAGGCGGGGTTCAACGCCAGCTCGGGCAAGCCGATTAGTTCACAGAGCGACTGCCAGAAGTGCGGCGTATTGGCTGAGATATAGATGTCGCCTGCTTTGGTGGGATGAATCCCGGTGATGCCGCCGGAGCGCATGTCGCGGCTGATTTCGCGGCCTTCGCCATTGGCCCAGATGAAGCGTCCGGATTGCATGGAGAGGGCGGAAGCGAGGAGCGAGATGCCGACATACTGGCCTTCGCCGGTGCGCTCTCTCCGGTAGAGCGCCGCGGTGACAGCGTAGGCGAGCTGCGAGGCGGCATAGTAATCGACCACAGAGCCGTATACGATCTGCGGCTCTTCCGGCGACCCCTGGAAGACGCAGATGCCGGTGATGCTTTGCAGGACCTGATCGTAGCCCGCCTGGCCCTTGAGCGGACCGGTTTCGCCGTATCCCGTCAGCGCGCAGTAAATCAGCCGCGGATTGAAGGCTTGCAGGCGCGCATAGTCCAGGCCCAGACGGGCGGGTACTCCGGGGCGGAAGTTGTGCACCAGCACGTCGGTGTTTTCGAGCAGGCGCAGCAGCACGCTCTGCCCCTCAGTCTGCTTGAGGTCGAGCACGATACCGAGTTTGCCGCGATTGGTTCCGAGGAATGCGCGCGATTCCTTCGCAAGCGTAGAGGGATAGTGGCGCAGGGTATCGCCGCGCGGCGGCTCGATCTTGATCACATCGGCGCCGAGATCCGCCAAAAGGGAGCACCCATAGGGTCCTGCGATGTAGGCGCTCAGATCCAGTACGCGGATTCCGGCCAGCGGACCATGGGCGGCTGACGCTGTCGCGGTGAGGCTCGCTGCATCCTGTGGCGGCACCTCTTGAGGGTATGTCATTCCGCGGTGGTGGCGCACCTGGTAAGGCCGGCATGAAAAAAGAGATCAGCGATTAATCATGCGCTGCGCGCCCTCCGAATATCGTTCCCCCTGCACGGTGAGGCCGGATGTGGCACTTTCCATTTCGCGGAGATCTTCGGCGCTAAGTTCGATCGCCGCTGCCGCGAGGTTCTCTTCCAGGCGATGAAGTTTCGTAGTCCCTGGAATTGGGACCATCCACGGCTTCTGAGCGAGAACCCAGGCGAGCGCAATCTGAGCGGGTGTCGCCTTCTTACGCTGGGCGATGGTCTCCATCACGCCTACGAAGGTGCGGTTCGCCTTACGGGCGTCCGGATTGAAGCGCGGGACGGTGTTGCGGAAATCGGTGCTATCGAACTTGGTATGTTCGTCGATCTTACCGGTGAGAAAACCTTTGCCCAGCGGGCTGAACGGAACAAAGCCGATGCCGAGTTCTTCGAGGACCGGAAGGATCTCTTCTTCAGGCTCCCTCCACCACAGCGAATATTCGCTCTGGAGGGCGGTGACGGGTTGCACCGCGTGCGCGCGGCGGATCACCTGCACGCCTGCCTCGGAGAGTCCGAAGTGCCGGACCTTGCCTTCGCGGATGAGATCTTTCACCGCGCCCGCCACATCCTCGATGGGCACGGCCGGGTCTACTCGATGTTGATAGAGCAGATCGATGACATCGGTTTTGAGGCGCTTCAGCGATGCGTTCGCGACTTCCTTGATGTGCTCGGGACGGCTGTTCAAGCCGGCTTGTTTTCCATTCGCGTCGAAGTGGAATCCAAACTTGGTGGCGATTGCGACTTGGCCGCGGAAGGGGGCGAGCGCTTCACCCACCAGCTCTTCATTGAGGAACGGGCCGTAGACTTCCGCGGTATCGAAGAAGGTAACGCCGTGTTCCACGGCTGCCCGGATAACGGAAATCATCTCCGGCTTGTCTTTGGGCGGGCCGTACCCGAAGCTCATACCCATGCAGCCGAGGCCGATGGCTGACACCTCCAGGCCGCTCTTTCCCAGTTTGCGCTTCTGCATATTTTTCCTTTGGAAGTTTCCCTAGCTTCCAGGCTACAGCCGGCAAACGCGCGAGCGTTGTCCTGATTCTTCCGATTGCTTGCCTGTTTGTGCTGCTTCGCGCCGAAACCGTTACCCGCGCTGCATCCAGATAATCGACGCCGCCGGACGCGGCCCGCGGCGCTGCCCCTGCTGCGCCTGTTGCGTGCCGGGCTGTTGCGCCGAGGGTCCCAGGTAGAACGAAGGGTCCGCCGCCAGGGGGCCGGCCTCCGGCGGCAGGTCCTTTTCGCGGTTCACGCGCGCGTAGTTCGGAATCGCCAGCATCTTACTGCCGTCGGTGAACTCGCCCTGGATGGCCATGACGCCGCCGAGCAGGTCTTCGCGCCACACGGGCGTCAGCGCGGCATTTGGCGCCAAGGCCTTGGTGATGTCCTGGTCCGCGCGTTCGATGTTGTACAGTAGCGGACCGTACCGCAGCGCCACCTTTCCGCGCGTGGACGCGATCTGGTCCACCGCGCGGATGCTTTGCACTTTCAGCGGCAGTTCCATTTCGATCTTGTCGCCGGGTTTCCAGTTGCGCGTAACAATGGCGTAGCCGTTTTCAATCACGGGCTTCACGCGTGCGCCATTCACGGCGAGCGACACGATGCCGCCGATTTCGGGGGTGGGCTGGTAGAGCTTGCTGGTCGTGCGGTTCGGCACGCGCAAGCGGACCGTGAAGTTCTTCCGGGCTTTGGGATTCACGGTGATCGCGATCTTGCCGCTCCACGGATAGTCCGTGTCCTGCACCATCTCGATATCGGTGCCGGCCGCGTTCTCCAGCATAATCGTGCTGCCGATGTACATATTCACGTACACGCCGTCCGGCGCCTTGGCATAACTCCAGGTCGGCACCATCAGCAGAGTGCGCGGAATATTGCCCACGCAGCACGGGCAAGTGTGCCACGAACTCCGGCCCATCGTGGCGTCCAGCGGATTCGTGTAATAGAAGTTCTTCGCGTCCAGGTCGGTGGAGCCGAGCAGGGCGTTGTACATCGTCTCCTCGTAGTTATCCACGTAGCGGGCATCGTGGTAGGCCAGGTTCATCTTCCAGTGGAAGAAGACCATGCCGCAGCTGGAACACGATTCGCAATAGGCGTTGTTGCGCAGCGAGTAGTTCGGACCGAAACCTTCCGAGGTTTCGCCGCTGCCGATGCCGCCGGTCAAGTAATATTTCTTGTTGACCACGTTGTCCCACAGCGAGCGCACCGCGCTCTGGTAATCCGGGTCGTGAGTTTCCACCGCGACATCCGCCATTCCGGAATAGGTATAGGTGGCGCGCACCGCGTGGCCCACGGCCTCGTACTGTTGGGTCACGGGAAGGTGGCTCTGATCGTACTCGGAGCGGTCGCGCGCCGGATTGACGGCGGCGGTGTAGCGCGAGTCCAACAGGAATTTGGCGGTCTGGATGTAGCGGTCGCCTTTGCCTTCGCCCTCCATATCGTTCACGAAGCGGCCGAAGCGGACCAGCGCCTGCTCCATCTCCTGGTGGCCGTCGTACCAGGGCTTCTTGGGCGCCGGACCGAGGTGGTTGTACCAGCAGTCGGCAAGCTTTTTCGCGGCGTTATACAGGCGCGCGTCTTTCTTGCCGGTCATCAGGTAATGGTTGATGGCGGACTCCAGGAAGTAACCCGCCGTGTACCCTTCGTGGTCGCCGCGATGCCGCGGATCCCAGTGTTCGAACTGGCTGCTCTCCACGATCGCGCCACTGGCGCTGGTGCGATTCAGCGTGAATGCAGTCTGCAGGTAACCGTCCGGCTCCTGCGCCGCGAGGATCTTCGGGATCCAATCCTCCAGCGTGGCGCGGAACTTCTCGTGCGCTTTGATGATCTCGGGATCGCCCTGCGGGTCGATCATCAGCGCGATGCTCATTGCCTCCACCGTCTGGTGCACCCAGGCGTTGGAGAAAACATATCCCTTGTGAAACCCGGCCGGCTCGCCGCGCAGTTTCTTGCCCGCCTCCACCAGGTTATCGATGCCGCCCGGCCCGAGGGTCACATCGTTGCGGCTGATGATATCGATGCAGTGCGGGATCCAGTTGGCGATGAGCACCTTGGCGCGGGCGTTCCAGAATTTGCTGTGAATCTTAAAGTTCTTGGTGTAGACGGCTTCCAGCTGTTTCGCCGGCGGCGGCGTCTCCACCGATACGTGCAGGGTGGACGTGCTGTTCGTCTCTCCGTTGTTGGCGGACAGTTTGAGAACATAGGCGCCCGGCGCGGAAAATGTGGCGGTGGTGATGAGCGCCTTGGGGTCTTCGAATTTGACGTCGCCAGGCCCGGATTCCTTGCTCCACGCGGCCACCGGCGCAGGACCTGTGGGTGGCGGCGGAGTCGCGGGGGCCGGTGTCTGCGCTGTGCGCGGCCGCTCCGCGCGCGGCGGATCGCCATAGCCCGCCCAGCCGCGCAGGTAGGTCTTGCCGGAAAGAATGGTCACGCGATCGATTCCGGCCACGGTGTTGAGCGGCGCCTCACCGGCAGCGTGCGCGCACGAGAGAATCGCAGTGTGGAAGACCGGCGCGATCGCCGCCGCCGTTACCGCCTTGCCCACGGCGCCGAACATTTCGCGGCGATTCATATCAGCTTGCTTAGTCTTTTTCGAGCTTTCCAAGGCTCACCTCGCGAGTCGAAATCAACGGATTTTTCTGAGAGCGCTTCCATGATATCGCTTTCAAAAGGCTCCCGGGCTGTCATAATGTCATCCAAACCATGAGCCATCCGACCTCTTTTTCCCGCCGACGCATGATGCAGAGGCTGGGCGCCGCGGGGGCCGCGTTCCTGCCTGCGCGCGACAGCCACGCCGCCGCGGCCGCTCTTCGAATCGCCGGCAAAGAGGTCGAGATCCAGTTCACGGCGGTGAGCCCGCGCACGATCCGCATCACGATACAGCCGATCGCCGCGCAGGCGAATATTCCCGACGACGGCACGCTGCTCCCGGCGGCGCTGCCCGCACCCACGGCCAAACTTCGCGGCCCGGCTCGCGCCCAATCCATCAAACTCGGCGAGCTGCGCGTGAAGTTCACGCCAGATCCGCTGACCATCACCATCGCGACAGCCAAGGGCGAAACCGTGCAGCAGATCCACATCGATCCGCAGACCGCGGTGGTCTCTTTCACGACGGGCGACGCGCCCATCCTGGGACTCGGCGAAGGCGGCCCGCAGTTCGACCGCCGCGGCCAGACGGAGCGCATGATGAGCGGCTCCTCCGGCTACAACCTGCGGAACTTCGGCAGCCGCGTCCCCATCCCCTGGCTGATCGGCACCGGGGGCTGGGCCCTCTACATCCGCCACCCGTTCGGCCGCTTCGATTTCACCGGGCCGGCGAGCAAGTTCCAGCCGGCGCCCACCTACCTTCCCGGTGGCGGACGCGGCGCGGCGCCGCCGACTCCACCCGCCGACATCTCCACCTTCGCGCTGCCGATCGAGCTCTTCGTGGTGGCATCCAAGGACCCGGCGACGATTCTTGCGGAATGGTCCCGCCTCACCGGCCTGCCCGAAATGCCGCCGCTCTGGACCTTCGGCTACCAGCAATCCCACCGCACCCTCGCCAGCCGCGAAGCCATTCTGCAGGAGGCCAGGACCTTCCGCGAGAAGCAGCTCCCCTGCGACGCCATGGTTTATCTCGGCACCGGCTTTACGCCCACCGGCTGGAACACCAACAACGGCGAGTTCCACTTCAATCAGAAGGTGATGCCCGATCCGGAGGCGATGTTCGAGCAGTTGCATCGCGAACATTTCAAGGTCGTACTCCACGTCGCTTATCCCACCGGCATCCGCGAAATGAAGGGCACGGTGCGCGATGCGTGCGACCCGGCGCGCCGCGCGGAAACCCAAGCCTCCTGCTACTGGGACATGCATCGCGCCGTGCTGGCCACCGGCGTGGACGGGTGGTGGCCGGACGAAGGCGACGCGCTCGACCTTCCGTCGCGGCTGGTTCGCAATCGCATGTACTGGGACGCTTACCAGCTCGATCGGCCCAATGAGAGGCCTTACGCGCTGCACCGCAACGGCGCCGCGGGCATGAGCCGCTACGCAGCGTTCCTGTGGTCCGGCGATGTCAGCTCGATGTGGGTCACGCTGCAGAATCAGGTTCCCATCGGGATTAACAGCGGACTCAGCGGCATTCCGTATTGGGGCACCGACGTCGGCGGCTTCGTGCCCACCCCCGAGTACACCGGCGAACTCTACGTCCGCTGGTTTCAGTTCGGAACATTCTGCCCGCTGTTCCGCTCCCACGGACGTGTGTGGACGCTGCACCTGCCGTGGGGGTGGAATCAGGGAGCGCCCCCGGAAGAGATCGCGCGCGAAACGCGGTTCACCATCCCGGAAGCCGAGTATCACAATGCCGCGGTCGAGCCGATCTGCAAACGCTACCTCGAACTGCGCTACCGGATGATGCCCTACCTCTACAGCGCGGTCCGCGAGTGCACCCGCGAGGGACTTCCGATTATGCGCTCCCTGTGGCTGCACTACCCCGACGACCCGATCGCGGTGGCGCGCGGCGATCAGTATCTCTGGGGCCGCGACATCCTGGTGGCTCCGGTGGTGGAGAAGGGCGCCACGCAGCGTAAACTTTATCTGCCCCGCGGCGGCTGGTACGATTTCTGGACCAACGAGAGACACGAGGGCGGCCGCGAAATCACACGCGGCGTGGACCTCGGCACGCTACCACTCTACGTGCGCGCCGGCGCAATCGTGCCCATGGGGCCGGTCAGGCAGTACACCGCTGAGAAGGTCGATGGCCCGCTCGAAATCCGCGTGTATCCGGGAGCCAACGGCAACTTCCTGCTCTACGAAGACGATGGCAGTTCCTTCGACTTCAAACAGGGCGCGTGGATGGGTGTGCAGATGACCTGGAACGACGGGCGCAAAACGCTGGCGCTCCAACTCGCCGCCGGTTCCCGCATGCTGCCTCCCGCCCGGCGCGAACTGCGCATCAAGCTCGGGGAAGCGACGAAAGAGGCGGTCTTCGAAGGCCGAAGTATCGAGGTTCGCTTCTGAAGAGCCTCTATTCTTTGACAGCGCCTTCGGCTTGACCGGCGGCCACCAGAGCATCGAGGGCGGAAACCTGAGTCGCCGCGGTCGTCACCTCGGAAGGCGCCGACCAGACCAGGCCCAGCCGGTTCTCCGCGTCGCGATTCCGCCAGACGCTTTCGGCATTCCTGCGCAAGAAGACGCGGAAGCCGGGTATGGGCGCCGCGGCGTTCAGGGTGGCGAGATTCCGCACGAATATGCCCTTGAACTGCGGCGCATCGTTGCCGCAGCGCGAGGGTTCGCAGGGATCGTGCAGCACGCCATCCAGATCGGTCAGCCGCGCGATCGCCGACAGCGCGATCGACTGCGCGGCCTCCAGCGGCTTCGCGTCGCCGGTCAGTTTCGAAAGCATCGTGAGGCCGCCCAGGATGACGCCCTGGTTGTAGCTCCACGTGGTTCGATGGTTGTTCTTGCACGAGGCGTCCAGGCCATCGTTCACCAGGTTTTGCGAATTGATCATGCCGGATGCGGCGAACCAGTTCCATTCGCGCTGCGCCCACTCCAGGTAGGTAGCGCGTTGCTGTGGATCTTTGGTGAGAGTCGCCAGTTTTGCTGCCACGGCGAGGAACAATTCATTGGCGATGGCGTTCTTGTACTGCTTGGGTTTCTTCCACCAGATGCCGCCGCCGCAGGTATCGTCCCAACTCTTCGCCATATCGGCGAAAATCGTTTCCGACATGGCGAGGTAGCGCGCATCGTGCGTGACTTCGTAAACGCCTGCCCAGCCCAGGGCCCACCAGCCCTGGTCATCGTAGTAATCGTTGAGGAAATTTTTCTGAGAGTTCCGGTCGAAGGTGTTCGCGAAGGTGTCGCGCAGATCGGGAGTATCGCTCAGCTTGGCATACTCCGCGAGCACCGTCACGGCGTTGGCGGCGTTCCACCAGTTGGTGGTCTTCCACAGTCCCGTCTCCCCCGCGTACCAGGTTTGGAGGGTCTTCACGGCAGCCCCCGAATTCGCCAGGAACTCCGCCGACCGCTTCGGATCGGGTTGTGCGGATTGGGCCCGGACAGCGCCAGGCAGGATCAACAATGCCAACAGCAGTGCTTCTGAAAGACGACGTCGCATGACCTGACCTCGAATGGATTCGCGCGCGCCGTATCGAGGCGTGTTGCTCAGCGATTGCAGGCGCGGCCTATCGGAGATTCCGAGCTCATTATAGCTTCGCGCGGCGATACGGAATTTAGCGGACTACGGCGGCGACCACCATCTCCAGCAGTCTGCGCACGCTATCATCGCCGCCGACCGGTCCATCGTGGAACTGATCGTGGGGCACCGGCTTCCAATTGTCGCGCGAGTGGTCGGGCTCGTAACCCAGCGGGATGCCGGTGAGTTCGGGATTGAGCTGCGCCTCGGAGGCCGCCATTTTGTACATCACTAGATCCAGCGAAGGCACTACGTAGATGCCAGACCCGCCCGCGCCGGACTTGAAATACGCGTCGCGCGGCGCGCCGAAAACGTGGCCGTCGGCATTCTGTTCGAACATGAAGCCCATGGGGGAATGCGGGTTGTAGGGCGAGGGCTTGGCGCACATTGCCACATACTCGGCGGGGACGAGCTGCTTGCCGCCCCACTTGCCGCCATGGAGCATGAGATACGGCAATCTTACGGCATCGGTGGCGCGCAGCGCGATGCTGCCGCCGCCGGGAGTGTGGGGCAGCGTGTTTCCATTGCGATGCAGCGCATAACCCCATACGCCAAAGCCCATGGGGCCGGCGAGCTTCTCCTGAATATACTGCTGCATCTCCATACCGGTGATGTTGCGGATGATGATCGAGGCAATGTGGGGAGAGCTCGACGCATAGGAGTAGCCGCCGCCGGGGGTGGTCCACAGCGGTGTTCGCAGCGCGCTCTGGTCCTGATCCACCGGCCCCGGAGTGCGCGTCACGGGTTCGAGTTTCTGGGCGACCCCGTTTACGAAGCCAGGGTTGCCGCCTTCGCCATGCAGGCCGGAAGACATGGAGAGCAACTGGCCGAGCTTAATATCGGCCTTTGCCGGGTCGTCCAAGGGGAATGCCTGGGGAAGATATTTTTGGGTGAAGACTTTGGTCTCCAGACCATCCGGGAACAGGTCGCGCATCTGGCTCAGCATGATACCGGACGATACGCTGGTGAAGGCCTTGCCGATCGAGGCCATATCGGGGTGCGCTTCGCGATTTCCCCTGCCGAAATATTTTTCGTAGACCAGGTAGCCGTGCCGAACCACCACGAGACCGCCGTGCTGACTGGTCTCCTTCTCAAACTCAAAGGCCTGATCGAGCCGGGAGAGGTCCATCCCGGCCACGGCGCGCACTTTGGCGGCATCGGGCAGAGTACGCCAGCCGCCGTCCTTATCGGCAGGCGGGAAGTAGTCTCCGCCTGAGGCGAAGCCGAAGGCCGCGCCCAAGCATACTGCCACACTCAAGGAAACTTTCCAAGCTGGATTCATCGTCGGTAGCTCCGCTTCGGTAACATTCAAATCTTCTAAATCAGGATGTCGCGAACCACTTCGCCGTATACGTCGGTCAGGCGGAAATCCCTGCCCGCGTAGCGGTACGTCAACTTGGTGTGGTCGATGCCCATCTGGTTCAACATGGTGGCGTGAAGATCGTGAATCGACACGCTATTCTCCACGGCCTTGAAACCGAACTCGTCGGTCTCTCCATAGGACATGCCGCCCTTGACGCCGCCGCCGGCCATCCACATGGTGAAGCCATACGGATTGTGATCGCGGCCGTCGCCGCTCTCCGAGACCGGGGTGCGGCCGAATTCCCCGCCCCAGACCACCAGCGTCTCGCCCAGCAGCCCACGCTGCTTCAGATCTTTGACCAGCGCGGCCGAGGCCTTGTCCATATCGGGGCAGCGCGCCGTCAGGTTCTTATTGATTTTGGAGTGATCGTCCCACGGCTGGCCGGGACCGTAGTAGACGTGGACGGTGCGGACACCGCGTTCCACCAGGCGCCGGGCGAGAAGACACCCATGCGCAAACGGCGTGTCACCGTATTCCTTGCGAACCGATTCCGGTTCCTTGTTGATATCGAAAACGTCGGTGGCTTCGGCCTGCATCGAGTACGCGGTTTCCATCGACTGGATGCGGCCCTCGAGGTATTCGTCCTGCCCGAATTGCTGCTCGTGGCTGTGGTTCATCGCCTGGATCAGGTCCAACTGCCGCCGCTGCGCCTCCCGGTCGAGCTGCTTGTTCTGGAGGTAGCGAATCATTTTGTCGGGAGCAGTGACGGAATCGTCAAAGCTGGTGCCCTGATGCTGCGAGGGGAGGAAGCCCGCGCGCGCGAGCCCGCCGCCGGTGCTCGGGCCGGGTCCGAGGACGACAAATCCCGGCAAGTCCCGATTCTCACTGCCGAGTCCGTACGATAGCCACGCTCCCATGGAGGGACGCGTGGCCGCGATATTGCCGGTGTGAAACAGGCTGCGCGCCGGTGTATGCGTCGGGTTAAAAGTGTACATCGATTTGATCACGCAGATCTCGTCGATGGTCGAAGCGATGTTGGGAAGGAGACTGCTCACGTGGACGCCGCCGCGCCCGTGCTGCTTGAACTCGAAGGGCGAAGGCAGTAAGCCTCCGGTGGTGCGTTCCGTGCGCAATTCGACCGAGGAAGGCCGCTCTCCCTGATGCTTGAGCAGCGCGGGCTTGGGGTCGAACATGTCCAACTGGGAAGGCCCGCCCACCATGAAGAGCACGATGTTGTGCTTGGCCTTGGCGGGAAAATTGGGGAATTTGGGAGCGATTGCCGGGGATGTGCCTTCGGCGCGAAGCTGCTCCTGCGAGAGCACTCCGGCGAGGCCGAGCAGGCCGAGCCCGCCCGACAGTGA
This sequence comes from uncultured Solibacteraceae bacterium, assembly GCA_963811575.1. Taxonomy (GTDB): domain Bacteria; phylum Acidobacteriota; class Terriglobia; order Bryobacterales; family Bryobacteraceae; genus Solibacter. The sequence goes on along the minus strand of CAWERY010000013.1, from coordinate 141,526 downwards.
CGCGATCCAATCGCGCCGCGAGAGCCGGTTGGGTCCGTCGATAGGGATCATGGCCAGAAGATTACCTCGTTCGATGCCAGTAGTGCCTGGGCGAATTGAGCCAGCGTGGCTTTGTTCAGATAGGACAACGCGGTGTCCAGTTCTTTAGGGGTTGGGTCGCGCTCCACGGCGTAGCGATAGATGCCGCGAACCTTTGCGGGCAGGTCCGGCGCATCGTTCACGCGATTCACCAGATTACCGGCGCGCTCCTGCATAAAGGGGCTGTTCATGACGAACAACTGCTGCAAGGGCGAGATGGTCAGTTCGCGCCGGGGAGCGGTCATCATGGGATCCGGAAAATCGTAAAGCGCCAGCAGATTGTTCAAGCGTCCGCGGCTCACCCGGCCATACACGGTGCGGGAGTGATTGTCTGCAGCGTCCAGATCGAGGGAGAGCGAAGGCGCCTTGCCCGCCAGGTCGGCGGAGACTTGCAGAAGATTGTCGCGATAGGCCTCCACGTCGAGGCGGCGGGGATTCATCCGCCACAACAGCGCATTGATCGGATCAGCCGCCAGGCCTTCCGGGCGCGGATTGCTCGCCTGCCGGTACGCGGCCGACAGCATGATCTCGCGATGCAGCCATTTCAGGGACCATCCGCTGGCGATGAAGCGGGCAGAGAGATCGTCCAGCAATTCGGGATGAGTGGGCTTGTCGCCCTGGACTCCGAGATCGCTTTCCGTGGCGACCAGCGGTTTGCCGAAGTGCCAGCCCCAGACGCGATTCACGATCACGCGCGCGGCCAACGGACCGCTCTGCGAAAAGATGTCGTCCGCAAATTCCAGGCGGCCGGAACCTTGTTTGAACGTGGTGTCGCCCTTGGAGAGAACCGTGAGAAATTGGCGCGGCGCCACCGGGCCGGGATTGGCCACGTTGGCGTGCGGGAGGATGTTCATGTCGCGCGCCACGCCGGGACGTATGTCCACCTTGGTGAGATCGGGATCGCTGCCATCGATCCAGATTCCGGCATCGAACACGGACTGCATGAAAGGAAGGTCGGAAGCACCGGGCCGGCGGCCCCTGGCAGCCGCGGGCGGCGGCGGAACGGCGTTTGCAGTTGCAGTCGCGATCGGGGTCGCGGCCCCGTTGTTGGCAGCGCCCTGCTTGGGACGCGGCACCCTGACCAGCGAATCGAGATAAGCGAATGCTTCCGGGTGGCCTTCTTTCAGATACTCCATCGAGGCGCGCACCTTCACCATCTCCTCGCTGAACTGCGCGGATTTTTTCGCCGCCTCTTCGGGTTTGCTACCCGGCTCGTTATTCATCAGGTTCGCCATGTAGGACAGGTAGAACAGCCGCTGCGAGGCAAACATGAATTTCTGCTCGTCCTCTTTGCCCAAATCGGCAAGGGGGCGCGGGGCCGCGGTGGTGGAAGCGAAAACTCCCGCCAGCGCGTAGTAGTCCCGGGTGAGGATGGGGTCGAACTTGTGATCGTGGCAGCGCGCGCAACTCACGGTCAGGCCGAGCAGGCCGCGCGAGACGGCGTCCACGCGTTCATCCCAGGCGTCCGTGAAGATCGTCTCAGTGACGTCCTTGGAGAGCCGGAGGTCGGTGTGATAAATCGGGGCGGCGCCCAGGTAGCCCAGCGCGCGAAGGTCAGGGCGCGCGATTCCTGGCATGAGATCCGCGGCCAGTTGCAGCTTGACGAACCGATCGTAGGGAATATCTCTGTTGACGGCTTCGATCACCCAGTCCCGATAGCGCCAGGCGAAAGGGTAGGCGGGATTGGTGGCTTCGCTGGTGGGATTGTCTTCGCCATAGCGGGCGACGTCCAGCCAGTAGCGTCCCCAACGTTCGCCATAGCGCGGCGATGCCAGCAGGCGGTCGATCAGTTTATCGTAGGCCTTGGGATCGCGGTCGGCTAGGAAAGCCTGCACCTCTTCATAGGATGGACGCAGGCCCGTCAGATCGAGAGACGCGCGCTGAATGAGCGTGGCGCGATCGGCTTCCGGGGAGGGCCGCAGCTTGCTTTGCTCCAGGCGGGCGAGCACGAACACGTCGAGCTTCTCGCGAATCCATTGCTTGGCGAAGGCGGAATCCTTGAACGCGGGCTGCGGTTGCGCCGCCACCGGTTGGAACGCCCACCATTTGCGGCCGTCCGCGATATCCATGCCGTGCTTTGGGGCGGGTGCGGCGCTGGAGTTCTCCGCGGAGTCCTCGCGAGGGTCTGGGGCGCCCGCCGCAATCCACTTCTCGAACGCGGCAATTTTCTCGTCGGGCAGTTTGCCGCCCGGCGGCATGCGAAGCTCGGTCTGGTTGTAGCCGAGCGCCTGGAGCAGGCGGCTGGATGCAGGCGCACCCGCGACCACAACGGCGCCGCCATTGCCGCCTCTTTTCAGGCCGGCCTTGGTATCCAGTACCAGACCGCCCATCGGCGATTTCAGTTTGGAGGAATGGCAACCGTAGCACTTGGTGGCGAGTACCGGACGAATCTCTTTCTCAAACAGCTCGGTACCGGTTGCGGCCTGGCCGTATAGTGGAATCGCGGAAGCGGTGACCAGGCCCAAAAAGCCCACCAGGGCTGTAGTTGTTGTGGACATATTGATACTTTTGAAACTTAGAACCCAGAGTGCACCGTCCTATTTTAGTACCATCCAACGGGGAACCCCATAGTCCATCCGGACCAGCCGGCCGTGGCGGAGAGGCCGGGTGACGTTCCACACATCACCCGGCGCCCGTGCCTAGAAGCTCACTCTCAAAGCCAACTGAATGACGCGGGGACCGCGGTCCGAAGTCGCCTGCCCGAAGAGCGCGTTGGTCTGCGCCCCGGTGCTGGGATTGAACTGCGGGGACGCGTTGATTCCAGCCCATTGCGTGTGATTGAAGGCGTTGTAAAGCTCACCGCGGAATTGGATGCTGGCCTTGTCCCGAATCACGAAGTTCTTGAAGGCCGAAAGATCCCACTGGTTCTGTCCCGGTCCCCGATACACGTAGCGGCTGGCGCTGCCGATGTAGCCGGCCGGCGGGAGTGAGAACACGCTGGTGTCGAACCATTGAGTTCCATTGCGCGTGCCGCGCGGCAGATTCGGATTGCCAGAGACGTTGATTCTCTGCCCATCGCCGCCGCCGATCAGATCGACGCCGCTGGTGGTGGAGAAGCCCATACTCTGGGGTGCGCCGCTGGCGAAGGTAATCGTCCCGGAGACATTCCAGTTTCCGAAAACGCTCTTGAAGAGGACGTTCCCGTGTTTTGCGAAGGGGACTTCGTACAGCCACGCCAGGTTGGCGATGAAGGGGCGGTCGAAACTCGAAAGATCATACGAGAGCACCCGGCGGCTGGCGTAGAGCGGCAGGATTCCCAGGTCGTTCGAACTGTAATCCATGGATTTCGACCAGGTGAAATTCGTCTTGAATTCCAGCCCGTGCGAGAATCTGCGGTTCGCCTGCGTCTGCAGCGAATAGTAGTTGGAGGTTCCCACCGGTTCGCCGTAAGTGATCGAACCAAGGCCGACGTAGGGCACCAGGAAACTGTCGGGCAACGGTTTGCCGGGGTTGGTCGGATCCTGGCTGCTCGGCAGGAAGCGCTTGCCGTAGGGCAGTGTGTTGAGATTGCGAGTCTGCAGCGTATGGCGCCCGAGGTTGCCGACGAAGGCCACGTCTACCACGGTTGCGAAGCCGACATCGCGTTGCACGCCCATGCTGAAGCTGTACATCTGCACGAGTTGCGACCAGTCCGTCCCCTGTACGTTAGAGGGGAAGATCGAACCGGCGGCCTTCAGGAAGGTGTCCAGCGTGCCGTAGTAGGCCTGGGGCCGATAGGCGTACGGCGGCTGCGATTGCACACTGGTATTGATCTGGGTCTGGGGCAGTACGGCGATGCCGAAGCCGCCGCGCACGGCAGTCTTGCCGTTGCCGAAGGGGTCGTACGCGAAGCCGAACCGCGGTCCGGGCGTGACTGCCTGAACCTTGGTGAGGCCTTGCGGCACACCGGCATCCGTGGAGAGGCGGAGGCCATCCAAGGGGCTGCCCACTCCGGGAACCAGGGCGCCAATCAAGACCGCGGGCAACTGGACGCCGGTGACGGGATTGACCGCGACGCGCTGTCCGGCGGCGTTCAAACCGGGGGCGTAGAGGATCGATGCATTCGCGGAATTCCACGCGCTGGGGTCGAAGCCGGACTGCTGGTAAGAGCGCTGGAACCAGGGACGCCATTCGGTAAAGCGCATTCCCAACTCCAAAGTGAGCCTGGAATTGACCTTCCACGAATCCTGCACATACTCTTCGAAGGAGCCTGAGCGGAAATCCGCGCCGGGCTTCGCGGAAGCTTCCTGGTAGGTGTCGTAAATGCCCTGAATGGCATTGCCGTACGCGTAGTTGGTGTCGAGCGGATTGTTGACGTCTTTTCCGAATTGGAACGCGCCCGAGAAATTGTTGCCCTGGTTGCCCTTCCAGGCGCGCGTGCGCATGATCGTGACACCGGCCTTGAACGTATGGCGGCCGTGCACCTTGGTGATGTTATCGATGAAGGTGAAGATCGTGGTGGCGCCGTGGATCGGCGTCCGCGAATCGTAGGAGAAGCCTGCCGCGTTGGGAACATCCGAGAATGCCATTCCCGGCAGGTAGTTCAGTTCGTTAGACGAGGGATACCATTGCCCGAGACTGCCGAGTCCATACGTCTGGCGCTGGACTTTTGCCAGGTCCGCGGGTGTGAGCGGCCCGCCCGGCTCGTCCCAATGGTTCATGCCGATGGTGGCTTCGTTAATCAACGTTGGGGAGATGGTGTAAGACAGATTGACCGCGGGTGTTTCGATGCGCTGATCGTAAAAGCTCTTCATCAGGCCCCACTGCGGTCCCGCCGACACGTTGGATTGGTAGCCCTGGTTGTGGCTGTTGATTTGTGTCATGCGGCCGTAGAGGCGGAGCTTGTCGGTCAACATGAAATCCAACCGGTAAGTGTATTGGTTGTTACGGTTGATCGGGGAGTCCTGGTAGACGAAGTTATAGTTGCCGCCGCTGACAGCGCGATTGTCAAAGTTCGGCAGGAAGAAGAAGTTCATCATCTTCTGCCCGGCTGGGTCAATCAGGCTGGCGGGGACTATGTTATTCGGAAACTGGATTTTGGTTCCCGGCTGATAGACCGGGATCAACGCTCCGCCCACGGTGAGACTCTTCGAAAAATCGCCCTGGCGCTCCAGCGCGGTCGGCATGGTGAGCTGTTGCAGGGAGCCCGGCGTGCCGTTGTAGGAGTATTGGTCGTTGAAGAAAAAGAAGATCCGATTCTTACCGCTATTGAACTTCCCGGGGATGTAAAGGGGGCCGCCGATGCTGGCTCCGCCCGTCACATACCGGTACTGCGGCTTCTTCACTTTGTTCTTATTGTTGAAAAACGAGTTGGCGTTCAGCGCCTCGTTCCGGAAGTACGTGTAGACGCTGCCGTGAAATTCCTTGGTGCCGGATTTTGTGGTCAGGTTGACGTTGCCTCCGGCGCTGCCGCCGTATTCGGCCTGGTAGTTGGAGGTCTTCACGTTGATCTCGGATAAGGATTCGATCGCGGCGGCGCCGTAGAGCTGACCCTGGCTGGAAGGGTCGGTGGCATTCACGCCGTCGAGAGTCGGCAGGGAGACACTGGCTCTGGCTCCGTTCAAGGAGGAGTACGCCTGTCCGCTGTTGCCGGCCGCGGAGGTGGGATCGACGCCTCCGGAAACGCCCGGCAGGCTGCGCAGCAGGCCCGCATAGTTCAAGCCGCGAGCCAGCAGTGCGGAGATTTCGTGTTTGTCCAAACTGCCGGAACGCTCCGCGCTAGCGGTTTGAACGGGGGTGACGTCGGCCTGCACCGTGACCGATTCGGTGGAACTGCCCACCACCAGGGAGAGCGTGCCCACTGATCTTCGTTCGCCCTGCGTGACCACAATGGCCTTTTGCTCGAAGCGCGAGAAGCCCGCGACTTGAACCGAAATGGAGTAAGTGCCCGGCGCGCGTACCGCGAGGAAAGAGAAACTTCCTGTGTTATCCGATACCACGGTCGATGAGACGACTCCCGTGTCCTGATCGGTTAACGTTAGAGTCGCATTGGCTACACCGGCTCCCGAAGAATCGGCCAGGCTACCGACGATGCTCGCGCCCTGCTGGGCGAAAGACGGCGGTTGAAAGATGCCGGCGATGCCGGCCAGCAACAGAGCTCCCAGCATCCGTTGGTTTCTATTGGATAAAACGCCGAGGCGCGGACAGCTTCCCCGCATGGACAGCACCAGGTCCGTCAGATAACGCATCTGTTTTCCCCTTTTCCCCTTATTTCCCTTTTGAGCAAGGGCGTGAGTGCAGTGATTCTATATGTAGACGAACAGACGGACAATGTGTCATCACAACCAGTCGCGTATGGTTCATCTGAACTATGCCGGGCACCGAGAACCGCATCGATGCAGGGTGATAGACTACCCGGAAGCTGCCACAAAAATTCTGGTTCATCTGAACCATGCGCGAGTGGGAGGGAAGCGGCTACAGTTCAAGGTTGGCCGCGAAGGGGAGGGCCCTGGTGCCAATGTCCGGGAAGACCATGCGAATTTCTGTCTGGACTGCGGCCGGTCTTGCGCTCGCGATCATCGCCGGTGGAACGTGGTGGATTCGGCCCAGCCGGGCTGCCGCCGCGCCGACCATTGCGTTTATTCCCCAATCCGCCGACGCGATGTTGTGGGAGGTGGAACATTTCGGCGCCAGTGAAGCGGCCGAACGGCAGAAGTGCCACATCTATTGGACTGCGCCCACCTCTGAGAGCGATATGGCAGGCCAGGTTTCCCTGATCGATAAAGTTGCGCGCGGAACTTATCAGGGGTTGGTGCTGGCTCCGAACCACACGCTGGGAATCCTTACGCCCTTGCGGAGAGCGCTGGATGCGGGACTTCCGGTAGTGATTGTGGCGGCGGAGTTGGATCTGCCCGCGACCGCCAAGCTGGGCTACATCGTGAATGACGACGAGAAGATGGGGGAGCTCGCGGCAGCGGAACTGGCGCGGGTCCTGCACGGCAAGGGCGATATCGCGCTGCTCGGGCTGGCACGCTTCGCGCCGGGAATCACGCGCAGAGTGCGCGCCGCCGAGAGGCTGCTGGCCAGCCAATTCCCGGAGATCCGCGTGGTCAGCAGAGGCATCGGCGCGTACAACACTGCTCGATCCGAGACGCTTACCAACGAAGCCCTGGATGCTCATCCCGGACTCAACGCAATTTTGAGTTTTACCGCGGCCTCGACGCGCGGCGTCTACTCGGTGCTGAAGAGCCGGTCGCTGCAAAAGGCAGTAACCCTGGTGGGCTGCGAGCAGGATTCCGATTTGATCGGCTACATCGCGACCGGTGAGATTGCCGCGGTGTCGGCCGAGAATACCTATCGCATGGGACATGATGCGGTGGGACTGATTGTGGGGGCATGGGCGGGAAAGCCTCTGCCGGCGCGTTCCGTGGTCGCCCCCCTGTTGATTACGAAACAGAATTTGAACTCCGCCGAAACCGGCATTTTCACGAGCTTTCCAAAGTGATGGCTATGAAGCGGAGCACTCGTCAGAAGGCGGCTCTTTATTTCGCGATCGCGGCTACCGCGGCCGCCATCATTGGCGGCGCGCGGTTTTACTTCCAGCGCGCCGAATACAATCTGCCGTACCGCCCTCGCTTTGCCGCGGATGCGGAGGACCGCTGGACGGCGCTGGGCGGAACCTGGGAAGTGGTGGACGGATCGATGCGCAACGATTCCAACGATCGCGGCGCCAAACTCCTGACGGGATCGCCAAACTGGAAAGACTATGCCGTGGAGGCAGACGTACAACTTCTCGGCGCGGGCAGCGTCGGCGTGTTGGCGCGGGTGAGCGATGCCGAGATCGGCGAGAACTCCCACAAAGGCTATTTCGCGGGCGTGCGCACGGTAGACAACAGCCTTGTCCTGGGCTCGTTCGACTTCGCGTATCACGAGGCCGCCAGAGTTACGCTGCCGGAACCGGTTCGCCCGTTTCGCTGGTATCACGTCAGGCTGAGCGTGAAGGGCTGCATGATTACTACCTCCGCATCGGCCGCCGGGATGAGCGAAATCAAGACTCTGCCGGTCAATGATCCCGATTGTTTTCGCTCGGGTGTAGCCGGCCTGCGGTCCAACGGAACGGGCGGCGTCTGGCGAAACGTGACGGTCCTGCCCGCGGACGCGTCTGCCGCCACCGCCGGCCTCACGGCTCAAAACCTGCCGCTGCCGGACACCACGTCCCTGCAGCGCGCGAGCCTGCAAAGCCGGACGCAATCGGCATCGCGGGTGGCGCCGGCAGCGACCCAATCGATCAACTCGCTGCTGAATCTGGATCCGTTTCGATCTCCAACCGCATCGGTTCGCGGAACGGTAGTGCTCACCCGGCCCGCGGTATTCGTGCAGGATTCAACCGGCGGCGGCGTGGAGGTTGTGCCGGAGAGTGAGACCCCGCTCAAGATTGGCGATGAAGTCGAAGTCACCGGTGAGGTGGACCTCGATAAGGTCAACCCGGTGCTCCGCAAAGCGCGCTTCCGGCTGCTCCGGGAGGCGGTCCCGATCTCTCCGCTCGCGCTAACCGCGAATCAGCTCGCCGAAGGCCACTACGATGGAATGTTCGTGCAGGTGGAGGGCTACCTGCGATCGATCTCTAACGAAAGTGAGGGCAGGGTCAGCCTGCGGCTGGATGGCGGCGCGCAAACCTTCCACGTGATCGCGGCCGCGGGCCGCAGTTGGACGCACTTGCACGGGCTGGCATTGAATAGCAGGCTGCGACTGAAGGGAATTTCGGTTGGCGACCCGCGCTTTAACAAAGACGCTGATCCGTTTGTCATCCTGGCGCGCTCCACGGAGGACGTGGACGTGCTGGCCGGCCCGCCCTGGTGGCGGCCTTCGACCTTGACGTTTCTGGGGCTGGCAGCCCTCGCCCTGCTCTTCACCATCAATCACCTGTACCTTCTGCTGAAACACTGGCGGTTGCGCGCGGTGGCGGAAGAGCGCGAGCGTTTGGCGCACGAGATCCACGATACGCTGGCGCAGAGCTTCGCCGGAATCGGCTTTCAACTGCAGGCGATCCGCAACAGCATGCCCCGCGATGCCCAGGTGCTGGAACGGCAAGTGGACCTGGCGATGGCGATGGCGCGCACCAGCCACGAGGAAGCGCGGCGCAGTATCGCGAGCCTGCGGCCGGAATCGCTCGGCCATATAGCGCTTCTTACCGCGCTCCGCGACTGCGCCGAGCGTATGGTGAAGAGCGGCAACGTGACGGTGGAAACGTGGGGCGAGGAGGACGGCCGCCAGTTGGCCCTCCACATCAAGGACGCGCTTTTCCGGATTGGGCAGGAGGCGATTGCCAATTCCATCCGGCATGCCGACCCTCAGAATATTCGCATCAAACTGCAACAGCAGCGCACCTCCCTCTGCCTGTTGATCGAGGACGATGGGCACGGCTTCATGGTGGATAGCGAACATGCCGGCTTCGGTCTGCGCGGCATGCGCAAGAGAGCGGAAAGTATCTCGGCCACATTGCTGATCAAGAGTTCTCCCGGCGCCGGTACGCGCGTGGAAGTAAAGGTGGCGACCGGTTCGCGCTTTCTCGGTTTGGCATGGCGCCGCTCGGGAGCGCTCAAACATCTTGGTGCATCGAGCTAAGATACATGGAACATTCACCTACCATCCGGCTCATGATTATCGACGACCATCCGGTAGTTCGCGCCGGGCTGGCGAGCATGCTGAGCACGCAGCCGGACATCGACGTCGTGGCCAGCGCATCCAGCGGTGCGGAGGCGTTATCGCTGCTCGAAAAGGTGGCGCCGGATATGATCCTGATGGATCTGCGCATGCCGGGGATGAGCGGCCTCGAAGCGATGCGGATCATCAATTCGCGGCCCGATCCGCCGAGAATTATCGTGCTGACCAGTTTCGACACGGACGAGGATATCTACCAGTCCGTAGGCGCGGGCGCGCATGGCTACGTTCTGAAGGACACGCCGCAGGACCAGTTGCTCGAAGCGATCCAGGTGGTGAACAACAAGGGACGCTATTTTCCCGCCGACATCGCATCGCGGCTCACGGAACGCATGGCCCGCTCGAACCTGACTCCGCGCGAGCATCAGGTGCTGCAGCTGGTCGCCAAGGGGCTAACCAACAAGGAAATCGGACAGGCCTTCGGAATCAGCGACAATACCGCGCGCAATCACGTGAACAGCATTATCGAGAAGCTGGAAGTTTCGGACCGGACGGAAGCGGCTACCATTGCGATGCGCCAGGGCCTGGTTCCCCTGACGGATTGAGCGCGCGGTTTGGACCGATGGCATTGGAAAGGTACTTCATGAAAACGATCTCGCTGCGGATCGCCGGTCTGCTGGTGGCCCTGGCGGCTCCCGCACAACAAGGCTCCCGGCCGCCAAATATCATCTTGTCGAACGACCGGCTGGAATTGACGATCCAGGGAACCGGCGGCACGCTGGCGAAACTGATCATGCGGGATGGCGAGCCGCTGACTCCGCTGGCGGCAATGGGACACTTTTTGGCGCTCGATGGATTCGGCGCGCCCTCGGAGCCGGAGCGCGCCGCGGGCATGCCCTTCCACGGCGAAGCTTCCAAACAGGCGGTAAAGGTGATCGCATCCCAGAACTCCGGGCCGGTGCACTCCACCACCTTCGAGATCGCACTGCCGCTTGCGCAGGAAACGCTCACGCGCACCATCGAAATGGTGGAAGGCGAGAGCGTGGTCTACGTCACCAGCGACCTTCAGAGCGGGCTCGCCGCGGACCGGCCGGTTTCCTGGGCCGAGCACGCCACGCTCGGCCCGCCGTTTCTCGAGAAGGGAAAGACCGTGGTCGATATGCCCGCGCTCAACTGCCGCGTCCGTCCCTTCAAGCCGGGCGGAATTCCAGGACGCCTGGTGTACGAGCGCGATTTCCAGTGGCCCATGGCGCCCACCAAGGATGGCTCCCAGGCCGACCTCCGGCTGGTGCCGGAGAATAATTACCTGGACCTCGCGAGCTGCCAGATCGACCCCAAGCGCAAGCTGGGGTTCGTCACCGCGCTCAACCTGGACCGGCATCTGGTGTTCGGCTACGTCTTCCGCCAGGCCGATTATCCGTGGCTGATGAGCTGGATGAACTACACCGGCGATTCCAAGGCAGCGCGCGGCATGGAGTTTTCCACCCAGCCGTTCGACGTGTCGCACCAGGAGACGGTGGCGATGAGTCCGCTGTTTGGCACGCCCACATTCCGCTGGCTGCCGGCGAAGGGAAAGCTGCAGACACGCTTCCTGATGTTTTATGCGAAGGCGCCCGAAGGCTTCACGCGCATTGACGACGTGGTGCTGGAGGGCGGCAATATGACCATTGTTGACCGGTCGGGGAAGCGGCTCACGCTGGCTGCCTCGAGAGCGTTCTAGTGATCAAGCCAAGGGAGTCACAACATCGAATGATGCGAAGCGCGGCAATCGGATTATTACTGGCGGCAGTCTGCTGCGGACAGGAAGGAACGGCGGTCTTTATCTCGCGCTGTATTCAGTGCCACGACGCGAACAGCGAGTCGCACGCGCCCCTGCCCGATGCGTTGGGCAACCTCGCCTGGCAGGACATCGTGAAGACGCTGGAGACGGGCTCGATGAAGGCAATCGGTGCGCAGCTCAGCGCGGCGGATAAACTGGCCGTGGCGCGCTACCTGGGCAAAGCGGGCCCGGCGGCACTCCCGGAAATGAAGGGCTTTTGCCCGGCAGGCGCGAAGCCCAAGGCCGGCGGCGGATCGTGGAACGGCTGGGGAGTGGACGAAAGAAATACCAGGTTTCAGCCCGCCAAGACCGCCGGGCTCACGGCGGAACAAGTACCCGGCCTGAAATTGAAGTGGGCCTTTGGTTTCCCCAATACGGTCACCGCCTATAGCCAGCCGACGGTAGTGGACGGGCGCGTCTACTCCGGCAGCAACGATGGCACCGTCTATGCGTTGGACGCGCAGAGCGGCTGCATTTACTGGATGTATCAGGCCAAATCGATGGTGCGCGACGCGGTGGTCATCGGCCCCGGCCCGCGCGCCTATTTTGGCGATCTGGAATCGAACTTCTACGCGCTCGACGCCAACACGGGCAAGCTCGTCTGGCAGAAAAAGCTGGACGACCAGGCCTTCACGCGCATTACCGGCACTGCGAAGCTGCACGAAGGCAGGCTCTACGTGCCGATCACGTCACAGGAAGAGAACGCCGGCGCGAACCCACAGTATTCCTGCTGCACGTTCCGCGGCAATCTGGTGGTGGTGAAGGCCAGCGACGGCAGCATCGTCTGGCGAACCTTCACCACACCGGCGGCGCAGCCCACGAAGAAAAGCGCGACCGGCGTGCAGTATTACGGACCGTCCGGCGCCACCATATGGTCCTCGCCCACGCTCGATTTGAAACGAAAGCTGGTCTACGTCGCGGCCGGCAATGGGTACTCGGGGCCCGACATCAAGACTGCCGATGCCGTGATCGCGATGGATATGGAGACGGGCAAAATCAAATGGAGCCAGCAGACCGCGCCCGACATGTTCAATTGGGGCTGCGCGGGACGCAATGGCAATACCGGTAACTGCCCGGAAAATGCCGGCACCGATGTGGACCTGGGCGGCTCGCCGGTCTTGTTGGATATCGGCGGCGGCAAGCAGATGCTGGTGCAAGGGCAGAAATCCGCCGAATTGCATGGTCTCGATCCCGACCAGAACGGCAAGATCGTCTGGTCCACACGCTTCGGCGTGGGAGGCGCGGGAGGCGGGGTGCAGTGGGGAATCGCGGCGGGAGACGGCCTGGTCTTCGCGGGCCTGGGAGAATCGCCGCGCGGCGCGCAGGCAGCGGCTGCCAAGACCGGACTGTTTGCATTCGACCCTGCCACCGGAAAAATCGTGTGGAACGAACCGGCGCCGGTGCCCGGATGCGCCGGCCAGCGAGGCTGCTCGATTTCGCAGAAATCTCCACCCACCACCATTCCCGGCGTAGTCTTCGAACCTTCGATGGACGGACATGTCCGGGCGTACGAATCGAAAACGGGCAAAATCATTTGGGACTTCGATACCGCCGTCGATTTCCCGACCGTCAACGGAATACCGGCCAGGGGCGGTTCCATGGCGGCCACCGGCGCGACTGTCGCCGATGGAATGGTGTACGTGAACTCAGGCTATTCCAGCATGCGCGGGAACGTGATGCTGGCATTCGGGGCAAAATAAATGTCGATGGGCCGAACACTTCTGCTTCTCGCGAGTCTCGCCGCGATGCACTGCTTCCGCGGCCGCCGCGGAGAAGACGCTGGACTTCTACACGATCGACGTGGAGGGCGGCAAGTCGGTGCTGATTGTCGGACCGACGGGAGAATCCATGCTGCTGGACGCGGGTTGGCCCGCGGGCGGCAACCGCGCGGCATCCACGGACCGAATCGTTGCGGCGCTGAAAGCGGCCGGCGTGAAGCAACTCGATTACCTGGTGATCTCGCACTTCGACATCGATCACCTGGGAGACGTCCCTGCCCTCGCCGAGCGGATTCCCATCCGCCACATTCTGGATCACGGGCAGATTCAGTTTCCCGCGGGCGGCGCCACATCCAGTCCGCGTTTCAATGCCTATGCCGAGCTGCGGCAGAAGATCGGGCACACCGTGTTGCGCCCCGGCGACAAGGTGCCGTTGAAAGGCGTGGACATCGAGGTGGTGACGTCGGCGGGTCAGGTGCTGGCCGAGCCCTTGAAGGGCGCCGGGGCCGCGAACCCGTTGTGCGCGAGCAATCCGCAAAAGGCCGCGCTCCCAAGCGACGTGGAGGACGATCAATCCATCGGCTTGCTGTTCCAGTTCGGCAAGTTCCGCATGCTGGACCTGGCGGACCTGGAGGCGCATCTCAGCCATGAACTGGTGTGCCCCGTCAACCGGATCGGCACAGTCGATGTGTACCACGTCAATGTGCACGGGCAGTTCAAGGGGATCGCGGCGGAACTGGCCGGCGCGATTCGGCCGACCGTGGCGATCATGGGCAACGGCGCGCGCAAGGGCGGCGATCCATCCACCTGGCCGGTGCTGCGCGCCACGCCGGGGCTGGAGGACGTCTGGCAATCGCACTATTCGGCGCAGGCTTCGAACGAGAACATCAACCCGCCGGCGGACTTTATCGCGAATCTGGAACAACCCACCGACGAATTTGCGATGATCAAGCTCTCGGTGCGGTCCGATGGATCTTATACCCTGACTAACACGAGGAACGGATTCACTAAGAAGTATCAGGCCGGGATGGCCGGGGGAAAGAAGAAGTAAGCTCGGGGAAAGCAGCATTGCACTTAGTAAAAGGGAGGACGTGATGTCTAAATTGGATCTTCACCGCAGGGCATTCCTGAAGGGCTGTTCCGCCATTCCGCTGATCGGAACGGCCATGACGGCAGCTCCATTTCAACCCCAGTCCGTGACCGCATTGAAGGGCTCGGGCAAATCCGTGATCATTCCCACCCATGAATTCGCGGGCGATCTCGATGAGCGCCTCGATTTCCCGCCGCATTGGGACATTCACGTAATGGATATGGCCGGCCACAATGCGCCCGCCCTTTCGCCGCGCGAGATCGCGGCACAGATTGCACGCCCTTTCGGCACAGGCACGCTGCGGGAGCTCGCACAGGGTAAGAAGACGGTGGTGATCACGTTTGACGATCTAACCCGCACTACCCCCACTTACACGGTGGCTCCGCTGATCGCGGCCGAGCTTGAGGCGGCGGGCATCAAGGAAGAGAACATTCTGTTCCTCGGGTCGTTCGGCACCCACCGTCCGATGACCGCCGCCGAGATCCAGAAAAAGTTAAGCAAAGAGGTCGCCACACGCTATGCGTGGATGAACCACGACGCCTTCGACAACCTCAAGGACGTGGGGCAGACCAGCTTTAAGAACCGCGTGCTGCTGAACCAGACCTTCCTTGCCGCCGATCTCAAGATCTGTCTCAGCGGGATCAAAGTGCATCAGGACGCCGGCTACGGAGGCGGCGCCAAGGCGGTGCTGCCCGGGGTTGCCGCGCTATCCACGGTGGAGTACAACCACGAAACCATCATGCGCGGCAATAAGACCACCGGGCCGGTGAAGATCTTCAAGAACGAAATGCGTCTGGACATGATCGAGGCCGCCCGCATGGCGAAGGTGGATTTCACCGTGCAGATCATGTACAACCAGAAGCTGCGTCCCGATCAATATTTTCAGCGGCGATATTGTGGAGGCGCATCACGCCGGGGTGCGTGTCGCAGCCAAGACCTACTGCACGCCCACCATGAAAGATGCCGACATCGTAGTGGCCAACGCCTATCCGCAGAACGCGCAGGCGTTCCATGGCGGCCGTTGGATCAATTACTCGGTGAAAGAGAACGGCACGGGCGTGCTCATCGTGCAGCATCCGCTGGCGCTCGATCCCATCCACTATTTGAACAACCGCCTGGCCGGACGTAGCGGCGCAAACTATTTCGACCTCGCGGAGCGCAAGCTCAAGGGCGGACACCCGCGCAATTCGGCCTTAATCGTCTACTCCCAGTACACCAACCGGACGCAAAGAAACAGTTATCCGCGCGATACCTATTTCTGCGAGCACTGGGCCGACGTGATCAAGCTCTTACAAGAGCGCCACAAAGGCGATGCGAAAGTCGCGGTCTATCCGTACGCCGGAATGCAGCACCAGGAAATCGAGCTGGACGGGTAACGGCAAGCACCGTCCGCGCGTTGTGTGGAAGCTCGTCTCTCGGTATGAACGCCCACATGACGCGCTGGCGGCCCGGCCCCCGGAATGCAAGGATAAGGAATTATGGCCGATCTGACCAGCCTTGCAAATCAGCTCGATACCGAAAAGGCAACGTGCCGGGCGATCATCGAAACGCCAAAGGGCTTCCGCAATAAATTCGATTACGACCCGGAATCCAATCTCTTCCTGCTTGCCGGACTCTTGCCGGAGGGCATGATGTTTCCCTTCGATTTCGGCTTCATACCCTCGACACAGGGAGAGGACGGCGATCCCCTCGACATCATGGTGCTGATGGACGCTCCCGCTCATGTCGGCTGCCTGATCGATGTGCGCATCATCGGCATCATCGAGGCCGAGCAAACGCAGAAGGGCAAGACTCAGAAAAACAGCAGGATACTCGGCGCCGCGATCCATTCCTACGAGCACGAAAATCTCGTCACCATCGACGATGTGAGCAAGACCTTACTGTCGCAGATCCAGGAGTTCTTCGTTTCTTACAATAAGCAGCGCGGTAAGAAGTTTAAGATTACCGACACCGGCGGCCCGAAGAAAGCCCTGCGGTATCTCAAGAGCGGGATCAAAGCCCGGCAAAAGGCCGTCGAGCAATGACCGCTCGGCTATAGGCGGGGCAACCGCTGCGGCGGAGGCATCGCGGGCGGCTTCTTCCGTTTGATCCGCGCCAGCACATCCTTCATGGTGAATTGGCCGGGCGATTCCACATCCTCCAATTCCTTCCACGTCAGCGGCAGCGCGACCGGCGCTCCAGGCCGCGCCCGCACTGCGAAATCCGCAATCGCCGTCGCTGTGTAGTCGTTGCGGAAGAAGTCGATGAAGATCTTGCCGCTACGCTTGGCCTTGGACATCGTCGCGATATAGGCCGAAGGTGCGGCAGCCACCATTTCCTCAGCGAGCGCCGACGCAAAGCCCTTGACTGCCTGCCACTCATCTTTTTCCGCCAGCGGAACCGTGACGTGAAGCCCCTTGCCTCCGGTGCATTTCAGCATTGCGTCCAGGCCCTTATGCTTCAGCCTTTGCCGCAGGTCTTTCGCAGCCAGGCGGACCGCCTCGAAAGGCAGATCCGGCGCCGGGTCGAGATCGAAAATCATTCGATCGGGATAGTCGATGGCATCCACAGTCGCACCCCAGGGATGAATTTCGATCGCTCCCATCTGAACGATTTCCAGCAGACCCTTCGCATCGTCAATGTAAAGATATTCGTAACTCTTGCCCTTGTGCCGGAACGGGAAAGGCTTGACGTCCGCGCCCAGGCCCCGCCCCGGATTGCGCTGGTAAAAGCATTGGTTGCCGATGCCCGAGGGGCACCGCAGGAGGCTGATTGGATGGCGCAAAAGGCGCGGCAGCATGTAAGGCGCGATGGCGGCATGATATTCGGCCAGTTCGCCCTTCGTGACATGCCCGGTTTCGGAAATCACACGTTCCGGGTGCGTAATCGTGATTCCTTCAAGCACCAGAACGCTCTTCGACGGAACGGCTTTTCCCATCTTCACATCCGCCCTTTGTATAGATCTCTTGCAATCCGTGGGCCGTGCTCGACCGCGTCCCGCCAGAACAATGCCACCATTTATGACCGCGCGCGCAGGGACGCGATACAATGGCGTCAGAAACCCGGTTACTCCCAGCTACGGCATATGTCTGATTTTCTCCCCGATGCAAAGGATGTTCGAAACAGTGAGCCTCCGCAGGGTGAAACCCGGCTGAACGGTTACGCCAACGCGGCGGCGGCCGATGCCTATGTGCAGGAGCTGGAGCGCCGCGAAAGAGACCTGAAGGATTTTATTGAAAATGCCGCCGTCGCCCTGCATTGGGTTGACGAGGACGGAACCATCCTCTGGGCGAACAAGGCCGAGTTGCAACTCCTGGGCTACGCCCGCGAGGACTATGTTGGCCGTAACATCTCGGAGTTCCACGCCGATGAGGATGTGATCCACGATATTCTTTGCCGCCTGAAGAATAACGAGGAACTGCACGCCGTGGAGGCGAGACTGCGCTGCCAGGACGGAACCATCCGCTACGTCTCGATCAGTTCCAGCGTGTACCGGGAGGACGAGCAATTCGTGCACACGCGCTGCGTCACGCTCGACCTCACCGCCCAAAAACGCGAGGCAGAGCTTCAGCAGCGTCTATCGGCGATTGTCGAATCCTCGGATGACGCCATCATCAGCAAGGATATGGATGGGATTATCCGCAGCTGGAATCAGGGAGCGGAACGAATCTTCGGCTATAAGCCGGAGGAAATCATTGGCCGGCATATCTCCACCCTCGCGGTGCCGGAAAGCATCGACGAAATTCCCGATATCCTCGGCCGTCTGGCAAAAGGGGAGCGCGTCGATCACTATCAAACCAAGCGCAAGACGAAAGACGGCAAGGTGCTGACCATTTCGCTCACCGTTTCTCCCATCCGCGACGCGGGAGGCTTCATCGTGGGCGCATCGAAGGTGGCACGCGACATTACCGAACGCGAGGTCCATGAACGCGCGCTGGAAAAGGCGAACGCCGTGCTTTGCCAGGCCAATGCCGATCTGCAGCAATTCGCCTATTCCGCATCCCATGATCTTCAGGAACCCTTGCGAATGGTCGCGACCTACAGCGAGTTGCTCAAGAAGGAGTTCGGCTCGAAGTTCGGTCCTGCGGCGGACGAATACATCGGCTACACCCTGCAAGGCGCCCTGCGCATGGAGCAGCTGCTGAAAGACCTGCGAGCTTATACGATCGCTTCCACGTCGGACCCGGTTCCTTTTGAGGATGTGGATGCGAGCGTGATGCTCGACAAGGCTCTGGCAAATCTGGAAGCGTCCGTCAAGGACAGCGGTGCCTCGATAACCAGATCGGCCTTGCCGCACGTGAAGCTGCATGAATTTCAGATGGAGCAGCTTTTCCAGAACCTGGTCGGCAATGCAATCCGGTACCGGAGCGAGGCGCCTCCGCAGATACATGTGGCGGCGCACCAGCAGGGTCTCGACTGGCTCTTTTCGGTTCGCGATAACGGCATCGGCATTGAACCCCAGTACAAGGAGCAAATTTTTGGTCTCTTCAAACGCCTTCATAGTGTCGCCGCTTATCCAGGCACCGGCATGGGACTCGCTATTTGCAAGCGGATCGTGGAGCGCGCCGGGGGACGAATCTGGGTCGAATCCGAGGCAGGCCGGGGTTCGACGTTTTTCTTTACGATCCCCGCATGACACGGCGGACCGCCCCGCCGCCGGCCGCACGACTTCCATTCTGCTCGTGGAAGACAATCCCGCTGATTCCGGCCTCGTCCGCAAGGCCCTGGAAGAGTACGGCTTCACCGGCGAGCTCACCCTGGCGGATGACGGCGAGAAGGCCATCCACCTCATCCAGTCTCTGGACGAGCAACCTTCCGTCGATTGTCCGGATCTCGTGATTATCGATCTCAGTCTTCCCAAGCGATCGGGCCGCGAGGTGCTGGAGACCATGCGGCGCAGTGAAAGATGCAGCAACATTCCCGTGGTGATTCTGAGTTCGTCGGATGCGCTGCAGGATAAGGCCGATGCCGCGCGCCTTGGCGCCAGCCGGTATATCAGGAAACCCTCGCGCCTCGAAGATTTCCTGCGGCTCGGCGCAACCTTCAAAGAGATTATTGAGTCCGGGACCTAATTTCCCTTCTGCGAGGCGATCAACACGGAAACCTGGGCAGCCGCCAGGGTAAAACGAAAGAGGGATCCCTGGCCCGCACCCTCCGACTCAACCCAAATACGTCCTCCGTGGCGCGCTGCGATTGTTCGGCACAACGCCAACCCCAAACCGGTGCCCGGCGTGTCATTGCCGTGCAGGCGCTTCAGCGGCTCAAACACATAATCCTGATAGTTGAGCGGTATTCCCTGGCCGTTATCTCTAACCGCAAACGCCCAGACGTCGCCCGCAAGCTGTCCCGAAATTTCGATGACCGGCGGTTCCCCGGGACGATGGTATTGCAGTGCATTGCCGATCAGGTTCTGGAACAACTGCTCGAGCAGGATGGGATCGGCCTCGACGCGGGGCAGCGGTTTGCAGACGATTTGTGCGCCGGTTTCGGCAATCAATGGGGATAGCGTCGCTTTCACAGACTCAATGATCTGATCAACGGACACGTGTTTGCGGTCCAGGTTCCCCTGCCCGGCCTGTGCGTAGCGGAGCAGCGATTCGATAAGGTGCTCCATGCCCGCCAAAGCCCGCTCAATCAATCCGAAGACATGAGGCGAATCTTCCACGGAACCGGCGGCGCGCCGCGACAGGATTTGCGTTAAGGCGCGCACGCTGCGGACGGGTGCTTGCAAATCATGCGAAACCGCATAGGAAAACTGCGAGAGCTCCCGGTTGGATCGCTCCAGCTCCTGCAGTATCGACTCCCGTTCCCGCTGGGCTCGTTTGAGTTCGCTGATGTCCTGAAAAATGCTGACGGTCCCTCTCACGGTGCCGCTCGCGCCGCGCAACAGGGTGATGTTCGCAAGCACGTTGATTCGGGATCCATCCGGCCGCTCCAGCACGAATTCCTGGTTCACAATTGCGGACCCAGTTAAAAGCGCCACTTTCGTCGGCGCCTCATCGGGAAGAAGGAGAACTCCGTCTGTGCCGTAGAGACGCCGCGAATCCAGAAATGACCACGGCGGAGCATCCAGGTCCGGGCAGCGGCCCCAAAGCTCGATGGCATGGCGGTTGTAATAGGTAATGATGCCATCGCAATCGCAGGCATAGACTGCCGCCGGCATGACCGAGACCAGTTCGCGCAGGTTTTCCTCGCTCTCCTGGAGATGGTGCTTCGTGTATTGATGATCCAGGCTGAGTTCCTCATAGGCCTGGGTCACGTTCTGATGCTGCTCCCGCAGCTTTCGCAGTGACGCCAACTCCGCCGCAACACGCTGGGTCAAACTGTCATTGGAGCTCTCGGCATCTTTCAAAATACATGCGGCGAGCGCTTCATGAGTAGCCAACAGGTGCTGGACGTCTTCTTCGAGAACCAACTCAGGATGAAGTAACGTCCAATAATGCGCGGTCCGAACGAAAGCCAGCAAAAGGTTCAATTGTTCGAGGTTGACCGGCCCCAGTACCCCCTTCAAGGCGGCGCGCGCAGCCGCGGCGTCGGGGCTCTGGAGAAAAACGTGCGTGGCGCAAGCGAATATCGCCTGTTCTGCAGGACTGTCGGGCTCTGGGAAGGAACGAAGTGGAGTTTCCAACCCGGCGCAGATCTCGAAAAGCGGAAGCAGATCTTCACCCTGCGGCAGGGGACGCCGGAGCAGGGGCAGAATGCACTCCACTTCCTGTGGCAGGCAGGATGCATCGCCTGCCGGGTACCCCAAGCCGGACAGAAATCCAACGTGCCGGGCGATGCAGTAACGAATCTCGCAATAACGCGACAGATATACGAAGAGGCGTTCCTTAAACACGGATGGCAGCGTGTTATCCAGATACGCGAACTGGGCAAATCCCCAGAGGTTTTTAGCGATATTCAGGTCGCTAGACCCGAGCCGGAAGAAATTCGGCAAAACGCCAAAGCGTTTCGCCACCTCGTTTTCAAAGGCCGATTTCATACTTCAACTCTGACGGGCTTCCCCTGATGTGTCAGGCTTACTGTATCTGATCTTCTGTTTCTGCTGCGGATTATGGCTTTGTACTATCTTAGGGTAACTGGAGTCGTCTGCAACACTAATTGAGCGAATCTAGAACTTATCTGCACGTTCTCGTTTGTTGTCATGTGAACGCTACCGTACATACCGTTGGTGTTTGCCTCAATTAGTCCACGCCTGAGCCGACTTGTCATGGACATATGTATGCAAGGCCGGTTTTTCGGTGTTACGCCGCAGCGCCGCGAGCGACCTCGGCCGCATCGCTCGCTTTTTCGATGTTCCAGCACAGGTCCATCAACTTCCGGACACGGTCTGGCGTGAGCACTCCCTCCGCCAATCCACGAAATTTGGCTTCGAGTTGGGCATTTGTCATCGGGTTCTTCGCGCTGCCTATCGCGTGCTCGATGTACTTCTCCAGCCGGCGTCCGTCCTTGAGCGTGACGATGATGCGCACCTGATCCTCGGCGATCGAGCGGTCGATCGCGGCACTGACGCGCTCGCGCAGCGCGATAATGCCCGCCTCCCCAATCGCCTCGTCGCTGAACTCCGCCTCCCCGACCCTGCCGCGCACCATTGCCGCCGCGACCGCGTGATACACGCTGAACTTGCCTTCGAGCCCGGCCTGCGGCGCCTTCTTCCCGGTCAATTCCAACACCAGCGGATGAACCTTAAGCTCGATCCGCGCAATCTGCTCCGGCTTCAGACTGTATTGAGCGCGTAGCTGCAGGCATCCATCGATCGCCGGGTGGATCACGATGCCGCACGGGAAGGGCTTATACGTATTCACCGAGATCTCGTAATGCGCGCCCAGGTTGTCTGTGATCTCTCCGTAATTGCGCGCCGTGCTCAGTACGTTCGCCCAGCCCCTTGCTGCCTCGATTCCCTGGTTCGAGCTGGTGAAATTCTGTGCGGCCAGAAATGCCGCCGTCAAGCCATTCTGCGCCGCGCGGCCCGGATGAAAGCTCTTCGTCATCGTGCCGAACATTTCGCGCAGTCCCACCGGCTGGGTCGCCGCCAGCCCGAGCGCCCACAGCATTTGCTGTTCCGGCAGCTTGAGCAGCTTGCCGGCCGCCGCCGCCGCGCCGAACGGGCCCACCGTCCCCGTGATGTGCCAGCCCACGTCGTAGTGCGCCGGATAGACCGCATTGGCGATGCGGCATTCCACTTCCGCGCCCAGAATGAGCGCGTGCAGCAGTTCCCCGCCCGATACCGCGCGGTACTCGGAGAGCGCCAGAATCGCCGAGGCCACGGGACCCGCCGGATGCACGATGGTGCGCAGGTGCGTATCGTCGAAATCGAAAATATGAGAGCTGATCCCGTTCATCAGCGCGGCGCTGAGCACATCCAGCCGCTCTTTGCGCCCCAGCACGCTGGCCTGCGCCGGCCCCGAAAATGGCGAGAGCGCACGAACGGCAATGTCCACCGTTTCGTGACGCGACCCGCCAACCGCACAGCCCACCCAGTTGAGCAGTGTTCGCGCGGCCTCCTTGCGAACGGCGGCCGGTACATCCTCCGGGCGCGCGTTCACCACGTAGCGCGCCAGTTTGCGAGTGACGTCGGTCGCGGCAGGAACCGTCTCGTCCGCGAACGGTGCGGCGTTGGCCGCCATCGTTCCCGCCAGTGCGGAGGCCGTCAGGAATCGGCGGCGATCGATGCGCTTCATGTTTATTCGCCCTGCTTGAGATAGCGGTACGTCAACGTCCACGCATAGCTTTCGCCCGGCTGAATCGTGAAATCGATAAACGGTTCCACCGCCATCACCGCGCGAATCGACCACAACGCCAGTCGTGCCAGCGGCCGGTCCGCCGTAATCCGCACTCCGGCACCGGTCTTCGTGTTCACCACGCGCACATCGTAATCGGCTGCATCCTTGCCGAAACCCGCCATTGGCGTGACCGCGCGCTCTTCACCCTCGAGAGTTTTGAGATAGTGAATTTCCCTGCCCCGGATCTCCGCCACCTTCGGGTCTGGCGGCTGCTCGCTATGAATCTCGAACGGCGTCGATATCGTGAGGTCCGGCCCGGGCGCCTGCCCATCGATCACCAGAAAGTTATGGTTGTAAACGCGCGACGAAATCGCCTTGCTCCCCGTATTGCGAATGGTGTGTTCGATCTTCATCTCCGGCCCGCTTCCGGGGAGCCGCACCGTCTTGCGGTACTCGTAACCGTATCCCGATCGCGCGTCGTTCACCTGCTGCGTGAACTCGGCCGAGGTCCGCGTCAAATTCGTCTTCCAAGTGCCCGCATCCGCGATCTCGTAGAGCCGGTAGTGGTCGTAATCCGCCGCGTCCGGGCGACGCAGCACCCCCACGCCGATCTTCACAAAGGTGCCGCCGGGTTTGGCTTCATCGAATCCCGGCGCCTTGTTATTCGTGGAGAACTCTTCCGCCGGACCCGTGGCCGCCGTGCATGGGCTGGCGACAATCTCACTGCCCTGATACACGAAATCGCGAACCTTGGCGTCGGTGCGCTGGAACCACGGGCCATAGTACCGGTGCCCCGCATATTCTACCGATTCGATCATTCCCGACCAATCGAACCGCGTACCCCGGTAGAAGCCATTCTTCGCGTCCGGCAGATACACCTTGACGCGGAGAGCGCCGTTACTCAATTCGGTCTGCGGCAGATCTGCGGCCGCCAGCACCGATGTCACCAGTAGAAGAATCGCCTTGCGCATGGGTAAATTATGGCGCATTGATCACCGTGCCATGCGCCGCCGGTGAGCGGCAAGTTCGCGGCGGCTAGGCGTTGTACCTGTAAAGCGCCTGCTCGATCGCTACGCCGCGAACTTCGATCCTCTTCAAATCGCAACTCCCCAACCCGCGCTGTTCGGCGAGCACCAGTTGGTTGTCGCACTTTGGGAACCCGGGTTCGCCGCGAGAGGCGCGCGGATTGTAACCCATCACGGCCGTCGCGACAGCGTCGGTGCATACAGGATTCATGCCGGCGATCAGGACTCCCGGTTTTACAGCCCGCGTGCCTGCGCGCGGCAACTCGGCGCCTGCGATCGATTCGATTCCGTCGATGATGGAAAGATGAATCGGCATCGCCGCCACAAGGTCTGACACCACTCGCGGCATCCGGTAGCCGGGGTCGTGATTCTCGCCAAATGCCAGTTCTCCGGGCGCGGATTTCGAAGGCGCCCTCGTACCCATGTGGCCCACACCCGCGCGATTGCTTCTCGGGTTCTCGTTTGGCTCGGCTTCGCCCGCGTCGCCCCCATAAATCGAGGCCGGTGTGCAGCCGTACAGATTTTTCATTGAGAGTGTCACGCCGCAAATGCCGTGATTCTTCAACTTGCCCATGCTGACGAATACATCGGTATCCGCGTACACCTGGTTTACATCCCAAGCCGGGAACATATAAGCACCGCGGCCGACCTGCATGCGTACATATTTCTTTCCCTTGCCAAGGTTCACCGTGTTCTCGAATTCCACCAGCTTGGCCGCGTTCTCAAGCGCCTTGACGTCCCAATCCGCTTTGGCCATGAATTCCTCGAGCGGCATGGTGGTGTTGGCGCCGCTCTCCACAAACCGCACCCGCCGGGCGCCCGCACGCCCGAATAGATAGGCGGCGGCGCCGGCCAAGGCCGGGTGCGACCAATGCGAAAATTGCGGAGGCCTGCCGTTTACGAAGTTGGTGGCAGGCCCTGTCAGGTTCAGCTTGATCGTGACAGTTTTGTTCTTCACCAGCTTTTCAATACCTCCTAACTGGTCGAACATCACCTTTAGCCTGGCGGTGACATCGTCGTCATACGATGCGGCCTTTGCGATGGCAACGGGTGCGGCAGGAGCGGGGCTCCCGTCCGCTTCGGGTGTCGGGGCCGCCTTCAACAAAGGTGTGGCGGCAACCATGGCTAACCATTCTCTTCTGGTCATCTTCCCTCCAGGTGCACTTCTATTCCGGTAGCTTAGCCCATCTGACTTCCTTCCGGATATCCCACAGAGGCAAGTGTGTGGATACGCACCGCGCCCGTTTCGGAGGCGCAGCCTGGCGCCCAGTTGGAAGCAGACTGATACTGGGGATGGCATGCAGTCGTCAAAGCTAGCAGCGGCATCGCTGGTCAGTACCGCCGCCTTCACGGCTCTGGCCGTCTTAGGCGAAGGCGGTCTGACGCCGTTTTTTGAGCACGAGGCTCTCATAGCGCTGGTCGCGGTCAATGCCGCACTTGCCATCGCTGCGGCATTCACTTCCGCAAATCTGAGCCCGGGTAAACAAGAGGACCGTTCGAACCGCTGGGTGCTGGGAGCATTCGGCCTGCTTGGCCTGCTGTCCGCGTGGCTTCCGGCGTATGCGGATCGCAAGGACGTGTGGACGATTGGCGGCGAAGGGGTTCGCTGGGCCGGCGTGGCCGCCTGTGCGGCGGGAGGCGTCCTTCGCCTGTGGCCGGTGTTTGTGCTCGGTAAGCGCTTCAGCGGCCTGGTTGCGATTCAACCGGGCCACCGGCTGGTGACGACAGGCGTCTATTCGTTGATCCGCCATCCAAGCTATCTTGGGATGCTTACCTATCTTGTGGGATGGGCGCTCGCCTTCCGGTCAACCATCGGCATTCTTCTCGCGGCGCTTACCGTCATCCCGACGGTGGCACGGATCCAGTCCGAGGAAGCGATGCTGCGGAGAGAGTTCGGTTCGGAATATGAGGCCTACGTACGACGCACCTCGCGCCTGATTCCTGGCATTTACTAGAGCCCTCAACGAAAGCCGCGGAACCAGGCGCGGATATCCTCTGCCAGCAGCTCCGGCTCTTCGAATGCGCCAAAATGGCCTCCGCGGGGCATCGCGGTCCAGCGCTGTACGTTGAAGAAGCGCTCGGCCCATTCACGCGGCGGGTGGCTGATGTCCGCGGGGAATAACGCGACGGCCGCCGGAACTTTGGATGAGCCGGTCCATTTCTTCATGGCCTCTTTGAACCATGTCAGGGCTCCGGCATTCGCGTAATCGTAGTACGGCAGGAAAGATGGTCCGATTGATTCGGTTACCCAGTAGATCATGATCTGGGTCACCAGTTCGTCTTTGGTGAATCGGGCTTCGATGTCACCGCCGCAATCGCTCCAGGCGCGAAATTTCTCCACGAGCCATGCCGCCAGCCCGGCCGGTGAATCGTTCAGGCCCTGGGCGAGGCTTTGCGGTTTGCTGGATTGGATGAGCGCGTAGGCTCCTTCTTTTTGCAGCCACTGTTCGTTGTGCTGAAACAGTTTTTTTTCGGCCGCCGTGGGGTCGCTGGTTTTTTGGAACAGATGCCCAAACGGGACGTCCGTGAGATGAATCGCCACCACCGAATCGGCATGACTGCGAGCCAGTTGTTCGGTGACGGTGCCGCCCCAATCGCCTCCATGCGCGCCAAATCGCTGGTAGCCGAGAGCGTCACTCATCAGTTGGGCCCAAAGGTCGTTCACTCGAAACAGCGTGCCGGGCTCCGGCGGGCGGCCGGAAAAACCATAGCCCGGCAAGTCGGGAACCACCACGTCAAAAGAGTCTTCCGCCCGTCCTCCATAGGCCTCGGGGTCGGTGAGCATCGGAATGAGCTTGAGGAACCGGTAGAACGAATCCGGATAGCCGTGCGTCAAGATCAGCGGAAACGGCTTGGGCCCTCTTCCGCGCTCGTGGATGAAGTGGATGCCGATACCATCCACGATTCTTTTGAAGTGAGCAAATCGATTGAGCGCCGCTTCGTGCGTTCGCCAGTTGTAACTGGTTCGCCAATAGGCAACCAGTTCTTTCAGATAATCGGAATCCGTGCCTGCATCCCACGTCGTGCCCGGCGCCTGGTAAGACCAGCGCGTGTTTTCCAGGCGCTGCCGCAGATCCCGCAACACTTCTTCCGGGACTTCGATTCGAAAGGCGTCCTCTGATTGAGTCATCCGTCGTGCCTCAGCCCGCTCCCTTCGACCTTGCATTGTGTCTTCCATTGTCCCCGTCAAGGCTGTTGCCATCGGTATCGCGAGCCACATCCCTCGCGCTTCCGGTGATCGTGCGGCGGCCCACACCGCGAGCTAAACTCTTGGAGAGATCCAACCATGAAGCTGCTTCCCGTCATCCTCCTCACGGCCTTGTTGCTGAAGGCTCAGACCCCTGCGGCTGCCCCGCAGAAGAAAGGCCCATCGAACCCACCGCCGGAAGCCGGCGACGATGTTCGCGGCTACAACGACACTCCGCAGCTGCCGGGGCAAAAATGGAAGGTACACGATATTACGCGGCCCCGGCCCCAGAAGCTTACGCCCGCCCCCTATGTGAGCGAGGCCCCGCCCGCCGATGCGATTGTGCTCTTCGACGGGAAAGACCTCTCACAATGGACGCAACAGCCGCGCGGCGGAGCGCCGCAGGAGCCCAAGTGGAAGGTCGAGAACGGCTACATCGAAATCGTGCCTCGCACCGGCAAGCTGGTCACGAAAGAAAATTTCGGCGATTGCCAGCTCCATGTCGAATGGCAGATCCCCAAGACCTCGGTGGGCAACGGCCAGGGCATCGGCAATAGCGGGATCGAGCTGATGACGCGGTATGAAATCCAGGTGCTGGAATCGAACGAGCACCAGACCTATGCCGATGGCGGGGCCGGCGCCATCTATGGCGTCTGGCCGCCGCTGGTCAATCCGTCGCGCCCCATGGGGGAATGGAACGTCTACGACATCCTTTTCGAGGCGCCCAAGTTTGACGGCGAAAAACTGGTGAAGCCCGCCTACATCACGGTCCTCTTCAACGGCGTGCTGGTGCAGAGCCATCAGGCTTACCTCGGGACCACCATCTGGCGGAAGGTTGGCACCTACACCGCGCACCCGGCCGAACAGCCGCTCAGCCTCCAGGACCACTCGCAGCCGGTGCGGTTCCGCAATATCTGGATCCGCAAGCTCACTCTGCCCAGCGAGCAGTAACAGCGCGTCGCCTTTCAGATCTCGATCGCAGTGATCTTCGTTTTCGACTCGTCGAACACGCCAAGCCCGAGCGTCGATGCGTATTCCACGTGGCCGGGCTCGCGAATGAACGGGTTGATATTCGGTTCCAGCTCGCGGCCAATCCGTTCCGGCGCGCGATCGAAGAGTGACACTGCGCCCTCCGCTTTCCGCTTGGCTTCGATCAGATGAATCAACTGATGATCCATCGCCACCGGGTCTGTGCCGATCATGATTTGCTTGGGATAGAAACGGAACTTCACGTCCTGCATGAACGGGCCGCCGTGCCACACGCCGCGTAGGCCGTCCATGATGTTCAGCACCACGCGAGAGCGCACCGGCTCGACGGAAGCCAGCGTGCCGATGAAGGTAAGCGTGTTGGTCTTTTCGAAACGGTGCGAGCGGTCCACATTGGAAAAGTTGCCGTAGGCGATGTTCTTGAGGCAGCCCGTCACCCCCGCCGCGCGGTGTTCCTTCATGTTCGGCACGTTGATGATCTTAGTCAGTGTCTCTGAAACCAGCCGCACCAGGTTAGACCGGGTATCTTCCTCTCCAAAAAAACTGGTTTCCACGTAAGTGCGCGGATCGTAGCCCAGAATCGAGCCTCGCGAACTTTCGGCCGCCACCACCGTCGCACCGGCCGGGAGGACCTTTCCGTATTCCACCGTGCGCAGCTGGCTGTCGAAGCGCTCGTAAACGTAGATCTGCTTCGCCGGAACGCCGACCGCCACAAGGTTCGCCGCAATCTCGCCGACGATCTCGGGCGACGAACACATGCGAGGCGCGCCGGAGCAGTTGACCTTGATGCCGACCACGTCCTTCGGCGAAATAAAGCGCGCCCAGGCATCGGCATCGCGAGCCTCGCCGGTAAGACTGCGCATGCCGCTCGAAATCATCTGCCTGACGAGTTCGCGATTCACGCGGTCCGTCTCAGTATCGATGGACCGTTCGGAATGGATGCGCACCACCTGGCCGGGGTATCGTCCCGGCATGCCGGGTGTTTCGGCCGCTTTGTACGGAGTAACTACCCGGTATACGGGATTCTCCACGGGCGTGCCGAGCAGCGGAGAGGCGGCGGCGATTTGTAGAAATAGTCTTCTATCCACGGCTGAGAGTCTATACCCGGACTATCTCTTGGTCAATCGCCGGCGGCACCGGCAACCATTGCTTCGCAGTACCAGCTGTGATAAATTCCAGCAAACAGAGAGGCGTACCACTATGTCAAATCCGTTATGGAACAGACTTATCTCGCGCGGATTTAGCCGGCGAGCGCTTTTCCAACGGGGTGGGATGGTGGCCGCCGCGCACGCCATCGGGACAGGCGTGGAACAGACCGCGTCCGCCGGCCCGATGCAACCCGGCAACATCTATCGCTCGATCGGAGTGCGCCCGGTGATCAATGCCCGCGGCACCTTCACCATCATCACCGGGTCCACCACGCTGCCCGAGGTCAAGCGCGCGATGGAAGAGGCCTCGCTCAGCTTCGTCAACATGGACGAGTTGATGGAAGGCGTGGGCAAGCGGCTCGCCGAACTCAGCGGCGCGGAGTGGGGCATCGTCACCGCGGGCTGCTGTGCCGCCATCACGCACTGCACGGCATCGGCAATCGCGGGCGGCAACCCGGAGCGCATGCAGCGCTTGCCGAATCTTACCGGCTTGAAGAGCGAAGTCATCGTACCCGCCTACTCACACAACGTTTACGACCACGCGGTCCGCATGCTGGGAGCGAAACTCGTGCTGGTCAACGAGAGGGCCGACCTCGAAAGCGCGTTCAACGAGCGCACCGCGATGGTCTACATTCTCGCCGGACCGGGCGACGATGGGCCGCTCGGCACTCGGGTGATTGCCGAAGTTGCGCGCCGCAGGAATGTGCCCGTTCTGGTGGACGCCGCGGCGGAGATCCTGACGCTCAAACCGAACGTACATCTGCAGCGCGGCGCCACCGCCGTAGCGTACAGCGGGGGGAAATGCATCCGGGGACCGCAGGCAGCCGGCCTTCTGCTCGGCGAAAAGAGCCTGATTCAGGGCGCGTGGATCAATAGCGCTCCGCATCACGCCTTCGGCCGCTCCGTGAAGGTGGGCAAGGAAGAGATCATGGGGATGCTGGCCGCGGTGGAGATGTGGGTGCAGCGCGACCATAAGGCCGAGTGGAAGCAGTGGGAAGGCTGGCTGGACCAGATCGCGACTTCCGTGAAGCGCATCGATGGCGTGAGCACGCAACTGCGTCAGCCAAGCGCGGATCTCTCCAACCGTACGCCGTCGCTGCAAATCACGTGGGATGGCGCGAAGCTCGGCATCACCGGGCAGGAAGTCGCCAAGCACTTATTGGATACCGACCCGCGCATCGTGGTGGCAAACTCCAGTGGAGTTCGCGGCGGCAATATGGCGAGTTCGGTGTCGGTGGTTCCCTACCAGATGACTCCGGGCGATGAGAAGGTGGTCGCCGATCGGCTGTACGGCGCCCTCTCCAAACCTCCGAAGTTCGACACGCCCCCGCAGCCGGAGGGCCAGCCGACCGCGATCGCGGGCCTTTGGGAACTGCACATGGAATTCGTGCGCGGCGCGGTGAATCACAAACTGGTCCTCGAACAGGATGGCGGGAAATTGATGGGCACCCATGAAGGCGAATTCGCCGCGGGCGATCTGACCGGCACGGTTGCCGGCAAGACGGTCCGCTTCCAAAGCGGCTACGGCACGGAGGGCACGCGCGTGGCCTATCAATTTACGGGGAAGTTGGAAGGCGACAAAATGTCGGGGACGGTCTCGCTCGGCGAGTATGGCGAAGCCAGTTGGACCGCCGAACGCCACCAATATCGGACCGGCGGACGCCGCGGATAGACGTTATCAAAGCGGATAGACGTTATTGAAAGGGAGAAATCAGATGAGCACGACGAATCGACGCAAGTTTCTCGGCCGTGGTGTGGCCGCAGCGGCAGCCGCCACGGCGGTAGCCGTTCCCGCCGCCGCGCAGGATCAGAAGCCGGTCAAGCGAGTGATCAACGCGAGCGGAAAGAAGCCGGACAATCCCCATGTTCAGTAACGCCGTCGCTTACGGCAATTTGCTGTTCATCGCCGGGAAGGGCTACCACTCCGAAGGCGACATCAAGGTGCACACCAAGGATGTTCTCCGCCAGATCAAGGAAGAACTCGAACGCGCCGGCTCTTCCATGAACAAGGTACTGAAGTGCAACGTCTATCTCAACGACCTCAAGGATTACGCCGGCATGAACGAAGTGTTCCGGGGCAGCTTTGGGGACGAGCCGCCGGTGCGCACCACCATTGCCGCGGCTGGCGGAATCCCGGGCAATTCGCTGGTAGAGATCGACGTCATCGCCTACATCTAGCGATGCGCCTGGCTCTGCTCGCCTTGTGCCTGCCGGTACTGCTTCACGCGCATGACCCGGCGCGGGTCGAAGTGGAGGACGAGGCGATGGGCACCACGTTCTCCGTGACCCTCTACGGCGAGGACCGGACGGCGCTCCAGGCCGCGGCCGCAGCGGCCTTCGCGGAACTCCATCGCCTCGACGGGATGCTCAGCAATTACCGGCCGGAAAGCGAATGGAGCGAACTGAATCGCAGCGCAGCGATTCAACCCGTGCCAGTTTCACTCGAGCTCTTTCGCCTGCTCGTGGAGTGCCAGCGGTACAGCCGCGAAAGCGGCGGGGCCTTCGATATCACGGTCGGGCCCCTGATGAAAATCTGGGGCTTTTACAAGGGCGAAGGAGTACTCCCGAAAACAGCGGAGGTGAGCGCCGCACGGCAGCTCGTGGGATATTCGCACGTGCAGCTCGATCGGGAATCGCACACCGTGCGGTTCGACCGGGCCGGCATCGAACTCGACCCCGGCGGCATCGGCAAAGGCTATGCGGTGGATTGCATGGTCGCGGTTCTCAGGGCTCATGGAATCCGCACGGCGCTCGTCTCCGCGGGCGGCAGCAGCATTTACGGCATGGGCGCGCCTCCAAAAACTCCGGAAGGATGGACGATTCGGATTCGAGCGCCCGAAGACCCGCAGCGCACCGCGGCGGAAGTCGCGCTCCGGGATATGTCGCTCTCTACCTCGGGCAGCTACGAAAAGTTTTTCCGGGCGGAAGGGCGGCTCTATTCCCACATCATGGACCCGAGAATAGGCTATCCCGCGCAAGGCACGTCCGCCGTCTCCGTGGTGGCGCCCCGGACGATCGACAGCGAGGTGTGGGCGAAACCCTATTTCATCCTCGGCCGCACCTGGACCGCGGCGCACCGGCCGAAGGAGTTCCGGGTTTTTCTTTGCGGCGATGCCGGCCCGAACCCCTGCGGTTGGATTCCATGAGGGCGCAGCTCATGCGGCCGTGACCAGAGTCTGGTCACGGGTTTTTCGGATTTCCTTTGTTTTCACCACTACGAATTTTTCTGTGACCAGAGTCTGGTCACGGAGCTGGAACTCCTGCCCTGCAGCCGTGACAAGAGTCTTGTCACGAGTTTTTGGGATGTCCTTTGTTTTCACCGCTGGAATTTTTCCCGTGACAAGAGTCTTGTCACGGAGCTAGCGCAACCGCAGCGTGCCGAATGCCTGGGGGACGTGAAATGAGGTCTGCCCCGTTGGCCGCCACGCAAAGAACTGCTTCGGTGAGATTCCCGCGATGCGGAACAGACCGATGCGCAGTTCCCTGCCCTTCACCGGGGTGCGCGAATCGATGGCGGCGAACGGGATCCTCATTTCGCCATACCAGACCTTCGCCGGCGCATCGACGCGGCCCTTCACCGCGTATCCGGAGTTCCACTTCATCCCTTCCTGCGCCTGCTGATTCTCCCGGTTGATATCCAGGTCCACCCATTCGCTCTGCGGGGATACTTGAAACTCCTTGTAGCGGCCGATATGGGTGTAGTCGGAGCCGATGAATGCCTCCGCGACATCCCAATTCCAAAGTTGCGGAGTCTCCTGCTTCGTGTCGGGATCGGGCTTCAGGTTGAGTTGTTCGTACGGGCAGATATAAAGAAGGTACAGGTTGTCCCGGGTCCATCGCGAGCGGATCTCCATGGGCCGGCCCGGGATTGGATGTGCCAGGTAGTCGCTGCCCGCGCTGACCCGCGGAGCTTTCGCCCAATCGGCGCGATTTGGATCTGCGCTCAGTTCGAAATCCCGCTTCGCATACGCGCTCTCCAGGACATCCGCCGGGGCGAAGAAAAATAGCAGCGCGAGCATCGCGGCGAGCATTTACTGCACCGCATCCAGATCGACAATCGCGATCGTGCTGAACTGCGGAATCGAAAACTCGATCGCGTTTCCGGAGTTATCGAGATCGGTGAGCGCCGCGCCTTCCACGGTGCCGTAGGCTGCCAGCTTCGGCGATTGATAGCGGCCCAGCACGCGCACGCGCACGCCGGGCTGCGTCCGATTCCGGCTGTAGCTTAGCAGGACGAGCCGCGCGTGCTTGCCGTCGCCCGTGAGGTGGGCGATGGTGGTGTTCGCTCCGTAAAGCCGGACCAGGCGTTTCTCGTCGCCGAGTTTCTCGCGCACACGGGCCGCGAAATCGGCCGGATTTTGCGCCGTCGCCTTGGGAAAATCGGGCGTGCCGAGCTGGACCGTGAGATCCAGGCCGGTGCCCGGCGCCGGCACTACGCGATACAGCAGGTTGCGGCGCGTCAGCATATTCAGGACTTCGCCCATGGCGGCCGACCCGTCGTCCACTACGCCGATGTTCGCCATCACTGGTAGCGCAGGCTGACTCTGCGCCTTCAAGAACGCCAGCACTTTCCCCAATTCCGCAACGTCCGCCGGATCGGGATTCAGGATCGCGTCGATCCGGAACGCGAAGGCCTCCGCCGCTGCCAGCGGGGCCGAACCCGCGGGCAGCTTGGCATAGTTGGCTTTCTTCAGGCCGCGCTGAAATCGCCACAGGTTCGAATCCACCCAGGGCGATGTAGTGGCTTGCGCCTGGTTGGGTTGGAAGCGCACACCAGGCGCGGGTGCTTCCCGGAAGTCAGCCGCGCGGTCCGGCGCGGCCGATGCCAGCCCCTGCTCCACCAGCGCCGCCGCGGCGGGTGTCACGTAAAACCGGCTCCGTTCCGCCAGAGGGTCCGCGGCCAGCGCAAGCGTGCACGCGATGACCGCGGCCCCGAAGAACGTCACCTGTTGCTCTCGTCTCAAAAGAAGAACTTCAGACCCAGCTGGATGTTGCGCGGATTCTGCACCTGGCTGGTGATCTGTCCGAAGCTCGTCGGGCTGGTGATGTCGCGTCCGGGAGGGCCCCAACTCACATGATTCAGCGCATTGAAAAACTCGCCGCGAAGCTGGAAGTATTTCTGCTCCGTGACCTTGAACCGCTTGCTGGCGGATGCATCCAGGTTGAAGAAGCTGGGCGCCCGCAGCGTGCCTACGCTGGCGGTTCCCAGCGTACCGACTGCGGGAATGCCGAAGGCGCACACCCCGTCATAGACGCCAGCCGCGCAGAAGCTGGATGCAGTCGCCGGGCCGAAGAACTGGTCCACGGTCTGCGAAGGGATGTTGTACGGAAGATAGGCGTTGGCGCGCACATTTCCGCGAGGCGTCCGGCCGCCTGTGTTTGCGGAGGATGCGGTAGCGGTCACCGGGAAGCCAGAATGCGAGTTCATGAAATAATCCAGCTGCCAGCCGCCGGCCACCGCGTCCACCGCCTTATTCCAGTGCGAGCCGAACTTCCGGCTGGTGCCGAACGGCAGATCATACACGCCGCCGATAGAACCATTCAGGCGAGAATCGAAACAGGCCGGCCCCTTGTTCGCACGCCGGTTGTAGGCGTCCTGCCAGTAGGCGCCGTCGCTGTTGACGCTGGCGCAACCGTAGTAGCCCAGGTTATCCATGATGCTCTTGCTCCACACGAAAAAGCCGGAGAGCGTCAGACCGCCGCTCAGGCGATGCCGTCCGCTAACCTGCAGCGCGTTATAACTCATGCGCGCCGCAGATTCCGTCAGCGCGATATTGCCCACGTTGGGCAGCGGACCCGCCAGGGGACGGCGGTCATCGGCCGGCGCCCAGCTGGCCACCGGGCCTACGCCCGCCAAAGGATTGTTGGCCTCGTGCGGATCCACCAAGTGGGTTCCGATCTGTCCCACGTATGCCACGGTCATCGAAGTGGTGTTCGTGAACTGATACTCCACGGTCGCATTGTACTGCTGCGTAAATTGCGGACGGAGATTCAAATCCCACGCGCGGCCCTGGAAGTAGCGTGCCGTGCCCACGCGCGGACTATCGAGGACACCGGTGGAAGGAGTATCGGCGAAACCGACACGAATATCGCCCGGAGTGCGCGGATCGTAATTGACGTTCGCTTCAAAGAAGAAGGGCGGATTCAGCGGGAGGCGTAGATTCGCGCCGGTGCCTTCCAGGAAGGTCGAAATCGCGTATCCGGTGCGAATCACCAGACGCCGCATCGGGTTCCACGCGATGCCGACGCGCGGTTCGAATTGCTTGTAATAAGCGTTGTACAGCGCCCGGCTGTTGCCATCCTTCCCGGCATAGAGCAACTGGCCGGTGAAGGTGTTGATGTTGACCTGGCGATCCGCAACCTCGTAAATCGGCTGCGTGTATTCCCAGCGCAAGCCCAGGTTGACAGTCAGGTTGGTGCTGACTCTCCAATCGTCCTGGATGAAGATTGCATCGCGCCAGTGACGGTGACCCCACTTTCCGACTACGGCGCCGCGCCCCTTCGCCTCAAGGGAGTTCAGGAGAAAATCGCCATATGGGATTCCCGAATAGGAGCCATCAAAGGTGAACGAGCCAAGCGCGCCATTGTTGCCGGCGTAATAGCGATTCTGGCGGTAGCGCACCGCCTGTCCGCCGATCTTGAGCAGGTGGGTTCCTTTCTGCCACGAGAGGTTGTCGCCGTAGGAGATCTTGTTGTCTACTTCGCGTCCAATCGAAGCCGCGGCGCCGATCCCGCTCAGGCCGCTGCCCAGCGTGATTGCGCTCAGGCCGGGTACCGGCTGACCGCCGGCGAGTCCGAACTTGGCATTGCCATCGGCACCAAGCTGTCCGCTCCAATCGATCGGCAGTCCCTCATCAATGTGTACGCGTGTGTAGCCCATGCGCGCTTCATTGATTACGGTCGAGGAAACAGTGCGTGTCCACGTGAGCACGGCGCTCTGTGTCGGTGCAAAATTGCCGCTGGTCAGAAATACCGGGAGTGCCGCCTGGGAACCGACCGACTGGTAGTCGCTCACCGACCATCGCGCCGAAAGATTGTCCTTGTCGGAGAGCCGGAAATCGCCCTTGATGTCGCCTTGCTTGTTCGACAGACGGCTGGCCTGCGTCGAAAGATAGTTGCTGGTAATTCCGAGCGCGCCGGTTCCCAGGTTATTCGCGAGGGGATATAGCGCGGGAGTGGAGAAGAGCTTTTGTGCCACCGGGTTGGTAATCCGCGCCAGCGGGATAATGTTTCCCGGGAAGGGCGTTCTGGATGCGAGGTCGGGGCCCGTATTCGGGTCGCGCACCACCTGGTTGGACTTCGTCAGGAAGTCCGACAGATCACCGGTGCGCCAGGCAGTGGGAGCCACGCTAGCCGTAGCGGAGCCCGAAGTGCGCTGCTCCGTGCCTTCGTAATCGAAAAAGAAGAAGGCTTTGTTACGCTTTACCGGGCCGCCCAGGGTGCCGCCGAAGATGTTGCGGCGCAGCGGGGCCAGCGGGACCTTGTTGCGATTGTTGAAGTACCCGTTGGCGTCGAACTTGTCATTGCGGAGGAACTCAAACACGTTGCCGTGGTATTGATTCGTACCGCTCTTCATGGTGGTGTTGACGATGGCGCCGCCCACGTTACCGAATTCCGAGGAGCCGTTGCCGGTGATCACCTTCACTTCCTGCAACGCGTCCACGTTGGGCTGGTAGCCGACGCGGTTATCGATCGAATCGTTGTTATCGATGCCGTCCAGAAGGAAGTTGTTGGTCTGTTCGCGATTGCCGTTTACCTGGGGGCGGCTACCGGAACCCTGCACGCGCCCGGAGGTGTTCATGGCGTTGGGGCTGGTGGAGATCGCCCCTGGGATCAGCTGGGTAAGGCTGACGAAATTGCGGCCGTTCAAGGGGATCGAGCTCAGCTTCTCTGCCGTCAACGAGTCGCCCGTCTGGGTGGATTCCGTCTGCAGGATGGGAGCGATTCCGGTGATCTCGACCGATTGCGTGACTTCGCCGACTTCGAGGCCGACGTCCACTTTCGCAATTTGATTTACGTCCAGGGCAAAAGGTCCGAGCACCGCCTTTTTGAAGCCCTGAGCGGTCGCCGATACAGAGTACTGGCCGACCGGCAAAAACAGCAGGTTATACACGCCCGCATCATTGGTTACGGTCGCGTAGGTCAGGTTGGTGCCATTGTTCGTGGCGACGATCTTTGCGCCCGCCACGAGTGCTTTGG
This sequence comes from uncultured Solibacteraceae bacterium, assembly GCA_963811575.1. GTDB lineage: Bacteria > Acidobacteriota > Terriglobia > Bryobacterales > Bryobacteraceae > Solibacter. The sequence continues at coordinate 103,994 of CAWERY010000013.1, read as the reverse complement.
CTGGATCCGTAACCGTGCCGGTGATGGATCCGGTGATCGTCTGCGCCGATAGCGCCGACGAAAAAAGAATAGCGAGTACAGCCCCTTTGCTGTAAAACATGACCACCCCCATTTCGACGTCTGCATGATTTTGAAGCCGTCTTGCCGGAAAGTCAAGGGTTTGTAACATTGGACCTCTTGGTCTAATGTCTTGCAATTCAAGGATGAGCAGTGATATAAGTTTCGCGGTGGCCCGGGAGGGCATTCGATGATTCTCGGACGGTTTCTGACGGCTCTCGCCTTCGCCGCATGCGCTTCGGCCCAGCCCGAATTTGACCTGATCCTCAAAGGCGGACACGTAATCGATGGCAAGAACCGGATCAACGCGGTTCGCGATGTCGCCATCAAGAGCGGCAAGATCGCCGCTGTCGAGTCGAATATTGCGTCATCGCGAGCGGCGAAAACGGTGAATGCCGCCGGCCTCTACGTCACACCGGGCTTGGTGGATATTCACGTACACGTCTATCCCGGCCTGGTGCGAAATTCTTATGCCGGCGGATCGTTCGGACTGCAGCCGGACGGATTCACGCTGCGCTCCGGCGTGACCACGGTCGCAGACGCCGGCTCTTCGGGATGGCGGAACTTCGAGGACTTCAAGACTCGGATCATAGACAACCAGAAGACACGGGTGCTCGCCTTCCTCAACATCGTAGGCGCCGGGATGGGGCCTGGACGAATCGAGCAAAACCTCGAGGACATGGAAGTCAAACCTGCGGCGGACACCGCGATCAAGTACAAGGGCATCATCGTCGGCATCAAGAGCGCGCATTTCAACGGGCCGGAATGGACGCCATACATCAATGCGGAAGAAGTGGGGAAGCTCGCTCATGTTCCCGTGATGGTGGATTTCGGCGGCAACGTGAAGGCGGGCCGCACCCTGTTTGACCTGCTGACGAAATATTTTCGGCCGGGCGACATCTTCACTCACATGTACGGCGGACGCCGCGGGGAGCAGGATGCCGAGACGAAGGGGCCGAGCCAGGCGATGATCGAAGGCCGCAAGCGCGGCGTGATCTTTGACGTGGGACACGGCAATGGCAGCTTCCTGTGGAGCTGCGCGGTTCCGCTGATGAAGGCGGGCTTCCTTCCGGACTCGATTTCGACGGACCTGCACTACGCCAGCATGAACGGCGGAATGAAGGACATGCTCAACGTGATGGACAAGTTCCTGGCGCTGGGTATGCCGCTGGAGGAAGTGATCCTTCGCTCTACCTGGAACCCCGCGAAGGAGATTCAGCACGAAGAGCTCGGACACCTCTCGGTCGGAGCGCCGGCGGATATCGCGGTACTGCGTGTGGAGAAGGGCAAGTTCGGCTTCCTCGACCAGATTGGCGGCACGCTGGAAGGCAAAGAGAAACTGGATTGCGAGCTCACGCTGCGCGAGGGCACGGTGGTCTACGACCTGAATGGCATCGCCGGGACACCGTGGGAAAAGCTGCCTGTGGCGCCGCTGCCGGTGCCGCCCGCGAAATAGCTTGCGGTTCAGGTCCGTGCGAATTGCGATTCTTTTGGCCCGTGATAGGCCACGTCCAGGTGCGGGGTTTCGAGGCGCGCGTGGTCCCGTACCTTGGAAGTCAGGCAGCTCTCCAGGATGCCGCTGACCAACAGGGTCCGCTCGACGGGATAGGGCGCTACGCCGCTCTCAAACATCTCACGCGCTTTGTGCATGAGACAGGCGGAGTAGGTCACGTTGGGTTCGGGAGTGAGCAGGAACTGAGTGGACCAAAGCTGCGAGGATCCCTTCACGCGCGCCGCGAAGTTGAAATCGCGGATTGCGCCATCGAGCATGAGTATGGCGGCCTTGAGGCCGTCGCGGTACTCGATGAGGTATGCGGCCGGCTGCTTCACGAGGTTTCGCAGTTCGCCGGACGCCAGCAGATTTTGCGTGCGCCCGTCGGCCACGGTGAGCCCGAGCGGCGTGTCGCTGCGCGAGAGCGCGGAGGCGAGCAGATCCTTCGGAACCCGCCCGTCGTCCAGGGACTTCCAGACGGCATCGCCTTCCAGCAATTGCACAGCCTTGACGCCGGTCTCTCCGCCGCGCCGCCGCTCCACCATGCACTGCAGGCCCTCCAGCGCGTGGAAATCCATTGCGTCCGACCCGCCTTCGCCCACCATTAGCGCCGATTCGATCTCACAGCCGGACGGAAGTTCGATGGAGGGCAGGCGCCACGTGACCGGAAGGGAAGATCCGCCGAGCAGGGGAAAGTGCAACCGGCGTGAAGTTTCCACCATCGCCTTCGCTTTTTCGAAGCTGTAGGAAAGGTGCTTGTCGTTGAACACCGGGACCGCACGTCCCTCCTCTTCGAAGACCTTGGCACACTGCTGGAAAAACTCGTAGCGGGGATATTGAATCTGGCCTTTCTCATTGCGTGGGTAGTCGCCATGCTCGCCGATAATCAGGACGGCATCCACGGCCAGCTTCGCGCCGCCTGCGCGCAGGGTTTCGGCAATTGTCGGGTAGACGGTGAAACCGAATTCCCGCGCCCGCTCGCCGCTCAGGTCGCCATCGGGTTTCTGATCCACATAGAGCGAGACGACCTTTATGTTGGGTCGCTGCCACGTGCCTGCGTACGGATACCCCACCAGGAATCGATCGCCCATGTGCTGCGCGTGCGAGAGGTAGCGATAGATGGTGGTGACGATGGCGAGCCGTTTGGGAGCGGCAGGCTGGGGCGCGGCGGCGACGATCGCGGGTGCCTGTAGAAATGTGCGGCGAGTCAGCATCCTAAGTTCTCCAGTAGGTGGATTCCTTCACCGGGTTGTAACGGATTTTCAGGTGGGGCGTGTCATACCGCTTTCCGAGAAACAGGCTTTCGATGCCGGCCGCGGTGAGGCCTGTGGTGAGCAGCGTCCGTTCCACCGGGTAGGACGGCTTGCCGGTGAGGAACATTTTCTCCACGTGGTTCACCTGCGGACTGAAGAAGTTCGCCAGCGTGGTGCGGCCATCCGGCATCGGTAGATACATCTGGGTGGACCACGGTTCGCGCGACCCGTTCACGTAGGCCGCAAAAGTGAAGTCCTTGACCAATCCGTGAAGCAGCAGCATGGTGCAATTTAAGCCGTCGGCGTGCTGGTAGCGATAGGCGACGGGATCTTTGACCAGACGCCGCATATCCGCATCGGACGGCAGGATGTGGTTGAAGCCGGGGCGCGCAGGGGTGATGGTGTGACTGCGGGAAAGCGCGGCCTCCATCAGCGGCCTGGGCCAAACGCCTTCGCGCAAGGCATCCCAGAATCGATCGCCGCGATACGCCTGCACCCAGGCGACGCCGGATTCCGCGCCGCGGCGGCGCTCCACCATGCACTGCAAAGTTTCCAGGCCGTGGAAATCGTAGCTATCCACGCCGCCATAGCCGATGCAGAGCGCTTCGCTGATGGCGGCTCCCAGGGGCATCTCCACGGAGGGCGTTCGCCAGGTGACGGGCAGGCTCGAACCCGCCATGAACGCAAACTTCAATTCGCGGGAGGTGTCGTACATTTTGCGCGCCCAATCCCATTTCCACGAGAGGTGCTTGTCATTGAAGAGCGGCACCGAGCGGCTACTGTTCCGAAACACGCTGACGATTTTTTCGAAGAATTCGTAGCGTGGATACTGGGTCTGCCCGTGATCGTTTCGCGGGTAATTCCCGTGTTCGCCGACGAGGACCACGCCGTCCACGGCCAGCTTACTGCCGCCGAGCGTAAGCGCATCCTCGATGCTCGGGCTGAGCTTCAACCCAGGATGGCGCACTCCGCGTTCGCGGCTTAGATCGTTCGAACCGATCTGATCGACATAGAGCGAAACCAGGTCCATCGGTGGATAATGGTGCGTGCCGTTCCATCCGTAGCCATCGAGGAAGCGATCGACGATATGCTGCCCGTGCGAATACTTGTAGTAGGTGGTGACGATGGCGGCAATTCGGGGACGGGTTGATGTGCTCATGCGCCTCCTATCGAGTGCTTACGATTATAGGACTGCCGCGGTAGCCGTGGTTTTCGCCGGCGCGGCGCTTTGGGCTCAGGCCGGCGCTGCTCCCGCGGTTTCCGAACGTGCCCGGAGACTACACCAGAGTTCGCTAGTCTTCGACGGACACGTTCACGGCGTGGACCGCGAGTTCTACAACGGCGGGGATATCGGCCTCCGCAAGCCGGATGGCCAGTTCGATCTGGAACGCGCCCGGGAGGGCGGCCTCGGCGCTCTATTCTTTTCGATCTTCGTCACCGAGGATTACTACCCGGCTCGGCTGGAGACGAAACAGGCATTGCGCATGTTGGATTGCGCGGTGGAACAGATTGCGCGCAACAGCCGGCTGATCGAGATCGCGCGGAATGCGAGCGATATCGAGCGGCTCCGGGCCGCCGGCAAAATGGCGGCGGTGCTCGATGTGGAAGGCAGTTTCGATCTGGACGGCGACCCGGCGATCATTCGCCGGATGCACGCTTTGGGAGTGCGGTCTGTTCAACTTTCGGCACACAACTGGACCAGCAATTATGCGGACTCGTGCTGTTCGCGGCCGAAATGGCGGGGGCTGAACGATCGCGGAATCGCGGTAATCCACGAAATGAACCGGCTGGGCATGTTGATCAACGTATCCCATGCCTCCGATGAAGCGATCTCGCAGGCAATCGACGCGAGCAGCGTGCCGGTGGTGGCGACGCATCACGGCCTGCGTATGGTCAACGATATTCCCCGGAACATGCCGGACGCGCTGCTGAAGAAACTTGCTGCGAAGGGCGGCGTGATCGGCTTCCAACTGGGCAGCGAGTTTCACAGCCGCAAGGCGTTCGAATGGGGAGCCGGGCAGGCGGGTAAGCCGTTCTGGGACACCAGTGCGATTGTGGAGCGCGGGACGAGTCTGAGCATCTACGAAATCGACCGGTTGGTGGCGCCGCAGTTTCCGCTGACGCCTACGGCGATTCCGCAGGACCTGCTGATCAGCATGGACGACTGGGTGGGAGTGATCGATCGCGCAATCCAGATTGCGGGAGAGGACCACGTCGCGCTGGGCAGCGATTTTGACGGGGGGCCTCCCCTGCCCCGCGGTATGCGCGACGTCCGCGACCTGTCGATGATCACGGACGCGATGCTGCGCCGCGGCTACTCGGAAGAGCGCATTCGCAAGTTTCTCGGCGGCAATCTGTTGCGCGTGTTCCGCGAGATTACGGAGGTGCATCGATGAATCGCAGACAGTTCGCACAATTGGCCGCAGGGGCCGCCGCGCCTCTGCTGGCGCAGACTCAAACTCAGACGCAGGAGCCCTTGTACCGCGAGAAGTATCGGCCTCAGTTCCACTTCAGCCCCCGAAAGGGTTGGACCAACGACCCCAACGGACTGGTCTTCTACAAGGGCGAATACCATCTCTTCTTCCAGCACAATCCCTTTGACGTGAAGTGGGGCAACATGACCTGGGGACACGCGCTGAGTACCGACATGGTGCATTGGACGCAGGTGGAAAATGCCCTGGAGCCCGACAAATTGGGCACCATGTACTCCGGCTCGGCGGTGGTGGACTGGCAGAATACGGCGGGGTTCCAGAAAGGCGAGGAGAAGACCATCGTCCTCATCTACACCGCCGCAGGGGGAACCAGCCCGGAATCGCAGGGACAGCCGCACACGCAGTGCATCGCGTACAGTACGGATCGCGGACGGACATTCACCAAGTATGCCGGCAACCCGGTGGTGCCCCACATCGTGGGCGGCAATCGCGACCCCAAGGTGGTCTGGCACGAGCCCACGAGTCAATGGATCATGGCCCTTTTCCTGGAAGGCAACACCTTCGGCTTTCTCGCGTCGCGCGACTTGAAGAAATGGACCATGCTGCATCACATTACGGTGCCGAAGGTCGCCGAGTGCCCGGATTTTTTCGAAATGCCAGTGGAAAACGAGCCCGGCGTCTCCAAGTGGATCTGGACGGGCGCTAACGGCAACTACCTGATTGGAAGCTTTGACGGACGGCGCTTTGTTCCGGAGGTGATGACGACTGCGCTAAGTAGCGGGCAGAACTACTACGCGGCCCAGACGTTTAGCGATCTTCCGGGCAACCGGCGCGTGCAGATGGCGTGGATGAACGGCGGCCAGTACCCGGGGATGCCGTTCAATCAGCAGATGAGCTGCCCGTACGAATTCAAGCTGCGAAAGCAAGGCTATGGCTCCTATCGCATCCACGCGCTGCCGATTCAGGAGATCGAGGCACTGCGGGGAACGCTGCGAAGCTGGAAAGATCTGGAGCTGAAGCCCGGGGAGAATCCGCTGGCGGGAGTTTCCGGGGAGCTGTGGGACATCGCCGCCGAAATCGAAATTGGCGCTGCGAAGGAGGTCGGTTTCCGGGTGCGCGGGCGGGCGGTTTCCTACCAGGTGAAACCGAACGCGGGGGCCAACTCACTGAGTAGCGCTGATCTCACAGCGCAGATGGGATTGCGGAGCGGCCGCATCAAGCTGCGCGTTCTGGTGGACCGCACTACCGTTGAGGTGTTCGGCAACGACGGCGAAGTTGTGATTCCGACCTGCTTCCTGCCTCCGGACGGCAACTCGGCGTTGGAGCTGTTCGCCACGGGCGGCGTAGCGCGGGTAATTTCGCTCGATCTTTATCCGATGCAGCCGGCGTGGCGGATGGCGTAAAGCGGACCGTTTCTATGGGTCACGGAGGAGTGCTCTCGCCGGACGCGCATCGCCGGCACATTCCGCAATTTGTCCGGGTTGCGGACCACGTACAGAGCGCGAATGACGCCGTCCTCAATTTCGAACGCTCCGGTTTGGACGGGCCCTCCGGGTCCATCGACAATGATCCCGGGCAAGCCATTGATGGCGGCAAAGCGCAGCGTGTACTCGTCGCGCCAGCCTTTGCGCGTGGCGCCAACCAGGAAGCGCGCGGCGCGGTCCGCTCCATCGAGAATATTGATGGGCGCCGCCACCTTGCCGCCGCCGTCAGTGACGATGCGGACGTCGCTCGCAAGCAGGTGGGTGAGGGCCTGGAGATCGCCCGAGCTGGTGGCCGCGACGAAGGCGGACAAGAGCTGGGCATGCCGCGCATCGATCTCACCGGAATGCGCCGGCGGCGTGATCGCACCGCGCGGCTGAACTGCCCGCACATGCCCACGTGCGCGGGAGGCGAGCCGCCGGCAGGCTGCCTCACTCCGCTCCAGTGTTAGGGCGATCTCCTGAAAAGAGAAATCGAACACGTCGTGTAGCAGGAAAGCAGCCCGCTCCAGGGGCGACAGACGGTCCAGGGTCAAGAGCAGTGCGATCGACAAATCCTCGGCGAGCTCGGTGCGGCTGTCGGGCGCGAGCGCCGCCGTGTCGAGAACCGGCTCCGGCAGCCAGGGGCCGACGTACTCCTCATGCCGCGCGCGCGCCGAGGTCAGCATGTCGAGACAAATCCTCGCGGTGATCGTCATGAGAAATGCCCTGGGGTCCGACACCTTTTCGCGGTCCGCCGCATGCCAGCGCAGGTATGCTTCCTGCACTGCGTCCTCAGCGTCCGCCATCGAACCGAGCATGCGGTAGGCGAGACCGAGGAGGCGCCGGCGGTACGGCTCGAAGCTCGCGGCCGGATTCGATTTCGTGCCCGAAGAACTCACTGCCTTCGCACCGCCAGATCGGCCGGCGCCGGAACCCGGCCGTGATCGAACACTACCGGGGTGCCGCCGACGACGACGCGCATGCAGGCTTTGCCATGGCCAAGAGCGTATTTCACCGTGGGATAAATTCGCGACGCGGTAATGGCAAACGCCAGGCTGATGTGGCCTAGCATTCCCCAGCGCTGCAGGATCTCTTCGCGATATTCATCGGCGGCTGGATCGTGCGCCAGCGTGGCGCGCGTGAAGCTCCAGACCAAGGCGACGTCCGGCGGCATGCTCTGGGGATCGTCGGAGAGGACGGCGCGGAGGACTGCGGGATCGACGCCGGCACGCTCCGCCATGGAGACGCCGAGCTGGGTACACGGGCCGCAATCCTCGTGGCGCACGGCGGTAATACCGGCAGCGTACCAGGGTTCGAGGGGGATATCGCGCCGGAAGCGCCCGAGGGCGGCAGCGCGGGAAAACAGCCATGCGGCGCGCGGGCTTGCGTCGATGATGTCGCGCATATAGCCGGCGTCATATTTCCACTGGCGCTCAAATTTGTCAATCGCTTTATGAAGTGCCCATCTGATCATTTCGTTTGCTCCCTTCTCAACGGTGAGACGGGATAGAGCCGGGAAATGTGACACGGGTATTATTCGTTTGTAATCGCGATCACTTCGGCGCCCGGAGTTGTTCGACACTCCACGGATCGCTCCAGCGGGGATTGTGAAGCAGGCCTTCGTCGGTGAGCGAGCGGAGGAATTCGACCAGGTCGCGCTTCTCACTTTCGGTCAGGCGGAAAGGTTTGAGGATACGCGTCTTGTTGGGGTGATCGAACTTGCCGCCGGCAGCATAGTGGTCCAGTACCTCTTCGAGTGTGGCGATGCTCCCATCGTGCATGTAGGGAGCGGTGAGGGCGATATTGCGAAGCGTGGGAGGCCGGAACTTTCCGATGTCTTCGGGGCGCTGGGTCCGCTCATAGAGACCGCGGTTGGGCGCGGCGTATGAGGATACGCCGGTGTTGAAAAAGCCACTGCGAGGGCCGCTATCGGCGGTTCGAACCTGCATTCCTTCAAAACGCACGGCGGTAAAGTTCCAGCCGCCATGGCATTGAAAGCATCCGCCGCGCTCGCTCGAAGAGAAGAGAATCTCGCCGCGTTTCGCCGAATCCGAGATCGCCGGCGAATCGCCGCCCCAGCGGTAGCGATCGTAGGGCGAGTTCATGGAGACGATGGTCCGTTCAAAAGCTGCGATGGCCCTGGTGACATTGGCGAGCGTGTAGACGGCGGTGTCCGGGGAAGGCTGCGGAGAAGAGGCGCCGATAAACGGATCGCGCTGCAAGACGTCCAGGAATTCCTGCTCATGCCCCTTTAATCCCAGTTCGACGGGCTCTTCGCCGAGCATCGGAACGAGCGCCTGATCTTCGAGCGAGTCGAGAGCCGGATTGGCCCACGTCAATGACGGCGCATATGCCACATTGACGAGACTCATGCTGCTGCGAGGGTGAGCCTGGCCGGTGGTGCCCTCCGCATGTGCGCGGCCATCGGTGAAGGCCAATTCCTGACGGTGGCAGGTTGCGCACGATTGCTTCCCGTTGCGCGACATGCGTTTGTCGTAGAAGAGATGTCGGCCAAGTTCGACCTTGGCTGCACTCATCGGATTGCTGGAGGGAACGGCGGGCCGGGGAAAGCCTTTGGGGAGACTCCATTCGAAATCCGCGGCGCAGAGGCCGGCGGCGATTGCGAGCGTCAAGGCAAAAAGCCTAATCAACGACAGTCCCCGTCTGCGACGTGTCATAGCCTGCCAGAACTTCGAGCTTGCGGCGGAGCGCGGCTCGCTGAAGAACGTCGAGGAAGGCCTTGACGGCCGGCAATTCCGTGGTCCGTTTGCGCATGACCAGGTCGTAGCGCTCGCTGTGCAGCGGGATGAAATCCAAGCCGAACGTCTGAGCGGCGGAGCGGGTGGCCAGGCAGACATCGGCTTCCCGCGAGACCACACAGTACGCAGCGGCGAGATGACCGTAGGCGACGCGGTCGTAGCCTTGGATCTTTTGCGAGTCGATTCCGCCGGTTTCCAGAAGTTTATCGAGGAGTGCGCGGCTGCCCGAGCCCGGCTCGCGGTTCACGAACCGGGTGTTCTTGCGCGCGAGATCCTCAATTTTGCGCACATGCTTCGGATTGCCGGGGGAGAGGACCAACCCTTCCTCCCACTGGGCAAAGGTAACGACACAGAATTCCTCGCCGGGAAACTGTTTGCGAAGGAACGGCAGATTGAATTCTCCGGTCTTGGCATCCTCAAGATGCGAACCGGCGATGTGAACTTTGCCTTCGCTCATCCAGGTGAGAGCCAGCTTGCTGGACGCCGCGGCGGAGACGATTTCGACGCCGCTGATCTTTTCCACCATTCGCGCCAGCAGGCCGGTCGCGGGATCGCAACCCGCCAGCACCAGCCGTTTCTGCGTTGCCTCTTCTTTCGAGAAGACGGCCAGATCGGCGCGTCCGTTGGCTCCGCCGGCTCGCTTGATGATGCCATCGGCTTCCGGCATGTAATACGGCGATGCGCTGACCGGGATGCTGACCCAGCGCGAGCCGATCTGGCAGATGCGCACGGGCTGCCCTTTTGCCGGTACGGTGGAGCTTAGCACTTCCGCGGCGAGAGACTCGGGCGATTTCCGCGCGGCTTCCTGAAGTGAAAAGAGGTCGTCTACCGTGACTTCCAGTTCGCGCGCAAGGTTCAATGCCACTTCGGTATTGGGGACGTAAGTGCCCGCTTCGATCGCGTAGATTGTCTGGCGGCTGACGCCTACCCGGCGGGCCAAATCCGAGGCGCCTACGCCTCTACTCTTTCGAAGCGGTGCCAACCGGTTCTCGACGCGTATCTTCACGATGAACTCACTTCCTCAACTGAACGATTTCGAGTTTGGTCAGCATGCGAACGGAGCGAGCTCCCGCTTTATCCTTAGGCACGACCAGGCGGAACCGGCCCTGTGCGCCGAACAAGGCTTTGCCATTCGCGGTATCGGCCAACAGGATCTCGTTGTCGATCAAGGCGGGGTCCAGTTCGCCGAGCGAGAAGAGAACCTGGTAGCCATCCTGAGCCTCGGCGAGCAAATAGCCGGCCAGCGCCTTGCCGCGAAGTTCGCCGCCCTGCGGAACTCCAGCCTTTTTCAGCACCTCATGAAGCCAGACGCCCTGATAGACGGTTTCCATTCCGTTGCTGGTAGTGTGGACGCTGGCCCTGGGCATTTTTGCCAGATCATCGGCCGAGAGTGTGAGGGGCTGCTTCACGGCTCCGGTCACCTGAACGGCGAGCTGAGGATCTTGCGCGAGAAGAACGCCCGAGGCCAGAAGGGCCAACATCAATGAGCGTCGTGTATACATGACCACCTCACATTGTAGCGTTCGAGTAATTAGAAATGGATTTTGGCAACGAACTCGAAGTCGCGTGGATTGCCGGCAGCCGTGATTGATCCGAAGGCCGCGCTGCCGAAGCTGCCGTTGGGATCATTCAAGGGAGGGGTGTTGGAGACATTAAACGCCTCGGCGCGGAAATCGAGATTGAAGCGTTCCGTGATCCGAAACGTCTTGCCGATCATCAGGTCGGCATTCTGAAGGCCGGGACCCCGTACCGGGTTTCGAGAGCTATTGCCGATCACCAATTGGGGCACCGCCGTGAAAGCCGCGGTGTTGAAATACCTGGCGACGGTACGCCCATCAAAATCGTTGGGATTTGCGGTCCGATTCGGCCGTTGCACCGCGTAACCCAGGCTCGAATTGTTATTTGTGGCCTGAGTGACGGCGACTGCATCTCCGGCCTGCAGGCGCACCAGACCGGCAATCTGCCAGCCGGAGATCTTCCACAGGCGAGGAATGTCGTAGACCCAGCCTAATGCGAACACCTCGGGGATATCGCCGCTCGACACATCCTTCTCCAGGTGCCGATTGTAAGCGTCGGCGGCCCCTGTGGTGTTCAGCACCGGGCCCGTAAAGATAGTCTGCGAAAACACGCTCGACGCGTCATCGAGCAGCTTGGAAAAAGTGAAGGCCGCATTGACGGTGAGGCCGTGGGACAGGCGCTTCTCGACTTTCAACGCGGCAGCCTCATAGGTCGAGTTGCCGACGTTGTCGCGAAACAAGGCCACGTTGGTGAATTCCGGATAGGGCCGCAGCAATTGTTGCTGTGCAATGGTGGCGGCCCCGAGAGACGACGAGGAGGGAATCTGGCCGAAGTAGGGGTTGGATACGCGGGTCAGCAAAGCCGAACCGAGAGACAGATATTGGGAAGGAAGCTGGTTGATATTTGCATCCGGGATGCCGAGCCGGGTGTTCTTCGAGCCGAGGTAGGAGGCCTCCACATTCCAGTCTTTTCCGAGCGTCTTCTGGAGGGTGAAGTTCCACTGCTGTGAGTAGCCAGAGCCATTGTTGCGGTCCACGCTAAAGACGCCTTGCCCTAGCCCGGAATTCGGATTGGGGGCGGTGACTTGAACGGTTGGACCGGTGGAGAGAGGAAAGGCAGCGTTCACGTTGTCCTGCGATTGCTGGCCGAGGGTTTGCACGAAGGGAAATTGTGGAATGGTGAAGGGCGTCGTGATTCCGGATTGCTCGAAGTAGACCATACCGTAGCCAGCGCGAAGCACCCAGTTGTTGCCGGCGCGATAGGCAAGCCCGACGCGAGGTCCGAAGTCACAACATTCGAGGGCGCGAGAGGTGTGAGGGAAGTCCAGGACCTGAGTTTTGAGATTGAAGACAGCACCTTGATCGTGGACCTCAGTGGATGGGAAGTTGAGAGTGTACCGGGTACCGATGTTCAAGGTGAGGCGCGGGGTGACCTTCCAATCGTCGCCGACGAAGAACTCGGCGATGTGCGCCCGCGGTTGAATGACCTGCTTTTGGAGGTCGATGGTGAACGCATTGACCTGGCCCAGAAGCAGCGATGCCAGGGCGTTGCCGCTTCCGGCGACCGAAGAGCTGTTGGACCCGGTGGTGGTAAAGGCGAAGGAGCCCGTGGGATTGGGCGGGTTCAAGACGTCCAGCGCTTCGCGCCGGATATCGGCTCCAAACTTAATGCTGTGGCGGCCTTTCACGAGGGTAACGGTGTCCAGAAACTCCGTGATCGAGGTGGTGAAGTTGGAATTCGCCGCCGTGGTTGGGCCGATCTGCTGGAGGCCGGTGACGGTGAAAATGGGGAGCACGGAACTGAACGAATTCGCAGGCAGGCCGGGAATCGTGATCCCGCCGTTCTGCAGAGAGACTTGATTGAGGTCCCGCCTGGAGTAGCCGACGCGGAACTGGTTGAGAGTGCTGGCCGAAGGTGTCCAGTTGTAGTCGCCGACGAAGGCATCGCCGCGTGTGATGGCATGGCCGATCACGCCAGAGGTTAGGCTGCCGCTGCCATCCGGTAGGGGAGTCACAGGTGTATCGTCGTCGCGGAAGTAGGTATACCGTCCGAAGACCCGGTGCTTCTCTCCGAAATAGCGGTCGAGCCGGAAATCGGCCTGATCCTGAGCATCGGGTTCGGTCGCCGTCCTGACATAGTTATTCGCGCCGGCGACGTTCGGCAGGGGATAGTGCTGAAGAATCTGGAGCCCGAGCGCGTCGAGGCGGTTCGCCGGGATCGTGTTGTTTGGGAACTGGGTTCTCGGCGAGGCCGACGGGTCGAAGATCGTCTGCGTGAAGATTCCCTGGCGCTGTGCCAGGGTGGGAACGACGCTGAAGCGCGTGATGCCGGTCCGCAGCCGGGTGCTTTGCCAGTCCGCGAAGAAAAACGTCTTGTTCTGTTGAATCGGTCCGCCGACCGTGGCACCGAACTGATTGCGGCGGAATTCCGGCTTGGGTCCCGGTTGTGCGAAGAGGTTCCTGGCGTTGAGCGCTTCATTGCGGAAGAATTCGAACAGGCTGCCATGGAAGCTGTTGCTGCCCGATTTGCCGATCACCATGACGGTGCCGCCATTGGAACGGCCATATTCGGGAGAGTAGGCGTTGACGTTGAGCTTGAATTCGGCCATGCCGTCGATGATGGGGTAGAAGACCACCTGCCCCGGTTCGGGTTGGAGCACGCTGATGCCATCGTAGATATATTCGTTGGTGCGCGGCCTGCTGCCGTTGATTCGCGGCAGGAATTGACCATTCGGCAACGCGACACCCGGCGAAAGCGTGACCAGGGGAATAAAATTGCGTCCGTCCAGGGGCAAGGCGGCGATCTTCTTTTCCTCGACGTTCAGGCTGACCTCGCCGCTGGTGGTTTGAAGCAGCGACGCGGCGGCGGTGACTTCAACGGATTCGGCGGGCTGGCCGACCTGGAGTTTGACATCCAGCACGGTCCGGTCTGCGAGGCGTAACGTGATGCCCGACTGCCGATATTTGTGGAAGCCCGGCTGTTCGACAGTGAGCACGTATTGGCCGGCTGGCAAGCCGACCACGTGGTATTCGCCGTGTTCGTTCGAGAGGACAGAATAATGAATGGAGGTCGCCTGATCTTCGGCTTCCACCTTTGCGTTGGGGACCGGAAAGCCTGAGGGATCCTGAATCGTGCCGGAAAGTTCGGCTCGGCCGGCTTGTCCAAAACATAGCGCTGAGCCCGAAATGAGTCCGAGAAAAAGAACGAGCAGGGTTTGGAGTTGTCCAGGCATAAGGTTGTAACGCAGGAATGACCCTGTCATTTTAACAGAACGGCGTCCTTAAAAAGTACCGGATACAAGACACCGTGCTGTAAACCGAGGACGTTCAACCTTAGGCCAGAGGAGGGAGAATTGGGGGGAGCTTCCGCTCCCCCCGGCTTCTAGTCGGCTTCCTTCAAGATCGGCGTCCAGGATGGATCGGGATTGAAGCGTTCCATCTTCTTGAATTCGTCGAGGGTTTTGGGACCAAGGTCCTTTTCGTAGACCACGCCGTCGTGGCTGACCATGAAGGTTCGCACGCCGGTCACCTTGTATTCGGCCGGCGCCGCGACCAGCGCAAAGCCGCCGATCATGGCACCTTGGAGCACAAAGTCCATTTCGCCGAGCGGAGCGGCCGGGCCTTGTCCCTTGAGGATCTTGAAGAAATAGCCATGGTAGGGATCGGAGCGGGAGGTGTAGCCCTGTTCGATTGCACGAGCGATATTTTCACCGATGGGGCCGCCCCAGGTACCATCGGCTTCGCGCCAGGCCAAACCATCCTGCTTTCCGGGGGTGCTGACGATGCGCTGGGCGTACTGGTTGACCTCGTACCCGGAGCGTGGCTGGAGCGCGTATTCATCCTGGGCATCCACGTAGCCGCGGCAGATTGCGATGGCATCCAGTTCGTTCGCGCCGATGCGACGATACAAGAGCTCCTGCTGGCCGGCCTTGGCGTCGAAGAACCATTTCTCGCCACTCTTGACGAGCGGTACGGGGAATGGCCAGTTCTCATTTCCGACGAGCACGAAGGCGCGATTTCCATTCTTTTGGTTGACGGAAACTTTGGTCTTCTCGCGAGCCTGGGCGGCGAAATCGGCGGCACGTTTGCGGTCCCGCGCGTATTCCCCGGTGAAAACGACGCCGTCACCGCCCGGACCGAAGATTTGAGTCAGGGCAGCGACGTCAAAGTTTTCGGCGGCACTGACCAACGCATCAGCGGCATGTTGCGGAGTGTCAAAGAGCCTGGCGCCCGCCGATGCGGCAGTGGGAGTTGGCCGAGGGATTTTCGCCGTTGATTGCTGAGCGGAAGAGAGGACCATCGTGCACGCGCATGCAAACGCGACAGCGCAACAAATGGAAAGCTGTCTCTGGGATTTTGTGTTCGCGAGTATCGATTTCATAATCGTGCTCCTGTGATTTCGCAATCCGATTCGTAGCGCTTACCTGCGACGGCCACCGCCGCCGCCACGCCGGCCTCCGCCTCCACCGCGGGAACCTCCGCCGCCGCGACTAAAGCCACCGCCACCACCGCGGAAGCCTCCGCCGCCACGATTGAAGCCGCCACCGCGAGAGCCCATGCTGGAGAAGCCGCGATTGCTGTTGCTGCGGGCGTTGGATCCATTGAAGCCCCGGTTCCCGCCGCCGAACGCGCTCCGGTTAGTGGCACCGCCACGCGAAAGATCGCGGCCGCCGATGCCATTGGGGCCGCTCGCGCCACGGCCGACTCCGCCGGCGCGATTCGCGCTACCGACGGCTCCGGCACGGTTGCCGGGAGCTCCATTCCCGGCAGGTCCCAGGCGACCACCGGCGGCAGGCTTACTGTTTAGTTTTCCGCCTTGCCGGGCAATCTGCTGCCGGGCGCCGGTTTGGCGCCGGGCGAGTGAATCACCGCGCGCGCTGCCACCAAAACGATCTGCGGTAGCCCGGTTCGGATAGGGTGTTCCGCCGCGGTGTACGGGGTTGTGCGCCCAGTTACTGAGTCCGCCTTGGGCTGGGAGAGTGGAGGGCCGATTTCCGCCAGCGCCACCGGGTCTACCGACACCGCCGACGCCGCCCACACCACCTACTCCACCGGGCCGGCCGGCGCCACCGATACCGCCGACTCCACCTACGCCTCCGGGCCTGCCGGCACCTCCGACACCGCCCACTCCTCCGGGTCTGCCCGCGCCGCCGACGCCGCCGACACCACCCACTCCGCCGACGCCACCAACGCCACCTACACCACCGACGCCGCCAACTCCGCCCACTCCGCCGACGCCGCCTACTCCACCAATGCCGCCGACGCCCGCGCCGATGCTATTCCGATTGAAGCTGTTGTAGTGGTTGATATAAACGCCGCCACCGCCCCAGCCGCAACCCCAGCCGTAACCTCCACCCCACCAGGCTCCCATCAGGATTCCCGCGCCGAAGGCGAGGGCGGCGCCTGCCGCGTAGTAGCCGGCCGGATAGGTGATCGGGGGATAGGGATACATCGCCGCACCGTATACCGCTTCCGGCTGATACTCAGGCACGTATACCACTTCCGGATTGGCCGGCTCCACCACGATCACGCTCTGGTTTTCGATAACTCTGGTATCCACTGTCTGCTGTTGAGTGGAGTGCAAAGCGCCTTTGTCCTGTGCCTTCTTGCGCATGCGCTGAACGGCATCCATAACTTCGTTTTGCTGCGCCAGGAAGGCATTGCCGAGGTCGGTGGTCCACTGGAGGTTGTCTCCCATTAATTTCACGACGTCGGGTAGAGGAGCCAGCGCCTGAACGCTTGGATCCCAGGGTTGTTTTGCCGCGAGATCCGCGAGTTGCTTATCCTTTACATTCTTATTCGTCACCAGCCATCGCTGGAGCAGCACAATTTCCAGAGGGTAGGTTGATGCGGCCAAGACCTGAGCCAGCAACGGATCCGGATAAAGCGCGATTGGCGCTACGAGCGAGTCCAATTGATCTGGTGAAACTTTGGCTGCTTGAGAATTTGACGGAGGCGCCTGCGCCGCCGACGCTTGCCGGGGATACGCCAAGGTGTCCCCGAACGCGAGAATGATGGCACACAGAATCGCCAAACGAGATCTGAGCAGCGAAGCGTTCCTGTCGAAGCTCATTGCCTACCTCCCTTTTGCGAACCGGCCCGTGGGGCGGGTGAATCGATAAGCGGTTACTCACTATTGGCGATGCGACGAATGTACGAAACGCTTCTCTTGCAGGTTATCCAGGTGTGACGGGTTACCGATCAACATGTGAAATCGATTTAAGGGACATCTATGCGAGAGGCGGGGCATCAGGATGATTAGAGTAAGAAGTCAAGTACTGCCTCCGCCGGGCGCATGTGCGGCAGGTATTGCGCACCGGGTCACAGGAGGACTACTTAGAAGAGGGCATATGAGATATTCAGCCATCGTACTAGCACTCTCGATGATGACGGCGGTTGTCCCGCAATCGCCAGCTCAAACGCAGCCCGCAACTCCACCGCCGGCTGCGGCAGCACCAGCCCCGCCGAAGACGGCACCCCCGCCAAAAGAAGCCCACCCCAAGGCCAGCGGTGCTGCAAAAGGCGCCGCAGTTGGAGCCATGGGAGGCAATGCGGCCAAGGGCGCGGTCATCGGAGCAGGTCATAGCCGTCGCGAGGAACGCAGGGCCAAGAGGTAGGCAGCCAAGCGGAATCGAAATGCGTGTCTCTCTTGTGTAACGGTGACATGGCCGGCGGGGCGATCTAAAGCCGCCTCGCCGGACTGGCGGTACGCGGTGAAACACCAGTTGGGCATCTTACACAGAAAGTGGGTCAGGCTGTGAAAAAGGTCCGTCAATCTATCACGCAGACTCTTCTCGCAGGCATACTCTTTGTCCTTCCTGTATACCTGGCAATTTTGCTGCTATTAAAGGCAGCGAAATCGGTCGGCGGATTGGTCAAGCCGTTGACCCAAATGGTGCCGGAAACGCTGCCGGCGGAGAACCTGCTTTCGTTTCTGCTCGTGCTGGCAATCTGCCTGCTGATTGGGATGGCGCTTCGTACCTCGGTGGGCCGAGCGGCACGGACGAGGCTCGAAAACTCACTGCTCCAAAAAATCCCCGGGTACGGAGTATTTCGGAGTATGACGAACCAGATGGCGGGAGATAGCCGGGAGCACGGGTGGAAGCCCGCCCTGGCTGAAATCGAGGAAGCCCTGGTTCCTGCATTCATTGTTGAAGATCTTGACGACGGGCGATATACCGTGTTCGTTCCCTCTGTCCCGACTCCGTTCGCAGGGGCGATCTACATTCTTACTGCTGAGCGAGTGCATCCGGTAGATGTACCGTTCACGCAAGCGATTCAGGTAATCACGCGCTGGGGAGCGGGCTCCGGCGAACTGGTCGCCGCTATGCGCGAAAGCCGGATACCATCGCTAGGACTAAAGTGACGATGCGCGACCTCAGGCCTGCTGGTGCGAAGTCTTTTCCTGGGAAGAATAGCGAATCCCAAGGTGTCGGGCCATGCAGGAGAAGAGGTCAGCCTGGTGGAATGGCTTGAGCGCGAAATCGTCAAAACCCGCGCGCATCACTCCGTCACGCTCGGCCGCATACGCAGCCGCGGTGAGGGCGGCGATCTTAACCTCCGCGCCACCGTCCAACTGGCGAATCAGGCGTGTGGTTTCGATGCCACTCACTCGGGGAAGGCCGAGATCGATCCAAATGAAATGCGGCTGCCAGTGCTGGAAGGCATCGATCCCCAATTCTCCATTCTCCGCGACCCTCACGTGAAAGCCAGCGCGAAGGAGCATTTTCCGCAACGCTGAGCCGCTTTCCGAATCGTCTTCGACAATCAGGACGCGACATTCCGGTTGGCCGGATTCCAGGATGAAGGGATGGTCCGGGGACAGGTCCCCGCCGTAAGTTTCCGATTCCGCCGCCAGTTCCAGCGGCAATTCGACCACGAAACGTGAACCCCGGCCCACCTCGCTTTCCACCACCAACGTGCCACCCATTAGCTCCACTAACCGGCGAGTAATTGTCAGGCCGAGACCCGTGCCGGTTTGCGGACCAGGAGTGCGCACCTGCTCGAAAGGCTCGAATATGCGACTCAAGTCGTGTTGCGGCATCCCCACGCCGCTGTCCTCAATTTCGAAAAACAGGCGGACGCGTCCGGGCACGTCTGACGGCTGCGCCCTCAACTTTAGTGTTACGGTTCCCTCCTTTGTGAACTTGATGGCGTTGCCGAGCAGGTTGATGAGGACCTGCCGCAACTTTGGAGCATCTACACGGACGTAGCGCGGCAATTTAGCAGGTTGATGGTAAACGAGCGCGAG
The DNA here is from genome assembly GCA_963811575.1 of uncultured Solibacteraceae bacterium. Lineage (GTDB taxonomy): Bacteria > Acidobacteriota > Terriglobia > Bryobacterales > Bryobacteraceae > Solibacter. Next base: position 84,770 of record CAWERY010000013.1, on the reverse strand, counting down.
CTGTTTCTCTTCCGCGCGGCCGCGCATCATGGCAACGACTGTTCGCACCGTTGAGATCAAATCGGTGGGTGCGATCGCGAGTTCCTCTTTGCCGGCCTCGATTTTGGCAACGTCCAACACGTCATCGATCAGCCCCAGGAGATGTTCGCCACTACGGCCGATTGCGCCGATGTCTTCCAGCTGATCGGCGGTCGGGTTACTTTCACTGAGGAGACTAGAGGAGATCAGGATAACGCTGAGAGGCGTACGGAGTTCGTGGCTCATGTTGGCGAGGAAGGCGCTCTTGGCGCGGTTGGCGGCCTCGGCCTGATCGCGCGCCTGTACAAGTTCGAGCGTGCGTTGATCAACCAGCGCCTCAAGGTGCTGTTGGTGGCGCTGCAATTCCTGAAGCGTTTCGCGGAGCCTGCCAATGATCTGCGCCACGGGGATGGCATTGATCAGGACGGCTTGTACGAGCATGGCCCAGGTTCCCAAGGGCGTCGCCTTACGAAGCGGAAGGCTTACGTGGGCCATCTCCAGAACCGTAAATATCAGTCCGCTGAGCAGACACCCACCCGCCGTCCACACGGCGGCTGTATATCCGAGGAGCCAAGCCGCCGATGCCGGTAAGGACACGTACAGCAGCGTTCCTGGGCCGCGTATAGCGCCGAAGGAAAAGGAGGCGAGCGTCGCCCAGATCCAAGTGCCTATGAGGTAGGCCAGACTGGCGCCCCGGAATCGTCCGCGCCGGAGCAGGGCGAGCCCAATAGCGTAACTCGCTACCAGGACGGACGGATTGAATATCCGCGGGAAGCTCATTGGAGCGAGCGGCATCGTATAGACGACCGCAGCTGTGACCCACGCAGTGAGGGCCACGAGGAGTGCGTGCAGCATTCTCGCCGTCGGATCGTGGGCGAGTGAACCCCGAAGCTCGATGAACACCGTGACGCGATTTATGGCCCGAGACATCTGGGAATTAGAATTCAACGATGCTCCCTTGAGCTTTCAAGTCAAGGTATTGATGACACATAATTCCATGCACGTCAATACGATCGTGATCGCCACGGCCGGCGAGATGCTAGAGCTGGCACTCAGATTTTTCCGATGGTAACGAAGAAATGATTCGCAAAGTTTTGGACCTGCGGGAATCGGGATACATCAGGTTTGCGAAGGAGTTCCTCTTTGGCCGTGTCAGGAAAAAACGATTGGACGAGGCCGCAGGCCCTGGCGATCCCGAAAGAGGGATATTTCCAGCTCGAGAAAGGAAAGTATGGGCCGGTGTTTCCGAGGACACCCGCCTGTCATGGCTTTACGATCATTGCCAAGATCAAGCCAGGCAGGGAGCAGGTGATCCGCGAGTACGGAAAGACGCTCGAAAAGGCTTTGGAAGCGGATTCTTCCGTACTTGCGCCGCTCAAACTTCATTACTTGCGCTGGGTACTGTTCGACATCGGCAAAGATACGTACTTTATGTACCAGGGTATCTTCGACACCGAATTCGATAAGTATACCGACGACGCGGTGGCGCTGTTCACCAAGAGCGGGATCTCCACCACGTTCGAGAACCTGGAAGGATTTCCGGAGGATTGGAAGACCAACGTACCGGGTTTCATCAAGTTCGTACGCGACCATCAGTGTCCCAGCTTCCTGGAATACGGAGAGTATCCGTATGTCACAGCCGATGAGATCAAGAAGGCCTTGCGGCTCAAGAAGGCCTTTTCTGAAATGCTCGACGAGATGCAGTGAGCCTGGGGCGGCAAGGGGACATCGCGATGACGGACGCATACGAGTTCGTAGCCATAGGCTCCGGTCCCGCCGGAGAGAGCGCAGCCGAGCTGGCCGCCTTCTTCGGTCATCGCTCAGCTGTGATTGAGAAGGCGCGGGCGGGTGGAACCGTAACCACGACGGGTGGAGTGCCGACCAAGACACTTCGAGAGGCAGCGCTCTACTTTTCCGGCCTTAGCGAAGGCGGTATCTACGGTTTGCGGACGGCGGCGCCGGCGGAGGTTGCAATCGACATCATCCGCAAACGGACTGCGGAGGTCTGCGGGCTCCTACAAAAGGCGACGGCTGCGAACATCGCGGGGAATCATGTCGATTACATTGAAGGGCACGCGACGCTTTTGGGAGACGGTACCCTCATGGTCGTGGGCGGCGATGGGCGCGAGCGCAAGATTCGTGCAAAGGCGATCCTGATCGCAACCGGGTCGCGGCCGCGGCGGCCGAAGAACATCTCCTTCGACATCCCAGGTGTCTGCGATACGGATACGATCCTGAATCGCGGCCGTCCGCCTCGGGACATTCTGATTGTGGGCGGCGGGCCAGTGGGCGTGGAGTTTGCGACGATCTGCCACGCGCTTGGCGCAAAAGTCTCGATTGCCGATCTGGGAAGCCGATTGATTCCGGCAATGGATGGCGAACTATCCGGGCGGATGGGAGAGCTGTTCGGCCAATGGGGCGTCGCCATGTATTTCGGATGTACGGCTGAGAGTATCGAGGCCAGGGACGACGGGCTGGAAGTAAAGCTATCGGCACGGCAAACGGTATGTGCGGATACGGTGCTATTCGCCGCGGGCCGGATCGCCAGTACGGACGGTCTGGGGCTGGACGCCGCCGGAATCCGCTGCGACTCGCGCGGTCGGATTGAGGTGGACGGCAATTTTCGCACTTCCGCGGACGGCATCTACGCCGCGGGCGACGTTTTGGGACCGACTCTCGCGTCCATCGCGATGGAGCAGGGGCGCGCGGCGGTTTGCCACGCTTTCGGTATTCCGTTCGAAGGGACTGTCGATCCGGTGCCGGTCTCAGCGGTCTACGGCATGCCGGAAGTCTCGGGCGCGGGACTTACCGAAGAACAGTGCCGGGAGCAAGGCCTGGATTACGAAGTGGGTCGAGCCGATCTCGGCAGCACACCGCGAGGCGCAATTGCAGGCCGGGGCGGGTTGTTGAAGCTGATTTTCCAGAAGGACAAACGCACGCTGCTGGGAGTTCATTGCATCGGCGACATCGCGTCGGAGATTGTAGGGATTGGACAGATGGTTATCCGGTGCGGCGGGACGCTCAACACGATCGCAAACATGTCCATGAATACGCCCACCTATGCGTACGCCTATAAGTATGCGGCGTTCGACGGATTGCGCCGCATCGCGGCGACCGGAAAGGAGTCGCAGAATGAGTCAGCCAAACGGCTCAGCCCGATCTTATAATCATCTGCACACGGCCCGAAAATATACGGCGGGCAAACGGCGCTTCAGCGTCTATTGGGCCTGGAGCTATCCCTGGGAGGCAAACCGGAATACAACCGAGTTGGACAATCGCTTCTCAACGATGACCGAAGTTCGCCGGGTAACGTGGCCCGCATATGAGACGGCGGAGTATTCGGAGAAGATGTTTCTGCAGGGCATCGCGGGAACGCTGGAGCTGTTTCATCTATCCATCGTGAGATTCCAGGAGGTGGTGGGGGCGGTGACCGGGTCTCCGGTGGCAGTCTTTCAGCGGATCGATCAGGCCGGCCAGAGATTGCCGCTGGACGAGCGTATTCTCGACGACACCGACACGCTGATGGTCTTCGGCCTGGATCACCTGCTTACGGAACAGGAGGCATCGGCCGAAGAGATCGAGGCGGTGCGGCAGTTTTTGCGCCGTGAAGGAACCTGTCTCATCATTGGACCTCACCATGATGTGGGCAGTTCCGCCGATCTGAAGGAGCGCGCCATGGAGTACGCGCATCACGGCGACCCGCTGGTTCCGCGGCAACAGCGTTTCGGCAGGTACACGCGGTCGTTGATCAAAGGTCTCGAGGTGCCGGTGGAGAACCGTTGGGGACTCCGCCCTGCCACGATTCAGGGCACGACACGGCTGGTACCGCTCACGACGACGAAGGAGTTGGACACGCGAGGCTGGCTCACCGGCGTTCCGACCTTCAACTTCCATATGCATCTGCCGCACTACGCGGTGACCACGGACGATCCGAAAGCGATTCACGTGCTGGCCCGTCAACCGGTAGACGTCACCAGGCCCCATCCGTTCGTGGAGGCCGGAAACAAAGAGTTCAACATGTTTCTTTGGATGCCGCCCGCCAAAGACAGGGCCGGCGACATCCTACTGGCCGACTCCACCATCTTCACCACCCTCTTCGGGGGCGACGAAAGCCTGGAGACGTTCTGGAAGAACATCGCGACGAAGTAAGAGGGGGAACGAACAGGCTCGGCGGAGTGCTGCGGGTTTTCGCGGTTGCATGCATGTGGATCACGGTCCCGTCACACGCGCAGAACCGGGGCGTATATCCACTTGGCATGAGCGCGATCAATTCCGGCATCATGCCGGAAACCACCTTCACGTATTCGAACCAACTCCTGCTATACACGCGCGATCAGGCCAAGGACCAGCAAGGCCAGACACTGCCGGTCACGGGAACAAACTCCGTGATCCTGGACATGAACACGATTACGTGGGCGAGTCAGGCGAAGTTTCTGGGAGCCCGGTACGGCGCATCGGCGAGCCTACCTTTCTCGAAGAACGACCTGACTTCCGATCTGCAAGGCAACCTCAGCGGAGGGAGTGGATTTGCGGACTCGTATTACCTGCCCGTGATTCTGGGCTGGAACTGGACGCGGGCGGCGGTTCGCGCGACCTATGGATTTCTGGCTCCCACGGGGCGGTTCAGCGCGGGCGCGAACAATAATGTCGGTTCGGGTTATTGGACGCATGCGCTCTCTTCCGGGCAGACCTTTTACCTGACCGGAAACAAACGGCTTTCGCTCTCCGCATTTCAGCTGTACGAATTCCACACCGTACAGGAAGGGACAAGCGTGCATCCGGGCGAGACGTTCAGCGTGGATTATTCGTTGATGTCTTCGCTGGCACGCACCGGGCGCTTCCAACTACAGGCGGGCCTCGCCGGTTACGAGCAGAGGCAGACGACGGCGAAGACGGGTCCCGGCATCAGCCAGGCGGCATCGGAGGAGCGTTACGCGGTCAACGGCCTCGGCCTGGCGGTACTCGGCGTAATGCCGAAGCGGACCAGCGTTGGGTTTAAGTATTTCAAAGAATTCGCGAACCGGTCAACCTTTCAGGGGTACTCGCTGCAGGTGGTGGTATCGATTGGGTTCTAGAAACGTTCGTGATGGAGGGGATGGGACCGATGCTCGAACTGGATGACATACAAAGCGGGGTGCTGCGGCCGCGGCCTTCTCCGTATGCCGCGACGTATGTGCTGTTTCGGATCGACGACGGCAAGGCGGGGCGGGAAATGATCCGGCGAATAAGCCCGCTGGTGGCATCGGCGGCGCACCCGGAGAGCCCGGCGGGCGACACGTGGGTAAGCGTGGCACTTAGTTTTCAGGGCCTCAAAGCGTTGGGTGTGCCGCAGGCATCGCTCGAGAGTTTCTCTCCGGAGTTTCAGCAGGGCATGGCGGCGCGCGCGGGGTTCTTGGGAGACACCGGTGAAAGCAGTCCCGAACACTGGGAGAAGCAACTCGACGGTGCAAACGTCCACGTCGTCCTCATGGCACTGGCTCCGGATGCGGAGCGATTGGAAGCGGCGATCGCTCGCGCCCGCGAGGCGTATCAGAAGATCCCGGGCATTACGGCGACCTGGAGGCAGAATTGCCATGCGCTGCCGAATGAGAGGGAGGCTTTCGGTTTCAAGGACGGGATCAGCCATCCGGCGATTGAAGGTTCTGGTATTCCGGGCAGTAATCCTCACGAACTGCCGCTGAAGGCGGGCGAGTTTGTATTGGGCTATCCCGACGAGATGGGTGGCACATCGCCGCCACCGAAGCCGGATATTCTGGGGCGCAATGGAAGCTACGTGGTCTTTCGCAAGTTGCATCAGCGGGTCGCCGCGTTTCGTCAATATCTGAAGGCGAACGGCTCCGGCGCCGAAGGCGAAGAATTGCTGGCCGCGAAGTTGATGGGACGCTGGCGCAGCGGCGCACCTCTTGCCGTATGTCCGATGCATGACGACCCGGAACTCGGCGCGGACCCGCGGCGCAACAACGCCTTTCTTTTTAAGGAGGACGACGCAATCGGATATCGGACTCCGTGCGGTTCGCACATTCGCCGGATGAACCCACGCGATGCCGACGTCGCAGGTGTGGTTCGCATCCACCGGATGATTCGCCGCGGAACCTCGTATGGGCCGCCGCTTCCGGATGGAGTGCTGGAAGACGATGGCCTGGAGCGGGGATTAATGTTTGCGTTTGTAGGAGCGAATCTCGGGCGCCAGTTCGAATTCGTCCAATCGGAGTGGATGAACGATGGCGGTTTCTTTGGAGGAGACGCGACGAAAGATCCCGTCTCGGGAGCCAACAGCGACGGCGATGCCTTCAGCTTTCCGAGACGGCCCATCGCTATGCGGCTCAAAGGATTGTCACGGTTTGTTGTCACGAGGGGAGGCGAATACTGCTTTCTGCCCAGCCTCCGTGCATTGCAATGGCTTGGGGAGCTTGAACCCTAGTTTTCCGACCGTTCGGCTCTGATGCTGGACAAATATACTAAACCCGCTGCCGGGGATTTCACGTCGTGCTATGCGATAGGAGGTTACGAGTGATCGCCGCCAGTCCATATCGTCTCGTATTGATCTACTTACTTCTTGTTCCGGTGGGCCTTGCTCAGACCCCGAGCGTACAGGACCTGCAGACTCAACTTCGGCAATTCGAGGAATCGACGCAAAAAACGATACAGGATCTACGGGCCCAAATCGCTGCGATGCAGCAGGCACAGAAAGCTGCGACCGCCGCGGCCCCAGCAGCAGCCGCCGCCGCGGCAGAAACAAGAGGTTCCCGAAGTACACTTTCCGGTGGAATACTACGGCACCGAAACGCGGACCAGAAAGACCGCGGGAGACAACCAGGAAGGAGCTCCGCGAATCGATAACGAGCCTTTGGATCCGGCACTGCGAGGCTTTTTTCACCTTCCAGGCACCAGCACTTACATGAAATTCGGCGGCTTCGTAAAGACCGACCTGTTCTATGACTTGAACTACGCGGGAACGTATTATGGCGCCTATGTTCCTTCCAGCTTTCCTTCTTCGCCGACACCACATTCGGAGAATTCGACAGTATCGATGCGCCCCACGCGATTCACCTGGGAGACGCGGCAGGGCACTCTCGATAACAGCGACAAGGAAGTAAAGGTCTATTTCGAGTTTGACTTCCTGAGCAACTACGACCGGAACTCGATTCGCCTGCGCCAGTTTTACGGACAGTACAAGAATTTCCTGGCCGGCCAGGCCTGGAGCGCATTCTCAGACCCGGATGCTTTTCCCGACACGCTGGAGTTTGAAGGTCCGCCCGGCATGATTGCGGCGCGCTTTCCCCAGTTCCGTTACACGCAACCACTGAACAAGCACCATTCGGTGGGCGTCTCGATTGAGAAGTCCGGCACTGATGTCCCGTTCAGCACGCAATTTGGCGTCCCGGTGGGCACTTCGAAGTTTCCGGATCTGATTGGTTTCTACCGGTATGAAAACAATCGCGGGCATCTTCATGCGGCCGCTCTCTTCCGGAATGTGGGCGGCGTTGTGCCTAACGAGCAGGTGTTCAACCTGGCACGGCACCAAGGCGCGTACGGCGCATCGCTTTCCGGCGCATGGGGATTCCCTGGTTTCAAAAACGACAACCTAGTGTTCCAACTGGTCATTGGAAGGGGAATCTCGAATTACTATAACGACAACTTCGGCCTGGGAACGGATGTCGGCTTCGACGCGAACGGACACCTGGTAGCGACACCGACGGGTTCCGGACAATTCGGATACACACACAATTGGACCAAGGTTCTTCGCAGCACGGCGAGTTACGGATATTTGCAAATCAACAGTCCGGCCGCTGATCCTGGGACCACTTACCATGTCAGCCACTATGCGACGGTGAACTTCATCGTTCAGCCGACGGTTCGCCTCCTGTTTGGTGCGGAGTATATTTACGGGTCACTGGAGCGAAAGGACGGCTTCAAATGGATCGCTCCCAGAATACAGGCAAGCATGACCTATTACATCAATAAGTACCCCAAATGAGATAACCGGCGCTTCTCGAGATATTCAGGACATTGGGAGGATTCGTGCGCCTATCGACAACACTCTTTGCGCTGTGGGCTTTTTTCTGCGCCGTAGCGGCCGTGGGCGCGGACAAGAAAATCATTTCGCCGCCCGGGACCAAGCCCGGCGGCAACTACAGTCAGGGCATCCTGATTGACGGCACGCTGTACATCTCCGGCCAAGGCGGCGAAGATGCCGCAGGCAAGATTCCGAGCGACTTCGACGCCGAGGTCAAGCAGTGCCTTGACAATATCGGGGCGGTACTGAAGGCGGCGGGAATGTCGGCGAATGACGTTGTGAGTGTGCAGGTGTATCTGAAGGATGCCGCAACTTTTCAGCGAATGAACTCCGTGTACACGAGTTACTTCAAAGATCCGAGGCCGACGAGGACGACGGTAGTGGTCGCCGGACTGGTAGGGCCAGGGAGCATCGAGATTACCGCTACGGCGCGGAAATAATCGCGCGACGTGGCACAAAAGGAGAACGCAAATGTCTGATGACCGTCTTAAATCGCAAAATCTACCAGATCAACCCGAATCGGAGGATCCGCTTGGGCCGGTCGAACGGTTGACGTCGGAGAAGGTCCCTGAAGGTGTAGACCGGCGCACCTTCTTCATGCGCAGCGCTCTCATTGGCGCTACGGCGGTGATACTGGACCGTCCGATACCCGCTCAACAGAGAGCGAGCCGGTCCATTTCCGGGCCGCCGCCGACGCCGCAGCTTTCACCGACTCTGAATGTCGTAAAGGAGCAGAAGGGGCCGGTACTGACGATTCTGGACGAGTTCTACAAGGTAGGACCCGGACCATCGAGTTCCCATACCATCGGCCCGATGCGCATCACTTACGATTTCTACCAGCGCTGCACTAAGTTACCGGCGGCCGAGTTATCCAAAGCAACGGCGTTAAAGGTACACCTGTTCGGCAGTCTCAGTGCGACAGGCAAGGGCCACGGGACGGAGCGTGCTTCGCTGGCGGGGCTGGTGGGAAAGGAGCCGGCGACGGTAGACCCCGCCTTCCTGGACAGCCTGCGCGACCAGCCGGATCAATCGTTCCCGGTGAAGCTTGGGCCTAAGACCGTGGATGTAACGCTCAAGGACGTTATCTTCGATGCAGTCGATGGTAACTTCCCTCATCCGAACACCATGACGGTCAAGCTGATGGCGGGAAATACCGTGCTGCTCGAGCAGGAATACTATTCCGTGGGCGGCGGCTTCATCGAATGGAAGGGGTACAAGCCGCCCAAGAAGAATCCGCCGAAGTACCCGTTCGCGACGATGAAGGAGCTGCGGCAGCACGCAGAACAAAATAACCTCTCGATTTCCGATATCATGCTGGCCAACGAAATGTCCATCCCGGGCAGGAGCGAGGATGAGGTCTACGCATTCATCGACAAGATCACGGGCGCGATGGTGGCGATTGTGAAGTCTGGCCTGAGTGCGCCGGACGGCGTTCTGCCAGGGCCGATCAAGCTGCAGTCGAAAGCAGCTACGGTCTACAAGCGTGCGATGGACGATAAATTCGAGGCGGACCGCGGGATCGGCTGTCTTTCGGCATACGCGCTGGCTGGGTCCGAGGAAAATGGGCGAGGCCACCTGGTGGTAACGGCGCCCACAGGCGGTTCGGCCGGAGTGCTTCCGTCGCTTGTGTACGGGTTGGGCGAAGGCGGCCGCAAGCTTTCGCAGGACCAGATCCGGAAGGGCATGCTTGCCGCGGCGGCGATTGGATACCTGTGCAAGCACAATGCAACGCTCTCGGCTGCAGAGGGTGGCTGCCAGGCGGAGATCGGCGTGGCGTCGGCCATGGCGGCGGCGTTGATTGCCGCGGCATACGATGCGAGTCCAAGAGTGATCGAGAATGCAGCGGAATCGGCGCTGGAGCACCATCTGGGAATGACCTGCGACCCGGTTGCGGGTTATGTGCAGGTCCCCTGCATTGAACGATGCGCATTCGGCGCGGTGAAAGCCTGGACGGCCTGGGCCATCGCGAGTAACGAGATCGAATCCCGGCACCGGGTCGATCTGGATGCGACGATCACGGCGATGGCTCAGACGGCGAAGGACATGAATAGTAAGTACAAGGAAACCAGTCAGGCCGGACTAGCTCTCTCCGTAACTCTTTGCTGATTTGGGTCTCGCGCTATGGAACTCGAGGTTACACCGGTATTTCCGACTCTTATCGGCCGTTTCCGGATACCGGACGCCGACGCAATGAATCAAGGCTTGCATGCGCTCATCCTCGAGGAGGAGGGGAGGTATGCAAGCCTGGGGCGGAGCAATATCGGAGGGTGGCACTCGCGGCCTGATTTCCTGCAACGGCGGGACCCCGCAGTGTCCGCACTGACGACATGGCTCTCCTGGGTATTGCGCCGGATGATTGATGCCAGCGCGGGAACGAACACGTTCCAGGGCAAGCTGTCCGTTTCCGCGTGGGCGACGCTGTGTCGCGCGGGAGCGTACCATGCACCGCACTCTCATCCGGACAGCGCGTGGTCCGGAGTGTATTACGTGGACCCTGGAAACGAGAGCCCGGAACAGCCGCTGAGCGGCGTTCTGGAGTTCCTCGACCCGCGAGCCGGCGTGGAGGCCGTGACTGCTCCGGGCGATCCATACGGCGAGCCATTTCGGGTTCGTCCGCAAGCGGGGCTGCTGGTGGTATTCCCGAGCTGGCTGTTTCACTGGGTTCACCCGTACGCGGGCCAGACACCTCGGGTTGCGATTTCGTTCAACGCCGCGGCGGCGCCGGTAGAATCGGCGATCGAGCCGGGCGCCGCAACCGGCAAGACGCCGTTGCCCTTCAGCCTGCCCCAAAAGGAACCGTCCCAGTGCATTCTGTCAGGTAAAACAGTCGCGGTAGCATTGACGTCCCTCTCGATGGTCACGAGTTCCGGACGCGCGCAGGGTCGGCGTTTCTACACGCCCGCGGCTTTCAGGGCAGCAAGCACACGGTCGTCCCGGAAGGGAACTCTTCGAATTCGCACGCCGGTCGCGTCGTAGATCGCGTTGGCAATGGCGGCCATAGTCGGTTTGAGCGAGGCTTCCCCGGCCCCGTAGGGCGGCAGGTCCGGACGGTTCGGATTTGGATCGCCATTCACCAGTACGATGTCGATTCGTTCCGGAACGTCGGCATGGCGCAGGGTGGGATGCGAGACCCAATCCCGGCTGGTCACCTTCTCGGTGTCAAATCGAACCTCTTCGTGAATCGAGCGGCTCAGGCCGTGAAGGACGCCGCACTCGACGGCGTGATGAAGGCTCTCCGGATTCACCACCAGTCCGCAGTCATGCGCGCACACGATTCGCTTCGCCCAGACGTGACCGGTCTTTCGATTCACTTCGACCTCGGCGATCTGCGCCACCATGGTCTGTCCGCGGAATGAGTACGCGATGCCGCGGCCCGTCAGAATATCTCCGTCAGCGCGCGGTTTCGGCGAGGGTCGCGGATCCCATTCGTATTTTTCCGCAGCAGCCTTGAGAACGGCAAGCGAACGGGCGCGCCGGAACCCGGCATCATCGTTGGCGCCGGCTTGCAGCAGCTTCATGCGAAATTCCAGCGGATCGGTTTTGGCGGCGGCAGCGGCTTCATCGATGAACGACTCGGCAGCAAACGTCGCCTGCGGCCCATTGGGATCGCGCAGATTGCCGGTGCGCAGCGGAGTCTCCCACACGGCCGGCAGACCGACGACCTGGCCGGCCATTTTGCGATTGGGAATCACGTACATGTCGGACGGCATCGAAGCGCTTCCGGTGGCGGGTGTCTGCCGCCTTTGCCCCATCAGTTGTGCGATTAAGACGGTATCCGGCTCGTTGTAGCCGACGTGGTTGTAATCGCAGGAACGTGCGTTGTACTCGTAGCCGATCAGGCGGCCTTGGGCATCCAGAGCACCGCGCATCTTTACCAGGAACGCAGGACTCTTGGTATCCCAGGCGGTCTCTTCGTCGCGCATCCACTGCATGCGGACAGGACGGCCGATCTCGCGGGCGATGTACGCCGCCTCGCAAGCGGCATCCTCAGCGGCCGTACGTCCGAAGCCTTGCGGGCCCTGCATCCAGACGACGCGCACGCGATCCTGCGGCATGCCGAGAAAAGTAGCGACTCCTCTTCGCATGCCGTAGGACTTCATATCGTTCGAATAGATGGTCATCTGTCCGTTCGAAGGGTCCGCCATGGCATGGGCACCGGCGAAGGCGGTGTGTCCCTGGAATGGAATCTCGTACTCGGCTTCGATGGTCTTCGCCGCATCGGCACTCGCCGCGTTAGGATTTCCTGGTCCGACGGGGGCGGCTACCGGGTTGCGCGTTTCCTCATCTCCGCTACCCGCGGGCCGGCCGGATGAGGCGGGTGTTGCCGTGCGCATGTAATTGAAGAGGTCTTCCGAGGATGGGAAAGGTGCGGTTGCCGGCTTCTCCCAGGTTGTCTTGAGTTGGCGAGCGGCGCGGATGGCCTGCTCTTCGCGCTCGCACACTACGGCCACGTAGTTGCCCTTGCTCACCACCTTGAGGAAGCCGGGCAGGCTCTTCACGGACGATTCGTCGATGCCGGTGAGCTTCGCGCAGGCGAACGGCGGTTTGACGTTGCGCGCGTGGACCATGCCGGGGAGTTTCACGTCCACGGCCCATTTCAAAGAGCCGTCCACTTTGGCGGGAATGTCGTCGCGATGCAGCGGTTGGCCGGTGTACTTGAGTTCCGGAACCAATTTGGTTTTGGCCTGGCCGGTGACCGCATAGACGTTGTTCCCGGTCAGCGTGACATTGAACTTCTTTCCGCCGATCAGTTCTCCGTAGGTAACGCGTTTCGAGGGATCGGCCTTGACGGTGATCACGGCGCTACTCACAGCAAGCTGATCGACCGGCACGCCCAGACTGCTCGATCCCATTTCGAGCAGCACACGGCGCGCTTCCGCGGCGACACGCCGCATGGGCCACGAGTCGCGCTCCATGGCGGTGGACCCGCCCGACCCGACCTGGTCTACCGTGATATCCGTGCTTCCCATGATGCACGTGGTCTTCTCGAAAGCGATGTCGAGTTCGTCGGACATCAACTGGCGGAAACCGGTTCCGGTGCCCTGGCCGGGATCGGTTTTGCCGACGTAGAAGGTGGCGGTGTTGTCCGGATGGATGACGATCCAGGAATCGATCTGGTGGAAATCGGGAACGGGATAGGGGCCGGGCGGCTGGGCCGCTGCGCTCTGTGCGTCTGCCGGCGTGATCCCGGCGCGGAAGCTCACCGCAAGCAGTCCCGCGCTTCGGAGAAAACCACGACGATTGGTCACCAGGAGGTCTTCGATCCGGCTGGGGATTCTGTCGGAGATACTCATGCCACGGCCTCCTTGCTGGAGGCAGGCAGAGCCTCGGCCAGCGTCTTCGCGGCTCGTTTGACGGCCGTCTGTACCCGGTAATAACTCATGCAGCGGCACAGGGTACCGTTCATGGTCTCGCGGATCTGTGCATCGGTGGGGTGCGGGTTCTTATCCAGCAGCACCTTCGCGGTCAGGATCTGACCGTTCTGGCAGAACCCGCATTGCGGGACTTGCTCATCGATCCAGGCCTGCTGTAGTGGATGCAATTTGCCGTTCGAAGCGAGGCCTTCGAGGGTAGTGATCTCACTCTTGACCGAGGAGGTGGGCATGACGCAAGACCGAACGGCCGTGCCGTTGATGATTACCGTGCAGGCACCGCACTGGCCAAGACCGCAGCCGAACTTGGGCCCTTGCAGACTCAAGTCGTTGCGGAGGACGTATAGAAGTGGTGTGGCCGGCTCGACATCCACCGTGTGGGAACGGCCGTTCACCTTCAGCGTAATCTGGCTCATGTTATCCCTCCTTGTGTTTCAGGTTTCAGGCATCCAGGCATAGACAGACGAGTATAGACAGAATTATGAGCCTGGAAGAATGCCGCTTGCAACGATGGTGCCGCACGGTTTCAAGCCAGTCAGCAGAATTCTGGCCAAAGGCCATTCCGGACTGGCGAACGGCATTCTGCCAAAGGGCAAGGGTATGGTCCGACCCACCGGGTGGCTGTGCATTCCCGCGGGTTGCAGGTTGTCGGTTTGCCAGGATTCTACGGAGGCTGTGCGATGGAGGTGTGCACAACATGTCTCTGACAAGCAAGCGTCCCGGGCGACTAACCAAAGCGACTCAGGCGGATTGGTACATCCCTTCGCCGCTCAAGGCAGATCACATCGGCATCTGGCAGACACGCCATTGGGAACCGGCTACGTGGACCAGATTCTTGCTCTTGGCGGTCTCGGCCACCTAGCGGCGTTCCGCTTCGGCCAGTCCGAGATCTGGAGCTCCGATCAAGGCACGCAGTTCCCCTCAGCCTGAGGTTCTAGTACCGGATCGGCGGCATCCGCATTGACTTAGGCGTAACCGTCGGGAAAAAGGGGCTATCTAGGAGTATGATTGCGAAAAGCGGATCACGTTCAGTTGAGACCGCAACACTAAGGTTTTGGGTAGATAGGAGCTATGTCCTCGTATTTAGAGTAGGGCGAGATCGGATTCGATGGGCAAACGATCAATCTCCCGCTCTGGAGCACAGTATGATTCCGCCGGAACTCAAGACCGCAGCTATTGCGATTGTTTTGATGCGCCACTGTTTTAGGTGACATAGAGTTAGGGAAAGCCAGATTCAGCCAATACGCAACCGTGTTTCGTGGAGGGTCAAGAAATGGCATATGAGCTTGTGCAATCCGGAAGTACGCAGTTCTCGATCGATTGGAGCATCGTGCGTAGGTTAGTGCGCTCTCACTACCTGGCCTACCATCAACTGCGTGACGCACAGGAAGTAACCCTTTCGGATTCTCATTGGTACAATCCGTTCAGTTGGTCACTGCCGGATGTTTCTCATATTGAGGTCGATTGGGACGCTGTCGGCCGGCGGACGGATGCGGATACCGACCTTGAGATGCGTGATATGACCGCGCAGGCCCGGGGTAACGCAGCGGCGGTGGCTTATCGGGTTGAATCACTGATCGAAACCGCGGCCAGAAACAAAGAAAGCTTTGTCGATTGGATGGGTGATGTCCAGACGCGGAACATGAAAAACGTCGATCAAGCCGTCGATGACTACGAATCCCATATCGAGGTTGCCCGGTTCGTTCGCGACACATCCGCGGACGGCCTCATGGTGGGTGCTTCGGTAATGAGCGGTGGGGCGGCACTTGCCGTCATGGGGGCCGGTTCGACACTAAAGGGCACCGCCAAGTTTCAGGACACCGGGAGTGTGGGGGCGGCCGTTCTGGAAGGCACCGGCAGCTTCGTGTTTGCCTTCGTCAAACTCGGCAAGTCTTTTAGCTTCAAACAGGACATGCTGCTGGCATTG
Source organism: uncultured Solibacteraceae bacterium (assembly GCA_963811575.1). Taxonomy (GTDB): domain Bacteria; phylum Acidobacteriota; class Terriglobia; order Bryobacterales; family Bryobacteraceae; genus Solibacter. The sequence goes on along the minus strand of CAWERY010000013.1, from coordinate 69,436 downwards.
GTTCAGGCCCCTTACAAGGCCGGGACAGAGCTCGTCGGCGGAGCCAGCGTGGGTAAAGCGGCCTTGAGCGGTGCCTTGAAACTCACTGGCCCCGCAGTGGACCAGCTTTTCAAACTCTCTCCGTCAAAAACACTTTTCGATAGAGTCGCCGTGCCAATCACGATATGGCGCAAGACAATCGATGAGCCCGGCCACCAACAATGGGAGAACGTGGCTGACGAGGTGCTTAGGAAATTTGCTAAAGAGGTCACTCAAAAACGCGGCATTGAAGGGGCCGGCAAGAACGCGATACTCCGGATGGGTTCTTCTGGCGCTTCCGCGGAGGGCGGCGAATCATCGTGCCGACCGGGAAGCGTGATCGCAGAGGCAACGCTCACCAATAAATATTTGCTTTACATGGCGTTTGTGAATATGAACTACGGCATCGGTCGAGGCTGGTAGGAAAGCTCGCGTCCCAGGAGGACTCCAGCGTCGTCGCCCAATGCGCATCGGGTCGCTGCCGATAGCGATTAAGAAGGGGGATTCGGTGCCGCGTGCTCGGCCTCGACCATCCGGACACGCTGGATTCGATGTACAAACTTGCGGGCGTCTACCGGGCCGAACGGAAATATGCGGAATCGGAGCGGTTGTACGAACAAGCGCTGGACAGTCACCGCCGCGTCCTCGGCCTGCGCCACGCGCGCACGCTGACACGATGGCCGCCCTCTGGGAAATGCTCAACCTCACCGGACGGTATACCGAGGCTGACGCTTATCGGCGCTTCCGCATCGAATCGCTTCTTGGCCAGACGCTTCTGTACTTGAACCGGTTCTCCGAGGCCGAGCCACTGCTCCTTTCCGGGTATGAAGGACTCAAGCAGCGCGTCTTACCGCCAGCCGCCGCTCCCTAATCGCCGAGACCGTCCGCGCGCTCGTCGCCCTCTACGACGCGTGGAACCGGCCGGCCGACTCCGTCCTGTGGCGGGCACACTAGCATAACGGGGATGAAGCACGTCTCTTTGCCCACGCCGGCTAACATTTAGAGATCAGATTTTCCGGAGTAGTGCTCCCTCATCATCTCCACCGCAATCCTGCGGACTTCACCCAGTTCGTGGAAGGCGTCAACCCCCAAAGACTCATGACTAATCCAGTGCTCTATGGCGCTCAATAAAGACGAAGCCAACGGGTGGGCGAGGAGCGGATGCTTCTCGCCGACATTCACGGCCGGCGTAGCCGTGACGCCCGGAGTACGATCGCGATTCCTTCGTCTTGCAGAATGCTGGCGCAAATGGCGATGCACTCGTCACAGATATAAGCCCTCGGATAATCGCTGGGGCTCGAAATAAGTTTCTCAACCGAATCCTGGGATTTTCGACAAAACGAGCAATGGAGGACCCGTGGATCAGCCTGTCTCACCTGATATCTCCACCTTAGAGAATACCTTCGTGGGCGCTGCGCTGCGGCGTTGACTACCGGGCTCCGCCAGTCGGGTCCTGCTCCCGCGGCCGATGTGTCAGAAGGACTCGCGGCGTTCGAGATGAGCTTCCACGGCGGCGCGAGTGCGCCAGACATCGCGCCACTGCTTCTGCTGCACCAGGGCAAGCTGATCCGTGTGATGCTTGCATCCGGGCTGCGAGCAATCGCCATAGCTGACCAGCGCCTTCACCTTCATAGGCTGGGAAAACTCCACCGCCAGGGTGAAGCCATCGCCGTGAACGGGCGTGGCGGTACCGTTCTGCACCGGCCCGGGCGTGACGACGCGGAAGATGCCGATGGTTCCGGGGCCGCCGTTACCGGGCAAATCGATTCCGTCCACCGGCTCCCCGCGGCGCGGGGCGGCCGCGGCCCCCGCACTCTGGCCGTTGATCTGCAGCCGGAGGAACTCTCCCCAAGGCTTGTCGAGCGCGCCGAATTGCGTCTCAACCGCCTCGGCCGCCATGTCCAGCATGTCCGCGGCAGCTTTAGGATCGCGGATCCCCGATGGCGTGGTCAGCGGCTTACCGATGTCGGTTGGAGTTTCGAAGTTGCGCGTGGAGGCAGCGGCGACACCGGGCATGCCGAAGCGATTCGCCCAATTCCAAAACAGAAGGGTGCCGCGCGACCCGGCCTCGGCCTGTCGATCCCACGCCTTCAGGACTTCGGCCGCCTTCTTGGCGCGCGGCGAGCCGAACTTTTCGACTGCGGCGAGCAGATCGGGCAGCAGACGGTCCGCGGCTTCCACGCGGGTCGATAGCTTCTTTGCCAGCAGCATATCGAAGCTGATCTTCGCCTCATCGCTGAGCATACGCAGGGCTCGGTCGGAGCGGAAACTCGCACCAATGGGAGCGACGTACGGGGGGTAGTCCGACGGCTTCAGCATAGTGGGCCAGGCCGCATCCCACGGCGGTTCGTTGGAGTTCTGCACGTAGCCGCTGGGCGGGTCGATCAGCTTGGGCAACTCCTCATAGCTGAGGATTCCGTGGGGCAGCAGACGTGAAGTATCGCCGGGAACGGGGCTGTTCCAGAATGCCCAGTCGCCTTCGGAGCGCCGCGGCAGGGCTGAGTTGAAGAAGTACTCGATGTGCCCGTCGCGGTCCGCGTAGAGGATGTTGTACATCGGAATTTGCAGGCGCTTCAATTGCTCCTGATACTCGGTAAAGTTGCGTGCGATACCCATGCGGTAGACCTGCTCGAGGAGGAACGGCTTGTCGAGGCCCGGGACATACAGCGCAATGGGCACGCCGTTGTCGCGCCGGATGATCGGACCGTGCAAGGTCTTGAGCACCTCGACGGTCTCGGCGCGGAAGCTGCCGTCGGGCTGCTTGATCCTGATGGGGTAGGACGCCTTTTCGTACGGCAGCAACTTGCCATCAAATGTGTAGCCGCCGGGCGCCTCCGATATCCGATATAGAAGATGGCCGTTGTTCGTGTTCACGGTATTGGTGATGGCCAACTGGTCACTCATGACGAAGCGCAGCGCCGGAACGCCGATCTGCGTGGCGCCGTACACATTCACACCGGGCGCGCTGAGGTGGATTTCGAAATAGGTCTGCTCGCCGCCCCAGGCAAGGTGCGGATTCATCAGCAGCATGGCCTTGCCGCCGGTGGAATGAGCCGGGGCGATGGCCCAGCCGTTGGAACCATCGGAGAGGTCCTCGGCCGTGCTCGCGAAGCCGTTTGCCTCGGGTGCGAGTTGGGCCAGGGCCACGGCGCCGCGTCCTCCGCCCGGCTGCATGAGGTTGCGGCTGGCAACGAACTCATAGTTATAGAAATGTTGCTCGTGCTCGATGATATCGAGCGCTGTAATGGGCAGCACCTGCTTGACCTCCGGCGCGAGCGCGTCCGGGTGGGCGGCGGCCGCGGCGTTGATGCCGGCGGCGAAGGCATCGATGTAAGCGCGAAACTCGGGGGTCTGCTGTGCGAGCCATTTGACGGAGCGCGCCGGAATCTCGTTGAGCCAGATCCAGCGATCAGTCCTCAGGTTGGCGTCCTGGTATCCGGGACCGAAGTATTCCGCGCCGCGACCGCGTGAGCCGCCGATCGTGCGGAGCAGCAGATCGCCGTGCGCTTCCACCTCCGCGTAGCCGAACAGATAAAACATGTCCGGCACGGTCTTCGCGAAAACGTGCGGCACGCCGAATTTGTCCCAGAGAATCTCACTGCCCTTTTTGGGGTGATAGGCGGACGAAGCTTTGGCGACTAGCGCGGCAGTAGTGGCGAGAAAACACAGTGCAGCGACGCGGCGGAATGGCATAGCGCGCTCCCTTCGGATTGGTTCAGTGTACACCGGGAGCCTCGCCGACTGTACCGCGGCCAGATCGACGCGCCGATATTCGACACGGCGCTTCCACGCGTGAGTCAGGAATGATATGCTTTTTCGAATCGCATATGATACAACGCAGGGTGTCGCACGCGGTGGTTTTGTGTCTTGCGTGCATGGGCAGGAGCCTCCTGGCGCAGACCGGCACCGCGGTACCATCACTGGCCGCGTATGACGCCTTCGTCACCTCGTTGATGTCGCAGTACAACATACCAGGCGCAAGTCTTGTCCTGACCTTGAACGGCCGCCTGATCATGGCCCGCGGTTATGGATACACGGATGCCCTAAAGACGAAGCCCGTGCAGCCGGACTCGATGTTCCGTCTGGCCAGCCTGTCTAAGTTCATCACTGCTTTGTCCATCATGAAGCTGGTAGACCAAGGCAAGATCAATCTCGATGCCCCCGCATTCGCGCTGATACCCGACCTGCAGCCGCTCGCCGGTGCCACAATCGATCCCCGGCTGAAGGACATCACCGTACGACATCTACTGAATCATTCCGGAGGTTGGGACCGCGGCAAGACACCCGGCGGGTACGACCCGATGTTCCTTTCCGCAAAGGTGGTGAGTACCCTGGGTGTGCCCGCGCCGGCATCCACCGAGAATATCATCCGTTACATGATGGGCCAGCCGCTCGACTTCACACCCGGCTCTGCATACGTCTACTCCAATTTCGGCTATGCAGTGCTCGGACGCATCATGGAGCGGGTGACGGGCCAGCCGTATGAAACGTGGGTGCGCTCCAACATCCTCCTGCCTTCAGGCATTACCGAAATGCGTGTGGGGCAAACTCTGTCCCAGGGAACTACACCTGGTGAAGTGCAGTACGTCAGCAACGGCTCTGCTTCCAGCGTCTTTCCGGACGTCTCCAGCCCGACACCCTGGCCTTATGGCGGGTGGTACATGGAAGCGATGGACTCGCACGGCGCTTGGATTGCCAGCGCCATCGACTATGCCAAGATTCTGAATGCCGTTGACGGACGGCGAGGGCAGCGCCTTCTCTCCGCAACGGCGGTAGCCACTTTGACGGCGAGGCCCAGCATCCCCCAGTTCCAGGGCACCTCGTCCTGGTACGCGATGGGCGCCGAGGTCAACACAGCCAACAACTGGTGGCACTCGGGGTCGCTAGATGGCACCGCCACCTATTACATACGGACTAATGACGGCTACGTGTATGTCCTATTTCTGAATTCACGCGATCAAGGTGAGGACGCACTGTTCACTGACATAGACAGGGGCTATTGGAATGCCCGCGCCCAGGTGACTTCCTGGCCGACCAACGACCTCTTCCCCAACTATCCAGACGCGGACCCAAAGGTCGCCGCCGTGACTCCCGCTATCGTGGGGCGTGACGGAGTGGTCAATGGTGCTACCTTCGACCGTGGCGTTGTTTCCGGTTCCTGGTTCACTGTCTTCGGCAGCAACCTCTCCTCCGGCACGCGCCTTTGGAGCGGTGGCGACATTATAAACAGCGCTCTTCCGCAGTCACTCGATGGTGTGTCGGTGACAGTGGACGGTAAGCCTGCCTTCGTCTATTACATCAGCCCGACACAAATCAACGCCCAGGCTCCGGCCGGCCTGACACCTGGATGGAAGGCCGTAGTGGTTACGCGCGGGGGAATCGCATCGAAAATTGCGTTGACGCACGTCGTCAACAACGCTCCCGGCGTCCTCACGTATCCTCTTGGTGGACGGAAGTTCGCGGTGGCTACCACCCCCAGCTATGCGGTCATCGGCGATCCGACTCTATCCTCCAGATTAGTAGCCTGCAAGCCCGGCGACACCATCCTTGTCTACGCATCGGCTCTGACATCATCGCCGGCCGGCACCGCCGCACCTGCGCAGAACCCTTTAAGCGGTGTCACCGCAACGATAGGCGGGAGGGCGGCACCGGTGAGTTTCGCCGGCCTCATATCGCCTGGCCTTTACCAGATGAACGTTCTAGTGCCAGCACTTGCCGACGGCGATGCGGAGGTCATCATTACCTACGCCGGAACGAAATCGCCGCCCGGAGTGGTAGTGCCCATCCACAATTGATTATCCCCTGCCCCGAATGACGGCCTTCTCGCCGTTCTTAAAATCGCCTCGACGCTTGCGGGGCCGTTCCGCACGCCGCTGCCCGGCCCCCGCGATGGGAACTCAACCTTGACACCCGTCGAGGATTTGTTTCAATCTATTGGTATTCCCGCAGAAAAACGTTCTTCGTTAAACAGGCCATACCTTTATGAGTCCGAAGCCTACCGGTGCACAAACAAAGCCTCCGGGCGCCGGGCTTTTCGCCCTGCTCAAACCCTACAGGCAGCTAGTCGCCATGCTCGTCGTGCTGACGATCGCCGGCAACGGGCTTACCCTCGTAGTGCCCAAACTCATCTCGAACGCCATCGACGCCTACACCCATCGGGCCTTTGTCCTCTCCACGGTGGTCCTGCAATTCTTCGTCATCGCGTTCCTGGTGTTCGCTTTGAACTATCTGCAGAACATTACGCAGACCTACACCTCCGAACGCGTCGCGCGGGACTTGCGCACGCGATTGGCCGCCAAGATTGCGACCCAGTCCTACAGCAGCATTGAGCGGCTCACCCCCGCCAAACTCCTGACCAATCTCACTTCCGACGTAGACGGCGTCAAGCTGTTCGTTTCCATGGCGGTCGCCACCATCATCGCCTCGGTCTTCCTGATCATCGGCTCGAGTGTGATGCTGCTCACGATCAACTGGCGCTTGGGGCTGGGCGTGTTGGGCGTGGTGCCCGTGGTCGGCGGCACGTTTTTCTTCGCGCTCCGCAAGGTCCGGGTTCTGTTCAAGCGCGGTCAGGAGGCCATCGACTGGCTGAATCGGGTCATCAATGAGAGCATCCTCGGCGCTACGCTCATCCGCATCCTCAATTCGCAGCGTTTCGAGGCTGAAAAATTCACTGCCGCGAACACCGAGTCCCGGGATATCGGCCTCGCCATTCTCCGCATCATGTCTGCCATGATCCCGGCCATCACGTTGGCAGTCAATCTCGCCACCATCATCATTCTTCTGCTTGGCGGCCGCTTCGTGATTCTCGGCGGCATGACCCTCGGCGATTTCACTGCCTTCAACAGTTATCTCGCGCTGCTCATCTTTCCCATCATTTTGCTGGGATTCATGAGTACCGTGATGGCGCAGGCCGGCGCTTCTTACATGCGCCTCGGCGCCGTTCTCATGGCGCCGGAGGCTGCAGAAAACCGGCACGCTTCGCCCGTCCCTCCGTGGCGACATCGCGATCAACAATGTCTCCCTCGCCTTCGGTGACAAGCAAGCGCTCAAGAACCTTTCGTTCTCGGTCCAGGGCGGCACCAAGACCGCCGTCATCGGCCCCACCGCCGCCGGAAAAACACAGTTGCTGTACGTCTTGATCGGGCTGCTGCAACCGACTTCCGGAACCGTCACCTACGATGGCCAGCCGCTCGACGCCTATGACAAAGAATCCCTGCACCGCCAAATCGGCTTCGTGTTTCAGGACAGCATCCTGTTCAACATGACCCTCCGCGAGAACATCGCCTTCAGTACCGACATCCCGGACCAGGATCTGGAAAAGGCGATTGCGGCCGCGGAGCTGCACGATTTCGTCGGAAGCTTGGCGGACGGCCTCGACACCGTGGTCTCCGAGCGCGGAACTACCCTTTCCGGCGGTCAGAAGCAGCGCGTGATGCTGGCACGCGCGCTGGCGCTCAATCCCAAGGTGCTGTTGCTCGACGATTTCACCGCCCGCGTCGATACCACGACCGAGCGCGCCATTCTCCGCAACATCCACGAGCAATATCCCGGCATCACACTGATTTCGGTAACCCAGAAGATTGCCCCGGTCGAGAACTACGACCAGATCATTCTCTTGATGGAAGGCGAGATGCTCGCCACGGGAACCCACGCGAAGCTCATGGAGACTTCGCCCGAATACGTGCAGATCTACGACTCGCAGCGGAGCACCAATGTCTATGAAGTACAAGCTTGAAACCGCCAAGGGTTTCGGAACGAAGCGCCCTCTGCGCGTCGCCGTCAAACGCTTCGTCCCGCTGATCGTTCCCGAACGCGGCCCGCTCGCGGTGGCGGTGGCCGCCATGCTGGTCAGTTCCGGCGCCACGCTGGTCGGCCCCGTCATCATCGCCCGCGCGATCGATACCTGTTTCCGGCTGAAAGACAGCCGCGGCCTGCTGCTGTCCTCCGTCTGGTTGCTGGGAGTATATCTGATCGGCGTGGCCGCCAGCTATACCCAGATACGCACCATGGGCGGCGTGGGCCGGCGCGTGCTGTTTAGCTTGCGCAATGAGCTCTTCGCGAAACTGCAGGACCTGCCCCTGGCTTTCTTTACCGAAAACAAGGCCGGCGACCTGATTTCGCGTGTCAACAACGACACCGATAAACTCAACCAGTTCGTCGCCCAGGCCCTCATGCAGTTTGTCAGCAGCCTGTTTCTGATGACGGGCGTGGCCGTGTTCGTCCTTTCGCTCGACCTCCGCTTGGGAATCGCCGCCCTTTTGCCCGCCATCGGCGTGTTCGCGGTCACTAAGGCCACCGGCGCCTGGGTGAAGCGTCGGAACATGCAGAGCATGCAGACTCTCGGCGGCTTAAGTGCCGAGGTTCAGGAAAGCCTCCAGAATTTCAAAGTGATTGTAGCGTTCAACCGCCTGGATTATTTCCAGCGCAAATTCAAAACCGCCAACGATACCAACTATGCCGCCTCCGTATCGGCCGGTTATGCCAACAACATCTTTATGCCGATGTACGGCTTCGCGCACAACCTGGCGATGCTCCTGGTGCTGGCGTACGGCATCCTTCTGATCGGAGCGGGGGAAACCACGGCCGGCCTCCTCATCGGATTTCTGCTCTACGTCAACAATTTCTATGGACCGATGCGGCAGCTGGCCACTGTCTGGTCGTCCTTCCAGCTCGCGCTGGCGGCCCTCGACCGCATCTCCGAAGTACTCGCGCTCGAGTCGGACATGCCGATTGTGGCCGCGAGTCCCTCCGAATCCGCTGTCCGTGCTCCAGTTCCGCAAAGTGCATTTCCAATATCCCGGCGGCAAGGAAGTGCTGCACGACATCACGCTCGAGTTGGAGAAAGGCAGCGTGTACGCCCTGGTCGGCCCCACCGGCGGCGGCAAGACCACCACTGCGTCCCTCATGGCCCGCCTCTACGATCCCACCACGGGATCGATCTTCCTCGACGGCCGCGACATCCGGTCGGTTCCTCCGGAGGAGCGCGCGCGCAAAATCGGCGTGATTCCGCAAGAGCCGTTCCTATTCACCGGCACGGTGCGCGACAACATCGTCTACGGCAACGAAGACTACGCGCATTGCACGCCCGCGCAGCTCGCCGAGGTTTTGGAGAAATCCAATCTCTCGAGCCTGCTCACGCGTTTCTCGGAAGGTTTGGAGACGAAGGTGACCAGCGGCGGCAATAGCATCAGCCTGGGCCAGAAGCAGCTGATTGCCTTCATGCGCGCCACTCTGCGGAACCCCGAGTTGCTGATTCTCGACGAAGCGACGGCCAACATCGACACCGTCACCGAGCAGCTGCTCGAAGAGATTCTGGCCAAGCTCCCCCCGCAAACCACGAAAGTAATCATCGCGCACCGCCTCAACACCATTGATAAGGTGGACCAGATCTTCTTCGTGAACTCCGGCGCCATCGCACTCGCGGGCTCGATGGAACATGCCCTCGAGATGCTGCTGCATGAGAAGAGAGCAAGTTAGGCCTGGTTTTAGTGCGCCGCCAAATAGTCGCTAAGAAATGATCATGGAGACGCAACCGCGCGCCTTGAGTTGAGTCGAGCAAGTCGACAATCCTCCTGGCTTTCGGCAAGCCGCCATTTTGACGGATTGCTGCCGGAAAGGCGCTTCGGTCTGCCGATTGCCCGGACCGCCGGCTACTCGTCCAAAAGATCACACCAATGAAAGTGGGGACTCCTTCTGCCGATGAGCATCCAGCAGCCCCAACGGTCTGTACCAAACGTCCTGTACGGACTATTCACCAGAACGACGCGAAATTAGACATGTCAACTTCTGAACGCTCGTGATATAGTTCCGTTCCACTGACAGTCGCAAAAGGAGGCGATGATGCAACGAATTGCGAGGACCGCTGTATGCGGTCTTTTGTTTGCGGGCGCCTGCGCATTTGCCCAAGTTGGAGCAGATTACCTCGACATGACGAGGGTACAGGTCCGCGGAGATAAGACGAAAGAATTTGAAGACGCCATCAAGAAGATGGCCGAGGTCAACCGAAAATATAAAGGTGATCGCTGGGTAGCGCTGAGCACGGAATACGGCGCGTTCGGCGGCTACAGCTTCTCTTCGACGCGAGAAAACATGGCAGGCTGTCGAAGCCGGCATGGGAGCGTTCCGAAACGCGCTGAAAGAGGGGCTGGGACCGATGGGCGACAAGCTTATGCGCGACCTGTCGGCCTTCTCAGCATCGGGCCATAGCGAGATCCGGCATCGAAGATGGGATCTCAGCGTGAATGGACCGGCCAGCAGGGAAGATCTCTTAAAGACGATCGCCCAGACGCGATGGATCCGAACACTCACGCTCGATATGAAGCCAGGCCGAAACCTGGAATACATCGAAGCGTGGAAGCCCTTCGCGGCGGAACTGCAGAAAATCTCGCCTGCAGTGCCGATGCTGCTTTCGGAGGCCACCACTGGTTCACCGGCGCTATTTGTGGCGATCTATTACAAGTCCTGGGCGGAGATGGATGCACTTGCCCCGGGCGTCCAAAAGGCTTTCGAGTCGGCGGCCTATCAACACCTGATGAAGTCCACTCAGGACACGGTAGCGGCGAGCAAGTGGGAGATCCTACGGATACGGCCGGAACTGAGTTGCCCGCCGGACGAGGTGATCCAGGCCGACCCGGCATTCTGGAAACCGAAGCCCACACCGGCCGCAGCAGCACCGAAGCCGAAGACGGATGCGCCGGAAAAGAAGTAGATCTGGAGGCCGCGCACACGACAGAGCTGCTTGCGATGGGCAGCTTTTTCCAGTGGACACTTAGAGGAGCAGCAGGGGGTGTTCTCCTCCGCTGCTCCAGCAATCTCGCGTGCGTTTTTGCCACATGGTTTTTGACGGGTGTAACTTCAACAGTGGGCGTTAGCTTAGTGCAGTCCGCGCTGTTTCAGGTGTGCGAGCAGGCCTGCCGGGTCGTCTGTGATGATCGCATCTACTTTCGCATCGATCAGCTTGTCCCAATCGTCCATCTTGTTCGCGGTCCACGGCACCACTTGCAGACCGGCCGCATGAGCGTCCCGCACTTTTTCGGGCGTCACGGTCTGATAGACCGGGGATACGATTCCCGCCTCGCCTTCCTTAGCCATTTCCACAAAGCTCTTCTTGTTGTCGCTGGTTAGTGCCGACAAACGGATTTCGGGAGCGATTTTTTTCATCGCGATCAGCGTGCGGAAATCGAAGGACTGCAAAATCACGCGCTCTTCCATGTGATACTTGCGAATCTTCTCCAACACCAGCTTTACGAACACTTCGGGAGACGGCGTCATTTCCGGCCCCATTGCGGCGATCAGCGCCATCGCGTCCTTCCCCTGTGCGCTCTGAGCGGAGATACCCATACGCTTCAGCATCGCCTCCGCTTCCTGCGCTCCCACGCGCCGCGCCATGATCTTGGTCTCGATGTTGAACTGCACCTTGTTGCCTTCGCCGAGCGCGAAAACCTCGTCGAGCGTGGGAACCCGCGTTCCGGGGAGGGTTTGCTGCGTGTGAAACTCGGGATTCTGCTTCACTCCGCAGTCCCATTGCTTCACCTGCTCGAGCGTCAGGTCGTGGATGATGGCATGCGCCTGCGTCGCGCTGTTGCAGACGGGAGGGCGCAGTATCGGATCATGTGAAATCACGATTACGTTGTCCTTCGTAACCGCCATATCGAGTTCCAATACGTCCGTACCGGCGGCGATGGCGTATTGAAAAGCCGGGATCGTATTTTCGGGCCGCATGGCGCGCGCTCCGCGATGGCCGTGTACCAGAATGGCGGGGCGCGCCTCCTGGGCCGGCGCGAAACCGGGGAACAGGCAGAGCGAGAGCGATTGCGAAAGCAGTGCTGCAAGGAAGTGTCTCATCGCTTGGAACGATAGCGAACCCATATGAATTGCGAATGACAAGTCGACCCTCAACGTCGCGCGCGGGCCTGGTTCACGAGACTGATACACCGCATACATCCAGACTTAACATCGCTGCTTTAACCTCGGAAAAATGAAAATAAACGTCGTTGCGGCACGCTCGTTGGGGCTTCTGCTACTCCTGTGTTCAGGAGTGTTTCCACTACATGCGCAGTTCGGCACGGCCACGGTGCTCGGCTCGGTTCACGATGCCAGCGGTTCGGTGGTAACGCGCAGCCAAGTCTCGCTGCTGAATCAGGAGACCGGCATCACCGCCAAGACCCTTTCGGATGAGAACGGAAACTTCAATTTCAACGAAGTGAAGGTCGGCCTGTTTACGGTATCGGCGGAGGCGCCCGGATTTTCCAAGGGCGAGGCAAAGGACATCGTGGTCAACGTGAATGCCCGGCAGCGCGTAGACCTGACGCTGCAGGTGGGCGCGACCACCGAGACTGTCGAGGTGAACGCAGCCGCGGCCTTGCTGAACACGGACACGAGCGACCGCGGCCAGGTTGTGAACAAGGTTTCGATCACGGAACTGCCGCTGAACGGGCGCCAGTTCTCCGACTTGGCCTTGCTGACTACCGGCGTGAATAAATCGCCATCCTCCGGCAGCCGCGAAGGCTCTTTCATCGTGAATGGCCTGCGCAGCACCTTTAATAACTACCTGTTGGATGGTATCGACAACAACGCGTATGGCACCAGCAACCAGGGTTTCTCCAATCAGGTGGCACAGCCATCGCCCGATTCGGTGGTGGAATTTGAAGTGGTCACGAGCAATTACAGCGCGGAGTATGGGCGCAGCGGCGGCGCCACGATCATCTCCGCGATGCGATCCGGCACCAACAGCTTTCACGGGTCCGCCTACGAGTTCCTGCGCAATACCGACCTCAACGCCACCGGCTTCCAATTTGGCCAGCGCCCTTCGACCTTTAAGAAACCGACGCTGTCCCAAAACCAGTTCGGTGCTACGTTCGGGGGCCCGCTCATCAGGAACCGGGTCTTCTTCTTTACGGACTATGAAGGCTTCCGCAACATTCAAAGGACGCTCGCTTTCTCCAGCTTGCCGAGCCTGGCGGATCGCCAGGGAATCTTCCCTGTTGCGGTTAGCAATCCGCTGACCGGCGCGACCTATGCGGCCAACACGCCAATCCCTACCAGCGCCATGTCGCCCCTCGCGGTAAAGGTGCTAAACGCGCTGCCTGCCCCACTGATCGCCGGCCGTTCCAACAATTATCAGCAGTTGTCTGGCGACCGCACGAAGGCGGATAAGTTCGACGCCAAGCTAGACGGCCAGATCCGGTCCACCATGTCCGGCTTCCTGCGCGTCAGCCAGAGCAAACGAAACGAGAACCAGGACTCGAGCTTTCCCGGACCTTCGGGCGGCAACGGTACCGTGCTGTGGGTGTTGAGCCAGCAGGCGACCGCCGCGTATACGTGGATCAGCAGCCCCACTTCCGTGCTGGACCTGCGTTTCAGCGTATCGCGGATGTATGCGGGAAAGAAGCCGCCATTCCTGGGTCAGCCCAACATGCTGGAGGCATACGGAATTCCCGGTCTGCCGAGCGATCCGGCGTTGGCGGGCGGTTTGCTGCCGATCTCCCTACAGGGTTTGACTGGCCTGGGACGGCAGGCGACTATCCCGCAGTTTCAGAATCCACTGAGCTTCGATTCAAAGGTCAACTTCAATAAGACCGCCGGTCGCCATTCGTTGAAGTTCGGTTACGAGAATGTGATCATACGCACCCAGGTGCTGGACGTGAATCCGATGTACGGAGCGGACCAATACCTGGGTGGCTTCAGTAAACCCGCCGGCGGATCCGCCGACCCCACCACGTATTCGCTGGCTGACTTTATGTTCGGCCTGCGCAGCGGCTATGCACTCTCCACGGACGTGATCGGCAACTATCGCCAGCACGAGGATTTTCTCTACGCGCAGGACAACATCAGGGTCTCCAATAAGCTGACCTTGAATCTGGGCGTTCGCTGGGAGTTCGCCACACCGCGCTGGGAGCGCGACAACCGGCTCTCTAACTTCGATCCGGCGACGAAGACCATGCTGCTTGCCAAGAATGGCAGTATCTATGACCGGGCTTTGATCAACCCCTACTACAAAGACCTCGCGCCGCGGCTCGGGTTTGCATATAGCCTCAACCCGAGCACCGTGGTGCGCGGTGGCTATGGCCTCAGCTATGTACACCAAAACCGCATGGGAAGCGGCGACCTACTGGGAATCAACGGGCCCCAGGTTGTCATCGCCACCGTGGCCCAGGCGCCCGGCACGCCGGGGTTCCGTAGCACCGACCAGGGCTACCCGATCGGTCTCACCGATCCGGCGAATTTCAATCCCCAGACCTCAAACGTTCTTTACATGCCGAAGGACCTGGTGGATCCGCGGATTCAGAGCTGGTTCGTTTCGATTCAGCGCCAACTAACGAAGGGACTGATGCTGGACATCGGCTATGTCGGTAACAGTTCGGCAAATCTGCCCGTGATGGGAGATTACAACCAGGCCGCGCCACAGACCAGCCCCACCGGCACCGCGACCCTGAATTCGCGCCGCCCGATTCAAGGCTTCGGCGCAGTCAGTTGGTACAACACGGGCGGCTTCTCCAACTACAACGCACTCCAGGTGAAGTTCCAGAAGCGCTTCTCGCACGGGTTGCAGTTCCTGAACTCCTTCACCTACTCAAAGACGATCGACAACAGTTCGCAGGCGCTGGACGGTCAAAACGGGAATCAGTCGAGCGTACAGGACATTCACAATCTGGCGGCCGAAAAAGGGCTGTCCGCTTACGATCTGAAATTTGTGGACGTGCTGAGCGCCGTGTATCAGATTCCTGTCGGCCGTGATCGCAAGTTCGGGTCGCAGATGCCGGGTTATCTCAACCAGGCTCTGGGCGGCTGGGAGATTACCCTGATCAACAACGCGCTATCCGCGCCGCCGATCAATCTGCGCGCGTGGTCGGGAACCGTGCCTACGGCGTTCCAGACTGTCGGCAACCTGGCCGAATGGAAAGGCGGCGAGGCCTTCCGGCCCAACGTGACGGGCCCGGTGGTAGCCTCCGACTGGACGACGGACAACTACTTCAACAAGGCCAACGTGCAGTTGCAGAGCGACCCGAGTCATCCGTTTGGTAACGCGGGCCGCAACATCGCACGCGGGCTGCCGATGAACCAACTGGACCTGGGATTGTTCAAAAACTTCACCATGCCGCGCGAGGGAATGAATCTGCAATTCCGCTCGGAGTTCTTCAACGCTTTGAACCATACCAATTTCAGGGCGGCAGCCGGTGATATTTCGAGTGCGGCGTTCGGGACGATAAGGTCTACCTTCATGGCGCGGCAGATTCAGTTCGCGTTGAAGCTGACATTCTGAAACGGGCAGTGGAACAGCTGGACCTGTACCAGCGTGCTCCACTCGGCGTTCGTCCAGTCTTTCCCGGCGTCCCCGGTGATCCCATCGGTCAGCTTAGCGATGAACAGATTGCCGGTTGCAGGCGATCGCCACCTGGATGTAGTCAATACGAGATCATTCAATGAAATCAGCAACCTAGTGCGCACACAGGCGAACGTTACGCGCGCGGCTAACGTAAGGGTCTAACTGCAACTAACGTTCACCCAATTAAGGAATTGCCTGCTGAAGTTGCTGAATATAGAAGGCGGTGAAGTTTTGACTACTTAGAACTCGCGCCGGGCGGGCTGGAGAAAGGCGTACGCGAGACTTAGTATTTTCGCCTCCCGGACCGACGGTGTTTACGCTGATATGCAGGCGCTTAGGAGCATCATAGATCTGCGCTGAAGTCTTCGATGGAAAAATTCGACCTCTACTATTGACAAAGTCATGGTTCGATATATACTACCCCTACCATAGGCTCCAACCAGCCCTATATGCTCGCTAAGTCCGAAGTCGGCACGAGCGTCCAGGGCGACTGCCACGTAGCGAAGGAGAGGGGACCAATGAAGCGAAAGATTTGTAGCATTTCCGCCGGAATCGTCATGGGCTTCGCCCTGCTATCGAGTTCCGCAATGGCACAGGTCACGACCGGTACCGTTACGGGACGCGTTATCGATTCAAGTAATGGCATAGTTCCCAACGCCAGGGTGGTGCTGGTCAGTGAGGCACGCGGCACCAGAAGCGCCGCGGTCGTCACCAACGACAGTGGAGATTACGTGTTCCCGAACGTCACGGCCGACACGTACACTATCGAAGTCACCGCGCCGTCGTTCAAAACCCTTCGGCGTGCGGGGATCCTGGTAACGGGCGGCGATCGCGTCGGCGTGCCGACGGTGACGCTCGAACTGGGCTCGACAGTTGAGACTATCACTGTCATGGCCGACACGGCGTTAGTCCAGACGCAGAGCGGCGAGAGGTCGTATGCGGTCGAGACCAAGCAGATCGACAGCCTGCCCATCCAACACGGAAACTTCTTTAACGCCGTGGCTTTTACCCCCGGCGTTGATGGCTCTATCGGCACCGGCAGCACCGCGCGGCTCGGCGGACAGAGCCAGGACAACATCATGATGGACGGCATCTCGGCCATGGATACGGGTAACAACGGCCAGATGTTGAGTTTGAATATCGAGTCCATCGGTGAAGTCAAAGTCCTTACCCAGGGCTATCAGGCGGAATACGGCCGGTCGAGTGGAATGCAGATCACGGCCGTGACGAAGAACGGCACGAATCAGCTCCACGGGGCAGGGTATGGAATTTTCACGAACACGGGATGGAACTCGCGGGCATGGACAACGCAAAAGAACGGCGACATTCCCGTGTTCACGGGTCTGAACACATACGGTTACACGATCGGCGGGCCGGTGGTCATCCCGAAAGTGTACAACGGGAAGAACAAGTTCTTCTTTTTCTACGCGCATCAGTTCCAGCCCCAAGCGATTCTCGCCAACAGCGGCAACGTCGTCCGGCTGCGACTTCCGACGGCGGCTGAGCGGCAGGGCGATTTCTCGCAGAGCCGTGACCAGAACGGCAACCTGATCACGTCGATCATTGACTACACAAACGGCGCGCCTTTCCCCGGGAACATCATCCCGCAGAACCGGCTGTATGCCCCCGGCCTCGCGGTTCTGAACCAGTATCCGATGCCGAATGTCACCCAAGCCACGGGCACGAACTACAATTACCAGTTGAATCCGGCATCCTATAATCAGTTGACGCAGCAGCCCGCCGTCCGCCTCGATTATCAGTTCACGCCGAGTATTCGCGTGTCGGCTAAGTACTCCGGGCAGATTCAGCGCCCGGTAGTCCAGGTCGGGTCCCTCCCGGGCTTCAACGACGCCTACGTGCCGTATCCGACGATCACCAACTACGGCGCCACCTTTGACTGGTCGGTCACCCCCACGACGGTAGTGGAAGTGACCTATGGAAGCATTAAGAACCAGTTAGCGGGCGGCAATAATGGCGGCCTCGATACCTCTCCGGCGTCGAACCGTGTGAAATCCCTCCCCGGTTTCCCTTTGTTGTATCCGGATGCCGGTGTCGTGAGTTCGTCTTATTACGATTACCAGGTCCTGCAAAAGGAGAAGCCCGTGTTTTGGGACGGCACGTCCGTCAATCTTCCGCCGATCTTCGGTTGGGGCGGCCTGATTGGAGCCGCGCCTCCGAACCTGCAGTTCCCCGGCTGGTTGAACGTGAACCATACGCAAGATGTCGCGGGCAGCCTGACCAAGATCGTGGGGCGGCATTCGCTTAAGGCAGGGGGCTATTTCAACCACAGTTACAAGGCGCAGAACACGGGCGCGGGCGGCATCGCGAACCTCAGCTTCCAAGGATACGTGAATTTCGGCAACAGCACGACGAATACGCTCGACAGCGGCTTCGGTTACTCGAACGCGGCGCTTGGAGTCTTCACGGAGTACCTGCAGGCGTCGAAATTCATCGAAGGCGATATGGTCTACAACCAAGTCGAAGCCTTTGTCCAGGATAACTGGAAGGTGACCAACCGCCTGACGCTGGACTACGGAATGCGTTTCGTGCATCAGGGGCCGCAGTACGACATCAACAACACGATGTCGAACTTCTTCCCCAACAAGTGGCAGGCTTCTCAGGCGCCGGTTCTCTACGTGCCCGGGTGCAGCAACGGCACCACGGTGTGTTCCGGCAACATCCGGAACGCGATGGATCCTCGTACCGGCACGATCGTCTCCGCGGCTGGCGCGGCAAACACGCAGGCGCTGATCGGGACTCCCATTCCGGGCACCGGCAGTGCGCTGAACGGGATCATAGCGGCGGGTCAGGGAATCGCGAACACCGATTACACGTGGCCAAAGCTGGTGGTCGCACCGCGGTTCGGCATGGCGTACGACGTGACCGGTCAAGGCAGTTGGGTGGTTCGGGGCGGCCTCGGCATCTTCTATGACCGGCCGGACGGCAATACGGTGTTCTCGATTCCGGGCAACCCGCCGGCTGCGACGGATACCGACCTGTTCAACGGCACGCTGGGGACGCTTGGCAAGGGCGGATTGAGCCCGCTCCCGGTACCGGCGCTGGTCACCTTCCAGTACAATGCGCAGGTTCCCACGTCGCTGCAGTGGAACGTAGGTGTTCAGAAAGCGCTGCCTGGGAATATCACTGCGGATGTGTCGTACGTGGGCAACCACGGTTATAACCGCTTCGGGGCGTTGCAGGGAGGAGACACACAAAACTGGAACCAGGTTCCCCTCGGCACAGCGTATCTGCCGCAGTATCAGGATGCGACCCTCGGCCCGGCGGCATATCCGGGAGCTTCGGCTTACAGCACGAACCTGCTGCGGCCGTTCGTGGGTCTGGGCACAATCGGACAGAATACGTCCGACTTCCACGACACGTATCATTCGATGCAGGTGAGTGTGAACCGCCGGTTTGCTAAAGGCTTCTCGTTCGGGGCCGCCTACACGCACGGCTTCTCGCTCACCGGCAATGTCGGGCTTGTGAAGCATTACGTGCGTAATTCCGATGGCACCCTGTCGCTGTGGTCGAATCAGGCGGCGTACGAAGCTCTGAATAACACACTGGACCGCCGGCCCCATTTCCTGATTTTCAACTCGGTGTGGGAACCCGCGGGCTTCAGGAGCATGGGCGGTGTTGTTCATCAGTTAACCAAGGACTGGCAGTTGGCCGGGATTTGGAAATACGCCTCCGGAACCGCGTACACCCTCGGGTACAGCTACAATTCCCAGGGATCGAACGTGAACATCACCGGTTCTCCGGACTTCGGCGGCAACGTGCTTCTGAGCGGTAGTCCCGGCAGTGGATGTTCCAGCAACCCTCTCGCACAATTCAATGTTTCGGTGGTAAAGGGCCCGAGTTACGGCAGCGTTGGCATGGATTCGCCCCGCAACAACCTGCGCGGCTGTCCCATCGATAACGTGGACACGTCGGTCATACGGCGGTTCCGCTTCTGGAAGTTCCAGGAGTCCCGCCGGTTCGAGTTCCGAGCGGATCTCTTCAACGTCCTGAACATTGTGCAGTTCAACGCCAGGAGCTCGTCGGTTACCTTCAACACGCCGGCGGCCATGGCGGTGCAGAACAGCGAGTACAACGCTGACGGCAGCCTCGCCTCCGGACGGCAGCTACCGAAGAACGCAGGCTTCGGCGCCGTAACCGGCGCCGCGGCGATGCGCAGCGTTCAATTGGAACTCCGGTTAACCTTCTAAGTCGTAATACTGGGGGAGGGATTCCGATCCTTCCCCCAGTATCTTTCCCGGTCCCTCTCCCCAGTCTTAGAAAGTCCCCTCCCCAGTCCTAAACGATCCCTGCACGAATCCAGGTACCGACGTACCGAAAAGCGCTTGCTAACGCGTGCGCCTCCGACCAGAGCTGCGACGGTAAGAGAGCGCCGGCGGCGAAAAAACGAGAGCGTACTTGCGAAAGATTCTCCCCAGATCCGGCCTTCGACGCAATCGCGACGACTCCCGGTTTGCCGCGCTGCTGCACCGCAATCCGGCTCTGAAGGACCTCTACCTTTGGCCTTTCTCGAGCTTGTCCGCTTCCTTCGTATGTAGAGCGGCGCTGGCCGGGTCGCCCTTCTGTAGATAGAGTTCCGCCAGGCGCCGGTGGATGACGGCGCGGCGCGGATCGAAATCGAGCGCGCGAGTATACTCGCCGATCGCCAGAGCGTACATTTTCTTGTCCGTGTATGCGGTGCCGCGCTCCACCGCGAGATCCGCCTGCAGGTCCTGGTAATATTGCGACGCGGGGAACTCCTTGCCCTCCGGCAGCGCGGCGCGCAGAGCCTCCAGCGCCTTGTCACTCGCGTGCTGGGCGTTATAGACTCGCGCCAGGTTCAGGTATGCGTCGGGCCGCGAGCGGTCCAGCGCGATGGCTTTCCGGCAGAGATCTTCCGCTGCGGCGAACTGCTGTTTCTTGATGTACAGCGACGCCAACGCGTTGTACATCTCCGGCGTGACGTAGGGCGAGTGAATGACTTTTTCGAACTCGGCCATTGCGGCCTGTTCCTGTTTCAGGTCCAGATAAGCAAGCGCCAGGAAATAATGCGCCGGGGTCATTGTGACGCCGGCTTCGAGAGCCTTGCGGTTCAACTCCAAAGAGGCGCCAGGATCTCCGAGTTTGCGCCGGACTTCACCCAGCAGTGAAAGAAAATGAGGTAAACCAGGGCTTTGCTTCAGACCGCGCTCCAGTTGCTCCTGGGCCTTTTCGCTCAAGCCCTGGTCGAAATAGAGCCGAGCCAGGTAAAAGCGCGCCCACAGAAGCTCCGGATCGAGATCGAGCGCCTGCTGCAATTCCGCTTTGGCGTCGGCGATCATGGCAGTCGACCTCTGCGCGAGATACGCCAGTCCCAGAAGCATGTGTGCGGGCGCTGAGCGCGGATCGGCCGCCAGCACGCCCTTGCACTCGCGGATCGCCTGTTCGACTTTCCCCTGTTGCAGGTGTTCCGCGGCGGCACCCAGTTGCGCGCCCTGTTGATCGGCACGAGGAGTCTGCGCCCAAGTCACCCAATGACGGCCGAAGCAAGGAGGACAACAGCAATCTGGAGCCGCGGCACGGTCAGATTATACCTGAGGCTCTCAGCGCTTCGCATCGGCCTCATCCAGCAGCAAAATCTGGCCGGCGCGAACGCTGTCGATCGCCTGCTTCTTCCCGCTGGGCCACTCGATCTCGATGCGAGCAAGGGTTGCGTTGCCCAGCCCGAAATACAAACGCGTGTCGCTGGTGCTGAGGTAACTTCCGTAGGGATTGACTTCCCGCAACTGGGTCCGGCCGCCGCTGGTCACCCGCACCTTCGCGCCGATCCCGAAATGATTGCTCTCGCGGCCGCGGGCGCGGAGCGCGATCCAATGATTGCGATTGCCCCCGTCATTGCGCAGCAGCAGCGGGCTCCCGCCGGAATCGCTCACCACGATGTCCAGGTCGCCGTCGTTGTCGAAATCCGCCACCGCCAGACCGCGGCCCACGTGCTGGATGCGAAACGCCGGACCGCTTTCCGCCGAAACGTCGCGAAAATGGCCGCCGCCAAGGTTCCGGTAAAGCAGGTCGGCCTGACGGTAAGAAAGCTGTGGGTCGAAGAGTTTCACATTATCGATGACGTGTCCGTTGGTGACATAGATGTCCGGATAACCGTCGTTGTCGAAGTCGAAGACCTTGGCGCCGAAGCCGAGTGTCTTCACGCTGGATGGCAATCCGGCTTTGACCGTGCCGTCTTCAAAAAGCAACTTTCCGAGGTTGCGGTAGAGCGGGTTGTATTGGCGCGAAAAGGCCGTAAAGAAGATGTCCGGTAAGCCATCGCCATCGAGATCCACGATCTCGGCGCCCATGCCGGCCAGAGCTTTGCCGTTCATGTCGAAACCTACGCCGGCGCCGTAGGTAATGTCGTCAAAGGTGCCGTCGCCTTTGTTGCGGTAGAGAAAATTGCGGACACCATCGTTGGCCACGAAGATATCGGGCCATCCATCGCCATCGATATCGCCGATGGCCACCCCCAAACTCTTTCCCGCCGGATTCGCCACGCCGGCTTTGCGGGAGACCTCCGTGAACGTGCCATCCCGATTGTTGTGGTACAGCAATGCCGGCGTCCCGTCGAACACCTGCGGTTCGCAATACATGCGGTAGCCCGGCTTTTGATATCCGCAGAACGGCGGCTTGCGCATGTCGTAATCCAGGTAGCGTCCGACAAACAGATCCAGGTAGCCGTCGCGATCATAGTCCACCCAGGCGGCGCTGCTGCTCCACCCACTGGCGCCCACTCCAGCCTTGGCCGTCACCTCACTGAAGGTCCCGTCGCCGTTGTTGCGAAAGAGCTGATTACCGCCGTAACCCGTGACGTAGATATCCAGGTAGCCGTCGTTATCATAGTCGCCCACGGTCACGCCGGTAGCGAACATCCCATTGCCTGCGACACCTGCTTTGGCAGTTACATCCTCGAATTTTCCGTTGCCCAGATTGCGATAGAGCGCATTGCCAGGCGATGGCTTGCCGTGGGCCAGGTCGGCTCCGTTGGCGAAAAACAGGTCGGGCTGGCCGTCGTTGTCGAAATCGATCACGCCCACCCCGGAGCCGAAGGTCTCGAACATGTGCTTCTCGGCCGAAGCCCCGCTTTCGTGGCGAAAGGTAATGCCCGACTTCGCCGCAACTTCGTTGAACTGCACCCGGCCGGCTTCGCGGGGCACCGGTGTGGCGGCCTGCTCGCTGTGAGAGGCAAGGGCGCGGATAGTAGCAGCAAATTCGCACCGAAGATCAGGCAAAGCTTTGCGCAGGAGCAGCATGGCCCGGGGTCCCATTATATCGGCGTTGTAGCGCTTCGGCGCTACCTGCCGGAAATCAGGACTTCCAGATAGTCTCCCAATTGCCGGGCGGTGAATTGATTGCCTTCGAAATCGGCTGCCAGCCGGCCTTGGCGATCGATTACCAGGGTATGCAGCGAGTGCGTGAAGTAGTCTTCGTCGGGCCAGAAATTCAGTCCGAACTGGCGCGAAACGGCCTTCACTTCGTCGAGCGGCCCGGTCAGAAAGTGCCACGATTCCGGATCGGCCTTCCATGTCGACGCATACTTCGCCAACACTTTGGGCTGGTCATGGACCGGATCGAAGCTGATGCTGAGCAGCACGAGGTCGCGGCCCATGCGGCCGGCGAAGCGCTGATTCAGTTGACTGAAGTTGTTGGAAAGCCGGAAGCAGTAATCGGGCAACGGGCAACTGGTATAGATGAAGGTCACGGCCACCACTTTCCCAGCCCATTGCGACAGTGTTACGCGGCTCCCGGTCTGGTCGGTCAAGGTGAAGACGGGCACGGCGTCACCTGGTTGCACGGTGGCGTGAGGGGCTTCCAGCAGTTTGAGACGGCGCGCGAGCAGCGGCTCCCGCTCGGAGCTCTCGTAATGATGGATGCGGATGCGTTCGGCATAAGAGCGCTTCTTCTCCACGACGAGCGTGAAGTCCACATACGCGCCTGGCTTCAGATCGGCCAGTTCACGATTATCCAGAACGGAATACGCCATCGCCATCGCTTCCATGTACCCGGGAATGGCGGCACAGGAGGCTTCGAAGCTGCGATGCGGCGGGTCAACTTTCAGAACGACCCCGGTGACCGGGTAACGAGTGGCGGCGGCCAGGCTCACGGCGGCCAGGATGCAGCGCCCCAGCCAGTCCCGTTCGACCTACCGCCCATGATCGCCACCCAACTTGAACCGGGGCCGTTCGATCACGCGGTAGTCACTCGCGGACTGCCGGATTTCGATCGCCTTGTTTTTGGGCACGGACGCAAACCGCTGCGGCTGTGCATCTCCGGGCCACTGAATCTCCAGGCCCAGGATCTCCGCCGATTTACCCAGCCCCATGTGCTGTTCCAGGGGAGAGGCGCCGAATGACCCGCCGCTTCCCACGGTTCGATAAACCGCTCGCGTCTCCCCTCCATTCTTTACCGTCACTTTGACCCTGGCGCCGATGGCCGCGCGGTTCGCCTTGACACCTACCAGACGCACGCTGATCCAATCGTTGCCGTGGCCCGGGTTTTCGAAAAGCCGGAACGTATGGGTATCACCTGGAACCCCCCCACCGACCACTTCCAGCAGGTCTTCGTCTCCGTCATTGTCGATGTCCGCGAATGCCACGCCGTGCCCTTTGTGCAACTCGCCCGTGCCGGAGGAGGTAGTGATGTCGACAAACTTCTTTCCCCCTTTGTTATGCAGGAGTACATTGGGCAGCAGAGAGGCAAAAGTCAGTTCTCCGGTCCCGAAATAGATGTCTGGATATCCGTCGTTATCCACATCCCCGAAATTCGCACCCATCGGCATGAAGACTTTGTTCAGCCCGACTTCTTCGGTCACGTCGCGAAAGGCGCCGTTGCCGAGGTTGCGGTAGAGCTTCATGGTGGGAGAGTTGTGGGGCAGCCCAAGGTACGTACGCACACTTTCGTCAATGGACATTGCGTAGCTGCTTGCCAGAAGGTCCGGCCAGCCGTCGTTGTCGTAGTCGAAAAACCAGGCGGCGAATCCATGGCCTGAGGCCTGGACACCAGCCTGAGGCGCTACGTCGGTAAAAGTGAGGTCGTGGTTGTTGTGAAGCAGCACGCTGTCACCGCGGTAGTTGGACACGAACAGATCGGCATAGCCGTCATTGTCATAGTCGGCCGCCACCACCGCCTTCGAAAGCAGTGACAAATTAGTTCCCGACGACCGTGAGATATCCTTAAATGTACCGTTGCCGTTGTTCAGGAAAAGCTGATTCGGCTCGTTTTCGTTGCCTACGTAGAGATCGAGGAATCCGTCGTTATTGATATCCACCCACACGGCAAATTCCGTCGTCGTTGGCTCGCCCAGGCCGGCTTCCACAGTGACATCGGTGAAGGTGCCGTTGCAGTTGTTGCGCAGCAGGGATTTCCGCATTGCCGTTTCCCAGCCGCCGCGCAGGACCAGGATATCCAGGCAGCCGTCATTGTTGTAATCGGTCTGGATAATGTTGTTCCCACCGAACTGCGATGACAGCCCCGATTGCGCGCTGCGGTCGGCAAACGTGCCATCCCCGTTGTTGTGGAAGAAATGCATGGGCGCGCAAAAGTCCCAGTTGGAAGTAACGATATCGAAGAGACCATCGTTATCGAAGTCGTCGACGATCAGGCCGCCCACTTCAAAATTGGCTGCGCCGAGTCCCACACGCGGCGCCACGTCGGTAAAGCGGCCAATGTCTTCGGCGGATTCAAAGTGCGAAGGCGCCAACAGGTGCTCTTTGGGCACACCGGCCGGATACTTGCCCAGCGTCATATAGGAAATGTTCAACAGCCACCTGGTCTCGATATCGCCAGGCCGCAGCTTGAGCGACGCGAGGAAGTGCTGGATGGCTTTTTGCGAATCCGCAACCTTGGGGTAACTGAATTCGGGACGAATCGGAAAGAGGCAGCGCTCCCCGGGATTCCGGTATACGTCGTTGACCGCTCCCGCCCGGTGAAGGTACGCCACGCCGAGCATTTCTTCTACTTCGGGTAGTAGCTTCGGCGCCCCGGCAGATGCAGTGCGGAGAGCCGCTTCCAACTGCGCAATAGCCGAATCCATTTCTCCGTGATAGGCGTATACCTGCGCCACGCCGAGCCGCAGCGCCACCGAATCGGCAGGCGAGTGGCCGGCGTCGTCCGCGGCTGCGGCCAGTTTTCTTGCGCGGGCCTTCAAATCGGCGAACGATTGCTGCCGCAAGGAGCAGGACAGTTTCAGATCGGTATTCCAATTGGCAGGCTTGGCAAAGTTCGCCAGAGCCGCGGCCGCTTCACTGAACCCCCTGACGTTCACGTCAAACCGGATGCTGCTTTCGGTGCGAAGGGCGGCCTGGCGGGCGCGCTGGGACTCCGTGATTCCGGCGAGTTCGTCCGGCAGGAGAACCTTTACGACGGCAAAACCGGAAGGGATCTTGAACACCGGCGAAATCTGCCCGGGGGCGAGCCCTCGCAGGGCGGTTCGGAACTCTTCGCGCAGTGTGGAGGGATCGACTTTGCCCAGAAGGCCGCCATCCAGCGATGTTGCATCCACGGATTTCTCGCGAGCGAGCACACCGAAATCGACGCCTTTCTCGAGTTCCGCCCGGACGCGAGCCGCCTCCTCGGCTGAATTCAGCACCAGTATCCGCAACGGGACAGCGGTGGAAGTTTGTTCCTGACCCGGGGCAAAGAGCACCAGGGCCATCAGACAGAAAAGAACGCGAGACATCGATACCCTCATAGTGCGGGAATAATATCACAAAATGCGCGACATCACGGGTAGGAAGCTCGTCTTACGTCCCGGAGGGATGGCTTCCACCCGGCGAGAAGACGCACCCTATCAAAGGGCATTCAGAAGAACGGGAACAACTCCTCGCGTTGCTCCGGACCTTCCAACGGAGTCACAGGGATGGCACCCGCCGCCCGCCACTGCGTGCGTCGCCGTCGGTTTCATTTCGGCTCCTTAGCACCCGCGGATTCCGAATGTCGAGGCTACGAGTAGGCGGGGCCAACCCTCCGAGGCCTTGCCGGAGAATTTCGAGTGGATCGCGGTCTACTCGGAGACTGGCATCCACCACCGCGAACTGGGGTTTTGGATGTTACCCGGGTTGTGACGCGATCACCCAAACGATCCGCCGGCAACGCCGGTCACGATCCGCTACCTGCTGGGGCGGCCGCGCGATGCCGCGGCCGCCGGCCGGTAGCCCACCGCCCCGTACTCCGGCGCCTGCGGCACGAACTGCGCGTCGAAGCGCGGATCCGGCGGATCAAAGGTGTTGACCGCTCGATCGATCGTCCCCCGTAGGTCGTTCGTCTCGCCGTGAATGAACGACTCCCGTACGCCGCCGCCGTTGGTGATGTCGATCTCGTAACGCGCCCCGGTCGAGATCCCGCCCTTCAACGTGTTGTTCCAGAAGATCGACTTCACGTAAGTGCTGTCGGTGCCGTTGTCGTCGACGCCGGCCCAGTTCCCGGTGAAGGTGCAGCGGCTGACTTCCGCGCGGGACCTCTCGAACACCGTCATCGCACCTGAGCCGTGCTCCGGGTGATACTCGCCGCCGGTCAGCAGGCCGATGTAGTCCGCACCGAGATTCGCGACGTTGCCGACGAACAGGCAATTGTCGAGGGTGGCGCGGCTGCCGTGCAGGAGGTCGAATGCCGCGCCCGTGACCTGCGTGCGGTTGTCGCGGAAGATGCAGTCCCGGAACACCGCGGCGTCGAGCGGGCGACCGAGGTGCTCGACGGATACGCCGGCGCCGCAGGGGCTGGTGTAATTGCCAACCACCTCGACGCGCTCGATGGTCGGATAGGCGCGCGCATAGATCTTGATGCCACCGCCATCGAGATAGAAGAACGGCGTCTTCGGCACTTTATCGGATTCGATTGGCGAACGCTGGCCGGTGCCGGTGGTGTAGTTCTTCGCACCGGTGACGCGGAACCCGCGCAGCACAGTCTTCGTCGATACGCCGTCGCCGAAATAGACGACGTGATTGACGATCGCCGGGAAGCTTGGCGCCTTGTTATCGGCGATCGTTGGATTCGCGGCGGTCAGCACCACCTCGCCGACCGCTTCGAGCGTGATGCCGTCGTGCCGCTCGTTGAACCAGATCAGCGCCTGCCCGTGCGCCACCGGGCGATAGGTCCCGGCGTGAACGTAGACGATCTTGTTGGCCGGATCCTTCGCGGCCGCCTCGAGCGCCGCCTGGATGCTGCCGCCGGGATGGACGCGGTAGGCACGCGCCGCCGCGTCGAGCGTCACGGCATCAGTTGCGTCGCGGCGCTGGGCGAGACCGCTCACCGGCTCCATGGCGGCCGCAGCCGCCATCCGGAGGAAGGCACGTCTGCGCATGATCACTCAGACTAGCACGGGGGGAGCGAGGGTAGCACGCCTGGCGGCATGCAGGCGCTATGCCCGAACCTAAGGCGAGACCGCTGGAGCAGCGGTGGCTCCTTTTTCCGCCAGAGTGACCGCTGGAGCAGCCGTTGCTGGGGGAGAATTCTTCGGACGGGCATTGTAACTCTGCGCGTCCATGAAAAAAGATGTCCCGAGGTGCGTGGACGATAGGAGGTAGGACCCGAACTGGCCGCCGTAAGTCGGGAAGCCCGCGGGGAACAAGGAGCATCATGCGGCGGTCCGATCTCTGGCGTTCCAATGGGTTCGCGTCATCGGGACCGTCGGAAGCCCCCCGAGCGTGATAGTCGTAGACTGGCCGTGGGCCTTCGGAGCGTACGTGTCTTGCTCACGAAGTCAGCCCATCACTCGGTGCCGCGCAGCAGCCGGATTGGGCCTCACCGACCGTACGCAGGAGGTTGTGGTGCGCCGGCACAGCGCGGAATTGTGGAGATCTGCCGGCTGACTCGGTAGCAAAGCAGTCCTTCACTTGCGTTCGGCATTCGGATTGGGGATCCCCAGGAGCCAGAGGATCCCGTTCTCGAACAACTTGTTCTGCGTGGGGCTGTTGAAGATTTTTTCGCCGTGGCCCATGTTGGCGTAGAGCATTTTGAACTTCGTGTTGGTCCAGACCACTGGCACGTCCGGATCCCTCTCGGTGGTGATCAGGCTCTTGATGCCTAGCGGATATTGGGTGGGGTCGAGGGAAAGCAGCACGTGGATGTCCTTGTCCAGGCGCGGACTGGGGCGCCACGAGTACCACTCGTTGGCCGGCGCGGCGAAAGACTTCGGGATTCCGCGGGTAACAGGACTCTCCGTGTCGTCGACGACGAGTTTCGCCGGCAGCGGCGGCCAGCCATTCGTGCCGAAGGCTCCCGCCGATGAATTGGCGAAACCACGTCCATTTCGAATTACTCATGTTAAAACCGGCGTAGTGGAAACCGAACCAGGCGCCACCGCCTTCCATGTAGCGCTGAAATGCCGCTTGCTGCGCCGCGGGCGCAAAGTCATTGAGCCAGACGATGAGTTTGTATTGCTTCAGGTTCTCCTCATTCAGGTCTGTCCAATTGCTGGTGGCTTCGACGCGAAAATCGTGGCGGTCACCCACTTCACAGATGAACTTGATCGCATCGGTGGCGAACAGCATATGATCCGCCTCCACGTTCAGCGAGAAGAACAGCAGCACTTTCGGTGGCGCAGGTGTTTGGGCCGCGGGCTGCGCCGGCAGGATGTACGCGGAGAGCAAGAATACGAGATAGTACAAACGCCTCTTCATTGGCCGGCTCCCCAGAAGACAGCGTTGCGGAATAACTGAACGAAATTTGGATTGTCAAAGAGTCCGCCGTGATGGCCCATGAAGATATAGACGTTGCGGGCTTTGACGTTCGGATTCGACCAGACGACGGGGTGGTCGCCGCCCATTTTGGTCTTCGTATCGGGCACGTAAGAGGACTCGTCGACCGTGGCGAGCACATGCACGTTGGGACGCGGCGACTGGCTCCACGTGTACCACTCCTCGCGATCGATCACGAAAGAGGGAGGCAGTCCTTTGGCCAACGGGCTGGATGGGTCCTCGATTTTCACTGTCGCCTTGGCGAAGCCCGGGATGTAGCCTGTAAAGCGAATGCCGCCCATGAACCGCGAGAACCACGGGTCCATCGTGTAGCCGTCGAAGGTGCCGAGCAGGCTGGCGTGATGGAAACCGATCCAGCCGCCCTTGCCCTGCGTGATGTACTCCTCGAAGGCCGCTTTCGCAATCGGCGCCCACCGATAAGGCGGATAGTTCAATTGGATGAAGAGTTGATACTGTGCCAGAAATTGGGCATTGATGCGATCGGTCACGGTGATGTAGTCGACCGCGAAATCGTTCTCCGCGGCCAACTGGTTGAGGTACACCTTGGCGGTATCGACGAAGTTCTGATGATCTCCTCCGGTGGCTTCCGCCATCGCGACAACGCGGAACTTCGGCGCGTGCGGCTGCGCGCCGGACGGGACCTGGATCACGGTGGCATCGTCGCTGTTGAAGTTAGCTACGTAGACCTGGTTGGCGACGGCATCCACCGCCATGGCGAAGGGAATGTTACCAGCCTTGACAGTGGCGATGACTCCGTTCGTCAGGCCGTCGAAGACTGTGACAGTGGCGGCGCGCTGATTGGCGACGTAGATCTGGTTCGTGGTGCGATTGACCGCGACCGCGGAGGGATGGGCGGCGAGTGGCACGGTCTTGGTCACCGCGGCGGTGGCGCCATCGATGACTGCCATCGAGCTGCCCGCATAGCTCAGCACGTAGGCCCTGTTCGTAGTAGGGTTGACGGCCACCGCGAAAGGAACGTCGCCCACGGCGACATGCCTGACTGCGCCCGTGGCGCCATCGAGAATCGAGACTGTGGCGCTGTCCTCATTGACCACGTAGGTCTTGTTGGCCCGGCTATCGACGGCGATCGCCCAGGGATGTTTGCCCGTGGGAATCGAGGTGACCGCGTTGGTGGCGCCGTCGATCTCTGTGGCGTCGCGACTGCCGTAATTCGCGGTGTAGACCTTGTTGGTGACGGGGTTCACGGCGATGCCGCGTGGCCCCTGGCCGATCCGGAAGGTGGATGGCTCGTTGGTGGCGCCATCGATCACCGTGACGCTGTGTCCGAAATTGTTGGTGGTGTAAATCTTGTTGGTGGCGGGATTCACCGCAATGGCGTTGCAGTTGCTTCCTGTCCGCACCGTGGCCAGGACAGCCCCGTTGGCGCCATCGATCACGGTCACCGAGCTTTCGCCGGAGTTGGCTACGTATACGCGATTGGTCTGCGGATTGACCGCGACCGCTTCCGGTCCGGAGCCGACCTTTATCGTGGCGGAGGCGAGTGTGAGTAGCCCCATCGAGAACGGTGATAGACGCGCTGTTGTGATTGACGATGTACGCCTTGTTGGTGGCCTCGTTGACCGCGATCGCCATGGGCTGCCGGCCGGTGGCGATGTTCTGCGCAGTTTGGGCGGACGCCAGGGCACACATGGCGGCGGCGAGTGCTGCCCTTTTCGCCGGCTTCATTTGGCTCCCGCTTCCGGCTCCGCGGCCTTCGAACGGACGGGCGCGAGCATCTGCTGGGTGGTGACCCTGGCATCGAAAGTGACGTTGAACATGCAGACCACCATCTCGTCGAAGCTCTGCTGACCCCAGATCACAGTCTTCGTGGGATCCGGGTTCTCCGGATTGTTCTTCGAATTGTCGAAGCGCTCGGTGCATTGAAGTTTCGTGCCCTTGGGCAGTTTGAGCGGCTCGGCGAGATCGTACCAGAGTTGCCAGTGCCAGTTGTAGCGCGGCACATCGAGCAGGGTCTCGGTCTTGCCGTCGGCGAAGAGAATGCGGTATTGCGCGGCTTTGCCGCGCATGTGCATGTGAGGATGCAAGCCGAGCAGCGTGACATCTTCGGGGATGGTGAACGAGGCATCGACGCGGAAGTCCGGATCGCCGGGTGGGATCTTGAAAGACAAATTGTTGGCGGAGAGTGTCATGGCGCGCTGGGCGGGCGGCTCTTTGGCGAGCACCAGGCCGAGGCGCGACTGGTCCGTTGTGGCCTTGCCGTCAGGCATGTAGTGGATCTCGAACACGATGTCCGAGCCCGCGGGTATCAGCTTGGCCTCACCGGGCTTGAACATGTCCGGCGGCTGACCGGGAGCGTAACCGGTGAGCCAGTCGTTCGGCACATCATCGTTCGCCGGCTTCACGCTGTCTTTCTCGGCGGGGGGAGCCTCGAAAAACTCGTTGGCGGGCATATCCTTGAAGTAGTTCGACCCCGGCGTGCGCACGTAGGCGACGATGTGATGAACCACGCGATAGTTGGTGGGCGCGGCCTGGACGTGTTGGATCCAGGTGTCTTTCGTGAAGCCGGTGGGGATGATGACGTACTGATATTCCATGACACCGGTAGCGGGAACGAGGAACGGCTTGGGCAATTGAAAGATGACGTCGGGTTTGGGGATACTCCAGCCCTCGACGAAATGGCGGGGCGCGGGCATTTCCTTGGAATCGCCAGGAGGCGCGCCGGCGTCCACCCAGGCGACCAGCGTGTGGATGTCGCTCTGCGACAACGAAGCATCGTTGGAGAATTTCCCGAACCGCGGATCGGCGAACCACGGCGGCATCTTCCTTTCCAGCACCGCCTCTTTGATGGCCTTCGCCCACGGACGCGCCTGTTCATAGGTGAGCAACGAGAACGGGGCGGCCTCGCCGGGGCGATGGCAGGTCTGGCAGTTACGCTGCAGTATGGGCGCTACGTCCCTGGCAAAGGTAGGCTTGGCGTTGTTCAACTGCGCTGGCAGGGTGACTGGCGAGCTGAATGCCAGTGACAGGGCAAAAATCGTACGCAGCATACATCCTCCTCGGTTTCGCGTGCAGTCGGCGATTCGTTGGTCCATCCTATCAGCCGGCGGAGGTCGGGCGCCCCTACCTGCGGTTAGGTGTCGCGGCAAATGTCGAGTGGCGTGCCGCGCCACTTGAAGCGCCGACTACACCTCTCATTCTGACTCGCCCGTGAACAGGGGATCATCATCATTACTAGAGGACATCCCGGAGGTTCGCCGAAGGGCGTTACGCCTTCGGGGGAAGAGTAAGCCCTGTGGAGAAAGGCGTTTTATGAGATTGCTTGTACGTAGTTTCGTGTGCTGCGTGCTGGCGACCAGCGCTCGCGGCCAATCGTACCCGCCTTCATCGAATGTGACGGTGGTGTATCCACCACCCGTGCAGACCCAATCGGTATTCGTAATAGGGAGTCCGGCTCCGCGCCGCTCTGAGTTCCAAGGATACGCGCCTTCACGCCAGACCACCTACCTGATCGCATTCAAAGATAGCGTCGTTCGGGTCGCGGACCAATATTGGGTGAGCGGTAACACCCTATACTACGTGACGACGGACCATGAGCGGATGACAGCACCCATAAACAGTGTGGATCGCATGCTCAGTAAGCGGCTGAACAGCGAAAAAGACGTGGCATTTTATCTCCCACCCGAGAAAGCAAAAGTGGTTGCGCAGGCAACCCGCGTCCACCATACGGCGAGTTTGGTACGTCAGCGATGCAATTGCCTACCTGCGCCATCTGCCCGTGTTTCCCCTCGGGCGAGCGGTGGAGCTAGCCGTTCCCGGAGCGCAGGTGAGTAGGTAGGTCGCGAAAGAGCGCGAGTGTCACCGCGGGGCGGTTTCCGCGATGTGAAATCCGTTGGAGCCATTTGGCGAGAGCACTTTGGATCCGGGAACATGCATGCCCTTGCATCTGCTATCGCCTCGTCCGGTACCGGTCAATAGCTTAAGCCTTTTGATGCGGGCGTGAAACACCAAGACATCCGGTCAGGCTCCCGACACTGGTACGGACTCTAATTCTTACCCCGACTCGCCGCCTTTTTCATCAGGGACAACAGTGCGGAGTTTTTTGGCGTCTCATCCGCGCTCGGCAGCGTGCACTCGATCGCTGGGCGCAGACGGTGCTCCGCGCCGCGGGCTTGGATTTCTAACCATCATGACCGCGCACGACGTGGATGGTGGATTGTGGGGAAGGGCGTGACAATAAGGGGCAAGAGGCAGGGAATTGAAGCGCTTATCGCCGGGGTGTTTGCGGCGGGCATTGTGTTACTTGCCGCCTACCGAAGTCCTGCCCCAGAGCCGCCGATGTCGGTGTACGTGATGGATGAGTTTGCGCGCGTGCGGCCTAAAGATGCCCCCGGTTCCAAGCGTGTCGCCGTGCTGAGCGCGGCGCGCAACGAGTACGCCCCATTTCAGATTATCGTTCGCGCGGGAACCGGTGGGCTGAAACGGGTAAACGCCGTGGCGGGCCCCTTAGTGCCAAAGCGGGGTCATATCATTGCGGCGGACCGGATCGCCTTATACCGCGAGCATTACATCGAAGTCCGGAAGTTGAGCCCCAAGTCCAGGGGTAAGCCCGGCTGGTATCCCGACGCTCTCATCCCGTTCCTTGATCCGAGCACCGGTAAGCCGCCGGTCCGCGCACGCTTCGCGGCGGCGCCGTTCGATATTGCGCCTGATTCGAACCAGCCGCTATGGGTAGAGGTGCTCACGCCGCGGGATGCCACGCCCGGTGAATACACTGGGGCGATCACCATCTCGGCAGAGGGCATCAGGCCACACAGAGTGCCGATCGTATTGACCGTTTGGGATTTCACGTTGTCCGATACCCCGTCCATGAGGACCCATTTTGGGGACGGCGAAGTGAACCCCCTGGTGTCCCGCCCGCCCCAGATCACCGCTTGGGGCGGCCTGGATGAAGCGGGGCAGCGTGCGCTGCAGACGGCATACGCGGAACTGATGGCGGCACACCGAATTTGCCCGCCGATTCCGCCGTTTCTAATGCCGAAGGTCAACGCGGACGGCAGCATTGACCCACAACCGACAGACGCAGCACTACAAGCAATGGATCGAACGCTTTCACATCACCGGATTTCCGATCCCGTTTCTCGGCATGGACGGCCGGGGCTGGCAGGGCGATCCTCTGGGTGCGGATCGCAAGCGGAATGCCCGATATCTCCGCTCGATGTACACCTACCTGCAGGCTCACCATTGGGACAAGATGGCCTACATCTACGTGGCGGACGAACCGAGTTCGCTAGGAGGCGTACAACGATGTTCGCGCTCGCTCCAAGTTCGTCCGCGAGGTGGTGCCGGGCCTGAAGGTGCTTTGCACAAAGGGGCCTCAGGTCCAGAACCCGCCGTGGGGGAGTTTGGTGGGCTCGGTGGATATATGGGCGCCCCTTTGGCCGATGTTTGGGGACCAGGCTATGAAAAAGCGGCTGTCCGCAGGCGAGGAGATATGGTCCTATACGGCGCTGTGCCAGGGTCGCCCGGAGACGCCATTCTGGGAATTGGACTTCCCAATTCTGAACTATCGTATCCCGATGTGGATCAGCTGGCGTTTCGACATCACCGGCTTGCTCTACTGGAGTACTACCAACTGGGCTTCTACCCGGGACGTCTGGACCAACCCCCTGACCTACGGGGATCAATACAACATGGAAGGCTCGCTGTTGTATCCGGGGGTGGATGTGGGTGTTCAGGGTTTCATCACGTCGATCCGACTGAAGCAAATCCGGGAAGGGCTGGAAGATTACGAATACCTCACGATTCTGGCGCAACGCCGAAGCAGGGCGGTGGCGGAGGACGTTGTGAAAAAGATTGCCCGAAGTTGGCACGATTGGGACACCGACGCTAGACACCTGCTGCACGCGCGGGCGGAGATCGCCAGATTGATTTTGGCCAAGTAGCTTCAACGTGCAGGCCGGCGCTGAACGAGTCTTACTTCTTCAATCCGAAGCAATACAAATTGCCCTGGTAGTCGTTGATATACACCTGCCCGTTCGCCACTGAGATCCCGCTCCAGTGATTCCAGCTCCTGATCTGATCCCCGCTCGACCACAGCTCCTTCCCGGTCCGCGCATCGAGCGCGTATAAGCACGGCGTGCGTGGAAAGCGGTATGCGGCGCTCCATGCGGAAATCCAGCCCGACCTCGGGAAACGCCTGCGCCGTGTTCTCGCCGCTGCCGTAGGCGAAGATCATCCCGTTGGCGATCAGCGGCGGCTCCGCCTGGTTCATGTCGCGCGAGATCCAGGCCGGCGTCAATCGTCACCTTACCGTCTGACCGTCTCCATCTTGAACGCCGCGATCGCGCCCTTCTTCACCTCGCCATTCTCGATCGGCGCTTTGAACTTGCGAATGCTTCGGGCCCCCAGAACGGCGTCAGAATCCAGCGAGTCCCGTCGCTCTCCTCCCAGGTCGTCAAGCGAGCCCCAGATGCCCGCCTCCGCGAAATCCACGCATTCGTTGCAGATCAGCGGCGTCCGGTAGCACCGGCGTGCGATGGTCGTCGCCGCCGATGGATTCGGTGTCCATCAGGTAGATGCGGCATTCCTTGCTCGCGTCGATCATGTACTCCTTGCCCTTGTAGTCGAAAATCGCGGGCGTCACCTGCATATCGAGGTCGCGCTTCCACCAGCCACTCCGCGTTCGAGGGTCCGTAGTAATCCACCAGCTCCAGCGCCTTGGTCTTCGGGTTCTGCTTCACGCCGATGATGCCGTTGCCGTATAGGCCGTTTTCCGGATCCCAGCGGCCGTCCCCGGTCCCGGTGTACATCACCAGATCCTTGCTCACCGCCGGTCCCGACCGTCCCCACATCCCGCCGCCCGCCGGACCCCAACTTCCCACCTTGTTGCGTCGCCAGATCGTAGCTGTACGCCATGTTCGGATTACCGCCGCAACCCTGCGCCGCTGTGCGTATAGATCACGTTGTTCACCACGTTCAGCGCGTACGGCTTTCCGTTCGACGGCATGAACTTGCACCGAGGGAGCGCAGCGCCTCGCCATCGGCCGCATTCAGCTTGTGCAGACTGGCCGTCCCACGCCGCCGCGTAGACAATGTACTTTGCCCGGACCCCCTCGCCGGAGCCGACCGTCACGTTCGCCGTCATGCCGCCCGGACACAGCACGCTGCGGTCCGCGCGCCGGGCGGCTTCCTTGTAGGTGCTTTCGAAATGCCGCTTCCACAGCAAGCTCGCCCGTCTTCGCGTCGAGTGCGTAGACGTTGTCCGAAACGCCGGCCTGGATCACCATTTCCTTCGGACCGCTCTTTGTGTTCACGCGCCCGATCACCAGCGGCTCGAGCAGCGAGTGCATCTGCCGCGGCTCGTTATCGAGCTTCGTCTTCCACAGCAGCCTCATGTCCTTAACGTTGGCCTTGGTGAGGATGGTCTCGTCCTTCTGCCAGTTGTTGCGCCTGGTGTCCGCCGCCGTCGGTCAGCCAATCGGCGGCGGTCAGCGGCATCAGGACGGCAGACAGAATCGCGAGCGCAACAAGTTTGATTCGTTTCATCGAAGTGTTCCCGGTTTGGAAATAGTAGGCTTGCAAATAGTATATGATGTGAGCCATTAATACCAGAGGGACCCCCAACTGATGCGCAAATATTTCCCAACAGCTGTGCCCGGCCTGTGCCTGCTTCTGACACTTCAGACTTCGCTCGCCCAACGAAGCGGCGCCGACTGGCTGACGGCCGGCTTTGACGC
This sequence comes from uncultured Solibacteraceae bacterium, assembly GCA_963811575.1. Classification (GTDB taxonomy): domain Bacteria; phylum Acidobacteriota; class Terriglobia; order Bryobacterales; family Bryobacteraceae; genus Solibacter. Next base: position 32,681 of record CAWERY010000013.1, on the reverse strand, counting down.
CCAGCGATCGAATTGGGTCCGCAACGACGCGAAGATCTCACTCGAAACGCTCAGCAAGCCCGGGTTCGACCTGGTCTGGAAGGTGAAGCTGGGCGGCGCGCCCCGGCAGCTCAACTCGATCACGCCGCCGGCGCTGCTCGACTTCTATATCAGCCACCGCGGCTTCCGCACGCTCGGCTTCTTCGGTACGAGTTCGAACCGCGTCGCCGCCGTGGACACCGATCTGGGACGGCTCGAGTGGGAGAAGCAGGTCGCTCCGCCCTCGGCCGCAGCCGGAAGCCTCACCTGCCCCGGCGGCATGACTTCCTACAGTCTCGCGCCCGGCCGGCCTCGCCTTACCCCCCGTACCGACGGGCGCCCGCGGCGGCGGCCGCAGCGCGCCCAAAGGATCAGTCGGCGAACCGTTCAAGGGTGCCGCCAATCTCAAACCCTTCCCGACCAGCCCGCCTCCGCCTCCGCCGGCTCCGCCGAAGACCGGCGGTCCCCGAGTCTTCAGCCCGTTCGAGCCCCATCCCGAGTTGGTGCTCTCGCTAGCCTCCGACGGCAAGCTGCATTCCCATTACGTCTCGAACGGCGACGAGCCTTCGCCGGCGATTCCCTTCCTCCCGCCGAACGCCAACGCAATCGGCTTGATCGTCGTCAACGACGTCGCCTACGCCGCAACCACCAACAAGTGCGGCGGCGTGGAGAACGGGATCTGGGCCGTGGACCTCAAGACAGGCAAAGTCGCCACTTGGAAAACGATCAACAACATCGCGGGCACGGCCGGCCCCGCCTTCGGCCCGGACGGCACGATCTACGCCGCTGCCGGTAACGAACTGGTGGCGCTCTCGCCCGCTGTGCTCGAGCCTCGCGCGATTTTCAAGTCGGATGCCGGCGAGTTCACGTCATCGCCCGTCGTCTTCTAATTCCAGCGCAAGAACCTCGTCGCGTTGAGTAACAGTAAGGGACTCATCCAGGTCTTCTACTCTTGCCACCTTTAGTCGCCGCTGTCCTCGTCCTATTAATCCGCCTGCTAGCCTTCTCTCTTTCCAGTTCTCAGTACCCTGCCTTCTTGCTTTCTCTCCTCGCGCCTGCGAACAATTCCATCGCGCCTTTAAACTCGCCTTAAAGCACGTGCCTTGACTATCTAGCGCGCCTGCACTTCTCTCTATCTCTTCTCTCCTCTCCCGCCCATTCTTGCGCACGCCGTTGTCTTCTTCCTTCCAGCTTAACACCTCCCCCGACTCTAATCACCTCTCAACCCGCATCCACTCCCCAGTGCTCTATCCTACCACAACCCAAACTCTACACCAAAACCATCACCTCATTCTTCACAGCTTTCCCCACCCCTTATTCCCCTACAACCCATACCGGCACTGAACGAGTCTTACTTCTTCAATCCGAAGCAATACACATTTCCCTGGAAGTCGTTGATATACACCTGCCCGTTCGCCACCGAGATCCCGCTAAAGTGATTCCAGGTCGTGATCTGATCTCCGCTGGACCACAGTTCCTTCCCCGTACGCGCATCGAGTGCGTAGAGCACTGCGTGCGTCGACAGCGCCACGCGGCGCTCCATCCGGAAGTCTAGTCCCACCTCGGCGTACGCCTGCGACGTGTTCTCGCCACTGCCGTACGCGAAGACCATCCCATTGGCGATCAGGGGCGGTTCCGCCTGATTCATGTCGCGCGAAATCCAGGCCGGCGTCAACGTCACCTTACCGTTGACCGTCTCCATCTTAAACGCAACGATCGCGCCCTTCTTCACCTCGCCGTTTTCGATCGGCGCTTTGAACTTAGAGTGTTTCGGCCCCCAGAAGGGCGACAGGATCCAGCGGGTCCCGTCGCTGTCCTCCCAGGTAGTCAGCGATCCCCAGATGCCCGCCTCCGCGAAATCCACCATCTCGTTGCAGATCAGCGGGGTCCGATGCACCGGCGTGCGATGGTCGTCGCCCCCGATCGACTCGGTGTCCATGAGGTAAATGCGGCACTCCTTGCTCGCATCAATCATGTACTCCCTGCCCTTGTAATCGAAAATCGCGGGCGTCACCTGCATATCGAGGTCGCGCTTCACCAGCCATTCCGCGTTCGAGGGGCCGTAATAATCGGTCAGTTCCAGCGCCTTGGTCTTGGCGTTCTGCTTCACGCCGATGATGCCGTTGCCATACAGGCCGTTCTCCGGATCCCAGCGGCCGTCCCCGGTGCCGGTGTACATCACCAGGTCCTTGCTCACGGCCGGTCCCGACCGTCCCCACATGCCGCCGCCCGCGGGACCCCAACTTCCTACCTTGTTGGTGGCCAGATCGTAGCTGTACGCCATGTTTGGATTTCCGCCGCAGCCCTGCGCGGTGTGCGTGTAAACCACGTTGTTGACCAGATTCAACGCGTAGGGCTTGCCGTTAAACGGCATGAATCGGACTGCGGGAACCAGGGGCTCGCCGTCTGCCGCATTCAGCCTCTGAAGACTGCCGTCCCATGACGCCGCGTAGACGATGTAGTTTCCGGGTCCATCTCCGGGTCCCACGGTCACGTTCGCGGTCATCCCGCCCGGACAGAGTACCTGGGTCCGCGCACCCGGCGGCTCCTTGTAGTTGCTTTCGAAGTGCCGCTTCCACAGCAGCTCGCCCGTCTTCGCATCGATGGCGTAGACGTTGTCCGAAACGCCGGCCTGAATCACCATCTCCCTGGGGCCGTTCTTCGTGGTCACGCGCCCGATCACCAACGGCTCGAGCAGCGAGTGCATCTGCCGGGGCTGGTTGTCGAGCTTCGTCTTCCACAGCAGGCGCATGTCCTTGACGTTGGCCGTGGTGAGGGTGGTCTCGTCCTTCTGCCAGTTGTTGCGCCTGATATCGCCGCCGTCCGTCAGCCAATCGGCGGCGGTCCCCGGCGTCAGAATGGCGAACAGCATCGCCAGTGCGGCAAGTTTGATGGGTTTCATGGAAATGTTCCGGCTTGGAGATAGTATATGATATGAACCACTAAAAGCAGGGAGCCCTCAGTGATGCGCAGATATTTCCCAACGGCTGTGTCCGGGTTATGCCTGGTTCTGACACTTCAGACTTCGCTTGCCCAGCGAACCGGCGGCGACTGGATGACGGCCGGATTCGACGCCCAACGATCGAATTGGGTTCGCAACGACGCGAAGATCTCACTCGAGACGCTCAGCAAGCCCGGGTTTGATCTGGTCTGGAAATTGAAGTTGGGCGGTGCGACGCGACAGCTCAATTCGATCACGCCGCCGGCGCTGCTCGACTTCTACATTAGCCACCGCGGCTTCCGAACCTTGGGTTTCTTCGGTACCACCTCGAATCGCGTGGTCGCGGTGGACACCGATCTGGGGCGACTGGAGTGGGAGAAGCAGGTGGCGCCGCCGGCAGCGGGTGCCGGGAGCACCGGATGTCCCGGCGGCATGACTGCCTCAGTCACGCGACCGGCGGGCATCGCCTATCCGCCCGTGCCTACAGGTGCGCGCGGTGGCGTCCGCAGCATGCCGAAGGGATCGGTGGGCGAACCGTTCCAGGGTGCGGCCAACCTCAAACCCTACCCGACGACGCCGCCCCCTGCTCCGCCGTCGCCGCCCAGGCCGACCGGTCCGCGAGTTTTCAGTCCCTTCGAGCCCCATCCCGAGTTGGTGCTCTCCCTGTCCTCCGACGGCAAGCTGCACTCCCACTACGTCTCGAACGGGGACGAGCCTTCGCCGGCGATTCCCTTCCTTCCTCCCAACGCCCACGCAACCGGCCTTACCGTCGTCAACGACATCGGCTACGCTGCGACCTCCAATAAGTGCGGTGGGGTGGAGAACGGGATCTGGGCTGTGGACCTTAAGACGGGCAAAGTCGCCACCTGGAAAACTACCAGCGACATCGCCGGCACGGCCGGTCCCGCCTTTGGCCCGGAAGGTACCATCTATACTGCCAGCGGAAAAGAGCTGGTGGCGCTCTCGCCTGGTGCGCTGGAGCCTCGCGCGATCTTCAAGTCGGATGTCGGCGCGTTCACATCATCGCCCGTCGTCTTCGAATTCCAGGGCAAGAATCTGGTGGCGGTGAGGAACAACAAGGGACGCATCCAGGTCTTCGACGCGGCCACACTGAAATCGCCTCTGGCCGAGTCTGACGAATCCGCCGGCGAGGCCGGTGCTCTGGCCAGTTGGCAAGACCCCGCCGGGGTGCGGTGGCTGCTCGCGCCGGCCAACAATTCCATCGTCGCCTGGAAGCTGGCGGGCAAGGATGGCGTGGTGACGCTGGAGCGCGCCTGGGCGTCTCGCGACCTGGTCTCGCCGCACCCGCCCATGCTGGTGAATGGCGTTGTCTTTGCTTTGTCCAGTGGGGAATACCGTCCCGGCGATTCAAAAGTCACCGCGGCTCAGCGGGTGCGGCAATCAACTCCCGCCGTGCTCTATGCATTGGACGCGCTTACCGGCAAGGAACTCTGGAACAGTGGCAAGACCATCACCTCGTTCGTTCACAGCGGGGGATTGGCGGCGGGCGGCAGCCGCGTGTATATCGGCGCCTACGATGGAACACAGTACGCATTCGGGTTCCCGATCGAGCACTAAGGTCTGGATTTCTCTGCGCGTCGTCGCAACGTTACAGCTTGAAAATGACGGCAGTTTGAAAACACGCAACATGGGCGGCAGCGGCGTTTCATCGTAGGTAATCAGAATCGGCAGCTTCCCGTTGTTGGTTTTTGCTTAAGAAGCATGCGCCAAAGTCGATGGAGACTGCGTGATGGAAAAGGGCAGGGGCCGCGCCAGTGCCTTGGCGACGTTGAAGCCTGTGCAACAAACATCAGTTTTTTGCACAGCTCCAAGCTGACCAACGGGACGACGGGGAAACCGCGAAAGACTGGACTGACGGTGTGCAGAAATCAGATATTTGTTGCACGCGCTTTCCGGCAATCAACCACTGGCCTCGCCAAGTGCGTTTCCTCCGCTGGTCCTTATAGTCGATCCAGAAACGGAATTCATAGATTGGGAAGAGGCTGTTTCGGGCGGCCACTCGGAGAGGGTGTACCTAGGCTTTCCACCGCTCAATACATTTGCTAGAAAAGTTGCTTGAGCGGGCATCCTGCGGCTACGAATTGCTGGTCCTGACACTGGATGTCTTAGCGGAGTGTTTCGAGCAGCGGGATGCAGCTTGGTTCTCATGACGAATACTCAGAAGATGTCTGCTCCTAGACTTTCTATAAGGCTTTCGGAGGAGCTAAGTCCTGCCCGTTCCAAAAGGAGGATTTTGAACCATGTCGGATGTATTGACGACGACTCCTTCCGAACCGGAATGGGCCGCGTTTGCAGCCATTGATTGGGCTGACCAAAAGAATTTCTGTCGGCTCCTGCCGACCGGCTCGCGACGGTCCGAGGCCGGTGAATTGGAGAATACCCCGGAAGCGGTGGAGGCTTGGGCGGTGGATCTACAACAACGGTTTGGCGGTCAGCCCGTTGCGGTGATTCTGGAGCAATCGCGCGGGGCGTTGGTGTATATGCTCACCAAGTACCCGCACCTGGTGCTGTTCCCGGTTCACCCCACCACGGCCGCACGTTACCGGGAGACCTTTGCTCCTTCCGGAACCAAGAGCGACCCCAGCGACACCGAATCCCTGCTGGATTTGTTGTTGCGACACCGCGAACGGCTGCGCCCGCTGCATCCCGACACCGTGGAGACTCGTCTGTTGCACTTCCTGGTGGAGGAACGCCGGCAGACGGTGGACGACAAAACGCGCCAGGGCCATCGTCTAACCGACTGCCTGAAACTGTATTTCCCGCAGATTCTCAGTTGGTTCGATGACGTGACCAGCCCCTTGGTAGGCGACCTTTTGGAACGATGGCCGAACTTGGAGCAGTTGCAGCGGGCGCATCCCGGGACGCTGCGCAAGTTCTTTCAGCAGCACAACTGCCGTTCCGCGGAAAAGACCGAGGAGCGCATCGCGGCCATCTATCAAGCCACATCTGCTACCCAAGATGCGGCAGTGCTGGAAGCATGCGCTCTGATTGCCCGCGTATTGGTGGTTCAGTTGGCGACGCTGCGCAGCAATATCGCGGCTTTCGAATCGCGCATCGCGGAACTGGTGGCGGCCCACCCGGAAACAGCGATATTCGCCTCTCTGCCGGGTGCTGGCGCAGCTTTGGTGCCGCGCTTGATCGTAGCTTTCGGCACGCGCCGGGAGCGTTACCGGGACACCTACGAGATGCAGTGCTACAGCGGGATCGCGCCGGTGACGGAGGCCAGCGGCAACAAAGAATGGGTGCATTTCCGTTTTACCTGTCCGAAGTTTCTGCGCCAGACGTTTCACGAGTTTGCAGCGCACTCGATCCGCCAGTCGGAGTGGGCCAAGGCCTACTATGATCATCAGCGAAACGACAAGAACAAGGAGCATCATGCGGCGGTGCGATCTCTGGCGTTCAAATGGATTCGCATCATCTTCCGTTGTTGGAAGGACGGCAAACCCTACGACGAGGAGATCTATATGCAGTCTCTGCGCCGGCGAGGTTCGCTGCTCGCGGATGCTCTTGGACTAGCCACTAGTGCGGGGTGGAAGTCGGTCGCCGGCTTCCAAAAACTTTCTGACAATAATACTTGACGGATTAACTCAGAAGACTCCGCTGCTCCAGCGGTCGCTGTGACGCTCTCTCTAAATGGATTCGCATCATCTTCCGTTGTTGGAAGGACGGCAAACCCTACGACGAGGAGATCTATATGCAGTCTCTGCGCCGGCGAGGGTCGCTGCTTGCGGATGCTCTTGGACTAGCCACTAGTGCGGGGTGGAAGTCGGTCGCCGACTTCCAAAAACTTTCTGACAATAATACTTGACGGATTAACTCAGAAGACTCCGCTGCTCCAGCGGTCGCTTCGCCAGGATAAGTTCCTTTGAATGGTTGTCCAGAATGAGCGCCACCCTATCAGCTGACGGCGCTCAACGTTCGCAATGCAACCAGATCGCGTTATCGTACGTCAAACGCGCATGCGCTTACTCCCATTGAACGGCGGATGTGGCCGCTTGAAAAGCGTACGAACTTACTGTTTCCTGTACTAAGAAAGGTAGAGCCGGGCCAGGAGGGAAAATGACAGTTGGAAAAATGCCCTTGAAAAGCGGCCGCAGAAAACAGCTTCGAATTGTTGCTCAGTTCCCAGTGGAATCTCGGTTTGAGGCCGAAGGCGGAAACCTTCAGATCCTTCGAGGGATCACCAGTAATTTGCACGACGGAGGAGTTTCATGCGCAGATTTTAAGGGAAGCATTGAATGCCCCAGCTATGTGGCTCATGTGCCCTTGGAGAACGGGATCCGACATGGAAAATGCAACGATTGACGGATTATCCCAACGCATGGCCGTCACCTACAACGGCTCCAAGCTGCCGGTAAAATTTCTCACCGCTTCCGGATGGGGCCCTCTCTTAAATCTAGGCTACTTTGAATTGAAGCAATTGCCATCTCTGATCGGCGGCTTGAATCATTTCCAACGACATCTGGTAAAGAAATCGGTTGAACTGTTGAATCCCCAACCCAATGAGTCGATCCTTGATCTCGCATGCGGGAACGGCTGGACAACGCAATTTATCGCGAAAAATGGGTGCAAAATCACTGGAATAGATCTGTGCGAATTACATATTCAGACTGCACAAAGTAGCTTTGGCAAAGCGGGAAATATCAGCTTCATTCAAGGCGACGCGACCCATCTTGAAAATGTCGCCGCTCCCAATAGCATTGATAAGATTCATTGCCTCGAAGCCGCTTTTCATTTTGGTCCGGCAGGAAGAAAAGCGCTATTAGATAGTGCCTTTCATGTACTTAAACCTGGTGGAACTTTTGTTTTAGTTGATATTACCTGGAGAACAAATCATCCAGAACAAATTGATGATGTCGATCCCGAGAAGCGTTTTCGAAAAACGTGGGAGATGGACCTATTTGAACCCTTCGAAAGCTACACGAAGAATGCAAAGGCTACCGGTTTTGTCGAGCGACAAACTCTGGACTGGACCAAGCCCGTCATGCGGATTTTGGACTTTGCCGCTTTGATAGTTTTCATGTCGCAGCATTCTCTGACCCGGAAAGCATTGGAAATCGCCCGGTCTCAATACTCCGCTATTACTGAAGACGAGTGGAAAGTGTTGCTCCAGGAGCTTCGATTGTCACAGAGGGTGTTGAGTCAATCACGTTACGCCGCTTATATTTTCACAAAGCCATAACGCATGTTGTTTACCTAAAACCTTTCCGTTTCTTCCGCCACCTGTAGCGCGGGGCTCGCGACGATCACGTCGCACCCTTGCGGGGCAGAAGCCAACGGCGGGAACTGCGTCGCGACCATCTCTTCCATCATCTGACGGGTCGCGGCGAACCTGCGCACCTCCGGGCCTGATGGGTGTTACTGGAATCCGAGGTTCTCAAACCAGTCGCGAAGTCGGGCGGCACACGAACCGGCCCTCATGGCCGAACGCCTTCAAGTGTGACGCAGCGCCACAACAAGTTCGACATCGCCACGCGTTCTGATTGTGGAAAACAATACACATACAGATCTCCAGTGAGCGTAATGGAAACCTTGGGGCGCAACCAAGTGAAAACAAGAACTTCGATGTAACTCGACTTGGTTTTGTTTGCGGTCCATTACACTCTTCTGTCGGCTTGGATGCAGAATAGGCTTGGTATCCTGAAATCGTATGGGGACTGTGGCTGGCGCGAACTGATCCATGTTCTAAGTTCTAAGGAGCATATCATGACTCCGTTTGCTCTCTCCGGCCTGCTGACGGGAATCACCTCGGTTAGTTTTGGGCTCTTCGTCCTCTTGATGAGTGCCAATCGCAAGATTGGCAGAATTTGGTTTTTATGTTCTCTGGCGGTCGGTGTCTGGTGCTTTGGCGGGTTGTGGATCGGTTGGACAAAAACAGCAACCGAAGGCTTATTGGCCTGGCGTTTGGCATATGCTTTCGGAGTCGTATGGATTGCTCCTCTTTTTTACCATTTCGTTTGCACGTTCCTTGAGCTTCGACGGAACCGATCTATTGCGCTTCATTATTTGATAACACTCGTTTTCCTTTGGGCTATCCCAAGCTCTTTGTTTTTCTCTCGTGTCAGATGGGCCTTCCATTCCCTCTACTATCCAGTTGGCGGCGCACTATACCCCGTCTATGTCGCCTGGTGGATCATCCTCGTTCTCGTTAGCCATTACGAATTGATTCGGGCGTACCACACAGCCTCTCCTGGCAGAAAAACTCAAATAAAGTATTTCTTCCTCGCTACAGCGATTGGATATTCGGGAGGGAGCATCGCCTATTTCGCCGCCTTTGGTATTGATATTTACCCATGGGGAAATTTTGGCCTCATCCTTTACCCGCTGATCATGTCGTTCGCCATCGTGAAACATCGTTTGATGGACATCGAATTGGTGGCGCGTCACACTTTAACGAAATTGCTTGCCTGGGGCGTGATTGGACTCCCATTTGTCATTGGCATGATCATGGGTGATTTCCTACGCAACCGTCCCGCATTTCTCTATGACCGCGCGCCGTGGGACTTGCTCGGGGTCGTCCTCAATTATTCGTTGGCGTTAACCCTCCTGCGCAACTACAAGGACCCGCTGTGCGACCGGCTCCGCTGGGTGTTCACGCTTTTAGGTACCTGGGAGTTGACCGTTCTGCTGTTAACCGGCCAGCCCAATAGCTGGTCTCAGGTCGTCTACCGCAGCGGTCACGCTGTTGGAGCGTTTCTGTTGCTGGCGCTTTTTTCATTCTGGGAGGAGTTCTTTCAGAACGCCAAGGATCGCTTTTCCACGATTGTGCGCCACGGCTTAAGGTGGACCGTTTTAGCGATGGCGGTATTTTCGGTGTTCACGCCTTGGATCATCCGCGGTCTCGCATTTGATCCCAGCCATCGTCTGGCCGCCAGGGAGATGCCGGGGCCGCTTTATGGCATTTTTGGCATGTGGTTTGTAGTGTTTCTCGTCTGCATGGGTCTGTGGTCCATTCACGCGATCCGCCGCCTGCCGGAGGAAACGTCCCGATCCCAGAAAACGTGGATTGTGGCATCAATGATCTCCGCTACGGGCACGGCTGTGAGCTATTTTCTCTTTGTCATGAACCAGATCAGCTGGCATTACTATGCGCCCATGGTGGCCGTGGCCGTCATGTGTTTTTGCCTTACGGCCGCCTTGTCTCACCGGATGAGGAGAACCGCTCAGCCGATCGATTTTCGTCTCGGGGCGATTATTCTGGTCGTTCCTTTCGCGGCGGGCGCGTTGCTGACCTATTCCTTGGTGGCGCGAGGCCTCGCTGCCTTTCTGCTCGCTGTTTTTGCCCCTACCATTGTGAAAGAGAGCGAGGGCTCTATCCAGGCTCTTGTCGATCGGCTCTTCAGGGACAAATTTCGCTACCTGGTAGAGATCGAACGCCTCGGTGAAGACATTTACCGGCGCACCAATCTTTCCGAGCTTTTGCGCGGCTTGGCACGCGACCTGGCGGAAAAGGCCCGTATGTCTTGGGTCGGGGTATGGTTAATTGACATCACAGCTGGGGCCTTTCATCTCCAGCGGGCATCAGGATTTGCCAGTGAGAACGACGTACCTCATCATTTATGGACTACGTCCTTTGGCCCTGCAAACCCGCTGATCAAGCGCTTTGAGTTCGACAAATCGCTTTTGCTTTCGGATGAAACAGCTCAGGATGAGGAACAGGAAGCGGCGCAGGAACTGGCTCGCTGGAGCATCGCGGCTGCATTGCCGATGTATTCGGGCGACAAATTTGTGGGATTCATCGGGTTCGGGCCCAAACTCCGTCAGGAGGCTTTCCACAGCGCCGATATCACCACGCTGTCCGTCCTGGGTCGCAAAGCTGAGCGCGCGATCGCGCAAGCCTACATGTTTTATCAACAGGCCAAGATGTTGGCCAAGTTGTCCCACGATATCCTAAACTTCATCAATCCCCAGACATTGGCGATCCAGGAATTGGCTCAGGGTTGTGGCCCTGTAAGCGCTGACCAGAAAAAGCATTTGAAGACGCTCTGGAAGCAGAAGGATTTGATTGAAGAGAGCATTCGTGACCTGCTGGAGTTGGAGCGCCTGGTCGAGTTGCGAATGGAAGGCAAATGGCGAATGCGCGGGTATCACCTAGGTGAACTCGCGCAGGCGTCCATCGCCGCCTATGAGGCTAAGGCCAAGGGCCGGGGCGTGATTCTAGAAGCCGCTCTCTCGCCTTGCCCGGACGGCATCGGGGACCCTCGCTCAATTCGCCGCATAATCGATAACTTAGTGATCAATGCTTTGAAATTCACCCCAACCGGCGGCCGGATTCTCGTGCAGGTCCAGCCAGTCGGAGCAAATTTGCGATTGGCGGTGAGCGATACGGGCCCCGGCGTTCCCGCCGAGGATCTTCCGCGCATCTTCGATCCGTTTTATCAAGGGTCCAATCATCCTGGGCTGGTTCAGGGCACGGGTATCGGCTTGTCCAACGTCAAGGAATTTGTCAGCCTGCACAAGGGTTCGCTACGCGTGGATTCGGAATTGGAGCATGGAACAACGTTCGTCATCGAGTTGCCTTCCATATCCCGAGTCCAAGAGTTTGATGCGGCAATGTTAGATGCCGAAACGCTGCTTGGGAAGGCGGCATAAGGAGGCAAAGGTATGGCAGAGCGACCGCACGTCTTATACGTTGACGACGAAAAAGAGATTACCGACCTGATGACCCTGGCCCTGGGCTCTGAAGGTTTCGATGTCACGGTGGCTAACAACGGTCAGGCGGCTATGGAGGCTCTTTGCGCAAACCCGAAAATTGACGCGATTGTATTGGATTACATGATGCCCGAGTTCAACGGGCTGCAATTCTTAGAGCGGGTCAGCCAAAATCCGGAGCTGCACGCCCCCAGCGTAATTTTGTGTTCGGGTGCGCTCCCCGATGAGCAGGAGTTGGGAAACCGACTGGGTGGATCGATGCGCTCGATTATCAAGGGCTCCGTGCAGAAGCCTTGCGACGGTCCAATGCTCGCCAAGGCGATTCATGCAGCGCTAGGAATGCCCTCGCCGCCCGCCGCGGTCTCGTTTCTCGATGAAGTGGACGAGGCGCCGCCCCCGAGCATGCCGATTTCTGACGGTGCCGTTCGCATGCTGGTCGTGGAAGATGACAACGTCTTTGGTCCCGCAATCACGGAAAAGTTGCGAAGCCAGGGCTACGGCGTTGGCTGGTGCATGACGCGCAAGGCCATGCGCGAGTTTATACCGAAGTGGGCCCCACGATTGCCTTTTGACATTCTTCTATTGGATCTGGCGTTGCCGGATGCCTTTGGTTCGGAAATCATTCGCGAATTCGCCCTGGATCCTCGTTCTTCCGGGCTCAAAATCGTTATTATCACCGGCCACCTGGCCCAAGGCGAGGAGGAGCCGTTCCTCAGTCAATTGGAGCCGAAGGCCCGGGCATTGGTCGCCTCCATCTTGATTAAACCCTACGACTGGAATTCGCTTCTGGCGACCATTGCCGAAGTGGCGCCAAAACTTCCCAAATAAAAAGCTTCCCAATAACCTTATCCGCATCCTACACGTGGAGGACGATGACACGGTTCAAAACCGCAAATTAATCGCCATGAGGTTGTGATGAAAGGGCAAGCTTTAGTCGCTATTCTAAGTATTTGCGCCGCTCCAGCCTTCAGCCAGCAAACACACGTCACGCGCTACGACTTTTCCGCTGGCTACACCTTCTTGGACAGCACGCACCTCGGACTCTTTGAAAACGGCTTCAACCTGCAAGCGGCGGTGCGTCCAAGAACTTGGTATGAAGTGGGCTTCGATTACACGAATACGCGAGGTGACACGACGCTCACGGCGGGTCTGCTGCCCATCACACTCCAGCGGGACCTCGCTGCCCTGCTCACCCAGCTTGCCTCGGAAGGCTTGGTTCCGCCGAGTTTTGTGCTCGCGGTGCCGACGCATTCGTTCACCCAGACGTTCGCCATGGGGCCGGTGCTGACCTTCCGGCACTTCCAGCACGTCACGTTCTTCGTGCGCCCTTCCCTCGGCGCCGTACGCGAGACGGCCACACCGAAGCCCCACGATCCGATAACGGCCGCGGTCGTGCAGTTCATCGTGCCCGCAGGGAAGAAGACGGACTGGAGGGGCTTCTACGGATTGGGTGGTGGTGCAGATTTTATCCTGACCCGCCACTTCGCCATCCGCCTGCAGAGCGATGTGGTTTACGACCATCTGTTCAACGACATCCTGAAAGACGGCCGCTGGACGGTTCGGTTCTCCGTCGGACCTGCATTCTTCTTCGGCCCAAACATCGCACGCTAAGCAGGTTGCGGAAAATGGTTCCGGCCGTCGAAAAATTATTTCGGTCGAACGCAAAAAGGTTAAGCCGATCTAGCGCGGCTGCTTGCTTCACCAAGATCGCCAAGTGGACGCCCTTGGTTGCGCGCAGTACCACGCGGCCCCCCACGCTGGACACCCACCCCCCTTAGTTGCGCGAATTTTCGAAATTGGCTGGAGTTTTGGACATAAATTTATGCATTGCGATCCTATGCCAACTGGCTGCTTCTCAATTACTTAGAGGAGAAGGATTGGGAGTGCACACTTCTCTGGACCTTGCGCGGTGTGAAGCGGTACAAAGGTAAACGGAGCCTGTGCAGAAATATCAGTTTTTTCGTACACGTTCAGGTTTTCCGTCGGGACATATCGCGGCAATCCTAAGACTGTACGAGAACCCTAGTTTGTTGCAACCAGGGTCCGTTTCGATGAGGTCGAGTAAATAAGAGGAATTGCATAGCCGCCGTTGTTACAACCGTTGGGCTTACGGCTGAGAAGTTAGCCCATTTATCAGGCCTATCGGGCCGGACAACAGATGTGGGAAGGCCAGCTTGGACGTGTGCAAGAAACTGATGTTTGTTGCACGGGGCTTCGCCAGACAGGGCCCGCGACCGCTGGAGCAGCGGAGGAAGCAGAGGAGGAAACCCACATCACGGAGGCCGGTAGTTGATGCCGCAAAGCCCGTGCAACAAACATCAGTTTTTTGCACACCTCCAAGTTGATCTACTCGACAACAGGGATGCCGGGAAAGGCTGGACTGACGGTGTACAGAAATCACATGTTTATTGCACACGTTCTCCGGCCACCAAGAAAACGCAATTGGCGGGACGGTGGTTGATGCCGAAAAGCCCCGTGCAACAAACATCAGTTTCTTGCACACGTCCAAGCTGACCGATGGGACCACCGGGATGCCGGGAAAGACGGGACTGACGGCGTGCAGAAATCAGATGTTTGTTGCACGGGCTTTGCGGCATCAACTACCGGCCTCCGTGATGTGGGTTTCCTCCGCTGCTCCTCCGGTCGCTCGTAATCCCGGATTGTATAATCTCGCCTTCGCTCACCGTCTTCGACATCAAGGGCGTTCCCGGCCACAGGCGCGGGCGGATCGAGTCGGCTGTGGTCGCGGGGCGGCAAGAACGTGCGTGCGCCGCATGAGGCCTAGATCATGGTAGACCAAAGCGGGAGGGTGCGCGTCCTTATAACCGGACCCGATGGGTTCGATTCGACCCGTGCGGTTCGCGCTGGATGAGGAAACGGCGGTCATCGCCGAACTGGGGCGCGCGGCCCTGGAGGATTAGATGCCAGTCACCCTCGCCGCTTATGCCGCTGATGAGCCCTGCTTTCGGGCGCGCATGTGGGCGGTAGTCTCCAACCAATCTTGCCGCTTAGAAGAGGTTTAACTCTCGCTTCCGTGGTCGTTTAAATTGTACCATCGCCGGGAAATATTTCCGGCAAGCCGTGATCGGGGGTCGCTGCGGTCCCTAACTCCGCTGGCTGCTTCGTAAGTTGGTCCACGTTCGCAGTTTCACTGGCCGGGGGTATCGCGGACACGCTCTTCTTAGCGTCTTTCTTCGTAAATTTATGGACGGGAGCCTTTACTGCCTTCACCGGAACTTTTTTACTGGTGCCTCCCTTCCTTGCGATGATTGGTTCGGGCTTCGCCGCGACTTTCTTAACCGATCCGGCCTTCGGGGCGGTAGATACCCTCTTCCTAGATTCTTTGACCGTGGCTTTCACCGCCATCTTCTTAGCCGGTGCTTTCTTCGCAACCTTGCGGGCCGGAGCCTTTGCTACCTTCACGGGCGCCGAATCCCTAGTGGTGTCCTTCCTTGCGATGGCTGGTTCCGGTTTCGCCGCCGCCTTCTTTGCCGGCGATCCTACCTTCGTGACCGTAGATGCGGCTTTCTTGCGAGCGATAGGGAGCGTGCGTTTTGCTATTGATGGTTTGGGCGTCGGTCTGTGTTTGACACCCTTCGCCGGGGGATTTGTCGCCGCCCCGGAAGAGGCTTGCAGGCGCACAGCCTTCTTCGCACGAGAGATAGCAGCCTGCGCTTCCCGAAGTAATTCGTGCATGTGGGGCGCACCTTCTGAAGACCGCTCCGTCACTTTTAACATCAACGACTCAATCTTGGCTATTCGCTTGAGAACCTTCTTCGCATTCATGACCACTCCTTTCAGCCCACATTGACCTTGCCTACGCGTTTCTTCAATGCTTTAGACGTCAATATCGCCGTCGCCCGTCTCGGATCTTGGCTACCACCTCCCCGGTTCGTCGCTTCTAGTGCCATTTCAACTCCGAAGCGGTTGCATTGCCAAGCAATAGCGAGGTTCTTTCTTGAGCGGTAGCCTTGGCCTTCTTGAGGGTGTCTTCGAACCTTCCGCCTTTCTCAACCCACTCGTGCTTCTCCAAATCGTAGATGGAAACCTGCCAGCCTTCCGGTGTGCCGAGAATAAAAGCACGGAAGTTCTTCCGCGTGGAATAGAAAGCCCTCATAAAATTCCTACGCATCATAGCAGGAGTGCATCACCGTTGACGATCTAGCCGCACATTTGGCTTTTGCATTACGGTAATCCGGTCCCCCTCGAACGTCTCCAGTGGAACCAACTTGGGAACGATAGTGTCGGACTTCGCAGTTGACGGGCGGGCGAGGGCGCGGTGTTACTTGCACCGCCGACCCCGCCCCTGCATCCTAGTAGCGATGCCCTCCGTTCAACTGCTCGACTTGACCCTCTTCTCCGCGCTCATTGAACGCGCGCGCCAGTCGCCGCGCCTGCGCACCCATCACAATTTCCATGTCAGCATGGAAGACAACCCCCATCGATTCCTGAACGCGATGATCCGGGGCACGTACATCGTGCCGCATCGACACCGCGACCCGCCCAAGGCCGAGTCATTCATAGTGCTGGTGGGCGAACTGGCGTTCGTCACGTTCGACGACGCCGGGCACATCACCAGCACCCACGTCCTCGGGCGCGATGTGGTCGGGGTCGATATTCAGCCCGGCGTGTGGCACACCATCGCCGTCTTGAGCGAACACGTTGTCTGCTTCGAGGTCAAACCGGGCCCCTACTCGGCGGCCAACGATAAGGACTTCGCGCCGTGGGCACCGAGGGAGGGCGATGCGGCGGCCGGGGCGTACTTGGAGGGACTAGTGGCCGGGGTCGGCACGGCCGGTTAATCCCTTCGCAGAACGCAGTACGCTTCCGTCTCGACCAACCAATCCGAGTAGATGAACCCGGCGATCTGGACGAAGGTAGCCGCGGGGCGGATCTCGGCGAAGGCCTCACCGTGGGCCCGCACCGCTTCCTGCCATTGGCGAATGTCGGTGAGCATGATTCGAGTACGTATCACGTCCCCGATGGAGCCGCCAGTCCGCTCGATGGCGTGCAGCATACCGACCCGCGATCCAGGAGCCAGCGCGCACAGCACGGCTGAAGCCGATGGATGGCTCGAAGGGTGAGCCGGTAGATATTCTCTCGTAGGTCACGCTTTGAGTGTAGATCGCGCTGCTTGCGAACCCGTGCAATCGCGGTCAAGTTCAAACCTGTGCCCGCCATCCATGCAGGTCATGCAGATTTTCGCGGTCAGACCGGCACCTGAGCGTATTTCGTGTGTCGTGTCCTTCCGGCAGACCTTACAGAATCGAAGTGTGCGCGGCAGCGGATCGCCCTTGTAGGCGTACCCAGGCCAATAGTCCATCTTTGGCTCCATGTTGCCCATTGTGTGGCCGGGCCCTCGTCTTTTGCAGTCCGAGCGGTACCGCGTAGGTACTGGAGCTTGGCCTATTAACGTTTACCGGCATCAAGGTTGCTCCCCTACGTAGTCCTAGACAACAGTGACGCGAGCGAAACTGGCGGTACGGTTTCGCAGTACGGACGGGACTTTCATCCAGTCAGCACCGCCCGCATACTACTCGAAGAATCGTTGCAGGAGGGGTTACATGATCGCGTCTGATTGTTCGGGCAGCAGGCGGTGGACCCTGCTGGTAGCAACGGAAGCCTACTCCCTATTGTCTGCGACGGTGGGCAACCTTTATTATCAACTGGTCCATCGATCAATCTCCAGACCCGTGAATGGACGGTATCGGTGCTGGAAATGTCTTCGGGAATTTCAACTACGGTGGTAATTCATGAAAGTACGTCAAGTGACACGACCGCAACACTTATGCGCCATTGCCGGTCCTCTTCCGCCCCTAGAACCATACACGCGGTGCCCGTGCGGAACGTGTGCCGAATGCAGAAGCAATGCGAGATGGGACCGGCTTTTTGCGAAGTTTGAAGTCAAGAATTACGGTGAGGAACGAAGATCATTTGGCTCGCCGCTCCACGATCTCTGAGCAGGAAGCGCGCGTTATGGACCGATCCACGCACCAGGGCTGAGTGGCGGCCGGCGAATGGCTCAAAGGTAGCACCGCCGACCGGCGACCACCCCGCGAATCGAGTCATACTTAAGTTATGCCCACTCAGAAATTCACTAACGCGATACTGCACGCCGCGATTGAGGGCTTTGAATCCCAAAAACGCCGCATCGACGAACAGATTGCCGCGGTCCGCCACATGCTGGATGGAAATCGCACCGAGCCTGACAATGCATCGAAGCCACAGACACGCCGACGCCGGAAAATGAGTGCCGCAGGCAGGGCGAATATCGTCGCGGCATTGAAGAAAAGGTGGGCGGCAAAGAAGGTCGTATCGGAGCCGGTGACCACAGCGTCGAAGCGCAAGCTCTCTCCAGCAGGCAAGGCCGCAATCGTCGCGGCATTGAAAAGGCGTTGGGCAGCGAAAAAGGCAGCATCGGCCGCCGTGGAGAAGATCGCCGTCAAGAAGGCCGCTCCCAGAAGGGTGGCGGCGAAGGCACCGACCACGAGTCAGTAAAACGCGGCAACGTCGTCTACTTGTAGGCCACCTGCCCCGCGATTCGGCTGGCGGCCCAAATTGCCGCGCGTTGTCACGGCCGTCATGGAGATCGTTGCGCACGGGCTTTGGGCGGGGCTGCTGCAAACGCCTGGAAGAGATCGGCCACTCCCCGCAAAAGGAACGCGCACGGGGAGGAGCGGCCGGTGTCACCCGGGAGGAAGGCGGAGGCGCGGTGAGTCTGAAATAACGCCATCACCCTCTCGCTGATGGAAATCTCAGCCTATCCCCGGTTCGGCTGACCTTTTAGGGGTGGGTGCAGCGATGGGCTGGTTCGCCGGGGCCACCTTCCAGACACGGAACCGTGCTCAGGTAGGTGTAAATCGCTGTAATCTGCCGGTCGGTCAACTTCTGGAAGGCAGGCCAGGGCATGACCTGGAGTACCGCCCCGTTGAAAGGAAACGAAAGACAGTCGGTGGCGGTCGGGGAGGCGCAACTGGGGTGGGCATTGTCCAAGTCCACGCCCGTGCGGAAGATCCTCATGAAATCCGAAAGCGTGTTCCCCTCCGGCATTCCGGTCCAGTCTGGTGTGATGTTGCGGGAGATAATTTCCGCTTTGGGACCGGGGCCAAATGAACCGAAGGACTGGTTACCGCCCAGATAGGTCGCCTGATTGAACTGCCGGATTCCGCTATAGAACGGCGGATGAGATCCGGGGAGCAGATAAGGGTTTCCGCCCGCCGCGAACGAGGTTTGGGGGACTGAGTGGCACCCATTGCAGTCGCTAGTTACATTAACCAGATAGCTTCCCAGTCCGACCATGTCCGGGTCTTTGCCAGTTGTGTTCAACTGAATCCCAATCGATCCGGCAACAGACAGCCCGGTCTGGATCATCTGCTTTTCATCTTGGGAACCATTGTTGTCGTTGTCGGCCCGTCCAGGCGAGGGCAGAAGGGACATCCCCACGGTGATTGCGGCAACGAACGCTGCCCCAGTCGTCAGAGTCTTGAGCAAGTTACGTTTGAGCATTGTGAACCCTTTCTTGATCGGAATATATCAAGCCATTGGCTAACGCCGTGTCAGCCAACACAACTCGAAATGCCGTTTCCCTGCCTGACTAAAGGCTGATAGCTCACCCAGGATTAATAGGTAGGCTCTCGAAATGTGTGGCGACTATATCACGAGCCTTGAGGTATTGATCCGTCTAACTGCAGTTTATTTTTGTGCGCCTTTATTCCAGTACCAGCAAAGCTGAACGCTGGCTTTGGCAGAGCCGTTCCGGTACTAGCAAGGCCACTCTTGCGGCGGTCGCCGAGTGTTCAGTCCAAACTTTGGTGTGTAAGTATGATGTGCTTGGAGATACATCTTGTTGTGGCGGCTTCTGCCCACATGAGGCTGGCGCGCGCCAGCTTTCGCGGCAACCGCGCTTCATGCGTTGGAGGTTGGGCGGTATCTCGCGTAAACGGCGCGCGCCGCGCGGACGAGCGCGGTCTGTTGTAAGCATCGAGGGGCTGGTGGAAGAGCTATTAGGGACGGGGCGGGTGCGGGGCCGATTCTTTCCGAGAGTTACTCGCGTGGTATAGAAGCTCCCTGCGATGCCATGTAACGCTGCGTGGCGGCAGAGGTATCAGGTAGGTCGCGGCGCGCATGGCGGCCACAGGTGGCACAAGTAGCTTTCCAAAGGGTCCTGCTTTTCCCCCAAGGGGATGTTCCTGCACTCAGGTATCTACAAGGTCGAATCGGGCAGCCTGCGCGTTTGTAGCGCGCTTCGCGGGAGCAATGGCGAAGAGACACATGAGTACAAGCGCGGTACAAGTTCCGCACCAACACGGGTGCGTCGGGTACATCAGTGGGTGGAGTCGCGGTGCCGTTACGCCTTTGCGGAGCGGATTGCGTGACGCCGTTAGGATAGCGGAACTGCGGTATCCATCCAGTCGAAAACGTCTCGCCGGATCAATCCAGCCCGTAATACTTCCGCATCCCATATTCCATCAGCGCATAGGGCAGCAGTCGCTTCATGAAGACCGCCGCCCGCTGAATCGCCGGGCCCGCCGTGTATCGTAGCCGGGGTGTCGGTGTGTTCACAATCCGCCACAGTAAACGAGCGACGCCCTCGGGTCCCGGCCCATGCTGCTCATCGTCGGCAGTGCGCTTCAGTGAAGCGGCGAGCGGGCTGTAGGCGTGTTGGTCGGCGGCGGCCTCCGCGACTCGGCGATTCTTCGTGATCTCGGTCTTCGTATCACCGGGTTCGATGATGACCACGCGAATGCCGAAGGGCCGCACCTCCAGCCGTAAGGATTCTGTCATGCCTTCCAGCGCGAACTTGGAGGCGCTGTAGAGCGGCTGGTACGGGATCGCGATCAAGCCGCCGATTGAGCCGATGTTTACGATGTAGCCGCTACCCTGGTGGCGCATGATGGGCAGCACGGCGCGGCATACCCGGAACACGCCGAAGAGGTTGACATCGATCTGCCGCTTCGCTTCTTCCACGGACGTGAGTTCCAGTGGCCCGGCGATGGCGATGCCCGCGTTGTTCACCACGATGTCCAGGCGGCCTTCACGCTGGAGGATGGTATCGATGGCGTTTTGAACGGATTCGTCGTCGGTCACGTCCATCTGAAGCATGGTGCCAGCGGCAGGGTTACGCGGATGTGCCATATACGCGAATGCCGCAAGTCGCGAGATGCGCGGCGCAAGCGCGACCGATGCCGGAGGAAGCTCCGGTGATGAGAGCGACACGGGTTTCCATTTGGATCACGGTATCACGGGCGGTGTGGGGTACATGTGAGGAAGCAACAGAGGCGGGCACGGAGGCGGTACCAGTTCGTTTGGTGCGAGAGAAGTTTCGGTAAAAGCGAATCCGCAATCTGTTAAACATCGCGCTTCAACGAGCCCCTCGCCGTATGGACTCGCTCAGGAGGACACACAAGCGATGCCGGATTCAATGAGCCCCGACGACGTGGAAGCCTTAAAGGTCGCGTCAAGCAGTTGGAGTGCATTAGTTTCTTCATGAAGGCAGCCAACATGGCAGGAACACCAGTCGAACGCCTTATCAAAGCACTCCCCGAAGGTGCCGGGGAGATAATTCAAGACGCGACTAAGCGTGCGCTTGATTCCTGCTTGAAAATCGCGCTCTCGTCGCTCGGCAAGGCGCGTACGAATGGGTCGTATGATGCCCTTCACAAGGCGACCTGCGCCGTCACTGGCGCGATAGGTGGAGCATTCGGAATGTGGGGGCTTCCCGTCGAGTTGCCTCTTTCCACCACAGTCATGTTGCGCTCTATCGCCGACATCGCGCGGAGTGAAGGGGAAGATCTCAGCGACATCGATGCCAAACTCGCGTGCATCAGCGTTTTCGCCCTCGGCGCGCGCCCCACAAGAGACGACAACGCCGAGATCGGATATTTCACGGTGAGGGCCGCTCTCGCGGAAGCTCTTCCGCGTGCAGCAGAGCGCGGTCTACCAGCAGCGTTCGCCCGATTTCTGGCCGTCATCGCCTAGCGGCTTGGGATCAACGTGTCCGAGAAAGTTGCCGCTGAAGCCGTGTGCACATAGGACCCTGATAAACAGGCGAAAAACAGAAGCAGTTTTGTTGCAGCAGTTGAACTTAGATCTGAAAGAACCATGTGATATCAGGAGCTGAGCAAGGGCAAGAATAAGGAGGAGGGCGTTCCCCTCCACCGCATGCTTCAAGCGGCAGTTCGAAGGACTCAATTTCCCTTCCACATCCAGTGAACCCGATCTTGTTCTTGGGCGTTTGATACTGCCTGATATTGGATACGGTGTGTAGAAATCAGATGTATGTTGCACGGCCTTTTGCGGCATCAACCACCGGCCTCGCCAATTGAGTTTCCTCCGCTGCTCCAGCGGTCGCTCTGGTGCGAAGCCTCTGTCAAGTTGTCGTCTAGCTGTGACGAGACTGCATTACTTTGGAGGACAGCCGAGTTCTGATGGTAAGGTACGCGGCCCTCTATCAGACGAAGTTCACTTCCATTCCCACAACTTCGACGTCACGTTATCGTCGGCGTCGGTGTTGTGCTCGAACACGCCGACCATGCCGGCAAGATTCGCCAATTTTCCAGTTGCCGTCACAAAATGAATAGCTCCACGATAGTTTACGCCTCCGCCCGGATTGAACCTCCCCGTTCCCTGGCCCTTCCATACCGCCATGCCATCCTTGGCCATGTACATGCCTTGGCCTTCTCCGAAGAGAAGCCCACTGGCCTGTACCTGGGATGTGTAAGTCGCACGGCCTTGGTAGGCCGTTCCTAAGACATTGCCTTTGGTCTGAAAGGAAACTTCAGCTTTGGGTCCGGCTGCATCCACCACCCGGAACCCGGTCACTTTGCCGGTCTCTTCCCCAATTTGATCACCCAACATGTGCTAGGGCCTCCAATAGCCCGAAACAGTATATCAAGCGCGTCCTTCCCACATCGCAAAGGCCTGTAGTTGATGCCGAAAAGCCCGTGCAACAAACATCAGTTTTTTGCACACCTCCAAGTTGACCAACTCGACAACAGGGATGCCGGGAAAAACTGGACTGACGGTGTGCAGAAATCAGATGTTTGTTGCACGGGCTTTTCGGCATCAACTACCGTCCCGCCAATTGCGTTTTCTTGATGGCCGGAGAAGGTGTGCAATAAACATCAGTTTCGTGCACATGTCCAAGCTGACCGATGGGACAACTAGGATGCCGGGAAAGACGGGACTGACGGCGTGGAAATCAGAGGTTTATTGCACGGACTTCTCGGCCATCAACGCTCGGGCCGCCCTCGAGCGTTCCTTTCGCTGCTCCAGCGGTCGCTAGTTGATGGCAGGTCCCACAGTTGCTCGGGCCTAGTCCTGGAATGTAACAGAAATGCGGCGAAATGCTAACGTTTGCGCCTGCCTCAATACGCCGCCTTTCATGTTGAAATCGTTTGGAATCAAAATGCTTGTGTGGGCAGAAGCGGATCAGGTCGCCCCAAACCACAGAAAAATGTCAACAAATGTCGTCAGGCCCACTTGCCGGAAAGCGTGTTCGCAAACTAAACTTCGCCCGCGACCACGACCCAGTGCTGCCGATCCTGCGCCGCGTGCTCCGCGAGTCGCGCGTAGCTGTACGCGCGTGCAACGCGGCTCACCCATCCACCGAAGTAGGCGGCATCGCGAGGAGCGGACGCGCCTAGCTGACCGCGGTCTCTGCTGCCAGCTCCGCCGGCCGAACTTTCAGTCGGTATTCCGGCTCGAAGTCGCGCTTCAATGCCAGGAAGCGCTTCTCGAAGAGGTTGTAGCTGAGGCTGGCCAGCGCGAAGCTCGGACGAATTTCACGGCGATTGCCGAATCGCGAATCAAAACCCACTCTCGAACGTCCACGGGCAGGAGCAACACCAACTGGCTGATGAGATAGAAAACCGGCACATGGAAAACGTAGATGCCGTACGCATACTTCCCCACTCTCGTGAGCGGCGCCCAGCGTAGTGCGGTCTGTATCCATGTGCGCTCGGAATCGGTCAGGACCGCGTAGAGCACAATCGCCGAAAAACCGGCTGCCAGCAGTGTGAACTCTCCGTAGGGAATCAGGCTTTCCTGTGTCATAGAGCTTGGCGAGCGCCAGAAACATCGCAACACTCAGGCCCGCAAACCATGGCATAACCGCTACCATCTTCCGCGAGAAATGGAGCTGCCTGATGGCCACCGCGCACGCCGCACCGAATAGCAGGCCGTCCATTCGCGTAATCGTCGCGGTGAACAGCGCCGGGCTGGTGCCGTGTCATAGATCCACCACGCGCGCCCCGCTATCACCATTGCCTCCGCGCAACCCAGAGCGCCAAACAACCACCGCGGACGCAGCGCCAGCACAATCAACGGCCAGAGGATGTAGAATTGCTCCTCGACACAGAGCGACCAGAGGTGGCCGAGAATATTGGCGTGCCAGACATCCTTCCACAATACCTGCCAGTTCATCAGGTAGGTCGGGTACAGCCACCAGTCCGCCCGCATCGGCATCCAGTCCGCCCGCACCGCTGAGGGAAGAACTAGCCACGCCACCAGCAGAAAGGCATAGTACAGCGGAAAGATCCGCAGCATGCGACGCGCGTAGAACGAAGAGAAGTAGTTGGTCGCTTCCCTCGTATCCAGCAGGATGCCCGTGATCAGAAAGCCGGAGAGCACGAAAAACAGATCCACTCCGGCCCATCCTGGTTAGTTGCACACAGTGTCCGTCTGATGAAGTCTGAAGAACAGGGGGGATGACCAGACGGCTCTGTTGCAGCCGTTGGACTTACGGTTGAGCACTTAGTCGATTAGAGGCTTATCACGCCGTAGAACAGAGCGGGGGATTGACCGGGAGGGTGTGCGGTCGAACCCATCGACGCCTGCTAGAAGTGCCCCGGCTCCGTTCAGCAAATGTGCCCAGGCGGGCCCGTAGCTGCTGCAAAGGCTGCATCTAAGAGACATCGCGAGACTTAGGATGCTCCGACGCAGCTGGATGTCTGAGCCTGTGCAACAACCTTCAGTTTTCTGCACACCTCCAAGTTGCCCCTATCGACAACCGGGATGCCGGGAAAAACTGGACTGACGGTGTGCAGAAATCAGATGTTTGTTGCACGGGGCTCTTCGGCATCAACTACCGTCTCGCCAATTGCCTTTTCTTGATGGCCGGAGAACGTGTGCAACAAACATCAGTTTCTTGCACACGTCCAAACTGACCGATGGGACAACAGGGATGCCGGGAAAGACGGGGCTGACGGCGTGCAGAAATCAGATGTTTGTTGCACGGTCTTTTCGGCATCAACTACCGGGCTCCGCCATCTGGGTTTCCTCCGCTGCTCAAGCGGTCGCTATACCGCGATTGTACGCGCGGCAGTACGGACCGCGCGCCGGTCTGCGAAGTATGAGCCGACTATGCGGCTCGTAGTTTCGCTCGGTTCGCTCTCGCCAGTTCTGCTTCCGCTCGGTACCAATCCTCCTGATCCGTCCCGATGGGGCACCCACGCTGAAGCCAAAGCTGGTAAGCCAGCGCTTCAACCATTTCGGGGTCCACTGGTGGCTCCGACCTGTTCACCATGCTCAGTTTATCGGTTGCTTTTCTGGACATCGATTATCTCCTTTCGCTTTGTTCGGCAGAATCGACCGGTGGCCTCATCGCAGCGTAGCCGATCCGGTGGCGATCTCATGCTTACGGTTCCAATTCAGCCATGCCAAACTCACGCTGCGGAGCACTTCGTTGCGGTCAAACGGCTTTGCCAGTACATCGTATGCTCCAAGGTTCAGAGCCTCCGCCCAAAGCCGATCATCCGCGAGCCTAGATGTGACGATCACTTCCGGTGCACCTTGGAACCGACGTATCGCGTGTAGCATATCGGTCCACGAATCAGGCGGCAAATCCCGTTCAGATAGAACTACGCCGACGTCATGCTCGTGCAGAACTGCCAGTGCAGACTCCAGGCGGTCAGCTCCGTACAGTTTCCACTTTGAATGGCTAACGATGTTTTGTAGCCACAGTTGATCCTTTTCGTACGGAGTGACGGAGAGGAGCGTCACGGTATTGTGCAAATCCGTTGCGGGTGCAATCGGTTGATGCATGGCGTGCATCTCCCTTCGTATGCAAATTGATTAAGACTATGTGTTCTGCAATCGAATGGCCGGAATGTCGCCGAGCACCGTCTTCGCCCTTGCGCCCGTGTTTGCGGTACAGGCCGAATAAAAGCCCCCCGGCCGGATTCAAGGTGTCGGTGGGGGTACAAGCAGGTTTACGCGCTCCCGGCGACTCCAAAAGGAATCGCGGTCACCACACGGCGCAACTCGTATCATCGCTTGAACATGCGTGGCGTATGTAAAATATCCGGTACTCTGACGTTGGGCCGAAACGCACTCGGCCGCCGTTCAGTCCCCCGGATCAACCATCTCGTTCCACGCCTCGATCACCTTCTCCAGAAAGGTTCTCCGCAGCGGCGAACCGTCGCCGCAGAGCGCACACACGACACCATCACGATCTACGTTGGGATGGCGGCCGCAACGGTTGCATTTCATCACAGGTATCGGTTCTCGGCCATCATCGAACTCGTACCAGGTGCAGGTATCGTCATGTATCTCGACCCAATCCAAATCTAATCCATCCTTGCCGGGTGCCCGCACGACTTTCCCGCACTCGCTGCAGACATACCCCGAAACCTCCGTGAAGCCGGGAAACATGTTTTCCTTCCCGCAATGCGGGCATGTCGCCGCCGCCGATTCGAGCCCGAGCAAGTCCCTCAGTATGTTGACCTGGATCACGCCCACAACGGCCCCGCAGTCGTTGCACCGAAGTTCCACGTTGTTGCCATCCACGGCCGCGACGATGCACCCGCAACAATCGACGCCTGCGGTGCTGTGAGGGACAATCGGCATCCGGCTGGTGAGGTCGTCGCTGAGTTCGCGGTCCATCATTCAGCGAAAGCACGGTCTAGCCCGCGCGGGAAGGCAACCGTCGCGCATTTTGGGGACCCATAATCCCGGCTTCGACAGCATTGTTGAACACGCTCAATGTCTTCGCCAAGGCGTCGAGATCCGCTCCCTCTTCTACAGGGATCTCGTGGTCTACCCAACTCGAAATGGGGATGTTGCGAAAGAAAATCCGCTCCTGGAGAATCAGGCTCTTCTTGTGGGCGAACAGCACACGGTGTTCCCGCACGTAGTGTCTCTCTTCTACGTGAATGTCGGCCAGAAACTCGTCCAGGGCTTTGCGCCTTGCGTTTTCCTCGATCCCTTTGGCCGCGTTCTCGTACTTGGATCGCTCGTTCTCCAGGGCGGCAACTGCTTCCGCCAAGGACTGCGCCTGCTGCGCCGATTCTCTCGTCGTACGAAGCCGGGTAAGAAGGTACGTGAAAACACCGGAAGCGCTTGCCACCACCACTATTAAAATGACGGCTACCCAGAGATTCATGGCGCGATGATATCAAAAGCGCGCATGGTGCTCGTGTTCGTCGCGAACCGCTTGTCGCTAGCATGTGAGTTGTCCGGTGGTATTAGCAAGTGAATTGTCCGGTTCGGAAAAGCGGTGATCCTGAAGGGTGACTAGGCCCGAACAGGTAAGCGCCGCGGAAATGGAGCGGATGATGAAACTGCAAGACGTGATTCTGAAGGCGATAGCGAAGCGCATCACATGGATGGTGGCAGCGGAAATCGCGGGAGTATCGGACCGGACGATGCGGCGGATCAAGCAGCGGTATGAGGAGTTCGGCTATGACGGACTGTTCGACCAGAGACGGGGGAAGCGGAGTATCCATCGGATCCCGCTAGAGAAGGCGGAGCGGATATTGTCGCTGTATCAGGAGAAGTACTTCGACTTCAGCGTGCTGCATTTTCACGAGAAGCTGCGGAAAGAGCACGGGTTCTCGGTGAGCTATAGCTGGGTGAAGCAGGCGCTGCAGGGAGCGGGGTTGGTGAAGAAACGGAGCCGGCGTGGGACACACCGGCGGCGGAGACCACGAAGACCGCTGCCAGGGATGTTGCTGCACATTGATGGGAGCAAGCATCGGTGGTTGCAGGATGGGCGGTATTACGACCTGATCGTGATTCTGGACGACGCGACCAGCGAGATCTACTACGCGCAATTGGTGGAAGAGGAATCGACGGTGACGGTGATGGCGGGTCTACGGGAGGTGGTGGAGAAGCAAGGGGTGTTCTGCGCGCTGTACAGCGACCGGGGGAGCCACTTTTTCTACACGCCGACAGCGGGCGGGAAGGTGGACAAGAGCCGGCCGACGCAAGTGGGGAGAGCGATGCAGGAACTGGGGATTCAGACGATTGCAGCGTACTCGCCGGAGGCGCGGGGGCGGTCGGAGCGGAACTTCGGGACGTGGCAAAACCGGTTGCCGCAGGAGTTGCGAGTGGCGGGGATCGAGACGCTGGAGGAGGCAAATCGGTTCTTGGGAGAGCGGTACATCGCGGAGTTCAACGAGAAGTTTTCGGTGGCGGCGGAAGGAGAGGGGACGGCATTTCGGCGGTGTAGCCGAAAGGATCTGGCGTTGGTTCTTTCGGTGCAGACGGAGCGAGTGGTGGACAAGGACAATACGGTGGCGATCGGGCACCAATGGTGGCAGATCGAAAAGGGCCGGTGGCGGTACAGCCTGGCGAAACAGACGGTAACGATCCATCAGCACTTGGATGCGACCGTGTCGATTCGATTTGGGCCGCACGTGGTGGGACGGTACGACGCCAGGGGAAATCCACTGCAGGAGAAGGCCCCGCGGAAGCACGGTGGAAAAGGCGGGAGTAGGGAAGCCGGTGAAAACCAAAAACCGGTTTGCACCGGCTCCCCCACTCCCTTGGAAATCTCGCAGAAGGCGCGAGATTTCCACTTTCCCACCGCGCCGACGACGACTGTCGCCTCTAAAACAAGCGGGAAAACCAAGAGCAGACGGAAGGCGGCCTGACGGCCGCATCACTTTGTAATGCAAACCGGACAGATCACCTGCTAATAAAACCGGCCAACTTGAAAAGCTAACGACAGTTCGTCGCGAACCGCTGCGCCCCCCAACGGGCAGCCCGGCGCAGAGCCGCATTTGGCACTCTGTAGCGTCTGATAGACTCTAGATCACCCAACGGAAGGTTGCGATTGATGAGGAATATTTCTCGCCCCCGAGCTAACCGGGCGCGAGAAGGAGGGCCGAATGATTTGCTTGTCGCTGAATGTTACCTTGTTCGCGGCTTTGGGAATCGCCGCATCCCACGCATTGGCGCAGACTCCTCCCCCAGTGCAGGCTCCAAAGCAAACCGCTGATCCTTATGCCAACAACCCGGATGCCGGAAAGCTCAAATTTCCGCTTGCGGCTCCAGCCGGTAAAGATAGTGGCGCGATCCGAACGGCGTTGCCCGGCGCAACGAACGCGGGGCCCTTTGACGCGGCCACATGGAAGTATGGGCCGAATTTCAATTCACCGGTGGACTCGAAAATCTGGAACCCCGTGAAGCTCAAGCTCATGCAGGGCGGCAAGGTGACGGGCGGCACCCTATTCAGTGCCACTGATCCCGAGACGTATTGCGCCATGGCGAACGCCGGTTATGACTTCATATGGACGGAAATGCAGCACAACGCCCGCGATTGGGAGAACGTGGCGCGGATGTGGCGCGCGTGTCCTCACGCGAAGGCCGTGCCGGGCGTGCGCGTTGCCTACGCCGATGAGCGGGAGATTCAACATGCGACGGATGCGGGCGCGCTGGTGATAGTGGTACCGACTGTGGACACTGTGGAGGAAGCAAAGGCGGCGCGGGACTGGACCTATTACCCACCGCTCGGGAAGCGCAGCCAAGGTGGCGGGCAGGCGTTTGACGCAGCGATGTGGGGTAGCGTCCCTGGCGGTTATCGAGCAACCATCAATGACAACATCGTGCTGATTCTCATGATTGAGACGCTTGACGGCATCAAGAACGCGTACGAGATTGCCAAGGTTCCGGGTGTGACCGCAGTCTTTGCGGCCAGCGGCGATCTCGGGAACTTTTCGGGTTACGCGCAGGGCACTCCTGACTATGAGCGGCTAATCAACGTAGTGCATGATGCAGCGATTGAAGCAGGTAAGCGTCTGTGCGGACCATTGTCATGGCGCGACCGCGCAGACTTCACCTGCTTCCAAGCGGGCAGCGAAGTCGCAGCGATTGCCCGTGGCGTTGCCGCAGAGCTTGGACCGCTCGCCAACACTCAGGCGAAAGTCCCAGTGGGGCCGCTTGCCGACAAGCAGTAATCCTGCGACGGGGACTGGTTCCGAAGCCGACGCTTGTGGTTGCGCAGGGGTACGACGTCCGCCGCTGGATCGCGCGCGTTGGGCCCACGATTGGGCGGGTGAACGGCGGCAGGTAGGCGGAGGCTGCTATTCTGAAGGACTCTTTGTGAGTGGGGGGCTCGTAGTTGCCCTTGGTTCCTTGTCCCTACCTCTTTGGCTAATTGTGGCAGTTTTGGCCGTAACACGCCTGACACTAGACCTCAACCAAACAAAGAACAAAGGAGACATGCAGGTGAGACTCAAAACATCGAAGACCTTACTATTTACGCTCACCGGCTTTGCCGAAATGGTTTGGGATATAGGGACCAAGGTCGCTGCGGCAAGTGCCTGTACTTGGTGAACGTCGTCGCGCCGAACATTGCGCGGGTGTGCGGCTACTAACGCGGTTCACCCGTCTTACTCACCATCCTTTTCTCCGCAGTCCAGCCCGAGCAGGCCCTCCATGATGCCGACCTGCACCCCGCCCACGACGGCCCCGCATAGGTCGCAGTGCAATTCCACCGTGCCGCCTTCGACCACGGCGAAGATGCGACCAGCGCAATCGACGCCACTCAGCCCGTGTGCCACAACGGGCATCAGGCCGGTGAGTTCCTCGCCAAACTCTCGATCCACGGATCGTCATTTAACACATGGCGTGAAGGTGCTTGGAAGTTCCGCGTAAGTTCCGCGCCTTACGGCGAGTGGTTGCCCCGGATCAACGTCCTCCTGGATCGCCCTTCGGGCCCAGTATCGCAATAGCGGCACTAATGTCGTTCCCCTACGCCGCAGTACGCTAACCAATACTAACGGTACTATCACGAAAGCCGATCTTGTCCCACACTTGCCGTCATGCCCGCTCGAATCGAACGTCGGGTACGGTTGCCCAGTTCAGAGAGCCGCGCCAAGCTTCGGTTTCCACTCAACCTGGAGCTTCGATACCGAGTTGCGGGCGCGTGTGGGCCAATTGAAAACAGGTCCGGTCGCACTATCGACATAAGCAGTTCCGGTTTGAGGTTCACCTCCGACAACCCGGTGTCGATTGGACAGAGGCTCGACCTGTTCATCGACTGGCCCGCGCAGCTTGACGGGGATGTCCGACTTCAACTGGTTGTATCGGGCGTCGTCGTCCGAGTCGCCGGAGCCGTCACAGCCCTTCGTTTGGAGCATCACGAGTTCCGAACTCGGCGTGCGGGACTGAGGGGCGCGGCGCATAAGGACTCGGTCGGCTGACGCAGTCGCGTGAGCAAGGCGCGCGGCCGATTCGGCATCAGGCCGGTGCGTTCCTCGCCAAGTTCGCGATCCACGAAGGGAGGTCTAACATTCGGCGGGAAGGGCTTGGCAGGTTCGGCGTATAAGTGCTCTGCTCGATAGAGGCCGCGAGTCGTTGCCCCCCTGTAGATTCCCCCCGCTCAACACGCTGGCCGTTTCCTTCCAGAAACAGCCCATACCAAATCGTTAAGAGGGCGTGGAACAGGCATTGCTGCGCCGGGTGGAAGTGGCGGATTTGGGTCGGTCGGCCAAGGCTTGTTTTTTGATCCTGGTGGCCTTCCACGGCGTTGCGGCGCGGACACTTCCGCCATCCAGGCCGGTGGTCTTCCACGTTTCCTGCCACGACCCTGAGCAAGTCGTTCAAGGCTTAAGATGGCCTGCTCAATTTGCAGTCGTTTTGCGTTCAGTTCCGCGATGCGCTCTTCCTGCATCGGCACCCGAGTTAGCTCAAGGCTCACGATCTCGTCTATGTGTTCGCGGCTCGCCTTCAGGTCTGCAATGGCTTTTTCCAAGTCCATACTTAGGCTCCAGTGGTTTGATCCAGTGTACGCCTTCGTTCCGGCTGGCGGTTTCCAGTCAAAGTCCGCTGGTTGACCCTGCCTGTGCTCCACTAAAATCATGAACGTCCAACAACTATTGCAGAGCATGGCCGAGCGAGTCTCGGCCAGCGCATCAGTGAGAAACGTTTACGGCGATCCGGTGGTCGTCGGTGATCGCACGGTGATCCCGGCCGCCCAGGTCCGGTACGGTTTCGGCGGCGGTGGCGGCACCAAGAACGAGCAGGAGGGCGGTGGTGGCGGTGGTGGTGGCGTTTCCGCCCGGCCGTGCGGAGCCCTGGAGATCACTGCGGAGGGCACACGCTTCATCGCGTTCGACGACCGCGCCAAGATGGGGGCTGCGCTCGCCCTCGGGTTTGTACTCGGTGCGGTGGCGGTGCTGACCAGGACGCGGCGGTCGGAGTAACTGCCGTACCTCGCACGCCGTGCGCTACCATTACTAGCCGAGATGGCGAATCAAGAGCACCTGGGGCCAGACAGGGCCCGCGACCGCTGGAGCAGCGGAGGAGCAGCGGAGGAAACCCACATCACGGAGGCCGGTAGTTGATGCCGCAAAGCCCGTGCAACAAACATCAGTTTTTTGCACACCTCCAAGTTGATCTACTCGACAACAGGGATGCCGGGAAAGGCTGGACTGACGGTGTACAGAAATCACATGTTTATTGCACACGTTCTCCGGCCATCAAGAAAACGCAATTGGCGGGACGGTGGTTGATGCCGAAAAGCCCCGTGCAACAAACATCAGTTTCTTGCACACGTCCAAGCTGACCGATGGGACCACCGGGATGCCGGGAAAGACGGGACTGACGGCGTGCAGAAATCAGATGTTTGTTGCACGGGCTTTGCGGCATCAACTACCGGCCTCCGTGATGTGGGTTTCCTCCGCTGCTCCGCTGCTCCAGCGTCGCTCGTTCGATCACGTCTAAGACATCCAGTGTCAGGAGCAGCAATCCGTAGCCGCAGGATGCCCGCTCAAGCAACTTTTCTAGCAAATGCATTGAGCGGTGGAAAGCTTAAGGTACACCC
>CAWERY010000012.1:0-263972 GCA_963811575.1 uncultured Solibacteraceae bacterium | reverse complement strand
CAAGCCAAAGCCATCAACAAGCGGACGGAAGATTCACGCCGGCTCTGCGCCGTTATCATCCTGCGCGACAGAGAGAAAGATGGGCGGCAGTCCTTTCGGAATTGGGGGCACTTCGTTGAAAGGCCCGCCATAAATCGGCGCCGCATAGTTTGGCCGTGCCTCAGACTGCAACACAACAGCGGACGTGAGTATCGCTCCAGCCGAGAATCCCATCAGGACGACGCGTTCGGGCGTGATGCCCCACTCCGCCGCGGGGCCCGAACAACTTTGATCGCCTGAATTCCATCGGTAGGTCCAAACTTGCCATATTCGTTGACCAAGCTGCGTTCGCGTGGCACGGCCCCGAGGGACGGCGTTGCGGCTTGAATTACCTGACTTGGTTCCTGGCCCTCGACTTGAAACAACCGGTACTTCCGGCAGATAGGCGGTCAGGGTCGGCGTACTGATGCGCCGATTGGACGTCCTCGATCGGGACGTTCGGACCCACGCGGTGCTGATAATAGAGATCGATTGTATCGACACGGAGGCGCTTCAACGATCCCTCGCATGCCTTTCTGATGTGCTCCGGGCGGCTGTTCAGCCCGCCGCGGCGACCGGTCGCGGGATCGAATTCAAAACCGAATTTGCTGGCAATCCGGATTTGCCCTTGGTAAGGCTCCAGCGCCTCACCAGTAACCTCCTCGGCAATGAATGGGCCGTAGGCTTCGGCTGTGTCGAAGAACGTCACGCCTCGCTCCACAGCACCGCGAATCACCGCGATCATTTGGTCCTCGGGCGGTATGGCGCTGTACACACCCGACGCTTCCATGCAGCCAAGGCCGATTGCGGATACCTCCAGCGAGCCGAGTTTGCGACGGCCTCTTGCGGATCGCAGAACAACGCAAGGTGCTGAACGTGATCCGCGAACTCGAAAACCCAGGGCATCGCGCGCGAAGCGTTCGAGCGTATCCATGCGCCGATGGGGTTCGACATCGGGGCGACATCCCCAGAAGAGATTGCCATCTCCGTGACCGCCGAGGTGATCGCGATCCGCCGCAATCCCGGATCGAATTGGCGTGCGCTCTCGCTTTCTGTCTCGAAGCAGAGCTGCAGTTTGGTGTAGGAAGATATGTTTAAGCGGGCCTATGCTTCGGACAGAAGATTGGAGGACGGTGTGAGAGTTTCCAGACGCGAAATCCTCGGCGACGTGCCGTTAGTTATCACCACTGCGGCCTTCGGCAGAAAGGCGTTCGCGCAGACCACGAATGCGGAATTTGTTGAAGTGAAAACTGCCTCCGGCCGCCTCCGCGGCGCCCGAAGTGGCAACCTGGTCACTTTTAAAGGAATCCCCTACGGCGGCCCAATCGCCGGTGCCAACCGGTTTAAAGCTGCCCCCGCGTTGAAGCCGTGGGATGGCGTGCGGGACGCCCTCGCGTTCGGCGCACCGTCGCTCCAGCCGGGCCAACGCCGCAACGAACCGCCGCAGGCCGAGGACTGCCTCTTCCTCAACGTCTGGACGCCGGCAGCCGACAATCGCAAACGGCCAGTGATGTTTTACAGCCACGGCGGTGGCTTCACCACCGGATCGGCCGCATCCAGCTATCAGGACGGAGGCAACCTCGCCCGCACGTTCGACGTCGTCGTGGTGGCCACCAATCATCGCTTGGGCCTGGTGGGCTACCTCTATCTGGGAGAGTTGGGCGGCGAAGAGTACGCAACCTCAGGGAATCAGGGCCTGTTGGATATCCGCGATGGCCTGAAATGGGTCCACGAAAATATCGAGGCCTTCGGCGGTGATCCCGGCAACGTGATGATCTTCGGCGAGAGCGGCGGCGGCGCGAAAACCTCGTGCCTCTATGCCATGCCCTCGGCCGCGCCCTACTTCAATAAGGCCTCCGTCGAGAGCGGCCCGGGTATTCGCATGATGCCGCGCGAGGCGGCGGCCGAAACCACACTCATGACGCTGAAGCAACTCGGCATCGAGAAGAATGAGTGGCGCAAGATTCTGGAGGTTCCCGCGGAAAAGCTGGTGGAGGCGCAAGGTGCGCTCAGCCGCAGCGGAGGCGGACCGCTAGGCATGAACGGCGGCCGCAAGGGCATGGGCGGAGGCTCGCGTCCCGGAGGGTTCGGGCCAGTCGTCGATGGCGCGGTGCTCCCCAGGCACCCGTTCGATCCCGAGGCGCCGGCTATCTCGAAAGACAAACCGCTGTTGGTCGGCTACAACCGCGACGAAACCGTGTTCTTCTTCAACCAGCAGCGCAACACCGAGGTCTTCAATCTGACCGAAGCCGCACTGAAGGAGCGGCTGGCGAAGGAGTTCGAAGGCAACGCCGACGCGATCTTCGAGACGTACCACAAGAGCCGTCCGGATGCTTCACCCTCCGACCTATATATCGCGATCACCACGGCACGGATGATCGCAATCGGCGCGATGACGATCGCCGAGCGGAAGTCCGCTCAGCGCGGGGCGTCGGCCTTCATGTACGTCTTCAAGCACGAGAATCCTGCGCTCATACCTGGCACACAGCACAAGATGGGCACGCCGCACGCGATGGAGATTACGTATAAGTTCTACAATGTGCCCCAACCAGACCAGCAGAGTGCGAACGCAGGACAGCAGGGCGCAATTGCCGGCGGCGGTCTGATGTCGATTTCGCGGCCGGAATCGGTGAAGGCCGCGCACAACATGGCGGAACTGTGGAGCACGTTCGCGCGTACCGGGAGGCCGGCGGCTAAGGGTCAGCCGGAATGGCCGGCGTACACGGCACAGACGCGCGCCACCATGGAGATCGATGCCGATTGCAACGTCGTGAACGATCCGTATACCCTGGAACGGAAGCTCTGGGAGCGGCTCGACCCGTAGGACGAGCCGTCGTCCAGTGAATGCGTTATTCTTGTACGCGCAAGCGTTCGAATCGAGGAGGTCCGTTACATGAGAACTACCGCTGTGCTTCTGTTCATGGCGTTCACTGCTCTGGCGCAGCAACCCCCGGCCGCAGCGCCGGCCGGTCGCGGCGCCAGGCCGCCGGCCCTGCGCTCCGCGGAGGTACTGGACGATCAACGGGTGACCTTCCGGCTCAGGGCCGCGAATGCCGCCGAGGTCGTACTCAATGGCGACTGGCCGGAAGGCCGCGGCGTCAAGTTGACTAAGGACGACCAGGGCGTCTGGTCCACTACGGTGGGGCCGCTGACGCCCGAGCTGTGGTACTACACCTTCAACGTGGACGGCGCTTCGGTGGTGGACCCCGCAAACGCGAACCTGTTGCGGGACGGTACGCGCTACATGAATTTCTTCATCGTCCCCGGCCCGCAATCCGAGAACTATGCGATTCGCGATGTTCCGCACGGCAACGTGAACATCGTCTGGTACGACTCCCCGAGCCTCAAATTGCAGCGCCGGATGTACGTCTATACTCCGGCGGGCTACGACACAGGCAAGCAGAAGTATCCCGTGCTGTACCTCCTCCATGGCGCTGGCGGGGACGAGGACGCCTGGAACAACATGGGCCGCGCGAGCGTGATCATGGATAACCTGATCGCTTCCAACAAGGCGAAGTCGATGCTGGTGGTGATGACGAACGGCAATGCAAACCAGAAGATGGCCCCAGGCTATGGCGTCATACCGGGACAGAACATCAGCGGAATCTTCGGGAATCCCGGCGAAGTTGGCGCAGCCGGTTTCGCGGGCCGTGGAGCGGCCGCTGCCGCCGCTGCTCCTGCAGCCACGACGGTTCCCGCACCGGCGTCTGCAGGCGGAATTCCCGGGACGCCCGGCGCCGGCCGCGGCGGTATCGGCGGCACAGCCTTCCCGGAGAGTCTCGTGAAGGACGTGGTGCCCTACATTGAGAAAAACTATCGCGTCATCGCGAACAAGGACAACCGCGCGATTTCGGGCCTCTCGATGGGCGGCGGCCACACCCTGACGGCCTCCAATGCTCATCCGGAGATCTTCAGCTACGTAGGTGTATTCAGCATGGGTACGCGCGACGACATCACGGACAAACTGCAGGCGCTGAAGAAAGCGGGCATCAAGTTTTACTACGTCGGCTGCGGGCAGGCGGACAACATCTGTGTCGAGGGAAGCAAGAACCTCGACGCTTTGCTGACGAAGGTAGGGATCAATCACAAGTTCACGTTCAGCCCCGGCGGTCACACCTGGGCGAACTGGCGCATCTATTTGAACGAGTGGGCACCCATGTTGTTCAAATAACGGCGGCTGCGCTGCGATCGGGAAGCCCGAACGCACGCTGCGAAACGCGCACCATGGTGGAAGATCACGTGACGAAGCTGCCAGCCAAGTACCGGGTCGTCGTTGTGCTTCGGGATATCGAACAGCTCTCTATCGAGGAGTCCGCAGCGGCGCTCGGGTTGGGCATCCCGGCTTTGTTAGTCCCGCCACTTGCGAGGACGCTTGATGTTACCCGAGGCGCTGACGGCTCGGTTTGCCGCCAGAACGCAAGGAGGAACCGCGTGATCAATTGCAAGGATTTCATGGCGGAAATTGCCAATTACCTGGATGGAGAGGTCGCCGACGCGGTCCGGCTGCAGTTGGAGGCCCATCTTTCTTACTGCCAGACTTGCCAGGTGGTTTATGACTCGGCTCGAAAGACCGTCAAGGTGCTCACGGACAGCGGCTCTTTTGACCTGTCCGAGGCGGCCGGCTTCAGGCGACACGGCCTGACCTGATCGACGCACAGGCCAAGTTCGTCGATGCCATGCTCATCAAGCCAGGCAGCCTGACGCGGCTCCAAAAGGAATACGTCTTCCTCGTGTGCTCGGCATCGAATCTCAGCACATATTGTGTAACTGCTCATTGTGAGATCGTACGCATGCTTGGGATTGAAGGTCCTGAACCGGAACAAATCGCCATCGATCACACCGCGACCGCTCTGCCCGTAGCGATGAAGGCTCTCCTCAATTTCGTGACGAAGTTGAATACGCAACCGGCGAACGTAAAGCGCCGCGACTTTAATGCGTTGCACACCTATGGCTATACTGACGAGCAGATCCTGGAGGCCGTGCTGATCGCGGGGCTGGCGAAGTATGCGAATACCGACGCGTTCGGGTTGGGAACGGTGCCGGATTTCGAGCCTGTGGCGCTGCCGGGAATCTAGTCCGCCGCCATCGTCGTTCGCCCCTACGCCCGATAGTCTCGTTTGTCGATCCCGAGCGATTTCAGGCGCGATGCCAGAGTACCGGGGTTGACCCCGAGCAGTTCGGCCGCGCCGCCCTCGCCGGACACGCGAAAGCTGGCCTTTTGCAGTGCGGCGAGGATATTGGCCCGCTCTCTTCTCCGCCATTCCTCTTCCGGAATCACGTCCGTGGAGGGAGCACAGGCAGCCGCGGATGCAGCAGCGGCCATTCGCTTCACTTGCGGCAGTTCGAGGGTGAGTGTACCGTTTTGGGCGAGAATTACAGCGCGTTCCACCACGTTCTGAAGTTCGCGGACGTTCCCCGGCCATTCATACTGCCGGGCGCGTTCCACTTCGCGCTCGCTGAGACGCGGTTCCTGCACATGAAATCGCGCGCATGCCTGCCGCACGAAGTATGCCGAAAGTTCCGGGATGTCCTCGCTGCGTTCGCGTAGCGGAGGCACTTCCACCGGAAACACGCCCAGGCGGTAGAAAAGATCGAGCCGGAAACGGCCAGCCTCCGCCTCCTGCCGCAGGTTTCGGTTGGTCGCTGCCACGACGCGCACATTCACGCGCCGCGTGATTTCATCGCCCACACGCTCAAACTCGCCTTCCTGCAGAACACGCAGCAACTTCGATTGAAGTTCGAGCGGAATCTCGCCCACTTCGTCGAGAAAGAGCGTTCCACCGTCGGCCAACTGAAACCGGCCCACGCGATCGCGGATAGCCCCGGTGAAGGAGCCACGGGTGTGGCCGAAGAACTCACTTTCAAAGAGCTCACGCGGAATCGATCCGCAATTCACCTTCACCAGCGGCTTGTGGGCGCGCGGACTCCGTTGGTGGATCGCGCGCGCAATCAACTCTTTCCCACTGCCTGTCTCACCGAGGATCAGGACGCTGGCATCGGTTGGGGCGACCATCTCCACTTGGCGCAGTACCCTCTTCAGTGCATCGCTGCGCCCGAGAATCTCGCCAAATAGACCTGCCTCCTTAACCTCCTGACGGAGATAGTCGCGCTCCAATTCCAGATCCCTGCGGAGGCATTCGACCTGCTCGAAAGCCCGCGCGTTGGCGATCGCCACGGCGGCGGCGTCGGCAAGCACCCGCAACCACTC
The DNA here is from genome assembly GCA_963811575.1 of uncultured Solibacteraceae bacterium. GTDB lineage: Bacteria > Acidobacteriota > Terriglobia > Bryobacterales > Bryobacteraceae > Solibacter. Next base: position 257,746 of record CAWERY010000012.1, on the reverse strand, counting down.
CCAACAGGCGTCATCCGGTTCCGTGCGGCGAAAGACGGCTAAGACGCCGAGAACCTCTCCGCGAAACACCAGCGGGTGACCCGCGAAACCAACCAGTTGCTCACTCTGCGCCCACTCCGGATTGCGCAACCAGGAGTCCTCCGAGAGGCGCTGAATCCGGACGGCTTCTCCTGACGTCCCGATGTGCGAGATCTTCGAATCGGCGCGGGCCAAAGGAATTTTGTGAAAGCCACCGTTCGTGCGCGACCAATCCGCGCCAGGAACTTGAGAGCTTCCCGCACTGGCCCGAAGGTGGAGCGAATCCGTGGAATTCCCGGCCTTGCTTGAACAGTGAGGACATTCCCGATCGGATTGTCGCAACCACAAGCGCGCGAGCGCCACGTTCGGCTGTCGCGCGATGGTGTCGACGATGGTCGCCAGCACGGCGCACAGGGATCGCTGCTCGGTGATGGCAAGAATGATCGACGGCAGCGGCGCCAGATTCATAGCTGAGTCTAGCACGCCACGAAACTTCAGAAATCCAATTGTGAGAATTCGCAAATCGTGAGGTCTCTCGAAGCCGCCTAACTCCCTTGCCGTTTCCTTTCAGCCACTTAGCGCTGCACGATCTTGGCATGCCGCCTGCATTAAGCGAGGTGTCGCGGCTTTCGCGATTCGAGAAACAGGAGCCTACACAGCATGCAAAGAATCAACGCAATCGATCCCGCCGAAGCCACCGGCAAAACCAGGAAACTGCTTGACGGCGTCCAGGCCAAACTGGGGATGACGCCCAACCTGATGAGGACGCTGGCCTCCGCGCCGGCGGCGCTCGAAGCGTACCTCAGTTTCGGCGCCGCGCTGGGAACGGGCAACCTGGACGCCAAGTTCCGCGAGCAGATTTCCATCGCTGTAGCCCAGGCAAACTCCTGCGAGTACTGCCTGTCGGCGCATGCCACGATCGGCAAAATGGTCGGCCTGACGCCGGAGGAAATTGCCAGCAGCCGTGGTTCGCACGCCGAAGACACCAAGCGCAATGCGGGTCTCCAGCTAGCGCAGGCGATTGTGGTGCAGCGCGGAGAAGTCTCCGATGCCGCGCTGGCCAGCGCTCGCACGGCCGGCTACACGGATGGCGAGATCACTGAAATTGTGGCGAATGTTGCCGTTAACATCTTCACCAACTACTTGAATCTCGTGGCGCGAACAGAGGTGGATTTCCCTCGCGTATCGCTGTCCATGGTGCCGAGTTTGGCCGTTTAACCGAACTAACCAGGAGAACTCATCATGACAAAACAGATCTTGCGCACCGTCTTCATCGGGTGGTCTCTGATCGCCTCCGTTTCAGCCGCCGTTCCAACTCAGTACAAGACCGCCAAGGTCGCCGGTTTGAACATCGCCTACCGCGAGGCGGGCGACCCGGGCAGCCCAAAACTGGTCCTGCTGCACGGGTTCCCCGCTTCCTCGCATCAATACCGCGACCTGATTCCTGCACTGGCCACCCGGTTCCACGTGATCGCGCCGGACTATCCGGGCTTCGGCAACAGTGACATGCCCGATCCCGCCATGTACGCCTATACCTTCGACAAACTCTCCGAAGTTGTCGAAACGTTCCTGAAGGACCGCGGCTTCGATCACTACGGCCTCTTTGTGCAGGACTACGGCGGGCCTGTCGGTTTCCGAATTGTGACGCGCCATCCCGAGGCGCTAGACTGGCTGATCATTCAGAACACCAACGCCTATGAAGTCGGCTTCACTAAGGCCTGGGACGGATTCCGCGGCGCCCTCTGGAAGAGCCGCAGTGCTGAAACCGAGAAACCGCTCGCGGCATTCCTGGAGCACGATGCCATCAAGGGCATCTACCTGTTCGGCGCGAAGAATCCGGAGCTCATCAGCCCGGACAATTGGGAGTCCGACTCCGCCTTCATGCAGCGCGCCAACGCCCGCCGCGTGCAACTCGACCTCTTCTACGACTATCGCAAGAACGTCGATCTCTACCCCAAATGGCAGGCCTTTCTCAAGGAGCGGCAGCCGAAGACGATTATCTTCTGGGGCCAGAACGATGTCTTCTTCACGCCGGAAGGCGGCGAAGCATACCTGAAGGATCTGCCCGACGCCGAGATGCACCGGTTGGCGGCAGGCCACTTCGCCGTCGAGGACTCGCTCAACGAGATCGCCGAGGGCATGAACCGCTTCTACAGCGACAAGGTCGCCGGCACCAAGAACGCGATGCGCTAGAGGCGAGGCGATATCAACCATGACACACGCATCGGCCACTGCACCTCAGTTCTCGGAAACAGAGTCGCGAGTTCTTGTTTGCTCCGAGATCTGGGGCGGGATTGGGGCGATCAATCAGGAGGTTTCCACCGCCGGCATCACGGCAAGCATTTTTTCGCTTGCCGTGGGCGGAGAACAAGGCGGAGACATCCACTACCTCAGCTACTGCAGCTATGATTTTCTGACGCGAATCGCAATTGCCGACGTACGAGGCCACGGCGAGAGCGTGAGCCTGATCAGTTCGTGGGTTTACGGTGCTCTGCAGTCGCAAATGAACACGCTGGCCGGGGATCAGGTGCTGTCAGACCTCAACGGCAAACTACACGTCCGCGGACTGGAGGCGATGACGACCGCGGTAGTTTTAAGCCACGACCGGATTCAGAACTGCCTCCATTTTTGCTACGCCGGCCATCCACTGGCAATGGTCTGGAATCGCGCGACCGGTTGGCAGCGGCTGGAAAACCTGGCGGAAACGGAGACGAGCAATCTGCCGCTCGGCGTAAAAGCCGGCGCCGCGTATGAACAGGCTCAAATCCGGTTGTCGCCGGGCGATCGAATCGTGACCTTCACCGACGGTCTGCTGGATGCCGAGGATTCGCACGGCGAGCCTTTTGGAGATCGGCGGCTTGGCGAAGTGCTGAACGGGGAGAAGGCCGCATCTGTAGCGGGTCTAAAGGTCGCTATCCTCAATCACCTGCTGGATTTCACCGGAGGCTCGCGGCTCGAGGATGACCTGACAATTCTGACTGCAGAGATCCGTTGATCATCTAACTTTCGAATTCACAACAAAGAGGTGGAGCATGCTGTACTTGAAATCCGCAGGCATTTCGAATTCCGAGGTGACTCCCAAGTTCCTCTACATCAATCGGCGCAACTTTCTTGCGGGGATACCGGCCGCCTTCCTGGGGGCGCGCGAGCTGCTGTCGCCCTCAGCGCGTGCGCAAGCCGCTGCTGGACTCGGCAGCCTGGTGAAGAGCCCACTCAGTACCAGCGAAAAGACGAGTTCCATCAAAGACGTCACTACCTATAACAACTTCTATGAGTTCGGCACCAGTAAGGAACAGCCCGCTCAACTCGCGAAGAATTTCAAAACCACCCCGTGGGTAGTCTCAGTAGAAGGAGACGTGGCCAAGCCGCGCAAGTTCAGCATGGACGAGATCCTGAAGCTGGCGCCCCTCGAAGAGCGAATCTACCGGCACCGTTGCGTGGAGGGATGGTCGATTGTGGTGCCGTGGGTCGGCTACTCGCTGAGCGCCTTGCTTAAGCAGGTGGAGCCGACGTCCAAGGCGAAGTTTGTGTCCTTCGAGAGCTACTACGACCTCAAGCAGATGCCCGAAGCCAAGCATGCCGGCATCCAGCTGCCCTACGTGGAGGGTCTGCGCCTGGATGAAGCGATGCACCCGTTGGCGCTGCTGTGCGTGGGCATGTACGGCGAGGCGCTGCCGCCGCAGGATGGCGCGCCGGTGCGCCTGGTGGTGCCCTGGAAGTACGGATTTAAGAGCATCAAGTCGCTGGTGAAAATCAAGCTGGTCGGCAGCCAGCCACCGAGCACCTGGAACATCACGAATGCCCATGAGTACGGTTTTTACTCGAATGTGAACCCGCAAGTGGACCACCCGCGCTGGAGCCAGGCGGAGCGAGCGCCGGTTGGGAGAAGTGCGGCGCCGCCCCACCCTGATATTCAACGGCTATGCCGACCAGGTGGCGCAGCTGTACGCGGGCATGGACCTGAAGAGGAATTTCTAGCCATGCTCCGCAACCGCTGGATTAAGGCCCTGTTGTTTCTGGTGTGCCTGGCGCCCGTGGGCTGGCTGGCCTGGCGTGCATGGCACGACAACCTGACGGCGAACCCGATCGAGTACATCACGCACCTCACGGGCGATTGGACCATTCGCTTCATCGTCTTCACGCTGGCGGTGACGCCCTTGCGGAGATTGCTCGGCCTGCCGGATCTGATCCGCTTTCGCCGGATGCTCGGCCTGTTCGCTTTCTTCTACGGCATGGCGCATTTCCTCACCTGGTTCTGGCTCGACAAGAATCTCGACCTCCATGAGATCGCACAGGACGTGGTGAAGCGGAGGTTCGTCACCGTCGGTTTCCTGGGCTTGTTGCTGATGCTGCCGCTGGCGGTCACATCCACCAAAGGCTGGATTCGCCGACTGAGCGGCAAGCGTTGGCAACTGCTCCACCGCCTGGTCTATGTTACGGCGATTGCGGGCGTGGCGCACTACTACTGGCTGGTGAAGTCGGATATCCGTTGGCCGGCGTTCTACGGCGCAATCGTGGTCATACTGCTGGGGTCGAGGCTGTTCGGCTCGCGGACAAGCCGTACCACGAGCGCCACATCTCTGAAGTTGGCAAGTATCGAACGGCAAACCGGCGACACTGTCACGCTGAGGTTTCCCCTGTCCGGAAGCAAGCCATTGAAAGCGAAGCCGGGGCAGTTTCTCACCTTCGACTGGCTGGTGGATGGCAAGAAGCTGCCACGATCTTATTCCATATCCTCTTCGCCCCTCCGGACTGATTACGTCGAGGTCACCGTAAAACGGCAGGGTACGGTTTCATCGTTCCTGAACGGCGATGCGAAGGTAGGTTTGACGGTGGAGGCACACGGACCCTTCGGGCAGTTCTATTTCGATGAAAGCCAGCACCGGGACATTGTCTTGTTCGCGGGCGGAAGCGGGATCACGCCGATGATGGCGATGCTGCGATATATCGAAGAGACCGCGGCCGACACCGGGATCACGATGATCTATGCCGTCCGCACGGAAACCGATGTGATCTTCCGGGAAGAGCTCGACAGGCTGAAGAAGCGCCTGCCGCGATTCCATTGCACCGTGGTTGCGAGCAGTCCAGGTCCGGACTGGACCGGTCCGCGCGGCCGCGTGAATCGGGCACTGATCGAAGAGCAACTCGGCGATATCGGCCGGCAGACGTTCTTTCTATGCGGGCCGGCCGGATTCATGGCCAATGTGAAAGAGGTTCTGATCTCTTTGGGGGCGCGCGCCGAGCAGATCCGGCAAGAGCGCTTCACGATTGGAACGCCAGATTCGGCCCGCGCCGCGGCGGACGTACCCGGTGGAGTTCGTGAAATCCGGCGGAAAATATGAGTGTTCTTCCGTGGATTCGCTGCTCACGTGCGCGGAAAGTCACGGCATCGATGTGCCCAGCAGTTGCCGGGTCGGGCAGTGCGGCACCTGCGCCACCCGAGTGCTCGATGGCGAAGTAGAAATGGAGACCGAAGAGGGACTGGACCCGGCACTACGGGCCCAGGGGTACCGCTTGTTGTGCGTCGGACGGGCGCGGAGCCCCGTGCGGCTGGACGCTTAGGGTCAGGCTCCGCGCGAAAGGGAAATATTGAACGATGACACCCACACCACCGATCGCGCCTCCGTTCACACTGGAGAGCGCCCTCAAGAAAGTGCAAATGGCGGAGGACGCCTGGAATTCGCGGGATCCCGAACGAGTCGCGCTTGCCTACACCGTGGACTCCGAATGGCGCAACCGCGCGGAGTTCCTGCGCGGGCGCGAGGAGATCAAGGCGCTTCTGCGCCGCAAGTGGGCGAAGGAACTCGACTACCGTCTCAAGAAGACCCTCTGGGGTTTCCGCGAGAACCGCATCGCGGTGAGCTTCGAATACGAATGGCACGATGAGACGGGCCAGTGGTATCGTTCCTACGGCAACGAGTTGTGGGAGTTCGATGAAGTGGGCCTGATGCGGCGGCGGCTGGCCAGCATCAACGACGCTCCCATTGCATTCAGCGCACGCCGCGTTCTTTAATTCGGGCTGGATAGGGGGGAGCATGTACGTTGCAGAAATCTGGAGATATCCGGTGAAGTCGATGGCCGGCGAACAGCTGCAGAGCGCCCATTTGACTCCGTCGGGGATCGACGGCGACCGGGTCATCCAGGTTCGAAACGTCCTCGGTCGGCCAATCACTTCGCGAACGCATCCTGGTCTCCTGGGCCACCGGGGAACGTTGGACAGGCAAGGCAACCCGCTGGTCGATGGCCTGCCTTGGACCGATCCTCGTGTTTTGCCAGCCTTACAAAAGGTGGCCGGGCCGGGCGCGCGACTTGTCCACGACGATAGCTTGGATCGCTTCGACATCCTGCCGCTTCTGGTCGCCACAGACGGATCCATTGCGGAGTTTGGCAGGGACAGGCGGCGCCTCCGGCCCAACATTGTTGTGGGAGGAGTGAGCGGCCTGGAGGAGCGGGAATGGCCCGGCGGCGAGCTGGTTATCGGGGACGTGGTGATCGGCATTCAGGACCTTCGCACCCGATGCATCATGACCACCTATGATCCCGATTCGCTGGCGCCCGACTCGCAGGTGTTGCGCGATATCGTGAAGCGTTTCGGCGGCAAGCTGGCACTGAATTGCGATGTCACCCGAGGTGGCCGGATCGAGGTCGATCAACCAGTCGAATTCCACGGGACAGCGACAGCGGAGCATGCCGGTTCGTAACGATCTTGTTCGGCGCCGGCGGGAGGAGCTACGGCGGCGATTCCGCCCTGTCTGCGTGCGCTTGCTGTTTGTTGGTGAGGCTCCGCCCGTTTCGGGGAGGTTCTTCTATCGGAGGGACTCGGGCCTATATCGCGCGATGCGCGACGCATTCCACGCGATCGATCCCACCGTAAACGAACAGAATTTCCTTTCCCTGTTTCAATCGGCAGGCTGTTACCTGATCGATCTATGTCCGGACCCGGTGGATCATCTTGACCGGCAATTGCGGCGCGCAGTCTGCCGAAGCAGCGAAGCGTCGCTCGCCCGCGCCATCGCCCGCCTGGCCCCTTCGACGATCGTCACGGTGGTCCGATCCATCGAGGACAACGTCACAAACGCCGCTTCTCAAGCGGGTTGGCAGGGGCCTTTCCTGCATTTGCCCTATCCCGGAAGATGGTCCCGCCACCGCGATATCTTTGTGGCTACGCTCGCGACCAACGTCGGCCCTCTGCTTCAGTCAGTGACCGCGCTCCGGTTCACTCCCCGCTGTCCCGAGGGTCCCTCCGCATAACGCCGCCGGCCTGGATGGCAAGCGCAAATGCCTCGATTCCGGAGCGCAGCGCGGCCGACATGGCCGGGTCCGCGGCGATCTGGCCGGCCGATGCCGACTTCCCCAGGGATTGCAGGGTGACCGAGGCCGCCCTTACCACCTCAGCAGACATCACCGTGAGCGTCTCTGTCAGCGAAGCTTGCGCATAGGTGCCGCGAGGCGATGCGCTGAAGAGCGTGACTGGCTTGCCTGCGAGTTCGTTGCTGCCGACGACCCAATCGAGGGCGTTCTTTAGGGTGCCGGGAACACCGTGCGCGTATTCTGGAACGGAAAACACTACGCCGTCCGCGGCCATCAGCCTGGACCGCCAATCTGCGGATGTGACCTTTTGTTTTTGGTGCCATCTCGCTGGCATACGTTCCGGCACAGCTATCGGTCTTGGTTGGATCAGGTGAAGGCCCCCATCGGAGTTCAGAAAGAATTGATGCGTCACGCCAGCATCCAAACCACAATGAATGTTTACGGTCGAGCGATGAGCGACAGCAAGCGGGAAGCGCACAGCAACGTTGTGCAGATGATTTGGCGCGACCCGGTGGCCCACGCATCTTCAGAAACGGGAACGGATCAAAAGGGGGAGGCTATGGCTAAAGTGGGCTAGAGCGGGCACGAGTAAATTTGGATCACGTGCCAGGAAGGCCCGTAACCCCTTGATTCGGATGAAGGATTTTTGGTTGCGGGGGAAGGATTTGAACCTTCGACCTTTGGGTTATGAGCCCAACGAGCTACCAGACTGCTCCACCCCGCACAACTATCCTAGCGTACGGCAGCCCCTCGGTCAAACTCTCGTTACAGAATTCTTCTGCAGCCCTTGTACAATAGGAAAGTGCATCGCCTTGCAGTTCTGGCGGCTCTTGCGCTGGCCGCCGACGTATCGGCTCAAACTGCGCTCTTTCCCCTCAAGGACATCAAACCCGGAATGCACGGCATCGGCCGTACTGTGTTCAATGGGAACAAAGTCGAGGAATTTCAAGTCGAAATCCTCGGCGTACTGGAAAACATCGGACCTAAGGAATCCCTCATCCTCGGCCGCCTCTCCGGAGGACCGCTCGAACATACCGGCGTCATGCAGGGTATGAGCGGCAGCCCTGTCTACATCGATGGAAAGCTCGTCGGCGCCGTCGCCATGGCGTTCCCGTTTGCCAAAGATCCCATCGCCGGAATCCGCCCCATCGAAGCCATGGTCCGCGCCTCGAATTCGGATGCCGCCCCTGCGTCCCCGCCCCCGCCCGCCCTCGGCCAACTTGCCGCCGTCGCGCTGGGTGAAAAGGATCTGACCCGGCGCATCCCCCGTCCCGAGCCCGCCATGTCCGGCGACGCCCGGATGATCGATATCGCAACTCCAATGTCCTTCGGCGGCTTTAGCCGCGCCACCCTCGATACCTTTGCTCCGCAGCTCCGCGCCCTTGGCCTCGAACCCCGCCAGGGCGTCACCAGCGGCGCGAAGATTGAGCCCGTGATGGGCAACCCCGCCGACCTCAAACCGGGCTCCATGATCAGCGTGCAGCTCATGTCGGGCGATCTCTCCGTCGGCGCCGATGGCACCGTGACCCACATCGATGGCAACCGCATCTACGCCTTCGGACACCGCTTCCTCGACGTCGGCGCAACCGCCCTCCCCTTCGCCCGAGCCGAAGTCCTCACCCTGCTCGCCAATACCAACACCTCCTTCAAAATCTCCAGCGCCAAGGAATGGATGGGGACCATCAACCAGGATCGCAACACCGCCGTCTCTGGCGAACTCGGCAAGCGCGCCGCCATGGTGCCCGTCACCATCAGCCTCTCGCGCTCCGGCAAGCCGATCGATTCCTACCAGATGCAGATGGTGAATGACACGCTGCTCTCTCCCCTGCTTCTGCAGATGGCGGTCTTCAGCGCCATCGATGCCACGGAGCGGACCTCGGGCGCCAGCAGCATCCGCGTCACCGGCGATATCGAATTCGAAAACGCGCCGTCCCTGCTGCGCATCAATAATATGTACTCCGCCGATAACGGAAGCGCCATGCAGGCATCTCTCTCCGCCGCCGTCTCCGTCGCCTACGTGATGCAGGGCGGGTTTGAACGCCTCAAGCTCAAACACGTTGCTTTGCGCCTGGAAGCCTTCGATCAGAAGAAGCAACTGGCGATTGACAGCATCACCCCTTCGCGCCACGATGTCCGCGCCGGCGAGAAGCTGCAGCTCAATATCGCCTTCACCGGCGAGAATGGCGCCGAGACTCACCCGGAAAGTCGAATACGAAGTTCCCATCGGCATGGAGCCGGGCACGCTCTTCTTCACCGTGGCCGATGCCAACATCGCCAACATCGCCGATTTCCGCCAGGTGCTCACTTCCACCCCCCGCAGCCCCGTACAGCTCGTTTCCACGGTGAACAATCTCCACCCCAACACCAGGCCTACGTCCGCGTGTGGCGCGCCGATCCGGCCTACCAACTGGAGGGCAGCGATCTGCCGGACCCGCCGGCATCCATCGCGCTCATTCTCGGCGGCTCGCAATCCAGCACCAACGGGATCACGCAAACCCGCAACTCGAAGATCGGTGAGATGGAAGTGGATACCGGCGACATGGTGGTCACCGGCACCAAAACAGTCCAGGTGGAAGTGAAGGAATGATGCCCTCGATTCGTCGATTCGCCTCTGCCGCCGCGGCCTGCGCGCTGCTCATCCCGGCGGCTTTTTCGAGCGGCACCGCGACCTGGGAGCTCAACTCCTACAACGATTTTATCCGCGGCCGTTTTCAGGGAGTCTCGCTCAGCAGGGAAGGGCGCCTCTCGCTTTCTCCCAAGGTCGAAACGCTCTTCAGCGGCGATCAGCCCGTGATTTGGGCCCTCGCGCAGGCCCCGGACGGCGCTCTCTACGCAGCCACCGGCCATCGCGGACGCCTCTACCGCATCGAGGCCGCAGGAAAGAGTACGCTGTTGTGGACCGCCGACCAGCCGGAGATCTTCGCCCTCGCGGTGGATCGTTCCGGAGCCGTCTATGCGGGGACTTCGCCGGATGGCAAAGTCTACAAGATCCAGAACGGCAAGGCTGTCGAATTCTTTTCGCCCAAGGCTCGCTATATCTGGTCGTTGGCGATGGGGCCCGACAACGCGCTCTACGTCGGCACCGGAGAGCAGGGCAAAATCTTCCGCGTCGATAGCACCGGCCATGGCGAAGTCTGGTATGAGACCGGTCAATCGCACGTCACCGGCCTTGCGGTGGACAATCAGAATCGCCTGCTCGCCGGCACCGAGCCCAACGGAATTCTCTATCGCATCACCGCCAAGGACAAGGCGTTCGTGCTCTATGACGCGAACCTGCCCGAGATCCGCGCGATCGTTCCCATGCCGGATGGCACGGTCTATGCCGCGGCGCTCGGCGGCTCCATCGCCAAGCGCGCGCAGGCCGCCAACCAGGCGGCGCAGGGCAGCAACGGAACCAGCAGCGGCGTCACCTCTTCGGTCACCACCATCACCGTGGAAGCTCAGGCTTCCGAGGTGAAGCCGCCCGACCCGACGAAACCCGCGCCGCCGGCCGCGCCGCGCGCAGACCTCCACCCCGCAGGTCAGCACGCAGTTCACCCCGGTGGTGGATGTCAGCGGCGTGGATAAGAGCGCGGTCTACCGCATCAATCCTGATAACACCGTCGAGACTCTCTGGAGTTCCAAGGAAGAAAACGTATACGACCTCCTGGCGCTTGAGAAGCAGATTCTTTTTTCCACCGATCAGGACGGCCGGATCTACGGTCTCGCGCCTGACCGCCGCGTCACGCTGGTGACGCAGACCAATGAGGGCGAGACCACCCGGCTGCTGGCCGGTGAGCATTCGGTGCTGGCCGCCACCGGAAACATGGGCCGCGTGTTTCGTCTGGGAGAATCGTCCGGCCCCGCCGGTTCCTACGAAGCGCCCGTGCACGATTCCGGTACCGCGTCGCGCTGGGGCAGTGTGAGTTGGCGCGGCGATTTGCCCAGCGGGGCAACCATCCAGTTCCGTACGCGCTCCGGCAATTCGGCAAAGCCCGACCGCACCTGGAGCGAATGGAGTGAGCCGCTCACCAGTAACGCCGGGAGCCGCATCACCAGCCCGAACGCACGCTTCATCCAGTGGAAAATGGAAATGACGGGTGCCAACGGCGTCACCCCCACGCTCAACAGCGTGACCCTCGCCTACCTTCCGCAGAACTCGCCGCCAACGCTCAAGAGCATCAACGTGATCACCCAGGCCGCCGCCGTTACCCAGCCCGTGAACACCAGGAGCAATGCGAGCACTTCCGCTTACAGCGTGACCGTCAGCGATAACGATGCCGCGGCCAACTCCGCCGGCACGCCGACCCAGACGCTGCCGCGCGCCGCCGCGCAGCAGATTACCCTGACATGGGTGGCTGAGGATCCGGATGGCGATCGCCTGGTTTATAACGTGTACTTCCGCGGGGAAGACGAAAGCCAGTGGAAGCTCCTGCGCGCCAACACCCACGATAATTCCATCACCTTCGATGCCGACGTGCTGGCCGACGGCAAATATTTCTTCCGCGTCCTGGCCAGCGACCGGGAGGCCAATCCGCCGGCATCCGCGCGGGAGGCCACCCTGGTCAGCGCCCCGGTCATGATCGACAACACCCCGCCTCGTGCTCACCGTCGGTGAAGTCCGCCGCAACGGCGCCACCGCCCACATCGAGTGGGAGGCCGTGGACCGCGCCAGTTCCTTGAGGCGCTGCGAGTACTCGCTGGATGCCAACAGCTGGGTACCCATGGAATCGGTGGACGGCGTGATCGATTCACAGCGCGAAAAATTCGCTCTCGACCTGAGCGGCCTGGCGGCGGGAGAGCACCTCCTCGTGATCCGGGCAGCCGACAGCGCGAATAACACCGGCACCACGAAAGTCGTGCTCAAATGACGGACACCAAATGACGGACACCATCGCGCGTTTCGAATTGATCGTCAAGAACGCGCCGCATCGCCTGGTAGATATCGCGGAAGATCGCGCCGCGCACAAACCCGATCCGGCGCGCTGGTCGAAGAAAGAGATCCTCGGCCACCTGATCGATTCGGCATCGAACAATCACCAGCGCTTCGTTCGCGCGCAACTCCTGGAGAAAATGGAGTTTCCCGGCTACGAGCAGGAATCCTGGGTGAAGAGCAACGCCTATGCCACGGAGCCCTGGCCCGACCTGGTGAATCTCTGGCTGCTGCTCAACCGCCACCTTCTGCATATGGTGAAGGCTATGCCGGATGCCGCGCTCTCGCACGAGTGCGTCATCGACGGGCGGCCCGGCGTTCCGCTCTCCGCGATGATTGCGGATTATCTTCGCCACGTCGACAAACACCTCGGACAGATCTTTCAGTAAGACGACTCATGCCTGTTTCCCGCCGTGAATTTCTCGGCGCTGTTCCCGCCGCGCTGGCGGCGCAGACGAACTCTTCGAAGATCGATCGGCGCACGCTGGTTACCAGACACAATCCCACACTGAACGCCTTTGATCCCCGCTCGCCGCTCTCGGTGGGTAACGGCGAATTTGCCTTCACCGCCGACCCGACCGGGCTGCAGACCTTCCCGGAACTCTACGAGAATCAGATGCCGCTCTGCACCCAATCGCAGTGGGGCTGGCACACCGCGCCGAATACTACCGGCAGCGCGGCGGCGGATTTCCGGCTTACTGATTTCGACACCTTCGGACGCAAGGTTGGCTACCCCACGAGCGGCGCCGGGCAAACGGCGCTCTTCAACTGGCTGCGCGAGAATCCGCACCGCCTTCACCTCGGCCGGGTCGGTTTCGCGATCGCAAAACCGGAAGAGGTCCGCAGCATCCGGCAAGTTCTCGATTTGTGGACCGGCATTCTGCACAGCGAGTTTGAGTGGCAGGGCCGGAAGATCGCGGTGGATACGTGCTGTCACCCGGCGAAGGATGCCATCGCGGTTCGGGTGCAGGGGCGGATCCCGGTAATCTTCGAGTTTCCGTATGGCTCTGGCGCAATGAGCGCGGCGGATTGGAAACAGCCGGACAGGCATCGGACTCAGGTCAGGCTCACCCGCGAATCGAGCGGAAATCGATCGACGGCTGGACGAAGACGAATACACGGTCACGATCGGTTGGGACTCGGCTGCTATGCAGCGGGAGGGTGCGCACCGCCTGGTGCTCACGCCCCAGAGCGATGGGCTTCGCATTTTGTGCGCGGGTTTCAAAAGGCGGGGCACGAGGCTCCCGCGACAACCGAAGCGGTCTTCGCCGCGTCGCGCGCGCACTGGCAGAGCTTCTGGACATCGGGCGGCGCAATCGATCTCTCCCGTTCGGACGACCAGCGCGCCCATGAACTGGAGCGGCGCATCATTCTCTCTCAGTACCTGACAGCGATCCAATGTTCGGGCACGCTGCCGCCGCAGGAAACCGGACTGACCTGCAACAGCTGGTACGGCAAGTTTCACCTGGAGATGCATTACTGGCATGCAGCGCATTTCGCCGCGTGGGGACGTCCCGATGCTGCTGGAGCGGAGTTTGGAGTGGTACAACCAGGTTCTGCCCAGCGCGCGCGAAAAGGCAAAAGCACAGGGCTATGCGGGCGCGCGGTGGCCCAAAATGACGGCTCCCGACGGGCGCGACAGCCCTTCGCCGATTGGCCCGCTGTTGATCTGGCAGCAGCCTCACCCGATCGCGATGGCGGAATTGATTTACGCCGCGAAACCCACTTCGCGAAACGCTTGCCAGGTACCGCGAGATGGTATTGCAAACGGCCGAATTCATGGCCTCCTACGCCCATTACGATGCGAAGAGCGAACGCTATGTGCTCGGGCCGCCGGTCATTCCGGCGCAGGAAAATCATCCACCGCGCGATACCTGGAACCCCACGTTCGAACTGGAATATTGGGACCACGCGCTAGGAATCGCGCAGCGATGGAGGCAGCGCCTGGGGCTTGCGCGGGATCCTCACTGGGATGATGTCCGGGCCAGGCTTTCGCCCCTGCCGGTGAAGGACGGCGTCTATCTCGCCCACGAGAATTGTCCGCAAACGTTCACGGAGCGCAATCGCGATCATCCCTCGATGTTGGGCGCACTGGGAGTGCTGCCCGGCAGAAAGGTCGATCGGGAGACGATGCGGCGCACGTTGAAAAAAGTCTTCGCCGAATGGCAATGGGCAGACACCTGGGGCTGGGATTTCCCCATGGTCGCGATGACGGCTTCCAGCCTTAATGAGGCCGCGCTGGCCATCGATGCGCTCTTCGTCGAGAGCCCCAAAAACACCTGGCTCCCGAATGGCCACAACTGGCAGAGGGCGAATCTGCCGCTCTACCTGCCGGGCAACGGCGGCCTGCTGCTGGCGGTAGCGCACATGGCGCGGGGGAGCGGCTTTCCCGAGGAATTGGGCCGCTCGCGTCGAAGAGTTTCCGCCTCTCCCGGTATACTGAGCGATGTGCGGCTGACTCCACGCAACCTGGCATGGCTGGCACGCCGGGCGATTCTCAACACGCTGGACGATGGCTGCTTCGGGTATGCCAAAGCCGCGGCCTACTCCGCCCTGCTGAGTTTTTTCCCGGTGCTGACCAGCGCCGCCACGGTGCTGGTCCAGACGCGCGCCGAGTTTGTCTCCAGCACGCTCGAAAACTTCCTTTCGCAGGTGGTCCCCCCGGGCACCGAAGATCTGGTGGTGCAGCAGTTCCGCGTCATGGGCGAACGGCCGTTCGGCCTGCTTGTGGGGGCGGGCCTGATCTCGGTTTGGGCGGCATCCGGAGTCATCAAGAGCCTGATCGAAGGCTTTCAGGCGGCATATCGGGTACCGCGCAATCGTGGGTTTCTGCGGCAGAGCGGGGTTTCCATGTCCCTGGTGCTGCTGTCCGCGGTGCCTTTGATCTGCGCTTCGCTGTTATTGGTTTTCGGAGGCCAGGTGGAGCGGGCCGTGCTGAATTGGATGAAAGTGGACCCGTTCCTGAATCCGCTCGCCTGGGTCTGGCAGTTTGTCAGCCGCGCCGCCCGGTACGTCCTGGCTTTTGCGACGACAATCGCCGTAACCTCTTCCCTGTATTACTTTGGACCCTACCGGAAGCAGCGTTGGCGCTACGTTTGGCGCGGCGCAATGCTGGCCACCGGGCTCTGGTTCCTGGCGACCCTGGGCTTTGCATGGTACGTCCGGAACATCGCTCGTTACAACGTGATGTATGGCTCAATCGGCGGCGGCATTGCTCTGCTAGTTTGGATGTATCTGATTGCGTTGATTGCTTTAATTGGCTGCGAGTTCAATGCGGAATTTGAACGCACTTCGGTGTAGCCGTCATTCGCTACAATCTGTGATAGTGAAGAGCGCCATTCTCGTCGTGACCCTGGTCTCGTGTGTGCATGCAGCCGGCATACCCATGACGCTGGTGTCGGATGCCGAGGCCGAGGCTCTGCACAGTGCCATCGTACGCAAAGAGGCCTGGACAGTGGATCCGGTGCGCCGCCTGCGAGCCGATGCCGAACGCCGGTTCAAAGAAGGTCCCTGGAGCGTGACCAACGATCGTCCCCAGGGAGTGGCGATGGACATCCACGATTTCTACAGCGAGGCGCCCTATTGGTGGCCTCAAGTGGATGATCCCAAAGCGCCTTATGTGCGGCGCGACGGGCAGACCAATCCGAACCGGTTTGTGGCGAACAAGAACGCGCTGGTCGCGATGTGCGATGCGGTGTTCGCCTTAGGCGCGGCGTCCTACCTGTTGGACGACCCCCGCTACGCGCAGCGCGCCGCGCGCGATATCAACACCTGGTTCATCAATCCAAAGACCCGGATGACGCCGTCGTTGGATTATGCACAGGCGATTCGCAATATGAATAGCGGACGAGGCGCGGGTATTGTGGATGGGCGTTCTTTCATCCGCGCCATCCAGGGCATGGAATTTCTGGCGCAGACGGGCAATTGGGATCCGAAGGACCAGGCCGCCGTGCACAAGTGGTTTCAGGAATATCTCAAGTGGTTGACCACCAGCGATAACGGCAACTTCGAAAAGCGCTCCGGCAATAATCACGCGTCGTGGTGGACTGCGCAGGTGGCGGCGGTTGCCGGGTTCGTGGACGACGACATCCAGGAGAAGGCCGCCTTCAACTACTATCGCGATCACATTTTCCCGCGCCAGATCAAACCTGACGGAACCGCCCCGCGAGAAGAAGTGCGCACCAGAAGTCTCTGGTATTCGGCATTCAACGTGGAAGCCTACGTGATCACCTGCAGGATTGCGCAGGTGAAAGGCGTGGATCTGTGGAGCGTGCATGCCAAGGGCGGCGCCACCATCTCCACCGTGATCGATTACCTGCAGCCTTACCTTGCCGACCCTAAGAAGTGGACCAAGGAGCAGGTGACGGACTTTTCCAACGACGGCCTGTATTTTTTGGCTTTCGCCGGAATGGGGTTGAAGAAGCCGGGATATCTCACGCTCTTTCACAAACTCGAACAACCAGAGGGTGCGTGGCTCAGCGTGATTGATCTGATGGTGGGGCGTTACGAAGCTTCGGGGCACCAGACCCGGCATTAGCGTCCAGGGTTCAAGGCTGGCTGATCAGGAAGGCCCCGATCCGTTCCACAACCCGTTCCGGTTTTTCACTGCTCACCGTATCCACCACGCCAACCGTGAGTTGCAGCATGGGACGCACGGCTTTGCCCCCTTTCAGGCAGGCGTAGCTGCCGGCGAGGTTTTCGCTGATCCACTTGCCGGTGGCCATGGCCTCCGATTTCTTCATCGAGAGCGTGATTACGAACTCCTCGGCGCCCCAACGGCCGAATGAAGCATTCGCGGGGAGGCTGTTGCGCAGGCGTTTGGCGAAGGCGCCGGCGAGTTCGTCGCCCACCTCTTTGCCGAACTGTACCTCAGTGCGGCGCAGCCCGCGCGCGCCGATGAGGAGCAGTGAATAACTTCCGGCCGGTGTGTTGCGGATCCGTTCGATGGTTTCTTCGCGATTCTCGAAGCGGGTGAACTCATCGATGGCGGCCGCCGCTTCCAGGGAATCGATGCGCTTGTGGAGCATGCGGATTTCTACCATGAATTGAGACACGGTGAGCTGATGCTGCTTGCGCAGTTGTTCGACGCTCTGCTCAATGCTGTTCGCGGCGGCATTCACGAGCGGCGCGATCGACCCGCCGGAGGGGAGCGCCGCGGCGTCGCGGAGTTTGACCAGGGCATTCCGAAGGGTGGTCTCGTGGTCTCCATCGGCCTGGGAAAGTGTGTCGAGAATCTCTTCAAGGGCGCGCGCGGTGCCGGTGAGATCGTCGCGGAGCTTTGCAAGATAAAGGCTGGCCCGGTCGCGGTAATCCCGCAAGAGCCCGCGCAGGGTGGCGCGGCTGGCCAACAGGGCTTCCTGCCGGCCGGTGGCAATTTCATCGGCGAGTTCTTTAAGGTACTTGCGGTGAGTAGAAGTGATTTCCTCGTCTACTTCCACGGCGTAATGGGCGATGTTCCTGATTGCGAGGAGGTAACAATCGAGAACTTCCGCCCGGATCTGGTGAGAGCGTTCCAAATCCGTGAGTGAGGATTGTATTGAAATCATGGAGTTTCTTTCCCGAGACAAAATATCGGCATCGGCACTGAGAAGCTTTAGCTGTGCGTGATCGATTTCGCCGGGGGTTACGCCTGGAGTCAACAGCGGGCTAGCTCATGCGGGGACCGGCTTCCATAATCTTCTCGAAGCAGCGGGAGACATGTTCCCAGGAGAAATTCTCGTTCACCATATCCCAGGCATTCCCGGCAACGCTGTGGCGAAGCTCCGGGCTGGCGAGGAGTTCGAGACATTGCGCGGCAATGGCCTCCGCGTCGTCAGCAATGCGAATGTCATGCGGAGGGTTCACCGTCAATCCTTCGGCTCCGATGGTGGTGGAAACGACCGGAATCTTGGCGGCCATGGCCTCATAAATTTTCAGGCGGGTGCCGCCGCCGATGCGGAGGGGGACTATGGAGACGGCGGAGCCCCACAAATACGGACGAATATCGGGGACGGTGCCGGTGACCTTAATCCGAGAATCCTCCGCGCCGAGCTGGCGCACCTTGGGCGGCGGGGTACGGCCGACCACGGCGAGGGTGGTTTCGGGGCGTTTCCGGCGGATCAGCGGGAGGACTTCGCGAACGAAGTAGAGAACGCCATCCACGTTGGGGAGCCAGTCCATCGAGCCAACGAAAACGAGGTCGGCCACGGCTTCGGGCCGCGGTTCCGGCGGCAGGAAGTATTCGATGTTGACGCCGGTCGGGATTTCGCTGACGCGGGTTACGTCGAAGAGGCGGCGCATTTCGTCGGCATCCTTTTTGGAGACGGCGACGATGTGGCCGGAATCGCGGCTGACGCGGCGTTCATAGTGATACATGCGGTCGGCCTGGAGTTGAAAGTATTTGCGGCGGAGAAAATCTCCGGCGTGCTCCACGTGGCGGCGCCAGATCACGGTTTCGACGTTGTGCTGAAAAAAGACGGCGTGCGGGAGGTCTGGGAAGTAGCTGGTGGGTGCGAGGTGATCGACTACGGCGCAATCGAAGCGCTCTTTGCGGATCAGGTCTTCGAGGAACGCCCGCATGCCTGGAGGATGGAAGCGCTCGACGGCTACGGGCGTGGGAGAGACGAGTCCGTGGAGGAGCTGGGCATAGAAGGCTGGCGAGGTCTTATCGGGAATGCGGTATGGAAAGGGGTAGGACTTAAAGGAGTACTCGTGAGCGCGCGCGGGACCTTCCGGGAGCGCCGGATTCTCAATCGCAACGTAGTGAATCTCGTGCCAGAGATGCAGGTGCCGCAACATCTCAAGCGTGCGAATCTGGCCCCCCTTGGTAGTGGGGTGCATGAAGTTGGAATTTACCCACAGAGTCTTCATACGGGGCGGGCGGCGGTCATCAGGCCCTCCCAACGCTCTTCCCGCTTGCCGGTCAGGAACATGTCGCCCCAGAGCTGCAGGGTGAGAAGGCGCCAGATGCGGTCGGTGACATCCTCGTGTCCGGAAGTTTGGCGGAGGAGCAGGGCGTCGAGGCGGGCGGGGTCGATGCAGGAGGCAAGGAGGCCATCCTTCGCGCGCATGATGTCGAAGAGATGCGAGGCGCGGGGGTCGAGCAGCCACTGGCGCATGGGGGTGGGAAAGCCCATTTTCTTGCGGTAGATGATTTCGTGCGGCACCAGGCCTTCGATGGCTTTTTTCACGATGTACTTGCCTTCGCCATTGCGCAGCTTCATGTGTTCCGGAACGCGGGTAGAGAACTCGACGAATTCGTGATCGAGGAAGGGCACGCGGCTCTCGATGGAAGTGGCCATGCTCATTTGATCCTGCTTCATGAGCAGTTCGATGAGGTAGGTCTTCTGGTCTGCGAAGAGCATGCGGGGCAGCGGGGCGAGGTTGGGTTTGGAATCCCAATAGCGACGGAAATTGGCGTAGGGCGAAGCTGGGGGCAGGGCGGTGAATAATTCGCGCTGCTCCGCCTGGGAGAAGGCGGAATAGAAGTTATCCAGATAGAGCGATTCGAGGTCTTCGGCGCGGCCGACGAAGGTGTGCTGGAGCTTGCGGCGGAGTGAGGAAGACAGGAGGGAGGTGGTGGCGACGCGGCTGCGGATCGCGGCGCGGGCGGCGCGGGGAAGGATGCGATAGAGGCGCATCCAGCGTTCGTTCATGGCATAGAAACGGTAGCGGGCGTAGCCGCCGAACATTTCGTCGCTGCCTTCTCCGGTGAGCACGACGGTGACGTGTTGGCGAGCGAGTTTGGAGACGAAGTAAAGCGAGACGCTGGAAGGCCAGGTGATGGGTTCGTCTTCATGCCAGATCAGGCGGGGGAGGGCATTGAAGAAATCGTCCATGCCGACGACGACTTCGTGGTGCTCGGTGCCGATGGCCTGGGCGACATGTTTGGCATAGGAGAGCTCGCTGTATTCGGCCTCCTGATAGCCAACGGCGAAGGTCTTGACGGGGCCGCTGACGTTGCGTTTCATGAGGGCGGCGATGGCGGACGAATCGACGCCGCCGGAGAGAAACATGCCGAGCGGGACGTCGCTCATGAGGCGCATTTGCACGGTTTGTTCCATGCGGTCGCGGCACTCGGAGATCCAGGAGGCGTCGTCGCGCTGTTCGGGTTGGGGATCGGGAATTTCCCAATACTGGCGGATGGCGGGTTGAGGATTGGGAGCGCCGAGATCGAGCGTCAGGTGGTGGCCCGGCATGAGTTTGCGAATTCCGCGGAAGAGGGTCCGCTCTTCGCTCACGTAGCCGAAGGCAAGATATTCGGGGAGCAGCGACTCCTCGAACTGGGGCGAGATGGCGGGGTGTTCGAAGAGCGCTTTGATTTCGCTGGCGAAGGCGAAAGTGCGGCCGTCCCAGAAGTAATAGAGCGGCTTTTTGCCGAGGCGGTCGCGGGCGATGAAGAGCTTGCGCGCATTTTTGTCCCAGACGGCGAAGGCGAACATGCCGCGGAGGCGCTGGACGCAATCGGGGCCGTACTGCTCGTAGGCGTGGAGGATGGTTTCGGTATCGGAGCGGTTGGAATAGCGATGTCCGGCCTGTTCGAGGGCGGGGCGGAGGCCGGCGTGATTGAAGATTTCGCCATTGAAGATGATGAACTTGGAGGCGTCCTCATTGGGCATTGGCTGATGGCCGCCGGAGAGATCGATGATGGCGAGGCGGCGAAAACCGAGCGAGGCCCAGGGGTCGCGGTAGTAGCCGAAATCATCGGGTCCGCGATGCCGGATGGTATCGGTCATGCGTTCAATGATCGAAGGCGAGTCCGACGGCTGAAGGGTGACGAAACCTGTGATTCCACACATTTTAAGAAGCGGCCCGGCGCGAAAAGCCTTCCCCATGAATTTACCATGCGCGGCCGAACTTCGCCGTATGGGAAGTGGATGTTATCATTCAGGATCGCATGGCAGGAGTCTCGGCGGTGGCGGTGAAACCGGGGTGGTGGTTAGGCGCGATTCTGGTGGTGTACCTGACGCTGGCGACCGGCCTGGAGCGCACGCTGCTGCCGTGGAGCGATGAATCCTGGTTTGCGACTCCGGGCCTGAATCTGGTGGCGAAGGGAAATTTCGGCACTTCGGTGCTCGACGAGACGTCGGGGTGGAGCCAGCGCAACCTGACCGGAATCCGTACACATACTTACTGGATCCTGCCGCTGCATCCGCTGATGGTGGCGGGATGGAGCATGATTGCGGGCCACTCGCTGTTCGCGATCCGGCTGCTTTCCACGGTATGGGGAATTGTGGCGCTGCTTGGATGGTATGTGGTGGCGCGCAAGCTTTCCGGTGAGGTTCGTGCGGCGCTACTTGCGACGGCGCTCCTGGCGGTGGATTTTCAGTTTCTCTGGTCGGCGGGAGTGGCGCGAATGGACATGATGACGGAAGCGTTCATCGCGTGCTCTTTCGCGGCGTTCCTGTGGCTGCGCGAGAAGGATTTCCGGAAGGCGGTACTGGCGAGCCACGCATTCATGGCGTGCGCGGCCCTGACCCATCCGATTGCGCTGGGGGCCTTTGCGGGGTTGCTGCTGCTGACGCTGTATTTCGACTGGAGGCGGATTCGCGCGCAGCACGTGCTGCTGGCGGTGACGCCCTACCTGGTGGGCGCAATGGCGTGGGGACTCTACATCCGGCAGGATCCGGCGATGTTCTGGGGCCAGTTTTACGGGAACATCACCGGGAGGCTGGAGCGGCAGGGAAGCGTGTTTCAGAGCCTATGGGCGCAGTTCTCCGAGCGGTTCCTTTACATCTACGGACTGGCTCCGGATACCCAAGGAATCTCTCACATCAAGATTTTGCTGCTGCTGGTTTACGGAGGGGCGGTGGCGGCGGCGCTGTTGATGCCGGACTTCCGGAAGCGGCGGGAGCATCGCGCGCTGCTCTGGCTGATTGTGTTGCAGACGGTGGTGTATTCGGGTTTGGACAAGCATCCGCAGGTGTTCTACCTGGTGCATATCATGGCTCCGGTGATTGTGCTCACCGGGCTGGTTATCGATTGGGTAGTGCGGACGGAGCGGGCTCCGGCGTGGGCAATGGTTGGATTGGGCACGGCGATTTTACTGGTTCAGCTTTCGGTGACGGTGTCGCGGCTACGGGCTGACGCGTACCATGCGCTTTACCTTGACGAGACTAACTACCTGAAGCAGCACAGCTCGCCGGGCGATTTGATTGTGGGAAGTTCCGAGCTGGGGTTCGAGCTGGGATTCGACAGCAATCTGATCGACGACTTCCGATTGGGGTATGTGAGCGGCAGGCGGCCGGACATTATCGTGCTGGACAAGAATCGCTACCAGGAATGGATTCCGTTGTTAAAGCCGGTCGCAGCCGGATGCCTGGCGGTTTGCGACGGAGTTAGTGGCGAGGGATTTTCGCGAAGTGCACCGAAACGCCGCTTATGTGACTTACGAGAGAGTCAAGCGGTAATTGGTCAAGCGGGCCAGAAATGGCCACGGTTAAAAATGCGTTTGACTGCAAGTAAAAGACTTAAGAGTCTTTAAGGCTAAAAATGCGGGCCAGAAATGGCCCACTTTACGGCCGGGATGTGTTTCGCAATCGCTCACTGATGCTCATTTTACCTTGGCGCTGCGCGCTGGAGAGCGACCCGTAGATGGGGACATTGAGTTATCTGCGCGGAAAATATGAAGTTAGGATTGTGAAAATATATTTTAAGTTGGCGTGACGAGTTTCCCGGACGTTAACCCTATTGAGTTTGCGGGCAGAAACGTAGGGACGCCAAATGGACTGTCACCAAAACTGCAAATTTATATTTCCAATGATTACAGTGAGTTGACTTTTTTATTTGCTTAGTAGCGAATCTGTGCGGGTTATTGTCGGCACAGAGGGATCAGTGGCTGAAACGCTGATCGAATCAAGTCAACCAACATGAAATTTTATAGAACCGCGGTGAGGTGTGTGTGCGTGGCGGCGGCGATCGTTGCGGCCCGCGGACAGACGCAGATCGACCTGCGCACCCAGGGAAAGAACGTCGATTTTTCGACGGCCGCGAGTACGCGGCCATCCAAGACCGGAACGTCGTTACCGGCAGCCTGCGCGATCGGCGAAACGTTTCTGAAGACGGACGCAGCGGCAGGCAAGAATTTGTATGTTTGCACGGCCTTGAGCGTGTGGACGGTACAGGGTGCGGAAGTCCCGAGTGTAACTGGAAAGAGCAACCAGATACTGAGTAACGACGGGACGAGCCTGCAGTGGCAGCCGCTGGGCGGCGACATCAGCGGACCTCCGGGTGCGCTGGCGGTAACGGCGTTGAGCGGACGAAAGCTAAGTGGCGCGGTTCCGCTGGACGGGCAGTTTCTCAAATGGAACGGAGCTCTACAGCAATGGGAGGCGACGACGCTGGCGGGAGTGCTGAGCGTGTTCGGGCGCAGCGGCGCAATTGCGGCGCAGACGGGAGATTACAGCTTTCCGCAGATTGGCGGAACGATCGCGGGTTCGCAGTTACCCGCGGCAGCGGGAGACCTCAGCGGGGCGCTACCGGGACCGACGGTCATCAAGATTCAAAGCCGTCCGATATCGGCGACGACTCCGTTGACCGGGCAGGTGCTGGGCTGGGACGGGGCGCAGTGGACGCCGCAGACGGCGGTGGGCGGCGTGACAAATGTTTTCGGCCGGAACGGCCTGGTCACGGCGCAGACCGGCGACTATTCGTTCGGACAGATTTCCGGCACGGTGGCGAGCGGACAACTGCCTGCAGCGGGCGGCGATTTGAGCGGCACGCTGGGCGCGGCGACGGTGACGCGGATACAGGGGCGAACGATCGCTTCGACCTTGCCGACGACCGGCCAGGTGCTGGGATGGAGCGGAACGCAATGGGTCCCGCAAACTCCAGCGTCTGGGGTGGCGAGCGTCTTCGGACGCACCGGCACGGTAACGGGGCAGACCGGGGATTATTCCTTCGGGCAGATCTCGGGCAATGTGGCGGCGGCTCAGCTACCCGCTCCGGGCGGCGATTTGAGCGGGACGTTCACGAGCGCCACGGTGAGCCGTATACAAAACCGGGCAGTGGCGGCCACCGCGCCCTCGACGGGCTATGTTCTTACCTGGGACGGCGCGCAGTGGACACCGGGCGCTCCGGCCGGGGTCACGAGTACGTTCGGGCGGACGGGAGCGATTGCCGCGCAGGCCGGCGATTATTCCTTCGCACAGATTTCGGGGACCGTGGGAAGCGCGCAGCTTCCCGCGGCGAGCGGCGACCTGAGCGGCTCGCTGGCAAGCCCGACGGTATCGCGGATTCAAAACCGGCCGGTGGCGGTAACCTCTCCCTCGAGCGGTCAATTGCTGGGATGGGACGGAGCGCAGTGGACTCCGCAGACGGTTTCCGGGGCGGTAACGAGCGCCTTCGGGCGCACCGGGGCGGTGACGGCGCAGGTAGGCGACTATTCGTTCGGGCAGATTTCGGGGAGCGCCGGAGTGGGTCAACTTCCGGCGGCGGGCGGCGACCTGAGCGGCACGTTGACGGCGGCGCGGGTGAGCGGCTTGCAGAACCGGGCCGTGTCCGCGGCGCTGCCTGCGACGGGAGCGGTACTTTCGTGGGACGGGGCGCAATGGGCGCCGCAAGCGTTCACGGCCGGAGGTGTGACGAGCGCGTTCGGACGGGTGGGAGCAGTGACGGCGCAAGCGGGAGACTACACGTTCGCGCAGATCGGCGGTACGGTGGCGAGCACGCAGTTGCCATCGGCGGCGGGAGATTTGAGCGGCGCACTAGGCACGGCGACGGTAGCGGGCATACAGAACCGCCCGGTTGCGGCGAGCGCGCCGGGAATGGGGCAGGTTCTGGCATGGAACGGATCGCAGTGGTCGCCACAGATCGCAATCGGGCGGAGTGTCGAGCGCTTTCGGGAGAACGGGAGCGGTCACGGCACAGAGCTGGCGATTACTCTTTCGGGCAGATTTCGGGGAGCGTCGCTTCGGGGCAGCTACCTGGCGCGGGCGGTGACCTAAGTGGAACGCTGGCGAATGCGACGGTGGGCAGACTGCAGAGCCGGCCGATGTCGGCGACGCTGCCGGGAACGGGCCAGGTATTGACGTGGGACGGCGCGCAGTGGAGCCCGCAGACTCCATCGGGAGGCAGCGGAGGAACGAACGGCATTGACAAGGGCGTGAGCAATACGTATGCGGCGGGAGCCAAGCAGACATTCGTGCCGAGCTTATCGACCAGCGGCCTGAGCGTATCGCCGGGAACGCTGCCGACCAATGCGGCGGCGGGTGATGTTGCGATTGACTCGGGCGATGCCAACAAGTTGAAGGTATACGACGGCGCGCAGTGGAACACGCTGATTTCGCTGAGTAACTACACGACCACATTCACCGCGATGACGCAGGTGACCGTCAACGGCACGACGCACCGGCTGGGCACGGCGAACCTGCTGGTGGATTGCTATGACAGTTCGAACCCTTCCTCGCGGGTGGAACCGGACAAAGTGGTGATTGATCCACTGGTGTTCAACGTCACGATCTATTTTGCAAGCGCACAATCCGGGCACTGCGTACTTACAGGATCGAGCGGCGCCAGCGCGAGCGGTGCGGGCGGCGCGGGGATGACGTCCCAGTTAGGGGATGTGGGCTTAGTGCAGACGAGCGCGACGGTGCTGACGGCGGGCTTGAATTGCTCGAACGCGACGCCCTGTAATGTCCGTTTGGGCAACACGGTGTATTCGGTGACTAACAGCAGCACGATCACGATCCTGGGCGGTACGGGGGCGATTTATCTATACATCGACTCATCCGGGGCGCTCACGGCGGGACACAATTTGACGGCAACGTGCGCGGGCATCTGCGTGGCGGTAGGCGGGATCACGGCGTTTCCGACGGGTTCGATTCCGCTTTACACGTGGACGGCCACAAACGGCACTTGGGATACGGGCGGGGGCAATGACCGGCGCGCATTCCTGAGTACGCGGAACGTTTCGGGCGGCGCGGGAATTGTGACGGTGGACACGGGGTCGCAATCGATCGTCGCAGTGGATTCGGCGACGGTGCCGACCTATCTCGCGGGCACGGCGGTGCTGGATTTCGGAAGCCTGGCACCGGGTGCATGCGGAGAATCGACATTCCCACTGGCAGGCGCTTCAACGGGAGATTCGGTTGCGCCGGGCTGGCCGGGGGGCCTGGAGAACGGCCTGACCGGCATGATGCGCGTGAGCGCGAGCAGCGTAGTGGCGGTACGAATTTGCAACTTGTCCGGCGTAGTTCTTGACCCGGCCGCGGCGACGTTCCGGGCGACAATAGTGAGGAGTTTCTAGGGTATGAAGAGTCCAATTTTGTTGGTGATCTTCGCTGAGATGGCGGGGATGGCGGGGATGTGCGCGGCACAGACGACGGTAAACGGAGGCCGTGATTACAAGGGCACACTCAGCGTAAGCGGGGCAGTCTCCACTGTGGACTTCAGTGGAGCGGGAAGCACGACGCCGGTTAAGACGGGACTGCTTTCTTCGATACCGGCGGCTTGCACCCGGGGACAGGTATACTTCGCGACGGATGCGTCGGCGGGTCAGAATTTGTTTTTTTGTACGACGACCGGAGCGCCCGGCACGTGGTCGCAGATGAGCGGGTCGGGGGGCGGGGGCAGCAGCGTAATGACGGGGAGCGGGGCTCCGGCCGGGAACTGCAGTCCGCCCACTATGTATATCGATACGGCGAGCCAGAACCTGTGGTTTTGCGGCGCGCCTAACTCGTGGAAGAAGCCGGCTCCGGATATGAGTAACATCCCGATACTGGGAGGAGCGAACACGTGGACGGGGTATAACAACGAGGTTGCCGCGCAGTGGCGGCCGCCGGAATCGACGGTTGCGAATTTGCCGCCGGCAGCGCTGAATACCGGCAAGGTGTTCATGGTGACCGACGCGGCGAACTCCGGGATTTGCACGGCGGGCGGAGGGTCTATACGCGAACTATGCCGCGCGAACGGAAGCGCGTACGAGTGTGTGGGCGGATGCGGCTCCGGGGGCAGCGGCGGCGGGAGCGGCAGTACGGGGGCGGGCGGCGGATCCGCTTATGTGACGAACCTGATCGCGGGTCCGGACACGACGAAAACGATTACCGGGAGCATGCACGGCTTCACCACCACGGGATTGCTGGTGGCGGTGTACGACAATGCCACGCCGCGAAATGCGATTGCCGCGTCCTGGAGCGTCAACGCGGCGAACTACGATGTGGTGATCACGTTCGGCGCGGCACAATCCAACTACTACGTGGTGATTAACGGGGGCTCGGGGGCGGCAGGCGCAGGGTACACGGCGACATCGACGACATCGCTGGCCATCGGGAGCGGGTCCAAGACGTTCGCGACGCAGGCTGGGCTGGCGTATTCGCCGGGGGCGCGAGCGCGGGCGGCTTACGCGAGCGCCGGTTCCAGCTATATGGAGGGATTAGTAACTGCTTACTCGGGGACAACACTGACGATCAATGTGGATAACATGGGTGGATCCGGGACTTACTCCAACTGGAATTTGAATGCATCGGGAGACGTTGGGCCACAGGGGCCAGCGGGAGCGTCGGGCTCCGGTTCGGGCAATGTCAACACTCAGGGAGCTGCGGTGGTCAACCGGATTGCGACGTTCTACGACAATTCGGGAACGCTGATTGTGGACGGGATGCAGCATTCGTTGGGCGGGGGCTACCTCAGTTCGACGAAGATCGCGGGGGTGACCGGGACTATCGCAAATACGCTTTGCAAGGTCGATGCCACGGGGAACGTGGTAGGCGCGGCGGCCGGGGACGCCAACGTGCTGGGCATCTGTATGAGCACGCAAACGGCGGGGCAGACGGTGGAGGTGGCGACGCGGGGAATCGTGAGCTGCATCGCCGAGAACAATACGACGATCGGGAACGTAGCGGTGGTGGGCACGGGAACGGGTGGATATTGCCGCGATTCCGGGCAGATCTCGGCGACTGCAATCAGCATCAGCAAGCAGGTGCTCGGCAAGATCCTGACGGCGGTTACGGCAGGCGGTGGGCAGGCAGTGTCGATCCAGTTGTACGGACCCGGGCATTACGGCGCGCAGGTCGCCGCGGGCGACTTGCCGGCAAACGGAGTGGACTCCTCGAAGCTCTCGGCGGCCAACACGCGGCGAACCTGCACGATTGTGATCGGCGCGGACAATGGTCCGGCGTTGAGCACGGCGGATATCGCGCCGCAGGGACGGCAGTGCTTCGTGCCGGCTCCCGCTCACGTGGTGGAGATTACGGTGGCGGCGGACGGCGGGACGCCCGCGGTGGTGGTGGCGAGGAATCACGCGGGGATATTAACGGATCTCAGCGCGCCCGTGGCCAGCGGAGCTTCGGGCGTACCGGGCTGCGCGAATGCGGCCGGGTCAGGGACCGGCATCGACGGGGCGACGACGTGCGGAGTACAGGTGACGACTGCGGCGCTGGGAGCGGGTGACTGGATTGAGACTCACACCTCGGGATCTGCCAGCACGGCGAAGAGGATGACAGTTTCAGTTACGTACACGGTGGATTGACATGCGAATACGCGGACAGATGCAGAACGAAGAAGGCGGTGCGACGATGGATTGCAGCCGTAGAGGAGAGAGAGCGATGCGATTGATGATTGTGATGCTGATTGCGGCCGCCTGTTTTGGGCAAGGCAAACAGAATATGGTGCAGACCGGCTTCGTGGATGCGCATGCAGCGAGTTGGAGGTTTCCGGAGAGCACGTTCGCGGCATTACCGGCCGCGGCAGCGTCCAATACAGGGCTGCGATTCACGGTGACGGACTGCCTCACGAGCTCCTGCACGGCGGGCGGAGGGGCGGTGAAGGCCGACCTGCGGTTTGACGGAGTGGCTTGGGCGATGATCAGCGGAGGCGGAGCGGCCGGGGGGCAGACCTCGGTTTTCGGTGGCGGCGGATCCACCACATCCCAGCGCATGATCGAATGCGCGACAGGTACGGTGTCGCTCTCGGGCGGCACATGGACGTATCCGGGAGGGACGGCGCCGGCGGCGGCGTCGACCTCGCAGGAAGTCCCGATCATCACCGGACTGACGGGCAACGTACGCTACGATCACGTACTGCTGGCGGAATCCACGATCTTCACGAGCGGCACGGTGACGAACCTGAAGGCAAGCATCGGACGAAGCGGGAGCAGCACGAATGACGAACTGCTGCCGCAGATGAGCCTGATGCAATCGAGCGGAAACGCGTGGTTTTCGAGCGACCGGCCGCAGCCGCCGGTGCTCGGCAACGGGACATACAACCTGGTGCTGGCGTTCCGGACACCCAATGCGCTGCTGGTGAATGCGCTCACATCGGGAGCGATTTATTACGAGGTCTGCGGCTATGCGGTTCAGTAGGCTCGGACTTGCGGTTCTCTTCTGTTCGTCGGCGTCGGCGCAGAAGCCAGTTGGGATTACGGATTTCGTGGGCAACTGGCTGGACTACTACCATGCGGTGTCGACCACCATCGAAGGCGACCATGACGCGTTTACGGCATGGGCATCCGGCACGACGCTAGGAAATCCTAACGTCTGTGACAGCAGGGTGGAGACCTGCACGTTTCCGGACGTGAGTGGCCTGCCCATTGTGGGGCTGATCAATGACGGACATGTGGGTAACTGCTCGGGCAATATCGAGCTGTTGCAGTTATCCAAGCTGCCGACTCCGTTTCAAACGGCGACTAGCGCAAACACGCTGCTGACTCCCTATCCGAATTGTTTCAGCAGTTACGGCGGGGCCCCCGGCGATACGGCTCCCTATAGCGGGCACTTATGGTATCAAGCCGGCGGGGACGGCAATACGAACGGAACGTGGAAGGGCACGGTGATGGCCTTCCGCAACAGCGTCCTGCTGGCGCCGTTCTATCGTCAGAACTCGCCGGGCGACCATTACGGAGATTCCTCGATGATGCTGTCGCCGGACGCAGGACGAACCTGGATCGACTACAGCAGATATAACAGCTACACGGTAACTTCGACATCCTGCGCGGGCACTACGGCTACCTTGGCGGTGACGGGGGCTTCCGGGCTGACGGGTGCGGTTTACGTTCACGATGTGGGTCCGGTTTATAACGGGAAGCACACCGTGGCGTCGGCCAGTTCGAGCCAGATCACGTACTCCGTTAACAGTTGCGCGGGCGCTTCGGGAAGCACGGGCGCCTTTGGTCCACTGGACCCATACGGGAGCGCGCCGCCGTATGCTGCCGGAGCCATGATGTGGTCCTCCGGGGCGGCGAACCCGATGGGGCTCCAGGCGATTCTCAACTATGGGCAGGACGGGAATTATCCGGCGGGAATCGAACCGGCATGCGACCCCGCGTTGTATGTTTGCGGGATCGCATACGACGCGCCCTCGGGGAATTTCAATGCGCGCCTGTGGCGGGTTCCAGTGGGAAAGGAAATGGTTCCGACCTCTTACCAGTGGTATACGTGTCCCGGCTATTCCTCGCAGTGGCCCGCGGAGGATACGGCATGTAACGGGAATCTTGCCGGGAAGCTGGACGGGCACACTGGCGAATTCGGCAGTGCTCTTCAGTTCCATGTACTCGGCGCTTCGACCGGGAATCTGTTACTCGATGCAGTACCTGCCATCACACCAGAGTTACCTGCTGCAGTGCACGGATGGATTTCCAACGTCCGGCGTATACAGCACTCCTTACCGGTTTCTATGGATGTGGGCTCCGCACCCGTGGGGGCCGTTTTACGAAATCACTACAAGCGAATGCAACACGTTCGATGCCCAGCATCTGGGCTATTGCGACAGCTTCTCTTTCCTGATGAATTATCAGGAAAACATTATCAGCATGAATCCTCCGAGGACGCAGATCCGGACCGCGGTGAAGGGAGATTTCACGAGCGAAGGGCACCCGTCATTTTGGGCGATTGAGGCGGCAGGAGGACGTGTCCCGGTAACAGGGATGGCGCGCCGGGCCGACTTCAAGGGGCTGGTAGGTCAAAACGGGATGGGTCATCGATTCGTTTCCGATAACATGGCGGGCGCGATCTCACGTCAAGGCAAGGGGGCGTCCGGCACTTACAAGCTGGATTGGTGGGTTGACTTATGGGATCACGGCGGGATCATCGGCGAGAAGGCGACCAATCGTCCGTATTTCCGCGATTCGATGAGCGGCGGTAGCCGATCTTTCAATGTTGCCGTACCGGCGGGTAACATGTACGCCCAGGGTGCCGCGCTGCTGGCAAACGGCGTGCAGCTTACGGTGGGATGCTGTGGATCGACGCAATTGGTCAGCTCCTTTACAGATGGAACGGTATCGGCGAATTCCGGCAACGCATCGTGGACCTTCGTTGCGGTGTTTCAGATCACGAACCCATCGTGCGCCACGTCTTCCAGTTGCACCGGGAATGGAGTGGAGAATCGATTCAACAGGCCGCTTCCGCTGCTCACTATGGGAGTCGGCGGCTCCAACGTTGGGATGCAGATCAATGTCGGGCGGGACACATCGGGGAACGGATCGGGGGTTGGGAACGTTGCTGTTTCCTGGGGCCAGTATCCGGGAGCAGGGGGCACGAACCCGACCATCATCAGTACGCCGGCGAACGTCATCAACCTCAACACCTGGTACTTTCTCGCGGTGACTGCCAAGGCAAACGGCTCCGGCTCTCCGACGATCACGATGTACGTGGGAAATGCGGGGACGATTACGGAATACGGCGGCGCCAGCCTGGCGACGGCGGGGACCGGGACCACGCTAGGCGGGCTGACGAAGACCTGCCTCTCGGGGACGAATTGCACGGTCACGCCGGCGGTCTCGGCGACGGGATTCGTACTCGGGTCGGATTCCTTCCAGGAATCGATGAATGGCACCTACGGCGAGGCGGGACTATTTTCGGGCGTCGTACCGGGACATGCGATCCGGGAGATATACCGTACATTGCGCGCCGACTGGGTTCGAGTGGGACGCGGGGCGATCTAAGAAGTAAGAGCAAACGTGGAGTGGATTCACGGCTGTGGGAGTGGTGTCTCCGCGAGCGAAACAGCGTTCCTCGTTTCCTATGACTGCCAGTTGAGCGCCCGGAGTGAAAAAAAGGCGGGGCATTGGAAGGACAGATGCTGCTTAGTGCCCCGCGCAAGTCAGAGAGTATTTTAAGGTGGACTTCAAAATGAAATTATCCATGTTGGTGTTGGTGGCGTCGAGTGCATTCGCGGCCGTCACTAACGTTCAGATTCGCGGAGTTACCGCGACACAGGCCAGTATTTCCTATACGGCGCCGGACGCGAATGCGTGTTCGGTGGAAGTAAGCGAATCGCCGACCTACCGGCCTTTGGTGCACGATGTGGACCCCGTCTTGTTTGCGGGGGCGAACCTGGACAGCCGGTCAGAGGGTGTCGTGAGTGGGGTGGAGCGGGTGTTCGTTGCCGGTAAGCGGCGGGCCGAGAAGGGAATCAACGGTAAGTGGTATTCCCGCGCACTACAGGCTTTCACTACCCAGTATTACCGAATTACCTGCGGTAGCAGTCAGGCTACCGGAGAGTTTCCGACGGCGAACGTCGCGCTCGGCAATACTTATAACGACCCGCTGCCTCCAGACCCGGCGGTGAGTTCCCGCCCTTACTACAGCAGCGTCGGGTCCTACGCGTGGCCGGAGTTCATTAACTGGAACAATCAGGATCCGGCGGCGCGTTCGGAAGCGATCATCGATCCGCAAACGGGTGTTCTTTTGAAGCGACTGGGTTTGCCGCAAGATCAGCCGATCACCTATTTGCCGGGCGGCGGCGACCATTCCTTCGCCGCGGTCCTGGACCCTGATGGCGCGTGGACGGTGCCGACGGTCACGTGGTCGGCGGCGAATGGCACGTTGGTATCGATCGTGGTGGGTTCGGGCAGCGCAACGGTCAACACGTCCACGGCGCACCAGCTCCTTACCGGCAGCATGGTCACGATCTCCGGGCTTAAGGGTGGATTGAGCGCCGCGAACGGGGTTTACCAGGTATCCTCCATCGGCGGCCCAACTTCGTTTCAGATTCCGCAGAATGGGTTACCGGCAAATACCACGATGAATGCCAGTCCGCTTAAGGTGACGGCGAACGCCGTGAATGCCGACGATGGGACTGCGGCCAAGTTCAGCGGGTCGCAATCGAATTTTCTGCTGCTGCGGGATGAGCTGCTTTGGATTGCGGGCGGCACGAATCTGGCGGACATCACGCTACCCACCGATTGGTTGACGTTATCGGTGAAAGCCTGGTGCTCCGGCACATGCGCGGGTGAAGATGCCAAGATTCAGGCGTGCCTGACGATCAACGGCGTTACCTGCTGGCCGAGCAACGCCACGGCGAAGTATCAAGAGGCTGCGCTGGGAACATCCGCCACGAATAACTTCATCACTTTGGGGACGCAGGTTCCCATCTTGGATTCCTGGACGCCGGCGGGTTACAGTCCCTTGAACCGGACCGACATTTCGAAACGCTCCGGACTGGCGAACGTGGATGTGAGCGGCACGATGACATGGCAGAAGGGCGGCTACCCGAACACATACTTCAGTGCAAACTGGACGAGCGGCAGCCGGATTTCGATCGCGGGGTCCGAGTGCAAAATAACCGGCGTTCAGGGACTGACACAGTTGACCATCGATCCAGCCTCGTGTTCGACGCCTCTTGCGCTGCCCTTGACGGGCGCGGCATTTTCGGGCGCGAGTTTCGGATTTCTGGTGCGCAAGAAGACCTCCGGAACAGATACGATCAACCTGCAGTACGCAAAGTACACTACGGGTACCTCGCAATACATGGATTTCACGGCGAGCGGATCGGCGAAGTTATGCAGCGATACGCTTACCCAGAATACGGCGACAGGCGGCTTGGGCTACCACTGCATTATGTTGTCGGGATGGCCGCTACTCTACTGGGTGGATCATAAGACGGGGGACTCGACGTACCTGGGACTGTTTTCGCGCTCAGGAATGAGCGGGCCTGATGGATTTTCGGGAGGCTCGTGCGACGGCGCCAGTACGCTGGGAGGCACGACGCCGACGGCACCGGAAAGTTTTTACTGCACAGGAACGGACAACGAGACGCCCGCCAAGACGATTCTGGTTTCGTGCCTGCTCGCCAGTACCAATCAAGCCGGCAACCAATCCGTGACTTGCTCGAACGTCACGCCGGGCACCAAGGGGAAGGACATTCTTTCACTGATCGCGCAGTTCACGGCGGCGGACACGCCTGCGTTTGACGCCTCCAAATTGCAGTGCTATGTGCTGGGCCGCCAAGCCAACAAACTGGTTCTCAGTTGCGGGCGGAGTGTGCAGGACACACTCGGATGGACGGTGATGTTCGACCCGTTCAAGGTGGGCTCGGCGGCTGGCTGCGTTGGCGGAGGGGCGCCGGGTTGCGTGGTCGCGGCGGCATCAACATGGGCTACGGCGCCCGCGCGATGGTGCGTGGCGCACACGAGATTCATCACGGGCAATACCGATACTCTGTGGATCGCGGGAAAGTTCTTCTCCCCGAATTCGCCTCCGCAACTCGACGACGGTCCGCACGTTTCCACTATCGTTTCGGCACCGCTGGGAGCGGCACCGGCAATCGCGGCGGGTACCGGAGTATGCCCCGCGGGGAGCGTGGGCTGCAACCAGGTGACGGTGGATGGTGAACCTTGCGACCCGACGCCGGCGGCCGGCGAAGCAACGGGAGGCAGCGTCTGTCCGAAGAATCCGGCGTGGGTTTACCTGCAGGATGCCAAGGTCGGCGATGTATTCACGATTGATTCGGAGATGGTTTTACTGATCGCCAAGAGTGGAAACCAGTGGACGCTGCAGCGCGGATACGGCATCAGCTCGATTGCGGCGCACAGCTCGATGACGCTCTCGGCATTTTGCCTGGCGCGGGATTTCTTCCACGGGGTGTCGAACACATCCTGGACCTGGGATACGGCGCGCGATCCACACGGATTGAACAGCGATGGAACGACCGTGCTGGTGGCCTGGGACTACGATCACCCGGTGCCGCGAACCGCGGTGACGATCGGCGGGGTACCGAGCTACGACGGCAACTGCCTGACGGGCGGCGGAAGCTGCTACGCGGTGCGGGATGGCGCCGGCTCGATGGGCGACCCGCCGAACCGATATGTGGCGCTGGCTCCCAAATTCGCGGGCGCCGTGGGGACCTCGCTATACATTGAGAGATCGCAGGATCATCCAAGCTGGCTGCAGGACAATGCGCCGGCCTCGGAGCGGCAGTGGTTCGCGGATGGGCGTCCGCTATCGCCACTTATGGATTTGAGCGACGCGGCGATCGCCATGTCGGGTCAGTTATACCGGCTAACATCCACTACTACGGATGGCGATAACCTATCCCGCGTCGGTTATAACATTTATGTTACGAAGACGTCTCCGACGGTCTTGGTGGCTGCGGGGAATTGCACCACAAATAATCCGTGCCCGATCTGGAACGATACCAGTCTTCTGGATTCGATTACGGCGTCCTGCACAATTACGCTGAGTAGCGGTAGCGGCACGGTGTTTGTTTCCCGGCTGTCTTCCGGGGGGCTGGGGGTCACGTTCACGAGCGGGCTCTCGATGTCGGCCAGCGGATGTCCGGCCGCGGTGGGGACCGGAATGCCGGGAGGGTCGACGCCGATGTGGACTTGGGCTGCCAACGGCGGGGTGTGGGCGGCGAGCGGATCGGACGTGCGGGGCGGTTCCTCCGGATATTTCGGAGTGATCAACCGGCGGATCCAACCGACGTGGGCGTCGTGCGGATCGCAGGCATTGATCGACGTCAGTAGCGGGGCAACGGGCGATGTTTTGAGCGATACGGTTGCGGACTCCTATAAGTACTGCGTGGCACGTAAGGGTGGCGAGTGCCGCGCGGGCTCACAGCCCGGGGATATTTACGTGAACTGTCCCAACATGACAAGGCGTCCCAGCGGATCTTACGGCTGCAACTGGTACTCGGAAAACCAGGACAAGCCGGTGGACATTTGCGTGGGCAACATGAGTGCGTACCTCAACTCGATTGTCCAGGTCGGCTTTAAGCAGAATGATTTCACCGGGGCGCTGGGGCGAAGCTTGACGAAGGGGCTTGCCCGATACCGGCTGATGGATGACTACTGGCACGGCAAGGCGCTATCGGATGCATCGTGGCTGGTGTTTCGCTCCATGTACACGGGCGGGGCCTGGACGGACATTCTGTTAGGCAAACTGCCGCCCTATCCACCCACGGATTCAGTAGCTCGCTGGACTTTCCAGCCGATTCCGGTGAAATTGACGCCTCCGGCGGGGTTGGCGGTTGACAACGCGATCATCGAGTTCGGGTACGCGGAAAATGGGAGTCCGGGCAGCTTCTACTGTACGAGCAGGCAGGAGAAATGCCTGGCGACGGCGGCCACGGTGCCGACTACGCCATTCGCGTTTCCGTCCGATGGTGCGGGTGGACAGGAAAGCGGCGTGGCGGGGCTCGGGTGCGCGCACGGATGCACGATTGCTGTGCCGGCGATTTCGCAGCGCATGTTGTATTACCAGGTGAAATATCGCGACGCATCCAACAAGACATTGGCTGTGGGCGACATGGAGGTAATCGCGATTCCCTAGTTTCCAGTGGGCCGACGCACTACGGTAGTGTCGGCCCATCCACGCGAGCGTGTATCATAGTGACTTGCGATGACTGGTGCAGGGCTGCGAAGTCCCAGGAATCGCCAAACGGCCCGAGCGTTAGAGAGTATTGCGGGATCCGGGCTTGCCACGAGGCCTGGTTGCTGAACTCCCACAGTCCTACAGTGAACATCCTCTGCGCCGAGGAGCGTGGCGCAAGAAAACTATGAACCGTTCCGACGTGAAACAGTCGCGCGCATTCCCTTCCTCCGCACTCATTATCTTGTGGTTCACGACCCTGAGCGTGCCCCTGGCGATCGCAGCTTATTACCGGATATTCTCGGGATTTGCGGAATGGGACGACGAAGGCACGCTGATGATGACGGTAAAGCAGTACCTTACCGGGTCAAAGCTTTACGACGAGATATATTCGGGCTACGGTCCGGTGTATTACTTTTATAACTGGCTGATCCGATCTGTCACCGGGAATGTACTGGACCACGATGCGGTAAGAATCACAGCGGCGGTTGTGGCGCTGATCTGTGGACTGCTTTGCGCAGGGATTGTTTTGCGACTGACGCAATCGCTGGCGATTGCGTCGGTGGTGTACCTTCTGGTATTCCGGACTTTAGCGTTTTTCACGTACGAACCCGGACACCCACAGGAATTGTGCCTGCTATTGCTGATTTGCCTGGCAGGGATTGGGACACTGGCTGAGAGTAGCGCGTTTCTACGAGGGCACGTTTTTCATCGCAGGGGCATTGGCGGCGGCCCTGACCCTAACCAAAGTGAACATCGGAATTTTCGTGGTTGCCGGAATTGTGTTGTGGATTTTGTTTCAGGCGCCGGACGCGTGGTTGTGGCGTCTTGCCAGATACGGCGCAGGCGCCGGCGCGCTGATACTGCCGGTGATGTTGATGCGGGTGCATTTGAGCGATCCGGCATCGCAAGCGTATTGTTTCGTGGCGACGGCTTCGATTGCGGGAATCCTGGTCGCGTCGCAGGGATTCGCCGGGCCAAAGTCGCTTTCCCTGCGTGAGTGCCTGATTACGGCCGCGGGATTCGCGGTGACTTTCGCGGTTCTTCTTTTGATCCTGATCGGGCAGGGAGTAACCATGCGGGCTACGCTGAACAGCCTGGTGCTCAACCATATCCGGATCAACGTCAGTCCAGGCTATTGGTACAAGCCGGTGCAATTGAGCAGGATTTGGATGGCCTGGTCGATGGCCGGGCTGGGCGCGGCCATCGTGGCAACCCGGGCACTTGCGAGACGGGAGTCGGGAATCGCGGACCTGCTCGCGGGAGTTCGGATCGCATTTGGAGGTATCGGAATCCTGTTGGGCTTCGTGGTACCGGATTTTCTGCTCGGCTTCGCAACGCCATTCTGCTGGCTCCTGCTATTGCCCCGAACGGATCATGACACGGCGAAGCGAGTGGACGCCAGGATGCTCTTGTGCACCGTGACCGTGCTGCAGACGCTCTATGCTTTTCCGATCGCGGGCAGCCAGACATATTTCATTCGGGTGTTGCTGGTTCTAGCCGCTGCGATCTCGCTAATGGATGGATTGCATGGGCTCTCCCAGACGAGTCCGCTGGGGGCGATGTTCTCCGGGTTCGCACGTCCCGCGGCAGCCATCACGCTGGTGGTGACCGCGCTTGCCTGCCCGCTGCTGGCGTATCGGGCGAACCGGCTTTACGCGTCGCTCGCGCCGCTGAATCTGCCGGGCGCGGAACGAATCCACGTGGAGCGGCGAACCGTCGAGGATTACCAGTGGCTGGTGACCCAATTGCGGCGGAATTGCGACACGTTTGTGAGCCTGCCGGGTATACCGAGCCTCTATTTCTGGACCGACAAACCAATGCCTGGAGAGGTCCATCACACTCCCGGACAGCTGAACTTCAATATGTGGATGGACATGTTCACGTCCGCGCAGCAGAAGGAAGTGGTGGCGGACCTTGCCCGATTCCCCAGCGTGTGCGCGGTATACCATCCGAGCGGCGTCGAATCCTGGAACACCGGCAAGCAAAACGTCCGGGGCTGGCCGTTGGCCAATCACATCCTGACGAATTTCAAGACGATCGGCCGCAGCGGCGACTATCAGTTTATGGTTCCCAATGAGCGCCAACTCGATATTCCTCCGGGTGTCCGGCATGAGGCGAGCAGCCTGGGCCGGTAGCGTCGTTTCGGCAGTGCGTAGACACGCCGCCACGATGGAGGAGTTGCCAGGAACGGTGGTAAGCTCGGACAGAGGATGCCAGAACCCCAAGCGCGAGAAACCTACCACGTTTTACAGCCGCGACCGAATCCAAGAACGTTATCCCTCGTAATCCCGATGTACAACGAGGAGGCGGTTGTGCCTTTCCTTCGCACGGAAGTAGAGGCGCTCATGCGTGAAGTCTCTGCCGAGATGGAAGTGGTGCTTGTTAACGACGGCAGTTCGGACCGAACCATCGACAAGATCATCGACTGGGCGGCGGCGGATCGCAGGATCAAAGTCATTCATCTTTCGAGGAATTTCGGCCATCAGCTGGCGTTGACCGCGGGTCTGGATTATGCGACTGGCGAGGCGGTGGCGATCATCGACGCCGATCTTCAGGATCCGCTACAAGTGATTCACCAGATGATCGAGGGTTACACGAAGGGCTATGACGTTGTTTACGGACAGCGTGAAGCGCGCGAGGGCGAGTCGGTCGGCTTCAAGGTTTCGGCGTGGATTTTCTACCGGCTGATGCGCCTGCTGATTTACAAGAGCCTGCCGTTGGACACCGGTGATTTCCGGCTGATTTCCCGCCAGTGTCTGGATGGCTTAAAGAGCATGCGGGAAACCCATCGGTTCCTGCGCGGCATGGTGACCTGGGTGGGGTACCCGCAGACCGCCGTGAAGTATCAGCGGGCGAGCCGCATCGCGGGAGAGACTAAATATCCCCTGCGAAAGCTGCTCGCGCTGGCGTGGACGGCGGCGACTTCATTTTCGACAGTGCCGCTACAACTCAGCATCATCCTCGGCGTGATGACCGGACTCCTCGGGCTGGAGGAAGTGATCCGGGCGATTGTCTTCTTCCTGATCGGGCGGCACATCGTGCCGGGCTGGACTTCGCTGATGATCGTGACGTGCGTGGTAGGCGGCGCGCTGCTGGTTTGTGTCGGAATTCTCGGTCAATACGTCGGGAAGATTTACGAA
Organism: uncultured Solibacteraceae bacterium; assembly: GCA_963811575.1. Lineage (GTDB taxonomy): Bacteria > Acidobacteriota > Terriglobia > Bryobacterales > Bryobacteraceae > Solibacter. Next base: position 217,862 of record CAWERY010000012.1, on the reverse strand, counting down.
CAGGGCAAGGAGCGTCCGCTGTATCTGGTATCGCGGACGTTCAACGTTACCACTCACAACACTACTTCGGCATAGCGTGTGGGATAGAACGCGTCCTGGAGTGCCAGCGCCACGCAGTTTCCACGATCGCGTCCAGCTCGGAAAATTGCGGTGTCCAGCCGAGCCAGTCGCGCGCTTTGGCGCAGTCGGCCACCAGCACCGGGGGGTCGCCAGGACGGCGCGGGGCCATGCGGGTTGCGACTCGCGCACCGCTGGCACGCTCGACCGCGGAGATGACTTCCAGCACGGAACACGGCTTGGAATTCCCCAGATTCACGCTGAAGCTTTCGCCGCCGGATAGAAGGCGGTCGAGCGCGAGTAGATGCGCATCCGCAAGATCGCACACATGGACGTAGTCGCGGACCGCGGTGCCATCGGGTGTTGGATAATCGGTGCCGAAGATGTCGACGGCCTTCGCGCGATCGAGGGCGGCGGCGATGGCAAGGGGAATGATGTGCGGTTCGGGGTCATGATCTTCGCCCAGGTCGCCCTCGGGGTCGGCGCCGGCGGCGTTGAAATACCGCAGGGCAGACCAATGGATTCCGTAGGCATTGCCGAAGGCGCGCAGAGCCTTTTCCACGAACAGCTTGGATTCCCCGTAGGGGTTCGAGGGCACCTGCGGGGTCTCCTCCGTAATGGGTATTACGGGCGGCGCTCCATAGGTTGCACAGGAAGACGAAAAGACAATCGTATCGACGTCCTCGTCTACCATCGCCTCCAGTAAGTTCAAGCTATTGACGATGTTGTTCCGGAAGTACTTTCGCGGATTGACCACCGATTCGCCGACATAGGCGCTGGCGGCGAAGTGCATGACCGCCTGGGGGCGGTATTCGCGGAGAGCCGACCGGATCGCCGCGGGGTCGGCAAGATCGCCGCGTACGCAGGGTCCCCATCGAACGGCCCATTCGTGGCCGGCGGTGAAGTTATCGAAGACGACGGGTTCCCATCCCTTGCGGGCAAAGGCCTTCGCGGTGTGGCTTCCGATGTAACCGGCGCCGCCTGTAATCAGTATGCGTTGCATGGATTCAACGGGCGACTACCGCGCGAGCACTGGAAGAACTGCCGGCGGCTCTCCGCAGCAATTGGAAGGCGCCGATGTAAGCCCAGATCTCGGCGAAGCGGAGAATGCTTCGCATGCGAATTTCGATGCCATAGCCGCCGTAAAAATCAAGCAGCCCTTCCCATCCGCCTTCCTCATAGATCGGTATGTGCTCGCCGATTCGATTGAAGAAAACGAGTATCGCGAAGATGAGGATCAGTTCCCATGGACGGGGCGATCCGCGGTCTATCAGCACAGACATCACGAGTAACATGATGGGCAGCGAGTAACCGACAAAGATAAATATGTTGTTTCCGCCGTACATCAAAAGCACTAACTGGAAAAAGGCGTATAGCAAGATCGGATTGCGGTAAGGACCCAGATACTGCCGCACGAGTTGCCAGCGTTCGCGCGTCATCAGCAGCACGCACGGCAGCCAGAACGACAGGTAGGAGTAGACAATATTGAACCAGCGCTTCGGGCTCAGGGGATGGGTGAAGAAGAAGAGCAATGTCTCGGGGTGACGGGCGTCGATATGTTCAAAACTTTCGACGACGGGAATTGTGGCGCGCGTAAAGAGAACGTAGAAGCCAATGACGAATACGGTTAGGCCTAAGGGCAGCCAAAGGCTCAGCCAGCGCTTGCGCGGGGTCTCAATCAACAGGACGCCGGCCTGAGCCAGCAGGGGGACGACCATAAATTCCTTGAGAAACAAACCCGCCGCGCAGAGCAGGAGAACCAGATAGAAGCGCCGGCGCAGCACTCCCCAGAAGGCAAGCAGGACGAAGACATACGCGTAAATGTCGATCATCATGCCGGTGAACAAGGGGTACCGGACCATCACGAAATTGGGTGCGAGAGCCAGCATTCCGCACCAGGCGGCGAGTTCCGAGCCTCCGAACGATCGTACCCAGTAAAACGCAGAGATCAACAGGATGACGGCAACTACGTGGGTCACATTGCGGAAGGTTGCTTCCGGATCCGTGTGGAGCGCTTGCGAAATCAGGTGGATGGTCAGCGGAACAATAGGGCGGTATGCAAACGGCTTCGCCAGGTGATCATTGCCGGCCACGCCGTTGATCGCCATGTCTCGGTAATACCAGGTGTCCCAGCGGGCAGGCTCATGGTTCGTGACTACCGCGATCGCCGCGACAAGAGCTACCACCACCAGAAATACCGAGACAAAAACCCTCACTCGATTGGACGGCGTGGACGAGGCAATTTCGATACTGTCCGCGATTTCTGAAGTGCCTGCCGATCGACCCGAGGGTTGCATTAATTGCCTTTCGCTCTGTCATTCTAGCGGACCGGGCCGTCACTTGGCACTTATCCAACGTATGCAAACACAGGGCGAAGATTATGCTGCGCCGCAGGATTGGGTGAGCGCGCCAACAACCTCTTCCAGCTGGTTCCCGGACATTTCCGGATAGATCGGAAGGGCCAGGACCTCGCCGCAAGCCCTTTCGGCTGCCGGGAAGCTGCCGCGCGAGTACCCCAGATAGGCATATGCGGGCTGTAGATGAATCGGGATCGGGTAGTGGATACCGGTATGGATCTCACGTTTCATCAAATTGTCTTTGAGGTGGTCGCGGACTTCGGAACGGATCGTGTACACGTGATAGACATGCCGCGCATAAGGCATCGCTTGCGGCATGCAGAGGGGCAGTGGTTTGAGCAGATCGCCGTATCGCGCCGCGTGGCTGCGGCGCGCGGTGGTCCAGGCATCGAGATGGCGCAATTTGACGCGAAGAATCGCGCCCTGCAGGCCTTCGAGGCGATAGTTGTAGCCCATCACGTCGTGGACATATTTCTTCTCGGAGCCCCAATCGCGGAGCAGCCGGACTTTGCGCGCGTATTCCGGATTATTGGTGGTGACCGCCCCGCCCTCTCCGCACGCACCCAGGTTCTTCGCCGGATAAAAACTGAAGCAGCCCATATCTCCGATGCTGCCCACACGGCGGCCCTTGTACTCCGCGCCGTGAGCTTGCGCGGCATCCTCAATCACGACAAGGCCATGTTTTCGCGCGATCTCCATGATGGGATCCATGTCGGCGGATTGCCCGAACAGATGCACGGGCATGATCGCCCTGGTGCGCGGCGTGATCGCACCTTCGATCTGGTTCACGTCGATGTTGAATGTGGCTGGGTCGATATCCACGAAGACAGGCGTGGCGCCCGTGTAGGCGATTGCCGCCGCGGTCGCCACGAAGGTGAAGGGCACGGTGATCACTTCGTCGCCGGGCCCGATTCCGGCCGCCAGTAGCGCCAGGTGCAAGGCGCTGGTTCCCGAATTGACACCGATGGATTGGCTGGCGTCCGGAGTACGCGGCAAACTCACTTTCGAAGGCGGCGACTTCGGGCCCAAGAATGAACTGCGCATTCTCCAGAACGCGGATCACGGCTGCATCGAGCTCGCTCTTGATGGTCTGGTATTGGGCTTTCAGATCCAGGAGGGGAATCATCAGAGTAGACGTCTCATTGTACCCGGTAGCCGCAGACTTCCCATCTGAGCGAGCCCGCGCTGAAGTTGGGAGCGCCTTGAATCGCCAGGGGCGAGGAACCGGTGAATCGCAAGATCAGATCGTAGGTGCCGGAGAGCGGCGGGGTTATCGGCCGTTCATGCGCGAAGTTCTGCGGTGCAGTTTCGGATTTGAGTTCGAATTCGGAAATGAAATCCTCACCCACTTTGGGCCGGGCGGTCACAGCCAGCCGGTTGACAAGCTCTGAGGCGAACCGCTGCGTCTCCTGAATCAGGATGTGCTCGATGCGGAAACTGCCCGCCGAGCCCGCTGATCATCGGCATTTCCTGCGACACGGTTGCGGACGTCAGGGAACTGGCGGCAACGGAACCGCACCAGCAACCGGAGGGAGAAGAGGCCGGCGGCCGCGGAAATTGGATTTGGGGCGCTACCGGCTGCAGCTTCCCCCGCGACTTCTCGGGTTTCCCGGCAAGCGTGGACGCAATCGGGGCAATGCCGTCGGGGCGAGCGGCCAAGAGCGGGGGCGTCGAACATTGTCCCAGACGGGTTTGCGAAAGACTGGAGCTGGCGATGGCGAAAAATAACACGACGCGCCCGCCCCAGAATTGTATGGCTCATGACTTCCCCTGCATACAATTATCGAACAGGAGCGTTGCTCACAGTATCAAGGCATACTTTGTTCACTCGGGGACCACCTGTTATCATTGCCCGAAGGAGTAATCTAGCCGTGAAGTTATCGCTCGTGATGCCAGCCAGGAATGAAGAAGGATGCATTGCGACGACTCTGGAACGATTTACCGACGTCTTGACCGCCAACGGCCTGGACTTCGAAATCGTGGTGGTGGACGACGGCAGCACGGACGCCACGGCCGATCTGCTGGCCGCGATCAGCGCCCGGCGTCCGCAGGTCGTGCCGGTCACGAACCACGGGCGTCATGGATTCGGCATGGCGATTCGTTACGGGCTGGGACGAATCACGGGAGATGCGGTGGCCATCGTGATGGCGGATGGCTCCGACAGCCCCGAAGATCTTCTCAAGTACTATACGAAGCTCCTGCAAGGCTACGATTGCGTTTTCGGCTCGCGTTTCATCAAGGGCGGCTGCGTGGTGGATTATCCGCGTCACAAGCTGCTGCTGAATCGCATGGCGAACGCCTTCATTCGCGTCCTGTTCGGATTGAATTTCAACGACATCACCAACGCCTTCAAATGCTACCGGCGGGAAGTGATCACGGGCATGCAACCCTTGATTTCGCCGCATTTCAATTTGACTGTCGAAATGCCGCTGAAGGCGCTGGTCCGGGGCTATTCGTATGCGGTCGTGCCGATCACATGGACCAACCGGGCGGCCGGCGTTTCCAAGCTGAAAATCAAGGAGATGGGCAGCCGGTACCTGTTCATCGTCCTGTATCTTTGGCTGGAGAAGCACCTGGCGCGCGGCGACTACCACCGCAAAGTGATCGCTCCGGTAGACGAGAGGACAACCGAAATTAATGCATGAAACCGTATTGATCACAGGGGGCGCCGGCTTTGTCGGCTCCGCCCTGGCGATCGCGATCCGCCGTGCGCATCCAGGCACCACGGTGATTGCCTTTGACAACCTGCGGCGCCGCGGTTCGGAGATGAACCTGCCGCGGCTCAAGGCGGAGGGCGTGCAGTTCGTGCACGGAGATGTGCGCTCGCTGGCCGATCTGTCCGACGTGCGTCCCTCGCCTGATCTGATTCTGGAGTGCTCGGCGGAGCCTTCGGTCCTGGCCGGATATGGCGGTTCACCGGAATATCTGATCCACACGAACTTGACCGGGTGCTTTCACTGCCTGGAGATCGCGCGGCAGGCGAAAGCGGATTTCCTGTTCGTATCCACCAGCCGGGTCTATCCGGTGGCGCTGGTGAACGGACTGGCCTTCGACGAGCACGAAACCCGCTATCACCTTCGTGCCGAACAGAGCACCGCGGGAGCCAGCGAGCACGGGATCAGCGAAGAGTTTCCGCTGCACGGAGCCCGCTCGTTGTACGGAATGACGAAACTGGCGGCGGAGCTGATGGTGGCCGAGTATGGCGACGCCTACGGGATGCGCTTCATCATCGACCGCTGCGGCCTGTTGACGGGACCCTGGCAGATGGCCAAGGCGGACCAGGGTGTGGTGGCGCTCTGGGTAGCCGCGCACTGCCTGAATCGCGGATTGAAGTATATCGGTTTCGGCGGCAACGGAAAACAGGTTCGCGACTTCCTGCACATCGATGATTTCTGCGACCTGGTGCTCGATCAGATCGCCAATTTCGACGCTTACTCCGGGCGCCATTGGAATGTAGGCGGCGGCGTGAAGAACAGCGTGTCGCTGCGCGAAGCGACGGAACTCTGCCGTGAAATCACGGGCCGTTCGGTGCCGGTTGCTTCGACGGATGAGAACCGGCCGTCCGATTTGCGATCCTACATCACGGACTACCGCGCGGTTTCGGCGGTTCGCGGCTGGTCTCCGCAGCGCGATGCGCGCCGCACCATCGCCGATATCGCAGGATGGATCGATGGCGAAGGAGCACCGCTGCGCGCGGTGCTCATGGGATAGCGGTACGCCCCAAACGGCCGGCGATTCTTACTTCGTCGCCACGTGGCCGCGGCCCGGGGTACGGGCGGCAACGATCTCTCCGATGATGCGCGGCAGATCGTATTCCAGTTTCCACTTGGGGAAATGCTGGTGGATTTTGCTGAGATCGGAAATGTAGCAGATGTGGTCGCCGATGCGATTGTCGGGCTTATAAGAGTGCTTCAGGTTATAACCCATCGCCGCCAGCATGTCGATGGTTTCCAGAATTGAGATGCTGTTCTGGCGTCCGCCGCCCATGTTATAGACTTCGCCGCAGCGCGGCGACTGGTAAAACTCCATAAACAAATTGGCGACGTCGTGCGAGTGAATCTGATCGCGCACCTGCTTGCCCTTGTAGCCGTAGACCTGATATTCCTTGCCGGTCATGGCGCAAATCACGATGTAGACCAGGTAACCGTGGAGTTCGACAGCCGAATGAGAGGGGCCCGTCAGGCAACCGCCGCGGAATACGCCGACCGGCATTTGAAAGTAACGGCCGAACTCCTGGCACATCACATCGGCAGCCACCTTCGAAGCGCCGAAGATGGAGTGCAGGCAGTTATCGATGGACATGTTCTCATCGATGCCGTCGAGCCCGTTGGAGTAGTCCCAACGCTTTTCGAGTTCGTGCAGCGGCAGATAGTTCGGGCGATCTCCGTAGACTTTGTTCGTGCTGGTGAAGCAGAACGGCGAATCCTTGCAGAAGTCGCGCGCCGCCACCAGCATGTTCATCGTGCCCACGGCATTGACGTCGAAATCGTCATAGGGAATCGAGGCGGCTTTGTCGTGGGAAGGCTGCGCGGCGGTGTGGATGATGAAATCGGGCCGCTCGGCCTCCAGCAGATCGCGAACGCCCTGGCGGTCGCGTATGTCGATTTCGGTATGCCGGTAATGCGGCATCGAATCGATCAGGTCGCGCACCACCTGACGGGTCGTCCCGGCGGCCCCGAAGAACTGCTGCCGCATATCGTTATCCACGCCTACGACGCTCCAGCCATTTTGATGGAGCATGCGCACGCACTCGGAGCCTATCAGCCCTCCGGAACCGGTAATCAGTACTTTTTTCATGAGTCCTTTTTTCGATTTGGATGGTAGCTAAATTCAGCGGGATGTGTCAACGCGTGCGCGGGAATTCAGGGGTCCAGACGTCCCGAACCCTGCCCGCGAAACTGCGTTCGCGGGGTGCGGCGCAGTTCGAGCACGAGTTTCATCACGCGTTGTTCGATATCGTCCCGAATCTCACAGTGTTTGGAGTACTCCATAAAGACCGGATCGGCGACCTCCCAATCCACAATACGGCCGCCCACGGACTCGGGCAGGAAAAAGCCGCTCATGTTGACCACGATGTCGAAATCCGCCCTTCCCAGGTGGCGCAGACTCTTCGGGAAATGGTCGCGGATATCGATGTTCTTCTCTTCCATCGCGCGGATGGTATCGGGTGCGATGCGCGGCGCCGGCGCAACACCGGCGCTGGCCGGGATCAACACGTCGCTGCCATAGGTGCGGGCAAAGCCTTCCGCCATCTGGCTGCGGCAGGCATTTCCGATGCAGACGAAGAGAACGCGCTTCTTGTGTTCAGGAATCATAGTTTCGAAAGAAACAGGGAGTGCACGCGCGCGTCCTCCGTCAGTTCCGGATGGAAGGTGGCCACCAGGTACTGGCCCTGCTCGATGAGCACCGGGTCGCCCTGATAGATCGCGAGCACACGCACGCCATCCTCGATTCGCCGGATAATCGGGGCGCGAATGAAGACGGCCTTCATTTCGCCGGGAGCGGTGCGGCTTTCGAAATCGGGAAAGGGTTGGATCTGCACCACCCGGCTATCGATCTGGCGGCCATAGGCATTGCGCTCAATCGCAATATCCACCAGGCCGAAGCTCTCCTGCGCGGGGTTCTCCACATCCTTAGCCATCAGGATGGCGCCGGCGCAAGTGCCGAACACGGGCTTGCGCCGGCCGAACTCGGCGATATCCTCGAAGAGGTCCTCATAGTGCAGGAGCTTGAGCATGGTAGTGCTCTCTCCTCCGGGGAGGATCAGGCCATCGATCTGGCCCAATTGCTCCCGCTCGCGGACGAAAACCGGCACGGCGCCGGCGCGTTCGAGCGCCGCGCCGTGTGCCGCGAAGTCTCCCTGAAGCGAGAGCACGCCGACCTTCTTCATTACCAGCCCCGGGTCTGCATCAGCTCGGATTCGGCCAACTTCGAGATCTCCAGGCCCGGCATGGCTTCGCCCAGCGAGCGGCTGGCCTCCAGCAATTTCGCCGGATTCTGAAAGTTCTTCGCGGCCTTGACGATGGCAACCGCGCGCGCCGCCGGGTCGCTGGATTTGAAGATTCCGGAGCCGACAAACACCGCCTCAGCGCCGAGCTGCATGACCAGCGCGGCATCGGCCGGAGTGGCAATTCCGCCGGCGGAAAAGTTCGGAACCGGCAGACGGCCGTTCTTGGCAACCCACGTGACCAGTTCCAGCGGCGCCTGCAGGATCTTGGCCTCGTGCACCAGCTCCTCCTTGCCGAGCACGGTGAGCTGGCGCATTTCCTTGATGATGGTGCGGATGTGGCGCACGGCTTCCACGATGTTGCCGGAGCCGGCTTCGCCCTTGGTGCGAATCATGGTCGCACCCTCGGCAATGCGCCGCAGGGCCTCGCCCAGGTTGCGCGCGCCGCAGACGAACGGCGTCTTGAAGGCGTTCTTGTCGATGTGGTGTTCTTCGTCGGCGGGCGTGAGCACCTCGCTCTCATCGATGTAGTCCACCTTGAGCGCTTCCAGAATGCTGGCTTCCACGAAGTGACCGATGCGCGCCTTGGCCATTACCGGAATGCTGACGGTCTTCTGGATCTCTTCCATGATGGCGATATTGGCCATACGGGCCACGCCGCCTTCCTTGCGTATGTCGGAGGGCACGCGCTCCAATGCCATAACGGCCGATGCCCCGGCGTCTTCCGCGATCTTGGCCTGCTCGGCGTTGGTGACGTCCATAATGACGCCGCCCTTCAGCATTTCCGCGTGCCCGACGTTGACCGGCCACCATTCATTCGAAAATTGAAACATCGTATCTCCTTGTTACACCATGGCGGGCGAGGGCTCGAAATTGCCAACGGCGGTTTCGAGACCGGCCCGAATCGTTCTACCTAAAATGGCAAGCCCCGCCCGGATTTCTTCCGGAGCAAGGCCCGCGAAACTCAATCGCAGCGCACCTGGGTCCAATCGCGATACTGCGAAATACCTGCCCGGCAGATAGGTCACGCCATCGCGCTGCGCGCGCGCCAGAAGCTCGCCGGCGTCCAACGGATCGGGCAGCCGCACCCAGAGATTCATCCCGCCTTCGGGCCGCGTCCAGCGCGTACCGGCGGGCAAATGCGCGGCACAGCCTTCCAAGGTGGCCGCCAGCCGTTCGCTGCCGGCGCGCAACATGCGCGCGCGATGCGCCTGCAGCCGGCCCGACTCGGCGAACTCCAATAGCACGGCTTGGGAAAGCTGATCGGTATGCAGATCGGCTGCTTCCTTCGAATTGCGCAGGCGGTCGATCAAGGGCTTCGGCCCCACCGCCCAGCCAACTCGCAGGCCGGGGAAGCTGATCTTCGAGAAGCTGCGCAGCAGAACGGTGCCGCCGCCTTCATCGAGTTGCTTGAGCGAAGGCAGCGGCTCACCGCTGTAACGCAACTCGCCATAGGCGTCATTTTCGATCACGGGGACGCCGAATTTTCGCGCCGCATCGAGCAGGGCGCGGCGGCCGGCAAGCGGCAAGGTCGTCCCGGTCGGATTCTGAAAATTCGAGGTCACCACCAGGAAGCGAGGCCGCTCGCGTTCCAGAACGCGCTCCACCTGGGCGTAATCCATACCGTCCACGCCGATGGGAATTCCGCAGAGTTGGGCGCCCATGCCGGTCAGCAGATTCTTCAACCCCGTGTACAGGGGATCTTCGACCGCCACGGTATCTCCCGGGCGCAGGAGCACGCGGCCAATCAGGTCGAGCGCCTGCTGGCAGCCATTGGTGATCAGGAGGTCGTCACCCGGACCCGCCACGTGCTGGCGGCGTGCCTCTTCCATCAGGTAGCGGCGCAGCGGTTCATAGCCCAGGGGGGAACCGAGCTGCAGAATGTCGGCCAGATCCTGCCGCGCCAGGACTGTTGAGCAAGTGTCGCGAAATTCGTCCAGGGGAAAAAGATCCCGCGAAGGGCGGGAGACGGCAAAGCTGATGATATCCCTGCCCCACCCAGCGCTCGGGCTCGGCCAATGGCGTCTCGTTGCGCTCCAGGAGGCTATTCCAATCCACCCCGCCGGAAGACTCGGCACTGCCGGTGACAAAGCTGCCGCGGCCGACCTGTCCGGAGATCAAACCTTCCGCTTCGAGGATTTCATAGGCGGCGGAAACGGTGGTTCGGTTCAGTCCAAGCAGGCCAGCCATTTCGCGGGTGGCCGGGAGACGAGACCCCCGCGCCAGTTGCCCGGTACGAATCTGCCGAGCAATTTGCTCGAACAGTTGCCGGTACAAGGGTGCTTCGGCGCTATGATCCAGAATTGGCTTGAAGTCCACTCAGCCATACCATACCACATTGGACTGGCTGACGTGGGATTTGTCACTCGACTAGCAACGAATACGCGCCCGCCGAGTTGAATCGCGACCATACCTGCAGGAAATATGTCTGATTCTCCAGCACTTCCATGGTGTGTGAAAGGTTCCCGCCCGGAATCTTGATATCGGGACCGAAGCCGCTCGATCGCTTGTCCGGGAAAAAGGTGCTGAGCGCGGGAATCAGCGTGGCGGAGTGGTTGGTAATCGTGATCTTCACCGTGCCGGTTCGCGCGCTGAGCATCGAAAAATAGTCGGTATCGTTTTCATCCATTATGTTCGCCGTGACCGGCGTGCCCAACGTGATGGCCTTGGCATTGAAGATGTCATCGTTCGGCTCGTAGGCGTCGAAAGCCTTTTTCGGGGTGACGCGCAAAGTGTAGGCGCCGGCGCTGCTGCCATAGCCCGAGACTTCCAGGTAGAGCGTGGTATTCGGCGTGGGCGCGATGGTCAGCCGGATCGAGGCGCCGGGTTTCCGTTCCGTCATGCCCATCCCGGTGGCCCGTTGATCGGCATCAAAGAGTTTGAGCACCGGAGCCAGCGTGGTGGAGCGGTTTTCGATTTCGATCTCTACCAGGTCGCGCGGCGCCGGAGGAGTGGTCACGCGGAAGTAATCGACGTCATTCACCGCGGCCGCAATCTCCCCCTGCACCGGTTTCCCCGGCGCGATGATGTTGGCCAGCGACGGGTTGTTGTTGGACTCTGCTTCGCGGGAGACCGGCTCGGCGTCCGAGCGCCATGTGCTTTCAGGCGATCCAGGTTCAGGCGCACCGGTTGGTAATCCATATCCCGCGCCAGCGCTTCCCGGAACGCGTTCATGGCGCGCGGCCGGTCATTGACCTCCGCATAGACAACTCCCAGGTTGTTATAGACCACGGGAACCGCAGCCACTTTGGCCACCTCTTCCAGGATGCCCAGGGCGTTGGAGTAATCCTTGGCGGCGACACGCTCGTTAGCGCGGGCGCAGAGGCCTTCGACCTCCGTGGTTGGCCAGGGCCTTGCCGTAGAAGTGCTGGTATTCCTGCAGCACGGTGGCGGGATTGGGATTGTAGCCCGCGATCGGCCTCGCGGCCGGCGACAGGTTCACTTTGGCTCGCGACCAACGGGGCCCGGTCGCGATCCACAGGATGAGAAGGAAGCCCACCAAAATCAGCGGCAGCCACCAGTATTTCCGCGTGGCGGACCGTCGATTTTTTCGTTTCCTTCTCCGGGAGGGCGGTGCGGTCATCAAGTCCTTAGCAATCGCAGCGAATCGATCGCAACCGGCGATGGAATTCTGGTTTGCTACAATCCAATTCTAGCAACGCCGCAGGAGCAGAACCTCCATTTCATGACACAGGCCAACGTTCACGCACCGTTGACTGGAGCACCGCTCGAGCCGGTCCGAAGAACTGCGCGGAAGGGGCTGGCTGTAACCCTACTGGTCTGCGCGCTGATGGCCCCGTCGGCCTGGGCCCAAAAGAAAAAAAACAAGGAAGAGATCACTCAAACCCTCCAGCTGCCCAAGGAGCTGCCGAGCGCGGTGATCGGTGAGACCAGCCATCTCACCTTTCACGTCACCCCGCTTTCGGCGCGCGGACTGCTCTCCGCGCAGGTGCACGATGCGCTCAAAGCGCTGCTGCACGATACCGCCGGCAGCCCGGTGCTCAAGATCCGCGCCTTTGCGGCGGGTTCCGGCGACCTGCGCCGGGTCCGCGACCTGGTGAGCGAAGTCTTCAATGACAAGCACCTGCCGCTACCCGCGCTCAGCCTGATCCAGGCCGGCGGCCTGCCGCTTGAAGGCGCGCAAGTGGTGCTTGAGGGCATCGCGGCCGGGAAAAAGGAAGTGAACCCCCAAGGCCTGGTCTTCTTTCCGGCTCCGGTAGCGACCTCCGCCAGTCCGCTGGACCCGGTGGCGCCGCTGACCGCAAAATCGCTGGAGAGCTTGAAGGAAGCAGTGAAAGCCGCCGGTTCCGAGCCCGCCGACGTGGTGCGCGTCACCTGCTTCCTCAGTTCCCTGGAGGACCTGGCCGCGACCCGCAAACTGGTGGAGGCCGATTTTCCCCGGGCAGCGCTCAACTACGTGCAGACCCAGCGCGTGCCTTCGCGCGGACTCGCGGCATGTGAGGCGGTGGCGCGCCTCCGCTGGAATACCGGAACGCGAATGCACTTTGAGCCGGCTGGAGAGCCGCGGGCGGTGCTGGTGGCCGCCAAACACGTGGTGCTGACCGGAACTCAGGTGAGTTATGGCTTTCAAGAAGCCAACTCCCGCCTCGCCTTCGAGCGCACTGCTCAAGGCGCTGGAAACCAACGGTGTCTCCGGCCGGGATGTCGCCTTCGCTCATTATTATTCGCTGGCCGAGCCGATTACGGCGCAAGTGCGCCAACTGCGCACGGGCTTTTTCGGCTCACCGGCCTCGTCTCTGCTGCTGTTTGAGGGTCTGCCCGGGATGGATGCCGGGTTTGCCGTGGATGTCATCGCTGTAAAGGACTGAGTACCCTGGCGGTCCGTGGGGTTGCATGGCCGCCCAATGCCGGATCGCCGCGCGGTAGAATAGGACAACGCCGTCATGTCAGCCTTACGTGTTTTCGCTGCCCGTTCTCTCTGCGGCCTGCTTTTCTGCCTGCCCGCCGTACCCCAACAGACCCCGCCGCCAGCGCCTCCCGCATCACAAACCGACCCCGGCAGGGCTCAGTTCAGAACCCAGGTTACGGACGTAATCGTGCCGGTCACGGTGACCGACGACAAGGGCCGTTTCGTCTCGAACCTGGTGAAGAAAGACTTCCGCGTGCTCGACGAGGGCAAGCCGCAAAACATCGAATTCTTCACCCACGACGAAAAGCAGCCGATCGTAGCCGGGTTTCTGGTGGACCTGAGCAACAACTCGCGCATCCATTGGAAGACCTATCAGGACGCGATGCTCGAGCTGGTCTGGAATCTGCTGCCGGGCGACAAGCGCTACACGGGCTACCTGATCTCCTACGGCAATACCGCCGATATCGCGGTGAATACCACCTGGGATTCGGACAAGATCGTCGACAAGATTCGCAAGATGAAGCCGGGCGGCGGCGCCGCTCTGTTCGACGCCATCTACCTCGCCTGCACGCGCCGCGACCTGGTCAAGGGCGAGCCGTACGAGCCGCGCCGCGTGATCGTGGTGATCGGCGACGGGCACGATACGGCCAGCAAGCATAATCTGGAAGAGGTTCTCGAACTGGCGCAGCGCAACCTGGTGACGATCTACGCGGTCAGCACCATGGCCTTCGGCTTTTCGAACGAGGCGCAGGATGTGCTGGAGCGCCTGACCCACAAGACCGGCGGCCATGTGGAATACCCGCTCAATTCCCTGTACAAGAACGTGTCGGGATATCTTTCCAACCCGTCTGACGACGGCAACTATGCGCTGACCGTGGGAACCGGCGGCTACGCGGCCGAGATCTCAAACGGGATTATCAAGGCCGTAGGCGGAATCGGCGGCGAAATCACGACGCAGTATATTCTGCGCTATAAGCCGGATATCGATCCCGAGGCAAAACCGAAGCAGTACCGTAAAATCACGGTGGATATCCCCGGCCTGTCGAACGTGAAAATCAGCGCTCGCGAAGGCTATTTCCCCAACGACGTTCCCGGGATCGTGCCGGCCCAGACCGAGGCGCCCAAGCCGCAGCCGGTAGCAACTCCCGCGAAGGCAGCCGGCGGACGCTAGACCTCAAGGCGCATGGAATCCGCCCGATAAGTGCAAGTAGACGATAAGTAGATTAGGATAGGAAGCGTGCGGAGTAGCGTGGTCTCCATTGATGGACGACGGGAAGGCACGTATGTGCTTCTGGAGACCGCTTTGCCCGGGCGCCCTCCGTGTGCCATCGGTGTCCTGTTGATCGACGCCTCGGCCGATCGGGCGTGGTTTCGTATGCGATCGAATTTCGCAGAGATCGCCGATCCCGAAGATGTTGAAGTGCTGGAAGCGCTCGAAGCCCACATTCGCGAATGCCATCGACGAGGCCGGTGCAACCGCCTATCTGAAGTCCCTCGAAGACTCGGCGTCCAACGCACTGCGAATCACTGACCCCCAGTCCGTCCCGGTGGACGCCTTCTCGCGTGTGCTCGATCGTCTCTACCAGGAGCACGTCGAAGCCGTACCGGTACAACCCTTTCGCACCCACTTGCCGCTTTACAGCTTTCGTGCCGCTGCGGGAGGGCTGAGCGACGAAATGGAATCGGCGGTGGAAGATTGGGTCCCCGCGCCTGCCGGCATGCAGCTCTCTCCCGATCTGTTTATGGGACACGTGGCGGGACGTTCCATGGAGCCGCGCATTCCCGATGGCAGCCTGAACCTTTTCCGCCTGCACCCCGCGGGTTCCCGGCAGGGCAAGATCCTGCTGATCGAACGCTTCGGAGTTCTGGACGAAACGGCGCGCTATACGATCAAGCGCTATACCAGCCGCAAGGTCTACCGCGGCGACGACGAGTGGCAGCACGAGAACGTCCGCCTGGAACCCCTGAATCCGGAATTCGAAGCCTGGGACGTGGAGCCCGATGGCTTCGCCGTCGTTGCCGAATGGCTGCGCGTCATCGAGTGAAAAGCCCTTCCCTGGGTAGCTCTTCTGCTGGCCTGGTACCGTGCGGGACACCGCGATCTTCCCTGGCGAAACTCGCGCGATCCCTACCGGGTGTGGGTCAGCGAGATCATGCTGCAGCAGACGCGGGCGCAGGCTGTCATCCCTTATTACGAACGCTTTCTGGCGCGGTTCCCGTCGGTGGAGGCGCTGGCCTCGGCGGCGGAGAACGAGGTGCTCGCGCTCTGGAGCGGGCTCGGCTACTATTCCCGGGCGCGCAACATGCGGCACGCCGCGCAGCAGATGGTCGCGGCCGGCGGCTTCCCGAGCGACTATGATGCGATTCGCGCGCTCCCCGGCATCGGCGACTACACGGCGGCGGCGATCGCCAGTATCGCCTTCGGCCTGCCCTATGCGGTACTGGACGGCAATGTGCTGCGCGTGGTGGCGCGCGTGGAAAACGATGCCGCCGATATCGGCAGCGCGCGCACTCGCGAGCGATTTCGCGCGATCGCGCAACAGTGGCTGGACCCCGCGGACCCCGGCCACTTCAACCAGGCGTTGATGGAATTGGGCGCCACCATCTGTCTGCCGCGCAACCCGCTCTGCCTGGTCTGCCCTGTTTCCGCGCACTGCCGCGCGCGTCAGCAAGGCACCGCGGCGCAGCTTCCCGTGAAACTGCGCAAAACCGAACCAGTGCGGATCTCGGGCGTGCTGCTGGTGGTGCTCCGGCGCGGCAGGATCCTGCTGCGCCAGCGCGAGGCGGATGCGTCGCGTATGGCTGGCTTCTGGGATTTGCCTACTCCGGAAGAGCTGCCATCCGCAACATTGGGCGAGCGCCTGGGCGAGATCCGGCATACCATCACGCACCATCGCTACACCTTTGAGGTGCGTAACGCTACTGCGTCGCCGCCACCGGACGCCCGCTTCGCCTGGTTCCGCATTTCCGAACTTGCCGAAATCCCTTTCAGCACCACCGCGCGCAAGGCGCTGCGTTTGGCGGCAATCGTCCGGGAGTTGTGATAGTTTCGTAAAACTCTCAGGATTAAAGAGATTTCACCGGCGCCTTCGAGTAAATTTGAAGAATCCGGGGTTAAATCATTGGGGATAACGGGATAGGCATGGAACGCAAGAGGAAGTTGTACATAGCCAAAGTAGGGGTGCTTTTGGGTACGGTCCCGTTGCTCATCTGGGCGCATGATTTCGGCCCGGATCCAGGCCATGCCAATGTTCCTGGGGAACTCGGCAATTGCAATCAGGCCCAATGCCACGTGGGCACCAACGTCAATGCCGGCGGCGGCAGCGTCAGCATCGCGTTTCCCGGCGGGCAAGCGTACACGCCGGGCGTGAAGCAGCACCTGGTAGTCACGATTTCGGATTCCGCGCAAAAGGCTTGGGGCTTTCAGTTAACCGCCCGTCCCTCGAACAGCAACACCGTCATGGCCGGGACGTTTGCTTCCACGGATCCGAATACTACGCTGCTCTGCGCTCCCACCAGCTTCAATAACGAACAGGAATCGCCTTACGTGGCCGGAAAGACTCAGTCCTGCCCCGCCACCATGCCGTTGCAATACATTGAGCACAGCTTGACGGGCTACACCGCGGGCCGCGGCAAAACCGATTCGCGCACGTTCGAATTCGATTGGACTCCGCCCGCCGCCGCGTCCACCGACGTTGTGCTTTACGTTGCCGGAAACGCCGCCAACGGAGATGATACGGAGCGCGGCGACCACATCTATACCGCTACCTATACGCTCGCCTTGGCCGCCGCGGGACCGCCATCCATCACGCCCAATGGCGTAGTCAGCGCCGCGGCATTCGGCGGCTTCACGTCGGTTGCCCCGGCCTCGTGGATGGAAATTTACGGCAGCAGTCTTTCGCCCACCACGCGCGGCTGGGCGGGCGCCGATTTTACCGGCACCAAGGCCCCCACGGTGCTGGACGGCCTCAAGGTCAAGATCGGCGGGCAGGACGCGTTCATCGATTACATCAGCCCCGGGCAGGTGAATGCGCAAGTGCCCTCCAACACGCCGTCCGGTGCGCAGGATATGACGGTCACCAATTCGGCGGGTACCAGTTCCACTTATCAAATCACCGTCAACCCGCTACAACCGGGGCTGCTGGCACCGCCTTCGTTCCAGGTGGGCGGGAAGCAGTACGTGGTGGCTCAATTTGCCGACGGCACTTTTGTGATGCCGCCCAATGCGATCAGCGGCATCCCCTCCCGGCAGGCCAAACCCGGCGAGACGATCGTGATCTACGGAGTCGGGTTCGGGCCCGTGCTGGATGCCAACAATCAGAATATTCCCGCAGGCACCATCGTCGGCGCCGCCAACAAGCTTGCCAATTCCTTTTCGCTGAACTTCGGCAGCACCGCGGCCACGCTCTCCTACGCCGGCCTGGCGCCCAATTTCGTCGGCCTCTATCAGTTCAACGTCGTGGTGCCGAATGTCTCCAACAGCGACCTGGTCCCCTTGACGTTCAATCTCAACGGAGCCGCCGGCACGCAGACTCTCTTCACCGCGGTCCATAACTAGACGGCGCGCTACCATTCAGGTGTGGAGCAATTCGACCTGGGCTTCGACCTCTTTCCGGAAAAGCGAGTCTACACCGTCGGCGAACTGAACGGCGCGATTCGCAAGACCCTGGAGGGCGAGTTTACCGATATCCGTGTTGCCGGCGAGATCTCCAGCCTCAAGCTCGCAACCAGCGGACATTACTACTTCAACCTGAAGGACCGCGATTCCGTCCTCAAGGCCGTTGCCTTCCGTACCGCCCACCGCTTTTGGAAGTTCAAGCCTCAGGACGGGCTCGCCGTGCTGGCGCGCGGCAGCCTCGATGTCTATGAGCCGCGCGGCGACTATCAGCTTCAAGTCGAATCGCTGGAGCCGCAAGGGCTGGGCGCGCTGCAGCTCGCCTTCGAGCAACTCAAGAAAAAGCTGGCCGCCGAAGGCCTGTTCGCCGCCGATCGCAAGCGTTCGCTGCCGCGCTTTCCGCGCCGCATCGGCATCGTCACCTCGCCCCGCGGAGCCGCCGTCGCGGATATGATCCAGATTCTCGCCCGCCGCTTTCCCGGCCTGCACATCCGCGTCTATCCGGCGCTCGTGCAAGGCGAAGGCTCGGTAGAGGAGGTCTGCCGCGCGATCGCGTACTTCAGCCGCACCGCTTGGCCGGACGTGGTCATTGTCGGCCGCGGCGGAGGCTCGCTCGAAGATCTTTGGACGTTCAACACCGAGGCCGTGGCGCGCGCCATCGCGGCGTGCTCCGTGCCCGTCATTTCCGCCGTGGGACATGAAACCGATATCACGATTGCCGATTTTGTGGCCGACCTGCGCGCACCCACGCCGTCCGCGGCCGCCGAAATGGTAGTCTGCACGCGCGAGGAACTGCTGGATCGCGTTGCCGCCGCGCGCGTCAAATCGACGCAGGCAATGCGCTACCGTGTCGCCATGCTGGAACGCCGCTTGCGGCAGCAGGGAATCGATCGCGCGCTGGGAATTTTGCACCGCCGCGTAGGCCGCGCTTTGCAGCGTATCGATGAGCAGGAGTTCCGCATGCGGGAACGTTCCCGCGCTTCGCTCGACAACCTCGAACGCACGCGGCGCGCCTTCGAGCAGCGCCTTCGCCGCTTCGACGTCCGCCCGCGCCTGGCCGCCGACCGCCGCCGCATGGAGATGGCGCACAATACCGCCTTGCAACTCATGCGCGCGCGCCTGGCGCAGCAGGAAAACCGCCTCGGCCGGCTCGCCGCCAAGCTTTCCCAACTCAGCCCCCTGCGCGTGCTGGAGAGAGGCTACGCCATCGTGTCCAACCCAAGCGGCATTGTCAAAGATGCAGCCGCCGCGCCCGCCGATTCCGCCATCCACATCCGGCTGGCGAGAGGCGCGCTCGATGCGGTGGTCGCGAGTTCCCTGGAACCGGTCGACCTGCCGTAGCCGCGCGCCTCCCGGCCGCCTGATTACATCGCGCGCAGCAACTCCAGATCGGCTACGCGTTTGTCCGGCTGTTCCAGCCTGCTCATCGCCGGACCCTTGCCTGCGCGATCCGCAACCGAACCGAACTCCTCCGGTGGGCCGAGCACGATTGCGTGCAGCAGGTCTAACGCACCCACCAGGCCTTCCACCAGGTCGTCAGTCTGCGTCTGGCCGGCCGCCACCGAAGCGATCTGCGTCCTCTGCGCTTTGAGGTTCTGTTCGAATTCGTGCATGCGCGCAGCCACGTAATCGTGCATCACCGTGGCGCCCTGGGTCAGGACGTCCATGCCGTCCTTCACGCCGTTGACTCGTTCTTCGATTGCCTCGATATTCTGCTGAACCTGCTCGACGTGGGTCATGATTCGCTGGCATAGGCCTTCCACCAGAATGGAGCGTGCCTGTACCGGCGCCAGCTCGGCTTCCACCTTGGCCAACCGTTCGCGCAGTTCGCTGATCGCGTCGCCCGACAACTGCTGCATCTCGCCGAGCGCCTTCTCCTGCGTCTGCAGAATTCCGGCCATGCGGTTTTCGAGCTGCTGCGTCTCGGCGCGTAATGCCGCAGTCAGGCCCTGCTTGGGCGCCGCTTTTTCGGCGCGGGGAGCGGCGAAGGTCAGCAGCTTAAGCTCCAGGATGACTTTCTGCATCCGCTGA
The DNA here is from genome assembly GCA_963811575.1 of uncultured Solibacteraceae bacterium. GTDB lineage: Bacteria > Acidobacteriota > Terriglobia > Bryobacterales > Bryobacteraceae > Solibacter. The sequence continues at coordinate 197,985 of CAWERY010000012.1, read as the reverse complement.
ACTCGAACCGCCGGGTTCTTCGCGATGCAATTGCTGATCAGATGATCGACGGCTGCGGTCCCCGAGCGTGGCGGGTCGGAGATGGTCAGCGCTACAGCGAGCGCGTCCGCATTATCCCCGGCGAAGGCACGGCGGCCCATCACCATTTCGTAGACGATTGCTCCGAACGAGAAAATATCGCTGCGCGCGTCCGCTACGCAGCCCTGCAGTATTTCAGGGGCCGTATAGGCCGTGACGCCAGGAACCGTGCCTGGCGTCAGCTTCAGTTCCAGGTTCGTGGCGGTGACCAGGATATCCGACGGCACCAGGGCGCCGCAGGTGCGTCCCGAGTCGTGGATTTGGCGAACTTCTTCGGCGAGGATCATGCCGTACCGCAGAGCTTCCGTCAAGGCAAGCGGGCCCTCTTCCATCCGCTGCTCAAGAGTCAGCCAGCCATCCGGCAGGTTATCTTCAGTTTTATTCATTTTGGTTCTCACTTGGGCCAATGGCCCATTGCATAAGTCAAACAGAATCGAGCCGCCTGCGGCAAGTTATCAACCGGGAATAACGCGGGTACCAAATGTCTACAACGTACTGGTTTTAGAACTACCGGACCGGCCATAAAATTCGCAGCGTAAGGACGAATAGACTGCACGATTTCGCAGCGATTTCGGTAGATCATCGAAAAAATACGAGTGAGTAAGAAAGGTAAGAAATGGGCAGGTTCGGGTTTGGCGATCTTACTGAATAACTAACGCTGACTAACTTAGCTGGCTTTGTATGAAAGTTCGAGGGTATTGTCCACGTAGGCCAGCCGCGCTTTGCGCGCCACACGGTCCTTCAGATCGGCCAACATATCGCGAAGGCGGTTTGCGGCTTGCGTGCGCTCGCCCTCCCGTTCCAGGTCGAGGCGTTGGAGTTCGCTTGCGTTCGCGGAGATGCCCTTCGAGATTCGTCCCAGCAAATGGTCGCAGCCGGTCTGGCCGGTGACCCGCCGCATCACGGGTGCGGGCTGCACGCGCGCTCCTTCCGCTGTCGTGGACACGATGGCGGAGGGTTTAAAGGGCCGGTACCCGGCGGTGTGAAACGACATATGCATTACCAGGACTATTATTGAGAAATTTTCCGAACCTCGAAAGTCCTGCCTATCTCAGTGCGGTAATGGTACCGCCCCCTGGCAGCAACGATTTCGCCGCCTTCGATATTGGGGAATCACCCCAGCAGCGCCGCAACGTGAGCCGCCGCAGCCGATGCCAGGCCGTCCAGGCTATAGCCGCCCTCGAGCAGGGACACCACGCGGCCACCCGCATAACGATCGGCAATACCCATCACGGCAAGCGTCAGGTCGGTGAAGTCCTGGTCGGTCAGGGTGAACCTGCCTAACAGATCGCCTTCGCGCGAATCGAAACCCGCTGAGATCAGCACCAGCTCCGGCCGGAACCGGTCCATCGCGGGAATCAGCGCATTCTCCACCGCGCCCAGAATTTCGCGGCGGCCGGAGCCCGCGGGGAAGGGGAAATTCATCGTCGCCCCCGCGCCCGCCCCATCGCCGGTCTCATCCGCGCGGCCCGTACCCGGATAGAGCGGCCACTGATGCGAACTGAAGAAGAATACCGAGCCATCGCGATAGAAGATATCCTGCGTGCCGTTGCCGTGGTGCACGTCCCAATCCACAATCGCCACGCGCGCCACGCCGTGCTTGCGCTGCGCGTAGCGGGCCGCCAGCGCGACGTTATTCAGCAGGCAGAAGCCCATGCCGCGGCCCGCATTGGCATGGTGTCCGGGCGGCCTCACCGCGCAGAAGGCATTCCGCGCGCCTGCCGGTGAGCACGGCATCCACCGCGTTGAGCGCGCCTCCGGCGGCCCGCACCGCTACCTCCCAGGAATTGGGTGTGATGTCGGTGTCGCCCGTGCTCAAGAAGGGGCGCCCGGCAGCCACGTCACCGCGCGCGATGCGCAGATATTCGGCAGTGTGGCAGAGCGTCAGTTCCTCCTCAGACGCATCGCGAGCCTCGATGCGAAGCATGCGGTCGGCCAGGCCGGCCCGCTTGAGACCGTCCACCACCGCGTCGTATCGCGCGGGACACTCGGGATGCATGCGCCCCGCGAGATGCTCTCGAAAGATCGGGTCTGCCAGTAAGCCCGTCGTCATACTCCCCTCCGGTCGCCCCACAAGTCCACGTGCAGCCTCGGGCTGAATCGAAAGCCTTCTTCCTTGCAGATTTCGGCAAGCCACACCGCGCGCTCGCGCAGGCGCGCCGGGTCGATGCCCTCGGGCATCAGAATCACGCGCTCGCGGTCCGCTCGCAGAGAACCCGTCAGCATACGGACCTCATCCAGATCCCCGGGCTGCGCGATCACAAACTTCAGCTGATACGGGTAGCGCGTCATCAGCTCGCTGAGCACCGCCGGTTGAATGCGCAGGCGCTCGTGCTGCTTGGAGAAGCGCGCGTCCTCCGGCGTCGAGTTCGCCAGCTTGGGACTGATGCTCATCAGGTCGCAGGCCACCGGCGCAAAGACCGTGCCTGCCGTCTCGATCGTGATGTGAAGATTGCGGGCGCGCAAGCGTTCCGTAAGCGCGATGATGTCCGGTGCGATCATCGGCTCGCCGCCCGTCACCACCACGTGGCTCGCCGGATAGGCGCTCACCTCGTCCAGAATCTGCTCCAGCGTGAACTCCGTCCCTTCGGGCTGCCACGAGGTATATGGCGTATCGCACCAGGAACAGCGCAGGTTGCAGCCGCTGGTGCGAATGAAAATCGAGGGTACGCCGATCAGCGCGCCCTCCCCCTGAATCGAATAGAAAAGCTCAGCGATCTTCAATGCCCGCCTCGTCGAAACCCTTGCGCCGCAGCAGGCAGGCATCGCACTGCCCGCAGGGAACCGCATCCGGCCCGGGATCGTAACAGCTGAACGTGAGCCCGAAATCCAGGCCAAGCTCGCTGCCCAGTTTCACGATTCCCGCCTTAGAGAGATGCAGCAGCGGAGTGTGGATCTTCATCCGCGTGGTGCCCTCGACCCCCGCGCGGGTCGCCAGGTTGGCCAGCCGCTCATACGCCTCGATATATTCCGGGCGGCAATCCGGATAGCCCGAGTAATCGAGCGCATTGACCCCTATGAAAATGTCCGAGCTCTCCAGCACCTCGGCCCACGCCAGCGCGAACGAAAGGAAGATCGTATTCCGCGCCGGCACATACGTGACCGGAATTCCGCTGCCCATCTCGCCGGCAGATCGGCCCTTCGGCACCTCGATCTCCGCCGTCAGAGCCGACCCTCCGAAAACATCCAGCCCGATCTTCGCCACCAGGTGCCGCTCCGCGCCCAACGCCTTCGCCACCCGCGCCGCCGCGTCCAACTCCACCTTGTGGCGTTGCCCGTAATCGAAGGAAAGTGCGTAGCACTGGTAACCTTCCCGCCGCGCCAGCGCCAGGCATGTCGCAGAATCCAAACCGCCGCTCAATAAACAGACCGCTCGTTTCAAATTGTCTCCCGGGCTCTAATCTATCTATGTTACAGTGCCGTCCCCGCGCGGTTACAGCGCCGTTTCCCGCGCGCGCCGCTACCGGCCCGGTATTATCATTGTTCAACACCTTGACGTTTCGCTTCCTCACTTCGACTCCGCAAGACATAACTCGCGGCAGTGGCACCTACGTCGGCATCTCGGTGCTCGCCGCCGCCCTCCGCGACCTGGGCCACACGGTCGATTTCGAATCGCCCCGCCGCCACCTTCCCATCTACACCGCGGAGCGCCTCTGGTTCAATCGCGGCCTGCGTCCGTCCCCCCGGCACGATGTCACCGTGGGCTACGACATGGATGGCTACCGCATCGCCCGCGAGCCGGGCCACGTCGCATCTCTGAAGGGTGTGATTGCCGATGAAGCGCGCTTCGAAACCGGTCTCACGCGGCTCACCATGTCCTTGCAGGCGCGCTGCGAACGGGAGCATGTCCGGCGCGCCGCGCGCGTCGTGGTCACCAGCCGTTACTCAGGCGGCTGCGCCCAGCAGCTCTATGGCCTCGACCGCTTTCCGGCGGTGGTGCCCGAGTTGCTCGATTTGCAGGCGTGGCGCCGCCACCTCGCCGCTGCCCCCGCCGCCCGCGCCCCGCGCTTCACGGTGCTCTACGTGGGCCGCTTCTATCTCCGCAAGCGAGTCAACCTGCTGCTCGACGCGGCGGCGGATTTGCGCGGCGCCATTGCCAATCTCGAAGTCCGGATCGTCGGCAACGGTCCCTGCGACGCACAATGGCGCGCGCATTCCGCCGCCCGCAAGCTGGAGAATACCGTGACCTGGCTGGGCGATGTTTCGCGCGCCCAACTGGTGGCGGAATACAATCGCGCCGATGTCTTTTGCCTGCCGAGCGTGCAGGAGGGTTTCGGCATCGTCTTGCTGGAAGCGATGGCCGCCGGCAAAGCCATCGTCGCCGCGCGCTCCGCCGCCATCCCGGAAGTGGCGCCCCACGCCACGCTGGTTGACCCGGAAAGTTCCGCCGCTCTCGCCGAAGGCATCCTCAATCTCTACGCCTCCCCCGAATTGCGTTCGGCCCAAGCCGCCCAAAGTCTCGCCTGGGTGGAACAGTTCGACGCGCCCCGCGTGGCCCGCCTCTTTATCGACGCAGTTCGCCCGGATTCGCGCGCCTGACGCCCTACCGGTAAGTCAGCGTAATCGCCTGCACCACCTGCTGCGGCGGGACATTTACCAGCCCGGCCACCACGTACGTGGCGCGATCCTGGTCGGCCAGCGTTTCCACCAGGTTGGTTCGCGCCAGCCTCGCCACGGATTCCGGAGATAGCGTCTGCGGCTGCCGCGACAACATGATGTAGAGCAGCTTCTGGCCGGAACCGGAAAAGGGAAGCACCGGCGTTTCAAACGGCTTCAGCCGCTGCGCCACCCCGCTCACCACCATCTTCCAAACGTCGCCTTCGCGCGCCGCTACGTAGAGGAAGCCATCCTCATTGGGCGTCAGCTTCAGCCGCACCGGCTCCCCCGGAGTCAGCACCGTGGTGACTGCGATTTCCGCGTCTTTGCGGAGAATGCTCACCCGCACGCCGAGGCTCGAAACCGTACTCTCCTTCTTGGCGATATTGGCCGCTCGCATGGAGGCCGTGGCGGCCCTCGGCGCGGCCCCCGCGGAGCCGCCGGCAAGCTGCGGCACGAAGGCATTTCCCGAGGTCGCCGCGCCGTTGTAAAACAGGGTGCGCGCATCCATCGTCAGCTTGCTTGCGTCCGGTTGAGATAGCTGCGCCGCTGCCGCGGGCTCAGCGGCAACCCCTCCAATTGCGCCCGCCCCCGAAGCCGGAACTCCGCCCACAATCGCCGGACGCGGGGCTGCCGCGAACGTGGGCGCCGGAGCTGCCGGCGGTGCGGCAGGAGCGTTGGCCGTTGACGTCGAGTCTTTCTCGAGTTTTCCGGAGATCTCATCGCGGCGCGAATCCACCGCGGCCTTCATCTTTGCAGGCGCAGCGCGTTCCGTACCCCTCGCATCCTGCAGTTTCACCTCGGGAGCACTGGCATCGAGCGATTTCACGTCCGCAGTCGCCCCTTCAGCCGGAGGAGCCTTTGCAACCGGAGCTTTCAACTCGGCCGGTTTCACCTCCGGCAGCGCCGCCGCATCCGCCGCCTTTCTCTCCGGCGTCCTCATCTCGGCGACAATCACCGGAGCCGGCGCCAGCGCCTTCCCGCGCGTGACTTCCCACACCACGATCCCCGCCATCGCCGCCACACATGCCGTCGCCACGCCCACCGCCAGCGGACGTTGCAGCCACCCCCAGAAGCCGCCTCTTTCCTCCACCGTGTCCAGGACGGCCAACAGCTCTGCCTTCGCCGCCGGATCGCGCAGCAGGTCGCGCAGGGCCTGTTCTTTCCCCAGGGCGTCGAAGAGCTCCTGGTCTTCCAGCGCAGCGGCGAACAACGCCTCCTGTTCTTCCGGTGTCAAGGTTCCGGTCGCGTATCCCCCCAGAAGCTTTTGAATCTCTTCGCGCTTCATCGCTTGGGCCGCTCCCAATCCCCGCCCATGGCCTCCAGCAGATTCTTGCGGCAGCGATGGTCCCACGTGTAGATCGTATTGATCGCCGCCGCGCCCATGATCTTCTGTATCTCCGGAAACGTCTTACCCTGCAGTTTCAGCCGCATCAGTTCGCGGCACCGCTCGCCCAGGCTGCCGATTGCCTTCGTCAGCCGCTCCATCGATTCTTTGCGCTCCGCGACTTCGGCGGGGTTCGCATCCAAATCCGGTAGTTGGATATCGCTGATCGAAACTTGCGTGTATTCGCCCCGGCGGACCGATTTACGCCGCTGGCTCATAATCTTAAAGCGCACAATCTGCAGGGATAACGGCAGCAGGTCTTCCGGACGCTCCAGGTGCGCGTATTTTTCATGCAGCAGCATGAGCACCTCCTGCGCCAGATCTTCGGCGGCGTCCCTCGATAGATGAGATGCCGCGAAGCTCACAATCCTTTCACGAAGTTTGGCCAGGATCTGTTCCCGCTCCACGCTCTCGCCGCCCGTTTCAGTCGCAATCATAACATTCGCCCGGCGATTGGAAATGTAGTGCCCCAACATGTCGCCAACCTGTGCAACGGCATGCCGCCGCCCCTGCTACAATTCCAACGTGTCCCGCGTCCTGATGATCTCCTCCGAAGTCGCGCCCTTCGCGAAGACGGGCGGCCTGGCGGATGTGGTGGGCGCGCTGCCCGCCGCGCTACGGGCCTTCGGCGATGAAGTCGCGGTCGTCCTTCCACGCTACGGGTCGATCGATTTGAAGAACGCCCGCCGCGTCTGGGAAGGCCTTACGGTCCACTTCGGCCCCGCATCTTTCCCCCTCACCATCTACCAGGCTCCCGCCGAATACCCCGTCTACCTGGTCGATTGCCCGCCGCTCTACGAACGCAAAGGCTTCTACGGCGATTCGGCGCTCGATTTCCCCGATAACCATATACGCTTCGCCGTCCTCGCCCGCGCCGCGCTCGGCATCGCGCGCGTGCTCTTCCGAACCGAGATCTTTCACTGCCACGATTGGCAGGCCGGCCTGGTGCCCGCCTACCTGCGGACTACCTTCGCCTCTGACCCCACCTACCTGGGATGCCGCACGCTGTTCACCATCCACAACCTCGGCTATCAGGGGCTCTTTCCAAAAACCGCGCTCGCGGAAGTTGCCCTGCCCGCCGAAGAGGTCTTCTACCCGACTGCGATGGAGTTCTTCGGCCGCATCAGCTACATCAAAGCCGGCATTGCCTTTGCCGACGCCCTGAGCACCGTGAGCCCCACCTACGCCCGCGAGATCCAGACTCCGGAATACGGCTTCGGCCTCGATGGCGCGTTGCGCGCCCGGGCCGGCGTGCTCACCGGCATTCTCAACGGCGTGGATTACCGCGAATGGAATCCCCAGGTCGATCCCCTCATCCCGGCCAATTTTTCCGATACCGATCTCGCCGGGAAGGAAACCTGCAAGGCCCAGTTGCTCCAGGAATTCGGCCTTCCCGCGGAAGCCATCGGCCGTCCCCTGCTCGGCATCGTTTCCCGCTTCACTCGGCAGAAGGGCACCGACATTCTCGCCGAAGTCATCGCCGAAATCCTCGCCCTGGATGTTTATCTGGTCGCGCTCGGCACTGGCGATGCCGCGTACGAGGAACTCTTTCGCACCGTGCAGCAAGAGCATCCCGGCCGCGTCGCGGTTCGCATCGGCTTCGATAACGGCCTTGCTCATCGCATTGAGGCGGGCTCCGACATCTTCCTCATGCCCAGCCACTACGAACCGTGCGGCCTCAATCAGATCTATAGCCTCCGCTATGGAACCGTCCCGGTGGTTCGCGCCACCGGTGGCCTGGATGATACCATCGAGGAAGGCACTGGATTCAAATTCGCGGAATACTCCGGTAGCGCACTTTTGGGGGCCGTCCGGGCCGCTGTGCTGGCCTTTGCGGACCGTGATAACTGGCGGGAGATGATGCGCCGGGGTATGCGGAAGGACTTCTCCTGGAAGACCTCCGCCGCCGCCTATTCGGAGCTTTATCGCCGGCTGCTCGACCGGTGAATCCTTTTGCCCCTTTGGGATTCTAATAGTTAGAGTTTAGGAGACGAAATGGCAGGTCAGAACACGTTAACCTTTTCCGATTCGACGTTTGACGAAGATGTGCTTCGGTCGGACGTCCCGGTTTTGGTGGATTTTTGGGCCGAGTGGTGCGGTCCGTGCCGGCAGATGTCACCCACGATCGATGTCGTGGCGGGCGAATATGTCGGAAAGGTGAAAGTCGGCAAGCTCGATGTCGACGCCAATGGCGGGACGGCCATGCGTTACAACGTCCGCGGGATCCCGACCCTGTTGCTCTTTAAGGGCGGACAGGTAGTCGAACAGCGCGTCGGAGCCATCGGTAAGAGCGATGTGCAGAAGATGATCGACGCGCACGTCTAAAACACCAACTTCACAAGCACATATTTCCGGGGGCGGAGGGTAGTTTCGGTTTACCTTCCGCCCACCATCAGTTCCGCTTCTCCCTCGCATTTCACGCAATAGCGGGCCCACGGCAGCGCTTGCAGCCGCTTCTCCGCAATCGGTTCCTCGCAAGCCGGACAAATCCCATAATCCCCGGATTCCAGCCGGTCCAGCGCTTCCTCCACCATCCGTAACTGCCGGTAATCCAGCCCGTTCATACGCAGCGATACGAACTCGTCATGCGAGATCTGCGCCTGGTCGTCCTCCGCCACCCGGCCCATCCGTGCCTGTGCGTCGAACTTGATTCCCAGGCCGGCGAGCACGCTCACACGCTTCTCCAGCAGTTGAGATTTGTAAGTCTTCCGTGGATTCTCGATCTGCTTGCTCTTTTTCATTGCCCGCAGGCTCCAGCTGATTTGGCTCCAGCAAGCTATCAAAGTTCCTGGTAGATTACAACAGGCTTTTCTAGGGGGATGCAGCGCGAAGATGCTGCTTAACGGGCGGGAATCGGGAAGTTCTGAGAGATGTCGGAGAGCATCTCCCACTCCGCGGGTTCAAACCGGCTCTTGAATTCTTCACTCCCCAGCAGGGCGTGCCGCTCCTCCTCGGGCATGCGGCGCAACCGCTGTAACACCGGAGCCAACGCTTCCCGCCGCGCATCCGGCAGGTTATTGAATGCCAGCATCTGCCGGCGCACCAGTGCCTGCTTCTCCGCCGGCAGGCTGTTGAACGTGTTCCACATGCGGTTCAGCCGCTCCCGTTCCGCCGGTGGAAGCTTGTCGAACTTCTCCAGACGCTGCCGCAGGTTCGCCTGCTGCGTGGCCGGCAGCTTTTCGAGCACGCGCTCGCGTTGCTCGGGCGGCATTGCCATCAACCGCTCTACCGGATTTCCCGGCGCACCCAATCGCGGAGACCCCCGCGGTGCCTCCGGATTCTTCATCGCGTTCGCTTTCGGGGCCGGTGGCGCCGCGCGCGGCGCCGGAGGGTTACGCGGCGGCGCGTCTACCTTCGCCGCTTTTCCGTTATTTTTTTGCGCACCGACACACACAACCGCAAGCAGCAGCAACATTGCGCCGGTGTTAACAAAGCCCTTCATGCCCTTATAGCTTGGATTCCTGACCGTCCGTGCGCACGTGATGGCTGAATTCGTTGAGCATTTCCATGGCATCTAAAGCCTGTTCCACCTGCTCCGGCTGTACCGATTCCACCTGGGCCATGTCCTTCTTCGCAGCCGCCGGCGGACCCGCGGGCTGGTCGATCAGGAACCCCGCCATGATCAACAGGCATGCCGCCGCCGCTACCGGCAATCCACGCCGCACCAGCAAAGGCCGGAAAGGACGCGTCAGCAGGTCCAACCACGATACTTCCTGCTCGATCCGCTTGTAAAGCCGGCGGTCGAAATCCTGCGAAACCGCCTCCCCTTCCCAGTTGTCGAGCGCCTCCCACACTGCGCGCTGTCCCGCCACAAACTCCCGGCAGGCGGCGCATTCTTCCATATGGCGTTCCAGCGTGGCGGTGCTCTGTGCATCGAGTTTGCGGGCGCCGTAATCCAACAGCGCCTGCGCATTTTCCGGAATCTCCAGAGGGCAATTCATATCAAACCTGACTTTCACGCCCGATCTTCAAGCCCAATCTCAAGCCATGTGCGCCAACCGCGCCCGCAATGTCTCGTAGGCCCGGAATAATAACGATTTTACCGCCGATTCCGAACATGCCAAGACTTTGGCAATTTGCGAGTACTCCATCTCCTCGTACTTGTGCATCAGTACTGCCGCCCGTTGCTTCTCCGGCAGCGCTCCAATCGCGCGCCGGATCTCGTCCAGCTTTGCCTGATACACCATCGCTTGTTCCACCGAAGGCCGCCGGTCGGAAACCTGCCTGGCCGGCATGTCGCTGGAATCATCGTCCAATCTTTCCTGGGATCGCTCGTTCTTCCCGTCACGCAGCGAGTTGAGCGCCAGATGCGTCGCAATCCGAAACAGCCAGGTCGTGAACTTGGCCGTAGGCTCGTAAGTACTCCGCGAACGATACACACGCAGAAAAACCTCCTGCGCAAGCTCCTCGGCCACCGCGTGGTTCTGAATCATCCGGTAGAGGAAATGGACTACCGACGAGCGATGTTTTTCCAACAAAACACCAAAACTCGCACCATCCCCATCTTTGACCCGGAGCATCAACTCCGCATCAAAGTCCAGAGCCGCCGCGGCTCCCTCCATACCTTTCCTAACCCGTTCCACCATTCGAGGTTGCGTGAGTTCCGAAATATTTGCGGAACCGCGAGTTATTCCCCTTTTAGCGAACGTTCCATCAGCCGCCGGATTGCTTCCTGGGGGGAAGAACCGAAGTGCAGCATCTGAAACATCTGTTCCGCAATCGGCATCTCCACCGCATAGCGCTTCGCCAGATCGACGGCCGCATTTGTCGTCTTCACGCCTTCCGCGACCATTTTCATCGAACTCACGATCTCTTCCAGTTTCCGGCCCTTGGCCAGCTCCATCCCGAGCGAGCGGTTCCGGCTCAGATCCCCGGTACAGGTCAACACCAGGTCTCCCAGGCCTGCCAGCCCGGCTAAGGTTTGCTGCTGCCCGCCCATCGCCATCGCCAATCGGGTCATCTCCGCTAACCCCCGCGTTATCAAGGCAGCCATCGCGTTATTCCCCAGCCCCATTCCATGTAACACGCCAGCTCCAATGGCGACCACATTTTTAATGGAACCTCCGATCTCTACACCTGTAGGATCGGAGCTGGTATACACCCGGAAGCTTGGGCCCGAGAACGCCGCCTGCACCCGGCTTGCAATCGCCGGATCCATGGCTGCCGCCACCACCGCAGTAGGTTCACCGCGCGCCACTTCCTTCGCGAACGAGGGGCCCGACAGCACCGCGACCAGCTCAGTGCCCAGAACCTGGCGGATTATCTCTGACATCCGTAGTAATGTCTGATTTTCCAGACCCTTAGTGGCGCTTACGAAGATCGTCCGCTCGTTAATGAACGGGCGCATGCGCTCGTACATCGTCCGCGCAAGATGGGAGGGCATGACCCCCAGCACAACCTCGGCTTCCTCCAGCACGGTTCCAAGATCAGAGTATATTTCTATATTTGTAGGAAGTTGAAAACCAGGAAGGTAAACGTCATTGACGCGCGCTGTGCCCATGCGCGCCGCCAAGTCCGCTTCGTAGACCCAAAACTTGACTTTGGAAAAGCGCGGAGCCAGCACAATACCCAGCGCCGTGCCCCAACTGCCGCCGCCGATAATCGACAGATTCTTCAAATCTTAAACACACTTTCCGTCCCCGCTCGCAGCCGGCTGATATTGCTACTATGTCTGTAGATGATAAAGCCCCTAGCAATCGCTGAAGCTGCAATCGCAACCAGCGGAGCACGCGCTACCAGGTAAGGCGGCCAACGGAAAGGTGGCCGCTCCGACAATCGAGGCCATGGATATGTGTCGCGTTCTAATTACTACAACGACAAATATAATAATTTCGATAGCCAGCGCCGCCGGAGTCAGGCAGGCGAAGGCACCCACAAAACTTGCCACCGCCTTTCCCCCTTTGAACCCGAGAAATACCGGATACGCATGCCCCGCCATCACCGCCAGCGCCGCTAGGCTCATCCAAACCGGATCTTCCCCCGTCATTCGCCCTGCGAACCACACCGCCGCGTAGCCTTTTGCAATATCCAATAGCAGCGTGGCGACTCCTGCCACCTTGCCCGTGGTGCGCATGACATTGGTTGCGCCGATGTTGCCGCTGCCCGCCGAACGCACATCCGCGCCGGTTTTCCATTTGACCAGAAGGTATCCAAAGGGAATCGCGCCGAGCAGGTACGCGACAGCCAGAACCAGGATAGGAATCATGATTGGCTCAGCGGAAACTCCGCAAGCTTAGTGTACACGGAACCAGTCGGCCGCAAGTTGCTCTGGTACAGAAAGAAACTACTCGCCTGAAAGGCCCCGAACTCCAATGATTCCATTGCGGCCACCGCCTTGCGCAACGGCTGCAGCTCCATCTGTTCCTTGCTCTGTGCCGCGTTGATCCGTGCCAGCGTCAGATGCGGAGAGTACGCTCTTTTTTCCCGCTCGATTCCAAGCCCGGCCGTCACATCGTCCGTGTCTGCCGCCAGTTCCTTCAGCCCCGGCGCTTCGATGCCGCACCAGAAGCTGCGCGGGGAATGCGGATTCGGGAAAAACCCTACCCGGCGGATCTTCACCTCGATTCCCGCCCTCCTGGGAATTCCACGCAGCGCGGCGATCAGTTCCTCCACCCGCGCTTCCGGCCACTCTCCGATAAATTTCGTGGTGACGTGAAGGTTCGCCGGCGGACTCCACTGAATCCGCGCCGCCGGTTTCAGCCGCCGCAGCAGCTCCTCTAAACTCTCCACCACCCCCGCGGGCAGGTCCAAGCCAGTAAACAATCGCATTTCGCGATTAACATTGTACAGTGCAGCCCGGCCGCATGATTCCCCGCGCCTTCTACGCCCGACCCGCAATCGAGGTCGCCCGCGGCCTCCTCGGCACGATCCTCGTGCACGGTCCCACCGCTGGAATCATCGTCGAAACCGAAGCCTATCTCGGCGGCGATGACCTGGCCGCTCATACCGCCCGCGGCATTACAGACCGTACCCGCGTGATCTTCGGCCCGCCCGGCCACGCCTACGTATATTTCATCTATGGGATGTACGAGTGCCTCAACCTGGTCGCCGAGCCGCCCGGCCAGCCCGGGCTGCGTACTCATTCGCGCCCTCGAACCCATCGCCGGAATCGATCTCATGCAGCGCCGCCGGCCCGCCGCACACAAACCGGAGCAGCTCGCCAACGGCCCCGGCAAACTCACCCTCGCCATGGCCATCACCCGCCGCCACAACGGCGTCGATGTGACTCGCGGCGATCTGGTCGTGCGCCACCCGCGCGTACCGCTCGAGTTCGAAATCGCCGTCACCCCCCGCATCGGCATCACCAAATGCGTCGATCTCCCCCTCCGCTTCCTCATCGCCGGCAATCGCTTCGTCAGCTCGCCTCCGTCCCGCCGGCGGTAGTGCGGCCGCGTGCAGTTACCATGAAGGGGCCATGTTCGACTGGACGCAGGATCCTCACCGCCGCTTCAATCCGTTGACCCGCGAATGGGTGCTCGTTTCCCCCCACCGCACGCAGCGCCCCTGGCAGGGGCAGATGGAAAAAGAAACTGCCGCCGCGCAGCCCGATTACGACCCTTCCTGCTACCTCTGCCCCGGCAACCCGCGCGCCGGCGGTGTTCGCAATCCTCCCTACCCCTCGACTTTTGTCTTCGATAATGATTTTGCCGCGCTCAAACCCGCCACGCCCCTCGATCGCTTCGATGAGGAAGGCCTGCTGCTTGCCCAATCCGAGCCTGGCATCTGCCGCGTCGTCTGCTTTTCCCCGCAACACAACCTCACCCTCGCCAATATGGAACCCGCGGACCTCCGGGCCGTTGTCGATACCTGGGTCGATCAGTATGTGGAATTAGGCGCGCGGCCCGAAATCAACTACGTACAGATCTTTGAGAATCGCGGAGCCATGATGGGGGCCAGCAATCCGCACCCCCACTGCCAGATCTGGTCCAGCCACAGCCTGCCCAACGAAATCTCCAAAGAGCAGGCCGCCCTCCTCGAGTGGCGCGAGCAGCGTGGCTCCTGCCTGATCTGCGACTACGCGCGTATCGAACAATCCCGCCGCGAACGCATCGTCGAAGAGAACGATGCCTTCCTCACCGTCGTCCCGTTCTGGGCCGTCTGGCCCTTTGAGACCATGGTCATCGCCAAGCGCCACCTCGCTTCCATCGAACTGCTCCTCGATGCCGAGCGCGACGCCCTCGCCGATATCCTGAAGCGCACCACCGCCCGCTACGATCGCCTCTTCGACGTCTCGTTCCCCTACTCGATGGGCTTCCACCAGCGGCCCACCGATGGCTCCGCTCACGAGGAGCACCACCTGCACCTGCACTTCTACCCGCCCCTGCTCCGTTCCGCCACCGTCCGCAAGTTTCTGGTCGGCTACGAAATGCTCGCCACCCCGCAGCGCGACATCACTCCTGAAGCCGCTGCCCAACTCCTTCGCGAGTTACCGCCGCGATAGCCGGCTCGCCGCCCCGCGCCGAACGGCCAATCCCATCCCAACCGCCGCCGCGCAAAACGGCAGTTCCGACCAGAGTATCGGGCCCGCCCGCTCGAAGAAGCGCGCGATGCTCAGCGGCGAAACGCGGATCGGCCGCCACGGAAAAAACAGCCGGTCCGCCGTCGCCGGGAATAGCAGCATCACCCCGGACCCGCCGTCGGTCAGCATGTCCAGCAGCGGATGCGTGATCGCGGCCCCGGCCCACACCACCGCCAGCCATCGGAACGCGGAGCCCCGCGCCACCATCGCCGCTACTCGCGCACGCCAGAATCGCCAGAAAGAACGGCGAATGAAAGAAGCCGCGATGACTGAAGAAACTGCCGCGCGCAATATCGAACCCCAGCATCAGGTACGTGTCCAGATCCGGCGCCACCGCAAAAAGTCCCGCCGTCACCGGGATCGCCCACCGCGGCATCACGCCGCGCAACGCCGGAATCTCCATCGCCGGCAGCGCCAGTCCCGCGCCCACCACGAAATGCGTAATCGCCGACGCCACTCAGTAGAGTCCTTTTACCTTCCCGCCATCCACCGCGTCAGCCTCGCAGGTACGCGTCGTCCTTCTTCAACCAGTCCTCGCGAATCGGGCTGAAGATGTCCAGATCCAGCGTGTCTTCCAGTGCGACCGCCCGGTGCGGCACGTTGGAGGGAATCCGCAGCACCTGTCCCTTCCCCACCACAATCTCTTCACCGCCGATTTCGAACTTCAGCGCGCCTTCCAAAATGTAAGTGATCTGCTCGCTCTCGTGATGATGCTCCGGCACGATCGCACCCTTGGCCAGGAAGACCTGCGCCACCATCGCTTTATCGCCCGAGATGATCTTGCGCGCAATCGTCTCGCTGAGCACCTCCTTTTCCATCGCGTCCCAGGTGTAATGTTCCATCGATATTTCGCTCCTTGTCGTACCAGCCTTATCGTGCCAGCCTTATCGTGAGATCGTCCGTAGCGCGTCCTGATTCAAATAGCGCAGCATTCCAGGCGGTGCCTTCGCCGCACCTTCGCGAAACGCCGCCGCCGCGCCTTCCTTATTCCCCTGCAAAAGTGCCAGCAGCCCCTTGTTGTACAGCAAGCCCGGAAGGTCCTCGGGCCGCGCCGCCGTCAATGCGTTTTCCACCTGCTGCACGGCGGTCCCCAGATTCCCCACGGTGCCGAGCTTCGCCAGCGCCATATAAGAATACGCGAAATCCGGCGATGCCGGCCCGGCCCTCATCCTCGATACCTTTTCCCAACGCTTGCGAGCATCTTTTTCATCCACGCACTGTGCTTCCACCAACCCGATCTGATATTGAAAGCGCGCCCCTTTGATGTAGCTTCCGAAACCACTGAACGTGAAGGGCAGGCTCTTGTCTTCGTACCCCAAGGTGGTGATACCGGCATCCGCCTGCGGACACTGCCGGGCGGCAGCCGTTGCCTGCAATCGCAGCAACTGAACTTCAATGTAGGCTTCCCGCACGATGCCCGGCTGCTTCCCCTCCGGAAAATTGCCGCTGTTGAAGTAACTCTGCGCCTGGTCGAGTCTTCCGTGCAGCCGCGGCGTCCAACGCGGCGGCGGCACTATCGGCGGGCGATTTCGAAAACCATCCCGGCACCGCCGCCAGCGACGTATCCGCCGCCGGAGCCTTCGGTGCCGCTGGTTTCGGGGGCTCCATTTTGGGAGCCGCTCTTGGCGGCGCCGCCTTCACGATGGCGGCCTTCGGCGGAGCAGGCTCCGCGGAAACGTGCTCGGGCGGGACCGTCGGCGCGGCGGGAACCGGCACCACCGGCAGCTTCAATGCCGGCAGCACCGTTGCCGCTTCGCTGAGCTCCGGCCGCAGGCGCTGCGCGGTCTGTACTTCGCGCGCGCCTTCGGGAATCTTTTGCGCATTCAAATACCAGAGGCCCAGCAGGTAATGCGCATTTGCGTCTCCGGGATTCACTCGCAGCGCCGCCTCCAACACGCGGCGCTCCACCGGCCGGTTCGGGAAAACGTAGCGCAGCGGCAGCGCGGCGCCCATACGAAAGTCCTCCGCGGAAAACTGGCTGAGCTTTTCGTGGCAGTAGCCGCGATAATACGCCACCAACGCATCGTCCTCCGGCATCACCGCGCCCGGCTCCCGCCGCATCGCGGAGACCGGCGGATAGCGATACATCAATGCTTCCAGGGCATCGCGGTACCGCCCCCAATGCATATACACGTCCGCCACCTCGAGTACCCGCTGCGCGTCCGCCGCCAGATGCTCCCACAATTCCAGATCGCTCGCGCCCTGCCGCACCGCCTCGAAACGTACCAGGGAATCCGTGGCGTCCAGCGCCGCCGCCCGGGCGAGCGCCGCCTTCGCCGCACCCGCGTCCCCCGTCGCGCGCGCCAGCGCCGCTTGCATGACCAGGGCCCGCGTGGCCGCCGCGCTCACCCCCGCGAGTTCGCTCGCCGCCTCTTGCACGTTGCCCGCCCGCGCCATCCCCGCCGAGAGTTCGATTCCGGCCGCCGCTCCGAATTTTGCGTCGGAGCGCACGCCGCTCCACTCGCGCCGCGCCTCATCGTCCCTCCCCAATCCGGCCAGCGCGACGCCCCGGTAATAATGGCTCTCCGCATCCGCCGCCGGCGTAAGCAGTGCCGCCGCTTCCTCATAGCGCTGCATCACCGCCGCCAGGCGTCCAGCGCCCTTCCGCAACTCCGCGCCCGCCGGCGAGTTTCCGTATCCTTCGCTTGCCTTGTGAAGATCCCCCTGCAGTTCCCACGCCGCGCCGCTCTCAGCCGCGCCTGTCGATTGCGTTGTCGATTTCTGCGCCCCCAGCGCCACCGCCTCCGCACCCGTCGCGCGAATTTCCCCTTCCGTGTATTCCAGCAGCGCCTTGCCGGATGCCTCCAGCAGCTCGAATTTGCAGGGCCCCGCCGCCGCTCCCGGAATACTCCGAGTCCACCCCTTCGCCGGGTCCAACGCGGCCCCCTCGTCAACTACTAACTTTGTGCCGCAGAGTACTTTCACTTTGCCGCCGGCGATCGCCCGCGTCGTCAGCAGTTGTACCTGCAGCGCGCCGTCCTTCCGCGCCACATACACCACGCCATCGCGGCCTGCCTGCGAGATCCCGCCCAATTTGCGAATCGGAATCCAATACTCGGTGAACGCCCGCGAGTTGCCGGGCTCCAGAAACGCGTAGGTTTCCTGGTTGGCGAACAGGCCCGCCTGGATTTCCACGTACTGGCTGTTGTCGTCGGAAAGCATCCCGCGGACCTGGCCGTCTTCATCGCGCCCCCAGGCCCAGATCTTCTTGCCCGGAACCTCCGCCGGGTCCGCATAGTGCACCGTCCCGGTCTGCGAGCGCGCGTGGTAGACGCCAAGGAACGGCTCGCGGCTTTCGTGCGCGAACCATCCCACGCTCGTCGGAAAGTTCGCCGGCACGCTGCGGTCCAACCCTTGCGCCCCCACCGGCCACGTGTCGATCTGCGACTTCCCGTGCCCGGCAATCAGCTTGGTCGGCAGCACGAACCGCGTGTCCTCCCCAAGCGTCACACTGGCATTCGTCCACCAGTAGTATCGCTGCCGGACGGCCGTCGGATTCTCCACCCGTACCGACTGCTTGAGCACCGCCGAGCCTCGCTCCACCGTGAATTCCACGCGCCAACGCATCCCCGTTACCCGATCCGTTGCGCCCACCCACACGCTCGCCGCGTCCGCCGTCTGCGCCACACGAAAATCCACCGGCGAAACCGTCAACAGGCTGTGCCCTACCGGAAAATTGAGTTCCACTCCCAGCGCCGCCCAAGCCCCCCTCAGGCCGATCATCGCTTTCTTCACCGATGCGTTCGCGTGGAACATTTCATAGCCGCTCAGCTTGTCCCGGCAGCTATAGAGGTGTCCCCCCAAATCCGGCAAAATCACGCACGTGAGGTATTCGTTCTCCAGATTGAGTGTGCGCCAAGTCGCTTTCCGGCTCTGCTGCCCGAGCGCCGTTCGTAAAGGGTATGGATACCACGCTCGCTCCGCGCCCAGCGCCGCGAAATGGGGAATTACCTCCGCCGGCCCTTCGTCCCATGTCGGCAGTACGATCGACCCCTCCCAGGCGCGCACCGCCGGTTCCGCCGCCGTTGCCCACCCTGCCAGCGTAAGCCCCAGCGCGATCGACACCCGAATTAGAGTCATACCCCCTCGTTCATAACACAGCACCGTAACCCCACGCACTCGTTGTTCCCCCGCGTTTCAACGGCAATCGCTCCCGGACAGTGTACGATTGTTGAAGCGATGTCTGAGACGGCCGCCGAAGTTCAGGCAAATCATCAACGAGGGGAACGGTTTCTCATCAATGTTTTGTGGTCCTGGACAGGCGTCGTCGCCAGTCTCTTCCAGGCCATCATCATTATCCGGTTCCTCATCCAAAGCCTGGGTGCCGAACACTACGGAATCTGGAACCAGGTCTTCTCCATCCTGAACTACTTCTGGTATTTCGACCTCGGCCTCAATACCGCCGTTTGCAATTTCAGCGCCCGCTTTCTCGCCGTCAAGGATCACGAGAAAATCAACGAGCTGATCAACACCTCGGTCTTCTATTTTTCCCTGATCGCCCTCGTCGTCTGGTCGCTCTCCCCCATCCTGGCCGTCAACGCCCATCGCTTCTTTCACATCCGGCCGGAGGATCAGAAGGAGTTCGCCACCCTCATCCTCATCACCGGCATCAGTTGGGGCCTCTGCATCATGCTCCACCTGTTCCTCTCCGCGCTCGATGGCTTTCAGCGCTTCGATCTCACCAGCCGCGTCATGGTGATTCAGGTGGCCCTGCGCTCCATCGGCTATTACGTCGCGCTCAAGACCGGTCATGGCCTGGTCATGATGGCCGAGGTTTTCGTGGCCACCCAGATCCTCGGCTACGTGCTCAATTTTCTAAACTTCCGCCACGTTTTCCCGCAACTGCGCCTCGCCCCCGCATACGTCCGCCTCTCCATGTTTCGGGACATTCTGCGCTACGGCCTAAAATCGTTCGTCGCCAATGGCGCCACCCTCATGCTCAATCAGGGCGGCCCCCTGATGGTGGGTCACTATCTCTCGGAAAGCGCCGTCGGCTTCTACCTTCTGCCGACCAAATTCCTGGAGCAAGCCATCGACGCAGTCTCGCGCATCGGCATGGTGACCCGGTCCAGTGCCGCCGAACTCAGCGTAACCGCCCGCCGCGACGCCACTATCTCGCTCGGCATTTATTCCAACCGCTATTCGCTGACATTATTCATGCCGCTCGCCTGCTACCTGCTGGTCTATGGCCGCGATCTGATCCTCCGCTGGTTCACTCCCGAGATGGCGGAACGCAGCGCGCCCCTGCTGCCCATCTTTATCCTCTCGTACGGTTTGGTCTTAGCCGCCCAGTTCAATTCGAGTTCGCTCCTGTTCGGCGTCAATCGCCACGGCGCTTATGCCCGCGGCCTGATCTGCGAGGCCGTATTCTATATCGCCGCCCTGTCCTGGGCCGTACCGCGCTACGGCATCTGGGGCGCCGCCTGGGTCTCCGCGATTTCGATGATCGCCGTGCGCGGAATCTACACTCCCTGGCTCGTCTCCCGCGCCCTCGACTATTCCTTCCTCTCGTATATGAGCGGCATCTACGTGCGTCCCCTCTTGGTCGGGATCCCTGTCGTGGCGCTCGCCAAACTGCTCAAGCAAACCGTCCTGCCCGGACGTAACATGCCCGAACTGATTCTCGCCGCCATGATCTGCGCCGGAGCCTATCTGCTGATCGCGGTCTTCGCCTGTATCGCGCCGAGCCATCGCGTGCTCTTCTTCTCTCGCATCCCGGTCATCGGTGCACGCTTCGCGGCCAGCCGTGCGTAGTCCCGCCGAGATTCAATTCCGCCTGCGCCAGGAGCTCGGGAACCTGGCGATGTTTCTGTCGCCTCCAACCCTCCCCGCCACCATCGCTCCCGGTCGCTCGCCCTTGCTCCCCGCCCCGGACACCGTCGCCGCCGCCCTCCGCGGCACCCCCTACGCCGCCGAACTCACACGCATCGCGGACCAGATCGTCGCCCACCGTTTTCCCCTTCTCGGCCTCACCATCGATACCGGCCCCGCGATCGACTGGCGCCGCGACTACCTGCACGGAATTTCCACCGGCACTCCTTACTTCCGCCGCTCCCCGTACCTCGATTTCTCCCAGGTCGGCGACCACAAAGTTGTTTGGGAACTCAATCGCCATCAGCACTTGCCGCTGCTCGCACAGGCCTGGCTTTTCACCGGGAATCGAACCTACCTGGACGAAGCCTTCGCCCAACTCACCGGCTGGCTCGACGCCAATCCCTTCTTACGCGGCATCAATTGGGCCAGCGCCCTCGAAGTGGCATTCCGCGCCCTCTCCTGGGCGTGGCTCTGGCAAATGGCGGGCGCGGAAATGCCCGGCCCCCTCCGCGGCCGCTTCCTGACCGAACTCTACCGCCACGCGTGCTTCCTGGAACTCAACCTCTCCATCTACTTCTCCCCCAATACTCATTTGCTCGGCGAGGCCGTCGCCCTGCACGCCCTCGCCGTCCTCTTACCCGCCTTTCCGCACGCGCCGCGATGGGCGCAAACCGGCGCACGCATCGTGGAGCAGGAAATGCTTCGCCAAGTCCGCGAAGACGGCACCCACTTTGAGCAGTCGGCCTACTATCACGTGTACGCGCTGGATTTCTTCCTGCTCCACAGCCTCTTGACCCAGCCCTCTCCTCCCTACCAGGCCCGCCTCATCCGCATGGCGGAATATCTCGATGCACTGCTCGCGCCCTCGGGCGTCCTACCCTTGATCGGCGATGACGATGGCGGCCGCCTCTTCCATCCGTACGGCGACCGCATGCAATTCGGCCGCGCTACCATGGCCACCTGCAGCGCGCTTTTTCGCCGCCCCGAGTGGCTCTACGATCCTGCGGATCTCACTTCTCAGGCGGCTTGGTGGCTCGGACCGCAAGTGCTCTCCTCCCCGAAACTCCCATCGCCCGAATCCGCATCCCGATTGTTCGCGGACGCCGGTACCGCCGTGATGTCCGCGCCCGGCGTTCGCATCGTCGTTAAGGCCGGTCCCTTCGGTGAAGGCTCCGGAGGCCACAGCCACTCCGACGTCCTCAGCCTCACCGCCCGCCTCGCCGGCCGCGACATTCTGATCGACCCCGGCACCTATACCTACATCTCCGACCCGGACGAGCGAAACCGCTTTCGCGGCGTGTCCGCTCATAACACCCTTCGCATCGATGGCCGCGATCAGGCCATTCCCGCCGGCCCCTTCCGCTGGAACCAAAAGCCGGAAGTCGCCATTCACCGCTGGTCCACCTCCCTCGACGAGGACCTGCTGGACGCCACCTGCGCCTACGCCGGCTTCCTCCACCGCCGCCGCATTCTGTTTGCGAAGCCCGAACTGCTCATCGTCTGCGATTCCGTGGACGGCCCTCCCGGTGACCACACCCTGGAACAGTTCTGGCACCTCGAGTCACTCGCCGATGCCGCCCGCTTCAGCTTCAGTGCGCCCGCCGCCGCCATCGAATCGTGGCGCTCCCGAGCCCTCGGCGCCAAAGAACCTTCTCCCGCGTTGTCCGTCACCGTTCGCGGCCCGCTCCCGCTTCACATCGCGGCCGTCATCGATTTCTCAGATCATCCCGTCAGCACGCCTGTCGAAGTTCACGTCGAAGGCTCCGATATCGCCATTGCACGAACCCCGTTGTTCGCAGGCGACCCTCTTCCCGCCCTCTCCCGCCGCCTCACCCAGACCGCTTCCGCGTAGGCCGCCCGCCCCGGCCGCTCGTTCTGCCATCACCGTTCGCGGCCCGCTCCCGCTTCATATCGCGGCCGTCATCGATTTCTCAGATCATCCCGTCAGCACGCCTGTCGAAGTTCACGTCGAAGGCTCCCGTATCGCCATGGCACGAACCCCGTTGTGCGCTGGCGACCCTCTTCCGGCCCTCTCCCGCCGCCTCACTCAGACCGCTTCCGCGTAGGCCGCCCGCCGCGACCGCTGGTTCTGCCATACTGGCCCATTCATGAGCTGGCTCCTTTCACTGGCGCAGGACTTGCGGCATGGCCTCCGGACCTTGCTCGCACACCGGGGCTTCGCGGCCATCGCGATCGGCTCGCTGGCTCTGGGGATCGGCGCGAACACGGCCATCTTCAGCGTCTTTGACGGGCTATTCCTCGGCTCACTGCCGTACGCGTCTCCCGAACGCCTGGTCTTCATCGATCAGGCCGACGTGGCCCGAGGCCTGACCGGCCAGCACGTGGCGGCGATCGATGCCGACCTATGGCGGGAACATTCGACGACTTTCGAAAACCTCGCGGCGTTTCTCGAAGGCGGCTGGTCGCTTTCCGGCTTCGGCGATTCGGTTCGCATCCAGGCCGCCTGGACGCAGTGCCAGCTCGGCCCAACACTGGGCGTGATGCCGGTCTTAGGTCGCTATTTTACCGATGCCGAATGCCGCTCCGGCGCGCACGTCGCGCTCCTCAGCCACCGGATGTGGCAGCGGCTCTTCTCCGGTTCCCCGGCCGTGTTGGGTCAGGTCGTCAAACTGGACAAAGAGCCGTATGAAGTGATCGGCATCCTCCCGCAATCCGCGGTATATCCGGCAGACGCCGATGCGTGGTTTCCATTGGACAACCGCATGCCTCCTGGAGCCTACGCGCTGGCCATAGCGGGTCGCCTGAAGGCGGGCGTATCCACCGCCCAGGCGCAAGCCGAACTCGTTCAAATCCATAAGAGCGCCGCGCCAATCCGGCCCGCCAACCGCTTCACCGAACCGCGCGTCTCTCCGCTGCGCGAACGTTACGTGGGCGCCTACCGCCTGATCACCGGGACGCTGATGGTCGCCGTCGGCGTGGTGCTATTGATTGCGTGCGTCAACGTCGCAGGGCTGACGCTTGCGCGCAGCAGCGCGCGCTCTCGCGAAGCCGCCGTCCGCGCGGCTTTGGGCGCCAGTCGTGCCAGGCTGATCCAGCAGATCCTCTCGGAGACGCTCATTCTCACCACTGTTGGAGGAGCCGCGGGCGTGGCATTGGGTTGGGTCGCGCTCAATCGGTTACTGCCCTTGCTCCCTCCCGAAGTCGTTCCGTCCTGGGTGGCTTTCCATTTGAATTTACGCTTCGTGGCGTTCGCAGCCGCCTGCACCGCCGCCACGGCCGTCCTGACCGGCATTCGGCCAGCTCTCGAATTCTCGCGCGCCGACGTTCGCGCCGCGATGATCGAAGCGGCCCCCCGAACTTCTCTTTCCCGCACCCGCCGGCGCACGCTGGATCTGTTGGTGGCGGGCGAGGTGACGTTAGCCGTAGTGCTGCTGTCCGGCGGCGGCTTGGTGCTGAAGGCATTCTACAAAGTGTTAGCCACGGATCCCGGCTTCCGCGCGCCCCACACCCTCACCTTCGCCGTCAATCCCCCGTACGAAGATCAGGCGACGCGGCAGGGTTACTACCGAAGAATTCTCGATTCGCTTCGCCATCACGCCCGGCGTCGATGCCGTCGCGCAGAGCAATTTACCCCCGTACGGGAAGGCCGGCGTGGAACGCTCCCGGTACAACCTTCGCGCCCTCGGAATGCCGCCGCGCCCTGTAGAGCAGGCGCCCCAAGGGCAGCTCCGCGTCGTGATGCCCGGCTACTTTCGCGCTTTGGGCATCCGGTTGAAGGCCGGTCGCGAATTCGATGAGCGCGATCTTCAGCACGCCGGACCCGCGCCCGTGATCGTCAGTGACACCCTTGCCCGCCAACTGTGGCCGGATTCGGCGGATCCGCTGGGCCGCGAGATGGAGACGGTTTCCGGCAAACCTCTTCGCATGCAGGTAGTCGGTATTGCCATCGACATCCCGTATGAAGGCCTAGAGCTACCACCGCAGCCCTGGTTCTACTCCTGCGAAACCTATCCGGGTACGTCTTTCACGGGTTTTCATATGTACTTCAGCGTTCGCGCCCGGCGCGATTCCGGCACGCTCGCCAACGTCGTGCGCCAAACCGTGCTGCGCGCTGATCCCGCGCTCGCTATTTACGAAGTGGAAACGATCGATGAGCTGGTGGATCGTTCGCTCGGGCTCAGGCGCGTCTATTCGTGGCTCTTCATCGGTTTTGCCGCTATCGCCCTGGCGCTCGCCGTGGCGGGTATCTACGGAGTGGTTTCGTATGTCGCCGCGCAGCGCACCCGCGAGATCGGAATCCGCGTGGCCTTGGGCGCTTCGCCCCTAAGAGTCGGCCGTGAGGTGCTTCGCTCGACGATGGCGCTAGCCGCGGCCGGTTGCGCGCTTGGCTTCTGCGTGGCCTGGTTTCTCACGCGCGCCCTCACCGGGCTGCTCGCCGGCATCAGTCCTCATGATCCCTGGGCGTATGGCGCCGTGCTCGCGTTGGTGAGCGTGACGGTCTTCGCGGGGGCATTCGGACCCGCGCGGCGGGCGGCGTCCATGGACCCGGCCACCGCGCTGCGCCACGAATAGTTCGGAGATCGCGGCAACTATCCTCTAAACGTTCTGAATCACAATCCGATGCACCTTCAGCAGGAGTTCCACTTCCTGCCGCGGGAGTTCCAGGGAACTGGCGATCCGTTCGGGTGCTTCTCCCCGCCGGTGCATACGCAATGCCTGCGACCGTTTGCTCAAATTGAATCCTGCCTTCGGAACGCCGGAGGGCGCCGCCGCATGCGGATGATCCTGCAGGTCGCGCAATTGCACCGCCAGCGCGTCTACCGTTTCCCGCAATGGCAAGAGATTCTGCTGTTGATCGTTCTTGTCTGTTCCCGTATGCTGCGCCCGTCCCTCAACCTCCGCCAGTAGGCGGTGAGCCCGGTAGCCGCTGAACACGCTGACCGCGGTTCCGCAAAGCACCAGCCCGCACATAATACTCAGTGGAAGTAACAGAAGGTTCATCGCACGCTCCTCAAGCGGTCCTGCCGGTTAACGATCTGCTGGATTCGAACACCGTAATTTCCCTCGACCACAACCACTTCCCCGCGAGCGATCAGGCAATGGTTCACCAGGACCTCCACCGGTTCGCTCAGGCCGCGGTTGAGTTCCACGATGCTGCCCGTGGTTAGTTTGAGAACATCCTTCATCAGAATTTCGGTCTTGCCAAAAGAGATGCTCACCGGCAGTTCGACATCGAGCAGGAGCTCCATCGTGGGGGGTATCTCGCCGCTCTTTCCCGCGCGCTTTTCGGTTTGCTGCTCTGCCGCCGGTGCTGCCTCCCGCTCTGCCGCCGGAGTGCACAGCATCGCAATCAACTGAGGGCTGAAACCTATCCAAAGTGCATCCAGTTTGGTTTCACCGAAGCGCAAGACCACCATTGCGGCCATCTCCGGCATCGCTTCGGGGGAGCGTTCCGCGGTGGAATCGCACGCCACCTCGCGGCCAAGCAGCGCTCCCATCGCAAGCGCCATGACGGACAAAGATTGGCCCAGAATTTCAAGCCACGTATTCCGCGCCTCGGCCGTCTCTACGGTCTCCAGACCGGCCGCCGTCAGGGTAAGCGTTCCCGCATACTCCCAAGAGGTTCGCGGTGTGGCGACCCACACCTTCGCCTCGGGGGTGATGTGGAAGCTCTGTTCCCACCACAATAGATCCTGACCCTCGGCCGGCGCGCCGCCGAATTGCCACTCCACCTCCGGCTTGCGATCGGCCATGGATTCCAGCACCTGTGCGAGCCCGGCCCCCCACTGGTCCAACAACCCACGGGCGATCTCCGTCCCAGGTCCGGCGTTGCCGGCGGTACTCATGCGCTCACCATCCCTCGGGCTGCGGGCCATTGCTCCGTCATTTGGCCGCGCAGGCGTAGGATGGCCTGAGATTTCAATTGCGAGATTCGCGACTCGTGAAGATTCACCACCGACGCGATCTCCCGCAGGGTCAGCTCTTCGTGAAAATAGAGGCTTAAGACGGTGCGCTCGATCGAGGGAATTCGATCGATGCTTGACGCCAGCAGACGCTCCAGTTCAGAGCGTTCCAGCAGGGCCGAGGGAAGATTGTCGCCGGCGTCCGGAATGTACTGGAGCAAGTCCCGCCCTTGCTCGTTACCCGCGTACTCCAGGCTGGCAATATTGAGTCCGCGGATTTCGACCAGCCAGTCGTGATACTCCTCTAACGATATGCCCAGCTCCGCGGCGATCTCCTCTTCGGTGGGAGAAGCGTGCAAACGCTGCTCGGCAAGCGAGATCGCTGCCTCGATTTGCTTCGATTTCCGCCGCTTTTGACGCGGCGCCCAATCCAGGCCCCTCAGGCTGTCCAGTATGGCCCCGCGGATCTTGTACTCGGCGTAGGTTTTCAGCTTGACGTTGTGGCTCGCGTCGAAGTTGTCGATCGCGGAAATCAAGCCCAGAACGCCCGTGGAAATCAGATCGTCCAGACTGATACTCTCGGGCAGGCGTTCCTGGATGCGCCGCGCGATCAGCCTCACTTGCGGCAGATGCTCCAGAATCAGACGCTCCCGTTCCTCGCTGCTCATTTCACCCGACACCGAGTAGCCGTACATACGCTTCCACTCATTGCCTGCTCTCTTCCTATGCGGCCGATTTGGCCTTGCGACTGCACCCGGGCAGTACCAGGCTCAGCAAGCGTTCGCTGCTTGCCGCTTCCAGGTCTTCCGGGATGCGTTGTCCGTCCGTGAAGAACGAAAGCGGCTTGCCTGTCCTCGCCGCTTCGCTCAGAATTGGCCCATACGAGCTGGTCTCATCGAGCTTGGTGAACAACAGGTGTTGCGGCCGGAGTATCTCGAAGGCATCGACCATGCGCACTAGATCGGCAGGTTTCATCGATGCCGATAGGACCAGGTGCGTGTCGATGTCCGTGCGCGTCGAAAGAAAATGTCCCAGGCTCCCCGAGTCTTCCAGTTCTCCGTACCCGAGCCCGGGAGTGTCGATGAGAATCAGCTCCTTCCCCCGGTTCTCCTCAATCGTTTGCGCCAGCGAGGGAATCGTTTCGATAACCTGAAATCCCACGCCGAGGATTGCGGCATAGGAACGCAGTTGCTCGGCCGCGGCCACCCGGTAGGTGTCCATGGAAAGCAGTAGCACCGGACGTCGAGCCGCCAGTCCGTAGGTGACGGCAAGCTTGACCAGCGCGGTGGTCTTGCCGGATCCGGGCGGGCCGGCCAGCACTGCGATGCGTGGTTCCTTGGCGCCGCGGCCCAACGTGGCGTCAACCGTGAAGCGGCTGCCCAGCTCTTCGAGTAGTGCCCGTTCGAATGCCCCTCCGTCGATCCGCTGCTGCGCGCGGCCCATCGGCTGGTGCTGTCCGTTCAACCGGTTCCCCGCGCTCTGCACCACCTCGCGCGCCAGTTCCGGCGAGACATCCGCGCCGGTCAACGCCGCATAGGCATCGGAGACGTCCTGCGATACTCCCACCCACTGGGCCGGCGCCGGACGCGGTGCGCGTGATGGCGCGTCGCATGCCCTCCAGCTCCCGCTTCAGTTCCGCGACCTCCACCGAGAGCCGGTCGGACGGCGGAGGCGGACGGGGCCGCCGCCGTCTCGCCGAACAGCGATAGGGATGCTTCCGTGGCGGTGCCCGAACCGCCTACCGTGGCGAAGACCACTTCGTATTCGCCCAGATGCCGCGCTTCCACGGGTGTCTTGCGGCTGTTTACCAGCATCGCCTCGGAGCCCATCTCCTGGCGCGCGGCGGCCATGGCGTCTTCTACAGTGCGTGCATAGTAGGATTTGATCTTCATCGCAGTCCGCGGCCGGGTTCCTACCGGCCAGCTCTCGAGCATCTATCGGCTGCTTGGAAGATTCTCTATAGGGGCTACTGAAGGTTGCCCAGCGATTGCACGCGCACTCCGGGCGGAATCTCGTTATGCGCCAGGAAGAAGAGATTCGGAAGCGTGGGTTCCACCATCTGCCGCAGGAAGTACCTGGCCCCGCTGGATGTGATCGCCACAAGCGGCGTCTCCGGCGATTGGATCCGCGCGGAGATCCGGTTGAGAATCTCGCGAATGTGCTGCGGCGCCAGTTGAATGTGGCTGTTCTGCTCGCTGTGCTCCACGGCCGCTTCCACTGCCTGTTCGATTGCCGGATCCACGAACCACGCCGGCAAATCGCCCGTCCGGTTCAGATAGGGTTTCACCACCGCCCGCCGGATCGCCTGGCGAACATACTCCGTCAGCAGGATCGGATTGCGCGTGGACGCCCCCGCCTCCCCCAACGCCTCCAGAATGGAAACCGCGTCGCGAATCGATACCCGTTCGCGCAGCAGGTTTTGCAGCACGCGCTGCGCTGTCGCAAGCGGGAGTAGCTTAGGCACCACGTCCTCCACGACCTTGGGATGCTCCACGCCCACGCGATCCAGCAGTCGCTTCGCATCCTGGCGGGAAAACAGTTCGTGAGCGTACCGCCGTATGACCTCGGAGAGGTGCGTTCCCAGCACGCTGACGCTGTCCACTACCGTATACCCGGATTGCCGCGCCCGGTCCGCCCGGTCCGCCGGGATCCACGTTGCGGCCATCCCGAACGCCGGGTCCCGCGTTGCCTGCCCTTCGATCGGCTGGCTCGCAGTCCCCGTGGCGATTGCCAGTTCACACCCCTGCGGCAGCTCGTAGCGCGCGATCTCGACACCTTTCAGGGAAATGACGTATTCCCGGCTGCGCAGCGACAGGTTGTCCGTCACCCGCACCGGCGGCAGCAGATATCCGAGATCGGTCGCCAGCTGGCGGCGGATCGCCGATATGCGCCGCAATAGCGGCGAATCCTGCGCCCCTTCCACCAGTCCGATCAGCCCCAACCCCACTTCGATCGCCAGCGGTTCCACCCGCAGCAGCGCTTCCACACTGTCCTTCGCCGGCGCCGGCTTCCCCGTATCCTCCACCGGCCGGGCCATGGTCGCTAACTCGGTCTTGCGCATCCGCCAACCCGCGGCACCCGCGCCGAATCCGAGCAGCAGGAACGGTAGTTTCGGCATTCCCGGCAATGCGGCCAAAGCCACCAGGACGCCCGCGCCCAAGAGCAGCGGCTGCGAGTTACCTAAAATCTGCTTATGGAACTCGGCTCCCAGGCGCGCGTCGGAACTCGCGCGCGTGACAATCAGGCCGCCGGAGATGGAAATCATCAGCGCCGGAATCACCGTCACCAGGCCGTCGCCGATCGTCAGCACCGTGTAGGTTTCCAGCGCGTGGCGGAAATCCATGCCGTGCTGTGTTACCCCGATCAGAAAGCCCGCGATAATGTTGATCGCAGTGATCAGGATGCTCGCCACCGCGTCGCGCTGCGTGAAGCGCGACGCCCCGTCCATCGCGCCGTAGAATTCGGCCTCCGTTGCCAGCGCCTTGCGCCGCCGCTTCGCCTCCACTTCGTCGATCAATCCCGCGTTCAAATCGCCGTCAATCGACATCTGCTTGCCGGGCAATGCGTCCAGCGTGAATCGCGCCGTTACCTCGCTGATACGCACCGCGCCATGATTGATGACGACATACTGGATCGCGATCAAGACCAGGAAAATCACCGCGCCGATGACGTAGTTCCCGCCCACCACGAAGCTGCCAAACGCTCCGATCACTTCGCCCGCCGCCGCCGTGCCGGTGTTCCCGTTCAGCAGAATCAGGCGGGAGCTCGACACGTTCAAAGCCAGCCGGAACAGCGTTAAGAGCAGCAGCGTTGTGGGAAATGACGTGAACTCCACCGGCCTGATCAGATACAGCGAGACCATCAGTACCGTCACCGAAACCAGAATGTCCACCACGATCAGCAGGTCTAACAGGAAGCCGGGCAGGGGCGTGATCAGTGCGATTACAATCGCCAGCACCGCCAGCGGGACCGCGAGTTGTCCCAGCGTATCGAGCGGCAGGCTCTTGACCCAGTCCGGCCATTCTCCGGGAAGCTTCGGTGCGGCGATCACTTTAGACGGCGTCATGCTATCCGGGCATCCTTCCATTCATCAGTTTGAAAATGTACGCGAGAATTTCGGCCACGGCGCGGTATAAGTGCGGCGGAATCTCCTGTCCCACCTCGACTGATTTGTAGAGCGCCTGCGCCAACGGCGGATTCTCGATGATCGGAATCTGGTGCTCCGTCGCCTTTTGGCGAATGCGCAGCGCCAGGAAATTCATCCCCTTCGCAACTACCATCGGCGCCGCCATCCCGTCCATGTGGTAGCGGATCGCTACCGCGTAATGCGTGGGGTTGACGATGACGGCCGTTGCGGTCGGCACGTCCTTCATCATTTGCTTGCGCGCGCGGTCGCGCTGCAAGCGGCGGATCCGCGCCTTCATTTGCGGATTGCCCTCCACGTCCTTCATCTCTTCGCGGATCTCCTGCTTGCTCATCCGGAGTTCGGATTTGTGGTTCTTGAGCTGCCGCGCCAGATCCACGCAGCCTATGACCAGGAAGACTCCCGCAGCCTTCCAGAACAGTTCCATCAGCGACGCGCAGATCAGGTTCAAACCGCTTTCGACGCTCTGCATCGGCAATGCCATGAAAGCATCGAGCTTCTCCCGCCCCACGACCCACACCGCCCACAGAAAAACCGGCAGCATAATCACCGCCTGCGCCAGGGCGGGTAAGGTCTGCTTGGGCAGATCCTTGAGCCGCGACATGGGGTTGAAGCGCGCCGCGTCCGGAATCAGTTTCTTGAAGCTGATTCCGAAGCGTGTGGTCACCAGCCGGAAGGCCACCGTCGCCGTCGCCACCGCCGCGCCCGCCATCACCAGCGGACGAATCTGCTGGTAGAAGATCTGCCACATTACGTGGATTAGATCCTCCGGCCGCAGTTCCCGCGCAAATGCCAGTTGCAATAGCGACCGGGTGGTCTCCCTCAGTTGCTCGAACCAGTGCCCGCCTCCGGAACCCAACAGACTGAGGAAGATCATGAACTGGAGCGCCGATACGAACTCCTTCGCCGCGGGAAATTGCCCTTCCGAACGCGCCTTCTCCAGGCGCCTTTGCGTCGGTTGTTCGGTCTTCCCGCTCTTGTCCGCCATCGCGTGTCATAGCCCCAGTACGCGATGCGCCGCGACCATGGCATGCCCGCTGATCTCACGCATCACGCGCGGAAAGATGGCCGAGACCCAACTCAATAGCAGGAGCGCCGTCAGCATCTTGGCGGGAAATGCGAGGCTCAACAATTGCAATTGCGCATTGAGCCTGCCCATCAACGCGAGTGCGACGTCCACCATCACCAATAGCGCCACAATGGGAAGCGCCAAACGTACGCCCACCGAGAACAGAATCGAACCCAGGCGAATCAGCGGCTCCGCGCTCGCTCTGCTGAAGATGTATACGCCCGTCGGAACTTTGTCCAGACTCTGCGCAAACAGTCTCAACACTTCGCGATCCAAGCCCAGTGCGAAGAACAGCATGCCCGACATCAATTGCGCGAAGACCAGCAGGATTCCGGAATCGGCTTCCGAATTCGGGTCTATCGTCGAAGCGTAGGCATACCCGGCCTGCAAACCAAGAACCTGTGCCGCGAGCATGAGCGCCTCCAGCGTGATCGCTACTGAGATTCCAATCGCAAGCCCGATCGCCGCTTCGGAGAGAGCCCAGCCGGCCAGCGTCGCCACATCCACGTGAGAGGCATCTACGGCAGGCCACCTTCCGAAGAGAGCCAGCGTGAAGCCCAATGCCAGCGCGGCGCGCACCGGCTCGGGAGCGCCGCGGATTCCAGGCAGGGGAACGAACACCAGCGCCCCGCTCACGCGCGCCAATACCAGCAGGAATGCGTAAAGCGTACCGGCTGAAAGAGCCAGGTTGGAATACGACAGGCTACTTGGCATACCGCCCCAAATCGCCAAGTATCGAAATGGTATAGCTCATCGTACGCTGCAACATCCAGGGCATCAGAAACAGCAGTCCTGCCAGGAAGGCCACCAGGCGCGGAATCGTGCTGAAGGCGTTGTCCTGCATGGAAGTCGCGATCTGCACCAGGCTGATCACGATTCCCGCCAGGAAGCCGATGACCAGCAATGGCGCTGCCAGCCAAAAGGCCGTCATCAACGCCTGCCGGATGATTTGCACCACCGTTTCCGGCGTCATGAGTAGAAGCTCCTCATCAAGGACCCCACTACCAGGTTCCAACCATCCACCAGCACAAAGAGCAGGATTTTGAACGGCGCGGAAATCATCACGGGAGGCAATTGCACCATGCCGATCGAAAGCGTAACTGAAGCAATCACCAGGTCGATAATCAGAAACGGCAGAAACAACACGGCGCCGATCTGAAACCCCGTTTTGAGCTCCGAGAGAATGTAAGCCGGTATCAGAACCTTCATCTCGAGATCCGCGGGAGTGCGCGGCGCCGGCGCATGCGAGATCTCCACGAACAGCCGGATGTCCTTCTCGCGCGCGAACCTGGCTAGGAAGTTGTGCAGCGGTACGGAACCTTGCTCCAGGGCCTTCTCCGGTGACAACTGGCCTGACTCCATGGGTTCCCAGCCCTGGTGATACATGTCTGCGATCACCGGCTGCATCACGAGTAGGGCCAGAAACAACGCCAGCCCCAGCAGCACCTGATTGCTCGGAGTGGACTGCGTTCCCAGCGCTTGCCTTAAGAAATGAAGCACCACCACGATCCGCAGGAACGGCGTAATCGACATCACCGCCGCCGGCAGCAGGGTCATCAGCGTCAGCATGATGACGATCTGCATCGGCACGCTCAATGACGCGCCGTTCTTCCCCGCCGTGATGCCAAGCAGGGAGAACGGCTCTGTTGCCGCCCCCGCCATGGCTTCCACCGCGGCAAGGCCGCACAGGAGAATTCGGAGCGCCCTCACCGTGCAGCCCCGCTTTGACCCCGGCCGAAGCTTTTCAGCAGCGTGCATCCCGATGGGGATGACGCCACCAGCAATTCCACTTCGTCCATGCGCACCAGGTGAAGCACCTGCTGCGGTCCCAGCGACAACCTCTCCACACATTCCATCCGCCGGCCGCTGCCGCGCCGCGCCAGGCTGACACCGGCGAATCCGCGCCTGCGCAGCGCCCACAAACTCGCGCCGAGCAGCAAGAGCACCACGGCAACCGCCGCCAACTGTTCCATTACTTCCATACCGGGTCCTTAGAAGTCGTCTCGGAAGTCGGTGATGCGTACGCCCAATGAATTCTCGATAACTACGATTTCGCCGGAACCGCACAGCACCCCGCCGATATAGATATCGATATTTTCGCCCGCGCTCCGGGAAGTGCCGATTACGCAGCCCTCTTCCAGTTGCAAGACTTCCCGCGTGGTCATTATGCGCCGGTCCAGTTCGACCTCGATATCGACCGGTACATCGCCGAGCGGTGCGACTTCTTCCTTGGGCGTCATCTTCTTCCGAAGCAGAGATCGGCGGTGTAGGAAGAAAGGTTTAGGGTCTTTCTCCTAGCCCGCCGCGCTCCGCTCTAGGCCTAACGCTTTAGATTGATCGTTTCCTGGCTGAGTTCATCCACGGTGGTGATCACACGCGAATTTGCCTGATACCCGCGCTGCAGCACGATCAGGTTGGTAAACTCCTTGGCGATATCCACCGTGGAGGCTTCGATCGCGCCGCCCACGATATCGCCGCGTCCCCCGGTGTTGGGGAGGCCGATGGCCGGCGTTGCCGTACGCGCGCTCGCCTGGTAATTGTTGTTGCCCGCCGCGATCAGCGATTCCGGATTGCGGACGCTGGCCATCGCTACCTGGCCTACTACGACCTGCTGCCCATCGGAGTACTGCGCCAGCATCTGTCCGCCATCGGCCAGTCCGACCCGGATTAACTGCGCTGCCGCCGAGCCGTTCTGGGAACTCGCCGAGGGCGCCGATGGCTGCCCGAACTGAGTGATACGACCCGCGCCGAGGTCCGTCCGCGGATTCCAATCGAGGTGCATATCAGCCCCGCCGCTGCTCAAACCCGTAACGTCTAACCCGATCGTGGACCCCACCGCCGGATCCGTCAATTGGCCGTCGGCGCCGAACGTCAGAGTCCCCGAAGCCCCGATATCGACCGGGGTCCCCGCGGTGCCGCCGGAAGTGTCTTCCCCGGGAATAGACACGCTGTAAGACCACTGGCTGGGCGCCGTCTTCTGGAAGTGAACGGTCAGCACATGCGATTCTCCCAAGCTGTCATAAACTTTGATCGTGTCGGAGAACTTGGAAGTATCATCGGCCGCCGCCGACGAGTTCAGATTCAGGTCCAGCGTGAACTGGGTTGATGCGATCGGTTGTTTCGCCGCCCCAACCGGCACCACGATGTCGCCGATTGCGCCGTTTGTGTCCAGCACTCCGGTGGTCGCATCCAGATTAGTCCAACCCTGCACGCGCTCTCCGGTGTTGGTTTTCAGAACGCCGGCGTCATCCACCTGGAAGTTGCCCGCGCGAGTATAAAGAGTGTTTCCCTGAGCGTTCTTCGCGACGAAGAATCCGTCGCCCTGTACGGCCGCATCCAACAGACCTGTGCTCGATTGGATGGCGCCTTGCGTGAACTGGCGGATGGTGAGGGGACGGCCGGTTCCAAACCCTACCTGCGTTTCGCCCAACCCCGCGCCAAGCGATTGCGTGACCAGATCCCGGAAGTAGACAACGTTTGTCTTAAAGCCCGGCGTGTTGAGGTTCGCCAGGTTGTTGCCCACCACGTCGACTGCGGTTGCGGTGGCGCTAAGTGCGGATAAAGCTGTCGAAAAAGAAGTAAACATTGAGTCTCCTGTCAGTTGGTCGTTGAGGTCGTGCCGCCGGTTCCAGTCAACGCGATTTGTTCCAGATCGGTTCGTATCGCGGTGAGATCCTGGCCCATATTCATCGATTGCTCCAACTGCTGGAACTGAGCCAACTGCGTCAGGAACTGAACGCCGTCACTCGGATTGAGCGGATCCTGATTCTTGATCTGCGCCACCAGGAGTTGCAGAAACATGTTCTTCGTGACTTGAGAAGTGTCGGTGCTTTGGCTGGTGGTGGAATCGGAACTGGAATCCGATGCCAACGGTGTGTTTTGGGATATTCCTGAGATCATGAATGTCTCCTCTAGGTCGGGATCGTCATCGAGCCGCCGGTTTCCCCGTTGACCAGCGCGTCAACCGTCTGTTGCGACCAGCCCCGGTCGAAATAGGAAGCAATGATTCCGGCGTTGATCAACCGTCCATCCGGCATCTGCACCATCTGATTGGCCTGGTTCTGCACGAACGGACCATAAGGGGTGAGGTCGTTCGTCGCGACCACTTTGCCGCCCACCATCTGTGCGACCTTCGCAGCCGTCGCGGGTGTCGCGAAGTAGTATTTGTTGTAACTGTAACCGCCGTTTGGTCCGCTCCCGCCGGCATCATTGATCCACGGATTGGCTCCGAACAGCGCCTCCGCGGTGGGAGCCATCGCGGGGTTGCTCGGCGCCGGATTGATGACGGGCCCAGGCGTTCCCAACGTGACGGTGCCGATCGTGCCCGGGGCCGTGTCAGTTGACGTGACAGCTGACGTGACAGCGGCCGGGGTCGCCGTCAGGCCTAGTGCGAGCGATGAGTTCTTACTGGCAGTGGGGGCGGGCGCCGCCATTGCCGATTGCTTCAGCAGCGTTTGGAAATTCGCCCCCGATTCGGAGGGCGTCTGGGTCCTTTCGGCATCGATGCTTGCCCCGATTTTCGGTGTATACACCGGTGGGGGGGCCGTTTCTATCGAAGAGATGACATAAGCCATGCAAAATCCTTTCCTTTCTCCTTTTGAGTTTTGTGTTCCTGGGAATTTTGCGGATTCTGCTGATGGGCATCGCCCTGGGCACCGCCTCCATTCCCTTTTGATTGTTGGTCTGCATCCTGCGCGAGATTACCCGCGGGTGTCTGCGAGGTATGGCGCCATTCCCCCGCTGCGGGGGCGGCAGGCCGCCACATTTCACTTCGAAGGCCGGTCTCCGCAAGTCGCGTTGCCAGCTCCGGAAGATTCTCGCGAAGCGAGCCTGCGAGTTGGCCGTCCGGGTGCGAACCGCCACGCGGACTTCGCCCGCGCGCTCGGAGAGTCTGACTTCGACGCGGCGTTCGCCACCGGCGACTTCGAGCTTGATTTCGTGCGCCGATGCAGGCTGCACGTCGGGCTTCGGCTCGACCTTGCCCGTGGCTTCAGGGCGCACCGTAACAGCATCCGGCGGCGGCGCCGCCGTCTCCTCAGGCGATACCTCCTGCCGCAATGAGCCGGAAGGTGTCCAGTGATTCACCGATTTGGAACCGGGAATCTGGTTCGGAGTTTCGCTTGGGGAATCCACAGTCAGATGGGTTTGCTGTGGCCGTGGGGCGTCCGGTTGCTTCCTTTCATGCTCCGGCGTTCCCTGGCGTCCGCTGTCTCCGGCGGCAGGTGCAGGTGCGGCCTCTTCGGTAACGGCGACAGCTTCCGGTGGAGAGGAAATTACGAGGTTCGCGCGCGGCGCCGCCGGCGTGGTGGTCTTCACGGGAGCCATTGCTGGTGGTGTCCCTGCTTGTGCCGGAGGCAAGTCCGTTTCATGCGCCGGTGGTTCAACTGGTTGCAACTGCGCCTCGAATGCGATCTCTCCCCGGTCCGGTGTCGAGATTTTCATGGCGCGGACGTTCGCTCCGGTAAGCGGCGCTCGATCGCTCGCGAAGGCTTCCTGCTGGGGTGCAACCGGACCCGGTGGGTTGCCGACCGCCGGTTTCCACTGCTCCTCTAGTGGCTCGCCCTGACTTGCGTGGACTGGCGGCGACGGCAGTGCCGATTCCATAACCTTGGTCGCGGGAGCGCGCGGCGCGGGCGCAGCAATGTCGGACGTCATCTTGACTGTGGCCGCGATCGGCGTTGGCAGCATTTTCTCAGCGAGCGTGATGGCATTTGCGGGCTGCCGCGAAATATCCATCGGCTTCACTTCGTCCGCGGATTCTTCCTGCTTCGATACGGGCATGGGCCGCCGGTGTGTTTCGTGATCCGGCACTTCAGTCTTCGGATTTTCTGCCTGCGCCGCGTGCGGAAGTACTCGTTCCGGGGTTCGATCGGTTCCTTCCCGAGATGGCGCGGGCGGAGCCGCAAGCAGTGCGCTCGCCGCCGGCAAGACGCCCTTTTCCGGCTCGGTGGCGCGCGGTGCGGTGTTGGCCACGCGGCGTGCCTGATGGTCGATAGCTCGAGGTGCCGCTTGAGGCCGGTTTGCGGCAACAGCGGGCACCGGCTTAGGAGCGGTCGCGGCCGTGGCCGTGGCCTTGGCTAACGGGAGGCTTCGGAGCCCGATCGCCGCGCCCGTTGGGCAAACATTCACCGAATCCTGGCGGCGCACGGCTGCTACCGGCTCCGCGGCCGGAGGTTTGGTTAGTTCGGTTGTTTCCGATGCGTGATCCTCATCCGCGCCTGCGGCTTGGCAGTTCAAGACGTGCGTCAACAACTGCATTGTCGGATCCAACGGAGGCCGCTCAGCTTCCGCCGCCATGAGCCTGTCAAGCGGCGCGGATAGGATCGCGGAATCGGTTGCGGCCGCTTCATTCTCGCGGGAGACTGGAACCCGGAGAGCCGCGCGTTTCAAGCCCGGGAGCTTGTTGCCAGCATGGTTGCCGGAGTGGCTGCGTCCGCCGGCGTGCGCCGCCGCCCTGTGAGGCGCGTCGCCGCCGGTAGCAGGATTCGCGAGTGGAGCGGTATCTTCACTGACCAGGCCTTCGAGCAGATTCGGAAATGCGGCAAGCTCGCCCGCCGCGGGCGATTGGGCTGAGGTCTTGTGCCCGGGCACGGCAGCGTGCAGCGTCAATAGACGAGCGAGAAGGGAACCCGGAACTACATGAGCAGCCACGCACCACACGATTGCAGCTATGAGGCCAAACGCGCGGCCTTAACTTTTCAACAGGTTAGTTCATTCGACCGCGGCAAGAAGCTGGCGGTATAGCGGCAAACGTCAAGACTTTGCCGCGGCACTGATCGGGTTCCGTTATCCTTATCGACGCTAATTCGAATGCTTTAAGGCAAACAGACCGTTTTATATGTATGGCGATCGTCTTGCATAGTCTGACGTGTTATGGACCCATTGACCGCCACCGCCGCCAGCGGACTTCGCGCCCGCATGGAATCGCTGGACCTGCTGGCCAATAACGTCGCCAATGCCTCTACCGGTGGCTATAAGGCGGACCGCGAATTCTACAGCCTGTATGTCTCCCCGGAAGCCGGAGAGAATGATCCGCTCTCCACGATGCCGGTGATTGAGCGTCCGTGGGTCGATCATTCGCAAGGCGTCTTGCACACTACGGGAAACCCGCTGGACGTCGCCATCTCCGGCAAGGGCTTCTTCGCCGTTAACGGGCCTTCCGGTCCTTTGTATACGCGCAACGGCAGCTTCCGGTTGGCCGCCGACGGGAAACTTTCTACTAGCGATGGCTATCCGCTGCGCGATTCCCAGGGCTTGCCGCTCACTCTGCAATCGGCCCGCCCGGTCGAAATCTCCCGGGATGGCACGGTCACGCAGGACGGAGCAATTATCGGCAAGCTCGAGGTGGTGGATTTCACTAGTACTGCCGATCTTTCCAAGCAGGGGAGCAATTACTTTCGCGCCGCCCCGGCCGCAAAGCCGGTGCCCGCGCCGGATGCCAGCCTTCAGCAAGGCAATCTGGAGAGCTCGAATACCGGCAGCGCCGAGGCGGCGGTACGGCTGGTCAGCGTGCTTCGTCAGTTCGAAATGCTGCAGAAGGCCGTCACCATTGGCGCCGACATGAATAAGAGGGCGATTGAAGAAGTCGCCAAGGTTTAGTTAAGGAGTTGAAATGATCCGAGCACTTTATAGCGCCGCCAGCGGCATGACCGCGCAACAGATGAATGTGGACAACATCGCCCACAACCTCGCCAACGCGAACACCAGCGGTTACAAGATGCGCCGCGCGCAATTTCAGGACCTGATGTATCAGACGGTGGTTCAGCCCGGATCCGCGAGCGGCCAGCAAACTACGGTTCCGACGGGCCTGCAGGTTGGTCTTGGAACGCGCGCCTCGTCCAACGAGATCCTCTTCACTCAGGGTGCGTTCAATCAGACCGACAATCCACTGGACCTGGTGATCCAAGGCAAGGGTTTCTTCCAGGTACGGCGGCCTTCCGGGGAACTGGCCTACACTCGCTCCGGCGCCTTCCACTGCGACCGCGACGGCAACATCGTTACCCAGGATGGGAATTCGCTGGAGCCTCAGATCACGATTCCGGCAGCGGCCCAACAGATCTCCATAGCGCAGGACGGCACGGTCAGCTACACGCTCGCCAATCAATCGGCGGCGCAACAGGCCGGCCAGATCCAACTCGCCAACTTCCAAAACCCGGCGGGTCTCAACAGCATCGGCGGGAACCTCTATTTGCCAACCGACGCGTCCGGCGATCCCACGGTCGGCACGCCGGGCGGACAGGAAGGGCTCGGAACCGTACTGCAGGGATACACCGAGCAAAGCAATGTCTCGGTGGTGGAGGAATTCATCAACCTGATTGTGGCGCAGCGCGGCTATGAGGCCAATTCCAAGGTAGTCAAAGCCGCCGACGATATGTACCAGCAGGTCAACAATCTCACCCGATGATGCCGCTCGCTACGTTCGCATTGGGAGCCTGTCTCGCCGTCGGTTCGGGTTCCGATCAGGTGCTGGCCGGCGATCTGGCAGGATTCGCGCCGGAGTGGTCGGCCATCGCGCCGGAAACGCCGGTCGGCCTGGCGCCGGCGCCCGGAGTGCAGCGTGTCTTCCGTTTGCCGGAGCTCCGCCGGTTGGCCGAGCGCTTCCATTTGACGCCGATTCCCGAGCGCGAAATTTGTGTCATGCGCCCTGTCGCGGTGCTCGACACCACTGTGATGCTCGCCGCGATGCGCCGCGGATTGCCGGATGCGCGGATTGAAATCCTCGAATTCAGCCGTCAGCCCGTTCCCCAAGGGGAACTTGAATTTCCGGTCAACGGGCTGCGCGGCTCCGCGGGCGGGGCATTTTGGTCCGGTTCGGTGAGCTATGCGGGCCGTCGAAGATTTTCCATATGGGCTCGCGTGAAGGTTCAAGTAAATGTCGCGCGCGTGGTGGCGATCGAGGCAGTGGAAGCCGGCCGCAAACTTGAGCCCGCACTCCTACGCGTGGAGTCACGCCAGGAGTTTCCGTCCTCCGGCTATCTCGCCGGGATAGAGGAGGCGGCTGGTAAGGCGGCTCGCCGTTCGATCCCCGCCGGAGCGGCGCTGCGTGCCGAATGGCTGGAACCCGCCAAGGTGGTGGTTCGCGGGGACGCTGTAGAAGTGGAGATCATCAACGGCGCGGCTCATCTGAAGCTGGATGGAGTAGCGGCATCGCCGGGCGCGGCGGGCGACACCATCCTGGTCGTCAATCCGGATTCCAAACGTCAGTTTCGCGCCCGCGTTGTATCGCCGGGCAAGGTCATAGTTACCAGGTGAATTTATGAAGCGTCTTGTTTCAATCCTAGCTCATCTCCGCGTGTGCCTTCGCGGTGAATAAGAAGAAGGCCAAGCCCGTCGTGCAATCGCCACTCGACCATTTTGTGAGCGACGCGCGGGCGCGGTTGCTCGAAGCGCCGCCGGCTGCTCCCGGCGGAATCTGGACACCCGGCGCGCGTCTGGCCGATGCCGCCAGGGACCTCAAGGCGAGTCAGATCGATGACGTGATTACCGTTCTGGTTGTCGAGAACGCATCCGCGGTGGCCAAGGGAACCACCAAGACCGCGCGAACATCGAGCGTTAAAAGTTCCGTGGCCGCTCTCGCGGGAATAACGAAAGCGGCGGGTCCGTGGGCGAATCTGGCGGGCGTGAATAGCGACACACAACTAGCGGGTGAAGGCACCACAACCCGCGACGTGGTCATCTCAACGACCCTCACGGCCCGGGTATCCGGTGTACTGCCCAACGGAGCGATGCTGGTGGAGGCGACCAAGGAAGTCGGGGTGAATTCAGAACGCCAGGTGATCACCGTGCGGGGTATCGTGCGCCCCGCGGACGTGGCCAGCGACAACACGGTCCGTTCCGACCGCCTGGGCCAACTGGAAGTACGGGTTGACGGAAAAGGCGTGGTCGGGGATGCGATCAGGCGGCCATTCATTCTCTATCGCCTGCTATTGGGCCTGCTGCCATTCTGATCATGAGACTTTCCAAGTTACTCGCGACGGTCTTGCTGGTTTTGCCCGTGATTCCGGCGCAGGCGGCGCGCCTCAAGGATCTCGTCGATATCGAGGGCGTCCGCGACAATCAGCTGATCGGGTATGGGCTGGTGGTCGGACTTGCCGGCACCGGAGATCGCCGGCAGGCACTGTTTTCCGCGCAGAGTCTTACCAACATGCTGGAGCGGATGGGCGTTTCGGTGCCTCCCGCGGCGGTGCGCGTGAACAACACGGCGGCGGTGATGGTGACGGCGACTTTGCCGCCGTTCGCGCAGCCTGGCATGCACATCGATATCACGGCGGCGGCGATCGGGGACGCAAGCAATCTGCAGGGCGGAATCCTCGTGCTTACGTCATTGCGGGGCGCGGACGGAATGGTTTACGCGATCGCGCAGGGACCGGTGATGACGGGCGGGTTTTCCGCCGGTAAGGGCGGCAGCAGCCAGACGGTGAATCATCCCACGGTTGCGCGCGCGCCTTCCGGCGCCACCGTCGAGCGGGTGGCCCCATCGCTTGTGCCGAAGAATTCCATCCGGCTGCAGGTCCGCCACTCCGACTTTACGACGGCGGCCCGGATTGTGGCGGCGTTGAACCAGCATTTCACCGCGGACAAACCCTTGGCGAGGGCGGAGAACTCCGGGCTGGTTACGGTCGCGGTGCCTCCGGACTTCACGTCGCGCGTGACGGAGTTCGTGGCCGAGTTGGAGGGCCTCTCGGTGGAAGCAGACCGTCCGGCGCGAGTGGTGATCAACGAAAGAACGGGCACGATCGTGATCGGGAAGGACGTTCGCGTCGCGCCAGTCGCGATTCTGCATGGGAATCTCAGCGTAGAGATCCAGACGACGATGCAGGTTACACAGCCCAATGCGCTGGGGCAGGGGACGACGCAGGTTGTACCGCAAACGACGGTCACGGCGAAGGAAGACAAGGCGAGGAGCGTCCTATTGAAGCAGGGAGCCACGGTGGAAGAACTGGTACGCGCTTTGGCGGCGATTGGGTCGACGCCGCGCGACGTGATCGCGATCCTGCAGAACCTGCGCAGCGCGGGAGCGCTCGATGCCGAAGTGGAGGTCATCTGATGAGCGGGCTGGCGATTCCTTCGAACCTGATGGATGCCGCGGCGGCAACTCCCTCCAAGGGAGGTCGCGATCCGGACAAAGTTCACGATGCGGCGCAGCAGTTTGAAGCCCTGCTCATGGGACAGATACTTCGTTCCGCGCGGCAGGGCGCGTCCGGATGGCTCGGCGGCGAGGATGCTTCCGGGGAATCCGCTACCGACTTCGCAGAACAGCAATTTGCCAGTGTCCTGGCGCAGCAGGGTGGTCTCGGCCTGGCAAGTCTGATCTCCAAGGGGTTGACGGCGGGCGATGCGAAATAGAGGCGAAACGGGCTATGTATAGCCCGTTTGGGGCTTCGCTTTGTTGATAACAATGACCCGAGCCAACATCGCGAGAGGAAAACGGGCTATGCGTAGCCCGTTTGGGCATTGCGGGCTTGTCGCTAACGATTCCACTGACCTGATGGTAGTCCTGTGATGCGCGCGAATAGGGCTGCCTAGGCGCTCGAACTTCAGAAATCGTTAGCGGCAGGCATGTTACGAGAATGAAATAAATTT
This sequence comes from uncultured Solibacteraceae bacterium, assembly GCA_963811575.1. Classification (GTDB taxonomy): domain Bacteria; phylum Acidobacteriota; class Terriglobia; order Bryobacterales; family Bryobacteraceae; genus Solibacter. The sequence goes on along the minus strand of CAWERY010000012.1, from coordinate 154,932 downwards.
AGAGTTCGCGTGACTCCCCCACGGCCGTCACTACGTTCCGGCCACAACGAGGGATGAAAACGGGGCTCGCTTGCGGCATTCTGGTAGTGCCGCGGGGCATCTCAATCCGGTCTCCGTCTGGTGCTTCGAGCCCGTACGTGAATCTGGCCGGACGCTTTGTTTTGGCACAACGCAGTGTTGCCTCTCGCCGCCAGGCGGGAGAGCACGAGAAGGAATGTCTAGTAATTTGAGCACACGGAGTGCGAGGACTTCTAAATTTAAGTTGGCTTACCGGACGCGGGTAAATGGGGCTATAAGTATTATCAATACGTAACCCCTCTTGCATTTACCAAACTTGTAAGGTAGACTCGAATTTCAGTCCTCAATGCCCGCTCGATTCACATCCCGCAACCGTTACCTGAGCCCCAGCGGTATTCCTGTAGGCATTATTAACATTCTGGTCATCGTATCCGGCCCCGCTTGAAGGCCTGCCGGAAGTAAGCTTCCAAAGGCCATCAGCGGGGTGCAAGCAACCGGCTGATGGCCTTTTTGTTTTTCTAATGACTTTTTTGAGGTAAACCTTATGTCAACTTTAATGAGCGGCGCGAGAATGCTCGCTGGAATGCCTGGCCCGCGAGGGCGTCGATTGCATGTTCGGATATCCGGGCGGCGTCACGCTTCCTTTCTATGATGCGCTGTACGATCACCAGATCCGGCACGTACTGGTGCGGCACGAACAGAACGCCGCGTTCGCCGCGGAAGGCTATGCACGATCCACGGGCAAAGTTGGCGTGTGCTGCGCGACTTCCGGACCGGGCGCGACCAACCTGGTCACCGGCCTGGTGGACGCGATGATGGATTCCATTCCGATCGTTGCCATCACCGGGCAGGTGCCGAGCAAACTGATCGGCAGCGACGCGTTTCAGGAAGCCGATACGTTCGGCATCACGCGGCCCTGCACCAAGCACAATTATCTGGTGAAGAAGCTGGACGAGCTGCCGCAGATCATTCACGAGGCGTTCTACATTGCGGCGACGGGGCGTCCCGGGCCGGTGCTGGTCGATATCACGAAGGACGTGTTTCAGGGGCATGGGGCACTACCAGCCGGTGACCGCGATTCACCTGCCGGGCTACAAAGTTTTCACGGAAGGCCACACGGGGCAGATCCGCCGCGCCGCGCAGCTGATCTAGGAGGCCGAGCGGCCGCTGGTTTATGCCGGCGGCGGCATCGTGGCTGCAAATGCCTCGGCCGAACTTCGCGAATTCGTTGAACTGACCGATGCGCCCGCGGTTTACACGCTGATGGGCCTGGGCGCGATGCCGAGCGGAGCATCCGAACTTCATTTCAGCATGCCGGGCATGCACGGCAGTTACGCGGCGAATATGGCGATGTCGAATGCCGACCTGCTGATCGCGCTGGGCGTGCGCTTTGACGACCGCGTCACCGGCCGGCTGGCGGCATTTGCGCCGCATGCCAAGGTGATCCACGTGGATATCGATCCGGCCGAAATCGGCAAGAACCGCACGCCGGAATTCCGATCGTGGGCGACGTGAAGCGCGTGCTTGCGAAGCTCAACAAGGCTGCTGGTGGAGACTCCGGCGAGCCGAGCGAAAAGCGGACGGCCGCGCGGCGCGCGTGGTGGCAACAGATTCGCGAGTGGAAGGCAGAGCATCCGTACGATACGCCGACCAGCGATAGCGAAATCAAGCCGCAGCATCTGATGGCGGAAATCGACCGGCTCTCGGACGGCGAGGCGATCGTTACGAGCGACGTGGGCCAGCACCAGATGTGGGCGGCGCAGTTGATCCGCTTCAACGAGCCGCGCCTGTGGATCAATTCGGGCGGCCTGGCTCGATGGGCTTCGGACTGCCGTCGGCGATCGGCGCGCAATTCGCGCGTCCCGATAAGCTGGTGTTTTCGATCGTCGGCGACGGCGGCTTCCAGATGTCGATTCCCGAACTGGCGACGATCGCCAACCACGGTCTGCCGATCAAGATCATCGTCATGAACAACGGCTATCTGGGTATGGTCCGGCAGTGGCAGGAGCTGTTCTACAACAACCGCCTCAGCGCGGTGGAACTCGACTGCGTTCCCCGATGCGGAGAAACTGGCCGGCGCTTACGGCTTCAAGGGCCGCACGATCGACAAGCCGTGGGAACTCGCGCGCTGCGCTGGAAGAAGCCGTGCGCGACCCGGGGCCGTATCTGCTGAATGTGAAAGTTTCGCCGTTCGAGAACGTCTATCCGATGGTGCCGGCCGGCGGCGCGATCAACGAGATGGTACTGGGCCCGCCGCAACCGGTGGCGGTGCCGACGAAATAACGCGAGATCAGCCATGCTGCAAGTGATCTCACTTCTGCTGGAAAACAAGCCCGGTGCGCTGATGCGCGTCACCGGACTGCTGACCCAGCGCGGCTACAACATTGAAAGCCTGACGGTCGCGCGCACGCTCGACCCCGACTTTCGCGCATGACCATCGTGGTGGATGTGGACTCGCAAGCATCCGGCGCAGGTGATCAAGCAGATGAACAAGCTGATCAATGTGCTGCAGGCGACCGACCTGACGGACGCGCCGGCCGTGACTCGCGAGCTGGTGCTGCTGCGCATCCGCACCACGCAGGAAAACCGCACTGCGATTCTGAAAGAAGCGGAGATTTTCGGCGCGCGCGTGGTCGATTCCTCCACGGACGGCTTTGCCATCGAAGCTACCGGCGACCCGGAAAAGCTGGACGAATTTATCGATGTGATGCGCAGCTACGGCGAGATCGAAGTGACGCGCTCGGGGCGCTCGCGATCCGCTGGAAATGAAGAAGCTGCGCCTGTAGCCTCCGGTCCCGACGAGACCGGCAGCTGGAGACAGTCGACAGAGCGTCAAAGCTGATAAATGGAGCATTCAGATGCAGATCATGGCAAGACGCTTTTATGAAAAAGACGGAAATCTGGACAATCTGAAGGGCAGCACGATCGCCATCATCGGCTACGGCAGCCAGGGCCATGCGCATGCGCTGAACCTGCGCGATTCCGGCCTGGATGTGGTCGTCGGCCTTGCCGCCGACAGCAAGAGCGTGGCAAAGGCGAAGCCGCCGGGCCTGAAGGTACTCTCGCGCCGCCGATGCCGCCGAAGGCTGCCGACATGATCATGATCCTGGTCCCGGATCACATTCAGGCGGATCTGTATAACAACGACATCGCGCCGCACCTGACGGCGGGCAAGACGCTGATGTTCGCGCACGGCTTCAATATTCACTTCGGTCAATCAAGCCGCCGGCCGGATATCGACGTGTCGATGATCGCGCCGAAGGCTCCGGGCCATCGCGTGCGCGAACTGTACACCGAAGGCGTCGGCGTTCCGGCGCTGGTGGCCGTGCACCAGAATGCGACGGGGCAAGGCTTTGGAGAATGCGCTGGCGTATGCGCTGGCGCTGGGCTGCCTGAAGGCGGGCGTGATCGAAACCACCTTCCGCGAAGAGACCGAAAGCGATCTGTTCGGCGAGCAGGCGGTGCTTGTGCGGCGGCGCGGCGGAATTGATCCGCGCGGGCTTCGAGACGCTGGTGGAAGCGGGCTATGCGCCGGAAATCGCCTACTTCGAGTGCCTGCACGAACTGAAGCTGATCGTCGATCTGATTTATGAAGGCGGCCTCGGCTACATGCGCTACTCGGTTCCGACACCGCCGAATACGGCGATTACACTCGCGGGCCGCGCATCGTCAACGAGCAGACGCGCGCCGAGATGAAGAAGATCCTCGGCGAGATTCAGTCCGGCGAGTTCGCGCGAGCAATGGATCGAGGAAAACAAGACCGGCCGCAAGAAGTTCCTGGCCATGCGCGAGAAGCGGCCGACAACAGACCAGATCGAAGATGTCGGCGCGAACTTCGCGAGATGATGACGTTCCTGAAGAAGAAGAAAGAAGTCGGAGTCCCGGTAGCTTAATTGAGGAGGGCGGGCAGGCGAGGGTTTATCAAGCGGCCCGCCCATTCGCGAAACGGTGTACACCATGAAAATCTTTACCTTCGATACGACCCTCCGCGACGGCACGCAAGGCGAGTCCGTCTCTTTCTCCGTGGATGACAAGCTCATCATTGCCCAGAAGCTGGACGATCTGGGTATTGACTATATTGAAGGCGGCTGGCCCGGCTCGAATCCGAAGGACAAAGATTTTTTCGTGCGCGCCGCGGACCTGAATCTCAAGCACGCCAAGCTCACCGCTTTCGGCAGCACGCGCTTCGCCAAGAATCCGGTAGAGGAAGACCGCAATGTCCACGCGCTGGTAGAGGCCGGCACGCCGGTGGTCTCGATCTTCGGCAAGAGCTGGGATCTGCATGTGAACCGCGCGCTCGGCATCACCCTGGAAGAAAATCTGAAGCTGATTTCCGACACGGTGCGCTACATCAGAAGCCACGGCAAAGAAGTGGTCTACGACGCCGAGCATTTCTTCGATGGGTACACGGCCAATCCGGATTTCGCGCTGCGGACGCTGGAAGCGGCGCAGCAGGCCGGGCGCGACGTGCTCTGCCTGTGCGACACGAATGGCGGGACGCTCGACGGGCCGGCTGGTCGAGATTGTCGCCGATGTGCGCAAGCGCTTCGACGGCGATCATCGGCATCCATACGCACAACGATTCCGACCTGGCGGTGGCGAATACGATCGCGGCGGTGGAAGCCGGCGCGACGCATGTGCAGGGCTGCATGAATGGGTATGGCGAGCGCTGCGGCAACGCGAACCTCGCCAGCGATCATCGCCAATCTGGAACTGAAGCTGGGGCACACGACGATCGGACCGGAGAAGCTGGCCGCGCTTTCCAGCGCGTGCCGTTTCATCGCGGAGCTGGCGAATCTGCCGCTGCGCAACGATCAGCCTTTCGTGGGCAAGAGCGCGTTCGCGCATAAGGGCGGCGTGCATGTCAGCGCGGTGCTGAAGGATTCGGCGACCTACGAACACATTAAGCCGGAAGCGGTGGGCAATCGCCAGCGGGTGCTGGTGAGCGATCTTTCCGGCCGCGGCAATGTCATTTACAAGCTGAAGCAGCACGGGCTGGCCGACCGTCTGGACGAAGACACGCGGCGGGAGCTGCTGGAACGCATCAAGCAGATGGAATACGAAGGCTACGAACTGGAAGCCGCCGAAGGCACCTTCGAGCTGCTGGTGCGCGAGGCGCTTCATCCGGGGCTGCACTTCTTCGATGTGGAGAGCTACGAAGTGGCGACGCGGCGCGGCGGGACAGATTCCGCAGCCACTCCACCGCGACCGTCACGCTGAAGGCGCAGGATGGCGTCCACTCGGCGACGGCGACCGGGCACGGCCCGTTCGATGCGCTTCAGTCTGCCTGCGCAAATGTCTCAGCAAGCTTTATCCGCAGATTGCCGACGTTCGGCTGACCGATTACAAAGTCCGCGTGCTCGATTCCAAGAAGGGCACGGCGGCCAAGGTTCGCGTGCTGATCGAGTGGACCGACCACCGCCGGAGTTGGAGCACGGTGGGGGTGTGCGACAACGTGATCGAGGCCAGTTGGAAGGCGCTGGTCGATGCGATCCGGCTGGAACTGATGCGGCTCACGGAGAAGGACGACACGATCGAGAAGGCCGTGGAAGACTACTGCTGGGGCGTATAGCGGGCGGGGAGGACACCTCGTGTTCATCGGCTTTGTTGGTTTGGGCGGTATGGGCCGCGCGATGGCTGCGCGGCTGATCGGCGGGGGGCACCGGGTACGGCTTTGGAATCGCTCCCCGGAAAAACTCCAGGAACTGGTGAGCGCGGGCGGCGAAGCGGCGGACACGCTGCTCGCACTGGCCGACGCCGAAATTGTCATTTCGATGCTCGCCGACGATGGCGCTTTCCGGGACATCTTCCTGCACGGGGGCTTGCTGGCGAAGCTGCGCGCGGGAACGATTCACGTCAACATGGCCACTGTGTCGGTTGCGCTGGTGCGCGAGATGGCGCGGCTTCACGAGGAGCGCGGCGTGGCTTATGTATCCGCGCCGGTGTTGGGACGGCCGGATGTCGCGGCGGCGGGGAAGCTGAACATCCTGGTCTCCGGTCCGGCGCAAGCTACAGGCGCCGTGCAACCGCTATTCGACGTGCTGGGGCAGAAGAGCTGGCACTTTGGAGAGAAGGCCGAGCAGGCCAACGTGGTCAAGATCGCGACCAATCTGACGCTCGCCTGTGCGATCGAGGCGATGAGCGAGGGCGCACAACTAGTGCGGGGCCACGATATCGCGGCGGAGGGTTTTCTCGAAATGCTCTCCGCCACACTCTTTGCGGCGCCGGCGTACAAGACATACGGGCCGATGATTGCGGAAGATCGGTTCTCCCCGACTGGATTTAAGGCGACGCTCGGGCTGAAGGACGTCAAACTCGCGCTTTCCGCCGGGGAGGCTGCCCATGTTCCGCTGCCATTCGCGGCTGTCCTGCGCGACAACTTCCTGGACGCGATTGCACACGGAGAAGGCGACCTGGACTGGTCCGTAATCGCACGCGTCGCACAGCGCCGAGCCGGATCGCGGTAGTTGGACGGACGGCGCGATTGCACACGGAGAAGGCGACCTGGACTGGTCCGGAATCTCACGCGTCGGCACAGCGCCGTTCGGGTCGAGGTAGTAGACGGACGGCGCGATTGGGACGGAACAGACGCGGGCCGGTTCGCGTATGATCCTCCAAGGCAGAAAGGAGCAACTCACGATGAAGCTCGTAATTCTCGCCGCGGGAGTGATCCTCAGTACCGCGGCAGGGGCGCAAACCGCCCCGAAGGCAGCAGGACACTGGCAGGGGAAGATCCTGATTCCCGATCACGAACTTGGCGCAAGTCTCGACCTGGCGCAGAACGCGAAGGGTGCGTGGATTGGCTCGATCAGCATCCCGGGCAGCACCTCGGTGGACGTTCCGATCAGCGGCATCACGGTGACGGACACGGCGGTGAAATTCTCCGCCAACCTTCCACAACCCTCGACATTCGAGGGCCGGCTTTCCGCCGATGGCGCGAGCCTGGCAGGTACGGCATCGAGCGCCGCCGGGGAGGCGCCATTCCAACTGGCGCGAAGCGGCGAAGCGAACGTGAAATTGCCGCCGCCGAGCAGCATGATTTCGAAGGAGTTTGCAGGCATCTGGGAGGGTTCGATCGACGCCGGCGGAAAGGCCCGGCGCATCGGGCTGAAGGTTTCCGGGGCTGCCGACGGGAGCGCGGCGGCGTCGCTGCTCGCGATCGATCAGGGGAATCTCGAGATTCCGATTTCGACCGTCACGATCTCGGGAAAGGAGCTGACGCTGGAAGCGCGCGCGATTTCCGGGACGTATCGCGGCACGCTTACCAATAACGAGATCGCGGGCGAGTGGACGCAGGGCCCCAGCAAGGTTCCCCTGACCTTTCATCGCGTCATGCCCGACGCCAAGAAGCAGTGAACTACTTCTTCACGCCGAGCTGGCGGAGCAGTTCTTTGGCGGCGGCATCCAGCTGACTGTCGCGGCCGGCTTCGCCGACCGGCTTATCGACGGCGATATCGACGGGGCGCGGGTTCATCTCCATCGCGGCGCCATCGGCTGTGGTGACGCGGGTGCCGGGGAGGCGTAGCGAGCTGCCATCGATCAAGGTCGTATTGCTGGTGTAGATGATCCAGCCGGCGGTGGGTTCGCCGACCACTTTGCCGAGCTTGAGAGAGCGATAGCCTTCGGTAAAATCTTCCGCGTCGGAAAGCGAGTGGCGATTGGTCACGAGGATCGTGGGACGCTCCAGGGAACGCTGTCCCAGCACCTGCCGCGCGGCCACCGCCGGTTCATCACGGTCCGACATTTTCAAGTAGCTCTGGCGCGCGAGGACGTCTATGGCGTACACATTGACGAAGCCGCCGTTATTATTACGCACGTCCACCACGACGCCTTCGCGCCCCTGATTCTCGGTGTCGAGATCAAGATACAGCTGCTCCAGCGCCTGCGCGGACATATCGCGGATGTGAACATAGCCGAGCCGGCCGCCGCTGACTTTGGCGACGTAATCACGTTCCCTTTCGACCCACTGGCGGTAGACGAGCTCCTTCTCGGCGGCGGTGGAGACGGGACGCACGGGGACTTCACGTTTGCCGGCGGGACCGTAGACGGTCAGGATGACGCGTGCGTTGACCTTGTATTCCAGCAGTTGATCGAGATTGCCGCGGGGGGAGATCTCGGTGCCATCGACCGCCACGAGGTCATCGCCAAGCTGAATTGCGCCGGTCACCGCGGCGGGGCTTAAGGGAAGGATCTCCGTGACATGAAGCTTGCCGGTGCGTTCATATTCGGCAGCATCGAAGCGCAGCCCGAGTTTTCCCACGGTGCCGCGCGGCGGCCCATCGCCACCCGCCAGGGGAGCGCTGATCCCCATGTGCGAGGCGTTGAGCTCGCCCAGCATCAGGGAGAGGACGCGGCGCAGTTCGTCAGGCGTGCGAGCGCCTTCGACGTGGGGAGCGAAGCGGGCGCGTACGCCCTTCCAATCGGCGCCATTGAATTTGGGATCGAAGAAGTTATCGTTCAGGAAGGTCCACGCCTGGGAGAAGACCTCGGTCTTCTCGTGTTCGAAATCGACGTCCAGTTCGGCGGTCACCGCGAGGGGGCGGGAAAGGCGCGTGTCGAGGGCAGCGACGGTGATGCGGCCCTGTTCCAGGTAGTAGATTTCCTTGCCATCGGGCGAGAATTGTCCACCGGTTTTGGCGCCGGCGGTCGAGGTGACCTGCCGTGCCACGGGCGGCTCGGTCGCCAGTTCATCGAGCGACCAGGTGTAGAAGTTCTGCTGACGGGCGGCGGAGGCACTGAGCAACAGCGTCTTACCGTCGGGGGAGATCTGGTGGAGGCGGGCATCGAGGCCGGTTTGAAGCATGCTGAGGCGATTGCGAATGCCATCGAAGACGATCTGCACGGGCTTGACGGGGGCGCGGTCGGCTGGCGGCGGGACGCTGGGTTTCGGTTGCGCGTGAATCGGCGGGACGCTGCGCGTCAGTGGAACGCGGAGCGGGCGCATCGCGGAACAGATCGCGGAAGCGGTCCTCGCGGAACGGGGGTGCTTTCAGCGCCAGATCGATGCGCGCAATGTTGTTGTTTTCGGTGCGTTGGTTGGTATCGAACAGGATGTACGTGCCGTCGGGCGCCCACAGGAGCGAGCCGCCGTTGGTATTGGAGAGAAAGCTGATCTGCTTCGGCTCGCCTCCCGCGGCGGGCACCACGTATACATTGCGGAAGCCGCGCGAGCCGACATCAAAGTAGGCAATCCATTTGCTATCGGGAGACCACGCATAGAAGCGATTGGAGCCGAAGGGCGGGCGCGGAAATCGCCCGGTGGACAGAGTACGCACCTGCTTCGCGGCGGCGTCGTAGACGCAGAGTTGTTTGGCATCGCGAACGAAGGCGAGGAGTTTGCCGTCGGGGCTCCAGAGCGGGGCGGTTTCATCGCCGGCGTCGTTGGTAACGCGCGCCTCGGCGGCGCTGGAGAAATCGAAGGTGTAGAGGTGATAGGCGCCGTCGCGATCGGAAACGTAGACGGTGCGGCGGCTGTCCGGCGACCATGCGATCTGGCTTTCGTTCGCCGTGGTGCGCGAGACGCGCAGGGAGGAACCGCCCTCTCGGGCGCCGGCGGCAAACACATCGCCATGAGCGGTGAAGGCGACCTTACGGCCATCGGGCGCGAGGGTCAGGTCGCGGAACTGATTGTTGAGCGAGAGGTGGGCGGCTTCGGGGGTGCCGGGCGCGCCGCGCCGCGTGATCGGAATGGGCGCCGCTTTGCCGCTGGCGACGTCCAATTTCCAGACAGTGAAATCGCGCTCGAAAACGATGGTCTTGCCATCGTAGGAGATGCTGGGCCAGAGCAGGCGGCCATCGTGGAATTGCGTGACTTGCTTGGGTGCGCCGCTGCGAACCGGCTTTTCCCAAAGGTTCTCCGCGCCGCCCTGATCGCTCATGTAATACACACGCTCGCCATCGGCGCTCCACATCGGCCAGAGGCATTTGAAATCGCCGGCGGCGAGCTGCTGGTATTTCGCGGCGCCGGACAGGTTCGCGAGCCAGATCTCCGATTCGTCGAGGTGGCTATGGCCGTGGCGCCACCACTGGCCTGACGTATTGCCGCGAGCGGTGAAGGCGAGGGATTTGCCATCGGGCGAAGGGGCGGAGAAGAACTCGTTGACGAAGCGATCCGCACTCACCGCCACCGGCATGCCGCCTTCGGCGCTGACACGATAGACATCATTCATGCCGCCGATATCCTGCGATGTGGAGGAGAAGTAGAGCGACTTGCCGTCGCGCGACCAGGCATCCAATTGCTCCGCGGCGTCATCGAAAGTGATTCGCTTGAGGTCTCCCGTGTGTCAGATTGAGAACGTAGATATCGCCATTGCCGGTGCGATTGGAAACGAAGGCCAGGCGGGTGCCATCGGGCGAATACATGGGCCGGGTTTCGTTGGCGGGATGCGACACCAGCAGGCGGGCCTCGCCGCCGGCCAGCGGAGCGCTCCAGATATCGCCGCCGGAAACAAAGGCCACCTCGGCGCGATTGGGCGATACGGCGGGCTCGGTAAAGTATGGCGCCGCCTGCTGTGAGTGCGCCGCGGAAAGCAGGAAAAGGGAAAGGGCGAGGAGGAAAAGCTTATGCATGGTAGGGATGCCTTCGAAGACATCAGGCTACCAGAATCCCGCTCCCCTCCGCCTAGCGGCCGGACATGACGAACTGATTTCCGTCCGGGTCCTTAAACTTCGCAAAGCTGCCCCAGGGCTGTTTGGAGGGCGGCCCGGTAAACTCGACGCCGCGCGCGGCAAGTTCGTCGTAGGTCTTCTGCAGGTCATCGCAGTGGAAGGAGATCGCCGAAAAGGTGCCGATGCGATCCTGGTGGCCGTCGGGGGTGAAGAGCACGAGGCCGGTTTCGGCGCCGGGAATCGTCAGTTCGATCCATCGCTGCTTGTCGTTGAAAGGTTGATCGGTGAGGATGCGGAAGCCGAGTTTTTCGGTGTAGAAGGCGAGGGCGCGATCCTGATCGGTCACGGGAACGCTGGCGAATTTGATGCCTTTGATCATTTAGCGAGAGTAGCGGAGACGCCAATTCGGGTCAATGGCGGATTGATAACAATAGTTATCGATACTATAGTAATACTGATGATAGAGGTAGACGATTACGTAGTGCAGGTGCTGATGCGCGACCTGGTGGGGCACGACCACGTTCCCTCCGCGTTCCTGGTCTATCTCCATCTTTGGGGCGAAGCGGCTTCGCAGGAGAGCGTGACGGTTCGCGCGAGCCATCAGATGATCGCCGACGGCACGGGCCTCTCCAAGAGCGCGGTCCAAAAGGGAGTACGCTGCCTGGTCAAGAGGAAGCTGCTGCGAGCGCACAAAGATTCCGTCACGGCAACGCCGGAGTACCGCGTTTTGCGCCCGTGGCGGCGTTAGCGGCTCCGCCGGGTGTTTAGGTGAGGTCGCAAGCGGCCTTTCAGCATCGCTACCAGCAGCACCGCGATGTGCAGCGCGTGATCGAACCGGCCATCGATTGTGGCGCGCGTCAATTCGTCGAGCGGCCAGGCCAGGACCTCGATGCCTTCCTCGGGAAGCCTGCCATCGACGCGGCGCACACCCGTGGCCACACAGGTGAAGATGCGGTTGCCGAGCCGGCCGGTATCGGGCAGCATCGGACCGAGGTCTTCCACGGCAGCGGCCTGGTAGCCGGTCTCTTCCAGCAGTTCGCGGCTCGCGGTTTCGGCGGGCGTTTCGCCGGGATCGATCAGACCGCTGGGCAGCTCCAGCGTGTAGCGCTCCACGGCGGGACGGTATTGGCGAACAATCAGGATGTGTTGTTCCTCCGTCAACGCCACGACGGCGGAATAATCCGGAAGCTTGAGCGAGTAGTACGGCGCCTCGCCTTCGCGCATTGTCTTACCGAGGACCTGAAACCACGGAGTGGCGAATTCGATCTCCGTCTTCAAGGGCTTCATTTCCGGCCTTCGAGGATCCAGCGATTCTGCTGCAGGTATTCGAGCGTCCGTACGACTCCCTCGCGGATGCTGAGCTGAGGGGCCCAGCCGAGCGAGCGCATGCGTGCGCAATCCAGGAAGATGAACGGGCTATCGCCTACCCAGCCGCGCTCTCCGCCGGCATATTTGATTTCCGGCGACACGCCCATGTGAGTGCTGATCCAGCCGATGGAATCATTGACCTCGCAGTATTCATCCGTTCCCAGATTGAGAATATTGACGGCGGCAGTGGATTTCTGCGCGGCGACGAGGATGGCGCTGATGCAATCCTGCACGTAGAGGTAGGATTTGCGCTGGCGGCCGTTGCCGAGCACGTCGAGCCGGGCGGGATGTTCCAGCAACTGGCGGTAGAAATCCAGGACGTGGCCGTGGGTATAGCGTTCGCCGAGAATCGAGACGAAGCGAAAGATCCACGCCTGAAATCCGAATGCGGTGGCATAGGCGGCGATCATGCCTTCGGCGGCGAGCTTCGAGGCTCCGTAGAGCGAGGTCTGAACGGGAAAGGGCGCGCCTTCCGGCGTGGGGAAAATCTCCGGCTCTCCGTACACGGAACCGGTGGAGGGGAAGGCGATGCGTTTGACGCCGGTGGCGCGCATGGCCTCAAGAACGTTCCAGGTGACGATGGTATTCTGCTCGAGATCGCGGCGCGGATGGTCGGGCCCGAAGCGAACGTCGGCATTGGCCGCGAGGTGGAAAACGAAATCCGCGCCGGTCATCGCGCTCTTGACGGTATCGAGTTCCAGCAGGTCCCCCTGGACGAGGCGGAATCTGGGATTGGTTTGCGCGCCTTCGAGGAAGCGGCGCTGGCCGGTGGAAAAATTATCGAAACCGGTAACTACGTAATTCTGAGCGAGCAGGCGATCCACCAGCGTGCTGCCGATGAACCCCGCCGCGCCCGTAACGAATGCCCTCACTTCAGTCTCCCGCCGAACCGGTGTTCCAACCCGATCCGGAAAATGTCGCGTACGTTCCGCAGGTTGCCGCTTACGAGGTCAAGGCGGCTATCCGCATCGTCGCGCCAGCGCACCGGCACTTGCTGGATGCGGTAGCCGAGGCGGCGCGCGATGGCCAGAATCTCGACGTCAAACATGTAGGCATCCACTTTCTGACGGCGGAAAATCTCTTTGGCCGCGGCATGCTGGAAAAACTTAAAACCGCATTGCGTGTCGTTGATTCCCGGCAGGCCGACCAAGGTCTGCATGAACCAGAGAAAACCGAGCGAGCCGACACGGCGGTAGAGCGGCTGTGCTTTCTCAATGGTAGCGCCGCCGCGGCGCGTGCCAATTGCGGCTTCGACGCCGGTAGCGAGCACGGGGCGGAACTTATCGAATTCCTCGATGGGAACTTTGTTATCCGCGTCGGCGTACCCGATGATCGCGCCGGTGGCAAGCGCAACGCCTTCGCGGATCGCGAGCCCTTTGCCGCGGCGCGCTTCGGAGCCGATGGCTTTCAGGGCCGGATCCCGGCGCGCCATCTCGCGCACGATCTCGCGCGTCCCATCCGCCCCGTCCGCAGCAACAATGATCTCGTAACTCAAACCGCGGCTGGAAAAATACGCCACGGCTTCGCCCACCGTTGAAGGAATAACACGCGCCTCATTGTAAGCCGGCAGAATCAGGCTGATATCGGGAGTCATTCAGGGAAGACATATTGTAGCGTGGCTTCGCGGATGCTCCCTTCGATTTCACCTCGGCGCCGGCGGATCGGGCTAGGTCGTCGGGGTGCCGCCGAGAAGCGCCAGGAGCGCGGCGCCATCGGGACGGCCGAGGCCGGTACACGCGTCCCAGCCTGCGCCGGCCTGGTAGGCGCCGTTATCGCCCGAGGTGATATCGAGCAGCGCCCGCTTGGCCGCGGCAGCCGCGTATAACTTATCATTCAGGCGGCCGGCCGGCTTGCCGGTCTGTTGGTTGACGATGGCGATGAGCGCCGCCCAGAGAGGCGCTACCGCGCTGGTGCCGCCGAAGACGCCATCGCGGCCATCCACGTAAATCTGATATCCGGTGGCGGGGTCGGCATCGCCGCAGACGTCAGGCACGCCGCGGCCTTTGAAGCGGGAGGGATTCACGGAGACGGGAACCTTGGCATTCGCCTGGTACGCGGGGAGGGCGAAACTCTCGCTGATTCCGCCGCCGCTGGCTCCTTTGCCCGCGCCGGCATTCCAGACCACTTCCCTGGTGACCGTGCCGCCGCTCGACTCCAGGCGGGTTCCGCCGCAGCCGAGGACATTGGGGCTGGAGGCTGGGAAATCGACATGCGCGGCGCCATCGGTGGTGCCGTCAGTGGAGCCATCATCGCCGGACGCGCAGCAGACCGTAACACCGAGCGCAGCGGCATCCTGGAAGGCCTGATCGAACTGGGTGAGCGCCTGCGCGGTCCAACTGGATTCGGGACCTCCCCAACTGATGGAGACTACGGAGGGCTTGTGGACGGAATCGTGAACGGCGGTGGTGATGGCGTCGAGGAATCCCTGATCGGTATTGGGCGCGAAGTAGACCACGATGTGGGCAGCGGGAGCGATGGCGCCCACCACTTCGATATCGAGCAGGACTTCGCCATCGGCGCTATTGGGATCGCCCGCGGGCTGATTTTGCGCACCGTCAACGCCGACGGAGGTCACGCTGGGCATGGGGATACCGAGCCTTTGGAAATACGTGGTCAGGTCGGCGGTCTTGTAGCCACCGCCGAGTTCGATGATGGCGACGGTCTGTCCGGCGCCGGTGCCGGGCGGGTAGTTGTAGAGCTTGGCGACGGCGGCAGGGGTATAGGAAATGTCCCCGGCGGCACGGGGGCCGATGGTGAGCAGTCTTCGAAAGCGGGTATTGGCCTGAGGGCGCTCGTCGAGGCCGAAGATGCCGGTGACGATATCGGCGATATCGGTTGGAAGGAATAAGGCGCCGGTGCGCGCACGAAAGATGCCCCGGGGGCAGCGATACAGGCGGAGTTGCGTGCCGAAGGCTTCGTTCATGTTGGCGACGGTTCCGGAAAGTACCACCGCGCGGCGGCCGAGATCGATATCGATGATGGTGAGATCATTCTCGGCGGCGAATTTTTCGATTGGGGGGATGTCCTCCTGGCGGGCGCCAAAGAGGCGCGCGTACTCCTCGCGAGTGAAGGGCTCATCGGAATGTGGAGGAGGGTCCGCTTTGCGGCGCAGGACCAACGTGACGGTCAGCGACTCATTGGAATCCGGCACTCCGACCGGCTCAGAATTCGCGAGGGGATGGCGTTCGCTGCCTCGAATCACGACTCGTTCACGCGGCAAGGTTGGATCTCCTTATGGGGTTGAGGTCAAGCTACCACAATCGTAACGTTGGTTTCGCGGAGGGGTCCAGAGGAGATCGGGCGGCATCGTACAGTGCGCGGGGAAGTGGTGGGCCCTGCTGGATTTGAACCAGCGACCAACGGATTATGAGTCCGCGGCTCTAACCGCTGAGCTAAGGGCCCGAGCCCTCATTGTATCGTTCTAACGCAGGCCTGCGTAGTTCACCAGTTCGATTCCGTGCCGGGTCATCGCCGCGCGTACCTCTGGCGCGATCAGCGCTGCCAGTTCCGCCTCGCGGCTTTCCTTCAATCTGGTGGGGGCTGCGCGCAGTGCTGCACCGCAGCGGCCGGGATGCACCATCAGCTCCGTGCTGCCTTCGGGGATGGCTGCCATCAGCTGCACGAGCTCCGCCGCGCGGAAGCGTCCGGTGATCTGAAAGCCCGCGAAGTGGTCCGTGGTGCGGCAGCCGTGGCGAGCCAGCACACGGTGGAACCTGCGCCGCATCAAGCCGAGTGCCTCGCTGGTCAGCCGCTTCATGCGCGGAACGCCGGGCGCGTGCAGCGGGAAATCGAACGGCCGCCGTACCCACGGGATGCGGAACTCTTCGGAGAGGCGCGCTACCGCGTCCAGCACGGGCGGAGCCAGATGGGTGTGCTTGTGAGTGTCCAAGTGAGTTGGGCGAACGCCGGCGTCCACGACCCTGCGGACCTGCGCGGCCAGTTCGTCGTACACGTGGATCTCCCGCTTCGCCAGCGCGATCAGCAGTTGGGTCACCGTGGCGGGAAACGGCTTCTTCGAGATCAGCGATTCGCCGCCGATCAGCACCAGGTGGCAACCCACATCGAGCGTGGGGGTTTCGCGCCACTGCCGCAGTGCATCGTCAAACGCAGCGCCGTTGGCCATCAGGGTGGTGGCGGTGAGGATGCCGCCGCGGTGGGCGTCGATGATTCCCTGATTGACGTCCGGCGTAAAGCCAAAATCGTCGGCGTTGACCACGAGCTGTTTTCGCAACATCGGAAATTAGAACATCGGAGCTTAAAACAAGGTCAGGCGGATGGTCAGGAATTTCTTGGGATTCGACCGCATATCCTTGGCCAGCGCCTGGAATTCGCGGGTCGCGCCGGTCATGGAGTTGTAGAGGTCCGGGTTGACGACGAGTTGGCCCAGAGTTCCCTGTCCGGAATTGATCTTGTCGATGGTGCCGTTAAATTTCGTGACCAGTTCGTTGAGCCGCTGGTGCAGGGATTCGTCCTTCAGCAGTTTTCCCGCGGTGCCCTTGCCGGTATTCAAGTCCCCCAAGAGACCGCGAATTTCCGCCAATGACGCCTTGGCTTCGTCATACAGCGCGGGATCCTTGAGCAGTTTGCCGGCGCTGCCGTGACCTGCCTGCAGGTCCGCCAGGATCGCGTCCACGCGCTGGATCGGGGAACGGAGCTCCTGATACAGGGCGTCGTCGTAGATGAGTTTGCTGATCGTACCTTTGCCGTTGCGGACGTCGGACAAGAGAGTCTGGCCTTCGGTGGCGATTCCGTTCAAGCGGTTGTAGAGCTCTTCATCCTTCAGCAATTTGCCGATATTGCCCTTGCCCTGTTCCACGCCGGCAAGCAGCGAATCGATCCGATTCACAATGGTCTGAAAGGACTGCAGCAGGTTGGCGCTCTGGGCCATCAGCTCCGGAATATCCTGCGCCTGCAAACTCTTGATTTCGGCGCCGTCCTTGACGGTGTTGGGGGCGCGGCCTTTGGTGATGTTGATGAATTTATCGCCCAGCAGATTCGCGGCACTGATGCCGGCGACCGAATCCACCGGAATCTGAGGCAGGTATTTTTCCTGCACCTTCATGATGAACTGGACGCTCTTCTTCGGATCGTTCGTGGTAACCAGCTGGATGGTTTCGAGCGAACCGATCGTGAAGCCGTTGAGGCGGACGGGCGTGCCTTCCGCCATGCCGCTGGCGTCATCCATGTAGGTGTACAGCAGCGCGGTCTTCTGGAAGAATCCGCGGGAACTGGTCAACAGAAAGATGAGCACCGCGAGGATCAGGAAGGCGGCGAGTCCCAGGATCCCGACCTTCAATTGCGACCAGCGTACTTTCTTCGGATCGGCCATGATCTAGACTCGTTGCTTGACGAACTTGCAGATATAGGGGTCTTTCGATGCCTCGAGCTGATCCTGGTCGCCCTCAAAGATCAACTTGCCTTCTTTCATCACCATGAAAGTGGTTACGACTTCCTTGTTCCCGCTACGCGCTGGTTCCAGAGCCCCTTGCTCCGAATTGTAGCGAAAATTCGCCATCAGGTTCCCATCCTGGTAGCGGTGCGTGACCATCAACGTAGTAGCCTGGCTCACATCGCGCTCTTTGATGAGGAGCGCCATGATGGTGTGCGCCGTGATCGGGTCGAGCCCGGCGGTGGGGGAATCGTACATCTGCAGCGGAGGTTCCGTGACCACGGCACGCGCAATTGCCGCGCGCCGGCGCATGCCGCCGGAAAGCTCGCTCGGAAATTTCTCGAGCGTTCCGGCCAGTTCCACGAATTCCAAGGCTTCTTTCACGCGGGGTAGAACCTGGTCCGGCGGGCACTTGATGGAGGTCTGATTGAGCAGCGGGTAGGCTACGTTCTCCTCAATATTGAGCGAATCGAAGAGCGCGCTTTCCTGGAAGAGCATGCCGATTTTGCTGCGAATGTCGAACAGCGCATGTTCGCTCATCTTCGAAATGTCCTGGTCAAACACCATGACCCTGCCGGCATCGGGAGCTACCAGGCCCATCGCGGTTTTCAATAACACCGTCTTGCCGCTGCCGGCGGCGCCCAAAATCACTCGCGATTCGCCTTCATGCGCGGTGAACGAAATGTCGGTCAACGCAACTTCTCCATCGAAGGAGACGGAGACGTGTTCGAAGCGCAGCACCGAACCCGGTTGGGGAGCACTCATTAGGACGCGCCCTGGCTGACGAAGATTTTGGTGATGAGCAGGTCCAGCACGAAGACCAATACCGTGGCCAGCACGACGGCCTGCGTAGTCGAACGGCCCACGCCCTGGGTGCCGCCCGTGGTGCGCAGACCGTAAAAGCAGCCCACCAGCGAGATCACCACGGCGAATACCAGGGGCTTCAGCAGGCCCTGGGTGACGTCGTTCCATTCCAACGCGCGCCATACCGACGTCCAGTACTGCCGGGGCGGAAGATTCAGGAAAAATTTGGCGATGATGAAGCCGCCGAACATCCCCACAAAATCGGCAATGATCGTCAACAGGGGCAGCATGACGCCGGTCGCGACCAGCCGCGGCGTGACCAGCTTCTGCACCGGGTCCGTGCCGAGGGCACGCATCGCGTCGATCTGCTCGGTCACCTTCATCGAGCCGAGTTCGCTGGCGATTCCGGAGGCATTGCGGCCCGCCACCATGAGCGCCGTCAGCACCGGTCCCAATTCGCGCGCCAGCGTCACGGACACCACGGTACCGGTCTTGCCCACCTGCCCGTATTGCGCCAGCGCGCGCGACATCTGCAGCGCCATCACGGCGCCGCTGAAAAAGCCGGTGAGGACCACGATGGGCAGACTGCCGACACCGATGGTGTCCATCTGTAGAATGATGTCGTCGCCGTAATGTGGCCGGCGGAAGATGTTTCGGAACGCCTTCCCTGCCAGTACGAAAAATTCCTGAACAGCAAGAACAGGCTCTTTCAGTAGATCCAGCAAGTAGGTTATGTCCCCGCTCTCCGATGCTACCATACAAGTTGAAACGCCACCCATGAAAGGACTTACAGACATTCCCGGGATTCGCGTCGGGCATGTTTCCGACTTCGACGGTGTGACCGGCTGCACCGCGATTCTCTGCGAGCAGGGAGCCGTGGGCGGAGTCGATATTCGCGGCGGCGCCAGCGGAACCCAGGAGATCGACACGCTCAGCCCGGGGCACGTGACGGATCAGGTGCACGGGATCTTGCTCGCGGGGGGCAGCGCTTTCGGGCTGGAAGCGGCCGCGGGCGTGCGGCGCTACCTGGCCAATCGGAAAGTGGGCTACGCGTTCGGGGGGCAGCACGTCCCGATTGTTCCGGGCGCCATTCTTTTTGATTTGGGCGTCGGCAAACCGAACGTTCATCCCAACGTCGCGATGGGCGAAGCGGCGGCCGCGGCGGCCACGACGGATGCGGTCCGCGAGGGCAGCATTGGCGCCGGTACCGGGGCCACGATCGGCAAGCTTTTCGGCATGCCGCGGGCGATGAAAGGCGGCATCGGGTCGTACACGGTCACGCTTCCCGGCGGGATTCTGGTTTCGGCGCTGGTGGCGGTGAATGCGCTCGGCGACGTGGTCGATCCGGCGACGAAAAAGATCGTCGGCGGGCTGCGCAAGAGTGCGGATAGCCGCGAGTTCGCCGGTACGGAAGCAGAGATGATGGGCGGCGCGGTGATTGGCGCAGCCCCGCGTAATACCACGCTTGCCGTGGTCGCGAGCAACGCGGCGCTCACGAAAGTGCAGGCAACCAAGCTCGCGCAGTTCGCCTCGCTCGGCATGGCGCGCACCATCTACCCGGTCAACACCATGGCGGATGGCGACATTGTCTTCGCGCTCTCACTCGGCACCCAGAAGGCCGATATCAACACCCTCGGCAGTGCCGCCGCGGAAGCGCTCGCGCAAGCCATCCTGCGCGCGGTCCGCCTTGCCACTTCGCTTGCCGGGGTGCCCGGGTTGGGCGGTTAGTTCCAGCGGCGGCAGTTGGGATAAGATATGGATCGAATCCCAGAGGAGTTCCTATGTTCCGTCTTCTAAGCATCGCGTGCCTGATCAGCTTGACTACCGGCTGGGAGCCGGCATTCGCCCAGGATCCGCCCCCTGCCGCCGCGGCGGCTCCACGCCCGGCGCGTCCGGCGGCGCCGACCCGCGACCCCAACACGCCAGGGTATGTGACGGCGAAAGAACTGCCCGACGGCGCCAATGCTCCGGTGAAGAGCGACGGGAACTTCATCCTCGGTCCCACGCACAATGCCGCACCAGAGATGACGGTGCAGGAAGGCGTACCGCAGGGCGAGATCTTCAACTTCACGATGGAATCGACCGACAGCAAAATCTACCCCGGAATCGCGCGCGGCCCTGCGCCTTCCGCGGCGCCCGCGGCCTCCGCGGCCCCAAGCGATCCTGCGCAAAGAGGCGCCGGAGTGACAAGCCACGCCGCACCCTACACGCGCCGCGTCGCTGTCTATGTGCCCAAGCAATACGTGCCCGGCACGGAGGCGCCTTTCCTGGTGGGAGCGGACGGACCGGATAAGGCGCTGTTCACCGCGCTGGACAATCTGATTGCCCAGCACCGGGTGCCGGTGATGATCGCGATATCGATCGGCAACGGCAGCGGCGACGCGCAAGGAAGCGAGCGCGGCCTGGAATACGACACCATGTCCGGCCTGTACACGGAGTTTGTCGAGAAGGAGGTGCTGCCCTTAGTGGAGAAGCAGGCCAACGTGAAGTTGACCAAGGACCCGGAAGGGCGAGCCACGATGGGCGGCAGTTCCGGCGGCTCCGCAGCTTTGATCATGGCGTGGTATCACCCGGAACTGTACCATCGCGTTCTGACCTACTCAGGCACTTACGTGAATCAGCAGTGGCCGGTGAATGAGCAGACCCCGCACGGGGCCTGGGAGTTCCACGAACACCTCATTCCCAACAGCCCGGTTAAGCCGCTGCGCATTTGGATGGAAGTGGGAGACCGGGACAATTTGAGCACGCGCGATAACATGCATGACTGGGTCCTGGCCAATGAGAATATGGCCAAAGTACTGGCCGACAAAGGCTATCACTACCAGTTTGTATTTGCGCGCAACGCGGGCCACACCGACCGGACCGTGAAACAACAAACGCTGCCCGAAGCCTTGGAATACATATGGCAGGGCTACCCAACGCAAGCGCCGAAAAAGTAACGGTTAGCGCCGCGCCAACTGGAAGCACTCCCGGATCGCGGTAATTACCGCGTCCGGCCGGTCACGCTGCACGAAGTGGCCGCTGCCTTCGACAATGGTTTGCCGTGCATTCGGCAGACTTCTGACCAGGGACGCCTGCAGTTCGCGATGCTCGACAGTCCGGGCCGGCTGTTGTTCGTTGTAAGTTGAGGAAAGCACGAGAATCGGGACCGGAGGCAACTCGCGTTCTGCTTCGACCTCGCGGCCGCTTCCCACCACGTCCATCGATTCCAGGTTCCATCCCTGTTCGATCTTCCAGTATTTTTGACTCTCCAGGGGAGTCATGCCGGCCGCGTACTTCTCGAATTGCCGTTCCACCACAGGTTCCACCAGCACGAGGCCGGCAACCTTCTCGGGGTTCCGGTGCGCGAAGAGGCGGACGTTGAGGCCTCCGAAGGAGTGGCCCACCAGCAGAAACGGGCCTTTTAGGCCGGCACTCTGAAAGAGCGCGGCCATCTCCGCCACCGCGTCTGAGCTGGTCTTCGGGCGTACTTTTGGCGCGGGATCGCTGAAGCCCACGCCCGGCCTTTCATACGAGCAAACGCGCGTGAATGCTGCCACCGCCTCGGGAATCGCGCCCCACGACTCAAGCGGCATCATCAAGCCGCTATCCAGGATGACGGTGGGGGAGCCGGCGCCGAGACATTGCAGGTGTACGCGCCGGCCTTCGACGTTGACAAGCTTGCCGGCACGCATCAGGGACGCCCTTCGGATGGGTAGCTGAAGCTTCCACCAGAGCCGCGCGGCGCCGACCCGGATCGCGAGTGCGCAGGCAATAAGTAGAACGATTGACGTGCCGGCGACAGTAACCCACTTGACCCGTCGAAGCCGGTGCGGCCCACCGGTTTCGAAATTCATCCGTCCAGTATGCCACGGTCCTCGCATAAGACTGGGGACAAATCTTAGCTCGGAGATAGCCATACCCGGCGTAAGTAGTTCAACTGGCCAAAAGATATTAACTATCGGCCATATATGATCTGGCCGCGTATGACTATATTGGTTAAACAAAATGCGATAAGCGGGTGTCGCAGATCACCAGGATGTTTCCTTCATTTGGGAGCTACCTAGGAACTGATGGAGGAGCCCTGCTTGTCTCGCATTGCCATATTTCTGTTCGCGACAGCTTTGTTAGTGTATACCCCGGGTATCTGGTGGGGGCTGCCCCATGCAACCGCGGCCGATCGCGTCAAGCCCTGGGGACAGGACGAACTGGCGCCGCTAGGACCCGTCGCGGAGCTGTATTCGATTGCGACGCAGAGCCCGAACTTCAATCCTCAGTACCCGATGCTTCACTATGTTGTGGAAGCCGTATTCGTAGGCCCCTATCTCGCCTGCCTTTGGCTTACCGGCCAGTTTTCCGTACCTTCCGTCGTGTATCCGTTCGGGCTCGCAGACCCCATCACGGCACTGAAAGTAATGACAGTTCTGGGGCGTGCCGTCAACTTACTGATGGGCGCGGGAATTGTGGTAGCGGCGTGGCGCACAGCCTGCATTCTGTGGAGCGCGCGGGCGGGCCTGCTGGCGGGTGCATTTACGATGCTGTTGTACCCCATGTTCTATTACTCCCGTACGAGTAACGTAGACCTGGGCGCAATGTTTTGGACTGCGTGGGGTTTCGTTGTATTTGCATTCGCGCAGCGGGATGGACTTACGGTGCGGCGGGCCGCGGCGCTGGGATTGCTGGCGGCGTTTGCTACCGCCACCAAGGATCATAGCTACGCGGCATTCGCCCCGCTGGGGGTGGCTGTACTGTTTTCGGAAGTCCGGCGCCAGCGAAAGCTCGGCGGCAGTTGGCGCGATGTCCAGCGCCCCGCGATGGCCGCCCTAGGCACGTCAATCGCTGCCTACCTGGTGGCGAGCGGCGCGATCTTCCACCCGGTACGCCACCTGGCTCACATGCTTTTCGTGATGCGTGGTCCCGTGATCATTGGCAAGCAGAGCATCTACTTCAGCACTCCGGCGACCTTAGCGGGATACGCCACGCTGCTACAGGATGTGGCAAGTAATGTTACGGAATCTACTGGCCTGCCGATGCTCCTGGCCGGCGTGGTGGGCGTTGGGTTATGTTGTGCCAGATCCCGCGCCAGCCTGGCGCTGTTAGGCCCTTGTTTCGGAATTGTTGCCGGCGTCATCTTACCTGTGCGCTTCGTGCAGTTCCGCTTTGTCTTCCTGCTGGCCTATACCGTCGCACTCTTCGCAGGCTACGCAGTATCCTCGTTGATCGAGGTCAAAAAGAAAATCTGGTCGCGGACGGGGCTGGCTTGCGCCACGGTGATCTGTGGTTGGGCGCTGCTTCGGGGCGCCGATCTGACTTACCAGATGCTGCACGATCCGCGGTACCAGGCCGGCGAATATCTTGCTCAGAACGGATCGCCGGGCGATGTGGTCGGGTACTACGGCGCGTCTTTGAAACTGCCCGCGATTACCTCCGCCATGAAGACGGTCTTGATGCCGGAATCCGGTTTCCGGGTGCCCGCCCTGCAGCGTGAGCCGGAGTTCATCGTAATTATTCCCCAACAAATCAACGAACCGATTCACGAACGCGAGCTTGCCGAATCCGCCTACCGTTCGCTGGCGGAAGGGTCGGTAAACTACCGGCTGGTTCGACGGCTGCAAGCTGCATCGCTCTTCAAGGAACGTCCGGTACGCTTCGTAAATCCGCCAGTCGAGATCTATGCGCGCAAAGATCGATTGGAGACACTGCCCTGATCGGCGCGCTCATTTCTTCGCTTCGGGCGTGAACTTCCACATCGTGGACCGTAGCTCGAAGGCGGCCGCCACGATCTCGCCGCCCGGACGCCAGCCCAGGAAGCGGTAGTCGGCAAAATCAAAGCCATCCACCGCGATGCGTTTGACCTTCCCGGTGGCAAGATCGATCAAGTACGGCGGCGATGACCAGGAATCCGGGGACAGCATTGGCGCCAGCAGCATGCCGCCGCGCCCCACCGCGTTGGGACCGATCAGGTTAGTCGAAAGGCGGAACGGCTCTTCCACCGGCACTTCCTGCTCGGCGCCGCCAGCGAGCGGCACTCGCACCAGTTTCGTCCTGGGAGATTCGATCACCTGCACGAAGACGTTCTGGCCGGCGGCATCCAACGCGATTGCATTTCCCTGCCCGCAATCGCCTGGGTTCGCCGCCCTCGAGAGGGATGCTCCAGACCGCGCCGCCCGCCGAGCACAACAGTAATTTGCCGTCCGGGGTGGCCGCCAATGCATTGATCGTACCGTGATCGAAACCGAGGCGGCGTGTAATCCTGCCGTTCGCCAGGGTGGCCAGTGCGATTGTGCGCCGCGGTTCCGGACCCACCAGAAAGGCGACCTCGCGCGACCCCACGGGTGCAACCGGTCCGGCCGTCTCCTCGGTGGTATTGACCAATGCCGCGGATTCCCTGGCGCCATCGAAAGCCATCAGGCGCGAGCGCCCGCCGGCATATTTCGCGAACACCGTGCGCCCGTCGCCGAGCACCGCCGCAAAGAATGGCGAGGGGAGCTCCGCCACCGGAACGGTACCTTCGCGCTGCGCGCGGCCGCTTGCCTGAGTAATTCGCAGCGAGTTCATCGCGGTGGTGTGCTCATCCAGATAAACAGCCTCATCGGGCCCGCTATCGATATATTCCGGATGTCCGCTGACGGTCAGCAGGGTTCGGGCGCCGCCCTTGCCATCGAGCGGCAGTTTGGCAACCTTGCCCATGTTACCCGCGACCAGCGAGAGCAGCAGGCTCTTGCCATCGCGGGCCGGCGCCAGCGCTTGCATGGCGGAATCGTTGGGAAGTCCCGTGGCGAGCTGCCGCAGGCCGCCCGACGCCAGATCGATGGCATAAAGATGCTGCGCGCTGGATTGTCCCGGGGCCGCCGGGTGTCCCAAGGCGAACGCCTGTTTACCGTCGGCCGAAACGCGCACCGTGGCGTAGAAGTTAGGAGTCAGCAGCGGGATCGCGTCCAACCGTCCACTTTCCGGCCAGAAGTGATAGAGCTGCTGGCGATGGTCCGCGTTCAGGCGGGTCACCAGCAGGCTACCATCGGGCAGCGCCTGCGGCCACATCGCATCTTCCAGCACCAGATGTTCCGCGCCGCCAAGAACGGGCACGCTGAACACGCCGCGCGGCACGTCGGTCACGCGGTCATAAAAAATCCTTGAGCCGTCGGCGGCCCAGCTCACTTCCAATACAAACCCGTGCTCGCGCTGATGCGTGAGCGCCGTCCAATCGCCGGATTCCGGGCGCATCACCGCGACCTGAGTCAACCCTTCGACCATTGCCTGGAAGGCCAGGATGTGTCCGTCCGGGGAGAGCCGCGGGCACATCGTCACTTCCGGACCGCCGAGCAGAAGTCCGGTATACGACGGGCTCAGCGGGGGACGCAGGAAATACCCGGCGGCGAGTGCGCCTAAGGCCGCCGCGACCGGTAGCGCGAGCAGGGTCCACGGCCATCTCGGACGCTTATTACTCTGCGGGAGCACGGTAGTCATGTCGCTCTGCGACCCGCCCTGCGCGTATGCGGAGAGCGCAAATGCCAGGTCGCGCGCCGATTGGAACCGGTTGCCCGGCTCCTTTTCCAGACAGTGCGCCACAATCTGCCGCACCGGCACCGGCACCGTGTCGGGCAACAGCGGCGGGTCCAGGCGCAGGATCGCCTGCATGGTGTCCACCGACGTTGCGCCCTGAAAGGCTCGCTTCCCGGTCAAGAGCTCATTGAGAATGATTCCGAAGCTGAAGATATCCGCGCGATGGTCGGCGGCGTGCCCCAGCACCTGCTCGGGCGACATGTACCCGACCGTGCCCATCACAGCGCCGGGCTGGGTGTTGACCGTGATGGTTTCGGTATGCGCCGCGGCCGCGACAATGGCGGGAGAGACCTTGGCGACACCGAAATCCAGAATCTTCACCCGGCCGTCGCGCGCCAGGACGAGGTTCGAAGGTTTGAGATCGCGATGGACAATCCCCGCCTCGTGCGCCGCCGCCAGGCCGCTCGCAATCTGTACCGCGATATCGATCGTCTTCAGTAATCCGGCCTTGGCGCCGACCAGGGTCTCGCCCTCCACCAGTTCCGTAACGATGTAGAGAACACCGGCCTCCCTGCCGACGTCGTAGACCGCCACGATATTGGGATGATTGAGTGCCGCGATCGCGCGGGCCTCTATTTCGAACCGCTGGCGCCGGCCCGTGTCGGCTGCGACTTCGGCGGGGAGCACTTTCAGCGCCACGTCGCGGCCCAGGCGGGAATCGCGCGCGCGATAGACTTCGCCCATTCCTCCAGCGCCGAGCGGCGAGAGAATCTCGTAAGGCCCCAGTCTGTCTCCAGCGATCAATGCCACGGCAACAGCGATCTTAACATTCCGGTCTTCACAAATAGCGGCGCACCTGGTCGCGAAAGCGCGTGTATATCCAGCTCACGCCCACGAGCAACAGCCCCAGGACGATGAAGCTGAAGATTCGCGGCAGCGTCTCCAGATTCCGCAAGTCCCAGAGGAAGAGTTTCAGGATGCACCCCAACAGCAGCGCGAGCCCGGAGACTCGCGGGATGCGATCCGGCAGGGCGAAGCCAGCCGCGAGCAGACCGACGCCTTCGATGCCCCACGCCACCGTGAGCACGCTTCCCGTGACCTCGTGGTAGATGAGTATCGCGAGCAGTATGGTTCCGAGCAGTGAATCGTAAAGCCGCTCGTGAGTGCCGCGAGGCCGACGCAGCATCGCCGCCCAATAGCACGCGATCACGGGCGCGACTGCCAGGATAGCGTGTGCGCGCCGCCACATCGATGAGCACGCAGCGTAGGAATACCACCGCGCCGACGATGGAGGCCTGCACACGCAGGCTACGCCTGGGAAACTCCGCCAGCACCAGCGCCGTGAGTGCCCACGATGCGCTGACGGCAGACCCGGGTAAGATGGCGTGCAGCCCCGCCATCAAGAACAGAGTAGCGGGGAAGACCGCGCTATCGGTGACCCGGCCGCGCGCTTCCGCTTGCGCCCGCCAGGCAAACGCGTACGCCAGCGCCGCCGAAGTTAGCGCCAGGGCGCTGGAAAGGTCAAATGCGCTCACCCGCACCGCGCCCAGCAACCCCAAGAGGCAGGCTTGCATCCGGAACTCCGCCGGAAGATTGCGCAGGCCGGCCTCCAGCCAGAGCAACGCCAGCGCGAGCCACGCGACCCCTAAGTATTCTCCCGGCGACACGCGCCAGACCAAGGCCGCCGCCGCCAATGTAGTTGCCAGGGACGCCGATACGCGCAAGTGATCGCGCTCCTGCGGGCCTAAACGGTCTGCGCCGCTCCACAAAGCGCAATGGACGGCTCCGTATGCCAGCGCCGCCGCGGCCGCCAGCGATAGCGCGGGGTACGGTGTGTAGAGGGAGGTTGCGATGACGCCGGCCAGCGCCAGGGCGTAGCCCTGCGCCCGAAAATCGAAGAGCCGCCGCCACCATCCGAGCGCGAAGGGCCCTATCGAGATCAGACACCAAGCGCGGCCGCGCCACGGACCGTCCGCTTCAAAGCCGGTGATGAGCGCCGCCAGCGCGGCCGCGGCATATCCATACCAGACCTCGGAAACCTCCAGGGCGCGATTGAGATAGAAGATCGCGACGTTGAACGCCGCCACCGGCTCCCAGGCGCGCGCCGGCAGGTGCGCGATGTCTTCGATTAAGAGCACCCCCAGTTCCAACCCGAAGATCACGCCGGCTAGCGTCCGCAGATAGACCGAGCGGAAGCGCACTCCGGCCAGATAATAGAGCTCGGCTTCGATCGCCAGCGCCAGGGGAATCCACTGGCCGTGCAGCTTGAGTACAATCGCCACGGTGGCCAGTGCGGCGTTCACCAGTACCGCCGGACGCCAGCGTCCCACCCGTGCGCGGGCCAGCGTGCTGCCCAGATAGAGCAGCGCTGCGCCGGCTGCCAGCTGCCAGATATCCTGGGGCGCGGCCTGCGCCCATTTTCCGCTCGAAAGGAGCAGGAAGCCCACCGCATTCAAGGGTAATAACCACGGGTCGGTGCGCATCAGATCGAAGGCCTCGAAGACGAGCCAGTAGACCAGGAACAACGCCTGCGTCTGCCAGAGGGACGCGCCGGTATCCTTGTGAAGGCCGCAGGTAACGTAGGTGGCGATCAGCCCGAAGATCGCGAAGCGGTCCCACGCGTTGCGATAAGAAACGTAGAGCAGCGAGGCCGCCAGCGGAATCACCGTGATGACACTGAACGTGGTGACCTCGGAAATGGCCAGGGTCGCGAAGGCGATGAAGTAGGCCAGGCCCGTGACGGTCGAGGAGCGATACTTCAGCGAGTGCACGATCATGCCGGCCACCACGGCCAGCAGCAGCAGTGTCGCGAGCAATGCGTCGTCCACGATTCGGGCGGCCGCGATTCCATGCATCGCGTACACCGTGGTGTAGAGCGCCGCCCAGCCGCCGCCGATCAGTCCGTAGGAAAACGTGCGGTATGTTTCGCGCCTTTCGAAAATCACACCTGCGGCCAGCATCGCAATGCTAACCGTCATACTCAGCGCGACACGCCCCGCCGGCCCGAGTTGCGCATAGGCGTATTTCAATAACAGCGCCAGTGCGATGACGGTGACGAAGACGCCTAGCTTGTTGGCCCAATTGCCGCCGATCAGGGCCTCCCACTCCTCGCTGCTGCGGGCGGACGCAGGTGCTGCGAGCGGGGTGGCCGGCACCTGCACGGGACGTGGTGCCGGCGCTACCAGCGGCGTTACCAGCGGCGCGACCACCGGAGTGAACATCGGCTCCGGCATCGGTGCAGCCGGCGCGGGTGGCTTGGGCCTGGGGAGGCGGCGCCGTTTGCGGAGGCGGCGCGTAGCTTCGTGGCACTGCCGCCACGGAAGCCCGTTCCAGAATTGCCAGCCTTCCCTCCACCGCCGTGAAGCGATCTCGAATATAAATCCAGCGAACCAACAGCATCGCCATCAAGAACACAAGTAGGAAGATTTCCATGACGCTTTCCTTCAAGATGCCGGACAGACGATAGTCTGTTATCGCCGGTCGCCTGAATCTCTAGTTCGAGGCGGACAGTTCCTGCGCGCGAGCCTTTACGCCGCGCAGGTCGAGCTTGCCGGTGCCGAGTTGCGGCAACTCCTCCACCCGATAGATATTTTCGCGCTTCGGCAGCCACAGCCGCGGCATCTCGCTAGCTGCCAGCCGCTCCCACAACTCCGCGGGCAGTACGGTGGAATGGACATACAGCACTACCAGCCGTTCCCCGCGCGTGGCATCGGGCACGCCGGTGACCACACAGGGAGCATCGCCCAACACGTTTAGCAGTACGTCTTCCACGCGAATGTGCGGTACCATTTCGCCGCCGATTTTGCTGAAGCGCGAGAGCCGGTCCGTGATCCGCACAAAGCCTTCATCGTCCAGCAGCGCGATGTCTCCCGTGATGTACCAACCGTCACGAAAGACTTCCGAGGTTCGTTCCGCCTGCTTCCAGTAGCCGAGCATGCGGTTGCTTCCCTTCACCAGCAGCAAGCCTTCGGTGTTGGGCGGCAGCGCCTCGAAGCTCACCGGGTCCACGATGCGCACCGCCACTCCGGGTAGCGGATGCCCCACGCTGCCGGGTTTGTTGCCCGTCTGGCTATCCTTGCCCGCGTTGAAATTCGGCACGTTGACGGCGATCACGGGAGACATCTCCGTGCAGCCGTAGCCTTCGAGCAAATCGAGGCCGAATTTTTCACGGAAGGCCTGTGCCACCGGCAGCCGGAGTTTTTCCGCGCCCACCAGAACGTACCGCAGGCTTGCGAATTGTTCGGCCGGGCACTTGCGGGTGTAGGTAGCGCAGAAAGTAGGCGTGGAGAGCAGCAGGGTCGCCTTATACTTCTGCACCAGGTCGCCCACCGCCTTCGCTTCTGTCGGGTTCGGGTGGTAGACCACGCCGCAGCCGGCGAGCAGCGGAAACCAGACCGTCACGGTGAAGCCGAAGGAATGGAAGAAGGGTAGCACCCCCACGATCCGATCGTTTCCGCCGATCCAGAATAGCTGCGCCATCGCCTCGATATTGGCGATCAGATTGTAATGCGAAAGCACGACTCCCTTGGGAACGCCGGTGGACCCGCTGGAGAAGATGATTCCAGCGGGCGAATCGGGCGTACGGCCGCCGCGAGAGAGCAGAGCTTTCGGCGCAAACCGCGCAGCCAGATACGCGCGCAGCCTTATCGATTCCGCTCACGCGCTTGAATATATCCTCCACGTACAGCAACTCGCCGAGGCCTTCCGCCTGTCCCGCCGGAAGCTTGGAGAGGAACAGACGCGAAGTGATCACGGTGCGAATTCCGCACTGCTCCACGGCCGCCTTCATGGCTTCACGTCCGGCCGTGAAATTGAGGTTCACCGGCACCACGCCGCGCAGCGTCAAGCCGAGATTCACCAGCGCACCGCCGACCGTCGCAGGCAGCAGCACGCCAACCATTTCGTCAGCGGGCACAACCCGGCTCATCAACACCGCGCCGGTCAACATCTCGCCGTAGGTCAGGGTGCGGCCCGTGCTATCCCCCATGGCGAAGCGCTTCCAATTGCGCCGCGCCACCTGAATCATGCGGCGGTCCAGCAGATCTCCGGATTGTTTGCGATGCGCGGTGGCATCGGCGGACAGTTCCTGGATCGCCTGCCTCACCGCCTGAGCGCTGGTGTTTGCGGGCAGCGGCGCGCCAAAGCTCACCGTCACGCGATAGGGAATCTGGCGCGGCCACTTCCAGAAAAACTTCCCGCCCTCGAAACTGAAGATGCTCCCCCAGAGCCGGTCCAGGTGTACCGGAATGATCGGCACGTCGGTGCCTTCGACAATCTTTTCCATGCCGCGCTTGAAGGGCAGCATGTTCCCTGTGCGGCTGATGGCGCCTTCGGCGAAGATGCACACCACGTGGCCGCCCGCGATCTCTTTCCGGGCGGCGCGAATCGATTCCACCATGTCGCGCGGTCCGCTGGTCCCCACCGGGATCGCCTTGGAGAGGCGGAAGAACCAGCGGAATGGCTTCAACTCGTAGTAGGGCTTCCACACCATGAAACGGATAAACCGCTGCACGCAGGCGCCAATCAGAAAGCCATCGACGTGCGAGATGTGATTGACCACCAGAAGCGCGGGGCCTTCGAACGGCACGTTGTCCGCTCCATTGATCTTGATGCGGAACACGCTGTGCGTCAGCAGCCACAGGACGAATCGCACCAGGTAATCGGGAACGATGGTGACGATGTAGGCCGTGACAGCGAGCAGCGAAAGCCCGAAGCCGAGCATGATCACGGTGGCGCTCAGGTGCAGGCGCGTGTAGCACAGCCACATCAGCCCGCTCGCCAGCAGCATTCCGATCGTCTGGTAGAAGTTGTTGGCCGCGACCACCCGGCCCTTTTCCTGGTTGCCGCTCTTCTGTTGAATAAAAGCGTAAAGGGGCACCACGAACAGTCCGCTTGCCATGGCCAGGAGCACTACCGCCACCGTCGAAAGCGCGAATGAGTGCCGTACCGCCACCAGGGCCAGCGCGAAAACGCCCATGAAGATCGACCCCATCGGCACCAGCCCGAGTTCCACCTTGTCGCCGGAAAGCCGCCCGGCCAGCATATTGCCGGCGCCGATTCCGATCGCCAGAAAGGCCCACAGCATCGAGACGCCGTTGTCGGTGACCTTGAGGACTTCCGTCCCGAAATACTGCAGATCGGTTTTTAGCAGGACGCCGGCGAACCAGAAGTAACTCACGCCCAGTACCGCGAGCCATAGCGCCTTATCGTGCAGCAGATGACGCGTGCTGCCCGCAATTTCGCCGAAGGGATTCCAGCGGAACGTCTGCCGGGCGCCGGAGGCCGGCACGCGCGTGATCCTCAGGCTGGTCGCAAAACCGATCAGCGAAACGCCCAGCGCCACCGCACCCATCCGCCAGGGATCCGCTTTCCATATCGCGAACAAGACTCCGCCGCCCGCGATGCCGATCACGATCGCGACGAACGTGCTCATTTCCAGGAGCGCATTTCCGCGCGAGAGATCGCGATCGGAAACCATCTCCGGCACGATGCCGTATTTCGCCGGGCTGAAAACTGTCGCGTGCAGCCCCATCAGGAAGACCACCGCGAGCATGCCTTCGGTCCAGCCGCGCAGCAGTGTGATCAGCCCGAAGAGCATAATCGCGATTTCGAAAATCTTGACGCCGATCAGCACGGTGCGCTTGCTGACCAGGTCCGCCAGATGGCCCGCGTACCCGCTGAACAGCAGCGATGGCAGCGTGAAGACCGCGGGCACCAGCGGCACGTACGCCGGATTTGCCTTGCCTACGTGGAGGGCAACGATGGTCTGATAGACGCTATCGTTGAACGCGCCCAGGAACTGCGTCCACAGAAAGGCCTGGAACCCGCCATTCTTGAGTACGTTGCTGAATCCATTGTGTGCCATGCCCGAGTAATTGCACCCCAGCTACCCAAACCTAAAATCAACAATAGTAAGAGTTTACGCGAAGCGAGCTCGATTCTTGGACGAGGTGGCTATACATTTTATGGATGCATGCTATACATTCAATGTACAGATGGCCTTCGTCACCCAGTCGCAACGCGCGCTCCTCGAGAGCGTATCGCGCCTCGGCCACGCCAATCCCTTTCTGCCCGAGCGGATCGAGTGTGAGCGGGCGGTGCTCGGGGACGACTTCCTCGAAGGCGAACCCGTCTGGAGCTACCGTGCCGAGCACCCGGGACCGCGAGCCAACGTGTGGCGCATTCTGTCCAAACTCCAGCCGCTGGTTGAGCACCTGCGGGGTCTGCTGGCTGCGGGTACGGAGGCGCTCGGGCCGGACCTTCAGCTCTACGAGGACGCTACGCTCCACCTGATCTATCAGCGCTCCTATTCCAAGTTCTACGAGGCGGGTTTCGGGGCGGAGCAACAGAACCCTTCCCGCTGGCGCTTCTACAACGAATTCCTTGCTGACTGGCGCCATTACTTTGACATGGAAGGCGTCCGTTTCCCTTCGGAACGCGATCCGCGGCACACCTTCGCCTGTTTCCGCCAGATCCAGCGCGCCTTCGACATCACCTTTCGGGACATCATCGGCAGCTCTCTCCCCGCCGCGCGCCTTCGCGGCGCGATCTGGCAATCCATCTTCACGCACGATATGCGCCGCTACCGGCGCACTCTTTACGCGCGGATGGGCGAATTCGCCACGCTGATCACCGGTCCCTCCGGCACCGGTAAGGAACTCGCCGCGCGCGCCATCGCCGAATCGCGCTTCGTTCCTTTCGACGATCGACGCCTCGCCTTTGCCGACGACGCCGAACAGATCTTTTTCCCCATCAACATCTCCGCACTCTCGCCTACCCTGGTGGAATCCGAGCTGTTCGGCCACCGGCGCGGCGCCTTCACCGGCGCGGTGGCGGACCGTCGCGGCTGGCTGGAAACGTGCCCCGATCTGGGTGCCGTATTTCTCGATGAACTTGGCGATATGGATCCGGCGATCCAGGTCAAACTGCTGCGCGTGATCGAGACGCGTACCTTCCATCCTGTGGGCGATACCGCCGGCCGGCAATTCCGCGGCAAACTGATCGCCGCCACCAATCGCGACCTTCCCGAAGCCATGCGCAAAGGGCAGTTCCGCGAGGATCTTTACTACCGGCTTTGCTCCGATCAGATCGCCACCGCCTCGATGGCAGAGCAGCTCGGCGCGTCGCCCGGCGTGCTCCGCGAACTCGTCGTCTACATGTCGCGGCGGGTGGCGGGCGCCGATGGCGACACGCTGGCAGCGGAAATCATGCCCTGGATCGAGAACAACCTGGGGCCCGATTATCCCTGGCCGGGCAATTACCGGGAACTCGAGCAGTGCGTGAAGAACATGTTGATCCGCGGCAATTACCGGCCTTCCCGCACCGCCCCCAATGATCCCGCCGACGAGTTTGCGGCCGAAGCGCGCGCCGGAATTCTAACCGCCGAACAACTGCTGGCCCGTTACGTCACCCTGGTTTACAGCCGGACCGGAAGCTACGAAGAAACCTCGCGCCGCCTGGGTCTGGACCGCCGCACAGTGAAGGCGAAAGTCGATTCCGCCCTGCTCGCCCGACTGCGCGAAACTGCGCGCCGGACGTCATTTAGCGTACGATAATTCATACGATGACCTGGGCCCTTCGCTGGAGAACGTTCGCATTTGCGGCGCTCGCCATCAATCTGATCGCGTTCCTCATGGTGCGCCTGGTTCCGCGTCCGGCGGTGGGCGTGGGCGCGGCGCTCGATGTCGCCATTACCGTTCCGGCACTGTACTTCCTATTCATCGTCCGCGGCGGCGTGCAACCCCTGATTTCGTTGATCCCGCTATGCCTGTTGGGTCTGCTGCGTGCGACTTACCTTGCTCCGCAGATCGCGTGGGCGCGCCCATGGGCGGGAGCAGCGGCGGAAATTGCAGTGGTTGCCGCGATCGGGGTCCGGTTGCGCCGCGGTATGGGCGCCGGCGAAGGCGAGAGCGATATTCTGGCGCGAATCGGCGCAGCAGCCAGCGAGATCGTTCCCTCGCGACGCGCCGCCAGCATCCTGGCCAGCGAGCTTGCAGTCCTGTATTTCGCGTTCGCCTCCTGGAGGCGGCGTCCTCATGTACCTGCGGGATCGCGCGCCTTTTCCATCCACGAGCAAAGCGGCGTCGCCGACCTCTTCGGGATGCTTGCCGCGGTCAGTGTGATCGAGGCCGTGCTGGTGCATCTTGCGGTGGCACGCTGGAGCACCACGGCAGCCTGGATCTTGAGTGCGATGAGCCTCTACGGGATGGTGTGGCTGCTGGCGATGGCGCGCGCCATCCGCCTTCGGCCCGTGCTGCTGCATGAGGGCAACCTGATCGCGCGCAGCGGAATGATGTGGACGGTGCGCGTGCCGTTGACCGCGATTGTCGCGGTGGAATCAGGCCTTGCGGAATCACGATATGAAGCTGCCGCCGGCCGTCGAACCCAACGTGACGCTGCGATTCGCCGCGCCGGTTACGGCTGAGGGTATGTATGGCATGACGAAGCGGATTACGAGTCTCGGGCTCGCCATCGATGATCGCCGCGGTTTCGAACGGGCCCTCCAGCATGAAATTTAATCGGCTATTGATCCGGCGCGCCCTGATCGTGGTGGGCCTGATCGCGGCGCTCGCCGTCGCCGCTACTGGGTACCGCCGCTGGAAAACACGCGAAGGCCCCGGCCGTATGCTGGATGAGGCGCGCCGCACGAAGCACGAAGGCATCCGCCCGGCTTCCGAGGATTATTTCCACGGCATGGATCGGGGGGCCGATCTCGGGCTTGAGGAGATTCAGGGACGCAACACATGGATTCTCTGGAGTGCCGGGAACGATCGGTTTTGGGATTGGCTGGCGCGCCAATCGGCCGGCTCCTTCGATCTGCTGAAAATCGTCAGCTCCTACGACCCCGAGAAGGACACGCACGTCGACCCCACCCAGCGCGAACAGCTGAAGCAACTCTACCCTTTCCGCCACGACAACCGGCTGGCGACTCTTGGCGTGGTCAATGAGCCGTGCTACGACCAGGCGACCGATGCCGACCCGCGGCGCTACGGCCTTTGGCTGGATCCGCGAAAACTCGATTGCATACCGGATCCCTTCGCCAACGAAGAAAAGTACCCGGGGATCCCCGTGGGCGCGCGCGGGAAATTAATCCCCCTCGGCACCGTCTATGGTGCCCCCAGTGGAGTTCTGGGCCTCCGCCTCTTTCCGAATCCGGATTTCCATGATGAGGCGGTCGCCAAATGGGACCCGGTCCGCTACTACACCGATGCGTCGTATTACCTCTCCAAGGATCTGGTGCGTCCCTATCGCGTCGGCGTCACGTGCGCGTTCTGTCACGCGGGAGTGGATCCGTCGCACCTGCCGGATAATCTGAACGATCCCCTGTGGGAGAACCTGAGGTCCACCGTGGGCGCACAATACATGCGCTTGGATCGCGTGGCCATGTGGCAGGGGGATTCGTCCCAGTTCGTTCAGCAACTCTTGCACGCGGCCCGTCCGGGCACGGCGGACATGTCGCTGCTGGCAACCGACCACATCAACAATCCGCGCGCCATGTCCTCCCTTTTTCACGTTGCGGCCCGAATGCAACAGGCACGGGCATGGGGCCGGGAAACGCTGGCGGGCAGCTCGCTGCAAAACCGCCAAATCGGCAACTATGTCGCGGGTGGTCCGTTGGGGGCGTTCTTCGAAGAGCCGGCGACCGTCTGGACGCCGCGAATGGGCGGCAATGCGATGGATTCTACGGGCATCCTGAGCGCGATCAATCGCGCCTACGCCCAGCTGGGAGTATTCAGCGAGGAATCGCTCTTGCGCATCAATCCCGTGCTGGGCGGCAAACCGGCGGAGCCCTTTGACGAGGGAGTCGCACGCAGCAATTCCGAGTATTGGAATGTAACGGAGTCCCTGACGCCGAATGTGGTGCGTTTCCTGATGCGCATCGCGGCGCCACCCACGGCTCCCACGAGTGGAGTGGATCAGACGGCCGCCACTCGCGGCAAGGTGATTTTTGCGGATCGCTGCGCCAGTTGCCATTCCAGCAAGTTCCCCGCGCCCCCTGCCGATGCCGACCCGGGCCGCTGTTCCGGCAGTTATGCGGAGTGTTGGGACCACTATTGGAACTGGACCCATACCGCTGAGTATCGCGGCCAAATGGAGAAACTGGTGCAAGCCGGCGATTTCCTGGAAAATAACTACCTCTCCACGGATCTGCGCGTGCCGCTACCCCTGGTTGGAACCAATGCCTGCCTTGCGCTCGATGGCAGTGGAGGGGCGGGAAACATTTGGGAAAGCTTCACGTCGCAAACCTACAAGAACCTGCCCTCGGCCGGGCGCATTACCTATTACGACCCCGAAAGCGGCGCCAAACACGAAATGCAACTGCCCGCGGGAGGTCGCGGTTATCTGCGTCCCCCCTCGCTGCTCGGCCTCTGGTACAGCGCGCCGTACCTCAGTAACAATTCGCTAGGAACGTTCGACCCGAACCCTGCGCTGGAGGCGCGGCGAGCCGCCTTCCAAAGCGGCATGGAACAACTCCTTTGGCCGGAAAAGCGGGAAAGCGACGCCAGGCTTGGTGGCAGGATCCCCGGCAAGATCGAACGGACTACGGCGGTGAGCCGGCTGCAATTGCCGGTCCGGGCGGTTCCTGCGGAACTCAGCGGCCTGCTCAACCAAACGGGCTTCTTTCCCGGTTTCAAGACTCCGCACGATGCCGAGATTGGCCCGATCCCGGCTGGAACTCCGGTCGGCCTGCTGGCGAATCTGGATCTGCTCTCTCCGAAAGCGCTGCCCCTGTTGCAGCGGATGAGAAATGAGCTGAGAACCGAAGCCGACTTCGCCAAATTCACCGGAGCGCTCTTCGAACTCAGCGCCTGCCCCGATTACATCGTGAATCGCGGGCACTATTTTGGCACCGGGCTGGATGGCGAACCAGCTCTTAGCAATCAGCAGAAACGCGACCTGATCGAATTTCTTAAGACCTTCTAAATCGCCCCCCTCAGTAGTAAATATTTTTACTAATAAAGACCTGTTATTCTTAAATTCTGCTACCATGTTCGTTCCCAGGGGGTGTAGTGTTTCTCATCACTCGTAGGAAACAATTCGGTCCAACGACCTTTTTATGGGATGTGAAAGCGCCGGATGTGGCGCGAGCGGCGCGTCCCGGGCACTTCGTCATGGCTCGCATCGATGAGCATGGCGAGCGCATTCCGCTGACTGTGGCCGATTTCAATGTGGACCGCGGCACCGTCACGGTGGTAATCCAGGCGGTTGGCAAGACGACCCATGAAATGATGGGGTTGGCGGAAGGCGACACGATTCTCGACTTCATCGGGCCGCTCGGGCTGCCAAGCCACATTCGCAAGCTGGAAGGCACCGTCGTGATGGTGGGCGGCGGCCTTGGCGTGGCGCCGATTTACCCACAATTGCGCGGCTATAAGCAGGCGGGGAACCGGACCATTTCGATCATCGGCTTCCGCAATCGCGATCTGGTTTTTTGGGAAGACCAGTTCCGCGAGTGCAGCGACGAATTGATTATCACGACCGACGATGGCAGTTACGGGCGGCAGGGGTTCGTCACCCACGCCCTGGCCGAAATTCTGGCCAGCGAGAAAAATGTGAGTGAAGTCGTCGCGATCGGCCCTATTCCGATGATGAAGGCGTGCAGTGAAGTCACACGCCCCTTCGGGGTGCCGACCGTGGTCAGCCTCAATTCGATCATGGTGGATGGCACCGGAATGTGCGGCTCGTGCCGCGTCACCGTCGGCGGGCAGATGAAGTTCGCTTGCGTGGACGGAGCGGATTTCGACGGGCACCTGGTCAACTTTGATGAACTCTCGCTGCGCCAAAGACGCTTCGCGCGCGAAGAGAAAGAGGCCATGGAGCGGTATCGCAGCGAATCGGCCAAACTAGCTACCTTCCCGGGGACCGGCGCACCGCCTCCGGCACGCCTGATGGCTGCCTGCGAGATTCCCACGCCCGAGCCCGAGACACCCGCGTTGAGGGTGCCGAAGAATATCAAAACGATTCCGCCCGAGCGCGCGCCCATGCCCCACCAGCCGCCCGAAGCGCGCGTGCACAATTTTGAGGAAGTATCGCTCGGCTTGGATAGCGCCGGCGCATTTCACGAAGCGGAGCGCTGCCTGCGTTGCAAAAAGCCACGCTGCGTACCCGGATGCCCGGTGGAGATCGATATCCCCGGCTTCATTTCCGCGCTGGCCCGTAAGGATATCAAGCAGTCTTACCTGATCCTGAAAAGCTCCAACGGACTGCCGGCGGTCTGCGGCCGTGTCTGTCCGCAGGAGTCGCAGTGCGAAGCCACGTGCGTGGTCGGTTTGAAGTTCAAACCGGTAGCCATCGGCCGCCTCGAGCGCTTTGTGGCGGATGCCGCCATGGGGCGCGGTTGGGATGCGATACCGGAAGTCGCAGCCGCCGGGCAGAAGAAAGCGGCGATCATCGGCAGCGGGCCCGCGGGACTCGCCTGCGCGGGAGACCTGGCGCGGAACGGCGTTGCGGTCACGGTGTTTGAGGCGCTGCACGTAGCGGGCGGCGTTTTGAAGTACGGCATTCCCGAATTCCGGCTCCCGGACATGATCATCGATGCCGAAATCGACAACCTGAAGAAGATGGGCGTCGAGATCCGGCTGGATACCATCATCGGCAAGCTGTTCACTATTCCGCAGCTGCTGGGCGAGATGGGGTACTCCGCGGCGTTCGTCGGAACCGGCGCGGGGTCGCCGAAGTTTGCCGGAATTCCTGGCGAAGCCTTTAACGGCGTCTTCTCGGCCAACGAATTTCTGACACGCGTCAATCTCATGCGCGGCAACCGCCAGCCGATCTACGATACGCCGGTCGGCATGGGCAAGCGCGTGGCGGTGGTAGGCGCGGGCAACACCGCGATGGATTCCGCGCGAGTGGCGATGCGTATGGGCGCGGAATCGGTGAGCGTGGTGTATCGCCGGTCGCGGCGCGAATCGCCCGCACGCGCCGAGGAATTGGAGCACGCCATCGAAGAGGGCATCCACTTCAACTGGCTGACGCTCCCGGTGGAGATTGTCGGCGATGCCAATGGGTGGGTCACCGGTATGCGCTGCCAGAAGATGGAATTGGGAGAGCCGGATGCTTCGGGCCGGCGCCGGCCGGTAGCGGTTCCGGGCTCGGACTTCCTGATCGATGTGGATACCGTCATCTATGCCCTGGGCACCACGGCGAACCCGATTATCGCGCAGACTACGCCCGGCCTGGAGACGAACAAATGGAACTACATCGTCACCGACGAGCGTACCGGGATGACATCGATCCCGGGCCTCTTCGCGGGCGGCGACATCGTTACCGGCGCGGCCACCGTCATCCTGGCGATGGGCGCCGGAAAGCGCGCTGCGAAGGGAATGTTGGAGTACATGGGCATTCCGACGCCGGAAGTCCGGGAATTGGCCGAAGCGAGGAGCGTATAACATGCCATCGACCTGTCCGAAGTGTCATTCGGTTTTGGAAGAAGACGAAATCTGTTGTGCCCAGGTACGTTACACCTGGCGCTGCAAGAGTTGCTTCAAATTGACCACGGGGTTCGCGGTGCCCTACGGGAAATGCTTCCTGTGCGGCGGCGATCTGGAAGTCATACAGGGTCGCGAGCTGGGCGATTCCATGCAGTTTCGCGCGATCCGCGACGCCGTTCAATTCGAACTCAACTCATTCCATTTCTACAAACTCGCGCGCGACAAGGCGGCTACGCCGGAGCAGTTGGCAGTGCTCGAGAGGCTCTACGAAGCGGAGCTGGATCACCTCCACGAATTGGAGGAAAAGTACCATGCTCACCTGGATCGCGGGGTTGTGGAACTATCCAGGGACGAGGAAAAATTGCTCTCCAACTGGCTCTTCAAAGGCCTTCGCGTCACCGCCTCCTCCGGTGTGGCGGATTTGTATCAGATTGCGCTGGAGATGGAAAAACGCACCCGCGACCATTTCCAGAAGCTTGCGCAGGAATTACCGGCCGGACTGGAAAAGGATTTGTGTGGAGAACTGGCCGCTGAGGAAGAGGAGCACGTCGCGCTGCTACAAGGCGAACTCGATCAAGTTAAATAACGGGCCTACATCGAGTGCAGCGGCACTCGCGTGCGTTCACGGCGCGGTGTGTTGGCCCAGCGGAGCGCCCGGCGAAGACTACCCATCATGCGGTCTTGGCGTACGCGACGGTCACGACGGCGCCGAAGGTACACGATCAAGCCCATATCCGCGATTGCGACCAGCGCTAACACCAGCGCGTCGACATTCATGATCAGATTTCACCATGGAAACCCGGGTGATACCAGAGCCGCAAGTAATATGGCGTCCCAGGACTTTTGACTCTTTTCCGGGGCGATTGATGGATGACATTGGTACTTTTAGGGCGATTTCCCGCCGGAATTTTCCTGTCACGGCGGCCTGAGAGCCAGATGCTAGACTTCTTACTGAATGCCTAAGCCGACCCACCTGGAGTGCAGCCTCTGCGCGACGAAGTTCGACGCGGGGACAGCCGCCAACCTCTGCTCGTGCGGGGGCCCTTTGCTGGTCCGTTACGATCTTTCAACCATCCGTCACCGCTGGCTGCGGAGAGATGTGTCCACCGGTCCAGCGAGCATGTGGCGCTACGCTCCCGTGCTGCCGCCCTCGGATGCCTCCGTGATAACCCTCGGCGAAGGTTGGACTCCGCTGATTCGCACCAAGCGCCTGGGCGCGCGGATCGGCGCCGATGCCCTTTGGGTCAAGGACGAAGGCCTCAATCCCACCGCCTCATTCAAAGCGCGCGGGTTGTCCTGCGCGGTATCGATGTGCGTCGAACTCGGCATCAGGAAGGTCGCGATTCCGTCGGCAGGCAACGCGGCGAGCGCGATGGCGGCGTATGCGGCGGCTGCCGGAATCGAAGCTCACATCTTCATGCCGCGGGACGTTCCGCAATCGAATTATCTGGAATGCAAGGCTTACGGCGCGCACGTCACGCTCATCGATGGCCTGATCAGCGATTGCGGCCGCATCGTCGCGGAACGCGGTCCCGCCGAAGGCTGGTTCGATGTCTCCACGCTCAAGGAACCCTATCGCATCGAGGGCAAAAAGACGATGGGATACGAGGTTGCGGAGCAAATGGGCTGGGAACTCCCCGATGCGATTTTCTATCCCACCGGCGGCGGCGTAGGCATGATCGGTATGTGGAAGGCCTTCGACGAAATGGAGAAAATGGGCTGGATCGGCGGCCGGCGTCCCAAGATGATCGCGGTCCAGGCCGAGGGCTGTCAGCCGGTGGTGCGCGCGTTTCTGGAAAACCAGCCGCGCAGTCGATTTTTCGACGGCGCCCATACCCTCGCCAGCGGCCTTCGAGTCCCTAAACCACTGGGCGATTTTCTGGTGCTGAACGCTGTGCGCGAGAGTGGCGGCACGGCCATCGCGGTCAGCGACGAAGACATGCTGACCGCCGGCGTACAGTTGGCGACGGACGAAGGGATCTTCGCGGCTCCCGAGGGTGCGGCATGCGTGGTTGCCGCCCAACGCTTGCTCGAGTCCGGCTTCCTCAAGAGCTCAGACCGTATGGTAATTTACAACACCGGTTCCGGCTTGAAGTATCCTGAAGCCTATTCCACGCGATTTCCGCGTGCTTCTGGCAGTGAGCAGGATAAACTCGGCGGTCTGATTACGCCCAGATAGTTACGGCAAGTAAGCCGGCCGCCAACAAATTTGAGCCCGGGGGGCAAGTATGAAAACGCCGGCCGCCCTGCACGAGAGCTTCACGCAACACCCGCGACTGGGGTGCTCGCTCCTCGCGTTACTGGCTGCCGCGCTTGGGTTGAGCTGGCAACTGACCCTCGTAACCAACCTCTACGGCGGCAATTGGAGCGCGCTGTTTTATCACGGCGTCGATGGCGGCGGCGTACCGAATGACCCCGCCTTCGCCGGCACTTACCTGTTTCCGAACGATTTCGGATTCGATGGCCAGTATTACCGGATTCTGGCTCACGACCCGTTCCTCACGCGCGGATACTCGAAATATCTGGAGCGTCCCGTCATGCGCTATCGCCGGATTCTCGTGCCTTTCCTGGCTTACGCGCTGGTTTTCGGACGGCAGCGCTATATCGATGCCGGCTTCATCGCCACGATTTTGGTCTTCCTCGGCCTGGGGGTCTACTGGCTGGCGCGCTATGCCTTGCTATTCCACCGGAGCGCCCTATGGGGCCTGGCTTTTCTGGCGGCGCCGGCGACTCTCGCCGGGATTGAGCGGGGCGCCGTAGACACCGCCCTCACCGCGCTCACGGT
Source organism: uncultured Solibacteraceae bacterium (assembly GCA_963811575.1). GTDB lineage: Bacteria > Acidobacteriota > Terriglobia > Bryobacterales > Bryobacteraceae > Solibacter. Next base: position 112,046 of record CAWERY010000012.1, on the reverse strand, counting down.
TGGCTTTGCGCTCTATGTACACGAACGCTCGCGATACCGGTTGTTCCTGGTGCTCGTCCTGGCAGGCCTTTGCCGGGAAACCGGCCTCTGTCTGGCGCTTGCGTGTGCCGGCGCATCACTCCTGAAGAAGGATTGGAACGGTATGGCCTGGAGCGCGGCGAGTATGTTGCCCGCGCTCGCCTGGTACGGCTTCGTGCAGGCGCATAGCCCACCCGACCCGAGCTCAGACCTGATGCGCGCCCCCTTTACGGACCTGGTGCAATCTCTCTTGCACCACGACGTCAGCTTCATCAAATCCGGCGCGTCCATGGTGCAGTTCGCATATTACACAGCCGTCTTCGGAATCCTGATGGCGTTCTCAGCCGCCATCTGGCTGGCCTTTCGCGACTGGGGACGCCCCGAGTGCCTGGCGGCGCTGGCCTTCACGATGATTGGAATGCTCCTGCAACCGGCTGGACTGTGGGTTGAGCCGTATTACTTTGGCAGGGTGTTGGCGCCCCTCTTAGTCATCCTGGGCCTGGAATTCTTCCGGACCGGCGATTGGAAGAAAACCCTGCCGCTCTGCCTGGTCACCCCGTCTATTCTCGTGGTTTCCCTTGCCAGCGCGATCCGCGTGGTCAAACATCTGCGGGCCTGAGTCGCTGGATTCACGCTCTGCCCGGGGAGCGTACCAGAATGCGGTATCCCTCGTGGTTGTACACTTCGTGGAACTCGGTTTCCAGTTCGCGTGTCACGAATTCGTGAATCGCTGGAAACTCCACCTTCAGGCTCACGATACGGTCCTCCCAACCCGGATCGATCAACACCACATCGGGCTTTTTCCCCGTGTTGTATCCGAGCCGCACATCGTCGAGAAGATTCCAATCCGGGCCGAGTCCGAATAGAAATTCGCCGCCGCCCATGATGAAGGTTCGCCGGTTGAAATGCGTTTTTACGTAGCTGACCGCCGGGTCGTAGGTCGAGCGACGAGGGTGGCGTGAGTCCGCAATGACGGTGCGGCCGGCTTGCAAGAGGCAAAAGACAGCCAACAAACCCGCGATTGCGAACCGCCACTTCGGCCGTTCGCTCCAGACCCATGCACACGCCACCACCAGCAGAATCGTATACAGGGGTGTCAGATAGATCAGGTAAAGCGGAGTCTTCAAGCCTTCGAATTCCGTCAGGAAGAAAACTGCGACCGCGGTCCAGCCCAGCAGCAGTCGCGTACCGCTCTGCCGGCGGATTGCCGGGACCAGCAGGCAGGCCGCCAAGCCTGCCAGGAAAAACAACAGGGGAATCACATTCGCGCGTCCCGATAGCGACGACCAGGATGCCATGCCGTAGTTGGTCAGGTAACGGCTTCCAAGTTCCGCACGCAGCGCCGCGAACGGAGTGGTGATCGTGGGACCACGGCCGGCGGCGTTGCCCAGGAATTGGGTGACGAAATCGTCCGGCTTGCGCAGAATGTACAGCCCCCATCCAGCCGCAATTACTCCGTACGGGGCGGCAGCCATCGCGATCGTCCCGGGCCCGAGCAATTTCCTGTCGAAATAGATTGTGGTAGCGCCCAGAATCAGCACGAGAATGATGGCGTTGGGGTGCGTGAAGAGCGCCACGGCGGCGAGCAGTTGGCTTACGACGATCGCAACCCGGAGACTCCGCTCTCGAAACCACAAGTACCAGGCGACTCCGCTCCAGCCGAGCGCCACCGCCATCACGTCCATACGCCCGTCCGCCGCCTGTGCCAGGAAGTGATAATCGATCGCGATCAGGCAGGCTCCGGCCAAAGCCAGCCCGCTCCGGCCGGTCAATTTCCAGAGAATCACGCCCCACGCTCCCAGCGCCAGGAGACCCCACAATAGAGAGAGCAGCCTCATCGCCAGCACGCTAAACCCGAAAATGCGAAACACCGCGGCGTTGAGCACCAGATTTACCGGCATGACCCAATAGGTGTGCGCGTCGATTCCGGTGAGCTTGACGCTCTTCCACGTACTGCTGGCCGGATCGAGCACCGTGGTGCCCATGAATCCGTGGTACCCAAGGTTGTAAGCCGGGTTCGCGAACCAGGCCTCGTCACACCAGGGGGCCTTCGTCAATATGTTGGTCAGCCCCAAGCCCAGGTACGCAACCAGAAGCAGGCCGACGATGGCCAGATCGCGGGGCCTACGCACGAGGGAACTCGAACATGACTGCCCCCAACTATAACAAGGCGGCGAAACGGCGGCAAGAAAGGCGCCGGTAGGTCGGTGACCACCCCAACGAGGGGCGATTAGGGTTTATTTTCCAACAGTTTGAGCCGCTTAGATCACCGAAGTAAGGGTCCTGGTACCCTCAAAGCCTAAGTGGAGGATTTCGGCAATGGTAGAATCATGAGAGCTTACCGCCTGTCGCCCACATGACCGCAGCTTCCTATCAACCGAGACCCTATCCGTACCAACCGCCGCAAATAGGCTCCCACACGTCGGTAAGGGTGGAATCCGGATTTGAAAGCCTCGGCTTCCGAGTTCTGCTGGTCTTCCTATTCCTGGCGTTCAGCCGCATTTTTGATGTCAAATTCGGCAACCTGCACATTACCGGTATCTTGTACCGCGTGGTGTTTGCGATGGTGCTATTGAGCCGGAGTTTCATTCCCGCGCTCAACACCAAGGTTGGAAAAGCACTCCTCGGGTTCACCTTCTTTTTCGGTCTGTCGGTGCCTTTCAGTATTTGGAGGGGGGGCAGTATTCCGGTCTTCCGGGACACTTGGCTGCTGTTTTCTTTCGTGTCGTTTCTGGCAGTCGCCGGGTTGGTCAATTCCTATGCTCAATGGCGGAGGTCGATTGTGACCATGGCGATCGCGCTATTCGTTTTTACGATCATCGCCAACGTCTTCGGCATCCTGGATAACGGCCGGCTCTTCCTGGCTCAAGGCAAGTTCGCCAACCCAAATGAGATGGCGCAAGCACTTCTCATCGGAATCCCCTTATGGGGCGCCATGATGGGAAGCGCCATCACGCTGCCGAAAAAAGTGTGGGCGTTGATGGTGATGACGCTCATGCTGTTCACCATGTTCCGTACTGGGTCCCGCGGTTCGATGATCGGCTTTATCGCCATGCTCCTGGTGTATTTCTTCCGGGCTTCGATCATGGAGAAAATGAAGTTCATCATCGGCGGAACGGTGATGGTGTGCCTGCTGGTAGGCGTCATGCCCTCCAGGCTGATTTCGCGCTATAAGACTACCGTGGACGAAGAATCCCAGGATGCCGGTGAAATGGACGCGGGCATGCGGGATAGCGCGATTTCTTCCACGCAAAGCCGCAAGATTCTACTTAAGAGAAGCCTGATTTTCACGATCAAGCATCCGCTATTCGGTGTCGGCCCGGGTATGTTTCCCGTGGCCGATGACGAGTATTCCAAGTCCCTGGGACAGAACAAGGGCCAGTGGCTGGGCACCCACAACAGCTACACGCAGGTATCGAGCGAACTCGGCATTCCCGCCTTCATCTTTTACCTCGCCGCCATCGTCTATGCGACGAAAGGCCCTTACGCAGTTTACAAGCGAACCGTGGGAGATCCACGCCTCGCCGACATGGGCAATATGGCGCTTGGCCTGCACTATTGCATGATCATTTATGCGGTAACGGTGCTCTTCGATTACATCGCGTACTCGCAGATGCTGCCCGTATTCGGCGGCTTGGCCGCCGCGTTGATGCGCACCGCCGATGCCGAGATCTCGCGTGTGCAAGCGGTCCCGCTGCCCGTCACCATGTCGCCGGCAAACTTCCACAGCTACCTCGGCACGCGCCCGTCCGCCCCACAGGCATACTAAGTTTCAGCGCGGCTCGCGTCAGCCAATCGCTTCGGGCAGGTACGAGCGATCCAGCCGGTCCGAAAAGAATACAGCATCGACGGAGTAGACCCTGCCGTTGGCTGCCCGGAACTGCTCGCCAAGTTCAATCAGGTTGAAACCGGCAGGAGCCAAAAACTCAATCATCTCAGTCAGCAGCGGGGTTGCCTCGCCGTAGCCTCGCGTAAGCCACGTCTCCAGGAAGAGAATATCGGCGTTCCTCATCGTCTGCCGGCCGCCGGTAAGAATCATGCGCTCGGCCCCCTGTACGTCGAGCTTCATTACAGCAGGCTGCGGCAGCTTCTGCTCCAGAACAAATTCGTCCAGACATCGCATCGGCACTTCGACCCGGTGCTTTACCTCGATGATCTGGCCACGATCCAGAATGGAACTGCCGTACCCATCGTGGGTAGCGTGGACCTCCGTCGTACCGTTTTTATCCGCCAGCGCGACCGCGTGCAGATGGAAATTCGGATGGCGCTGCAGCCGTTCTCGCAAATCCTCTTCGTAAAAGGGGACGGCACGCGCAAGAGGCTCGAAGAGGTGATACTCTGCCTCCGGGTACGTTAAGGCGATCGTGTCCGACCAGACCCCATTCGAAGCGCCGATATCGAAGATTACGGGGCACACGTACCCGCGCCCCTTGAGGTGTTGCAGCATCTTGGTTTCGTGGGGGAACAAGGTCATCGACCCCATTGTAGTTGATTGGTCCTTTTTGACAGTCCCGGGCATCTGTCATCGAACGGCGCCTGCCACCGTTGAAATTCCTACCCGGGGTGTTAGCCTGAAAGATGCTGGAAAAACTACTCACAGAGCAGTCGAACCCCGCGTCCGCCGCCATCGATACTCTACCGGCGGAACAGGTCTTGCGCATCATCAATGCCGAAGACCAGAAGGTGGCCATCGCGGTGGAGCGCGAGATTCCGGCGATTGCTCGCGCGGTTGACACGATCGTCGCCGCGATTGAAAAAGGCGGCCGGCTGTTTTACATCGGCGCCGGAACCAGCGGCCGTCTCGGAGTGCTCGATGCCTCGGAGATTCCTCCCACTTTCAGCGCGCCCCCTGAGATGGTGCAGGGCATCATGGCCGGCGGCGAAGCCGCCCTGAGCCATGCCACCGAGACCACCGAGGACGACCCCGCGATTGGCGTCCGCGATCTCACCGCTCGCGGATTTACCTCGCGAGACGTGCTGGTAGGTCTGGCAGCCAGCGGACGGACGCCCTACGTGCTCGGCGCCATCGCGGAAGCCCGGCGCTTAGGCGCAGCCACGGTCGGTATCTGCTGTACCCCGGATGCCGAACTCTCGCACGCGGTGGATATCGCGATCGCTCCCCTGGTGGGGCCGGAGGTAGTCGCCGGCAGCACGCGCATGAAGTCGGGTACCGCGCAGAAGTTGGTATTGAACATGCTCTCTACCGCAACGTGCGCGCGGCTCGGATATGTCTACGGCAACCTGATGGTCAATGTCCAGCCCAAGAACCAAAAGCTGGTGGCTCGCGCCTGCCGCATCATCGCGCAGGCGGCGGGAGTGTCCCCCGAAGACGCGGCCCGTTTACTCGTGGAGAGCGGCAATTGCGTGCGGACCGCGATCGTGATGGGCACCGCGGCCCTGTCGCGCGAAGAGGCGGAACGGCGCCTGGCTGCTTCCGGCGGACGAGTGCGGCAAGCGCTCGGCAAGTGAGAACTCAACATGGATAAATTCGTCATTACGGGCGGAGTCGCGCTCAAGGGAGAAATCCCCACCAACGGCTCGAAGAACTCGGCGCTGCCTGCCCTCGCGGCCGCGCTGCTTACGGAAGAGCCGGTCACGCTCCACCGCGTTCCCAGGGTGCGCGACATTCGCACCATGGAGCGCCTGCTGGTAGATATCGGCACTACGGTGGACGTGGAAGGCGAGACCGTGAGCCTGCGCACCGAGCGCATCCTTAGCCCCGAAGCTCCGTACGAACTGGTCAAGACGATGCGCGCCTCGAGCCTGGTGCTGGGACCCCTGGTGGCGCGCAGCGGACGCGCGCGAGTCTCCCTGCCCGGCGGTTGCGCGATCGGCGCGCGCCCCATCAATCTGCATATCTTCGGCCTGGAGCAGCTTGGCGCCAAAATCAATCAGACCCACGGCTACATCGAAGCCGTGGCGCCGGATGGCTTGCGCGGCGCCGTCGTGCACTTCGATCGCATCACGGTCACCGGCACGGAAGACCTGATGATGGCCGCCGTACTCGCCAAGGGCGAGACTGTGCTGCGCAACGCCGCCCGCGAACCGGAAGTTGTCGATCTCGCCGACCTGCTGATCAAAATGGGCGCCAAGATCGAAGGCGCCGGCACGTCCGCCATCCGCATCCAGGGGGTCGAGCGCCTCGGCGGCGCGGCGCACACCATCATCGCCGACCGTATCGAGGCCGGCACCTTCCTGGTGGCCGGCGCCATCACCGGCGGCGATCTGACCGTGACCGATTGCGTCCCCGAACACATCGGCGCGCTCGTGTCCAAGCTGCAACAAGCCGGGGCCGACGTGACACAGCCCGGTGACACCAGCTTGCGCGTGCGCGGCACCGGCCGCCTGCGCAGTGTCGATATGACGACGGAGGAATACCCCGGCTTCGCCACCGATCTGCAGGCGCAGTACATGGCGCTCATGACGCAGGCCGAAGGCATCGCCGTGGTCATCGAGAACATCTTCGAGAACCGCTTCATGCACGCGCAGGAACTGGCGCGCATGGGCGCCAACATCCGCATCGATGGGCGCCAGGCGATCGTGGCCGGACCGCGCGAACTGACCGGCGCCGGCGTGATCGCGAGCGACCTGCGCGCCAGCGCGTCGCTGGTGCTCGGCGCGCTCGTGGCGCGCGGCGAAACCGTGATCGATCGCGTCTACCACATCGATCGGGGCTATGAGAAAATCGAGGCGAAACTTGCGGGTGTCGGAGCCAGAATCCGCCGCGTGGAGTGACGAAACATGATGCATAGTCCGGGATTTCTAAAGCTGGTGACACGAGGCCAAGTCGCGCGTCAAAGAGATCGATCTTGCCGCCTACCAAAACATGCTCGCTGCGGGCGAAAAACACGTCCTGGTGGATACTCGCGAAGACAATGAGTGGGCCGCCGGCCACGTCGCCGGCGCCGTACACCTGAGCAAGGGAATCATCGAACGCGATATCGAAACCAAGGTCCCCGATAAGGACGCCAAACTCATCCTCTATTGCGGCGGCGGCTTTCGTTCCGCCCTGGTGGCCGACAATCTGCGGCAGATGGGCTACACCAACGCTATCTCGCTCGATGGCGGCTGGCGCGCGCTGAAAGACTCCGGCCTGCCGCTGGAGTAGCGATGCCCGACCAGATCTCCGCCCTGGAAGCGGAATTCCGCGAAGCGTCCGATCGCGCGCGTGCGTTGGTAGAAGGCGTACGGCCGGCGCGGATTACGCAACGCCCGCGGTCCGGCGGTTGGAGTGTGGCGGAGTGCCTGGAGCATCTCACCCTCACCACCCGCGCATTCCTCCCGCTCTGGCGCGATGCATGCCCCACGGCGCCGCCCGGGAACGGCCCCTATTCCCTGGATTTGTGGGGCAGGCTTCTGGTTTGGCTGATGGAGCCACCCTCGCGCATGAAGATGCCTACCACTTCGCCATTCCAACCCACCGTTGTTCCGGCCGAGGCCGTGCTGCCGGATTTCCTGGCTTGTCAGGAGCAACTGCTCTCGGCCCTCTCCAGCGCCCGCGGCCGGCGTATCGACCAGGTCAAGATTGCCTCGCCCTTCAACCGGCGCATGCGGTACAACGTGTACTCGAGCTTCTGTATCGGCGCGGCCCATCAAAGGCGTCACCTGGGTCAGGCCGAACTTGCGGTTCGAGGGTTGGAGGCAGAGCACTGAGGGCCGCCCGCTTAATTACCGGTGGGCGTCTTGTCGGCGGAATCCACAATCAGCATCTCAATCGGGGTGGACCGTTTCTCCAGTTTGAGCCCAAGTTGCTCCTGGATCGCCTTGACGAACGCATACTGCGAGTCCTCTCTCGTCGCGCCGCTCGCAGGCAGGTAGGGCGCCTCGTTGATACTCAAATCGAAGCGCCCTTGCAGCTTCGTTGCGTCCACCACGGGGGCGCCCATGGGGCCGGAAAGCCACTCGGCAAACTCCGCCATCGACGTCTTAGTCAGGCTCAAGACGCCACCCCTCACGCCCGGCGTACTCTCACCGCTGGAATCTTCCGAAGCCTTCAAATCAGGTCCCTGCTTGTATACCGTGAGCAGGTACGCCGGAACTTCCCTGGTTTCCCGATGGACTCTAACCGCAAATCTCTCCGCCAGCAAGGCGCGCAACATCAACCTGAGTTCCGCGACGGTCGTGCCCGCCGCAGCCTTGGCTTCGATTTCATAACGGGCGACATCGCCGCCCAGCCATCCTGGCGAACCCATCCAGTTGAGCCCAGCCACCTGATACTCCTTAAGATCGTATGCCCACCGGATGCAGGCTCTGAGCCTCACCCGGCGCATCGTCAGACTCCCCGGATGCGCGACGATGCTTTCATTCCCTCCTATCCCGTCCGCCCTGGCGACACTTATTTTCACCGAGGCGACTTCGAATGGGGAGCGCCGTCGCCTGCCTGTGTGGGCGCGGCGGTCGCGCTAACCGCTAACGCCGCGAGTGTCAGAAAGCCGATTCCCATCTTTGTGTTCACCGCGTTAAATTGTAGCTTCCGGTGCCAATTCCCGAAAAGATCCATAACCCAGCCTCGCTGGATTGTATCCTGATCGCCGACGACCTGACCGGCGCTTGCGATTCCGCCGTGCATTTCGCCATCCGCGGACTACCGGCCGAAGTCTTGCATGCCCGTGACGCGCAGGCCACCGGAGCGCGCGTGCTTGCCATCAGCACTGGGAGCCGTGATTGCGAGGCCCCTGAGATTCAGGCCGCGATGGCTCTCGCCGCGGCTCAATTTCCCGTCGCATCGGGAGTGCTGGTCTTTAAGAAGATCGATTCCACGCTTCGCGGCAACCCGGGCATCGAGCTTGCCGCCGCGCTGGATGCCTTCCGCTGCGACGCCGCGGTCGTATGCGCGGCATTTCCAAAGATGCATCGCGTCGTGGAGCAGGGATTGTTGCGCGTACTCTCCGCGCCGGATTTTGTCCCCATCGATGTTGCCGCCCTCCTGGAACTGCAATCCGGCGAGAGATGTACGCACGTCCGTCGCGAAGCCCTCGGCGACATTCTGTCCGGCGGCGCCCGCATCCTCACGGTGGACGCCGGAACAGACCACGATCTCGATGCCATCGCCGAGGCCATCCTCCCGATGGGACGGCGCATTTTGTGGGCAGGCTCCGCGGGGCTCGCCGCCGCCCTGGCGCGCTGCCTTGACCGGGATCGCGCGACATCACCAGAGCCGGTGGCCACGGGCCCGGCACTATTCTGTATCGGCTCGGATCACGGTGTCACCATCGCGCAGCAAGCCGCGCTGCTCGACGCCAGACCCTCGGTACTGTTGCTTGCCCCGGCCGCGTCGCCGGCGCTGCTTCGCTCTGCGCTGGCTCGTGGCGCGCATGCCGTACTGCGCGTTCCCCGAGGCAAAGTTGAGCTGGGCTACCTCAGAGAACTTCTGGCAGATCTGCCCGCCGCTGCCCTCGTGCTCTCCGGCGGAGATACCGCGTCCCTTGTCTGTACGGCGGCCGGAGTACGGCGCATTGCGTTGTGTGATGAAATCGTTCCAGGGGTTCCGCGAGGCACCATCCACGGCGGCGGGTTCGACGGTCTTTCGGTCGTGACCAAATCCGGCGGTTTCGGTGAGCGTGACGCCCTGATCCGGATAGCGGACTTTTTTGCATGCTCGAAATGACCACTGACCACCGCCCCGTAATTGCCTTGACCATGGGAGATCCCGCCGGGATCGGTCCGGAGATCGTGCTGCAAGCCCTGGCCGATCCGGAACTCGCGCCGCTTGCCCGCTGGGTCGTCGTCGGCGATGCCGCGGTTCTCGAGATGGCGAGCCAAGTGACGGGAATCAGCCTTCAGGCCGACCTTCACGACGTCCGGGCCCTCACCGGCATCGAGCAATTCTCCTTCGGCCGTCTGGATGCCCGCTGCGGCGTTGCCGCCGTGGAATACGTGCGCGTCGCCACCGAAATGTGCCTTCGCGGGGATGCCGGGGCCATCGTGACCGCCCCGCTGAACAAGGAAGCCGTCACCCTCTCCGGCCGTCCTTTCACCGGACATACCGAGTACATTGCCGAACTCTGCGGCGCCACGGAATCGCGTATGCTGCTATGCAGCGAACGGCTCTCCACGATCCATGTCACCACCCACGTGGCGCTGCGCAGCGCGTGCGAAACCACAACGCCGCGCATCCTGCGCACCATCGAACTCGGCAGCGATGCCATGAAGTTGCTCGGTAAACCGGCTCCACGAATTGCCGTGTGCGGCCTGAATCCGCATGCCGGCGAACATGGGCTCTTCGGTAGTGAGGACCAGCAGGTCATTCTCCCCGCCGTCCAGGCCGCGCGCGCAAAGGGGATCGACTGTAGCGGCCCGCATGCGCCCGACACAGTCTTCCTGCAAGCGGTGCGCGGCGCCTATGATCTTATCGTTGCCATGTACCACGATCAGGGACACATTCCGATGAAGTTGATCGATTTCGAAGGCACGGTCAATATCTCGCTCGGCATTCCGATCATCCGAACCTCCGTGGATCACGGCACCGCCTTCGATATTGCCGGGCAGGGGCGCGCCGACGCGCGCAGCATGAAACAGGCCATGCGCATCGCCGCTAGAATGGCCGCGACGCGGCGTAGCGCCAAGGAATCCTGACCACCCGATTGCCGGTTACTTCCGCGCCACTGGAATCGCCAACGATCCCACAGCCCCGCTTCCGCGATCGAAAACCAGCACGCGCAGTTTTTCCACGCCTTCTTTCAACACCAGTCGCTTCTCTACCGGATTCCTTCGCGCACCGCTTGTTCCCGCTGCGGAGCCGTCAGCTTCAGGGGAACTTCCTCCGTCGGGAACATCTCCATCCGTCCGTCTTTCAGATACCCCGCAACGCCCACCGCCAATTTTCCCGTGGCGGTGCCGCCCGTCTCCGCCAAGGCGATATCGCCCGGGTCCACCCGGATCGCCAGTTCCACCGTGTGCGCCGCCGCGTTCTCCGTCATTCGCGCATACACGCCAATCCCGGTCGCGTTAAAACCGCTCGCAATCGCCGCATCCAATACCGTCTTCTCCTGGTCGCCCTCGGCCGCCAGATTGGCGAATGCGTAGTAGCCCTGCTTGGTTTCCACCTTCACACCCTTACGGGTACACGTCACGCGGATCTTGTGATATTTGCCGTCCCAGTTTCCCAGCGATGGTTCGTAAGCGATCTGGTAGCTCATGCGCGCGTCGCTCGCCGCCAGCGCAATTGCCCCGCGCAGGTCCGGCGTCATAAAGGCGTGGCCTCCCGTCAACTGCGCGAACTGATCCAGCGTCTCTTCCGTGGACATCGTGATCGACGGGCCGTCCGTCGCCGCCGAACCCGGGGAACGGGAGTCCGCCCCGGCGCCCGTTGACGCGCCCGGCGCGAGCGATTCGGGCTGCCGTACCGTGTACACTGCCACCTCGGCCCGATCCAGCATGCTCGTTAAACGCTGCATGAACGGCGTATAGTCCACGCTTTCCAGGACCATCCGGTTCCCCGGACCAAGCGAAATCGGCACTCCATGACTGATCCAGATGAGGCTCTTGCGCCCCGGCGCCGCCGCTGCCAGATTGGCCAGCGATTCCAACGCCTGATACGTCAGTCTCACCCGCGTGTCGATGTCCATACCGGCCGGCCGCAGGTGAAACAACTCCCGGCCGGCATCATCCAGCAATGCTTTGATATTGTCAGTCCAGGGTCTCGCATCGGCCGCGGGAGCCTTTCCGCTATTGCCGTCCGGCAGGCCATGCACCGTATATAAAGTGCCGTTCAAAGTCAGGATGTAGAAAAACAGCGATTCGCTGGCCTCAACGTGTTGCAGGGCTGGACCCAATTGGTTCAGCATGGAGCCGCGGTCGTCGAAACGCGCGTTCAGCAGATCGAACAGGATGATCGTCGGGCGCGTTGTCGAACTTCCCGTTCGGTTGAAGTATTCATCCCGCTCTGGCCGCATTACTCTTTTGACGCTACCGTCATCGCGCCGGAAGGAAACCACCCGCTGCGCCTTCGAGCCTTCGAAGACCTGAAAATCCTCGCGCGTCAGGTCAGTCACTGTCTGCCCGTGCGAATCCTTAGCAACCACGTTCAGATGAACCACCGGCGCCGCCGCGCGCGGTAGTTCCACGTTCTGCCCGCTTAGTCCGGAGACGGAGCAGAGGCCAAACAAAACCACCCATGTCTTCATATTTCCTAAAGCCTCTTGCGCAGGTCCCATTTTACGTCCACATGTCGCGAAAGGCCCATTCCTCCTTCCTCGATTCCAGTTACAATACTTTCAGGTCTTAATATGCCGCGCAAGCTCGCGCGGAAACTGATGCTCTCGATCACCGTCATTGTGATCATCGTGGCGGCGGTTTCCGGCCTCGTAAATGTAAAAACCGAGGAGCAGCAGCTCCTGAACACGATGATCCTCGGTGCGGATCAGCTTTCCAAGGGCATCACCAGCGCGACATGGCACGCCATGTTGGACGACCATCGCGAGGCGGCATACCAGGTGATGCAGACCATCGCGCTCAAACAGGGCATCGATCGCATACGAATCTTCAACCGCGCCGGGCAGGTGATGTTTTCCACCAACGCCGAGGACCGCGCGAACGCCATCGAACCCCTGCCGGAGACGGATCATCCCGATCTACCGTCGCGCGTTCGCATCTTCCGCGGCGGCAACGGCGGCCGCCGCCTCGCGATGGCGACTAAGATCTTCAACGAGCCCTCCTGCAGCCAGGCCGAATGCCACGCCCATCCCGCTGAAATGAAAGTTCTCGGCGTTCTCGACCTGCGCCTCAACCTCGAAAACGTGGACCACGAGGTTGCCGGCATGAAGTACCGCGTCATGCTGGTCACCGCCGTAGAAGTCACGCTGATCAGTATCTTCATCATCTACTTCACGCGCCGCTTCCTCGGCAGGCCTATCGAAAAACTGATCGAGGGCACCAAAGCCGTCAGCCAGATGGAGCTCGATAAACCGCTCGACATCATCGGCAGCAGCGAGGAGCTCGATGAACTGGCGCGTTCCTTCGATCTGATGCGCGACCGCCTGCGCTCCGCTCTAGGCGAAATCAACCAGTTCACGCAAAATCTGGAAACCAAAGTCGAAGAGCGAACCCGGCAACTGCAGGCCGCGCAGAAGAAACTGCTTCAGAGCGATCGCCTGGCTTCGCTCGGTCAGCTCTCCGCCTCGGTGGCCCATGAAATCAACAATCCCGTTTCCGGCGTACTCAACCTCTCCATGTTGATGCAGCGCATGCTGAAGGAGGATGGGATTCCCCCGGATCGGCTGGCGGAATTCCGCAAGTACCTCGGACAGGTAATTCACGAGACCGCGCGCGTAGGGCGGATCGTCAGCGACCTGCTGGCGTTTTCACGCCGGGGCAAGCCGCAACAGGCTTCGGCGGACGTCAACCGGATCGTCGCCACCACGCTTTCCCTGGTGGAGCACAAGATGAAGCTCAGCAATGTCGCCGTCCAGACCACTCTGTGCGAGATGCTTCCTCCCGCGCATTGCGATCCGTCGCAGATTCAGCAGGTGGTCCTCAACCTCGTGCTGAATGCGGCCGAAGCTACGCAGAGCCGCCCGGAACGCCGCGTCACCGTCTCCACATCCACCGGCGACGGCATGGCCAGAATTCTGGTATCGGACAACGGCGAGGGAATTCCTCCGGAGAACCTGCTGAAAATCTTTGACCCGTTCTTTACCACCAAGCCGGAGGGCAAAGGCGTAGGTCTCGGGCTCGCCGTCTCCTACGGCATTATCGAGGCGCACAGCGGAGATATTGAAGTGAAAAGTACGGTAGGCGAAGGCACGACGTTTATCGTGTCCCTTCCTCTGGAAGCGCGCGCGGCACGCACCGAACCTCCGCTGGCATTGTTGGCGCGGCGCGAATGAAGTATTTGTACATCGGCGCAACCGAGGAGGTAGACCGCGGCGCGGTCGCGGCGTTATCGGCGCGAGTCGAAACCGAGTTTGGCTTTCCGGTGCGCGGGATGGAAATCGGCAGCGTGGATTTCGCCTTCGACGCGGGGCGCGCCCAGTACGGATCCATCCCGGTGCTCGAAATGCTGCTTCGGCGTTGCCCGGCGGATGCCGCCAAGCTACTGGCGGTAACCGAACGCGATCTGTTCATACCGGTGCTCACCTTCGTGTTCGGGCAGGCGCAGTTGGGGGGCCGCGTGGGCGTGGTTTCCCTGGCCCGCCTCCGCCAGGAATTTTACGGCCTCGCGGCCAACCGCGAGGTCTTTCTGGGGCGCGCTTACAAAGAGGCGCTTCACGAGACCGGCCACCTGTTCGGGCTGGTTCATTGTGCGGAACGAAAGTGCGCGATGTCGCTCGCCACCACGGTCCGGCAGATCGACTTGAAAGACGACGCCTTCTGCGCGCCCTGCGCGGCGCGATTGCGGCGGCACCCTGGGAGACCAAACGTATGAAGAGCCATTGGCAGATCCTGGTGGTCGACGACGAAGAAATCATGTGCGAATCGCTCGCCGCCTGGCTGCGCGAAGACGGGTACGGCGTCGATACCGCATCCTCCGGCCGCGAGGCGGTAGAGAAATCCCGCCTCAAGGATTTCGCGATTTACTTCATCGATCTCAAGATGCCGGGCGGAATGGATGGCATCGAGACCATGATGCAGATCCGCCGCCTGCGCCCGGAGGCGTCGATCATCATCATCACCGCTTACGCTACCGTGGACACCGCGATCACTGCGATGAAGGAAGGAGCGCAGGAATATATCGTCAAGCCCTGCAATCCCGAAGAAATTTCGCTTCTGGTGAATCGGATTATCAAGGTCAAGAATCTGCAGCGCGAAAACACCATCCTTCGCAAGAAATTGACGCGGCAATACTCGGTGCACGATGTGATCAGCAAGAACCCGCGCATGCGCGAGATCATGAACCTTGCGACCGATGTCGCCAGCCTGCGCAGTACCGTGCTGATTCAAGGCGAGAGCGGCACCGGCAAAGAACTCGTGGCGCGCGCCCTGCACAATGCGGGCGATCGCGCCGACAAGCCGTTCGTTGCCGTCAGCTGCGCCGCGCTTGCGGAAACACTGCTCGAAAGCGAACTGTTCGGCCACGAGAAAGGCGCCTTCACCGGCGCCAATCAACAGCGGCAGGGGAAGTTCGAGATGGCCGCCGGAGGCACCATCTTCCTCGACGAGATTGGCGACATTTCGCCGAAGCTCCAGGTGGACCTGCTGCGCGTTCTGCAGGATCGCGCGTTCTACCGCGTGGGCGGAACCCAGGAAGTCCGGGTGGACGTACGCGTGGTGGCGGCCACCCACGTGAACCTCCAGCAGGCGGTAGCCGAAGGCAAATTCCGCGACGACCTGTTCTACCGCCTCAACGTAATCGAGATCCGGATCCCGCCGCTGCGCGAGCGGCGCGAGGACATTCCCCTGCTCGCCGGCCATTTCGTCGAACGGCTGGCGCATGAACTCGGCCGGGAAGCCGGGGAATTGAGTGAAGGCGCGCTTCGCCGACTTCTGGATTACAACTGGCCAGGCAACGTGCGCGAACTGGAGAACGCCGTGGAGCGCGCCATTGTCACCTGCCGCGGGCGCGTGCTCAACGCCGAAGACTTCGAATTTCTGGCGCAGTCCAGCGGCGCGCCGTCATGGTCGATTCCGACTGGCGCCACCATGCAAGACATGGAAAAGGCACTGATCACCGTCACCATCCAACGGACCCAAGGCAACATCAAAGAGGCGGCGGCAGTGCTCGGGATCGATCGCTCCACGCTCTACGAAAAGATCAAGCGCTACGAGATTTCGCGATAGTCTATTGTCTATGCGGTACCGGGAGTTTGCCCCGGGAGGGGAAGCGTCGCGATTTGTCGAATGCTACTGGGAACTTCAGGGCACGGAGCCCGGGGAGATCCAGCGCGTGGTGCCGGACGGGCATCCCGAACTGATCCTCAATTTCGGAGAGCCTTTTTCAGCGTTCCACGATGGCCGCTGGCACACCCAACCGCGGAGTTTTCTCGCCGGCCAGATCACCGGCCCGCTGCTGCTGCGCGCTTCCAGCGCTGCTCACATCCTGGGCATTCGCCTGCGTCCGGCAGGCGCTGCACAATTGCTCGGAATCCCGGCCAGCGAGCTGACCAACCGCACCGTTCCGCTCGACGAGGTCGGGACTGAAACATTTGGCCGGCCGCAGGGACATCGCCGGCATCGAGCGAGCGCTGCTCGAACGGCAATCGCACCGTGACGACCCGCTAGTAGATCACGCGCTGCGGCTGCTGGCGGGGCCGTGCGATATTGCCGCGGCCGCCGGTCAATTGGGAATCAGTTCGCGGCAATTGGAGCGGCAATTCAAAAGCGCGGGTCGGAATGACTCCCAAGCTCTACGCGCGCATCAAACGGTTCCAGCACGTCTTCCGCACGCTCGAAACAGAGGCGACTGGTTGGGTGGACGCCGCCATCGAGTGCGGCTATTATGACCAGGCGCATCTGATTCGCGATTTCCGCGAATTTGCCGGGGAACCTCCAGCGGCTTTGCTTGCAGGCGGTGAATTAGCGCGCCACTTTCTGTCGCATTTGTCCAAGACGGCGGCTCCGCGCTCGGGTAAGATTCTAAGATGAAATTTGCGCTCTTCCTGCTGACGGCATCGCTCGCCATGCCGCAGTCCGTATTCACCAACCTGGCCGGCGCCAAATGGACGCACGACAAGGGCGACCCGCCGGGCGCGGAGAGTGTCTTTCTCCGCCAGGACGCACAGACCGGAGGGATGGAACTGCTGGTCCGTTATCCCGGCGGACACAGATTCGAGCCCCACTGGCACAGCGTTAATGAACGCATTCTGGTCCTCGAAGGCAGGCTTTCGGTGAAAGTCGGAGAAGACGAGGCAACTTCGCTTGACCCGGGCGGCTTCGCTTTTCTACCCGCGAAGGAGGTTCAGCGACTTACCTGCACTTCGCAATCGCGCTGCACTTTTTATATCTCGTGGGATGGTAAGCTCGATACCCACAAGGTGCAATAACTACGAGTAACCAAATCGCGGGTAAGTGCCGGCAATCTTCTTGAGGCCGCCATGAAGACGATGTATTACGGCGGTGCCCGGGAAGTACATTAGCGGGCATTCGCCGGGGATCACCGAGACTCCATGGTCTTCACAGAACTTGACAGCCGCCGGCGAGCCGGCCCCGCGGCCAGTTGCACGATAAAACCACACACGCTTGATGCCGGCATCAATGCACTCGCGCACCAGAACCTCGGTAACCGCCGATGGCGTCATAAATAAGACGCTGTCAACGGGCGGATCGATCTCGCGCAGACTCCGAAAACAAGGAACGTCATCAATCAGGTCGCTCACCAGATGTACCGGGACGGGTTCGTATCCGCGCGCTCGAAACTCGCGGAAAAGAGAATGGGAAAAGTGTCTGGGTTGGCGCGCCACGCCTACGAACGCGAAGCGCTTCTGAGCCAGGAAATCATGAATGGCATCGAGAGAAACCATAAAACGGACGCTGAAATCCTATTTTAGCGCAACTACGCGTGCTGGGGGGTGCACGACTCAACTATGATAATCGCATCCCTTCCTGATGTCTTCCCAATTGGCAATCGCATGAGTTACAGATCGAACAATCAGTACTAAGGTTCCAGGAACATCGCGCCGCATACTATATCCCAGTCCATGCCGGGGTAGGCCGACGCGATGTCGCGTACTGGTACGCCGCCATCCGGGAGACATGGTACGGAAGCTCCTTCACTGCCTAGGACCAACTGCAGCCGCTCCAATTCGTGCGACATCCAGGGTTTGACTTCGGCGCCACTCAGTAGATGACGGGTATCGATCTTGCCGCTCGCCGGCTTCACTCGCAAGAAGAAGGCGCGATCCACTCCACCGGTTTCGACAACTTCGCCATCAACGGGCGAAATGATTCGAACATCTGCTTCACGCCGGCGCACACGGAACGCGGCGCCATTGGCACAGAGTGTGGCGCCGGGTTTGGGCAGGATCACCTCGTCTGGCGTTCCCAAGAGGCGCACGGCCAAATCATCCAGCCCGATAGTCACAGTGCCATCGGGTTCGGGATGGGCCCAGGTGTGACCGCGGTGGTAGAAGCGATCGGCAGGAAATGACATCCCGAAGATATCGGAACCCATCGCGTCAGCCGGTTTCGGCTGATGCAGCACCAGCTTTTCGTGAGTCGTGCACTCGCGGCAATCGAAGGCGTGGGGGCATTCCCGGCGCTGCAATTCGCCGGTCAGAACGTGGCGACAGACGCGATCGGATGCGGGCAAGTCGTGAAAGTCGCTCTGCCAGCGCACGCGCTCACCAGCGCCACTGCGTAAGGTTCGGTGTGCGCGCCAGAAAGCGCAAGCCAGCGTAGCGGCGACCACGAGCAGGACGGTATAAAAGGCCCCGAGAAACAAATAGCTCGCGATGCCCCAGTGAAAGCCGTAGTTCCATGGAAACATGATCAGTACCTCTCCCCACCGGTGGTCACCGGTATTTCTACTTCACTTGCTCGCGCCGACTTCAACTCGCGTTCTTCCGGGAATATCTGGAAGTAGCGGAAGGAGAAGGAGTACACCAGAACGCCGTAGGCGGTCACAGCGAGGAAGGTGCCGGTCTCCTGCCAGCTCGGCGTATAGGAAACGAATTTGTCGAAGGAAAGCGTGGGCAGCGCCAACGTCTGTACGGTCTGGACGAATCGGTTGAGCGCTATCCCGCTGCAGGCCAGTGCGGCTGCCGATACCAGCCACGCGCGGCGCGCCCTCATCTTTGGCGTCAGAAGAATCAGCGCCGGAAGCAATCCGCAGAGAACGATTTCCGCAAACAAAATCCACGTGCCAAACGGTTTCCAGTCGTAGTATTGAGCGGCCAGGAAGCCATGGGCGGGAGAGGTGCGATTGATCCAGATCAGGGTGTCCAGGGTTTTGGCCAACACATAGACCGCCAATAGAAGCCCGGAGATGCGCCCGAGAAGATCGAAGGCATGCTGCTTCACGAGTTTCTTTTTCGTAATCGCCTCTACCAGGGAGGTGGTGAGGATGATGAAACTCGGTCCGACCGCCGCAGCCGAAAGGATGAACAGAAAGAAAGTGGAAGGCCACACAAAAATTCCTTCGCGGAAGGCAAAAGGACGGCCCCGAAGCACGCCGTAGAGGCCGCCCAGCGAGCCCTGGTGGAAGAAACTCAGAAATGTTCCGACGCCGGCCAGAACGTAGATCAGCTTGTGCAGCTCGAATTCGAAAACCAGAAAGCCGGGAACGTCGCGCAACTTCCGATTCTTAAGAACGATCGGCACGTACTCGATCAGCAATACGGTCAGGTAGCAGCTGATGCAGAACGTGACCTCGGTGAGCATGGAGTGGACGTTCGGATACCAGAACGTGAACCACGCGCGCAGCGGCTGCCCCACGTCCACCATCAGGGCTCCCATGGCGCCGCTATAGCAAACCAGGCCGATCACGACGGCACTGTTAATCACTGCCTTGAGCTCTTTGAACTTGAGGATGTACAGCAGGAAGCCGGTGAAAAAGGCTCCAGCGCCCAGGGCGATCACGGTGAGATCGAGGAAGATCCAGAGACCGAAGGCGTAACGGTTATCCATGTTCGTCTGGTTCAGGCCGCGGACAAGGCATAGGCCGGCGCAATACAGACCGAAGACGAGCAAGGCGATCCACGGCGCCAGCCAGAGGAAGAACTTCGATGTGGAGCAGCGTTTCACGCCGCGAGTGATGAATTCCCGCTCCTTGTGGTCATGGCCCCTCTCCACCACGGCGGATGTTTGAACGGCTGATGTGTTAACCACGCGAATTCTCCTTGCCCGGATGCGGCGCGTTGGCGATGTCGCGGACCCATTTCTTCTTCGAGCGGTAGTAAATCTTGGGATCGGTATCGATGGATTCCAGCAGGCGGAAGCTGTTTGGGTCCTGGGAGCCGCGTGCGACATCCGATGCCGGGTCATCCAGGTTGCCAAATCGAATGGCCTGTGTGGGACAGGCTTCCGCACAGGCGGGGAGGTAGGCGGGCAGGCCTTTGACGCCTTCCGCCTGTTTGGCTGCGTGCCACCGGCCGTGGCACAAGTTGCATTTCTCGACCACACCGCGCATGCGCGGAGCTACATCGGGGTTCAACGTTCTCTCCATGCCGGCCGGCCATGAAGGATCCGACCAGTTGAAATAGCGGGCGTGATACGGACACGCGACCATACAATACCGGCAGCCCAGACAGCGCTCGGGCATCTGGCCCACGATTCCGGTAACGGGATCGATGTCGATCGCCTGTTGTGGACATACACTCACGCAGGGAGCGTCGCCGCAATGCTGGCACATCATGGGGACAAAAGCGGACCGCTTCTCCGCGCCCTTGGCGCCGTTGTCGATCGGAAACACGCGGAGCCACGTGATTCCGGTGCGGTCGGTAGCGCCCGCGGCGGCGGGAGGAACGTTATTCTCAACCGCGCAGGCGATCATGCACGATCCGCAGCCATTGCAGCGATCGATATCGACCGTCATGCCATAGCGGCCGGCGGATTTCCTTTTGCTTTCGGTACTCATACGTTCACCACCCTGGCGCGTGCGGCCGGTGCGCAAATATCCTGAATCCCTGGCGAGCCACCCACCTGGACTGCGCCTTCCGGAATGGCCGCATCGACCGTCACTTCCACGGCGCACTTCCCGAGACGCGTCTGCAAAATGGCGCGTCCGCCATGGCGTACGCCGGCGGCGGAGGCATCGGCCGGCGATAACGCGATCCGATTGGGAGCGAGGTGTAAGTTGGATTCCTGATACAGTTTGGTCATGAGCGGCGAACCTGCCGGGGTCCGCGACTGGGCAATCGCTACCAGGGGCAGGTCGCTCGGCGATTCCGTGGGAGGGCTTTCGAGTTTCTCCGGCATTTCGGGCCGCGCTATCGAGCGGTTTCCCTTCCATTCGCCGCCTTCGGCGAGCGCCTTCCAGAACGTATCGGCGGTGAGATTCTTGAGGGGCATCTCCCGGCCGTCAGCGTAAGTGACTACGCTGCCCTGAGCGATTCTGTGGATTTCATCGGCGCGTTCGCGGAGTGCGCCGGAGGTTTGAAGGCCCGCGAGGGCGCCGGCAAACTCCGCCAGATTTGCCATGCCGGCGGGCGGCGCCACCAGCGGGACCGAAAGCTTGAAACCGGCGGAGACCCGATCGATCGCGGGCGGAATATCGTCCATCACTTCGGGATAAATGGCGACGGCAGCGTATAAGAAGCGTACCGGGCATACCCGCCCCGTGAGGGGGTAAAGGTGACCACCACTGGATGATCAGGCACCAATTTGCGTGCGATCCGATGCCAGGGAATGTAGCCTGCCGCCGAGGATTCATCGATCAGCAGCACACCAATTGAGTGATCCGGAAGGTCCGCGAACCGGCTTACGCGGGCCGCGCTCTTCGTCCAGGAAGCGGGGACGGGAGCATCCGGCCGGGCGAAGATGATCTTGCCGTACGCGCCGAGGATCTGATTGATTTCGGGGATTTCAGGAAGGTTTCCGAGCACGATCGAGGGTCCGTTATCGACCAGTTGCCTGGCCAGCCGCGACGGACTGCCCTGCTTGAGGGAACGCAAAATATCCTGCGCCAGAAGACGCTCTGTGCCGGGAGCGATCGGGACCCATTCGTCGGCGAGGATAGCGGTGCCGGTTTCCATCGGCTCCACCTGAATCAGGCGGAATTGATCGCGTGCCGCGATTACGTTCGCAGGCGTGCCCCAGCCCTCCAGAACGGGAACGCCGAAGCTCAACACCGTTCGGGCGGCGCGCAGATCGATCGCCACCGTTTCGGCTTCGGCGAGGTAAACGCCATGGATCGCCTGCATGCTGCGGCGATAACTCCAGGACACGGTGCGTCCGGGGTTCAGGTCCAGCAAGGCGACACTTTGGGTGCCGCGGGCGACGACGGCAGCGGCTGCTTCCGCTACGGGCCCTTGTTTCACGCGGGCTGGATGGTAGGGCAGGTGATGGGCCGCCAAGCCGAAGGGGCAGAGGCCGCCGGCCAGCCCGGCCAGAGATACGGGCTGCTCTCCGACGCAACGGGCGCGTACGGCACAACCGGCCGAGCAGAGCGCGCAATTGGTGAATTTGGAGCGAATCTCACCACGGAGAGGCCGCGGAATTCCCGGCCAATTTTCGCTCCACAGGGCGGTATCCGTGATCAGGCGCCACGGAGCCGGCGTGAGCAGGGCGCCTGCCATGGCGCCGCCGGCGCATTGAAATGCGTCTCTTCGAGAGAGTTTCATTGGTGACAATCTTTCATTTGTGACAATCCAGGCAACTATATTCGCGATGCTCCTGGCGATGACAGGCGACGCAGGCATCCATCGTCATGGCTGGCCGGCCGCCGCCTCCCCATATATCGCGCGAGTAACCGCTGATGCGGTCCTCCTGGTAGGGGCGCAGGGCAGAGGTGCTGCCGTGGTTGCCGTGGCAACGTTCGCATTTCAGGTGGCCGCGCGTTACGTGGGCGCTGTGCGAGAAGTAGACATTCTCGGGTTGCCGCGCGTAGACCAGCCATTCCGGTTCGCGCTTCGGCGTGACGTAGAGATCTATGAAGTTCTTTTCGGCGGCCGTGGCGCCCATGGGAGCGGCATGGCAGGCGGCGCATTTATCGAGCGTGGGGATGCCGGTGAAACTGCCCGCGTCAGCGCCTTCGGTGCGAAACGAATGGCAATCGTCGCATTTGCTGCCGGCCTTATCGGCATGCACCTGGTGGCTAAAGGCAACCGGTTGGATGCGCGTCCGATTGATGACGCGCGGGAAGCCGGCCCAACCCGCGCCCAGAGCGGCCAACATTCCGGCCAGGAATACGATGGTTCCGCGAAATCTCATGAGGCATCTCTTTTCTCGCGCATGGGCGAGAAGAATTCATGGAACAGGGCCAGCATCGGTTCGCGATCGAGGTAGCGCGAAAGGCCGCGGACAAAAGTTCCGCCGTCGGCCGCGCAGTGCGCGCCGGGATCGTGCAGTTGCTGGAGGAATTCGTTCATGCGGTGTTGTTCCTGCTCCATCCAGTCGCGCGCGGCGGCGCCGTGACGCAGGTTTTGCTTAGTCTCTTGGGTGGCGACGCCTTCAAAGAGCCAGCCACCCCGGTACGGGTCCGAGGTCAATGGCGCAGGGTCGGTGCGCAGGTACAGATTGCATCCGGTGAGCAGAAACGGGTTGGGGAAGATCACGTCGTGATCCACGCCATTTACAGTGATCACCGCGGTTGGCCGGTGTTGCCCGTTCTGCCAGACGTAGCTGATGTGCTCCACGGGGCCGAGCACGCGGTTGAGGAAGGCATCCATCCCCACGTGACAGAGTCCGTCGTCGCCGACATCGAGCCACATGTGATTGGCGGAGTAATGGAGTTCGCCGGGCAGGGGAATTCCATCGACCTCATCCATGGGGCGGGCGCCGGGGTTGGCGAGCGCGAGGAAAAGTTCGCAATACAGGTACCGGCTGGTGCCGCAGCGCGAAAGCAAGCTCTCGCTGTACGGCACCATTTTCGCGACCGGAGCAGCGCCGCAGTACTGCATCAGCGATTCGCCCAGGCTCGGACAGACGTCCGCCGCCGGCTGGCCAGACTGCGCCCTATATACAGGGCACGTGACATGCGCCGCGGAGGAGCATTTCTCCTCCGCCCGTCCCGCCGCCGCGACCGGAATCAGCTTACGCACCGAGGACGCGAGGCAATACTTGACCTGAGCCTCTTTGAGAAACGGGCAGGTCATTGGGCTACTTCTCTTTCTTCCCCAGGTCTTCGCCGCCATCGGCCATGGTCATGCCGAGTTCGGGAAGGTGGAACGCATGGCCATCCTGGTAGGAGTTCACCAAGTCGGTAACCTCGCGATCCAGCCTGGACATCGCGGAGGTCTTTTTGCGTTTGGCGACAATTTCCTGTAAGACGCCGATGGCAACGGCGAAGCAGCAGACAAGTACAACCACTCCCAACGCTGCGTTGGTGAATGTCAGCCAGTAAGTTGATGGATCACTCATCGAGAGACTTCTCCTTCGTTTCGTAGTAATGCACGGGAAGCGCCATGCAGATAGTAAAAGAGTTGCGCATCCTAATTAGACGGCAGTGGCGGAAAACAGGACTGTTTAGTCTGATTTCCCCTCACGCCCGTCTGGCTGGAGGACGACTATAAGGTAACGCTGTGACGCAAACCTGAAATGATCGCGTCTCAGGATCCCGTCTTGTAACTTATTTATTATCTATACGGTGAAGACGCCAGAGAGGATTTCGCGGCGCAAAATGATGGCAGCTGCCGCAGCCCCGGGATTGAGCTTCTGGATCGCGTGAAACCTCGCCTGTACGAGATGTAGCATGAGGCCTTGCAGACACGATGCAAGGGACGGCGGCAATGGCGAGTACTTCGACGCAGAATCATGGAGTTACGGGCCTGAAATAAATGCCTGTCGTTGGTGATTGGGTTCGCTTTCGCAATTACTTAAGTACCCACTTGACAATTCACGGAAGCCCTCGACCGATACTTAAGCAGTTGCTTAACTGAATCAAAAAAAATAAGGAGGGGCTTATGGAAGAGCGATCGGTAGTTCACAGCACGTTCGTGCTGGAGCGCAATTACCCAGTAACGCCGGAACGCGTTTTCGGGGCGTTTGCCGACCCGGGAAAGAAACGGCGCTGGTTCGTCGAAAGCGATCATAACGTGGTGGAGCATCACGAGTTGGATTTTCAGGTGGGCGGTAAGGAAGCGGCTCGCTCTCGCTTCAAGGAAGGAACGCCGCTGCAGGGCATCGTTTGCGTGAATGAGACCCGCTATCAGGACATTGTGCCGAACCGGCGGCTGGTATTTTCGTCGACCATGACAATTGGGGGCAGGCACATCTCGGCGTCTTTGGTGACGGTCGAGCTACTTCCGGCGGGGGCCGGGACGGACGTGATTCTCACTCATCAAGCGGCTTTTTTTGAGGGCTCTGATGGTCCTCAGATGCGGGAAGCGGGATGGCGTAAGATCCTGGAACGGTTGGGTGGGGAGCTGACACGGTAGTGCCCGTCGCTGGCGGCGGGTCGCACTTTTGTAAGGGCGAATCCGATGAACCTTAAGAAGCCAACGATCGACGGGGTCTTCCACGCCCTGGGCGACCCCACGCGACGGGCGATTCTGGAAAAGCTTAGCGAGGGACCGATTTCGGTCTCCCGTTTGGCAGAGCCGCTCGACATCAGCCTGGCGGCGGTCGTCCAGCATCTGCAGGTATTGGAAGAGAGCGGTCTGGTACAAACCGAGAAGCACGGCAGGGTACGTACCTGCCGGATTGAGGCATCCGGCTTCGCCGTGGCGGCTCAGTGGATTGGCGACCGCCGCACGGTATGGGAACGCCAATTAGACCGGCTGGGAGAGGTGCTTGCCGAGCCGGAAATCAATGATAGCCTGGAACGAAAATAATTTGTGTTCGCGGGATGCCACGTGTCGATTTGGCGAGGGTCCGTTCGATACAGGGGGCAAAGGAGCAAGTATTTATGAGACACCGATCTCCGATCGAAGCGATCGCGGACTTCGGCGGTGAGCTGAAGACGGCAATCCGCTCGCTCGTGCGGGCTAAAGGTCTAACCATCACGGTGGTGCTCACGCTGGCGCTGGGAATTGGAGCGAACGCGGCGATCTTCGCACTGGTGCGGGGGGTGCTGCTGCGGCCGCTCACGAATCGAGACGAGGACCGGCTCCTCTACATACGCCAGAGCGCGCGCGGCATCGGGGTGGACAATACGAATTTCAGCGTGCCGGAGATCCAGGATCTACGGGCGGGCGTAAAGAGCCTGAGCGCTATCGGAGATTTTTCCCAAATAGGCTTCACGATGGTGGGGCTGGGCGATCCGCGGGAAGTCCGCGCGGGCGTGGTGGGAGGATCGTATTTCGAAGTGATGGGTTTGCATCCGGTGTTGGGGCGGCTGTTGGACCAACGCGACGATGGCCCGAGCGCGGCCGGCGCGATGGTGATCACCTACCGCTACTGGACGGGAGCTCTAAAGAGCGACGCCACGGTGCTCGGTAAGACGGTCCGGCTTGGATCGCGGGCGGCGACGATTGTGGGGGTATTGGAACCCTCGGTGCCGTATCCGGCGGAAACCGAGATCATCGCCAACATCGTGACCAGCCCGCATCATCTTTCGGCGACCATGGTAACCGGTCGGGTCCACCGGATGACGGAGCTATTTGGCCGGCTGGCGCCGGGCGCGACCCTGGAGCAGGCGCGTGCCGAGCTGCGCACGGTTCACGGAACGATGGTAAAAGAACACCCGGAAGCGTATTCGGCGAAATCGGAGGTGCGGATCGACGCGGTCCGGCTGCGCGACCAAGTTACGTCGGGCGCCAGGACGATCCTATTAGTATTGCTGGCGGCATCGTTACTGGTATTCGTGATCGCGTGTTGCAACGTCGCAAACCTGATTCTGGCGCGGACGGTGCGGCGTGAAAACGAGCTTTCCATTCGTGCGGCGCTGGGGGCAAGCACTGGAGCGCTGCGCCGGACTCTGCTGGCGGAAAGCCTGCTACTGTGTGGCGGGGGTGCGGGGCTCGGCATGTTGATCTCCCGGCCGATGCTCTCGATTCTGGCCGGGTACGCTTCGCGCTTCTCGGTTCGCGCGTTGGAACTCACGGTAGATTCGAGCATGCTTTGGGTAGCCTGCGGGCTGGCATTAGCCGCGGCGGTGTTGCTGGCCTTCGTTCCGCGGCTGCCTTCCGCGGACAGTTCACGGGGTTTCGGCCTGGCGAGCGGAAGTCTGCGGATTACCCGAAACACGGCGCGCCGGCAGAGGGTCTTCGCGGTGACTCAGATCGCCGCGTCCTTCGTGCTGCTCACCGGAGCGAGCACGCTGCTGAAGACGCTGCTCGCGCAGCAGGCGGCGCAGACTGGTTTCGATACGCGGCAAGTGCTGGCGGTGAATGTACCGGTGATGTCGTACGGGAAGACTCCCGAGCAGATTACCGGCTTCTACAAAGAAGCGATCCGGCGGATTCACGACCTACCGGGCGTGGAAGGGGTGGCGGCCGGCTCCTCTGTCCCCTGGCGCGATGCGGGAAGCTTTGGGCCGGGACTTGAGTTTTCGGCGGACGGGCACGTGCGCGCGGCAGGGGAAGAAGATCCGCGGGGGCGGTTCCGAACGATATCGCCGGGATTTTTCGCGTCCTTGGGGATCCCTATCATAGCGGGCAGGGATTTCAATGAAGCTGACAGGCGGGGTAGCGAAGAGGTGGTGATTGTGAGCCAGAGCTTGGCGCGCCGCATGTTCCCGAATCAGGACGCGGTGAACCGGCACGTGATGTGGACCGACCCGGTCATGAAGTTCATCGATATCAGCCTGGCTCCGCGGCGGATCGTGGGAGTAGTGGCCGACGCCGACGATGAAAATATCGAGCCGGGAGAAGCGCTGACGATCTATCACCCTCTTGGACAGGAACAACTCTTTGCCGGGCGGTTGTTCATTCACGCGCACGGGAACCCATACGCGCTGGTATCGCCATTAACCCGCGTGATCCGCGACCTATCGGCGGATCAGGTGGTGGAGCGAGCCGCGACTTTGGAAGATGTACGCGCGGAAGTGCTCACGCCGAACCGATTGAACACGCTGGTATTCGGCGGTTTCGCGGCGGTGGCACTTCTGATTGCGGTGGTTGGCGTGGCGGGTGTGCTGGCATTTTCCGTCAGCGGACGAACGCGCGAGTTTGGGATCCGGCTGGCGATTGGATCGCAGCCGCGACATCTGCTGGCGCGAGTGATTCAAGAAGGCGTGGTTATCGCGGTAGGCGGCGTGGTTGCGGGGGTGCTGTTCGGGCTCGTTGTGGCAAGGCTGGCGACCAGCTATTTTCCGGAGTTGACGGCTATCGGGGATGACGCCGGTAGCAGGTTCGGCGGTGGTGCTGCTGGTGGCCGCGGTGGCGGCCTCGGCGTTGCCGGCGGCACGCGCGGCTCGTGTGGACGTAATTCAGGCGCTGCGATCGGAATAAGCGCGGGGGGAAG
Source organism: uncultured Solibacteraceae bacterium (assembly GCA_963811575.1). GTDB lineage: Bacteria > Acidobacteriota > Terriglobia > Bryobacterales > Bryobacteraceae > Solibacter. The sequence continues at coordinate 84,152 of CAWERY010000012.1, read as the reverse complement.
GGGCGCCGCGGAAGACGGCGCCCGAACTTTCATGCGAAATCGCGGCGAGTAGACGGCCTCTCCGATCAATCCCTGGCGATTCCGCTTAATGTTAATTTCGGCTATTTAGCTCTGATTCACTTGTTATGAACGGTGAGATCGGGGAGACTGGGTCGGAATGGGCATCAATATTGGACTGGACATCGGGGCCATCAGCCTCAAGCTGGCGGCGCTGGGCAAGCCGGCTGACCGGCCGGCGTTAGAGGCATTGCGTGAGGCTCATCCCGAGTTCCGCTTGATCGCCCTGGACGACCGTCCGCTCCTACTCTCCGATTACCGGCGGATCTCAGGCAGCCCGATCCAGACGACGTACGACCTGCTGCGCGAACTCTACGACGTCATTCCCGAGGACCGTGTGGAAGGCATGAGGGTCACGGGCAGCGGCAGTCGAACGATCGCCAAAGTGCTCGGATTGTTCTTCGAAAACGAATTCAAGGCCATTGCACGAATGGTGGGAACCTTTTATCCCGAGGTGCGCACCATTTTCGAGCTCGGCGGGGAGAGTTCGAAGTACATCCGGCTCGAAGCGGGGGGGATACAGGATTACGACCGTTCGGGGGAATGCGCGGCCGGGACGGGAAGCTTCCTCGACCAGCAGGCGCTGCGTATGCAGTATTCCGTGGAGGAAGTGGGCGGCCTGGTCTGCACGGCGGGTTGCGCGGCTAGGATTGCGGGGCGATGCAGTGTTTTCGCCAAGAGCGACATGATTCACGCGCAGCAGAAGGGCTATTCGCCGGCGGAGATTCTGCGCGGGCTGTGCGATGCCGTGGCGCGCAATTTCAAGAGTTCGATTGTGAAAGGGCGGCCGGTGGAATCGCCGGTCGCGCTGATCGGCGCGGTGTCGCAGAATGCGGGAGTGGTGGGCGCGCTGCGGGAGGCATTTTCGCTTTCGGAGAAGGAACTCTTTGTGCCCGCGGAGTACGCCTGGTGCGGAGCGATCGGCACCGCGATTCTGGAGACGGAAGAGCAACGCAAACGTTCGATCCTGGAGATCCACCGGCTGCGGCAGCACGATAGCGAAAGCAGCGTGCAGGATACGCTCCCGCTCTCGACGGCGAATGTGGTGCAACTGCGCGACCGGGTACCGGTATACGCGGCTCCGGAGGACGGCGGGGCGATCCCTGCCTATTTGGGACTGGACATTGGGTCCGTCTCCACCAACGTGGTGGTGATCGACGGCGACGGCACGGTGATTCACGACATCTATCTGCGGACGGCGGGGCGGCCGATTGAGGCGGTGCAGCAGGGGCTGGCGGAGGTGGAGCGCAAGTGGGGAAGCCGCCTGAAAATTCAAGGCGTAGGGACGACCGGCAGCGGACGCGAACTGATTGCGGAGTTCGTGGGCGCGGATGTCGTCAACGACGAAATTACGGCGCACAAGACGGGCGCGATTCACATCAGCAGCACGCTGGGCGGCGAGGCGGTGGACACGATTTTCGAGATTGGCGGACAGGATTCCAAATTCATCTCGATTGAGAACGGCGTGGTGGTGGATTTCGCGATGAACGAGGCTTGCGCGGCAGGGACGGGGTCGTTTCTGGAAGAGCAGGCGGACAAACTCGGAATCAGCATCAAGGGCGAATTTGCCCGGCTGGCTCTGGGCGCGCAGAATCCGACGCGGCTGGGCGAGCGGTGCACGGTGTTCATGGAGCGCGACGTCACGGGTTGGATGCACAAGGGGGAGACGGTGCCCAGCCTGGTGGCGGGGCTCGCGTACTCGATCGCGCTGAACTATTTGAATCGCGTGGTGCGCGGCCGGAAGATCGGCAATGTGATTTACTTCCAGGGCGGCACGGCATATAACGATGCGGTGACCGCGGCCTTCGCCAGTCTGCTCGGCAAGACGATCACGGTGCCGCCGTACAACGGTGTGATGGGTGCGATCGGGATGGCGCTGATCGCTAAACAATGGCATCAGGCGACCGCGGCGGAAAGCCGTTTTCGCGGATACGACCTGCAGAAACTGGAACTGACGACGCGCGATTTTGTTTGCAAGGCCTGCACGAATCTCTGCGATATGAAGGAATTCGTGATCGAGGGGCAGAAGAGCTACTGGGGCGACAAGTGTTCGGATAAATTCCGCAAACCTTCCACGACCGGCCGCACGCCGGTGATCGAAGATCTCTTTGCCTTTCGCGAGAGTTTGTTGGCTGCCCTGCCGGAGAGTTCGGGCTGGCGGTACCGGATCGGGCTGCCGCGGGCGATGTCGATGTTCGACCGGCTGCCATTCTGGAAGCGGTATTTCGCCGAACTCGGGATGGAGGCGACGTTATCGCCGGTGACCGATCCGCGTATCTCAGCGGCTGGGATTGACCTCGCGGTTGCCGAGCCCTGCTATCCGGTGCAGGTGGCGCACGGGCATGTGCACGCGCTGGTGAATGCCGGCGTGGACTACGTATGGCTCCCGGTGATGGCAGACGCCGAGGCGGGCGGCGGTGAAGATGGCTGCGGGTCGCACTACTGCCCATGGAACCAGACGCTGCCCTGGGTCTTAAAGGCCGCGCCGGGCCTGGAGGCGCATGCGGACAAGTTCCTGACGCCGACGCTGCACTTCAGGTTGGGGCCGGAGCAGATCAAGAAGGCGCTGGCCGAGACGATGCGCCGGCTGGGCGTGAAGCGCCGGGCGAGCGACCGGGCGGTGGATGCCGCCTATGCCGAGCAGCGGAAATTCCAGGAAAAGCTGGCGGAGGCGGGGCGGAGGGCATTAGCCGCGCTGGATGCCGCGGGCGAACCCGGGCTGGTTTTGGCGGGCCGGGGCTATAACATTTACGATCGCGGAGTGAACTGCGACATTCCGCGCAAATTACGTCATCGATACGGCGCGAACGTCATTCCGCTGGATTTCCTGGTCACGGGAAGCGAGCGGCTATCCAACGAGCAAACCAACATGTTCTGGATCTCCGGCCGCAAGATCCTGGAGGCGGCGCGGGTGGTTGCTCGAGCATCCCAACCTGCATATGATCTACATCACGAATTTCAAATGCGGCCCGGATAGCTACATCAAGCACTTCGCGCGCGAAGCCGCGGGGGCGCCGCTGCTGATACTGCAGTTCGATGGTCACGGCAACGATGCCGGCTACATGACGCGCTGCGAAGCCTATCTCGACAGCAAAGGAATTTTGCGATGTTACCAATCCACGACGGAAGCGCAGTGCTCGAACACGACGTCCGTGCCGGCGACCATCCAGTAAGCGATCATCCTCTAAAAGGGAAGCGGATCTACATTCCACCGATGGCGGCCGGCAGTGCGCGCGCATTCGCGAGCGCCTTTCGCGCGATCGGCCTGGAGGCGGAGCCGACACCGCCCTCGGACAATCGCACTCGCGAACTTGGGGCGCGCTATACCTCGGGCGACGAGTGCTACCCGGCGAAGGTCACGGTCGGAGACTTCATGAAAGTGGTTGAGAATCCGGCGATCGACAAGAAGCAGATTGCGCTCTTCATGCCGACCGCGCAAGGGCCATGCCGCTTCGGGCAGTACGCGCCTTACCTTCGCCAGATTCTGGATGCTAACGGGTACGGCGAGGTCGAGATCCTTTCGCCGACCAGCCAGAACGCGTACGACGGGCTGGGGACGCTGGCGGGCGCGTTCGTGCGCACGGGTTGGCGCGCGCTGCTGGGTGCGGACCTGCTGCAAAAGCTGTTGCTGATGAGCCGGCCGTACGAGGATGTGCCGGGGAGATGCGGAGCAGTTGTACGAAGAGTCGCTGGCGGATCTGTGCCAGACGCTGGAGCAGACGCCGGCGGAGCCCGGAGTGCAGTTGGAGGCGTTGCGCCAGTGTATGGTTCGCTGCCGCGACCGTTTCCGGAAACTGACTGCGCGGCGGCGAGCGAGGGCTGCCCCTGATCGGGATCGTCGGCGAGATCTTTTGCCGGCTGAACACATTCAGCAACGAGAACCTGGTGCACTGCCTCGAACAATACGGCGCCGAGGCCTGGGTGAGCGACATTGTCGAGTGGATCTGGTATACCAACTCGGAACACTTCCGCAAGTTGAAACTCGAAGGGCGTTTGTGGACTCTGGAAGCGCTGGGCGCGTGGGTGCGGAAGCGGGTTCAGAAACACGATGAGCACGTGATGGTGGAGCCTTTCGCCGAGGATTTCAAAGGGCGCGAAGAGCCCGATATTTACGAAGTGTTGGAGTGCGCGCGTCCTTATCTGCCGCGGGAGGGCGCCTTCGGCGAAATGGTATTGAATGTGGGCAAGGTGGTTTATCTGGCCAAGAAGGGAGCGGCGGGGATCATCGACATCAGCCCGTTTACCTGTATGAACGGGATTGTCTGCGAGGCGATTTATCCCAAAATCAGCCGGGACCTGGGAGGGTTACCGATTCGGAACTTTTACTTCGATGGCACGCAGGCGGATTTAGACCGTGACCTGGGGGTGTACATGGAGTTGGCGCGCAGCTATCAGAAACGAGCGTCGTGAGGCACTGCCTTCGCGCCCGCGGGCAATCGCGAGGGTTAAGTCTTCTTGAAGAGTTTGTCGAAGGCGTTACGAGCGTCGTCGGCATTCCGCGGAGCCGGAGGGCCGGCATGAGACGAAGGCGGCGGCGGGGGCGCCGACATACTTGCGGTGCCGTCGCGCGCGACGGTTACGCGGGGCGTGAACAGGGTGCACTCATTGGCCTTATCCTTCACCGGAATTCGTACAGGAATTGGCTTGAGGCACTGGAATCGGGTGGATGGCTCGAAGTGAGAACACTGTTTGCAGCAGTGCAAATCCGCGTTGCATTTCGGGCAAGTGCCAGCCAGATCGGTACCCGGCGGCAGCGTGGTCGCGCAATTGAAGCAGCGCGAAGCCGCAACATGCTGCACGAGGCGGGGGAGCCGGGGGCCGGTCACGTCCAAGGGAGGACGCGGGCCTTGGGGTTTGGGGCTTTCGCGAAAACTTTTGTTCTCACTCGAGTCCATGTACCCGTTTTGTCTGTATTTACGATCGCTGTCCATGGGGATGGTTACTCCGTAGCGTGTGTGTGGGGGAACAAAAAGAACGTCTAACCTTCAGAATTTAAACAATAAATGCCGCTTCTCTGAACTGCCATCGACCTGCGAAAACCGCACTAGAGAACCCGCCCACAGCGGTTGATCGTGGATAGCCAGAGAGGTTTGAGCGGGAGTCCGAGGCGCCAGCAAACAACAGGTCGGAACCCGCCTATGCTGCAAATACATATGTACCACGGAACGGACGTAGTTTGCACGCACATCCGTTACCGCAACGCAAGAACGCGTACCACTCTTCCTATCACTCTTTCATGGTACGCATCTAACCGACGGAACTCCATTTCAACAGACTCGCGACCGGGCGAGTAAGCGGATCGTCATAGTGATTGGGGCTAACGCGCAATGCGTAGCCAAGCCTTCCGGTCCGCTCCGGCAGAATATCTTTCGCAAACACGGCGACCTGACCCTGCTGCTCGATCGGGGGGAGTACCATAACTTCGGTATCCTCCAGGTGCCCGTTGGAATCGACGCGGCCGATTACGGCTTCGACGCGGACGTCTGCGGGCGCCAACCCGGCGAGATCGATGGCGGCGCGCACCGACAGCGGTTTTCCGCTGACCACGCTGCCGCCGGGTCCCTGTCCGGCATCGACGAAACGCACGCGATCCCAGACATCGCGGACGCGGGAATTCCAGACCGATTTTTCGCGGCTCATCTGATATTGCGCTTTGCGCATGCGCAGGTGGCCGAGGTGCGCGGGCTCGTACAACTCCGTCATGTATTCGTGAACCATGCGGCGGCAATCGAAGGCCGGACTGATGTGAGTCAGCGATTCCTTGACGCGGCGCATCCATTCGCGAGGGGTTTGCTCGCGATGTTCGTAGAACATGGGGACGATCTCGTTTTCGAGCAGCGAATATATGGCGCTGGCGTGTAAGGCGTCCTGGTCATCGCTATAGAGTTCGCGCTCGCCGATGGCCCAGCCGCCCGAGGTTTCGTAGGCTTCGTCGAACCAGCCATCGAGGATGCTCAAGTTGAGCACGCCATTGATTGCGGCCTTCATGCCGCTGGTGCCGCACGCCTCTTCGCCGCGGCGCGGAGTGTTGAGCCAGACATCGACACCCTGGACGAGTTCGCGCGCGACCTTCATATCATAGTCTTCGACGAAGACCACGTGCTTCCACAATTCGGGATCGCGCGAAAGCTGCACGACTTCGCGGATGTAGCTTTTGCCGGGCTGATCTTTGGGATGGGCCTTGCCGGCGATCACGATTTGGACCGGCATATCCTTGTTGAGGAGGATGCCCTTGAGGCGCTCCACATCCCGGAAGAGCAGCGTGGCGCGTTTATAGGTTGCGAAGCGCCGTGCGAAACCGATGGTGAAGGCGTTGGGATCGAGCACATCGGCGGAGCGCCGGACTTCCACCGAGGACGCCTGACGGCGGACCGCCGAGGAATGCTGCCGCGAGCGCACGAAGGAGATCAGCCGGCGCTTGCGGCGGCGGTGAACCTCCAGCAGTTCTTCATCGGGAATATCTTCGACTTGTTTCCAGATTGTCGGGATCGTTGAAGCGGTCGCGCCAGTCCGGCTCCAGATACTGGTCGTAGAGCAGGGCCAGATCACCGTTTAACCAGCTTGGCAGATGGACGCCGTTCGTGACGGATGTGATCGGCACTTCCCACAGCGGCAATTGCGGCCAGAGGTCGTGGAACATTTCCTGCGATACGTCGCGGTGCAGGCGGCTGACGGCATTGCGATAGGCGGAGGAATTGAGCGCCAGGACCGCCATGGAGAAACGTTCGTCACGATCATGAGGATTGCGCCTGCCGAGAGCCATCAACTGCTGGAAATCGACGCCTACTTCGGCGCAATACTCGGCGAAATAGTGGTACATCAGGCCGGGATCGAAGAGATCGATGCCCGCCGGTACCGGCGTGTGCGTGGTAAAGACGTTGCTCGCGCGAGCGGCTTCCAGGGCCTCTTCGAAGGTCAGTTTCTGGTCGCGCATGAACAGGCGGACCTGCTCCAGCGCCAAAAACGCGGAGTGGCCTTCGTTCATGTGAAAGACGGTCGGTTCCAGGTCTCATGGCCTGGAGCGCGCGCATACCGCCGATGCCGAGGACGATCTCCTGACGGATGCGGGTATCGATATCGCCGCCGTAAAGAGAGTCGGTGATGTCGCGATCCTGAGGGAGGACGTTGTCGGGGATGTTCGTGTCCATCAGGTAGAGGCGGATGCGGCCCACCTCGAGTTTCCAGATCTGGATGAAGACGTTGCCGGTGGGCAATTTGACCGAAACCTTCAGGTCATGCCCATCGGTATCCTTCACGGTGACCAGCGGGAGGGTATAGAAATCGTTGACGGGATAGCGCTCCTGCTGCCATCCGTCGGGATTCAGCATTTGACGGAAGTAGCCCTGCTGGTAGAGCAGGCCGAGGCCGATCAGAGGATAATCCTGGTCGCTGGAAGACTTGAGATGATCGCCGGAGAGAATTCCCAGGCCGCCCGAATAGACGGGCAGACACTCGGTGAGCCCGTACTCGGCGGAGAAGTAGGCGATCAGTTTGCCATCGGTAGGCGCAGGGGCTTTGAGGACGCGGGCATCATAGGCTTCACACGCGCCACGGTAAAGGGCAAGGTAGCGGGGGTCGGCGCCGGCGCGTTCCAGGGTGGCCTGGGGGACGCGGCCCAGCATCAGGACGGGATTGTAGCCGCAATCGCGCCACAGGGCCGGGATCGAGCCGGCGGAACAGGGAGCGGATAATCGGCTCCCAACTCCAAAGAATGTTATAGGCCAGCTCGGTCATTCGCGAAAGCGAGGCTGGCAGGCTGGGGCGAACTAGAAATTCACGTAACGGCTGAATGTGAAACGGCATACCTTAGGGGAGCAATCCTTCACGATAGCAGATCGGATATTTTGCAAAAACATCTACACGCCTGCCCGGATTTATACGTCACAATATTTAGGAACCGATGCGTCTCATAGGGCTATTTTCACTCTGGCCTCCACGTCCGCTTTCGCGGGGGAGTATGCGGTACTTGCCAGCGGAGCGCGGTTGCATATCGATCGACACGAGGCTGACGGGGCCAAGGTGCGCCTTTACTATGGTAGCGGTTTTGCGGAAATGAATTTGGCCTCTCTTCGCGGATTCGAAGCGGACGATTTCGTGCCGCCTCCGCCCGCGCCACCGGCGGCTATTCCTCCCGTGGTGGAGGCCGCTCGCACTCAGCCCGCCGCGATGCCGGCTCCCTCCGAATTGGCGGATGCGGCTGCGGACAAATACGGACTGCCACGCGAATTGGTTCGCAGCGTCATGGCGGCGGAAAGCGGCATGGCGCCGGGCGCGATTTCGCCGAAGGGCGCGATCGGGCTGATGCAATTGATGCCAGGCACGGCGCAGGTGCTGGGCGTGAACCCGTACGACCCCGCGCAGAATGTCGATGCGGGGGCGCGCTACCTGCGGGAGCTACTGGAAAAATACGACTATGGCTTGCGTCACGCTTTGGCGGCCTACAATGCCGGACCGGGCGCGGTGGACAAGTACAAGGGCATTCCTCCCTACCGCGAGACGATCGACTACGTCAAGCCGCATTGAAAAAAGATTGAAGGCCGCCAAAGCGATTCAGTAGCGGCGGGATCACAGCAGCCGGAGGTGCGGCGTCCAGGATTGCGGCGAGCGCGTGAATGGTTGAGGCGATCCGCACGGCGGCGAGCACGGTTTCCTCGCTCACGCCTTTTTCGCGCAGGACGTTCTCATGGGCATCCACGCACACTCCGCATCCATTGATCGCGGAGACCGCGAGGCACCAGAGCTCGAAATCGACAGGATCGCTGTTGTGTTTGCCGATGACCTGCATGCGGAGGCGTGCGGGCATCGTCCCGTATTTCGGGTTGGTGCTCAGATGGCGGAAGCGGTAGAACATGTTATTCATTCCCATGACGGCGGCTGCGGCCTGGGATGCGAACAGGGCCTGTTCGTTGATGTGCTTGGCGGCCTCGGCGAGCACGCTCTGCAGTAGTTGGGGGTTGCGCGCGGCGGCAGCGCAGGCGACGGCCGTGCCCCAACCCTGCTGTTCCGTGAGTTCCGTCTGCCGCATCACGCCGCCCATGTTGAGCCGGAGATCCTTGGCGTATTCGGGCACGGAGTTCAAAAGTTGTTCGAGTTCCATATAGGGAATTGGGCGGGCTCGCGGGCAGCCCGCCCGAGGGATTAGATCGCGACTTGGAGCGCTACCTCGCCCTTCTGCCAATTGCACGGGCAGAGTTCGTCGGTCTGCAGTGCATCGAGTACGCGCAGAACTTCCTGGGGATTGCGGCCAACGGACAGATCGTTGACCGACACGAAGCGGATGATGTTGTGCGGGTCAACGATGAAGGTGGCGCGCTGCGCCACGCCTTCCTGCGGATCCAGAATTCCCAGCGCTTCGCAGAGTTCGCGTTTCACGTCGGCGAGCATCGGGAAGGGCAGATCCTTCAGATCGGCGTGATGGGTTCGCCACGCGTGGTGAACGAATTCGCTATCCGTGCTGCCGCCCAGGACCTGACCATCGCGGTCCTGGAAATCGCGATTGAGTTTGCCGAACGCCGCGATCTCGGTGGGGCAGACGAAGGTGAAATCCTTCGGCCAGAAGAAGTAGATCTTCCACTTGTCCTTGTAGTCCTGATCAGTGATCGTCTGAAACGCCTTGCCTTTTTCCAGGCTAACCGTGGCTTGCACGGAGAACGCCGGGAACTTGTGTCCAACACCTAACATGTAACTTGCTCCTTGGGGTTTAGTGAATTCGATCGATCTTGGCGGCCAGCACGAAATCATTCCCGGTCAGGCCATCGATCGTGTGAGTCCAAATTTTGACCTCGACCTTGCCCCATGCCAGGAGCAGGTCGGGGTGGTGCCCCTCTTCTTCGGCGATCGCGCCCGTCTGATTGACAAAGTCCAGGGCCGTCCGAAAATCGGGAAATGTATAGGCCTTCCATAAGTGGTGGCCGTCCACCACTTGCCATCCGGGTACCTGCGATTTCAGTTTCTCCAGTTCGTCTCCCGGCAGCGGGAGAACTTTTCCGCGGCAGGGGACGCAATGCTGCTCCGCGAGACTCATTCTCGCACCCCTCGCTTCGGGCGGGGGACGCGGCAGCGAACGCAGGTGCCGCGAAACACTACTTCATAACTGTGGACTTCACGCTTGCCGAGCGGGGAGGTGCCGGCTTCCGGCGAGAGGTCGAACCACGGGATATCTTCCATGAGCCCGCAGCTTGCGCATACAAAGTGATGGTGAGGCTGCAAATTGGCGTCGAAGCGAGCGGCCTGACCTTCGCCGAGAACTTCCCGAACCAGCCCGGCGTTGGCCAGCGAGTGAAGATTGTTGTAGACCGTGGCGCGCGAGGCTCGCGGATCGCGCCGGTTCACCGCGTGGAAAATCTCGTCGGCGGTGGCATGAGCGTGATGGCTCGCCAGGAATTCGAGCACGGCATAGCGCTGCACCGTGGGGCGCAACGAAGCCGTCTTAAAGGCCTGATCGAGCTGTTCCGTGATCTTAGACAAAATCTATATTTAGAATAGTTCTAGAGCTGCGGCCGTTGTCAAGAAGCGAAGCCCGGCGGTGCTATTCTGTTTGTTAGCGAACGCTAAGTTCCGGAAATTTGCATGAAAGTTCGCATGAAGAGCGAAGAGCGCCGCGCTGCAATCGTACGCTCCGCGATCCACCTGTTTGCGGAGAAGGGGTTCCGCGGCACGACGACGCGAGAACTGGCCGCCGCCGCGGGCATTACGGAGCCCGTACTTTATCAGCATTTCCGCGCGAAGAGCGATCTTTATTCGGCGATCATCGAGGCCAAGGCCGGAGAGGTTTCCGGGGACGCCGCAGGACTTGACGGGCTGGCGCGGGCAGGCGACGACCGTGCGTTTTTCGGGGCGATGGGCGAACTGATTCTGCGCCGATACCAGGACGATCCGGAGCTAAGCCGGCTCTTATTCTTCAGTTCGCTCGAACGGCACGAACTGGCGGAACTTTTCTTCGAACGCCTTTACTCCAGCTTCTACGGGCGGGTCAGCGGCTACATCCGCCGCCGAATTCGTCAGGGAGCGTTCCGCAAGGTCAATCCCGAAGTGGCTACGCGTGGGCTCATCGGAATGATTTCTTACCACGGATTGCTCACGCTGCTGTTTCCCGGCCGATTTTCGGTCAGCAATCCGCGGCGCATCGCGGATGAGATGGTAAGCGTCTTTCTGAATGGAATACAGCTACCGTCCTGACGAACCGAAACCGCCGGCGCCGCGCGCAGAATCGGCCAAGCCTTCCTCCAGCCACTCCACGGATTCATAGCGCGCCACCACCATCTGGGCGATCCGATCACCGGCGTGCACGGTATACGGATCTCGTCCCAGATTGAGCATGATGACGCGAACCTCACCCCGATAACCCGGGTCGATGGTGCCGGGCGCGTTGGGGATGGTAATGGCGTGCTTGAGGGCCAAGCCGCTGCGCGGGCGCACCTGGGCTTCGTATCCAGGGGGCACTTCGAGGGTCAGGCCGGTAGGAACGAGCCGCGCCACGCCAGGCTCCAGGGTAACGTCCTCGACGGCATGCAGGTCCATGCCGGCGTCTTCCGCCGGTCCGTGGGCGTAAGCGGGCAGGATGGCCTGGGGGTGTGTGCGTTGGATTCGGATCTGCATTCCTCGTTATCATAGCGTCTTGACCCAAACCAAACGCGTGATCACGGTGGCGCCAATGCCGCCCGAAAAGAGCGCTTACGCCCTGGCTCGCTACAGCCGGTCGCCTGACTCTATTCGAGAATCGATCGAATGGGTGCGCACCCACAACTCCGAGAAATTTCTGGAGAGTTTCTATTTCCAATACGGCCATGCATCGATTGCCGATTTAGGGCACACGGTGATGTGCTTCGAGGGAATCAGCGAACTTGCGGCCACCGAAATCGAGGAGGAGCCGCTTTGGGACGGGCAGGCCAAATCGTCGCGCTACCAGGATTTTTCGAATTCCGGCTTCGTTACACCGGCGGAGTTTGGACCGGAGGAAGCGGCGGCTTATCAGGCCGCTGGGCAGGCCCTGCTCGCGGCTTATGCCCAGGTCAAGGAACTGGCATTCACGGCATTGACGGCGCGGCTGCCGCGTCCGGACGATATGAAGCCGGAGGCTTACCAGCGCAACCTGACCGCGCGGGCGTTCGACGTAGCGCGCTACCTTCTCTTCTGGGGCGTGCCTACGAATGCCGGCCAGGTGGCGAGCATTCGCACGATCGAAAAGCAAATTCGCCGGCTAAAGGCGTCGGAGTACGCCGAACTGCGCAGCCTGGGCGACGAAATCGCGCAATCGTGCGCGGCCGTGCCGGATTGCATATGGGACGCGGAGGCCAAGGCCGAGGCGCTCGCCCCCACGCTTGCGCGCCACGCCGATGCAGACGAACACGCCGCGCAATCGCGCGAGGACCTCAAGCTCTGGGCGTCCCAGAACTTGCCGGCGCGAGCTGGCGCCGACGGCGATCGTGTGGATCTGATTCAGCCGACCAACATTCCCGCCGATATCGCGGCTACCCTGCTCTACCCGGTCACGGCACGCCCCTTCCGGGAGCTTTACGAGCTCGCCTGTTCCTGGAGCGAGCGGCAGCGCGCGGAAGTAGTCGATGTAGCGCTGCGCAGCCGGACGCGGCGCGACGAGATCCTCGGCGGATTTCGCGGCGGGCTGTATGCTTACGACATCGTGATGGATATTGGCGCGTACCGTGATTTGCACCGGCACCGGCGCTGCCAGAAGTTCCGCCAGGCATATAGCGGCAATCTGGGTTTCGATACTCCGCAGCTGGTAACGGAATCGGGCGCGGGCGAAATCTACAAGTCGGCAATGCAGGCCGCGTTTGCGGCGATGCGGAGGCTGCCTGCGCCGGGAAGCGAGTACCTGCTTCCCTTTGGGGCAAGATCCCGCTTCCTGTTCAAGATGGATTTCGCGGAAGCGGAATACATTTCGCGATTGCGCAGCGGGGTCAAGGGACATTTCAGCTACCGGGAAATTGCCTGGGAAATGAAGGTCAAGATGGAGCAGTTAGAGCCGGAGTTAGGGCGGTTGATTCAGGCCACGCCGCCGTGGGTCGAAGATCCGTTGAAACGGTAGCGAAGCGAGTCGTCGCGCAGCATCGCCGGGAATCATAACTCTGCGGTTATCCGGCGTGTCAACCTATGAGAGTGGGCCCGGTCCGGTAGTCATTTCGCAGTGCGCGAGGGTTACAATGCATTTTGACTTCGAAATCCTCATTGCGCGCGGCGATCATCGGCTGCGGACTGATTGGGCGCAAGCGCGCCTCCGCCCTGCCCGTGGGAACGGTCACGGTTTGCTGCGATGTCAGCGCGGAGCGGGCTGGTCAACTGGCGGCTGCGACGCCCGGCGCGGTTGCGTCGAGCGATTGGGAAGCGACCGTGCGGCGCGGCGATATCGATGCGGTTTTTGTGGCGACTCCTCACGATCAACTGGCCAAAATCGCGGCCGCGGCAGCGGGAGCAGGGAAGCATGTGCTGATCGAAAAGCCGGGCGCGCGATGTTGCGCGGAGCTCGATGCGGTGGCAGAAGCCGCTCGAGCCTCGGGAGCCTTGGTGCGGGTGGGGTTCAATCATCGCTACCATCGCGCCTTCCGGAAAGCGCGTGAGATCTTCGAGAGCGGCGCGCTGGGCGAGATGATGTTCATCCGCGGGCGATATGGGCATGGCGGGCGTCCAGGCTACGACCGGGAATGGCGTGCCGCTCCGGAGATTTCGGGCGGCGGCGAACTGATCGATCAGGGCTCGCATCTGATCGATCTTTCGCGCTGGTTCCTCGGCGAATTTCCGAGCGTCCGCGGCAGCGCCCGCCGATACTTTTGGGATATGCCGGTGGAGGACAACGGCTTTCTCTTGCTCGAAACGGCGCGCGGGCAGGTGGCCTTCCTGCACGCCAGTTGGACCGAGTGGAAGAATCTCTTCTCCTTCGAGATCTCCGGCCGGGTGGGAAAGCTGGAAATTAACGGGCTTGGGGGCAGTTACGGCGTGGAGCGTCTCACCTGGTACAAGATGTCCGCGGAAATGGGGCCGCCCGAGACGTTGGCTTGGGAATATCCTATGGCTGACGATTCCTGGCATGCCGAAAACGCCGCATTCCTTGAAGATATCCGCCTGGGACGCCAACCCAGACCCGGGGATACCCGATGCGCAAGCTGCCTTGCGCGTAATCGAATCCGTATATCGCGAGGCGCACGCATGATCATCACCCGCACGCCGCTGCGCATCTCTTTAGGCGGCGGCGGCACCGACCTTCCCTCGTATTATCAGGAGCACGGAGGTTTCGTGCTTTCCGCGGCGATCGATAAGTACGTCTACATCACGGTCCACGAAACGTTTCAGCCCGAATATCTGATCAAGTATTCGACCACCGAGGTGGTGCAGACCATAGACCAGATCAAGCACCCGATCATTCGCGAAGCCTTGCGATTGGTGCCCGTGGCGGCACCGCACCTGGAAATCGTCAGCATGTCCGATATTCCGGCGGGTACGGGGTTAGGCTCGTCGGGTAGTTTTACGATTGCACTGCTGCGCGCGCTTCACACCCTCAACAAAGATTTTGTCCCGCGCCAGATCCTTGCCGAGCAGGCGTGCCACATAGAGATCGACCTTTTGAAGGAGCCGGTGGGCAAGCAGGACCAGTATATTGCGTCGTTCGGCGGCCTGACGTCATTCGAGTTCCGTCAGGATGGCAGCGTAGATGTGGTTCCGCTGCCGATTTCGAGCGAGACGTTATACAACCTCGAAGACAACCTGCTGCTCTTCTTCACGGGATTTACGCGGTCGGCTTCCGCGATTCTCGCGGAGCAGGACCTGAAAACGCGCGGCGGCGATAGCGGAATGATCGAACACCTCCACCAGATCAAGCAGTTCGGGTATGAGAGCAAGGAGGCGATCGAACAAGGCGATTTGCGTCGATTTGCGGCGATCATGCACGAACACTGGGAACGGAAGAAGTATCGGTCGCAATCCATGACAAACCCGCAGATCGATGAATATTACGAGATCGCCCGCGCCAACGGGGCGCTCGGCGGCAAACTGATCGGAGCCGGCGGCGGGGGCTTCCTCATGTTCTATACGGAGGACAAGACTCGTTTGCGGCACGCGCTGCGGGAAGCCGGATTGCGCGAAGTACGGGTGCGCTTCGATTTTGAAGGCACCACGCTGATGGCCCGATCCTGAGATGCTGCCCATCGCCATTCTCGCGGGCGGCCTGGCCACCCGGTTGCGTCCGATAACGGAGACGATTCCGAAAGCGCTGATCGAAATTGCGGGCGAGCCGTTCCTGGCGCACCAGTTGCGCCTGCTGCGCCGCCATGGATTCCAACGTGTCGTACTTTGCGTGAGTTACCTTAGCGATCAGATTGAGGCGTTCGCGGGAAACGGTAGCCGGTTCGGCCTGGAAATCGAGTATTCGCCTGATGGCCCGCAGTTGCTGGGCACGGCGGGCGCGATCCGGCGGGCACTGCCGCTGTTGGGGCCTGCGTTTGCGGTGATCTATGGCGATTCCTACCTGCCTTGCGATTATGCCGGTGCGATCGCAGCCTTCCGCGATTCCGGCAAGCTTGGTTTGATGAGCGTTTTTCGCAACCAGGGCCTATGGGATAACAGCAATGTGGAGTTTGCGGGCGGCCGCATCGTAGCATACGATAAGGCGAACCGGACGCCTTCCATGCACCACATCGATTATGGCCTTGGCGCGTTTCAACGCTCCGCCTTCGACGGCGTGCCGCCCGACCGGCCGTACGACCTTGCCGCCCTGTATCAGGATCTGTTGCGGCGCGAAGAACTGGCTGCTTGGGAATCGGCGGACCGGTTCTACGAGATCGGTTCACTCGGAGGCATACGAGACCTTACGGAGTTTCTAGCCCGATGACATTTACTGAACAGTTCCTCGCGGAGGCAGGTGAAATTCTCCGGCAGATCGATGCGGCCGCGGTGGAACAAGTTGTCGCGATTCTGGCCGGCTGCCGCGCGGAAGGCGGCCGCCTTTTTATCTTAGGCGTCGGCGGGAGTGCTGCCAACGCGTCCCACGCGGTCAACGATTTTCGTAAGATCTGCGGCATCGAGGCTTATGCCCCGACGGACAATGTCAGCGAGCTGACAGCGCGGACGAATGACGAAGGATGGGCAAGCGTCTTCGATTCCTGGCTGCGGGTGAGCCGTCTGCGCGAGAGCGACGCGCTGCTTATCTTCTCCGTGGGCGGCGGCAGCCTGGAGAATCAGGTAAGCCCCAACCTGGTAGGCGCCGTCCGCTACGCGAAGACCGTGGGCGCAAAGGTGACCGGGATCGTGGGCCGCGATGGCGGGTACACCGCCAAATCGGCCGATGCCTGTGTGATCGTACCCACGGTAAATGCGCGACACGTGACCCCGCATGCGGAGGCGTTCCAGGCCGTAATCTGGCACCTGATCGTGACGCATCCCGCACTCAAACAGGCGGAGACCAAGTGGGAATCGGTGAAGTGAGAACGGCCGTCTTTTTGGATCGGGACGGGGTGCTCAATCGCGCCGTGGTCCGCGATGGCAAGCCTCACCCGCCCGCAACCCTCGACCAGGTTCAGATCTATCCGGATGCACCGGATGCGCTGGCTTTGCTCAAACAGGCGGGATACCTGCTGATCGTGGTCACGAACCAACCGGACGTTGCCCGGGGAACGCAAAACCGCGAGACCGTTGATTCGATTAACGCCGCCATTGGCGCAGTCCTGCCAATCGACGAGTTTCTGGTCTGCTGGCACGACGACTTGGAAAACTGCAATTGCCGCAAGCCCAAGCCCGGCTTGGTACTGGCCGCAGCCGCTTCCCATCAGATCGATCTCAGCCGCAGCTTTCTGATCGGCGATCGTTGGCGGGATATCGATTGCGGCGCCAACGCGGGAGTCCGGACGGTGTTAATCGACCGTCAGTATCGGGAGAGGCCGCCGGCGCAGCCGCCCGATTACACTGCGGATTCTCTCCTAAACGCCGCCACTTGGATTCGAAGTGCTTCTAAGGGATCGGTGCGTTAACCGTTCGGTTAACCCGTGAACATTTGGGCTCATGCCATAATGGCTGCGGAGACATTGCCGTGCGCGTTTTATCACTATTTCTAGCGCTGTGGATTCCGGCGGCGGCACAAGTTGCCCCCCTGTTGAACCTTGTGGTGATCGAAGGCGAAGGTGCGGTTAACAACATTAAGCAGCGCACCGCGCGCGAACCGATCGTTGAAGTGCAGGATGAAAATCACAAGCCGGTGGCGGGCGCGGTGGTAATTTTCATGCTGCCCTCCAATGGCGCGGGTGGCACGTTTGCCAACGGCGTCAAGACTCTGACGATGACCACCAATAGTCAGGGACAAGCCGTCGGGCGCGGCCTTAAACCAAATGGAATCAAGGGCCAGTATCAGATTCGCGTGAACGCATCCCACCGCGGTCAAAATGCATCGATCAGCATCACTCAGACGAATGCGCTTCTCTCGGCGACGGGTGCGTCGGCCGGCAGCGCGATTTCCGGTAAGCTGATCGCGGTGTTGGTGGTGGTGGGCGCGGCTGCCGCGGGAGGAGCCTATTACGCCACCCACAGCGGGGGTTCTACTCCGGCAATTGGACCCGGTACGACAGTCAGCGCAGGTAACGGGAGTGTAGGGCCTCCAAGGTAACGGTTATGAAGATTCTCATCTCTGCGTGTCTCGCCGCGTGTGCACTCCAGGCTCAACCGGCCGGGCTACAGTCCCCGGTTTCGGGCTTTGTTTTTGACGGATCGTCGAAGACACTGAGGCAAATTCAAGGCATTCCGGGCGCTGCTCTGATCGGAGCGGTTGTGGATTTTGGCATGCCCGTGACTGCTGCCGCGGTCTCGCCAAAAATGGATTCCGCGATTGTACTTTCGACCGATCGCACGCCGCACATCTTTGTGCTTGGCGGCGCTGCTGCCATCGAGGCAACTCCCGCCGGTCTGGTGGCCGCGGAGCGTATCATTTTCAGCCCCTCGGGAACGGCTGCCGCGCTTTATGCGGGAGGCAGCGTTCAGGTTGTGCGGGGACTCCCGGGCAGCGCAACGCTTGCCTTTGAGATCCGCCTGCAGAGCCACCAAAAGCCGCGCCAGGCAGCCACGGAAAGCCTTGCAATCAGTGACGATGGAACGTATCTGCTGTACGGCGCCGGCGGCCCGGTGGAATTGATCGGACTGGCTGGCGACAGCCGCAAATTGATGGACGCCACACCAGGAGCGTTGGTGGCTTTCGCACCGGCGGGCCACGATGCCGCTGTGATCCACTCCGGCACGCTGACGATATTTCGCGACATAACCGGAGCTGCTACGAGCCGTGATTTTCCCGGTACCACCGCGCCCTCCGCAATCGGTTTCTCCTCGGATGGCCGCACGGTATTTATCGCCAGCCAACGCTCTCGCACGGTTGCCGCGATCGATGTCGAAAGCGGGTTGAGCAACTCGCTGAGTTGTGACTGCGCACCGACCTCGTTAATTCCGATGGGCTCGCTCTTCCGTCTCAACGAAATGAGCGAAGCCCCGCTATGGCTCCTGGACGCGGGTAGCGCGCCTCGACTACTCTTTGTCCCAGCTAAAACCGCTCTTTAATGGCGCGATGCTTTTTTAGGAGTTACCCAAACTTAATAACTCTACAGAGTGCTAAGCGCCATCTACTCCAAGTAGCGACTACTTCCTCAAGTAAACAACCCCTCTGAATCGCTAAAGTTCCAATACATTTCTTTACGATGTGCCCTTCGTAACCCCAAGTTTTGTGTGGCAAAGAATCATACGGAACCTATGATCCTTGTTCTGGATCTACGAATGCATGGTGGGTGTGCGTGCGCGGTATTCAACCACCGGAGGGGCCACAATGCATTCTGCAACAAATTTTGGAACTTTGTTGATGTTCGGCTGCTTGCTGGCGAACGGGCAGGTCAACATACTTACTGCCAACGGTAGCAATGACCGAACGAATGCCAACCTGCAAGAAACGCAGCTTTCGTCCACCACAGTAAATCTGTCAAATTTCGGAAAGCTCGCAACGTTCTCCGTGGATGGCCAGGTATACGCGCAGCCGCTGTTTGTCAGCGGGCTCTCCATCGCCGGCGGCACGCACAACGTTCTGTTTGTATCGACGATGCACAACAGCGTCTACGCATTCGATGCCGATTCGGTCTCGCCGGTAACGATTTTATGGCGGGTGAATCTCGGTAATTCTGTTCCGGCATCGCTCTTATTCGGACAGTATGGCGACATCAGCAGTGAAGTCGGAATTCTGGGGACGGGCGCGATCGATTTGCAGCGTGGAATCCTATACGTGGTGAGCGACGTACTGGAGGGTTCGCGGCCCGTGTTCTATCTGCATGCGCTCGATCTGACCACGGGAGCGGAGCAATTGAACGGACCGGTGGCGTTGAATGCGTCAGTGCCGGGCACTGGCTCGGGATCGCTCGCAGACGGCACGCTGCCCTTCGATTCGATGCAGCACATTCAACGCCCCGGATTGCTCTTGGCCAACAATACTGTGTACGTCAGCTTCGGATCGCACGGCGATCAAGCGCCGTTTCACGGTTGGATGCTGAGCTATAACGCCTCGGATTTGAGTGCGCAAGTTGGCGTGTTCGTCACCACGCCTAACGGAGACGGTGGTTCCATTTGGCAATCGTCGCATGGGCCGGCCGCGGATGCGCAGGGAAACATTTACGCAGTAACCGGGAACGGCGACTATGACGGGGTTCAGAATTTCGGCGAGAGCTTCGTGAAGATTTCCTCCGGAGGATCCACTACCCTGGATTCTTTCGCTCCCGCGGATTGGAAATCGATGTCCGACAACGACGTGGACCTTTCCGTGGGGCCGGCCTTGATTCCAGGCACGCATCGAGTTGTAGGCGGCGACAAGGGCGGCAATCTCTACCTGCTCAACGGCTCCTCCATGCGGGACCCCGCCAATGCAAGCATCATTGCGGCGTCTGGCGGCTCCATCTTCAGTTTCGCTATGTGGAGCCGTGGAGCGCTTACGAATATTTATGTTCAAGGAGAGCAGGATCAGTTGAAGTGTTTTCAGGTCACGGGCAATACATTGAGCCCGGATCCTGTGTCGACGGCGACCGATGCGCTGCGATATGCTCGCGTTGGAATGACGCTTTCCGCAAATGGGGGCGCGGAAGGCTCGGGCATTCTCTGGGAAAGCACCGGCGATTACAATCACGGCACGCCCGGTACGCTGCATGCATACGACGCTTCCAATCTGGGAAACGAGCTGTGGAATAGCGACATGGACCCCGGTCGCGACCAGATGCCGTTAATCGTCAAGTTTGTGCCGCCGACTGTGGCGAACGGCCGCGTCTATGTTCCCGGCCTCTCTAATGTCGTGGTGGTCTACGGTCTGTTCAACCCGCCGGTAAATCAGGGGACATCTCCCTCGATCTCCGAGGTGTTCAACAGCGCCAGCGGTTTCCAGGATGCCGTGTCTCCTGGTGAAGTAGTCACGATCATGGGCTCCGGTCTAGGCCCCGTGACTCCAGCGGGTCTGCAACTCGATAGCTCGGGCCTGGTGGCGACTATCCTTTCGGGCGCGCAAGTGCTGTTTGACGGTGTACCGGCGCCCATGCTCTACGCCAGCGCCGGCCAGATCAATACAATCGTGCCGTTCGGGGTGGAAGGCTCCACCACGCAGGTGCAGGTGCAATACCTGGGACAGACATCCGACCCCGCGCCAGTAACGGTGGCTGCGGCCGCCATCGGCATTTTCTCCGCGGATGCGAGTGGAGGCGGCCAGGCCGTTTTGCTGAATCAGGATGGCAGCCTCAATTCGCCGGACAACCCGGCGCCGCTTGGTTCCGTGGTGACTCTGTGGGCGACCGGGGCCGGAATCGTATCGCCGGCCGGAATCGATGGCGCCGTGGTCTCCGCCGATAACTTGCCACTGCCGGTAGCACCCGTGTCTGCGCAAATCGGTAGCGCCCAGGCGGACGTTCTCTATGCCGGCGGAGCCCCCGGAATCGTCGAGGGCGTGGTCCAGGTCAATCTGCGGATTCCCAAGGCTGCTCCGACCGGCACTGCCGTGCCTTTAGGGCTGCGCGTGGGCGATAGCGTCAGTCAGTCTGGCATTACGCTGGCAGTCCGGCCCTGAACGCCGGTCTTACCGGGGAGCCTGTGTGCGGGCGGCTGCCCCGGTTTCAGGCCAGGGTGGGATTGCTGAATGCGGATGCTCGCGCTGTTGTTATAGCCGACGGTCACGGGAACGTGAAAGAGGTGGGTGGAAGGGCTGTACGTGACTGCGCCGATTGATCCCTCGATTGCAGCGATCACTGGCGTGACCGGCGAGTATCCGGTGATCACGACCGATGTTTCGCCCTCGGCGAAACTCACCGTGACTTTCGCTTCGCCGCGATCCGTAATTCCCGAGATGCGTTTCTTGCCCATCGTGACGAAATGGTCGGTATCGCCGAGCACCGCGATTCCGGAGAGTCCGACGGGTGCGAGTACGGTATACAGTGCGTCGCCCGAGATGGTCTGTTCGATCAGGTCGGTGGGGTTGATCAAATCTCCGGTGCCCGCGAAGTAGTTGTAGGCGTAAACTGGCGTGTTCATCCCGAAATCCGACGGTTTGAAATCGACCGTCGTATGGGTCCCCTGAGTAAACGCGAAGACGTAGTTGGTACGCAGCTCGCCGAAATCGGACCAGGTAAAGGCGACCTGGGGTGTGTCGGCGCTCTGGGCCATTGTAGTGTAGCTGGCATCGGCGGGCGTTAACGGCACGTCAGGCTTCACGATCACACCATCGCGCCTCACAGAGCGCAGCAGATTCGGGGCGCTGATGGAGCCGATGGGATCGCCAATTCCGATGGGGCCCGCGGAGAGGGTGGCGAGCAACAACTGGCTCGTATCACCGCTGTTGAAGTTGTCGGTGAACGGCCACGCTCCGAGCGCGCTGGCCAGGCGCGACGCGTAAAGGAAGTCTGTCCAGCGGTCACGTTGCAAGTGATCTGCACTGGTCCGAATCGTGGTCAGATTGCTGTACTTCGAGCTTTGCATATAGTGACGCGCCGAGGCCATGCAGTACTGCATGGTCAGGTGACGCCGCGCCATTGACGATGCCATGTTATCGAGGAATGCGTCGCCATCCGTCAGATTGAAATCGGTGTGGGCTTTGTCGGCGAGCCAGTCCTGTTCAAAAGTAGTGACTCCCGAATTTGCCAGATATCCCGCGACGGTATCCCAGTACGCCGGGTCGGTGACCACATTCCCGGACATCTTGTAAAGGCCATGATAAGGACTGCTGGGGTCGATCCAACGTGCGTGGGTTATCAGTGGTAAGGCGAGATTTTGCTGAAAACGGGAGAGGCCCGACATGAAGGGAGGCGCCGCCGCGACGTATTGGTAGATGCCCGCGCCATTGTTGTCCCACGCTGCGGCGCTGCCTTTCGGGTAAAACCAGCTGTCCAACTGCACGTAGCCAAGTTTGATGCCTGCCCGGTCGAAATCGCTCTTCACCGCAGCAAGCGTCTGCTCGTAGGTCATGGACTTGGCTGTCTGGTAGTAGTAGCTTGCGCCGTTATCGGTCCAGTAGCCTACCTTGTTCAGGCTGACATCGGCATCGTTGGCGGGCCGGGTTTTGCCGCTCAGCGACGTGATTGCCTGACCCCAGGTGTCGAAGGCGCGATTGATGCCGGTTTCCACCACCAGCAGGGTGCGGTGCTCGAAGCCGCGTGGGAGGGTTGGAATGTCGGAGGAGATACCGCTGGCCAGTTCGCCATTTGGTCCTTTGGTGGTGCTCGCCGTCATGAAATTCGAGGCGGCGGAAAGGATAAACGTTCTACCGGCGCTGTCGAAGAAAATCCAAGGGCTGTCGCTGGCGAAATCCCAGAAGGACGGGGGAGCGAATATGCCTGAAAAGGTCAGGTGGCTAAGGCTCTGAGGGAACTTGTTCCAGTTGGGAAACGCAAGGTTGTTGGCCGCATCGGCCGTGGGTGAACTCAGGGTGAAAAGCACGTCCGGATGCTCGGCGTAGGCGCGAATCGAGCCGTGGCGGGGAACGCCGAACTGAAAATCGAAGCCAATTTCGCTGTATCCGCCAAGGGCGTCCGCGCTGGAAACCACCCTGAGATTGCTGAGAGGGGCGCCGATATTGGCGCTAAAATTCCATCCCGTTTCAGGAACCGTAACGGAGTAAGACCCATTGGAATCTACAACAACCGATAGATTGCCGGCACCGACAACGGTGACTGCGGCGTGGAGTGAAAGGGAGAGGAACAGCGAGGATACCGCGAAAAACGTGGTTCGAAAAAGCACTGGGGACCTCAGGGATCGTAAATCTCTGTAAAACTGGTGATTGAATAGACAATGATAGGCAGGGGAACACCTAAAATGCAATGCCCACAAGTGCGGGGCGGAACCAATTCCTGGGGGCTGGGTTACCGCAGGTTGAACTTTTTCATCTTGTAACGAAGGGTATCGCGGGTAATGCGCAGCAAGCCGGGCTGCCTGGGTTTGATTGCCGTCGGTCTTTCTCCAGGGCGCGCACCAGCAGGCTGCGCTCGTTGTCTTCGAGCGAGAGCCCGTCGGTGGGGATCTCCGTGCCAGTCGAGCTGCCGGCCGTCATGCTCCCGTCCGGCCGGGAAATCGCGATCGGCAGACTGGCGGCGGTAATGAGGGCGCCTTCTTCCAGGATCATCGAACGCTCGATCGCGTTGCGCAATTCGCGGACGTTCCCCGGCCAATCGTGATGGATCAACAGCTTGGCCGCCGCCTCGGTCACGCCTTCGATCTGGCGCTTGAATTTGCGATTGTAGTGCTCGATGAAAAACTTCGTCATCGGCACGATATCGTCGGGCCGATCCCTTAGGGGCGGAATCAGAATCTGAATCACGTTCAGGCGGAAATAGAGGTCCTGGCGGAACGCGCCCTCTTTCACCGCCTCGCGGAGATTCTTGTTGGTGGCCGCGATTACGCGCAAATCCAGGTGAATATCCTTGAGGCCGCCGAGGCGGCGAAAGGTCTGTTCTTCCAGCACGCGCAGCAACTTCGCCTGGAGCATCAGCGGAATTTCGCCGATTTCGTCCAGGAACAGAGTGCCTTTATCGGCCAGTTCGAAGATGCCGCGCTTCTGCGCGCGGGCATCCGTGAACGCGCCCTTCTCGTAGCCGAAGAGTTCGCTTTCGAGCAGCGTTTCCGGAATTGCCGCGCAGTTGATGGCGATGAATGGTTCGGCCTGCCGCACGCTTTGGTAGTGGAGTGTCTTCGCCACCAAATCCTTGCCCGTGCCGTTTTCGCCTTCGAGCAGAATTGTAGTGGCTTCACTGGCCGAAACGCGGCGCACGAAGTTCATGAGTTCGCGCATCTCGGTGGATTCGGCGATCACCTCACGCTTCTGAGGGGCGGCCTCCTCGGTGATGTCTTTAATGGTGGCGACCACGCCCGTCAACAGCCCTGCATCGTCGAACATCTGGTTCGTCCGCATTACGACCAGCCGCTCCATGCCGTTGCCGGTGTGAAGGCGGACAGTGCAGTTGGCAGCCGCCGAGGGCTGATTCAAACCCACCAGCACTCCGCAGTTCGGTTCACATACGCTGCACTTGAAGATTTCCTGACAATGTTTTCCCAGCATTTCGTCGCTGGTCATGTTGAAGAGTTTTTCTGCAGCCCGGTTGACACCGGTGATGCAGAATTCCGGATCGTATAGAACCAGGGCGTCGGAAAGCTGGTCAAACACCGATTCCAACACGCTGGTTCTCTGCCAACCTGGGGTGAGCTTAGACATTTAGTGGAACTTGCCCTCGATTATAGCAAGCACTGTGCGCGAATTCGCCCAACCTTCGAGCATTTGGGCCCAATGACGCCACGACCATTCTCTTTTTTAAGACAAAGATCTCCGGAATGCACGACTTAGGTAGTTGGTGCTGCAATTGCTACCTCTCGAACTGGAGGCAGTATGTCCCACTTAAAAATTACTTTGCCCGCTGTTATTTTGCTGGGCGGTTTCCTGGTTTGCTCCACGGCTTCGTATGGCAAGGCAGAATACATGAAGTCCACCAAGAAGGCATGCGTCTATTGCCACATTGATTCCAAGGCTAAGCCGAAAGATTTGACCGATGCCGGCAAGTATTTTGCCGAGCACAAGAATCTCGAAGGCTACAAGGAAAAGAAGTAGCTTGGTGTCAGGCGGAGGCGCGGAGTCGTCCATGATGCAAACGGTTCAACTCGCGATTACTGACGGCGGATATGCCGCGGCTGTTCGCGAGGCCTTGGTCCACAGTTGCGCATGGCACGTCGAGTCAGTCGATCGACCGGACACAACGCGTCAGTGCGTGCTGGTCCTCGATCAAACCGTGCTCGAACGGCTGCCCCTCCCCCTGGCAAATCCCGAACGCGTCGTTCTCATCACCCGTAAGGATCCTCAACTCCTGGCGCAGGCCTGGGATGCGGGAATCGTGTCGGTTGTCAGCGAAGAAGACTCCATCAATACAGTGCTGCTGGCGATTATGGCAGCTGCGCTCCGCGTCGACAAATCCCACGGCTGTAGCGTCGCAAGTGGGATATCCCCCAACAGTAGTCAAGCACCTGCGTCACTACCCCCAGGAACTCAGCTCTCTGGAGCTAAACGTTGCAAAATTCAATAGCTTAGGCGCTCGCCGCAGTGGACTTTGGCGTGCATTTATTTTTACTCCGGGAAAGGAGACTTGAACATGGACCGCTCAGTCGTAGAATTAGAGGCCATTGTCCGAAACCGGATTTGTAGAGTATGCACGGAACAAACTATCGACGGCGGCTGCAGTCTGGAGGATCCCTCGAGTTGTGCTCTGTTTCGACTCTTTCCCCAAGTCGCCCAAGCAATTCAGTCGGTTCAAAGCAACGACATTCACCCTTACATCGAGGCCATCCGCCGCAACGTCTGCTCCGTATGCCAGGATCAGGCCGGCGACGGCACTTGCGAGACTCGCCGCCAAGTACAGTGTGCGCTCGATGCCTATTTACTCCTGGTGGTCGATGCCATCGAAGAGGCCACCGGAAAGACTTTCGACAAGATCAGCCTTCAGCCGTCCGCAGGCTCAATTTCCCCAAAGGGCCCGCAGATTCGGTTGTGAACCCAAATTTGGAGGTCAACTGTGAACTTCGATTTGCGTCCGTTGGTAGCTCTCTGGATGGTAGTTACCGCCATAGTGATCGTTCTGTTCATCTGGCGGAAGATCGTCGCCGGCAAGGAAGACGATACCCTGCACGTCAACAGCGGTGTTCTCACGCAACAAACATCCCTCGCGCAGAAGCTCGATCAGATCGACAAGTGGGGGAAGATTCTGACGGTGGTCGCCGTCCTTCTCGGCCTTTTGGTGGCTGCCGGCTACGTGTACGGGCAGTTCGTCGGAAGAGCCTCCATGGGGGTTTAAGCGCATGACGAACCGGGTATTCACCTCCATTGGCTTGAGGCTCGGTTCGTTGCTTTTGGCCTATGCCGCCGGCGTCGCCGGAGCACCACTTTTGGCGGCCGGGAACGATGCGCCGCCGGCCTGTACATCGTGCCACGAGCAGGGAGCAAAACTCGAGAAGAGCGCCCATTCCGGACTCTCGTGCGACACGTGCCACGAGTCTCACGACAAGGTCCCTCACCCAGCTAACATTCCCAAGCCGGCCTGTGTCACGTGCCACGCGGACCAGGCGGGCGATTACGATAAAGGCGTCCACGGTCAGGCCCGCAAGGGTGGGAACGAGGGCGCCCCCGACTGCTCTCTTTGCCACGGCAGCGCACACGAATTGCTGCCTCCCAAATCCCAAGCCTTCCGAATTGGCGTGCCCGATACCTGCGGCATGTGTCATAGTGACGTGGTCACGCAATTCCGCAGCAGTGTTCACGGACAGGCGCTGGCACGTGGAATCTCGCAGGCCCCATTGTGCACGGATTGTCATGGCGAACATAAAATTCTCAAACACACGAATGCCGATAGCAGCGTGAATAACGCCCACATTCGGGATACGTGCGGAAGTTGCCACGGCAATGTCCGGCTGACCAAGAAATTCGGCATGCCTAGTGACCGGCTGGTTAGTTTCGACGCCTCCTTTCATGGGCTGGCCGCCAAGAGTGGCTCCCAGACCGTCGCCAACTGCGCCAGTTGCCATGGAGTCCACAATATTCTTCCGTCCGCGGACGCCTTGAGTATGGTGAACGCCAAGAACTTGCCGAAGACCTGTGGGCAGTGTCATCCGGGCGCCGGCACCCGGTTCGCCATCAGCCAGGTTCACGTAACGGAGGGCGCCGCCGAACCGGATACCCTCAAATGGGTACGTAACTTCTATTTACTGATTATTCCCGTGACCATCGGCCTCATGCTGCTCCACCAGGGCGGGGATTGGGTCCGAAAACTGATTCGGCTCCGCTTCCAGGCTCGACCCCGGGCATCTCGCGGGCTCTCCGCGGCGAGTCACGGCGAGGTGCGCATGCTGGCGTTTGAGCGTTTCCAACATGCGTTGCTTGCCCTGTCTTTCCTCACGTTGGTTTGGACAGGGTTCGCGTTGAAATACCCTGAGCAGTGGTGGGCGCGTCCCCTGCTTCTCATGGAGGGGCATTACTCGATGCGCAGCCTGATTCACCGCGTTGCGGCCGGCGTCTTCATCGCCATATCGGTAACGCATCTGATTTCGATCATCGTCAGCCGGAAACTGCGCGAACATTGGAAGGAAATGCTGCCCAACACCAACGATCCGCGGGAAGCATTGTCCAACTTCGCCTACAACCTCGGATTAGGCAACCAACCGCCCGGAAGATCGGCGCATAGTTACATTGAGAAGGCGGAATATTGGGCGGTGGTCTGGGGCGCCATCGTGATGATCGCATCGGGTGCGATGCTCTGGGCAAATAACCTGGCGATGAAGTTGCTGCCCAAACTATGGCTCGATATCTCAACTTCGGTACACTTCTACGAAGCGCTTCTGGCGACCCTGGCAATCGTCGTGTGGCATTTTTATTCGATCATTTTCGATCCGGATGTATATCCTCTGAACACCGCCTTCCTTACCGGAAAGAGTGTCAAGAAACAGGACTCAATGGAAAGCGAGAAACCGCGGACGAAAGTCGCGGGAGACTAATTACGCATGACGCCGAATAACTCCGCACCCGGGGGACGTGGTTGGTTATCCCCCTTCATTCACCTCTCGAATAACTGGATCAGCCTTCTTGGAGTTGTGCTGGTCACGACTACTACCGTGATTTGGCTGTTCCTTCTTCCGATCACGATGACGGGGGAAACCCAGAATCCCTACCTCGGGATGCTCGCCTTCCTGACGATTCCGGGACCGTTCTTCGGCGGCTTGATTCTCATCCCGCTGGGAATGTGGCTCAAGCGCAGGCGGGAAGGACGCCAACACATCTATCCGCCGGAATTCCCCAAACTCAGCTGGACGAATCCGGAACTGCGCAAGCTGGTCTATTTTGTCAGCATCACCACGGTGATCAACATCGTGATCGGCAGTCAACTGGGATACAGCGCGGTCAATTACATGGACTCGGTGACATTCTGCGGAAAGACCTGCCACACGGTGATGCAGCCCGAGTATACGGCCTATCAGAACTCACCTCATTCGAGAGTCGAATGCGTGAAGTGCCACATCGGGCCGGGCGCGGGATGGTTCGTGAAGAGCAAACTGTCGGGTGCGCGCCAGTTGCTCGCCGTCTCGTTCAATACTTATCCCAAGCCCATTCCCACCCCCGTTCACAACCTCCGGCCAGCGCGCGAGACTTGCGAAACCTGTCACTGGCCCCAAAAGTACGGCGAGGACCGGGTGCGAGTGATCAACAAATTCGCCGAGGATGAGACCAATAGCCTGACCAAAACCGTTCTACTGGTGAAGATTGGCGGCGGCAATCACGGCATCGGCATCCACGGCACCCATCTGGGACCCGGCGTCCACATACGCTATGCGGCCACTGACGAGCAGCGCCAGAATATCCCATGGGTGGAATACAACGGCGGCGGTCGTCAAACCCTCTACGCAACAGCCGACGCGAAGCCGAACGGCGGTGGGGCACCCATTCGTGAAATGGACTGCATGGACTGCCACAACCGTCCTGCGCACAGCTATGATCTTCCGGATCGCGGTATCGACAAAGCGATGGCGGCGGGCCTGATTTCCAACTCCCTTCCCTTTGCGAAAAAGAAGGGCGTGGAGATCATCAAGGCGAACTATATGTCGCGCGACGAGGCGGCGCTAAAGATCCCGGCGGCTTTTGCCAAGTACTATCAGGACTCCTATCCGGCGATCTTTGCCCAGCGTGGTACAGAGATTGCGAGTTCCGGAAAACAGTTGCTGGAAGTCTGGAACCGTAACATCTTCCCGGAGATGAAAGTCACCTGGGGCGCGTATCCGATGAACATCGGGCATACGGATTTTCCTGGCTGCTTCCGCTGCCACGATGGGGGGCACAACGCCAAGGATGGCAAGAGCATCTCGCAGGATTGCAACGCCTGTCATAATTTGTTGGCGATGGATGAAGCCCAACCCAAGATCCTCAACGACCTGGGAGTAGTCGAAAAGTCCAAGTAACGGCAGGCCCGGCGCACTCCGTGGTATTGTCTTTACGGTATGCGACGGGCCTTCTTCGCCGTTGCCTTGTTGGCGCTGGCCTGCCTGCTCGTTCGCGCGGCCCGTGTTGGACTGGCAGGCGACTACATCGACCCAATCAGTAGGATCACGGCACAGGACGAGGCGCTTTACTCGCACTCGGCCATCACGATGGCGCGCGATGGCGACTGGCTCACGCCGCGGTTTATGGGCCGCTATGCCCTCTATAAACCGCCGCTACTGATCTGGGGCGCGGCGCTCGCAACACGAATCCTGGGCGTTTCGCGTATCGGTTTGCGGCTCCCCGGCGTGATCCTTTCGGCGCTTGCCCTGGGACTGCTCTTCCTGTGGGGCGCCGAACTTTCCGGCTGGCAGGCGGGTGCGATCGCCGCGCTCATGTTGCTCTCGAATCATCTTTGGTATTCGTTAGCGACCCTGTGCATGACCGACGCTTTCCTGGTTTCCTTTTACGTAGCCGCGTTCTACGCAATCTTCTATGATCCGTGGCTGGAATCGCGCATCGGCCTGTGGGGTTTTTCCGGTGCGGTGGCGGCCGCGATACTTACGAAGGGAATTGCGGGGATTCTGCCGCTTGGCGTGCTCGGAGTCTATTGGATCGCCGCGCGCCCTAAAGAACGCCCCTCATTCCTTCGCCTGTTTCTAGCTGCGGGGCTCGCGTTTGCATTGGCCGCACCCTGGTTTGTTTATCAATTGATCGTTCACTACCGCTGGTTCTGGACCGAGCACATTGCCGTCGAGATCCTCGGATACGGCGCCGGAGCGCCGCCGCAGACGTCGCGCGAAAATCAGGCCGCGTTCTATTTTATGCGGCTTGCCGCCACCGACCCTCTGCTGCTGGCGTCCGCCTTCTCGGCGCTTCCCGCGTTCTTCACCGACCTCCGACGCAGGACGCCCGCGGCCACGCTGCTCGCGGCTTGGCTGGGAATCATGGTGGCAGCCGTACTCGGCTGGCAGTACCGCAATGCCACCTATCTGCTCCCGCTAATTCCGGCGCTGGCATTGCTTACCGCGGGCTGGAGCCCGTTCGCGACGCCGCGTTATGCACCTTGGATGTCGCTGGGCCTTGCCGCTGCATTCCTGATCAAGATCGCTTCGCCCTCGCTACCGTGGGGCATCAACGCTCAGCAAGGGACCGTGCAGCCGACCGCGCCCGCGCTATCGGCCTACTGCGCTCAATCACGCGGCAACCCGTTGGTAGTTGTGGACATTGCCGACGACCTGTATGCCTCAGTGCTGCCCTTGCCGCGCCTTCGCTACGCCGCCATGGTTCCGATTGCGCTACCCACCGGACCTTACAATATGCCGTTTCCAGAGATGGGGATCAGCGTCACGGTCGATCAGTTTAACGATCTTCCGCGGCACGAAGCGGCTTTCCGGTCGCGCCTGCGAGGAATGGGGGCTTCCGGGCGGCGGCCCGATCGCCAGTTTGATTGCGATGCATTCACCGCGAAGACCTCAGCGCCCTCGTCGGCGCGCATCCCGAGACCGATTTCCTGATTCCCGCTGTTTATCAGGGAGCGGTGCGTTCCGCGCCGCAGGAACAGATTGCTGCGACTTCACGCCATTTCTTCCTGCTCTCGCGAACGCCGATTCCGCGCACTTCGCCGGCCGCCTGGACATGCAAGATGTAAGGAACCTACTGCGCCTTGCGCTTTCCCGCGCCTACTATGGCGGCAGATCTCACCCAGCGCGGCACTATTTTTTCCAACATGACGATGGTCTTGTAAAACGCACCCGGCACGACGAAAACTTTTCCGCTCTTCAGCCCTCGTAATGACGCGTCCACTACGTCTTCAGCCCGCATCCACATCCAGCGCGGGATGCCGTCCGGGCTCATGCCCATCGCATCGTGGAATTCGGTGATGGTGAAGCCGGGACAGAGTGCCTGCACCCGCACGCGGGATCCGGAGCTCTTCAATTCCAGGTCGAGCCCGTCGGTGAAGCTATTCATCCAGGCCTTCGTGCTGCAGTAGCTGACATTCCCCGGGCTCTGTCCGAAGGCGGCAACCGAAGAGACATTGATCACGCCACCGCGGCCGCGCGGGACCATCGCCGCCAGAGCGGCCCGGGTCAACCGCATCGTCGCCAGAATGTGGAGCCGGTGCATGGAGTCCTGCCCGTCGAGGGGAGTCTCATAAAACTTACCCTTAGTGCCGAAGCCCGCGTTGTTGACCAGGAGCTCCAATTCCGGCGCGGCGGCGATCCGCTGCTCGACGAGCGCAAGCCCGTCTCCGGATGTCAGGTCAGCCGCGATAGTCTGCGCGCCTCCAAGTTCGCGAGCGAGAGTTTCGAGCCTGTCGATGCGACGCGCGACGAGGATAACTTCGAAGCCGTCGCGCGACAATCTGCGGGCAAACGCCGCGCCAATTCCACTCGAAGCCCCTGTCACCATCGCCAGCCGTTTTTCCATATTTCCAGTTTGGCGTAAACTGTCAAAGCGGGGGCACGATGGAATTTCTTAAACGGGTCGCTTTGCCAGGTCTATTGCTTCTCACTCCGGCTGTCATGTGGCTGCAAGCGCAGGAGCCGGCCATGGGCGGACGCGGTGGACGCGGCGGCGGCGAAAAGGGCATCACGGCCGCTATTGCCGGGGCGAAAGAAGATCCGGCGGCATTTGAGCGCGGCGCCAAGCTTTATACCGCGAATTGCGCCGGCTGTCATGGCGCTACCGGTAGAGGCGGCCCCGGCGCACCCGACCTGATTCGTTCCGTGCTGGTGCTGGATGACGAGAAGGGCATCTTAATCGCGCCCGTTCTGCGTGACGGACGTCCGGATCAGGGCATGCCGAAGCCAGGTCTTTCCGAGGCGCAGATCTCCGACTTGGTGGCGTGGCTGCATGTTCAGACATACTCCGCCGGCCATCGCGCCACCTACGCATTTCTCGACGTACTCACCGGAGACCCGAAGAAGGGAGAAGCCTATTTCACCGGCGCCGGAAAGTGCGCCACCTGCCATTCGGCATCCGGCGATCTGAAGGGCATTGGCAGCCGCTATGACGGATTTGCGCTGCAATCGCGCTGGCTGCAGCCGCGCGGCGGCCGTGGCGGCGCGACGTCCGGCAAGAGCACGGTAATGGTTACGGTAACGCCGCCGGGCGGGAAGCCCATCACCGGCAAACTGGATCGCGTGGACGATTTCAGCGTCTCGCTGCGCGATGCCGAAGGCACCTACCACTCCTTCACGCGCGACGGCGCCGCCGCCCCGAAAGTCGAGGTCAACGACCCGCTTAAAGTGCACACGGACATGTTGGGCAAGTACACGGACGCCGACATACACAACCTGACCGCTTACCTGGTGACCCTCAAATGATGATGCACCGCTTTCTGCTGTCCCTCGCTCTCACGCTGGTTCCCCTATGCGGCCAGGGCCTGACTCCCGCCGAGCTTCTGAAGCAGCCGGTGGATTCGTGGCCCACTTACAACGGCGATTATTCCGGCCGGCGATTCAGTCCCCTGAGTGAGATCAACTCCGCCAACGTACACACTCTGTCCCTCTCCTGGGCGGCGCGCTTCGCCGCCGGGGGTGGGAGAGGCGGGCCCGGCGGGGGCGCCGGAGTGCAGATTAAATCGACCCCGCTGATGGTGAACGGCATTCTCTACTTCACCTCGCCCAACAATGTGTGGGCGGCCGACGCGCGTACCGGGCGGGAATTGTGGCACTACCAATATCCGCCGAACACGGGAAGCACAATCGGCAACCGCGGCCTCGGCATGTACGGCAACTGGCTGTATTTCGAGACGCCGGACAGTAACCTGGTGAGCCTGGACTCCCGCACCGGCAAGGAGCGCTGGAAGGTGTCGATTGCCGATCCGAAACTGGATTACACGTCCACCGTGGCGCCGGTCGTGGTCGGCAATCACATCATCGCCGGAATCGGCGGCGACCACCTGGATAATCCGGGATTCGTGCAATCGCGCGATCCGGAGACGGGCGCGCTGCAATGGAAATGGTGGACCACTCCGCGGAAGGGCCAACCCGGCATCGAGACCTGGCCGGATGAGTACGCATCGGCGCATGGAACAGGGCAGGCGTGGATCCCGGGCACCTACGATCCGGAACTGAATCTGTACATCGTCGGTACCGGCAATCCGAACCCAGTGATGGCGGAGAAGAGCCGGAAGGGCGACAACCTGTACACCTGTTCGATTGTGGCGATCAACCCGGATACCGGGAAACTCGTCTGGTATTTCCAGCCATCTCCCCACGATACTCACGATTGGGACGCGGTGGAGACGCCGATTCTTTTCGATGGCGTCATCGACGGGAAGAAGCGCAAGCTCGTGGCGCAGGCGAGCCGCAACGGCTATTTCTTCGTGCTCGACCGGGCCACCGGGGAACGGCTGGTGGGAGCTCCCTTCATCGACACCGTGAACTGGGCCAAAGGCTACGACGCCAAAGGGCAGCCGATACCCGATCCCAAGAAATTCCCCACCACCGACGGCGTGCTGGTATCGCCTTCTTCCAACGGCGCCACCAACTGGCAGGCGCCGAGTTTCAGCCCCGATACCGGGCTCTTCTACGTGGGGACGAGCCGGTCTTACAGCATGTACTACCTGACAGACATCGACGACCATCCGCAGGGGTGGGGCGGCCTGGATTCCGGCGCGGGCAGCGATGGAAATGCGCTGCTGGCGATCGATTACAAGACAGGGAAAGTCGCTTGGCGGCATGAATGGCCCAGCGGTGGCGGCATTACGAATAATCTGAGTACCGCGGGCAATCTACTATTCACCAGTAACGGGCAGAATCTGATCGCCTTCCGTGCGGCGGATGGCAAGATACTGTGGCATACCAGCCTGATGGCGGCGCCCAGCGCCGGACCCATTTCTTACATGCTCGATGGGAAACAGTATCTGGTGGTCGCGGCCGGAGACAGCTTGTACTCCTTCACGGTGAACCGGCCCTGACGACTACGACCGGAAATGGGCGGAGGGTCCGTTGCGATCGTGCGTGGTAAATTCGCTGCAGGATATGCGCATGGTGGGACGGATTTTCCTGTTAGTGCTCCTTGCCGCGGAGCCTCCGCGCAGCCCGCGGCCGGTCCGCCGTCGCACGCCGATATCTTGCGCGGGGAATACGGACGCTATCGAGCAAACAACGACCTGCTCTCCTACCATCTCGATGTGCGCGTCGATCCGGATAAGAAGTTTCTGAGCGGGAAGAATACGATTCGCTTCCGGATGCTCCAGGAGGATACCCGAATCCAGTTGGATCTGCACGAGGCGCTTCACGTAGACCGGATTCTGCTGGGTGCGAAAGAACTGAAATATGAGCGCGATTCCGGAGCGGTCTTTGTGGACTTCCCGGAGAAGCTGCGCAAGGGCCGGGTGTACGAGATTGAGTTTCATTACTCGGGCAATCCCGTGGAGAGCGGCCGTTTCGGGGGCATCACCTTTCGTAAAGATGCGTCGGGCCATCCCTGGGTCAACACCGCGTGCGAAGGCCAGGGTGCAAGCGTGTGGTGGCCGAATAAGGATCAATGGCGCGATGAAGTGGAACACATGCGCATCAGCGTCTCGATCCCAAATGGCCTGGTCGATGTATCGAACGGTAAGTTTGCAGGCAAGACTGATTTGGGCGATGGCTATACACGCTGGGACTGGCTGGTGCAGTACCCGATCAACAATTACGACGTTTCGATGAACATCGGAAATTACCAGCACTTCGCCGATCGGCTCGGAGATCTTGCACTGGATTTCTACGCGCTGCCCGAGAGTCTGGAGAAGGCCAAGAAGCAATTCGCGCAAGCGAAAGGAATGCTCGAGGCATACCAGCATTACTTCGGCGAGTACCCATTTCTAAAGGACGGATACAAGCTGATCGAGGCGCCCTATTCCGGCATGGAGCATCAAAGCGCGGTCACTTACGGCAATCACTTCGCCAACGGCTATCTGGAACGTGACTGGACCGGTGTCGGCATCAGTCCGCGATTCGACTTTATTATTATTCACGAAAGCGGACACGAGTGGTTCGGCAATAGTGTGACGGCTGCGGATCGCAGCGACATGTGGATTCACGAAGGGTGGACTACCTACCTGGAGAGTCTGTACGTGGAGTACATGTACGGCCACGACGACGCTCTGAAGTACCTTGGCGGATACCAGGCGAAGGTCGCCAACCGGCAACCGATCATTACCCAGCGAGGCATCAATCGCACCCCACCCCAGGATCAGTACTTCAAAGGCGCGCTATTCCTGAACACCTTGCGCAGCGTGGTGGACAACGACCAGGAATGGTGGGCGCTGATTCACGATTTCTATCAGCAATTCAAGTATCGGAACATCATGACCGAGGACGTCGTGCAGTACTTCAACCGGAAGACCGGCCTCGAACTAACTCCGATCTTTGATCAGTATCTGCGACATGCGTCGCTGCCGGTTCTGGAGTTGACCTTCGACAATACGCAGCATTCGGTTGCCTACAGGTGGAAGGCGGATGAGCCGAAATTCGAGATGCCGATTCGGGTGGGTTCCAGGGGGCAGTGGCAGGTGATTCGACCCACGGCGCAGTGGAAGACGATGCAGTCGCCGCTCGGCAAAGACGAATTCCAAGTCGCCACGGAACTCTATTTCGTGAGCGTTGCGAAGCGCTAGGATCTGGTGTACGCCGTCGCACGCTTCCCATTGCGCTTTGGCGAGCGGTTGCAACATTTGCCTTCGAGTGTGTTCCCGATTGCCATTCTTTTCAAAGAGTTAGCCAACTATCACACCCGTTTTGTGTGGCAATCAAAATGCTCCATTGTTAAGAACTGGAGCGTAGATGGCCAACGTGTCCCCAATGGCTGTGGTCGAGCCGCTTTCACTCGGTGTCCCAGGACTGGATAAAGTACTCGCCGGAGGTTTTCCTCCCGGCCATCTGTATCTCATCGATGGCGACCCCGGCACTGGGAAAACAACGCTCGGTTTGCAATTTCTTATGGCGGGCGCGATGCGGGGAGAGCCGGTACTCTACATTACGCTCTCCGAATCGGAGCGAGAGCTTCGTCAAGTGGCTCAATCGCATGCCTGGGATCTGGAAGGCATCCACATTTTTGAGCTGCTGCCGATGGAAGAGAGCCTCCAGGTCGAAGAACAATACACCGTACTCTACCCGGGCGAAGTGGAACTTTCCGCGACCATCAAGGCGATTCTGAGGCGGGTCGAAGAGGTGCAGCCTAAGCGAATCGTCTTTGATTCTCTGTCGGAGCTCCGCCTGCTCGCGCGCGAACCTCTGCGATTCCGCCGGCAGTTGCTTGCGCTCAAGCAATATTTTGGGGGACGCGATTGCACTGTTCTGGTGCTGGATGACCATACGGCTGGGGAAGGGGAAGGAGACATCCAAAGCATCGTGCACGGCGTGATAAGGCTCGAAAACCTGCCGCGGGATTACGGCACGAAACGCCGCCGGTTGGAAATTCTCAAACTGCGCGGAGTGCAATTCCGCGAGGGGTTTCACGACTACAACATACGCACCGGCGGACTCGAGGTATATCCACGGCTGGTCGCGACCGAGTACACGGGTCACTTTTCTCCGGAATTGATTACCAGCGGGATTCATGAGCTCGATTCGCTCTTGTACGGAGGCCTCAGCCGGGGTACGAGTACGCTCATCATGGGGCCTGCGGGAGCTGGCAAGAGCACGATCGCTCTACGGTATGCGGCGGCCGCGGCGGAACGCGGTGAGTACGCCTATTACGTCACCTTTGACGAAGGATTTTCTACACTATTTGAGCGCGCTCGCGGACTCGGCATCCAATTACACCCGCTACTCGAGAGCGGCCGCTTGGCCCTGGAGGTCATCGACCCGGCGGAACTTTCGCCAGGCCACTTCATCGACAAGGTCCGCGAGGAAGTGGAGTCGAAGGAAGCACGGGTGGTGGTGATCGACAGCCTGAATGGGTTTCTTGCCGCGATGCCTGGCGAAGATTTTTTGACAATCCAGCTGCACGAACTGATTGCGTACCTGAATAACAAAGGTGTGGCCTCAATTCTAGTCATGGCACAGTACGGCATCCTGGGCCAGGGTATGGCGAGCCCGGTTGATGTCAGTTACCTGGCCGACACAATCCTGTTGCTCCGATATTTTGAAAACTCCGGGGAGGTTCGCCAGGCGATTTCGGTGGTAAAACGGCGCAACGGGCGTCATGAGCGAACCATCCGCGAACTGCAACTGGGTCCGGACACGATCCGTGTCGGCCGACCCCTTTCAGAGTTTCAAGGTGTGCTCACAGGCGTGCCGACCTATGTCGGCAGACAAGGCCCGCTACTCGAGGAAGTCAATGATGGCGCTAAGCGCTAGGCCGGACCGCGACTCGCTGGACCGCGACTCGCTGATTGTCTTGTATGCTCCCATCGGGCGCGATGCGCAGTTGCTTCATCATCTGTTTGAGGGTGCGAAACTCCAATCCAAAATCTGCCTGAGTATCCCCGAGCTGTGCCGGGAAGTAGAGCACGGCGTGGCTGCCGTTTTTGTGACCGAAGAGGCGTTGGACCCCAGCGCGATTGAGAGTCTCTCCGCAGTGCTGCAGGGACAGGGCGCGTGGTCGGATCTTCCCCTCATCGTGCTGACAGTAGGCGGCGAACCGACCCAGGCGATTCGCGAGCGGCTCACCCGTCTGGAACCTTTGGGCGACCTCACGCTGTTGGAGCGCCCCCTGCGTTCGGACACCATCGTCAGCGCCGCGCGGACTGCGCTCCGAGCTCGCGCGAAGCAATACGAGGTACGCCGGCGCGACGCCGAGCTACAGCTGGTAACCGATAACGTCCCGGTGCTGATCTCTTACATCGACCGCACCGAAGTGTACCGCAGAGTCAATCAGACGTACGTCGAATGGTTCGGAATCCCCGCGGACGATGTTGTTGGGATGAGTATTCGAACGCTCCATGGCGACCATCACTATGCCGCGGCCCAGCGCTATATTGCCGGAGCGCTTCGCGGGCAACGTGTTAGTTTTGAATCCCAGCTGATCGACAAGAACAGGGAAACTCGCGAGGTCAGTGTTTCCTACGCACCGGATGTGGGGTTGGATGGTGCGGTGCGGGGCTTTATCTCCCTGGTGCAGGATATCACCGCGCGCAAACGAACGGAGAGAGCTCTGCGGGCAAGTGGTTTGCGCCTGCAATTCCTGGGCGAGCTAGGCGAAGCCACGCGGCCGCTTACGAACCCGGCACACGTCATGGCGATTATCGCGAGAATGACCGGCGAGCATCTTCGCGCTTCCCGCTGCGCTTATGCGGATGTTGAGCCGGATTCGGAAATGTTCACGGTTCAGCACGACTATACAGCGGAAGGCTGCGGAACCACGGTAGGAACATATCGTTTGTCGTCCTTCGGAAAGCAATTTGTGACCGACATGCGAGAGGGCAGGACGGCCGTGATTCGGGACGTGGCGAGGGAACTGGGGAGCGACTCCGCCGCCGCAGCGTTTGAGCGCATCGGGATCGAGGCGATCGTCTGCTGTCCGCTTGTGAAGGGCCGCAAGCTGATTGCGATGATGGCGGTTCATCAGACCACGCCCCGCGATTGGACGCCGGAAGAGGTTGGGCTTGTCGAGACGGTGGTGGAACGCTCCTGGGCTTACATCGAGCGGACGCGCGCCCAGAACGCCCTACGCACCAGCGAACAGCAGTTCCGAACCCTGGCGGATACGATTCCGCACCTGGCTTGGATGGCGTACCCCGATGGCCATGTCTTTTGGTACAACCAGCGCTGGTACGATTACACGGGCTCAACGCCCGAAGCCATGGAGGGTGAGGGCTGGCAAAGCGTTCACGATACGGAAGTCCTGCCTGAGGTGATTGAGCGTTGGAGCCGCTCCGTCGCGACGGGCATACCGTTTGAGATGGTATTTCCGCTTCGCCGCGCAGACGGAATCTACCGGCTGTTTTTGACGCGTGTGGCGCCGGTTCGCGATAGTTTGGGGACCGTGGTGCGCTGGTTCGGGACCAATACCGATATTGACGACCAGCAGCGCTCCGAAGATGCGCTCCGCCGGGCCAATTGCGAGCTCGAAGAGTTCGCTTATGTTGCCAGCCACGATCTGCAAGAACCCTTGCGTATGGTCAACGTGTACACGCAGTTGCTCCTCAAGAGGCTGGGACCGCAGGGCGCCACGCCGCTTCAGGAGTATGCGGATTACGTAGGCGCGGGAGTCAAGCGTATGGATGTGTTAATCCGCGACCTGTTGACCTACTCGCGAATCACCCACACCGACGATCCCGAAAACTCACGAGCAGACTTAGGCGCCGCGTTGCGGCAGGCCATCATGAACGTGAAGACGCGCGTCCAGGAAAATCAGGCGGAAGTCACCTCTGATGCCCTGCCCGTGGTGGCAGCAGACGAAGGACAACTCGGCCATGTTTTCCAGAATTTGCTTTCCAATGCTTTGAAATATCGCAAGCGAAATGAAACGCCGCACATTCACGTGGGGGCACAACGCCGCGACGGTCACTGGTTAGTCAGTGTCGCTGACAATGGGATCGGCTTCGAGCCAGAGCACGCGGAACGCATCTTTGGACTCTTCAAACGTCTCCACCGCGAGGATGAGTATCCGGGAACCGGTTTGGGACTCGCCATCTGTAAGCGCATTGTCGAGCGCTATCGAGGGCGGATCTGGGCACAGTCCAAACCGGGCGCCGGTTCCATCTTTTTCATTTCGCTGCCGGGAGTGAGCAATGACTAAAGTTCTGCGCATTTTTCTCGCTGAGGACAATGCGGGCGACATCGAGCTCGTCCGTGAGGCGCTGCGCGAGCACCACATTGAACACGAGCTCACTCTGGCGCGCGACGGCATGGCTGCCAAAGCCTATATTGAGCGCCTGGGTACGGTTTCCGGCGCGCCGATTCCCGACATTCTTCTATTGGATTTGAACCTTCCCAAGGCGGAAGGCCACGAACTGTTTTCGATGTTTCGCGCCAACCCATGCTGCACCCAGACGCCCGTGATCGTGGTGACTTCGTCCAACGCTCCGAAAGATCGCGAACGAGCGGAAGCACTTGGAGCCGCGCACTATTTTCGCAAACCGTGTGACCTGGAACAATTTCTGGAACTCGGCTCGGTCATCCTTCGGCTGGCAGCTGAGCGAGGTCTGCCGAAGGAGGCTTAGCGAATCTGCTCAAAAGGCGCGTTCTGGATGGCGTAGCGCTGCCAGCCTTCGAAATCAAAGTGCCACCATTCAGACTCGAATACCTTGAAGCCTTGCTTCTCCATCGCGTTGCGGAGCAGGTCGCGATGAGCGCGCTGTCCGGCCGTGCCGCCGGCGTAGCGCGGATACGAGCGCTCAGACATTTCGTCGTACACTCCGGTCATCTCGATTTCCTTCCCGGTACTCAGTTCGTACAGAGTCAGATCGACGGCGCAACCACGATTGTGACGCGAACCTTTGGCCGGGTCGGCCACGAATTCATGTTTATCTACCGGCGTGGCGTCCCAGAAAATCTTGGTGACGTACCACGGACGATAGGCATCAAAGACCAGCAACCCGTAGCCCTGCTTCATCAGCTCCCGATGGGCGCGAAGCAGCGCAAGCGCCGCGGGACGCTGCAGGAAGGCGTGGGCGGAGGTATAGACGGGGGTGCTGAGAAAATTGTCCAAAGTGGCGTAGCGAATCTCGAATTTGATGCGGTCATCGAGCTGCGCAAGATCGGTGAGCACCGAGGGCAGAAACGGGCCCTCTTCGTGCGGGGGCTGAGCGGCGAGCGCTTGAGTACGGAGTTCCGTCACCGGATGGGCGGGAGTGATGCGAAAAATCCGCGGATGCTCCTGCGCGGTCAGCGCGAGAGCGGCAAGAAGCGCGAGGGCGTGCTGCCGGTACATGCAGACATCATACAATCGAGCATGGCAAGGAGCACGTTGTGAATCAGAAACCCGAGGGGACTTTCGACCGCCGCAGGTTTTTCCGGGGAGCCGGCACAGCCGGACCTACGCTCGCGCCGTCACCACGAGTGAAGGCCGGCGTCGAGGGTTCGAAGTACCTCTACACAGAACTTCCGGCGGCACAATAGGCGCCCGTGCTTCCAGTTCCCCAACACGAATCGCATTCCGGCTGGGAGCCGCTCCGCCGGCCCTTGTTTCGGAATCGCTGGATCGCGTCCCTGGTTTCCAACCTGGGAAGTTGGATGCAGGATACCGCCGGCACGTGGCTGATGACCGCGCTCACCACCTCGCCGCTTTTGATCGCGCTCATGCAGACGGCGGCTAGCCTGCCGGTGCTTTTCCTCGGACTACCCGCGGGCGCCACTGCCGACATCTTCGATCGCCGCAGGCTCCTGATCTTCTGGCAGGCGTGGATGCTGGCCAGTGTCGCGATTCTCAGTGCGCTTACAATGTTCGGAATCGTCTCGCCGGCGACGTTGTTGGTGCTTACCTTCCTGCTGAACATCGGCAGCGCGATGAATAATCCGGCGTGGCAGGCAATCGTTCCCGAACTGGTGCCGCGCGACGAGCTGCCGGATGCGATCGCGCTCAATAGTGCCGGCTTCAACCTGGCGCGTGCGGTAGGCCCCGCGCTCGGCGGTCTTGCGGTGGCGGCCTTCGTTTCACCAGTGATCGGTGCGGCCGTCGTGTTTCTGCTGAACGCGATTTCCTTCCTCGCGGTGATCTTCGTACTCTACGGCTGGAAGCGTACACCGCTCTTCAAGAGCGCACTTCCTTCGGAGCGGATCTTCGGTTCCATGCGATCGGGCCTGCGCTACATTCGCCACTCGCCGCCGTTACTGGCGATCCTGCTTCGCGCATTCCTGTTCACGGGCTTTGCCAGCGCCGTGTGGGCGCTGCTCGCGGTAGTCGCTCAGCAGGATCTGCACGCGGGCGCAATGGCGTATGGCGTCCTTAACGGCTGCCTGGGAATCGGCGCTGTGATCGGTGCATCGCTGCTGCCGCGGGTGAGGCGTATGCTGCCGGCCGAATGGATGCTCGCCGGAACCGGCCTGGTCTTCGCCGCCACCTTGGCAAGCCTGGCGTTGACTCGAAGTGTGCCATTGATCGTTTTCTGGCTGATCGCGGCGGGCTGCGCCTGGACCACCACCACCTCCACCCTGAATATCGCCGTACAGATTTCCGTTCCAGACTGGGTGCAGGCGCGCGCCCTGGGCACTTACCAGATGGTATTTGCGGGTGGAATGGCGGGTGGCAGCGCGCTCTGGGGGCTAGTCGCCGAGCGCTTTTCGAATCAGGCGGCTTTGCTCGCCGCGGGCGCCGGAATGCTAATCGCAGTCCCAATCGCGCGGCGCTTTCCCCTGCTGCGCGGCGCACCTCCAGACCTCTCGCCTTACCGGTTCCAATCGACCGAGCCGCAACTGGTGATGCAGCCCGAACCGGAGCAAGGGCCCGTGCTGATCATGATCGAATATCGAATCCGGTTGACTGAGAAGGGGGAGTTCACAAAAGCGATGCACGAGGCGCGCCCGCTTCGTATGCGTGACGGCGCCATTCGCTGGGGAGTCTTTCAGGATACAGCCCAGCCCGAGCGCTTCGTCGAAACCTTCGTTATGGAATCGTGGCTCGATTTTCTTCGGGCCCGCGAGCGCATGACCGCGGACGATCGGCTGATTCGCGATCGTGTGCGCAGTTTCCACAAGGGCGAAGACGAGCCGCTCGTCTCCCGCATGATCTACGCGCGCGAATCGGAAGCCTGATGCCCACACGCTTGTCGGATTCCGGTCCGGCGCTTGGACAACGAATTTGTACGGAAGGACGTCCCGCGGAATGCCGATCGCCTGCACGTTTGGACCGCCGAATTCGTCATATTGACGTGTTGTTCAGGCTACTGTTTATGTTCAGCCTTTGCGTCGCGTGCCTGGCGCAGGAGAGAAGTTCTGTAAATGATGCCGTAGAGTGGGCCGTCTCGCTGCGCGGGCGTATGGCGCAGATGTCCAATCCGGTGGTGCGCGTCTATGGAACCGCCGGGCTGGCGCACATCGTCTGCCCCGTCGATCCCTCCGCGGCTTCCAGTCTCTACCGTGACGCAATCGCGTCGTTGTTCAATCTTCCCGAAAATGCTTTCGGCGAGCGCGGCACTACGGTCCTGCCGGTCGCCAGTTTTTCCGGTCTTTGGAAATACGTGATTCCGGCGGCGCTCAAATGCGACCCGGGACTGGTGGCTGTTGCCGAGAACCAGCGTGCCCGCGAACGGATGGCGGCGGAACGCGCTGGCGCCAACGCGACGCTTCGCCGGGCCACCGAATTGCTTAGTCCCAACATGCCGCTCGATAAGCAGAACATGCTGGATCGCGCCGCCCAGACAGGCGGCGCTGCGATCGAAGCCGGCGACCCCGATACGCTCGATCTCTCCCTGCTCAGCCTCCTCCTCTCCTCGCTCAATTCACGGGCTCCCGATCTGGCCGACGACCTGTTCGCGCGCGCTGTGGCGTTCGTGATGGCGGATCCGGCGCCCAGTCCCGACGGCTTGCAAACGCTGGCAAAGTTTCTCTTCACAACCTCCGACCAGGTGAAGACTGCCGACGAGGATCAACGCGGCCGGAGCTATACAATTTCCGGCGTCA
Organism: uncultured Solibacteraceae bacterium; assembly: GCA_963811575.1. Classification (GTDB taxonomy): domain Bacteria; phylum Acidobacteriota; class Terriglobia; order Bryobacterales; family Bryobacteraceae; genus Solibacter. Next base: position 40,106 of record CAWERY010000012.1, on the reverse strand, counting down.
CGGTAGAGAATCTGACCGCCACGCGCGCGAGCGCCAATCCGGACAACATTGAGACGCTGCTCGAAGCCACACTCAAGCTCCTGGATACGCCCAACGCGATCAACCGCAACCCCGTAGTTGCGTATGCTCTGGCCTACCAGTTGCTGCCGCGAGCGCGCGATCTGATGCCAGACCGTGCGCCCGATCTGGAAAAGGCGATCGCCCAGTTGGAAGTGGAGAACGCGACCGCAGCCGGCCAGGTGCAGGCCAAGCTTGGAGGCGTGGAGAATCCGGATCAGGAGAGCGGCGACCCGGCGAAGCGTATTTCGTGGCTGATCTCGCAAATCCTCAGAGCGCTCTCCGGGGGGCAGATCGAACGCGCTTATCAGCTGTTGCCGAGCGTCAACGATGTCTCCATTCGCGGACAACTGAAGGCATTGATCAGTTTCGCCGACGCTTCCCGTGCCATAGAGAATCGCGGATGAGCAGGCTGTCTCGATGGCCAACCAACTGAGGCCCGGCATCAAACGCAGCCTGCTATACATTTCCTACATCGCTCGCGCGCCCCGCTTGGACCTGGCGCTGCAGGTGGTTCCGCTCGCCGCCAAGGACATATCTCAACTTCCGGCCGAACAGCGCGTCCGGTTGCTCGCGGCGCTAGCCGCCGCGCTGCTGCGCACGGATGTGGATTCATCGCTCGCGGTTCTGAATCAACTGGTGGATGCCTACAACGATGTCCGCGTCAACCCGCGGCGTGGCAGATTTGACCCGGCGAGCGCCCGCCGCACGTACACTCCAAACTCGACCGCGGGCGACAGTTCTCTGATCATGGCGGGGAATCGCGGCTTCTACGAAGCGGTCCAAACCGAGCGCGGCCGCCACAACTTCACGCTGCGTGCGCCGGGTGCCGATATCTTCACGATGGCTGACTTCCTCGCCGCCGCGACTGCGGTGGATCCAGACCGCCTGAGCGCTGTCTTCCCCGGCCTTCACGATGAGAACACGCAGGCTGCCGCCTGGGTAAAACTCGCCCAAGTCCGTCTGAAGTCCGCACGAAAGTAGAGGGACGATCGTCCTTTGGTTCGCTACTCTAAACTAATGCCGCGCTTGCTCATCATCGCGCTTGTCTGGTCCGCCCTCGCCGGAGCCGCGTCGCCGTCGCGCATTCTGATTGCCTACTATTCGGAAACCGGCAACACAGCGAAATTGGCGGAAGCGGTCCGCGAGGGCGCGGCCTCCGTGGGAAGTACTGTGGTTAGCCTGCGCAAGGTCGCGGATGTGACCGACCAGGAAATCCGCGAGGCTGACGGCATCATTCTCGGTTCGCCCGTGCAGTGGGCGAACCTTTCGGCGGGCGCCAAGCGTTTTCTGGATCGTGTGGGCGATACGCTCAGCAAAGCCGGCAAGACTCTCGGCGAGGGCCGTACGGCGGGTGTGTTCTGCACGGCAGGCAGCCCTTCGAACGGTCAGGAAATGGCGAGGTTGGGCGCGATCGCGGCGTTTCTTTCCTTGCGCTTCATCATCGTCGGCGGGGTCAATGACGAGGAGTTCGGTACGCTCGGTCCGCAAGCCGTCACCGGCGCTTCCCCGGCGGGTGTAAGCCTGCGTGATCGCGCCGAGGCACGGCGATTCGGAGAGCGATTTGCCCGCATCACGGTGCGCTTGCGCACAACTGGTCCGCAATAGGCGCGACTCCGTGAATTTAAGTTACGATACGACCTGTGGGAGGAGATCGAGTGAAAAGAGTTTTGGTGTGCGGCGCCGGCGGATTCATCGGCGGGCATTTGGTGAAACGCCTGAAGAGTGAAGGCTTCTGGGTGCGCGCCGCGGATATCAAGGATCACGAGTACGCAGCTCCTCCGGCCGACGAATTCGTTCGCGGCGACCTTCGCGACCCGCAAGTGGCCCGCAAGGTAGTCGAGGGCATTGACGACATGTACCAGCTTGCCGCCGATATGGGCGGTGCCGGGTATATCTTCACTGGCGAGCACGATGCGGCCGTAATGCATAACTCCGCGTCCATCAATCTCAACATGCTGGAATTCGGTGCCAAAGCCGGGGTCAAGCGTTTCTTCTATTCGTCGTCGGCCTGTATTTATCCTGCCCACAACCAGACCGATCCCGACAATCCCAAGTGCTCGGAAGATTCCGCGTATCCCGCCGCCCCGGATAGCGAGTACGGCTGGGAAAAGCTCTTCAGCGAACGGCTGTATCTCTCCTACATGCGCAACTACGGAGTGACGGTGCGGGTGGCGCGCTTTCACAATATCTTCGGGCCCCTGGGAACCTGGCAGGGAGGCCGCGAGAAGGCCCCCGCCGCCCTATGCCGAAAGGTTGCCGAGACGCCCGACGGCGGCGAAATCGAAATCTGGGGCGATGGCAAGCAGACCCGCTCCTTCCTGTACGTGGATGAATGTGTCGAGGCCGTTCGGCGCCTCACCGAGAGCGAGTTCACCGGGCCCGTGAATATCGGTTCCGAGGAAATGGTTTCCATCAATCGCCTGGCCGAAATGATTATGGAAATCGCGGGCAAGAAACTGACCATCCGCCACATCCCCGGGCCGCTCGGCGTCCGCGGCCGAAACTCCGATAATCATATGATCCGCGAACGCCTCGGATGGGCGCCAAGCCGGCCCTTGCGCGAAGGTCTTGAGAAGACGTATTCCTGGATCGCCCAGCAAGTCAAGGACGCGGGCAACGCGTAGACTGCATTCTGACCCTACGCTTACATCAGTGTCAGCGGGTCGACGTCGATTACCAGAGCGGTTGCCGACCATTTGTGCTCGACTGCATACGCACGAATTCTTTGCAGCAGTTCGTTGAGCGATTTGCGGCTGGCGGCCTTGATCAGGAACTGGTATCGGTACTCGTTCTTGAGCCGGGGGACGGGAGCTTCGGCGGGGCCCATGACGCGGAGTTTTTCGGGTGGAGGATTCAGCAGGAATCCCAGGTCTGTGCTCATGCGCATGGCCATTTCTTTTTTCTCGCTGCGGACAAGCACGTTCGCCATTGCGGCGAACGGGGGGTAGTGCATCATGCGGCGGAAGTTTAATTCCTTTTCGTAGAAGGCCTGGTAATCCTGCGCCGCGGCGAGCCGGACGGCGTAGTGATCGGGATTGATCGTCTGTACCAGGACTATGCCTGGGACCGAGCCTCGGCCGGCGCGTCCGGCAACTTGGGTGAGGAGCTGGAAGGTGCGCTCAGCGGCACGGAAATCGGGCATGCCGAGACCGAGATCTGCGGAGATGACGCCGACCAGCGTGACGTTGGGGATGTCGTGGCCCTTGGCGATCATTTGCGTGCCCACCAGCATGTCGTAATTGCCTTCGCGGAAATCCTGCAGGATGGTTTCGTAGTGGCGCTTGCCGGTAACGGTATCGCGATCCAGGCGGGCGATGCGAGCGGCCGGGAAGGCGCGGTGTAGTTCCTCTTCGACACGCTCACTGCCCAGGCCGAGGAAGTAAATATGGTCGCTATCGCACTTGGGACACTTCGTCGGGACCTTTTCGGCGTAGCTGCAGTAGTGGCAGAGCAGGCGGCGATCGCGCTTGTGATAGGTGAGCGTGAGGGAGCAGTTGATGCACTGCACCCGCTCGCCGCAGGCCCGGCAGGCGACGAAGCTTGAGAAGCCGCGGCGGTTGAGCAGGACGATGGTCTGCTCGCCGGCTTCGACACGCGCACCGAGCGCCTCGATGAGTTTGCGGGAGAAGGTCTCCTGTTTGCGGGTTTCCAGAAACTCCTGCCGCATATCGATCAGTTCCACGGCTGGCATGGGGCGGGCTTCGATGCGGCCCGGGAGTTCGAGCAGCGTGTACTTCCCCTTTTCGGCGTTATAGCGGCTTTCGAGACTGGGCGTTGCGGAGCCGAGTACCACGCAGGCGCCGGCATGCTGGGCGCGGACGATGGCGACATCGCGGCCGTTGTACCGCGGGTTTTCCTCCTGCTTGTAGCTGCCGTCGTGTTCCTCGTCGACGACGATGAGGCCGAGATTTTGCACGGGCGCGAAGACACCCGAACGAGTGCCGACAACCACACTCGCGACGCCAGACCGGATGCGGCGCCACTGCTCCGTGCGTTCCACATCGGTAAATGCCGAGTGCAGGATGGCGACGCGGTCGCCAAAGCGGGAGAAGAACTGGCCGGCCATCTGCGGCGTTAGGGCGATTTCGGGGACCATGAGCAGCGCGCTCCGCCCGGCGGCGATGGCGGTTTCGATGGCGCTGAGATAGACCTCGGTCTTGCCGGAACCGGTGACGCCGTGCAGCAGAAATGTTTGGAAGCGGGCCGCCTGGATTGCATCGCGGATTTGTTCGAATGCGGCCTGTTGTGCGGGATTGAGATCGTGACGCGCGCGGATGGCGGTCTTCACCGCGACGGTTTCGGGCTTGAGGGTGACCACGCCTTTGCGGGCCAGCGAGCGGGCCGCGGGGCTCACGTTCTTGATGGCGTCTTCGAGCTCGCGGAGGTTGTGGGATCCGGGGTGGAGTTCCAGGAAGGCGCGGAGTTCGCGCTCGGGCTTGTTGAATTTGCCGTCATTTGGAGTCGCGGAGAGTTCTACTCGCAGCCGGTCGGAAGGGGCGCGCAAGGGGTCGCGCTCGGTTTGAACGTCTTCGGAAACGATGAAGGCTTTTCGCTCCAAGGCGCGGATGGCTTTGTCGGCGAGCGGGAAGGCCTTTGCGAGGTAAGCGGCTGAGAGCGGGCGCTTCTCCAGCATGCGGAGAATTTGCGTCACCGGGTCGTCAGGCGAGGAATCGAGCAGGAGTTGGCGGGCGGCGTCGCGTCCGGAATCGGTGAGTGTCCAGATTTTTCCGCGGCGAATTTCGGAGGCGAGCGGGAGCATGCCGCGGAGCACGTCGCCGAGCGGAGAGCAGTAGTAACTGCCGATCCAGCGGCCCAGGGCCAACAGCTCGGGGCTGAGGACGGGCTCGGAATCGAGCAGTCGCAGGGCATCCCGGGTCGGAACTGCGGGCCGCTCGTCGTGGCAGCGAAGGATGACGCCCGTGAGTTTGCGGGTGCCGAAGGGTACGAGGATGCGGCTGCCGGGGCGAACGCGATGACGCAGCGTATCGGGCAGCGAATAGGTGAACGGCTGATCGAGCGGGACGGGCAGACTGACGTCGCAGAAGAGGTAGGATCCCTCGGGCATGGAAACTTCAGGATAGCGGAGTGCGGGATCGCCGATTACGGATGCCGGAGTCTGAATCCAAGGGCGCCAGATGATATGCTCAAGCCGTTATTCATCTTTCTTACAGGCAGGTACAGTCATGAGCACCACGACCGAGAATCTGGCAGAGGCTTTTGCGGGTGAGAGTCAGGCGAATCAGAAGTACCGGGCGTTTGCGATACGAGCAGACCAGGAGGGCTTCCGAATGTCGCACGGTTGTTCCGGACCGCGGCGGAAGCAGAGCGCATTCATGCGGAAGGGCATCTTAAGAACCTTGCGAGTGTCGGCACGACGCAGGAAAACCTGAAGGCGGCAATCGATGGGGAAACTTATGAGTTCACTACGATGTATCCGCCGATGCTGGAGCAGGCGAAATCCGAGAATCACAGGGCCAGGACGATGTTCTCGTTTGCGATGAAGGCTGAGGCCGTTCACGCCGAGCTCTACAAAGCCGCGATGGCGGAAGTGGCGGTGGGCAACGATTTAGCGGAGATGAAGTTCTACCTGTGCCCTGTGTGCGGTCACATTGAATTCGGCAATCCGCCGGATGCATGCCCCATCTGCGGTGGAAAGGCAGAACGCTTCAGTTTGATAGCTTAGCGGCTTTTTTTCAACCGTGACGGATTTCGTGACGCCGGCGAGCCAGGTTTGATAGCGTTCGTCGGAAACCAACTTAGCCGCGTAGCCGCGGATTTCGGCGAATGGCTGCGCGGTGATGCGGTCGATTCGGTAGATGTAGATGCCATCCGGCTGGGTGACAGGTCGAGTCAATTCTCCGGGTTTGGCGGCGAAGACGGCATCGCGGATCGGGCTCGCAATGTTGTCGTCGTAGCGGCGGATTTGAGTGACCGGGAGGGCGGCGAACTCGGCGGGACCGGGGAGTTTGGCTTTGTCGGTGACCCGCAAAGCACGCACTTCGGCCTGCATGAAAAGGTCTTTGTGGGCGTCATAAAACCTCTGCTCGTCTTCGGCGGTGAGAGGAACGTCCCGGCCGTACTCGGCCCCAATCGCTTGGCTGAGCAGGAGCGTGCGTTGGAGGGCCAGTTGTTCTTTGAAGGGCGACCTCTCGGCGAAACCGGCTTTCTCGGCGAGCTCCGCCATCCGGCTGACGAGGCCATAGAAACGTAGGAGATTGTCGCCCGACATGGCGGCGAGCTGGCGGGGATCCTGGGTTTGCTTGAAGGCGTCCAGCTCGGCTTGAGTGACGGCTTTGCCGTTGACGATCGCAATCGTCTGCGCGTGCAATGTCGCGAACACGGCGAGAACAAAGAAAAGAACTCTCATTATTTGAGAGACGTCAAACGGGAGAAGAAAGACGAACGCCGGTACCAGACAGCCCGTCAGGCGCCCTACTCGACGTGGATAGTGACGCGCATGCGGTGAGTCGCGCCAGGTGCGAGGCGGACCGCGTTTTCGCCGGCGTTGGCGCTCTCCACGCAAAACATCTCGCGCCACTCTTCGGGCGCCATATCGGCGAGCGTGAGGGTCTTAGCGATCCAGGGGTTCCAGACCACCGTGGTGGCGGAGCCGGATTTCTCAATGACGATGCGGCGCGACCAGCCCGGGTCTTCGATTACGCAGGTCGCAGGGGTATCGACGTGGACCTGGTCGGTCTCTTTGCCGATGCGGATGAGCGAGGCGGCCTGCCGCTTGCGCTGCGCGCCATCCGTCTTGTCGATATACTCCGTGCCTTCGAGTCCGGCGAGAGATATCTGGTGGATGTCGCTGACGGCGAAGTAAGTATGCAGAGCCTCTTCGAAGGAGAGCTCTTCGGCGCCGGTGTTGCGGATTGCGAGCTCCATTTCGAGCCGCGTGCCGATGGCGATGTGGAAGCTGAGGTGAAAAGCGTCTACGGGCGGAAGCGTGAGAGTCAGCTCCACCGCGCCATCGTCGCGAAGGTTGGTGCTGGCAAGCGTCCATTCGCTGATCCGGGCGTAGCCGTGCATGGGCCCCGGGAGACCGCCGCCGCGAGGCCCGAACCACGGGAAGACAATCGGGACGCCGCCGCGGATGGGTTTGCCTGGCGCAAACATACTGTGCGAGCTGGTGAACAGAACGGGGCGCTGCCCGGTTGGAGTCCAACGCGTGATGTGCGCGCCGTGAAGGAAGACTTCGGCTTCAGCGAGCGGGCTATCGATCAGCGCGACGGTGAGGCCGTTGTCGCGATTTTCAATTTGCAGCGCGCCGGGGATTTCGATCGCAGCCATGGCTAGATCAGGCCCGCCTGACGGGCTAGTTTCAGGGCTTCGATAGCGGCTCCCCGGGAACCGGCAGTATCGCCGTTGGGCATGATGTGAATCGGAATGCCGGCCTGTTCGGTGCGCTGCGCGGGCATTCCGGCGCGAACTTCATCGATGAACCAGCGCTGAAAATCGACGCCGGTTTCGATCGCCCCGCCGCCGATAATGAGGACGTCGGGGTCGAAGGTATTGATCATCTCGTCGAAGAAGAGGCCCAGGGCGTGCGCCTGTACGCGGAAGATGTCGCGGCAGAGGGGATCGCCTTTTTCCGCCCGGCCGCGTACGAGTTTGGCGGCCTTGACGATGTCGAGTTGATGAAATTCGTGCTCGGGATAGCGCGGCAGGAAATAGGGAAGAAGTGTTTTGGCAATCGCCGTCAGCGAGCAGCAGGACTCCAGGTCGCCGGTGCGCCCGCAGTTGCAATCGGGCTGCAGGCCGGGAGTGCCGGCGATGCTCTGGTAGGGGATAAGGACGTGCCCGAGTTCGCCGCCGAAGCCCATGCGGCCTTTGAGAACATTGCCGTCGATGATGACACCGCCGCCAAGTCCGGTACCAATGATGGCGGAGATGGAGGTGTGGCGGCTATCGGCGCCGAAGAGCGTGAAGTGGCCCCACAGGGCGCCGGCATTGCCGTCGTTCAGGTAGCAAACCGGGCGTGCCAGTCGGGCCTGGAGATTTGCGCAGATGTCATAGCCGGCCCAGTCGGCGTGAACGAAGTTGGTGGAACCGCGCGCGCTGAGGACGCCGGTGGAACTGGCCGGCCCGGGAGTATCCAGGCCGACGGCGACGACGTCGCGGAGCACAAGGCCCGCCTTTTCGACGGCCATTTTCAGGCCGTCTTCGATTTGCGCGAGGCAGATGTCCGGGCCTTGCGTGGAAAGCGCAGGGTGCTCGCAGAGACCTTCAATCAGGAACTGCTCCTGCGCGTTGATCAGGGTATAGTTGACGGCGGTACCGCCAAGATCGATTCCGGCGACTACGTTCACGGTAGGTTCTCCCGAAAAATGAAAGCTTAGCTTAGCAGGGAGGCGCGAGAAAAGAAAAAGGCATTCCCACCCGGAGGCGGGAATGCCACGAAAATCAGTAAAAACGCAATTGTGAGAGGTTAGCGCTGATTTGACTTCAATATTTTCTTGCGCAGCCGGATGCTGACCGGGGTGACTTCGACGAATTCGTCGTCGCGGATGAATTCGATGGCCTGTTCGAGATTCAAGATGCGGGGCGGCACAAGGCGGATGCCTTCGTCGGAGGTGGAAGCGCGCATATTCGTGAGCTTCTTTTCCTTGACGATGTTGACGTCGAGATCGGCATCGCGGGCATTTTCGCCGACGATCATCCCTTCGTAAACCTCGGTGCCGGGGCTGACGAAGATTTCGCCGCGCTCCTGGAGGTTGAAGATCGCATAGCCGGTAGTCTTGCCGGCGCGATCGGCCACCAGCGAACCGGTGGGACGCGACGGGATGTCGCCCTGCCAAGGGATGTAGCCGTGGAAGAGCGAGTTCATAATCGCCGTGCCGCGGGTATCGGTCAGGATTTCGCTACGCAGGCCGATCAAGCCGCGTGAAGGCACATGGAACTCGAGGCGAACGCGACCCGAACCATGGTTGACCATTTTGATCATCTTGCCTTTGCGCGCGCCGAGCTTTTCGATGACCACACCGAGGAAATTTTCCGGGCAGTCGACAATCAGGTGCTCGACCGGTTCCTGCAACTGGTGATCGATCGTGCGGGTGAGAATCTCGGGTTTGCCGACAGCCAGCTCGAAACCTTCGCGGCGCATCATTTCGATCAGGATGGCGAGCTGAAGTTCGCCGCGTCCCATGACCTTGAAGGTGTCGTGGCCGATTTCTTCCACCTTGATGGAGACGTTCGTGAGCAGCTCTTTGTCCAGCCGGTCGCGCAGATTGCGGGAGGTGACCCACTGGCCTTCGCGTCCGGCGAAGGGCGAGGTGTTGATCGAAAACGCCATCGCGATGGTGGGCTCGTCGATCTGAATGGGGGGCAGGGGATCCGGCGTTTCGGCGCTGGTCACGGTCTCGCCGATCGTGATGCCTTCCACGCCCGCGATGGCCAGCAGGTCGCCCTGGGCGCCGATGGTCTCGTCCACGCGCTTTAGGCCCTCGAAGGAGTAGAGCTTGGTGATCTTAGTATTGTGCATCGTGCCATCGCGCTTGGCGATGGTCACGTTGTCGCCGTAGCGGAGGGTGCCGTTGAAAACGCGGCCGATACCGAGGCGGCCCAGATAATCGCTGTAATCCAGGTTCGCGATCATCATCTGAAGAACGCCATCGGGGTCGCCCACGGGCGGCGGAATGGTCTTCACGATGGCGTCGAAGAGCGGGCGCAAGTCGGCGGACTCATCTTCCATCGAAGCTTTGGCAATGCCGTTCTTCGCAATCGCGTACAGTACCGGGAAATCCAGCTGATCTTCGTGGGCGTCGAGATCGATGAAGAGATCGTAGATTTCGTTGAGGACTTCGGCCACTCGCGCATCAGGGCGATCGATTTTGTTGATGACCACGATGGGCGTGAGCTTGGCTTCGAGCGCCTTGCTGAGAACGTAGCGGGTCTGGGGCAGGGGGCCTTCGCTGGCATCGACGAGCAGCATCACGCCGTCGACGATTTTGAGCGCGCGCTCGACTTCGCCGCCGAAATCCGCGTGGCCGGGGGTATCCACGATGTTGATCTTCACGCCGTGATAACGCACGCCGGTGATCTTGGCAAGGATGGTGATACCGCGCTCGCGTTCCAGGTCGTTGGAATCCATGACGCGGTCCACGTGCTCTTCGTGAGAGCCGAAAATGCCGCTCTGATTGAGCATGGCATCGACGAGGGTGGTCTTGCCGTGATCGACGTGGGCGATGATGGCGATGTTGCGAATCTTCGGATTGCTGCTTTTCATGAATTCACTTTTGATCGGATATTGGGGCGCAAGCGATTGGCACCAGCTTGCGAAATGGGGCTTAAAGATTAGTTTACCATGCGCGCATGGCCCAAAAATTACAGTTAGGCCGGAAGGCGTACTACTCGTCGTGAATCTCCAGAGGGTTAAGCCGCGTGGCCACTTGGGCGGGGTATAGTGCGGCGAGCACGGTGACGCACCATACCAGCGCGAGCGCGGCGCCGAGCGGAAGGTATGGCGGGTGAAATTGGATGGTCCAACCGAAACTCTGTTTGTTGACGACGAAGACGAGGAGCAGCGAGAGGGCCAACCCAAGCGCGAGACCGAGGATCAGAGCGAGGATGCCGAGTAAGGCGGCTTCGGTGAGCACCATGCGGCGCACCTGGACGGTCGAAGCGCCAAGATAACGAAGCAGGCCGAGTTCGCGGCGGCGGTCGAGTACAAGGGCGAGCAGGGAATTCGCGGCGCCCAGCATCGCCACCACAATGGCGACCGCTTCGAGCGCCCAGGTAATGGCAAAAGTCCGGTCGAAAATCTCGATGGCGGCTTTGCGCAAGGTCTGGTTGGGAGCGATGCTGATGCCGTATGGGCCTGCCTTGAGTTGAATGGCACGCTGCACGCCGTCGCGATCAACGCCGGGGGCGAGGTAAAGCGCCGCGTTCGTGGCCGGCTGGTTGGGTAGGTATTTGAGGAGCGTGGTGCGATCCAGAATCACATAGCCTTGGCTGCTCGAGTACTCGTAATAAACTCCGGCCACGGCAAGCGTGACGTTGTACGCGCCAATTGGGAGGGTTAGCCGGTCGCCCGCTCGCACGTGATGCCGGTTGGCGAACGGCTCGCTGACGATGGCGCGATCCGCGTGCGGCAGGCTTCGCAGGATGGCGTCCCGGTCCTGGCCGGGCAGGAATCGCAAGCGGCCGTAGCGGCGCACAACCTCGAGATCGCCGGCGCCGAGAGTCGCGCGCTCGCCGTGGTAGTGGAGCGCGAGGGCGTGGAAGACGTCCACCGCGGCTACACCCGGAGTGGCGGCGAGGAGCGCGGGGATTTCCGGTGCCAGCGCGGGAAAGTCTCCCGCGGCAGAGGGGGTGGCGGGGCGCACGTAAAGATCGGCGCGCAACTGGGTATCTAGCCAGAGCGCAACGGTTTCGCGGAAGCTGCCGACCATAATGCCGACCGACGCCATCATGGCTATCGCGGTGGCGAGCGCGGCGACGACGACAGAAGTACGACCCAGCGAGGCAGTCAGGCTGCGTGCGGCCAGCAAGCCGGCAACACGCCCCCGTACGAGTGCGCGGGTCAGTCGATTGACCGCTACGACGAGGGCCGGCGCGGCCATCGCCGCGGCGCCGATGAAAAGCAGGGCGGCCGCATACCCGCCAATCGGATAGCCGGCGATGGCGTCGAACTGGGCAGCGCCCAACGCGAGAGCCGTGCAGAGGGCGGCCCAGGCGAGCCCGCGCCGCCACCGAAGGCGGGCGTGGTGTTCACGGGCACCGCGGCTCATGGCCTCCGTGGGTGCGACCTGCATAGCCTCGCGGGCCGGACCGAAGGCGCTGAGGATGGCGACAAGGGCTCCGGTGAGGATGCCGGTCCACGCCTCGGCGGCGGTCAGTCGAAGGGCCGTGGGACGGCTGGTCGTGTACAGGGCATTTACCGTGCCCGCGATGAGATCCACCGCGCCTCCGGCGAGCAATCGTCCGAGGAGAACACCGAGCGCGGCGCCGATGATTCCGAAAAGGAGGGCCTCCACGAGGAACAGCGCGAGGATTGCGGTACGGGCGGCGCCCAGGGCGCGCAGGATACCGATCTCGGCGCGCCGCCGCACCACGCTGACGGAGATCGTGTTGTAGATCAAAAAGGCGCCGACCACGAGCGAGATATAGCTGAGAACGCGCAGGTTCCACCGAAACGCGCGGAGCATACGCTGATTTTCCTCGCTGCGCGCGCCAGGCTTTTCGATGAGGGCGGCGGCCGGGAGCAGCGCCCGGATTGCGGGCTCCACTTTGGCGAGATCCTCGCCGGGGCCGAGGGTGACATCGATGCGGTCGAGCTTACCGTAGCGATTGAGCGCCCGCTGCGCGTCCGCAATGTCCATGATCAGGAATTCGGTGTTAGCGGGAATATGTTTTGTGATCGGGAATGTTTGCAGGTGGCCGGCGAGATTGAACGCTACCGTCCCGGTGTGGATGCGATCTGCCAGCGGTTGAGAGATCGCGATCCCGGCCGGTGCACCGGCCAGATCGACTCCGTAGAGCGGCACGGAGCCGATCCCCGCGATTGCCGCTTGGGCTTCGAGCACGGGTGCGAAGTGGACGTCGTAAGGCATGGCGGCGAGGGGCGCGATCAGGCGTTCATCGAGGCCGCCGTTCGCCAAAATTTCCAGGTCGGTGTGGCCCGTGAGAGTCTGCATCGAGGAACGGAAGCTGCCCGTGGCAGCGTCGCCCGCGAGATCGATGGCAACCACCACGGCGACGCCCAGCGCGATGGAAAGAATGGTGAGCGCGGTGCGCAGAAGGTCTCGCCGCAAGGGGCGCAGGATGAGCGTGCGCAGCAATTTCATCGCGGCCCAAGCCCGTGCTCGATGGATTGGATGCGGCCATCGCGGAGGCTGATGCGCGTATCGGCGATGGCGGCCGCTTCGGCGGAGTGAGTCGCCATCAGAATGGTTGCGCCAAAGCGAACCGCGGCTTCGCGGAGAAGAGAGAGGACTTGGTTGCCGCTGACCGTATCCAGATTTCCGGTAGGTTCATCGGCGATGAGAATGTCGGGCGAACTCACCAGCGCGCGCGCGATGGCCACCCGCTGCGCCTGGCCGCCGGATAGCTGATAAGGGAAGGCGGCGCTTTTGTCATCGAGCCCCACCCAGTGGAGCCGGTCGCGAGCGATTTCGAAAGTCTTCGTGACGCCGGCGAGCAGCAGGGGCAGCTCGACATTTTCGAGGACGGAGAGCGTGGGCAGCAGTTGGAAGAACTGAAATACGAAGCCAATTCGCGTTCGGCGGAGCGCGGTGAGTTCGGCTTCGGAGAGGGCGCTGGTGGGGCGTCCATCGATTCGAACTTCGCCGGAGGTGGGGAAATCCATCGCGCCGGCAAGATTGAGGAGGGTGGTCTTCCCGCAGCCGCTGCGTCCCAGGAGGGCCGTGACGCTGCCCGGCTCGGCGGAGAGGGAGATCTCGTCGAGCACTTTGACGGATTGTTCGCCGTCGGAATAACGCTTGGAAACGGCGCGGAGTTCAAGACGCGGGCTGGGCATGGAGATTTCCGAAAATAGATCGCGAGCCGTCCTACCGTATGAGATGTGGACGAGGCGGCGCGGGGTGGAGAGAATTCGGGGCGGCGCCGGCGCGGGGACCGATGGCCCTCAAGAGATCTTGGATGTCGTAGTGCGTGAGCACCCCGGGGATGACGATTTCGGGGGCGTTGCGGTGCAACGGATCGTCGATGATCGTACGAAAAGAGCCGGGCGTCTCTTCGACCACCACGTGGGAGATGCGGCGATCCAGGGCGGCGGCGTGCAACAGGGCGATGCCGGCCGCGCCCTTGCCGTAAGCGGTGATGGAAGAGACGTCCACATCGGGCCGCGCCGCCAGGAAATCCACGGCGTGAATGATCTCATCCACCCGCATGCCGAGAAGCGTCTTGCCGACGAGTTCCGCGCGTAGCGAGAGCAGGTAGTAGGCGCCCTGCAAGGGACTCTTGGCCGCCTCGGTGCCGGCGGGATAGGGCAGAAGCGGAAGTGCGAGCACGACTGTTGTTGGATGCCGCCAGCGCAGGGGACACGTCCGCGGAGAGTACAAGGACAGCTGGTTTACGGCCGGGAGTGGGCGGAACGTTCAGACGGGCAGGATCGAACGTCGTCTCGGGCGGGGTGGCGCTGGGCCGGGCCGTGATTCCGGCGGGGCTTCGGAAATCGATCGGGGCGCGGATGGGCCGCACCTTGCGGATCAGGGAAGCGATGGTTTCGCCGCCAAGTGAGCTGGCGACCTGCCCTGTAGCGGTGCAGTTGAGATCGGCGGGCTTGTCCGGCGTAAGGCGCGTATAAGTCGGCATGTCGGCGGAATGCTTCAGGGTACGCGCGAAGAACGCGAGGATTTCGGGATGTATCGGCGCGAGCGCACCGTGCCCGCCCGGCCCGGTGATCCACTGGAGCTGGTCGGCCGCGCCGTAGAGGGAGTAGATGCGCCTGGCTTCTTCGTAGGTCTTGCGCGCGCCTTCGAACGGGAACATATCGTTCGTGGTGGAGACGATGGCGTACGGGCGCGGCGCTGCAAGTTCCACCCAATCGGCGAAATCGAAACCGGCGGAGATGAAGCCGGGGATGGTCTGTTCGGCCTCCTGCACACCGGTGGGAGCGGCCAGCAGGTCTTCGAAGGCAGTGATGTAGCAGGCAGTGGCGGCGGCTTTCACTCGCGGATCGAGCGCGGTGAGGTAGGCGGTGACGGTGCCTCCGCCGGAGCAACCGAAAGCGCCGATGCGTTCGGCATCGATATCGCGGCGCGATGTCAGGTAATCGATGGCGCGCATCGCGTCCCAGACGAAGTAGCGCGAGATATGCTCGCCGGTGAGATCGTCCGCCAGAGCGGCCTGCGAATGTTCGCCCGTGGGGCCGCCGACCGCGGATTTGCCGGTCGTCGGGTCGAGGTACTGCAGGCGCTCCCCTTCGGACATCGGGTCGTAGGCGAGAGCCGCAATCCCATTGCGCGCGAAATTGGCGGCGAGCTGGTATTCACCGGCCTTCCCGGTGGGGCTGTGGCCGGGCGTCATGACAACCGCGGGGAAAGGTCCTGGCGCGGCAGCGGGCAGATAGAGATTGGCCGTGACGTAGAAGGCGGGCAGGCTTTCGAAAATGATTTTCTCGATGCGGAAGCCATCGCGTTCCAGCGTGCCGGCGGATTTCGCATTGAGCGCGCCGCGGGTATTGGGAAGTCCGCCGATCATGCGGCGGATCTTCGCTCGAACCTGCTGCTGGCGCAGTTCGGCATCGGCGCGCGTCTGGATGGCGGCGATGGTGCGGGCGCGCTCTGCAAGGTGCGTTGTGGCGATGGCGTTGAGCTGGAGGGTGAGCTTCTGCCGAGCGTCTTCAGCGGCGGCAAGGGATAGAGTAGCGAGCGCGAATGAGGTGAGAACGCGGTGCCACGAAGAGGAAAGCATGTCGATTCGCATCATAGCTCTTGTCGCGCAGTCGCTGCCGCGGCCTGGCCAGATCCAGCCTGTGCCGAAATTCACACGCAACTTCCGGTGTTGCAATTTTCGAAATTCTGCAAAAAACAATTTGCACGCTAAATGTTTTCTGCTATTCTGGATTTGCTCTGGCACTCAAGAAACCGCGCGAACACTATGGACACAGCCGCACAAGGCATCCTTAATCGCGATGAAATGGAGAGCAGGCGCCTGTTAGCCGCACAGGACCTGCAAACGGGACTCACGCAGTCCCAAGTCGCCCGCAAATTCGGGGTCAGCCGCACCACGGCTTCCCGATGGAACCGCTCGCTGAGCGGCAATGGGGTGGAAGCGCTACGCAAACGCCGTGCGCCCGGCCGTCCCAGTCGCCTCACCGCGGATCAACTCAAAATCCTGACCGAGACCTATCAGGGAGGTCCGCGCGCGTCGGGGTTCGATTCCGACCGTTGGACCACGGCCCGCTTCGCCGACGCCATCTTTGCGCGTTTCGGAGTGCGCTACGATCCGGACCACGCAGGCCGCATTATGCACAGGCTAGGTCTGCGGGAACGCCGCAAATCGCGGCGGATGCCGGACGTCTACACGTTCACAATCCCGAGCGTCGAATTGCCTGACATTCAGACTGGCGTGGCATAACTCCTTGGGACAGGCCGCAAGGCCTGTCCTACCTGGCTCCCTCAAGCTTCAGAACGTAGGCATGGCGTGCCGGAAGCTCGGCCGAGACGGTATCTGGGATCTGGACCAGTAACTGTTTGCCATTGCGCTTCGTGTCTAATTGGTGGCCGGTCTCGAGTAACGTCACACGCACGCCTGAAGGAGTCTCGATATCGTCGAGCACCAACTCGTCTACTGGGCGGCGGGGAAGAATCGCGTACACGGCATCCTTCTTCGCGGTGAAAAACGCGTCGGCCCGGGCGTACCCCGCGGGAGGAGTGTCCACCAGTTTGGTGATGTCGTAATCCGACATGAATTGCTTCTCTTCGAGCTTTGGAATCGTCCCTTTGCTCCACTGCCTCGGATTCCGGTGGGCATGCGTGCCGTAAATAGCCTCGCCATTGGGGCGTAGAAACTCGCCCAACTGAATCAGCCTCTCCTCCATCACCACCGGGATGCGTCCATCGGCGGTAGGCCCGATATCCAGCAGGAAGTTGCCGCCGCGCGCCACGATATCGATCAGCATCATGAGTAACTCGCGGTCGGAATGATAATCAGCGAGCTTCTCCATGCGGTTGTAACCATAGGAGGCGCCCATGCCGCGGCTCTCTTCCCACGGATGCGTCGCTTGCTGCATGCCGGATGTGTATTCGGTGGTGTAGTAGCCGCCGTGCCTGTGGCGTGTGTCATTTCCCCAGCGGTCGTTGATCACCACATCGCCGCTCACCGGCGATTCGTTGAGCAGCCAGGTAAGCAACTCCGGCGAATGCCACTCGGCGCTGGGCAGATCCCATTCGCCGTCGGAAAAAATAATGCTCGGCTTGAGGTGAGTTACCGCATCCTTGAACTGCGGAAACATGTGTTCGGCGACAAAGCGTTTCTTGTCGGTGAGCCACTGCGTGTTGTACCACTCGTAGAGCGAGTAATAGATTCCCATCTGTAGGCCCTTACGCCGCCCGGCCTCCATCAGGTCAAGCGCGATATCGCGTCGTGGGCCCGTGTCCACGGCATTCCACGGACGCTTCCAGGCGCGGTTGGCCTGCTCGCTGCGCCAGAGCGTGAACCCATCGTGGTGCTTCGACGTCAGCACCGCGTACTTGGCGCCGGCCCGTTGAAATACGTCCGCCCAGTGGTCCGGGTCGTAGAGTTCCGCGCGGAACAACGGGGCGAAATCGGGGTAGGTGAAACCCGGGCCGTAAACTCGATCGTGGAACTTACGCGTGGAGGAGTTAACCTCATTGAGCGAATTCCAGTACCACTCGGCATACATCGTTTCGGTCTTCGAGCTTACTGGTGCGTAGGCGGGTACGGAATAAAGGCCCCAAACCACGAAGATGCCGAATTTCGAATCGGTATACCAGGCGGGAGATGGGCGTGCGTCAATCGATTCCCACGTGGGCTGATACCGGGCCTGCGCCGGCATCGGCCGGTTGCCCAGGGCCAACGGAGCGGCAGCACAAGCGTATAGGAAATCTCGTCGGCGCACTTCCTGGCATGTTACCAGGAAGCATGGGGCAGGCGACTGATCTCGCCTTTAATCTAAGCTATCTGGCCCCCGCGAGCTTCAGAACATACGCTTGCCGTGCGGGAAGAGCGGCCGATAGAGAATCGGGGATCTGCACGAGCAAATTCTTCCCGTTCCGCCTGCTCTCCAATTGCTGGCCGCTTTCGAGGAGCGTCACACGTACGCCGTTGGGCGTCTCGATATCTTCGAGCACGACCTCCTTGACCGGCCTGCGCGGAAGAATCGCGTAAACGGCATCCTTCTTAGCGGTAAAGAAAGCATCGGCGCGAGCATACCCGGCTGGAGGCGTATCCACCAGCTTAGTGATGTCGTAGTCCGACATGAATTCCTTTTCCTCGAGCTTGGGAACCGCCCCTTTGCTCCACTGTCGCGGATTTCGGTGCGCGTGCGTGCCGTAAATTGCTTCCCCATTCGGGCGCAGGAAGTTGCCCAACTGAATCAGCCGCTCTTCCATGATCACCGGAATTCGCCCGTCGGCGGTGGGTCCGATGTCGAGCAACAGATTGCCTCCGCGCGCCACGATGTCCAGCAGCATCATCAGGAGTTCGCGGTCGGAATGGTAATCGGCAAGCGTCTCCTTGCGATTGTAACCGTAGGAGTACCCCATGCCGCGGCTTTCCTCCCAGGGATGCGCGGCCTGCTGCATTCCCGAGGTGTATTCCGTAGTATAGTAGCCGCCGTGTTTGTGCCGCGTATCTTTACCCCACCGGTCGTCGATCACCACTTCGTCGCGGACCGGCGATTCGTTGAGCAGCCACGCCAGCAGTTCGGGCGAACGCCACTCGGTGCTGGTCAGCTCCCATTCGCCGTCAGAGAAAATGATGCTCGGCTTGAGATGCGTAACCGCATCTTTGAACTGCGGAAACAGGTGCTCGGTGACATATCGCTTCTTATCTGTTAGCCAGAGCGGGTTATACCATTCATAGAGCGAGTAGTAGATCCCCATGTGAAGCCCCTTGCGCCTGCCGGCCTCCATCAGGTCGAGCGCGATATCCCGTTTGGGTCCGATATCGACCGCATTCCAGGGCCGCCCCCACGTCTTATTCGCCTGCTCGTTGCGCCACAGCGTGAAGCCCTCGTGATGTTTCGAAGTCAGCGCGACGTACTTGGCGCCGGAGCGCTCGAACACGTCGGCCCAGTGGTCGGGATCGTAGAGTTCCGCGCGGAAAAGCGGTGCGAAGTCGAAATAGGAAAAGCCCGAGCCATAAACGCGATCGTGGAATTTGCGCGTGGAGGAGTTCGCCTTATTGAGCGAGTTCCAATACCACTCGGCGTACATCGTTTCGCCCTTTGATTTCACGGGCGCATAGGAGGGAACCGAATAAACGCCCCAGTGAATGAAGATGCCGAATTTGGAATCGGTGTACCAGGCGGGCGAGGGCCGAGCGTCAATCGATTCCCAGCTGGGTTGATAGCGAGCCTGCCCCAGCGCATTTTGTCCGGCTGCCAGGGCTAGCGGTGCGGCCGCGCAGGCCCGAAGAAGATCTCGTCGTCGCATTTGTTGGCCATATTATCAGGTCGCGCACAGCTTGGTTCATTCCGAGCGCAGCGAAGAGGACGGGTCGATACGCACCGCGCGCACCACAGCCGGCAGCGCCGCCACGAAACTCGCCACCACAATGACAGCCAGTGGCGACGTCAGCATCGGCAGGGATTTCGGCTGAACCTGGTAGAGCAGCGTCTCGACATAGTGCACGGACATCAGTCCCAAGGCGAGGCCGGCGAGCGAGCCCGCCATCACCATGGCCGCCACGTCGGCCGTCACCCTGCGGGCAATATCGCCGGCCTGCGCGCCAATCGCCATACGAATGCCGATCTCCCGCCGCTGCTGCAGCACGGAATAGTCCAGCACCCCGTACAGGCCGATCGCGGCAAGCAACACGGAAACAAACGCGAAGAACAAGGCGAGCGTCGCCAGCAGCCGCTCGCGCAGAGTCTGTGAGCGCACCAGTTCCGCCTGCGTACGGATATTGCTGACGCGGAATTCCGGGCGGGCGCGCGGCACTTCCCCGCGCAGCGTGGATGCCAGGGCGAGCGGATTCGCGCTGGACGTGCGGACCAGGAACGTGCTGGTGCGAACCGGCTGCGCCACTCCGCCTGCATCCACTCCGTGGAACGGAACATACGCCACCGGCAGAATCGGCTCGCGCATGCTGCGATAAGGAGCGTCCCGAGCCACGCCGATCACGCGATACCGGTTGCGCCCCTTGGCGAAAAATTGTCCAATCGGGCTGCCGCCGTTAAAGAACTGCCTCACGAATGTTTGATTCACAATGGCGACGCCCGGCGACGTGTCGTCGGGACGAAAATCCGTGCCGTCGATGAGAGCGACCTTCATCGTGCTTACCCAGCCTGGCGACACCGCCAGGAAATACGCGAGCGCCGGGCCCGGAGGCGCGCCGTTGACCGACACCAGGCCATTCCAACCATTCGCGGTGAGTAGCGGCCACCCGGCCAGCGCGACCGCTTCTACCCCCGGCACCGTGCGCAGATGCTCCGCCACCTGGTCCCAATAGACTGTCGGTTGGGCGCGCTGCGCCACCGTATCCAGCGTGAGCAGCCGTTCGCTCGAAAAGCCGATAGGCCGTGTAGAGAGGTGGTCGAACGTGGCGGCGAACAGCCCCGCGACGAACAGCACCAGAAAACAGAATGCAACCTGCACGCCGATCAGGGAATACATCAGGCGGCGCCGCGAGTGCGGGTCTGATCCGCCGCGGAGCGCACTCGCCGGACGCACCGCGGAGGCACGCAGCGCCGGCGCAAGGCCGAAGAGGAAAGTCACCACCAGCGTGAGCGCGAGGCCGAAGCCGAGCACTCGCCAATCCGCCGGAAGAGCCAGACGCGCCGGATTGTCAGGCGGATTGATCCTGCCCACTACGAACGGCGCCGCCCACGATGCGAAGGCTCCGCCGATTGCCGCCGCCAGGCACGCAACCCACGCACTCTCTAGCAGCACCAGTTGCACCAGCCGCCAGCGTCCCGCGCCAATCGCCACCCGCAGGGCCATTTCGCGCGCCCGCGACGCGGCCTGGGCAGTCATCAGGTTGGCGACGTTCGCGCAGGCAATCAGCAACACCAGCCCGACCACGACACCCAACGCCACCAGCGAACGCCGATAATCCTGCTGGATTCCGGATGCACCGGCGCCGGCCGGACTCAGTTTCAACGTCTGATCGATGAAGTGCTCCAAGTTCTTCTTCGTCATGCCGGTGAAACCCTTGGCCCGCTCCATCTCAAATCCGCGCGACGTCGCATGCAGCTTGGCCCGAACGCCTTCCGGCGCCACACCGGGGTTAAGGATAGCCAGGGAGCGGTGCCATGTCTGATCGTTACGAATGGCTCCGGGATGCATCATGCTGGGCACGAAAATATCCACCACCGTGCCCGTCTCCGTGCCGGTGAATCCGGCGGGTCCCACGCCGATAATTTCGAACAAACGGTCGCCCATCTGGAACGTGCGACCCACGACCGCCGGATCGCGGTCAAATCGCCGCGACCAGTAATCATGCGAGATCACCGCGTAGGGGTGCGCGCCTGGCTTTTGATCATCGGCTTCGGTGAACAAACGGCCCAAGGCAGGCTGTAACCCGAATGAGGGAAACATCCACCCGGAAACATATTGAAGATACGCCTTCTCCATTTCCTGGTCGGATTTGTAAGTCACGTCCATGCGCTCCGCATAGGAAACGGCGAGCAATTCCGCCTGGCCTTTCACCGCGGCACGCATCAGTTGAAACGAGGGATACGCCCAGCCGTCGAAGGTCGCCGGTTTCCCATCGAAACCGAGGCCCTCGCGATACAGCATGTAGAGCCGGTCGGCATTCGCAACCGGCAGCGGGCGCAGCAGCAGCGCGTCGATCAAGCGGAATGCCGATGTGCACGCGCCAATCGCAAGCGCTAGCGAGAGCACCGCCGCCGCCGACGTAGCCTTCCTCTTCATCAGCTGGCGCCAGCCGAATACGGCGTCGGCGCGAACCGAATCCAGCCAGGGCAGCACGCGCGCATCCAGGCTCTCCTCGCGGGCCCGGAGCGGCGACCCGAAGGCGCGCTGCGCTTCAATCGGGTCGCGGCCCGCGCTCAATCGCCTCGGCGACGTGAAGCTGCAGCTCCTCGTCGATTTCGCGGCTGACGGTTCGCCCTCGAAGCACATTCACAATACGCGTAAATACCGACATATTAATCCGCCCTCAACATGCTTACCGGATCGATGCGTACCGCACGGAATATCGCGGGCAGGGCCGCAAGGAAAGCAGTCGCGAAGATGACCAGTAGCGGCACCGCCAGAGTGCTGAGCCCCGCTGGCCTGACCTGAAACAGCAGCGCCTCAATGTAGTGCGCCGATGCCATGCCGAGCCCAATGCCCGCCGCCGCCCCGGCCAGCACCATGGCGAAAACGTCCGCCGTCACACGGCGCGCGATGTCGCCCGCCTGCGCGCCAATCGCAAGTCGAATCCCAATTTCCCGCCGCCGTTGGAGCACCGCGTAATCCAGTACTCCGTACAGACCCACGCCCGCCAGCAGAAGCGCTACGCAGGCGAAGAACATCGCCAGCATCGCCAGCAGCCGCTCCCGAACCGTCTTCGAACGCTCGATCTCCCTCTGCGTGCGGATATTCGCGACGTGGAATTCGGTGCGCGCCCTCGGCACTTCCTGCCGCAGGATGCTCGCCATCGCCAGCGGGTTCGCGCTCGATGTCCGCACCACGAACGTTCCACGCCCCATCGGTTGGAGCGCGCCCTTGGCATCCATCATCGGAAACGGAAGGTATGCGATCGGGCGTATCGGGAGCCGCACGTCGTCACGCGAACGCGCGTCGCGGACGTAGCCGATAATCTGCACGCGCGCCCGCCCGTTATCAAATGACTTCCCAACCGGATTGCTACCCTCGAAATACTGCTTCGCAAATGCCTCATTGACAATCGCCACGGACGGGCCCGTATCCGCGGCGGTAAAATCGCGCCCTTCGATGAACGGGATTCGCATCGTGGTCATCCAACCCGGAGAGATGTTCAACACATCGGTCAGAGCTTCGCTCGGCGCCGCCCCGTTTATCGAAACCGTTCCTACGGAGCTCTCGCCGCTCATCAATGGCCAGACGGTCATGGCCACCGCGTCTACGCCCGGCGCGCCGCGCAGATGTTCCAGCACCTGATTCCAAAACACCGGAGATTGAGGCCGCCGTGAGACCGATTCCAGATTGAGGATGCGCTCCGCGGAAAATCCAGTGGGTTGCCGGGAGAGCTGGTCGAAACTCGCAATGAAGAGGCCCGCCACAAAGTGCACCACGAAACAGAAGGCCACCTGTAGCGCGACCAGCGCGTGCATCAGCCGGCGCCGCGCGTGTGGATCGTCGCCGCCCTTGAGAGCGCTCACCGGTTTCACCGATGACGCGCGCACCGCTGGTGCCAGGCCGAATAAAAAGGTGACCAGCAGCGATAACCCGAGCGCGAACCCGAGCACCCGCCAGTCCGCCGGCAGCGCCAGCCGGGCGGGAGTATCGGCCGAACTGATCATACTCAGGATCAGCGGCGCGGACCACCAGGCGAAGATTCCGCCGACCGCCGTCGCCGCCAGTGCAAGCCACCCGCTCTCGATCAGCACCAATTGCACCAGCCGCCAGCGTCCCGCTCCAATCGATACGCGAAGCGCCATTTCCCGCGCCCGCGCCGCCGCCTGCGCCGTCATCAGGTTGGCGACATTGGCGCACGCGATCAGTAGCACGAGCCCCACCAGGATGCCGAGCGCGATCAACGAACGCCGATAATCACGCTGCAGATTCGAGCGTCCGGCGGCGGCCGGTTCCAGCAGCATCTTCTCCTTCAAAGACTGCGCCAGGAGATGCTTGGGAATTCCCAGGAAACCCTTGGCGCGCTCCTCCTGGATAGAGCGAAAAGTGGCGCGCAGTTTTTCGCGCGCCGGCTCCACCGCATAGCCGGGCTTCATTTGAATCAGCGTGCGCAGCCAAAAGTTGCTCTCGCTGGCTAGTGTGCGCGGATTCTTCATCATCATCGGAACGAAGAGATCCGTCACCGTCCCCGTCTCGGTTCCCGTGAAGCTGCTCGGGCCGATGCCGACGATCTGGTAAATATCGTCTCCTATCCGCACCGTCCGGCCCACCATTTTGGGGTCCCGCCCGAAGCGGCGCGTCCAATAGTCGTAAGAGAGCACTACCACCGGGCGCGCGCCGGGCGTGGTATCGTCGTCTTCCGTGAACAGGCGTCCCGCCGCCGGCCGCAATCCAAACGTGGAAAACATCCAGCCCGAAACGAACTGGCGATAGACGCTTTCCATCTCCTGGTCCGAACCGTATGTGACTTCGGCGTGTTCCGCGTAGGAAACTGCGATCGCTTCGGCCTCTTCCTTCAGGTCCGCGCGCATCCGCCGGAACATCGGGTACGACGAACTATCGTAGGTCCCTACCTTCCCGTTGGCGCCGACGTTCTCGAAGGCAACCGCGTACAGTCGCTCGGGATGTGCCACCGGGAGCGGCCGCAGCAGCAGCGCATCGATCAGCCGGAAGGCCGACGTGCACGCCCCGATCGCCAGCGCCAGCGAAAGCACGGCGGCCGCCGATGCCGCTTTCTTCTTCCACAATCGCCGCCACGCGAACACGCTGTCGGCGCGCAGGCTTTCCAGCCAGCTCAGAAGCCGGATGTCGCGGCTCTCCTCGCGCAGTTGGAGCGCCGGCCCGAACGCGCGCCGGGCCTCCGCCGGATCGCGCCCTTTCGCAATCGCTTCCGCGATGTGCGACTCCAGTTCCTCGTCGATCTCGCGGCTTAAGCGGCCGCTGCGGATGATGTTGGCGATGCGCGACGATAACGACATATCAGGCCATCCGTAAGACTCTTCCCACCGCGGAAGTCACGGCCTGCCACCGCACTTCTTCCGCCGCCAGTTGCTTCTTTCCATCCACCGTCAACTCGTACATGCGCGCCCGGCGGCCGGTTTCCTTGGTGATCCATTCGGCTTGAATCCAACCCGCCTCCTCCATGCGATGCAGCGCAGGATAGAGCGACCCTTCTTCCACCCGCAACACCTCGCCGGAGATGTCCTGGATGGCGGTCATAATGGCATATCCGTGCAGACGCGGGCGCCGCGAAAGAATCTTGAGCACCAGCAGATCGAGCGAACCTTGCAATGAGTCGGGTTTAGGCATACCTAGATGTCACAGTATACAGACGTCTTGGTATCGAAAGGGTTAGCCAAAAATAACTCCAACTCTTACAGCCATTTGGATGTAGAATGGCATGACCCGGAACGCGGTAAGGGTATTTCCGGATATTCTGGCCGGAGCCGGTGCGGCGGAATGCCGAAGGCAGCGCAAGGTATCTGGGAACCTGGTTTGCGCCCGCCTGCCGCACGGTTCCCAATTCTTTGGATGGTGACTATGAGAAGATTCCAACGCGTTCGGTTCTTGCTATGCCCTGTTGTATTCGCGGGATTCGCTTCCGCGCAAACTCCCGCCGCAGTCGATTTCGGCAAGGATGTGCTGCCGATCCTGCGGCAGAATTGCGTTGGCTGTCATGGGCCCGCGCAACAGGTGAGCGGCTTGCGCCTGGATCGGAAGAGTGCCGTCATCAACCGCCGCGGTGTAGTCCCTGGCAGCAGTGACAACAGTTTCCTGTATCTAAGGATATCGGGCACCGCCCACGGCATGCAGATGCCGCCCACTGGCCCTCTTCGCCCGGAACAGATCACCATCATCAAGAGCTGGATCGATCAGGGCGCGCCCTGGCCGGATGCGCTCGCGAACGAAGCCGAGCTCCCTCCCTTGAATCCCAAGGCGGTGGCGATGGTCGACGCGCTCCACGCCGGCGATTTGCGTGGCTTCCTGAAATCGGCCACCGAGGATCCCAAACTGCTCAATGCCCGCGGACCCGAGGGTTCTACTCCACTTATGTACGCAGTGCTCTACTCCGGCGCCCCGACCTTGAACCAGCTCCTGAAACTCGGCGCCGACCCCAACAAACGGAACGATGCCAACGCAACCGCACTGATGTGGGCGGCCACCGACCCCGAGAGAGCGCGCACCCTCATCGATCACGGCGCCGATGTCAATGCACGCTCCAGCGACATGCGAACGCCCTTGATGATCGCGGCTCGACGCTTCGGCAATTCCGCTTTGGTCAAGCTGCTTCTGGAGCACGGCGCAAACCCGAATCCCAACGCCCATCCGGCCACCGAATCGTCGCCGTTGCTGGAGGCCGCCACTGCCGGCGATGCCGCCAGCATGGAATTGCTCCTCGGAAAGGGCGCCCAAGTGAAAGATGCCGGCAGACCGGCGCTAGAGATGGCGGTGGCCCTGCAATGCCGGAAATGCGTGGATCTCCTGGTCTCTAAAGAGCTAGATAAAACGGCCTACACCCTCGCTCTGCCGAACATCTCGGTCTTCGGCGATGCCAGTGCCGTCCGCCAGATTCTCGATCACGGCGCCGATGTCAACGCCTTCGACCCGCTCGGCCGCACGCCGCTCATGTACGCCGCCGCGTCTGACCTGCTCGCGCTCGACGTCGTCAAACTTCTCATCGATCGCGGCGCCGACGTCAACGCGAAAAATCGCCACAAGCTGGGCGGCGATTCCGGACTCACTGTCCTGGATATCGCGAAGCTCCACGGCGAGACGCCGATTGTCGATCTCTTAGTGAAGTCCGGAGCAAAAGCCTCCGCACCCACCGCCCCGGCCCTGCAGCCGCGGCGCGAAAATACGCTCGCAAAGGCGCTTCAAAGCAGCCTCCCCCTGATTCAACAGGCCGACGCAAATTTCATTCCAAAGGCCGCCTGCGTTTCCTGCCACAACAATAGCCTCAGCGCAATGGCGGTCAGCGCGGCGCGCAAGAGCGGCTTCCAGTTGGACGAGAAGGTCGCGGCGCAGCAGGTCAATGCCAACGTCTTCGGCCTCAAGGCGCTGCGGGACAACCTCCACCAGGGCTTCCTGGTACCGGTTCAGGAATTCTTCGGACCGTCCGTTATCAGCTACATGCTGATCGGTTTGGATGCGGAACACTATAAGGCCGATCTCAATACCGATGCCGCCGCCATGTACCTGAAAGCGCGTCAAAGGCCCGATGGCCAATGGATCTACCCGGCCGGCGATACGCGCCCGCCGCTCTGCTCGGACTACGTCGGCCAGACGGCGCTCTCCATGCGCGCTCTCCAGCTTTATGCTCCAAAGAGCGATAAGGCCGCCTATGACCAGGCCGTTCAACTCGCCGCCGCCTGGATCGCCAAAGCGCAGCCCAAGAGCAATGATGACCGCGGATGGCGCGTGCTCGGGCTCGCCTGGGCCGGCAAGGAAAAGGAAGTCGTGCGGAAAGCCATGCAGGAGATGCTCGCGGCCCAGCATTCTGACGGAGGCTGGGCGGATCTCGATTCCATGGGCAGCACTGCTTATGCCACCGGTAAAGCCTTATATGCCTTGCAGATCGCCGGCCTGCCCGCGTCGGATGCCGCCTATCAAAGGGCCGTGCGGTTCCTGCTGGATAACCAGCAGGAAGATGGCTCCTGGTACGTCAAAACGCGCGCCATGGCGTTCCAGCCGTACTTCGATGCCGGTTTCCCCCACGCCTTCGATCAGTGGATTTCCGCCGCGGGCTCCAGTTGGGCGACGCTCGCGCTTTCCCAGGCATCTCCCTCGCGGACGACGACGGCAGCGGCCGCGCGAAATCGCTAGAAGTTGGCAACGGGCCGACCCCCTTGCCACGTGCGCTAAAATCGGGAGTATCGCATCTTTCGCGCCTAGCGGCACCTGCGATGTTCTCTCATGACTACAACCAAAAGTACTCGCGCCCAGGAATTCCGTGACCAGCTATCCCGCCGTGTGATTGTGGCCGATGGGGCGATGGGTACCATGCTTTATTCGCGGGGTGTGTTCATCAACCGCTGCTTCGATGAACTCAACCTCTCCTCGGCCGACATGGTACGGCAGATTCACCAGGAATATGTCAAAGCCGGCGCCGAGATTCTGGAAACCAACACGTTCGGCGCCACCCGCCAGCGACTTGGCGCTTTTGGCTTCGCCGAGAAACTGCGGGAGATCAACCACGCGGGCGTCCGCCTGGCCCGTGAGGCGGCCAACGGGAGCGCCTACGTTGCCGGCGCAGTCGGCCCGTTGAACGTCCGCATCGAACCGCTCGGCCCTACCTCCTTCGCCGAGGCGCGGGCAGCCTTTCGCGAACAGATCGATGCCCTGCTCGAAGCCGGTGTAGACCTCCTGATCTTTGAGACCTTCGGCAACCTTGACGAGCTCCGCGAAGCGGTCTACGCGGGCTACGAGGCCTCCGCCGGCGAAGTGCCGATGATCGCCCAGGTGACCATCGATGATTTCGGCCACCTGCCCGGCGGTACCGATACCGAAACCTTCACGCGCGAGATGAACACATGGCCCGTGGACGTGATCGGCCTGAACTGCTCCGTCGGTCCCAAAGCCACTCTCGAAACGGTCGAGCGCATGATGGAGTTCACCACCAAGCCCCTCAGCGCCATGCCCAACGCCGGTCTGCCCATGCGCGTCGAAGGGCGGAATATCTATCTGTGTTCGCCCGAATACATGTCGCAGTACGCCCGCCGCCTCCTCTGGGCCGGTGTGAAAGTCATCGGCGGATGCTGCGGCACCACGCCCGATCACATTAAACTGATCCGCAGCGAAACCCGGTCTCTTCAGCCGCTGCAGAAAAAGCTAACCGCCACCGTGGAGACGCCCCAGGTCAAGGCGCAGGCCCTCCAGCCGGTGGCGATGGCCCAAAAGTCCAAGGTCGGCGCCAAACTCGCAGCCGGGCAATTTGTCACTTTCGTTGAGATCCTGCCGCCTCGCGGTGTGGATGCGACTCGCGAAATCGCCGGAGCCAAGCTCTGCGCGGATCACGGCATCGACGCCATCAATGTGCCCGATGGCCCGCGCGCCAGCGCCCGTATGAGTGCCCAGGTCACATGCCAGTTGATCCAGGCGCAGGCCGGCATCGAAGCCGTGAACCACTTCTGCTGCCGCGATCGAAACATTCTGGGCATCCAGAGCGAACTCCTCGGAACTCACGGAGTCGGTGTGCGCAATCTCATCTGCATCACGGGCGATCCGCCCCGCATGGGCGCCTATCCCGACGCCACCGCGGTCTTCGATGTCGATGCGATCGGGCTCGTGAACATCGTGCGCAATCTCAACCACGGCCTCGATATCGGTGGCAACCCGATGGGTTCGCAGACCGCTCTCCTCATCGGCGTGGGCGCCAACCCGGGCGCTCTCAATATGGATGAGGAGATTCGCCGCTTCGAATGGAAAGTCGAAGCCGGTGCCGAGTACGTCGTCACCCAGCCGGTCTTCGACCTGGACCTGCTGGAGGCGTTCCTGAAACGCATCGAACATGTCAAAATCCCCGTCCTCTGCGGGATCTGGCCGCTTACCAGCTATCGCAACGCGGAATTCATGGTCAATGAGCTGCGCGTACCGGTGCCGGACGTTTTCATGGAGCGTATGCGTCGCGTGGACAACGCCGAAAAGGCGCGCGAGGAAGGCGTCGCCATCGCCCGTGAGATGGTCGCGCGCGTCAGCAAAATGGTGCAGGGAGCGCAGTTAAGCGCACCTTTTGGCCGCTACCAGATGGCGATCGACGTTGCCGATGCCATCGAGTCCCGCTAATATCGGAACACAAGAGATCGGAAAACAAGACCCGTAACATGGCAACCGACCTGGTCGAAATCAATCCCGAGGATCCCCAGCCGGAAGCGCTGGAAAGGGCCGCCGCCGCCGTGCGCCGCGGGAAGGTGGTGGCCATTCCCACCGATGCGCTGTATACCCTGGTGGCAGACCCCTTCAACCTGCGCGCCGTTACCGGCGTGTTTCAGGCCAAAGGGCGCGAACCGCACCGCGCGTTGCCGATCCTGATTCGCGACAGCATGATGGCGGAGGAACTCGCCAGCGAATTGAATAACCGGTTCTTTATCCTGGCGCGGCGCTTCTGGCCCGGTCCCTTGACGGTCATCGTTCCCGCCGCCGCCAAAATTCCGCTGAAGGTCACCGGCAATACCGGCCGCCTGGCCTTGCGCCACGCCCGCTCCCTGGTCGCCGATAAATTGATCACGCTGCTCAACCAGCCTCTAATTTCTACCAGCGCCAACATATCCGGCCACCCCACCTGTCACAGCGGCATCGACGTCTTCGGCATGATGGATGGGCGCGTCGATCTGGTGCTGGATGGCGGCGCCTGTGTCGGCGAGGGTTCCACCACGGTCGATATCACGGAGCCCTACTGGCGCGTGATCAAGGAAGGCGCCATCTCCGAAAAGGAAATCGCGGAGTGCCTGAAGCCGGCGTGAAGTACCTGGTCATCCTGCTCGGCGGGGGTACCGGTTCGCTGGCGCGCTATGCCGCCGGCACAGCGATTACCAATCGGTTCGGAACCCGCTTCCCCATCGGGACTATGGTGGTCAACGTGACGGGCTGCTTCCTCATCGGGCTGCTCATGACACTTCTCACCGAACGTCTCCAGCCGCATCCCTATTGGCGCCTTGCCCTGGTCGTCGGCTTCCTGGGCGGCTACACGACCTTTTCCAGCTTCGAGTGGGAAACCTTCGCAGCCGTGCGCGAGGGCGGATTCTGGATCGGCCTGGCCAATGTCGCCGGCAGCGTGATGTTGGGCTACGCCGCCGTCTGGTTCGGCGCGCTCCTGGCCCGCCGCTAATGCCTCCCGCCGATGCCGGCGCTCCGTCCTTCGTCCGCCCGCCACTCACATATGCTCTCTAACGCAAGGTAAAATCAGGTTTGCCCGATTTCCTCGTAACGGTGGTCATCCCTACCCTCGCTGCCGATTCGAGGCTTCGGGAGTGTGTAGAATCGCTCTTGCGGCAAACGAGGCAGGATCTGGAAGTGGTGATCGTAGACAATAGCGGTCGGGGCCTGGCGCGCCGGAACGGCACGGGTGCGGGTGCGCGCGTCATCGAAAACGCGCACAACGCGGGCTTCGGCGCCGCCGTCAACCAAGGCATCCGCGCTTCCACCTCGCCCTTCGTCGCCACCCTTAATGATGATGCGGTAGCGCACGCCGGCTGGCTCGATGCTCTCGTCCGCGCGCTTCAGGCACGGCCCGATGCCGGCATGTGCGCCTCCCAAGTCCGCCTCTTCGGCGAACCAAGGCTCGATTCCGCCGGTATGTTGGTGGCGCGCGATGGCAGCAGCAAGCAGCGCGGTCACGGTCATCCCCCCGAAGACTTTCCCGCAGCCGAAGAGGCCTTGATGGCCAGCGGTTCCGCCGCCCTCTACCGCCGCGCCATGCTCGAAGAAATCGGCGGGTTCGACGACGATTTCTTCCTCTACTGCGAAGATACCGATCTCGGATCTAAGGGCGCGCTGGGCCGGCTGGAAGTGCCTGTATGTTCCCGCCGCCGTGGTCGAACATCACTACTCGCATTCGGCTGGCCGCGCCTCGCCCGTCAAGGCATACTATGTGGAGCGCAACCGCCTTTTTGTGCTCGTCAAAAACTTCCCCGGCCGTATGATCGTGGCCGCTCCGTTCGTCGCGATGGCCCGCTATTTGTGGCACGCCTGGTACATCTTGAAAGGGCAGGGGAGCGCGGCCCGCTTCCGCGCCGAAGGCAACGCCGGCCCCAAAATGCTCTGGTATGTCATGCGCGCCCACCTCGCGCTCTTCGGCAACCTTCGCCGGCTCTGCCGCCAGCGCCGTGAGATTCGCGCGCGCGCCCGCATCACCCCCAAGGTTTTTCGCAGATTGCTGCAAAGCCATTCGATCAGCGCCAGAAGGATGGCCGCGCTTTGATGCGCCCCGAGGTCCCCGATTCCCTGCTGATCATCATTCCGGCGCTCAATGAGGAGGGTGCCATCGCCTCCGTAATCCGCGAAGTCCACCAGTTCGTTCCCGGCGCGCCCGTGCTGGTGATCGACGATTGTTCCTCCGATGGAACCATCGTGGCCGCCCGTGCCGCCGGCGCCGAGGTCCTACCCGTTCCCCATCACCTGGGTCTCGGCGGCTGTGTGCAGGCCGGCTACAAATTAGCCTGGGAACTTGGCTATAGCTATGTGATTCGCGTGGATGGCGATGGCCAGCACGATCCGCGCGATATTCCCCGCGTCTTCGACCGCCTCAAGACCTCGGGCTGCGAAATGGTCATCGGTTCGCGCTTCGTTTCCGCCAACGGCTCGCGCACCGGCAAGGTCCGCTCCCTCGGCATCCGTTTCTTCCGGCTCGTGTTGCGGCCCATTCTCGGTAAGCCGGTGCACGACCCCACGTCGGGTTTCGTCGGTGTCAACCGTCGCGCCCTCAATGTGTTTCGCAGCAGCTTCCCGCTCGACTATCCCGAAATCGAAGCGCTGGTAGTGCTGCAGCGCCGCAAGTTTCGTTTCGAAGAGGTGCCGTGCAAGATGCGTCCCCGCACCACCGGACGCTCCTCGATTACCGCGCTCAAATCCCTGTACTATGTGGTCCACGTCCTGTTGGGAGTTTTTGTTAACGTGCTCAAATTCGAACGCCGTTTGCACCGCGCGCAGCGCGTTGACGGCGATGGAGGATAGATGGATCGCCTCTTAAACGTCACCACCGTCTTAAGCCTGATTCTGATTCTGATCGTCCTGATCAGCGTGCGCCGGGCTCACATTCGCGTGGAATACTCGGTAAGCTGGCTGCTGGCCGCTGTTGCGATGCTGGTTCTTTCGCGCGCCAAACCGCTGCTCGATACCGTACGCAATCTTACCGGCCTGCCGGATTCGCCCCTCACGTTGTTCCTGCTCGGCGCTGGAGTTTTCCTGCTCATGTTCTTCCGCTTCTCCGTGATCATTTCGCATTTGCGCGACGATAACGTCGCCCTCGCACAGCGCGTCGCCATCCTCGAATACCACATTCAAAACTTGAAGGATCATGAAAAACAAGAAGCCTAACCTCCCGGCAGCGGGAGCTGAATCGAATACCAACTGGCTGCCGCTGGGCGCTATCCTCGCCGGCGCGATCCTGCTTTTCTGGGCCTATGCTCCGTCCCTGCACGGCAGCTTTGTTTTCGACGACACCAAGCAGCAGTATGCCCTCCCCACTGCTACCGACCCGCTTGCCGTCGTGGATCGGCCCCGTGCGTCCCATCCTCATGTTCACCTATTGGGCTAACGTACAGCTTTCGCGCGAGGACACCTTTTCCTTCCACATGGTGAATCTGTTGATCCACGCCATCACCGCGCTGCTGGTCTTCTTCATCATCCGCCGCCTCTTGGAATGGGCCGGCACACAACAGCCCGACCGCACTCCCTTCGCAATTTTCGGCGCGTTCCTCTTCCTGCTCCATCCGCTCCAGACCGAATCCGTTGCCTACATCGCCGGCCGGTCCGAATCCCTGTGCGGCATGTTCTCGTGCGCGTCCTATGCCGCTTTCCTCTATCGGCGTTCCAAGGCGATCGACTGGCGCGATGTGGCCATCGTCGTCGCCTTGTTCGGCGCCGCCGTCCTCACCAAGGAACAGGGTGTGGTGCTGCCCGTTCTCTTCCTCCTGACCGATCTCTGGTGGAACTCCGAGGGTCCCGTCCGCGCCGTACGCGCCAACTGGAAGCTCTACGCAGTCCTGGCCGTCGGTGCCTTCGCCGGCATCGCTCTCGTCTGGAAGCTGATTCTCGGAGTCGGTACCGGGGATAGCGCGGGCTTCGGCCTCAAAGCCTTCACCTGGTATCAGTACCTCTTCACCGAGTTCCGCGTGCATCTTCGCCTACATCTTCAATTTCCTGCTCCCTGTCAATCTGAATGCCGATTGGGATTTCCCCATCTCGCGCACGCTGTTCGATCAGGGCTCCGTCTTCGCACTCGCCGGCCTGCTTGCGCTCGCCGCACTTGCCTGGCACTACCGCCGCCGCTTTCCGCTCGCCGGCTATGGCTATTTCGTTTTCCTCGCTCTGCTCGCCCCCACCTCCAGCATCCTGCCGATCAAAGATCCCATCGCCGATCGCCGCATGTACCTCCCTGCGCTGGGGCTGATTCTGATTGCCATCGATCTGCTCGGCCGCCTCAAGCTGGAGCGCAAGGCAATGGCGGGCATCGCCGCCGATCATTGTGTTGATGGCCGCCTTCGCCACTCACGCGCGTGCCGAGCTCTGGGGCAACCCGCTCGCCCTCTGGCAGGACACCGCCCTCAAGTCGCCCCGCAAAATGCGCCCCCACTTTCAACTTGCCTTCGCCTATCAGGAGCAGGGCCGCTTCGATCTCGCCGTCGCCGAATTTCAGAAGACCGCCGACTTGGAACCGCCCACCGCAGACCTTCTGATCGATTGGGGACTCGCCTACGACGGCCTGAATCAACCCGAAATGGCGCTCGCCAAATTCCGCGAGGCCGCCGCCAAAACCCCAAGCGCCCACGTCTATACCCAAATCGGCTACATCTACGCCAAACGCTCCCAATGGAATGAAGCCAACGAGGCCTTCGATATGGCGGCCAGGATCGATCCGGGCTTCGCCATCACCTATCTCTATAAAGGGCAGGTGCACCTGGCCAAGAACGAACTCCCTGCCGCGCTCGCGGAGTTCCAGCACGCCCTCCAGCTC
This sequence comes from uncultured Solibacteraceae bacterium, assembly GCA_963811575.1. GTDB lineage: Bacteria > Acidobacteriota > Terriglobia > Bryobacterales > Bryobacteraceae > Solibacter. The sequence goes on along the minus strand of CAWERY010000012.1, from coordinate 5,945 downwards.
GATCCCCGCCTGGAACCGGCGCGCCAGGCCCTGGTCACCACACAGCGCCGTATCAGCAGCGGCCGCTAATCATGAGGATCGGCGTCAACGCGCTTTACCTGATTCCCGGCGGTGTCGGCGGCACCGAAATTTATCTGCGCTCCCTGCTTGCCGCGCTCGCCGAAATCGATTCGCAAAACCAATACTTCGTCTTCACCAACCGCGAGACCGGGGCTTCGCTGGTTCCACCGGCCGCCAACTTCACCCATGTGCCGCAAGCCGTCCGCGCCGTAAACCGGCCCGCGCGTCTGCTGTGGGAACAGATCGCCCTGCCTCTGGCCGCCTCGCGCCTCCGTCTCGACGTCCTCTTCAATCCCGGCTTCACCGCGCCGCTCGTCTGCGGCTGCCGCCAGGTCACCGTCTTTCATGACTTGCAGCACAAGCGCCACCCCGAATACTTCCGCTGGTTCGATCTGCCCGTTCTGGAATTTCTTCCTCTTCTGGAGTGCCAAAGTCTCGCGCATCGTCGTCGCCATTTCCGATGCGACGCGTCAAGATCTCGTGCGCTGGTACCACCTCCCCGCGGCGAAGCTGCGTACCATTCCTTCCGGCGTCGACCCTCGCTTCTTCGATCTCGCCGCGCGCCGTCAACCCGAGCGTTTCCTGCTTGCCGTCTCTACCCTCCACCCGCACAAAAACCTCGACGGCCTGCTCCGCGCCTTCGCCATCTTCCGTGAACACCATCCCGAATATCGCCTGATCGTTACGCGGCATTCATGGCTTTTTCTCGCCCCAGCTCCATGCGCTGCGCGAAAGCCTGAAGCTGGATTCCAGCGTGGAGTTCCCCGGCTGGATCCCGCGCGAAGATCTCTACGACCTCTACCGCCGTGCCGCGGCCTTCCTGTATCCCAGCTTTTTTGAAGGCTTTGGCCTGCCCCTGCTGGAAGCGCTCGCCGCCGGCGTTCCCACCGCCTGTTCCTCCATCGAGCCGCTCAACAGCCTCGCCGCCGCCGCCGCCCTGAAATTCGATCCGCGCGACGTCGATGCGATCGCCGCCTCCATGCGAAAGCTGGTCGAGGACGACATTCGTCAAAGACCAGCTCGCCCGCGCCGGTCCGCGCCGTGCCGCCCAATTCGATTGGCGTACCACCGCCCGCCTCACCCTGGAGACCTTCCGTCCGGAATAGCTCGAATTGACTATGGCAATTCGCCTGCTCTAATAACAGGAGGGGTGAATTATGAAACATTGGATGATTCTTGTGACCGCAATTGGCGTCTTAGCGCCCGGTCTTGGTGCGCAACAGTACCAACGCAGGGCCACGATACGCGGCGGCGGTGATCGCGATCAGGGTAAATGCACAATTGAAGTCGTGGTGGACGGCACGGCCGAGATCGAGGTCCGCGGCGATCAGGGCGTTATTCGCAATCTCTCCGGCCAGCCGGCTCAATGGCGCCGCTTCGAATGCACCAGCGCCATGCCGGGTAATGCTCCGAACTTCCGCTTCGCCGGAGTCGACGGCCGCGGTCGCCAGCAGTTGGTTCGCGACCCCCGCCAGGGCGGCGCGGCAGTTGTCCGCATCGAAGATTCCCAGGGCGGTTCCGAAGGCTACACGTTTGATCTGATGTGGGGCGGCGGCGGTGAACCTCCCCGCACGTCGATGCCACCCGTCATGCAGAGGCCCGGTGAAGGTCGCTATGCCGGTCGTCGCTTCACCACCGAACAGGCCGTCAACGTCTGCCAGGATTCCGTCCGCCAGCAGGCGCGTATGCGCGGACGCCGCATCGAATTCCGCGAGACTCGCCTCGATGACCAGCCCGGCCGCAACGATTGGGTCGTCGGCATGGTTGACGTGATGCGTGGCCCCAATGCGCCCGAAGACCACATGCGATTCTCATGCTCCGTAAATTTTGACACCGGCGAGGTCCGCTCCGTGGAGCTCTCCCCGATGGGCGGCGGCCATCGTCAGGGTGGCTCCGACCGCGTGTCCGCCAGCATTGCCCTCGATACCTGCCAGCAGGCAGTCAGAAGCCGCATGCGCACCGATAACTATGGCCGCGTCGAGTTCCAGTCCATCCGCATCGATAACGCTCCCGGCCGCGACGATTGGGTCATCGGCGCCGTCAGCGGAGAGCGCGGACGCGGGCCGGAATCCTTCAACTTCTCCTGCTCGGTCGATCTGCGCGATGGGCGCGTCCGCTCGGTAGACGTCACCCGTCGTTAACCGCGCGTTACCAACAGCGCGCTATTCTCGGGGCTGGCGGCGACTTATCCTGTGGTTTGCTACTCGCAATCCTCAGGGCACTCGCCGCCAGTGTCCGCCGCGACCTCAAAACTTTCGGAGCCCTCAAGACCAACAATTTCTTCCTGTTCGTCGCGCTGCTCATTTGGGGCGCCCTGGTGAGCGGTGTCGAACCCGTCAGCTCCTATCCCTTCCTGCTGCTGCTCGGCGCCCTGCTGCTGTTCCCTGTCTCCAGTGATCCGCTCGATAAAATCCCGCCCACCCGGCTCGCCCTCTGGCCGCTCAGTCCCCTGCAGCGCGTGATCTTGCGTCTCGCCAGCCTGGCGCTCAGCCCCGTGCTCTGGCTGACCGTCCTCCTGCTTTCGCTGCGCGTCAGCTTCGTGCTCGCCGCGGCCTTTGCCGCCGTGGCTGTCGCCATCCACTCCGCCGCCGCGTTGGCGCGCGGCCCCGCCTGGAGCGTCGCGCGCTTCGTTCCGCGAATTCCCGGACGAATCGGCGCCCTCGTCAGCGCCAACCTGCGCGAGATGCTCACCCTGCTCGATCCCTACCTCGCGCTCCTCATCAGCCTCTCCGCCACCGCCTGGCGATTCTTCGGCAAGGCCGACCCCGCCGCGCTTCCCATTCTGTCCCTGCTGGTAGCGGTCGCCATCAGCACCTATGCGCAGTGCCTCTTTGCGCTCGAAACCGCCTCCGGCATGACCCGCTACCGCCTGCTGCCCTTGCGCGGCTGGCAGATCCTCATTGCCAAGGACGCCGCCTTTCTCGGCCTGCTGCTGCTCCTCACTCTCCCGCTGGATCCCTACGCGGGAATGGCCTTCGGCCTGGCCGCTCTCGCCATCGGCCGCTATCCTTCCCTCCAGGTCCACATGCCCCAGCGCCGCTGGCGCTTCTCTAGCGGCCGCGTCCTCTTCGGCGTACTTCAAGGCTTGGTCGGCGCCACCCTCGGCTTCCACGCCGCCGGACCCGGCCTCGCCATCGCCATCGTGATGTACGCCGCCGCCCTCTACCTCGGAGGCCGATCCTGGGACCGCCAGGCGTGGCGCCGTACCTCCACCCTTTCCCTTAGCCCTCCGATTCCCACCGGAAACGCCACACCGCGATCGCTCCGAAAATCGCAGTGAACACCAGCAGCGCGGCAATCGGCCCCAGCGCTTCCTGGAAGCCCCATCCGCGCCACACCAGCCCGTCTAACCCGTCTACCGCCCAGCGCGTCGGCACTGCGAAGCTCACCTTCTGCAGCCACTGCGGAAAGAGGAATGCCGGCACCCAGCTTCCGCCCAGCATCACCAGCAGCAGCGTCACCAGAATCGCAATCCCGCGCGAAGCCTCCGGCGTCTTGCCGAGCACCGCAACCAGCAGCCCGAACGCCGCCGTCATCATCGCGAATGCCATGCAGACCCCCAGGAAGCCCGCGAAACTTCCCTCGATCTTCACCCCGAACACCACCCGCGCGAATCCGAATACCGCCAGCATAATAATCATCGCCACAATTGCCGCGCTCGCCGCCCGGCTGCCGATAATCACCCAGCGCGAAAGCGGCGCCGCCTGCAGCCGCTTCCACAATCCCGTCCGCCGCTGCATCAGCACCGTCATGCCGGCGTCGATCCCCATGAACAAAATGAACTGCACGCACATCCCGGCGAAAGAGTGCGCCATGCTGTTGTACGCCACGCCGGCGCGCGCCGTCATCGCCTCTTCCTTCACCGTGTACGGCATGCTGAACACCGCCGCTTCCGCCCGCCCTTCTGCCCGCGGACTGGCCTGAAGCCGCTGATTCCAGGCGCCAATGCTGTCCAGCATGCTGCGCAGCGTCTTCCGGTCTTCGGGCTTCATCCCGCTCGCCCCGTCCACCCTCCGCGTCGCTTCGTCGATGTATTTTTGCGATCCCGCCCCGCTGAATGCTTCGCTGCTCACCGTTTCCATCACGTGCTGCATCAGCATCCCGCGCACCATCTGCAATTCCGCGCCGTGCGACGGATCGTAGAGCAGCGTGATCTCCGGCTTATTCTCGCCGCGAAATAAAGATCGCGCCGCGCTATCGCCGAACCCCTGCGGAATGATCGCGGCCACCGTCAGTTTCCCGCTCTTCACCGCGCTCCGCGCCTCTTCCAGTCCGCGATTCTGTACGTCCAGCGCCGCGTCCGCGGCCAGCCCCTTTACCACGCGCTGCGAAATCGTGCTGCCATCCTGATCGATCGCCGCCACCGCGATCTTCGACGCCGGACGGTCGCTCCCCGCGCCGCCAAAGATGTAGCCAAAGAAGCTCCCAATCACAATGGGCGCCACAAAACTCATCATCACCGCCCGCCGGTCCTGAAAGAACAACCGCAAATCGCGCTTCACCAACGCCTGGAATGCGATAAAGCTCATGCGTTTCGGACGCTCCTTCCCGTCAATGTCAGGAACACCGTCTCCAGGTCCGCCCGCTGGCTCGCGATATGCGAACACCGGTAGCCGTTCTCTCGCAGCCACATCAGCACCGCCGGCGAATCGCCCAGCAGGTCCTCCACCGTGACCCGCAGCGCTGCGCCATTCCACTCCACGTCCGCCACGCCCCGGATCGCGCGCAATCCCTCCGCCCAACGTCCCGCACCCGGATTGTCCACGCCAATCTCCAGAACGTTGACGCCCGGCACCAGCCGCCGCACCGCATCCAGGCTGTCATTCGCGATTACCTTGCCGTGATCGATGATGATGATCCGGTCGCACAGCCGCTCCGCTTCCTCCATGTAGTGCGTCGTATAGACCAGCGTCTTGCCCTGCCGCTTGAGTTCCTCCAGGTTAGAGAAAATCGCATTCCGGCTCTGCGGGTCCACCCCGACCGTCGGCTCGTCCAGCAGCAGAATCGCGGGCCCGTGCAACAGCGCGGCCGCCAGGTTGAGCCGCCGCTTCATCCCGCCGCTGAAAGTCCCCGTCCGGTCCTTCGCGCGCTCCGTAAGCCCCGCGATATCCAACGCCGCGTCGATTGCCGTCTGCAGTGCCTTGCCCCGTAAATCATACAGCGCGCCGAACAGCGCCAGGTTCTCCCGCGCCGAAAGTTCGTCGTGCAGCGCCACATCCTGCGGCACCAGTCCCAGCCGTCGCTTCACCGCGTCCGTCTCGCTGCGCACCACCCCGCCTTCGATGCGTACCTCGCCGCGATCCGGACGCAGCAATCCCGCGATCATCGAGACTGTCGTCGTTTTCCCCGCGCCGTTCGGACCCAGCAGCCCGACCATCTCTCCCGGACGCGCCGTGAACGAAACTTCGTCCACCGCGATCAGGTCGCCATAACGTTTATGCAGCCCTTTTACCTCAAGCATGGATGGCCGATTATACGTGTTTTCCCGGCCCCATTCGTTCCCCCACCGTTGATTTCGCCGTGATTATTAGCGGCAATAAATCAGGGCAGCTCGAGGTCGCCCGGCATTACGCGGTGCACGGTAAAGTCGGTGAATCGCTTGAGGGCAAGTATGTACGCTTCCAAAGCTTCGTGCGCTTCTTTGCCCGCTGCGTGGATGCGTTGCGCCCCATCCGGGTGCGGAAGACCCGAAGGAACTTCTTTGAGAAGAAGGTGAAAGCGCTTGGCCGCGGCACAATGACGAGAATGGGCGGCAGCCAGTTCCTCCGTGAGGATTCGGGCCATCTCACCTCGTTGGGCGTTATCCATCGCACACTACCCAGGTCGATATTACGCGCGTCTTCAAGGGAAGGCAACGGTCTTTACGTTCGGGATCCCGCAAGTAG
>CAWERY010000011.1:0-78823 GCA_963811575.1 uncultured Solibacteraceae bacterium | reverse complement strand
CACACTAGCGCGCGGATACGGAGGCGAAGCGTGTGCAGCCACTCTAAGGTCATACGGTTTGCATGACGCTCGCGACGGCGCCGGACAGGCGCTTCCAACTCGCGGACTCCTCGGCAAATTGCTTGCGGCCGTAGGCGGTGAGCTTGTAGTATTTGGCCCGGCGGTTGTTTTCCGACAGGCCCCATTCCGCGGAAAGCACGCCGCGCAGTTCCAGCCGGTGAAGGGCCGGATAAAGCGCGCCTTCTTCCACGCGCAACACGTCGTCGGAACTTTGCTGAATGAACTCTACAATCGCATACCCGTGCATGGCGCCGCGGGTGAGCGCCTTGAGAATGAGCATGTCGAGCGTGCCGGGCATCAGCGACTTCTCTCCCATAATTTCCTTAGGGGGAAGTATGGCGCAGGAATGCGTAGAATGCAAGGAGAATGCTGACGGCGATTACTCGGGCGGTGAGCCCTTCGATGGACGCGTGCGAACTTTCTTTTCTGGAGCGGGAGCCCATCGATATCGAACTGGCGCGAGAGCAGCATCGCGCCTACGAAGCGTGCCTGGTGGAGTTGGGCGTCCGGGTGATTTCGCTGCCGGCCGAAACTGAATATCCGGATGCGGTATTCGTGGAAGATCCGGCGATCGTGTTGGATGAGATCGCGGTGATGACGCGGACGGGCGCCGAATCGCGGCGCGGTGAATCGGACTCGTTGGCGCGGGAATTGAAGAAGTTCCGTACGCTGCGATGGATGCAGCCCCCCGGGACGCTGGATGGCGGCGACGTGATGCGCGTCGATCGCACGCTGTATCACGGGCGTTCGGGACGAACGTCCGCTGGAGGGATCCAGCAGTTGGCGGCCGAAGCGGAACCCTTTGGCTATCGCGTGCAGCCGGTGGATGTGCAGGGATGCCTGCACTTGAAATCGGCCTGCAGCTACCTGGGAGACGGTATAGTGCTGGTCTACCGGCCTTGGGTGGATGCGGACGCATTTGCGGGCTTGAAGGTGATCGACGCGCCGGATGCGGAGGCCGTGAATATTCTGCGCATCGGCGATACGGTTCTGGTCGCGGCAGGTTTTCCAAAAACGGCGGAGGCGATTGCGGGCTTGGGAATGCGGGTGAGGGCGCTCGACAATTCGGAAATACGAAAAGCCGAGGGCGCCCTCACCTGCTGCAGTTTAATTTTCGAAGCTACGACTGGTATCCTCGCGTCGCACCTTCGTTGATGTATGTTACGATCTCATAAAAGCGATTGCCAGAGATGTCAGATTCCCCAGCTCTTTATCACGCTTCAAGATGCAACAACAGCCAATCTGTGATCAGAAATCGACGAACATAGGAGACCCTCGGCTGGCAGCCCCGAGGTGGAAAAGGTATCTGAACCGGCTCGTCGCCCATGAAGTGAATGCAATCGCAAAATACTGCGACCGCGTCATTCAATGGCTGCCTCGAGAATCTGATCAGGGATTGCTGCTCTCTAACATTCAAGTGCCGCGGAAACAAACTGTTAAAGAGACAGATGTTTTCCCTGACATCACGCAGGAAGGTAACATTCGCACGGTCGTTCTTGTCAACGGCACCTTCAACCACCATTTCGACATCCAGGGATTGCTGACTCAAGTAAAATCGAAGATATCACGTACCTCCCGTGTCATTGTGGTTCTGTATAACCCATACCTTCGTTGGTTATACGGGATTGCGAACCGGCTTGGGATCCGGGATGGCGAACTTCCGACCACCTTCTTGACACGGATCGACCTTGAGAATGTCGCCAGACTATCTGGATTTGAAGCCGTCAGACAGCGTAATATCGGATATTTTCCTTGGAGGCTGTTTGGTTTAGGCGACATAATCAACCGATTGTTTTCGCTGCTCCCGGTCGTGCGCTGGCTCGGGCTGACTTTCGTCGTAACCCTTCGTCCGATCATCAAGACATCTCACGCTGACATCTCTATCTCGTGCGTCGTTCCCGCACGCAACGAACGCGGAAACATTGAGAATGCGGTGACGCGACTGCCCAATTTGGGATGCCCTGTCGAAGTGATCTTTGTCGAAGGCCACTCCTCGGATGGCACGTGGGAAGAAATTCTTCGCGTCGCAAAGTTGTACGGGCAGCAATTCAAGATTCAAACCCTGCAACAGACCGGTAAGGGCAAGGTAGACGCTGTCCGGCTCGGCTTCTTGCACGCGACTGGATCCTTGCTCGTTATTCTGGATGCAGACCTGACCATGCCTCCTGAAATGCTGCCGCGCTTCGTCGATGCGTATTGTGAGGGGCACGCCGACTTCATCAATGGGTCGCGCCTGGTCTATCCGATGCAAGGGGAAGCCATGCGCTTCCTCAATCTCCTTGGCAATAAGTTCTATGCCAAAGCTCTCAGTTGGGTGTTGGATGTGCGGGTTGGGGATACACTGTGCGGCACTAAGATGCTCACGCGAAGTGACTACCAACGCGTGTTGAGTTGGAGAGACGATTTTGGGGATTTCGATCCGTTCGGTGACTACGAACTGCTGTTCCCTGCGGCGGTACTGGGCCTTGGCATCGCCGATGTTCCCGTCCGTTACCTGGCGCGCACTTATGGGACAACGAACATCCACCGATTTCGCGATGGGCTACAGCTTCTCAAAATGACGTGGATCGGATCTTGTCCGCATCAAATTCGGAACGAACCCGGGACACGGGCGACTTTAGGATTCTTGATGAAGCAGACCATTGAGACTCCGTACGGAAGACGGCTTCTGCAGGAGCGTGGAGTATTACTGGCGATTCCCCTCGCAATTTTTGTTCTAGCCGTCTTGGCGGCCGATGCGGAAGGCCCCTATTATGGCGCTCTAAACTCGGATCCCGACTATATCTATCTGTTCAACGCGCTCAACATCCTGCTCTTCCATGCTCCCGGTCACACCGACCACCCCGGCACAACAGTCCAGTTATTTGGCGCTGGTATAGTTTTTTGCAAATGGGTACTCGGAAGCCTCTCGGGAAACTGGAGGCCGCTGCAGGAATCGGTCTTAACCCGCCCCGAAGACTATCTAAATGCCATTCATGTCGGCCTGTCATGTCTGGTTAGCGCCGCCGTATACGGGGCAGGGTCCCGGATGTCCCGTGCCTCCGGATCTCTCGTCGCAGCGCTCGTTCTTCAATCCACGGTGTTTATGTTCCCCGAAACACTGATATGCCTGTCTCGCGTCTCGCCGGAACCCCTCCTACTGGCGACGGGCTTTGCGCTGCTTGTTCCTCTGATCCCGATATTGCTTGGTGAGGAGAGTGTCAGAAGAGCCTTCAAGACGGGCGTGATTGTCGGCTTTGGACTGGTGACAAAGGTGACGTTTCTACCTTTGTCACTGATTGCGGCTCTGCTGGATGGCTGGAAGCAGAAACTTCGCTTCGCCGCCGGAGTTCTGGTTGCGCTGTTGGTCTTGTTATTGCCAATTTACACCAAGCTGGCCGTGACCGCGCAATGGTTTTTCGGACTCCTGAGCCATAGCGGGAGATATGGGCAAGGTCCTTCAGGCCTACCCACATCCACCATGCTGTTTACTAACCTAAAGCTTCAATACGCCCATGACCCCCTACTGTTCTATTGGCTGGCCTACTATATCTCAGTCTTCGTAGCGTTACGCTTCGTGGTAGTTACTCCAAATGCTCCCCTTGCGGTAGCTGCGAGGCGGCTGTTATTGACGGGGTGCATCATTATCCTTGTGCAGCTCGCGATGTCGATCAAGCACTTTGCACCTCACTACATCCTTCCGTGCCTGACCATTACCGCATTGCTTAATGCAATGCTGGCTTTATTGGTTATGTCGAGTGCGATTCGCAGGGGAGCCAGAAACGCGCTGGTGGCTTGCGGAGCCGGACTCCTCGGAGCCTCCGTTTCGCATAATATTACCGCGCTGAACCAGTCGATGAATGCCGGAAGGGATGCAGCAAGGGGTATCAGGCAGCTTGACAAGAAACGCGCCGAACTCTCCAATTGCATAACGATCGGCTACTACCGCTCCTCCCTCCCTAGCTTCGCATTGGAATTTGCGAATGGTTATGCAAATGGATCGACCAACGAGATGCTTGAGGAACTCTATCCCGGCACCATCACCTACAATATTTTTTCCAACCAGTTTCTTTCCTTCGCCCACGAGCCCCAAGAGGCTTTAGTACGTCGCAAGCTGTCCGAGGGTCGGTGCGTATTGTTGCAGGGAGTGGGGCGGGACAATTTGCCGGCCGACTTTTCTTTGCAGCAAGTCGCGATAACGGGGAATGACGTCACCAACAACCGGGAGAGCCTCTTTAGATTAACTTCCCTATCCTCCGGCGAACCACCAACAAACGATTTTCGCGTCCCCGCAAACGCGATCACAGTGGAAGCCGAAGCCTTCTCGGAAGGTAACGCCGTCGTGGACACCACCGGGTACGGGGCAGGTATTGGGGTTATCCTCACGCCGAAATACCCGGCGTATGTTGTTTATGAATTTTCCGCACCCGCACGCGGCCCTTATACGTTATGGTCGCGATATGCTTCGGCGGAGAGAAGGGCCTTGAAGCTTTCGCTCAATGGCAACCTGATTAGCAGTACCGCTTGTGGAGAACCTACCGATGGCTTCTCACCTAAAGCACAACTTTGGGTAAAGGTCGGCTCACTCGAGCTTAGCGAGGGCAAGAACACCATGAGACTCGAAAGCAATGGGCCATTTCCGCACCTTGATAAATTCGCGTTTGTACCGGGCGAAAAATAGTCTGAGATTGCAGCAGGCGAGAACCGACTCGCCATTCCTTATATACGAATTTTCGAGAGTCCTCACCTGCCCATAATTCTGGTGCGGTTGCTTTACTTGAAATCGCCTGCCTTGATGTAGATCATTCCGGCGGGGTCGATGTGTTTACGGAAAGCAGCGTTGATCTGGTCGGGAGTTAACGCCGCGACTTTCGCTTCGAGCGACTCGTCGAATTTCAGAGTGCGGTCGAAGCGCTGGCGGGCGGAGAGCAGGCCGACCAGGCCGCCATCTTCGGTGCGGCCCATGGTGCGTTCCTGGATCCAGGCCTTTTTGGCGGCGGCGATTTCGTCGGCGGTAAAGCCTTCCTTGAGGGCCTTGGCGAGTTCGTCGCGGAAGCTGGCTTCCACCTTGGGAGAGTTCGTCGGGTTGCTGATGGCGACGGCGAGGAAATTCCCGCCATCGTCTTTCGCCGGCGCGCCGAACTGCGACTGCACACCGTAGCTGAGACCTTCCTTATCGCGGATGCGGCGCGAGAGGCGGGTGCCGAGTCCGCTGCCGCCGAACATGTAATTGGCCATGACCATGGCGGGATAATCCGGATCCTCGTCCGTCATCTTCAAAGTTTCGCCGCTGATGAAGAATGCATTCTGTTTGTCCGGAGTCAGAATCTTCTTGTCGGCGGGATCGACCTTATGGAAGTTGTTGGTGAGGCGAGTATACGAACCAGGACTCTTCCAATTGCCGAACAGATCGGCGGCGAGTTTAGAGATCTCGGCGGGATTGAACTGGCCTGAGACGGCGAATTCGCCGACGCTGGCGCCGTAGAACTGCTTGTGGAAGTTCTTGACGTCGTCGAGGGTAACCTTCTTCAGATCCTCGATCTGTTCGTCGGAGGTGGAAATGTAACGGGCGTCGCCGCGCGGATACGGATTGATGCGGTGCTGGAACTCCGTGATGGCAAGCGACTGGGGTTCGCTGCGGCCGGCTTCGGCGGCGGCGATGCGCTGCTGCTTGATCGTCTCGAATTCGCTGTCGGGGAAGGAGGGCTCGCGCAGAATTTCCAGGGCGAGGCGAAGCGCGCCGGGGAGATTGGCTTCCGTCGTCTCGATGCTGGCAGTAGCGTTTGTGGCGCTTCCGGAAACGCTAATGTGCGCCTTGAGGCGATCCATCTCATCCTGAATCTGCTGGCGGGTGTGGGTCTTGGTGCCGCGCATGAGCATGCCGCCCGTAATGCCGGCGATGGCCGATTTTCCGAAGAGTGACTTTTCGTCGCCATACCGAACAGTGAGCGAGGCGACGACGGTGCCGCCGCGCGTCTTGCGCGGGAGCAGGGACATTTTCACGCCCGCCGGCAAGGTGCTGCGCTGCACGCGCGATTCAATATTGGAAGGGCTCGGGTCGAACGCCTCGCCCTGGGCGACCACCGCGGTGCCCTTGAAATCCTTCAGGGCGGCGGCGACATCCGGGGTGGCGGGGATCTCGGCACGGTCCGGGGACTTAGTGGGAATGAAGGTAGCGAGGGTGCGGTTGGATTCCTTCAAGATAGGTCTTAGCTACGCGGAGCACATCTTCCGGCGTGACCTTCTGAATGCGGTCGCGCATCAGGAACATGAGGCGCCAATCGCCCTGCGAATAGTATTCGCTGAGATCGAGCGCGACCGATTGAGAGTCGGTCATCTCGAGTTCGATATTCTTCAGGAGCCGGGTCTTGACGCGCTCCACTTCTTCCTTGGTGGGGGCCTCCGAGGGAACACCTTCCACGATCTTGATGAGAATCTGACGGGCGTCGTCCAGCGATTGATCGAGCTTGAGATTGGCGGAAGCCGCAATGAAGCCGGGGTCGTGGAGTTCTTCCATGCCCATGGAGGCGCCGACGGCCTTCTTGTTATCGACGAGCGCTTTGTAGAGCCGGCCAGACGGGCGATCACCGAGCACACCGGCGAGCACGTTGAGAGCGGCGGCATCGGGATGAGACCCGGCGGGGACGTGGTAGAGAGCGATCAGGCCCTGGGTATCGCCGACGCGGCGGAGGGTTACGGAGCGCTCGCCATCCTGAGTGGGCTCGACGGTGTAAGACTTTTCGAGCGTGCGATTGGGTTTGGGAATGGCGCCGAAGAGTTTGGCGACCATGGCGAGCGTCTGGGCCTCGTCAAACTTCCCGGCGATGGTGAGCAGCGCGTCATCGGGCTGATAATACTTCTGGTAAAAAGCGGCAAGCCGGTCGATCGGCACATTTTCGATATCGGAGCGATTGCCGATGGGCAGCTTTCCGTAATTGTGCCAGGTGAAAGCGGTCTCGAGCGCGCGCTGGAAGAGAATGCCGTCGGGGCTGTTCTCGCGCATTTCAAATTCGTTGCGGACCACGGTCATCTCGGTATCGAGCAGCTGCTTTTCGATCTTGCTGTTGACCATGCGGTCCGCCTCTAGTTCGAGGGCGAACTTCAGGTTTTCGTCGGTAGCGGTGAGGGTCTCGAAATAGTTGGTGCGATCCCAGGAGGTGGAGCCGTTCATTTCGGCGCCGTGATCTTTGAGCTCTTGCTTCACATCCTTGCGGGTCTTGGTCTGGAGGAAAAGCATGTGCTCCAGAAGGTGGGCCATGCCCGTTTCGCCATAGCCCTCATGGCGGGATCCCACCATGTAGGTCATGTTGACGGTGACATTGGGTTTGGAGGCGTCGGGAAAGAGCAGCACGTGCAAACCATTGGGTAGGGCGTACTCGGTGATGCCTTCCACGGACGTTATCTTCTGGACGCCGGCGGGCGGCTGGGCCAGCGCCGCGAACGTGAGGAGGAGGGTGATCGGGATCAATCCCTTGTTACGAATCATAAAACACCTTTATCGAACGATTTAGACGAATTATAACAAGGGACGTTTGGCCGAAGTCCGAGGTTTCTTTCTGAGGTCTCTTCCGGAGGGCCGGGAACCTCCGCCAGGGCGTAGGAACCCGGCCGCGAATCAGCCGCGCCTTACCGGGCGGAGAAGCGGTAGCTGGTGGTGGTGTGGTAGGTGCCGCCGGGCTTAAGTTCGGTGGAGGGGAAAGCCGGCTTATTCGGCGAATCGGGGAAGTGCTGGGTCTCCATGCAGAAGGCGCCGCGAAGATCGAAGCTCTTGCCTTTGGCTTTCACGGTGCCATCCAGGAAGTTGCCGGTATAGAACTGAAGGCCGGGTTCGGTGGTCCAGACTTCCATCACGCGGCCGGTGACGGGTTCGTGAACTTCGGCGGCTTTGGTCATGCCGCCGGCCGCCTTTGTTCAAGACAAAGTTGTGGTCGTAGCCCTTGCCGAATTTGAGCTGTTCGTCGGACGAATTGATCCGCGAGCCGATCGCGGTGGAGGTGGTGAAGTCGAAAGGCGTGCCTTTGACGTCCTTCAGTTCGCCGGTGGGGATGAGCACCGAATCGACGGGGGTGAACTTATCGGCGGCGATCATGACTTCATGGGAGAGGATGTCGCCCGAGCCGGGGCCGGCGAGATTGAAATAGGAGTGGTTCGTCAGGTTGACGACGGTGGGTTTATCGGTGGTGGCGGTGTAATCGATGTTGAGCTCGTTCTTGGGCGTCAGGGTGTAGACCACCTTGGCGGTGAGCGTGCCGGGGAAACCGGCTTCTCCATCCTTGCTGACGTAGGTCAATTCGAGGGCCTGTCCATCGGCACTCGCGACAGGCTTCGCGCTCCAGACGTGCTTATCGAAGCCATCGGGGCCGCCGTGAAGGGTGGTGCCGTTGTTGTTATCGGGGAGCTTGTAGGTCTGCCCGTTGAGCGTGAATTGCGCATGGCCGATGCGGTTGCCATAGCGGCCAATCAGGGCGCCGAAGAAATCCTTCTCCTTCAAATAGCCCGGCAGATCGTCCATGCCGAGGACGACATCGGCGAATTTACCCGATTTGTCCGGGGCCGTGAGCGAGGTCACGATGCCGCCGTAGGTGATGATGCCGGCCTGCATGCCGTTGGCGTTTGTGAGGGTATAGAGTTCGACAGGCGTACCATCGGGCATCTTGCCATAGGGCTGCGATTTTACGTCTTGTTTCACGGCGGAGGTTTCCTTATTCGCGCAGGCCTGCGTAAGGCAGCCGACGGAGACCACGCCCAGCAGGGCGCACATGGACCAGCGAGTATGACTCATCACTAGGTATGGTATTCGATTACAAGCGGCTTCGGCGATGAGATTCTCCGCCACCCAGGCCGCCGACGTCTACGATGACGGCAATGATCAGGTAGAGGAGATTGATGCCTTCCAGCGCCATGTGATTATTGACCAGCCAGGCATAGACGATGGTCGTGAGGGGAAGGAAGATAAACCCCAGCAGGGGGATGAGCAGGTCATGGTAGGCGCGCTGGAGGTACGTGGACGTGAAGTACATCACCAGCAGCACAACGCGCGGGAAGGCGAGCAGGAGAATGACGAGCAGGCAGGGCATAGGCTTCCGGCGTAATTGTCGCAAGTTTCCGGTGGCACGGTATGTGCGTGGGAATACGGATGCTTGGTTGGTATATGATTCGAAGATGTCCACGCTGAGCCGAACTGTACTGATCGTGGATGACGATCCGCAAATCGTGCGCCTGGTGCAGAGCATGCTAGCGGCACGTTCGGTGACGGTGCTTTCGGCAAAGCGTCCGTCGGACGCGTTGCGGCTCTGCGAAACCGAAGCGGTGGACCTCCTGATTTCCGACGTCTCGATGCCCGAGATGGATGGCAACAAGCTGGCGGAGAGAGTCCTGAAGCTGCGGCCGGAGACGCAGGTGCTGATCATCTCAGGTGTCAAGGAAAGCGCGCACGTGAAGGGCGGCGGCCGGGTGCGTTTTTTGAAGAAGCCCTTCTTTCCGGCCGATCTGATCCGGGTGTTGATGGAGATGCTGCCGGAGTCCGATTCGTCCGTGCGTGGACAGACGCCAGGGCCGGCCGGACCGTGAAAGTATAGACGGCGCGCTGTTGTATTTTTTGGTTTGCGCGAGTAAACTCCCACTCAATCGAATCTTTGCGGAGGTGTATCGTGCAAAGACCGGCGCTTTCAGCGACGCTGTTGGTACTTACAATCACAGGTCCCTTAAGTGCAACGATTCTCAGCGGGACGGTGACCGGCGGAACGGCCCAGACTGCCGGCGGTACGTTCGTGAAGCTGACGGTGCCGCTCTCCAACCCTTTCGGGACGCCGGACAGCGTCGGAGACGATAACTTTCAGAGTCCCAATCTCTTCGGCTTCGACGAGGACCAGAACATTCTGTTGACCGCCCCTCTTACGGTAGATGTCGGCGCCAATCCGATACCGGCCGGCACGACGGTCGCCAGCCACTACATTTTCTTTGATCCTGGCCCCACCCAGCACGTGATTGGCACCGTAAATTTCGATTCGGATGTGCTGGCCATCATCACCAGCACCACGCACCTCGCCGCGAGCGACTTTCTGGCGAACACAGGTGTGAATTACTTGAATCCCGGAAATCGGGGACTGGAAGCTGGAGATTCGGTGACCATCAGCGGTGCCAAACAAATTCTCTTCGATACCACCGCAAGTTCGCCCGGCGATTATGTTCGCGTGCTGACGGCCTTTTCGCCGGGAGCGGCGCCGGCATCACCCGAGCCTGCGGGCCTCATTTTGGTGGGCGGCGGGTTGGTAACCATCGCCGCGATCCTGCGGCGCCAGATACGCCGGCCTTAAACGTTACTCGCGGCGAGAGAGCGTAGCGGTGACTTCGAGCGGCTTGCCATCGCGCAGCACTTTCACCTTGACCACATCGCCAGGCTTCTTGCCGCGAAGCGCGTAGGTGAAATCGTATAGGTTCTGCAGGGGCTTGCCATCGAACTCCACCATGACATCGCCGGCCTTCAGGCCTGCCTTAGCGGCGGGCGAGCCTTCACGAACATCCGCGAATTTCACGCCGACGGTGCCTTCGGCGAAATCGGGAATGCTGCCGAAGTAGGGACCATAGCCGGAGACGGGGCCGGGATTATCGCTACCGCCATGCGGGTTGGCGGGCGGCGCGGCCACCTTGACGAACGCGGGTCGCTCGGGAGCATCGCGAAGCGAATCCGTAACCGCGGAAACGAGCCCGAGCAGTTTGGCGGCGGCCGGCGCGTCGATCTTGTCCCAGGTGTCGCTGGGCTTGTGATAGTCGGCATGCAGGCCCGAGAAGAAGAAGAGCGCCGGCACCTGGTGAGCGGAGAATGAAGTGTGGTCGCTCGAACCTTCGCTTGGGCCACCGGAATAATCAACCTTAAGGCCGCTTTGCGGCACCAATTTTTCGATGGCCGCTCTGAACGTGGAGCCGGTATCGGCGCCGCCGAGGTAAAGCTTGTTGTCGCGCATGCGCCCGATCATGTCCAGGTTGATCATGGCGACGGCGTTGGCGAGCGGCAGCAAAGGGTGCTCCGCGTAGTAAGCGGAACCGAGCAAGCCCTGCTCTTCACCGGCGAAATTCAGGAAGAGTATGCCGCGTTTGGCGCGCGGCTGTTTGGAGTACGCACGCGCGAGTTCCAGCACGCCGGCGGTGCCGCTGGCATTATCGTCTGCGCCGGGATGAACGGTGCCGGTCAGGCTGGGGGCAAGGCTGTACTGGCCGCCCAGGCCGAGGTGGTCGTAGTGGGCGCCAATGATGACGTACTCGTCGGAGGTGCCGGGCAGGTAGGCAACGACGTTGTGAACGGTTTTGACCGCGCGTTCGACGTCGAGGCTGGAGTCTACCTGGAGAGAGGCGGGGAAGGCGAAGGACTCCGGCTTGAGATCCTTATCGATCGCAGCCTGTAGTTTGTCGAGCGACTTGCCGGCCGCGGCGAACCAGGGATCGACTACGCTTTCTTTCACCTGGACGAAGCCGATGCCGGCGTTGGTGGGTCCCGCGGTAATCCCGAATTTTTCCAGCTCATCCGGGGCGCCGGGATGGTTGGCGCGGTCGTTAACCAGGATCACGCCGATGGCGCCGTGAATTTTGGCGTTGGTAGCCTTGGCGGCGAACTGGGAGTGCTGCGTGGCGGCCTTGCCATCGAAGACGCTATTTGAGTCGGCTTCCTGCGGCTCGTGACGAAGAACCAGGACGATCTTGCCTTTGACGTCGAGGTTCGCGTAATCGTCGTAGTGATATTCGGGGGCGGTGATGCCATAGCCGGCGAAGACCACGGCGCCAGAGAGCTTGCCGTTCTGCGAGAAATTGAAGGGGACAAAATCTCCCGGAAAGTGGAGTGCGGTAGCGTGGCCGTTTTCGGAGAATTTGAAGTGGTTGGCTTTACCAAGCGCGGCGTCCGTGGTGACCTGGAGGGGCTGAAGGTACGTGGAGCCGGGCACGGGCTTGACGCCGAACTGGCGATACTCGCGCTCGATGAAGGCAGCAGCCTTTTCGAGTTCCGGGCTGCCGGTCACGCGGCCGCGGAGTTCGGGAGAGGCAAGATACTTGATGTCGTCGAGATACAGCTTAGGGTCGACCGTCGCGGTAGCAGCGAAAGCGACGGCGGAGAGGAAGAGGGCAGAGAGCAGCCCCCGGCTTCGAATTTTCATGTAGGTTACTTCTTTTTGACGGGCGGTAGGGCCGGGGTTTGGGCAGGCATGCCCGGGACGTCGAGTTTGACTTCACAGCCGCAATCGTCACCCGCGTTCTTGGCTGTCTTCTGATATTCGATTTCGGTGTCGATGATGGCTTTGAGATTGGGCCACTCGATGGTCTGGCCGATGCGGCGGCCGTTGATGAACAGCGTGGGCGTGCCGGTGATATCCAGAGACCGGCCCTCTTCGATTTCCTTATCGACTTCGGCCTGGGTAGCCTTGGTATCCATGCAGACGCCGAGCTTGACGGAGTCGAGCGATTTATTGTCCTTGGCCCAGGTGAGAATCTGGTCCTTGAGATTTTCGGCGGTGAGCGATTCCTGCTTGGAGAAGATGAAATCGTGATAGTCCCAGAAGGCGTCGGCATTCTGCTGGAAGACGCAGCGGCCTGCCATCGCGGCGCCCTTAGCCCAGGGATGAAGGCCTTCGAGGGGGAAGTCCTTGAAGTAAAGGCGGACGTCCTTCGGATAGTTCTTGATCAGGTTCTCGCGCAGCATTTGCGCTTCGATCTTGCAGTGCGGACACTGCAGATCGCTGAACGCGACGATCACCACGGGGGCGCCTGCGGTTCCGAGCGCGGGCTGAAATTGGGTCTTGAGCTTATCGAGTTCGGGCTTGAACGGATTCGCGGCGACGTCGTAGAAATTGCCCTGGACGATTTTCTTGCCGTCGTTGGAGACGAACAGATTGACGTCCTGGAACTGCGGCCCTTGGGAAATGCGCACCTTTACTTCCTTGAAGCCGGGAAGCGCGCTCGCCTTGGGATCGTTCACCGTCACCGTCAATTGCGGATTGAGGAGGTAGAGATGGCGGACGTAGGCTTCGAGGGTCGGTTTGTCGAAGGCGGACTTGGGGGCGTCGGCCGCGAGAAGCGGAAGGATACCCAGTAGGCAAAGAAGGGTGATTCGGAACATGCTGCCTTCTATTGTAATAGATGCGCGCGGGCCTATATCGCGCAGGTCACATGACCGGGCCGATGCGCCAGGGGACGAACTCCTTGTGTCCGAGGCGTTCGGCGCAGGTGCGGCGGCCGGAAGCAATGTCGAGCAGGGCATCGAATATCTGGCGGCCCACCTGCTGGACGGTGGCCTCGCCATCGGCGATCGCCCCGGCGTTGACGTCCATATTATCGGGCATGGCGCGGAAGGTGTGGGTGTTGGTGGAGATCTTGATGACGGGGACCGTGGGAAAGCCGATGGCGCTGCCGCGCCCGGTGGTGAAGGCGATCAGGTTGCAGCCGCCGGCGGCGAGACCGGTGAGGCTGACCGGGTCGTAGCCCGGCGTGTTCATGAAGGTGAAGCCGGGTGAAGTGACCTTTTCGGCGTATTCGTAGACATCGATCAGCGCGCTGGTGCCGCCTTTGGCGACCGCGCCCAGGCTCTTTTCGAGGATGTTGCTGAGGCCGCCCTCTTTATTGCCGGGCGATGGATTGTCGTCGAAGCTGCCATCGAAGCGCGAGAGATATTTCTTGTAGCGCGTGATGCAGCCGAGAAGCTTGTCGGCGATTTCGCGATTGCGGGCGCGGCGGACCAGCAGGTGTTCGGCGCCGAAGATCTCGGGTGTTTCGGCCAGGACGCTGGTGCCTCCGAGTTCGGCGAGCAGATCGGAGCAGAAGCCGAGCGCGGGGTTGGCGGTAATGCCGGAGAAGGAATCCGACCCGCCGCAATTCAGGCCCAGGACAATCTTGGAAGCAGGCGCGGGGACACGGTTCTCGGCGGCGGCCTGCTCGAAGAAACGTCCGATCTCGCGGCGCGCGGCGGTGAGGGTGCCGGTGGTGCCGCCGCTGGTTTGGAGCGTCATTCCGACGAGGCGGTTGGTTCGCGGCGAGCCGGCGCCCGAGGTAATGGTCGATCTGGTTGACCTCGCAGCCGAGGCCGAGGATGAGGGCAGCGGAGACGTTGGGGTGGACCAGGACTCCGCCAAGCGTGCGGCGCAGTTGATCCACATCGGGGCCGAAAGCGTGGCCGCAGCCCTCGCCGTGAGGAAAGGCAACGACCCCATCGACATTGGGCGGCAGGGTTTCGTGGTCGTAGCTGCGAGCGATGAGTTCGGCGGCGTGCGCGGCGCAGTTACTGGCGGCGACGACGGCGATGTAGTTGCGGGTTCCCACGCGGCCATCCTCGCGCTGGTAGCCAAGGAACGTGGGGGCATCGGCGCGCGGGGTCGGGACCGGGATCTCGGTGGTAGGGAATTCGTACTCGAGCACGAGTTCCTCATAGGCGAGGTTGTGGGTATGGATATGGCGGCCGGCATCGATGGGAAGTTTGGCGCGGCCGATCACCTGGCCGTAGCGCTCCACGGTTTCGCCGGGGGCGATATCCCATAGCGCGACTTTGTGGCCGGCGGGGATGGCATCGCGAACCGTGACCGGGAGTCCATCGACGCTGAGTTCGGTTCCCGCGGGAAGCGGGACACGGGCGACGGCGACGTTGTCCGTGGGGTGGAGATGGATCGCTGAGTTTCCGGCGTTGGGGACCTTGGTGATTTCGACGAGCATTCTGTTCCTTTATCGTTCCAGCTTCAGTTCGCCGGCGGGTTCATTGACGTGGGCATGAAAGTGGCGACCCCGCGGGATGGACCCAAACCCCATTGCCGGGTTCGGGCAGGGGTATATCGGCGGCCTTTTCGACCACCACGAAATGATCGTCCTCGTAATCGGGGAGGAGCTTGCCAATGTGAATGTGGATGTGACACTGCGTGCGCTTGATGGTGGAATTCAGCGCGACGCCCCATCCCTGATCGCCCCAGGTTTCGCCGGCCTTGGCCATGGCGGCTGCCCAATATCCGGCGCGCTGTTCCGGCGTCATTTCGAAAAGCTGCTGCGGATGGCTGCCGTGAAAGCGGGGAAGCGCGAGCCAGCGGTGCGGTTTGGTGGGGTTGGTATCGCGCAGAAAGAAGTATTGGACGTCGGCGGGCTGTTTCTCGGCTTCTTTGCAGAGTCCGCACTCGCGGGCTTCGAGGGTAGCGGGGACCGCGATATCGCAGAGGCACTCGCGAATGTCGGCGCGAGACATGGGCAATAGGAGCAGCGCGATGGCTGGCAAAGTCCGGGGAATGCGCATTTGCATTGATTATAGCGATGGCGGAAGGCGGAAAAAATGCATGGTGACCCAAGTTGGGTCACCAAACTTTTTTGAGGGCAATGTTTTCAGCCAGTTAAAAACGCATGGTGACCCAACTTGGGTCACCATGGGGGGCGCAGCCACATAGTCATCAGGTCACGATCGTGCGCGATAAAGCCCGCCCGTTGGTACAAAGCGCGCACGCGGGGATTGGCGCGATCGACTTCGAGACGAAGGGCGGCGACGCCCACTGAAGCGGAGAGATTTTGTATGTGACGGAGGGTTTGGGTGCCGATGCCGCCTGCGCGATGGGCGGGCTGGACGTAGAACTCGTCGAGAAGGGCGAAGGGTCCGGCAAACTCCAGGCTGAAGGCAAGGGTGAGCACGAAATATCCGACGGGTGCGCCATTCAGATGGATGAACTGGAAGACGCCGCGGGCTGGCTCAGCGAGCAGAAGTTCCAGGGCGCGGCGGGCCCGAGGCTGCCGGTAGTCGAGCGATTCCTCGGCGTAGAAGGCAGCCATGAGGGCCAGGGCGGTATCGAGACCGGCAGCGGTGAGAGGAACGAAAGTCGGGGTCATGCTGTTTTATTTCCCATCCCTTCTTTACCTCATCGTATATACTTCCGAGGATGCGAACGGTTCGATGGATCTTGGTCGGCGGCGCTACTTAGCCGCGCGGGTGACGACGTACAGCAGAAGTTCGCGGGCCGCGCCTTTGGCGACACGCCGCTTCTTCAGACCTCACGATCGTATGACGGGATCGGCGGGCGGCCTACCGGCTCGCCGGCATGTGAGCGTGCCATTGCGTGGGCGGCGGCGAAGTTCCAGGCGGGCGGCGCGGACAGCGTGGCGCTGGAGAGCTTTCCCGTGCCGAAATCGTGGGTGCCCGAAGCTGCGGAGGGCGGAATGCATCGCGCCCGAGCGATTCGCGCTACGGATCGCAGCGGCTCCTTACAGCGGATCCACCAACGGAGCGATCGAGGCGCCGCTGGTGGATGCGGGCGAGGGCACGCCGGAAGCCTTCGCGAAATTCGGCGGCGCGGCGCGCGGAGCGATCGCGCTGGTCGGCGTCGCGGGAGATGAAGACGCTCGACGACCTGTTCGCGGAGTATATGAAGAGCGGCCCGATGGTGGAGGCCGCGCGGAAGAGCCGGGCGTAGCGGCGCTGCTGCTTGCAATCGACCCGGCCGCACGGATTGCTCTACCGGCATCCGCTGGCAAATGCGAATGAAGCGATCACCGTTCCGGCGGCGATGATTTCGCGCGAACAGGCGGGGAGGTCTCGCGCGGTTGGCGGCGCACGGCGCGGTGCAGTGTGCGGCTGCGGCTGACGAACAAGCACGGGCGGCCCGTTTGAATCGCGCAACGTGGTGGCCGAGATTCAAGGGCGCGAACATCCGGACGAGATCGTGCTTTTGGGCGCGCACCTGGATTCGTGGGATCTGGGAACGGGAGCCGAGGATAACGGAGCAAACGCGGCGATGGTAATTGAGGCGGCGCGCGCCATCAAAGCGCTCGGGTGTGAAGCCGCGGCGGACGCATCCGGTTCGTGTTGTTCACCGGTGAGGAACAGGGCATGCGGGGATCGGCCGGATATGTGCAGCGGCATGCCCGGGAAATGGACAAACATAATGCCGTGGTGGTGTTCGACATGGGCACCGGGCCGGACCAGCGGATTCTTTCTCAACGGGCGCGAGGAGTCTGCGTAAGCCCCTGGCAAGAGCTTTGGCCGGGGTAGCGGGGCTGGAGGCAAGCGAAAATCCGGTAGACGGAATCGACGGTACGGACAATTTCGACTTCCTGTTATCGGGGGTGCCAAACCTGGTGGCGAATCAGGATGCAACGCCTTACCTTCTGCCGTATCATGCGGAATCGGATACGGTGGACCGCGTGAATGTGCGCGAACTCCGCGCAAACACGGCGCTGGCTTCCTCCCTGGTCTGGTGGCTGGCGGATGGATCCGGAGCGCTTCGGACGGCGGTTGACGAGGGACGAAGTCAAGAAATCTGCTGATCGACACCAAGTTGGATGCGCAGATGAAGGCCTTTGCGCAGTGGGATGATTTCGAAGCGGGAAAGCGCGGAGTCGGTAAGTGACAGGAGCGGATGCCTGTCATACTTATGGGTGTCCCGCAAAATGCCGCGCATGCTCTGGGTGGTTCTGCCGCTGGCATACCTGGTTTATTTTTACCGCTTGAGCGCCGCAGGATTGCTAGGGCCGGACGAGCCGCGATATGCATCGATCGCGCGCGAGATGGCACGCAGCGGAGATTGGATCACGCCGCGGCTGTGGGGCTCACCGTGGTTTGAAAAGCCGGCGCTGCTGTATTGGCTGGAAGGCCTGGGATTCCGGCTGGGTTTGGGAACGGAGCTGGCGCCGCGACTTCCGGGCGCGATGCTGGCACTGGGCTTCCTGATTTTTTACTGGTTCGTGCTGCGTCGCGAATTCGGCTGGCGGGCGGCATGGATGGCGACGCTGATTCTGGGCACCAGCGGCTTCTGGGTCGGCTACAGCCAAAACGGCGTAACGGACATCCCGCTTGCGGTCACGTATTCGGCGGCGATGCTGTTGTCGCTTCCATGGGTGACGAAGCGCGATACGCAAAACCTGCCGCTGGCGGCGGCGATGTTCGGGCTCGCGGTGCTGGCGAAAGGGCTGGTGCCACTCGTCCTGGCCGCTCCGTTACTGGTGGGCCGGCATGTGCGCGACTGGCTGCGCCCGCGAGTGGTGCTGCCGTTTCTCGCCGTAGCGCTACCGTGGTACGGGCTATGTTACTGGCGCAACGGCTGGAGCTTCATCCACGAATTCTTCGTAGTACAGCACTTTTCGCGAGTGACTTCAGGCGCACTGATGCATCAGCGACCCGTGGTGGTTCTATCTGCCGATATTGGCCGCGGCGCTGCTGCCGTGGTCGCCGTTGTTCGGATTGGCGGCAACGCGCCGTGGCTGGGACGACCGTCGTAGGCTATTTCTCGGCATCTGGGCACTGACGGTGCTCGTGCTCTTTTCGATATCGATCAATAAACTGCCGGGATACATTCTGCCGCTGTTACCCGCGACAGCCGCGCTGATGGCTTTGAGGCTGGAAGAAGCGCAAGACGCGCGATGGTGGCTGGCGGCGTGTGCGGGACTGCTGGTGGCGTTCCCGATCACGGCGCAGGTTCTGCCTGTGGCGGTCCTCACGGGGCTCACGCAGGCGTCGCGACCAACGCTTTGAATTGATCTGGCTGGCGGCTCCCGCTATCGCGGCGGCAGCGTGGTGGCTGGAATCGCGGGGCAGGCGGCTGGCCGGCGTACTCGCGGTGGCGGCCGGCGCGGCGCTGGGAATCGGCTATTTGAAAAACGCGGTCACGGCGGAGTTGGATCGCTCGGTATCGGCGCATGGAGTCTGGATGGAGATCGAGGGCCGGGCGGCGGAGGTTTGCGTCGGCGACGTAAAACGCAATTGGGAGTACGGCTTGAATTTCTATTCGGTTGTGCCGCTGCCGAAATGCGACCAGGACCCGAAGCCGTGGCGGCTTCAAAGGGCGGCCGGCGACCGGATCGCGCTCGAACGGGTTCCTTAAAACGCGGGTTTCCCTTGGCTGGGCGGCAAGTTGACCCGCGCTCCCCGGACGTTGTACTCTCACACTTCCGGAATGAATCCATGATTCTGCCACAGAGTTATCCAGCGGTACTATTCTTGATGGTCCTCAGCCTTGTTTGCCTGGGATCATGGGCGACCACGTTCAAGTTCGCCGGTAAGTGGCGATTTGAGCTCTTTTACTTCGATTTTGCGGTGGGGCTTTTCCTTGCCGCGGTGCTGTACGCGTTTACAGTAGGAAATTTCGGGTTTGACGGCTTCAACTTCCTGGACGATTTACAGCACGCAGGAAAGCGCCAATGGATGTACGGATTTCTGGCGGGTTTGATCTTCAACCTGGGCAACATGCTGCTGATGGCTGCGGTATCGGTAATGGGGATTTCGCTGGCGTTTCCGATGACCGCTGGAATCGCGTTGCTGGTAGGCACGGGAGTCGGCTTTGCGAGCCGGGCTTCCGGTAACCCCATGATGCTGCTGCTGGGATGCGGGCTGGTGCTGACGTCGATTATCGTTACGGCGCTGCTATACCGGATGATCGCAGTGGCGCGACACGAATCGCTGGCGCGATCCGGTCACGCGAAGAGTACGCGGCGTCCGAATCCGATCAAAGGGCATCATCCTGAGCACGGTTGCCGGCCTGCTGCTTGGGCAACTTCGCCCCGCTGATCGATAAGGCGCGGGTAGGCGATTCCGGGCTTGGACCCTATGCGGTGACCGCCATTTTCGCGTTCGGCGTGTTTTTCTCAAGCTTCGTGTACAACATCTTTTTCATGAATCTGCCGGTGGAAGGAGACCCGGTGGATTTCGGTTCCTACTTCAACGGGAGTCCCAAACAGCATCTGCTGAGTTTTGGGGGAGGCTTCCTCTGGTGCACCGGCGTGGTGGCTCTGATGGTGGCCAGCAGCGTGCCGGATTCGCTGCAAACTCCCCCGTTGACGCACTTCCTCCTGGTTCAGGGCGCTCCGGTGCTCACGGCCTTGTGGGGTATTGCGGTATTCCGCGAGTTGAAGAGCGGGGACGTGCGAGTGAAGGCTCTGGGCGCCCTGATGCTGCTGCTGTTCGCGTGCGGCCTGGTCATGATCGGGCTGGCGCCGTTGTACATTCGCCAGATTACGCCCCAGATCTGACGCGCGCAAATTTCGCGCCGGCGCGAGCTGGCGGTTTGGATATACTAATTCATTAGTATGTTGCGTGACCTGCTTTGGGCGGTGCGGTGGCTGCGTCACAATCCGCTCTTCACCTCCGCCGTCATCGTAATTCTGGCACTCGGAATCGGGGTCAACACGGCTGTCTTCAGTGTCGTGGATGCGGTTCTCATCCGCCCGCTTCCGTATGCCGCTCCGGCTCGCCTGGTACGGCTCGAGGAGACTACCAGTAAGCGTGCCAACATCGGCATCACCGCCGCCGAGTACCTCCAATGGCGAGAGCGGGGCGACCTGTTTGGCGGCACCACTGCCTACATGCGCGACATGGTGACCGTCGGCAACGAGGCGCCCGACCAGGTGTGGATGGTGCGCGCCACCGCCAACCTGTTCTCCATGCTGGGGACGCGTCCCCGCATCGGCAGACCGCCCTCCGCGGCCGAGGACAACGTGGTGCTGCTCAGCGACCGCTACTGGCGGCGCCGGTTTCATGCGGACTCAAATGTTCTGGGGCAGTCCGCGACGATTTCAGGCAAGCCGTGCACCATCATCGGGGTGATGCCGCCGGAGTTTGAATTTCCGGACGCGACTACCGACATGTGGTCGCCACTTCGCCTCAGCGGAGCCGAAGCGGCCTGGGTGGGTGTGGCCGCACGCCTGAAAGACGACGTGACCCTGGCGCAAGCCCAGAGCGCAATGGAAATCGTTGCCCGGCGCACCGAGTCCCAACAGCCTAAGGAAAAACTCGGCGTAACGATTGTGGTCTCGCCTTGGCGTGAGACGCCTACGCGCGAGTACGAACTCACGCTCGTCTTCCTGCTTGCGTCGGTCGGGCTGGTGCTCTTGATTGCCTGCGCGGACGTGGCTGGGCTGCTGTTGAGCCGCGCCGTGCAGCGGCGGCGCGAGATCGCCATCCGTACGGCGCTCGGAGCTGGTTTCGGCCACGTGCTGCGGCAGTTGCTGGCGGAGAGCCTGGTTCTCACGGGTATCGGGACTGCTGTGGGTGTCGGGGCAGCACGGCTGGTGTTGGAGTTGGTCACCAGGCAACTGGCGATGCTCCCGGTTGCCCTGCCGCATCTGCACAGCATCGCGGTGAACCAGCGCGTGCTGGTGTTCAGCGCGCTTTTATGCGCCGTGCTGGCGTGCGTGATCAGCCTGGCGCCGGTAGTGGCTGCTTCCCGGACCGATTTGCTCAGCGCAGTCGGAGGCGGCCGCGCCTCTGGGTCGCGCCGCTCCATGCGACTGTTCTCTATCCTGATCGGCGCTGAGGCCGCTTTCGCGTACCTGTTGCTGACCGGCTCTGGCCTCATGATCCGGAGTCTGATCCGCTTGCAGCAATCCGATCACGGGTTCCATTCCGACCACGTACTCACCATGCGCGTCCCGATCGGAACCCGCACCGATCCGCGGCAGACAAAATATGACACCAAGCCGCGCCAGATGGCATTCTACGGACAGTTGATCGAGCGCCTCGGTAATGTCCCCGGAATACGGGCGGCGGCCGTGGTCAACAATCTTCCGCTCTCCGGCGCCACCACTTCGGTCCCTTTCGACTTACCCGATGGACGACAAGTGCTGATGGCGACTCGCACCATCAGCCCCCAATATTTCGAAGTGATGGGGATTCCGCTTGTGGCCGGCCGCGCGTTTACCGATGCCGATGCGCCGCCCACCCCCGCCGTGGCCATCATCAACGAATACCTCGCGCGACAGTTGTTTCCCGACCGCAACCCCATCGGCCAGCCTTTGGGCCGGGGAGCCTCGCCGCTGGTGGTGGGAGTGGTCAAGGACGCTGCCCAACTCAGCTACGAGCAGCCGGCCAAAGGCGAACTCTATCTGCCCTACCGTCAACTGATCTTCGGCGTGTTCCTTTCCACGGTGGTGGTCCGAACCTCAGGCGACCCGCTGGCATTGGCTTCGACGCTTCAGCGCGAGATCTGGGCGGTTGACCCGGCGCAGCCCATCGTCAAAATTGAAACGATGGACGATGTGATCGCCGATTCCATTTGGCGTCCGCGTCTCTCGGCCTGGATCTTCTCGGCGCTGGGGCTGCTGGCGCTGCTGCTGACCTCCGTCGGTGTGTACAGCGTGATCGCCTACACGACCACTCTGAGGGCGCGCGAGGTGGGCATTCGAGTGGCTCTTGGCGCGGTGCCGCGGAATGTCGTGGTGCTGCTGGTGCGCCAAGCGATGGTTCCGCTAGCCGCGGGCCTAATGATCAGCGCAGCCGGGTCATTGGCGCTCTCGAGGCTTTTGAAGAGTTTGCTCTACGAGACCAGCCCGGCCGATCCCTTAGCCTACACGGTCGCGGCAGCGGTCCTGTTGGCGATCGGCGTGTTAGCCAGTGCCGCGCCGGCATGGAAGGCGTCGGCGGGCGACCCGCTGGCGGCCCTCCGAGGCGAGTAAGTCGCTTGATATCGCATGATTTGATGCGACAGGCGCTACTCGGGTGAAATTCCCATTTTCGCGTACCAGGGCTTGGCGGATTGGATCGCTGCGTTGACGGCGTTTATATTGCGCACGCCTTCGCGCTGCAGCCAATCCTCCAGGGCTTTCAACCCCTGCTTGCCATAGATGGGGATGCCATCTTTCCACGTGGCGCGGCCGCAGAGAACGCCCGAATAGTCTGTGCCGGCCTCCGAAGCCATGGCGAGCGACTCGGTGAATTGCGCGTTGCTGACTCCCGCGGAGAGATAGATAAAGGGCTTTCCAGCGACGGCGGCGGCTTCGCGGAAATGTTTCAGGGCCTCTTCGCGGGTGTAGGCCTTCTGCCCTTTGTATACGCTCGAGCCTTCCACAAACTCGGCGTTGATCGGTACCTCTACCTTGAGGATGTCCACGCGATACTCGGGGCGGGAAAAGACTTCCATGCTCTTCTTGACGATTTCCGGTTTCTGGCGGGCGAAATCAAGTCCTTTTTCGTCGCCGCCTTTGGGATCGTAGCCGACGAATTCCAGGAAGAAGGGAATTTCGTAGGTCTCGCACTCGGCACCGATGCGTTCGATGAAGGCATGTTTGATATCCTTCACATCGGGATCGTCGAAGGGCGAGTAATAGATCAGGATCTTGACCGCGTCGGCGCCCCAATCGACGATGCGCTTGACGGAGACATGAGGCAACAGGTCCGGGAGACGGCCGGGGCGCGTGTTGTCGTAGCCCGAGAGTTCGTAGGCAAGAAGCAGCCCCGCATTGGCGGAGCGCGCTCGACCGGCTGCGAGGCCAAATTCGGGATCGAGCAGGATGGCGCTGGCGTGAGGGGTGAGTATCCGGGTGACGGCGACCTTGAATTCGCTCATCATGTCGGGCGTGATGTCGTGAACGTCCACGCCCCGGGCGCCGGCCAGTGCTTTCTGCAAGCTGCCGCGCTGGTCCATGGCGGCGGCGGCGATGATGCCGCGCTGGTTCGAGAGCGCTTTCATGCGCTTCAATTTGCCGTCGGAGAGCTTCATGGGTAGATTATGGCACGCGGTAGGCGCGCGGTGCGCGGGCCTACAGGCGCATCGGCTTGTCGTAGCCGGTGATTTCGAGGTAGCCGACCCCGCGGGCAGAGCCTGAGTAGACGACGGCGCCTTCCCAATAGTTGGGAGAGGCGGCGTCTTCGGCGACCAACTCCTGGGCGGGGATGGCGGCGGCACACTCGAGCATCACGTGCAGGGACGGAACCGTCATGCGCCACTTGATGGGATAGCGGGCGTGGGTGCGGGGGCTGGTCCACCAGTCGAGCGGTTGCAGCTCAAAATCCGCGCGCTTGAGGTGGGTGACACGGCCGTCGGGCGCGATGTAGGTGCCGGAAGAGAAGGGATCGATGACCCCGCCGGGCTGGCGCAGTTGGAAGAGCATGAGGTCGGCGCCGGAATCGAGCTGCGCGCTGAACCAGTCCCAGCCCTGTTGGTTCGGTTCGAGCTGGTGGGTGAACCACTCGTGGTCCATCCACGCTGTGCCGGTGACCGCGCCGCCGTTGAGGGTGCCCGCGACTTCGAGACGCGGGAAGGAGACGTAATACGATGCTTTGCCGGGGCCCGCGGCCTTCTGGCTGACGCCGTTTTCGCCGTGGATAACGGGGCGGAGCGCGGCGTAAGGCGCAGCGTTGAAACGCACGCCGTCGGCCACGGCGGTAAGAGTTTGGGCGGCGGTGGCCGGGTCCCATTTCGCTTGCCAGTTGGCGTTCCAGACGCGCGCCTGTTCGAGGCTCGCGCCGGCAATTCCGGGGCCGGCAGCGATTGAGGCGTTTGTAGTAGCGGAAGCGTCCGCCATCGATATCGGTGAGGGCGAGGTGCGCGAGGTAGAGGTCGTCGATTCGCCAGGCGGAGGGGTTGGCGGCATCGTCCTTGTGCTCACCCTGGCGGAAGAAGACGAGTTCGAAGCCGTAGCGATGGCCGTCGGAGGCATGGAGATTGCCGGTGTAATACCACCATTCGGTGCGGAAATCCGGGTGCTCGAAATGATCGCGAGGGAACTGGTAATGGTAGCCGGGGAGCGCCTGGCGGTAGGTCGGGTGCAGCGGCGAGAAACAGCAGAAGAAAAAGCTTCATAGCAGAAGCTTTATGGTGCAAGGCCGATACGGGCACGGAAGCGTAATACGGTGAACTGGGTGCCGCCGGTCGGCGGAGTTCGAGGAACTGCTGTACGGCGCTGCGGCGTGCTGATCCACTTCCGACCATCGAGCGGTAGGCGCCTAGCGGAGGATTCAGTCTCACCTTTGATCGTCGCCGAGCTTGACGTCCGCGAGGCGGCGAGGAACTGCGCCTTCTTCAGAGTTCTTGCGGCGGCCAATTGCTGGCAGGACGGTCTGTCGGGTGGTCTCGACGGGATGCCGCGCCGGCATTGACGCTGGCGGCGTATTGCAGGCCGTTGAGATTCGGCGGCGGGCAAGACGCAGCGCTTCGAGTTTTTTGGCGGCGTCCTTCAAATTTGCGGCGGGCACGGTGAAGTTGATCTGATACACGGTTTGGGCCGCGGACGGGTCCGGATAACTGTAAGTCTGTCCGAGACCGGTACCGCTAACGAGAGATTTTGTAGACCGGCGGTCTGCAAGATCTGTAGCACTTGTCCGCCGGTGACATCCAGGGCGGTAGCGGCGAGCACCGTGAAGACCGCTTCATCGGCGGTGAGGGTGAGGGTACGATTTACCGAAACGCTAAGCCCTCGGTGGATTGCGCGAAGGCAGAGACGCCAACACGAATATCAGACTAAATAATCTCATATCGCTTCATCCTGGCATAATGGGCGGCTTTGTTATCATGAAGAGCAATTCCCCGAAATGATTGTTGAGGCCAACACTGTCAGGTTCGATGCGATTCCTCTGGACAGCGGTGCAACGCTTGCGCCGGTGGAAGTGGCTTACGAAACCTACGGCGAATTGAACGCCACGAAGACCAACGCCATCCTGGTACTGCACGCCTTTTCGGGCGACGCGCACGCCGCGGGCATCAGCGCGGAAGGCGGCAAACCGGGCTGGTGGGACAACATGATCGGCCCGCACAAGGCGTTCGACACGAACAAGTATTTCGTGATCTGCACCAACGTGCTGGGCGGCTGCCGCGGCACGACCGGGCCGGCCTCGATCAACCCCGCGACCGGCTGCCCGTACGCCATGTCATTCCCCGTGATCACGATCGGCGACATGGTGCGGCTGCAGCGCATGCTGATCGATTCGTTCGGCATCGAGCGGCTGCTGACCGTATCGGGCGGATCGATGGGCGGGATGCAGGCGCTGGAGTGGGCGGTGTCGCGTATCCCGAGCGGGTGGTGAGCGCGATCCCTATCGCGACCACGACGCGGCACAGCGCGCAGCAGATCGCGTTCAATGAAGTGGGGCGGCAGGCGATCATGGCCGACCTGGACTGGAGCGACGGCAACTATTACGGCAAGAAGCCGCCGGCGCGCGGTCTATCGGTGGCGCGCATGGTGGGCCACATCACCTACATGAGCGACGATTCGATGCGCGAGAAGTTCGGCCGCCGCCTGCGCGGCAAAGAGAACTTCAGCTTCGGCTTCGACGTGGATTTCGAAGTGGAGAGCTACCTGCGCTATCGCGGCAGCCAGTTCGTGAATCGCTTCGACGCCAATTCGTACCTCTACATCACCAAGGCGATGGATTACTTCGATCTCTCCAACGGCACGCATCGCTGGCGGCGGCGCTGGAGAAGACGACGGCGCGCTTCCTGGTGATCAGCTTCAGCTCCGACTGGCTGTACCCCAGCTACCAATCGCAGGAACTGGTGCGCGCGCTGCGCTCGCGCAATCGCGACGTGGCGTATGTGGAACTGCAATCCAACTACGGGCACGATTCGTTCCTGGTGGACGTGGCCGAGCAGACCGACCTGGTGCGCGGGTTTCTGGCCAGCACGTTCGAGAAGGCGCAATGAAGAAGGCCGGGTTCGTCGGCGAACTGCTGGGGCGGAGTGATTATGCCATCATCGGCGAAATCGTAGAGCCGAAATCGCGGGTGCTGGACCTGGGCTGCGGCGAGGGCGAACTGCTGGAGTGGCTGGCGGCCAACAAGGGCGTGGAGGCGCGCGGCGTGGAATTGGCGGGCGCCAAGGTGCAGGAAGGCAATCGCGCGCGGCGTCTCGGTGTTCCAGTGCGATATGGACCAGGGGCTGGCGGATTACCCGGACCAGGCATTCGACTACGTGATTCTCAGCCAGACCCTGCAGGAGACACAGCAGCCGCGGAAGGTGCTACGCGAGATGCTGCGTGTGGGGCGGCGGGCGATTGTGGCGTTTCCGAATTTCGGCCACTGGAAGGTCCGCATGTCGATGATGTTCAGCGGACGCGCGCCGCGGACGGACGCTGTTTCCCTACGAGTGGTACGAATCGCCGAACATCCACATTTTGACGGTGCAGGATTTCGAGGCGCTGGCGGCTTTGGAGAACCTGACGATCGAGCGGCGGTATTTCCTGGCGGGACATCGGAAGGTGACGCTGCTCCGAATCTGAAGGCGGAAGTAGCGGTGTTTCTGGTGAGCCGGGGAGCCGTTAAAGCCTCAGGCTAGCTCTTCGAGGACGGATTTCGCCTTGGGGGACCAGCCGAGCTCCTGCATTGCTTTGCGGGACGAGATCGATTGATCGAGAATCAGGGCGTCGGCCATCGGGCCCATGGTGAGGCGCGCTTTTTCCAGGGGGATCGATTCGGCGCGCGGGCCGGCGGCGGCAGCCACGGCTTTGGCGCGGAAGGACGGTCCGGCAGCCGCGAAATAGAGAGAGCCCGCGGGCGCCTGCAGAGCGAGGATGTAAAGCGCGGCGAGATCTTCCACGTGGACGAAGGGCCAGCGATTTTCACCCGTGCCGATGTAGCGAACCACGCCGCCTTCCCTGCCCTGCCTTTGCAGATCGCCTACGATGCCGCCGCCGCGACCGTAGACGATTGCCGGGCGGATCACGATGCCGCGGGCGCCCTGTGCTTGGAGCACCAATTGTTCATGAGCGGGCCGCCAGGCGACCAGAGGTGTGGGATTCAGGGGCCACGTCTCATCGGCTTCGCGATCGCCGGTGTCGCCCAACACCCAGATACCGCTGGTGTATAGAAAGGGGCGGCCGGTCAGACGATACTCCTCAAGCACGGTATCGACCAGTTGCCGGTCGAGCCTTACGGTATCGGCGGAATACTCCTGCGCAAGGTGGATGGCGGCATCGGCTTCCCTGACGGCGCGCAGCACTATGCGAACATCGCGGAGATCACCTGCGAACCGGCTGGGCTCCAGCGGTTTCCAGTTTGCGAGCCGACTCTTCGGAGCGGGCGAGCGCGATTACCTGATGACCGAAATCCCGCAACTTCTCCGTCACTACGGTGCCGATGTAGCCGGTAGCGCCGGTGAGGAAGACCTTCATTGAGGGATTGCCGCTTATCCGACGCGGGCTTTACGCTGTGCCGGTATGGTGGTTTCACTGCGGGCGGGCTTGCGTTCGGCAACCGCGCTGAGCCGCTTCACCTGATCCGTGACACAGACGAGAAACATGGGCTGCCGGGCGTTTTTCAGCAGATCGATGATTCGGGTGGGAGCTTCTTCCAGATAGATCGATTTGCCATCGGTGAGCAGATGCACGTCGGCGGTTCCGGCAATTGCGTCACTCAAGCGTTTGCCCATATCCTTCTGCAGGAAACGCAGCACGCGCCGGATCTTCTGCAGCGAAAAACCTTTGCGCCGCAGTTCGGCGATCACAGAGATCTCCACAACTTCCTCGGGCATATAGATCCGCTTGTGGCCGTCCTGCCGCGGGGACACGACATTACGCTCGTCCCACCACTGCAGTTGACGCAGGCTGACGCTGCAAATGCGCGCCACATCGCTTGAGTTGTAGCCCTGTACTTCGGGTGAAGCCGTGGACCGGGTTTTCCTGCTCTTCAACATTTTGCGCCGCTTCCGTTTTGGACAGTTAAGAGTGCCAACTTGGATTGTACATGCGCCACCGATAGAGTCAATGGGCGCGATCAACAGAATAACAGAAGACGCCGACGCGCGCCGACTGGGCGGGGTCACACAACGGCATTTTGACTGCAATAAGAACACGCGGAGAACCGCAAATGACACCAACGGAAAACGCAACAAACATGAGCAGCAAGGGCCCGAGCAACGAGACGAAAATCTGGCTCGGAATCGCGGCGGGCGTCGCCGTAGGAATTGGCGTCGCGATATCGCGGCGAAAGAAGAGCCGGTGGGAAACCGTGCGGGCTTTGCCGCAGCGAATGACGGCGCGCTCCGGCGATTTGGCGGATGCGACGCGCGATTTGGCGGGACGCGTAGCCCATCTCTATGGGGAGAGCCGGAAGCTGGTGGAAGATGCGGGCCGTTTGTGGTCGAACGGGCGCAAACTCGTTCGAAATTAAGGTCGAGAAGATTTTTTCACTAACTTTCGATAGCAGTTCGAGCTGGGCAGCAGAGCACCCCAGTACGGTGAGAACTGCATTTGCGGCGCAAAGTTATTGCTGTCTTCACAGCCCTGACGGTAAACTTGTGTTTACAAGTTTCGGCCCTGTATTTTTTTGATCGCGTGGATCACGGGACTGAAAAAATATCACGGCTGTGAACGACACCAAATTGGAATCCCTCAGCAATGAACCCCTGGATGGCGAGCTACTTTCCAAGAGACTCGCACGAGGGAGGGCATCGGCCGACGAAGCTCTGCGATTGGCTGTTGAGATTGGGGTGTCGCTTCAGAAGGTGCACACAAATGGACATGTGCACGGCCAAATTTCCCCTTTTTGTATAGTGGTCACGGAAAGCGGCACCCGGATTCTCCCTCCCACCCCCTCAGCCGAGGACTCGGCACCTTATCGAGCACCGGAACAGTTTCGCGGCGAAGACCCCGATGTACGCAGCGATATTTTTGCTTATGGCGCATTGATTTACGAGATCGCGAGCGGGAAGCGCGCGTTTTCCGGAAAGGGTGCGGAGCTGGCGCAGCGGATCGCCACGCAAGCGATCGACGGCATTGAGGGTGATTCGGCGATCTACCGCACGCTGGAAAAGGTGATCGCGGGCTGCGTGGCGAAGGACCCCCAGTTTCGCCGCCAGCGCGTGCAGAATGCAGTAATCGAACTCAAGCTTGCCTGCGGCCAGCCTCGCCCGCCCGATCCGCTGAATCGAAAGTCCGCTGCGGGCAGCGAGGCGGAGAACGGCGGCCTTCCCGAGATTTCACCCGATTCCGCCTACCGTCAGGCGCGTCAAGAGTCCCCTGCCCGCGTTGAGATGCCGATGGCGGTGGCGGCGGTTGGGGCGGCGCCGCCGATCCAGCTTGCCTACGGGATTACGATTTCCCGGCGCCTGGCGCTGATCACGGCGGCGGGGCTGATGCTCGCAGCCACGTCGCTGGCGGCCGTGCTTTACCTGCACCAGAAGCCGACGGCCACGGAACTTAAATTCTCGGCGGCGCAACCGGAACACGCCACGTATCCCGGCATGCCCGCGGTATCTCCCGACGGCCGTTACCTGACCTTTTCCGCAATCGGTCCGGAGGGCAAGCGGATGTTGTGGGTGCGGCCGCTTGACGCACTACACGCCACGGTGATTCCAGGTTCGGAGGGCGCATCGTCGCCGTTCTGGTCGCCGGACAGCGAGATGATCGCGTTTTTTGGCGTCAAGGAACTCCAGAAGGTACGCATCAGCGGGGGCAAGCCGGAGACGATCTGTTCGGTGGGAGTCTCTCCCGGAGGAGGGGCATGGAACAGGGACGGCACAATTCTGTTCTCGCCCAGCCTTTCCGAGGGTTTTTATAGAGTTTCGGCAAATGGGGGAAAGGCGCAGCTGGTTTTCCGGCTGGACGAAGCCAAGCTTGAGCGCGGCGACCTGTGGCCCCAGTTTCTTCCCGACCAAAAACATTTCGTCTTCTATCAGCAGACGGATCTCGCCGAAACATCCGGGGTTTACGCAGGTTCGCTGGATCCGCCGGAGTATCACCGGCTGTTCGCCAGCCAGACCAATGCGGTGTACTCGGCGACCGATCCAAATTCTTCCAGTTCGGGCCACCTGCTCTACATAAACGATCGCAATCTAGTCGCGCGGGCGTTCCATGCGGGCCGGCTGGAGGTGAACGGAGCAGCGATTACGGTAGCGACAGATATCGGCGCGGTCCGCAGCCTGGCGCTGGCTCCAATCTCGGTATCGACGACCGGAGTGCTGGTTTATCAGGGTGTGGGTCAGCCAACGCGGCAACTGGTGTGGATGGATCGCGGCGGCAAACAGATCACGGTCGCGGGTGAGCCTGGCGAGTGGGGCCCGGCCAAGATCGCTCCCGACGGCACACGAGCGGTGGCCGGCAAAGTCGGGGCTGACGGAAAGACAGCTCGCTTGTGGATCGTGGAATTAAGCGGCGCGGCGGAACCGATCTCTCGGCGAGACCGATTCCCACGAAGGTTCGCCGGTCTGGTCCCCCGATGGGTCCAAAATCGCCTACTTCTCCAAACAGGGAGATGCCTACGACATTTATACCCGCTCCGCTCTGCCGGAAAGCAGGCCGGAATTACTGCTGAAGAGCAACTCGCGGAAATATCCGACGGACTGGTCGCGCGATGGCAGGTATTTGCTCTATGGCGTCACGGGCCAAGGCACTCGCCTGGACGTATGGGGCCTGTCGGTTGGCGATAGCCGCACGGCTCCGATTTTGGACGGAGTCTATTCCGAGAGCTTCGGCTCTGTGTCACCCGATGGCAAGTGGTTGGCATACCAATCCGACCAGTCCGGGCGCAATGAGGTCTACATCCAACAGTTCGACGGACTGAGCAATGGGACCAAGCGCCGGTGGCTAGTTTCGAAGAGCGGCGGCCTGCCGC
Organism: uncultured Solibacteraceae bacterium; assembly: GCA_963811575.1. Classification (GTDB taxonomy): domain Bacteria; phylum Acidobacteriota; class Terriglobia; order Bryobacterales; family Bryobacteraceae; genus Solibacter. The sequence goes on along the minus strand of CAWERY010000011.1, from coordinate 47,532 downwards.
ACTGGCGGGCGGACAGCAATGAGCTCTTCTATATGTCGCCGGACGGGCGCTGATGACGGTCGCGATCCGACTGAGCACCGACGGGGGAATCGAAGCAGATCCTCCCACAGCTCCTATTCCAGACGCGTCCGTTTCCAGAGACCTGGAACCTCTTCGACGTCTCCAACGATGGTCAGCACTTCCTGCTGAATCTGCCGCTGGAGTGGACCAGCGCCGCACCGATTACCGTGGTCTCGAACTGGGCTGAAAAGCTTAAGGAGTAAATTCGTCCTTTACAATCAACTATTTGAGCGCAACCTAAGCTATGCAGCATGGGTAGTATAATGAAAGTGTCCCCACCTGCACGGAATAAGGTTTAACTTTTTATGAACACCCACAAGTTTTGGCCCCTGGACTCCGATATGGAAGGAGAGATCTATGAGAACGTAGCTTGGGATCTGCCGGGGTTCCGACGCGACGGCACCAAGCCGTACGACCGCTTCCCCTTCCAAGACCAAGCGAAAGAAAAGCTGAGCCGTTTTGGGCGTTTTCGGCAGCCGAGGGGGGAGTGTATCAAACCTGCCAGGAATTACCGGGAGGAAAGTCACTGCCCGCGTAAACCTTACTATGGAAAAAGCGTGGCCCAGACGGCAATATTTCGTCGATGTAAATGAAATTAATAGACTTGCTGCGATGGCGCGAGGATTGCAATATGTCAGCACGAGGTTTGAAACCATGAGAGTAATTCTCGCGACCACTTGCATCTTGACGGGGGCGTTGCTCGCCGGCGGATGCGCTACGAAGAAGTATGTCCGCAACTCCACCGCGCCCATCCAGGCGAAAGTGGACCAGGTAGGCGACCAAACTACCCGAAACGGCCAGCAGATCGAAGATACTCGCAACCAGGTCAAGCAGGTTGACGAGAAGGCGCAGAACGGCATCAGCGCCGCGCAGGAACGCGCGTCCGCCGCCGATCAGCATGCGGCAACGGCGGATCAACATGCCGGCGATGCCATGAACCGCGCCAACCAGGCCAACCAATTGGGTGAACAGAATACTCAGGCTTTGAACAGCTTGAGGAGTGCCGTGTCGAATCTTGACGACTATAAACTGCAGAGCACGGTAGCTGTTCCTTTCCAATTCAACAAGTACAGCCTGTCGAAGGACGCCCAGCAGGACCTCGACAAACTCGCCGGTGATGTAAAGAGCGACAAGCGCTATTTCATCGCGGTGGAAGGCTACACCGACAAGACTGGCTCCAAGGCCTACAACTCAGCGTTAAGCCGCCGCCGTGCGGACGCGGTGGTGGAGTACCTGGTAGCTCGCCATGATGTGCCGATCTATCGGATCCACATGATCGGCCTTGGCGATGAGAAGCCGGTAGATGAAGCCACGAACCGCGCCGCGCGCGCCAAGAATCGCCGCGTTGAAGTGAAGGTGTTCAGTGCGGATCAGGCGATCGCCTTCGGTGGGCGCTGATGGCTCCGGCAACAGCAATCGGCAGCAGGAAGGCAAGCAATAACGATCTAATCGAGGTGTCTTGTCGTTCCGAGAATAGGGCCGCGTCCACTGGACGCGGCCTTTTTTTGTGTGGCGTGGGATGAAAACGAGCGGCGTTCGAGCCCGGGTTGAGTTGGCCGGATGCGTTGAGGTGCCTCGCCGCCAGGCGGGAGAGCAGCAGATGGCGCCACGGCAAGCTTCCCCCATCGAACTGTGCAAGAGTTTTCGGAAGCTCGGCCCGGGGGGGCGAGGTGGCTGCGAAGGACTGGGCTTAGTCCGTGCTTCGTTTCTTTCTTGGCTAGGCTTGGGGTGTGGGAGAGGGCGTTTGGCGGCCCGCGCTGGCGGCGGCAGTCACTGGCATGCGGAAGGCCTGCCACCAGATATACGAGCAGGTGATGTAGGCCATGATCATGAAATCCCCGAGCAGGGTGACCAGTATTTGCGACGAGGTCATATCGCGGAGCGCCTGCCCGATGGCAACGCCCGTAAACTGAATGCCCAGAGCGCCGCTAATCATCAGAAGCTTGTAATCTTTCTGGCGAACTCCGATCAGTGTCGCCCATAACCCGAGATCCAGAATCGCTGCAAGGAAATTCATGTCGCGCGTGAACGGCGTCATCAGCTTGCCCATACTGGAATTCCCATCGAAGTGGAGGTGGTACAGGAGGCTGGCACTTGCCAGCAAAAGAGTACCTAGCACGACGAAAAGTAGAATTGTGCGGCGCGGGCGAAGGTGGGCTGTGGCGCGGTAAACCAGACTGATTACCAGCAGGAATATCAGCAACTCCATAATGCGTTCGTTCCACCAGTACAGATTGGTGAAAGACAGGCGAGCCGCTTCGGTGCCGCCGCCGTATCCCAGGGCAGGGCTCGATTTCGAGGACCGTGGTGAGAAAATCCCCGATCAAATAAATGAACACAAACGGGTAGCGTTTCCACTGGCCACGCAGCAAGACCACCATGATCGCCAGTTCCAGGGACAGGCCGACCAGGTAGGCGCAGATTTGAAACGCCAATTGCATCAATACCAATTCTAGGCTGATCCCGGGAGTTTGTCGTCAGGAATCAGCAGATAGGTTCGCGAATCGACACTTTTGGGCCGGACTAAGCAACGATCTCGAGATTCCAGGGGTCGGGCGGCAGCGTCGGGCCGTGTGCGATCTGGAGATTCCAGGGGTCGGGCGGCAGGGTGGGGCCATGCGCGATCTGGAGATTCCACGGGTCGGGCGGCAGGGTGGGGCCGTGTGCGATCTGGAGATTCCACGGGTCGGGCGGCAGGGTGGGGCCGTGCGCGATCTGGAGATTCCACGGATCGGGCGGCAGGGTGGGGCCGTGCGCGAGCTGGAGATTCCACGGATCGGGCGGCAGGGTGGGGCCGTGTGCGATCTGGAGATTCCACGGATCGGGCGGCAGCGTGGGGCCGTGTGCGATCTGGAGATTCCACGGGTCAGGCGGCAGCGTGGGGCCGTGTGCGATCTGGAGATTCCACGGGTCGGGCGGCAGCGTGGGGCCATGCGCGATCTGCACAGCAGACGCGGCCGATGGGCTTGTGAAGCCTGAGTTTGGTTGCCGGCGAAGGGGAACCGTTTGAGACCGTTCGCACTGATTGCAATGGCAGTGAGCAAGAGAACGGCGAAAACCGTTGAACTACGATCGAAGGACCTGCGCATCTTGGACTCCTAGACGAGAAGAGTAACCCGCTCTCCGCTTGCGGGAAACGAGATTGGTCAGGTCCAGTTTGTATCAGGGTTTCGGAAACGCTGTACCCGGTACCTGCTATCTCAAAACACACTTTAACGTAAACCCGGGCCGATAGGAACGCCAGGTTGCGGGTAGGGAAGATCTCTTATAGGTGTAGGGATTGAATTAGAGCGAGGATTTTCCCGCATTGGATGGGGGATTTCAATTACTCGGCCCGGAAGCGAATTTCAGAGCCGCGCAGGATGCGCTCGGGATAGTCCGAATCCGCTCGAAATGGCTTTTTTCCGGGGTATTCCAGCCTCATATCGCCAGTTACTTCGTCCAACATTTCGAGGGTGGCTGTCTTGCTCTCCATGGCGAAGGCAGTCAACAAAAGATTGTCAGAAATCGCGTTGATTAGGCGAGGAATTCCTTGTGAGCGAAAATGTACTTCTTCGATCAAATCGGAGCTGATTATGGTCTGATTTTTGCGGCCGGCCCGTGCCATCCGCGAGTTCACGTAAGCAAAGGTCTCCTCGGCGGTGAAACCTCGAAGCGTACATCGCAATGCAATTCGTTGCTTGAGCTGACGAAATTCGGGAGCTTCCAACTTACGATCGAGTTCCTGCTGCCCTGAGAGTATGATCTGCAACAACTTGCCGCGGCGGTTTTCGAGATTTCCCAGGAGGCGGATCTCTTCGAGAACGTCCCATTCCAAATTGTGCGCTTCATCGACAATAAGCACCGTTGTGCGGCCGAGACCGGCGCGCTCCAAGAGCATGTTGTTGAGGGAGAGCAGCACCTCGGTTTTCGATAACCGGTTGCAGCGCAGATCCAGATCGTAAGCCAGCAGTTCGAAGAACTGCTCTACCGTGAGGCGCGAGTTGAACAATGAGGCAAATGCGATTTGCTGCGGCGTTGAGAAAGTCGCGCAGGCACTCGAGCATCGTGGTCTTGCCGGTACCCACCTCGCCAGTGAGCGCGAGAAACCCTTTGCGGCTCTGGACGCCGTAAATCAAGCTGGCGAGAGCCTCTTCATGCTGCGGACTCCGGAACAAAAACGACGGGTCCGGGCTCATGTTAAACGGATTTTGGGTAAAGCCGAAGAAAGCGTTATACATACTCACCGGCTGAACGGCAGGGCTTGTCGCATTTTATCACGTGCGGGAAATAGGGCAAAACCACACAAGCTCGTCAGCGTACTTTTGGAGACTTGCCCCAGCAAATACCGCGGTCCGCCCTTAAAGAGGCGCTCAAACCGTGGGCGGAACGGTCGGCTCGTTCTTCTCTACCTTTTCGATTTTATCGGCCTTTTCGGCTTTCTCAGCTTTCGGAGCCTTCTCAGGCTTTTCGGCCTTCTCCGGTTTCTCGGTCTTGGTCACAGTCTTGACAGGGCTGATGAGAACGTGAGCGTTGCGGCCTTCGAGGCGGGGCATTCCTTCTACCGTGCCGAATGCCGTGAGGTCGGCGGCAAAGCGCATCAGCAGTTTCTTGCCGAGGTCGGCATGGGCAATCTCGCGCCCCCGGAATTGAACCACGGCCTTCACGCGGTTGCCTTCTTCGAGAAAGCGGATCGCGTGCTTTTTCTTGAAATCGTAGTCGTGGTCGTCGGTGTTGGGACGGAACTTCAGTTCTTTAACCTGCACGACATGCTGCTTCTTGCGCGCGTCGTGCTGTTTCTTCTTGAGGTCATACTGATAGTGCCCGAAGTCCACTGCCTTAGCGACAGGAGGCACGGCGGTGGGCGCAATCAGGACGAGGTCGAGCCCCAACTCTTGCGCCTTGCGCAGTGCGGCCGCGGTCGGCATCACTTCCGTTGTGCCGTCGGGGAATACCGCCCGAACTTCACGAACGCGGATGGATTCATTCACGTTCTCTCTACGATTCTGTCTGCGAGGAGGAAAATTTCTGCCTGGATACATTTGTTATAAGGTTTTTTGAAAGTTACCGGAGCAAGCGGATTGGGGCCGGGCGCCCCAGGAGGGTTGCGGGACGAGGATCGAATTGGTGAAAAACAAAGACAAGATCAAATTCGTCAGTTTCCAGTGTACACCATAATCGGTTCCAACGTGTCAAGGGGATTCCGCTGCTATGCTGTGGAACGGGAATGAAGCTCGGACGTCTCTTTTGGCCGGCGGTAGGCGTGATGCTCGCGATTGTGGGGACCCTCGCAGTGCGATCCGCCCGCAACGAGACCCAGACTTGGGACGAGGGTATCCACATTTCGGCCGGATATTCCTACCTGACCCTGGGCGACTATTCCTGGAATGTGGAGCACCCACCGCTAGTCAAGATCATGAGCGCCCTACCGCTCCGATTCCTGGGACTGACCACTCAGGTGCTCGACGCGGAAGGCAAGCGCAAGGGTCAAGTGCAGTACGGCGTTGACTTCCTATACAAAAACACGAGGCACGCGGACTCCATTCTGATTGCCGCGCGCAGCCCTAATATCGCGTTGATCCTGTTTTTTACGGTCGCGGTGGCGTGGTGGACGCGCCGGAGGTACGGCACGGCAGCCGGGCTCATGGCGGCGGCGATGTGCGCGTTCGACCCCAACATGATCGCCCACGGCCGCTACGTGACGACTGATTTTCCGATCACTGCATTTTTCTTCTTTTCGTGCGTGCTGTGGGTGGAGTACCTGGAACAGGGGACATTCCGCAAATTGCTGTTGGCCTGCGTGGTGATCAGCCTGGCATTGGTCACGAAGTTTTCTTCGGTTCTACTGTTACCGCCGCTCGCAATTCTCTATGTAATTTGCTGGATCCGGCGTCCGCGGGATTTTCCGATCCGCCGCGCGGCGTACGCCGCCGGGACACTGATTGCGGCGGCGACCTTAACGGTGATGATCGTGTACTGGCCGGAAACGCTACGTTGCTGGCGAACCACCGTTCCGCGAATCGCTGCTGTGGCCGCGCGCAACAATCCGACGGGTGACGCGCTGTACTTTCTTGGAACGTGGCTGCACCTGCCTTCCCACGCCTATCTGTTCGGCCTGAATGCGGTAGCCGATCACAATGCGGGCGGTCATGCGAGCTACCTGCTGGGGATGCGGTCTGACAAAGGCTGGTGGTATTACTTCCCTGTTGTTTTCGCCGTCAAGAGCACCATGGCGGCTCTGGCGGCGGCCTTGTTGTTACTGGCGGCGGTCTGCTGGCAGGCCTGCCGGCGAGAGTGGATTTCGCCGATGGCAATGGGTCTCGCGATTCCACCGCTGCTTTACTTCATCTTCAGCATGACCAGCGGGATCAACATCGGCATGCGGCACATCCTTCCGGTCTACCCGTTCTTATACGTCGGAGCGGCGGCGCTGCTTTCGCGCCTGGCGGTGCACAAGGCGGCGAGGTACGCCATGGTCGCCCTGGTTGCACTGCAGATTGGAGAATGCGCGCGGATTACGCCGGACTACCTGGCGTTCTTCAACGAACTGGCAGGAGGACCGGGACGCGGCCCCGAGTACCTGGCGGATTCCAACATCGACTGGGGACAGGACGTGAAAAAGCTGGTGCAATGGCTGGACGCGCACGGCACCCGGCGCGCGCGCATTTTCTATTTCGGCAACGCACAGATGCGCTACTACGGTGTGGATGAAGTGGGCTACCCGCCGGCAATGGATCAGCAGGGATGGAACGAGGTGGACGAATTCTGCGTGGCGAGTGTCACGCCGCTGCAGGGCGTGTACGTGCCCTTGGCGGATCTGGCGGAGCTGCGTCTGCGCGAGCCCATCGCCAAAATCGGATGGTCGATGTATGTTTACGATCTCCGCAAATCCAAGCGCGCCGTGCGATAGACAGAAGAAGTTTTCGGCTTGTTTACAAGACCCGGGCCTCAGCCTGCTCCGCCTTGGAGGCAACGACCGTTAAGTAGTGCAACGCCTGTCGAGTCAACTCCGGCACCACAGGGTCGGAATGCCGCAGAAGGTGAATCAACATTCGCAACCAGGCAAGCTCCGCAGGTTCGATTCCAGTCACGGGAACGGTTTGGGCCATTGAGAGACTCTCCTGAAAAGGCATATCGGACGAAAGGTGGGATGTGTGAAGGCTGCGGTGGCGTCCGGAAGGTCAGTTGGCGCGCCGCAGAGTATCTTTCAGGTCTTCGAAGGAAATCGCCCACGCGATGCTGGGGCCTTCGTAGCCTTTGAGATCGACTTCCCGGCGCACGAAACCAGTTCTGGCGATCTCCGTCAGGCCGAGATAGACGGGGACGCCGATCGCAACGCCAAGACCGATGTTTTTGGTGGCGGATTCCAGGCGGAACGCGGCATTCACCGTGTCACCGAGAACTGTGTAGTCTGTGCCTCCCAGGATCGCAGGGCCGGTATTCACTCCGGCACCGATGCGCAAGGGATGCGGCAGTTGCAGGGTGCGGCTGATCTCGGCTGTAGCTGCGTCGATTTCGGTCACGGCGCGGAGCACGCGTACAAGGTCGGCGCCCAATTGTTCCTTGTGATCATGAACCCACACCGCCATGACGGCGTCGCCTATGTACTTCTGGGCCCAGCTGCCTAAGCGTTGAACGATCTGGCCGCTTCGCAGAAACCAGGTGCCGATGGTCTGAGACAGGAGGGCCTCTGGCAGCGTACGCGCCAAGGGAGTGAAATCGCGGATATCAACTACCAGGATGGTAGTCAGGCTATTGGTGTGCAGCGCGGTGGTGGGCTCGTTCCTAAGATCTTCACGGTCGCTGGTCAGGACCGATTCAGAACGTTCCGGATTCCGAAAAAGCAACTCCTGGTCACCAAAGATGAGTTTGTCCCTATCGTTCAAGACGATGGGAAAACTCACTCGACGTCCGTTGACAAAGGAACCGTTGCGGCTTCCCAGATCTACCAAGGCTAAATCCCCGGTATCGCGGCGCTGGATCAAAGCGTGCAGGCGCGAAACCGACCGGCTGTCGAGCATGACGGCGCACCCATCGCCCCGGCCAATGGCCCAGGATTGCCCTTCCCCCATGGGAAACCGGCGTCCGGAAGCTTCGATCATCAGGAACGGATTAAATGAAGCAAGAGTCACTAGTCACCAATTTAGCAGAGACAATTCTTTCGCCGACCGTGGGCTACGAACCCGCCAAATCGGGCAAAAATCGAGCAAAAAGGACTATATCGAGTGATTTGTACTAGAACAAGTGGTCTCAAGTACATTTTTTATCAAATTCAAGGTATATTTTGGTTGTCAGGGGATACACTTATTTCAAGAAAGTGCCGATAGACTAGCAGGAACAGACATCAATGGGCATTTATCAACTCTTCGTGTACCTGCAACTGTTGGACTTACTGACGACACTTGTCGGTTTTCGAGTGGGCGCCGCTGAAGCCAGCCCCTTCGTACGGGTCATGATGCACGCAGGACCGGTGGCCGGCGTGATCGTCTCGAAACTTCTGGCGCTCGGTATCGGCGCGCTGTGCATTCACCTGAATAAAGCACACGTAATCCGTTGGATTTCCTACTGGTACTGCGCGCTCGTGGTTTGGAATCTGATGGTGATGCTTGCCGCGCCGGTTCCGGCTAAATTTTAGCAGCCGGTTAGCGGGTCAGCCACGACGCAGTGACCGCAAAGGCGGCGATGAGTCCAACATCCGCGAGCAGTTTCCGCCAAGGCAAGTCACGCAGTCTCACGGCTCCGTGCTCCCAGGAAACCGATCCCGAAATGCCATCAATAATTAGTTTCCACATAATCTTTATCGGGCCGAAAGGCATTCCTGCCGGTCTGGCCGACAGGAAAAGTTAGCCGTTCCCATAAGCGCCCTTACCGCCGAATCATCGACAGCACCTAAGAGCCCTGGTGTTGACGGAAGGCTTGTGACGGTCCCATCCATACGATCTTCCATCAGATTGAGGACTTTCTCGTCGCGGTAGAGGAATCCGAAAAATACTGCGGCAACCAAGATCATGGCGCCGCGTTGAAACATCCGTGGATGCGCAGTGGCAAGGAGCGCACAAACGCAAATTCCAACGCCGAGTGACATGCGCTCGGCAAGATAGACCAGACTGTGACTGAAACCCGGCAGCAGAACGGTGGTCGGAAGCAGCACAACCGCGGCAGCGCTGATGACGCAGAGTTGGAAAGGAACACTCGAAACCACGGACCGCAGTCCAGAGCTCTTCAATATATCCAGAAACAGCAGGCCCCACAAAATCAGCAGGCTGATCAAAACGAGGTAGTATTTGCCATCGAAGAGCCACACTTGATCGGCGCCGGTACTCATCTTGACCTGCTGAAGAGACCAGTGCGAGAAGGTACTGCGCCCAACGACGACCTGCACCAAAACCAGGCCGAGCAACCACGCCACGGTTACGTAAACCCGATGACGCGGCCCAACCCGGGTGGCCAGCCATTGATAGAGCAGAAGACCGACGGTCCAGATCACGGGCAGGGCATGTGCGAGATAGGCCAGCAGCAGAATGGGTAACGCCACGGCAACCCCGCGCGGCGTCCAATGCCAAGCGACGGAAAGAACCCAGAAACAGAGGCCCATGCTCAGGTAGAAGTTGAAAAAACCCATGTGGAAGACCCAGCCATAGGCGAGCATCGCAATGCAGGGCAAGAGATGCCACGCGCGACGGCCGCCCACGACCGAGACAAATCGAAAAGCGCCCCAGACGAACACCAGCACCGCGAGCGACACCGAGATTCTCTGAGCGAACTCGGCACCAGCGATACGGAACAGGCTCCCCAGGATAAGGTTGAAGAGAATGTTGGTGCTCTGCCGGACAACGACCAGGCCCTGGGTCCGGCCGGTTTCGATCAACTGCGGGAGCCAGGCGTTGTAGATATGGCTGGAGAGATCTCCGGCCTGTACGCGAGGCTGCCAAAACACAGGTGCAAGCACCAGGATGGACGCGAGCAGGTACCAGCCCCATCCCTGTTTACGCGGCACTCCGGGTTTACGCGGCACACCGGCCGCGGGGTTGCTTTCCGGCCCTGGCATCTAAGTGTTCTCCAAGCGCAACTTCTGGAATTCCGGGATGAGTTCGAAGGGAGTAGAGACGCTTTGAATGGTCTCTCCACGCTGAACAATGTTCTCTTCGAGAATGGCCGAAACAGAGTTCACGGTCGCCAATTGCAAATAGCGGATCCGGGTAGGCTCGATGCGCATGATGCGGCAACAGGTGGCATCGACCGCGACGGGGTCCCGCCCGGCGACAAGCACTCCGACGGGACGCGGAGTGCCCTGAATTGGACCGTTTCCCTCCATCCCGACGATCCCGTCAACGATCGCAAAGTGATTCGAAAAGGCATTGTGCAAATCGGCGATCGATTCATCAATGCCCGCCCAGTGGAGCACGTTCTTGGGCCAGCCGTAGATGCCGCTGGGAACGACGCCAAAGAGGTTCTTCATAGAGAGCGTCGCACCCACCCAGTGATGGGTTTTCATCTTGGGCATGGAGACCAAGAGGTCGGCGCGCAGAGCACTGTTGGGAAGGTACATCTTCTTAATGCGCGAGAACTGTTCCGCGGGGTGAACGCGCGTGACCTCATCCAGATTGAGGTCGGTGAAGAGTTCCTCGAATTTGGGAACAGTGTGGAAGTAGCCCGCAGCCTCGGCGAGATCGAGGGTATTGCGGCGGTGTCCGGGGCCTTCGGCAATCCGTACGGTTGCGGCGCCGAGTGCGACGAAAGCCTCATAAGCGGCGTGGACCACCAGCGGATGAGTATTGATGCAGGTACCGGGTTCGAACTCGACGAGATTGGGTTTGAGCAGGATATTTCGGCCACGCACATCGCCGGCGTGTTCCTGAAGGAGGCGCCGCATCGCGTCGTAGACGGTCTGGTCGTAAGCCGGGGCCTTGACGATCGATACCGGGGCGGGCGCGATCTGCCGCTGCTCGACCCCGCAGCCGGTAAGCATGGCGCTGCCCGCCACAGCCGTCAGCAGTTCACGCCTGGTGATTTGCATGCTCATTCATCAGCCCCAAAAAAACTCGCGCCCATTCGAATTCCGCGCCACCAGCATGTCGAGGGAGGTTTCCATCAGGGTACGGCAGGTGAAGCCGGCGGGAAGGCAATACTCCACCGGTAATTGATCGTGGGCCAGAAGCCCGAGGCGAAGCCAGTTCAATGCATCCGCGGATCGCGATTCGACGAGGAACTTGCGGGCAACTTCAAGGCCCAGTTCCGTTTTTTTCTCACGCACGCCGCGCAAGGCGGCCAGCGCCATGCCGGTGGTTTCGGGATAGGGCAGCCCATCCTTTCCGTAGACGCGCACGGATCCGTGGTTCCAGCCGCCGTTCGGGCATCCGCGTTCGAGAAGGAAGCGGCGGCCTTCGGCGATGCGGCGGGCAATTGCGGGGCTGCGCTGGCGCAGATTTTCCTTATCCAAAGCCAGGACGGAAATCGAAGTGGGGCCGACCCAGGCGGCGGTGCCGGGAACCCAGGGCCATGCAACAGCTTCGGGCCGCTGCGGTGAATTGCCGAGCAGCCATTGCCTGAGGCGAAAGGTGCGCGTGGATTCCTCGCCGCAGGTATTCATGACCCACTCGATGGCGCGTCCGTGAGCGAGAGTTCCGATATGTTCGCTGGGGACCAGGGCGGCCAGGGCAGTGACCCAGGTGCTCTCGTCGAAACCGGTCTGCGGCGGCCAACCGCCATCCGGCAACTGCTGCGCGCGCAGCCAGGCAAGACCTCTCTGCATCGCGCGGGTTTCGCCGGCGGCCAGCAGCGCAAGAACGGCGTAGACGGTTGGCTCCGTCCAGGAAGCTCCCCGGACGTAAGCCCACCCTCCATCCCGATTCTGTTTGTTGACCAGGGTCTCAATCGACATTTGGAAAAGCCGAGGCTGGCGAAAGCGTTCCTCGCACGACGTAAGGGCTCAAGCCAGCCATCACTTCGTGGACATCAGCGAACTACGCGACGACGGCGGCGACGCGAGAGAAGGATAACAAGCGTTACGCCTGCGCCGAGCCAGATCGCTCCTTGAATTGCCATAACCATTTCGATTTCTCCTTTCCTGGGTTCCCCGGTCAATGCGCGGTTAACGAGTGGGTTTGCGAGACCGGCGCCGTTTGAGGAAAATCATCATGATTCCTCCGGCCGCAATCCAAATTCCAGCTTGCATGAGTGTATCGGTCATCGTTTGTGGCTCCTTGGTTTCTTATCCGATGGACTTCATCATCGGGAACAAATACTTGAAGATTTGCAAAATACCGGGCCCTGCCGCGACTACCAGCATCGATGGCAGAATAAAAAAGAAGATCGGGAACACTAACTTAACGCCCACCTTGCCGGCGCGTTCTTCGGCTTCCTGGCGGCGGCGGGTGCGCAGAAAGTCGGAGTGGGTGCGGAGGCTCTCACCCATGCTGGTGCCGAAGCGATCGTTCTGAATCAAGATCGCGACCAGCTTTCGGAATTCGGCCTCGCCGGTACGCTCGGCGAAATTGCGCAGGGCTTCGGCACGGCGCTTGCCGGCGCGCATTTCGAGAGTCACCAACTGCATTTCGTCGCTGAGTTGCGGATGGCTGGTGTAGAGTTCGCGTGCGACATGCTGAATGGCCTGGTCCAGGCCGAGGCCGGCTTCGATTGAGACCACCAGCAAATCGAGCGCGTCAGGCAGAGAGAGGCGAAGCGTCTCCTGCCGTTTGGCGACTTTTTTGGCCAAAAAGAAGCGCGGTAGAATCCAGCCGGCGCTGATGCCGGAACCCATCAGGGCCAGCTTCATGACGGGATTCGGAGGCATGTGCGCTTCCATCAAAATGCAAACCACCAGCATGCCCAGCGTGGTCATGATGCGCACGCCGTAAAAGACTGCCAGGGCGTTTTCGCCGCGGAAGCCGGCACGAATCAAATCGGACTTCAGGTTGGCGACTTCGGCGTCCGATGAAGGTACTCGCGACCCGATCTGATGGAGCACGGTGACCAACGTGCTTGCTTCCGGCTCGCCACCTTCTTCAATGATCTGTTGCTTGGAGGCACCTGTGATGACCGGGTTCCCGAGCTGGCGGAGGAATTTTCCCGGCTTGTAGACCAGACGATATCCCACCCAGCTGAGAATCAACATCAGCATGAGGAACGCGCAAATTGAGAAGAGTATCGGATGATCCATATCAGACCTTAATATTGATGATCTTCTTGATGAAGAAATTTCCCAGCACCTGAGCGACGATCGCGCCTCCGATGAGGTACTTACCGTCCGTATCGTTCGCCATGCCTTGCAGATAACCGGGTGCCACTACCAGTAAGGCAAGCATCGTACCTACGGGCAACAACGTAAGAATGGTGGCAGTGAGGCGCCCGTGGGCGCTGGCGGCTTTCACCTGGCCTTTCAGGCGGAATCGCTCACGGATGACATAGGCGAGCCTGGCAAGAATTTCGGACAGGTTACCGCCGGTCTGCTTTTGGAGCAGCACCGAGGAGGTAAAGAACCGAACGTCGAGAAGGGGCACGCGGATCGTGAAATTGCGGAGCGCGTTTTCGAGGGGCGCGCCCAGGTTCTGCTCGTTAAACAGGGCGCGAAATTCCTGCCCCAGCGGATCGGCCATTTCTTCCCCGAGCATTTCCAGGCTGATGGAGAATGCGTGGCCCGCCCGCATGGAACGGGCCAGGAAGTCCAGTGATTCGGGGAACTGCTCCTCCAGCGTGTTCAGGCGGCTGCTGCGTTTCTGCCGCACGACGATGTAGGGTGCGGAGCCAAAGAGAAGGGCCAGAACAACGGCTGTAGTTGGCGCATTAAACAGGAAAGGCACCATCATGCCGAGTCCAAAGCCGGGAATCATCATCAGGGCCATCGCGAGCATGAGGCGCGACGGAGACCAATTGAGCCCGGCCTGTTGGATCTGTTCCGCGGCATGGCGGGAGAACTCGAGGGAGGAAAACAGCCGCTTGAGACCGGACGGCTTGTCACTCTCAATTTCCTTGAGCAGGTTGCTGACGTTGACTACGGTCTCGCCAGAGGCCGTGTGCAGCATGTCCACAACCTGTTTCTTCCGTCGGGAATCGAAATATTTCAGGCCGAGGCTCACCGCAAGCAGCATGAGCGCAAACACGACGACGAAAGAAACAACTAACGTCAAGGGCATTAGTTAATCTCCACGACAGTCTGGAACATCTGCGTGGGCAATACGATGCCGGACTGCTTCAGGCGATCGTAGAACTTGGGGCGGATGCCGGTGGCGCGGAAGCGGCCTACCACTTTGCCGCTTTCTGTAATGCCGGTTTTTTCGAACAGGAAGATATCCTGCAGGGTAATGATGTCCTGCTCCATGCCGACGACTTCGGTGATGTGCGTAATGCGGCGCACGCCATCGCTGAAGCGGGAGGTTTGGACGAAGAGGTTGACGGCGCTCGAAATCTGCGCACGAACCGAACGAATTCCCATGTTGGCGTTGGCCATGCCGACCATGACCTCAAGGCGACCCAGTCCGTCGCGGGGCGTGTTGGCGTGGATGGTGGTGAGCGATCCATCGTGACCGGTGTTCATGGCCTGCAACATATCCAGCGCTTCTTCCGATCGAACTTCGCCGACGATGATGCGGTCGGGACGCATACGAAGGGCATTGATAACTAATTGCCGGATATGGATAGCGCCGGTACCCTCGACGTTGGCGGGACGCGTTTCCATACGCGCTACGTGGGTCTGTTGCAAACGAAGTTCGGCCGCGTCTTCAATGGTGACGATGCGCTCGTCTTCCGGGATGTAGGAAGATAGCGCGTTGAGCAGGGTCGTCTTACCGGAACCGGTACCACCGCAGATGAGGATGTTGAGCCGGGCTTTTACGCAGCCCTTCAGCAAGTCCAACATGCCGTCTGTCATGGCCAATTTGGCCACCAGATCCTCGCCCTTTAACGCATGCCGGCCGAAGCGGCGAATCGAGAGCAGCGGTCCATCAACCGCGACCGGCGGAATCGCAACATTGACGCGGGATCCGTCGGGCAGTCTGGCATCGACCAAAGGAGATGATTCATCTACTCTGCGACCGACGCGCGAAACGATTTTTTCAATAATGCGCAAGAGGTGCGCGTCATCTTTGAATTCGACCGGCGTGCGATAGAGTTTGCCGGCCTTTTCCACGTAGACCAGGTGGGGTGTGGTCACCAAAATATCGCTGACGGTCGGGTCTTGCAGAAGCGGCTCGAGCGGCCCCAGGCCAAAGACCTCATCGAGGATTTCTTCGATGACGCGGTCCTTTTCCACCAAGCTGAGCGGAGTCTTTTCTTCCTCGACGAGTTTGGCGACGGCGGCTCGGATTTCGGCGCGGACTCGCTCACCGGCCATTGACGACAGGGCTTCGAGATTGATCCGGTCCAGCAGCTTTCGGTGAAGGGTGAACTTCAACTCCTGATACTCGGGAGTCGAGCCCTCACGTGTGAATAGCCGATTTACCCAGCCGGTTTCCCTGGATTCTCCGGTTCTAGAGATGGAATCTAATACTGGCGCCATCGTTGTATACCCCTTATGAGAACAGTGCGAAGCGTTTCTTACCGTTTAGAGATTTGTCCTCTTCAAGATTCGCCAGCTTGCCGGCGAGCTTGGCAATTTGCTTACCCAGCTCCGAGGTGCGGTTGAGCATGCGGCCTTCCGCGTAGGTCTCGTACAACTCGGGGTAGTCGTTCGGCACCATGGCGAAGATGGCGGTGCCGAGCATCTTTTCAAGTTCGCCAGGCGTGATATCGAGCCGTTTGGGGGCACGATTGAGGATCAACTTAATGCGATTCTTGCCGTACCCGCTATCGATCAGAGTCTGAATGATCTGTTTGGACTGGTGCAGCGCCGGGACTTCGAGGGTAGTCACAAGGCAGGCTTCGTCGATTTCCTCGAGCGCGGCCATACCGAGACGGCTCAGACTTTTACCCAGATCGACCAGGGTCCAGTCATAGTGCGGGCGCGCGAAAGACAGAACTTGACGAATCTGCTCGTCCTTGGGCTGTTGTTTGGATGCAAGAGCCAGGGGAGACGAGACAATCTCGACGCCCGGAATTCCATTTGAGACCAGCGCCTTCCAATAGTGAATGTCGAGCCGGTGCAAATTGTTGACCGCGTCCAGAATGGAATAGACCGACTTGGTCTTGGTGATGAACGCAACCATGCCGGCATCGAGGTCAAGATCGGCGAGCAGGACCTTCTGATTCAGACGTCCCAGTTCGGCGGCGACGTGACAGACCAGAGTTGTGGAACCGCAGCCGCCCTTGGCGGACATGAAACCAAGTGATTTTCCGCCGCCCTTCGCACCTTCACGGCGACGGCTGCGCTCCAGACTGCGCCGCTCCAACGACCGGCGCAGAGGCTCCTGCAGCGGCGGATAGAGGTATTCGTTAATGCCCGCGCGAAGAGCGGAGAGGATGGAGTCAGCTTCGGCCGTGGTATTGAGCGCGATGATCATCGGATCGCCCGCGGCAGCGCGGATCGACGCAACCAGGCCTTCCAGCGGCTCTTTCCAGCCGCTAATGTCCACCAGGACCACGTCCGGGCGCATTCTCTCCAGGCGGTCCAGGAAGTTGCTGACATCGCCGATATCCTGATGTTCCACAATGATTCGGAAAGGCAGGCCGCCAAGCGTCGCCTGCGCCTGGTCCCAGAGTTCCCGATTTTCAATCGCCAGCCCAATGGTCAACGGATACATGAGGGGATCTCCAGGCTATTTGCCTGTTCCTCCGGTTGAAGCTGGCGTGAGTCCTGGATTCAGCGAAGGTGGGTTCGGCTGCACAGGCATCAACTGGAGCGGTTGGTTGGGCGGCGGCGCCGCCTGCCCTTCCTTGCGCTGTTGTTGCAGCAGTTCGATTGGCATGGTTTCCTGCGGCGCTTTCACCGGCACGGGACCGGTCTTATCCATGCCCGGTTGGCGCATTTCGCCCTCCGAGTTCTTGCTCATGAACGGGATAGTCATGTGGATCGAAGGCACCGGCTGGTTAGCGGGAAGCGGACGCACGATCTCCGGCGTCACGATGACCATCAGTTCCGAGTTGTTCTTGGCAATGGCGCGGCTCTGGAAGAGTTTGCCGAGGAGAGGGATGTTGGCGAGGCCCGGAATCTTGTTGAGAGTTTCCGTGGTGCGATTGTCCAAGAGGCCGGCGATCACGAAACTCTGTCCGGATTCCAATTCGACTTCGGTCTGAATCCGGCGAGTGGAGAGTGCGGGAATCGTGTAGCCCTGAAAGGTGACGGCGTTGGAGTAGTCGAGCGAGCTGACCTCAGGCGCGACTTGTAGTTGGATAGTTCCGCGGGGCGTGATCTTGGGAAGGAAGTTGATGCGAATACCAAACTCACGGAAGGAGATGCTGACTGCGCCGACGGAGCCGCCACCCTGCACCATGGGCACCGGGAATTCGCCGCCGGAGATGAAGCTGGCTGGCTTGCCGTTAATCGCCATCACATTGGGTTCGGCCAGCGTCTCGAGAATTCGTTTGCTTTCCAGCGCCTTAATCGTGACGCCGAGATTGATATCTTTGCGGAAGAGTAGAATGTTGAGCGCGTCGGAAAGGGTCACCTGGCCATTGGTGTTGATCCCCGGGCCGGTATATTGTCCGGTACCGATGGCGGTGGACTGATTGAAGGCGCCAGAGGCGAGGCTCATACCGAGGTCGGAATTCAAGCCGCGATCTACGTTCGCGAAGCGCACGCGCAGGAGAATCTGCGTTTCCGCCGGGGGAACATCCACGCGCAGGAGGTTCACTGTCTTGCCGAGGCTGGCGGCGATCGACATGACGCGATCCGCGGCATTGAGATCTTTCACGCGTCCGCGCACGAAAGCGACTTCGTTATCGTAGGTGACGTTGATTTCGTCATCGGGAAAATCTCTGGCGAGCTGCTGCCGCACGACATCGAGGCGTATGGGGCTGATGCGGACGGTGAGATCGTAGAGCAGCCGGTTGCCGCCCTGCTGCCAGATGATCAGCGAAGTTTCGCCCGCGGCTTTACCATTGATCAGCACCTCCTTTGGATTCACGGCGACGGCTTCGATGAGTTCGCCATTCGCCACGGAGATGCGTTGGATGTTCATCGGACTATCGATGATCAAACTCTTACCCACGGTGACCATCAATTTGCCTGGGCCCGTGGCAGCCTGCGCTTCCTGAGAAGCGGCCGCCGGATCCGCGTCGGAACGTGCGGCAGCGGCGGCGGGCGCCGGGTCCTGCGGAGCGGCCGTCTGCTCTCCGTCGGAACGGGCAGCGGGGGTCCACAGCAATAGGGCGGCGAATGGGATAGCTGCTAATCGAAGCCTGGACACTTACTTGGCCTCCTGGGGGGTAGAGAATTTCTTCTCGCTCTTGGTGTTGCCGGAAATGATTTCCATGGTGAATGGCACGTCCTTGGGCGCAGGCGGCGGAGCCACCACGGCTTCACGCGGAGGCGCCTGACGCTGAACGGGCCGGGGCCGGGGCGGCGCGTCTGCGGGACGATCCCCGATCGCAGGCCTGCCTCCGGTAAACAGGCTGCGCAGCGCAGTGCCGGTGGTTTTAGAAATTTCGTGGTCGAGAGGATTGCGAAGTATCAATTGGATGGTGGTCTGATTGGACGCCAGGCTGAGTTGTTCCGCCTGTTGGGGTGTGACCAGCAGGTTGACGACCTGCACCATGATTGGCTTGCCCTCATTGTCTTTCTTGAAATCCTGGCCGGCGGAGAGCACTTCGATGTTTTGCAGCAGAGTCTTGGTCAGGGTGCCGAGGTTACCGTCGCCGCCCGGCGTATTGCCGGAGATCAGAATATCGACGTGCATGCCGGGAACTACGAATCCGGCCACGCCCACGACTTCGTTGACACGGACCGCCACAGCTCGCATACCCGAGGGGATCATGGCCGCGAGACCGCCGCCCGCGCCTTTCGGGGCAAGACGCGATTCGATGATGGGCTCTTTCGCGAAGATCGCGGTGGTAACGCCTCGACCCAGAACGTCCTTCACCTGGGCGGTGGCGCCGATTGGCACAGCACCCGGCCATTCGGACAGCGCGACATCCTCCTCTTTGAGCAGGGTGCCGACCTCCAGGTTGCGCGTTGCGAGCGCCACTTGAACCATAGTGGGAGCCGCATTCGTCGTGGGGGCTCGATTAATGAGGACGCGGTAGAGAACCAGGCTTGCGCCTGCCGCGACGAGAAATGCGAAAGTCAAAACGCCAACAAATCTTTTATTCATGTGGTTCCCCGTTCCGTCCGACTCACGCCACCGGCGCCGGTTGCCGGGAACGATTGCCGCGGTCGTCCCTGAGCCGCGGTACTACCGCAACGCGTCCTCCGAGTTTGTCGGCCTTCTTACGCGCTGCGGTCGCACCTACAAACAAAAAGTCCTAATGGAGGGCATGCCGGCAACAACGGTAAACTACGCCGGCACGCCCCCCGGATTTACTAGCTGCCAGCGTTCGCAGCAACGAGCTGGGAGTTGGTGGTAGACCAAATTCCCTTGATGCTGTTGCCGGCGCCCAGGAAGAGGGCGGCCGATGCCAACGCTACGAAAGCCATCAACAGGGTGTATTCGATAAGATCCTGGCCCTGTTCTTCATTCCACAGATTGCGCAAAAACGTCATTGTGTCGCTCCTAAGTTTTGGGTTTGGTTTCTGTGATCGCGTGATCACTTGCCTCAGTTTTCGTAACCTTACGGTCACGGCCTTCTCCGCCACCGGTACTCGCGGCGGAAACTTGCAGCCCAACGGTCTTCAACTGCGACCGGAACACCAGCGAAATGCCATCGTCATAGACGACTCGCCAATTGCTGGATTCCTTCAACACTCCGGACAGTGGAGCGTTCGGGGGCATAAGAATGGTGTCAACGCCGAATCGGGCTAGCGTCTTCTGCCAACCGTATTTCACATTCAGGACGTCAACATATTTTTCTTCGAAATCATCACCGTAAAAATCGCTGCGGCCATCGACGAAGACTTTGTGAGTTTTCGAGAGGCTGTAGATCAGATAGTCGCCCCATTCGTCGTGGGTGAATACTCGCGCGGTGGGGTCACTGCGCAGGGTGGCGAGGGCAGCGGCGGGATACGATTTCGGATCAAACTCAGAACGGAATTTCTTGGGCGGATGCGGCGCGAAGATCAGCGCGGCCACGATGGCGACCCCGAGGACGCTCACCAGATGGAGCCGGGCGATGGAATCGGTCTCTCCGGTCTCGTCGGCGATGCGGTTGAAGCGCTCAGCGGCGGATCGCAGCCAGGCGGCGACGCTCGAGTCGGGCAAGCGCAGCATCCACTGCTTGAATACAAGCGGCCACGGGAGGAGCGGCGGCGATCATAAAGATTGGAATATTGCGGGCCGCCAAGAGTCCGCCGTGGGCCCACACGAGCATCAATAACGGTTCGGTAAACTCGCCCCGGCTCACCTTGGCTACCGAGGTGATCACGGCCATAACCAGCATCAACTCGAAGAAGATGGCGGTAGGGTGGTGGAAGCTGGGCGAAAGGAACTCCATAATGTGCTGGGAATTCCAGGGATCGCGCAGATACTGCGCCATGTGCACGTGCAGATGATATGTGTACGGATTGACCAGGCTGGCGGCCATGCAGGCGACGCCAGAGAGAAAATAATTACGAGCACGGAGCAGGGCCGGACGACGATCGTCAACCGGCGCCGAAAACATCAGGGCCAGGATCTCGCCGCCACCGTAAGCCATGATCATCAGCACGCCAACGAAGAAGCCGCCGTGCAGATTGGTCCACAGGATCGTGATCACGGGCAACGCCGCGAGCACGGGCACGCCGGCAATTCGCGTCCGACCTTCGCGAACCTGTTCCAGCGCCGCATAAAAGAGAACCAGGAAGAAGAGCGTGAACAGATGGGGCCGGGCCAGCCAGTGAATGGAAGAGGCTGCCGCAGCCAGCATCGTCACGACGATCGCGAGGATGGGATTGGATTTGCGCCTTACTAAAAGGAAGAGGCCGGTAAAGGTGATGGAGAGCAAAACGATGGCGAACATCACCACTGCCTGCAGTCCGCCGATGGCATTGAGCCGGGCGAACAGGACATCGCTTAACCATTCCCAGGCGTACCAGGGCGCTCCGGGTTTGGAAAAGGAGAACATATCGCGCATCGGGACCCAGCCATTGGCGAGAATCCATTCGCCGGTGCGAATGTGCCAGCCCGTGTCGCAATCGCTGAGGAGGGTCTTGACTCCTTCCATTCGTCCGAAGAGGAAGACGATGGGCATGAGGAAGGCAAAGTCCGCCAGAGACGGTAGGAACTTGACCGCGAATTGGGGACGCGCTTCCATTTTTATTACTTAAGCCATCCAGGAATTAGCAACGGGCTGCATCGCTTCAAAAGCTCGGATACGATCGTGGAACGACCGAAAATCCATATAATTCACACGTAATGCGATCAAAGGAAAACCCTGGTCGCAATTGGTCATGCGCAGGACTGTCCCCTGGCAATGAATACATTTCTGACCAAACCCGTGATTAGCGGGTAATTCTATCTCGACAGTAATAATCTGGCCCATTGCAGGGACCGGAAGAGTCACATCTGCGCCTTTCCAGGCAATGAGAATACCGCTCCGGCTTATATTTTCCGTATACATCGCACTTTTCATCCACAAAGCCGGGGATGTGACATGGCACCGGAGCTTGATTTCTATCCGAGGACTCTCGCGCCTATTTATGTTTCTCATTTCCTTGGTGGATGTGACACTGCCGAATTTAGCTCTGTACGCTGTACCAGCATCAATATCGTAAATGGGTCATATCCTTATGCTGCCCAAGGATAGCAATCGAACATAGCCGGGAGAATGGCTAACGAAAGTCTGGTCGCGGCCGGGTTGAGGAGCCTTAATGTGGGGGCACCCAGGAGATTGCTTTAAGGAATATACCGGGAACGTTATTAGCCGTATATTATCGTCAATTTTTCGGCCTATTTCCCGGCGTCATTTCCTGCTTCATGGGTTATTTTAAGTTGTTGGTAAATAAGGCTTTTTATTGAGTTTTGGCCAGCAATAAACCCGAACACCACCTAACGGTGATACGGATAATCAATGATAATTTTAGCTATTTTATAGCAAAATGTTATTGACATCCGAAGTAAATAAGGACACAATCATCAAAGAAAAGCGGATCGAAATGAGCGTCTCACCCAGGTAATGCGGGGAGCGCCGGAACTTCAACCAGATCTGCTTTCGAAGGTGGAGATAATGACGCGAATTCTTCTTTACAGTGACGAACCCATACTGGCCAAGGGTCTGGAATCCGTACTCCGCCAGGTGGAAGGCTTCGACCTGATGCCCACGTGCAACACGCTCACCGCCCTCATGGAACAGATCGGCCAGGGAACTCCCGACCTGGTCCTGATGGACCTGACGCCGGAAGTGACCTTTGCCGTGCTCAGTGAGATGAAGCATGCGATGAACAACTCCCGGATCGTACTCTGGGTGAACTCAATTTCGACCGAACTTGCGTTCCAAGCCATGGGCCTTGGGGTGCGCGGCATCCTGCGCAAGACTCTCCCCACGGAACTCCAGGTGAAGTGCCTGCAAAAGGTTCAGGCCGGCGAACTGTGGTTCGAAAAGGCATTGACGGACAGCTTCCTGTGCGCCCGCAGAGTCGCCCTGACCCAGCGTGAAGGCCAGCTGGTCAGCCTGCTCTCCCAGGGACTGAAGAATAAAGAGATCGCGACCACGCTGATGATCTCGGAGGGTACGGTAAAGGTTTACCTCTCGCGCCTGTTTCAAAAGGTCGGCGTGAAAGACCGCTTCGAACTGGCTTTGTTCGGCCTGAAGAACCTGACGACCGGGCAGTTGCCGGTCGGCGAAAAGGGTCAGCGGACCGGCGCCGCCGCCATGCCGGGGCTGCGCTCGCTGGTTTTGGAACGGCCATCGGAACAGCAGCGCGTGCAGCAGGAACCCACACGCTTCGGTACGCCGCTGCGTCCGGTAGTGAGCCGATACTAAGCGGTATCTAGTCTTTAGGAAAAAGGGGCGGCCTTCGGGCCGCCCCTTTTTCTTTGCACGGCGCTTTTTCCTTAGGCCATTCCTTCCGGGCAGTCCGCCATCGATGGGCATTGAACGGACACGCGATAATAAAGGCGTGAAGGCACTGACATTTCTTGAGGCTCGTGCGATGGTGCTTCGTGTAGTGCGGGCGGCACGCCAGACTCCGGAGACGGATTCAGTCGCGCTTGGAGAAGCCGCGGGACGTGTTCTGGCCGAGGATATTGCAGCGGATCGCGATTGTCCGGCAATGGCGCGGTCGGTGCGCGACGGTTATGCGGTACGCGCGGCAGATCTGCCGGGCTCCCTGGAAATCATCGGCGAAGTGCGTGCAGGCGAGCGTTTCGATGGGGTAGTGGGAGTTGGACAGGCGTTGGAAATTATGACCGGAGCGCCGATTCCCCGGGGCGCGGATGCTGTGGTCATGGTGGAACACACGCGCCAGGAGCATGGACGGGTAATCATTGAGAGTTCCGCTGAACCGCAACAATTCATCAACCCGCAGGGTTGCGAAGCGGCTGTCAACCAAATCGTGCTCGGGACGGGGATGCGCCTGGACTATACGGGCGTCGCGGTATTGGCCGCTTTTGGCCGCCCACGAGTAAAGGTTTACCGGCGGCCGCGCGTCGCAATCATCGCAACCGGCGATGAAATCGTGGAGGTCCATGAGACGCCCGCGGAATTTCAGATTCGCAATTCCAATGCATATTCGCTGGCTGCGCAAGTAGTGCGCGCGGGGGGAGTGCCTGATATCCTGCCAGTGGCCCGCGACACCGTCGAACATACTCGCGAGATGGTCGCAAGGGGTTTGGAAGCCGATCTTCTATTGCTCTCGGGTGGGGTTTCCGCAGGTAAGTACGACGTGGTAGAGGAAGTATTCGCGGAATTTGGAGCTGAATTCTATTTCGATCGGGTCCTGATTCAACCGGGACAGCCCCTGGTCTTCGGCAACGCGACGGGAAAATTCTTTTTCGGCTTGCCTGGCAATCCCTCGTCTACGATGGTGACATTCGAAATATTCGCCCGCGGCGCCTTGGAATTACTCGGGGGCGCGGAAGAAACTCCCCTTTCCATGCCGCTGGCGCGGCTGACTCGCAACGTCCGGCATCGAAAAGGCCTGACGCGGTTTTTGCCAGCCCGGTTAAGTGACGATGGGGCAGAAGTAACACCGGTGGAGTGGAAGGGATCTGGCGACATTCCGGCGTTAGCGCGCGCCAATGCATATCTGGTCGTGGACTCCGAACGGGCCGAATATGAGCGCGGTGAGCTGATACAAGTACTCTCCAAATGAAAAAACTCTCGCATTTCGATGCCGCAGGAAGCCCCCGAATGGTGGATGTTTCCGCCAAACAGGAGACGCGCAGGACAGCGCGGGCTCACGCCTTCGTGCGGATTGCCCCGGCTGTTTTGAAGAAATTGCCGCAGAATCCAAAGGGAAATCCTCTGGAAATTGCCAGGATTGCAGGTATTTCGGCTGCGAAGCGGACCAGCGAATTGATTCCCCTGTGTCATCCCCTTATGCTGACGCACGCGGACCTCGAGGTGACCGTGGAAAAGAAAGGCGTGCGCATCATCGCGACGGCGACTACGACCGGGCCGACAGGAGTGGAGATGGAGGCGCTGACCGCCGCCGGTATCGCCGCCCTCACGGTTTACGACATGACGAAGGCACTCGACAAGGCGATCGAGATTCAGGATCTCTATCTACTGGAAAAGACGGGCGGGAAGAGCGGAGATTTTCACCGGAAAGGGAACCAATGACGAATGCCGCGGTATTGACGATCAGCGATTCGGTAAGTGCCGGCACCCGGGCGGACCGTTCCGGCCCGGCCGTGCGTGAACGCCTGGAACAGCTGGGCTGGAGCGTGGCAGTGATGGAAGTAATTCCAGACGTGATTTCTGAGATCAGCGAGCGCCTGTCAACGCTCTCTGACGGTGGACAGGTTTCCGCCATCTTTACTACCGGCGGCACGGGCGTTGCACCCCGTGACGTAACGCCCGAGGCGACGCGAGCCATTTTAGACCGCGAAATCCCCGGTTTTGGTGAGCTGATGCGACTTAAGGGGCGGGAGGCGACCCCGTTAGCTGTGCTCTCCCGATCTTTGGCCGGAAGCCGGGGTAAGGTTTTGATCGTAAATCTGCCCGGTTCGCCGAAGGGGGCGATCGAATCCCTCGATGCTATCGTTGAATTGGTACCGCACGTGCTTGAATTGCTCAGAGGACGTACCGAACACGCATAGGAGAACCATGTCTCAACGGTTATTACTGACTTTTCTGTGCGGAGTTCTCGCCGCGCAACAGACTCCGCAACAGACGCCGCCCGCCCAGGAGCCGGCCGCCCACAACCATATTCCGGGGCGGCGTCGAAGTGGTGCAGGCGCCTGTGCTGGTATTCGACCGGGATGGAAACTACGTCAACGGACTGCAGCCGCCGCAATTTCATCTTTACGACAACGACAAAGAACAGAACATCAGCGTGGATGTGGCCTACCAGCCGATCTCCATGGTGATCTGTATGCAGGCGAATGCAAGCGTTGAAGGGATTCTGCCCCAGGTCAAGAAGATCGGAAACCTGGTTGCGCCCCTGATCATTGGCGATCAAGGCGAGGCTGCGGTAATTGCCTTCGATTCCAGGATTCGTAAAATTCAGGACTTCACTTCCGACCCGGACAAGATCACCAAGGCGGTGAAGGATCTTTATGCGGGAAGCAGCTCCAACCGGATGATCGATGCGGTTGCGGAAGCCACGCGCATGCTGCGCACGCGGCCGAATAATCGCCGGCGTGTAATTCTTTACATTGGCGAAACGCGCGATATTGCGAGCGAGACCCGGCTTCGCGAAGCGTTGATGGATTTGCAGTACGCCAACATTCTTGTTTTATCCGGTTGACATGTCGCGCCTGCTCACGACGCTCAGCGCCAAACCCGATCCGGGCCGGCAGAGCACTTTGCCTCCGGCGATGCATCCGTTGCCGGCGGGGGTACCTTCCACTCCCAATACCGTCCAACAAACCTACGGGATCGGCGGGGGCTCTCGCGCGGAATTCATTCCGTTGATGGTGGAGCTATTCAAGGACGTGAAAGCAATCTTTAAGGACAATCCGGTGGAAGCTTTCACCAAGGGAACGGGCGGCACCGAATACTCGTTTTATAAACAGCGCGGCTTGGAAGACGCAATTCAAAAAATCGGCGCGGAGCTGCACTCTCAGTATTTCGTGTCCTACACGCCGAATAACAAAGTCGAGGGCGGGTTCCACGCCATAACCGTCCAAGTGGGTGGTTACAAGACGCAGACCCGCCCCGGGTACTGGTTGGGAACTAAGCAGTAACGAAGTTACTTACCAGCTTCGACGCGAAGGTTGTTGTTCACCGAAAAGACGCCGCTGACGCCATTTGCGTAAATGCCGGCCTGATTTTTATCGGCCTCAGTATTCACCACGCCCTCAAGCGTGACTTTGCCATTGTCCACGATGATATGAATCGGGGGAACGGCTTGCATTGCATACCGGTCCAGCCCTGGTTTGCCGAAAATGGCGCGATATTCGGCCATTCGAATTCGATCATCCATCGAAGACAACGGCAGAACCTGAATCTGGTTCTCCACGCGGCTGACGCCTTCGATGCCCTTCACGACGTTACCCGCGTCGCTCTTGAGGGTGGGACGGGTGACCTGTCCCAGTAGTGTTACGGTGGTGCCATCCACGCGGTATGCAAGGTTGTCAAACACACCGTAGTACGGCAGCATGACGAGTTCGTGGCGGACTTCCCGGGTAATCCGGTCCTGGCCCACGCCACCCATAACCGCGGAACGGTCCGCATGATTTTTGTTTTTGTCTTTGTCTTTATCCTGGGCTTGACCCGGTACGATGGCGAACGCCAGGGCGATCGCGAGGGAGCAACCGAATGTGCAACGTTTCATAGGCTTTTCCTCCTGACGCTACGAACGAAGCAATCGGACTTCCAGCCAGATTCTGCAACCACAGGAGGCGTGACCCAACACACCTATTCGATGTTGACGAGGCCTCTGGAGCGCGTGCCGCTCAGAACGGCCGCAGCATCATCCGCCGTGAACGTCTCGACTTTGGCCGAGATATTCATGGAGCAGAACTTGGGACCGCACATGGAGCAGAAGTGCGCGTCCTTGAAGCCATCCTCAGGCAGAGTCTCGTCGTGCATGGAGCGGGCAGTCTCGGGATCGAGTGAGAGCGCGAACTGTTCCTTCCAATCGAAGCGATAGCGGGCGCGAGAGAGTGCGTCGTCGCGGTCACGAACACCGGGGCGGTGACGGGCGATATCGGCGGCGTGCGCAGCAATCTTATAGGCGATGATGCCGGCCTTCACGTCTTCGCGATTGGGCAGGCCAAGGTGCTCTTTCGGGGTGACGTAGCAGAGCATGCTGGCGCCGTACCAGCCGATCATGGCGGCGCCGATGGCGCTCGTGATGTGATCATAGCCCGGTGCGATATCGGTGACTAGCGGTCCCAGGGTGTAAAACGGCGCTTCGAAGCAGAGCTCCTTCTCCTTGATGACCTGCATCTCGATCTGGTCCATCGGGATGTGTCCGGGACCTTCGATCATGGTCTGCACGTCGTATTTCCAGGCGATCTGCGTTAACTCGCCGAGCGTCTTCAGTTCGGCGAACTGAGCCGCGTCGCTGGCGTCCGCGATGCTGCCGGGGCGCAACCCGTCGCCGAGGGAAAAGCTGACGTCGTGCTTCTGCAGGATCTTGCAGATATCCTCGAAACACTCATAGAGAAAGTTTTGTTTATGATTCTTGACCATCCACTCGGCCAGAATCGAACCGCCGCGGCTGACGATACCGGTGACGCGCTTGGTAGTCAGCGGAATGTGCTGCACCAGGACGCCGGCGTGGATAGTCATGTAATCCACACCCTGTTCGGCCTGCTCCTCGATGACTTCGAGCATCACCTCGCGGGAGAGGTCTTCCACACGACGCACGCGCGAGAGCGCTTCGTAAATGGGCACTGTACCGATGGGGATGGGAGACGCACCGATGATCGCTTTGCGGATGGCTGGAATATCGCCGCCTGTGGAGAGATCCATGACGGTATCGGCGCCGTATTTCACGGAATAGTCCAGCTTTTCCAGTTCTCCCGCGATATCGCTTACCACCGAAGAGTTTCCGATATTGGAATTGATTTTGCACTTGGACGCCACGCCGATGCACATCGGTTCCAGGTTGGTGTGATTCACGTTCGCCGGAATGATCATGCGACCGCGCGCTACTTCGCTGCGCACCAGCTCCGGCGAAATGCTCTCGCGCTGCGCGATGTAGTGCATTTCTTCCGTGACAATGCCTTTACGGGCATAGTGCATTTGTGTGCGAATCGGATCGTTCTTACGTTTGGCTACCCAGTCTGTGCGCATGGTGGTCCCCTCAATTTCCCTTCTTACCGGCGGCGGGCGCGCTACGCGCGCGCCCGCTCAAAAACGCAATTCCGGCTACTTCTTTTTCTTGGGCTTCTTTACTTCCTTCTGTGGGCTCTTGTCTTTGGCCATTTTTGTGATCCTCCCTTACACATGGATTATAACCGGATATCGCGTTGAAGCAGACGCTCCGGCGTGGGAGTTGGGGATCGTTCCTACTTGCGCTTCAACGCATAGCGGCGGCCGCGCCAAAGGATGGAGGAGCCGAAAGCAGAGGAAAGCAGGGCAAACAGCCAGACCCAGGTCGCGAGCGGCACCCAGATCGCGTGCACCCAGGAGTGGCGTTTGAACCAGGGCTCATATTCGGGCAGCGCGGCCTTGGCAAGTGTCGCGCGATTCAGGCCCTTCAGCATGCCGGGTGAAAGCTGCGCGATCAGCGCCCACTCCGCCAGCCGATAGCCGCGGACCGAAGCAACTACGCTGGCCGCCATCCCGCCGCAGTAGAAAATATGCGCAATCAAGCCGGGCCACCAGAGTCCGGGGGCATAGACCCGCGTGATCGCCATCTGGCGGCGGATCCAGCCGAGAAAGCGGAAGCGCGGAAGTGTGCTCCACACAAGGAGTGAGTGCGCCGGGGGCGTAGGCGATGGCGAGTCCGGCAGCATGGACTGCTTCGCTGAGAGCGTAGTCATCGCTGAGTTCGCCTGCCCATGCGTCCGGCACGCCGGCTTCGAAGAAGAGCTCCTTGCGGATGGCCATCGCGCCGCCCCACACGAAGCGATTATTGCCCGCACCGAGGGTGCCGGCTGCCACAGCATCCCACACGCCGCGGAGCAGAGACCAGAAGTCCGGCGGATCCGGCAGAAACCAGCGATAGCCAGTCGCGGCACCGACACCAGGTTCATCGAGGGGCGCGACGAGGGCACTCAGCCAGCGCGCGGTAACGCGCCCGTCGGAATCGGCAAAGGCAAGGATCTCGCTGCGCTTCCGGGCGGCGCGCACCGCAGCCAGCAGATTCTGAATTTTCTCTGAAGTCCGGCAAGTCTCGCCGTGCGCAAGGACGATGCGAGCACGAGGCGGTAGCACTCCCAGCGGGATGTCCGCGGCGGAGTGCGCCGTGATGATGAGTTCGTAATCGGGATAGTCGAGCGCCGCCAGCGCTGCGAGGTTTTCGCGAAGGCCCTCGTCAAAGCCCTTCACCGGAACGATCACAGTGGCAGGCGGAAGGGGCTTGGGATCCGCGGAAAGACGACTCGCGACGTACTCCGCGCGTTTGCGCTCACCGCGGAGCGAGATGAGGGCGAGCAACAACGAAGGTGCAACGAAGAACCAGTAGAGGAACGACCAGGGCACGGAAATCAACCGAGGTTCGCTTCCGAAAAAACTGCGAATTCGCTAAGCGCAGGGCTGGCCGATGCCTGTGTGATTCGCAAGCGGAGGCGCGTAGCGATGATCGGCGAATCCAGGCGGATCAAGCGGCGCGGGCCGATGCTGGTGGAAGTGGCGACCGGCTCCCAGGAATCCGATTGCCAGCGTTCGACGGTGAAGGCGTCCACACGCTGGCCGAAGGCGATCGCCTCGCGCAAACGGATCACCTGGAACTTGACGGCATGGCCGAGATCCAGCGTGACGTCGGCGCTGGTGACCCGGTCGTCGGTTGCCCAGTAAGTATCGGGTTTGCCATCCAGCAGGTGGGCCGGCCCGAATTGTTTGTCATTGCCGCGCACGTGGGAGGCGTCGGCCTTGGCGTGAGCCGCGAGATTCTGCGCGAACGTGCCGGAAAGGTACGCGCCGAAGGCTTTGAGCGACGCGGCATCCTCCGCCGAGATCAAGCCGTCGCGGTTGGGCGGGACATTCAAGAGCAGGGTCGCACCCCGGCCCACCGACTGGTAATACAGATTCACGAGTTGGGACGTTTTCTTCACGCGCGCATTTTCGGCTTCGTGCCAAAACCATCCGGGACGAATCGAAACGTCGCACTCCGCGGGCAACCATTTTGACCCGTGACGGTGTCCGGTGCCCGATTCCTTGGTGCGCACGTTGCCCGGCGAGGCGGGACCACCGTCTTCGCCTACCGGGTCGAAGGCGGCCCAACAGGGGTCTCCCGCGATGCCGCGCTCATTGCCCACCCATCGAACATCGGGGCCGACGTCGCTAAAGACCACGGCGTCGGGCTGCATCGCGCGGATCATTTCCCAGGTGCGCGGCCAATCGTAGTAAGTATTTTTGTCGATCGTACGCTTCTCGCGCGCGCCGCCATAAAAGCCATCACCGCCATTGGCGCCATCGTGCCAGACTTCGAAAATCGGGCCATATCCGGTGAGAAGTTCGGAGAGCTGCGCGCGGTAGAGCTTCAGGTATTCGGGCTTACCGTACTGGCCGCTGTTGCGGTCCCACGGGGAAAGGTAGACGCCGAATTTCATCTTTCGACGCGCGGCCGCCTGGGAGATTTCGCGAACCACATCGCCACGCCCACCGCGCCACCGGCTCTGTGCCACGGAATGGTCGGTGGTGCGGGTAGGCCACAGGCAGAATCCATCGTGGTGCTTGCAGGTGAGAATTACGCCGCGCATTCCGGCGTCTGCCAGCGCGCCCACGATGGCGTCGGCGTCGAATCTTAGCGGGGCTGAAAATATCCGGCTCTTCATCGCCATAGCCCCACTCTTTATCGGTGAAGGTATTCACCGTGAAATGGAGAAAACCGGTGAACTCCAGCTCGTGCCAGGCGAGCTGGCGGGCGGAGGGAATCGCGCCGTAGGGTGAGGGCGCGCGCGGCGCGGGCAGCCGCCAATGCCGCCGGAAAACCGGCAAGAAGCGTTCGTCTGGTGATCATGCCTTGTGGAAGGCTATTGTCTCATTCCGCGCGTACGCGAGGTTAATGGAGGGGTATTACTTCTTGGGGCGACCCCGGCCCTTTTTGGGCTTCGGCGTTTCTTCCTCTTCCATCTGTGAAGGTGCGGCGGCCACTTCCGATACGCCTTCCGCAACGGCTTCCGCATCCGGTTCGGCTTCCACTTCGGCCTCAGTTTCGGCCTCCGCATCGATTTCCAGATCGACGGCTTCCAACTCCGGATCATCCGCCACCACAGGCGCGTCCCCTGGCGCCACCTTCTTCAGAACCTCATTGAAGAGGGCGGCCTTGCGGGCGTCTACCTTCGGAGGCGGAGCCTGCTCGTGCCGGAAATCGTGATCGCTGTGGCAGGTACGGCAGCGCACCTTTGCGGCCTGGCCGTCCAGTACGGAGACCACGTTGTGATTCATAACGCGCTTACAGCGCACGCAGAAATCGTCGATGTCATCGCCCAGGCGAATGTCGCGCATAAGAGAGGCTCCTAATTACTGACGGCGGACGGGCTGGCCGATTCGGCTTCCACGGGTGGGGGCAGTTTGCTCTCGGGTTTCGGTTCGGGAAGAATCCACTGCGCCGGCTCGAAGCCAACGTACTTGCAGATACGCAAGCTGCCATCGCCGCTCTCCAAGAGGTCGCCTACCAGAAGAGGTTTGCCAGATTCGCGAAGCGCGCACCATGCGTCGTACTCATGGAGCGCTTCGACTTCGCCCGCGGGATCGAAATCCTTGGGCTTCGCGTTAGCGGGACCGGAGACGTGGGGCGCCCAGCGGAACTGCTGCCGTGGCGAATCCTTCATGCGGAAGACTCGGTAAAGCGGCATAGCCCTACATTGTAATCGAACTTGCGATGCGAGTCGCGTCCCGCTCCCCTTGAGCAATCCAGCGGCGGATGCGGGCGGCGTCCCAAACGAAGGCATCGCGGAGCGAGCCGAGGCGTTCGGAGGGTTCGAGTAGAGTGACGTCCATATTTCCGATCGGGCGTTTCTTCCACATCAGGCGGCCCAGAATGCGGAATTCCAAGGTATTGAGGACGTTCAGCGCCAGAATCCGGGTCGCACCAAGTTCTTCCGCCGCCCATAAGGGGAGTGCCGCGCGAAATCCTCCGTCCACGTAGTAGCGGCCATCGATTTTGACCGGTGGAAAGCCCAGCGGGATCGAGCACGCAGCGGCAAGATGCAGGGGTGTGATTTCGCTATCGCGCACAATTCGCGAACGCAGGGAGGGCAGCTCCACGAGCGTAAGCGCGAACGGCATCCGCGGTTTGTAGCGGGCAAAGAGTTCCTCGGCCTTGAGGCGAAGGGGCGCGGCACGCAGAATTCCCGTGGAATGAAGTCCGAGCGACATGACGGAACCCATGCTCGGGTCGAGCCACTCGCGCTCCAGTTCCTCGGGAGTACATCCGGAGGCGATGGCCCATCCGTTCCACGATCCGGCAGAGGCGCCGACAATCAGGTCGAATTGGAACTGCTCGCGCAGGACCTTCCAGGCACCGACCTCCCACGCGCCCCAGAGTCCGCCGGCCGAGAGCACGAGTGCGTTTATCATCAATCAGAGGAGTAGCACATGTTCGATCCGCGAGCATATGGCCCGGAAGTCGCGAGCATTTTGGAACTGGATGGCGAGGGCGAACGGCTGATGCCGCTGGTGCACGTCGCGTGTAGTTCGCCCGAAGCACGCAAACTGGTGGCAGCGGCAAAGATTCCTCCCTTGCTACGTGCAGGCCTGTACCTGTATTTCGATTGTTGGGAGGAGGCTCACGGCGTCGCGCAAGACATCAACAGCGCGGAAGGCAGTTACTGGCACGCGATTGTGCATCGTCAGGAACCCGATGCCGGAAACGCGGCGTACTGGTTCCGGCAGGTGGGCGAGCACGCCATCTTCCCCGCCTTGAAGACCCGAGCTGCGGAGATCGGCATTCCAACATCGGCACGTTGGGACCCGATCGCGTTCATCCGGTATTGCGAGAGCGCGAAGGCTGGTTCTATCGAAGAGCGCAAGGCGCAAGAGGTGCAGCGTGCCGAATGGCAGTTACTCTTCGCGTGGTGCGCGGGTTAAGGCACTGCGTGTTGCGTCACAGACGACGACGTCGCGGTGCCTTGATAATCGAAGCATGGCGAAGGGCGACGCACTTGCGCTGATCCCTCGAAAGCTCTCCTGGCAGGCGCTTCAGGAGGCCGCACTCGGGTGTCGGGCCTGCCCGCTTTGGGAACGCGCGACGCAGACGGTATTCGGCGAGGGCAAGGCGCACGCTCCGCTGGTATTGGTGGGGGAGCAGCCCGGGAACGAAGAGGACCTGGCGGGCCATCCTTTCGTGGGACCCGCGGGCCGCCTGCTCGACGAAGCGCTGGAAGCAGCGAGCATCGATCGCAAACAGGCGTACGTCACCAACGTCGTCAAACATTTCAAGTGGGAACCGCGCGGCAAACGCCGGATCCATGCCAAACCGGCCGCTCCGGAGATCGCCGCTTGCGTTCCGTGGTTGGCGGCGGAACTGGAGCTACTCAAGCCTCGCGTGCTGGTCTGCCTGGGCGCTACGGCATCGCAGACGCTGTTGGGCCGCAGGTTTCTAGTCACCAAGGAACGCGGCAAGTTCGTGGAGTCCAAGCTCGCACCATACGTGATGGCGACCGTTCACCCATCGTCTATTCTCCGGGCACCCGATGCGGAAGCACGCCGGACGGAGATGAAGAGCTTCATCGACGACTTGCGTGTCGCGGCCAAAGTTTTGGGCGAATCAGCGATCTACACGGGACTTTGCGCAGATCTAGAGCAACGGGAGTAGAGATTTCATCACCAGAGTCTCGACCTTGCGGGCGCCTTCAGAATTCGGATGAAGGCCGTCGCGCTGCATGAACTCATCGTGCCCGCCTACGCCGGCCAGCAGGAAAGGTATGAATGTCAGGTGGTACTTGGCGGCGAGATCCTTATAAACGCGCGTCGAACTTCTTGATAAACTCAGCGCCGTAATTGGGCGGCAGTGTCATGCCTGCCAGGAGTACGCGGGCGCCCGCCGCCTGGAACGCCTCGATCATCTGCGCGAGGTTGGCCTGTGTGACCGAACTGGGAATGCCGCGAAGACCATCGTTGCCGCCGAGTTCCAGGATCACGATCTTGGGCCGCTCGGCGAGGCCCATGGACAGGCGCGCCAAGCCATCCTGCGTGGTATCGCCGCTCACACCCATATTGATGACGCGGTAGGGAAGGCCCCTGGCGTCGAGGTCCTTTTGCAGCAGGTCGGGAAAGCTTTGTCCGGTATCGAGCCCAAATCCCGCGCTGATGCTGTCGCCGAAGACGACTATGGGCGTACGCGGGTCGGCAGCCGCGAGGCGCGGGGGGAAGCACCGCGGCCGGGGACGGCTGCGTCGGAGCGGGTTCCTCCTTCTTTTTCCCGCAGCCCAACAAAAACGCCATCATCGCGCATAACCAGAATTTGTGCATCTAAATGCCATAATAAGGGTTGATCCAGGTTCGCGCGCTTACCAAGTCAATTGACACCGGCACTCACCGTGTCGAAATCCTCAAAGGCATCGACCTCGAAATCCCCCGTGGCCAGTTCGCCGCGATTATGGGGCCTTCGGGTAGCGGCAAGAGCACACTGCTCGGGCTGCTCGCCGGGCTCGACACGCCGACCACCGGGCAAGTGATCCTGGATGGTGAGGATATCACCCATCTCGGCGAGGACGATATGGCGCTGCTGCGCGGGCGCAAAATCGGATTCGTCTTTCAGTCGTATCACCTGCTGCCTACGCTGACCGCGGAAGAGAATGTGCTACTTCCGATGGAACTCGCGGGGCGTGACGGCGGCGGACGAGCTCGCGCCCGCGAACTGCTGGAGCGCGTGGGACTCGGCGGCCGCTTCGACCACTACCCGGTCCAACTTTCGGGCGGGGAGCAACAGCGTGTCGCGCTGGCTCGGGCCTTCGCGCTGCGTCCGCCAATTCTGCTGGCGGATGAACCCACGGGCAATCTGGACAGCACAACCGGCCACGCCGTTCTTGAACTGATCCTCGCATTGAACCGCGAAGAAGGCACCACCATGGTCATGGTCACGCACGAGCAAACGCTGGCCGACAGTGCGGACCGCCGCATCGTGCTACACGACGGACTAGTCGTAAGCCAATGAAGCCGTCGCTTTCCTGGGCCACCGCAATTCGCATTGCATGGCGCGAGACGCGCGCCTCACGGGCCAAATTCTTATTTGTGATTCTCGCGGTGGCGATCGGGGTCGGATCGCTCACGGGCGTCCGCGGCTTCAGCCGCTCCTTTCGACACATGCTGTTGCGCGAAGCTCGAACGCTGATGGCAGGTGACATCACTGCCCGGGTCTTCGCGCTGCCCAATGCCGAGCAGGAGGCGGCCCTGCACGATCTCGACGCGCGAGGCGTACGACGCACATGGATCACGGAGACAGTAACGATGGCAGCCTCCGCCTCCACGCCCGATCCGCTGCTGGTCTCGGTGAAGGCCGTGGACCCCACGGCATACCCATACTACGGCGTGGTCAAACTCAATCCGCTCCGGCCTCTGCGCGAGGCGCTCAACGCCGACTCGGTGGTAGTATCCGACGACTTATTGGTGCGGCTGAATGTTCGCACCGGCGACACGCTGCACATCGGCGGCCAGGATTTCCGGATCGCAGGGGTAGTTACGTCCGAACCAGACCGGATGACCGGCAGCCTCAATGTGGGTCCGCGGGTTATGATCAGCCGGGCCGGCCTGGACCGCACCGGACTCATCAGTGCGGGCAGCCGCGCGGCGGAACGTTACCTGTTCGCGCTGCCCGCCACCGGAGGCCCCGATGTGGCGGAGGTGCGAGGCGTCTTGAAGCAAGCCTTCCCCGAAGCGACGATTTCCGACTATCGAGAGACGCATCCAATCATCACGCGCGGACTCGATCGCGCCACCACGTTTTTGAGTTTGATCGGGTTAATAGCGCTGGTAATCGGCGCGATGGGCGTTGCGAGCGCGATGCACGGCCATCTCCAGCAGAAACTGGATTCGATCGCGGTCATGAAGTGCCTCGGTGCGCGCTCCGCGCAAGTGATCCGAATTTATGTGGCGCAGACCTTAATGCTCGGCCTTGCGGGCGGACTGATCGGTGTCGCGTTTGGAGTGCTGGTTTCCGCCGCCTTCCCTGGCCTGATCGCAAAGTACTTTCAGATTGACGTAGCCGCTTACTGGGATCCCTGGCCCGCCGTGCAAGGCATCGCGATCGCCTGCCTGGTCACGCTTTTATTCACGTTGCCTCCCCTGCTTTCGATCCGCACGATTCGCCCTGCGTTGATTTTCCGGCGCGCTGTGGAAAGTGGAGGCGGGGGCGGACGCCGCCCGGCATTCCTGGCACGCGCCGCAATCCTCCTCGGCACGGCGGTGGTAGCAGCCACCGTAACGGAAGGTTCACCCCAGGAATCGGTGCGTACCGGAATTTATTTTACTCTCGGGGTCGCGGTCGGGCTGGCACTGCTGTGGGTCGCCGGATGGGTCGCATTGCGAGCGTTCCGCGCCTTTCTGCGGCGTTTCGGGGCGCATCTTCCCGGCGTACTCCGCCATGGCATCGCCAACCTCTACCGCCCCGGCAATCAGGCGCAGGCAGCGGTAGTCGCGCTTGGTGTCGGCGTAATGTTCACGCTCACGGTGTTCCTGGTGCAGGGCGCGCTGGTAGATCAGATTCGCGGAAGCGCGCCGCCCGGCATGCCCAACGTCTTCCTGCTCGACATACCCGGCAATCAGCGCGTCGCACTCAGCGAACTGATCCAACAGCAGCCGGGAGTGAAGGAGGCTCCCGACGTTGCCTTCGCGGTGGCGGCGCGCATCACCGCCGTTAACGGTGTGCCGATCGAAAATCTTCCGCTGCGCGATTTCAATCGCCGATTCATGCGTACCCGAACAGTCACGTCGATCGATACCATGCCTCCCGACACGGTCGTGCTGCAGGGTTCCTGGTGGAAGCCAGGCGATCGCGAACCGCAGATCTGCGCGAACGAGGAGGCCGCAAAGATCCTGAACTTGAAGCCTGGAACACTGGTCGATTGGAGCATCTGGAATCGCAATGTGCGAACTCGTGTGGCCTGCGTGGAACGAACCGAGTCCATTCGCATGACAGGCCGCTTCGAATTCCTCTTCAGCCCGGGTCAACTCGATGGCCTTCCCGCCGTGTACTACGGTAGCGCGCGAGTGCGGCCCGCAGATGTGGTTTCGTTACAGCGCGTGGTTTATCAGAAATTTCCCACCGTGACCGTGGTAAACGTAGCGGACGTCATGCAGATTGTGGAAGACGTGGTGCAGCGCATTGCGGCGGTGATCCGCTTCATTTCGGGATTTACGATTCTAGCGGGCGCTGTGATGGTGGCCTCGAGCGTGGCCGGAACTCGATTCCGGCGCATGCGCGAAGTGGTTACCCTCAAGACGCTTGGCGCTACACGGCGCCGGATCGCCTGGATTTTCTCCGTGGAGTTCCTCGCGCTAGGGGTCGTCGCTGGCGTGATGGGAAGTTTACTGGCCGCCGGTTTTGCCGCTTTGGTGTTGAAGAAGTTGCTCGAAATTGAGTTTCATCCGGCGCTGGCCACGCATACCCTCGCCGTGGCGATTGCGGCTGCCGTTGCAGCCGCAGCGGGGTGGGCCGCGAGCTTCCGCATTCTCGGCCGAAAGCCGCTTGAGATTTTACGCGAAGAGTAAGTAACTGACAGCCTGGTGGCTGCGCCAATCTCTGCTAGGATATTTGCATCCGAGGGATCTATGAAACTGTCTCGCCAACTCACCGCTATCACTATATCTGTCTGCATGACGGCAGCTTTTGCGCCTGCCGAAGAGAAGGGTGTTAACCCGAAGGTTCAGGAAATGATGGGCCAGGTTTCCGAAGCGCGCATGAAAGCGATTCTGGAGAAACTGGAGAGCTTCGGCACGCGCAACACGATGTCGAACGCGGACGATCCGGTCCGGGGCGTCGGAGCGGCGCGCACATGGATCTTAAAGGAGATGCAGAGCTATAGCCCGAAATTGCAGGTACGCTTCGAAAAATTCCGCGTCAAGAAGCAAGGACAACGGATTTTCAAAGATGTCGATCTGTACAACGTGGTTGCCGTGCTTCCGGGGACGAAAATGCCCGAGACCACGGTCATTGTCAGCGGACACTATGATTCGCTGAATCTCGGCACCCGCCCGGCAGGCGCCGCGCCTGGTCCGGGCGCGGATGGCGCCGGCGCGCCCGGCAATACCACCGCCAACATGTCGCTTGCGGATTTCGAGAAGAATGCCGAACTGCCCGCCCCCGGCGTCTGCGACGATGGCAGCGGCACCGCCGCCGTGATGGAATTAGCGCGCGTGATGAGCCAGTATGAGTTCGACAAGACGATCACCTTTATTGCGTTCGCCGGTGAGGAGCAGGGCTTAATCGGCAGTTCCCTGCAGGCCGTAAAGGCCCGCAAGGAGAACCAGGTGATCGAGGCCGTGCTCAACAACGACATCATCGGCACCGATACCGCGGGCAACGGCCGGATGAGTAACAGCTCGGTCAACATCTATAGCGACGAAACCATGGATTCTATCCATCAACAGCTCGCCCGCTACACGCGCGAAATCGCCGAACGCTACTTGCCTTCCATGAAGGTCAATACGATTTTCATGGGTGACCGCTTGGGCCGCGGCGGCGACCACACTCCGTTCCAATGGGAAGGTTATGCCGCCGTGCGCGTCTCCACCCCGAATGAGATGTATGTCAACCAGCACCACGCGACGGACCTTCTGGCCAACATGTCTGTGCCCTACACGGCGAAGGTCGCCAGGGTAAATCTTGTGGTGGCTGCCAACCTCGCGCTCGCCCCCAAGCCCCCGCTCGTGACCCAGGAGCCGCGCGCCGGTGGCGGACGTCAGGGCGCTGCACCCACGGGAGCGGCCGGCGCTCCAGCTGCCGGCGGGCGCCGTCCAGGTCCGATGATCGCGCGGGGCGCCGGGTATGACGCAGTGTTGCGCTGGCGCGCCGCGGGTCCCGAAGACGATATCAAGGGATATGCGATCGTGATCCGTCCGACCAACGCGCCGTATTGGGAACAGGAGATCTACGTCGGCAAGGTAAATACGTTCACGCTAAAAGACGTGTCCATCGACGATTCCAAGTTCGGCATCAAGGCAATCGGCACGAACGGCATGGAGAGCCTGGTCACCGCGTACGTTTACCCGCCGCGGCAGAAGACCGAAATCGAAACGGTGCAATAGGCAGGCACTGACTACCGTTAGAGAGCGTCGCCGGCCAACACATGTGGGACGCTCCCTACCGGTAACGATTCGTCAAACAATACTCCTCAGAATCGCACGCGCATTTCCAAGATCATCTGACGCGGGTCAAAGGTATTCAGATTATGGCTGCCGTAAGTGGCGGCCGATTGTCCCTGACCTGCGAGTAAGCCCTGCGCGGGGACATCGGTAACCTGAATACTTCCCAGCGCCATGTTGTAAGATCCAGTCCGGAACTGGGTGTGGTTCAGGGCATTCGTAACATTCGCCATCAGGGAAACGGAATAACGTTCTCGAATGCGGAAATCGCGAGTCAGGGTCAGATCGAGATTATTACGGCCGGGACCGCGCATCTCCCCATAATCGACGGCGGCATTCCCGACCCAATAGAGGTCCGCCTGATGCCCACCGTTGGCGGTAGTAAGCGTCTGTCCAACAAAGGCGTCCGGATTGTACATCAGGTAGCACTGAGCGCAAGGCGTGTATTGCCTGCCGTCTGGAAGCGTGATGCTGGTCTTACCGTCGTACCATTTCTGGTAGCTGGAAGGCAGCGTTAAGGGTTCGTTTGGATTGCGGTTGGGGCGGCCGTCCATCGAATTCCCGTTAGCGCCGGTGGGCGAGAGCGGATAGCCCTGTTGCCAGGTGAAGACAGAGCCGACGCGCCAGCCGCCCATCGCGGCGCGCGCCACTTTGTTCGGCATTGCGAGTCGTTTACCCTTGCCGAACGGCAGCTCATAAGTCATCGTGACGACCACCCGGTGCGGGACGTCGGAATAAGAAAGCTTCTTATTGTTATTCCAGTTGAGCAAATCCAGAACTCCGTTGGATCCGCCCCCACCGCTGCCGACGTTATCGGAAAAGCCTTGCAAGTCCTGCAATTCGGTATATCCGGTATCGGTGGCCTTGGACCATGTGTAGTTCGCGTCCAGGAGGAAGCCA
This sequence comes from uncultured Solibacteraceae bacterium, assembly GCA_963811575.1. Taxonomy (GTDB): domain Bacteria; phylum Acidobacteriota; class Terriglobia; order Bryobacterales; family Bryobacteraceae; genus Solibacter. Next base: position 7,125 of record CAWERY010000011.1, on the reverse strand, counting down.
CTCGAGAAGGAATGTCGAATACGCATCTTCAGGGCGTTGTAATCGGAAAGTCCCTGATCGCGCTGGATGCTATCGCCTAACAACGGGAGGTAGGGATAGTAGGTGTCAATCATGGGAATACTCGCCTGTGCGAGCGTGCCGACGAATGGCAGCAGCGACCCCGCGGGCTGCAGCGGACTCGCAACATTTGCGGTACAAGGATTATTGGCGGCGTTTGAAGTAATGTAAGTCTGGCGGCAATTGGCAAGCACCGATGTAGGCACGATCTGGTTGTTTTGCAGTGGCGTGCGGGATTGGAAGAGATGGGTGCCATGCGAGCCGGAATATCCCTGCGGACACGAACCAGGTTCGCCGGAATTGGTGTTCCAGGAAGAAGTTCCACATGTGAACGCGAGCGGGGTGTTCGTTGTTGTAGTCGAAGTACGCACCGCCGGTTCCATAGAGCTGGGGTGCAGCGGAGTTGGCGCCGGGAGGAACGATGATGGGGCTTGCCGCCGGATTCCAGAAGTTACCGACCAGAGTGCCATTGGGATTAGTCCCGAAGGGTTGTACTTGCGTCCCTAAGGTGAACGCGCCCATGTTGTAGGCGAACGGACCATCGTACCAGCCGGTGTTATTCGGACCGTACGCCATACCGTAGCCACCTCGGATCACGGTATCGCTACCGATACGGTAGGCCGCGCCGAGCCTGGGTCCGAAATCTGTCCAGGTAGTCTTCCAAAGATTGCGTGGGAGCCCATCGAAGCCGGCGAATACCACTTTCCCCATATAGGTACCCAGCGGATTGTTGACGGCGGCAAAAGGACTGGTTTGAGTCAGGTCTAAAGCCGTGGAGCGATTGTAGCGATCCGTTGGACCGGGCTGGAGTTCCCACCGCAGGCCGAGATTGATGGTCAAGCGCGAAGTTGCGCGCCAATCGTTCTGGCTGAAGAATCCAAGATATCGCGACGTCAATGCGGGGCGGACCGAAGGGGTTGGCGGAATGAGCCAGCCACCCGCGCCGGTAAGAAGTGTTGCTCCTGAGAAGCCCTGTTGGGAGATTGCGTTGTTATTAGTGGATGCGCCGCTCGCAGTAATATTTTGTACCGTGAAATTGCCGGGCGTGCTTCCCGTATATTCGGCAGCAGCAAACTGAAAATCGGTATAGTTGCCCTGATAGGCGCGATATTCCGCACCAGCCTTCATGGTCCATTTACCTAACATCTTGGTAACTGTGCCACTCACCTGGCTATTGGTTTGCCGTTCATGTTTACTGTTGTATTGAGTAAACGCCACGCTTGAGTAACGACCGGGAGATGCAATATCCGGGGCCGCGCCAAAATCGGGCATCGCCAATTGCACACTGTTCGGAATTCCAAGAGAATTGTAGTCTGCGGCGGTGAAGCGTTGGGGAGGATACGAGAGGTAGTTACTGTGGATGCGGTTCGCGCCGCCACGGACGTCAAGTACAAGAGTGGGAGTGAGGATGACGGTATCTCCCAATTGCACGTACGGATTGTCATCGGAGACATGCCGTGGTAGCGAAGCACCACCGCCGGAGAATCCGCTCAAAGCAGTCGCTGGGCCAAACCACTGGCTCCCGGCGCCGAAAGGGCTGGTTGTTTCGATTGTTCCTATCGAAACACCTCCACTTGCGTAAAGCGAATGCCGGCCAACGCGATAATCCATACGGCTGTTGTTACTGGATCTCGCGAATTTGCGCGCATCCTGGGTGAAGAAATTCTGCGAGCCGAAGGCGTCGATGGGGTTCCGGTTCGCAAGCGGCCAAATGCTCATGATTTTTACGCCATATGGATTGGGGTTGGTGATCACGGCATTCGGATAGGGCACGCGGGTATAGACAGTGGGACCGGTTTGAACGACGTTGTTGGGGTCGTAAATGGTAGCCGGCGTCGGCGCTCCGTTGGTTCCGGAAATCAGAGTCTGGCTAAAATCGCCGGCGCGCTCGGCAGGCGTCGGGACGGTCCAGAGCCACTGCGGCGTATCCGTGTGGCGCATCAATTCGTAGCTTGTAAAAAAGAAGAGCTTGTCCTTGATCAGGCGGCCGCCGAGGCTACCGCCGAAATCGTTCACTCGAAACGGAGCCCGGGCAATCGCTTTGGCATTGTTGGTAAACGTGTTGGCGTTGAATGCTTCATTGCGAACGCGGTCGTATACGCCACCGTGAAACTGATTCGTTCCGCTCTTCGTCGCCATTTTGATGGCGCCCATGCCGCGTCCGAATTCCGCGGTGAAGTTGCTATTGACCACGCGAACTTCCTGCAAGCTGTCGGTGTTCGGCAGCACGGCAGCTTCATTCCATGCACCGCTGGTGACGCTCAGGCCGTCCAACTGAATCGCGGAACTGAACGCCGAGCCACCATCCACATTCAACGCAGATAGCCAGCGGCGGCCATCGAACCCTATGCCGAACGACTGGGGAGAAGTCGAGTCGCTCATTTCGGATCGTCCGACCACGCCTTCCAGCAGGGATGCGTAGTACAAGGGATTCTGGTTAATATTGGCGACCGAATCGATCACCTTGTCGCTGACCGCGTTTTCCACGGTGGTGCTATCCGTCTGCAACTGTTCGGCTGTCGCCGTGACTTCGACTTGCGTAGATACTTTAGAGAGTTGGAGCGGCACATCGGTGCGCACCGTACTTCCCGCCGTGACGTTCACTCGGGTAACACGGAAGGCCGGGAACCCCGCAGCAGAGACCGTGATCGTGTATACACCGGCCTTCAGATAGGGCACGGTATACTCACCGCTTCCATTTGTGGCGGCGGAATAGGAAAACCCCGTGTCGTCTTCGACAACCTGCACCTTGGCATTGGGCACAACGGACTTCTGCGGGTCCGTCACAGTGCCGGTAATGACACCCGAATTGATCTGCGCAACGGCACCGTGCGTTAGCAGCGTGGCCAGCGCAATCGTAGTAAGAACAATTCCAATCCTCATGGTCTCTCCTCGGTTCAAATTTCGGTCAATGCCATCTGGTGCCCGGTTTCAAAGGGTACCGTGAATGCTGCAACGTCAGTGGGTCGGGGGTTGGCCAATACGGCCGCCCACAAGTAACGCGTGCCTCCGGTCCAGGCAGGCGTTCCAGCAGTTGCGAACAGCCCCACCGGCCGGTGGGCGCAGAGGCGATTGCAATATGGGAACGGCTAACTAGTTCGCAGCGAATTTCGAGCAAGTCATGCCAATTGTAAAAAACGAATGCTTCAGGCCGATGACGATGGATCCGTTCGGTGCACGGCGCTTCCATCTGTAGCCACGCCATTTCGTGCCGGAACCGCATCTTGCACTTCTGAGACTCTCCGCCGGCGCACGAAACCGCCGGCACCGCAGCTACGGAAAGCATGGATCGGCGCCAGTTCATAGGCTTGACGACGCGGCAAGACTCACTGTGATAGAGTATTCGGAGATTCGGGTCAGAGGGAAGTGTTTTCACGGTGTAAGTGACCGTGAAAAGAGGTGAAGCGCGTTGGAAAAACAGGGAGTTGTGGATGCATCAGCCGAGATCGACGCACTTCCTCAGTGGGAGTTGGTTCAGCGGATTATTGTAAGTCCGCAATTCATTCGAGCTGCAAGGCTGAGGACCTTTCTGCAGTATGTAACTCGATGCGCGCTACTTGACAGGCCCGAACAGGTAAACGAGCAGCAGATCGGAATTCACGTTTTCGGTAAGCCTCCGGATTACAACGCCAGTGAGGATAACGTAGTCCGGTCGCAAGCCCGGTTTCTGCGTATCAAGCTGGCCGAGTATTTCGAGTCGGAACCGGGGCGCTCCGAACCGGTCATTCTCACGATTCCCAAGGGCACCTATCTCCCCCACTTCTCAGGTAGAATCGAGACCCTGACTCCTGCCGCGGTGGTTTCGGAGCCGGTTACTGCGGCCACGCCGCCCGGGCCGCACCGTGATGCCCGCAGAGCCTGGATTCCCGCTGCTGCAGTTGTTGCCTGCCTCGCTGGGGCCGTTATGCTTTGGCAGTGGTACCCGGCACGCGCGACTGATGCAGGGTTGTGGGCGCGACTCTTCGAACCAGGCCAATCAACTACGATCGTGGCTTCCGACTATATTTTTTCGATGGTGCAGGAGGCGGCTGGTAGGACTCTTTCCTTGGATGAGTACCTGGGATCCGATTATTTCAACCGGATCTCGCAACTCAACACGGTCTCAGGCCTGGAGCATTTGTTTCCCAATATCGCGCAGCGGCACTATACGGGCTTCGAGAATGTGACCAGTGTCGCCCGGTTGATGAGCCTGAAGCAGAGCCAGTCCGCCCACACGGTGGTGCGGTTTGCGCGGGACCTGACCATGCGGGATGTGGGCGCCGGCAATATTGTGCTGATCGGCAGTAAACAATCCAATCCATGGGTCCTGCTCTTCGAGCCGAAGCTGAACTTCCGATTCGAATATCAAGTCACAAACCACAGTGTGTTCATCGCGAATCACGTGCCGCGGCCGGGCGAGCCAGCGGAGTATCGGCCGAGCCCGCTCGATGAGCAATCCCGTGAAATCTATGGAGGAATTGCGTTCCTGCCGAATTTGAATCGGGGGAGCAACGTGCTGATTTTGCAAGGCACGTCAATGGCGGCTTCCGAAGCAGCGCTAGAGATTTTGGATAACCCGGCATTCTTTCGGGACTTGATCCAGCGTGTGCGCCCCGGCGGACGAGGCGGCGATATCCCTTATTTTGAGGCCATCATACGCGCCCGAACACTGAATGGCGTGGCTGCCGGATCCACGATTGTCGCCAGCCGGGTTCTCGTCGAATAGCTCGCCCACTATATTGGGAGTATGCGTTTTGTCGCCCTTCTTGTCTTCGCTCTCAGCGCGTCCGCACAGCCCACGCTCGAACGTCTACTGAGCGCAGCGTTCCCCTCGGAACTCTCCGCCGCTCCCAGCGGTGGCAGAGTCGCGTGGGCGTCCGACTCCAAGGGCCTGCGCAACATCATGGTCGCCGAACCACCTGCATACGTTGCGCGCAAGATCACGAACTACGCCCAGGACGACGGGCAGGAGTTGCTCGAACTGCGTTGGACTCCCGATGCTTCGGCGCTCGTCTACGTGCGCGGCGGCTCGGCCAATCCGGCGCTCAATCCCGCCGGCGCAGGCGAAGCGGTCTGGATCGTCGGACTCGATGGCTCCGCCCCACGCAAAGTCGGCGATGGACATTCGCCCGCCATCTCGCCCAAAGGCGACAAGATCGCTTTCGTCCGCGGCGGGCAGCTATGGTGGACGCCGGCGGATGGCAAGAGCGCCGCCACCCAGATATTCAACGCTCGCGGAGACTGTGACCACCCTGGTTGGTCGCCCGACGGAACTCGCATCGCCTTCACGAGCACGCGAGGCGATCACGGCTTCATCGGCGTATTCGACATTGCGGCAAGTAATCTTCTTTATCTCGACCCCAGCACGGACAACGATAGCGAACCCGAATGGTCGCCCGACAGCCGTAGTATCGCGTTTCTTCGTATTCCTTCCAATGGACTGCGCATGCCGCGCGAGCCGCATCGCACCGGCGAGCCGTGGTCCATCCGCGTCGCAAGCGCGGAGACTGGCGGCGGACGTCAAATCTTCCGCGCTCGCGAAGGTGCAGGCAGCGTCTTCCGCGGCATCAACGCGCGCAATCAAATTCTCTGGGTCGATGCCAACCGTCTCGTCTTTCCCTGGGAGCCCGAAGGCTGGACCCATCTCTACTCCGTCCCTGCCGAAGGCGGTACAGCCGTTCTGCTGACGCCCGGCGCCTTTGAGGTGGAAGATGTTTCGATCACTGCGAACAAGCGCGAACTCGTCTTCTCCTCCAACCAGGGCGATATCGACCGGCGTCATCTCTGGAAAATCCCTGCTTCTGGCGGAACGCCTGTCGCGCTCACTTCAGGGACGGGAATCGAATGTCAGCCGGCGGCAACAAGTGACCCCAATGTCCTCGTATTCTTGAGGTCCGATGCCCAGCGTCCGCTGAGCGCCGCGGTCCGCAGCGGCACGTCGATCCGCGATCTGGACCCAGCTGCCATCCCAACAGATTTCCCTGCACCGCTGGTAACGCCGCAGCAGGTGATCTTCTCCGCAGGCGACGGACTCGCGATTCACGGGCAGCTGTTTTTGCCGGCGAAGAAACCGGCCGGCGGCCGCTCGCCCGCCATGGTCTTCTTTCACGGCGGATCCCGGCGCCAGATGTTGCTCGGTTGGCATTATATGTATTACTACGCGAACGCGTACGCGATGAATCAGTTCCTCGCCAGCCTCGGCTACGTCGTGCTGAGCGTGAATTACCGCAGCGGAATCGGCTATGGCATGGAATTCCGTGAGGCGTTAAATTATGGCGCGAACGGCGGCACCGAATATAACGACGTGCAGGGCGCCGGCATTTACCTGCGAGGGCGGCCTGACGTTGACCCTTCGAAGATCGGTGCCTGGGGCGGCTCCTACGGCGGCTATCTGACCGCGATGGCGCTCGCGCGTGCCAGCGATATATACAAAGTCGGCGTAGATTTCCACGGGGTGCACAATTGGGCAACCGAACTTGGCGTGCCGGTAACCGAGCCGGATTACAAGATCGCTTTCGAATCCTCCCCGATGAACTTCCTCAAGACGTGGCGTTCTCCGGTCCTGCTGATTCAGGGCGACGACGACCACGACGTGCAGTTCAATCAAACCGTGATGCTGGCTGACGCACTGCGCAAACAAGGGGTGGAGATGGAAGAAATGGTCATTCCGGACGAAGTTCACGATTTTTTGCTGCACCGTAGCTGGCTGTCCGCTTACGAGGCAACGGTCCGATTCATCGAACGCCATTTGAAATAGCGGTATCAAGCACATCGGTCCGTGAACTGCCCTGCTCCCACCGGAGGCAGCATGATCTTTCAAAGAAAACGTCGTACGAACCCGTGGGTCGGAATGGCTGCCGGCCTGATCGGCGGCATCGCTGGGTCGATCGCGATCGGTAAGTTTAACCACTACTGGGCCAGCGCCACCAGAAGCAATCTGGAAAAGAAGGGCCTGGACAGCACTGTGAAAGCTGCGTCTGCCGTTTCCGAAGGCGTACTGGATCATCGACTGAGCGAACAGGAAAAGCCCAAAGCTGCTGCCGCCGTGCATTATGGTTTCGGAAGTACGATGGGCGCTCTATATGGAGT